>CAVXOZ010000022.1:0-372423 GCA_963763505.1 uncultured delta proteobacterium | reverse complement strand
CCAAGCACCCGCGCGCCGTCTGGCTGCAGCTCGGCATCCGCAACGATGCCGTCGCCGACCGGCTCACCGCTGAGGGAATCGATGTCGTGCAGGACCGGTGCCTTCTCGTGGAGCACCGGCGCTGGTTGGCGCGACACTGACGGCCGGCGGGCGGGGACCTTGTCTTCAACCGATTCCGTTCGCTGTGCGCCGTTGACGATGTCGCTCACCTGACCGGTGCCCAACCGTCCCAGTCCCTCCCCGCCGGGTCGCGCCGCGCGGGGAGTTTGCTTTTTAGGGATCAGTTGGTCTCTCTCTTTAGCGAGATGCCGCGCCAGCCGTAGCGCGACGAGCCGTGCTGGTACACCTGGCGCTCCACAATGTCAGCGATCGCCCGGATGTAGCCGGTGAAGTCCTGCGCGCTCAGCGGCACCTTGCCCTGCGCGGCCCTCCACTGGATGTACGCCGAGAAGAGCGCCTTGCGCGTCACCTTGGCCAAGGGATGCACGTGACAGCATTGCCTCACGAACTTCTCAAGCGCCCTCTGATCTTCAGTCGTCATCGTCGTCCCCTTCGTGGCCATCTTCAGGCGCCGCATGACGGCGCGACGGCATCCGCGGGGGGATGTGTTTCGGCCTATCGCTGTCGCTTGACGATCCTGAACGCCAGCCTTGACATTTCGGGAGGCCATGCCTCGATCTTTTGGAACGAGTCCTCCGGGTAGGGAGTCAAATGAGTCGGATCCTCCCAGCGATGCAGCCAGATTGCGGCCAAGGGCCTCCCTGAGCATGTCGTCGATACTCCCCGCACCCGCGCTCATCAAGATCTCACATTCCTCCGGGGTGATGCCGTGCTCCTTGGCGTAGCTCCGATCTCTCTCGTCATTGGTCATGGTGTCCTCCTTCATGGGACGTCATTACCCATGAATGGCAGATGAACGCGTGTCAACAGGGTCTTAGCTCAAGCGTAAGACCGGCCTCATCTCACTTCAATTGTTGCGATTCGATTCGCAGCCGAATTCTCGATGGTCGTAAAGCACTTTGATCGTTGGCATTCGCGGACCCCTTGATTACAAGCGGTTTCGCGATGGTGGGCGCATGCTGGGGTTGCCACCTCCAACGGCATGCTGACCCCTTGACCGATCGAAGACGCTATGTACAGTTCACGGCACGCGTGCCTGCATCCCGGGATGGGCGGGTCGTCCTCGTACGGGGCGGCGAGCGACTGCGCCTGAGCCATAGAGCCCGGAAGGCGTGGTGATGAGGCACCCGCCTCGGTCGATCGGAGGGGGCTGTTGGCGCACGTGCGCCCGGAGCTGCCGATCATGTCCGAGGCGAGGAAAACGACCGGCGAGGTTGCCTCTGCAGCCGACGCCGATGACGTACACGATCATGGAATTGCCAGGGGGCGTCGCGTGCTCACGGGGTGACCTGTCGCCGAGCGCGTCCCCGGATACGGAAACGGTGCGGCTGGCCATGCACGCCATTCGCACCGACATCGACGGACCGAGCTACCGCCAGCACGTCGCCGAAGCGTTCGGTGCTCGATCGAGGAACTCGTGGGATTGCTGTTGCTCATCGTAGCCTCGTTCGGCGTTCCGGCCCGGGGGCGGCATTCAAAACCCGGGACAGGAACGTGGGGTTCGTCAAGGCGCCGGGACGGGTAACATCGTTCCGATGAGCCAACAGGAAGTGGCTGACGAGCACCCCTGCGAGGCGACCCTTGCTTATCGCCGGCCATCCGCGCTGCGCCAGATTGTGGTCCACGAGGTCATGATAGACGTCCAGCAACCCGGCCCAGCCCTTCTCGATCTGCACACCATCGATAGTGTCAACCGATGTCGGATTCGTATGAAACATCGTATCCGTAGAATAACCTAGATGTGCCTGTTTGGACACTCCGGGTCGTCTGATGCAACCGGGCTCGAAGGAACAGGAACGACACCGGCCTCAAGTGCCTTCTTCAAGTCGGCGATGGTGCTTCTGGGCACGCCGGTCGCCGTCTCGATTTGTCGGATAGACACCCCCGCGTAGAGCATCGTGATCACCTCGGCGCGCTTTCCCTTGGACACTCGTCGGCGCTTCCGTTGGGCCTCGCCGCTGATGACCTCACGCTGATGCTTGCCGCCCTCGCAGGTGTCGACGGAAAATAGGGAGCGGTACGGGTGAACGAGCGGAACGGGTTGGTGTCGCGATCGAGAAGGCGCCGCTTGCCGTCCCAAGCGAAGCTCGTGGTGCCAGTTCGCTCCAGCTCCTGATTCATGCGAAGAGGCTTCTCCGGGCGGCTCTCCCGGACCACGCTCTTCGCCGACATGAGCTGCATGCGCGCCGCGGGGACGGCTTGGTCTCGACCCGTCTCTAGGCAGCGCAGCACCATTTCGGCGAACTCCTTCTCCGACTCGGCGGCCCCATGGCGTGCGACCTTCACCACTGCCCAGCTGTCGTTCCTGGCGATGACCTTGGTATCCGGCGTGAGATTCTCGACACGCTTCAACAGGACATACTGACGGGTGCGACCCAAAAACACCGCGTCCGCCGCGCACTCCATCGTCATGTCGCTCCCTACAGCACGAAGGGCCTGAAGCGACTCGCAGTCGATGCTCAGATTGGACGGTACGATGACCGCGTCGGTGCTCACATGGAGCGCCCCCCTTGCGATGATCTCCGCCATCAAGGCTCGGGCACGCCCCACGATGAGCGAAGCCCATTCGATGACGAAAAGGTTTCCGACGGCGGGGGGAGCATGCAACCCTTCCCGGGTGTGCTCGCTCCGGGCCAGAATGCCGCCGACGCCGGTCACCCCTTCGCCTCGAGCCGCTCGCTCAATGGACAACAGCTCGTCTCCCTGACGCCTCTCGCCAAACTTGCCGACGAGCGCGTTCAGCAGGAGCTTCGCTGTCTGATACTCGAGCGAGCCCTTCGTCACCTGCTTCTTCAGCCGGATGAAATGCGTCATGTACCGGGCTACGTCGTGATTGCAGCCTGACCCGCCGGCATGAATCCTTCTCGCGCGGTCGGCTGAAATCCGAAGGCCTTCACGACCTCGATGGTGGCCCCCATCTTGAGCGCGGCCCGCACCTCCGCGAACGTGCAGGAGGTCTCGCCCCGGCGAGGAAAGAGCAGTCGGTCTATCCCTGGACGAGTGCAGGGAAGACACGGATAGGCAACACCACCGGGGAAGCGGAAGCGAAAGGTCCCGAACCCCTCGTGCGTGAGCACCGCCGCCAGCGTCGTGACCTCCACCCACTTGGTCTGCGCGCTCGGGAGCGGCTGCATGAGCGCCGCGGTCGGGTATAGCGAGACCACGTCCCACTCGACGACCGGCTGCTCGACAAGACCGCGAACGTACGCTTCGACCCTTCCGCCCCAATACGATTGCCCAGCCAGGAGTCGAACATCGCTGGGGCCGTCGTAGACCGACACCTCCAGTGTGAAGCCACGGTAGCCGGTCGAGGTCAAACGGGTGCCTCGCTGGCTCGCTTTGCGCACCGGCGAGGGAAGGACAGATAGGAAGTGACGTCGGAAGATCTCGGCCGCGAGTGCCGCCAGCGTCGGCTTGTACAACACGTCGATGCCCCACTGGTCCAGCGTGTCCTGACGGAGCCCGGTGAAAGCGAGCAAGGCGATTCTCGGCGTCCCGAACGGCGTAGCGCTCGAAGCGAGGCCGATCGTGCTGAAGCACCTTTTCGAGATGCTCGCGATCCTCTTCGAGCTTGGGCAGCCCGATGAACTGGCCAATCTTGGCGAGTGACGTCGCGTAGTAGGCAAATAGATCGACAAAACGAATGTCCCAGACCGTGCCGTCATCGTGGTTTTCAAGGGGACGAAGCCGACCGTGATGGGCCTTCCCGATCTGTCGGATTATGACATCACGGATGGGGTCCTCCAAAATACCGAGCTCGGCCTGAGCAAAGTGCGTCACGAGGTACACACGGCGATTGCGCCCTCGACCCGGGGGACAAACCTGGGCATCCAACAAGAACTGCTCCAGGTAGCCGCCGAGAGCGTCCGCACTGAGCCTGGGCGTGTCGGGGTAGTACACGCGAGAGAACAGGACCCCGTCACAGAATCGAGGAGGTGTCGCACACGATGGAAACAGGCGCGATCGCCGCAAGCAGGAAGACGGAGTCAAGCAACCGGGAGAGCAACCCCAAAAAGCCCGTGAAGACGAACAGCCAGAAGATGACGAATGAGGATTGAACGGGGACCGGCCAGATCCCTGGCACACCGGAGGAATCGACACCGTACACGACAGCGACGCTGGAACCATCACAGAGAACTGGAGACTCAACAGGCTCTGGTCCACAGGGCGAAACTCGGAATCGAACCCCACCAAGAGGGCGGTGGGGTCCGCCAAAGCACCCCGAACAGGCTTCCGGACAGCCGCGGACAAGAGTTGGCCCGCATAGAGCTGGAAATCGGCCTCACGCATGGCCGAATCCCACGGGAAGACGCGTGATTAGAAGAACAACGCCCTCGAGAAGGCGCACCGAACCTTGTCCGCGCAGACAAGTCCATGACTTGCCTAGAGAATCAACCTCTCCAACCCGTCCGGATTGCCGTAAGGGGGAAGCAATCCCCCAAAGAGCCAGTCCGGACGCGCGGTGCCTGCGGGGGCGCCGGCCCCGCAAGCGCCTCGGTAGGACCCCGCGACTGTCAGATGGTGGTCTGGGCCGTGTCCGAGTTCCCAGTCCCCGTCGTTGTGCGGCTCTTAGATCCCGTCTTCGAGTTTCTTCGGGTCTGCGCCCTTGCTGGCCGACGTGCATGGCGTCGATATCTGTGCGAGTTCTTGTGTTTGCACCGGACCGCGGCCGCCTTCCGGATTCCGAGGAATAGGGGTGTTGGGGGGAACGTCGGGGTTTCTATGACCTCGGTCCTGAACTCTTTGATGGTCTCGTGCATCTCGTCTCCACTCATGGTTTGTGCTTGGTCGAGACCCGAAAGATGTCTCCAGGAAACTGCGGCCGCAAGTGGGGGGGGGATTCGTAATTCTCATGTCGAGGTTACCACCTCCTCCCGCCCTGTCTGCGGTTCGGTGATCGCCTGCGTACGGGGGTGGAGTCGATCCTGATCATAGCGTGGTGAGATCGGTCCTGGTGGTCTGCAGTTTCGCGATCTGTCCGTTTTTGCTTCGGCCGTCGTCAGCGGGTTTGGACTGCAATAGCAGGCCCTTGAGGCCCGAGAACCTCGGCGCATCGGTCGCGACGATATCCTCCTCGTAGAGGAGATACTTGAGCTTCTCGATCCACCCGTCGCGCTCCGCCTTCGCGAGCAGGCGCTCGTAGAGCTGGGTCGCGTATCCGCTCCATCGCGCGACGTTGCGCTTCCTCTTGCCACCCTGGGTGTCGAAGACGTCGGTCATCCACTGGTATCCGTCGGTGCCGAGCTTGTAGGCGTCGCGCACGTTCATCCAGTTGGAGCGGTCGTTGAATGGCTCGGCCCATAAGTGCTCGACCAGGGGAGGACGCGTCGCTTCGACGAGGCGCTCGAGACGGTCGCCTTCCATGACCTCCGGGAAGATAGGGCAGAGCATCCCGAAGGTCGGTACCCCAGCGTCCTGAAGGCGATGCAAGGCATGGATGCGCGCCGACGGCGGAGACGTGTCGACCTCCATCTTCTTCGCCCACACGTCATCCAGCGTCCCGATGGACAGGCCGACGACGACGCGGTCGCGGTGCTTGATGAACAGCTCCAGCCACTCCTTGCCCCCAACGGACGCGTTTTTCGTGAGCACGCGTACACGGAAACGCGTCCTCTCGAAGACGAGCTCCAGGGCCGCGCGTGTGATGCCGAGGGGCAGGGCCGGCACGCTGAAGGGGTCGGTGAACTGCGAGAACATGAGGGTCCCGCCCGCGCCGAAGTCGGGCCGCTCGTCCTCGAACTGGGCGACCAGGTTGTCGATGATCTGCGGATCCCACAACGCGAGGCGCGGCTCCGTGCCTGCCTTCAGCCGGATCCCGAGTTGTTCGTACGCCGCCAGGTCCCGTTCCTCGCCGTGGACACGTGCCTGCCGGCCCTTGTTCGTCGAGCAGTACCGACAGGACAGGCCGCACTTGATGAGGACCTCCAGGTGGTACGTGCTCAGGTCCTTCTTGCGGAAGCCTGGCGACACGAGGATGGGCCTCCCGGGCCCCTTCACGACGACGAGGCGGACTTTCACGACGACGCCCCCGCGGCCGGCGTGATGGGCTCGGGCGCAAGCTCCTCGCGGAGCGGACCGACCGCCTCGACCAACCTCATCAAGGTGAGGCGCACCTTGCCGGTGACGACCGGTGTAAGGATCTTCGAGACGATCCGGTGGAGCGTGAGGAGCCGCTTCAATTCGGGCGCCGTGGTGGGCGGCAGCTTATGCGGGCCGCGTCCCGCCTGGACCTCCTTGAATAGGGCCATGGATTCGTCGGATGCATCCCGACTGAGGAGGCGATGGAGCGTCGTCGAGAACGACATGATGCCCTCCGCGGCCCGCTCGAACGCGTCGAAGTCCGGCAGTGTGACGACGCTATCGGGGCGGGTCGACTCGCGTGGCTGAGCGGACTGCATCTGGGTGGCATGGGGGTCGCGAGGAGGCATCGGCGCAGCCGCAGCGGGCTTCTTCACGGCCGTGCGGGCGGTTGCAGTCGTACCCTTGCCGGTCTGTTTGGCCTTTCCCGTCCTGCTCTTCTTGCCCTTGGTATCGATGACCCGCCGCACCTGGAGGTCGATCTTCGCCTTCGCTTGGTTCAGGACCGCTGGATCGTGCAGTCCCGAGCGATGCTCGATCTCGATCGCGCGAACGATGGTGGCGGCCGCGGTGCGCGTGATGGCACCGTTGCTGACTGCGTTCTTCAGAGCCTCGGTCGTGACGACAGAGTCGAAGATCTTGGTCCGGTCCTCGACCGCGTTGCGCGTCGCACCGGCCATCTTCGCAACCGTCTCGGAGGTCTTCTCCTCGCGGTCGGAACCTGGACTGGCACCCGTCCAAGTGCCGCCCCTGGTCTTTTCACCGGTCCTCTGCGGCAGGTCCGTTCGCTGCCCCTTCCTTCGCCCCACTATCTCCCGCAGTTTCTTTTCCGCCCAGTACTTCACTTCCTCAGTCAGCTTGCGCGCGTGAATGTCGGAAAGGTTGCCCCGGATGACGAGGAAGGCCTCCTCATCAGCGGACAGCCCGTCGACGACGATGACCGGCACGGGCCGCCCCGCCTTGAGCGCAGCTTCGCGGCGGCGGTTCCCGGACAGCACCGTGTTCGGCGGCGATGCGCAGCCATCGCCGGTCACGCGTATGGGCTTGTCGATGCCGTGCTCAGCGACATCCTGCTCGAGGGCGACCTGGGCGGCGGCGTCGACGGACGCGAAGAGCTCGGCGCTGAGTGGGTGCGGCATCAGCAACGCGGGGTCGAGTTGCGCAACCCTGTTCTCGGCCAGCGGGCGGAAGAGACCGGACGCCTCGGTCGGCTGGTGGATCGGGTCGACCTCAACACCTCCGTTGAGCCCGGGCTCAGGGAGCGCCTCCTGCTCCGCCTCGGTCGCTGCAGGAGTGATGTTGTCGACGGCGTCAACGCCCGCCGAGGGGAGCTTGCCGGCGCGATCGAGCGCCTCGAAGGCCTCCCGCGCGGCGGGCAACGCGGCGAGCACATGGGACGGGTCAGCACCATCGCCCTGGCTCCAGTAGGCGTTCAGCTTGCGCACGAACGGCTCCAAGGGCCCGCGCTCGGTCTTGGAGAGCGCGAACCACCTCTCCGTCATGATTCGGCCATGAAGCTGCTCGGCGGCAGCAATGGTCTCGCCGACGGTCGGGATCGCGTCACGCATTGAGTTTGTCATTTGAATTCAATTAGCGTACGGATCTGATCATGTCGACCTACACGTCCGGCGACGCGGCCCAGATGGCTGGCGTAACGCCGTCGGTCCTCCACAGCTGGATCGCTGCCGGGGCCTTTACGCCATCTCTTGCGGCTTCGGAGGGGACCGGTTCGACGCGGCGCTACTCCGAGGCAGACCTCGTCGCGCTTCGCACCATGGCCATTCTACGCAGCGCGGGCGTTCACCTAGATCTGCTGCAACCCGTCGTTCAGCGGCTTCAGTCCTCCGCCTCATCGAGCGCGGTGCCGACCGAGTGCTGGAAGACGTGAGGTCGCCGCTGCTCGTCATCCCCATCAAGTACGACTACGCGTCGACTGGCGAGCCGTTCGACTGCTCGTTCGACGAGTTGACGGCGAAGATCGGGCCGACGAATGCTTCATCGTCGTCAACATGACGCAGACGCGGGATTGCGGGCGCGCGCGGCAACAGGAGGAGGCGATGAGAGGAAGCGCTTTCGGCGCGCGTCGTCGCGGTCGTAAGCCACGCCGCTCCGCAAACCAGAAGAAGCCGGCCCAGCGCCGTAAGGGCTGACTGAGATGAGAGAGAGGCGTGAGTAATGACCAAAGATATCGAATCGACAACCGACGAGGCCGACTCGCACTCCTACGACCTTCGCTCTGGCGATGACCAAGGGTGGGCCGCAGCAGAAGACACGGGCCACTATCGCGAGGAGCCCCCCGATGGCGGCGACGACGCTGTCTGGGACGAGGGCTACGTCGCCCGAGTGCCTCTTCCCATCTGTCCTCCCAAGGGAATCTCTCAAGGCGACTGGACTGGGACGGCCCAGGCTCGGTTCCGCGCAGGAGAGGGACACCGCTGGAGATGGCCGCCTTCCCACGGCGGGGCGAAACCCGCGGGCGTTCGTCACGCCGTCCGCCGCCAATCGCCTCGCGCTCGGAAGACCGGTCGGAAGCCTGGCAAGAGCGGCGGACGGGCGATGACGACGGCGGTCACCGCGACGGCCACGGTGACGGACGCCGGGGCCGGCGCCGACGGGCCAACACTTGGGAGCGGGCCAGCCGCAGACGGTCAGGGACTAGATGCATCAGGACCGATTCATCCTGAATCTAGCGAACCGAATGACTCTTCACCGAAGCGATTCCTTCCACTCTACCGCGGCGGCGAACAGGAGTCGGGCTCGGGGGACGGTGTCCAGAGGACCTGCGGCGCCGCCAGCCTGCAGCGTGTGTCCCAGGACTCGAAGCTATGCCTGGTCGAGCGCCACATCGTGGTCCGGAACGACGGCACGACGGGCCTGAAGCTAGTGAACCGGGGGCCGAAGTGCGCCTCGACGTACGTCGCGATGGCACCGACGTGCTCCGACGACTGCCCGAGGAAGGCAGAGGGCGACTGCTACCCGGTGGCGAGCGGACCTGCGACGCGAAATCTCATCAAGCACCAGAACGCGGCGGCGTTCGGCCACAACTCGACGAACGTCGTCGCCGAGGAGGTGCACCTGATTGACACTCTGTACGTCCGCGGCGTGCCCCAGGACGGACCTCGAGCTGGCGGGCGGCCCATTCGTCTAAACGTTGCAGGCGACGTTCGAACCGAACGGGAGGCCTGGATGCTCGGAGGCGCCTTGGGCCGCTATCACCACCGGCGCGGTGGGCCTGTGTTTTCTGTATACGCATTCTTGGCGAGATGTTCACAGGGCTCCGTTCGGGCTCTACATCTCGCCGCTCGCGTCGGTCGACTCGATTGAGAGATCCAGCCGGCGCACCAGATGGGGTACGCGAGCGCCCTCACCGTCCCCGAGTTCGACGACACGAAGCCCTATCGGCTGTCCGGGCTCCCTTGGCGCTTCATCCCATGCCCGCAGGAGGTCGGGAGGCGGGCCCTCGACTCCAAGCGCGTGCAGATTGGCATGAGTGACATCGATTACGAGGCCGAGCGGAGGAAGTTGCCGACCTGCATGTCGTGCGGCCTCTGTTTGGGCGCCAACAAGCGCTTCGAGAAGGGGGAGGTGATTGTCTTCGAAGAGCACGGGCCGCAGCAGTCGAAGGCAGCGAAACGCAAACAGAGCGAGAGGGCCAATGACCCGCAACTCGCCCAGGCTCGGGTGAAGGAGGGGAAGACCTCCACCGTCGCCGCGGTGACGGGGACCGCCGGGGACACCGTCCCGATGAGCGCCGACGCGCCCGCGACGACGGGCGACGCCGCTGGAGGTCAGTCATGAGCTACCGCAAGAAGGTGAAGAAAACAGGCATGGCCGAGCACTTCGTCGATCATTCGAGCGTCTACCGCGAAGACGGCAAGCCTGCCGGCAGCCCCGACTACGTCCCCATCTCGCCCGACGCACTCGTACTCGATTCTGCGATCGCATACCTCCGCCGCGCCCTATCGTACGTCGAAGTTCAGAACGGCATCCTGGCTACGAAGGAGCACGAAACGGACAAAGTCGATGCGCTCCGCCACGCATTCTCGGAGGCCATCGAACTGGCGTTTGAGGAGATCCGGCGTAGCGCGATCGCTCTCGCGAGGGAATGGTTGGCGCGCTCCCCCCGCCTCCGAAGCGACCTCCGCGCGTAGTCCGTCTCCACTGGCCATCTCAGATCGACAGGGTCAAGAGAAAGCTGACCGACTTCGTTCACGTTCTCGAGACTACACCCCAGATGAACGTCGAGTTCACCGCAGGTCGCCTGTCGGGTCTACAGGCGGCACTCGAAGTGATCGACGCGGTGAAGGGAGGTCAGTCGTGACCTACCCCACCAAGGCGATCGCCTTGCGCGTCAAGAAACGGATGGCCGAGATAACCGAGGAGATTCGAAGAGGGCCATCCGGGCGAGATGGCGGTTGAGCAGTTCGTGCGCGAGGAGGCCGAAGAGTCTATCGGATGGGAGCTCCTCACAGAAGGGCTCGACGAGCTCCGAGCCGCGGGGGCGACGGACACAGTCCGGGTCACGCCCTTGGGCATGGTCGGCAAAGCGGGGGAACTGCTGTCCGGCAAGTGCGAGCGTTGCGGAGAAAGGTTCCACTACGGCGATGGCTGGCGCCGCATGGGACGCTCGTTCCCCATGTGATCTGCTCTTGGTGCGCAGACGACTTGGTCGCCGAGGAGTGCCCGTCGTGAGCGCCGACGACACCAGCGGCATCGTGACCCACGAGCCCGACTACGACGTCGGGCCCGCGGCTCAGGGTGGCCTCCCAAGGCGCACGCCAAGCGAGATGTTCGGGAGCGGTACGCAGGATAGAGGATGATCGGATGCAGAGCTCACCCCAGCTTCAGATTCGACCGGGACTGCGCACGCCCAGTCGCTGTACTGCGCGCGGTTCGACGGCGCGGTGGTCTACGCGCGCAAGCTCGTCGCATCGGTTCTCTACTCGACCCCATGGGTTCCGACGGAAGGATGCGGGTGGACACGTTCCCCGCACGGCCCCGGCTGGATCTCGGAGAACCTGGGCGGGGTCACCTTGCAGAAGAGCGACGGGATGTCGTGCACCTTCTCCCATCTGAGCGACAGGCCACGCTTGGCGACGCTAAACCAAGTCGCCGCGCAGCAGCTTCCGCCGGGCGCCCAGCGGATTCGAGAGGAGATTGTCCCGGCCGTGTTGCGGCTCCCGATGCGCCCGATGGACGGGGCAATTGCTCCCACGGCGATGGGCGCGCGCCGTTGTGAGCCGGTGTTCCCGACGAGCGGTGACGAGGGGTGCGTCATCGACGGGCGGCCCGTCGGGCTGAAGGTCTCCATGACGTGGGACGGGGCGCGTCCCGTCAGCTACTTCGCGGAGGCGGCGATCGGGTGGGAACACGTCACCTCCGACAGGCGCCCTCGATCGCTCCTTTACCCCGGTGACGCGCGCCGCGTGGCTTCGTTCGCGACGGATGGGGCGCTCGCGGAGTTCGTGTCGAAGGCGCTCGTCGCTCTCGTCGACTTCGCCGACCGCCGCCGCGACGTCGGTCTCGAGGTCGACCCGCTGCGCCGCTACCAGCTGCCGGTGGTCGCCAAGGTCACGATCGTGCCGAGCGTCGACGACATCGCTTTCGACGGGAGGCTGCCCACCGCTAACGGCATGCTGGAGTTCGCGGCGTTCCCTTGGCCGAACTGGTACTCGCTCCCGCCGGCGCCCGGCGCGCCGAGTTTGGTCTCGCCCCCTCCAACGGCGTGCTGACGCGATCGCGGACACGCATGCTCGCCGCTAGTGGGCTGCTAATGAGGGAGTGGTCGTCGGAGAGACGGCTCCAGCCCTCCCGGCGTCGCGGAGCGCGAACGATGGGGGATGTAGCTGGGTTCGAGGTCGGCGCGAGCCGGACGTCCGTCAGCCGGTGCGTTGCCGCCATCGTACAGATGACGCTCCGCGCGTCCGCGGGGCGTTGTCCGCCGTGAAGTCGGTCATGGCGCCCCTCCGACGAACGGGCGCTCGTAGACCTGAAGGTCCGGCGGAGGAATGTGCACCTCGGGCAGCGAGCATGATCCGTGCGCGTGCACCGGGATCGGCACCGACAACGGCGGGGGATCGGCATCGGGCTCGTCTAACCGCGGGTCCACTCGAGCGGGTCGAGTCCCGCATCTGGCTCGTCATCGAGTGGGGGCGGGGCAAGCTCGGATCGTCTGGTGGAGGTAGCAACTCATCCAGCTCGAGAAGTTGGGAAGCAGCTCCGGGTCCAGGGTGCCCCGACAACCGGGATCGCGTGCACTGCCACACAAAGCGGAGGTGATGCGCCCCACCAATTGCGGAAGCCGCTGTCAGGAGGGACTGCGACAGCGCCCGCACAGATGGTGCCAGGTCGGCCAAGCCTCTATTGGGGAGGCGATCGACCGGTTGGTCTGGCCGCGCTAGAACCGTTCACACGGGTGTTCACACGGCCGGTGCTACTTCGGGCATCCCCAGGCAACCCCTGGCCAGCTCGAAAGGCTTGTTTTCTCGGGCTTCGGGGAAAAGCCCAATCTTTCCGAGGACCCGCCAGCGGGTTCGATTCCCGGCGCCTCCACCTGAAACCGCTTCATTTAGGCTCGATTCGTCGCCGAGGTTGGGATCTGGCCAAACCGGATCCAAACCCAGGAGCGAGTCCGGAAGCGTAGGGAACACGTCGCCGAACCCCTCCCGGACTGCCTCCGCCTGCCGGATGTAGAGCTCCGTCGTCGAGAAGGTCGAGTGCCCCGCGCGCTGCTTGATCTTCAGCGGGTCGTCGCCCCGGACGGCCATCCACGTCAGCCCGGTCGCGCGGAGGTCGTGCCACGTCAGCGCCTTGCGCGTGGCGTCTCCGTTGTGAAGCTCGGGCCGCGTGACTCCGGCGCGCTTCAGCCAGAGCCGCAGGTCCCGGGACATGTGCCGGTCGCGGAAGTTGACGACCGAGCCCTTTCCGCCGGCCCGCTTGTGGAGCATCGCGAGGAGCGGCAGCAGCGCCGGCTCGATCGCGAAGCGGCGCGTCTCTCCGGACTTCGTCGACTTGGTCGTGCCCGCGCGCGTGAGCGCCCTCGTGACGCTCAGCGTCCCGTGCTCGAGGTCGACGTCGCCGCCGTCCCACTTGAGCGCGCGGAGCTCGCCGTCGCGCACGAACGTGTAGACCGCGATCGTGACCCCGACGCGCAGGCGGAGCGGGACGCGCTTGTGCGAGACGAACTTGAGGAACTCGCTCGGGTAGAGGAACTGCTTCGCCTTGCGGTCGCCGCGCTCCGGCGGCTTCACGTCCCGGCACGGGTTGTCGGTGCGGGTGCGGAGCTCCCGCTTCTTGGCGTTGACCATGTCGCCCGCCATCGACGTCACGAGCGTCCAGACGGAGGAGACCGTCTTCCACGAGAGCTCGTCGTTGACGATCTTCTCGTCGAGCGCGTCGCGGAGCTTCTCGACGTCGTCGCGCGTGAACCGGCTCGCGTCCAGGTGGCCGAGGGTGGGGAGCACGTGGTCGCGCATCCGGCTGACGTCGTCCTTCACCGAGAAGACGCGCCCGACCCGGTCCGCGAGCCATCGGTTCGCGTACTCCGCGACCGTCTCCTTGATCCCCGCGTCGACGTGCGGGTTGTCGCGGAACCAGGCCGCGGTCTCGACGGCGCTCGCGCGGGCGCGCTCCTCCTCGTGCTCGAGGATGCTCGGGTCGAGCGGCGCCCACGGGCGTGAGCCGTCCGCCTTCTTCACCCGCCCGAACCACTGGAACTTCCGGACGTCGGGGTCCGGGTTGAACCGCCACCTGATCGAGCCCGTCGCCGGGCGCCCGCCTTTGCTCGTCGTCATCGTTCGCCTCCCCCCGCCCCCGAGCGATCGGAGGCGGAAGGCGGAGACCGATCCGCTACTGCGCTTCCCTCTTCCCTCCGCTCACGATGCCGCGGGCTCTCGCCTGCGCGGCCTGCCGCCGGAGGATTGTCGCGAGCCCGACCGCGATCGAGCGCGCTCCCTCGAGGGTGTGCGCGAGTTCGTCGAGATCGTCGGCGGTGAGCGACACGAGCTCGGGGTCAACGCCAGAGACAGTGGGAGGCGCTTGGTCGTCTCTCACGTGACCTCCTGCGAGTCGAGTTGCCGCGCGAGGGCCATGGCGACGGCCTCGACGCGGACGAACGCGGCGGCGAGGTCGTCGAGAGCAAGCGAGAGGGCGTGCTGCGCGAACCCCCGGGGGATCAGTGGCGCGGAGAGCTCTTCCTGATCGTTCGCCGCTTCAGCCAGCGGCTCCAGGTCGTCGAGCGTGGGCGGGTCGAGCGGCGGCAGGGTATCGTCGGACATGTCGAACCTCATTCAGGTGGGGTTTGGCCATGGGGTCGGGCGTGTTAGCGCACGCGCCGGCCCCGCTTCTTACTTCTTCCCTCGGCGCTCCCAGGCGGCGAGCGTCTCGCGGATCGAGAGACGAAATACCGCCGTTAGCCCTTCGAGGCCGGTGAGCTTCTCGAGCTTGCGGACGATCTCGGTGTCCTCTTCCGTGAGGCGGATCGCGGTGGGAACGCGTTGTTTCATGACTCGATCAACGTACTACGGATCGTAGTACATATCCAGCGACGTGCGAGGTGACGCGCGCCCGCTAGGTTCCGAGCCGATGGTCCCCGACCTGCACGGCGGACGGCGTGGGGGGCCGAGGCGCCGCGGGCCAGCCGGAAATGGGGGTTTCGGCCGTCTCTCTACTCGGCTGGGGACTCGGGCGCGGTAGGCTTCAGCACCATCGTGAAGCTCGCGGCTATCGCTGCCTTCAGCTCAAGTCGGAACGACTTGCTCTCGACCTTGTACCTTGGATCGTACGCTCGGCCCTTGCGATGAACGCGTATTTCGGCGTGCGCGTCGCCTTGCGACGGATCGTCGTTCGCGGTGATCTCGAAGGTCGTGCCCCCGGGAGAATCTAAGGATGCGGGGACCTTGCTTGATGTCGTCACCGCGAGGCCCGTGTCGGTGTCTTTGATCGCGTCCTCAGGGCGCGCGAGATACTTCGCACGGGACACGGAGGTTGCCGGAAGCGTGATCGACGTCGGCAGGAGGGCCTCCTCGTCGGACTCCCCGTACGCAACGCTTCGATAGAGCTCCTCGGTGGGCGGGATCGGCTCGTCCAGATCGCGCACGCGTTTTCTCAACCCCTGATGAAGCTACCGATGATCCCAAGCGCTTCGTCGAGTTCCCCCGCAGGCACATCCCAAACCTTCGTCTCTCGCGAGACGCGGTCCTCGCAGAGCGCTGTGAGCGCGCCGTCCTCGTCGCAGACGACAGTGCCGTAACGACGATGGGCTCCGCCCGGCGTGAGCTGCCGTCCGACGAAGTAGAACGCGACCTCGCCGTCAGCCGTCGAGACGACTCGCTCAACGGACAGTCCGCTCGTGCGGATGCAGTCCAGCGCGCGCTCCGCGACGTCAAGGACGAGCGCTCCAACCTTGTGGCGTGCCCCAGGGCCCGCGAACGACCGCAGTGTCCGCGTGACGGCGTCAGGGAGTTCCTTCCGCGTCTCGCTCACGGACTTCGCCATGATCCTGGCCAACATGCCTGCTGAAAAGGCAGCCGTCATCGCAAGGGCCCCAGAGACCAGGAGAACACCGCGCAGTTCGTTAGAGGCGCTCGCCGCCGCCTGGGCGCTACCCACGCCATAGGGAAAGCGCAGGATCGCCAGTGGCTTGCTCGGCTTTCGGTTCTCGGTGACCGCCATCTTCACGGAGGCGGCCGACTCCTGCGGAGCTCGGAGGTACCGGTTCGGAATCGCTGCGCTGGTGTTCATTTTGGTACGCTCCCTGGGGCTCCCTTCGCCTGGGCAATGAGCGGCTCCAGAGTCTTGATCTGCTCGCTGAGCCAATCGCGCAGACCACGCGCAACCTCGACGTTCAAGACCGCATCGACCTCGAGTTCGCGGACGATACCTTCTCGGCCGACGCGCCCCTCCGGGATCTCCGGTCCAAGAGATCCGTCGGGGTTGAGTGCCTGTTCCGTCTGCTGCGGGATCGCGAACCGCTCGCTGTACAGGGCGAAGCGGATGTTGCCCTGCGGCGAAGGCCCTCCGACGATCCCATCGACGTGCACGACGCGGAACATCGGGCTCTTTATGTAGTTGAACTTGATGCTCTTCGGCTTCTCTTCGGCCATCGGCTTTCTCTAGGGCCAACCCGCTGCCCGACCGGCGTATGCCATCGCACCCAGCTCCCCGCAAGATAGCCGGCCCAAGCGCGGGCTGGCGAACTTTCGTGAATCGTCGATTGCTCGGCAAATCGGGGAGAACGCGCAGTCGGCTCCGCCGGAGTACCGCGAGCTCCGCTTCGGCCGCGAGCGCGCGGATGCGCCACCGGCGGAGCTCGAGCATCACCGGGCCAGGAGGGAGCGCGTCGGGCGAGTGAACGTCCGGCAGCAACGGAGGGATGGGGCGCGGCCGCTCGTCGGCCGGACGCTCGGCATTGGCGAGCAAGTCGACCGCGTTCATCGTCGAGCTCCTCCGGCCATGGCGGCCGTGGCCTCCGCCTGCTCTCGGTCGTGAAGCGCGGCGCGCACGGCGGACGAGCAGACCTTCGCGACCTCGGCGACGTCGAGGTCGCGCTCGACGAGGTCCGCGGCGTCGGCCACGGCGTTTTCGATCGCGACGATCGGCACGTCGAGCGCGTCGCCACTCTCGCACCATCGCCGCGCGGCGCGATGGGCCCTTAACCTGCGGGGGGTCGTCGGTCTCATCGCAGCCCCTTCAGGATCTTCTGTCGAGCCTTCGCCTCGCGCTTCTGCTTCTTCTTCTCGAGCGCCGCTTCGACGACGAGCTTCTGAGCGTCGGCGAGCCGCTGCGCTTCGACACGCGCGGGATCGACGGCCGGCTTGCTCGAGATCGACCCCGTGGCGGCGGGCGTACGAGTTCAAGTCCCTCTTGATCGCCGCGAGCTTCTGCTCGTTCTCTCGCGACATCCGAGCGAGCGCCTGCTCTTCGGTCTCCGGCTTCTCCTCGGGCTCCTCGACCTGGGGCTCCTCGACCGGCGTGGGCTTCATCGTCCGGAGCGTCTCTACAACGGCGTCCACCATCTCCGGCGGCCCCGCGAAGCCGCGCACGCCACGCGGCACGGGCGCCGGGTCGGTGTCGAGCTCGCCCGGAAACAAGCCGGCGCGGTTGCCTGCAGGTCGAGCGGGCCTGTCGGTGACCAACGGCACGCCCACGCGGCGAAAGGGCGGCACGCCGCCCAGCAGGGGCGGGGGGACGGCAGCCGCCTCCGCCTGGCCGAGCAGCGCCATTGCGAGCTCGAGCGGCGCGAGTTCCTTGCTCATGATTTCTTCTCCATGCTGGTGACGAGTGCGAGCGCGGCGTCGTACGCCGGGCGCTCGGGTGACGTGGGTGCCGGCTCGAGAGCCGCCTCGGTCCATCCGTTCGCGATGTCGCGACCGCGCTCCTTGCGGTCACGGGCGATCGCGATGCGCGCGAGCAACGCGGCCTGCGCGAGGGACGGCTTGCCGATCTGCCTCTGCACCGTCGCCGGCTGCTCGAGCCGCTCCGCGAGCTCCGTCGCGCGCGCGAAGGTGTCCTGGCCGTCGATGACCAGGTCGGCGATCTGGTCGACGATCTCGGATGCCTGCCGGTCGAGCGCGACGAGGGCGCGCAGGTGCGGCGCCAGCTTCGAGGGGAGGTCGAGCACCGACGCGATCGCGTCGTTCATCTCGACCGAGTCGGCCGCGCGCTGGGCGTCGTCGCGTGCAGCGACCGCGGCCTTCAGGCCATCGAGCGCGGTTGCATGCCGGCGCTCGGCCCGCTCCCGGGCGCGCGTCGCCTTGCTCGCATCGCTCGCCTTCGACTCGTCCTGGTCGTAGGCCTTGAGGGCAGCCGCCTCCTCGGCCTTCGCCGAGGAGAGCGCGTCGGCCTCAGCGCGGACTGCTTCCTCCGCCGCGGCGACGGCGTCGGCAGGCCCTGAGACTGCGCGAAGAGCGCGACTCAACGCGTCCCCCGGCCAGGGAAGGATCCCGTGTTCCGACGGGCGCGAGCCCGAGCCAGCGTCGGGTCGTCGCCGTCGTCGGCGAGCTGTCCCTTGACGTCAGCTGGCGCGACGCTCATCGAGCGCACGTCGGAGCTCCGCGCGATGAGCGAGACGTCGATCGAGTACCGCTGCCCCTCACGCTGGAGCATCGGCGCCAGCCCACCGGAGAGGACCGCGCGCGGGCCCGCGTCCGCCGGGTGCCGGCAGAACGCGCGACACGGCGGCGGGTGACCGCACTGCGTCACCTGGTGAATCGCCGAGTCGAACTTCGACGGCAGCGCCTTCGTCTCGCCCGGCGCGAAGTGGATCTTCTTCGTGACCTGCGTCACCGTCCACTGCCGGCGGTGCCCGAAGTCGTCGGTCGCGACCTTGGTGATGTTCGCGGGCACCTGCACCTCGATCGTCTGCTCGACGTCGAGCGGATTCGTCCACGTGGTCATCGCGTCGTCGCTCGTGCGCGCAGATTCATGCTCCCACTCGCGTGTAGAATTCACTTGATGTCTCCTTCATCGATCAACTGCGGCGCGAGGCCGCCCATTACGATTCCTGACTTGTGGCCGCGCGGGCACCACGGCAGGCCCTCGTCGCGGCAGACGACTTCCTCGCAGCGCCGCTGCCAGATCGCCATCCGGAAGCGCGCGGGGATCTCCGCGGTGCCGTGCGCCGGAACCTTGATCGACGCACCCGGCAGGCTGAGCGTCTGCGGGACGTCGAGCGGATTGCTCACTCTCATCATTACGTTCATTTCGTTTCACTCCTTGTCCATCGGCGGGATCCGCCCGTGCTCGCGCAGTTCTGCGAGGTCCGCCGCGGTCACGACCGGGCTCCGCTGGCGCCAGAGCAGGTGATTCCACTGCAGCCGGTCCTCGAGCGCCGCGTCCTCCGTCTTCGACGCGTACGCCGCGCGACGCATCCGCTCGTGATTCGCGGCCACGACCCTGCCGTCGTCGTCGCCGTTCTCGAGCCGATGCATGACCTCGTGCGCGTGGGCGCGCGCCCGCTGCAGCGCCCTCGCCCGCGCGTCGAAGAGCGTCGAACCCGGCAGGCCCTCCTCGATGTCGACAAGCGCGGCGAGCACGACGAGCATCGCGAAGTCGTCGTGGCCTCCCGCCCGGCCCCTGAACGTGAGCGCGCCGCTAGGCGCGATCTTCTCCTCGAACGACAGGAGCTCCTTGCGCATCCGCTCGTGCCTCGGGAGTGCGAGCACCCCGTCGGCGAGCCACCCGCGAACGTGCTCGACCGCGCGCTCCTTCATCGGCTGCGTCCACGCGTGCGCGACGTAGCGAAAGCCGGCGTTGGCGAACGCGCTCGCGAGCGCGAACCGCTCGAACTGGTCGGCGTGGATCACCGAGCATTGGTGCTCGTGCGCGACCTTCGCGATGGCCGCGACCATCCTGTCGGAGGTCCACCCCTTGCGAGAGGCGTGCTCGACGCCGTTGATGTAGCTGAACTCCAGCAGCGACGGGCCCGCCGCCCCGTCGTGGGGGCGACGCCAGCCGACGACGCCGAAGGCGTACGTGTCCGAACTGCCCGCGGTCGGGTCGATCACCAGGACGCGCGTGCACCTCCGGTGCGTCGCCGGCACCCGGCGAACGGTCGCCGCCTCGACCTGGTCGGCGTCGAACGCGCTCGACGCGCCCGCCTGAAACACGCACGCGTACCTCTCCGATCGACTGCGTACCGGAATGCGTCTGCGTCTCGTGAGGAGATCTTTTCTTATCGTAGTAAGGAGCGAACTCACTAGTCGTTACCGTGAGCAGCTCGAGGCGCCTCATCGCGCACCTCCCGCCGGCCGGAGAGCGAGTGCTCGCGCCGCGTGTGCCGGAGTCCAAGCCGACGTGGTCGGCGAATCGTTTGCGGGCTTCGGCGAGCGCTCGAAGGCGTCGAGCTCGGCCTGCGTGACGTACCAGTAGCGTCCGCGCTTGTGGCCGATCTTGCGTGCGAGGGCGCGCCAGCCGTCGCGCGAATACCCCGGCGGGGCACCTCCGGCGCGCGTCGAGTAGGCGGTCGTCTGCGCGGCGCTCGCGCCAGCGCGGAAGACGTGAGGCGCCAGCACGCGGGCGAGGCGCGCGGCGAGGTCGGGGTCGCGCTCGACCTCGGTGACGAACGCCAGGAGCTCGGCGCGCGTCACGGGCGCACCTGCTGGCGCGCTAGATGTGCTGGGTCGTCACCCGGAGATGGTGGGCCGTCGCCGCCGGAGTCAGCGTCGACCCGCACGACAACCGTGACGCGAACCGCTCGACGGGGCGCACGCGTCGCGGTCCGGCGCACCGGAGGCCGGACCGCGCGGAGCCGGACACGCGCCCTCATGCGTCCGAGCGCCTCGCGCTTCTTCGCTTCGTATCGCTGGGTCGCGATGCGCTCCAGCTCGTCGATGCGAGCGAGAGCGACCCGGCGCTCTGGCGAGTCCACCGGCATGTACTCGACCACCAGCTTGCGCGACAGCGCGTGCGAATCGCGCGGATGCCCGAGACCGATGGCGAGCGCGAAATCGGCGCTCGCCTTGCCGTCGACCTCGAGGTCGTAGGTCGCCTTGACTTCGATTCCCTCCGGTATCAGCTTCATCGTTCTCTGCTCGTTTCGTCTCTGCTCGTCCGCGGCCCGCCGGTTCGTACCCGCGCGGGCCGCTTTTTTCTCAGACCGTGCGTCCCTCCGCCGAGGCTGCGCGCGCCCGCTGATACGCTTCGCGAAGCTGGATACGGACCTCGTCGGAAGATGAGACTCCGCGCCGCTCAGCGAGCTCGCGAAGCATCTCTCGCTCGGCCTCGTTCATCAGGATGTGGAGCTGTCGGTCGCGTGCCATGGTCTGAGTATGTAGGGTTTACGGACGGGGTGCGCCAACTCTTTTGCTGAGTCATCGCGGGCACTTTGGACAATGATGTCTAAGCTCGGCGCGGAATCCGTAATTACTCCCGCGAGTTCCAGCGCCGCGCGTCTCGGGAACTATTTTAAGCGCGTCGGCGGGCCCGCTCCGCACTGAAGTCGACGACCTTCGCAGGCGTCGGTTCGGCGTTGGGCTCCGCGACCCGGCGCGACTCGAGTTCGCCGATCTTGCGCTGGAGCGCCGCGAGTTGCGCTCGAAGCTCGTCGACGTCATCCGGCGTGCCGTCGCCAGTTCCCGCCGGTTTGGATCCGGCGTCGGACGAAGGAAGCGCCTCTGGGGCTTGTTTTCCCGGGGTTTCGTCCGCTTCTAGCGCGCGGCTTCGATTCCCGGCGCCTCCACCCTTCACCCCTTGTTTTCCCGTGTCGCATGAGGTTGGCGACGTCGAAAGCCGAAACCCCGGCGCCCGCGCTCATCCCTTTTCACCAGCGATGCGCAGGACTTCGTCGCGAAGGCGAACAGAGACGAACATCCCCAGAAGTTCCATGCGTGCGATCACTGGAGCCACTTCAGCTAGCAGCTGCCCGCGCTTCGCGGCGAGGAGCACCCCGAGGGTTCCGACTACGGGGATCGTCCATGATCCTTCATGGATCCACTTCTCCTCGGTCATCCCGAGGTCCCTGAGCCTCATGGACATCCCCTCCGGACATCGTTTGTCGCGCAGGGTTGGCGCAAGACGGTACGCTGCCTGTTTGCGACTTCCGCCCTACTCGCCACCTCGCCCGAGGCGCTGACCGAGGTCCCTTTCGCTCGCCAACGCTCGGTAGCGCTCGCGCAGTGCGCGCTTGTGGAGCTTGCCGTCGTCCTGCCGGGGGAGTCGCTCGACGAAGTCCACGCTCCGCGGGCATTTGTAGTGAGCGAGCCCCGCCCGGCAGAAGTCCACGATCTCGCGCGCGAGCGTCTCGGACGCCTCGACGCCAGGCCGGAGCTTCACGATCGCCTTTACCTCCTCGCCCCACTCGGCGCTCGGCACCCCGATCACGCCGACGTCGCCCACCGCGGGGTGCGTCAACAGGATCGCCTCCGCCTCGGCCGGATAGATGTTCATACCGCCGGAGATGATCAGGTCGGCGCTCCGGTCCGTGAGAAAGAGATAGCCGTCCTCGTCCAGGTAGCCGACGTCACCGAGGGTGAAATAGTCGCCGCGGTACACGGTCGACGTCCTGCCCTCGTCCTTGTGATAGCGAAAGCGCCCCACCTCGGGGGCCTTCAGGTGCACGGTGCCGACGGACCCGGCGGGGACTTGCTCGCCTTGGGGGTCCAAGATCCGCACCTGATCCGGATCCTCGGGCTTCCCGACAGTACCGCGCTTCGCGAGCCACTCTGCCGAGCCGACGCTCGTGCCGATGCCCTCGGTGGCGGCATAATATTCGACGACGATGGGCCCCAGCCAGTCGATGAGCGCGCTCTTGACGGGAACCGGGCACGGCGCGGCGCCATGCAGGACGCACCGGAGAGAGGAGAGGTCGTACCGGCGGCGCACCTCCTCCGGAAGGGACAGCAAGCGATGGAACATCGTCGGGACCATGTGCGTGTGGGTGATGCGGTGCTCGGCGACGAGCCGCAGCGTTTCCTCGGCTTCCCAGCCGTCCATCAGCACCGTGCCGACACCCTCGATCAGCGGTGCGATCAAGGAAAAGGCCAGAGGAGCTGCGTGGTAGAGCGGTCCCGTGCACAGGTGAAGATCGCGGCCCGCCACGTAGCCCGCGCCGAACGCGATGGGTGAAGCGGCGACGACCATCGCCTGCCGATGCACCCCTTTCGGCCGACCCGTCGTGCCGGACGTGTAGAGCATGCTGGTGCCGAGCGTCGGATCGGCGACGTTGGTGATGTCCTCGGCTGCGAGCGCCTCCTCGTAGGAATCGAATCCGGGGATCTCACCGCCCACGGCGAGCCGCGTCGTCGCGCGTGGCGCGGCCTCCGAAGCCACGCAGACGGTCTCGACCATCCTTGCCTCGGCGATGAAGGCCTTCGCGTCGCAGTCGTCGAGGATGTAACCCGCCTCGGCGCCCGTCAGGTGCCAGTTGATCGGAGTGAAGCGCAGCCCCGAGCGGCGCGTCGCCAGGAGCGCCTCCGCGAACTCGGGGCGGTTGGAGCACATCAGAGCCACCGCGTCCCCTGCCCTGAGGCCGCGGGCTCGCAGGGCACGAGCGAGCTGATTGGCGCGCGCGTTGAGCTCTGCAAACGTGCGGTTGCCCTTCGCGGACACGATCGCGGGCGCATCGGCGTATAACTCCGCCCAGAGGGCATAGATCATCCCCGTCTGCAACGCGTTCAGGCGCCGCGCGTCGGTCTCGGCCAGGGGGCTCTGGGGGCCTGCGGTGTCGGTCATTTTGGTAGCTGTGACGCGTCAGGTGACGTTGAGCGGGTATCCGGCCTCTTTCCAGGCCGTAATCCCACCGCGCAGGCTCTTCACTCGCTCGTACCCCTGGGCCTTGAGGAGCAGCATCGCGGTGAGCGACCGCTTGCCAACGCCGCACATGGTCACGACCGGGCGGTCGTGACGATTGGGCAGCCCGGGCGCGCCGAGGGCGCCGAGCGCGGAGAGCGGTACGTTCACGGCTTCGGCGACGTGCCCTCCCTCGAACTCCTGCGGAGTCCGAACGTCGACCAAGAGCGCGCCGGCGCGGACGAGCGCGACCGCCTCGTCATGATCGATGACGTCCGCCGAGCCTTGCGCAAGATCCTGGATGGATTGCAGGATGTCCGGGCTCGGTCCTGCAGCGGGCGCCTCCTCCTTGGCGGCCGGGAACAGCTCTGGCAAGTGCTTCTTGAACGAGGCGGGGTACTTGAACGCGTTGTCGGGGAAGATGACGACGCAAACTGCGCCCGGTTCGTCCGGCACCAGCTTGAACGCGCCGGCCAGCGCCATTCCCGAGCTCGGCCCCGCGATGATGCTCTCCTCCTGGTTCAGTCGCTGGCAGAGGCGATAGGCCTCCTCGTTCCCGACCTCGACGATGCCGGTGTACTCGGCGGGCACGAAGAAATCGGCCAGTTTGAGCTGCCGGAGGCTACGGACTCCAGGGATGTCGTGCCCTTCGGCCGGGTGCACGCCGAAAACGGCGACGTCCTTCTTCTTGGAACGGAGAAACCGGCCGGTCCCAGTGAGGGTCCCGCACGTGCCGAGCCCCGCCACGAAGTGCGTCACTTTCCCCTCCGTCTGGCGCCAGACCTCCGGCCCGGTCGTGCGGAAGTGCGCGTCGGGATTCGCCGGGTTCTTGTACTGGTTCAGCTCGTGCCAGCCAGGCTGCTGCGCGATCTCTTCGGCCTTGGCCATGGCCCCCTCGGGGGCGCCGGGCATCGGGCACAGCTCGTCCGAGAGCTCGACGAGCTTCGCGCCGAACATACGCAGGCTCGCGCGCTTCTCGGCCGGGATGGCGAGCGAAAGCGTGGCCGTAAAGTGGTAACCCTTCGCATTGGAGAGCATCGCCAGCGCCATTCCCGTGTTGCCTGACGTGGGCTCGACAAGGTCCGTGAACTTGAGCCCCTGCTCCTCGGCGTCGCGGACGAGGTTGGCCGCAACGCGATCCTTGACCGCGCCGAACGGGTTGTACCATTCGAGCTTCGCGTAGATCTTCGTGTGCTTGAACGGTGCAATCCGGTTCAAGCGAACCATTGGCGTTGGGTTCTCGGCCGAGGAGAGCATGTCGAGGACCGAGTCGAACGTACGCAGCGAGAGGTCGGTCATGGGTGACTCCGGGGATTCGATGCGGAAGCTAGTACCGTCCGGCAGAAGATCGGCCGGCTTTCGCCAGCCGGCGTTGCTCCGCAACGCGCCGGACGGTACCAACCTGGTCTCGAGGGGCCCAGGCCCGTCTGGCTCGCTCGCGCGAGCCATTCACCCCCACACTCGCTCCCGCGAGTTTGCCTGGTGCCGCCCTCCCGAATCGCTGCCCATCTACCTGCGAGACCGCCGGCGACTTCCGAGGACGAGCGCGACGGCGAGGCCTGTGCCCCAGAGCATGGGCGAGCCGCTACCCGGCTGCCCCGATACGGAGGTCTGGCAAGACGGGAATGGCGATCCCGAGCCGGACGAGCCCGCATCGCCTCGAGGGGCTGCTGCATCGTCGGCGTCTTGCGCAGGACGGCTCGCATCGACCGCTGCGTCGGCAGAGGGGCTCGTCTCCCCTGCATCGCCCGCGGTGCTCGCGTCGTCAGACGCGGCAGCATCGACAGATGCGGCCGCATCGGTGGGCGCGCCTCCGGCGTCGGGTGTCCCTCCGTCGGCCGGACCGCACTCTGCAGGCCCGGCATCGGGCTGACCCTCGCGCGCGATGCGCAGCACGAACGCGTCCGAGGGCCCGAGGGTCCCCGTCTGCAGCGCACCACAGGTCGCGAAAGCGGAAGCGGACGATTCCGCCGTGCCGGCGACGAAAGCGTTGCCGGCGCCGTCGACCGCGATCGCAGAGGGCTGCTGGGCGATGTGGGTGGAGTAGTCGAACGAACCGCCTGTCTTGTCGATCGCCGTGACGAATCCATCGTTGGCCTGCTTCTGGAACAGTGCCGTTGGGCCCGAGAGCGCGTTGACGAGCGGAAAGTCGCTGGAGGACGTAACCCCCGCAACGTACGCCGTACCCGCTGCATCCACGACGATGCCGCCGCTCGTCCCTGCTCCGGCGCTTCCGCCGAGGACCGTCGCGTACACGACGGACGCGCCAGACGGCGCGAGCTTCTCGATGAACGCGCATCCCCCTCCGCTCTGCGGGCACGTGGTCTGGGCAGCGCCCGTCGTCGTGGTGAACTGCGACCCGGCGCCTCCCGTGACATAGATATTGCCGCCGGAGTCGACGGCAATGCCATTGGGGCCGGCGGAAGCTGCAGGCTCGAGGAACGTGGAGAAGACGAGGGACCCGCCTCCCGCGGCCACCTCCGTCACGAACATGTTGCTGAGAGAAGAAAAGAGAACGAGCGAATTCTTGACGGGAAACCCGTTGGGGTTGGCATAACCCTCGACGTAGGCGTTGCCCGCTGCGTCGACCGCAATGCCCCTTCCCTGCGCGGTGTCATAGTCCACGTTGCCTTCACCGCCGAGGCAGGTCCCGTATTCCAGCGTCGCCCCCCCCGCCGCGATCGACACGATGAACGCGTTGGAGACGGTGACCATCGACGAGGTGCCGCTGAAGGGGTAGAGGCCGCTCGTCACCGGGAAGTCCTTGGCGTACGTGGTCCCCGTTACGTACGCGCGACCGGTCGGGTCGACGGCGATGGCGGACCCTGTGTCGCTGCCGCCGCCGAGACGCGTCGAATAGACAAGCGAAGCGCCGTCGGGCGCGAGCTCGGTCACGAAGACGCTGCCCATGGCGATGCCCTGCAGCGCGTTGGTGGTCGGGAAGTCCGTGGAGCCCGTCTTGCCGGTCACGTACGCATGCCCGCTCGCGTCCACCGCGACGGCATACGCTTCGTCGAACTGCGACCCACCGAGGTAGGTCGCGTAGACGAGAGAGGAACCCGAGGGATCCAGCTTCGCGACGTACGCGTCGGAGCCTGCGTCATACGCAGCCTGGTCCGCGCCCGGCGTACCCAGGCCGAGGGACTGCGTCTCGCCCACCACGTATGCGTTCCCTGCGCCGTCGGCCGCGACGGCGAAGCCGTAATCGGCGTTCAGATACGTGGCGTAGCTGAGCACCGGGTCGATGATCAGCGGCTGATCGCGGTCGTACCGTGCGACCTCGAAGCCGATCGAGCTCTTGCCCGCGATCCGATAGGCGCCGTGGACCTCTTCGCGACGCCCGTGGATCGTCTGGTACACGTGCGGGGCCGGCTGGAAGATCCGTCCGCTAGGCGTCTGGATCGCGAGGTCGCCGTTCGGCATGAGCGCCAGTCCTTCGGTCCCACCGACGTCGATCGCGGCGGCCGCGGGGTCGGCCTGCGGGGCCACGACGATGTCGTATTCGAGGACGCCTCCCTCACCGTGGTAGACGACGTCGATCCCGTCGCGGACCGACGTATACCTGACCTGCCCGAAGTTCGGGACGTTCGTTCGCCACCGGGAGCGCTCGCCCACGAAGTAGTTCGTGCGCGTCGCCACGAGGTCGCCGCCTCTGGGCGTCACGGGGCGCCCCCCCGCGATCGCGAACGTCACGGGGGCCCGACCTGCGCCGAGCGCCAGCGTCGCGCCTGGTCGTCGAGAACGAGCGCTCCGCCGTGGACTCGCGCGATGTACTGCACGCGCGGGTCGAACTGCCCGAGGTTCGCCTCGAAGCGAAGACCTTCGGGCAAGGCGACCGAGGACGAGACGGATGACTGCTCCCCCTTCGGCGCCCACTCCGGCGTCTCGAGTCGCCGAACAGGCGAACATGCGGTGACGGCCGCGACCGCGACCACCGCGCAGCCTTCACGTGAGATCATGCCCGTAGCATCGGCGAATCGATTGCTGAGTCCAGGCCGACGCAGACCGAGACCGAATCGAGGCGGAGGACGACGACGGGCCGTCGTCGCTCGCCTATCCCGGCGGGGTTCAGGGGTGCACGGTCAGTGACTCGGTGGCGGTCGGCGCAGAAGCCAGCACTGGCGTGGCGCGAGTGCCCGGAGAGCGGTCCCTGTACCCCTCTTCCCACTCGCTGCGGTGGGGCTCACGGATGAAGCTTCTCCCCTTTCGCGAGCATCTCCACGAACTGGGCGATGCGACGGGCGCGCGTCTCGGCTTTCTTGGCGTGCTGCACCCGGAACAGAACGGCGTAACGGTTGCGAGAGTCGAGCGTCGCGAAGAATTTCTTGGCGCGCGGATTCCTCGCGAGAGCCTTTTCGAGATCTTCCGGCAACGACGCGCGACTCTGCGATTCGTACGCTCGATCCCAGCGACCGTCCTTCTTGGCGCGCTCCACTACCGCAAGCCCGGAAGGCATCATCTTGCCCGCTGCGATGAGCGCAATCGCCTTCTCGCGATTGATCCTCGACCAGATGCTCCGGGAACCGCGTGGGGTAAACCTTTGGAGCCACCATTCCTCGTCGAACTTCCCCTTCTGTCCGTCGATCCAGCCCCAGGCAAGGGCGACCTCCAGTGCTTCCGCGTAGGTGATCGATGTCGTGTTCGACGCCTTCTTCGCGATCTTGAGCCAGACCCCGAGCGATGACTGATGGCGCGATGCCAGCCATGCCGACCACTCCTCGGCATCCGCGAAAGAGACCATCTCCGTCGGGTTCGCCTCCTTCTTCTTCGCGACCGGGCGCTTGGCGGTGCTGCTTTCCATGCCGGCAAGCACTGTCGCATACGCTTCGTCGCGTTGCAGTAGGGCAGCGGGGCAAGTAGGGCGCCGAGGAACAGGCTCGTCCAAGCTCGGCGCCGGGATCCTCCGGGAGCACTTGCTCGACGCCATCGCTGTAGAATTACCGGCGCTCCTGTCGGCGGGGCGCTCCTCGCGCGCCATCGCCATCGAGAACGCCGTCGAGGGATGCGTCCGCGAGACCTACGGCGCCCTCGTCGCGATGTGGCAGGCGCGGGCGGCGGCGGATCCGCACGTTCGACGCGCCATGCGCAGGCTCGGTTCCGACGAAGCGCGGCACGCGCAACTTGCGTGGAGCGTTCAGGACTGGATGGCCTCGAACCTGACACCGGCCGGACAGTCTTCGCAGCCTCTGAGGATCGCCAGCAGCGCATGCGCCGAGACGTCGCAGCGAAGGAGATCCGCCGCGGGAGTCGCCGAGAACGCGCCGTACGCCAGCCTCCGATCGAGCGCCGCGGTGATCCTTCGATCCAGGAGCTGCATCCGGCCCAAGAACTCCCTGCCCCGGGCGACGGCCGCGCGAGCCCATGGCGCTCGGCAACGGGCCAGGGCCTCCACGGCGAGGGCGGTGACCGCGGTCTCCGGCATCGACGTGAGGGTCGCCGCTCCGCGGTGGGGAGGGTCCTTCCGCAGCGCGGTCGCGACTGCACGAGACACCCGTGCCCGGACGGCGCGGTCTCCCAGAGCGTCCGCGGCGATCAACGTCCATGGAGCAAAGGGATGGCGATCGAGGTCGGCGACGCACGAGGTCCAGAGATCTGCGGGCGCTTGTGGGCCCAGGGCCGCAACGACCTGGGCCCCATGCCATGCGCTTCGCGGCATGTGCCGAGTCTTGATGAACTCCACGAGCTCCCGATCGAGCGCGATCCCCGCAAGGATCGCGAGCGCCATCGTGCCCGCGATGAGCTCCGGATTGGCCGTCCACCCGCTCACGGCCGCCCCCGCGAGCGCCGCGCGAACGTCGCGTTCGAGCCTCCGCTTCGCTCGCGCGACGAGCGCGGGCCGGCGCCCATGGGCCGCCAGCGCTTGCACCACCACGGCCGCGCGACCGTGGTGCATTTCGCCGTGAGCCACGCGGCGGCGCGTGCGCGGATCGATCGCGAACGTGATGGCGCCTTCGTCATCGACGAGCGAAGCCAGCCAGGCTGCGGCCGCCTCGGCGCCCACCGCACGCGAGCGTGGGCGCGGGCCGGCCTCGTGGACGACGACGTCCTCGGCGTCGAACGCGTAGAGTCCTCCCTCGCTCAGCGCCTCGTCGGCGACGCGCGCTTTTCGCAAGAGGGCTCCGAGCAGCTCGCGCGGACCGAGGCGCTCGTCTCTCGCGACGTGAGGAAGGATCATCACCCCCGGTAGCCGATCCCGAACGATCGCGACGCCGTGGGTGCCGATCTCGAGCTCCGCCGCGGCGCTTTCCGGGTTGAGCAGGCTAGGGCGAAGCGCGTACGAGACCTGGGCTGCGAGCGCCCCGCGCTCCGCCGGCGACACGGGCGCGAAACGACCATCGTGAAGAGCACGAAGAAATGCTCTCTCCAATCGCTCGGAGGGACTCCCCTCGTCGCTGCCCTGGCAGCCGCAGAGGCGCCCATTTGCGTAGAGAGAGACGAACGGGGTTGCGTCGGGCGCGTGCCCGACGGGGCGCCAGCGGGCGAGGGTACTCTGAAAGCGGAGGAGATTGCGGAGGCCGCGGCTCACCTCGGCGCGCTGCTCTTCGCTGAGAGGACGCGCGAGCGTCTTCCAGGCAAACGGCGGAAACGGATGCCGCTCAGCTCCCACGCTTGCGCACTCGCCAGGCGTGGGACGCCCCCAGGCCGAGCTGGTCCAACGCAGGGATGATCTCGTCCTGCATGATGTCTCGCACGACCTCGCGTTGGCCACGCGACTCGAGGACCCCGAGCGCGCGTGCCGCTTTGCGGCTCCCGACGGACGCGTCGCGTCCCCACCAGAAGCGCTTCTCGACGTCCACGATGACAGCCCCGGCGCGGTCGGCCGCGCGCTGGCGCTCGGCTTGAGACCATTGAGGCGCCCGCCACGCGAGGTAGTACCACCCGAGCCGCGTGTGATGCACCTCGTCGCCGAGGATCGACGTGAAGAGAGGGCGCGCGACCGGGTCGGTCGCCCGATCGCGCGACGCAGCCAGAAGCGCGCAGGCGAGCCCCTCGCCGATGGCGGGAATCTCGATCATCATGTGATCGAGCGTCTCGAGATCGAGCGCCCTGCCCCAGCGCGCCTGCGCCTTGCCACTGCGCATGTCGATGACCACATCGTCATGGCCCGCGCACAGGGCGGCCATCCGGAAGGCGTAGTCACAGTGTCGGATTTCATCGGTCGCGACCCTCGCCGCCGATGCAATCAAATCGATCGGCGCGCCGTTGGCGACCAGGCCCGCAGAAATCCGGGAGAACAGATCGACGGCCTCGTACTCGCCGGTCGCAAGCATCGTTTGCGCCTTGCACGCCAGCGCGAGCGCGGGCTCAGGGTACCTGGTTCGATCGAACTTCGACCAAGGGACGTCGATGACCCTGCGCGATGACCGACCGCTGACGGTTCGATCGTGCTGGCGCGCGAGCGGTGTCTCGGTCAGCACCCGGCGGATACGAATGCGCTCGGCGGCCGGCATGGCCTTTCAGCCTTCTTTGGGACGATCGACCTCGTACGCGGTCACCGCGAGAACGAAGCCATGGAAGGCGTCGGGCCGCGCGTCCGCCGGACCGCCATCCAGGGCGCCGTCGGGCGCCCCGGCCTCGTAGGCCGGATAGGCAACCGCCGCGACCCCGAGAAACATGACGTCTGGCGGTGCATCGACCGAGGCATCGGGGGCCCCGGCCTCGTAGGCCGGATAGGCAACCGCCGCGACCCCGAGGAAGGGCGCGTCGACCCCGGCGTCCGCCACGGGAGCGGGCGTTTCGCTGGAGCCGCAGCCCATCGCACAAGCGGGAATGACGCCGACGATGGCGGTCCTCACGAGGAGCCGCGGAACGAACGCGGAACGGCGAGCCCTCTTCGCGGCCATGGCGACCTCCCAATCTTCATGATGGTCGCTTCCGCGCGAACGCGCCAGACCCAACACGCGTTCCATTGTTTCTGCGCGCGCCCTCACCGGATCTCCGGTGGCACGACGACGGCGCTAAGCGGCTTGACACTGGCACCCGCGGGATATGCGTAGCTCACGCTGTTGTCGAAGCCCCAGACGGTGATCCCGAACGGCGCCGCGCTGGTCATCTCATGCCGACCGTTGTCGCAGCTCCCAACTGTCGTGCCGAGATGCTGCACGTCCACGCGCGTGTACTCGTAACGCGCCCCGATCGGCTGCCACCCCGTGAGCGGCCCGTTCACGCAGTCGAGGGTCACGTCACTGCTACTCGCGCTGTCGCGGACAACGACGACGTCTGTCTCCGCGTAGGGTCGGTGAAGAAGACATAGTGATCGAGGAAGTGCTGCGGCGGCACGATGTTGACTGCCTCGGGGTCTCCAAGTCCATCCGCGTCACCGCCGCAAGGTCATGTACGCCGTCATGTAGAAGGGATGGGCGGAGTCCTGGCTCTCGACGACGAAGGGGCCAGGAGACTGGAACTCAGCGACTTGCCCCTGGCCCAGCGCCGTCGGTGCACCCGCGGGCGCGCCAGGCTCGTACGAGAGCGTCGTACCGTTGACGGCGCCCACCAGGCGCCAAGGGACCGACTCGTTACTTTCGGGCACGCGCTCACGGTATCGGACCGCCACGTATTCGCTGCCAAGGGCCTTGATGGGCGGGATCTGCTGGTGGGCCGCATCCGCAGCGCGCGTGCTCGGATCCGGAACGAACATCGCGTAGTGACCGCCCCACATGCCGATCGGCTTGTCGGCCAGGACTGGGCTGCCGGTGAGGTCGCGGCGCTCGAGATGTAACTGACGGCGCCGCCATACGGATAGATGTCGTACGCCACGACGGGCGCGGACGCCGTGATGTGAAAAGCGTGCCCGCGTCCGGTGCCGTGGACTGCGGCATCCGCGGAGGTGTACGCGGCCGTGACCGCGGCGGGGCACGCAGTGTTCGTTTGTGGCCCATTCTGTACCGTGCTGGTCGGTGCATCAAAGTGCGCAAGAAACACGATGGCGACTTGGTTGGGCTGGAGGAGACCGCTCTCCAGCGGAGTGTACGTCAAGCTCGATCCGCTGCCTTGCGGAAGGAACGCGCTGTTGGAGAGGTCGAGCGTCTGAGCATCGAAGGTCGCGCCGAGGGTGACGGGGGTGGTCCAGGCGTTGACGACAAAGGCGGCAAAACAGCTCCCGGAGTGCGCCCCGGTCGGCAAGGCGTCAATGCCCGCTGGTCACTTGCGCTTCCGCCCCGTCATAGCCTTCGCCGCGTCTTGTCGACGTCCGGCGTGTTGCAGCGGAGCCATGCCATCCGACTGATGGCGACGCCCTACGCGCCGTGAGGGACGAGCGTCGCGATGAGGTTGACCAACGTCTCCCCGTCGAACGGCTTCGTGATGTGCGCCTCGAACCCCGCCTCTGTGCAACGATTCCTATCACGCGTCTCGCTGTAGCCGGTAACAGCCACGGCCGGGATTCTGCGAAGAGCGGGCTCTCGGCGGATGCGCGTGAGAAGCTCGATGCCGTCCATGCCCGGCATCGAGATGTCGAGCAGCATCACGTCCGGCGTCCACGTCCGGAGAACCGCCAACGCCTCGCGCGCGTTTATCGCTGTTAGCACCGTCGCGCCTTCGAAGGCGGTTAGGTCCCGGAGGACATCGAGGGTGTCGACGTTGTCGTCAGCGATGAGGATCGCGATTCCGCTGAGCGCTGCAACCACAGAGCTCAGTAGGCTTCTGCGGGTCGTCGATCAATGCCGGCCTCGTGCGTGTCGGCCATGTGACCGCGCGGAGTCATGAGGGGGCTGCGGACGTGTCCACGACGAGACCAAGTGGCTCAGGCGTGACGTCGATGCCGCGCCGCCACGCGAACCCCCCGAGAAGACGCCGAACTAGGCTGACGGCCTGCGAGCGGCTCTCTGCAAGCGAGACGAGGTCGGGTAAAGCCGTCACGATCCATTGCTAGATTATCCACGTGTGGAGCAATGCCACGCGTGTTCGGAACCGATCGTGTGCGTGACCTGCTTCCTTGTCGACGTCCGGCGGATCCTTCGTGCACGCGGGGCAGAGCGCGTATTCGCGCGTGCCAGTCTTCGCCTTGTAGAGGGTCCATCCTAGATTCAGCAGCTCCGCCCACTTCTGCTCGGCGGTGTCAGCGGGCAGAGAGACCGAGCGTTGGAGGCACTTGCCGCACATCGCCTCGAAGCGCCCGCCCCTGATGGAATGCATGTCCGGTAGGGGCACGCGGAAGCCTGAGCAGGCGGGCGCACCCCATTCAGTCCGCGCCGCCAGCGTCACCCTCCGCGTCGATTGTGGCTCCGTCCGCGGCGGCGGCGGTGCCGGTGTCCGCCACGCCGCCGCCTTCCGCGCCTACGTCCACGAGCTGGCCGTCGGACGCCTCGCTCGCGGCATCCTCAGCCCCTTCGCCTCCGTCGACCACGATGGGGGGTGCCCCGTAGGGCGCGATCGCTGACACCGGATCGACGGGAATGACGTCGGTGCTGACACCGAGCTCACGCGCTGCGAGCTCTCGCTCGCGGGCCTCCCGGATAACCGCGTCGACAAGCGCGAGCCACTCATAGTGCGCGGATCGCGAAGCGCGGCCGCGGGGACGGAGCTGTAGAGAGGCGCGAGCCCCTCGCTTCGGCTCGTGCCTTGGGGGTGGGGCCAGACCGGAGGAAGGTTGCCGCCCGAGAACGCGCGCTGAGGGGAGGGGCCGCGTACGACGATGGAGCAGCGGGTCACGCCGCTCCATTCGGCGGGGAAGACGTAGCGGAGTCCGTGGACGAGGAACTCGAGCAAGCCTGCCTTCCACTACCCCGGGCGCCTGGCGCCACCCCCCGCGACGAGGGGCACCGGGGCGGCGTGCGCGTCGTCCGAGCGCGAGGAAGGTACCGTCCGCATCGGCGATCGACTGGACGTGGGCCCGGACTGCTGGAGCGCCGCGACGAGCACGCCGCGCTTTTCGTTGCGCGCCGTGACGGCACCGTTGGTTCGGGCCAGCGCCGCCGTCTCGGCCGTCTGCAGGTCGGCGAGGGCCGCCGTGACGGCGGCGAGCGTGGGCAAGGGGGCGGGGAAGGACGGGTTTCCCGCATCCGAGTCACGATGCCCTGGGCGTAGGAGATGAGCGCGGGCACGCTCCTCGGCAGGGCGAGCGTGATCGTCGGACGGCGGATGGACTCGGTCGTGCTGTTCATCGCAATTCTCCGTTTTCGTGATGGTTGGGTTGCCAGAGCGTCTCCTGCGGCTGGAACTGTGGACCGTTGTTTTTGCAAAGCGTCGATGCGAGTTGGAAATGTCTCGATGTGTTTCGTGAAAGCCGCAGTTCCTATTGGGAAGGCGCCTTGTCGTTTCGACCGCGCGTCGACCCCTCCTCGCACAGCGTCTCTCCCTGTTCGACGCGCGTCTCGTCCTGTTCGCAGAGCGTCTCGTCCTGTTCGCAGAGCGTCTCTTCGTGTTCGACGGAGGTCTCGTCCAGCTCGCAAAGCGACTCGCCTTCCTGGCAGAGCCTCTTGTTCAATGGGCGAAGCGTCACTTCTTGTTGGAAGGTCGTCTCTGCTCATCAGCACAGCGTCTTTCCTCGATGGCAGCGCGTCGCTGCTTGCTTGCAACGCGGCTCTCCTTGCTGGCGAAGCGTCTCTGCTCGTTGGACATTCCGCGCTCCTTGTTCGACGAGCGTCGCTCCCGATAAAACCAGCGTCACTGCCGGTTGACCGTGCGTCGCTCCCTCCCGGTCGAGCGCTTCCCTCGACTACCTAAGCGGCAACGGCGCGATTTCCTCTGACGAGGGAAGACGATTTTCTCCCGCTCGATCTCATGATGCCGGAAGCTCGCCGCGGCGCTCCCGATACATACGAAGCGCGAAGAGGCCGGCAGGGTGCTGCCGCGACGCGCCAATCTCGTCGGCCAGCGGGCCGGTCAGCGATTCGAACGCGACGCGTAGCTTCGGGTGCTCCTGCGGCAGAACGATCGGGGACGCGAAGGCCGCGAACGCGATGTCCACGGCGCTGAAGCGGTCACCGAGGAGGTAAGGACGACCGTCCCGGAGGCGGGCGCCCATCGCGTCGAGGACACGCCGGATGGCGTCGCGTGAGCGCTCCATCCCCTTGTCATCGATCCGCATGACCCGCTTCATCACGGCGCGCATCGCGGGGAACGCGAATCGGACGATGGCGCGCTCGGTTGCGGAGACGTCGGCGCGAAACAGCTCGAGAGCCTGCTCGCGGCGTGGAAGGACGTGGAAGTAGACGAAGCGCCGGACGTGAGGCGCGAACTCGTCGCCGAGCTCGCGCTCGATCGCGAGGGCCTCCTCGCGCGCGCTCCCGTCCACAGGCAGCAGCTTGCGGCCAGGCGCCGCCTGCGCGTCCGCGTACTGCACGATGAGCGGTGAGTCGTCGAGCGGGCGCCCGCCCTCGATGACCAGAGCCGGCACGGACCCTCGACCCCCTGCGCGGCGCACAGCCAGCCTGTGCAGCACGGGACAGTGCCCTTCCTCGCGGAACGCGACCCCGGCCGTCTCGAGCGACCAGCGAGCCTTCTCGCAAAAGTGGCTGAAGGGGATCGTGATCAGCGTAGGCATCATCGCCGATCATGATACGCGCGGCTCCCAGGTAGATAACAAAATTTGGAGGCTCAATGCCGGGAGGGCCGATCTTTCGAAATCCTCAGAACTCTCACTCGTGTACGTGTGCACCCTGTTCAAGGTGTGCCGCGTATCCGCCATCAGGACGCGTCTTCGCGCTCTGGACGACTCGTGGGCCATCGGGCGACGCGGGCGCGGCGGAGGGCAACGTCGGGCGAGTGCCCAGAGCACCGGAGGTGCACCCGTTCTATCTGCGGTGCGGATTCCTTCCAGCCTCGGACATGCTGAGGCGCGCCGCCTGCCATGAGGCGCTGGGCGCAGGAGCCGCAGCCGTGACTGGCTGCGGGGTGACGGCAGCCGGCGGCGGCTGCGATGCGCACGCGACGGTCGCGGCGAGGAGGATCCACATTGCCGCGGGTAGCCGCGAGCAGCGCTCCCACCCAAAATGCCGCGGCAGTCTCGATGCGCCCACCTCTTGACGGTAGCACCGCACGGCCTACTCCCCTCCCGCGTCGAGAGGACCACGGTCGGTCGCAGCACCCTCGCGGGCTAGCCCTGGGCTAACCCAAGCTGGAGCGCGCCGGCGCGCTCCGGGGCGCCTGCAGCGCGCAACCGTTCGTGGGGTGGGCCGACGGGTGGCGGTGCAGCAGCGCACGCAAGACGACCCCCACGCCTGTTGCCACGACCCCGCTGACCACCTTGCCACCCAAGTGGCCGAAGGCTTCACGACCAAGCACTGAGCCGCCGACCGTCGCTGCCGCAAGCAGGGCGACGGTTGCCCCCGTGCTACGTGCGCCGACTCGGGGCAAGAGCGTGTGGCCTATGAAGAGGCCCTCGGGGAGGCGGTGAGCGACGAGCGTGAGCGCGAGCAGCGGCGAGGCCGGTCCCGGCGCGCTCCCCAGCACGAGCGACAGAGAAGCGCCGTCGAAGAGCGAGTGGAGCGCGAGGGTGGGGACCACCAGCGCCGTCGTGACGTCGGCGAGATGTCCTCCGCGGTGCTCGGCGAGCCAAAGCAATGCGAAACCTGCCGCCACGAGCGCCGGTCCGAGCGCGCCGAGTTCCTCGTAGAGATGGGGCACGATCCCCGTCAAGACGGCCGCCGGCGCGACGACGAGCGTGAAAGCACGCACCGCCACGTTGATGAGCCGCGCCTGTGAAGCGCGACCAGCCGCGACGAGGGCCGTCCCCGCAGCGAGAACGAGGACCGAGAGCACGACGGCGAGGGTGAGCACGTAGCCCTCCGGCTTTTGACCTGCGCCCTTTGCGCAAGCCGACACATGCGATTTGAGTTGCCATCCGCAGGCCGACGAGTATCTATGCGCCAGTTGCAACCAGGTTGCGATCAGTTTCTTACTTGAACAACTGATGAAGTGAACGGAAGCGGCTTCCGGGACTTCGGAGATTCGCCGAACAACGATGTGTCATCACCCCCACGGACACCGGAGCCACTCTCTTGTCCCGAAAGGCGCAGCCGTTTTTGCGATCGCCTTCTGGGCGACTGTCGCCTCGCCCGCGCGGGCGCAAGCGCCATCGGCCGGTGACGTGAAGGCTCCCGTCGTCGTCCAGCATGTCGACGCCGTGTATCCCCCGTCTGCGCTTGCGGCGCGGCTGCACGCCGATGTCGTGCTGACCGTCACCGTCGACGCGGATGGTCACGTCACGAAGGTGGACGTCGCCCAGTCCGGGGGGCCCGACCTGGACGAAGCGGCGATCGTCGCCGCCCGCCAGTGGACGTTCGTACCGGCCCTGCGAGACGGGAAGCCTGTCGCCAGCCGCATTCGCATGCCGTTCCACTTTGCGCCTCCCGCGCCTCCGCCCGAACTGGTCGAAACGAAGCCGGCGAGCGACGAGCTTCCCCCGCAGCCGGCCGTGCAGGCTGCGCCGGCGGGATCATCGGGGCCGGCCCCCTCCACCGCGGCCGCCCCGGGAGCCACGGCTCCTAGCGGAGAGGCTCAGGTCTCCGACATTCAGGTGCACGGACAGCTCGAGGCCCGGACGCACGGTGCGTCCGACTACAAGGTCACGCTCGGCGAGCTGCAGGCCGTGCCGCGCACGAACGCGTCCGACGTGCTCAAGCTCGCTCCGGGCTTTCTGCTCACCAACGAGGGCGGCTCAGGCCACGCCGAGCAGGTGTTCCTGCGCGGCTTCGACGCGCACGAGGGGCAGGACCTCGAGTTCAGCGTCGATGGCGTCCCCATCAACGACGCGGGGAACTACCACGGCAACGGGTACGCCGACACGCACTTCATCATCCCAGAGCTCATCCACTCGGTGCGCGTGCTCGAGGGCCCGTATGCGCCGCAGCAAGGGGACTTCGCTGTCGCCGGCAGCGCCGATTACCATCTTGGGCTCGACCGCCGCGGACTTACGACCGAGTACACGGTCGGCAGCTTCGGCACGCAGCGCTTGCTCGTCCTCTGGGGCCCGAGCGACGCGCCCACCGGCACCTTCGCCGGGGCCGAGTACTACACGACCGACGGCTTCGGGACGAACCGACAGGCCAAGCGCGGGACCGCCATCGGCCAATACGAGATCCCCGTCGGCCAGAACGGAGTCCTTCGCCTCAACGCGACGGCCTACGCGACGGAGTACAACACTGCCGGCGTCGTCCGCGAAGACGACTACGCCTCGGGCCGCGTCGGGTTCTACGGCACCGAGGACCCCAACCAGGTCGGCAACACCTCGACGCGCGCGTCCATCTCGGCGACCTACGAGAACCGCTTCCAGGACATCGACGTCTCCCAGCAGCTCTTCGTCATCGACCGGACGATGCGTCTGCTCGAGGACTGGACGGGCTTCCTGAACGACGTCCAGGAGCCCACGCAGACGCCTCACGTCCAGCGCGGCGACCTGATCGACTTCCACTTCGACGAGCTCACGTTCGGGGGTCGCGGCTTCGCTCGCTGGCACGGCGAGGCCCTGGGCCAACGACAGGAGTTCGAGGCCGGTTACTTCGCGCGCATCGACCAGACGACGTCGACGCAGTACCGCGACATGGCGGCCAACCAGGCTCCATACCTCACCGACGCGGACCTCACGTCGACGCTCGCCGACGTCGGCGTCTACGTCGACGCGAACCTGCGCCCCACCCGGTGGCTCGACGCTTCGCGGGGGCGTTCGCGCCGACATGTTCCTCTTCGACGTGCTCAACAACTGCGCCGTCAACGCGAGCGTCGGCGTCGACAGCCCCTCCAACCAGTATCCCGAGGTCGATCAGCCCTGCCTGAGCGAGCTCGAACACGGCGTCTATCGCGAGCCGATCCAGCGCTCCTCGACGGGCGACGGCGCGGTCATGCCGCGCGGCACGCTCGTGATGGGGCCCTTCGAACACTTCGAGTTCGCGCTCAGCGCGGGCAACGGCGTCCGCTCGGTCGATCCCAGCTACGTCGCGCAAGGGTTGCTCACGCCCTTCGTTACGATCCAGTCTGGAGACCTCGGCGTCTCGTACAGCGACCAGGTCGGGTCGGTGAACCTCGCGGCGAAGTCGGTCTTCTTCGACACGCACTCGGGCCAGGACCTCCTCTTCGATCCGAGCGAGGGCCGCAGCACTCTCGCCAGCGGCTCGACGCGCACGGGCTGGTCGGGCTCGGCGCGCGCGCTGGGGCGCTTCTTCGACATCGCCGCGAACGCGACGGCCGTGAAGGCGACCTTCGACGATACCCATCTGCTCGTTCCCTACGTGCCGGATCTGGTGCTCCGCGCCGACCTCGCGTTCTTCCACGACCTGCCCTGGCGCATCGATCAGAAGCCGATCCTCGGCACCATCGGGTACGGCGTGAGCTACGTCGGGCCGCGGCCGCTGCCCTACAGCCAGCTGAGCGACGTCATCTTCGTCTCCGACGCGTCGGCGAGTCTCGCGTGGAGGATCTGGAACGTGCGCCTCGCAGCGACGAACCTCTTCGACTCCAAGTACAAGCTCGGCGAGTACAACTACGCCTCCGACTTCCACTCCCAGGCAGAACCGACGCTCGCGCCCGAGCGCTCGTTCACGGCGGGGGCGCCGCGAATTATCATGCTGACGGTCGGTATGACCCTGGGAGGTGCCTCGTGAGGCGGCGCATCCTCTCGGGCGTCGCGCTTCTCCTCGTCGGGATCGCCGCCGACGCGTGCAACGGGACGACGGGCGACCAGCTCGTCTCCTTCCCTGCCTATGCGGCCGGAGCCGGTGGCGCGGGCGATCCCTTCTCCGTGAACGGCTACACGATCCAGCTGACGTACGCGCACATGTACGTCGGCGCGGTCTACGTGAACGAGGCGCCGGCAGGCTCGGGTGGCACGTTCAACACGCCCGCTTGCATCAGCCAGGGCGTCTATTGCGCGCAAGTGCCGGACGGCCTGGAGGTCGACCTCCTGTCCACCGAACGACAGGCGTTCCCGGTGCAGGGTAGCGGCTCCGCGGACCTGGGACTCAGCTGGGAGCTCTATCTCACGCAGGGCGACGTCAACAACGCCGACAACTCCGGCTTCGGGGTTCCTGATACCGCGGACCTCGTTGGCACGGCGACACGGGAGTCGGACGGCAAGGTGTTCTCGTGGGCGGCGACCGTGACCATCAACGAGAGCAATCGCGGCGAGCCTGCCCAGGAGCCCGGGCAGCCGGGCCTCAACCCGATCTGCAAGCAGCGCATCATCGAGCTCGGCGACATCAACCTGACGCTCGCCCCCGGCGACTCGCTGCTGCTCACCATCGACCCGCGCGGCTGGTTCAAGCAGTCCATCGATTTCTCGACGCTGCCCTCGGTCGCGAGCGCCCAGTGCCATCTCGATCAGAACACGATGTACGGCGAAGCGGAGTACTGCATCCCGGACTCGAGCAATCTGGCGGGCGGCATGCTGGGCTCGCAGCAGGGTTCCACCCTTTTCACGGGCATCTTTACGGCAGGGAGCGCGGCCTACACCCTCGCTTACCCGCGACAATGAAACCAAGAGGATCAAGGAGCTGCGTCATGAATCAAGCAAGGATAGTGGGGACTCTCGCCCTGGCCGTGTTCGTCGCGCCGGCCTGTTCGAGTTCCAGTTCGGGCGCTGCCGGCAACTCGGCAGACGGGGGGACCGGTGGCCAATCGCAACTCGGCTACACGCCCCCCGCGGACCCGATCCAGGACGGGAAAGGCCACACGCTCAAGACATTCACCCCTCCGGGCGATACGGGCTCCAATACGTTCGTGTTCTCGATCTCGGGCGAGGCGAATGCCATCAACGGCTACGCGTACCCACCGTATGATCCCTCGACGGCGACGTACATGGTGGACGGCTGGAACTGGACGATCGACCAGTACATCGTGGTCGTCGACCACATCACGCTGTGGTCGGACCCGAACGAAAGCTCGTCCGACCAGTCCCAGCACGGCGGGCAGGTCGCGCACGTCGACGGCCCATTCGTCGTCGATCTCCACAAGGGCGGCCCGCTCGACGGAAAGGGCGGCGCCGGCGAGCAGGCGCTCGCCATCGCGGCCATCACGAAGCAGAACGACAGCGGCGGCGCGGCGTTCGACCCGTCGACGACGTATGCGTTCGGGTTCAGCACCGTACAGGCGCCGAGCGACGGAAACGCGATCAACGTCAACCTGACGAAGGACGAGGAGGCCGACTATCAGTACATGGTCACGAACGGCGCCAGCGTCTACTACCACGGGACGGCCACGTGGGCCGGCGCTCAGTCGGGCGGCCAGATGGGCTTCGGCATTTGTTCGAGCAACCCTCAAACCGACTACAATAACGATGCTCAGACGTGCGCGACCGCAACCTCGGGCTCAGGTGGAGAGGGCGGGACAGGCGACGACGGCGGGACGGGGGACGACAGCGGGGGCGGGACCTGCCCCAGCATCTACGACTTCAGCCAGCTGCCTCAGACGATGACGTTCCAGTTCGCGTTCCCGACGCCGACGAACTACGTCAACTGCGTCAACTACTCCGCCAGCGAGCTGGCCGGGCACGACGTTCGCGGCGTGCAGTCGTCATCCAGCCAGAGCGAGGTCGAGCAGGTCACCGTGCACATGGATCACCCGTTCTGGGAGAGCTTCGAGGAGGACACTCCGGTGCACTGGAACCAGATCGCCGCGCAGTACATCGGCCAGAAGAACCCCGTAGCGCACCTGAGGACTTCAAGGGGGTGCCGTTCAGTCCCTTCAAGGACAAGAACGGCGTGGTCATGCCCTGGCAATGGTGCGAGTCGGCGTATTCGCCCCCGAACAACGGGGCGATGTCTTTCAGCACGCTGAGCGTGCCAATAGACCCCAACGCCACATGCAGCGGGACGATCGGCCAGGACTTCACGAAGGACGACTGCAAGGCGATCCGCGATTACTACGACTTCATACGGTACACGCAGTCGACGCAGGGGCACCTCAACTCCCAAGGGCTCTGCTACATCGATCGGCAGTACCCCGCGCCCGCGGGCGGCTCCTGAGCGGCGGTCGCTCCGGAGCGAGGGTCGAGCGAGCACGCGGCGCGCCGGTGAGCGCGGCGGGCGTCCTTCCGAGCGGGAGGCGGCCCCCGTTTCGGGCCGCTTTCGCGCCGTCAGCCGCCGCACGCAGCGCAGTGGCCGCGGAGCTGGACCTCGGTCACTCGGCGTGCGGCCTCGCCGTGGAGCGAGACCGCGCTCGGCGGGAGGCAGCTGACGCCGCCGCAGTCGACGCAGACCAAGTGCAAGTGCTCGGCGTGCTGAGACTCGCCCGAGCGCGGAAGCTCGTAGCGCGCCACGCCATCGCCCAGCTGCGTCTTGATGAGGATCCCGGCCTCCGCGAGGCCGACGAGATTCCGATAGACCGTCGCTCGGTCCAGTCCCCCCTCGGCGAGCCGCTCGACGAGTTCCGGAAAGCTAACAGGGCTCCGGATGGCCGCAAGTGCAGCAAGGACCACGAGCCGCTGTTCGGTCACGCGCAGATCTTTCGAAGCGAGCAGCGCGCGAAGGCGAACTGTCTTTCTCGGCGAGCTGGGCGACTTTGCCATGAGCTCCATCTTCTAGCATGGCGTCGGCGTGCCGAGAGGATGCGACGAGTCTTCCGCGACTGCGCTGGAGGGTTGTGCCGAGGCGACGATGGCGATTGCAGCGTGTGCGGAGGAGAGCACATGACACGCAGAGTGCTTGCTGCGGCGAGGTTCGCAGCTCGACGCGCAGCGCTGCCGAGCCGGTCATGACGGTGCTGAAAGCAGTCGCCGGGAACTCGGCGCTCGGACCGCTCCCGCTCGAGCACCCCGACGCAGGCCGCCAGGGCTCAGGTGCATGTATCGAGCGGTCGTCATGATCGACACGTGCCGCGCAAGCCCCTGGATTGTTTTCGCGGGTACAGACGCCATGGCGAGATGGCTCGCGAACGTGTGCCGGTAACACCCCAGGAGCGAAGATCTGCGTTTCTCGAGGCGCGAGCCGTGGGGTCAGGTGGTGAGGAGAGTAACGCCTGGGAAGTGTGCTGCGAGGCGTTCGAAGTCGGCGACGTCTCCCGTTACCACGACAGCGTCGAGCAGAGCGGCCGTCGCCATCACGATTGCATCGACGGCCATCCTGCCATCGATGTTCCTGATGTGCCCAAGCGCGAGGCCCGCAGCCTTCGCCGCGTCGACCGACGCGACGACGGACGTCGCTCCAAGAATAGCGTCGCGTACATCCGTTCGCCCCCGCCACCACTCCGCAACGACCGGCAGCGGCACCACCAGTCGCGCACGGCCGACATGTGCGAGGCGAAGGAACCGCGCCGCGCGCTCTTTGCCGCGCTCGGCGGCAATCAGGGCGCCGGTGTCCAGGACGTACCTGGGGATCACGCGACGCCGCGCCGTGTGCGCCGCGGAACGGCCTTCGCGATGTCCCGCTCGATTTGCGCCTCGAGGGTCTCGGCCTCGCCCTGCGTCAGCCTCGGTATACCGTGCTTCCGAAGATATGCCGCGGCAGCCATTCGCCTCCGGGCCTCCTCCGCGAAGTCAGTCACGAGGGCCGAGAGGTTGCCTTCGAACTCGGCGTCGGCGAGCCTTCGCAGTGCACGCTTCGTGTCCGCGTCGACCGAGACCGAGAACGTTTCGGTTGCGCCTGCGCGCCGTCTCTTCGCCTTCATGTTGAGTATGTAGCACAATTCGCGTTCGGTCTCGTCGGAACGCGATCGTGCCACCTCGTCCACAAAGCCCCGCGCCGACCGCTCGAGGGCCTAGGCATTTGCAGCTGTCGACCTGGAAGGGTCCGTTTACCTGCGCTCGGCCGTGCTCCGCAGCGCCCGTGCCCGCCTCAGCCGCGCTCCAGGTCCGCGAACACTCTCGTACCTGCCCACGCCCGTCCGTTTGCGTCACGTCGCGGAAAGCCACGTCGGGGCGGAAGAGACCGCGTGACGAGCAGGGATCGACGAGCTGCCGCGCATCGTCTCCAGCGAATAGAGACCTTCCACGCCGGGCTATCCGAGGCACCTCTAGGTGGCGCACCACACCTTGTCCTCGAGAGCTCCGGCGATGGCGCCCTTCAGGCCCTCGCCGGCCGCCCGTCGAGGTCCATGCGGTCGAGGAGCTGGCGGTCAGGAGCAGGTGCCGGGCGTCGCCGGCACCTTTCGCGTTGGGTGGTGCGAGAAGCACGCCGTTTTTCGCGGACTCCAGCTTTGCTCGACTTCCGGCCACGAGCATGACCATCGCATGGGGCTTGCTTCCATTACGCGCCACCATGGCTGCAAAGAAAACGACCGCAATGGGACCGTCCACGAGACCGAGCCGTGCTCGGGGCCGCAAGTGGTCGCAGCAGGTGACCGAATCGAGCGACGCGCTCGACCTGGAGCCGGGTGCCTTCAAAGGCAGCTCCCGGCAGGTCGCGACCTCGCTGAAACGCTCCGCCGATCGGAGCCGCCGCCGCAAGTCCGACTCGTTTCGAATCCGCGATGTCGATGCTCACCTTCTACATGAACCGGGCTGGTGCCCATCTGAGCCCCGCGCGGCGACGGGTACTCGATAGCGCAAAGGAGGAGCTGCGCGCTCTCTACGGCCGCGCCCAGAGCGGACCCCCGACTCGACGAAGTTCCGCGACCGACTGAGAGCTCAACCCATCCCGCCCAACCTATGCGGCGATTTTGGGGACGACCTTGGGTCCGTCCGTACTCTCGGGCGTCGAGTGGGCGTAAGCGTCGGGCGCCTCATCGAGGCGCATGATCATGGCCTGCGGCGCCTCGTCGCTGAAGCTCGATGAGCTCATGTCACTCGCCGCGCCCGAAGCCCAGCTCTGCAAGCAAGCTCTCCGCGGCGGCTGTCGGGGTCGTCCGGCCGCCGACGACGTCCGCTTCGACGGCCGGCAGGCGCGCCGCCACGCGCGGGTTCGTTCGGAAACTCCGTTCGAGCCGGTCGACGATGAGCGACCACATCCAGGCGCGCTGCTGCTCGGAACGCAACGTCGTGAGCTCCCCCGTGGAGGCGAGTGCCGCCCGATGCTCCTCCACGATGGCCCACAGGTCCTCGAGTCCCGCGCCGGTCAGTGCGGAGATGGCGACTGCGCGTGGCAACCAGCTCGCGCGCTTTCGCGGAAGGTAGCGGAGGGCTGCTTTCAGGTCGCCCAGAGCTGTACGCGCGCGATTCGCGCCTTCCCCGTCCGATTTGTTGACCGCAATGGCGTCGGCGAGTTCGAGGACTCCCTTCTTGATGCCTTGCAGCTCGTCGCCGGATCCCGGAAGCGCGAGGACGAGGAAGAAGTCGACCATATCGGCGACGGCCGTCTCGCCCTGGCCGACGCCCACGGTCTCCACCAGGACGACGTCGAACCCCGCGGCCTCGCAGAGAAGCATCGTCTCGCGCGTGCGGCGGGCGATGCCTCCGGGTGTTGCGCCGCTGGGCGACGGTCGGATGAACGCTCGCGGCTCGAGCGAGAGTCGACCCATCCTCGTCTTGTCCCCGAGGATCGATCCACCCGAGAGGGTGCTCGACGGATCGATGGCGAGCACGGCGACCCGGTGGCCGCGCTCGAGGAGGAACATCCCGATCGCGTCGACGAAGGTGCTCTTGCCCACGCCGGGCACCCCGGTGATCCCTACCCTGCGCGCGCTCCCCGTCGCGGGCAGGAGTCTTCCGAGGAGCTCCTGTGCGAGCGCCGCGTCCGATTCCTGCCGGCTTTCGATCAGCGTGATGGCCTGCGCGAGGACGGCATGGTCCTCCGCGCGCACGCCGCGCTCATAAGCATCGAGCGTGAGGCGCGGCCTCGTCGCCTTCATACCGCCGCTTCCAGCTTGTCCAGCAACGACTGCGCGGCCTCGGCGATGACGGTTCCGGGGCCGAAGATCTCCGCGGCGCCGGCCTCGCGCAGCGCGGCGTAGTCGTCGGGTGGGATCACGCCGCCGACGACGACGAGAATGTCGGAGCGTCCGAGCGCGGCGAGGGCCGCGCGGAGCGCGGGGACGAGCGTCAGGTGCCCTGCGGCGAGAGAGCTCGCGCCGATGATGTGCACGTCGTTCTCCGCGGCGGCGCGCGCCGTCTCCTCCGGCGTCTGGAACAGAGGCCCTATGTCCACGTCGAAGCCCAGGTCGGCGAAGGCGGAGGCGATCACCTTCTGACCGCGGTCGTGCCCGTCCTGTCCCATCTTGGCGACGAGGATTCGCGGACGCCGGCCCTCGCGCTGAAGGAAGTCGCGAGTGCGCGCGCGGACCGTCGTGACTGCGGTCGACGTCTCGCCCACCTCTCCACTGTACACGCCCGAGATGGCCCGGATCTCGGCCTGATGACGCCCCCACACCTTCTCGAGGGCGTAGGAGATCTCGCCGACCGACGCGCGCGCCCGGGCGGCGGCGACAGCGAGCTCGAGGAGATTGCCTCCGCGCCCCTCCGCGCAGCCCGTGAGCGCGTCGAGGGCCCGGTTCGTGGCTTCTCGATCGCGGTCGCGACGCAGCCGCTCGAGCCGCTCGATCTGCGTGCGGCGGACGGCCGCGTTGTCGACCTTGTGGACCGGGACGGGCTCCTCGCTGGTGGGGCGGAAGCGGTTCACCCCCACGATCGTCTGCCGGCCAGCGTCGATCCGCGCCTGCGTCCGGGCGGCCGCCTCTTCGATGCGCAGCTTGGGCACGCCCGCCTCGATCGCCTTGACCATGCCGCCGAGGGCTTCGACCTCGTCGATGTGCGCCTGCGCGCGCGCGGCGAGATCGTGGGTGAGTCGCTCGACGTAGTAGCTGCCGCCCCACGGATCCACCGGCCGGGTGGTCCCGGACTCGAGCTGCAGATGGAGCTGCGTGTTGCGCGCGATGCGCGCCGAGAAGTCGGTCGGAAGAGCGAGCGCCTCGTCGAGCGAGTTCGTGTGGAGGCTCTGCGTATGCCCTTGCGTCGCGGCCATGGCCTCGATGCAGGTGCGGATCACGTTGTTGTAAACGTCCTGCGCGGTGAGCGACCAGCCGGACGTCTGGCAATGCGTGCGCAAGGCCAGACTCTTGGCGCTCTTGGGCTCGAAGCGCGCGACCAGCTGCGACCAGAGAAGGCGCGCCGCCCGGAGCTTGGCCACCTCCATGAAGAAGTTCATCCCGATGGCGAAGAAGAACGACAGGCGCGGCGCGAAGGAATCCACGCTCATGCCGGCCGCGATGCCGGTCCGGATGTACTCGAGGCCGTCGGCCAGCGTGTAGCCGAGCTCCAGGTCGGCCGTCGCCCCCGCCTCCTGCATGTGATAGCCCGAGATCGAGATCGAGTTGAACTTCGGCATCCGCTTGGACGTGAAGGCGAAGATGTCGGCGATGATCTTCATCGAGGGTTCGGGCGGATAGATGTACGTGTTGCGCACCATGAACTCTTTGAGGATGTCGTTCTGGATCGTCCCCGAGAGCTTCTCGGGCGCGACCCCCTGCTCCTCCGCCGCAACGATGTAGAGCGCGAGTACGGGCAGGACCGCGCCGTTCATCGTCATCGACACGCTCATCTTGTCGAGCGGGATGCCGTCGAAGAGCAGGCGCATATCGAGGATGGAGTCGATGGCGACGCCGGCCATCCCCACGTCTCCCAGGACGCGGGGGTGGTCGCTGTCGTAGCCGCGGTGGGTCGCCAGATCGAAGGCGATCGAGAGCCCCATCTGCCCGGCCGCGAGGTTGCGGCGGTAGAACGCGTTCGAGTCTTCCGCCGTGGAGAAGCCGGCATACTGCCGGACGGTCCACGGCTGCCGCACGTACATCGTCGGGTAGGGCCCGCGGACGAACGGCGCGAAGCCCGGGTACGTACCGAGGTGCGAGACTCCCTCCAGATCGCCTGCGCCGTAGAGCGCGCGGTGCGGGATCCCTTCCGGAGTGTCCCAGGTCTCGCCGGGCGTCGGCGAAGGCCGGGCCGGGAGGGCGCCGACGATGGCGTCGAAGTCCAGAGCAGCGAAATCGGGCAATCGGCGCTTCATCGAAATACTTCCAGGAGCTCGGAGAGGAGGGCGACGGCGTCGCAGCCGGCGTAGAGGAACCCGTCGACGCCGGCTTCCCGGAGCGCGGCCTCGAGCGCCCCGGGGCGTCCGGCCAGAAGGACCCTGCGGCACCCCGCAGCTTTCAGCGCTCGCGCCTGGTCCACGGCCTCCGCGGCGTAGCGTTCGTCGCTCCCGCAGAGGCAGGCGATGGCAACCTCGGCGGGAGCGCCCTCGCGCGCACGAATGCCGCCCGCGCCGAAGAAGTTGATCGCGAATCCCACGCGCGCACGCGACTCGGCGAGCGGACCGAGGGCGACCAGAAGGGCTTCCGGCCGACGGGGGCTCGCATCGGCCCGGAGGCGCAGGGCCTCGAAAGGCTCGGCGTCCCGGTGCATTGGAAGCGCCGTGGCGTCGTGTGGCGGAGCCTCTCGCTTTTGCGCCGGACGCGGGAGCTTCTCGTCGAGATTGCCGAACTCCGAGACGCCGAGGACGCCTACCTTCCGGGTCGCGATGCGGCCGAGCCACTCGCTCCAGGCCGATTCGATCCTCGCGCGAAGGCCCCCGCTGACGAGCGCCTTCTCGATGCCACCTTCGCGCTCGATGCCCTGGAAGCGCTTCCACCCCTCGCGAGCCAGGGCATCCGTCAGGGAGTCGAAGTAGTACGAGCCTCCGGGTGCATCCTTGACCCTACCGAGCGCGCTTTCCTCGCGGAGTACCAGCCCCGTGTTGCGGGCGACGCGCCGCCCGAGGGCCGAGGCTGGCCCCAGCGCTTCGTCAAAGGCCGTGGGTGTCACGAGATCGGCGCCGCCGAGGACGGCGGCGAAGACCTGGGTCGTCCCCCGCAGCATGTTCACCCAGGGGTCGCGTTGCGCGAGGGTTCGCGACGAGCAGACGGCGTGCACCAGAGGGCGAGGCGCCTCGGTCGCGCCGGCCGCGAGCAGCACCTTGCGCCAGACGACGCGAAGCGCCCTCAGCTTGCACATCTCGCCGAACGTGTCGCGTCCCGCCGCCAGCCGGAACATGATGCGGCGTCCTGCAGCGGCGGGCGACAGACCACCGTCGACCAGCGACTCCAGGTACGCCGCGCCCGTGGCGAGCGCGATTCCAAGCTCGTCCGCCGCGGCGGCGCCCGCGTCGTGGTACGGCAGCGTCGAAATGGTCGCGACGGTCGCTCGCGGCCACTTCTCTTCGGCCGTGCGGGCTGCTTGCACCAGAGCGTCCCTCGCGCCCGCAACACCAGCGGGCGCGAGAAGGCCGCGCGCCACGTCGGCGAACGGATCCGCGCCGAGGGCGAAGGCCGCTTCGGGCGAAAGCCGCGCCGAGAGGCGATCGAGCTGCGATCGTGGGGAGGCGCCCGCGCACTCCAGCACGAGGAAGACGCGAGCGATACCCGGCGCCGCAAGCGCCACGTCGGCCGATGCGGCGTCCAGCCAGAGGGCGTCCGCTCCTCCCTCGAGCTCGTCGTTGACGGTCTCGGCTCGCGCGGCGGCGTCGACCCTCAGGCAGATGCAGAAGGGAGCCAGGCGCGCATCGACGTCGATCCCAGCCCCACCGGGACCCTCCGTGTAGAGGGGCTGGATGGGGAGCCCCTCCGCTGTCCGGTGGACGAGAGCCTTCTCGAAGGGCGTGCCCGCAAGCTCCTTGTCGACTTGCGCCCGCCAGTCCTTCGCCGTCACGTGAGGGAAGCTCATGATTCTCCGCCGTGCGCGCCTTCTTGCACGTTTCGTCGGCGCTGCCCATATGCAAGACGTGCGCAAATCGCGAACCGGCATGAGTCCGCGAGCGCGTCGGGCGGCCCGGTCAGCGTCTCCGTAGGAGGTCCTTCGCCTCCTCGATTCGAGAAGCACCAGCACGTGCTGGCTCCCTCGGCGATCGCGCAATGGTTGGCGCACCTGCAGAGAGGGCAAGCGCGCGGGTCGGGCTCCCCGGTCGTCATGGCGTTTCACCGGCGAGGCGCGCGCGTGCCCCACGCGCGGCCGAGACCATGCTCGCGAGCGCGCCCTCCACTTCCGGCCAGCCGCGCGTCTTGAGACCACAATCCGGATTCGCCCACAAGCGACTGGGCGGAAGGACCTCGGCCGCCCGCAGGAGCAAAGCCTCCATCTCGGCGCGGGTCGGTACCCGCGGCGAATGGATGTCGTAGACGCCCGGTCCGACGTCGTTCGGATAGCGAAAATGCCCGAAATCGAGCAAGAGCTCCATCTTGGAGCGCGACGTCTCGATCGACAGTACGTCGGCGTCCATCTCGGCGACGGCCTCGAGAATGTCGCCGAACTCCGCGTAGCACATGTGCGTATGGATCTGGGTCTCGTCTCGGACGCCGGCGGTCGCCAGGCGAAAACCGTCGACCGCCCAGCGCAGATAGGACTTCCACTCGCTCTGGCGCAAAGGAAGGCCTTCGCGGACCGCGGGCTCGTCGACCTGAATCATCGGGATGCCCGCGGCCTCGAGGTCCCTCACCTCGTCACGGAGCGCGAGCGCGATCTGTCTGCAAGTTGCGCTTCGCGGCTGGTCGTCCCGTACGAAGGACCATTGCAGGATCGTCACCGGCCCGGTGAGCATCCCTTTCATTGGACGCTTCGTCAGCGACTGCGCGAACCGCGACCACTCCACCGTCATCGGTCGGGGTCGGGCCACGTCGCCGAAGAGGACCGGCGGCTTCACGCACCGCGAGCCGTAGCTCTGTACCCATCCGTTCTCGGTGAAGGCGAAGCCTTCGAGCTGCTCGCCGAAGTACTCGACCATGTCGTTGCGCTCGAATTCACCGTGCACGAGGACGTCGAGCCCGAGCTCCTCCTGCTTTTCGATGCACCGGCGGGTCGCCGTCTTGAGAAAGCCGTCGTAGTCGCCGTCCGTCATCTTGCCCGCCCGCCACGCTGCCCTTGCAGCGCGCACGTCGGCGGTTTGAGGAAACGACCCGATGGTCGTCGTCGGGAGCATCGGGAGGCCGAAGCGCGCGTGCTGCCGCGCGATCCGTACGACGAAGGGGCTGGGGCGCCGGAGCATCGAGTCGTCGATCTCCGCCGCCCGTGCGCGCACGTCGGGGTTGTGCGTGCGCGGGGAGGTTCGCCGGCTGGCCAGCGCTCGTCGCGTCTCGTCCACGAGCCGGCCGCCGGCACCCTCCGCCTCCGCACAGTCGGCGAGAGCTCGTATCTCGTCGAGCTTCTGAGCCGAGAAAGCCAGCCAGGTACGGAGGGTCGGATCCAGCTTCCGCTCAGCCTCGAGAATCGACGGGCACGTGCAGCAGCGAGCAGGACGGGGCCACGAGCACGCGCTGCCGCCCGAGGGCTTTGACCGCGCGCCGCAGGAGCCCATGCGCGGCGTCGAGGTCCGTGCGCCATACGTTGCGGCCGTCGACGACCCCGGCGGAGAGAATCGCCCGCGGATGCAACCGCGCGAGGACCGCGTCGAGCTCTCCGGGCGCCCGCGTGAGATCGACATGCAAGCCGTCCACCCCAGAATCGGCGACGAGCGGGAGGTTCTCGCCGAGCCCTCCGAAGTAGGTGGCCACGAGGAGGCGCGGCCGACGCTTGCATGCGACCAGGCGTTCGAAGGAGCGCCGGTAGCTCTCTCTCTTCTGCTCATCGAGTTCGAGCACCAGGCACGGCTCGTCGAGCTGAACCCAGCCCACGTTTCTGGCGGCGAGCACGCCAAAGAGTTCTTCGTAGGCGGGCAGGACCGCGTCCAGCAGATCGAGGGTGGTCGCTCCTTGCCGCGCGCCCGCCTCGAGCTTCGAGAGCGTGAGGAACGTCACGGGACCGGGAACTACAGGCCGAGGCTCGATTCCGATCGCGCGGGCCTCGTCGATCTCGGCGAGTATCTTCGCCGCGTCGAGGCGGAACAGCTGGTCTATCGCGAGCTCCGGGACGATGTAGTGGTAGTTCGTGTCAAACCACTTGGTCATCTCGAGAGCCGAGACGTCGATCCCCGCGTCGCGGTCCTGAGACCCGCGCGCCATCGCGAAGTACCGGCCGAGCGGATCCGCGATGCCTCGATAGCGCTCGGGGACGGCGCCCACGGTGACCGCCATGTCGAGCATGTGATCGTAGAGTGAGAAGTCGTTGCTCGGGATGACATCGATCCCCTTGGCCTTCATCACCGACCAGTGCCCGTGGCGAAGCTGCCGCGCGACGCGTTCGAGGTCCGCGGCGGACGTCTTCTTTGCCCAGAAGGTCTCCAGCGCCTTCTTGAGCTCTCGGCCGACGCCGATGCGAGGATGACCAAGGCATGTGGCGAGTGAGGGCACGGCGAAGTCCTTTCTTTCAAGAGATGCCGTCGAAGAACGCCGACCATGCGTCGAGCGCGCGGCGAGCCCAGGCCGAGGCGCCGTCGCCCCCGGTCGCGTAGTACTGCTTCGCGTAGTCGATGAGCGCGCCGCGCGGCAACGTGCCTTCCGTCCACGCCCGATAGAACGGGGGCTTGAGGAAGTGCCGCTCTGCAATGGAAGTCTCGATCGCCGCCAGCTCGGTCATTGCGCCGTCCTCCGCCCACGAGGACCGATGACAAGCCTCGTCTCGCCCCTGGGCTGTTGCAAGATGCGCAGAGGCCAGCCGCCGAGCAAGATGGAAAAGTGCGTAATTATGCGGGATACCTTTGCGTGTTTGCGAATTTTGCGACAGGCTCCAGCCTGATGACCAAGGCCTTCATGGGTGCGCGGCTGAGGCGACTCCGAGAGGAGCGCCGGCTGAGCCAGACCGCCGCCGCCCGTCTGCTCGGGCTGTCGGCGAGCTACTACAATCAGCTGGAGAACGACGAACGTCCGCTCACCGTGCCGGTCCTCGTGAAGGTGAGCGCCGCGTTCGGCGTCGACGTGCAGGTCTTCTCGGAGGAAGAGGAGGCCCGGCTCATCGCGGACATGCGCGAAGCGTTGTGGGCAGCGGCACATCAGGATGCTGTCTCTGCGGCCGAGCTTCGGGAAGTGGCGGGAAGCACGCCGGCGATAGGCCGGGCGCTGGTCACGATGCACCGCAAGCTTCGCGAGGCTGTCGACCGCGCGGACGCCATGGCCGATCGGCTCGGCGGCACGCGCACCCCGCTGTCGTCGCTCCCGCTCATGCCCTTCGAGGAGGTCCGCGACTTCTTTTACGCCCGGCACAACTACTTGGACGAGCTCGACACCGCGGCCGAGCAGCTGTTCACCGAAGCGGGCCTTCGGGTCGGCGACGTCGCCAGTGGCCTCGCCGAGCGGCTCACCCGCCGGCACCGGTTACAGATCGTCGTCACCGGAGACGACGCCGGTGCGGCCGCGCCGCAGCGGAAGTACGAACCGCTCGAGCGCCGATTGCTTCTGTCCGGCCATCTCTCCCCCGGTCAGCGCGCGTTCCAGATGGCGACGCAGCTCGCGTTCCTCGAGTTTGGCGACGGCATCCAGCACATGGTCGACGACAACGGCTTCCCGAGCGACGAGGCTCGTGCGCTGGCGCGCATCGGTCTCGCCAACTACTTCGCCGGCGCGCTCCTCATGCCCTACCGTTCGTTTCTCGAAGCGACGGAAAGCTTTCGGTACGACATCGATCGCCTCCGGCAGCGCTTCGGGGTCGGGTTCGAGGTCGTGTGTCACCGCCTCAGCACACTCCAGCGCACCAACGCGTGTGGCGTTCCCTTCTTCTTCATTCGCGTCGACCGCGCCGGAAACATCTCGAAGCGACAGTCGGCGACCGACTTCCACTTCTCGCGCGTGGGCGGGACGTGTCCTCTGTGGAACGTCTACGAGGCCTTCGCGCAGCCCGGCCGCATCCTCCGGCAGCTCGCGCAGATGCCCGACGGCCGGACGTACCTCTGGATTGCGCGGACGGTCTCGCGGGAACTGGGAGGATATTCGGCGCCGAGCAAGACGTTCGCGATCGCCCTCGGCTGCGACGTGCGCCACGCCGGGCGACTTGTCTATTCGAAAGGGCTCGACCTCGAGGATCCAACTGCGCCCACGCCGATCGGCGCAGGCTGCAGGGTTTGCGAGCGGATCGCGTGTCCCCAGCGCGCGTTCCCGCCCATCGGGGGAAAGCTGGTCGTCGACGAGAACGAACGGCGCCTGGAACCCTACTCGGCCGTGTGATCCGGCGACCGTCAGCTCGGACCGGCAGTCGTTCGCAAACTTCGCAGCTCGCGCCGATTCCGCCCTCGAAATCTACGCAAGATGTCCGATTGCCACCGGGCGCCACGTGCGTAAAAGACTCACGGTACGAGCCGTAGAAGGAGCCTTGCATGGTAGAGACGCAGCACGCCGCCCACCAGATCGTCGACAAGGAGGGCAAGGTCACGCGGGATCCGACGTGGATCTTCCGCACGTACTCGGGGCACTCGAGCCCGAAGGCGAGCAACGAGCTCTATCGCGCGAACCTCGCCAAGGGGCAGACCGGCCTCTCCATCGCTTTCGATCTCGCGACCCAGTGCGGCTACGACTCGGACGACAGGATCGCGCGCCCCGAGGTCGGCAAGGTCGGCGTGCCCATCAACTCGCTCGACGACTTTCACGTGCTGTTCGAGGCCATTCCCATCGAGAAGATGAACACCTCGATGACCATCAACGGCACGGCCATGTGGGTGCTGTCGCTGTACGTCGCGCTCGCGCGCCAGCGCGGGCTCGACGTCAAGAAGCTCACCGGGACGACCCAGAACGACCTGATCAAGGAATACCTGGCCCGGGGGACGTACATCTTTCCGCCCGAGCACAGCCTGCGCATCATCGCCGAGATGTACGAGTTCTGCCTCCGCGAGATGCCGGAGTGGAACGCCTCGAACATCTGCTCCTATCACCTGCAGGAGGCCGCGGCGACCCCGGCGCAGGAGCTCGCCTTCGCCCTCGCCAACGCGATCGGCCTGCTCGATCTCTTGCGCGAGCGCGGAAACTTCAGCGCCTCGGAGTTCGAGCAGGCCGTCGGCCGCATCAGCTTCTTCGTGAACGCGGGCATCCGCTTCGTCGAGGAAATGTGCAAGATGCGCGCGTTCACCGAGCTCTGGGACGAGATCACGCGCGAGCGCTATGGCGTCAAGAACCCCAAGTACCGTCGCTTCCGGTACGGAGTGCAGGTCAACTCCCTGGGACTGACGGAGGCCCAGCCCGAGAACAACGCCTGGCGCATCCTCATCGAGGCGCTCGGCGTCACCCTCAGCCGCGACGCGCGCTGCAGGGCACTGCAGCTTCCCGCCTGGAACGAGGCGCTCTCCCTGCCGCGTCCCTGGGACCAGCAGTGGTCCCTGCGCCTGCAGCAGATCCTTGCGTACGAGACCGACCTGCTCGAGTATCCCGATCTCTTCGAGGGGAGCGTGGTCGTCCGCTCGAAGGTCGATGACCTCAAGCGGCAGGCGATGACGGAGATCGACAACATCCTCGAGATGGGCGGGGTCAAGGCAGCCATCGAGTCGGGCTACATGAAGTCCGCGCTCGTGCGATCCATGTCCAAGCGCATGGGCTGCATCAACAGCGGCGAGCAGATCGTGGTGGGCATGAACAAGTGGACCGAGGGCATCCCGTCGCCGCTCCAGTCGGGCGCGGACGGCGGTCTCTTCAAGGTCGACGAGAGCGCCGCGCGCCTCACGATCGAGGGTCTCGCGAACACCCGCCGGCAGCGTGATCCCGAGCGAGCCACCAGAGCCCTCGCCGCCCTGAAGGATGCCGCGCGCACCGGCAAGAACATGATGGAACCGTCCATCGAGTGCGCGCTGGCTCGGGTCACCACGGGCGAATGGGCCAAGGCGCTGCGTAGCGTGTTCGGGGAATACCGCCCGGCCACGGGCATCGACGGCCAGAAGCTCGGGCTCGAGGGGGATCGCGTCGATCGGGTCCGCGCGCGCATCGAGGCGCTCATTCCCAGGCTCGGTCGCCGCCCGCGCCTGGTGGTCGGCAAGCCTGGCCTCGACGGGCACTCCAACGGCGCCGAGGTGATCGCCGTCTCCGCGCGTCACGTAGGCTTCGACGTCATCTACTCCGGCATTCGCCTGAGTCCGGAGGAGATCGTGCGCTCGGCCGTCGAAGAGGACGCGGACCTCATCGGCGCGAGCGTGCTGAGCGGATCGCACCTGGAGCTCGCGGACCAGATCATGGAGGGGCTCCGCGAGCACCGCGCGCAGGACCGGGTCAAGGTGGTCTTCGGCGGCATCATCCCCTTGACGGACTTCGAGAAGCTGTTCGCGAAGGGCGTGAAGAAGGTGTTCACCCCCTCGGACTACAGCCTCATCGACATCATGGAGGCCATCGTCTCCGTCCTCGAAGAGGAGGCCGCTTGATGGAAGACCACGAAGGCGACCTCGCCTTGATCGACGGCGCTCGATCGCTCGACAAGCACTCGGTCTCGGCGTTGATCTCCATATTCGAGGACCAGCGACCGGAGGCCATCTCGAGGCGCGCGGTCGTCGTCGATCAGCTCCGCAGGCAGAGCCGACCGCCGAGCACGGTCCTGGGCGTCACCGGAGCGCCCGGATCGGGAAAGTCCTCGTTGCTTGCGCGAGTGTCCCTGCGCCTCCTCGAGAAGGATCCCGGCCTCTCCGTGGCGATCCTCGCCGTCGATCCGTCGAGCCCCATCTCGGGCGGCGCGCTCCTCGGCGACCGGACGCGGATGAACCTCCCGAACTGGGAGAAACGCCTCTTCTTTCGAAGCCAGGCGTCGGCCACGGAGCTCGGGGGGCTCGGACCGTGGACCTTTCAGGTGTCGCGCCTGCTCGAGGCGCTCTTCGACGTCGTGATCGTCGAGACGGTCGGGATCGGCCAGAGCGAGGCCGACGTACGTCACCTGGCCGACCGGGTGTACCTGGTGATGCAGCCGCTGGCCGGCGACGAGATCCAGTTTCTGAAGGCAGGCATCATGGAGATCCCGCACGCGTTCGTCCTCAACAAGGCGGACGAACCGACCTCGCAGCGGAGCTACCATGCCCTGCGATCGAGCATCGCTCTCGCCCGGCCCGACGCCGATGACCTCCCGATCCTGCGCACCAGCGCCCGCAACGGCACGGGCATCGACGAGCTGTGCGACGACATGCTCGCGGCAGTTCGCCGGCCACGCGCGCAGACGCGCGACAAGGAAGCCTACTTCTTCGAGCGATGGGTGCGCGACGAATGGGGACGTTCGGGGGTCCGTCTCCTGGTGCGCGAGTGGGGCGGAGCCGACCGCTTCCTCGTGACGGCGCGGAGCTTCGAGCGCGCGCAAGCGGACTTCTCGAGCCGACTGCGCGACCTTTTCGGTGCCCCGCCGCCCGCGGGCGTGCGGAATTGACCCGTCCGCAGGCCTGCGGTGCTGCGCAGCGCCGGCCGAGGTCCTCAGAACGCCGCGTCGAACGCGACCTCGCCGACCACGCCGACCTGGTACGCCGACACGCGCCGCTCGAAGAAATTCGTGACCTCCTGGACGTCCTGGAGGTCCATGAACGAAAGCGGGTTCTTCGCGTGGTAGCGCTTCGGGAGCCCGAGCCTCGTTAGCCGCTGGTCGGCGCAGAACTCGAGATACCCGCGGACGTTCTCGACCGACAATCCGGCCACGCCACCCGCGAGCAGGTCCTCGGCGAACTGCGTCTCGCACGCGATGGCGTCGTCGACCATGGCGTAGACCGCCGCGGTCAGCTCGTCGTCGAAGAGGTCCGGGCTCTTCGCGACGCACCGTGTCGCACGACCTCGAAGGCAAACGCCATGTGCGCGCTCTCGTCGCGGAAGACCCAGTTGGTCCCCGCCGCCAGGCCGTGGAGCAGCCCGCGTGACCGGAGGAAGTACACGTAGGCGAACGCTCCGAAGAAGAAGAGTCCCTCGATGCAGGCCGCGAAGCAGATCAGGTTGAGGAGGAACTGCCGGCGCTCGCCCTTCGTCTCGAGGCGCTCGAGCCTCTGGATCGAGTCGATCCATCGGAGGCAGAACTCCGCCTTCGTCCGGATCGACGGGATGTTCTCGACCGCGGCGAACGCGCGGGCACGTTCGGCCGGGTCGGGACGTAGGTGTCGAGGAGCGTCAGGTAGAACTGGACGTGCAGCGCCTCTTCGTAGAGCTGGCGCGAGAGGTACATCCGCGCCTCGGGCGCGTTGATGTGCTTGTAGAGATTGAGAACGAGGTTGTTGGCGACGATCGAGTCGCCCGTCGCGAAGAAGGCCACGAGCCGGTGGACGAGGTGCCGCTCGGCGTCTGTCATCTTCTTCTGGAGATCGCCGACGTCGGTGGCGAAGTCGACCTCCTCGACCGTCCACGTGTTCTTGATGGCGTCGCGGTACATCTCGAAAACCGCGGATAGGCCATCGGCCGGAGGGTCAGGCACAGGCCCGGATCGAGCAGGCGCGAGGGCGGTTCACGGCGCTCACTGGCAAGCCTCGCAGGTCTCCGGGTTCTCGAGCGAGCAGGCGACGGCGGCAGCGTCCTTCGCGGCGGGTGGTGGCGGCGTCCATCCGCTGGACGCGTGCGGGTTGCCTTCGGGATCCGACGGGGTCGGCGCGACGCTCTCGACGGTGGCCTTGGCAATGCGCGTCGCAGGGCGCGAGCGCAGGTAGTACGTCGTCTTGAGGCCCTTCTTCCAGGCGTAGAAGTACATGCTCGAGAGCTGGCCGATGTTGGGGTTCTCGATGAAGAGATTGAGCGACTGGCTCTGATCGATGAAGGCCCCGCGGTCGGCGGCCATGTCGATGAGCGAGCGCATCGGGATCTCCCACACCGTCCGGAACACCGCGCGGATCGCCTGCGGGGAGCTCGGCGATGCCCTGCACCGAGCCCTCCGCCATCTTGAGCCGGGCGCGCGTCGCGTCGTTCCAGAGGCCGAGCTCCTTGAGCTCGGCGACGAGGTAGCGGTTCATCTGAAGGAAGTCACCCGACAGCGTCTCGCGCTTGAACAGGTTCGAGACCTGCGGCTCGATGCACTCGCAGCAACCCGCGATCGACGCGATCGTCGCCGTCGGCGCGATCGCCACGAGGAGCGAGTTGCGCAGGCCGGTCGCGCGGATCCGCGCGCGCAGCGCGTCCCAGCGCTCGGGATCGGCGGGGCTGACCCCCCACGCGTCGAACTGGAGCTCGCCGCGCGCCGCGCGCGTTTCCGCGAAGGCCGGGTGCGCGCCCTTGTCCGTCGCCAGCTCGGCGGAGGCGGAGAGCGCGTGAAAGTAGATCTCCTCGGCGATCTGCTTGGAGAGGGCGCGGGCTGCGGGCGCGTCGAAGGCGACTCGCATCTGGAAGAAGACGTCCTGCAGGCCCATCACCCCGAGGCCCACGGGACGCCATCGGACGTTCGATGCCCGGGTCGAGACGATCGGATAGAAGTTGAGATCGATCACCCGATCGAGCTGCCGGACCGCGGTGCGCACGGTGCGCGCCAGCTTCTCGAAGTCGAACGTGACCTCGCCATCCGCCCCGCGCGACGTGTGACGGGCGAGATTGATCGAGCCGAGGTTGCACACCGCCGTCTCCTTCTTCGAGGTCACCTCGAGGATCTCGGTGCAAAGGTTCGAGAGGTGAACGGTCCGGCCTGGGAGGGCGGTCTGGTTGCAAGCCTTGTTCGACTTGTCCTTGAACGTCATCCAGCCGTTGCCGGTCTGCGCGAGCGTCCGCATCATGCGTCGCGTAGAGGTCGCGCGCTTTCACCGTCCTCGCGGCGAGTCCTGCTCGCTCGGCTTCCTCGTAGCGGCGCTCGAATTCCTCGCCGTAGAGATCCGGAAGATCGGGCACGCGCTTGGGGTCGAAGAGGCTCCAGGTCGCGTCGGCCTCGACCCGCTTCATGAAGAGGTCGGGGATCCAATTGGCGAGGTTCAGGTTGTGCGTGCGCTTCGCGTCGTCGCCCGTGTTGTCACGGAGCTCGAGGAACTCCTCGACGTCCGCGTGCCATGGTTCGAGGTAGACGCAGCAGGCGCCCTTGCGCTTGCCGCCCTGATTCACCGCCGACACCGAGGCGTCGAGCGTCTTGAGCCAGGATACGATCCCGTTGGAGTGGCCGTTCGTGCTCTCGATGAGCGACCCGCGCGAGCGCACGCGGTGGTAGGCGAGCCCGATGCCGCCTGAGAACTTCGAGAGCAGGGCGACGTCGGTGTAGCGCTGGTAGATGTTCTCCAGGTGATCGTCGGGCGAGTCGAGCAAGAAGCAGCTCGAGAGCTGCTCGTGCTTGGTGCCCGAATTGAACATCGTCGGTGAGCTGGGCAAATACTCGAGCCGCGAGAAGAGGCCGTAGAGCTCGAGCGCGTCGTGCACCGTCTCGGAGAGGGCGCAGGCGATGCGAAGGAAGAACTGCTGCGGAGTCTCGACGACGAGCCGGGTCTTCGGGTGCTTCAGCAGGTACCGGTCGTAGACCGTGCGCAGGCCGAAGTACTCGAACTCGTGGTCGCGATCGCCGTCGATCGCGTCGTTCAGCTTCCGCGCGTTGCGGGTGACGAACTCCAGCGAGGCGGGCGTTGACCAGGCCGAGCTTGTGCGCGGTCGCGATCGATTGCGAGAACGCGTGGATGCCCTGGTTCCGGACCTCCTTGTCGATGTACGTGGCGAGGAGCCGCGCCGCGAGCCGCGCGTACTGCGGCTCTTCGACGATGAGCCCTGCCGCCGTCTGGATCGAGAGCTTGTCGAGCTCGCGCGTCGTCGCGCCGTCGTACAGTCCGCTGATGGTCTTGGTGGCGACGCGCATCGCGTCCACCTCGGAGAGCCCCTGGCACGAACGGCTCACGGCGCGGACGATCTTGTTGACGTCCACCGGCTCCGACTCCCCGTTGCGCTTGCCGACGCGCATGGTCGTCTGCGTCGCTGGCGCTCGCTCGTCCGATGTCGGGCGATGAGTGGGGACGGCACGCAACGACGCCTGGCCGTTGTTCGGGATGCTCTCGCTCAGCATGGGTGTCCTCCTGTTCGTGGTGGGGAGCGGTGCCAGACCGCTCGCGTCGATCCGCGAGGACGAGCGATCGGCCGCGCCCAGGCTCCGACAACGGCGCCCGCCGGACCGACCTCTCGCCCCCGCGGGCGACTGAAAAGGCAATAGCGATGTCGGGCAGAACCCGGACGACGTAGTGCGCTACGCCTGTTCGGACCTACCCGCCTCCCTCGAGGCTTTCAGGTCGAACCAACCACGGATGTCTCCCGCGATTGGATGCTGGCAGGTCTTCGGGCTTACGAGCGTTCCGGCTCTCGCCGGGTTCCTAAAGTCCACCGCTTCCCAGTCCCGGTAGGACCAGTGCGCTGCGTGAAGTTCGTTCTCGAATACCGCTGCGGGGCAGCCCCGGAAGCACGCCGGGTTCCCTTTTCGCCCGCGGCCGCGAGGCCGAAGGCACCAACACCACCACTACATATGGGGGTTTGATGAATCCGTCAACAAGATGTTGTTGGGCATCTGCTCAGGGGAATCGCTTGCGCAGCTGTCGACACGTTCAAGGGATCCGCCCGGTGACGTAGTCATCACGGCCTCAAAAAATGAGTGCCACGGTGCCGAGGATGGTCCGCGGCGGCGCGGGAATGATGTGCACGCCGGGCGACGCCCGGTTCTGGCCCGGGCTCAGACTCCAGTTGGAAACGAAGTACATCCTCATCGTCGGCGTACTTCAAGCCAAGGAGGTTGTAGACGTCGAGGCCAACCTCCACGAACCGATACCGCAACGACGCCAGCACGTTGAGGACGTTGTTCGTGGGCGCCAGGATGACGTCGTTCACGTGGCGACCTCCGATGAGGGTGTACCCGACGCCCGCGCGCCCCGTGATCGGGCTGCCGGACATACGGAGAAGCTCTCCGTGCACGTTGGCATCGACCCGCCAAAGGTACGCGGGAACGTTGGGCACGTAGTGCGAACTGCCGGCGACGAGCGTGTTGAACGTCGCCGTCTGGAGCGACAGAGCCGTCGAGACGAGCAGCCAGTCCGCGGGCCGCGCGAGAAAGGAGCCGACGACGCCGCGCCGCGTGCTCGCGTTCTCCGTCGTGAGCCCGCCCGAATCGACCTCGAAAACTAGCTCGTTGGCGACGTCGGTCTCGAAGGCGGTGGCCGTCGCCACGTAGCGGCCCTGCCGCTGCCTCCGAGCGAAAGCCGGCCTCGAAGCTCGTCACTCGAGAAAAGGGCGATCCAGGCGAGCAAGGGAGGACCGCCGAGCTGGGGACGCCCGTGAGCTGCACCGTGGGCGCGTTGCAACGCGTGAGGCTGCCGGCGTCGAGCGAGCGGAAGCCCTCGCCGGCCGAAACGACGGGCGTCAGCTCAGGGACGATCTCGTACGCGACGGTCACGCGAGGTCCGGGCGCGACACCGGCGACGTTGGTGGTCGACCCCTGGAGCGCGCCCGCCGGGATGGGTGGGGTCACGCCCGCGAGGTTGTTCGTGATGTCCACGTCCAGGAAGTCCGCCCGCACGCCGCCCGAGATGCGGAGCTTCTTCCAGAGCCGCGCGTCGAGATCGACGTAGCCGGCCAGGTCGAGCGTCTCGAGGCCGTAGTTCTCGCGGTAGTCCCAGGGCTCGAGGTCTGCCGGGTTCACGAGCTCCTTGCTCTGGTCGGTGTGCCCGGCACGGAGCGAGACGACCGGGCTCCAGCGCCACCTCGACGTGCGGTCCCGAGGTGGATCGGGGCGGCGTGGAAGCGGGCGGTGGCGCCCCATGCGGTCTCGACGTTGGTGAGCTGCCAGAGATCGCCGAGGCTCGCGAGCTGCGGTTGGAGATTCGAGCTGTTCAAGTCCCCCGTGTAGTTCTGGCGCGAGAGGAAGTTGGTCCACATCACCCACGGCGCGACGGCGAAGCGGGCGCCGTCCGTCAGTTGCGTGATCGAGCTCGCCGGAGACGATGACGCGAGCCGCCTGCACTCCCTGTGCGGGCTGCGCGCAGGACGGGGAAGTGCAATTCGTCGGGAAGTACGAGTTGAAGTACGGGTACGCGCCGTAATAGTCGATGCGCCCGGCGTCGACGTCGTCCTGGCGCACGACGCCGGGCAGGGCGGCGCTCGACGCGTAGGCCGTCGCGAGCAGGCGCAGGTGGTCGCGGTCGGTCAGGTCGATGCCGTACTGCGCGTTGACCGACGCGGACTTCGACGCGCGGTCCTGGCCGAAGCCGTGCGTCTCGCGTAGCGAGAACGCGGCGAACGTCTCGTCGCTCGCGTCCTCGGGCGCCGCGATGCCGACGATGCGGGCCTGGTCGAACGACCCGTACGTCGTCTTGAGCTGGTACCCCCGCTCGGTGACGCCGAGGTCGAAGAGCGCGCTGCCGACGATGGCCGAGTCTCCCTGGCGTGGGTCGTACGGACCCTCGAGGACGCGGATGCTGCGGACGACCTCGGGGATGATGAAGTTGACGTCGGCGTAGCCTTGGCCGTGGATGTGGAGCGGGACGTTGATGGGGACCTCGCCGACCTTCATCTCGATGCCCGAGCCGTTGTCGAGGTCGAAGCCGCGCAGGTACACGTCGTTGCCGAGCCCCTCGCCGTCCTCGTGGTCGACGAAGAAGCCCGGAGCCGCGGAGAGCATCTCGCTGGTCTGCTGGCGTGGGGAGGCCGTGAGCGTCTCCCGATCGACGCGTAGGTCGCCGAGACCTCGCGGCGAGGACCAGGTGATGCCTCGAACCTCAACCGTCTCGACGGGCACCGTCGCCGGCGGTGGGGGGGCCGGGCTGGGTGCGACCGTCGGTGGAGGTGGAGGTGGAGGCGAGGGAGTGGACGGCGGGTGAAAGACGACGACGTACTCGATCCGCGAGCGGAAGGCCTGGCCGTCGCGCGACGATGGCGTGAAGCGCGCCTTGGTCGCGGCGTCGACGGCTGCCGTGACGAAGGCATTCGAGGCGTCGGGCGGGAGGCGACTGATCTCGACGGCGGACTCGACGGCGCCGGTGGCGTCGACCACGACCTGGAGAGTGACCTGCGTCTCGCGCGGGGGCTCGGTCGCCGGATAGACAGCGACGATCGGATCGACGGGCTCGGCCGCGAGGACCTGGGCTGCCGCCCGCGACGCAGCGAGGAGAGCCGCGAGGACGATGGTTACGCGGAGAGGGCACTTTCCGGACACGTCACATCAGGCTCCACTGCCCCTGGTTCAATCCAGGGACCGAGTCGTCGCCGGGGGCGCCGGAGGAGAACGGGTAGATGAGCCCATCGGGCACCGGCGTGACGAACGTGATGCTGGCGCTCGTCCCCGCTGCGATGGGCGCGATGGTGGAGTTCGAGGGGAAGCACGCCATCGGGGAGCAACCCGTGGGGAGCATGGGATAGGAGCTGCACACGCTGATGCAACCCACCGTGAAACCGTGCGGCTTGGTCCCGTTGTTGGTCAACTTGAGGGTGACCTGCGAGCTGTTCTGCGTTGCGATGATGTTCTTCGCACCGGCGTCGTCGCCGCCAGTCGAGGTGAAACCCATGTCGTCGACGGCGATATCGATCGTGTAGGTCTGGTCGTTGATCCCGTCGTTGTCCGGGTAGCAGGTATCGAGGCTCGCTGTCATCCCCGCGTCGGGCTTCACGCTGGAGCAGTCGACCATGCCGCTGGAACTCGAGCTGTTGCTGCCGCTGCTGCAATGGAGGAGGGCCGGCGCCATCAGTGGGATGGTGAACCGAGCGAGGGAAGAACCTCGTAGGGGTAGGCGCATGACTGCGACCCTATTCCAAGCGTCCCCCCCTCCGGTATCCGACAACTGTAGGATGCCCGCACTGCGACGATTCGCTCCGTCTCCGCTGCCGAGGGACTACGTTGCCGGAATCAGGGCAGCACACCCGCGCGTCGTCGCGCCGCCTTCATCCACGCGCTCGATGATGACCATCCGCGCATTCGATTGGCGAATGGTCGTCGCCATCGCCATTCTCCTTGCAGATGCAGCGCGGCCCGCCGAGGGGTCACGCCTCGTCAGAAGGGCTACTCTGCCATGCGACTCACCCACGGGACCCACGAGCGATCCGACGACCTCTCCGCGCAGGTGACCTCGATGACCTCCCCCAAAGCGCTCGACGCTCGCACCGGCCCCGGCCCGAGCCTCGCGAGCTTCGACCTCAATCTGCTCGTCGCCTTCGAAGCCCTATGGGTCGAGCGGAGCGTTACGGCCGCCGGCCGGCGGCTCGGCCTCTCGCAGCCAGCGACGAGCGCGGCGCTCGCACGTCTGCGGGAGATGTTGGGCGATCGCCTCTTCGTACGCGGCAAGAGCGGCTTCGAGCCGACCGAGCGTTGCGCGGAGCTGGCCGCACCCATCTCGAAGACGCTCGTCGAGCTTCGCAACACGCTCGCCGGCTCCTCGTTCGACCCTGCCACCACCACGCGGCACATCCGGATCGGCGCGGTCGATGCCGCCATCGCGGTGTGGATGCCTCGGCTGCTCGCGCGCACGATGCGAGAGGCGCCCAATGCGCGTGTGCAGGTCGTCGCGATCGACCCCACGCGAGCGACGCAGGCTCTTGAGGACGGCTCGCTCGACCTCGCGCTCTCGCCCGTCCCGAGCCCTTCGTCGAGCGTTCGGGGCCGCGCGCTCTACAAGGTCGACTTCACGGTGGTGGTGCGCCCCTCGCATCCGCTCGCGCGCAGGCGCAAGAACGCCTCGCTCGCCGCGTTCCCGCGCGTCCACGTCCAGTTCGAGGGCATGCAGCCGCAACAGGCGCCGGTCATTCTCGGCTCGTTTCTCGCGGTCCCGCCCGTTCTGGCCCATACCGATGCGTGGGGGGTGTTGCCGCGGCCGTACGCGGAAGCTCTCGCGAAGGACGGCGTCCTCGCGATGCTCCCGCTTCCGGCTGGATTCAAGCCCTTCAAGCCCTCCGTGATGATGATGCAGATGCTCTGGCCCGAGGCGCAGGACGCCGCGCCGGCGTCGAAGTGGATCCGCGGCATCCTCGTCGAGCTAACGAGCATGTCGACCTAGGCCGAGGCGGTCCCGCGCGGCCGATCACGAGAACGGACGGGCATCCGGAAGGATGCGGGTGATCTCGCCCCGATTCACCGCGTGCTTCCTCACGATCACCGGCGCAGTCGCGCTGGGGTCGGCTGCCGGTCGCACAACACGTCTCTAACGAAACAGGAGAGTCCCATGACAACCCATCCGTTCACGCTGCGCCTCAACCCAATCCAGGGGGAGGCGACCCATGGCGGCTAACCGGATCTTTCAGATCCACATGGTCCTCGGCTATCTCGTGTGGGCCCTGTGCGTCGCCAACTATGTCTGGCCTCGCCTCAGGCGTATCGACCGGGTCGAGGCGCTGCGCGCCATCGCCACCCTTCACAGCTTTCGCTTCTTCGGCTTGGTCTTCCTGCTGCCGGGCTTTGTGGGGCCCGAACTGCCCGGGGCTTTCGCCGCGCCGACGGCGTATGGCGATTTCGCCACCGCGATACTCGCCATGCTCGTGCTGCTGACTGCTCGCGTGCCCGTGTTGTTCCGGCCGCTCGTCTGGGCATTCAACATGGTCGGCGCGGCTGACCTCATCATGGCGATAGGTCACGCGATCCGCGTAAACCTGCCGTCGATCGCGGGCCAGCTCGGCGCCGGGTACGCCATTCTCATCCTGTACGTGCCGCTTCTCCTCATCACGCACGGGCTTTCCTTCTACTTGCTCATGCGCCCCGCGCAGGCGCCGGCCCGTTCGGCCGGCTGAGCGCGGGCACGCTTGCTGCGCAAGGCGTTTCTAGAAAGAGAGGATAATCCCATGACCATCCGTCGGTTCACGGTTGAACGCATCGACGTCACGACCAAGGGGAGCTTCGAGCAAGCGACGGCCGCGTTCGAGAAGAACGTGCCCACCGCGGACGTGCCCGTGCTCACGCGGCTCGTAGAGTCCCGGTCGAGCGCGAGCGAAATACAGGCTGCCGTTGCACGCGCGCAAGGCGACCTCGAGTTCATGATCTTCGCGAAGATCTCCCAGGGTCCGCTCACGTCGCTGCTGGGCACGCCGAAGAAGCTCAGCGTCTACCTCATCGGCAACCCGGTGATCGCCAACCGGATGTTCGAGCGCAACCGCGCGGCGGGCCTCTATGCTCCCCTTCGCGTCTCGCTCTACGAGGACCCGTCGGGCACCGTGCACCTCGCCTACGACCGCCCGTCATCCCTGCTCGGATCGTTCGAGGACGCCGAGATCCGCACGGTGGCGGCCGTGCTCGACGACAAGATGGCGACCCTTTCGAGCCGCCTCGCCGAGTAACCGTCGAGAAGCTCGGGCATCGGGGAGGCCACCCCTGGTCGGCGTCGGCGTCGGCGTCGGCGCCTTTGGACCTCCTACGCTCCCCAACGGCCTTGTCGCCGTCCCCCAAGCGTGTTCCGTTGCCCGTCGCGATGACGACCTTCCTTCGTTCCCGGTCCGCAGTTGCTCTCACGCTCACGCTGCTCGCGGCCTTCGGCGCGGCCGCCTGCAAGAGGCCCAGTTCCAGCGGGTCCGACGCCGCGATCCGAGAAGGGGGCGCCCCCCCGATGGCTTCGGGTCTGCCGGCGCCTCCCGATGTGGCCGAGCCGCCCGCCGATGCGACGAAGACCGCGAGCGGCCTCGCAACCAAGGTTCTCGCGGCCGGTACGGGCACCGATCACCCCAGTCAGAACGACTCCGTGAAGGTGGACTACTCGGGTTGGACCACCGACGGGAAGATGTTCGACAGCTCGGTCGCGCCGCTCCAACCGGGGCGCAGGGCGGAACCGATCACGCTGTCGCTCGCGCGCGTGATCCCCGGGTGGACCGAGGGAGTGCAGCTCATGGTCGTGGGCGAGAAGCGACGCCTCTGGATTCCCGAGGAGCTCGCCTACAAGGGCAAGCCTGGCACGCCGCCTGGAATGCTCGTGTTCGACATCACGCTCCTCGACTTCACGCCCGGGCCGAAGCCGCCGGCCGACGTCGCCGCCGCGCCCGCCGACGCGGAGAAGACCAAGGACGGCCTGGCGAGCAAGGTCACACAAAAGGGCACGGGCACCGCCCATCCCCAGGCGAACGATGGCGTGCGCGTCAACTACTCGATCTGGCAGCCCGACGGAAAGCTCCTCGACGAATCGAAGGACAAGCCGGCCTTGCGCCCGGTGACCGGCCTCTCCGATGGGTGGGCCGAGGGAGTAAGGCAAATGGTGGTCGGCGAGAAGCGGACCCTCTGGGTGCCGGCCGCTCTGGCGCCCCATGGACGCCCGGGCACGACGCCGATCGACGTGACGATGGTGGTCGAGCTGCTCGAGATCCTTCCCGGACCGAAGACGCCCCCCGACGTGAAGGCGCCGCCGAAGGACGCGACGGTCGAGAAAGACGGGCTCGCGACCAAGGTGCTCACCAAAGGAACCGGCACGGTGCACCCGACCCGCGCCAACAGCGTCACGGTGAAGTACGCGGGGTGGACGACCGACGGCAAGATGTTCGATTCGTCGTACTCCCGCGGCGAGCCGGCGACCTTGGGGATGGGCGCCGTCATCCCCGGGTGGACCGAGGCCCTGCAGCTGATGGTCGAGGGCGAAAAGCGCCGGATCTGGGTGCCGGAAAACCTCGCCTATGGCGGCAGGCAGGGAGCGCCCGCGGGGATGCTCGTCTTCGAAGTCGAGCTCCTGAAGATCGCCGACGGGCCACCGCAGCGCATGTTCCCCGGGGGCATGAACGGCGGCATGGGGAATCCGATGGGGGGACGACCGCCCGGGCCGCCGGTCCATTGACGGTGCAACGAGCGAGCTAGAGCAACCGTTCGCAGCATGGCAGCGACGGCCACCGGAACGGTTGCTCTAGTGCAGCGCCGGCCTTCCGGGGTCGCTCAGGATCCCCTCGCGGAACATCCACTCGAGGGCCTGGTCCTTCTCGTGACCAAACGCGAGATCGAACAGCATGTCGATCTTGGGCCGATCGAGTTGTCCCTTGAATGCGTAGAAGAACCGCTTGAACGGGAATTTATTGTCGTAGAGATAGGCCGTTCGCATCATCTTGGCGACGTGGAACGGATCGAAGTCCCCTTCGGGATGATAGAGGCCAATATTGCCTGTGCAGTGCTCTTCACCGCAGTTGCACGGCATCGGTTCGAATCGCTCCCAGCCGTAGTCGAAGGTGATCTCCTGGCCAGGCTGGATGTCTCTTCGAGCGACGAGGTAGTTGTCGCGCTTGACGTCGACGATCGCGTTCGGGTTGCACGAGTGGTTCGCGAGGTGCCAACCAACCGAGTCCAGATCGGGAATGACGGACCAGCCCTCGTCGCTGGAGCCAATCGCGTATTCGTGCCACCAGTGGTCCGGAGGGGCGGCCTTGACCTCCTCGTGCGGTTTCCGCGCACCGTCGAGCGGGCATATGAGCTGCCCCTTCTCGATCCGCTGGGCAGCAAATAGGCCGTTTCCACCGACGGCGCTGGACCGCTTGGTGATGAGCGCCTTGCTGTCCGCGAGCTGCTTCTCGTGGCGGGCCTCTTTCGCCTTGGTCCAAGGCTGAAGCTTGCTCGTCTTGCCTTTGCTCACGCGCCTCAGGCCTTCCCCGCGTACAACACGAGCGAATCGAGGTCGTTCGCGACGGCTCGCGCGTCCTCCATCCGGATCTCTCCGCCGAGGACCCGATCCGCGAGGCTTCGTTCGAGCGACAGCATCCCCTCGCTCTTCCCCGACTGGATCGCCGTCGGGATCTGCGCGGTCTTGCCCTCGCGGATCATGGCCGCGACGGCCCGATTGACGCGGAGCACTTCGACGACGGGGACCCGTCCGCCGCCGCGGGCGCGAGGCACGAGGTGCTGAACAACGACGGCGCGAAGGGACTCCGCGAGCTGCGCGCGGATGTGCATGTCGCGGGCGGGACGGTACGCATCGACGATCCGCTCGATCGCCGACGCCGCGGATCGGCAGTGGATCGAGGAGAGCACGAGGTGGCCGGTCTCCGCGGCGGTCATCGCGAGGCTGATCGTGTCGACGTCGCGCATCTCGCCGACGAGGAGCACGTCGGGGTCCTGGCGGAGAGCATCGCGCAGGCCGGTGGCGAAGTCGCGGACGTCTCTCCCCACTTGCCGGCGCCGCACGATCGACCCCGATCCGGGGACGAGCGCGTACTCGATCGGATCCTCGAGCGTCGTGAGCACGATCGAGCGGCGCGTCAGGGCCTCCTGCGCGAGGGCGGCGAGCGTCGTGGACTTGCCGGCACCCGTGGCTCCACCCACGAGGACCAGGCCGTGCGGCTCATCGATGAGGCGGTCGAGGGCCACCGGCATATGCAAGCTGGCGAGCCGAGGCGCGGCGCTGGGCAAGAGACGGATCGCGAGGGCCAGCCCGTCGGCGCTCGTGAAGGCGTGGACGCGCGCGCGTCCGACGCGAGGGACGTCGAGCGCCAGGTCGACCGAACCTCCCGACGCCAGGCGCCGTTCACCGGCGGGATCGAAGGCGACGAGCGAGCGGAGATCCGGAAGCGGCATGTCGAGGGCGACGAGCGAGCCATTGACGCGCACGAACGGCGGGTGCCCTTCCGTCAGGTGCACGTCGGTCGCGCCTCGCTCCGCGGCCTCCGCGAGCAGCGCGGCGAGCTCGGCGGCCTCGAGTGGACTCGCCGGGTGAGCGGCCGACCCCGACAGGACTCGAGGCTCGGGACCCGAGGGTGAAGGACCGGAAGGCTCGCGCTCCACGAGGGCCACGAGGGGCGGTGAAGGCGGCGGGACGCGCTCCGCGGTGACGGTCGCTCCGGGAGAGGGCGAGGTGGGCGCCATGGCGAGGGCTGCGGCGGACGCAGATGGATTGCGCTCCGCGACGGAACCGGTGCTCGCTCGAGCCACCGCACGCGCCGGGCCGCCCGCGAACACCACATCGAACCCGCCGGTGGCGCGAGTCGTCGCGGTCACCCGGAACGACCCCATGCCCCGCGCTTCATACGCGAACTCCACTCGACCCCGTGCCCGCATTTCGGCGAAGCGGTCCGGATCGAGCGTGTCTCCCAGAAGCGTGCGCAACGTCTCCTCCGACGTCGCGGGCACGGTCAGACGCTTGGGCACTCCCGCGGCGAACATGCGCGGCTCGCGGTCGGTCCCGAGGCGCAGCTCGTCAGCCCCTTGCTGCACGACGATCGAGAGCAAACTATCTATGCGCGCCATGCTCGCCTAGGTTCGCGCGGACCTCTCAGGCCGTCCACCGCGGCCTTGCCGAACGCTCATGAAGGAGAACCCGGACGGCGGCGCGACCCTTCCCGGCGTCAGGGCGTCATGGCTACGTCGTGGGCCGGGCAGGGAGCGCTGCCATGGGGCATTAGTTGTCACAGGTCCCCTCACGGAGCCGCGCAGAATTGGGCGCTCTTGTCGGACTCCTGCGCGCCGGCGAACGCCGTGACCGCAAAGCATTCGTTGCCGAAACCTGCCGGCCGGGGATCCAGCACCACTAGGGTCGCCACCTGACCGCCCTCCAGTCGCGTCGTTTGCGTGGCGATGGGCGCGCTCGTGGCCGGCCCCGGCGCGACGGCCAGCGCGGGCTCGGGTCGACCGGACGGCGGTCTGGCCGCGGTTCGCGAAACGGAATACACGCGGAATCCGTCGACGTGCACAGACCCGTAGCTCCAGGCGAGCGCGAGCCCGCCCTTCGGAAGGAGCGCCATGCAAGCCAGGCCGCCGGCCATGCCGCCGTGGACGTTGCACGGTGTCGGCTTCGGATCCTTCGGGTCCGTCGCCTCCGCGGGATGCTTGAATCCGAGCAGCTGGGACGGGGCCGGCAAGCGCGCCGCAGCCATCGGGACGCTCGCCCCTTCGACCGGCGGCCCAGGCGCGGGGATCAGCGTGCGCGACAGGGCCGGGGGCGCCACAGACGGCGTCCGCTCGGCGATGCACAGCGGCGGCGTTGCGACCGACTCGGCGGTCTGATCCCACGCCGTCACGGAGTAGCACGCATTATTGACGAGACCCCCCGAGACGAGGGCCGTGTCTCCCTCGATGGGCGGCGAGGCGACGTGCGTCTCGCGAATGAGATCGTGGCGCCCGCCGTCCGTCCTGTAGACGCGGAAGCCCACGGCGACGGGATGCGCGGCGTTACCCCGCCAATCCCAATAGAAGATTCCGGCCCCCGGATGGGGCAAGATCAGGCACAGGTCCTGGGGCGTTCCGGTGCCTGGCAGGCCGGCCCTGGCCTTGTCGCAACTCGCCTGGTCCGCAGCGAAAGCGAGATTCGTCGGAGCCGGCATGTACGTGGCGAGGGGAGTCACGGTGGGCGCCCCCGTCGGACTCGAGGAGCTGGACCCTGCAGCGCTGGCGCTTCCCGCGCAGAGGCCCGCGGACCCTACGAAAGCCACTGCGACAAGAACGTGCATCCGTCCCATGGTCCACCTCCCCATCCGAGTCCGTTTTCAGTGAGCCTCCACTCGATCATCCGGCTTCGACGGCGTCAAGCGTGACCGCAGGGTTCGACGGATCGCACCGCCAAAATGTTCAACCCTGCGGCTGCCGGCGCCTGGATTAGGGCTTTCGGCGCGCGATGCATGCGCACATGACGGCGGACGGTGAAGGACGGGTGACGCGCACTAAGCTGGCGGCGATGGCCAGCAAGAAGAGCACCGCAAGCCAAGTGAAGACCCGCTGTCTGGGGGCTCGCCGGCGCCTGGGCACCGAGAGATGGGGATTCGTGATCCGGACGGGTACGTGGTGGTGCTTGCCAGTCCGGATGGGGATTCGTGATCCGGAATGACCTCCGCTTCGCTCCAGGTCCACAGACGGAACGCTCCGGGCGCCGGGCGCCGATCCCGTCGACAATTCTCCGCTCGCGCCGGCGACCGGCGACCTGGACGGGGATGGGAAGGTCGGGCTCGCCGTGACGAACATCGGCACGAACGACGTGAGCATCCTGGTCGGCGCCTGCGGCACAAGTCGTGGCCGACCGACGGCGGCGCTGGAGGCGACCGCTGGGCGCGTTCGGCGAAACGAAACGGGCCGGGGCAGCATCGAAGCCGGTATGGCGAAGGAGCGCAATGAACTCTGACTTGAAGCTGGGCGTGATCCTCGCCAGCACCCGCGACGGACGACGCGGGGAGGGGTTCGCACGTTGGATCCACGCGCTTCTATCCGAGCGCAAGGGCACCGAGATCGAGCTGCTCGATCTACGCGACTGGCGCCTGCCGAGCTACGAGTACGCAGCGATGCCTCCGGTCGCCGAGAAGAGCTACACGGATCCGACGGCGCGCGGTTGGGTCGAGAAGATCGGCGCGCTTGACGGCTACGTCATCGTCACCCCCGAGTACAGCCACGGCTATCCGGGCCAGCTGAAGAACGCGATCGACCACGGGTTCACCGTGTGGGCGAACAAGCCTGTGGCCTTCGTGAGCTACGGCGGGACCGCCGGTGGGGCGCGCGCAGTCGAACAACTCCGGCTCGTGGCGATCGAGCTTCGGATGGTTCCCATCCGGGACGAGGTGAACGTTCGTCTCATCGGCGCAGCGCTCGACGAACGAGGGCAGCCCACCGAGGAGTTCTACTCGAAACGTGCGGCCGCGATGATCGACACCCTGCTCTGGTGGGCGCGCGTGACGAAGGACGGCCGCGAGCTACATCCGCTGCCGGCCCGATAATCACACGAGTGAATGTCGCCTCACCATCCCCGGTGCAGCGACATGCCTGCGCGTGCATGTCGCTCTCCCCGGTCGGGTGAGGCAACGTATGCGGTCGAGAATGTCGCTCGGGGCGACCGGGTGGAGCGACACGCTCCGCGTCCCATGTCGCTCGGGGCGACCGGGTGGAGCGACACGCTCCGCGTCCCATGTCGCTCGGGGCGACCGGGTGGAGCGACACGCTCCGCGTCCCATGTCGCTCGGGGCGACCGGGTGGAGCGACCTTGTCGCCCTTGCATGTCGCACTGCACACGTGCGGGAGGCGACGCATTCGCGCCGGCATGTCGCCCTTCATGACCTCGTCGAGCGACATGCAAGGGCGGGGATGTCGCGCCTCGCGCGGATCCGGAGCGACATGCGCGCGCTCGCATGTCGCTCGACGAGGTCATGAAGGGCGACATCGATTGGGTTGCAGCGTCGCCAGGCCGCTCGAGCATGGCGACATTCACCCTCCTGCCTGTCGCACCAAGCGCGTGGGTCGTGCGACATGCCGCGGCCACATCGGCGACGAGCACGAGAGAGACTGTCGCTTTGGCTCGCAAGCCATGGCGACCTCGCGAGACAGGCGGGGAGACGTCCACGCCCGTGCAGGCCCGCGCACGCGGAGACCAACACATGGACCGACGCCGGCCATCACGTCACCCGCCGTCGGCCTGGATCGAGTTGTCTCTGCAAAAGCTCTCGTCGATGGCGATCGGCGCAACATCGCCGCAGCCGCCATCGACGCAGTTGAACGAGGTGCAGCTCTCCGGTTCGCTGCACGCAGCGCCGAATGGCTGGGGGAGCAGACAGATGTGACTCCGGGGACTGCAAAGAAGCGGCGGACGGCAAGCCGTAGTTAGATTGTCGCAAGGCTGGCCCTGGCTGACATAAGGGACGACCGCGCAACGCGTCCCTCCGGCGGCGGCGAGACAGGCCGCCAGCCCGGCATCGCTCGGCGCACACTCGTTGTCGGGGCCTGCGTCCGTGCTGCATGCGAGCCCGGGCGTGAGCGTCCCGACGAACGCTCGATCGCACGCGTTCGACGTCGCCGGATGAACGATCGCGCAGCCTTCCACAGTCAGATTCCCCGTACGGTTCTGGTAGAAGGCGACGCACTCCGAGGCGGCGACCGGATCGTAGACGACATCGGGCGCGACCACTTGAGATGTGCACTTGGCGCTGACCTGTGAACGACACGTCGCGGGGTCGCTCCCGGCGTCGAGCGAATCGCAGCACGGCAAGACCTGCGCGCAAAGGCCGGCCGCAACCTCATTGCAAAACTCGCTCTCGGGAACGGCGCCCGCGCTGGGGGTAGCTGCGCCTCCGTCGGCGTCACCGCTACCCTGCGTGACGCTGCTGTCGCCGCTTCCCGCGTTGGACGCGCAGGCGCACCAAGCGATCGCCGCCCATGCCAGAACGACGAGCGCGATCCCACCGCCCCACAGATTCAGCCGCGCCCCCGACTTGATTCCACGCATCATCGGGCAAGAGTACGCGGAAGCCGACGACCGGCTACCGCGGGTATCCAGTTCCGCACGTCTCGCAATCGATGTAGACGCCCGGCTGGCCGTCTCGGCGCGTGCGCCTTGTGTGGGACCCGCAGCCCAGGCACAAGTCGTCGCGTCGGGCAGCCGCCCATCCGACGTGAGCGGCGCGCATCACCGCCTCCACGAAGACCTGGGGAGGCCGGGAACCACATCGGTCCTCGACGAGGGTACAAGCTCGCGTAGGGCGTCCTCGAAGAATCCTCTTTCACCTTGAGCGCCTGAAAACTGGTGATCTCACCGCGATCGTTGGCCGGAGCGGTCGCGGGCCTCGAGCCGGACGACACCTTCGGGTCCGGCTTCACCGCCGAGAGAGTCGTCTCACCAGGTGACGCGACCCGATCGGTCGCGACATCTCCCAAGGTCGCGACGCAAAAGTCGTGGCAACAGGATTCAGCCGCTCTCAGTCAGACGAATACCACCTTCGCGTGCGATCTCGCGGAGGGCCGACTCGGCGTGACGCCATTCGATATCCGGCGTGTGGCTCTCGAAGTACGCCCCGAGCTCTCGCGTCCAGGCTCCATGCTGTTCGCGGAGAGCGCCCACGTCCACCGCAACGGAGGGCCGGACCTCGCCCGCGGCGATCGCGGCGAGCCGGCCTTCCATGCTCGCCAACAAGCGATCGGCGAAGCTGCGGCACTCGGCGAGGAAGGCCTCGACGGACAGAACGAGCACTCCGGACTCGGCCGTCCACACTTTCACTCCCTCGATCACCGCGTGGGAGTTGTCCCACGCGACGTGCACGTCGTCGCCCACCCGCAGGAAGGCGAACCGCGGGCGGGCGACGAGGTACGACATCCACGGGGAACGCTCCCCGAGCCACCGCCACGCCACGCAATCGCGCTGCTGATCCTCATCCGATCGCGCGGCCATCTCGTTCGAGAAATGCAGCAGATGACGCCGCAAAGCCGGATCGCCGGCGATGTGCTCGAAGAGCTGGGGCATCGGTGCCGCGCCGGCCGCCACGCTCCCGAGTACGTCGCGCGCAAACGCGGCGACTTGATAGGTGGCATCGCGCGACGCTGGATCGGTGCCCCAGTGCGCAAGCACCTCCGGCGTGTACCGAAAGAGAAACTCCGTGCCGACCGGCATGCGAAACGCGCCGTCAGTCAGGGCGAACCAGCTCAGGCTTTGCGCGGGCGGTTCCCCCCAGGGCGCGACGCATTCGACCGGGGTGAGGTCGAACTCGAAGAGAGGCATGCGCGGTCGATAGCCTATCGGCTCCCTTCCACGCGCCGCAAGGTGCCGAACGCGGATTGCGGCGAGGGACGGACGACGACCACGATCCTCGTCGGCAGGACGCTCTCCATCGCGGCTCCGAACCATGTGGACGGCGGTGACGAGCTAGGGCAGCGCCTCGTCGATCTGCATCTGCCCGCCCTGGATTGCCTTGACGACGGCGATGGCCGCTTCACGCGACTCGTAGAGCCGCGACGGCGCGTGCAGCTTCATGTTGTAGAGCCGCGCTGCCGTCCGCTGGAGAGCGTCGCCCCCGTACCGCACGATGGTCACCGCGCAGTCCATCACGCGCCGCATCTGCTGGGCATAGAGCTCGTTCTCGCGAAGGTTCACCGAGAACCCGTCGTATCCGACCACGTAGTAGACCTTCCGACCCCGACAGTTGTCCCGCCAGAAGGCGACGACCCGATCGAAGTGCTCCTTGATCTCCGTCTGCGTCTCGAGATGGACCTTCGGGAACGTCACGTAAATGGTGTTCGCCGTGGCATCGTATTGCTGAAACACCGTCTTGGGCGGTGACATCTACTGGGCTCCCTTTCGACGCGTTCAGCGCGAGCTGTCGCTGGACCGGGCGTCACTGTAACGCCTCCGCCGGCCCTTGACAGCGAACTGCATCGTCGTCGAACGCCCAGGCGACCGGGAACCAATCGCTCCTCGACTTTGTCGGACGTCATGGGAAGGCGCCCGCCGGGCCGCGTCGCGCGGGCGAGTCGAAAACGAATGCTCTCGATGGGCGGATCGCTAGAGGAGCCCGGTCTCGGACTTCAGGCGGCCACGGACGAAGAAGCGGGCGCGGAGCCGCGGGCCGAAGTCTTCGTTCCCGACCTCCTCGACGCGACGCCCACGCTGCGGATCCACGGCGAGCGCACGCAGCTCGCGGTGGCGCTCGCGTTTGCGGCCGGCGGCTCCGGCGGTCTCTTCGGCGAGGCGCTCGAACGCGCCACCGTCCCGGCGTCCACGTGGGAGGCCTCGTCGTTCGCGAAGGACCTCTTTCTGCAGACGTTCGTGACCCACTGCTTCAAGGCGCGGATCGGCGCGGAGCCGCTCGTCATGGCGACCGCGCACCTCGTGAAGATCCTCGCGAACCCTCCGGCCGATCCCGCGGTGATCCACCATCGCCGCGCCATCCTGGGCGAGCTCGTCTCGTCCCCGGATCTCCGGCGCGCGATCGAGCGCCTCTACGGCAGGTTGTGCCGGTTCCGGGGCCTGCTCGAGGGAGCGACGGGGGTCGGAAAGTGGGACGCGAACCGGCGCCAGCTCGACGTCCTGCAGGTGTTCGGCGAGATGATCGGCGACATGGTCGCGTCGTTCGCGACCGCGAGCTCCGGCCTGTCGAGGCTCGCCGCGTTCGGCCGCAGGGTGCAGGCCGGCGAGCCGCACCAGTCGCTCCGCGACCTCCTGCGCTTCGACGAGAACCTCGCGACCGTGAACGTGCAGGTCCGCGTCGGGGCCGAGGGGCGTGTGCGGGGCCTCCACATCGTCTCGCTCCGCGAGAACGTCGAGAACCCCTTCGTGGGCTCGGTCTGGCGCCGGTGGATGGCCAAGATCGAGCTCTTCGCGCGCGGCTACCGCTTCGGCGACGGCGAGGTGATGGCGCGCCTCATCTACGCCGTCTTCGACGGACTCAAGGACGACTTCGTCCCGCTCGTACAGCTCCTCGGAGATATCGAGTTCTACCTCGGCGCCCTCGGCTTCCACGACCTGGCGGCCGCGCGCGGCCTCGGCGTGTGCCTGCCGGAGCTCGCCCTGCCGGGCGAGCCGCGCGTGCTCCTGGGCCTCTTCAACCCGTTCTTGCTCGCCCAGGGCGTGAAGGTCGTGGCGTGCGATCTGCACGTCGATCGACACGACACGACCGTCCTGCTCACCGGCCCGAACTCGGGCGGCAAGACGCGCCTCCTCCAATCGCTGGGCATCGCGCAGCTCCTGACCCAGTCCGGTGTCTTCGCGCCGGCGCGCTTCGGGTGCATGGCGCTGACCCCCGGCCTCGTGGTGTCGCTGCTCCAGGAGACGAGCGCCGATCAGGCCGAGGGCCGGCTCGGTACCGAGCTGCTCCGCATCCGCGATCTCTTCGAGAACCTCGCGCCCGGGGCGATGGTCATCCTCGACGAGCTGTGCTCCGGCACCAACCCCTCGGAGGGGGAAGAGATCTTCGAGCTCGTCGTGAACGTGCTGACGCGCCTCCGGCCGCAGACGTTCATCACGACGCACTTCCTCGCGTTCGCCGCCCGCCTCCAGGACGAGCGACGGATCGACGATCTTCGGTTCTTGCAAGTCGAGCTCGGGCCCGACCAGGAGCCGACGTACCGCTTCGTCCCTGGGGTCGCGCGCACGTCGCTGGCGAGCCACGCAGCGGCGCGCCTCGGCGTGACGGGAGAGCAGCTCACGTCGCTGGTCGAGCGCAACCTCGCGCGGGCGCGGTTTGCGCGCGGCCGAGGGCGAGGCTGATCGCGTGCCGACCTTCGTCGTCACGGCCAAGATGCATCCGGCGCTCGCGGCGCGAGTCCTCGCGTCGGTTCGCGGGCGCGAGGTCGCGCCGGGCGCCGCCCGCCGGCGAGCCGCCACGTGGGCACGCAAGGGCCTGTCGTTGCTCCGGCTCGCGGTGCTCCCGGTCCTCGCCCTGACCGCGGGCTCGGTGGGTCTGCGCATACAGAGGCAGCACCAGGATGTCGAGTCGGAGCGCGCACAGATCCTCGTGAACCTGCGGTCGCGCGGCGCCGGAGTGACCGACGGCGAGAGGCGCCTGGTCGAGCGCGCGTCGACGTGGCTGACCGCGGGAGCCGCGGCGTACGAGGGCGACTTCGTCGCGCCGGATGTGCGCGGCCCCGGCGCGCTGAAGGCCGCGCTCGAGCGCCCCTCGCTCTACGTGCGAGGCCCCGCCGACGGCCTCGCGGATCCTTCGAGGCTCGCGGAGGTGGCGGCCGTCTCGTACCGGGACGCGCTGCTCCTGTGCCTCGTCGACCCCCCGGCGGCCCGAACCGAGAAGGCGATGATGGCCAAGGTGCGCGCGGCCTATCCCGGAAGCGCTGAGATCGAGCTTCGCGCCGGCAACGTGCGGCGGCTCGAGGTCGCGGTGGCAGGGCTCGCGTTCCTGCAGCCGGCGTGGGAAGAGAGGGTGCGGGCGGCGGAGGCCGACGATCTCGGCATCCTCCGGCGGGAGATCGATCGTGCGCCCATCGAGACCGCGAAGCTCGCGGCGAAGTCGGCGGCGTTGATCTTCGCGGTGGACGAGGCCGGCGAAGGCCAGGGGCCCACCGAGATCGACGGAGAGCGACCCCACGCCATCCGCCTCGAGATCGTCGACCTCACCCTTGCGAGGGTGCTCCTCCGGGCCAGGAAGCGAGTGGACCCACGTGGATCTCCGTCGATCGGCGCCCCGAGTACGCGACCAAGCTGGACTCGTGCGCCTTCGCGTTCGATGTCCTCGCGGAGGTCGCCGTCGCGACGCTCAGATAAGGTCGCCGCGCGTGGGAGCTGGAGTGAAGACGTCCGCGTCCTGAGCGCGAGCGTAGGCCAGCTCTGGCAATCGGCATGGCGCGTGCCTCCTCTCGTCCAGGTCGATGACACTGGACGCCGGCAGCATCCTGGCCAAACGATTCGAGCTCGTTCGCGAAGTCGGACGCGGCAGCATGGGGAAGGTCTGGCTCGCCATGCACCGGACGCTCGGCGTCCGCTGCGCCGTGAAGTTCATGACGAGCGAGGCGATGGGCCACCCCGATTACGCCGCTCGCTTCGCGCTCGAAGCGCGCGCCATCGCGCACCTCAATAGCCCGAACATCGTCCGCGTTCTCGACTACGACGTCGACGAGGGGGTGCCCTTCATCGCGATGGAGTGGCTGGAGGGCGAGGATCTCGGCGCCCGCATCCGGCGAGCCGGTCGCCTCGATCCCGCGGTCACCCATCGCGTCCTCTCGCAGGTCGCGCGCGGTCTCGAGAAAGCGCACGCCGCCGGCATCGTGCACCGGGATCTGAAGCCCGAGAACATCTTCCTCGCGCAAGAAGACGAGGGCGAGATCGCGAAGCTCCTCGACTTCGGGATCGCGACGCGGATTTCGTTCGGGCCCGGTGGGGACGTCGCGAGAGCGTCGCGAGCCCGTGAGCTGGTCGGCACGCCCGCCTACATGAGTCCCGAGCAGGTGGCAGGCGTCGAGGTCGATCACCGGGCCGACCTCTGGTCGTTGGCGGTGGTCGCCTTCGAATGCCTGACGGGGCAGCTCCCCTTTCGGTCGGATTCGCTCGCCGACCTGTTCGCCGAGATCCAGCGCGCGCCGCTCCCCGTGCCCAGCCGGGTCGACCCGAGTTGCCCGCCCGAGCTCGATCGATGGTGGGCACGAGCCGCGTCGCGGAGTCTGCCCGCTCGCTTTGCCAGCGCCCCCGCGCTCGCCCACGGCCTCGCGCTCGCTCTCGGCGTCGCCCCGCCGAGCCCGGAAGCTCGGGCCTTGCCGCCGCGTCCACCGATGCGTCGCTCCAGTCTGGCGGCCGCGGGCCTCGCTCTGGCGCTCGGGCCGCTCGCAGGGATGCTCCTCGGCGAACGCATCGTCGGACACGCCCGATCGAGACACTCTTCGGCCCCAGCCCCGCCTCCGGCCGACCTCGACGAGGCGGCGGGCACCGCCAGCCTCGCGCGTCCGTCGATCCCGCCGCCGGTCGAGCTGGTCCGTCTCCCCGATCGCCCCGAGGCTGCGACACGCGAGCCGGCCGGGCCCATGCCGGCGCGGGTTCCAGTCGCCGCCGTCGAGCACGCGAACGCGGGCCGCGCGCGCGCCGCGGCTCTCGCGTCTTCGAAAGCGGCTCGGCTCCCCACGGGCAAAGTCGATCCCGCGGGGCCCTCCCCGCCGGCCGACGACGTGGACTTCGGATTCTGATGACCCCCCTTGTGGTTTGCCGCTCGGCGACGCCCGTCGTTCGCCGCTCCGCCGCGTGCTTCTCGCTCGTGCTGTCGCTGCTGGCGCTCTCGGCTCCGGCCGTTGCGCAGCCGGAGCCATCCGACGTGGACCGGGCTACCGCTCGCGCACTCGCTCGCGAGGGGTACGAGGCGCAGCGGCGGGGGCAGTTCGGTCTCGCCGCGGATCGCTTCGAGCGGGCCGATGCGCTCGTTCACGCACCGACGTTGCTTCTGGGGTTGGCTCGCGCGCAGCAGGGGCTGGGCGAGCTCGTCGAGGCCCAGGAGACGTATGAGCGACTCCTTCGAGAGCCGCTGCCTGCCGACGCGCCCCCGGCGTTCGTCAAGGCCGTCGAAGAGGCGAAGCGCGAGGCCCCGGGCGTCGGTGCGCGGCTCGCCTGGGTGACGCTCGTCGTGCGTGGTCCATCGGTCAAGGGTCCGACCGCGGCGCGCGTCACGGTCGACTCGGTCTCCGTGCCAGCGGCGGCGATTGGCGTCCGGCGCGCGAGCAATCCGGGAACGCACGTGGCGCGCGCCTTCGCGCCCGGCTCCCGCTCGGCGGAGCATTCCTTTGCCGTGAACGAGGGAGGAGCGGAGACGATCGTCCTCGATCTGCCGCCGACGGCTGCAGCTCCGCCGCTCGCGGGGCCGGAGGCGGTCCCCAAGGCAGCGACCGCCGAACGAGCGTCCTCGTGGCACGGCACGGCAGGGATCGTGGCGCTCAGCGCCGGGGCGGCCGGGTTGATCGTGGGGGGCGTGACGGGGGGTCTGGCTCTGGGCCAGCGCGCGTCGTTGAGCGACGAATGCCCGAACGCACGCTGTTCGACGGCGCACGCCGGAGACGTCGATACGTACCGGACCCTCGCCGATGTCGCGACCGTCGCCACCCTCGCGGGGGCCGCGGCGGCAGCCGCGGGCGTCGTGCTGCTACTCACCCCGCCCGCGTCGCTCCGCCCATCGGTCGGCGCCTACGCGGGGCCCCGCGCCGCCGGCATCACGGGGAGGTTCTAGTGCGACCGGTCGATCGCGGCGCGCGCGCGCGGGGCGCACTTCTGGCCTTGAGCGCCGCCTGGGCGTCCGGGTGCCTGGCCCTCGCGGGGAACTTCGACGTCGTCGATACGGGCGGCCCGGATTCGGGGGTGGGCGGGGACGCCGACGCGCAGGATCCGGTGGCGCCGGTGGACGCTCACGTCCATCCCGAAGGCTCGCCGTCCCCGCCGGACGCGCTCGCCGAAGCGGAGGGCCCGGCGCCCACCGTGTGCCATCCGGGGGAGCTCCAGTGCGCCGGGCCGGACCTGCAGGTCTGCAATGCGGATCGCAGCGGCTGGGTGACCACCATGACGTGCGCCTCCGCCGCGCACTGCGACGCCGACCACGGGGTCTGCACGCCACCTCCTTGCGTGGCGGGCCAGGTGCGGTGCAGCGGTTCGAACGTGCAGGCGTGCGCCGGGCCCGACACCGGGTGGACGACGACGACCACCTGCGCGACGAGCGCGCTGTGCAACGCCGACTCGGGCGCTTGCACGCCGCCTGCCTGCAGCCCCAACCAGCACCGGTGCAACGGCGCCGAGCTCGATGTCTGCGACTCGGACCTCACCGACTGGGTCGCGGCGACGACTTGCATCAACGCGTCCCATTGCGACGCCGACGGAGGGCAGTGCACCGCGGCCGCTTGCGCGCCCAGCGACTACCAGTGCAACGGCAACGAGCTCCAGGTCTGCAACCCCGATCGCGACGGCTACAAGACCGTGCAGACCTGCGCGACCCCCGACCTCTGCGACGCGGCTTCCGGCCATTGCGACGCGCCCACCTGCACGGCGGGCCAAACCCAGTGCAGCGACGCGGACCTCCAGCAGTGCAACGCGGGCCAGACGGGTTGGACGACGGTGCAGAATTGCCTCTTGGCGCCGCTCTGCGACGCCAAGCACAAGACCTGCGTTCTCGGGGGACTCGGGCCGAAATGACGCGTGCCGATCGCGATGACCCCCCACTCGGGTCCACGCCATGGCCGAAGGGCGAACCTCCCCCACGGGGGACGTGCGCGCTACGCCCCCGCTTGCGGGAGCCCGGGACGGAGTGGAGGTCCGGCACCGGGGTCACCTCGGTCATGTCTTTCGCAGGTCTCGGGGTCGGGGTGTGATTTCACGGAGCCCGAACCGGCGGGTCTTCGGGGCGCTTGAAGCACCAAATGCTGCCATCCGTTGCCGTCAGCTCCCACCCTTCCTGGCCGTACTTGTTCGCTTCCGACGTGATGTCGTCTGGGACGCTAGGCCTTATGCACGCGTACTCCCAGCGCTGCCGGGGCTGCGGGCTGTAGATGACACGGATGGGCGGGACCTGGATGCAGCCCGCGAGGAAGGGGACGGCGAGGCACGCCACCCAGCGAGAGCCGGGGAGGGGGTTGAGCTCGGGGATGGTCACCATCGCAAGGGTAAGGCGCTCGGAATGTTCCCCTTCACTCAGTCACAACGATGGGAGTCGCGCGCTTCCGGCTGCAACGGCGACGACGAGCTGCTGCAGGCGACGAGCCCGACGAGAACGAACCACGACGCCTTCGAGGCCCTACTTTGCTTCACTTGTCCTCTCCTCCACGCCAGTGTCGACTGGCGCCCCTTCAGTGCGAAAGATCGGATTGCCCAGAGCGTCGCGAACCGCGTCGTCGAGCGCTGGGCAAAAGCGCGCAACGCCGAACGCGCACGCGACGCGCTCGATGACATCGAAGATTGTTTTTCGCATACTGCGAACATGCTTGCAAGAGTCAACGTTTGCTTTGAATGAGCCGACTCGCCGGCTTCCGGGACGCCGGCCATGGCGAGGTCACTCCCGAACGTGTGCCGGTATCTACTGCCAACGAAAAACGGGCGCCGCGCGTCCTCGCCACGCTGAGGTAGCTCGGTCCAAGGGGTGCCGCGCGGCCCTGACCAACCGTTCGGAGCTTGCCTGAAAATTCGGAAGCTTACAACCGTGCGCGCTTTCCGATACTCGCTCAGTCACGGAGGACGCCATGGACATCATTCAACACACGATCGAGGTGGGCGGTGCCGACCTCTACGTCGAGGAGCGCGGGACGGGCGAGCCGCTCGTTCTGCTGCACGGCATGACCGGGACGAGCGGCGATTGGCGGCTCGTCTTCGACCTCGACGCCCTCGCTCAGAGATTGCGCGTCATCACGCCGGACGCACGTGGCCACGGTCGTTCGACCAATCCGAGCGGAGAATTCACTTTCGCCGGGTGCGCTCGCGATCTTCTCACGATGCTCAATGCCCTCGGCGTCGAACGAACCAGGGCGGTGGGCGTGAGCCTCGGGGCCAAGACCTTGCTGCACCTTGCCACGCACGCGCCGGGGCGGATCGAAGCGATGGTCCTCGTGTCCGCGACGCCGCGATTCCCCGAGCCTACCAGGGCTCTGTTCCGCGAGGCAGCGCTCTCCGACCATTCGCCGGAGGAATGGGCGCGAATGCGCGTGCTGCACGTGCACGGCGATGAACGAGATCGCGAGCCTCTGGGAGCTACCTCGCCGATTCGCAGGGGACCCGACCGACATGAGCTTCACGCAGGAGCAGCTCGCAACGATCACCGCCAGGACGCTCATCGTCACTGGCGACCGCGACCCCTTCTACCCCGTCGAGCTGGCGGTCGAACTCTATCGCACGATCCCTCGCTGCTCTCTCTGGGTCGTGCCCGAGGCGATGCACAGTCCGATCTTTCTGTCCCAGAGGGAGGCTTTCGCAGCGGAGGCGATGCGATTCCTCGCGGCATGATCCGCGCAAGCGCGAGAGACGTCACCGGCGTTGGCCCTCTGCGATGCGGGCGTTGAGCAGCTTCCGAACGAGAGAGGCGGGCAGCGGCTTGTCGGGACCGAAGTGAAGAGCGCTCTTGGTCTTGCTGTAGTCCTCGATGTCGCCCGCGAGCGTCTTCAGCGTCGTTCCGCTGAAGGGGTAGTACGAGCAGCCCGTCGAGGTCGCCGAGAAGCCCGCGATGATGCTCCCTCGATAGCGGAACGCAGGCAAGCGGTAGCTGATGCACTCCTCGACCTCGGGAACGCTGGCATGGATGGTCTTGCGAAGCTTCTCAAGCAAGACGCGGCTGCTCGGGCTCACCCCTGCCAGGTACTCGTCGATGGCAGGGTCGCGCCGCATCTGGGACCCGATCACCGGTTTCTTCCGCGCGCTCATCAGCGCCAAGGCTACCGCAACCCGGGAAAGAACCCGCGCAGCGCGTCGAAGTCGGCCATCGCCCGTGTAGACGATGCCGCGACAATCGTCGAAACGCTGGTATCTTGACGGCTTCGCCACGCAAACGACCTCAGATCACGAGGAAGACATGACTCCTCCCCGGCGCGGCACGAGCACTCCTTCCCCTGCCCCGGGACCCCGCAGCACGCCGACGAAACCCTCGGTCCCACGCGCCAAGCGTGAGGAAGCGATGCCGTCGCCGCGGGTCGTGCCCTCCCTTGTTGAGACGCCCCCAGATCGGGCCACGACCCTCCCCGAGATCCCGGCGGCGCCGAGGGCAGAGCCTCCGCGCAAAACGACGACGAGACCCTCTATCCCGCGCGCCAAGCGCGAGGGAGCGACGTCGTCACCGGGAGTCGACTTCGCCCTGCTCACGCAGTACGCGAACGCGCTTCCCGAGGGGCTCGACTCGTATCCCAAGGCGCTCGCGAGCGGGGCGATTGTTCTCGGTCTACTCCTGGATCCCGTGCAGCGGCTTCCGCTCGGCATCGGGTTGCCATCGCCCTTGGAAGACTTGATCTGCACCCCGCCCGCCGCGAGCGCGTGGGTCCCCCTGGTCAAGCTTTGCGCGTTTCATGCCGCGGTGTACGACTTCGCCTTCGCCGACAAGGGAGGCGTGCCTGCCTATGAGGAGTGGACCTTCCAGCGAAATCTTCAGCTTACGAAGAATCCACTCTACCGGAAGGTTTTGGCCGTCGAGAGCCCGGAAGCTTTGCTTGCGAGCTACAACAGCGGTCGCTGGTCTGCGTTCTATCGGGGAATGTCCCTCCACGTGATGAGGGTGGCAAAACGCAGCGCGTCGCTTCGCCTCACACACCCGGCGTACGCCTGGCCTGAGATCAGTCGCATCGCACTCGGTGCGGCTCTTCGAGCGGCCTTCGTCATCGCCCGTGCGAAGTCAGCCGCAGTCACTTCGAGGGAGTTGTCGGTCCGCGCGTCGCACTTCGAGATCCACTGGTCGTGACTGGTTCGGCTGGGAGCGCTCTGCCCGGACGGTCGCTCGCGCGATGCAGACACTCGTGCACATCTTGTTCTCGTCGCCGTGGGGTCGTCCAAAGCGGAGTTGAGATAACGCCTTGGCCCGCGTCGTGCGTGGGGAGCCCTACACAATGACTCCCTCCACGTTCTCACCGATCCGCGTCGCGCCTTGCCCCACTCGTACGTCGAGGGCCGGGACCATCGTCCCCGCCTTTTGGCTCGGTGCCTGCCTCTGCACCAGCGTCGGATGCGGGCCAACGTCGTGGACGACGGCCTACGGTGGAACGGCTTCGCTCGAGGGCTCAAGAGGGGCAACCCCAGCTCTCGCGCATCAATCCGTCGCGCTCATGTCGTGCATACCCGCCGCGCACTCGGTTGCGCGCGCGTGGTCCGAATTGGCGGAGCCGTTCGCGATTCTGACCGTCGGCGACCGATGCACGATTGATGGGGCCTGGACGGCTGGGACATTCCTCGCCGAGACGGGCGGCCAGTGCGTCCTCCCGTTTCCGGACCAAGAGGTGGCCATTCGGGTCACGGATGCCATGGCCCGGCGGCCCGTCGTGGGAGGGCGACACGGATGGTACGAGGACTCCACGTACATCGAGGTGCAAATCGCGGGCGACACGATGAACGCTCAAGGGCCGGGCGAACACGTCCGCTATCAGTTCAGCGGGACGATTGGCAACGCGGCAGACGCGAGTCAGCCATGTCTCGACGCCCTTCAACGTCGAAAGCCCTCGGGCCCGCCCTCATCGTGATCCACGCGTCCCCGACCGCGGGTTGGGCGCGTCGTGCGCGCCGTCGCTCGCGCCCGTGGCGAGAGCGTAGTGCCGTCACGCCGAGAGTTGGATGTAGGCGAAGAGGCGTTCACCGACGTGTACCATTCGAGCGTGTCCGACGGCATCGTGCGTGAGCCTCGCTATGCGCGCGCCCGCGATGGCGCGATTGCCGACGGGCGCCGCGCGATTGCGATGGCCAAGGGCGGCGCGCTCGGATTCGCGGCGGTCGAGTACGTGCTCACCCTATGGACCTACGCTGGCCCGGTGCGGCTCGCCGCGGAGCTGCGGCTGGCCGCCCTGGTCGCCACGTTGTCCCTGCTGTTGTGGTTTGCGCTCGCGATCGGTCTATCGATTGTCATGGTCGGCACACGAATGGTTCGCGGCGCGTTCAGCCACGATGCCGGGCGCGGGCCCGGATGCTTCGTCGCATCGCCGGCGGTGGACGGGGTCCGGCCCGGTGTCCCGGGGATGTGGGCGAACTTCGCAATCGGAGGCGCAGTCGGTCTGATCGTCGAGCAAGCGGCGGCATGGGCCATCGTCCACTTCAAGGAACCCCAGCTCACTGCAGGACTGATCGCGGGGGTGGCGACGGTCGCCGCCGGGTGCGCGGCTCCTTTGCGCGCGCGGTTCGCAGCGGAATGCGCGTTCGCGGCGCGGGACATTGCACCCGTGCTCGGTAGCGCCAACCCACTTGGGCGCTGGCGTGCCGCCGGAGTGGCGATCGTCAGCCTGAGCGGCGCAAGTCTCGCCGCGTGTTGGTCGATGCTGCCGGCGAGCCGCTCGGTGCTGCCGGTGCGGCTCGCGATCTCGGTCGCCGCCATCGCATTGGGCATGGGCTTGGGCGCCCTTCGCCATGCTCGACCCCAGCCGCGACGCGCATCGCGCCGTCTCAGGCTCACGCTGGCCGCCGCTGCAGCGATCCTGATGATCGGAACGCTGTGCGTTTGGGGTGCCGATCTGGAGACGAAGTACATTGCCATTACCGCGTCGCCTCCGCTGGGCAGACTCATTCAGTGGGTGCGCGTCGCCAACGACTTCGACGGCGATGGCTACGGCTCGCTGCTCGGTGAGAACGACTGCGCGCCGTTCGACTCGTCGATCCATCCCGGTGCGCTGGACATCCCCGACGACGGGATCGATCAGAACTGCGACGGTCACGACTTCTCCCTTCGCGCGGCGGCCGAGGCGACAGGCGCGAACGTGCCGCTGCCGCCGAGCTTCGTCCGCGACTGGAACGTCTTGCTTCTCACGATCGATGCGACTCGCTACGATCACACCACGTTCGGGGGATACAGGGATTCGCCCGCACACCGCGACACCACCCCGCGCCTCGCGGAACTGGCCGCTCAGTCGACGTCGTTCTCATTCTGCAACGCGCCGTCCGCCGGCACGATGGCGTCCATTCCGGCGATCCTGACTTCGAAGTACTTCCACTCCGGGATCGCGCTCGACGAGCACGTGCCCCCTGGCATGCCGCCCAAACTCTTGCCGGAGAACACGACACTGCCCGAGATCATGAAGCGCGCTGGTTACTCCACGGGCGTGATCGGGTCGCACGAATACTGGAACGACTGGGGGCTCGACCAGGGGGTCGACGACTACGACAACTCGATCGGAAAAACCCCCGATCCGTTCCGGGTTTGTGCCGACGCGGTCACGGATCACGTCCTCGCGTGGGTGTCCCGCCACCAGGGCAAGAAGTGGTTCATGTGGGCACACTATATCGATCCGCACGGCCGCTACGTCGCGCACCCCGACGTCGTCGACTACGGTGCGACCGAGCCCGACCTCTACGACGCCGAGATCAAGTGGACCGATCAGCAGATCGGCCGACTGCTCGACGAGCTCAAACGGCTGCCCAGCTGGGATCACACGATGATCGTTGTCACCTCGGATCATGGCGACTCGATGGGCGAGCACAATGTGCCCGTCGGCAGCCATGCCACCGCGCTGTACTTCGAGCTCCAGCACGTGCCCTTGATCTTCTACGTCCCCCACAACCAACCGAGGGTGATCGGCGGTGCAGTGTCGAACCTCGACATCGTCCCCACGATCGCCGACCTGTGCGGCATCGACGTCCGGGACCTCAGCTTCGAGGGGCGTAGCCTGGTGCCTCAGCTTTTCCACGGCACTGAGGATCACAGTCGCATCGTGTTCGCGGAGACGAACGCGCCCGACAAACAGCGCGCAGCGATCTCCGACGCGTGGAAGCTCATCTTCTACCTGGACACCAACGTGTACGAGCTGTTCGACCTTCGGCGAGATCCGACCGAACACCACAACCTCGCGCCCGAGCAACCTTCGTCTTTCGCGGTGATGAAGGGCGCGCTCGACGGATGGCTCGAACGCGTGATGTACGCGCGCGACCCCCTGTTCAACCAAGCGATGCGTCAGGTTCGCGACGTGCTCCTCGCCGCACCGCCGACGCCCGCCGTGACCACGAGCGGGCAAAGTCTCGACCACGGCAAGCTCGAGGTAATGGGCATCGCCATCGCGGACGACAGGCCAGCAAGGCCTGGCACGACGGTCGATGTCCACGTTTACTTCGCTGCGCACGAACACACGGCCATCGCCTACTACCTGATGGTCGCGGCCTGGCCGGTCGAAGTCGCAAGCTATCGGCCCACCGATACTCCGCCGACCAACATGCTCCGGAGCGCCGCGCACCTCACCGCGGACGGGGCGTTTCCTACCAACCGCTGGCGGCCCGGCGAGTATGTTCGCGAGCGCTTCACGATGACACTTCCTGCGAACTGGAAGGGCGACGGCGTCGCCATTGGCCTCATCGCCAGCGACGCCGACGGCCATGGGGCTCCTGCGACCGGAGCCGGCGCTGCCAGCGATCCGACGCTGGAGGTGCTCGGTGTGTTGCCGCTCAAGCCGTGACTCCCGCGCGCAAGAGCGACGCGGCGAAGTAGACCTGCCGAAAAGCATCTGTTGAATCGTCGGACGGTGAGCCAATCCTGACGACTATGGGGGAATTGCGTTGTCCTGGCTGACCTGTCACGCGCGCGGCGAGAAGGGCGCGCGGAGGCGACGTCCCCAGAAAACGAAGATCGAGAGCGCTACCAGAACGAAGTTGAACGGCGTGTTTGCGGCCTCGCCACGCGAGACGTGAAAGACAATCGCGCAGCCCTGGAGGGCCGCGCAACCCAACGCCGCGTACGCGCTCAAGCCAGGTTGGATGCGAGTGAGTGACGGGAGCAGGACGCCGATCCCGCCGAGCAGATCGACGACCGCCGTCGCCTGCAGGAAGGCCTCGGGAACTTGTCCGGCCCACGGGATCATCGTGGCAAGCTTTGAAACCGGCGTGAGCAGCTTCCACAGACCCGTTCCGGTGAAGGTGACGGACAGAAGCGCCTGCACGACCCACAAGCCGATGTCGAGGGCCTTCGATGGCCCTCTGCCGTTGGCGGTTCGAGCTGCGTCGTTGGTCATCGCGTCAGGTGACTCTGCGGGCCCGCTCAGTCGATGCTCGCGTAGGCGATCCCGCCGTCAACGGCGATGGTGTCTCCGACGACGTAATCGCCCGCGCGCGAAGCGAGAAAGATGGCGGCGCCGGCCATGTCGTCATCGCGACCGATGCGCCGAAGCGGCGTGCGGGACGCGACGACGTCCTCGTGGTCCCTGGCCGCGCGATTCATCTGGGATGCGAACGGGCCGGGAGCGATCGCGCTCACCACGATGAAGTCCTTCACGAGGTGCGCAGCCATGCGGCGCGTGAGGAAGATCAAGGCCGCCTTGGATGCCTGATAGGAGTAGGTCTCGAGCGGATTGAGCCGGATCCCGTCGATCGAAGCGATGTTGATCACCTTGGCAGGGCGCTCCGCGGTGGCGGCTCTCGCGAGCGCCGCGTGGAGGCACTGGGTCAGAAAGAACGGCGACTTGACGTTCAAGTTCATGACCTTGTCCCAGCCGTGCTCGGGGAACTCGTCGAATGGCGCTCCCCAGGCCGCGCCGGCGTTGTTCACCAGAATGTCGAGCTGGTGTTCGCGGGCGAGGTAGTCGGCGGTGAGCGCGCGACAGCCGTCGAGGGTGGATACGTCGTGTGGGATGGCGACGCAGCTGCCGGCGCTCGCGAGCTCGCGCGCGGTGGCGGCACACTCCTCGGCCTTGCGCGAGGTGATGTAGACCTTCGCGCCAGCCGCGAGGAAGCCGGCCGCGATCATCTTCCCGATCCCGCGCGACCCTCCGGTGACGAGGGCAACGCGGTCCTTCAGTGAAAAGAGCTGTTCGATCACGTGCGGCTCCAGGTGGGTCTTCGAGGGTGAGCGCTTTCGGCGGAGGATGCCACTCGACCGCCGGCTCCACAATGGCTGCAAGGCGCCGGTGGCTACCCGTTCGGGACCGAGGCGGCCCGGTCGCAACGCGCGGAACGTGCGAGACTGCTTGCTGGGCGCGTCCGCGCCCGGAGAGGAGCCTCCCGCATGTCCCCGACCCTTCCTGCGAAGTCTGCGAGGTCCGTGCTCGTCGCCCTGACGACTCTCTGCGCATCGGTGCCTCTCGCCGCGGCGACCGCCTCGTGCGGCAGCGGTGGAGGCTCGAGCACGAGCGCGCAAGCGTCCGACGGAGGATTGAGTGACCGGGGTCTCCGTGCCGACGGCATGGTCGCCGGCGACGACGCGACCCCCGACGGAACCACCGCCCTTGCCGACGCTCCCACCGGCGACGCCGGAGACCCCTGCGCGGCCGACACGGGCGGGACCTCGGGCACCACGTCCATCACCGCCGTCTGGGCGAACGAAGGCGGCGACAAGGTCACGCAGGACGAGCTTCGCGCCACGGGTCACGCGACGGCGGTGGTCAACAGCGTGTGGGACGGCCTCTGCATCCGGACGTTCGGCGCGAAGAACGAGGTCGTGTCGTTCAACGTGGTGCTCGAGGCGGCGACGTCGAAGGCCGCGAACGTAAGCGTGAGCCTCGGCGACCTGACGGGACCCGGCGGTACGGTCATCCGCTCGGCGCCTCGCACGACCGACAAGCTGTTCGACTGGACGACGACCGAGGCCGAGCTCTTCTACGTGCGGTACCTGCAGATCAAGGGCCTGAGCCAGCAGGCGTACGGGACCCTGGCGAGCTGGCAAGAGGCCACGTTCCCGAAGCGTGCGCAGTGTCCCGGCATGACGCAGGCGACGCCGGACTCCAAGCCCTCCGGATCGGGATGCCCCTGGACGCAGCGACCCGTCGCGAACAAGTTCTACCCGGACATCGCGGTCCCCCTCGAGCTGGTGCCGACCTTCGACATCGCGGCGTCGAGCAACCAGTCGATCTGGGCGGACGTGTCCATCCCCGGGACGGCGCCGACCGGCATCTATGGCGCCATGCTGACGATCCTCGAGGACGGCGCCGTCACCCACAAGATCCCGGTCAGCCTCCGCGTCCGCAACTTCGCCCTGCCCGATGCGCCCAGCGCCCGGACGATGCTCTTCACGTCGTACGGCGACATCGCGCCGCGCTACGGCAGCGCGGCCCAGACCGCGCTCAAGAACCAGCGCCTGATGGCCCACCGGCACCGCATCTCGCTCATCGGCGACGACGAGAACCAGACGGGTACCCAGCCGGGCTCCGACTATGTCGGGGTCCTCGATGGCTCGTTCTTCTCCACGCAGAACGGCTACGCCGGGCCCGGCGCGGGGACGGGCCAAGACGTCTACTCCATCGGCACGTACGGGAGCCTTACCGAGGGCTCCACGCAGTCCGCCTTCACGAGCGTGTTCAACGGATGGGAGACCTGGTTCGAGGCCAACTCGCCGAGCACGGAGCGCTTCGTCTACCTCTGCGACGAGATCGACTGCACACAGAGCACCCCGACGCTCGCGACGCAGCTGCAGTGGTGGGCGGCCATCGGCGGCGTCGGCTCGAAGCTGCACACGATGGCGACGCAGCCCTTGCTCGATGCGCCGATGACGCTGAGCGATCCGACGTCCAGCTGGCCGTTCAGCGACGGCGTCTCCGGCGGAGGGACCTCCATGGGTGGAACGACCGCCGCCGACCAGGCCGCCGCCGACGCCGTCGTCGCGGCCGAGCCGACGCGAAGGCTCTTCTCGTACAACGGGCAGCGCCCCGGCTCCGGCTCGTGCGCCACCGAGGACGACGGCGTGGCGATGCGCGAGCAGCCGTGGGGACAGTACAAAAAGAAGATCGACCGCTGGTTCTGGTGGGAGGCGACCTACTACGACGACAACCAGCAGGGCCTGGGCGTGGTGGACCTCTTCAACAGCGCCGACACGTTCGGCGTTGCCACCAGCGATCCGACCTACGGCACCAGCGGCGGCGCCAACGGCAATGGCCTCTTCATGTACCCGGGCACCGACACCGCATTTCCGTCGAGCTCATACGGCATCGCCGGTCCCATCGCGAGCCTGCGTCTGAAGCACTGGCGGCGCGGTCTACAGGACGTCGACTACCTGACGCTCGCCGCCGCCATCGATGCGAGCGCCGTCAGCGCCCTCGTGGGCAAGATGGTGCCGAGCGTGCTCTGGGAGCAGCAGTGCCACGACCCGGCGAACGACTGCTCGTACTCGTACGCGCCACCCAGCTGGAGCGACAACCCCGACGACTGGGAAGCGGCCCGCGCGTCGCTCGCGCACATCATCGACGGGCTGTGACCCTGGTCTCCTGAATGCCGGCCGGGCAGGTCCGTCGAACGGTACCGTGGTACGCAGCGGGCGGCGTCCGTCGTCCGTCGCTCGCGTTCCGGACGTCGAGGAGGAGACCGCCGATGAATCGCGCTTCTTGGCTCGCCACCGTTTCTGGTCTCGCGCTCGCAGGCGGCCCCGGTTGCTCCACTTCGACCCATGCCAGGTCACGACGTACCCGGGCGTCTTCTTCGAGAGCAGCGCCCCCGGGGGGACGAAGCAGCTTTACCTCGCCGGTGTTCCCGTCGGCATGCTCGCCGCGGACTCCGGGCAAATCGTATGGGCGCAAGAGCAGTGCGCGACGCAGACTCAGTCTCGATGGTGGCTAATGGGGTATCGTCCCGGGGGCCCGCAAGTCGCCCTCGCCCAGGTCGACTCCTTGCCCAAGAGCCTCGCGTTCGACACGAACTGGCTCTACTACGACGACGGTACGTCCGCCGTGTGGCGCGTCGGAAGGTAAGACGAGCCGTGCGCGGAGGCGCCTGCAAAGGGGATGTTCGAGGAGCAGACCGCGCTCGAGGACCGCCGGGAGCCGCTACTGCTGCAGCCACGAGTTCAAGGCGGTCCCTTTGACGACGACGTTGATCTCCCACGCCGCACCGATGTCGACCCGACCGTCATTGTTCATGTCGGCTGCGAAGACCTTCTGACTCGGTTGCCACGGGTCGATCCATTGCCCCCACCGCTCCTGCCCGATCACGGTCCCGAGCAGCGGGTTTCCAACGATGGTGGACTGGGTGCGGAAGACATCCACGCTGGCGTTCGTGAAGGTGGCGTTGGGCGGCTGCACGGGGTCGCTGTAGACCTCGGCGATGTCCATCAAACCGTCGTTGTCGAAGTCGCCGGACACGAAGACCGCACCAGGGTGAACGATCCCCAGGGGCTGGACCACGGGGCTCGAGAACGCCGTGCTCGTACTGCAGGACGACGACGAGGAGCTGCAGGCTCCCGTGTTGTGGTGGATGTAGACGTAGTTGATGCCGTTCTGAGCCGACACCGAGGCGAGGTCGACCAGTCCGTCACCGTCCATGTCTCCAGCGAACCAGAACTCGGATGTCGGCGGAAATCCGTCGGAGGCGACGACACCTTGATTCGTGGCCGCGCTGGGGACGTCGGTGAAGCCCGTGAACTGAGCGACATTGCCGGTCGCGAGGTGGAGGTCGATGACCTCTTGGTTGTTCGTGGTGGAACCCAGCGACCAAATCGTCGCGATGTCGGCCAACCCATCACCGTTGAAGTCTCCGGAAACCCAATGCCAGCGGTCGCTCCAGATTCCGTGGGCCACACAGTTGCCCTGGCCCGCCTGACTCGTCAGCACGAAGGTGCCCGCCCCCGTATTCTCGTGGATGTCGAGTGCGATGCAGCCGTTGTCGTTCCATGCATCCGCAATGTCGGTCAGTCCTTCACTCTCCGAGAAGTTTCCCGCGAAGAACGGCATGTCGGAAGCGAACGAACCCTGCGTACCCAGCGCGCCCCAGTTCGCCGGCGAGGCATAGCCGCTGCCCGTATTGCCCGTCGCGGTATTGGCGAATACGTCGATGCTGATGAGAGTCGCGGCGGTGCTGACCCGTGCGATGTCGGAACGCCCGCGGCCGGCGAAGTTCCCCACGAGAAACGTCTGCGACGGGTCGAATTGTGGGTTGGCGGTCGAGATGGTCTGCAGGAGGGACCGGAAATGGGGCGTGTAGCAGCTGTTCGCGTTGAAGGTGGAGCCGATCGGACCCACGTAATACGGTTCTGAGCTCGCAGTCAGGTTGTTGTCCCACAAGAACTGGCCGTAGTGGACGCTCTGGTCCTTGGGGTTCACGAAGCTCGCAGCGCCGGCTATCGTGTCCTCGCAAACGTCGGCGATCTCCCCGTCGTCGGAGGGATTGTCGTCGCTGCCGCTGACCCAGCCGCTGGATCCATCGGGATCAAGGATTGACTCCGCCACTTCGTGGGAGATGTGGACTTCAAACTGATTCAGCAAATTGTTTCCGGAGCCGGGGACGGTTCGAAGGCACCCGCTCGTCGGCGAGTGATCGGGGATCACGGCGAATGGGAAGGTAAATCCGCCGCCCGTTCCCATGCCGTGGTAACCGGTGCCATTTCCCTGGTTGCACACGACGACGCCCTTCGAGAAGTGAATCATGTACAGGTAGTTCGATTGCGGACTCGGGAGGTTGTTGTTCTTGATCTGTTTGCCAATCTCGGCGGCGATGTCATCTGGGCCGAGACCCGTGCCCTTGTTGTACGGAACGATCGGGTACTCCATGTTGTTCAGGACGCTGCCCGTACCGACGCCGGCGAACTTGCTACTAGGCGGAATGTACTCGCTCAGCCAGCTCATGTAGTTCGACGCAAACAGGGCATTATAATATCCGGGAATGTCGCTCCACGTCGTAGGATCGCCATTGGATCCCCACATGACTGGCACAATGACGACGCCGGCGGTCGACGTCGCCAACAGATTGCCTCCGCAATAATTCAGATTCGTGCCCGTGTGGGAGCAACCGTCCTGAACGCGCTCGGTCAGGTCGGGATCGAGCAATTGCTCCGCGGCGGTCGCGGTCGGGGCCGCGCCGACGGGGGTCGCGTTGGGTGCGCTCCTCTGCGGGTCGGTTTGCATCGTGCACGCTGCGAGCGCCAACGCGGACGCCACGATGGCGAGTGGAACCCAGCGCCTGCCCTCCATGACGGCCTCATTTGTCCCGATTTCACGCCCTCGTTGTCTGTGCCTAGGGCTCTTCGCAACTAGCGCGCTTGCCATCTGGAACGCGGCGACTCTTTGGCGCATCCGGGGACCTCCCATTCGTTTTCGGCTCTCCGACCGCCTGCGAGGTCACACGGCCCGCCACGACCCGTCAACGCGATCCCCAAACCGTCGACAAAATGACCATGCACGCATGGGCAGGCGGTCGATGTTTGCGCCGCGCGCGCGCTCGGAGCATGCGCACCGATGGGAGCCGCCTCACTGCGTGACGGACAGCGTGTATGGCTGCGTGGCCAGCGGACCGGGCGTCGTCCCGCCTCCGTAGGCCTGGGTCGTGTAGTCGACCGGATCGACCTGCACGTAGTACGTGCCCGCCGTGACCGGAGAGCTCGTGGTGAACATGATCGACCCTCCCGCCGAGGCCGAACCGTACCCGTGGATGGTGTTCGAGTTGGACGTCGAGTCGTAGAGGTACGCCTCGAGCGTCAGATCCGACGGAACGTTCGTGATGCTCACCGTCGCATTTCCGTCGGCCAACGTGACCTCGTACCATTGCCACCACGCCGTCGTATCAATCTGGTCGCTCGTGTACCCCGCGAACATCAGCGCTTGCACCGGCGCGCCGACGGTGATGGGCAGGGCGCCATACTTCGTCGATCCCGGCTTGGACGGCGACGTAACCGCTGCGTACGTCGCCTCGAACGTGTAGGCGCTCGGCTCGTAATCGTAGGAGGTCGAAACCTCGATTACGTACTTCGTCGAGGGTGCTGCGGCGAACCAGAGCGACACCGGGCCTCCTTGCTCGTCGAAGATCTCCGTCGCGTCGGTCCCCACGAACACGGCGACGTCGAACGTGTCGAGGCCCATGTAGTCAACGGTGACGGCGATGACCCCGCCGGGTTGATTCGCCGGAGTCTCGATCGCGTAGTAGTCGAGGTCTCCCGTCGACGAGAGGCACGCCGAGAGCGTCGTCCCCGGCGTATACGGCAAGGCGTGAGCGGGATCGTCGTTGCCCGGATCGCACGCGCAGGGGTCGGTGCACGTCGGTGGGGACATCGAGACGGACCCGTCGGATGCGTCCGTCGTCAGCGCATCACTGCCGCCGGAGACGGACGCATCGGTCGTCGGCGCGTCACCGTCGCCGGTCTCGGGAGCGACGGAGCCGTCCGGCAGATCGAACGACCCGGCATCCGACACACCCGCAGCGTCAGGCCCCGTGGTGGCGACGGAGTCCGAGGGCGAACCACCCTTGCCCGAGCTCGGGCCCGAGCAGGCCGCCGTCACCGTCATGGCCGCAAGAAGGGCAAGGGCTGAAGTGCGCATTGGTTTCCGCCTCCGGGAGCGAAGAGATTGTGCGCTGCAGTCGAGGCGTGGGCAACCCAGACGAGTCGCGTCCGGGGAGTCTGAGCTCAGGAGGGTCGAGGGACCCCGCGTCCTTCACGAGCCATGCTGCTGAATCAACAACGCCGTCGTTTCATCGTCGAGCACTCCGTCATCGCTCAAACCGGCGTTGTCGACGGGCGCCGAGCCGGCCGAATCGTCATCGCCGCTATTTGAGCTCGGAGGCTCTGCATCGGAGTCGACGGGCGCCGAGCCGGCCGAATCGTCATCGCCGCCATTTGAGCTCGGAGGCTCTGCATCGGAGGGCGGAGGATCATCGTCTTGCGACGGCGGGTCGCTGGCCGCGCCGCCTCCCGACGGCGCCGAATCCGGGGCCGCACTCGCTTTCAGCATGCGAAGAGCGGATCTCAATATCTCGAGATCCGACGGATTTGCCATCGCGTTCTGGCTGATGAAACCCAAATGCTGCAGGCGTTTGAAGATGCCGGACAAGGTGTTGATCGGGTCCATGTCGGCGATGAGAATGGATTGGGTCGCGCCCGTATTCGAGAAGGTCAACGTGATTGAAGACAGCGTGACGGGGACGTCGATCGTCGCGACGCCATTCGCGTCGGTCTGAAGCCCGGTGACTTCGGGGAGCTCGGCGATCAGGAACGGTTGAGACGAGTACATCGAGGGATCCGCGTCGGTTCCGGCGAACTGGAGGACGACTTGCGCAGCGGGAGCATCGGACGTAAAGGTGTTGGTTTGTCCGACTTTGAGAGTGACGAATTGCGGGTCCGGCGGATCGGGTATATACAATATGTCGGATGGATAGAGGATATTCGGATTGCAACGGAGCGCTCGCAGATCCGAATTCTTGTCGTCCATCCACACGGTGTCGGCGTCAAAACCGAACCGATAGGCGATTTGGGCGAGGTAGTCGCCCTGCTTGACCACGTAAGGTTGCATGAGTCGTTCCTATGTTCGTTACTGGCCGGCCATCGTTCTCACTGCGCGAGCGGTTGCTCGCTCAAATCGAGCGCAACGAAGCTGAGAACCTTCGGGCGCCGCGCGGGGTCGCCGCCGCCCTCCGGACCCGAGCGATACGGGACTTGCGTGCGGGACGGGAGAGGCGCGCCGTTTCGCCCTGGTTGGCGCGGGTCGGCAGTCCAATAGAGCCGATAGGGCAGCCCCGGGAGGACCCACTCGACGACTTCGTCCACGCCCGGCCAGACCTCGAAGTCGCGGATCGTCACCGAGCTCAGTTCGGTCTTGGTCCGAAGCCTTCGTGAGATCACCTTCCCGTCCGTCACGAGGACGGGAGAGCGCCTCATGCGAAACCAATTTCGGATCAGCCAGAACGAACCGAACAGGCACAGCGGGTCGGCGATGCCGTTCAGGCAAAGCGCGAGCGGATCCCAGCCCATCTGGACCTGCAGCCTCAAAAGGAGACCGAGCACGAGCAGGAGCGCCCCACATGCCGTCACCGTAACGCGCGCCGTCTGGCGACGCTGAGATGGCGAGAGAACGCCCCCTTCGTTCGCCGCCAGGTCCGCTTCCGTCACCTTTTGGGTGCCGAGAAGCACTTTCCGGTATCGCTCGACGATTTCGCGCGGCGCGAGCGTCGGCCGCGCGATTCCGACCACGAGCTCCGGCAGCTTCGTGACGAAGCAGACATAGTCCCCCATGAGGAGCGTGAGCCCCCGCCGAACGGGAATTCCGGTCGTGCCCACGACGAGGACCCTCTGGGGCAGCACGGCGTACCCGAGAGCGATACCGTCGACTCGACGGAGCGTGAGGTCGACGGGGTCTCCGTGGGCCTCTGCCATGACCGCATCGTGCTGGCGCGCGCTGAGCTCCCCCCGCGCGTTGACCTCCTCGTCGAGGAAGGCGTCTTCGACCGTGGCAAGAAATGCAGGGTAGCTCATCTCAAGTCCCGAAGATCAATTTGACCTCTTCGTCACCGAAACCCATTGTTTGGATCTTCGCACGATTGTCGGCGTTGTCTTCGAGCGTGAAGAACTTCGCCGTATTGAGCGCAAAATCCGCGAGGTTGCTGAGCGTGGTCCTGAACTCCGGGACATCGTGCTCGAAAGGCTTCACGTTGTCGGAAGCGCGAAACTGGGCCAGCCGTGTGGAAAACACACGTTCGGTCCCTTCGCGCGTCTTGTCTTTGATCGCCTGGTAGGCGCCGACCGCCGCACCGGCGAGGCCGACCACCGCCCCCGCTGCCTGAAGCCCGGGAACCATGCAGAACCAACCCGCGAGCGACATCGTCCCCCCCGCGGCCGCGGCGATCCCCAACCAAAATTCATTGTCGTCGCCCGTCTCGCGCGCCTCCAGGATTGAAACGGTCCCGGAGACGATGCCGCAGACGCATCCGAAGACGCCGACGGCTTCCGCCGCGTCGGTCATCGTAGCCTTGAGCAGCCAGTCCCCCAGGGCCTTTCCTTGTTTGACGGCCTTCAAGACGGCAAATGTCGCCTGCATCCCTGCGAGGCTGAGTGTCGGCGCGCTCGCGCCGATGTTCGCCCACAAGCGGAGGCGAATCGTCTCCTGCTTGGCGGAGGAAATCGTCGCTATGAGGGACAAGAGACTCAAGAACGACACGGAGATGGTGGTGCCGAACGATCGTTGCCCGAACTCGGCATACTTCGTGATGAGCTTCGGGCCCCAGTCGTGGAGAGTGTCAACGTCCCCCTCCAGCACGGCCGTCCGGATTGCGTCCCTCTGGGAATCGGTGAGTTGCTTCTGGCTGCCGGGAGGCGCGTTCGGATCCGGGTTGGGAAAGGGCAGCTTCAAGACGATGTTGAGCAGCCGGGTCGAGATCGCGCCGCAGAGCACCGGATCGTCGACGAGAGTCGGCAGGTTTTGAATGAGACGCATGCTCGCGAGGGCGATGATGAGGTTCGACGGGCTAGGCGTATTGCCAATCACCGTCGAGGGGGACCCTGCCATCGCGATCATTACGTCGAAGGTCGTCTTTGGGTCGGTGAGCTGGTCGTTCTTGATGTTGGGCGCGAACTTCAGCGAATCGTCTATCAGTTTTCCGATCTCGGTCGACAGCGACGAATCCAGCAGGAACTCGGACGCCGTCTTGCACGCATCATTCCAAGGATACTGCACGCTGAGATTGGGCGACTTTCGGCACTCCTTCAGGGCCGCGAGCACCTGGGGATCGTTGATCTTGTCGAAGACGGCCTTGGCCGCCTTCTTCTTATCGCTCTCTTCCCAGTGGAGGATGATTTTGGCAGGATTGATGAGCATGTTCTTGCCCACGACGTCCTCCGCCGTATTCGCCATCGCCTTCAACCGGATGATGCTGGGCACCTGGCCGGGACCCTGGGTGGCGAGCAGATCGACGAACTGCCGGAGGACGTTGACAATGACGGCGTCCTTCGCGCACTCGATCCGGAGTCGCAGGCCGGGCGAAGCGAGGTTTTCGTAAGCGGAGGTCAGGGCCACCAAGTCCGTGGTGGCGTCCTCGATGACTTGCGCCCACGCCGGCTGGGCCGCGAACGACGTGACGTTCGTGGGTGGGTTTCTTGGATCTACGTCGCCCACCGGGGGCCCTTTCGGCGTCGGCGCCGCCGAGATCACCACCGCCATCGACCTGCGATGAGGGACCTGGATCTCGTCATTGACTTGGAGAGTCGCGTCGGCGCTGTCCGGCTCGCCCGCCCGGATCCTCTTGTCTCGAAGGTCCGCGTTCTTGATGTTGAACCAAAGGAATTCGCCGGTGACCGGGATCGCGCGCGAGGCTTCGCCTTGATTGACGTTGTCGGCGAATGCGGCCACGGTCGTCTGGGTCGCGACGATCCCCGGACGCCACTCGTAGCGTTCGTTCGGATCGTCTTCTGGCTCGGGGAGCGGTATGAGGAGGGACTCGCCCGGTTTGAGAGAGCTCGCCGCGCGCCCCTTGATCGTCGGCAACTCTTGACTCGCTTCCCAGATCGCCCGGGGCGAGACTCCGAACCGCAGGCCAACCTTCGCGAGGCTGCCGTCTTCTTTGAGGAATCGATATGCGACGACTCGAGATACGGTCATGACACCTCGTTACGGACGATCGCCGCGGCGACGGGGTCGCCCGTAGCTAGCATGGCTGGCGAAGGAAATCCGCACGGAAGCGGAGCCCCGACGTCACCCGCCGTCGGCCCGGATCGCGTTGTCTCTGCGAAAGCTCTCGTCGATGGCGATCGGCGCGACGTCGCCGCAGCCGCCATCGACGCAGTTGAACGACGTGCACCTCTCCGGTTCGCCGCACGATGCGCCGAACGGCTGGGGGAGCAGACAGACGTGGCTTCGGGGACTGCAAAGAAGCGGCGGACGACGAGCCGTAGTTAGGTTGTACCTGCGCAGGGACGCTAGGTCGCCGCCACCAAAAGCTCCTCCGCATTGCTCGGCGGACGCAAGCCATCTGCCCTGCCCGCGAAGTAGCGCTGGGTGAGAGTCGCCGCCGACACGTGCTGGGCCTCTCGAAAGCCGGCTTCGCGCGCCAGAGTCAACATCTCGGCTGGCGTGAAGAAGCTGATGAAAGGCGTCCCACTCGCGCGCGCGCCCTGCTTCGCACGCTCGAGTCCCGGACGCACCTCGGGGTCCGCGAGCTCCAACGGGAGTAGGAACGTCATCGCGAGCGTGGACCCCTTGGCGAGCGCCGCGACTTCCCGCAGGGTGGCCGCGTTCGCCTCCCGCGTGAGATACATGCTCACGCCGGTGGAGGATACGACTGCCGACTTGGCCGCGTCGAAACCTGCGCCGGCGAGGCTCTCCCGCCAGGATCCGCCCGCCTCGAAGTCGACCGGGACGAACCGCAGCCACTCCGGGATGCCGAAGCCGAGCTCGATCAGGCGCTGTCGCTTCCATGCCTGATGACCGGGTTGGTCGATCTCGAACACACGCAGGCTGGAGGCGACCTCCGGTCTGCGCTGCGCAAAGGTGTCGAGGCCCGCTCCGAGGATCACGTACTGGCCGAGGCCCTGGCCGGCCTGCTGCACGACCAAATCCTCGATGAAGCGAGCACGGGCCACGATGGATGCTCGGAACTGGCTCGTGGCTCGAGGGTCCATGTCCGGACGGCGACGCCACCCTTCGTCGGGCCCCGCGAGCTGCAAGCCGATCTCGTCGTCGAGTACGTGCGGGGGCGCATCGATTTGGACGTGCATGGCGCGCCACAAAGCGACGCGCACGGCCGTCGGATCTGCAGCCGCCGTTGGATTCTCACGCATGTGACTGACCCTTCTGTCCGCCGGGGGACGCCTTCCTCGTTGAGAGGGGCTTCGATACTACCGCGGATCGCTACGGGGTCAGGACGCCGATGCACTCCTTCGGACACAGCGAGAAGGCGCAAGTCGCCGCCGCGATGAGCTCCTGGTTCGCGCGCACGTCTCTGGTGCACAGCCGGAAGCACAGCGGAACCAGGAAATGGAACGGCCCGGGCGATGCGAGACACGCGAGGTCGCATTCCCCTTCTTGGAAGCACGCCGGCGAACTGACGCACGCCGTCGTAAGGTTCCCGCACCTCTGCTCGGCGCAGGCGAAGCATTCGCCTATCGCGCCGGCATCGGGGGGCGACATGCCCGCGTCGGTGGTTCCTGTCCCGGAGTCGCCGGCTCGTGTCCCGGAATCGCTGGTTCCCGTGCCCGAGTCCTCGGTTTCCATACCGGAGTCCTCCGTGGCGGGCCCCCCGTCGTCCGTCCCTGCTCCCGCCTCGTCGATCCCCAGGCCGGAGTCCTTGGTGCCCAGGCCGGAGTCCTTGGTGCCCAGGCCGGAGTCCTTGGTGCCGAGGCCGGAGTCCTTGGTGCCGAGGCCGGAGTCCTTGGTCTCTAACCCGCCGTCGAGCGGCTTGGTCGGGAGGCCTCCGTCCGTGTCGTCGGCCTCGACCTGGGCACCTGGGGACGTGCTCGCGCAGGCGGCCAGGATCAGGGCGAGCATTGCGGGGGCTGCGGAGCGCAGATGATGTAATGAGTATTGACTCGACATTGAATCATTTGCCTTTCGCAGACACTCTTCAAGAGTGACACACTAGCAAGTTCCACACATAAGCCCGTTTTGGGGCGCCCTCTCCTTGTGGCGTCGGCGTTGGCTGCGTTGGCCTGGTCGCCGGGCCCGGTGGGTCGCTTTCCGGTCAGGGTGCAAACCGCGATCCTGAGGCTCATCACTCGAACCCGCTTTCTTGCGGCGTTGGCGATCGCGACGCCTAGCGGCGGGGCCATCAAGGGATCGGAGACACTCGCGCAGCTAGGGCTACGCCGGGATGGATGTCGCGTGCACCTCTAGGCTGTCCGGGACCGACCAGCATCGCCGACGGGCGCGCTCGTTCGATTGCTCCAGGGGAGACGCGGCACGTTCCGCCACCCGAGGGCGTGTTGGCCGCAACGCCCGAGAGGCGAGGATGGGGGACCGAGAGCGACGGCCCGCCGTGCGTTCTGCGCAACCGCGCTACAATGGCCCTGTGGGGAGCTTCCTCGTCGGCCGCAGCCTACGTCACCGAGCCGTTGGGACTCCGGCGGCCCTGGGCGCGTTGCTCCTCACTGCGTGCAAGGGAGGCGCGGGCGAAGGGCCCCCGACGGACGCGATGGCCGCATCGGTCCCATCGGGTTCGAAATGCGGCTCGACCCCCGCGCAGCTCGTCGATTTCAACACGCTCGCCACCCAAGTCGGCGCATCGAGCATTGGGGCGACGCAGCTCGCGGTGGACGCCACGAGCGTGTACTTCGTCTTTGGCAGCGCGTTGATGCGCGTCCCGATCCGGGGTGGCCCGGCCTCCTCGATGCTGCCGCTCCTCCCGGAGGTCGGTCAGAACTGCGACCCCATCGCGACTCCGACCAGCGTGCTCCTGCACCACGTGGTCGGCGACGCAACCAACGAGCAGGTTCTCAGCGTGCCGCTCCAGGGTGGCAAGGACACGATCGTCGCGACGAGCGGCGGATTCGTCCGGGGGCTCGCCACCGATGGACGTGACGTCTACTTCGTCGATTCGGTCGGCCTCAAGAGCGTCGCCGTGACGGGCGGCAGCGTCCAGCTTCTCAGCGATCAGATCGGTGCGGAGCCGACCGGCCTCGCCGTCGTCGGCTCGAATCTCGTGGTGACTGCCGGCGGCGCCGTCGTGGCCGTGCCGATCGGGGGCGGGCCGCCGACGATGCTCGCGCCGCAGCAGCCCAACGCAGATTTCCCGATGGCCTGCGGACCGGACACGTGCTGGTGGACCGGTGCACCGGCGTCGGCGATGGGCCCGACCGGGCCCGGATATATCGCGCGCCTCCACGGTGGCAGCGTGACGACGATCTCCGCACCGGTGTACCCGTGGAGCATCGCCTTCGATGGATCGAACTTTTTCGAGACGGTCGGGTGTGACATCTGCTCGGGCACGCTGCTGCGCATTTCCGCGGCGGGCGCGCCGCCCGTCACGATGGCCCCCGCAGGCTTCGTCGCCGTAGACGACGAGTGCGCATATTTTTCGGTGGTGGACGGGTTCGGCCTGCCTTCGGGCGCGGACGGCGGAATCCCCGGCGCCGGCATCTACAGCGTCGCGAAGTCGTACGGGGAACCCTTGCCTGCCACAGATGACGCTCAGCCCGCGGGAAGCGTCCTCTGCTCTCAGTCCGTAGGGCCGGTCGACGCCGCCGTCGCCGACGTCGGGCCTACGCAGTGGTGCACGCCTCCGAGGGGCTGCGAGCCGTATGCAGGTGGATGGGCTTGCTGCTTCTACGAGGCCCTCGGTACGACGAGTTGCGACTTGATCGGCGACGCGGCCACGGCTGGCGACGCCAGTGGCTCGGACTGAGCCGTGATCGTGTCATGAACATGCCTCTCCGCATGAAGGCGTCTGCTATGTGCCTCGGATTTGCACTGGCGGTACATGGCCTGCTCGGGTGTGGCGGCGTCGCCGCAAGCGCAAACCCCGATGGCTCGATCGGCGCCGATAGCGAAGTGGACGGCACGGGCGGCGAGGGCATCGACTCGGCGCCGAACGATGGCGGCGGCTCGCCCGTCGCCACGCTGGATGGTGGGTGCACGCTTCAAGCCTCGAACTCCGAGGGGGCGTGCGTCGTCGACGAAGACTGCATAGGCCAAAGCGGTGGCGTCGGCGGTGCGCTGCCGTGTGTGAATGGCAAGTGCCCCCCTTTCTGCACCAACGTCCCTGCCTTCCCTACGGAGGTCGTCAATCCACCGGACGGGAGCGTCCTCTGCGCGCGGCACTCCGGTCCCGTGAGCCCGGATGCGGCGGACGTCGGCCCCGAACACTGGTGCGTGCCCGGACAAACCTGCACTCCCTACGACGGACAGTGGGGCTGTTGCATGAGCACGGGCCCCACGAGCACCTTTTGCGCTTTTGCCTACGAGGACGCTGGCGGGTCGTGACTCCGGGCCGACCCTCGGGATTCGCCGCAGCACGGATGAGGCCGGACGACGGGCATGCCTGCCTGGCACGTCTTCTGCTGTAGCTCGACTGTGGTTCGAATTCCGGATCTCGTCGCGGTCATGCGCGGCAGTGGCAACGCCAGCGGCGGGTGGTGAGATGCCTCCGGCGATCGATGGCTTCCGCCCCGAGCAGGGTGATGCATTCACCGGGTTCACGCCGGACGTCGCCGGCGGCTTCTACGACGTCGTCTCGTGGGTCTCGCGGCGCCTGCACGTCGACGTCCAGGGCCTCGAGAATGTACCGACCGGACGGGCGTTGCTGGTGTCCAACCACTCTTTCGGCTGGGACTCGATCCTTCCGATGTGCGCGGTGTGGGAGCGCCTCGAACGTCCGGTCTGGGTACTCGGGGAGCACGCGTGGTGGAAGGTCCCGTTTTTGCGGCGCTTCGCAGCGGCCGTGGGCACTGTGGATGGAACCCCGGAGAACGCCGATCGCTTGCTCGCGAACGAAGAGCTCGTCCTCGTCCTCCCCGGCGGCCTGCGCGAAGCCGTGAAGCCTCGCGAACTCCGTTACCGGCTTCTCTGGGGACACCGGTACGGCTTCGTGCGGGCGGCCATCCGGAACCAAGCGCCGATCGTTCCGCTCGCGTCGATTGGCGCCGACGACCTGTTCGACTTCGTCGGCGACGCGTACCGGCGCGGCGAACGGTGGCTGCGCCGGACCGGCATTCCCGTGCCGCTGCCGTCGCGCATCCTGCCGATACCGCACTTCGTTCGGCTGTCGTTCATCTTCGGAGAACCGATCCTCCCGCGTGCGCGACCCGAGGAGGCCAACGACCCCGTCGTGGTGCGTCGGTTGCGGCACGAGGTCGAGGGTGCGTTGCACGAGCTCATCGAGAACGCGCTGGCGCAGCGGGCGGGCATCGATCTCGGGTTGAAGCCGGACGCGGCGCCGCGCGCAGAGCCAGGCAACATGCCCGTTTCGGGATCGGGCACTGGCAAATTGCGAAAGTATCGTCCTACTCTGGCTCTGACATTGGCCCTTCGGCGGGTGCTGAGTCGCTCGACGAACCCGCGCCGACCGAAGCCGGGGAATACGCGCCCACCTTCGCGGGCGGATGCTTGAGGTTCGGCGCGCCGATCTCGCCGCCGATCACTCCTATCTCTTCATCGAGCGTGCGCTCGCGCTGCACGGACTGGGCGGCCTGGTTGTCGATAGCGACCGCGGCAATCGCGCCGACGGCGCCCCCGATGACCGCTCCGGCCACGGCCCCCGGCGGTCCGGCGGCCGCCCCCAGGGCTGCGCCTACGATGGCCCCTGCAGCGACCCCCTCGACTTCGTGAGCGAGACGCCCCTTCGAAGGCGATCGGTTTTCGTTTTTCTTCTTCCACGGTGCAAGTTCATGTCCCGCCGGCGACGTGCGTGCGCGGTCATGGGGCCATGTGGACGCGAGGGGCACGAGCGTTGCTTACGGCCGAGCGTGAGTTCGAGAACCCTCGTGTCGTCGCCTGCCACAGAAACGCGTGGTTCTCTCGTCGTCCTCGCGGACGACCTGGTTCGCCTCCAGGGCACAATCCGCGATCTCGAGAAAGACATGCAGAAGTCGATAGAGCGTGTCGCCCCCGATCGACGCGAGAGCGCGCGAAACCTGGTGCACTATGTGGCGTTGAGGCAGCACGACCTGCGTGATCTGCAGATCCGGCTCTCGCAGCAGGGGCTCTCGTCGCTGAGCCACTCCGAGAGCTGCGTCATGAGCACCTTGCTCGAGGCGTCAGAACGCGTGCACGAATCGCTTGCCCTGCGAGGCCACGAAGACGCGAAACGTGAGCTACCGCTCCTCGAGAAACAGCGCAGCACCTCTGTGTCGTGGGACAGGGCGAAGCGCTACCTGCATCAGCACACAAGAGACGTGCTCGGACCTCGCCCGGAAGGCCGGCACGTCTACATCATGGTCACGGCGCCCTCGGCGGCCGAGGCCGATCGCGCGTGGATGCTGAAGATGCTCAGCGCGGGGATGAACGTCCTCCGCGTCAACTGCGCGCACGAAGGCGAGCACGAATAGGGCCAGGTGATGCGCGCGCTCGACGAAGCCCGAAAAGAGAGCGGCAAGGAGTGCCGTGTGGTCATGGACCTCGCGGGCCCCAAGATTCGAACGGGGCCCGTCGGCGGCGGACGGCACATCGCGACGTGGAGACCCACCAAGAACGAAATCGGCGAGGTGGCGGCTCCTGCCCGCGTCCCCATCCGACGAGCGGCCGCGCCGGTGGTGGAGGGCACCGGTCCGTTCCTCTTCGTACGCGACGAGGCATTCGCGAAGGTGCGCAAGCGAGACGAGATGCGCTTTCGGGATGCCCGCACGCAGGCCTGCGTGTGATGCGCGGAACGTGCAGGGATCATTTTGCGCTGTGCATTTTTGCGACGATCGACGCGAGAGGCTCATTGCCCGGTGACGAGAGTGGCTGACCGCTTGCATGAGCCGGGTCCCACGATGCGTACGACAAAACTTGATCGGGCCGCGGGCCTCACTTTGGTATTGGTCTGTTTTGGATCGCTCGCGCATTGCAGTAGCGGAAGCGGCGGCGCTTCTCCGCCCGACGAAGCTGCAGGAAACGGCGAACCGCACGCGACCGCGAGCGTCCGCGACGGCGGACCAGATCCCGCGCGCGATGGGGCCGACTCCGCGAGCGACGCGGCCACTGGGGCCGACTCCGCGAGCGACGCGGCCACTGGGGCCGACTCCGCGAGCGACGCGGCCGAATCGACGGCCGACGTCGCCCCGCCGCCGCCGCGTCAGACTTGCGTGTCTGCCGCCTCGTGCGCCGGGCCGCCTACGGAGGCGTGCTGCGGCGGTTACTGCACCGATACGGCGAAGGATCCGGCGAACTGTGGGCAGTGCGGAACGGCATGCACGACGAGCCAGTTCTGTACGGGCACCGCGTGCGATGAGGCGATCCTCGCCAACGTGTGCGACAACGCCCTGGCCACGGTCGCCTTCGATCCCTACCAGGAAGACAACGGGGCGGGGTCCGCCATGGGCGGCGCGCTGACCGCCGACTGCACGCCGGTCGTTTCCCTTCTTCAGACGTCGCAGCATACTGACGGGATCCTCGATCCCGGCTCGGGCCGTCCGATCACCGGCGTCGGCGACACGTTCATCACCGGGGGCGGAAGCTACGGGCAAAACGGCGTCGCGTACATGGAATCGGCGCTCACGCCCGTCTATCTCTGGACCGACGGCACCACGGCGCAGATCAAGACGCGCGCGGGCAATGCGGTGGTCAATACGCCCGTCTCCGCCCTCACGGCCCAACACGACTTCTTCTACGTGCAGGTCTCCGTCGAACCGCAGAGCGGCACACTCTGCTTCGACGGCGCCGGAATCCTGGGGCCGGGCACCGTCGCCGCGGGCTATTACGCTCAGTCGGAGCTCATCCCCAACCGCGCGCAGTATACGTCGAGCGCGTACGTCTACGAATGGGTCGACACCAACAACGATTCCACCCCGAACGCCGGCGACACGTTCACGCAGATCATGGCCGGGCCGTGACCGCCACGCTTCCATGAGAGGCCGGACTCGCCGCAGACGATGACGATTGGGTGCCGCCCAGGGCCAGATCTACGTCAGCGCCTCTCGAGCGATACCGCGGCAGTCATCGAGCGTGACGTCGCGGAGCGAAAGCTTCACTTTGGCGAAACGCGCGGTGGCAACACTGATGGCATCGACCCCCAGGCCCACCAGGATGCGTGCGCCGTGTGGATCGCCCGCTATCTCCCCGCAGACGCAAACCTTACGGGCATGGGCGTGAGCGGCTGCAATGACGCGCTCGATCATGCGCAGCGCCCGTGCGTCGAGAGACACAGTCGAGCCGGCGCGGTCCTGCCCGGTCACCATCGCGAACAGATCATTCGTGCCGATGCTGACGAAGTCTGCTGCCGCGGCGATTTCGTCGATCTGGTCCACGGCTGCCGGCGTCTCGACCATGGCGCCAACCGCGAGCTTTCCCAGGCTGAGCGCGCGCACTCGTTCGACGTCGCCGGCGCACGTGACGAGCGGCAAGAGGACGCGCACACTGAGGTGCTCGGCCGCCTGCACGATCGCCCGGAGCTGAGTGTCGAGAATCCCGGGGTGCATGAACAAAAGCTCGACGCCGCGCACAAGCGACGAGGAGCCGGGCGCCTGGAGCCATGCAAGTGGCTTGTCGCCTCCCGCATCGAAGAGGCGCACCACGACGGGCGCGTTGCCCATGGGCGCCGCGATCGCGCGAAGGGCGGCGAACTGCTCCTCTTCGTCCGGCGCCCTCGCATGGGCGGCGAACACGAGCTCCGTTCGCAGTAGCCCGATCCCGTCGGCCGAAGGAGGAGGGCGCTCGTGGATGGATCCGATGTTGACGTGCACCTCGAGGCCGAGATGCGCGAGCGGCGCATTCGTGGTCTTCGTCTCCTCCCGGGCGCGCTCGGTGGTCCATGCGTCAAGCCGTCGATGCGCCTCCGCGATGATCGATGCGCCTGGCGCGACCCACACCGACGCGACGAGCCCTGTGGTGTCCAGGACCATGGTGTCGTCGTCGGCAATCGCGAGGACGACGTTCGAGCGCACGAAGGCGAGCGGGATACCCCGGCCCCGCGCCAGGATCACGGCGTGCGAATTGTACTCGCCGCCGCTCTGCGGGGTGCCGTCCGATGCGGCCACGATCCCCACGACGCGGGCCGGAAGCGTCGCGACGACCGAAGGAGTGAGCGATTCGGTGACAAGAACGCGGTCCCCATCGCGTCCTTCGAGGAGTGACTCCACGGACGGGTGGTCGTGGCCGAGGCCCTCGAGCAGACGGGTCCGGGCATCGAGCAGCAGGTCCGTCGACACCTGGGAGGTGGCCTCATTGATTGCCTGCTCCGCGGTCTCTCCCTCGTCGACTCGTGCGAGCAGGAGTGGACCGAGCTCCGCGAGGATCGCGACCTCGGGCACGAAGAGCTCCGCCTCCGCCGGCCCCAGCCGGCGGATGAGACGCTCGACGCCGCGAGTCGCATGCGGAATTGCGCGAGCCAGCCGCCTGCGCTCTTGCCCGGCGGTCCCGGGGACCCGGCGGGGCTCCGGATCGGCCGCCAAAACCACCGCCTTGCCGATCGCGATTCCGTCGACTATCGGCGAGCCGGCTTCCGGGCCGCGTTCAGGCTTCATCGCCCAATCCGGGCGCGTCTTGCGCACACGGCTCGCACGCGGCAGTGGACGGGCGTGGAGGCGTCGCGTTTGGACGTTTGCAAGATGCGACTGCGCTTGGCGAGTCGCGATACTGTCGAAGTTCGCATCGCTTTTCGATATCTCCCGGATGACGGGGACGTCACCCGCTCGGCTATTTCCCGCCACGCAGACGAAGATCGCGGTGCTCTTCGATCCGCTTTCGCCGCGTCATGTGCGGAGCGCGGCCGCCCTTGCGCCCTGCAACGCGTGCCTCCTCGCTGGTGAACTCGTGCGCCGTACCGGCCGAGTGCGCCGCCTTCCCCCCCATCCGGGCGATCCTGCGAACGAGCCTTCGGTCCATCCCGGCGAAGCCGCGGGAACTCTTCGGAGGGATCTCGGCGTGCCCAGCTGCGTGGACCGGCGGCCGATCTGCTGTCAGCCCCGCATCTTGCAGCGATTGTGAGTTTGGAGCGGCGCCGATCTCGGACGAAGCACTTTCGTGAGTGTTGAGGGGATCGCTCCGCGGAATTCTTGTGGTCATGACTCCTACCTCCGGTGGCGTTGCCAAGGATCACGTCGTACTCGGACGCATCGTGCTGACCATCGACCGCGCCGATCCACCTCTCGAGAACTCATAACGACGTCATTGAGCAAGCCGAGGGCCAATGCTTCTCGTCGTCACGGCTTCGATGTCGGGCGTGACGCTGGCTTCCAGCAGCGGGCGCACAACGGCCCCCCTGGAGTCCAGGCGTTCCACGTTTTCGACCATTCGAGCCGAGGACTCATGGACGCGATGTTGCACCGTGACGGGCTGCCGTCTACTCGACCGCGGCCCAGGGAAAACGCGACCCGTGCCCTCTTTCTCACAGTGCACACGACCGTGCGAGGTCGGCCGATTCGTTGGCCAACGGGGATGGCAGGACAGACCCTGCCGAGACGGCATGCTCAACGTCACAGTGATCGCGGCGGACGAGAGCGACGTGCTGGCGAGAGCGCGCGCGTACGTCGGCGTGGTCCTTCGTGGCAAGTACCGCCTTGACCGTTTGCTGGGCGTAGGCGGGATGGCCAGCGTCTACGCGGCGACTCATCTGCGCAATGCGGACCGGGTCGCCGTCAAGATTCTTCATCGCGAACTCTCGATCGATGCCGGCCTCCGAGCCCGCTTCCTACGAGAAGGCGACGCGGCAAATCGTGTCGAGCACTCCGGAACGGTCCGCGTGCTCGACGACGACATCGCTGAAGACGGAAGCCTCTTCATCGTCATGGATCTACTCGACGGTGAGACCCTGCACGCGCGGTGGAATCGGAGCAGCCGGCGGCTCGGCGCCCGAGAGGTGGTGAAGCTCATGTGCGGGGTCCTCGATGTCCTCGTCGCAACGCACGCGAAGGACATCGTGCATGGCGATTCTGAAGCCGGAGAACCTGTTTCTCACGCGTGATGGCAAGGTGAAGGTTCTCGACTTCGGGCTGGCCCGGGCTCGCGAAGGCTCGCCTACCGAGACGAAGGCGGACGCCGTATTCGGGACGCCCGCCTTCATGGCTCCCGAGCAGGCGCTCGGCAAAACGGGCGAGGTCGACGCGCTGTCGGATTTGTGGGCTCTTGGGGCGACGGCTTTCGTGCTGCTGACCGGTCGACTCGTCCATCAGGGTAGGACGATGGAGGAAACGCTCGTCCTGTCGGCGACGCAGTCGGCGCCTCCCGTTGCGCTGGTCGTCCACGACATTCCGCCCACCATCGCCAAGATTGTCGACCGCGCGTTGGCGTTCGACAAGGCGGACCGCTGGCCGAGTGCCCGAGCGATGCGCGATGCGCTCATCCACGCCGGCCTTATCCTGTGGGGACGTGACGCATCGGACGACCTTGAAGACCAAGAAGAGGAGAAGACAAGCCCCGCGCCTCCCCCCCAAATGACGTCGCAGAACGACGTCGCGCCCTCGATGCCATCGTGGCTCGAGGAACACACGCTGGAATCGCCGACCGTGCCTGCCCTGTCTACGGGGGGCGGTAGCGAGTCGCACTCCCAATCGGAGCGCATGCGGCGTCGGCTCCCCATCGTCAGCGTAGTCGTCTGTGGCATCGGGATCGCCATCGCGGTCGTCATCATTGTCGCCATGCCCGCCTCGTCGAAGCATCGGGCGCTGAGCGCGTCGGAGCCCTCCACGACGAGTCTCCCGGCAAGCGCTAGCGCGGTGCGGACGTCTTCGCCCCAGATGGCGAATGGCCCCGCCTTCGAGCCTTCGGCTGTGGATGTGGAGACGCTCCCGGTGGCCCCTTCCGACCACTCCAGCGCGCATCGCTGACGTGCCGCGATATGGACGCGATCGCGATCTTGTCGCGTATCGTTCGCGTGGTTAAGCTCGAGGCGGCACGGTTACGGCCATGCTGGATGGCGCTTTGGCTGCCGCGCGCTTGCCCAGCGTTCCGACCAAGCCAAACCCGAGCGGTTCGCGGTGCATCGCTTCGCGCATCAGCGACATGACTTGCTCGATCGTAAATGGCTTTTCGAGGAGCGGCCTCGGCAGCGCGATCGGGAGGTCCCCGGGGCGGCGACTGAAACCGCCGCTCATCAGAACCACCCGGGCGGCCTGGCCGGGGTTGTCGGTCCCGAGCTGGCTGTGAAAGTCGATGCCCGTCATCGTCGGCATCCGAACATCGCAAAGGATAACGTCGAAGCGCTGGCCTGCGGCGAGCATCTCCAGCGCTTGACGAGCGTCGGTGGTGGTGACGACGTCGTGGTATGGCGCCACCGACTCCTGCATCACCTCGCAGAGATCTTCTTCGTCGTCGACGACGAGCAGGCGCCCCCTGGGCTCGATCGTGGCTGCAGCAACACTCGGCAGCACTGCCGTCGGGACGCCGCCCTCGACGCCTGGGAGCACGACGCGGAAGACGCTCCCCGCGCCGGGCTCGCTCTCCACGGTGATCTGCCCGTCGAGCGAGCCAACGACCGCGTGGCAGAGCGCCAGCCCGAGGCCCGTGCCCACGTTCAACGGTTTGGTGGTGAAGAAGGGATCGAAGATGAGGGCCAGATGGTCGGCCTCGATCCCGGAGCCCGTATCGCGGATCTCGATGACTGCGCGCCCCTCGGCGTCGGCGCGCCCGGAGACGCGGATCTCGTTGTGCGCGGCGAAACCCGCCGGGATGGCTTGGGTCGCGTTGACGAGCAGGTTCAGAAATACCTGACCGAGGCGCGCCTCGTTGGCCCAGACCGCCGGCAGCCCACCGTAATCCTTCACGAGCTGCGCCCGGTGGCGGATCTCGTGCGAGATCAGCGCGATCGAGGTGTCCAACGCTCGCCGCGGATCGATGACGCCCATGGTCTCGTCGTCGGCACGGGAGAACGCCTTCAGACCGCGCACGATAAGGCGTACCCGCTCCGCGCCCTCGTGCGCGCGGTCCAGCTGACGGCGCAGCCATTCGGTTGGCTCGCTGCCCAGTCCCGGCGGCGGACCGGCGAGCTCCGGCAACCGTTTGCTCATTAGCTCGAGGCTCGTGACCAGGTAAGCGAGCGGATTGTTGATCTCGTGCGCGACGCCGGCGGCCAGCGTGCCCAGCGACGACATGCGATCGGCGAGGAGTAGCCGCGTCTGCATCTGCGCCCGCTCTGCGGCGATTGCGGCGCTCTGCCGTCGGTGCTCGGTCAGGTCCGTCATCACCAGGCAATGGGTCCGGGCGCCGTCCATCGTCAGGCCCACGACGGCCAGCCTTACCGGGGCCGACGTGCCGGCGCCGTGCGCCTGCAGTTGGAACTCGCCCTCGCTCCGGCCCCCGGCTCCGGCGGCGATGAGGGCCTCGAGACGCTCCAAGTCGGCCGCCCCCACGAGCAGCGAGATTGGACTTCCGATGGTCCGCTCGAGCGGCGCGCCGACGATGGCCGCAAAGCGCGCGTTGCAGTACGTGATAGTCCCCTGCTCGGTCAGCGTGGCGACGCCCTCACTCATCGCCTCCATGAGGATCCGATAGCAATGCTGGGCGCCCTCCAGTGTGAAGACGCGCTCGCCCGTCGGGCCTCCGACCACCAGCGCGTCCACCTCGCCCGTGCGGATCGCCGCGAGGGTCTGCTCCGCCTCGTCCAGCTTGGCGCGCAGCGATCGGCCTACGCGCGGGGATGAGGACTTCACGCTTTGGGGCGTCGCCAGCGTCGCGACTGGCGTCCGAATCTTCATTTGATGTCGAGACCGTGGAGCACCTTGTTCACCTGAGAGAGGTCCCCGATGACTCGCCGCTGGGGACGGGGCAGGATCTTCAGCAGTGTCGGCACGGCAATGATCTGCTCGTCGCGCGCCAGGCCGGGCGACTGGTATAGGTCGACCACCTCGATGCGATACCGGCCGACGAGGTAGCGCTCGCAAATGTTCTTCAGATTGTCGATCGCCCGCTGCGAGCGCGGCGTGAGGCCTGAGACGAAGAGTCGAAGCAGGTACTCCGGATCGACGTCGGGCCGATCGGCCTGGAGCGTGTCGGCGGTCACGGTCATCGCGGTACCTGGACGCCTTTCGACTCCGGCCGTCCGGCGCGCGTTCGAGAGGATGGGTCAGCCGCGGCGGGCGACGCGTGGCGGCTCGTGTGGCGCCCGTGACCGTCGTGGCGTTTCATGGCGGGCTCGCACGTGCGGACTTCTTGACGCCATTTTTGGCGACGCCGCCGTTGGCAGCGTCGTGCCGCTGTTGCGCCTCGCGCGCGGAGCCGGTGACGAAGCCGGCGGCGTCGCGATACGTGTTGATCAGGCTCAGACCGCGATTGCTGATTACGAACTCTCGAATCTGGTTCGAGTGCGCGGTGCCCCGAGATTTTCGCACGCTGATGGCCCGGTTACGCTCGCCCGCCACCTCGAAGCTCTGGAGCGTGATCCAGGTGTCGATCAGCGAAGAGATTCCGGCGTCGGACTCCGAGTTGGATCCGTCGACCGGACTGGGGCCATGCGTGCTCGTGAGCAGCGCCGTGACGCCGTTGGTCTTCAGGTGGTCCACGAGGCGGGTCATCATCGCGCGAATCTCGTTCTTGTTCCCGATCGATGCGAAATCGGTGATCGGATCGAGGACGACCACCGACGGCTTGAAGTCCTCGATCGCCCGATAAATCGTGAAGAGGTGCGTCTCGAGGCCGAAACCCGACGGCCGCGTGGAGATGATGCGCAGCTGCTTCTTCTTCACCAGACTGGCCAGATTCAACCCGATCGAGCTCATGTTGCGGATCAGCTGGGCCGGGGACTCCTCGAATGAGAAATAGATTGCGCGCTCGTCGCCGCTGCACGTGCACGCGAGACACGCCGCGACGCTCGTCTTGCCCGTGCCCGACCCGCCCGAGACCAGGATGCTCGAGCCGCGGTAGTAGCCGCCCCCCAGCATCCAGTCGAGCTCTGAGTTGCCGCTGGAGATGCGCTCCGTCGAGGCTTCGTGAACGAGCTGCAGGGACGAGAGGGGTAGGACCGAGATCCCGTGATCGCCTATGAGAAACGGGTACTCGTCGGTGCCGTGCCGCGCGCCGCGGTACTTGACCACCCGCAGGCGCCGCGTCGAGATCTGATCGTGCACCCGCAGGTCGAGGAGGATCACGCAGTCGGAGACATACTCCTCGAGGCCGTGGCGAGTGAGCGTGCTTTCGCCGCGCTCGCCGGTGATCACGGCGGTGACCCCCTTGTCCTTCAACCAGCGAAAGAGTCGATGCAGCTCGGAGCGCAGAATCTCCTTGTTGGTGAACCCGGCGAAGAGCACCTCGAGCGTGTCGAGGAGGACGCGCTTGGCGCCGATGGAGTCGATGGCATGCGCCAGCCGAATGAAGAGTCCATCCAGGTTGTAGTCGCCGGCCTCCTCGACGTCTGACCGATCGATCCGCACGTGGTCCACGGTCAACCGCTTTTGCGCGATGAGCCCCGGCAGGTCGAATCCGAACGACGCCACGTTGGCGGCCAGGTCGTCGGCCCTCTCCTCGAAGGTGAAGATGGCGCCAGGCTCGCCGTACTGAATCGCGCCGCGTACGAGGAACTCGAGCCCGAGCACCGTCTTCCCGCAGCCGGCGCCCCCGCAGATCAGCGTTGGCCGACCGCGCGGCAGCCCACCGGACGTGAGTTCGTCGAGGCCCGGGATGCCCGTGAGCGCCTTGGTTATCCCGACCGACGCCTTGGGGCGAGGCGTTGCGCGGACCGGCTCCGGTGCGGAAGCGGACATAGAGTTCCTCGGAAAGTGAACGAGCGGGAGGCGCGACCGACGCACGGCGAATGCAGAAGGATCCCGTGTGTGAGGTGCACCGCACGTGCCACGGCGGCGCTTGCCAAACTCGAGGCGTTTTGCGCGATCACACCCAATCCTGCGACCCGGCTGACGTGGCAACCGTGCGTGATCGCGCTTTCTGTCCCACACGCTCTCCGGTCCGTAGCGGACCACCGTGGACCGGTATCGAGTCGTATCGCTTCCCCCTCCTCTCTCCGAAGCCTCTATTCCAAACGTCCGAAGAAGTCTTGCGGGCCGGGCGCGAGCGCCTCCCGGCCACCTTTCGGTCGTCGCGATTCGCAAAGTGCATCGCATCTTACGAACGGCCACACGCCAGCGGGCACACCGCATGCCCTGTCAGTCGACATGACACCCGCCGAAGGCGACATCATCGCGAACCGCTTTCGACTCATTCGTGAACTGGGTCACGGTGCGATGGGGTCAGTCTGGCTGGCTGACCACCTGACGCTCGAGGTACCTTGCGCCGTAAAGTTCATCGTCGCCGAGTCTGTCGGCGATCCAAGGTACCGGGCGCAATTTCACCTGGAGGCTCGCGCCCTCGCGCAAGTCCAGAGCCACCACGTCATACGGGTGTTCGATCACGACTTTTGCGACCACGGGCCGTACATCGCGATGGAATTGCTCGTCGGCGAGCACCTGCTCGCCCGACTCGAGCGGGTCGGAAGGCTCGACGCGCGTACGACGTATCGGATCGTGTCTCAGGTGGCTCGTGGTCTGTCCAAAGTACACGAAGCCGGAATCCTGCATCGTGACCTCAAGCCGGAAAACGTCTTTCTCGCGCGCGATCCCGACGGGGATGATGATGATGAAGTGGTAAAACTCTACGACTTCGGCCTCGCGGGCCTGACGGCTTTCTCCCTGCGCGAGTCCATCGGAGACTTGATCGGCACGCCGGAATACATGAGCCCGGAGCAGGCGGGCGGCGTCTGCGAGATCGACTACCGTTCGGATCTGTGGTCCCTCGCAGTCATCGCTTATCGGTGCGTGACCGGGCGGTTGCCTTTCGAGGGCGCGACACTGGTCGAGCTCTTGAGCCAAATCACGAGCGGCCCGATCCCCGTCCCGAGCGACGTCGCGCCCGATGTCTCCCCCGACTTTGATTGGTGGTGGGCCCGAGCGGCTTCGCGGAACATCGATGGGCGCTTCCAGAGCGCGCTTCAGCTTGCGACCGCTCTCCGCGAAGCCCTCGGAATGGCCGACCCCGGCGCGAAGGAAGCGCGGCCGCTTGGGTCCGCACTCACGAGCGCGCCAAGGATCGACGCGTCCCCGGAGCGGAGCCCCGATCCTGCGGACGTGCGAGCAGGCGGATCACCGCCGCGCCGGACGAAGCGATGGATGCTCGTGGCCGCTTTGGGCTTGATCATCGCACCGGTCGCGCTGATGCGATGGGGCCGACCCAGCGAGGCGCGAACGGACCCGACGAGCCTCGCGACCCCTCGAAGCGCAGCAATCGCGGCTCGTGCGTTCGATTCGGCGGCACTGCCGCTGCGGCTCGTGGACGCTCCCGCCGCCCATTCGAGCACCGGTGGCGCCATGCGGGCAGCGGACCACCCCGTCGCGGCGACGCGTCCCGCGAGCCCTCCGGACAGACCACATCGCGTCGTTCCGCTGTCCTTGCCGCCGCACTCGCGCGGGCTTGTGAGGCCCAGAGACGCCAAGGGCGGAGAGGCCGAGGTTGACTTCGGCATCTGAGCCGGTCGCCGTGCTCGACCGTCATTTGGTGCCAACCTCCCGGCTCGTCAGTTCTTGCGAACGCGCTGCCAGCGGTAGAGCGTCGACAAGTCGATACCGAGGATCTTGGCGGCGCGCTCCTTGTCCCCACCCGTCTGGACAAGGACCCAGGCGGTGTACTCTCGGCTCAAGTCCCGCAGCGTCGAAGGTTCCTGGCTCGGGAATGACCACGGAACCGCAGGCGCGACGGTCGCAGCCGTCCGTAGGGAAAAATCCTCGACCCGGATGCTTTCGTCGGCGCCGAAGACAACGGCGCGCTCGATCGCGCTGGCGAGTTCGCGGACATTCCCCGGCCACGGCGCCTCCGTCAGCGCGAGGAGCGCTTCCGTACTCATCGAGCGGACGGGAGAATGCGGCGCGCGCCGGCAGGCCTCGGCCAGAAAGTGCGCGACGAGGGCGGGGATGTCCTGCCGCCGGTCGCGCAGGGGTGGCACAACGATGGGCAAGACATTGAGCCGAAAATAGAGATCCTCGCGGAAGCGCCCTTCGCGAACGAGTGACGGCAAATCACGGTGGGTCGCGGCGATCACGCGAACGTCGACCAGACGGCCTCGATCTCCGCCCACTGGACGCACATCGCCGAACTGAAGCACCCGCAGGAGCTTCGCCTGCAGGCCGACCGACATGTCCCCTATCTCGTCGAGCAGCACCGTCCCGCCGTCGGCCTCCGTCAGGAGTCCTTTGCGGGACTGGACGGCACCGGTGAACCCGCCGCGCACGTGGCCAAAAAGCTCGGCTTCGAGCAGATCTCGGGGATCGCGGAGGTGTTCACGTCCACGAAGGGCTTGCCGCAGCGAGCCCCCCGAGCATGGATGGCACGCGCGACGAGCTCCTTTCCGACGCCGGTTTCGCCGGTGACGATGACAGGCGCGCTCGAGGCCGCTACGAGATTGATCTGGATCTGCAACGCGCGCATCGCGGGCCCGCTGCCGATCAGCTCCTGGCACGGTGGTGCCGTGAGCGCCGGAAGCGAGGAGGCTCGTTCGTCGTCCCCGCGCCGTCGTCGCTCTTCGATGGCGCCCGCCACGATCGTGCGCAGCTCGTCGAGATCGCACGGCTTCGTCACGTACTGAAACGCGCCGCGCCTCATCGCATCGACCGCACCGGGAACTCCGCCCACGCCGGTGATGATGACGAAGGGCAGCGCCGGATGGGTGCGCTTCACCCGGTCGAGCAGGTCGAGCCCACTCATGCCGCTCATTCTCACGTCACAAACTACTGCGTCGAGCCTGACTCGCTCGACGAGTCCAAGGGCGGCCGCGGCGTCGGAGGCGAGCTCGCATTCGTGCCCCTGGCCGGTGAAGCACAACGCCAGGGCTTCTCGCGTCTCCGCGTCGTCGTCGACGATGAGGACGCGCGGCTGCCGTCGGGGCGCCTCGCCGATCATGGTCTCACAAACCTAGCCATTTCGCGGCGGTCTGCGGAATTCATTTTGGCTACGCTCGCGGCACTAGTCGGGCGGGACGTCACGAACTCCTCTGCCGCTTCCTCCGCCGCCGGGTCCGAGGTCCACGTGCCGCTGACGAACGCGCGATCGTTCGCCTTGCGTGATTCGGGTTGCCAAGAGGGCGCGGTCGACTGGGTCGAAGTCCCGGTGACACGCTCACCGCTTCTGAATGAGCGCCGCACCGATCCTCGGCGTCCGGAGCCCTACGACCTTGTCAACCGGCATGAAAACGGTTCCCTCCGGCTCGGCCGTGTCGGCGGCTGCTTGGGTCGGCGTCACCCCGATCTCCGCGGCGATTCCATTCGTCGCAGCCGTCCCCGCGGTTTGGTGGTGCATGCGCCACGCAGTGGCTCCGGCCACGGCAAAGCCGGCCACCCAGATCCAGAGGCCTGCCTGCAAGGCAGCACGCCGAGGCAACCAATGTTCAAACACGTCGAGCTGTATTCCGGGGTGCATGGGGTTTGTCTCCTGACTCGCTTGCGCGTCACTGGACCAAGCCGGGCGCGCCAGCGATGTAGCGGATGAACGCCGTTGCGTGGGCCCGGGACAGGTTCAGGGCCCGTTCTTCGGAGCCGTCCTCTTCTCTCGGCCGCGGTCCGCCAACAGCGACTCGTTACGGTGCAACATCGCGGCCAGCGGAATACTCGAAAATAGGGAACGTCCAACCTCGCCGGTTGTCTATGGGCTCCGCGAAGCACGGACGCGGGAACGACTCACTCGCAAAACTCGACGCGGCCCGAACCGATGTCGAGTTCGCGCGAGTGCGTGCAGCCCATCTCGTAGACATCCCGAGCGATAGGCGTTGAGGGGGCTGGTGCGCTCACGCTGACGGGAGGCTTCGGCCACGGCGCGGCGATCACGACGGGTCCCACGTAGAGCACTCGCTGCGCGGCGACGGTCGCTCGACCAGGTTCGCCGAACGACAGGGCGACCGGCGCCCTGGGGTCCGTGCCGCGGTTCAGGTGATGGCCGAGAGCGGCTGCGGATCCGGCCGCTGCGAGCCACAACCCCACCGTGACGGCGATGGCCGTTCGCTGCTTGACGATTGCCATTAGGCTTCACCAAAAACTAAGCACGATATCTTCAATCTGCCGAAGTTCCCCACGTCGTTTGCGAGATTCGGCAGCCACGCGCGATCGCCGCACGTGGCACCGATGGTCGGCCGCTGGCTGCGGGTGGCGCAGCTCATGGGTCCGCTTGCCGACCTCTTGTCGCGCGCACGCGAAATCCCGGGAGAGCCGGCCCGGCGCGCGGTCTCGACGGTGAACGGCGTCCTTTCGCTTTGCGAACGGCCATTTCGCAAAATACGCCTGGTTGCGGCGTCGGCCCGGCCGCCGGTCGCCATCTCCGGACGCGTTGCCGAGCGCGAACTCGCCGACGCACGCGGCAAGCACGTTTCAGGGCCCCTGGCCCTTGGTTTTCCTTCCACGGGCGCTCGCAACGTCCGTGGTCTCTCGGGCGTCGACCCAGCGTTTTCGCGCCGTGTCGCACACGGTCGCGCTCGGTACAATTGGGACGCTCTCGCCGGATTCTGGTGAGCTCTTGAGGCGGGCACGAGCGCTGCAAGGCGCCGTGGGCCCGCGGGAGCCGCTCGAGCTCCATCCGGGCCACGATCCGTTCCTTCATCAAGGAGAACAGTGACATGACGATTGATACCGATGCACCGAAGAGCCGCCGTGGGTTTGCTTCGATGGACATGAGCAAGCAGCGCGAGATAGCCAGCAAGGGAGGCAAGGCCGCGCATGCGCAAGGTCGCGCGCACGAATTCACAACCGAAGAGGCGCGAACCGCCGGTCGCAAGGGCGGCGAAGTCGTGAGCCGCAATCGCACTCACATGGCCGCCATCGGCCAAAGGGGCGGTGTGACTCGGGGACGCAACCTCGCAGCCCAGCGCCGTGATACCGACTTCACGAAGGAGCTGGCCGACGCTGCGGAGTGAGAGCGGCGGTCCCGCTCTCCGTCGGTCTCCGTCACCCACTTGCTCTCGGCGGTCACGGTACCCGATGCCGGTGACCGGCGCGGCGAGACGGGTGCATGACCGGTGACCTGATCGCGGCATAGCTCGTGCTCTCACTCTGCGACGGCAAGCCGCTGCCTCCGATCCAGGCAAGGAAGACCAAGGACCAACATGACCCACCGATGCAGCGAGCCGCCCCTCGCCTCGGTCCGCCGCCAGGCGGCTCTCGCCCGAACGCTCCTTGACGAGCTGGAATCGATCGCTCCGATGTTCGAGCCCGCCCGAGCTCCGAGCGCGCAGGCCATCGAGGAGCTCACGCGCCTTGGATGCCGAATCTTCGAAGCGGCTGCCCTTCTTGCGTTGGAGGACGAAGCGACTGGGAGTCCACCCCCTCCGGCCAGGTGTCTTGGAGCCCACGTCGAAGCGGACCCGGTTGGCGTGGACTCGCCGAGTTACGGACATGCGGCCGTCGAAAGTGACCGGGGATAGTCCGGCGCGCCGAACCGTCGCGATCGAGCGCCGGCTGTTCACTGGTGTACCGATAGAGGCCGCATCATGCTGTTCCAATTCATCGCCGCCAATCGCGAGGTTCTCATCGCGCGAACGCGAGCGAAGGTCGCGAGGCGATTGGCTCCCACACCCACCGAACGGGAGCTCAGTAGCGGCGTACCCCTCTTCCTGGACCAGCTCGCTGAGACCTTGCGACGCGCGCCCTCATCGATGCCGCAAACGATGGACCGCAGCGCGGCGGCGCACGGCGCTGCGCTGCTCCACATCGGTTATACGGTGGCGCAGGTGGTCCACGACTACGGCGATATCTGCCAAGCCATCACCGAACTCGCCGACGAGGTCGACGCGCCGATCAGCAACGATGAGTTCCATACCCTCAACCTATGCCTCGACAACGCAATCGCCGAAGCCGTCACCGAATACGCGCGGCTGCGCGAGCATTCGATGGCCGAGGCCGAGACGGAGCGCTCCGGCATCTTCGCCCATGAGCTACGCAACAGAATTTCGGCCGCTCAACTGGGCTTCCACGCGATCAAGAGCGGGCGTGCGCCCGTCGGCGGCAGCGTCGCGGCGGTGGTTACGAGAAACCTTCATCGGATGACGGCGCTCATCAATCGGGCGCTGATTGAGGTGCGCCTGGACGCCGGGACCACGCGACGGCAGCGAGTCCACCTGCGCCGGCTCATCGAAGAAGCTGAAGTCGACGGAATGATGGAGGCGAGTCTCCATGGAGTTTCGTTCGCCGTCTCCCCAATGGATCGCGGAGTCTACGTCGATGCCGATCCGCAGATCATCGCGGGAGCGATCGCCAACCTTCTACAAAACGCGTTCAAGTTCACGCGCAAGGGTGGACACGTTTTGCTCAAAACGTCCGTGGTCGCCGCCCATGTCGAGATCGAGATTGAAGATGAATGCGGGGGTCTTCCACCGGGCAAGATGGAAGGGCTGTTCGACGCATTCCAGCAGCGGGGTTCGAACCGAAGTGGTCTCGGTCTCGGGCTGTTCATCAGCCGCCGGGGGGTCGAAGCCAACGGCGGGGTCATTCACGTGCGTGATGTTCCAGGACGGGGGTGCGTGTTCACGATCGACCTGCCGGTGCTGCCCCTGGCATCGTAGGAAGTCGCTACCGATCGGCGGTCTCACGATGTCTCTGCTCCCGAGGAGACGAGGGGCGCTCAGGCGTAGCAAGATCCCGAGAGACGCTCGAGATCGCCCTTCGAGGGCAGCCTCGAGGGCGCGCGATCGAGCAGCGATTCGACGCTACGGGTGAGCTGCCTCAACGAGAACGGCTTCTGGAGAAACGCGTTCGCGCCCGCGTCTTCTGCCTGCGCGCGGTCCTCTGCGTGGCCGCGCTCGCTCGTCACGATGATGGGCAGTCTGGAGAGTCCGAGGGGGCCGCGGATGTACTCGCACAGCTCGTAGCCGGACTTCGACGGCAGCTCAATGTTCACACAGACCACGTGCGTCTGGAACTTTGCCAGGTGAACGACCGCGGCGTCGAAGTGCTTCGCGGAAAGAACGCGGAACGACATCGACTCGAACCACTGTGTCGTGGCCTCCAGCAACCGCGGGTCATCTTCCACGACAAGGGCCGTCCGTTTTGCGCGAACGGGCCCGTGCAGCTCGCGCCTCGTCATTTCGAACAACATGCGGCCCAGTCGTGCAACAGTCGCACCAAGACGACCGGTAAGCGAGTATTCGTTTGTCCAAGGCGAACGAGGCGCCTGCGCGGAACGCGCATCCGATGCCTCGTCCTCGGTCGCATCGGCGGCCTTGGAAAGGCCGTACTCTTCTGGCGTCGCCTGGCGTGGTTGCCTCGCTCGTCGAGCGCGTCCGCGCCGAGACCGCTTCGATCGCGAGTGAAGTTCTCCCATCCCTTTCGATCGCGCCAAACCGGCGTTAGGTTCTCCAGTTGTGACGACCTCCGTTCACGAGCGCGTAATGTCTCTCGTTCGGCACGCCCTATCGGCGACGGCGAACGAGAACGAGGCTCACAGCGCTGCGATGCTCGTTTGCCGAACGATCCTGCGCTACCCAGATCTTTTGAATACAACGAGACGCGACGACGTGAGCGACGCGTCGGGACCCGAGGTGCCTGCTTACCGTCACCCGAGGGGCACGTCCGGGATCCATCTGCCGGCGACGGCACATCTTGAATGGGAGACGTTCAAGCGGGACCATCGGATAGAGCTCAGGCGCGCCGTCTATCCGAGCCTCTGCATCGCCTGCGGCGAGCCCTACGGCGTCGATGAGCACGTCCTTCAACAAGTACGCGTCGGCGTCACCCACGAGGGGTGCACCCGGTGGTGGAGGGACTTCGACTTCGGGCAGGTGGCCGAGAAGGCCTTCGAAGACGTCCTCGTCTGATTCCTCGAGCGCTCTCGCGCCGAGGCTTCCTCGCCACATCGTGACCGCGTCGGACATTTTTGCGACATGGCGATGTTCGCAGCGCCGACGAGGGCCAATGTCTGCGCCGCGAATCCACGGGCGAGCGAGCGCGCCACGGGCTCAGAACGCGCCGGAATGGTCACGCTCTAGCCGCTGACCAGAAGCCGCTCGTTTGCGCGACCGCATACGGAGTCCAATGGCGCAGTTCATGCGTATCTCGGAGCGATGACGCAAGTCGGTCTAGGGTCCCACGACGGGGGTCGCAGCCTCCATCGCCGATGCGCCAAGGACGAACGAGCCGCGATCCTACCGAAATCGGGGAAGTCAGGATGAGAGCAGCAAACGTCGGCATTCGAAAGCTTCTGGGTCTCCACTACTACGTGCGGGACCTCGAGCGGAGCCGGCGCTTTTACGTCGACTCGCTCCAATTCTCGGAGATCGGGCGAAGCTCCGCGGCGCTGGAAGCCGCGGGCCGGCAGCGCTCGCTCGCGTTCAAGGCCGGTGAGGTCGTGGTGGTCTGTTCGACGCCAGCCGGTGACGGAGGGCGGGCGTCGCGATATCTGGCGCGGCATCCCGATGGCATCGGGTCCATCGTGTTCGAAGTCGAGGACATTCGACGCACGTTCCGCCTGCTGGATCAGCGGGGTGGGACGCCGCTTGCGGACATTCAAACGATGCGCGACGCCAGTGGGACCATCGACACGTTCTCGATCACGACGCCCTTCGGAGACACAACGTTTCGTTTCATCGAACGACGCGGCTACCGGGGCTTGTTCCCGGGGATGGATGTCTACGACACGCCGCGCGGCGGAAACAACGAGCTCGGTTTCGTCGACATCGATCACGTCACGTCGAATTTTCAGACGATGAAGCCGGCGCTTCTCTGGCTCGCGCACGTGCTCGGGTTCGAGCCTCTCTGGGAAGTAGAATTCCATAGCGGCGACGTCGCCAGAGACGACGGCGCCCACGGCTCCGGTCTTCGGTCGAAGGTCATGTGGGACCCGGCGAGCGGCGTCAAGTTTGCCAACAACGAGCCACTCCGGCCGTCGTTCAAGAAATCGCAGATCAGCCTGTTCCACGACGAGCATCGGGGCGACGGGGTGCAGCATGTCGCCCTGTCGACCCGGAACATCATCCACACAGTCAGCGGGCTTCGCGCGCGAGGCATCCCGTTCATGAAGACTCCGAAGGCGTACTACGATCTACTGCCCGAACGCCTGAAACGGCTCGGCATCGATCATATCGACGAGGATCTGAGGACGCTGAAAGACCTGGAAATTCTCGTCGACGGCTCGGGCCGGAACTCGTACCTGCTTCAAATCTTCATTCAGAACTTGGCGGAGCTCCATCGTAGCCGGGACGCGGGGCCCTTCTTCTTCGAGATCATATTCAGAAAGGGAGACCGGGGCTTTGGCGCGGGAAACTTCCGGGCCCTGTTCGAGAGCATCGAACGCGCCTCACCCGCGCCTGCCCGGAGAAGGCCAAGCGCGCCGTTTGCTCCACGACAGGACGTCGGTGCAAACTCAGTCCGATAGGTCGGGCGCGGTTGGCGGCGTCGAGCGCTCCCCGACCCGGAGGCGCGTTCAGCTTCCGACGCACACGGGGGGCTCGGCTGCCTCCGGATTCGACGCCGCGTTGTCCGCGCGCGTGAGATTGGAGCTCCCGAGAGGGCCGCTCGACCTTGAGCGGCAAGCGGAGCTCCTCGGAGCGCTCTTCGCGCTCCTCCAGCGGTACACGCAGCAGGACAAGATCTGCCTGGACGTGTTCGTTCGCGACGGACTCGAGGAGCGGCGGATCGCGCTCGATTTCGATGTGGCGGGCGACACCCCCTTCTCGTCGGTGATCGACGATGCCCGGGTGGCGCTCGCGGCGGCCAAGGGGCGTCCGGCGCGCGATGTCGGCGAGATCTCCAACGTGGCGGCGACGTTCATCCCTGCGGCGTGCGGTGTCGATGGTTCCTTCGACGCGGGGGCATGCGTCGCCTCTGCCCGGGCGAACTACGACGCGCACTTCGTCCTGACCGAGGTGGCCGGCGCGGATGTCCTCGCGCTGGCGTACAACGCCAGGGTGATTGGCTCGCCGACGGTCGGTCGGTTGATCGAGAGCTTCGTCGCCATCCTCGGCGCGTCGCTGAGCGACCGAACGACGGCCGTCGAGAGGCTACCGCTACTCGGGCCGGAGGAGATTCGGGCGCTCACGGTCGCGCAAGACAGCGGACCGGGTTCGTATCCGCTTCTGCCCGTCCATCGTCGGTTCGAGGCGCTCGCGAAGAAGCAGCCCGCCATGCTGGCCGCCTCGTTCCGCGGGCATGACATCACGTACGCCGCGCTGGACGAACGCAGCACCCAGATGGCCCACTACTTGGTCGCCTGCGGAGTGGGGCCGGAGGTGCCAGTCGCCGTCTGCGTCCGCCCCTCGCTGGACGTGCTGGTGGCGATGGTGGCGATCTGGAAGGCGAGAGGGATCTATCTTCCACTCGATCCGACGCACCCGGAGGCCCTGATCCGGCGCATGCTCGACGAAGCCCGGCCCCGGCTCGTCCTGACCTCCTCGGCGTTGTCCGGGCTGACCCGGTGGCTTCCGCAGGTCCTCTTCGACACCGACGCCGCACTCTGGGAGAAGCAACCGCTGACCGCGCCGGCGTTCGAGCCGAACCTCGGCGACCCCGCCTATCTCTTCTACACGTCCGGCACGACGGGCAAGGCGAAGGGAGTGGTGGCGTCGTACGGCAACCTCGCGCAATACATCCATTCGGCCGCACGGAAGTACGACTTCCGCAGCGACGACGTCTTCGCGTCGCTCGCTCGCTACACCTTCAGCATCAGCTTGTGGGAGCTCGTGTCGCCGCTGTGCTGCGGCGGGAGCCTCCGGATCCTCGATCGAGACGAGGTCCTCAGCCCCGAACACCTCTGCCGCGCACTCGAAGAGGTCACGGTCCTTCACGCCGGGCCCAGCTTGCTCGACAGCCTATTTCGGTATCTTCGTTCCGCGCGAGCCGCGGGTCGCTCGCTGCCGCGGATGCGTCACGCCTCCTCGGGGGGAGACATGGTCCTCCCCTCGGTGATGGAGGAGATGAAGCGGGCCTTTCCGAATGCCGAGCTCTTCGTCATCTACGGATGCACCGAGATAAGCTGCATGGGAACCACCTTCCCCATCCGTCGAGACACGACGGTGAGCCGCACCTTCGTGGGAAAGCCTTTCCCGGACGTCAAAGTAAGGGTACTGGATTCGAATCGAAACCTCCTCCCCTTTGGGGTGGTCGGGGAGATCTGTTTCGCTGGAAAGGGCGTCGTACGGGGGTATCTCGAACGACCCGAATTGACCGCGGAGAAATTCGTCGAGATCGAGGGCGACCGCTTCTACCGGACCGGGGACATGGGCCGATTGCACCCCGACGGCAATCTCGAGATCCTCGGTCGCCGCGACTTCCAGGTCCAGCTCCGTGGTATTCGTATCGAGCTGGGTGGCATTGAGAAGACGGTGCTGGAGCTCGGCCTCGCCACCCAGTGCGCCATCGTGGCAAAGACGCTAGACGAGGGGGACGTTCGCCTCGTGGCCTTCGTAGTGAAGCCGCGCGACGATAGCGCCGTCTCCTTCCGTCGTGCCCTCGCGACCGAGTTGCCAGATTACATGCTCCCGCATCACATCGTGGCCGTGGAGGCCATGCCGCTCACGGCGAACGGCAAGCTCGACCGCAATCGCTTGAAAGAGATGCCTTGGGAGACGGAGCTCGGCTCCAAAGGCCGGACACCCCCGGCAAACGAACGCGAAGAGAAGGTCGCCGAAGTGTTCGCGCACGTGCTCGGAATCGATGAGGTCGGGGTGGAAGACAGCTTCTTCGATCTCGGCGGCGACTCCCTCCGGGGCGTGGTCGCGCTCGAAGAGATCGAGCTCGCGATCGGAGTCGCGATTCCGCCTCGCGTCCTGTTCGAGAGCGGGACGGTCCGGGCCCTCGCCAACCACACCCCGAGCGAGGGTCCGGCCGAGTCCAGGCCGATCCTGCTCGGCGAGAAGTCCTCCGGGCCGCCGCTTTTCATGTTGTCCGGAATTCACGTCTACCGGGAGCTCGCCAGGCGCCTGAATGGACGATGTTCGTCCTATGGGGTGTTTACGCGCCGGGAGCTGGCGGCGTTCGTACCGGCGAGCGGATTCCACTCGATCGAGGATCTGGCGCGAGACTACTTGGCGATCGTCCGAAGCCAGCAGCCCGCGGGGCCGTACCGGCTGCTCGGGTACTCGTTCGCCGGGATCGTGGCGTACGAATTGGCCCACCAACTTCGTGCCGCCGGTGAGGAGGTTCGCTTCCTGGCGCTCGTCGATGCCGGCCTCCCGGAGTGGCTGCTGGGCTGGCGGTACCGTGTCTCTCAGATCGCGCGCCTCTGGTCAGCGCCTCGGCGCGACGTCGTGACCTTCGCGGCGCGACGATTGAAGCTCGCGCCGCCCGGCGCCGACTCATTGCGGTACCGCGATGACAAGAAGCTGGGTCCACTGGAGCAGCGGAGAGACGATGCCAACCGTGCGGCTGCGGCGCACTACATGCCCCGGATCCGCCCCTTCGCCGGCGATGTGACTCTGATCGTCTCCGGCGAGCGACTCAGCGCGGACCCGCTCAAGAGCCGTTGCTGCGGATGGAGCCCCTACGTTGCGTCGCTCGACATCCACACCGTCGACGTGCATCACCTTCATATGTTGAGCGACGATTCCAGCGTATCCGAGATCGCCGAGGTCATCGCGAAGCGAGTGCAGCGGGCCGAGCCCCCTCGCGGCAACTAATAAGGCAACGGCGAACCATCGCCACGACGTCGGCCGAGACGACCGGCTTCACCAGAAAGCCGTCGGCGCCCAGGGCCGAGAGCCGGCTCCAGTCCTCGGAACCGCCTGACGCCGTGAGAATGAGGATTGGCACCGCGTGCGCGGGGTCGCGCGACCGAAGGAGCTGGGTCAGCTGCATCCCGTCGAGCCCAGGCATGCGCAGATCGAGGAGCACGGCCGACGGCCGCTGTCGATCAAAAGCTTCGAGTGCCGCTACCCCGTCGCCGCATGATTCGATTCTCGACGGCGGGCCATTCGGCGGCCAGCAACAGGATGAGCGTCTCGCGAAACTCGTCGTTATCCTCGGCCAGGAGAATGCGGACCGGCTCTCGGTCGCCGATCCGCGCCGCGGTGAGCTCACGAAGAAAGGCCTCGACCGTGCGCGTTCGTTCGGACGGATCCTTGGCCAGGGCCCGCGCCAACACATCGTCGAATTCGGGCAAGAGGCCCGGCCGCAACCGACTAGGGGGGACCGCCTCCGAGCTGGCATGGAGGAGCATCGTCTCGATGTCGCTCTCACCGCAGAAAGGTGGCTGCCCCGTGAGTAGCTCGTACGCGAGGCACCCGAGCGAATAGACGTCGGCTCTCGCGCGATGCAACGGCGAAACCGGCCTTCGGAGCGCAATCTCGGGGGCCATGTACAGCGCCGTCCCGACGATCTCCGACCTGCTCGGGAGATCCGGCCGGCCGATGACCGCCACGCCGAGGTCGGCCACTCTGGGGCGAAGGTGCGAATCGAGAAGGATGTTGCCCGGCTTCACGTCCCGGTGAATGGTGTTGGCGGCGTGGATCGCAATCACGCCCCTGCACGTACCCTCGAGGATGGCGAGGCCGACGTCGAGGTCCGGAGGTGAGCCGCTTTCGAAGAGCCACTGCTCGAGCGTCGGCCCTTCGACGAACTCCATGACGAAATAGGGCGCGTCGTCGTGCTCACCCACCGAGTAGATCTGCAGCACGTTCGGATGGCTCACACGGGCCATCGCGCGGGCCTCCTCGCCGAAGCGTTCTCGCACGTCGGGGCGAAGGAGGCCTGGCTGAATGAGCTTGATTGCGACGCGCCGATCGAGCGTCTCGTCATGAGCGAGGAGGACGACTCCCATCGCACCACTCCCGAGGCGCGCGAGAACTCGGTAGACGCCTCCGATCACGGAGCCCGCGGCGGGGCTCGTGGCTTCGCCATCGGCCGCGACCGGATCGGCATGCGGGGACGCGCGCTCGACCTCCTGCTCGTTTCGGCGGACGTCGACAGGAGCCGCCTGGACGCCCGACTCCGCTTCCGGGCAGACGTCATCGATTGGGGCGGCGGCGTCCTGGCAGAGAAGGGTCGCTGGCTCGCTCAATGGGACGACGCACGCAGGGTTCAAGCGCAATCCTCTCGCAGCCAGGCCGTCGTGAAGCAACGAACGGACCACGGTCGAGCTGGCCGATTGTCCCGCGATCTCCGAGGCCCTACCCAGCTGGCGATACGTGGGGCCTCGAACGCGCGCGGCCCAATTGTCACTCGTGAGGCAGAAACGCGCTAGTTGACAACCGCGCGCCTACGCTGACTCAATTGCGCCGGAGGCCGTCCATGCCGACCGCGGTCCGAACCGAATCCGGCGTATCGGAGGGCGAGCAGCGCCCGGACCACATCGTCTTTCGTGGGATCCCCTATGCGGCGCCCCCGACGGGCCTGCGAAGGTTCCTGCCCCCCGCGCCTCCCCTCCCGTGGACAGGGGTCCGCGAGGCGCGCTCGTTCGGGTCCTCGGCGATTCAAGGAGAGTCGTTCGCGCCGGGCACGCTGGCCGAGGGGCCGACCAGCGAGGACTGCCTCTACTTGAACGTCTACACCCCGGGTATCGATGGACGGCGGCGCCGCGTGCTCGTCTTCATCCACGGCGGCGCGTTCGTCGTCGGCTCGGGCAGCGCGCCCATCTACGACGGCGGTCGCTTGGCGGCGTTCGGTGATCAAGTCGTCGTCACGTTCAATTACCGCCTCGGCGCGCTCGGCTACCTGTGCCTCGGCGAGTTCGGCGAACGGTGGGGCGCCACGCCCAACACCGGGGCGCTCGATCAGGTGGCGGCGCTCGGTTGGGTCAAGGCGAACATCGACCGTTTCGGCGGCGATCCGGGCCGTGTGACCGTCTTCGGGGAGTCGGCCGGCGCGGCGTCCGCGCTGAATCTGATCGCAACGCCTTCCGCCGAAGGCCTCTTTCATCGCGTCATCGCCCAGAGCGCTTCGAACTCGCTCACGCTTGCCGAGCCGGCGATCGCGATGCGCTTTGCCGAGGAGCTCTTGTCGCATCTCGGCATCACCTTCCGCGATTCGGAGAAGCTTCGCGACGTGTCCGTGGAACGGTTACGCGAGGCTCAGGTCAAGGTCCGCGGACGCCGGTCCGAGCGGTGGGGATCGGTCGCTTTCGGATTCTTCCCGGTCATCGACGCGCGCACCGTGCCGACGCAACCGCGCGACGCATTCATCGAGGGCCGCGGCGCGCGGGTTCCGCTCGTCATCGGCACGAACCGCGACGAATGGAATCTGATGGAGCTCCCGACGCCGAGCGACGCCGAGCCGATTCCGGACGTCGTCGCGGAGCTCGCGGCGCAAGGGTTCCCCGCGCCTCCCGAAGCCATCGCGCAATTTTTCGAGGTCTACCGAGCGTCGCGGAAGGAAAACAAGCTGCCGCATCACGATCGCGCGCTTCGCCGGGCGCTCCTGGGAGATTGTCGCTTCCGGATCCCGAGCATTCGGTTCGCGGAGGCCCACGCGGCCCGTGGCCTTCCGACCTACGCGTACCTCTTCACCTACTGTTCCCCTGCCCTTCGCGGCGTCCTGGGCGCCTGCCACGCGCTGGAGCTCCCGTTCGTGTTCGGGACGCTGGACGCACCGCTTCAAGAATCGCTTCGCGGGCACGGGAGAGGACGTCAGGACGCTTTCGGCGTCGATGATGCAATCGTGGACCGCGTTCGCGCACACCGGGAGCCCCGCCGGCGACGGCGCTGAAAGCGCGTGGCCGTGCTTCGACTCGAACGGCCGGCTCACGAGGATCTTCGACCGGACGAGCCGAGTCGAGGCGGCGCCTCTCGACGCCGAGAGGCGAGCGTGGGACGGCGTGACGCCGTAGTCGAAGAGATTCTCGGTCCAGCAGTCCTAGTCGCCGGCGGCGTCTGCGGAGCCGGCGCCGATGATCGGGCCGTTGTCGCTGCAGTTCTCGTTGCATACAGCTCCGAGGAGCTCGCAACAGATTTCGCCCGGCGCGCAGCTCAGTGCGCTCGAAGCTAGTCGGCGAGGCCCTCGGACGCAGCGGGACGGACGCCAGCACGGGCGATGACGCGCAGAAGCAGCGCCAGGTCGACGGGCTTGACGAGGTGCTCGTTGTAGCCGGCGGCGACGCTTCGCTCTCGATCGGTCTGTTGACCGTACCCTGTCAGGGCCACGAGATACGGCTGCTCGCCGCCGAAGTCTGCACGGATTCGCGCGGCGAGCTCGTAACCGCTCATGACGGGCATACCGATGTCGATCACCGCAACGGAGGGGTGGAATCGCGCGAGCACGGCCAGCGCGTCGAGGCCATCGTGCGCCGCGGCGACCTCATGGCCTGCGCCACGCAGAAACGTAGACAGGAGATCGAGCGCGTCTTCGTTGTCGTCGACGAGCATGACCCGCTGAGGAGCGTCCGTTCGAGGGAAAAGGAGCGACTCCGCAAGACGCGGGGACGCGACGGTTCCCGTGGGTAGAAGAGGCAGCCGGACCGTGAACTTCGTCCCCCGACCGTCGCCCTGTCTCGCGACGGATACGGAGCCGCCATGGAGCTCGGTCAGTTGCTTCACCACCACCAGCCCAAGCCCAAGACCCCCCACCCGCACTACGGCGGCAGCATGTTCGACAAGGTCCTTCACGCGACCTCGTGCGCCCTGCACGACGCGGGCATCTCGACGTTGCGCTTCAACTTGCGCGGCGCCGGCCGGAGCGAGGGCCGCTTCGAGGGCGGGGAGGGCGAGGCTCAAGACGTGCGCGCCGCGATCGACCACGCCGCGCGCGACCACGACGGCGTGATCGTGGTCGGCTTCTCGTTCGGGGCGTGGATCGGCCTCCGTGCCGGGATGGACGACCCACGTGTCCGGGGCCTCGTGGGGCTGGCCATGCCCGTGGACGTCTACGACTTCTCGTTCCTGCGCCTCGCGACGAAGCCCTTGCTCCTCGTCCACGGGGACCGCGACGAGTGGGGCGCGGTGGCAAACGTGACGCGCGTGTCGGGCGCCGGAGAGCACGCGAGGCTCGAGGTGATCTCGGGGGCCGGCCATTCCCTCGCGGGACGTCTCGACGCGGTGACGGCCGCGGTGGTGGACTTCTGCCGTGGCAGCGTGGGTTCTCCGCTCGATGGCCGAGGGCGGTCCGGCGCGTGAGAGTGCGGCGACGCCGCCACGTGATACGAACCGAACCCGTGGGACTCTCTTTGTCGAGTTGCCGATCCGCAGGGTACTTGGCGGCGTTCGTCCTTGGCTGCGGGCACACGCCCCGGCCAGACTTCACGACGCTCGGCGATGACGGGAGCGACGCCGCGGCGATCTCCGACGCAAGCCTGGACGTGAGCCTCTTCGAACAGGACGCAGGCGTCGAGTCGGGCGGTCCGCGCCTCGCCTTCGCGCAGGATGCAACGCCGTCCGAGGCGAGCACCTCGGACTGCGCGAACGATGCCACCGCCTACGTCTTCGTCCTGTCGAATGCGAACGACCTCTATCGTTTCGCGCCGGACAAGAAGCTCTTCACGAAGATCGGCGCTCTTGGATGCACCACGTCATCCGGTCCGAACTCGATGGCGGTCGACAGGCAGGCGACCGCATGGGTCAACTACCTCGACGGGACCGTCCGTGCAGTGAGCACCAAGGACGCAAGCTGCGAGGGACAGTCGATCACGTTGCCGGCCGCGTGGTCTCCCATCGGCATGGGCTTCTCCAGCGCCAGCGCGGGCTCGACGGCCGAGACGCTCTACGTCGCCGGGGCGGAAGGCGCTGCGAGCTCGGGATTCGGGCGCGTCGATTTCGACGCTGGGTCCGTCATTCCGATAGGGCAGTTCACTGCGCCGCTGACGGCGCAAAACGCCGAGCTCACCGGCAACGGCAACGGGCAACTCTTCGGCTTTTTCGCAGCCTCCCCCGTCCAGCTGGCCGAGATCGACAAGGCCACGGGGGCCATTCTGTCTTCGACGCCGTTCACCCAGATCGGTACGCCGACGGACTTTGCCTTCTCGTTCTGGGGCGGGCGCTTCTACTTCTACACTTACCCGAACGCGACGGGCACGTCGACCAACGTGACCGAGTACGACCCGACGACCGGAACCGTCGACACGTCGTACCTGACGGATATCGGGTTCCTGATCGTGGGGGCCGGAGTGTCCACCTGCGCACCGACCACCCCGCCCATCCCGAAATAGCGTCCCTGCAAACATGGAGCTCGGTAAGCCGCTCTACGTCGACCCGAGAGCCGCGGCATGACCGTCGCGCCCTCCGTGAGCCACCCAGGACGAGCGGAAGATTATGGTATGGCCATCGGTCACTGCGACGCAGTCCCAGCCCTGGCGAAGGTGCTTGGACCGGATGTAGCGTGACGCGCTCAACCCAGGAGGCGGCTATGGCCAGCGACGCCAGCGTGACGACCGCAGACGCCCGCATCAGCACGGTGCACGCAACCGACTTCAAGGTCAGCGAGCGCTATCGCAAATACGTGCTCTGGCTGCTGTTCACGGTCTACGTATTCAACTTCGTCGATCGCTCGATCCTGACCATCTTGATGCAACCCATCAAGGAGGAGTTCAGGTTCAGCGACACGGACATGGGCCTCTTGGGCGGGCTCGCGTTCGCGCTGCTCTACTGCACCTTGGGCATTCCGATCGCGCGCTGGGCTGACAAGGCCAATCGGGTGCGAATCATCTCGATGTCGCTCTTCGTGTGGAGCGTGTCGACGGTGCTGACGGGCTTCGCGCGCAACTTCACGCAACTGCTGCTGGGGCGCGTCGCGGTCGGCATCGGCGAAGCCGGCTGCAGCCCGCCCGCCTATTCGTTGCTCAGCGACTACTTCGAACCCAAGCGTCGCTCGACCGCGCTGGCCGTCTACTCGATGGGCATCTCCGGCGGGGTGTTCCTGGGCCTGCTGTTGGGCGGACAAGTGGCCAAGGTCTACGGCTGGCGGGCCGCGTTTTACGTGTGCGGATTGCCCGGCATCTTGCTGGCGGGGACCGTCCGGCTCACGTTGCGCGAACCGCCGCGCGGCTACTCGGACCCGCGGCCGCTGACCGCGGCCCAACCACCGCCGGTACGCGAGGTTCTGGGGAAGCTCTGGTCGAAGCCGGCGTTTCGCCATTTGTCGATGGCGGCGGCGCTGCAAGCGTTCGTGGGCTACGGCGTCGGCAGCTTCAACTCCGCGTTCTTGATGCGCACGCACCACATGACGGTCGCGCAAGTCGGCGGCTGGATGGCGCTGGTCACGGTCGCCGGCGGCGCGACGGGAACGTACTTCGGCGGCTGGTTGGCCGACCGCTTTTCAGAACGCTACCAGGATCGACGCTGGCAACTCTGGGTGCCCGGCATTGCGACCTTGGTGGCATTGCCGTTGGGTTTGCTCGTGTACATCGTGCCGATCAAACAAGTCGCCATGTGGACGATGATCCCGGCGCTGGCGATCGCGTCGATGTACTTCGGGCCGACCTATTCGATCACCCACGGTCTGGTGGGAGCGCGCGAGCGTGCGCTGGCCGGAGCGCTGCTGCTATTCATCATCAACTTGATCGGGCTCGGCCTGGGGCCGCTGTTCACGGGCATCCTGAGCGATGTGCTGAAGAATCACTTCGTGGTTCAGGGCCAAGCCGAGCCGATGGCCGCTGCGAGCGGCTTGCGCTGGTCTTTGGCCACCATGGTGTGCGTCAACGTCTGGTCGGCGTTTCACTACATTCGTGCGGCTCGCACGTTGCGCGAAGACCTGATCGTTTAAGCGCGCCGCCGAATAGCGAGCGCCTGTCCGTCGAGGCCCAACTCGACTGATCGGGGTGCTCGCGATCCCCAAAGGCTCTGGTGGCCACGGCCGAGCACGTCGGCGCGCGCCATGCACCTCGCCGGGGTCCATGAAAGCGACCCCGAACGCCCACAAGGCAACGAGTGAAGGACGCTCAGGCACGCGACGCGCCTCGCGCAGGAGCGTCGCATGAGCGCGAAGAGAGTGGTCATCGTTACAGGGGCCTCGCAGGGCATCGGGGCCGGACTGGCCCAGGCGTTCCGGTCTCGCGGCTACGCACTGGTCGCGACGTCCCTCAAGATGGAGCCGTTCGAGGGCGACGACGTTCAGACGATCAGGGGCGACATCGCCGATCCCGCCACAGCCCAGCAGATCGAGGCGGCCGCGATGGATCGCTTCGGCCGCATCGACACGCTGATCAACAACGCCGGCATCTTCATCGCCAAGCCATTCACTGCGTATACCAAACACGATTTCGATGCGATTACGGGCGTCAACCTCGACGGATTCTTCCATCTCACCCAGCGCGTCGTCGGCCGGATGATCGCCGAAAATCAGGGCCACATCGTCAACATCACCGCAAGCGTCGTCGACCAGCCCAGGGCGTCACAACCCGCGGCGCTGGCCTCCTTGACCAAGGGTGGGCTCGCGGCGGTCACGAAGGCCCTCGCGGTCGAGCTCGCGGCGAAAGGCATTCGTGTGAACGCTGTCGCGCCAGGCGTCATCAGCACACCGATGCACGCGGGTGAAGACCACTCGGTCCGCGCCACGTCGCCGTTCGATCGCATAGGCGACGTCCGCGACATCGTCGAAGCGGTCCTCTACCTCGAATCGGCGCCCTTCGTGACGGGCCAGGTTCTCCACGTCGACGGTGGCTCCAGCGCGGGTCGAGACTGATTTCGTTCGCCATTCTTCCAATTACGGTGCCGAGGCGACGCAGCGAAAGCCGAGGTGGTTGGCGCCGCTCGACGGCTCACCCTTGCCGCGCGAGCCGACGAGATATCGCGTGCAGTACTGGCTCGAGCACAGAAACGACCCGCCGCGCTGAACGCGCTTGGCGACGCCCGGCTCGCTCGCGTCGTAGGAGTCGTCCGGACCCAGCGGGTTGCGCGCCACGCCGTGGGGGTCGAGCGTCGCGTAATAGTCCGATCGGTACCAGTCGCTGACCCACTCCCAGACGTTCCCCGCGACGTCGTAGACCCCGTAGCCGTTGGCCGGAAACGACGCGACCGGCGCGATCCCCGCCCAGCCGTCCGCGCCCGTGTCCCGGTCCGGAAAGTGGCCCTGGAAGATGTTGGCCATCCATCGACCGCCGGGCCGAAGCTCGTCACCCCACGCGAAGCGGCGGCCCGACAGGCCGCCCCGGGCGGCGAATTCGAATTCGGCCTCCGTGGGCAGACGCTTCCGCGCCCATTTGCAGTGGGCCGCCGCGTCCTCGTAGGCGACCTGCACGACGGGGTACCGCTCGCGGCCTCCCAGGTCGCTGCCTCCGCCGCTGGGGTGTCGCCAGCTCGCCCCCTTGAGGTAGGTCCACCACCGAAACTGCGTGTCGAGCGGAACGGGCCGGCTCGGCGCGACGAACACCACGGACCCTGCAACGAGGTTCTCGCGCGGAGCGGTCGGAAACTCCTCGGCCGTGGGCGTCCGCTCGGCGACGGTTACGTAGCCCGTTGCGCGCACGAACTCGTCGAAGGCTTTGTTCGTCACTTCCGTCGCGTCCATCCAGAATCCGTCGACGTAAACGCGGTGGATCGGTTGCGCGTCGGCCGTGGGGTCGCCGCAGCCGGGGCCCCCGTGGCTATCGGGATCGAACGCGCCCATCGAGAACTCCCCTCCGGGGACCCAGACCATCGTGGTCGACCACGCCGCAGCAGGACCGGGCGGGTGCGCGGAGTTCTGCACGGTCGGGCCGAAGGGAGACTTCTCGGCGGTCGCGCTCTCGATCGCAGAACCTGCCGGATGGGCATGCCGCGATCCGTTCACCAGCGTCGTCTGCGGCGCCAGAGCGGCGGATGCCGGCGGGGTCGGACCGGCGGACGGCGTCTCCCTGCCACACCCGATGACGAAGAGGACGCCCGAGAATCTGAGTATTCTCCCACGGGGTCGAATCCGATCTACAAGAGGGACTCCCTTCATCTCGTGGAGACTTGACACCAGCGCTCGCGATGTCAAATACGGCTCGTACCGGCTGCGGCCGCCGTGTCGTCTCCGGGTCTGAGCAGCTCGAAGGAGCCCCGGCAGACGCCGCTTGCAGTTCATCCATTCCACAATAAGAAGAGGCCCGAGTGCCATTCTGCACGGCGTGGAGGAAGTTCGATGAGCACGTTGAAACTGGCCGGCCCGATGACTCCGTTTGCCGTGCTGGCCATGATGATCTCGTTGGCCGGCGTCGGCTGCGATACCACCAAGACATCATCCGCCGCCGAGGATCCGAAGCCGCGTGACAATGGCGCATCGCCGGCGGCGCCGCCGACCCCGGTGTCGCAGCAAGCGGGAGTGGCGGAGCAGCAGAAGGGGGGCGCATCATCAGGACGGAAGCCGAACATCCTCTTCATCATGGGCGACGATATCGGCTGGATGCAGCCGAGCATCTACCACCGCGGCCTGATGGTCGGGGAGACGCCCAACATCGACCGCATCGGCAACGAAGGCGCGATCTACATGGATTACGTCGCGATGCAGAGCTGCACGTCCGGGCGCAATGCCTTCATCACGGGAATGTACCCGGTGCGCACGGGCATGATCCCGCCGCAGCTGCCGGGCAGCCCGTCGTGGCTGCGGCAAGGCACTCCCACGCTCGCCAAGTTTCTGCTGGATCTCGGCTACAACACTGGCGAGTTCGGCAAGAATCACCTCGGCGACCACACCGAGTCCCTACCGACCGCGCACGGCTTCCAAGAATACTGGGGCTATCTCTACCACCTGGACGCGATGCAGCAGGTGAGCTTCCCGGACATCAACAAGAACCCGACCGTGCAGAGCATCGCTCCGCCCTGCAAGAACACCCCCGTGCCGGGCCTCCCCGAGGTCCCGGGTGCCGTGGACGCCAAGACCACGACCTGCTTGACGCCGCCGCGCCCGGTCATCTGGTGCAAGTCCTCGGACGGCACGATGAAGAACCAGAGCTGCCACGACGAGGGTCCCCTGACCCTGCAGCGGTCGGAGACAGTCGACGAGGAGATCTCCAGCAAGGTCATCGATTATCTCGACCGCAACAATCCCAAGAATACCGGCAAGCCGTTCTTCGTCTGGTACAACCCGGCGCGCATGCACGTAACGACCATGCTGTCGCCCAAGTACCAGGAGATGGTGGGCGAGTCTGGCGGCAAAGACTGGGGCGTCAACGAAGCGGGCATGAAGCAGCTCGATGACAACATCGGCGACGTCCTCAAGAAGCTGGAGGACATGGGGGAGCTCGACAACACCATCGTCGTCTTCACCACCGACAACGGGGCCGAGGCGATGACCTTCCCGGACGGCGGCGTCACGCCCTTCAAGGGCCAGAAAGGCGAGGCGTGGGAAGGCGGCTACCGTGCCCCGATGGTGGTCCGCTGGGCGGGTCACATCAAGCCGGGCACGGTCAAGAACCAGCTGTTCGCCGCTCTCGACTGGGTGCCCACCCTGGTGGACATCGCCGGGGGGCCGAAGGGCGACGGGCTGAAGCAGGAGATCGAGGCGGGCAAGTACCCCGGCATCGTCAAGACCACGCTCGATGGCTTCGACCAGCGCGACTACCTCGAAGGCAAGTCGGAGAAGTCCGCGCGCGACTACTTCTTCTACTACTCGGGCGCGACGCCATCGGCGGTCCGCTACAAGAACTGGAAGATGTACTACACGATGTCGCAGCCGGGCGGGACTGGCTGGGTCATGCCCCTCATTCCGTTTCACTTCACGTTGGTGCAGAACATCAAGCGCGACCCCTTCGAGCAGGCGGTCGGCACGGACCAGAAGTCGGTCATGAGTCTTGGCGGTTCCCTTTCGTCTCCGAGCAGCGCCTATATCTATGACTGGAACATGCTGCCCATCGGCCAGCAGCTCTGGACGCAGCACCTGATGTCATTCAAGACCTTCCCGCCGCTGCAAGCGGCGGCGAGCTACAACCTCGATTCGATCATGAAGCAGGTGGAGGCGAAGGCAACCCCAGGCGAATAGCTGCGCGTATCGTGCGTAGCGCCTACACCGCCTTCTCCATCGCCAGACAGTTCCAGAGCGTGCTTGGCGAGCAGACGACGGTCTCGAGGGAGCCAAAGCGGAGGGCGTCACCGGGTTCCACCGCGGTGCGGGCTCGGGCCTCGAGCGGCTTCCCGTTCAGGTGCGTAAGGTTCGTGCTGCCCGCGTCGCACACGTGAAGGTTCGCGGACTCGTCTGCCTCGAACCAGGCATGAAACTTCGAGATGCTGGAGTGCCTCAAGACGATGTCCTTATTGCGCGCGCGTCCAATCGAAATGCGGCCCATGAAGAGGGCGTCCGAATCCGCCCGTTTGCGCACGGCCACGGCGAAGTGCGGATGCCTCTCGAAGAGCTGCCACAACGCCGCCGGATCTTCGCGACGCACCTTCTCGGACTCCGAGCGCCACGCGCGCGGGGGGTCCTGATGCCCTGTGCGAAAGGGGAGCGGTTCCGGTCCAGCGACCGCGCTCGCAGCGCCCGCGCTGAGCCCGAGCTCGAGCTCCGAGTCGCCCTCCGGGATGCGCACGAGCAGCAGATGCGCGTCCCCGTGGCGGGCCAGGAACGAAATCAAGTCGAGCGTAAGCGCCTCCTCGACGAGTCGGCGCGGACCCAGGTTGGTTAGGGCTCGAGGCGCTGCCATGGCTCTCGAGTGTACACTGCCCGACCGTCAGGAAGCGACGCCCCGCGCATCCCCTGCCTCGATGAGATGCGTCGTCAGCGCCGCAACGAGCTCGGCCCCGCCGGCGGGACGCTCCGTGCGCTCACCCTCGACGAACACGGCGACGCCCGCGTGTCGGGCTCCCCCGCCGGCGACGGACGTCATGAGCATGAGCCGGTGCTCGACGCCCGCGCCATCGCGGAAACTCGGCCTCGCGTGCAGCGCGGAGCCCACCTCCTGGATCGAGAGCACGGCGGTCGCGTCGCCGCTCCCCAAGAGTTCTCGCTCGAAGTACTCTTCCAGATACTCGGAAAGGCCTTCCGGCGGCTGCGAGCTCCCCTTCGACGCGACGAGCGTCAACCCCGCGGCGGCGACGAGATACAGGTAGCCGACCGTCGCCCCTCGGTCTTCGCAGAGGAGGTTCAGCGTCCGCGCTGCGCGGTCTTGCGGAGTGGAGGAGCCCCTGAGCGAATCGCTCACCACTTCGGCAGTCGTGGTCCCGAGCCCGAGTCGGGTCCCCCCAAAGTCCGCGAGGTGGGCCGTTGCGCGTTTCGACGTCCGCCGCGCCTCTGCCATGAGCTGCTCCCAGCGGGCTCCGAGCGGCGAGCGGCGACCATGACGGTATTCGCGGGCCGTCAGATTCGCGTACTTCGCCAGAGCCGGTTCGTCTCCAGCCCAGATCGCGATCCGAGCGCGCGCTTCGTACGATGCGCCGAGAATGAGCCCCGCGACGCCGAGGCGCTCCTGATCGGCGATGAGCGCCTCCAGTCGCGTGACGGCCCCCTCGTAGTCGCCGACCTTGGCTTCGGCCAGGGCCAGCGCGCGAGAGACATCGTGGGACACGACGCCGATGCCGAGGGTCTGGCACGTGGCCAGCGCTTGCTCGCCGCAGCTCTTGGCCTCGGCGTAGCGCCCGAGACCGACCAGCGTCTCAACGTAGGCGGCGACGGCCGGCGGCCAGACGATGAGTTGTCGCGGCTTGCCGCTCGGATCGGGCGCGGTCATCGCGATGCACCGCTCGAAGGCGGCGCTTGCCGCCTCGAGGTTGCCGCGGAGCTGCTGGAACTGGCCTTCCGCGAGCTCCGCGTAGGGCCGCCAACCCGGGTAGGCGTCGGCGAGCACCTGGATGCGCGCCTTCACTTGCCGGACGCCGCTCAGGTCACCGGCGAGCGCGTACGCCGCCAGCTCCGTGGGAACGATCGTGGTGAACATCTGGCGAACGCGCGCTTGCAGCGCGAGGAGCTCCGCCTCCCTGCGATAGCGCTCTGCGCCGGCTGCGTCGCCCACTTGGAGGGCAAGGATCTTCCGGAGGAGCAGCGCGTTGACCTGCTGCAAGATGTCCTTCTCGAGAAGCGCTATCCATGAATTGGCCGAGGCGAGGCCCATGCGCGCCTCGACCGAACCGTTGGCGAAAGCAATCGCGTTGCGCAGGACTTCGACGTACGGCAGCTCGGCGCGCGTGATCTTGCCCAGTTGGTCGTGAAGCTCGAGGTTGCGCGCTCTCGCCTGGTCGATTTGAGCGCGGCACCGGGATTGACAGGTCGCGATTGTATTCGACAGCATCAGGGCGACGACGGGCGACAGGGGCGCGAACGGCTCGAGCAGACCGGGCAACGTCTCGAGGAGCTCGACGTTCAAGGACCGCGACCCGATCGCGATGGAAATCGCCGCGTAGTGGCACAACGCCCGCACGGCTTCGTCCGGGCGATATCCGCGGTCGCGCTCCGGCGTCGAAGCGTACTTCTGCGCGGCCGCTCCGAGCGCGTGTTTGAGCCGCTCTCCAGGGGCGTCGTCGACGAACTCGCGCCAGAAAAGGAGACCCGAATCGCGCTTGAGCTGGTCCATCCATTCGGCTGCGGAACGCCAGTAGAAGGCGTCGTCGGCACGGACGCTGATCGACGTGAGGCATTGGCGGAGGTCGTTGATCTCGCGAAGAGGACGCTCCAGAGCCTCGGCGGCGCTGAGCGCACTCTCGATCGTGGCAGCGACTTCGTTCGACGTGATCTCCGACCCGACCTGGAGGGCCGAGGCATCCGGTGAAACCTTGAGAAGCTCGGAGACGCGATCGAGGCCGCGTTCGAGCAGACCGCCCGCGAGCAAGTGATGGACGACGGCGAGCGGCATCCTCGGCATCCTCCCTTCGTAGATGACGGCGAGCGCCCGGTGCCGCTCTTCACGCTCCTCCCGGGTCAGACGAGCCGTGAGCGCGGAGGCCCAGCCCCGGTGCGCCAGCGCGTATTGCCGGCCGTCGCCCACGAGCACCTGGTGGGAAACGAGCTCGCTGATGGCTCGGTCGACGAGCGCCGGCTCCGCATCCGGACGCAGAAGGCGATAATCCTCACGACGGAACTGGTCATTCGCGAACGCTTGCGCCTGGGCGAGCCAGCGAGCGAGCGGCTGCAGAGCGGAGATCCGGTCGCGAATCGCGTCCTCCGCAGTGCCGGGCAGGTCGCTCGGGTCGAGACGGGCCGGCAACGTCCAGCCGCCGCTCTCGTAACAGATCACGCCCTTGTCGATCAGGTGCTTCGCCAAGTCCATGCAGACGCGTGGACTGCCCACCGAGACCCGATGAACGCCCTCGGCCGCCGCCCGAAGGTTCTGGACGTCGCCGAACAGCGAACCAAGGAGTTCTTCGGTTTGCGCACGGGTCAACGGCTGCAGCGCGATCTTCGCCGCGCCGCCGGCGAGCACCTCCAGGGCCGCCCCGCCTCCACGCGACGCGCCGGTCTCGGCGGTCGCTGCAACGAAGAGGCGATGCCCTCGTGCCTGGCTCGCCAGAACAGCGAGCAGCGCCATCGAAGGCTCGTCGATCTCGTGCGCGTCGTCGATCGCGATCGCGAGACGGTTCGTCTCGCTGACATGCAGCAACCAGTCGGACAGGGCCTTCTGTCGCCGGACCCCGGGCACATCGGCTCCTGCAAATGCCTTGAGCCTGGGGCGGTGCTCGGCGTCGGTGGCGCCCGACGTTTCGAAGAGGACCTCGAGAGCGCCGCAAGCGCGCGCGCTCGCGAACGCGTCGTTCGGGAGCATCTCCAGCAGCTGCTCGGCGAGCGCCTGCGCGACCGCGAAACTTGCCGTCCGACCTGCGCTCGCGCTGGCGCTCAGGGTGGTGGCACCGAGCATCTTGGCCGCGACCACGCACGCCTGCAGCAGCCGCGAGCGTCCCACGCCCGATTCGCCCTCGATCAGGACCGCGCTTCCGCGACCGCCGAAGGCCGACGCCATCTGGTCGCGGAGCGCAACCGTCTCCGGCTCCCGTCCCACCATGCCGGGAGTCGACAGGTACGCTTGCGAAACGCTGAGGGGCTCGACGCTCTCGATGCCCGCGATCGCGCTCAGGCGCTGCATGACCTCGAACGCTGCGCGAGGCCGCATGGCGGGTTCCTGGCACAGGAGCGACATGACCAGAGCGTCGAGCGCCTCCGGAACGTCGTCGACCAGAGTGGACGGGGCCGGCAGGGCCAGCGTCCAGAGCTCCGCGAGCTGGGAGAAGTTCCGCGCCGGATACGGCGGATGCCCCGTGAGCGCGAAGTACAGCGTCGCCCCGAACGAGAAGAGATCGGTGCGTCCGTCCAGCGGCAATCGCTGCAGCACTTCCGGGGCCACGAAGGCCGGCGTCCCCACGATCGACGAGGCCTCGCCCATCGGCGTCAGCGCGCCAAAGTCGATGAGCTTGCCCTCCCCTTCGCGGGTGCACCAGATGTTGGCGGGGCTGACGTCGCGGTGAACCAGGCGGCGCGAGTGGATCAGCGCCAGCGAAGAGCAGACGCCGCAAAGCAAGGTGCACGCTTGTCGCCACGGCAGCGGAGCTCGCGCGCGCAGGTCGCCGCCGTCGAGGAGTTCCATCGTGTAGTACGGCCCCATCTCGTCGACGCCGTAGTCGTAGACCTCGATGACCCGCGGGTGTGAAAGCTGCGCCAGCGCATGGAACTCGCGCTCGAAGAGGGCGACCATCTCGCCACGCCGCGACGGCTCCTCCGGCAGGGCGAGCTGCTTGAGCGCCATGCGTCGCCCCGTCGCTGCGTCGGTGACTCGATACACGGTGGCCATGCCGCCGCGACCGAGGAACGCATCGACCTGGTAGCGCACCCCGATCTGCGCTGGGTGGGCATTCGGTGTGACGTCAAGCTTTGAGCCCATCGCCCACTCCTCCCGCGAAAGTCGCGGATTCCCCAGTTCCCAAGGTTATCGCGTTTTCCTCCGACGCCGCCAATGGCGTGATGCCCCCCAACTCGAACGACGCGGAGGTCCGGTCGGTGGATGCGGTCCGTGCGCGTGTGGGAACGTGTGCGCCGCGGTCGATGCGGGCGGCCACGGGGCCGCCGGCGTGAACGATGTTCGGCGGACCCGTACCCTCGCGAGCGTTCACGTCGACAGACGTCGGGTGTCCGTTCGTGTGCGTGCCCGTGAGGAAGGAATTGCCTTCGGCCGCGTCGACACCGCGATCGACGACGCCGGCAGCGTGCATGCCGCGATCGTCCAGCGTCGAACCCCGATCTTCGAGCGTGCCCGCCTGCCTCCACGAGCCGCCGGTAGAGGGGCTACGAGCGAAGGAGATTGGGGGCCCGAAATCACCAGGGCGCGACCACTTGCCCTGCGAGATCGGACCCGCCGCGAGACGTCGATTGGATAGACAGTTACGAAAACCGGCCCTCTTGGCGTGTCCGGGCACCCTGGGCTCGTAGTCCAGGAATCGAAGCTATGCACGTGGCATACGAAGGTTCGTATTCGACCAGGGTCGCGATCGTCGTGTGAAGCGACGGTCTCGATCCCGGGCGTGCGAGCCGTGGTGGACTGGAACCTGGAGTCACCAAGCGCCGTCCCGGCGGCTTCCTGGGATCGGAAACCGTAGCTCGGATACCGGGCATCGAAGCTTCGTGATCGGGCGTCGTAGTTTGCCGATCGAGGCACCCTCGCCGACAAGTCTGAATCCTGGCGATTGTTCACTTCCCCCACCTATCCCGGATCATGCTATCGCCCGGCGATGCCGGTCACCTTCGATCGCGTCGCTCCCGTGCTGCCCGTTCGCAACGTCGCCGAGGCCCTGCGCCGGTATGCGCGCCTCGGGTTCGCGGCGAGGGCATACGTGGAGCCAGGTGTGAGCCCGGAAGACGACCCGAGCTACGGCTTCCTGACGTGGGGCCCGGTCGAGATCCACCTGAGCGGTTTCGATGCGCTCGACCCCAAGACAACGACGTCCGTTTGCTACCTATTCGTGGACGACGCAGACGCGCTGTACGCGGCGTGGAGCCACGCGGGCATCGAGGGGCGCTTGCGTCCACCGATGGACACGTCCTACGGCAAGCGCGAGTTCGGCTACGTCGATCCCGACGGCAACCTGATGCGCGTGGGCTCTCCGGCCTCTCACGGGTAGTGCTCCTGCGCGCCGGAGCCGACTAACGATCCCTTCCCGGGCAGGCAATTGCTGAACCGGGCCTGATATGGCGTACGCTGGGTGCTTCGCTCGATCATGGGCCCCACGCCGTATCCAATACTCTTCGCTGTAGCGGTCGCCGCCACGTGTGGCTGTACGCAGGCCCACGCGGTGTCGAGGAACGAACTGACCGAAAAGACCGAAAAGACCGAAACGACCGACGCGGCGGTCGCGGCCCCGATCGCGCGTGAAGCGTCGGCGCCGGTCGAACCGAGAGAAGCTTGGACCGCGACGACGACGCTGGCCCACCCGCCCGTCGACCTCCCGAAAGGGGTGGCTGGCGTCGTGGCCCATCTCCCCGCCGGGTTCGACGCCGCGCAGCCGATTCATCTCGTGCTCTTCCTCCATGGCTCGGGCCAGTGCGTTGCCCAGCTCGCGCTGTCGGGCGACGTCGTGTGCAGGCCGGGCGCGCGCCCCCGGAAAGGCTGGGGACTCGCGTGGCGCCATGACGACGCCGCCACCAACACGGTCTTCGTGGCGCCGCAGTTCATCCTCTGGGGCGGGGGCACCGCGGGCAAGATGGCCGATCGCGGTTACTTCCGCTCCTTCGTCGAAGAGCTGCTTCGCGACACGCTCGCTCCCGGGCTCGGCGGGCCGCGCACGCTGGACGACGTGGCCGACATCACGATTGTGGCGCACAGCGCGGGGCACATGCCGCTCACCGCGATCCTGGATCGGCAGGACCTCGACGACAAGGTGACCAACGTCATCTTGCTCGACGCGCTGTACGACGGGAGAGTCGGGACGTACGTGCGGTGGCTGGAGCGCGGTATCGAGTCGGGCAATCACCGCAAGCTCGTCGCGATCTACGGCGACTGGGGTTGGAACCCGGCGACGGGTCGGGCGATCGCCTCGCGTATCGAGGCCCGGACCAAGGGAAGCGCGGTGGTCGATCCGCCGGGCTCTCTCCAGGATGCGATTCGCACCCACCAGGTCACGGTGGCCACATGGAACGTCGACCACGCCCGGATGATTTCCCTCACGATGAGCAAGGTGCTCGAGGCACTGGACCTGCCAGGACGATCGACCTACCCGCCGCGAACGCCGGAGGGCGACGCTCCCGCACCCGGCGCGCTCGTGCTCGGGACCCGCGTCTCTGGCGCGCTCGACGACGGCGACGCCGCGCTCGAGAACGGGGCGCTGTTCGACGACTATGCGATCGAACTCGAAGCTGGGCAGCCGCTCGACATCGATCTGCGCGGCGGGTGGTCGAAGACCGAACCAGGGTGCAACCTCGATGTCTTCCTCGAGGTGCTGCAGGGCGGTCACTCGCTGGCGCACGACGACGACAGCGGCGGCGGATTCGATTCACGACTCCTCTGGACCGCACCCGACAACGGTCGGTACGTCGTCCGTGTCTCGACCTTCGGATCGGGGCAGAAGCGCGGGAGCTACACCCTTTTGGCGAAGTGAAGGCGCGTGCCTCCATCGGAAGACGTCGCGCCTGCGAGCCGCGGCTCACTTCGACGCGAGGCGTGCGGCGCCCGCGACCCCGCAGGGCAAGGCCAGGAGACCCAGGCCCGGCACCGCGAAGACCAGCAGAGCCGAGAGCCCGAAGCCAATGACGGCACCGAGGTGGCGGCCGCACCACTTCACGCGCGCCAGGGCGCCCATGCTGCGCGACGCCAGCGGGTAGTCGAGCAAGTCCCATGCGAGGAGGACGGCGGCCATCACCACCTTGAGCGGCACGGTGACGACCGCCGCCGGAGGGAAGACCCAGCCCGCGACCGTCAGCAGCACGATGACCGGAACGCCGACCAGCAGCCCCAGGAGAGCCGACCCGAGCGACGAGAGCATCGCTCCGAAGAACGGAGGCGGCGTGCCCGGCGCAACGCCGAGCTCGCGCTCCTGTGCGCGCACGATCCCGTCGAGCGCCCAGCCGGAGAGCGGCTGTGCCAGCGCGACCGCGATCACCACCGCGAGAACCACGGCGGCCGTCGCCAGAAGGACGCCCTCGAACCCCGCGCCGAGCCCTTCTCCCAGCGTGCGGTGCGCAAGCGCCATCGCGCCCCGCACGCCGAAATAGCCGAGGGTCACGATCAAGACGAGCGCCGTCGCCACGGGCACGAGCGCGCGCGGCCAGAGCCGGGGCGTCGTCACGATCCAGCCCACACCCCCAAAGAAGGCCGCCACTCCTGTGAAGAATCCCATCGATCGCCGCCCCGCGTCTTCGTGCCGAAGTGTAGACTATGCCGCGACCGGCGCGGCCATCCTCGCTGCGCATCGAGACCCCCAGTGGATCGCGAAACCGCCTTTGAGGCCTGGGCCCCGCGGGACTGCATCTGGACGCCCTGGGTAAAGCGCGTCCTCTTCACGTATGTGGACCAGATGGTCGCGCTCATGCCCCCGCCGCCGGCTTGGCTGCATCCGGGCCTCCTGGGCGACCCCAGCACCGTACACGGTTATCGCACGACCGGGCGCCCGGTGACGCCGGCGATCGTCGTCGACTTGCCTGGCGTCGAGAGCGTGGCCGTCGGCCTCGCGCTGGCCGACTTCGGGTTTCGCCCCGTTCCTCTCTACGCGGCGTTGCCCTCGGCTCAGGCCGTCGTCCCGATGTGGGAGGTCATTCGAGCCCTCCTGTACGGGGCGCAGGAGCTTCCCCGAAAGGGCTTAGCGCCGGAAGCTCCGCCGGCCGTTCTCCTCGACGCGCGACGCGACGGCGGCGAGTCGCTCGTGCGGCGAGGGCAATTCGACAACCGGTCGATTGCCTTCGTCGCGGACTTTCCGTCGCCGGCTCGCCTTCGGGAGGTGGGGATTGAAGGCGTCGTCCTCATTCAATCGGGAGACGCGCCCCTGCTCGAAGACGTCTCGTCGATCCTCGCCAGGTGGCAGGCGATGGGCGTTCCGATCCACCTCTTGCGAGCGGACGCCCCCGCGCCCGCCGCCCCGCTCCATGTCCGGCCTCCAGGTCTTCTCGCCAGACTTTCGCGGCGGCTTCGGGGCGACCCGGTCCCCGACCCTGAAGGCCGCTTCGGGCGTTACATTCCGAGGGTCCGGCGAGGATCCTTTCGAGGACCATGACGAGGGCGGATCAAAAGACGGTCGCGGGCGTCGCGAGCGTCTTCAGCGCGTACGTTGAAACCGTGGGCGCCGGCGTGCCCCTTGCAGCCTGGGGCGACAGCGGTCGACGCGGGTTTGGGGCCCGGTCGATTCGGAGCTTCCACACCCAACCAGCGCCACGGAGCCGACCCAGGCGGTCACCGATCGAGGGGCACGCATGTTCCCAGGATATCGCAGCCCGGGCGCCTGGTAGCATCTCCAGATGCAGACGATGCGCCATGCCCTCGTCGCCGCGGCCCTCGCGTGCGCCGCCGCGGTCGCGACAAGCCCCTTGGCCCGAGCCGGCGATGCCGTGGTCTTCACCTTCACGTCCGGGACCGGCGACGGCCCCGGGAAGATCACCGTGACGAACGCGAGCACCGGCTCCACCAACTCGGTGGGTCTCGTGCCGAAGACGTCCGCCGCGGCGTGCGCTTCGATCCTGTCGGACGCCGCCCCCAAGGTGGGGCTCAAGGCGGACCTCGCGGGAACGAGCGTGACCATCTACGGACATAGCGCCGTCGTTCGGGTGGAGGGCGCCTCCTTCACGAAGAGCGACAAGTAGGACGCGCCGTGGACGGCCGATGACCTATTTGGGAGCGATCATCACAGCGCCGCGCCCGGGGTCGCTCCAGTAGACGTTCGTGGCGTCCACCGCGACGCCCGCGCTTGGGAGCTCGGAGGACGTTCCCGCAATGGGCGTCGGATTTCCGCCGCAGCCCCCGATCGAACAGCGCACGATCTGGCCGTAGCGGCCGCTGCCGTCCTCGGTGGACCAGTAGACGTCGGTTCCGTCGATCGTGAGCGCGGCCCCGGCGAGCCACGACGCGTACGACGCAAGCGCGGTCGGACCGGCGTCGCCGCCGCCGGGGAGAGGGGACTCGTACACCCCGCCGTCGAGCCACTGCCGGACGGGGCCGAGCTTTCCGCCTCCGATCGCTGTGCCACTCGCGAGCCAGTAAAGGTGGCCGTCGTCGGCGGCGAGTAGATTCGAGTACCCACCGAAAGAACTGGCGACCGCCGCGGCCGCGTCCCCGCATCCCGCCAGGGGACAAGAGAGGACGTTGCCGGCGCCGTTCGCCCAGTACACGCCGGTCGCGTTCAGCGCCATGGAGAGGACCTCGTAGTCGTCCGTGTAGACGGTGACCGGAGACGTGCCGCAGCCTGCGAGCGGGCACGTCGTAAGGACCGCGTCGACATCCGCCACGAACCAGCTCGCTTCATTCGCGGCAAACGCGTAGAAGACCCCCCGCGAGGACAGATGCGACGTGGGCGCGTCGGAGCATCCGCCGACGGCGCAGGACATCACGTTCGGCGCTTCTGTGGAGTCGTTGATCGCCACCGGTCCGGTCGGCCACCATACGGCCCCTTGTTCGACGGCGATCCCTCCGACGGTGTAGAGCCCGTCCGCGAGGACGGTGGGCTCGTCGTTGCACCCGCGGATCGCACAGCGCATGACCTGCGAGTGCCCGGCGGATCCGGCAGGCTGGGGGAGGTGATTGATCCAGTAGACGTTCTCGGCGTCGACGGCGATAAAGGTCGGTGCCTGGCCCGACGCGAGCACCCGGGGTGCGGAACCGCACGTGCCCGCAACGCACGCCGCTCCCTGGCAATCGTGACCGCATGTGCCGCAATTGAGAGGGTCGTTCTGCGTGTCGGTGCACGCGTCGGGCGCGGAGTCGGGCGCGGCGTCTTCCGGGGTCGTCGAAACGAAGATGCCCGCGTCACCATCGACGCCCGCGTCGAACTCGGCAGCGCCCGCTTCGAAGGCGGTCGAGGGCTCGGCCGCGACGTCGGCGCCGGCATCGGGGGACGCCGGCCCCGCAGGGGTCAGCAGCGTGGACCCGCCGCAGGCGGACCCGACGGACAGCCCGAAGAATGCGAGGGGGCGGCCTCGAAGGAGACGGGAGAGGCGCATGGCTCGCGCTCCAGATGGCGGCTCTGCGAGCGTTCCGTCAAGGAATCGGTGGGACGCGGCCGAATCACGACCGAGTCTCGCGCGGTAAACCTTGGGGGCCACGAGCGGGCTATCCTCATTGACCGGCTGTGATTAAGAAAAGGATGCGCCGGCGCCGATAGAATGGCGATTTGCCTCTTCGCGAAATGACCCGACTCACGGATACAGACACGCGGCAAGCAGTCCGCCGCCCGACTGGACGCTGCACGGGCAGCCGTGGGTCCCCGCGTCGGCGGCGATGACGCACGCGCAGGTGGGGTCGGGCTGGCATTGCGGCGGGATCGGGTTGCACGCGTAGGTGAAGTTGCTCCCCGCGTCGGGCCGGGCGGCGCCTCCTCCCGACTCGAAGCAGAATTCGGTCGCGACGTCGCAGGAGTACGGCCCGCACGCCAAGGTACCGGCGTCTCTCCCGCCGCCGCTACCCGAGCCACCCTCCGAGCCAGAGCTGGCGCCGCCGGCGTCGATTGCACAGGTCCCCGAATGTGCGAAAGGCTTCGGCGTGTAGCCGCTGGGCAGGCCGTTGCAGGCGACGTTGATGTCCGTGCCGTCGCACGCACATGCGAGGACGATGGCGTTGCAGATGGCGCCGGGCGTCCGAAAGCACGTTCCGGTCGCGGAGCATCCGGCCGACTGAAGGAAGCCGCAACGTTCACCGGTGCCGCAGTCGGCGTCGCTGGTGCAGGTGCCTCCGTCGGGCCCTGGCCCAGAGCCGCTGCTCGATCCGGAGCTGCCGCTCGACGATCCCGATCCTCCGCTCGATCCGGAGCTGCCGCTCGACGATCCCGATCCCCCACTCGATCCGGAGGTACCACTGGACGATCCCGACCCCCCACTCGATCCGGAGCTACTGCCCGACCCGGAACCGCCGCTGGATGAACCTGAGCTCCCATTCGACCCAGAGCCCCCGCTCGATCCGGAGCTACCGCCCGACCCGGAACTGGTACCCGAGCTGCTTCCGGCAGCCGCATCGTCGGAGGGGAACGTGACGCTGCTCCCCGAGCAACCGATGGCATAGAGCGCCGCGCATGCGGCTACGAGCGGGATGACGGCACGCGCCTTGATCGGCTTCATGGGACTCGCAGGAAAGGTGAGGCGGCGACGGCCAGCACCGCGTTTAAGGGATAATCTCGACCCCCGTTCTGCAAGCGTAGCTCCATTCGACCGGGTTGGCCGCCTCGGCGCGACATTCGCTTCAAGCGTGAAACTGTTCCTATTGGGGTATTGAACACCTCTTGAACGCAGGGTCCCGCCCCGGGAACAGACCGCGTGAGCCCAAACTTCGCACGCGCCTTCGGCGGGAGCTACGGCGCCCCTCGATGCAATGGCGCTGCGCGCTCGGTGAGGATCGCGCAAGCCCTCTTCACGACGGCCTCTTTCGGGCGTCAATCCTTTTGACGGTCTTCGCGGCCGCCTTGGCGCGCGCGACCTCGTCCCTTGCGATCCGCGCCGGCAGGTCGAACCACTGGCCTTGAGAGCTCCCGACCATGACGAGGCGCAATTGCCAGCGTCCCTTCAGACGGTTCCAACGAAGCGAGTTCACCACGTCAGTATACGCCATCGCAGCGGCCAGAGCCTTCGGCCCTCAAGTCCCTATGTGCCAGCGTGTGCCGAGCCATGACCGTAGGGTCGCGCCGGAATCGATCGCCTCGGTCGCCGGCGCGCGCGTTTCGCAGCTGCCGTACGGGTACGATGCTTGCTGCTTCGACGGCGATGGGGTCCCTTCTCGTCGTCCGCGCTCTCCGACGCGCCGCTCTTCTGTCGATCGTGGTGCCAGCGGCGGGTTGCGGCGGCAACACGGTCCCGACAACGGGGTCGAGCGCTCCAAGCGGATCTTCTTCCCCGACGTCGACGTCATCTTCCCCGACGCCGACGTCGAGTGCACCTTCCCCGACGCCGACGTCGAGTGCGCCTTCCCCGACGCCGACGTCGAGTGCACCTTCCCCGACGGCGACTGCAACGCCCGGCGATTGCGCGGTGCAACCCGACGCGTCGGTCATTCTCGGCGACGGCGTCGAGTTCTTGTCGCTCGTCGGGTCGGCGAGCGCGTGCCCCGGCGCAGACGGGGGCCCGTTCCCCGGCATGCTTCCGCAAGCGACGTGCGAGGAGCTATGTCCGCCGCTCGCCGTCGAGGCAGGAGCCAAGGCGGCGACCGGTTGCGACGCCTTCGACGTGACTTCGCCGAACAGCGTGTTCCTCGTGGCCGACGCCTCCACGGCCGCACCTGGAGGCTACCTCGAGTGCTGCTTTTACCCTTGCTTCACCGGCCGACGGCCCGAGGGCCTCGCACTGCTCGAGCCGGCTGGCGGCGACGAAGTGGGACGCTATCTCGCGTCCGTTGCATACCTCGAGGCTGCCTCCGTGCAGGCCTTCGAGAGGCTCACGCGCGAGCTCGGAGCGCATGGTGCCCCCTCCCCGCTCTGCGGCGCCTCGCGTCGGGCCGCCCGTGACGAGCGGCGACACGCACGCCTTACGCGCGACCTGGCCAAGTTTCATGGCGCGCGCGTACGCGGCGTGGCGGCCCAGCCGCAGACGGTGCGCAACCTCGAAGAGATGGCGGCCGAGAACGCGGCCGAAGGATGCGTACGTGAAACCTTCGGGGCGGCGTCCGCGATAATCCAGGCCAAGCGCGCCGCCGATGCGCGGGTGCGTCGGGCCATGGCGGGCATCGCGAGAGACGAGACGCGCCACGCGATGCTGGCATGGGCCGTGGCAAGCTGGCTCGACACGAAGCTCGATGCACGCGCTCGCGCCCGCGTCGCGGCGACGCGAGACCAAGCCGTCCAAACCCTCACGCGCGAGGCTGCGAAAGACCCCCATCCGAGTGTGGGGTCTCAACTGGGAGTACCCACGGCGGCAGAGGCGGGCGTCTTGATCGGCGAGCTGGGGAAAACGTTGTGGGCTCGCACGTGAGCTGCAGGCGCGCAAGACCTCGTCGCCGGCTCTCCGCGCTGCGCCCACACGATCCCGCGAACCAGCCCGGCTCGGCCGCCCTTGGGGGGCCGGGCGAAAGCGAGGCCAGATCCTGACCCCGGGGCGGCCGGACCCGAGCCCTGACTCGAGCGATGGCGTTCGACGTCCGTTTTCGTGCGCCGACCATCCCTTCGATGGCGCACCTTTGGGATCATGGTGTACTGCGCGCGATCCGCACGCGGCCCCGTCGCCGCCCCACCCGAATGTATGTACGGGGGATCGTCGTGAGAGACGAGGGCGCCATGGACGCGGCTGGAGAAGCGTCGCCGGAGACGCTCCAGTGGCGCGGGACCGATCGCTTCGAGGTGATCCGCTGCATCGGACGAGGCGGTATGGGAGTGGTGTACGAGGCGCGCGACGCCGAGCGTCGCCAGCGCGTTGCCCTCAAGACGCTCGTGCACTACGACCCGGCGTCGCTGTTTCTCATCAAGCAAGAGTTTCGAACTCTCGCCGACGTGCAGCATAGAAACCTCGTGCGCTTGCACGAGCTCGTGGCCACCCTCGCCGACGACGACGTCGCGGCGGCTCGAGAGAGCGTGAAGACCGCGATGTCCGCGTGGTCGTACGACGGGTATTCGGTGCAGCACTGGCAAGCCATGGTGATGGACGCGTTCATCGAGCTCTACTCCGGCGCCGGCGCGCGCGCCTTCGATCGCGTGGCGAAAGACGAACGCGCAGTGAAGCGAAGTTTTCTCCTGAAGGGTCAATTCGTCCGCGGGACCGACGAGTACATCCGGGGCATCGCGGCGGTCGCGGCGTGCCAGGCCGGGTCCACGTCGCGACCAGCGCGTCTGGCCCGAGCTCGGCAGATGGCCCTGAAGCTGGAGGCGGAGCAGATGGCCTGGACCGCGCCCCTGGCGGCGATCGTGTCGGCGGGAGCGTCGAGTCTGGACGGGGACGGCCAGGCCGCCGCCGCGTCCCTGGAGCGGGCGATCGAGTCGGCGGTGGCGGCGGACATGTCGCTGTACGCGGCGGCCGCGCGATATCAGCTCGGACGGCGGCTCGGGGGCCAACGCGGCGAGGATCTGGTCATTCAGGCCGAACGGGCGATGAAGGCCCAGGACGTTCGTTGTCCAGAACGTTTTGCGGCGATGCTCGTGCCAGGGCAGTGGACGGCGACGACGAAGGTTCCCTGAAAGCGGCTCGCCGTGGCGCCCCACGTCTGCGATAGACGCGGATGAGGCGCCAGCCCTATCGCGGGCGCGCGTGGGCGACGGGCGCCGCTTCGGTTTGGGCCCAGGCGGGCCCGTGTGCTTTACTTCGAGCCGATTGGGATCATCGGAATCAAAACCGGACGAGAACGAGCTCGACGCGGGCTGGGACGGCGAGGAAGACGCCGACTCGGGCTCCGATGACGACGATGCCGTCGACGCGGGCTGGGACGAGGAACTCGCTGCGGAGCCGGTGACCGCCGGGACCGCGCGGAGGGTCCCGACCGCCGAAGAGCGTGAAGCCCAGGCTGCGCGTGCCGCGGCGCGGAAGGATCGCCGGCGCGGCAAGGCCTCGGAGAGGAGCGAGCGCCGCAAGGCACGCGCAGACGCTGCGTCGGCGAAGCAGAAGAAACAAAAGAAGAAGAGCGGCGCGCGACCCGCCACGGACCTGCGCGACGCAGCGACGGACCTGCGCGACGCAGCGACGGACCGGAGGGCGCGGCGTCGCGTCGAAGAAGGACGCACGGCGCCGGAGGCAAGGAGGGACGTGACGCCAGGCGCCCGTGCGACCCCCGCCAGGGCGCCGCGCCCCGCGGTGCCCCTCGTCGTGGTCGTCGTGCTGCTGCTGATATCGGCAGCCGGGGTGATCGGTCTCCTCGTCGCCCGGCGTTGAGCCGCGCCATGGCAGCGGACCCCGGAAAGCGTTGGCTTCGCGCGTCCCGCCTTGTCGCGCCTTGCCGTCCCGCGCGATCTCACAAGACGAAGATCCACCCATAGTTCGACGGCACGTCGATCGACTGAACGTCGCCCGCGGCGGCCACGGCGAGCGTCCACGGCGCGGGTCGGACGTCGGCGTCGAGCCGCTCGGTCCAGGCGCCGGCCTTCGGGAAGGGCACATGGAGGGTGCCCGGCTGCGCCGAGAAGTTCAGCACGACCATCGCGTACTGCTCGGCGTTCGAGCCGTCGGCGGGTGCGTGGCGGTGGTATGCGACGAGCCCCGTTCCCTGAAGCGACTGCTCGAAATAATAGAACGATTCGCGGCTCCGGAGCGCCCGGGTCGTGCGCCGCAACTGGCCGGCGCGACGATACACGCGGACCAGCGCGCTTCCGAAGTCGTCGTAGAAGTACTGCCAGTTCATGTCGCGCCGAAGGTTGATGCGCGCCGCCCCATCACCCGGAAGGTTGTAGGCGTCGCAGATCTCCTCGCCCTCCCAGAGCATCGGGACGCCTTGCGCGGTCAGAAGCGCGATGGCAAACGGTTGCTGGCGCCACACGTGGCTGCGATCGCCAGGCGGAAATGGGCCCGATCCCGCTGTGCCTGCGAACACGATGAGGTGGGAGTGATCGTGCGAGTTCAGGTACTGAAACGGCGCGACCGGCATGTCGATCGGGGCGCCCGCCGCGTCGACCACCGTCTTGGTCGCGGGGTACCGACCGGCGAACGAGGGGTCGAGCGTGTGCACGAATCCGTCGGTCGGCGCGGCGCCGGACAGGATCGCTTCGGCGCCGTTGAGGAGGTCGTCTTGCCAGGCGCAGCTCGTGTACGTGTTCCAAAGGACGTCCGGCGCGCGCGACAGGGCTTCTGCGCACTGGATGATCCGGCTGTAGCTCGCTGCGCCGCCCTGGAAGCGCGGGATCGCCAACGACCGAAGATACGTATCGTAAACGAGCTTCGCATACCCCGTATCGGTCGGGCCCACGTAGAGATCGGTCACCTCGTCGTAGCGGAACCCGTCGACGTGGTACTCGTCGAGCCAGTAGCCATTGACCGCGGCGACGTAGTCTTGCGCGAACGATCGTGAATAGTCGATCTGCGGGCCGAAGCTCCCCGCCCCGCCGATCATCGGGCTGGCAATCTTCGGCGCGCCCGGGGTGGCGCTGATGTCTGCGTAGACCAGGCTGTAAGGGAAGGACGGATCCACGTGCTGGTACACGACGTCGAGGATGACGGCGACGCCGGCCGCATGGCAGGCGTCGACGAGGGCCCGCAGACCCGCCGGGTCACCGAACCGGGCGGCCGGCGCGAAGTAGTTGAGCGGACCGTAGCCCCAGTCGAAATCCATCTTCGGGCTCGTGACCGGCATGAGCTCGAGGCAGTTGACGCCGAGACTCAGTAGGTACGGAATCCGCTCGATCACGCCTTCGAACGTGTCATTGAACTCCTCGACCTGCAGCTCGTACACGATGAGCTCGTCGAGCTCCGGCGTTTTGTGATTGGCGTCCGTCCACGTGACCGGCGGAGGCGCCCGGGCGACGCGGACGGCAGAGAGCTCGCCGACGTCGGTCTCACGCGCGAACGGATCGCAGAACCACTCGGTGACGATCGTGCGCGGACCCCCGGGAGGAGACCAGGAGAGCTGAAAGCGATAGAGGTACATCCCCTCCTTTCCAAAGCTCGTGCCGGGCGCCGGGAGCACCGCCACCGTCTCGCTCCACAGGTCGAGCGGGTGCGTCGAATCCCACGCGAGCGGCGTGTCTCGCGGAGCGATCGCGGGGTCGAAGCGGTCATCGCGGTGGATCACGCGTACGACGACCTCGAACCCGTCGGCCGCACGAACACCGGGCAGGTAGACGCCGAAGCGGATCTGGAAGCCTCCCGGCGTGAGCGACGGAAACGCACCCACTTCGTTCAGGGCAATAACCATGTGCCGCGACTACAAGACGCCCGCCGGCGTGCGTCAACGGTCGAACGACCGAACGCGGGCCACGACGAACGAGGAGCCTTCGGGATCTATCGAAAAAAGACGAAGGCGACGACCAGGAACCCACCGACGACCGCGACGATGTCCTCGGGAATCGCAACCGCGATGTCCGGGACCTTCAGCGCCTTGACGAGACGCGTCCGGGCTTCGTAGCCGCCGAGCGTGCCCACCACGGCGCCGAGGGCGCCCGAAGCCGCTCCGAGCAGCACGGCCTCGCCGACACCCGTGGCGAGCGCCGCACCGCAGAAGGCTCCACTGACGACCCGAGCCGCGAACGGGGCCGGGGCCTTGCGGCTCGGCGTCTTCGGGAGCGGGTCACTGACGAGCTCCCCGCCGGCCAGGACCGTGAAGAGCAACGGAACGACAGGGCCCCCCAGCAGCGCGGTCCATGTCCCCTGCAGGTCGACCCACTTGAGGCGCGCGGCCCAGCTGACGACCATGGGCGCGGTAAACGTGCGGAGTCCAGCGACCACGCCGATCGCAAACGCGAGCGTCAGAAACACGGTCGGGTTCATGTTCGAAACGGAGGCATGGAACGCACCATCACGGCGACGTTCGCGCCTCTCTCGTGGGTGCTACGATTCGACCGTGGCGCAAAGGGCAGGTGCGAACGCGTGGGTGGCGGCGGCCTTGCTCACGGTGGCCGCGGGGTGCAGCGACGCGAGCGAGGGCGCTCCGGTCGATGACGCCGCGGCGACCCCGACTCCCGACGTCCAGAGAGTCACTGCGCCCGAGGAAGCCGGTCCCATCGTGTGTACGGACGCCAGCCTCCAGCTGATTCTCGCTTCGAACTACGACCAGTCGTGCACCGTCAACGCGGAGTGCGCCGCGGTGGGCGAAGGAAACGCGTGCGACCCCTGTACCGCCAACTGCTACAACGCGGCGATCAACTTCCGCGCCGTCCCGCAATACCTCGCGTACGTCGCCAGGACGCCCGCCGGCTCCCAGGGCGCCGCCACGTGCAACTGTCCCGCGACCTTCCCTCCCTGCTGCCGTGGCGGAGCCTGCTACGCAGACCTCGAGTGTCAGGAGAGCCTCGAGCCGGCCGACGCCGCGGCCGATGCAGCGACCGATGCGGGTGTCGATGCTGCGACGGAGGGTGGCCCATCGGACGCGGCGCCCGATGCAGCGCCGGACGGGGGTCCCTCCGATGCGGGGGGTCCTGCCGACGCGGGCGGTGAGTAGCTGGCTTCAGCGTGACTGCAGAATTCCTGTCGATCGAGGGCGGTGCTGCATTTGCGCACCATTTGTGCACGCGATCCATCGACGAACCTGCCCGAGCGGATACCCTTGGACGCCATGACGATCCCGGTCAGTGGCCCGCCGAGGCTCGTGCGACAGGAGGCCGGGGCGGGCTCGCGGCCCCCTTCGCTTCCGGAGGTCCCGATGAGCGTTCGACGATGGACCGCGTTCGCTTTCTCGATGGCGCTCTTCGCCTGCAGTGCCCAGCCGAAGGGTGGAGGCTTTGCCACGGGGTCGGGCGACGACGCAGCGGCCAGTGACGTCGGCCAGTCGAACTCCAGCGGAGCTGGGGTCGACGGCGGCACGGCGCCCCCCGCGACGACCAGCTCCTCCGGAGGATCCGGAGGAGCCGCCGCCAGCGGGGGCGGCACGGGCACCGTGGGCGACGGCGGCGGCCCCGGGGTCGTGCTCGGCGACGCCGCCGTTCCCGACAGCGAGCTCGGGACGCCGATCACCCTCACGATGGATTCGTTCTCCGTTGCGCCGAACAGCGAAGTCTACATGTGCCAGCAGTTCGGGAACCCCTTCGGGCAGGACGTCGATCTCGTCAAGATGGTCGGCTCGATGAGCTCGGGCTCGCACCACTTCTTCCTCTTCAACATGTCGCCGACCACCGGCCGCAACACCACCGCGGCCCTGGAGCCGTGCCCGGACCAGGGGCTCGAGTTTCACCCCTTCCCGTACCTCTCGCAGCAGCCGGAGTACACGGTCGAGTACGGCGCGGGGATGGGCTACCCCCTCATCGGCCAGAACGGCCTGATGATGAACGCGCACTACCTCAACACGTCCTCGACGGCGGTGACGCCGAAGGTCACGATCACCATCTACCCGGCGAAACCGGGGACGGTCACGACTCACGTCGGCACGGTCTTCCTCAACAACCAGACGATCTACGTGCCTGCCGGGACGACGCAGGCGAACCCCGTCGCGATCTCGAACAGCAATACGCCGATCACCGACGAGAGCTACACGATCTTCACGAACTGGAGCCACATGCACCAGTATTCGCTCGACTTCCAGGCGAGCACGAACGGGACCGTGTTCTACGACGAGATGCAGTGGTCCGAGCCGCCCCTCATCACGGCCGGCACGGGCACGCACGAGTCGCCCACGCTTCCGATGGCGATGAAGGCCGGGACGTCGATCGAGTGGACGTGCAGCTACTACAATCCGACGTCGCAGCCGATGACGTTCGGCGATTCCGCGATGACCAACGACATGTGCATCTACCTCGGCCAGTACTATCCCGCCGACGGAACGCCGACCACGAACGCAAACTACCCCGACGTCATCGTGAGTCAGCGCTAACCAAGCGGGCACAGTCGTCGATCACGAGCCGGACAGAACACAGGGAGGAAAGGAGAAAAGGAGAAAAAGGAGAATTCAAATCTCTGCTCATTTTCCTCCTCTTCTCCTCCCCTGTTTTCTCGCTCTTCTCGCGATGGACCGTGCGGCGGTCAGGACGCGAAGAACGACGTGATGGCCGAGAGCGTCGCGAGGCGCGCGCCCGCCCGCCCTGTCCCGCAGGGCGGCGGAGTGTCGAGGCCGAGGCGATCGCGGAACGCGTCCATCGTTCCGGCCGACACGTTCGAATACGAACGCGCGGCGCGGCGCAGATCGACTCGCGCCGCCGGCAGGACGCCGCCCACCCCTTCGAAGAGCGCCAGCGGATGCGTGCCCCACGCGCAGACGACGTCGCCCGGTCGCAGGAACCGCGCCCATCGTTCGCGCTAGCTCGCCGGGCGTCATGCCGCGCAGGATTTCGGCGACGTCGATGCCGAGATGCCACGGCGTCTTCGAGCAGAGCAGGTGCCGCGGAGCGACGAGCGCCTCGAACGACTCCCCCGTCGCGGGCCGCGTCGCCACCCACTGGACGAGCTCTTCGGGGCAGGTGGCTCGCTCGACGACGCCATAGGGCCACGCGTTCGCCTCGGCGTGCACGCACACGAGATCGGCAAGACGCTCGCGAAGCGCGGGCGGGAGCCGGTCTCGTGGGTCGGCGGCGACGCGGACTCTGGGGTGGCGAATCCGCCGACGGCTCTGGCTCGACGTCGCGAACGCGATCTGCGCTTCGACCATCGCGCGGAAGGGCCGCAGCATCGGCAAGAAGCGGTCGCGATCGCCTTCGAGCACGCCGAGGACATGAATGAGCGCCTCGAGGGTCGAGACGTAGTGCGCCTGCGGCTCCTTGCGTATCCGGTACTCGCTGGGCCTGGGCGGACGAAACGCGTACCGCGGGAGCGCGGCCAGCGCCGGGTTGAGCCCTATGAGCTTCCTCGCCTGCGACCACGTTCCGTCGACGACCACGAGCGTGATGTCCGTGGGCGGAGGCGATCGCTCGACGTCGACGGCCCCGGGTCCCGGATAGAGGAGCGCCGCCGGCCTCCGAGGGTCGTATAGCTCGAGCGCGTCGGGGAGCCGAAGACCGACGTGTATCTCGGCTTGCGGAAGGCAGAGCGACGCGATCCTCGCCGTGTTGACCGGCATGTCACGCTCCCTCGGATGCTGGAGGACGACGACACGTGTCCGCGTCGCGAACGTCGTCAGGTGGCGGCAATAGCAGACGCTCGCGGGCCGCCGACACGCCACGCAGACTTCCCTCCACAGCTGGCTCGCGGACTCGTGCACGGAGGGGTGTCTTAGCGCGAAGCGCGCCAGCCGAGCGAGGGCGAACGATCGATGGCGCCTGGCCCTTGCCTTACGGTGACGCGCGCCCCAGGGTCAGGGAGGTCCAGCTCGACAACACCCTGCGCGCCTGTCTGGCGCTCCCTGGCTTCATGGCCCTACCGCCCTCCGACCTCCCGACCCTGGCGTCCTGGGACGCGATCGAAACCCGCGATCGCATCCGAAAGAAGGACGTGAGCGCGCTGGAGGTCCTGGAGGCCGCAATCGCGCGGGCCGAAGAGGCACGGCACCTCGGGGCCGTCTTCGAGCGCACGTACGAGCGCGCACGCGCACGCGCCGCGAACGGAGACAGCGAGGCGCCGCTGTCGGGCGTGCCCACGTTCATCAAAGATCTGGCCCAGATCCGCGACGTGGCCACGACCTGGGGATCGCAGGCCGCCGGCCGCCACGTCTCGCGTGGGACCGATCCGATCGTGACGCGCATCGAAGAGACCGGTGTCGTGACGCTCGGCAAGAGCGCCTGCCCCGAGCTCGGTCTCATGCCCACCACCGAGCCCCTTGGCTGGCCTCCGTGTCGCAATCCATGGGACCCGTCGAGGTCGAGCGGTGGCTCGTCCGGTGGTGCGGCGGCTACCGTCGCGGCAGGTGTCGTCCCGATTGCCCACGCGAACGACGGCGGAGGGTCGGTCCGGATTCCTGCGGCCTGTTGCGGTCTCGTCGGGCTGAAGCCCTCGCGCTTCCGTCTCGACATGAAGGGCTCCAATCTCCTGGCCGTCAACATCGCGTGCGAGGGCGTCGTGACTCGAACGGTGCGCGACACGGTGGCCTTCTATGCAGCGATCGAATCCCGACGCGCGCCGAGAAGGCTTGCGCCGATCGGGCAGGTCGGCGACAGACCCGCGAGGCCGCTGCGCATGGGCGTCTTCGTCGACTCACCCGTCGGCACGGCGGTGGATCCCGAGGTGCGAAGGGCCGTGCTGGCGGCGGCCCGTCTCTGCGAAACGCTCGGACACGTGGTGGAGGAAATCCCGTGTCCGTTCGAGGGCTCGGTCCTCGACGACTTCTTGAGATATTGGGCCGTCCTCGCCTGGCTCCAGGTCTGGACAGGTCGACTGGCCATGCACCGGGGCTTCGATCGATTGAAGGTCGAACCGTGGACTCGGGGCCTCATGGCCTTCTTCACTCGGGAGAAGCTCGCCGCGCTTGCGGCCGTGCTTCGCTTGCGGCGCTTCACGAAGACGTTCGCGCAGGTGATGGATTGCCACGACGTGCTCATCTCACCGACCCTCTCGGAGCCTGCCCCGACCCTCGGATACCTGGCGACGGACCTGCCGTTCGAGACCGGTTTCGAGCGAGTCCGCGCGTACGCGGCGTTCACGCCCGTCTACAATGCTTCGGGCGCGCCGGCGATCACGTTGCCCCTCGGCCGGAGCACCGCTGGCCTCCCGATTGGCGTGCAGTTCGCCGCCGCACAGGGGAGCGATCGAACGCTCCTCGAGCTCGCGCTGTCGATCGAGGCGGCGCGACCATGGGCAGTGATGGCTCCGCGTGACGCGTGGCTGACCTGAACGTCGGACGCGACTCACGGCATCGTGGGCATCGGGTTGAGGAACACCTCGGTGAGGGCGCCCACTCGGACATAAATCTTGGCGCTGCTGACCGACGCGTCGAGCGCGTTGGGCTGCGCCATCACCGTCCATTCCCCCGCGGGGACGTTGACGAATCCTCCCACGCCCGTGGTGGCGTCGGTCGCCGCCGCGCTGAAGTCGAGATCCGTCTGACGGACAAGGTAAAACTGACGGATCATCGGGTCGTCTGCGCCGGCTCCGGAGATCGAGAGCTTGACGCCAGACGCAAAGCTCAGACGGCAGTCTCGCACCAGAACGCCGATGAGCCCGCGCGAGCTGCTGTCCCAGGTGACGCCCTGCAGCGCGAAAGCGCCAGCCCACTCCGAAGTCTGAGCGACGTAGAGCTCCGGGGCGCCAATGGTCGCCTGCGGTTGACTGACGGGGTACTCCCAGAAGAAGAGCGTCGTCGCGAGGGTGGGCGAGGTGAGCACGACGTAGCTGTCCGCGCCGAGGCCGATGACGTGCGGCGCCACGGCGGGCACCTGGATCGTCAAGTTCCCCTTCCCGTCCGTCACGCCCTGACCCAACTGCGTGTCGCAGGACTGAAATGGGCAGACCTGGGCCGTCGCGCCCGAGACCGGCGTACTTGGTGAAACGAAGTCGATCACCGAGGCCGTCAACGTGGTCGCGTACGTCGTCGGCGCGGGCCACACCACGTGCCCGACGCAGGCCCAGTTGGTGCCCACGGCGCACGCGGGCGAGCAGAGCGACTTGGGATCGATCGCGGCCGCGAGCGCAGCGCCGGCGTCATCGGCAGCGGCGCAAGCCTGCTGGCAGTCGGGCGTCGAACAGCCGTTGTAGCACTGAGCCCATGACAGGCAGTCGACGGCGCTCGTGCACGCGCGCGCACTGTTGCAATCGTTGTTGACGAGACATGACTGGCACGAGGCCGCCGCGTCGGGCGGCGGCAGGGTGTACTCGGCGGCGCCGCACTCGAGACCGCACGCCTTCTCGCAATTGCGCACCGTGCACGAGTACAGGCTCGGCATCCCCGCGGCGGCGCTGTACGCATTGTCGTAGCGACACTGAGCCCGACATTTCCAGTCGCCCACCGCGCAACCGCCGAGGCATTGAAAGTACTGGGAGCAGCTGGGGTCGGAGGCGCAAGCCGACGACTCGCTGCAGCAGTTCGTGTCGACGCACGATGCGCATTCCGTGGTGCCGTACGGCAACCCGCACGCCGCCGAGATCAACTTTTCGGGCGGGCTGTCCTCGATTCCGATCACCTGGCGGCAAGAGTACGAGACGGCCGCAACACCGACGGCTGCCCCTGCCCACAGCACCCGCATCCGGAGGACCACGACGGGGCGCGAGGCTGGCCTACCTTTCTGACAGCCGCAAGACACGCCTGCACGTTCGCGATGCGAAAACTACGGCGGCTTGCTCGCAGAACGGGTGCTGCCTTTCCTTCCGGGCGTGCGTCGAACACGCGCGCTACAACGTTTCAAAAGTGCAGCAGATGAACCCGGCTCAGGGCTTCTGTCTCAGCGTGACGCCGGGCTTCGGCGCTCGGCGCCCGACTACGACGTCCTCTGGAATGACCTCCACGGGCGTGGGCCCCGCCGAGTCGTCCGGAGCGGAGTCCACCACCCCCGCGCCGGCTGAGCTGAAACTCGGACTGGACGTCGGAACGGGCTCCGGCGCCACACGCTGCATGTGCCACGCAGCGGCTCCCGCCACGGCGAAGCCCATGACCCAGAGCCCGATCGCCAACTTGAAAGCCGCAGGCCGCGGCAACCAATCTTCGAATTCGGAATAGGTCGTGGAGCTCATCGGTTCTTCTCCATTCCGTGCGCAATGCGGCCACGGCGTGGCCACGAGGATCGACAGGATTGCTACGGCGAGACCATTGTCGCCGCAGCTCGCGGCGCGGACCCCGGACGCGGGGTTCTCGCGCCCTCGACGCGTCGTCGCCCGACAAGGTGAATCGCGATATCGCAGCTAAGCAAATCGCGAGCCATGCCCAGGGACCCCGCCTTGCGCGTCGCAGGGGTCGTCGGGGCTCGACATCGCGGGCTCTTCGCGGCCACGTCTCACGGGCCGTTCGCGGTGCCGAAGGCGGCCATTTCGGCGGCCTGGAAGGTCGTCGCGCGCACCGTGGGTCCGATCCACAAGACGTCCGTTCGATTGACGCCACCGCGGTAGAGGCCCTGCTTCCAGTAGTGGTCGCCCACCGCTTGCCCGCTCTGGTACTGCAGCGTGGCCACGTTGGGTACGTCGAGCACCTGGGCGAAGGCCGTCTGCCCCTGGTCCCGGCGCCACACGGTAATGTGGCCCGTGGGCGTCGAAGCGAATGTCATCATCATGACGAAGTCGGTCCACTTCCCGAGACTGGGCTCTCATCGATCGCGATGCCTGTCCGCCCACCCCGTCCACAGCGGGAAGAGGGCCGCCCCGAGCGCGGTGATTGCGACGGCGTTCGCGCTGGACGGCGGCGGGCCGAGCACGTTCGCGACATAGACGAGCGAGACGAAGCCGATGAACGACGCCAGCGCCCAACGCCCCGTCCGATCCCGCGGGCGCGTCATGGTCACGTAGAGTGCGACGCCACCGGCAAACATCGCCGACTCGACGGCGAGCGTCGCGGGGACCGAGTTCCAGAGCCCGAGGCCGAGAAGCGGCGACGTCGCGCTCGGAACGAGCGGCATGTCGGGCCGGTGCGACGCCACGTCGAGGACCCAGTGGCTCACGACCCCTGCGGCCACCACCGCGGCGCCCGCGACGTAGTGCGACGCCGCGTAGTAGCCGCCGGCGAAGAGGGCCGCCCAGACGACCGACATCACGAGGCTGTGAGACCAGGGGTACGAATCGAACGCGAGCGGAGTGAACGCCGTGTTCCCCGGATCGACGCGCACCTTCTCGATTCCAGAGAGCACGAAGACGGGCCACACCAGATCGAGAAACAGGACTGCGGCCACCAGGATCCCGAGCGAGGTGCGCGGCGCCAGACGCTTGGACGCGAAGCCGACGGCAATGTGACCGATGAACATGCGACGTCATTCCATGGTGGCACGGGACGGGCGCTAGCCCATCGCACTTCCATCCACGACGGCCAATCGCGGCGGCTTCGTCGTATTCACCGCGGCGCCGTCTCGCGTCCGATGAAGAGAACGACGCCCGTGGACGGGTCGCGGATGAAGTAGAGAAACGGGTGGTCGGCGTGGAAGACGGCGGGCGGGGGCGGCGGTGGGGAATCGTGCTCTATCCCCGAGCGGGGATCGCGGACGCACGTCCGCTCGCCATCCGAGTCCTCTTCCTGGAATCCGACGGCCGTGACGGCGGCGGCCTCGGTGCCCCTCTCGTTCGACTCGACGAACGCCTTCTGGATGACCTTGGCGATTGCGAGCGGGCTGGCGGACATGCCCGAGAAGTCCGCGCCCCCGAAGGCCCGCTTCATCCCGAGGTGCTCGAGCGCATCCGCGAGCTCGAAGGTCGAAGTCGTCTTCCACTGCGGGAGCTTCAGGTCGACCTCGCGTTTCTTCATCTTCGCGATCCACGCCTCGTACTCGCCGTTCACCCGACGCTCGACGGACGCGAGGCCCTCGACGCCGTCCGGCAAGACGACCACCATCGTAAACCCGCCGCGGTACGGCAGCTCGATGACGTGGGCGCCGCCGACGTCTGCATAGTCGAACCAGCCCAGTTGCCGCATCATCCGCACTTTCGTCTTCGCGGACGCCGTCTTGAAGTCCTCGTCGGCCGTCGCGAAGGTCTCGAACGGGAACCGCCACGCGCCTTTGAAGTACACGGCGTTGGCGAGGACGAGGCGCATGTCCGAGGAGACCGACCCGGGCGCGGGGAGATCATGGATACGGTCGTGCGTCTCCTCGGCCGCCCACGTGTTGATCGCGATCCGGGCCGCCTCGGACGCGCGCACGTAGTCCACCAAGGCGAGGGGAGCGCTGTGCTGGTCGCTCATGATCGAGAGAAACTCGGGTCGGAAGACCAGCCCCGTTTGTCCCCAGAGCCGATCCGCCAGGTGGATCGTGAGGCCATCTTGGCCGTCGCGGCCGTTGAGCGAGCGGAGCAGGTTGCCAAACGAGGCGTGCGCCTCGCCGAGGCGGTCGGCGTACAGCACGCCCGCCATCTCGTCGAGCGTCTCCCCGCGCGCGCCCGCCGATGCCATCGCGAGGGCCACCTCGGCGCTGGCCGGCGAGAAGATCAGGTTATCGGGAGCGCCCCCTGCCTCGTCTCGCAACCGGTCGTACAGATCGAACCCGAGGCGGTTGCTCGCGGTCGCCGCTCCCTCGGCGCTCCTCGCGTCGACGGGCGGCGTGGCGGCGGCCCGGCAGCCGCAGAGGACGATGACGCACGCCGCCGCCCATCTCGCCCAGAGCCTCATCGGAGACCGTTGGACGGAGGAGAACTCCGGAGCTTCATCCCTCCATCCGCGTGGGAGAGCGACGCTTCATGGTACGTCTACTCCCCACCATGCGTCCGCTCACGACGTTCACGCTCGTCCTCGCCGTTTCCCTCGTCGCGTGGGCGTGCGATGAGCCATCGGCTCCTCCCCCCGCAGCGTCCGCGGCGGCGCCCGCGGCGGCCTCGGCGCCGGCTCCCTCGGCCGCGCCTTCCGCCGCGACCGAGGCGGTCGCCGCCTCGGCGTCCGCCGCTCCTGCGCCCGACGCGATCATCGCGCAGCACATCCTCGTGGCCTACAAGAGCGCCAAGCGCGCCCCGAAGGGCGTGACGCGCAGCAAGCCCGACGCGAAGGCGCGCGCGGACGAGGCGCTCGCGAAGATCCGGGCAGGCACGACGTTCGAAGATGCGGTAAGCCAGTACTCGGACGACGCCGGCTCGGTCGACCGCATGGGAAGCGTCGGGAAATTCCGCCGTGACGCCATGGACCCGGCCTTCAGCGCCGCGGCTTTCGCGCTACGCGTCGGCCAGGTGAGCGAGGTCGTGGAGACGCCATTCGGCTTTCACATCATCAAACGAACGCAGTGACGGTCGTCCCGATGGCCGTGGCGCCGCTACCCGCCGTCATTGACCCACGCCGGAGTCGCCGCCACATCGATTGGATCCGCCGCCGCCGCATACGCTCGGCGTGACGCACGTGCCGCAGCTCACAACTCCACCGCAGCCGTCGCCGGCCAGACCGCAGTCGTAGCCCAGCGACGCGCACGTCGCCGGAACGCATATGACGCCGCCATCCTGCAAAGGGGGAGACATTCCGCCGCACTTGCCATATCCGCCACCGCCGCAGAACTGAGGCGACACGCACGTGCCGCATTGAAGGACCCCGCCGCAGCCGTCGCCCGTTTGGCCGCACTCGTACCCTTGCTGGGCGCACGTCATCGGTATGCACTGGCTCGGTGGGCCTGCGTCCCTACCCGCTTCGGGAGCGCTCGCCTCGGGAGCCTCGGGGGAACCGCTCTCAGGAGAGTCCGCCTCTGAACCCGCCTCGGCGGCGTCCACTCCCGCGTCGACGGTCACTCCAGCGTCGAGGGCGGTCATTTCGGCGTCGAGGGTCATTCCCGCATCGACGGCGGTCACTCCGGCGTCGATGGCGTTCATTCCGGTATCGACGACGATCATTCCCGCATCGGCGACTCCGCCATCGTCGTCGCCCATTTCGGCCAGCTGGCCGCTGGCGCACGCCGCGACCACCACACCAAGACAGACCACGGAAGCGGAGCCCGGGAAGCGCAGGGCGCCTGCTTTGATTGCCATGAGACCCGGGTCAGTACTCGAAGCGGCGCCGAATCAGAGCGAGTAGCGCACGCAGCCGCGGAGGGTGTCGTTGGTGTCGCAAAGCAAATTGAACGAGAGGAGGAGCGACGTGACGTCGCCGCTGGTATCGCCATCCGGCCAGTCGTACTGGAGATCGACGACCGTAAGCGTGCCCGACGAGAGGTGACACCCCTCCTCGATCACGTCGATGTCAATCTGCGGTCCCTTGGTGGACGGACCTTGCGGATACGTCCCGGGAACGACCGGGGTCGAATCGGGCGTCCACACCTGAACGTCCCCCACCGGGCCGGTTGGCGTCGCCAACATCACATCGAGCTCCGGCTGCAACTTCACGTACCAGCTGGTGCCTGCGTCCGCCCCGATGCGAGTGATCTCGCCCAGCTGCAGCGGCCCCGCCGGGCCCTCGACGTCGATATAGAAGACGTCCTGGGCGACCAAGCACCGCGACAACGGATAGGAATCGGCCTGCGCTTCGGACAGCGTGACGGGCGCGTCGGAGGGCTCACGTGCGTCAGCGGCGGTAGCTCCCTCCGTCGCCGCGTCTACGGCGGCGTCCCGCATCGGCGGCGTGTCGGTGGTGGTTTCGCCGAGCGAAGGGTATCCGTCCGTGGGAGTCGCCTGACACGCGAATATTGCACTGATGGCACCCAGGAGAACGGCGGACAGGGCTCCTCGATGCTTCATCATGACTGCGCCATCCTCCTAACGGTAGCAAGGGGCCCAAAGGACCGCCCGGACGCTACTTCGCGCGATCGGTCCGGGCAAACGAAATCCTCGGGACGAGAAGCGAGCGCATAGCTGCGAAGTGCACGGAAGCGCCATCGCGGCCAGCGCACCGAGCTCGTCGAAACCGCGCAGGATTCGCCGAGCGCAGCGCGTCAACAGCGACGTGGATGCGGGGCTTGCCGGCCAACGAGCGCCCGTGGTCTCTTTTCGCATGACCCCGATCCGATGGGCCGTCTCGGCGGGCGCGTGTGCGGCGCTGGCCGGCGGCGCGCTCGCGTGGACGGCCTGCGGTGGGAAGTCGAGCGCCACCGCCGCCCCCGACGCCGCCGCGGAAGGCCGCGACACGGGTGAAGGGGAGGCCGCCGATCCACCTCGCGGCGAGGGCGGGGTCGTCGCGGACGCCACCGCGGCGACCACGAACCCGGACTCTGGAGGCGGCGCCGACGCGCAGGCGGATCCTCACAACTGCGGCGCCCCGGGCCGCGATTGCCTGGGAGGCGCGTGCCAGGCCGGTCTTTGCCAGCCTGTCGTCCTGGCCACGGCCGCTCCGGGGATCAGCTCCTTCACGATCGACGACACGAGCGTGTACTGGACGATTTCAGAGACCACCTCTGGCCTGCCACCGCCATCGAACGGGACCGTCTCGAAGTGTCCACTCGCGGGCTGCGCGGGCGATCCGACCGTTCTCGCCACCGGCCAAGACTTTCCCCAGGACATCGTCGTGACCGGGTCGACCCTCTACTGGCTCGACTACAACTCCGCGGCGCTCGTGCGTTGCAGCACCGACTGCAACGACAACCCCACGACGTTCAACACGTGGTCCGAGATCTGGCTCGGGGCCTTCGCGGTGAGCGATACGCAAGCGTTCCTCACCGGCAACAACGGGGCGGATCTCGTGCAAGAGTGCCCATCCAGCGGGTGCACCGCGAAGGCGACGTTCGCTTCGGGGCAAGCGGATCCGAACGACGTGGTGGTCGGCGGCGCGAACCTCTACTGGATCGATTTCGGGATATCGAGCGGGGGCAAGACTCCCATGTATTCCGACGGGGGCGTCATGACCTGCCCGCTCGGCGGCTGCGACGGGGGCCCCACGGCGCTCGCGACCGGCCTGAGCGATCCGCGCAGCCTGGTCGTCAACGGCGCGACCGCGTACTGGGCACAGGGCGACTCGGTGCTCGCGTGCAGCGTAAATGGATGCAACGACGCGCCGACGACCATCGTCACGCTGCCGTCGAGCGATGACCAAGTACTCGCCGTGGCGGCCGACGCGGCCAACGTCTACTTTGGCGCCACAACGTCCGTGAATGGCTCCTCCTGGCAAGTCTTCAAGTGCGCCCTCGGCGGATGCGCCAACGGCCCGACGCTTCTGTCGTCGACGATGGGGGGGGCCGCAGTCGGGGAGATCGCGGTCGACGCGACACGTGTTTACTTCGTCTCGGGCGACACGACGCAGCTCTTGGCGCTCGCCAAGTAGCGTGTGCCCTCGCCTACGGAAGCGACGCGCAGCAGCGGATCCCGACGTCCGGGAACTGTCCGCCGCGTACGTCGTTGTCGGCAAAGTCGCAGCGCGTCCCGTCGGGCGGCGCGCCGTAATCGAACGCGCCCGTGCCGTCGAGGCACGGATCGTTCGGTCCGGAGCTGGTCTCGCACGCGTCCTGCCACTCCTCGACGTTGCCGGACATATCGAACAAACCCGGAACGCCTCCCTGACAGGACGCCAAGCTTCCGACGGGTACGACCTGCCCCGCGTCTCGATCGACGCTGTTGCATGCGGTCGGGTCGAACGTGTTTCCGTAAGGGTAGATCCGCGTCGAACCGTTCGAACAGGCGACGTAGTGCTCGTTGTCGGTACTCCCGAACTGCGTAAAATCGGCTGGGCCGCCGCCGACTTTCCCGCAAAGGCGCTTGCCCGCCCAGTTGCAGAACGCGTAGGCGTCGCACCAGTTCACGTTCGCGATCGGCAGGGTGCTCTCCGAGGAAACGAACGTCCAGCCGTTGCCCGGCAAATACGAGGTGTTCCAGGAGCACTCGGAGGGCTGCCCCGAAGTGGCGGGACCGGTGAGAAGAAAGTCGTTGTACTGCGCGGTCGTGGCCTCCGTGCCGTCGATGCAGAAGCCGCCTACGACGACCATCGCCGAGCCGCGGCCCATCGGGCATCCGTTGACGACCGCGCCTGCCTCTTTCGGAGCCTCGGTGCCGGCATCGGGCGGTGACCCGGCGTCGGGTGCCTCTTCGGCTCGCGCATCCGTGCCCGTCGACGGCTCCGTGGACGCCTCGGGCCCCGACGACGTCGACGACTCCGTGGCCGCATCGCGGTCAATGGGCGATCCGCTCGTGAACGCTTCCCCACCGCATGCGACCCACCCGACCGTTGCGGCGAACCCACACGACACGAGGATGCCGGACGCGACATGACGCATGCCGACGTAGGCTACCAGAACGCGAAAACGTTCGCGGTGCGCAGGACCCCGGCGTGATCGATCGATCACGGCCGCCGGCTCCAGGAGCGCACGCTACAGCGCGTTTTCGAGCGCGGTACGGTCGTTGCGATGGCAGAGGTGGAATGCGATCGACGCGGCGGGAGAGGGTGGCGGCGCTGGCGGTGTTGGCCGTGTGCGGGTGCTCGTCGCCGGATACGACGGGAGTCCTCGGGAATGGCGAGTTCCGATACCTGTGCGATGGCGACGTCGATACGGCGTGCAGCGGCGACGAAACCGACACCGACCTCCCTGGGGCGATCGCGGTCGGAGCCACGTTCCAGATCGGGTACACGCCGCACTCGTCCATCGGTTACGTAGAAGGCGATACGGGCTACGAGATCATCGCAGCGTCCCCGCGCCTGGCGTCGACCAGCGGCGACACAATCGCCGCGCTGCGCGAGGGTTACGTGGCGCTCCTCGCGAGGCACGTGGGGAACGCGACGATCGACGACTTCGTGCACCTTCGTTTCAACGCGATTCGCACGCTGGTCGTGACCCCTTCGACCTCCGTGACGGTGAGCGCCGGGCAGCAAGCGACCCTCGAGGTGAGCGCGCTCGACGCGCTGGGCGCTCCGCTCGCAGGCCGCCTCTCGTGCCAGTGGGGGGTGACGGCCGGGGCGCCGTCGATCGCGCTGGTCGGCTCTCCGATCGGCGACTCGGCCACCGTCATGACCTCGGCGCAGGGGAGCGTGACCGGCGGCAGCGTCCACGTCGTTTGCGGCGCCGGATCGGTCGACGTGCCGATCACCGTGACGGGCGTGTCTCCCGCGAACGGCGCGCCTCTCGACGCTGGTATTCCCGTCGACGCGGCGCATTCGGCCGATGATGGAGGTCCCCTTGACTAGACGCCTTTCGATCGCGTCGTCGCTCGTGGCTCTGCTGGCGTGCGGTTGCTCCGGGATCGATCACGCCATCCTCGACGGCGTGACGACCATGCCAGACGACTCCACCCTCACGAGCGGTAGCGGGCAGCTCAACACGGGCATTGCGACCGCCTTTCAACCGCGCGTCTGGACGCACAACATCTGGGGCACGCACGAGCAAAGCAGCGGCATCGACGTCCAGACGTCGAACGCCGACGTCGTGCGCGTCGCTCACGTCACAAATGACCCGCGCGTCGTCGTGTGGGCAGTTGGCCCTGGCAATGCCACCCTGTCGGTCACGCTCGACGGCGAGACGGCCCTCGATGTGCCGGTCGCCGTGACGGATCCTCCCTAGACGATACCTCGTAAACTTCACACGCAACCTCAAACCGAGGTGCGCGCCCTAGCGCGCGTAGAGCGCGAGCGACTGACCGCGACCCAGCCCACCGCGATCGCGAGCCACGTGGTGCCCTTCGGAGACGCTCCGCGGCTGCCGGTTCCCGCCTGGGAGCACGAGCAACCGGAGGAGGACGGCGCGGCCTGACCATTCGGTCCGCGACGCGCGCCGGCGTCGCCGGTCGTCGATACGGAAGCATCGACGCCCGACGCGACGCCGCCGTCTTCGCTCGAGGCCGTCCCGCTGTCGGCCATCGTCGGTTCGATCCCGCCGTCGTCTGCCGACGCAAGGCCACCGTCGACGGGTGCCGCGCCTCCATACTGGAACGCGCCGATGTCCGGGCCCACGCCGGGACGCGCATTGCCGAGAAAGTCATGCGTCACCGCGGGGAGGCTGGCGCCGGCGCCGACGGCCGGCGAGCCCTTGGTGAGCGCGAGGTTGTTCGCCGGAGGAACGGTCCACGGGCCCACGAGGAGCGGATCGGCGAGCACGTCCCCTGCGCCGCCCCCCGATGCGGAGACGAAGCCCGCGTGGTCGGTCTGATCGCTGAGCCAGAGAAACGGCTGCGCCAGATCGGGCGCGAACCATAGGTTGTGGTCGAGGGTGATTCCCCCGGCGCTCTTGGCCTGAAGGAGGTAGATGGGCGAAGTCCCCGCGGCCGCCGCGAAGATGTTGTTCTCGATCGTAGTGCCGACGTGCGCGGGCGACGCGTCCCACTTGAGCGAACCCTTGTTGTTCACCAGCGTGTTGTCGGAGATGACGTCGTAACGGAGGCCGCTCTCGTCGTTGAGCGCCTGAGTGGACCACTCGCCCGAATACCAGAACACGATGCCGAGGTCATGGCCCACGACCACGTTGTTGACGATCGTGTTGTACGAGTTCACGGGAGCCGGGAGGTCGCTGTAGTGGCCTTCGTCGGATATCTCGATCCCCTCGAGATCGTTGCCCGGGTCCGTCTCGTAAATCAGATTCCCGTCGAACGTGGAGTGGCTGATGCTGTCGAGGTAGAGGTTGACCGAGAAGTTGTCGTGAATCACGTTGTGCGCCACGGTGCAGCCGGTCGAGCCGTCGTACAGGCCGACGCCTTCGGCACTGGAGCCGTAGACCTCGTTATTCTCGACCACGGTACCGGTCGTCTTGCGTCCGGAAATGTTGCCCTGGCATGTCGAGCCGCTCACGGTGCCCTGGTTCGAGTAGTAAAACGTGACCGCGTTGCCGCTCATGTTCTTCGTGACGCAGTGGATCACCTGCCCGCCGTCGGCGTAGTAAAACTGGATTCCCAGCGCGCCGCTGAGCGCGTTCTGGATGGTGAGGTCCTCGAAGGTCACGTCCGGCACGGACGTCTGGACGACGAAACCTGCGGACGCCGAGCCGCTCGTTCCGTCGATGACCGGCGTCGCGCCGGCGGCCGCGCGAAAGGTCGTCGTACCGGTGCCCGGAAGCTTGGAGATGTTGACGACCTCGTCGTAGGTCCCCGTCGCGAGCCACACGGTATCGCCGCGCTGCAGCCCGGTGAGGGCGGCGGCAATGGTCGCAAATGGCTTGGCCGCCGTGCCATCGCCTCCCGGAGCCGCGGACGCGTCGACGTACCAGTCCGCGGCGATGGCTGGGCTCGACGCGAGCCCCGCGAGCACTCCCGTGGCGGCGGCGGCGGCGAGGGAGAAGGCGCGAGAGCCCATCCGAGCTCATGTTAACGGACTCAGGGCGACGCGTCAGCGGATTTGCCCGGAGACACCGACGGAGCGCGATCGAGCCAGCGGGAGGCGACCTCCATGAAGGCCTCGGGCGCCTCGATCTGCGGAGTGTGTCCCAGACCGGGGAGCTCGATGAGGTCAATGCGCGGATTGATGGCGACAGCCGACCTGGAGGTGCGCACGTCGACCAGGCGGTCGCGCTGCCCGTGGACGATGAGCGTGGGCGGGCCCGGCCGGCGGACCGCTTCCTTCACCCGCTTGCCCAAAGTCAACTCTCCGACCAGCGAGCGCGCGGCCTCCGAGAAGGCGAGCTCGGTCGATGGGTTCGACGCTCGCTCCTTGGCCATGGCCAGGGCGACGTCCATCACGTCGCGGGGCAGCTTCGACACATCGACGCCGCACAGGGCCATGACCTCGCGTAGCGAACGCTCCGGCCCGACCCTCGCCGCGCGACGTCGCAGCAGCACGTGTCCCCCCGGGAGACAGGCGACGACGAGCGTCTTCACCCACTGAGGGTCGACGTGCGCGCCCCGCGGAGGAGGCAGCGCGGGGCCGACCAGCAGGGTGCTCGCGATTCGCTCGGGTCGGTCGTGCCCCGCGAGGATCGCGAGCGTGCCGCCCATCGAGTTACCCACGAGGTAGATCGGCTCGGTCGAGATGGCATCGATGAACCGCGCGAGCGCCCCTCCCATGACGCGCAAGGTGGTCCCTCTCGGACTGCGCGCGGAGCGGCCGAACCCGGGCAGATCGAGCGCCACCACGCGACCGCGATGCGCGAGCGCCGGGCCCACGGTGAGCCAGTTGGTGTGCGACCCGCCCAGGCCGTGCACGAGCACGAGGGTCGGGCCGTGGCCGCCGAAGTCGGCGTAGCTCAGGGTCTCTCCAGCCAGGTCGATCGTCTTCGATATCACGGGTGCTCATTCGCCGACCGTGAGAAGGCCGAATTCATCTCGGTCCGTCACGGCCAGGCGGCGGGACGCTACCGCGCCGCGCGTGACGGAGCAATCGGGCGTCTCGGAGTGCCGGTCCTTGATCAGCGAGCGCTTGACGCGTACGGCGAAGGCCGTCGCTGCAGCGCCACTTCCGGTCGTCGCGGCGATCGTGATTGCGAGCGATGTCAAACAAATGGGGCACACGGCGCTCCTCCTTGGTGGGCTTGGTGGACACGCGGAACCTAAGCGCGCGCGGCGAGGCGCGGGAGTAACATCGGTGACGCGGACGAGCGATGCGGCTCGTGACAAACGCGGCGCGTCCGCCGATTCTGCCGACGGTGCCCGTCGCGTCGCAAGCTCTGCTCGTCGCCACGCGTGCGCTCGCCAACGGGGAGCCGCTGCGCGCCCTGGGCCTCATCGGGCGCGAAGACAGCGCCGTCGGGCGGCTGCTCCGCGGCATCGCCTACGCGCAGCTCGGCGACCTGGATCTCGCGCGCGAGTCGCTCGCATGTGCCGCTTCGCTCGCCGACGACGCGGGCACACGCGCCCGCGCTCGGGCCGCTCTCGCCGAGATCGCGCTGAATACGGGGGACCCCGCGCCGGCCGCTCGGGCCGCGGAGGCTTCGGCCCAGGAGCTCGACGCGCTGGGCGACACCCGCAACGCCGCGATGCAGCGCCTGGTGCTCGCGCGGGCCGAGGTCTTGCTCGGCCGTCTCGGGGAAGCGCGCCATGTCGTCGACCAGGTCGTGGCCACGGATTTGCCGCCGGACCTCGGCGCGCTCGCGTGCCTCACGCAGGCCGAGATCGCCGTGCGGGCGCTCGCGGCGACGCAGGCACACAGCGCGCTTGCCCGGGCTCGGCGCCTCCTCGAAGGAGCGCCGCACCCTCTTCTCGAGCGAGCGCTCGCCGCGCTCGAGCGCGAGCTTTCGATGCCCGTCGCGCGGATCGTGCGCTCGGGCTCCGTCGCGGACGCCGACCTCTTCGCCATCGAGGGCGTGTCGACCGGGCAAGTGCTCCTGGTCGATGCATGCAGACGCCTCGCCGTGGGCGGTCGCGTCACGATCCCGCTGGCGCGAAGGCCCGTGCTGTTCGCGTTGCTGCTTGGACTCGCTCGCGCGTGGCCGGCGTCCGTGGCTCGCGACGCGCTCGCGGCACGAGCCTTCGATGCGCGCCAGGTCAACGCCTCGCATCGGGCGAGGCTGCGGGTCGAGGTCGGTCGACTGCGCAAGGTCATGGATGGGCTCGCGGCCGAGCCGACCGCAACGCAAGACGGCTACGCGCTCTTCTCGAAGCGCGAAGTGGTCACGCTGCTCCCGCCGTCCGATGACGACGTCGCACGCATCGGCTTTCTGCTGGCCGACGGCGCGTCGTGGTCGGCCCAGGGTCTCGCCGAACACGCGGGAGTCTCGAAGCGGACGGCGCAGCGTGCGCTCGCGTCGCTCGTCGAGAGCGGCGCCGTGATCCGCACGGGCAAGGGCAGGCGCATGAGCTACGCGCGGCTCGGGGGAGCCATCGCGTCACGCATGTTACTCCTCGGTCTCGTGCCAAAGAGGTAAGGCGTGGGTAAGCCCATGAAGCGATCGAGCGAAGCCGAGGTGATCCGCGAGTACGTTCCCATCGACCATGCCCAGGTCCACGGCGTCACATTCGACGGGAAGCTCGTGTGGTTCGCGCGCAACGACGAGCTCGTCGCGTTCGATCCCGACTCCGAGAAGGTCGTCCGGCGTCATCCGGTTCCGTCCGCGAGCGCCGGCACGGCGTTCGACGGCCAGCACATCTATCAGCTCGCCCGCGGCGAGATCCTCGTGGTCCAGCCCTCCGACGGACGGATCGTGCGCCGGATGCCCGCGCCGGGCAAAGACGACGACAGCGGGATGGCCTGGGCGGACGGCTACCTCTGGATCGGGCAGTATCGCCAATCGAGGATCCACAAGGTGGACGCGAAGACGGGCGAGGTGGTCAAGACCCTCACGTCCGATCGCTTCGTCACCGGCGTTTCGTGCGTCGACGGCGCGCTCTGGCATGGCGCGAGCGGGGGTGGACGGCCGCCCGAACTGCGCCGCCTCGCCTCGGACGGTACGGTCGAGGAATCTCTCGTCGTCCCGGTGAGCACGATCTCCGGCGTCGAGTCCGCAGGCGACGGCAGCTTCTGGTGTGGCGGAGAGAACGGCGCGCTGCGCCGCGTGGGCCGCAAGGGCAAGCATTGACACGGAGCCGCGCTCGGCGCCGCAGGCGTGCTACGCCCTCGACATGCGAGTCTGGTCTCTCGGTGCTCCCGGCCTCGAACACCTGAACCAGGAAGAACGCCGCGAGCCCGTACCGGGCCCAGGCGAAGTCGTGGTCCGCATCAAGGCGGCGTCACTGAATTACCGTGACCTCATGATCGTGAACGGCCGGTACCCGCGCGCGAGGTACCCGCTCGTCCCGCTCTCGGACGGCGCCGGGGAGATCGCGGCGATCGGAAGCGGCGTCACCTCGTGGCGAGTCGGCGACCGCGTCGCGACGTCTTTCTTCGCGGGATGGGTCGACGGCCCGCAGACGCCGGAGCGCTCGGCCACGGCGCTCGGCGGGGCCGTCGACGGGGTGCTCGCGGAGGCGATCGTATTGCCCGAGCGGGGCGTCGTTCGAACGCCAGAGCACATGAGCGATGTCGAGGCCGCGACCCTTCCCTGCGCGGCGGTCACCGCGTGGCACGCGCTCTTCGAAGGCGTCGACCCGCTGCGCCCTGGGCAGACGGTGCTCCTCGAAGGAACCGGGGGAGTCTCGATCTTCGGCTTGCAGCTCGCGAAGCTCGCCGGCGCGCGCGTCGTCATCACCTCGAGTCAAGACGCAAAGCTGGCGCGTGCACGCGACCTCGGCGCAGACGAGACGGTCAACTACGCGACGGAGCCCGAGTGGCAGGACCGAGTGCGCGAGAGAACGGACGGCCGCGGCGTCGATCACGTCCTCGAAGTCGGCGGCAAGGACACGCTCGGGCGGGCGCTGACCTCGCTGCGCTACGGCGGGCAGGTCCACCTGATCGGGGGCGTCTCGGGCTTCTCGACCGAGCTCCCTCTCGGCCCCATGGCCCAGACGGGCGCCCGGGTGCGACGCATCTTCGTCGGATCCGTCTCGATGTTCGAGGCGATGAACCGCGCGCTGTCTCTTCACCGCACCCGCCCGGTGGTCGACCGGACGTTCCGGTTCGACGAAGCCCGCGCGGCGCTGGAGCACATGCGAGGCGCGTCGCACTTTGGAAAGATCGTGCTTGCCGGGTGATCCCGATGGGATCGGGTGCGGCATCCGAGCCGCGGGGGCTCGCGGGAGGGCGTAAGGGCATCCTCCACGAGGAACTGGATAATTCTTGTGGGTACAGAATTCGACGCCGCGGGTGATCTCTTTCGCCCGTCGCTACCTACGCCACGGTAAGAGAGACGCCGACCCTTCAACCGTTGGCGTTGCCGACCCTACCGGAGATACCCATGGCCCTAGTGCGATTTTCCTTCGGCGCGTTCGTTGTCCTCGGGTTTGCGGCGGCATGTGGCTCGTCGTCCAGCCCGGCCACCGGTAACTCCGAGGACGCGGGCGCCGACTCGACCGAGACACCCGATACAGGGGCCGCCACCCCCGGCCTCCCCACGGTGAACGCGACCTGCGGCGCTCTCACGGCGGTCGCAGGGCTTCTCGGAGGACTCGGAGGAGGAGGAGGAGCGGTTACGGGAGGAGGAGAAGGCGGCGCCGCGGACGGTGGATCGGCCTCGTGCGCACCCGGCCAGACCTGCTGCTCGATGCTGTCCCTCACGGCGATAACGTCGTCTTGCGTAGCCGTGGGGCAGTGCCCAGCGGGATCGATGACCGTTTCGAATGAATGCAGCAAAGGCTCCGATTGTTCCTCCGGGCAGGTTTGCTGCGGCGGCTCTGCGGAAGGTGGCGCGATGGCAGCGCCGGACGCGGCAGCGGCGGCCGGTGCGGGCCTCCTGGGAGCCTTGGGCGGGTTCAACCTGTCGATGTACGACACGACCTGCCAGCCGAGCTGCGCCGCGTCGCAGACGCAGGAATGCGCCATCGACTCCGAGTGCCCCCCCGGCCAGACGTGCAACGCCCAGGCTGCCCCGGGCGGGGCCGGCGCCGGCGCCGGCGGCGCGGGGTTCATGCTGCCCAGCATTTGCGGGGCGCCGCGCCCCGACGCGGGCATGGCCGCCGTCCCGGATGCGGGGACGACCCCCGTCGTGGACTCCGGTAGCCCCGCTCCGGATTCCGGCGCGGTCGACGCAAACACAGCGGAGTGAGCCTTGACCGCGCTCTACACCGTGTGTACACACGGTGTAGATGCCGCCGGTCGAACGTCCTGGGCAATTTCACATGAGGCTCTCCCAAGGCGAGGAGACCATGCTGCGCGCGCTCGCAGACGCCGAGGGCCTCACGGCGTCGGACTACGTGCGCCAGATGCTTCGCCGCGCGTTCATCGAGAAGTGGAATCCGGACGCGCTCGCAGCGGCGCGCAGGCCCCGCGAGACTGCGGAGAAGCCCAAGCCGAGCCGCTGACGGCAAGCCGCGCGCGAACGTCAGGATGACGCGGCACGCGCCCGCTTCACCATCGCGACGAGCGCCTGGCGCGCGTCGCCCGGTGTCGCGACCACAGTGTCGAACTCGAGGCGCGCCGCGCGCGGTCCCTTCGCCGTCATGACGGCGATTTCGAAACCATAACGGTCCACCGCGGTCATCGTGGCGCTCGTGGCCTCCGCAATCCCCGCCAGGCCGCGCGCGTAGGCGAGCACCGCGTCGGCGTGGTCGTCGTTCATGTGCTTGAGGATGCCCAGAGCGTCAGGAGCCAGCGGATCCGGCTCGGCCGCGCGGTACTCGTCGGCGCTCACCCACGACATGCGCCCGAAGCCGCCGACGTAGCGAAGCGTGACCGGCTCGACGCGATAGAACGCGAAGTCCTGGAAGTCGACGTAGTACGCCGCGCTCGGCTGCTGCTTCAAGAACGCTTCGCGCGCGCCGTCGCGTTCGATCGCCACGACCTTGACGCAGGGGCCGAGGATCGTCACGCGGCCGAGGGCGAGCGGCTGATCGTGCCCGCCGAGCGGTTCGGTCATCAGCACCGAGGCCTCGGCCTGCGCCTTCAGGTTCGCCGTGTGCTCGGCGAGATCCGAGAGAAGGAGAAGCGGACGGCCCAACGTGTCCACCGCGACGGTCACGAGCGACCCATACGGGAAGCCGCGAGGCTCACGAGCGATCGTCGCCAGCGTCGCGGACACGGCTTGCGACGCAAGCGTGCGGCATCGCTCGGCGTGGCTCGGAGCGCGCGCGGCGGGTGCCGGCTCTTCTTCGCGAGGTGCCGGACGGCGGTGATCGGAGGGCATGCCAGATCCCTAACTCCCCTCGGCCGGTTCGGCCATCTGCGGCTCCCCCCTCCTCTAGTAGAACAAGAACGGCCACCAGTTCTTCATGGGCGAGCCATCGGCGGCGCGCGCCCGGTTGTGCAGCCCCGGCATGCTCTGGCGGTAGTAGAGCTGCCAGCCGCCTCCGCAGCCGTCGTCGCCGAACTGCGTCGTGAGCGCGGCGACCGCGGCCATGGTGCTGCTGTAGCCCACGAGGACGTCGCCGCTCGCGGCGTCGTGCATGTCGTAGTGTTCGCACCGCGCCCGCACCGCCTGCGTGTTGCCGTAGTCCCACTCGAATCGCGCGTTCGGAGGGAAGTGCGCCGTGCCGCACCCCTGCACGAAGGGGCTCATCGTCCACGCGGTTCCGTCATAGAGCGTGCCCGTCGCCACCGGCACGGCCTCCGGTACGGCGGTCTCGCTCGGATACGAGATGCAGGCCGCGGTCTGCAGGGTGCACCACCCTTCGCTCGCACCCGGAAGGACCAGATCCTCCCAGCTGTTGAACGTGGTCCCGAAACGAGCCGTGAAGTCGTCGTTGAAGAAGTCGGTCGCGTTGTCGCTCAGGTACGGGATGACCTGCGGAGAGGCCGTGGCCGTGTTCTCGATTCCGGACGAGGGCGCCACGAGGTCGCAGTCGACTCCGACCACAGGACTGATGTACGCCAGTCTCGCGGTCACCCCGCATTGCAGCTCCGGAAATGGCTGATATCCCGTATCCGCGAACCTGCCCGGAACGGCCTTGTTCTGCGCATCGTAGACCTGCTTCTTCTCGATCATCAGCGGCGGCCGGCGTGAGGTGCCCTCGTCTCCCGTCATGAGCCACAGTTCGTTGATGATGCCTTGCTCGAAGAGCTGGCAGAGAGTGAGATATTGGGACGGATTGCCGGGGTCCGGATAACCGTAGTAGGCGGCGAACGCCTGCTTGAAGAGGGCGCTCGCGTCGAAGGTGCCATCGCTCGGATCGACCGGCAGCAGCGTGCTGGCCTCGTACATGTAGTTGGCGGGCGGAGGATGGTCGGTCAGGTCGATGAATTTGACGATCGTGTAGTTCAGAAACGCGAATGCCGTCGAGTCGGCGTATCCGTGATAGCGCGAGCCCGCGGAGATCGCGTCGATCGTCGCCGTGACCTTCTGCTGCGCTTGCTGCACGTCCAGGTAGTCGTAGAAATCGAGCACGATGACGCGCGGCTGCATCTCGACGAGGTCGTCGTGATGCGAGACGAGCCACGGATCGGAATTCGCGCTGTGGGAAGGGGTGGGCCAGATGAGGAGGGGTCCGCCGTCGGACGTCTGACCGAGATCGACGGCGTCGACCACGCGGGATCCGCAGTGCGCCGTGGCGGCGACCAACAGGCCCACCGGCAGAGACCAGCAAGGGCGAGCCCAGCGCGCGATCATGGAATCGTCCCGAAGAGTCCCCCATCGGCCAGTAGCGACGGAGCGCCCACGCGAGCCACGTCGGCGCCGACGACCTGAACGACGGCCGACGGCCAGGCCGCGAGCGCGCGCGCCTGCACGAGGATCGAGAGCGTCGAGACGATGGGGATCGCGAGGCCCGCACCGACGGTCGTCACGAGCGACCAGTGGTCGGACGTGTGTCCCTGGTACGGGGGATTGCCGGTCCCCGCGACGTGGACGTGCTGCGCTCCCGAACCGACGGATACGAGGGGTACCAGCGCCGAACCGGGCCACCAGGTCTTGACGATCTCGAGGAGCGCGAGCTCTTGCTCGACGTCCACGGAGCCGTTGCTCGCCGAGAACGCGGCGGCAGGCCCGAGTCCAGCGAAGGTCGCGCGCACGCTGAGACCTCGAGGCCATCCGTACGACACCGCCGCGTTGGGGCTCCAGGTCGCGCCCATCGCGCCGAAGCTCTCGAGGATTCCCACGCCCAGGCCGGCGCCCAGACCCGAAGCGAAAGGGGGCCGGGGCTTGTGTTCGCTCTCGGGCGCGGGGGGGGTCGGGGGTGGACTGGGCGGGGGAGGCGGGGTGGGAGGGGGAGAGGCCGCCGGGGCCCAGAAGTCCGCGAGGTTCGCCTTGAGGAGCTCGACGGCGCGGACCGCGAGAATCTCGGATCCACGGCCCCGGTCCGTCTCGTGAAGAACGGCGTTCTGGATGACGATCTTCTGGCGGATCCGATCGGACACCCAGAATCTCGGCAACCGACGTGCCTCCCTCGAAGGGCCTGACGAAGATCGCGAAGGCCGCGATGGCATTCAGCTCCCGGCCGGCGGCCTCGAGATCGCGCCTCGCGTCGCCGCCGCTGAAGGGAACGATCGCGACGTCGAAGCCCGCGGCCTTGAGCTCCCCTTTCACGCGTGCCATGGCTTCGGTCGTCACTTCGTCGGACGTCGCGAGGCTCAGAAGGACCACGGTCGGCGCCGGCGCGCCCTCCGCAAGAGCCTCTTTGCCGCTCAACGCGGCGAACGAGAAGAGCGAAGCGAACGAGAGAAACGCGGAGGCGAGGACCTGGAGCGCCACGACCGCGGACCCCCTCCTCATTGCGCGTGCAGCAGCTTGTCGGCCGAACTCGCGTATGGGCCGTCCGGAAAGCGCGCGACGTACTCGGCCGCGATGGGCCGAGCATTGCCCGTACCCCTCAGTCGCTGGACGAGCATCATCTTGCGCCCGAGGGCCTGCGACGTGTACGCCCCGTTCGCGTTCTCGCCAAGGTAGACGTCGTACCACTCGAGAGAGGCCGCATCGTTCTTCTGGCCCTCGGCGAGGCCTCCGAGGAAGAACGCAGCATCCCGCGCCTGCACGGAACCAGGATAGCGCGCGCGCTGGGCCATCAAGGCGCGCCGGGCGAGGTCATCTCGCCGCGCGTACCGCGCCGCGTCCGCGAGCGCGGCGAGGTCGGCCACCGTCGATTCCGCCAGCGCCTTGTCGACACCCTGGCGCTCGGCTTCTGCGATGACGCCGTCGAAGTCGCCATGAGCCACGCGGCCGCCCCAGGTCTGCGCCTCGGCGTGCCCCCGTCCCGCGACGCCGACCCCGCGCGATCTCGAGCCCGCCACCGGTTCGGTCGGCGCGACCGCCATCGGGCTGGCCCGGCTCTCGCTCGGGACCGCCGCCGAGGCGGACGACAGCGCCTCGCTCGGCAGAGGGTGCCCGCTGCGCTCGTCGACGAGCGACAGCGTCCCCGCGTTGCCGTTGGCGACGAGGTGCTGGCCGGCGACCATTCGGAGCCCTGCGTCGGCCAGCGGGCCCTCGACGACCACCGAGCCTTTGTGAAGGCGCAGGTCGAGAGTCTGGTCGTCCACGCGCCAAGCGAGATCGAACTCGGTTCCGGTCACGTGCACGACGTACGGACCGGCGTCGAGCGTCCACGCGGCGTGCGGCTCCGGACGGATTCGAACATGGAGCAACCCGCCCTCGAGCATCACGCGAGCCCCGTGGACCTCGAGGCTAGACACGCGGACACGCGTGCCGGGGCCGACCCCGAGCTCCGATCGATCCGAGAACCGCAGGAGCGCCTCGGCGTCGGTGGCAGCGACGTACCCGCCTTCGCTGATCGTCGCGTTCGTGACCTCGTACGTGAGTGCTCGATCGCGCAGCCGGAGCGCAAGGACCAGCGCCGCCGCGGCAAAGACGAACGCGACGGCGACCTTGAACGCCCGCCCACGGCCGCGCCCGACGACCAGCGTGCGCTCGAGGCGGTGAAGCCCCGCCCACTCCCGGGGAGTGAGGTGCTTGGCAGGCGCCTCCCTCGCCAGCTCGACGAGCCGTTCAACGGCCGCGTCGGCATCAGGCCGCCCTCGCTCGGTCATAGGACCTCACCCGCCGTGAGCTTGCCCATGTACTCGACGAGCGCGTCGTCGCGCCTCGCGCTGGCCACCACCCTTCGCCACGCTCGGGCGACCCGCCGCTTCGTCGTCGCAAGCGAGACCCCGAGTGCTTGCGACACCTCGACGAGCTCCAGCCCCTCCAGGTACCGAAGCGCGAACACCGTCCGGTCGTCGCTGCCCTGGCGATCGAGGATGCGATAGAGACGCACGACGGCCTCGCGAGAGTCGAGATCGGCATCGGCGGCCGACGCATCGGGAGCGTCGCCGAACCGAAGCCACCGAAGAGCGGTTCGGCGCCGGAGCTCGTAGCGGATCACGTGCGCCGTGATCGAGATCACGAACGCCTTGAGCGCCTGGGGCTCGCGCAGCGTGTGCACGCGCTTGAAGAGCGTCAGGAAGACCTCCTGAACGAGATCGTCGATGTCGTGCTCGGGCCCGAACGCGCGCTTTAGCATCCGGTGTACCATCGGCGCGAACCGTTGCCAGGCAACCCGAGGCGCGCGGTCATCTCCCTCGAGGAGGATCCTCGCGATGGACGCGTCGTCGAGGTCGACGAGCGAGACGTCGGGGAAGATGAGCACCTGCCCGATGCGATCGGCGGCTGCACGGCTTCCCCGTTGGCGCTCGGTTGCGGTGTCCGTCACGATGGGAGGTGACCTCGTCGAGCCGCCGCGGCTCAACCGAATTCGTTGCAGTTTCGCTGAAATCGTAAGTTTCGGCCAGTGCAGCGCCCGTCAGGGGCACGCCGAGACGCGCACCACGTTGATCTTGCTGGCGCTACTGCCAGGAGCCACGTAGGCCACGCTGCCGTCCGGATACGCTCGGAAGTCTTGGTACCGGCTGCCTACGACGCCAGGGACCAGGATCGGGGTGCCCTCGGAGGCGCCCGTCGTGTCGTCGAGCGCCTGCACGTAGAGCTTTCGGTTCTTGTCGTTCTGCGCCAGGTCGCCGGCTGCGGTCGACGTCTCCCACGCCGCCAGCATCCGGTTGGTTCCGTAGGCGGCCAGGTGCGGCGCTCGGTCGTTCAACCCCGAGTCGCTCGCGAGCGTGATGTCCTTGTCCGGCGCGCCGGTCGTGACGTGCAAGAGATGAACGTCGGCGAGTCCGTCGGTGTTGGGGGTCTGGCCCGCACGGATGTCGCTCGTGACCAGCCAGTAGCCTCCGCCGCCCGCGTTGAGCACGCTGCCGAAGTCCGAATACGAGAGGTCGACCGGATCGATGGTCGTCGTGGCGGGCGCGAAGGCGATGCGCCCGGACTTGTTGTCCGTCGGCGCGTCGTTCTTGCAGACGGTCACGAACTTCTTCGCGGTCGGATCCCAGACGATGCGCTCGTAGCCGCTGTGGCTGCAGCCCCAGTCGAACCCGCCGCTCGAGACGACGCCGCTGGCGTTGACGATCTGCATGCGATCGCCCTGGTGGATGTTCACGCATCCGCTCTGCGAGACGCTGATCGCGGCGCCGAAGTAGCCCGCGTAGTTCGATCCGTCGAACGCGATGCGACCGTTGTGCGCGTACCACCAGATGTAGATGAGGTTATCGGGGTCGGTCTTGCTCGTCAGATAGGGCGGATGCATCGCGTCCGACTGGGTCAGCTTGGCGGCCCACGTCTCCTTGGCGCCGTCGAAGCGCACCATGAACATGTCGAAGCAAGGGTCGGGCGGGGTCGGGGGCGTCCCGCAAAGGTTGGACGGATCGCCGCAGTTGCCGGTGCCCATCCCGTAGACGGCCGCTCGGCTGACGAGCACCACGCCTCCCGCACTGTCGGCGTAGAGGTCCTGGAAGTCGAACGCCGGCAGAGCGAACGCGGACCCCGCGACGAGCTGATCGCTACCGTCGAGCGCCACGATGTGCACCATGCTGTCGCTGCCCATGAAGGCCACGCGCGACCCGCCGCCCGGGATCGGCGAGATCGCGAGCGGCGCGAGACCGAGGTTCGGACCGTTGGCGTCGATCTCGCTGTAGACGTAGCTGATGCCGACGTCGACGGGCGTCACGCGCACGCTCGAAGCCGTCACGGCGCACGACCCGCTGATTCCCGAGTCCGTCGATGGATTGCCGCCACTGCTGCCCCCGTCCGAACCCGTCCCGCTGCTGCCGCCGCTGCTGCTGCTGGCGGTTGCGCCGCTGCTGCCGCTGGTAGATCCGCTCGAGCCGCTATCCGACCCAGAGCCGCTGCCCGCGGACGACGGACTCGAAGTCCCGCAGCCCATCGCGAGCGCGCCGCCAACGACGATTCCGCCCCCGAACGTCCGCGTCCATCCGCCACCCGGTTGCGCGTCTCTGGGGAACATCGAGGATCTCCGCGGAGGGTCAGGAAGCAAACGTGCCCCCCCGACGATCGCTGAAGTGACGATGACCGACCTTCGCGGCTCAAAAAACGAGAACGCCCCGATTCCGACCAGGGCATCGCTCAAGCGAGCGTCGCCGGCTCCGCGCTGAGTGGCCGCGCCGATGCGACTACGGCGTCCTCGCGCATCGGAGACCGATGCCGTCGGTCCCGAGCATCTGGGGGTCCGAGTTATTGCGCGCCGAGTTGATGATCTCGCTCGTGGGCATGTCGTAGCTCCCGCCGCGGAGCACTCGGCCCGGGTGGGGGACGAGCGGAGTGGTCATGTCCGCGCAGTTGGTGCAAGTGCTCGTCGCATACGGACTGACGTACCAGTCCAGGTTCCACTCGATCGCATTCCCCGCGAGGTCGAACTGCCCCCAGATGGCGGTGCCGTTGGCCGCGATGAATCCCACGGGCGCGATGTCCGCCACGGTGCCGCTGCAGGTGGTGCCCGTCGTTCCGCTGGGGTAGCCGCACGCGGTGATGGCGTAGTTGGTGATCGACCCGTGCACCGACGCGAGAGCGCCCCAGGGATAGTAGTTCTGATACTGCGCTCCTCCCTCCGCAGCGTAGTTCCACTCGGCTTCGCTGGGCAGGAATCCACCGTCCCAGATGCAGAACGCGTAGGCCTGATACCAGGTGACGTTCGTGATGGGCAGGTGCTCGTTGGCCCCCGCCGCGTGGGTCCAGGTCGACCCCGACCCCCAGCTCGAGAACTCCGTGTCCGGGTTGGACGCGAGCGACGAGAGGCCCACGTTCCAGTCGGCGGCGTCCCAGCCCTTTTCGTTTCCGGTGCCCCCGCTGTCCACGAGGCCGCTCCCCGAATTGAGGTGCGTGTGGATTCCCGACCCGTTCGGGGGCGTCCATCCGCCGACGAGGGCCGTGACGAACTTCCGGAACCGGCCGACCGTGACCTCGAACTCATCGAGCCGGAAGGAGGCTATCGTCGCCGGGTAACTCGGGTTGTCGTCCCGGTCGAAGGTCGACAGCGTGTTTCCCGGGACGGCGAGAGTCGCGCAGCAGTCCGTCGTCCCGCTCGTGCCCCCGCAGTTCAGCCCCGCGCCCGCCCCACTTCCCTGGCAGCTCGGCGGCTCGGTCGAACACACGCCCTGGTAACAGAAAGGCGCGGTTGCACCCGTGCAAGGCGTGGCCGCGTTCCACTGGCCCGTCGCCGCGCAAGACTGGGCCGCGCCCGTCACGCACTGGGCCGCGCCGGGAAGGCACACGGCGCCGCATGTGCCCACGACGACCGCCGCCGTCACCCACGCGCCATCCGTGCTGCACGTCTGCTGGTTGCCGCCCATGCACTGCGTCGCGCCGGGGGTGCACACCGCGCCGCATTTGCCCGACGTGACCGTCCCTGCCACCCAGAGCCCCGTGGGACCGCACGTCTGCGGAACGCTGCCCATGCACGAGATCTGACCGGGAGCGCAGCTGCCCGAGCACGCGCCCGCCACGCACGTCTGGTTGGTGCAGGCCGCGCACGAGGTGCCGCAGTGATCCTGATCGGTCTGGTTGTCGACGCAGACGCTCCCGCAGAGGTCCGGTGTCGTGCCCGAGCAGCTCGACGTGCAGGTCGCCGTACCGCCGCTCGTCGACGGGCCTGAACAGAGCGGATCTTGCGCCGGACAAACCGTCGTGCACGAACCGCAGGTCTGCGGCGTGACGAGACTCGTCGGGCATCCCGGCCCTGCGTCGCCGCAGTTCGTGTACCCGGTGGAGCACGAGTACGCGCACGTCCCCTGGATGCAGGTCGTGGCCGCACCATTGACGTGAGGCGCCGAGGTGCAGTCGTTGCCGCACGCGCCGCAGTTGAGCGGATCCGTCGGCAAGCAAGTCCCGGCTTCGCCGCACATGACCTCGCCCCCGTCGGGGCATGCGCTCGCCGCGGCCTCCGGCAACGGTGTGCCGGCATCCGCGGGTTCGTTCGGTGCATCTTCCGCGACCGACGTCTCTTGCGCCGCCGCGGAATCGAACCCCGCATCGACGCCGCCTTCCGTCGTGGCATCCGGCCCGACCACGAGAACCGGGATGTCCTCGACCCCCGCGATCCCGCGGCACGCGGTGACCGCCCCCGCGGTCGCGACGAGCAGCCCCAGGAAATCGCCCCGCACTCTTTGCAATGGCCAAGCGCATCACCATGCCCCCGAAAAGCCCATGCCACCACCATGCGCCACGACGGTCGGCGTCCATTGCAACGCCGCCGCCGACGCCTTCGGACGTCCCACGAGATAGAGCACCACTCCGGTCGCGACGAGCGCGCCGCCTGCGACGAACGCCACGGTGGACACGTCGGCGAACGTGCCGGCCGTGTTCATATCGCTGCCTGCCGCCGGATTCGTGTTGGCCTGGCAGTTCGAGACAGGCACGCACTCGCGCTTGGCCGCGCTTGCCTTCGAACCCGCCATTGCGCCGAAGATGCTGCCGGCGACGATTCCCGCGACTCCCACGCCGCCGACGACAAAGCCTGCCACGCGGACGTTGCCGCCATTGGTGTGCACGTCGGGAGCCGCCGGCGCCACGCTGGGCTGCGCGGTTTCGAGAGGCTGTGGGCCGTCCTCGAGGGCGGGCACGGCGACGGTCTTGGCATCCGACGACGACGCGACGACGACCTGGCTCGACCACGGCTTCTTGCCGGGCGCCGACGCCTCGATGGTGTGCGTCCCCCCGTCGACCGCGACCGCGACGCCGTACACGGCGGGATCGACCGTGACGCCGTCCCTTCGGAGAACGAGCCCTGCGGCGGCCGTCGCTCCCGGGACCGAGAATCGTCAGCTTGCTCAACGTGGGCTCGAGCGCCTTCGCGTGTGTGGTGGCGAACGCGGCTCGTTCGGATTGTCCCGCGCGCTGCGCGAGGGTCGCCGCCTCGATGTACCGCGCCCACGCGCTGGCGAGCTGCTGGTTCTTCTCGTAGCAGTCGGCGAGGTTGAGCACCGTGCCGATCCGGTGCTCGAGGTTGTAGCTCGCGAGAAACTTCGGGCACGCTTCGGAGAACTTGCCCTGAGCGACGAGGGCTTTGCCTGCGCCGAAGAGGGTCTCGACGGTCGCCGAGTTGTCCGTCGAGCCCTCCTGCCCGTACGCCGGCGTGACCGCGACGAGAGCAGGTGCCGCGAGGAAAGGTAATAACCGCAAAGAGCGGACTATGGACATGATGGGCTCAGCCTATCAATGCCTGCCAGGCGCTGCTACCGAATCCCCGAGCGCAATGGCCCATCACGAGCAGGAGGGAGAGCACTCTTTTCTCGCTCTTCTCGCGATGGACGTTTAGTTGCTCGTGTCGAGGATCCCGGCCTGGGGCTGCGCAGGGGCCGACGCTGGGGCGGGCGCAGGCGGCCGCGAAGGCGGAGGCGGCGGCCCGGCGGGCGCGGGGGCGACGGCAGGCGCCTTCTTGCCGCTCGAAGGCGGTGGCGCGGAGGGGGCCTTGGTTCCCGGAGACGCGTGCTTCGTGGGAGCCGTCGGCTCTCGATCGGACGAGGCAGACGCCACCGGAGGCGGCTCCTGCGGGGCGGCGGCAGCGACCGTCACCGGGGTAGCGGGCGCACTCTCGAGAGCTGGAGGGGACGGCGGCGGCGCCGCGGACGCAGCGGCGACCGCCGGCCCCGGACGCGAATCGCTTCGGTGCAGCGCGAAGAAGGCCGCGCCTCCGACCACCGCAACCCCCACCATGCTCATGATGGCGATCGGGAGGGCCTTGCCTGGCTTCGCCCCGCCGCCCTGCGTCTCGCTCCACCCGCGCATCGTCCCGCTGGTGACCGCCGCGGGGGGCGCCGGCGCGGCCGGTGCGACCTGCGAGAACGTCGGCGCCGCACCCTGCCCGAGCACGATCGAGATGCGCTCCACGAGCGGTCGCACGCGCGCCGGCGCGAAGGGCGCGAGCGCCGCCGCGAGGTGCGCGATCGTCGGCCAGCGAGTGTTCGGGTCTTTCTCGAGGCATCGGTTGACGACGTCGCAGAGCGCCTGCGGAAGCCCCGGCCGAACTCCCTGCAGCGGCGCCGGCGACTCGGTGAGCACGAGCGCCATGAGACCGCCGAGCGTCTCCGATTCGAAAGGAGTCCGGCCGCCAAGGAGCTCGTACAAGATGACGCCGAGCGACCAGATGTCCGTGCGCCCGTCCGTCCCCTTCGTAGACTTCATCTGCTCGGGCGACATGTAGAGGGGTGAGCCCATGATCTCGCCCGTCCTCGTCAGGGAGCCCGAAACCGGCTCGTTGCGGGCCGACGACTTCGAGATCCCGAAATCGAGCACCTTGACGAGCGGCGTGCCATCGCGGCGCTTCGTGAGAAACAGGTTCGCGGGCTTCAGATCGCGATGGATGATGCCGAGCGAGTGCGCTTCGGCGAGCGCGTCGCTCGCCTGCACGATGTACTCGACGGCCTCCTCCGGAGGCAGTGGCCCGCGCGCCGCAAGCACGCCCGCGAGGTCGGTCCCGTCCAGGTACTCCATGACGATGTACGGAGCGCCTGTCTCCAGCGTGCCGACGTCGCTCACACGGGCGACGTGTTCACTGTGCAACCGGACGGCGGCGCGCGCTTCGCGCAGGAAACGAGCGACCGCGTCGGCGCTCCCAAGCGCCTCGGGCAGCATGAACTTCAGCGCCACCGGCTCGTCGAGCTGGATGTGTGTGGCCGCCACCACGACCCCCATCCCGCCGATGCCGAGCACCCTGGTGACGCGGTATTTCCCGGCAAGAACGTCTCCGGGGGCGACGGGCGTCATTGGGCCATCGTGCCAGAACGCCGTCCCCCTTACCAGTTGCAGCGCCAGCCACGCCCGCCGAGGTCGTGATGGCCGTGATCGCGCCGCGCGTTATGCGAGGAGCTTGAGCACTTCCTGACCGTTGGGCGTGCCGAGGCCCGTGCATGCGCTCCACGAGCCGCTCCCGGCGTCGTACCCCAGGTTCTGCGGACCCACGCGGTTATTGCCCGTCGGCACGGCGTTGAAGGCGGCACCCCCGGCGCCCGCGTAAAGCTCGGGGTTGATGAAGCCCACGCGCTTGCCCACCTTCTGGTTGATGAGCGCAATGAGCGCCGCCCAGAGGGGCGCGGCGGCGCTCGTACCGCCGATCACGGTGTCCTGCCCGTCGACACGCACGTTGTATCCGCTCGCTGGATTGGCGTCGGCGGCGACGTCGGGAACCCCGCGACCCGGCCGTCCTCCACTGGCCGAAGCGGGCAGCGCGATCTTCGATTGCCACGGCGGGACGGTGAGAAAGAGCGTGCTGATGCCGCCACCGCTCGCGCCGAACGAGTCGCTCTGCGGATCGGCGCCGCCCTGGTTCCAGACCTGTTCGCTGCGAAGTGCGCCGTTGGCCGCCAGGACGCGCGTGCCCCCGACCGCGAGCACGTTCGGGCTGGAGGCGGGGAAGTCGGCATGCACGATCCCGTCCCATTCCTGTGGCCCCTCGTCGGCTGCGCCATTGTCGCCGGAAGCGACGCAGACGGTGATGCCGAGAGCCGCGGCCGACTGGAAGACCTCGTCGAGCTGGGTCGCGAATGCGACGGTGCTGGCGGCCTCGGGACCGCCCCAGCTGATCGAGATCACCGATGGCGAACGGGTCGAGTCCTGCACGGCCGCGTTGACCGCGTCGAGGAAACCGCGGTCCGTAGCATCCGGCGCGAAGTACACCGCGATGTCGGCGCCCGGAGCGATGGCGCTCGCGACCTCGATGTCCAGCATCACCTCGGCGTCCGCGTTGCCACCGGGCTGGTTCTTCCCGCCGTCGACCGAAACGGCCGCGATCGAACCCGTGACGTTCACGTTGATGGCCCGGAAGTAGGTCGCCAGGTCGCTGGGTCGATAGCCCCCGCCCAGCTCGATGATCCCGATTGTCTGCCCGGATCCGTCGAGGCCCGTCGGAAACGTGTAGAGCCGCGCAAGGTCGGTCGGATTGAAGCTCGCCGACTCCTTTGCGGCGGCAGACTTCCCGGAGACGCGCTGGAAGTGAGGCCGCGCGAAGGGGCGATTGTCCAGCCCGAAAACGCCGACGACCACGTCCTTGAGGGTGGCGGGAATGCGCACCGCGCCCACGCGCCCGCGATAGGTCCCGCTGTCGTGCACGTAGTGGTGAAGCTGCGTGTCGAACGCCTTCTCGAAGGCGCCCGCCGTTCCGGAGAGCACGACGGTCCGCTGCGCCTTGCTCGATTGCGTGACCACGAGCCCGTACTCCGAAGCGAACTTCGCCACGGCCGCCAGATCCCCATCCGACGCGCCATGATTTGCGACGTACTCCGCTCGCGTCAACGGCGGGGGCTTTTTGCCGGGGACGTGGTGCGAGAAGGACGTCGGCAGCGCCTTGTTTCGGCGGAGGCGGACGGTGACCTCGAAACGTTCGTCCGAATCGATCTCGCTGCCGCGCGTCGCGTTCCGTACGGCGCGCCGCTCGCTTCCGGGCAGATCCACGTGGCTCTGGCTCTTGGTGGTCATCTCGGTTCCTCTATCTCGTTCGGGCGCGCGAAGACGGCTGCGCGAAGACTGTGTCTCATCCCCCCGACGTCACTCGTCGCGCCTGAAGCTATTTGCCGAAAAAAAGTCCGTCAACGGGTAAACCGTCGACCAAGCCGCGCCCGGTTGGCGCAGCGCGTGCCGGGAGCGCGTGCCGGGGAGGTGCACCCACAGCGCGGTGGGGCCCTTTGCGCCATTGCTGCAGTTTGGGACGGCGCCCGATCGGGGAGGTGGCAGCCGATTGATGCCCTACCGAGGCACCGGATCGGAGTAGCCGGGTGGGCGAGGGCCGACTCTCGCGCTGGGCACGGCGTGTGCTCTTGACCTGGCTTCATGACACCGGCCATGGGCAGCATCATCGCCAACCGCTTCGAGCTCGTTCGCGAGCTCGGCCGGGGGGCCATGGGAACCGTGTGGCTCGCGGAGCACCTTTCGCTTGGCGTTCGTTGCGCCGTGAAGTTCATGACGAGCGAAGCCGCCGGCGGACCCGGCTACGTCGCGCGCTTCGAGCGCGAAGCCCGCGCAATCGCACGGCTTGGAAGCACGAACATCGTCCGCATCCTCGACTACGACACGCACGAAGGGGTCCCCTTCATCGCGATGGAGTGCCTCCAGGGCGAGGATCTCGCCGCGCGCCTCCAGCGGGTCGGGCGCCTCGATGCCGCAGCGACGTACTCCATTGTCTCGCAAGTCGCGAACGGCCTCGCCAAAGCGCATGCCGCCGGCATCGTCCATCGCGATCTGAAGCCGGAGAACATCTTCCTCGCCCAGGACGACGCGGGCGAAGTGGCCAAGCTGCTCGACTTCGGTGTGGCAAAGCTCACCGGTCTCGCGGGATGCGACGCCGTCGCGAGCGCCACCGAGGCGGGCATGTTGATCGGGACCCCCTTTTACATGAGCCCCGAACAGGCCCGAAGCGTGGACGAAATCGACCACCGCGCCGACCTCTGGTCGCTCGCGGTGATCGCCTTCGAATGCCTTACCGGGCGCCTCCCCTTCGACAGCAAGGCGCTCGGGGATCTCCTGGCGAAGATCATCTTCGAGCCGCTCCCCGTCCCCAGTCAGGTCGATCCCGCAATGACGCCAGAGTTCGACCTCTGGTGGACGCGAGCCGCCGCGCGGGACGCGCGCGACCGTTTCGCGGGGGCGCGCGAGATGGCCGACGCCCTCGGACGGGCGCTCGGAGTCGTCGGAGCCCCGATCGAGGCGGCGCCCGCATCGCAAGCGAAAGACCTCGAAGCCGCGCGCCCGGTGCGACCTCGCAGCCGCCGATCGAAGCTCCTGGCCGCCGCCGCGGTGATGGCCCTCGCGCCCCTCGCCGTGACGCTCTGCAGTGGGGCCATCGACGCCCGATCGGCGCGCGGCGCGACGCCGACTCGGAGTCAGAGCGTCGTCCGATCCGCGGATCCGGCGAGCCAGTCGGTCGCGCCGCCCGCCGCCCATGCCGAGCCCCTCGCGGCGACCGGGCCGACGGCACCTCCGTCTGCGCCGGAGCCCGCGCTCGCGGTCGCCGCTGCGAACCGGGCCCCCACGGAGCGGGCCACCTTCCTTCGGTCGAAGACGCCGACGCCGAGGCCTGCGCCGATGGTCTCCCCCTCACCCTCCGACGACGTCGATTTCGGAATCTAGTTTTTCCAAAGAAGGAGTATCTCGTGCGCCGCATCGTGACGCGGGTCTTGTTTCTCGCGGCGTCGACCCTCGCCGTCTCCCGCTCCGCGTCGGCGCAACCCGCAGCGTCGGATGCCGACCGCGCGACGGCGCGCGCGCTTGCCCACGAGGGTTACGAGGCGCAAAAGCAGGAGCGATACGCGCTCGCGGCCGATCGATTCGAGCGTGCCGAGGCCCTCGTGCACGCGCCCACTCTCCTCCTCGGACTGGCGCGGGCGCAGGCGGGGCTCGGCAAGCTCGTCGAGTCGAACGAGACCTACCGGCGAATCCTTCGGGAGCCTCTGGCACCCGGAGCGCCCGCCCCCTTCGCCGCGGCGGTCAAGAGCGCGAAACAAGAAGACACGGAGGTCGCCGCACGACTCGCCTGGGTCACGCTCGTCGTGAACGGACCGCCGGCGGCCGATGTCCTCCTCGACGACGTCGAGGTCCCGGCCGCCGCGCTGGGTGTACGGCTCGCCTGCAACCCGGGGTCCCATCGGGTGAAGGCCTCTGCAGACGGATTCGCTCCCGCCGAGCAGTCGTTCGCGATCAGCGAAGCGGGTGAGCAGACGGTCTCGCTCACTCTTCAGCCTCGCCGCGAGACCGCCGTCGCCGACGCATCGCCGGCTCCCGAACCGGCCGCGATCGCAGCGTCGCCGCCTCCGGAGCGGACGTCCTCGGCCCAGACGAAGCTGGGGATCGGCGCTCTCGGCGTGGGCATTGCCGGTCTGGCCGCCGGCGGAGTGACCGGCGTCCTGGTGCTGACGCGACGCGCCTCGCTGATCGACGCGTGCCCGAACGGGCACTGCTCTGCCGCCTACACGGGAGACCTCGATACGTACCGCACGCTCGCAAACGTCTCCACAGTGGCGACGATCGCGGGCGCGACCTTGGCCGCGACGGGGATCGTCCTTCTCCTGACCTCTCCTCGAGAAACGGCGGTGCGCGTCTATGCAGGCGCGCTCAGCGCCGGGGTTGCCGGGAGGTTTTGATGCGCGCTGAAGGCCGTCGGCAAGTGTGGATCGCGCGGGCGGTCGTCCTCGTGGCGACCGCTTTGCCCCTGGGTTGCCTCGGCGTGGCCGGCAACTTCGACATCGTCGACGACGCGGGGCCCGAGGCGGCGCCTCGTGCGGCCGTCCGAGATACGGACGTTGCACCCGGCGGCGATGCGATGGTCAGCATGGCGAGCACACCGGTGGACGCGTCGGCGCAAGACGCGCTCGACGCCACCGACGCCGCCGACACCGCGCTCGTCTGCCGCCCCGGGCAGTTTCAGTGTGCAGGGTCCGAGCTGCAGGTGTGCAACCCCGGGCAAGACGGCTGGGTGGACAAGGAGCTCTGCGGCTCGGCGGCCCTCTGCAACCCCACGGGGGGAACCTGCACGCCGACGTCGTGCGAGAAAGACGACACGCAGTGCAGCGGAGCCGACCTTCAAATCTGCAACAGTGACCTCGACGGATGGGTCACGACGACCACGTGCGCATCGGCCGCGCACTGCGACGCCGACAAGGGCGTGTGCACGGTGGCTCCCTGCACCGTCGGCCAGATGCAATGCAGCGGCGTGAACCTGCAGACGTGCGCGGGCCCCGACACCGGCTGGATGACGACCGCGACGTGCGCGACCACCGCGCTGTGCGAGGCCGACGCGGGTTCGTGCGCCTCTCCCGTGTGCGCGCCCGATCAGTATCGCTGCAACGGGGCCGAGCTCGACGTGTGCAACGCGGGGCGCACGGGATGGACGGCCACGCAGACGTGCACGAACGCCTCGCACTGCGACGCCACCGGTGGCCAGTGCGTCGCGCCGACCTGCATGCCCGACGAATACGTTTGCACCGGGACCGAGCTCCAGATCTGCGACAGTAACCAGGACGGGTTCACCACCCTGCTCACGTGCGCGACCCCCGGTCTGTGCAATGCGAGCACGGAGACGTGCGCGGCGTGCACGGCGGGGCAGTTCCAGTGCAACGGCGCGACCCTTCAGACGTGCACCACCGCTCAGACCTGGACCGACAGCAAGACCTGCGCGACCTCCGCCCTCTGCGACGTGGCGGCCGGGACGTGCGACCCGCCCACATGCGCCGTCGGTCAGTACCAGTGCAGCGGCGCGACGGTGGCCCTCTGCAATCCGCAGCGCACGGGCTTCACCGCGCAGACCGTCTGCGCAACCGCAGCTCTCTGCAACGCCAGCTCGGGCACGTGCACGGCGCCCGCGTGCCAGGCGGGCCAGTACCAGTGCGACGCTTCGGGCAATCTCCAGGTCTGCAACGCGGGGTTGACCGGTTACTCCACGGTGAGCGCCTGCGGAAACGCGGCGCTGTGCAACGCCTCGCAGCACCAGTGCAACGCCGCGCCATGCACGGCCGGGCAGTACCAGTGCAGCGGCACGAGCCTTCAGGTCTGCGACGCGAATCTGAGCGGATGGACGACCGTCCAGACCTGCGTCACCGGCGCCCTTTGCGACGCGGTCGCGAAAGCGTGCGATCCCGCCGTTTGCAGTCCCGGACAGGTGCAGTGCGCCGGGGCGATGTTGAATACCTGCAACGCCGGGCAGACCGGCTTCGCGCCGACCTCCACGTGCACGTCCGCGGCGCTCTGCGATCCGGACGCCGGGCACTGCGACGTCTGTACGCCCAGCTCGTGGTCGTGTGTCGGCGCCAGCCTCTATCACTGCTCCGCCGACGGGCTGACCAACAGCGTCTCGCAGACCTGCGCGACCCCTGCCTTGTGCGATCTCACGACCGACACCTGCGATGCTCCGCCCGACGCCGGAGCGGGCGAAGCCGGCGCGACAGGCCCCACGGACGCCGGATCGCCGCCGACGACGGGTTGACAGCCGGCGGCGTTGACATCCAGGTGCGTTGAAGTAGAAACGCGCTTGCCATCGGTGCCGTGCCGGAGCTTGCGTCCGGTCGGATTAAAAGGGAACCCGGTGTGAATCCGGGACTGCCCCGCAGCGGTAAACGGGAACGAAGATCGCCATAGAGCACTGGGTCGCCTCTACGACCTGGGAAGCGGCGATCGATAGGAAAAGCGACCGACAAGGCCGCCATGCCCGTGAGTCCGAAGACCTGCCGACGGTGCGCACGTCGATTTTGATCGTGCGCTGCTGACATGGGCCTTCGTGGGGAAGGCGGGTCACGTGGATGCGCTGTCGTACCAGTCCCTCAAGAACCTCGCGCCCGCGAGCGTCGCCGCATCGATCCGTCTCGCGTGGCTCCTCGCATGGGCCTCGACCTGCGTGGCCGGCCGGGCTCGAGCCGACGATCTCCCCGCGGCCTCTTCCCCCACCACGTCCCCCGTCTCCGGCGAGGTCGTGGTCCGGGGCGACCCGATTCGCGATCCCATCGGGCCCAGGGACCCAGCCGTTGCGAGCTCGGTCGTGACGCGCGATCGCCTCGTCGGCCCGGGTCTGGAGGCGCAGGACGTCCTTCGCACGCAGCCCGGCGTAGCGGTGACCGAGTCCGGAGGCTACGGAGCGCCGGCGACCGCCGCGATCCGCGGGGCCACGGCCGAAGACATGCCGGTGTACCTGGCCGGGATTCGACTGAACGACGACGTCGGCGGCACCGCAGACCTCTCGTTTGTGCCGCTCTGGCTCATCGATCACATCGAGATCTATCGAGGAGACGCGCCGCTCGAGGCCGACCGCCTGGCGCCGGGCGGCGCGGTCTTCTTCGAGCCGAGGCGGCCCACGAGCGACATGGGCGGCGTCGGCTACTCCGGGGGATCCTGGGGCGCGAGCAAGGGCTGGACGTATGCCGGCACACGCTCCGGGCCCGTGGGAGTGCTCGCCGGCGTCAGCGCCGATCGCGCCACGAACCGGTACCCGTTCGTCGACGACCACGGCACCGAATTCGAGCCCCAGAACGACACGACAGGGACGCGCGAGAACGCCGACGAGGCCACGCTCGATGGCTGGAGCCTGGCGCGCGTCGCTCTCGGCCGAGGGGCGACGCTCGATGTCGTGGCCAACGCGATCACGCGAGAGCAGGGCGTGCCGAGCCTGGCCCTGGTGCAGACGCGCGAGGCACGCGAACGGGTGGACCGCGGGCTCGTCGGCGTGGCGACGAGCGTGCCCCTAGGCCGCGCCGGTCGCGCCACGCTCGACGCTCAGACTTCCCTCCTCGTCGGGAGCACGGCGTTCTCGAATCCGCTCCTCGAGCTCCCCCTCCAGACGCGCGAGCTGCGCATCGTCGGACGGCGCATCGAGCAGACGATGGGAGCCACGGTCGATGTGAGCAACGCGCTGCGCATCCGTCCGATGGCGACGGTCTCGGACGAAGGCATCGAGCGCGATCCCGGCGACATCCCCCTCGCCAGCGCGCACCGCGAGTTCGCGCGCCTCGCGGTCGGCGCCGAGGAGCGGGCGACGGGCTGGCTCACGCTCCACGCCCTCGGCAGCGCCGAGTGTCACCACACGGGTGCCAACCCCAACGTGGTCTGCGATGTCCTCGCCCCGACGGGCCGCGTCGGCGCCGAGGCCGGGACGCGCCGCCTGCGGCTGCTCGTGAACGTGGGCCGCTATGTGCGCGTCCCGACGCTCGGAGAGGTGTACGGAGTCTCCGATACGGTCCGCGGAAACCCGGCCCTCGTGCCCGAGACCGGAGCCACGGGCGACCTCGGCGTTCGTGCCCAGACGGGGCGCGGGGGCGCCCTCGAGGGCGCGTACGTCGACGCGTTCGTCTTTGCGCGCTGGGCGGACGGTCTCATCGCCTACGAACGCACCGGTCAGGGGTTTATCACTCCGTACAACGTCGGGGCGGCGCGCGTCCTCGGCGCCGAGGTGCTGACCGGTGTCGCGCTCACGCCGATTGTCCGGATCGAGGTCGCCGCCACGGCGCTCGATCCTCGCGACACCTCGCCCGGCCGCACGACCGTCAACGACATCTTGCCGTTCCGTTCGCGTCTGGTCGCGGCGCCCCGCCTGCGAGCCGACTGGAAGAGGAGGAGCCGCAACGGCGTGAGCGGCGTCGGCGGCGAGCTCCGCGGGGTGTATCAATCGAGCCGCTACGTGGACCCGGCAGGCCTTGGCGTCATCGGCCAGCAGGCCACGGTCGACGTCGAGGGAGACGTTTCGCTGTTCAACGGGCTCCTCACGGCCCGCGCGCGCGTCGCGGATCTCTTCAACGCCACGCGCACGGACATCATCGGTTTTCCGCTCCCCGGCCGGAGCCTTTATGCGGGACTGGAGGCGTCATGGTGAGCGTGACCCGGATGTGCGCGGTGACCCTGGGACTCGCGGCGTGCAACGTGGACGCGCCGCCGGCCTCGACGGGAGGCGTCTCGTTCGACGCCGGCGCCCCATCGAGTCTCGACGGGGGGGCCGGGCTCGACGGTGCGGCGCCGGTGTCCTGCGAGACGGGCGTCGTCCTCGTCACGAGCGACTACCAGTCGACGAACATCGCCGTCTCGAAGCTCGACGGGACCACGCTGTCGGGATCGTTCGTCTCGAGCGGCGCGACCAAGCCCGGGCTCGCGCTCGCCCTCTCGGGCGATGTCGAGGTTCCTCGGGTCGCTCCGGCATCCGGGCGCCTGCTCCTCCTCGATCGCTACGGGACGAACGTGCTCACGTGGATGAACGTGGCCGATGCCACGGTCCTCTCGCAGCTCCCGGTCGGCACCGGATTCGAATCGAACCCCCACGACTACGTCGAGGTCGACGCGACCCGCGCGTACGTGAGCCGCTTCGGCACGAACGCGAACCCAGGGCAGCAGGCCTTCGACCAGGGGGGCGACCTCCTCATCGTCGATACGAAGACCCCAGCCATCCTCGGACGGATCGCGATCCCGGAAGAGAACCCGGCGCTCCAGCCGTGCCCCGATCTCATGACGTGGATCGGTCACGAGGTCGTCCTCACGCTGGGGCGGTGGTCGGCCGACTTCTCGCAAGTGGGCGACGGGCGCTTCGTCGGCATCTCGCCGTCGAACGACGCGATCGACTGGACGGTGAACGTGACGGGCCTGCAGTCCTGCGGACGCGTGGCCCTCTCGCCTTCGGGGAGAATCGCGGCGATCGCCTGCTCGAGCGTCGAGAACATGACGACCCAGCAATGGGACCCCACGCTGAGCGACGTCGTCCTCTACGACGCGACGCAGACGCCGCCGAAAGAGACGCGACGCCTCGGGCTCGGCGTCAAGCTCGGCGCCGCGCTCCAGCCCGCGATCGCATTCGCCAGCGAGGACGCGATCGTGGCGATGACGTACGGCGGCAACGCGACGCCCGGCGACACGGTGCTGGCCGTGAGCGCGACGACCGGCGAGCTCACCGCGCTCGGTCAGGCCAGCAAGCCCTATGTGTTCGAGGGCCTCCACTGCGCGCCTGGATGCGGCGACGTCTGCCTCCTGACCGACGCCGAGAAGAACAAGCTGCGCCGCTGGCACGTCGCCGGCGACGCCTTCACCCCGCTCGACGACGAAACCGTCGACACGATCGTCGGCCTCCCCCCACGCGACATCGGCGGCCTGCGATGAGAAATCACAGGGAGGGGAGGAGGCGAGGAGCGAGGGAGGAGAAGAGAAAGAAAAAATCCTCCTTCTGGGCTCCTCCACTCCTTCCCTCCTTTTTTCTTCTCTCAGGCGTACGAGCCGTCAGGGCATCGCGGCGTTGACGATGGAGATGGCGTCGAGGTCGAAGCCGGCCGTGTTTGTGCCGCCGGCGTCGGGGCACACCTCGCCGGACTTGTCCACGATGCGGACGAATCGCGCTTGCGCGAGGCCCACGTCGGCCAGGTCGTAGGGGTCCCCACCGGCCGTGCTCGGATCGACCGGGGAGATTCCGTTTCCCGGGGCCGAGTACACGGGGTGCCACCCCGCACACTCGCCGTACGGATAGCTCGTCGCCGTGCACGGGTACGTCGTCCACGTGGTGCCGTCGTCGCTGACGCTGACCTCGCCCGGCTCGGCGTACGGCTTGTCGGGGTTGCCCCCGATGTCGAACGGATTCTCGAAGACGATGAAGTCGACGCCCGGTCCGTCGACGATCGCGTTCGGCGCGAACGAGAGCACGATCTCGCCCCCCACGCCGAGGGACACGACGTCGAGGCTCCCTTGCGAAGCTCCGCCGCCCTTCGGGGGCCCCTCGACGATGCCGGGCATGCTGGACTCGCCGAATCCTGCGCAGGGCCCCGGCGTGAACGACACGACGCCGGTGACGAAGCGATCCGCCGCGAGCCCTCCCTCAGCGCTCCCTGCATCTCCCGCTCCCGGAGCATCGCTCGCGATGGCTGCGTCCGCGGCGCCCTCGCCGGCGTCCGTCCCCTCGCCCGCCGCGTCGTCCGTGAGAGGCGCAGCGTCCGGGTGATCTGCGTCGAGAGCGCCCGTCGGTCCGTCGACCGTGGACGCGTCCGTCGAGCGAACGGCCAGAGCGGACGACCCACACGCGGCGCAGAGGACGCCGAGGCTCACGACGCGGGTCGCGACAGCGCCGCAACGTCGAACGCGAAAGAGATCATGCATCTGGACGAACCTTCCCCCGCCGCGCGACGGAGCGCACCTTGACATTGATGCATCGGGCGAATAAGAGCCGCACTCGGTGCTGTCGTCGTAACGAACGACAGGACCCGCACGGGATTGCGATCGAGCCCTCAAGGCCCGTTCGCTGGGAAGCCGGTGAAATTCCGGCACGGCTGCCGCCACGGTAACCGGCGACGAACTCGGCAAAACCACTGGAGCGCAATCGCTCTGGGAAGGGCCGAGGGAGGATGACCCGGAAGTCCGGAGACCGAATCACGCGCGCCACGGATCGGCGCCTCGATGGCGATTCTCGCCCAATCTCGGACCGATCCTCACGGCCCTGCGGAGCAGCTGGGCACCGGAGAGAGACATGAAACGCACTGGGTTCCTTGGGGGCGCGCTCATCCTGAGCGCGCTCGGTACCGCCGCATGCACAGGCAGCGGCGACGACACTAGCGTCACCCCGGCGCCCGTGAGCGATGCCGGGTTCGACTCGGCGGCGTCGCCGGTCGACGCGAGTCTCCCGGACGAGGCCGCCGCGGACGCGACTCCGACTCCGGAAGCCGCGCCCGTCGAGGCCGGGAAGGAAGGCGGTCCGGCCGACGCGGGCGACGCGAGCACCCCGAGCTACGCGCTGTTCGTCGGCACCGACTTCACGAATGCGGAGCTCTCCGTCGTCGCCCTCCACCCCGACTCGGTGGTCGGCCGGCTGCCGGTCGCCGATGAAGACTCGGTGCCGTACGCCAGCGGCGCCGCGGGCTTCGTCCTCGAGCACACGATCGGAAAGGTGATCGTGCTCGATAGCGACCAGCCGTGGATGGCCAAGTCGACGATCGACATCAACGATTCGCCCGACGCCGCCACGGCTTACGCCTCCAACCCCCACGCGATCGTCGTCACGACCGGCACGAAGGCGTACGTCGCGCGCTACTCCTCGAACGTGATCAAGATCGTCGACGTCGGTTCGGCGACGGTCACAGGCAGTATCGACCTCTCCGCCTTCATGGCGCCCGACGACACCGACGGCCTCGTTGACGTCCAGGACGCGGCGTACGACCCGGCGACCCAGCGCGCGTACTTCCTCTTGCAACGCATCAACCAGTTCGAGATCGACCCGCCCCCCGACTATGTCGGCGCGTGCCTCGCGTCGCACGCGGAGATCGTCGGCGTCGACGCGACCAACGACACCATCGTCGACCTGAACGGGGCGGCCGCCGGAGACGCGATCGATCTTCTCGGCGACGATCCCGCCGCGCTGACGCCGGACTTCGCGAACGGCCGGCTCATCGTGGCCGAGACTGGTTGCTATCAGCCGTCCGATCCCGACGCCGGTGGCGACGGAGGGCCGGGGCCGCGCCTCGGACGGGGCGTCGAGTCGGTGGCTCTGTCCACGGGGACTCCGACGTGGCTCTACCAGACGAGCGACGTGGACCGCCTGCAGGGCGTCGTCTGGGTCGACGGCAGCCGCGCGTTCGTGAACCTGGGATCGGACTGGTTCGCGTGGAATCCGACGCAGACGACGCTCGGAAGCGTGGTCGCCAACTTCCCGCAGGGTCCGCTCTACGACGGCGCCGGCCGCATCGTGGGCCTCTCGTTCGCTGCGCCCGACGCCGGGTCCGACGCGGGAGTCACGTGGTCGGTCGTCGCGATGGACGTCGCGACTTCGCGAGCTCTCGACGATCGCGAATGCGCCGTTCCAGAGCGTCGTCCCCTCCACGGGGGGATACGGCGTCGCCTCGGCGCTCTTGCAGTGACGCCGAGTGGGCCGAGCGCGAAAGCGTGAGGTCGGTCTCGCTCAGCATCATCTCCTCCGGTCTGGATGGGAGCGGCGCCTGGCCGCTCGCGTCTCTCGAGAACGCCGGGGAGGAGATTTGCCGAACGCACGCGAAAGCGCTGGAGCCCCCGGAGGAGCGCTCGGACCGACCTTCGCCCCCGCGGGCGAACTGGAAGGCAGCCTTCCAGGTCGAAACCGTCCGCAGATGTCTCCCGCGGTCGGATGCTGGCAGGTCTTCGGGCTTACGAGCACTCCGGCTCTCGCCGGGTTCCTAGGCTCCACCGCTTCCCGGTCCCGTGAGACCAGTGCGCTACGTGGAGTTCGCTCTCGATTACCGCTGCGGGGCAGCCCCGGAAGTTCGCCGGGTTCCCTTTTCAGCCCCCAGCCGTAGCCGGGAGCACCAACACCACCACTACATATGGTGGTTACGACGCCAGGTCAACAAGATGTTGTTGGAGCGTGTGTACAGGGTTCGCGTGCGCAGCGGCCCTTCACTCGCGACTTGCCGTCGCCCGGTGACCCGTCCTCGATACGGGTCTTCCGAAGAGCCAGCGTCCTCGATGCCCGTCCCGACCGTCACGGACGCGGACGCTTCCCGGCACGTGCCGCAATGGCCGTTGGGCTCGAAGGTCGGATAGGTGAAATGCGAGAGCGCGAAATGTCTTGGCGGTGATGGCCCCGAGGCGTTCGGGTGTGAAGCTCATGTCGAGCGGGTCGTCGGCGCACTGCGAGGGGAGCTGCCAACGACGCGACCTGCGCGTCCCCGTGGACGTGAAGGCGTCGCATCGCCGCCCACTCTTCCGCATGAGTGCGGCGCGCCCGCGGCCTGGCGGTAGAGCGCGCGCGTCGCCTCGGGGAACCGTGGAGTCGGTGAGACCAGGACCATCGCGCTCAGGCGCTCCGGCGCCAGCGTGGCGACGTGAAGCAGGGTCTTCGCGCCGAGGCTCATCCCGATCGCGCGAGCTCTGTCGATTCCCAGCTCGTCTGCTGGCGCCGCTCGGACGATGGACCTCGTGGGCCCCGTGGGGCCGGGCCACGTGTCCCTGGCCCTTCATAGCGAGGGGCCGCTCGTGCTCCTCGAGCGCTCGCGACGGCTCGCCCTGAGCAGCGTCCCCTACGCGCACGCGTCGACCGCGCACGCGCTCGGCAGGAACCACGCCAGGGCGAGCATTGCCTGGCGAGACCTCCCGTTCGAGACGATCCGCACCTCTACCTTCGGGCTCGCCGTTCCGGCCTTCGCGCTGCGCGTTCGGGAGCTCGAGATCGTAAGCGCTCGCCGGCTGGGGAGCCACACGCTCCATCTCGCGAAGGTCGTCCACGACGAGCGGCGAGGGCAGGGGGAGCAGATGTTTCACGTGCACGGGTTCTATGAGGCGTGGAGGCGGAGCAGCAAGTCGCTGATCAGCCCGTAGAGACTCTGCGTAGGGCGGGGCACCAGACCGAGAGGTGCAGAGAGCGCGTGCAGGTAGCGCGCGCAGATGCCGCGCAGCGCCACCAGCACGCGCATCGCCCCCAGCCGCTGCCGGAACGCGCTCACGCGCGCAGGCAGGCCCTCGAATCGCTCAGGCATCAGCCCCTTGACCGTCGTGAGCGTGGAGCGTGCGATCAGCGAGAGGACGAAGCTCGCTCCATGTTCACGGTATCTGGTCGAACGCGCGCCTCCCCAGTTGGTTCGACCGTTCCAGTGCGCTTGGAAGTGACGCAGGTTTGAGTCCACGAGAGCGCCCTGCTCGCGCACCGACCGCATGGTCGATGCGGGCGCGGATGGCGGCGTAGTCGGCCTGGAACACAGCCCCCTCTCGCCTGAGCCATTCCAGGTCGGATGGCGTCAACGGACGGGGCGCGGAGGAGATAGCCGGCTTCGGCCTCGGTGAGGACGTCGATGCCGAAGCCGACGTGGTCCCGCCAGTATTTGTCGAGGAGTTCGCCATGCTTCTCAGAGAGAGTGAAGCGTCTCGGGGCGCAGGGCAAGTACCCTCACTTCGACGGCTCGCGCTCGCTCGCGCTCAACGTGGTCGCCAAGACGACGGCGCCGCCGTCGCTCTCGATCCTCGAGCCAGCGAGTGCGGTATCATGGTAGGGGAACAGGGGACCGCCGACGGCGGTTGAGAATTGACGATGGCCTGGCGGATCGAACGCGCAGAGCACCGGGTCTTCCGGCGCAACCCACTGCTGGCGGTCGTCGTCGACCTTCGTTTCCACCCCATCCTGAAGGTGGCCGATCAGGTCGCTGATTTTCAGGAACGCGTGCGCGCCACCTTCCCGGTGTTCCAGGAGGCGACCAACCAGGTCGTGAGCCTCCAGCCTTTTGGTCCCGTCGCCATGAAGCAGGAGAAGCTCTTCCAGTTCTGGAAGGCGGACGGGTCGGCAACCCTTACGCTCACCACCTCGTCGCTCACGCTCGAGTCTCGTCGGCATGCGGATCGCGGAGCCCTCTTCAAGGACGCCGAGACCGGATTCGGCGCCCTGTTAGGGCTGCATTCCGCCGTCACGACGACGCGACTCGGGCTCCGTTACGTGAACCAGATCGACCAGGCCCAGATTCAATCGGAGCTGGGTCGTGCGACGACGTGGCAGCAGCTCGTCTCGGACCGCTTCCTCGCTGTGCCCACGGGGCTTGCAGACCTGGACGACGCCACCTTCTTCGCCTGCGAAGTCGCGTCCTCGTTTGACCGCGGCTCGCTCGTGGCTCGGTACGGCCTGTTGCGCGACGGCACGGACAATCGCACGAAGTTCCGCCTCGACGTTGACCGCTATGTCGACGTACCGTTCGAGGCGCGAGAGATCAGCGGGTTGCTCACGACGTTCTCGGACGACATCTTCTCCTTGTTCGTCGCCGCGATGGGATCGGATCTGCGCATCTGGATGGAGGGAGGACACTGATGGACGAGCGCATCATGGCCTTTGCTTTCGCGAGCAGCATCCTGCCCGCATCCGGAGTCGTGCCTGCGCCGGCGCCCAAGTTCTCGTACAGTCCGACCACACGTCTCGAGACTCCTTTGCCGAAGGACGTTCCCCCCGTGAAGCTTCTGGGGGAAGTGTCAGGGTCCGTCGTCATCGGCGCCGAGAGCGTGACCGGAATCGTGAGGGGCGCGATCCAGTGGCTCCAAGTCGCGTCGGCGCTGCCGGTCGACCGGGACGCCGACGAAATGGTCGCGCGCCGCCTCACCGAAGTCACCGGGGGTCTCAAGTCGAGGCCCATCGCGCGACGGGCGTAGTCGTGGCTCGCGACGAGCGGTGGCCTCCAGTCTACGACGCAGATGACCTCATCAAGATGATCGAGGACCTGGCTGCGCGGCCAGACCTTGCGGCTGCCTTCTACGACTGGCGTGCGGATCGCTCGATGATTGCGGTCAATGACGTTTGCCAGGGTGACATCGTCGAGCTGGCCGCAGAGGTTCCCGTGATCGGGGAAGACGGGGCTGCCCTCGCGCTCGAGCACCCGGGCGGGTTCTGGTTGGTCATCGGCAACACCTGCGACTTCGACCGTGACTTGAAGGACGTCCAGTGGACGCAGCTCGTTCCCGTGGTCGATCTAGGTGGCGATGACTTTCCAAACGCCCCTGCGCTCAAGCGGTACACGACGTCTCGAGCGTTCTACGTGCCGGCCTGGGTCGATCGCGTGGTCGGCCGTTGCTGCGTGGCCGATCTGATTCGACCTGTTGCGGTCGACAAGCGCGTCTTTGCGACCGGCAAGGGAAAGGTCCTCGCTCGCGTCACCCGCGCCGCCTGGGTCTTGTTGAATGCCTGCCTCGTGAGGTTTCTCGCCCGTGACGACGGTCGGCACGCTGCATGAGCCTGAGCTGTTCGTCGCCGAGGCGCCGAGCACTGCCTAGCACGCGAAGGCCGCGCCCCGCGAGGGGCGCGGCCGTCCGTCCGTTCAGGGGACCATCAGCGAGACGGGCTGGCTCCAGTCGCCCTCGCCCGTCTTGGTCACCGCGCGGTACCTGAACTGCGCCGTCGATCCGGAGGCCAGGCCGGCGATGGTCGTCCTGGCCTGCAGCGTGGCGGGCGCGGCGACCCACGTCTTGCCGCCATCGACGCTGTACTGCCATTCGTACGAGGCGCGCCGGGATGGCGCAACGGCGGTGACCATCGCCACGCCGGAGACAGGCCCCGGCTTCGCGGCGAAGGCGCGCGCGCTACGCGTGGGCGTCTTGCGCACCGCGACCCCGGCGCTCTCGATGATCGACGCCGCCTGGGTCGGATCCGCATCGGCGATCGATTGGACGTAGCCCCGGATCTGCTGGAGCGCCACGACGAGCGCGGTGCGCTTCTCGTTGCGCGCCGCGACGGCGCCCTTGGTGCGCGCCAGCGCAGCCGTCTCGGCCGTCTGGAGGTCTCCGATGGCCGCCGTGAGGGCGGCGAGCGTGGGCACGGGGGCGGGGAAAGACGGGTTTTCGGTCATCCGAGTCACGATGCCCTGGGCGTACGAGAGGAGAGCCGGCACGCTCCTCGGCAGGGCGAGCGTGATCGTCGGACGACGGATGGACTTGGTCGTGCTGTTCATCGCAGTTCTCCGTTTTCGAGATGGTTGGGTTGTCAGAGCGTCACTGGTTTCTGGATACGTCGACCGTTCCGTTCACAAAGCGTCGCTGCGACTCTGAACTGTCTCTCTTCGTGTTGTGAAAGCCGCAGTCTCTATTCGCGAAGCGACCCTTCGTTTCGACCGCGCGTCGATCACGGTTCGCAGAGCGTCTTTTCGTGTTCGACGGGGGTCTCGTCCTGCTCGCAGCGCGCCTCGTCTTCTTCGCAGAGCCTCTCTTCCAGTTGGCGAAGCGTCTTTGTTTGTTGGAAGTTCGTCTCGGCTCATCGGCAAGGAGTCATTCATTCCCCGCACCGTGTCGATGTTCGCTGGCAGCGCGTCTCTTCGCGCTGGCGAAGCGTCTCTGCGCATCGAACCTTCCTCGCTGCTCGTTCGCCGAGCCTCGTTCCTCATGGGCAGCGCCTCACTCCCGATAGACAACGCGTCACGGCTGGTTGACCGTGCGTCGCCGCCTCCTGGCGGAGCGCTTCTCCCAACTACTTAAGCGGGAAGGGCGCGATTTCTTCTGACGGCGGCGGTCGATTTTCCGACGGCGGCGGTCGTGCGGACACCTTCACGTCACGGCCGGGCGACAAGAGGCCGAAGAGGGCCAGCAGAGCGAGCGCGAGCATCCCGAGGGTCGCGAGCCGCGCGCGGAACTTCGCGCGCATCCGGGACAGACGGTTGTGGACGACGGTCGTGCTCACGCCGATCTCGGCGGCGATTTCGTCGTGAGGCACCCCGTCGGCCTCCCCTTGCAGGATCGCCTCGCCGTGCTCCGGCATCTGCCCGGAGTCGAAGAGTCCCTTCAGGACGGAGAGGTACTTCTTCGTGTCGATGGGGTCGGCGTGCTCCCAGTGGAGCGTCGGGGGCACGTAGGCGTCGGCGTCGTCGCAAAGGCCAGTGTCGTGCTTGCTCCGCACCTTGGCCTCGCGCAGGCGGTCGAGCGCCCAGTGGACCGCGATCGTCGTCGCGAGCGCCTTCCACTGCGCGAGGTTGCAGGGTGTCGCTCGTGTGCGGGCCGCTTCGATCGACTCGGCTTGCACCTCGGCGATCGCGTCGCCCATGTCCTGTCGCGCGACGCGGTAGCGCTGCAGCGTGCTCCGTATGGACCGTACGACCTCCGGGCGCGCGACGAGCGGGGTCGTGTCGGGGATGCCGCCGGGCACGGCGTTGTCGTTGGCGGGCACCGGCGCGTCGATCTCCGTGGCTACGCCGGGGCGCGGCGCGGTGGTGGCGTCGGGGTTCTTCGTTTCGATGGAGTTCATGATCGTCTCCTCAGGTTGGGGGTCGGCTCGGACGCCGTTCAGGCGACCCGGGCCGGCTTGTCGATCTCGTTGGCGATCTCGGCGAACAACGCGACGTACGGGAACCCGAGGCGGCGCTCGCGGTATGCGGCGATGCGATCGGCGAGATCGTCCTGCAGCCACTGCACCGACGCGGCGTCGCCCAGCGCCGCGAGCACCCGGTGACCGTGCCGGATCATGTCGTAGTCGAGCGAGTCGGTGCACTCGCGCATCGCGGGAATCGCCGCGTCGCCGAACGTCAGCAGACCCGCGATGGCCTCCTCCGCGATGGCCCCGACGCTGTCGAGCAGCGACGCGAGCACCCGGATGGCCGCCGGGTCGCCCGTCGCGACCAGCGCGCGGATGACGGTCACGTAGTCGTCGGATCCGACGCAGTGGGGCAGGCGGTTCTCGAGGGAGGAGACCGAGGAGGGGGAGGCGACGTTGCGGGCGGTTTGGTTCGAGTTCATGGCGCACGCGTCCTTTCGTCGACCCGGATCGGGTCGGAGTCACACTCCGGCGGTACGCCCGCAGCCCCGCATGGGCAGCGGACGGAGCACCGGGAGACGCGCGGAGGGCCCGCGGCGCTGTCCGCCGGTGCCGCTCGCGTCTCTCACCCCCATACTCGCCGACCGGCGAAAAGCGTGAGCGGTCGGGCGTCGATTTCCTCGGGCGGCTGCGGTACGGGAAATCCGCGATGTCCGAGGCCCTCTTCTACGCTCCCGCCGTCCTCAGGGCGGTGCGTGCCATCCTCGTGTCCAGGGGCATCCGCGGCGAGCACGACCTCGAGGACGCCATCGGAGAGGTCGTGCTGGCCTGCATCGAATACGTCCGCCGGACCGGCCGGCCTCCCGAGAACGAGGACCAGGCGGTCGCGATCGCCCGAGTCGTCGCGAACCGACACGGCGTCGGCGAGGTCCGAAAGCGCGTTCGCCGCGGCAAACAAAACGTGGGCTTCACCGACAGCGCCGACGAGCACGCCCACGAGCAGCCGTCATCGCTCGATCCGGTCGACCAGCAGCGCATGCTCGGGGCCATCCGGCAGGTGCTGAGGGACGACCAGATCGAAGCGCTCCACGACGTAGGCGCCGGCGTCACGCAGGCGCAGCTCGCGGCCGAGAGCGGCGCCGCCCCGACGGCGGTGCGAAAGCGGACGCAGGCTACGCGAAAGACGGCTGCGGGCGGGCTCCGCGCGAAGGGCTACTGGGTGGCGGGCGGCTTCGCCGCGCTGCTGGCGGGTGCGGTTGCGGTTTACGTCGAGGCGTCTCGCGAACCGGTCGTCGCCCAGGGGCACCCCGAGACGCCCGCGGAGCAAGCCGAAGAGCAGCGCGTCGTCGCAACCGACGCGTGCAAGGAGCGACGCTGGGACGCATGCGAAGAGGCGCTGAACCGCGCGGCGCGGCTGGATCCGGAGAGCGACCGCGCGGCGGAGGTGAAGGCGCTGCGCGCGGAGATCGCGGCGGGTCGTGTCGGGACGCGAGAGCCGGACGCGGGGGGCGGTCGATAGCCGGGCGCCCGCGGACCGTCGCTGACGGCGCACGTCCGTGCGTCCCAGGTGTCCTTGGAAGATGAGCGACATCTGGTTGGTATGGACCTTCTTCATCGTGTGCCTCAGACGCTCATGCTCGCACATCCCGTGGGGCGCGCGAGACGTCCGCGACGTCCGATACGTGGCCTCGCTCGTTACCTCGAGCCGCCGCGTCGCCGCGCCTTTCGGACTCGAATCAACCGCTGCTCGGCGCGCTCGACCGACCCGAGACTGGGCCTGGCGCTCTCAAACGCCCAGCCCACCGCGGAGCGGGTCGTCGACCAAACCAACGGTACGAGCGTCTGCTGTGGAAGGAGGGCGTCATCGAAGCCCTCGGCCACCGGCGCCTGAACGAGATTGGCGCGCGCGAGTTCCGAGGACTCGAGGCCGCGGTGCGGGGCAGGGGAGTCAACCCACGCCAGCACCTGATCATCGTGCGGCGCGTGCTCAGGACCGCGCACGAGTTCGAGGTCATCGAGCGCATGCCGACGCTCCCGCCGGTGCCGAGGCAGCCGCGCAAGCTCCCGGCGGCACCGCCGCGCGAGGTCATCGAGCGATGCCTTCGCGCCGCGCCCGGCTGGCTGCGGGTCGCCATCGCGCTCGCGTACTTCGGGACCCAGCGCAACGGCGAGGTGCGGGCCACGCGTGTGCAAGACGTCGACTTCGACGGCAACGGAGTCAACATCAGGCACGCCTTCTCGCACAACGAGCTATCGACGCCGAAGGGCAAGGACGAGCGTCCAGTCCCGATGGCGACGGTGCTCCGCGAGGTGCTCGCCGAGGCGGTGCAGGGGAAGGCGCCGACGGACTTCATCGTCGTCGACCAGGGCCGCACGCCGAGCCGCCAGAAGCTCTACAAGGCGTTCGTCAGCTTGCAGAAGCGCCTGGGCATCTCGCCGACGTGGAGCTTCCACAGCCTGCGCCACGCGTTCGGGACGCATGCCGTGCGCGCCGGGGCGAACATCGAGGCCGTACTGAGCTGATGGGCCACGACGATCTGGAGACCACGGCCGGCTACCTGCACACCATTGAGCGGGACACGGGTTCCGAAACCGGCATCAGGCAAACGAGAACAGGGGCGGTCGATCACGCGCGACGCCGTGTTTTATCGCTGGTTTCGTTGGGGCCCAAGCAGAGGGAACCCGCCTACCGGACCGGCGGTCGCTCGAGCCGCCTCGCAAAGAGCGCGATGACATCGTCGCGGTTCTGAGCCGTGATGCCGAACAGCGTGGCATGCGCCGGCCGAATGCTCTCGAAGCGAGGATCGCAATCCATAGGCGTCATGCGCACGGAGACGCCAAGGCTCCCCAACTCGCCAACCCGAAGTCGAACAAGGCCAAACCGCTCCCACGCCGGGTTTGCTGCCTCAAGATCCCTCAGGTCTCGAATCGACGCGATGTAGACGGACGGCCCGTAATCGTGCGCGTCTGGTTTGCCCTTCCACGTACGAGACGGCAGACTGGCGGTTTCTAGGCGACCGTCTGTGTAGTGCGCGGGGTGGACGAACCGCAGCACGTGTTCGTCGTCGGCAGCGACGGGCAACTGGTCGGCGGGCGGTCGCTCGTCCCCCATTGGTCGACGGCTCAGCCAAACGTTTCGGCGAGGAGGCGCGGAACATCGTCACGCGAGCTGAGCTCGCCCGACGTGCGAGCGGCTCCAGCGACGCGGGTCCACCAGACGTTGTCACCGCGAAGCTCGACGACGACGTTGGTCGTGCCCCGCGACCAACGAAGGTGGATCGTTCCGTCGCCGCACGGGCTCGGCGTGGGAAGCGGCAGGCTCGGAAGCGCGACGGCGATCCTTGCGCACAGGTTCGTGGCAGAACGCCATTCTTCCGCCGGGATGGCCACGCCGCCCTCAAAGTCCCAACCGGCTGCGGCCGTTTCCTTCGAAAGCTCCTCCATCCGAGCGGCGAGCAACGTCAGCCGCAATTCCAGGAAGAGCTGTTCGAGGTGCGGAGCCAGTTGCTGAGCGCCAGCCATCGAACGCGCCGCGAAAAACTCTAGATCGTCATCCTCATCGCTAGAAGTCGCGACGAACACGTTCAGCTCGAACCGGAGCAGGTTCCGAATGAGTGGAGGCACGGGACCAAGATCGCGGAAGGTTGACGCCGTCTTGAGTCGCGGCGTCAGCGCTGCAGGAAGCTCCGATCCCTTGGAGGCAGTGGCCTCCGCAGAGAACTCGCCCAGAAGTTCAAAGGTATTCATGGCGAACGCCAACTGGCGGAGCGCGAGCTTCCGGCGGGGCGCGGCGCGCAGGCTCCGGCCCCGCACGTCGTCGCGCATGAAGCCAACGCCCATCTGGAGGAGCTGCCCCCACGCTTCGCCAAAGACCTGCGTTGCGCTCGTCGTGATCCGCATGAACCCAAGGAGCAGGCGATCCTCGTCCTCGCTGTCCGGGCTCGGGCGCGTCGCGCGTGCCTCGGACGAGAGCGCCTCGACCTCGTTCGCGAACCGCAAGACAGCCTCCCTGTCGAGGTCCTTGAGAAGCGCCTGCGCCCTCAGGATGGCTTCGGGGATCTTCAGCGCTCCATGGCCCATCGGTGTCTTCTGTAAGGTAGTACCCGGAACCCCAGGCCACAATTCCCGGGCAGACCGGGCGGCTGCGCGGCTGTGCTCGCACTACCGCATCGTCGCAGCCTCCCGCTGCACCTTTGGCCAGGGGGGCACCGGCCAGCCGTGAACAACCTCGTCAGGCCGGACGAGTGTGCACGGCCGTCGAGCGGCTCGGCCGCGAGCCGATTGATGATCGAGCACCTTATGTCGGCCGCCGGCTCTCCGCTCCCGATTTCTTCGACATGGAGGTCGGCGTCACGAACCGGCGAGGGTCCTGTGGACGAGGTTAATGGCTGGCTCCAACGTCGTAGCGCGCCGCGAGCCGCCTGAGCGCAAGCGCCGCGAGGCAGAGCCCGAGGTCGCGGAGAGCGACGTCGGAGTAGTGCCCGCTCGCGAGCAGGTTGACCATGATCGCGACGAGCCAGCCCGCCACGACGTAGGCGCCGATCCGCGGCCTGGCCGCAACGAGGACGCCCGCGGTGATCTCGACGAGGCCGACGACGAAGATAGGGGTCGAATCGACGACCTCTCGGGAGACATGACCCTCACTGCTCGGCGCGGGCGTCGGGAACCCCTGCGTCGACGCCCGAGGCGTCCCCCTGGGAGGCGTCGGAGCAGATCGGGCAGCCAGCCTCTCCCGCATCGACGAGGCTGCGATCGAGCTGAACGACGAGCTCGCAGCCTGCGTTCGGCGCACCGAGCACGCCCAGGCCGATGCCCATGACGACCGCGCGAATCCGGGTGTTCATCGGGTGCGCCTCGGAATTGGATCAGAACGTGAGGACAGCGCTCGCGCCGCCCCCGTGGGGAGCCACGAGGGGCGAGGCCGAGACGCTCGCCCCGGGCTTCTTCGAGACGGCGGCCGTGGGATCCGCCACGTACGCGGCGTCGCGCGTCAGGTAGAGCACGAGGCTCGTGACTCCGGCGGCCACGGCGAGGGCGAACCCCCCGTCGGCGTAGGCCGCGTCGTTGTTGCCGTTGTCGCTGTTCGAGTAGGTGGGGCCACTCTCGTATTCCTTCTTGTTCTTGAGGGCGAGACCACCGAACACGGCACCCACGCCCGCACCGATCACGGCGAGGCCCGCGGCGTAGAGCGCGACGGTGCTGCGTTTCACGGATGGTTCCGGAGGGACCGGGGAAGGCGCGACCGGCGCTGCCGTTGCGGGAGGGGGCGGAGGCGGATCCGCCGAAGCGCGCGACGGCGGGAGCGAGAGGGCCGTGAAGGCGACGAGCCCGACGAGGACGGGAGCGTTGACGATTCGGAGTTTCACCGTGGACCTCCACTCACCAGTAGACCGCCGCGCGCGCCATGAGCGTCCGGGGAAGGCCCGGGGTGAAGCTGATCCCCGCCGGCGGGGGGTTGTTCTCGCCGGGGAGTCGCGAGCTGACCTCGAACTGCCCTTCGCGCCACGAGACGTTGCCCACGTTCAGCAGATCGGCGGCGAGCTCGACGCTCTTCCAGCGGACGCCGGCTTCGGCGTTGACGACCGTCCAGCCGGTCTCGATGAGCGGCGTCGGTCCCTGGTCTCCGTAGCGGTCGGACATCGACCGCACGGTCACCGATCCGAGCAAGGTCGTCCTGCCCACCGGCTGGCGGCCGCCGAGGCTGGCGCTGAACGTCCGGATGGGCGCGTCGGGGAGGAAGACCCTGCCGGCCGCGACGTCCGCGGCGTCCGTGTAGCGGCCGTGCGCGGACGTGAACGACACGTCTGCGTAAAGGCGCTTGTCGAAGTTGTAACGCCCCGAGACCTCGACGCCGTAGCGACGCGTCGGACCCGACGGAGTGGTCGACGCCGTGTCGCCGTCGATCGTCAGCTCGGAGGTCAGGTCGATGAGAAACCCGACCAACGAAACCGCAAGCCCCTCGATCGGACGCACCGTGGTGCCCGCCTCGTAGCCGGTGGCCGCGGCGATCAGCGTCGTCCCCTGGCCCTCGAGGAGCGTGCGCGCGTCGTTCGTGTGGAAGCCGCGTCCGTAGTTCGCGAACAGATCCCATGCCTCGAGCGGGGAGACGACAGCCGTCGCCTTGGGGGACAGCTGCCCCTGCCCCGCGTAGCCGGACGTCTTGTCCACGGCGACGTCGCTCTCGTTGTTCACCGCCGCGTCGACGCGATCGCCCCGCGCTCCCAGCACGAACCGCAGCCAGCGAGCCGGTCGCGCCTCTTCTTCGATGTACGCGCCCGTCTCCGTCTCGTTGATCCGCCCGTCGTAGATCGGTCCGGGGATGTTCGCGTCCACGCCATCGAGACGGACGCGACCCTCGGTGCGGTGCAGCTGCGCCTCGATGTCGTCGTTGCGAATCTGCAGCCCGAGGGTGGTGCGCATCGGCATCCCGCCGAGCGTGGCGCGGTGGGTGAGCCGCACGTTGACCCCGGACTCGGTGCGCGTGTCGTCTTGCTCGACCTGCGAGCCGTACTTGATCCCGTCGGGCTGGAAGGAGGCGGCGATGCCGTCGTTCGGAAAGAGCTCCAGGTTCGAGTGCAGCGTGTAGAGGTTCGCCTCGGCATCCCAGTTCGCGTCGAACTGGCGGCGGTACTGCGTCCAGGCCATCACGCGCTGGCTGGCCCCCCCCTGCGTCGGATCCACCGAGTCGAAGCGATTGATGCAGTTCGACCCGGAGTAGGCGGCCGGCGTGGGCGTGCCGTCGCCCTCGCCGCAGACGGCCCTCGCGGGCAGAACGCCGGACATGCTCCACGAGCCGCTGTAGGCCATCGCCATCAAGGAGAGCTCGCTGCGCTCGTCGAGCACCCGAGTCACCTTTGCATAGGCGTTGACGCGACCGAAGTCCTCCGGGTGGATGAACGGCCCGTCCTCGTGGAACGCTTCGACCGCCATCGCCATGCGCCACCGGTCGCCGAAGTCGGGCGACTCGACGACGACGAGGCGCTCGTGCCCGGTCGAGGGTGCGACCTCGAGCTTGGCGACGCTCTCGGCGACGTGATCGGCCATCCGGAACGTGACGGATTCCGGCGGTCCCGAAGTCGCCGACGTCGGCCGAGTAGGTGCCCTTGGTGGACTCGACGGTGTCGACGGTCTCGGGGATGAGAAAGTGCAAGTCGACGTAGCCCTGCCCGTGGGCGTGGCTCACCGCGTTGACGGGCGCCCCGTCGACGAAGACCGCGAAGTCGGTGCCGTGATCGAGGTTGAAGCCGCGCAAGAAGTCTTGCTGCGCCTTGCCCCCTCCCGCGTGCTGCACCGAGAAGAGCCCCGGGACCACCTCGAGCATCCCTTCGGCGCGGAACCGAGGGCGAAGCGCGAGTTCGTCCTGGCTCGTCGTCGAATCCGACGCCGCGTTGCGCTCCGGCGGCGCGCCAATCGGGACGAGGGGCCGCTGCGCGAGCACCAGCGTCGTCTGGTCGGGGCCCTGCTGGGTCCGTATGGGCGCGGCGGAGGGCGCGGGCATCACCGTGCCGGGCTGCGGAGGCGGCGTGGGCGGAGGCGGATGAAACTCGTAGGCGAACTGCACGGTCGAACGGATCGCCACGCCGTTGCGCCGCGCCGGTTCGAACGTGAACGCCCGGGCCGCCGCGAGCGCCGCCTCGTCGAACCCGTGGCCCGCCGGCGCGATCACGCGCGCGTCCGAGACGTTGCCGCTCTCGTCGACGACGATTTCGAGGCCCACGGTCGCTTCGAGACCCTCGCCCAGCGCCTCCGGCGGGTACGTCGCTTCGACGCGCGTGCGAAGCAGCGGCGGCGTGAGCGCGTCGGCGTGCGAAGCCGGGGGCACACCGGAGTCCACGGACGACGTCGGGGTCGGGGCCGCGCCCGAGACCGCGCCCGCGTCCGGGGCCGACTGCGCTCGAGCGACGTGCGCCGCAGCGAGCAAGACGACCACTGCCGCGAAGGGCGTCGTGAAAAATCGTCGCATCGGGGCTCTCGAAGGAGTGAACGACGCGAGTAGCACGCATTGTCTAATGCGTGCTACGACATTCGGACGCGCCGATTTGGAAAGCATCCGCGCCCGTCCCGTGACCCATGCTGCGCTCGAAATCCCGCCGCTTTGGCCCCCTGGCGCTCGGCTTCTCCGTGGCCCTTCACGCCGCGGCGCTGCTCGCATCGACGGACCGTAGCGCGCCGCCGGAGTCCTCCAGAGACCAGAGTGTCGGCATCGACGTGACGACGGATCTCGCGCCCGTCCCCGACGATCCGGCCCTTGCACTTCCCGTCGATCGCGCGGTGACCTTCTCGGCAGAGAAGGCTCCCTACCCCGTCGCGCGGGACCGCGCGGTCGCCCGTCCTTCGCCGACAATCGATGTGCATGCGCTTGCCGCGCTGCCGAACGCTACGAACGACGAGGCGCCGCGCTTCACGATCGCGATCGGCGCGGCCGCGGGTAACGCCTTCGGCCTCGTATCCTCACCCGGAACCCCCCAGTCGCTCGACCCCGGCGACGCGCATGCCGAGCCGTCGGTCGATGCGCCGGCCCGACTCGTGCGAGGGCCTGCGCCCAGGTACCCCGACGCGGCGCGCGCCGGCAGCATCGAAGGGGACGTGCACGTCGAGCTCGTCGTGGACGCCTCGGGTGCGGTCGAAAGCGCGCGCGTCGTCCGCGGACTCGGTCACGGCCTCGACGAGGCGGCGCTGCTCGCGGCGCGGCAGTATCGGTTCGTTCCCGCGACGGCAGGGGGCCGCGCGGTGCGCGTCCGGATGGACTGGTCGGTGCAGTTCCGCTTGCAGTGACGCGCTCAAGGCGTTGCGCACCCGCCGTCGGTGGGGCCGTTGCCCGCGACTGCTAGGGCTGATGCGTGCCCAGGAGGCCGGCCAGCGCCGTCGAGCACCAGGAGACGGGATCACCGTTGAAGTTGAAACAGCCGCCGCCGGTCGCCGCGGTGTCCGAGACGCAGTCGACGTCGTGGCTGCAAAGACGGACGGTGCCCGTCGTGCCCGTCGAAGGGTATTTGCACGTCGTGGCGTCCGCCGGCGGGCTCTCGTTGCACCGGGCGGCGCACGAGGCCGAGAGGCCCGCGACCGTGCACTTCGGAGGCGGGTCGTTCATCGCGTCGGGAATGAGACTCATCTGCGCGCAGCAGATGGGCGTCGCGCTCGGGCAATCCGACGCGGTCGAGCAAGCGAGGGACGCATCGGACGCGCAAGAGGCGGGCGCGCTGCAGGAATTCGTTTGCGCTGCGAGGCTCTCGCAGCACACCTGATCCGGGTTGCAGCGGGTGCGGCTGGCGAGAGGGCCGCAGCTGGCGCCTCCGACGGCTCCCGCCTCGATTGCGGGTGCGCCCGAATCGGTGCCGGGCGACCAACACACGCCCTCGATGCAAGCCGGAGAGGTCGTCGGGCATGCTTCGCACGCGTCGCCACCCGCGCCGCAACCCTGGTCCTGATCGCCCGGCTGGCAATACCCGGCGACATCGCAGCATCCGTGGCAGTTCGACGGTCCGCACGTCGACCCGCTCGCGGCGTCCTCGACGCTGTCCGGTCCAGCCGAATCGACGCTGGACGCTTCCGGGACCGGTGGCTTGGTCATCTCTCCCGCCTGATTGGTATCTCCCGAAGCCCCGCCATCCACGGGCGCGAGTCCGTTCAATGCGACCTCACCGCCGCAGGCGACATAAGCGAGACCGGCGAGACAGAGAGAAGCGACGTATCCGATTCGATCGGGCCACGCGAATCGCTGGTCGCATCCGCATCCTCCTTCGGAGCCGTGTCCGGCAAAAGGAATCGCCGGACAATGGCCGGCCCTGACGCCTTCTGATCACTGGTTCGACGTCCCCAGGAGCGATCGGACCCGCGCGGCGTAGGGGCTCTCGGGATTGCCCGCCAGGAGCGCATCGGCGGCGCGCGTCGCGGCGGCTCGATCGCCCGACTTCACGAGCGCCTCGATGCGGACCATCGCGGCCTCCGGCGCCATCGAACCTCCAGGGAAGCGTTCCGCGTAGTGCTCGAGGACCGACAGACAGCGCGCCGGATCCCCCGCCGCGAGGGCCCCGCGGGCCCCTTCGAGCGTCGCCATCTCCGCGGGGACCGTCGAAGCGATCGACAGCCCGGCGTCTGCGAGGACCGGGGTCAGGATCGGTGCGCGCGGGCCGAGCACGACGTCGTCAGAGGTGGGCGCGAGCGTGGCTGGATCGAACAGGCGCCGGCGTCCACCCGCCGGTCTCCGGCGCTCGATGCAACTGGGGACGTCCGGCCCTGGCGGTCGGCGCTCGGGACGTGGACGCCGGGGCGACCTCGACCGGGGTCGGCGTTCGACTCTCGCGGACTTCGTGAACGACGACGGCGCCCGCGACCGTTCCGATTCCCGTCAGGCCGACGATTCCAATCCACTTGAGAGAAGCAATCGATTCCGGCCTTGGCGATCCCGATTGCGGTCCCCTTGCTCGCCGCGGCTCCGCCCGCGGCAGCGCCGGAGACGCCGAGCGCGCCCGACGCGACGAGCAGCGCGCGCTCCTTGGAGCTGGATGGCGCGCTGATGCGGCCCGCCTGCAGGAGCCGACGCTCGACCTCGTTGTCGGACGCCTGCGCGAGACGCTTGGGATTGGTCATGATCGGCCTCCGCGCTCTGCGCTTGCCTGAGCCGCCAGACGCCGCCGAACGATGGACTGGAAGCTCTCTCGAGCGCGACGAAGGCGCGATGCGACCGTGCCCATCGGAATCCCGACGAGGTCGGCGATCTCCGCGAGCCCGAGCTCCTCGATCTCGAAGAGGATGAAGACGAGGCGAAGGTCGAGCGGAATCGCGGCGAGCACCTGCTCGAGAACGGCGTGCGCTTGGCGCTCGTCGACCAGCTCTTCGGGGCTCGGGGCCAGCGCGACGAACGCCTCGATGTCTCCAACGTGCTGCGTTCGGTTTCGGCGCGCCGAGCGCCGCGTCTCGGAGGCGACGCGGATTGCGGTGGCGAACAGAAACCCCATCTCGGCCCCGGGCGCCACCTCGCTCAGGCGCCGCGCGAGCACGCATAGGGCCTGCTGCGCTGCGTCGTCGACGCTCGCGTCCGGGACGCCGAGATAGCGCAGCGTTCGCCAGAGGGAGTCATAGTGGCAGTCGATGACGCGCCGCAGCCGCGCCGTCGACGTCTCGACAATCGCGCGCCCATCCTCGTCCCAGGTAGGCGATGGTCCCCTCCGTGCCCCGGGTGGCCCCGGTGGAGCCGAGAGCGCCGCATCGGCGCCAGGCGCGTAGTTTCGGTGGAAAGCGCGGAACATCATGGGCCGTGAAAGAGGGCGCAGCTTCGAAACGGCGAGGCGCGCGCGGGGCAAGCGCGCGATTTGGATTGAAGCAAGTGGCCGCGACGCCTCGATTCTGATCACAAAAAGTGTGCGCCCAGTCCGACTCCGGCGCTCATCGCAAAGAGCGGCACCTGATAGACTGTCGTGTCGGGCTGGAAGTAGAAGCGGTCGTTCGTGGGGCGAAGCAGAGCGCCGACTTCGGCCTCCAGGAACACCGGCGGCAAGAAGGTCCATTCCACGCGGGCCAGCGGACCCGCGGCGAGCCAGGGGCGAAGCCGCGTTTCGGGCGCGGCCACCTCGCTCGCCGTCACCTTGAGCGCGCCGGCCTCCAGCCGCGCGCACACCGTGAGTCGCACGGGACCCCCGGCCCACTCGACGGGGCAGGCGTCGAAGCGGCCGGCGGTCCACACGAAGGACGCCGCCCCCGTCGGGACTGCGCGCACGTCGCTCGTCGCGCTCACGAACGCGAGGCGAAAGGACGGATTGAACATGCCCGGGGCATTCGCTCGCCAGCCGACGTAGGGCGATCCGCTGACGAGCGCGCTCGGCGCCGCCCCGTACGTGACCGCAAGGTCCACCCCGGCGAAGACCTCCGCGCGAGGGCGCGACGAAGAGCGGGGCTCGCGCGGGGAATCGTCGACCCTGGGCGCCGGCGCGAGGGGCCGACGAGGCTCGAGGGCGGCTGAAGACGACGACGCGGCGGGAGGGCGAGTCGCGACGGGCGCGATCTGCGCGAGGCTCGCGTGGGGATCGATGGAGAGCGCGATCACCAGGGCCAGCGCATCCGCGACGTCCGCGCACGTATCGGCCTGCATGCGTCGGGTGCCCGCCGGGAGGTCCGGCTCGAATACGGTGACGCTCCCCGAGGGAGGAGGGCCCGCGTCGATCGATACGTCGAATGAGCGCGCCTCTTCGCCGGGCCAGGCCACGCGCGCCCGCGAAGTGTGCGCTCGAATACGGGTCGCGAAGTCCGCCTCGTCGGGGCAGCCGTCGGTCGCCTGGTAGGTGAGCCGGATCGGCTCCTCTTCGTCGGGCGCGGCGGGGGCCGCGGCGCCCGCCACGAACGCCGTAGCGAGGATACCGATGCAGAGGGAGCCCCGCGTGACGCGACTCTGGGCTGGCGGCACAGACGAAGTCTACGGCATCCGGGTGGACCGTGACCGCGCCGCCTCGCGAGTCTAGGACTCCGCCTTCGCTGCGTGGTCGCGGATTGTCTGCGCGAGCTTCGTTCGCTGATCGGGCGTGAGGAGCGGCGCGGCGGCTTCGAGGAAGCGTGCCCGGCGCGTCGCGCCCCATTTTGCGATGTGCCCGTCCGCGGCCTTCCCCCCCGCCACCTTCTTGGCGTCGAACGTGTCGGCCTTGAACGCCGCTGCGAACGCGGTGAGGTGATCCTGCACTTCCTTGTGGGCGTGGTCCTGGGGAGCGGCCTTCATCTTGTCGTGAAAGCTGGCCTTGATCTTCTCCGCCTGCTCCTGCGTGAGACCGAGCTCGCGCACGAGCGCCAGCATGTGCCCCGAGTGGTGCTGCTTGTCGTCCACCTCGTCGCGACCCTGCGCCTCTTTCCACTTCTCCCAGTGTCCGTGCAGCTCGTCGACGAGCTTGGCGCGCTGCTGCGCGCTTAGCGCGGCGTGAAGCTGGTTGAGCGCCGTGAGCGACGCGTCTCGCACGCCCTGCACTTGCGTGACGAGCTTCCCGATCGCCGCGTCTGCTTTGGCTCGATCGACCTTGCCCGCCGCGACGCCGTCGGCCAGCGTATTGGCGAAATCCTTCTCGGCCGTGCGCGCGGGCTCCATGCTGGCGAGGAGATTGGTCCGGATCTTCTCGACCGCCGCCTGCTGGTCCGCCGAAAGGTCGAGGTCTCGCAGGGTCAGGACGATCAGCGAAATGACACCGCCGTGGTGGTGTTCGCGGTGCTCCTGACCCTCGGCCACCTCGACCCCCTGCGGGTTGGGCGGAGGGGCGGCCTCGGGCGGGGCGCTGGGTGCGGGCGCGCTCGCCATCGGCGGAGGCGCGACGGGCGGGGGCGGAGCGGAAGGAGGAGGAGGAGGAGGCAACGCGGCGGGGCTGCCGGTGGCGCCCTCGCCTGCGCAGGCAGCGAGGGTCAGGCAAGCCACGAGCGCCGGAGCCAAGGTGCTGCGGCGCCATCGAATCGAAGTCATCGGGTTCTCCTTCGTCATCGAGCTCGGTTACGGCGGGCTTCTAGAAACCGCCGATGGGGAGGCAGGCCCCCATCACGCACTGGTTGGGAGCGACGCAGTCGACCGCGGTCTGGCAGGGCGACGCGCACTTTCCTGCCGCGACGTTGCAGTGATACCAGCCGCACATCGCGTCGCTCTGGCACGGAAGCGCGAGCAGACCCGGCGTGGCCATTGTGCCCGTGGCGGCAGGCGTGGGCGCGGGCGCGGGCCCCGGAGCAGGACCCGGTGCGGGCGCGGGCGGCGCTGGGGGCGCGTACGTCGGAGCGGGCTGCGCGGTGTACGCGGGCTGCGGCGGATAGGCGGGCGCAGGCGCAGGGGCATAGGTCGGAGCCGGAGCCGGAGCGTACGTCGGAGCCGGGTACGGCTGCTGCGGGGGCGCCGTGGCGTACCCGGGTGGAGGATACGTTCCGGGCGGGTAGCCGGCCGGTGGGTAACCCTGGGGGTTGTTCGGATCCGGGGGCGGCCCGTACCCGGGGGGATACGCGCCGTAGGTCGCAGTGGGGGCCGCGGGCTGCGTCGCGCTGGGGTTGTTCGCGCACGCGGCGATCACGACTACTACCGTCGCCAGAACCATGAACGCGGCGGATGCACGCATTGAATCTCCTCCGGAAGCCGTATCGAACCGCACGAAAGGGGCGCCAGCATACGCTCCCTTTGGATCGCCTCGCTAGGGGCCTTCCGCCATTGGCGAAGGCCTTGGCCGAGCGTGCCCGAGGGTCCCCCGCGCGTCTCGAGCGAAAGGTTCAGGGACGGAATGGGGCAAGTCAGCCCATAACTATCGGGTGACATTGAAATTTGGTACCTCGCTGGCAGCCGCCGGGGTTCTTTTCTGCGCTTGCGCGGTCGCCGCAGGCTGCGGACTCCAAGGCGACGTCGCCGCTCGGAGACACGAGCGCGGAGGGCCCGGGGGACGACGCGTCCACCGCGACCTTCGGCAATAGCGGCGACGGCGGCGGATCGTCCAGCTTCGGTGGTGGATTGGGATCCTCGGGAAGCGGTTCGGTAGCGACGGGCTGCGATCCCACGTGCACCGCGGCCGGCGGAACGTGCAGCGGGACGTCGTGCGCGATCGCAGAGAACCCGGGCAAGGTGGCAACGGCGACGCAGACGGCCCTGCAAGGTCAGGGCACGGCCGACGCGAGCTTCGAGTGGGTCTACCCGTACAACGGGACGGTCTTCGCGCGCGGGCTCGTGGCGCCGACGCTGCAGTTCGGCGCCGGCGCGTCCGACGCCGAGTACGTGCACATGACGTCGAAGTCCCTCGACTATCAGGGCTACTTCGCCGTCGGAGCGCAGCAAGGTCTGAACGTCCCGCTCTCGCAAAAGTCGTGGGATGCGATCACGCACGCCGTCGGCGCGACCGACATTCTCAAGGTCTCGGTGACGAAGGTCTCGGGCGCCGCCGTCACCGGTCCCATCACCGAGTCGTGGACGATGGCTCAGGGCAGCCTCCGCGGCACCATCTACTACGAGACGTACGACTCCACGATCCTGGGCGGGGGCGGGAGTGACGCGGGCGGACTGGGGGCGATCCTCGGAGCGGTCCTCGCCGAAGCCGGGGGGATCGGCATCATGAGGATCCAGCCCGGCGCCACGCAGCCGACGCCGCTGAAGACCGGGTGCGGGAACGTGTGCCATGCCGCGAGCGCCGACGGCTCGACCCTCGTCGCCGCGACGGGTTTGGCGTCGAGTTCGAGCTACGACCTCAAGACCAACGCCTCGGCCCTCTTCGCGCCCGCGAATACCGACTTCACGTACGGCGGCCTCTACCCGGACGGCACGTTCCTGATGTCGGCGACCAATTTCAGGGAGTCGGGCAACGCGTCGTCGCAGCTCTTCGACACGAAGACCGGAGCCGCCATCGCGGCGCCCGGTTGGGACGGAGTCGTCAAGATGGGCGGGACGACGGCCTTCTCGCCGGATGGCAAGCAGATCGCGTTCGTTCACGAAGACAAGGACGGGCACACGCTCGCCAAGATGGACTTCGATGTCGGCAGCAAGACGTTCTCGAACCTCGTCGACCTGGCGACCGACTCCAGCGCGTACGTCGGCTGGCCGGCGTTCACGCCCGACGGGAAATCCGTCGTCTACCACGCCGGCTCGAACGCCTCGTTCGAGACGGATCTCGGAGCCTCGGGAGACGTCTACATGGTGGACGTCGCCACCAAGACGGTTCACCGCCTCGATGCCCTCGACGGCTACACGGCCAGCGGGAACTACCTTCCGGCGAACGACCCGAAGCTCAGCTTCGCGCCCACGGTGCTACCGGAGGCCGTCGGCGGCTACTTCTGGGCCGTCTTCACGAGCCACAGATCGTACGGCAACCTGTCGCCCTCGATGTCCAACGGCGATCAAGACGGCAAGCTATGGGTCTCCGCGCTCGACATCGGCGCGGCGCCGGGGACGGACGCGAGCCACCCTGCCTTCTACCTCGACGGACAGGAGCTCACGGCCGACAACCTGCGCGGGTTCTGGGTGCTCCCGCCCTGCGAACAGAACGGCGGATCGTGCAGCTCGGGCGACCAGTGTTGCAGTGGGTTCTGCCGCGGCTCGGGGAGCGCGCTCACGTGCGTCATGAAGCCCCCCAACGGCTGCTCGAACGACTACGAGAGCTGCACCACGTCGGCGGACTGCTGCAACGCGGGCGACCAGTGCATCAACAATCGGTGCGCCGGCATCACCCCCAAGTAGCCGCGCGGACGCGCCGTCGATATCAGAGCAGGCCCTGCGCGCGAAGCTCGGTGGTACGGAGGGGGACGTACTCGGCGGGCGCGCCGAGCTTGAGGCGCGCGCGCACCTCGCGCAGCGGGAGGGGCAGGAGCGACTCCCAGTCCTGCGGCGGCAACCAGGCCGCGGTCCGGCCGCGGCGATACCCGTCGCGGATCATCCCGGTAGCGCCGTCCCCGAGTCCCTTGACGATCGCCGTCCCGACGATGAGAGCCACCCCGATGTGCCAGTTCTGCGCGAGCGTGAAGGCCAGCAACGCGAGTTCGCCGCGCACGTCGCCCTTGTAGCCCGTGACCGCGTGCCACAAGTCGTGCGTGTCGCGCATCCTGCCGTGCAGGTACGCAAACGCCTCGGGCACCTTTGCTTCCCGCTTCTCCAGGCTTGCGTCGCGGATGCCTTCGGGCGAGATGCCCTCGCTCTCGACGAACGACAGATACGCCCGGCCCAGCGACCCCTCGGGCAGCGCTCTCAGCGCCTCGCGATCCGCGAGGAGCGGCACGATGTCGGGCTCATCGCGGAGGATCCGCCGTCCGGAGTCGGTTCGACGGAACCTGCGGAGAAGCCGGTGCGGCGCGGTGCCGGAGATCGACTCGATCAGCGTGAATACCTGCGGCAGATCGTCCGGATCGCGCATCAATGCGGAGAGGGCGCGTCCGGCGCGGGGGAAGTCGTAATGGGGGAGCGGGAGAGAGAGCGATGGGGTCATCCGAACCTGCCTTCAACAACTGACAGTACTGTAAGTAACCCCGACTCCGATGTCAATCGCCGAGGGCGTCGATGAGCCGCTGCTCGAGCTCGGCGTAGGTGAACGGCTTCGGCAGGAAGGCGTAGCGCGAGCCTTTCGTGATCCGGGAGAGGGCCTCGTCTTCCCCGTACCCGCTGAAGAAGATGATCGGCAGGTCGGGGCGCCGCGCCCAGAGCCGCTCGGCCACCTGCCCGCCACCGAGGTGGGGCATGGTCACGTCGAGGAGCGCGAGCTGGACGCGATCGGCGTTCGCGCCGAAGACGTCGATCGCCTCCAATCCGTCGGCCGCGACGAGCACCTCGAAGCCGATGGAGTGAAGCTGGCGCTCGGCGACCCGTCGCACGAGCTTCTCGTCGTCGGCGAGCAAGATGGCGCCGCTGAATCTCCGAGCCACGGCTTGCGGCTTCTTCGCGCCGACGGCCGCCGGCGTCGCGACCGCGGGGAACAGGACGCGAAAGGCCGTGCCTTTGCCCGGCTCCGACCGCACCTGGATCGTGCCGTGGTGGCCGCGCACGATGCCGAGCGTCGCGGCGAGGCCGAGGCCGCGACCGGTGAATTTCGTCGTGAAGAACGGGTCGAAGATCCGCGACAGCGTCGGCTCGTCCATGCCGCAGCCGTCGTCGTCCACCTCGACGAAGACGTACGCGCCTTCCGGCAACCGGTCGGGCATGGCGGAGACGCAAGACGCGAGCTGCTCTTGCCCGCAGTGCATCGAGCCCGTCCTCACGGCGATCCGTCCGTCGGCCTCGCCGACCGCGTCCGAGGCGTTGATGACCAGATTGAGGACGATCTGGCGGACCTGCGTGGCATCGACCTCCGCGGCGGGGATCCCCTCGGCGAGATCGAAGACGAGTCCGCACCTCTTCGAGACCGACATCTCGAGGAGCGAGCCCATCCCGCGCACGAGCTGCGAGAGGTCCGTGGGGAGCGCGACCAGCCGCGACTTGCCGGCATACGCGAGCATCTGCCGGCAAAGGTCAGCGAGCCGCTCGGCGGCCTCGACGATCGTGTCGATCTCGCTGCCGGAGGGGTGCCCGGGCGGGAGCGCGCCGCGAGCCCTCTCGGCGCCGACGAGAACCGCGGTGAGGATGTTGTTGAAGTCGTGCGCGATCCCGCCGGTCAGTACGCCGAGGCTGTCCATCTTCTGCGCCTGCAGAAACTGGGCTTGCAGGCGCACGCGCTCTTCTTCGGCCTTGGTGCGGGCGGTGACGTCGTGGAACGTGCACGCAAACTGCCCGGGGCGCGGCTGGAAGGCCAGGCACTCGAAGTACTTCTCGAACTCGCTCGAGTAGTTCTCGAAGCGGATGGGGATCCCCGTCTTCGCCACCCGCCCGAACGATTCGATCCAGTGGCGCTCGGTTCCGGGGAGAACGTCGAGGACGCGTTTGCCGATGAGGTCCGCCGCCTTGAGCCCCGTCTGCGCTTCGAACGCCGGATTGACCGCGAGGAAGCGGTAGTCCACGGGGTCGCCGAGGTCGTCGAAGATCATCTCGTGGTACGAGAACCCGTCGAGCATGCCTTCGAAGAGCATCCGGTAGTCTTCGCGGCTCTTTCGCAGCTCCGCCTCGACCTGGCGCTGCTCGGTGATCTCCCGGGCCACGGCGAACACGAGGCCCGTCGACGGGTCGGGGTGCGAGCTCCACGAGAGCCAGACGTACGAGCCGTCGCTGCGTCGGTAGCGGTTCTCGAAGTCGGACACGCCGCGGCTCTCTGCGAGGGCTTTCGTCGCCCTCTCGGTAGCCGCGCGATCGTCGGGGTGCACGAAGTCCAGCCACGGGCGCGCGAGGAGCTCGTGATCTTCCCAACCCAGGGCCCGACGCCACGCGGGGTTGAGCAGCCGGAAGTACCCATCGATGCCCGCGACGCACAGCAGGTCGCTCGCGTAGTCGAAGAGCTGCAAGCGCGCGGCTTGCTCGCTCATGAGCGCCCCCCGCGGGCCCGTGATCATCCCGGCGGGCGTAGCTTCACCCTCGGGAGATCGACGCATGATCGGATGCTATCCGCGTCGGAAAGGGAAAGGTAGGAGAGAGGGCCGGCGGCGCGCCGGCCGCGCTCGAGGTGCGGGGGGTCAAACTCCGCCGAATCGCCTCCCGAGCAGAGCTCCGCCGAGCGCGGCGACGAGCATCATGCTGCCATGACCCACGAGCACATGCGCCGGGCTGCCCACCGAGCAGACCAGGCTCATTGTGGCCGCGCCGATGGCGCCGCACGCCATGCCGAGCGCCGCACTTCTCCAGGCCGGCGCCGCGACGAACGAGCGCCGGAACGCCCAGGCGGCGAGCACCAAGGGCCCGGCCGAGTACACCGCCGTCCACGCGAAGCACTCGAGGCTGTGCGACAGAAACGGTGACGTGTCGACGTCGTGCGGCGCCGCCACGATCGTGGCCGCGAAGAAGAGGACCGGCGAAAGAATCACGAGCAGCGTCATGCGTCCCTTCGGTTGGCCCAGGCCCTGGGCGCCTGCAGCGGCGGCGGCGAGCGCGAGCAGCGCAGCCACGACCGGGATGGCCAGCTCCGTGAGCAAGACGGCTCGCGGCATCGTGTGGAGGTCGTCGCGCTTGGACATGACGACCAGCCACGCGAGCTCGTAGAGCAGCGCGGCGGCGAGGGCAGTCGCCCGGCCCGCGAACACGCGCGCTCGCGTCGGCGAGTCCGCGAGCGTGACTTCGCGGCGCGGCGGCACCGGCCAGTCGGAGATCCCCGCGAGGGGATCCGGGACGTCGGTCACGCGATGGATGTCGAAGGGGTCCTTCATGGGGGGTCGAGCTCGTCAGCCGCCGACGCGGCCGTCCGGATCATGCTTGTCGAGCGCCGCGCGGACGACGACGTACGCGCGGTGCACGAGAATCTTCACGGCAGCCTGCGTCGCGCCCAGCACGAGCGCCGCCTCGGCCAGGCTCAGCCCCTCGAAGCGGATCAGGATGAAGGCTTCGCGCTGGCGCACCGGGAGGATCATCAGGGCTTGCTGGACGACGCCCAGCATCTGGCGGGCGATGGCCGCGCGGTCGCCGCCGTTGTCGGGCTTGTCGAACCGCTGCGAAGCGGTGAGAAGGGCCGTCGTCGAGCGGTGGGCGCGACGCACCTGCTCGCGTCGGAGGTGATCGAGGTACGAGTTGCGCGCGATCGCGAAGATCCACGGAAGCGCCGGTGCTCCGGCGGCGAACGTGCCGCGAGCCGAGTGGATGCGAAGGAAGGCGTCTTGCGTCAAATCGTCGGCGAGCGAGAGGTTCGCGCACAGCCGTGCAAGAAAGCCACGCACCCGCGGGGCGCACAGCCGGTAGAGCTCGTCGAGCGCTGCGTCATCGCCCCGCGCGTAGCGATCCATGATCGCATCGACCGGCCGCGTCTCCGCGCCGGGCTCGCCCACCCTGGCCGTGGCCACGGTGGGCACCTCGGGAAACGCTGCCCTTTCGCCCGGCTGGCCCATCGAAATCGCTCGACCGTCCGCGAGACTCTGGCCGAAGGCGTGCCGCGACGTCAAGCGAGGCAAGCGATGGAAAAGCGGGTCCTCCGCGCTGTCGAGGCCATCGAGGAGGACCGTGACCGTGGAGTGAGTCACGGAGACGAATACGCACGACTTCGCGGTTCGATACGCGCCTTTCACCCCGGCCACTGGTGACCGGAACGGCCACGTGCCACCTTCGCGCCTCAGCCGATGTCGGAACCCACATTTCTCATCTACGGCGCGAATGGCTTCACCGGTGCGCTCATCGCCGAGCGCGCCCGCGATCGCGGGCTACGGCCCATTCTGGCGGGCCGGAGCCGCGAAGCCGTCGAGGCGATCGGCGCGCGCCTCGGCTTGCCCGTCCGCGTCTTCGACCTCGATTCGCCCGAGGCCGTCTCCGAGGGCATCCGCGACGTTCGCCTGGTCCTGCACTGCGCCGGTCCGTACTCGAAGACGAGCCGGCCCATGGTCGAAGGGTGTCTGCGTGCAGGTGCGCACTACCTCGACATCACCGGCGAGGCGGGCGTCCTCGAGGCCGTGCTCGGGCGCGACGCCGAGGCTCGCGCGGCAGGCAGCGTACTCCTGCCGGCGGTCGGCTTCGATGTCGTGCCCACCGACTGCATGGCCGCCAAGCTCCACGCGGAGCTCCCGGACGCGACGGCGCTGGAGCTCGGGTTCTCGGGAGGAATGCGGCCGAGCCCCGGCACCGCGAAGACCGCGGTCGAGGGTCTGCACGTCGGGGCCCTCGTCCGGCGAGACGGCCGCATCGTGGCCCTCCCGGGGCCCAGAACGCGCGAGCTTCCCTTTCCAGGCGGCGCCCGGTTCGGAATGTCGATTCCGTGGGGGGACCTCGTGACGGCGTTCCACTCGACGGGCATCCCGAACATCACGGTCTACACGGGCGTGCCGCCGAGAGTGGCCCGGATGGCGCCCATGTTGCGCTTCTGGGCGCCCATTCTGCGGATGCCGGCCACCATACGCTTTCTCCAGAAGAGGGTGGAGAAGCGCGCCTCCGGTCCCACCGAGGAGGACCGCCAGACCAAGCGCATGTCGATCTGGGGGCGCGTCGAGAACTCCAGCGGGGGGGCCGTCGAAGGCCACCTCGACGTGCCCGAGGGCTATGAGCTCACCACCGTCGCCGCGCTCGAGAGCGTCGTGCGCGTGCTCCGAGGCGACGTACCCGCGGGAGCGACCACGCCTTCGAAGGCGTTTGGTCGCGACTTCGTGACGACGCTTCCGGGCGTGGGCGCGTTCGCACTTACGCGCTGACGCGCCGACGGCGGGCTGCGGCATCGGTCCGGTTTCGGTGGATCGGAGGGCCAGAGCTCCGTACGATCGAGGATCATGGCGGCTTCGATTCGCGCGTCCGGGCGTTCGCGATGCTTGCTCTTCGTGTCGCGCTTCCGATCGACTTTCGTACCAGGGTGCGCGCTCGTCGTCGCGGCTGTGTGCGCATCGTGCGAGGCCAGCACGGGTCCAACCGAGGCCGTCGCGACGTCGTCGAGCGCCCTCGCCGTCACGGGGCTCTTCGCGACGGGCGTCGACGCGGCGGGCGCGCGGCTCGCCATCGGCACGACCGACCCGCACTACGTACTTTCGAGCAACGACGCGAACTTCCCCGGGCCCGACGCCCTGACCGTCAACCCTGCGGGAGGCTGGGCCGGCGCCGGCGCGAACTCCCGGTGGATCAGCGTCGAGGCCAGCACGACGGGCGCGATGGGCGGCGTCTACACGTACACGACGACGTTCACGCTCGCCGGCGTCGACCCTACCACGGCGACGCTCTCGGGCCAGTGGGCGTGCGACGACTCGTGCGTGCTCGAGCTGAACGGCACGCAGGTGGCGTCGAAGCCGACCCCAGCGTGGACGCTGGTCGCGAACTTCACGGTCCCCGCCGGGAGCCCCTTTCAGCTCGGGGTCAACACGCTCGCATTCGTCACCTCGAATACGACCGGCGGTCCGACCGGCCTTCAGGTCGTCTCGATCAGCGGCAACGTCTCGGGCTGCGACGCCGATGACCAGTGCTCGACCACGCAGTACTGCAACACGCAGTCGGCGACCTGCGTGTCGAAGTTGGCGAACGGCGCGCCGATCCCGAGCGTGACCGGCCACACCCCGCCGCTCACGGGGACCTGCACGGCCGGCGCCGGCACCGCGGTGTGCACGTCGGGGCTCTGCGATACGAGGGACAACGACTGCGGCGTGGCCAACGGCGACGGGCCGTGCAACGCGGCGGACGGCGCGACCGTGTGCCGGTCGGGCGCGTGCAGCGTGGCGGGCACGTGCGAACCGGCGGGCGGCTGCAACGCCGATGGGGACTGCACTGGCGGCGACTGGTGCGACGAAGCGGCGCACACGTGCACCGCCAAGCTCGCGAACGGCATGCCGATCCCGTCGGACCCGACGCACGCTTCGCCGACGTTGAACGGCACGTGCACGATGAATGCGGCGACGCTCGTGTGCGTGAGCGCCGTCTGCGATACGAAGGACAATCGATGCGGCATCGCCGACGGCGACGGCCCGTGCACGGTGGGAGACGCAGCGACCGTGTGCCGTTCAGGGACGTGCGGCAGTGGCGGAGCGTGCGGAGGCGCGGGCACGTCGGGCCCTGACGCGGGAACCGACGCGGGGGCAGGCCACGACGCAGGCGAGGACGCGGGCGTGAGCGAGGACGCAAGCGCGGGCGTGGACGCGGGCGAGGATGCGGGCGAGGGCGTGGGCGTGGACGCGGGCGAGGATGCGGGCGCGGATGCGGGCGCGGGCGTGGACGCGGGCGAGGGCGTGGGCGTGGACGCGGGCGCGGATGCGGGCCCGGCCGCGGGCGCGGACGCAGGCGAGGACGCACGCGCGGGCGAGGACGCGAGCGAAGGCGAGGACGCGAGCGCGGACGCTTCGGAACCGACAGGCCAGGAGGCTGGACCGGGCAGCGAGACAGCGGGAGCACAGGGAGGCTCGTTGCAAGGCGGCGGGCTCTCGTGCGGCGTATCGTCGTCGGGTTCGCCCGGGTCGAGCGGCACCGCCCTGTGGATGTTGGTCATCACGTTCGCCGCGGCCACGGGTCGCGGGCGACGCAACCGGTGAACCGGGAGATCAAGCGAATGAAGACGGCGCGCTGGCTGGCGGCGACGATGACGTGTGCGGCCTGCGCGGGCCTGGCCCGCGACGCGCGCGCGCAATCGCAAGGGTTCGCGCTCGACACGTTCGATCCCTCCGAGCGGGGGAGCGACTGGTTCTCCGTCGAGTCGCTCGATCTGCGGGGGAACGTGCGTCCGGCGATTGGCGTCGTGATGGACGGCGCGTATCGGCCGCTCGTCATCTACGCGCCGGACGGTACGATCCGGGACAGCGTCGTCCGAAACCAGATCTTCGCAAACGTGGGCGCGACCCTCGTATTGTGGGACCGCCTGCGTGTGGGGTTCAACCTGCCGGTCGCCGTCTTTCAGGACGGGCATGGCGGCACTCTGGACGGGGTGACCTTCACGCCGCCGAGCACGCCATCGGTAGGCGATCTCCGTCTCGGAGCGGACCTGCGGCTCGTCGGCACCTACGGAGAGCCTTTCACCCTCGCACTCGGCGCGCGCGTGTACGTCCCGACCGGACAGCGCGACAACTACACGGGGGACGGCGCGGTTCGCCTCGACGGCCGTCTGGAAGCCGCCGGAGACCTGGGCGTCTTCACGTACGCCGCACGCGTCGGCGCCGAGTACCGCAACCTCGAGGATACCCTCGGGGGGAGCCCGATCGGGTCCCAGCTGCTCTTCGGCGTCGCCGCAGGGTTTCGCGCCTTCGATCACGCGCTGATCATCGGACCGGAAGTGTACGGCACGACCGTCGTCAACAACGGCGCCGCATTGTTCGCCAAGCAGTCGACCCCGGTCGACGGTTTGCTCGGCGCACATCTCACGTTTCTGCGCGACTTCCGTATCGGCGGCGGCGTCGGCCCGGGTCTGACGCGCGGCTTCGGCTCGCCCGAGGTGCGGTGGCTGGCCTCGCTCGAGTGGGCACCCGCCTACGCCGAGGCGCCCGCGCCGGCGCCTCCGCCGGAGGCGGAGCCCGACCGAGACGGCGATGGCGTCGTCGACGAGGACGACGCGTGCCCCGACACCCCCGGCCTCAAGACCGATGACCCCAAGACCAACGGCTGCCCGCCCGATCGCGATCACGACGGCGTCATCGACAGCGACGACGCGTGCCCCGACACTCCCGGCCCCAAGACCGATGACCCCAAGACCAACGGCTGCCCGCCCGATCGCGATCACGACGGCGTCATCGACAGCGACGACGCGTGCCCCGACACTCCCGGCCTCAAGACCGACGATCCGAAGACCAATGGCTGCCCCGATCCCGATCGGGACAAAGACGGGATCCTGAACGACGTCGACGCATGCCCGGACGTGGCAGGGCCCGCCAACACGGATCCCAAGAAGAACGGCTGCCCGCAGGCCTACATCCAGTCGGGCCAGATCAAGATCCGCGATCAAGTGAAGTTCGCGACGGCGAGCGCCGCGATCGTTCCAGGCAGAGATAGCCAGGACGTGCTCGACGCCGTGGAGAAGCTGCTCGAGGCGCACCCGGAGATCAAACAGGTGCGCGTCGAAGGCCATACCGACAACGCCGGCACCGCCGCGTTCAACCGCGTGCTCAGCCAGCACCGCGCCGAGTCGGTCGTGACTTGGCTCGTCAAGCACGGGATCGACCGGGCTCGCCTCAGCGCCCGAGGCTTCGGGCCCGATCGCCCGATCGACGACAACTCCTCCGAATCGGGCCGTCGCAACAACCGTCGGGTCGAATTCCACATCGTCGGCGAGGACACCTCGCCGAGCGACACTCCGTGAGTCGAGGCCGGCGGACCCGGCCTACGCCGCGCCCAACCCGAGCGGCAGACGGGCACGCAGCTCGGCGACGAGTGCCCTCGCCCGCGACCAGGGATCGAACACGGCCGGCGCCGGCAGCGCAGCGGGCGTCGCGGCCTCTAGCGACAGTGTCTTGAGAAGCGCCTCGGCGACGAGGCTGCTCACGTCGCGATCGAGCTCCATGCAGCGCACCGAGAGCTCCCGCGCGAGCGCGGTGGGTAGGTACACGGTCACTTCGCGTCGCTCACCCACGCGAGTGACGACGGTGGGCCCTTCGACGGAGTGTTCGCACCGAGAGGCAGCGGAGGTCAGCGAATCCGCGCCGCCCGCGACGAAGGCGTCCGGATCAGCGGGCGGAGGCTTGCGTAGCGATACCGTCACTTGCTTCTTGCCCATGGAACAGTCTCCCTAGTTCTTCGAGAAGGTCGAAGATTTCGCGTGTCCCTGCGTCCCGCGCCGCGTAGGTCGTGATTCCCTGCCCTCCCGCGAGCGCTTCCTGATAGGCGATGCGAGACCCGAGCTCGGTCTCGAGAACGGGCAAGCCCGTCGACTCCAGCACTTTGCGCGCGGCCTTGCCGAGCGCGGTGCGTCCTTGCTTTCGCGTGATGAGAACGCAGGCCAGCAGGTCGTCGCGCATCGCGCGTGCCTCGCGGACGACCTCGAGCGACGTCGCGAGCGCCCATGCATCGGCTGCAGATGCGCCGCACGGCAGGACGACGACGTCGGCGACCATCAGCGCCGAGCGCTGCACCTCTCCGTGGCGAGGCGGGCAGTCGACGAACGTCACGTCGTAGGCCGCGGACAGCTCGCGGAGCTGCCCCGCCTTGTGCATCGAGGCGCCCATGGCGACGACGGTCGGTGAGGGACGCTTGCGCTCCGCGGCGACCTCTCCCCAGGTGCGCACGGTCCCCTGCGGATCGGCGTCGACGAGAAGTACGCGCGATCCTCGTTCGAGCGCGGCGACGGCGAGACATACCGCCGTCGTGCTCTTGCCGACTCCCCCTTTTTGACCTGCGAACGCGACGATCATGGCGACGGCTTAGACGGGACGCGGTCGCATCGTCCAATTTTCAGCCAAACCTCTTCGTGCGGATCGCGATCGATCGCCGCGTCCCGATGGGCTCGATTGACTGCAACGAGGGCTCCTCGATACTGACCTCACGCCGTTCGAATCGGACCGCCATGCCCGAGCCACCGCCACATCCAACGGACCCGGAGCCGAGTCCCGGGGGCAGCGGGCAACCCGACGACGACGAGGATCGCGCGTCGCCCTTCGGGTGGTTTCCGATCGTCGTCCTCATCGTGCTCGTCGTCGGTGGGCTCTTCGTGATGTTCGAGCTCCGCGACGTATCGAACGTCCAGGACTGCGTTCAGTCGGGCCGGAAGAACTGCGCCCCGATCGACACGACAAACATGAAGTGACCCCGGGGAACATTCGTGCGGGCGGCGGGGTCCGATCACGCATGGCCGGAATCGACCTCGGTACCAGTAGGGGTGGTAGTCGCAAATCGCTCGATTCGGAGATCAACATGATCCCGATGATCGATCTGCTCATCGTGACGATCTCGTTTCTGCTCATCACGGCGGTCTGGACGCACATGGCGCGCATCGACGCGGACGCACGGGTCCCCGGAAGGTCGGACGCGCTCACCCCTCCAACCCCTCCCGAGAAGCAACTTCACGTCGATATGCGGCCCAGCGGTAAGTTCATCCTCACGTGGCGGCAGGGGACCACCACCATCGAGTCGATCGAGGTTCCGAGGCGCGACGGCGTCGAGGGCGGCACCGACGTCGTCCGGTTCCCTGAGCTCGCGGCAAAGGTCGCGGATGAATGGAGGGCGAAGGGGCAGCACGCGAGCGAGTTCGACACCAAAGTCGATCAGGCCGTGCTTCACACGGACAACAAGAGCGAATTCAAGCTCGTCGTAGGTGCGATCGACGCCATCTATGCCGCGCACCGCGAGATGCGCTTCGGAGAGAGGATCGCGAAGGTCCCCGCCTTCAACGTTACGTTCGCGGTGGACTAGCCGCAGGCGGCGCAGTGATTCGGCTTGCGAGGCCGGAACCTGCCCGAGGTTGAAGCGTCTATCGCCGCGGATTCGACCAGGAGGCGGGCAGACCGCGGACTTCGTATTCGGGGAGGTACGGATATTCGTCCGTGGCGACGTCGCCGAAGGCCTCGCGCAGGCGAAGTGAGGTCACTTCGCAGGCGCCACAGGCCATCAGGCAGGCGATCGGCTCGTGCCAACGCTCGGGGCACAGCGCGCTGTCGACCGCGAGCTGCACGCGTCCGGTGTGGATGAGCCGGTGGGCCGCTCGCAGGACGCAGCGACGGCCCATCTTGGTCAGGACCACCTCGCGTCGGCGCCCGTCGACTTCCGCGGGTTCGCGGCCAATCAGGCCGAGCTGCTCGAGCGAAGCGAGCATCCGACTGACGGTGGAGGCCGCGACGCCGAGCGTTCGCTGAAGCTCGCGCTGCAGCAGGCGCCCTCGCGCCTTGTGCAGGATGTAGAGCAGGTCGAATCGAGCCGCGGTCAGTCCCAGGCGCGAGAGCGCGCGGCGAAAGACGCGCAGCGTGCCGTGATAGGCGCGTTTGAGACCGAAAAGGACGCGGGTCATGAGGGAGGGCGCCGCGAAGCCATGCCCCGCGACGAGCCTCCCCTGAGCACTCCCCGTGCCGGCTCCCCGTTCCCCGAGCCGAGCGACCCTCTCGCTCCCGAAAAACGCCCGACCTTCGTGCCGAATCGTGAGCAAGCTAACGATTCGGCGGCCCGGAGGGGTGTTTCTGGGCGGAGAGGGGCCTCCCCCCGAGGCGCTCGGGAGCCTGTCGGCGGGCGGCGGTGCGCTGTCCGCGGACGACGCGTCGTCCTGATGGGGTGTGACGCTGGAAAGGGACGGAACGCCAGACGACACGATGATGGTCGATGGACGTTCGCGGACGTGGACGTCTTCGTGAGACGCGCGAACGCGCCGATCCATCGACGCGGATCTGAATGAGCGTGAGGCCTACACCTACGCAAGATGCGGTCACATGCGGGCGCGAAGGCGACCCACCCCCTCGCGAACGTCACGCCCCGAGCCGAACCGCCACCCCGAGGAGCACGAGGATCGCAACGGCGATGGCAGCCATCAGCATCAGATTCGAAACGAAGTACGGATACACGCAGAGGAGGACGCCTGCGACCATCTGTGGGAGTCGCTGCTGCTTCTTTCCGTATGCGAAGCACACAAATCCGACGCAGCCGATGAGCAGCGATACGAGCAGGGAGTTGCCGTCCAGGTTCAAGTCCACAGGTATCTCTACGGACGATTGCGTGGGCGCGCAAACGTGCGCGAACGGGCGTTCGCAGCCTGCGTGTGACACCTCGCGCCGAGTTGGCTGGCAAGACGCTGACAAGGCACGGCAAAACGAGGGCAATGGTTCGATTCCGCGATCGGCGCGTCCTTTGCTCAGGCGATAGCGAGAGAGACCCATGCGCCCCGATCTGGTCGTCGTCCATTCGCCTGTGGGAGGCGGACACAAGGCGGCCGCGATGGCCGCCGCCGAAGCGGCCCGGGCTCGGGGGCTATCCGTCGAGATAGTCGACACGTTCGAGCACGCGCCGAGGGTTTTCGGGCAGGCGTACCTGGCCGCACACCTCACGTGGCAGGGCGCGATGCCCGAACTCTACGGCACCGCCTACTTCGCTTCGAACCGGCGCGATGGCGCACTCGAGCCCGTGCGCCGCGGCATCGACCACGTCGCGTGGGGAGGGCTCCTGCACCGCGTGGTCGCGCTACGCCCGCGCGTCGTCATCGCGACGCATCATCTGCCGCTCGTCGTTCTGTCGCGAGCGAGGCGGCGGGGATGGCTCCGCGCACCGCTCGTCGGCGTCGTGACCGACTACGGTGCGCACGCCGTATGGGTGGAGCAAGGCACGGACGCTCTGTGTGTGCCGGGTGGGGGCGCGCTCCGAGACGTGGTGGGCCATGGCTTCGATGCAGCTCGCACCCACCTGACGGGAATTCCGGTGCGAAGTGCGTTCGAGAGCCTGGACGACGTGCGCGACCCGAGGCTCGGCGAAGCGGTGCGGGTGCTGGTCACGAGCGGAGGCTTCGGCGTCGGGCCCATCCAGGCGGTCGTGCGCTCGTTCGCGGGAATCGAGGGCGTAGAGCTCGTGATCGTGTGCGGGCGAGCGGAAGGCCTCGTACACGCCACGCGAGAGCTGGCTCGCGAATGCGCCTTGCGGGCCGAAGTCGTCGGTTTCGAGCGCGACATGCCGGCGCGGGTGGCCAGCGCCCACGTGGTCGTCGGAAAGGCGGGAGGGCTCACTGTGAGCGAAACGCTTGCCGCCGGGCGACCGATGGTCATCGCCGGCGCGGTACCCGGCAACGAGGCGATCAACGCCCGACTCGTCGAAGGGGGGGATGCGGGCGTCGTCGCGAGGCCGGAAGACGTGGGCCCGATTGTCCGCCAACTGCGTGAAGCCCAGGCCGTCGCGCAGATGGGAAGACGCGCGCGTCGACTCGTTCTCGCGCAGGCCGCCGATCGTGTCATCGACGTCGCGCTTCGAGCAGAGCAAGAGGCCCGTGCGGTCCAGGGCTTCCACGCCGCCGTGCGCTGAACGCACCAGGCGCGCGCTACACTTGGCCGTAGCGAATGCAACCAGCCTTACAGCGTCTCGAGGTATTCGCTCAGGTTGGCGAGGTCGTTCGCCGAGAGCGACGAGATGTTCCCGTGCTTCGGGGTCGAGCACTCGCCGAACCGGGCGCCAATCGTCGCCGCGCATCCATCGTGCAATAGGGGTGTGCGCCATCCCACGCCGACGAGCGGCGGAACCTGGAATGCCCCACCCGTTCCAACGTCGAACGTGGCGTTGTTCGTGAACTTAGGGCCCGAGTGGCACGAAGCGCACGCCGTGTCGGCGCGCTGGAACAGGGCGCGACCGAGGCTCGCGGCCTTCTCGTCGGTCCACGACGGCGCGGGAGGTGGAGGAATGGTCTGCACCCAGCCCGTGAGCGCCCCCATCTGGTCCGACGGCAAGAGGACGCCGGACATCCGCACGGTGTAGACGTTGTTCACGAGGGTCTCGAGGTTGGGCTGGTCGCCTGGCCAGTGATAGGGCGCCGTGCCGGCGATGGTGCCGCGGAGAGACGGCGTGCGCCTCTGGTCGTTGTCGAGGATCCACACGTGCCCGTCGTCACCGCCTTCGGGGTGGCAGGAGGCACATGCGATCTGCGCTCCCGCCTGCGTGTGGAATACGTCGTGGCCGGTGTCGTCGCGCGACGTGGCCGAGAGCTGGAGCGACGAGATATTCCCGCCGGAGAGCGGCACCACCCAGAGGGTCGCGGGATCTCTCGACTGGACGATCACGCGACCGCTCGCATCGAAAGCGACCGCGATCGGCTGCTCGTTGCCACCCAAGGAGAGATCCGTCTCTTGACCTTGGCCACGATCCGAGATCACGAAGAGATCGCTCAGTCCGGGGGTGAAGGCGCTTCCCGGGGTGACGCCCGCGACGACGGAGCCGTCGAGCGAGACCGCGACGTCGACCGGCAAAACACCGTTGATCGGGCGGTTGATCAAGACCATCCCGGTGGAGTCGATTGACGTCAGAACGCTCATCACCGCCGAAGACGCGCCCAGCGGCGCGACCGGCGAGACCGCGCCATCTCCCTCGAAGAGGACGCCCGCCTCGGCGCCCAGCCCGAACTGTCCCAGCGGGGGCAGCTCGGAAAGGGTGCTCGCGTCCGGGTCGAAGAGGCCGCCCCCCACGCCGCCGTTGCCGCCGCCGTATCCGCCGGGCACCTCCGTCTCGATCGTCTGAGTGGACTCCGCCTGGTGGACCGCGATGATCGCGCCCGAGGACGCGGCGACCGCGCGCCAGACCACTTGCGGCGTGGACTGCAAGGAGGGCGAAGGTAGCGTGTCCGTGCGCGTAACGCTTCCGTCGTCGGCCAGCCGAAGGACCTGCGCTGCTCGAAACGACGTTACGGAGACGGCTCCACTCTGAATGAGCACGTCGCGAAGATCGCGCTGAACGTGGACAGAACGGGTGGCCGCGCCCCCGCCCGACGGCAGCGTGACGAGCTCGCCGGTTGCGCAACCGACGACGACGTTGTTGAGGATCGGATCCCACGCGAGGCCGCGCGGCGCTGGGCAAGCGGTGGTACGAGCCAGGACCACTCCCTTCGCGGGATCGATCATGGCCACCGCACCAGCTCCGCGAAGAGCGACATAAACGCGCCCTCCACCGTCTTCGACGAGGCGACCGGGCTCGTCGCCGGCCTTCAGGGCGATCGTCGAGAGAACGGACTGGCTCGGGAGGTCGACGACGTAAACGGCGTCGCGGTCTGGGTCGGCCGCGACCGCTGTGGTCCCGTCGCTCATTACGAGAAGCGTCCCACCCGAAATCGGGGGCGGCGGTACACTCGCCGTCACGGTTGATCGGAAGGTCGGCCTCGGACCACTAGTCGGGGAACCCAGGGGGCCACCGCTGGTCGCCGTCGCGCACGGTCCGTCCCCGGTCCCGCATGGCCCACGGCTCGCCTGCAGCGTCGCCGGGACCATCTTGTCCGCGCAGCCACCCGCAAACGCCGCGGCGCACGCGGCGATGACAGAAACCCCGACCGTCGATTTCCTCATGCTCGACCCATGGCCGGTCGTCAGGAAATCCGTGTCCGTCGCCGGGTGCTAGAAGCGGTTACGCCGAATCGAGAGCGGATTGAGAGCATGTCCCCTAGCCGCGGCCCCAGCACCCACGTCCTCTTCGACCTCGACGGTGTGCTCCTCGATACCGAACGCCTGTATACGGAAGCGACCCAGGCCGTCGTGGGCCGGTACGGCAAGACTTACACCTGGGCGATCAAGCGCGATGCGATGGGTCGGGACGCGCACGTGAGCGCGCGGATTGTCCTCGAGCGCCTGGGCATCCCGCTCTCGTCGGACGCGTTTCTCGCGGAGCGTAACGCGATCCTCGAAGGGCTCGCCGCCCAGTGCCGAGCGTTGGACGGAGCCGAGGCGTTCGTGCGGTTGCTCGTGGCCAAAGGCGTCCCCGTCGCCGTCGCGACGAGCAGCGACCGCCGACTCTACGAGCTGAAGGTGCGCCCGCATCCCTGGTTCGACCTCTTCGGCGCGGTCGTTTGCGGGGACGACCCGAGGGTGCTCGCCAAGAAGCCCGCGCCCGACATCTTCCTCGTCGCGGCCAAAGACCTGGGCGCAGAGCCGGGTCGCTGCCTGGTGTTCGAAGACTCGCTCGCCGGGGTCGAGGCGGCCCTCGCAGCGGGGATGCGCGTCATTGCCCTGCCTGATCCTGCCGCGGGTCCCGAGCATCGCGAGCACTACCGGTCAGCCGAGCGCATTCTCGAGGGCTGGGGCGACGCGTCCTTGTCACTGCTCATCCGCTGAGGCGATCCCCTTGTGCGAAAGCGCCGCATCCCATAGCGTTCCGTGGGGCTTCGCGTGCGGTTGCCCCGCTGAAGTCCCGCATGCGCATTGTGGTCGATGAAGAAGAGCAGCGACTGGTCGCTCTCGTTCGCCACATGCACGCGACCGGACGTTCGATGCGGGACATCGTGACCGAACTGAGAACGATGGGCGTGGTCAACCGCGCCGGCAAGCCGTTCCGGCTGGTCCACGTCTGGACCATCCTCCGCACGAAGTCGAAGACCTAGAGCTCAAGGGGGCGCGCCGCCCCCTCGCGCCTTCGGCACTCACCCCTGCGAAAACGCGCTCCGGGAGTTTGCTAGAGCGCCGTCGACGGCGACCTTCCATGATTCGGGACGCCGCTCTAGCGCTGCGAAGAGCGGCGCGAATAGATCCAGACTTCGCGCCCGGTGGCATCGTGAACGCTCCGGCATTCGAGCGGCCACGGAAGCGTGCATCGAGCGACGAGGCTCCGGGAGTAGCCGAGCGAACCGTCGAAGAGCCGGCGAAAGAGCCGGTGTGAGATCTCGTCGTGATAGGCCGTGCTGCCGTATGGGCGCTGGGCGGGCGGAGGGGGGGGCGCCGTCACGAGCTCCACGCTGAGCGCCGTGGCGAGCACGATGAAGTCCGGCGCACGCGGCCGCGGGTCCATCTCCGGATCGACGAGCTCCCTGACGCCCGGAATGGCCTGGCGGTCGGCGACGGGCTCCGTCCCGGGGCGCACGACGGCGAGCGCGGGCGGTAGCCTCGGAAGAAACAAGGTCGTCCCCAGAACCTCGACGCGCGCGCTCGTCGGCAAGGTCGCAAGGAACCGCTCCGCCTCGTAACGCGAATCGACGAGAAGCGTGCCGTCGAGGGACGCCACGCCGACGAGCGCGGGCCAAAGGCACGCCGCCGCAAGCACCCCGAGCGCCGCGCGGGCACGCGGCAGGGCCTCCCAGGCGCGCGACAGCGCGACGGCCGAGTACGGGAGCACGAAGAGCATCTGCGGCAAGAGGAAGCGGTCTTCGCTTCGCCGCGCGCCGAGCGTGAAGAGCAACGTGAACGAGACCGCGGCGAGGAGTGGCTGGAGCGCTCGCACGCGGCCCATGCCGCGGGTCGTGACGATCACGACGACCACGCCGACGACCGCCGCGATGGCAATGGGCCACGACGTGAAATGCGGAATGACCCGCAGCGCATCGCGCGCGAGCAAGACGTCGCCGCCGAGTCCGCGTGGATAGCCGGCCCACGTCTGGCTCGCCGGTCCCAGGAGAAACGCGATGCGCCTTCGAAACCCGACGGGATTCACCAGGGCGCCCGATACGACCCCGTAGAGCGCGACAGCCGCGAGGCCGGCCGTCACCAGCGTGCGCCGAAAAGGCGACTGGCGTCGCGCCGCCCACGGGGCCACGACGAGAGCTACGGCGAGCGGCATCAGCAGCACCCCCGCCGCCTGGTCCTTCGAGAGAACGGCGGCCACCGAGCAGAGGAGCGCCGGCTTTTCGCGCGGCTCCCCGCAGAGGACGCGGTCCATCTCGACCATCGCCCAGCACGCCCAGAAGAGGTACGGGACCTCGAGGTTGCCGGTGTGCGCGTAGTAGACGAGCGTCGCGTTCGCGGCGACCACGACTCCGGCGCCGATGCCGGTCAAGCGCCCCTCGATCCGCGTCCACCACCGGATCGTGTTCCAGACGATCGCGAGGGCCATCGCCGCGGCGACCAGGCGGGCGCTCACCTCGATGCCCGTCATGTAGAGCGGCTTGATCAGCTCCGCGCCGAGGTCTTCGCGCGCGGCGCCGACGCGAAGAGCCGCCAGGGCGAGCCACGGCAGCGAGAGGATCGTGAGCAACCCCATGTGGAGCGCCGGGTAGGTGTGGAAGTGGCCCGGCCAGTACGTCTCGACGATCGCGCCGAGTCCGCAAGAACGCGGCGAGATCGAGTCCACGGCCCACGTGCTGGTGCCTGGCAGTCCCCACGTGAAGCCGACCGCGATCGCCAGCGCGAACCCGCCGAGGACGACGCGCTCGGCGGGGCGCACGTCTCTCCATGCCGCGCGCACGAGGCGCTCAAACACGGGCGCCCCTCGGCAGGCGAACCCAGAAGACGACCGCCACGACCAGATAGGTCATCGATGTCGAGAGCGCGATGCCGGCGAGCCCGAGCGCTCCGACGAAGAGAAGGTTGAAGGCCGCGTTGAGCGCGCTGTTGAGAACGCCCATGCCCGGCATGATGCGGCTGTTCTGCTGAGCGACGTGCGCTCGCGCGAGCACGAGGAGGGCCCCGAACGGCGCCGCCCCGGCGAGGGCCCAGGGCAGGATGTCCGCGATCCGAGCGACCCCCGCGCGATCCATGGCGCCGTGCAAGAAGAGGAGCGTGCAGAGGGGCATCCGAAGCGCGACGAAGAGCGCCGAGAACCCCGCGAGGAGCACGACGACGACGACGAGCGTACGCTTCGTCGTCGCCGCGAAAGCCTGCGGGCGCTTCGCCTCGCGAGCGAGACGGGTGAGCAGGACCGGGAAGAGGACCGCCTGGAGGATTGACGTCGGCAGCGAGGCCACGTCACCCGCGTATCGCAGCAGGGTTCCGCCGCCGATGACGCCGGCGAGGCCGGCCATCAGCTGGTCGATCACCGGATTGATCCGCGTGACGAGCGAGCCGGCGACCTCGAGGCGGACGAGCGAGAAGATCCGCCGCACCGGCTCGGGTCGAGCCAGGGTGGGCGCGAGCCGGGTTTTCAGCGCCCGCCGTGAAAGAATCGTCAGGATGCCCACGGCCACGAGCTCACCGGCGAGCAAGCCGAGGGGCACGATCCTGACGCCGAGGGCGCGCCAGGCATAGAGGACCGCCCAGGTCACGCCCATCCCGAGACCGCTCGCGACGGGGTGTGCGTGGAAGACTCCTCGCGCGTTCAAGAGGCCGACGTAGAAAGCGCGGACCGCAGTGACCAGGATCCCGACGGACATCACCGCCACGAGCTCGAGCGCCAGGCCACGCGAGTGCGAGGCCGTCAGGGCGACCACCGCGGCGATCGCGCCCATCGCGGCCGCCGCCGCGCCGCCTATCGCCAGAGTGTGCCCGAGGAGCGCGCCTGCGATCTCCGGGAATCGAGCGGGCTGATTCGACTCGACCTCGATGAGGACCGGCACGACGGCCGAATCCTGGAAGGCCCCCGTGAGCATCGAACCGGCGAATACGAAGTAGGCCGCGAGCAGGTAGTAGAGATCCGTCTGCTCGTTTCGACCGAACCACGCCGCCAAAAAGAGCGGCAGGAGGGCCTCCCCACCCCGGAAGACCGCCTGGAGCGGGAGCAAGACGAGCGCCGTGCGCGCCAGCCCGGGCGGCGGTCTTGCGATGTCCGTCGCGCGAGACGAGGAAGAGCCGTCGACCGCGCCGGCGAACTCGTCGCTCATGAGGCTCTCGACACCGCCTCGTACGCGGCGGCGTATCCCTGACACATCCGGTCGATGCTGCAGTGCTCGACGACGAAGCGCCGCGCGCTCTCGCCCATCCGCTCGAGCGACGACCGGTCGCTGCGCGCGCGATCGATGACCTGCGCCAAGGCCGCCGCCGTCGCTTCGGACACGAGCATTCCCGTGACCTCGTTCTCGACGATCTCCGGAATGCCTCCGGTCGCGAACGCGATGACCGGGCGCGCCATGGCGAGCGCCTCGAGGACCGACAGGCCGAGCGGCTCGCTGTCGGCCGTGCTGAGGATGGCGTCGCAGGCGGCGACGAACGCCCGCGGGTCCGCCTGAAAGCCGACGAACCGAACGCGAGCGCCCCGATCGCGCGCGAGCGCTTCGAGGCGGCCCCGCTCTTCGCCGTCTCCGACGACCACGAGCTCGGTCCCCGAGAGCGCTGCGGCTTCGACGGCGAGGTGCACGCGCTTCCAGCCCGTCAGCCGACAGACGACGCCGACGCAGAAGTCCCCGAGCCCCCGGTCACGAGGGCTGAAGTAGGCCGTGTCGACCCCGTTGCGGACGACCGCCATTCTCTCCGCGACCCGCGGCGCCGCCTTCACGAGCACGCGCCTCACGTACTCGCTGACGGCCACGAAGCGGTCCGTGCGTGCCGCGGCCCAGCGGGTGAACGGCGAGGAGCTCGAGTCGAAATAGTGCATCACGTGGTGCTCGGTACGAAGCTGCGGCCGCCGCACGCGTCGGGCCGCGCGCGTCCCGAGCACGTGGGAGCCGAACGTGTGCGTGTGGACGACGTCGATCGCGTCCCCGGCCAGCCGGTCCGCGAGCCACGCGACATCGGCCGGCCCCAGCGAACGGTAGAGATACGCCAGCGGATTCTCGCGAGCGGGGCCGCGGTCGTGTACGCGCACGCCGGCCTTCGCGAAGTACGACGCGAGCGCGCGGTTCGACGTGATGAGGGCCACCTGGTGGTCCGCGCCGGTCTGCTCCGAACGGGTCGCGAGGTCCGCGACGACACGCTCGGCGCCGCCGATGTCTCCTCCCACCACCACATGCATCACGCGAAGGCGCTTCATACGTCTCGTCGCGCGCCACGGCGCGCGTGTCCGGCGCGTGTCCTTGCCCGCGGCTGCACGCGCCCGGGTAAGTACCACGCCGCGTCTCGCGTCTCCAATGTCACGGTGGCCCCGGCCGTGGTAAACGCAGCGTCGTGTGCGGCATCACGGGTCTCATCTCGCGCGACGCGCGGCCGGACGAGACGCGCGTGCGCCGGATGAACGACGCGCTGGCGCACCGGGGTCCCGACGCCGACGGAGTCTGGAGCCGCGGGCGCGCGGCGCTCGGCCACAGGCGCCTCTCCATCATCGATCTGAGCCCCGAGGCCAAGCAACCGCTCCTCAACGAAGACGGGACCGTCGGCGTCGTCGTCAACGGGGAGATCTACAACTTCGTCGAGCTGCGCGACGATCTCGTACGGCGGGGACATGTCTTTCGATCGGGGAGCGACAGCGAGGTCGTCGTTCACCTGTACGAAGAGTACGGCGCCGATTGCGTGGCCAGGCTGGACGGCATGTTCGCGTTCGCGCTGTGGGACTCTGGGCGGGATCGGCTGCTGCTCGCGCGCGATCGGGCCGGCAAGAAGCCGCTGGTGTACCGGCGCCTGCCCGGCGGCGATCTGGCGTTCGCTTCGGAGGCGCACGCGCTCGTGCGCGCATTTCCCGACGTCCCGGTGACTCCCGACCTCGAGGCGCTCGACGAGTATCTCACGCTGCAGTACGTCCCAGCCCCGCGCACGGCGTACCGCGACGTCTGGAAGCTCCCCGCCGCGCACCTCGCGGTCTTCGAACGAGGGTCGGAGCTCACGGTGCGTCGCTACTGGACCAAGCCGAGCGGTCCCGAGCTCTCCGGGAGCGAAGAGGACCTGGCTCGAGAGCTCCGCGATCTCCTCGCGAAGGCCGTGCGCCGCAGGCTCGTGGCCGACGTCCCGGTGGGCGCGTTCCTCTCGGGAGGGCTCGACAGCTCGACGATCGTCGCGTTGATGGCCACGCAGTCGAGCCGCCCGGTGCAGACCTTCTCGATCGGGTTTCCGCACGCGTCCGACAGTGAGCTCGGCTGGGCGCGAATGGTCGCCGCGCGCTACGGCACCGTTCACCACGAAGCGGTCGTGACCCCCGCGATGACCGACGTCGTCGTCGAGTCGGTGCGCCACCACGGCGAGCCGTTCGCCGACAGCTCCGCTGTGGCGACGTACTACCTGGCGAAAGAGACGCGGAAGCACGTCACGGTGTCGCTCTCCGGCGACGGCAGCGACGAGACGCTGGCCGGCTATACGCGCTACGCGACCGCGCAGCTCGCGCACGTGCACGACGCGCTGCCCGCGCCCCTTCGCGGGGTCTACCGCGCGGGCATGCGCGCCGTGGTCCGCGCCGCCGCCCCGCACGTGTTGGGGTTCGCGGAGCACCTCGCCGACGGTGAGGCCGTCCGGTACCCGTACATCATGTGCCAGTTCACCACCGAGGAGAAGCGATCGCTCCACGGCCCCGCGATGCGCGCGGTGTCGAACGGCGCCGTAACGGAGCGCTTCGAGCGCGTCCTCTCCGAGAGCGGGCGCGCGTCGCGGCTCGGGCGCCTCATCGACCTCGACTGGCACACGTACCTCGCCGACGACATCAACGCGAAGGTCGACATTGCCTCGATGGCGCATTCGCTCGAGGTACGCTGCCCCTTTCTGGATACGGCCGTCGTCGAGTTCGCGTCGCGCCTTCCGCGCCACATGCTGCTGCGCTGGCGGGGCAAGCACCTCCTTCGCCGGGCCGTTCGCGATCTCGTCCCCTCCGCCATCCTGCGCCGGCACAAGCAGGGCTTCGGGCTCCCGTTGCGACGGTGGATGAGAGACGACCTCGGAGTGCTCGTGCGTGACGTGCTCCTCGATCGGCGAGCCCGCGAGCGAGGCCTCTTCGAGCCGCGCGAAGTGCAGCGTCTCGTCGAATCGCTCGACCGGGATCGCAACGCCCCCGATCGGGTCTGGACGCTGCTCGTCCTCGAGCTCTGGTTTCGGGAGTTCATCGATCGGCCGGCGGCCTGAGAGCCGCCAGCCGCCCGAGTGGGACGCGTCGCACCGCGGCGCGGCCCCGAACCTCAGAAGCCGGTCGCCGCGATCTCCACCCCCGTCCCCGCCAGGTCGAACGCCACGTAGTGACCGTCGCGGCTCAGCGCGCTGTCGGTGAGACCGGTGCTGCTCGCCGACGAAGGAGCCGCGACCTGGTTGCCCATGGAGTCCACCGACACGAGGACGGTCGACGGGACGCACCCGGCAGGCGCCCCGACGCACGTGTCGCGCACGAACGCGCCGGCCTGCGTCGCGCCGGTCACCAGGTTCTGCGCCTTCGAGCCGAACTGGACGAAGCGGCCGTCCGCGCTGATCGCCGTCGCGTACGGGACGAAGCTGTCGCCGTGGCCCTCCGACGATCCGTCGAGGGCCAGCGAGACGAGCGTCGTCTTCGGCGTGCACCCGGACGGCGCGCTCGGCCCCGTGCACGTGTCGCGGACGTACACCTCGGAGTAGGTCCCGCTGACCGAATTGGTCACCAGGTTGGTCGCGAGCGAGTCGAAGACGACGAACCGCGCGTCGGCGCTCATCGACGAGACCTCGCTCCCGCCGTTGCCCGGGAGATCCGTCGGCCGCCGCAGTCACGAGGACCGTGGTCGGCGTACACGCCGACGCGACGCCGACGCACGTGTCGCGCAGGTACGCCTGCACCACGTTGTTGTTGGTCCCGGGCGTGACCTCGATCTCGTCGGACTCGTACGCGACGTAGCGCCCGTCGTCGCTGACAGTGGGGTTGCGCGCGCTGCCCGACGTGGTGTTCGTGTGGTTGGTGGCGATGTCGGGCGAAACGAGGATCGTGGATGGCGTGCATCCCGCTGCGCCCAAGCATGTGTCGCGCGCGTAGATCAGCTGCCTCCCGTTCGGCGCCGGGGTCGACAGGTTCGTGGAACCCGACTTGAACGCGATCACGCGCCCGCCCGCGCTCACGGCGGCCATGTCCGAGGCTTCGTTGCCCTGAGCGCCGCCGGTGCTGACGGACGCGAGGAACGTCGTGGGCGTGCAGCTCGCCGATTGGCCGAGGCACGTGTCGCGCACGAAGGCATTGAGGCCGGTGGTCGCGGCCGCGAGGAGGTTCGTGGACGCCGACAGAAGAACCGCGAATCGACCGTCGCCCGTCAGCCACCCCGACCAGTTCTCCACCCCCGCGTTCGTCGCCGAGCCGTCGGACGCGATCGAAAGAGGAATCGTCGAAGGGCTGCACCCCGCGGGCGTACTCGACCCGAGGCACGTGTCGCGGAGGTAAAGGTCCGACTGATTGGAGCCGTAGACGAACGAGACGTACCGCCCGTCGGCGCTGATGTGCGGGGTCGATCCCGCGATCGCGCCGCCGTCCGCGTCGACGGAGACGGCCGCGACGATCCCGGCAACCCCGTGCGCCGTCGCGTCGGTCGCGGCCATCGCGTCGGCCCCAGCCCCGCCCTCCGCGGGCATGCCGGCGGCGTCGGCGTTCGTCGTGCCGTCGGGCGCGGCGTCGTCGCCGGGCGTGACGCCGGCGTCGATGCCGGGCGTGGTCGCGTCGATGAGGCTCGATTCGCCCGAGCCGGCGTCGTCGCCGCCCGCCGCGGGCGAAGAGCTGCTGCTGCAGCCGAGAGACACCTGCGAAACGACGACGAGCGTGGCCCAGACCAGCGTGTGCGTCCGATCGGCTGCCTTCATGGTTCGGCTCCCTGGCAAGCCGCTACTTTGGAATGGTTTCCACCTCTCCGTCGAGGCCGTGTTGCAAGCCGACCCGCGCCCGGGGGTCTCCGGGCCGCGCGAGTCGGCGCGTCATTGATGGATTGCGCGCTCGGAGACGATGATGCCGTCGGCATCGGCGTAGAGCCAGGCCCCGGGTCGGAAGGTCACTCCGGCGAAGCGCACGAGTCGATTGGGGTGGCCCCCGTGCAATCCCTTCTCGCTCTTGCGTGGAAGGAGAGCGAGCGCCTTCACGCCGAGAGCACACTGCGCGAGCTCGTCGCGATCGCGAACGCAGCCGTACAGGACGATCCCGGCCCAGCCCTGCGCGACGGCAACCTTCGCCAGCAGACCGCCGACGAGCGCGCAGCGCAGCGATCCTCCGCCGTCGACGACCAGCACGCGCCCAGCGCCCGGCGCCTCGAGCGCGGCGCGAACGGGCCCGTTGTCTTCGAACACCTTGAGCGTCGTGATCGCACCGTGAAACGCGCGACGGCCGCCGAAGTCGGTCAGGATCGGGTCGCAGACCTGGACCTCCGGGTGCGCGTCGCAAAGGTCGGTCGTGGCGACGCCCATCGCGGCCATCTTACGCCACGCCCCCGTGGGCGACATCCGGGCGCGGCTGCCGAGGGCTCGTCCGGGGTGGTGTGGCCAAGAAGTGACGGCGGGATAGATTCGGAGGACCCGCGGAGTCGTCAGCCTGCTCACGAGCGCCGCGCCGCAACGAAGCCCATGGAAAACCCCCTTCTCCCCTCCCCCGTCCTCGAGCGCCTCCCCGCCTTCGAACGCATCCGCCCCGAGCACGCGGAGCCGGCGATCGATGCCGTGCTCGCCGAGAGCCGCGCCCGACTCGATTCCCTGCTCGCCGAGGCCGGCGAGCCGGGCTGGCGCCCGCTCTGGGAGACGCTCATCGGCCCACTCGAAGAGATGAGCGACCGCGTGTCTCGCGTCTGGGGCCCCGTGTCTCACCTGTTCGGCGTCACGAGCACGGCCGAGTGGCGCAAGGCGTTCAACGCCTGCCTGCCGAAGCTCACCGTCTACTCGCTGGAGCTCTCGCAGAACGAGAGGCTCTTGCACGCCTACGAGCGGCTGGCGAAGAGCCCGGCGTTCGCGGGCTTCTCGCCGGCCCGCAAGAAGGTCGTCGCCGACGCGCAGCGCGATTTTCGCCTCTCGGGCATCGGGTTGCCCCCGGCGGAGAAGGCGCGCTTCACCGCGATCGAGCTGCGACTCTCCGAGCTCCAATCGAAGTTCGAGGAGAACCTCATCGACTCGGCGCAGGGGTACGGCAAGACCGTGACCGACGAGGCGAAGCTCGTCGGAATGACGGACCAGGGCAAGGCGCAGGCTCGCGAGAAGGCGCGCGCGAAAAACCTCGAGGGGTTTCTCCTGACGCTCGACTTCCCCAGCTACGACGCCGTGATCAGCTACGCCGACGACCGCGAGCTCCGCCGCGACCTCTACGAGGCCTACGCGACGCGCGCCTCGGATCGAGGTCCGCTCGCCGGAACGTTCGACAATACGCCGCTGATGGACGAGATCCTCGCGCTGCGCCACGAAGAGGCGCTGCTGCTCGGCTACAGAAACTTCGCCGAGGTGTCGCTCCAGACGAAGATGGCCGACACTCCGGACGAGATCGAGCGCTTCTTGCTGGACCTCAACGCGCGGGCTCGCCCGCGCGCAATCGCCGAGCTCGACGAGCTTCGCGCGTTCGCGAAGCAGCGCGACGGCGTGGCCGATCTGCAGCCGTGGGACACGGCGTACTACTCGGAGAAGCTGAAGGAGCAGAAGCTCGCCTTCTCCGAGGAAGAACTGCGGCCGTACTTTCCCGCGCCGCAGGTCGTCGCGGGGATGTTCTCGCTGGTCGAGCGTCTCTATGGAGTCGTCATTCAGAAGATCGACGGCATCGCGACGTGGCACCCGGACGTGACGACGTACGCGCTCCTCGATCCGGACGGCGCGCGGATCGGTCTCTTCTACCTGGACCCTTATGCCCGCCAGGACAAGCGAGGCGGGGCGTGGATGGACGAGTGCGTGACACGTCGCCGCGCCGGGGGCGCGCTCCAGCGGCCGGCTGCCTACCTGACGTGCAATTTTGCGCCACCTCTACCCGGGCAACCGGCCCTTTTGACTCACGACGAGGTGCTCACGCTCTTTCATGAGTTCGGGCATGGCTTGCATCACCTGTTGACGCGCGTCGACGAGGCCGCGGTCTCGGGCATCCACGGCGTCGCGCGAGACGCCGTCGAGCTCCCGAGTCAGTTCATGGAAAACTGGTGCTACGACGGTACGACGCTCCGGGGCTTCGCGCGGCACTGGCAAACGGGCGAACCTCTGCCTCAGGCGCTCCTCGAGAAGCTCCAGGCGAGCCGTACGTTCCTTTCGGCGCTCGCGACGGTGAGGCAGCTGGAGTTCGCGCTGTTCGATCTCAGGCTCCATCGCGACCACGACCCGGCGCGCGGCGGGCGCGTGCTCGAGACACTCGACCGGGTGCGCGACGAGGTCAGCGTCTTGCGGCCCCCTGCGTACAACCGAATGCCCAACAGCTTCGCGCACGTCTTCGCGGGCGGGTATGCGGCCGGGTACTACAGCTACAAATGGGCCGAGGTGCTCTCTGCAGACGCGTTCGCCGCTTTCGAAGAGAGCCGCTTCGCGCCCGAGACCGGCCATCGTTTCCGCGACACCGTACTTGCGCAGGGCGGCTCGCGGGATGCCATGGATATCTTCGTCGAGTTCCGCGGGCGCAAGCCCAGCCTCGAGCCACTGCTCCGCCAGCACGGACTGACCGCCGAGCAGGCGCGATAGCAAGCGCGGTGCAAACGCGAGCAAGGGCGAGCAAGGCGCGGGCAAGCGCGAGCAAGTTCGAGCAGGCGTTTGCGAGCGTCAGCCAGCGTTAGCATGGGTCCGCCAGCCGCGATGGACGGCTGAAGAGGCCAATGATTCATCCGAAGTCCGGACAAGCGGGGCGCACCTCGCTCTGCTAACACCAAAGGCGCATGAAGCACGCAGCGCTCACGGTGCTAGCCGTTGTCGTCGCCATGATCGACCCCGGCGCGGGGAGAGCTCAAGCGGCGGGGGATGGGGCGCTGAACCTCGACGTGACCCGCTGGCACGTCGTCAGTCGCGAGTCTGGACCGGTGAACTACTACCAGGTCGTCGACGACCCCTCGATGCCGTTCGTTCATGCGCGCTACACACCGCCCGAAGCGACCACGGTCCTTGGAGTCGAGATCGGCGACGCGGATCGAAAGCGCGCACGCGCCGTGAGTTGGCAGTGGCGCGCGGTCACACTGCCCCGGGGCGGGGATGAGTGCGCCGATGGGAAGGGCGATTCGGCCGCGGTCGTCTACCTGACTTGGAAACACACGCTCAAGTGGTACACGCTCAAGTACGTCTGGAGCTCGGTCGGGCAGCGCGGGGCGGTGTGCGATCGCAAGCGCAGCCCCTTCGTGTCGCAGGACACGATCATCCTCGAGTCCGGCGGCCCACTCGGCGTGTGGCGGACCGAGCAGATCGACCTCAAGCAGGAGTTTCGTCGCCACTTCGGCGACGGTGACGCGAACGCCGACGTGCCCGATTTCGTCGGCGTCGGCATCATGACCGACGGCGACCAGACCAAGAGCGAGAGCTCCGCCGACTACGCCGGTTTCGTCCTACAACGCTAATCAGCGAGTGCATACGGGGGGGATCAAACCGCCAGGACGCCAGAAGACGCCAGGGCAAGAGGGGGAGCATTCCGACGCTCACACGGCTCAGCCTGGACTTGCTCGTGTCTACTTGGCGTTCCTGGCGCCTCCTTGTGTCCTGGCGGTTCTCCGCTGAAAGGCGGAAAGGCTCAGGGGAAGGCTTGCAGGGTGCTCGATGACGGAGAGGCGGCCGGTAAGCTGGTCGCTGACGGCGGAGGCGGGGGCTGGAGGCTTTCGGGGGCCGTCATCGCAAACTGCTGCCGTATCGCGGCGTGCGTCCGTGACGCGCAGAACGCGATGAGGTCGCCCCGCCGGGTCTCGGCGGGCACGTTCGCGACGTCTCGCGACTCGCTGCGTAGGATGGCGGTCGCCGCCGCCAGGTCGCCGCTGAGCAGCAAACCGACACGCCCCGCTGTGAGCTCGACGCTGCACATCCAGGCCCCGAGCGCCGCCTGCCCGCCGCGTGCGTCGAGATCGCGGACTGCCTTCTTGAGTGCGGCCTTTTCGTCGGCCTCGATGTGCCGGGCGAGGCGTGTGCGCAGCGCGACGACCGCGGGGTCCTTCGAGGGCGCGGCGGCCTTTGGCATGGCCACCTGGGCGGCGGCGAGCAGCAGCGTCGTGAGGTCGTCGCGCCGCGGATAGTAGAGAAGGACCTGGTGCCCCGGCCGGTACAGGGTGAGGTGCCTGCCCGCCAGGAACGCGAGAATCCTTCGCGGACGGCCCGGAGAGCACCGATGGACCGAGCGCGGTCGAAGGCTCGAGGGAGTGAATCGCGGCGATTCCGCCGGACGCGTCGTCTCGCAGGTACAGGTTCGGGCAGGCGATCGACAGGACCCGCGCGGCCCAGTGGAAGCTTCGCACGATCGACGCGGTGCTCGCCTCGCTCAGCCGATCCGCCGGATCGAGCACGAGGAGATTGCGTTGCTCCCGAAGCTCGTCGACGCGAGCCGCGATGGCTGCGTTCTCGACGGCCGCGAACAGGGCGGTGAGCACGTCGTCCGCCCCGGGTGCGCGAAGCGCCGCCCAGGTGGATTCGTCGAGCGACGATCGGACGCGCACCGGCCCGACGGACCGGAACTGGTCGATCAGAGATCTGATGGTCGACTTCCGCGGCCTCGAGCTCTTCGAGGGCGAGCGCTGCGAGGAGCGCGGCGTCGGTGCGACCGGTCCGCCGGTGCGAAGCGAAGGCCTTCTCGTATACCGAGACGCGCGTCGGCTCCCTGGCCGCGGCGGCCTCGAGCTCCACCAGCGCGGCGTCTTCGGCCCCCTCGGCAAACAGGCGCTCGGCCGCCGTCTCGCGAGCCTCCGCGTCCAGCGGCTCCGGCACGGCCGGCGGACGCAGCTGGATGAGCGCCGCTTGCGCCTCGGCGTTCGAAGGATCGTCGACCGAGGCCGCATGAAAGTACGCGATCGCTCGGTCGCGATCGCCCATTCGCTCGAGCGCGATGCGGCCACAGGTCACATGGAGCCTCGCCCGCTCGACCGGCACCTGCGTGATCGCCGCGAGCGCGCCGGTCACTTCGACGGCCTGCGGCCAGCGCCCCAGCTTCTCGTAGCCGCGACGGAGCGCCTGGAGGACACTCTCGGGCTTCGGCGTCATCGCGCGTGCCATCTCGAGCGCTTCGATGGCCCCGTCGGCGTCGCCGAACTCCGCCTGCAGGATCCTCGCAATGGCAACGAGCTCACGCGACTTCTGTCGCGGCGAGGAAAGCTCGTGCAGGCGATGGCGGCGAAGCTCGAGCGCGCGCGCCCAATCGCGCATCTCGGTGGCCTCTGCAATGAGCGAATGGATCGACGGCCCGGTCTCGGAGATCAGCGGCGCCCGCACCGGCAAGACCTCTTCGATGGCGTCTTCGCTTACCGGCTCGGCGAACTCCCGATACGGCTCGATCGCCGGGAAGTCGTCGCCGCGCGAGGCCCCGACGAGGGCCGGCGGCGGCAAGGAAGCGCCGCCGCGCGAGAAGGTGAAGCTCTGCGCGACCTCGTGGCTCTCCGCGGTGGCAGAGGCAGCGTCGTACATGCCCGAGACCAGCGCTTCGGTCGGCGGTGGGCCCGCTTGCTCGTTCGCCGTCGGGAGCGCGAGTCGCGTGAAAGCGACGCGGTCGACCGGCATGCCGAGCGGCCGGACCGCGGCAAGCACCGGATAGCCCCGGGGCTTCGCACCGAGCGCGCGCATGGCCTCCGCCAGGATTCTCGGCGGCCAGCAGCGCATCATGGGCCGGCTCCTCGTGGGTGAGCTCGAGGACGAACGAGACGTGGAGGGGCGAGCGCGCCCCGAGCGCTTCGGCCAGCACGCCCAGATGAATCCGCCCCGACTCGCCGAACGCGATCGAATCCCTTCCGGAGAGGCGACCGCTCGCGTGCACCAACACGGTGTCGCCGGGGGATACCCTCTCGATGGCGCGCTCGATGTCCGCCTGGGGATCTTGCGCTCCGCCGACGATGACGACATGAAACCCGAAGCGCGCCAGACGGCCCCGCAACCACGCCAGCGCCTCCCGGCGAAGCCCGAGGTCGCCGGTGCGCGGATCGGAGGGAGCGATGATGAGCGCCAGCCTCATTAACAGCCGAGTGGAATGTACGATCGGCGCCCACCCAGAGACGAGGCGTCAAGGACCTATTCGGTCGCTTTCCGGCGTGGCCTCAAAAAATTGCAGCGCATCCCTGGCCTAAATTCTGTCGATGGCGGAGTTTTACCCTCTTACGATGACTGCAACGCCGCGATGTCCTTGAGCAAGACATCCTCATGACCTTGCGGGGTCACGCTGGGATACACCTTGCGAAGGACCCCCGCCGGATCGACGACGAAGGTCGTCCGCGTCCAGTACATGTTGCCCTTGTATTCCATCTGGGGGACGCCGAGAGCCTTCAAGAGCCTGGCCTCCGGGTCGGCGAGGAGCTCGACGGTCAGCGAATATTTTGCGCAGAAGCTCTTGTGCGAGACCACGTCGTCGGCGCTGACGCCCGCCACGTGAATGCCGCGCCTGTCGAATTCCGCCTTCGTCGCCGTGAACGCCTGGCCCTGGATCGTGCAGCCCGGCGTGTCGTCCTTCGGATAAACGTAGACGACGAGCCATTTGCCGGCGTAGCTCGCGAGCGTTTCGATCTTGTCGTCTTGATTCTTGAGCGAAAAGTCCGGAAATTTCTGTCCGACGTCGAGCATCGTGGTCCTCCGTGATGCGGGGGGCCGGATGCTCGTACGCCGCCATCACGCGCGCAAGAGCCACGTTTTTCCGTTGCACACGAGCACGCCACGATCTTGAAGCCGTCCCGCCATCGGCCGCGAGCTTGCGCCGCTGCGAGACGAAGGCGTCCTGCTCTTCGCGAGCGGCGGGATGACGCACAACCTGGCGGCGGTGGACGGATTCGACTCGCCGCCGCCCCGGTGGGCCTCGGAGTTCGACGCATGGGCGGCCGAGGTGATCGCGGGCGCGCAGGTCGACGCGCGCTCCTCGACTGGAGACGCGTGATCGTCAAGCGCCGCCGGCAAGTCGAACGGCAACGGCGACCAGCCCGGGCACGGCGGCGGCGATGCGGTCGACGTCCGGCGCCCCGGCGGAGCGTACCCTCCAGGGCGGGCCGTCGGCGACCATGACGGCCGGCCACCCGTGCGCGCGGAAGGACGCGTGGTCGGCGCCACGTACGCCGGGCAGCCACGAGGGCAGCGCGAGCGCGCGGACCCCGATGCGAGACGCCATCCCGAAGACTTCGGCACATGCATGCACCAGGCGGCGCGAGCGCAGGTTGCTGACGAAGAGCAAGGACGCCTCATGGTCGCGCGCAAGGTCGACGCGAGCGAGCGAGACCATCGCGTGCACCCCCACGCCGCCGGTCCACAGCCGCTCGGCGTAGCGCGCGCTGCCCGAGATGGGGGCGGCGTCGGCGAACGCGACGAACCGCACGTTTCTTCGCAGTCGAGCGTGGGTCAGCCCACGCGAGAGGGCGAGCAGGGCCGCGATGCCGCTGATGTCGTCGCCGTCGTAGCGAGCGCCGATGATCACGCACGACGCCTCGCGCATCGCGCCGAGCTGCTCGGACTCCAGCGTACGCACGTGAAGCGCGTCGTCCACGGGCTCGCGAACGACCGCCCGGCCGGCCCCAAGCAGGGCGCGCGACACGATCTCTTCGCGGGCTCGCCGCCTCTGCTCGACGTCGGGAAAGGGACGGCTCAGCCGCTCGACGTCGCTGCGAAGAAGCGCGCGAAGCACCTCGTGGCCGTGTTCGGGGATGGGCTCCCGATGGGCGGGGGCGCCGGCGTGTGTGGGGTTCCATCCGGGCGCGTCGCTCGCCGGAAAGGTCTCGACGCCAGCCTCATCGACGAGCTCTTCCTCCCGGGACACCGGTTGTTGCGGAGGCTGCTGCATCCGCTCCCTCTTTGCATCCTCCCTGCCAAGCTCCCGGCGCCGCGTCAGGCGCGGACGAGGCCGAGACCGGCTGCCCCTTTGCGTATTGGGCCAGACCGCGCTTGTCTAAGGGCACACGCATGCTCCCCGTGGACATCACCGTTGGCGTCGGCGCTCGCCGGATCCCCGTGGACGAGCTCGCGGACCCTGGCCTCGCCGCGGCTCTGCGGACCGCCGGCCAGGACATCGCCCGGCGGCTCGACGGCATCCTGTGCCCCGTGCACATGAAGAAGGCCGCGCGCGTACGCGTTCACTTCGACCCGCGCGGCGACGCGGACCTGCAGTACGACTCGTGCTGCGAAAAGCTGGGGGCGCACATCGGCGCAACGCTCGGTTGAGGGCCGCGACGCTTCCCGGCGGGGCCCTGAATCTGAAGGAGCTCGAGCAGCTCGCCCAGGAGAAGCTGTCGACGATGGCGTACGCGTACTACGCGAGCGGCGCGCTCGAGGAGCTCACTCTGCGCGAGAACGTCGCCGCGTGGGCACGCCTGCCGATTCACTATCGCGTTCTCGTCGATGTGTCCGCGCGCGATCCGGCGACGACCGTTCTGGGGACACGCGTCTCGATGCCGGTGCTCGTGGCCCCGACGGCCTTCCACGGCCTCGCGTGCCGCGACGGCGAGCTCGCGACGGTGCGTGCAGCGGCCGGCGCCGGGACGGTCATGTGCCTGTCGTCGCTCTCGAACACGCGCGTCGAGGACGTGTGCGCCGCCGCCGCGGGTAGCCCGGTCTGGTTTCAGCTCTACGTGTACCGGGACCGGGCCGCCACCGAGGCCCTGGTCCGGCGCGCCGAAGCCGCCGGCGCAAGCGCCATCGTGCTCACGGTCGACGCGCCCCTGCTCGGACGACGCGAGCGTGACGTCCGCAACGAGTTTCATCTTCCCGAGGGGCTCCGCGTCGAGAACATGAGCGCCGCCGTGGGCCACGGCGAGGTCGCGCTCCGAGCGGCGAGCAGCGGCCTGGCGGCGTACTTCGCGGAGAAGCTCGACCCATCGTTGACGTGGAAAGACGTCGCGTGGCTGCGTTCGGTCACGCGCCTGCCGCTGCTCGTGAAGGGAATCGTTCGCCCCGACGACGCGCGACGAGCGGTCGATCACGGGGCGAGCGGGGTCGTCGTGAGCAATCACGGGGGCCGACAGCTCGACGGATCGCCCGCGACCGCGGCGGTCCTGGGACCCGTCGCCGATGCTGTGCAGGGACGCGTCGAGGTTCTCGTCGACGGAGGCATCCGGCGCGGCGCCGACGTGCTTCGAGCGCTCGCGCTGGGCGCGCGCGCCGTCCTCGTGGGCCGGCCGATCCTGTGGGGCCTGGCGACGGCCGGCGAGGAGGGGGCCCGCAGCGTCCTCGAGACGTTCCGCGCCGAGATCGATCACGCCATGGCCCTCACCGGGTGCGCGAGCGTCTCGGACATGACCCGCGATCTGCTCGGCTAGCCAGAAGAGAGGGAGAAACAGGGAGGGGAGGAGGAGGGGAGCAGAGACTTCAGGCACCAACTTTGAGCCAATAAAATCTCTTCTCGGCTCCTTGTCTCCTTCCCTCCCTGTGATTTTTCTTCCTACGCGCGGCGCGCGACGCAGAGGGCGAACATGCCGCCGTCGTCGGGGATCCACTCGACCATGCGCATGTCGCCTCGCGAGAGCATCCGATCGGCGGTGGACTGCGTGAACTTGCGGCTGATCTCGGTCAGGATGCGCTCGCCCGTGGCCAGCTCGATTCGCACGTCGGCCGCCCGCAGCGTCATCGTCTGCGGTCGCATCGAGACCAGATGCATCTCGATTCGCTGCAGCGCCTCGTCATAGAAGGCGAGGTGCTCGAACGAACGGTCGTCGACGTCTCCGTCGAGCTCGCGGGCGAGGACGCGAAGGACGTTCTTGTTGAAGGCCGCGGTCACGCCCTGAGCGTCGTTGTATGCGGCGTGAAGGACTCGAACGTCCTTCACGAGATCGACGCCGAGGAGGAAGCGGTCGCGATCGGTCATCATCTGCGCGATGGAGCGCAGGAGCGCCGGCGCGGCGCGATCGTCGAAGTTGCCGATCGTGCTGCCCAGGAAAGCAAAGAGGCGTGGCCCTTCGAGCCTGGAGGTATGGGCAGCGAGGCGGCCGAAGTCCCGGGCGAAGTCGCCCACGACGCCGGAGACGCGGAGCGTCGGATACGCGCCCAGCAGCGCGCGCGCCGCGGCGTCGATCGCCTCGGGCGCGATATCGAAGGGCACGTAGACCGGCGACGGAAAGCGCGAACATAGCGCACGGGCCAGAGGCCCTGTCTTGCGCGCCATCCCGCTGCCGAGCTCGACGAGAGAGGTCGCGCCCGCGCGGCCGACGATCCGATCGGCGTACTGCTCCAGGAGCCCGCGCTCGCTGCGCGTGAGGTAGTACTCCGGCAGCTCGCAGATCGCGTCGAAGAGGCGCGAGCCGGCCGCGTCGTAGAAGTACTTGGGCGGGATGGAGCGAGGGCGTGTCGACAGGCCGACACCGACCTCGCGAACCATCGTCGATCGAGGATCGGCCGGACGCCGGCCGCGGACCAGCTCGAATCGGGCATTGATTTCCACGACGGCGCGCCGTGCGCGCCCCGTGCCAAGGGCGCTGCCTACCGCGTGAGATCGCTTGTTGCGGCGGTCCTGAGCTCGATCGGTTCGCGCCATAGCTGCCAGAGGCCCGCATCATCCATGACGAAGTCGATCACGTCACCCGTTTCGTCACGTAGATGGACTCGAAAGGGCGGGCCGACCCCCCAGGTCCACTCGACCACGGTCCAGGAGCGCGCGTCATCCTCGATCTCTCGCGCGGCGGACGTGTGATAAAAACGTTGCAAGTTCCTTTTCGCCTCATCGGTCAGGGCACAGGCGGGCATTGTTAGCATGGCAGAAGGAACCTGCGGCTCCGCCCCGGCTCGGCAAGGCCTATTGCAGTGCGCGCAATGCTTTCGCTAGCGTGGGCACAGGTGCACGAAATGATTCGATGGTCCGCCGTCGCGCTTTTGCCGATTTCGCTCCTGGCGTGCAACGCCTGCCACGACGGAAACACGCCTCCGGCGAGCGCGACCAGCGCTGCCGCCGTCCCGAGCGGACCCTCGCCAGGCAATAGCGCCACACCGACCGCTGGGACCGAGACCGTCGTCCACGTGGAAGACGACGGAAAGGCGTTCGACGTCGCCCGGGGCTCCATCGTGACCTTCGCGCTCCCGAGCAACGCGGGCACCGGGTACATCTGGACGCCGACCCAGATCGACGCAAACGTCCTGGCGCAGCAGGGCGATCGGACGAGCGACGCCTCTTCGGACGTGCCCGGCGCCCCGAAATTGGACGTGTACCACTTCGCGGCGGCCAACCCAGGAACCACCACCGTGGAAATGGCCCTGAAGCGCCCGTTCGGAAGCGGCGCCGCGGCCCGCACCGTTCACGTCACGGTGGCCGTGCACTGATTTTTCTTCTGCTCGTGATCGACTACCCCGCTCGGTGGCTAGACCGGATCTTGCCGTTTTAGCGCGACGAGCAGGATGACGAACATGCCGAAGGTCGTTCCGAAGAGCACCGCACCCGGCATCCATAGCGTGTCCCACTCGGTGAATCCCCACGCGCCGACGAGAGAGCTGCTCGCGACCTGAGCGACGGCGCACTTGAACACGCCGGCCTGAACGAAGTCCGGCAGGCTCGTGAGATCGGGTTTGTGCAGGTCGATGTTCCACGCCGACGCACCCGCGATCGCCATTCGTTCGCTCGCGATCGCGCCCTCGAACCCCCACCGCGAAGGCATGAGGTACATCAGCGGCTTCAGGTTCGCGTTCGTCGTCATCGGCACCATCAGGCCGCCGAGCACGACCTGGGGAATGAGCGCGATCGGCGTCAGCGCCATGGCCGCCTCGGCCGACGCGACGAGCGCGGAGACGAGGAGGCCGAGCGCCGTGGCGTTCATCGCGAGCGCGATGAGGTTCGCGAGCTCGAGGAGGAATGCCATGGGCCCGCCGTTGAACCCGAGCGCGAAGAAGACGATCGCGAGGAGCATCGTGCACTGCGCGACGCAGAAGAAGCTCAGCAGAATGTACTTCGACAGGAGGTAGTTTATGAGGCGCAAGTTCACCATGCGCTCACGAAGGTAGATCGCGCGCTCGGTGACGATCTCGCGCGCCGCGTTGCTCGTGCCGAACCAGACGCAGCTCACGACGACGAAGAACATCGCCGCCGTGTGGTCGGTCGTCGGCTGCATCGTGTTGAGCAGGTTCGTCGTGGCGCTCTGGTCCATGTTGTTCTTCGTGGACAGCTCCTGGAGCGCGCCGAGGCACCAGAACGGGACCGCCGGCTTCTGTCCACCAAACACCAGCCACAGGAGCACGCCGATGATCGGCGCCTGCAGGAACATGATCGCCGAGCCCATTCGATCGCGGATCTTGATGCGCCAGTAGCGCGAGATGAGGAGCCGCAGCTGGCGCACGACCGCCACGTCGGCGTGGTGCGGGACCCCCCGCGCCGTCGGGGCGGTGCCGATCGCGCGGCGCCCCGAGTACATGCGCTGGAAGAGAGGGCTATCGTTGCGGAAGAACTCCGCGCGCCAGCCCTTCGCGGCCTCGAGGCGAGCGCGGTTGCGCGGCGCCTGCGGATCCGCGCGGCGCATCTCGTCGAGCATCATCCGCTCGCGCACGTTGAGCATGTCGAACATGTCGCGCGGGTTGTCGACGTGCTTGCGGCTCTGGCCCGCGCGCTCCGCCACTGACCCGAAGAACGAGTACGCCGGCTCACCGGTCGGCCCGAAGTACGTCGGGATGCCGCCGTAGCCCATGATAAAGCAGAGGTTGAACTTCTCGAACTCGTCTTTCGCCGGCTGGTGGATCGTCATGACGATCGTCTTTCCGGTCTTCTTCGCGAGGTCGGCGAGCAGGTTGACGAGCGCCGTCGTGTCGTCGGCGGCCAGACCGCTCGTCGGTTCGTCGAGAAAGAGGATGACCGGATCGGTCACGAGCTCGAGCGCGATGTTCACGCGCTTTCGCTGGCCGCCGGAGAGCACCTTCTTCTCGGGCTTTCCGATCTGCAGGTTCTTGAGGCCTTCGAGGCCCAGATCGCGCAGCGTCTCGTCGACGCGACGGTCGATCTCTTCGCTCGAATAGTCCGGCGGCAGGCGGAAGCGCGCGGAGTACTTCACCGCCTCGAACACCGTGAGCTCGGGATGCACGATGTCGTCCTGCGGGACGTAGCCGATGCTTCCGCGGAGCGCGTCGTAGATGGTGTAGAGGTCCTCGCCGTTGATGCGGACCTGACCGCTCGTCGGCGGCAGGTACCCGTTGAGCGCGAGCAGCAGCGTGGTCTTGCCGGCCCCCGAGGGGCCCATCAGCGCGATCATGTCCCCCGGCAGCGCCTTGAAGGAGACGTGATCGAGGAGCACCTTCATCTGCCCCTTGTCGTCGCGATCCGGCACCTCGAGAAAGAGGTCCCACCCCTCGATCTCGTAGGTCGGCTTGCCTGCCCAGTCGGCCTGGTCTTCGACGACGATGTCGACGCGGCTCTCTCCGATGTGGATGAGCAGCGGCATCGGGCCGATGAAGACCTTCTCGCCATTGGAGACCGGCACGCGCTGACCCGACGCGAGCCGCTGCCCGCGCACGAACGTGCCGTTCGCGCTCCCTCGATCTTCGAGGAAGAGCTGCTCGCCGGTCTTCACGATCTGCGCGTGCTTCGAGCTGACCTGGGGGTGGTTGACGACGATCGTGTTGTCGGGCGTGCGGCCGATCGAGATGACGCTCGCCTGCAGCTGTTCGAGCGAGAGCTCGCCGATGACCGTGCGGTGCTTGCGCGGCGCATCGCCGCCGGAAGGGTGCGCGGCCGGCGCGGCATGAGCCGCGGCCGCGAGGGGGGCCGGTGCCCCGCCCTGCGGCGCCATCGCCGGCTGCCCCACCGTCGAGCCGAGCACCGGTCCCGGCACGGCGCCCGGGACGACGGGCCCGACGCCGGTCTGCGCGAACTGAGCGAGCAGACCGACCGGCACAGGGACGGGCCCGAACGCGACGATCCCGTTCGGATCGATGGGCGTCGGCTGGTTGGGCAGAGCCTTGTGGCCACCGACCCAGGTCCCGCTCGTCGACCCATGGTCGACCACCATCATGCGATCGAGCATCACCGTCGCGTGTTGCCCGCTGACCGCGGCGTGAGCCACTACGAGCGAGGCGCGCGTCGCGTCGCGCCCGACGATCACCTGGCCACGCGGCGCCTGCAACTGCCCGACGGACATGAGCATCGCCCCGAGCGCAGGGTGCGACAGGGGCACCGGCACGCCGCCGAGCGCGAAGACCGTGCGAAAGTCGAACGGCACCGGCTGCTGCGGCGCGACGGGAGCTCCATTCGCCGTCGAGGGACCTGCGCCGAGATCGACGAAGAGAAGCTGGCCGCCTTGCCGGATCACGCGGGCGTGATGCGGGGCCACGCCGGGCGCGCCGACCACGACGTCGTTGTCCGGTGCGCTGCCGATCGAGACCTGTTCCCTGCCGAGGGCGAGTGTCATATGGGCCGGCATCTTAGGCGGACCGGCCCCCCAGGGGGCGAACGATCGCGCTCTGGCCGGACGGCCGTGGCGCTAGAGCCGACTTCGGACCTTTTGCAACACGGCCGCGTCGGCCGGGGGAAAACGCGCAGGGTCGAGGTCGGGCGCCGCCGCCCACCGGAATGCAGCGACGTCGAGGGCCTGGGGATCGGGGGATCCCGCGTCGCGGGTCGCTTCGAAGAAGAGAAGGAGCACCGCCTTGGCCGCGTCTTCGTAGCGGTGAAACGTCACGTCGACGATCTCGCCCGCGGTCGCGTCGATGCCCAGCTCCTCTGCGAGCTCGCGCCGGAGCGCCTCGCGCGGATCCTCGCCCGGCTCGACCTTGCCTCCGGGAAACTCCCACGCGCCCGCCAGGTGCGTCCCCGCCTTGCGCTGCGTGAGCAGCACCCGCGACTGCTCGATGAGAACCGCAGCGGCGACGACGACGGTGTTCATGCGAGATGCCACACGCCAGAACCCCGCGACGGCGTCAAGCGGGTGAGCGCCGCGATGGGCCGGGAGGCCCATGATCGAACTGTCGGGCGCGCGTCATCATGGCACAGGGATAGTGCACGGATTTCCCTCGCTGCCCGACGGCATGAAGGGGGCTCATGCGCACGAGTCCGCTCATGAGCAAATCCGTCGCGATCTTGGGAGCAAGCCTCTTCGCGGCGTCCCTTTGGGGGTGCTCGGGCCGGGTGACCTCCCCGGACCGCAATGGCGGCGCCTCCGACGCAAGCATGGAGCTCGACGGGGCCGAGACGCCGCGTGACGGAGACGGGGCCGCGCCGATCGGCATTGGCAAGGGCGACGCAGCGGCCGAATCGGGCGTCGGAGCCCAGGGCCCTTGTGTGCCGATGTTCGCTTCCCCGACGCTCCATCGGCCGACGGCGGTTACCTGCGCACCGCGGCCCGACGACGCCGGCGCTGTCGATGCGGGCGATGCCGACGCGGGCGACGCCGGAGACGCCGGAGACGCCGGGAGCGTTGCCTGGTGCGTCACCGACCTCGACTGCGCCGGCGGCGGCGTATGCGAGTGCGACGTTCTGAGCAAGTTTGCACCGTACGGCCACTGTGTGCCGGGCAACTGCCGCGTGGACTCGGACTGCGGACCTCACGGTCTCTGCTCTCCGGACAGCCAGGGCACGGGCTGCGGAGGGTACCTCGACCCGACGGGCTACTACTGTAGCTCTGGAGCCGACATGTGCGGCGCCAACTGCACCAACGAGGTCTTCCAGTCGTGCTGGTGCACCTACGACGGGAGCCGGTTCGTTCTGGCGTGCGGAGAGAACTGCAGCGACTGACCCGAAGCCGAGAAGAGCGCCACGCGGCCGACGACTTCGCGATCGCCTCGCACTGCCGTGCGCCTGCAATCGTGCGATGCCACTCTACATCGTCGCCATCCCGTACCGCCTCAACGGAGGCACGAGCGCGGTTTGCGCCTTGAATTCGGTTTCCTTGCGGTATCGTCCCCCGCCGAGGCGCGCCATGAACAACGCTTTTCCGTCCGAGGACGGCAATTTCAAGCGCGGGGCATTCAAGCCTGTCGCGATCCTGGTCGGTGTGTTGCTTGTGGGAGGCGCCGGAGCGTTTGCCTTCCTGGGAGCTCACAGCGAAACGCAGACGCTGACCAAGGACGAGGTCAACAAAGAGGTCCGCGAGATCCAGCTGCTGCCGAAGGCCGACCAGCTGCCCCGCTGGCGCAAGTGGGCGGACGTCGAGACCGAACCGCGCCTCGAACAGGAGGCGTTCGTTCACCTGGCGTGGGCGAAGGACCAGGCGAGCATCCCGTCGATGATCAAGGGGCTCGCAAGCCCGGATCACGCCGTGCGCGGCACCGCGGCGATGGCGCTCGTCGATTTCGGATCGCCCGCCGCGGACAACGCGAAGCCGGTCCTGCTCAAGGCCCTGACCGAGGCCGACGAGAGCGACAAGCCGCAGATCGCCTGGGCGCTCGTGGCGCTCAAGGAGACGACGGCGTTCGACGCCATCCTCGCCGAGTACAAGCTCGGTCACCTCGCGAGCGTGCAGCGCCTCGACGGCTTCCCGGCGTTCGACGCCAACAAGCTCGCCGCGCTCGTCTCGATCGACAAGATCGCGTCGCTCGCGGGCGACGAGAGCGAGAGCGTGCGCCAGCTCGTCGCGACGACGCTGTCGACCGACGCCGATCCGAAGTGGACCGACACGCTCATCAAGCTCGTGCAGGATCCGAGCGTCGAGATCGCGCGCGAGGCTGCCGTCGGCCTCGGCAAGATCGCGAGCGACAAGGCCATGCAGCCTCTCGTCGACGCGCTCAGCCGGGCCAACAAGGAGTCGCGCGAGAAGTTCCTCCAGGCGCTGCGCGACGGGGTCGGAGCCAACGGGCTGGTGCTGGCGCTCAAGACCATCAAGACCGACAACCCGGACAGCGAGAAGTTCCAGACCAAGCAGATCTTCGACATGCTCAAGGAGCTCGAGGATCCGCGCGGGGGCGACGCGCTCTACGCGTACATCCAGACCCCCAACGCCAAGCCGCACTGGAAGTTCGAGGCCGCGATGCGCATGGCCGAGATCGGCGACGTGCGCGCCGCCGAGTTCCTGGGTTGGCGAATGGCCAAGGACCCGCTCACCCTCTATAACGACGTCGACTGGCCGGAGCTCCGGCGCGACGACAACGAGCGCGTCTACGGCGCGCGGATGCTCGCGGACCTGGCGGCGCTGCACCCGGAGAAGCGCGACTACCTCCTCAAGGTCGCCGAGCCGGGCGTCCTGTGGTGGGTCGACCCGGAGAACAAGCCGCAGCCGCACGCCAACGGGATGCGCTTTCTGGCGCTCGTCGGCTCGCAGAAGGCGATCCCGATGCTCATGAAATGGGCAGACCCGAAGGACAAGCTCCCGGCCGAGGGCGCGCAGCCGCCGTTCCCCGAGACGTGGGCCACCGCGCAGAGCGCGCTCCGCTACCTCGGGTGGAGCCGATCGCCGAAGGGCTGGGCGATCCTCGAGAAGCAGCTGCATCGCCGCAACGCGAAGCTCGACGTGTCGTGGGACTCGCTCATGCAAGGCGGCCTCACGATCCTCGGGATGACTCTCCGTGCCCTCGGCGTGGGTTCGTCCGATGGCTTCGCCCAGTGGGGCGACCCCAAGGCGTACGACGATCTCGTGAAGTACATCGAGGACACGAAGGAGAACGAGCAGTCGCGCATGGAAGCCTGCTTCGCGCTCTCGTGGGTGGCGACCGACGATCAGATGAAGACCGTCGTCAAAAAGGTGAAAGACGTGACGGGGACCGACCCGAAGTCGAACCTGCTCCGCCAGTGCTACCTCGAGACGCTGGTGCACAAGCCGGTGCCCGACGCGACCGCGGGCCTCAACGACCTGCTGGTGCCCGCCGTGACCGACATCGAAGTGCGCCACCAGGTGGCTCGCGCCATCGGAATGGGCGGGCTCACCCGCGACATGGTCCCGCAGATCTTCGAGAAGCTCAACGACGCGGCCCTCAAGTCGGACGCCGAGCTGTCGCTCATCCTCGGCGCCGACGCGGACACCGCGTCGCGCGCGCTGGCGACGTACAACGATCCGAACGTCCCCGCCGAGGCCATCGAGGAGCTCAAGGACATCTACAACAAGACGTTCGGGTACTGGAGCGACCGAAACTACGAGAGCGGCGACATCGCCCGGTGGGTCGAGAACGCGCAGGCGCTCGCGCACGTCAAGATTCACGACCAGCTTCAGGACTGGCCGCGGATCATCCTGGGGCGCAACCTGGTCGAGTCGATCGAGATCGACAACGGGCCGCACTCGATGACGCGCGTGCAGCTGCGATCGCGCCTCCTGACCGACGCGAAGGGCACCAACGAGGTCAAGCGCAACGAGGCGATCGCGCTGCTCAAGTTCACCAAGGAGAAGGGCGTGCTCATGGCCCTTCGCAGCGAGCCCGCTCCCCTCGGCGACATGGCGCGCCAGGCGTTCTTCGAGGTCATGAACCCCAAGGCCACCGGCGAGGCGATCCCCGAGTACGCAAAAGCCCCCGTCACCGGCGGACAGCCGCCCGGACCCGGCGGCCACTAGAGCGCTTTTCGCTCTAGTCCTTGCCCCACGGGGTCGGTTTGGCGCCACCGCAACGATGGCGTTCCTGGCGGGATCGGCGGAAGATTCGGGGGGTGATTTTTCGACCCTGGTGCACTCTGGCGTTCGCGGTGTTCGCGGGCTTTCTGTCCTGCGCGCCTCCTGCAGCCAAGGCGCCGCCGGGGGACCTGATGGCTTCGAACCTGTCGGCGCCCTCGGGGGGGACGCTTGCGACGGCGTGCACGCCGACCGGCCCTGAACTTTGCTTCAACGCGATCGACGACAACTGCAATGGCGTCATCGACGAGGGCTGTGGGCTGCAGACGGGCGTCTTGCAGTTCACGATCGCATGGAGCGCCAGTGCGGCGGACGTGAACCTCACGCTCCTCGCGCCAGGCGACGAGCAGCTCCCTCCGAAGAGCGGCAGGGACCGATCGACCAAGAGCGGCTTCCATCTCGACCGCGATTGCCCCGGGGACGACGGCTGCGGCGGCCAGAACGTCGAGAACATCTACTTCGACGGGCCCGAGCCGCCGCGCGGCCACTACGAGGTCGGCGCCGTACTCGTCGACGCGCACGGAGCGGACTCGCCCGTACTGGTGCATTTCGGGGCGCGCATGGGTTCGCGCACGGTGGGGTTCGACGTGAGCCTCGCCGCGGGGGACGATACGCAGAGAAAGCCCCTGCTCAAGTTCGACCTGTGATCCTGACCCGCCTCGTCCCGCTGGCCTTTCCGATGGCCGCCCTGCTCGCGTCGCCGCGCGCTCAGGGCGACTGGGGCGTGGCCTATGCTCCGGCGGACCGCGCGACGCCGAAGCCCGCGATCGTCTTTCTCCACGGGATGTGGGCCAGCCCGGAGGACTCGTGCGAGCCCTTCGAGAGCGCGGCGACGCCCTTCGGTTTCCTCGTCTGTCCGCGGGCCAATGCTCCGATGGGCGACGCGGGCCCCGGCTACATGATGTGGTCGGGCGGCTACGCCGAGGCCGCGAGGTCGATCCACGCCGCGCTCGACGCGGCCGACGCCCTCGCTCCCGGCAAGCGCGAGGGCCAGGGCGGAACGCTCATCGGGTTCTCGAACGGCGCCTATTTCGCGGCCGAGGTCGCGTGCTCGGAGCCGGGCCGCTGGAGCGGGCTCGTGCTGATGTCGATGAAGCTCGACCTCGATCCGAAGCGGCTCGCGCGCGCGGGGGTGACGCGCGTCCTGCTCGCGGCCGGCGATCGGGACGATGCGCGCACGTCGATGCAGGCCCTCGCCGCGCGAATCAATCAGGAGCACGGCGCCGTGCCCGGCGGCGAGCTCGAGGCGCGCTACATGAGCCTCGGAGACGTGGGTCACGCGTTCCCGAGCGACATGGGCGCGCGGATGTGCGCGGCCATCGCGTGGGTGCGCGGATCGATGTGCACCCTCACGCTCTAGTGTCCTGAATCCGGACCGCGGGAAACGAGGGTCGAGCCGTCAGAGCAAGACGTCGGTGAGCTTCTTCTGCAGCTGATCGAAGGCGCTGTCGAACATCGAGTCGTACACCTTCTGCTCGTAGTCCTCGCGCAGCATCGTGTCGCCGCCCTTGACCCTCCAGAGCTCGGGGCCTCGCCACGATCGCGCCGGCACCTTGAGCGGCGCCCCTTGAGGAAGGACGAAGCTCGGGTCAAACGAGAAGAGCAGCCCCGCGATGATCGTCAGCGGATGTTCGCTCATGCTGTTGGCTCGCGACCAGTCGACGACATAGTCGACGACGAGCGTGGGCATCGCGGTGGGCACCGGGGCGTCCGCGTCGAGCGGGTCGCCGGCGCGGAGGGCGAGGATGTCGGCCGGGAAGTCGCCGGCGAACCCCTCGACCAGCGCCGCCTCGACGCGCTGCTCGCGGGGACGCATGGCGTCGGCGGTGACGTACTTCGAAGGGAGCGCGTCGGGCGCCGGGTAGTGCCCGCTGCGCTTTATGCTCTTGTCGCCGTCGTCTAGGTTCTTCGACGCCTTCATGCGAAAGCGCACCTCGCACGTGGGCCCCTGCGCCTCGTTCCACGCGAGGAGACGATCCATGAACGCGCGCGTCGGCGCGTCGGGCTGGCCCTTCTTCACCCACGAATTGAGGGCGGCCACGAAGAGGGCGTGGCGCGCCGCCTTGAGCTCCGGGTCGATCTGGTGATTGGGATACTTCTTCGTGAGGTCGTCGAGCGCCGTGACGGTGCCCGCCTTCCTGGCCGTCTCGAGCGCCGTGAGCATCACGCGGCGAAGGGCCGCGTTGATGTCTCCGTCGATCTTCGAAGACGGGTGCGCGTCGGCGAACGACTGGACCGCGTCGACCGTCCCCTGGGCCTCGGCTTCGCGCAGCTGCGCGCGCGGCAAGAGCACGTCGCGCACGTCGTCGGAGTGCCGCCCGCCCTGGGCGAGGTAGAGCTGGTACTGCGCGGCCGTGCCCGCCGCGACGACGGAGCGATACATCAGGTCGTCGCTCATCGCGTTGCGGGTGCTGCCGAGGCCGAGCCCGAGCAGCACGCCGGCCACCGCGGCGATGACCCAGTCGAACCGCTTCGACACGACCAGGACGCGCTTCATCGATCCGGTCGGACCGATCGGGCTCGACATCGCGCGGTCGTGGAGCGGATCGAGCTCCGCGAGCATGTGGGGATCGTCCTCGGCGATCGCGCGCGCGAGCTCCTGCCGCATCGACCCGAGGGCCGCGTCGGCCTTCTCGGCCTGCTCGGTGCTCGCGGCGAGCACGACCACGCGCGTGCCGTCTCGCATGCGAAGCGCGAGACCCGGTCCCGGCGCCGCCGTGCGCTCGACCGCCTCGGCGTCGCCCACGGACCACACGTCCAGGACGGGACCGCTCGCATTCACGACGCACCCGGGGAAGAGATACGTCCCCGCTCGCCATGGCAGCGAATCGAGCGCCCGGAGAAGCCCCATGGCGTGCACGACGCCGTAGGCCGACCCGGCGAACAAGACGATGTCGACCGCCAGAAGCTTCACCCCATGCAGGGCGTAGGGGCTGTTCACGTCGCCCCAGCCGAGCCGGAGCACGAGCACCGCGACCACCGCCAGGGCCGCGCTCGCTCCGAGGTACGCCCAGGGCACCGTCCGCGGCGCCTGTTCGTAGAGCAGAGGCGCGGGAGGGGCCGACCGCCGCGTCGCCGCTGCGAATCGATCCTGCACCGGCCTCGGCAAGCGATAGAAGTCGACTTTTCTCGGCGCCGGCATGCCTTGGCAGGCATGGTACCGCGAAGGCGGGGGACCGAGCCGCGTTTCCGCCAGCTCCCTTACTTACTCCGCCCTACCCGCAACCTTCCGGTAACGCGACACGGAGTATCGGTTTGACGCGATCGGCTCGAACCCTATAGAAGCCCTCGATCACCTTGGACACCTTGCAGCCTGGGAGAGGACCGCGATGAGCCCGACGGCGATGCTCACCTTGATGTTCGCTGCGATCGCGATGTTCTCGTGGTCGGCGAGCCGGCGCTGGCAGCTGCTGCAGATCGGCCGGCCCGCGTCGCGCCTCGATCACATCGAAGCGCGCCTGCGCGGAACGTGGAGGTACGCGTTTCGACAGGAGAAAATGGACTATTACAACCCCGCCGGGTTGGCCCACAAGTTCATCTTCTTCGGCTTCCTCGTCCTGCAGCTCCGAACGATGGTCCTCTGGGGTCGCGGCTACTACGCCCCGTTCGACCTCTTCGTCCTCAACCCGACCACCGCGCTCGGGCAGTCGTACGAGTTTCTCAAGGACATCATGGGCGCGTTGGTCGTCGGCGGCACGCTCGTCTTCTTTTACTACCGCCTCGTCGTCAAGCCGAAGCGCATGTCGCTGAGCGTCGAGGGGGTCATCATCCTGCTCATCATCGCCACGATGATGATCGCGGACATGACCTACGACGGCGCATCGCTCGTTCTCGCGTCGAAGGCGGGCCCCTTCTGCACGGCGATCGCGCACTCCGGCAGCGTCGGGCAGTGCGCCGCGGTGACGACCATCCTCGCGCCGATCGGCGACGAGTCGTGGCAGGGCGCGTGGGCGGTTTGGCCGGCGCCCATGGGTACGCTTTTCGCGTCGTTCTTCGCTGGGCTGTCGCCGGCGGCGCTCATCTGGGTCGCGCGCGCCGGCTTCTGGACGCACGCGACGCTGCCGCTCATCTTCCTCAACCTGCTCCCGCACTCGAAGCACTTCCACGTCATCACGGCGATCCCGAACGTCTTCCTACGCAGCCTCCTGCCCGCGGGCCGGCTCGAGCCGATGGGGGAGAACGCCGAGAAGCTGATGGAAACGGTGGGGGCCGCGGCGGAGGCGCCGGACCCGATGGCGCTGCCCGTCGGCGTCGCGCGCATCGAGCACTTCTCGTGGAAGGCGATCCTCGACTTTTATACGTGCACCGAGTGCGGGCGCTGCTCGGACAACTGCCCGGCGCACCGCACGGGAAAGGTCCTCAGCCCCAAGCACCTGACCCTCGCGCTCCGCGATCACCTGTACGGTCGAGAAGACGAGTTCATCGCGCACCGCAGCCACGGCGCGACGAATGGCGCGACCCACGGGGCAACGGCCGCCGACCGCGCCCCGTCATCGAGCGCATCGTCCACGGACGCCGTCACCACGCCCCCGGAGGGGGCGGCTGCGCCTCCCGCCGAGGGCACCGCCGTCGTCGGCCAGATCCAGGCCCTCAACCTCGTGCCGGACGTCGTGCACCCCGACGTGCTCTGGGCCTGCACGAGCTGCCGCGCCTGCGAAGAGCAGTGCCCGGTGCTCATCTCGTACGTCGACAAGATCATCGACATGCGCCGCAACCTCGTGATGGTCAAAGGCGAGTTCCCGCACGAGCTGGCCAAGCCCTTCCAGGGCATGGAGACCAACGGCAACCCGTGGAACCTCTCGCGCATGGACCGGTCGGGATGGGCCGACGGACTCGGCATCCCGACGATGGCCGAGAACCCGAAGACGCCCGTTCTCTACTGGGTCGGGTGCGCGGCGAGCTACGACGATCGCGCGAAGAAGATCGCGCGGGCGACCGCCCGGCTGCTCAAGCAGGCGGGCGTCGACTTCGCGATCCTCGGACAGGAAGAGAGCTGCACGGGCGACCCGGCGCGACGCGCGGGCAACGAGTTTCTCTTCGCCATGCTCGCGGAAGGCAACGCAGGGACGATCAACGGCTACAAGGAGCAGGGCGGCGTACGCACGATCGTGACGACGTGCCCGCACTGCTTCAACACGCTCAAGAACGAGTACCCCGACTTCGGGCTGAAGGTCGAAGTCGTGCACCACACCGACTACCTGCTCGGCCTCGTGGCCGAGGGCAAGCTCGTGCCGACCAAGCCCGTCGAGGGCCGCGTCGTCTACCACGACTCTTGCTACCTCGGTCGCTACAACGGCGTGTACGACCCGCCGCGCGAGATCTTGAAGCGCATCCCCGGCGTGGAGCTCGTCGAGCCCGAGTACTGGACCAAGCAGCGCGGGCTCTGCTGCGGCGCCGGCGGCGGGCAGATGTGGATGGAAGAGCAGAACACCGACCGCGTGAACGTCAAGCGCACGCTTCAGCTGCTCGACACCGGGGCCAAGACGATTGCAAGCGCGTGCCCCTTCTGCATGACGATGCTCACCGACGGGATCAAGAGCAAGAGCCTCGAGGACTCGATCAAGCAGATGGACGTCGTCGAGCTGCTCGATCGCTCCTGCGAGGCTCCCGCGGTCGCGCCGGAGATCGTGGCTCCGCCGCCGCCCGAGGCGCCCCCCGCCACCGAAGCGACCGCGGAGTAGTCGCCCGACGTCCCGGCGAGGGCCCGAGCCGCTTCAGACGAGTCGGCCGGCCATCGCGTAGCGCGCACCCGCAGCGACGCCGACCCATGCGGGCAGGAGCAAGGCGATGACCTGCCCGTTGCTCTGATCGAACCAGGGCAGGACCTTGAGGGCCAGGCCGAGCAAAGAGCCCGCAGCGAGGAGGACCGCAATCGCGGCCGCGGCCGACGCCCGACGCGGATTGCCCATCGCGAGGCCCACGGCGAACACGGCGAGCGCCAGACCCAGCGGCGAGCACTGAAGGATGTTCTCGTTGTGGTGGGCGACGACGTGATCGGTCGCGGCCCAGAAGAAGACGAAGATGCTGCCGAGCAGGCCGGCGGCCGCGCCCAGGGCGCCGACGGCGACGCCGAACGCGACGCGAGCCGACGGCCGCGTCGCGGCGGCCCTTCCGAGCACGGTGAGAATGGCTCCAACGCATCCCCCGACGAGCGCCATCGGCAACGTCCATCGTGGTGGAGACTCGCGCAGGGGCGGGCGGTTCGCGTCGAGCAGCACCGTCTCTCGCTCGACGAGCGGGACCTCCCCCGAGGGCGTCGTCACCGTCACGCGCCGCAGCGACTCTTGCAGCTTGGAGGGCAAGAACATCTCCTGCCACTGCGTGATGGGGCGGTCGACGACGTCGCCCATCGCGACGTCGAGCCCGAGGTACACGGGGAGATCGCCGGCCGTGAGCCGGAGCGTGTGCCCGCGAAACGTGAAGCTCGCGGGGCCGGTCGACGCCGCGCGCAACCGCCCGCCGAGCTCCGCGTCGACCGCGTCGCGCACGCGAGTCGAGCAGTTGTCGCCGTAATAGTCGTAGCGGTAGTAGCGGTTCGCGGGCAGCGCGTTGCGCGCGAGGCGATCGGCTAGGGCCCGCCGCTTGGCCGGCGAGAGCGCGAGCTCCTGGGCCGTGATGCTCCGGTTCTCGGAGCGGTACTCCTCCACGGTGCCTTCGAGCGATCGCACCGAAAGCCAGTAGCGCAGGCGCCCCTTGAGAAAGTCGGGGATGAGCGCGGGCGTGCGGAAGTCGAAGGTGCCGTAGTTGTACACGTCGTCCCGCGCGTGGAGCGCGTCGTGCACGAGGATCGCGTTGTGGCCGAACTTGTAAAATGGGTGGTCGCCGGGGCCGAACGTGAGCACGGAGATCGTGAGCTCTGCGCCGGGTTCGGCGGCCCGCGCCTGCCCGGCCAGGCCGACGAAGGCGACCCCGAACAGAAAGGCGGCCGCCAGCCTCGAGCCAATCCCCGACCCCATCCGTCACCCGACCACCGCGTCGCCTCCCTTGTTCCCGGGAGCTCCCAGCCGCTTCCTTCTGCCCGTGGCAGGATTGGCGCTATCGTGAAGGGATGGTCCCTTGCGTCCCCTGCCCCATCTGCAATCGTCCGGCCTCGCCGCGTTCGCAGAACCCAGCGGCGCCCTTTTGCTCGCCTCGATGCAAAGAGATCGATCTGGGTCGGTGGCTCAGCGAGAGCTACCGCGTGCCCCAGCCCGACGACCCGGACGCCATCGAAGAGGCGATGGGCGGCAACGCCGAGGAGGGCGCATGACCCGCGCCGCCGGTCTCTGCGCGGCCGTCGCCGCCGCTGCGCTCCTCGCCTCGGGTCGCGCCCGCGCGCAGGACCTTCAGCCGCCTCCGCCCATGGCGGCGTCGCCCTCGCCGCCCACCTACTACAGCCCCAACGCGAGCGATCAGAGCCAGGACAGCGGCCTCGGTCTGGAGTGGGTCTATCTCAACGCCGACGCCGGCTTCGCCTACACGAACATGCAGTCGCTCAGCGAGAGTAACCTCGCCATCCAGCAGGCCTCGAGCGCGGGCGGCGCGTTCGGCGTCGGGGCCGGAGTGCGCCTCCTTTTCTTTACTCTCGGCGCGCGCGCACGCGACCTGCAGCTCTCGAGCTTCAACCTCTGGGAGCTCGACGGCGAGGCGGCCTTTCACATCCGGATCTGGCGGATCGACCCGTACTTCGGCGTCCGTGGCGGGTACGCCTTCGTCGGTAGCCTGGGCTCGGGGGCCGTCGCGGTCGCCTCGGGCGGCTCGGCCTCCGACGTGAGCGTTCACGGGATCAACGTGGGGCCGATGTTCGGGATCGACGTCTACGCCTCGAGCCTCGTGTCGATCGGCGTCGACGCCAACGCCGAGTTCCTCTTCCTCAAGCGCCCGCCCGCTCCGCTGCCACCGGGGGTCACCCAGGCCGACGTCGCGATGCTCCCGCAGCAGCAGCAAGAGCTCTACAACCTCTCGGGCTCGAGCATCGGCTTCGGCGCCGTCCTCACGGCGCACCTGGGCCTTCACTTCTAGGCGGCGGCGCGTGCTCGCGACTCTACGGTGGGTGCTGGCGGCGACGCTGCCGATCCTCTGCTTCGTCGAGCTCGTTCGCCGGACCGATCCGCGGCGCGAACCGCGCTGGCTCGTCAGCGTGACGTTCGGGCTCGGCGCGATCGCCGCTGCGATCGCCCTCAATGTCACCGAACGCGCGGCGGCCCGTACGGGCCTCGACGTGCGCGTCTCGGCCGCGGGCGAGAGCGGCGCGCTCGTCTTTCTGTTCTTCGTGGTCGCGCCGATCCAGGAGGCGGCGAAGGTCGCCGCCGCGTGGCCTGCGTTCCTCTCGAAGCACCTCGACGAGGCCTACGACGGCGTCGTCTACTCGGCGGCGTCGTCGCTCGGGTTCGCGGCGGTCGAGAACGCGCTCGTCTTGCAAGCCCACCCGACGGGGGCGATCTGGATCGCGAGGGCCGTGCTCGCGCTGCCGGCGCACGTGTTCTTCGCGTGCCTCTGGGGCTACGCCCTCGCGCGCGCCAAGCAATCGAAGCGCCGATTGCCCATCTTCCCGGCCGCGTTCGTCGCCACGATCGGCGCGCATGGGCTCTACGCGCACTTCGTGTACGGGCGGGGACCGGGCGCGCTGCTCGCGGTGACGCCCCTGCTGGCCGTGATGGGGGTCGTCGCCTGGATGCTCGCTCGCGATCTTCGGACCCGCGGCGATCGCTCGTCCCCGGTCCCGTCGACGTCGCGGGGAAGGCTCGCGCGCCTCTCGCAGCCCCCCAGCCTGTCGGCGGTGCGCTCGGCATTGCGGCGCGGCATCGACGAGCCGGTGAAGGTCCGGTGGATCCTCTTCGGGGCGCTCGTGACGCTCGGCGCGATGATCGTGGGGCTGGCCGGCGGCATCGTCGCGGCGCACGTTCTCCACATCGATCTGTCGACGGTCAACGAGCACGAGCTCCGCACCGCGGCGCCGGCGCTCCTGCTCGGCATGGGCGTCCTCGGGTCGTTCCCGACGAGCGGATGGCTCGTGGCCCGGGCGGCCAATGTGCGCACGCTGCTCGAACCTGCCCTGGCCAGCGTGCTGGCGCTCGTCGTCACCCTGGTCGCGCTGGGCTTCGCAGCCCCCTTCGCCGTGATCTTCGGCCTGGCCATCTCGCCCATCGCGTGGGTCCTCTCGTGCGCGGGCGCCTGGGTCGCTGCAGGGTAAAGAACTGTAAAAACGGTAACCGTCTCGCTCGACCCCCTACAGAGCGATTGCGCTGTCTCTGCCCGCCGTTGCGGTGGAGAGTAGGTCGCCGCGGAGTAAGCTTCGGGCCGAAGGTCCTGCCTTGCAGATCCTAAAGAGTGCCCTCTTCTGGCGCATCCTCCTCAGCTCCTTGCTGGTCGTCGCCGTCCTGGGCGTCGGGCTCTCGCGCGCAAACAACGCGCACGAGGAGCTCGAGAGGCAGTTCGAGAGGCTGGTCCAGCACGACCTCAAGCTCGCCGACGACGCCGAGCAGCTCTTGCGGTTGATGGTCGACCTCGAGACGGGCAAGCGCGGCTACCTGCTGACCGGAGACCCCACGTTTCTCGCGCCCTACGAGCAAGCGCGTCGCGACCTGGAGGGCCTCCTCGCCGAGGCGCAGGACGTGGCCGAGAACGGCATGGAGGACGAACGCGTCGCGGCCTTCGGGCGGCTGCTCCACGACTGGATCCTGAACGTGAGCGAGCCGCAGATCCACGCGCGCGAGAAGGGCGCGATGACCGACCCCGCCGTGGCCGACGAGGGCAAGTCGCGCACCGACGAGATGCGCGGCATCCTGTCGGACCTGCGGCGCCACGCCCTCGACGACGCCGACCAGCGCCAGCAATTGGCGTTCGACTCGGCGGCCGCGTCGCAGCGGGCGACGCGCACCGTGCTGCTCCTCGCGATCATCATCGCGCTCGGCAGCGGCGCGTGGATCGCCCGCGACATCGCGGGCACGACCGGTCAGCTCGAAGAGGCGCTCGCCGCGACCGGCCGCCTCGAGACCATCCCCGCCCTTCCCGCGCGCCGCGACGAGCTGGGGGCCGTCGCGCGAAGCCTCGCCAAGATGAACGCGCTCCTGCTCGAGAAGGACGCGAGCCTGCGCGCCACGCTCGCCGACCGCGAGAGGGCCCTGGCCGACCTGACTCGCGCCAACGAGGCCCTCGCCCTGCGCGACGCGCGCGCCCGCGCGTACGCGGAGTTCGTGCGCGAGCTCAAGGCCCTCGACGTGGGCGCCCTCGCCACGGGCGGCTTGCAGACGCTCGTACGACTGGCCGACGCGCAGGTCGGCACCGTGTACCTGCTCGACGACGCGAACCGCCTCGTGCCGGTGCAGGCCACGGCGAGCGACGGCCGCGCGATCGACCACATGGCCTTCGGGGCCGAGGGGCTGCCCAAGAGCGTGATGGAGCGGCGCGAGCCGGTCTTCCTGCGCGCGGAGGCGCTCGGGGAGCCGCTGCCCAAGCTCGACCTCGGGATCGGGGTCGCGCCGCTGCGCTGGGTCCTCGCGTACCCGGTGGCGCTCGGCACCGAGGGGGCCGGAGCGATCGTGCTCGCCGGCATCCACACGCCGGCCGACGACGCAGCCGAGGGCGTGCGCGACGCCGCGCGGCAGCTCTCGGTGGCTCTGCACAACGCATGGACGCACGATCGGCTGCGCGAGAAGAGCATCGCGCTGGCCGAGCAGGGCGAGCGACTGACGCGCGCGAACAAGGTCAAGACGGCGTTCCTCGCGTCGATGAGCCACGAGCTTCGCACGCCTCTCAGCGCGATCCTCGGGTTCGCCGATCTCCTGCTCACGTCGTCGAAGGAGCAGCTCTCGCCGCGGGCGCGCGAATCGCTCGAGCGCATCAAGCGCAACGGCGAGCACTTGCTGAGCCTCATCAACGACGTGCTCGATCTGGCGAAGGCCGAGGCGGGGCGGGTCGAGGTGCGCCTCGGACCGGTGAACCTCGGGCTGCTCGCGCGCGCGTGCGTGGCCGAGGTCGAGAGCCTGCGTTCGGGCAAGAACCTGCGGCTCGGGGTCGAGGCGGGCGAGGCGCCGATCGAGACGGTGACCGACGCGCAGCGCGTCCGCCAGATCCTCATCAACCTGCTGGCCAACGCCCTCAAGTTCACCGACGAGGGCGAGGTCGTTCTCACCGTGCGCGCCACGGCCAACGAGGTGCAGATCGCCGTGCGCGACACGGGCATCGGCATCCCCGCGCACGCGATGAAGGAGCTCTTTCAGGACTTCCACCAGCTCGAGGCGGGCGATGGGCGCCGCTACGAGGGCACCGGAGTGGGGCTGGCGCTCTCGCGGCGCCTCGCGCGCGCGCTCGGCGGCGAGATCGACGTGCGATCGCGCCAGGGCGAGGGCTCGACGTTCACGCTCGTCTTGCCGCGCATGACGGCGGCGCTCGAGCCCAGCGAGCCGTCGCAAGCGGTGCTCGCGCCCTCGCAGCCGCCGCCCCGCAACGACAAGGCGCTCTCGTGAGCAACCCCTCGGCGCTCGCGACGCTCGGAGACGCGTCCGGCAACGTGCTCATCGTCGACGACTTCCCCGACACGCTCGCACTCTACGAGGCGGTCCTGAGCGAGGACGGCCACAAGGTTCGCACGGCGCCCAACGGGCTCGAGGCGCTACGCCAGGTCGACGAGGTCGAGCCGGAGCTCGTCTTGCTCGACGTGTCGATGCCGGGCCTCGACGGCGTCGAGGTCCTGAAGCGCCTGCGAGCACGGCGCGGAGGCGGCCCCGCGGTCATCATGCTGACCGCCGCGCGGCGCGAGCCGCACGCGATCGAGGCGGGCCTCAAGGAGGGGGCCGACGCGTACCTGACCAAGCCGATCGATTCGCGCGAGCTCGTCGCGCGAGTCCGGGCGGCGATCGAGACGTTTCGCCTCAAGCGCGTGCTCGAGGCCCAGCGCCGCGACCACGTCGCGATGCTCGTGCACGACCTCCGGCACCCGCTCTCGTCGCTGGGGCTCATCGCCGAAGTGCTCGAGTCCGAGGAGCTGACGGCCGGAGAGCGCCAGACGACGGTGTCGCAGATACGCAGCATGTGCTCCGAGATGGCGCGCCTGGTCGACGGCGTCCTCGCGGCGAGCCGCATCGAGGCGGGCGTCTTCACGGTCGAGCCGCGCGCCATCCCCGCGCGCGCGATCATCAGCCCGATGCTCGCGGTGTTCACGCCGGTCGCGGCGCGTCGCCGGGTGGCCCTGTCGTTCGAGGGGTCGCTCGACCTCGAGGTCCACGCGGACCCACACAAGCTGCGGCAAGCGCTCGACAACGTGCTGGCCAATGCGCTCAAGTTCACGCCGCGAGGCGGCCGCGTTCGCGTACGCGTAGGGCGCGAAGCAGGCCCCAACCCGCAGACGGTGTTCGAGATCGCGGACACCGGCCCCGGGGTCCCCGAGGCAGACCGGGATCGGATCTTCGACCGCTACAAGCAAGGCTCGCGCGGTCGCGCCGCAGGCGGCGCCGGGCTGGGCCTGGCCATCGCCCGCGGCATCGCCGAGGCGCACCACGGCACGATCGGCGTCATCACCGGCGACCTCGGCGGGGCCGCATTTCGAATCGCCTTGCCGGAGTAGCGCGATGGGGCGAGCGTGGCAGAGCCGAGGGCCGCGTCCCCCAGGCCGTTCCTGGCCCCGCTTGACAACCCGCTGGCACCCTCTAGATTGCCGCCCTCTTCGGAGATCGAGGGAAGACCGTGGCCAATCATCCGTCCGCCGAGAAACGCAACCGTCAGCGGGAGAAGCGCACGCTGCGCAACCGTGGCGTCAAGAGCGCGGTTCGCACGCACGTGAAGACCGTGCGCGCGGCGATCGCATCGAAGGATCCGGCGGCGGCGGCCAAGGCCCTCACCGAAGCGAGCGTGGCGATCGCGAAGGCGGCGAGCAAGGGCGCGCTCCCCAAGAAGGCGGCGTCGCGCAAGGTCTCGCGTCTGGCCTCCGCGGTCCACGGCCTCGGCAAGGCCTGAGCGAGGCCAGCGAAGCCTCGAGAATCCGTTCGCCCTTCGGCGGCTCGTGCGAGTCGCCTCCGTGCCTTCCGTGACCGCGGTCGAGGGGGGCACTGGACAAGAGGTGGGCGGCACGGGTAACTACGGCCGCTGCCACTTAGTCCCCATCGTCTAGAGGCCCAGGACCGCGGCTTTTCACGTCGCTAACGAGGGTTCGACTCCCTCTGGGGACGCTTCAATTCGCCGAATTTTTGGCTGGATTGTCGCAGTCGGGCAAGTCGTTCACACGGGGGTTCACACGCCCGCTGCCTTCTTGGAGGGCGTCGCCGCATCGAGCGCGGCCAGGTACTCACGACCGCCGCCCGGGGCCAGGTGCGAGTAGCGCATGGTCATGGTGACGGTGGCGTGCCCCATCCATTCCTGAACCTGGCGGATGGGGGCACCTCCGATGGTGAGGTTGCTTGCGAACGAGTGCCGGAGGTCGTGCCACCGAAGGAGGCGGAGGCTGGCCTTGCGGGTCGCCCGTTCGAGGGCGCCGTGCAGATGCCAGAGCGTGAGGGGCTTGCCGTCGTCCTGGCAGAAGACGAGCGGACCGCGCATGTGCCGGTGCGCCTTCAGGGCGGCGACCAAGGTCTGGCTCAAGGGCACCTTCCTCGGCTTGCCGCTCTTCGTTCCGTTGGTCGTGAAGCCGTCGGACCTGCTCTTCGAGAAGCTCACGAGCTGCTGCGCTCGCAGATCGACGTCGGTCCACTCGAGGGCGAGTAGCTCCCCTGCCCTCGCGCCCGTGTGAAGAGCGAAGAGAACGAGGGCTCTCTCGTCCTCACGAGCCGAGCCGACGAGTAAGGCGGCTTCGGTGGCGTCGTAGAAGTCGAACGTCGGGGTGACCGTCTTGATCTGCGGGAACTCCGGCAGCTTCTCAAGCACCCCCCACTCATGTGCGGTGCCGAGAATTGTCCGAAGCGTACCCATCACGTTCTTGACCCTCTTCGCGCTCAAAGGTCGGGGGGCATCGAGCTTCCCGTTTCGGCTCGTACGCGCGGAGGGCTCCTTTGCCCACCGTCTTCTCGAACATCTCGGCGACGAACTGATCCAGCATCAGTCGATCGATCGCATCCAAGGGCGTCTCTCCGAAGAACGGCTTAAGGTGAACCCGCACGTGCGTCTTCTTCTCCTTGATCGTCGTCCGCCGGTTGCCAGCCTTCACCGGGTACGTCGGCAACCAGTCGTCATCCACGAACCTCGAGAACGTGGGGGCCGCGGGTTTGGAGAGAACCAGAGAACCCGCCCGCAGTTGGTTCTCCCTCGACTCACCCCACCGTCGAGCCATCCCCTTGGTCTTGGCTTCGACGACGCGCTGGTCGCGGACACGCGTGCCATCGGGCTTGCGGAAGATGATGTCGACCTGAAACTTGCCGGGCTTCCGCCACGGCCTTACCGCGACGCTCATGCTCGACCCCTCGGCGTGAATTTCTCGCCGAGCTTCTCGATGTTGAACCGCACGCTCCGACCGTTGGTGACCATCGCTGCCGTGAGCCTGTTGTCGCCCCTGGACACGCGCGACTTGAGCGCCGTGACGGTCGTCCCGAGCAGACGAGCGGCCCCGGCGTAGTCCACGAGTAGCGGCTGCGATGACGGACATCGAGGCTCCGCGTCGGGGGATACCCCTCGCAGACGCCGCACGATCTGGTCCGCCAGCGTCTCGAACGGCGGTCGGTCAGGAAGCTGGCGGCCGTGCCAGTCCCGGGATGGACGCCAGGTCATGCCACCACCCACAGCGAGGAGGCTCCGCAATCGGCGGCGAGAATGACAGCGGGTTCGCTTGGCGAAGGAAGACTGGGGTTGCAACGCATGTCCCGCGCATTTGATCACACGAGGCGCCGTCTGCTCGTCGTCGGTGAGGCCTTTCACGGTGAGCCTACGGCTGGAGGTGCCCCCCACACGTTGGGCGCCGGCGCGTACCAATTCGGCCATGCGAATGCCGCGAACTCCAGCAAGCCTCGAGCGGTGGGCAACCCCACATCGAATGCGACGTCGTCGACGCTCGGGTCGACAGTAACGCTGGCGACCTCCGGCAGCTGATAGCGGCGGAGCGGGTCGACCTCGAGACCGATGTCGCGGCGGCGGTCCGCGAATTCAACGAGGGTGACGAGGACCTTCGAGACGAACTCCGCAAGCGCCCCATCCGTCGCGAACGACGCCACGCGCGCCGCGTCGGCCGGGTAGATCAACGAGCGTCGTCGCCCGTCGGAGGTGACGTGTCTCCATCCAATCGACGCCTCCGCGAAGTACGAGGTGCGGCCCGCTCCGTCGCACGTGACCGAGACCTTCTGCCCGACGAGCCGACGGTCAACAACGGCCGTGGTGAGGCCGCTCACGGGGAACACCTGCTCGCAGCGGCAGGCGTTCATCCCTGCTGGGGCGTTGGTCCCGTCGACCGGACGCATCGCAATGCGCAGCACGGCAGGCGCAATTTCCCTTGAACCAGCTGGGCGCTGGTCGGAAGGAACTGCGAGGCGAGCTGCTTGAGCCCCACTAAGCTGGGCCCGGCGCCAAGCGTCGACAGGGTGCAGGACATCGCGTCGGTCTTGTGCAGGATGACGTCATTCGAGCTGTCCAACGTCCAGCCGTGACCGCGCCTGTTCAACGTCCACCCGCTGCCCGGGATCCACGGGGTCGCATACACAACGGATGCGGCAAACTGGCGTGCGTAGACCACCGCGCCGTCGAACCGCGCGCAGTATAGCGACTGGGCGTGCGCGGTCCCGGTCGAGATCTCGAAGCTGGGGTGAGCTCTGCATCCGATCACCCTCGTAGTGTCGGCCGCCTTCGCCACCGTGGCGGCCGCCGCGCCCATCGCCGCCGCGTCCAGGTCGTGCACAAGGGCCGGTGCCTTCTTCTGCTTGGCGAAGCCCTGGGCGATCGGTTGTTCAGATTGGACCTTTGCGAAGTGCGGGTTCTTGCTCCTGCCACTCTCGTCGGGCTTCGACTGCAGGAGCACGCCGGCGAGCCCCTCGAACGAGCCAGCGTCGTTCTTGGTCACGTCGAGCTCGTACATCAAATAGCGCAACTTTTGGAGCCAGCCGTCGCATGCTGCCTTGTCGCGTAGGCGCACGTACAGCTCCGTCGCGTAGGCGCTCCAAGCCGACCCGTCGCGGTCCCCGAAAGCCCTCGTCATCCACTCGTAGCCGCCGCTGCCGAGCGGGTAGCCGGCGCGGACCTCGTCCCAGTTGTTTCTGTCGTTGTAGGGCTCGGCCCAGACGTGCTCGACGCGCTCGGGACGGATCTCGTCGATGAGCTGTTCGAGGCCACGGGCGCCCAGGACGTCCGGGAAGACGGGGCACAGCATCCCGTACGTCGGCACGCCCGCGTCCTGGAGACGGCGCAGAGCGCTGAGACGCTTGGTGGGCGGCGACGTTCCCTTCTCGACCTTGCGCGCCCACGAGTCGTCCATGGTGCCGCAGGACAGACCGACCACGAAACGACCAGGGTGGGCCTGGAAGAAACGGATCCACTTGTCGCTCCCGACCGCGGCGTTCTTCGTCAGGACGCGGATCCGAAAAGCGGTGCGCTTGAGCATGAGGCGGAGCGCGGCCTCCGTCGTGCCGTCCGAGAGCGGGATCGGGCTGAAGGCGTCGGTCAACATGGAGAAGACGAGGGTCTCGCCGGTGCCCCACCCCGGTCTCTTGCGCGAGAGTTGCTCGTTCATTCTCTCCAGAACGTCCGGCCACAGGAACGTGAGCGCCGGGTCTTCGGAGGGTAGAAGACGGACGCCGAGCTGGCGCCCGGTTCGCTCGGCGAACGGTTCGCGGTTGATGCGGAGGTAGTTTCCGTCGTTACTCGAGCAGTACGAGCAGCCGAACCCGCACAGGCCCATGATGTCGAGCTTGTAGTCTGAGAGCAGCTTCTTCCGGAACCCGGGGGACGGGCGGATTGGTTCCTTGATCGAGTCGACCAGCACGAGATGATTCTTCATATCGTGCCAGCTTTCTGGCTGCGTCGTACGAGTCGGCTCGCAGGCAATGGTGACTCAGTCTGGGCTTTGATGAGTGCTTGCTCTGCGCGCTTGTGCGCGGGCCCGTGAACCTGGAAACCGATCGTCACGTTGTTCTTGACTAGGGCCTCATCGTCGAAGCACCACCGGCACTCTGCGCATGTCAGGCCCTCCGTCTGGTAGCGGCAAGGCAGGATGTGTGAGCTTGAGCCTGGGAGACTGAATGCCTTTTCCGAGGAGAACTTCGGCACCACGATTGCCGATGCGTAGCCGGCGGCTCGGGCAACCTCGATGTCCTCTGCCCGCTCTGTCGATGCGAGCACCGCGACATTCCGGCCCCAAGTCCGTCGGTCGATCGCGCGCCACCAATGCGAATAGGTCCAGATCGCCCCGCCACCACGGCGATGATAGCGAGTCGCGGCCTTCCCCGTGATCTCCGCTCCCAGCGACGAGCCGACGTCGCCAAACGGAAAAAGACGTAGATTGCGACCGCCGCGGGCGCCGTCTTGGGGAATCGGCCCACCTCCGAAGGCATGGTCTATCTGCCAGGCCATGCCCGCCAGGATCTCCCTCTACCGTGTGTCCTTGGGCCGCCCGCTCGAGCGCGAGGTTCTGGAATTTCGTGAACCCCGCCTCGGCGTAGCAGCCGTGAAGGATTCCGTCCGCGCTCTTGAAGGGACACGTTCTCGGGCAAGTCGGCCCGATAGGGACGGCAGCCATTGAGACGAGCGGCCCGGCCGGAACGGGCCGGTCCCGGAGGCGCGCAGGCATGTAGATGACCGGCGCGAGCTTGGGGTTCGCGGTCGCCTCGACGAAGCACGCTGCCTCGACCGCGGGCTGAACCACCATCTTGCCGCCGCCCTGCCTCGAGATGCAACCGGACGTGGTGCGAAGAGAGGACTTCATCGCGAGCCCTCGTTGGAGGAGGCGTAGGAGTCCTTGTCCGCGTTGGAGTTCGCCGCCGTCGGCGCCAGAGCCTCGGAGGCCGCGATGCCGATCGTCGCGATTGCCTCGACGATGCGCAGGCGCGTCAGATCCTTGATGCGTCCGCCACGAAAGAACGTCCGCACCGAACGCTCGCCGCAGCGGGCCTCGACGGCAATGCGGCGCATGTCATGCGCCGTGATGGTCACTTTCTTCTGCTTGTACATGGGGCCTCCGTGAGGGCGGCGTGATGACCGCCTCACACCCCCATCCGGGGCCCCGAACTCGATGTGATGGAGTTTATTGAAAAATAACGTATCGGTCGGGAGCGTTAGGACATGACCCGCCGCAGCTCTTCCGGTCTTGTCAGGAGGGCAAGCAGCCCGTCGACCGACAGGCCGCCACGGACACCTCCGCCGCGGCCGAAGGTGATTTTTCCGAGCAGCCATTCGAGCACGGCGGTGTGCCGAGCGAAGGCGGGAACTCCGGCGCTGCTTTCGAGCTGCCCGTCAACGCTCGCCAGCACCCGCTGCGGCCAACCAGCCAAGGCCTGCGGGGCCGTGACCAGGACGAGCACCGCGGGCTCCACGGCGGTCCGGGATACGCGGACGACCTCCCGAAGTCGTGCCCGTTGGAGGCTGGGGGTGCTCGTCGGCGTGCTTACGAGTTTGTCGACCTCGACGTAGCGACCGAGTCCGCGATCAAGTAGCCCCAAGACAACTTCCCCTGCTGTCGTCTGCCCGTAAAAATCCGTGAGGTCGACAGCTCGCTGGGGAAGCCTGAGCGTTGCGAGCTTCTCTGGACGGCAGAACGTGGCTAGGCAATGGCGGACTTGGCCCTCGGGGAGGTCGAACTGTCTCGGGTACCCGGTGAGCGGCTTGACCGTCACGGTCGGGCCCACCGTCTCGATGGAAACCTCGGCCCTGCGCCAGACGTGGCGTTCGACATAGCCATCTGCACTTGCGTGTCCGAGACGGATCATCTCGAGGCGGACCTTGGTCAGTTCGCCCAGCAAGGCCGGCGCCCACGCGAGCTCCGGGGACATACTCTCCCGAAGCTCGCTCAACCGGCGCTGGACGGGCGTGAGGGGAATGGGGGGCCGCGTGGTGAGCGGCAAGTGGATGCCCGGGGGCCAGCCCTTTGGCACCACCTGGCCCAACGGGTTGCGCTGGTAACCGGTCGGCACGGTGGGGGGCTTGACGCGCCTCCGGGTCTTGTCCTTGCTTGCTTCGTCGGACTCGACGCCGGTCGTCTCGAGCATCACGTCTAAGCGGCGCTCGAGATCGCGCGGCGCAAGGCCGAGTTCTTGCTCGAGCATGTGCTCGACCGCGTCCACCCCCTCGTCCTTCCCCAACTCGTCTCCGTAGCGGCCCAGCACCCGCTGTCCGTCCTCGCCGTGGTGCTCGACGAAACGGCCAACGAGGGGGTGGTCGGTCCAAGGGTTGATCGGGCCCTGCGCTATGGGTCGCTTCACGGCAGCTGGCGCACGGTGGATCTCACGCTGCGCGACGTCAACCACAGTCCAGGCGCCCCTCGACTCCGAACCGACGCGTCCTGCCGCACGGCCGTCCAAGGGGCGATCTCTCGGGATAACGCGGCCCAATGTTTCACGGGCGGTACGTCGTGCGAGCTCGAGCTCTGTCCGCCGCGCGAGGTGCGTTCGAGCTTGCGGGCAAGCTCCCCAGGGGGACGGACCCGTCGACGGCGTCACGTCCGCGGTGGCAGTGTCGAGCGGGATGGGCTCCCGGAGCCCTGTCTCAGCGGCGCAGTCGGCGGTCCTTGCCGCGCGCACGTTGAAGATCCAAGCGTCGGCCTTGCCGACGGCATGGCCGAACGCCACCCTTGGGGCGATGGTCGCAAAGACGGAGGACCGAAAAACCAGCAGGTCGAGGCGGGCGCCAACGGCGGACGCGGACCTCGATGACGCGTTCGCGGACGTGATCGGAAGGTTGCGAGCAGGCGCGACCGACACGGGCTCGAGGTCGCTGCTCCTTGCGGCGGAGAGTGTGCACGCCATCTTCGAAGCGGTGCGTCGCGGCGACATCAACTCGCTGGAGAAGCCCGCTCGATGGGCGCACGAGTACTTCCAGAGCAACGGCTCGATGTCATGGTTCGCAGCGTGGCCCGACGGTACAACCGAGGCCCAGGTCTGCCTTCTGGAGGTGACGCGGAAGGCGTTGCAAAGGCACATCAAGGACCGCGTCGACTTGGCGGACGAGTACCGGGCATGGCGCCGCAATCAGAAGGGTAAGGGGACCGGATCGATCGGCGCGGATAGCCCCGCTCTCATCAAGATTGGCTTCGACGTGGTCGTCTTCGCCTTGACCAACGCCCGCTGCACTTCTCTCGTCGGTCACGTACCTGAAGACGCCGCGGAGCGAATCGCCGATGCTCTGTCACGGCCTGGCCTGCGCTTCGAGGGGGAAGAACTGGCCCTCGAGAGCGTATGTCGGCGCATCCTCGCCGCCATCGACGTAAAATCGACAGCGCTCTTCAAAGGGAAACGCGTTCTTGCCTGGCTGAAGGCGCACCGTTCGTAGCGAAGTCATGCTCGACATGGGGTGCGGGCCATGTCGAGTCGTTCGACGAACGGCAAGGGCCGCTGCTGTCCTGCGCATCATGCAGCAAGACGCAGCACTGTCCGAGCACGACCTGCGCAAGGTAGCCGTCGCCGCGATCTGCGATCCCCGAACGGTGGCCCGACTGCTGCGCGGCGAGTGCGTGCGGTCCACTTCCCGAGCACGCATCGAGCAGGCGCTGCGCGAGCTCGGACTGATACGCGCACAGAAATCCTAGGTGTCAGAAACGCGATGCGCCGACGGGGTGAGAGCCGCCGGCGCATCCTCAATCGATAGGTGAGACTGTGAAAAATGTAACAAATCAGGACTCCATCAGCAAGCTTCCGCTCACCGCGAATGCGGCTATCGCCTCCCATACGAGCCCCGGAGATCCAGTCGACAAGTTCAGACAAACTCTGCTCGAAGCGGCGCGGACCATCGAGAACGATGGCCTCACGGAGAACGTTGAACGCTTCGAGCGGTTCCGCGGTAGCTCCGAGGGCGAGTGGCGGGAGGTGCAGGTTCTCGACAGTTACACCAAGCCGAACGGTGACCGGGTCTACGGGCGTCCCCTTTGTTGCTTCGCCCACGTCAGCACGGTTGTCGACGAGGTCAGAGGGTTCCGGCAGGGAGACGAGGGTCTGAACGGGGTCGGGACCTATGTCATCATGAACAAGATCGATCCCGCAATCCGCGCCCGTGGCGTCGTCAACGAATGGAACGTGCTCGCCCAGGGCTGCGGGACCAAGGACGGCGACATCGTCTCGCGCATCGCCGTGTACTTCGACTTCGACCCCAAGCGCCCGAGTGGGATCAGCGGCACGGAGGAAGAGAAGCGACTCGCGTTCGACGCAGCCGTCCGCTGCTACGGGGATCTCGCCGCCGAACTCGGGACCGACGCATTCATGGGCTTCGGGTTCTCCGGTAACGGATTGCAGGTCTTCCTGGCCCTCGACGATCTGCCGAACGACAAGGACACCGCGGTCCTGGTCAAGGCGGTCATCCTCGCTGCCAGCTACATCTTCAGCACCGACAAGGTCGAGGTCGATGTCTCGGTCTCCGACGCCAAGCGGCTCTGCCCCGCGTTCGGCACCGTGAAGCGCAAAGGCGTTGACGATCCGGAACGGCCTCACAGGAAGACGTGGTTCTGGTGTCAGGAAAAGGTGCTCCGCCTCGGGCTCGGCGACCTCGAGGGCCTGTGCGATTCGCTCAAGAGCCGGCTCACGCCCGACCAGGTCACGGAGGTCGAGAAGGTTCTGGGCATCAAGCCCGCGGCGGCGACGCCCTCCAAGGGCACCAGCGGCCCGCCGACCACCACGGCGTCCCCCGGACCGGGTTCCACCGGGACCTTCAGCCAGGCGAACAACCTGCCGGTGCAGGAGGTCGCGGGCTGGCTGGGGCTCGTTCAGGACGGACGTCCGGTCTGCGCGGGCTGCGGGACCACGGGCGACTCCAGCGTCGCGTTCGTGGGCAACGGCATCAAGTGCCTCCACAACCGCTGTGCTCGGAAGGGCAAGAACGGTTTCAGGACCGTGGTCGACCTTGTGTGTGAGGTCCGCGGGGTGAAGCCCCTCGACGCCGTCAAGGAGCTCGCAGGCCAGTTCGACCTCGGGCAGGTGGTCTTTGCGAATATTGCGAATATTGCGAGGCCCTCGGCGGCCTGTGCGGCCTGGGACGAGCCGGTGGAAATTCAGGAGGGCTCGAGTCTGGTGCCCTTTCCGACGTGGGCCCTTCCGCCATGGCTCCGGGACTGGGCCGAAAGCGAGGCGGAGGCCACCCAGACCCCCGTGGACCTTCCCGCGATGCTCGGCATGACGGTACTGGCCTCGTGCTTGGCCAAGAAGTACGAGGTCGAGGTGCGGAGCGGGTGGGTCGAGCCCCTCAACCTCTACTCGGTCACGGCCTTGCCGTCCGGTAACCGCAAATCGCCTGTGTACCGGGATGCAACCAAGCCGTTGCAGGAGTTCGAGCGCGACCTTGAGCAGCAGGCGGTCGCGGGCATCGAGCGGAGCAAAGCGCAGCAGGCCATCCTGAAGAGCCGCCTGAACCAAACCATAAGGGCGGCCGTCGACAACCCCGGGGATACGAAGGCGGCCGAGGCGCTGGCCGAGGAGATCGCGCGTAGGAAGATCCCGGAGCCTCCGCGTCTCGTGGTCGACGACGTCACCACCGAGAAGCTGGCGGTCGTGATGTCCGAGCAGGGTGGGCGGATCGCGATGTTCTCTTCCGAAGGTGGCATCTTCGAGACGATGGCTGGGAGGTACTCGGAGTCGGCCAACATCGACCTGTACCTGAAGGCGCACGCCGGGGACGACGCCCGCGTCGATCGAGTTAGCCGAGCATCGATTCACCTTCGTTCGCCGGCACTGACTCTGGGGCTGACTGTCCAACCCGACGTTGTCCAAGGGCTAGTGCAGAAGCCGGGCTTCCGGGGTCACGGTTTGCTTGCGCGCCTGCTCTACTCCCTGCCGGTCAGCCGCCTGGGCAAGCGAGACGTCAGCCCTCCACCGGTTCCCGACGCGATCAAGAAGGACTACTACGAGGCGGTCCAGAGACTCCTTCGCGAACCAGCGAACCAGTTAGAGACGGGCGAGATCCTCCCCCGCAAGGTCATCCTCGCGTCGGGGGCTGAGCAATGGCTCACCCTCCTCATGTCGGAGATCGAGCCGCAGATGGGACCGGGGGGCGACCTCGCGTTTCTGAACGACTGGGCAGGGAAGCTGGCGGGAACCGTGGCGCGCATCGCTGCCCTCCTGCACCTGGCCGAGTCGACGGGTGACCTGCACTTGGATCTCGACATCCCCTCCGACCGCCCCTCCATCATGGAGAGGGCGATCGCGATTGGGTACTACCTCCTCGAGCATGCGAAGGCCGCCTTCCGGCACATGGCCGCGGACCCGGCGCTGGGCAATGCGAAGTACGTCCTCGACGTGCTGAAGAAGGACGGTGGCCAGTCCATCACCCGCCGAGACCTCTTCGAGAAGACCAAGGGGCGTTTCGGCCGCGTTGATGAACTGGAGCATGTTCTCGCCCTTCTCGAGGAGCGCCACTACGTGCGCCAGGTCGAGCGCCAACCGCAGGGGCCGGGTCGGCCGTCCGTGGTCATCGAGGTCAACCCGCGTTGGGCATCGCAATATTCGCAGAATTCGCAAAACCCCCCGGTTGTGGCTGCCCCGGCAAGTTCCGGCGCCGGTCCATCCGCCTGTCGCCGCGTCCGGGGGCCCGTCAACGGGGTCTTCGAATGAGAATCGGCTCCCCGTTGCCGAAGGACTCGGTCCCCTCAGGCTTGTCAGCTCCGAGCCGGTTCAAGTTGGCCAGAGTTTTACGGCCGAGCGGACGACGACTCGGGAGGTGGAGGGTTCGCGATCGTGAAGGAGAACCTGACGGCCCCACCCATCGAACGATGGTCGGGCCAAGTTCCCGAGTAGGACCGACCTCGCCGCTGCACCTTGTATGTCGAGATGGCCGGCCGGCGTCGGTTGGAGTCTCAGGCGCGTTGGACCGAACCTCGAGGGGGTCGATCATGGAAGCAGATACCACACCGAATCTGGACGCGGCGGACACGCTGCCGCCGCCTGCCAACGACGTAGAGGACGAGGCGCCTCCGAGCGAGGTCATCATCGCAGGCAGCGCGCAGCACGCGCCATGCGTGCCCTGACCGACCTGGTCGCGGCGCTCGTGCGTGTGCGCTTCATCGAAACCGATCGCGCTCGAATCGCAGCCGCCTACCTGCGCGTCGAGCGCATCGCGATGGGGTGCGCCAGGGCTCTGGACGAGCAGTGAGGCCGAAACGCGTGTACATACAAATGAATAAAAGGAAGACGACAATGAATAATCAAAGTGATGAAGAACTTGGGGCGCTCGGCAGCAAGCTCTTTAGCGATGCGATCACGCCGAACGCTGAGCAGATACTCAGAATCGGTATGCCGGGAGGAATCCCGGTGGTCGTGTTCGAGCCGTCGGACGATTGGGCAAAGACTCTCGCTAGCTGGGGCTGGCAGGGTGAGCAGGTGTTTCGCATGCCGAGTTATGCACGCAAGAGTCTCATGGAGCGATCGACAGATCCCAAGACGAGGGAGTGGTTCGACGTGGGGACGTATAGCGATGAGGATCCCCTCCGAATCTTTCTCGTCTACGGGGATGAGACTGCGCTGGTGAACTACGAGCTCCGGTCGTTCCTGTGCACCCGCCCACAAGAACACAACGGATGGTACTGCGACGTCAAACCCGGCAAGGCGGATTCCGAGCCGAATTAGCGCGAAGGCCGAAACGCGGATCCGAGTGTGGTCCGCGTCGCACCGTGATGATGCGGTGCCTGATGAGGCCAAGATGGGCGTCACGAGCGACGGCACCAACCGCTCTTGCGGTAGACCGGGCCTTGAGCATGCCACGGTCAGGGGGACTCCAGTGGCCGCAGCCCTCGGCCGCCCCCGACGTCGCCTCGCTCTACCCGCACGCGGCGGTGCTCCCGCCGCTGCCCAACGCCGAGACGGTCTGGCACCAGGTGCGGGAGATTGGAGAGAACGCGACGTGACCGAAAGCCGTCGACCGACAGGTGGCCGGCGGGCGTTCGTTGGAGCCCGTCGGGGCGGCTTCGAGGCTGATTGCGTCGGCAACGCCCGGCGCGATGGGCTGCTCCTGGCTCGACAACTCACCTTGGCGGGAGCGCGATTGTGCCTGGTTACCGGAGCCTCGCCGCCTCCAACCACTGCGGGTGGTGCGCCGTGCCGTCGAACCGCTTCGTGGTCTTGTACTGCTCATACTCGCCGGCGTGCGCCGCCTTCGCGGTCTGGGCCAGGAGCGCATCTTTCTCTCGCTCCGTGAGCGGCTCGAACTTGAGGCCGGTCGCGAGATCTTGCCGAAGCACACCGATCGAGTCGACCCCGGTGATGACCACCGACGTCGGCAGGCTCAGCGCGTAGCGCAGGCACTCGACGGCCGACACCACGCCGCTCTCGAGGATGACGCCCGACCCCATGGGCTTCATGCCCAGGACTCCGATTCCCTCGCTCAGCAGGACGGGCAGGACACGCTTCTGGAAGCTTTCGAACTGCGCGTCCATCACGTTGAGCGGCATCTGGACGGCGTCGAAGTGGAAGCCGTGCCGCCGCGCCTCCTCGAGCATCGCGAGGTGGATGTCGGGGCTCTTGTGTCCGGTGAAACCGATGTAGCGCGTCTTTCCCGCTTCGCGGGCGCGAACGAAGGCTTCGATGGCCCCTCCCGGCCCGAACACGCGCGTGGGGTCCGACATGCGGATAACTTCGTGGATCTGCAGCAGGTCGACGTAGTCGGTGCGCAGCCAACGGAGCGAATCGTCGAGCTGCTTGGTCGCGGCCTCGGCGGTGCGTCCGTCGAGCTTCGTCATCAAGAACGCTCGATCGCGGTATACGCCCGTGAGCGCCTTGCCCATGCGCCTTTCGCTCTCGCCCTCGTGGTAGTCCCAGCAGTTGTCGAGAAACGTGAGCCCGTGGTCGATCGCCTCGTGAACGATGCGAACGGCGTCTCGTTCGCTGGGTAGGCCGAGGTGATAGCCTCCGAGCCCGAGCATCGACACCTCGGCGCCGGTGCGTCCCAAGCGGCGCTTGGGCATCCGGCCGCCGGTGGGCACGCGGTACTCATCGGGCGCAGGCCCGCCGCCGATAGGTCCCTGCGGCGGCCCTTGATCGGCAGAGGCTTCGGCCCCCTCCAGACCCAACGCCGCCAGCGCGGCGGTAGCGCCGACCGCCTTCAGAAACGTACGGCGAGTCGCATCCCGATCCATAGCGTGTCCTCTCTCTGGCAGCCGGTGCAGCAGGCGTGCCCGCGTGAACGAATGCTCTGAGGAGAGTTGCCGACGGCTGGGACGCGGCCGCCACGCTGGGCATGCTCGCCAACCTGCTGCTGCACCTCACGGGCGGCCGGATACTGGGACGGTTGGGCACCGGTCAGGTGAGCGACATCGTCAACGGCGCACAGCGAACGGAATCGGTTGAAGACAAGGTCCCCGCCCGCCGGCCGTCAGTGTCGCGCCAACCAGCGCCGGTGCTCCAGGAGGAGGCAACGGTCTTGCACGACATCGATCCCTTCAGCGGTGAGCCGGTCGGCCACGGCGTCGTTGCGGATGCCGAGCTGCAGCCAGACGGCGCGCGGGTGCTTCGCAAGGATGTCCTCCAGATGTCCTGGAACGTCGGCAGGCCGCCGGAACACGTCGACCACATCGATGTCGCCCGGGATGTCCACGAGTCGGCGGTAGACCGACCTTCCGAGGATGGTCGTGACCTCGGGGTAGTAGACGGGCACCGGGACGACGTCGAACCCCACGCCGACGAGGTACTCGGGCACGATGAACGCGGGCTGATCCCGCTGCGCCTCGGTCTTGATTCCGAGCACCGCGACACGTTTGGTGCGGGCCAAGAGGTCGTCGATGTCCGCGTCGGTCTCCAGTCGGCGGCCGGTCATTGCGGAGTCCGCGGAGACTAACACGGCTCAACTCGACCCGCTCTGCGGAGCCGGAGTTCAAACGGGCTCTTCATTGCCCGCTGGGCTCTCCAGCTCACGCGTCTCGCCACCGCTCCCCGTTCCGGTGGTCAGCGTATCCGGCGTCCGTGCGGGAAAGCCCCGACCCCATGTCGAACCAGGGCAGCGCGTCTTGGCAGGTCGACAGATTCGCGGCGGACCCCGAGTACAATGGTTCCGTCCGGTGCCGTCGAGGACGGCGAGGTTGGCCCGGCTTCGCTTATGGGTACTCCGGATGGAATAATGTTCATTGCACTCGTTGCATCGGAGGCAGCATGAGAGCGAGATCTGCCACGTCGGAAGATACACCCAGACGTCTCGCGTCCCGCGAACCTGATGACGTCGACGAGGAAGACGAGACCATCGACCTTGCGGAGGCCGTGCGAGGTCGCCGGTCGGAGAAACCTGGACCGGAGACGAGCCAGGACAGCTCGTTGGCCCGCAGGTTCCCGATCGATCCCGCGTACACCCAGCAGGCGCATGCCTCTCGGCAGGCTTTGACCGAATCGTTCGGCCAGGACGCGAGCGCGCCCGAGAGGCTGCTCATCGACCTCGTCGCTAAGGAGTTGCCGGTGCACGCGGCGTTGGTCGACGCGGAGGTACAACTCGTGGCTCGGCTGCCGCACCTGATGGACGAGGCGAGGCACGTTCATGTTTTGGCGAGGGCCCTGCGCGAGGTCACGATCGTGTCGCATGCCGTGAGTCGTCGCATCGAGGGGCTGCTCGGGACCGCCGTCGCGCTACGCGCCCAGCGCCGCCTCGTCGAGCTGCACAGGAGCAGCCGACAATGAGAACCGGAGTTGCCGCCATCCGTCTTGGAATTCTCACCATCGGGGATGTCAGAGGCGCGCTTGGACGGTGGTTCGCCACGGCCCCCACCATCGAGGTGCTGGTCCCGTCCGCGACGGGTTTGCCTTTCGCGGGCGTGGTCGGACTCACCGAGAAACCGAGTGGTCGCGGGATGCACCGGGCGTTGGCATGCCCACTGTGCGGACTCGCGCGCTTTCAGCTTTTCGTCCGCAACGGCCGGCTCGGCTGCGCCGAGTGCATGCATGTCCATCCGCGCCGCAATGCCGAGCGAACCACCGCATTTTGGGCGCGCGGTGGTCGAGAAGAGGACAGATTGTTGCGCCTTATCGCCGGTCGCAGCAGACCTACGTCAGCGGCCTTAGAACGCGCAGGTCGGCTCGCCAACGAGATTGTCGTCGGCGACGAGGACCGCGCCGGAGCCGCAGTCCAGGTGGCGCGGGCGGCGATGCTCGCGACCGAATGGTCGTCCTGAGTGCATGATGCCACTGTACGACCACGTACTTGTGATATTCATTCAATGAGAGGTACCAATGAGCACCGCAGGCGAAATTCCGCCGCTACGTGTTGTGCCACTTCCAGACCCGCCGGTGCCTGGTCGCAATGTCGGCGACGTTCTCGCGGAGATACGGCAACTTCGGGACTCCGCGGTCATTCTGGATCACTTACGCAATCGGATCTTGGCAGAGTTCTTGGGCTCAGAAGGAGACGGGCCGCCCGAAAAGGTGATTCGGTTCGTGGAGGAAGTACCGCACTTGATTGATCGCGAGGCCGTCAACGTGCTGTACAAGGAGTTTGGTCAGAGAGCAGACGGCAAGCGTCGCAGGGCCCGTGCGCTGCTCCGGGGCGTCGTGACCGTTGGACCAAGCGAGACCGTTGGCACCCCGGCTGACCCGACCGAAGAAGAACCGCTACTTCCGGTGTCGACGCAGGGACATGCGCCAAACATGAGACGCGATCAGGCCGTCGAAAACGCGTGGCAGCTGGAATGGCCTCGGGAACACGGAGATGGCACGGGGCGGGGACGATGATGGCCTCGCTCGTCCAGTGCAGGCACCGTGAGGGTCGACCCGATCGATGCACTTCGGTCTCTGGCGAGCCAAGATGCTCGGCGAGTTGCATACACATTCACCGGGCGCGCTCGCACGCGCCCGTTACGACCCACCGGCGTCGTTGACGGCAGAAACACAGATGCTGCTCGCGCCTTCACTCATACAACAGCCCCAGTGTCCACCGTACGACGTGCAGGTTTGTCCCGGAACGCACCATCGTGCGGGCCCGAGGTCCGCCGCATCCGGATTCACCGGACCGTAAAGCGTTGCGCAACGGACGCTTCCATCGGGTGGGTCTTGCACGTCGGTGAAACGGGGGCCGTTGCAGAACGGGGGGCACTTGCCATTGGTGCAAGGCAGCGGGCCGTTCTCGCCAAGGCAGTCCTCGTTGACGAGGCAGTCACCCTCGGAAGTCGAAGCAGAAAGAGCGCAGCCACCGTCCCCGTAGATGTTGGGCGGGGGCAAGCCTGCTTCCAGCGCTAGACCGGGCAAACCGGGGGGCAAGGGGCCGCTGCCGTTCGGCCCCGAGTCGATTCGCTCACCCGCACCAGCGGCCATGCTATCGGCGGCGACTGCGCCATCGGGGTTTGCCCTTGCCACGCCGCCGCCGCAGCCGAGCAGGCCATGTCCCGCCACGGTGAATGCAACGCAGAGTGCAAACGCCGTCACGCGAGGAGGCAAGTTCTTCATGATGTGCCTCACGACTCAGTCCGACTCACCGGCATCGCGGGACGTGGCCGCATCGCCGATAAGGTCACAATTCGTGTTGCCGAGCGCGTCGTAGAAGCAGCAAGCCCATTCGCCTGCGTAGGGCTCGCAGCCCCTTGGAGGAGTGCACCATTGCGTAGGCCCGACGTCGGCGACTGCGGCGTCCACCGGCCCCGCGGACTGAGAGCAAAGGACGCTTCCAGCGGGCTCCGCATCATCTGTCGGAGGCAAGGGTTCCACGTAGGATTTCTCGACGCTGTAGATTCCGGTGCCGGGGATCCCGCCGTCGGCGTTCGAAGGCAGATCGAACCCCTCCACTATCGAGACATACGCGCACTCGTCGTCGACGGCGACGAAGCCTGCGCTGGTCATCGTGACGGGCGGCGTGCCCGAGGGGGAAATGCGTAGCAGCGTCCCCGAGCAGAGGTCACACCCGACTGTCTCGAAAAAGTTCAACCCATCGAAGGCGATGCTCCACGGGTACACGGGTGCGGAGATCGTCGTCACGCTGCCAGCGCGCAGACGCGCGATGTACCCCGCCCCCGTCGGGCCAAACGCCGAGGGCGGCGCACCCGTCCACCAGCACGTGTCCGGACCACAGGCCATCGGGAACTCGGCGTTGGGCTGCTGCGGCGCGAGCATCGTCGGCGGCCCGCCCCGGATCGGCACGGCGATGACGGTGCCGCCCGCGGTCACGACGAGATTCGAGCCGACGACGGCGAGGCCGGTCGGCTCCGTACCGATCGCATCGCTGAGGAGCTGGACGCTGCCGCCCGTCACGGCGACGCTCTTGAGGCCGACCGAATCGACGAAGTAGACGTCATGGCCATCGGTGGCGAGCCCGCGGACGAATCCGCCGCTCGTCGCGAGGATCGTGTCCTTGCCGCCCTGGATCGGAACGCTGAGAACCTGTTCGTTCGTTCCGTCGCCGACCACGTGGTGCAGGAGGACGCTCGTTCGGGTCGCGATGGGATCGCAGTTCTGACCGACGTCCGGGAGGAGCGGCTGCATCGTCGACACTGGGCCACCCCGAATCGGGACGCGCATCAACGCGCTGCCAAAGACGAAGTACACGCTCGTGGCGTCCACCGCGAGTTGCATCGCCCCGATGCCAGACGCGCCGACTTCAGTGGCCAGCGTGTTGAAATCGACGAGCTGCGTGGGCGTCGAGCCGCACTTCGGGCCCCATGGGGCCGACGGGGCCGACGCGGACATGGCGTCCGTCGCGGTCCCATCGTTTTCGCTTCCCTTGCAGGCTGCGAGGAGCAGCGCGCCCAAGACCATCGTGTTCCGAGCGGTTAGACGTAGGCTGCGGTCGACGGGGAAACGCGAGATGAAGACCACGAAGTGGCGCAGTACGACCGCGCGCGGCATCCCGGAAATGTCGAGGATCGCCTCGACGGGCGTTTCCCCATCGAGCAGGGAGAGAAGGAACCCACTCACGTGACGAGCAGGAATGACGAACTGAAGCGGAGCGGTGGGTGTCACGGCCGGCCGCCGTAGCCCACTGCCCTCGCGCGGGACGTCGCGGCCGCAATCACGGGCGATCGACCTCTGGGACATTACGAGGGGCGTCCGCGACACACACCTGCGAGTTGCGCTAACGTCCTACAAGATCATGTCCGGTACACGCGGCGTCGTCCTGTGGCTCACGGGTTTGTCGGGAGCCGGGAAGTCCACCCTGGCGGAGTCTCTCGCTCCGAGCTTGCGTGCGCAAGGTCGCAAGGTGGAGATCCTTGACGCCGAAACCGTCCGCGCGAACCTCTCCAAGGGTCTCGGGTTCGCCCGCGAAGACCGCGACGACAACATCGGGCGCATCGCCTTCGTCTCGCACCTCCTGGCGCGTAACGGAGTCACGGTGATCGTGGCCGCAATAAGCCCTTTCCAGGCTGCGCGCGAAGCCGCGCGGGCGCTCATCGGCGACTTCGTCGAGATCTACGTCGCGACGCCGCTCGAGGAATGCATCAAGCGCGACGTGAAGGGCCTTTATCGGAAAGCGATCGCCGGTGAGATCCGCCAATTTACCGGAATCAGCGACGTATATGAAATACCTCTGTCGCCCGACATAACGATCGATACGACGCGGACATCCGTCGAAGACGCCGCTGCGCGAATCGTCGGACACCTCGGCGAACCCGAGCACACGGACCGGTGACGCCCATCCGACGTCGGCCCTTGCGGAACGGGTCGCGAGGCCACGAGCGGTCGCCCTGGCCGCGCCGAGGTGCGCGGTCGCACGTCAGGGCCGATGGCCGTTTCTCGCCAGGAGCCCTTCCAATCTTGATGGCTCGGGGCTAGGGTCGATGGTGGCAGGATTGCCGGAGTTGAAAGGGGTCTTCGTTGCTGTTTCCGTTTGTTCCTTTACCCGATACGGCGGGCGAAGAATCTTCCTACGCCTGCGAGCGAGAGGCACTTAGCGCCGACGAGGTGGCGCAGGTCGTCGCTCTGCTCGACGCCGAACGCTGGCGGCCCGCACACGCGGGTGAGAAGGTCGATGCCACGTACCGAAGCGCGATGGTGCAGTGGATTCATCCGCACCAGGCTCGCTGGCTTTTCGAGCGCCTCGCGAGCATCGTCTCGGAACTGAACGGGCGCTGGTTCGAATTCGATCTCGCGGGCTTCTTCGACCCCCTCCAGGCAACCCGCTACTCTGCCGAAGACGGCGGCCACTACGACTGGCATACCGACCGTGGCACCTTCGCCAGCGCTCGGCCGCCCCGAAAGCTCACTGTGGTGGTGCAGCTCAGTAACGGGACCGAGTACGAGAGCGGCCACACGGAGCTCTTCTTCGGCCGGGAGCCGAAGCGCATCAATCGGTTGCGGGGCAGCGTTCACGTGTTCCCGTCGTTCGTGGTCCACCGGGTCACACCAATCGTCTCCGGCTCGCGCCTCGCCCTCGTCGGCTGGGTTTGCGGCCCCCGCTTCCGCTGATGTGCGGGATATGGGCTTCGACGGGCCTTGCCGTATCCAGGCAAGCCATCGACCTCGCGGCTCACCGTGGGCCGGACGGCGATCGGTGGCTCGAGTTCGACGCGGATCGAAGGTCGATTCGCCTTGGCCATCGCCGGCTGGCCATCAGCGGCGCCGCGGATGCGCTGCAACTCGTCGGAGCGCCCTCGGGTCGGGCCTGGCTCACCTACAATGGCGAGCTCTATCGATGCGGGAGGCTGCGTCGGCGGCTTCAGTCCGCTGGCGTCGCGCCCGGCGAGTCCGATACGGCGACCCTGCTCGCCATGGTCTCGGCATTCGGCGTCGAGTCGTTGAAAGACCTCGAGGGAATGTTTGCATTCGTCTACTACAATCGGACGACCGGAGATCTCCTCGCGGTGCGCGACCGGTTCGGGATCAAACCTCTCTACATGCTTCGCCTCGGCCAGGGCGTCGCGTTCGCCTCGGAGATCAAGCAGTTCGAGGGCATCGATGGGTTTCGCGCTCGGCTCGATCGTCGCAGAGCGGCCGACTTTCTCCGCTGGGGCGTTACCGACCACACGCCCGACACGATGTGGGCCGGCGTTTCGAGCGTTTCACCGGGCCACTACGTCATCGTTCGCTCGACCGGCGACGGCGGAGTCGCGGTCAGCGAGTCGCGATGGTACGAGCCTCCGGAGTTCGCGCCCGGCGGAGACATCGACGCCGCGTACCTCGACTTCGATCGTCGCTTGCGCGATGCGGTCGACTTCCACGCAGCGACCGCCGTTCCGGCGGCCGTCAGTCTTTCCGGGGGTCTCGATAGTTCCGCGATCGCGATGCTCACGCCCGAGGCGCTTCGCTGTTACTCGCTAACGCACGAGGATCCGGCGATCGACGAGAGCTCGTACGCGCGCGCCGTCGCGTCGCGTCGCGGCGCGTCGTGGACCCCCGTGCGTCTTGCAGACGAAGACCTGCCGGGAGCCGTCGACGCGGTCGTCTGGCAGTTGGACGAGCCATTTCCAAGCTTGAGCGTCGTGGCGCAGTGGGCGGTCTTTCAGGCTGCGAGCTGGGACGGGGTCCGGGTCGTGCTTACCGGACAGGGCGCCGACGAGCTGCTCGGCGGTTACCCCTTTCTGCACGGGCCTCACCTGTGGGGGCTGCTCCGTGCCGGCAAACTCTCGACGTTCTTCGGAGAGGCGCGACGGGACGCACCCCTCGCGCGCACCTTCCGTGCGATGGGGACAGCCCTGTCTCCGCCGTTTTTGCTCGCCGCCATGGTGCAACGAGGCCTGGCGGATCCAGCGCTGGCGCGGGCGCGGTTTGCGGCCAGCGTATGTGGCAGGGACGACGGGGCTGCCCGCGGCCTGGATGGCTTCCGTAGGCGGCTCCTTGGACCCGGCAATCTGGCGATGCTCTTGCGCTACGAAGATCGGACGTCGATGGCGCATGGCATCGAGGCGCGGCCTCCCTTTCTCGATCGCGAAGTTGTCGAAAGCGCCCTTCGAATCGACGCCACCATGCTGATGCGAGACGGGGTGACGAAACTCCCTCTCCGGCGGGCCGTCACCGGCCTTCTGCCCGAAGCCGTCGCCGACCGTCGGGACAAGCTCGGATTTCCAACGCCGGAGGCGCGCTGGATCCGCGGGCCCCTGAGGACCTTCGTCCGGAAGCACGCGCGGGAGGCACGCGAACGGTTTCCGAGCGTGGTCCGGGCCGAGGACGTCGCAATCGTCGATTCTCAGCTTGACGACCCCCGGCCCCTGATGGCTCCGATATGGCGGGTGGCCTCGCTCGGCGCGTGGGCGCAACGGTTCCACGTCGAGCCGTAGGGTCAGATCGGGTCCACGGGGCCGAGCAGCGTGACCTGGATATCGGGCGCGACCATGACGCGCGTCGATCCGTCGTGGACCATGTTCTCGGTCGGCGCCAGGTAGGCCTCGCCCGGATGCAGCGCAAGTCGAACGACCGGGTAGTCGGGAAACTTTCGCAAGAACGCATCGACGAGGGGCGTCGACCGGTACTCGGGAAAAGCGCCGACCCCCGGATAGCGCGACAGCCAGCTCGCGATCGTCCGCGTCGTGAGATTCACGAACAGGAGAAAGCGGGGGCTCTGCCCGAGGTTGATGCAAAGGCGGGTCATGGACTGCTCGCGGCGACCCATCGGGAGCGCCTCGATGTCGTCGAGATGCAACCCGATGAAGCGCTTGGACGTCGCGTCGAAGGTGACCGTGTGAAAACCAGCGGGGTTCTGCGCGAAGCCGAGGGGGCGCAGCGGCCCGCGCAGACGCCACCGCGATCCGAGCGCGCCGGCAAGCTTGCAGAAAGGCCAGTCAAGCACGGCGTCATCCGGGATTCTTCCCTCCGGGCCCCGTGACTCGAGCAGCGCGCGAACGAGCCGCTGCCGGATCCGCACGATTCCAATGGTGTTGCTCCGTCCGCGGTCGGACCCCGCCCGAGGCGTCAGCGCTTCAATCTCTTCCTCAGTCGGGGAGCGCGATTCCCCGCGTGGCAGGAACGCGCCCGCCCGGTACAGCTGCGGACCGAACCGGGCCTCGTGGACGTACCGGCGGGTGCCGCCGAAGATCGTCACGCGAGACGCGAGCTCTCCGTCGTGCGAGTCGACGACGATGTCCGCGATCACGGCGCCATCGGGTCGAAGGTTCCGCGTCCGGTGACGTGGAGGTCACGTGTCTTCATCCACAGCGAGCTCGCGTCGTGGATGAGGCTCTCGGTCGGTGCCACATATGCCTCGCCGGGCTCTACGCGAAGCCGGAGCACCGGTTGCTCGGGATGACGTTGCAGGTAGTCGCACACGACGCTCGCGCCGTCGCGTCGCCGGTCCGCACCCTCCGCCAGCCTCTGGAAGGCGACGGGCACGAAGAGGAAGTAGCGCGGCTCGTCGCCGACGTTCGCCGAAACGCGGTTCTTCGCATTTCGCCGCCCGGCTTCGTACTCTTGATCGAACGTGTCGACGTGCAACCCGACGAAGACTTGGGTGTCCGGGTCCTTCGTCACTGTGTGCAGCCCCGCGAGGTTGCAGCCCGCGGACAACGTCGTCGGCGGCGCGCGGACCACCCACTCGCCCGCGAGATCCTCGCAGAGAGCCTCGACGCATGCCGAAAGCTCCTCGGCCGGGGCATTTCCGGCGATCGCGCTGCGGAGTCTCGCCAACAGTCCGGGCCGGACCCGGACCAACCCGACGGAGCGCGAGCGTTCCGGACGGCGGGCGCCAGTGAGGGCCTCGAATTCATGCGCCCGAAGCGCCTCGAAGGGCCCGCGTGGGATCCACGCTCCACTGGCGTAGTTCTGACCCGTCAGCGCGGCCGAGGCCGCGACGACTCCGCGGCTGACGGTCAACCGTCCGGGATCGCGGGTGATGCCGGATGCGAATTGGACGGCGATATCCAAGACTACCCTCTTCGCGTTCTAGCGGCCCATGGGCTCGATGCCGCGCTCGAGCTCTTTCATCACGGCCTCGGCGAGTGCCTTCTTCATGTACCGGCAGTAATCGGTCTCGGTGCTGTTCAGGCGACCGTTCTCGAAATGCTTGTTGCTGGGCGCTCCACCGCCGCAAACCCCGAAGTACTCGCAGCTGTCGTGGCAGGCCTGCACCCCCTCCGCGATCTCGGCGAAGACGGCCTGAAATTTCTCGGTCTCGAACGCACTGCGCAGGCTGTTCTCGTGGACGTTGCCGAAGATGAAATCACCATGACGGATGGAAGACGCGTCCAGAAGCTCTGGTGAGAATGTCGAAAATCGGCCGCTCGAATCGACGCTCAGAATGGCGAGAGGGATTACCTGATCGTTCGTGCGGAACCGTTCGCTCAAGATCCGCCCCCGAAAGTATTCAAACTCGCGAACGCGAAGGACTCCATCACGACGAGCCAGTTCGAAGAATCGTCGCAAGAACTCGCGGTACCGGGCGGGGAACCCGCCCGTGCTCACGGAGCTGGCCTCGTTCACTCCCTCGGTCTCCTCGATGTTGAAGCCGACGACGCGAATGCCGTGATCCACGTAGAACCTGTAGATCGCGTCGGCGTGATCCACGCTCGCGTCGGTGATGACCGAGATGACGCTGAACGGGACGCCGGCATCCTGGAGGTTGCCGATGCCCTCCATGACCCGATCGTACGTGCCGCGGCCGCGGCGATCCTTCCGGTAGGCGTCGTGGATCGCTCGAGGCCCGTCGACGCTGACGCCGACTCTCATGCCAGCCTTCTTGAAGAAGGCGGCCCAGTGGTCGTCGATCAACGTACCGTTCGTCTGCACGGAGTGGACGACGTGCGTGCCCCGCGAAGAAAGCGGTCGCAAGCGCTCGAGGGCATCTTCGTAGAAGGGAATGCCCAGAACTAGCGGCTCGCCCGCGTGCCAGTTGATGGTGAGGTGACGGCCGAGCAAAGCTTCGTCGAGCAGGCGCTGAACCAGCGTGTCGAGCGTGCCGAGGCGCATGCGCCTCTTGTCGGAGCGCTGCGGAAGGTAGCAATAACGGCAATCGATGTTGCAGAACGGAGTGCCCTGCAAAATGAGCAGCCGGACCTCCGGTTGGGTAGCCACCGGGAGCTTCCGTCCGGGGACCAAGGCTTCAACACATGATGTTGTTGAAGTCGCCCCAGCAGTTGGGCCAACCGTTCTTGAACATATCGTCCTCCCACGTGGGTGAAGAAGCGGAGCCCTCCTCTTCGCCACCCCGCCCGGCCTCACGATCGGCCTGCTGGAGACGCTCGCGAAGCTCGTTCACCCGCTCTTCGAATGTCATTGTGCCCAACCCGTCCGGCCGCGTCTCGGCCACCCTCGGCGCCCCCAATCGGTGTAGAGATCCAGGATCACCAGCCGAACCGGATCCGCAACCGATCGGGAAGAGCGCGCGTCAACGTATTTCGGTCGCAAGCATCCAGGATCTGGTGCCACTCGTCAAGCAGTCCCGCCCGGTACAAGTGCACTTTCGAGGGCTGGGCGCGCGGATCGGCGAAGGCCGTTGTCGAAATATCCAGGAAACGGAGAATGGACTCGAAAAACCGCGTTCGGTCTTGCAGCAGCTGCTCGAAGGTCGTGAATAGGGCTTCGATTCGACCGGCGTCCACGGCGTCGCACCACGCCTCGATCCATTCGACGAAATGCGGCAGGTGGTTCTCCACACACCACGCCAGACGCCAGGGGAGGTCGCGTTCGAGGAAGACGGGGGGAGGACAAATGGCGGGGTAGTACCAGAAAAGCTCGTCCAGCCCACCCTCTGCGGCCGACAGGTGGTGGGCCCACGATACGATGGCCGCGCGAGGATCTCGCAGATGCAGGATGGGCCGGACCCCAAATTTTCGAAGGTATGCCAAATTGGGCGGCGAGGGGCCGAAGTGCTGCTGCGCGACCTGAGCGCCGCCGGAGAAGGTCTGGATGCGGTCGAAGAGCACGAGATCGTGGGGGAAAATTCCGACGGTCAAGAATACGCGCTTGGCCGCCAGTCCGCGCACGAGCATATCGGTCACGTAGGTGCTGGCGGATTTGGGGAGCGCGTTGAATAGAACGCTGGGCAACCGAGCGCCCGAATGCGGGGATGACGGGTTCGAAGACCCCATGACACCATCCACTTGATACTTGCCATCGGAACGTGCCGCAACCAAGCTCGCTCCGACCCGCATCGGCGTCGTGAGCCCCGGACGACGGAGGCCCCTTCGGACCCGAGCGATCACAGATGACCGGAAACAGCAGCGCGCAAGTGCGGACGGGCCATCGCGAGTTTCAGCCGCTCCATGGCGTGAACCCTTCGTACGTAACGGTCATCCAGGTGCTATCGAGCGTGCTCCTGACGCTCCTCGGCGCCACGATCGCCTCACAGCTGTCACGCAAACCGAGCGACCGGTGACGCGCCGGGCGATCGGCCGGCGCGGGCTTCGGGCCATCAGGGGCCGTGCGGGTGAGCCACGCGCAGAACTCGTCACTGCGTCCGACGAGGCGACGGCCTCGGCGCACTCCGTTGTCTTGCTCGCCGGCCTCTTGTCGATCGACGAGTGCGCCCGGCTCTTGAACCGAGCGACGGCTGCCGGCTTCGCGCCGGCGAGACTAACGAGTCAGGGACGCTTCAACCACGAGACCTTCTTCGTCGACCGGGCCCTCTCCGACTGCCTGAAGCACCGACTGGGTCTTCGTTTGCCCGTCCTCGAGGTCGACGACGTGTTCGAGATTTACCGCTACGCGCCCGGCCAGAGCATCTCACTGCACGAGGACGCGGGGCGTCCCATTCGTTCCTTCGGTGCGAGTAACGGCACGCTACTCACTTACCTCTCCGACTCGTTCGAGGGTGGACGGACACTGTTCCCAACCGAGAATCTGAAGATCGAGCCCCAGCTCGGACAATCGATTCTCTTTCGGCACCACTTGCCTCACGCCGCGGAGATCGTCCGCTCCGGAACGAAGTTCGTGAGTCGCCTGAACGTCGCCGTCCGTTGGTAGTGCCGTCCTCAAATTCTACGGACGCAAAGCCGCGCAGAACCGGAGCGGATCGACCGTCGCACAGTACACAATTGACCAAGCGGTCGGCGATCGCTGACATGAACAGGCGCATCTTCGAGTCCACCGGGGCCGCAGCTTCCTCCAAGCGCTCCGCGACGAGCCGGCGAGGCTACTGACAGCCCGAGATCCTAGCTATAGCTAGCCTCTGTGCCCGGACGCGTAGCAAAGCCCGATTGCTGCCGCTTGCTCAAATGTCGCCGACAAGGAAAGGCCCGCTCCTACCACTACGATTGCTTCTTCCGCGCTCTCCGAAAGCAGCGCAGCGCCGCGCCTACCAAGTTGCAGCAGGTCCTGTTGCGCTCCCGGCGTCATGCCCAGCAGACTACTCTGCTGGACTGACTTCAAAATCGCGTTGCCTGCAACCCAGGCGGAGAAGACCTGCGCCCCCTCAGAGGCCTTGTCCTTTAGGAAAGCCTTCGATCCCGACGTGACCGCCCCGGTCGCGTTATCTAGCCCGGTCCATGGGTCGATGAGCAATCTCTCGAGTGGCTCTCCCCCTCCCAAGAGGCCAACAGTGTCGATCTCCTTCGCCACCAGACCATCGCCAAAGGTATCCTTCAATAGCGCCTCCTGACACTTCTTCAGATCGCCAGGGCAGAGCCCGCTCGGGTCAGCCAAAGTAATCGGATTGGCGTCGACGTAAGCATAGGGGTTGGGCCCGGGTCCCGCGCCCACAGGATCACGGCTTACCCATCGAGCAGAGCTTGCATTGTAAGCTCGATAGAAGGCGAAATCGAGACCGGACCCGGAGTTATGCAAATAACCTCCGTATCCAACATCCGCGCTAACCTTTCCAAGTGCGCTGATCTGCCGTCCGTATGGGTCGTAGTCGAGCTGGTCACGAATGGCGCCTATGGCGTCGATGAGTTGCCGGACGCTCCCAAGGAGATCCATGGCGTAGTAGTACCCCTGCCCTCCATCGACGACGCCCTGCGCGAAATACTGCTTGCTGACAGGCGCTCCGCTCGCGGCATTGTCGTGCTCGAGCACCCGAATCGTGCCCGCCCACGTGTACGCCTTGTCCGAGATCGTGCTTCCCCCCTGCTTCTCCACGATCCGCACGAGCCGACTCGATCCGTCGTAGGTGAAATCGCTCTCCGCCCCACCCACTGTCGCCGAGATCAGGCGGTTCGCCGCATCCCAGGCGTACGTGGCCCCTTGGAGCGAGGTCGGGCTTCCGTTCAGGTCGTACGTTCCGCCTCCGATCTCGTTGGTGCTCGTATAGGTGGGACCCTGCGTCGCCCCGTTCGCCGCGATGCTCGTGGGGTTCGACGCCGCGTCGTACTTGTACGCGAACTGCGGCGCTGCCGATGGCGCGGGTGGCATTCCGTTCGTGCCCAGCGTCGCCGAGATCAGGCGGGAGGCGGCGTCGTACTTGTAGGCTGTGACCTGGGTCTCGAGGCCCGCGCTGCTGCTCCCGATGCCGCCAGCATCCCCCCCGCACCAGCGCCCGTTGTACGGCCGCCCGCGTTGTTGCCGCTGCCGCAGGCCGCGAAGACTAGCCCCAGCGCGATTGGGGTCAACGCGGAGGCGATGCGCCCCTTGCCCGCGCGCAACGATGCGATGCCCCCGAACAGCAGCCCCGCCGCGAGGATGAGGACTCCGGCGTTGCCCTGCGCGGCGAGGCGCGTGCGCGTCCATGCGCTCACCGAGGCGCCCATGCCGCGGCCGCCTTTGCGCAGCCACGGCAACGTCATGCCCGTGGCCCCGCCGCCGTCGTTCGCGGCGCCGGCGTCGCCCGATGAAGCGGCCTGCGCGGCGTGTCCTTCGGTGAACGTCTCCACGTTCCCATTCGGGTAATAGGCGTACCCGAACTGCGAGAGGATCCGGCCGCTCGCGCCACCGTCGATGGCGGTGCTTCGTGCCGAGTAGGTCATCTGCTGAAGCAGCTCGTTCTGCTCCGGATCGCTCGCGGCGTCCCAGTAGGTCAGCGCCACGCTCGGGCCGTTCGCCGAGGCCACGCTCGTGATCCGGGGTGTCTCGTCGGAATATCCGTAGGCGAACGAGTCGAGCGCGTTGGTCACCGCCGAGGGCCGCCCGAGCGCGTCGAACGCCACGCTCTGCACGACGCCGTTGACCCCGCGGCCGCTCACGCGTCCCAGCGCGTCGTACGAATAGCTGACGGTATCGATCGTACCGGCCGTGGCGCCTGCGACGGGGCTCAGTACCGCTTGAAGCCGGCCGGCGCCGGGTGCAACCGGGACCGGCGGCGGCGCGGGGCCGGCGTCCAGCTCGGCGCCGCCGTCGAGCGCCGGCGTGGCGGCGATGGGATAGTAGACGTAGCTCGTCGTCCCTACGCCGTCGGTCATGCTCGTGATGCGCGGGAGCTCCGAGTCGTAGGTGAAGCTGACCGCGGGGGTCGAGGACCCCGCGCCCGGCCCCGAGTACGAGACTCCGGTCAACCGACCATCCGTGTTGTAGGCGTAGGTCGTGACCTGCCCGAGCGCGTCGGTCTTGCTGTGCAGGCGGCTCGTGGAGCTCTCGTAGACGTAGGTTTCGGTAGTGCCGTCCGCGTAGGTCTTGTTGACGGGGCGCCCCTCGATGTCGACACCCCAGGTCGTCACGTTGCCATTCGGGTCGGTGATGCTCTCGAGCGTGCTGTCCTCGTAGTAGGCGTACTGGGTCACGTTGCCCGCCGGGTCGCTGACCTTCGTCAGGCGCCGGTCGGCGTCGTAGCCGTAGGTCGTCGTCTGGCCGAGCCGGTCGGTCACCGACGTGAGATCGAGGTCCGTGTAAACGTATTTCTCGATCGTCTTGTCGGGATAGGTGACCTGGGTGACCCGGTCGAAGTTGTCGTAGCCGTAAGAGAGCGTGTAGTCGACCGAGTCCGTTCGGGTCGCGACCCGGTTCGCGCTGTCGTAGCTGAGCGTCAGGACCGGCTGGTTGTTGGCGTCGATCAGCTTGGAGACCCGACCCAAACCGTCGTAGCCGACGGTCCGCACCCGCCCGAGGGCGTCGGTCACCGTCAGCAGCTGGCCGGCCGCGTTGTAGGCGTACCGCGTCGTCTCCCCCGCCGCGTCTGTGTAGGTCAGCGGCTCGTGCTGGGCATTGTAAGTATACGCGCCGAGCACGCCGAAGCCCGAGCTCGACACCTTCTGTTGCACCAGCAGCAGGTCGGTGTTCGCGCCATAGGTGAGCCGAGTCTGGCGCCCGAGCGTGTCGGTCACGAGCAGCGGCTTGCCGAGCCCGTTGCGCGTCGTGGTCGTGAGCTGCGTGCTGCCGTCGTCGAGCACGCGCGCGGTCGTCGTCGGCGCGCCGAGGTACGTGCTCGGCGGACCCTCGTCGATCGAGTTCGTCTGTCCGGGCGTGTACTGGTACCAGGTCCGGTGCTCGAGCGGGTGGCGGACACTCTCGATGGTCGGCGCGACGTAGAGTCCGTTGTTCGTATGGAGCCAGTGGACGAGCTCCGCTTTCGAGTAGTCCTTGCCGGTGCCCGTGCCGTACGTCTTGTAGATGTGCTTGTTCCAGAAGAACGAGTTCCGGTAGATCATGTAGCTAGTGCCAAAACTGAGCGGCATTCCAGACGGGAGCGGCAAGTTGGCGCCGGTTTCGTCCACAGCGGGAATGCCCGGGGCCTGCTCCATGAATTCCAGGCGCTCGGTCTGGCCGAGCGCATCGGTCGTCTCCAGCCAGCGCGTCACCACCGCCGAGCCGTCGTCCGTCTCGCCGTAGTTGAACGTCGTGTTGCCATAGGGCGTCGTGAGCTGCTTGATGAACGTCGGGCGTGGCGGAGTGTTGCCATCGTCGTAAGTCACCGTGGAGGTGAGCCCCATCACGTCCTGAATCGACGACAGGCGGCCGTTCGTGTCGTACGTGATGCTGGCGGATCGACCGAAAGCATCCGTGATCTCCGTCACCAGCAGCGGCGTCGCGCTCAGGCCGTAAGTAAACGTGGTGGTCGTCGTCCCCGCGGGGTCCGTGATGCTCGACAGCCTTGGGAAGAAGGCCGCCGAGCCAAACCCGGAGGGACCCCCATCGGCCCCGGCGTCGGGCGTAACGGGCGTAAGGAGAGACGTGTCGTAGTTCAAGGTCAGCGCGTTGCCCTGCGGGTCGACGATGCTGGTGAGAAACAGCCGGCGATACCCCGATAGGCTCGTCGAGCCGTCGTTCTGCGCGTAGACGAGCTGGCTGCCGTCGGTGCCGGTGAGCGTGTACGACGTCGCCATGCCCGTCGCGGGCGTGCGTACGAGGACCGCCCCGGTCTGCTTCTCCGGGTCGAATGCCCCCGTCGCGTAATTGAAATCGGTGTACGCGGAGACCGCCCCGCCACCGGGAACGTAGCGCGACACGCCGACGCCCGGATTCTTGGGATCGTCGAGCACGTAGGAGAGGACGTTGAGCGTCCATTGCGGTCCGACGTTGAACGAGACCGGGTTGGAGGGCGGACCGTACGGCTCCACCGCCTCGCGCTGGTTGTAGAACAGTCGGATGTACGCGGGAGGCCCCACCGGCGGCGCGTACCCCACCGGCGTGTCCTTGAGGTTGAGGCTCACCTCCATCGCGTGAGCGTCGGGGACGGGCATGCCTCCGCTGCTGATGCTGCCGCAGGTGGTGCACTCCACCGTTTGACTCGGGTTCCAGAGCGCGTTCTCGGCGGCGCCGAAGACGCCGGAGAGGAAGTCGGCCCCCGTGACCGCGCCGAGGATGTAGCTGGAGGGGAAGCCCATGCCGTAGGTCTCTTGGGCCTGTTCCGGCGTCGCCTCCCTCCACGCGAGCCGATGATCCTCGCGGTCTCCTTTTCCAGTCTGGGCGGGCACGAGGAAGAACCCGCTGCCTTCCTCGTCGATGGCGGCCTCGGAGACCTCGAGGTCGCCCCCGAAGGTCGGGTCCTTGACCTTGTAGCGACCGCTGTCGGTTTTGCCGATCACCGCAGCATAGTGGCTGAGTTTCCAGTTGATGACGGACGGCACGGGGACCGGTTCGCCGGGCTCTCTGTGGATGAGCAAGTGAGCGACTCCGGCCCGGTCGGCGAGCTCGCCCAGCTGAGCGAGCGAGAACCCGTGCTCGCCGGAGCGCGCAGCGTCGACCACCGCAATCGCCGCCGGGGTGGCGCCCAGCGTCTCGAGGACGTTTCTGAGCGCCTTGGGGCCGCAGAGATAGGAAATGCCCGGGCTGTGGCGCATCGTCCACGCGCCTTCCTTCGAGCCGGTGATGAGCTCCGATGCTCCGCCCTGAATCGGGCGGTTTCCTATTTCCGCGACGAGCGCGTCGAGCTCCTTCAAATGGCCGACACGCGCATGCATCTTGGCCAGCTCGGCGACCGCGCGGTCGACGAGCGTCTTCGCGCGAAAATCGGTCGCCTCGCGGCCCTCTTTCCATGCCGCCTCGTAGGCCGCGATCGCCCTCGAGAAGAGCCCCTGTCTGTAGTAGGCGAGCCCCAGGTTCGTGTGGATGGATGCGTTCCATCCGGAATCGGGGTGCGCCGCGACGAACGCGAGCAAGGGTGCCTCCGCCCCGTCTCGCCCGGCGCTCGCCTGCCCGAGGTCGCGGTCTTCGTCTTCCGTCGTCGCCTTCGTCGTGACGAGCGGCTCCGCGAGCCCCGGCACGATGCGAAGCTTCGAGGTGAAAGCGGGGACGCTTCCAGCGGGCAGCGGCAGGCTACCCCTCACGCTCCCGCCGCCCCCGCTTGAGCAGGCCGCGAGCATCAGTGCGACGAGCAGCACGAGCTTCAACGAGAAAAGCCTTTCCGCGCGGCGCGCGGGTGCCGCGCAAGACCCCAGAAGTTTCAAGGCTCGCCCCTCGCACCGAAGCTGTTCCATTGCCGCCCTCCCTTCCGACCTTGGGTCGCTCCACAACCCTCTTATCGTGGACCCTGCGCACCAGATCCACCGCATCTTCATGCGGGTCGGCGGATGCGCGTCAGCGCGGTCGCGATCGCGTTCTCGGGTACGGCGTTCCCCGGATCAGGCCAAGTTTGATACCGACGACCACTGCCTCGGTCCTTGAATTGACCTCAAGCTTCCCGTAAATCGTCCGGATGAAGCGCCGCCCTCGACGAGAGCGCTCGTGGCCGAGAACCATCGAAGATGGTTCTCCGAGAGGAGCCGGTGGCGCAGCCGCAATTGACTAGTCCCAGGATGCGGGTGCCGCGCGAAGGTGAACGCGAAGACGGAACGATCGCGAACGCCTACGCCGCCTTGCCCGCGCTGGTGCCGCTGTATCCCAGGACCGCAGTGAGCCGCGGTCAATCGGTGCCGGCGTCCGCTGTGCTGACGGTGAATACCTTGAACTCCGTGCAGTTGGGGACGTTTGCGTCGGTGACGTTCATGCAGGGGTTGTAGCCGTCCGCCATCACGTAAATGATGCTAAGCCCGCATGAGACCCCCGGCGTGATCTTCAAGCACGCGCACGCGGCCTTCGCAGTCGGGCAGTGCTGACCTTGCCCCAACGCTTTGTCAGCCGGTGCGCCGGTCGCGCTGGCCGGCCCGTAATACTCGCTGCACGTGTCGATTTCGATGCCACCGTCGGGCCAGAGGCCCGTGGTTCCATTGAAAGTGCCGCACGACGCCGGCACTTGGAGTCCATCGAAACTGTCGCCCTGTTCACTCCCAGGGTTCCTCCCACTGCTGGAACTGGAACTGCACGCTCCTGCGAGGGCCGAGACCATCAAGCCACTCAAGCAGGTCATCCTCAACATCTTGATACTCATGTGTCGCCTCCCTAAGAGTGATACAAGCCAGCCGGCTCTGGCGAGTGCGGCGAGTGAGCTTGCCTCACTTGATCGTCTGCGAGGTGGACGTGAACTTGCCCTTGGACACGCGATACGTGTCCCGTCGAAGGCCCGTCCAGAAGCACTCGGGGTCTCCATCCTTGCCGTAGGTGACGTCGACCACGTACGAACGGCCTACTACCTTGCCCGTCGCCTCCGGGCCGCCGTCGATGGTGGTGAGAGAGCGAAGCGCGCAGTTCCGGCCCATCTCGACCACCGCGAACGTTTGATCGTTGGACCCGATCGATTGCCCCGGGTTGCAGTTGATGGATAGGTACGCTTCGTGGGACCCGTTTCCGTCGAGGTCTGCGTACTCAGCGTTGTTGAGCCCGCAGTCTTGTTTCGCGGGACCCCATGCCGTGTCCCCCGACGAGGCTCCCCCACCCGTGAAGGTCAGTCCACCGGGAATGCTGACGTTCTTCCAGTCCACCTTGTGCAAATCGCAGACCGGCGGTGGGCTCCCGACCGGATCGGCGACCCCGGAGGCCGCGGGGGCGGCGCCCGTCGTCGGGGCGCTCGTGGCACTCCCCGCCGTGGCGGCCGAAGAAGCCGCAGGGGCACCGGCGCTGCCTGCCGGTCGACGCGACATCCGCCACCAGTTCGTGTTCGGTGGTTGCATGGCCTCTCCGTCCTCGAACGTGCCTTTCCGGACTTCCGCAGGGCTACCGTCTCGAAACAGCTCGAGCGCCGCCATCCCTTCCGACCGTGCGTCGCTCCACAACCTCTTACGTGGACCCCGCGCACCAGAATCCACCGCATCTTCATGCGGGTCGGCGGATGCGGGTCACCGTGGTCGCGATCGCGTTCTGGGGTAGGGCGTTCCCCGGACTAGGCCGAGTTTGATTCCGAGGAGCACCGCCTCGGTCCTCGAATTGACCTCAAGCTTCCCGTAAATCGTCCGGATGAAGCTCCGGACAGTGTTCACCGAGACGCCGAGGGTCTTCCCGATGTCTTCGTAGAGCAAGCCGCGCGCGAGTTGGCTGAGTACCGTGCGCTCTCGCTCCGTGAGGACGCTCACCGATTTGGTTGGCTGCAACGATGGCGGAGACTGTCTACGCAGATGCTCGAGGAGAATGGCGCCCATTCCGCGCGACATCGGGTGTCCCCCGGCCAACGCATCCTCGAGGGCCGAGGGCAACCGTGTCGCCGCATCGTCCGTGTAGAGGCAGCCGATCGCGCCGGCGCGGATGATCGCGATGAACCTCTCGTCGTCGCCGCGCGCGCCAAGAGCCACAATCGGCAGACGAGGTTGCAACGACGTGCGCACCCGGCGAACGAAGTCGACGGCGTCCGCGTCCGAAGTCCAGAGGTCGAGGACCATGACATCGGCGTCGCCGAGCTTCGGGGTCGCCTCTCGGGTGCCCGCGCATGCCTCGACATGGCAGTTGGCTTCCATCAAGCGCGAAAGGAGGCCGTCTCGAAATCCGGGGTTCGAAAAGACGAGGAGCACGCGACAGCGGTTGCCCATTCGCAGTCAGCCTGGCTGGATTCTTCGCGCGAGAACCGATTTCTGGTGGCGGCCCGTTCAGATGGGCGACGGACGCGCAGACCCTGGCCGAACTTCGCCGCCGCGTAAATGGTGACGGCGCCAACAAGTGCGGCTGCGAGGCCTTCATCGTCGTCGTCCCCGACATCCCCCCGTTCGACCCCCGCCGACTCCACTCGAACAAGGGTTTGAGCGCCGCGGTGGGGACGCCGACGCGGCTGGCCGTGCAGAAGTGCCGGCAAGAGGAGCGCCCGACCGCCCGGCCGCAGAGGGGCTAGCGGCGCCGGCCAGGTGGTGGCTATCGGAACCCGAGGCGACCGAGCCAGCGGGTGTCCCGCGAACGTGAACGCCCGTTTCGGCACCGTGTGAACGTCGAGATCGTCGGACGTGGGCACCGAGATCGACCGGTGAGCACCCGCGTCGCTCGGCCGCGGCCACACTCCGGCCGGCCACTGGAAGGCGGGGGTAGAAGAAGAGGGGCCGGCTCTGGCTCCCGCAGTGTCGGCACCGAAGCCGCGACAGCACATCGACCACACGGAGCTCGTCGCCGTGCTCGTTCGCCATCAGCGGGGCAGGGTAGAAGACCCCTCGCCTCGCACACGCCGCAGCGGATCTCCAGCCAATGGCCCACGAGATTGCCAGACGAGCCGCGAGAAGCTCCTCACGAGAACGCGTCGCGACCATCGGTAAAGTCTTGCACCGGCCACTCCCGGCCGTCGATCGGCCAGTGACCTCGTCCTGCTGGCCACTTTTGGGCGCGCCTTGCGGGGCCGCTGCGGACTGCCGCACGGCATGTCGCGCGTCGTCGCGTGCCCAATCATGGGCATATGCACGCGCTCGCGGCAGGCGACGTGCAAGTGGCACCCTGCCGCGCACGCGAGTCCGACTCCCGGACGCGTGCGACCGCTGGCTCGCCGGCGAGAAGGTGTTCTCGGGCTCCGAAGGCAAGCCGGCCGGGAGCGACCACGGCGACGCCTGCCGTTCGCGTCGGCCAAAATCACCCTTCCCGTCCACCCGCGTTCCTGTTCAATCTCTCTAACGATGCCGCAGCACCTGTCCGCCAGGCCGTCCGAAGCCTCTCACCCGATCCAGGCCGCCCTCGAGGCCGTCTACAGCTGGACCTACTCGAGCGAGGTGGATGCGCTCCGCAGCCTCTACGCGAAGGGACTGGACCGCCAGTGGAACGCAATGCGCGATCTGCCCTGGGACCAAGGCATCGACAGACGGGCGTTCGCGAGCAGCTTCACCATGGGCGGGTTGCCGATCCAGGAGACCGACTTCTGGGCGAGCCTCAGCCCCGAGACGCAGTGGAACGTATCGCGCAAGGGGGCGGCGTTCATGCTCTCGAACTTCCTGCACGGCGAGCAGGGCGCGCTCATGGTCGCGTCGCAGCTGGTCAACGCGGTCCCGCACATGGACGGGAAGTTCTACGCGGCCACCCAGACGCTCGACGAGGCGAGGCACGTCGAGGTCTTCGCGGCGTACATCGACAAGCTCGACCAGATCTACCCCATCGCTCCCTCCCTCCAGAAGCTCCTGGACTCGACCCTCGAGGGCGGCAGCTGGATGCGCAAGTGCGTCGGGATGCAGATCGTGGTCGAGGGGCTCGCGCTCTTCAGCTTCCGCGACATGCGTAACGCCACCAGGGAGCCGCTCCTCAAGCAGTTGCTAACCTACGTGGGGCGCGACGAGGCGCGGCACAGCGCCTACGGGATCAAGTACCTGTCGGTCGTGGTCCCGACGCTCGGCGAGGCCGAGGCCCGCGAGCTCGAGGACTTCGCCTTCGAGGCGTCGCGCATGCTCCTCGACTCGCGCTCCGGCCCCACGATGCGCGAGGCGGTCCTCGAGCAATGGAGGGAGGCCGGGCTCGATCCCGCCGACGTCTTCGCGGCCCTCGCGAAGGAGCGGGCCAAGGTCGACGGGATCTTCGCGAGGATGGGGGGCAGGCGGGGTCCGGTGAGCGGATTCGTCATCCCGACGCTCCAGTCGATCGGCCTCTTCAGCAAGCGCATCGAGGACCACTTCCGCGAGATGTTCAGCCACCTGCAGGGCGTGGGCGCGAAGAACCTGATGGACCACGTCGTCGCCCTCCCCGAAGACCTCGACGCATGGATCGAGGAGGGGGCGTAGGCGCGTCGTCGGCACGCCCATTAGCGCCGCGGACAACTGAGGGCTGTGGTGACGAAAGACTGATGCGGCGCGATCACGCAGCCCTCGAGTACCGATGGTGCAGGCCGCCGACGCGCGGAAGCGCGATGACGTTGCCCACGTTCGGCGCTTCGATGGCGCGCGCGACCGGCGCATCGCCGCAGAGCGACCTATGGGCTCTGTCCTCGTTGTGAGCGGAGATGCCGCTCGTGCTCAAGGAGATCAGAGCCTCTCTGAAGAAGAGCAGCTCTCCGAGCACGGCGGCAGCAGTCGCCGGTCTCGGCGCTATACGACGACCTTACGTGAAAAGGGACGACCCACCCGGCCCAGTCTCCGCACGTGGAGTGCGGGCAACCGCGCCCGCCCCCGACCCGACCCGGAGCACTTTGTCGGCTGAACGAGCAGAATGGCTTGCCGCCAGCGACGGACGAGGCTTGCGAGCAAGCACCAGTAGGCCGCGCTCATGCGGGCGAAAGGCCGGGCGCTTCGTGTGCCGTGCCGCCCACGATCACTGGTTGACGCAGCGAAGCGTTCTCGGCGATTGGCTCCGGGCGCGAACGAGCCACGTTGCAGAGCAACTCCACCGACCAGCGACACGGTGTGGGTTTCCGCGCTGCTGCACGAGCGACTGGCAGTGCCCGAGCGGCACGATGTGCGCGTCGGGAAGGGCCCCTGCGACCCGTGAAGAAACCACGCGGGGCGAGCTACCAACCTGGGCTTCCGCAGCAAGGGCGTCGCCGACCGACCGTGCGCCGGAACGCCCCGTGCGGCTCTATTGCGCCACCGTGCTCTGGAGCAGGCTTACGTCGAGTTGCGACAGCGGGACCTTGATGGCCCGGTACGACGCGGTGTTCGGGGTGAACGCGATGTCGAGCACGTCATCGCCGCCCGCGTTGACCTCGGTGACGACCCGCGAATCGGTCGTGTTGTAGCCCCACCCAATGACGGTCTCGCCGTCGGCGTACCGGCGGCAGCTCCCTTCGGCCTGGCTGGTCGCGATTCCGAGAAACTGCCAGGCCACGGTGGCGACGTTCGCGTCGTGGTCGAGCGCGTACTCCACACCGCGCGCGACGCCCGAGCCCGCCCCGTGGTCGTCGAAGAGGCTGATGTCGCCGTTCGGCAAAAAGCGGGCGTCGTGCTGCAGGCTGAACGAGGTCTCGGGGTCATCGACGATCTGCACGTAGTCCGCCCCGTCCTTGCTATAGTCGCTTCCGCCGAGCTTCCAGACGATGTCGCCGGTGGTGCGGTCGATGTAGAAGATCGCGTTCGTGTCACGGGCTGACAGGAGCAGGTTACCGCTCGAATCCACGTCGATCGCGTTGCAGTGGTAGACATCGACGATCGACTGGCCAAGGATGGTTTCGGTGGCCGGCTCGATGGACTCGAGCACGGGATCGATGTGGTCGATCGCGCGCCACGACCACACCAGACTCCCAGTCGAATCAACCTCCTGGATCGCGCAGTCGGCGATCGTCTCACCAGCGCCGAACGTCTGGAGTCCGGTGAGATCGACGCCGCTCTCGAACGAATAGGTCAAGAGCAGGTAGTCGCCGTTCGGCAGCAGGCGTAGCTCGTGGTCGTCCGTCGGCGAGCCGACGGCCACGACGGTCGTGACGGTTCCCGCAGCGAGGCCGTGGATCGCGAACTCGGTCGAGCCGTAACCGAACGGCGCCGTTGCGTTGGGCATGAACGAGATCGTGTCGGGCGTGAGGGCATCGACGTCGATGACCGAGGTTCCGCGGGTGTACCAGATAGGCGTACCGTTCGTGTCGAGCGCCATCGCGTAGACGCCGCTGTTCAGCAGATACCAGCCTGGCGTCGGTGCGCCGGCGTCTGCATTGGTCGTCACCGTGATGGTGGGAAAGTCGTGGGGGAGGCAGCGGATCCAGTACTGGTTCTCCACGACGACGGCCTGATCCTCGACCACGTCGAGCGCGACCGTGCTGGGTCCGCCCGCAGTCCCAACGGTCAAGGTGATCGCGTTCGTCCCCGGAGAGCACCGCACGTAGTAGTCGTAGATGGCCGACGAGAACGCCGGCGTCAGCGGCTCAGGGCTCACGAGGATGGAGGTGACCGCGCCGTCCGCTTCCACCGGAATATTGGCTGGGTGAGCGGCCGCGTCCGAAGAGGAGCCGCTCTCGGTCGCTACCGCGTCGCTCGTTCCGGCGCCGCCCGCGTCGTCGCCGAGGTTCGAGCCGCTCTCGCCGGTCGCGGCCGCGTCGCTCGTTTCGGTGTCGCCCGCGTCGTCGCCGAGGTTCGAGCCGCTCTCGCCGGTCGCGTCGGCCGGCGTCGAACTCGCGGCCGCGTCGCCGGCGCTCCCGTCGCCGCCGGTCTTTGCGCCCGCGGGAACGGCGCCGGTCGGCGCCCCGTTGCACGCGAGCAAGAGCACGATCGACACCGAGCCAAGAAGTAAGCGCCACATCTTGGAACCAGGGTGGACTTGCGAGGCCCCGGCGGATCTGGGCGTACCGACGAGCGGTGACCGTTTCCGGACGAAGCACCGCACGGATCGCTGCCGACCACACGTCATCGCGCGAGGAGACGGGTGTCGGATGGCATCGCGGGCGACTACTACGCGTTCCGCGCGATCGGCTCAGTCGCAGCGTCTGATGCAGCTCCACGTCCGGAAGAAAGCGGCCACCTGCTACGCCTCTTGTCGCTGCGCGCGGTCCACGTCACCCATGCCGCCGTCGAGTGCTACATCGACGCGCACCTGTCCGAGTGGGTGGCCCGGCGCCTCGGGCTCGGCGGGAAGCTGACTTGGCTCCCGTTTCATGCGCCGCCCTTTCGCCGACATTACGTCGATGTAAGGGCGTCCGGCTGCGCCCGTCGAAGCCGTTCCGCGGGTCGGGCGGGTCGGGAGTATCGTAGGGGCCTCGACGACGGCCGAGGTCGGCGTCGACGCGCCGTCCCGTTCGTCCGATTCTTCGCGCCTCTGGTGGCCGCACACGAGCGTACCGCCGGCGGCCGCTGCCCCCGTCCCCCGAGGACCTCGGGCCTCGCAGAGGTGACCCGCGGGATCACGAGATGGCGTCGAAGGCGCACATCGATCCGACCGCCGGCTCGTTCTTGAGTACGAACCGTACGCGGCGACCGACGACCTGTCGCCCGGGCGCGGCCCTATTTCTCTGCTTGCGATTCGCGGGCGGCGGCGACGCCGCCGTTCTGCTCCTGGCGACCAGCGCCTGTCTCCAGAATTGACCGTGAGGCGCCCGCGGCTGGTGACCGCTCGCCGCGTGTGGGATGCTAGGCGCTCAGGTTTAGGCCAGTCGCATGGCACGACGGAACGGGCGCCCGGGGCGCCCGGATGGGATGTTGAAACATTGCGCGATCACGCTCGGTCAGTTGTTCTTCGCTCCTCGCGTGATCCAGTTCTGGATGGCGCAAGCGTCCGAAGGCTCGAGGGTGTTCGCGAATGGCATCTGCACTCCGCACGGCGCGCCCGCGACGCAGTCGGTGCAGGGGCTCGCCCCGGCCGCGGTCGGCTCGCAGCCGCTGACCACCGTCGGGTCCGTGTTCTGATCGCCGCTGACCTTGTGCCACAGATAGCTGCTCTCGAGATCGCCGGCCGTGACGAGGTTCATCGAAGGATCCTCCGCCGACTTCACTCCAACGAGACCGGCGTAGACGCCGGCGACGACGGGCGGACCATTCGTCCCCTCCGCCTCACTGAGACCGAGATAGAGGTTCTCCACGCCGGCGTTGCCCATCTGCCCGTGGCAGACGCCGCTCGTGCTGCAGTTCGCGGAGAAGATCGCCATTACATCGGTCTGGAACGAGACGGGAGCGGACGCGCAGTCGCCGCCGCTGCCCTCCACTCCCGCGGCCGGGGCGCTGCTGGACGAGCAGCCGACGGCGAGGCCAGCGCTCGCCAGGGCAGTGAACGAAACCGAAATAACGAAAAAGTGACTGGACATCGTGCTGTCCTCTTTGCCGCTCTACTTACCAGAATTCGAGCCACGGTTCGGTGGGTGGATGTGCTGAACAATGCTGCGGCGAAGCGCCTCGGCCGATCCGCGCCTTTCCCACGACTCCCGCGCTTGCTCGTGCCGACTTGGAAGAATAGCGTGAACCATCCTTTCCTCACCATGGTCGAGGCGTCAGATGAAATCTCTGTCCAATCGAAACAAGGCCGCATTCGCTCTCGGTGGCGCGTGGGCGGGCGTCGTCGCCTTCTTCGCCGCGTGCTCCGGGGGCGGCACGAACGGCAGCACGTCGAGTGACGGCGGAGCGACCAAAACGACCACCACCCGCAGCGATGGAAGCCTCCCGCCCCCGGTCGACGCCGGGTTCGTGAGCACCCAGCCCGGCTCGTGCACGAACCCCACAGTCCCGATCATCTTTTCGCCCATGTACTCGGCATTCATTCCCGGGAACGCGGGGACGACGTTCTCGATCCCCGCGGTGACCGCCGACGGCAACGCGGCGACGTGGAGCCTGTCCGACCCGACGCAGGCGAACCTCCAGCTCGCAGTCGTTCAGTGAGCGACGGCATCCTGGCGCCGGGCGTCCTGATCACGATCGCAGGGCACTGGCAACGACGCCGGCCAGGTCACGGTCTTCGCCACCGAGGACAACGGAGTCTGCGGCGCGTCGGTGCTCAGCCATCACGCAGAACACCGATGACGACTGGAACATCGGCAACGCCCGCTACAACGACGGCGTGGCGCTCCACCTCGGTCTCCCGGCGGGCTTCGACGGGGGCGGGGCGGGCCCACGGGCGGACGGCGGCGGGGCCGACGGGGGCTTGATGGGAGAGTTCGACGGGAACTTCGCGGGGTTCGACGGCAGCTTCGGGGGAGGCCCCGGGTTGCCGCGCACGGCGGACGGAGGCAGCTTCTTCGAGACGGACGGCGGCACCGCGTGCACGAACTGCCACGGCCCAACCGCGACCAATGGTCCCTACAAGGACGTCTCGCACACGCCGGAGCAAACGGGCGGTTTCAGCGACACCGACCTCCAGAACATCATCTGGAACGGCGAGGTACCCGACGGCGGCTACTTCGATCCGACCGTCCTCATGCACGAACTGCGACGGCGGGCCGACATGCACGGCCGCAGGCGCTACGCCCAGTGGCACAGCTTCCATCGTTGGACGGACATCACGTCCGACGAGCTGCCGGGCGTCATCTGCTACCTGCGAGTCGCTCGCGCCGGAGGCGCAGAACGGCACGTCGAACTTCGGCGGCGGCATCGGTCATCACGACGACGGCGGCAGGCGCTGGTTCCACGAACCGATGCGGCCTCGACTGAGCCGAGTTCTCGGCGCATGAAGCGCACGTGCGCCTGCTGGCAGCTGGTAACGCGTGCGCAGCGCTCGCGCGGGCGAGACCGACGCGTCGAACGACGCTCGGCTTCTACCGTCGACGCCGCTCCGCCCGTCGTCGACGCCACGGCGAGCGACGCCGACGACGCGGGCGCGGATCCGTGCGAAGACGCGGGCGTCCCCGCGGCGACGCTCGCGTGCACGGGCCTCTACGCGAACTTCGCCACCAAGGAGGTCGCCGCCGAGCGCGTTCGCGTACACGCCGTCCACACCGCTCTGGTCGGACGGCGCGCAGAAGCAGCGCTGGATCGAGCTGCCGCCGGGCACGCCAGATCGACATCAGCAATCCCGACGAGTGGATGTTCCCGGTCGGGACGAAGCTCTTCAAGGAGTTTCGCGTCGAGGGCAAGCGCGTCGAGACGCGCATGTTCCAGAAGGTCACGAGCAACCTTCTGGGTCTACGCCACGTACGCCTGGAACAGCGACGACTCCGCCGCCGCGATCAACTTCGGCGGACCCGTCCCGGTCGGCGACGACGGCGGCACCTGGAACATCCCGACCAACGACGACTGCGACGAATGCCATCGAGGCCGGCAGGACCGGATCCTCGGCTTCGAGCAGGTCGGCCTCGGCCTTCCCGCCGCGCAGGGGCTCACTCTCGCGCAGCTCGCGCGAGTGGGCTCGTGACGCCCGCGCCGGCCAGCGTGAGCCTGACCGATCGGCGACGACGGCACGGGGCTCGACGCGCTGGCGCTCGGCTGGATCCACGTCAACTGCGGGGTCACGTGCCACAACTCGAACCCGTCGGCGGCGGGCTACGGCGCGGCGATGCTCCTGCGCCTCGACCCCACGCAGCTCGACGGCAGCCCGCCGAACCCCGCCACGTGGGACATCCTCAGCACGACGATCAACGTCCCCTGCGTCTCGGGGAGCGTCGCGGGAGAGCCGCGGATCCTGCCGGGCGACGTCACGCCACAGCGTGATCCACCAGCTCATCGACGAGCGTGGGACCCTTCAGATGCCCCCCATCGCGTCGCTCGTCGTGGACACGCCCGACGTCGCAGTCGTTGCGTCATGGATACAGGCCCTGGGCTCGGACGGGGCGCGCCGTCCTTCGCGGACGGAAGCGCGCCCCTCAGGGATGGCGGTGTTTCCGACGCAGGCGGTCACCGGGCCGACGGGGGTGAGCCCGACGCAGCGAGCGCGGACTCCGGCGCGCCCGATGCAACCACCGATGCCGGAAACGGCGGCCACGGGGGCCCCGATTCGGGCGAGATCGACGCAGAAGACGAAGGCGAAGACGGGGGAGACACGCAACAATAGGACGATCGAGAGCCGATGCCATGGACAGGCGAAAGTCGGCCGCGGTCCCGCGCGAGCCTGCCGCCTCTTCTAGCCTATAGCCTAGCCCGCTGCCCTTGCGGGAGCATGGCATCGATTCTCGCGCGGCAAGAATCTTCTCGGCCTCCTCGTCAGGAATGTCGATGTCGAACATCTCCCCGAACACGAGCGTCAGCTTGGCAAGGCCTGCAGCGTCAACGGTATTAGAGGCTCGAAGGCGCCCGCGGCGAGTGCCTGCGTGGCCGGGCTGTGGTCCCGGGGCAATGCTGCGGGCCTGCTGGGTGTCGTCGAGCGCACATCGCCCGCTCGTTACTCGGCGATGAATCGTCCACGCATGCGGCTTGCCTTCGTGTATGAGGAGCGAGCAGGCAGATGGCAACCGGAACGGTGAAGTGGTTCAACGACGCGAAGGGCTTTGGGTTCATCCAGCCCGACGGCGGAGGCAAGGATATCTTCTGCCACAAATCGTCCGTTCGCGGCGTCGGCTCGCTTGCCGAAGGACAGAAGGTCGAGTTCGACGTGAAGCAGGGCGCGAAGGGTCCGCAGGCAGATAACGTTCGCGTCATCGACTGACACGTTCGATTCCTCGGCCATCGCGTGCCTGGAGAGCGATACGAGCGCCGTCATGCTCTCGACCACCGTCCGTCACGCCGCCGACTACCGCCTCGCGAGCCCTCGAACGAGCAGTCGCGAGATGGCATCGTCGTCGTCAAGCAACGGAACCGAGGTCGGCCTTGCGGCTCCCAGTCCCCGGCTTTCCACTGCGCGACGGGCTGTGACCGCCGCTCGTAGCACCCTTTCGTCCAGACGTAGCGGTGGCTCGGCGCATCGTAACGGTGGTAGCCGTTGACCCAGAAGTACTCGGGGCCGGCGACGACGGCACGGGCTCGCTCTGGGGCGGCGGCACCGCGGGCGGCTCGCCGTCGATCACGACCTCTGCCTGCGCCTGCGGCGCCACCGGCTGCGGCGCCATCGGCTGGGGTGGCGCCGCTGCCGACGACGCCGTGGCTTGCCCGTCCCAGTTTCCCTCGACCCATACGTGCCCGCTTCCGCGCGGCTCCCAGTGCGCGGCATGCCACTGCGCGTCCGCGCGCGGACGGTGCTCGTAGTGTCCCCCGACCCACGCGTGGGCGCAAAGGACAAGCGCAACCTACGCTCGGGGTGTGGGCTCAGCTACCGACCACCCGGGGCTTCGTGATCTCGGCGCGCAACGGGACGTATGTGATCCGCGACCAGGGTGACGACGGAGGAACGCAAACGATCTCCTACGTCCCGAACGTCGATGAGCGGGAGACCCTCGACAAGGCCATGGGCCCTCCCATGCAACCAGTGGCCTTCCAGCTCTTCGAGGGCAAGCGGCAACTGCTCCCCTGATGGCCGCGAGCTTCGGCAACGTCGTCGATCTCTACCCGCTCACGGGCGGCAGAGGGTCTGCTCGCTGTTTCTGCAAGTCAGAGAGCATCCCGATCCGCGCCATCGATGCGGCGCACGCCTGGCAAGACCTACGTGGCCGTCCCAGGCGCCCGTCTACAGCGGGTGAAGCTGTGTCTAGGACTAGCGGTGGGCCACGGCGCAGCTAGCTTCGAGGCCATGTCCGACCGAGACGTTTTCCGATGGTTTTGCGGCACCTGCTATGCCGCAAGCGCGGCGATTTGCGATCTCAATTCGAACTCGATGGGGCTGACGTAGCCGAGCGACGAGTGTCGCCGGGCGGTGTCACGGGCACTCCTGTCGAAAGTGCCGGTTTCCTTCGGTATCGAAGTAGCTCACGGTGCGGCACGCCGGGATCGCGGAGGGGGCTGCCGATGCGGACGGCGTCGTCGTGGCCTTGTAAAAGCGCTCGATGTAGTCGGCGATGGAGGCGTGAGCCCGCTCGCGCGAGGCAAACTGTTCGTGGTCGACATGCTCGGTCTTGAGAGTCGCGAAGAAACTCTCCGCGACGGCGTTGTCGTAACAGTCGCCTGTCCTGCTCATGCTGGCGACGAGGCCACGTTGCGTCAGCGCCGCACGATAGTCGTCGCTCGCGTATGGGGTGAATTCAATCGGCCGTCGCAACGCCTCGACAGCGAGGAGTTGCAATGGGTGCATCGAAACGTAGGCGGTCTGATCGCGCAGGACGCGGTCCGATCCGTTCCCCTGGGCGTCCGACGGCTGGGAGACGCGAAGACAGAGAAGCGTTCTGGAAGGCGATTGCCCGCGGGGTGACGAGTGAAGATGCGGCGCTTGCGGTGGGGGTATCTTCGCCGGTTGGAACGCGGTGGTTTCGCGAGAATGGCGGCATGCCACCGGCGAACCTCGGGCCACTTTCAGGGCGCTACCTGTCATTCTCCGAGCGCGAAGAAATCGCGGTCCTGCGTGCTCAGCGCGTCGGCGATCGCGAGATCGCTCGACGGATCGGGCGCTGTCCGTCGACGATTTCACGTGAGCTACGACGAAACGCGGCCACTCGCAGTGGCGGATTCGAGTATCGCGCTACAACGGCGCAGTGGCACGCAGACCGGAAGGCCGGGCGGCCGAAGGTGGCGAAGCTCGCAGCCGACGACAAGCTGCGCCAGTACGTGCAGGACCGACTTGCGGGCACAATGACTGCTGCGAATGGCGCGACCGCTCTAGGCCCGAATGTCTCGTGGAGGGGGCGTCGTCATGGTCGCCGCCAGGACCGACGTTGGGCGACGTCGTGGAGCCCCGAGCAGATTTCCCAGCGGCTCCGGATCGATTTCCCGGACGATGAGTCGATGCGGGTCTCACATGAAGCCATCTATCAAGCGCTCTACGTGCAGGGCCGCGGTGCGCTCCGGCGCGAGCTGGTTGCGTGCTTGCGGACAGGCCGTGCGCTACGGGTTCCGAGGGCTCGCACGCGCGGACGCGGCAAGAAGTTCGTTAGCCCAAAGATCATGATCTCCGAACGTCCGGCCGAAGCAGCAGATCGGGCGGTACCGGGACACTGGGAGGGCGATCTCATCGTCGGCCAGGACAGCTCCGCAATTGGAACTCTCGTCGAACGCACCACGCGGTTCACGATGCTGTTGCACCTGCCGCGCATGAATGATTTCGGACAGCCGCGGGTGAAGAACGGTCCGGCGCTGGCCGGCCACGGCGCGGAAGCCGTTCGCGACGCCATCGCGACGGCCATCGTCACGTTGCCCAAGCAACTTCGCCGTTCACTGACCTGGGACCAAGGCGCCGAGATGGCGCAGCACGCCCAGCTCCGAATCGAGACCGGATTGCCCATCTACTTCTGCGACCCACACAGTCCGTGGCAGCGCGGCACCAACGAGAATACCAACGGGCTCCTTCGCCAGTACTTTCCCAAAGGCACGGACCTGTCACGGCACTCTCGCGAAGAGATCGAGGCCGTCGCGGCTACGCTTAACAGCCGGCCACGAAAGACGCTCGGATGGAAAACACCTGCGGAGGCACTTCGAGAACACGTAAGCTCGATGAAACAAAGACGTGTTGCGACGACCCCTTGAGCCCGAGTGGGCTTCCGCGGTCGGTGTGATGCACGAGACCGGCGCCGGGATGCCGTTTGCTGACGGCCTGGTCGAGCGCTGCCAAGGCGAGGGCCCGGTCGTTGGTTGCGCTCGTCGCCCAGCCCACGACGCGTCGAGAGAAGAGGTCGAGGAGGACCGCGAGATAGAGCCAGCCATCGTCCGTCGCGATGTACGGGTGAGTAGGCCGGGGCATTTCAGCCCCAGCCCCTCGCAGAACCGGACGTGAACCTCTCGACTCATCCGGCTCCTATCATCGAGCCCGTGGAACGATCCCCATTTCCCAATGCACGAACGACCTTGGAGCGCCTTCTGCTAGGAGTCCAAGCGCGCGGGACGCACGGATCACTCCGCGCGCCAGTCGCTTATATTTCCGTTGCATCCATCGGACCAGGTAGTCATTAACATGTCGCCACAGCGGTCTCATTGCTGATGCGTAGAATCGGCCGTAGTAGTTCGCCCAGCCACGAAGGACTGGGTTGAACATGTTCGACAGGTCTCGCAGCTCTTTCTGGTTCATGAGCTGCACGTGCCATTTTCGCACGGTTTGCCGCATGATTGAAAGAGCTTCGCGACTTAGAGCCCATCCCGGTAGGCCGGTAGTTCCATGTGTTCCATGAAGGTCCATCTGCGACCGATCGTTGCCACGAACTTTTCCATCCGCGCGTGCTCAGGCGAGTTGGCGTGGCATGGGACTGGTAGAGCGTGGGGATGGGTGGCGGATTCCGGACGTGCTTTGGTCGCAGATCGAGCCGTTGATTCCGTCGGGCAAGCCGCATCCGCTGGGATGCCATAACCCGCGGGTGCGCGATCGCGATGCGATGACGGCGATCTTGTTCGTACTGCGCACGGGCTGCCAATGGAATGCGCTGAACGCCACGGGCATCTGCTCCAGCTCCTCGGCGCATCGGCGCTTCGTGGAATGGACCGAGGCCGGTGTGTTCGAGCAGGCTTGGGTGGCGGCTCTGGCCGACTACGACGAGTTTGTCGGAGTAGACTGGCGCTGGTTGTCGATGGACGGGGCGATGACCAAGGCGCCGCTCGGGGGAAAAAAAAACGGGGCCGAATCCGACCGACCGCGCCAAGGGTGGCACCAAGCGCAGCTTGCTGACCGAGGCCAACGGCGTCCCCCTCGCCATCGTCGTCGCCGGGGCGAACCGCAACGACTTCAAGCTGGCGCGTGAGACCCTCGAAAGCATCGTCATCGCACGTCCCAAGCCGACCCGCGACGAGCCCCAGGGGCTCTGCCTCGACAAAGGCTACGACTACGATGAGGTGCGTGAGTTGGCCGACGCCTTTCGCTTCACCGCGCACATCCGACGTCGTGGCGAAGAGGCCCGAGCCGCCAAGAAGACCGGCGGCTTCAAGGCGCGTCGCTGGGTGGTCGAACGCACGCACAGCTGGATGAACCGATTCCGAAGGATCCTCATCCGCTGGGAGAAGCGTCCCGACACCTATCTCGCCATGCTCCATCTCGCTTGCGCCCTCATCACCTGGAAAGCGTGCGGTCTACTGGGATAGGTTCTTACTCCAGGAGAGAAGTTCACGTAGATGCGACCGTACTTGTCGACCGCCTTTCGGGGCCGAAACGTATAGCCGAGAAACGTGAACTGAATACTCGGATAATTACCTGTACGATTGACGTCTCGACAGTATATTATCTTCGTCTTCTCCGGATGCAGTTCAAGCCCACACTCCCGAAGCCTACCTCCAAGTCTCCTCAACACCAGTCGGGCCTGCACTTCGCTCCGGCAATGGATGACGCCGTCGTCCGCGTAGCGACAGAATCGAACGCTCCGAAGCTCCCGTCGCATCCATGCGTCCAGCGCGTAGTGCAGGAATAGATTTGCCAGAAGCGGGCTCACGACTCCCCCCTGCGGGGTTCCTCGATCGCGCGCGACGAGCGTTCCATCCCGTGTCTGCATGGGTGCTCTCAGCCACCTCTCGATGTACAAGAGTACCCATGCCGTCTCGCAGTGTTTTCGTAGTGCTCGGAGAAGCAGCTCATGGTCGATATTGTCAAACAGACCTTTGATGTCGAATTCGACAACCCAGTCGTACTTCCAGCTTCGGCGCCTCACCAAACCTACCGCATCCAGGGCGGAACGCCCCGGCCGGTAGCCGAATGAATCGCGATCGAAGACCGGCTCGAGCACAGGCTCGAGGACCATCTTTACCACCGTTTGTGCGACTCGGTCGGCGACTGTCGGAACACCCAACAGCCTTGTTCCCCCGCTCTTCTTCGGAATCGGTACGGCTTTGACCGGCGGCGGGAAATAGCTGCCGGAGGCCAGTCGATTCCAAAGCTTATACAGGTTGCCGCCAACCTTCTGCTCGAACTTCTCGATCGATTCCTGGTCTACACCCGCACTTCCTCCGTTTGCTTTGACCCGCTGGAATGCCTTCCAGACGAGCATCTTGGGGATCTCGAAGGGCTTTGTCATTGGCCCATGTTCCTCCTGCTCACGCAGTTGACATGAACGTCTGACTCGACAACGCGACCCCTTCGCTCCACCACCATTACGATGGCTTCGACGCTACTACGAGTCGCTCCGTCCCTTGGTCGCGCATCGGTATTGTCGGCCTCGCGTTTTGCGCTTGTGCCTTTCCCTTTGCATCGCGACCGAAGGTTCCCGCAGTTCAAGATGAGAGCCCGAATCAGGCTGGCGCTGCCTCTATGCCGGACGCCGCGTGGCCAATAGACAGGCACCCGCCACGCTGATCCCGGGTTAACATAAACGCCCGGTTTTGACGTCGTCTGATCACTTTCGGCAATTGAACGGCAGTTCACTTGTGTTCGCCTTCCTGATCCTCACCTGATGCCTTCAGGCACCTTTTCCGCAACGCTCACGACCAGGGCTTTTGACCCAAGCCGCTTGCGGTGGTTTGCAACCTGCTCCTGCAAGCCGGTTGCGAGGGGTCATTCCCTCATCTCTCACCTTGCTTTCTGCGGCACACTCACGTCCCCGACCCAGGCCGCGTTCGGGGTCTCCCTTTCGAAGTGACGCTCGAGCAGGTTGGGCGCGATGGGGAACGCGTGCCGCGAATCGGTCGTTCGAACGAATCGGCGCTTTTGCCGCCCTTGCAGGCCGTTTTCACGCATCAACCGTTCGACGCGCTTCTTGCTCACGCGGACGCCGTGTGCGCGCAGCTCCTGATGCACGCGAGGACTTCCGTAGATGCCGTGACTGCGCTTGTGCGCGACACCGATTTCGGTCGCGAGCCGCGCGTCCGTCGACCTTCGAGCGGACGCAGGTCGCTTGCAGAATGCATAGTATCCGCTGGGCGAGACGCCGAGCACCCTGCACATCGCGCTGACGGGGAAGGCCACCTGCTTCGAGGCGATGAACTCGAACTTCATTCGCTCTCCTTCGCGAAGAAGGTGGCCGCTGCTTTTAAAATGTCACGCTCCATCTGGAGCCGCTTGTTGTCGCGACGGAGCCTCGTCAGCTCCTCGCGCTCGGCGGTCGTCAGCACGCCCGGCGGACCCTTCCCGGCGTCCACCTCCGCGCGCTTGGTCCACTCGCGCAGCGCCGTCTCGGTCAGGTCGAGGTCCTTCGCGACCTGCGCCACCGAGGCACCCGGCACCTGCGTCAAGCGCACGGCTTCGGCCTTAAACTCCGGCGTGAACTTCCTTCGCTTCCTTCGAGCCATGAACAACTCCTCGCGCATCTTCGCGCTTTCGGGGTCGTCCACAAACCGGGGGGAGGATCACACTCCCGTCGCTGACATCAAGAAGGCGCTCCGCTGCCCAACACACGGCGACAAGTTCCACGTTACGCACTCGCTTCACTCCGTGAAGTGACCCCCCCCGATCTCGCCGCGCACCCTGGGAACCGCTGGACGGCTCGCTGCGCATGCGCCCGCGAGAACGTCCCCCCGGGGGCCGCCTTCAATGCGGCGAGCGCCTGGAGCATCCTGGAGGCGCTCGGATGGGCCATCTTCGTGGCCGTTGCCGACGCCGAGGCGAAGGCGCTGTGCAAGAGGTGCGGCGTGAAGGACGCTCGGATCCTGACCGATGGGTCGACCGAGTCTCGAAGAAAGGCGGTCGAGGAAGAGGAGGCGGACAGCGAAATGAGCCGGTCTACATCGTCCGGTTGTTGACCTCATCCACGGAGGTTCTCGACGGTCAGGTGCCCCAGGATGGCACCGACGGCAACCCAAGCGGCTCGCTGGTGGTCGAAGGGGGCGCCGACCATCTCGCCGATCCTTGCGAGTGCGAGCATCGGTTTACCTTTCTTGTTCTGGTCGACCGCACTGATCGTGATCGAGGTGGACGTGATTTTGAGGTTCCACTGGGGCCTATCGTTGGATGCCATCCCGCGAGGCTAGCGCGGAGTCTGGCAGGGCTTGAAGAGAGACCGAGGGCCCCGTGGCTTCGCCGCCAGCCCCGTCGGCATTAAGCCTGGCGCGTCTCCGGTGGAGGGTGGGCTCTGCGCCTCCGGCGCGATGCTCCCGCAGGCGTGCTAGTAGCTACCGTGGCGGTTCCGGCGCTCTCAACACCTCCGCCCACCAACGGATGGGAACGACGGAGCCGCCACCGACACGGGGCTCTGGCGGCTTCGCCGCCTGGCCGCGTCAAAGCGGTTGGCCCCTCGATCGCGTTCGAGCCGAGTTCGTGAGCATCCGCGCGGACAGGGCCGATCCACAGGCATCCATCGGAAGGTCCCCGGGCACGGCATCGAGTCGACGCGAATCCAGGCCTCGACATCAATTCATTTCGAGGGTCCTTTTGGCATCCGGAAGGGGCGCCGACGCGGCCAGATCGCTACAAGGGTCATACGTTTTCAACGTGGCGCGAGTGAACGTCAGGAGATCGCGATGCGGAGCCGGCGAAGCAGTGCCTCGTGCTCGCGACGCAGGGGCTGCGGCAACCTGTCGCCGAAGCGCTCGAGGAACACTCCGTTACGCGCGGCTTCGGCCATCCACTCTTGTGGACCGATGGCGACGAGCTGCTCGAAGTGCTGGGGGCCGATGTCGAGACCGTCGAGGTCGATCGAGTCATGCGCGGGGACGTTCCCGATAGAATAGGAGACAGGCGCGCGCCGCCGGCACCCTCCACCCTCTCGAGGATCGATTTGAGCACGCGGATGTTCTCGCCGAAGCTGGGCCCGAGGAATTTGCCGTCGTCACCGGTGCGAAACCAGTTCACGTGGAAGATCCGTGGCGGGCGAACGAGGCGCTTGCCCATCGACAACCAGTGCCCAAAGGAGTCGGCCATGTTGAGCCCGCAGAAGGGGACCATCGCCATCGGGTCATTGCGAGGAACTCCGAGGGCACCGGTCGCCGCGCCGGTCGTCTCCGAGACGAGCGTCGCGCCGACGTAAACGCCGTGCACCCAGCCCGGGCCTCGTAAACCAGCGGCGTTAGGCGCGCGCGGCGGCGCCCGAAGACGATAGCGGAGATCGGCACGCCCCAGGGGTCGTCGAGGCTGGTCTGGTGGATGCCGATCCAGACGCGCACCGAGATGCTCGCGACCGGCGTGCGCTGCCCCCGCGGAATCGAAGTCTTCGGAGACGATCTCGGCACCATCGAGAAGACGGCGATCGACATCGAGCACGCGGTTGCGAAGGTCTCGGGCAACCACAGCGCCTTCACCGAGCGTTCGATCGGCGGCTTCTACATCGATTCGAAGTCAAACGCGAGGAGGCGGCGCGGAATGGACTCACCGTCGCCGACGCGCTTAGCCGCCGTGGCGCCCGATGGCCATCAAGTTGTTCGCGATGCCGGCCCAGTCGGCAGAGCGGGCGACTCCACTTTCACCGCGGTAGCGCTTTCGGTGCATACCGAAGGTGTGCTTGAGGCCAGGCCCTTGCTCGGCGAAGTGGTCGGCTCCGCTCACGTGCGAGCCATCCGGGTGAGCGGTGACCGGGCTTGGGGGGCCCCGCGCGGTACCCGCGGTCTTCGACGATCGGGATCGCGCTTCTGCGCTAGGTGGGCCTCCTTTCGGTCGTCTTCTGCCGTATGGCCGCCGTACGGTAATCATGGTTACCGAGGAAGCGCGTGCCCGGAACGGCGACGCCCCCCCTTCGCTCGGCGGCTCGGCCGGCGTCTCTCAACTCCGGGTCGAGCACGTGACCGCCGCCTTCGTGAAGACTTGCGAAGGTGGCGCGAACCGGTTGCGTCGTCCCGAACGCACTTTTGCAACTTCTCGTAACCATCCAGGCCCAAGACCCCACTGTAGGCTCATGACCGCCGCATCCGGCGCGCTCTCGGTCGTGGCCCTCACCAGTCTCTGCATCGTCAGCGGGCTTTTGGCTGCTGGGGTCGTATTTCCATCGGAAGTAGCAAGTTCCAATTTTCCGAGAACGGGACTGATGTCCACTCCGGTAGCCCTGTCTTTGATGGAATAATTCACCTAAATGCGAATGTGCTCGCCCGCCTGATTTGCGGCTACGTTGCGGCACCGTCCGGCCAGGCACGCGCCGGGCGTCAAATGTCTGCAGAGGTATCGGATGCGGATCGCAAGGCTTCCCCCAGCAACGACCATACTCGTGTTCACGGCGACGGCCACTGCGTGCGGAGCGGGGGCCAGCGGTACTGGCTCTTGGTTCGCCGACGACGGAGGCCCCTCCAACGACGGGAGCACAGGTGACGCTGGGTCGGTCGCGTCCGGCGGTTCGTCGTCGGGTAGCGGCGGTGGCTCGAGCGGCGGCGCGGGACTCAATGGTGACGACGGGTCGGCCCAGAGTGACGAGGGGGCTGCGTCCGACGGAGGAGGTTGTCCAGCGACCTGTGGCGGCTGCTGCGACTCGAACGGCCACTGCGGAGTCGGCACCGACAACACGGCGTGCGGACTTCAGGGGGTGACGTGCGTCGACTGCACCGTGACCAGCCAGACCTGCCAAAGCGGAGTGTGCGCGGGCGCATCGGGGTCCTCGAGCGGAGGGTCGTCCGGATCGTCGAGCGGGAGCTCGTCAGGAACGCCGAGCGGCTCGAGCAGCGGCGGAAACTGCGACCGCCAGACCTGCGCCATGGGTTGTTGCCAGGGCGGTTCCTGCATGTCGTCGAGCAGCTCCACGTGTGGAGATCACGGGGCCGCGTGCAAAGACTGTTCGTTGACGGGCCAGAACTGTTTGTTCGGAGCGTGCATGGGGAGGATCCGAACGGACGGCGGCAGAACGCCTTAGTCTCGCGGCGAGCTTCACGAGCAAGTCGATCCAAAGTTGAGCTTCGTCGTGGTCGCCGCTCCCGATCACGAAAAGGATCCCGAAATGACACCCCTCCGCCTGGAGGTCGAGCAGCGTCTCGATACCCAAGATGAGCCGATGCTCCCAGCCGCCGTCGCCTCCGCCGCGTGCAGGCTCCTGAGAGTAGATGGTCTTGGGGCCTGGCTCGACGACGGCATGCGCTGCCGGTAAGGTCCACGACTGCCAGCTCTATGATCGCGTGTCGATCGTGAGCATCTCGGTCGCGCCGGCAACGAGCTTGGGCCTGGGGACGAAAGACGTGGCCCCTCATCGCAGAAGGTGGCAAGGACGCAGAGGACGCCCGCCTCGAGGCGCTGGGGCGAGGTCGGGGAGATCCCGAACTGCCGGGCGATCCTGTCGGCGCTCTTGAGGCCGATGCCGAAGACGATCGCGAGCGGAGGGCACCACGCCACTGCCAAGGGCGCCCGCCAGGCGAGCATCCGCTGCGGCGGCCATGCCGAGAGGGCCGTGACCAATAGGGGCCCGCAGAACGGGACCGACCGCAATGGATCGTTCGGACGCGGCGCGGAGATGGCTGCCATGGTTCACGTCGACGGGGTTGCCGAACCCAAGCGCACGGGGACGCCCGGCCCATGAGCCTGCCGACCGCGGCATCACCGAGATTACGACTCCGAGCCTCACGTTGCGGCCGTACGAATCGTCGGAGGATGTCGCGCTCTCCTGGAGCGGCAGGTTGTCAATTGCGTGGGAGGCGTGATGGGGCCATCGCCCGCGGCAGTACCTTTGCTTGAGGTCTCTCCATATTCGCTTCGGATGTCGCTGCTGCTGCGCCGAGCCTCATCGCCGCCAGCGTTCGTACGAGCCCTCCTGCCAGACCGCTATCCAGCCGCATGGAGGCCAGGACATCGCGCTCGAAGGGCGTCCCCTCGTCGAGCAGTCGCCTCGGGGGCATCATCGCTCTACCCTCCGGTCCAGCCGCTTGCAGAGCGTGCGCCGCGCTCGTCTGAATTGGTACGGGTCGCCGGCACCGGTTCGACGATTTCCTCAAGCTGCTCGCCGACCATGGCCTCGTGCCGTTGCGCGTACGTCTCGCGGATCACCTTGAGGACGCGCAGGGCGGTTTCAAAGAGAAGCGCATGCTCGCAGCCTTGCACGATCCACGAGATCTCTCGGTCGCCCGCACAAGGACCAGATGCTCCGCATCGTCGGTCGCCTGCTCGGCGACTCTGAGTCGGCGAAGCCACCTCCAGATGAACTGGTAGTGGTCGGTCGCCGTCCGTGCGAGGCGCTCGGCATGCAGGAGCGATGACGTCAGTGCCGCAGCGGGGGCGGCCACAAGCGATGGATGAGTCGTTTGCACCCGCGTGCTATTCCGCGGGGGGGGGCCCCGCGATCACCAAAATACACGCCGGCGCTGAATCCGCGAACCATTCGGGGGCGGCAGCCTGGTCAGTGCGGCGAGCCGATCCAGAAGTAGAGACGCAAGCGATCCACAGGCCCTCATGAAGATGATGCTCGGGCACGTGGAGGCCCCGCTTGCTCCGAGGATCTTTGCCCGCTCCGGGTGCGCGAAGCGCCGACGCGATGACGCAGATCCCATGACTCTCAAGAAAAAGAAGAAGAGACGCAGGGATCGCGGCCGTCGCGTGACCGTTTTCCGGCGAGGCCGAGGCGCTCCTGGTCGACGCGGGCGGCGGCAATGCCCGAGTCTACGCCGAAGACCGCCGTGTGCTGCCGCCCCCGCGTCGTGCACGTCGAGGCGAGGCGACGAGCCCAGCGAGGTGCGTGTGTGGCTCGAGCGCGGGCAGTGAGGTCGCGGCCTCACTTGATGATTTGCGTGCAGAAGCCGCCGATGCACTGGAGGGTGGGGTCGCAGCACTTTTGCGTCGCGCTGCAGGCGTCGTCGGCGTTCGAGCAGCTCGGCGGCAGGCCGCACGTTCCGTTCGTGCAATAGCCGCCGCAGCAGTCGACGCCCGTCGTGCACGTGGCGCCGTTCGCGAAGCACGGATCGAGCGCCGTGAAGGCTCGGTGATTGCCGGTCCCGAGCTCTTGCCCGGTCACGTAGAACGCCGGATGGCTCGCGTCGACCGTGTAGGTTCCCGCCGACGAGATACCGACGGCGGTGCCCCAGAGCTGTCGCTGCCGCCCTTGGTTACCGTAGTGCCGGAACGAGTCGAAGAAGATCCAGAAGTAGCCGCCCGCCGCGACGGGCGAGACGGTCGGGTAGAAGTTGGCGTGCAGCTCCTCGGACGCTCCATAGGGTAGGTAGGTCGTGTTCGACGAGGCATCGCTCGACGACGCGAAGCCGACGGCCTGCGCGAGGAGGGTCGACGTTCCGCTGGCGACGTCGAGCAGGTAGATATCGCTCGTGGCGAGTTGGCCCGCGCCCATGATGCCCGTGCCCGCTCCCGAGTAGTCGGTCTGGTTGCCGATCGCGAAGACGATGCCTCCGTTGTCCGGCAAGAAGAACGGCCACCCCGGATACGTGCTCGAATCGCTAACCTGGAAGACCTTCTTGTAGGCGCTCGCGGTCCGGCTGGTCTTGTCAAACGACATCATCGCCAGACCGCCGCCACTGGCGATCGCATAGTCGGTGAACGCCAGGCTCTTTCCGTCCGGCGAGAACATCGGCATCATCGCGCCGGTCGGGATGTTCGTGTTGTTCACGGCGTTGCCCGTGTCGGTCTCGTAGAGGCCCGAGCTCACCGGGCCGGCCGATCCGGGGCCGCCCGACCTCGGCCCGCCGAATCCGAGCGTCGCGTTCGGGTCGGTGCTGGGATGCGCGTTCCCCAGATAAAGAGAGCCGTCCGGGTACACGCCGACAAACGTCGCGTTCGGCGCCATCGCCACGAGCGGAGCTGGATTGGCCGTTCCCGCCGTGGTCAGGGCGTACGTGGCGCCGCCGCCCATCATGAACGGGTCGGCCACCATCCGCGACCCGTTCGCCGCCACGGCGTGGCACCCGGTGCACCCGTTCGCGCCGAGAAACAGCGTCGCGCTCTGCCCCGGAGCGATGCGGAGCACCGCGCCCGAGCCTCCCATTCCACCCCCCGTGCCCAGCTTCGTGGAGTAGGTGTTGTAGTAGATCGATCCCTTGAGCGTGGCCGGAGCGATGACGAGCGGCTCGCTGATGGGTCCCGTCACGGTCCCCGACGAGATCGTAGCCAACGAAAGCGTGTATGGATCCGCTGCGCCCGACGCATGCGCCCCCGCCGCCACCCAGATGTTCTGCGGCAAGAGAATCTGTCCCGCGGCCGTCGGCGCGAGACACCCCTTGTATTCGAAGGCATTCGACTTGAGGTGCACATAGACGTAGTCCGCGGACGCCCCGTCCCACATGATCGTCGGCCCGATGAGCCCGCGCGGGAACACCGTCCCCGAATAGGGGTAAAGAAACCGCATGCTGCCGGCGCTGCCGCCCGCGAGCAGCGCCTTCACCGCGGCGGAGCTCAGACCGCCCGCCGCGCCCGTGGTGCAGTTGTCGACGGAGGTGACCGTGATCGGGATGACCGGGCCCGCGTCGCCGCCGCCGCCGTCACCTCCTCCGGCGAAGCTGCCGCTGCTCGAGCCTCCGCCGTCGTCTTGCCCGAATGCCATTCCGGAGTCATCGCCGCCGCCGGAGCCGCCCATATCGTCGCTGCTGCCGCCGGCAAGACCGTTCGCGCTCTTCGATCCGCAAGCGACCGTGATGATGCCGATGGGCACGCACGGAAGTGCCCAGCGATGAGAAACGAAACGCATGGCTTTATAATGTCCGCCGATCGGGGTCTGAGACCTCTTGTATGTGCCAATTTTCAACGAACGGAGGCCAAACGGCCTCGTGGGCCCCCTGGGACTGGTGCAGTCATCCGCCTCGGACGGAAATAGCTACCCCTAGCGATGCCCCCGTCACACCTGTGAAGGGCGGGTCATTCGCGACGCCGCGCCTTGACATATTTCTCGACGGCGACGATCGCGCCTCGAACGGTCCGAATGTGCTCCGCTTCTTCGTCGGGGATCTCGATGTCGAACGTCTCCTCGAACGCCAGCGTCAATTCGACAAGGGCGAGCGAGTCGGCGCCGAGGTCGTCTATAAAGCGCGTCCCGCCGTCGAGCTTCCGGTCGCTGGTCTGAAGCTGATGCCGAATCACCTCGATCACCAGGGTCTCGATTTCCGTGCCGCTGCTCATGTGTCTTCGGCTCCGTCTTCCGCTAGAGTACGGAATAACTGTTGGCTACCCGCAGCAGGACCTCGGCCCTCCCGACCGCAGCGCGGACGTCCGCGGCCTCGCGACGATGATAGCCCGCGAGGCGATAGCAACCCGCCGGCGTCACCGCCGCCCTGGGCCAGACAAGGCTTGTCCAATCCGCCGCCCGGGCGAGACGACGCAGGGCGAACTCGACGGTGTCCCTTGTGGAGGGGGAGAGCCGGCGCGGAGGGTTCGCCATCGGTTCCATCGTGCTGGGTGAGTCTGGCTGTCTTCGGCAACATGCGACGCCTCTTCCGACGAGGGGTCTTCCGCTGCTGACCAACGGCTTTCGTCCGCGCTTCTATCTGCTTCGACCCCAAGGCCGACCGTGACGACGAATCCGCCGCACAACTCATGACCATCGCGCGACCGGCGGTACCCAGCAAGTGACGGCTCGTCGGATTACCGAACCGTAGTCAAGGGGGTCCGGCTCTCCTCCAACGTCCATCGGCCGTCGGCGCTACGTGCTTCACCGAGCAACGACAACGACGGCGCTCGGCCCGATCGCGCGCCGGTCGCGTCTCGGCGGACAGCTCAACTACTATTGCCATAAGGCTGCGTGAAGCGCGCCGGTGCGTTTCCGGACAACTGCGGGGATGTCGGCCCCTCGCCGTGGCTGCGAGTCAGTCACATCGAGCACGCGGATAAGTGCGGCGGGGTTCGAGTAGTATTCGGCCACCCGGATCGAGGCGACGTTCGTCCAGCGGAGCAAGAACGACACGGCACGGTTCCTTGCGCAGCGACGCCCGCTTCCCTATCGCACGGTCCCCATGGCCAAGCCGCGTCATCTCGCCAGGAGGCGTACACGTTGTACACATGACCACGCGGTGTCGCAGCGGGAGCTATTTGCTATTGACGTTTTGGGTAGGCTAGGTACAATTTTACATTGGTGTTGTTTATATGAGCCTTCGAACCAAGCGAATGTGGATCACGGTTGCGGTGTTGGCCCTGGGCGCGGAGGGGTCCGCTGTGGCCCAATCGGCGCGCGCGCCAGCGCGCGCTTGCAGCGCGAGCGACCCAACTCTCGCGTGCATAGGGCAGTGGAGCGTCTCGGTGGGGCCGGAGCTCGAGGCGGCGCGTGCGAGCCTCGACGGAACCACGAAGAAGAGCGTCACGGGCGCGTTTGTCGATTTGAACAGCATGGCGAACCGTCAGGCGGCCGCAGGCAACAAGGTCGCCGATGGCTTGGCCCTGCCGCCCGGCGCTGGCGCACCGATTCAGTCGAACGCGGGAGGCGGGGACAGTCTCCAAGGGCTCCACACCGACGCGACCGGCGCCACTTCGACGACGGCGGGCCTGGCGAGCCGAGTCGTGCCCCTCGGCAGTCTCCAAGGTGCGCGGGCGTCAATGAGCGTTCCGGCGCCGCTCGCCGAGACCGTGCTTCGCGGCCAGATTAACCCAGCGGCGAAGAGCTGTTACGAGAACGATCCCGACTCCACGTCAAGGCAACCCGGCAGGCTGGTTTTGCTCATCAAGGTCACTCCCGCCGGCGAAGTAGACTCCGTGAGCGTATCGAGCAACATCGGGCTGAGCCCGTCCGTCGCGAGCTGCATCACGACCGCCGCTGGCGCAGCCAAGTTCGCGGCCCCAGGTGCGAACGGGGCCACGGTTCGCGCGGCGTTCACCTTCCCGGGGCGGGAGGATCAGGCTCCGCCCGCTGCCGCGCGCGCCAGCGGTGCACAAGTGACGAACGCTTCCGAGCACGCCGCGCGTGACACGCTCGCGAAGGTGGACACTCGGCCAACGAACGGTGAGACGGCCCATCGTTAGACAGGGGCGTCCCCTGATCCCTCAACCGAACGAGATCTGTCACGGTTGTTCCCGTACCTCGATCGGTGCCCGGACGGAATTTGTAGGCACTACGGCGGGCTGGAGACGGAGTGATGGCGTACCTACACGGGCACGAAGCCGGAAACGGCGGACACGGCCAAGGCAACCCTGTACACCACCGCTCCGGCCCCCGACCCTACCAGGCACGACGCCTCGTTTCGGCGGCGAGTGCAGTCATCGCAGCCGCTGACTTCGATCGTCGCACCCGCGCACCACTTCTCCTTCAGGCGCGTGCACAGCGCACACATGTCGGCGCGAGAGTCGGCTGGAAAGTAGTTGTGTCGTCCCGCCTCCGGTCCGCATCATGGCACGTGATTTACACCAGGGGCGATCGCTTGAATCGCGCGCCATGACATCCGGTCATCGGAGCGCTCACCAGAACAGGGGACCGATGAAAGAAGATCTTCGCATACAGCCGAGTTGGATCGGAGCGCGCTCGGCGCTCGCTCCCGCACTTCTTGCCTTGCTCGTCGTGGCTTGCGGCAGCAGCGGCTCGTCGTCCGAAAACAACCCGAACGGCGACGCAGGGACGGACGCCGCGGCGCTCGACGACGGAAGCTCGTTGATGGACGCCACGCAGACCGGGATGGAACGCGACCCAGACAGGAATGGATGGCGCCGCGACCGGCGTGGACGGTGCGTCGACGGAGGCCGGGGCCGAGGCGGGCGGCGAAGCCGGCACCGAGGCCGGCCCCAACGAGGCGGGTTCCCTGGACGCGACCGCCGATGGGGCCGGAGTCGACGCCGCGGAGGCGGGGCCGCCGGCCTGCAGCCCGACTTGCGCCGACGGTCACGCGTGCGCAACCGCCGGCAACTGCGCGTCAGGCGTATGCACCAACGGCTCCTGCGCCGCCCCGGCGTGCTCTCCGAGCTGTACCGCCGGCGCCGCGTGCGGCGTCAGCGGCGACTGCGCATCCGGGGTCTGCACCGCATCCGCGTGCGCCGCGCCAGCATGCGCGCCGGCCTGCGCGTTCGGTGCGCCGTGCGGAGAGGGCGGGGACTGCGCGTCGGGCGTGTGCACCAGCGGCACCTGCGCGGACGCCGCGTGTTCGCCCTCGTGCCCCGACGGGCACGGGTGCGGGGCGAGCGGCGACTGCGCGTCGGGGGTGTGCACCAACGGCACCTGCACGGGCCCGGCCTGCGGGCCCCACTGCCCCAACGGGAACGTCTGCGGGGCGTCGGCGGATTGCACGTCGGGCATGTGCACCAACGGCACCTGCGCCGCGCCAGCGTGCGCGCCGACCTGCACCTTCGGCGCCGCTTGCGGCGCGTCGAGCGACTGCGGCTCCGGCGTCTGCACGAACGGCACGTGTGCGGCCGCGGCGTGCGCGCCTTCGTGCGCGAACAATTCCGGGTGCGGCGCCAATACCGACTGCGCGTCCGGCGTCTGCACCGGCGGCGCCTGCGCGGCGCCGGCGTGCGCGCCGACCTGCGCCGACGGCAACGTCTGCGGCGCCAACACCGACTGCGGGTCGGGTGTGTGTACCAACGGGACCTGCGCGGTGCCGAGCTGCTCGCCGACGTGCGCCAACGGCGCGGCCTGCGGCGCGCCGACCGATTGCGCATCCGGCGTCTGCACGAACGGCGCGTGCGCGCCTCCGACCTGCAGCCCCGCCTGCCCGCCAGGCAACGTCTGCGGCGCCAACTCGGACTGCGCGTCCGGCATCTGCTCCGGCGGGAGCTGCCAGGCGACCTACACGTTCGGAGGCGTCCTCGCCGGCCTCACTCCGGGCGAATCGATCGTCTTGAAAGACCAGTCGGGCAACACACTCCCGCTGAGCGCGAACGGCGCGTTCACGATGACCGTTCCCGTCGTCGCCGGAGCCATGTACGGCGTGACTGTCTCGACGGCGCCGTCGTCGCCGATCGCCCAGACCTGCAACGTCTCGAGCGGCGGCGGAATCATGGGGACCTCGAACGTCACGAACATTGCCGTCGACTGCGATCTTCTCGCGTACTTCCCGCTCAACGGGAACGCCAACGACGCCAGCGGCTACGGCAACAACGGCGTGGTCACGAACGCAACCCTCACGACCGACGTGGCCGGCAACCCGAACGGAGCGTACCTGTTCAGCGGGAACGGCAACATCACGGTGACCATGCCGTCGGGCTTCTTGCCCTACGGATCTGCTTCGCGAACGATGACCGCGTGGATCGAGCCCACCATCGGAGAAGGCGAGTGGGGGATCGTGTCTTACGGCACCGGCAACTGCACGGGCCTGCAGTTCGGCATCGGCCTCCAGGGAAGCGCAACGTTCTGGGGCGGATGCGATGACTACCAGAGCGGCCTCGCCATGCCCACCGACTCGTGGACGTTCGTCGCCATCGTCTACTCGTCGGCGACCCCGAACACGATCACCGTCTACACCAACGGCAGCGCCAACGTGGCGACGAAGACCACGCTGGGGACCCTCGCGACCCCGATGACGAGCAACCTGCTCATCGGCCGAGATAACGCCAACAACGTGAATTTCACCGGCGCCGTCGACTCGATCCGTATCTACGGGCACGCGCTGAGCGCCGCCGAAGTCCAGGCGGTCTACAGCGCGACGCCGTGACGACGGCGTAGCTGCATCCTGGTCTATCTCGAACCGCGGCCCTGCCCCTTCGAATCGTGCCCTCCTCGAGGCGCGCGGTCGAGGGGCGGGGCCTTCTGAACATCCGAGAGCATCACCGGGCGCGAGGCGACACGCGCCCACTGATGAGATTCCATCTCGACGGCGGGGCGCTAATGGCCACAACCTATATACTGGATCGTCGTCTCGAGCCTGCTCGGATCATCAGACCAGTCGCTGTAGACCTCGAGGCTGGCCGTGGTGGCTACTTTTCTCGTCCACGCGTCATGCGGCGCGCCGGCACCCCTTGAACCCAAGCAGGCTCCCGCGGTCGGTGTGATGCACGAGACCGGCGCCGGGATGCCGTTTGCGGACGGCCTGGTCGAGCGCTGCCAAGGCGAGGGCCCGGTCGTTGGTTGCGCTCGTCGCCCAAGTTCCGGGGCTGACGCGCCCGGCACCTACACCGGTGCGGTGATCCTTGACGGACGACCTTTTTGAGGAGCCGTAGCGGCTACTCGGCTCGCCCACCTGGCCGAGTAGAGCACGATGCCGGGTTCGCATTCCCTGAGATCGCCGAGCCTGGGCAACCCGCTCCGACTCCCGTGGGCACCAATTCCGGACCACTTGAGCAAGGCCGACCGCCCAAGGTCGGCGCCGGGAGGCTTTCCCGTTGAAGCTCGCGGCCGGCCCCGAATTCACCTCTGCGATGCCTGCATCGCTCTTTGCAACCGCGTGCTCACGGTCAGGCGGTCGTCTCGCTCGCACGCGGAAGGATGATCTCGAACTCGGTCCCGAGCCCCGGCTCGCTCGCCACCTGAACGCGACCTCCGCTTCCCTGAATGATGTCGCGTACGGTGGCGAGTCCCAGACCGGTGCCGGACCGTCCCTTGGTGGTGAAGAACGGCTCGAAGACGCGGCGCCGCGTCTCGGGATCCATCCCGACCCCGGTGTCCGACACGCGCAGGATCACCGACTCGTCCACCGAGCCACCCGGCCCGAGCACCCTCGAGCGCCGCGTCGCGATCGTCAGGCGGCCCTTGCCCTGCATCGCGTCGCGCGCGTTCGCGGCGAGGTTGATAATGATCTGCTCGAGCTGCGCTGCGTCTGCGCGAACGACGCACGGCTGCCGGTCGAGCTCCAAGTTGAGCTGCAGAGCATCCCCCGCCAGGCGTTCGAGCAGCCGCCGCATCCCATCGACGATCGAATTCAAGTCCACGAGCTCGCGCTGGATCGTGTCTTGACGCCCAACGAGCAGAAGGCGCCGATTGAGCTTGGCAGCGCGGGCCGCGGAATCGACGAGTTCGTCGGCCAGCTCCCGTTGGTCGGGGCCGAGCCGCGTCCTGAGGCTCGAGGCCACGAGTGCGACGACGCTGAGCAAGTTGTTCACGTCGTGGGCAACGGCGCCCGAGAGTCGACCGATCGCCTCGAAGCGCTGGACGTTCAGCAGGCGTCCCTCGAGCTCGGCCCAGCGCTGCTCGGCGACCTTGCGCAGCGTGGTGTCGCGAATCGTGACTTGAAGGCGCTTCGCGCCGCCCCTATCGGACACGACGCGCGATCGCGCGTCGCCCCAGAAGAGCGAGCCATCAGGGCGCGTCAATCGGAGCGCGAACGTGCGACGAGCCCCGCGGAGTAGACCGGGAAACCGACGAATCGCCAGAGCCGCATCGACGGGCGAGAGGACGCCAAGCGAGGTGAAGTGCCGGCCTACGACGTCTGGCTCGCTCAGCACGCCCAGCGCGAGCGCCGTAGGATTGGTGTCGAGAACGATGCCCGTATCGTCGAGCACGACGATCACGTCTGGGCTCTCCCGAAAGAGGGCCAGGAGCTCGCTGCCGCGCTTCTGTGCGTCGTCCACGGCGCCGCGCAGAGAACGAAGCAAGGCTCGGCTGAGGACCACGGTAATCCCCAGGCACCCGGCGCAGGTGCCGGCAAGTGTCGCCCGCGACGGAGGTTCGGCGCTCGGAGCGAGCCAACCCACCGCGCCGAGCGAAGCGGTGGCGATGACCAGCGCACCGCTGCATATAGCGAGTACGCCGGCGGCGCGCCATGACCAGAAGATCGCTGTGGTGAGGATGACCGGCACCAGGAGGAATGTCCCGGGGCTCGCCGGCCCCCCCAAAAGCACCGTGGCGATCGAAGCGAGGGTCCAGAAGCCCAAGGACAGGACGACGCCCGCCGCTCTAAGGTGTCCGGCGCGCCGCAGAGCGGCCGATGCCAGCGTGACCGCAAGGCCCAGCTCGTAGGCCCACCACTCCGGCTGGGCCTCGCGGCGATGGAGCCAGGCCAGCGTGGCCGTGAAGGCGAGGACGGCAGTCGACGCGACAAGCACCGTGCGCAGCAGCGGTGCCATGCGCTCACGCACGGCGCCTTCCAAGGCGTCGGGGTCTCGACGGACGGTTTCTCCCCGCATGGCATCCAATTGTGCCGCCGTGCGACGCGCAGCGCGAGCGCGGACTCTTTCGGCCGGACGACGGGAACCCTTGGGGTGGCGCCGAGCCCGGCTCCGGCTCGCTTCTTGGCAGAGCGCCCGAGGGTACGGTCATGGCTCGCGGACGCCACCTACGTGGCTGCGCGGCAGCGGGGCCGAATCGCCGAGGCCCGGCGGCTTGCTCGCGAATACGACGCGTGGACCGCCGCGCGGGCAATGCTACTACGCGCGATGGCTGCCCATCGGGCGCCATTCCGCCCGCGGGCCACGGCGCGGACGGAACCGCATTGCCGCGTGCCGCGTCGACGTGCCATCGTGAGAGTGAGGAGACTCTCGAAGACGGCATGGCGATCGAGGCGATCGAGGGTGGCGGTACGGACGAGGCAGGATTCGGTGTCTCCTTCGACGCTCCGGCCCGCACGCTGCGCGTCGAGGCGTGGGGCTTCTGGTCCGCCGAGGTTTGCAGCGCGTTCGGGAGAACCCTGATCGGCGCCAGTCGAAAGTCGGTGGGCGTCCGACGCGTAGAGCTGGAGACGACACGACTCAAGCCGCTTCGCGAAGAGGGCGAGAGCGCTTGGGCCCTGGTGCTAAGCGCGCTGTCGGGCGTCGGGATCGAAGCTATCATCGTGAAGACCAACAGCCTGACCAAGCTGCAGCTTCTGCGAATCGCGAGGCATTCTGCGTCGAAAGACCTGGTTCAGTTCGTTTAAGTCGAGGAGAGGACTCTGCAGGGAGGAAGACACATGACATCGGATGAGTCGGAGGTGCGCGAGGCGACCGTGCGGTTCTACGACGCCATCGAGGCAATGATCAGCGGCAAGGGATTGGGGCCTATGCAGGAGGCGTGGCACCAAACGGCCCGAGTGACGACCGGTCACCCGCGCGGCGATTGGGCGCTTGGGTGGGACGAGGTTCTGGCCACATGGAAGGTCTTCGCCGCATTCGGCCGCGAGGGCCGTGGAGGGAGCCGAATCCGCGATCTGCAGGTGCACTTATACGGCGACGTCGCGTACACGACGTGCAGCTTCGTCGCCTCGCCGGCGTTCGGAAGCGACACGCTCGCCTGCACGAACGTGCTTCATCGGGTCGGCGGCGTCTGGAAGATCATCCACCACCATGCTGACAAGTCCCCGGCGATGGGGGCGGCCCTCGAAAAGATCGCGCGGGAGGAGTGACGCGCTCGCCGTGCGCGCTTCGGCGCTCGTGCGGAAGCCGCGCGACTGTTGCTTGTCCACGGCGGCGTTCGGCGTAGCGCGCACATGTTGGAGCCCACGGTAAAGCCGTTGGGGAGAACTATCTTGGCATGCGTCTCACGGCGCGCAGTGGAACGCGTCGGCCGTTCCGGAGCCGCTGCACGCGCCGGTAGCGCACCCCGCCCAACGGACGCACCGACCGGACACGCACTGCGGGTCGCTCGTGCACCAGCACGGAACGCCTGCTGCGCTGCACGTGCTGGCGGGCGAAGCGACGTCGCTGCAGTTGCCGCTCGCGCACGCGTAGGTCGTCGGAACCGCGGTGAGGATCAGGCAGTTCGTGACGTCCGGTTCGCCAACGCCCGTGCACGTACCCGTGCACTGGCCGGAGCTGACACACGCGCCGGTCGAGCACTCTGAGTCCTCGACGCAGAAGCACGACGTTGCTGCGGAGGTGAGGTTGTCGGACGTCACATATCCGTACGCGCCGCCGCCTCCTCCGCCGTTCTCGTCGTCTGCGCCGCACAGCCCGGTGGCGGAGCCCGTCCCGTCTGCGCCCGCGGCCGAGGGGGTGGTCCCGCCAGCGCCACCGCTTCCCTTTTCTTCGATTCCAGGGTCGGGATTGCCCCCGTTGCCGCCGCTGGGCGCCAGGCTGCTGCCGGCCGTCGCAACGCTCTGCCCTTCGAGAACAATCGTGCCGCCCGATCCGCCCCCGCCTCCTCCGCCGCCGTAGGTGCCGTTGGGACCCGGAGCGCAGCCCTTGCTGGTGCAGTTGCTCGTGCCCCCGTTGCCGCCGGCGGCCGTGATGGCTCCTGCGACGACGAGCATTCCAGACGTAGAGATCTGGACCGCACCACCCCCGCCGCCGCCGGAGGTCGTGCACGCCCAGCTTCCGCTGGTGCCACCGGGACACCCGCCATGGAGCGGGCTGGTGGCGGGAGAGCCGAACGCGCCTCCGGCGCTGCCGGCGGTTCCGCCGACCCCGCTGGCGCCGCTTCCACCCTTGGCACTTGCGCCGCCACCTCCTCCTCCGCTCGTGTGGCTGGTGCCGCCGTTTCCGCCTTTGCTGGTGCCGCAGTTGGAGTTTCCGCCGGGGCCCGACGTGCCGGCGACACTGCTGCTGGACACCCCTGGGGCACCGTCGGCGTGGATCGTCCCGGAGATGGTGGCGTCGCCGAAGACGACGATCATCACGGCGTTCGATCCGGTGAGCGTCAGCGTCACCCCGCTGGGGATGGTGAGGCTCTCGAACGCGAGGACGTCGATGCTGGGTCCCCCCGTCTGCGCGATCGTCTTGGGGGCGGGGAGCGTTTGCGAGCAGGTGGCCCCGCTCCACGTCGTGCCGTTGAAGGTCACCGTGCCCGCGCAGCTCAGGTCGACCGCGCCAACCGGCGTGAGCGTCGCGAGCTGCGCCGCGGTCAAGTTGCTTGGCGTGTAGCCGAAGGCGGACGACATGCACGACGCCGGGATGCCCGGGCTCCCGAGCTGGCAGCCAAACCCGTCGGCGGCGCCAGACCCCGAGCAGCCCGCGCAGCTCACGTCGTTCTGGCCGGTCGTCTTGACGCACTTGCCGCTCTGGCAGGCGCTGTCGATCGTGCAGTAACAGTCCTGCCCCTGCGACGCGCACCCGCCTCCCGCGGCGTTGCATCCGCCTTTGGCGCAGGCCCACGTTGCGGCGTGCGAGATCATCGTCTGGCAAGTGCCGCCATCGCATCCGGCGTCCGGGCTTTCGTCCGAAACCGCCACGTCCTGACCGCCTCCGTCGTCGCCTTCAAGCACCTGTCCGTCGGGCGGTGCGTTCATCCCAGCGGCATCGAGATGAGGGGACGTGGCGTCTTCGCACCCACTGCTGCAGCCGTTCGAATACTGGTCGAGACCGGCGATCGAAGCGCAACCGGCAAGCATGACGACGAGAGCAGCGGCGCACGCCGCGCAGGGCACACTGGTGCCACGATATCCCACGATCGTAAAGTGTACGCGCAGACCCCTGTCGAGTCATGCAGCCATGCGCCGTTATTTTCCCTTATCGGTGGACTCACGAGTCCGAGAGAGAATATGCGACATGAGACCCTGCCCGCCGCGGTTCATGCCGTGCAGCTCGCCGGGCTGGCACAGAATGGATCGCGCGCACCTCGAGCGGTTCGTGCGGCCCGTTGCGCAGGGTTGGTCGCCTTCAACGTACAGCCATGAACGCTACGAGCCGTCGTTCTTCGCATCGGGCGAGCAGCACGGGACGCCCGAGGAGGGCCTCGACGTGGGCGCTGTCTACCTGGACGCGTGAGCTCGCATCCGATTGGGCGGGACGACGACTACTCTTCGCCCTTGGTCTTCTGAACGCCGAGGCTCATCCTCGCAGGCGCTGACGCCCATCATCGCAGCCGCCACTTGTCCTGGTAGCTCGGTGGCTTCGGGATCGAATCTTCGGGCTCCTCGGTCCGCTCGGCGATGAAGGTCCTCTCGTCGCCATGCATAATCTTGATTTGGCCCTTGAGGCGACCGTCCTTGCCGAGCTTAACGCTGCCGGTGCCGGAAACCTGTTTGTAATCCCAGGCGCCCTCCCTCGCGCATAAGGAACGCCCCGAGCTCGCCGCGCCCCTCGAGCATCGCGCGAGCGGCGGCGTTCACGAGGTCCGCGTCGATGATTTTGGACACGCCGGTCACGAACGGAGGGGTTCCGGCCACGAAAGGACGCGAGCCGGCCGCACTGCTCGACGCGGCAGCCGAAATCAGGCCTTTTACGCGGGTTCGAGTCCCGTCCGCCCCGCCACATACGCTTTGAAACTCCTCGTTTAAGGCGTTCCAGGTCCCTCCTTCTTGGACCGATTTTGGACCGATCGCCAGTTGGCGACGGTTCCAGAAGAGGCGTTAGCGGAGGGAAGACCTCGCCGAAGCCGTCGCGGATGAAGGGAGCCCACGACGCGTATGCGCACACCCCTTTCGCCCCAACCCCCAACCCGAATCGCGCGTCATGCGCGATGTCTGGCGCCCTGACCGGTGCCGAGGGCCATCAGGGCGCCTCCGCGTGGGCGGTGGTTGTAAGCCCACGACGAGTCATTCGCTGTGAAGGTTCAACGTCCGGGCGGCCATCCCCCTGACAGGCACATGCTCTATCGAACGTCGCCGATCACCCCGCCAAGGCTTCTCCTCCGGATCGCGGCCACCGCTGGTACGGGCGCGCTGGTGGGGGCCGTGGCCTGCAGCTCGCGGGAGCAATGCATGGGACTCTGCGGGCCATTCGAGGACGATGGGCCGTCGGGTGGCAGCAGCAGTGGCAGCGGCGGCAGCAGCGGGGGGGGCAGTGGAAACCCTGGCGGCATCGAGTTGGGCGACGCGACAGACACGGGCGCCGAGTCCGGCGTTATCGATGCAGGCGCCGACGCCACATCTGACGGCGGCGTGGCCGACGCGGGCGCCTGCGCTACGCCGGTCGTCTGCTCGGCAGCATGCGTCAGCGGAGCGCACAACGTCTCCGCCACTGTCGACGGCTGCCTCGTCACGCGATGCTGCGTCCCCGACGATGCCGGCACCGAGTAGGGCCGACGCGTGCAGTGCTACGGTTGAGCCATGGGGCGCAGAGCGATGACCATCGCGGCCTGGACGTGTCACCGAGACGCAGGTAGGGGTTCCGGACGCGAAAGGACGCGACCGGCATCGCTTCGCGCCTCATCCGGTACACTGCCCACGAGCAATGCGATCGCTTCGTCGGGCGCCATGCCGAGGGCTCTCTTGACGCTCATGGCGGCCGCTTCGAGTTCGGCCACGCGCTGCGCGAACGAGCGAGAGGGCCCAAGCTTCTCTTTCGTCCCGCATCGCGCCTAGAAAGAGTGCCCTTTGCGCCGCCCCACCCGGGCGGTCCGCGCTATGCGACGCGCTTTGGCGATCGCGCCAGAGGAGTCTCCGCCCGGTTGTTCACAGCAAGTACCGGGGGTCGGGCTGTATCGGTCCGTACTGCTCGCAAAGGGTCCGCACTAGCTCGTCCAGCGAATCGTCCTTCCGGCGTTGCTGTCATAAGAGACGAACCAATCGGCGCCGCGGAAGAGCGCCTCGGTGAGAGAGGCAGCGAGGCGCCGGCGCTCGTCGGCCGTCGCCAAGCCGCAGATCTTCGCGCACTCGCGGGTCGGGCGGAGCCCGACGCGCGCGGCGAGCTCCTCGGCCGAGACGTGGAGATGACGGAGGACGGCGGCGCGATCCGTGGCGGCGAGGCGGCTCGAAGTCCACGACAGCACCTGCCAGCTCTAAGCTCCGCGTGCTGGCACTCGTCGCGGGCGATCGAGCGCATGACATCTCGCACGCGTGGATCGGCGGCGCGCGCGGCGCTCACGAGGGCGAGGCTCGCGCCGTACGACTCGGCGACGCACCCTTCGCGCGCATTCTCGAGGGCCAGCTCGAACAGGTCTCGTGAGCGGACGGGCGGGACATCGGGCCACGACGCCTGAACGCCGAAGCGCCGCGCGAGTGCGCGCATCGCGCGTGCGTGCCGCAGTTCCTCCTCGCGCGCGCGCCGGGCCGCGGCGACCATATCGGCCGGTGCCCCGTGCTCGGTGGAATTCGCCGACGGTCTGGTTCTTGGGTTTAGCGACACCAAGTGCTCGCGAGGACGATAGCGACGTTGCCCCCCTCGCCCGGCCCGTGCTGAACTCCGGCTCCGAACATGGCCGCCAACAAGACGCAGAGCAAGTCCGACTTCATCCGCTCCCAACCCTCTACGCTCTCCGCCGCCGAAGTCGTCGCCAAGGCAAAAGCCGAGGGCATCAAGATCGACCCTGCGCTCGTCTACAAGGTCCGGGGTCGAACGGGGGCGAAGAGGAAGGCCAAGAAGATCTCGACGGCCAAGCCGACCGCGGCCACTGGGAGCAAGAAGCCGCAGTCGAAGGCCGCCTTCATCCGGTCCCTCCGCGAGGACATGCCCGTCAAGGAGGTCATCGCGGCGGCGAAGGAGAAGGGCATCAAGATCGCCGACACGTACGTCTACAGGACGCGCCGTTCGGCCAAGAAGAAGGTGACGAAGGCGGCTGCAAGAAGAGCGACGACCGCCCGGACGGGCGCTGCGGTGCCGAGGCCGAGTGCCAGCACGTCATCGGCTGAGACCCTGCTCAAGGCCGTCGCCGCGGAGATCGGGCTCGGGCGGGCGATGGAGATCCTCGCGGGGGAGCGGGCGAGGGTGCGTGCGTTGATCATGGGCTGATGGAGGCACCATGCCGTGGGTCTTCGATCCGCACTCCGGAGGCGTGAAGGTCCCCGAGAGCCTGAAGGAGCCGACAAGGCGACGCATCCTCGCTCACGCCGAGAAGCACTACGCCGGCCGCTACGCCCGGCTCGACATCCGGTTCAAGGGCGCGCTCTGCTACATTGATGCGTACATGGAGCCGAAGAGGCGGGGCGTCCGTGGACGGCCACCGGGGAGACCCGCGAGCAGTTCGTCGAGCGCCTGCGCAGCACGCCGACCCACCTCTGTCGGTTACGCCACTTCGGGGGCGATCGCTGGAGCGTCGCCTTCTACACGTACAGTGACGAGCGCTACGAGCCGTCTTTCTTTGCGTCCGGTGAGCAGGTCGGTACGCCGGAAGAGGGCTTCGATGTCGGCGCGGTCTACCTGACGTAACCATCAGGGCAGCCGGGCTTACTCGTCGTCCCCTCGGTGGGACGTGGCCTCCTCGTCGATCCAGTCCTCCTCGGTCCAGCTCATGCCCTTTCGGCCGGGGACCTTTCGCTTCGGCCCTGCCTTGTAGAGGGCGCAGGACTTCGGGCCATAGCAGAACGTCTCACGGCGGCAGCGAACGTTTCCCGGGTTCCACTGGTCGATGATCATCTCGACGGCCATCTCACAGCCCCACATGCACGAGGTACACGACGACGCGAACCTGCCGGCGTCCAGCCTCCGGTGGCCGCGGGCGCGGTAGACCTCCAACGAGGGTGGGACGGCGAGCCAGGGCGGGGACCTCTTTGGCGAGGGGTCCAAATGCTCGATGGCGAGCTGGCTCACCTTGTAGATGTCGGCGATTTCCGTCTCCGGATCTGCCACGGGCTCGCCAAGCCCGGAGACGCAATCTCCCCGGTGACAGGCGTGCTTCTCCTGCGCGCCCTTCCCTAGCGCGACGACGAACGCCCTCTCTTCCTCTCCGAGCTTCCCGGCGACGCGCAGGACGAAGCCCTGGTAGCTGTGGCTGCTTTGGTCGAACGAGCGGGTCAGGCGGATGCGCGGCTGCACGCCCACAACGATCCCAGACCAGGCGATCTTCCCGCCAGCGTCGGTCACCGCGCCGCCCTCGGAAGCAGATGATCGACAGCCTGCATCCAGGCGTGAAGGGAAGCCCGAACGCGGTGAAACAGCTCGTGAAGCTGGCCCGCGGGGTGTTCGTCGGCCCTGCGTTCAGAATCGTCCCAGTGGCGCGGCAGCTCGATGAGCTGTCCGGCTGCGATCTCGACGGCTTCGAGCCTTAGCTCTCCTCCGGGTTCGCAGGCCACCTTGGCGGTAGGATCGGTTTGCCACGCAAGGATCTCAAGCTGCCCGTCGCGAGCTTCGCGCGTGGTCTTTTTGGGGACGAGTGGCTCGATGTGCTCCAGCCGCTCGTGAACCTCGCGAGCCCACCTTGCCCACACCATCGGCGCCGGCATCGCGATGGCTTTGCCGTACGGCAGCGACGCCCGAAGCGAGACATCCACCCGCAGCGGCGAGGGCTCGGTCCGCACCTTGTGACCCCCAACGCGCTCTCTTCCGAGCACCTGCGTGAGCATGTCCTCCTCGGTCGTGGCCGTCCGCGCCGTCATGAGCGCATCGAAGCGCCAAGAGAGAGCGGCGGCGATGTGGAAGGGCTCGGCCTCTTGCCCGCCGAGAGGCTCGACGTACATCTCGAAGGTGCGACTCAGCGAGCGCGTGTCGAGCGTCTCCTTGCCCTCGTGCGCGCCCAATAGGGGCAGTCCGGACTCCTTTCTCGCTAGGACCCAAGCCTGCATGAACTCCTCGTAGGTCACTGCGTCACCTCGTCTTCGCCGTTGTAGCTCGACCGGCCACGGAGCCGCTCCGCCAACATCGTGCAGCGCTCCTCGATCGAGTTGTTCTTCACCGCGATGGCCAGCGCCCGCTTGCTCCCGACCAGGACGACGAGGCGCTTGCCGCGCGTGATCGCCGTGTAGAGCAAGTTCCGCTGGAGCATCACGTAGTGCTGCGTGTGCACCGGGATGACGACGCACGGGTACTCGCTGCCCTGAGACTTGTGGATCGAGCAGGCGTAGGCGAGCACCAGCTCGTCGAGGTCCGAGTAGTCGTACGTCACGGCCCTCCCGTCGAACTCGACCTGGACCTCCTGCTCGACAGCGTCGATCTTCCGGATGCGCCCGATGTCCCCGTTGAACACGTTGAGGTCGTAGTTGTTGCGGATCTGCATGACCTTGTCGCCGCCGCGAAAGGTCCGACTCCCGCGCACCAGCGAGTCGCCCGAGGGGTTCAAGAGCGCCTGGAGTTCCGTGTTCACGTTGGCCGCGCCGAGGAGCCCGCGCTGCATGGGCGTCAGCACCTGGATGTCAGCGACGGCATCGAGCCCGAACTTGTGCGGGATGTGCTGGCGGACCAGGGCCTTGAGCGTGGCGGCGATCTCCTCGGGCTCGTTGCGCTCGATGAAGAAGAAGTCCGCCTTCGAGCCCTCGGGGGGTAGCTCGGGCATGAGGCCCTCGTTGACCCGGTGGGCGTTGACGACGATGAGGCTCTCGGCGCCCTGTCGGAAGATGTGCCGCAGGCGCACCACGTCGGCGACGCCCGAGCGGATGACGTCGCCGAGGATGGAGCCGGGGCCGACCGAGGGGAGTTGGTCGATGTCGCCAACGAGCACGAGCTGGGCATGCAAGGGGACCGCCTTGAGCACGTTGTAAGCGAGCACCGTGTCGATCATCGAGGCCTCGTCGAGGATGACGACGTCGGCTTCGAGGGGGTTCGAGGCGTCGCGGTCGAAACCGAACTTCTTCGGGTTGAACTCCAGGAGCCGGTGGATGGTCTTGGCTTCCCGCCCCGTCGTCTCGGCCATCCTCTTGGCGGACCGGCCCGTGGGGGCGCCGAGCAGGATGCGCCGGCCCTTCTTCTGCAGGATCCGGATGATGCCGTTGACGAGCGTGGTCTTGCCGGTGCCAGGGCCGCCGGTGACGACCAGGAGCTTGCTCGTCGCGGCCTTGCGGATGGCCTCCTTCTGCTCGTCGGCGAGCTGGATGTTCTGCTGATCCTCGAACCAGAGGAGGGCGCGCTCGATGTCGATGCGGATGGGGCGGCTCGCCGTCCCGAGGAGCAGGCGGATGCGACCGGCCCCCGCCGCCTCCGCCGTGTGCAGACTCTTGAGGTAGACGGCTTCCTCGCCGCCGGGGCCAGGCTCGACGACGACATGCCCGCTGCCCGCGAGGTCGGTCACCGCCTGCTCGATGATCGCCGTGTCGATCGTGAGAATCGCGGTCGCCGCCTCCACGAGCTTCGGCCTCGGAGCGAAGACGTGCCCCTCGTCCGAGAACTTGGCGAGCACGTGGAGGACCCCCGCCTCGGCGCGCTGGGGCGAGGTCGGGGAGATGCCGAGCTGCGCGGCGATCTTGTCGGCGCTCTTGAAGCCGATGCCGAAGATGTCGATCGCGAGCTTGTAGGGGTTCTCCTTGACGACGGCGATCGAGCGGTCCTTGTACGCCTTGTAGATGCGCACGGCGTACGTCGTGGAGACGCCGTGGGACTGGAGAAAGATCATCACGTCCTTGATGCGCCGCTGCTCGATCCAGGCCGTCGTAATTCGCTCGCTGCGGACGGGGCCGATCCCTTCGACCTCGGGGAGCCGCGCGGGCTTCTGGTCGATGACCTCCAGGGTCTCCATGCCGAAGTGCTTCACGAGGCGCTCGGCCATGACCTTGCCGACGCCCCGGACGAGCCCCGAGCCGAGGTATTTCTCGATGCCGACGAGGGTCGCGGGCTTCACGGTGACGTAGGAATCGACGCGGAACTGCTCGCCGTACTTCTTGTCCGTCGTCCACCGGCCCGACAGGCGCAGGCTCTCCCCCGGCTGCACGCCCAGCAGGTTGCCGACGGCCGTCACGAGGTCGGTCCTGCCGGGGACGACGAGCTTCACGACGCTCCAGGCGTTCTCGTCGTTCGAGAACGTCACCCGTTCCAGCACGCCCTCGATGGTCGTCGCCGCGGACGCGGAGCGGGTGCCGGAGAGGACGGGGGCGTGGCGCATCGGGAGCCTTGGGCGGAGAACACGAAGCCAGACGGCGGCGCGTGGGTCAACCGCTGCGGCGGCGGAGTCTGGCCCTGCGCATCTCCGGTGCCGCAAGCTTGGTCCGCAGCCGCCTGATCTCCGAGTCGATGCGGGCAAGCTCGGTCTTGGCCTGTTTGCTTCGCCAGGTAGGCAGCGCCGCGCTCCGTCCTGACGAGCGCCTCGACCTCCCGACGAAGGAGTCGCAGACACGGGTTCCCGTAGATTGCCGTGCGCCGGCACTGGAGCTTGCCCGCCCGGATGGCGTGAACGATCTCGGCCTGCGTGAGGCCGAACCCCTTGCGTACGGTCTTGTCGCTGAGCGTGCCGCCTGCGCGCTGCCACTCGGCGCCGAGGTCGGTTTCTCCGTTATTGTCAGTCACCTCCGGCGCCTCCACTTGTCCCGGTAGCTCGGCGGGATCGGGATCGGCTCCTCGGGCTCCGCGGTCCTCTCGGCGATGAAAGCGCTGTCGTCGCCGTTCTTGATCTTGAACTCCCCCTTGAGCCGACCGTCCGCGTCGAGCTTCACGCTGCCGGTGCCGGAGACCTGATCGAACTCCCAGGCGCCCTCCCACGTGAACGACACGCCGGCCTTCGTCGGCTTGCAGTGCACGTAGGCCAGAAGCACGAACATCCTGAGCCGGTCGGCGTGACCCGTGAGCGAGAGGAGCGCCGTCCCGCAGGTGTCGAGGTCATCGTTGACCCACTGGGACGTCTCGACGATCCGCCACCAGCCCCGGTACTCGCGCGGGATTTCCGGCATCGGCGAGACGCTACAGTCCGTGGCAGACACGAGCAACGCCCTGGACTCGGGCCGAGCACCGCGTCCGGTTGAACGCGTTCCTTGGGCAACGACGGCGGCAACTCTGGCGCCCGGCCGCCCGCTGTTGTAGCGCAGGGCGCGTGACCGCCCTGGACAACCGGACCGACGTTCGCGACACGTACCTTCGCCTCCGCCAAGCGCAGCGTTCGCTCAACGAGCAGCTCTTCGGCGAGATCGGCAAGGCTGGCATGCAGGACTGCGCCCGCGCGCTCGGCTTGTGGGGAAATGGGATCATGATCTTCGACGAGGAGGACGACGTAGGCCTGCTCGCCGACTTTGCGATCCACGAACACACGGCGGGCCGGGCGGCCATCAAGAAGCGCATGACGAGCGCCGAGGTTTCCGACGACGAGCGCGTCGTGCTTACCGCCATGCTCAGCAGCCGGTTCACGCTCTTCGACGTCACGGAGATTGTGCCGGATGTTGGCGCCCGAGCGCTGGACCTGCTCAGTGAAGAGCCGTTCCTGCTCGCGGACGTGAACCTCTCCGAGACGGGCAGCCGAGGCATCATCATGGCGGCGCACTTGCTGCCCTTCGAGACGTTCGTGATGACGAGCGGAGCGCCCCTTCCGTTCGACCCAGAGATTGCCCGGCTCTTGGTCGCCGGGATGCGCGCGCGCTCCATCTCGCCGGCAGACCTGGCGGCGCTTCCGCCCCGTGCTCGCACGCAGCTCGCAATCAACCTGATCGCCCTGGCCCGACGCAGGCCGGAGACGTTGCGCTCGGTGCTGAACGCCACCGAGTCCGGGCAAGGGTTCCTTCCCTGGGCGTCGCCCACTGCGATGTTGTCACAAGGATCCGCGCCCAAGGTCGGGCGAAACGATCCCTGCCCGTGCGGCAGCGGCCGGAAGTTCAAGAAGTGCTGCATCGACAAGCCGCAGCCAAGTCGCGTGTCGTAGGACCGCTCACCGGGCGCCCGCCACACGGTCCCATCAAGCGCGGCGGTCGAGGTACGTCAGGCAGTGGTCCGGCGCGAGGATGGGCACGGCGTCGTTCTTCGTGACGCACGACATCCAGTACGGCCCGGCGAGCTTCATGAACTTCTCGTACTGGACCTCCGGCGCATCCTGCGGGTCCGCGTAGACCATGATCTTATCGAGCACCATGTCTTCGATCTGGGTCTTCTTCTCCTTCGGAAAGCCCTTCGGGTCGCCCCAGACGAGAACCTGATCCTTGTAGGCGAGCATGCGGGTGAGCAGGATCTCGCCCTTGCTGTACTCCTCGACGGACGGAAACGCTTCGGTCACCTTGCCGGAGAGCAGCTCGCGGAACTTGGCGACCTTCTTCGTGCGCATCACGTCCTGGTGAAGCCCGAGGCGGCTTTTGCGTGCCGCGTCGATGAACGGCTGAAAAAGGGGCGCCTGCTCGACGCCGCTGAGGAACTCCTCGAAGTAGTCGAGCGCCGTCTCGCCCTTCGGCCCGAAGGGGAAGTCCATGAGGATCCAGCTTTGGATGAACATCCCGTCCTCCAAGGCCGGGTCGCGCATGAAGAGACGCTCCAGCTCCTTCCAGCACCGGGTAAGCGGCGGATGCTTGTCCTCGGCGATGCACGCGATGCCGAAGAACAGGAGGAAGCGGAACGAGCGAAGGCACTCGCCGAACCCTTCCGGTCCCTTGACCTCCTCGGTCAGGAAGACGTGCGCCGCCTTCGCACTCCGTAGCTCCTCCAGACAGTACTGCGAGAGCGGCAGGCGGCCGGGCAGCATCGAGGACCATGCGGGCTTCTTGTTCGACATCGTGCGCACCGATAGCAGGCCGTGACGACGGCGGGAACCCGTGGCGCCGTTTTACAAGCTCCGGTACGCCTGCCCCTCCCAGTGATTCACACGTGGGCGCCGGAACCGCCGCCGGTTCACGGTCCTGGGAGACCTCGGCGAGGACCCGGATGACGGGGGCGCGTGCTGGGCGCCCCTTGAGTGCCTCACTTGCAAACGACGCTGTCGAGCAAGGTGCAGGTGCCCACCAGACCGGACGCGCCGGCCTTGCCCGTGGGGCTAAAGCATTCAGCGAAGGTGTCGCACTCGGAATTGCAAGGCTGCCCATCGGAGGCGATCATCGGGCACGTGCCCGTGGCAGGGCCGCCATCGGCAGGCGGGATGAGCGCAGGGCCAATGCCCGACCCGGAGCCGCATGTACTTACGAGGCAGCGCGTCCCGCCACCGTCGCAGACCTGCCCTTGCGCGGCCCAGGTGATGGCCGAACAGGTACCCGACGACGAGCAGAAACTACCCGAGCCCGTCGAAGTACAATGTTCCGCCTGCGCGCAACCGAACCCGGGAGCGCAGTCCGGATTGTACGTGCATGGTGAGCCGACGCCGCCGCTCGCACAGGCTCCAGGTGTGCCCACGCAGGCCAAGGGCGCCACACATCCGCCCGGATCCCCGGGTGGTTTGGCACCGTCTCCGCATGGAGCGCCTGCGTCCGCGAGCATCGAGCAGGTTCCCGTCTGGGCGGCGCAATAAAGGCCCGTCCTGCAGAGGGCCGAAAGGTCGTCGCACGTCGCTCCGACATCTCCTTGCGTAATCGCCACGCACGTGTACGTCGGTTCGGCCGCCGTCTCCATGCCGGCACCAAGGAGGCATACGGCATCACTCGCGCAGCCAGCCGAGAAATTGCCATTGGCGCAAACCTGGCCGACGCTAACCAAAGGCTCGCAGGTCCCGCAGGTGGTCGGGCCGATCGGTCCTTCCGGACTAAAGAACGCCGTCCCCTGGCAGTGCCCGCTCTGGCATTGCAGGCCTTCGTTGCACCGCGAGCCACCGGGCAACGATCCGTGAAAGTTGCACGCTAGCGGCTGGCCGGCCGGAAACTCGCAAGGCGACACATCGAGCGCCGAGGCGCACGCCTCCACGCTGACGGTGGTCATCCCGCTCCCGGGCAACGCGATATCGTTCAGACAGACCTGGACGAACCGAGCCTCGACGCGCGCGGCTTCGCTGGGCGGCAGAATGGGGCCGCCACATCGCGTGTACTGCGCGGCGTAATAATGCTCGCAAGCTGCGCCCGCTGGGCCGCCGTCAGCAACTTCGAGCAGAGGATTGGCTCCCTGCGTCCCGCCGTCCGCGGTGTCCGACCCGTCACCGAGCACGGCGCCGCTGCACCCGAGAAGGCCCAGAAGGCCAGACGTCAAGACGAGCGCCCATCGCGTGCCGGGGAAAACCGGGCTCGGGGGAATGCTTTCCACGTTCGTGCTCTTGCCGTAAGCATGGCACGGGCCACGGGCATGCACCCGCAGTGCGCGGCCAACGTCGCGCTTCGAGCGGGCCACCCTGTGCCAGGGGGTCATCCGTTCGTCGGCCAGTAGCGCTTCCCGTACGTCGTCGCCGTCGCCAGTCCGAGGTCCCCGCCACTCCCGACACACCGCGCGGGCCCCAGCTTCTTGCCCGCGGTCCACGGGGGCCGGGTCTCGGGCTCGGGACACCGGAAGGACCGGCCTCGCGCTCACGGCCCCCGGCCGCCGTTCTCCCGCCGCCAGGACTCGGACCAGGCGGAAATGAGACGCTGGCCGGGTGCAGGTCGTCACGTGGCTCCTCGTTCTCGCCATCCTTCTCACACCGCCCCTGTCCATCGTCGGCGTGTCGATCTGGGCCCGGCGAATGAGCCGGCGACCGGGGATGCCCCGCTTCTCATCGAGGGTGGCGGGTGCTGCTCTCACCACGACGGCATTCGTTGACGGAGAATCAGACTGGCGCCGGGCACCGGGATTTCGATCGCGCGGTCGAGGCTGATAGCCTCGACGGTCGCACGCAGCCGTTGGGCGAAGCTGGTACGCGTCGGCGGCGGGGGAGGTGAACATGGCGATCGTGGAGTCCGGTTCGACAGACGGTGCGAACAGCAGCCCCTCCGAGGCTCCTTCGCCCGAGACATGGACAGTCGGGACGCAAGTGCTCCGCGACTTGTTGCAACAAAGCGGCGGCGTCGTCAGCAGCCTCGCGCTGCGGCACGCCCTTGAGCAGCGGAACATACCCGATGCCCGCCGTCTCGTCGTAAGCTTGAAGTACTTCGACTTCGATGCACCCCCCGAGGATGGCCGCCCGAAGCCTCCGTTCCACTGGTACAGCCACGCGAGGAGCTTCTACACCGAGGAGCAGTTTGCGAAGCTGAAGAAGGCGCAGGAGCAGCAGGCGACCAGCGCCGAGCAGACCGAGGCGGGGACGGCCGCTGAGGTCGAGACCGAGGACGATGAACCGGATGTCCCGCCGAAGGAGCGACGGCGGAATCGGCAAGAGGAGCGACGTCTCGGAACGTATGTCGTCTCGGCCCTGGAGAGCATTTACCAATCGGACCACACACCCGATGACGCGCCCTACGTATTCGACGTCCACAACGAGCGAGCTGGAAGCGAGTTCGAGAACGTCGACGTGATGGCGGCCCACTGGCGCTCACAGAAGGTCGTCGAACTTGTAACCGTTGAGGTGAAGCTCGACTTCACAGCGCGTCTCGTTCAGCAAGCACGTAACTACGGACGGTTCTCTGACCGCGTGTGGATCGCAATACCCGTGCTGGCCGAAGCGGCTGACGCTTCCGGCGCTCTGCGCGAGTTCGATCCGCTGCTCTTCGAGCACGTCGTGGATGCCGGTCTCGGAATGCTGGCGTGCCGGCGTCGTCCGGGACGCAGTTACGAGGTGCTTCCCGTCCACTGGCCTCGACGCACCCGCCCCGATCCCGTCGAGAAAGAAGCCTTCCTTGAGAGATACCGCCGCTGCTTCGAGGAAGCTGGCGTCCTGGCGCCCACCCGCGGCCATCGGTATCCGGCGTTCACCTAGACGTGGAACGACTTTGTGTACGCGCACGCCTGTACAACGGCAGCGGCAAGCGCCAGGATCAGGCCGACCGGAAACGCGATGCGGCATCGGCGGTCCGTGGCGATTGCGAGGTCCCTCTTTCCGGCTCGCGAGAGGTGGTCCGTGTAGAGGGCCTGGACTACCGAGAGGGCGATCGCGACGTAGCTCGTCGCGAACGCGCGATCGGCGATCGTGAGATAGTCGACGTCGGGTAGCTCGCTCCCCTCCGCGAGCTGAAGCGCCACCGCCGCAAGAAGGCAGGTAACTGCGACCGACATCTCGGAGGCAAGGTCCGCGGAATCGATCCAGAAGACCCCGAAGGACACGACTACGATGAGCAGGAGCGGCAGGAAGTACCTACCGATGTGGTAGCTCACGTGGCGCGCCACCGTGACCGAGAAGGTCGCGTAGTCGTAATTGGGGGCGCCGGGATCCCAGCGAAACGCCTTGGTTGTTCGGGCGTACTGGACGACGGGGGCCACTTTCCAAGCCGCGAGCTGGTGCAGCGCAGCGTCGTCCACGCCCGCAATTGTCCGGTCGTCGTAGCGAACCTGAGGTAACGGGAACTCGGCGTCGGACAGCTCTAGCGTGAGCGTCTGGACGTCGAAGGGGAAGGTCCGGAGATTGAACCCCGTCCGAAGCGTGGAATGGAGACGCCGTGTCCGCATGCACTTTCCATCGCGAAGCTCGGTGTTATCGAACTGGGAGGACTTTCGCTCGATTTCGTTGACGATCTCCGTCTGCGGGACGAAGCCGACGGCGGGCTCCCATGACTCGTAGAGGTAGAAGTCGCCCGTCCAACTGGACGTCTTCTCGCTGACCTCATAGATGCCGACGAATACGACGCCGACGAGCACGGTGTGGGTTTCTCCTGGAGCCACCTCGATCCTTGTCGGACAGCAGACGGGCGGCCCGTCGCAGGTCGTGACACCTTGGTCGGCGAGGCCGCGGGCAGGGACCACGAAGAGAAGAAGGAAGGCGGCGATCGCCACGCACCACGGCGACAGTAGCCTGGGGCCGAGCCTCATGCGCCGATGGTCGTCGCGGGCTCGTTCGCGGTCAACCGAGCGACGAGGCGCCGCCGCCAGTCTCTCGGGCGCGGTGGCGGCGCGGCCGGCGACATCGACGACCGCCCCTCGCAATGGGGAGCGTGACGGCTACGCCGAGAGCGCCTCCAGGCACTCGTGCAGCTCAGTCGTAGAATCGTGTTGCCCAGTCCGCGCACGAGGCCGATGATCCCAGGGACGAGGACGCCGATGTTTGTCCACACCGACGCGAGGCAAGCAGAGCGAGACATGGCTTCGGGCAGGGCATACGTTTCCTCGCCGTCGCTGGTATCGGGGACCACGTTCGACGTCCCCCACCTTGGCGTGTCATCACGAACGGCGAGCATGACGGGGTCCCCATCGTCGCGTTCATCGATCAGCCCCGCATGGACGCGCTTGTCGCTTGGATGAACGCTCGGCTCTGATGTCGAGGCCCCCTGTGTCCGAGGCAGGCGGCACCGCCAACGGGCTCCGGTGATTCACACGTGGGCGCCGTCCGGCGGCGTGCGGTCGGGCGGCAATTCCTCGGCTCCCTCGGGATACCGGGGGTCGTGGTCGTCGGCGGGTGACGTAGGCAACCGACAGGAGGTCCGGACCATACTTCGCGGCGAGGAATCGCTCCGGTAGAGGAAATAGGCTGCGTCGCAGACCTTGTTCAGTGAAGTAAACGTTGAAGCCACCGCCGACGAGCGCCCCTCCGTATGGGACGAACTGCCCGAGCTTGGCCTTTGTCAGGCGAATGCCCAGGGTCTTGGCTATTTGCTGGACGATCCTGACGAAGGCGTGCTTCTCAAGTTCCTTCCAGGCCCTCTTCTTGGCGACGTCCTGGGCGATCCGCACCAGCTGTGCCATCGCTAAGACCTTCGCGGGGTCGCCGGGGCTAGATGCGAACCCGAGGACGTTCAACGCGAAGAGGCTCTCCTGTTGGGTCGACACGTCGAAGCCGCAGTAGGTGGCGTACTCGGCGATGGCGCGCAGATTGAGGACCACGAGAGCGACGATGTCAGGGGGGATACCAGGCAGCCCCATGCCTCCGAACGCGGCCCCTTCGTGAGAGCCCCGCCCTTGTACTTGGCGCCGAGCCAACCGATCGTGCGGTCGACCTGCTCCAGGTCGAGCGTCGGCAGGTCCGCGTGTCCGCGCACGGCATGGCCGGCCTTTCGGTACTCCTCGAAGATCGCGTCCGGTCGGCACGCTCCACCGGGCGGCGTCGTTGGTCACGTTCATGAGCCCGCCGATGCTCTTCTCGAGCACCCAGCCGACGCCGGGCGTCTTCATGACCGCGTCGCCAACCTTGTCGAGCGGCCAGTTGACCGCGCGCATCGCCGTCCCGAGCCAGCCGAGCGCAGGGTGCTTCCAGGCGGCGATTTCCTTGAGCGCGTTCTCTTCGTACGGCGACGGCATGACGGTTCCCCCGGCCTTTGTCCACGAGTGCAACACAATCGGATTGCATGTCAATCCTATAGGGCGTTCACCAGGCGGCATGCGTCCACGACTCTCGGGCTCGTGTCGTTTGGCAGCACGATTCGACGGAGGCGCGAAGCGCTCGGGCTCACCCTCGAGCAGCTCGCGGAGCGCGCAGGGCTCAGCCCAAACTACGTCGGCACGGTAGAGAACGGACGCCGCGACCCGTCGCTCTCGACCGTCTACGCGCTCGCCAAGGGCCTGCGTGTCCCGCCCGGTGAACTGCTCGGCCCCGTCAAAGACCTGAGCCCGGAGGCGTACGACGTCGGCCGGCAGTACGACGCCGCGCCCGAGGACGTTCAGGACCTCGTCGTGCGTCTCTTGCGAGCGGTCGCGCGACGGCGGCGCTGATACCCCGACGGGCGGCTTTGCCGCGTTCCGGTCGCCGGCCGTTTCGGGTCGGTCGACCGGGCTCGGGCTTTCATCGGCGACGCGGCGCACGATCGGCGGGACTGCGTCGATGCTGCGCGGCACGCGCTGCTACAGTGAACCGCGCGATCGGAGTCCATCCCATGCGGAAACGCCACGCTTCCTTCTGGATTCTCGCGTGCGCCACATTTTTCTCGACGGCCTTCTCCCCCCAACAGGCCCACGCAAAGGCGTGCAAGGTGGCCACCGACTGTCCCCGCGGGTTCGACTGCGAGCCGTCGGGAACGACTTCCGACGGAGGGGCCGCGGGAACCTGCGTGTCGCTCTCGTGCCAGAGCAACTCCGACTGCGGGCCCGGTCTGAGCTGCTTCCTCGACATGGGCACGGAATGCGTGACGGCGCCCGATGGCGGTTCGTCGTGCTCGCCGGGAAGCGCGTGTGTTCCACAATGGCAGGCGCCGTGCTTCGTCGATTCCGACTGCGGCCCCGGGTTCACGTGCTCGGGCAGCTCTGGGTACTACCAGTGCGGGCCGACCAGGCGACCGTGGTTCTCGCCCCGTACCAGACGAGCATGACCGTTCCCTGCAGCGACGTGCCCATGCCGCCGTTCCTCCCGGGGCCCGACTCGGGCTTTCCGTTCCCAGTGCCGGCGATTTGCGATGCGGGCAGCACTTGCCTCTCCATCACCTCGAAGATGTGCGTCGCGCAGCAGACGGCGGCGTGCGCGATTGATTCGGACTGCCCCTCGACGTGGGCTTGCCAATGTCCGATGACGTGTGGTGGGCGAGCGGAGTCGCGCTTCCCCCCGGAGCGGGCCAGGGCACAGTCGACGCGGCATGCACGAAGGCTTGCGTGGCCCCGAATTCGGACCTCGTGGCTGACGTGTGCTTTGGCTCCGCCGCCGGGCCGGCGAACGGGGGCAGCGTCGCGCCGCCGCCGTCGCTCCCCGAGCGAGCAGCCGACTCGGGCGCATCGGGGTCGAGTGCGTCACCAGGGGCCGCCGGCTCGGCCGGCTCGGGAGGATGCCAGGTCGGTAGGGAGGAGACGACGACTGGCTGGAGCCTGGGTGCCGTCGCAGCGTTCCTGTGGGCCACACGTCGCGGGCCTCGACGACGACGTCGACCGGCACGGTAGACGGGTCAGGGGGGACGGTTCGGGGCGAACAAACCTGCGCCGCTCTGTGAAGCCCGCAGATGGGCCCACCAATCCTTCCCGCACTCCGAGCTTCCGAATGCCGTACACTGCTGCCCCGTGGCTTCAGCGGCCCCTTCTTGCTGATCCACCTTTCGTCGTTCGGTTGACCCACCCTGGAACGAGAGTCGGCGCGTGAGAGCGGCCCGATTGCGACCCGCCCGGAGAAGCGAATCGAGGGGGCGCGTCGTCGCAAGGCGCAGGGCATCGCGGCCACCAACGCGGAGTCCGTGCGTAGGCGGCGTCGTTCGGCGCGGGTCCGGACGGAGGCGAGACGCGGACCGAGATCAGAAGGGCAAGTCGTCGTCGGGCGCGGCGTCGGCGTCGGCGAGGTCGCGGCGTCGCGAACGGCGCGCCTGTAGCGCCGAGAGTGTCGCGCAGCGCGCCGGCGCGGCGGCAGATGGTATTTGCGAGGGAGAGGACGGGGCCGTGGTCCCAGGGCCTGCGGAAGTCGTCGATGAGGGTCAGGTGCTCGGCGAGGAGTGCCTCGCGGCGACGTCGAGAGCGTGCTCGAGCAGAATGATGGCGGCAAGCTCTGGAGCGGCCACGAGGTCTGGCACCGTCGGCGGGGCTGGCGGCGGTGAGGCGTAGTGCCGCCGCGCTCATGGGGCGTCACGCCGGGGAGGGCATGGAGGCGGGCCGGGTGGCCGGCGCGCTCGGTGGCGACGTGCTGTCGGTAGCTGGGGCCGTCGATGTCGATGCGGATGGCGTGCATGGCGAGTCTGTCAAGGATGGCGGCGGCGACGGTGGCGTCGCCGAGGTAGCGCCCCCAGTCGCGGAGATCGATGTTGGAGGTGACGGCGGTGGAGACCTTGCCGTGCCGGCGGTCGATGAGGTTGAAGAGGGTGTGCGCGGCCGTGGGCTCGTCGTCGTGCTTCGGACCTGTCCGAGGCCGACGTCGTCGATGATGAGTAGCTGGGGGCGAGCCCAGGCTTTGAGCGGCGTGGGATACGTGTTGTCGGCGAGTCCGGCGTGCAGGTCGGCGAGGAGGTCGACGCAGCGAGCGAAGCGGAGGGAGATGCCCTGGTCGCAGGCGCGGAGGCCGAGTGCTTTGAGGATGTGGCTCTTGCCGGTGCCGCTCTTGCCGGTGATGACGAGGTCGTCGTGCCGACGGACGAAGTCGAGACGCGCGAGCTCGAGGACGAGGGCCTTGTCGAGGGAGGGCTGGAAGTTGAAGTCGAAGGCCTCGAGAGTCTTGCGCTCGACGAGTCCGCTGTCCTGGATGCGCCGCGCGATGCGGCCTTCGGACTTGTGATCGACCTCCGCGCGAGGACGTGCTCGAGCCAGGCAGTGTGGCCCGGGCGCTCGCGAGTAGCCCAGGCGAGCAGCTCGTCGAGGGAGCGGCCCGTGTGGGTGAGGCCGAGGTAGGCGAGGTGCCGGCGCAGCCGCTCGACGAGGAGGTCGGCGTCGGCGTGCGGAGCAGGCGTCGCCCCCGAGCATTGGCAACGTCGTCGTGGCAGTCGTCGGGGTCTTGTCTTTGCCATGGAGGAGGCTCCGGGGGAGGGGAGGCGCGGGGGCGTGCGGGAGGGCGTCGTATTCGGCGAGGTCTCGCGGGGTGGTGACGCGGGTCGCCGAGCGCCGCGTCGATGCGGCGCGCGGTGTCTTCGGCGACGTACTCGTCGAGCGTGCGCGGGGGATGCGGCGCGCGAGGATGCGCTCGACCGAGGCGGACTCGAGGGCGCCGAAGCGCGAGGCGTGGGCGAGTGCGGCGTTGACGTCGGCGGTGTCGTAGCGGGCGCGCAGGAGGAGGATTTGCCGGGCGTGATGGGTCCAGACCCGGGTGGGAAGGGAGGCGAGCTGAGCGAGGAAGGCTGCGGCGTGCTCCCCCATCTGCTGGAACGTCGCGCGGAGCTTTTCGACGTCGATGGCCGGCTGGCCGTGCGGTCGCGCGTGCAGGCCGAGCGGGTCGGCTCTCCCGCGGCCGCGGGGACGGAGCCCGTAGCGCGCGAGGCAGGCGAGGTCGGGCCCGTAGACGAAGAGCTCGGACTGGGTGACGCGGAGCGGGAGAAAGTCGGTGACGTGGTCGTAGGGGACGGCGTAGTGATTGCCCAGCCAGTCGACGTACCCGTCGATGCTGCAGAGGCGATAGGTGACGCGGGCCGTGTCGTAGGGGTGGGTCGGCAGACGGCAGAGGTGCGGAGCTTCCTCGCGGAACCTGTCGAGCGAGCTTTGGCCGTGGCGCTGGCGGGGGTCGACGACGCGATTCATCCAGTCCGCGAGCTGGGCGCGGAAGTCCTCGCGATCGCGGAAGGAGCGTCCGTTGAGGAACGACCGCTCGTGCTCCAAGAAGCTGCGCTCGACGCGGGGTTTCGCGTTGGGCTGCCCCCGTACGGCGGCGGGGCGGATGCCGTAGTGTGCGGCGAAGGCGAGGTAGCGAGGGTTGTAGATGGCCTGCGAGCCCTCCCACCGCAGGACGACGGGCTTCTGGCTGTCGTACTTGCAAGCCGCGGCGTAACCGTCGAAGCGCGCGAAGGCGCGCTCGTGTCCGTCCATCAAGGCGAGGAGATTGACGGCGGCGAAGGCGTCGAAGAACTTCCTCTTGGAGAAGACCAGGACGTAGCGAAGAGCTGGAACTCCTGGCGGCCGTCGGTGTACGTGATCTCGTAGGGGGACCAGTCGCTCTCGCCCATCTCGCCGGGCCCGTACACGGCTTCGAGAGCAGGCTGTCGTCGGGTGGGCGGGCGGGCCGCGCGGATGTACTTCTTGACGCCGGTGTATCCCCCGCCGAATCCCTCTTCCGCAGGGTCTCGAAGACGCGCTGGGCGGTGATGTCCAGGTACTGGGTCATGAGCTCGGCGATCGGCTGCGGCTTGAACCGATTGAAGTTCCAGGCGCGTGTGTGTGCTGGATATGTGGTGAGCGCCTCTGCCCTCCTCCTCGATGCGTCCGCGCTGGTG
>CAVXOZ010000021.1:0-149176 GCA_963763505.1 uncultured delta proteobacterium | reverse complement strand
CGGTCGCCACAGACAGGAGGCCGGCTGTCAGACCCAGGCTCCAGGGCGCGCTCCGGGGGGCCGCGCCTCGTCCGATCGTACAGCCCGGATCTTCCGCGCAAGGCTCTGCGAGCACGCCGCTATTGACCCCGGCGCCGGTCCCGATCGCGACCAGGTTGGCTACCCCCGCATCGAAGGAACCGCACGAAGCCCCGAGGAAGCCCGCGAGGGGCGTCGGGTCGCACGACTCGGAGGCGAGGGGGCCCTCGATCGAGTTGTGGGTGCCATCCGGATGGTAAATCGAGCAGATTGCGCTGACGTCGTCGGCCTGGAGCGTCGTCGCCGCGTGGTATTTCGCGTACATGACCGCGGTGATCTCGCCGGAGTGCGCGAGACCGAGAAAGTGGCCCGCTTCGTGGGTCAGGATCGTCGTCAGGTCGTATTCCCCGGCGGGCGCCGGGGGTCGGGAACGATCGTCCAGTTGAAGCTATTGATCTCGGTATCGGCTCCGAGGATCTCGCCGGTCGTGAGGTCGACGGTAAGCGTCGTGTAGCCGATGGCGTTGGCGCCGTCGTCGTACGGCCAAGAACTGTCCCGGAAAATGATGACGTTGCTGTGTTCCGTGGACGGCACATCGTTGCAGTTGACCTCGGGGAAGTTGTACGCGACGACGCTCGGTTGACCGCCTGGGCAGCTTGCGCCGCTCCACGCTGCGAAGGCCGTGGCGGCGACGCGCTTCGCATCCGTGAGCGAGATGTACTTGCTCGGGGCCGCTCCCGCCTGGAAGCTGTAGCTCACGCATTGGTTTCTCCAGAAGAGCGGGAAGAGTCCCCCGGAGGCGCCCCCATCGGCACCGAAACCAAAGCAGCCCGATGTCGGCCGGATTGTAGTCGGCCGGTGGGCTGGCCGTGACCGCGCGACAGTACGCGCGCGCGTAGATGGGTACAGGGGCGCGAGCAGCGCGACGAGGCACGAAGGCGCGCGCAGGCGAGATTGGCGAGCGAGCCATGAGTACGCGATGGCTACCACATCTGCGGAGGCCGGCGGTTCGAAGCACGAATGTCGCCGAATGGTCACATCGCGTCCCCAATTGTGAGACGGTACGAAGGACCGTGCGCCCCGACTTTCAAATGTCGCCGACTGTTGGCGAGCCCGCCGCAGAGTTCGGTCTACGAGAGGGCATGCAAAAAGCCAAGCCCCAAGGACGCTGACAGGCGCGATCACCTACGCCCTTACGCTGGGACTTGCCTGCTGCGGCGGCTCCACCACGGAGCAGCCAGTGGGATCGTCTTCGGACGGCGGCAGCGGGAGCGACGATGCCGGAAGCATCAACGCAGAATTCCAGCTGCCCTCCGGTATCGGCCTCCATTGCCAGCTACAACGCTGACGGGCCCGAACAACTTCAGTCGGTCCGACATGCTCGACTTCGACGGGGCCCAGGCCGTTGGGTTTCTGATCGCCGACGTGCCCCCCGGCAACGGATACATCTTGACCGTCACGGCCAGTTCCGGCGACGGCGGCGAAGTCTGCAGCGGCTCGGCGTCCGTCAACGTCGTCGCGCAGACGATGGTGCCCGTGAACCTCGCGGCGCAGTGCACCGGGGCGCCGTTCGTGGCGAGCGGATATGGCTCGCTCGACGTCTGGGCGACGCTGCCCAAAGGGGTCTCGTTCGCGGGGGCGCAGTTCGTCTTGACGGGGCCGGGTGGGGTCGAGGCCCAGGACACCGTGGTCGTCAACGGCCCGGGTCTTCACTTCACCTTGCAGCAGGTGCCGGCAGGCGCCGGACAGACGCTCACGCTCACCGCCGTGTCGAGCGACGGCAGCGAGACGTGCACGGCGTCGAGCATGTTCGACATTCTCGCGAATCAGACCTCCGAGACGATGCTCACGCCGCAGTGCGCGATAGGCCGCGGGCGGCGACCGTGGACCGTTACTGCGAGACGACCTGGCAACTCCCTTCGAGACCGACGCTGCCGGCGTTGTCGATGCACTCGAGAAGCTGAGCGATCCCGCTGCCGCCCGTCCCCGCAGGGTCTGTCCGCTGCCGACGACCACGAAGGTGACGCGATGCCGCCCGAGGAGGCTGATCTCCGGCGCCTGGGCGACGATCGTGTGCGCCGACGCGTCGAGCAACGTCGCCACGGACGCGCGTAGCGGCGATCGTCTGGTTCACGATGGGGAGCTGCGCGATGTACCCGTTCGGGTCGGCCATCGGGTCGCCGGCGCTCGAAGCCCCGAAGGGGACTCGCGGACAGGATCGGCGTGAAGTAGCACGTTGAACATCCCTACCTCGACCTTCGGCAGGTCCGCGTCTGCGTTGATCACGCGGATGAGCAGTGCGTCCTGGCGCGAGTTCTTGAGCTCGTCGACGAACCCGACGAGCTGCAGCCTCGGCTCACCATGCTGGGGGTCCGCGGCGCCGACGAGCGCGAGGGTCTCGAGACCGCCGCTGGCCAGGGCGGGCAAATTCGTCGCGTCGGCGATCCCCGTCGAGCAATTGACGGAGCCCGCGGCGACGATTCGTGCGTCGTACTGGCGCCGGGTCGAGCAGCAGATACGCGGTCGCCTGGGGGAAAGCGAGCGAACCCGAGCCGGCGTCGACGCGCCCGCATCATCGATCGACGCCGCGTTGGCAGCCAGGATCGGACCCTCGAAGGCGCCCGTGCCATGTCGGCGCCAGGCAGAAATCGACCGGGGCCGCGTCGGCCGACCAGTTGGCCACGCGCAGCAGCGCGGGATGGGCACCGACCCCTCCGCTGCGTCGCACCCCGCTCCGCTCGCGCCTTCGCTCGCCCTCGTCCGTCCCGGCGCTCGTCGCGTCCAGGCCCTTGGAGGCATCGGCTCCCGCATCGGCCGCCGGCGCGGCGGCGGCGGCGAGCTCGTGTCGTCGCCGTTGCCACAAGCGGCCGCCCCGCAGCTCACGGCCGCTGCGATACCGACTCTCAAGAAGGAGACCGCCCTCATGCCGCTCCGGGCACCGCGTGTACCACGGCGTCGCCCCATTCCCGTGCGACGTATTTGTTACAGTGGACTGGACGGGGCGCCCACCATTCCGGTCGGAAGCAGCCTCCGCTCAGGTCGGCCATGTAGGTGCCTTCAAAATAGTGTGCCGTACGCGCGCATCTCGGCCAAGGTGGCTCCGCCCTATGCTTCATCGCATCTACCTCTCGCCCGGGATGTTCGGGTTCGGACGTCTCGCGTCGTACGACTACTTCGTTCACCTCGAGCGCGCGCTCGGCGACCGTCTGCGGTCGCAGGGTGAGGAGGTCAAGGTGCACGTCGTTCAGGTGTCGCCGACGGCGTCCATCCGAAGGCGCGCGCTCAAGCTGACCGAGCTGGTCGCGACCACGTGCGACGAGGACGGAGCCGCAGGGCCGATTCATCTGATCGGCCACTCCACCGGCGGCCTCGACGCGCGGCTGGTTGCGTCGCCGAGCGTGGCCTTGGCGGTCCCGCGCGAGAAGCTCGCATGGCGGGCGCGGCTCGCGAGCGTCACGACGATCAATGCCCCTCACTACGGAACGCCGCTCGCAAGCTTCTTCACGACGGTGAGCGGCGAGCGGATGCTCCGCGCGGTCAGCGCGCTGACGGTCGTTGCGCTGTCGATCGGGTCGACGCCCCTCTCGGTCGTGGGCGCGCTGGTGGCCCTGTTTGGGCGCATGGATCGAGCAGTCGGGCTCGATCTCAAGCTGCTCGACCGGTCGACGGAGGCGCTCCTGCGGACCATCGACGAGGTGCGAGGCCAGGAGATCCGCCAGTACATCGACGCGATTGCGGAAGACAATGGGGCGATGGTGCAGCTCATGCCGGAGGCGATGGATCTGTTCATCGCGGGCATCGAGGACCGGCCGGGGGTTCTCTACCAATCGACGGTCTCGATGGCCCCCCCACCCTCGCCGCGCAGGTTCGCTCAGTCGCTCGGCGGACCGTGGAGCGCCGTGAGCGGCGTCATCTTCGATGTCCTCTACGGAATCACGTCGCGCTACGACCGTCGCTACCCGTGCGCCGGTGCGGATGGGGACGCGGCGAGCGAGCAGGTACTCCGCGCGGCGTTCGGAGAGCTACCCAGCTTTCGCGCCAACGACGGGGTCGTCCCGATTCGCTCGCAGATCTGGGGCGCGCTCGTCTGGGCCGGATACGCGGACCATCTCGATGTACTCGGCCACTTCGGCGACAAGGCGTCTGTGCTGGCGAGTAGCGTCGCGAGCGGGCAAACTCCGCACATCGACTGGATGTGCAGCGGAAGCGGTTTCGACGCTCTGGGCTTCAAGGCCATGGTCGACGCGATCGTCCTGGGCCTCGTGTCGAGCGCCCATGGATGACGACCGACTCGTCGCGGTGTCCCCGCAACACTCCGTCAGGCTCGCGAGGGAGTACCTGGTCCTCATCGAGCGGCCGCCGCAGAACGACTATGTCGTTCGCACGATTGCGCGGCGCGAGGCCAACGGGCTGCCGCTCATGTCGGCCGAGATCGTCGTCGCCGGTCGAGACACCCGGGATCGCCACCCCCTTGCGGTGACGTATCCGCTGCATTTTCGCAAGACCTACTCGGCCGCGCGCCTGAAGGGCGATACCGCGAAAGAGTTCGAGAACCAGACCCTCGCGAGCCAGATCCTCGGGCTGCCGCCGCCCATCGGTTACGCCTCGATGGTCTTCCGAAGCTGCCTCGTTCCCGGTCGCCCGTACGAGCGCCTCTCGCCGTTCGGAGTCGAGCCGGAAGAGAGCAACTTGCGCATCGCGGAGAAGCTGCCCCTCGCGGCCGCGGCGGGGCTCTGGGGGTTCGCCGAAGACGCTCTGAAGGACCTGTCAGTCCTTCACGGCGCCGGGCTCGCTCACGGCGACGTTCAGCTTCACAACCTCGTGGTCTGTCCGACGCCTCTGGATCTCGTGCTCGTCGACTTCGAGGCGGCGGTGCGCAGAGAGGCAACGAGCGAAGCGGCCTGGCAAGCCCAGTGCGCCGAGGACGCCGCACCCCTCCTGCGCGAGGCGGTCTTCCTCCAATGCGCGCTGGGCCGTCAGGCGGGAAGCCTTGCCGACCGCTCCCTCCAGGAGATGGGTCGGCTCTTTCGCTCGCCCGACCGCTTCCGGCGGGCCATCGAATTCCACACGGATCCGCCGGAATAGCGGCCCGGGGAGGCGCGTCAGCTCTCTCGAGCCGCGGCGTCGATCCCCGCGTTCGTGAAGCGGATCGCCTCGTCGATGTCGTGGAGCGCGCGTGCCCGCAGACCGTTCGCGAACGCGTTGTCCTCTTCCCTGGCCGTGTCCGCTCGCGCCGACTGGAGCGCGGCCAGCGCCTTGTGCAGGCGGCCGATGCGCGGCTCGTGCGCGTCCACGGGTGGATGGTCTTCGAGGTTCTTTCCGTCGTCGACGGAGGCTTCGCGGATGTCGTGGATGGCGCGATCGATCGCGACGATGCCGTCGTGCTCGTCCCACTTCATCTGCCGATCGCCGCCCTTGCGCTCGAGGTTCGCGCGGGCATTGCGGAGATCCGAGAGCGCGTGCAGGTAGTAGGGATGGGCTCCAGCGGCCGGTGCGGCCGGCGCGGGTTTGGCGGGCGCCGGGGGGGCGACCGGTGCGGCCGGCGCGACCGGTGCAGCGACGGGTGCGGGCGGTGGGGGCGCAGGCGCGGGCGCGGGCGGCGGGGGCGCCGGGGGCGGCGCGGCTTCCGAGTAGCTCCGCTCGTGCACCACGCACCCGAGCCCCAGAGATGACGCGAAACCCATCGTGAAAGCGATGCCAGCGACCGTGGTAATCCTCTTCATAGTCTCTCCTCCTCGTCCCCTAGCCAGGTTGACGGTCTCATGCTCGCCGCGATTCACGCGAATCGCCAGCAATCGTCGGCGCTCCAGTAGGCTCGAGAGCCGGATGTTCGGGGTCATTTGTCCCGACGCCTGTCGGTAGAAGACGTATTGTCCCGAGGTCGGCGCGACGCTTCTACGGCACCACGCCCGCGTCGCTTGCGCCGGCTTCGCTGGCTCCCGCTTCGCCGGCTTCGCCCGCGTCCGCGTTCTCCGCGCCCGCGTCGCTCGGGATCGACGCGGTCACCGTCTGGCAACGAGCTCCATCGGCCGAACCGGCACCTGTACACGTGCCGCTGCACTGACCCGAGTTGACGCACTTTGCGCTCGAGCAATCCGTATCGTCGACGCACACGCACGCGCTGTGATCCGAGCTGCACACGGGCGCCGGCGAGAGCGTGGTCGGGCACGAGTAGGTAGCGCCCGTGCGACCCCCGTTGACGCGCAGGTATCCGAAGCCCCCGCCGCCTCCAGCGCCGGCGCCGCCCGAATAGCTCGCCATGCTCGGCGCCGAGAGAGTTGCCCGCTCCGCCGGCCGCCGATGCGCTCGTCGACCCCGCGCCATGGCCGCCTCCGGACTGGGCGTCGCCTCCGTTGCCGCCGTTGACAGCGGTGGTGCCGGAGTTGGTGACGGTCTGTCCCTCGAGAAGAACGGCGCCGCCCGATCCTCCTCCTGCGCCTCCTCCCGGGTACGGGTTGGCCGTGCCGCCGCCGAAGGCCGCCGAACAGCCGCTCGTTCCGCCCACGCCGCCGTTGGCCGTAACCGATCCGCCGGCGGCGATCGTGAGCGTGCCCGCCGCCGAGATCTGCACCGCACCGCCTCCACCCCCTCCCGAGGTCGTGCACGCGTACCCGGCGCTGTCTGCCGCCCGGGCATCCGCCGTAGAGGGGAACGAGGGAGGCATTGGCGCGAGAGCTTCCGCCCGTGCCCCCCGTCCCGCCGAGGCCCATGTTGCCTGCGCCCCCGTTCGTGCCGCCTCCGCCGCCCCCGCCGCCGGAGTTGCGACAGGGATCCGCGTTGTAGGGACTGCTGCAGGTGCCGGCTGGCGTTCATCCCGTTGCCGCCCGGCGCCGCCGCCGCAGTTGTAGTTCCCGCCCGGGCCCGAGGCGCCCAGCGTCGAGCTGCTCGACGTGCCGGACCGCCGCGTCCGCGTGGAGGGTCCCCGCTACGGTGGCGTTGCCGAAGACGACCATCAGGACCGCGTTCGATCCGGTCAAGCTCAACGTCACGCCGGCCGCGACCGTCAAGCTCTGAAACGCGAGGACGTCGATGCTCGGTCCTCCCGTCTGCGTGATCGTCTTGGGCGAAGGGAGCGTTTGCGCGCAGGTCGCTCCGCTCCAGGTCGACCCGTTGTACGTGACCGTACCGGCGCAGGTGAGGGCGACGGCGCTCACCGGCGCGAGCGCGGTGAGCTCTTGCATCGTCAAGTTGCTGGGCGTGTAGCCGAAGCTCGACGTACAGGACGCCGGGATGCCCGGGCTGCCGAGCTGGCAGCCGAAGCCGTCGGCCGCCCCCGACCCGCTGCAGTTGGTGCAGCTCATGTCGTTCTGGCCCGTCGTCTTCACGCACTTGCCGCTGCCGCACGCCGGGTCGCTCGTGCAGTAGCAGCCCTGGCCCTGCGTCGAGCAGGCGCCGCCCGCGGCGTTGCATCCGCCCTTCACACAAGACAGCACCCCCGGCGGGAACGTCGCTGCGTCGCAATCCTCGCCGTCGCAGCCCTGCGAAGCCTCGGGGGCGCACGATTCGCCGTCGCACGTCGCCGTGACCGGAGCGTCGATCGCGCGGGCGTCTGCCTTGCCGCCATCGCGGGGGGGGCTCTCGCAGTCCGCGCATCCCTCCGAGTACGAGTCGAGGCCGGCGATGGATGCGCACGCCGTGATCGCGACGCTCAGTCCCCCCGCAACGAAGACTCGGACCCTTCTGCGCACCATCCCGAGACTACACCTATCGGCGCCACTGGCCGTGGCGAACGTCGTCTCCACACACCATGAAGATGACTTGCTCGGCCACGTTGGTGGCGTGATCTGCGATGCGCTCGAGGTACTTGGCGACCCGGATCACGCGCAGCCCCGCCTTCACCTCTCGGGGGCTTCGCGACATGTGCGCCGTCATCGCGGCGATCACGGTTGCGCAGCCTCGGTCCACGACTTCGTCGCGACCGAGGACGTGCTCGGCCGCCTCGGAGTCGGATTGGACGAACGCGTCGAGGGCCTCGTGCAGCATGTCGCGCGCGGCGCCGGCCATGGCCGCGAGGTCGCTCCCGACGAGCGACTTTGCCTCGCCGTCGTCCTTGACGGTCCTCTCGGTGATGTTGATGGCCTCGTCGCCGATGCGTTCGAGGTCGGTGATGAGGCGGAGCGCCGTTGCCAGGAAGCGCAGGTCGTCGGCGACGGGTTGCCGGAGGGCGAGTATTCGCAGGATGAGCGCGTGGATCTCGAGCTCGTCGCGGTCGATGCGCTCGTCGAGCTGTTCCACCGGGCCGACGCCGTCGGGATCCCCCCGCACGTAGGCGTCGAAGGCCAACCCGACGATTCGCTCGCAGCGCGCCCCCATGGCCAGCAGATGGGACCGCAGCTCTCGAAGCTCAGTCTCGAAGTCTCGGCTACTGTGCGCGGACGCTAAACTGGCCACCGCCTGGAAGGATGCCACAAGCCGCGCCGGGGGGCCCCATCGGCCTGACGCCGGGCCGTTTGGCGAGTCCGCCGGCCGCCACTACACTGCCGCCGCGCGCGAAATCGGCGCCCACAAGGACTTCATCCCGTTGGACACAGAAAAACGCAGGCTTACGCACCTTCGCAGCCTCGAGGCCGAGAGCATCCACGTCCTGCGCGAAGCCGTCGCCGAGTTCGAGAACCCGGTGATGCTCTATTCGATCGGCAAGGACAGCTCGGTCATGCTCCGGCTCGCCGAGAAGGCGTTCGCACCGGGACCTCTGCCGTTCCCGCTGATGCACATCGACACGACCTGGAAGTTCCGGGACATGATCGCGCATCGCGAGCGCATGGCGAAGGAAGTGGGCGCGCAGCTCATCGTCTACACGAACGCCGACGGGGTGGCCCAGAACATCAACCCGTTCGACCACGGCAGCAACAAATACACGACGGTCATGAAGACCGACGCCCTCAAGCAAGCGCTCTCGAAGAACGGCTTCGACTGCGCGTTCGGCGGCGCGCGGCGCGACGAGGAGCGCTCGCGCGCCAAGGAGCGAATCTTCTCGTTTCGCGATCGATTCCACCAGTGGGATCCGAAAAACCAGCGTCCCGAGCTCTGGTCGCTCTACAACACCCGTACCAACCTCGGCGAGAGCGTTCGCGTCTTCCCGCTCTCGAACTGGACCGAACTCGACGTGTGGCTCTACATCCACAACGAGAACATCCCGATCGTGCCGCTCTACTTCGCGAAATGGCGCCCGGTCGTCTCGCGCCAGGGCACCCTGATCATGGTCGACGACAGCCGGATGCGCTTCGAGGCGGGGGAGAAACCGGAAGCGCGCCTCGTTCGCTTTCGCACACTCGGCTGCTACCCGCTCTCGGGCGCGATCGAGTCGAGCGCCACGACGATTCCGCAGATCATAAGCGAGATGCTCCTCACCAAATTCTCCGAACGTCAGGGGCGCCTCATCGATCACGACGAGGACGCATCGATGGAGACGAAGAAGCGTGAGGGGTACTTTTGATGTCCTCCAAAGATGGGGTCGATGCGAAGGCATCGCCCGGCGTCGATGCGAAGGCATCGCCCAATGTCGATGCGAAGGCATCGCCCAATGTCGATGCGAAGGCATCGCCGACGGACGACGCGAAGGCGCAGAAGGACGACGCTGCGATTGAGGCATATCTGGCTCGCTACCAGGACAAGGAGCTCCTGCGGTTCGTGGCGGTCGGATTGGTCGACGACGGAAAGTCGACGCTCATCGGGCGGCTCCTCTTCGACACGGGTTCGGTCTACGAAGACCAGCTCGCCGCGGCCCGCAAGGCCAGTCACATGGCGGGGACCGACATCGATCTCTCGCTCATCACCGACGGGTTGGCGGCCGAGCGCGAGCAGGGCATCACGATTGACGTCGCGTACCGTTACTTCACGACCGACAGACGCAAGTTCATCATCGCCGACACCCCCGGGCACGTTCAATACACCAGGAACATGGTCACCGGCGCCTCGACGGCGACCGTCGCGATCATGCTCATCGACGCGCGGCTCGGCGTGCTCCAGCAGAGCCGGCGGCACGCGTACATCGCGTCGCTTCTCGGCATTCCGCATCTCGCCGTGTGCGTGAACAAGATGGATCTGGTCTCCTTCGAGCGGGCGACCTTCGAGGCGGTCCGGAAGGACTTCTCGGCGTTCACGAAGAGCCTCGAGTTCGCGAGCGTGACGTTCTTTCCGATCAGCGCGCTCAAGGGAACCAACTGCGTCGGCCGTGGAGCGGAGACGCCCTGGTACGACGGGCCGACGGTCCTCGATTTCCTCGACAACGTACCCGTCCGCCAGGAGCGCGACGTCTCTCATTTTCGATATCCGGTGCAGTACGTGGTGCGGCCGAACCTCGACTACCGCGGGTTCGCCGGGCGCATCGCCTCGGGCGTCGTCCGCAAGGGCGATCCCGTGATGGTCCTTCCGTCCGGCAAGACGAGCCGCGTCAAGGCGATCGACGTCTACGAAGGCGAGCGCGACGATGCGTTCGTTCCGGAGTCCGTGACCCTGCGCCTCGAGGACGAGATCGACGTGAGCCGGGGCGACATGCTCGTCCACCCGGAGGACGTACCGCGCGTCACGCGCACGTTCGATGCGCACCTGGTCTGGTTGCAGGAGACCCCGCTCGACCCCGGCAAGAGCTACTTCATCAAGCACACGACGCAGACTTCACGCGTCAACGTCGACCGCGTCCACGGCAAGAAGGACCTCGACACCCTCGGGGACGTCGCCGCCGAGACGCTCGCTCTCAACGAGATCGGCCGCGTGACGCTCACCGCGCACCGCGCGCTCTTCGTCGACGGCTATCGAGCGAATCGCGAGACGGGCTCGTTCATCCTCATCGACTCGATCACGAACGCGACGGCCGCCGCCGGAATGGTGATCGGCGACGACTCGGAGCAGGATCTCGACCGCGCTCTCGAAGAGGCCCGTCAAGGCGAGTCTGGCGGGACGCGCTCGCAGGTCAGCTCCAAGGAGCGCCGGGAGAGGTTCGGCGTCGCAGGCGGCATCGTCCTCTTGGCGGCGCCCGCAGGCCGCTCGGCCCCGCTCGCCTACGCGGTCGAGAGGGCGCTCTTCGATCGCGGTGGAAGCGCGGTCCTTCTCTCGGCCGAGGCGGGCTCCCGGTGGCTCTCCGCGGCCCGAGCGGTCGCCGACGCCGGCCTTCTGGCGCTCGTGTCGATCGACACGGCGGCTCTCGAGGAGCAGCGCGCTCGGGCGGCCTCCGAAGAGAAGCGGCTGCTGATCGTGGAGGCCTCCGCATCGTCGGTGGCCGAGGGCGTCCGCCTCGTCGTCGATGCGCTGACCAAGGGCGGCTGGCTCGGGGCCACGTAAGCCCCGAGGGCGCGCGGGCGCCACGATTTCAGCACGTACGCCTTGAGCGCATAACCGAAGATCGAGCTCTCTTGCAGGCGCGGGTCGAGCCGGTGGGCGATCCGCGCGTGCGCTTGCCGGGTCTTGCTCCAGTGGAGCCCGGGCTGCTCGTGGTGCACCGTGTGAAAGCCGTTGTCGAAGACGAAGAAGTTCATGAAGCCCGACACGAAGTCGCGCGAGCGCCGCCATCGCGAGGACGGATCGCAGTCGACGTGCTGGACGTAGTTCGTGAACATCAGGCCCCAGAGCGCCCCGACGGCGGGGACGCCGAGGGCGGACGCGTATACGCACGCCCCGCGGGCCGCCCCATGCAGGCCGATCGCGAGCCCGCACGCGGCGGCGTGTCCCATGAAGACGACGATCTTCTGCGCAGCGTACGCCGCGTAGGCCCGGGGACTGCGGCGCTTCGTGCGCGCCAGGAAGCGCGCGATGAGCGGCGCCTGGGCGGCGGCCGAGACCAAGGGAAACGTAATCGCCGCGAGGAGGCCGCTCTCGCGCGGCATTCGCAGCGTGCTCGTCGCGTCCCCCGGGCCGTTCACGAACCTGTGATGATTCTCGTTGTGAGTCGGGATCCACGCGAACACCGGATACCCGTAGAAGAACGATATCCACATCGAAAAGAGCGCGCTGCTCCTGCGGCCGACGAACGTCGGCGAGTGGTTGTGGTTGTGCGCGATGACGCCCGCAGAATACGCGAGGTACATCGAGACGGGCAGCAGCCACCCGGCGAGCCGCGGGCTCGCGTACTGCGCCGTCGCGGCGGCGGGCATGAGGAGCAGCGCCCAGACGAGCGTCCGCACATCCGCGCGATGTCGAAGTCGCATGGCCAATTTCCTTGTGTTGAACAGACCGTCGAGTATGGATGCCGTAATCCGTCGAGCCATTGTTGGCCGCGCTCGCATCCGGGTCCATTCGCATTCCGCTCAGGTTTGGTGTCATGCCCCACCGCGCCACGAAGACCGCACGAAAACAGCCCCGGCAGGCGAGATCGCAGGCGACCGTGAACTCCGTGCTCGAGGCGGCCGTTCAGGTTCTCGAGCGCGAAGGCGTCGACGCGGCGACGACGACTCGCATCGCCGAGGTCGCGGGCGTGAGCATCGGGACGCTCTATCAGTACTTCTCGCATCGAGACGCCATCTTCAACGCGCTCCAGGACCGTGAGTTCGAGCGCGCGCTCGAGCTCATGCAGAGCGTCCTCTCGGACGGCAACCTCGCCCGCTCCCCGCGCGAGACCGTCACGGCGGTGGTCAGGGGGCTGGCGGAGCTCTACGCGTCATGCCCGGGGCTGCACCGGCTCCTCGCCATCGAAGGTCTTCGAGTGACGAAGGCCGAGCGCGTTTACGCGTTCGACATGCGCGTGGTCGGCATCATCCGCCACTTCCTCGCCGCGACGGGGGCGCCGATTCGCCGGAAGAACGTCGACGCTGCGGCCTTCGTCGCGTTCCAGTCGGTGCGCGCGACCATGCTCGCGAGTCTGCTCGAGCGTCCACCCGGTCTGGGCCAGGCCGATCTCGTCGAAGAGATTGTGGACCTCGTTCTCCGGTACCTCGTCGATGTCCCCGCGCCCGCGCGCGGCCGTCACGGGACGACGGCGGCGTCCTTTGCGCATCGCAGCCCGAGCATCGGAATCCGGAACCGTCCCGGGTGATGCACCCGATTGGTGGCGCGCAGACCGTGCGGGTCGAAGTTGTAGGCGCCGCCGCGGATCGAATGTTCGCACTCGGTCGGGATCGGGTTGCTCCCGGTGAAGCCCTGTTTGTGCTCTCGGTGTAGCTCGTCGAGCGCGGTCATGATCTCCGCGCAGGTCCCTGGGACACCCTGGCCGGCCGTCGGGCGGCGGTAGGCATACGGGTCGTACTCGTCCTCCATCCATTCCCAGACGTTGCCCGCGAGGTCGTCGTGTCCATACGGCCCGCGCCCGGCGGGGTGCGTTCCCACGTCTTCGGGGTGTCCGGTGGAGAACACGGTCGTCTCGTGGGTCGGCGCATCGTTGCCCCAGGCGAAGCGACGGTCGTCGGTGTCGCGCACCGCCTTCTCGAACTCGGCTTCGCGCGGGAGGCGCTTGCCGCGCCACGCGCAGTAGCCGCGGGCGTCGTCCCAGGAGATGCCGCTCACGGGCTGGTCGGGTCCGTTGAAGTCGGGGTGCTGGGCACGCACGCTCGGCGATTTGGGCCGGCACGTGCCGGACGCGACGCACTCGTCCCACGCGGCGTTGGTCACTTCGGTCTTGTCGAGCCAGAAGGCGAGCAGCGTCACGGAATGCGCGGGGTGCTCGTCCTCCTCGCCGCCGCTGTCGGCGCCCATGACGAAGGGACCCGCCGGGACCAGGAGCATGTCCGTGGGCGCGGGCGTGGGCGCGGGCGCGGGCGCAGGCGCGGGCGCGGGCGTGGGCGTGGGCGCGGGCGCGGGCGCGGGGCGTGGGCGGGGGCGCGAGCGGGGGCGGGGGCGCGGCCGTGGGCGCGAGGGCAGACGCGGGGGTGGGCGTGGGCGCGGGCTGCGTTCGCGTGCACGCGACGAAGGCGAGCGTGACCCAGGCGACGGTGATCGAGGCGGGAGGACTCACGGACCGGCAGGGTAAGGCTGCGTTTGTACACGGGGAACACCCGATCGTGGGCTGGCACGCAATCCGGAGCTTTCTGGCGGTCGAACGGCTTCGCTCCCGCGGCGACGCGGGGTACAAAGCCCGCGTGATCCGCGTCTCTCACCTGACCAAGCGCTACGGCGCGCACACGGCGGTGGACGACGTCTCTTTCGAAGTCGGCAAGGGAGAGGTCCTCGGCTTCCTCGGGCCGAACGGCGCGGGCAAGAGCACGACGCTCCGCATCCTCGCGGGCTTTCTCGGCCCCACGAGCGGCACGGTCGCGGTCGATGGGCACGACGCTTCGAGCGATTCGTTCGAGGCCCGGCGCTGCATCGGGTACATGCCCGAGGCGGTCCCGCTTTACCCCGAGATGCGCGTCATCGAGTACCTACGCTTCCGAGCGGAGCTCAAGCGCATGCCGCGCAGGATGAGGGCCTCCGGGATCGACGACGCGATGGGCAAGGCGTCCGTCGTCGAGGTCGCCCACAAGCGGATCGAGCACCTCTCGAAAGGCTACCGACAGCGGGTCGGAATTGCGGATGCGATCCTCGCCCGCCCGCCCATCGTCATCCTCGACGAGCCCACGGCGGGGCTGGATCCGAATCAGAATCCGCGACGTGCGCCAGCTCGTGCACGACCTGGGGCGCGACCACACGGTCGTCCTCTCGACGCACATCTTGAGCGAGGTCGAGGCGTGCGCGACGCGTGTGCTGCTCATCCATCGCGGAAGGATCGTCGCCCAGGGGCCCACCGGCGAGATTCGCGCTCTCCGGGGCGGGAGCGCCGTCGAGTTCACGCTGCGCGGGGACGTCGCGGCCGCCGAGCGAGCCCTCGCGGCCGTCGAAGGGGTGGGCGCGGTTGCTCGCGCGGGCGCGACCGACGGCGCGGCTCCCGGCGAACGTGGATCCGAGGTCAGCCGGATCCGCATGACCTTTGCCGACGACCCGGGGGGCAGCGCGACCCTCGAGGCGCGCGGTCGCACGGTCGAGCGCTGCACCGCGGCGCTCGTGGCCTCGGGGATCGGCATTCGCGAGGTCCGCGGGTCGGGAGGGTCGCTCGAAGAGGTGTTCGCGTCGCTCACCCAGGAGGTGCCCGCGAGCGAACCGGCCGCCGAGGCCCAGGGCGATCCCACCGGCGGGAAGGCGTCGTGAGGCGCGGCGCTTCGTGAGGTCGTTCTGGCCGATCTACAAGCGCGAGCTCTTCGCGTTCTTCGTGACGCCGCTGGCGTGGGTGCTCATCGTCGTCTTCCTCCTGACGCAGGGGATGCACTTCTTCCTCCTCGTCGACGAATTCTCGCGCAGCGGGCCCGAGCTCGGAGGCGACGAGACTCCGCTGTCCGCCTTCTTCGGGAACACCGTGCTCCTCTACTTGGTTGTCTTCGTGCTGGTGCCCCCGATGACGATGCGCCTGTTTGCGGAAGAGCGCCGCAGCGGCACGATCGAGACGCTGATGACGGCGCCGGTCTCGAGCGCGGCGGTGGTCCTGGCCAAGTACGCCGCTGTGCTGACGACGTACGTCGCCATGTGGCTGCCCACTGTGCTCTACCTCGTCATCCTGGGCCGCGCCGACCCGGAGGGGCATCTCGACTGGCACGCTGCGGCGAGCGCGTACCTCGGCGTGTTCCTCGTCGGCGCGGGGTATCTGGCCGTCGGTCTCTGCGCGAGCGCGCTGACCCGCTCGCAGTTTCTCGCCATGCTGCTCACGGCGCTGGTCCTGCTGTCGCTCTTCATCCTCGGCGTCGGCGAGTTCGTCGCTCGCGAGGGGACGACGATCCACGACGTCTGCGCTTACGTCTCGGTGTGGGCGCACATGAACGACTTCGCGAGCGGCCTCGTCGACTCGCGTCACCTCGTCTTTTACGCCACGATGGTCGCCCTGCCGCTCTTCGTCGCGACCCGCGCCGTCGACGCATGGAGGTGGGGGTGAAGCGCCGGCAGGGTGGAGCGGACGGCGCGCGCTCTCTGGAGGTCGCTGGCGTCGTCGGAGCGTTCGTGCTCGCGGCGGTCGTCAACGTCCTCGGCGCGCGTCACTTCGCGCGCTGGGACTGGACGCAGAGCCGGCGCTGGTCGGTCAGCGCGGCCACGCTCGAGACCTTGCACGGGCTCGAGCGCCCCGTGGACCTGTGGATCGTGATCGGCAGGGGCGATGCGGCCGAGGGCGGATTGAAGGAGCTCGTCGGCGCGTACGTGGCCGCGTCGCCGCGCCTCGGCGTCCACTGGATCGATCCGGACCGTGACGTCGCGCAGCTGGTCGATCTGCAGCAGCGGTTCGGGCTCGAGGCGGGACGCACGGAGGACGGGCGCGTCGCGACCGACGCCGTGGTGATCGTGGCCAGCGGGGACAAGCACTGGTTTCTCACGCGCGAGGACCTGCTCGAGGCGTCGGACGACGTCCACGTCAAGCCGAAGCAAGAGCGCGCCCTGACGCAGGCGATCCGCGGCGTCCTCGGCGTCGAGAAGGCGAGGCTCTGCTTCACGGCGGGCCACGGCGAGCTCTCGCTCGACGGGGCGCAGAAGGACGAGCGCGACTCGCTCGGGGGTGTCCGCGATCTGCTCGAGAAGGACAACTACGAGCTCGCGAGCGTCGACACCACCGCGGAAGGCGCGCACGACCCCTTCGAGGGCTGCGCCGTCGCCATCCTCGCGGGTCCGCGCGAGCCGTTCTCGAGCGACGAGGGCAACCGGCTCCGCAGCTGGCTCCTGCAAGGGGGGGCCGCTCTCGTCGCGATCGGCCCGTCCGACGCGACCGAGGGGCCGGTGGCCGCGCCGACGGGGCTCGACCCGGTGCTGGCCCCGTTCGGCATCGCGCTCGACGACGATGTCGTGCACGAAGGGGATTCGAGCGTCGCGATCCCCGACACGCATGGCGAGGGGTTCTTCGTGGCCGCCGAGCCTCACCCGGTGACGGCGAGCCTCGTGCCCGGCGGCGCCGACGCCCATCCGCCGCGCGTCGCGACGTTCTTCTCGCGGTCGCTGCGGCACGTGTCTCCGGCGGGCGCGGCGGGCGCGGCGGATCTGCTGGTCACGACCGGCGACGCCTTCGCGAAGGCGAGCCTCGCTGGCGCGGCGGCGTGGACCGGTACGCCGCCGCGCGACCCCGGTGACCGTGGCGGTCCGTTCGTCATGGCGATGGCGGCGGAGCGACCGCGCGTCGGCCCCGCGGCGCCGCGCGGACCGCGCGTGGTCGTCGTGGGCAGTCGCTTCGCGCTCGCCGAGGACAACTGGCACCAGCCGCGCCCTCTGCACGGCGCCGCCTTCTTCGTCGACAGCGCCCTTTCGTGGCTCGCGTCTCGTCCGGAGGTGGTCGATGTGCCCGATTGGCCGGCGGTCGCGGTGGGGATGCGCCTCTCCGAGGAGGGGCGCGACGAAGTGCGGACCTACGTCCTCGTTCTCCTGCCGCTCGCCGCGCTTCTCCTGGGCATCGCCGTCTGGGCCTGGCGGAGGTCGACGGAGAATGCCCCGTACGTCCTCGTGGCCCGGCGCCCCGGCAGCAAGGAGCCGCCCCCTTGAGCTCCGTGAGGGCCGGCAACGCCGCGACCCCGATCGCGCTCGTCGTCCTGGCGGCGGGCACGGTGGCCTACGCGTACGTGTTCGATCGCGGCCGCATCTCGGACGCCGACCGCGAAGCGCGCCGCACGGACGCGTTTCCGAGCTTTCGCGTCGACGACGTCCGCCGCATCGAGCTGGTTCATGGCGCCGAGGATCTCGTGCTCGATCGAGAAGGCGCCTCTGCGGGCCCCGGCACGCCTCCGTCGAAGGCCTGGGCGAGCTCCGGGGGCACGTGGGCGATGACGTCGCCCCGTCGCGACGCGACCGACCCGGCGGCGGTCGACGTCCTCCTGCGCGAGCTCGAGATGGCCACGCGACTCCGCAAGGTGAGTGAAGGCGACGCGCGGGGGCTCGATTCGCCGCGCGTTCGAGGGTCCGTGGCCGTAGGGCCGATCGAATACCGCTTCGCCCTCGGCGCGGACACCATCGCCCCGGAAGGAGCGGCTTACATGCGCATCGAGGGGGAGGGGGCGTTCGTCGTCGGGCGTTCCCTCAAGGTGCAGCTCCTGCGGGGTGCGGATGCGTACCGGGACCGCGCGCTCGTACCCTACGGAGTGACCGATGTCGCGCGGATCGAAGTCCGCGCGCCCGGGGGCGCCGTCGTGGCGCTCGAACGGCGAGGGACCTCGTTTCGCGTCGGCGGGGCCAGCGGGCTTCGCGCGTCTCGCGCCGCGGTCGACCACCTTTTCGGGGCGCTCGCCGACGCTCGTGCCGAGAGCTTCCTCGACGACGCCTCGGCGGATCGCGCGGTGGGCCCGCAGGCTCGGGCCGTGGTGCTTGTCCCCCGAGATACGTCGAGACCCCGAGTCAGCCTCCTCGTCGGCGGCGCGTGCCCGAGCACGGACCCGGCCCTCGAGGGGGACGTGGTCGTCGTACGCCTCGAACCGACGCGGGCGTCCGCCTGCGCTGCCAAGGGCCTGACCGACGCGCTCGAGACGACCGCGGACTCCCTGATCGACGCCAGCCCCTTCGCCGCGCACGCCGACGAGATTGAGGAGCTGCGGATCGAGCCCGTCGACGCCGGCGGCCCGCATGTCGATCTGGCGCGTCGCGGCAACGGCTGGCACGAGCGGGCGCCCGAAGAGCGTGACCTCGATGCGGACGAAGTGGACTCCGCGAACGGCCTGGCGTCGGCGCTCGCCGAGGCTCGCGCGCTCGACGCACGCCGCGGCGAAGCGGGCGAGCGTCTCGCCGTGAAGGCTCGCGCCACGATCGTCCGCACCGGCGGCGCGTCCACCGAGGTGGTCGAGGTCGCGGCTCCGGACGCTGCGGGCGTCGCTCTCGCCCGTCGCGTCGACGATGGCGCCATCTTGCGCCTTCCTCGCGCCGCCGCGCGGCGGTTCGAGCCCCATCCGATCGCGCTTGGCGCGGGTCCAGTATGGCGGACCCCCGTCGACCCGGGCGCCATCGTGGCGATCGACGACTCGTGCGTGCGGGTTCCCCAGCGGCTCGACCTCGACGATGGAGTCTGGAAGTCACGCGGGTCCGCCGTCGACAACCTCTCGGCGTCGAACCTCGCCGAGGCGGTCGCGCGCGCGAAGGCCGACGCGTGGATCAGCGAGGTCGACGACGGGACCTTCGGGTTCGGGCGCGCGGGATCGTGCGCCGTGACGCTCACGTTGGAGCCGGCTTCGGACGGCGGCGTCGCGCGTCGCGTCGGGCTGATCTTCGGCGATGCGAGCGAAGGCGGGCTGTACGCGCGAGCCGCCGACGGGGCGGGCGTCTTCCTCGCGCCGATCGCGCTTCGCGACCTCGCGTCGCGTCCCGCGATCGACCGCGGGCGCTTTCGCCTGGATCCTCCCAGCCTCACCCGAGTCGTCGTCGAGCGAAGCGGCGCACGAGTCGTCCTCTCACGTCCTCGCGGCGCCGACCGGCTGGTGCGTCTCGACACCGACGTGGACGCGGGCGAGCCGGCCCCGCCGGGCAAGAGCCTGGAGAGCGCGCTCGCCGGCCTCTACGCCGAGTGCGCCATGCACGCCGGGCCACCCGACGCCCAGGAGGGCATGGACCGGCCGACGCTCGCGATCGAAGCGACCGCGCGAGGCGACGCCGGGGCCCCTGTCGAGACCCGGATCTCGATCGGTGCCCCCACGCGTGACGGGACGACCGAAGCCTACTTCGCACGCATCGATGGGATCGACGCGACCTTCGCCGTGCCCCGCGCGGTCGTCAGCGCGATCCTCGACGCCTTTTGATCACAGCGCCCCGATTTCGCGCAGCACGGCGTCGTGCACGAGAGACACCGGCGGCGCGCCGTGCGCCAGGAGCGCGTCGTGAAATCGTTGCAGCGAGAAGCGGTCTCCGAGCTTTGCTCGGGCCTCGCTCCGCAGCGCAAGGATCTGCAGTTTTCCCAGGGTGTAAGCGAAATAGCCCGGGTCGAAGGTGCCCCGCACCGCTTGCTCGTGGGCGGTCGCCGCGTCCTGGTAGCAGTCCGTCATGAAGCGCTTTTCAGCCTGCTCGACGCTCGTCCCCTTCGTGTGAATGGCGATCGACGCCGCGAACCGGCAGTTTCGGAGGAGCGCGCCGTGCAGCATCGCGAGCCGGTTCGCCGGGTCTTCGGCGCCGAACCCCTCGTCGATCATCATCTGCTCCGAGTAGTGTGCCCAGCCTTCGGTGAAGGAGTAGCTGCCGAACGCCTTTTGCACCCGGGTCGGCGCGCGCTCCGCCCAGCGCCCTTGAACGAAGTGCCCAGGGTACACCTCGTGGATCGTCGTCCCGAGGAGATCGCCGAGCGAGCCGAGGTAGTCTTCGCGCTCCTTCTCGGGCCAGGACCGGTCGGGGATCGTGAGCTGGTAGAAGGCGCTCCTGGCCGCCTCGAAGGGCCCACTCATCTCGATCGAGGCCGAGTTCCAGCGCTCGTAGGGCGGCGTCTCGCGGACGGTGGGGACGTCGGTCGCGGCGAGCGTCACGATGCCTCGCTCGGCGAGGAACGTGCGCGCGTCCTGCATCATGCGCCCGGCCGTCACGAAGAGCTTCGCTTCGGCCACGGGCCGGGGTTTCACGTGCGCCGCAAGCTCCTCGTACGCCTTCTTGTTCGCCGCGAGATCGTCCTCGTTCATGCGCTCGAAGTCGGCGATCGGCAGGGTGAGCCCCTCCTGTACACGCAGCAGCTTCGCGTACCGGACCGGGCCGAGGACGTGGCTCTCGTCGCCGCGCGCCGCCTCCATCTTGAGCCACGCCGAGAGGTCGACGGCCGCCCTCGCGAGGGCCTCGTTGGCCTTCGCGAACCTCTGTCGCTGGGCGTCGTCGCCCGCGCGCCCGATCACCTTCACCACGTCGCCGCGGAGGTACGTCGCGAAGCCCGCGAAGTTGCGCGTCGCGACCTCGGCCACCGGCCTGGAGAGCGGTGGCGTCAGGTTCTCCCGGACGTGCGCGATCTCGGCGAGCGCGGCCTCCTCGTGGTCGGTGAGGCGCGCGGCGCGTTGCTCGATCGGCGCGTAGTCGCGGTCGATGTATGCGCTGACCGAGAAGAGGTTCTCGTAGAAGTCCGGGGACTTTCGCGGCGCATCCATGTCGACGAGCGAGAACAGGCTCGAAGCGACCCAGCTCTGGAGCTCGGCGCGATCGAGCACCTCATCGGGTCCGAGGGACCCGGGGGCGACCGCGGCGAGTTCGTCGGCGGCCGCGCGAAGGCGAGCGACTCGCGCGGACAGCGCCTCCGCCGAGACGGGTGCGACCTTGCCGTCGTACGCGTGAAGGCCAAGGTCGCGCGCCGTGGCCGGGTCGTCGGCCAGCAGCTCGTCGAGCACGTGGTCGCGAAGAGACGCGAACGCCGCGGCGGCGCCCGCGCCGCTCTGCGCAGCCCGCGCGAGCGCAGAGGACGTCGCCGGCGTCTGTACCTCGGCCGTCGCGACGCTGCCCGGCGCCTGTCCCGGCGAATCGACCGCAGCGTGAGGAGCACCGCGGCCGGCGCAGCCGCTGACCGAAGCGGCGATCGATGCGGCCACGAGCCCGAGGACCAGAAGCGATCGCACCCGCGATCGCGACGGCAAGTGGAGGGTGCGGGCGCTCATCCACGCTAGGGTAAGCGCTCATGACTCCGCCTCGCGCATGGTTTGTCGTGCACCCACAGGGCCTCGTCATCCGCCGCGAAGGCGACCGGGTCGAGCTGCCCACGTCGGACGACGCGGCCGCGCTCGGGTTGGTGGACGCCGACACGCACGACCTCGCGCCATTCGAGGGTGCGCAAGCCGTCGCGGCGTCGATCGGGGATGGGCCGCTGCCGCCGCCGCTCGAGGCCGGCCGGCTGCGAGAGCTCTACCCGGCGCTCGGCGACGCGCGATTCCTCATGGCCGGTCGAGCCACCCAGGTCGTCGAGTGGGCCGCGACGCACAAGTTCTGCGGACGATGCGCCGCGCGCACCGAGCGCCTCGCCACCGAGCGATGCATGCGATGCCCCGCGTGTGGGCTCCTGGGCTATCCGCGCATCTCACCGGCGGTGATCGTCCTGGTGCGGCGCGGCAACGAGGCGCTGCTCGCGCGCGGCGCGCGCTTTCCGGGCGCGTTCTACAGCACGCTCGCCGGGTTCGTGGAGATCGGCGAGTCCCTCGAGGAGACCCTCGCGCGCGAGATCCGTGAAGAGGTCGGGATCGAGGTGAAGGCGCCGCGGTACTTCGGCAGCCAATCCTGGCCTTTTCCGCATTCGCTGATGGTCGGCTTCTTCGCCGAGTGGGCCAGCGGCGAAGTCCGCGCAGACGGAACCGAAATCCTCGACGCGCGCTGGTTTCGACCCGACGAGCTGCCGATGATCCCGCCCCGGCTCAGTATCGCGCGGCGTCTCATCGACGCGTGGCTCGATGACGCGGGTCACGCGTCGTCGTCGTAATAATTCTTCATCAGTTCGGTAGCCCAACGCGGCTGCGACACCGGTCCGATCGGTCCGAATTCGAGCATGTAGGGCTTGATGTCGAGTATGGGCGTCCCGTCGATCGCGTCCAGGCGCTGAACCGTAACGATCCGGCCGTCGACGCGCACGAGGTTGCAGCGCGAGACCCCGATTCGATTGGGCCGCATCTTGCCCCGCTGCGCGAAGATGCCGACCCGCGGCCAATCGTCGCGGTTGCGCGGGTGACGCGCGCCCGTCTCGATGCGCTCGAGCGGGACCGCGTGAAACTGGTACACGACCTCGAGGTGCGAGAACTCCGCGAGCCCGGCGAGGGCTTCGGGCGGGAAGCGTTCGTCGATTTCGAGGGTCGAGGTCACGCCGCCCCAGAAGTCGTCGCGCGCCTCCGTGCGGGGCGTCCGCACCCAACCGATGGGCGCGACCGCGATGGCGGCTCTGTCGTCGTGGCTCATGGTCTTCTCCCTGTTCTCGCAGTCTCCGGGCGCCCGAGCTCGAGCAGTCCGCATGGCGTATTCGAGTGACCACGGTATGCTTAACCGGGTGCCGCACGCGAGAGCGCACGCCGTCGTCCTGAACGTCGCGCTCGCGGTGGTGTACGTCGTCGTCGGCCGTCTCGGGCTCCGGTTGGACGCCGTGAGCGGCTTCGCGACGCTCGTCTGGCCGGCGACCGGGATCTCGCTCGCGGCGATGCTCCTGTTCGGATACCGAGCGTGGCCCGGCGTCGCCGCGGGGGCGCTCATCACCAACCTCGGTATCGGTGCTCCGGCCGCGGTGGCCTGCGGAATCGCGGTGGGCAATACGCTCGAGGCTCTCGCCGGCGCCTGGGCGATGAAGCGGTTGACGGGCGGCTACCCCTCGTTCAGTCGCGTGCGAGACGTGCTCGTGCTCATCGGGCTCGCGGCCATCGTGAGCACGGGGATCAGCGCCACGATCGGGCTGGCCAGCCTGCGGCTCGGAGGGGTCGTCACGGGCGCGAGCGCGCTCGAGACATGGCGCGCATGGTGGGTTGGAGACGCCATGGGCGACCTCGTCGTGGTCCCCCTCGTGCTCGGCGTGGCCGCGCGTGGCGACGCATTGAAAGACGGCTCGTCGCATCCACGACTCAGGGAAGCGGTAGCGCTGGGTCTGCTCCTCGTGGCCACCAACCTTTTCGTCTTCGGGCTGCGTGAAGACCTCGACTCGTCGATGCTGCGCGAGGCTTATCTCGTCTTTCCGCTCCTCATGTGGGCAGGCCTTCGATTCGGCGTTCGCGGCGCGGCCCTCGCGAACTTCGTCGTCTCGACCATCGCGATCGCCGGGACCGTGGCCGGCTGCGGCCCGTTCCAGATGGCGACGCTGTCGGAAAGCCTCCTGCACTTGCAGGCGTTCATGGTCATCGTCGCCGCGACGACGCTCATCCTGGGATCGGCCAGCGACGAGCGCAGGCACGCCATCGGGCTACGCGACTCGCTCATCTCGCTCGCTTCACACGAGCTGCGGACGCCGCTGACGTCGCTGCAGCTTCGCATCCAGCTCCTGGCTCGAAACGCCCGGGCCGAGACCCTCTCCAGGGACCGATTCTCCAGGGACGCGGCCGGCGCCGAGGAGCAAGTGAAGAGGATGGCGCGCCTTGTCGACGACTTGCTCGACATTTCGAGGATCATGTCGGGCCGACTTCGTCTCGACGTCGAGGACGTCGACTTGGGCCGGTTCGTACGCGAGGTCGTCGACCGCTATCCGGAGCCGCAGCGCGCACTCGTGGGCGTCAAGGCGGAGGGCGAGCCGATCGTGGGCCGATGGGACCGGATGCGGATCGACCAGATCGTGTCGAACCTGCTGTCGAACGCCCTCAAGTACGGAGAGTGTAACCCGATCGAGATCAGCGTCGGTCGCGAGGCCGATCGAGCGCGCCTGGTGGTGCGCGATCACGGGGTCGGGATCGCCGCGGCCGACTTGCCCAGGATCTTCGAGCGCTTCGAGCGCGCCGCCGCTCGTCACGTCGGGGGCTTCGGGCTCGGCCTCTGGATCGTGCGGCAGGTGGTCGACGCCCTCGGCGGAACGATTGCGGTCGAGAGCCGCCTGGGATTGGGTTCGGTGTTCATCGTGGAGCTGCCTCTCGAGCCGCCGCGTGGCGCTCCCGGCCCAGCGCCCGGCGGCTATCCGCGCTTCGCCGTCCGCGCTTAGAGGGGCGACCGGCGTTCGGTTCTTCGCGCCGTCGTGGTCCAACGTTCGTAAGCCATCCACGAGCGACGTGTAGAGGGGGCCCTGTGAGCATGGCAAGCCGTTGGGCGAGGAAATCCGCCGCCCATGTCGACGCCGCCCTGTCGTTCGCCCGACAAGAGTGTCAACCGGTGCGCGCTCGCGGGAGGCCACCAGCGCGGGGTATGATCGCCAGGGCGCCTGTGGCACAGGTTGGCTCGCCTTCATGCGGGAGTTCCGCGGAGTTGCGGCCGGCGCACCCCTTGCGTTGCCAGGTGGCCCGTGGGGAATCGTTCCGCTCCGGAGGTTCATCGTCGCGCGACGACCTTCACGGTCCTTCGACGGCGGCACAGGCAGCTCCTCCTCGCCACACTCGTAACAATCGCCGTCATCCTGAGCGCTGTACCTGGCTGCGTTCGCGCTCCTGCGAGGCCGTCGACGCCCCTCGACGAAACCTATCCATGCAGGTCGGTCCGCATCGTCGTGCCCTATCCCGCGGGAGGGGGTGCCGATTTCTGGGGTCGCCTCGTGGCCTCAAAAATGGCCGAGACTCTCGGCCAACCCGTCCTGGTGGACAACATCCCCGGCGCTGGGGGCAACGTCGGGACCGCGGCCGCGGCACGCGCGCCGTCCGATGGATACACGCTACTCCTTGGTTCGACTGGCCCGCTGGCCGTGCACCCGTTCACCTACGAGGCCTTGCCCTTCGATCCTGCCCGAGACTTCGCGCCCGTGGCCTTGCTCGAGTCGTCGCCCATCGTCCTCGTGGTGCATCCAGGCGTGCCGGTGTCGTCGCTGTCTGACCTGATCGCGCTCGCGAAGGCTCAGCCGGGGGAGCTCACCTTCGCTTCCAACGGCAACGGCAGCCCCGAACAGATTGCCGGCGCCCTTTTCGACAAGAGGGTCGGCGTCGAGATCCGGCACGTGCCGTTCGACGGCGCGGGCCCGGCGCGCAAGGAGCTGGCCAAGGGCGGCGTCACGATGATGTTCGACCCGTGCAAAGCCGCGCTACCGGCGATCCAGCAGAGCAAGGAGCGCGCCCTTGCCGTTGCGAACGGAAGCCGTTTGAGTTTGCTCCCCGACGTGCCGACCTTCGGCGAAGCGGGGATTCACGACTTCGAGTTGCGCATCTGGACCGGAGTGCTCGCACCGAAGGGCACTCCACCCGAGGTCGTCTCGACCCTGAACCGCGCGGTCCGCGAGGCACTGAATACGCCGGACGTGAGGAAGGCCATCGCGGACCAAGGAAGCGAACCGGGTCGGACGAGCCCGAAGGAGTTCTCCGATTTCATTGACTCGGAGCGCGCGCGCTGGAAAAACCTGGCAAGAGAAAGCGGGGTGCCGAGCGTGCCGGAACGGTTCCGCGTCGATCGTCCCGAACCGGCGACCCACGGGATCAACTAACCCGGCCGCGGCGGCCTTCCGCGCTCGCGCGCCACGGCCCCTCATCATTGTTGATCCGAGGACCCCAAAATCCGTGACGACGCTCACCTGCGGCATCTCGAGAGATTGCTCGAGTATCCGGCTTCGCACGTCCAGCATATATAGAAGGCCCTGATGCAGAGGAACCCGCAACTGCACCACGTCGCCGTGGACGCGAGCGACGACTACGCAGGGGCATCGCCAGTACGCGATGGTCGCGAGCATGAGCCGCAAGGGCTATTGCTGGCACAACGCCGTGGCCGAGAGCTTCTTCGCGACCCTCCTGGGCGTGTCGGGACCGCTGTGAATGCCGCCGGATCTCCGACCTCGGTGAACCCACGGTGACACTCATGCTTCGCCTTTCTCGCGCATCGCTCTTCTCGCTGCTCGCCGCGATCACGCCCGCTTCGTGCGACAAGCCTTCGTCGCCCGAGCCGGCCAAGGAGCCCGAGTGGCAGTTCCTGGCGAGCGAGCTGCCCTCCGCGCTGCTCTCGGTGAGCGGCCGGTCCTCAGGCGACATCTTCGCCGTCGGCGCCGACAAGGGGCACGGACCGCTCGTCCTTCACTTCGATGGCAAGGCGTGGGCTCACCTGAGCACCGGCACGACCGGAGACCTCTGGTGGGTACAGGCGTTGCCGGGAGGACCCGTGCTGATGGCGGGCGCCGGCGGCGTGGTGCTCCGGTACGACGGTCAGCGCTTCGAGCGAATGGAGCCGCCGTGCCTCGGCAAGCAGACCGTCTACGGCGTCTGGGGGAAGAGCGGCGACGACTTCTACGCGGTCGGAAGCGCGGCGGGCCGCGACGGGTTCATCTGGCACTTCCACGACGGCAGGTTCGACAAGGAGGACATCCCCTTCGACGTCCCGCGCATGGCCGACGGCGAGGTCCCTGGCTTCTTCAAGGCGTGGGGAGCGGGCGACGACGTCTGGGTCGTGGGGGGGGCGGTGCCGTCCTGCACCGCAAGAGCGCCGGGCCCTTCGAGGTGGTGCCGACCGGAGTGAAGGACACGCTCTTCACTGTGAACGGGACGGGCGATCGCCTCCTCGTCGTCGGCGGCGGGAGTAGCGGCGTGCTGCTGGACCTCGACGGAAGGACTCCTCCGAGTTTCCACGACGGCTCACCGCCGGGGGCGGGGCTCATCCAGGGCGTCTTTGCGAGCGACCGATTCGGTGACTGGGCCAGCGGAGAACGAGGCTTCGTCTACACGCGCAAGGGCAAGAGCCCGTTCGCCCTCGTCGAGCACGGCCTGCAGATGCCGGCGTCGTCGTCGCTCCACTCGATCTTCGTCGATCCGTCGGGCGGCGTGTGGTCCGCCGGCGGCAACGTCCTTAGTCCTGCGCTCGACAACGGGATGCTCGTTCACCACGGCGATCACGTGCCGCCCGTCGCGTATGCGGACGACGACGCCGTCGTGGACGCCGGAGCCCCGGTTGCGTGTCCCGCGGACGTTGTCGACGCCGGCAAGAATGGATCGATCGCGCGGCGCTGGGACGAGCAGACCCTCGCCGGGATCCGCCTCGATTTCCCGGCGCCCACGGTGCACGCCCGCAACCTGTACCACGTGTCCGCGGCCATGTGGGACGCGTGGGCGGGATACGACACCGCAGCGAAGGGCGTGTTCGTCCGCGAGCGGCACACCGCTCCGGACGTCGACGAGGCGAGGCGCGCCGCCATCAGCTACGCGGCCTACGACGTGCTCGCGCACCGCTACGAGCACGCCATCGGCGGCCCGAGAACGCTCGCGTGCCTGCGCGCGGTGATGAGGGATCTCGGCTACGATCCGAACGACGTACATGACACGGGCGACGATCCGATCGCCTTCGGCAACCGCGTCGGCCACACGATCATCCGGAGCGCGTCCGACGACGGCGCGAACGAGGCCAACGACTACATCGACTCTACCAACTACCGGCCGCCCAACCAGGCCCTGGTGTTCGACAACCCCGGCGCTCCCCTCAACGAGCCCGAGCGATGGCAGCCGATCAACCTGTCGGTCGCAGCTACGCAAAACGGCATCGTCCTGCCCGCGGGCGTGCAGAAGTACGTGGGCGCGCAGTGGGGCCTGGTGACTCCGTTCGCGATGAAGCGGAAGTCGGCCGCGCTGCCGTACCACGATCCGGGGCCCGTGCCGCGGCTCGGTCCCCAAATGAAAGACTGGCTCGTCGAGGTCATCCAGAAGACGGCCTGGCTCGATCCGTCCGATCCCACGACGATGGACATCTCTCCCGGCGCCTATGGCCACAACACGCTCGGCACCAACGACGGCAAGGGCTGGTCGAAGAACCCCGTCACGGGACAGCCTTATGCGCCCGAGGTCGTCCGGCGAGCGGACTTCTATCGCGTCATGGCCGAGTTCTGGGCCGATGGACCGAAGTCCGAGACGCCGCCCGGTCATTGGAACGTGATCGCCAACCTGGTCGCCGATTCCCCGGGCTTGGAACGCCGGCTCTTCGGCAAGGGTCCGGCGCTCGATCCGCTCTCGTGGGACGTGCACGTCTACCTGGCTCTCAACGGCGCCTTGCACGACGCGGCCATCGCGGCCTGGGAGATCAAGCGGCGCGTCACGACCGTTCGCCCCATCTCGCTCGTCCGGTGGATGGGGGCCAAAGGGCAGTCGTCGGATCCGAAGGGGCCCTCGTACGATCCGATGGGCCTGCCGCTCGTCCCCGGCCTGATCGAGGTCATCACCAAGGAGAGCAGCGCGCCCGGTGAGCGGCACGCGCATCTCGCCTTCTACGTCGGTCAGATCGCCGTGCGCGACTGGCTGGGGGAGCCGGGAGACCGCGCCGACCAGGTGTCGGGCGTGGGCTGGGTCCGCGCGGTGGACTGGATCACGTACCAGAGGAGAACCTTCGTGACGCCCGCGTTCCCTGCATTCATCTCGGGCCACAGCACGTCCAGCCGCACGGGTGCGGAGGTGCTGGCGAGCCTCACGGCAAGCCCGTATTTCCCCGGCGGATTCGGCGAGTACGTGATGCCCAAGGACAAGTTCCTCTCGTTCGAGAAGGGGCCGTCGACCGATGTACGCCTGCAGTGGGCGTCGTACTTCGACGCATCGGACGAGGCGGGGCAGTCGAGGCTCTGGGGGAGCATTCACATTTCGCCGGACGACTTCGCCGGGAGGAGGGTCGGGCACGCGGTGGGGCTCGATGCTGTGGCGCTGGCGAGGAAGTACTTCGACGGGACGGCCCCGTGAGGCGACTCCGCTGCGGCGGCCGTCGCAGACCTGGACATCTCGAATTGAGCGACGCGCCTTGTCCGCAAGAGCGTCCCTTCCTAGCATCGGGCTTGCTCACCTCGCATTGGATTCGCGGCTTGCCCCTCTGACCTCTTCTCGGCGTCCTCGGCGTCTCCGCCGCTCACTTGGCGTCTTTGGTAGGGATGAGTGGTCATCGCGGTCGCGATGGTCGGGGATCCGTGTCGCGATGACCGCTCTTGGCGGTCGCGATGGGTGGGGATCCGTGTCGGCATCACCGGCCATGGCGGCGGGGATGGTTGAGGATCCGCGTCGGCATGACCGGCCATGGCGGTGGGGATGGTTGGGGATCCGCGTCGGCATGACCGGCCATGGCGGTGGGGATGGTTGTAGATCCGCGTCGGCATGACCGGTCATGGCCGTGGGGATGGTTGTAGATCCGCGTCGGCATGACCGGCCATGGCGGTGGGGATGGTTGAGGATCCGTTTCGGCATGACCGGTCATGGCGGTGGGGATGGTTGAGGATCCGTTTCGGCATGACCGGTCATGGCGGTGGGGATGGTTGTAGATCCGCGTCGGCATGACCGGCCATGGCGGAGGGGATGGTTGAGGATCCGCGTCGGCATGACCGGCCATGGCGGTCGCGATTGTGGTTCATGCGTATCGGCATGGCCGGTCATCGCGGTCGCGATTGTGGTTCATGCGTATCGGCATGACCGGTCATCGCGGTCGCGATGGTGGATCACGCGCGTCGGCATGAGCTGCGATCGCGGTCGCGATGGTGGTTCGCGCACGTCGGGGTGACCGGTCATCGCGGTCGCGAGGGTGGTTCGCGCGTGTCGCCATGATCACTCGTCGCGCTCTAGGACCAATGCCGCATGCCGCCGCGGGCCCGTCAGGAAGGACGTCGCTTACGGCCGCGGCGGGTCGACGGTGCGCGCGATCGATCGCGCGCAGCGCGCGCATCGACGGACCTCGATGACCATGCCGAAGGGCCATTTGACCACGTGGGCGGCGATCGCGTCGCCGGTCAGGACCCCGACGAGCGGAAGCCCGAGCCAGCCCCGGAGCCCGTAAGACCTCGCGCATCCGCCGCACCGTACGGCGCGGTCGGCCTCGCCGGGGCCGCTGGGGCCGCGGCGCCCCGCCGACTCGAGCCACGTGCCTGTCAGTGCGCAGCCCATGGGAAGCATCCTCGCAGACGTTGAGGACAGGATTGGTCCTCGACAGTGTGGCAATGTCTCCGGATGCTCGTGACGTCGGCGCGGCTCCTACGCCTCCTGTCGCTCCTCCAGGCGCGCGCGTTCTGGGCGGGCGCGGACCTCGCCGAGCGCCTCGAGGTGACGGGTCGAACGCTACGGCGCGACGTGGACCGGCTGCGCAGCCTCGGCTACCCGGTCCATTCCACGTCCGGGACGGCGGGAGGCTACAAGCTCGGCGCTGGAGCGTCGCTTCCGCCCCTGCTCCTCGATGACGACGAGGCGATCGCCGTTGCCGTGGGGCTCCAGACGGCCGCCGGCGGATCGGTGGCCGAGATCGAAGAGGCGTCGACGCGCGCACTCGCGAAGCTCGAGCAGGTCCTTCCCAAGCGGCTGCGCCGCCGCCTCGCGGCCCTGCGCTCCTCCATCGTGCGCCTGGCCGACGCGGGGCCGACCGTCAAGATTGGAGACGTGTCGTCGCTGGCGTCGGCATGCTCCGAGCGGCGGGAGCTTCGGTTCATCTACCGCGACTTCAAGGGCGCCTCGACGACGCGCACGGTGGAGCCTCACCGGATCGTGCACACCGGCGCGCGCTGGTACCTCGTCGCCTGGGACGGCGCCCGTGACGACTGGCGCACGTTCCGTATCGACCGGATCGAGGCTCCCGTCGCCACGGGCGCTCACTTCTTGCCGCGAACGTCGCCGGACGACGACGTCGGGGCCTACGTCGCGCGCGGCGTCGCCTCCGTCGCGCGCCGGCACCGTGCGGTCGTCCAGCTTCACGCGCCGCTCGCGGTGATGCGCGAGCGGATTCCCGCGATGGCCGGGCAGCTCGAGCCTCTGGACGACCGCACGTGTCTGCTTCACTCCGGCGCGTTCTCGCTCGAAGCCCTGATGGCCTGGATCGCCGGGATCGGTGTGGATTTCGATGTGCGCGAGCCGCCGGAGCTCGTCGCGCACATCGAGCGAGTGGCGGCCCTGCTCGGCCGCTCGGCGACGCGGGCTCAGGGATCCGCGGCGGTCGTCCGGCCCAGGTGAACGAGGGCGCCGGCAACGGTGGTGGCGAGCGCGCAGAGCGGGTCCCGGCCCGGCACGTCGTGAACGAGGTAATCGCGCGCGATGACATCGTAGCGCCCGAGGTGGCGCACGTGACGTAGCGCGCGGCCGCCGCCGAGGTCGAGCTTCGCGACCTCCGCAATGGGCTCCGCAGGCTCGAGCGGCGCGCCAAACCGCACCATGACGGCGTCGAGCGCCACGTCAGCCAGCGCGAACCTCTCGCGATCGGCGACGATCGCGAGCCCGCCATCCTCCACGGTCAAATAGACGATCGTCGCCTCTCCGGACGCGGTGATGGTCTCGTGTATCTTGAGCATCGGCTGTCCCCCCCCTCGTCAAGCCTCGCAGACCCGGCGCCCGACGTCGATTGGCTCTTCGAGCGATTCGCTTCTGGCGCGGAAAACCGAGTCGGCGACTTAGCGGCGGGTCGGGGCGAGGAAGCCGTCGGCGTCGAACTCCACGGCGCGCTCCTTCAGGAGCCGCCCTACGGCGCGTTTGAACGCCTTCTTGCTCAGGCCGAAGAGGGCGCGAATCTCCTCGGGGGTCGACTGATTGCCGACGCGCACGGTCGTGCCCCGCGCGAGCACGGCGAGGATCGTCTGGCCGTCGGTCTCGAGCTCCTCGTGCGCCAGCCCGCGGAGCGAGAGCTCGATCTTCCCGTCGGGCAGCACGTTCGTGACACGAAAGCGCGCCGATTGGCCGCGCGTCAGCGCGTGCGGCTCGCTCGCAGGGACCAGCCCGACCCGGGCGCGCTCGACGATCACGAAGAGTCCGATGTCCGGCTCGTTGCGCCACGCCTCGCCCTGGACCCACTCGTCGAGCGCGAACCCCTCTCGAACGGTGCGGAGCATCTCGCTGACTCGCATCGTCCCTGCCAGGCGGCCCGTCTTGTCGAGATAGAGGCCGATGGGGTGGCGCTCGCCGACGTTCACGTCGCGGGTCTGCTCGGCGAAGGGCACGAGCAGCTCCTTGGGCAGCCCCCAGTCGACGAACGCGCCGACGCGCGCCACGTCGGTCACCGCGAGGAAGGCGACCTCGCCCAGCGAGAGGCGGGGCGGGCGCAGCGTGGCGATCGGGCGGTCCTCCGAATCGAGGTAGACGAACGCAAGGACCTCGTCGCCGGCCCCGGCGCCTTCGGGGACCTCGCTTCTCGGGAGCAGCACGGTCGGTGCGCCGCCGCGCGCGTCGCCTGCGCCGCGCGCGTCGCCTTCGTCGCCGACCGCCAGGAACGCGCCGGGTGGCCCCAGCCGGCGGATCGTCAGCCTGGAAACGCGACCGAGGAGCTCATCGAGTGCCATCGCCGACCATGCTAGCCGCGAGCCCTGGCCGGCCGTCCCAATCCGCGTAACATTGGCGCCATGTATTTCGAAACCTTTCGTCAGATGAAGAAGATGCTCGGCCAGCTCGACAAGTGGCTGGACTCGGCAGCGGCCTTTGCGCAGAAGAAGTCGTTCGACCCGAACCTCTTTCTCGGGTTCCGGCTGGCGCCGGATCAGTTTGCCTTCGCGCGTCAGGTGCAGACGGCCTGCGACAGCGTGAAGCTCGCCGCCGCGCGCCTCTCGGGCAAAGAGGCGCCGGTTCACCCGGACACCGAGCAGACGCTCGACGATCTCCACGCACGGGTTCGTTCGGTCATCGCGTACCTCGACGGGTTCTCGGCGAAGGACTTCGAGGGCGCGGCGGCGCGCGTTGTGACCCAGCCCCGCTGGGAGGGCAAGGTCATGTCCGGCGCGGACTATTTCCTCGAGCACGCCGTTCCGAACTTCTTCTTCCACATCACGCACGCGTTCGCGATCCTCCGCCACAACGGGGTCGACATCGGCAAGCGCGACTATCTGGGCGCGCTCAGCCAACGGACTCCGTAGGGCGGGTGGCGCGTCGGTCGCGCCGCAACCGAGGAAGCAGACCCTCGGAAGAGCCGAGCCGAAACGATGTGCGGCAATTGCGCCGGAGTCATCGTACGATGGCGGTATGTCCAGCGAACGAGCCGCGTTTACGCGCATGGATCAGAGTACGCGCGAAGACTGGATGAAGATTGGGCGGGCGACGCTCGATCTGCAGCCGACCGTAGCCGATCGCGTCCTCACGATGCTCAAGAGCTTTGCCGAGCTCGAGGCGGGCTTCGGCGTCAGCCAGCTGCACCACGCCCTGCAGACGGCGACGATGGCGCGCCGGGCGAACGCCTCGGACGAGATGGTGCTCTGCGCGCTCTGTCATGACATCGGCAAATACGTTTCGATCGCGAACCACCCGGCCATCGGAGCCGAGATCCTCCGGCCGTACGTCTCCGAGGAGGCGTACCGGGTCGTTCTGACCCATCAGGACTTCCAGGGCCGCCACTACTACGAGCACTTCGGCAGAGACGGGACGCTTCGCGAACGGCACCGCGGCCAGCCCTGGTTCGCGCTCGCCGAGCGGTTCACCGACGAGTGGGACCAGGCCGCGTTCGACCCCGCGTACCCGGTGCTGCCGCTCGAGGAGTTTGCGCCCCTCGTCCGCGAAGCGCTGGGAACGTACCCCGTCGGCTACTAACTTTAGTCACCGAACGCAATCGTCGATCAACGAACAAGAGGGAGAGCCCTGTTCTCTCACTCCCCGAGGTACCAGCGCCGCCGGGCCTGTGGGCCGTAGGTCAGACCGAAGTCGCGCATGGCCGTCTCGCGCACGAGCGCGACGGCCTCGGAGGCCGAGTCCGTGAGGGTGATGAGCTCGAGGTCGGCGGCGTCGATCGTCCCCGCAGGACGGAGACGCTCGCGCAGCACGTCGACGAGCGGCCTCCAGAAATTGACGCCGAGCAGGACGAGCGGGAAGCGCTTCATCTTGCCGGTCTGGATGAGAACCAGAGTCTCGAAGATCTCGTCGAGCGTCCCGAACCCGCCGGGGAGAGCCACGAAGGCGTACGAGTACTTGAGGAGCATCAGCTTGCGGACGAAGAAGTACCGAAACTCGATCATCTCATCGAGGTACGGGTTGGGCTGCTGCTCCTTCGGGAGCTCGATGTTGCAGCCGATCGAGCGGCCGCCCGCGCGCCGCGCCCCTCGGTTCGCGGCTTCCATCAGACCGGGCCCTCCGCCCGTCATCACCGTGATCCCGATCTCGGCGAGCCTGGCCCCGATCTCCTCGCCCAGCGTGTAATACGGGTGCGTAGCGTCGAAGCGCGCCGAACCGAAGACCGTGACGCAAGGTCCGACGAAGTGCAGCGTGCGAAAGCCCCGGATGCATTCCGCGAAGATGCGGAGCGCCTGCCGCAGCTCGTGGCGTCGCGGGTGAGGTCCCTGGAGCAGCTGCCGCTCGCTCGAATCGGGTGTCCACGCCGGCCACACCGAGGCCGCCGTTCGCTCCGGCACGGGCGCGGACGGTGGGGGAGGCGCTGCCCCCGCGGTCACGAGGCCGCCGCCCGTTCAAAGTCGACGAAGCCGCGCTCGACGTCGGTGTGCACGAGCTCGACCCGGACGCGGTCACCGACGTCGAGTCCCTCGAACCCTCGGACCAGCTTTCCCTCCGCCGCGGGGTGAAGGATGCGCACCCAGGTGCCCTTGGCGGAGGCACCGGTCACGAGGCCGTCGAAGCGCTCGCCGATCCGCGACGCGAGGAGGATTGCGGCCGCCGATTTCATCACGCGTCGCTCGACCTTGGCCGCGTTGGTCTCCTGCTCCGTGCAGTGCTGTGCCAGCGCGGACAGCTCGTCCCGGCTGTACGGCGGCGGCTCCCCGGCGAGCGCGGCCTTCAGCAGGCGCTGCGTCGCGAGGTCGGGGAACCGACGGTTCGGCGCGGTCGAGTGGGCGTAGTCCGTCACGGCGAGGCCAAAGTGTCCTTCCGACGCCTGGCCGGGAACCTCGAGGACATACTCGCCGCGCCCCAGGAGCTTCACCACCGAGAGCGACAGGTCCGGGAATTTGTCCGGCGCTTGCTTGCGTTGCTTGTCGAGGAACCTCGCGAGCGCTTTTCCGCTCGCCTCGCCGGGCAAGCGGTCGCCGAGAGCCTCGGCCAGCGAGACGATCCGGTCCCAATGCTCGGGCGAGCGCAGGACTCGCCGCAGCGACGGGAAGCTTTTCCGCGCGAGGGCCCGGACCGTCGCGGTGTTGGTGGCGATCATGAACTCTTCGATGAGCTCCTTGGCGCGATTCGCGGTGTGCGGTCTGAGGTCGACCAGCGCGTCGCCGTCGAAGAGCGCCTCGGCCTCGGGCGTCTGCAGGTCCAGTGCGCCGCTACCGTGGCGAAGCCGCCGCATCGCCTGGGCGACTCGATCCTGGACTCGGAGCGCCAGATCGAGGCCCGGCACCGCGTCGATCCGCGGCGGCGCGGGCGCGGCCCCGTCGAGCCAGGCGGCCACCGAGTCATAGGCGAGCTTCGCGCGATTGAGCACGACGGCGCGGTAAATCTCCGACTCCTTCACCTTGCCATCTTCCCCGACGACCATTTCGGTCACGATCGCCAGACGCTCCTCGCCCTCTCCGAGGGACGTGAGATCCGTGGACAGCTTCGCCGGGAGCATCGGGAAGACCTCGGCCGCCGTGTATACCGAGGTCGTGTTCGCCTGCGCGTGTCCGTCGATCGCGGAGCGCCGCTTCACGGCCGCGTCGACGTCCGCCACGGCGACGTAGACCTTGACGTCGCTGCCCGACGCCGGCGCGCTCACCGAGAGCTGGTCGAGGTCGCGCGACGTGTCGTTGTCGATCGATGCCCAGAGCAGGCCGCGGAGATCGCGAACCCCGGGGCCGGCGCGGGTCGCCCCGGGAGCGGCCGCCGCTATCGCCTCGGTCTCAGCCACCACCGCCGGCGAGAAATCCGGCAAGAGGCCGCGCTGGACCATGGCGCGGTGTGCGATCGATCGGAGCTGGTTCATCGGAGACCTCGTCGGTGGCCGGGGCGGCACGTCTCTATCACGAACGGCGGCCGATCGAGCAGAGCCCGGTTCGATTGAAGAGCTCGCGGTGGGGCGGGCGCGGATCGCACGTTCTCGCGGCCATCGAAACCGTCGGCGGCGCGGAGCGTACTCGTCCTGGAACCGCACTTGCAGAGATTGCAAGTACCCTAGCTAGACCCAGAGGACTCCCCCATAGAGGAAATAGAGGAAGTCGTGACCCCATCCAAGACCACCCGACAGCTCCACGACCTCGGCCAGAGTCTTTGGCTCGACAACATCACCCGCGACCTCCTCGAGAGCGGCACCCTGCGCCGCTACATCGACGAGCTCTCCGTCACGGGGCTCACCTCGAACCCCACGATCTTCGACCACGCGATCGGCAAGAGCCCCGCCTACGACGCCTCGATCCGATCCAAAGCCAGCGGCGGCAAGCCGACCGAGGAGCTCTTCTTCGATCTGGCGCTGGAAGACCTCACGCGGGCGGCCGACCTGTTTCGTCCCATCTGGGACCGCACGGCGGGTGTGGACGGCTGGGCGTCCCTGGAAGTGTCGCCGCTGCTCGCGCACGATACGGCGCGGACCGTCGCCGCCGCGAAGAGTCTGCATACCCGCGCCGGCCGGCCCAACCTCTACATCAAGATCCCCGGCACTCCGGAGGGGCTGCCCGCCATCGAGGAGTCAATCTTCGCCGGCGTCCCCATCAACGTGACGCTCCTCTTTTCGCGCGAGCAGTACGTCGCCGCCGCGGACGCCTACATGCGTGGCGTCGAGCGTCGCATCGCGGCCGGGCTCGATCCCAACGTGCATTCGGTCGGCTCGCTGTTCATCAGCCGGTGGGACGTTGCCGTCGCCGGGAAGGTGCCGGCCGAGCTCGCGGGGCGGCTCGGCGTCGCGATCTCCGGGCGCACGTACGCCGCGTACCGGACGCTGCTCGATTCGCCCCGCTGGCAGAGCGCCTTCAACGCCGGTGCCCGACCGCAGCGTCTCCTTTGGGCGAGCACGGGAACCAAGGACCGCCAGGCCTCGGACGTTCTCTATGTCGAGGCCCTCGCCGCGCCGCTCACAGTGAACACGATGCCCGAGGGCACGCTGAAAGCCTTCGCCGACCACGGGCGGCTGCCTGCGCTGATGCCGCGCGACGGCGGCGACTGCGAGGAGGTGCTGAGTCGTTTCGCCAAGGCCGGCGTCGATGTCGATGTCCTCGCCGCGCAGCTCCAGGACGAGGGGGCCAAGGCGTTCGTGAAGTCATGGAGCGACCTGATGTCGGTCATCGCCAACAAGAGCGCGGCTTTGCAGAAGGCCGGCTAGAGCCGGCGTGGAGCTGACCACGAGCCACGAGACGAACGAAGAGCAAGGAGCGACCCATGAAGAGCCTCGGCTTCGATCGACCCCTTTATATTCTGCCCTTCGACCATCGCGCCTCGTTCGAGACGAAGATGTTTGGCCTCGAAGGCCCACCGACCCCCGAGGAAACGGCCAAGATCGCCGCCGCCAAGCGGGTCATCTACGACGGCTTCCTGGCAGCCCTCGGCGCCGGCGTGCCGCAGGAAAAGGCGTGCGTCTTGGTCGACGAACAGTTCGGGGCGGCCATTCTTCGCGACGTGGCGGCCCGGGGCCACGCCTTCGCGTGTCCCGTCGAGAAGAGCGGACAGGATGAGTTCGACTTCGAATACGGCGAAGAGTTCGCGAGACACATCGAGGCCTTTCATCCGACCTTCTCCAAGGTCCTCGTCCGCTACAACCCCGAGGGCGACCCGGACGTCAATCGCGCGCAGCTCGCGCGCTTGAAGCGCCTCTCCGACTACCTGCACGGTGAAAGCGCGAGCCGCTTCCTCTTCGAGCTGCTGGTTCCCCCCGAGAAGGTGCAGCTGGAGCGGTTTGGAGGCGACATGGCCGCCTACGACTCGCACCTCCGGCCTGGACTGATGGCGCAGGCCATCCAGCAGATCCAGAACGCCCATGTCGAGCCCGACGTCTGGAAGGTCGAGGGCCTCGACCGGCGCGAGGACTGCGAGCGCATCGTGGCGACCGCGAAGCGAGACGGTCGAGCGAAGGTCGGCTGCATCGTCCTGGGCCGGGGAGCCGACGACGCGCAGGTCCGGCGATGGCTGACGACCGCGGCCGGCGTCGCGGGCTATATCGGGTTCGCGGTCGGCCGCACGGACTTCTGGGAGCCGCTCGTCGGCTGGCGAGCCGAGAGGATCACGAGAGCCGCCGCCGTGGCCCTGATCGCGCGACGTTACCGGGAATTCGCCGACATCTTCGAGCAGACTTCGAGGCAACGAGTCGACACCCTGACGGCATGATCCGAGGGGCCGCCGGCTACGTCGATGAAGCCGCGCGACCGCCGGCGACAGCGTTGATGTCGGGATTCTCGAGGACGCGCTTCGACGCGCCGTGCTTTGCGACTTCGATCATCGCTCGGCCGACTTGCTCCGTCGTGGTCACGTAGTTCGGCACCAGCGCATTCAAGACGGGATAAAGCGGCCCCATGACGCGGTAGATGACCCTGTAGAGTCCCGTCTTCGAGACGATGCCGTGACGAGGTTGGATGAAACCTGGCCGGAACATGAACGACGCTTTGAACGGCAACTCGAGAAGGGCGTTCTCCGTCTCCCCCTTTACGCGGGCCCACATCGATCGACCGCGCGTCGTGCTGTCGGTGCCGGCCCCGGAGACGTAGATGAAGGTCATTTGCGGGCTCGCCTTCACGAGCGCGCGGGCGACACTCATCGTGAGATCGTAGGTCACGCGGCGGTAATCGGCCTCGTTCATCCCCGCAGAGGAGACGCCGAGGCAGAAGAAACACGCGTCGAGTCCCGTGAGATCGGCCTCCACGGCGGCGAGATGGCTCATGTCGTCGACGATTCGATCCCGCAGCTTTTCGTGCTGCTTTCCGGATCCGCTCCGGCCCATTGCGAGGATGCTCCGAACGTCGGGGTCGAGGATGCACTCGCGGAGCACTCCTTGCCCGACCATCCCGCTCCCTCCCAGGACAATGACGTTCATCGGCGGCGCGTCCGGGTTCTACGGGGGTCGAGCGAGGTCGAGCGTACGTGCTTCATGACGCATCTATGACGAAGCGTGGCGCCGCGTGTGCCAATAGAGCTTACACGCGACAGCATTGCCCCGCCTCACGGAACCACGCCCCCATGAACGTCGAACGCATTCGCGTCGAGCCCGCTACGCACCGGCCGAAGGCCGTGAAGCCCGTCTCCGAAGAGGAGCCCTTTCGCGAGTTCGCCGAGGATCTCGACGCGCTCCACCGGCGCACGCTCGCCAAGATCGGTCAGGAAGACGTCGACTACATCACGAAGCTCGACGCCTTCTCGCAGACGATGCACGTCGTCGGGCGCGTCCTCATCCATGCGAGCGTCGAGCCCGTGACGTTCTTCGCGGGGGTGGGCGCGCTGTGGGTGCACAAGCAGCTGCAGGCGACGGAGGTCGGTCACAGCGCGTTGCACGGGGCGTGGGACCGGCTCCCGGGGTGCGAGAAGTTCGCGTCGCGGACGTTCCGCTGGGAGACCCCGATCGACGAGGAGTCGTGGCGGCACGTGCACAACGTGATGCATCACGGGAATACGAACATCGCCGGCAAGGATCCGGACATCCACTTCGGGCCGATGCGCTTCACCGAGCAAACACCGCATTCGTGGCGCAATCGCTTCGCGATCCCGTTTGGCGCGCTCATCATCGCTCCAAACTTCCTCTTCGTCATCAACTCCCACGTCACGGGGTTGAACGACGTCGTGTCCGACAACGGGCGGCCCGAGAAGCTCGATGTGCTGCGCGACCGATCGAGCGAGAGCGTTCGGCGCGCGTGGAAGAGAGCCCTCCGGAAGTACGTTCCGTACTACCTCAAGGAGTATGCGTTCTATCCGGCGCTCGCGGGCCCGCTGTTCTGGAAGGTAGCGCTTGGCAACTTCATGGCCGACACCCTTCGCAGCGCCTATTCCGCCGCGACGATCTTCTGCGGTCACGTCGGCGGCGACGTGAAGAGCTGGCCCGCCGGGACGCGCGCGCACGGGCGCGGCGAGTGGTACGCGATGCAGGTCGAGGCGACGAACGACTTCGAGGTGAGCCTGCCGGTATCGATCCTGTGCGGCGGCCTCGAGAGACAGATCGAGCATCATCTCTTCCCCGGCTTGCCGCCGCGTCGACTGCGCGAGATCGCGCCGGAGGTCCAGGCGATCTGCGAGAAGCACGGCGTGGCCTACAAGACGGCCTCGTGGGGCAAGACGCTGCGCAACGTGGTGAGCCACGTCGCCCGCCTGTCGCGGCCCGGCGCGCCGGCTACGGCGGCTGCGTAGACCTCCGCGCGCGGCGCGGATTCACCCCTTCGAGTGCGCGTCGAGCCAGCCGAGCAGCGCCTTGATGCTCCCAGTGGCCAATCCCATGCTGGTGTCGGCTGCACCGTAATAGAGGTTGAGCGTGTCGCCGTCGGCGCCGACGGTGTAGCCGCATGGGAACACGACGTTGCCGACGTCCCCCTCGCGTTCGTACGGCATCTCGGGGCCGAAGATCCAGGAGTCGCCCCGGGCGAGACACGTCTCCGGTTGGTCGAGCGCGAGGAGCGCGACGCCGAGGCTGTAGAGGCAGCCCGCGGCCGTGTGCCGAACCCCGTGGTAGAGCATGAGCCAGCCGCGGGGCGTCTCGATCAAGCGGCGGCGATAGGCCCACCTTGTTCGCGTCCCACCAGGATCCCTTGCGTGCCTGGAGAACCAGCTTGTGGCTGCCCCAGTTCGTGAGATCCGGCGACAGCGAGATCCAGACGTGCGCCCCCGAGTCGTGCATCGGGCGATGGATGAGCGCGAAGTTCCCGTCGATGCGCCTCGGCAGCAGCGCCGCGTCCTTGTCGTCGGGCTGCATGATGAGCCCGCATCGCTCGAAGCGGCGAAAGTCCTCGGTGAGAGCGAGGGCGACGCCCGGGCCGCTCTTGCTGAACGCCGTGTACGCGATCGCGTACTTGCCCAGCTCTTCGACGAAAGTGATCCGCGGATCCTCGATGCCCCACAGCTCCTCGGGGTAGTGCTCCGCGTCCGGACGCAACGTGGGCTCCCGGTCGATGACCCAGCCGTCCACACCGTTGGCCGAGCGGGCGGCACAGAGGTGCGAGTGCCCGCGTCGGTCCTCGACGCGACAGAGCAATAGCGTCGTACCGTCCTTCAGACGCGCGGCTCCGGCGTTGAAGACCGTGTGGACCGGATAGGGCCAATCCGCAGCCGTCAGGATGGGATTTCCGGGGTGCCGGTCGAAGAGAACGTCGTGAGTGCGGCTGAGCGTCATGATGCCGTCACCCGCGCGCCGACGACCCCCGGCAGGACGCTCGATCATGGCGCGCGGCATGGCCTTGTCGCTCGCGGTCGGTCGGTCGAGCGCCCGCATCTCGAGGAGAGCCGAGCAGAAAGGAGAGCGTCGATTCGGCCCCCTGATTCTCGTTCACCCGATCCGCGTGAAGTCCGTCGCGGCAGCCGCCCGTCCTCGCCGTCGTAGAGGGATTGCCGCAGCGCGTTCTGCCCGAGAAACCAGTTGAAGGCGCGCCACGCGTGCGCGCCCCAGCGGTCGTCGCCGGTCAGTCGCTGGGCCTCGAGGCAGGCCGAAATCATCGGCAGACGCCTCCACGGGTTGCTGGTCGAACGACGCCTTCGTGCCGCCTCGCACGTAAAAGCCTTGCGAGCCGACCGGGGCGAAGCACCCGTCGGTGGATCGCTGAATCCGTGCGAGCCAATCGAGCGACCGCATCCAGCGAGCATCATTTCTTCGTTCTCCATCCGCGCTCCTGACACGATCAACGCCTGGGAGAGGCGCGCGTTGCAGTACGTGAGCCGATCCTCGAACCAGGGCCACTCGGGCTCGCTGGTCCGCCGGTACAGGTCGAGGAGCCGATCCGCCGAGCGCTTTGCGCACCGACTGGACATCGCTCTCGCCCTGGAACGCGCGCAGGTACTCGTCGATGCCGAGCAGCGCGAACGCCCAGGCCCGCGGGCTGCCGAGGTTCGTGAGTGCGGGCAGCGCCGCGTGAAACAAGTGGCCGCTGAGGCTCTGTCTCCCCGGATCGCTACAGCGACCCACGACCGTCCCGAGCGCCCAGACGGCGCGCCCGTGACTGTCTTCCGACCCGTACTCCTCGAGCCAATCGCGGGAGTACGACATGAAGTTTCGGAAGCGACCCTGATCGGGGTTGAACGCGTGCCGCACGAACGCGAGGTAGCGCGACGCCAGCGCGCGGACCGTCCCCGCGTCCTCCGTTCCGGCGTCCTCGAGAAGCGCCGTCACCAGCAGCGCGCGCGCGTTGTCGTCGACGCAGTAGCCGTCTTCGTACCGCGGAACGTTGAAGGCGGCATGCTGCAAGATTCCGGTGTCGTCGGTCATCGCGACGAGGTGCGCGAGATTCGGCTCCGGCAGCTCGGCGGGCCGCTTCCCGAGCGTCTTGGCCTGGAAGACCATGCGCTGCCGCTCGGCGTGAGCGTCACGCGCGCGCTCGAAGCTCCTCACGTAGCTATCGCGCCACGGCCGGCCAGACCATGTCCCTTCCGTAAGCGGCCGCCCGCTCGGACAGGGCCCGCCGTTTCCCGTCGTCTCCCAGGAGCCCGATGACCTCTCGCGCGATCGCCTGCGGGTCTCGCCAGGGCACGAGAATCCCGCGCCCGTCGGCGAGCAGCTCGCTGGCGTACCAGTAGGGCGTCGAGATGACGGCCTTGCCCGAGCCGACGGCGTACGCCAGCGTGCCCGACGTGATCTGCTGCGGCTTCAGGTACGGCGTGACGTAGATGTCGGCGGCGGAGAGGAACTCGGCGAGCTCCTCGTCGCTGACGAATCGATTGTGAAAGATGATGTTCGAATCGACGCCGAGGCTCCGCGCTCGATTCTCGAGCATGATCCGGTAGGCCTCGCCGTGCTGGGCTTTGACGTGAGGGTGGGTGGCGCCCAGAACGATGTAGAGCGCGTCCGGATACTTCCCGAGGATCGCGGGGAGCGCGTCGATGACGTACTCGATGCCCTTGTCCGGCGAGAGGAGCCCGAGGGTGAGGATCACCGGGCGGCCTTCGACCCCGAGCCTGTCCTTGCTCCGGCTCGCCGCGGGCAGGAGAGGAATGCCGTGCGGGATGAGATCGATCTTGTCCGGGCTGACGCCATGCACGTCCCGCAAGAGCGACCCCCCCGAGGTACTCATGACGACGAGCCGCTCCGAGAGGGAAGTAAGCTCGTCCATCACGCCCCGCTGCAGCGGATCGGGCTCGGCGAGGATGGTGTGCAGCGTCGTGACGATCGGCATCCGGAGCTCGCGCAGGAGCTGAAGGACGTGGCGCCCGGCCTTTCCGCCGAAGATTCCGTACTCGTGCTGGACCGAGACGACGTCGACCGCGTTGACGTTCAGGAAGTCCGCGGCGCGGCGGTACGACGCGATCTCGCTCTCGGCGATCTCGAACCGAACGCGCGGCGGGTAGGCGTGGCGCCGACCGGGATCGTTCATCGCGAGGACGAAGCACTCGATCTCCGGGTGCGCGCCGGCGATGGCGCCGCTCAGATCCGTCGTGAACGTCGCGATTCCGCACTGACGCGGCAGGTGATTGCCGAGCATCGCGATCTTTCGGATCGCCCCACGGCCGCGGATTGGTTCGATTGGTTCCTCCGGGCGAGCGCGCGTTCGACCTTGAGGGTGCGCGCCCGATCGTCACGCCCGACGACCGAACCTCTCGAATCGGCGACCAGTATGCGCACTCGCTACGCGGAGCGCAACCGACGCGACCGTGAGGCGAGCACGGCCGTGGCTACCGTCACCGCGGGGGATAGCAGTCGACCTCGCAGCTCCTCGCGCCGAGCACGTGCATGACGCGGGCGGTCTTTCCCTCGCGCTGAAGCTCTTCGGCGTCCGCCATCGCGGCCGCGTGCGACAGGCCGGCTCGGCCTTGTCTTTCGGTCGCTCCGTCCATGAAAAGGACCACGTAGCCCGCCATTGCAGGCGCGACGGCCGTCACGGTCCCTGGATCGTCGGACGAAGCGCGGAGATCCCCGGGGCGAGAAGCGAGCGCAGAACGAGAAGCGAGCGGAGAGGGGGGTGAGCGTGGCGGCGGAATGGGCACCGACCGAGCGTAACCATCTGTCCAGCTCCCCGCTCCTCCCCGCTCATGACAGGCAAAAGGGGCGCCGACCCGAAAAGGGCCGCTTGACGATCACCCTATGATGCTTAGGTTTCGGCGCGAAGGTAGCCCCCTCTCCGGGAGCAAGGGTCTGCCGGCGGCGCGGAGCCACGGGCCCCGCCGCGAAATCGGATGTATCGAAAGACGCTCGATCGTGCGGGCGCGCGTCTGATTGCGGCGTTGATTTACTGGAGACGCGACGGTGTGGCGCTCTGCCGCTCGCTTTCGCACGGACCGTTCGCATCACAGGAGACCTCGACCCCATGAGCAAGATTCGCCCGCTTCAGGATCGCGTCATCGTTCGACGCGTGAAAGAGGAAGAGAAGAGCAAAGGGGGAATCATCATCCCCGACACGGCCAAGGAGAAGCCCACCGAGGGTGAAGTCATGGCCGTGGGCAGCGGCAAGATCCTGGAAGACGGCACGGTGCGAAAGCTCGACGTGAAGGCGGGCGATCGCGTGCTCTTCGGGAAGTACAACGGAACCGAGGTGAAGATCGACGGCGAGGATCGCCTCATCATTCGCGAGGACGACATCCTCGGGGTCTTCGAGCCGTAGCGGCGCGCGACCCGACCACGGCATCTCTTCCCGAAGTTACAAGCATCATCGACGAGGTCTCCCAAATGGCAGCGAAAGAAATTGTTTATACCGAGCAGGCGCGCAATCGAATCCTGGCGGGCGTCAATGCCCTCGCGGGGGCCGTGAAGGTCACCCTGGGTCCCAAGGGTCGAAACGTCGTCATCGAGCGGAGCTACGGCTCGCCGACGATCACCAAGGACGGTGTCACCGTCGCCAAGGAAATCGAGCTCGAGAATCGGTTCGAGAACATGGGAGCGCAGATGGTGCGCGAGGTCGCGAGCAAGACCAGCGATGTCGCCGGGGACGGTACGACCACCGCGACGGTCCTCGCGCAGGCGATCTACCGTGAAGGCTCGAAGCTCGTCGCCGCCGGCCACAATCCGATGGAGATCAAGCGCGGGATCGACAAGGCCGTCGAGCGGGTGGTCGAGTCGCTCAAGAAGATGGCGAAGCCGACGAAGGACCCGAAGGAGATCGCGCAGGTAGGTTCGATCAGCTCCAACGGCGACAAGGAGATCGGCGACAAGCTCGCCGAGGCGATGGAGAAGGTCGGCAAGGAAGGCGTCATCACGGTCGAGGAAGGCAAGACCGCGGAGACCACCCTGGAGGTCGTCGAGGGCATGCAGTTCGATCGCGGCTACCTCTCGCCGTACTTCGTCACCGACCCGGAGCGCATGGAGGTCGTGGTGGAAGACGCGTACATCCTCATCAGCGAGAAGCGGATCTCGAACATGAAGGATCTTCTCCCGCTGCTCGAGGCCATCGCGCGCCAGCAGAAGCCGCTGGTCATCATCGCCGAGGACATCGAGGGGGAGGCGCTCGCCACGCTCGTCGTCAACAAGCTCCGCGGCACGCTTCACTGCGCCGCCGTGAAGGCTCCCGGCTTCGGAGATCGCCGCAAGGAGATGCTGCAAGACATCGCGGTCCTCACCAAGGGCCAGGTCATCAGCGAAGACCTCGGGCTCAAGCTCGAGAACGTGACGCTCGAGAACCTCGGCCGCGCCAAGCGCGTCACGATGGACAAGGACGCCACGACGATCGTCGACGGCGCCGGCGACAAGGACAAGATCAAGGGCCGCATCGCGGAGATTCGCGCCCAGGTCGAGAAGACGACCAGCGACTACGACCGCGAGAAGCTGCAGGAGCGTCTGGCGAAGCTCGCCGGCGGCGTGGCGATCGTGAAGGTCGGCGCGGCGACGGAGACGGAGATGAAGGAAAAGAAGGCGCGCGTGGAGGACGCGCTCCATGCGACGCGCGCCGCCGTGGAAGAGGGGATCGTGGCTGGCGGGGGCGTGGCGCTGATTCGCGCGCAGCATGCCCTCGAGAGCCTGCAGGTGCCCGACGATCAACGCTTCGGGGTCCAGATCATCCGCCGCGCGATCGAGGAGCCTCTGCGCCAGATCGTACAGAACGCGGGGCTCGAAGGGGCGGTCGTCGTCGACAAGGTCAAAGAGGGCAAGGACGACTTCGGCTACAACGCGGCGACCGACCAGTACGGCCATCTCATTGCCATGGGCGTCATCGACCCGGTCAAGGTCGTCCGCACGGCGCTCCAGAACGCGGCGAGCGTCGCGGGTCTCATGCTGACGACGGAGTGTCTCGTCGCCGAGCGTCCGAAAGAGGACGCGGCAGGCGCCGGTGGGTCTGCGGGCCACGGCGACTACTGAGGCTGCACGTCAGAAGAGTCGCGGAGTCTGCGGAGCTTCGGGAGCTTGCGCGCATAGAGCAGCACGGCGGCGATCGTGGCGACGCCGCCCCACGAGACGGTCGCCGGGGCGCCTATGCGGCTCCCGAGCACTCCGGCCGTGAGGCTCCCGAGCGGCATCATCCCGAAGAATGCCATCGTCCAGAAGCTCATGACGCGGCCGCGCTTGTCGTCGTCGACGAGCGTTTGCAGCAGGGTGTTGCTCGCGGCCATCTGGACCATCATCCCGGCGCCGGTGACGAGCATGAGCGGCGCCGAGAGCCATATCGACCGCGAGAGGCCGAAGGCCACGAGACCGGCGCCGAACGCGGCTCCGGCCAGGCAGACGACGCGAGGGAGACCCAGCGCTCCGCGCCGGGAGGCCAGCCAGAGCGCGCCGACGACGGCGCCGGCGCCCGATGACGCCGTGAGCAGTCCGAGCGTGTGCGGGCCGCCGTGCAGAACCTGCGCGGCGAAGATCGGCATCAGCACCATGTACGGGATGCCCGTGAAGCTCACGAACGCGAGGAGCAGCAAGATCGACCGGATGGGCACGACGGAGGCGACGTAGCGGAGACCGTCGCGCAGCTCGACGAGGACATGGGCCTTGCTCGTTCGAGGGGGCCGCGGCGATATACGCATGGCCAGGAGCGACGCGATGACGGCGAGGTAGCTCGCGGCATCGGCCGCGAAGCACCACCCTTCGCCGACCGCCGCGATGAGCACGCCGCCGATCGAGGGGCCGATCAGGCGCGCCGCGTTGACCATCGACGAATTGAGGGCGATGGCGTTCGGCAAGTCGTCGCGCGACGCGACCATCTCGACGACGAACGATTGCCGCGCGGGCGTGTCGAAGGCATTGATGAGGCCCTGGAACGCACCCAGTACGAGCACGTGCCAGACGGTGATCGTTCCCGTGAGCGAGAAGAGGGCGAGAAGCCCCGACTGAAACATCGCCAGGACCTGCGTCGCCAGAAGCACGCGATGCCGGCTCCACCGGTCGACCAGGACGCCCGCGAGCGGGGCGAGGAGAAACGTCGGCATCGCGGTGGCGAAGCCGACGATGCCGAGCAGCAGCGCCGAGTGCGTGAGGCGGTAGACGAGCCAGCTCGTGGCGACGCGCGTGAGCCACGTGCCGATGAGCGACGTGCCCTGGCCCGCAAAGAACAGGCGATAGTTTCGGTGCCGGAGGGCCCGGCTCATCATCGCCAGGGTCGAGTCTTGGCGTGCGGCTTCGATTGCCAAGCTCTAGCAGCTCCCGACGTACGCTCGCGCTCTCACGCGTCCGCGCTCTTGCAGCGGAATGACGGAGGGCGTGAAGCCCGCGGTACGGAGATGCCCGAGAAACGAGTCGGACCGGTAGCCGCTCCAGACGGCCAGCGCGCCGCCGGCGAAGAGCGCTCGCTTCAGATTGGCGAGGCCGGCGGGCGAGTAGAGCCGCGCGTTCGAGCGAAAGCTCGCCCAGTGAGGGCCGTTGTCGACGTCGAGGAGGATCAGGTCGACGTCTCCGGCGGCTTGCGCGACGACAGCGCGCACGTCGCCCGGAACGACCGTCACGCGGGCGTCGTCGAGCACCCGCTCCGCGAGGTACGCGAGCGGTCCGCGCACGAGCTCGATGACGGCTTCGACCTTCTCCACCACCAGGATGGTGGCGTCCGGAGCCACGACGTCGAGGACGCCGCGCACGGTCGCGCCGAATCCAAGCCCGCCCACCACGATGCGCCGACGTGATCCCCGGCCGAGGCTCGCGGCCAGCCGGCCGAACTCGAACTCGGTACCGAGCGCAGCGCTCGACAGCAGAACGACGCTTCCGGCGAGGATCTCCACCAGGTTGCCTGTCTCGCGCAGGACGAGATGCCCTGGCCCGTCGATGGGACGGATTCGGACCTGCCGGGCATTCACAGGCACATACCTACCTCAATCGGCGGCTCTGCCATCGGGCGATTCGTTCTCGTGGCGATCAAAGGCCGCCAGAAAACCGCCGGGACGCCAGAGGACGCCAGGGCCGCCACGTAGACAGCAGCAAGGCCGAGCCGAGCCTCCTGTGCATGAGCCTCGGAATGCTCCCCCTCGCGCTCTCGCGTTTTGGCGTCTTGTGGCGTCCTGGCTGTTGATCCTCCGTGCGAGATCGAGGATCGCGCTTGGCGATTAGACCGCGACGAGGATGCCCGAGGGCGCCGGAGCCGGGATGCGCAGGCGCATCTTCGGCCACGACGTGGCGTCGAGCGCGTTGCGCACGCACTCGACGAACGCCGGTGGGTCGTCGTGGTGAAGATAGTGCCCGCAGCCCGCGAGCTCGCTGAAGCTCACGCCCTCGACCTCGTCGACCAGCGCTCGCCCGTGCGCACTCGGGATGATGGAGTCGCTGTCTCCCCAGAGGATCGCGATGGGGGGCAGCTCTCCGACCTCGTGGGCGCGCCCCAGAAACGAACGGCGCTGTCCGCGAAGGTCGATGAGATCGCGGACGGTGCGTGCGAACGCGCGCGCGCTTCCGCGGCTTGCGTTCATCGCGCTCAGTTGCGCAATGTGGTCGCCGGGCAACTTCTCGCGCAATCGGCGGAGGGCCAGGCGCGTGCCGAACGACATGAACGGTTGCCCGAAGTACTCGACGACGCCCGGGATCGACGCGAGGCGAAGAGCGAACGAGACCTCTCGGCCCAGGCCCCCGGGCGCCGCGAGGACGAGACGGCGAACGTGCGGACGCCCTTCGGCCAGGAGCCCGAGCGCGATGCCGCCTCCGAGGGAATGGCCGACGATGTCGACCGGCCCGATGCCCAGCGCGTCGATCCAGCGCGCCACGATCTTCGCGTACCACGCGAGCTCGTACCCTGCGTCGGGCCGCTCCGAAAGCCCGTGTCCGGGAAGATCGAGGGCGAGCACTCCGCGGCTGTGCGCCAGAGCCGGGGCAACCTGGCGCCACGTGAGGTGCGAGTCGTTGAGGCCGTGCAAAAGGACCACAGGCGAGCGGTCGCCGGATTCACCGTACTCGACCCAATGAAGCTTGACCCCGTCGACGACGCGGAGAAGGTGCCGCGGCTTGGCCACGAGCGGCTGGTCTTGGGAAATCGGCTGAACCGTCACGGGATGTTGAATTCGAGAAGGATCGGTCACGTTCGACCGACGCAGGCGAGGGGACGTTTCGGCGACCCGCAATGATCAGCAACGCGCATGCCACGGCCCGCGGCCGCCAGCACTCCGCGATCGGCTCGAGTGTCCCGTGGGTGCTCGGCATCACCCGATGCCGGCGGCTCACCCGATGCCGGCGACTCACCCGATGCCGGCCACGCCCAGCAAGTGGCCAATGAGGGCAGTGGTCGCCATTGCCACACCGCCGCCCAGTGCCACTCTCAACGCGGCCTTGAGCATCGGCGCCCCACCGGCGTAGCCGCCGAGCGCACCCAGCCCGGCGAGGCTCGCGAGCGACACCGTGGCGATCGCGGCGATCCGCAGCGGCGCGGGGGCCGCGAGGAGCGTCAAGATGGGAATCGCGGCGAGGGACGCGAAGCTCGCCGCCGACACGAGCGCGGCCTGCAAGGGTTGCGCGCGAGTCTCTTTGGTCAGTCCCAGCTCGTCGCGCAGGTGAGCGCCGAGTCGATCACGGACGGTGAGCTGCTGGGCGACCTTCATCGCGAGATCGGCGTCGAGGCCGCGCTTTCGATAGATCTGCGCGAGCTCCCGCAGCTCACCCTTCGGGTCCGCCTTGAGCTCTTTCTCCTCGAGCACGACGTCGGCCTCTTCGGAGTCGCGCTGCGAGCTCACGGACACGAACTCCCCGGCGGCCATCGACATCGCGCCCGCGACCAGCCCCGCGGTGCCCGCGATGAGGACGGCCTCCTTCGACGCCGCGGATGCCGCGACGCCGATCATGAGGCTCGCGGTCGATACGACCCCGTCGTCCGCTCCGAGGACGGCGGCGCGCAGCCACGCTGCGCGGCCTCTTCGGTGGGGTTCTCCGGGATGAATCGGGCGGGAACTCTTCGCTCGCACGCCCTATTCGTACGTCGGCCGGCGCCTGCCGTGATCGACTTTGTGAAATCCGAGGGCCAGCGCTGCCGCCACGAGGTCGGGGTGCAGGCTCCCCGCCGCCAGCACCTCGCGCACGTAGTCGCCGCCTCGTCGCCGGTCCTTCATGGCGCCGAACGCCGCGGCGGCCACGACCCGTGCTTCGATCGTGGCGCTCGAGGGCGGGGGGTCGATCGACGCCGTTTTTCCCTTCGCCGCGTCGACGGCTCCGCTCGAAGCGCTCGCGTACGCGCTCAGCCAGGTGGCCAGCGGTCCGAGCACGAGTGGATAACGCGCGAGCAGCGGACCGACCTCCGACACCCGGCCACGCGCGACGAGCGCGAACGCGCGCTCGTACAGGACTCGCGGCGTGACGGTGGCCGAGTCGAGCGCCGCTTGCGACAGGGCGTCCGCGGCGTCGAGCCGGCCCTCGTAGCGGGCGAGCCGGGCCAGGCGCAGCGCGTGCAAGGGCTGCGACTCGGCATCCTTTCCCCATGCGGCGGCGATCTTGTCGGCGCCCGCGAGATCGCCGGCATCGAGCGCGACGTCCATCGCGATGAGGTCGCTCCATGGCGCATCGTCGTTGCTCGCGAGGGCGGCCAGCTTGGCGGCGTCGAGCACGACGCGGCCGTAGAGCACGTCCGGCGCGAGAGCGAGCGAGGAGACGAAGGGCAGCTTGCGCGTCTCGGCCGAGAGCGCCTCGAGGCCGCGGGCGACCCCGTCGGGGTCGCCGCGCTCGTATGCCGAGGCCGCTCGAACCACCGCGACGTCGGGCGACGCCGGGTCGAGGTCTTCGGTCGCCTTGAGGGCCTCGTCGAGCCGGCCGCCGAGGAGCGCCACCCGGGCCGCGAGCGCGCGCGCCGGCTCATAGGCCGCAGAGAGCTGCAGAGCACCGAGCGCCGCTTTTCGAGCAAGCGCCTCGTCACCCAGCGGCAGCGCGATCGCTCCGAGCCAAACCGCCGCTCCGGGAGAGTCGGCCACCGCGAGCCCCCGTTGAACGGCCGCGCGCGCATCGTCGTTCGCGTGCTTGTCGAGCGCGCTGAGCGCTGCGATCGCGTGCGGTACGAACTTGAGCCCGGACGGAAGCTCGTCGGCGCGGGCGCGCAGCTGTTCGACCTCCGGGGGAGCCGGGGTGTCTTCGCGGAGGGGATCGCGCCCCCAGGCGAGCGCCACCAGCGCGATCGGCTCGGCCCGATCCGGCAGCTTGAGGCGCAGCGCTTTCGCCAGCTTCATCGCCTCGCCGGAGTCGCCGGCGATGGCCGTGACGCGCGCGAGCCCGACCTGCGCCGTGATCAGATCCGGATCCAGCTTCGCCGCCGCCGCGTAGCGGTCGCGCGCCCGGGTGTCCCCGGCCCGCTCGAGGGCGGCTCCCGCGACCAGCTGGTACCACGGTTCGCCGGCGGCTGGGCCATCCCAGCGTGGCAACACCCCGGCGGCGCCCGCCGTGTCTCCCTGGAAGAGGAACGACGCGACGTGCGCGAAGGCGTACTTCTCTTCGCGGACGCCCACGTCCTTCGCGCGCGCCATCGCGTCTTCGAAGGCGACGTCCTCGCCGGTCTTCACGAGTCCCACCATCGCCCGATCCTGAGCCCAGTCGAGCGCGGCGCGCGGGCTGCGCGACTCGAGCTGGAGCGCCTGCGCCAGCTCTTGCTCCATCGCGGGGAGGGCGTCCGGCTTACCGGCATGCAGCTGCGACTCGACGGTCACGAGCAGTGCCTCGGCCAGGAGGTGATCCTGGGCGCGCTTGTGCTGATAGAAGAAGTACGTTCCGGCGCTGCCGGCCAGAAAGAGAACCATGCCGGTGATGAGCGCCGCGCTGCCCTTGCGCTTCGGACCTGCGCCTGGACGGTCCCACCCCGCGGGCCGGGCGCCGCCGACCGCATTCGGCTCGTAGATGCCGGCGAACGTGAGCGCGTCGAGCACGTCGCGCGGGTGCGGAACGAGAGTCGGGTCCGCGGGCGGATGAGGCGCGGTGCCGGCTCCGTTGGTGAGCGGGCGCGCGGGCGAGGGCGCAATCTTGCGGTCCAGCGGCTTCGCAGCCGGCGACGTCGGCAACGGGCCCGCTGCAGAGACCGAGATCTCGATCTCGCCCGAGCCCGACGGCGAGGGGGCGGCGAACTGCGCGAACGGGTCGTGCGCCGACGTATCGAACGCCGTCGGATACGTCTGGGCGCTCTTCGAGAAATGGCGAGGGTCGGGGACCGCGACCGCAGCGGGCGCCGCGACGGCGGGAGGGGGTGACCTCGAGAACTCCTTGGGCCGCGGCAGGTGCACGTCCGTCGTGCTTTCGCTCATCGAGTCGAGAAGCTCGCGCGCAGGCTGCGATGTATGGGCCACCTCGGCGGCCACGGCGCGCGTACCCGCCTTGGCTTGCATGGGCCTGAATACGCGCGCCCGCTCGAGCCAGACGCGCGCGTCCGGACCGCTCGCGCCGAGCTGAATGGCGCGCTGCAGCACCTTTTCGGCGCGGTCGGCGTCGCCGCGGCGTAGAAGCGTCTCGCCGAGCCAGCGGTAGATGTCGCCGTCGCGCGGCGCTTGTTTCCCCGCAGTCACGAGGACATTCTGCGCGTCCGCGAATCGGCTCGAGTCGAGGTACATCCGAGCCACCGACAGGAGGACGCTCACATCGGCCGAGTGGCGTTGCGTCGCGTACTGGCCGACCTGCACCACGAGATCGCTCGAACTTCCGCGCAGCGCGTCGCACAGCGCCACGGTCATGGTGGGGGTCGGGTTGTCTCTCCAGCGAGAGACGAGTACGTCGATCGATTCATCCATGCGGTGTCGAAGCGGCGAGTCCCCATTGTGCCGCTTAATGCCGCAAAGAGGCGAGGCCGATTTCGCCCTGGCCTCGGGGGCTTGGCTCTCAAGGGCGCGTCTGTAGCCCCAGCTCCTTCATGACCAGCTGCAGATCCTGCCAGGCCTGGCGCTTCGCCTCGGTCTGTTGGGGACTAGGGCGCAGAAGGTACGAGGGATGGTACGTGGGCATGACAAGCGTGTGCCCCTGGTAAAGCTTCCACTGGCCGCGCAGCTTGGTGATTCCGAGCTTCGTGTCGAGGAGAGCCGCCACGGCCGTGTTCCCCAGAGCGACGATCGCGCGCGGGCGGACGAGCGCGAGCTGCTCGTGCAGATAGGGGATGCACGTGGCCATCTCTTCGGGCTCGGGCCGGCGATTGCCGGGAGGACGGCATTTCAGGATGTTGCAGATGTAAACGTCGCGTTCCGGCGAGAGCCCCATCGCGCCGATCATCCGATCGAGCAGTTGGCCGGCCCGCCCGACGAAGGGCAGTCCCTGCGCGTCCTCGTCGGCCCCCGGCGCCTCGCCCACGAAACAGAGCTGCGCCTCCGGGTTGCCGCGAGCGAAGACGGTCTGTGTGCGGGTCGCCGCGAGTCCGCATCGAGTGCAGGAGGCCACCTCGGTTGCAAGTTGAGGGAGACGGACAAGGCGATCCGGAGGCGCGGGCGCGGGCGCGGACGCAGGCGCGGGCGCGGGCGCGGGCGCAGGCGCGGGCGCGAACGCGGACGCGGGCGCGGGCGCGAACGCGGGCGCGAACGCGGGCGCGGGCGCGTCGTCGGGCGCGCGGGTGGGCGGGGAACCTGCGGGCCGCCTCGGGAAGCCGAGGGTTCCGGCGTCCTGCTGCCACTCGATGTAGGCACGGAGCGAGGAGGCGAGCTTCGCGAGGTCTTTGCGGACGTCGTCCGTCATGGCGATCGCGCGGATACTCCGCTCATCGCGAGAAGTGAACCCTCGTCTTGATGGTACCGGGGATCGGGTTGCCGTCGTGGTCGAGAGCCGGCTGAAAGTGCTGGGTCAGCGCGAAACGTCGCGCTTCGCGGCCGAAGCCGTTGCCCGGATCGGTGATGATGGTCACCGCGGACGCCGTTCCGTCGGCGCGGACGTCGATCTGCAGCGTGACGTACGCCTCGTCGATCTGCGCCGTGTCCGACTCCGCCGGAAACGGCGCGGCGCTCCAGTCGGTGCCGCCCACGGCCGCGCCTCGGGATCGGTCGGGGCCTGCGAGCTTGGGTGCCGGCGCGCCGCCTCCGTTCGCAACCCCTTGCGGGCTTGCGAGCGCGCGGACAGCGCGCGTGCTCGTCCCGTTCGCGCTCGTCGTTCCACCGGCGTAGCTGTCTGCGTTGCCCTGTACGATCGTATTGCCGGTCAGATCGACCGGCTCGTTCGGATCGGGCTCCTGGGTCAGCACCTTGGCCGCCTGCGCGGGGGTCGGGGCCGGCGGCGGCGCCTCGTGCGGGGCGACCTTGACGGGCGGCGGCTCTTCCGGCTTCGCGGTCTCTTCCGGGGCGGGCGGTGGCGGCGGCGGCTCCTCCCTCACGACATCGATTTCTTGCGGGGCGGCCTGCGCGGGCGCCGCCTGCGCGTCCATCGATTCGACCAGCAGGGTGACCACGCGAGCCGTCACCATCATGCCGAGCAGCAGCGCGAACGCGCCCAGGAAGTACCCGAGCCAGGCGACCGGCCCCGACGTCTGCGCGTCGAGCCCGAGCACCTTGCTCATCGGGTCGTCGTACATCGCCGCGACGGCGCCGTCGGCCACGGCGAGCCCACCGATCGACGCGCCCGTTGCGCCGTTTTTCCGTGTCGGTCGGCCTCTCGTGTCCGGCATCAAAAAGCCCCCCGGTCAGTGTTGCGGGGATGCCTGGACGGGCGTCACACCGAAGGCGATCTTGGAGACGTGCGCCTGCTTGAGCAGATCGAGCACGTGGATGACGCGACCGTGCGTCACCGCCGAGTCGGCCTTGATGACGGCGCGTAGCTCGGGGTGGGCCGCCTGGGCGGTGCGCGCCAGGGGGAAGATCGCCTCGTCGTTCGCGATCTGGGTGGAATCGACCACCGTGCGCCCGTCGGCCGCGAGGAGAATGCTGAAGACGGTCTGCACGTCGCTCGTCCCGGTGGCCGCCTTGGGCAGATCGAGAGGCAAGGTCTGATTGAGCACGATCTTCGTGGTCACCATGAAGATGATGAGAAGAACGAGGGTGATGTCGACGAGCGGCGTGACGTTGATCCCGGTGATCGCGTCGTCCGGCTCGGTCGATGCGCCGCCGGCCATCAGTTGCGCTCCGTGTCTTCGGCCTTGGCGCGCGTCGACGAAGCCGCACGCTCGACCGCCGGACCGTCGGCCCCCGCCGCCTCGACGCTCGGGACCGCCTTGAGGTGCGCGAGCAGCATGTGGCCGAGCGCCTCGGTGTTCGCGACCGTCCCTCGAACGACGCGCTGGAACGCGTTGAACGCTGCCACCGCCGGGATGGCGATGAGGATGCCGATCGCCGTGGCGACGAGCGCTTCGGAGATGCGGGCCATGACCGCCTCGGGAGCGAGCTGCGTGGCCGCGCCGGCGGCGGCCGACTTCACCTTGCTCAACTCGTCGAACGCGGCGACGATCCCGATGACCGTTCCCGAGGAGGCCGATGAACGGGGCGTTATTTCCCAGCGTGCCGAGGAAGGCGAGGCGCTTCTCCAGCTTTACGCGCTGAAGCGCAGCTCGCCCCCTCCATGGCCTCCTCCGCCGCAGCGACCCCGCGATCGGCTTCGACCAGGCCGGCGACGACGACCGCGGCCTCGGCGCTCCGCGACTCTTCGAGCCGGCGGCGCGCGCCTTCCATGTCGCCGCCGCGGAGCAACCGCCCGAGATCGCGCATGAGGACGTCGATGTCGTCGCGCAGCGACCAGTAGAGCCAGACGCGCTCGAGCATGACGGCCAGGGAAATGATGCTCAGGAGCAGCATGAGGGCGAGGATCCAGCCGGTCCCCAGGCCGACCATCGCGCTCTTCACTCGTTCGATCAGGGAATTCACGTCGCTATGGCTCCGTCTGTTTCCTCTTCGTCTGCGGGCGGCCCACCGCCCGCGGAGCGAACTTCTTCGAGGGCAACGGCGGTCCCGAGCACCGTCGTCGCATACGATCCCTTCGGTAGCACGAAGTAAACCCGCACGCAGGCCGCGGACTTCCCCGCGTCGGTCGGCGAATCGTCCTTCAAAGTCTCCCATCGAAGGTCTTCGACCCACAGGCGCAGCGCCCGCCGGCTTCCCTCGCCGAGCGACCGGGTTCGGGCGAGATCGAACCCTTCGCCGAGGATTTCGAGCCGCTGCCAGGCGCTCGAGCTCCGCCGGTCGGCCCTCGGGCCATCGCATCCGCGCTCCGATGATCGGGCCCGTGGGCGAAACCTCTCCCGAGGCCACGCGTAGGTCATCGGTCTGAACGTCCGCGCAGCCGAAGAGGCCGCCGGACGAACGAAGTTTTAACAGGTCTCCCTCCAGCGCTCGTCACCCACGTCCCGTCTCTGACGCGCGCATCGAGCACCGCGTTGAAGACCGCCGACTGAAGCGACGACCAGAGGAGCCGCAGCATGCGGGGATCGCGCGGAGCGCTCACCTCGCCACGGAGCCACGCGAGGGCCCGTTGCGCGTTGTCGCCCCGCGCGCCGAACCGCTGGGCGCCGAACGCGTTCGGCACGCCCTCGCGAGAGACGTGCTCGAGCGCAGCCGCCACCTCGCCGACGCGGTCCTCGGGGACTCCGCGGACGTTGATCGCGAAGCGGTTCCCGGCCAGGTGGCCGGCCTTCATCTTGTGGCGGGTGCGGTGAAGCGTCGTGGATCGTGATCCCGTCGATCGCGAGCGCGAGCGCCCGAGCCGCGAGGTCGGACGGGGTCGTTCCGCGTGGCGTTTGAAGCGACAGCGTCTGCGTCGTGACGGCGCGCTTGTCTTTCATCCCGGCGAAGCCGGCGGCGCGAGGGTCGCACGCGAGGCTTCGGGCGATCGCGCGAACGGCGTCGAGCGTCGTCCGATCGCGTCTTCGTGAAGCGTACGAAGACGTGCTCGCCCGCCCCGCTCGGGCCGTACGCGGGGATCTCCTCGACGACGAAGTCCTCGGGCGACTGCTTGATGCGGCCGGGGGGAAGGGGCGACATGCGCGGGGCGGCCAGCCTATAGCCCGTTTTCTTGCGCCGGGCGCGTGCCGCAGCCTCACCCCAGCTCGTGCGCCATCTCGTCGCGCGGGCTGCGGAAGTACTGCTGCGGCGAGTAAAGGAGGAAATCGCTGACGCGCGACGTGTAGAGGCACGCGTACTCCTCGACCTGCGCGCCGAAGCTCGACTGCTCGTTCTCCTCCTTGAGGAGCGACCCCCAGTACGGGTGAAACCGCTGGTCGATGCGGCGCTCGCTCGCCTGAAGCTCCGACTCGACGTACCGGAGCCGCGCGCGCACGCGATCGATGGCCCGCTTGATCCGCAGGCGCTCGGCCTCGGCCTCGGTGTATCCGTTCGCCTTCTGGCCGTTGCTGCCGTGGGCGTGATCCATGCGCCGCGACAGCTCCTTGAAGCGCGTCTGGTAGAAGCGAAGCTCGTCCTCGAGCCGATCGCGCCCGTCCTCGAGGGTTTCGGCGCGCGCGAAGTCCTCGCGGCACGACTCGTGGGCGAGGACCTCGCCCTCGAGCTCCTGGATGATCATCGCCGTCCGCCAGGCGCTCTCCTTCTTGCTGCGGAGGATGTCGCCGTAGATGTGATCGCCGACGTAGAGGATCTCGTCGCCCGCCGCGCCGAGGGCCCGTTCGAGGTCGTGCAGGTTGCCGCCTTCGTAGATCTTGCCCCGCTCGAGCGGGAACGACGCCGGCTCCAGGCGTTCGCCGTCGCGCTCCATGAGCGGGCGCCGCTCCTGGAAGAACGCGGGCTTGGTGGCGGCGACGATGACGACGTCGAAGTAGTTGCGCCAGTGGGGGTACTCGCTCATCTCGCCGTCGAGCAGATACGTCATCATCTTGTCGGTGTACGACCAGCGCGAGTTCGTCAGGAGGAAGAGCTTCTTTCCCGCGCTCCGGAGCTTGTGCAGCGTGGGCGCGAGGTCGTGGTCCTTGTTGACGAAGCGGGGGAAGTCCGCCGGCGACGGTCTCGAGGATCGTCCCGTCGCGATGCGCCTCGTCGATGCCCTCGCGGATGTCGGTGAACGTCTTCGCGTAGTCGATGCGACATCTTGCGCTGCTCCATCGCCTCGACGATGCGCCGCGTAGAGGGCGGCCTCGCTGAGCGCGTAGAGCGTGTCGATCCAGTGGAATCGCGGTGTCGCCGGGCGGATCTTCTTCGAGTGGTAGAGCTGGCGGAGCTCGTCTTTCGTCGAGCTCGCGAAGGCCGTGGTACCCCTTGGTCACGAGCTTGTAGCGGTTCATCTTCAGGATGTGCCCGAACCGCTTGTCGATGAGCAGCCCGCGGACCGGGAACTCCGTCGAGTACGGGATCGTGCGGATGAACTCGGGGTAGCCGCGCGCGATGAGCTTCTCGATCGTCGCCCGGATCGAGAGCTCGTCCATCTCCTGCTGGTTGTAGATCGCCAGCGTGTAGTCCATGTCGAACCCGACCCACGCGATGCCGCTCATGCGCAGGTTCCGGTTGCAGAAGACCCGACGCTGGCGAGCGATCCCCGGGGCGCCTCCCGGGTGGCCGGCGGCGAGGAACTCCTCGAGGGGGAGCGAGAGCTGGTTGGGGTTCACAGGGAGAAACGCTGGGCAACGCGCGAGACCTGCCCGCACGCCCCCATCGCGTTACTGTAGCCACGTGCCCGGCGGACGCGCAAACGGCGGGATCCCGACCGTCGCAATCCTCGTGGCGGGGCAAACCCTGCCCGAAATCGCGCGCCGTCGCGGCGACTTCGAGCGCTTCATTCGGACCCGCGCGGGCCAAGGCTGGCCTGGCCGCTGGATGACCTATGACCTGCGCGGGGGCGCGCCGTTGCCCGGGCCGCGCGACGCCGACGCGTTCGTCATGACGGGCTCGAGCTCGAGCGTGACGGAGCGGGCGCCCTGGATGCTGCGCGCCGAAGAGCTTCTGACGCAGATCGTCGCAGCGCGGACGCCGTTTCTCGGCATCTGCTTCGGGCATCAGATGATGGCCCAGGCGCTCGGCGGCGAGGTCCGGAGAAACTCGCTGGGTCGCGAGATTGGCACGGTCCGCGTCGCGCGCACGGGCGACGATCCGCTCTTCGCCGGCCTGCCGCGCGCGTTCGACGTCCACGCGACGCACGTCGATGCGGTCACGCGCGCGCCCCCAGGCGCCGAGATCCTCGCGACCACCGCGCGCGATCCCGCGGCCGCCTTTCGCGTCGGTCCTCGGGTGCACGGCGTCCAGTTTCACCCGGAGATCGACGCGGACATCATGCGCGGCTACGTGACCGCGCGCGCGCAGATCATTCGCGACGAGGGCGGCGACCCCGACGCGATCCTTGCCGGTGTCCACGACGGCACTCGCGGCCACGACATCCTCCGAAACTTCGTGCATAGGGTCGTGCCCCGCGCGACCGAACGAACCGCGACTCGAATCTGAGAGGCGCGCCGGGGGGGGCCGCTGCAGCGCTCGCTCTCGCTCACTCCGCGTGACCGCTGCGCGAGAACTTCGCTTTCGATGGACCGGCGGCGTCGCTCACGACGATGGGGTCCGGGGCGAAGTCGTGCGGCGCGACCGGGGGGGCGCGCATCGCCTGGGGCGACGGCGTCCACGGCGGCGCGTCGGGCGCATCCTGGCAGCAGCGGAAGCCGACGAAGTAGTACGCGAACGAGGGGTCATGGCTGAACGTCATCGGGCGACACTGGCTCCGCACGTGCCCCCAGGCTCCCCCCTTCAGGCCTGCCCAGAGTGATTTCTCGCGCGGAGCTACGTCGCTGTCGACCCACTCGTCGATGTTGCCGGTCAGGTCGTGGACCCCGAAGCCGCTCGTGCAGCCCTCGAACGATCCGCTCGGCACGCTCTGGTCGAGCCGCGAGAGCTCGGCGAGGGCGATTCGCTCGTCCTTCGAGTAGAAGAGAAACCCGCCCTTGGGGCCCCATTTTCGGGGCTCGATGTAGAAGTTGTCGATGTTGCACTTGCGGTGATCGCGCTCCCACCCGTACGGGAACGGCGTGTGCTCCGGACCCTCGCAGGCCGCGGTCCATTCGCTCGCGTAGCAGAGTCGCTTGCCCTTCGACTCGCACGTCGCCTGGGCCTGGTACCAGTCGACCATCCACGTCGGGTGCGCCCCCGCGCGGTTTGGATACTCGTAGCGGTCGATGCAGAACGCGATCCGCCGCGGCCGGATGCGGCAGCGCTGGTAGTGCGCAAACGCATGGCAAATGTCGAGGTTATTGATGTCCTCGTGCTCCATGTCGAGGCAGCGGCGTTCGACGTCCGGGCAATAGGTCGTGTCGACGGAGACCATGTCGTCGGGGCAGGGGGAGGCCGGTGCGCCGCCTTCGGCCCCCGCCTCACTCGAGGAAATGAACTCGGCGGGCGGCTCCGGCATGCAGGCCGCGCTCGATGCGTCCTCCGGCGGTGTGGCCGCCTCGACGCCCAGAGAAGAGGCCTCCGCTTGCGCGCCCGGAGAGGCGGTGACCCCCGCTGCCGCTACGGTGGCGTCCGCCGCGTCTGGCGGGGGCGCCCCGCAAGCGACGACCAACAAGGTGCACGCGGCGGTCGAAAGCGCTCGCATCTTCGATGGCCGCGAGGACGCTCTCATGCGCAGGCGCAGCACGGCAAGCGCCCGGCGCTGGCCGCGGGAATCGCGCTCGCCGATCAGCGAAGGACGGCGTTCACGAGTTCGTCACCGCAAGTAGTCACGATCGCATCGGCGCCGGCGGCTTCGAGTTCGAGGCGGGAGGCTTCGCTGACCGCCACCCCGACGACTCGCGCGCCGACCGCGCGGCCTGCGCGGACGTCGTGCTCGGTGTCGCCGACCACGACGATGCTCGCGCTTGCAACGTCCTCGCCGCGTGCGGTTGCGCAACGCGCCGCCGCGATGCGTACGATCTCCGCGCGCGGCTCGGCGTCGCACCCGAAGCCCCCCAGGGCGAGATCGAAGGTCGGCGAGAGCCCGGCCGAAGCAAGCTTGAGCCGGGCCCCGGCGCGCACGTTCCCGGTCGCCACGCCGACCGCCGCGCCGCGTCCACGCAGGGCCTCGACCGCTGCGGTCACCTCTCCGATGGGACGATAGCGGCGAGTCTCGAGGACGCTCTCGAGGTGTCCAATGTAAGACGCGATCACGCGCTCGATGGCGTCGTCGCCGTCCTCGGCGCCGCGCCGCGCAAGCATGGCTCGTGCGAGCGCGCGGTCCGTTCCTCCGGCGACGCGGAGGCCTTCGGTGGCCCGCTCCACGGCAAAGAGTTCGAGCATCGCGCGCTCGAGCGCGGTCCTCCCGGGTCCCGGTGCCGGACCCTCGAAGGTCAACACCGTCCCGTCCAGATCGAAGAGAACGACAGGGGCTCGCACGCTACTCCTGCTCGTCGTCGTCGTCGCGCTCGCGCCGGGGATCCTTCGACATGTCAGCCGTGACCTCGTCGACCGTCGCAGCGGGCATGTCGGGCTTCACGTTCTGCATCCCCGAGACGCGTCCGCCCTCGCTTCGCCTCGAGCGCGCGGCGGCCCTTCCGGACGCCTTCGCGGGCGGAGGCATGGTCGGCGCCTCGGCTCGTTCGCGGGCGTCTTTTGGCGCCGGGCCGCTCCGATGCGCCGTCGGCCCCTTGGGCCTCGTCGTGTCGGGCCGGGTGACGGGCTCCGGGGGGAATCGAGGTTTCCTTGCCATGTAGAGGTGCTTGCAGCTCAAAGTGCGGCGCGGGCCGGTGCAGAGCGTATGTATCGCGGCAGGTCCGTGACGAGATCCTGCAGAGACGTTTCGCTCCCCAGGTTCGCCGGGGCCAAACCTCGTCATCGTAGCGCGGCAACGGGCGGCTTTGCCAGCCCGCGCAACGCCGGATCGATCTCGCTCAGCGCCGGAGCGCTTTGCAGCAGGGGGCCCATCGGAGCGCTCGAGAGCGTGTGCCAGTAGAGGACGCGCCTGCAGCGGCGCGCCCGCACGTGCCACAGCGCGGACGCAAATGCCTTCTCGGTGTAGGTAGGGTCGAGCGTGAGCCCGGCTACGTCGCGCGCGACGGCGGCCGCGTCGCCGCACGCGGGCGACGCGTAGCCGTAGCCCGCGCCGAGGAAGCGGGCGTCCATCGCGAGGCGCCCCGCCATCGAGGCAAGGCCGGCGGGCAAGCCGAGCCGGCGCGCGCACGCTGCTCCCAGAAGGAGCGAGACCCTACGCACCGCCCAGGGTGGGCTCGACACGCACGCGCCGACCACGCGGGTCTTGAGGCCCTCGGCCGCGAAGCCCGCGGCCAGTCCAGCCGCGGTCCCTCCGGACCCGAGCGCGACCACGCAGACGTCCGGTTCCGGCAGGTCTCCGGCGCGCACCTGCGCCGCGAGTTCGCGAGCGGCGTGCACGTACCCCATGGACCCCGAGACGCTCGAGCCCCCGATCGTGATCGGCCAGGCGCCCGCCGCGATCCGCCCGGCGAACACGAAAGGCACGGCCGACCACGAGTTCACGGGAAAAGTTCTCAACCCCAGCCCGATACCGGCTCGCAACACCTCGAGCACGTGCGGGGTCGAAGGTTGCGGGACGAGCACGGCCTCGACGGTCAGGCCGGCTTGCCCACCGAAGTAGGTCGTGGCCAGCACGTGATGGCTTCCGACGGCCCCCACGGTGACCAGTCGCGTGGCCCCTGCCGCACGCGCATCGGCCAGCAAGTACTCGAGCTTGCGGACCTTGTTGCCGCCGTAGACCTCGTGCGTCCGATCGTCGCGCTTGATCCAAAGATCGCTGCCGGGGCGCGACAGGGCGGGGACCGGCACCACGGGCGTCGGATACCGCCCGAGCTGCAACGGATGGGCTGAAACCGGCCCCGGTGGGTGCCTTGATGCGATCACGGTGCGCCGAGATGGACGGCGAAACACGCGCGAAACTTTAGGATGGTAACCACCGCAAGAGCTCCGTTGGCGACGAGGCTTGCGGACGCGCGCGCGACGCGTTTCCATCCGCCCGCGTGCGACGCGAGAGGAAGCATGAAGAAGATTGAAGCCATCATCAAGCCATTCAAGCTCGACGAGGTGAAAGACGCCCTCGCCGAGGTTGGCGTGCAGGGAATGACCGTGACCGAAGTCAAGGGCTTCGGCCGCACCGGCGGGAAGAAGGAGGTGTACCGAGGTTCGGCGTACGTCGTCGACTTCGTTCCGAAGGTGAAGATCGAGGTCGTCGTGCCCGACGAGATCGTGCACGACGTGCTCGACGCGATCGAGAAGAGCGCCAAGACGGGACGGATCGGGGACGGGAAGATCTTCATCATCCCGGTCGAAGAGGCCGTTCGCATCCGGACGGGCGAGCGGGGCAAGGAAGCGATCTGAGTAAGGGTCGGAGGAACCATGACACCGAAGGAAGTTATCGAGCTGGCGAAGAAGCACGACGTGAAGTTCGTCGACCTGAAGTTCATCGATTTTCCGGGCGTGTGGCAGCACACGACCATCCCGGTCAATCGCCTCGACGAGGGTCTCTTCGAGGACGGCATCGCGTTCGACGGCTCGTCGATCCGCGGATGGCAGCCGATCAACGCCTCCGACATGATCATGATCCCCGACCCGTACGACGGCGCGAGATCGATCCGTTCTACGCGATCCCGACGCTGAGCTCTGATCATGCTCGATCTTCGACCCCATCACCAAGCAGCCGTACTCGCGCGACCCGCGCCACATCGCCAAGAAGGCCGAGGCGTACCTGCGCCAGACGCGGCATCGGCGACACGGCGTACATGGGCCCCGAGGCCGAGTTCTTCGTCTTCGACGACGTTCGCTTCGACCAGTCGCAGCCGAACGCCGGCTACTACTACCTCGACAGCGTCGAGGGCGCGTGGAACAGCGGCCGCGAGGAGTTCCCGAACCTCGGGTACAAGACGCGGCACAAGGAAGGCTACTTCCCCGTCCCGCCGACCGACACGCTCGGCGACCTCCGCCAGGCCATCATGACGACGCTCATGGAGAGCGGGATCGAGGTCGAGGTCGGCCACCACGAGGTCGCGTCGCGGCGGCCAGTGCGAGATCGGCATGAAGTTCAAGCGACTCGCTGCCATGCGCCGACCAGCTCATGTGGTTCAAGTACGTCGTCAAGAACGTCGCGCGCAAGCACGGCAAGGCGGCGACGTTCATGCCCAAGCCGCTCTTCGGCGACAACGGCAGCGGCATGCACGTGCACCAGTCGATCTGGAAGGAGGGCAAGCCCCTCTTCGCCGGCGACGGCTACGCGGGCCTGTCGGACACGGCGCTGCACTACATCGGCGGCATCATCAAGCACGCGAAGTCGATCGCGGCGCTCACGAACCCGACGACGAACTCGTACCGGCGTCTCGTGCCGGGCTTCGAGGCGCCGGTGAACCTTGCGTACTCGAGCCGCAACCGCTCGGCGAGCGTGCCGCATCCCGATCACGGGCCCGAACCCGAAGACGCGCCGCATCGAGGTGCGCTTCCCCGACCCGAGCTGCAACCCGTACCTCGCGTTCAGCGCGATGCTGATGGCGGGGCTCGACGGGATCCAGAACAAGATCAACCCGGGCGATCCGCTCGACAAGGACATCTACGCCCTCTCTCCCGAGGAGCTGAAGGACGTCCCGCACATGCCGGGCAGCCTCGAGGAGGCGCTCGACTCGCTCGAGAAGGACCACGAGTTCCTGCTCAAGGGCGACGTCTTCACGAAGGACGCCATCCACGAGTGGCTCGACTTCAAGCGGACCAAGGAGCTCAATCCGATCCGGATGCGCCCGACGCCGCACGAGTTCTACCTCTACTTCGATATTTAGTTGATGTTCGAGGGGAGCGCGGCCGCTCCCGGTCGTGTTCGAGGGGAGCGCGGACGCTCCCCTCGAGCTCCCCACCCGGGAGCCTCGTCGCGTTCGAGGGGAGCGCGGACGCTCCCCTCGAGCTCCCCACCCGGAAGCGCCACTGGTGGGCCGGGCTTGCTTGGCGTCGGCTTTCGGGCCCGAGCGTTGGGGTCTTCTCCCCAGCCGGGAGCGCTCACTGCTGGGCGGGGGCTTGCTTGGCGTCCTCTGGCGCCGCGCAAACGGGAGAGAGACACAAGGAGGGGATGAGGAAAGGAGAAATCTCTCCTCATTTTCCTCCTCTTCTCCTCCCCTCCCTGTCCTCTCGGCGGTCGGCGCGCGCTCAGGGTTGCAGGGCGTCGACGATCCGCTCGGCTTGCTGGCTGATGACGGTTACGGCGCTGTTTGTGGCCGCGGACGTCGAGGCGGGCGAGGTCGCGGTTGCGCCGGCGGGCGCCTCGACCGCGGTGACGGTTCCGGATGCGCTTACCGCGAAGGCGAGCGTGCCGCTGGCCGTGGGCTTCAGGAATCCGCCCGCCGTGACGCGCACCGTGAGCTTTCCGGTCGCCGTGGACGTCGCGGTTACGCCGTAGGTGCCTGGCGCGACGTCGAAGAGCATGTGATCGGCGTCGGTGGCCTGCGCGACCTCGTATACGGCGCCGGTCGTCTGCGCCGTTCCGGCGTGATCGGATGGGAAGAGAACGACGCTCTCTCGCGGGCTGCTGATGGCGTGGGCGCCGACGACCGCTCCGGAGGTCACGTTGCCGTCGGCGGCCGACAGGCGCTCGATCGTGGGGGCTCCGCTGACAGAGACGGCCGTGAGCCAGTCCTGCGAGGCGGCGCTCGAGTGCACCTCGATGCGCGTGACCACGTTCAGCACGTTCGTGGTCGCGACCTTCGCGCCCTGCGGCAGGAGCGATCGGATCGTCCCGCCCGTGGGCACGTCGAAGCGCGGGCTGCCGTCGCTCGACGCCGATTGCGTGGGGATGCCGGGCACATGCCACGCGGTCCATTGATCGGACGAGCTGTCTGCGGCGGTGGTTCGGTCGTAAACGACGAAGGTCCCGGGGCGGACATAGGCGACGTCGCGTGTGAACTGCGTGACCACGCCGCTCGGCGAGTACATCTGCTCGATCTGCGCGCCGCGCGCCCGCACGTAGACGCCCCCGTCTTCGTAGCGCTCGACGTGCGTCGTCGTCGTCGGCGGGGCGTTGCCGTCCTGGATCGCGCCCGCGACGTAGAACGTGTTGTCGAGCAGGCGCGTGCGGTTCCCCCACGTGTCGTCGTAAACGAACGACTCGCCGCTGTCGCCGGCCGCCTGGGGCAGCCAGCCGGTGGCGTTGACGAGGACCGGCGTATCTCCGGTCGCGATCGCGAGGCCGCCCTGGTCGAAGTACTGCTCGCCGGAGTCGGGCGCGTCGAGATAGGGACCGCTGACGAAAGAGGCCCACGAGGCGTCGGTCGCCCACGACGAGCGCATCGCCACGTGTCCCGGTCCGCTCGCGAAGTACGACGTCGGCAAGGTGGAGGACGCGCCAGCCTTCGCGCCGGAGTCCCAGAAGAGAAATTGCTGCCACGGATCGATCGCTTCGTCGGTCACGGCTACGAGGTCGCTCGCGACGCCGCGCGCGACCGACGCGAACGCGTCGCCCTGCTGCTCCATCACAGTCGCGGTCATCGCGACGGTCGACGCCGACGGCGAGAGCACGGCCTGGGCGTGCACCGTGCCGCGGTCGTCCATGTGCTTGCGCGAGGGCCACGCGAACTCGCCGACGTAGGCGGCCTCGGCGTGCGCGAGCGGCACGTCGCTCCACCAGGTGAGCCCCTTGCCGGTGTTGGCCGCCCACAGGAATCCGACGAGATTTCGGACCGAGAGCGGACCGTATTGCCATCCCTCGGGCCAGCCGCCCCCGGTGAGGGCCGTCTTGTACGCGGGTTCGGCGAGAGTCGGCCACATGCGCGTCGTGATGTCGGTCCACCATGGGGTGCTGTTCGCGTCGTCACCCTCGAGCGCGATCGCCGCCGCGCCCTTCGCGAAGAGGTAGCCGGCAAAGTAGTTGCCGACGGGCTCGTCGTTGATAAACCCCGAGGCGTCGTACCAGGCGATCCAGGCGTCGAGCGCCGCCTGGACGCTCGCCTTGGTCGCTGCGTCGAGCGTAGGGCGTAGCCAGTCGTAGCCGATCGCCATCCCCACGCCGTAGTTGCGGATGCCGTACCCGTCGTCGGTGCTCGGGGACTCACCGCCGCTGCCGGCGGGTGTTGCCATGGCCGCGAGCACTCGGGCTCCCGCCTGGGCCCATCGCGTCGCCGACGCGTCGTCGACGCCGGCCGCGGTCTGGTAGCAGAGCCCGATCGCCAGGATCTCCGGGACGTAGCCGTCTCCCTGGTAGCCCTGGCCGATGCCGGGGGGATCCGGATAGGCGTTTCCGCTGGGGGGGGTCACGGTGGCGCCCGCGTCGGCATCGCAGCGCGCCGACAGCGTCTGCCACCCTGCGTCTCCCGAAGCGACTCGCGCGCGCAGCCGTGCCAGCACGGCCGTGGTGAGCCAGATCCTTGCGCCTCCCGACAGCGTCGCCGTCACGCTGGAGGTCGTCGACGTTCGCTGCGCCTGCACGGCCGTCGCGTCGCCACTCCCGCAGCCCGGGGCCGTCGCGGCGGTGGCTCCTGTCAGCACCAACAACCCGAGGCTCGAAGTTCGACTCAAACCCATTCGCGTTCTCCGTCGGCAGCGGCCGGGCGTCGCGTCGCTCGCCGTCGCTCGCAGAGCGCGTGAGCTCAGCGTCGCCGGGGACGTGCCGCCGTGACGGAGGGGAAGCGCTGCGCGCGGCGGATTCCGAGCGTCACCGATGAACGCGAGCGGGCGATGAACACCGCTCGGTCATCCCCTCCGGGGCCGAAGGGGCGGACCCTACGCCGGGGTCGAAGCGGTCCGGAAGCGGATTGGGCGTCCTCGCATTCATTTCGGTCGCGCAACGGAGCACACCGGACGACGCCGCCACCTCGCAGCCAAATCGCGCGCGAATCGCCAGAGCTCACGGCCCCAAGCTCCACCGCCGCATGGGCGATCGCGTGTCTCGCCGGGGCTTCTGATCGCCAGCGCCCCTGGCACATCGATCGCACCGTCCGTCCGCGATGAGGGAGCAGCCACTCGGTCCCGCGATCGACGGGAGGCGCCGCCAATGGCGACCGGCCGCACCTGAGCTGGGGCAGGTGTGCTGCTACGTCGCGGATCGGCGGCGCGGGCGTCCGCTCGTGCTCGTGCATGACCTGCGTTCGACCTCGAGCGCGTGCGAGATGCGCCCGCTCTTCGAGTCGTTCCGATGGCGACGGCCCACCTTCGCGATCGACCTTCCCGGCTTCGGGCTTTCCGAGCGCTCCGAGCGTCCGTACCCGCCCGCGGTCTTCGCGCTCGCGCTCGCGGAACTCCTTCGCAAGATGCGAGCACGCTTCGCGAGCGCCGACGTGGTCGCCCTGGGAAGGGGAGCGGAAGCCGCGTCGCGCGTCGCGATGTCGGAGCAGGGGTTGATCCGATCACTCGCCATTCTGGAGCCGGCCGGGCTGCTCTCGCCGCGCGACCGGGGCCTCCAGCGATTCGTAGCTCGCCTGGCGCTGTCGCTCGGCGATCGCGCCGCTCGCGGCCTGTTCTCCCTGATGGCCACGCGCCCGTGGATCAAACACAGCCTCTGCGAGCGGTTCCGTGGAGCCCCGGACTCCGCGCTGTTCGAGTATGCGCATGCGAGCGCCCAGGTCGCGGGCGCACACCACGCGCCGCTCGCGGCCCTCGCGCGGCCCCGGTGTCACAACGAGACCGCGCAGCTCTACCACTCACTGACGATCCCCGTTCTCGTCGTCCACGACGCCCGCGGCGCCCATGCCATCGAACTCGAGGCGTTTTTGCGCGGTCGTGCGAATCGATTCGCGATGCGCGTCTCGCCCACGCGCGGCATGCCGCAGTTCGAGCGGCGCGGCGACACCGTCTCGGCCTTGGAACGGTTCTGGCAGTCTCTCTCCGGTGCGGCCTGGGATCAGGCAATGCGTTGACCGGAGCGAGCCCCGATGCCGAACGTCTCTCACGTTATCCGTCTGCGTGACGTGGCTCGGAACGGCACCTACGAGAGGGGGCCGAACGAGCCCGTCCTGCTCGTGCCCTATGAGCTCTTCCAGCCCGTGGGCGCCGTGCGCAGGCGTGGCGCTCTTGTCGACTGGCTCGAAGGAGCCGTCATCCGGAGCGGTCGGGCTGTCCCCGGCCTTCTGCGCGACACGAGCCCGGGCGAGAGGGTCCTGCTCCGGCTCGACGCGCAGCTCGATGAGTGGTGGCTATGCGAGATCGAGGCGGTCATCGGGTCGACCGATGAGGCCGCGCGCGGCGTCGCCCGAGCTCGATGATCGCCGCGCCCGAGCGACGCGACCGGGAGGATCTTTGGAAACGAAAACGGAGGCCCCATGAACGCCCTCGATAGCGTGCTCGGATGGATGGCCATTGGCTCGGCGGCGAGCCTCGCGGCGATGATGTGGCCGTTCCTGCGCGGCGGCGCCGGCGTCTTCCTCAAGCTCCTGCTCGGCCCTCTGGGAGCGGTGGCAGGGGCCCTGCTGAGCCATGCCATTTTGCCACGCGAGCCACCTACCGAGCGGCTCTTTTTCGCGGCCGCCGGCGCGGTCGCGGCGCTCGTCCTCTCGCAGTTCGCGTGGCAGCGCTACGCGCGGTCCAAGTCACTGGCGATGTGAGTGAGCCCCGCCCTTCTCACGTCATCTTGGCGACGAACGCCTTGCACGAGCCGCGCGGGCTGATCGGGCCCCGCAGGACCTTGCACGCTGCGCACGCGTCGGGCGGTCCGGGCAAGAACTGCTGACAGGAAGTGCAAACCTTTCCCGGCTCCATCGACACGTCGGCGTACGCGAGGGTCGCGCGTACCTGCGCGTCCGCCGCGGACAGGGTGCTGACGTCGGAACACGAAGGTCCGGTGCTCTGGGGCTTGCTGCACGCGCTGGCGCCCACCACCGCGAGCACGCCCAGGGCGGCGCTCTGCTGGAACAAGTCCCGTCGCGTAAGCCTTTCGTCCATGGTTTTCGCTCCTTCGGCGTCTTTATGGGAGCACGTCCCATCGAAAGTCCAGGGTTCGCGCGATCGTCAGCGGCCCGTATCGGCCGGCGCCATCGCGGTCACCAGCGATACGACGGTCTCGAGTTGGTCTCGGGTCGCGTGGAGATGGATCTTCACCACCGGTCCGTCGGAGGTCACGACGATCGCGTCGAGCAGCCCATGCGTCAGCATTCGCACGAGGGGAAAGTTCTGTTGCGCGATCGTCTCTCGGAGCGCCGTCGCCGCGCGGGCCGCCTCTTCGGGGCTGTCGCAGTCGCCGTCCGCGCTGCCGTCCACGTCTCCCCCTGCCAGCGCAAGCACACGCACCCGGATGCGGCGAATGCTGGCGGGCACCAACCGCACCGCGTCGTGGGGGCGAAGGCGGTCGATGCGGACCGCTTCGAGCGGCTCAGCTGCTGGGGGGCGAACGCGCGTCCGGGCGAGGAGCTGCGAGAGCGCGGGTCCGCCGGCGGCGGCGGTCGCCGCGACGAAGTGGGCCTGCGGGCGGAACACGACGCGCAAGACGCCGTCGAGCTGGGCGGCTGCCGCCGGAATGCGCCCCTCGACATGGGACGCCGCCGGCTCGGCGGACCGCGCTTGCAGGGCCACGAGGCGCCCATCGATCGCGGCATCGGCGGCGCCCTCCGCCACGCGAGCGAGCATGCGCTCGTGCGGCGGGTCCGATGGGCCGACGATGTCGATCCAGTCGAGATCCGCGACCGGGTCGCGCGCGATCGCATGGATCGTGGCCCGCCAGCCCGGCCACATTCCGAGGATCGGGCCGACGTGGACGCCGACCGGATGGGCGCGAAGGACGCTCGTTCGCACCAGGATCTCGCCGTCGCCCGGGCCGCGCCCGAGAGCGCCCTCCGGATCGAGATCGATCAGCGGCTCCGGCGCCGTCGCGGCCGCGGCCGGACCGCCGTCAGCAGGCGACGAAGGCCCTGGCGCCGCGGCGACGTTCGCGCTGCGCTCGGGAGCGCAGGCGGACGCAGCGGCGCAGAGGCAGACGCTCGCGAGGGTCAAGGGGTGGCGACGCATTCAGTGCGTCGCGACCCACAGCGCGATCGCCCCCACGACGATGCGGTACCAGCCGAAGGGCTCGAGCCCGCGCGCGCGGAGGTACTTGAGGAAGCTCGCGATGACGGCCCACGCCACCAGGAACGACACGATCAGTCCCACGGCGAGGTTCACGCCGCCCCCGTGCGCCATGAGGACGCTCCGCGCCTTGTACGCTTCGAAGAGGGTCGCCGCGCCCAGCGTCGGCAGTGCGAGGAGAAACGAGAACTCCGCCGCCGTCGCGGTCGACAACCCGGTGAGCTGCCCCGCGACGATGGTGCACATCGACCGCGAAGAGCCCGGCCACAGCGACACGCACTGGCCGAGCCCGATGACGAGGGCGCGCTGCGGCGTCACGAGCTCGAGCCCGTCTTCGCCTCGAGCGCCGCGCCTCGCGCGAATCCGTTCGGTGGCGATCATGATGACGCCCCCGGCGATGAGCGCGGCGGCGATCGGAACCGGCTTGAACAGATGCTCTTTGATCGCCTTGCGGAAGAGGAGGCCGAGGGCCGCCGCCGGCGCGAAGGCGACCGCGAGCGCGAGCGCCAGGCGGATCGAGACCGGTTCGCGCTGAACGAGCCCTCGGGCCCGCTCGGTGAGGAGATCGCGATAGTGCACGACGACCGCGAGGATCGCGCCGAGCTGGATCACGATCTCGAAGGACGAGGTCGTCGTGTCGTCCGGCAAGCCGAGCATGTGCCCCGCGAGCTCCAGGTGGCCGGTCGAAGAGACCGGCAGGTACTCGGTGAGCCCCTCCACGATACCGAGCAAGATGGCGATGGCGACCGGCATGGTGCTGCCCGTACCACAGGTGCCGGTGCGCGCGGAGCGCCGTCTGGTAGGCTCGCGCTCGTGGCCGAAGAGACTCTCTCCCTGTCGACCCGCCTGTGGTTTGCGTGGCTCTGCTTCTTCCGCGTCGTCTTCGATGGAGCCTTCGCCGCCCGCCTCTGGTCGGTCCGCCGGCCCCCCAGCCTGACGGCGCCCGGAGCCTCACCCACCCCCGCGTCCGCGTCCACGTCCGAGCGTGCGGCCCGCGAGCCCGAGCCTGGCCCGGCGCTCCAGCTCCTCTCTCTCTTTCAGCGCGAGGGCCGGCTCGTCGACTTTCTGCAGCAGGACATCGCCACGTTCCCCGACGCGGACGTGGGCGCCGCCGCTCGCATCGTGCACGACGGTTGCCGCAAGGCGCTCCGCACCCACGCGACGATCGAACCCGTTCGCCCGGAGAGCGAGGGGGCGCGCGTCACGCTGGCCGCCGGCTTCGCGCCCGACGAGGTGAAGCTCACCGGGGGCGTCGGCGGGCAGCCTCCCTACGAGGGCGTGCTGCGCCACCGCGGGTGGCGGGCGACGCGCCTCGAGTTGCCGCGCATCGTCGGTGGACACGACACGCACGTCCTCGCGCCTGCCGAGGTCGAACTTCCATGACACGCTTCGCAGTGGGAATCGATCTCGGCACGACCCACTCTGCGCTTGCGGTCGCGCCGCTCGAGGGCGATGCGCCGCGCCCGCAGGTCCTGACGATTCCGCAGCTCGTCGCGCAGGGGGAGACCGATACCCCTCCGCTCTTGCCGTCGTTCTTCTACTTCGCGCACGGGAGCGAGGGGCCGCAGCCTCTCCCGTGGGACGCGGAGCGGTCTTTCGTGGTGGGCGAGTACGCTCGCGCGCGCGGTGTCGACGCCCCGGCTCGCGTCATCGCCAGCGCCAAGAGCTGGCTCTCGCACCCCACGGTGGATCGGCGGGCAGGCATCCTCCCGCTCGGCGCGCCCGAAGACGTCGAGAAGATCTCTCCCGTCGAGGCGTCATGGCGCTACCTCGAGCACCTCTCCGAGGCCTTCGACGCACGCTTCGGCGGGGGAGAGGCGGCGCTCGCGAAGCAGGACGTCGTCGTGACGGTGCCTGCGTCCTTCGACGCGTCCGCGCGCGAGCTGACCGTCGAGGCGGCGCTCGCGGCGGGCATCGAACATCTGACGTTGCTCGAGGAGCCGCAAGCGGCCCTCTATGCGTGGACACTGGGGCTCGGCGAGGCGTGGCGGACGCAGTTGCGCCCCGGCGACGTGGTGCTCGTCGTCGACGTCGGCGGGGGCACGACGGACTTCTCGGCGATCGCCGCGGTCGAGAAGGACGGCGTGCTCGACCTCGTGCGCGTCGCGGTCGGCGACCACATCCTCCTCGGCGGCGACAACATGGATCTCGCGCTCGCGCACCTCGTTCGCCAGAAGCTCGAGCTCGAAGGAAAGGCCGTCGATCGCTGGCAGCAAGTGAGCCTCGTGCACGCCTGCCGCGCCGCCAAGGAGCGGCTGCTGTCGGACCCGTCGCTCGGCGGCGCCCCGATCGCGATCGCGTCCCGCGGTTCGGCGCTGCTCGGCGCGACGCTGCGCGCGGAGCTCACGCGCGACGAGGTGACGCGCACGATCGTCGACGGCTTCTTCCCGACCGTCGCCGGCGACGCGCGTCCGACGATCCGCGCTCGCGCGGGATTGACCCAGCTCGGGCTTCCCTACGCATCCGACCCGGCGGCGACGCGACACCTGGCCGCGTTCCTCACGCGACAGGCCGGGGCCCTGGCCAAGCTCGAAGGCTTTTCCCCGCCGGTCAGCGCGCCCTCGGGTCGCGCGCCGCGCCTCCTTCACCCCACGGCCGTTCTCTTCAACGGCGGCGTGATGAAGGCCGATGCCCTGCGGGGCCGCCTCGTCGAGACGCTCGACGCGTGGCTCGCGGAAGACGGAGCGGCCCCGGTCCGCGTCCTCGAGGGGGCCGATCTGGACCTGGCGGTGGCGCGCGGCGCATGCGCCTATGCGCTCGTGCGCAGGGGCCGAGGGCTCCGCATCCGCGGCGGTACGGCGCGGGCGTACTACGTCGGCATCGAGGGCGCGGTGCCCGCTGTACCGGGGATCGAGCCCCCCGTCACCGCGCTCTGCGTCGCGCCCTTCGGCATGGAAGAAGGGACGGAGGCGGAGCTGCCGCCGCAGGAGCTCGGCGTCGTCGTCGGCGAACCGGTCCGATTCCGGTTCTTCGGCTCGAGCGTACGGCGAGACGATCGCGCCGGCGACTCGATCGACGACCCGAAGGTCGACGAGCTCGACGAGCTCCCGCCGATCGAGATCACGCTCCCGGCCGACGGGCGGACCGAGGGCGACGTCGTGCCTGTCCGGCTTCGATCGCGGGTCACCGAGGTGGGCACGCTCCTCCTCGAAGCCGAGCCGGTGCGGCCGCTCAAGACCGACGAGCGGTGGCGCGTCGAGCTCAGTGTGCGGGGCGCGTGAGGCCGAGAGATTGTCGGGGCGTCGTGCTAGCAAAGCCGACATGCCCGCGCGCTTCGCCGTAGGCGTCGATCTCGGCACGACGAACACGGTCGTCGCGTTCGCGCCGCTCGAGGCCGTGGAGGACGCGCGCGTCTTCGAGGTACCGCAGCTCGTGGGACCGGGCCAGGTGCAGGCGCGACCTCTGCTCCCGTCGCTCCTCTATGCGCCCGTCGACGGCGAGCGCAGCGACGATCCGTTCGGAGACGCACCCTGGGCCCTGGGCGAGATCGCGCGTCGTCGCGGCGCGGAGGTGCCGGGGCGCCTGATCTCGTCGAGCAAGAGCTGGCTCGTCCACGCGGGGGTCGATCGCACCGCCGCGATCCTCCCCTGGGGGGCGGCCGAGCCGGCGCCCAAGATCTCACCGGTCGAGGCGGCGGCGCGCTTGCTCGCTCACCTCCGGCGCGCCTGGGACGACGAGCACCCGGGGGCACCGCTCGTCGAGCAAGAGGTCGTCCTGGCCGTTCCCGCCTCGTTCGACGAGGTCGCGCGCGAGCTCACCGTCGAAGCGGCGCGCCGCGCGGGGCTCTCGCCGAAGCTCGTCGAAGAGCCGCAGGCCGCGTTCTACGACTGGATGGCACGCTCCGGCGGGGCAGGGGTCGAGCGGCTCGTCGCAGGGACGAAGGGCGAGGAGGCGCTCGTGCTCGTCGTGGACATCGGCGGCGGCACGACGGACCTGTCGCTCGTGAGGGTGGCCGGCCGCGAGCGTGTCTCGCGCGTCGCCGTGGGTCCGCACCTGCTGCTCGGCGGGGACAACATGGACCTGGCCCTGGCTCACTCGGTCGAGCCTCGGGTGGCCGACGAGGACGACAAGCTCGACCCGTCACGGTTCGCGCAGCTCGTCGCGGCGTGCCGCGCGGCCAAGGAGGTCCTCCTCGGCTCCGCGCCGCCGGAGCGCGTGAAGGTCGCCGTCGCGGCGACCGGGGCTCGGCTCGTCGGCGCGGCGCGTACGGCGGAGCTCTCGCGTGAGGAAGTCGAGCGCGTCGTCCTCGAGGGCTTCCTGCCCCTCGTCGGCGCAGACGTCGCCCCGCAGCGCGCGCGAGGCGCGCTGGTCGCGTTCGGACTCCCGTACGAGCGCGATGTCGCGATCACGCGCCACATCGCGGCGTTCGTCCGTCACCACCTGCCGGGCGGACCTCCCGGCGCCGTCTTGCTGAATGGCGGCGTCTTCCGCGCCTCCCGGATCGCCGATCGCGTCGTGGCCGCCCTCGAGTCGTTGCGCGGCGGCGAGGTCAGTCGATTGCCCGACGCCGACCCGGACCTCGCGGTGGCGCGCGGCGCCGTCGCCTACGCCCTGGCACGGCTCGGTCGAGGCGTGCGGATCGGCGGAGGGTCGGCGCGTGGGTACTTCGTCGGCGTCGTCGGCGACGAGGGTCGCCGTCAGGCGGTCTGCGTCGTCCCGCGCGGAGCGGAAGAAGGGACGACGCACGTGGCCAGCGGCCGCACGTTCGCGCTCTCGGTGGGACGCCCCGTGCGCTTCGATCTGTTCGCGAGCGACGACGTCGACGCGCGCGCGGGCGACATGATCGACGTCGACGACGAGCGCTTCGTACGACTGCCACCGATCGCGACCGCGCTCGAGAAGGTCGAGCACGGAGAGACGCGCGAAGTAAAGGTCGTGATCGAAGGAGAGCTCACGCCGGTGGGCACCGTCGATCTCGCCTGCCTCGAGATCGCCGTCGATCCGCTCCCGGACGCGCTCGGGGCGCATGGGTCGAGCCCGGCGCGCCGGTTCCGGCTGGCGTTCCAGCTTCGCCCCGGATCGGCGACGAGCCGTCCGCCGCCGTCTCCGTCGAAACCGCCTCGCAGGCTCGACCCGGCGCTCGATCTCCTGGAGCGCGCTTTCGGCAAACCACGCCCCGACGCGACGGGTCGCGAGGCCAAGAATCTCCTGCGCGAGCTCGAGCGCGTCCTGGGCGACCGAGGGCAGTGGACGGGCGAGACCAACCGGACTCTGTTCGACGCCCTCGCCGCCGGGTCGCGCACTCGCCGGCGCTCCGCGGATCACGAGCGCATGTTCTGGCTCCTCGCAGGCTGGTGCATCCGGCCCGGCTTCGGCGACGCCCTCGATCCGGGCCGCGTCGCAGGGCTCGCGCCGCTCGTGGACGAGAAGCTCGCGTTCCCGGCCGAGGCTCGTGGGTGGCAGGCGTTCTTCATCGCGTGGCGACGGATCTCCGGCGGTCTCGACGAGGCGGTGCAGACGCAGCTCCGCGACTTCGTCGACCCCTACCTGGCGCCCGCGGAGGCTGGGATCAAGAAGCCCAAGAAGGCCGTGCTGGCCCTCGACGACGCGCTCGACCTCGCGGCCTCGCTCGAGCGCGTAGCGCCGCGCCGCCGGTCGGACCTCGGCGGCTGGCTCCTCGAACGCACGTGGACGGACCGCGACCCGCGCATCTGGGCCGCCATCGGCCGCCTGGGAGCCCGCGTTCCCGCGTACGCGAGCGTGCACCACGTCGTCGCGCCGATCGTCGCCGAGCGATGGATCGACCACCTGCTCCGCGAGAAGTGGGACGCCGTGCCCACCGCGATCCCGGCCGCCGTCGCGCTGGCCCGGAGGACCGGCGACCGAGCGCGCGACGTGAGCGAGCGCACGGCCCGGGACGTGGAGAAGCGTCTCGCCGCGCTGGGCGCGAGGCCCGACCAGGTGCGAGCCGTGCGCGAGGTCGTGAGCGTCGACGCCAGCGAGCGCGCCGAGTTCTTCGGCGACACGCTGCCGATGGGGCTGCGGCTCGTCGATTGACGGCTCGGCGCGGGCGAGGCGTCAGGGCGCCCGGCGTCGCTCGAAGACGAGCATCTCGCCCAGGGTCTCGTGGTCGCGCACCCCGACGGCGACCATCCCGACGTTCGCGATCACGCGCAGGGACGGATGGTGCCACGCGAACGTCGTCGCCTGGACCGCCTGCACCCCGTCCTCGGTGAGGGCCCATGCGACGCACGCCGTGACGGCCTCGGTGGCATAGCCGCGGCGTTGCGACGCCTCCTCGACGCCGTACGCGATCTCGGCGATGCCGTCCGGACCGGGTCTCCCGTGGAAGACGATGCTCCCGACGACCCGCCGATTCGGCGGCGCGTCGGCGACCATCACGCGCGCACCCCACAGTCGCGCGGCCGGATCGGCGCGCAGGTCGTCGAGCGAGACGGGGAACGCGCGCTCGATGAGCTCGCGGTTCGGCCATCGCTCGGGCATCCGCGCGAGGGCCAGGTCCTCCGAGTCCTCCCGGCGACCGAGCATCACGGCCTCGACCATCGCGAGCGTCATCGGTACGAGCTCCAGGCGGGCGGTTCGGAGCGTCGTCGTCGTCACGTCGGGCCGGAACCCATGCTCGCGCGTCTGGCCGGCCGGTCAAGAGACTCTACATAGGGTACACATCGCCTCTGTCACGCTCCGGGCCTGGAGATCCGCGCGGATCGACCGCCAGGAGCGTCTCGCTCCCGGAGACACGTCTCGACCATGCCCGACTCTCTCAAGGTTCTCGCCAACGGCCTCGAGCATCACGTCCTCGAGTGGCCGTCCCGCGGCCCGGTGGCCGGGCCCACGGTTCTCCTGGTCCACGGATTCATGGACGCGGCCGCGACCTGGGACCTCGTGGCTCCCGGGCTGACGGCCCAGGGGTTTCGCGTCCTCGCGCCCGACGTGCGCGGCTACGGCGACGGCGCGCGGTTGGCCTCGGGCGGCTACTACCACTTCGTCGACTACGTGTTCGACCTCGCTGACCTCGTCGAGCAACTCGTACCCACGGGCTCGCCTCTCTATGTCGTCGGGCACTCGATGGGGGGCAGCATCGCGAACGGGTTCGCGGGTACCTTCCCCGAGCGCGTGACCCGGCTGGCTCTTCTGGAGGGTGCCGGACCCCCCAACAACGGACACGACGTCGCCCCCGATCGCATGCGCCGGTGGATCGAGGACGTGCGCGCCGTCCGCGCGCGCCCGCCGCGCCGCATGGCCACACGGGAGGACGCGCTCCGGCGCCTGGTCGGCAACCACCCACGCGTCCCGGAGGACGTCCTCCGGCGTCGCCTCGAGGCGCTGTCCCGCGAGGTCCCGGAAGGGGGCGTCGCCTGGAAGGCCGATCCACTGCATGGAACCCGCGGGCCGATGCCGTTCTTCTCCGCGAGCTGGTCGGCGTTTGCACGCCGGGTCACCTGTCCCGTCCTCTTCGTCTCCGGCGGACCGCTCGGCTGGCACCCCGAGGACGAAGAGGCCCGCGTAAGCGCGTTCGCAACGCTGAAACGCGCCGAGATTCCAGACGCCGGCCACATGATGCACTGGACCGAGCCCGCAAAACTTACGCGACTGCTACTCGAATTCTTTGGGGGTGATGTCATTCCAGGTGCGCTGTCGCCTTGACCCGCGGGGGGACAAGCGTCTTGAATGCGCCCCCCAACATGAGAATCGCGGTCCGCAAGGAGGGCTTCGCTGGCGAGCGACGCGTCTCCATCGTGCCGGAGTCGATCAAGCGGCTCGCGGCCAAGAAGATCGACGCCTCGGTCGAGGCCGGCGCGGGCTCCGCGGCGTTCGCGAGCGACGAAGACTACCGAGCGGCGGGGGCCCGGGTCGACTCCACGCTCGACGCGCTCCTGGCCGACGCCGACGCCGTCGTGCAGATCCGCCCGCCCCGGATCGAAGAGGTGGGCCGCCTCAAGGAGGGCAGCGCTCTCGTGTCGCTCCTCTTTCCGCTCGTCGAGCACGATCTCGTGCGTGCCCTCGCGGCGCGGAAGATCACCGCGATCGCGGTCGACATGATTCCGCGCACGACCGTCGCGCAGATGATGGACGTGCTCTCGTCGCAGGCGACGGCCGCCGGGTACGAGGCCGTGCTGATGGCGGCGGCCGCGCTGCCGAAGTTCTTTCCGATGCTCATGACGGCGGCCGGAACGATTGCGCCTGCGCGCGTGCTCGTTCTGGGCGCGGGCGTCGCGGGCCTTCAGGCGATCGGCACCGCACGCCGGCTCGGCGCGGTCGTCGAGGCGTTCGACGTGCGCAAGGCCGTCAAGGAGCAGGTCGAGAGCCTCGGCGCGAAGTTCGTCGAGGTCGAGGCCGAGGACGCAGCGACGGCGGGCGGCTACGCGCGGAGCTCAGCGAGGACTCCAAGAGAAAGCAGGCCGAGGCCATCGCGCGCCATGTCGCCAAGGCCGACGTGGTCATCTGCACCGCGCTCATCCCCGGCCGGCGTGCGCCGATCCTGGTCACCGGCGAGATGGTCTACTCGATGAAGGCCGGTAGCGTCATCGTCGACCTCGCCGCCGAGCAGCAGGGCAACTGCGAGCTCACCAAGGCCGGGCAGACCGTCGTCGAGCACGGCGTCACGATCATCGGCGCCACCGACCTGACCAGCCGCATGTGCGCTCACGCAAGCCAGATGTACTCGCGCAACATGGAGAAGCTCCTCTTTTACATCACCAAGGACGGCGCCTGGAAGCTCGACTTCAAGGACGAGATCGTCGCCGGATCGGTCATCACTCACGGGGGCGAGATCGCTCACGCCAAGGTGAAGGAGCTCGTGACTCCCACGAGCGACGGCGGCCCGAAAGTGCCGCCGAGCGCAGGAGCAGCGTGATGGGCAGCGATTGGCTCTTCAGTCTGTACGTCTTCGTCCTGGCGACCTTCGTCGGCTACCAGGTCATCTCGCGCGTTCCGCCGCTCCTTCACACGCCGCTCATGAGCGGCACGAACGCCATCAGCGGGATCTCGCTCGTCGCGTCGCTCCTCGCCGCCGGGTCGGGCCATCACATCAGCCAGATCCTGGGCTTCGTCGCGGTGAGCTGCGCGTCGATCAACGTCGTCGGCGGCTTCATGATCACCGACCGCATGCTGCGGATGTTCAAGAGGAAGGACCCTCCTGCCGCCCGACCCAAGCTCGAGCAAGGCAAGGCGTCGTGACCCCGACCATGACGGTGGTCAGCCTCTGCTACCTCGTCGCGGCGGTCCTCTTCATTCTCTGCCTCCGCGGCCTGTCGTCCCCCGAGGGGGCGCGGCGCGGGCTCTTCCTCGGCGAAGTCGGCATGCTCATCGCCGTCGTCGGGACGCTTCTTCACAAGGACATCATCACCTACCAGTGGATCCTCGCGGGCATGGTGGTCGGCAGCGCGATCGGCGTCGCGATCAGCGCCACGATCCCGATGACGAAGATGCCCGAGCGAATCGCGCTCTCGCACTCCTTCGGCGGCCTCGCGACGGCGCTCGTCGGCGTGGCGGAGTACCTGCGAGAGGCCGAAGGGCTGACCTACTTCAAGGTCGGCGCTCTCGGCTTCGAGACCTTCCTCGGCTTCCTGACGTTCACCGGCAGCATCATGGCGTTCGGCAAGCTGCAGGGGTTCATCTCGGGCGCGCCGATCACGTGGAAGGGCCAGAACTTCCTCAACATCGGGCTCTTTCTCGGGTCGCTCGTCGGCATCGTCGTCTTCGTCTTCAATCGCGAACTCTCGCAGGTCTTCTTCGGCCTCGCCGGTGCGGGTCTGGCGCTCGGCGTCATGGCCGTGCTCCCGATCGGCGGGGCCGACATGCCCGTCGTCATCTCGCTGCTCAACTCGTACGCAGGGCTCGCCGCGTGCGCGACGGGCTTCGCGCTCGGCAGCCAGATCCTCATCATCTCGGGCGCTCTCGACGGATCGTCGGGACTCCTGCTCTCGCTCCTGATGAGCAAGGCGATGAACCGCTCGTTCGCCAACGTCCTCTTCGGGGCGTTCGGAACGGCGATGGAGCCTGGGGCCGCGGCGCCGCAGCTCGGCGGGGCCAAGGCCTACAACGAGGCCACCGTCGAAGACGCGGCGGCGGTGCTCAAGGCGTCGCAGTCGGTCATCTTCATCCCCGGCTACGGCATGGCCGTCAGCCAGGCGCAGCACGCGGTGCGCGACCTCGCGGCCTCGCTCGAGCGGCGGGGGGTCGAGGTCAAGTACGCGATTCACCCCGTCGCGGGCCGCATGCCCGGGCACATGAACGTGCTGCTCGCCGAGGCGAACGTGTCGTACGACAAGCTCTTCGACCTCGACGACATCAACGACGATTTCGCCCGAACCGACGCGGTCATCGTCGTCGGCGCGAACGACGTCGTGAACCCCGCCGCGAAGAAGGACCCGAGCAGCCCGATCTACGGGATGCCGGTCTTCAACGTCGAGCAGTCCCGGAGCGTCATCGTCCTCAAGCGGAGCATGAACCCCGGCTTCAGCGGCGTCGAGAACGAGCTCTTCTTCCAGCCCAACACGATGATGGTCCTGGGCGACGCGAAGAAGACCCTCCTCTCGATGATCGGCGAGCTCAAAGAGGGTCACTAGCGAGAGAGGAGAAACAGGGAGGGGAGGAGGCGAGGAGCCGAGAAAGGAGCAGAACAAAAATTCTCGGCTTTTTCTGGGCTCCTTCCCTCCTCGCCTCCCTCTGATCTTCTTCTCGGCCTTGGTTCTACGGCCGCCCGGGGATGCCCGGGACGGGCATGTTGTCGATGCGAAGGAGGGCGGCGTTGCCCGCGGTCGGTGTCCCGCTGAGCATCGTTCTGGCGGTGATGAAGAGCGTTCTCTGGTCCGGGCCGCCGAACGCGCAGTTGGTCGGAATCTGCGTCATGGCGATCGTGCCGGCCAGGGAGCCGGACGGGGTGAACACCTCCACCCCACTGGTTGCGGCTACATAGACATTGCCGCTCGCGTCGACGCACATGCTGTCGGCGGCCGTCACCCCGCTGGCGAACGACATGGGAGTGCCGAGCGAGCCGTCGGCTGCGACGCTGTACTCCTGGATCGTGCCCGGGGTCGTGAACGATACGTAGAGCGTGTGCTCGTCGGGCGAGAGAATGACGCCGTTGGGGGTCGTCATGCTCTTGTCTTCCAGATGCAGCGTGCCGTCCGTGGTCAGACGATAGACGCCCTCGAAGCTGAGCTCCTGCGTCTCCGACGTGAACCCCTGGCTCCCGTCGATGCCGAACGCAGGGTCGGTGAAGTAGATGACCCCGTCCGAGCGGGCGATGATGTCGTCGGGCGAGTTCAGCTTCATGGACTGGTACGTCGTCGCGATCGCGTCGAGCGTCGTTCCGACGACGCGCTCGACGGCTCTCGCCCTGAAGCCGGCGACGATCAGCTTCCCTTGCGGATCCAGGGCCAGGCCGTTGGCGTTCTGGCTGGGAGTGAGAAAGGGAGTGATCGTGCTCGGCAACGTCAGCTGGTAGATCGTGTTGCCGTTGATGTCCGAGAAGTAGAGGATCTGCATCGCGGGGTCCCAGACGGGGCCCTCGGTGAACTCGAATTGCCCGCTGATCTGGACCGGCTTGCCGATCTCGGAAAACCGCAGCGACGCGGGGCCCCCGTCCGGCGAGAGATCGCTCCCGTCCTCGTCGGGATTCAGGTTCATCCCCTGGTAGCCGGGTGAACCGCTGGATGCGTCGCCCGACGCGTCGTCGGTCGCGGTGGCGTCGTCGGTGGAGCCGCCGCCCCCATCGTTCGTCGGACCACCGGCGCTCTCTCCGGCGACCGAGCCGGGGTCCTTCTTGCCGGCGCACCCGTCAAGGCCGCCAGAGAGCCCGACGGCCAGCGCCACCAGCCCGCATTCGAAGACGAGACCGAGGCGCCCCCTCTTCATCCGTGCACCGACCGCCTTCCGCTCTCGCGCTTGCGCTTGGTACTTCTAGGTACCACACTGCGCTCGATGGTGCGAAAGCTCTGCTGGGTCCTCTGCGTGCTCTCCCTCGTAGCGTCTTTTCCCGGCGTCGCGGGCGCGACGACGATCGTGAAGATAGGCACGCTCGCCCCCGCCGACTCTCTGTGGGCGCGCGAGTTCAAGAAACTGGCCGCCGCCATCTCGAGCGACACGGGCGGAGAGCTCCAGCTCGACTTCCAGTGGAATGGACAGGCGGGCGACGAAGCGCTCATGGTCCAGAAGATCCGCACCGGGCAACTCGACGCGGCCGCGGTCACGGCGCTCGGCCTCGCGCAGACGGGCGTGCAAGACATCCTCCTCTTCGACTTGCCGGGCCTCTTCACGAGCTGGGAGAAGCTCGATGCCGCGCGGGACGCGCTGAAGGACGACTTCAATCGCCTCTTCGAGAGCAAGGGATTTTCCGTCCTCGGCTGGGGAGACATCGGCGCCCTCAAGACGATGTCGATCGGGTTCGAAGTCCACCATCCCACCGATCTGCGCGGCAGGGGGGTCTTTTTCCTTCAAGGAGACCCGATCCAGCCGCGGGTCTACGCGACGATTGGGGGAATCACCCCCCGGCAGATCTCGATGGCGGAGATCCTCCCTGGGCTCGAGGGCGGCACGATCGACATTCTCGTGGTGCCCCCGCTCGCGGCCGAGCAGCTCCAGTGGACGTCTCGAATCACGCACATCAGCACGGAAACGCTGGCGTACGGGATCGGCGCCTTCATCGCCTCCTCGGCTCGCCTGAAGTCGCTGTCTCCGCAGCTGAGGGAGGTCATGGAGAGGCGGGGTCGCGAGTCGTCGGACCGGCTCAACAAGATGGTGCGTAACCTCGACGCGCAGGCCTATGCGCGCTTGAAGGCCGTCAAGACGACGTATTCCCCGACCGATGCCGACCGCAACGAGTGGAAGGACGTCTTCGTGAAGGTGGCGCGGCAGCTCCGCGGGTCCGTCTTCAGCCCGGCGATGTTCGATCGCGTCGTCCAGCTCGCCGGAAACCCGCTGGTTCCCAACTATTGAGGGGGCCGGTCCCGCGGCGGGGACGCGGTCACGAGATGCCCTATCGGTCCTCTTCCATCGCGCGCTCTCGGATGTGGGGCCGAAAGAGGTCCGACACGAGGAAGGGGGCCGCGGCCACCGTGAGGTGGGCGCCGGCCGCTGGCGGAGTGACGCGCTCGAAGCCGCGAGGTCCCCACGAGAGGAACACGAGCGACCGGTCGTCGAGGTTGGTCGGGAACGTGAAGTCGACGGCGCTAGGTCGCCCTTCGCTCGTCAGCGACTCGACCCGCGCGCTCATCGCCGCGAGACGGATCGTATCGCCGAGCCGCAGCGGAGTGTTCCTGTAGAGGCGGTCGGTGTAGCGCGAGAACCAGCCAGCCTCGACACGCTCTTCGAGGACATCGGGGGCCGTTCGAGTCACGGTGACGTGGTCGCCGCCGGCATAGAGCATGTACATGTGCGCGGGGGCGGGCTCGCCCCGTCCCATCGCCACGAACGGCAAGACGCTCTCGAATGCGTCGAGCGGCGCGTTGAGAATGACCACCGTCTGGTCCGCGAAGTCGGGCCCCCTGGGGATCGTCTCGACCATCTGTTCGAAATCGTCTTCCACCAGGCCGGGAACCGCCGTGCGAAGGGGAAAGATCGCCGGTGAGACCACGCCCCGCAGGACGATGCATGCGCAGCAAACGGCGTAACGGACGGCGTTCGTAGGGCCCGCGCTCTCGCCGAAGACGCCGCCGACGAGCTGCGCGACGATCCCCATCAAGCCGAGCCCCACCCAGAACAGGTACCGGTCCGACGGAAACGTCCCCCCGAACGCGAAGGTGCTCAGGATCGATCCCGCGACGAAGAACCGGGCCGAGCGGTCGAATCGAAGCAAGGGAAGAGCGGCATATCCGAGGAGGGCAAGGGGTATCAGCGCGCCGAGGGCCGCCGCGGTCGTCCACTCCGGATGCGCAAAGAGGATGTCCGGCGGGAGTCCGATGACGTCGCTCGCGAGGAGGAGCGGTCCGCTCCGGAACGACTGCGCCAGGAAGCCGGCGCCATCGGTCAGCGGGTCCATGTTGATGCCGGAGCCCACCACGCCGTGTCCGAGCGCGTGGTACGCGAGACGCCAGGCGCCCATGACCGCCGCGTAGGGGACCAGCGAGAGCAGCCGCTTGCGAGCGTCGCGTGCGAGGCTCAGGGCCTCGTTTCTCTCGAAGCAAAGCGCGTACGCGGCCGTGTACCCCACAATCGCGATCCCAGCCTCGGCCGAGAGCAGCGCACACGCGAAGGCCGCCCACGCGAGGACTCCGAACGACAGCCGGTGGCGCGTGCGCCAGCGGTCGTGCGCGAGGAGCGACAGCACGCCGAAGAACGTCGACATGAGCGCGTTTCGATTGGCGACCCAGGCGGCCGGGTACGCGTGGGCGTGGTCGAACGCGTAGTACGCGGCCGCGAACCCGGCGACCCACGGTACGGAGATGAATCGGCGGTAGAGCGCCGCGCAGGCGAGGACGAGCGCCGCGTACCAGGCGAGGTTCTCGAGGTGCATCAGCCACGCGGCTCTCGGCCACAAGGAGTAGTCGATGAGGTGCGTGAGCGCGGCGAGCGGGCGCCAGTAGCTGATCTGCGTGTGCGGCCCGATCCACCAGGGGTAGATGCCTAGCTCCTCGAAGTGCGCTCGCTGGGTAGGGTTGGGTGAGACGAGCTCGAAGAGATCGAGCCGCCCGAGCCGAGAGCTCAGCCTTCCCTCGACGATCAGGCGCTGGAAGAAGTCGTCGATTACCAGGCCGCTCCAGAGCGTCGGGAGCAAGACGACCAGCGCGAGCCCGGCGAGCCACCACGATGCGCGCGGCCTCGCGAGTCTCTCGCGCACCCAGCGGCTAACCCCGCGTACCAGCGGCTGCCGCGGAGCACGCAGAGACGCGCAAACTGGCGGTGCGCTCTCGTGGCCCATGCGCATCGGTTACAGCAATGGACGTACCGATCGCGAATGACGGAGAGTTGCATCGACGAGGTTTCGTATCTTCGAAATATCTCGAGCAGAGTCCGACGAGGCAGCATGTTTCCGCCGGATCGGTGCCCGGCGGATCGGCGCCGTTGGCCGTGCGCGCGCGCTCGTTCACGCAAGCGCACGCGCGTGCGCGGCCACGTGCGCGCCCCCTTGCTCACCGCCCGAGGGCCCACCGCGCTACCCTTGAGAGCCGTGGCCGTGGCGGCGTCTTCGTGGGTCTCTGCGGCTTTGCCAAAGATTGTCGTCGGTTTGTCGCCGAAGGCCCGAGCTCAGGCGGGAGTCGTGGCCCACATCGATCGAGCCGCTTCGCACCCACGATCAGCGCGGCCCGCTCCAGCCTTGCACGACCTCTGCCAATCGCTCATCCTCGCCGTCTTCGAGGAGGCCAACGGCCACCACGTCGAGCCGGTCGGGGCGCGCGATGACGCGCGCGGCCTCGCGGACCTCCGCGGCGCCGACGCGAGCGAGCTCCTCGACGTGCCGCTCGGGCGTCGACGGGCGCTCGAAGAGAGCCGCGCTCGCGTAGAACGCGGCGGCCTCCTCCGCCGAGTCGGCCATGGCCCGAGCGTCCCACGCCACGCGGCGTCGCGCCTTCTCGAGCTCCTCGGCCGTCGGGCCGTCCGCGGCGAGCTCCTCGAACATCGCGAGGACCTCGCGCGTCACGAGGGCGACGCGCTTGTGCTGGACGCCCGCGGCGACGTCGACGACGCCGTCGTCCTCGTACCCGTCGTAGCCGGCCGACACGTCGTAGCAGAGGCCGCGCGAGTCGCAGAGGCGGTGGTAGAGGCGCGTCGACATTCCGTCGTCGATCACGCGCATCAGCACGTCGAGCGCCGGCCTGCGCGGGTCGATCTCGGACAGCGCGCGGAAACACACGCGGAGCTCGGTCTGGCTCGACACGTTCTCGACGATGTCGAGCCGCGGCTTCGTCTGCGCGTCGCTCGGGGGCGACGGCGACGACGCGCTCGCCTCGCGGCAGAGCGCCGAAGTCGCGCTCGGCGATCCGCAGCGCGTGCGTCCTCTGTCGATCGTTCCCCGAGAACGCCAGGACCGCGTTGTCCGCCGTGTAGTGGAGCGAGTGGTGACGCCGGAGCATCGCCTCGTCGAAGCTGCGGACGTGCGTCTCGCCGCCCGTGATCGTGAACCCGAGCGGGTGGTCCCCGTAGATGAGGGCGCGCGAGAGGTTGTCCGCGTCGACCTGGTGCCCCTCGTCGTCGAGGTCCTCGAGGATCTCCTCGAGGACGATGCCGCGCTCGATGTCGATGTCGAGAAAGGCCGGCTGCGAGAGCACCTCGCCGAAGAGGGCGCACGCCTCGTCGAGCGACTCGGGAGGGAGCGAGAGCGAGAAGATGCCGTGATCGACCTGCGTCGACGCGAAGAGCGAGCCCGCCCAGCCGCTCGAACGCGAGGTTCACCGCGTGCGCGCTCGGCATGCGTCGCGTGCCCCGGTAGATCATGTGCTCGAGGAAGTGGCTGATGCCGTTGTCTTCGCTCGTCTCGAAGCGCGAGCCGACGCGCGACCAGAGGGCGACGTGCGCGCGGTGAAGCTGCGGCTGCGGGGCGACGACGACCCGCAGCCCGTTGGCCAGGGTGGTCGTTGGTGCGGCTCTAAGTACTCATCCTCGTCTTCGTCTCGGCGCTCGACGCTGCCCCCGTCGACCTTCGCTTCCTGCACGTACGACTCGTCGATCTTGATGTCGTCCTTCGCCTGTTCGCGCAGGCGCTTGACGTAGAGCGACAGCGCCTCGTCGCGCTTGGCGCGAACGAGCTCCTGCACGAACGTGTCGCGGTCCTTGTCGAACTCGTCGCGCGTCGCCGTCTTGTGCTGCTTGAGCTGCACGACGACGAAAGCCTCGGCGGTGCGGACGGGCTCCGCCATGACGTCGCCGTCCTTCGCCGACGAAGGCGAAGCGGACGACGCTCGTGGTCCCGTCGGGCGACAGCCCGGGGAACGGATCGCCGCCGCGGTTGAACGCGCTCGACGTCTGCACCTGCGGGCGATCGGCGTCGGCGCTCGCGTCGAAGGCCTTCTCCGGAAGCGGGGCAGTGGGCGTCGGGCTCGCGGTCGCCCCGGAACCGGCGTCGCCGATGGAGCGGGGGGCCGACGGCGCCCCCGCGTCACCCGCCGGGCCAGGCAGGACCCGCAGGCGACTCGACCTTGCCGCCGGTGCGGACGAAGCCCGAGACCGCGTCGCGGATCGCGTCGTCCGCGGTCTTGCCCGGCATGCATCGATGCCCCGATCTGGCCTCGCGACGCGCTTGGCCGCGTCGGTCGCCGTGGCCTTCGCGTACATCGATCGGCCGAGGCCGCGCTTCACCTGCGCCGCCGACCTCCGCGGCCTTCGCCGGGTCGTCGCGCATGATGAAGTGGTAGCCGAACTGCGTCTCCACGGCGCCGGCCGTCGACTCGCCGGGCTTGAGCGCGTCCGCGGCGGCCTTGAACGCGGGGACGAACGACGTCCGTCTTGTCGCCGACGTCGCCGCCCTTCGCCGCGCTGCCCGTGTCGTCCGACGTCTCCCGCGCGACCTCGGCGAACGACTCGCCCGCCTCGAACGCGAGCGACGGCCCACGACAGCTTCGCGAGGCCGGCGGCCTTCTCGTCGTCCGTGGCGCCGTACGGCAGCTTCACCAGGATGTGGCGGATGTGGCCCGCCTTGGGCGCGTCGTCCGTCTGGCGCTCGGTCGAGCTCCGCGTCGAACTCCGTCTGGTGCTCCTTGACCCACGCGTCGACGTCGGCCGGGCTGGCGTTCGCGACCGCCCAGCGCGCCGGCCCACGACTCCTTGACCGGGATCCACGTCGACCGTGGCCGTGCTCGTACTGTCGCTGGTACTCCTCCCAGGCCTCCGCCTCGCTGACGCGGATGGGCGCGCGGACGACGTCGCGCATCTTGGCCGCGAGGAGCTCGCGCGCCTGCTCGCTCGCGGAACTCGGTCGTCGAGCGGTTGCTCAGGTTGCGGACCTGGCGCTCGTAGACCTTCATGTCGAACATCTTCGTCTTCGGGTCGCGGAAGTCGACGGGGATGGCCGTGTCGCGGTCGTTGAAGTGCGCCATGCGCCACTTCTTGCGAGACGAGCCCGGCGCGGGCGTACGACTGGTACATCTCCTGGAGAATCGACTGCGCGATCGCGGGTCGGCCGCGGGACGCTCACGCGGACGAAGCCCGAGTAGAGCTGGTCGGTCACCTCCTCTGTCGGTGACCGAGATGCCGAGCCGCTGGCCTCGTCGTCGAGGAGCTCGCGCTCGATGAGGCCGTCGAGCGCGACACGCTTCAGGTTCAGGCTGCCGCGGAGGTCTCGGCGCTGCGGGACGGCATCAGATGCGGTACGCCGACGTGAAGTCCTTCGGGTCGATGCAGCGGCCCCGGACGCGCGCCGCGCAGGCCTCGCTGAGCGACGCCGTCTCGCTGCGAGGCGTTCGGGCGGAACTCGATGACGAACGTCGAAGATCGTGGCGACGATGATCGCGCCGTAGAGGACGTTCGACAGGCCTTTCTGCCGGAAGAAAGTCGAGCATGGGAGGGCAGCCCGTGTATCACGCGAGTTTCCGGCCGTCGACCGCGGCCTTGGCCGCGCCTTCTCGCATCGGCCGCTCGCGCCGGCGAGCGCTATTCGGCGCGCTTCTCGAGGCCCAGCGCGAACTTCAGCTCGGCCAGCGCGTCTGGCAGCGCGGCGGCGGCTTCGAGTACGTGATCTCGTAGAACGTGTCGAGCGTCCGCTCGGCGTCGCCGGGATCGGCCACGCGTGTGACCGCGGTGCTCACCTCGGCGAACCCGGCCGCGAGCGCGCGCTCGCGCGAGCTTGCGGACCCGCTCGAAGAGGTGTCGCCTCGTCCTCGTTCGGGAAAGTCCGCCTTCTGGGCGCGCAGGACGACTGCGCACCTCGAGCGGTGTCGCCAGACGTAGGCGCACCCCCGAGTCCATGATGAGGTTCTCGCGCGGCCGCTCGGCCAGGACGATCTCCTCGCCTCGCGTGCGGAAGACCTCGAAACCGGCCTCGATCAGCGCCTTCTTATGCGCGCGGCGTTGTGGGGGAGGGACTCCGACATCGGTGGGGCGCGAGGCTCTCAAACTCCGAGGCAAAGCCGCAAGCTCAGTTTCGGGGGCCAGCGTAGCACGTCGGCGCCGTTGCGCCGCGATACCGATCGGTTCACGGATTCTGCCGGTGCAGCGCGGCCCGCGGTCTACCCCCGCACCCTCGCGCGCGGGCCTGCTAGACTGCAGAGATCGTGAAGAACCGGCGCAGCCTCACGCCACCGACGGGGGTGCCCGCGGGCGAGGTGCACGCGACCCGGCGGGGAGGGGCGCGACACGAGGTCAGCTCCCGCGTGACCCTCCGGCCCCTCGCCGCGTCGGCACCCCCGGCGGTGCTCGAGGGCTGGGCGCTCAACGTGAGCCGCGGCGGAGTGCGCGTCATTCTCGAGGAAAAGGTCGAGCCCGGAACGCACTTCGAGGTGACGCTCCTCGGCCGCTCGGGTCCCGGAGATCCGCCGTCGCCGCAGGTGGGCCGAGTGGTCTGGGTGCAGGAGGAGCCCGACGGCGTCGTTGCCGGCATCGAGTTCCGCTCCGAAGCCGAGCAAAGCCGTGGTAAACCTCTCGGCGCGATGGCGACCCCCAAGAACCTCCTGCCCGACTGCGGCCTCTACCGCACGACCAAGCCGCTTCCGGAGCACGAGAGCGAGGTCCCCGCCGGGAGCCTCGTCTACTTCCACAACCACTCCGACTCCGGCCTGCCCGTGGTGGTCATCCCCGACCACAACATCCACAACCGCTGGCACTTCCACGGCGCCGGGATCCCGTTCCGCGGCCTGTCGTGGGCCGACAGCCTCGAGAAGCTCCCGGCCGAGGGGTTCTACATGCTGCGCAAGGCGCTCTCGTTCGACGGCGGCGAGTGGCCCAAGGCGGCGCTCGTGCAGCTCGGGTACACGAAGGTCGGCGACCCGATCCTCTTCATCGGCCAGGTGCGCGCCCAGCTCGACGAGAACGACCTCTTCTTCAGCGATCGCGGCGTCGAGCGTCACGCGCGACCAGCTCGCCCATCCTCGAGCCGCTGCAGGTCTTCGCCGAGCCGACCCCCGCCGGCGCGTCACGCCACCGGCGTGCATTAGGGATGGTCGAGGGGAGCGCAGCCGCTCCCCTCGAGCTCCCCAGCCGGACCTCGATGCGCGCGGCTGTCGGCGCAGCCGCTCGCCTCGAGCTTTTTCGGTCACTTACGGCGCGATCGGCCGGATTTCGAACTTCATAGTTACCGTGCCCGGTTCCGGAAGCTTCGGTGCTGGGCATTCCAGGCCTGGGTTCGCGGCCCACGAAGCGGCCATTTCGGTCCCTGGTTCTTTGCCGGCTTGATCCTGGAGCGCTCGATCGCGAGAGAGCGAGGCTCCGGGTTCATGTGCAGATCCGCAGGGGTGGCCGATCTCGAGCCTGGCCGGGCCGACGCATATCGGGCGGGGCGGCGGGACATCGTGACTGGGGTGACGGGCCACGAGCCTTTGGTGGCGGGCCTCGAGCGTTGAAGAGCCCGGGGCCCCCGTCGTGGTGGCCGCGTGCCCGAACGTTGCGTGAACGGGGACCAAGCGCTCCGAGACCTGCGATCAAGCCCAAAAAAGGCAGGGCACCCCGGCTACGAGGCCGGCCCACGAGTCCTCGGTGCCCGCGTCCCACGGCTACCAGGTTCGCCAGGGAAGCTACCAAGTTCAGCGACCCAAGCTACCGAGGTGGGTCCCCGTGACGATCCCTCCCGCGGACCGTCGCTGGCAGGGTTGGACACGCAGCCGACGTTGCCGCGTTCTCGTCCCGACGTGCCCACGAACCCATGGGCCGATCCTCGGCCCCGCATCGGCTACGGGAGGTCGCCCGGTCGCCGAGGGACTCGGCGACCGAAGCGAGGGGAGTGGCGGACGAAGCGATCGGAAGCGCGCTCCCATCCCGCCGATGAACGGCCACCGCGCCCTCGAGGCATCCTCCTCCAGCCGATGATCCACGCCCTGCGATCAAACCGCCAGGACCCCAGAAGACGCCAAAAACGCCAGGACGAGAGGGGGGGATTCGGAGTCTCAGATCGCGAGGATCCGCTCGCACTTGATCGTGTCTACGTGGCGTCCCTGGCGTCTTCCCGGCGTCCTGGCGGTTTTCCGGATGTGATCGCGCGCGCCGACTCAGATCGGGAGGTCGGCCTCGGGGGTCCACGCGGCGTCGCGCTTGGCGGCTCCGGGATCGCGGATCTGGGCTTCGTGCCACTTCACGCCCGGGGGCGAGGCGTCGATCCAGTGGTAGCTCTGTTCGCGCACGTCGAGGTGAACGAACTGGGTGCGCGGGTTCGTGTAAATGCCGACGCCCGCCCGCGGAAGCTGCCGGAGGTAGGCCGCGAGCTGCCAGGCGCTGACGCCCTTGAGCTTGAAGTCGATCGCCTCGCCCGTTCCGTGTCGGCTCGCCCTCCGGCGCCACGCGGAGACGACCTTCACCGGCGCGGCGCCGAAATGATAGGCGGCCCGCATCAGAAGCTGCTCGACGCGCGGCGCCAGCGCGTGAGGCTCGCCGTCGTTGGCGGCGACGCGCTCGAGCGTCTCCCGCGCGGTCTCGTCGATCTCGCCGTCGTCCGCGTAGAGACGGACCTCGGCACGGTCGCGCGTGGCCACGCCCGCCACCTCGACGGGCCGCAGGTCGTGCGCCCACGACGCCATGCGCGGAGCGGGCGTCGCGGCGGCGATGTACGTCTCGATGCAGGCGCCGGCACCCCGAAAGACGTAGGCCGGAGCGTCGCGCGCGACGAAGAGCGAGAGCGCCACGAGCGCCCACCGCGCCACCGGGAGCACGCACGAACGGACCCATCGCTCGCCGGAGGTCGACACGATACCCCCCAGGCTAGCACCACTCGGGCGCGGGCTCGCGCGGGTCAGTCCTTCTTGGCGATCTTGTCTTTCAGCTTCTGGACGATGTTTGAATACCCTTCGCCCGGCGTATTCATCTTCTTGCGAAACTGATCGTAGTAGTTCTTCGTCAGGCTCGAGCCCTCGGTGATGATGTCGACCACCTTGGGGCCGCCGCCCGTCTGTTTGACGACGTAGTCGACGCGAACGGCGGGTTCGCGAGGCTTCAGCTTGTTCTTGGCCTCGGTGAGAACGCGCGTGTCGCCCGCGGCGTCGCGCGAGCCTCGATAGGTCACGTCGTAGTCGAGGGTCTTGAGCAAGTTGCGCTGGTAGGTCTTGCGAACGAGCTGCTCGAGCAGACTGCGAAGCTCCGTTCGCTGGCCGTCGTCGTACTTCGACCACAGGTCGTCGCACGCCGGCTCGGACATGGGGCACGGCGCGCCGAAGGCCCGGTGCGTGAGCTCGTCGTAGTCGACGAAGGACGACAGCGACTCGTGCACCTGCGACTCGCGCGACGGAGAATCCGGCTCGTGGAGCAGCTGCTCGATGTGGTGATGTTGGTGCTCCACGAAGGCCTGGGGATCCTCGGCGGCGGCGCTGCCGGCCGTGACGACCGCCATGGACGCGAGGGCCGCCGAGAGGGCAAAGATGTGGCGAAAGCGCATTGGTCGGAGTGGCCTCGGGCGAACTACGTGCCTGCTTGTGCGATTGGATGCAAGGGCTGCGCTAAGGGTCGTGAGCGGGCCCTCCCGCCTGGGACGCGCAAGCCGGGCCGTGCATTCAATCTCGTAGGTAATTTCAGCGGGTTAGAGGGCTCAGCTCGCGCTGTTGTACGGAGGCCTGTAGCTCTTGCGCAGGCCCTGGACGTCCCGGTTCAGTGTCACTTCAAAGCTCGCCCCTCCGCCGGGTGCGCGCTGGACAGCCAGCTTCGCGCCCATCGACGCGTGATCCTGCAGAATGCGCCGAACCACCGCCAGGCCGATCCCTGCGCCGTGCGTCCGGGTCGTGAAGAAGTCGTCGAAGATCCGGAGAGCGACGGTCGCCGGAATGCCTTGGCCTTGGTCGTCGACCGCGAGTGTGACGTCGCGTTCACGTGGCTCCACTCGCACGGTCACTGTGGACCCCGCGGAGCTGGCCTGGATGGCGTTGCGCACGAGGTTCCAGAGCACCTGCCGCATCTGCGCCCCGTCGCAGCGCGCCATCGTCTCGCGCTCGGGCCCCTCGTACACGACCTCCACGTCCGAGCCTCGCGCCGCGTTCGCCGCGAGGGCGACCACCTCGCGCGCGAGCGCCGCCATGTCGGTGGCCTCGGGGCGAGGCCGCCGCGGCTTCGAGAGATCGACCATGTCGCCCACCAGGTCGTTCAGCCGCCGCGCCTCGCGCTGCACGATGTCGCAGAGGCGCCGGTCCTCGTCCGACAGCGCCGGCGATTCGCGCAGCATCTCGATCGAGCCGGTGATCGACCCGAGCGGGTTGCGGATCTCGTGCGCGAGCCCGGCGGCGATCCGCCCGAGCACCGCGAGCCGCTCGGCCTCGTTGGCCCGCTCGGTGGCCACCTGCAGCGCGCCGCCGGTCAGGCGCAGGCGCTCGGCGAGGTAGCCGCCGAGCAGCGCGACCACCGTCATGCCCAGAGCGTTGAGCAGCAGCGGGTAGACGATCTGCGACGGCGCGAGGGCGTACGTGCCCTCGGCCTGGTCGGGCGGGCGGCAGTAGCCACCCGAAGTGAAGCCCGGCGCACAGCGCGCCGTAGATGCCGATCCCGAGGCCGGCGGCCACCGCGGCCCCGCGCAGGCCCACGAGGATGGCGCCGAGGAGGCAGGTGAGCGCGTAGAAGGAGGTCGCTCCGCTCGTGCGCCCCCCCGGTCACGTAGACGATGGCCGTCCAGGTGAGCTGGTCGAGCGCGATCTGCGCCCACGCGAGCGCTTGCAGGCGCTTGCCCATGCGGAGCGCGCCGGCGTAGAGGGCCGCGAGGGCGAAGCCCGTCGCGATCGTGACGAAGACGACGCGCAGGCTGAACGGGTATCGGGCGAGCTCGCCCCGCAGGTAGAGCGCGGCCGTCGCGCCCAGAAGGAGCGCGAGAAACGCCAAGGCGAAGCCCCGTGATCCACGCGAGGCGTGTCGCCAGGCTATGGTCGGGCGGCGAGCCTGTCGCGCCGAGCTCGCCGCGCTCGAGCTGCATGACGGGCTACTCCGCCTTGATCTTGCCGGCGATGCTGAAGATGGGCAGGTACATCGCGATGAGCACGACGCCGACCGTCCCGCCGACGCCGACCATCATCACCGGCTCGATGAGGCTCGTCATCGCCGACGACCGCGACGTCGACCTCGTCTTCGTAGAAGTCGGCGATCTTGTTGAGCATCGTGTCGAGCGCGCCGGTCTGCTCGCCGACGCCGACCATCTGCACGACCATCGGCGGGAAGACGTCCGTCTCGATGCAGGGGCTGCGCCATGTTCTTGCCCTCGGAGATCTTGATGCGGGCGTACATGATCGCCTCTTCGACGACCATGTTGCCGGCGGTCTTCGCGACGATCTCGAGCGCGTCGAGGATGGGCACGCCGGACGAGAGGAGCGTCCCGAGCGTGCGCGTGAAGCGCGCGACCGCGATCTTGCGCATCACGGGCCCGAGGACGGGCAACGTCAGCATCAGCTTGTGGATCCGTCGCTTGCCCGCCGTCGTGCGGTAGTAGTAATTGAGGGCCGCGACGAGCCCCGCCGTACCGAGGAAGACCCAGAGGATGTTGCCGACGAAGCCCCTCGAGATGGCCATGACGATCTGCGTGAGCGCCGGCAGCTCGTCCTTGGCCCCGAAGTCCTTGAACATCGTTCTCGAAGCCGGGAATGACGAAGATGAGCAGGATCGAGAGCACCCCGAAGAAGACGAAGATGACGATGCTCGGGTAGACCATCGCGCCGCGCACCTGGCGCTTCAGCTTCATCGCCTTCTCGATGTAGACCGCCAGGCGGTTGAGGATCGTGTCGAGGATGCCGCCGACCTCGCCCGCCTGGACGAGGTTCACGTAGAGGTGATCGAAGACCTTCGGGTGGCGCCGCAGCGAGTCGCTGAACGTGGCGCCCTGCTCGACGCTCGACTTCACGTCCCGCAAGACGTTGGCGAAGATCTTGTTGTCCGTCTGCCCCTGCAAGATGTCGAGGCACTGCACGATGGGCAGGCCGGCGTCGATCATCGTCGCGAAGAGGCGCGTGAACGTGACGATGTCCTTCGGCGAGACCCCCGAGCCGATCTGGAAGCTGAGCTCGCTTGGCCTTCTTCTTGACCTTCGTGGGCTGTAGCTGCTGGGCCCGAAGGCGCTGGTTGACCGCGTCCTCGGACTCGGCCTCCATCGCGCCCTTGCGAACCTCCCCGGTTCGCGCGCGGGCTTCCCATACGAATTCGGCCATTTTGATCTCTATGCCGTGACGTACAAACTGTACAAGTCGTGCGGCAAGGGGGTCAAAGTCTATGAACGCGGACGAGCTGGCGCGGTCAATCCAGGCTCGGGGCGTCGCCAAGGCCGTGGCCGCCGGGTGCGCCGCCGCGCTGCGCGCGCCCGCCGCGCCCGCCGTACGTGGGGGATGGGGCCGAGAGGTGGGCGGGGACGCCGGCACGCTGTTCGACCTCGCCAGCCTCACCAAGCCCATGACGGCGGTGGCGGCGGTCCGCGCCGGAATCGATCCGGCCGCGCCGCTGGGGGCGCTGCTCACCGAGGCACGAGGGACCGCGAGCGAGGGCGTTTCCGTGGAGCTGCTCCTCGCCCACCGCGCCGGCCTCGCGGCGCATCGCGCCCTCTACGCGCCTCTCTTGCGCGGCCGCGGCGATCGGGTCGACGCCGCAGCGGCGCTGCGCGAAGCCGCCGACGCGCGACGGCCCGACGCGGGCGCCCCGATGACGCCCGCGCCCGCGGAGGGGTTCGCCCGCTCTACAGCGATCTCGGTTACCTGCTCGTGGGCGAGGCCTCGCCAGGGCCATCGGCGTGCGCGACGCAGGGGAGGCGATCGAGCGCCTGGTGCTCGAGCCCCTGGGAATCGCGGGCCAGGCCGGCACCGTGCGCGACCTGGCTTCGCGCGGAGTCGAGGGTCCGTTTGCTCCGACCGAGGACGTCGCGTGGCGCGGCGGAGTGGTGTCGGGCGCCGTGCACGACGAGAACGCGTGGGCGCTATCGGGCCGCGGAGGGTCCGGTCACGCGGGGATCTTCGGAACGGTCGACGCGGTCCTCACGTTTGGCGCCGCCGTTCTCGACGCCCTGCAGGGCCGGGGGCCGTTTGGCGATCGAGATGTGGGGTGGCTGGTGCGCGAGCGTCCCGGCGGGACCTTGCGCGCCGGATTCGACGGGAAGAGCGAGTCGGGGTCGAGCGCGGGATCCCACCTGGGCCCGAGGAGCTTCGGCCACCTCGGGTTCACCGGGACGAGCCTCTGGCTGGACCCAGACGCGGAGGTCGTCGTCGCCCTGCTCACCAACCGGGTCTTTCCCTCGCGCGAGCACCTCGCGATCCGCGACGCGAGGCCGTGGGCACACGATTCGCTGTTCGATCGCGCCGTGCTACTCCGGGGTGGTAGTGGCTGAATTTGCATCCCCCCAAGATCTGGCCCGGGCTGCCGTCGACGGCGACGCGGAGGCACTCGCCACGTACCTGGCGGCGCTGAAGGCGCGCGGATCCGCCCGTCGCGAGCACTTCGGCGCTCATCTCGGGATCGAAATCCTCGAGGTCCAGTCCGACCGCGTCACGATGCGGATGCCCTATCGGCCGGAGTTGCGCCGCGGTGGAGGCATCTTCCATGGAGGCGCCATCATGGCGCTGGCGGACCATGTCGCGGGATGTGTGTTCAATACGGATCCCCGGATTGCCGCCAGCGGGAGCACCGGGTTGACGACCGATTTCAGCGTCTCGTTCCTCCGCCCCGCCGAACATGGCGAGGCGGCCCTGGCCACGGGCTGGGTGCTCAAGCGCGGGCGCAACGTGACCTTCATGCAGATCGACGTCCGGGCCGAGGCCTCCGGGCTCACGATCGCGACCTGCCGCACGACGTACATGACGGCCGCGCGGGCCTCGATCGTGAAGAGCCCGAGCCCGTAATATTCCGTCCCAGATGGGCCTGCACGCATGGCGCTTGCTCTGATGCCCGGTCGTTCGTAAGAATCCGGGCATGGACAAAACCCTTCGCTGCACCGTTTGCACGTGGCGAGGCGCGTGGGCGGAGGCCGCGGCCGTCCGCGTGCAACCGATCGCGCTGCCGCCCAACCTCGAGGAGATTCAGCAGGCCTACGAGGAGAAGCAGGCCGAGGAAGAGGCGCTCGGCGGCCATCATCCGCCGCCCTGTCCGAACTGCGGCCACCACACGATCCACGTCAAGCTCATACGCAGCCACGCCGCGGCGTAGTCAGCGCACGAGTTCGACGGTCAGGCGTGTGCGACCTACGAGGAGCTCGTCGTTGTCGACGAGCTCCTGTTCGCCCTTGATCCGCACGAAGACGCCCGTGCGCGAGCCGAGGTCCGTGAGCAGGATGGCGCCGGCGGTCTCCTCGATGAGGCAGTGCTGATCGCTCACCAGCGGGTCGCTCGGAAAGACGAAGTCGCCCTGCGACGACCCGATCTGAAGCGTCGTGCCGCGGGCGAGGACGCAGGCGCCGAGCGCGCCGCCCTCGAAGATCTGCACGACCCGGAACGACGAGAGCCACTTCGGCGACGAGTAGAAGTACGTCGGCCCCGGATCGGGCCCGTCGTGCGGGGTCGGCATTCGCTCGATGCGCAGGAGCTGATCGCCGACGACGAACTCGTCGCCCACCCCGAGCTCGACGGGGGCCTTGATGCGCAGGAAGACGCCGTTGCCCGCCTCGAAGTCGTGGAGCCAGAGGCGGCCGTCGCGGTAGCGCACTTCCCCTTCGCGCGGATGGCAGAACCGCTCGCCCGGCAGGACGATGCCGCCGGCGGAGCCGATGATGGCCTCGGTCCCCTTCGGCTCGTAGATTCCCGGTCCGCCCGTGAGGCTGCGCACGACCGTGACGCGGAAGTAGGCGCGGGCCTCGGCGGCCTTGGAGGGCGTCGTCGCCGGGGCGTCGACGGCCGAGGTTCGCTCGCTCTCGCCGTCCGCCTGCACGCGCGTCTTCTTCTTCGTGGCGAGCTTCTGCACGTCCGCCTTCGGCGGGTAGTCGAGGACGTCCATGCCGCCCATCGCCCGCCCTTCGATGACCGCGTCGAACTTGCCCTCGCGCAGCGCCAGCGCCATCTCGAGCTGCTGGCCCTTCATGAGCTGGCGGACGTACGGCGCGACGTCGTCGCGCTTCACGTGCTCGGCGTACGTGCGCTTGTGGCTCTTGATGACCCGTCCGCCGTCGGCGAAGAGGTGCGTGATGACGTGAGGCTTGTCGAGACCGCTGTCCTCGGTCTGGATGTGGAACGTCTGGTTCTTGTACTTGACGTTGTTGTTGAAGCCGACCTGCGCGCGCAAGAACGCCGGCCGCGCGAGCTCGCGCTCTGCGCGAGCGAGCTCCTCGATGGACCAGCGCGCGATCGCCGTCTCGAGGGCCGCGTGATCGCCCGCGATCCCCTCCATGCGCTCGAACGCGAGCTTGGCGAGCTGCGACGCCGGATCGATCCGCAGCGCCTCGGCGAGCAGGTTCTGCCCTTCCGGGTCGTTGTCGCCGCTCGCTGCCCACGCGGCGAGGACGGCCACGGCGTCGTCGGGGCGCCCCTTGCCGAGGAGCCCCTTGGCCACGCGGGACGCCGCCGCACGCGCCTGGGCAGGGCCGAGAGTCATCGGCCTCCATCATCATCGCTGCCGCCGGGGCCGCGCAAGTACTCTCCGCTCGGTTGGGCCGGGCGCGCCGGACGCGGTAGAGAAACCCACCTTCCCCTCGGGCCCCTCGCCCCCTCGGCGCCGCTGCCGACCCCCGGCGCGTCGGCGCGCCATGGCTCCCGCGCTATTCTCCGCCTCGCTTGCAGCCGCTTCGACCCGATCCCTGTCCGCCGAAGACGCGTGCCGATCTCGAGTGGGATCGGGTCCTCTCCGCGCTTGCTGACCGATGTGCCGGCCCGCTCGGCCGCGACCTTGCCCTCGGGCTTGGTTTCGCCGAGTCGCGTGACGAGGCTCGCGCGTGGCTCGCCGAGGCGGCCGAAGCCACGATGCTCCTGCTGGAAGGCCGGCCCCTTCCCGTCACCGACGTCGACGACGTCCGCGACGCGATCGAGCGGGCTCGCGTTGGTGGCGTGCTCGCGCCGGCCGAGCTTCGCGCGATCGAGCGAATGCTCGGCGCCGCGCGCTCCCTCCGCAGGTTCCTCGCCTCGCGCAAGGCGGCGCTCCCGCGGCTCTTCGAGGCGTGCGCCACGGACCCGACGCTCGACGAGGTGGCCGACGAGCTCTCCGGCTGCTTCGAGGTCGACGGGACGCTCGCCGATCGCGCGAGCCCGCGGCTGCGCGAGCTGCGAGGCGAGTGGCACGCCGCGCGCCAGCGGATGCTGTCGCGCATGGAGGATCTCATGGCCCGGTACGAGTCGGTCGTTCAGGACCGCTTCGTGACCGAGCGCGAGGGTCGCTGGGTCCTCCCGGTCCGCTCGGACGCGCACGAGCGCTTCCCCGGCATCGTCCACGCGACGAGCAGCAGCGGGGCGACGCTCTTCGTCGAGCCTCGCGCGGTGGTCACGATGGGCAATCGCCTCAAGGTGCTCGACGCCGAGGTGAAGCGCGAAGAAGAGGCGGTATACGCGCGCCTGACCGCGCTGCTCGGAGACGTGCTCCCGAGCGTCGACGCGGCGTGCCGCGCGCTCGCCCTGGCCGACGTGCGGGCCGCCACGGCGCGGCTCGCCCGCGAGCTACGCCTGGTCTTCCCGGACATCGTCGACGACGCCAGGCTCGATCTGAAGGGGGCGCGGCATCCTTTGCTCGCGCTCGAGATGGCCGATCGCGTCGTCCCGAGCGACCTCGCCATCGAGGCGGGGCGTGGCATCATCGTGAGCGGCCCCAACGCCGGTGGAAAGACCGTCGCTCTCAAGACGATGGGCCTCGCGGCCCTCATGGTCCGCGCCGGGATGCCCGTTGCGTGCGCCGAAGGCTCCACGGTCGGTTTGCTCGACGTCGTCCTGACCGACGTCGGCGACGATCAGAGCTTGCACAAGAACCTGTCGACCTTCAGCGCGCACGTGAGCAACCTCGTCGAGGTTCTGCAGGAGACGGGGCGCGGAGCGCTGGTCCTGCTCGACGAGCTCGCCGGCGGGACCGACCCGCGCGAAGGCGAGGCGCTTGCGGCGGGGGTGCTCGACAGCCTGTGCGCACGCGGCGGTGCCGTGGCGGCGACGACCCACTACGAGGGCCTCAAGGCGCTCGCGCTCGTCGACGAGCGCTTCGTCAACGCCAGCGTCGGCGTCGACCTCGCGACGATGACGCCCACGTTCGAGCTCGCGATGGGCGTCCCCGGCAGCTCGAGCGCACTCGCGGTGGCGCGTCGCTACGGGCTGCCCGCGACCGTCATCGAGCGCGCCGAGCGCTTTCTGACCCGCGAGGACCAGAGCTTCGAGGCAGTCGTGAAGAAGCTGCACGACGAGCGCGCGGCCCTCGCGCTCGCCCGGGCGGCGGCGGAGCAGCGCGAGGGCGAGGCCAGGGACGCGCGCGCGCGGGCGGACGCCGAGCTCGAAGCCGCCAAGAGCCGCGCGAAGAAGATGCTCTCCGAGGAGGCGGCCGAACTGATGGACCGCTTGCGGCGCGCACGCGAAGACCTGCGGGACGCGCGCGCCCGCCTGCGATCCCGGAAGGTGGACGCCGAGGGGCTGCGCGAGGCCGAGCGTACGGTCGACCGCGTCGCCGGCGAGGTGGCGCTCGGCGGACCGCTCGGGCGCCTCGTGGCCGGCGTCGACGAGGTAGAGAGAGAGCCGGTGCGTGCCCCGGACCTTCGCCGGGGGGTGCGCGTCTGGGTACCCCGCCTTCGCGCGGAGGCCGAGATCGTCGAGGTGCTGGGCGACGGGGCCGTCCGGGTCGCAGCAGGGCCGCTGAAGCTCACGGTGCCCGCGAGCGACCTGCGAACGGTGGCCGCGCCGGCGGCCCGCCCGGCCCTCCGGTCGGTCTCGACGAGAGAAGCGCGTGCCGAGGTCGTCGGGGAGGTCACGCCCCTGCAGACGCAGGACAACACCTGCGACTTGCGGGGCCTCCGGATCGACGACGGAGTCGGAATGGCGACGACCTTCCTCGATCGCGCCGTCGGCGGCGGACAGCCGGTCGTCTTCCTGCTCCACGGCCACGGCTCGGGCGCCATGAGGGATGCCATCCGCAAGGAGCTCGCCCGCTCGCCCTACGTCGCGCGCTTCCGCGGCGGCGACGCGGATCAGGGGGGGGAGGCCGTCACCCTCGTCTGGCTCGCGTAGGAGCTGTTCGTCCCGTTTCTGCGCGCTCGACGCTATGTGGGGTGTGCGGGTAGCTTGCAGCCGCAAGCTTTTGCACAATAGACGCGCTCCGTGACCCCTGTGTCTGCCCTCATCGCTCCCGGCACGGCCGTTGGCCCGTACGTCGTGGAGCGTCGGTTGGCTCAGGGCGGTATGAGCGTTCTTTTCCTGGCGCGGGATATCGACGGCGCGCGGATCGTCCTCAAGATGGTCCCGCCGGGGATCGCGACGAACTCCGCACGGGTGAGGCTCATGCGAGAGGCTCGTGCACTCGCGGTGGTCGACCACCCGGGCGTCGTGCGCGTGCGCAGTACGGGCGAGCACGAGGACATGCCGTGGATCGCCATGGACTACGTGAATGGCATCGATCTCAAGCGGGTCATCGCCGACCGCGGTCCGATGCGCCCCGAGGCTGCCATCGGCTATACGATCCAGGCCGCCGAGGCGCTGGTCGCCGCCCATCGCGCAGGAGTGGTCCATCGGGATCTCAAGCCGTCGAACCTGCTCTTGACGGCCGAGGGGCGCGTCGTGCTGGTCGACTTCGGCATCGCCAAGCGTCGAGCCGACGTGCGCGACGGCGACGTACTCACGAGCGCGCGTGAAGTGATCGGGACCCCCGCGTATCTGTCCCCCGAGCAGATCGAGCACGGACTGGCCGACGAACGCAGCGATGTCTGGGCCCTCGGCTGCGTGCTCTACGAGATGGTCGTCGGGGCTCCACCCTTCGGTCGAGGGGGGTCGGCCACCACCGCGGCGATCCTTCGCGACGAGCCGACGTTCCCCCCGCTCGTTCCGAGCGTCGTCTGCGACATCGTCTCTGCGTGTCTGCGCAAGAGCTCCTTTGCTCGGATCGGTTCTGCCCGCGACCTCCTGCCGCTCCTGCGCAGCGCGCTCGACCCGCTCGGATCTCCCTTGCAGGAGGCCGATCGCCGCTCGTCCTCTTCGATGCGTGTGTCGACGCGACCCTCCGCCCGACCGAGCGGCCCGCTGAGCTTCTCGGCCGGCCCGTCGCGTCAGCCGTCGATCCCTCCGCCTCGCCCGTCGTCCATCCCGCCGGCGCGCGCGCCTTCGATTCCGCCGCCTCGCCCGCCGTCGATCCCGCCTCGCGCGTCGTCGATCCCGCCTCGCCCGTCTTCGATCCCTCCGCCTCGCCCGCCATCGATCCCGCCCCCTCGGGCGTCGTCGTCCCACCCTCCGCCCACGTTCGCGGAGCGTCCGGCGCCGTCGGCGGCGCCTCGCTCGTCGGGCTCGATTCGCGTGGCCGCGGCTCGCGGCCGGATCAAGGGCACCGCGGTGCGCGCCGGGTTGCTGTGGTTCGCCGAATCGTACGGCGACGCGCTGCTCGCGCGCGTCCTCGACCACGCCTCTCCCGAGCTGCGCTTGCTGCTGCGAGCCGGCGATCCAGCCTTCGGGATCATGGCGTCGGCCTGGTACGACACGGCGCTGATGGGCGAGCTCCTCGATCTACTCGATCGCGTCGCGTCCCCGGAGGATTCGCGCGAGTTCGCGTCGCGGCTCGCCGCCGCCGTGGCGCGCGACAACGTCAACGGCGTCTACCGCGCTCTCTTCCGCCTCATCGCTTCGCCGCCGCTTCTCGAGGCCAACGCTCAGCGTGTCTGGGGAACGTACGTCGACGAGGGCACGCTGACCGTTCGCATCCTGGCCCCCGGTGCGTTCGAAGGAAGGGTGCGAGGCTGGTCGCATCACCACGGTACGGTGTGCCAGATGCTGCGGCCCTTCACCGAGCAACTGCTCCGGAGCATCGGGTACAGCGCGTGCGTCGTCGAGCGCACGCAATGCGTCGACCACGGCGACGGTCAGTGTCTCTTCCAGGGCAACTGGCTGCCGTGAACGCGATCAAACCGCCAGGGCGCCAGAGACGCCAAAAACGCCAAGGCGAGGGCGGGGGGAATTCCGAAGCTCAGATGCACGGCTCAGCCCGAACGTGATCCTGTCTACTTGGCGTCCCTGGCGTCTTCTGGCGTCCTGGCGGTTTTCCGAACGGCGCCGGCGGCCGGGACGCCGCGTAGGTCGCCTCGCGAGTCCGCCTCGATGAAGATCTTGCGCATCTGAGGCATCTCGCCGCGAATCTTGGCCTCGATCCGATCGGTCACTTCTTCGACCTCGGCGACCCGAAGCGTCGGGATGAAGGCAATCTTCATCGCGAGCAGAATCACGTCCGGTCCGAGGTGCATGGTCAGGAGCTGGGTGACCCGTTCGACCCCGTCGACGGACGCGGTCAGCTCGAGGGCCCTGGCCCGGTTCTCCGGCGTGGCGCTCTCGCCGATGAGCAAGCCGTGCGTGATCTTGGCGAGGAGCAGCGCCACGCCGCAGAGAAGGACTCCGATGATCAGGCTCCCGATCGGGTCCCAATAGTCCCGCCCTGTCAGGCCGTTGAGCCCCACGGCCACGAGCGCCACGACGAGACCCGCCATCGCCGTCGCGTCCTCGGCCAGAACGAGAGGGATGGTCGGATCGCGCGCCTCGAGGAGCGCACGCTGGAGCGGTTGTCCGTCCGCGAGCTTGCGAAACTCCTCGATCGCCACGCGGAAGCTCATCGCCTCCATCGCGAGCGACACCCCGAGCACCGCGTAGCTCCAGCCGAAGGCGTGCGGATGCGCGCGAGCGTGCAGCAGGTGATCGATGCCGTCGAAGATCGCGAACGCCCCGCCGACGCTCAGGAGCATCACGGCGACGACGAAAGGCCAGAAGTAACGCTCACTTGCTCGGCCGAAGGGAAAGCGCTCGTTCGCGGGCTTCGCCGCCAGGTGCATGCCCACGAGCAAGAGGGCTTGATTGCCGGTGTCGGCCAGAGAGTGCACGGCCTCGGCGAGGGTCGCGCTCGACCGCGAAAGGTACGCGGCGGCGAACTTGCTGGCCGCGATGGCGACGTTGCCGGCAAGCGCGGCGAGGACGACTTTTCGGCTGTCGGCGTGGGCCATGCTCCTGTTTACTCACTCTCATCGTGGGAGCCGAGAGCTTCGTGGTCGACGTCGCCGGCGCAAAAACGACGGCCCTCCGCTATGCCGGCTCGGGCCGAGCGGCGGGAGCGCGCGCCGTGCTCGTGCTCGCGCACGGAGCCGGTGCGCCGCAGACGCACCCCTGGATGGTCCGGATGGCCGGCGCGCTCGCCTCGCGCGGGCTCGAGGTCTTCACCTTCAACTTTCTCTATGCCGAGTCGAAGCGCCGGCTGCCTGACAAGAACCCGCTCCTCGAAGCCACCTGGCGCGCCGCGGTCGCCGCGGTACGCGCGCGGAGCGACGCGCGCCGGAAGCTCTTCATCGGGGGCAAGTCGATGGGGGGTCGCATCGCGACCCAGGTGGCGGCGGCCGCCGCGCCGGACGCGATCGCGGACCTGGCGGGCGTCGTTCTCCTCGGATACCCGCTGCACCCGCCTGGCCGGCCGGACAAGCTGCGGGCGTCGCACCTGGCGCGCGTGGAGCCGCCGATGCTCTTCGTCCAGGGATCGCGTGACGCGTTCGGATCGCCTGCCGAGCTCGAACCGTTCGTCTCTCCGCTCGCCTCGCGTGGCACTCGCCTCTTCGCCGTCGAAGGCGCGGACCACTCACTCGTGCCTCCGAAGAGCAGTGGACTCGACCTCGAGCAGGTGATGGCGCGCGTGGCCGACGAGATCGCGGCGTTCACCGCGTGACGACGACGACCACGCGGGTGCGTGCCCCCTGGAAGAACGCGGTCTCTGCCGCGCGAACCCGCTCCATGACGAACCACCTAGCGAGGTCGGCCCGAACCTGATCGAAGGGCCGGCCGCGATACGGGTGGGTCGAGGTCCGGAACACCTCGCGAAGCTGTTCGTCGCTGGGCTGCAGGATGGGCGAGATGGCGCGGTCCAGGTACCAGGCAGCCAGGGCTTGCCTGCGAAGGATCGCGTCGAGCTCCGCGGCATCGAGCTGCTCGGCGGCCGCTGCGGCTTCGACCTGGGCCTTGCCCCCCAGGCGCTCGAACAGCGCGGCGCCGAGGTTCTGTTCGACCCGCGCGAGGTCGTCGTCGCTCGGACGGCGGTTGGGGGGGGAACCCCCGATGAGCTTGTGCGCGAGGCTCGCCAGCATCTCCTCGCCCACGTGATGCTCGAGGGCGGCGCGCACGTGCCTGTCCTGATAGCCGTCGCCGATCCCTTCGGGTCTCTCGGCCATCGACTCGAGCCGCGCCTCGAACGCCAGCGTTCGCTGATCCACGAAGCGCGGGTGCGCCGTGCCCCCAGTCTCGGGGGCATAGAAGCGGACGACGGCCCGATCGAGGACCGCGTGCGCCGGCGCCGTCTCGGCCTTCGCAGGGCTCGCGGCGACCAGAGCGGCGAAGGCGGCCAGCGCGACAGGCCCCATGGCCCGGCGAGCGCCGGCCCGCTTCACGATGGCGCCTCGTCTTCGCCGGGAGGCGACGGCGTCGCCCCGCCGGCGGCGCGCTCCTGCAACATATGCTCGTGATGGTGCGCGAACCCGCGGGCGGCGCGGCGCGCCTTGAGAAACTCACCGAAGCTCACGATCGTGTCGAGGTCGCGCGGGCCGAGCAGCTCGGCGAGCTCCTTCAAGTGCTGCCTCAGGGTCTCCGCGTTGCGCGAACGGCGGCCGCTCTGCGACTTCGGCGCGTCGTCGGCGCCGGTCTCCGCGGCGCCCTCGGCGATGTTCTCGCTGTCCGGAGGGGCCGCGCCCTCCGCCCACGCCGGCCGCGAGATCGCCTTGATGGCGTGCGCGCCCAACCAGGCCTCCATGAACGTGCGGAGGCGCTCGCTGCGGAAGGTGAACCATTTCTCGCGTTCGTCACCGAACGCCATGAGAACGTCCTTGAACCGCCGGAACGCGCCCTTGCCATCGATGGCCTGCGTGAGCTTCTCTCGAAGGTCGTTGTCCTCGGCCAGCGGGATGAACCGCTCCATCCAGCGATACTGCTCGCGCGAGCTCACAGGGTCGATGCGCAGGTAGTTGCCGTCCGAGGCGATTCGCACGTGCATCTGCGGGTCGGCGACGCCGTCGACCACGCGCAAGACTTCTCCGGTGGTCAGATGCAGGTAGCTGTGGACCTCGGGGGCGTTGTTCTCGAAAGCGTCCTCGAGGGCTTCCCAGTCCACGGGGACTTCCCGGATCGGTCCCGACGCGCCCGCGGCGGCCGGTCGATCCCCGACTGTGATGCTAGACATGGCTCCCTTCCTCCAAGCTCGACTGAAAAGCGACGGTCGGCCGCGAGACGGACTCGGGAACGACCTCTCCAGGCGGCGGGTGTCTGGGCTGAGACCTCCGCCGACCCTTGCATTTGAACCTAAGACGTACTCGTCAGAATCGCACGCGCTGGGCGCTGGCGGAAGACCTACAGCTCAGCTTTTTGTGGCTACGGACGCGCGCGGCGCGTGCTCGCGCCCGCGCTATCGCCGCCCGGGCGTCTTCGCTCTCGCCAGCGCGGAGGACCAGCGATCGAGATTTGCGCTTCGCTCTTCTGCGGACATGTGGGGCTGGAACCGAGTATCGGTTCCTGAAAGCGGGGCGACATCTTCCAGACTTCGATAGAGCCCGGCGCCCAACCCCGCGAGCATCGCCGCGCCGCGTCCCGTGGACTCGACATCGGCCGCCCGCTCGACGACGACCGCGGCGATGTCCGCCTGAAACTGCATCAGGAGGCCATTTTCGGCCGCGCCTCCGTCGACGCGCAGGCGCGCCAGTGCCCTCTTGCTGTCTCTCGACATCGCGTCGAGCAGATCGCGCACTTCGAACGCGATACCCTCGAGGGTTGCCCGGGCAAGATGGGCTGAGGTCGTTCCGCGCGTGATGCCGGTGATCGTGCCGCGGGCATCCGGGTCCCAGTGCGGAGCGCCGAGCCCCGCCAGGGCCGGGACGAAGACCACCCCGTCGCTCGATGGGGCGCGCCGGGCGAGCCCCTCTATATCCTTGGCGCTCTTGATGATGCCGAGGCCGTCTCGCAGCCACTGCACGGCGGCGCCGGCGATGAACGCGCTCCCCTCGAGCGCGTACGTCGTCTTGCCCTGGACCCTCCACGCCGCGGTCGTGACGAGCCCGTTGTCGCTCAGGATCGGCCGGTCGCCGATGTTCATCAGCGCGAACGCGCCGGTGCCGTACGTGCACTTCGCGTCCCCTTCGCGAAAGCACGCCTGCCCGAAGAGGGCCGCCTGCTGGTCACCGGCGATGCCCGTGATCGGCAGCCCGTCGGGCAGGAACCCGACGCCGCGCGTCCGCCCGACCTCCTCGGCGCTCCCCACGATCTTCGGCAGGACACGCTCGGGGACGCGAAAGAGCGTGCATAGCTCCGGGTCCCATTCCGCGCGCGCGAGGTTCATGACCAGCGTCCGCGAGGCGTTCGTCACGTCGGTCACGTGAACGGCGCCGCTCGTGAGCTGGCTCACGACGAAGGAATCGATCGTCCCGAAGGCGAGCTCGCCGCGCTCGGCGCGCGCCCGTGCCCCGCCGACGTGATCGAGGAGCCACGCAATCTTGGTCGCGCTGAAGTACGCGTCGATGACGAGCCCCGTCTTTTCGCGCACGCGCGCGACGGTGCCCGCGTCCGCTTTGAGCGCCTCGCACACGGCCGCCGTGCGCCGGCACTGCCACACGATCGCGAGGTCGATGGGCCGCCGCGTCGCCCGGTCCCATACGAGCGTCGTCTCGCGCTGGTTGGTGATCCCGATCGCCGCGAGGTCGTCGCCGCCGATCTGCGCGGCCTCGAGGGCGCCGGTCACGCTTGCCTCGACGCTCGACCAGATCTCGGCGGCGTCGTGAGAGACCCACCCTGGCTGCGGGTAGTGTTGCGGAAACTCCGTCGACGCGCGGCCGATGGTCTTTCCCGACGCCACCTCGACGACGAGAGCCGTCGAGCCCGTCGTCCCCTGGTCGATTGCGAGCAAGTGCTTGGGCATGACGCGAGCGTCGGCAAGGAAGGTCGCTCCCGTCAAGAGGGGAAGCGCGCTCAGCCCGCTGCGCGAGAGACGAGAAACAGGGAGGGGAGGAGGGGAGGAGCCAATCTTTTGTGTTTTCCTCCTCTCCTCCTTTCCTCCCTGTTTCTCTCGGAGTCAGGGCTCTTCAGCGGGAGCGGGGGCGCGAAAAGAGGCTCGATAGCAGGAGCAGCGCGGCTGCAACGGCGGCCGTCGCTCCCAGGCCGCGCGCCATTCCGAGCTCGTGGCGCCGCCACGACTCGAGGGCCTCGGAGCCCGCGAACAGCGCGATCGCCGTATAGATCACCTGCCTGCCGACCGCGTAGATGGCCCGGCCGCCCTCCTGGAGGCCGCGAACCCGCACTTCGAGCTCCCCTCGGTTGGCGCGCGTCAGATAGCGACGCATGTCTTCCGGGAGGGTCATCGCGCTCATCGCCATGTCGCGGATCGCCTCGATCGCGATCTCGGCGAAGTCGCGGTTGCCGAGGACGAAGTCCTGCAAATACGGCTGGATGATCGCGACCGGATTGAGTTCCGGGTCGAGCAGCGAGCAGCACCCGTAGAGAAGGAGGATCGTGCGCTCGAGGAGCACGACGTCCTTCGGCACGTGGAATGCGCCGGAGAGCTCGCGCAGGCCGATGTTCATGCGACGAAGATCGAGCAGGTTCTCGAGGCCACGCTGCGGATCGATCTTGATGTCTTTCAGGTTGAGGCTGTCGAGGCGAACTTCTTCCTGAAACCGCCTGTGGAAGTACTCGATGATCCGCTCGCTCACTCCCTCGTCGGGAGTGCGCGAGATAAACCCCATCTTGCGCATCGACCGGACGAGCCGGTCGGTGTCGCGCCGCAGCACCCCTTCGAGAAACTCCGGGATCCCCTCGCGCATCTGCGGGCTCAGCTCCGCCACGGCGCCGAAGTCGAGCAAGACGATGGCGCCGTTGGCCTGGGCGAGCACGTTCCCAGGGTGCGGGTCGGCGTGATAGACGCCGTCGACGAAGATCATTTGGCAATAGAGGCGGACGATGCGCCGTGCGACGTCCTTCTTGTCGATGCCGAGCGCGTCGAGCCTGGCGACGTCGCTGATCTTGACTCCCTCGACGAAGGTGGTGGTCAGGACGCGCTCGGTGCACATCGCGCGAACGGGCCGTGGAAAGACGACCTTTCCGTCGTCCGTGAAGTTCTTCGCGATGCGCTCGATGTTGTTGGCCTCGAGCGCGAAGTCGAGCTCCTGCGTCAGGAGCTCCTTGATCTGGTGGTAGTACGCGTCGAGCCCCCGAACGGGCACGAAGAACTGGACGATCTGCATGATGCGGCGAATCGTCTTGAGATCGAGCCGCACGATGCGATCGATGTCGCGGTGCTGCACCTTCACGCACACGCGCTGGCCGTCGATCAGCTCGGCGACGTGCACCTGCCCGAGCGACGCGCTCGCGATCGGCTCGCGGTCGAGCGAGCGCAGTTGCTTCATGCGCTCGCCGAGCTCACGCTCGAGGGTCTCGGCGATCTCGTCGTAGGGTCGGGGGGGCACCTGGTCCTGCAGCGCCTCGAGCTCGGCTCGAAACTCGTGCGGCAGGAAGTTGGCCATGATCGACAGGAGCTGCCCGACCTTGATGAACAGGCCCTGAAGGCGAAGGATCGTCGCGTAGACGCGGCGCGCGTTGTTCTGGTGGGTGAGCCCGAGGTTCGCGTCCCGCCAGGTGCGACCGAACACACGGCCCCGCGCGGTCAGCCAGAGGTAGCTCGCGATGACGGCGAACGTCGTCGTGTAGGCCCGCACGAAGCGCCATCCGCTCACCGACGCGCCCCGATGGGGGCCGCCCCGGGGCCTCCCGCGGATCGTGTCGTCGGGCGCCGCGGGCCCCGCCGGTCCAAGCGACGGCGCCGGTTTCGCCGGGGTGTCGGGTGTGGCCGCCTGGGACATCCAGCCGATAGCGTGCCGCCTTTTCAGGTGGCGGCGCTACTTTGTCGTGCTCGCCTCGGAACCGGTCCCGTCGGCCCACGCTCTGGCCGACGACCGTGGCACTTTTCCACCGATAGAGGCAGGGCTGCCCGGCGCTGGCGTTCAGCTGTCGGTGGGCGCCGCCTTCGGCGGAATGTGGGCCTCACGCCAGGCGCGCGCCCTCCCGACACGCGAGCGCGAGATCGCGGCGTCGGCAAAGCAGTGGCCCGTTGCGTACGCGCTCAGACGGTCGTCGACGGCCAAGGCGTGGCACGCGCCGAACGAGTTTCGAAGGATGTGGAGGCCCGCACGGAAGCAGAGCCGGCGATTGGTGACGAGATCGCGCCCGGTCCATCCTTCGCGCGTGACGCCGCCGCCGACGCGCACCTGCATCAGGCAGTACGAGTGCGAGTGATCGCCCAGACGCCGGCCGTCATCGACCACTTTCCGATAGCTGCTCTCGTACGATGCGACCGACAACATCAGGAGCGCGGTCTGCGTGCGCCCCTCGGGCCCCGAGAAGACCGGCGACTCCGACTCGTCAAAGGCTACGGAGACTACGTCGCGCGCGATGCTCTCGTAACGATCGCGCGCGTCGTCGATCGACTCGAACGGCGCGTGCGCGTGCAGCGGAACCCACCCGATCATCGCTGCGACGAGATAGGCGACGAGACTGTCCATGATGAACCTCCGGAGAAGATGAGAAGCGAGCCCCGCGGCGCGAAGCTCGACCGTACCGGGCCGCCGCTAGGCAACGGTTGCGCCACCACCTGCACTACAGCCCAGGGTGCTCCGGACAGTTCGCCGCGGGAAAAGCGCTGCTCCTAGCCGGAACTGCTGCCAGACGGTATGGGTTCTGCTCGTCGCGAACCCGGGCTCTGCTTGGGCCGAAGGGGCTGGAAATGCGGTACTTCGCGCTTGCGACCGACTACGACGGAACGCTCGCGACGCGCGGCGTCGTACGGGACTCCACCGTCGATGCCCTCCAGCGACTCTTGGCGAGTGGGCGCAAGGTCGTGCTCGTCACTGGCAGGCGCCTCGATGACTTAGCGCAAGCCTTTGCGCACCTCGACCTCTTCGAGCGGATCGTGGCCGAGAACGGGGGCGTGCTCTATGCGCCGGCGACCCGGGAGGTTCGACTGCAGGGCGAAGCGCCGCCTCCGGCGTTCGTCGACGCCTTACGCAGACGCGGCGTCGATCCGATCTCTCTAGGTAGCGTCATCGTGGCGACGCGCGAACCGTTTCAACACGTCGTGCTCGAGACGGTCCGAGCCATGGGCCTCGACCTTCACGTCGAGTTCAACAAGGGGGCCGTGATGGTTTTGCCCGCGGGAACGACGAAGCGATCGGGCCTCGCCGCCGCGCTCGAGGACATGCGCCTCTCGCCCCATGGCGTGGTCGGCGTCGGGGACGCCGAGAACGACCAAGGCTTCCTTTCGCTTTGCGAGTGCGCCGTGGCTGTGGCGAACGCGCTTCCGTCGCTCAAGGAGCGCTCCGACTGGGTGACGCCGTCCGCGGAAGGCGAGGGCGTCGTCGAGCTCGTCGATCGTGTTCTGTTCGACGACTTGCAGAGCCTCGCGACGAAGCACGCGTAGGCCTATTGCACGACTTCGAACTCGGCGCGGCCGACCAGCTGACCGTCCTCCGTCTCGACGTCGACGCGCCATGGGCCGACCAGGTCCGCGGGGAGGTCCTTGTCCGTCAGAGAAGATCGCAGGCGGACGACGCCCTTCGGGCCATCGATGCGAGAGGTGTCCTCGGAGGTTCGGTGCACCTCGTGACCGTCCTGCAGCCACACGTGGCGCAGCCGGTCGCCCTTGCCGCCGGGTACCACCACGTCCGTGACGGCGATGAGCTCCTGGATCACGGAGGGGTGCAGCGTCTTGACCTCCATGGCGAGCCGCCCGTCGGGAAGCTGTTCGGGTCCGACCGCCGCGGACGAGACGTACATCGGTACCGGAGGGATCGCGGCGCGTGCGGCGTAGACGCCGCCGACGCCTGCCGCGAGCGTGAGGGCAAAGAGGCCGAAGGTGATCTTCTTCTTGAGCTGGCGCAAGGTCACGTGCAGCGTCCAGAAGCTCACGACGGCAATGCCCGCGGCGGCGACGAGAGACCAGAGCGTGCGCGTATCCGGCAAGAGCGCCGGGATGACGAGGTTCAAGCACCCGAACAGCGTGAGCGCATGGAAGGTCGAGGCCAGCCACCGCCAGCGCATCAGCACCCGGTCGAAGACGATGTCGAGCGTCGACACGACCGCGCAGGCCGCGAGCACGATGACGAACCAGACGTTGGCCGCGTCGAGGGTCGTCGACTTCCAGTAGAACGGGAGCAAGAAAGAAGAGCATCCCCTGGTAGAGGTTCTTGAGCGCGTACGTCATCACGTAAAAGCGCACCCTCGTCTTCGGATCCGAGGTGTCGAACGCGCGGAGCTGGCCCCCCGGCTCGAAGAGGCGAAAGAGCAGCACGACGAGCAGCCACGCGAGGCCCAGCGACACCGCGAGCCAGCGCGCATGGTCGAACCCCCGCTGGGCGAACGCCACGACCCCCGTACCCAGCGCCAGGGCGTAGGCCGAGTGCAGCCACCAGAGTTTGCGCCCGTGCTCGCGCAGGAAGCGGCGCGCGCGCGTCGCCATCCGCATCGGCGGGGGCGGCGCCGAGGGGTAGGACGGCTCGCGGCCGAGCTTCACGTTCGACGGGTTCTGCAAGGCTTCTGACTCTATAGCGCTCATGGCCCGCGAGGGCCCCCGCCTCGACGTCCGCGTGACCGCCGCTATCGTCTGGGCACCTTGACACGAACCACCGCCGCGCTCGGCCTCGGACTCTTCGGCTCCCTCGCGTGCTGCGCCGAGGCCAAGCCCGCGGCGACGCCTTCTTCGTGCTCACCGCTCGCTCCCTCGGTGCCGGTCGCGACGGCCTCGGCCCCGCCTGCGTCCGCGCCGACCGCCTTTCCATACCCGCCCACGCGGCGAGGCGATCAGGTCGACGCGCTGCACGGCGTGCAGGTGCCGGATCCGTACCGCTGGCTCGAGGACGGGCAGAGCGCCGACGTGAAGCAGTGGGCGGACGATCGAGAACTCGCTCGCCCGCGGCTATACGGCGAAGCTGCCCGGGCGCGAGGCTCTGGCGGCGCGCTTCAAGGAGCTCTTCTACGTCGAGAGCGCGGGCACGCCGCGCCACGTCGGCAACCGCCTCTTTTACCCACGGCGCGACGCCGGGCAAGGAGAAGGCGACGATCTACTGGCGCGCTCGCGATCCGGGCCGCGCCGCGGGCCCCGAGCATGTGCTGCTCGATCCGAACGGGTGGTCGACCGACGGCAGCGTGTCGCTCGGCGTGTGGAGCGTCTCGTACGACGGCAAGAAGGTCGCTTACACGGTGAAGGCGAACAACTCCGACGAGGCGACCCTCTATGTGATGGACGTGGCGACCGGCAAGAAGAGCGAAGTTGACGTCATCGAGGGCGCGAAGTACGCGTCGCCGTCGTGGACCCCGGCCAGCGACGCCTTCTACTACACGTGGCTTCCAGCCAGCGGCGCCGCGGGCGTCTCCGCGGCGGACCGCCCCGGCTACGCCGAGGTGCGCTTCCACAAGCTCGGGACCGATCCCCAAAAGGACCGGATCGTCCACGAGAAGACGGGCGACCCGAAGACGTTCGTGAGCGCGGGTGTCGGAAAGGACGGCCGCTGGCTCGTCGCCACGATCGAGCATGGCTGGACGAGCACCGACGTCTACTTCCAGGACCTGCGGTCCCCGAAGCCGGAGTGGCGGCCGCTCGTCGCGGGCGTCGACGCGCGTTACGACGTGAACGTCGACGGCGACCGCTTCTTCGTCTGGACCAACGAAGGCGCGCCCAAGTACCGCGTCTTCCGCGTGGACCCCGCGCATCCCGCGCGCGACCAATGGAAGGAGATCGTCCCCGAGCGGGCGGATGCGACGCTCGAGGCCGTGAGCGTCGTCGGGCATCGTCTCTCGCTCGGGTACCTGAAGGACGTCGTCAGCCACGTCGAGCTCCGCGACGAAGACGGCAAGCTCGTTCGCGAGATCGAGCTGCCGACGCTCGGGTCGGCCTCGGTCCTGAGCGGTGAGGTCGACGACGACGTTGCCTTCTACTCGTTCAACTCGTTCACCTACCCGACCGAGATCTTCGAGACGAGCGTCAAGAGCGGGGCGACGTCGACCTTCTACAAGCTGAAGGTCCCCGTGGACCCGTCGAAGTACGCGGTGGAGCAGCTCTTCGCGACGAGCAAGGACGGGACCAAGGTCCCCTTCTTCGTCGTGCACGCCAAGGACCTCGCGAAGACGGGCAACACGCCTGACGATGCTCTACGGATACGGGGGCTTCCAGTCGGCGCAGACGCCGTCATTCTCGTCGTCGATCTACCCATGGCTCGAGAGCGGCGGCATCTGGGCGGTCGCCAACCTCCGCGGCGGCAGCGAGTACGGCGAGGAGTGGCACCGGCAGGGAATGCGCCACGAGAAGCAGCACGTCTTCGACGACTACTTCGCCGTCGCCGAGGAGCTCGTGAAGCAGGGGTTCACGAGACCCGACAAGCTCGCGGCGCTAGGCGGGTCGAACGGGGGGCTCCTCGTCGGAGCGGCGATCACGCAGCGGCCCGACCTCTTCCGTGTCGGCTCTGTGCGGCGTTCCGCTGCTCGACATGGTGCGCTACCACCTCTTCGGCAGCGGCAAGACGTGGATCGACGGAATACGGGTCGGCCGACGACGCCGACGACTTCGCGGCGCTCTTCGCGTACTCGCCTTACCACCACGTCGCGAAGGGGACGAAGTACCCGTCGACGCTGATCCTCAGCGCCGACAGCGACGACCGCGTCGATCCGATGCACGCGCGCAAGTTCGCCGCCGAGCTGCAGTGGGCCTCGAGCGGGGGGCCCGGTGCTCCTGCGCATCGAGAAGCACTCGGGCCACGGCGGCTCCGACCTCGTGCGCGCCGCCGTGGAGAAGCTCGCCGACGAGTACGCGTTCGCGCTCGATCAGATGAAGGACTGATCGGCGTCAGTTCAGTACGCGTTCGTCCCGGCGGAGCGGGTCAGGCCTTGGTGCGATCGCGCTCCTCGAGATACTTCGCGAGGCCCTTCGCGGTCTCGACGAGGTTCGACTGGATCTTGCCCACGAGAAACTCCTCGACCGCGCGTCCTACCTTCCCGGCGAAGAACGACGGCACGCCGCGGATCTTCTTTGCGTCGATCTCGAGGCTGCCGCGGATCTCGAGCAACGTCTTGCCGTCCCCGTCGGCCACGAACCGGTTGCTGCCCTTGCACGTCACTGCGTCGGTGAACGCGTGGGTCTCCGTCCTCCAGTCGCAGCACATCGCGTCGGCCCGCCAGGTGGCGTAGTCCGTCCACGCGAGGACCGCCTCGCTGAGGACGGCCCGAATGGCCGCCGGGATGTCACCCCCACCGCGCCATTCGTTGACGAACTCGACGACGTTGCCATCGTCCTTGCGCGACTTGATTTCGATGCTGCGCACGTTGGGAAGGTACGGCAAGAGATCGACGATCTCGTCGCGATACGCGGCGAACACGATCTCGCGCGGGAAGGGAATGCGGGCGTCGGCGCGAATGTCCATGGGCGTGCTCCGCCGCGAGATTACAGAGCTCGTCACGCTCGCGTCACCCTCGATCGGCCGGATTCGAGCGCAGACGCGCGCCGAACACGCTCGGGTGGCACGCATCGTGGATCAACTCGCTTGCAAGACCATGAGCCACCGCAAGCGTTCCGACGACGCGAATGCGTTCTTGCCCGATCCCGGAGCGGGGCCCGCTCGGGTCGACGACGATCTGGCCGAGAGCCTCGCGGAAGAGTTCATCGTCGCCGTGACGAGCGCCGAAGAACCGGGCGAAGACGTTCGGGACGAGATCCTGCCCGAGGAGCTGGGTGGCCCGTTCCTCGAGGTCCCGGCGGCCGAGGAGTTCGACGGCAAGCCGGACGCGTCGAACCCGCTCGGCGCAGACAGGGAGCCGTTCCCGCGCGCCGTCCGCGTCCCCTACCGGTGATGGGCGATCAGGCCGGGCGGGCGCGCATCCTTGCCTCGCAAGACGCCCCCGCGGGACGCTTTGGTTTGGAGCCCGGCCGCCACCTGGAAGCTCAGCGGAGCATCTGCTAGCGGGACAGGCATGACTCTCACCGCCGGCGACAAGGCCCCCAACTTCACTCTGCCCCGACCGACTGGCGAGGCCTTCGCTCTCGCGGACGTCGTAGGCAAGCGCACGGTCGTCCTGTTCTTCTATCCGAAGGACGACACCCCCGGCTGCACCGTCGAAGCGTGCACCTTCCGCGACAACTACGAGGCCTTCGTCGCGGCGGGCGCCGAGGTCGTCGGCGTCAGCTCGGACTCCGCGGCTTCGCACGACCATTTCGCCAGCAAGCACAAGCTGCCGATGACCCTCCTGACGGACGCGGACGGCAAGGTGCGAGCCCTCTACGGCGTCCGTCCGACGCTGGGGTTTCTCCCCGGCCGGGCGACGTTCGTGATCGATCGGAGCGGCACGATCGTCCACACTTTCGCGTCCCAGCTGCGCATCAAGACCCACGTGGAGCAGGCGCTCGCGGTGGTCAAGGGGCTCGAGCATCCCGACGCCGTCCCGGTGCGACCGCAGGCGTAGTACCATCGGCTTCGTGGCGCGAACATTCGTTGTCGGGGACATCCACGGAGATCTCGAAGGTCTCGAGCGCGTTTTCGACCGCCTCCCGACCTTCGAATCGGGCGACACGATCGTATTCGTCGGCGACTACATCGATCGCGGCCCGAAATCCGCGCAGGTCATCGAGTTCGTTCGAAAGCTCGAGAAGAGCGGCCCGGCGAAGGTCGTCGCGCTTCGGGGCAACCATGAAGACGCCTGGCTGCGGGTGGTCGACGTCGGCTGGCCGGAGTTCGTGACGCCTCCCGGCAACGGGTGCCTCGCTGCGATGCGGTCCTTCACGGGCGGGCCCGTTCCCGGCCCGGAGGCGCCCCCCAAGCCCGACGAACGAGGGCTCCTGCTGACCGGGTCGTTCTTCCCCGAAGACGTGGTCGAGTGGATGCGCGGGCTCCCCTTCTGGTACGAGGACGAGCACGCGATCTACGTCCACGCCGGGCTTCCCCGCGCGGAGCGCGGCTTCGCCCACCCTTCGAAGGCGCCGACGCCGGCCGCGCTGCTCTGGCTGCGCGACGAGGACTTCTTCCGGAACTACCGCGGCAAGCTCGTCGTGTTCGGGCACACCGCGACGGCCTATTTGCCGCCGGAGCTGAGCACCTACACGCCGGAGGATCCGCTGGACGTCTGGGCCGGGCCCTGCTGCGTGGGCCTCGACACGGGCGCCGGCAAGGGCGGCTTTCTCACGGCGATCGAGCTGCCATCGATGCGCGTCTACGAATCTCGCTAGAAGGCTGGGCGTTTTTCGCCGATACCTTCGCGCTGCCGGTGTCGGGGGTCGTCACCGTCCGAGAGGACGGCTCCTCGCCCCGCCTCCGGCATCGCTCGGTCTCGACGAAAACCGCCCAGCCTTCTATCTACGATCCTCCTACGAACCTTCTGGGGCCGTCGGCGCTCCACGCGAGAAACTCCGCGCGGGGTCCGGAGTCGTTCGGGTGGATCACGAGATGGGTTCTGGCCGCGCGGAAGGTGTCGGGGCTCGTGGCCTCGGCTTCGTGCCACGATCCGACGTTCACGTACGTGGCCGCGCCCTCCGCGACGGAGACCATCGCCGGCGTGTGCGTGTGCCCCATCACCACGAACGCTGCCGGGAAGAGGCGCGCGAGGTGTCCGGCGCGCTCGACGAGGATCGCGTCGTTGTCGAGCTTCTCGCCGAACCAGACCTTGCGTTGCGCGGTCAGGTGTCGATGCATCAGCAGCCAACCGGCGGCGATCGCCGCGACGAACGGCCAAGGCCAGACGTGATGTCGCCCGGCGAGCAGGAGCACCGCGAGCGCGGCCGTCGCGAGGAGCGCCACGGCGATCCGATCGAGCAGCACGCTCGCCAGGATCTTCGGTACCGACAGGGTGACCGGCGGGACCTGCAGCGCCGCGAGCGCGCGCAGCCGCTCGATGCCGACGCGCGTCCGCAGCGCCAGGGCCGCCATCCGTCGCTCGTGCTCTTCGCGGAGCGCCTGCGTGGCCACCGAGAGATGGGCGCGCCGCAGGCGGAAGAGCTCGACGACCGCGGCGATGAAGCGCATGAGAAGGCGCACGACGCCGCCCGCGCCCAGCCCCACGCCGAGCCAGATGTAGTCGAGGACGCCCATCCTCTCGTGCCCGTACTCCGGGATGCCGCGGGTCGGACGCACGACCCAGCGCAGGAGCACATCCGAGAAGCTTCGCGCGATGCGCCTGGGATCCGCCGGCGAGAGCGGCGCCATCACGTGCTCGGTGGAGCACAACGTGTCGTATTGATGCCCATGCTCGACGTACGCGACGCCGCCCACGTAGTAAAACCAGGGCGCGAACTCGACGCGCGATGCGAAGTGGCGCGTCGTCTCCTCCTTCGTCCAGGCTTGCCGCTGCGACGCGATGTCCACGAGGAGATCGCGGAGCTGGTCCTTCACCGCGTCCCAGTGGAACTCGACGTCGTGATTGCCGTGGACGATCGTCAAACCGTGGCCCGCGGCGACGAAGTCGGCGAGCGCGTCGAAGACGACGCGATGCCTCGCAGCGACGGCGGAGAGCTTGAGGCCCGCGTGGTCGGCACTGTTGCCGAGGCCGTGCTCGCGTTCCTCGTCGCTCGTTCCCTCGGGGAGCTGACCGTCGCGCGGCAGAATGCTCATTCCGACGAAGTCGATGAAGTCCCCTGCGATGACCAGGCGCCAGCGCTTTCCGGCGCATGGGCTATGGCGGTAGTGCGCCAACAGGTTCGCGAGGTCCGCGTCCACGAGCGCGGAGCGGCGGACGCCTGCGGGCGTAAGGTCGTTCAGATCGTTTCCAAGATGAACGTCCGAAAGGATGAGAAGACTCTCGTGAGCGGTCGAGTTCACAACGATTAACTCTGCGATGCGGATCGCTCCGCAGCAAGGCGGGACACAGCCGATTGCTTCCTGAAAACGACACGCGCTCGCCTCGATTTGCCGCAGAGTTTGCGCGCGCGGCTGACTAGCTTGTCGCCCCACATCAGTCAGGCGTTGGGCGCGTGCGTGCTAGAGGAGTTCGTCGTGAAGGTCCACCAGCGGGTCGCTACAGTGGCAACGAAAGGCCGAGGCCTCTACGACGTCACCGCGGCCGTTGCTGCCATCGCCGCCGAGGCTGGAGTCGAGACAGGGCTCTGCAGTGTGTTCTTGCGTCACACGAGCGCGTCGCTCGTCGTTCAGGAAAACGCCGACTCGGCCGTTCTCCGCGACCTCGAGCGGTGGATGGACCGCCTGGCTCCGGAAGACCCGTCTTACGAGCACGACGCCGAAGGGCCGGACGACATGCCAGCCCATTTGCGGGCCGCCGTGACCTCCACGAGCGTCTCGATCCCAGTCACGGCTGGGTCGCTCGCCCTCGGCACCTGGCAGGCGCTCTACCTCTGGGAGCACCGCCGCGCCGCCCACCGTCGCGAGCTCGTCGTGCACGTGGCTGGGATTTGAATCGGCCCGAGGGCTTACGCTCGGGCGTCCGCGCCTTATGTTGGCTGAATGAGGGTCTCGGCCGTCTTGACCCAGACGCCTGATGCGTGGGTCGCCCAGTGCGAGGAGGTCGATCGGACGGGCGAGGGCCGCACGCCGGACGAGGCGGTCGCCTGCCTGCGTCAGGCGCTCGTGGAGTACTTCGACGTCGAGGCCGTGGCCCCACCGGCCGAAACGGTCACAGACCCCATCGAGATCGTGATCGTCGCGGCGCCTTCGAACGCGGCGTCGCTCACGCGCTGAAGATCCGCGCGATCTCCTCGGACATCTCGGCTTCGGTCTTCTTCTTCGCGATCGACAGCTCCTTCAAGAGCAGGCTCTTGGCCTGATCGAGCAAGCGCCGCTCGCCGAAAGACAGCTCCTTGTCGAACTTGAGGCGGTTCATGTCGCGGAGAACCTTCGCGATCTCGATGGGCGAGCCGCTCTTGATCATCTCCGTGTAGACGCGAAAGCGCCGACTCCAGGGCTGCACGTCGACCGCCACCTCCCGGGCACGCATGGTCGAAAGGATGTTCGTCGCTTCCTTGTCGCTCATCACGTACCGCAGGCCCACCTGGGTCGCGGCGCTCGTGGGGACCATGACCTTCATCGCGTTGTCGAGGATCCGCAGGATGTAGAACTTCGCGCGAGTTCCGCCGATTTCCCGCTCTTCGATGCCCGTGACCTCGCCGACCCCGTGGGAGGGGTGCACGGCCTTGTCGCCCACCACGAAGTCCGGGGCCGGAGGGCGCGGCAGCGGCGGCCCGGCGAGGAACGAGCCCGGAGCGCCAGGTCGAAAGGAAGGCCGTTGCGGAGGGGGCGGGGCGGGGGGCGGAGCCGAAGGCCTTGCCACTGGTTCGGGGGGTTTCGCGGGCGGCTTGGATCGGGATTTCACAGGGGACTTCGAGGCGACCGGGCCGGGCGCTGCGGGCGGGACGGAGGAACCGAAGCGTGCGGGTCGGGTCATGGGGCGACGGCACGCGGCGGGAGCAACGTGCGCGGGGTCCGCTACCATCGCCAGCGGACCGGCGTCAATGAGCGTCAAGTTGGGGCCATCAGAAAGCCATGATTTCGGCCAGCGGAGCCCCCGCGGCGGCGCGCACGCCACGTGACATCGTGACCGGATCGAGCGCGACGTCCAGCACGAGCGCGTCGGGCCCGCCGGTCGCGACCGGTCCGTCCAGGGGACGATCGAGGCCCGCCAGCCGGCCCAACGGATCCTCCGCGAGGGCGCGGAACGAGGTCGCGAGGCGCTCGGCTGCCGCCGGGGCATCCGCGCCCCATGCCCCCGTCAGCAGCACATGCAGCTCCAGAGCCTGCGCGCCGCTCGGGTGGTCGGCGGCCCGAAGGCGCGCCGCGAGGGCCGTCGCAGCCCCGAGGAGGCCCCCGAGGCCGCTCGCCCAGCTCGCCTCGAACGGTCCTGGCGCGAAGCCTCGCACCGGCCCGTCGCCCAGCAGCGCCGCTGCGGCCGCGAGAGGCTCGGCACGCAAAGCGGGCCGCGAGCGCTTGAGTCGACCCTGGGCAAAGTACACGGCCGCTTGCAGGGGGCCCATCCCCCCGCATTCGATCCCGACTCCTTGCTGCCCGAAGACCGCGACCTGTTCGCGCTCGTCGCCCACGGTTCCCCAGAAGCGTGTCACCCCCCTCTCCACGGCGCGACCCTCGACGCTCCGGGCCCGCGCCGCGAACGCCGCCTCGACGCGCCACTCCTCGACCGGGAGCCGCGCGAGACCGAGCGTCGCCTGCCAATGCCCCGCCACAGCCACCTGGTCCGCCTGGCGGACGTCGACACCGCCGTGGCGACGGGCAAACGTGTCGAGGCGGTCCTCGGGTGCCGCAGCCGCGAAGACCGCGGCGAGCGCGGGGCTCGCAAGCACCTCTTGGGGCCGGATGTCGACCAGCCAGACGAGCCCGGCGGCCGGGACGAGATCGACGAGAGGGTCGAGGTCCAGGGACGGCGGGGCGGGCACCGGGAGAGCGGGCCGCTGCGGACCGGCACACGCGGCCCCGATCGCACCGAGCAGCGCGCCGAGAGCCTGTCGCCGCGCGATCATCCCGGCGCGATGCGGATCCGCGCGAAGCGACGGTTCTTCGAGCCGACGCGCACCAGGTGCACGCTGCCGGGCAGCAATCGCACCTTCGGATCGGTGGCACGCTGTCCGTCGATCTCGACGCCCCCTTGCTCGATGAGCCGTCGCGCCGCGCTGGTCGACTCGGCGAGGTGCGCTTCTTTGAGCGCCCAGGCCAGCTCGGCGACGCCGCCCGACGGGGCGAGATCGAGGGTCGGCACGTCGTCGGGCACGTCGTTCTTGCCGTAGACGCCGGCGAACTCGCGGGCTGCGCGCTCGGCGGCGCCGGCATCGTGGAACCGCTCGACGGTCTCGCGGGCAAAGATTGCCTTGATCTCCATGGGGTTGCGGCCGTTGGCCTTCTCTTGCTTCAGCGCCGCGATCTCGGCGGGCGTGCGCGCCGACAGGAGCTCGAAGAACCGGAAGATGACGTCGTCGTCGACTTGCATCAGCTTCCGGAACATCGGCAGCGGATCTTCGCGCAGGCCGATGTAGTTGTCCGCGCTCTTGCTCATCTTCTTGCCGGTGATGACGCCCCCTTCGAGGCGCGCGTCGGTGCCCTCGAGGATGGGCGTCGTCATCACGATTTGCGGTCGCTTGCCGTACTTGCCCATCAGGTCGCGGCCCAGCGTCAGGTTGAAGAGCTGATCGGTCCCGCCGAGCTCCACGTCGCAATCGAGGACCACGGAGTCGTACGCTTGCAAGAGCGGGTAGAGAAACTCGTGCTGGTGGATCGACCGCTGCTCGTCGAAGCGCTGGCGAAAGTCCTTTCGCTCGAGCATCCGCGACACCGTCGATTTGGCCATCAGCCCGACGGCGTCGACCATCGTCATCGCGTCGAGCCACTCGCTGTTGCGCCGCAGCTCGATCTTCGCCCGGTCCAGGACCATGAAAGCTTGGTCGAGGTACGTCTCGGCCGAACGATCGACCTCGGCGCGCGTGAGGCGCGGTCGGCTCTCGTTGTGGCCGGTCGGGTCGCCCACCATCGCGGTGAAGTCACCGATGAGGAAGATCGCCGTGTGCCCCAGGTCCTGAAAGACCCGCATCTTCTGCAGCAGCACCGCGTGGCCCAGATGCAGGTCGGGCCGGGTGGGGTCGAAGCCGGCCTTGACCCGCAGCGGGCGGCCGCTCTGTCGCGACTCGTCGAGGCGCTGCTCGAGCTCTGCGCGCACGAGCAAATCGACGACCCCGCTTTCGAGCCGCGCGAGTTGGTCCGGGACCGGCGCGAAGGACGGCATGAGGGAGACTTACTATTTGTCGTCGTCCGGCCCGCCGGTGATGGGCAGGTGCCGGCTATCGTTGACGATCTCCTTCAGCTCCTTGCCGACCTTGAAGAACGGCAAGCGCTTCGCGGGAACGTCGACCGGCTGACCCGTGCGCGGATTGCGGCCCGAGTACGGCTTGTACGGCCGCACCGTGAAGCTCCCGAAACCACGGATCTCGATGCCTTCGCCGCGCTGCAGAGCCTCGGTCATCGCATCGAAGACGCAATTGACGACGAGCTCAGCTCTCGCCTTCGTCAAGTCCGACTGTCGTGCGGCAAGTGCGTCGATGAGTTCGCTCTTCGTCATCTTGCTCCGCTCCCAGCTTAGAGCAACGGATCGCAGAAACTATCGGTATCACCTAGTTTTCTGGCACGTCAACCCGCAGACGATGTAGGGGCGTCAGCGAGCCCTGAGCGTCGTCCGGTCGAGGGCGACCTCACCGCCCCGCGCGGTGACGACCAGCCACGCCCGGGAGACGTCGCCGCCCAGCTCGACGGCCTTGGGCGCAAGCTCGGTGCACGTCGGAGCGCCGCGGATCGCGTCCGCCCAGGACCATTGCGCAAGAGGAGGTCCGCCAAGGCTCGCGACCAGCGCGACCTCACCGGTGCCGGGCCCCCCGCGCTGGAACGCGCGGGGCGTCACCATCCAGTTTCGCCGTGGCGCGGGCGCGGCCCCCCTCGGGACCGGAAGCTCCAGGGTCACGCTCGCCACTGCGGCGCCCGCCGGGACGATTGCGAGCGCATGGGCGTCGGACGCGCACGTCCCCAGCGCGTCGATGACCTCGATCCGACCCGTGCTCGGGTCGGACGTGGCGACCGGGGGAAAGTCGGCCTCGGCCTCGAAACGCCAGGTGTCGCCTCCGTTCGGCGTCCACGACGTCACCGCGGGGCCGTTGTGGCTGAAGAGGTGCCGGTGGGTCGGAGGACGACCGAGAAGGTCGAACAGCATGCGATCGTGGTCATCCCCCCGAAGACGCGCCGCCACGACCGCGTGGCTGGCGTTCACGCCGGGATCGTGCGCGAGCTCGTAGCCCTCGTCGTCATCGAAGAACAGCAGACCGTGCGTCGCGCCCGCCTCGCGGGCCATGTCGGGCTCGTAGTGGGGGCGGCCAAGGCCTTCGGCCGCCATTCGCGCGTGCTCGTGCGACGTGTGGACCGCGAAGCCCGCCAACGCAAACGCGACGGTCGCCGTCGCCGCGCGGCCGATCCAGGCTGGCGGAAGCGCGAGGCCCAGCGCGAGCGCGATGAGGGCGTGCTCGACGGGCAGCACCGTGGCAAGCGCGCTGGCTCCGGCGACCGCGGAAGTGCCCTCGCCCGCCCCGGCGGGGGCCGCGATGAGCACCTGGACGCCGACGACCAACGCGGCGAGGAGGGCCCCCCGTCCCACACGCTGGCGCACGTCGCGCCGCAGCAGAAGCAGCGGCAGGAGCGCGATCGGCTCGAAGTTCGCCACGTCTGCGAGGTTGGCGCGCACGCGCCGAAGCGCCGCCATCGCGCTGGCCTTGGCCCCCGAGCTCGCCGGGGCGGCCGGTCCGAATCGCGCGAGATAGTACGACACCGGCGAGGTGAAGGCGTGCCCCGTCGCGGCGCGGTTCGCGGCGAGCAGGAGCGCGATTCCCGGCAACATGGCGGCGCATGTCCAGGCGAGGGCGCGCGCGCTGCTGCGCGTCGCGTCGCGCGACGGAAGAAGGAGGGTGAGGACCGCGATGCCTGCCCCGACCGCGGACGTCGGTTGCGTGGCGAGCAGCAGCCCGAGCGCCAGCCCCGCTACCCCGAAGAGGCGCGAGTCGGCCGTTCTCCTCGCGCGGAGTGCGCTCGCGAGTGCAACCGTCAGGGCTGCGGCCGCCGCGCCCTGGGGCAGCGATTCTGCCGTGTGGTATCGGAGCGCGGCCGAGACCAGGGAAAGGACCGCCGCGATGCGTCCGATCCACTCGGCCCGCGCGTCGTCCTCGCCGGCTCCGGCGGCAAGCTCGCGCGCCAGAAGCCAGGTCGCCGGAACCAGGGCCGCGGCGAGGAGCGGCCCGACGAGCATCGGAGCGCCGAGCAGGAACGCAGGGCCGAGGAGCAAGGCGTACCCGGGCGGAAAGATGCCCGCGAGCCGATCGGGCGCGGTGAGCAGCAGGTTCTTTGCGCGGAAGCTTGCGGTCGGGTCGGCCGCACTCCAGGAGAGCCGGAGGTGCGACAGGGCACGCCCCTGCAGCCAGTACGTGCCGGTCTCCGGCGCTCGGGGACCGCCGCGAAGATAAAACGCGATGTAACCGAGCGAGAGAAATGCCGCGACGAACGACCCGACGAAGAGAAAGCGTCGCCGGCGCTTGCCGTCGCCGGCCCCGGTGACGTCGAGCACCGACACGAGCCAACCGGGCCCCCCCGGGACGAGCGCCACGATGAGAAGCACCACCGCAAGGGCGAGGGCTACCTGCGAGGGGCGGTCCGGGGGGCGCGACCAGGTGCCGAGCCAGAAATGCGGGGGAGCGGGGGGGATTGTAGGGACCATCGCGACAGGTGGAGGCGCGCGTATATCATCGCGGACCGCCGCCTGTCCCGGTCGCGGTCGTCATGCACGCGCGAAGCTCACGCTTGGCCCGATGTAGGAGGACCGCAACGTAGCCGGCAGAGATTCCCAGCGCGTCCGCGACGTCCTCGCCCGGCTGTTGCTCCAGAAGCCGCAATGTGACCACCGCCTTCTGGATGGCGCACAGCTCCTCGACGCACGCTCTGAGGCGCACGTGCTCCTCCGCCTGGGCGATCGCTTCGTCCGCGCCCGGCTGGCGTCCGTCGGGGTGGTCGCTCGCGTCGACGTCCTCGTGCGGGCGCGCCCGGAAGTGGCGACGCCGCCGGTTTCGCGCCACGTTGCGGACGATCGTCACGAGCATCGCCCGCGCGTCGTCGCCGACGAGTGAAGCGGCGCCGCGTTGTGTGAGCTCGAGCAGCGTGCACAGGCCCTCCTGAACGCAATCGATGGCGTCTTCCGCGGTGGCTCCTTCTGAGCGCGCCACCGCAGCGAGGGCGCCGCGCTGCGATCGGACGATGCGCGACAGGTCATCCAGGACGTCGTCAGCGCCGATCGTAGACCCCATCCCGGAAAAGGTGTCGGACCGAGCACTCATTACTGTCCCGATGAGTGTAATCGTTCGCCCGTCCAGGACCTCTCCCGGTGAGGTCATCGCCATGAACGCCGAGAATCATAATCGCATCCCGACGGTCGACGAAGAGACGTTCTCTGCCGAAGTGCTCGCCGCCGACGTGCCCGTTCTGGTGGAATTCGGCGCAACGTGGTGCCCCCCGTGCCGCGCGCTCGAGCCCGTTCTCTGCGGTCTCGCCAAAGAAGGAGCGGGCCGCTGGAAGGTCGCCGCAGTCGACATGGACGAATCGCCGACCCTGGCCGCGAAGTACTCCGTTCGCGGCGCGCCGACGGTCGTCCTGTTCAGTCGTGGCGTCGAGGTGGGCCGTCACCTTGGTTTGACGAGGCGCGAGACGCTCACGGCGCTCATCGATCGCGCGAGCCGCGCCCGACCCTAGAGCGGCGTCGGCGGCCACGTTCCATGATTCGGGACGCCGCTCTGAGTCACGCCCGCCGGACGTATTCGAAGTCGACGGGGCGGCCCTTGATCCCCAGCCTGGGGGCGCTGATCCAGTGGGCCATCTGCTTGGGGTCGAGCACGGCGCTCCCCATCAGGCTCTGCACGAACGCCGCGTCGGCCTCGCTCGGGAGCCACGCGCTTCGCCCGGACTCCCACGCGGAGCGCCCGATCGCGGTGCCCGAGGGGTCCGCGTCCATGCCCGCGTACACCCCGACGTGGCGGTGAAAGCGGCGGCTCGGCAGGCGCAGCTCGAAGCGGACGCCGTGCGCGGCGATGGCGCGATTCCACTTGTCGACGCCGCGCTGGCAGTCCTCGACGTAGGCGTCGCGCAGGACCTCGTTCATCGCGTTGCGCAGGGGGACCTCTTGCGTCTCGAAGCGGCCGTCCTTCGGCACCGTCCAGCGCGTAGCTCGCGGTCAGCGCGCGGTGGTCGCTCGCACTGCTCCTCCTTGGCGCGCCCCTTGAGGCCCGCGGCGAAGAAGCTCGGCAGCGTTCGAGCTGATCTCGCCCCCGAAGAGGTCGAGCGAGAGCGAGTACCAGAGGTTCAGGTACCGCTGCATCGTCGGCAGATCGATGACGCCGAGCTCGCGCACCTCGTCGGGGTGTTCCTTGCCGTGCTCGGCCATCAGCTTCGCGGTGCGGTCGACGATGCGCAGCACGCCCGTCTCCCCCACGAACATGTGGTGCGCCTCCTCGGTCAGCATGAAGCGCGTCGTGCGCGACAGGGGATCGAAGGCGCTCTCGGCCAGGGCGAGGAGCTGGAACTTGCCGTCGCGGTCGGTGAAGAACGTGAACATGAAGAACGAGAGCCAGTCCGGTGCACGGCTCGTTGAAGGCGCCGAGCATGCGCGGCTTGTCCGGGTCGCCGCTCCGCCGCTGGAGCAGCGCCTCGGCCTCCTCGCGTCCGTCGCGTCCGAAGTGCGATTGGAGCAGGTAGACCATCGCCCAGAGGTGCCGGCCCTCTTCGACGTTCACCTGGAAGAGGTTCCGCAGGTCGTAGACGCTCGGGCACGAGCTGCCCGAGCAGGCGCTGCTGCTCGACGCTCGCGGGCTCGGTGTCTCCCTGCGTCACGATGAGACGGCGCAGCGTGTTTCGGTGCTCGCCCGGCACCTGCTGCCACACGGGCTGCCCGATGTCGTCGCCGAAGCCGATCGTGCGATCGGCGACCGGGTCGGCGAGGAAGATGCCCCAGCGGTAGTCGGGCATCTTGACGTAGTCGAAGTTCGCCCAGCCGTCGGAGTCGACGCTGATCGCGGTGCGGAGGATACACGTAGATCGTCCTGGAAGCCCGCGGGGCCCATCTCGCGCCACCACTGGAGGAAGCTCGGCTGCCACGCCTCGAGCGCGCGCTGAAGGCGCTTGTCGTCCGCGAGGTGGACGTTGTTCGGGATCCGCTCGGCGTTGACGCTCGACATGCGCTTTGCCCTTCAGGTTCGGTTGAAGTCGAACTCCGGCCGCTCCGGCTTGCCGTAGAGCGTGAGGGCGCCGCGCGGGCCGACGGCGTTCGGCCGCTGGAAGATCCAGTTCTGCCAGGCGCGAGAGGCGCCCGAAGATCTTCGTCTCCATCGTCTCGGGGCCGCCGAAGCGAAGGCTCGCCTCCATGCCGGTCAGCGCGTCGGGCGAGAGGCTGGCGCGCTCCTCGAAGGCGATGCGTACCTCGTCGTCCCAGTCGATGTCGTCGGGCGCGAACGTGACGAGGCCCGCGGCGAGCGCGTCCTTCGCGTCGAACGCGCCCGCCGCGCTCGAGGACGCGCGCGATCGCGCTCCGGGCTCGCGAGAAAGCGGCTCGCCAGCCGCGTGAGTCCGTTCGACATCGGGAGCAGGCCCGCGTTCATCGCCGAGAGGTGGATCGACGTTTCGCGGTCCGGATCGTCGAGCATGTACGACGCGGTCGGCGGCGAGCGCGAGCTCCGCCAGCGAGCCGGCGAAGCAGGCGCCCGGGCTCGATCAGCGCGAAGAACGCTCTTCGCCGTGTTGTCGAGACGCTTGAGGACGCGCTTCATCAGGAGCGTGACCTCGCGGACGAGCCCGTCGTCCTGGTGCTGCGCGAGCATCGCGTCGACGGCGAGCACGTTGCAGCGGTCGCCCGTCGTCTTCAGCGCGACGACGCCGATGTTGCGGGTGGTTGAAGCGCAGATCGAGCAGCGCGTCGTCGAGCTCGCGCCATGCGCGGATGGCCCACGCGTCCGAGCCGGCACGCGCCAGCTCCTCGGGGTTCGCGGGCTCGGCTCCCGTCGGGCGCGCGCACCGTCAGCGTGGCCACGCGCGTCCGGCGGCGTCGACTCGCGATCGACACGTGGCGATACGCGCCGAGCGGTTCGAGCTACGATGGGCTTGCCGGCTCGCCGCCGGCTGCGCGCGACCATCGCGTCGAGTCGTCGCCGCACCGCCGCTTCGAACTCCCTCTTGCGGTCGGCGCCTCGTCGACGAGCCCCCACTCGAGCGCGCGCTTGCCGCGCACCCCCTCGGCCATCGTCGAGAACGCGTCCGCGAGGTCGCGGCGCACCTTGTCGCTTGTCGACGAGGCGCGTGAGCCCTCCGGTCCCGGGAAGTACGCCGAGGAGCGGCGCCTCGGGGAGCTCACGGCGCTCGACCCGTCGTCCGCGAGCACGATCTCGTCGCACGCGAGCGCGAGCTCGTAGCCGCCGCCCGACGCGGTGCCGGCGAGCGCCGCGAGGCTCTCGACGCCGGTCTCGGCGCTCGATCTCCTCGAGGTAGAGCCGCGTCTCGTTCGTGAACTTGCAGAAGTTGACCTTGAAGCCGTGGCCGCTCGCGCCGAGCATGTAGATGTTCGCGCCCGAGCAGAAGATGCGGTCCTTGCCGCTCGCGAAGACCACCGCCTTCACCTCCGGGTGCTCGAAGCGGATGCGCAGCAAGGCGTCCGCGAGCTCGATGTCGACGCCGAGGTCGTACGAGTTGAGCTTGAGCGCGTAGCCCGGCCGCAGCCCCGCAGCCTCGTTCACGTCGAGCACGAGGCGCGCCACGGCGCCCCCGTGCTCGGAGGGAAGCTCGAGCCGCCAGTGGCGGTAGCGGTCGGGATGGGTCTCGAAGCGGACGGGGCGAACGGAGGGTGAGTCGTCGGGTCGATCGCCCATGCCCGTCAATCTAGGACTCGGCGTCGCCCGGCGCACGCGGGCGCCGCGTCAGCCTACGTCGGTCGACCATCAAGAGAGGTTCGACAGAGGTCCCGTGCAATAGGCTGGGTTGCCGAACGTCGTGATGCTGGTCCCCATCACGTTCGCGATCGAAACCAGGAGGTTATTGTGGGGCTGCTGAGGGCTATAGGTTACAAGCCGCCCCGTTCGCAGCGCACCGCCCGCGCCCCCGGCGATCACGACGGGAAGCGGCTGGTGGCTGTGGATGTTGCCCTTCGAGAGCTCGTTGATCCACATCACCAGGCAGTTGTCGAGGAGGGTCGACCCGTCGGACTCGGTCACCGCGTCGAGCCCCTGGAGCAAGTAGGCGAACTGCTGCGCGTACCATGTGTTGATCTGCACGAGGGACGCCTGATCGGGCGCGTCGGTATCGGCCGTGTGCGAGAGCGTGTGATGGCCCGTGCTGATGTTGAGCCACGGCATCGGGATGTCGCTCACCGAGTGCGACCACTGCAGCGAGGCCACGCGGGTCTGATCGCACGCGAGCGACGCGATCAGCAGGTCCATCTGCGTCTTGCCGATCGCCGGGTAGTTCGCGATGTTCGTCAGGTCCGTGGAGGCCACGGTGGGCGAGCTGCACGCGCCCGTCTGAGCGAGGAGCTGCTTTTCGATCTGCTGCACGGAGGTCAGGTGCTGCTGCACGCGGACGTTGTCGTCGGCGCCGATGCGCGCCGAGAGGCCGGTCAGCGAACCCTGCACGTAGTCGAGTACGCTCTGGCGCCTCTTGAGCAGGATCGCGGCCTGCGCGGCGCTCAGGGTCGATCCGGCGAAGACGCGCGCGAAGGCGGCGACCGGGTCCTCCATGGGCGGAAGGGGCTGGTTGGCGCCGCTGTAGATCATCCGCGCCCAGACGTCCGAGTTCTGGACCATGACGCCGAACTCGAGCGACGGAAAGCGCGTGTTCTGGCCGATGTCGGCGACGATTCGTTGGTCGATCGAGATGCCGCCCGCGAAGCCTGCCGGGGTGCCCGCGCCGCCCATGGTGGTGCCGGACAGGAGCTCGATCCCCGTGAGCATGTGCCCCATGCCCTTCATGTGGTCGTCGCCCGGGCCGAACCCCGCCGACTTCACGTTGATCCCGTTGAGGAGGAGCAGCTTCTTCTGGAAGGGCGCGAGCGGCATCAAGATGGGCGAGAGCGTGAAGCTCGTCTCGGTGCCCTGGGGTAACCAGCTGTCGAAGATGGTCCCGTTCGCCGAGAAGACCACGACGAGGCGCTTGGGCGGCGGCGTCGCCGCCCAGACGCTGCGGGGCAGGAGAGCGGTGCCGGCGAGCGCTGCGCTCGCGCCGAGCAGCTTGCGACGGCTGATGCCGGCGGCGCGTGCGCTCATGGCGTCACCTCGTTGCGATAGCGGAAGGTCACTGTTTGCGTGACTGCGACGAGGAGCTGGCGGATGTCCGACTGCGAGGCAGAAAACGATTGCTTGAGCGAGCCGAGCGCGCACGCGTCATCGGTCGACTCGCCGCGGCCCATCGCGTAACGAAACCACTCGGTCGCGACGCAGTCGCGCACTTCGGAGCTCTGCGCGAGCTTGTGCGCCAGATCGACCGCGCCGTTGAACGTTCCGTCGACGTCGGTGCCGGTGAGCGACCCGGAGGCATCGACGGGCTGCCCCTGGTCGACCGTTCGCCACTGCCCGATGCCGTCGTAGTTCTCGAAGCCGAATCCTATGGGGTCCATCAGCGCGTGGCACCCCTTGCACGGCTCCACCGTCGAGTGCATCGTAAACATCTCGCGCGTCGAGACGCCGGGCATGACCGCGGGCGGCGTGATGACGATGTTCTGAGGAGGCGGCGCGACGGTCTGGCAGAAGAGGCTCTCGCGGATGAACTTTCCGCGCAGAACGGGCGAGCTCCGGTCGGCCTTTCCGAGGACGGCCATGACCCCGGCCTGCGTGATGAGCCCGGCGCGCTGGGTCGGGTCGGCCTGCACCTGCTGGAGCGTGTCTCCGGTGATGTTCGTGATGCCGTAGACGGGTGCGAGCGTCTGGTTCACGAACGACACGGGCGCGGTCAGCAGCGTCTGGAGCTTCGCGTCGGACTGCCAGATGACCCAGTCCGCGAACGCGAGTGTCTCCTGCTGCATGGCGTCGACCACCTGCGGCGTGTAGTTCGGGTAGACGGTCGGGTCCTTCGGAGCGCTCAGAATCTCGTCGACCCCCATCCATTCGCTGAAGAACTGGCTTATGGCCGGGTGCGCCTTCGGGTCCGCGAGCAAGCGGGTCGCTTGGGCCGAGACCTGCTCGGGCGTGGTCAGCGCATTCGCGTCGGCGGCGGCAAAGAGCGCGTCGTCGGGCATCGAGCCCCAGAGAAAGTACGAGAGGCGCGACGCCATCTCGTACGACGTCAGCGGCACGACCGTTCCCTGCGCGAGGCTGGGCGTGCCGAACTCCGGGCGATAGAGGAAAGGCGCCGACTGCAGAACGGCTTCAATGACGGACTGGATGCCGTTGTCGTAGTCGGCTGCGCTCTGGTTGGTCGTGTAGAGGGCCATCAGCCCCGTCTGCTCGTCCTGCGTCAGCGGCCGCCTGAACGCGCGCTTTCCGAAGGTCGAGATGAACTGCGTCGCGCACGTGTCTTCGCCCATCACGGTCGGGTCGCACGCCACGAGGGTGGAGAGGTGCCCTACCGCGGTGGTCGCGAGGGTCTCGGCAGCCGTCTCGTAACTCTGGGCGAGGAGCGGCGATACGGTCAGGGCCACCGCGGTGTTCGAGAAGTCGCCCTGCCGCTGGTCCGGGGGGAACGCGTTTGCGGGGCTCGACGTGTCGCCGAGGAGGTCGCGGACCGTGTTGTTGTATTCGGACTGCGTGAGCCGGCGCAGCGGGGACGCCCCCGGCGACAGCGTCGTGCAGACCGCCTGGGTGGTGGACGTCCCCGAGGCGCCACCCCCTGCGGCGCCGATCCCGCCCGCGCCACTCCCGGCGTTGCCACCGTCACCGATGGACCCTACGCACGCCGCAATCGCCAATCCCGGACCCAGGATCTTCAACGGCGCGAGCGATGGTCGTGAACGCCAGACCATGCCCCATTAGGGCTCATCTCTCGCTTCGGTCGAGTCCCAAAACCGTCGAGACGGGAAAGGTCTGCAATTAGGGGAGGTCTTTCCCCCCATCTCGGCACCAATCCGGCGCACACCTCCCGTCATTTTTATGGCGCCAACGGCATTCCCGGGTGGCGAAACGTCAGAGAACGCACCCGATTCGTTGCGAGTCGATCGCGATCTCGTCGATCCAGAGCTCGAAGACTTCGCTGCTCGTCTGGTACTCCTGCCACCCAAGCCAAACCTGATTGAATTGGGGGAGCAGATACGGATTCGAGTTGCCGCCGTGCATGCTGGCCGTGGTCGAGAGCGACGGATGAAGGGTGGCGTCCCACCAGAACTGCGTCTCGTTGGTATCGCCTTTGTGCATCCATTCGATGCACAGCCACTGGCCGAGCGGCACGGCGCTCGGCGCCCCCTTCGGGTCGTTGTCGGAGTTCGTCCAGTCCCCGGTCCCCGAGTCGGTCTGGTTGTCGGTCCCGACGCCGAAAAGGTTCCTGCCGTTCTGCAATTGCCCACTCACGCGGATCTCGCCGGGCACTTGCGTGCCGCTGGCGGCGAGCATCGTCCAGTGCGCGTACGTCATGCCTCCATCGGGGACCGGCGCCGGCAGCGATTTGAAGTAGACGAACACGCGGCCAAAGTAGGTGTCGTTGGCCTCCGGGAAGGTCATGGTCTCCTTGATGTACGAGAGACCATTGCCGTTTTGTGTGATGTGCAGCGCGTGGTTGCCGCGGGCGTGCTCCATCGTATCGACGACGGGCTTGGTGCCCGAGACGGTCCAGATCGACGGGTTTATCATCCCACTCTCGAAATCCTCGCAGAGCTGGACGCCGGCGTCCGCGCAGCGGCTATCGCCGAAGAAGGTCGCGCGATCGGTCGAGAAATCCCGGCCGCCGTCGCCGGCGCTGGCCTCCGAGCTGCTGCTGTCAGCCGGGTTGGTCGGCGGCTGCGCGTCCATCGGCGCGCTGCTCGCGTCCGCGACGGGTTCTTCGCCCGACGGGGCGTCCACGAGCGGCGTCCCCGGGCCTGTGTCGGGCGAGCCCGGGTTGGCCGCACCGCTGTTGCCACACCCTGCCATCGAAACACACCACGATGAGGCGACGAGGAAGCCTGCGGTGCAGAAGTCTGAGCCCATCTTCGAACGATACCGCGGGCTCCTGCAGCAAGGGCTCGCTTTTCTGCGCGCGTGACCGGCCGCGCGTCTCATTGCCCTGCGTCGGGCGCGACGGCCTCGGGCGCTTCGGGTTGCGGCGCTGGGGGCGGCGGCGCTCCTTGGGATGCGGGTGGCGCCAGGGGCTGCGGAACTGCAGCGCGGGGCGGCGCTGCGCGGCGCGGGGGATAACCCGGCACGCCATCGTTGTACGCGTTGATCGCATCGTAAAGGTGCGGCACCGCGCCGACCATCAAGCCCGATCCGATCAAGTCGAGGATGAGACCCGCGCCCACGACAACGAGACCGGTCGCCCCCAGGGATGAATCACTCGCCGTGGGCCGATCCATGTCGACCGCGGCGAGCGCCGCGCCGCCCACCATGCCGGCGATGCCGATCATCGACATGGCGAACCCGGTCACCATCCCGGTCTTGTAGTCGTGCGCGTACTCCTCCGCTCGCTCGTTCCCGCTCACGGCGTCCTCGATATCGCCCCCGAGGAATCCGCCTTCGTACGTCTTGCCGTCGCGCACGTAGGAGAGCGTCCCGTTCTCCACCACGACCGAGAGCCTCGGGCCGGGCTCCGGGATGTAGGCCGACGAGCAGCCCGCGGTGCACGCGATGAGCCCGACGACCACGGATGCTTGGTAGCGGAGCATGGCCCGAGCCCATGATACCCCTGGCTCCCTGTCAATCACCGCCAGCGCGAGTGCCGGCCCGCGAGATTCTCTCCGCGCGATGGGGTTTCCGCGTCCGCGAGGGGCGCTTGGTGGCCGTGAGGCTCACCGAGCGGGCGCGCCGCCGGCCCTCTTGCGCCTCGAGCGCATGAAGATGGCCCACACGATGGTCGGCACCGCGAGCGCGCCGACGATCTCGATCCCGACGCGGGCGACTCGGTGGCCGAGTCGAGCTTCGTTGCCGGGCGCGGGCGCCGCTTCGCGGATCGTCGCGGCCGTCTGGTCGGCGAGCGCGTCGATCGCGGCGGCGTGGGCCGGCGCGGTCATGAACGTGACGTTGTAGTCACTCGCTTTCGACCACGAGGCATAGCTGATCACGTGGTCGAGACCCTGGTTGGAAAGACCGGCCACGTCGAAGGTGATCCGCGCCATGTGGACTCCGCCGATCGTGAGACTCTGCGCGTCGGGTCCGCTGCGAAGCGTGGCTTCGTGGCGGCTCTTGACCAGCCCGTCGGCCATTCCGCGCGCGAACTCGCGCAAGTCGCTCGGCTCCGCGTTGTCCGCGAGCTGGGTCGCCGTGACGATCACCGTAGCGAACGCTTCGCTTCCGGCATCGCCCGCAAGCACCGATCCCAGTCCGAGCACTCGGCTGTCGGGATTGACGCCCGGTGGGGCGGCCAGCGGCTTGGCGTCCTTCGGGCAGTGCGTCTTGTCGAAGAGCCCGGCGGGAAAGACGAGGCAAGGGCGCGCGCCGTCCGGGATCGTGATCGAGTACGCGTCACCGTCACGAATCTCCGCCATCGAGCTCCTGCGCCTTTTTCCCGCGGTCTAGTAAGCGTTGTGTCGGGCCGTTCGGCCGAAGACCGTGCGGAGAATGATCTTCAAATCGAAGAAGAAGCTGTAGCGGCGGATGTACTCGATGTCGTGGGCTACGCGCTCGATCATCTTCTCGAGCGTGTCGGTCTCGCCCCGCCACCCGTTGACTTGCGCCCAGCCCGTGATCCCCGGCTTGACCTTGTGACGCAGCATGTATTCCAGGATCTGGGTCCGGTACTGCTCGTTGTGCGCGACCGCGTGCGGGCGCGGCCCGACGACCGACATGTCGCCCGCCAGCACGTTGATGAACTGCGGCAGCTCGTCGAGCGAGGTCCGCCGTAGCAGCGCACCGAGGCGCGTCACGCGCGGATCGTCGCGGCTCGCCTGGCGCACGCGCGAGCCGTCCTCGGTCACGCTCATCGTGCGAAACTTCCACACGAGGATCTCCTCGCCGCCGCGTCCGTAGCGGCGCTGCTTGAAGAGGACCGGGCCCGGCGAGCTCAATCGAACGGCGAGCGCGATCGCCGCGCCGATGGGCCACCCCACGGCGACGACGGTGCCGGCGAAGAGGACGTCGAACACTCGCTTGGCCGGTCCGTCGATCCCATCGGCCGCGTGCACCACGAGGTCGGCCACGTCTTCGTTCGCGAGCGACAGCGCGAGAACGAGGGCGACGAGGAATCGCTCTTCTTCGAGGTCGAACGCGTTGTTGGCGTCGCAGACCGCCCGGACGAGCTCTGCGACGTGCCGTCGCTGGACCGGCGGGATCCTACGGAGCTGCTCGGTGGCGGCGGCGAGGTCGAACGTCGCGGGGTCGAACGCGACGACATGCTCCTCGAGCCAGCGCGGAAGGCGTTCGTTGCCGGAGAGCTCGGTGAGCAAGCGGGCCACCGTCCTGCGCTCGCGATCGCAGATCTCTCCGTCGGCGTGCGCCGCGGCCAGAAGTACGCCGGCCAGCGTTCGCAGCAGATCTTCGTCCGGCGGGGGGGGCATGGAGCTCGGGCGCAGGCCCGTCAGCCGGTAGGCGCGGGGCGAGAGGCTCGACGGCGGCTCGAGCGAGGGGGCGGAATCCTCGCCGTTGTCGTTGCGTGGCTCGCCGCGTGCCCGCATGAGATGGGCGCAGCCTACGCTGACTCGCTAGGCGGCACAATTGACGCTGCTGGCCTACGCTCCCGCCATGGTCGAGAAGGTCGTCGTCCGCCGTGCCCAGGAGGGCGACCTCGCGAAGGTCGCGCCGCTCGCGGGCGAGCTCGTGCGCATGCACCACGAAACGGACCCGTCGCGCTTTCTCCTCGTGGAGCGCGTCGAAGAGGGGTACGCGCGGTGGCTCGCGCGCGAGATCGCCCGAGCCGAGGCGGTGGTCCTGGTGGCCGCTCGGGGCGCGGAGAATCCTCGGGTATGCGTACGGAACGCTCGAAGGTCGCGACTGGAACCTGCTTCTCGATACGCACGGCGCGTTGCACGATGTCTTCGTCTCGGCCGGCGCGCGGCGCGGCGGCGTCGGCCGGTTGCTCGTCGACGCCATCGTCGCCGCCCTCGAGAAGCTCGGCGCCCCACGCATCGTCCTGTCGACCATGGTCAGCAACGAGGCCGCGCAGCGTGTGTTTCGCGCGTGCGGCTTCCGAGCGACCATGATCGAGATGACCCGCGATTGCGGAGAGTGAGCGCCGCGTTCGGCTGAGGCGGGCCACTGCGCACCGCCACCGCTCTTTCGGCAGAGCGCCTCATCGTTCTTCCTCGCTTGAGGTCGCGGTGGGCTCGCTCCTTCGCAAGAGCGCGTGGTATCCGCTGCGACGGTTTTTATTCACTCACTGCGGCAGGCCGCAGTCGCCACGCGCCATGAACCCGACACCCGGAAGCATCATCGCCAACCGCTTCCAGCTCGTGCGCGAGCTCGGGCGCGGGACCATGGGCACGGTCTGGCTCGCGCAGCATTTGACTCTCGACGTGCGGTGCGCGGTGAAATTCATGACCGCCGAGGCGGCTCGCGAGCCAGTCTACGCGGCGCGCTTCGCGCTCGAGGCGCGCGCGATCGCGCAGATCCAGAGTCCGAACATCGTCCGCGTCCTCGACTACGACCTCTGGAACGGCGTTCCCTTCATCGCGATGGAGCGGCTCGTCGGCGAAGACCTGGGGATGCGCCTCCATCGCGTCCAGAGGCTCGACGTGGCGACCACCCGTCGCGTCGTCTCGCAGGTCGCGCGCGGACTTGCGCGCGCGCACGCCGCAGGGATCGTGCACCGCGACCTCAAACCCGAGAACATATTCCTGGCTCGTGAGGACGACGACGAGGTGGCAAAGCTCGTCGACTTCGGCATCGCGAAGTTCGAGGGGCGCGCCGGTCGCCGCACTCAGGTGGGCGAGGTTCTTGGCACGCCCGCGTACATGAGCCCTGAGCAGGCTCGCTGCGCCGAGACGATCGATTTTCGCGCCGACTTGTGGTCGCTCGGTGCCATCGCATTCGAGTGCCTGACGGGGCGCCTCGCGTTCGACGGCACGTCGCTTGGCGACATCTTCGCACGCATCCTGTTCGAGCCGATGCCCGTGCCGAGCCACGTGGCTCCCGACCTGCCGCCCGCGTTCGACGCCTGGTTCGCGCGCGCCGTCGCTCGCGAGCCCGTCGGGCGCTTCGCCGGCGCGCGCGAGATGTCCGATGCTCTCGAGCGAGCGCTCGCCGAGGGATCCCGCCCCCGGCTCGAGCTTGTAACGGCGCGCACCCTCCGTCCTGTGTCGACCCGTCGCCGCTCCGGCTGGCCTCTCGCCCTCCTGGGCCTGGCCCTCGGCCTGATCGCCGTCCTGGTCCCCACGACGCGCATCGACCGCGTCACGCTGGAGGCTCGCATCGGCTCCGCCGCCGCGCTGATCGAGCGATCGGTGTCGCCCGCGCGCCCGCCCGCGCCCGCGCGCCCGCCCGCGCCCGCGCTCGCGTCCGCGCTCGCGCCTGCGTCCGCGCCCGCGCCTGCGTCCGCGCCCGCGCCTGCGTCCGCGCCCGCGCTCGCGCCTCCCCCCTTGCGCCCGCGCCTGCGCCCGCGCTTGCGCCCGCGCCCGCGCCTGCGCCCGCGCTTGCGCCCGCGCCCGCGCCCGCGCTCCCTGCGCGCCATCCGCTCAAGGCGCCTCCTCGCGCTACGTTGCGCGCTGCCGCCGAGGCTCAGCGCGGCAGCGAATGTACGGAAGGCCAGCGCCGCTGCAGCGGCACTGTGCTGCAGCTCTGCAACGCGGCGCTCGACGGGTGGAGCGACTTCATCGATTGCGGCCCGACTGGCCGCTGCGATGCCGCCGCCTCGGGCTCCGGCCCGTGCGCCCCTCTCGCTCCACTCAGCCCGCCCGACCCAGACGCTCGATGAGTCGCTTCGCAACGGTCGGCGCGTCGCCGTCGTCGTGTTTCAAGAACACGAACGCCTCCTTCCACGGCTGCGCGAGGATCTTGCTCGCCCAGTCCGTGATTACGGCGTCGGGGTACTCGTTGCGTCGCAGCCTCACGTAGCCCCAATCGGCCGTCGCGACGAGAGGGGACTCGAGCTTCTCGCCCTCCGCGATGCAGAGCGACGCGCCGTGCGCACGGAGCGTTGCCCAGACCTCGTCGTCGAACCACGACGTGTGACGGAACTCGAGCGCGATGCGCACGCCCTTGGGCGCCTGTTCGAGGAAGTCAGCGAGTCGCGGCACGTCCTTCTTCAAGAACGGCGGGAGCTGAAAGAGCAGCGGTCCGAGCTTCGGACCGAGCGCGCCCGCCGCAGTCACGAACATCGCGACCGAGTCGCCTGCGTCCTTGAGCTTCGCCATGTGCGTGATTCGCTGGGGCGCCTTGAGCGCAAACGTGAAGCCCTCGGGGACCTCCCTCGCCCAGCCTTCGATTAGCTTCGCCGTCGGCATGCGATAGAACGTGTTGTTGATCTCGACCGTCTTGAACGCATCGGCGTAGAAGCCGAGAAAGCGCGCGGCGGCCAGGTCCTTCGGATAAAAGGGCCCCTTCCACTCCTTGTACGAGTAGCCGCTCGTTCCCACGAGAACGCGCATCGCGCCCATCCGGGTGGCGAGCCTATCCGAATTCGTTCCTTTCCGGACGGGATCAGAGCCCTTGCTCGGGAAGAGGTTTCCGCCTCGTTTCTTGCAGAGTAAGGTGTCCCGCGTGGCAGCCGACAGCCAGACCGACCGACGTGGGGCGCTGCATACGATCGCCGCGGTGAGCGGCGCGGTCGGATGTTGCGCGCTCATGATACCCACCGTTCGCTTCCTCGTCTCGCCGGCCCTTGGGGCGGCGGGCGTGGGGCGCTGGATCAAGACGGTACCGGTCGACTCGCTCCCCGACGGGGAGCCGAAGCGGGTCGCGCTCGTAGCAGACCATCGCGACGCGTGGACTCTCGAGAAGAATGTCGAGCTCGGCGCCGCGTGGCTGCTGCGCAAGGGTAGCGACGTCGTCGCGTGGAGCACCGTCTGCCCGCACCTCGGCTGCTCGGTGGACAAGAGCTCGACGGGCGGCGGAGGCTTCACCTGTCCCTGCCACGACTCGTCGTTCGCCCCGGACGGGGCCCGCCTGACGGGACCTTCGCCGCGCGGGCTCGACACGCTCGCGAGCAAGGTGGAAGACGGCTTCGTCCATGTCGAGTTCCAGCGCTTCCGCCAAGGGACGCCGGAGAAAGAGCCTGTCTGAGCCGGTCATGCCGCCGCTTCGCACGATCGGAGACTGGCTAAACGAACGGACCGGTTGGCGCTCCTGGGGCGGCCGCTTGCTCGATCATCCGCTCGTGGGCGGCGGCGCCTGGGGTTCGGCGCTCGCCGCGTCCGTCGCGACGTGTGTTGGTGTCCTCGCGCTGACCGGCCTCCTCTTGATGACGGCGTACGCGCCGGCGCCGCAGACGGCGTGGGCGAGCGTCCATTACGTGCAGTTCGTCCAGGGCGGCGGATGGATCGTCCGCGGGCTGCACTACTGGGCGGCGCAGTCGCTCTTCGTCCTCGCGGCGGTGCACGTGGTGCACGGGGCGCTTGCGGCGACCTATCGAAAGCCGGGCGAGATCGGCTGGTGGCTCACCCTCTTGGTCCTCGGCGTGGCCGTGGCCGAGGGGATCACGGGCGGCCTCTTGCCCTGGGATCAGCTCGGGTGGTGGGCGCGCGTCGTCGAGGGCAACATCGCAGGCCTCGCCCCGGTCATCGGCGGCTTCGTCCAGCAGATGATCGCCGGGGGCACCGAGCTCGGCGCGCTCGGGCTCACGCGGGCCTTCACTCTGCACGTCATGCTCCTGCCGCCCCTCATCGTGCTTGCGCTGTGGGGCCGGCGCGTCCTCTCCCGCGGCCCGGGCGCCCGCACCACCACGTCCGATCCGACGGTTCGGGCGCGTGTCGCGCGCAACGTCTGCGTCGCCGCGCTCGTCGTCTTCGCGCTCTTCGCCATGACGGGCGGAGCGCACGGCGCGCCGCTCGACGCCCCGGCCGACCCGCTCGGCGACTACCCGGCGCGGCCCGAGTGGTTTCTGTTTCCCATGTTCCAGCTGCGCCACTTCTTCCATGGCGCGATGGAGTTCTGGGGCACGTCGCTGGTGCCTGGTGCGGCCGCCGGGTACCTCGTGATGCTCCCGTGGATCGATCGCCCCGGCAGGTCCCGCGCTCTCGCCGTGGTCGCCCCGGTGCTCGGGATCTTCGGTGGCGCGGTGGTTCTCAGCCTGATGGCCCGGAGCCGCGACGCCCACGACAGCCACTACCAGAAGGCGCGCGCCAACGCGGACGCTCGGGCCGCCGCAGCGATCGAGCTCGCAAAGAACGGCGTCCCCCCCGCCGGGGCGCTCGCCATGGTGGAGAGCGATCCGGAGCTTCGCGGCCGCGATCTCTTCGACAAGCACTGCGCCAGCTGCCACGTCCTCGGCGACCTCGGCGACGAGGAAAAGGCCACGGCGACGAAGCTCGACGGATGGGGAACACCCGCGTGGATCGAGGCGATGACCACGACCCGGACGCGCCGACCTTCTTCGGGCGCGGTCCGTACAAGGAGCAGATGCCCAGCGTCGACACGCGTCCGAAGGACAAGCCGGCCGGCGAGTCGTGGACGCCGATGGTAAAGACGCCGGCTGAAAGGACGGCGGTCGCGATCTTTCTGGCCTCGCTTGGAGACGAACCGAGCGATCCCCCCGCGTGCTCGACCCTGCGGTGCATGCGCTGGGCGAGAAGATCGTCAGCGAGCGGTGCACGACCTGCCACCTCTACAAGGGCGATGGCGACGACCAGGGCTCGGGCCTGGCGCCCGAACTCGCGGGCTATGGGTCCATCGCGTGGACGCGCGCGCAGGTCGCCAACCCCGCAACGCCGCAAACGTACCGCGACAAGGCCCTCGATCCGGCGATGAAAAAGCACATGCCGCGCTTCGACGGCGACCTGTCCCCGGCCGATATCGACGTCGTCGCGCGCTGGACCCGCTCGCACGCGCGCGCAGCCGCGTTCGTTGCCCGTTGACGGGTGCGGAGACCTGGCGGACGAGGTTGCGGCGAGGTCGTGGCGGCCCCACGATGTAGACATGAGCAAGACCCGAACGGAGGTCCTCGAGGAGTCGCGAAGAAAGGGCCTCAAGGCCGGGACCGCCGCTGCCGCAACGGTCGTCGTTGGCGTTGCGATCGGTCCGGTCACCGCGGCAGTCGTAGCTGTACCGGCCGCGTGGTTGGGCTGGCGATGGTGGACCCACCGCGCCAAGAACGGCATCAGGTTCTAGATTAACCGCCGCGTGCCATCCAATCGACGGTGGATGTGGATCTGGAGCGACCGCGCGCGGAGCCTTACCGCGAGACCTTCAGGTCGCCGCCGCACGGGACGTTGATCGCGTGCGCCTTGCCGCGCCCGACCCTCAGCTGATGATCGCCGCAAGCCACGGTCGCGGTGGCCGCGGTTATCTTCTGACCGTCGAGCCAGACCTTGCCCGGAGCGGCTGGGCGCAGCAGCCGCAGGGTTCCGGTCTGCGGCACATCGGGCACCGGCGGGGCTGCCGCCGCGGCGGGAGGGGGCGCCGGTGCGGCGCTTGGCGGGGGCGGTGTCGCGGGCGCCGAGGCCGTGTTCGTCGCGGCGAATGCGGCCGTGTCGCCGCTCGGTCGCAGCAGGTGAACGATGCCGGCCGCGACGAGGATCAATCCGCACGCTCCGAGGGCGCCGAAGACGATGCGCGTCAGCTTCTGGCGGCGCTCCGGGGGCAACGAGATTCGCTGGCTTCCGGTCCCGCCCCCATCGGGAGGGGGCCCGCCAGAAGGCGTGCGACGCGGGATGACCTGCAAGACGTCACCCGCTTGGGGTCCGCTCTCCATCACGACCACTCCTAAGTGCATCAAAGCATCGCCTATCAATCAATAGCCGCAACAAAAAGGCGCCGCCCCAAACGCGTCCCAACCGCCGCGGATGAAACGTTTCAGCGGACCAGGTTCCAGCACCTTTGAGCACATCCTCGTCATGATCATGTTCGAGGGGAGCCGGAGCTCCCCTCGAGCTCCCCATCCGGGAGGGGCTTTCCCGTGCGGGAAGGTCGCGGCTAGCTGGGGGGCGCGAGGATCATGTTCGAGGGAAGCCGCAGCTCCCCTCGAGCTCCCCATCCGGGAGGGGTCGGGGCCGGCCCGGGGGGCTGTGGCCCATCCGGGAGTGGTCTGGCTCTGCTCCTCGACTTTAGGGTGCCGTCGTTGTGCCCAGAGTCGTTGTGCCCAGAGGAGACGGCGCGTCGCTGAGACCCCCCTGAAAGTCCTAGGCCCTGAAATGCGGGAGGGGGTGGCAATCCCGGAGGCGTCTGGCCATTCGGGGGACGGGTCCTGTCCAGGCGGCCGGAAGTCACCGGAGTTGACGGATGCTGATGATCACGGTTGGATTATAGGGTATGGGTACGCTCGCGGGGTCGGCAGAGAAGTTGGCGCCACGCTGCGGCGCGTGGCGGCTCGTCGAGCGCGTGGGAGAAGGGGCGACCGCGGTTGTCTGGCTCGCGCGGCACTCGCAGACAGGTCGGAGGGCGGCACTCAAGAGGGCGAAAGACGGAGCCGAGGGCGCGGCCGCGGCGCTGCTTCGCGAAGCGCAGGTGCTCGCAAGGATTGGGCGTCGATGGGGCCCCGCGCTTCTCGACGTCGGGCCGGGCTTCCTCGTGACCGATTGGGTCGACGGGGTGCCGGTTCCTGTCCGGCTATCGGCAGCGTCCGGCGTCGAGCGCGAGCGCCTCGCGGCGGTCGTCGCTCATTCGGTGGCACGCGCGCTCGAGGAGCTGCACCAGGCGGGCATCCACCACGGGGACGTGAAGGCCGCGAACGTGCTCTGCGCATCGAAGGCGCCCGAGCGCGACGCGGCCGACGATCGCGGCGCGACGCTCATCGACCTCGGCCTCGCCGGGGATCTCGCCTCCGGAGCCCTCGGCGGGACGCCTCGTTACGCCGCGCCGGAGCTTCGCGAGCGCGGAGAGGCCGGACCCGCGGCGGACTTGTGGGCGCTGGGCGTGCTGCTGGCCGAGATCCTCGATCCGGCCGTCGAGCGGTCGGCCAATCCGTGCGCCGCCGTCGCCGCGTGGAGCAGCGGCGCGAACGAGCCGGCGCGATGGGTACAGGCGCTCCTGGCGCCCGCTCCCGGAGGGCGCCCGAGCGCACAATGGGTCGCTCGTCGAGCGGCACGTCGCCTCGAGCTCCGAGCCGACGAGCGCGAGGCCGGACAAGCCCGGGTCGATCGGGTTCGCCGCGCGTACCTCGCGCAGCGGGCGGGCGAGATCGGCGCCGCGCTCTCACCCGCGATCGGTGAGCCGGCGCGCACGTGGATCGAGGAGGCCGCCGGCGCGGCGCGAGGGTTCGCTTCGTCGACCGCGGCGACCGCGAGGGATCCCGCCGCGGCCGGCGTCATCGAGCCGCTCGGGGCGGTGCGGCGCTCGCGCTGGCTCGTGGCGCTCGTGGGCGCGAGCGCCGCCGCCTGGCCGCTCGGCATCGAGGATGCCGGCGAACGGGCCCTGGTCGCGCGCGTCGTCGAGCTTGCCCGAGCTCGTGAGCCTGCGTCGTGGACGCTCGAAGACGTCCTGGGTCGTGGCGAGGCGCGCGCGCTCGAGTGGCGCGTGGCTGATGGGCAGGAGCGAACGTCGCGCCTCGTTCGCGAGCTCGCGCGCCCGGTCCCGAACGTCGAGGCGCTCGCGTTCGCAGAGGACGACGTGGCTCGCGCCCTCGCCACTCCGACGCTCGCGATGCAGCTCGCCGGGGCGCTTGCGCGCGCGGGCGAGACCGGCCGCGCCTGGGTCGCGCTCATGGGCGTCGAGGGGGCAGAGGTCGACGCCTTGCGGGCGGAGATCTCGCGCAGGCGTGGCGACGACGACGAGGCCCGACGCGCCGCGGGGCGTGCGGTCGCGGCGGACGACGGCGAATGGGCCTCGAGTGCCCGGGCGACGCTCGCCCGTCTTGCATGGGATGCCGCCGACCTCGACGCGGCCGATCGCCTCCTCGAGGGCACCCGGGGGGCGCCGGCGGCAGCCGTGCGCGCGCTCGTGGCGCTGCGTCGCGGGGCCCACGATGCGGGCCTGCGCGTCGTCGAGCGCGCGCTGGCGGAATCGGTCGACCCCGAGGCGCAGTCTCGCCTCGAAGCGGTCCGCGGTCTGCTCGAGCTCGGGCGCGGGGGTCACGTGCCTGCCCTCGCAGCATTCGGCCGAGCGGTGGAGCTCGCGACGCGGGCTGGAGCCGTCGTCGACGAGGCGACGTACCTCATCAGCGAGGCGGCGGCGGCTACCGACGCCGGCGATCTGTCGCGCGCGCTCGCCAGCGCCACGCGCGCCGCTCTCCTGTGGGAGCGGCTAGGCCGGCCCGAACGCGCGGCGCGCGCGTGGCTCGCGCGGGCGGGGGCGCTCGCGACGCTCGGGGCCGTGCACGCGACCGACGAGGCGGCGGGGGAGGCGCGCGCTCGCGGGCTCGAGTCGCGCGACGCGGGCGCGGTCGCATACGCGCGATGGGCCCAGGTCGAAGTACGCGCGCCCGGCGACAGCGCGGCGCGCGCGTGGGCCGTCGAGGCGAGCGAGCTTTTGCAAGGGCAGGGCAGCGAAGACACCCTCCGCGCCGCGGGACGGAGACTCGTCTGGGCGCCCGAAACGGTCGACGATCGCGTCATCTCCAGGGGCGATGTCGAGGTGGTGACCGCGGGCGCCACCGCCCGCTGGGAATGGTGGGGATTTCGCGCGAGGGCCTTCCTCGCCGGCCGGCGTCACCACAACGACGGCGCCGTGCTGGGCGCGCTCCTGTCGCTCGTCGACGTCCCCGCGCCGCTCTGGTCGCGCGGTCCGACGCTCGACGCGGCCGTTCGCCTCGCGACCGACGCGGGCGATGGCGACGCGGCGCGGCGCTTCGAGCTCGCGCGGGCGGTCGCGGCGCGCGCGCTCCATGACGGGACGCCGGTCGAGCTGCGCGCCTCGCTCTCCAGCGTCGCATGGGCACGAGCGACTCCCGTCGGCGCGGCGGACGTCGCCTTTGCGCCGGCGCAGGTGCTCGCAGCTCGAGGGCATCGTCCGGGCGCTGTCCGCGCGCGACGGCCTGCGCCCCCTGCTCGAGCAGGTGCTCGACACGCTGGTGCTCTGGACGGGGGTCGAGCGCGGGCTCCTGCTCCTGCGAGCCCCCGACGGGCGCCTCGTTCCTCGCGCGGCCCGCAACCTCGCTCGACACGATCTCGAGGGCGAGCAGCTCGCGCTCTCGCAGACGATCGCCCGCCGCGCGATCGAGACGGGAGACGCGGTCGTCGCGACCGACGCGCTATCGACCCTGGGCGACGCGCACGCGAGCGTCCACGCGCTGCGCTTGCGTAGCGTACTCGCCGTGCCGCTCCTCGCGCGCGGCGAGGCGCTCGGTGTCGTGTACCTCGACGATCGCGTCCGAAAGGGGGCGTTCGGGCCGCGGGAGCTGGCGTGGGTCCGCGTCGTCGCGTCGCAGGCGGCCATGGCCATCGCCGACGCTCGCGACGCGGTCCTGCTGCGTCGCGCCGCGCGCCGGGCCGAGCGCGCGCGTGTCCGCGTCGAGGGGCTGCTCCGCGAGCGCGAGACCGAGCTCGAGGCCACGCGGACCGAGCTCGAGCTCACCCGCGAAGGCGCCGAGAATCGCTATCGCTACGACGAGATCGCCGGCAGGAGCGAGCCGATGCGCGATCTCTTGCGCCTGGTCGATCGCGTGACCGCCAGCGACGTTCCGGTGCTCATCGTCGGCGAGAGCGGGACCGGCAAGGAGCTCATCGCGCGCGCGATCCACGCCAACGGTGCGCGCGAGCTCGCCGGGCGTTCGTCAGCGAGAACTGCGCGAGCGTGCCCGAGTCGCTGCTCGAGTCGACCCTCTTCGGCCACGTGCGCGGGGCGTTCACCGGCGCGTCGTCCACGCGCGCCGGCCTCTTCGACGTGGCCGACGGCGGGACGCTCTTTCTCGACGAGATCGGCGAGATGTCGCTCGGCGATGCAGGCCAAGCTCCTGCGCGTCCTGCAGGACGGCGAGGTGCGGGCCGTGGGCGGCGAGCGCGCGCGCCAGGTCGACGTGCGCGTCATCGGCGCGACGCACCGGGATCTCGAGGCGATGGTCGCCGCGGGGACCTTCCGCGAGGACCTCTTCTATCGCCTCAACGTCATCACGCTCCGCGTGCCGGCGCTGCGCGAGCGGCCCGAGGACATCCCGCTGCTCGTCGAGCACTTCGCCAGAAGCACGGCCCCGGCCGCGCGGTGAAGGTCACGCGGGCCGCGATGGCGAAGCTCATCGGGTTCCCCTGGCCGGGCAACGTGCGGCAGCTCGAGAACGAGGTGCGCCGCGCGCTCGTGCTGGCCGACGGCGCGATCGACGTCACCGAGCTGTCTGCCGACGTGGTCCGCGGGGGGCCGGCGCGCCGCCGCGGGGCTCGGGCCTCGACCTGCGCATCGCGCGTCGACGCGCTCGAGTCGTCGCTCGTCCAGGAGGCGCTCGCCGAAGACCCGCGGCAACCAGACGCGCGCGGCCCAGATGCTCGGCCTGTCTCGCTTCGGGCTGCAGAAGATGATGAAGCGGCTCGGGGTCAAAGCCGTCGAATAGGGCGAGTAGGCCAGCTGACGCCGTGCCCGTGCCCCTCGGGTGCCGTCGGGCGGGAGGCGTCCCGCGCCGAAGCACACCCCGATGAGCGTGCCGCCCGTTCCCGGGGTTGCGGAGGGCTGCGTCTTTCAGTAGAGATGTCCGGCTCCGAGGCCGGGGCCGTTCGCATTCTTCTCGTTTGTTCCCGAGTCGGGGCTGTAGCTCAGTTGGGAGAGCGCTTGCATGGCATGCAAGAGGTCACGAGTTCGATTCTCGTCAGCTCCACCGGATTACCAAGCAATTCAAGTAGTTGCGCGCGGCGGCCCCGCCATGTGCCGCTGTTGTGCCGTGAGCTCCCCGGCCGTTGAGCAGTCCGATCGCGCGCTCGCGCTCGCTCGGCGACAGGTGCATGTAGCGCATCGTCGTCGAGAGGTGCTGGTGCCCAGCGAGGTCCTGGATCGCC
>CAVXOZ010000020.1:0-92786 GCA_963763505.1 uncultured delta proteobacterium | reverse complement strand
GTTCGGGGCAGGCGCCATCTCAACCGCACGCACGAGCGCTTCGAGGTCTATGGGCTTGGCGAAGTGTTCGGAGAAGCCCGACTGGAATGCGCGCTGGCGATCGGATTCTCGTGAGTATCCGTCACGGCGATGATCGGAATCTCCTGGCATGCGGGGATCTTGCGCAAGCGCCGGGCGACCTGAAAGCCATCGAGACCCGGCAGGCCGATGTCGAGAAAGACGATGTTCGGGTGGAACTCGTGCGCGATCTCGAGGGCGTGTGCTCCATCGGCCGCGACGCGCGTGTCGTGGCCGGACCGCGCCAGGAGCGTGCTGATCATGCAGCTTGCGTCCTCGTTGTCGTCCACGATGAGGACGCGTTTGGCGATCGCCGTCGGCGGGATCGACAGCGGGGGAGGCGGCTCGGAGACCACGTCCGCCGCTGCCCTCGGAAGGCGCACCGTGAAGCGGCTTCCGCGCCCGAGGCCCTCGCTCTCCGCCGTCATCTCGCCGCCGTGGTCGCGCACGAGGCGCTTGGCGATTGCGAGGCCGATGCCCAGTCCGCCGAGTTGCCGCGCGATGCCCTGCTCTCCTTGCGTGAAGAACTCGAAGATGCGCGGCATCAACTCGGGCGAGATGCCGTTGCCCGTGTCCTCCACCGTCACCTCGACGTCGTGGCCCTGGCGGCCCGCGGTTATGCGGATTTCACCCCCGTCGTTGGTGTACTTGGCAGCGTTGTTGAGCAGGTTGATGAACACCTGCGACATCCGCTCCGGATCGACGTTCACGAGCAACCCGGGGGGAATGGAGTCGACCTTGAGCCGGTGCCGCTTGGCCTGGATCAATGGCAAGGCCACTTCGATCGCGTTCGCGACCACCTGACCGATCTCGATGACCTTGGGCGCCAGATGGACGCGATCACGCACGGTGCGCGCGACGTCGATCAGGTCGTCCACCAGACGCATCATGTGTTTGAGCTGGCGCTCGAGGACGGCGAGTTCGCCGTCGCAATGGCGACCGCCCCGCAGCTTGATCAGCTGCAGCGCCGTGACCATCGGAGCCAGGGGGTTGCGGAGCTCGTGGCCCATGATCGCGAGAAACTCGTCCTTGCGATGCTCGCTCTCTTCTGCGCGCGCGAGGCGAACGCGCTCCTGCTCCGCGCGAAGGCGCTCGGTCATGTCGCGCGTGGCCGTGGCGAAGCCCACGTGCCGGCCCTCTTCGTGTAACGCCACGACGATGACGGTCGCCCAGAACGTGGATCCGTCCTTGCGCGTTCGCATCCCCTCGCTCTCGAGTCGGCCGGTCTCGCTGGCGGCCGCGAGATCTCGCGCGCAGCCCCCTGCCTCTGCGGACGCGGAGTAGTAGAAGGTGGCGAAGGGCTGGCCAACGATGTCGACGGCGGCGTAGCCATAGACCCGCTCTGCGCCGGCGTTCCAGCTGGCGACTCGACCCTCGCCGTCGAGCCTGAAGATCGCGTAGTCCTCGACGCTCTCGACGAGGAGTCGAAACGCCTCGGCGTCCTCCAGGAGCTCTTGCGTCCGGAGGGTCGTCAGGACGAGCCGTTCGTTTGCATCCCTCAGAAAGTTAGACGGAACCGTCGTCTCGTTCCGGCCCTCGGGGACAGGATCATCATTGGATTTTTGGTCTACTGGAACCATAAATCCTCCCTGACTCACAACGGCCCATCAGGCAAGTCGGTGACGAGAAAAGCGGCGGCTCGAATTTCTCCATCCCCTGCGCTGCGCAGAGGGTAGGTTGTTCGGCGATGCTCTCGACTTCGTCGGCGGAGCTGCTGGCCGAGAAGATTTACGCCGAAGAGGGCGAGGTGCATACGGCCGAGCAAGCGGCCTCGGCCACGAAACGCGTCCATGAGAAGCTCGCAGGGGCGATGTGTCCCGTGCTCGGTGAGGCAGGATTCCGCGCACTGCTCGGACGTGCGGCGCAAAAGTGCAGAGCCGCCCATCCATGTCTCGAAGGCGTCGGCCGGCTCAAGGGCGACGACGTACTCGAGAAGCTCGGCGCCTGCCTCGAGATGGAAAGCCTCGCGTCCATCCGCGCGACGGGTGCGGCGCTTCTCGGCGAGTTTCTCTCCCTCCTGTCGAGGCTCATCGGACGTGAACTCGCGCTGCGCCTTCTGAGTCCTTCCTGGCCCGCGGCCATCGCGAACGCGATCGCCGCGGTGGAGAAATCATGACGAGCAGGGTTCACATACGAAGGCTTTCGACAGGCGTTCCAGGGCTCGACACGGCCCTCGGCGGAGGCCTTCCCGAGCTGTCGTTCAATGTCGTCGCCGGGGCGCCGGGGGCCGGCAAGACGATGCTGGCCCACCAGTTCATGTTCAACAACGCCAGCGCGGATCGCAAGGCGATCTACTTCACGATCTTCGGCGAACCGGCCATCAAGATGCTGCGGTATCAGCAGCAGTTCGAGTTCTTCGACAGCTCGAAGATCGACGGCATCATTCGCTTTGTTCATCTCGGCGAGGACATGATCCAGGGTGGGCTCACGCGCGTCATCGAGCGCATCCAGCAAGAGCTCGAGGCCGCCGCCGCTGGCATCGTGGTCGTCGACTCGTTTCGTTCCGTGGTGCGCCTCGCAAGCGCCACGCACGACGACCAGATGGACCTCGAGCGCTTCGTTCAGGTCCTGGCCCTGATGCTCACCTCGTACGAGGCGACGACGTTCCTCGTCGGCGAGTACCTGGAGCAGGAGACCAACAGCAATCCGGTGTTCACCGTGGCGGACGGCATCATCTGGATTTACCAGACCGTCGTTCGCAACTCGGTCGTCCGGCGACTCCAGGTGCTGAAGATGCGAGGCCAGGCGCAGGTCCCGGGCATGCACACCGTCAGGCTCTCCGATCGCGGCATGCGGATCTTCCGCGCCTCCCATTGCCGGGCGAGAGCGCGAAGGTGCACGAGGCGCCTCGCAGGTCCGCAGAATTCAGGAAGACCGGCATCCGCGGCCTCGACGAGATGCTCGGCGGCGGGATCCCGGCCGACTACTCGATCCTCGTCGTGGGCCCGTCGGGGTCCGGCAAGTCGATGCTCGCCACGCAGTTCGTCATCGAAGGGGTCGCCCGCGGCGAGGCCGCCGTGATCGCCGTCTTCGAGAAGCGCCCGCAGGAGTACCTGAGGACGACCGCGCGGGGCGCGGAGCTCGATCGCCTCACTCGCGAGAAGAAGATCGAGGTCGTGTACATCCGTCCGCTCGATTTGTCGGTCGACGAGACGCTGGAGGAGCTTCGCGAGGCGGTCACCCGGACCGGGGCGACGCGGGTGATCGTCGACTCGCTCTCGGGCTTCGAGCTGGCGCTCGCACCGTCGTTTCGGGAAGATTTTCGCGAGTCACTCTACAGGATGACCGGGGCACTGACAGAGCTCGGCGTCACGGTGCTGCTGACCGTCGAAGTGACGGACTCCTTCACCGAGCTGCGCCTCAGTCCTCATGGGACGTCGTTCTTGACCGACGGCATCATCTTGCAGCGCTACGCGGAGGTGGAAGGCAGCCTTCGAAGGGTAATGACCGTCGTCAAAATGCGCGCGCGTCCGCACAGCAAGGAATTTCGAGAATACGACATCAGCGAAAATGGCATCGTTGTGGGTGAGCGCTCGCTCGATGGCTATCGGGGTATCCTGACCGGCGTGCCCATCGCCAGTACGCCGCGATTGCGCGAACCGTCGGCCCGGGCGAAGCGTCCGGCAGCGAAGAAGCGGCGCGGCTGACGGCCCGCGCGCCGCGGTCGTCGCTCCCCACTCATCGCGTCGGACCCTGCGGCGCGAGTCGCTCGGCGACTACCTTCAAGTCCGTTACGAGGCGTGCAAATGCGGCCTTTGCTCGGCTTCGTTGCCCATACGAAGCACGGAAGAGGGGTGCGCGGTCGCAAGGACGTGCGGCGCCCACTCGGACGACAACCACCGGCCGCGCTGCGCGCTGACCCGAAACGTGTCGCCTCCCTCCGTCCGGTCGAGTCGCTCCGTCAGGTCGAGGTAGTGCGCGCCTGACGTTTGCATTGGGGATACGCCAGAGGTGCCACAATGTTCACAAGCTCACGATGGCTCGCGGTTGCGCTCCCGGTGAGCGCATTGCTCGTCGGCGGCAGCGCCCGAGCTCAGGACGAAGCGGTTCCGCCAATCCTCAACCCGCCGCCGCCGGATCTCGGGGCCGCCCGCCACGTTCGGGTCGCACCGGCACATGGCCAACACGGGACTCCAAGTCGGCGCCCGCGTCGGATACGGCGGGGGAGCGGGCATCGTGTACTCGGGGCTCGGCGTGCGCGAGGCCTCGGCGGGTGGTCTCCCGATCATCGTCGACCTGGGCGCGCGCGTCGTGCCGCAGCTCTATCTCGGCATCTACGGACAGTTCGCGCCCATCTTCACCAAGAGCAATCCGATCTCGTGTCCCGACAACTTCGACTGCAACGCGCAGCAGTGGCGATTCGGCGTCGAGGGCGACTTCCATTTCGTCCCACGCTCCCGGTTGGACCCGTACATCGGGCTCGGCGGCGGCTACGAGGTCTTGCACACGAACGTCACGGGGCCTGTGCCGGTGCCCACGGCGCTGGGCACCTTCACGGGCAATGCCCACGCGAGCATCACCGATTGGGGCTGGGAGTTCGCGAACCTCACGCTCGGCTTCGACGCGCGCATCACGCGCGCGGTGGGGCTCGGGCCGTTCGTCTCGGGATCCATCGGCGAGTACGGCATTCACAGCGGGGAGCAGACCGTGTCGGTCGCCGGCACCCAGGTCGCGGGCAACCAGTTGCCCGGGGTGAATCACGGCCTGCACGAGCTGTTCTTCGGAGGGCTCCGCGGTACGCTGAACCCCTGACGAAGCCTCTGACCGCCGCCGACCTCGACGCCCTGTCGTCGCGTACGCTGGCCCACTACGACGCCTCCGCGGAGTCGTTCCGGGAGGGGACCCGCGACCACGATGTGTCGCAGAACTACGACGCGCTGCTTCGCGCCATCGAGGGTCCCCCGCCCTTCGCGATCCTCGACTTCGGATGCGGCCCCGGCCGCGATCTGGCGCGCTTCAGGTCCCTGGGGCACGAGGCCGTGGGGCTCGACGGCGCCGCGAACTTCGTCCAGATGGCGCGCACCACCGGGTGCGAGGTCCTCCACCAGAACTTCCTCCGGCTTTCGCTCCCCTCCAGGCGCTTCCACGGCATCTTCGCGAATGCATCGCTCTTCCATGTCCCCACGCAGGAGCTCGACCGCGTCCTTGGTGAGCTGCGTGAGTCTCTGCGTCCTCACGGCGTGCTGTTCTGTTCGAACCCGCACGGGCCAGACGCCGAGGGGTTCCGGGCCGAGCGCTACGGAGCCTTCCTCACGCCCGAGACGTGGTCGGCCCGCGTCGTGGCCGCGGGGTTCCAGGAGATCGAGCACTACTATCGGCCCCCGGGACTGCCCCGCGCCCAGCAGCCCTGGCTCGCGACCGTCTGGCGCGTGGGCCCCCCACGCTGACGGTCGTGGCCTAACCGACTGGGTTTGCTGGCCCTGGCGTCTTTGGCGTCCCTGGCGGTTTGATCCGGCCGTGCCGGCGCGGAAACGAGCTCGGCGCGTTAGGCGACATCGCCCGACCTTTCACACCCTTACTCGATGGGCGGGAATCGCGCATCATCGCAAAACTGCCGCCGAGAGCGCGGCTCGGGAGGATGAGGGATGCTCGTTGTCGCTATGGCGTTCGCGTGGTGCGTCATTTCCGCGGAGCAGGAGAAGGCCCCGCGCGGTGCAGCCCCCATGATGGCGCCCCCCCAGGCGCAGGCTGCAGTCGGGCCGGCCGCCCCCATCGGGGGAACCCGCACGCCGATCCGGACCGCCATACCGCTCGACGTCATCGCGTTCGCCAAGACCCTCGTCAACCTGCCGATGGGCAGCGAGCAGGTCGAGGAAATCGACGGCCAGCGCTACGTCTTCGTCCTCGAGCGCCATTACCACCCGCCGGGCTTCGTCGGCGCGCCGAGCGGCTTTCACAAGGGCGTCACGGCCTACGAGCTGCATTAGCCACGGTCGTCACCCTGTGGTGACGCGGTTTCGGCCCTCGGCTTTGGCGCGATAGAGGGCGGCGTCGGCGCGCGCTAGGGCCGTCTCGAAGGGCTCTTCGGTCTGCACGGCCACCACGCCGACACTCACGGTGATGGTCAGCTCCGTGCCCTCGAAGTCGAGCCGAAGCTCCGCGATCGCCTGCCTCGTGCGCTCGAGCACCTCCCGGGCGGCGTCGAGGGACGTCTCGGGCAAGAGGACCGCGAACTCTTCGCCGCCGTAGCGGCCGATGTGGTCCTGCCCGCGCAGGCCGCGCGTCATCAAGCCGGCGATGGCGCGAAGGACCTCGTCTCCGGCGCGATGGCCATGGCGGTCGTTGATCGACTTGAACAGATCGAGGTCGAGCATCGCGAGCGCCAGCGGGCGCCCGTAGCGGGTCGCGCGGGCCAGCTCGTCGCGTGCGATCTCGAAGAAGCGCCCCCGGCTCAGGGTGTCGGTCAGCGCGTCTCTCGCGGCCAGCCGGCGCCAGCAATCCTCGATGCGCTTCTGTTCGGTCAGGTCCGTCAAGGTGAGCATCCCCGTGCGTCGCTCCTCGAGGACGAGCGTCCGCGCGTTGAGCAGCGACCACGGCGTCTGTCCGTCGCGCGCCCGGAGCCTCACGGCCAGCGCGTCGACGCTGCCGTCATTGGCCAGGCGCTCGAAGAGAAGATTCCACTCCTCCTCGTCCGCGAAGAACTCCGCCGCGCTCGCGCCGACGACCGCCTCCCGGTCGGCGTGCAGCAGCGAGGCCGCCTGCTCGTTGCAGGTGAGGACGGTGCCCTCGTCGTTGACCAGGATCATCGGGACCGGAGCGGCGTCGAAGAGCTTGCGGAAGTTCTCCTCGCTGCGCGTGATTCTCTGCTCCTGCTCTCGCGACAGGGTCAGGATGCGGTCGAGCTCCTCGGCGATCGCGTTGAAGAAGAAGGCCGCCGTGTCGTCCTTGTCGCGAAGGAGGCTCCGCGGAAGACGATGGGAGAAGTCGCCCTCGCAGAGCCTCAGAAATCCCTCGATGAGGATCGGTGGGATCGAGTCGAGCTCCGTCACGGCGCCTCGACGCTGAGGCGCGCCCAGCGCAGGGCCTCGTCGATCGTCGCGAAGAGGCGCGTGGGGACGCGCGGGGGGTGGATCCCGATGAAGAACGACCCCACGGCGCGACCGAACACGGTGCCCCCGACGAGGGCAAAGCAGGTCTGAAAGGCCGGGTCGGGCTCGACGCGATACACCTCACGGGCCGCCGCGCTCTGCGTGAGGATCCGGTCCATGAACACGAGGACGCCGGCGCGCCTCTTGCGCGCCCGCAGGTACTCGAGCTGGATGCGAATGCTCTCGCGGGCGGTCGTCTCGTTGTCGTCGCAACGGTCGAAGGGGACGACCGCGAGGACGCGCTCTTCGACCTCGAAGAAGTCGGCGTTGGTGGATTGGCCGATCCTGGCCCAGCCCGCGGTCTCAATCATCGGACGCTCGCACCTGGACCTCGCCGCGCAGCGTATTGTGCGCCGACCCGGCGCGCAAAGCGTAGTATGCCCCGAGCGCTGACCCACGACGGAGGCCCTGCCATGGCAAACCTCGAGGAGACGTCTTCCACGAGCCCGAGCGACGACGTCGCTCGCGTGACCACCTTCGGCGTCGCCGGCGCCGGCCAGATGGGGACCGGGATCGCCCAGGTCGCCGCCGCGAGCGGTCTCACCGTCGTTCTCGTCGACTCCGCGCTCGAGCTGGCGCAGCGCGGGAAGGCGCGCATCGCCGCCGCCCTCGGCAAGCAGGTGGAGAAGGGAAAGATGGCGGCCGACGCGCGCGACGCGCTGCTCGCCAGGATCGTCTGCGCCGGTGGGCCCGAGGACTTCGCGAGGTGCGACTTCGTCGTCGAGGCGGCCACCGAGGCGCTCGACCTCAAGATCGCGCTGATTCGCAGGTGCGACGCCGTGCTCCCGCCCGGCAAGTGGCTGGCGAGCAACACGTCGAGCATCTCGCTCACCCGCCTCGCGGCGGCCACTTCGCGGCCGGATCGCGTCATCGGGATGCACTTCATGAACCCGCCGCCGCTGATGAAGCTCGTCGAGATCGTGCGCGCCGTGCAGACGAGCGACGAGACGTACGCGCTCACCCGGGCGCTGGCCGAACGGATGGGCAAGAAGACGACGACGACGCACGACGCGCCGGGCTTCCTGGTCAACCGGATCCTCATCCCCATGCTCTGCGAGGCCTGCTTCGCCTTGCAGGAGGGCGTGGGCAGCGCCGAGGACATCGATACGGGCGCGAAGCTCGGCCTCAATCACCCCATGGGCCCCCTCGAGCTGAGCGATCTGATCGGCCTCGACACGGTGCTCGCCATTGCCGACGTCATGCACCACGAGATCGGCGACGACAAGTACCGGGCGCCGACCATCTTGCGAAACCTCGTCGCCGCGGGCTGGCTCGGGCGAAAGACGGGCCGCGGCTTCTACGTGTACGACGACAAGGGCAACCGGAGCGCGGCGCCGAGCAACGCTCGTTGACGCTCCGGACGGGGAGGGCCGATACTCGGGGGATGCGCCTTCGTTTCGTCCTTGGACTCGCCGCACTGCCGCTCGCCTTGCCGGCCTGTTTCAGCAGCAGCTCGGACGACAACCCCGCTAACCTGCCCCCTGGTGAAGACAGCGGCGTCGACGCCGGGTCTCCCGCCGACGCCACGATGACCGAGCCCATGGAAGCCGCGGCCGCTCCGGACGCGCCGATCGAAGCTGCCGAAGCCGAAGCGTCGGTCGTCGAGGCGGGGCCCTCCTTCGTGACGGTCGTGATCATGAGCGACCTGGGGCCCGAGCCGGGCGTCAGCGTCGTCTTCCAGGACGGGACCACCGGCGCGATGACGACCGTGAGCACGGACGCCAACGGGCGAGCCACGCAGGTCGTGGGCGCCGGCAGCCAGGTGACCGCGGTCCTCGGGACCGCGGAGAACATCGAGCTCGTCACGATCGAGGGGGTCATGCCGGGCGACGTGCTCACGGCGCACGACGCGACCGCCACGCCCTTCGCGAACGCCGCTGTGTCCATCGACGCGTTGCCCGACGCCGCACCGCCGCCGGGGACCGACAGCTACGTCGTGAACATCGGCAACTGCAGCGCGGGTTTCAATTCGGTGCCGACGCAGTTCAACCTCTCGCCGGACTGCGAGAACGGCGGGACCTTCCCGGTGCTCCTTCAGGCGCTCAACTCGGACGACTCCACGCCCCTCGGCTATAGCTACCAGCTCGGCAACACGCTCCCCCTCGACGGCGGCGTCGCGCACGTGTCTCTGGGCGGGGCCTGGTCGACGGCCTCGCCGACGCAATCGGTCGGCGTGACGAATGCGTCCATCACGGGAGACCTCAGCGGATTCACGACGTACAGCGAGATCGCCAACGGTGTGGCCTACGGACCTCCCAGCTACTTCTCGCCCGATGGCGACGGCGGCGCGACCAACGCCTTCTCCGTGCACCCGGGCTACCCCGCGCACGTGCAGAACGAGGCGAGTCAGAGCGGCTTCCGCAACGGAGGGGTGGCCGTCAGCGCCGTCGCGACGCGGACCGCACCTTCGGACGGCGGCGCGGCCTCCTTCGATCTGTCGACGCTCCTGCCGCTGCTCGACAACGTGACGCTCGACTCGAGCCAGCCGGCCCAGCCGGTCGTGAGCTGGGTGACCGAGGCCGGCTCGCTCGCGAGCGCCAACGGCGCGATCGTCGTGCTCACCTGGAACCAGGCCGACGACGCGGCCGGCATCTCGGGAACGTGGATGATCGTCGCGCCTCCGACGGCCACGAGCGTCCAGGCTCCGCAGCTGCCCGGCGTGCTCGCGGCCCTGGCGCCGTCGGCGAGCGCGAACTTCTCCACGCCGCCGACCGTGATCCTCGTCCAGGGATCGTTCTTGCAAGACTACGGGCAACTGCGCGCGCTCTTCTCGACCCTGCCCGCGACGACCAGCCTGCTCTACGACAATTTCTCGGAGGGCGCCGTCATCCCGCCGCTGCCCATCGACGGGACGCTGCGATTGACGGCCTTCACCGCCAACGGAGACTGAGCGCATGACCGCAAGGGCGCGCACGATCGACGGAGATCCTGCGCTCCGAGCGTACGCGGTCATCGCGTCGCTCCTGCACACGCTCACGGGTCTCGCGTGGTTCACGTACAAGCACATCGACGCCCTCGTCACGAGCGAGGAGGCGGTCTGCTGGCCGCTCCTCCCCCATTGCGACGGCGTCCGCGCGCTCTTCTCGCCGGCGCTCGCGCGCGGCGCCGTGGTGCTCTACATGGCGCTCGGAGCGTCCGCCGCGGTCCTCTTCGCCCAGCGCCGCGCGAACGCGGCGCTGGCGACGTTCATCGGCACGACGCTGCTCGGCGCGGCGCTCTACTCGCTCGACTATCGCCTGCGCCTGAACCAGACGTACATGTTCGCCTGGGTCATCCTGGCGCTGCTCGTCGCGCCCAGGCCCGCGCAGACCCTGCAGGCGCTCGTCGCTCTCTTTTACGTGTGGGCGGGCACGCTCAAGCTCGATCGGGAGTGGGTCAGCGGCGCGTCGCTCTACGAGAAGCCGTTTCTGGTTCCTGCGAGGCTCGTCCCGGCGGCGTGCGTGTACGTGCTCGTCCTCGAGATGGTCCTCATCTGGGCGCTCTTCTCGCCGTCGCCGAAGTGGCGCTGGGCAGTGTATGTGCAGCTTCTGGTCTTCCACGCCGTCTCGTGGAAGGTCGTCGGCTACTTCTATCCGCTGCTGATGTTCGGACTGACGGCGATCTATCCGCTGGTGTGGCTCCGGGCGCCCAGCGAGACGCTGACCTTCGGCCGCCTGCGCGCGGACGCGAGCGCGAGGAAGTCGGTCGCGGCCGCCGCGGCCGTCTTCTCTGCGTTCCAGCTCGTGCCGTACCTCTTTCCCGGCGATACGGCGATCACCGGCGAAGGGCGGCTCTTTTCGCTTCACATGTTCGACGCCCAGGTCCAGTGCACCGGCGGCGTGACGATTCGAACGACGTCGACCTCCCGCGTCCGCGCGGCGCTCATCACGCACAACGCAGACGTCCGCTCGCGCTGCGACCCGATCACGCTGATCGCGGCGGCCAGGCGCCTCTGTCGGTCGCTCGCCGTGCGGACCGACGATCCGCACGTCGACGTCCTGATCGACGCGAAGCGAACGACCGACGAGCGCGCGCAGCCGCTCATCCACGTCGACGACTTCTGCCACCAGGACATCCAGTACTCGGTGTGGCACCACAACGCGTGGATCGGCCCCCGCGCGGGCTATCGACCCGCCAGCAGTCCCGCTCCGGCGGCGGACTCCGGGCGCGCCAGGACCCAGAGCCAGTAGTCGTCGGCGAATCGGCGGAGGCCCACGCGCGCGAAGCCGGCCGCGAGGCACGCGTCGTAGAGCGCGGGCTCCCACGGGTTCCAGTCCCACGGCTCGATGCGGTCGGTCCGCGGCGAGGCGAGGACGACGACGTCGGGCTGCTGGGCAAGCACCCACGCGGGATCGCGACGGGCGGTGGTCGCGATTGTCGGCTCGTTCAACCCGACCAGATTGAGAGTCCACCACCTCGAATAGTAGGGCACGGCTCCGGCGTCCGAGATGACCAGGCGGCCCGCGGGCAGGTCGAGCGCGAGCAGATCGCGCCCGAGTCGCTCGTGGGCTTCGGACAGGCCATGGCCATAGTCGACTTCGCCGGCGATGACCCCGCGCGCATCGATCGCCTCGAGACCAGCCGCGAGCACGACTCCTGCCGCGGCGGCCGCGTTCGTTGCGGCCAAGGGCCACTTCGTGCGCGTGACGAGGCGCGCGAGCCCGACGCCGGCGAGCACCCCGAGCGTGGGATTGAGCGGCGCGAGGTAGCGGTGGTCGTAGCCCATCTGGTGCTGGGGCAGGACGAAGAACGCCGTGAGCACCAGCGTCGCGACGACCGTGGGCTCGAGCGTTCGCGGCGGGCGGACGAGGGCCGGCCAGAGCAGCGGAGCGAAGTGCAGCGCGGGACCTCGGAGCCAGTCGCGCACGTCGGGCCAGCCGGGCAAGAGGCCCGGCGTCGCGAGCTTGACGTAGAAGGGCAGCGGGAAGGTGAGACCGTAGTAGCTGCGCCGCCACAGCGCGTACGCGCCGATGGGGATCACCCACCCGACGAGGGCCCGCAGCGCCAGCGTGCCGCGCGCGGCCCGCGGGAGCCGGCCCAGGGTGGTCGCGATCACGGCGAGCGCCGCGAGGTTGCCCTCGGGTCGGGTCAGTCCGGTCAGCAAGGCGAAGGCGACCAGGCGGCTTCCGGCGCGACCCTCGCCGCGCGCGAGATCGGCCGACGACGCGAACATCCCAGTCAGGAGAAGCGTGAAGAGCGCCGTCTCCATACCGGAGACCGCGTGCACGGCCGTTGCGGGGATCGCGGCGAAGCACGTCCCCGCCGCTACGCCCGCCCAGACGCCGCCATCGGGGCTCTCCGGTCGCCCGCCGCCGATCCGCTGGCCCTCGGCGCGCGCCCAGCGCACGGCGACGAGGAGCGTCGCGAACGTCGCCGCGACGCCGAGGCCCTTGGCGACGACCACGGCGTCGAGGCCCAGCGCGTGGGGGAGCGCGAGCAAGAGCATCCACAAGAGGGTCGTGTAGCCCTCGGCTCGCGGGCCCGTCGCGTTGAACGTCGGGCCGATCCCCAGGGCGACGTTGCGGCTGTAGCGGAGCGTGATGTACGTGTCGTCGACGGTGAAGGGCCATGCCTTCGCGACGCCGGTGGCCAGGGCGAGTGCGGCCACCGCCGCGAGGGCCCACGGCCAGGCCGGCGCGCCGGGCACGCCTCGCGCGATCGACCGCAGCTGGGACACGGCGCGGAGACTACCCCGGATCGATGAGCTGCCTGGCAGGGCGCGTTCGACTACGGTGGCATCCGATCGGACCTCCTGATGGCCAGAGCCTGTCCCGTCCTCCCCGCATTGACCCGCACGATCCTCGCCGCGGCGCTGCTCGCGCTGCCGATTGGCTCCGCACGCGACGCTCGCGCCGAAGACGTGATCGTGACGCATCCCGGCGAGCACCCCGACTACGTGGTCGAACTTCAGCCCGAAGCGATCATCCTCTTCGGGCGGCCGCTCGACGACGGGCCGGGCGTCGGCCTTCGCGCGTCGATCCCGGTGATGAAGAACGGCTTCATCTCGACCCTCAACAACGTGCCGGCGATCACCTTCGGCTTCAGCCGGTCGCCCATCGGCGACGGCGGCGCGCCCTTTTACTCGCCGGTGGCCCTCCAGTGGAACTTCTGGCTGTCGACGCACTGGTCGGTGATGGGCGAGGCCGGGGTGTTCCTGGTCTTCGGCGATGGCACGCGCACGCAGCTGCAGCCGGCCTTCATGGCCGGCGGCCGGTTCCATTTGACCGACCGGATCGCGATCACAGCCCGCATTTCGCTGCCCAACACCCCGTCGGTCGGTATCGGCGTGTCGTTTTTCCTGTGAGCGCTCGGCCCCGGCTCTCTTTTTTTGAGCCGTCGCCCACGAGCAGGGGCACCTACCCGCCGAGTGAACCAACCTAGCTGCCAATCGAGCGATCCGAACCACCGCGACGCCGCGCTGGATCCGAACCACCGCGACGCCGCGCTCGTGCACGCGGCCTGGCAAGGAGACCGCACCGCGCAGACCGCGATCTGGCGTCGGTACTTGCCGCTGGTCCGAGCCCGGATGAGCCGGTCGCTCGGCGGGCAAGACGTCGACGATCACGTTCAAGAGGTGTTCCTGAGCCTCTTCCAGGTCCTGCCGGACCTGCGGGATCCCTCGGCGCTCCGGAGCTTCATCATCGGCATCACGCTCCACGTGGTGGGCACCGAGCTCCGGCGCCGCAGGGGGCGCTACTGGCTGCAGCTCACGGCGTCGGGCGAGCTTCCGGAGCCGCCCGTCCTTCCCGATTCAGAGCCCCCGCGCGAGGCCGTCGCGCGCCTCTCCGCGATCCTCGACACCTTCGCCCCCGAGACGTACCGCGTCATCGCGCTGCGCTACGTCGAGGGCAAGGAGCTCACGGAGGTGGCCGAGGCCATCGACGTCTCGCTCGCCACGGCCAAGCGCCACCTCGCGCGAGCCTCGGCGCGGCTGCACGCGATCGTCCGGCGGGAGCCGATCCTGGCGGGCTATCTGCAGGCCGCCGCGGTGCGGGCTCGCCACGGCGACGGTGACACCGCGGTTCACTGATCGCTGCGGGCGCCGCGGTCTCCGTGGCGCATCGGCGATCCTTCTCGCGCTGGCGTGTGCGCGCTGCGCCGTCCCCGAGGTGCCTCACCCAGGCGACCGACCGCTCGCCGACGGCGACGCCGCCACGGACGACGCGCGCCCCGACGAGCTCGACGCAGCGGCTCCGGGCGACACTGTGGCCCCGGCGGACGCGGGCGCACTCGGGAAGGACGGGTCGACGACTTCGGGGCCCCTTCCCTGCACGTCGCTTCCGCTCTGCGAGGGGTTCGAATCGGCGCCGAACGGCGGGCCCCCGAATGCGGCGCTCTGGTCGATCTCCCAGCCCGACTGCACGGGCTCCGGGACGCTGGCCGTCGACGACTCCGAGGCTCACACCGGCAAGCAGTCGTTGAAGGTCAACGGCGGCGGCGGATACTGCGATCACATCTTCATCGCGAACGCGAGCGTCGTCGGCGCCCTCGGCCCGCAGATCTACACGCGCCTCTTCGTGCGCCTCGGGGCGCCGCTCGGCGCAGGGCACGTGAGCTTTCTCGCGATGAAGGACAGCGCGGACATGGGCGGCGACCTGCGCATGGGCGGCCAGGACATGGTGCTCATGTATAACCGCCAGTCCGACGACGCGACGTTGCCGGTCATGAGCCCCACCGGAACGGGCGAGAGCGTCGCTCCCGCGGCGGATGCGTGGACGTGCATCGAATCGCACGTCGACGAGACCGCGGGCACGATCGACACGTGGGTCGACGGCAAAGAGGTCGCCGGCCTGGTCGAGAACGGCACCCCCGTCCCCGACGTGAGTACGCAATGGCTGTCGCCGGATGGCGGATGGAAGCCGAAGCTCGCGGACTTCCGCATCGGCTGGGAGAGCTACTCGGGTCAGACGATGACCCTCTGGTTCGACGACGTCGCCCTGGCCGCGCAGCGAATCGGCTGCGGTCCCTGACGCGGTCAGAACCCGATCGCGTAGCCGAGCTGCGCGGCGGCGGCCGCGCCGGCGGTCGGGAACATCTGCTGACCCTTGAGTTCGAGCACGACGCCGCCGTCGTGGTCGACCGCGAACATCGCGCCGAGGCCGACCGCCACGAATCCGAGACCGGTCTTCTTCCAGGCCGTGAAGTTCTGCGACTGGCCGGCCTGGTACGCGGCCGTCGACGAATAGACGTCGACCGGAATGCTTCCGTCCACCTCGGTCATGCCCGTCGCGCCCGTGACGAAGAACCGAAAGCCGGTGCGAGCCAGCGGATCGTGGCCGAACCAGTACGACGCGCGCGCTTCCACGTGGAGGGGCTCGAAGGCGGGGCCCCCCGGGCGCTGCGGTCCGCCGTTGAATGCGAAGCCGAGTGCCCCGCCCGCCGTGAAGTTCGCCGTGAGGGCTCGGTCGTAGCCGGCCAGGATGCGCATCGTCGAGAGCCGGATTCCCCCGTTCACGAGGTCGTCCGCGTCGGCCAGGGGCCGCCCTGCGTAGTAGCCCGCGGGCGGGCCAAAGCACGTGTACCCCGAGCCGCCGGCGCACGCGTTGGAGGCGGAAGGGAGGAGCAGCGCCTCGACCTGAAAGGCGAGGCTGACCCAGTTGCGCTTGAAGGGCACGTCGGGCGCGGGTTCCTCGGTCGCCTCCTCTTTGACCGGCGCCTCCTTGCAGCCGGGAAATCCGGGCGGGCAGTCGGTCTGTTCGCCGGCGGCCGGAGGCGCAGGGGTCTCCTCGCCTGCAGGGGCGTCCGCCGACGCAGGAGCCGCCCCCGTGACGGCCTGCTTGACCGCGGCAAATTCCTTCGCGAGCTCGGGCGTCCCCAGGTCGTGATCGATCGCGACGTTCGGATCTTTGCGCAGGGCCGAGGCGAACTGGTCGCGGCCCTCCTTGGGATTGTCGAGCGCGAACTCGATCACGCCGAGATCGCAGTGCAGGCGGGCCCGGGTGATGACCTCGCAGTCGGCCGGTCCATCGCACATCGACAGCGCCTTCAGCAGCTTGGTCTCCGCGTCGGCGAAGCGCGTCGAGAGGTAGTCCTGGTAGATCGCGTCCTTTCGCAGGGCCAGCGCGGCGGCATCGTTTTCGGCTCCCGCCGCCGCGCGGGGGGTAAGGAGGACGAGGACGACGGCGAGCGGCAGCCAAGGCCGCGGGGCGAAGCGCATTCTTGCCTGCGTTCTAGTGGCGCGCCGCGGGGCCCACGGCTCACCAATAGACGCGGGCCGGCGCCCTCCACGACGGAACGCGAGCCGTGGGCCGGCGCGGGTGCGACTATGCTGGCGATGGGCTTCGCGCGCGTCTCGATGCTTTCGTCGGCGGTCCTCTTCGCCATCGCCTGCGCAGCGGACCCCGGAGACGCTCTCAAGACCGACTCGACGGGAATGGGTTCGCTCGACGCCGGCGCGAGCGGGAGCGGAAGTGGGAGCGGAGGCGGGAGCGGAAGCGGGAGTACGAGTGGGGGCGGCTCCGACTCGCCGAGCTCCGACGACGCGGCACCTGCGGGCGGCGACGACGCGACCCTCCCGGAGGCGGCCGCACCGGACGACGCCCCGACCGTGACCGTCGAAGCGAGCCCGCCGCCGCCCACGTGCACGACGTGCCCGATTACTGTCGAGTACTACACGCGCAATCCCAGCCCGCCGGCCTCCACGAACACCGTCCGGTTCGATGTATCCATCACGAACAACGGCTCGATGCCGCAAGGGCTCTCGGAGCTGACGCTCCGGTACTGGTTTACCGCGGACGGCGCGTCGAGCTTCGCGTTCAACGAGTACTACGCGGCCAGCCCGATCAACGGCAACGTCATGGGCGCGTTCACGCAGTTGACGGCCTCGACCACCCCAGCGGCCACCGCCACCGCGGATACCTATTTCGAGGTCTCGTTCAACGCGGCGGCCGGGAGCATCGCCGCGATGAGCAGCACCGATGACATCCAGCTCGCGTTCAACGACACCACATACAAGACCAACTTCAACGAAGCCAACGACTACTCGTACACGGGGACCGACTCGATGGCGACGTGCGCACCGGGCAACAACGTGATCACCTGCCAATCGCCGACGGTCACGCTGTACCGGGGCGGAATGCTCGTATGGGGCACCGAGCCAGGCGGCATGCAAGCACCACCGCCAGGCGATCCCTGAGTCGGCCGTAACGAGAGCCAACCACTCCGTTGGCACCCACCTTCGTGGTCGTGAGCTAGCCGATCGGCATTGGTTCCAGACGCAATGCAGCGTCGTCCGCGGACAGCGAGTGGCCGCCCGCGGACAGGTTCGCGAGCCTCAAGGGGGAGGACCCTCTCGGCCCAGAAAACACCCCTCGAGCCCGCCGAATCGTTAGCTTGCTCACGATTCTGCACGAAGGTCGGGCGTTTTCGGGAGCGAGAGGGTCGCTCGGCTCGGCGACTTGGGCGTCGGCACGGGGAGTGCTCGGGGTTGGTTCGTCGCGAGGGCATGGCTTCGCGGCACTCTCCCCATGATCCGCGTATTTTTTGGCCTCAAACGCGCCTATCACGGCACGCTGCGCGTGCTTCGCCGTGCGCTCGCGCGCCTGGGGCTGACCGCGGCTCGATTCGACCTGCTCTACATCCTGCACAAGTCGCGAGGGCGCATGCTGCAGCGCGAGCTGCAGAAAACGCTCGGCGTCGCGGCCTCCACCGTCAGTCGAATGCTCTCGTCGCTCGAGCAGCTCGGCTTGGTGGGACGCGAACCGGCGGAAGTCGATGGGCGCGCACGCGAGGTGGTGCTGACCAAAGCGGGCCGTCGCTGCGTGCTGCGAGCGGCCCACCGGCTCATCCACACCGGGCGCGTGCAGCTCGCGGTCGATAGCGCGCTCTGCCCCGAGCGCTGGCACGAGCCGCTCGCCTGCCTGATGGCCAGCGGCGCCTGCGAAGTAACCACACTTCGCCTGCGCGAAGCCTTCGGCGACGTCGCAACCGACGAATATCCGTACCTCCCCGAAGGCGAACGATGCGAATTGCCCGCCTCCTGGTTGAATCCGCGCAGATAGTGACTCAGCCGAGCACGGGGCCGCGCGACGCCGTCGCCCGTGACGAACTCCCCGGAGCGATGACCACGCGGGGACCGCCGGCCGGTGACACGTTGATTCGCGTTCTCTCGCGCCCGGCTAGGCCAGGATCTGCGTGATGGGGCCCGTGCAGTAGGCCTTGTTTCCGAACGAGCCGCCGAGATCGACGCCCATCACCTTCGCGAGCGTGAGGAGCAGGTCGTTCTGCGCGCGGTCGACGATGCTGCTCGTCGAAGAGACGGCCGGCAGGTTGAGCGGAAAGCGGACCAGCTGATTGGTGATCAGCTTGCCCCCTCCGCCGCCGACGAGCACGAAGGGCGTGTCGTCGTGGTTGTGGGCGTTGCCCATATCGAGCTCGCTTCCCCAGCAGATGACCGTCTGGTCGAGCAGGTTCTTCCCGGACGCCGTCTTGAACTGGCTGAGCGTGTAGGCCAGCGCGGCGACCTGCTTGGCGTACCAGGCGTCGATGTCGATGAGCTGCTGCGGATACGTCGACGTGACGCTCGCGGGCTCGTTGTAGAGGTCCGGGCCCAGGGAACAGAACGAGCTGGGGCCCGTGTGCGAATAGATGTGGTGGGTCTGGGTCTGCGATGAGCCTAGCCAGGTGTGCGTGACGGGGCTCAGCGCGTGCGAAAACTGCAGGCTCGCGACGCGCGTGAGGTCGCAGGCCAGCGACATGGCGAGGATGTTCGACATGGCCAGCGCGTACGTCGGGAACGGGTCGGTCCCGGCGGCCACGGGGCCGCCGAGCGAAGGCACGGCGCACGAGGCGGCCGCCGCCGCCGCGCTCTGGATCTGAGCCTGCGTCTGGTTCCACACGGCCTGTAGGTTCTGGAGCTGCTGGCGATCCTCGGTGCACAGCCTCCCCTGCAGCGCCGTGAGATCGCTGTTGAGCTGCGCTGCCACCTGCTTGCGGATCAGCGTCATCTTGCCGGCGCCCGGCATCGCCGCCGCCGCGCCGGGGAAGAGCGCGCTCTGGGCCATCGCGGGATCGGTGTACGGATCGACCCAGTTGGCGCTCGCGTCGTAGAGCATTCGCGTCGCCGCCTCGCGCTGCGTGTAGTCGGCCGAGCTCTGGACCATGAGCGGGATCGTCGGGTACGTCGCGTGAATGCCCAGCTGCGACGCGAGGAGCGGCGCGATGGCCTGGTCGATGCTCGGTCCCGACGGAGTGTTGTTGGTGCCGAGCGTCTGGGTGCCCGTCCACAGGGCCGCCATGCCGGCCTCGTGGGAGGCGCCGACCGCCCCGGTCACCTGCAAGCCGTCGAGGACCGTGACCTTGTCGGTCAAGTCGACCTGCATCGGGCCCGCCTTCGTGAACGCCGACAGCGTGTCGCGGAAGACGAGCGGAGTGGTCACCGTCGGGGTCGTCCCGGTCGGCGCCGCACCTTGCGCGCCCCACTTGAAGCGCACCGCGCCGCACGACGTGAAGAGCAGCACGAGGTAGATGGGATCGCCGCCCGCCGCGCCCGCGGCGTAGCTCGGGAGCGCGCGAAGGAACGGGGCCGTGAGCGCCGTGGCCCCGACGAGGCGGAGAAAGCGGCGACGATCGAGCGCGACGCGACTCATTGGCAGGCGCTCCCCGCGCTCTCGATCGATCGGTACCGGAACGCGTCGCTCCGGACGATGGCGGTCAGGAGCTTCTGGATGTTGAGCTGACTCGACGCGAACGAGGCGAAGGCCTGCTGCGCCGAGCACGCGTCGGCCTTGGTCTCGATGCGCCCCAGCGCGTAGCGGAACTCCTGGAGCGCGAAGCACTGCTGGACCTGCGGCGCGTTTGCGAGCTTCGTCACGAGGTCCACGGCGCCGTCGAACGAGGCCGCAAACGTCTCCCCGGGCATGGCCGCGATCTGACCGGTCGCGTCGATCGCCGGCCCCGTTCCGAACCCGTTGGCGTCGAGCGTCTGGTACGCGCCTGTCGCGTCGAAGTGCCCGAAGCCGTAGCCGATCGGATCCATGTACTGGTGGCAATTCACGCACCCCGGCACCGTGGCGTGCGCTTCGAAGAGACTGCGCGTCGTTCCGCCGTCGGGGACCCCGCTCGGCGGAGGAGGGACGTTGGGCGGGGGCGCCTGGATCTCGTCGCAGAGGATCTGCTCGCGGACGAGCTTTCCCCGCAGGACCGTCGACGGCAGCGTCGTGTGGGCCTGCGTGGCGAGAACGCCGCCGCTGGTGAGGATGCCCGCGTGCCCCTGCGGCCGTGAGGTCTGTCTTGAAGAAGCTCGTCGCCCCCTGCAGCGCGGCGTCGTCGACGATCACGGCGGCGCCGCTGCCCGGCGTGACGCCGTAGAACGCCGCGAGATCGGCGTTGATGTACGACGACGGAGACGTCAATAGCTCCGTGAGCCCGCCGTTGTCCGAGAGGACGAGCTGCGACACGTTCGTCCGAGCCTCGTCCTGCATTTCGGTCCCCACCTTCGCGTGCTGCGTCCACGCCTTGAACTGGCTGTCCTTGCCGAGGGTGGGCGTGTTCTGGAGCTGCATCCACTGCGTCGTGAAGTCGTCGAGCGCTCCCTCGGCCTTCGCCGTCTGCCCCAGCATGCGCACCGCCTGCGCCTCGACCTGGTCGGGGGTCGACAGCTGCCCCGCCGCCGCCGCGCTCATCAGCGTGGCGTCCGGGACCGATCGCCACAGCATGAGCGCCAACCGCGCGGCCACCTCGTACGGCGAGAGCGCCACGACGCTCCCGGTCGGCGTCCCCTGACCGAACTCGAGGACGTAAAGAAAGCGCGGCGACTCGAGGACGGCGGTGATGACGGCCTGGATCCCCGTCGTGAAGTCGAACTGCGCCTGCACGGTCGAATAGACCTGGAGGAGGCCCGCCGACTCGGTGTCATCGAGCTGGCCGCGGAAGGCGCGGTTCGCGAAGGCCGCGATGAACTGCTGCGCGCACGCGTCGTCCTGCGTCTGGCACGGCAGGATGGTGCTCAGCCGATTGGTGTCGGCCACCACGGCCTGCGCCAGGGTCTCGGCGGCTTGCTGGTACTGCTGGACGATGAGCGAGCTGACGCTCGTGTAGGTGTTCGTATCGAAGTTCACGCCCGGGACCATGGGGCTCTCGGGGACGAAAGCGGTGGCCGGCTGCGTGGTGTCGCCCAAGAGGTCGCGCACCATGTTGTTGTATTCGACCCGCGAGATCCGCCGCAGCGGCGACCAGTCGACGGTCGGGGCTCCCGCAGTGCAGAGGGCCGTGTTGCTGATGAGCGCCGTGTTGAGCGGACCGGGCGCGGGGACCGCAGAGCCGCCGTCTTCCGCGGCCGAAGCCTCGCTGAGATCGGGCGTGGCGTGGCCCGTGGTGGCGCAGCCGCCGCTCGAATAGGCCGCCGCGAGGGCGGCCGCGACCAGCGCGGTCGGCACGACGACGGCCGCCTGCACGATGCGCCGTGACTTCGGCGCCACGGGTCGGCCGCGGGCTTCCACGTGAGTCACCCCCATGAGGTACCGAGACGGCCTCTCCACGGCTCAACGATCTCGGGAGGGGCAAGTTGACCCGCCCCGCCGGCGAGGACGACGCCGACGATGAACATGACCTCGGCGATCACCTCGTGATGGGCCCGGCGAGCGTGAACGGGCACGCGGTCGCCTGCGACGCGTAGGTGATGGCGTTGTACCAGAACTGAGGCACTTGATAGACCACGTTGGCCGAAGCGTCCGCGCAGTTGCCGCCCGCGTCGATCCCGAACCACTGGCTCGTGTACGTCACCCACTCGTCGGCGTACGCGAAGACGTGGCCGTCTCCCACGTCTTCATGGGCGGCGTATACGTACGTGCCGTCCGTGCAGTCGACGGTGGCCTTCGGGCCGGCCATGATCGGGCGCCCGTGAAACGCGCCGACTTCGTCGATGTGCTTGCCGATCGCGGTCGTCTGCACCCAGCCGCCGAGCGGATCGGATTCACCGAGGCAGTAGTTCGAAGCCGACACGGTCCCGAGGACGTCCGCGGTCCCGTACGACATGTCCGTCGTGCTCTCCACGAGCTGATTGAGCGGAGTCACCTCCATCGACTGCGCGTCGTATCCCGAGAGCGTGATGAGGCCCCCCCCGCCCTTCACCCACGTGTCGAGCGCCTGCGTCTCGGCGGGCGTGAACGACCAGTACCCCGTCCCGTCTTCGCCGGAGACGCCGTCGACGAGCCACTGGATGATGAGGACGTCGTACCCGGCGAGGAATTCGGCGTCGAGCGTGGGCTTGGTGGTGTACATGTCGACGCTCGCGCTGCTCTCGGTGTTGAGCCAGTCCGTGAAGGCCGTCGTGCTGTCCATGCCGCCCTGAAACCCGGTGTGCCCCGGCAGGCCGATCGACGCGATGTTGAAGCACGTGCAGCGGCCGGCGTCGTCGCAGCGCTGCGCGCGAGGCGCCTTGCCGTCCGCGGGCGCTCCCGCCTCGGTGGTGAAGGTGCCGACCGGCCCCGTCGTGTCGTCGCCGGGAGGCCCGTCGGCGCCGCCCGGCGCGTGCGAGCCGGTGGCGGCGCAGGCGACGCAAACGGTGACAGCGACGGCCAAGAGCGCTGCGATGGACGAGAGCCGGAGAGCGGAGGAGGAGCGGAACATCGTTTACCCTCAGTACTTCGTGTAATCGAGGAAGTTGCCAGTCATCATGAGAAGCGACATCGTGGTCCACGAATCCTCGTAGTACGTGCCGCCCACGAGGTACGTGCGCGTGGCCACCCCGGCGTACGCGTCGTCGATGAACGTGCCGTACGTGGCCGAGCTCATGGCGCCGACGCCCGCCGGACCGACGAACGCCGCCGAGTGGCCGCCGGGGTGCTGGGGCTCCGGCGAGCCGTCGATCGCGTACGTGTCGGCGATGTTCTGCGCGCCGATGGCGCTGAAGAAGGCGCTCGTGAGGCCGACGTACGCCTGCGCGCGCGGTTCGCCGTTCCAGCACCAATCGAGGCCGATGCGAAACGGCGTGCGGCAAGAGTCGTACTGGTACCCCGTGTCGTTCGCGATGTTCATGTCCACCGGCGTGCAGGGCGACCCGTGACTGTCGTCGCACCACGCGGGGACGAGCCCGTTGTTCTGGTTGCCGTTCGCCGGGTTCACGGCGTAGTCGATCGTGTCGTAGACCGTCTGGACGACGGCCGGCCAACCGTCGCCGGGGTCGAGCGTCGCGAAGACGCGGTAATACGCCGGCGCGAAGTACGAGATGTTGACGGTATTCCAGCCGCCCCACTCGCCGGGTCGCGGCAGCTTCCCGTCCTCGATCTCGGCCTTCCAGATGTCTTGAATCTGCTGGACCGCGTACTGCTCGTAGGTCATGGCGAGAGCGCCCTGCCCGCCCCACTGCCGGTTGGCCATCACGAGCGCGAACGCCATGTCTTCGTCCGCGTCGGTGGCGGCGCCGCTGCCGTTGGGCCCGAGGCCGCTGCCGTCGGCGGCGATGTACCAGTTCATCAAGCCGCTCGCGTCGACCCAGTGCTGCTCGTATTTCCACAGGTTGTCGAAGAGGTTCTGGTCGTTCATGTAGACGGCGATGAGCATGCCGTAGCCGATGCCCTCGGAGACCGTGGAGTTCGGCGCGAGCCCCGGCTCGTTGGGGCGCTGCACCCTGAGAAATCCGTTGGCTCCGGTCGCCGTGACCGTGTCGGCCCTCCACTGCTCGTACGCGGCCGTGACGTCCGCGTTGTCGTATCCGCTGGGGTACGTGCACCGGCTGCTCTCGCGATTCTGCGGGAACGGGAAGCTCGTGCCCGCGGTCGCCGGCGTTGGCCCTCGGGACGGCGATCCGCTCTGCGCGTCGCCGGGGGCTGGCGCGCTGCCATCGGTTTGGGCCGCCGCGTCATCGACCCCTGCGTCCTCGGGCGCCGCAGCCGCCGCGGTCGTCGCGTCGACGAGGCTCATCGGGGCTGCATGACCCGGCGAAGAGCACCCCGTCGTCGTCGCGACGAGTGTGGCGAGCTTGCACAGGCTTCGCGGGCGCATCCGAACGCCCTAGTAGTCGCCAGCGGCCGGGCTTCGCGGCTCACGGTTTCGAGCGGCGATCTCTTCTCTGCGCCGCATGCGCAGCGGTCAACCGAGGGTGATGCCGTTGGCCTCGATGACCTGGCGGTACCAGAGCGCGCTGTCTTTCGGGGTGCGCTGCTGGGTCTCGTAGTCGACCCACGTGATCCCGAACCGCTGGCCGTAGCCCCGTTCCCATTCGAAGTTGTCGAGGAGGGACCAGACGAAATAGCCCGCCAGGGGAACGCCTAGTTCGATCGCACGGTGGGCTTCCAGCAGGTGATCGCGGATGAACCGCACGCGCCGCGCGTCGGCGACGCGTCCATGCTCGTCCGGCCCGTCGGAGTAGCTGGCCCCGTTCTCGGTCACGTACATCTTCGGCACGGCGTACTCGAAGGCGAGGCGCGCGAGCGTCTGGAAGAGGCCGTCCGGATAGACCTCCCATCCCATGTCGGTGCACTCGGAGTCGGGGGCCGGCGTGACCGTTCGCGGCTGGTTCTTTTCTTCCGGGATGCGGTCGCTCCGCACGATGGCGCGGTTGTAATAGTTGACGCCGAGAAAATCCGTCGGTGTCGCGATGGCCTTGAGGTCGTCGGCACGAAGAAACCAGAGGTTCGAGGCGTCCAGGTACCCGCGGTCGACATAGTCGGCCACGACGTCGCTCGGGTACCTGCCGTGGTAGAGCGGATCGAGAAACCAGCGATTGAAGTGGCCGTCGAAGTGGCGCGTCGCGTCGTGGTCCTCCGGGCTCGGGGACGCCGCCACGGCCGGGCAGAGGTTGAGCGTGATCCCGACCTTCGCCGATCGGCTGTTGGCACGCAGGATCGGCACCGACCATCCGTGCGAGAGCAGCAGGTGATGGCTCGCCGCGAGCGCGGCAGGCCAGTCGGTCAGGCCCGGCGCATGACGGCCGGTCTGGTATCCGAGCATGCTGGCGCACCATGGCTCGTTGTGCGTGATCCATTGCCGGACCCGATCGCCGAGCTTGCGGCTCACCGCGTCGGCGTACTCGGCGAAGGCTTCGGCGGTCGCCCGGTTGGCCCACCCGCCCTCGTCTTGCAGGCGCTGCGGGAGGTCCCAGTGGTAGAGCGTCGCGTACGGCTCGATGCCTTTCTCGAGCAGGCCATCGACGAGACGCGAGTAGAAATCGAGGCCAGCCGTGTTGATCGCACCGAAGCCCGCCGGCACGATGCGCGGCCACGCGATCGAAAAGCGGTAGGCGTGGAGCCCGAGGCGCTTCATCAGCGCCAAGTCGCTCTTCCACTGGTGGTAGTGGTCGCAGGCAACGTCGCCGTTGCTTCCGTCCTCGACCTTCGTCGGGGTCCTGGCAAAGCGGTCCCAGATGGACTCGCCGCGCCCGTCCTCACCGGTCGCCCCCTCGATTTGATACGCCGACGTGGCGGCGCCCCACACGAAGCCCTTAGGAAACGAATATCGACTCATGGCAAGGCGGTGCGCCGCTCCGGATGGACTAGTCGCTTCGGGCCGAAGGTACGGTGCAACAAAAACATCCCACCGATCGCACTAGTTGAGCCCCCGGTCGCTTCGCGCGCGACAAGCAGGGTCAATGCGTGTCGCCACGGTGTCGCTCGTCGTCGGAGCCCTCGTCCTCTCCCCCGCCCTCTCCGCCGCCCAGGAGCCGCCCGCGCCCGCGTCGGGATCGGCCCCCGCATCGGCACCGGCGCCCCCATCGGGAGCGGCGTCCGCGTCTCCGTCGACGCCCACACCCGCGCCCGCACCCGCGGCTTCACCGGAGGCCTCCCCTCTTCCGCCCCCGGTGGCCGGAACCGTCGTCGACGTCCCGGCCGGGAGCCTGACGGGCGCTCCGAGTGCGACGGCGCCGCCCGCGTCCGGCGACGATTGGAAGTTCTTCACGCACGGCTACTTTCGCGCGCCGCTGCGCGTCGGCGTCGGCAACCGTCCGGCCTGCGGCGCCGGACAGAACCCGGGCACGATGGTCAGCAGCGGCGGCGGGGCAGGGCTTGTCCCGTGCGCGGGCCCGGGTCAGAGCACCACGAACCTGCACAGCCCCTTCGTGCCCGACGATCAGTACCTCGACTGGCGCTACACGAGGCAGTGGGAGCAAGCCTGGACCGAGGTCTTTCTCAACTACGGCAACTCCCACGTCGTCGGCACCGTAGGCTTTCAGGCCTACAACTTCACCGACGCCGGGTTCAACGACACGGGCGCCCAGCTGGGGATCGCGCAGGGGTATGTCACCGTGACGCCGAACGTCGGCCTCTCGAACGTCCGACTCAAGTGGAAGGTCGGCTCGTTCTGGGAGAAGTACGGCGGGGCGGGCGACTACGACGCGGGCCCGTACGACACGTACCTGTTCGCCCGCACGCACCAGATCGGCGAGTCGCTCGCGGCCGAGATGGACGCAGGCGACTTCACGCTGAAGCTCACGCACGGCATCGGCGCCAAGCTCGAACAGGTGGCCGCAGGCGCAGGCCCCCACGGCGGGCTCGCCGGGGTTCACGCTGCTCGATCACATCCACGCGGGGGTTTCGTACAAGAAGATCGTCGACGCGAACCTTCACTACCTCGTGTCGTGGGCGCAGGACGCGCGCGCCACTCCGACCACGCCCGACGGAAAGATCTCCGTCGTCGGCGGCGAGGTGCGACTGACGGGGGGAGTCGCCGGCGAGATCTACGCGGGATACTCGCACGTCGCCGCGCAGAACGCGGGCGCCGTGGGCCCGGCGATCGAGGTCATTCATTCGCTGGGCGGCGGCGGTCACCAGACCGGCAATGGGCTCATCGACAACTACCTCGGCCCTTGCACCATGTGCGCCCCGGCGGACGTCGGAACGGGGGGCATCGACACCGTCGAGATCGCCTACAATTACAGCTTCGGCCTTCTCTACCGGAAGCTCCAAGACCCGCGAGCCAGCTTCTGGGGCGACGGCACGGACCTGACGCTCAGCGTCTTCGGGATGTACACGGCCGTCTCGAGCAAGGACACCACGGCCGATGGCGTCAAGAAGCTCAAGTACGGAGGGGATCTCGTCTTCCGCGCGCTCTCGTGGCTCGGGGTCGGAGCGCGGGCCGACGTGGTCCAGCCGACGTCGAAGGACTCGTCGGAGTCGTTCTGGGTGGTTTCCCCGAAGATCATCGTGAAAACGGCCTTCATCACCCACGAAGAGATCACGGCTCAGTACTCGCACTACACCTACAACAGCGGCGTGACGCCTCAGCCCCCGAACAACGGCTTTCCGCCCGACGAGAACGTGTTCGGCATCAAGGCCACGATGTGGTGGTAGGGCGCTCGAATCGTGAGCCGCCCGGGCGGCCTGGATCCGACTACGGCTTCGAGGTGCATTCGTGAAAAACCGGATAGTGACGGCGGCGGCGTTGACGATTGCGGTCGGACCTTTCGCGCTGGCGTCGCTGGCCGCTTGCCTGGGCAGCTCCTCGACGAGCGACGACGCGGGCGGCGGTTCCTCGGGGGACGACTCGGCCACCAGCCCCACGTCCACGTCGACCGGCACGACCAGCCCCACCGGGACGACGACCTCGACACCGCCCGCGGACGGCGGGGCGCCCGGCGGCGGCACGCTGGTCTCGCTGATGCCGGATCCGAACGGCTACCTCGGCCCGAGCACCAACTCGATCGGCATCCAGGGAGCCTGGTACGGCTACGGCGATGACTGGGGCACCAACGGCGCGCCGCCCGGAGTCTGCGAGACCACCGGCATGCACCCGATGAGCGCGTGCTCGACGATCACGTTTCCGCCGGCCGCCATGGCCTCCGACGCGGGCGACGGCGGCTTCACGTCGAGCTTCCCGCAAATGACGGCCGGCACCATGTGCCTGAGCGGCACCGCAGCGAAGGTGATCGCCTCGGACTACACGAACATCTTCGGGATCGGCATCGGCCTCGACTTCAATAACCAGGGCGGCGTGAAGATGCCGTACGACGCCACGATCGAACCACGTCACCGGGTTCTCGTTCAGCCTGTCGGGAATCCCCACGGGCGCGACCCTGCGCGTCGAGCTGCCGATCCCGGCGACCGACAAGAGCGGCGACGCGTGGGCGCTCTCGGCCTCGGCCGACGGCGCGTACACGGTCGACCTGACCACGGCCTCGGGCGATCCGCACGCCCTCAAGGAATCGTTCACACCGGCGATGGGTACTACGGAGCCGGCGTTCGACGCGACGATGATCGAGTCGATCCAGTTTCACGTCGTAACGAGCACGACGGCCGCCGTCACCATCCCGGACTCGATGCGGCTATGCGTCAGCAACCTCCAGGCGATCGTCGGCCCGTAGAGGGCGCCATCCTCCGACGCGGATCACTGAACGGGGGGGGCGGCGTTGTCCACGAGCTGGAGCAGCTGGGCAGCGAACCAGTGGCCCGCTCTCGGAGCGCCCCGAAGGCTGTCGGGGGAGTCGGCGCCGCAGTTCGGATCGTAACCGGGGGCCGACGGGTCCGATCCCCCGTCCGAGTCGCCCGGCGGCTTGATCCACCAGTAGGCGTCGACCCCGGGGACCGGCGACGATTGCGGGCGCTCGCCGAGCCCGGCGCCGGCCACGTTGCACCAGCTCGCCGACTTCGACTTGATGCCCGCGCGTCCGTTGCGACTCGTGTCGACGAGGAAGCCCTTTCCGACGATTCCCACTTCGGCGAGCGACGCGCCGAGCTTCTCGACGTAGGTGAGCTCGTCCGGGCACGGGTCGGAGGGCTCGAGCCGCGCGATATCGCCCCCCCTCAGGGTGTCGTAGTTGGACACGTTCGTCGCGAAGCCCCGGATCTTGTCGGCGCCCCCGGCCTGCGTCAGGACGTCGCGATAGATCTGCGCGATCTTCGCGCGATTGCGGGCCCACCCGAGCCACGCCGCGTGAGCCGCGTCGAGGTAGAGCCAGACATTGGGCATCGAGAGGCGGTGGACCGCGAGCGCGATCGAGCGGCGGTAGACGCCGTCGGCCGCGGCGCACTTCGCGATGCTCGTGTTCGTGGCGATGTTGGCCAGCGAATCGGGCTCGACGACGATCACGACGCGCTGCGACGCGTGCGTGCGCAGCTGGGCCGCGAGCGGGTCGATGAACTCCGCGGCGTACCGGGCTTCGCCGCCCGCGGCCAGCGCGAGCTCACCGCTCGACGCACTCGCGGCGCAATCGCGCTCGGGCAGGTCATAGACCACGAGGACCGTCACGACGGGCCTCCCCGATTGCTTCTGGCGGGAGAGCGCGTCGTCGAGGGTGCGCGCGACGCCGCCGACCGCCGCGATCGAGTCGAGCCAGATCGCCGTCGGGAGCGACTCGAGCCTTCGGAGCTGCGCAGCGCGCTCCGGTGCCACCGGAATCGTCGCTTCGATCTCGGCGGCATACGCGGGATCGACGTAGAAGTCCGCGCCCTCGAACGGGTTGCCTTGCGCGGGGGCCGCTGCAGCGGGCACGCTGGGCCGCGCCGGGGCGCCCGAGCACGCGGCCGCGACGACGCACGCCGCCGCCATCCCAAGACCTTCGAGTCGAATCATGCCGCCAGGTCTCCCAGGTCGCCGAGCCGATCGCTCGGTGATCTGCTCTGGTGTCGGGCGAGGCCCCCGACGGCTCACGATCTTCGTGCTTGGGCCCGACGCATTCGTGAGCCGTCGACCCCGGCCTGGGGCACCTACGACGACGACATGCGCGCACGCCTCCCGTCGACGGCCCTCGCCGTCACCTTCGTCGCCGCAGGGTGCGGCCCCGTTGGCGCCACGGGGGGAGGAGGCGGAGTCGTGGACGCCGGCAGGGGCTCGGCCTCTTCGCCGACGGCGGCACGCGAAGTCGGGCCCGCGGACTCCTCCGCGGGGGCAACGCTGCCCGGCCCGGCGACGGACGCCTCCGCGCCGGGCGGATACTCGGTCGACGGACCGACGATCTACGACGCGTCCCACAAGGCCCACTCGTTTCACGGGGTGGATCGCCCGTCGCTCGAGTGGAGCACGACGGGCGAGAGCCTGTCGCAGGGCGACTACCAGAACATGGCCTCGTGGAAGGCCAACGTCGTGCGGATCGCGCTAAACCAGGACTTCTGGCTGGCCGACTCCCCCGCGTATTCGGCGGGATACCCGCCCCTCGTCGATACGCAGATCGAGTGGGCCGAGTCCGCGGGGCTCGACGTCATCCTCGATCTGCACTGGTCCGACAAGGGCGACTACAGCCAGACGCCGGCGCAGCAGCGAATGGCCGACGCGCATTCGGCGACGTTCTGGACGCAGGTCGCTTCCCGCTACAAGGGCGACGGCCGCGTGCTCTTCGAGCTCTACAACGAGCCGCATGACGTCCCGTGGAGCGTGTGGCTGAGCGGCGGTCCGAGCGGCGACGGCTTCACCGTCACCGGTATGCAGGCGCTCTACGACGCGGTCCGGGCCACCGGCGCCGAGAACCTCGTGGTCATCGGAGGCCTCCAGTTCGCGTTCGACCTCTCGGGCGTCCCCGAGAACCGCGTGCAGGGCCACAACATCGTCTGGGCGACGCACCCGTACAACCAGCAAGGAAAGCAGCCGCAGAACTGGGACAACGCGTTTGGCTCGCTGTCGGCCACCGATCCCGTGATGGCCACCGAGTTCGGCGACAGCACGAGCTGCGGCGACGGACTACTACTCGACCCTGATCGCGTACCTCGACTCGCACCACATCTCGTGGTCCGGGTGGGCCTGGTACGTGTCGGGCTGCCAGTTTCCTTCGATCATCACGGACTGGTCCGGAACGCCGAGCGCGGCCGGGCAAATAGAGAAAACGGCCCTCGCGGCCTACTGAGGAGGCGTCGACCGTGACTCGCAAAACATCGCGTGGAGTTGTAGCCGCAGTTTCATTCGTCGTCCTGGCATCGGCCGCCTGTCATGGCGAGCCGGCGCCGCAAACCGCCGTCGCCGCGTCGGAGACCGGCTCACCCAGCGCGCCGCAGGCGGCCGGCGCGGCCGCGCCGCCGCCGGGGCCGATGGTGGTCTCGGAGAAGGACTGCCCGGCGGACTTCACCGTCGACGACGCCGAGGACAACAACAACCAGGTGCTGGTCCAGGGGGGACGCAAGGGCTTCTGGTACACGTTCGTCGACAAGGCGGGGACCGCGATCTCCCCGCCCGCGGGCACCAAGTTCCTGATGTCGCCGGGCGGCTCGAAGGACTCGAAGTACGCCGCGCGCATGATCGGAAAGGTCTCGTCGTCCGGCGATCCACTCTTCGCCGGGATGGGCTTCAGCTTGACCGACCCGAAGGGTCCCTACGACGCGAGCGCGTACACGGGCGTCTCGTTTTACGCCAAGGTGGGCGCGGGCTCGACGAAGGCGGTGCGGCTCAAAGTGCCCGACATCGACACCGACCCGGCGGGCAAGAAGTGCACGGAGTGCTTCAACGACTTCGGCGCCGATCTGACGATGACCGAGCAGTGGAAGAAGTACACGGTCCCCTTCGCGACGATGAAGCAGATGGAAGGCTGGGGGTCGCCGAACCCGGGCTCCGTCGACAAGTCGAAGCTCTACGGACTGCAGTGGCAGGTCACTGCGCCGGGCGTCAGCTACGACGTCTGGGTTGACGACGTTCAGTTCACCGGATGCCCGTAGCCCGCTTTCGCGCGGCTTCGTGGGTCCCCACGGCCTACCTGGCCGAGGGCATCCCATTTGCGATGGTGATCTGGGTCGCCGGGACGATGTTCAAGGATCTGGGCCGGTCCGACGCGGAGATCACGGTCGGCACGGCCAGCATCGGGATCGCCTGGTCTCTCAAGCCGCTATGGGCGCCGCTGCTCGACATGGCGCTGACGAAGAAGTTCTGGGTGATCGCCACGGAGATCGCGATGGCGATGCTCCTGGCCGCGGCCGCGCTGGCCATCCGGACGCCGGACGCGTTTCACTCGGTGCTCGCGATCCTGTGGCTCGTGGCCTTCGCGTCGGCCACGCAGGACATCTGCGTCGACGGCACGTACATCACGGCCCTCGACGAGAAAGAGCAGGCCTCGTGGATCGGCGTCCAGGGGATGTGCTGGAACGTCGGGCGCATCTTCGCGACCGCGGCCATCGTGTGGATCGCCGGCGCGCTGAAGAGCACCGGCCACGACCCCCGGACCGCCTGGTCCGGAGCTCTCACCGTGAGCGCCGCCGCGCTCGCCGCGCTCGCCGCGTACCACGCGGTCGTCCTGCCGCGCGGCACGGTCTCCACGCGCCCGACGAGCGGCGCCGAGGCCGCAGCGCGCTTCGCCGACGCCGTGCGGACGTTCTTCGCGAAGAAGGCGATCGTCGGGATGCTCGCGTTCGTCTTCCTCTACCGGATCGGCGAGGGATTCCTTCTCATCGAGGCTCCCCTCTTCATGCAGTCGTCGGTCAAGGCGGGCGGGCTGGGGCTGTCGCTGGCCCAGAAGTCGATGGTCGACGGCACGCTCAGCACCCTCGTGAGCATCGTCGGAGGCCTCCTCGGCGGCGCGTTCGTGTCGCGGTTCGGGCTGAAGCGCACGCTCCTCGTCTGCGCCGTGTGCCTGAACGTTCCGCATCTTTGCTACGTCGCCCTGAGCCAGTCGGTCAGCGCGGATCACCCGCCCGCTGCGGGGATGATCTACGCCTTCGTTTGCATCGAGAAGCTCGGGTATAGCTTCGGGTTCGTCGCGAACATGCTCTACATGATGCAGCAGGTCGCGCCGGGCAAATACCCGATGACGCACTACGCGTTCGCGACGGCGCTCATGAACCTCGTGCTCGTGCCGACGCAGATGGCCAGCGGCCCGCTCGCGGATCGACTCGGTTACAAGAGCTTCTTCCTCTTCGTCCTGGCCGCGTCGATCCCGAGCCTCGTCGCGGCGGCGCGAGCTCCCTTCCCGAATCGGTACGAGGCGGTCAGCGAAGGATGACGTCGGCGACGCACATCCCCTGAGGGTTGCAGACCAGCGGCGCGCAGCAATCCGAGCTCTGGGTGCATTGGCCGCACATGCCGCTATTGCACGCCTGGCCGTTGCAGTCGTTGCAGGAAGAGCAGGTCGTCGGCGCCGCGCACGCGGGCGACGGCGCCAGGATCGCCTCGTCGTAGTGGATGGTGAGATCGGATCCGGACGACACGCTCTGCGCGAACATCGACCCGAAGAGCGTCGTCGGCGCCGTCCCGCCGAGCGTGATCGTCGCGTTCGGCGCATACAGGTTCCCCGCGAGCGTCGCCGCACTCTGCAGGTTGACCGAGGTGCCCCCGACGTAGGTCCGCGCTTTCGCCGGGTTCGAGGGATCACCGACGAGAAAGGCGCCCCGGACGTTGACGCTGCCCCCGACGAAGAGATCGAGCTCGCTCCCCGTCGGCACGTCGATCTTGAAGTCGGAGGTCGACAGGTCGCCTTCGACGAAGATCGCCACTCGCCCCTGTACGGAAAGGGAAATCGACGCGGTGCCTCCGATGCTCGTGAAGAAGATGCGCCCGCACGAGAGGGGCAAGACGAGGTCGGACTGCACGTTCTCGAGCATCGTGGAGTCGATCTTCAGGGCTTGGTCGTCGTTCTGGGTCTCGTAGGTCCTGACCACGCCCGCAATGTCGACGAAGTCCGAGCAGTCGCACGGCGGCAGAACCTGGAAGTACGTGCTGTCGGGAGCGCCGAAGTTCTGCATGCCCGCGACCTGGATCGGCTCGTTGGCCGGAACATGGAGCGTGCCCGTCACCGTGACGTCCCCGCTCGTCTGGATGCCGCTGGCCATCCACGCGTCGGCCGAAACGACGAGCGACGGCGACGGATGCAGCTCACCCTGCGCGTGCAGCTCCCCCAGGACGTCGACGGCCGCCGTCGTGATGTCCATCGTGCTGCTCGCCCAGAGGGAGCCGCCGATCGTCATCGGTCCCGTCGGGTGCAGCTCCCCGTTGACCCCCACGGATCCGCCGGCGGTCGCCGTCCCCGCATCGTACGCCCCCATCGTTCCGTCGAACGCGTCGGTGACGAGAGCGTGGTCGCTCACGTACTTTATGCACGCGCAGAGCGCGTACCGGAACGCGTTCTGCGCGAGCTGGTCCGGGCACTTCGTGGTGGACCCCCCGTCGGCGGCCGTGACGACGAGGACCGGGGGCCCGCTGCCCTGGCAGTAGCTCTGCCCGGCCTCTTGCGAAGGCGCATCTTGTGCGGGCGCCTGCGCGTCGACCCCCGCCTCGACCCCCGCTTCGACCCGCGCCTCGACCCCCGCGTCCATCCCCTGGACGACGAGCAGGACGGGGATATCCGTCGTCCCGCAGGCCCAAACAGCCCCGGCGGCCATCGCGAGCAGCCCGGGCGCGACGAATCGGGAGGACCGCCGCATATCGCCTCTGTGTAGGTACCACGGAGGCCCCAATGCGGCTCGTTTGAGCCATCAGGCCCGGGTCGCGGTACCTTCCTGAACCGTGCGCGCTCATGACCAAGCCACCCGTTCGAACGCGGGGCCCAGCGATGCGGCCCTCGTCGTCGCGTCGCGTGCGGGCGAGGCATGGGCGCAGGAGGCCCTCTTCCGGCGGCATGCCCCCATGGTCAACGGTCTCGCATTTCGCCTCATGGGGCGCGACTCCGACGTCGACGACCTCGTGCAGGACTCGTTCGTGACGGCCTTCGCCGGGCTCCACGGGCTCGAGGATCCGCAGGCGTTCGCCGCGTGGCTCGGCTCGATCGTCGTACGCACGGCGGGCAAGGTGATCCGGCGGCGGGTCCTCCTCGAGCGGCTCGGGCTGCGCCGCCGGCGCGAGCCCATCGACATCGACAGCGTGGCGGCACGCGCCGCCGGGCCCGACGTGGGCGCAGAGCTGCGGCACGTCTACGAGCGACTCGAGCGATTGCCCGCCGAGCAGCGGATCGCGTTCCTCCTGCGCCGCGTCGAGGGCATGGAGCTCGAGGAGGTCGCGCAGAAGATGGGCATCTCTCTGGCTACGGCGAAGCGGCGGATCGCCGCCGCCCAGCAGGCAATCGAGCGTTGGGCGGATCGGGAGCGACCATGAGCGGGAAGGATTTCAAGAATCTGGTGCCATTGATCACCGAGTCGCGACTGTCGCGGCAGTACGCGGTCATCCGCGAGCGCGTCCCTGCGACGCCGCCCCGGCGCCGCTTCTGGGCGGGGTGGGTCGTCGCGGCGGCCTTCGCCGCGGCGCTGACGGTCGTCGTATTCCGAACCGCCGGCATCCGAGGCTCCGGGCCCGTCGACGACGCGATCGTGGAATCGGGACCGGCAGCCGATGGGCAGCGAGCCACCTCGGTGACGCTCGCGGACGGATCGCGGGTCGAGCTCGGCGCTGCGACGCGCGCCCGCCTGACGAGCGCGCGGCCGAAGGCCATCCGCATCGACCTCGAGCACGGATCGGTCGAAATCGAAGCGACGCACGTCGACGGGCGGACCTTCGTCGTGGGCGCCGGCGCCTACGAGGTCCACGTCGTGGGGACGCACTTCGCGGTCCACCGCGACCCGGGCGACCAGGTCACCGTGCGGGTCGATCGCGGGGTGGTCGAAGTGGCCGCCGTGGCCGGCGGCGAGACGCGACGGCTGGGAGCCGGCGAACAGTGGTCCGCGCCCGACGGCGCGACCGCCATAGCCCATGCCTCGCCACCCGCGGTCGTCGAGCCGGCTCCGTCCGCGCCCATGGCAGCCGCGGAGCCTGCCGCGCCCCCCTCTCTGGCCGCGACCCCCCCCGCACCGGCGATCGGCGCCGCTGCGCATCGGGAGGAGGGCGCAAAGGAACTCTTCGACGAAGCCCAGCGCGCTCGAGCCGACGGGCGACCGTCCGACGCGGCGCGCGCGTTCGACCGGCTGCGCCACGCCTTCCCGCAAGATCCGCGGGCGGCTCTCTCCGCCTTCGAGCTCGGGCGCCTGCGCCTCGACGCGCTGAGCGATCCGCGCGGCGCCGAGGAGGCCCTGCGCGACGCGATCGCCCTCGGCCCGGCCTCGCCGTTCCGTGAAGACGCCGAGTCCCGGCGGGTCGAGGCGCTCTGGCGCATGGGCGACCTGAGCGGGTGCGCCGCGGCGCGCGCTTCGTATCTAGCCCGCTGGCCCCGTGGAACGTATCGTCGAGCTGTGGAGGTCAGCTGCGGCGATCGATAAATGGGGCCGCGATCGCGTCGATCGCGGTGGCAGTGACGCTGGCATGGACGGACCCGGCGAAGGCCGACGTCTGCCCTCCCCCGGGTGAGGCCTGGCTCCGCGTCGCCTTCGCGGGCGATGGCTTCACGGCGGCGCTGCGCGCCCGGGTCGTCGAGCAGCTCCGCGCAGAGTTCGACGGGCATAGCCTCGCGCTCTGCGAGGCGTCCGACGTGTCCGTCACCTCGCCGCCGCTGGCGGACGTCGTCCTCGCGCTCTCGTCCGCGGTCGTCCTGTCGCTGGAGGTACGCGACGCGGTGACCGACAAGCAGATCACGCGCGTGGTCCCGCTCGGAAGCGTTCCGCGCGACGCGTTGGCGCTGTCGATCACGCTTGCGGCCGAGGAGCTCGTGCACGCGAGCTGGATCGAGGCGGCCCTTGCGGCTCCGCCCTCTCCTGCCGCCCCGGTGGGTCTGCAGCCGGTGCCGGCGCCCGTGCTCGAGGTGAACGCCCGAGAGGTCGCGCGAATGCCGCAACGGGTGGAGACGGAGCGCTCGCGGTCGTGGATGGCCGAGGCGGCGCTGCTCGGCGCGGGCGAATGGGCGAGCGGCGGCCAGACCGATCTGGGCGGGGACTTGAGCTTCACGCTGGGCGGACGTCTCGCGATGAGCGCGCGCCTGGGCTTGCGCGCAGCGCCGGACGTGACGAGCACGCACGGCACGGTCGAAGGGCGCGAGCTGCTCGCCGGCGTCGGCGTCGCTTACGCCTTCGTGCCGCGAGATGCAGCCTGGGGCGGCGACCTCGGGATCCGTGCGGCGCTCATCGACGTCGAGTTCTCGGGCGTCGCGGCGTCGGGAGCGCCGGGCACGAGCACCAAGGGTCTGCGCGGGACGGCCCTGGGCGCGACCATGAGCGGCGCCCTCGGCGGCTGGGTGCGGATCGGGGGGCCGTGGCGGATCGTCGGCGACGCCGCCGTCGGCGCGCCCATTCACGCGGTCACGGCGATCGACGCGAGCGTGCCGGCTACCGGCGTATCCGGGGTCACGCTGGGCTTCGCGATCGGCGTGGGTGCGACGCTACCCAACTGAGGTGCCGGCGAGCCAGGGCGAGTCCGGGGGCAGACGCGATCGCACGAGGGCATCGAGGGAGGCCTTCCCCGGACCGAATACGACGATGACGAGCAAGAGGACGAGGTACGTCCACTCCACCTCGCCGAAGAGATCCGGAAGGCCGTGGATCTCGGCGAGCTTCGCCGTCAGGATCGCAACCGTCATCGTCACCATCAGAGGAACCGCCGCGAGACGGCTCGCCAATCCCAGGACGAGAAGCGTGCCGCAACCGAGCTCGGTGAAGCTCGCGAGCGTGGCGTTGAACGCGGGGGCCGGGATGTGAAGCTCACCGAAGTATTCGGTGACCTTCGCGAGGTTGTGCACCTTGCCCCAGCCCGTCGAGACGAAGAGCACGCCGACGGTGAGCCGCGCGACCAGGAGCGCAACGGAGTCGAGGCGCTTGGCCATCGCGAGGACGCTCGTCGCCAGTGCGATCAATCGATTCATCATGGGTCTCTTTCTGGAGCGGCAGAACATACGCGAGGGCGACGGCGGGCGCCGCGAAGTCGCGATCCGCCGGAGGTGCGAACTGCTACCGTCTGCCATACGCCTGCAGAGGGCGGTGGTTTCCGCACGGAGTCGACCGATGAGCGATCAGCCCGAAGGTCTCGTCGCCCGTTCGGGGGCCAAGCGCGCGGAGGCGCCGAAGCCGAGCGCCGGGGGTCCCACGCTCTCCGGGATGTTCTTTTGGCTGACTGCGGGAACGCTGGTCGCCGTCGGGATCCTGCTGTCGGCATTCCTGACAGCGTCGCGGCGATCCATCCTCGACAGCGCCGACGAGCTTCGTAGGGCAGCGGCCGAGCGCGTCGAGGTCGCCGTGGCCGGCGACCTCGGGGTCGCACGCAGAGCGGTCGAGAACTTCGACCAAGAGGCGCGGCTCGGCGTCATCGACATCGACGACCCCACGGCCCTCGAAAGAGCGCTTTTCGCGAGCCTCGTCGAAGGGCCCACGCTCTCGGAGATCGCGTTCACCCGGGCATCGGCCGCCGGCTACGACGACCACGGCGACCTCATCGTCGAGCCCAACGGCCGGTGGGAGCTCGGCGTGTACCGCACGGCCACGCCAGCCCGCGTCGTCACGCGGCGCACCGAGCGCGCGGCGGGCGGATGGGTCGCGAGCGTGCGCGACCGCGCGGCGGGGGATCCATGGGCCCGTGGAACGATGCGCGACGACGGGCCGACCGAGGACCCGACCGGCCGCGCGACCTTCCAGGTCGCTGCAGCCAGGGCGCAGGCGGGCCGCCCGCTCTGGAGCGATCTCCACTGGTCCGAGTTCGATCCTGGACCCGACCGACGAGTGGTGATGACCGTTCAGCAGTCCGTGCTCGACGCCCGCGGCCGGTTCGCGGGCGTCGTCCGCGTAGGCCTCCTGACCGACCAGATCGATCGCGTCACTCACGTTCTCGTCGACCAGACGGAGCCGACCGATCCGCATCGCGTCTTTCTCTGCGATGCGCAAGGGCGCCTCCTCGCGCGCCTCGGCCCGCGCGACCCGCTCGAGCTCTCCGGAGACGACCTTCGCTTCGTGCCGCGCGATCCACCGCGCGAGGTCACCGTGGCCCTCGGGTTGCCCGTGCTCTCTCAGGTCGCGCCAGGCCAGGACGCCACGGCCGACCTCGTCGTCGCCGGACGGCGCTACCTGGCGACCTTTCGAGGGCTCGCCGAGACCCAGGACTGGATCGTGGGGATCGTCGTACCGGAGGACCATTACACGGCGCGCCTCCGGGCCGTACGCGACCGCTTCCTCGCGCTCTATCTGATCGTCGCGGCCGTGGTCCTCGGCGGGGGAGTGCTTGCCGGGAGCGCGGTTCGGCGCGGGCTACGCCGCGTCGGCGACGCGACCGCGCGGATGCGCGCGTTCGACTTCGATCGAGGACCGACGTCCGCCCCGTTCCGCGACGTCGAGATCGTGCTCGACAGCCTCGAGCGCGCCAAGACGGCGATGCGGGCCCTGGGCAAGTACGCGCCCCTCGACCTCGTCAAGGAGCTCGCCCGCAACAACGTCGAGCCGATGCTCGGGGGCCGGCCCGCGGACGTCACCGTGATGTTCTCCGACATCCGGGGCTTCACGAGCCTCGCCGAACACACGGCGCCCGACGAGCTCGCCGAGCTCCTTGGGGCTTATCTCGAAGCGATGACCGGCGCCGTCCGTGCGACCGGGGGGACGATCGACAAGTTCATCGGGGATGCCGTCATGGCGCTGTGGAACGCGCCGAGTCCGGTCGACCATCACCCGCGGCAGGCGTGCCGCGCGGTCCTGGAGTGCAAGCGCGCCGCGCGGACTCTCTACGCCTCCCCTCGATGGCGCGGCCGCCCCGCCCTCGTGACGCGCTTCGGTCTGCACACGGACCGCGTCCTGGTCGGCCACTTCGGTGCGCCCGAGCGAATGAGCTACACGGCCCTGGGCGACGGCGTGAACCTCGCCTCGCGCCTCGAGGCCCTCGGCAAGCAGTACGGCGTCACGGCGCTGGTCAGCGAGGCCGTCATGCGCGCAGCGGGCGCCGGCCTTCGTTTCCGACGAATCGACAAGGTCGCCGTGAAGGGCAAGTCGGCCGCGGTCGTCGTGTACGAACTCCTCGACCCGGATGATACGGACGCGGCGGGTGCCTCGACCGTCCAGACGTACGAAGACGCCTTCGACGACTACCTCGCCCGCCGTTTCGAGGCGGCCGCCCTGCGCCTCGGCCCGCAGGCCGAGGACGATGCTCCGTCGAGGTTGCTTGTCGAGCGCTGTCGCCACCTGATCACTTCGCCTCCGCCTCCGTCGTGGGACGGCGTGTATGCGGCCACGTCGAAGTGACGAACCCGCCGTAACCGGCGGCGACGCAGCGCGTAGGTCTCGACGAACGCGCGCAGACGAGAGACTCTCGACCGCTCGCGACCACCCAATCGAGGACAACCATGAGAATCACGAGCAACCTGATCGCGGCCGCCATGGCCGGTATTTCGTTGGGCGCCCTGGGCTGTGCCAACAGCGAGCCCCCGGCCGCGTCGCCCGCTCCTCCCGCCGCCACGACCGATATGTCGCAGAAGCACGGCTGCAAGGGCCAGAACGCGTGCAAGGGTCAGGGCGGGTGCAAGACGGACGCTCACGCCTGCAAGGGGCAGAACGCCTGCAAGGGCCAGGGCGGCTGCCACGGGTGAGGTGAGTCGTGGCGAACCGCTTTGGCCTCCCCGACTTGGGCGTGGGCGTCGGATTGCGGACGACGCACTATGCACATGTCCTCGAACACGAGCCTGATGTGGCCTGGTTCGAGATCGTCAGCGAAAACTTCATGCAGACCGCGGGGAGGCCGCGGTTCGTCCTGGATCGGGTCGCGGCGCGCTATCCGATCGCGATGCACGGCGTGTCGCTCTCGATCGGCTCGACCGATCCACTCGACTTCGCCTACCTCGGTGAGCTCCGTTCGCTTCGCGACGCCATCGGGGCGCGCTGGGTGACCGATCACCTCTGCTGGACCGGCGTCGCAGGCAAGAACACGCACGACCTTTTGCCGATGCCCTATACGGACGATGCGGTCCTTCACGTGGCGCGACGGGTGCGCGAGGTGCAGGACTTCCTCGCGGCTCCGATCGCGCTCGAGAACCCGTCGACATACGCGGAATTCGTCGGCGGGTCGATGTCCGAGTGGGACTTTCTCGCGGCCGTCGCCGTCGAAGCAGACTGCGGGATCTTGCTCGACGTGAACAACATCTACGTCAACGCCTATAACCACGCGTTCGACGTCAACGAATACCTCGACGCGGTCCCCTTCGACCGCGTCGTTCAGCTTCACGTCGCGGGCCACACGCGCCACGCGACGCACATCGTCGACACGCACATCGGCCCGGTGGAGTCGAGCGTCTGGGACTTGCTCGGCGAGGCCTGGCAGCGCGCCGGCGGCGTCTCGGTGCTCCTCGAATGGGACGCGGAGATCCCGCCCTTCGAACAGGTCCACGCGGAGGCGCTGCGCGCCAACGGCGCCATCGAACGCGCGCGCCGGCGCTCTCTTGCCCCGCGGGAGGCTCCGTCGTGCGCCCCGTGAACGGCTCGAGCACGGCCAGCTCGTCGGCTGCGGACGAGCGCCTGGATCTCAGGGCGCAGCAGACGTGGTTTGCGCGGGCCGTGACTGCGCCGCAGGGCGACCCCGAGGCGGCGCGCATGCTCACCTCGGGGCCGCTCCTCGACCCGTCCGAGCGGTTGCAGATCTACCGCGACGGCTACCGCGGGCGTCTCGTCGAGTGCCTCGCGGACGACTTCGGCGCCGTGCAATCCTGGCTCGGAGAGGCCACCTTCGAGGCGTTCGCGCGCGACTACATCGACGAGCACCCTTCGCGATCGCCGAGCCTCAATGGGTACGGCCGGTCGATGCCCGCATTCCTGGAGGAGCGCGGCGGCGCCGCCAATCTCTTCGCCGCCGACCTCGCGCGCCTCGAGTGGGCCATCGTCGAAGCGATCCACGCCGCCCCCAGCCCGCCGCTCACGCTCGACCGCTTCGAGCACATGACGCCCGAGCAATGGGCCAGCGCGAGACTGGTCGCCGCGGCGTCGGTTCGCGTCCTTCGCTTCGGCTACGCTGCGAACGCTTACTACCAGGCGTTTCGCGACGAAGACAGCCCGCGCCATGGCTCGTGGCCACCGCCCGACCCGGATCCAACGGCGACGTTGGTCCATCGAAAAGGTTGGGTCGTATGGCGAACCGACCTGACGCCGGCGATGGCGCGGTTGCTCCAATCGATCGTGAGCGGCGCGCCGCTCGGGGAAGCCCTCGCGACCTCGATTTCGGATGAAGACGAGGGGACCCAGACGGATGTCACGCATTGGTTTCGAGACTGGGTGGGAGGCGGCGTCTTCACGGCGGTGGAGCTGCCGGCGCCCTGACGGAAAGGGCGGCGTGGGTGTCCGGTCCGCGCGCCGGCCGCTGGGGTGGTGGTCGATCCTCGCCGTCGTGTCGTCATGCCGTGGCCCGGCCGCGCCCGTGGCCGCCGGGCCGCGGGGTGTGTGGTCCTACGAGCTCGACGCGTCCGCCGATGGGCGCGAGCTTCGGGTGGAGGCCGCGCTCACTGCGAGCGCAGCCCCCCTGCAGGTCGACGACCAATCCTCGGCGTTCGTCCGCGACCTCGAGGTGCGCGACGGCGCGGGGTGGAGACCGGCCGGAGCGAGACCCTCATGCCCGGCAGGATGCGTCGTACGATATCGATTTCTTCTGGGCGACGCGGCGCGCGCGGCGTCCGACGCGGAAGTCGCCGAGGCGTTCGACGGAGCCCTCGTGGCCCCGGCGTCGACGTGGGCCCTGCACGCCGGCGACGCCACGGCCCTCGCCATCCGGATCCACTGGGTCGGACAGGGCACCTTTCTCTCGGGCGCGCCGCCCGCCGGGGACCGGGCCGAGGCGACCTTCGAGTCGATCGACGCGGGACTCGCGGATGCGCCTTACTCGGCCTTCGGATCCTGGCACACGCGAACGGTGATGGTGGCGGGGCAGACGATCGCCGTCGGGATCGCGCCGACCGAGCGCGCCATGGACGACGACGCGCTGGCCGGATGGGTGCGCGCGTCCGCGCAGCCGCTCGCGGCTTACTTCGGCCGGCTCGCCGCCCTGCGCCCGCTCGTCCTCGTCGTCCCCGCCGAGGGCTCGTCCATCGACGGCGAGACCCTCGGCAGCGGGGGGGTATCCGTGCTCCTTCGCGTCGGAAGGGCGGTCACCGAGAAGGTGGCCCACGACAGCTGGGTCGCGACCCACGAACTCGTGCACGCCAACCTCCCCTCGTTCGGCTATCCGCACGAATGGTTCGAGGAGGGGGTCGCCACGTACGTCGAACCGGTCGCGCGCGTCCGCGCCCTTGCGCTGTCGCCCGACGCGATGTGGAGCGATCTCGTCGAGAACCTGCCGAGCGGCCTCCCCGAAGCGGGCGACCAGGGGCTCGAGAAGACCCATACCTGGGGCCGGACGTACTGGGGCGGCGCCCTCTTTTGCCTGATGGCCGACATCGCCATCCGCGAGCGCACGCGAGGCGGCAAGTCGTTCGAGGATGCTCTGCGCGCCATCGAGGGCATGGGACAGGGTGCCGCCGTCCAGGTCGACCTCGGGCGGGCGCTCGCCCTCGGCGACGCGGCGACGGGGACCGACGTCTTGCAGGAGCTCTATCGAAGACTGGCCGCCGCGCCCGGCACCGTCGATCTCGGCGCCCAGTGGCGAGCCCTCGGCGTCGCGCGCGGTCCCGACGGCAAGGTCGCCTACGACGACGGCGCGCCGCTCGCGTGGATCCGCCGGGCGATCGGGGCCCCGTGACCAAGGCGTGATCGACGAGTCCGGTCCCGGCCCCAAGAGTTCACGCCTTCGGCACAGCAATCCGGTCGCGGCCGTTGTATGGCCAGCCCGTGAGGACGCGCGGCGCCGCTCGAGCGATCGTGGGGCTGGCCGTGATCGCCGCGCTCGCGTGCACGTCGGTCGCCTGCAACACCGAGCCGCCGCTCGACGTCGCGCCGAGCGTCGACCTCTCGCGCTTCCAGGGCAAATGGTACGAGATCGCCCGGCTGCCGCGCACGACCCAGACCGACTGTCACGGAACGACCGCCTTCTACACGCAGGGCTCCAACGGAACGCTGGGCCTCGTGAACCAGTGCAACGTCGGAGGCTCGACCGGACCGCTGAAGACGGTGTCGATGAGCGCGACGTTGCCAGACCCCGCCGTACCCGCCAAGCTCGCGCTCGACGTCGGCGGGTACACGGGGGACTACTGGATTCTCGAGGTCGGGTCGAACTACGAGTACGCGGTCGTCGGGCATCCTTCGCGGCTCTATCTCTGGATCCTGAGCCGCGCGCCGACGCTCGATACGGTCACCATGCAGGGAGTCCTCGACCGCGCGCAGAACAACCACTTCGACACGACGCAGATCGAGTACACGCCGCAACCGCCCGCCGGGGATCGAGCCTCGTCCGATGCGCCGGTAGGGGACGTCCCGCCGGCACTGCAGACCGGCTGCTCGGCGTCGCGCGGAGCGTCGCACGACGCGGCGGGATGGTCCCTCGCGCTCGTCGTCGCGGCGATGGCGATGCGCGCCCGCCGAGGCGCAGGGTCGCCGCCTCAGCGCGCGTGAACCGCGACCGGCGCATCGCTGCCGCTCGTGAGACGGAGGGCGCGCAGCAGTGGCTCCGTCGTGATGCCCTGGATCACGATGGAGAGGAGCACCACGCCGAAGGTCATCGTGACGACGATCTCGCGGTGCGGAAACGCCGGGTCGATGGACAGGGCCAGGACCATCGAGAGAGCTCCGCGCAGCCCTCCCCAGGTCAAGACGAGGGCCCATCGCCAGGGTATGGCCTCCCGCGTCCGGCGAAGAAGGGCTGATGCCAGGAAGACGACGAGAGCACGACCCCCCATGACCGCGCCGAACGCGAGGAGGATCGGCCGCCATTCGGCGATGAGCTGGCTGACGCGCACCTCCAGTCCGATCAGCAGGAAGACGAGAGAGTTCAGGGCGAAGGCGAGGTACGCCCAGAACGACTCGACCGCGATCCGCGTCGCGGGGCTCATCCCTCGCGGGGCGCCGATATTGCCGCACAGCATCCCGGCCGTCACGGTCGCGATCACCCCCGAGAAGTGAAACTCCTCGGCGACGACGAACGAGCCGTAGGCCGCGATCGTCGTGAGGGAGATCTCGACCATGGGATCGTCGATGCGCGCAATGACGTGCGACACCATGAACCCCGCGGCGGCGCCGATCGCGAACCCGAAGCCGACGACCTCGACGAATTCGAGCAGACCGGCGCTGACGCTCATGCCGCCGCCACCCACCGCCGCGTAGACGATCCCAAAGAGGACGATCGACGTGCCGTCGTTGACCAGGCTCTCTCCTTCGACGAGCAGGGCGAGGCGCCTCGGGGCCCCGAGGCTCCGGAAGAGCGCAACGACGGCGATGGGGTCGGTGGCCGCGATGAGGGCCGCGAAGACGAGCGCGAGCGTCCAGCCCAGACCGCTCGCGACCTCCGCGAAGCTCGAGGTCGTGACGAGCAAGGTCGCCGTCGCCCCGATCGCGACGACGACGCCGGGCACGGCCAGCGCCAGGATCGCCCGCGCATTCTCCCTGAACTCGGAGAGCTTGAGGTGGTAGGCGGCTTCGAAGACGAGGCCGGGCAGAAAGACCGAGAAGAGCAGAATCCTTCGTGAGATGGACCCCCTCGATGACCCGGGTCGCCCCGAGCCCGAGGCCGGCAAGGACGAGGGCCACCGTGTAAGGGATCTTCAGGTGGCGCGCGGCGATCGCGACCGCGGTGGCCGCTGAAAAGAGGAGGATCAGGGCGATCTCCGGGCGCATCGAATGCTGCTCAAGCTAGCGCCAATCCGGTGTCGTCAATGCCCTAGACGATACCGACACCCGAATCGGGGTTGGCGGCAGCCCAGCCACGGCGCGACCGCCAAGCGACTTCCAGAGAGTGTTGCCGTATCCTTCTCGTCATGGTGAGCGCCGACCTCATGCCGTCCGGGGAGCGCGAGCCGCTCCGCGTCGCGGGGGCAGACCGGACGACGCTCGACGTTTCCGTGGTGGTGCCAGCGCTCAACGAGGCCGACAGCCTCGCCGAGCTCGTCGAACGCATCCGCCTGAGCCTCGAGGGCCGCGCGCGCTACGAAGTGATCCTCGTCGACGACGGCAGCTCGGACGGCACCTGGACGGTGATCTCCGACCTGCACGCCGCCGACGCACGCGTGAAGGGCGTGCGTCTCCGGCGTCAGTGCGGCAAGGCGCTCGCCCTCGCGGCGGGCTTCCGGCGGGCCTCGGCCGAGATCGCCGTGATGATGGACGCCGATCTGCAGGACGACCCTGCGGATCTGCCGCGGTTCCTCGAGGAGATCCGCGGCGGGCTCGATGTCGTGGTGGGCTGGAAGGTCAAGCGGCACCACCCGCTGAACCGCCGAGTGCTCTCGCGCATCTTCAACGCCACGGTGCGCGTCGTGACCGGGCTCCGGCTGCACGACATGAACTGCGGCTTCAAGGCTTTCCGGAGCGACGTGCTGGTCAGGCTCCCTCTCTACGGCGACCTGTTTCGCTTCATCCCGGCGTTTGCCGCTGCGGAGGGCTTCCGCGTCGGAGAAGTGCCCGTGCAGCATCACGACCGGCGGTACGGCCGATCGCGCTACGGGGTGGAGCGGATCCTGCGCGGGTTCTTCGACCTCTTGTCGATGGTGTTCCTCACGCGGTTCCGCAAGCGGCCGATGCACCTCTTTGGCCTCATCGGGCTGGCGCTGACGACGCTGGGGTTCGTCACCGAAGGGTACCTGACGACGCTCTGGTTTCAGGGCCACAAGATCGGCGATCGGCCGCTCCTGCTGCTCGGGGCGCTCGAGATCATCCTCGGCATCCAGTTCTTTTCGACGGGCCTCGTGGCGGAACTCCTCACGTTCCAGAACCAGCGCCGGGTCGAAGCCGCCGATCTGCCCGTCCAGGACGAGACGCGGTGATTCCGGACGCGTACTTCGATCGCTTCGAGACCCCGAAATACCGGCGACGCAGCCGCGTGCGTCGAGCGCTCATCCGCCGCTTCGTCCGGCGCCTGCACGAGCTCATCCTCGAGGCGGGTCCCGTGAGCTCGATGCTGGAGATCGGGATCGGCGAGGGGTTCCTCTCGGGCTATCTCTCGGAGAAGCTGCCGACGGTGCGCTTCTGCGGGGTCGACGCCTCGGCGACCGCACTCGAGCGACTGCAGCGCCTCTTCCCGAGGATCGAGACGCGCGTCGGCGACGCCAGCGATCTCTCGGGCCTCAGCGGCCCTTTCGACCTCGTGCTCTGCGCCGAGGTCCTCGAGCACCTGGACCAGCCGGCCCGTGCGCTCGATGCGATCGCTGCGCTGCGGCCGCGGCGCGCCGTGCTCACCGTTCCGCACGAGCCGTTCTTCCGCCTGAGCAACTTGGCGAGCGGCTCCAACGTGACGCGGTGGGGCAACGATCCCGAGCACGTACAGCACTTCAGCCCCCGCTCCCTCCGGGAGCTCCTGTCGACACGATTCGACGTCCTGACACTCGCCACTTCGTACCCGTGGATCCTGGCGTTGACCGCGCCGCGCATCGCGAGAGAGCGAGAAAACAGGGAGGGGATGAGAAGAGGAGGGGAATGAGCAGAGATCTCTTCTTTCTCCTTTTTCTCCTTCCCTCCTCCCCTCCCTGTGCTCTCTCTGTCTCGTGATCGCTGATGGCGCTCGGTGACTAGCGCGCAACCACGGGGCTCCTGGCGACGGCAGCCGCGCTGGCGCCGCTCCTCGGCGGATTGGTCGACGGCGAGCACGCGATGAGGGCCCGGCCGTAGGTGACAGCGCCCAAGACGGCGATCACGAGGAGCTCCAGAGGAAAGTGAGCGATCCTCTGCATCCGCGCTTCGCTTTGCGGACTCATAGAAAACCCAAGACTAGCCTTGGTATCAAACTCTAGCGCGAGGCACAAGGCGCGAGAGAGCGCGGGAGCATGCGGCGCGCCGCCACGGTACGATGGCGGCCGTGCTTTCTCGAATCCGGCCCGTGCTGACGCACCTGGCGGACAAGGTCGATGCGCAAGCCTGTCGATTGGGACCGGCCGCGGCTCTCGCTCTCTGGCCCACGACGTATGGAGTCGCGATAGGCGCGGCCGCATTCGCGTGGACGCACCCGAAGTGGTGGGGCGTACTCGAACAGAACAAGGCGCAGGAGGGCCAGTCGCTCGGCATGCTCGCCTGGACGGCCGGCGGCCTCGCGGTCACCGCTGCGATCCACGTCTGGGTCGTCACTCGAGACGCCCGGCCATGGCGGCAGGCGATCGGCGACGGCTTCGCTCGTTGTCGCAAGAGGCTCAGGTGGTTACTCGCGCTCCCCATCGCCGCTGCGCTCGCCGGGCCCGGCATCGAGGGCGAGGGCCCGGCGACGGTCTTGGCCCTCGCCACCCTTGCGGCCCTGGCGGTGGCAGCGAGCGCGTACGAATGGCCGGCGCACCGTCGATCCGAGCCGTGGGCGCTTTCCCCCGCCGCCGCCGCCGCGCCGGCGGTGCTCGCCTCTTTGATGGGGGCGCTGTGCGCTGCTCTCGGCCGCCTCACGCTGGTCGACTACCGGGCGCTCCACACGCACACGATCGACCTCGGCCTCTACGACAACATCCTCTGGCACACAGCGCACGGCGACTGGCTGGGCAGTTCGTTTCTCAAGGGGGGCCACCACGGTTCGGCGCACTTCGATCCGATCCTGATCGCGCTCGCGCCCATCTACGCGCTCCGGCCGCGGGCCGACACGCTGCTCATCGTGCAAGTCATCTGGGTGAGCTCGGCGCTCGTGCCTCTCTACTTGCTTGCTTGCGAAAAGCTGCGAAGCCCGCTTTATGGACTCGCGTTTGCGGCGATGTACGCGGCGCATCCCGCCGTGCAGGGGACCGCGCTCTACGAGTTTCATTCGCTGACCCTCGTGGGCCCCCTCCTTCTCTGGCTCGTGTATTTCCTCGAGCGTGGGTCGTACCGCGCGTACGCGATCATGCTCGCGGCCGTGCTCCTCTGTCGCGAGGACGTCTCGCTCCTCGTCTGCTTCGTGGCCCTCTATGCGATCCTGCGCGGGGGTCGCGAGCGAGTTCGCGTGGGCTGGATGACGGCGCTCTGCTGCCTCGCGTACTTCGCCGTCGTGAAGCGTTACTTCATGGACTCATCGGACTTGCTCAACTCGGGCCCGGGGTCGTACGGGTTCGCGTACTACTACGCGGACCTCATCCCGAATGGGAACGGCGCGAGGGGCATCGCCCTCACGCTCCTCACCAACCCGGGGTTCGTCCTCCGGAACATCCTCACGAGACCGAAGTTCGAGTACGCGGCGACGCTGCTCGTGCCTCTCGGATTTCTGCCCCTCGCCGCGCGCCCCGCGCGGACGATGTTGATCTACGGAGCGATCTTTTGCCTGCTGGCGAGCAAGCCCGCGGTCTACTCGATCGCTTTCCAATACTCGACCCTCTTCCTTCCGCTGGCGTTCGCGGTGGCCGTCATCGCGCTGGAGCAGGTCCCGGACTGGCGCATCGTCGTGGCGCATGGACTCGACGCGGCGAAACTGCGGCGGGCTCTCCTGGCGTTCGCGCTCACGGCCTCGGCGCTCGTCTCGTGGAAGCTCGGTGCGCTCGACCCCCGCCACGTCTTTTACGCCGGCTTCACGCCCATCGCCCACGAGCTCGATCCTGCCGCGCGCGAGCAGTACGAGTGGGTGGGCGCGGCGGCGGCGCAGATCCCGCCTGACGCGAGCGTGGTCTCCACGCAGCGCCTCGGCCCGTTCGTCTCGAGCCGGCGCGAAGCCTACGACTACCCGAGCCCGAAGCGGAGCGACTATCTGTTCCTGGACGAGGGCGAGATCCCGCAGGGCGAGGCCATCGCGCACGCGCGGGAGGTGGCGCGCGGGGAGCTGGAGCTCGTGACGAGACACCGCATGCTCGCGCTCTACCGTCGCACGACCGGGCCGAACGGAGCGCCGAACTGACGTCGTGGCGCCCAGGGACCCTCGTTCCATACGGCGATCCACGTCGCGAGGAAGCTCGCGAGCAGCACGCAGATGATGAAGTCGTAGACGATGTCGTCGCCCCACAGGTGAGGCACGACGAGCGTCCCCACCCAGAACACGTTGAACGCGGTGAGCGCCGCGTAGTCGCGCGTGCGTCGACGCCGACCGGGATGCGTGGCCGCGCGCCGCAACAGGAGCGCCGGGACGACGGCGAGGACCGAGTAGTAGTAGTTCGCCGGCAGGTTGAAGACGAACATGATGACGATGCCGCAGAGGGCCGCCGCCTCGTAGGGCCGCGCTCGGATCGACGCCCGGACGGCGCCGGCCGCGGCCAGGAGCTGGATCGGGACGACGATGGGGCGCATCGCAGCCCACGTGGCGCGGAGCCGGAGGTTCCAGTCTCGAAAGCGGGCGAGCCCGGCGTGGCCGTGGAAGTCTTGCGAGGGGACCCAATCGCGGTAGGTGACGAGCTTCTTCAAGCCGACGTGCATGACGAAATACACGTCCTTGTGACGCAGGATGCGCTCGAAGAACACCCGCCACGCCGAGAAACCGAACACCGCGGAGCTCGCGACGAACAGCACGACCGTGACGACGGCGAAGCCCGCGCAGAACCGGACGAGGGGCCTCCGAGCGTCGCGGCGGCGGATCGCGCGGTACCCGAGCGGCACCATCGCACCGATGGCAAAGGCGGCCGGGAAGAGACGGTCGCACGCGGCGAACGCGGCGAACGCGCCCGCCCACGCCCAGCGCTCTCTCTTCATGGCTGCGAGCGACAGGACGATGCCTGCAAACCACGTGAAGCGCAGGAACGCGCCGCCGATCCACGAGTAGTTCGAGAGATAGCTCGACCCGAAATACAGGGCCGCGGCCGCGGCAGTCGCGGTCCCGAACGCGGCGCGGAAGGCCAGGAAGCTCACGAGAAGGAGCACGACGTCGAGAGACGTCGCGATCAGGTAGCCGGGCACCCGACCGCCGCGGATGGGGATCGCGTTGGCGACCGCGCTGCTCAGGACCACCCAGCTCGGCGGCGGATTGAACCCGGCGTCGAAGACGGCGCCGCCCCACCAGTCGTCGGGCACGAGGCGGCGAAGCTCGCGCAGATCGCGCTTGAACGACGCCCAGCGCGCCTGCGTGAAGTGGGGTCGATCTTCTGCGAGGCAATGCGCGATCGCGTCGGCGGACGGCTTGTCGGTCAGGACGTCGCCGAGATCGCGAACGTACCCCCCGATCCGCGGCGACACGTGGTCCTCTCGCGCGATCTCGAGGTCGCCGAGGGTGGTGCAGTCGTAGAGGCCGAGGTAACCGACCTCGCGGAAGTATTTCGAGCCGAGGTAGTAGTGGAAGAACTCGTGAAAGTGCAGCGGCTCGTGGACACGGATCTTCGGGCGGCGCGGGCTCGACGCGTCCGTGGTCGAGTCGACGAAGATCGATTGGAAGTCGCCGAACTGAAACCAGGACAGGACGGCGACGACCGCCGCGGCGCACAGGACATACGAAGACCACCGCCGCGCCGATCCTCGACCGAAGACGATCGGCCCGGCGGCAGCCCCGGCGACGATCACCGTGAGGATGGCAGCGGCGGTGGCTCCTGCGGACATGGGGCTCGGCGGCCGCGAGACTATCGCAGCCGCCGCGCCTCGCGCGAGTCGCTGGCCCGCCTACTTGGATACGATGGCGGCGTCGGCGACGGGCGCCCAGGTCGTCCCATCGAACCGTACGAGCTGTAGCTGGTCGAATAGAAAGAAGTCGGTCGGGCTCGTGTTGAGCTTGATGCCCGGCAGGAGCAGCCCCGGTGCGAAGTCTTTGAGGTTTGCGGCCTGCTTCATCACGTTGGCGCGCGAGAGGTCGTCGCCGCACTGCTTGAGCACCTGCACGAGCGTCTGCGCCGCGAGGTACCCGTAGGTGTTGTTGCCGTCCGCCAGGCTCCCGTCCGGGACGTACGCCTTCATGAACGCCTTCCACTCCTTCATCGCGGGGTCGTCGTCCCACTGCTTGTCCGTCGGGTCCTTGAAATAGCCCACGGTGTTGAGGCCCACGGATTTGTCCAGGCCGGCGGGCGTCAGCACGGACCCGACGGAAGCGGAGACGTTGGTCAGGTACTGGGTCGGCTTCCAGCCGATGTCGTACACCTTGCGTATGGCCTGCGCGGCGAACTTGGGCGTCGTCACGTTCACGAACGTATCGGCGCCCGACGACTTGAGCGTCGCGATCTGCGAGTCGATCGTTGCGTCGGACACCTCGTAGGTCGCCTCGGCGATGACGTTCTTCGCCTTGTCCCCGAGCCCCTCTTTGAGCCCCTTGAGCAGGTCCTTTCCGAAGTCGTCGTTCTGGTAGAGCACGGCGACCTTCGCGTTCGGCTGGTGCATGGCGATGTACTTGCCGTACGTATTTCCTTCGAGCTGATAGCTCGGGTTGAAGCCGATGGTCCACGGGAAGTGTTCCGGATCGCCCCACCGCGTCGCGCCGGTGGCGACGAAGAGCTGCGGCACCTTGTTCGTGTTCAGGTACGGTTGAATGGCCACGTTCGAGGGCGTCCCGAGGGACTGAAAGATGAACAGAACCTGGTCTTGTTCGACCAGCTTTCGCACCTGCTCGACGGCCTTCGGTGGGCTGTAGCCGTCGTCGACGCTGACGAGGTTGATCGTATGGCCGTTGAGGCCCCCTTCCTTGTTGATCTTCTGGAAGTACGCCCCCTCGACCTTCCCGATCGTCCCGTAGGCCGACGCCGGGCCGCTGTAAGGCATCGTCTGGCCGATCTTGATCTCGGCGCTGCCGGCGCCGGGCGATTTGTCTTCGACTTTGCCTTCGTCACCGTGCTTGCAGCCCACGACGATGAAGATGGCGCCCACGAGCAATTGAGATGCTGACAAACTGGGTTTCATGGCCCCTCCTTGGATTGGGTGACGGGTGTGCCCGGCGACACAGCTGGGACACGGCGAACCGTGCTCCGGGCCTTGCGGCGTGCTCCGAGCGCACCGGTGAGACTGCGTACGACGCCCGCCACTCCGCGGGGCATCAGATAAACGGACAAGACGAGAACGACTCCATAGACCGCCGACGGCGCGGCCTTCGAAAGGTCGTCCGCCAGGTTGGGGACGAACTGGATGAACAGCGCCCCGTAGATCGCCCCGGAGATCGAGGCGAGCCCCCCGACGACGACGCCGACGAGCAAACTGATCGACAGGAAGACCGAGAAGCTGTCTGGACCGACGAACTGCACGACCAGAGCGCTCAGCGCTCCGGCGATGCCCGTGTACATGGCGCTCAGGCCGAATGTCAGTGACTTGTAGTGCGCGATATCTACACCGGACGAAGACGCAGCGACCGGCCTGTCGCGAATGGCGACGATGACGCGACCCGTGTGTCCTCGCGTCAGGTTGCGCGCCGCGAGGAAGAGAACGACGGCGGTGGCGAGCGAGAAGCAATAGAGCCACTGGTCCGGGGAGAGCGGAAGACCAAATGGCGCCGCAGTCTTCTCGAGGGTAATGCCCTGGACGCCGCCCGTCAGGGGCTCGATGGCGCGACACTTGAGGATCTGCGGGAAGACCACTCCGAGCGCAAAAGTGGCGAGGGCGAGATGCAACCCGTCGAGGCGAACGGCAGGGAGCCCGAAGAGGAAACCGAGCACCAGGCAAACGCCCCCCGCGCACGGGATGGTGAGCCAGTAAGGAACATTCAGCTGGTGGACGAGGATGGCCGTGGTGTACGCGCCGATCCCGTAGAAAGCGCCATTCCCCAGCGAGATCTGCCCACCGTAGCCCGTCAGGAGATTCAGGCCGAGGATCGCGATCGCGTAGATGACGACGAGGGTCAGCTGGAAGAGGTGATACGAGCTTCCCCATAGAGGGAGGGCGCCCGCCAGGACGGCGGCGCCGACCACGGCCGCGTCGACCGTGCTGCCACGCACGTCAGCGGCATGCGGGCGAAGCGCCACGTCAGACCCTCGCCGCCGAGGGTTGGCCGAACAGCCCCGTAGGGCGGAAGATCAAGACACCGACGATCAACGCGAGGGCCGTCGTGAGCTTCAGCTCGGTGCCCACGACGTACGTGCCGACGAGGTTTTCAAGGACACCGACGGCGAGCCCACCCGCCACGGCGCCTCCCGGGCTGTCGATGCCCCCGAGCAACGCGGCCGCAAACGCATAGAGCATGACGGCGGCCATCATGGACGGATCGAGGAACACGATGGGCGCGATCATCATGCCGGCCACGGCGCCGACCACCGACGAGAGCCCCCAACCGAGCGCGAGCATTCTTTCGACCCGGATGCCGACGAGGCGACTCGACTCGGGGTTGTCGGCGACGGCGCGCAGGGCAAGGCCGAGCGACGTGAAACGAAAGAACGCGTAGAGGACGAGCAGCATCGCGAGCGTGACGCCGATCATGCCGAGCTCGTGCGACGCGAGGTAGTGATTGCCGAAGAGTGGCTCGGTGGGGAAGGGACTGGGAAACGCGTGCGTGGTGTACCCGAAGACCCACCCGGCGACGCTGTTCAGGATCACCATGAGGCCGATGAAGACGATCACCACCGAGAGCGCGGGGGCCCGCATCGCGGGCCGGATCACGACGCGCTCGACGAACACTCCCATCGCGAACGACATGACGAGGGTCGCGACGAACGCGAGCCAGTACGGGACGCCGGCGGTCACCATCGCCCACGCTACGTACGTGGAGCACAGGGCGAGCTCCCCCTGGGCAAAGTTCACGAAGTGGGTGACGCGGTAGATCATCACCAGCGCGAGGGCGAGGCTTGCGTAGATCGCGCCGCTGGCGAGGCCGCTGCACACCTGGTGAAGAAACGCCTCCATTCCCGTCTTCCTCAGTAGCCGAGGTAGGCGCGCCGGAGCGCCTCGTCGGTGCGGAGCTTTGCGGGAGGGCCACTCAGAACGACGCTGCCCACTTCGAAGAGATAGACGCTATCGGCCAGCTCCAGCGCGATCGCCGCGTTCTGTTCGACGAGGAGCACGCCCACGCGTTCGCCCGCGTTGATGTCTCTCACGATCCGGTAAAGCTCCTCCACGACGAGAGGAGCGAGGCCGAAGGAGGGCTCGTCGAGGAGAATGAGGCTCGGCTTGGACATGACCGCGCGGGCGATCGCGAGCATCTGCTGCTCGCCTCCCGACAGGGTGCCCGCCTGCTGGCTCCGCCGCTCGGCGAGCCGGGGGAAATACCGATAGACTCGAGCGAACGAGGCCTCCAGCTCGCTCCCGTCGCGGCGATAGGCGCCGAGGCGCAGGTTCTCCTCGGTCGTCAGATTGGTGAACGTGCCGCGCCCTTCGGGCACGTGCGCTACGCCCAAGCGCGCGATCTCTTCGGTGGGCAGACGATCGACGCGCCGCCCGTCGAAGGTCACGCTCCCTCTGCGCGCGACCATCCCGCAGATCGCGCGGAGCAAGGTCGTCTTGCCCGCCCCGTTGGCGCCGAGGACCACCGTCACCCCGCCGGCCGCGACCTCGAGGTCGACGCCGTGGAGCACGTCGCCCCGCCCGTAGCCGGCGCTCAGCCCTTGGACTGCGAGGAGGCTCACGATCCCGTCCCCAGGTACGCGCGGATGACTTCAGGATCGTTCTTCACGTCGGCGGGGACCCCGTGTGCAATGCGGCGCCCGAAGTCGAGGACGACGACCTTGTCGGAGACCCCCATGACCATGTTCATGTGATGCTCGACGAGCAGCACCGTGAGCCCCGTCCGGTTCTTGAGCGACCGGATGAAGGTGGTCAGCTCGTCGATCTCGCTGTGATTGAGGCCGGAGACCGGTTCATCGAGCATGAGCAGGCGCGGCTTGCCCGCGAGGGCACGCGCAAGCTCGATTCGCTTTCGGGTGCCGAACGGCAGGTCGCCGGCGCGCTGTTCGGCCACCCCCTCGAGACCGAGCTCGGCGATGAGGTCGGCCGCCTCGCGCGCGAGCTCGCGCTCCGATCGCAGCACAGCCGCGAGGCGGAGCGCGCCGCTGAAGAAGTGGTGTCGCCAGCGCGAATGCGCCCCCAGGACGACGTTGTCGGTGACGCTCAGAGTGTCGAACAGCGCGACATTCTGGAACGTACGGGCGATGCCGAGGTTGGCGACTCGATGCCGGGGCTGCGACAGCAGCGACTTCCCCTGGAAGAGGATGTCGCCGCCATGAACGGGGTACAGCCGACTGATGCAGTTGAAGAGCGTGGTCTTGCCGGCGCCGTTCGGGCCGATGAGACCGACGATCTGTGCTTCCTCGACCTCGAAGGAGACGCCGTCGAGCGCAGTGACGCCGCCGAAGCGAACGCGCACGTCACGACAGCTCAGCATGGGCCTTGTCTCCCTCGAGTGCCACGGGAGAGGGAGCCTATCAAAAAAAGACGGCGTGGCTCAGTCGCGCGCCGATGAACCGGCTGATCGATACGCCGCCCGACTCCTCGATGTCCTGGTTGTACTGCAGGAGGAGATGCGTCGCTTTCTCGATGCCAATGCCATAAGTGAAACGGATCGTCTGGAGCGTCTGGGAGGGTCCGGCGGCGACTGGCATCCCGGGCGTGTCGACGTCTTTCGCCCCGATGGCCTGCAGATAGTACGAAAGTCCGACGTACATGTCTTTCGAAAGGTCGGCCGTTACGTGCGCTTCGAAGCCGAACGTCTGATCCTGGCTCATTGTTTGGCCAGGGACGGCCGAGAAGTCCGAGTTCTTCGTATAAAAGGCTGCGCTACCGACCAGGTCGACGGTCATCGCCTTCAGGAACCTCTGGCTGACTGCGATTTGCGGCTGAATGCGCCAGCGGTTGTCTCCGATGTTGACGATGCGAGTCGCATCGTAACTCCCCGTGGGGGCCGTGATGTATCCCGTTGCGGCGATGACGGTGTGGCTCGTCTCGTTTTCCGTGATCGTGTAGCCGATCGTTGGAAGGTACGTCGCGTCCGCGAGGCCGGAGGTATGAAGCGTCCCCGACAAGCCCGGCACCATGTTCATCGAGAGGGCGGGAACATAGACCGACACGTCGACCACCGGCAAAAGTACATCGAAGGGGACGATCGACAGATCGCCGAACTTGAGGATGTACGACGCACGAAAAATCCCTTGGCTCTGGCTGAGGCTACTCTTGTCCGATGTGGACACTTCGCGAAAATACGTGAGCGCTACCAAGGTGTCTTTTGGCAGATAGGCGAGCGCTTCGTAATCGCGTCCGTCTGTTTGTGAATTTGCAGTCTGAGCGTGCGCGAGCGACGCGAACGACACCAATCCTGCCGAAAATGTGGCAACTGCGACCCATTTCACGATCGACCTCCCCAGAAAGGCGGTTGAACTGCGCGCGGAACCTCGCACGAGCCCGCCGGCTCGTCGACCCCTTTTTGTTCGAAGTTCAACAACTAAGTTCTGACGCAATGGGACTTCGTATATCCAGACTAGAAAGTGCCACCTGGAACCGTCCGGGCGCGACAAGCCATCAGTCCGAGTTGGCGCGGAGGGCTAGCCGGACCACGCCATCACGGGGCGCGCGATACCGTCACCCGTGACGAATATCCCCCCGGTCCCGGGTCGATGCGCGTACAACCTGCGACATTCAGATTCTCCGCGCCGGGCCGCGGGCGGGCCTCGATCGTCGTGTGCGAGCTTCGGCTCCAGCGTGGTTGGCGCTGCGCTCAGGGCGCGTAGAGCGCTCGTCCGCTACGTGCGGAATACTTTTTGGCGTACGCTTGGTTGATTGGGGGTATGGCCCGTCGGAGGCCGAATCCCTGCGAGAGGAAACTGCGCCAGGTGCAACCCGCGGCACGTGAGAGCGACCTGCTCCCCTGGCGGGGAACGGCGCGGTACGAAGTCGTGAGGTGCATTGGCCACGGCGGAATGGGTGTGGTCTACGAAGCGTACGACCGGGAATGCGACCGGCGAGTGGCGATCAAGACCCTCCTTCGTTTCAGTCCCGGTGCCCTTTATCTGTTCAAGCAGGAATTCAGGACGCTCACGAACGTCCTGCACAGGAACCTCGTACGCCTGTACGAGTTCGTCGCCTCCGAGACCGACGGAGTCTTCCTGACGATGGAACTCGTGTCGGGGCAAGACTTTCGAACCCACACGCTACGGCCCGAGGCACGCAAGGACACCGAGCGCCCGCCGTCGACGACGGCCGGACGCCGACCGGCAGACGGGGCCAGCCACACGAGCGGAACGCGCCGGGTGGAAAGGGCATCCTCGCCCCCGCCGCCGGAGGCTCGCGCCCATGCGGCGAAGACGCCGGCGGATCTGGACCGTCTCAGGCCCGCGCTACGGCAGCTCGCCGAAGGGGTTCACGCGCTTCACGTGGCCGGCAAGGTCCACAGGGACATCAAGCCTTCGAACGTCCTCGTCGGCGACGACGGTCGGGTCGTCCTCTTGGACTTCGGAGTGGCGGCCGAGCTCGCTCGGGTGGTCGACGAGCGATTGCTCGAGTCCAACGTGGTGGGGACGCCCGCATACATGGCTCCCGAGCAAGCCCTCGACGAGGGGCTCACCACGGCAAGCGATTGGTACAGCGTCGGCGCCCTGCTCTACGAGGCCCTCGTGGGCAAGCCCCCATTCGTGGGCGACGCAGTCGACGTCCTCTACCGCAAGTCGATGATCGAGCCGCCCTCGCCGGCCGAGCTCGTCGACGGTGTGCCCGAAGATCTCGACACGCTCTGCTCCGACCTTCTGCGGCGGACGCCCGAAGAGCGTCCGACCGGTCGCCAGGTGCTGCGCCGACTGGGCATCCTCCCGAACCGGCTCCTCAGCCCCACTCCGATCACGGGCATACATCATCGTCCGCCGCTGGTGGGTCGGAGCGGCGAGCTGCGGGCGCTGCACGAGGCCTTCGTGGCCGCTCGGACGCGAGGCAGCGTGGTCGTGCGCGTGATGGGCGCGTCGGGGATGGGCAAGTCCACTCTCGTTCAGCACTTCCTCGACGGCCTGATGTCGCGCAGCGATGCGGTGATCCTGCGCGGATGCGCCTACGAGCGCGAGTCCGTCGCCTACAAGGCGGTCGACGGCGTGATCGATGCGCTCAGTCGTTGCCTGATGGCCTTCGAGCAGCGCGGCGCGCCCATTCCTCTGCCGGCGGACGCATGGGCGCTTGCGTGTCTCTTCCCGGTGCTGCGGCGGGTCGATTCGATCGCAGCGCTGCCCGTTTACGCCGTCGACGACCCGCAGCGCGTGCGGCAGCGCGCGTTTGCGGCGCTGCGCGCGCTCCTCTCGGAGCTGGCGCGCCTCGGTCCGACGGTCCTGCACATCGACGACGTTCACTGGGGCGACGTCGACAGCGCGACCCTCCTTCTCGAGATCATGCGACCGCCCAACGCGCCGCGGCTCTTGCTCATCCTCGGCGAGCGCCAGGGCGTCGACGCAGAGACCAGCCCGTTCCTCAAGAAACTCGTCGAGCAAGGCTTCGACGGCACCGACGTCCGAAGCGTCCTCGTCAAGCCGCTCGGGCTCGAGGATGCGCGACGTCTCGCGCTCGATCTGATCGGCAGCGACGACGAAGCCGCCAAACGCGTGGCCGATGCCATCGCGAGGGGCGCGGGAGGTAGCGCGTTCTTCGTCGAGGACCTGGCTCGAAGCGCGCACGCTCAGGGGCTGCCGTCGAATGCGGACGCGTTCGTCCTCGACGCCGGGTCCACGCTCGAGCAGGTCATCGAGAAGCGCGTGGGCCGCCTCGACACGAAGGGGAGAGAGCTCCTCGAGCTCGTCGCGACTCACGGGCGGCCCGTCGCGACTGCGATCCTGAGGCACGCGGCGAGCGAGAATCGCGAGATCGATTCGCAGGTGGCGGATTTGCGAGCACGTCGGTTCGTGCAACTCGCGATGCGCGACGGCCGCGAGACGGTGGAGACGACGCACGATCGGATCCGGGAGACCGTCGTCGCCCAGCTATCGGCCGACGCGTTGCGGCGGCATCATCGACAGCTCGCGGGGGCCTACGAGGCAGAGCCGACCGTCAACGCAGAGGCCATCGTCGGCCACTGGTTCGGCGCCAGCGAGCCCGCCCGGGCGGCCGCTTACGCCGAGCGGGCCGCCCAGCGCGCAACCGACAAGCTGGCTTTCGATCGAGCCGCGGATCTCTACCAGCTGGCGTTGACCGCGCTGCCCGCGGATTCTGCCGAAGCGTTCCGGATCCGAGTCCGGCTGGCAGAGGCCCTCGGTTGGGCCGGGCGCGGCGCCGAGGCGGCCCGCCTCTACCTCGAGGCGGCCCGCGCGGCGCGACCCGACGAACGCATGGGGCTCGAGCAGGCGGGCGCGAATCAGCTCCTGATGTGCGGGCAGATCGAAGAAGGAACGCGGATCCTTCGCGCCCTCCTCGCGCGGAGCGGGCGCGGTGCTCCCGACTCCGCGTGGAGCGCGCTCTTCTGGCTCGTCGTCTACGGGCTCTGGGCCCGCGCCATGGGCCTGCGATTCGTCGTGCGCAATCCCGCCGAGATCCCCGCGCCGGTCACGGCCCATCTCCAGGCGCTCTACGCGGCCGTGACGGGACTCACGCTCGTCGACAATATCGTGGGCGCGAGCTTGCTCGCTCGTTTCGTGGTGGTCGCCTTCCACAGCGGTCATTCCGGGGCCATCGGCGCCGCAGCCGCGCTCGAAGCTACGCACCTGGCCACGAGGGGGGGCCCGGAAGAAGGAAAGCGCGAACGCGCGATGGCGCAGATCGCCGGAGAGCTAGCCGATCGCATGCCCGAGCCGGAGCGCCCCGTGCAAGCGCTCCAGGGGATGCTGTCGATGAGGTACTTCCTCCGCGGCCGCTGGAGACAGGCATTCGAGGCGCATGAGACCGCGTACACAACGCTGCCCGCCTCGCGTGGCATCTGGAACGCGCACGCGGTCGCGGTCTATGCCGAGTTTGCCCTCGGTTTCCTCGGAGAAGCCGCGGAGCTCGCGCGACGTCTTCCCGCCCTTCTGACCGACGCCGAGCGACGAGGAGACCGGCTGAAGGTCGTGAACCTGCGCACGGGCGTGGCCCCCCTCGTGCTGCTCGCCAAGGACGACCCGGACGGCGCTCGCCAGCACGTCGTGGGCGCGCTCGCCCAGTGGCCGCAGCGGGGGTTCTTGATACAGCACTGGAGGGCCATGGTCGCGGAGGTCGACATCTACCTCTACGAGGAGAAGGGGGCGCTCGCTCACGAGCGTCTCTCGCGACACGCGCGCTCGTTCCGGCGCAGCATGCTCGGGCTTGCCGAGTACGTGCGAGCGGTGACGAGCTTTGCTCGCGCGCGAAGCGCCGTCGCGGCGGCTCGAGAAACCGGGAGCCGCAGACGCGAACGGCTGCGGGAGGCGGCACGCATGGGCCGGCGACTCGAGCGTGAAGCGAGCCCCTGGATCGCGGTGCTGGCCTCGCTGGTCGCGGCGTCCGTTGCCAACGCCGAGGGCCGCGTCGAAGAAGCGTGCGCGCATCTGCGCTCGGCCGCGGAGCGGGCTTGCGCCGCCGACATGGCGCTCCACGAATGGGCCGCTCGCCATCGCCTCGGAACTCTTCTCGGCGGCGACGAGGGCCGGAAACTGGTGACGCAGGCCGAAACGGCCATGAGGTCCAAAGGCGTCCACGCGCCGGAGCGGTACGCCGGGATGCTGCTCCCCGGACAGTGGGGGGAGGGCCACTCGAGCGCCGAAGTCCCGCTACGCGGTGTATTTCCAGTAAATACGTAGTTCTCGCGTTACCGACATTGACACCTGCCGGCGCGCGAGCAAGGCTAACCGAATCGACCCCGGCGGTGCCGCAAAATGGAAGTCCTCAGCGTCTCGGCGCGTTTTGTCCAACCGTTTGCTCAGGTTCTCTCGACCTACGAGTCCTTCGGCGCCGAATCGCTCAACAAGCTGAGGGCGATCGACCCGGCGTGTCGCATTCCGGCGACCGTCGCGAACGAACTGGCCGTACGCCAGGTCGCGGTCACGGGTGACCCGGATCTCGGATTCAAAGCCGCGCGCGCGATGCCTCTGGGCCGCGCCGGAGCCCTCGACTACGCGATGTACTCGGCCGCCACCGTCCGCGAGTCGACCGTGGTCGCCGATCGCTACATCCGCGCCTACAGCGACGTCCTCAGCGTGCGGCTCGAGCGCGAGGACTCGCGGGCCGTACTGAAGTTCGAGATGAGCGTCCCGGTCCCGAAGACCATCCTCGATTTCACGATAAGCGCCTGGTACGCAAACCACATGCGCGCGCCGCTCGCCGGCGCGCCTGGACTCGAGTGCTGGTTCACGCATCCGAGACCGTCGAACACGACCGCATACGAACGTGCGTTCGAAGGGGCCGCGCTGCGGTTCGAAGCCCCGGCCAACGGCTTCGCGTTTCACCGAGAATACCTCGAGGCGCCACTGCCCGGCGCCAACCCCGTCCTTCACGCCCTGCTCTGCGAGCACGTGCAGCTGGCGCTCAGTCAATCGACCCAGAATCAGACGTTGAGCGGGAGAGTCCGAGAGATCGCCGCGAGGGAGCTCCTGGAGGGCGACCCGACCGTCTTCACGGTGGCTCGCCAGCTTCGCATGAGCGCCCGAACGCTCGCGCGCCGACTCGAACGCGAGGGAACTACCTTCAGCGCGCTGCTCGACACCTTGAGGCAGGAGCTCGCCCTGCGGTACGTCACCCATCAAGAGCTCGCGTTCACGGACATCGCGTTCCGGCTCGGGTTCTCGCACGTCGAAGCGTTCTATCGCGCGTTCAAGCGATGGACCGGACAGACCCCTCTCACGTACCGACGCGCGAAGCTCGCTTAGATCAACCGCCGCGTGATTGGCCTACGACGGTGGCTCGCGCAACTTCTCGCGCGCGGGCCTACGGCTCGGGCGTGCCCTCGAGACCCGCCAGGCTCGTCGAGCACCAGGAAACGGGAGCGCCGTTGAAGTTGTAGCAGCCCGCCCCGGAGACGGCCGACGACGAGCAGTCGCCGTTGTGGCTGCACAGGCGAACGGTACCGGTGTATGTGCAGCTCGCCGCGTTGCTCGGAGGACTGCTGTCGTTGCACGACGAGGCGCAGGACGCCGAGAGCGCCGTAGCGACGCACTTCGGCGGCAAGTCGGCCATCGAATCGGGAACGAGGCTCATCTGCGCGCAGCAAATGGGCTTCGAGGTCGGACAATCCGACGCGGTCGAGCACTGGAGAGTCGCGTTCGCATTGCAGGAGGCCGAGGAGCCGCAGGCGTTCGTTTGTGCCGCCAGGCTCGCGCAGCACACTTGATTCGCGTTGCACCGGAAACGGCTGGAGAGAGGACCGCAAGTCGGACCGCCTCCGACTCCCGCATCGGGGACGGGGGCCACGGCGTCGACGCCGGCGTCGACGGGCGGCACGGCCACGTCTTCTGCTTTCGCGTCGACGGGTGGGGGCTCGACGTTGCCGTCGAGGCCCGTGTCGCCAACGTCGGTGCCCTCCTCGGGGAGAGCCTCGCTCGCGTCGCCCACGGGTGCGGACGTCTCGTCCACCGAGGTCTCCTGCGAGGTCGTCGACGAGTCTGCGGTGTCCGACGCATCGGGCACCACCGAGGGGCTCCGAGACGCGTCTCCGCAGTCGCTGGTGCATTCACCGTAGCCGTCGAGACCACTGACCGCTGCGCACGACGCGCTGACCGTTACGGTGAGGATTGCGAATCCAGCCGTCCCAAAAAACCTCACGGGTCCCTGTACGACGCGACAGGGGCTCCCGCAACGTCTTTCCCTATCACGGGCTGCCCAATCCACTATCCCCGCCTGGTCCCACGCCTCATCCCCCCTCGCCACCCTCGCCATCCTCGCCATCCTCGCCGGACAGCCGGGATTTCATCGCAGAGCGCAATGATCCGGTATAGCGGGCCTTTTTGCCGACTATTGACCCTTTTTCACGTCCCCTTCGCACAGCCACAGCATTCCCCGAGCGCGGCGAATCGCTGCCCCGCAACGCCCGTTACAGGCATTGGCCGCACTTGATTAATGAATCTTTGCTGGAGCTATCGAGGAGAAATGTCATGAATTCCAAAATACTCAGCAGCGCTGGAATCGTCTCCGTCGGGATGGCTGTCGGCCTGCTGCTCGCGTGCGGGCAAGCCAACCCGACGTCGACATTCGGTTCGGGCAGCCCGGACAGCACGACCGACGCGCTCAATACCGTCATCGGATGTCAGGCGCAGGCCTTTGCTTGCGCGGCCGACGCTCAGGCTCCGGCCGGGCTGACGTCGTGCAACGGTGAGCTGCGTAGCTGTCTGGCGACCTTGGTCCCGGACGCGGGCGGGTTCGCCTTCCCGCAGCCGCCGCGGCTGGACGGTGGATTTCAACCTCCGGTCCTCACGCCGCCTGCGTTCGACGCGGGCCTACCCGTCCGGACGTTCGACGGGGGACTGCTCCCGCCGCCGCCGCCGGTCGTTTTTCCCGACGCCGGCGCTGCGTCGCAACAGGGTTGTCTTGCCGAATTGCAGACATGCCTGACGACCACGTTCGACGTCACGAAGTGCGCGACTGATGCGCGCACGTGCCTGACCGCCGCGGATCAGGCGCGGTGCGATGCCCAGCAAGCGGCATGCACCGCCAGCGGCGCTCCCAAGCCGCTCTGTGACGCCGAGCGCGCAGCTTGCCTCTGAGGGACGTCAGGGCGCGCTCGCCGCTCCCGGCGCGAGGACTGGCGCGCGCGCGACGAACGGATGCGTTGGGGCCCGCCTTTGGGCCCCTCGCTCTACGAGCCGTGGCGCACGCCGATCGCGCGCCGCTGCTCGGCCGGCGTGCAGTCGGTCCAGCGGTGGAACGCTCGCTCGAAGTTGGTCACGTTCGAGTAGCCGAGTCGCAGGGCAATCTCGGCCAGCGACAGATCGGCCGAGCCCAGTAAAACGAGCGCCCGCTCGGACAGCTCTCTCTCACGCAGCTCCGAGAAGGTCACCCCCTGGGCGGCGAGCTGTCGCTTCAGCGTGCGCGCCGACCTCTTGAGCGCCTCCGCGACCTCTTCGAGTCCGCGAAAGCCGCCCCCTGGCTTCGAGATGAGGCCGCGCACGCGCGCGGGAAGTCCCGCGTTGAGGCCGAGCGAGTCGAGCTCTTGCTGGCAGTGCTCGCGCGCCAGCTTGAGCGCCACCGGGTCGGGCATCGTGTACGGGAGATCGAGGCTGCGTGCGTCGAACGTGAGGCGGTGAACCGGCCGATCGAAACGCATCCGCAGTCCGCTGACCCCGAGCTTCGCGCTGTACACGGGTTCGGGTAGCGCGAACTCGGCGGTGCTCGTCGTCAGCTCTCGCGCCGTCATCGATCGGCTCACTTGCCAGAGCGCGACGAGCGTCGACATGAGCACGACATCGCGGACACTGCCGAAGTCGGCGTGCTCGTCGACGATGAGCGACGCTTCCCGCTTTTCGACGCGCAGGCGTACCGTGAGGGCCGTGGTGACGATGGGCCCGAACCGCAACGACACATCGATGGCCTCGCGAATGGTCGACGCGCTCAGGACGGCGAATCCGAGATGCCCGTAGAGGGTCGCGCGGGTGTGCATGCCGATGTGCATCCCGATCGCGGGCTCGCCCGTGAGGCGCCGCGCTCGCTCGAGGAGGGCCACCATCGTCGGCACGGGCAGCTGCGCTCGCGGTTCGTCCAGCGCCTCGCTGGTAAGCCCGGTGCCCTCGAGGAGGTCCCGACTGTTCACCTGCCACCGCTTGACCACTTCGATCAGATGCGCGGCATGCGCGACGCGAAAACTGTGCTGGCTACCGTCGAACGAGGCCATGGATGCGCAAGATCTGACCCAATCGGAGGTGCCGAGCAACTCCGTTCGGTCTATCTTCGCGGTCTTTTTGTGGTCTTTTTCGAGAGAATTGCGGCAACAACGAATAATTACAACGGACCGGGACGTCGAAGGCGAGGCGCCACCTCCGCGACCAGTCCCCGCCATCGCCGACGGTGACATCGCCTCGATGGGTCCAAACCACGGACAACGTCGAGCACGGCGGCACGACCTGGACGCGAGTGTCGTTGGCTCCTTCGCGACTCAGTCACCCGCCGGAAACGAACGACCCGAAGGCGTGCGTCGTCCGTCGCGATGGCGGGCGAAACGCGCGCTCGGAAGGCTCGTCGGGGAAAGAGGTCCTTGCCTGAGGAGCAAACAGCTTTCCGAATAGTTCCATTGCGATGCGAGCGCGGCGCGATAGTGGCAGCGCGCGGCAGCATGGCGCGGCGACCGTGGTAGGGTGCCCTCGCAGGCATGACGGAGCGCGTTGCGATCGTACATGATTGGCTCACGTCGATGCGCGGCGGAGAGCGCGTCGTCGAGGCGCTGTGCAGCGTTTTCCCGCAAGCTGACCTCTTCACGCTCACGTGGGACCCAAAGCGTCTATCGCCGGATCTCGCCCGGCGGCAGGCCACCACATCCGCGATTCATAGCGTCGCGAATGCGCCCTTCATGAGCGGGCGTTTTCGCGCGCTGCTGCCTCTTTTCCCGCTTGCCGTCGAGTCCTTCAAGCTCGACGGCTACTCGCTGGTCGTCTCGAGCAGCCACTGCGTCGCCATCGGCGCGCTCGCTCCCGCCACGGCGCTGCACGTCGCCTACGTCCACTCGACGCTCCGTTATGCGCACGAAGCCCAGGGCACGTACGAGGCGAGCGTTCCCGGAGGACACGTCGGGCGCGCCCTGTTTCGCGGCACGGCCTCTTACCTGCGTCGTTGGGAGGCCGCGGCCGCTGCACGCCCGCATGTACTCATCGCCAACAGCACGTACACGCGCCAGAGAATCCTCCGCTACTACCAGCGCGACGCCCAGGTGATCGAGCCACCGATCGAGACGCACCGCTTCGAGCGGGCCGCCGAGCGCGTCGCCTCGGCCGATTCGCACGCTCCCTACCTGCTCGTCTCCGCGCTCGTCCCGAACAAGCGAGTCGATCTTGCGCTGCGCGCATTCCACGGGCGGGGCGAGCGACTCGTGGTCGTCGGCGAGGGGCCCGAGCGAGCGAGACTCGAGCGTCTCGCGGGCCCGAACACGACGCTTCTGGCGCGGGTCGAGGAGGGCGAGCTTGCGGCGCTTTTCGCGCGCTGCCGCGCCCTTCTGCATACGGGAGTGGACGATTTCGGCATGGTGATGGTCGAAGCGCTCGCGGCGGGCAAGCCGGTGCTCGCATGCGCCGAAGGGGGCGCACTCGACATCGTCCGCGATGGCGAGACGGGGCTCTTGATCCGCGAACCGACGGTGGAAGCCATCCGCGAGGCGATGGATCGCCTCGAGGGCCGAGCGACGGAGTTCGACCCGACCGTGCTCCGACGCTTTGCGAAGCGGTTCGATCGCGCGAACTTCGAGCACCGGTTTGCGAAGGCGGTCGACGAGGCCCGAAACCGACGCGAGGCCTCGGGACCCACCGTGCACTCCAATGGCAGCAACGGAGTCGACAGGCGCCACGCGGTTACCGAGAGCAACGGCAAGGCCACCAGCGGCAAAGCGTCCAACGGCAAGGCCACCAACGGCAAAGCACACCAACGGTGGCAAGGCCACCAACGGCAACGGCGCGACCGTCCCTCTCGGCAGCCCCGGAGGCGAGGTTTTCGCCGTCGCTGGACCACGCCACGCGGCTGTCGTCGAGGCGGGGGACAAGCCGCGCGGGCGGGCCGACCGCGACGGCCTGACGGCCCGTCGAGTCATCGACGTAGCGCTGGCGATGTCCGGCCTCGTGGTGACGGCGCCGCTCATCGCCGGCCTCTGCGCTCTCGTCTCGCTGGACTCGCCCGGGCCTGCCCTCTTCTACCAGCGGCGCGCGGGGCGCAACCGAGTCCCGTTCACCATGGTGAAGCTGCGGACGATGGACTCCGGGAAACGCGTCACTCCCGTCGGTCGCTTCTTGCGCCCCATGGGCCTCGACGAGCTGCCCCAGCTGTGGAACGTGCTCAAGGGTGACATGAGTCTCATCGGCCCGCGCCCCGAGGTGTTCGAGCGCGTCGCGCGCTACGAGCGCGAGATCCCTGGTTACGGGGCGCGCTACGGGATCCGCCCGGGCATCACCGGCTGGGCACAAGTGAACGGGCTGCGCGGCGACAACAACGTGTCGATCGCCGAGCGGCTGCGCTTCGACGTTCAGTACCTGCAGGAATGGAGCCCAGCGCTCGACCGGCGCATTCTCGTGCGGACCGTGTCGACCGTCCTGGCCGATACGTTCCGATCGTTCCGGAGCTGACCGGCGATGGCGCCCGGACGCGAGCTACGCAGGGCGCTCTCGAATCTATCGCTCAAGGCGCTGTCGCTGGGGCTCGAACGGGGATGCCGCCTCGTGGTCACCGTCGCCGCCGCCCCCGTCCTCGGGCAGGCGGCGTTCGGCCGGTTCGCCTTCGCGTCGACGGTCACCGCCTTGCTCGCGCTCGCCAGCGACCTCGGACTGGGGCTCTGGACGACCCGCGCGCTGGCGCGCGACCGCACCGACGGGCCGCGCATCGTTCGAGTGGGTCTAGCGCTCCGCGGCCTTGCCACGCTCCCTTACGGCCTTGCCGTCGCGGCGGCCGCGATGATCTCGGGCGATCGCGAGGTGCGCACGGGCATCGCGCTTCTCGGCGTGGCCGCGTTGTGCAACGCCGTCGCCGATCATGTTGGCGCGATCCTCCGCGGGTACGAGCGCTTCGCAGACGAAACGCGGCTCAACGCTGCGCGCGCCGTCGCGACCACCGTGGCCGGATTGACCGCCCTCGCCGTCAGCCGCTCGCTCACGGGTCTCTGCGTGGGATTGGCGGCGGCCTCCTCGGTGGCCTTCGTCTACGGGCTCGTCCTGACGCTCCGCCTCCACCCGCTACGCGGGATCGGGGCGGGCCTCTCGATCGATCGCGAGCTCGCGCGGGTGGCGCTCGCACAGTCGGCGCCCATCTGGATCGCCGGGCTCCTGTCGCTCCTGTATTTCAAGGTCGATACGTTTTTCGTGCGAGCGATGTCGGGAGACGCCGAGCTGGGCGCCTATGCGGCGGCCTACAAGTTCTTCGAGGGGGCACACCTCCTGCCCGCGGTCGTCCTGGGGGTCATGTTCCCGATGCTCGCCCGGGCCCACGCGCATCCGGCGGACCGTCGACGGCTCGAGCGACGGCTCGGCTTCGGCCTTCTCGTGCTCGGGCTCGTGGTCGGAGCCGTGTGCTTCGTCGAAGGGCCCTCGCTCGTCGCGTGGGTCTTCGGTCCGAGTTTTCAGCGAGCCGCTGCCTCGCTACGCGTCCTGGCTCTCGGGGTCCCGCTCCTCTACGTGAACTTCGGTCTCACCCACTTCCTTTTGGCGCGCGACCTGGAGCGAGACAATACGTGGCTGGCGCTCATGATGCTCGCGATCACGGTGGCCCTCGACTTCGTCCTGATTCCGCAGAGGGCCGGGCCGGGCGCGGCCCTCGCAACCGTGCTCGCGGAGGTGGTCCTCACCGCGGCATGCCTCGGGGTTCTGGCAGCGCGCGCGGCCCCTGCGCGAACGCCGCCGTCAGTCCGAGCGTCACCCAGAACAGACCGAACAGCGGCGTGAACTCGAAGAAGTAGTCGAGCAGGCCATGCACGAAGAAAGTGACCGCCGCCACCGCGCAGGCCAGACCCGCGACGCAACGGGTCTCCCAGAGCTGTCGTAGAACGCGGACGAGGGCGAGCGCGATCGCCGTCAGCGCGGCGATCCCCGCGAGACCAAGATCGGCAAGCGTCTCGAAATAGAGGCTATTGGCGTGGATCCGCGTGTCCGTGTACGGCACGCCCGTCGGCGACGGAGAGAGCAAAGCCTCGTAGCGGCGCCGAAAGTTGTCCGGCCCTACGCCAAGCAGCGGCCGTTCTTGCCAGAGAGAGACCGCGGCGCGCCAGAGGCGGCGACGCGGGGCCGGCGGCGGCTCCGCCTTCGACAGGACGGTAGGCGGGGGTGGCTCGGCGCTCTCGGTGCGCACGTCGACGGCCTGCTCGCCGGGCGCGTTGCCCCGCGCGCTGAACCACGTGATGTTCTCCTGCACGAGGTCCCACGACAGGAGGTAGGACCCTCCTGCGGTCGGCGCCCGCGCGATGCCCGCGACGTGGGCGACGCCTCCGGGAGGCACGTCTTCCGGCAGGTCGGTACGCCAGCCGTCGAACTCGACCAGCCGCCCCGGAGCGCCGCCCTCCGGCTCGAGAGTCCAGTGATAGGAAAGAAGCGTCCGCTGCGCCCCGGCCTTTCGCCATGCGATGGACCCGGTGTTCCACAGCGTGACGGGAACGACAAACACTTCGCCAGCGCCCACCGTGCGACGCTTGGCCGGTACCTCGTACCGCACGCCGAGCCACCGGTCGTCGTGCCACCACCGAAGACGCTGGCCGAGCCGAGCGTCGGACCCAGCGGGCCGCAGGACCACGAGGGTCAGCGCGACGAGCACACCGAGCGAGGCCGCGGCCACGCGAGGTACGGGCGGCCCCGAGCGCCGCCCTAGGACGGCCATCAGACCGCACGCAACGGCCGCCCCTACGATCGCGGTGCGGGTCGCGCTCGCGAAGATGGCGAGGAAGAGGACCGCGCTGGCCGCGACGGCGAGGCGCGCCCTGCGCGCAGCGGTGTCCGGGCGCGTCCATGCGAGCGGCGCCACGATGAGGACCGGCACGACGGCCTCCCAGTACATCGCCCCGATCGTGGGGTATTCGAAGACACCGCTGGCGCGAACGAGGCCGAGCTCGTCGAAGGTCCCTTCGTGAAAGAACCTCCACACGCGCGCGCTGCTCGGTAGAAGCCCGTCCATCACCGCGGTCATGGCCGACGCGAGTCCCCCGACCACCAGGGCCACCATCACGCCGCGGGCCACCCCGCGCGGGCGCGCGAGCGAACGTGCCGCGAAGAAGGCGAGGACGCCCGACAGGCTACGGAGCGCGAACTTGAACGCCGCGGGCCGATCGGACGGCGCAACCGCGGCCGACGCGAAGAGGACGGCGGCCCACAGCACCGCGGCCCGCGCCATCGGGTCCCGCCCGAGGTGCACGATCGCCGGGCGCCACGCGGCCCGCTCGCGGAGGACCTCGATGGCGACGCCGACCCCCCAGGCGCTCAACATCGCGTAGAGCGCGAGCTCGACCGTGGTGAGCTGCAAGGGACCGAGCCGGAAGAGCGGAGCCTCGAACGGCAAGACGAGCGCGAGCAGGACCAGAAGGGCCTCGGCAAGGCCGCCCGTGGCGGACCGGTGCGACGGTTCGGACGCTGCGGCGGCGGCCGCTTCGGCGGGTCGCGGCGCCCCCTCGGGTGCTCCGGCGCTCATCCCCCCATGATGCACCCGGCAGGCGGCCCCCGGTCGAGCCATACGGCGCGCGGAGAACCTGCGTCCCAGGCAACGCCTGCGGCCAGGGAGGAACGCTTGTCGTGGGGCACGGGACGGCGGATCATCACCCCGGTCGTCGGACATGAGACTCGCCGTCGAAATCACCACCTGCACTCCGCTGCGCACGGGGGTGGGCTACTACACCGAGCATCTGGTCGACGCGTTGCTCGAGACGCGCGCGGAGCACGACGACGTCGTGCTCCTGTCGAACCGACCGCCCGCGCCGGAGCTCGTCGAGCGCTGGGCCCCTCACATTCACATTTCCGGCCCTGGCGTGCGCGCGCTGTGGATGCAGTCCGCGGCGCCTCGCATGCTCGCCGAAACGGGCGCCGACTTCGGCGTGTTCCCCAACTATGCGGCGCCGCTGGCGTCCCCTTGCCCGACGCTGGTGGTCGTGCACGACCTGGCGGTCCTGCGGGTCCCCCACTTCTTCACGGCACGTAAGCGCTTTCTTTCGCGGCCGATGATGAGCCTCGTGGTCGCGACGGCGCCGGTGATCGGCACGGTGTCCGAGGCGTCGCAGCGCGACATCGAAGCGCTCCTGGGGCTCAAGCCGGGGCGCATCGCGCAGCTGCCGGGGGCGGCGCACCCATCGTGCCGACCCGCCAGTCCGGAGCAAGTGGCCGTCATGCGCGTCCGCTACGGACTGGAGGGGCCGTACGTGCTGACCGTTGGGACCCTCGAGCCCCGGAAGGATCTCCCGACGCTGCTTCGCGCGTTCGACCGTATCGGGGCCGACGTGGACCACGAGCTCGTCGTCGTGGGCGGACGCGGGTGGAAAGACCGGCGCCTGGTGAAAGCCCTCGAAGCGCACGAGGCGGGTCGGCGCGTCCGCTGGCTCGGATACGTGCCCGAATCCGATCTCGCAGCACTCTATACAGGCGCCGACCTCTTCGTATTTGCGCCGACGCTCGAGGGCTTCGGCCTCCCTCTCCTCGAGGCGATGGCGTGCGGCACGCCCGTGATCGCGTCGGACGTCGCCGCCCTGCGGGAGGTAGGCGGCGACGCGGCGCGGTTCGTCGGCCCCGGGGACGATGCGGCCTTCGCACGCGCCATCGCCACGCAGCTGCGCGACCCGCGCGGTGCCGAGCGGCTGCGCGCGGAGGGGCTGCGGCGCGCGCGACAGTTCTCGTGGACCCACACCGCCGAAGCGCTCTGGGCCAGGGCGCGAGCTACGGGCCCGAGCCGCGTCCGCGGCGTCGTCGATGGCCTCGAGCCCGAGAGCACGGCGCCTCCCCTTCCCTTGCCCCCGCCGCCTCCGGGATTCGGACCCCGCGAATGGGCTCTCCTCGCCACCGTCGTCTACGCGGACCTCTTCGAGTCGCCGTTGCCGCTGAGCAAGGTGCTAAACGCGTCGATCGGCGCGACGTTCGACGAGGCGGAGGTGCGCAGACTTGCCGCCGGCCCCGCCCTGTCTCGGGTGGTGACGCTGCACCCTCATGGATTCCTGGTCCTCGCCGGGCGCGAGCACCTGGTCGATCCGATGCCGGAGCGCGAGGCCCTGACCCGCACGCTCGTGGATCGCAACCGCGCGACGCTGTCGAGGCTCGCGGCCCTGCCCTTCGTCCGGGCGCTCGTCATCTCGGGCGGCGTCGCTCACAAGAACGCCGGTGCGCGACCCGACGTAGACCTCTTCGTGGTGGCGGCAGCGGGCCACGGGTACACCGCGTACTCCATGCTCGTCCTGGCAACGAAGCTCACCGGCACGCGCCGCGCGATCTGCCCCAACTATCTCGTCGACGAGTCCGAGCTCCCGATCGCGTACCATCGCGACCTCTTCACCGCCCACCAGCTCGTGTCCGCGCTGCCGTTCTCCGGGCGACCCGCGTACGAGGCCCTGTGCAACGCCAACGCGACCTGGGTCCGGAGGTTCTTCCCGGGGTTCAAGGCCCACGAGGACCATCAGGCTCACGAGCCGGGCGCGTTTCAGGCGGCCTGTGAGCTCGCGCTCGGACCTCTCGCGCCCGCGCTCGAGAGCGTGCTCCGGACCGCCTGGCGCTATCACCTTCGCCGCCGTGCCGCCGCGGCCCTTCATGCCGACGTGGTCCTCAGCGACGGAATCCTCAAGCTGCACCTCTCCGACTACCGACGCCTCGTCCTGAAGCGCTTTGCGGCGCGGCTCCAGGCCCTGCACACGGAGCTCGCCTCCGAGGCGCGAGCCATCCGCTCGGATCTCGGCCCGGTCGGCACGTGAGCGAAGCGGCCGCGGGGCTCGCCACGCTCGCGACCGTCGGCGGAGCGATGCTCGTACTCCTTCTGTACCTGCCGGCACTCCAGGCGCCGTTTCTCGTGCCCAAGTTCGCGGCGCTGGAGCTCGCCGCGTCGCTCGGGCTCATCGCCTTCTCGCTGCGACGATTGGCTACGAGTCGTCCTCGATGGGCCCGTGGGATCGCGGCGAGCTCGTGGCTCGTCCTCGCGACCACCGCGGTGTCGTGGGCGGCGGCCGCCCGCGGTCCGCTCGGCGCGCCCTACGCCGTCGACGCGATGGCGCGCTGGGCCTCGCTCTTCGGTCTCGCCTGCGCCGCGAGCGTCGTCGACGACGCCGGCGAAGCGCGGTGGCGCGTGTTCGAGGCGATCACAATCGCGGCTGCCGCTGTCGCAGCGATCGGGCTCTTGCAACACCTGGAGATGCTGCCGCTTTCGATCCCGGTCATCAGCACCCCCGGTTCGACCTTCGGCAACCGCAACCCCGCGGGGGAGGCGATCGCGATGGCCTTGCCGTTCGGGGTCGGCGCGGCGGCGCGATCGCCGAAGCTCGAATCACGCGCGCCGATGGCGGTATCGGTCGTACTCGAGCTGCTCTTTCTCGGAGCCACGCGGGCACGAGGCGCCTGGATCGGGGCCGCGTGCGGGCTGGCGACGGTGATGTGGCTGACGAGGGCGCGCCTGTCGCGCGCGTCCGTCACGGTGGCGATCGCGGCGATCGTCGGGGCCGGCCTGGCAGCCTCGGTGCCCGCGCGCTTCAACGCGCACGACTCGGGCGACGCCAAACGCTACGCCAACGTCGTCGAGGTCTTGCAAGAAGGCCTCGACACGCATTCGACCGCCCTGCGCACACGGTTCGGCCTGTGGCGGCGCACCGCGACCATGGTCGGCCAGCATCCGCTCCTCGGGGTGGGCCCGGGCAACTGGCCGCGCGCCTTCCCCGGATACGCGGAGCCGGGGGCTGCGAGCGACGGCGTGCTCACAGCGACGCGCGCGCCGCGCCAGGCGCACGACGACGCGCTCGAGCGGCTGGCGGAGACCGGCGTGCTCGGTTTCCTGGCCCTCGGGCTCCTGGGCGCGAGCGCGACGATGGCGGCACGTCGTCGCTTCGCGACGGGCACCGACGACGTGCGCACCAGCACCGCCTCCGCGGCGGGATCGCTCGTCGCGCTCGCAGTCATCTCCATTGCAAGCTTCCCCCTCGAGATGCCCGCGACGATCGCCCTCGCGGGGATCGCGCTCGGATTCCTCGCCGGCAACGCGCCGCCTTCTCTCGCCGCCGCGTCCGGCGTCGAGAGAACCTCGACCGGCGCGACGAAGGCCCTCGAGGCGTGGCCCGCGGCGCTGCGCTTCGGCGCCATCGCGGGCGCCCTGCTCCTCCTAGCGTGCGCCGCGGTCCGGACGGAGCGGAGCGTGCGGGGCAGCTTCTGGCTGGGAGTCGCAGAGCGCGCCATGCATCGCGACCACGGCGCCGCCGGCGCGACCGATGCGCTCGCGGCCCTGGAGCGCTCGCTCGACGCGATGCCGGTCGACTATCGCGCCGAGTTGCGCGCCTCCCAGATGCTGCTCCGCGAGAAGCGGCCGGTCGACTCTGCGCGCGCCGCAACCGAGGCCCTCGCGATCGAGCCCAACGCGCCCAACGCCTGGGGAGCCCTGGCTGCCGCCGACCTCGAAGCCGGCGATGCGGCCAACGCGCGGCGCGACGCCGACGAAGCCCTTCGTCTCCTCGCGGACGACCCCTTCGCGCTCCACGTGCGAGGGCAGGCGTGCGCGCAGCTGGGAGATCAGGCCGCGGCAGACGCGGACCAGAATCATTTGCGGGCGCTCGCCGATCACTCCAGCGATGCCGACACGACCCGTGCGGCCCGGGCTATGCTCGAAAGCACAGAGTGACGCTCAAGGCGCCCTTCCGGCGGCCTTCAGCGGCCGTCAAGCGGCCTTCAACCCTGCGTCATCGCGTCGGACACAGTCTCCGTCGCGCCGTCGCTTCCCTCGCCCGAGGGCGCCGGCGAGCTGCTGCTGCAGGCAACCGTGAGGGCAACCGCAATCGCCATCAGCAGAAGCCAGACCCGGTGGTCTACGTGTCGAGCCATGGAACACTCCCGCGGCTAAAGGTGTGTGAAGCGTATGGACCCCCCGGGCTTATGTCAATGCGGCTTTCGGCGCTCGGCCTCGAGCCGGAGACGACCGACCAGCCACGGCCCCGCGTGGCGAAGGCCCGCAGCGCGCCGCAACCGGCCTGGTGCGACCCCGAACGGCTCACGCAGGAGCGTACCGAGCGCACGCGCGCCCCGCATGACCCGGAGCTCGGCGTGCACGACCCGTGACAGCGTTCGGTAGAACGCGGGCGAGAACGTGCCGGGCACGAGCGGATCGAGGTCATTGCTCTCGATCCAGTTACGTTTTTCCCCGAGCCGCGCCGACATGCGCTCGTGGTAGCGCGTGCCAGGAAGCGGGTAGCTGACGGAAACGCCGATGTCGTCCGGAAGCAGCTCGCGCACCATCGACCGCGTCGCCTGGACATCGGGCCAGCCCTCGCCCGCGTAACCGAACTGAAGAAAGAGCCCCACGCGCACACCCTGGCCCCGCAGGCGGCTCACGGCCGCGCGCGTTTCCTCCACGGAAATGCCCTTCTCCATTTCATCGAGGATGCGTTGCGAGCCCGACTCGGCGCCCAGCCAGACCTCGCGCGCCCCGGCCCGCCGGAGCGCCTGCACGTTCTCGTCGGTCATCAAGTCAGCGCGGGTCTGGCAAAGGAACGGAGTGCGCAGACCAGCCTCGGCGACAGCGTCCGCCCAGGCGACGAGCCACCGGGACTTCAACCCGAGGATGTCGTCGCAAAACCAGAGGTGGTCCGGCGCATAGCGCTCGCGGAGCAGCCGGAGCTCGGCCAGGACATTGGCGGGCGAGCGGCTGTGGTACGTGCTGCCGTAGACCGGCTTCGCGCACCAGTTGCACCGGTACGGACAGCCTCGCGTCGTCACGACGTTCAGCGAGAAGTATCCGTGTCGCTGGAGCCAGAACGAGCGGTAGCGCGGGACGTCGACGAGGTCCCAGGCCGGCAGGGGCAACACGTCGAGGTCCTGCAGGAGCTTGCGTGCGGGGGTCCGGCGGAGAAACCCGCGGTGCAAGAAGGCGAGGCCCGGGATCGCGGTCGCGTCCTCGTGGCCGACGGCATCGCCGCCCGGACCGGACTGGCTGCGAGAGGCGACGAGCCGCGTGAGAACTTCGCCCAGCGTCACCTCGCCTTCTCCGACGATGACGAACGCGGCGCCCGAGCGCAGATAGGTCTCCGGCTCGTCGGCCGCGTCGTGTCCGGCAACGATGACCGGCAGCCCCCGCGCGCGCGCCTCGCCGATCATCGAGACGGCGGCCTGGCGCATGCGCGATAGGCACATCTTCGTGAACCAGTTGAAGGAGTCGTCGTAGAGAACGACGAAGTCGGGTCGCGCCCGATCGAGCGCGGCCCGAAAGGTCGACGTGTCTTCGTCGAGCATCGGGTCGTACAGGGCGACGTCGTGGCCGAGCGCGCGGACATGCGCCGCGGCGAACAGGGTCGCCAGCGGCGGGTAGGGCTTGCCGATCGCGTGCTGCTTGGCGTCGTGGCGCAGCAGGTGACCGTGTGCGAAGAGGACCCGGGCCACGCCTCGACGCTACCGCGTCGGCGCGGCCGCGCCAGCCCGCTCGACACGGAGGGCGAGAGGGCGCGAGAAAGACCGACGGCGCTCACCCCCGGCGCAGGCGCAAAAGCACGTGGTCCCCGAGGTCGCGCAGCAGCGGGCGGGGCGCCGCCCAGCGCTCGAAAGGCTCGAGCGCCCGAAAGAACGATTCGAACCGGGCGACGATGAAATCGAGATAAGGAGGCGGCCAGAGCAGCGGCAGCGCCTCCGCGTGTTCCACCCGGAAGGCCTTCGAGAACGCGCGCTCGATCTCGCGTCGCGAGTAGTACCACGTGAGGACATCTCTCGGTCCGCCGGGAAAGGCCGCCGCGTACAATGGGCCGCTCCAGCGGCGGCGCGCGTCGCGCCATCGACCGTGCGCGGCAAACCATGCCGTCTCGGCCGGACACCATCGGTTGATGATCGAGAGCACGAGGGCGCCGCCGGGACGGACGAGATCGGCGAGCCCGCTCGCGACCGGATCCAGGCGTGGCTCACAGTTGAGCGGCCCGAAGCTGGAGTACGCGCCGTCGAACGATCCCCGCCCGTAGACGGCGATCAGGTCGCCCACGGAGCGCGCCGGCACGAGATGGGCTCCCAGCAAGCCGTCCGGACGCGCCGCCCGGACCCGGATCGCCGCACGCTCGAGCAGGCGAGGAGATACGTCTGCGAGCGCCACACGGCACCCGCGGTCGACCAGGCGAGCCGCTTCGGTGCCCGTCCCCGATCCCAGCTCGATGAGACGAGCGCCGGGCGAGAACGCGGCCGAGAGCTGCCCGAACGCGCGGGCCCGCATGTGGGCGAGCACTCGATTGCCCGCCTCGTCGGCGTCGTAACGATTGGCGGCGGCATCGAAGCCCTGAGGCTGTGACGAGGCATTCATCGGCGGCGCTGCCGGACGGCGAAGACCCGGCGAATAGTCTACCCGTTGACGAGCGCGAGCAAGCCCCCGCCGAGCCGACCCGACGCGCGCATCACGAAGCGCCTTTGCGTGATGCGCGCGCCGCGATGGCTGCGCCGCGCCAGGGACTCAGCCGGCGGTGGCTGCGGGCCGGTGAAGGGACGCCCCGCGCCGTTCTGCGCTGAGCATGCGCAGGCCCAGGGCGAAGAGCATCACGCCGAAGATGATCGCATAGACGCCGATCGTCCAGAGGAGGATGACCCCCCCCACGACGGGGCTGCCCAGCAGAAGAACGCCGAGCATGATGGAGACCACGCCCGTGAGGCCGAGCAGCCAGCGCGACTCGTGCCCCTCCGACGAGAAGGCCGCGACGAGCTCGAAGACGCCCACCGCGATGGCGCGGAGGCCGATGAGGAGCATGAGGGTGAGCAGCGTCAGGCCGGGATACACGAGCGCGATGACGCCGAGAGCGGCGCTCGCGAGGCCCTCGAACACGTACCATCCCCAGCGCTGGCCGGCGCTCCGGAGCTGCCCTGCGACGACGAAGTCGAGGATCGCGTCGGCGAAGGCATAGATCGCGAACACAATCACCAGAACGCTCGCGAGGATGTGCGGGCTGCGGATCGCGATGACGCCGAAGATGACCGCGATGACGCCCCGAAGCGCGACCGTCCAACCCGCCTTTCGGGCCGTGGACTCGAGCGACGACGAAAGTTCCTGAGCTCTGGCAATCATTGGGACTCCTCTCGCGAATGAAGACGCCGGACGTCACCCTTGTGCAAAAGCTCCTATCGTCGAGATCTTTCGCCACGGACGCGGCTCGGGACGATCCCTCGACACGGCCATTTCCTGACGCCCGCGCGATGCCCTGCACCGATGGTGCCCGGACCCTTCGTCGCCGGCGCCCGCAGGTTCGCCAGCGCCAGCGGGCGCCGGATGGGGACGAGGCGCGAGGGCGGCGCGTCCGCACCCAGGATGGTGCCTCGGCCTTGCGTCGCTACACTGCCCGGAATGTCGTTCGAGCCACGCCTCGCAGGAGCAGGACGCGGTTTCGTCGTGAAGGCCGGCGAAGGGGCGCTCCTCGAGCTCCCCGGCTGGACCTACCGGGTCAAGGTCTCCGCTTCCGACACCGCGGGGGCGCTCACGGTGCTCGAGGGCGAGATGGCGCCGGGGCACCGCGGGCCGATCGAACACGTGCACACGGGCCACGACGAAGCCTTCTTCATGCTGAGCGGGGCCCTTCGGTTTCGCGTCGGAAACGACGCTCGGCAACTCGCCCCCGGGGAGACTGTGTTCGCATCGCGGGGGCTCGCCCACGGTTTCTCCAACGACGGGGCGCAGCCCGCCCGCTATCTCGCGATGCTGTCTCCGTCGGGCTACGAATTTTACTTCGAACGCTTGGCAGCCCTGATTCGCAAGCACGGCTCGATGCCGGAGCGAGAGGTCTTGCTCACGTTGATGGCGGAGCACGGAACGTTTCCCGTGGATCCGGCGGGCGCTCTCGTCGGGTGACATTTCGCCCCGATTCGCCTCGGCGCCTGGCGCGCGCTAGCACTGGTGCGTGGGCGTTCGGGTTCCCTACGCGTCGCTACTCAGGGCGAGAACCGTCTGCGTAGTGGCCTGGTTCTGGCCGCAGATCGCGGCGCTCGTCGAGCATCTCCCGATGTCTTGCGGGCGCGGTCAGACGCTGGCGACGCTCGGGGTCGGTGCGGCGTGCTTGGGGATGCAGGTGCCGTTCGCCACGCGGGCCTTCGCGTCCAAGGGCCGCGCCGAAGCGGTCGGCTGGCTCGGGTTGCCCGCGGTGACCGCTGCCGTGAGCCAAGCCTTTCTGGGTCCGCCGTTCGGCGCTGGCTTCGCGGCGAACGCGCTTGCGACGATCGTGTACGGGGCCATCGTCGTCTTTGCGTGTTTGCGGCACGCGCGGGCCGATACCCACGAAAGCGCGGATCGCGCGATCCTCTCCGGGGCCGCTTGCGTCATGGCGGCGGCCCCGATCCTCGGCGGACTCGTCCTCGTGCACCCGACGGACGCATCGGGACTCGAAGTCACCTTCGGGATCCCCTCGCTGGCCGCGATCGGAGCCGCTCTTCGGCTTGCATCGCGCGACCGCTGGCTTGCCCGCGTCCGGCAAGGCCGGCAGCCGACGTGGCGCATCGTGCCCTCGGACCGCTTCGCGAAAGACGAGACCGCGGGCCTCCCCGCGATCACCGACGAAGCCGACGGAGTGCTCACACGAGTCGCCGCCTCGGAGAGCGCCTACCGCGACCACGAACGGCCCGAGCCGATCGCGCGCGTACAGGAGGTCGTCGCGGTGCGACCCGCGGCCGTCACGGCGGTCGAGGCTCTCGCGGTGGCCTTGTGTTCCACGACGTGGCCGCTCACGCTGGGCTTCGCGCTCCTGAGTGAGCAGACGAGCGCACTCGGGCCGCAGGTGACGCAGGGCGCTTACGTCGCGGCGGCGCTCGCGGGGGCGGCGGGCTACTGGATCGCGCGCCGCGCGGGCGAGGCGACGACGCGCTGGCATTGCGTCGGCGTGGGCGCCGCGCTCGCCGTCCCGGTGAGCGGCGTCACCATCTCGCTGGCGAGCCGCGCCTTCGACCTGGGGCCCGCGATCGCGAACGGCGTCTGGTCGCCTCTGGCCCTGGCGATCGGCGCCGTCCTGGGCTTGACGCTCTCGCCGATCGTCCTCTGCGCGAAGCGCGGCCTCTCACCCGAACGAAGCGTCGGCGTCGCGTGCATGACGACGGCGGCCCACAGCTTCGGCGGGGTATGGATCGCCGCTCTCGTCGACGCGCCGGCTACGTACCCGGCGGTCGTGTCGGCGGTCAGCGTGGCCATCGCGGGCATCGGCTTCGTCGATGCGCACCGGCGGCGCCGACGGGCCGGCTCACTTCTGCCGTAGTAGCCAAATGCAGACGGCCATGCGATCCCGCTCCGTCGCAGCTCTTTTCGCCGCGAGCCTCACCGTCGCCTTCGTGGGTCTGACCGGGGAGGGCTGCGGGCCCCAAGAGTGCCCGGGCGGAGGGGGAGCGGGGACGTGGCGCTGCCTGAACGGGGTCACGCCGCAGTGGTGTTCGGTGGGCGGCGGTCCTTCCGGCGGGGGCGGCGATCCGGTTCCTTCCGACTTCGTCGACACGACTCCCAACACGTACACGTGGGAGTCGCTGCCGACCTGCACCGCTCCGTCCACCTGCGTGCTCGTCCCCGGCAACGGCAACGGGGCGATGTGTGCGCTCTCGAGCTCTCCGGTCCAGGAGTGCCCGACCAACGCCTTCGCGCACGCGTGCTGGGAGGGCTTCGCGGTCGACTGCGTCCGCGGCTTTCCGACGGAGGCCTATGGGGTGAGTCCGTGCAGCGACGTGTGCATCGCCGGCGTCTGCGCGATCTCGTCCACCCCGGACACGAACTGCCCCGACGGCGGCGGCGACTACGCCACGTACTGCTCCGCGACCGGCCCCGTGGCCTGCTATCGCGGCTTCGATGTAGCCCTTGATTCGGGCTACGGACCAAGTCCGAGCGAAGGACCTTCGGGTTCGTGCCCCGTCACGCGCGACGCAGGGACAGACGCGGGCGGCGAATGACGCGCGGGCGGGTTGCGCACTCCGACGAGGTCAGGGTGTGCATTCCGTGATCGTGACTTCCCCCGTCGGAGACTCGTAGCAGCCGCACCCGCCAGCGACCGCGGAGCTGCTCCCGGAGCACGAAGGCCCACCGTCGACGGTGGTGCACGTCGACACCTGCGAGCTGCCTTGCCCCCCATCGGGAAGGATTGCATGGCCGTACTCCACGACAGAGCAGTACTGCGTCGTCGAGTTGCAGGTCATCGTACCGCAGGCGAATGCGTGGCCGCCGCCGCTCGATCCGGAGCTGTTTCCCGAGCCGCTGCCCGAACTACTCCCGGAGCTTCCGCCGCTGCCCGAATTACTCCCGGAGCTTCCGCCGCTGGAAGAGCTGGCGGAGCTTCCACTCGAGCCGGACGCGCTACCGCCTTCCAATCCACCGCTCGACGACGAGGACGGGGCGTCGCTCGCCCCAGCGTCGCCGCTTCCATTTCCGCCGCTGGAGTTGGAGCAGCTTGCAAAGAAGCCGACGGCGACCAAGAGGGTGACCGCCAATGGCGTTCGATGCATCGGAAGCTCCTTCTGGTTTGTCATCGGGCTTTTCGATTCCGTGATCGGAGCGTAACTCCATGAGACGAACCTGCGCCGAGGCCTGGTCAGGCCCCCGGAGGAGGGTCTTCCGGCGAGAGGGTGCGGGCCGCGCGCCGCCCGCGCGATCGACGAATCGCCGGCCACGACTCCTTCAGCTCCCTGCTCGTGCAATCGCATGGGCACTCCCGTGCGGTCGCGAGCGACGGGCATGCGGTCGGGCCGCACAGGTGAGCGGCCGCGGGGTCATGCGCATGCGATCGCGTGTGGATGGGATGCGGTCCGGACCGCGCACGCATGCAGTCGCGTGGGCACGATCGTGCGGTCGCGTCGGCACGGGATGCGGTCCGGGCCGCACGTGCGACAGGTGCCGTGGCTCTTGCGGTACCCGGTACCCGATGATGGGCCCCGGAGTCCACTTGGCGGACTTAAAGGGCTTCCACATCAAGGCGGCGCTCCTCAAGCCGGGCCAACCTTGGCGCGAGACGCTCGTCGTCTACGGGTTCGCCGACAAGCGCGACTGCGAGGTGATGAAGCCCGGCGCGGGCGGCGAGAGCCCCGACGGCCCCGACTACGCGGCGGCGCTGAGGCCTCCGTCACCTAGAGCCGATCGCGAGCGAATAGTCGCGACGTGCCTGACGGTTGGCTCGCGCGGCCACCACGTGCCGTTGCACACCCCGACACTCGCGAATCGTTTCGTGTAGAATCCGCTACCCGTGCAGCGGCTCGGAACACGGCGATTGGTGGCGGTCGCGTGCTCGATCGCGACACTCGCAGGGTGCCGCCAGATTGCGGGCATCGAGGAGGACCCGCCCGGCGCACCGACCGGCGCGTGCGGGTTGCCCTACGGGACAACTGCCTGCGTGTCCTGCGCCTCGGCGCACTGCTGCGCGGCGTCGTCGGCGTGTGCGGACGACATGGTGTGCTCGGCGTACGAGATGTGCCTCGACAATTGCGCGGGTGACCCGGCCTGTCGCGTGCAGTGCAGTGCGACTCACCCCACCGGCTCGTCCGGCTCCGTCTCCAGGCTGGACACGTGCATCGCATCGAACTGCGGGGACGCGTGCGGTCTCACTTGCGGAGGCCTGGCGCCCCTGGACGGCCCAGCGGCGAGCGCGGCGGCGTGCCAGAGCTGCCTCAAGAGCAACCCGACTACCTGCGCCAGCGTCGAGACGTGCGCACGGTCGCCGGACTGCGACGCGTTCTTGCGATGCTTCCGCGCGTGCGGTCCCGCCACGGATTGCCAGCTGGTCTGCGACGCGAACGCCGATGCAGCTCTTTCGCTGCCGATGCCGGCGCTCGATTTCCTCATCGGCGCTGGGTCTTGCGCGGAGGCGTGTGGAACGCTCTCGAGCGACTGGTCGTGCGTCGGCAACCCAACCTGGTCCAAGCCTAAGTCCACGACCACGACGATCAGCGCGTTCGTCGGAACATCGACCCACGCGTCGATTCCCGGGGTGGACGTTGCGCTCTGCACGGCGTGTCCCTGCGTGGGCACAGATGCTCCGGCAGCAAACCTCGTCCTCGCGCGCCGTACCACCGATGCAATGGGTGGGGTCACACTCCAGTACGCGAACCCGTCCAGAAGCGATGGTCAGGGACTCAACGGCTGCTGGCAACTGACGGCGTCCGGCTTCGTGCCGGAGTTTGTCTATTGGGGCTACCCGCTCAGTGAGGCACACACGGACCTCCCCTCGCGCGACGCGATGCTCATGCTTACGGCAAGCGAGCTTCAGATGGTCTTCGCCGCCGGCGAGAACGTGCAAGACCCGACGGGAGGGATCGTCCTTTTTAGCGTCGTCGACTGCCTCGGGAACCCCGCGCCGGGCGTTCGCGTCGCGCCGTCGATGTTCATCTCGAGCGACGCCCCGCATCAAACTGAGTTTTACGGCAAGGTTAGCTTCTCCCCGGGCGGGGGAGGTTTTTCGCCTGGGGTCACTCCTCCGGCGCCGATGTTGGAGGGACCTCTCGACCCATCCGCGACCCAGACGGGAAACGATGGGAGCGGGGGCCTGCTCAACGTGCTCCCTCAGGTCCTCACCCTGGGCGCCGACCCAATCAGCTTTGGTGGCGCTCCGTCGAGCCAGGAGATCATCGCGGTTCAAGCCGGGACAATCACCGTCGTCACGCTTGTGCCGAATCAATGACGGACGTACCCCGACGCGGCGCTTGCGAGAACACGACGTGAAGACCTGTGGGCTGGACGCGAACGGCCATCGGTCGGTCAGGCCACGCCCGCCGCGGAGCTTGCCGTCGACGTGGATGATCTCAAGTAGTCCGCGATCCCGTCACACGGGGTTCCCTGTGGGACGGGTCGATCGGGCTGAACGGCCTCTTGCCGCGCAGAAAGCGCTAGCTTCACCTGCCCGCTTCTCATGCGATAGCGAGGAGCTGGATCGCCGTGCCGTCCGATCCCCGCGTCGTCAACGAAGCAGAAGGCGAAGATCAAGGGAACGGTCGTCACGACCGCGCCTGCGACCGCGCCTCCTGCGACTCCACCCGCAGCGGCGCCTGCGGCCGCATCGGGCGCGGCCGCCTCCGGGCCCGCATCCATCGCCACGCAACCGAAGTAGCGAGTACCGTCATGCAGTAGAACGGCCGTCCCCCGGCTCCCCAACGCAAGTGGCGGAGTCGGGGGGCGAGCGCCTCGCCTGCCGAGCGCATTCGTCGCGTGAAGGATACTATCGACGTGCGGCGTGACGGCGCGCCCACGCCCACGACGCGGCGTCCTCGGCACCGATCGACCAGCGCGCACAAGGCCATCCCATGAAAGAGCTCATCTATCATCGCCATCTGCTGCCGGCCGTCGAACGGTATGCGGACAAGGTCGGCTTCATCGACGGCGATTACCGCGCGACCTACGCGCGGCACATCGACCGTGTGGCGCGCCTCTGCGCCGCGCTGAAGGCGTTGCGCGTCGGTCCGGCCGACCGCTTCGCCGTCATGGCGCTCAACGGCCACCGTTTCCTCGAGCTCTATCACGCCGCGTTTCTGGGCGCGGGCGTCGCTACTCCCCTGAACCTGCGGCTCGCCCCGAGGGAGCTCGAATACATCCTTCGCAACTCAGGCAGCAAGGTGTGCTTCGTCGACGCCGCGTTCGCGCCGCTCATCGCCAAGGTCCGCGACGCGGCCGGGATCGAGCTAGTGGTGCTCCTCGGCGACGGCGACGTCCCCCACGATCACAAGTACGAGCATTTGCTCGAAGCGGTCACGCCGAAAATCCCCGAGGAGCCGGAAGAGACCGACCCGGTGGTGCTCATGTACACGGGTGGGACGACCGGTCTTCCCAAGGGCGTCGTCTGCGATCAGCGTGCCCACCTACTCAATCTTTATCACAGCCACATGCGCGTCCTGCTGCACGACGATGACAGCGTCGTGTATCTGCACCAGACACCCATGTTCCACGCCGCTTCGACGTGCGGCGCGCTTGGTGCCCCTTGCGGCGCGACGTCCGTCTTCGTTCCCATGTTCGACCCGGCAAAGGTTCCATTGATCATCGAAAAGGAGCGCGTCAATTCCACCGTCATGGTTCCGACGATGATCGCGATGATGCTCAATCACCCGGACTTCAGGGTCGAGCGCCTTGCGTCTCTCAGGCGCCTCGTTTACGGCGCCTCGCCGATGCCCGGCGCGCTCCTCGAGCGCCTCATCGCGCTCATGCCCGGTCTCGAGCTTTGCCAGGCGTACGGGATGACCGAGGCGTCCCCCGTCCTCACGGCGCTCGCTCCCGCCGACCACCGGGCGGGGGGCGCGCTCTTGCGGTCGGCTGGGCGCGCGGTCCCGGGAGTCGTGCTCAGCATCCAGGACGCCGAGGGCAACGTCTTGCCGAAGGGCCAGGCCGGCGAAGTCTGCACACGGGGCGGAAACCTTATGCGTGGCTACTGGGAGAACCCGGAAGCCACGGCGGAGGCTTTTCGCGGCGGCTGGTACCACACGGGCGACGCGGGATACCTCGACGAGCGCGGGTATCTTTATCTGGTCGACCGCGTGAAGGACATGATCGTGACGGGAGGCGAGAACGTCTACTCGACCGAGGTCGAGAACGCGATCGCGTCGCACCCGGCCGTCGCGCAGGTGGCCATCATCGGCATCCCGCACGAGACGTGGGGCGAGGCCGTTCACGCCATCGTCGTCTTGCATCCCGGGCACTCGGCGACCGAGGAGGATCTGCTCGGCCACTCCCGGGAGAGCATCGCGGGCTACAAGGTGCCCAAGAGTGTCGAGTTTCGAGCGCAGCCGCTGCCGCTATCGGGCGCGATGAAGGTTCTGAAGCGGGAGCTGCGGGCTCCGTACTGGGAGGGCAGGGCGCGCCGGGTGAACTGACGGACACGCACCCGCTGCGCGACGCGCTCAGTCCGTGCCGCCGTCGCGCAGCGCGCAGTCGAACGGCGACTGGCTCTGAAGGCCGCAGAGGCTCAGGTTGGCACCGGCCGAGCACGTCTGTGCGAGACACCCCTGGCCGTTTGTGCATTCGGAGCTGATCGCGCAGAGCTGCGCCCCCTGGGCGCCGCCCGGGCACGAGCCCCCGCTCGCGACCGTCTGGCATGTCGTCGAGGCGGAGGAGCCGTTCTCGGTGCCGCAGCAGACCTGCCCGCTCGCGCAGTCGCAAGCCTGTGAGCACCCGAAGCTGACGGTCAGGCTGCCCGTGCAGCCAGTCGCTTGCGACGGACAACTCCATGTGCCCTCGACCGTTCCCCCGGAGAAGCCGGTCGCGGTGAAGCAGCAGACGTTCGTGCGAAGGTCGCACGTCCCCTGGTCGCCGCACGCGGGCGGGGTGTAGGACGAGCACGCGTTCGCGTCGCCGCCCGAGCTGGTCGAAGAAGAGCCGCCGCTCGAAGAGGATCCACTGCTCGACGAAGACGCGCTACCGCCGGACGACGAGCTGCCGCCGCTCGACGAAGACGCCGTGCCACCGGACGACGAGCTGACGCCCGAGGAGGACCCACTGCTCGACGCGGACCCACCGCTCGACGAAGACGCCGTGCCACCGGACGACGAGCTGACGCCCGAGGAGGACCCACTGCTCGACGCGGACCCGCCGCTCGACGACGAACCGCTGACCGTCGCGTCGCCCGCGTCTTCCCCGGAGTCGGGCCCGGCCGATCCGCTGCTCGAAGAAGCGCCGCTGCTCGACGAAGGGCCGCCGCTCGACGACGACGCACTGCCCGACGACGACGCACTGCCCGACGAAGAGCCACTGCCCGACGACGAGCCACTGCCAGACGACGAGCCGCTACCCGACGACGAGCCGCTGACCGTCGCGTCTACCACGCCCGTCCCGGCGTCCTGCGGCGCCGATGCGTCGGCCATCGGGGCGACTCGACCCGTGCGCCGGCAGTATTTCCCGCCGAGAGGCGACGCGGTGCAGGTCTCACCCGTGGCGCAGTCGGCGTTCGAGCTGCAAAGCTGAAAGTCGCCTGCGGGGCACGACGCCTGGCATGTGGCAGTCGCGGCGCCTCCGCCACCCCCCATGCCACCGAGACCCCTGCCCAAGCCAAACGTGAAGCAGCACACGTCTCCGTTCGAGCAACTCGCGGAGTCCGTGCAGGAAAGGGACGCGCCTCCCTGGCACTTGCCGGTTGCAGTGCACGTCGAGGTCACACCGCCCCCGAGCCCGCCGAGCCGCGCGCAGCACACCTGGGTCCCCGACTCGCAACTCGAGTTGCCACACGCGATGCCGCCGCTGCTCGACGCCGAGCCACCGCTCGAATCCGGACCCGCCGCTGCTGGACCCGGTGCCCCCGCTCGACGTCGATCCAGACCCGCTGCTGCTGGACCCGGTGCCCCCGCTCGACGTCGATCCCGACCCGCCGCCGTTCGAGCTCGAAGCCCCGCTCGAGCCGGACACAACCCCACCGCTGCTCCCCCCGGAGCCGCCGGACGAGGACGTAACCCCGCCGCTCGATCCCGAGCCACTCGTGGATGCGTCGAACGTCGTGTCGGGGCTGAGGTCCTCGCCGTTGGGACCGTCGAGCCCAGAGCGCCCACACCCAACTGCAAGGAGGGCCGCGAAGATCGAGAGCGTCTTGATGGTATGCATAGGTGGCAAGCAGCAGTCGGCGGGCGCTCCCCAGCGCGCTCTTCGCCCCTGTAGTGGTTCTAGTACCTCGACGTGGACCAAGCGGATCACTCCGGGAAGACCCGTGCAGCGTTTTCTTCGGTACCGGAACCTATGTCCGCCCTCATCGTACATGGGCAAGTTCTTTGATGCACCGGTTGATCAAGGCTGCGTTTGGCTCACCCCCGAGGCGTCCCCCGCCGCCAGCCCCCGGTTAGACGCCGCTCGTGTCGGGCGGATGGCTCGATCCGCGGGGGCGCCGTGACCGGTCGTGGTAGATTCGTGGCATCGTAGTAGGAGAAACGTATGAGCAAGGTGAGGCTGTCCGCCTCCGTGGATGCCGACCTCGTCGCTGCAGCGGAGGCTGCGGTCGCTCGCGGGCGGCTCGAGAGCGTGAGCGCGTGGGTCAACGAGGCGCTCCGCGCGAAGGCTGAGCACGAGTGTCGGCTCGAAGCCCTCGGAGCGTTCGTCGCGGCGTACGAAGCGAGGCACGGAGAGATCTCGGCCGCCGAGATGCGTGCGGCCGCCCGCAACGCGCAAGCCCGTGCCGTCAAGCTCCCGGCCGCTCGAGGGGTGGGACGCAGACGGTCGACCCGGCGATGAGTCTCGTCCTCGACGCGGGCGCTCTGGTCGCAGTCGAACGGGGCGATCGCGAGTCGATGGCACTGCTCAAGCGCGAGCTCCACGCTGAGCGCGCACCCTTGACGCACGGAGCGGTCGTCGGTCAGGTATGGCGCGGCGGCTCCGGCCGCCAAGCTCGCCTGGCGGCCCTATTGCCCGCGCTGCTCACCGTACCCGTCGACGCGCTGCTCGGTCGCCGGGCGGGGGTGCTCCTTGCAAGAGCGCACACGAACGACGTCGTGGCCGCAGCCCTCGTCGTGCTCGCGGCAGACGGTGACTGGATCCTCACCTCCGATCCGGACGACATCGCCGTCCTTGCGGCCGCGGCCGGACTCGACGTCGAGGTCGTGCGGGTGTGACGTGCGGACGATCCCCCGCAACTATCGCCTTCGACTCCCAAACGCGTGCGCCTAGCCGGCTTGCTGGCTCGTTGGGCAGCTCGGGAGGGAGCTGAAGGCGCGTCGGCTGGGGCACAGCGGCAAACGGGGTGCCCCTCGCGAAGGCGCGAAGGCGCGCCGATGAGCCCGACGCCCCGCGACCTACCGACGGTCTGTCCCTTGCGAGGAGGACTCCAGGGCAGAACGGATGGGGCGTCGTCGCCGCGCGTCGGCAGTCATTGCGTCGCTCGTCGTGGCGATGCTCGTGGCGGGCCGCGCGCGAGCGCAGCAGCAAGTGGGCCACAAGGCTCTCGGCACGCTCGGGCTGCAAGCCGGCTCTCAGGCCCCCGTGGGCCTTTACCTGGTCGATCAGTTCGCCTTCTACCACTCGAGCGAAGTGGTGGATCGCAACGGCCATCCGGTTCCCATCGGCCTGAACCTGGACTTGCTCGCGAACACCTTCGGCGTCGCGGCATCTCTCGAGCTGCCGCGCATCGCGACGTATGTGAACGCCGCGGTGGGCGTGCCCTTCGTGTATCTCAACGCCAGCACCCAAAATCCGAGGCTGAGCGTCGAACCGAGGGGCATAGGGGACCTCTTCGTCCAACCTCTCAAGCTCGGCTGGCGCCCGGGTCCTCTGGAGTTCGTCGCGGGTTATTCCTTCGTTGCCCCGACAGCGTCCTTCGACACCGAGGGGTCAACCGACCAGGGTCGTGGCCAGTGGACGCACGAGTTCTCGCTCGGTGGGACTCTCTACTTCGGTCCAGGCAAGAGTTTGAACCTGTCCGCGCTCACGAGCTTCGACATCTACGGGACGAAGCTCGGCATCGACGTGCGTCGCGGCGATACCCTGCAAGTGCAGGGAGGGTTAGGCGCCATCGTCTTCGGCTTCGTCAACATCGGCGTCGCCGGCTACGCGCTCTGGCAGGTCACCGACTACGGCGGCAGCGCCCTGGCGGCCGCGCTGCGCGGCGCACGGGACATTGCGTACGGCGTGGGCCCCGAGATGGATCTGGCGCTTCCGCCCCTGCTCGGTCAACTCACGCTGCGCTACACGCAAGATGTCGTCGACCGGACGCGCCCAGTGGGAAACATGGTCATGATCGGCTGGGTGGCAAGAGTTTGGAACGGCGCTCGGCGTTGAGCGCCCGGTGACCTGCGCCGGTCCGCCCGTTTCATGGTCCGGGGGTCCCGATCCACTCAGAAGCGGACGAGGAACTGCGACTGGAACAGGAAGCCGGTCTGCCCGACGTTGTAGACGTAGTACGCGCTCGTGTACGGGGAGTGGCTGATTCCGATCCCCTCGGCATTGAGCGACACCTGGCGCGTGTCGAAGGGGTACCAGTTGAAGCCGCCGGCGCCCTCCGCCGAGTTCCGGAAGGAGCCGATCACGAAGGAGGTCCGCGCATAGAGCTCGAGCTGGCTCCTGAGAACGAAGTAGCCGGCGGAGGCCTCGGCTCCCCAGTCGTAGATCCTGCCGAATGGCACCGGCCCGTCGCCCTGGAAGTCGCTGAGCCAGCGGTTGTAAAGCTCGAAGTTCACAGCGAGCCCTCGGAACTTCAGCCCGGCGTCCGCCGCCGAGAGATAGTAGTTCGCCAGCTGGACGGTCACTCCCGGGGCGAGGGCCCCCGTCGCGAAGAGCAGGGTGCCGTCGGAGAGGAAGATCGAGTTGTTCTCGGGATTGGCCGTCGACAGGTCGGACAGCCGATCTTCCCGCGCGTAGGTGAACGCCGTGCCCACGCGGAGCGCGACGTCGTCGTGGTACTCCCAGTCGTTCCACGGCTTGCCGAAGTCGTTTAGGTCGTACCAGACCGACGCCGAGTAGGCGAACCGGGTGTCGATGCGCGTGGCCGCGATGTCGAGCGTGTTGAGGGAGTTTCCGATCATCGCGATGTACGACAGTCCGGGAAAGAGCTCGCCGTTGGCCCAGACACCCTGCGTGAACCCAGGCCGCACGAAGTTGTTGGCCATGCTTCGGTCGGTCGACTGAAAGAACGGGAACGTCCCGGTCAGGCTGCGCACTGAGGGGAGCGAGAAGAAGCCGGCGCGAAGAGCGAAGGCGCGATCGAAGACGTACCCCACGTATCCAGCGGAGGTGGCCGAGAGCGTCGCGCTCGAAAAATAGATCAGGATGTTGAAGTCCAGCCGCGGGGTGAAGACGAAGCCGGAGAAGTAGAAGACGGAGCGCGTCAGCTGGATGTCGTTGCGCTTGATGACTTCGTGGACCTGGCCGAAGTGATCGGTATAGGTGCTCTCGACGAGCAGCGTGTTCGTGTAGCGAAACTGCTGAACACTGTTGAACACGAGCCTGAAGGGGACCTTCACGGGGTCGAGCGTCGGGACGAGTACGAAGCCCTTGTCGTAGTGGGGCCAGGGCACGGTGTCGCGTATGGTTCCCGTCTTCTCGGTCGGCGCCGCGGGAGCGCCGGGGTTCTGCGGGTCGACGGCCGGGGGCGCGGGGCTCGCGGGCGCCGGTGACGTCGTGGCGGCGGGGCGCGTTTCGGGGGCGACGGCCGGGGGCGCGGAGCCCGCGGGCGCCGGTGACGTCGTGGCGGCGGGGGGCGTTTCGGGGGCGACGGCCGGGGGCGCGGAGCTCGCGGGCGCCGGTGACGTCGTGGCGGGCTGGGGCGTTTCAGGAGAGACGGTCGCGGGAACAGTGGCAAGAGCGAGGAGCCACGCGAGGGCCGTCAAGGGGCCTCGGCGAGGAAGAGACGGGCCTGCCTCTCCCCGTCGGCAATCAGGCTCGCGATATGGACAGGCTGTCTAGATAGCTTGCTCGGGTAATCGAGCTTGTCCTCGAAGGCGCGGGACATGCGGATGAATCGCACCTTGACCGCGTCGCTCACGTCCAGGCCGAAGCGAGTACGAAACTCATCGGTGATGGCCCGTTGGCCGAGAAGAAAGTTGACGAGCTCGATCGTCTGGAGCTCATGCTGCAAGCTCAGGTTTCCCCCCAGATGGTTGCGACGATCGAAGATGTCCGCGGGCTTGTCGGGCACGCTCTCGTGGGACGCTCGGTTTACCTGGATGATCCATATTTCTTCTGGGAGCGGCCCGGACCCGAAGTAAGCGCGTTGCAGGAAAGCAAGGACGGGCGGGTTCGATGAGAAGATCCCATCCCAGTAGGCATGGCCCGCCACCCGAGCGGCGGGAAAGAGGGTAGGCACGGCGGCCGACGCGAGGAGCGCGTCGATGCCAACGTCTCGTCGCCAGGACGAGAACGTCTTGAAGGTGCCGTCAATCACATCGACCGCTCCGATCAGCAGGGTCGGACGGTCCGGTCCGTCGAGCGGCGCGAGGCTGTCGAAGTCGAGGTGCCGGACGAGGAGCGCGCGCAGGTCCGTGAATGCAGGGCGGGAGATGTACAGGGACGCAAGCCGGGAGAAGAGCCGGAACTGCGGAGACGACGGGCTCGTGGCAAAGCTGGGCAAGTACCCTCTCTCGACGAGGCGCAAGAGGTCGACGCAGTACTGGTCAAAAGCGATTTCCCGCGACGTCTGGGCGGTCAGATCGTTCCAGCAGGCCACGATTCCGTCTTCGATTGGCGTCGTGTCCCCGTGGGCCTGCTTCAAGATGCCCGCCCACGCCAGCGCCGCGGTGAAGGCGCCGCCGGAGGTGCCGCTCAGGCCGACGATCTGGTACCGGTCCTGAACGCGCTCGGCGAACAGGGCTTTGAGCGCCCCGGCGACGAACGCGCACTGGCTCCCACCGCCCTGGCAGGCGATCGCAACGCGCCTTCGAGCCATCACCCCCGACCCCCCTGTAAGACGCGTATATGGTGAGCGGCACCGGGCGTGTCAACCGACCTGGCCAGTGCCGTGCGCCCGAGCCGACGCCTGCGCCACCACGGTCGTCAGGTGGGCCCGGGTCGTCGCCTTCACGGGGCCCACGGATCCCGACTTGCGCGATTCGGGCATTCGTCCCAGCGGCACGCGCGAGCAAAGGACGGCGCGGTTCAACGTCCACATCCTTCGCCACGCGTTGTGCTCGCACCTCGCGATGCGGGGCCCCGGCCGAAG
>CAVXOZ010000019.1:0-86493 GCA_963763505.1 uncultured delta proteobacterium | reverse complement strand
AAAGCGCCGCGCATCTCGCAAAGATCTTCCCGGCTGCCTTCGTCGTCATGGGCCACACTCACACGCCGGCGAAGATAGCCATCAACGACGGAGACGCGACTTACATAAACGTCGGCTCGTGGGCCGAAGAGGAGGGCGACGCAGGCGAGTCCGCGGACAAGACCTACCGCGCGGCACGCACGCACCTCGTGATCCACCGAGGCGACCAGGGCCCTGTCGCCGAGTTCCTCGTGTGGGACGGGGACCGTCCTCGACGCTTCAGCCCAGCGTAATCGTCGCCCGGAGCGTCGTCGCAGTCTGGGCGGACACGAGCTGCATCACGTCCCAGCGGCGTGAGGATGCGGGACGAGCGTCGCGACGAGCTGGATCAACTTGTCCACGTCGAGAGGCTTCGTGACGTGGCCGGCGAACCCCGCGTCATCGCAGCGCATCCGGTCGCGCGCATTGTCGTAGCCCGTGACGGCGACGGCGAGAACGTCGTGAAGGGCGGGCTGCCGATGGATGAGCGTGAGGAGCTCGCAGCCGTCCATGTCGGGCATCGAGATGTCCAGCAACAGCACATCCGGCGTCCATGACCGGACGATTTCCAACGCCTCCTGGCCGCTGCCAGCGGTCCGAACGGCTGCGCCTTCGTGGGCGACAAGTTCCCCGAGGACCTCGAGCGTCTCGGCGTCGTCGTCCGCCATCAGGATCGAGATTCCGGCGAGCGCTGCAACCACAGGGCTCAGTAGGCGCTCGCGGCGTGCCAGTCAATGCCGGCCTCATGGGTGTCTGCGCTATGTCCGGGCCGCGTCGTAACGGTGAATCAAACGTCGATCCTGGCAATACCCTCGGGGTGCACCGCACGGCGGGTTTCCGGCACGACCGGAACATCCTCGCGCAGGTTTGGTACGCCGATCGCCATCCAGACTTTCCGCAGGCCGTCTGGGCTTACCTGACGCGCGCGCAGTTCGGAACGAACCCCGGGCAATCGAAATACGCGAAGGCCTGGTCGCCACGTGGAAAGCTTCAGGAAGCCTCGGCGACGACCCCGAACACCCATCCGCCGACCGGATCGCGCTCTATTTCGGAACGGGCGGCATCTACGACGCCGACTCGCTCGAGAGCCGTGGGGAGATGCTGATCGAGGTCCGCGACGTCATCGACCTCATGAACCACGATCTTCGCCAGCTGGAGATGGATGTCTCGCGCCGGTGAATCGCTCTCTCACCTCACCATTCGACGCAATCGCGCAGTCAGCGTTTGCAAGTCGATTGGCTTGTCCAGCGCTGGGTCCGCCAATTGATCCAGAAAAGCGCGTGCTCTGGGCGTAAATGCCCCTCCCGTCATGAAGAGCATGGCTCGCGCCTGGTCGGGCGCGAGCGTCAGGAGCGCCTCGTGGAGATCCATTCCCGTGAGCTGCGGCATCGTGAGATCGCACACGATCGCGTCGAAGCGCTCGCCGGCCCGCAGGCGCGCCAGTGCGGCCTCGGCGCTCGTTTCGCAGGTTACGTCGTGCTCGGACGTGAGCATGGTGGCGAGCACCTTGACGATGAGCGGCTCGTCGTCGACGAGCAGGACACGACCGCGCCTGCGCGTCGGGGCAGGTTCCGGTACGTCAACTCGCGCCTCGACCGCGCCCGAGACGGCGGGAAGGACTACGCGGGCCGTGGTCCCTCGCCCCGGCGCGCTCTCGACCTCGATTCGACCGCCGAGTGCCGCCACGATCGTGTGGCAGATCGCAAGCCCGAGGCCGGTGCCCGCGCCCACAGCCTTGGTCGTATAGAACGGCTCGAAGATCTTGTGCAGCAGGTCGGGAGCGATCCCGCGACCGGTGTCGTGTACCTCGATGCGCACGCCGCTCGGGTCGGGGCTCGCGACGACGCGGATCTCGTTGCTGTCCGCGTCGCCCTCGGGGATTGCCTGGGCAGCATTGATCAGGAGGTTGATGAGCACCTGCCCCAGGCGTCCCTCGTCCGCCATGACGTTGGGCAAGTCCGCGAGGTCGAGGACCAGCCGCGCACGGTGTCGAATCTCGTTGTTGGTCATCGCGAGCGCGGTGTGAATCGCCGCGCGGACGTCGACGGGACGCTCGGCCTGTTCCTGGACGCGCGAGAAGGCCCTCAGCTCCGCGACGATGGCCCGCACGCGCTCTGCTCCGGTGCGCGCGTCGCGGACGCGCTCTGCGAATTCGCTGAGCGCGCCGCCCGACCCCTGCCCCGAAGCCCTGGCGACGTCGCGCTGGATGAGCTCCAGGTTCCCGAGGACGAACGAAAGCGGGTTGTTCACTTCATGCGCCACGCCCGCGGCCAGCATCCCGAGGGACGCAAGACGTTCGGTACGCGAGAGTTGCGCTTGCATGCGGTGCCGGTCGGTAACGTCCGTGGCGACGGCGATCGCGCCGACGATCTCGCCAGCCGGGTCGCGCAGCGGCTCGAGGTGCGCTTCGTACACGACGCTGCCGATCTCTGCGACGAAGAAGTTCGGGTCGCCGGCCAGGGCACGCCGCGCCCCCTCGGCGATTGAGGGCGTCTCCGGAAATGCGTCGAAGATCGACTTGCCGAGGACACCCTCCGGGATCGCGCCGAGCGACTCGAGGCCGCGGCCCTCGACGAGGGTGATCGCGCCGGCGCGATCGATCGCGGCAAGGACTACCGGTGCGTGGGCGACGACCTCTCGCAGCCGGTCCTCGGCGCGCGCCCGCGCCTGCTGCGCTTCCGCTTCCACGCTGATGTCGAAGAACGCGATCGCCACGTGGGTGAGCTGGCCCGCATCGTCGAACATCGGCTTGCCGAAGGCACGCACGTAGACGCGGCGTCCGTCACGGCGATGGATGACGAGGTCGTCGACGACCACGGTCTTGCGCTCCTGGAGCGCACGCACGAAGGGGAGGCGGTGCTCGGGATAGAGCGCGCCGTCCCGACCATAGATGCCGTACGGGACGGCATACTCCCCAACCCCGACATCGGTGACGGGCCCCATCCCCATGATCGCCTCGAACGCGCGGTTCGAATAGACGAAGCGCCCGTCCGGCGCCGTGGCAACCCAGACGCCGCAGGGCAGATCGTCCGCGATCGACGCGATGAGCTGGAGCGCCTCGATAGACCGCATGGCGGAGCGCCTGCCACCCTACGCGACCGACTCGCGCGCGACCACCCGACTCGACAGGGATGTGTCCTGGGTGGGCGGCCCCGCCTGGGCCTCACGGACTGACCGCGGCGGAGTTCTGGGGTGGTGAAGATTTATTTCGGCAATACCGGCAAGTCGGCGGCCGTCTTTCAGGTGCGCTCGGTCAGCGATCAAAGCGGCCCCTGGACCTACACGGTCGGGGCCGAAGCGTACCTTTCCGAGACGTGGACGTTCGGAGCCGACGGTCCGGACGCGTTCGATCTCTCGGTCTATGGGCCGAACGGATTCCTGCGCACGTTCAAGGGCACCGTCGCTGCAGAGGGAGCGAATCTCGGCGTCGTCAGCACGTACCAGGTGGATGCCTTCCGTCCCGGGATCACGCTGAACGTCCACAATCGAGGTGCCGCGGTCGGCAAGGTGAGCATCCGGGACGCCTACACCGGACAGACCGTCGCCCAGCAAGTGGAACCCGGCAGGAGCCTGACGTGGCACTGGTCGCTGGAGGCCTCGTTCGGCTGGTATGACCTCACGATCGTGGTCGAGTCGGATTCGACCTTCGAGCGACGCCTCGCGGGCCATGTCGAGACCGGCAGCGACAGCGTGAGCGACCCGGCGATCGGGGCCTGATACGCCGTCACCTTCGGTCCGTGATGGCGCCGCGGAGCGCGCGTCACGCGCGAGGCGGCAGCATCATACGTGCCGTCGCCCTCCACAAGCCGTTACCGATCGACCGACCCCAGAGCTTTTCGCGCAGCCACGCCACGAGGCTCGGGACGATTTGCGGGAGCACCTCGGCGGCGCAATGCGTGGCGTTCTCGAACAGCCACACCTCGGCGTTGGAGAATTCGCTGAAGACGAGCGACTCCGCTCGCGGAATGTACTGGTCATCGGCTCCATTGAGGACCAGCAGCGGCGCGGTCGTCTTTCGCGAGAGCAGGCGCCTCATCGGCGGGGCGAACTCCGCCAGCATCGTTTCGCACTCTTCGCCGGACGGCATCGATTCGAGCCGAAGCGCGTTCGCGAGGATCCCCGGCATGCCGTTGGGAAGCCCCAGTACGAACTTCGCGTCGAGCGGCGAGGCACCCACGGGACCACCGACGTCGACGGCCGCATCCACCGCTTCCAGGAGAGCGAGCTTCGCGGACCAGTGACCCCCGAAGCTGACGCCGACGACACCGGTCTTGCAGCGCGTGCCGGCTTCCTTTTTGAGCTGGTTCAGCACCCCGAGGTAGATCTCTTCGGAGTCTGCAGCCAGGGCTACCGAGGACTCCCCGGTGCCCGGCATGTCGATCGCCGCGACGAGGAAGCCTCCGAGAAGGGCCAGCGCCAGCGCGAGTCGGTGAATTTCCATCTTGCAGGTGTCGACACCCCCCGACAGGCACACGATCGGACGGTCGCTCCTGGAGCTGCGACGGCGGAACAGGTGGACCGGTGCGGGGGTCGTTCCGCCTCGGTACGGAAGATCGAGTACGCGTCGTTCGAAGGCGCACCGGAACTGCTCCGAGGCTTTCAGGTAGCACGCCACCTGTCTCTGCAACGCTTGCTGCCTGTACGGGGTGACCGCGCTCGGAAACTTGGCTGCGCCGTAGCAGGCGGAGGCGACCAGCCACTGGGACCTCGCCTCCGCGAGCTCGCCCCGCAACGTCCATTCGAACGCCCACCCGCCCGGACCTTCGCGCCAGTTGTCCGTGACGGCAGCCCGGACGCCTTCGATGGTACGTGCGGGGATCCCCCATCCACGCATTTGAACGGCGCGCTCGCGGAATAGATCCGCAGGATCGACGGAGAAGGTGAACATTGTGGGGACCTTCGCGCACGAGGCGTCGGTTCCGTAGCTCGATCGTCGCGCGGACGCACCCGCCGTTCGACGGGTGCGGCTCGATATTCGAGAAGATGGGTCATGGCTGTCGGCTCCTTCGCCGATCGGGCTGACGAGTCCGAGACGAGGGACATCCCTCCTTGATAATAGGCGAATTCGCAGCGCCATTGATCCGAGCCGGGATGCGCTATTGCGATATGCAAGGCGGCGCACGGATCGCTTTCTCGCCGCCTGTGCGGGAGATGACGCGGCCGCGGATTCGGACCGAGGATCGCGGGACCCGCTCTCTCACCGGTTGTAGCAAGCAGGCCGACCCACGGGTCCGGCGCGGTCGCGTCGCGTTCTCGAGGACGCCATCCCACGGCGAGCTCGCGGGGTTCGTCGCAGGCGAGCGCCGGGATCGACGACTTCGCGCACGCAGCGGGAGGCCGTCGTCTCCGGGCCCCCACGGATGCCCCGGCGGCCGCCAACGATTAACAAGAAGGCTCCGCGGCTCACGAGGGCCATCGTTCGCATTCGTCGTTATCGCATTTGTCGAGCCCAAGTAGATCTTTGACGGACTTCTTCTTGCCGATGGCGGGATTCCTTGTCGCGCTGGTGCGCTTGGGTAAGAGTCTGCGGATGGTCCCTGGGGTTGGCCGGGTAGCGCACGGTGCGCTCTTGCTCGGCGCAGGCTTCATCGTCGTCGCGTGCGCCACGGGCGGCCCGGGAGACGGCTCGCTCGGCTTTGGCAGCGACGATGGTGGCTTCGCAGCCAAGGGCGATGGCGGCGGGGGCGTGAGCAACATGGGCGGCAGTGGCGGTGGCGCCGGCGATGATGCGACGGGTCTCAACAGCCCCAGCGGCGGCGACGACGAAAGCGGAGTCGCCGCGAGCGGCGGAAGCAGCGACGAGGCCGCCGCCCCCATCTGCAATGCGGAAAGCTGCCAGAGCGGATGCTGCTCCAACGGTTCATGCTCGACTGGACTGGACGACAACGCGTGCGGGGGAAGCGGCGGCGGCGCTTGCGTCGACTGCACGGCGACGAACCAAGTCTGCAGCTTCGGAACGTGCGTCGCCGGCAACACGGCGAGCCCGGCACCCACGACGGATCCGGGGACCGGGTCCAACTCGGGCGGCGGGCCGCCCACCCAGATGCCACCCCCGATGGTCAGCACGACATGCAACGGCATGACGTGCACGAATGCCTGTTTCCCCCTCGGGCTGCCGTGCTGCACCAGCGCTGGCGCCTGCGGTTGCATCGGTCTCTACTTTTTGCCGTGCAACTGACGGCACGCCGCCATACGCCGAGCTGGCGCGAGGGCAGATCGTCGGCGACTCCAACGGCATCCTGAAGCTTCTCGTGTCGCCCGAGACCCGCAAGCTCCTCGGTGTGCACATCTTCGGGACGGGCGCGACGGAGATGGTCCACATCGGGCAGGCCGTCATTGGCTGCGGCGGCACGGTCGACTATCTGGTCGACGCGGTCTTCAACTACCCGACGCTCTCCGAGGCGTACAAGGTTGCGGCGCTCGACGTGACCAACAAGCTCCGCGCCGTCAGGACGTGGCTGGCGTAGCCCTCGCATGACCCGCGTCGTGGCGACTTTTATCCGGGCAGATGGGTCGGCGTCCTAGAATTGGAACGGCGTAGAGATCGAAAGGATGAACGCGTCCGTATCATTGTGACTGAGACTCACCTGCTGTTGCGACGCGTACGCCGCGCCGAGTGCCGCGATGATGTTCACCTTCGCGGCGGTCTGCGCGGAGTCGTCCGTGTCCGAAACAACGAGGGTCAGTAGCTCCACATTGCTGGGATCCGGACCGATCTGCGTGCAACAGCCACCGCCGGTGGAGCAGAACAGCGACTGAACCAATCCCATGGTGTCAACTATCATGATGAAAGCCTCCGGTCTCGCTCAGAACCGCTCGTTGATCAGACCCATTTCGTGAAAGATCGTGCTGAGATAGCGCAGGTTGCCACGTATGCGAACTCCGCCCTCGAAAAACTGCTTGCGCCCCTCTTTGGTTCCATCGAGGACTGCGCAAACTCGGTGTGCGTCGCCGATGATCTCGAAATGATGAGGTCCGAGACCCGGCTGACGCGACATCGTGCACCCCTCGTTCGCCGTATGCACGTAGTAGTCGCCTCCACCCTCGCCTGTAAGGCGCAAAAGGATGGCTCCGGACCGGCGTGCTTTTGCTCCCGCGAGCTTCCGCGCGAATACGTCGATCGCTGCTTGGACGCCCTTGGTGAACTCAGGGGTCGTCTGGACGGTCTTGTTCGACATCGGAATATCCTTTCGCCCGTATGGCTACTCCGAGGCCGCCTTCTCGTTATTGAGCCGCGCGCCTCGCCAGCCAGCGTCGGTTCCGTGTTCACGCCTACCAGGCGCTGCTTGCCTGAGCTATAGTCGTTTGTTCGCTCTTCCCCTACCTCGCGCGCCGTCCCTACCGATGGCGCAGGCGCACGACGGTAAGCCGTTGCGACCAGGTCCGCGACACGCACCACGCAACCTGAGGCCTTTCCGTGCCGCGCAACCGCGCAACGACGGGAGGTGGAATTTTCGCGGATGGCCACGTGGAGAGCTGCAGCGTGCTCCTGCGCTCGAGCTTGGTGATCCCTTTTGCCGCATGTCGCCCACAGGAAGTCACATGAGGTCCGAACGCTGCCTGACCCGGTTCGCACTGAAGGCGCCAATCGAGTTCAATCTGTGGGAGCCGAGGAAGATCTTCTTCGGTTTCGCGACGGACATCTCGGTCGGGGGCGCCTTCATCGAGACCGTGTTTCCCGCGCCCCCGGTCACCGACGTCGTGCTGCGGATCTGGCCCTGGGGCTGGGGAGAAGAGGTGGTCGTGGCGGGCGTCGTCCGGTGGAACGGCTCTACGGGGATGGGCGTTCAGTTCCATTCAGTAGGTCCGCGCGAGGCACGCGCCATCCACGACCTCGTGGCCGACTGGCAGAGCGCCCGCATGACTGGACGGGACGCGGCTTCTGGAGTGCCCTGACGCGAGCGCCGTCCTTCGCGGGCATCGAATCGTCAGTGTCTCACGGGGACTGGCGGGCAGCCCCTCGTGCGCTCGAGAAGTTCTCGACGGACCCGCCCCATGGGGGCGGTATCGTCCGGATCGACGCGGCCGTTGCCGCAGAGCTGCGCCACGATGGCCGGTAGGTCCAGCGTGATGCTGTCGGAGACGATGCCCCCGTCGACGGCGACGATCGCGTGCTGCTCCTCGAATGTAACTCGCCGGCACGTCGGATAAATGATGTCGCCCCACATGCCCTCGTGCAGGCCCTCGCACTCGAGCGACACGAGAATCTGCGCGCCCACCGCGACCGCCGTGACGCGCCGGACCATTCGCGGGAAGGCCGTCGTGAGGCGCGTCGCGACCTCCGCGACGTCGCACTGGGCCGAGGACATCGCGGGCAGAGTCAGCGACTCGACGGACCTGCGCGGACCGTAGGCCTGCGCGGACGTGGAGACATTGGGGAAGGCCCCGACGTGCCATCGTACGCAATGGGGAAGCAGTCTCCAGGTCGGCAGAACGGACGGCGAGATCTCGAGAACGATCTTCTGCATGAAGCCACCTGTCGGATCATTTGGGCGCCGCGGCAGCATCCGTCATGAAATCGACGCGCGATGCGATCGGAGACCCGGTCGGAACGCGGGTGCGATCCGAATTGGCTGCGCTTCGGGATCAGGCGTCCCGTCGCGGACGACACCCCGTGGGGCCGCAGACGGAAAGGGATCACGCCCCAAGAGAGTTTCTTGCAGCCGCTGCGGACAGACTTTGGATCCGGGTGCCCCGAGCCACCGTGCGTGCCGAGATCGAGTGATCCGATCGCTCGGACGCGACATACAGAACTCTCGGAAACGCTTACGGCCGCCTGCTGCAGGGTGGCTCTCGTTCCCTCTGCGAGCCTGGGTCCCCGCGCACCTAGGATCAAGTGCGTGCCGTTACTTCGGGACCTGACCCGAAGGATGCGCTAAGAAAGCTGGGAGGGAGGGTGCCCGCCCGGAGAGCGTTCGGTGCGGGACGCGCGTCATGAACCGATCGAAGCTTGCAGTGGGCGTCGCGACGACCGCTTCCGCGCTCATCTTCGCGGGAGAACGGCCGGCCTCGGCGTGCGGCGGCTGCTTCCACCCACCGACGCAGACCCTCACCGACATTACCGACGAGCGCATGCTGCTCTCTGTGTCGGCCGCGCAGTCGACGCTCTACGATCAGATCGAGTACTCCGGATCCCCGACGTCCTTTGCGTGGGTGCTGCCCATCCATGGCGTCGTGACCGTGGGGCTGAGCGCCGACGTCTTTTTCGATTCGATCGACGCGTTGACGGCGACGCAGATCACCCCGCCGCCACAGAACTGTCCGCAGCCGACCTGCGTTCTCAACAACCGGAATCAGGCGCTCGCTCCCCCGGAGGCTCCCGGGGGCGCAACCGGAGGAGGCAAGGGCGCCGTGCAGGTGCTCGCCCAGGAGAACGTGGGCCCCTACGCGACCGTGCAGCTGCACTCGACCGACTCGGGCGCGCTCGACGCATGGCTCACTACGAACGGCTTCGACATCCCCGCCGCGGTGCAGCCGATCCTCGACGCGTACGTCATGGGGGGCTTCGACTTTCTGGCGATGAAGCTATTGCCCAATCAGGGCGTTCAGGCCATGCGTCCCGTGCGCGTGACGATGCCCGGCGCCTCGCTCAGCCTGCCGCTGCGCATGGCGTCCGTCGGCACGGGCGCCGTGACGGGGATCACGATCTGGGTGGTCGCCGACGGCCGCTACGAGCCGCAGAACTTCGCCTTCTTTCACATCGACGACAGCCAGCTCGTGTGGGACTGGAGCACGAACCTGAGCAACTACACGACGCTGCGCGTACAGGAAGAGGCGACGCTCAAGAACGCGGGATGGGAGATCGAGAGCTCGATCGCCCTCAACGAGCAGCTCATCACGAACACCATCACGAGCGGCGGCCAGTACTTCGGAGGCGGAGGCGTCGGCGTGAACTCCCCTGTCGACGCCTCGCAAGACTATCTTCCGGTCGGGAGCGCGGATGCGGGGGCGAGCGCCGGCGACGCGGGCTACGAGAGCGCCGAGCAGGTGCGCGCGGACGACATCAACACGCTCTTCGTCGGGTTGACCGGACCCACCGTCCGGGTCACGCGCATCCGGAGCGACATCGCGCAGAGCGCGATGACCTCGGACTTCGTCTTGCAAGCCTCCTCCGACCAGTCCGAGCTGTCGAACGTGCGCCAGGTCACGAAGAGCGTGAACCTGACATGCCCGATCTACGACGGCTGTATGGTCATCGGCACGGGGACGCTCGCGCAGGCGCAAGCGAGCGTTGGCGACGCGGGCTCGGGGAACGGCGGGGGCTCCGAGGTCGACGCCACGGTTGGCGGCGAGGCAGGCACCCCGAACGGGGCAGGCGAATCCGGGATGAAGGCAGCTCCGACGGGCGACGGGGGGTGCGCCACCTCCGCGCGCGGCAGCAAGGGCTCTGGGGTCGCATTCGGCGCCTTGGCGGGCGCGCTGGGTCTCCTCGTCGGCCGAGCCATTCGCGCGCGACGCCGTCGTTCGCGGCAAAACGGCTGATTCGAAGCCCCAACCCGAGCCAGAGGTTGGGTGGCCCGAACACTCCGATGACGTCCGCGCCAAGCGTCGCGGATTGTCGCGAAATTACGGCTTCTTCCACGACGCAAGACGACTCCAAGCCACCCGAGGTTTTGGCTTTGTGCGCTTCCGAGGAGGCGTCCTCGACGCCCTCGACCGACGCGGTCGAAGCGGCACTCGCCACGGCTCTCGTGGAGGCTGCCACCGCGGGCCGGTTTGACGTCGTCGCCCAGCTTGCCCGCGAGCTCGTGGCCCGACGGCTTGCGCGCGCTGGGAACGTGGTGCGACTCCCCGTCCAGCCGACGCCCGTCAAGCGCTGAAGCGCGGCACACGCGGCACAATTTTCGGAGCCTTGCGAAGCGGCTCATCCTTTAGCATCCGGCTATGGGGCAGCGCACCGCCACGCAGAGCGTCGCCGCCGTGATGGTCGCGTTCCTCGAACGCAAGACTTGGATTCAAGCGGAGCTCGCACGGGCAGCCGGCCTGCGCCCCGAGGCCCTGCGCAACGTCCTTCGAGAGCTGCAGGACAGCGGCCTCCCCCTCGAAAGCGAGAAGGAGCACCCGCACGTCTACTGGCGCATCCCGAAGGATTGGTACCCGGGCGGCGTCTTGTTCAAGGCCGAGCATGTGTCCGAGCTCGTTCGTCAGCTGTCGCACCTTCCACGGGGCAAGGCGCGCGATCGACTCCTGGCGGTGGTCACGGAGCAACTGCCGGCGCGTGGAAAGCTGACCGCAACCGCACCGGTGGTGTCGCGGTCCCCGAGCGAGAGCGAAGAGCAGTACATGCCGGCCGTCGAGGAGGCGGCTGCGAAGAGGCTGCCGTTGTTCATGAAGTACCTGACGGCGAGCCGCAGCGGCAGGCCCAGCGAGCGGCACGTGTCCGTCCACCTCATCGAGGTTGGCCCTCCTGCTCGGTTCGTCGCGACCTGCCACAAGAGCGGCGATCTGCGCTGGTTTCGCGTCGATGGAATCGTGCGCGCTCGCGTAGACGACGGCCAGAAGTTCCGCGACTGCGATGCCGCCGAGCTCGCGGCGTTCCGCGCAGCGAGCCTCGACGGGTTCAAGGGCGCCGGCCCCGTGCTCACGTGCTCATTCTTCGTCCGCGAGCCCGAGTCGGCCTGGGTGGCGAACAACCTGCTCGAGGGAATGCACGTCGAGTCGCTGCACGGCGGGATTCGCGTCAGCGTCGAAACGAGCGCGCTCGTCCCCCTCGCCCGCTTCGTCGTGAGACTCGGCGACGCGGCACGCCCGGAGACTCCTGCCCTGGCGCAGATGATCGTCGATCTCGCACGTGGCGCCCTGGAGCAAGCCGAGGGGGTGCTCAGCGAGGGAAAGAATGCCCAACCTTCCGAGCACATGTCGAGCACTCCTGCACGGCCGCGCAGCGGCGTCTAAGAGTGACATCGGATCGGCGAGGGGCCGGATCCACGGTGCTCTCTGCGCCCCACCAAGGGGCCGAAGGAGCCAAAACCCATGGAAGCCGTCGCCCACGTCACAACGAAGCCCGCCAACGAGAATGCGCCCGCTGTTCGCCTCGCCTTGTGCATCACCGACCCCGAAGTGGTCCACGAGCTCGGGCAGCACGATGAGGGGACGGAGCGGGATGCCTTCGCCAAGCACGCCCTGCGCATAGGGGTGGTTGCACTGCGCCACGCAAGCGGGGCACTCGACGCGCAATCGATCCAGCGCGAGGGCGAGCGCTTGCTGGGCGCTGTCCGCGACGCACTGAGCGCGCACACGAGCCAGACCTCCTCGTCGGTCGCACGCCTCCTGGGCGCCTACCTCGATCCGGCGACCGGCTCGCTGCCGCAGCGCCTCGAGCAGCTGACCAAACGCGACGGCGAGATCGAGCTGCTTCTGGCCAAGCACCTCGACGGCGATCGTTCGACGATCGCGCAGACTCTTGCCCGCCAGGTCGGCCAGGAGAGCGCCCTCTTCAAGATCCTTTCCCCCACCCAGGCTGACGGCCTCGTGGCCACGCTGTCGCGCGCGATCGACGAGGCGCTCCGGTTGCAACGCGAGGACGTCCTCCGCGAGTTTTCACGCGACCGCCCGGAGTCCGCGCTCTCGCGGCTCGTCGCAGATATCACCAAGGCGAACGGCGCGCTGCGCGGTGAGCTCGCCGGCGACGTCGCTACGGTCACCGGCGCGCTCTCTCTGGAGAACGATCAAGGCCCTCTCGCCCGATTCGTCGCGCGCGTCGAGAAGGCGCAACGATCCATCCTCGAGCAGTTCTCGCTCGACTGCGAGGGTTCGGCGATCCGCCGCCTGGCAGCCACCCTGGACGACACGCGCACCACCATGAAGAACAGCCTCACGCTCGACGACCCCGCCTCGCCCCTGTCGCTGCTGCGCAAAGAGCTGATGGACGCCGTGGGTATGTTCGCCGACTCGAATGCGCGCTTTCAGAGCGACGTCCACGCGACGCTGGCGACCTTCCGCGTGCGACGCGAGGAGGCCGCCCGGAGCTCGCTGCACGGCCATACCTTCGAATACGCGGCTGGCGAAGTCCTGCAGCTCGACGCGCAGCACGCAGGGGACATCTGCGATCGCCTCTCGGGAACGCCGGGCCGCGAGGGGCGCAAGACGGGCGACTACGTTCTGACGCTGGGCCCTGAAAGCGCCGCGCCGGGTATGCGCATCGTGTGTGAGTGTAAGGCCGACAAGGGCTACACGGAGTCCAAGGCCCTCGACGAAATTGGGCTTGCGCGAAAGAACCGAGGCGCGAGGATCGGCGTCTTCATCGTGGCACGCGAGAGCGCAACGGAAGGATTTTCACCGCTCAGACGTGTGGGGACGGACATCCTGGTCGTGTGGGACGCCGAGGATCCCACGACGGACGTGTATTTGAAGGCGGCGCTTTCCATTGCGAGAGCGCTCGTCGTGGAGCAGCATCGCGCTTCCGATCGCTCGGAGTCCGACGCCCGCGAGGTCGAGCAGAGCATCCGCGCGATCGAGCGGCTGGCGGTCACGGTGGAGAGCATCGCGCACGACGCACGCAACATCGTGAAGAAGGGGACGAAGATCGGGAAGGCCGCGGAGGGGGTGCGCGAACGTCTTGTCGAGGAAGTCGAGAGGCTCAGGGGCGTGGTGGGAGACATACAGAGGCAGGAGGGGGTGGGGGCGGTGTTAGGCAGCGGCCCTCAGGTCCGTCGCGGGAACGTCGAAATCGATGGGATCGGTCCCGCTCGCCAGCTGGATGTGAAGGCACACGAGGCGTCACCCGCCGACGCCGATGTTGATTCCTGCCTTCCAGACTCGGGGCCGTTGGCGCATCAGCGCGCCGAGCTCGACACTCGCGCACCCGCGAGGTGAGAGGACGGACGCAACGATGAACACAGGCAAGGAGTGGGCAATCACATTGTTCCGGAAGGCGCCACGTTCCCGCGAGTTTGACAAGACCGCCACGAATGCAGGACTCACGCACGAGGAGAAGAGCCGATGCCGCTGAACGCTGATCAGCTCAAGAAATTAGTAGCGGGTGACGCGGTCGCCATTCGCGGCACGGCCACCCTGGAACCCGCAGGTGGGCCTGGAGACAAGATCTTTCCGCCGACCCACGCGGTGGATGACAAGAACAAGAAGCCCGGTGCGAAGTACGCGTTCGAGACGCGCCGTATTAACGGACACGACACGATGTGCGTGCTCATCGACTCCGTGCAGAGCCAGGCGAACCGGATGGAGGAGGCGCTTCAAGCGCTGTGGGCCGATAGAAGCATTGCTCTTCCCGTCGTGAGCGTCGACTTCTCCTCGATCGCACCCGAGGTGGGTCGCGTTACCTCGCTCTCCGCGCCCCACCGCATCGCCGACGCGCTCCTGCGCGACAGCCTGCTCAACGGTCAGCTCTTTCGGCTTTCGGACATCGGCAAGTCGTTCACCGACGCGAGCACCAAGAACGCGACCGCGCTATTCAAGGTCTGCCCGACGGGGCTCGTCTTCGGCTTGTGGGACAGCACCGGCCCAAAGGGCGGACTCGGCGCGAAGTTCCAGCGCGCGCTGGTCTCAGAAATCGTCGGCATCAACGCTGTCGCGGGCAGTAAGACCGAGAGCCGGATTGATCCCCTGAATATCCTCAAGAAGGCCGCAGACATCTACGTCGCAGCGGACGAGAAGGAGCGATGGACGACGGACGCCTCGAAGGCAAAGAAGGAGAACGGTGAGCCGGTCAAGTTCGGGAAGGAGGGCAAGCCCTCCGAGGTGAACCACGGCAACGTGACGCCAAGCATCGACTCGGTCGGGGGCGGCGTGACGATCGACGAGGCAAGGCACACGGTGGTGCTCTCGCTCGCATCGCTCCGACGTCTGGGATTCACCACTGGAGCGGAGGAAGCCCGCACGGTGCTGGCTGCGCTCGGGTTGCTCTCCGTATTGGCCGCGGAGAGCCGCGGACACGATCTGCGCTCCCGCTGCCTGCTCGTGCCGAAGAAGGGCTCCGCGCTGAGGCTCGAGGCGGTCGCACAAGATGGGGGCGCGACTCCCCTGGATCTCGACCTCGCCGGGGCCATCGCGCTCTACAACGAGGCAGTCAGCAAACTTCCCGACGGCGTCAGGTTCGACAAGCCTGCCGGCGAAGCACTCGCGGAACTAATGCCATCGCCGAAGCTCGCCGACCTCGTGAAGAAGAGCCGCGAGCTTGCGGTAGCCGAGGCTGATGCCGGAGACGCGTGATGCTGGCGATTGAGATCGAGCTCTTGACTGGGCGCTATGCAGCGACCGCGCACAACGATTGCGAACGCGCGGAGTGGCCGCCGCACCCCGCACGCTTTTTCTCGGCGCTGGTCGCAGCGCTCCACGACCACGACCCGGTTGACCAGCCCGAGCAAAACGCGCTCCTGTGGCTCGAGCAGCAGGGCGCGCCGTCGATGCGGGTCGATCCTGAGTCGAAGATCGGCAGGCGTCAAGTGAAGGACGTTTACGTGCCGGTCAACGACGTCACGCTTGGGGGCGACGAAGACATCCGTAAGGCCGAGGCCAAGCTGGACGAGGCGACGACGCCCGCGGCGAACCGCAAGGCGGAAGCCACGCTCGCGAGGGTGAAGCAACAGGCGGTCGCGATCGAGGGGTCTCCTTCCGACAAGGCGCTCAAGACGGCGATCGCGCTTATGCCGGAGCGGCGCACACGGCAGGTGCGAACATTCCCCGTCGTGCTCCCCGAGACACCAACCTTCGCGTTCCTCTGGCCCATCGCAGACCCTTCACCGCATAGAGCGGCGCTCGAACGACTCTGCGCACGTGTGACCCGCCTGGGCCACTCGTCTTCGCTCGTGCAATCCAGAGTTGTTGACCGCGACCTGACACCGACGCTTGTACCAAGCGACGACGGTGGACGTGTCGCCGATCACCGCGCCAGCGAAGACGAGCAGACGAAGGAGGTATCATCATGAGCCGCCTCCGACTCGGGGGCGTGGACGGCTCCAATCCGCTCGGCTTCCTAGCAGCGCTGGGGCTGCTTCGTAGCGTTCCCCGCGCGACGCTCGGCTTTTGCGAGGACGGTTCATTCGGGGCCTTTGTCGACGGGCTCGACACGAGCGAGGGCGAGCTCGCGACGCTCATCGCGGCTGACGCAAAGGCCGCTGAGAACAAGAGCGCGCCGTGGCGCTTCACGTACACGAAGGCCGCCACCAAGAAGCAGGGACCGCAGGAGGTCGCCGACCTCAAACCGCCACCGGAGGACTTCAAGAAGTTCCTCGCGACCTGCATCGACGCATGGTCGACGGGCAACGATGAGGCAGCAGGCTACGCGGCGGCCTATGGCACTGACGTAGCTGTCGATTGCGGCAAGGGCAACACCAAGCCCACCGCGTTCCACTTCACGGCCGCGAACCAGACCTTCCTCGGCGCGGTGGAGTGCATTCGCGCCTCGGTGACCCAAGAGTGGGTCGAGACGTCGCTGTTCAAGGGGCACGGCGAGCGTCCGGGCGGCAACCTTCGGTGGGATCCGGGCGCAGAGCGCAACTGGGCCTTGATGGCGAACAACCCGAACGACGATGGAACCCGCGTGGATGCCCCGTTGGAATGGCTCGCATTCCGCGGCCTGCCGCTGCTGCCGAGCTTTCCGCGCGGCTCGCGGATTGTCACCACAGGCGTCGTTGGACGAGGCGATGACATGACGTTCACATGGCCGCTGTGGTCCATCCCGGCTTCACTGCTGACGACACGCTCGGTGCTTCAGGTTGACTGGACCGGGAGCGCCAAGGAGCGCGCGGCGCGCGGCGTCTTCGCGATCTGCAGTTCCGCGATCCGACGAACGAGCCAGGGCTTCGGCAACTTCGGGCCCTCGTCGGTGATGAGCTGATGGGAGCATCCTGCTTCTTCGGGCTGTGCATCGAGCTGGCGCGGCCTGTGCGCGGGCCAATCGCCTTGGGCTACGGCTCTCACTTCGGACGCGGGGTCTTCGTCCCGGCGCACGAGCCGTGAGCACCATGCGCCTCGATCCGCGGCGGGCAATCATCGAGCCCGCCAAGCTACGTGACTATGTCTTGTCGCCTTCTCATCCCGTCGGCCGCTTCAAAGCCGCCTTCTTCGCGGCCTTGGGGTACTCCCGAGACGAGTGGCCGAAGCTTGCGGACGACCTCCGGACGCAGCACCTCGCGGATGAGGCTGAGCATATCGAGACGACCGTGTTCGGCACGAAGTACCGGATCGTCGCCCCCCTCACCGGACCTGCTGGCCGCGCTGTAGCTGTCGTGTCAATCTGGATCGTCCGCCGCGGCGAACAAGAGCCGCGCCTCGTTACCCTGTACCCGGAAGGCTCATGATGGATCTCCAGCCGCTCGAGTGCGTTGCTCTCGCCCACGACATCCCTGAGCACGGCCTCAAGGCGGGGGATCTTGGGGCCATCGTCGAGATATACGAGCCGGATGGCGTGGAGGTCGAGTTCGTGACCGCGGCTGGGCGGACCCAGGCGCTCGTCACTCTTCGAGCGCCAGACGTCCGAAAAGTGGGCCCCGGCGACATGATCGCAGTGCGACGCGTGGCTCCCGCAGCTTAGCGTCGTCACAAGCTCCGCCCTCACCGCCCGGCGGGAGCCGCGGCGGCGAGACCGGCATCCGTGCCGCCCGCGGTCGCGATCGCCGCTCTGAGCCGCGGAAATCAAGCGCCGGCCGATAGACGAGGGCAGTGAACGTCCGCCCAGCCACGGCCATTTCCGGCGGCGTTTCGGCGAAAGCCACGCTCCAGATTGTCCGATCGGAGGTACGCAATGCCCACCGATCCCACCCACGCCGTTCCGTCCCCGTCGCGCGAGGCCCGCGCAAAACTACTGCCCCGGCGCCTTCCGCTCGCTAGCTCCGCGCCCGACCTCGTGCCGGCGCGCATGATCAACGAGGTGCTCTACTGCGAGCGCCTCCTCTACCTCGAATGGGCGCAGGGCGAGTTCGCCGACAACGCGTTCACCGTCGAGGGACGCGCCACCCACAGGCGGGCGGACCAGCCAGGAGGCTCGCTGCCTGCACCGCCGAGCGACGCCAACGATGGCGGACCAGGCAAGGCCGCCGACGCCGAACCGCGCATCGAAGAGGAACCCCATCCCGACCGGCCCTATCAGGCGCGCACGCTCTGGCTCACGTCAGAGCGGCTCGGTATCACCGCGAAGATCGACGTCGTCGAAGGAGACGCCGAGGGCAACGTCGTGCCCATCGAGTACAAGCGCGGCAAGGCCCCCGACCTACCCGACGGCGCGTACCTACCCGAGCGTGCCCAGCTCTGCGCCCAGGTGCTACTGCTGCGCGAGCACGGGTACCGCTGCGGCCACGGCGACATCTACTTTGCGGGTTCACGCAAGCGCGTGACCATCACCATCGACGACGCGCTCATCGCGACAACGCTCGGCGCCGTGGCGAACGCTCGTCGACTCACGGAGATCACCGAAGCACCGCCGCCCCTCGTCGACAGCCCGAAGTGCAACGGCTGCTCGCTCGTTGGGATCTGCCTGCCTGACGAGATCAACTTGCTTCGGGGCCTTGAGCGGGGAGAGATTGGAGATACAGTGGCGTCGGTCGAAGGCGCTGCCGAGACCGTGCCCGCCGTCGAGGAGTCAGCCAACGACCCGTGGGATCTCGGCGGCGAACCCGATCCCCCTCGGCCCCTGCGTCGCTTGCATCCCGCGAGCGACGAGAAGCTGCCGCTCTACGTACAGGACCAGGGCGCCCGCGTCGGTCTGGACGGCGACTGCCTCGTCGTGCGCGGCCGCCAGGGACCCAGTGTCACGGTACGCCTGCCGAACACCTCGCACGTCGTTCTGTACGGCAACATCCAGGTCTCGGCCCAGGCGATGCGCGCCCTGCTCGAGCGAAGTATCCCGGTCTCGTTCCTCAGCTACGGCGGCTGGTACTACGGCCGTGCGACGGGAGTCGAATCGAAAAACGTCGAACTGCGCCTCGCACAGCACCGCGCCGCGGCCGATCCCGCGTGGTGTCTTCGCATGGCGCGTGGGTTGGTGGCGTCCAAGATCCGAAACAGGGACGGGGCCCCGTTGAAGCCGTTATTGATAAAATCAAAAATAGCGAGTTGCGCATCGATCCCCGTCACGGTGGACGGGGCCCCGTTGAAGCGACCTCGAGACGGCGATGCGACACCTGGGGTGGAAAACCGATCCCCGTCACGGTGGACGGGGCCCCGTTGAAGCATCTCGCACTACGGGGCGAGTATCACCTATACGCCCGCGATCCCCGTCACGGTGGACGGGGCCCCGTTGAAGCAAGGCAAGGCGAGTGACCTCAACCTCTACCGAGACCGATCCCCGTCACGGTGGACGGGGCCCCGTTGAAGCGCGGTCTTGTTTGGGAGCACCTCAGCCACCAACCACACCGATCCCCGTCACGGTGGACGGGGCCCCGTTGAAGCGAATATCTCGTGGTGGTCAAGCCAGACGTTCCGGAGGCGATCCCCGTCACGGTGGACGGGGCCCCGTTGAAGCTCAGGACGGCACGGTCAATCCGCATGCCCCCAAGACCGATCCCCGTCACGGTGGACGGGGCCCCGTTGAAGCAGAAGGTCACGGGAGCGTGCGGCAAGTGGGTGGTGTCGATCCCCGTCACGGTGGACGGGGCCCCGTTGAAGCGGGACCTACCTCAACGCCGCGCCATTGTTTGACGTACGCGATCCCGTCACGGTGGACGGGGCCCCGTTGAAGCGCTACGAGCGCCCGCACCTGCAGGATGTCGAAGTGGCGATCCCCGTCACGGTGGACGGGGCCCCGTTGAAGCGATGAAGCCTGCAACGCCAAGGACCAAGGACTCCGCGCGATCCCCGTCACGGTGGACGGGGCCCCGTTGAAGCTCGATGACGCTCATCCGCTGGCCGCCAAGTCCGACCGATCCCCGTCACGGTGGACGGGGCCCCGTTGAAGCATTGGCCCCGCTCCTGTCTGGGGCGCCCCAGGCTACGATCCCCGTCACGGTGGACGGGGCCCCGTTGAAGCCGTTTCACCGCCGGGGCGTCGAAGCGCGCGTCGGCTGGCGATCCCCGTCACGGTGGACGGGGCCCCGTTGAAGCGTGAGATCGCGAAGCTCGGCAAGCTGGGTCAGAGTGACGATCCCCGTCACGGTGGACGGGGCCCCGTTGAAGCATGCGCCCGAACGTCACCACGTACTCCCATGTCCCGGCGATCCCCGTCACGGTGGACGGGGCCCCGTTGAAGCTTCGGGTAGCACGTCATGCGCGTAACCCTCGTCCACCCGATCCCCGTCACGGTGGACGGGGCCCCGTTGAAGCTGAGGCCCCTTAGCGGCGGGCGGAGTGGCGCGGGGGACCGATGCCGGGCGACATAGCCGGCGCGCGCGGCTACTTGGCGTCGATGGGGTGCTGCAAGACGGCCCGGTTGCGCCCGGTCTGCTTTGCCTCGTAGAGCGCCCCGTCGGCCTTCGCGACCAGGTACTGCGCCGCGGTCGGTGAGTCGGCGCACATCGCAATGCCGACGCTCAGCGTCACGGACATCCGCTTCCTGCGGTACGTGAACGCGTACGCCTCGACGTCGCGACGCAAACGCTCCGCGAGTTGAAGGGCGCTCATGGGCGGCGTTCCGCGGCACAGGATCGCGAACTCCTCTCCCCCGTAGCGGGCGACGATGTCTTCGACGCGAACGGCTGCGAGCAGGATCTGACCCAGCGTTGCCAGAACGTAGTCCCCGGCAGGGCGGCCGTAGCCGTCATTGATCCGCTTGAGATGATCGATGTCGATCATGAGCAGCGACAGGGGGCTTCGATGCCGTAGCGAGTAGGCCACCTCGGAGGCGAGCCGTTCGACGAAGTGGCGTCGGTTGTAGACGCGGGTCAGCGCATCGCGGACCGCGGCTTCGTACGTCGCCTGGGGGAGTCCCTCTTCCACGGAGTCGGCGTCGGTGAACTTGAGGGTCGTCTTCTCGCCGAGCTGGATCGTGTCGCCGTTGCGCAGGACATGTCGCGTGATCGGTTCGCCGTTGACTCTCGTCCCATTCGCGCTCTGCAAGTCCTCGAGGCACAGCTCACCGCCGACCCGAACGACCATTGCGTGCCGGCGCGAGACGCCGTCGTCGTGGAGACGCACCTGCGCGACTTCCCCGCGACCGATGATCGCCGGCCGGTCGAGATGGAACGTCTCCCCGACACTCTCGCCCGAGAGCACGATGAGCTGCGGGCGTCGAGGAACCGTTTTCTCTTCGCGCGTGGGCTGAGTCGGAGCTGGGCGTCCGACGACGGCGGTCACCTCCTCTTCCTCGTCGAGGTCGGTCCCGTCTCCAGCCGAATCAGAGCTCCCGACCAATTTCAATCACCCCCTCGATTGACGTTTGCCTTGGCGACCGATGCTTTTCGCGCGCGCCAGCAGGTCGGGCAACGCCATTCGACGCCGGCCGTTCCGTCCGGGGACTTGAACCGGCTCAGGCGCCAACCGAAGCTCGCGCTGAGCAGCGTGTGGGCAGTGTTGGTCAGCGGCGCCTCCCGACGGCAGTCGACGCACGATGGACGCTCGAACATTCCGACACCCCTTCCTCCGGCCCATGGTAGGGCAGATGGGGCTCTCACGAACAGAGAGAGAGTTATTCAGGGGCCGTTCGTCGTCGTGGCGGCGACCCCCTGCGCGCGCAGGATGACGCGCGAGACGCAGCAGGTCTTGCCGTCCGCGGACACGTAGGGGGTCGCGAAGTAGTCGGTCGGGCCGTGCTGGCTCGGCTGGCACGACGTCGGACTGGACGCGGCGAACTGCAGCCTCGTCGCGGTGAACACCGCGTCCGACACCGGCTCGAGGTTCGAGGGCACCTCGATCGCCAGCGTGGCCCAATTCTGGCCCTGGCCCTTCAGGTCCATGGGGAACTGGACGGACTTGCCCGTCTGCCGGTCGGAGACGACTTGCGTCCAGACCGTCCCGGAGAGCGTCATGGCGATGTCGAGCGAATCACCGACCGCCACGTCCGTCCCGTCACCGCCCAGGCAGCCCGTGGGGCCGGCGGCTGACGACGACACGTTGACGTACTGACCCGAGATCCACCAGCTCGCGTAGTCGTTGGGGGCGCCCGGAGCGCACGTCGGTCCGACGGATAGCACCGGCTGCAGGATGCCGTCGCCGATGGGGTTGAAGTTCTGCGAATCCGAGTACGGCTGGACCCCCGGCCACACGTAGAGGGTCCCGGACATGGCGGTCGGCTTCGCCGGTACGATCATCGTGGTCCAGAGTCCGACGAGCTGGGTCGTGCCGGCGACGATCCACTTCACCGCGGCGTAGTCGGTCGAGGCCATGACGCTCGGCGCGTCGCTTGGGGACAGGGCCTGCCCTCCGCTGCACGGGGAGCCGGCGTCGTCGTCTGCCGGGGCGGCGTCGCTCGATGGATTGCTGGCCGCGTCGGGGCTCTGCGACTGCGCGCTCCCATCGCCCGACGATCCCGACGGCCCGGCGTCCATCTCGACCTCGAGCGTCGGCTGCCCGCCGCCGTCGCTATCCGTACCCGTGCTCGGCGTCGGCTCGCTGGCGTCGTCGCCGCTCGTCGCCGCTGGCGACGGCTCGAACGAAGTGCTCGTGGAAGCGCCGGGCGATCCGCAGCCCGTCGACGCGATAGAGATGCCGATCGCGCTCGATGCGCTCCACCGAGCCCATCGTGGAAAGAGAGCCATGAGGCCTGCGTCTCTGCCAAGTCCGCGCTGGCTGCGCGCGCGCGCCGACAAGGTAGCCATCGTCTTCAACCTCCACGGAACCTCGTCGGGTCCGAGCGCCGACGGGTACCGACGCGCAGACTCCTCCTGCCCGAATCGCGGCCCGCCGCGGACTCTCGCACGCCGAGCCGGAGGGCTCCTATCCTGTCACGCAGAATCAGCTAACCACGCGAGCCACCGTTTCCGAACATCGCCGCTCGTTTGCAATCCCGGCAGTAGTTTGCATGACCAACGAAAAAGTTCGCTTGCTCCTATCGGGTCAGTCCAGGAATCGCCGGGATGACGGCGCGAACGATCTGATCGCGGGGGATGCTTCCGCTGATCCGAAACGGGACGCCGATCGACTGGAGCATGCCCCCGAGCGAAAGCGTGCCGTCGACCGAGTACGGCACGTCGGCCCCGGCGAGCGCGAGCGGCGCAAGCGCTCCCAGGTCGGACCACTTCAGCGAGACCTGTACGTCGAGCGGCGTCGTCTTGCCCGCCGCGAGCGTGACCGCGTCGGGCACCGTCACCGTCCCGACATCGCGATCGCCGCCGAGCACGAGATGCGCCGTGAGCTCACGCACCGCGAGGTCCGTCGCATTCGGGTTCGCGGCCGTGAGCGCGACGTCGAGGGCGATCCCCGACGCGTCCACGCGCGTCACGGTCGCCCGCTCCGCGGCGATCGTCGGTGGGGCGGGCTTGGAACAAGCAGCGGCGAGCGACGCAAGGGCGAGGACAGCGATGCGCACGGTGAAGAGAGTCTACCTCTCTCTCGACCTCCGTAGCGCCGTCGGGAGTTGCGCTGGCACGTCGCGTCCGCGTACGCTGGTCACGATTTCAGGCGCCACTGGGTGGCGTCCAGGCGTCTCTTCGCCGCTGGACCTCCTCTGGCGTCAGCTCCTCGATTCGCTGCGTGAGGACCCAGAGGTGCCCGAAAGGGTCCCGCAGGCGTGCCATGCGCTCGCCGCAGAACTCGACGACCGGGAAGACGACCGTCGCCCCTGCGGCGCACATCGTCTCGAACGCGCCATCGACGTCCTCGACATGGAGTTGCAGGACGACGGGCGAGCCGCCGAGCGAGGGCGGTGCGTGGGCGTTCCAGGCGGGGGCCTCCTCGGTGACCGACAAGAGCGCGTCTCCGATCGCCAGGTCGGCATGCGAGACCGTTCCCTGCCGACGATTCATGTAGCGGACCCCTTCGCTCGCTCCGAGCGCTCGCACGTAGAAGTCGATCGCGCTGGGTGCATCTCGGACGACGAGGAGCGCGACGAGCTTGGGGAGGGCATTGGCCGTGGGCATGGCAAGACCTTGGAGCAAGCCCCAGGAAGTTGGAAGCTTCCATCTGGTTCGCATGGCAGCGAGGGTCGGGAGCCCTCTTTTGGCCGCTTCCCGTGGACATCTCCGCCCTTCCCGACGCAAGAGGGCGAGGGCCCGCGGTGACCAATCGCCAGGATTCAGACTTGTTGGTCAGGGTGCCTCGATCAATAAGTTGCAGTGGCCGGTATCCGAGCTACGGTTCCCGACCCCTGGAAGGGATCGGGATGGCATTGGGTGACTCGAGGTGCGAGTCCACCCGGCCTCGCCCCCTCGGGATCGAGACGATCGGCTCACACGACGATCGCGACCCTGGTCGACTCCGAGCTTTCGTATGCCATCTACGTAGCTACGATTACCGGACTACGAGTCCAGGGTGCCCGGCCACGAGACTTGGATGCCCGGGGTTGGAGCTTGGGGTGGCCGGTACCCCAGGTCAGGGTACCGGGGGTCGGTGCCCTCGATTGCCGGGAACCCAGCCCTCGAGAGGGGAGGCACCCAGACTACGGTCGTGGCCAGCGAAGCTTGGGGGTGCCAGCCGGGTCGCGATCAAGACCACGAGGGGAGCTACCAAGTTCGAGGACCCAAGCTAGGGGGGCCAGTTTTCGTAGTTGTCTATCCGGCCGAGGTCTCGCGGCGGGTCCGATCTCGCACGCGAAGTGGACGCGCCCTCGTGATTTCGGGCATCCGATCCCCTTCGCTCGTCGCCCGTCCACCGGTGGCTCGTGGGGGCAGACGGGGCCGCTCGAAGATCGGGGTTCGAGGCGAACGACCTCGTTGCCCTCGACTGCGCAGGTTCACGGGGCGAACTTGACCAGGAAAAGCGTCGGCGGCGGGTCGGAGATCGTCGGCTGCTCGATCAACCCGACCATGACCACGTTTCCGTTCGGCGCGAGGCCTATCGAGCCCAGCTCTGCGTTCGCTCCGCCCCAAACGGTCACGGAGCGCAGGACGCCCGCCGAATCGAATCGCTGGTACCCCGCGCCCGCGGGCGTTTGCGAATCGGGTTCTAGCGCGACGCCCACTTGCTGGGCGTCAGGGATTGGCCCGGGACAGTGTGTAGAAGATCTAACCTCCACATTGGGTACGGTGACCGTCTTGTATCCCGTCTTGGACACGGTGACCGTCGAGACATCGCAGCCGTTCTGGAGTCCCGGCCCGTAGTGGCATCCGGAAACCGCCGCGTCCACCGGGTAACCTCCGGGCCCGAATGCAACGAGCGCGGCGCCTCCGTCGGCGCAGCTGGCGATGACTGTCGCATCGCAGATCGGCTTCCCCGTGGTTCCATCGGTGACGGTGATCACCGGTACGACGACCGCAATGGCGCCGCACGTATCGGCCTCTGAACATCCGGAGTGAGCCGAGATCGCCATCGCGCATGCGAACACGCGTCGTCCCCAGGACCCCATCGACGCACCGTAACCCATCGCGCACGACGCGGAGATTTCGAAGTCCGCGGGGTTCTTGGTGCCGTCACAGGCACGGCGCGAACACCGTCCACTGGCATCCGCACGTCTGATCCGATTTGCAGCAAGCACCCTGAATCGGAAAGCCGGCGCAGTTGCCGGTGGAGCACGAAGCGACGACGCACATCGGCGGCGGCCCTGCGTCCGGCGGCGGAGTCGTGCACGTGCCCTCCGAGCACGCACCGGAGCTCGTGCAGTCCTGGCACTTCTGGCCTCCGACGCCACACGTGGCGACGGACTGGCCTCCGACGCAGTCGCCTTTCGTGCTGCAGCAACCGCCACACGTGCCCGGCCCGCACGTGTACCCGTCGGGTACCAGGTTCGCGTCGCTCGGTACGCTCCCGTCGGTCGGTTGGCCTCCATCGGTCGGCTCGCTTGCGTCACTGCCTCCTTCGTCGTCGCCCGACGCCGGATGCAGAATCCTCGGCCGGCCCCGCATCACCCTCTCCCTGACCCTCGCCGGTCGCGCCCTCGCCGGTCGCCTCGCTCGCTTCGTCTGCGCTTGCCTCGGTCTGAACGAGCGGCGTGGCGCCGCCCTGGGCCGGCAATCCGCCGGTGGAATAGTCGGGCAGCCCCGCGATCTGCGCGCAAGCTCCCGCGCCGAGGACCGTCAGGCTCAGAGTGGACGCGCAAGTGCGCACCCGGCTCCAGCCTCGCCCGACCCGATGGCCCATGCCCTCTTATTGGAGACCTTGCCGCGGTCCGTCAACGAGCCGTTCGAATGGGGCCTTGCGAGACGCAAAGGGGACCGCGCGCCGGGACGCCAATGCCGTCCCCTACGGAACGGTGGCCGAGACGGTTCCGCGCTGCTGTGCGTCGTCGACGGGACTTCCGTCAGGGATCCCCACAGACGGCCTGTCGGGGCTGAGGATCGGGCGCTCTCGCTTGAGCTGCCGCACCGTGGCGACGTACGCGAATGGCAGAAAGGCGATTCCGGTGACGAGCACCAGCACTGGCGGAATCACCGAGAGAGCCTCTTCGTGCGACGCGATGAAGACCCCGGGCACGAAGGCGGAGATGGCCGTGATGAACAGGGTAAGAGTCCACTCGCCGTGGACGATCTTGTCGAAGCTGCGGGTCTCGCGATCGCGGAGCGATCGAGCCCACAGCGCCACGCGAACGGCCAGCGTCACGTGAGCGACCCCCACCACGATACCGCTCACGCCGATCCAGACTCCGAAATCGCTGGCGTTGCCGACCCATCTCCCATTGACCATGCTGATCCCGAGCACCACGATGCCGTGCATCGTCAGCGGAGCCAGGAGCGCGATTGCCACCAGCGGAAGGGCGACGCTCTTGGTCTCGAGGGCAGCTGCGCGGGCACGCAGGTCGCCGAGCGGATCGGCCCTCTCGATGCGCCCGATGTCTTCCGGTCCATCGCCCGTAAGAGCGGGCTCTTGGCGCAGCGAGGCCGCTGCGCGTCGTCGCGCCGCACGGCGCGCCATCGAGGCCACGACGAGCGCGGCGATTCCGCCGCCCGCGAGGAGATAAGTAGGCACCGCCCCGCGGGAGTCGCTTGGTAGGTCGAGGACACGAGGTCCGAGCGACAGGAAGGCCGAGAGAAACATCAGGCCCCCGCACACCACTCCCGCAATGCCCCCGGCGATCCGCCCGCGGCGGGCGGCGTAGACCCGCGCGACCGCGTCGCTGGGCGCTTGCTCTTGCGCCCGGCGCGCGTGAAACCGAGCGAGGCGGTCTTCGATGATCGCGTCGATGCTTCGGTAGGCACCGATCATTGCAAATGGACGTCGCAGAGCGAGGATTTATTCCACGCCTACCCCCCTAGGTCGGCGAGCGCCATCCTCGGACCCGCGCGGAGCGGCTCACTGGAGGCTGCAGCCGACCACGGACGGACAATTCACCGCCGAGACCTGCGCGCAGGGCACGGGAGTGCCGACGCACGTGGTGCAAGTGCCGCTGGCGACGCAAGACAAGGAGAGGTTGTCGTACATGCAATTCAGGTCCGCGTCGCACGATTGCTCGTCGAGGTAGTCCCCGCAAAACGAGCCGCTCGAGCAGTCGGTCATCGCCCCGCAGCCGGAGGTGTCGCAGTCCTGCTGGGAGGCGCAGGGGGCGGGGGTGCCGACGCAGTTCTGCTGGCACGCGGGGTACATGGGGTTGGTCCCGCAGGTCCATCCGCTTTCGCACCCTGACTGCGCGTCGCACGACGTTCCGCAGAGCCCGTTGTCGCACACGAAGCCGTCGCACTGTCCCGTCTGGCCGACCGTGCACGGGCGGCCGCCACACGCTCCGTTGGTGCAGAGCGACCCTACGGCGCAGTCCGAATCGAGGCTGCACGAGAACTGACAGAGGCTGCCCGTGCAACGATACCCTTCGCAGTCGGCATCGCTGCCGCATGGCTTCATGACGAAGCTCAGGCAGCTCCCATCGCTGCACGCGTGGTGCGCCTGGCACTGGTCGTCGCCCTTGCACGGCGCGGCGCACTTGGAGTCGATGCACCGGAAAGCGACGCACTCGGAGTCCGCCGAGCACGCGGGCGGGACGCACTGCGCGTTGACGCAATCGAAGCCGAGATTGTCGATCATGTTCGCGCAATCGAGCGCGCTGGAGCACCAGCCGGGCGGTTCGCACACCATCCCCATCGGGGCGTGGTACGCGCACGTGTCGCCGTTCAGGCAATCGTCGTTGGTCGCGCACGGCCACGGACCACTGTGGTTCGTGAGAAGCAGACAGCCGGTGAGCGCCCCGAGAGCGATCGTCCAGAGCAGCGCGACGGCCGTCCGCCGACGATCCATCAGAAGGTCTCCTTCCATACGACGCCTCCCGGCCCGATCCCCATCGACGACGCGGCCGCGGGGTGCAGAAGCGGTCGGAGCGGCGGTTGCAGCGGGAACGAGACGACGAACGACCCGATCCCGACCCCCGTCGCGGCCCATCCGAGGGTGTTCCACAGGCGCAGCGTGTGAAACTCGCGCTCGGACGCGTTGCTTGCGTGGTAGCTCTCGTCCGTGACGAGCGTCGTGAGCGCTCCGACCACCGCCAGCGCGGCGCCGCCCCAGCGGAGCAGGGGAACGTAGAACGGCGTGCGCTGATCGCGGTCCTTCTCCATCTCGACGAGCACCTGCTCCCAATCCGCCGCCGGATCGAGGCTCGGAATCGGGTCGGCCCTGTCCTTCACCACGGCCGTCGTTTCCGGCGGAATCGGCGACGCGGGGCCGCTCAGCAGGCCCGGGTCCGTGGCGTCCCCCGTTCGTAGCCCCAGGGCGGCGAGGGCCTCGGCCATCGGGACCGCAAAGGCAACGCCCTCCACGTGTGTCGCCACGATCTTGAACGAGACGACCCCGAGAACCGCGCCGCTGTCGTCCACGATCGGACCGCCGCTGTTGCCCGGACTGACCGAGGCGTCCGTCTGGAGGCGCCGGTGTCCCTCGATCACCGGGTAGCCGCTCACGATCCCGCGCGTCAGCGAGAACGCGAGCTCCAGGCTCGCGGGCGCGCCGGCCGCGTACACCTCGGCGCCGCTCGGAGGCGTGTCCGTGCGGATCGCCGCGCACGTCTGGCCCGGTGGCGTATGCGCGAGGCGAAGGAGCGCCACGTCCTCCCGCGGGGCAACGCGCACTGGAACGGCGCTGGCTTCGGTCCCGTCGCGAAAGCGAAGCGTCACGGCGCTGCCTTTCACGACGTGCGCCGCGGTCACCACCAGGCCGTCGGCGGTCACGAAGAAGCCGCTGCCGAAGTGATCGCCCTCTTTGATGACGACGATGTTCTTCAGCAGGTCCTCGGCGCTCTCGGACACTTTCCGGCCCGGGGCGCACTTCGCGATCGTCGCCGCGGGAAAGGGCGACGTCGGCGTGTCACTCGGGCGATCGTAGCCCGCGAGCGAGCGCCGGAAACCGTCCCGCGCGAGGAGCGAGTCCATCGCGCGGTCGAGGAGGATGCCGGCGACGCGCTCCTTCTTCGAGTTCGGCGTGTCGAGGACGACCGCGCGGGTCGTCACCTGGTAGACGACCTTGTCCTCGGCGACGGCGAGCACCTGCCAGTCGATCCCCGCGCGACAGCTCACGCTTCGCGTCTTCTGCTTGCACTCGACCTCCCGCACCGTGCCGCCCAGGAGGTACTCGGCGCGCGCGGAATCGTCCTTGTCGAAGACGAGGTTCTCGGCGCCCACCGCTTCGAAGCCCGCGGCGCGCATCCGTTCGACGAACCGGATCGGGTACTCGGCGCGCGCGATCCCGAAGTCGTCCTGGCCTTCGATTCGCACGATGAGCTTCGAGAACCCGATGGGGACGTGCGGGATCGGGACCCGGCCCGTCGCGGCCACGGGATCCGCGCGGCTGGGCGAGGCAGAGCCGAGCACCATCGCGGCGGCCGCTCCCGAGGCAATCGCCTTCCACCGGAACAGTCGCCACGGCGAGCGCGCATGCACGACCGTCACGGCGCGAAGTTGCCTTCCCGACGCACTACCGTTTCCTCATCCCGAAGAGCCACATTACCAAAAGGAGGTTCGTCGTGTCATTGGCGGGCTCGGCGTCTGCGCACCTTTCCGCCCGACCTCGAGAAGCGGTGTGGCAACCCGGTCGCCTGCGCGCCACGCCGTGACGCGGTTCCCCAACGCCGAGACGCGCCGCGGAAGCCGAGGACTGGAGGGCCACACGCTCCATCGCTCGCGTCGACTTCGTCTCTGCTCGTCCTGCGTTCGTTTCTCCGCGGCGGTCGACCCATCCAAGAGCGGCGACGCCGAACTGACATGGCCCACCTGTTGCTCCATGCCTTCTCGAGACGCTCGACATGACTGCTCTATCGGTTCCCGGTCCTCGCCCTTCGGGGGCCTTCAGGGGATCCCCGCTCGGCGGGCCTCGTGAACCTCTTTGCAGAGAGGCTCCCGCTCCGCCGCCGACCGCCCGCCGCGCGATCACGCGCGCCTTGATCGAGATCGGCGAGGCGGTTTCGAGGATGGAGGGTCGTCGCCTGCTCTGGGGCGTGGCCGCCGTGATCCCGGACTTCACGTTCCCGTCCGCACGTGCCCGGCTGCTCGCGATGGTCGGCTGCGACGTTCCGCGAGGGGTGGGGGTGCTCGGCCATGTGGATCTCATCGGTCCGGCCGGAGCCGCCGCGAACCTCCGCATCGGGACCGGCTCGATCATCTGTCCGCATGCGCGCTTCTGGCTCGATGCGTCCATCACGCTGGGGAAAAACGTCACGATCGGGCCGAGCGCGCTGCTCTGCACGGCCACGCACCGGATGGGTGGCCCCTCGCGGCGGATGCAGGTCAAGGTGGCGGCCCGGCCTATCGTGATCGAAGACGGCGCGTGGATCGGCCTCGGCGCCATGATCCTGCCCGGCGTTCGCGTGGGTCGAGGCGCGATCGTCGGGGCCGGCGCCGTCGTTCGCAAGGACGTGCCGGACAACGTCCTGGTGGCGGGCAACCCGGCCGTCGTGGTGCGCCGACTGCCCCTCGGCTGAACGATTCGTGAAGCGCCGCGCCTTCGCTCCCGTCGCTCAGTGCGCCGCGATCCCGTAGAGCGGCGCGAAGCTCCCGTGGTCTTCGGCCGCGTCGAGGGCCTCCACCGGAGGGGCGCCGTAGGCTGGCTCCGCCACCGGTCCGTCGACGCCGGCCGAGGCATCGACGCCGGTCGAGGCGTCGACGCCGGTCGAAGCGTCGACGATCGCAGCATCCGCGGTGGGTGAGCCACCGCCATCTTCGAACGTGGGCGGCGCGCCGTACGCCGGCTCGGAGATGGAGGAGGAGGAAGAGCAACCGGGGGCGAGGGCCATCGTGCCGGTGCCGAGCGCGAAGAGAGCGGCGCGCGAGAGGCGGGCCGCCGGAGGCTGCGGCTTCGGGCTTGCGCGAAAGGACTCCGCGAGCACCCCCTTACAGAACGGGCAGCCCGCTTCGTTCACGCGGACGTGACGGGCGCAGCTCGGGCAGGGACGAAGGTGAGGACGGGTCATCGCTGTCGGCTCCCTGGGTCAATCGTGGCCGCTGTCGCCAGCGTCGTTCAAGCCTAACCCAGGTGACCCGTCCGCGGCATCCACCCCGACGTTCGCGTCGGCGGCATCCACCCCGACGTTCGGCCCGTCGTCGTCGTTGAGACCAGGCCCGCCGTAGACGGGGGTGTCGACCGGGTCGTCAGCCCCGTCGTTCCCGTCGTCACCTGCATCGTCAAAGACCGGCGTTCCGTAGGCGTCTGCGACAGTGACGTTCGCGGCATCGTCGTATCCGACGTCCGCCGCGTCGTACCCGACGTCCGCATCGGGAACCGGCACGTTGCCGCTGACCGGGCCGCCGCCCGACGAAGAGCAGCTCGGCGCCAGAGCCACCGTCCCCGTTCCCAGCGCGAAGAGGGCCGCCCGTGTGAGGCGCACACCCGGACGCACCGGCGGCGCGCCCTGTCGCAGCGACTCGGCCAGCACGACGCCGCAGAAGGGGCACGCGGCTTCGCTCACGCGGACATGGCGCGCGCACGAGGGGCAGGCGACGAGGTGAGGCTTCTTCCAGAGCATAAGACAGGATCCATGCCGAGCCTGGTTCGACGACAAAAACCGGAGGGGAGAGGTAGGATTCACGACACGCCGTGCATATCGAGCTCCCCTCCGGCACACCCTGGCACGTCCGCGAAGCCGGCAGGAAGCTCGCCTATCGCGCGCAGCTTCCGGGGGCGCGGGTCTTCGACCTCGTGGGCCAGAGCCTCCGCAGCGCGAAGGCGCGCGGCGTCGGCGCGGGCGATCGCCTGACGCTCGCCCTCCCGGCGAGCTGGCTCGTGAACAGCCCCGCGATCTCGAAGGTGCTCCGGCGATGGGCGCTCGATCCGCACCGCGAGGCCTGTCTGGCGCTGATCGACGTGTTCGAGCGCGGGCCCGTCGAATGGTCGGCCGATCCCGGCACGGGCGAGGGGATCCGCCTCTGCGTCGCGTCGCTCGGCGAGGAGCCGTACGTGGCCGAGGCGTTGAGCAAGGTGCTCGCCCTGGTCGTGCCGGACGCCGTACCCCTCATGCCGGCGCCTGCGCGCGCGTTCGTCCTCGGCGAAGCCGCGAAAGACGACAGGGACGCGTTCGGGCGCATCGTCGATTGGTTCGCGCGCGCGGCGATGACCCACGCGACCGACCTCGCTCGGATCGCGGGCGAGCACCGCGAGGTCGAGCTCACGGCCGCTGGCGTCCTCGATCGGTTGCTATGGTTCGATTCCGAAGGGCACACGCACTTTCCGAAGATCGACTGAAACAGGCAGCGGGCGTTCACGGCCCACGCGACGACCGCGGCTGCGTGTCGGCACTCCCGAGAAACGCAGCAATCGCTGCGCCGCGAGCCTTCACGTCGGAGTAGCCGAGCGCCAGCAGGCGCGACGTGTACTCTCCGTCGAACGCGACGTAGCTGAGAAGATCCCACCCGACCTTGCCGGTGACTCCGAGACCGCCGAACAGGTGGCGGAGCAGGTACGGCAACCGGTCGAGAGTCTGCATGACGAGTTCGCCGAGGTCTCTGGACGGCTGGAGGACGAGGATGGGAATTCGCCGCAGAGGCGTGGCGTGCTTCGCGATCACGGAGGACGGAAGCAATTCGACGGTCCTGTTGATGCGCTCCATCCGCTCCACGTCGCTCTCGAGAGCCTCGAGAAAGAGGGCATTGAGGAGCAGGCCCGCGGTGTCCGCGGTGGCGGGGTACGCGTCGTCCCGCGCCTGGGGCGAACCCGAGGCCGGGTCCGGCGCACGCGGGTACCGTACGCCGATGGCCAGGACGCGGTCGGCGCCCATGTGGATGGCGGGGCTCAGCGGCGCGGTCAGCCGGATGCACCCGTCGGCGTAGTAGGTGCCACCGATCGACACGGCGGGAAAGAAGAAGGGAATCGACGACGATGCCATGACGTGATCGATCGTGAGGTGCTGCCGGATCCCGACCCGCGTAGAGCGGACCCAGGGCTCGATCGCAGCGACTCCGTCGAAGAAGGTCACGGCGAGGCCCGTGTGATAGCTGGTTGTCGTCAGCGCGAAGCCGTGGAGTAGCCCGCGCTCGATGGACTGTCTGAGCGCGGCCATGTCGAGTCGCTCGCGCAGCAAACGGCCAAGGGGATCGTTCACGAGAAGCGACCTTCCATGCCCGGTTCCGATCCAGTTGCCCAGGCTGAGTTCGGCCGCCCACGAGAGCCCGACGCGCGTGAGCGTGCGAGTATCGGTACGGAAGACTTCTTCGGGCCTGAGTCTCCCCCAGAAGTCGACGAGCTTCCGCACGGCCGTGGGGAAGTCGGCCGCGTACGCGCCGAGGAAGGCGTTCGTGATGCTGCCTGCCGACGCCCCGACGAGGATCGGGAAAGGGAGAGAGGGCGGCCCGGAGAGGAGCTCGTGCAGACCGCGAAGGGCCCCGACTTGATAGGCTCCGCGCGCCCCTCCGCCCGAGAGCACGAGCGCTGTTCTCGCAAGAGCAAGAGACTGGTCGCTCACGTCCGCCTCGCGAGGAGGCGGACGGCTATGCCAGGTCGCGATGCCATGGCCCGGCTCGGGCAAGTCGCGTTCCGGCTTGTCGCTTGCACCCTTGCACGGTGGTCCTGGCACGGATCGATGCGTTGCCGCAGGGGAAGACCGATGATGCAGAAGAGAGGGGTCAGCACGGTCGGGTCCGCCGCTGTCGCGGTGATTGCAGCGGCCCTCGCATGGACGAGCGTGTCGCGGGCGGAAACCGCCCCGGCGCCGGAACCCACGGCGTGGCCAAGCTCCCCGCCTGCCGTCACGGAGCAGACGAGCTACGTCCCCCCAAACCGCCTGATCGTCGGCGGAGGCATCATTGCGTTCGTGGGCTCGTACGTCCCGTCCGTGATCGTCGCCGGCACCAGCAGTAACTCGTACGACAAGCGCCTCTACATCCCTCTCGCCGGGCCCTGGCTCAACCTCTCGCAGCGCCCTGGTTGCGCGTCGAACGAGTTCAACTGCGCCACCGAGTCCGCGTTCGCAGGGCTGCTGATCGTCGACGGGGTGGTCCAGGCGCTCGGCGTTCTCGGGACCGCCCTCGGCTTCATGGTCCCCGAACGCCGCACTCGCGTCGTCACGGCAAACGCCGAACCCGGGGAGAAGGCGGCCCCCGAGAAGCCGAGCGTCCACATCGTCCCGGCGCGCGTGAGCGGCGACGGCTACGGGGTCGCAGCCTTCGGGAAGTTCTGAGCGGGTCGAACGGCCTGGCCGACAGGGGCGAACGTGGCCCGTCGTCCGCATCCCCTTGACGGAGGTCGCGATCGGGGTTCATAGGGCCCATAGCGCCGTGGCCCTGATTCGCGCTCTCGCAGCCCTGTTGGTCCTTTCGATTGAATGCGATCGCGGTGCGCGGCCGATGGCCGATGCGTCCGATGCGGCGCCAGTCGGAGAGCTCGGCAACGCGCCGAGCCGCGAGGGTTCCGATCGGGACGCCTCGAATCCAGAGGCATCGACCACCTCCCCGGACGCGTCTCCGGGGGGGATGCCTCCGATAGCGCCGCAACCGTTGTTCACGAACCTCGTCGTTCCGTCTTTCTCCGAACCGGTCGTCTCCGTCCCCAATGGAGCCACGTCCAATCGCCCGGTCGTCGTGGTCCTGCATGGCGTCGGCGACCGGCCGGACTGGAACTGCGATGCCTGGCGTCACATCACGGACGCGCACGGATTCGTCCTTTGCCCGCGGGGCGATTACGATCCGCGTGAGTCCACCGCCGAGGACCGGCGTTATACCCTCCGCGGCGGAGCACACCTTCGCAGCTACGTGCAGGCGGCGCTCGATGCCGTCGCGGCGCGCTTTGCCGGCTACGTCGATGTCGAGCGACCCGTCGTCGCAGGCTTTTCGCTGGGCGCCTCGGAGATCGCGCAGCTGGCGCTCTCCGACCCCGCGCGCTTTCCTCGCGTCGCCCTGCTCGAGGGCGGCCACGACGTATGGACCCCCTCGAGCATCGCGTCGTTTGCCGCGCAAGGCGGATCGCGCGTCCTCTTCGGTTGCGGCTCGGCCTGGTGCCTTCCGCCCGCGCGGGCCGCGGCCAAGCGGCTCAACCTCGGGGGCGTCCCGGCGCGCGTCGTCTTTGCCGCTGTGGGTCACACCAATGATCGCCCGTTGCAAGAGGCGCTGATGGCGGAGCTTGCTTGGTTTCTCGACGGCGACCCGCGCTGGACGGCGGAGCCGTAGGCGTCCGAGCCCGTTTCCTTCGCGTTCCTTCTCGTTTGTCCTACGCTACGAACCATGAGCGACGGCGGGTTCGAGTGTCCTTCTTGCGGCGGTTCGGGCGGCGGCCCCTTCGGTCGGCCCGGTTCCAAGTGGGATCGCGAGGACTACGAATGCCCGCGCTGCCAAGGGTCCGGGCTCGTGCTCTATCCCCGAGCGGGGACCGGCGGCGCACGTCCGCTCGCCAAAGGGCCTGTCCACCCGGGAGAGCGCCCCGCGGCGGCGCCCGGACCGGCCAAGACGCGCCCTGCGGTCGTCTCGCGTCCCGGGACCGGGACGAGCAACAATCGCTGACGCGCGCGAGCCGCGAAAGGCTGGACGACGTGTGCCAGAATGGCGGTTGGAGGCGCCTGACGCCGCGCAGTTCAACCCGAGAAGACGGCAACTTGGCCGCGTTGTTCGGGACGTGACGAATTGGTTGGTGTAGCCTCGCGCCGCGTACATGGCGCGACTCCTTGGAATTCACGTCCGCAACTACCGTGCGCTTGCTGACATCAAGGTCGGGCAGGTGACGTACGCGAAGGGCGAGGCGTTGCCAAGGCTTGCCTGTTTCATCGGCCCGAATGGTTCCGGCAAATCCACGCTGCTCGACGCATTTGGGTTCGTGGCGGATTGCCTTCTCGAGGGCGTCGAGGCGGCCTGCGATAAGTCGGCGCGCGGAGGCTTCGAGCGTCTCCGAACGCAAGGCGAGGACGGCCCCATCGAATTCGAGCTCTTCTTCGAAGAGGACGACCCCGCGAGACCCATCGTGTACGCGCTGCACATCGACCTTGTTGGTGGCGTGCCCGGCGTTGTCGCGGAGACTCTTCGCCAGCGCCGCGTGGGCGAGACACGTGGGAAGCCCTACTACTTCCTCAAGATCGAACGGGGTCGCGGCAAGGTGTGGGCTGGCGAAGTAGACGTGGGGAAGGAAAGCGACCGTGCACAGAAGGTCGACCTCGCCGATCTCAATCGCCTCGGCATCACGACGTTGGGTAACCTCACCGAACACCCGCGGATAGTTCGACTCCGAACATACATCGAGCAGTGGTACCTCTCCTACTTCGTGCCGGATGCCGCGCGGGCTCTGCCCGCTGCAGGCGCACAGAAATGGCTGGATCGGACGGGTGCCAACGTGGGCAATGTCCTCCAGTACTTCGAGCGCGAGTACAAGAAAGAGTTCGCAGAGATTTTGAAGCAATTGGCCCATTCGATACCTGGACTACGGAAAATTACTCCCGAGCTCAGTCAGGACAAGCGCCTTCTTCTGCGGTTTGACGAGGCCGGCTACGTCGACCCATTTTATCAGCAGAGCATGTCCGATGGTACGTTGAAGATGCTCGCATACGCCGTCTTGCTTGCCGATCCGACGCCCCGTCCGTTCATCGGCATCGAAGAGCCCGAGAATGGACTTTACGTTCGACTCGTTGAGAGCCTGGCAGGACAGCTGGCGTCGCACGCTGACAGCAAAGCGAGTCCGACCCAGATTCTAGTGACTACGCATTCTCCGTACTTTGTCGACGCTCTCCGTCCCGAGCAGGTCTGGCTCATGCGCAAGGACAAAGAAGGACATGCGACCGCGCTTCGCACCGCCGACCTGCCGCAGATCCGAAGTCTTACGCAACAGGGGCTTCCGCTTGGATCGCTCTGGTACAGCAACCACTTTGAAGCGGGACTCGAGGCGTGAACATCCACGCACTTGTGGAGGGCCCGTCGGAACGCGCATTCCTTGAACTCTGGGCGCGACGGCTGCTCCAGGGGCACTCGATCAAGGTGTATCCGCATCAAGGCAAGGGCGCCCTGCCTGCGGATCCATTTGCGTCACCGGATCCGAAGAATCGCGCTTTGCTCCATCAACTCCCGTCGAAATTGCGCGCCTTTGCGGACTCGCTAAATCCCGAAACGGACCGCGTGGTCGTGATCGTCGATGCGGATGGCGACGACTGTGTCGCGTTGACGCGCGAAATCGTTCGCGCGATAGATCAGTTTGCCCCGCGACTGCTCGTGGCAGTGAGGATCGCAATCGAGGAGACCGAGGCGTTCTATCTCGGAGACCAGCACGCGTTGCGCGGGCCTTTCCCGACTCCGACCTGGAGCTCGTGCGCAACTATGAACCCGATTCTATCTGTGGGACTTGGGAGTTGTTTGGCCGCGTCATTGGGGACAGCGGAGGTAACAAGGTTGCGTGGGCCGAGGCCATGGGACGCCGACTGACGGTAGTGCCGGCGAGGAACCGATCGCCTTCATTCCGGGCGCTCTGTCGTGCGCTGAGGCACCTCGCGACGCCTCCTCCCGAGCCGACGAAACGGCGCAAGCGGTACGTTCATCGATCGAAGCGAATTCGGAGAGGCGCTCACTAGTACGGCCGGCCGGAAGTCCGTTCCGGGACCTGGCCGTTCATGGAAATGAAAGTCCGGGCTCATGAATTGAGGGGAGGTGGATCCTGGTCCTCGACCTCGACGAGTGCGCATCCCGCGACTGGAGTGGCCGCGCATCCAGGCGCTCACGCGGAGGCGGCACGGTCAGCACGACGTGGTGGTCCGCGCATGGGTTATCGTATGACTTTCGTACGGACATGGTCCAACGAGGGTTGCCGTGCTCGTCGGGTGCAGCGACCGCGTTGTACGGAAGTGGCGAGCCCGCTGGGAGGCTTGCTCGTGCATCGAGTCGCTCCTCGATGCGCCTAGGAGCGGCCGGCCACCTCGCGTTTCGCTGGAGACTCGGTGCGAGATCGTCAACTGGCGTGTGAGCGACCGGTGGACAACCGCGTGCCTTTCGCGACGTGTGTTCTACCAGCGATCGCGGACGCCTTGTACAGTGCAGCGGCGAGCGAGTGAGTCACACACCGTCCTCGCGTCTCGGCCGGCGGCTGGCGCCCGCACCGTGTCCTTACTAGCTCATTCTCCAACCGACTTTCGCGAAGGTCGCGCGATGCGCCTAGGCACCCTCCCGAGACGCTGTCGTCGTGTGCATCGACGAGAAGCCGATGCAGGCGTTGGCGCGCCGTCACCCTATCCACGTGGGTCATCGTGGCATCGTCCGCCACGAGTTCGAGTACCGTCGGCGCGGGACATGCTCGCTGCTCGCGTCCTTCGACATCCGTACGGGTAAGGTCTTCGGTCGCGTCGTTCGGCACCGCGACGCGCGTGCGCTGCTGGCCTTCATGCACGCGCTCGCGCAGCGCTATTGAAGGCCGCCGTATCTACGTCATCTGGGACAACCTCAACCTGCACTACGACGGACGCGATGCCCGCTGGACGCGGTTCAACCAGAAGCACGGACATCGTTTTCGCTTCGTCCACACGCCGCTGCATGCCTCCTGGGTCAATCAAGTCGAGATCTGGTTCAGCATCCTTCAGCGCCGTATTCTGCGCTACGGCAGCTTCGAGAGCGTGACCGCGCTCGCGCATGACGTCCTGGGCTTCGTCCGGCATTGGAATCGCGCCGAGGCGCGCCCCTTCCGCTGGACCTTCGCAGGGCGATTCGTGGACACGCCCGCGCGCCGCGCCGCATAAACTGGCCAACGTGTCGCGCAAACCCGCTGGAGACACGGCGACGGCCGGGTACACGCCCTTGCAGGGCCAGTACCTCGCCTTCATCTACGCCTACACCACGATCCACCGACGCCCCCCGGCCGAAGCAGATATGCAGGCGTTCTTCCAGGTGACCCCTCCCTCCGTTCACCAGATGGTCCTGCAGCTCGAACGGCTTGGCTTGATCCAACGCACCCCAAGAGCGGCTCGGTCGATCGAGTTGCTCGTCGCCCCCACCTCGCTGCCCCTCCTTGAACCGCGTTAGCTATGGCGCCCCGAATCCGGAACGAACTTCTGGTACTAGGCCACCGAGGAGAACGGCCGAAGAAGATCGGCCTGGCCGCTCTCGTCGTCCTCGTTAGCATCCGCGAACCCGCCTATGAAGACGTCCGAGGACGTCGGACCGAGGGCAAGAAGAAGGAAGGTGCGAGCAACGTCCTCGACGGCAGAGGATTTGATTGAAGGGCGCTCCCCTGAGCCTCGGGGAAGAATCCTTTGCGGCTCTCTCGGTGGTTACGAAGCTCTAGGACGATCCGACGAGACACGGACCGGCGCGGCGAGCGCGAAGACGTCGCCCATGACGCCCCTCTCGGACGCCTTTGGTGACGTTGGGTGGATCCACCTAACGCCCATGGCTCACGTCCCAGCTTCGGACCGGACCCTCTGAGGCTCAGGCGGCCCGTCCTCACGTGAGTCAGCACCGCCATGGGCCTGAAGGGTGCCGGGTCCGAAGCTTGGTCGACGATCCATGAGCCACGAAGCCCTGCGCTCTGAGCTCACCCAGATCCCCATCGAGCTACGCCGCGAGCGTCAAAAGGCTCACCGGCTCCCCTCTCTACATCAAAGGGCACAGGAAAGAGCCCCAAGGGCCATGGAGTGAGCGATGAAGCGTCTGGTATCCCCACCAAAGAAGGCCGCCCTGACCGTACTCACCAGCTTGCTCGTCTGATCTCTGCGGTAATCCCCGGGCCTTCGAGCGTTGAAGACGTGGATCTCGTCGGCCCGAACTCGGTCTTGGCCGGGGGTGTGGCAGTCCCGATGCCGCCAACGTTTGCGGCGGCATCGGGGCGTGGCGTGGTCTCGGCCCGCTACGGCGTGACGGGCGTCACCGCCGAGCGACCGATCTCGTAGCCGGCGCGGTCTCTTGCGACGACGACGACCGACTGCAGGGATTCCCCGAGCGAGGTCGTCGTGTCGAGGCCGTTCCACGGCACCGACGAGACGCTGCGACCGCGCCCGTCTGGGTGGCCCGAGGGGTCCACGACGTCCCAGCGGTCAACCGCCGTGGCTCCGTTCCAGATCGCGTGGACCACCGTGCCGCCGTCGCTCGTCCGCTGCGCGGTCGCCGTCGGGCGGCTATCCGGCTCGCCGGCCCACTCGTAGCGGTATGCGCGGTACGTGTTGTAGCCGACGGGAAACGCCGCATCGAAGACGAGGTTATTGTCCAGGTCGAACTCGGAAAAGCGTGGAAGCGCCCCCCAACCGACGAACGTGTCGCCGTTCTCGAGCCCCTCCGCGTTGCCTTGCGACCCCGCAGATAGTCCGTCCGGGTGCTTGAACCGGCGCTCGAGCGTGGCCGTCTTCTTTGCGTCGTCATGGCGCACCCAGATGACCCGTGAGTATGGCAAGACCGTGGGGCTGGATTCGTTGTCGAAGATTCGAATCAGCCCGTGGTCATCCACCGAGGTCGGATTGTGCTGCCAGGCAAACGCCACGTTCGGGCCCAGGGTGAAATCCGACTTCGTCCCGCCGAGTCGCCAGAGAATCGCGCCCGAGTGTCTGTCCACCCGGTACGCCGCCCAGACGTTGCGCGCCCCGACGAGCAAGTTGCCGTCCTCGTCAACGCTCACCGCGTTGAGGTGAAAGTAGTCCCATGCGACCGTGGGCGACGTCGATACCGGCGCATGGCTCTCGTCGAGCCCCACGTGGTCGAGGCTGTGCCACTCGAAGAGAACATGCCCGCTGGCGACGTCGATTTCCTGAACGACTCCCTCGGTCACGAGACCGTTCGCCGGGCCGCCCGCGGACGAGAGGTCCCACGGGATCGTGCGATATGCCGTGATCAGCGCGGTGCCCTCGCGGGTCAGGTGAAATTCGTGGATGTCTGCGGTGAGACCGTTGCCTGCGCTGACCGTCGCGATCACGTGATAGTGCAGGTCTGCAATGTAATCGGTCGTGGGTCCCGTGGAGAACGCGCCTTCGCTCTGGATCCAAGTGATCACCGGTTCTCCGTGATATCGCTGAACTCGAAAGTCGTAGGCCGTCTCACCGCTGGGCAGCGGGCGGAACCACACTGGACGGCCCTGGTCGTCGATGATCTGCGTGCCCTGGACGGCGTTCGGAGCCGCGTCCGTGGGCGTCAGGAAAATGAGCCCAGGCGCCGTCCTTGGGCTCGACGCGAGGATGGTGATCGGAACGGGCTGTAGACTGGCGGGCGGGACCCCGTCGGCGGAATCGGCCAGAGCCCTGGTGCCGAAAAAGGAGAGAGCGACGGCCGCAACGCTACCGTGACGCAGCCCTCGAACGGATATGGTCATGACATCGAACCTCCAGTTGGGAACAGCCCAATCGGCGTTCTTCGGTGCGATGTCCGGTGTCTTTCGAGTCCGACCTCTGGTCGGTGCAGTCCATCCGTGGAGACCTCGCGTGAACGAGGTCGCATTGTGTCTGTTTAGAGAGACGTGTCAAGGATTCGAAATCCCGACTCAGTCGTGGTCTCGTCGCCCGGTGGCCGGCCCTAACTCGACGGTTCGGTGGCCGGCCCTAAGATGTGTCTCGAATCGCGCGCAGGTCAGGCCTCCTCTTGGAAATCGTCGGCATCCTTTTCATGGTCGTGGTCGTGACGCCCTTCGTCGGGCTGGCGTTCGCGGGCCTTTACTGGAGCCGCTCACGCGACCGCGAGCGGCTCGCCGGGGTGTGGCGGTCGTACGCCCGGCGACGGGGCTTCACGTTCGGCGCGCCGTCGGGGGAGTGGCCAAACCGTACGCTTCCGAGCATCCTCTGGACCGAAGACGACGTCGCCTACCGCATCGAAGCGCGAGGGGCGGAGGCGAGCCTCGCTACGCGCATCGTCGCGCGCCCTTCCGTCGCCATCTTCGGCGAGCTCTTCGTGACCCGGCCGGACGGCGAGGCCGCGCTGAAGGCGGGTGCCGAGCCATTCGGCTCGCGTCTGGTCGTGCGGACCCACCCGGCGGGGTTCGCCCATCGCGTGCTCACCGAAGACGTCAGGCGCGCGCTCCTCGGCTTCGACCTGGGCTCATTGTCGCTCATCTACCGGCGGGGCGAGGTTTCGCTCGGGTGGGCGGGCGGCGAAGAAAACGATGCGCGTCTCGACGAGGCGAGCGCGGTGGTACGGCGCGTCGTCAGCTCGCTTGCCATGGCCTACGGCCCTGGCGATCCTGCGGCGCCATCGGTCGATCGCCTGCGCCGCGACGCGTGAGTGCCCGACGGTTGATCTACGAGGCGTGGCGGATCGCATGCGAGGACGGGGCCGAGGCGCGGCGCTCGCGGCGGTACGCGGCCGGGGTCGCGCCCGTCCAGCGGTGGAACGCGCGAACGAAGTTTGCCACCGTCGAATAGCCTAGCCGCTCGGCCACCTGGTTGAGCGAAAGCCTCGGAGACTCGAGCAGGAGCAGCGCCTTCTCGCGCCGCTCCCGATCGAGCAGAGACGAAAAGGAGATCCCCCGCGCTGCCAGCCTTCGCTTGAGGGTGCACGGCGAGACCGCGAGCCCCGCCGCCACGTCGTCGAGCGACCGGAAGCCGTCGGCATTCTCGGTGCCGGAGATGGCGCGGCGGACCCGTTCGACGAGGTCTCCGTCATAGCCGAGGGCGTCGAGCGCGCGCTCGCACTGCTCGCGCGCCAGCTTCACCGCGATCCGATCGCCCTGCGCCAGGGGCAGGTCGAGGAACGCGGCGTCGAAGACGACCCGTGTCACCGGCTGACCCCATCGGGTGTTCGGTACGAGGTGCGCGAATCGGTCGAGATAGGGCGGCTCCGGAAGAGCAATGTCGGCGTGGTCGCCGTCGAGGCTTCGGCCGGTCAGCGCCCTTCCGATCTCTCGCATGCCGACGACGAGGTTGATGAGGGCAACGTCTCGCGCGCGGCCGAGATCGAAGTGCTCGTCGATGATCAGCGAGGCCAGACGCCCCTCGACTTGCAGCCTCAAACTGATCGAGCTCGTGAGCGTGGGCGTGAAACGGACGAAGATCTCGAGCGCCTCGCGGAGCGACCCTGCGCTCATCGCGGCAAAGCCCAGATAGCCATACATCGAGATGCGCTTCTGCAGTCCGAGATAGAAGCCCAACCCCGGCTCCCCCGTGAGAGCGCGCGCGCGCTCGAGGAGAGCTCCGAACGTCTCGATGGGCAGCCTTCCGTGCGGCTCCTGAACCACGGCCTCGGAGAGACCCACGGTCGACAGCATCTCCTCCGCCGTAACGCCCCAGCGCCGGACGAGCCGCAAGAGATGATCGGCGTACGCGGCAGGCACGCTGTGCTGGATGGTGGAGCAAGGCGGCATCATTGGACGGGCCCCAACTGATTCTTGGCATGCGCGGACGACCCGGCGCAAGGGCCGGCCCTGTCCGAGGCGGCAAAAAGACGGCCTCCGAGTAGATGACCGGCGATGGGAGCCCTTTTCGCGCGGGTTATTCCGACCAGCGCGCGTCGTCCTCGAAGAGCCAACCGAGCTGGCCCTTGGTCTCCTCGGCTACGGGTCCGTTGTACCAGTGGATGAACTGCCCCGTGGCCGGCAGCTTGCCCAGAACGACGCGAGAGGGGACGCCGGCGCGCTGCAGCCGCCGCGCGGCGTGCGTCGCCTCGGCGACCCGCCCTTTCAACCCGCAAGCGAACAGGACCCGTTGCCCGCCGCCGCGCGCGTAGGCAGCAGCCGCAGCGTCCGTGAAGCGATCCTCGCCCCCTTCGGTGAGGATGGAGCGCGGGTAGTGAGCCGGATCGTGCGTCACGATCCAGACGCCTAGGATCGCGCCGAGCGAAAACCCCGTGTACGTGCGTGGTCCGGTGTCGACGTAGCCCGGGTAGCGCTCGTCGAGCGCCTTGATCCCCGCTTCGATCTCCTTCGCCAGTGCCGGGCCGCTCTTGTAGAGAAATGTCTTGTCCGGCATCGGTTCGCCGCGCGGGCAAAGGACCCACGCGCGATTGCCGATGATCCAGCGCCAGTTGTCGCAAAGCCCTTCCGGAAAGTCCCAGAGGCCGTGAGTCGCGACGAGGATGGGCCGTGGCGACCGCGCGCCCAGCGGAACGGAGATGACCGCGTCGGAGAACCCGGGAACGGCCAGTGTAGCGATGGACGGAGTGCTCTCGAGCGGCGGTGGCCGCGTCGGCGCTTCGGTGGCGGTCGTGGTGGACACTGCCGCGTCCGAGACGGGCTGCACTTCAGCCTGGGCACGGGCCCGGCCGCAAGACGGCTGCGCTGCGCCGAGGGCGAGCAGCGCCACGATCTGGAGTGTATGCCGTCGCTCGAGGCTCATTGGGATCGCCGCCATGCCGGAATCAAGCCGGTCGAGGCTTCGCCGTCATGACGGCCCCGCCGGTGCTGTCCGCCCCGTAAACGTTCGTGGCATCGAGGGCCATTCCCATCGGGCCGTCGTGTCGCGACGGCCGTCATGGTCCGCCGCCGATCGGACCGCTGACGATCGGATTCGAACTTTTGACTACGCGCGTTCGCCGCTCCGTGCGTTAGCGTACGCCATGGCGGGAGAGAGAAGGGCGGGCGCAGCGCCCTCTGACGAGGAGCGGAGCGATTCTCTGCACTCGGACATCCGCGAGCTCGCGCCCGGCGCCGTCGAACAGGGCGCGGTCGATCGACTTCCCCTGACCGACGAGAAGCTTCTCGAGTCGCTCGAGGCGGCCCTTCGCGATCCGTCGGGCGCCGATCGGCGCGTCGACGCGGCGGCGATCTCGCGATACCTCGGCATTCGCGACCGTGGTCTCGCTCTGCGTATCGTCGCCATTCTCGGCGGCGACGCCGACGGGGCCATCCGTGCCGATGCGTTTCTGGCCGGCGTGAAGCGTCTCCTCTACGGCGCTCCGGGCGCCAGGCGGCGCTTTGCCTTCCGGATCCACGACCTCGACGGCGACGGCGTGCTCGATCGCAGCGAGCTTCGACGGATGATCGCGCTGGGATGCGCGGAGGACGACGTGGCCGTCCGCGCCGGGGTCGCCGATCGCCTCGCTGGCCTTCTCATCAGGCACGCCGATCGGACCCACGATGGCCGGCTCTCGTTCGACGAGTTCGACGAGGCGCTCGACCGCCATCCGCAGGTCGCCGCTGCGATCGAGAAAAGCGGCGCGCGTTGGTTGGCCGTGAGCGAAGACGCCGCCCAACGTCTGGAAGCGCGCCCCCCGATGGCGTCCCGGCTCATTCGAACGCTCGAGAACCGACGCCCACTCGTGGTGTTCCTCGTGCTGTGGGCCGCGGCGAACCTCGTCTTCTTCGCTCACGCATGGCGCATCTACGGGGCGAGCAACGTGGCTATCCAGATCGCGCGCGGGTGCGGCGCATGCCTGAACTTCAACGGCGCGCTCATCCTCCTGCCGACCATGCGCCGGCTGCTCACGGCGATCCGCAAGACGCGCTTGCACGCGATCGTCCCGCTCGACGACGCGATCGCGCTCCACGCCGTCGCGGGACACGCGATGTTCGCGCTCGCTCTCGGACACGCGGCCGCCCACCTGACGAACTACGCCCGAAAGCCCGGGATCTCGGTGGTCCACCAGCTGTCGACCGGCGCAGGCCTCACCGGCGTGATCTGGCTCGCCGTCTTCGGGGTCATGTGGTTTTTCGCTCGGGCTGCCGCGCGCGCGAAGGAGAGGTTCGAGGTATTCCACGCGACGCACGCTTTCTACGTCGCGTGGCTCGTGATCGGAGTGCTTCACGGCCCTGTCTTCTGGAAGTGGGTAGCCGTGCCGATGGCTGCGTTCGCGCTCGAGCGAGTCGTTCGATTCGCGCGGCGGTCCACGCGCACCGACATCGTGCAGACGCGCGTCCTGCGCTCGGGTGTGACCCGCCTCGATCTGCGCAAGCCCGATGGCTTCGAGCACCAGGCGGGCGACTTCGTCTTCCTGCGGATCCCGCGCGTGGCCCGGTACGAGTGGCACCCCCTGACCATCAGCAGCGCCCCGGAGCGCGAGACCCTCTCGCTCCACATCCGGGCGCGCGGCGACTGGACGGCCGCCGTGCGCCGTCTCGCCGAGACGCGCCAGTTCGGGCACTCGTCCGAGCTGCTTCCGGCGTTCCTCGACGGGCCATACGGCGCCCCCTCGACGGACGTGCTGTGTTCGCGCCGCGCCGTGCTCGTCGCGGGCGGCATCGGGGTGACGCCGTTCGCCAGCGTCCTCGAGAGCATGGTCCTGAGAATCCGGAGAGAACGCCCCGTTGACGCTCGTCCGCGTGGACTTCGTCTGGCTCAATCGCGACCAATACTCCTTCGAGTGGTTCGTCGACCTGCTCTCGTCGCTCGAGCGCCTCGACCGGCGGGGCTTGGTGCATGTCCACGTCTTCATGACCGGCGGCCGTTCGGATGCCGTCTCGGCCGCGTTCGATCTCGCGCGGCACGTGGCCCTCGCCGCCGGCGAACCGGACGTCGTCACCGGACTCCGCTTCCAGACGTACATGGGGGCTCCGGACTGGCGCGAGCTCCTGCAGGGCATCGCCGGCGACGCACAGGGTGAGCCGGTCGACGTGTACTTCTGCGGACCGCCTGGGCTCGCGCGCCAGGTCGCTCCGATCTGCGCCGACCTCGGGATGAGGTTTCAGCAGGAGCGCTTCTGATCGCCTCTGTCACCCCGCCGAGAGGAATTGATCGTCGGGATAGCAGAAGGCCCACGTCTCGCCGACCTCGCCGGACGTGATCATGGGGTGGTGCGTCGCGTGGTAGTGGGCCGTCGCGTGCCGATTCGGCGAGTCGTCGCAGCACCCCACGTGGCTGCACGACAGGCAGATTCGGAGGTGAACCCACGCGCTGCCGGTCTTGAGGCATTCCTCGCATCCCGGCGTCGGGCGATGCGCATGCCGGGGCGTCTCGCGCGTGACGTGCGCGCAGGGGTTCGACAGGTCGATCCGGTCATCGGCTTTCATTCGCGTCCTCGCGGTGAACCTAGCTTCGCCGCGAGGCACGCGAAAGGTGAAAGCGCGATCGCGCCCAACCGACCGCTACGGTGTCGTGCGGCAGGTGTTCGTCGATGGATCGAAGAGCGGGCTGGGCGTTACGGCGCGGTCGGTCGGAGGATCGATCTCGACGGGGGTCGAGGTCCGGGTCCAGCGGTCTTCGCAGCTCGCGAGCGACGACGCGTTCTCGGCTGCGTTGCTGTTCATCCAGAGGTCGATGTGCCATTTGTGCGCCGAGGTCCAGTCGGAGTCGCACTCGACGCAATCGTCCTCCATCACGACGTACTTTTCGATGAACGGGACGTAGAGGATCGTCCCGACCGGGAACTCGGACTCGTCGGTCGCGAACGTGATCGGATCCGCGTACGTGCCGGCACCCCCTGCCGTCTCGTGCACCGTCGGGTAGCCGTCGCTCTTCGGATAGGCGATCGCGCCCCCCGGAGGGCTGTTGTCGGCCCACCCGTAGAAGGTGGCATACACGGACATCGATTCGCCCGCGTCCTGTCGTGAGTCGGCGTCGGCATCGGACGACCCCGGGCTCGCCTCACCCGTCGGGCTCGAGTCGAGGACCGGCGCACTGTCTGCGCCGACCTCGGCGCTCTCGAGGGCGTCGTCGCCCAGGTCGCCCGCGTGGGTCCCGGACGTCGCGTCCCCGACGGCTTCGACGCCGGCGTCGTCGGGCGAACGGGCCGGAGACGAGGACGACCCGCAGGCCGCGAGCACGATCGAGAGAAGCCCCGTCGTGGAGATCGCGAGCCGCCTCATGAGCCCGAGCATAGGCGGAAACGCTCGCCGCGAGGGTAGGGACTCCCGAGCCAGCGGGGAGCCGCTCCCCGTCGAGTGTGAGCGCGACCGCTGCTGCTCCGGTACCATGAGGCCGCGGAGCCCGCGATGACCGTCGACGACCTGCGCGCCACCCTGCATGATCCGGAGCCGCCTCCAGGGCTTCCAGCGTTGCTGAGGGCGCTGTGGCTCGCGGGTCGCGGCGACTGGGACGGCGCTCATGCCATTGCTCAGGACGTGGAAGGCCCATCGGGCGCATGGGTGCACGCGCACTTGCATCGCAAGGAGGGGGATGCGAGCAACGCAGCCTACTGGTACCGTCTCGCGGCCCGGCCCGTCTGCGCCGATGCTCTCGACGACGAGTGGGCCGAGATCGTGCGGTCACTTCTCGCGGCCTGACGATGATGCTCGTGGTGACCGTGCTTGCCATCGTGACCCCCCTGGGCATCGGGGTCATCCCGTGGGCGCTGCATCGGAGGGCGGACGGTTTTCGATGGCAGGCCCTTTATCCATTCAAGCACGCCTGGTTGGTCTGGGCTGCGATCTCGATCATGTCGTTTGGCATCGTGATGATCGCCGGTCGCGCCTTCGGGCTGCCAGGTGCCGTTGGCTACCTCGTGCTCGTCGATGGCGCGTACGCGTATGCGTTCCATCGCGGGTACCGGACTGGGCGGAAGCTCGGGAGGCTATGTGTCGCACTGGACAAGGAGCCCGCCGAGGCCGCCCTCCGAGGGTTAGGGGAGGAGCTCGCTCGTCTTCGCGAAGGCGTCGACGGTTACCCGAAGCGCTATGAGTCGTGGGCGCGGTGGACCCTTCGTGCCGCGGCCCAGGCGTCTCTCGCCGGCCACTCGGCTGACGCGGTCCGGTGGATCGACGGGATCGACCCGCGGCGCCTGGACCGGAGCCTTCGATGCGTCTATGCCCATCGCGCCGCATCGCTGCGTATTGGACTGGGCGACCGGAGCGGAGCGCGCGTCGTGCTCGCAAGCGCTCCACGTCCGGCGGACCCGGCGCCGGTCGAACAAGCTCTCGCCGCGCTCGACGGCTTACTCGAGGCGCTCGAGGGCGACTTCGTGGCGGCGCTGGCGCGGGCCGCGGAGGCGCTGGCTGCACCGCTCGACGCGGCGGCTCGCACCACGTGGCTGGCGGCCCGCGCACACGCACTCGAGGCGACGGGCGCGCAGCGCGAGGCCCGCGAGGTGCTGTGCGCACTGCAGGCGCAGCAAGGCGACATGCTCATCAAAGGCATCGTCGGCCACCGCGGTCCCGCGTCCGCCGCGGCCGCCATCCTCCTCGCCGCCCGGGGGCCCTATCGGTGATCGTCGAGGGCGCCCTCCTCGTACACGCGTGCACAGGGCGCTACTGAACGGCGGCGGGCGCTCGATTCGCGTTCGGCCGAAACTCGATGAGCCGTATTATGTAAAGGTGGCCGCAGATACGACCGTCCTGCGAGATCCGTCCGGTCTCGTCGACTGGGATGGGACGGATCGGTACAGGGTGGTGCGGCGGATCGGCGAGGGCGCCATGGGCGTCGTCTACGAAGCGTTCGATCGCGAACGCGGGCAGACGCTGGCCCTGAAGACCCTACCGCGCTTCGACCCCGGCTCCGTCTATCGATTCAAGCAGGAGTTTCGCACGCTCGCCGATGTCCACCACGCGAACCTCGTTCGCCTGCACGAGCTCGTGGCGACGGATACCGGTCTCGTGTTCTTCACGATGGAGCTGGTGCGCGGAACCGACTTCCTCGCCCATGTGAACGCGAGTTCGGGACGGCGACCGCCGCCCGCGGACCCTTCGCAGCAGACGTCGCACGCCGATATGCAGAGGCTGCGCTCCGCGATGCGCCAGCTCGCGGAAGGTGTCCATGCGCTGCATGCGGCCGGCAAGCTGCACCGAGACATCAAGCCGCCGAACATCCTGGTGACCGCCGACGGGCGCGTCGTCTTGTTGGACTTCGGCGTCGCCACCGAGCTCGCGCACGACAAGGGCTTCCTCGAGGATCGGGGGGTGGTCGGAACGGTGACGTACATGGCGCCCGAGCAGGCGCTCGACGAGGCCCCGACCCCCGCCGGTGACTGGTACAGCGTCGGGGTGATCCTGTTCGAAGCGCTCACGGGGCGGCTTCCTTTCGACGGCTCTGCGACCGAGGTGCTCACGACGAAGAACACGCGCGACGCCCGCGCACCTTCGGAGCTCGCCACCGGGATCCCCACCGACCTTGACTCGCTCTGCGTCGCTCTCCTCGAGCGCGACCCGGAGAGACGGCCGACCGGGAGCGAGGTCCTGCGGCGCCTTGGCGCGACGCGCAGCAATCGCCCGAACTCATCGTCGCCGCCCGTCGTGGACGCAGACCGCAACGCGATGCTCGTGGGCCGCGAAGCCGAACTCGCCGCCCTGCGCGCGGCGTTCGACGAGACCGCCTCGGGGCGGCCGATCGCCGTGCGCCTCTGCGGCGCGTCCGGCATGGGCAAGTCCGCCATTGCGCGCCACTTCCTCGACGGGCTGACCGAGCGCGGCGAAGCGGTCGTTTTGCGCGGACGCGCTTACGAGCGTGAGTCGGTGCCGTACAAGGCATTCGACAGCGTGGTCGATGCCCTCAGTCGCTACTTGATGCAACAGGAAGAGGCCGGCGATCCGGTAGAGCTCCCGCCCAACATCGAGCTCCTCGCGCGGCTCTTCCCCGTGCTGCGGCGCGTCCCCAGCATCGGTAGCGGAGACGGCGAGGCGATCGTGGACCCGCACCTCGTTCGGGTGCGAGCCTTCGTCGCGTTGCGCGAGCTCCTCGCGGTCCTTGCGAGGCGGCGCCCTCTGGTCGTCTACATCGACGATGTCCACTGGGGGGACGTCGACAGCGCCTCGCTGCTGCTCGAGCTCGTTCGCCCTCCGGCGGCGCCCGCGTTCTTGCTCGTCATGACGCATCGAGACGGGGAAGCGCTCTCGAGCCCCTTCTTGAGCGAAACGAACGCGCACTGGTCCGAGAAGGCAGAGCTTCGCAACATCGTCGTCGGGCCACTCGACCTCGATGGAGCGCAGCGATTGGCGCTCGCCCTCCTCGGCTCCGACGACGAGGACACACGAAGACGTGCGGCGGGCATCGCCGGCGAGTCCGCCGGAAGCCCGTTTCTGGTCGAGGAGCTCGCGCGTGGCGTGAGCGGCCTGCACCGGGTCGTTCCTGGGGCGCTCGGCGAGGGCCTTGCCGAGACCTACACCATCGAGCAGATGGTGGGTCAGCGCGTGGCAAGCCTGCCCAACGATGCCCGGCAAATGCTCGAGGTCATCGCCGTTGGCGGCCGACCGCTTTCCACGTCGGTCGTCGGCCGTGTCTGCGAGACCGGGGACTCGACCTACGAGCTCGTCGCGCTGCTCTCGTCGCGCCGATTCGTCCATATCGGCCTGCGCGACGGCGACGATGTCGTGGAAACGAAGCACGATCGCATCCGCGAGACGATCGTGGCCCACCTCCCCGCCGACGTGGCGTGCGAGTACCACGGTAGGCTCGCGCGCGTGCTCGAAGCGACATCCGGCACCGATCCGGAGGCGATCACCGTCCACTTGCTCGGGGCGGGCGAGAAGCAGCGTGGGATGCAGTACGCGCAGCGCGCGGCCGAGCGCGCGGCGGAGAAGCTGGCCTTCGATCGTGCCGCGCGCCTTTTCCGACTGACGCTCGAGAACATGGCGCCGTCGTCGCCCGAGGCGCGCCCGCTTCGGGTGCGCCTTGGCAATATGCTCGAATGGGCCGGCCGAGGTTCGGAAGCTGCGCGAGCCTACCAGGAGGCGGCCGAGGGCGCGCCCGGCCTGGAGCGGGCGGAGCTCGAGCGGGCGGCGGCCGTGGAGCTGATGGCTTCGGGGCGTATCGACGAGGGGGGTGCGGTCCTTCACCGCGTTCTCACGGCCGTGGGTCTCGAGGCGCCGCGCTCGCCGCTCGGCGCGCTCGTTGGGCTGATCTTCTACGGCCTCTGGATGCGAATCAGGGGACTGAGATTCCACGAGCGCAAACCCGACGACGTCTCGCGCGAAGAGCGCGCGCGGATCGACGCTCTCTTCGCGGCGGCCATGGGATTCGACATCGTGGACGTGATCCTCGGTGCTTGCATGACGGTGCGCCATCTCGTCGCGGCGCTTCGTTCGGGCGATCGCTTCCAGGTACTCCGCGCGACGACGCTGGAGGCGAGCTTCCTGGCCTCGGCTGGAGGCAAGCCTGGCAAGCTGGAACGCGGGCTCGTCGACGTCGCCCGCAGGCTCGCCGAGACGGAGGTTCGCGCCGAGGGCCGGGCCTTCTTCGACGGCGGTCAAGGCGTCGCGATGTACTTGCGCGGTCACTGGAAGGAGGCGCTCGCGCTCCTCGACTCGTCGCAGTCGAAAGTGCAGACGCATAGCCACAGCGCGGGTTGGCAATCGAACGCGCAGGTCTTCGGTTGCTGGGCGCTGAACTTTCTGGGCGAGCATGCCGAGCTCGCGCGGAGGCATGCCCGCGTGCTCGCCGATGCCGAGCGGCGCGGGGACATGTACACGTCCGTGCAATTGAGGGACGGGTCGCTGGCCATCGTCTGGCTGGCGGCGGACAACCCCGACGCCGCCCGGCGCCACGCGCGGGAATCGATGGCGATGTGGTCGCACACGCGGTACTTGCTGCAACACTGGCACAGGATGTTCGGCGAGGCCGAGATCGACCTCTACGTCGGCGACGGGGCGCAGGCCTACGCGCGAATCGAAAGGGACTCCGTCTCGGTAAAGAAGAGCCTCCTCCTCAACGTCCAGCACATGCGAGCGCAGACGGCGTTCGTACGCGGCCGGGCCGCCATCGCGTCGATCGACGCCCAGCCGAGTCTCAGGGCCGAACGCCTGGCGGAAGCGCGGCGTCTGGCGCAGGCGCTCGAGAGAGAGGACATGCCATGGATCGCCCCGTTTCCGGCCATCCTGGCGGCGGGTGCGGCAAGCGTGGAAGGAGACTCTCCGAGCGCGGCGCGCTTCCTCCGCACCGCGATCGAGCGCGCCGAAGCCGCTCACATGTCGGGCTACACGGCCGCCGCGCGCCAAAAGCTCGGGCTCTTGCTCGGTGGTGACGAGGGGTCTGCCCTGGTCGCACGCGCACAGGAGGACATGAGCGCGCAAGGCATCCAAGTGCCCGACCGCTTCGCATCGACGCTCGTCCCGGGCCGATGGCGGTCCGATGCGTGAGCGCGGTCACCGGATCTTCTCTTGTGCGGTGTTCGTCCTTGCCCTCGTGTCGGGGTGCGCGAGCGGCGCGACGGGCGACGGCCCGTCCGTCAGTGCGCAGGATGCCGGCCCCGATGGCTCGAGCGTGGACCCGCCGCCGGCAGCGGGCGAACCCGCGTCCGATGCGGGGTCCGCCGTCGCGACGGCGTTGCAAGCGTCCGTCTCTTACCCGTTTCTCATCCCCGACCCGAACGGCTCGGCCGACTCCTTTCCCACCGTGTTCGCCCACCTGCTCGGGCAGACCCTCGACTGGACCGACATCTCGACCTCGCTCGCCTGCTTCACCCATTCCCGGACAGGTTCACGCGACCGTGACTCTGACCGGGTCGTCGATGCCTTTGCTCGATGACCTTCACGCGGTCACAATCGAGACGGGCCAGACCGTCTTCGAAGGCAAAAAGACGAATAGCGGCTACTTGCCTCTCTATCGGGACCAAGCCGTCCTTTCCATGCCAAGGGATCCCGCGGTTCAAGCGCTCCTGGCGCCCGCGGCGGAGAGGAGGCGCCTGGGGTACTTTCGGCGCGGGCGGGTACGGCATGCACCTAGACGCCGACAAGAATCCGATCCCGAGAATCCCCGTGACGCCAGCGCTCGAAGCCTGACGTACCACAGGACCGGGACGCAAGCCGATACCGTGGTGGACGCGCTGCAAGCCGTCTACGAGGAGCTCCAGGCCTGGGGAATCACCTACGACAGCGTCGCCTTCTCCTTCTTCAATCCGTCCTCGAGCGAGTCGGTCCGATGGCCGTCGGCCGTCCTCGCCGACCGAGCCGCGAACTGCATCGATGGCGGCATGCTCTTCGCGAGCGTGATGGAATCCCTGCAGCTCGAGCCGGTGGTCGTCTTCGTACCCGGGCACGCGTACATGGGCGTGCGTCAGGCTCCCGGCTCGACGCTCCTCTGGCCGGTCGAGACGACGATGCTCGGAAATGCGCCCTTCTTGAGCGCACTTCTGCAGGGGATCGGCGAGTATCAGAACCCGGGCATCCAGCATCTCGCGGAGATGGACATCAAGGCGGCTCGTCTCGCGGGGTTGGTACCGATCCCGGAGTGAAGGGGTGCTCAGGGCCCCATCACGCTCACGCCCGCTTCGATCGCGACGTTGCCGGTCGAGATGGTCGCAGGCGTGGCGCCATCGTCGGCGTCGCACAGGATGAGAACCCCCGCTCCCGTCGTGACCCCCGGCGAAACATCGAACTTCGGCGACGTCCCGCTGCACGGCTGGCCGTAGGCATCGAATCCGGAGAGGGTGATCACGTACCCGTCCCCGGCCTGGATCCCTCCGACGACGAACTCGATCGACCGAGCCCCGCCGAAGTGCACCGTGCCGGAGTACGAACCGGCAGGCCCCTCGATGACCCAGTCGAGCGCGGCGAAGAAACCCGGAGGAAGATTGAGAACGATGCCGACGCTCGAACCGGCGTCGCTCGGGCCGCCGTCTTCCCTGCCCGAATCCTCGAGTTCCCCGCTCGAGTCCTCGACGGTGCTCCCGTCGATCGGCGGAGGGAACCCCGGAGCGCCGTCCTCACCGGCCCCGCCGTCGGCCGCGCCGGTGCCGCCCTCGCTCTCCGGCCGCCCGCCATCGAAACGTCCACCGCCACTGCCGACGAATCCGATCAGACCCGGCGGGATCTCGCCGTACGGACCGCCGGCCTGGCTGCCGCAGGCCGCCACCGCCATGGCCGCAAGGATACGGACCTCAAGAAGACGGACGCAGACGTCGAATGGGCCAATCCGCCTCACGGGATAATCCTGCCAGGTCAGCGTCTAACACACGGAGGAATGCGACGCGAGGCGCGATGGCGCGGAGGCACTCCGGTTTTCGGAGGAACCATTCCGGTTTTCGGTTACGAACACGTGAAGACGGTGACGGCGCGGGCTCAAGCGTGGCGGGCTTCGTCTCGGAAGGTTCACAGACCATGGTCGCGGCTGCTGTTATAAGCGAGACCGCTTGGTGGGAACGGGCGCCCGGTGAGCCGCGCCAGTGAGGGCTCGCGAAGTGTATCCACACGCACCGAATCCCTTTTCGAAAGGGAGCGACTGGGCGCGCGCTTTGCGTCTATTTCGAGCGCCACTGCGGAACACCGAACCGCTCGCCGTTTGTTTCGCAGAAGTAGCACCGTGTCACGACCCGAGTGAGTAGAAGGTGGTCACCTCGAACTCGCTCAGACAGAGAGTGAGTGTTCCGAGACGGGAGTGAAGCATGGACGTTGCAAATACGGCCGAGAGCGATCGTCCGAGTCGGAGGATGCGGGCCGCAGCCGTCTCCAGCGACGACGCGGCGCGAGTACCCGCGCCGCTGGTGCCGCCGAAGCCCCCCCGAGGCAGCTGGGCACCTGCGCGTTTGCAGGTCCCGGCGCAGATCGCTCGCCGTCGCCACCTCGAGCCGATCCGGCACTTCGGGCGGCTCGCGGCGCGATCGGTCCCGATGCTCGAAGTGTTCGATGTGCTTCAGCGGTTCGCGCAGACAGACGTCACGGTCGCTTTCTTCGGAGAAACGGGAGCCGGCAAGGACGTCATTGCCCACGTCTTGCACGAGCAGAGCGCGCGGGCCACCGGCCCGTTCGTCGTGTTCGACTGTGGCGCCGTGGCCGCGAATCTGGCAGAGAGCGAGCTATTGGGCCACGAGCGCGGGGCCTTCACGGGAGCCGTTTCCGCCCACCCGGGGGCGTTCGAGCGCGCTCATGGCGGGACGCTCTTTCTCGACGAAGTGGGAGAGCTTCCCGTAGACCTGCAGCCGCGCCTTCTGCGCGCGCTCGAGAGCCGGAAGGTGCGGAGGGTCGGCGGCAAGATCGAGCGCCGCATCGACGTCCGCGTCATCGCCGCCTCGAACCGAGATCTCAGGGCCGACGTCACCACGGGAAAATTTCGAGAGGATCTCTTCTTCCGCCTTGCCGTGGCGGTCATCTCGGTACCGCCCTTGCGCGAGAGGCTCGACGACCTGCCGGAGCTGGTTCACGGCCTGCTGACGGATCTCGGGCGTGGCGATCTTCGCCTGGGCGAGGCCGCGCTGGCCGCGCTCCGCGCGCACCCCTGGCCCGGAAATGTACGCGAGCTCAAGAACGTGCTGGCCTGCGCGGCGGCGTTCGCCGATCCCGGCGCAGCACAGCTCGAGCCCCACCACTTGAAGCTCCTGCGGCCGGCGGACAACGACGAGTCGTGGCTCGATGGGCTCCCGCTCGGAGGGCAAGCGCTCGAGAGAATAGAGCGCGTCGCTATCCGTCAGACCATGGCGCAGGCCGACGGCAACAAGATGCACGCCGCGCGGGCGCTCGGAATCGCCGTCTCGACGCTCTACGAAAAACTGAAGAAATACGGTCTCTAGACGTCCCGGCATCGAGACTCGCGGAGAACGCGATTCCGTCTCGCAAACGTAACAAAATAGCTCTTGCTGCGGTCACGCCGGGCAAAGTATCTCGCAAGGCGATTTCTCAACCGAGCGGCGGAGGTCAGCACGATGAATCGACGCAAGCGCCTCTGGATGGCGGCTCTGTTTCTGGGCCTCTTCAGCGTGAGCGCCGCGAGCGGCGCGGCTTTGTCATCGGCCGCGGACTCGCGCGTGTCGTTCGCGGCGACCGGCCCCGCGGGGATGAAGATCGAGGGAACCACTCCGGACCTCAGCGTGGCGGATGACGGCGTCAACGTCGTCATCACGGTTCCTCTGGCCAACCTGAGCACCGGAATCGGGCTCCGAGATCACCATATGAAGGAGAAGTACCTCGAGGTTCAGAAGTACCCCTCGGCCACGCTCACGATTGCGAGGAGCGCGCTGAAGTTTCCGCGCAGCGGCGAGCAGGCCGAGGCGGACGTCCCGGGGTCGGTCCAGATCCACGGGCAGACGCGTACGACGACGGTGCACTACGACGCGAAGGGGGACGGTTCGTCCCTTAGCGCGCGCGGCGTGTTTCACGTCAACATGAACGACTTCGGCATCACCGTGCCTACCTACCTGGGCGTCACCGTGAAGCCGGAGGTCGACGTCAGCGCCAGCTTCCACGTGACGGGAAGCTGAGACCGGAGGCCAGAGTCAAGCGGGCCTCGAGCAGCGCCGATGGAAGTTCGTCCAATTCGCTGGGCCATCGGCCTCGCTCTGTGCCTCGCGCTGATGATGGCGACGTCCAGCGCGCACGCGTACCCGTGGATGATCCGGCACGGATACACCGGGTGTACGCCGTGCCACACCGATCCTTCCGGAGGGGCGGGGGCCCTGACCGAGTACGGGCGCGCGCAGAGCGATCTGCTGCTACGCATGCGCTACGGAGAGGGCAACGACTCCGGCGAGGCGGATGCTTCGTCCGGCCTCCTCTGGGGACTCGTGCGGCTGCCCGAAGCGCTCCGGCTCGGCGGCGACTTCCGCGAGGCGTACCTCAGCAACCAGGTCGAGAACGCTCCCGTCGAGCAGCAGTTCATCACGATGCGCGCGGATCTCTACGGCGATATCAAAATCGGGCGATTCCGGGCGGCGGGCAGCATCGGCTACGTCCCGCAGGGCGATCTCACCGCGTCGCTGACGCGGGCGCCGGACGACAACCTCGTTTCGCGCGAGCATTGGGTGGGGGTCGAGCTCGACGAGGAGGGTGCGTGGCTGCTCCGGGCCGGCCGCATCGCGCTGCCGTTCGGGATCCGGATGATCGAGCACAACCTCTGGGCGAGATCCCTCACGCGAACGGACATCGACGACACGCAGGAGTACGGCGTCGCCCTCGCGTTCAATGAAGACAAGTTCAGGACCGAGCTGATGGGGATCGCGGGAAACTTCGAGATACGCCCCGACGAGTTCCGTGATCGGGGCTACAGCGCATACGCCGAGTACGCGCCGACGACGACCCTCGCGATCGGCGCGAGCAGCCTGTTCACGCGCGCGACGCGCGACATCGTCTACGGCGTGACCGACTACCGCTACTCGAACGGCGTCTTCCTGCGTTACTCCCCGGTGCAGCCCCTGGTGCTCCTGGCCGAGTTCGACTCCGTGTATCAGTCGCTCACGTGGAACGGGCATCGGGGCGGATACGCAGGGTTCGTGCAGGCGGACTACGAGCCGGTGCAGGGATTTCACGTGATGGCGACGACGGAGGTGATGAACGGCGGAACGCAGGGTGAGCCTGTTTCGTCCGATGGGTGGCTATCGGGCGTCTGGTTCTTCCTGCCGCACATGGATCTCCGGCTCGACGGGATCTTCTCGAGCCTCGGCGCGCCGGGCGTGAGCGGGACGCCGGCGAGCCACACGGCCGTCTCGACCTGGCTCGCGCAGTTTCACGTATTCCTGTGAGAGCGACTCAAATGAAGCAGGGCCATGAAAGAGACCGGAGCACGCCCTCATGAGGGCGCGAGCCATCGGGGTCCGAGGGTGCGTTCTCGCCGGGGTCCTCGGCTGGAGCGCGACGGCCAGCGCCTTCATGGGCTATCCGGCGGTCGTCGACACGTGGCTCGGCAAGAGTGGCCTCATCCAGATGATCGAGGCGCCGATGGGGTGCGAGCTATGCCACGTGAGCGATCAGGGCGGCACCGTCGAACTCAGGCCTTTTGGCAATCTGCTCGTGGCGAACTACGGGCTCCCGCGCACCGCCGAAGAGGACGCGGTTCTCGTGGGCGCGCTCGCGGGCCTCAAGGCGCTCAATCCGAAACTCTTCACGGACATGCAGCACGGGGCGGATCCCAACACGGACCCAGCTCTCACCTCCGAGGAGCTCCCACAGCCTGAGTACGGCTGCTCGGTGGCCAGGGCGAGGTCCGACGGGCCGATCGGGATCGGGATCCTTCTCGCGGCCCTCCCGCTCGCCTGCGTACGTCGCCGGCGTCCGTCGCGAAGAGAGCGAGAAAACAGGGAGCGGAGGAGAAGAGGAGGAAAATGAGCAGGGATCTTTCTTTCTCCTTTCCTCCTCCCCTCCCTGTGCTCTCTCTCTGCTCGTGAGCGACAAGTGCGCTAGAGATCGCAGTAACCCTGCTGCGGCTCCGGGCCGAACTTGTTGCAGTTGGGCGCAGCGTTGGGGCAATCGCTGTTCGCGCCGCAAGGCGTGCAGCTCGTCGAGCCGGTCGCGTGAAGCTCGAAGTAGCAGTTGCACGTGACCGGCGCCTTGAACGGGGTGTAGTCGCCGCCGTCATTGGCGCGGCTCACGTGCATGGCGCACTCGGGAATGAGCCCCTTGGACGCATATTCGGCCACGAGGTCGAGGCCGGGCAGGGGGGTCACCCCGTTGAGGCCATCGATGAACTGCGCCACGCCGGGGTTGAGGGGCAGGTTCGTGGCAGGGTCGACGCGCGCATAGAAGTGCGACGGTCCCCAGAGCGGATAGTGGCCGTCGCGCGCGTTCGCATCGTCTCGCGCGAACGCCGTCGAGTTCGGGTAGTAGCCGCAGGTCGCCTCCTGGTCCTCGACCGCGAGGCCCCGGAGGGTCTGCGTGTTCTGGAGCAGATAATCGGAGGCCAGGATCCCCAGCGCGGAGTCGACGACGGTCTGGGTGCCGCTCTGGCCGGCGGCGACGAGGGCGGCGCCGACCTCGGCGCTCGTGGCGTGATTCACTCCGCTCCACAAGGCCGGGGGGACGCCGATCGCTGCCGCGATCAACGCCTGGGTGCCGGAGTTCGCGTTGCGAATCTGGAGCTGCGTGGGGTCGGTCCACGGGGGCACCTTGTAGCCCTCGCCGCCGAAGCCGAAAACGTAGTACGCCGCGTCCAGGCTGATGCTCTGCTGCGCCGACGACTGGGGAACGGCGAAGTTCATGACCTGCACCGGCCCGAAGTTCTCTCCGACGGAAGCGGGCAGCGGTGGGGTCACGGCCTGGCCCAGGTAACACGTCGAGTAAAAGACGTCCGATGCGCCGACATCGGCCACGAGGCCCGCGTTTGGATCGAGCTCGCACGTTTGCTGGACTCCCGCCGGCGTGTAGTACGTAGCCGTCCCGTTGGCCGATGAGAGCGGATAATCGGCCGGATCGAGGGTCGAGTGCACGCCGATGCATGATCCGCTCTGCTGGTAGACGATCGTGACCGTCGCGGCGAGGGCGCTCGATACTTCCCCGATGAAGGCCGCGAGCGCGGTTGAACCGGTCACGTAGACGATGGATCCGGGGCTGACGCCAACCTGGCTGCACGAGGGGAGCAGGCCGCCCTCGGGTGCCACGCTGTCTCCGGAGTCGGCCCCCCCGTCGAGCAGGGGCTTTTGACCGGACTCCATACTCGCGTCGGCAGCCGTCGGCGGAAGCGGGCACAGTCCTCCATCGCAGGTCGGCAGAGAACTCGTGAAGGGCACGCACACGCTGGTCGTGCAGGCGCGCTCGAGGCTCTGGCGATCGGTGCCGGCGACGCAGGCGTCCACTGGTTCTGCGCCGGAGTCCTGGGGGCCGGCGTCCACGCGCGGTGCGGCGTCCACGCGCGGAGCGGCGTCCGGGCTCGCGGCCGCGACCAGGTAGTAGCCCGTCGAATCGGTGAGGGCGTTGCATCCCCACGCAGCGAGCAGGCACGCGGCCGATGCGGTCGCCGGTCCTGCCGGGATCCACCGCGTCCGGAGCCTGCCGGACCGGGTCAAAACGAGCCCGCTACGAAGCCGGGGCCGAAGCGCACGGGCGGTGCGGACGCGAGTTCCCGGTCGCGACCACGGGCGGGGCCTCTCACTGTGAGCCAGAGCGTGACGCCGACCACGACGCCGACCGCCGCCACGCCGAAGGCGATGGTCGAGACGGTCCCGTCACGTGCGACGGCGTCGATGTCCGATTGCGACCCGGGGCCGCACGCTTTCCCCGAGCACTCTCCCTCGAGACGCGACCGGTCGCGAAGGGTGAGGTCGCCGAAGACGGAGCCGACCGCAGCCCCCGCGATCGCGACGCCGAACGCGACGAAGGCGGGGGCGGCGTTCCTCGGAGGATCCGACGCCACCTGGACGGTTCGTACGATGACCGGCGGCGCCTGAGCCACCGGGGCCGCCGGCGCTGGGGCCGGTTCGGGGAAGTCGAGGTGAACGTCGACCGTCTCGCCTGCCGGCACGGATACCTCTTGCTCGACGGGCGCCCCTCCAGGGATCGCCGCCTTCACCCTGCGCACCCCCACGCTCGCGAGCACGGGCTCTTGGAGCGGTGTCACCCCCACCTCCGAGTCGTCGATCGTGATCCGGGCGCCGGCCATGTTGGAGGTGATCTTCGCGTGGCCGACCCGGTTGACGAGGTCGGCGAGCTCGGCCTCGACGACGGCCCGTCGCGCCTCGGGGATGCGGTCCCGTCCTTCATCGACGAATCGCTTCAGCGTGACGAGGGCTTCTGCGTAGTTTCTAAGCTGAAAGTACGACTGGCCAATATTGAAGAGGACCTGCCACGCCGGGACGACCGTGTAGGCTCGCTGGAACTCGACCAGTGCCGCCGAATAGTCGGCTTCGTCGTAGAAGGTCACCCCGTGCGCGAAGTGCGCCCTGGCGTCGGCTGAAGGTCCTGCAGACGCCGGCGGCGCTGCCGATTGCGCGGCAGCCGGGACGGGGATGAGGGCGATCGCGATCGCCGTCGCGCAGGCGACGTGCTTGCGGCCCATTCCTAGGATCGATTTCATTGGCCGTAGGGGTTGAGGGAATCGATGGGGCGAGAGGGACGGGCGGGGGTCGTTTTGCTGTCCGTGACGTGAATGGGGACTTCGCCACCCGAGGCGGTCGGCTTCGATGGGGCGGGAGCGGGCGGGACGCTCCAGGCGGGGCCGGGCATGGCGGGGCTGGCGGCGCGGGTCCGGGCGACGGTGAGGCCGGTGCCTGCTCGTGGGACCTCGATGGGCGCAGCCTCCGCGGTCCGGGCGGGCGCCGCGGGCGCCGAAGAACGCGGGTCCGCCGTATCGTCGGCCGAGGCCGGCTCGGTGGGTGCCGGCTCGGCAGGAGCGCTCGCGCGAGGCGCCTCGACCCGCGGGGAGCCGACCGGCGTGTCGGGCGTCGGCGCGATGGCTTCGGCGGAGGCCGAGGCTTGCCGGCGGCCCTCGGGTCCTACGTGCACGGCCGAAAGGCCGACCCCGAGCACGCCGGCGAGCAGGATCGCGACGAGCGCTACTTCGCGCCGAGTCGGATGCCATCCCGCCCTGTCGGCCACGGGCATCGGGAACGAAGGAAGCGGGCCCTCTGGGGTCGCTGCGCTGGCGAGAGGGGGCGGCCGCGTGGCCTCGACCCTGAGCGCCGGCTCCGTCGTGGCTTTCGCCGCCCGCCGTTCGACGGGAGCGTCGGGCGAGGAGTTCGGCTCCGAGGTTTCGTCGAGCTGCAAAGGGAGGGTGAGGCCCTTGCCGCGGCCCGAGGCCCTCGCGCTCTCCCGCTGGGCATCGATGACCGCCTGCAGCTTTGCGCGATCGGTCGCGAAGATCGCGGCGAGCCGCTCCCCGAGATCGCGCAAGTTGAAGGTCGGCGGGGTGATTCTGTCTGAGCGCGGCCTGCAGATCGGCTTGAAGCGCCGCGGCGCTCTCGTATCGGTCGGACGCGTCGGGGGCCGTCGCCTTGGCGACGATGGCTCGCAGTGCCTCCGGCGCTCGTGCCAGCGCGCTCAACCGGGTCGATGGCAACTCGCCCGACGTGAGCGCGTGAAGGATCTCGGTCTTGCTCGCCTCATCCGACCAGAATCGTCGGCGCACGACGGCCTCCCACAGCATGACGCCCATCGCGAAGAGGTCGGAGCGCGAATCGACCTCGCGGCCAGACGCCTGTTCGGGAGACATGTAGGCCACGCGGCCCGCGCTGCTCAACATGGTGTTGGACGACTCCGCGGTCTGAGCGAACCCGAAGTCGAGCAGCTTGGGCATTCCGCTGCTGGTCACGAAGACGTTGTGCGGGCTCACGTCGCGATGAACGATGCGCAAGGGGGCTCCGTCGGCTCCGAGCGCGGCGTGCGCGTACCCGAGTCCCTCGAGGGCACCGCTCAACGCGGCGAGGTGCATGTGCAGCGGCAGCGGCAGGAAGGCAATTCGTGCGGCCGCGATGAGACTCTGCAGCGGCTGTCCGTCGAGGTACTCCATGACGATGAAGGGCAGCGCATCGGTCTGGTCGATCTCGAGGGTCGTGACCACGTTCGGGTGGCTGAGCTGCGCGCCCACACGCGCCTCGGCGAGGAACATGTCGACCAGGGCAGGGTCCTCCGCGAGCGCAGGTCGCAGCTGCTTCAGCGCGAACAGCTTGTTGAACCCCTGCGGCCCGTTGACGGCCGCGAGATAGACGATGCTCGTCGAACCGCGTCCCAGCTCCGCCACGACTCGATAGCGCCCGAGGGTGCGAAGCGACGACCCCGGGGCGGGAGCGACGTGCTTGCCGTCGCTTCGGTTGGGCACTTCTACCTCCATGGCCCGCGAAGCTTATCGGCGCACAACCATCAATCAACGCGCGACATGATCGGGTATCCCAAACGTCACCTGAAGGACACGCAGCGAGATCCCTCAGAAACTCCCGCTCATCACCGCGCCCCCGCCGCCCGGCACAACGGAAGGACTCAGGGCGATCTCGGTGTGACCGGGGCGATTCATGTAAAAAAGGACCGCCCCGGAGATCAGCGCCACCCCGCCCGCGGAGAACGCGACCGCGGCCTCCGGGATCGCGTGGGGCCGGAGGTGCGGGCCGCAGACCTGGCCGTCCGGCATGATCTCTTGCACCTTGGTGGTGACGAGCCACGTGCCGATTCCGACTCCGGCCGCGCCGACGAGCATCAACCCGACGCCGGCGATCCGTCCCGGCAAGCGTCGATCCGAGGCGGGCGCGTTGTCCGCGGGCGCGGCTTCGGCCGTTGCGGCTGCAGGCACGGGGGTGGAAGGCGCATCGGGCTCGCCCACGCTGACGACCGCCGACGGATTGTTCGCGTCGACGTGCGCGACGAAGGTCTTCGCCGCCTGTCCGGGAGTGGCCACCGTCACGATGTGGTCACCGGGATCGACGGCCACCGCGCTCCCCCAGAACTCCTGGGGCAAGCTCGCGCCGTCGAGACTCACCTCCGTGCCGGTCCTCCCGGCCGAGGCCGAGGCCGAAACTGTGAGCCGACCGAGCGTTGGTTCGAGCGCCGCCGCGCGCTGCGCGGCGACCTCGGCCCGCTTGTCGTTTCGCGCGCGGGCGAGCTTCTCCCCTTCGCGAAACTCTCTCCAGGCGCTCGCGTTGCGACCGATGCGTTGGTAGCAGTCCGCGAGGTAGAGCGTGACCCCGACGGCGGGCGCGAGCTCCTTGCTGGCCAGAAACTTGGGGCACGCGGCTGCGTCGTTGCCGGCGCTTCGAAGGTCCATGGCCTGCTTGAAGAGCGCGTCGGCCTGTGCGGCGCTATCGGCCGGCTGCGCGTGGGCCCCGGCCGCGCCGGAAAGCGCCACGGCGACCATGGCCCCCCCGAACATGTACTTGGGTTTCATTCGCGTCCTCCGAACTCTCCTGCGCTGATGGCCTGATCCGCTCCCGACGGCTTCGCCGTGGGGAAGGTTTGACGAGAGGGCTCCGGCGGGGCCAGCGCCTCCGTGGGTACGCCTCACGGTCGCCGGCGCGCTCGCGGCGGCCGGCGAGCTCGAGGCCGGCCCGGAGCCAGCGACGACGACCGGGGAGGGTTCGACGACGACCTTCGTCTTCGCGAGGACCGGAGGCGCGCTGGCCTTCGGCCTCGCGATCGGCTTCTGCGCATCCGACGGGATCTCCGTGGAGACAGGCGGCGGCGGACTCGCCGGGGTGACGATCGTTGCGGCCAGCGTCCCGGCGGTGGCCGAGGGGGGGGAGGGCGTCGCTTCGCGAAGACCCCGGACTGTCACGAACCCGATTGCGGCGGCCGCGATCGCGGCGACCGCGACGCCCGCCATGGCTCGCGGCTGCGTCGCAGGTGGCCGCTCGAGAGCTCGAACGGGTCCCGTGGTGGCGGTCATCGGCGAGACGCTCGACGAGCGAAGCGATCTCGCGGGGACCTCGCTGCGTGGAGCGGGCGTCGGGATTGGCGGCGGGATGGCGGCGGAAAGCTGCTGCGCGCCTTGGCGACGCGCGGAGACATGGGGGGCGGTGGGAGCGTGCTTCGCGGGACCGCCGGCGGTGGAGGAAGCGGCGGGATGCTCGAGGTTCGCGGCGGTGGTGGACTGACCCTGGGGAGTCCCAGCGTCCCCCTGCCGAGCGGTGTGATCCGTTGCGGTCCCGGATCGGCCGGCTCGACCGCCGTCGGCGCGTGCGCGTCCTCGACGAGCGCAGCCAGATCGCCGGGCACTTTGCCGAGCAGAGATTCGTCCGCCACGCTCGGAAGACCCCGCCCCGAGCGCGAGGTTCGTCTCGGCATGCCGTCGTCACGGCGATCCCGTACAGGCCGTGCAAGATGGCCGGGTGGTCTTGCACGAGCGCGAAGAACTCGTCGCGAGGCAGAAAGAGCGTCGCCGTGGGCCGGACGGCGATGGCGTCCGCCACGGAGTTCCGGCACAGGACGAGCTCCACTTCACCCACGGTCTCGCCGGCCGTGAGCGTCGCGAGCAAGACGCGTTCGCCTGACTCGTTGGCGACCACGCCAATCTCTCCCGAGACGATGAGGTGGAGCCCCAGCGCCTCTTCGCCCGCTTCGACGAGGCGATCGCCCGCCTCGAACATCCGCGTCTCGAAGTGCTCGACCATCGTGGCGCGTTCGCGCGGCGGAATGGCGACCACCACCGGGGATGCCCAGCCGAGGTTTGCGACGGACTGACGCCGGCAGTGCGCCGCGAGCTCCGCGGCGACCTCCGGATGTCTCTCGACGACCGCCTCGAGCGCGTCGCGCCTCGCGACCAGCAGGATCGATGGCCGGGTCGCGATCACGCTCGCCGCGCCGGGCAGCTGGGACAGGAGCGCCATCTCGCCGAAGAACGCGCCGCTGCCGAGGCGCGCGAGGACCATCGGTTTGCCGTTTTCGTCGTTCGACCGCCGCGAGACCTCGAGCTCGCCCCGGGCGACGATGTACGCCGCGGCCTCCTCTTCGCCCTCGCGGATCACCGCGTGCCCTGCGGGCACCGTAAGGGTATCGAACGCGGCCAGCAGGTCGTGGAGGGCCTCTTTGCCGAGCGCGCTGAACAGCGGCAAGGGAGCGATCCTAGACGGAGCTTCCGTCGCGTCGTCGTGCTCGGTGCGCCGCACCGATTCGACGATCTGCGCAGCCTTCGAGGCCAGAGCCGGTCCCGTGAGAAAAGGGCTGAGGGGTCGGAACTCGCCGAACTGAGGGAGGAGAGGCGCCGTCTGCGCGTCGCGCAGCCAATCGGAGCCCTCGCAGAACGCCGCGGCGATCTGGTCGAGGGGGTCGTCGACCTCGGCCCCGAACGAGCGCAGATCCCCCGTCGCCGCCATCGCGAGCGGCAGGTCGCCCTCGGCGATCGCCTGCTGCACGGCGAGCTTCAGACCTTCGATCGCAGCGCGACGTCGCCCCATCTGATCGAGCAGGCGCGCGGTGACGACCAGGGCGCTCGGCGTCCAGGGGCCACTCTCGAGGACGGCCGCGCCCCACCGCAGCGCGTTCTCGGTCTCGTCGGCGAGGAGCAGCGACAGCGCGTGGTCGAGCGGGAGATCCGTGGCGCCAGCCTCGGTGAGGTCCGCCGTAACGGCGCGAGTCGGACGATTACTGGCCATGGGTGCCTCCTCGGAGATTTCGAGCGGAGCGCCGGGACTTCAAAAGGTCCCCGCGCAGGATTGGATACTCACTTGACTGAACGGGAAGGGCCGGCAGACAGGGCCGGAGTAAAGGAAGGTGGCCGACCCGGAGGTCAGCGCGGGGCAAGTCGCGTCCGACCCCGAGCCGATGAGGCGCGGCAGGGCGTTGATGTTCGGCTCCACCGAGATCGGCGGCGCCGGCGAGAAGCTGAAGGCATTGCTCGGCTGAACCCCGAACTCTACGGTCGCGGTCGCGGTGCCGCCGTTGCCCATCGGCAGCGTGAACCCACTCTGCGTATCGGCCACGTAGAACTGGTTGCCCATCGCGTCTTTGTTCGGGCCGAGCCCCTGGGGAAGCGAGAGCATCGCCCCGCCGAGCGTCCACGAGATCGGGATGGTGACGCCGCTCTGGGGTTGCGACTGGATGCTGACGATCAGATCGTCGGCGTACGGCGCGGCACCTGCCACGGCGCTTTGCCCGGGCGTGACCGTCTGCGGCGTCACGCCGAGAACGACCACCCCATTGCCGGGGATGATCCCGGCGCTCGCGTCGCCCATCGTCGGGTTCTGGAGCGTGTAAAACAGGCCCGAGTTGAGCTGCGCCGTGAAGGCGTATGCGACGTTCGTGGTGTTCGTCAGTGTGATCGACTGCGCAGCCGGCGCTGCGCTCCCGCAATTCGTCGACGGAAACGCGAGGGTGCCCGCGACGGTGACCGGCAGGCTGCCGGCGATCGACGAACCCGACAGCGCGATCGATGGGCTGCTCCACGCCGTGGGCAGCGGTTCGCAGAAGGCCTGCGCCGCCGTGACGACGAGCGTCCCCTGGTCGGTCCAGACCTGGTTGGTCGCGGGCGGCGAGAACTGCCCGACGATGTCCGTCACGCTGCTGGCGGGCACGATCGTCGGGGCGGTCTGCAGGCCGAAGACCGTAGGATGCTGGAGGCCCTGCAACGAAACCGAGGCCGCCGCGTTGCCGGTGTTCGTGATCGTGTTCGAGAACGTCCCGATCAAGCCGTTGCCGAGGGTCCCGAAGTTCCACGAGGTCGCCAGGGGCGTGGCTGCGATCACGGCGCCTCGCGCCTGCATCACGAGGGCGATCTTGTGCGGCGCGTCGAGCGCGGCGTCCGTGGTCACACTCAGCGTGTCGGTGAACGGGGACGCGTCGTTCGGGTTCGCAACCGTCGCGGGAATCGCCTCCGGCGTGATCGTGATCGTGGTGCTTCCTCCGATCGGGACGTTCGCCGGAAGGGTCGTTGCGTCGCCCGAGAGGACGTACGGCGAGGTCGCGCCCATTCCGAGGGACAGACCGGTGATGTTGAACTGTTGATTGCCGACGTTCGAGACGGTGAACGTGCGGGCCAGGCCCGTCGCCCCGCAGTTGACAAGACCGCTGGCGTCGTTCGTGTCGGTGCCGAAGGCGAGCGTCGTCGCGGACACGCTGACCTGGCCCTGGGTCCCGGTCCCGCCGAGCTGGATGGGCGAGGGGAGCGAGGCGCAGAGGCTATCGGAGGTCGAGAGCGAGACCGTCGCCGAGTACGCAGCAGGGCTCGTGGGCCGGAACATCACGTTCTCCAGGGCGGAGACGCCGCCGCTCGGCCCGAGGTTCGCGATCGCGCCGGGGGTCAGCGAGTAGGCGCTCGCTCCGGAGCCGCCCAGCGAGAGCGAGACGTCCGCGGCCGGCGATCCGGCGTTGGCGTTGTTCGTCACGGTGAACGTCTGGGCGATCGTCGACGTGTTGATCGGGAACTGACCAAAGCGAAGATTCGACAGCGAGAAGGAGAGCACGTCGCCCAAGGGCGTCTCGCCGAGCGTGACGACGTGGGGGTCGTCGTACGGAACATCGGTCGTGATCGTGATCTGCGCGGCATAGGCCGAGGGCGCCGGGTTGGCCGTGGGCGACGGAATCGCCGCGGCCGTGACGGCGATCGTCGAGCTCTGACCCGGCATCAAGAGGCCCGGCGCGGGTGATGCCGAGATCTGGTATTGCGCGCTTCCCGGCCCGGAGACGTCGCTCGACCAGTTCAGGTTGGCCTCGCCCTTGTTGCTCACCGTGAAGGTCTGGACAGCGGGGGCTGGCCCGCCGCAGTTCGCCGCGAAGGCCAGCGACGTCGGGCTGACGGCGGGGCCGCCGCCGATGCCGGCGCCGGTGAGCGGCAGCGGCGAGGGAAGGCCCGCGCACAGAGTGCCCGCAGCGCTCATCGTGATCGAGCCGGAGTTGCTCGGGCCCGTAGGGGAGAACGTGACGGCATCGGTCTGCGTTCCGCTGGCGGGGATCGTGAAGGTCGGGTTCGAGATGGTGAACGGCACCGAGCCCGCGGTCCCGGTCGACAGCGTCACGGTGGCCGGCCCGCTTCCGGTGTTCGCGACGCTGAAGGTCTGCGATACGGCCTGGAGGAGGACGACTTGCCCGAAGCTGCCGAAGCTCGGCGTGGCTGACGTGTCGAAGGCGAGGACGGCGCCACGCGGCTCTTCGGTCAGGATGATTGCATGGGGGGACGTCTCGGCGTCGGTCTGGATCGTGAGCGTGTCGGACACCGGAGTGGTCGGCGAGAGCGCAGGCACCGCGGGCGCGAGGATGTCGAACCCTGCCGAGCCCCCGGCGGGGATGACCACTCCGGTGGCCGTGCTCGTGAAGCCCAGCGTGGCCGACGTCTTCGCGCTGGTGATCGTGGCGTTCACGCTCCCCGCGTTCGTGAGGACGACGTGCTGGCTCGGGGGCGCCGTTCCGCCGCAGTCCGCGGGCCCGAAGTCGATGGGCGCGGAGGGCCACCCGGTGATCTGACCGTGTCCGACCGACCCCGCGAGCGAGAGCGTCGATACGCTCGATCCGCAGGTCGTCCCCGTGACGCTGACTGCGGCCGACGTGGTCGCCCCAGCGGTCGTCGTGACGGCGGGAGTAAAGTTTGCCGTCACGGCCATCGCTCCGCCCGCGGGCACCGACGTGGCCACGCCGCCGGTGCCCGGCCCCGAAAGGGAGAACTGAGGATCGCCCGGCGAAGCAATGGCCACGCTGGCGGGAGCGTTGCCGCTGTTCACGAGATAAAAGACGATCGGCGCAGCCGGCGTGGCGACTTCGGTCGACGGAAAGGCCGCCGTCGTGGGCGACATCGGTGCGTACGCAAGGGTCGCGCCGATCGGCGTCGCCGACAGCTGGACCGCGATGCTCGGATGAGCGGGATCGCTCGTGAACAGATTGAGCGACCCGCTCAGGGGCGTGCCTGCCGTCGAAGAGCCGGGGATGGTCGCCGTGATCGTCAGGTCGCCGGACGCCCCCGGCTCGAGCGACAGGATCGTGGGCGAGACCGAGAAGGTCGAGCCGGTCGTCGCGGCGGTGACCGCCAGCGGGCCCGTGCCCCCGCTCTTGACGGTGAGCGTCTGGGTCTTCGTCTGGCTGCAGCCAATACTGCCCAGGTCGAGCGAGCTCGCAGACAGCGTCGCGACGGCGCTGCCGGCGTCCACGTCGCCCGCTCCGAGCAAGGTGGCATCGGGAGGAGCCCCTTCCTCTGCGCCTGCGTCCAGAGTGCCCGCCTCGTCGTGCTGCGGGCTGGTGCTGGTGGCGTCGCGGGGCCCGGCGTCCTGGGTCGCGATCGCGAAGGTCGACGTCGTGTCGTCTCCCGAGCCAGTGCAGGCCGGGACGGCGGCGGCCAAGGCCAGCGGAATGGCGAGGTACGCGCACGCCCAGGCGGGGCGCGCGCTCTCGCCGCTGCCCCGGGCTTGACGCGTCATCAATCGTACTCCGTTGTCCCTGTGCTCCGGCCCCGGTCTGGCGAGATTGTGCGTTCGCTCGGACGAGCCGGCCGTATGCGAGCGCGCGAGACCATGTCGCAACCGGTGGATCCATGCAATGCCGGCGCGGGCCGCGAGCCGACATGTCACCAACCCATCACGGTGTTGCCACGAACGGGGCTGGCGGGCGGCGACTGCGCCCGGTGGCCCTGCGCGAACGGGGCAGCGACACAAAAAAAGCGAGGGCGCCGGCTTGTGGCCGGCGCCCTCGACTCACTGCGTTCTAGTTCAGATTCACTGAGTCAATCGACTAGAAGCAGTTCGGGCAGGCGAATGTGCCCGTGTTGGAGCCGGCGCAGGCGAAGATGTTGTTCGCCATGCCGGAGCCCGTCGTGTTTGTCGTGAAGTTCGCGAGAACCGGGGTGTTGGCGGTGCTCGTCGTGTCGCCGAAGCCGTCGAGCTCGGTCTGAGCGCACGAGCCGTTCGGCGCGGAGGCCGCGGGACCGGCCGCGATCGTGGGCGCGGCGGCGCAGAGGCTCGAGGTCACGTCGTTGCTGCCGCAGAAGCAGTTCCCGATGCCGTCCGTCGCGCCCGGGTTCTGGCCCACAGCGTTCTGGCAGTCCGAGCCGAAGACGCAGGTCAGCGTATTCAGGCAGGCCTGGGTCTGGGTCTCCGAAGCTTGGTTGCCGGAACCGACCGTACCCGAGAGGTCGCCGCATTCTGCGCCCGTGTCACTGTTCTTGTCGTCGTCGATGCAACCGGCGCCGAACAGGCACTCGTAGCAGGACGTCGGGGTCAGCTGTCCGGCGCTGACAAGGTTCTTGCCGATGTCCCGGTTGACGATGATCGCCTCGGTAGCGGTGCAGACCCCACCGTGCTTGGTGTTGCCCGTGCATTGGACGCTGTTCGCGCCGTTCGCGGCGCACGGAGACGTGGTGCAGGCGGTTGGCGGCGGGGCCGCGCAAACGCCGGCAGTGCAGGTGTCACCCGTCGCGCAAACGGTGGTGCAGTTGCCGCAGTGGTTCACATCGGTCTGGAAGTTGACGCAGGTGTTGGTTCCGCAGAGGTTCGGCGTGGGCGCGAAGCACTGGAAGGCGCCGCCGGCCTCGCAGACGATCGTCTCGGTCGTGGTGGAGACACCCACGCCCGTGCAGACCTGACCGACGGAGCCGCCGTCGGCACCCGTGCCGTTAAGCCCGACCGTCAGCGTGACCTGGCAGGAGGTGCCCGGGGTCGTCGAGCCACAGGCGAAGGTCGCGTTCGGCGACGTCGGGTTGGTGATGTTCGCGCCCGCGCACGAAGTCGACCAGACAAGGGTCTGCGTGCCGCCGCTCGAGCCGGTGACGCCCGCCGTCAGGCCCGCAGTCTCGGGCGGGAGAAGCTCGGCGGGGCTGATCGAGACGCCCGTGATGCCCGGGCACACGAACGGGTTCTGGCTCACGAGGATGACGCCGGCGTCAACGGCAATGTTGCCGCTGTCGACGGTCGTCGCTAGCGACGCGTCGGTCGGGGCGGTGCAGGTGACGACCACGACGGCTGCGCTGGTCGCGCCCGCCATGACAGTGACCGGCGTCGAGGTACCGATGCAGGGATCGCCCACGCTGTCGGAGCCCGAGAGGGTGATGACGTAGCCGGAGCCCGCGAGGATTCCGCCCGCGACGAACTCGATCGACTGAGCCTCGTTGCCCGCGTCGTCCGTGATGAAGACCGTCCCGGTGGTCGGGGTCCCCATACCGTTCGAGATTGACCAGTTGAGGGCGTTGACGTGCACGCCGTTGCCGATCGTCAGGTGCATGCCGACGGAGCCCGTGGCGCCGTGCTCCCCGCCGTTGATGCCGACCTGGCTGCCGCTCCCCGGCTGGCCGACCGCTGGGCCCTGCTGGCTCGAACAAGCCGCCACAGATACCGCCGCCAAAAGGCTGGCGGCGAATACGTTGTGAATGAGTTTCATCGCTGTGACCTCCACAGAAGGTTTCGTTTCATGCCCTGGTCGCCCTCATGGGGCACGAGCGCACTTTCGCGCTGGCTAGATTCAAGAGACGGGCCACACGGGCGCGGGGCCGCAATTCCGGCTCAATTTTGGTCGAGTCGTGGTCTACGCCAGCGGGGCGCGTTGACCATGACCCTCCGCTTTTCGGAGAAAGCCATTCGATTTTCGAATGGTTGGAACGACCAGCGGGCCGGCCGGCGTCGACTTCACGATCTTGTTGCGCCGCGAAAGACGTCCTGGTGCTACGAGCCCCGTGTGACGCGAAGCACAAGATGGGTCGCGTGCGGGGCGCTACTTGCCCTCTCTGTGATCGTCGCGGGAGGTTGCGCTGAAGAGGAGTTTCCCGCGTCGCCTGCTCCTACCCCGGACGCCGGTGGGTCGACAGCCGACGCGAGCGTGGCAGTCGCGATGGGACCGAGGTTCTGCCAGCAGGCGCGGGCGCAGTCGCTCCCCGCGCGACTCGCGGCGATCGGGGCGGGTGGTGATGCAGGCGCCGCGGACGCCGCGCCCGCGGGACCCACGGAACTCGTCTCGGATCTCTACCAGCGTTTTGATTCGAACTGCGGATCCTGCCACGGCACTGTCCAGGGCCTCGGCGGATTTCAGATCCAGAGTCTCCAGGCGTTCGAGACCTTGTCGAGCCCTCCATGGCCCGTCGTCTTGCAGCACGTCATGTCCGACGGACCAAGTCCCGGACACATGGCGCTCGACCCTACGGATCCCAATGACCCGATGCCGCCCTTTCCGCCCAACAGCCCGGCGGGAAAGCCGTACTCCCAGCGCGACCCAACCGATCCGATCTACGTGTTCGGGCAACTCCTGAAGCAATGGCTGGCTGCGAAGATGCCTGCCTCGTTCGTCACGGCCGCGACAACCGGCCAGGCTGGAGGAATGGCCCAGACGACGATCCCGATTCCGACCGCGGAGATCGGCAATGCGATGACCAACATCGGCAACTGCGTGCCGACCAAGGATCTGGTTGGGAGCGAGGGGACCCAGAGCGCCGCCCTCGACGCAAAGTTCGCCGCCGCCAAGGCAGTCCCTGCCGGCAGTGGCGTCTCTGCCGCACAAATGATCGGCCTGCCCGAACACCTCGCGGAGACCGATCTTATCACCTTCGACAGCGCAATCCTTGCTCGTTACGGCGTGATCGCCTACGCGCCCGGTTACCCGCTCTGGTCGGACAACGCGGGGAAGCTCCGGTACATCCGCGTCCCCCGAGGAACGTCCGTCCAGTTCGACAAGGCAACGCAGAGCTTCACGATTCCGCCGAATACGCGGTTTTACAAGACGTTCCTGAAGCAGGTCGTCGATGCCGACGGGAGCCTGCGCTATCGCAAAATCGAGACACGGCTCATCGTGTCGCGCCCGGACGCCAAGAACGCGGACGGGACAACGAGTCCCGCAGCCCTCTTCGGCAGCTACCAGTGGAACGACGACGAGAGCGACGCGGTGCTGGTGCAGACCCCGCTCAACAGCGGCGAGCCGTTCGCAGACACGCTGTTCCAGTACGTGGTCGATGAGCCCCTGGCCGCCGATCTGATGAAGGCAAGCCCGGCGGACGTCGGCGAAGCGTTGCTCGAGGGGGGTGCCGCCCGCCACTACGCGATCCCGTCGAGCGAACGCTGCACCCAGTGCCACGAGGGCAGCGAAAGCCAGAGCTTCGTGCTGGGGTTTATGCCGTTGCAGATCAACCGCCGGCTTCCCGGCGTTGGCGGGGTCATCGAGTCGACCGGGCCGGACGAGCTGACTCAGCTCCAGCGGTTCATCGACTATGGACTGATCACGGGAATTGACTCACCGAACGACGTCTTGCCGCTCGAGCAGTCCGAGGGGAGTCGCACACCCCGCAACGACGAGGAGCTCGTGGCACAGGGATACATGCTCGGGAACTGCGCACACTGCCACAACCCGAACGGGTTTCCTTCGCTCCAGAACCCCGTCCTCACCAACATCCTCAACTTCGTTCCCGGGCCGGACGGAGGGATCTTCCAGTTCCCGCTCGAGCAGAGCAGCCCGCGCATTTTCCGCGGTCCGATCGGCCAGACGCCGATCCCGTACATCACGCCGTCGCTGATGGATCTTCCGCGCTTCGATCTCGCCGGCGCGCCGGTCGGTGATCCGTTCACGGTCGACGGCGACGGGTACATCGTCGACGCCATGTACGCCCCCTGGAGAAGCCTCATTTACCGGAACGTCGACAATCCTTTCGCCTACACCGACGATCTGGCGCTTTATCCGCACATGCCCATGAATACGCCCGGTTACGACCCCCGGGCGAAACAGATCATGAGCGATTGGATGGTCAGCATCCCGGCCGTTCGAAAGAACCCCGACACCTCCGAGTACGCGTTCTACTCGTCCGTCGACAGCGCCGTCTTCGGCGGGTCCACCGTTGACACCAATCCCCAGCCCTACGTTGAGGTCTTCCCGGGCGATCCCCGCTACGACGATGCGCGTCTCGCGGCTCAACAGCGCCTCGCGATCCTGCATTCCGGGGTCAACGACAATCTCCCATCGGGCGACGCCAACACGATCGTCTACTCGCGATACGCGGACCCTGGCGAAACCGCAGACATCCTCGACCCGGCGGTGGTCGCGGACCCCGCGTGCCACCCCGTTCCGCTCCCCCCCGCGGTCACCCCCTTCAGTGCGAATGCCATTCCGGAGCACGATCACTGGGTCATCACGGACTCGACCCAGACGCCAGGGCCCTGGTCCCCGCGGCGGCCCGACTGGGCGACCGCGCTCGCCTACGAGATGCCCCCAGCGGCGACAAACAGCTGCGGTCAGGATCCGACCAGTGTGCTGGAGGCGCAGCAGGACGAAAAGGACGCCATCGCCGCCCTGCAGTCCGTCACGCTTGCAAACGCGCAGGACTACCTAACGACGCCCGTGCCCTTTGGTCTCTGGCAGAAGAAGCCGGGTTGCGACTTCTCCTCCGTACCCACGGTGGGACCGCTCACCGGGGCGAGCCAGCCGCTCTGGGTGTCGCAGGCGCAGGGCCTCTCGCCGGGCGATCCCGTTTACGAGCAGTCGCCCGGCGAGGCCGTCTTCAAGATGATTTGCATCAATTGCCACGGGCCGAAAGCGGACGCCAACGGTCGTCTAGCGAGAAACCTGGCCATCATGAGCGGCGGGCTCGCGGAGGTCGCAGATTTCCGAGACGGCCTCTTCGGACCCGTGGGGTCCTCGCCGGAGACGAGCAACATCCATCGGGTCTTCGGCTCGGCTGCGCTTCCGGCTTCATGGGCCAGTGTGCCTGACGACGATCGCGCGGCGCGCTACATGGCGTGGATGGCCCTCGGCGGTACCAAGGTGAAGATTCCGGCGGCGATTCTCGAAATCGTCGCCGTGACGCAGGTGCTCGACCAGCACCGGGGGCTCTTCGGATCGCCGGTCTCCGGGAACATGCTGTCGACGGCGAAGGGGCTTTGCACCGTGCTCCTCGGTGCGCAGGAGTACGAGAACGCTCTCTTCGATCCCACGAACCCTACCGCCTATTCAAAGACTCTCATCCATTCCAACGGCGACGCAGAGCTCTGGCTTCACCTTTGCTCACTGAACAATCCATCTCCGGTCCACGTGATCGGGGTGTCGACGCAAGGTCCCAGCGTGACCGCGATGGTCGACATCCCCTTCGGGCCCGGAGGACTGTTTGTCTCGAACATCGGGGCCAATTCGCTGCTTCACGCTGCGAGTTACCCTCCGAGTGCCCCCGTCGGCAACGACCGCGGCGGTACGGATCCCGGCCTGCAGCCCGACAATCTCTGGCCCTGGTGCGCCTACGCCACGTCGGGGAGTTTGCCAGCGAATCTTCCGGCGTGCCCCCCGGCCATCGTGACCGCAGCGAACTCGGTCACCCCCGATGAGGCCGACGCGTGGGCCGTGCGCGGCGCGATCAACGCGGGCCTGGGCGTATTCACGTACGTCGAGAGCCTCGAAACCCGGGATCCGCCCCCGGACTACAACCAGTGCGAGCAGCTGCCGTGAGCCCTCGTGCGGGATGCGGATCGCCCCGGATTGAGCGGGTTCTTCAAGCGATTCTCCGGGCCTTGTGGGTCGGCGCAATCCCGGCGCTACTCGCTGGGCTCGTGCTCAAGTTCCTCGTGCCGCCGCCGGCTGCCGGCCTGCCGGGCCTCGTGGCGACGATCGGACGACGCTACCCGGTCCCCCTGGGCGTCGCCTTGTTCTTCCTCTTCTCAATCGTCGCGCGCTATTGGCGATTCCACTTGCCCGGCGGTCGATACGCCTCGACTGTTTCCGCGAGGGTTGCGCCGGAGGAGCGAGACTCGGCACGCCTGCGGCGATGGGAGGTCGTGGTGGCGCTCCACGCTGCGTTCGCGGCTCGCTCGTCCAGGAAACGCGTATCGTTCACGCTGGGCGCGGCGGGCCTGTCCGACTTCGATCGGCGTTTTGCGGAGCTCGAACTAGGGCTCGAGACGAGCGATCTGGAGCGCGCGAGTCGCGCGGCGAAGCAGCTCGAGTCGCTCGACGCAGCCGGCTTGGCCAGGCGTCAGCGGCACGAAGCTCTGGCGACCGCCGGCGCGGTGACCCTCGCGGCGGCAGCCGTGCTCGGGGTCCGGGCCACGCTCTTCGAGTCCTATCAGGTGCTGAGCAGCTCGATGCTGCCGACGCTCGAAATCGACGATCGCATCTTCGGTCGCAAGCGATCCTTCCCTGCATCGGCGGGTCGAACGCCGAACAGAGGCGATGTCGTCGTCTTCCGGTCGGCTTCGGTGGCCGACGGACAGGCCAAGCTCCCCGAGGTGCTTGTCAAGCGGGTCGTGGGTATTCCTGGCGATCGCATCGCCATGCACGGTGGGGTGCCCGTGATCAACGGTTGGGAGGTTCCGACGTGCAGTGCCGGGGCGTATCTCTACGTCTTTCCGGACGGCCAAGGGGGTGCGCTCCAAGGGCTGGTCTTCGTCGAATTCCTGGAAGACCGAGCTTACCTGACTGTCCACACGACGCCGATGCCCGAGTTCCCCGGCTCGTACGTCGTGCCGCCCGGGGAGGTGTTTGTTCTGGGCGACAACCGCGGCAATAGCGTCGACTCGCGCACCTATCGCCAGCGACAAGGGGGTGGCGTGCCCCTTGATGCGATCGAGGCGCAGGTCCAGAGGTTCCTGGTCGGAACTCACCGGCGCGGCGACGCGGACCTGTCGCGATTCCTCGAGCCGATCGACGGGCTCGAGCGAGAACTGCACGTCGAAGGGGTGAACGCGGGGGAGCTCAGAGACGGCATCGCACGATGCCTGGCGCATCGTCCTACGGACCCCCATCCTCCACCCCCCCCCGAGCTGCGCGTGGGGGGGGCGAGTCAGCCGACGACTACGTGAAGGTCAACCAATCCATCGCTCGCCTCGGCGCGATGCTGGCGATTGCATCGCTCGTGGTGCTCGGCCTTGCCGTCCTCCTCGCTCGCCCGGGAATTGAGCTCCGGCGCGATCAGTCCCCGCCTGCCTTCGAGCTCGATGAGCCGCCGGCCGGTCCTTCGCTGGTAGGCTCGCCTCAAAGTAGCAAATAGCGTGATACGAACCACTCCGCGCTCGTTGGATCGGCGGTGATCATCCCCACCACCACGAGCCGCTGGGCGCCATCCAGTGTCGCGGCCAGAACGGTTCCCTCTACGTCCAGGCCGTCGATTCCCTCCAGGGCGCCGTCGGGCCCCACTACAATCAGGGCACCTCCAGCGGTCCACACGAGAAGGCGCCCGTCCTCGAGCTCCTGGGCGCCGACCGGCCCCCCATCAGTCTGCGTGGAGACCAACGCCCCCGCCGCGAATGTCGTGTCTACGGCGCCATCGGCGGTGAGCCGTGTAACGTCGACGTAGTCGACTCCGGCGCTCGCATGCGCGCCGATGATGACCGCGCCCCCGGCTGACTGTCCCAACAGACGTTGGATGGTCGGTGGCCCCGACCCGGCGGCACCCCATGCGAGCTCGATCGCCCCGCCGTCACCGAAGGTTGGGTCGGGCGTTCCGCTGGCAAGGTAGCGCGAAACGCGGCTGTCGAGCCCCGTCCACAGACGCCCATCGTTCGCCAAGGCGCCGGCGGTAGCCGCCGCGATCCGTCCGCCAGCGCCATAGCTCGCGTCTACCTGGCCGCCGACTTGCGTGTGTACAGCGGCTTCCGCGCCGAAGACGAACAAGGTGCCATCGTCTTGCCACAGTCCCGTCCGATATGCGCCGATACCCGCCGATGGTAACGCCCCGCCGTCGAACCCCAAGTCCGTGGCGCCGTTCGCCATCAGGCGCCCCGCGAAAGGTCCGTCGACCCCTGCCAAGGAGGCGCCACCCAGGATGCCGATCCGTCCGTCCGGCAAGTAGCGCAGGGCTTGAGGCATTTGGTCCGGGCTGCCCGGGAGCGCAACGTGCCCAGAGGCTCCGAAAGTCGAATCGAGAGAGCCGTCGGTAGCGAATCGCCGCACGATTTCCGCAGGTGGCGAGCTCGGATCGTTGCTGGGTCCGGCGACGAGGATGCGCCCCGCCGCGTCGATCGCGACCCCGACGGGCGTCCAGACGGAGAGCTCGCCTCCCATGGTTCCGCTGGACGCGAAAGACGGGTCGAGCCTGACGCTCAGCGGGCCCTCGGTGCGATCGCCCGATCCGGCATCGTCGTCCCCGGAGTCGACGAAGTCGTTCCCGTTCACCGCGGCGTGCTCGCCACCCCCGCAGCCGTTCGAAAGCAGCAGAGCGAACGTGATTCCGCCGACGCACCTACGACGATTCGCCACTGACCCTCAGCCCCTGCACACTACGACGCGCCCCGGTCATGGACAACCCGTCGCGCGCCCAAATCCGAAGTTCACCCGGACCAGCCATCTGTCCGAAAATCGGAGGTCCGATTACGGAAACCGGATGCTCGCCCGCGGTGGCTCCGGGCTCGGTCGCGGGATCTCCGCGCGTATTCTCGCGCAATTTCGGCGATTGACGTGCCCTCACCGACGCGGTCAACGGGACGGTCCAGTCCTTGTATTCAGCAACGGTGTGCACGCGCACCCGGTGGCCGGGAGGCGGGGGCACGCCGAACGCAATCGGAGGATCGGGATGAAGACCTCAATCGTATTTGCCACGCTCGTCGTGGTCGGGGCCAGCGCCGTCGGCGCCGGCGCCACATTTGCGACGCAGCCGTATCAGGGCTCGGACACCGAGTATGACCTCACGAACGGAGCGATCGCCGCGTCGCTGCTCGGGAACAGCGGTGACTACCAGGGGGGTGGGTCCGGCGCCGGCGAGAACGCAATGACGGCGGCGACGCCCGTGCAGCACACGGCGCCCATGTCGAAGATGATGACGAAGCAGACCTGCTCGGTCGCGGGCGGGATTTATACACACGCCTCGGGCATCGCCATCGCGCTCGACGCGGTCGACGTCTACTCGGCGACCGCTGCCGGCGCGACCGCGGCCTGCAACGGGTCCGCGGACAACGCCGGCACCGGCCTCACGTACAGCAGCTCGGCGACCGCGAATGGGGGTCCCTACGCCAACTGGACCGACATGCTGGCGCTCCTTTACGGGGGCATGGACAAGGCGTCGAGCTTCTGCGTCGGCGGCACTGCGGCCGCCGGCACGGTGTGCAGCCCCCAGGCGACCGCCGCCCAGATCACGGCGACCTGCGGTACGGGCGGCTCCTGCACCCCGCGCATCGACTGCAACAGCACCAAGCGCCAGGCCCTCGTCTCCAACTGGAGCAACCTGTTTCAGAACGGCTGTTCGAACGCCGTGGGGACCTGCACGACCGCGACGCTCCCGGTGGGCGCGGGCACGACGACCATCAACGGTGCACTGTGGCACGCGTTCCGTCGCGACGACAACTCGGGCACGGCCGACGTGTTCGCGTCGCTGCTCGGGCTCGGCCAGCTGACCGATATCAACGGCGTGAAGACGATCACGGCCAACGTCAGCTCTTCGGCCAACCAGGGATTCGGCGCTTCACCGTACTGCAACGCCCTCAACTGGGACAACACCAGCGCCAACGCGAGCTGCGCGCTGGGCACTCACAAGCAGTACGAGGGGCCCGGCGGCATTATCGACACCACGGCGAACGATGGCGTCCACCGCCGCCCGCCGGCGGGCACATGGGGCGACAACCCCGACTCGTCGACGAGCACCTTCGGCGCTGCAGCTCTGCCGACCAGCTACCAGGACAATGATCCAATCCGCGTTCCCTGCATCGGCCGCAAGACGTTCGTCGGCAATGCGTCGAACCCAGCGGAAGAGGTGTGCAACCTCGACGGCAAGCTCGGCATCGTGCTCCCGGTCCCGGCCGTCGACTACCTCCCGCGGCAGTATCCCACCGGTGGCATCGCAGGAGCTGCACGAACCGCCTTCAACACGAATCTCTGCAACGGATTCGTGTCGTCAAATGCTTTCCAAGTCTACAAGTGTTCGCAGCGCAGCCCCGCCACGTTTGCCACCCAGTGCCCGAACAGCGACAAGCTCTTCAGCGGTGGGTGCTTCGCACCGCAGGACACGACCAAGACCACCACGCTATGCGAGAACAATCCGAGCCACTGGGCGCCGCTTGGAACCAACGCGGCGCAGGACGCCCGTATTCACAACCTGTTCGTCACCGATGGCAGCAACGGGTACTCGACCTTCACGGTGCCAGCGGTCCCGGTGACGTTCACGTTCGCGGGCGCCTTCGCGCGCCTCCACTCGCAGCTCGTGATGTTCGACCCGGCGAACCCCGGCGTGAACCAGGGCGTCGCGTGCCAGCAGGGCGATGCGACCGACCAGATCTCGTGTCTCACGCAAGCGGATCCCTGCAGCGTCGGCTTCGCGGGCGACGGTGGCAAGACCTGGGGTAGCCGCGCGAACCCACCCGTGGCGTCAGGGAACGACGCGATGCGCGTCAATCAAGTCTACCCGACGACCACCACCGTTCAGAATGGCACCTACGACTTCTGGCGCAAGATCTACTTCAACGCGAGCGGCGGGTTCGACCAAGCCGCGCTGAACAACAACGCCGAGCTTGCTCTCGGGCAGTACGAGTCGAACACGACGTCGATGACGGCTCTGACCTCGACCTACGGCTTCTTCGACTTCGGGCACTCGCCGAACGGCGGCGGCAACGCTCCGTTTTGCGAGGACTTCGACGAGCAGCTCATCGGCACGAGCGGAACGAACTCGTGCAATGGCGTGTCCACGAACACGAACGCATGCAACTTCAACCTGAACGCCCAGCAGCCGTCCGCAAACACGGCGATGCCGAGCGCGACCCTGCCCAACTCGTCGCCGATTCCGAGCGATCCGAGCTCGAACCCCGCTCTGTCGACGACGTCGACGGTCTGCGGCAACGGCATCGTCGAGGCGTTCGAAGACTGCGACAACGGGATCCCCGGCACGAGCGGCGCCGTCAACGGTGGCAACGGCAGCACCGGCAATACCTGCTCGATCACCTGCCGCACGGTCTTCCCGTGATCTGACGTTCGATCCCATCGCGCGCAGCACCTTGGAAAGCGCACCCCGGAAGCGGGGTGCGCCTTTCTTCGTGTCTGCCAGCGTGCCGGATGCGGCCACGACGTCCACCGCCGCCGTCTTCAAGATGTCACAGATCGCGGCAGCACCAGGTGGTACGCACTCTCCCGCCATGAAGCGCCTAATCGTAGCGGTGCTCATCGTGGCTGCCACCGCGGCTGGAATCACGTGCGGGGGAACCACCGGCCGGCAACAGGCGGCTCCACCTGCGGCAGGTGCGGACGATGCAACGCTCGCGGATGGCGGGCTGTCCTTGGATTCCACGATGGGCGACGGCTCGGTGTACACAGGGGAGTTCGACGTATTGATTGGGTTCGCGGATCGCGAGTTGCCCGACGTGCAGGCCGCGGCCGAGGGGGGCGGGCAAGAGGGGGGCTCTCCATTGCCCGATTGTCCGCCATTCATTCCCGTCTTGAAGGAGACGGGAAAGGCCGTGCCCCTTGGGAACGAGGACGACCAGGTTCCGGCCGCTCTCGGCCCGGATGGGGGTGAAACGTTCGCTCCAGACGGCAGCGTCTGCGCGACCTATCCATGGCTGGGCAGCGTCGCGGTGGATCAATGTGTGACCCGCTCGGCCGCGGGCGGTCCTCAGGACTTCTACTATTTGCCGCCTTGCAACTGGGCCCTCGAAGCGGGCACCGCCGTCAGCGGACCCGGAGCGCAGCAATCCAGATACGACCTTTGCATCGCTCTTTATGAATGTTTCATGAAGACTCAGTGCTATCTGCACCCCTTCTCGCCCACGGGCGCAGAGTGGTGCTTTTGTGGCGTGGGGACCTCCACGACCGGGCCCTGCCAAACCGATCCGCAAGGCCCATGCCTCCAAGAGGAATGGGCTGCCCTGGAGCTCGATCCGTCTACGCCGCCTGCGCAGGCCATCGGGAACTTCACGACGATTGGTTCCTCCGGTCCCGGGTGGCCGGCGAAAACGCTGAACGGCCTGTTCGACAACTACCTTGCGGTAGGCATGCAGAGTTCACTCGAGTGCACGGACCTCGCGCTGCAGCTCCTGGACGGCGGATCCGACTCCGCCGGAAACTGATGAGCGGAGAAGTCAATGATCCCGGTCTTCCCTCGTCCAAACCTGCGCATCGTTTTAACCCTTTTGGTTTCATGGATCGCCGTCGGCTGCACCGACGTCGGCGACAGCACGGCGGTGCCGGGCTCGCCTGAGTACACCGCGGACGGCGGCGGAGTGGACGCGACTACGAGTGAACAGGACGGCACGATGGAGGCGTCTGGCGGCGAGGGAGCCACGAGCGACGGGACGACCGCGGCGCCAGAGGCAGGGACGGAGCCCGACGCCACCACGAACGGAGAGGACGCCAACGCTATTTCCCCAGTCTCGGAGGCCGGAGAGACGGATGCGATGGTCGGCGAACAGGACGCTCCTGCCGACGTCACGCCCGGCACTATCCAGGACTCGTCGGGGCTCTCGGACGCGAGCGCGGACGGCGCCGGCACGCCCGAGGGGGGCGCACACGACTCCGGCACAGACGGAGAAGCAGACGCCGGGGTCGCCGAAGCCGGGGGCAGCGAGGCAGGCGCGGACGCTGGTCTCGTCCCCTGCACGGCGGCGGGACAAGCGAACTGTGTCAAGTGCGACGGAAACACTGCGCACGCGGGTGTCTGCACCCCGACGGAGGCCATCTTGGTCCAGCGAGACATTGCGAAGAATTACGTCGCGAGTGGGCAGCTGAGCCCTGACTCCTGCTATGAGTGCCTTTTTAGCGCGGGCTGCATCGACGATGACAAGAACTTCGACGTCGGCCAGGAGTGCGGCGATTTGTCGGGCACTGTCGGCGGCGGCAGCAAGGCCTCTGAGACCGAGACGCAGGCCTGCCTCGACACCCTCAGCTGCATTTTCGCGTCCGATTGCCAGAACGCCGTGGCCCAGAACGCCGCCGCGACCGACGGCATCGGCAACTGCTTCTGCGGCTCGAACGAGCTGACATCGACCGCTTGCGCAGGGGCGCCCACGATCGCGACCGGTCCCGCCAGCAGCGCGCCGAACGGTGCCTGCGCCCAGATCGAGATCGACGGCTTCGGGGATACGACAAGCACGAGCAACACGACCGTTCTCGCGAACTTCACCACCAACACGACGGGTTCGGGCATGGCGAACAATCTCTTCGCGTGCGCCGGTTCCAACCTGGGAACGTTCGCGTGCGCCGGATGTTTCTAGACGTCGAGGTCTGCCCGCGCATGCGTGGTCGCCTCGCGTTCGCGCTGACGCTCGTGGTGATCGCGGTGGCCGCGCCCGATGTTGCCGCCCTGGAGCGCGATCCGGGCGACCAGGAGATCGTCACCCGCCTGAGACAGCGTGCGCCGCATGCGGTCGAGTTGCTCGAGCACGGCGAGGCACTTGCCGTCGCCGGCTCCCTCGACCAGGCGCTCCGCTTGTTCCGTGAGGGCCGCGCGGCGGCACCCTACGAGTCCGGGATCTTCGAGCGTCGCGAATGCGAGGCGCTCACGAGTTTGAATCGGCGCGACGAGGCGCAGCTCACCTGCTGGCAAGCGATGCAGGACTTGCGCACGCCAACCACGGTGCGCGCGACCGTCCGGGCCTTGGTGTCCGGGCCGACCGCGCCGTCGTTCACGGAGCTCGCGCGCGCGCTCACTCTCCTGGCGTTCGAGCGCGCGCGCGCACCTGGAAATCCGCAGCTCGCCGCTGCGCTATGTGACACGGCCGAGAGCATTGGAGACGGGATCATGTTGCAACGTTGTGCCGAAGAGCTCGAACGGGTGGCCCCCGACTTCCTTCCGACCCGACAAGCGCGGAGGGCGCTCGAAGCCCGGTGTCCGCCACTGCGTTTCTGGGCAGGGTGGCTGGCGATTGTCGTGGCGTTGTCGATCACCGCCGCTCACGCTTTGCGACGTCGAACCCGCCGCCGGCTGGCTCGCGCGGGCACCGCCGCCGCCGCGGGTGCCATCCTTTGTGCAGCGTTCCTGAGCGTGTGCCCAGGAACCGCCCGGGCCGATGACCCGAAGCCCCGGTGGCTCAGCCAGTGGCCCATCGACGACCAGGACCCCGTTCAGAGCGTCCCGACGCAGGAGCAGATGCGGGGGAACCCGCTCCAGGCCGGGTACTGGGTACAGGATTCTCATTCTCAAGGCCAGTCTGGCCTCGAAGCGCGGCGACCACGAAGCGGCGATCAAGTACTACGCGGCCATGTCGAAGGCGATTCCCAACCGGGCCCTCCCGCTGACGTTGACGTGCGACGAGTACGAAACGATGGGCCAGCTCGACAAGGCCGCCAACGCGTGCGGTCTCGCCCTGATGCTCGAGGGATTGTCGGTCGACGACTACTCGCGGTACGTACGGCTGATGCTCAAGAAGCCGGGCCACTTGACGGACAAGGAAGTCACCGCGATCACGAACGTCATTCAACACATGGACGAGACCGAGGCCGGGCGCTCGGTAGGCAATGATCTCGAGTGTGAGCTCGCTCTCCATACGTCGAACGTCCCCAAACTTCAGGAGTGCGCGAGCGCCCTCGCCGCGACCGCTCCGGACGATCCGAAGACGATCTCCTATCAGTGGGCCCTGGCCGTTCGACAGCGAGACTTTCGTCTCGCCCGACAGCTTCTCGACAGGGCCAGGACCGCGGGAGTCCAGTCGGTCAGTCTCGAGAGCATGCAGCAGGCGACCGAAGCCGGAGCCACCAAGCAGAGGTGGGGGTTTGTGATGATTGCGGCAGGTCTGCTCGTTCTGGTGGGGGCGGCCGCCTGGGGGGCGCGCTACTTGACCCGCCGTCGCGGAGTGCCCGCGCCAGCTTGATCTGCGGGATGCCGACGGCCCGGGTCCTCCGCGCGCAGAAGCGCTCTTTGGTGCGCCAGGGGCGTCCTTGATTCCGGCGTGGCCAGGCAACGTCGTCGTCTAACCCGGGATGCCCCCACGTTCCGTCCGGCTGTCACCCCGGCGTAAGCCGAGAGAGATGATCAGTGCAACCGCCCCCAGGTCGCGGCGATCTCACGCGCCGCATCCTCGAGGGGGCGATCGTCGAGCACCTCGCTCACCAATCGTGAGCCAGCGGCCCTCTTCGGCGGATCGACGAGGGCGCCGATGTTCGCCGCACGGGCCAGGCGAGGCGGCCGCCCTTCGCCGGCGACGACCGGGAACTCGCCTTGCGCGGCTATCGACGACGACGAACGCGTCGGCCGGAGCCTTCGTGACCAGGTCGACGTGCGGCCGAACGAAGATCAGCGACGCGGCCCCGATCGCGAATGTCGCCTGCCCCTCGACGATCTGCCCGATCTTCCCGACGCTTCCGCCCAGGGTCCGGACCCAGACGTCGCCCGGCAGCTGACCGCCGACGACCCGATCGACGCGGAGGTGCGTCAGCGTCACGATGCGGTTTCCTTCCCACGCCGCGCGCAGCTCGATCGGGGTGACCACAGCCGCGGCAGTCGAGTCCCGCACCAGATCATCGAAGAGCGCCGCGGCTGACACGCTGGCCTGGGCCTCGCGCTCGGAGGTCGTGCTCGCGCCCAGGAGGGCCAGTGTGATGCCTAGCGCCACGGTCTTCGCACGCCGCCTCCGAGCACGCCGTCCGATGCCCACAGCG
>CAVXOZ010000018.1:0-198152 GCA_963763505.1 uncultured delta proteobacterium | reverse complement strand
CGGCCACCTGCGGAGCCTTTCGCTGAAACCGCGTGTCGAGCTTGCCCACGTCGTGCAGAGCGCAGGCAGCGGCAAACGTCAGCGCCACAGAGTCGCGTGCGATCCCGCTGGACGAGGCAAGCTGCGCACGAAGCGTCTGGTTTTTCTCGACCAGGATGTACGCGCACGCCGCCACGTCGAGCGAATGGCCGAGAACGGTGTGATGATCGTGACCGTGCGCTGCCACCTCGGGATCCGCCTTGCCCCAATACGATGCGAGAAGCGCCAACGACCTGTCGTTGGTGAAATCACTCACCACAAGCCCCCGCGCGCCGCGGATCTTCGGCCCTGCGTGAAGTTGGTCATTGTCGCTCTCGCGCGCGGCACTGGATTCGGATCCATTTCGTCGCCGTGCGCCGTGCCCGCCTCATACGCTACGCCAGACCAAGCGCCTGCACCGGTCGAACGGGTAGGGCCGGGCCCGAGGTTCGTTCCGGATTGCACCAGGAATGGAAATGAAAGCGATGTCTCACACGGCTTGAAGGCGGCGGGGGGCGAATCCGAACCTGACGGGTCAGGGTACCGTGGGCGGAGTGGCCGCGTTCCTGGCGCTCGCGCGACGACGACGTGCCGCCCATGACCTGTTGGTGCGAGCGATGGCTGTCGTACGGTCCCCCCGCTCGACGCGCAACAGGAGAGGGCATCGTCCAAGCAAGCAAGTAGGAAAACCTACCGCTCCTGTGCGGTAGCACCCCGAGCGCTGCGGGTGTCACCGCCAGCCTCCTTCCGCCGGAATCTGACGAAGTCCGAGCCCGATGATCGGCGCACGTCGTCGCTGCCCGCGGTACCGCTGACCAGGTAGAACGCGCACGTCGGAGAAGGTGAAGGCCCGGGTGGTGGAACATCCGAGCCTTGGCGGCCCCTGGGCATGCTTTGCCCTTCGGGCGGCGCTTGCACTCGATGAGCGTCTCGCGGGTCTCGTTCATCGCGAGCTCGCCGCCGTACTCGATGAACCGCGCGATACGGAGCATCTGGCGGTAGAGGCGCGGGTTGTCGACGAGGAAGTGGCCATCCTCGGTGAGCCAGTGCCAGGGGTCCACGACGAGCATGCGCGTCCTCTCTCATGACCTCGACGGGTCCTGCGTGCGCTTGCGGCCCCCGAACCGCTCCATCGCCGCCGAACGCGAGCAGGCGGTATCCGCTCTTCTCGTCGTCGAGCAGGCTGCCCCAGCCAATGAGCCCGTTGCTCCGCTCGCGCAAGTACGGACGCAGGAACGGGACCCCGAGGTACGCGCGTCCTTCGAAGTCGCCGTGCAGCTGCGGCGGCTCCGGCGGCGGCTTGCGTGCTATCGCCCGTGTTGGCGCGGTCAGGTCAATGACCTTGCCGTGCAGCGACAGCCAGCCGTGATGAACCGGAGGCAGGCGGTCGCCGTAGGCCCAGACGAAGCCCTCGACGTAGACGACCTTGCGACTCGTGTCGAAGGGGATGAGCCGCTGCGCGTTGGCGAAGCAGTGGTTGTATTCGAAGCCCCTCCGCCAGAAGGCGCGGTACTCGTGGAGCATCTGGTGGACGTGCGCGCGCTCGTGTCGGTCGAGCGGCTTGGGATCGTAGTCCCTCCCGTACGCGAGCACGAACGTCTCGTAGCTCTTGTACATGAAGCCGGCGCGCTGTCGCTCCCGCCTGACGATCGCGGCGCGCTCGCGGAGTAGGTCGCGCAGGTCGGCGGACTTCGACCTCACCGGCGCAAAGTAGATCGGGTAAGCGCTGGCATCGAGGGGCGTCCGAGCGGCCACACCGCGGACGCTTCGACCGTCCCAACGTAAGGTCGCCGGCCGAGGGGGGGCTAAGCGGGCCGCGACGGGCGGGAGGGTGTGACGAGGCGCAGGCCCTTGCCGTCTTTTCCCGTCGGTCATGCCGTCTCCCGGGTCCGGTGAGGTCCCTACGCGAACGGAGTAGATTCGCCTCTATGCGAGGGACGAAGGTACTGATGCTCGGCGCCGGCTCCACCGCGGGCACCTTTGAAGGGCTCAGCGGGGTGGAGGGGTTTGTTGGCCGCTTGGAACGCGTCCGGGGTAGCGCGTGGCGCCGGGAATATCCGCACCTCGCTCGGGCGGTCGAAGACTGCGACGTGCCGGCTGGCAAGTCCCCCGGCCTCGACCGAATATGGACGCGGATCGACTACTACTCGAAGCTCGGGCGGGCACTGCGGGCGGGCGACTACCCAGCGTCGCTGGAGCTGCATAGGGCGGTGCTCGACGCCTATGGCCTCACGCGCGAGTTGGCTGCGCTTCCCACGGCTGCGGACTTCACGCTCAAAACGCTGCTGCGAGAGCTCGAGCCCGGAGACGTGCTGATCTCCTTCAACTGGGACACCGCGGCCGAGCACGTGGCGCGGGCGCTCGGGCTCGATCTCGCCGCCGCAGGTTGCGCTGGCGCTGAAGTCCGCATCCGGCTGATCAAGCCCCATGGCTCGCTCTCCTGGCCGCATTGCGCCGACGCGACGGGGTCGGACGAGTGCACCGTCGTGTGGGAAGACGGCAGCGCGCCGCGGTTCGACCCGATGAAGCCGGAAGAAGTGTCCGGTTCCCCCGGCCACTTCCGCGAGCCTCTGGTGCTGGGTGCCGTTCCGATCAAGAGCGAGCTGCTCGCCGAGGTGCAGTCCGGTCACCCCAAGGTCTACGAGACCATCTCGGACCAATGGGCGGAGGCGGTACGCGCGATCACGCAGGCGACGGAACTCGTCGTCGCCGGCTACGGCTTCCCGCCCGAGGACGGTTACGGCCATTTTCTGCTGCGCGAAGCCGCCAGGAGGCGGGGAAGGGCCCCGCTTCCCATCGCCTACTACTCCTTACCCGACGGCCGCTCGAGGATCGAGGCGTCGATCCGCGACATCTTCGGAACCGCGGCGAACTACGCGTACAGGGGCGTCGTCGAACGCGTCGGACTCCTCGCGAGCCCGTGAGGCGATGGCGTTGGGGATGACCGAGCCACGAACCGCGGCGCGAAGGTCACGCCTCTTCATTCCATCAAGTCACCCCCAGAATCCACCCTTCGAGGGACGCGACCTGTGACTCCTCAACAGAGAGTGATGGCTGGAAGTAAGCATCAAGGAAGCCCAGCTCGTCCCCTCTCTGCCAACGTGCGTGAGACAGACGCCCGCTCGAAGTTTAGTGTAGAGGGCGAGCAAGCGAAGGCTGCTCGTGACGACATCATCGAACCATCTCCCCGTTCCCCCGCGCTCCCCCACGGAAGTGACGTCCAAGGCCACGAGGCGGCGCTACACCGCCGAGTACAAGAGGAAGGTCCTGCAGGAGGCCGACGCCTGCACGGAGGCCGGTCAAATCGGCGCGTTGCTCCGGCGCGAGGGCCTGTATTCGTCTCACCTGGTGACCTGGCGGCATGCTCGTGAACGCGGCGAGCTGGAGGGCCTGGCGTCGAGGAAGCGCGGTCCGAAGGCGCAGGAGCCCAACCCGCTCGCCAGGGAGCTGGCGGCCAAGGAGCGCGAGATCGCGCACCTCAAGGCGGAGAACGCGAAGCTGCAAATCATCTGCGAGGTCCAAAAAAAAGTCTCACTGCTCTTGGGGGTGACGCTGCCGACGATCCCCGAGGACGGCAAGAGCACCAAGGGGTCGTCGTGAACGCCGTCACCGAGGTCGCGCCGCTGGTCGGCATCGTGATGGCGTGCGTGATGCTCGCGGTGGCGCGGGCGACCTACTACCGCTCGCTGCGACCACGCATCCTGCCGCCAGCCCGACCGACGCCGCCTCGGGCGTTGGGTCCGGGCGAGCGGCAGGCCGTGCTCGACGTGCTGCACGAGCCGCGCTTCGTCGACCTGGCGCCCGTCGAGGTCTATGCGACGCTGCTCGACGAGAGCCGTTACCTCTGCTCGGAGCGCACGATGTACCGGATTCTCGCGGCCAATCAGGAGGTGCGCGAGCGACGCGACCAGCTCCGCCACCAGAACCATCCGCGCCCCGAGCTGCTCGCCACGCGCCCCAACGAGCTGTGGAGCTGGGACATCACCAAGCTGCTCGGGCCGCAGAAGTGGACGTACTTTTACCTGTACGTGATCCTCGACGTCTTCAGTCGCTACGTGGTCGGCTGGATGATCGCGCACGAGGAGAGCGCGGCGCTGGCCCGCAAGCTGATCGAGGAGACGTGCCGCCGCCAGGGCGTCGAGCCCGACCAGCTCACGCTGCACGCCGACCGGGGAAGCTCGATGACCAGCAAGTCGGTGGCGCTGCTGCTCGCCGACCTGGGCGTCACCAAGACGCACTCGCGTCCCCACGTCTCCAACGACAACCCCTTCTCGGAGTCGGCCTTCAAGACGCTCAAGTACCGGCCCGGCTTCCCCGACCGTTTCATGCACATCGAGCACGCCCGCGCCCACGGCGGCCCCTTCTTCGACTGGTACAACAACGACCATCACCACGGCTCCCTCGGCCTCTGCACGCCGCACGACGTGCACTACGGCCTCGCGGCTCAGACCCTGCAGCGCCGTGCCGCCGTCCTCGACGCCGCGTTCCTCGCTCACCCGGAGCGCTTCGCGCGAGGCCGCCCCGTCCCCGCGACGCCACCCCACGAAGTCTGGATCAACAAGCCCGCGCCGGAGGTCGCGACCAATCTGGCTGCTCAGTAATCTCACGCATCGGGTGTCTCAAACTCGTTGACAGGCTCCGGTCGCGCTGGCGCAGCCAGGCGGCAATACACCCCGCGTCGTGGGCGTCGTTGCCGGCCCCCGGTGCGCGCGCAAACCGTCGGCGGAAGATGGACGGGTAGACTTCGGTGATCACGGATACCCCGGTCGCCGGCGACCACCCATCGAACGGCCAGAAGTGCAGCGGCGAGACCGCCCTCCTCAGCGCGCGCAGCCACGGGAGCCCCGCATGGGTAGACATCGCAACCTGCCCTTGAACGTCGAAGCGAAACACGCTCTTGGCGGAAGAAGTCCACTGGTCGCACATTCGCAGTTCGTCGGGGGTCCCCGCCCGTAGGTTGCCGACGCGGAGGCTCGCGACTGTGTGGAGGTCAGTGGGCCAGTGCTGCGCGAAGTCGTCCAGAAAGGCATCCCATGTCGACAGGGCGAACCGCTGCATGTACGAGGTCGGGAAGGAGAACGCGTGGTCGATCCCGACGATCGTTCGCGCTGGGCCACGAAGCTCGCGGTCCAGCCACACCGCGACGTCCTGTCGGGTCCAATTGCCGCCGGCGCGTCCGCGCACCTCTTTCGGTGGGTTCAATGGCGAGCTCTCGAACACCCGCAGGGCGCCATTCCGAGAGGCAGGGTCGTTCGCCCCCGAGTAGTCGATGCCGATGAAGCGGTCGAACGTGCTCACCGGCCGAAGGTACAGCGCTGAGATGCGGAGCGCGCTTTCGCCGATCGCCGATCGCGGACCGATGGACCGTGGACACTGCCGGGGCGCTCGGGACCCATCGAGCGCGTGACCCGTGAGGCGTGCGGGGCCTCACAGGTCGGCCCACGCACGTCCGGCATCGACCGCCCACGGGGCACCGGGCTTGCCAGGGTGCCGGTCAGAGGATGCACCTGGGAGCCACGGTGCCGAGCCTAGCAACCACAGAACGCCGCCGCGCAATGGCCCCGCCAACGCGCCGGTAGACCGGCCTCGCTCAGGGGAGCCATCCGCCCTGTCGGGTCTTCCTGGCGCGGGACATTAGCGGGACAGTCAACCCGGGATAGGTAGGCACAGGCGGGTACAGGCAGGCACGGCGAGAGCCTTTTTCTCCTGCGAAATCGTGCGCAGGGGCGGAATCGAACCGCCGACACGGGGATTTTCAGTCCCCTGCTCTGCCGACGGAGCTACCTGCGCGGCACCACCTCCGTTTCCTACCGCTCCTTCTCTCTCTTCGCGCTCGGTGCGGTCATCTCCTCAAGAGGCGTGGCGTCGACGACGATGAAGGGGGCAGCCAAGCCCCCGTGCGCCACGTAGTCCGCGAGCTGTTGGTTCTGCGACTCGAGGTGCTTCCGTCGCGCCGCGATGTTCACCTCCGAATCGACGGCCGCTCGCGCGCCCGCGACGGTCAAGTACCGGCAGTCGGTAACGAGCTCCCCCTCGATGCCGTACAGCTTGCCGTTGGTGACGATGCGCCGTCCCCGGTACTCCTGAACGAAGCGGAGGCGGATCACGGGTCGACGGTAGCGGGCGAGTACTGGGGACGCCAGGAGCGTTCGTGACACCCGCGTCAATGCTTGGACAGCGTCGCGAATCGGCAGTCGCGGCGACGCGGACCGGCCGGCCGGCCTGCGTTCGCGGACGCATCCCTTGCCGTGCGCAGGTTCTCGAGGGGTCCGAACGCGCAGGGTCAACGCCGATGCCCACGTGGATGCAGCGGCCAACAGGGCACCGATTCGAGCTGGATCCTGACGAGGAGCTGGCAAGGTTGCGCGGCTGATCACTTCAGGTAAGGAGTCACCAATGTCTGACGAGCCGGATCGAACGATACCTAGCTGGTGGGGTTCGCTGGCTCCGTTCTGGTGGGACCGATCTCCAGCGAAAAAACGCTCATCGCAGCGCACGGCCGAAGACTTGGCCAACCTACGCGAAGCGGGCAGCCGGGAACCGATTCTCGTCGACTACAACGAGGCGGCCCGCTTGCTGGGGACGACGGTCTCCGCCCTCAAGACACGGGTCAGTCGGGGCGACCTGAAGCTGACGGCCGCTATGATCACGAGCGGCCGGACCGTTCGTTTCAACGTCGACAAGCTCAACGAGAAGTTCACTCCGAGGAGGCGTCAATGAGCGTCGCCGTCAGGCCCTGGAAGAAGCCCGGCAAGTTTCAGATCGACATCATCTTCAAGAAGCCGGACGGGGCACGGGTGCGCGATCAGCGCGTCATCGAAGCCAAGACCGAGGGCATGGCTCGACGGTGGGGGGAGGCCCGAGAGAACCAGCTCCGTGCCGGGACGCTCACGATCGAGAAGTCCGCCGTGATGATCGTGGCCGACTTTGCGCCCGAGTACGTGAAAGGGCACCTAACGGCGAACCTCGCCAAGCGGTCGGCGACCGATGCCGTCGAGAGCATTCTGCGTGTTCATATTCTGCCGTTCATCGGCGGCAAGCCACTCGACAAGGTGACCGACGACGTCGTGGCCGACCTCAAGGCCAAGTGGACCAAGGGCGGGTACAAGACGCCGGACAAGAAGAGGGAGATCAACGGGACGAGTGCACGCAAGACGCTCAACAACCGGCTGAGCGTCCTCGGCTCGATGCTCAAGACGGCGGTCGAGTGGAAGACGAAGACCGGCTTGAACGCGATGCCGTGCACGGTGCGGTTGCTCAAGGTGGACTCGCAGAAGACGCCCGGGTTCTTCGACCACGCGGACTACGAGCGCCTGGTGGAGGGAGCACGGGCCGTCGATCCCCGCATCCACGCCCTGGTTCTACTTGCCGGCGACGGCGGCCTCCGACGCGGCGAGTGCATCGGTCTGAACCTCGCGGACGTGGACTTCAAGAACGCCAGGATGACCGTTCGACGAAGCGTCTACGTGAAGAAGGGGGAGCATCACGAGGACGACGTCAAGGGCCTGCTCGCCAAGCCGGTACCTCTGACGGGCCGGCTCCTCGACGCACTGAAGGCTGTCCGTCACCTGCGAGGCGAACGGGTGCTGTACACAGACGACGTTTCCGAGCTGACCCCGAAGATCGTCCGCATGTGGGTGGAGCGCGCGGAGCGCAAGGCGGGCTTGCCTGTGACGGGGAAGCTCCACGTTCTGCGCCATAGCTTCTGTTCACACGCCGCCATGGCGGGCGTCCCCGCCCGCACGATTCAGGAGCTGGCTCGGCACGCGACGATGGCCGTCACGATGCGGTACATGCACCTGAGCCCGAGCGCCCTGGACGACGGCATCGCGATGCTGGCCCGGTCTCGGGAGGCCGGCGGAACCGTCATCGCCGGCACCCGGGCCAAGCGATGAGCCGTGTGAACACCTCTGTGAACGGTTCCTTGAAACGTGATGATCCAGCCTGAAACAAGCTGGATCGTGGTGGAGGCGCCGGGAATCGAACCCGGGTCCGAAAACGGCTTGCCCGCGCATCTACGTACGTAGCCGGCACTTTGCATCGCTCCCGGTCTCGCCTGCCGGCGGGCTCTCCCGGGACCTAGTCACCTGTTTATTTTCGCCTCGCGTCCGGTGACCCGGCGGTCGGCTATCCAGCTTGGTTTACGCCCTCGGGAGAGGCGCTGGAGGGCCCTTCCTTCGGACGGCGTTCAGTGCTGTTTAGGCAGCGAGCGCGATCGCGTTATCGTTCGCAATCAGATCGTGCGCGGGTTTTTGACGTGGGCCCGTGCGCCACGGTACGCAGCAACGAGTTTGTCGTCTCCGTCGAAGCCGATCGCCCCCCTTGTTGAGGTGGATGGGATCTGTAACCGGCAGAAACATAAGGGCTTGGCCCCGTCCGTCAACATCCGCCCGCGAGCTCCCTCATCCGCTCGCCCGCGAGGACGCTCTCGCCGAGCGTCATCCCCTCGGACGCGAACCGCTCGCGCGAGAGCTCGACGGCATCGCCGCGCACTCTCTCCCAGGCTTCGCTCGCGAGGCCGATCGGGTCGCGGTTTCTCCAGAGCCAAGCGAGCGCGCTCGCGTCGCACTGCAGCTCGGTCCACGCTCGCTGCTCGAAGGGCCCGTGGTTGTGAAAGTGCGCCCAGTCGTGGAGCCCCCAGAAGAGAGCGTTCAGGTTGTCGGCGGCGAGCCAGAGCGCGTCGCGGGGCCTGACGCGGTGCGCATAGAGCTGGTCGGTCGCGGCGTCGATCCCCCATGGGGCGAGCGCTTCTTCGTCGCCCAGACCGAGGCCGACGGCGTGCAGGCGAGCGAGCTCGCGCGGCAAAAAGTCGGATCGTCCGTGCAGTACGAAGACCATGCGATGCGGGTCTGCGCCGTCCAGGATCGGTGCGCCTTTTCCTGCATCCATGCGCGCTCCCTCGGGCCTGCGCCACTCGAGCCAATCGCTCGCGCACCAGCCAAACGCGTCAAATACCGGGGGCTCGAGGTCGCCCGGCGCGAGGCAGGCGACCGGGGGTGTGGCCAGGCGCACGGGAGACTCTGACGCCGGCACGCGGCCGGTGTAACATGAAGGCCGCCCGGAGCGCTTTGCATGTCCGGGAAGCCCGCGCTAAACGCTCGCCGACGAAGAGATGCCGATGTCGCCGACGCAACCGCTGCCGCCGAAGAAGGAGGTTGGACTCGCGCTACTTGAACGGTCGAGCGTGTACGTACACCTCGACCCCCGCCAGGACTCGGTCGAGGTCCCGGCGATGTTCAAGAAGCAGCCCCAGCTCGTTCTCCAGGTGGGCATGAACATGCCCGTCCCCATCCCCGACCTGCGCTTCGACGACGACGGGATGAGCTGCACCCTGAGCTTCAGCCGCACTCCCTTCTTCTGCGTGGTCCCCTGGGCGAGCGTCTTCGCGATGGTCGGAGAAGACGGTCGCGGCATGGTGTGGCCCGACGACGTACCCGCGGAGGTCGCCAAGCAGGCGCAAGGCCGCGGGACCGAAGCAGCGCCTCGAAAGGACCTCCCGAAGCCCGGCGTGCCGTCCGTCCGTGACGCGCGCGACGCGAAGGCCGAGACCGTGAAGCAGAAGCGCCCGCGGAAGCGCCCGTCGCTCACCGCGGTGCCCGATGGCGACGACGCGTTGGCTCCGCCGCCGCTCAAGGCGCCGTCCTCTTCCGGCCGGGGTTCGCCGTCCCCGGTTCGCCCGGTCGTGGCCCCCGCGCCGACTCCGCGCCCCTTCGCCGGACCGACGCGCAAGAAGCGCGACCTGCCTCCGTATCTGCGCGTCGTGAAGTAGCGGGCGCACGGCGGGCGCGCGCATGGCCCCGCGCGAACCACCTCTCCTCGCGCGACGCCTCGGCGTCTTCTCGGCGACGACGATCATCGTCGGCTCGATGATTGGGTCGGGCATCTTCATCGCGCCGTCGATCATGGCCGGCTACATCGCGTCGCCGGGGCTCTGGCTGGGTCTCTGGATCCTGGGCGGCGCTCTGACGCTGCTCGGTGCGCTTTCGTACGCAGAGCTCGCCGCGATGATGCCGCACGCGGGAGGACAGTACGTCTTTCTGCGCGAGGCCTTCGGGCCGCGCGTGGCGTTCCTCTACGGATGGACGCTGTTTCTGGTCATCCAGACCGGGTTCAACGCAGCGGTCGCGATCGGGTTCGCCAAGTTCCTCGGCGGCGTGGGCCTCCGGGCCGGCGAGACCGACCTCGTGGTCGCGATCGGAGGCTTCACGCTGTCGCGCGCCCAGATCGTCGCCGCGGCCGTCATCGCCCTCCTCACAGGGATCAACGCGCGAGGGCTGCGCGAGGGGGCGCTCGTGCAGAACGTGTTCACCGTGCTCAAGGTCGGCGCCATCGCGCTCCTGGCCCTCACGGCGTTGTCGAGCGGGAAGGGATCGCTGTCGCACTTCGCGCTCGCGCCCGGCAGCTCCTCCCTCGGGCCGAAGGGGCTCGCCCTCGGCCTCTTCGGCGCGATGGGCGTGGCGATGTCGAAGGCGCTCTTCGCGTACGACGCGTGGAACACCGTCACCTTCACGGCCGGAGAGATCCGCGAGCCGCAGCGCAACGTGCCGCGAGCGCTCATCGCCGGAACGATCGTGACGACGCTCGCGTACGCCGCGGCGTGCGCGGCGTACCTCTATGTGATCCCCATCGACCGGATGGCGCACGTGGCCGAGAATCGCGTGGCCGCCGACGTGGCCTCGGTGCTGCTCGGATCGGTGGGGGTCACGCTCGTGTCGCTGGCGATCCTCGTCTCGACGTTCGGCTGCGCCAATGGCCTCATCTTGAGCGGCGCGCGCGTCCTCTTCGCGATGGCGCGCGACGGCGTGTTCTTCCGCGCGGCGGGGCGGATCGACGCGCGCCGCCAGACGCCGAGCGGAGCGCTGGTGCTTCAGGGCGCGTGGTCGGTGGTCCTCGCGATCTCGGGGACGTACGACCGCCTCCTCACGTACGTGACCTTCGCGTCGCTCGGTTTCAACGCGCTCACCGTCGTCGCGCTGCTCGTCTTGCGCCGCACGCGCGCCGACGCGCCGCGGCCCTATCGCACGTGGGGCTATCCGGTGACGCCGGCGCTCTACCTCGCCGGCGCACTCTTCTTTCTCGTGTACATCTTCGCGGGCGACCCGCGCGACGCCTGCGCAGGTCTCGTGCTGGTCGCGATCGGGTGGCCTGCGTACGCCCTCTTCACGCGGCCGGAGCGCAGCCGGGCGACGAGCCGAGGCTGAGGCGCCGCCCCGCTACGCGCAAAAATCGCGCAAAATGAGCCTCTAGATGGCGTAACGCGTCAACAACAAGTCGTCTTGCAGGCAAGCGCGCGAACGGGATAGCGTCTGGGCCACCAAGTAGGTCATGGCGAACAAGACCATACATCTGCCCATCGCTCCTCTCGAGCCGCTCGGAGGAACACTCCGCAAGGACAACTGGTGGGCCGGCCCCACGGCGACGGTCCTCGTTCTTTCGAGCTTCATCGTCTACGCGACGTGGCGCGCCTTCGAAGGCAACTCGTACGAGTGGGGCGCGTACCTCTCGCCCTTCTACTCGCCGCTGCTTCGACGTGGGCTGGGCGCACAAGATGGGGCTCGGGTTTCTCACGCCCGCGATGCTCATCCTGCCCGGCCCCGCGAGCTTCCGTTTCACTTGCTACTACTACCGCAAGGCCTACTACCGCGCCTTCGCGTGGGACCCGCCCGCGTGCGCGGTCGGCGAGCGCGCGCCGCACCGCTACAACGGCGAGACCAAGCTCCTCCTCTTCCAGAACCTGCATCGCTACGCGATGTACGTCGCCGTCATCTTCCTCGTCATCCTCTGGAAGGACGCGATCGTCGGCGTCCTCGGCTGGAGCGACGGCGTGCACGTGGGCATCGGCTCGCTCGTGATGCTCGACGAACGTGCGTGCTTCTCGACGGGCTACACGTTCGGGTGCCACAGCTTCCGCCACCTCATCGGCGGGAGCGTGAACAGCTACTCGACGGCGACGCTCGGCGCACGTGCGCCACCGGCTCTGGAAGCTCGTCAGGTGCTCAACGAGCGGCACATGGTCTTCGCGTGGATGAGCCTCTTCTCGGTCGCGTTGACCGACCTCTACATCCGCATGGTCGCGTCGGGCGACGTCACCGACCTGAGGCTTAGCTTCGGTCGAGGGGCCGCGATGGCCGCTCCCCACACGATACTGAGGACAATCGAGGTGCCATGACGGCGTCGACCGAGGCGAAGTTCGAGAGGCACGAGCACGACGTGCTGGTCATCGGGGCGGGCGGCGCCGGCCTGCGGGCGGCGATCGAGGCGAGCGCCGAGGGGGCGAGCGTCGGGCTTGGTCTGCAAGTCGCTGCTCGGCAAGGCGCACACCGTCATGGCCGAGGGCGGCGTCGCGGCGGCGCTCGGGTACGTCGAGCCCAAGGACAACTGGAAGGTCCACTTCCGCGACACGATGAAGGGCGGGCGGTACCTCAATCAGTGGCGCATGGCGCAGCTGCACGCGATGGAGGCGCCCGACCGCGTCAAGGAGCTCGAGGAGTGGGGCGCGCTCTTCGACCGCACGGCCGACGGGCGCATCCTGCAGCGCAACTTCGGGGGTCACAAGTACCCGCGGCTCGCTCACGTGGGCGATCGCACGGGGCTCGAGATGATCCGCACGCTGCAGCAGCACGGCATCCACAGCGGCATGAAGGTGTACATGGAGTGCACGGTGACGCGCCTGCTCGTCGAGCCGGGACGGGCGATCGCGCCGAGATCCGCGGCGCGTTCGGCTACTGGCGGGAGAACGGACGCTTCGTCGTCTTCCGCGCGAAGTCGGTCGTCTCGCCACCGGCGGGATCGGGCGCGCGTTCCGCATCAACTCGAACTCGTGGGAGTGCACGGGCGACGGGCAGGCCCTGGCGTACCTCGCCGGCGCGGAGCTCATGGACATGGAGTTCATGCAGTTTCACCCGACCGGGATGGTCTGGCCGCCGAGCGTCCGCGGCACGCTCATCACCGAGGGCGTGCGCGGCGAGGGCGGGACGCTGCGCAACAAAGACGGCAAGCGCATCATGTTCGATTACATCCCGGAGCTCTACGCCAACGAGACCGCGCCCACCGAGGACGAGGCCGACCAGTGGCTGCGCGAGAGCACGTCGGGCGTCACGTCGCAAGGCGCGCCGCACGCCGGATCTCTTGCCGCGCGACATCGTGGCGCGCGCCATCCACAGCGAGGTGAAGGCGGGGCGCGGCAGCCCGCACGGCGGCGTCTTTCTCGACATCTTCTCGCGCCGCAGCGCCGAGGACATCAAGCGCAAGCTGCCGGCGATGTACCACCAGTTCAAGGAGCTGGGAGACGTCGACATCACCAAGGAGTCCGATGGAGGTCGGGCCGACGGCGCACTACACGATGGGCGGCATCCGCGTCGATCCCGAGACGCAGGAGTCGCGCATCGAGGGGCTCTTCGCCGCCGGCGAGTGCGCCGCGGGGATGCACGGGGCCAACCGGCTCGGCGGCAACTCGCTGTCGGACCTGCTCGTCTTCGGGCGGATCGCCGGGCTGCACGCGGCCAAGTACGCCAAGAACCGGAGCGCCGCCTCGATCGACGAGGGCGAGGTCGAAGCCGCCGAGCGCGAGGCGCTGGCGCCGTTCGCCCGCGCCGAGGGCCCGAACCCGTTTCTGCTCCACGACGACCTCAAGGACAAGATGCAGATCTACGTCGGCATCATCCGCACCGAGGAAGACCTGAAGAAGGGCCTCGAGCACCTCGAGCGAATCTCAAGGAGGAATCGGCGCGCGTGAAGGTCGACGGCAACCGGCACTTCAACGCCGCGTGGCACCAGGCGTTCGACATGCGCAACATGCTCATCGTCAGCGAGGCGATGGCGCGCGCGGCGCTCGCGCGCAAGGAGAGCCGCGGCGGGCACGCGCGCGAAGACTTCCCCGACATGGACAAGGGGCACTTGTCGAAGGTGAACATCGTCGCTGCGAAGACACCCGCGACGGCGAGATGCAGGTCGACGAAGTGGCGCTCCCGGACCGTCCCGCACGAGATCAAGACCGTCCTCGAGGAGGAGTGACGTGGAGGCGCGCAGAACGGGCAGAGCAAGGCGACGCTGAAGCGTCTTCCGGGGCGACGCGAAGGCGGGCGAGCTCGAGCCCTACGAGGTCGAGACCTACCCGGGAATGGTCGTGCTCGACGCCATCCACGATATCCAGGCCAAGCAGGAGCCGACGCTCGCGGTCCGCTGGAACTGCAAGGCGGGGCGATGCGGCTCGTGCAGCGCCGAGATCAACGGCAAGCCGCGCCTGATGTGCATGACGCGCATGTCGCACTTCGCCGAGAAGGCGAGCCGATCACCGTCACGCCGATGCGGGCCTTCCCGATCATCAAAGATCTGGTGACCGACGTGTCGCACAACTTCGAGATGGCCAAGAAGATCCCCCCGTTCAAGCCGCGCCCGCGCGAGGCCGACGGCACGTGGCGGATGCAGCAGGAGGACATCGATCGCATCCAGGAGTTCCGGAAGTGCATCGAGTGCTTCCTGTGCCAGGACGTGTGTCACGTCATCCGCGACCACGCAAAGAGGCGTTCGCCGGGCCGCGCTTCCTCATCCACCTCGCGGGGCTCGACATGCACCCGCTCGACACGCTCGACCGCCGCGAGCTCGTGAAGGACGAGTTCAAGATCGGCCTCTGCAACATCACCAAGTGCTGCAGCGAAGTGTGCCCGGAGAGCATCCACATCACCGACAACGGCATCATTCCGCTCAAGGAGCGCGTGGCCGACGACTTCTTCGATCCGGTCCGCTGGGTCGCCAGCAAGATGTCGGGCGAGACCAAGAAGCCGAAGGCCAGGCTCCCGGTGCTGCCGCCCGATCCGCGCCCGGAAGACGAGCCGAAGGGCCGGCCCTAGCCGGCGAGGAGACGTGGGGATGGGCTTCGAACTGAAACGACTGCCTCACGCGAGCCTCGACGCCGCCATCGCCAAGGCGGAGCACTACCGCGACCTCAACCAGCCCGAAGAGGCCGAGAGCATCTGCCGCGACGTCCTCGACGTCGACGCCGCGTACGCCAGGGCGTGGAAGCTGCTCGGGCTCGCGCTGACCGATCGCTTCGCGTCGGGCCAGGTCGGCCTCCTCGAGCAAGCCATTGATGCGTTCGAACGCCTGCCCGACGAGTACGAGCGCGTCTACCACATCGGGGTCGCGTGGGAGCGGGCCGCCAAGGCCCACGTCGAGCGCAACGAGGCCCACAGCGCGGTCGCCGCCTTCGAGCACGCCCTCGGGCTCTTCGAGCAGGCCGAGCGGATGAGACCCGATCTGCCCGACCCCGTCCTGCGCTGGAATCGCTGCGTGCGATTGCTCACGACGCACCCGTCTCTGCGCGCCGCCCTCGTCGCCCCGCGCGAAGACGAAGTGCACCTCGGCGACTGATCGCCACGTCGCACCGAGAGAGAGTCACAGGGAGGGGAGGAGGAGAGGAGCCGAGCATTCGGGTCGAGAATTCTGAGCGAGAGCATTGTGCGCTGACAGATTCCGACTCCTTTCGTCCTCCCCTCCCTGTTTCTCCCTCTCCTGGCATCGGGTTTAGCCGGGGGCTTTGCAGGCGTGGGTCAGTGCGTCGGAGGCTCGCTCGCGTACGACGGCGGTGTCCTGGCCCGACGAGACCACGGCGGGCAGAGCGGCGCACGTGGCTCGCAGGCCGTCGCCGTAGGTGGCGAATGGATCGATGGCCTGGACGACCACGCTGTGAGACGCCGGCAGGTGGACGATCGCGTCGGCCAGGACGCCGTCCATCTGCGCGACGCAGCGGGTGACGGCGTACCCGAGCGGGACGGTCAGCGCGGGGTACGCGCTCCGGGGTCGCGCGGCGAACGCCTTCACCCAGGCGACGTGAAGGTTTGCGCACGGCATCGTCGCGCTTTTTCCAGCCGCGCCCAGAAGCCCCGGCTCTGCGCGTTCGGCCAGCCACGTCAGGGCGCTCTCGTCGCCGGCGGCAACGCCCACGACCGCCTCGACGCACGCGGGGGCATCGCGCGCGGCTTGCGGCACGTCGAGCAGCGCCTTGCGTGCGTCGTCGTCGGCCTGGGGCGTCCCGATCCCCGTGCACATGGCGCCGCGTGTCGACGGGTCCAAAAGGCGTCGCTCGACGGCCGCGCGCGCCGTCGGGCCCATGCTCGCGAGGGTGCTCGAGACGTTCGCGTTGCGCGGGGTCGCCGAGAGGCGGACGAGCGCGCCCTCGAGGTCGTCGAGAAACAGCGCGAGGTGAGGGTCGTGCTTGCCCATTCCGGTCGCCGCGGGGTCGGCGCGCTTCGGATCGGCGAGGGCTTCGTGCAGCATCGCCGGCCCCCACGGGGCGCCGCGCAAGACCGCGCTCCAGGCCGCGTGGAACGCCTCCGGGTCGTACGCCGAGCGGAGATCCAGCGCGGCGGTTGCCGCGGGGTTGTGGTCGGCCATGCGGCCGAGGGCCGCGACGGCCGCGGGCGTGTCGTTGTGCTGCAGCCACGCGACGTCACCGCGCGCTTCGGCCTCCTCGACGGTCCCGGGGCCACAGCTGGCGGCCGCCACGAGAGCCCACCCGCCAAGCTGCCGCCGGAAGCGATTCCCCACGGTCCCGAGACTACATGGAAAGGCGACGCTACGACGCGGCGCGCTCTTCCGTCAGGCTGGGCGCCGCGAGGCGCGGCCCCTCTTTGAGGTTGAGGCGCACGGGCAAGACGACCATCGGGACCCCGGCGTGCTGGAGCCGGCGCTGGATCATGAAGGCCGACTCGTTGTGCAGGAGGCGCGTCGCGAAGGTGTCCTCGTCGAAGATGAGCTGCCCGGCGACGAAGAGTCCCCTCGGGTACTTCTGGATCAGGTCCTTCGCGAGCTTCTCGGCCTCGACGGCGACCTCGATGCCCGTCGAGAACGTGCTCTCGGCCGGCAGCCCGAGCCACGCGGCGTAGCGCACGTACTTGTCGAGCGCCTGCTGGGTGCGGCTCTCGAGCTCGTGCACCTCTGCGATGCCCTTGAAGTTGCCCGAGTCGATGACGGCCACCGAGCAGAAGACGACGCCCTTGAAGTGCCCGGGGAACATGCGCAGGAGCGTGAGCAGCGCGTGGCGGCCCAGTCCCCCGTACCCGCCGACGAAGAGCACGGCGACGGGCGAATCGACGTCGATCTTCGACGGGACCGCCTCTCCCGTGAGGTGTGTAGCGCTCGGCAGCTGGGCTTGAGCTGTCGTCCGCGAGCGGATCGGCCAGCTCGACTGTCGAGACGGCGGATCGCGTCGACCACCCTGGCGTAGTGCCGGCGGATCGCGAAGCAGACGCTCACGAGGATGCCCGTGACGACCAGCGTCAGCCAGCCGCCCGCCGCGAACTTCTCGAACACGGTGACGATGAGGATCGTCACGCACAGGCCCGAGGCCGATGAGGTGGACCGGCAAGTGCTTGAACCAGTCGGCGTGCTCCTTCCGGTGCTTGATCCAGAAGCGCGACATCCCGAGGTTCGACAGCGAGAACGTGAGAAACACGTTGATCGAGTACATGACGACGAGCTTCTCGACGTCGCCGTGCGTGTAGAGCAGCGCGGCGAGCGACGTGACGCCCATCAGCATGACGCCGTTCTGCATGCTCAGCCGCTCCGAGAGCGCCGCGAAGCGGTGCGGGAGCCACGAGTCGACCGCCATGTTCGCCATGACGCGCGGCCCGTCGACGAAGCCGGCCTGCGCCGCGACGAAGAGCAGACCCGCCTCGCGAGGCGAGCGCGATCGTGCACGAACCACCAGCCCGCGTTCCAGGTCGCCGATGCGCCAGCTGCCCGCCACCTTGTCGAGGAGCACGGCGTTCATCGTCTTGTCCTCGGACGGCATGGCGTGAACGAGCAGGTACGCGAGGATGATGCCGCCGGCCGTGATCGGCCAGCGATGTCGCCATGAGGACCATCGTCCGCTTCGCCGTGCGGACCTTGGGCTCGCGCATGATCTGCACGCCGTTCGAGACGGCCTCGATGCCGGTGTACGTGCCGCCGCCGAGCGAGTAGGCGCGCACGAAGAGCATGAGCGCGCCGAAAGTGCCGAGCGACGTGATCGTGTGGCCGAAGTTGACGCTCGTCTCGTGGGCGACCGTCCCGACCTCGCCGACGTTCCCGAAGATCGCGACGACGAGCAGGACGACGTGCGTCACGACGAACGTCATGAACACCGGCGCAATCGCCTGCACCGACTCCTTGACGCCCCGGATGTTGAGGATCGTCAGGAGTCCGATGGCCACGATCTCGATCGTGAGCTTGGTGCGCTGGACCGGATCCAGCCACGTGCCGATGTCGTCCGGCCGCCAACCGGCAGCGCGCCCGGGCCGAACCATTCGCGCGGGACCATGCTGAAGATGGCGTCGCCGCCCGAGGCGATCGACATCGTGATGGTGAGCACGTAGTCGACGAGAAGCGCCCCGCCGCTCACGACGCCGAAGCGGGGGCCGAGCAGCTTCGTCGCGACGACGTAGCCGCCGCCGCCGGACGGGAAGTGCTCGATGATGCGCGAGTAGGCGTACGAGATGATGAAGACGGTGACCGCGGTGCCCAGCGCCAGACCGACGGCGAGCGACGTGTAGTCGCTGCCGTTTGCGACGAGCTCGCGAAACGCCGCCTCCGGACCGTACGCCGACGAAGACAGCCCGTCCGCGCCGAGCCCGACCCACGCGAGCATCGCTATCAGCGAAATGTTGTGGAACGTATGCTCCGAATGGACGTCCTTGGGCGCGCCGAACAGCAGCGTCCGTATCTTCTTCGACATCTAAAGCCTCTGAACTTCGCGAAAACGGTTCCCAGTCCTGGTGAACGGAATCGTTGACAGCCGACGGAGGCGGCGGACATTAAGAAATGGTCATTTTACTCACAATGGCTTCCACTGTGGGGAAGCTTGACATGGTCGTCGATCGATGCACGAGCCGATGAAGGGATCGCCCGATGCGCGTGCTCTTGACGGGGGGTACCGGCTTCATCGGACGGGCGCTTACGGTGGCGCTGAAGGAGCGTCGGGATGATGTCGCAATCGTTTCGAGACGCGCGTCTCCTCAGTGCGTCCGCTGGGACGATGTCGAGACCGAAGTGGAACGCGCCGATGCGATCGTGCACCTCGCCGGCGAGCCCGTGGCCGGTGGGCGATGGACGAGCGAGCGCCTCGAGGTCCTGCGAGCCAGCCGCGTCGACACCACCGCGCGGCTCGCGAAGGCCGTAGCCAACGCGCGCCGAAGGCCGCGGGTCTTCGTGAGCGGCTCGGCGGTCGGCCTTTACGGCACGCGCACAGGCGACCGCTCGCTCGACGAGAGCGCCCCCCCTGGCGACGACGAGCTCGCGCGGATCGTCGTGGCATGGGAGGCAGCCGCTGCACCCGCGACCGCGGCCGCACGCCTCGTTCACCCCCGCATCGGGATCGTATTGGGCGCCGGGGGCGGCGCGCTCGAATCGATGGTGACGCCCTTCAAGTGGTTCGTCGGCGGCTCGATCGGCACGGGCAAGCAGTGGGTGAGCTGGATCCACTTGCGCGACACGGTGCGCGCGCTGCTCTTCGCCGTCGATCAACCCGGCCTCACGGGCCCCTTCAACGTGACAGCCCCCGAAGCGGTCGACATGGATACCTTCGCGCGCTCGCTCGGTACGGCGCTGCGTCGGCCCGCGGCGCTGCGTGTGCCGTCGCTGCTGCTGCGAGCGGCGCTCGGCCGAGGTCTCGCGCAGGTGGTGCTCGGCGGGCAGCGCGTCGTCCCGCGAAAGCTCCTCGAGGCGGGCTTCGCTTTCGAATGGCCGCGCCTCGACGCCGCGCTCGAAGCGACCTTCCACGAGACGTAGCCCCCGCTCCGCGGTGCGGACCGCTATTCCTGTTTCTGCGCCAGCGCGGCGCGCGCCGCCTGGACGCAGGCCCGGTCGCCGAGGTCCTTGCACGTCCCGATGAGCAGCCGGATCTCGCTGTCGGACGCCTTGCCGTTGTTCACGCGCTGCTCGAGCTGATGCTTGAGCAGGACCTTGGAGTCCGGAGTTCCCTGCAAAGCGAGGGCACGCTCGCGATCGTCGACGCTTGCGGCCGAGGCCTTGGCGGCCGCTGGTGGAGAGGCCGCCGGAGCGGGTGGGGGAGCCACCGCGGCCACCGGAACCGCCGCCTCCGAGGCGTACGCGACCGCGGCTCGCCGCGTGCCCTCCGGGTGGGGTGTCGCCGAGACTGACTCCTCTGCGCGGGGCTTCTCCGGCGGCCCGGGCGCCGCCGCCGAGGGGGCCGCCGAGGGGATCGCGTCGGCGATTGCCTCGAGCTGCTGCAGCTTGTCCGCGGCGGTCTTGCGTCGCGTTGGGTCGACGCCCATCGTCTGCGAGACGCGCTGGTACATCGCCTCCTTCGCGGCGGTGTCCTTTTCGGCGTCGGCCTTGGCGAGGATCTGATCGGCCCACTTCGTCTCGATGTCCTTGAAGTCCTGCGAGACTCGGAGGCCGGAGCCCTCGCCGATGGCGCCCTCGATCTTGTCGCGAGCCGTCTCGCAATCGCCCGAGGCGCAAAGCGCCTTGGCTTCGTCCAGCACGACGCGATCGGGCGACGGCCCGGCCGCGGCCGACGATCCGGTGATCGCGTGCGGCTCGACGTCGCGGCGCGTGTACGCCCACGCGCCGAACGTCCCGGCGACGACGACGGTCGCGAAGATCGCGATCGGGATGGCGTTCGACGTGCGGCGGGGGCTCAGAATCTCCGCGGCTTCGCGCTGGCTGACCGCCGCGATCCTCTGGCTCTCGGTCGGCCGGTAGATCTGGCCGGCCCCGACGAACTTGAATTGCACGTCGCCGAGCTCGATGACGTCTCCGGGCTCGACGATCCCTCGCCGCCAGTCCGCGCCGTTCACTCGCACGCCGTTGCTCGAACCCTTGTCGACGATCTCGAAGCGCCCGTCGCCCAGCGCGTGCACCTCGCAATGAATGCGAGAGACCGAGTTGTGGTTGACCGAGATCGACGCGTCTTCGGCGCGCCCGATCGTCATCCGCTCGCGGTCGAGCGGAAACTCGGCCCCCGGCGCGGGCCCTGCGATCATCACGAGCCGGTTGGGCCGATCGAGCAGCGCCGCCGCGCGCGCGTGCGCGGTCGGGGCCCCGGGAGACGTCTGCTTGACGTCGCTCGCGACGGCCGCCGGAGCGGGCGCCTCGACGCCTACTTCGTCCTGCAGGACGATGCGGTAGTCGCCGATCTGAACGAGATCGCCGTGCGCGAGGTTTTGCGCGTGCGCTAGGCGCAATCCGTTGACGAAGACGCCGTTATAGCTCGTGAGATCTTCGAGGACGACGGTTGTGCCTGCGACGCCTCCCTCCGCGCTCTTGCCGTTCTTCTTGTAGAGGCGCGCGTGCTCTCGCGACACGTTGCGTTCGGTCAGCCGGATCGTGTTCCCGTCTTTGCGCCCAATCGTGTACTCGTCGCGCGTGAGCGGCACGACGGTCTGCTTTCCTTCGTCGTCCTCGATGGCCAGCTTCCACATGGGCTGTTTGTTTGTTTGCGTTTCGCGGGGCGACTGAGCAGGAGCAGCTGGGCGCTCCGCGTGAACACGCGGCGCGAGGGCAGAGTCAGGCGAGAGACTGGAACGCGCGGCCAGGGAGCCGAGGGGAAGTGTAGCCAGCGGGCCTCGCGGGACGCAACGGAGTGGGAGGTGGGCGCGCCACGCAGGCGAACCCCTGCCGTCTCTTCGCCGTTTCCAAGAGCTCCCTACTTGACGCGTGATACATCCAGCCGTACGTATCACGCCGTGACACAAATGGATGCCTCGAAGCGGGATACCGGCTCTTCGTCCTCGCCCGATGGCGGAGCCCGCGGCGATCGCCAGGATTCGCCAGCCGGCGAGGCGAGCCCGGGTTCGCCCGACGCGGATGCGCGAGAAAGTCGAAAGGAGCGCGTGCTTCACACGCGGGTTCCCGCGGTGCTCGAGCGAGAACTGAAGCGGTTCGCGGACAACCTGCGCGTACCGGTATCGAACCTGGTGCGGACGATCCTGGAAGACGCGCTGTCGGTCGCGGACGCCGCGACCGAGAACGTGGAGGAGCGTTTGCGGCGCGCTGCCGAGCACCTCGAAAAGGAGCGCGAAAAACTGAAGAAGCGGATGGAGCACGATCCGCTCTCCGGGATCGTGGCCTTCCAAAACGTGACCCTCGCGGTACCGGCCGCCTGCGCGAAGTGCTCCCGGACGATCGCGTCCGGCTCTCGGGCGCACCTGGGGATCGGCGACGGGTCGGGCGATCGCGTGTTCGTGTGTGAGAGCTGTGGACCGCGGGGGTAAGAGCCCGCAGAGCGGGAAAACAGGAGGTCAGCGATGAATAGCGTGCAGGGCGAAAACAAGAGAGATGCCATCGTCGACGAGGCGCAAGGGGAAGTCCTCGGCAAGAGAGCCAAGGGCAGCGGGCGAGAGACGTTGGTCGACGCCGTGTTCGACCTTGGCCTTTCATGGGCGGAGTTCGGCGTGAACCAGGGCAAGCAGGCGCTTACCCATAGCGCCAAGACGCTCGAGCGCGTCGCCAGGTCGCTCGACGACCTTCAGCGCCGCCTACGCAAGGACTGATCGGACGCGAGGCGCCGCAGATCCGGTGGGGAGCTCGAGGGGAGCGCTGGTCGCTCCCCTCGACCAGGATCGTCAGCGGCTCAATCCACGCGTTGGGGTTCGCCGGCGGGCAGCGACGCAACGAAGGCGTCGCGTGCCGCGAGCACGCGCGCCTCGTCGCGCCCGTCGAACGTGAGCTTCGTCTTGTACGACGGGTCGAGCCACTTCGGGTACGAGCCCACCGACACGTCCGGAAACGCGGCAACGACCTCGTCGAGGAGCGGCTTGAGCTCCCCCTCGTCCATCTTCACGTAGACGGCGTGGGACACGAAAGCGCGGCCGCTCCGCTGCGCGAGATGCGCAACGACGACCGGGAGCTTCATCCGGAAGACCTCCGGGATGCCGGGTAGGAGCCAGGTGTTGCCGAGGCGGATGGTCGGCCACGTCACCTCGGCCGTCACCTCGAGCGACGCGCCCTCGGGCACCAGGGCCATCCGCAGGTGACCCTCGGTGCAGCGCTCCTTATAGTGGGCGCGCAGCATCGCTTCCATCGGGGGCGAGGACACGACGCGCACGCCGAACGCCTTCGCCACCGCTTCGACGGTGACGTCGTCGTGCGTGGGCCCAACGCCTCCGCTGGTGAAGAGCCAATCGTGGGCCTTGGAGAGCTCGCGGACTTCGTGGGCGATGGCGTCGATGTCGTCCATCACCACCACGACCCGTCGGAGCAGAACGCCCAGGGATCGGAGGGCGCGGGCGAGCACCGCCACGTTGGCCTCTTCGACCTTTCCCGAGAGGATCTCGTCGCCGATGACGAGCGCCGCGGCGGTCGGTGCGGTCGGCGTGAGCGTCGTGACTGGCGGCGTCGTGACCGGCATGAGCGTGGGACTCGGGTCAGTGCGCGAGCGGATTTGTCGCTTTCGTGCGCTCGGGTTCGTAGTACGCTTTTGAGTGAGGATCCATGCGCAGGGTCTTGGTTGTGGAGGACTCGGTCTCGACCCGCGCTTTCGTCCGCGCCGTTCTCGAGGCAACAGAGTTTGCAGCGCCCACTGGGCGGGTGCGAGGTCGTCGAGGCGAGCAGCGGCTTCGACGCGATGCGCCTTCTGCCCGCGGGGCCCGTACGACCTGATCGTCACCGACATCAACATGGCGGACATCAACGGCCTCGAGCTCATTCGCTTCATCCGCAAGTCGGCCCACCACAGCGACACGCCGCTCGTCGTCATCTCCACGCTGCGCGGCGAACACGACGCCGAGCGCGGGCTCGCGCTCGGCGCCAACGCCTACCTCCCGAAGCCGTTCACCCCGGAGCAGCTCCGCAGCACGTGCGCCGGGCTGCTCGAACCCAGGCTCGGGGTGTCCCCGAAGTCCGGCGGCGGGCCCTGAGGGCGGGATGATGGAAGGCGGCGGACGGGGCGAAAGTGGAGCGCGCGACGAGTTCTTCAGCGAGGCCCAGGAGCTCGTCGACGGGCTCGGACGCGATCTCCTCATGCTCGACGAGCTGCTCAAGAAGGGCCAGTCGGACGCCGAGCTCATCAACGACGTCTTCCGCGGCGGTCCACACGCTCAAGGGGCTCTCCGGGCTCTTCGGCGCGACGCGCATGGCGGGGCTGTCGCACGAGCTCGAGGACGTGCTCGACGATCTGCGCCTCGGCCGGATCGAGCTCACGACGCCGGTGCTCGACCTGCTCTTCCAGGCCGTCGCGCTCTACGCGCGGATCCTCGCCGCCGAGAAGGGCGAGGCCGCCGAGCCCGTGCACGAGGTCGAGCAGCTCCTCGTGGCGCTCGGTCAGGTCTCCGGCAAGCGCACCGGGGGTAGCGTCGGCACGGTCGCCCAGTACGATCTCGATCCGGGGCTGCTCGGTGTCCTCACCGAGTACGAAGAGCACCGCCTGCGCACGAACATCCAGCAGGGCCTGGGCCTCTACCGGATCCGCGTGCGCTTCTCGCTCGCGACGATCGACAGCGCGCTCGACGAGCTCAAGGCGAAGCGCGCGGCCGCACGGCGAGATCATCACGTACCTGCCGACGGGCGCGGGCGCGGACGTCGACACGATCGAGCTCGAGATCCTGATGGCGAGTCGCGCGTCGGTCGCGCAGCTGCGCGGCGCCATCAAGGGGCCCGGGGTCGTCATCGACGAGGTCCAGCGTCGCAGCGTGCTGAGCGTGAGCCCGGCGTTCGCTGGGACGCCGGTCCCGAGCCAGGAGGCGTTCGCGCCGCCCACCTCGGTGGGCGACACTCCCGGCGATACCGGCAACCCGGGCCGGCCCGAGGCCGAGCTGCGGCGGGCGCCGAGCATGCACTCGATGGCGCCTCTCGTTCAGGTCCCCAGCGCGCCCGCGCGCGGGCAGGGTCCCGGCGGGGAGATGTCGCTTCGTTCGGTCAGCCAGACGGTTCGCGTCGACATCCGCAAGCTCGACCGACTGATGACGATCGTCGGCGAGCTCGCCATCGTCAAGACCGCCATCGCGCGCCTCGCCGAGCGCGCGCGCAGCCGCGCGCTCGGACGCGCGCGAGCTCGCGATCGAGCTGGCGCGCCTGAACCGCACGCTTCGACCGCCACCTCGCCCAGATGCAGAGCGGGATCCTCGAGGTGCGGATGGTGCCGCTCGGCCAGGCCTTCGACAAGCTCGCGCGCGTCGTGCGCCAGATCTCGCGCGAGCACGCGCAAGGACGTGAACCTGGTCGTCACGGGCGCCGAGACCGAGATCGACAAGCTCATCGTCGAGGAGCTGAGCGATCCGCTCATGCACATGATCCGCAACGCCATCGATCACGGCATCGAGTCGCGCGACGAGCGCCTGCGCGTCGGCAAGCCTCCCGTCGGGACGATCGCGCTCAACGCCTTCCAGAAGGGCAACCACGTCGTCATCGAGGTCGAGGACGACGGTGCCGGCATGGACCCCGAGGCGCTCCTCGCCACCGCCGTGCGCCGCGGCGTCGTCCCGGCGGCCGAGGCGCACGAGCATGACGCCGCGCGAGGTGCTCGCCCTGGTCTTCATGCCCGGCTTCACGACGAAGGAAGTCGCGACGGATCTCAGCGGGCGGGGCGTCGGGCTCGACGTCGTCAAGACCAACATCGGCAAGCTCGGCGGCGTCGTCGACATCACGAGCGACGTCGGCATCGGCACCAAGATGACGATCACGCTGCCGATCACGCTGGCGATCATCAACGTGCTGCTGGTCGAGATCGGCGCGCAGCTCTTCGCCGTGCCGCTGGCCAGCGTCGAGGAGGCCATCGCGCTCGACCGAGCCCAGGTCCGCACGGTGGAGTCGCGCGAGGTGCTGACGCGTCCGCGGCGCGTCGCTGCCCGCTCTGCCGCCTCGACGCGCCTCTTCGGGCATGCAGCGCCGTGAGCCGCGCGCGGTCCCGAGCCTTCGTGGTCATCGCGCAGGTTGGCAGATCGCCGGCTCGGCTTCGTGGTCGACGAGCTCGTCGGTCAGCGGACATCGTCATCAAGGCGCTCGGCAAGTCGCTGAAGGCCGTCCGTGGCTTCGCCGGGGCAACGGAGCTCGGCGACCAGCGCGTCGCGCTGGTCCTCGACGTGGCCGCCTCATCGAAGAGGTGCTCGTCCCAGGCGAGGCGCGCTTCCTGCGCCGCCGTCGAAGGCGCGAGGTCCTGATCGCGATGCCCTTGCTCGTCAAACACCGGGCCGGAAGGCGCGCGGCGCGGCGCGCGGGCGAGGCCGGCAAGCGGACCGAGTACCTCGCGTTCGGGCTCGCCGGCGAGACGTACGCGGTGCGCATCGCGCAGCTCGCCGAGATCCTCCGGCCGCCGCCGATCACGGAGGTCCCGCGAGCGCCGACCACGGTGATCGGCGTCATCAGCGTCCGGGGCAAGCTCGTCACGGTCCTCGATCTGCGGCGCCGCCTTCGACTGGTCGAGGCGCCCATCGATCGGCGAGTCGCGCATCCTGCTCGTCGAGTCGGGCGCGGGAGAGCAGATCGGACTCCTCGTCGACGAGGTCCAGCAGGTCTGGCGGCTCGCGCCGACGAGATCGAGCCGGCCAGCGTCCTCGGGGGCGATCAGGCCGTGCACATCGCCGGGCATCGGCCGGCCCGCAGGGACCGACGGCACGATGCTGATCCTGCTCGACCTGCGGCCCTCCTGGAGGGCGCGCTAGGATGATCGAGAAGCGCGCGACCAGGCGCCGGCACCGCCACGACCCATCGAAGAACCTCGTCGGCTTCATCGTCGGCGACGTCCACTACGCGGTGCCGATCGCCCGCGTGAAGGAGATCGCGAACGCCGCTCGAGATCGTCGCGCTCCCGCACGCGCCCCGCGAGATCGTCGGCGTGGCCGACTACCGCGGCGAGGTCGTCCCCGTCGTCGATCTGCGCACCCGCTTCGGCCTTCCTCCGACCGACCGCGACGCGGCAAGATCCAAGTGGATCGTGGTCGACGTCGCCGGTCGGCCCGCCGCGCTCGTCGTCGACGCGGTCACCGAGGTCTTCGGCACGGGCGGCGCCGATCTGCGTCCGACGCCCTTGCTCGGCGGCGGCGAAGACCTCCGCGGCATCGCCGGCGTCACCAACCACGACGGCGCGCTGGTCTTCGTGCTCGACACTTCGCGTCTGCGAGACCTCACCGAGCCGCTCGCCGCCCAGGGCCGCATCGGACCGGCCGCCGTACTGACGGGATTGCCGAAGGGGATGGCCACGTGAACGAGGCCGCGACCGCCGTCCGCTGGCTCCTGCAGCAGGCCGAGCCCGAGGCTCGCCGCGTCGCGGTGCGGCAGATCGCCAAGGTCCGGGGTCGCGAGGCGCCCGAGCTGCTGCTGCGCGCGCTGGGCGACGACGACTGGCGCGTGCGCAAGGAGGCGACTCTCGTCGCGCCGGGGCTCGAGCACCGCGAGGAGGTCGTAGCGTCGCTCGTCGCAGCCCTCGAGGACACGGTCAACATCGGGCTGCGCAACGCGGCGGTCGAGGCTCTCGTGGCGATCGGCCCCGATGCGGTCAGCGCCACGATAGACGCCCTCGCCCGACTCGACGCCGACGCGCGCAAGCTCGCCGTCGAGGTCCTCGGCGGAGTCCCGGACGCGCGCGGAACCGCGGCTCTGTCTCGGGCGCTGCACGACGAGGACGCCAACGTGCGAGTGACGGCGGCCGAGGCGCTGGGCAAGGCCGCGCTCGCAGGCGAAGAGTCGCGCGACCCTGGCGACGGAGTCGCTCGTCGCGGCGCTCGCCACGAGCGACGCGTTCCTCAAGATGGCGGTGCTCGACTCGCTCGCGCGCCTGGAGGCGCGCCTTCCGTGGAGCCTCTTCGCAGCCTACGCGGACGATCCCCTGCTGCGCCGGTACGCGATCGCCGCAGCCGCGGGCTCCCGCGAGCCGCGACGGCCGTGCGCGCGCTGGCCCTCGCTACCGGCGACCCGTCGCCGACCATCGCGCGCGAAGCGCTCGTGTCGCTGGGCGAGGTCATCGCCGGCGGGTCGCGGACGACGCACGACCTGCTCGACGTGCGCGCGCGCGGCCCTCGTATCGAGCGAAGCGGGCCGAGCCGGCGCCCGACGTGCGGCGCTGGACGCCGAGGATCCGCCGGCGCGCGGTGGCGGCGCTCCTCGTACTCGGGCTCCTCGGCGACCATCAGGACGTAGCGGCGCTGGTCGACGCGCTCGGCGACGACGACGTCGCCGAGCGAGCAGACCTCGCGCTCCGGCTCTTCGGGTCCACCGCCGTCGAGCCGCTGCTCGCCGTCGGCCCGCAAGGCGAAGCCGGCACGTTCATGCCGCCGCGCTCGCGCTGGTAGCTTCGCTCGAAGGAGCGCCGATCGCGGACGTGCGCGACAGCCCTTCGCGAGGGGCTCGCCGACCCGTCGATCGAGGTCGTGTCGTGCGCCGTCGAGGCGCCTCGGGCCCCTCGGCGACGCGCGCGATCTCCGCGCGTCTGGCCAAGCTCGTCGGGCACGACGACGAGCGCGTGGCGGCCGCCGCCACCAACGCCGTGTGCGAGCTCGCTGCGCGCCACGTCGACGCCGCGCGCGCCCTGCTGCGCGACGCCCGATCGGGGCACGATCCCCTCGTGCTCGGGTGCATCCTGCTCGGCGCGATCGCGTCGACGCAGCCTCTGCGCGACGACGACGTCAGGCTCCTGCAGCGCGCGCTCTCGCACGACCAGCCGCAGGTGCGTCGGGCCGCCATCGACGCGCTGGCCCTCGGCGGGGGCGACGCGGCGGCGGACGCCGTCGTCTTCGCGCTGGCCGACGAGGAGCACGACGTTCAGCTCGCCGCGGCGCGCGCCCTCGGGCGGCTTGGTCGCGCCGAGCCGCTCGTCGGCGTCGTGCGCGACACGCGCGATCCGTCCTCACGGCGACGGCGCTCCGAGCGCTCGGCGACGCCGATCCCGACCGCGCCCTCGCCTCGGCGCGCCCGCTCGTCGCCCACGCCGACGCGGCGGTGGCCTGCGCCGCCGTCGAGGCGCTCGGGCAGCTCCGGTCGGGACGCGCGACTGGGCGCGTCCCCGTCCACGTGGCGCTCGCCTGCGAAGACGCCCTGTTCGCTGCGCTCGACCACCCCGACGAGGAGGTCGTGAAGCTCGCGCTGTCGCTCGTCGGGTCGCAGCCCGGCGCTCGTGCTCTCGCGCGCCTCGGGCTCTGCCTCGATCACACGTCGTCGGAGGTTCGCTGCGTCGCCGCCGAGCTCCTCGGGCAGGACAACAGCGTCGGAGCGCGCGCTCTGCTCCGGGCGCGCTACGAGCGCGAGAAGGACCAAATCGTGCGCGCGGCGATCGCGACCGCCGCGAGCATCCGACCGATGGCCGAAGTCGTCGCATCACCATCGGATTGGGCCGAGACGCTGAGCGCCAAAGGAAGCTCCGGGGAAGGGGCGTAGTGCGGCGAACGGCCCCTTTTGGCGACTCGATCGTCCTCAAGCCGGACGAGTTCCGACTGCTGCGCGACCTCTTCGTCGCTCGCACCGGTCTGCAGTTCGGCGCGGAGGCTCGCTTCGCCCTCGAGCGACGGCTGCGCGAGCGGCTGATGGTCCTCAAGCTCACGAGCTTCGCCGACTACCACCACTACCTCCGGTTCGGCGCGCACGCGTCCGCCGAATGGGACGAGGCCATCGATCTGCTCACGACCAACGAGACGTACTTCTTTCGAGAGGATCGGCAGCTTCGCGCCTTCCAGAACGAAGTGCTGCCGATGCTCGAGCTCCAGGCGCGGGGTCGCCGTCGCCTCGCGGTCTGGAGCGCGGGCTGCTCGACGGGAGAGGAGGCCTACACGATCGGCGTCCTCATCCAGCAGTCGGGGCTCTTTCCGCGCCGCGCGCAGCCCGGGGAATCGCCGCCGTGGGACGTTCGCATCTACGGCTCCGATATCTCGCGCCGGTGCGTTGCCGCAGCGCGTCGGGGGGTCTACGGCGAGAGTAGCTTCCGGGCGACTTCCCACGAGTCGCGCCGCGCCTTCTTTCACGAGCGCCCGGACGGGTGGCACGTGACCGAGGCGATCCGGCAGCTCTGTCATTTCGGCCAGATGAACTTGCTCGACGAGGACCGGTCGCGTGTCCTCGGCCGCGCGGACGCCATTTTCTGTCGTAACGTTCTCATCTACTTCGACGCGCGAGCGCGAAAGACCGCCATCGAGGTGCTCTACGACCGCCTGAACCCCGGGGGGGTCCTTCTCCTCGGCCACTCGGAGTCGCTGCTGAACGTCTCGACGGCGTTCGAGCTGTTACACTTGAAAGACGACCTCGTGTATCGAAAGCCGCTCTCGGCGCTTGGCGCCGCCCCGGTTTCGGACGACCCAACGTGAACGTGACCCCCGCCAAACGGCCCATCCGCCTCCTCGTCGTCGACGACTCCGCCTACAACCGGCGCAACATCGCCGAGGTATTCGCTGGCCAGCCGGACGTCGAGGTCGTCGGCAAGGCAGCCGACGGCGAGGAGGCCCTGCAGCTCGTGACGCTCCTGAAGCCGGACGTCATCACGCTGGACCTCGAGATGCCGCGGATGGACGGGTTCACCTTCCTGCGCATCCTGATGTCGCGAGCGCCCACGCCCGTCATCGTGGTCAGCAGCTACGCGCAGCGCGAGAACGTCTTCAAGGCGCTCGAGCTCGGCGCCCTCGACTTCGTCCCCAAGCCCGATCGCCTGAGTCCCGAGTCGACCGAGGTGCGCGCGGAGATCCTGCAGAAGGTGCTCCTCGTGCGCTCGCTGCGGCCTTCGTTCGTCCCGACGGCGCTCATCCGCCGCCAGGTGAGCGGGGCCTTCACGCCCGAGGGCAAGCCCACGCGGGTTCGATGTCCAGCCGTCACCGACGCCGTACCGCGCGCCCTCGCAGGTGGTCGCGATTGCCAGCTCGACGGGCGGCCCGAGCGCTCTGCTGCACATCTTCGGCAAGCTGCCAGCCGACGACCGCCGCCGCCTTCCTCGTGGCGCAGCACATGCCCGACAAGTTCACGCGCACCTTCGCCGAGCGCCTCGACAAGCGCGGTCCCGTGAGGACGGTGGAGGCCACCGACGGCGACGTGGTCGGCTCCGGCGACGGGCTTCGTCTGCCCCGGGCGCAAGTGCATGGAGCTCGTTCCGTCTGCCGGCGTGCTGAAGCTGCGCGTCGGCGCCGCGCCCGCGTCGGATCGCTACGTGCCGAGCGCCGATCGCCTCTTCAAGAGCGTCGCCGCCCTGGGTCCGCGTGCGGTGGGCGTGATCCTGACCGGCATGGGCGACGACGGCGTCGCCGGGGCGCCGCGCGATCCGCGACGCGGGCGGCGTCGTCATCGCCGAGTCGCAGGAGACTGCGGTCGTCAACGGAATGCCCGGCGCCGCCGTACGCGCGGGCGTGGCGACCGAGGTCCTGCCGCTGCCGGCGATCGGCGACTACCTCGCGAAGCTTTGAGGTCGTGGTCGACGCTCTTGGCGTCTTGGCTGCGCTCTCTCGCTGCTAGGGTCAGGCGGCGATGCCGAAGCGGCCCGCTGCGCGCAGCGAAGACGAACCTCCGATCGCGCCGTCGACGCGTCGACTCGGGGCGACGACGCGCAGTTCGACCGCACGCTGCGTCCGCGCACGTTCGCCGACTACATCGGGCAGACCAAGCACAAGGACAACCTGCGCGTCTTCGTCGAGGCCGCGAGGCAGCGCGGCGAGCCGCTCGACCACATGCTTCTGTGCGGTCCGCCGGGCCTGGGCAAGACGACGCTCGCGCTCATCCTGGCCCACGAGATGGGCGTGCAGCTCGTCAGCGACGAGCGGCCCAGTCATCGAGCACAAGGGGGCGCTCGCGGCGCTTCTCACGACGAAGCTGCAGAAGAACGACATCCTCTTCGTCGACGAGATCCACCGGCTGAACCCCGTCGTCGAGGAGAGCCTCTACCCCGCGCTCGACGACTCGGTGATCGACATCATGACGGGCGAGGGGGCTTTCGCGAGCGCCGTTCAGATTCCCTTGCAGCCGTTCACCCTCGTCGGCGCCACCACGCGCACGGGCCTGCTCACGGCCCCGCTGCTGCTCGCGCTTCGGGCACGTCGTGCGGCTCGACTTCTACCCGCCCGAAGACCTCGCGCGGATCGTACTTCGGAGCGCCCGACTGCTCGGAGTCGCCGTCGACGAAGACGCGGGCCACGAGATCGCGCTGCGGTCACGCGGCACGCCGCGCGTCGCCAACCGGCTGCTGCGTCGCGTACGCGACTTCGCCGAGGTGCTCGGGGCCGGGCCGCGTCGACCTCGCGCGCGTGCGCGAAGCGTGCGAGCCGCCTCGAGGTCGACGAGGCGGGGCTCGACGAGATGGACCGGCGCTATCTCACGGTGGTCATCGACCACTACGACGGCGGTCCCGTCGGCGTCGATGCGCTCGCCGCAGCACTTGCCGAGCCGCGCGACACGCTCGAGGACGTGGTCGAGCCGTTCCTCATCCAGCAGGGCTACTCGGGCGCACGCCCCGGGGGCGCGTGGCCAACCGCAAGGCGTACGAGGCCCTCGGCAGACCGCCGCCTGCTCGCAGTGGGGGGCCGGCTGGGCAAGGCGGGCAGGAGGGTCTGTTCGAGTAAGCCGTAGATTGAGACGGAAGCAGACGAAAGGCGAGACGCGGCAAACGCCGCAAACGCGAGCAATCGCGGGTGCCGCCGGGACCGCGAAGCCGTTCCTCCGGAAAAGAGCGATCCGTTGGCCCCGACTGCAACCGGCGGTACACTTTTGTACGTGCCGGGCGGCCCCGTCCTCGTAGTCGACGACGACACCGTCAGTCGACATGTCCTGATCCAGGCGCTCGCGAACGCGGACCTTCCGCATGTCGCGGTCGGATCGGGTGCGGAGGCGCTCGAGCAGATCGAGAGAGTTCAGCCGTCGCATCGTGCTGCTCGACCTCGTGATGCCGCCGCCCGACGGCTACCAGATCCTCCGCATCCTGCGCGCGCGCGCGGAGACGCGCGACCTGCCCGTCGTCGTCCTCACGGCGCTCGAAGCCGACGAGGAGATCGCCAGGGCCTTCGAGGCAGGGGCCGACGACTTCGTGCGCAAGCCCTTCAAGCCGGTGGAGCTCGTCGCGCGCATCCGCGGGCAGCTGCGCATCCGCGGCTTCGTCGAGGCCCTCGCGAAGAAGGAGCAGGACGCGCGGCTGGTGCTCGAGCTGACGCAGGCGCTCGCCTCGAACCTCGACTTCCGCGGCATCCTCTTCACCGTCGTCCAGCGCATCGCCGAGGTGGCGAAGGTCGACCGCGTGAGCATCGTCCTCGTGCGCGAGGCGGGCGACGTCGGCTACGTCGTGGCCGCCAGCGACGACGAGCACGCTGCGCGACCTGCCCATCGATCTCGTCGAAGTACCCCGAGATCCAGCAGGTGCTCTCGAGCCGCGAGCCGCTCGTCATCCCCGACGTCGCGACCCACCCGCTCCTCGAGATCGTGCGCCACGAGGGGCACAAGAGCGCCTTCAGCTCGCTCGCGATCCTGCCCATCCTCTACGAGGGCCGGCCGATGGGCGTGCTCTTCCTGCGCGCGCGGCACGCGTTCACGTTCGGCGATCGCGAGCTCGACGCTCTGCCAGACCGTCTCGAACGCGATGGCGATCGCGCTTCGCAACGCGCGCGTGATGCAGTCGCTGCGCGACCAGACGCAGCAGGTCACGGTCGCGCGCTTCGAGGCCGAGCGCCGGCTGCGCACGCTGCAGCGCTACGCCGACTTCTTCGAGAGCGCGGCCGACGGCATCGTCGTCATCGACGCCGAGGGGCACCTCCTCTTCTCCAACCCGCGCGCCCGCGACCATCACGGGCTACACCGAGGCCGACCTCGCGGGCCGCCGCGTCGGCGATCTCTTCGCGAACGAGGACGCGACGCTCGCGCACGAGCTGCGCGTCGGCTTCACGCAGGGGCGCTATCCGCAGAACGTCGACGTCCGCGTGCGGCGAAAGACCGGCGAGATCGGCCATCCTCAGCATGAACTTCAACTCGGTCCTCCGCGAAGAGGGCGTCGTCCTCTGCACGTTCCGCGACGTGACCGCCGAGCGCGCCGTCGAGCACGAGCTCCTGAAGACCAAGGACTTCCTGCAGCGGATCATCGACTCGTCGGTCGACGCCATCGTCGAGCGCCGACCTCAAGGGCCGCATCCTCCTCGCGAACCCCGCCGCCGAGCGCGTCTACGGCATCCCGGTGTCCGAGCTGCTCGGACGCGACGTGCGCGCTGCTGCTACCCCGAGGGCGTCGCGCAGCGACGTGATGCGCCTCATCCGCGCCGGGCGGCGGGCGCGTCGAAGGGCCTCCGCACCGAGGTGCTCGACGTCGAACGGCGAGCGCGTACCCGTGTCGCTGTCGGCCGCGCATGCTCTACGAGGGCGACGCGCCGGTCGGGACCGTCGGCATCTTCACCGACCTGCGCGAAAAGATGCGGATGGAGCAGCGCCTCGCGCAGGCGCAGGAGCAGATCCTCGCGCAGGAGCGACAGGCGATCGTCGCCGAGCTCGCGGGGGCGGCCGCGCACGAGCTCAACCAGCCGCTGACGAGCGTGATGGGGTACGCCGAGCTGCTCAAGCGCCGGCTGCAACCCGAGACGGCGCGCGTACTCGGCCGCCGAGGTCATCTTCAACGAGGCCGAGCGGATGGCCGAGATCGTCCGCAAGATCGGCAAGATCACCAAGTACGAGACGAAGTCTTACGTGGGGCGCGCGCGGATCCTCGACCTCGATCGCTCGGCCCCTTCGTCGGCTCCGCACGCGGAAGACACGCTGGCCCCCAAGGCCGGAGAAAGCCCCAGCCCGACGCCGACCAGCGTCGTCAGCGGCCGCGGCGAGTAGGTGCACGATGCGTAAGGGTACGATGCTCGGCAGGGGAGAGGGTGCGGCGATAGCCAGCGCGCCCAGTGAAGTTCCGAGCGGTGACCGCGAGGTCTCGTCATCGCGGGCGCGTCTGCTCGATGTCGTGCCGATCGCTTGGCTCGATCAGCTGCTCGTCGCCGCGCTGGATCTGCCCCTTTCGAGCGGGGAACCGGCCGTGGTCGAGGCGCTCGTCGACGCCGTTGCGGCGATCCTCCCGGCGCACGCGGTGGGCGCGTGCTTCGTCCCCGATCCCGACGCGGCTTCGCGCGAATCGAATCCGCGCGGCGCATGGGTGGTCAAGCGGCTCCCCGAGGGCGTCGTGGAGCGCTCGGCCGGGTCCGCTCCGACCCGCATCTTCCCCGGCCTCACGTACGAGCACGTCGTCCCGGTCCCGGGCGGGGCCACGGGGTCGACTCTGCACCTTGCGTCGGACGACCACGAGTTCGATCCCGACGGCTCGCCGGCGGTTCATCTTCTCGAGCGCGCCGCGACGGTGCTCGGCCGCGTGCTCCCCAACGCGCGCGCGGTGGCCGGCGCCCTCGCCGTGGCGCAGCGATCCGCGAGTACGCTCGAACAGCGGATGATCCAGGCCGACAAGCTCGCGACGTTCGGACAGGTGGCCGCGGGCGTCGTCCACGAGCTCAACAATCCCCTGACCTCGATCGTCGCCTACTCCGACTACCTGATCCGCAGGGCCATCGAGGTCGGCGGTCGAGAAGCCGAAGACGTCGAACGGCTACGCCGGATCAGCGAGTCAGCCAACCGCATGCTCCGCTTCACGCGCGAGCTCGTGACGTACGCCCGGCCCTCGGGCGGCGCTCTCGGGCCCGTGATCCTGCATGCCGTCATCGATCGGGCCATTGCGTTCTGCGAGCACGTCCTGGCGGGCGCAGGCATGAGCGTCGAGCGCGCCTACGGGCCCGACGTGCTCACGGTCCGAGCGGTGAGCGAGCAGCTGGTCCAGGTGTTCGTCAACCTGATCACGAACGCCTGTCAGGCTGCCCCTCCGTCCAACGGGCGCCTCGTCGTCCAGACGTCCTCTGTCAGCGTCGATCCCGGCGGACGCGCGGTCATCGTCGTCATCGAAGACAACGGGACGGGGATCGCGGCCGAGCACGTGGCGCACGTCTTCGCCCCGTTTTTCACGACGAAGGGCGAGAAGAACGGTACCGGGCTGGGACTGTCGATCGTCAAGAGCATCATCGAGGGCCATGGCGGCGACGTGCGCGTCGACAGTCAGCTCGGGCGCGGCACCCGTTTCATCCTCGAACTCCCGCAGCGTTCGTAGGGGCGCTTCGTAGGGCCGGCGTCGTCGCCCACGAGGCGCGTCGCACGGGGCGCGTCGCTCGCGAGGCCCCGCAGGAGCGGGGATGGTCTTGACGCGCGTCAACCCGTGCGCAAGCTGATCGATCCATGGCCAACATCGCGCTCGTGCTCGACGAGTTCGAGCCCACGGTCGGTGACGTCGCGGCCCCCGCGAACGACGCACGTTCTCCCGGCGACCCTCCGGAGAACGCAGCTCCCGGGGACGGAGAGCTCCTCGACGCCTATTCGCGCGCCGTCGTGGGAGTCGTCGAGCAAGTCGGCCCCGCCGTCGTCAGCATCGGACGTTCGTCGCGCCGAGGACCGGCGGGCGCGGGGTCTGGCGTCGTCTTCGCCCCGGATGGGTACGTGCTGACGAACGCGCACGTCGTGGCGGGCGCGCACCAGCTCGAGCTGGGCTTCACCGACGGCTCGACGTGCGCGGCGCAGCTCGTCGGCGTCGACCATGCGACGGATCTGGCCGTCGTGCGAGCGACGGGGAGGACGCTCGCCCACGCCGCCTTCGGTAGCTCGTCGGGCCTGCGCGTCGGGCAGCTCGTCATCGCGATCGGCAATCCCCTCGGCTTCAGCTCGACCGTCTCGGCCGGAGTCGTCAGCGCACTGGGTCGCACCATGCGCGCCCGAGGCGGGCACGCAATGGAGGGGATCATCCAGAGCGATGTGGCCCTCAACCCGGGCAATTCGGGCGGGCCGCTCGTCGACTCACGCGGGCGCGTCATCGGCATCAACACCGCGATCATCCTCGGCGCGCAGGGGATCAGCTTCAGCGTGCCCATCGACACGGCCACGTGGGTCGTCGGCGAGCTGATGACGAGCGGGCGCGTCCGGCGCGGCTGGCTCGGAATCGGGGGTCAGAACCGTCCTGTCCCGCGCGACGTCACGCGCGCGCTCGGCCTCGGGCACACGAGCGGCGTCGAGGTCACGGGATTCGACGATCGCGGTCCGGCCCGGGCTGCCGGCCTCGAGCTCGGCGACGTCGTGGTCGGAGTCGACGACAAACCCATCGCCAGCGTCGACGACATCCACCGGGCGCTGGCCCGGCTCAAGTGGCCGCTCGCGTCGGCCCTCGGGCTGAAGGTCATCCGCGGTAGCCGGCTGGTCGACGTGAGCATCCTGCCCGCCGAAGCCCCGTAGAGCACTGCTAGAGCCCTTCGAGGGCCCCACCGCCCTTCGAGGGTGACCGGCCCGGATCGAGGAAAGGCGTTTACACCGCCTTTCGCCGTCAGCTACCGTTTGGCCCGGACTCCCCAAATGCACGACTCCAAGCGAAGATCGTGGGTCCGCAGCAAGACATACATCGTCGCTCCCCTCGTCATCCTGGGGTCGGTGCTGGCGAGTGGTACCTTGTTCGCGGGCTCCTCCCCGGTTGCAGTCGGTGTCAAAGGTAAGGTCACCGGGTGGGAGAAGCTTCTCCCGCAGACCTACGCCGAGGCCGCCAGCGACCCCCATCGGTACACCTGGCGTGAGCCGTCGCCGACGGTCAAGCAGGACTTCCGGAAGCTCTCGGCCAACGTGGGGCGCGACGTATGCGTCGTTGCCCTGGGCACCGGCGCGGCACAGGCCCACGAGCCGCTCACGGTCAAGCTCACCGGCGGGCGCCTCACCCCGTCGACGATCGTACTCGCGCCGGGGTCGCGGCTCAGCTTCAAGAACGCCGACCCGTTCCCCCACATTCTCTTCGAGGCCGGCAACGACAAGTGGGCCGCAAACCCGACCGCCCCCGGTTCGACGCGCGAATGGGCGGGCACGACGGCCGGCCTGCACGTCATCCGCGACCAGCTCTTTCCGAGCGTCGCCTTGTATGTCTTCATCGATCCGAACGCAGTGGAGTTCGCCCTTCCCGATCGAGACGGCGCCTTCGCGATGACCGTGACGCCCGGTGACTACACGTTCAAGGCCTTCTTCGAGGGCAAGCCGGTCAGCAAGTCGGCCGACGTGGTGCACGTGGGCGCCGGGGGCCTGGACCTCAGAGATCTGTTGAACGTGGGAGGCGGCGAGTCGAAGTGATGATCCTCTCGCGGCTCTGGTACGTGCTCCTCGGCGCTGCGGTGGCCGTGGCGCTCTACGTCGTTTTCGTCGCCGTCGGCCAGTACAACCGTCAGACGTTGCTCGCCCTAAAGGAAGGGCTCGCGTCCGATAGCCAGACCGTCGACTGGGCTCTGAAGATCGATGCGCGGCGGCGGCTCGACGCGCTCCTCGCAGGCAGCGTCGATCCGACCCTTCAGCAATCGCTCGTCGCCGCCAACGGCGTCAAGGACGGGAAGCTGCCCGAGAAGGCCCGCTCCGACGCGAAGAAGGCGCTCTCGTCGGTCGCCGAAAGCATCCCGGCTGACTGGCGCGCCGACGCCCTCTTCGCCATCGATCGCGACGGCCACGTCGTTGCCGAGGTCGGCTACGAATCGATCGCCGGAAACGACGACTTCGAGCTCGGCGGCTATCCCGCCGTCAACGATGCCCTGCACGGGTGGCTGCGCGACGACGTCTGGGTCCTCGGCAGCAAGATGTACGTCGTCGTCGCGCGGCCCGTCGAATACGACGTCACGCAGCGGCCGGCTGGCGCGATCGTCGGGCTCAAAGAGGTAAACAACAAGTTCGCCGAGGACCTGGCCAAGAGAGCCCGCACCAACGTCGCATTCTACGCGTCGGGTCAGCGGGTGGCGGGGGGCGTCGGGGTCGAAGGCTTCGACGCCGAAAAGCTCGACGCCGTCGGAAACGACCTGAAAAATGTGGTCGACAAGACGTACGGCGACACCGGGCGGACCGACGTGCGGATGTTCTCCGACGATCTCGGCGCGATGTACGCCCGTCTGCCAGGCGATGCGTGGACCCTCGGCGGCGGCTTTGCGGTCGTTCGCGGCAAGACATCTCTCGCGGGCCCGATGGCGTTTCTCAGCACGGCCGACGACAAGGACAAGGCGAATGTGCCGTGGCTCTTGCTCGCGGCAGTCGTGTTCGCTGCGGCTCTTATCGGAATCTTGCTGACGCTGATCGAGCATACCAACCCGCTCAACGAGCTGGTCATGCAGGCCGATCGGCTCAAGACCGGCGTCATGGACGGCCTCCAGGTCGCTCGATTTCGTGGGGCGTATCGGCTCGCGGCCCAGAGCCTCAACCAGGGGATGGAGCGCTCGATCGAGAAGGCCGGAGGGGTCACGCGCAAGCCCGCGGACCTCGAATCGATCCTGGGGCCCGCGCCTGCGCAGCCCTCGATGAGCGCGTTCTCGTTCCCGCTCGCAGACGGCTCCGGTGCCGTGCCGGCGATTCCGGTGAACGTGCCGCCGCCGCCCGTGGTGCCGGCGGCCGGCTCGCCTGCGGTGCCCGTCGTGGCCCCCATACCGCGACCGGTGCCGGCGGGCATCTCGAAGGAGACGCCCCCCGTCATCGTTCCGATGGTCCCACCTAGCGCGGGCCGCGTGCCCCCTCCGGCGCGGCATCAGGCTGCTCCTGCCGCCCGCCCGGCGCCGGCGCCCGCGCCCGCGCCCGCAGCGCCGCCGCTCGCCGGGGGAGCGGACGACGACGACGGCGACGACGAGGCGACGATGGTCGGCGCGGTTCCGGCCGAGCTTCTCGCGCAAGCAACCGGCGAGAACCGAGCGGCATCCGAGGAAGCTGCGGAGTGGCTGACCGTGTACGAGGACTTCGTGCGCACGAAGAAGAAGTGCGGCGAGCCTACCGACGGGTTGAGCTTCGACAAATTCTCCCACACGCTGAAGAAGAATCGGGACGCGCTGGTTCAGCGCCATTCGTGCAAGCGCGTGAAGTTCAGCGTCTACGTCAAGGAAGGCCGGGCGTCCTTGAAGGCGACACCCGTCCGGGAGTGAGAGAGGCCGATCGTGGTGCGCGAGGTCGTCATCATCGGCTCCGGGCCTGCGGGCCACACGGCGGCCATCTACGCAGCGCGCGCCAACCTCAAGCCGCTCCTCATCGAGGGGCTCGCCCGCGGCGGCATCCCGGGCGGGCAGCTCATGATCACGAACGACGTCGAGAACTACCCGGGCTTCCCCGAGAAGATCACGGGCCCCGACTTGATGAAGGCGTTCCGCGAGCAGTCGATCGCCCAGGGCGTGGACATCATCACCGACGACGTGAATCGCGTCGATCTCGGGAAGCGACCGTTCACCGTCTGGACGGGCGAGGGCGACGGCGCGACGGCCTATCAATCACGAACGCTCATCGTCGCCACGGGAGCGCAGGCGCAAGTTGGCTGGGGCTCGAGAGCGAGGCCGCGCTTCAAGGGCGTGGCGTGAGCGCCTGCGCGGTGTGCGACGGGGCGTTCTTCCGCAATCAGGACGTCATCGTCGATCGGCGGCGGAGACACGGCCATGGAGGAGGCCATGTACCTCTCCGGCCTCTGCAGGACGGTGACGCTCGTGCACCGGCGCGACGACCTTTCGCGCGAGCAAGACGATGCAGGAGCGCGTCGTCAAGAACCCGAAGATCAGGCTCGTGTACGACACGGTCATCGAAGAGGTGCTCGACGTCAGCAAGGGCGAGGTCACCGGGGCGCGCGTTCGCAGCGTCAAGACCAACGAAGCGAAGGTCATCCAATGCACCGGCTTCTTCGTCGCGATCGGCCACACGCCGAACACCGACCTTTTTCAGGGTCAGCTCGAGCTGCACGACAACGGCTACATCAGGACAAAGCCCGGGAGCTCCTACACGAACGTCCCGGGCGTCTTCGCCTGCGGCGACGTTCAGGACTTCACGTATCGGCAGGCGGTCACCGCAGCCGGCACCGGTTGCATGGCGGCGCTTGACGCCGAGCGGTGGATGGCCATTCACGATAGCCATTGATCTCGGCTCCCACTTCGCGGCCCGCCGTCGTACTCTCTGCCGTGTCGTGTCTGCCATGCCCTACGTCCCGCCGGACGCGCCGATGACGGAGCGCGAGGACCAGCTCGCGCGGGTGCCCGTTCTTCGACGGCCTGACGCCCGAGGCCCTGGCGCTCATCGCGCAGGCCACGACCGAGGAGTCGTCACGCGACCGGAACGAAGATCTTCCAGTACGGCGATCCGGGCGACAAGCTCTTCATCCTGCTCGAAGGCAAGGTCCGCATCTCGCGCGAGGTCGCGGGGATGGGCGAAGAGGCGCTCGCGGTCCTCGGCCCGGGCGAGGTCTTCGGCGAGATGTCGCTCCTCGACGAGTCGCCGCGTTCGGCGGACGCGCGGGTGCACGAGCGCTGCCGGCTTCTCGTCATCACCAAAGAGGCGTTCGACGACCTGCTCTTTCTTCACAAGGACCTTGCCTTCGAGGTCCTGTGGAACTGCGTGCGCATCCTCTCCTCGCGCCTGCGCGAGACCAACGAGAAGCTGACGTTCCTGACGACGAGCGGAAAGTTTTGAAGCCGGCGGCGATGGCCAGCACGGGACTGTGGGTGCACGCAGCTCTCGGGGCCTTGCTGTTCGCGGTCGCAGGCATGGCCTGCGGCGGCGCCACGGTCGGTGCGGCTCCCCCTCAAGTCGCTCCCGCGCCTCCCGGATCGTCGGCGGCGGCCGGACCGGCCGTCAGCGCGGAGCCGGGCGCGCCGGCGTCTCCCGGGCCGGCCCCCGGCGCAAGCGCCTCGACGCCGGCCGGGCTGCTGCCCGCCGCGGTCGACATGAAGGCCCCCGTTGCGACCGCGATGATCGACGACCTGCGAGCGTTGGGTCTCGACGCGAAGAGTCTGCCACCCATTGAGAAGCTCGAGCCGCGCACTCTCCGGAGCGTGATGAAGCTGATGGCAAAGTCGCTCGGAGCCAGGTGCGGCGACTGCCACCAGGAAGGCGACTTCGCGGCGCCGACGCGCCGCAAGAAGATCGCAGCGCAGATGTGGGACGAATTCGCGGCGAAGCTTTCCACGGCGACTCCAGGGCGCCGGGGCGCCTCTCTTCTGCGACTCGTGCCACCAGGGGCGCATCACCCTCCTCGACCGCCGCGACAAGAAGGCCCTCGCGAAGTGGATGGACGACGAACTTCGTCGCCAAGCTGCAGCGAAGAGACGGCAAGTCCGAGGAGTGCGAGATCGTGCCACGTCGACATGGAAATGCACTTCCTGACCCAGTGGGGCCAGCAGTAGCGTCACGCGCCCGCGGGGGTGTGCGGCCGAGTCCTCCGAGTCCCGCGCTCACCGCTGCGCAGCCGTCCACGTCATGGCGTCGGGGCGCCACGCCGCTTGCGGCCGGCAATCAGTGGCCGGGTTCTTGACGATAGAACGCGTGTTCAGGTAGCGTCTTGGGCACGATGCAAGGGCTGACGCAGCGCCAGCAGATGGTCCTCGACTTCATCCGGCAGTCGATTCAGCGACCGCGGCTATCCGCCCACGCTGCGCGAGATCGGTGCACGGATGGGCATCCGGTCCACCAACGGGGTCAACGACCATCTGCGCGCCCTCGAGCGAAAGGGTTACCTCACGCGCGAGGACATGAAGTCCCGCGCCCTCCGCCCCACGAGCCTCGCAACCCAGACGCTCGGCGAAGACTCGGTGCCCGCGTCGCCGGCCAACGACGTCGACCTCGTCGAGGTGCAGGTGCTCGGCCGCGTCGCCGCCGGGCTCCCGCTCCTGGCCGAGGAGCACGTCATCGACACGGTCCGCGTCGACCGCACCCTCCTCAAGGGCGGCCGCGAGGTCTTCGGGCTCAAGGTGCACGGCGACTCGATGATCGACGCCGGCATCCTCAGCGGCGACTACATCTTCGTGAAGAAGCAGCTCACGGCGAGCCGGGGCGAGATCGTCGTCGCCCTCATCGGCGACGAGGCGACGGTGAAGTACTACTTCCCCGAGAAGGACCACGTCCGCTTCCAGCCGGCGAACAAGAACATGGCGCCCATCTACGTTCGCGCGGCCGACTTCAAGCCGACGATGCTCCTGGGCGTCGTCGTCGGCGTCTTCCGCCGGTTGTAGGCAGAACCGACCTTGACCGCCGTGTTCGCGCGGAGGTTACGGTCGAAAGGGCGATGCGGAGCCTGTTGGTCGTCGCTTTTGGCGCGGCATGCGCCGGCACCCTGATCGGATGCGGCGGCGTTCACTACGCCATCGCGGTCAACTCGGCGGCGTCCCGTGTCGAAGAGGCCAAGGCCCTCGGCGCCGACCAGCTGGCGCCCTACGAGTACTACTACGCCAAGGAGCACCTGCAGCAGGCCCAGATCGAGGCGGCTGAGGCGAGCTACTCGGACGCGGCCAACCTCGCCGAGGAGGCGGAGGACCACGCGAACAAGGCCATCGAGCTCACGCAGAAGGCGCTGCGGACGCGCCCATGAATTCGCGACGGATTGGCGGCGTGCTGGCGTTGGTGCTGTTCGCGAGCGGCTGCGCGCAGGGGCCCGCGCTGCGCGGCCGGATCCGCGGGCTGACGACCACGGTCGAGGACGCGGAGAAGAACGGCGCGATGACGTGCGCGCCGCGCGAGCTGGCGGTCGCCAAGTCGCAGCTCGAGTTCGCGACAATCGATCTCGATCAGGGGCAGCTCTCGAACGCCGAGGCGCACCTCGCCAAGGCGGAGCCCAACGCTCAGGCCGCGTTCAGCATGAGCCCGGCCGACCGCTGCAGCGCGCGCGAGTTCGTCGAGGTCGAACCCCCGAAGGCGGGCGACACCGACGGCGACGGCATTCCGGACTCGCGTCGACCAGTGCATCCTCGAGCCCGAGGACAAGGACGGCTACCTCGACGACGACGGCTGCCCCGACATCGACAACGACGGCGACGGCATCCCCGACAGCAAGGACAAGTGCCCCAACGAGCCCGAGGACTTCGACGGCTTCCAGGACGACGACGGCTGCCCCGACCCGGACAACGACGGCGACGGGGTCGCGGACGTCGACGACTACTGCCCCAACACCCCTGGCATTCAGGGCGGCGACAAGCCGGGCTGCCCGAAGAAGAACACGCTCATCGTGGTGACGGAGAAGGAGATCCGCATCACGCAGCAGATCCAGTTCGAATTCAACAAGGCCGTCATCAAGCCGGGTATCAGCTACAAGATCCTCGACGAGGTCGTCGGGGTCTTGACCGACAACCCGAAGATCAGCCTCGAGGTTCAGGGCACACTGACAACGTCGGCGCAGACGCGTACAACATGAAGCTGTCGCAGACGCGCGCCGACGCAGTGCGTGCTTATCTCGTGCCCATGGCGTCGCGCCCGACGCGGCTCGTGTCCAAGGGCTACGGCTTCCACCAGCCCCTCGTGCCCAATAGCAGCGACGCGAACCGCGCCCTCAACCGGCGTGTCCAGTTCATCCGAACTGAGTCGAGCGGCGCGCAGTCGCCGGCGCCGCCTCTCTAGTTCTGCCACCGATTTCTAGCACCGAGCCCCAACGCGTCTCCGGGGCCGATTACTGCTCGACTGGGCCTTGACCTGCTCTATGCTCGCGCGCGCCGGAGGAACCTACGTGCACCGCATTTCTCTCACCCCCGTGGCACGGCGCCACCTGTCTTGGATCGTTAGCCTCGTTTTCGTCTTGGCAGGCATCGGCGTCGCGACCCCCAACTTCGCTCTGGCCGCGGATCCGAAGATCGAGAAAGAGGCTCAGGCTCTCCAGAAGAAGGCGATCGAAGAGGACAACCTCAACGTCAACTACGCCGGGGCCATCAAGAAGCTCCAGTCGGCAGTCGCCAAGTGCGACGGCGACAAGTGCAACTCGTCGCTCAAGGCGGCCCTGCTTCGCGATCTGGGCGCCATGCAGGTTCTCAACGGCAACGTCGACGAGGGCAAGGCCAGCTTCGGTCAGGCCATCGGGATGGACTCCTCAATCGAGCTCGATCCGTCCTACAAGAACCCGCAGCTCGAGGGCATCTGGAACGAGGTGAAGAAGAAGGGCGGCGGCGGGGGAGGGGCACCCGTCAAGGCGGGCCCGGAGCCGACCGGCGGCGATTTCGTTCATTCGCCCCCCACGGAAGCGCTCGTTCGCACGCCGCTCCCGGTCTACGTCGAGTACTCGGGCATCCGAGGAGCTCACGCGCGTCACCGTGAAGTACAAGGGCTTCGGGCAGCCCGACTGGAAGACGCTCGAGCTCAAGAAAACCGATAGCGGCTACGGCGCGATGATCCCCTGCAAGGACGTCACGCAGGGCCTCATGAAGTACTACGTGCAGGGCTTCAGCGACCAGCACGATCCTGTCGCCAGCTCGGGCACGAAATCCAAGCCGTTCACCGTTCCCGTGAACCTGCAGATCACCGGCCCCGCGCCCAGCCTGCCCGGCGAGGAGCCGCCCGAGCAGTGCGCGGACACGGGCGAGTGCCCGCCGGACTTTCCCGGCTGCGGCGGCAAGAAGAAGCCCGGAGGCGAGGACTGCTCCAAGGACGCGGAGTGCGAGAGCAGCTCGTGCGTCGACGACAAGTGCGTCGACAAGAAGGGCAGCGGCGAGGACTGCGGATCCGACACCGAATGCAACAGCGGCACGTGCACGAGCGGCAAGTGCGCCGGCAAGAAGGCCGGCGGCGAAGACTGCGACTCGGACGAGGACTGCGACAGCGACAAGTGCACCGAAGGCAAGTGCGCCGACAGTTCGTCGGGCAGCGGCAAGGCGCGCAAGCTCTGGATCGGGGTCGAGTTTCAATATGACATCGACTTCCTCCCCGGCTCCAACGACGTTTGCTTCGTCAATCCGAACAACGGCTTGCCGACCAACAGCGCAGGGTATGCGTGCGCCGATCCAAGCAGCGGGGCGTCGTTCCCGGTCAACAAGACCGTCGACGCCGAGATCACCAAGGGGGTCTCCGACCAGGTCGTCGGCGGCCTCAGACCCGGCAACATTCGACTGGCGCTGAGCGTCGACTACGCAGTGACCAAGAACGTGCTCCTCGGCGTGCGCGCCGGCGCCGTCCTCGTCACCGATCCGGCGACCCCGGTGTTCCCGCCGCTCCACCTCGAGGCCCGCGCCACGTATCTCGTCGGCAAGGACGCCGTATCCAGGAAGGGGCTCTCTCCGATGCTCTTCGCGGGCATCGGCGCAGGCGAATTCGACGCGTTCGTGCCCGTGACCGTCAACATCACCAACGCAGCCGGCAAACAATTGCAGGGAACCGAGAACGCCTGGCTCACCGCCGGCCCGCTCTTCTTCTCCGTGGGCGGAGGCGCGCGCGTGCTCTTTGCGCCGAGGGTGGCGATGTCGCTGGCTCTCAAGTTCCAGGGAGCCTTCGGCGGCGCGGCGGGGTTCTTGCCCGGAATCGCGCCCGAGGTCGGCCTTCAGTTCGGTTTCTAAGACGGTCGAAGAGAGCGCGGCCGGCTCCCTCGTGGCGCCCAGCGAGCGAGACGTTGGCGTCCGCCCAACGAGGGGGGACGCGTCGGGAAGCTCGAGGTCGCCTGCATCGGCCACTGCGGTCCGCTGCCCCACGCTGGACCCGCAGGACCATTGCGCCACGAGCGCGTCCCGTTTGACGCACGCGTGTCGATCGTCTCGCCGCGCCGATGCCGATCCGGTCCGAGGAGGCGCCGGGCATCGGGGGTTGGCCCGTAGCCAGCGCGGGCTTACCTCGCAGGCCCGAAGCGTGCCTTCGTGAGTACGACGGGCTCTCAGCGAGCCTGGGACCGGGGGGAACAAGGCATGTCAGCAGAACGCAAGCCGGCGCCGACCGCGTCGTCCGAGGTCGGGGCGCAGTGGGGTCCGAGGTCCCGTCTGATGCCCGCGCTCGATGCAGCACGCCGCAAGCTCGGCGGGCGATCGCTTGCCCCGTCGGCGCGCGCGCCCGGCGCGCTCGTGGAGGTCACGCTTCAGGACGGCACGCGGCACGCCGGGATCGTCCTCTGGGCGTCGGCGGGCACGTGCGACGTGTGGTTCGACGACGGCCTCGCGCGACGCGCCCGCTCCGAGGCTGTTGCCGCATGCGCGAGCCCGACCCCCGAATCGCTGGTCCGCGTCGAGGCCGAGATTCGCATGTTCTCTTCGCTCGCCGAGGGGGATCGCGTGCGGTGGGAGCGCGAGACCGGCCTCGAGGAGGGTCGCATCCTCGAGAAGTGTCGCTACGGCGCGATCGTCGTCACGCGGGGCGCGAGGTTGATCGCCGTCGGATTCCGCAAGATCTGGCCTGCGAGCGTCCGCGCGGTCGCTTGAACCGGGACGGGCGGGCTACGATGAGAGCGTGGACCCGCCGCTCGCGCTGTCCGAGACTGCAGAGGCGATCCGGGCGAGCGTCTTCGCCGACCTGACGCCGCGCATCGAGGCGCGCGCTCGCCGCGGGGAAGACCTCATCGAGCTCCACATCGGCGATACCCATCGCGCTCCGCCCCGCGGCGCGCGGTTTGCCCGCGTCGACGAGTCTTCGCACGACGCGGCCCTCTATCGCTACGGAGCGGTCGCCGGACTGGCGAACCTGAAGGAGGCGTTTGCGGCGCGTCTCGCGGCCCGCGGCTTCGGGCCCGCGTCGGTCGACCCTGCGAGTGACGTACTGGTCGGCTGTGGGGCCACGCACGCCCTCTTTTGCGCGGCGCGCTCCATCCTCGACCCGGGTGACGAGGTGCTCGTCGCGGCGCCGTACTGGCCGCTCGCCGTCGGCGTTCTTCGATCGGCCGGTGCCGTGCCGGTCGAGGTCCCGTTGACGACGCGCCTCTACGCGGATAGAGCCGCCGACGTTGGGGCGATCCTGGCGGCGGCGGTGACGCCGCGCACGCGCGCCCTCTACTTCATCACGCCGAACAACCCCGACGGCAAGGTCCTCTCGCCTCAGCACCTCGCCGCCATCGCGCGCCTGGCGCTTGCCCGCGGCCTCTGGGTCATCGCCGACGAGGTCTATGCAGACTACGTGTACGAGGGCGCCCACGCGTCGATCGCGCGGCTGGACGGGATGGCCGAGCGCACCCTCACGGTCTACTCGCTGTCGAAGAGCCACGCCCTCGCGGGAGCGCGCGTCGGCTTTGCCGTCGGGCCTTCGCGAGTGATGACGGTCGCGCGCCGGATCTCGACCCACACGGTCTTCAACGTGCCGGTCGCGGCCCAGCGCGTCGCGCTTGCCGCGCTGGAGGAGCCGGAGGCGTGGCTGGAAGCCGCGCGGCGCGAGTACCGCGAGGCGCGGGAAGACACGCGGAGAGCCCTCGACGGATCGGGCGCCATCGCTTTCGTGCCGGAAGGCGGCAGCTACGTGTTCATCGATTTCGAGCCGGTGCTTCGCGGTCGCCCCCTGGCTCAGCTCCTCGAGCGCGGCATCGATCGCGGCGTTCTTCTCGCGCCGGGGGACGGGTTCGGGGACGCGTTCGCTTCGTGGGCGAGGTTGTGCTTCACGTCGGTGCCCCGCGCTCGCCTGATCGATGGCATCGCGCGGCTAAGGGACGCGATCGAGGACCTCTCCCGCTGACGCGCGACGAAGGTCGCGCCGGCGCCGTCCGCGCCTCGCCGCGTGCCCGATGACGAGGAGGACCGCGGCGCCCGCGCCCATGACGCCCGGCGCTACCCACACTGCGCGGAACACCGACGCGCCTGCCGCGGCGGCGCCGGGCGAAGCCTGCGCGTCGGCTTCCGTCGCGGGACCGAGCGCGATCGCGAGGAGCGCTCGTCTCGCGTCGAAGAACGCTTGCCCCCGCGCGCTCCAGGCCGCGGCCCCGCCGGCGCGCAGTGCCGAGGGCACGAGCGCCCTCGCGACCGCGTTCGCCCGGCGCTCGTCGCGGGCGCGCGCCAGCCGGAGATACGCGGCGTCTTCCAGGCCGCGTCGCCAGTTCTTCAGGCGAATCGAGGGGAGCACCCCTTCGAATCCGAACGAGTCCTCCGCGAAACCGTCGATCTGCCTACCAGGATAGAGGAGGATGCCGTCTCCGTTCGCCCAGTCGCCGCTGTCGTTGTGAAACGACTCGGCGTCCGTGAAGGGGTCGATGGGTTCGTCGCCATGGCGCCCGTACCAGTACGTGGACTCCCAGTAGAGCCACCGCGGGACGTGGAACATCTCGCCAATCCAGCCGTTGACTCGCGGCGAGACGGCGTTTGCGTCGAGCAGGAACGTCCCCGTGCGGGGCAAGACGCCGTTGTAGATCCAGACCTGCTTGCCCTTCGCGCTGCTCGCGCGCGCAGCGTCGTAGTCGCCGGCCTCGAGCATCGGGACGTCGACGGGCTGCGCAGCCGGGTCCTCCGAGCATGTCCAGCCGACGCGGACCCTGCGCACGTTGGGGTCGCTCGAACCGCGGACGAGCGCGCGCCAGGACGCGCCGCGATGGCTCGAACACCGCTCGTCGTCCGCGTACAGAAAAACCTCCGTGCTCGCCGGCAGCCGCACCGATGCAACGGCGTCCGCGAGGGCCTCGAGGGGGGCCGAGCGGGGTTCGCCGAGTCCGCCGTAGGCGCCGAGGCAAAGGATCCCGTCGCCGACCCCCTGAGCCGGGCCCAGATAGTCGGCCGAGGTCGTGAAGAGCGAACCGTCGAGCGCCGCACGTTGCCGTAGAACGTCGCCGGGACTCGTGGCGTCGTGGAGCGGCGCGATGCGATGGGCGTGGAGCAGCTGCCATAGCTGCGGCTCCGCGGCCGCTCCGACGCGCCGCGCGAGCTCGCCTCGATCGTAGTACAGCACCGCCCCCGATGGGCCGTCCGGCAGCTGCGCGTCGATGACCTCGAGCTCGACGGGAATCGACGACAGCGTTCTCGTGGCGTCGAATACGGCGATCGCTCCGCGATACGCGCCAGCCCGCTGATCGCGGGGAACGTTGACGTCGATCCAGACGACGCCGTTGGTGTGCGGCTCCACGCGCATCGGATAGTCCGCAGAGCGGGCTGCGAGTTCGACAGGGACCAGGGCATCGGGTACCGGTCCCACCCAGGCTCCCGGCGGCGGCGCGGCGCCGGCCTCCCAGCCCAGCGATTCTCCAGGGGTCCGGCCCCCTGACAGGCGGTGGACGGTGACGAAGCGCTCTACGAATCGCTCCACCGGTCGGCCCACCTCGCGCACCGCGTCGGCGAGCGCGAGCCGGGGCTCTGCGAGCACGGCGCCGTCGGGGCCGGCGAGCGGGCGCAAGTCGACCGTGACGGTGCCGAGCACGTCGTCGTCCGCCTCGACGACGACCTGGAGCGCGACGCTCTCGCTTCGCATCGCGAAGAGGCGCACGGGTTCGCCCGGGCGCCAAACGGGGTTCTGATCGCCCCTTTCGAAGGGTGTCGCGGTCGCGTCTTGCCGGATCTTCTCGCCGTCGTCGATCACCCACACGGCGGGGGCGGCGGCTGCGTCCGCTGCGCCCGCGGTGGCCGCCAAGACGAGCGGCGCCAGCCAATGACGCGACATCGCGATCGTCGGAAGCAAGTGCGCGTCCACGCGAGGGCTCCGGGGCCGCGTCCGCACCGGGGCCGCGTCGACGGGTCGGCGCCGCAGGCAGCAGGCAAGCGCCCGGGTAACGGGTGTAAAGTGTCGCTTGACACTATCGATCCACGGGCTCATCGTTGCTGCATGGCGTTCGTCGCCCGCCTGCGCTCTCTCCGCCGGGATCTCGCGGCGGTGGCCGCGACGTTCAGCGCGCGCCCGCCGACGCCCGCGGTGAAGACCGCCGCGCAGGGCTCGGCCTTGGCCCCTCGTCACTTGCGCATCGCGCGCATCGTTCGCGAGACGGCCGACGCCGTGAGCCTCGTGCTCGAGGACCCGAGCGGCGCGCCGATCCTCTTCGCGCCGGGCCAGTTCTTCACGCTCCACGTGCGGATCGGCGGCGATGTCCACAAGCGCGCGTATTCGGCGTCGAGCACCGCGCTCGACGGCCGCTGCGTGGCGGTCACCGTCAAGCGCGTCGCCGATGGGCGCGTCTCGCGCCATCTCGTCGGTCACGCGCACGACGGCGACCCGATCGACGTCCTCGGGCCATCAGGCTCGTTCACCCCTGCACCGGCCGCGGGTCCGCGCTTGCTCGTCCTCGTCGGCGGAGGGAGCGGGATCACTCCGCTCTCGTCGATCGCTCGCACGCTGCTGGCGTCGGAGCCGGGTACGCGCCTCGCCCTCGTGTACGGCAACGCGGCGCTCGAGGACGTGATCTTCAAGGACGCGCTCGATGCGCTCGCCCGGGAGCACGCCGCGCCGTCCGGTCGCTTCCGCGTCCGCCATGTCCTCGAGCGGCCGCCCCCGGGGTGGACGGGGGGCACCGGTCTGCTCGACGGAGCCGCGCTGGCGCGCGAGCTCGACGCGCTCGACGATCCGGAGACGGCGGTGGCCGAATATTTCCTGTGCGGTCCTGCGCCGATGATGGCCGCGGCCCGCGCCTGCCTCGAGCAGCGCGGCATCGCGGCCACTCGGATCCGCGAGGAGCGCTTCGTCTCGGCGCACGCCTTGCCGGGCGCACCGGCGTCCGCAGAGGCGCACGAGGTGACGCTCCGCATGCGCGACGGCGAGCGCCGTCTCGTCGTCGCCGCCGGGCGAACGGTCCTCGAGACCGCCCTCGATGCCGGAATCGACATGCCGTTCTCTTGCGCGGTGGGCGGCTGTGGCACCTGCCGCGTCCAGCTCGCGCGCGGCTCCGTCGCCATGGACGAGCCGAACTGCCTCTCGGCCGACGAGCGCGCCGCCGGATACGTCCTCGCGTGCGTGTCGCGTCCCAGCGCACCGTGCACGCTGGAAGTCCCATGAACCGCGCAGCGACGGCGCCCCCTCTCCGCGAAGCCGCGGCTCCGGCGATCCGCGGGCGGACGGCGCGCCGTGTCGAGGACTGGCCCTACAAGATGGCCGATCTCTGCCGGCTCACCGGCATGCCGCGGCAGGCCATTCACTTCTACATCAACGAGGGGTTGGTCCCGCCGGGCCGGAAGACGGGCCGCAACAGCGCGCGCTACGGGGAGGAGCACGTCGGGCGAATCCGCATCGTCCGGCAACTCCAGAACGAGCGCTTCATGCCCCTCAAGGCGATCCGCGCCGTTCTCGACGGGCGCGACGACGCCTTCACCCCAGAGCAGCTCGGGTTCATCGGCGACGTCAAACGACGGCTCTCGGCGACGCTCGCGAAGCCGCGCGACCGGCGCCGGCAGGTCGATGCCCACACGCTCCTCGCCCGCAACGGCCTCGACCCGCGCGATCTCGACGACCTGGTGCGCTCTCGCGTGGTCGAGATCGAGCGCGGCCCCCGCGGGAGCCTTCGCGTCTCTTCGGAGGACGTGTGGGCCTTCGAGATGCTCGGCAACGTCCGCCGTGCCGGTTTCGCGCACGACCTCGGCTTCGACGACAAGTTCCTCGGCCTCTACGAGCGCACCGTGACCTCGCTCGTCACGCGCGAGTGGCGCACCGTGACCGAGCGGCTCTCCAGCCTCCCGCCCGAGCGCGTGGCGGCCATGCTCGAGGCGGCGATGCCGCTGGTACACGAGTTCTTCGCGCGGTTCCACGCGAAGAAGGTCCGAGACTTCTTCGCAACGATGGCAGGTTGACATCCATGTTCGATCTCACCCGATTCGCCCACATGCTTCCCCCACGCGTGGCCAGCGCGATCGACGCGCACCTCGAGGCGCTCGACGTCTTCCGCGAGATTCGCGACCCGCGTGTCCTCGCGTCGCTCGCGCCGTCCGGGGTGCGCGGCCTCTTGCTCCACCGGGGCAAGCAGGGCGTCCCGACCCGCGTTCGCGCCACGCACGAGGCGCATTTCGACTGGACGTATCCGAACGATCAGCCCGAGATGCGCGTGCTCTACGAGCGCGCGAAGAAGGGTCAGTGGGAGTCTGCCTCGCTGCCGTGGTCGACGAGCGTGGACCCCATGAATCCGGAGGTCCCCATCATGCCGGACGGCTTCTTCGACTTCGCCCTGCTGGAAGAGGTAGGGGTCCACTGCGACGCGCGCGAGCAGCGCGAGCTTCTCACGAGCCTGGCGGCGTGGACGCTCTCGCAGTTCTTGCACGGCGAGCAGGGCGCGCTCTTCGCCGCGGCGCAAGTGACCGAGGCCGTCCAGTTCTTCGAAGGGAAGCTCTACGGGTCGACGCAAGTCATGGACGAAGGGCGGCACGTGGAGGTGTTCCACCGCTACGTCACCGAGAAGCTCGGCAAGCTCTATCAGATCAACGACAACCTCTTCGTGATCATCGACGCGCTCATGACCGATTCGCGCTGGGACATGAAGTTCCTCGGCATGCAGATCATGGTCGAAGGGCTGGCCCTCGGCGCCTTCAGCATGATCTACAAGGGCACGCGAGAGCCCCTGCTCAAGCAGCTGCTGAAGATGGTCATCCAGGACGAGGCGCGGCACGTGCACTATGGCGTTCTGGCGCTCAAGGAGCACGTGACCAAGGTGCTCAGCGAACGCGAGCGCGCCGAGCGCGAAGACTGGGCGTTCGAGGTCGCGCTCCTGCTCCGCAACCGCTTCATGGCCTACGAGCTCTACGAAGAGCGCTTCGAGGGAGTCATCTCGCGCGCGCAGTGGCGCAACATCGTGCTGCGCACACCAGGCCTGGAGGAATTTCGCACGCAGATGTTCAGCCGCCTCGTGCCGAACCTGCGCGAGATCGGGCTGCTCTCACCGCGCATCGTGCCGCACTACGAGCGCGCCGGCCTGATGAAGTACTTCGCTGGCCCGGCGGCGAACGTGCTCACCGGCGAACAGATGATACGCGAGCTCGATCGGGTCGCTTGAGGCTCAGTTCGTCTTCGGCTCGGCCACGAGCGCACAGAGATGGGTTGCCGCGTCGCACCGCGGGACGCGCGCGTCGCGCACGATGAACATGGCGCAGATCGGGTGCGCCTCCGGACAGACGAACGACGCCGCGTACGCGTCTCGCTGGGAGACGGCGACGGCCTCGTTCCAGCCGTTGTGACAGCAGCCGACGCGCGGCACGGCGGCGCAGTCCGCGTCCACGTTGCACGCTCGGAAGCGAACCGGCGCGCCGGCCTCGCCCGTCGCGTCGCCGCTCGCTGGACTTGCGTCGCGGCTCGGCGCCGCGGTAGATGGGTCCACCGCAGCCGAGGATGGGCTCGGGGGTGGAGCGATCGGCGCGACGACGACGCCGGACGAAGGCGACGCTTCGACGCAGGCCCCGCCCATCGAAAGGGTGGCGGCGAGCAGGGCGGTCCGCGCCGACGTCGGGAGCATGGGAAGATGGGCCTATACAACGCTTGGAGGGCGAGATGCGAGACCTGAAGGGAAAAGTGGCGGTCGTGACGGGCGCGGCCAGCGGGATCGGTCGCGCGATGGCCGAAAGATTCGCCCGCGAGGGAATGAAGATCGTGCTCGCGGACGTCGAGGCCGCGCCGCTCGCTCAGGCTCGCGACGAGATCGGGCGTGGCGGTGTCGAGGCGATCGCCGTGCGGACGGACGTTTCCCGCTGGGATCAGGTCCGAGAGCTCGCGCGACAGACGTTCGACGCATTCGGCACGGCGCACGTGATCTGCAATAACGCGGGTATCGGTGCGAACGGGGCCGCCGCGTGGGAGACGCCGGCTGCGGACTGGGAGTGGACGATCGGCGTGAACCTCTGGGGCGTCATTAACGGGGTGCGGGCGTTCGTTCCGCGTCTCGTGGAGCAAGGGGAGGGTCACGTGGTGAACACCGCTTCCATCGCCGGCCTCGTCACGGTGCCGGGGATGGCGCCGTACTGCGTGACCAAGCAGGGCGTCGTGGCGCTCAGCGAGTGCCTGCATCACGACCTCACCCTGAAGGCGGGCGGCAAGGTGAAGGTGAGCGTGCTCTGTCCCGCCTGGGTCAAGACGAAGATCTCGGAGTCCGACCGCAATCGTCCCGCGTCGCTGCCGCGCGCCGAGCGCAAGGAGCCGACGGATCAGGAGCGCGCGATCGACGGCGCCCTTCGCGCGGCCGTGGCCAACGGGATTCCGCCCGAAGCCGTGGCGGAGAAGGTGCTGCGCGCAATCGTCGAAGAGCGCTTCTGGATCCTCACGCATTCGAAGACCAAGAAGATGGTCGAGAGGCGGATGCGAGGGATCCTCGACGACGCCATTCCTCAGTTTGACGCGTTCGGCTGAACGAACTCACGCGCGCGTGAGCCGCTCGACGAGCTCGCGAACCTGCGGGAATCGTTCGATCAGCTGGGCGCGCGAGGGGAGCTCGAAATCGGCGAACTCGAAGCCCGGCGCGACGGTGCAGCCGCACAGCGCGTAGCGCTGGCCCACCGGGACCGCCGCCTGCCACACCCCCGCGGGGACGACGACCTGGGGCCGGTCGCCCCGCGCGAGGTCACGCCCGAGGCGCACGACCCGGGGTTCGCCGTCGTCGTGGAGCGTGTAGAGCTCGACCGGATCGCCATCGTAGTGGTGCCACACTTCGTCGGACCGGACGCGGTGTAGCGCCGAGAAGGTGCCGGCGGCCAGGAGGAAGTAGATCGCCGTGGACGCGGCGCGCGACCCTTGCGGCACGCTGACCGCGAGCGGCGCGCGGAACGTTTCGCGGAAGAAGCCCCCTTCCGGGTGAGGCGCCAGCCCGAGAGCGCCCACGACGGCGCGAGCGTCATCGTTCACGGTGCCCCTCTCATGCCTCGATTGTGGTCACGGGATCGCGTAGACGAGCAAGCGACATTCGATCGGGCCGTTGTAAAGAATCCACCAGCGGTCGGGGTCTCTGCCCATCGCGCGCCCGATCGCGGGCGTCCCCGCGAGCAGCGCGATGGTGTGCCCGTGCATGCCTCGGAAGGACCGTGCGAGACCGTCGAAGAGATCGCGGTCCGCCTCGAGACGCTCGCCATATGGCGGGTTCGTCACCACGGTGCCCGGCGCAGCGAGCGACGGGAGGGTCCGCGCGTCGCGGCGCTCGACGACCACGTCGACCCCGGCGTGCCGAGCGTTCTCGCGCGTCCGCTCGAGCGCGTCCTCGTCGATGTCACTGGCGCGGATGGTCGGGGCGTCGCGGGCGCCTGGCAGGCGGGCGTCGCGCGCGTGTTGCCTCTGGTCGCGCATCGCCGCCCTTGCGTCGTCGTCGTGGTCCGCCCACCGCTCGAAGCCGAACCGAGCCCGCGCGAGCCCGGGGGCGATGCATCGCGCGAGGGCCGCGGCCTCGATGGCGAGGGTCCCGGCGCCGCACATCGGGTCGAGCAGCGGCTGCTTCCGGTCCCAGCCCGACAACCGAACGACCGCGGCCGCGAGGTTCTCGCGGAGCGGGGCCGCGCCGCCGCGAGCGCGCCAGCCGCGCTCGTGGAGCGAAGCGCCGCCGACGTCGAGGTAGACCGTCGCGCGATCGCGCGCGATATGGATCGCGACGCTGACGTCCGGATCGTCTCGGTCGACGGAGGGCCGCGCGCCGACGCGATCGCGGAGCGTGTCGACGATGGCGTCCTTCGTCTTCTGCGCAATGAACTGCGAATGGGTGAGGCGGCCGGAGCGGCAGGTCGCTCTCACCGCCAGCGTCGTCTGCGGAGTCATCCACTCGGTCCAGTCGACCGTGCGGACGCCGTCGTAGAGTGCGCCGCCGTCGCGCGCCTCGAAGCACGCGACCTCGAGCAAGACCCTTGCGGCTACGCGCGACCACAGGCACACGCGCGCCGCATCGCCGAGCTGACCCTCGAAGTGAACGCCTCCGCGGTCCGCACGGACGCTCCGAGCGCGAAGTTCGCGAAGCTCATCGCGGAGCGCCGGCTCGGTTCCCTTGGCTGCGGTGGCGAAGAAGCGCACGGGGCCACTGCGTATTAACCTAGGAGTCGGTTTGACACGAACGAGAAAAGCAGAGCTCGTGGGCGCCCGGACCCTCTCGCCGTCCGTCCGGAGCCTGCATCTTCGGATGACGGACTCCCGCCCCGTCGGCCACGTGGCCGGGCAGTACGTGGACCTCGTCGTGCCCACGGCGAGTGGTTTGGCGTTCCGGCGGTCCTACTCGATCGCGTCGGCGCCGGACCCCACGCGCCCGGACGTGTTCGAGATCGCCGTCACTCGAGTGGAGGGGGGACCCACGTCCGAGGCGCTCCACCGGATCGCCCCCGGCGAGGTCGTCGAGGTCGAGGGACCGCGTGGCGCGTTCGTGCGAACCCAAGCCGATCGCGCGCACCCGGCGCTCTTCGTCGCGGCGGGCACGGGACTCGCCCCGATTCGCGCCATGCTGGCGGAAGACGTCCTGCGGGCGGACGGTCCGCCGCTCGTCCTTCTCTTCGGGTGTCGGACGCCCGCAGACGTGCTCTGGGGAGACGAGCTGGCCGCGTGGGAGCGCGCCTGCCGGCGCTTCCGCCTGCACGTGACGCTCTCACGGCCGCCGCCCGGATGGGTCGGGCTCTCCGGTCACGTCCAGCGTAGCGCGGGTACGCTCGCCCGCAGCCTGCCCGGCGCGCAGGCCTACGTCTGTGGGCTCAGCGCCATGGTCGACGACGTGGTCGGCCGGCTCGAGCGCGACGAGGGCATGCCCCGCGCCGCGCTTCGATACGAGACCTACGACTGAAGAGCGGCATGGGGGGCGGCTGTGCGCGCGCCCAGGCCGGCGTGAAACGCCTGCATCCTGCGGATGATGTGCGGCAGCGAGAACGCAAACGTCATGTGCCCGCCCGGGATCCATTCGATCGGCGGCCGGCCCCACGCGCGCCATTGCTCCTCGACGCGCGGCGCGGTGACGTAGCCGTCGTCCTTCGCCATGATCCAGAGCTGGCTTTCCGGACGAAGCCGCGGGAGCAAGCGTTCGAGGCCCAGCCCGTCGAAGATATCCTTGCGTCCCTCGCTGTCGATCCCGAATCGCTCGAGGTCGGCCTTCATGCGCCAGAAGATCGGCGCGTTCTCGATCGCGTCGGATATCTGGAGATGGCCGACGATCGGGATCACGTAGTCGGGCGTCGGATCGAGGCAGGCGAGGACCATGGCGATCGAAGCCCCCATGCTGAAGCCCGTGACGCCGACCTCGACGTAACCTTGTTCGCGGAGCCAGGCGACGAGCGACCGCGCGTCGATGCACGACTGGCGGACCGCCTCGATCGAGCGCACGAGGTCCCCGGTCCAGAAGAACTCCCCGTGGAAGAGGGAGCTCCGCGGATTGCGGTCTCCGTGAAAGGGGAGCTGGACGTGCAACACATCGACGCCCAACGCCTCGGAGACGCGCGGCAAAAAGAAGAACTGTTCGGGCCAGGGCCCGGGCTCGAGCCAGCCGTGGATGTAGACGAGCGCGCGGCGGCGAGGTCCACGACGCGGGTGCATCCAGCGTGCTGACGCCGTCTGGTTGCGCGCGTACGCGCCGGCGTGGCGATCCTGGTAGTGAGCGCAGATCGGGACGTGCTGGCTGCGCCAGTGGAGAATCTCGAGCTCGCTTCCGCGGCCGGCAGGCAGACACGACCGATCACGCCGGACGTCGCCGGGCGCGACCGGAGCAGGAAAGAGGACCTCTGGATCGAGTCCCAGGTACTGCCCCAGATCGCTCACCGTGTTGAGCTTTGCGCGGCGCAGATGCAGGGCGCGCGAAAGGTGGCCGATCACGCGGTCGATGCTCCAACCGATGGGGGGCATGAGGCCTTGCAAGGGTGCGTCCCGGTCGCGGCTCACGACGGCTGGACCTCTTCCGCCTCTTTCTCGGCGCCCCGAGCCGCGCGGCGCGCTCGCGTTCGCCAGACATCCCAGCCCAGCAGCGCGCAGCACGCGACCCCGGCGAGCGCCGCGCCGGTCCCGAGTGCGACCGCCGGCCCCGCCACGCGCCACAGACCCCCGGTGAGTAGGCCCGCCGGGAGCGACGTGATGCCGACGACGAAGTTGTACGCGCCGTACGCCCGGCCTCGAGCAGACGAGGCGACGAGATCGCTCACGAGGGCCTTCTCCACGGGTTCGGTGAGCCCGTAGAAGACGCCGTACACGACGAAGAGCGCCCACACGTGCCACGTCGCCGTGGCCGCGCCGAGTCCGAGGTACACGATCGCGTACACGAGCCATCCAATCGCGACGAGGCGTGCCCGTGGGACGCGGTCGGCGAGGTCGCCGCCGAAGTACGACCAGAGCACCTTCGAGAGATTGAGGGCCGACCAGAGGATCGGGATCTCTCCTGTCGACAATCCCACCGAGCGTGCGCGTAGCAGAAGGAACGCATCCGACGAGTTTCCGAGCGAGAAGAGCGCCAGGATCGCGAGGTAGACGACCAGGGTGCGGTCGAAGACGGGAGCCCCGTTGCGCGGAGCGGCCCTGGACGCCGCGCTCGCCGTAGCGGCCGGGCTCGCGGGCGTGGCCGGCGCGCCCCGGGCGGTCCTCGCCCCCGGCCTGGGCTCGCGGACCCGCGCGACGAGGGCGGTGGCGATGGCGCCGGGAATGACCGCGACCCAGAACACGCCTCGAATGGGCAGCTTCATCGCGAGGAGGAGGGTCGCGAGAAGCGGCCCGGCCACCGCGCCCGCGTTGTCCATCGCCTGGTGGAATCCGAACGCGCGGCCCGCCCGGTCTCCGGCTGCGTCCGCGATGAGCGCGTCGCGCGGCGAGCTGCGCAGTCCCTTCCCGACGCGGTCGGTCACACGCACCGCGAGGACGTGCCAGGGTCGCGTCGCGAGCGCCACGAAGGGACGCACGGCGCTGGCCAGCCCGTAGCCGAAGAGCACGAGCGGCTTGCGCCTCGCGGCGCGGTCCGCAATGACGCCCGAGACGAGCTTGAGCAGGCTCGCGACCGTGTTCGCCGCGCCCTCGACGAGCCCCAGGTACGCCGGCCCGGCGCGCAGCGTCTCCATCAAGAAGACCGGGAGCAGCGGAAAGACCATCTCCGTGCCGATGTCCGTGAAGAGGCTGGTCAGGCCGAGGAGAACGACGGTGGCGGGCAGGCGCGCGCGCGGCTCGCGAGGCATGTGCGCGCCACTATAACCGCGCGTGCTATGGGAAGGCCGTGTCCATCGCGCTCTTCATCCGTCATGGGAAGGCATCGGCGTTTGCGTCGAGCACGGACTACGACCAGCTGTCGGCGCCGGGCGTCGAGCAGTCCGAGAAGCTCGGCGAGTGGCTCGCGGATCAGGGCCTGTCGGTCGACGCCGTCTTCGTCGGCCCGCGCAAGCGCCACGCGCAGACCCTCGCGGCCGTGGTCCGCGTTCTGTCAGCGCGGGGCCTCGGGCTCCCGGAAGCCACGTTGCTCCCCGAGCTCGACGAGCACGACGGCCTATCGCTCGTCTTCAAGACTCTGCCGGCGCTGGCGGGCGACGATCCGGGCCTTCGCGCGATCGTCGAGACGATGGCGCGCGGGGAGCAACCGTCGTCCGACGACGTGCTCGGCGCGTTCAAGCGCATCACGCGACGGTGGGTTCTGGGCGAGGTGGGGCACTCGGACGTCGAGTCCTGGAGCGAGTTCCGGGCGCGCGTCACGCGCGGCATGGGCCGCGTCGCGGCCATCGGACGCGGCAAGACGGCGCTCGTCTTCACCTCGGCGGGGGCGGTGGCCTCGGCGGTCGCCGAGACGCTCGGCTTGCGCGACGAGCAGCGTGTGCTCGACCTCAGCTGGGCGCTCTACAACGGGTCGGTGACGGAGCTCGATTTCACGGAGGACCGCTGGGGTCTTCGCAGCTTCAACACGACCGCTCATCTCGGCGAGAGGCGACTCGTCACGTCGGTGTAGGCTGCCCCTTACCATGCCGGAGCCCCTCGACCAGCCGACCCCCGTCCGCCCCGAATCGAGCTTCGACCTCGCCGCGCTCGCCACGTGGCTGCGCGACCGAGTCACGGGCCTGGATGGCTCGCCCGAGCTCCTCCAGTTCGGGCGCGGCTTCTCGAACCTGACCTACCTCGTGCGCTTTCCCACGCGCGAGCTCGTCGTCCGGCGAGCACCGCCGGGCATCAACATCAAGAGCGCCCACGACATGGGGCGCGAGTTTCGAATCCTGGGCGCGCTCGCGCCGGCGTGGTCGAAGGCGCCGCGCCCGATCGCCCACTGCGACGACGCGTCGGTCATCGGGACGCCGTTCTACGTGATGGAGCGCGTCCGCGGCGTCATCCTGCGCACCGAAGACGAGGTGGAGGGTCTCGTCCTCGACGAGCCGGCGATGCACCGCGCGTCCGCGTCGATGTGCGACACGCTCGCGGAGATTCACCAGCTCGACTGGCGCTCGGTCGGCCTCGGAGATCTCGGAAAGCCGGCAGGGTACGTCGAGCGGCAGGTGCGCGGCTGGGCCGACCGATACCGCAAGGCACGGACCGACGACGTGCCCACCGTCGAGCGCCTCGGCGCGTGGCTCGAGGCGAACCGACCCGCCGAGAGCGGCGCCACGCTCGTCCACAACGACTTCAAGTACGACAACGTCGTCCTCGCCCCGGACCTCTCGGGGGTCACGGCGGTGCTCGACTGGGAGATGGCGACGATCGGCGACCCGCTGATGGATCTCGGTACGGCGCTCGGTTACTGGATCGAGCCCGGCGATCGGCCGATGCTCCAGGGCAGGAGCGTCTTCGGGCCGACCAACCGGCCGGGGAACCTCACGCGCCTGCAGTTCGTGGAGCGCTGGTCGCGGGCGACGGGTCGAGACGCGTCGAACGTCGTTTTCTACTATGCGTTCGCGCTCTTCAAGCTCGCCGTCATCTCGCAGCAGCTCTACAAGCGCTACGTCGACGGGCTCACGACGGAAGAGCGCTACGGGCACATGCTCGCCAGCGTGCGGTCGGTCACGGCCTCGGCCCTCGTCGCCGTCGACAAGGGGCGCATCGATCGCCTGGCGGATTGATCACCAGACTTCGGGCTGGCCGCGCCGCTGGGCCACGCGCTGCCATCGAGCGTAGTCGTCCATCCGGACGCGCCCGAACATGAAGAGGCGCAGCAGGAAGGCGCCGCCGACGAAGCCTCCGACGTGCGCCATGAACGCGACCCCGCCCTGGGCGTTGTTCATCAACGCATCGGAGAGGTTCACGAGGAAATACTCTCCGATGACGAGCCACGCAGGCAGCTGAAGAAAGAGTCCGAAGAAGAACCAGAGAATGAAGACGGGATTGAACACGGTGATGGGCGAGCGCGGGTAGAGAAAGCCGTACGCGGCGAGCACCGCCGAGATGGCGCCGGACGCGCCGACCATCGGGACGAGCGACGTGGGGTCGGTGAGCGTCTGCGCCGCGGCCGCGCAGACGCCCCCGAGCAAATAGATAGAGAAGGTAGCGCCCGTGACCCATCGCGTCCTCGACGTTGTCGCCGAAGATCCAGAGAAAGAACATGTTCCCGAGCAGATGGCCCCAGCTCGCGTGCATGAACATGCTGGTGAACACGGTCTCGAAGCCGAAGATCGGATCGTGGAGGAAGCGCGCCGGCACCAGGGCCCACACGCCGGGCTCGAGCCCGCGCGTCCCGGCGGCGGCGCCCAGGGTCGCCGACGTCTGGACGACGAAGAGAGCGACGTTCGCAGCGATCAGCGCGTAGTTGATGAACGGGAAGACGCGCGTCGGGAGACGATCGCGGATCGGAAAGAGCGGGGGTAGGAGCGCCACGCCCGGACTTTGACATGGAATCTTCTAGAACGACCAGCCCAGCTGCAACAGGAAGCGCGGGACGACGCCGCCCGTGCCGGCCATGCGCACGACCTCGAGACCCGCACCGACGCCGGCGGTGAATCCGCCCGGGATCACTTCCTGCCAGCCGACGTCGAAGGCGATGCCCCAGTAGGACTGCGCGTGCGTCGGATCTCCGACGGTGGCGTCGGTCGTGCTGCCCAGAAGGAGCGCGGGCCCGAGAAGGGCCCGCGAAGCGTCCCCGACCAGCGCCACCAGTAGTGGTAGCCGAACTCCAGTCCGACGCTGCTCGACGTGGGCGATGCGAAGCCGAGGCCCTCCGAAAGCAGGCTCCCAGGGTCGCCTCGGTCCGCGTGGAAGACGAGCACGTTCGGCGACACGACGAGGGAATGGTGCGGCTCGACCTCGATCTCGAGGTTCGCGCTGACGCGCCCGCGAAGGAGCCCGATCGGGTTGAGGGTGACCGCCACGGGATGCGTCGCCGGCGGTTCGACGTAGACGACCTCCTCGGTCCGGGGCGGGCGCGCCGAGGCGCGGTACGGGGCGGGCGGCGGTGGGGCGGCCGGTCGCCGCGGCGGAGACGCGGACGGGGGCTGCGCCTGCGAAGCGGGCGTCTGCGCTCGCGGCGGGGGCGGAGGAAGCGACGGCACCTCGCTCGGCTGATCGATCGGAGGGGGCGGCGGCGGCGGCAGGTTCGGCTGCGCAAACGCCGGATGCGCGAGGAGAGCCATCGCTGTGAAGGGCGCGACGATCTCCGGGCGCTTCCTCATCGGCCGCACGAGTCTACCCGACTCCCATGCAGGTGAGCAGGCGATGGGGTGCACCGTCCGCGCCGCGCGCGGCTCGCCCTATGCGCCCGGCTTGTCCGGATCGTCCGGCTTGGTGGGCGGCGAGGGCGGGTCGCTCGGCTTCGGCGGCTCGCCTCGAGTCCTCTTTCCGAGAACCTCGCGCTCGAGGGTCGTTGCGACGTTCTCGATGGCGCGACCGACCTCTCGCGCGCTCGTGACGACCGCCTCTTCCAGGTCCCCCTTGGGCAGCCTGCTGACGGCCGTTCGGGCGGCCCGGAACAGGAGGCCGAGTCCTTTTCTCACGTCGGTCAGCGGGTTGGGGCGATCGTCGCTCATGGGGCCCTGCCCAACATGCGCACGCCTCGCGCTCGTGTCGAGGCGCTCCGGGAGGGATCAGCCGACCTTCACGACCGACGAGACATTTCGGGCGACCGGGCGCGACGAGGGCGCTCGCCACGCCGTGCAGCGGTCGCGCCCCGAGCGCTTCGAGACGTAGAGCGCCTCGTCCGCGGCCTTGAACAGCGCCTCCCAGTCGCGGCCCGCCTCCGGGAAGGTCGCGACGCCGATCGAGCAGGTGACCGACAGCGCTCCGCCCGTCTGCTCGCAGTGCGGAAGCTCGTCTTGCCGAGCTCCTCGCGGATGCGCTCGGCGAGCAGCATCGCGCCCTTCTCGTCGGTCTGCTCGCAGAGCACGACGAACTCCTCGCCGCCGAAGCGCGCCACGATGTCGGTCGTTCGCTTCTGGCGCTTGAGGATGTCGCGCGAGTCCCCGGATGACGACGTCGCCCACGTCGTGCCCGTAGGTGTCGTTGACCTTCTTGAAGTGATCGATGTCCGCCATCAGCACGGCCAGCTTGCGGTCGAAGCGCGCGGCGGCCGCGACCTTCTGCGCCGCCGAATCGAGCATCGCGCGCTTGTTGAAGAGCCCGGTAAGCCCGTCGGTCGTCGCCATCGTCTCGAGCTTCTGGACCATGCGGGCGTTCGAGAGGCTCACGGCCAGGTGGCTCGCGAGCACCTCGAGCGTCGGGCGGACCGGGTCGCCGAAGGCGTGGCGCCGCTTGGCGCCGAGGATGAGCGTGCCGAGGGCGCGCTCGTGCATGACGAGCGGCAGGACCAGCAGGCTGGGATGCGCCGGCCACGGCAAGCGCTTGCTGAGCACGACCTTGCTGGCCCGCCTCGTACTCGCCGCGGTACGGCAGCGGGCAGCGGTTCTGCACGACCATCGAGACGAGCCCGGTGTTGTGCGAGAAGCGGACGCCGACCAGATCGTCGATCTTCCCATCGGCGCTCTTCGCGGCGACGACCTCGTGCGTCCGCGCGCCTTCGTCGTAGACGGTCACCGCGGCCAGGTCGAAGCTCGCGATCTCGCGCGCCGCCTTCACGCCGGCCTCGACGACGTCCTTCTCGCTCAGCGCCGACCCGAGCGCCTGCGCGGCGCGATAGAGCTTGCCCTGCTCGACCTTCGCGCGCTCGAGCTGCAAGAAGACGCGCTCGTTCTGGATGGCGCGCAGGCAGAAGCGCGCGGCCTGCGCCGCCATCTCCTCTTCGTCCGGGGAGAACGGCGGTGTTCTCCAGCCGGTCGATCGCCAGGACGCCGCGGAGCGTCTCGCCGTCGAGCACCGGGATCGCCGCGAGCGCCCGGACCGGGCAGGGTCCCGGATAGTACGGGACCTGGAACGCTCGGCTTGAGGCCCGTGCAGCGACACGGGGGTGCGCTGGGCGAGCACGGCGCCGAGCACCCCGTCGCCGGCGGCGAAACGGCGCGTCCTGGATGCTCGTCCGACGCGGTCGAGAGCTCGCTGATGCGCAGGTGCGTCCCCGCGTCGTTCAGCCAGAGCAGGACCGCGGTGTGCAGGTCGAGCGATCGGCGCAAGAGGTCGAGCGCGTAGTGGACCGACTGGTGGATCTCCTCGACGCTCGCCCGCGCGAGGCGATCGCTCCGCACCTCTTCGCGATCCGCCGCCTCGCCGGCGCCGAGCAGGCGGTAGCTGCGCGCGTCCTCCGGATGCGCACGAGCTGCGCCTCGACCCGCGCGCGCGCCGTGCCCGGATCGCGGGCGACCTCCGCCCGCAGGAGCGCCAGGTTGAGCGAGCGCGAACGCGGCGACGAACGCGGCATGCGTGGCGAAGCCCCCGAGCTCCGTCGGGCCCCGGCGCGACCCAGCCGCAGCCCGGCCTCGAGCGCGAGGATCCAGCACGACCACGAGCACCCCCGCGAGCGGCCGCGCGAACGCAGCCACGAGCGCGACGAGGACGTAGAGAGCCGGCGACAGGCGCCCGCTCAGGCCTCCGTCGAGGCGCACGAGCGCCGCCTCGAGCGCGACCGCCAGCAGCGACCCGACCTCGACGTCGAGGAGCAGCCCTGCGTCGCTCGTCTCGCGCAGCTTGCGCCGGACTCGACTTGTGAGCAGCAGCGCCCAGAGAGCGAGCGCCGTACCCTGCTCGACCCCGAACTCCGCGGTCGCGCCGCCGGTGACGACGTAGGCGCCGAGCCCCAGGACCACGAGAATTCCATGGCCCCTTCGCACGAGCGTGCGCACGGCCAGCAAACGCGCGGACGAGCGGTTCCATCCGATGATGTGACCTATCGGACGGCCCAGCCCGAGGCCAAGAAAGCGGCGGGCGATTGGCGGGTTCTTGCGCGCCGTCCTAGAGCTTCGGATCTCTCCGTGACCGCTCCGCCCGCATCCCCCCCGCCGCCCTCCTCGCCGCCGCGGCCGATTTACACGCCCGCGGCCGACGACGGGCGGATCGTTCCCCCGGGTTGGCTCGACCAGGCGCCGGTCACGCGATTGCTCCTCGCGCTGAACATTTGCGTCTTCGTCGCGGAGACCGTGATCAGCCGCTCGGCGTCGAACCTGCCGACGGCCCAGATGCTGGCTCTCGGCGCCAGCTACTCGCTCGCCACTGTGGGCGAGGGTCGCTTCGAGACCCTCGTGACCGCCTGCTTCCTGCATGCGGGCCTGGTCCACCTCGCCTTCAACATGATCGCGCTCTGGCAGGCCGGCCCGCTGGTCGAGCGCGCGGTCGGATCGGCTCGCATGGCGCCGATGTACCTGGTCGCCGGCGTGTTCGGGAACCTCCTCAGCGTCCTTTACGGCTGGTACGGCGGCACCGGCGGCATGACGGTGGGAGCCTCCGGCGCCATCTCCGGGGTCATCGCGGCGGCGCTCGTCGTCGGGTGGCGGACCGGCGGCTGGCAGAGCCCCCTCACGCAGGCGATGGCGAGGTGGCTCGGCTTCGTCGTCATCTTCGGGATCGTCTCGAACCTCAGCGGCGGCAACATCGACAACGCCGCCCATGTCGGCGGGGCGGTCGCCGGAGCCGCCATCGCGGCGCTCTGGAAGCGTGGGTATCGCTACTCGAGCGCCGCGACCGCCGGCATCCTCGGCGCGTGCGGCGCCTTGCTGCTCGCGTGCATCGCGACCCTGGCGATCCGCGATCGGACCGACCGTTTTGCGACCATGGAACTGCAAGCGCGCGTCGAATTCACGGGCGACGCCGTCAGCGACGGCCGCTGCGGCGATGCGAAGGAGGGCCTGGCCGCCGTCGAGCGGCTCCGGCCGCGGGTCGACACCGGGCACCCGGCCGGGCGGGTTCGCGAGGAGGTCGAAGAGACGTGCGGCCGACAGCCATTGCGCACGCCTTGAGCCGGTTCCCGCGCATTGCGAAATAACCCCTTCCTTCCGCGGGCTTCGCCGTGTGAATCTCGCTGTCCCCATGGCTCTCGAGCAGCGCCTCCATGCGCGGTGTGGCTGCGCGTCGATCGGCGCCGAACACGCCTCCGCCGGGCGCCCCTTCGTCCTTCCGTCGAGCACCCGCCACTTCGAGCGCGACCGCCCCTTCGCCATCGATCACCTCGCGCTCGACCTGACGCTCGACGTCGGCGCCCACAGCGTCCGCGCCACGGCGACTCTCGACGTCCGGCGGATCGACCCCGCCGCGGAGCAACTCGAGCTCGACGCGGTCGGCTTCGAGATCGAGAGCGTCTCGCTCGACGCGCGCCCCGCGCCCTTCCAGTACGACGGACGCGTGCTGATCGTGCCCATCGAGGCCGCGTCCGGCACCGCGCGCGTCGGCGTGACGTACCGCGCGACGCCGCGCCGAGGCCTCTACTTCCTCGAGCCCGACGAGCACTACCCCGACCGCCCGCGCCAGGTGTGGTCGCAGTGCCAGGAAGAAGACGCCCGCCACTGGATCCCGTGTCACGACAGCCCTCACGCGAAGATGACGACGGAGATCGTCGCTCGCGTGCCCAGAGGCTGGCACGCCCTCTCGAACGGCGTGCTCGTCGAGCAGCGCCCCGGCGAGGGCGACGCCGACGTCTTCCACTAGCGGATGTCCGAGCCGCACGCGAGCTACCTCGTGACGCTCGTCGCCGGGGAGTTCGCGCGAGCTGGCGGATGCCGCCCGGATCGGGGTCCGCGACGTCCCTCTCGCGTACCTCGTTCCCCGGGGCCGGGAGGACGACGGGCGACGCGCGTTCGCCCGAACGCCGCAGATGGTCGAGCACTTCAGCGAGATCACCGGCGTGCCGTACCCGTGGAGCAGCTACACGCAGGTCGTCGTGGCCGACTTCATCTTCGGCGGGATGGAGAACACCACCGCGACCACGATGTACGAGCACATCCTGCTCGACGAGCGCGCCGCCCTCGACGTCTCGTCGGACGATCTCGTCGCGCACGAGCTCGCCCACCAGTGGTTCGGCGACTACGTCACGTGCCGCGCCTGGTACGAGGGCTGGCTCAACGAAGGGTTCGCGACCTTCTTCGAGCACGTGTGGCGCGAGAAGCACCTGGGCTCGCGACGAGTACGCCTTCGGCCTCAAGAGCGACCTCGACGCCTACGTGACGGAAGCGCACGGCCGCTACCGGCGTCCCATCGTCTGCCAGGACTACGACGCGCCGCTCGATCTGTTCGACCGCCACCTCTACGAGAAGGGCGGCCTGGTGCTCCACGCGCTTCGCGTCGGAGCTCGGCGACGTCCTCTTCTGGCGCGGCGTTCGCTCGTACCTCGTCAAGCACGCGCGCGGCGTCGTCGAGACGCGCGACCTGCAGCGCGCGCTCGAGGACGTGAGCGGCAGGAGCCTGGGTCGGCTCTTCGAGCAGTGGGTCTACAAGCCGGGGCACCCGGAGATCGAGGTCGAGCTCACGTGGGAAAAGGGGATCCTCACCGTCGCGGCCAAGCAGGTGCAGCCGACGACCGACGGGGTGCCCGCGAGCTTCGAGCGTCGTCGCTCGATCTCGACGTCGCGGACGCGGCGCGTGGCGTCGCTCGCCGCAGGCTCCACATGACCGAGCGGCAGCAGTCGTTCGCGCTCCCCGCCGCGTCTCGGCCGGCGTTCGTCGTCGTCGACCCCGACATGCGCGTCGTCGGCGAGGTGCGGGTCAAGGCTCCCAGCGACATGCTGCGCGCCCAGCTCGCCGGGGCGCCGACCGCGCGCGGCCGCTGGCTCGCGGCCCAGGCCCTCGCGCGCGTCGACGACCCGCCGACGATCGCGGCGCTCGCGGGCGTGCTCGCCGACGACGGCGCGTTCTGGGGGGTGCGGGCGGAGTGCGCGGCGGCGCTGGCTCGCATTCGAGGTCGGGCGTCCTTCGAGGCCTTGAAGAGCGCGCGGCGCACGACCCATCCCAAGGTGCGGCGCGCCGTCGTCGAAGCGCTCGGGCACTTTCGCTCGACGGAGGCCATGGAGCTCGTCAAGGCGCCCGCGCTGCGCGACGACAGCTACCTGGTCGAGGCCGAGGCCGCGCGGGCGCTCGGGCGCACGCGCCAGCCCGCGGCGCTCGACGTGCTCGTCGATCTGCTCGAGCGCCCGAGCTGGTTCGACGTCGTCCGCGTGGGCGCCATCGACGGCCTCGCGGCGCTCCGCGACGACCGCGCGTTGCCCCACCTGAGCGTCGCGGGTTCGCTACGGGCAACCGCAGCGCGCCCGCCGCGCGGCCATCATGAGCTTGCCCAAGCTCGCCGAGGATCGGCAAGACCCGCGAGACGCTCGAGCTCCTCCTCGACGATCCGCGATCCCGATCCTGCGCATCGACGTCGTGCGAGCGCTCGGCGAGATGGCGGACACCAAGGCGCGCCCCGCGCTGCGCGAGCGCCTCGAGGTCGACCTCGACGCGCGCGTGCGAAGGCGCATTCGCGAGGTCCTCCGCGATCTGGCCGAGCCGCGGCGCGCGGCCGAGGCCGTGCGCGAAGAGCTCGAGAAGCTGCAAGGCGAGCACGCCGACCTCAAGGTGAGGCTGGCCAAGCTCGAGGCCCGCCTCGTGGACGACGTGGCCGCGGCGCCGCCGACGACGCCGCCGAAGAAGAGGGCTCGCGCCCGGAGGAAGAAGGCGTGACCGACGACTTTCCCGTCCGGGTCGAGCAACGCGGCGCCGTCGCGATCTGGACCCTCGATCGAGCCGACCGCATGAACGCGCTCTCTCGCGACCTGCTGCTCGCCCTCGGCAAGCTCGCGCGCGAGGCGGCGACGAACGCCTCCGTGCGCGCGGTCGTCGTCACGGGGGCCGGGGACAAGGCGTTCTGCGCCGGGGCCGACCTCAAGGAGCGCCAGGGGATGACCGACGAAGACGTGCGAGGTGCAGATCGATCTCTACCGGTCCGAGCTCGGCCCGCTCGACCGTTCGCCCAAGCCCGTCGTCGCCGCCATCAACGGCGTGGCGCTCGGCGGCGGCCTCGAGCTGGCGCTCGCGTGCGACCTGCGCGTCGCGTCCGCGAACGCCGTGCTCGGGCTCCCGGAGACGTCGCTCGGCATCATCCCCGGCGCGGGCGGCACCCAGCGCCTGCCGCGAATCGTCGGCGAAGGGCGCGCGAAGGAGATGATCCTCCTGGCGCGCCGCATCCAGGCCGCGGAGGCGCTGGCGTGGGGCCTTGTGAACCGCGTGACGCCCGCAGGCAAGAATGTCGTCGACGACGCGATCGAGTGGATCGGCCCGATCGCCGAGGGCGCTCCCATCGCGCAGGCGGCGGCGCTCGAGGCCATCGACCGCGGACTGCGACAGCGCGCTCGAAACCGGCCTCTGATCGAGAAGGTGAGCTACGAAAAGACGCTCGCGACCGAGGACCGCCGCGAGGCCCTCGCGGCCTTCGCCGCCAAGCGGCCGCCGCGCTTTCAAGGAAGGTGATCGATGCCCCGCGCGCTCCTGCCGACGCTCCTCTTCGTGACCGCCTGCGCATCCGCGCCCACGCCCGCGTCCGCGCCCACGCCCACGCCCGCGTCCGCGCCCACGCCCGCGCCCGCGTCCGCGTCCGCGCCCGCGCCCGCGCCCGCGCCCGCGCCCGCGCCCGCGCCCGCGCCCGCGTCCGCGTCCGCGCCCGCGCCTCTTCCCACCGGCGGCTCGGTCCTCATCGGCGACATCGTCGCGCCACCCTCCTTCGACCCCAAGTCCACGATCGCCGCCCTCAAGCCGCAGCTTCTGTCTTGCTACAACCAGGCGCGCCAGAATAACCCCTCGCTCCACGGCAAGCTCAAGCTGCGTATCAACGTCAACGAGGCCGGCACGGTCCTCCTCGTCGACGCCGAGCCCGGCGGGTCGGCCGGCGATCCGGCGCTCGTGTCCTGCCTGAGCGATGCGATCAAGGCGGCGCACTTTCCGAAGCCCCCCGGCATGGCCACCGTCACCGCGCCGCTCGTCTTCCGTCCGTGACCGGTTTCGCGCTAAGAGCCGCTACGAGGCCCCAAGCCCCATGTCGCTCGATCAGAAGCTGAAGGACACGCTGGCCCGCGTCGAAGCTGGAGGGCGCCGCCAAGTACCACCAGAAGAACGCCGAGCAGGGCAAGCTCTTCGCCCGCGAGCGCATCGCCCGCCTGCTCGACGCCGGGAGCTTCGTCGAGGACGCGGCGCTCGCGAACAGCCTCGACCCCGAGCTCCCGGCCGACGGCGTCGTCACCGGGACCGGCACGATCGGCGGGCGCATCGTCGCGCTCATGGCCAACGACTCGACCGTGAAGGCCGGCTCGTGGGGCCGGCGCACGCGTCGAGAAGATCCTGCGCATCCAGGAGACCGCCGCGCAGCTGCGCGTCCCGATGCTCTACCTCGTCGACAGCGCCGGCGCGCGCATCACCGACCAGATCGAGATGTTCCCCGGGCGACGCGGCGCCGGGCGCATCTTCTACAACCAGGTGCAGATGAGCGGTCAGGTGCCGCAGGTCTGCCTGCTCTTCGGTCCGAGCGCCGCCGGCGGCGCGTACATCCCGGCCTTCTGCGACGTCGTCGCGATGGTCGACGGCAACGCGAGCATGTACCTCGGCAGCCCGCGCATGGCCGAGATGGTCATCGGCGAGAAGGTGACGCTCGAAGAGATGGGCGGCGCCAGGATGCACTGCAGCGTGAGCGGCTGCGGCGACGTCCTATGCAAGACCGAAGACGAGGCGATCGCGTTCGCGAAGCGCTACCTCGCGTACATGCCCAGGCACGCCGAGGTCGCGCCGCCGATCGAGGCCGGCGCGCGCCCGCCGAAGACGAGCGGCAAGCGGATCGAGGACATCGTCCCGGCCGACGAGAACAAGCCCTTCGACATGATGGCCGTCATCGGCGAGGTCGTCGACGAGGGATCGTGGCTCGAGATCAAGGCGCTCTTCGCGCGCGAGATCCTCACCGGGTTCGCGCGCATCGACGGCCGGGCCGTCGGGATCGTCGCCAATCAGCCCAAGTGGCTCGGGCGGCGTCCTCTTCGTCGACAGCGCCGACAAGGCCGCGCGCTTCATCTGGCTGTGCGACGCGTTCAACATCCCGCTCCTTTACCTCGCCGACGTCCCCGGGCTTCATGATCGGAACGAAGGTCGAGCGGCAGGGCATCATCCGCGCCGGCGCCAAGATGATCGCGGCGGTGCAGCGAGGCCACGCGTGCCGAAGATCAGCGTCGTCGTGCGAAAGGCGTACGGCGCCGGTCTCTACGCCATGTGCGGGCCCGCGTTCGAGCCCGACGCGTGCATCGCGCTCGCCGACGGCGTCGATCGCCGTGATGGGACCGCAGGCGGCGGTCAACGCCGTCTACTACAACAAGATCCAGGAGATCCCCGAAGGGCCCGAGCGCGACGCCTTCGTCGCCAAGCTGCGCGACGAGTACCGCGCCGACATCGACGTGCAACGGCTCGCGAGCGAGATGGTCATCGACGCGGTGGTCCCCGGCGATCGCCTGCGCGAAGAGATCCGCGTCCGCTTCGAACGCTTCGAGCGCCAGCGCCCGCGCCCGCCGAAGAAGCACATCGTTCCGCCAGTCTAAACGATACCTCGTAAACTTCACGCGCGACCTCAAACCGAGGTGCGCTCTGGACCACGAGTCGACACCTATGGCGCTCTCGAACGAGATTGAACAGGAAGGCGGGAAGTATTTTATTGTTCATGGGCACTCGACGCGCAGATTTCGGCTCGAGCGCGGTCGGGGGCGAATTCCCAGAAACCGCCTTCGTGTGAATCTCTGTCTCTGGGCGTTGTCTGGCCTGACGATGGCCGTCGTCGGGGCGACCGCGGCGCAGGCGCAGGCGCAGTCGACGCGCGCGTACGGGCCCATGCCGGACGGCGCCGCGCTCGTGCGGCTGCTGGGCGCGCACGCGACCGGCGCGTTCACCGTCGCCGGCGCCGCGTCTCGCGACATCCGCGCGCGAGTCGTCCTTCCCGCCGGCGTGCGGGCGAGCGACGTCGGCCTCCCGGAGATCGTTCCGGGCTTCGCGCGCCTCTCCGGCGCGCCCGCCACCCTGGTCGCCTTTGCCGACGCGCACCCCGATCTGCCCATCGAGGTCACGCCGCCCCTTCACACGCTGCTCAACACGGCGTCGGCGTTCGTCTTCGCCAACGAAGCGATCGCGCAAGGCCTCGACGGCACCGGCGTACTCGTCGGCGTCGCCGACACGGGGCTCGACGTGACCCACCCCGACTTCCTCGACGCGCAGGGGCACACACGCGTCGCGTGGCTGCTCGATCTCTCGTCGGCGCCGCGCGGGGTGCACGCGGACCTCGAGCAGAAGTTCGGCGTCGCCCCGATGGCCGGATCGGTCCTCGCCGGAGCGGTCTGGTCGGCCGCGGACATCGACGCGGCCATCGCCTCCGGGGACACGTCGATGCTCCCGCACGACGAGGTGGGGCACGGGACCCTCGTGACGGCGTGCGCCGCGGGGAACGGGCTCGCGGGCAAGTCGACGTACCGGGGCGTGGCGCCCGGAGCGACGATCGTCCTTGCGCGCATCACCGGGGCCGGGACCACGTCGATCGACACCGACGACGTGCTCCTCGGCGTGGGCTTCCTCTTCGACCGCGCGAGCGCGCTCGGAATGCCGATCGTCGTCAATCTGTCGCTCGGCAGCGACTTCGGTCCGCACGACGGAACGATGGCCTGGGAGCAGACGCTCGCGAGCTTCGTCGGCCCCGACCACCCCGGGCGCGCCCTCGTCGCGGCCGCGGGCAACAGCGGATCGATCTCCCCGGCCGACGGCGGGCTCGTGCACCAGAACGTGCATGTGAGCACGGGAGCGACGATGCGCGTCCCGATCCCGACCGTCGCCACGCAAGACGGTGGCGTAGAGGTCTGGGTGGCGATGCACGCCGGAGCATCGATCCGCGTCGGCCTCGACGGGCCCGACGGCACGTGGATCGAGCCCGTGGCCTCCGCCAGCTCGGCGGGCAAGGACTCCGGCACCTACCAGGCGGCGGTCTACAACGGGAGCGAGCCGACCAACAGCCCCGTGCCCGCCCAGTCCCACGGCGCCGTCGTGGCCTGGCAGGGAGCGTGGCCGGGGGGCACCTACGCCGTGACGCTCTCGGGCTCGGGCACCGCGGACCTTTACGTCGAGGCGACGGGCAGCGCGTCGGGCCCCGACGGCTACGGGCTCGGCTTCGCCGAGGGCGTGCGCGAGAGCACCATCAACCTTCCGGCCACGGTGCCCTCGATCATTGGCGTCGGCTGCACCATCAACAAGAAGGCGTGGACCGATCTCGACGGCCACGAGCAGCACGTCTACGTCCCTTTGCTCGATCCGGTGGGCGGTCTTCCGAACGCCGACGAGCTCACCCGCGACGCGATCGACGGCGAGCCCTGCTGGTTCTCGAGCGCCGGGCCCACGCTGACGGGCGTCGCGAAGCCCGAGATCATGGCGCCCGGAGCGGCGATCGTCGGCGCGCTCTCGCAGCAGGCCGTTCCTCCGAGCCCGGCGAGCATCTTCTCCGACCCGAACTGCGGGAGCAACCACTGCAACATGATCGACTCGCTGCACGGCGTCGCGGCGGGCACGTCGTTCTCGGCGCCCATCGTGGCGGGAACCGTCGCGGTGATGCTGCAGCACGACCCGACACTCACGCAGGACACGATCGTCGCGGCTCTCCAGGGCGGCGCCCATCCTCTGCGCGGGCCGGCGCCCTTCGACGACCAGGCGGCCGCCGGCGAGGTCGACGTCCTCGGCGCGATCGCCGCCGTCGATCGGCTCCGCGATCCCACCCTGGCGCTGCCCGCGCGTGGCGAGAGCTGGCTCACGCTCGGCGCGGACGAGTACCTCGCCGACGGGTCGACCCCTCTGCAGGCGGTGCTCGAGCTGCGCGCGCCGCGAATCGGCGTCGCTGCGGCGCCCCCGGCCGACGGCTTCGCGCCGGGTCGTCTGGCGGCCTACGCGCTCGTCGACGGGGCGCTCTTCGAGGGCGCGGCCCAGCTTACGAGGCGCGGCCCAGGGATATGGGTCGTGACCGTGCAGCTGCCGGCGGGGCTGGGCCTGTCGCATCTCACGGTAGGCGCGACCTTCGACGGCGCGCCGATCGTCGAGGAGAAGACGGTCCCGATCGCGACCGATGTCTGGACGGCCGAGTACCCGGTCAGCATCCAGGGCGGTTGCGGGGTCGCCCCCTCCTCGAATCGGCGCGACCCCGATCTACGGGGCTGGGGCGGCGGCGCGCTCGCCGTCACGGCCTTCAGCCTGCGCCGACGCCGCCGACCCTCGCGCCGCTGAAGGGGCGGCCCCGGCGCGTCTCTTAGCGCCCCGACGCGTCTCGAAGCGAAGCGCGACTCACGGCTTGGGGCAGAACGCCATGTCGCCCGCGTTGCAGAGCCCCTCGCGAGTGCGCATGAGCGCCGAGTCGATGTCGCGGAGCGCGCGGGCCTTCAGGCCTTGCGCGAAGGCGTTGTCCTCTTCCTTGGCCACGTTCTCGCGGCCCGTCTGGAGATCGGCGAGCGCCTTGTGAAGGCGGCCCTTGCGGTCCGGAGCGTCGACCGCGGGGTGGTCGTCGAGATTCTTGCCGTCGTCGACCGACGCGGCCTTGATCTTCCCGATCGCAGCGTCGACGTCCCCGATCGCCTTGTTCTCGTCCCACTTCATCTCGGCGTCGCCGCCGCGCTTCTGCAGGTTCGCGCGCGCGTCGCGCAGGTCCGAGAGCGCATGCAGGTAGTGAGGATGCTGGCCGGGCTGATCGGCCTGGGCCGTCGGCGCGAGCGCGGCGAGAGCGAGTACAGCGGGAAGGGCGAAGCGAAACAGGGTCTTCATTGCCGGTGTTCCTCCGATGGGTGGTTGCGGCCGCCGCAGCGAGCGGCCGGCCTTTCGGGTCCAAAGGTGAGACGTCCGAGCGCGCCGCCGATTCAATCCGCGTCGCGTCGCGGGGGTAGCCGCCGCGACACGGACATCGCGCCCGTTCGCACCCGGACGCCGACATCGCCGCCGCGACGCGCGCCGTTTTCTGCTAGCCATAGGCCCGGCCGCGGTTGCCCCGGCGGGAGCTCACGATGCGCGAATTGTTCGATCTGAGTGGAAAGGTCGCGTTGATCACCGGGTCCTCGAAGGGGATCGGGCGAGCGATCGCCGAGGCGATGGCCGCGTTCGGGGCGAAGGTCGTCGTCTCGAGCCGCAAGCCCGCGGCGTGCGAAGAGGTGAGGGACGGCATCGTCGCGAAGGGCGGCGAAGCGATCGTGATCCCGTGCAACATCGGGAGCAAAGAGGAGCTGCAGCGCCTCGTCGACGAGACGAAGAAGGCGTACGGGCCCATCGACGTCCTCGTCTGCAACGCGGCGATCAATCCTCACTTCGGCCCGAGCCAGGAGATCCCCGACAGCGCGTTCGACAAGGTGATGGCGAGCAACATCCGCAGCAACCACTGGCTCTGTCAGATGACGATCCCCTCCATGGCCGAGCGCGGCGGAGGCGCGGTGATCATCGTCTCGTCGATCGGCGGCCTGAAGGGCTCCGAGCGCCTCGGCGCCTACGGGATCTCGAAAGCGGCCGACATGCAGATGGCGCGCAACCTCGCGGTCGAATGGGGGCCCCGCAACGTGCGCGTGAACTGCATCGCGCCGGGGCTCGTGCGCACTGATTTCGCGCGCGCGCTCTGGGAGAACCCGGAGATCTACGCGGCCACCGTGCGCAACTATCCGCTCCGGCGCATCGGCGAACCGCGCGAGCTCGCGGGCGCCGCCGTGTACCTCGCGTCCGCGGCCGGCAGCTTCACGACGGGGCAAACGATCGTCGTCGACGGAGGCTCGACGATCACGGGCGGGTGAGCACGGGGAGCGGGTGCCGCGGCGAGCGATATCGAACAACGAGCTCGGCACGCCCGAGAGTCGGCGCGCCACGCTCATCGGCTTGCGAAGTGGGTGAATCAACAAGCGATGCCCGCGGATCCGCTCGCGAAGGCGACGACCATCCTTCCCTCGCCCGTGGCCGTGCTTCGCACACAGATGGGCGGGCGAGCCAAGCTCACAAGCCTACGAGCGAAGCCGATCAGCCTCCTCGGGTCGCTCATGCCCCTCCCCGACTCGCCGACGCACGAGCGAGCGAAGCTGACGCGAGGCTGAACGCACCTACCGACGCCGGCCCGCAGCCGACCCGTTGCTCACCGCGGGCCTCTACGTCATCGGCGGCGGTCGCATCGACGGGAAGCTCGGAGCCTGGATGGGCGACGTCTCGCCCGTCCGATCGAGCGCGAGCTTGAAGAGCACCGGACCGACCATCTCGTTGATGGCGACCGTCGCGATCGCGAGCGCCCGGAAACCCGTACCGATGCTCGGGAACTCCCGGGCGATGATCCCCGAGAGGCCGAGCGCGAGGCCCGCCTGCGACACGAGGCCCGACCAGGACCACCGGCGCAGCACGGGCGAGTCGTTCGCCAGGCGCCCCGCGATGGGAGATCCGAGCCACGTGACGAAGGCGCGCGTTCCGGCGAGCACCAGCGCGACGGGCCAGAGCTGATGCAGGAGAGGCACGTTCAGGTCGGCGCCCGCGGTCGCGAAGAAGATGACGTACACGACCGTCCCCGTCTTCTCGATGTACGCCGTGAACTTGTGCCCCTGGTTGGACATGTTGCGGACGATGAAGCCCGCGACCATGAATGTGAGCAGCGAGTCGAACTGCAGGTAGTCGAGCACGGTGCTGACGCCGAAGCCGAGGACGAGCAGGACCACCAGCATCTGCCGATTGACCAAGCGCAGGTAGAGCGCGATGACCAGGCCCAGCGTCGTACCGAGCGCGACGCTCCCGACGAGCTCGTGGCCGAGTGTCGCGAACGAGTCGAGCGAGAACCCGGCCGTCGGGTCGATGAGCGGGCGCACGCTGCCCAGGACCAGGGCGATGAGGACGACGACGACGACGTCGGAGGTCATGACGAAGGCGAGCGTGAACGACGCGAGGGGACCGCTGGCGCGCGTCTGCGAGAGGATGCCGAGCGTGGCCGACGGGCTCCGCGTCACCGCGAGGGCCCCCCAGAGGAGCGAGACGCCGAGGAGCGCCGGCGTGGTCAGGGACCGGGTGAAGGGGATCATCGGCCGGGCGGCAACGAAGAACAACGTCGTGACCGCGACCAGGACGAAGACGCACTGCACGAGCATGGCCCAGCCGAGCGACCTGGCGCCCTTGCGCACCGTCGCCATGTCGAGCTCGGCCCCGCCCGCGAGGGCGATGAGCGAGAGGGCGAGCGTGTTGATCGGCGACAGGCTCTTGACCGTGTGCTCGTCGACGAGCTTCAGCGCGTACGGGCCGGAGGCGATCCCCGCGATGAGGTAGCCCGTGAGGTGCGGCAGCCCGAGCGGTGCGAGCAGCTCGCTCAGCAGCGTTCCCGACAGGAGAAGGAAGCCGATGGCCGCGATGGTCCAGAGGCTGCCGTGCGTCTCGGGGACGACGCGCGTCACGTAGAAGATGATGGCGCTGAACCCCGCGAGGAGAAGGATGTGCGTCAGGTGCACCCCGACGCCCTGGCGCGCTGCGCTCGTCGACCCGCTCAAACGGCCGCCCCTCCGGCAGCGCTCGATGCCTTCGCGTCGCCTGCCGGCGGCGCCTTCGTTTCGACGATCTCTCCGGCGGCGAGGAGCGCTCGGCGGAGGCGGGCCGGGCCGACGAACTCGCCGACCGTCGCGGCGAGGGCGGAGATGACGAGCACGCTGTCGCCGACGACGCCCGGAAATCGCAGCGCGAACGCGAGGCCGATGCACATCGCGAGCGCTCCCGACGACATCAGCGAGAGCCCGACGAGCGGGCCTGCCTTGCGCGCCGGCCGCGAGCCGGCCGCGAGCAGCCAGCCCGTGACGATCTTCGCCACGATGCGGCCGGTGATGGCCGCCGCCGCGAGCCAGGGCAGCGCCGGCGACGCGCGGAAATCGATCCGCGCGCCGGCGAGGACGAGCGCGGGAAGGAGGACCGGCCTCTCGGTCGGCCCGACCATTCCCCGGAGCTCGTCCCGTGGGCCGTGAGCATCGAGACCGCGATCCCCATGAAGAAGCACACGGTGAGCGTCGAGATCGCGAGGCGCGTCGCGGTGCCGATCGCGATGAGCGACACGCCGAAGAGCACGGCCCACGTGTCCTCGATCGGCATCTCGATGCGAAGCAAGAGGGCCGCGCCCGCGCCCATCATGAGCCCCAGGCCGATCGTGATCGCGGGCCAGTCGCGGAGCGGCACCTTCATCGCGACGTCCCGCGCCGGTTCGAGGGCGAAGAGGACGGACACCGCGACGAGCGGCAAGAAATCGTCGGTGTGGGCCAGCTCGTTGATCCGGTCGGCGAGGGGACCGCGCCCGTCGTGCCGGTCGACGATCCACCGGATGGCGTGGCGCGTCGTCTGCGAGCAGGCCGCGCCCGTGCCGCCGGCGACGAGGATCCGCTCGGTCATCGAGCCGCCGATCCCCAGGCGATCCATCGTGAACCAGACCGCCGAGGCCGCCGCGCCGCCGGCCAGGAGAGCGCTCAGGCTGCCGAGCACCAGGCTGCCGACCCGCACGCGCTTCTCTCCCACGAAGCCGAAGTCGAGTCCGATCACGAACGCCAGCCACCCGAGCGCCACCTGGACGACCGGCTCGAAGGCCGCGAGGTTGTCGCCGCCCACGAGGCCGAGGGCGTGCGGTCCGAGCACGAAACCGAGGGCCGCGTATTCGACCCCCGAGGGCAGGCCGACGCCGCGCACGCTGCGGCCACCCACGAGGAAGCTGCCGAGGTACGACAGCACCAGCAGTCCGACGAGGATGAGGATCGCGTTCACTGCGTCCGGCTCCGATTCACTTCGACCTCCGCCGGCCGAGGGCGATGCCCCGCTCGGCGATGGCGAGCGCCATCGCGTCTCCCACGGCGGCCACGCCGTTGCCGTACTTGGGGACCGCCGAGACGCGCCAGCAGGCGCCGTCCGCGTCGATCGAGACGAGGTCGACCCGCGCGCGATCGCAGGTCGCCAGCGCCGCTCCCACGAGCGTCTCTTCCACCTTGGCGGGTCGCTCGCTCGGGTCGACGACGATCTCGATCGAGGCGAGTGGGGCGCTGCCGAGCACGCGCATCGGGTGCCAGAGACCGAGCAGCTGCGGGACGCGCACCTCGCATCCCACGGCGTCTTCCAGGACGAGCTCGAGCAGCGTCACGTCGCGCACGATCCCCGCGCGGCCGCCCGCCTCGACGAAGTCACCGGGTCGGAGGTGGCGGCCGTAGACCGCCGGCACTCCGGCCGCGGCGCACGCGAGGACGGGCGTGCACGCGAGGCCGAGCGCCACGAGGGCGACGACGCCCGCGCGTGAGAGAGCGCCGTCGTCGGTGCCCGTGATGAGGGGCGCCGCGAGGACGATCGACGCCAGCACCATCCCCGCCCGGACGAGCACGCTGGTCGGGCCGGCGAGGTCGCGCGGGAGCCACGCGACGTGCGTCTCTCCGCGCGCCACGCTGCCGAAGAAGAGACCCACGAAGCGGACCGCGACACCGAGCGCGAGGGCGGCGATTGCGGCGACAACGAACAGCGGCAGCGAAGACCCGAGGCGGCCGATGAGCGCCGAAAGCGGGACCAGCACGAAGCCGGCCAGCCGGTCGGTATAGTCGCGGGTTGCTTCGAACCGCGACAGGGCGAAGATGAGCCACGAGTAGACGATCGTGAACTGCGCGATCCGATGCGCGAGCGCCAGGCCGACCGACACGGCGCCCCGGACGGCGGCGGGTCGCACGACCTCGATCGTGCCGAGCTTGAGCGCCGGGATGTGATCGGGATTCGACTTCACCCACATGCGCAGGCGTCCCGAGATTTCACCCACGCGCCGCACGAGCAAAAACGCGAGGAGCGCCGAGAAGACGAGGAGCGAGAACGAAAAGACGTGCTCGGCGATCGCGGTCCGCGTGCGCTCGGCGCGGAGCGCGTCGTCGATCTTCGACCGGACGCTCGCGGCGTAGACGTGCAGCGACACGTCTCCGCCGGCGGCTTCGGCGTCCGCGTCGCCCAGCGAGACGATGGGCGTGTTGCCGACGAAGACTACGGCGTTCCCCGGCGACTCCTCGACGTGCGCGGTGGCCTTGCCCGGGTCGTCGACCACACTCTCGAGCGCCCGGCTAGCCGCTGTCGCGCGCTCTGACGCCCGCTGGTCGACGCGTGAGACGCTCAGCGTGAAGATCGGGTGCTCGTGGAGACGTACCTCGGCCGAGGTTGCGGCAGCGGCGGCCGATCCCGAGGGCGCGGGCGCCGTGGCGCTCGCGGCGTGAGATGGGTGTGCGGCGGCCGATGCCGAGGGCTCGGGCTCCGGCGCGCGCTCGGACGCGGAGGCGGTTGCGGGCTCTGGCGCGGGCGCGGAGGCGGACGGCGGCTCGGGCGCCGACGCGGCCTCGGGCGCGAGCGCATCGGCGGATGCGGACGCGGACGCACGCGCCGCAGGGGACGCGGACGCCTGCGCGACGAGGGACGCAGACGCGTGCGCCGAGGGGGATGTCGACGACGCGGCGGAGGTCGTCGTCGCGGCGGAGGCCGAGGTCGCGGGCGTCGACTGGGCCGGGGCGCTACGTGAAACGCAAAGGATGGCCAGCAGCGAGAGAGCGAGGGCGACGAGGGACGACCAGCGCCGCGGAACCTGGGTCACGATCGCTAGGGTCCGCGGCCAAGGGCTTCCTGGTCAATAGCGTCTGCGAAAACTACTCGGCCGCTAGGGTGAGGAGCCAGCCGTGCGGCTCCCACTCGCCCTCGCCCGGATCGAACGCGCGCTCGGTGCTCCCGACGTTCACTCCAACGACCAAGACGCGGTCGGTCGCTTCGAGGGACTCGATCGTGATCGACGCATGAGGGGTGCGATCCAGCGAGGCAACGGGCAGGTCGCCGAGGGCGTGGCCTGCGGCGTCGAGCTTCACGACGACCCAGCGCATCCGGCCGTAATCTTCCCACTCGGCCTCGAGGCGCAGCTTCGCTCCCGCGGGGGCGCCCTGGCGATCGACCAGGACGTAGCTCGCACCGGTCGGCGCCACGGGCTCTGGGGACGCCAGCCGACGGGCCTGGGTCGGCCACCCCACGTGCCAGGCGAGACGCGCCGGCGGGACCAGGGTCGCCCGCGCGACGGCGAAACGCACCAGCACATCGTCGAGTGTCGACCCCTGCCAGAGCGCGTTCTTGAGCGACTCCCGCAGCACGTCGAAGCCCGTGGGCGTCGCGGCCCATCGATCGGCGTCAAAAGGGGTCCTCGTGGGCGCGAGGGCCCAGAGACCCAGGACGAGCGTTCCGGGCTCGGCCCCAAACGTGGCATCGAGCCACCCGAAGAAAAGGCCGGCGCCGCGCTCGTACGCGGGCGATGCCCGGGCGACGATGGCCCGCTCGGGGTTCGACTGGAACGCGCTCGCTTCGCTGCCGGCGCAGGGCGTCGCCAGGCCGGCGAGCGTCTCGGCCTCGGCCCGAGCGCTGGCTTCGTCGGTCGCGGGCGCGGCGCGCCAGAGCGAGCCTCGGGCCACGGCGCGAGCGACGGCAAAGTCGAGGGAGCAGCCGGGCGATAGCGACCGGTCGATCCTCGCGAAGCTCGACGCGCGGTCGAAGTGCGCGACCGGATCGCGCTCGCCCAGGAGAGCGTCGCCGCCGCCCTCGACGGTACCACCGAGCTCGATGTGCCAGATGCCGTCGAGGCCCCCATCGGGCGCCGGTGCTCCAAGGACGCCCGTGAGCGCGTCCCACGCGCGGTCCGCCGCGGCAAGCGCGGCGAGCGCGATCGACCCGGCCGTTCCCCGCGCGGCGTCGACGCACAGCGGATGGCGCAAGGAGCACACCTCTTGGCACGCCGGGCACGCGCCGTCCTTGGGGGTCGGCGACGGCTCGATGAGCGGCCCCTGGGCAAGGCCGGGCGCCGCGGCGGCTGCGTCGCGGGGTCCGCCGTCGGGCTCCGGGGGTTCCGACGCCAGACTCGACGGCGCTGCCGCAAGCGAAATGGCCGCGCTGAGGGCAAACGCGGCCAGCGCGGCGGTCGCCAGTCCCGCGCGGTCGAGGCAGTCGAGCCCGTAAGTGTTGCAGTTGCGCGCGATCACGCGATCACCAAGTGAGTCGTCGATTTGACACCTTCTTTGAGCGGCTCGTATAAAAAAGGGAGCATCGATGTCGGCTGCCTCGTTCAATCCGGCCCAGAGCGTTCGATTCGATCTCGCCCACGGCGCCGTTCGCGCCGGCGCCGGCGACGACCGCTTGCTGCTCGTTCCGCTGACCGCCCTCATGGATCTGGTCGACGCGGCGCCGTCCGCCGCCGTCGATGCCCTGGGTCGGGCCCTCGGTTCGGCCATCGGCCGCCGGGCGGCCGCACGCATCGGGGACGCGACGGGAAGCTCGCTCGAGGACTTCGTCACGCAGCTCGCGGGCGAAGCCGCCTTGGTGGGCGTTGGGGTGCTGGGCGTCGAGCGGTGGGGGCGCGCGCTCGTGGTCGTCCTCGAAGACTCTCCGCTTCGCGACGCGCTCGTCGCTCCTCTCGTCGGCGCGGCGCTCGAAGCCGCCTCCGGGCGCAAGGTGGCGAGCCTCTTGCTGTCCCGCGACCCGCAGACGGCTCGCGTCCTCGTATCGAGCGATCGCGCCGTGGGTCGGGTCCGCGAATGGATCGCGTCAGGGGTGCTCTGGGGCGACGCGATCGCGAAGCTTCACGGAGGCGGCTCTTGAGCAAGCTCGTCACGATCTCGAAGCTCGAAGCGCTGCTTTCGCGCATCCGAACGCGCGCCGCCGAGCCGCGATCGGAGCGGGCCGCCGCCGCACGCGTCGCGCCGCCGTCGGCCGTGGTCGCGCCTCCCGTGGCGATCGCGCCTCCCGCCGTCGTCGTGACCCCTTCGGTCGTCGTGGCCGCCCCCGTTGTCGTGGCCCCGGCGGCGGTCGCGCCGCCCGCCTTCGTCGCGCCGCCCGCCTTCGTCGCGCCGCCCGCCTTTGTCGCGCCGCCCGTCGTCGGTCGGGCCGCGCGCGAGCCGAGCCCGGAGCCGCCCGAGGCGGCGCTCGACGAGCCCACCCTGCCGCCTCCGCCTTTCGCGGGCGCGGGCGAGGTAGACATCGACGTGGACGTCGACGTGACCACGGGGACGCCGGAGCCGGCCGCCGCCGTGGCCGCGTTCGAGGCTCAGGACGCGACCGACAGCCGCGAGCGCCTCTCGGCGGCTCCGCCGGTGCTCCTCGAGTCGCTGCCGGCCGAAGCCGACGAGGTCGGGCCGTCCGCCGAACAGGTGGAGGAGCTGGCCAACGAGGTCAATGAAGGGGGCATCGGCGGCGACGACGACGAGGTGATCGAAGAGACGCCCGCGTCGTCGCGGCGCCCCGTGACCGCTCCGCCCGAAGAGCGCCTCGCCGAGCTGGCGTTCGGAGCCGAAGAGCCCCAACCGGCGCGCCATACCCCGCCCCCGAAGTCCGGTCGCCTCCCGGCGCCGCCAGCGGTCGAGTTCGACGCGGATGTGACCGGCGTGCGTGCCGCGTCCGTGATGGCGACCCACGACGACGCGATGGCCCCGTCGTCGGAGGGCAGGGAGCCGAGCGTCCTTGCCGCGCAGGCGGTGCGGCCGAACCTCGCGTCCGGCACCGATGTGCGCGCCGTCGACGTCATCGGCGAAGCCCAGCGCTTCGCCCCCGCCACCTTCCTGGCGCTCCTCGACGCGAGCCTCTCGCTCTAATCAGCGAGCGCGATCCTGCACCACCGCACGGCGGGCTCGAGAGAGAGCGGGCCGCTCGGATCGACGATCGCGCTCGGCGATTAGAGCCGCTCTGGCTTGAGGCTACCGTAGCCAGGTCACGTCGGCGTGATTGAGCCAGGTGCGTTGACGGCGCGCGAAGACGCGGGTCGCGCGCACGATCTGGGTCTCGAGGTCGGGGGCCTCGATCTCGCCGGCGAGCGCGGAGCGTACCTGGGCGTACCCGACACTCGCCATCGCGCGTGCGTCACCGAAACCGCCGGCCAGGAGCGCTCTGACCTCGTCGGTCCAGCCGGCCGCCAGCCACGCGCGCGCGCGTGACCTGATCCGCTCGGTCAGGGCGGCCGGATCGCACGCGACGGCCACCAGGCTTGCTCGATGCCGCGGCCGCGCGAACCCGTGCTCGCGCTGCCAGGCGCTCATCGGCTTGCCGCTCAGCTCATGGACCTCGAGCGCGCGGCTGACGCGCACGAAGTCGTTCGGGTGCAGGCGCGCGGCGGTCTCCGCGTCGACCTCGCGAAGGCGCGCATGGAGCGCCGGGCGCCCGTCGGTCTCGGCGATCGCGCGGTGCCGACCGCGCGTCGCCGGGCTCGCCGCGGGCGCTTTCGCCAGCCCGAAGAGGAGCGCCTTGACCCACAAGAACGTCCCGCCGCACACGATGGGCACGCGCCCGCGCCCGCGTACGTCGGCGATCGCGGCTTCGGCGAGCTTGCTCCACGCCGCGGCGTCGACCGGGTCGAGAGGGTCGAGTGTCCCGACGAGGTGGTGCGGGGCTCGGGCGAGCTCGGCCGCCGTGGGCTTCCCCGATCCGACGTCGAAGCCGCGGTAGATCTGGACGCTGTCGGCGCTGATGATCTCGCCGCCGAGCTTCTCCGCCACGGCGACCGCGAGGGCCGTCTTGCCGCTCGCGGTGGGGCCCACCACCGTGAGCAGCGCGTCCGGCGCATCGTGCGCGATGCGCAGCGCCTGATCAACGACCGACGCGTCGTTCGAGCTCGTCATAACCGATGCGGGTCACGACCGGCCGCCCGTGCGGGCAGTGGCCGGCGAAGTCGATGTCGTCGAGGGCGCGCAGGAGCGCGCCGGCCTCCGCGCGCGAGACCGCGTCTCCGGCGCGGATGCTGCCGTGGCAGGCCATCGTGGCGAGCACGAGGTCCGCGGCATCGCCGAAGGGGCGCCGGTCGGCGTGCCCGAGCTCGGCCACGAAATCGCGCACGATGCGCTCGGGGCGAGCGCGCGCCAGCAGAGCCGGCACGGAGTGCACCGCGACCGCGCTGGATCCGACGGCTCGCAGCTCGATCCCGAGCGCCGCGACGTCGCCGGCGCGCTCGTCGAGCGTCGCGACCTCCGTGGGGAGCAGCTCGATGACGTCGGGGATGAGCAGCCGCTGCGTGGCGATCGTTCGCGAGGCGAACGCCTTGCGCAGGCGGTTGAACGTGACGCGCTCCGCGGCCGCGTGCTGATCGAGGACGTAGAGCCCGTCGGGCCCGCTGCACACGAGGAAGGTGCCTCGCACCTGGGCGAGAAACTCGAGTGACGAGTAGAAGCCGAGCCCTTCGAACAGGATGGGATCGGCCGGCGTGCCCGGCGTCATCGGTGCCGTGCTTTCGGCGATGGACGTGGGCCCCGACGGAGCCTCCGGGAGCGCCAGCTTCCACGGATCGCGCCCGTCCTCCAGGGAGAGCGCGCCGAAAGGGGACGCCATGGCGGCGCGCGCGCCGCGCCCGCCCATCCAGGCCCGCGACGCCCCGAGCGCCGGCAGCGAGAACGCGCGCGCGAGGACCGCGTGAAGCTCGCGGGTCACCGCGTCGAGGAGCGCTCGCGCGTCCGCGAAACGCACTTCGGCCTTCTGCGGATGGACGTTGACGTCCACGTCGGCCGCAGGGACTTCGACGTACACGACCCCGACCGGGTATCGGCCAGGCTCGAGCACCGAGCCGTAGGCCTGCGCGACGGCGCGCGCGAGGGCCCGATCGCGCACGGCGCGCCCGTTGACCAGGAGGTGCAGCCCGGCGGCGCCCGCGCGCGCACGCTCCGGCGGCGCGAGGTGCGCCTCGACCTGCATCGGGCCGGCGGCGCCCGAGCAGGCCTCGAGGCGCTCGCTCGCGTCGAACGCCTGCGCCACACGGTCGCGGCGGGAGGCGGCGCGCAGCCACTCGCGCGCCGGGCGCCCGTCGCGGACCAGAAAGAAGCTGACGTCGGGTCTCGCGAGCGCTGCGAGCAGGATCGCTTCGCTCACGTGCGCCGCCTCCGTTCCCGTCGACTTCAGGAACTTTCGCCGCGCGGGGACGTTGAAGAAGAGATCGCGGACTTCGACGCACGTTCCCTCGGCCGCCCCGGTGGGTCGCGGCCGGGCCGTTCCGCCGCCCTCGAGGAGGACCTCGACGCCCTCGGGCTTGCCCCGGACGCGCGTCGACAGGCGCAGCTTCGAGACCGAAGCGATGCTGGGCAGCGCTTCCCCGCGAAAGCCGAACGTCGTCAGCGCGAAGAGGTCGTCCTTGTGCCGGATCTTGCTCGTCGCGTGACGCTGGAGCGCGAGCACCGCGTCGTCCTCGTCCATGCCCACGCCGTCGTCGGTGACGCGGATGAGGGTCGCGCCTCCGCGCTCGAGCTCCACCTTGATGCGGGTCGCTCCCGCGTCGAGGGCGTTCTCGACGAGCTCTTTGACGACGCTCGCAGGGCGCTCGACCACTTCGCCGGCCGCGATCTGGTTCGCGAGATCCGTCGGCAGCGTCTGGATCCGGCCCATCGCGCCGCTAGCGCTCCCTCATGGCTTCGCTCGCGGGATCGAAGAACGCGCGCGTGCGCCGCCGCGTGAGAGCGACGACGATCAGCGCGCTGCCGAGCGTGTCGAGCGCAAGCGCGATGGGGTAGCCCGCGCGGCGCATCTTCGAGGCGGCGTGCAGCACTTCGGCCTGGTCGCGCTCGGGGACATTGTCGCGCGAAGTCGCCGCGTCTTCGGCCTCGCGCAGGCGGAGCTCGGCCTCGAAGACGTCCCGGAGCAGCCAGTAGCTGGCCGCGTTGGTGCCGGCCTGCGCGACGATCAGCTGCACGAGCACGGCCCTGGCGGCCCCGTTGCCGCCGAGCGCGCGCATGGCAAAGACGAAGATCGCGGTTCCCAGGACGAGCGTCGCGACGCCGAGCGGCCACGCGCGCGACTTCGCCACGTCGAGCACCTGGAGATAGGCCTCGAAGCGCGCGATGACGGCGAGCCGGTCCGCTTCGTCGGCGATCCCGCTGCCGACGACCGTAGGGTCGATGGGCTCGTGGTAGCTGACGAACGTTCCCCACCCCTGGAAGGCGCCTGCCGTTCCGAGCGCCAGCGCCCCGAGCAGGGCGAGCACCAGATACCAGGGCCGCTTGCGCTCCGGGGAAACCATGCGCTCTCTGCGGAATAGCACGGTGGGCGCAACGGTGGGAGCTGCGCGGCGCAACGCGCTCGCGACGATCGAGGCGCGACGGCGCAGCGCGCTCGAGCGGCTACTGCGCGCAGCAGATTGTCTGCTCGCCGGCGAGGGTCACGCTCTGCGCGGGATTGGGGACGCCGGCCTCGCAGGCGACGCTCTTGGGCGCCGCGCCCGTGTACTCGTACGCCTTGTAGGTCGCGGCGCTGGAGATGCCGACGCAGACGTCGGTTGAGATCGCGTACGACCCCGACTTGCACGCCGTATCCGTGTAGAGCGTGAGCGTCCCGGAGCACGTGCTCGTCACGGAGCACGAGCAGTCCGCGCACGTGACCGCCGCGCTCGCGGCCGCCTGGTGCGCCACCGAGAGGGGCCCGGCCGGGCAGGCCACCGCGCCCGGAGCGGCGATGCACGCGGCATATGGGCCGCTGATCTTCGGCTGGCAGACCCCGCCGGAGCAGTTCGAAGCTTGCGCGTCGTTCGGCTGGCAGACGCGGTCTTTCGATGCGTATGTCACGCTGCCGTTCTTCTGCACGCCGGCAGACGTGCAGGCTCCGCCGGTCGGGGGGGGCGCGGCATACTGGACGTCGTATTTCGCGTAGCTCCCCTGGTAGATGTCGGTTCCGCACGCGCCGGCCGGCGTGTTGCCGAGCGGCGAGGGCATCGCCACCTGGTTGCACGTGCCGGAGAAGTCGGTGTCGTAGGTGACTGCGATCGCGCCCGAGGTGCACGAGGGCTGCTGGGTCACGGTGCAGGCGCCGCAGCCGCAGGCGGCCGTGACGTTCGGTCCCTCGAGGAGGTCCTGACTCGGCGCCGTGTCGAAGCCGGTCGGACACGGCGATGCCTGCGCCGGGGCGTACGCAACGAGCGTCCATCCGCTCGGGACCGCGACGCAGGGTCCGGCGGAATTCGCGCACCCGCTCGGCGGCGCGGCACTGTCTTTCACGCTGCTGGTCGACGCGTCCACGGTCGCCGCGTCGGAGGCTGCGGGGTGGGGATCCGAAGCGTCGTCGCTGGGCCGGCTGCGGGGCGGGGCGATGTTGGCGGCGTCATCGGGATCGGCGGCTGCCGCGTCGGAGTCAGCAGTCGATAGGTTCGCGTCGTTCGAAGCCGCGAGGCCTCCGACGCCAAGGGAGCACCCTGCAACCAGCCATGAGGCCCCAAGCCCAGCCGCTCGACAGACACCAGGCAGCATGACGAGAGACTAGCCCGGAAGCGGCCGAGCGGTAGTCGCAGCTACCCCACAACGCCACGATTTCACGCGCTTTTGCGTGATAACGGCGAATTGCGTGCTGGCTGAAAGAAGCGCCTACTTAGTGCGCGCTTCGTCTTCACGAATGTCGTCGCGGACGGCCTGAACGAGCGGATCAACGGGCGCTGGAGCAATCGCCGCAGTCGCCGAGGCCTCCGGCGCGACCGCTGCAGCGCTGGCGACTGGCGCGGGCGCCTCGTGCGTATCGCCAGCGCCTGCCGCCACGGGCGGCGTCGCAGTCGAGGCAGAGCGGGCGACCGGTGACCCGGCGACGGTCCAACCGACCGTAGGGCTGCCCGCCTTGGGCGCCGCCGGGGCGACCGACCAGCCTTGAGCGCGAGGCTGCCCCACAGCTGGGAGCTCCTGCACGGCGACCGTGGCGGGGGCGACAAGCTTGACCTCGGGGATCGCGGCGGGTTCCGGGGCCGGCCGAGCTTCGACGGGGGGCACGGCCGGCGCCGCCGGCAGCGCGACGGGCGCAGCCGCTCTCGTGTCGACGACGACCGGGTAGGGCCCGGATGCAGCGGCGGACGGCGCGCCGGGCGCCGAGGAGCGCTGACCGAGCAGCACGCCCAGGGCCACGAGGAGCATTGCGGCGGCCAAGGCGCCGCCGCCCGCGAGCAGCTTCGAATCGGCCGACAGCCGTCTTCGGACCCGGAACGGGTTCAGGACGGCGCCTGCCGGTGGCAGCGTGTTGACGACCGGGGCCACCGAGGCACGGGGGACCCACTCGCGTGACGGGCCCGGCGCTACGCCCGGTGCATTCATGCGCGGCATCGAAGGCTGAGCCGCCGGCTGGGTGGCGATCGGTGCCCAAACCGGGACGGCTGGCTCCCGAGGGATGGCCGGCGTCATCGCCGCGATGTCTCCCACGTCGGACGAGCGCCAGTCGTCGGCGGCAGGCGAGAGCCACTCTTGCGGGGAGGCTTGCGGCGGAGGGTCTTCCTCGAGCGCGATCGCCTCCTCGGGCTCCACTTCTTCCGGCTCTTGTCTCGGGCTCTTGTCGCGCCGCCAGGACCCGCTCCGAATGCGGCTCGGTCAGGGCCGGCTCGGACTCGAGCGGCAACATCAGCGACGGCCTGGGCTTGGGCAGCGACGCTTGGGGCACGTGCTCGTCAAACGACTGGGAGGCGCGCGCGGACGACCGCACGGCCGAGATCGATCCCGAACTCGGCGCAACTTCGGCGGGCGCCCGGGCGGCGCCATCGGCGATTTTGCGGAGAACGAGCTTTCGGCGGCGAGGCGCCGGCCGAGGATCCTGGGCAGACATGGTCGCTTTTCCCCGGGGTGCACCTCGCCGGCGGGCCCGCCGTGAGATGCCGTACCCCTTTTCTTACACATGGCTGCGCAGACGCAAGCCCCCCCACACCATCTTCTTTACGTATCTTCACTCGCCGGGGGCGCGCGGGGGGGGCCTCTCTGCGCATCGATCTTCGCATGCGGACGGCTTTCCGCCCGCGAATGGGGGAGATTCCCCCGCCAAAAGGAGACTCTCATGCTCGGATTCATCATCGGTGCGGCGTGCGTAGTGGGGATCGCCAAGGTCCTCCGTCGCCGCGCCTGGTACACCCGCTTCGGTTACGGCGGAGGCCCCAATGGATGCGCCTCCCCCATGGGATATCGAGGGATTGGCCGTGGCGGTCCGCGGTCCGCGGGCGGGCGCTGGGCGCTCCGGTCGGTGTTCGAAAGGCTCGAAACGACGCCCGGACAGGAGCGCGTCATCCTTGCTGCCCTCGACGAACTTCGCGAGAACCGGAAGGCTCTCCGCGACGAAGCGAAGCAAACCCGGGCGGACCTCGCCCATGCCGTCGAGGGAGGGCTCATCGAGGACGCGACGCTCGAGGAAGCGTTCGCACGCCAGGACCGGATGCTCGCGCAGCTGCGCGTCGGCTTCACCGAGGCCCTGAAGAAGGTCGTCGAGGCGCTCGACGAGCCTCAGCGCAAGGAGCTGGCGGCCTGGCTCGAAGGCGGCTTCTTCCGCGGCGGATGGGGCGGCGGAGGTCGCGTCTGGGCGTAACTTGGTCTGACTGGGGCGACCGTTCGCTGCATGGCCGCGACGGTGGCTCTAGCGGCTACTTCCCGCGGTTTTTCCAGAGCTGGAACACGCCCACGGTCGCCACGAGGGCGCCGGCCACGATGAGCAGCGTCGAGCTGCTCGTCCCGAGCAGCGTGAACTGCCCACTGGCGCCCGCGGCGACGGCGACGAGTCCGAAGCCGAGATTCCAGACGCCGGATTTCATGCCGGGCAGCATACCGTATCGGGCGCGCGTCGAGGCGAAACGCGCGCCCGCGGCGTCTCATCCTTCCGAGTCGGGTACGGCCGGATCGACCTGCGTCTTCGGGGCCAGCGCCCATCGCCGCGGCAGGCGGTAGTGCGGGTCCCTCCGACGCTCCGCGTCGATGCGGCGCGAGTGCACGGCGACGAGATCGCTGCGGGTCACGATGCCGACGACGCGCCCCGGATCGGTTCGCGAGACCACCGGAAGGCGCCCGACCCCTTCGCGCACCATGTGATCGGTCGCCTCGCGCAGCGACGAGTCCTCGAACACGATGGCGGGAGGGCGTTTGACGAGATCGCGCACGGTGCCGCCGACGTCTGCGTCGAGCAGGTCACGCCGCGTGACCACGCCGACGATGCGATCGTCGGCGTCGACCACAGGAAAGCCCTGATGGTCCGAGCCCGCCGAGTGCTTGGCAATCCAGGCGCGAACGCTCTCGCAGGTGTCTCGCGCCTGGAGGACGACCACCGGCGCTGCCGCGATGTCCGCCACGAGGACCTGCTCGAGGAGATCGGCCGTGTAGTCGCTGACCACGCGCGCCCCGCGCCGCGCGATCTTCTCGGTCATGATCGAATGGCGCATCGAGAGCGCCGAGATCAAGTAGGCCGCGGTGCACCCGCCGAGCAGCGGCAAGAGGCTCATCGGCTGCCGTGTGGTCTCGAACGCGAAGACGACCGACGCGAGCAGCGCTCTCGAGGCGCCCGCGAAGAGCGACGCCATGCCGACGAGCGCAGCGACGCGGATGTCGATGCCGGCGGTGGGCATGGCCCAGGCGGCGAGCGCGCCGATCGACGAGCCCAGGCCGCCGCCGATGGTGAAGAGCGGCGCGAGCGTGCCGCCCGAGGTGCCCGTGCCGAGCGACAGCGCCCACGAGACGAACTTGAGCGCGCAAAAGACGATCACGGCTTGCCCCGCGAGATCGCCGGAGAGGATTCGGTCGATGTTGTCGTAGCCCACGCCCATCGTGTGCGGCGACAGGATGCCGACGCCCCCGACGACCACGCCGCCAAGTGCCGGCCACCACATCCAGTGGAGCGGGAGCTTCTCGAACGCGTCTTCGACCGCGTAGACGGCGCGCGTCACCAGCATCGAGACGAAGCCCACGACGATTCCCATCGCGGTGTACACGGCGAGAGCAGCCCCGCTCGGGGCGCTGACGGTGGGCATCGTGAACGCCGGCGCGGAGCCGACGAGCACCATGTGAGCGCCGCACGCGGCCGCGCTCGCGAGGGCCACGGGCACGAGGGACCGCGCCCGGTACTCGAAGAGGAGGAGCTCGATCGCCAGGAGAACGGCGCTCACGGGCGCGGAGAACGTCGCCGACATGCCCGCGGCCGCGCCGGCGGCCAGCAGGGTCTTGCGCTCCTCGGCCGAGATGCGCAGCACCTGGCCGACGAACGAACCCAACGCGCCGCCCGTGGCGATGATCGGCCCTTCGGCGCCGAAGGGGCCGCCGGTCCCGATCGAGATGGCCGCCGAAATCGGCTTGAGGAACGTGATTCGTGCCGGGATGCGGCTCTCGTTGAAGAGGACCTGCTCCATCGCCTCCGGGATGCCGTGGCCGCGGATCGCGGCGGAGCCGTACCGCGCCATCACGCCGACGATCAGGCCGCCGACGACCGGCACGAGGACCACGAGGCCACCGAGGTGGTTTCCGGCGGGGCCGACGGGTCGCGACGACCACTGGCCGTAAAACGCGAGGTTCGTGATGACCGCGATGAGTGCCATGAGCTCCCGCGCGATGACCCCCGCGAGCAGTCCCAGGGCGATGCCGAGGCCGCTGATGAAGAGGACTCGGCGGTCGATGGGAGACCGCTCGATTGGCACGCTGAGCGCATCGATGACGGGTCGCAACGAGGGGGCGACCGGGAGGCGTCCCGAGGACCGCTCTTCGGGCGCGATGCCGGGCTTGCGCGTCGTCACGAGTGGTTCTCCCGGCGGGCTCGCGGGCTCGCGTCCGCGGGCTCCTCGAAGAACATCCGGGCCGCCTCGTGCTCGATTCCCATTTCGCGCACAAGCGCCCCGAGCCCGCTCGTCAGCGACGCGAGCTCGGACGCGGCCATGCGGCCGAGGGCTTCGAGGAGTCGCGCCTGCGTGGGCTCCGGGCAGCGCGCGAGCATCCGTCGGCCGGACGCAGTCAGGCCCAGCTCGACCCGGCGGGCGTCGTCGCGAGCCGCCCTTCGGCTCACGAGCTTGCGGTCGACCAGATGCCGGACGACCACCGACACCGAGCTCTGGTCGGTCACCGTCCGAAGGGCGAGATCGTTGAGCGACGACGCCCTCTCCTGAGATAGGGCCTGCAAAACGAAGAGCTGCGCGCTGCTGATGCCCGCGCCGCGCTCGGCGTCGCGCGCGCTCAGGCGAAGCTCGCGGACGATGCGCCGCAGAGCGTCGAGGACCGCGCGGATGCGGGTCGCGTCCGCAGCCGCGACCGGTTCTGACGAGGTGAGGGAAGAAGTATGGGATCCCATTGAAACGGGTTTCTAGCTCCCCTTGCCCTTTCCGCGCAACTGCGTGCCGCCGATTGGCTGCGCCTCGATCGAGGGCGCCGCCCGCGCGCGCGCCTCCTCGAGATCGAATGCGTGCGCTTTCAGTGCCGATGGTCCACAATCGCGCTACGAGGACGGACGTGGGAAAGCAAATGGATCGAGCGCCGGGAGAGCTCGAGCACCTCCGGGTCTTGCTGCAGGCCTACATGAACAAGAAGGGCTTGCGCTCGACCGACCAGCGAAAGCTCATCGTCGAGACGTTCTTTCAGTCCGACAATCACGTCAGCATCGAGGAGCTCCTCGCCCAGGTGCGCGCCAAGGACCCCCGCGTCGGCTACGCCACGGTCTACCGCACGCTGAAGCTTCTCGCCGAATGCGGGGTCGCCAACGAGCGCCGCTTCGGCGACGGGCTCACGCGTTACGAGCTGGCCGACGACGCCAGCCACCACGACCACCTCATCTGCGTCGATTGCGGCGACATCACCGAATTCGAGGAGCCGCACATCGAGGAGCTGCAAGAGGGCGTCGCCCGCAAATACGGCTTCGAGCTCCGCTCCCACAAGCACGAGCTCTACGGCGTCTGCCCCCGGTGCCAAGTCAAGCGCCGCACCGGCAACTAGGTCGGCGAACAGCGCTCCTCGTCAGGAAAACCGCCAGGACGCCGACGCCAGGGCCGCCAAGTAGGAGGGGATGCAGTCCGAGCTGAGCCTCGAGTGCTTCGCCTCGGAATGCCCCCCTTTCGCGACTGGCGTTTTTGGCGTCTTCTGGCCTCCTGGCGGTTGGATACCCTATTCGGCAGCGAGCGTCCTTGCGTCGGTGACGATCCATGCGACTCGGATGTCTAAGGGCGACTCGGGCACCTCGGCGACCAGCTGAAAATCGAACGCGACGGCCACCGTCACCGCCGGCGGCGCGTAGCGCGGCAGGACGCGGTCGTAGTAGCCCGCGCCGTAGCCGATGCGGTGGCCCCGGGGGTCGAGCGCGAGCGCCGGGACGAGGATGGCGTCGATCTCGCCCGGCTGCGCTTCGGGCTCGCGAAGCGACGGCTCGCGGAACCCGAAGCCCTGCTCCTCCATGGCGTCCGGAGCCGACACGAAGCGAAACGTCATGACGCCGGTTTCCGGGTCGATTCCCGGATAGGCCACGCGAACCCCGCGCTCGCGAAGGGTCGCATCCAGGGGCCGCAGGTCCACTTCGTGGCGGTCCTCGATCGGCCAGAAGAGGCAAACGCTCCGGGCGCGTGCCAAAGGCTCGAGCTGCGCAACCCGCTGGGCGATCCGTCCCGACCGGACCGCGCAAGCGGCCAGGGGCAGAGCCTTGCGGAGCGCGCGCATTCGCTTGCGGAGCTCGATCTTCACGCGTGCGCGGAGCATCTCCTCGGCGGACGAGGGGAGCAGCCCGTGGTGCTTGGACGGCATTTCTCGCGCGAGCGTAGCTCACGGCGAAGCAGAGCTCGCGTCCGGCTTCGGCGAGGTTACGTTCCGGTTCCATGAGCAAGGCGTTCACCAGGGAGGGTGACGACGCGGGCGCTGTCGTTCCGGCGGCGCAATCGCGCGCGCACGTGGGACCGGTCACGCCGATGGGTGCTCGGCTCGCTCGCGAGCGGCTGGCCGAGCTGTCTGCCCGACTCGGGCGCGCGAGCGGGCCCGAAGAGCGGGCCCTCCTCGAGGTCGAGCGCGAGCGGGTCGCGGTGGTGGCTACGGCCCCCGTCAGAGCCCCGGCGGCGCAAGCGGACACCGTAGCCTTCGGAGCCCAGGTGAGCGTTCGCGACCCGGTGGGAAGAGAGCGAGTCGTCATCGTTGCCTCGGTCGACGAGATTGGCCTCGTACCCCACGCGGCGAGCGCCACGTCGCCGATCGCGCGAGCGCTCCTGGGCGCGCACGCCGGCGATGTCGTCGAGTTCAGCGGTCCGCGTGGGCTCGAGGAGCTCACGGTCGTCGATGTTCGCTTTCCTTCGTGAGGGATCGAACCGGGCCGCGCCCGATGCGCGCCCTACGCGCGGCTCGGCACCCGCTCACCGAGCGTCACCGTCCGCGAAATGTGCTCGACGACCCGAGCTGCGCGGCCGTGCGCCCTTCGATCATCATCCGGAGCTCGTCGGGCTCGATCGTCCGGCCCATGGCCTCTTCCTGGGAGATGAGCTTGCTGCTGGAAGAGCGAGAAGAGGCTCTGGTTGAGCGTCTGCATCGCCGAACTTGTCCTGCCCGACCTGCATCTGCGAGTAGATCTGGTGGACCTTGTCCTCGCGGATGAGGTTGCGGATCGCGGCGTTCGGGATGAGCACCTCGAGCGCCAGCACCCGCCCGGGCGCGCCTGTGTCGCGGCAAGAGCTGCTGGGAGACGACCCCCTGGAGCACGAACGAGAGCTTCGTCGCGGACCTGCGCCTGCTGGTGCGGCGGGAAGACGTCGATGATGCGGTTGATCGTCGAGACGGCGCTGTTGGTGTGGAGCGTCGCGAAGACGAGGTGGCCCGTCTCGCTGATCGTGAGCGCGGCCTCGATCGTCTCGAGGTCGCGCATCTCGCCGACGAGCACGACGTCGGGGTCCTGCCGGAGCACGTACTTGAGCGCGCTCTTGAACCCCTCGGTGTCGCGTGCCCACCTCGCGCTGGTTGACGATCGAGAGCTTGTGCGGATGCAGGTACTCGATCGGGTCCTCGACCGTGATGATGTGCAGGCGCTGCTCGGTGTTGATCTTGTCGATGATCGCCGCGAGCGTCGTCGACTTGCCGGAGCCCGTCGGCCCGGTGACGAGGACGAGGCCGCTCGGCTTGCTCGGCGAATTCCGCCACGATCGGCGGCAGGCCGAGCTCCTCGAAGCGTCAGGATCTTGAACGGGATCGCGCGGAACGCGCCGGCGACCGCGCCGCGCTGCATGTAGATGTTGGCGCGGAAGCGCGAGAGGCCCTTCACGCCGAACGACAGGTCGAGCTCGTTGTGCTTCTCGAAGTGCGCGCGCTGCTCCTCGGTGAGCACCGAGAAGCAGAGCTGCTTGGTCTCGACCGGCCCGAGCGGCGGCAGCTGCAGCGGCACGATGCTGCCGTCGATGCGCAGGAGCGGCGGCGTCGCCGTCGTGATGTGCATGTCGCTCGCCCCCTTCTCGATCATCGTCTTGAGGAGCTGGTGGAGCGTTGACTTTGACTCGTCGGGCTGGTCGTTGGCGTCATGCTCGGATCAGTCCGACATCGTCACGCGCATGATCTCTTCGGGCGTGGTCACGCCGTCCATGATCTTGCGGATGCCGCTCATGCGCAGCGTGCTCATGCCGCTCTTGATCGCGCCGAGCTTCAGCTCCGCCGTCGAGGCGCCCTGGAGGACCATCTCCTTCAGGGTGTCGGTGAAGCGCATGACCTCGTAGAGCGCGACGCGGCCCTTGTAGCCGCTGCCGTTGCAGGTGCGGCAGCCGGCGCCCTTCGACGAGCTTGCGCGCTGGCGATCTGCTCGGCCGAGAAGCCGCAGTCCTCGAGGACCTGCTTCTCGTACTTCACCGGCTGCTTGCAGTCGGCGCAGATCTTGCGCGCGAGGCGCTGGGCGAGCACGAGGTTCACGCTCGCCGTGATGAGGAACGGCTCGACGCCCATGTTGAGGAGGCGCGAGATGGTCGCCGGCGCGTCGTTGGTGTGCAGCGTCGAGAGCACCATGTGGCCGGTGAGCGCGGCCTTGACCGCGATCTCGGCCGTCTCGAAGTCGCGGATCTCGCCGACCATGATGATGTCCGGGTCCTGCCGGAGGAACGCGCGCAGGGCCATCGCGAAGTTGAGGCCGATCTCGTCGTGCATCTGCACCTGGTTGATGCCGTGCAGGTTGTACTCGACCGGGATCCTCGGCGGTGCTGATGTTGTGCGCGACCTTGTTGAGCTCCGAGAGCGCCGAGTAGAGCGTCGTCGTCTTGCCGGAGCCCGTCGGGCCCGTGACGAGCACCATGCCCCAGGGCTGGTGGATGGCCCACTTGAAGTCCTCGAGCGGCTTCGGGTCGAAGCCGAGCTTGGTCATGTCGAGCTGCAGGTTGCCCTTGTCGAGCAACCGCATGACGACCTTCTCGCCCCAGAGCGTCGGCAGCACCGAGACGCGGAAGTCCATCTCGCGGCCCTTGCCGAGCTTGAGCTTGATGCGCCCGTCCTGCGGGAGCCGGCGCTCGGCGATGTCGAGCGACGCCATGATCTTGATGCGGCTGATGATCGCGTTCTTCGAGCTTGAGCGGCGGCGTCATCTCCTCGGCGAGCACGCCGTCGATGCGGTAGCGGACGCGGAGCTTCTTCTCGTACGGCTCGATGTGGATGTCGCTCGCGCCCTTCTTGATGGCGTTGAGCAGCATCATGTTGACGAGGCGGACGACCGGCGCGTCCTCGCTGGCCTTCTCGAGCTCGAGGAGGTTGACGTCGTCCTCGTCGCCGGTGAACTCGATCTCGGCTCTCGTCGAAGCCGGCCATCACCTCGTCGTACGAGGGGCCGGCGTTGTAGTACTTCTCGATCGCCGTCGTGGATCGCGGTCTCGCTCGCGATGACCGGCTCGATGTTGTAGCCGGTCAGGAACTTCAGGTCGTCGATCGCGTTGAGGTTCGTCGGGTCGGCCATCGCGACGATGAGCGAGTTGCCCGTGCGCGAGACCGGGCACGCACCTTGTGCCGCTCGCACGGCTCCTTGGGGACGAGCTTGAGGATCGTCGGCGTCGATCTCGTACTCCTCGAGGTTGATCGTCGGGACGCGGTACTGCTGGCTGAGGAAGCTGGTGATCTCGTCGTCGCTGACGTAGCCGAGCTTCGCGAGCGTGTAGCCGAGGTTGTTGCCCGGACTTCTGCTGCTCCTCCTGCGCGTGCCGAAGCTGCGTAAGCGAGATGAGCTTCTCGCGGACGAGGAGCTCTCCCAGCCGGTTGTTGTTCGCCATGCGGCCTCAGCTTAACAGCCAGGGGCCCTGTCGCTAAAGATCTCGTTGGGCCGCGCTTGCAAAGGGTGTGAAAGGCGAGTGGGGGGCTGAAGGGGGACAGGGTAGGTTCTTGGGCTTGGCAGGTCTCTTGGACAGGATCTTCGGCGGGCGGTCGCGCGCGCTCGCGCTCGCGCGAAGCGCAGAGCTCCGGGGCGAGCCTGAGCGGGCGGCGAGGCTCTTCGAGCGCGCGGGTCGGCCGGACGAGGCGGCGCGCGTGCGAAGGACGCGCGCTCTGGCGATCCTCGCGAGCGCGGCGTCCGTCCCGGTGACGGCGTCACGGCGACCTGAGCTCGCGGAGGCCGGGGCGGTTCTGGAGGCCCTCGGCGACCTGGCGCGAGCGGCCGAAGCCTACCGCCGCGCACAGGACGTCGAGGGACAGGCCCGCGTGCTGGCCCGCAGCGGCGAGGTCGAGCGCCTCGACGACCTGCTCGAGGCCGAGCGGGCGCGGGAACACGAAACGCGGGCACGTCGCCAGGCGCACGAGGAGTTCGATCTGCTCGTCGCGAGCGGCCGGAGGCGCGAAGCCGTCGATCTCGCGCGCAGCTGCGCCCGCGGCGTGCTCCGTACGAGGGGCCTCGCGATGGTCGCAAAGAAGGTCACCGCGGCTCCGGTTCGCGTGGCGATTCAGGGCCGCGAGATGACGATTGTCCTCGGCGAGCGAATCGTCGTCGGGCGCGCGTTCGAGACCCCGGACGCGGAGCGCGCCGTCGGGGCCCTCCCCGTGGCGTCCGCGGCCGTCAGCCGCCGGCACCTCTCGATCGTCCGCCGCGAGGGCGAGGTCTGGGTCCACGATCTCGGGAGCCACAACGGAACGACGCTCCGGGGACGAGCGCTCGAGGGCGAGACGCGCATGGGGGCGGGCCTCGATCTCGTCCTGGGGGGCGAGGTGTCGCTCGCCCTGCATCCGGCCGACGATCTGCCAGGCGCGATCGTCATCGAGGTCGCGGGCTCGCGCTACGTGGCGGCCCTCGGTCCGACCCGTCTCGGCATTGGCCAGTGGCGCCTGGAGTGCGCTCGATCGGGCGGCGTGGAAGACTGGGTCGAGCTCGTGACCGACGACTCGCCGCCGGCCTTCGCGGGGGGCCTGCAGCTCTCCCTCCGCGTGTCGCTCTTGCTCGGAGATGCGTTCGCGACGCGATCGGGCGGCGAAGTCGCGATCCGCTTCGAAGGGTGAGCCTCCTGTGACCGATCCGATCGAGCACCTGGTTCGTGTCGGGACCCCCATGGGACCGTCGCTCGAAGAGGCCCTGCGCTCGTTCGCCGAGCTTCGCAGCACTCCACACGAGGGGCGCGCGGTTCACCGGCTCCTCGCCCGCGAGGCCATCTCGCCTCTGCCCGAGCCGCTGCTTCTGGCCGTCGCCTCCGCGCTGGTCGATCGCGGGGAGCCCGTCGCGGCCGCCATGGCGCTCGCCAGGGGCCGTTCGACGCCCGCGCTCATGCTGCGGGCGGATCTCCTCGAGCGCGCGGGTGACCTGCCCGCGGCGCTTGCCCTCGTCGAGCAGGTGCTGGCGCGCGACATCGACTGGCCCGGCGCGCGCGAGCGCCACGGTCGGTGGCGGCACGCGGCGGGTCGGGCGCTCCCGGACGAGGCGCGCGAGCCGCCCGCGGCGGTCGCGGCGACCGCGCCCCCGGAGGTGCCCTTTCGCTTGCTTCGCGAAGCCGGACGGGGTGGGTCGGCCGCGGTGTACGAGGCCGAGGACCCCGAGCTATTGCGCCGCGTCGCGCTCAAGATCTACCACCGCCCCGATCGGGACCGGGCCAAGCTGCTTCACGAGGCCCGCGTCGCGGTGGCCGTGGCTGGAGAGGGGATCGTGCCCGTTCTGGACGTCGATCCCCGGCGCGGGTGGCTCGCGATGCACTGGGCTCCGCTCGGCGCGCTCGCTTCGCAGCGCATCTCGGCCGGCCTGGGCTGGGTCCGGCCCCTCGCTCGCGCCCTGGCGCGCGTGCATGACGCCGGCTGGGTCCACCACGACTGAAGCCCGCGAACGTGCTGCTTCGGGCCCTCGACGCCCCGATGCTCGGCGACTTCGGAACGGCCCGCCGCCGGGGCGAGCCGAGCCCTCCCGGAAGCCTAGGCTACGTCTCTCCCGAGCGCCTTGCGGGGCGGGCGAGCGATCCGCGTGACGACGTCTACGGATTCGGCCGGGTCCTCGCCGAGGTGCTCGACGCCATGACCGCGGATGCCCGGGCCGGAGCGGAGGACGACTCGCTCTGGCGGAGCCTTGCCGCGACCTGCACGGGACCCGACGGCATCCGACCTCGCGACGGCTCGGAGCTTATCCTGCGGATCGAGGCCCTTCCGCCGGTCGCCCACCGCAGGTAGAACGGACGAGCGCGACGGCAAAACAGACGTTACATTCCGGCCGAGAGCCATGCCGACCACGTACACGGACCTCATCGCCGACGTCCGCAAGCGCACCAAGCAAGTCAGCCTCGAGGAGCTCAAGCGCCGCCTCGAGGCGAAGGAGAAGATCACCCTGGTCGACGTGCGCGAGAAAGACGAGTGGCGCGGCGGCTACATCCCCGGGCGCCGTCTCCATCCCGCGCGGCTTCCTCGAGATCCAGGCCGAGCAGAAGCTCCCCGACAAGAACGCGCGCATCGTCGCCTACTGCGCCGGGGGCACGCGCTCGGCGCTCGCCGCGGCGACGCTTCAGGAGCTCGGCTACACGAACGTCGAGACCGCGAACCCCGGCTTCGTCCGCTGGAAGGACCTCGACTACCCCATGGAGCTGCCGCCGCAGCTCACCGACGCGCAGCGCGAGCGCTACTCGCGCCACATCCTCCTGCCCGAGGTGGGCGAGGCGGGGCAGGCGAAGCTGCTCCAGAGCAAGGTGCTCCTGCTCGGCGCGGGCGGGCTCGGCTCGCCGGCGGCCCTCTACCTGGCCGCGGCGGGCGTCGGAACGCTCGGGCGTCGTCGATGCCGACGTGGTCGACGCGTCGAACCTGCAGCGCCAGATCATCCACGCGACGAGCCGCGTCGGCACGCCGAAGGTCGAGAGCGCCGCCAAGGCGATCGCGGACCTGAACCCGGACGTGAAGGTCGTCCCCCACAAGGAGCGCCTGAACAGCAGCAACGTCGAGCGCATCTTCGCGGACTACGAGGTGGTCGTCGACGGGACGGACAACTTCCCGACGCGCTACCTCGTCAACGACGCGAGCGTCTTCCTGGGCAAGCCGGTCGTGCACGGCAGCATCTTCCGGTTCGACGGGCAGGTGACGACGTTCATCCCGGAGAAGGCCGCGAAGAAGCTCGGCGTGCCCGCGAGCCCTTGCTACCGCTGCCTCTATCCCGAGCCGCCGCCGCCGCACCTGGCGCCGAGCTGCCAGGAGGCGGGGGTTCTCGGGATCCTCTGCGGCATCATCGGGACGCTTCAGGCGACCGAGGCGATCAAGATCCTCCTCGGCAAGGGGACGACGCTGGCCGGACGCCTGCTGACCTACGACAGCCTCAAGATGAAGTTTCGCGAGCTCAAGCTTCGGCGCGACCCGAATTGCCCGGTGTGCGGGCCGAAGCCGACGATCACGAGCTACATCGACTACGAAGGCTTCTGCGCGCTGGGCTGAGGGGATCGCGGCCGGATGGCTCGACGCGCATCGCGCCGAGCCGGCCGCGCGCGTCCGCGCGTCAGATCGTGTGGCTGGTGCGGGACTTCTTGTGCCGCCTGTGGTGCTTCTTGGCCGGCGCAGGCTCGGAGGCGCTCGACTCGCTCGGCGGATCCATCGGCGCGAGCTGCGCCGCGGCGGGCAGGGACGGGAGCTTCGCGTCGTCAGCGCTCGCGGCTTCCTGCCGGGCCTCGGCCTTGGGCGATGCCTCGCCCTTGGAGGCTTCGGCCTGTCGCGCCCCGGCCTTGGCCGGTTCGGTCTCTCGGGCGGCCGTCTTGGCTTCGGTCTCCCGCGCGTCGGCCTTGACGGCATCGCCGGGCAGCGGCCACGCCGTCACGTACTTGGGGGCTTCGCCGGCCTTGCTGATGTCGATCCACGCGACGTGACCCGCCCCGGCGTCGCGGACGTCCATGTGGACGAAGCCGCCGTTGGGGTAGTAGCCGCAGCCAGTGTCCTGCACCGTCTTGCAGAAGGCGACGACGGCGTCGTTGTCCGTCCCCTCGAGGCGGAAATCGATCGCCCGGCCCGACGCATGGTAGCTCCCGGCGCTGCGCGACTTCGGAGCCACGAGGACGATGCGCGTCGGCTCCCCGTCCTTGCGAAAGTGATCGGCGACGAGCTCGAGGCGTTCGGCCAGGCGTGCGTCGATGCGCCGGATCCCGGGGGCCACTTCGGCGCCGCGCGGCTTGCCGGCGAGCGGCTCCTTCGGCTTCGGCGCGCCGGCCGGCCGGGCGAGGATCGAGAGCTTGTCGACGCTGGCGGGGATGGCCGCGCCGTCGCAGCGCTCGAGAGGGAACGTCGCCGACTCGGAGCCCGCGACGATCTCGACGGAGGGCTTCGAGCACCCGTGAGAGTCGAGCGCCCGAGCGGTGCGGCGCACCTTCTCGGAATGCTCAGAATGAGTCGACGCGCTCGCCATCGAGGGGGCGAGGACGAGCGTCAGGGCGCTCACCGAGAACGCTGCAAATGATGAACGCGAGCCGAACATGCGGTGCATCGAAGGCCTCCGTGTCGCACATTGGGTCACATGTCGCCTCGAGCGGCCAAGAAAGCGGACGCAGATCGGATGTTCCCCGAGTACGGGCGCGGCTTTAGGCTCCGCCCGATGACCGATCCGCGGACGATGTCTGGCCCCGAGTTCGAAGCGGCCCTTCTGAGGCTCGCCGCCGGCGCGGCCCTGGTGGACAACCTCGGATGTCTCGCGTGCGAAGGCTGCGAGCGCTGCCGCGAGAGCACGTTCTGCGTCCAGTCCCGAGGGCTCGCCCGCTGCCACTACTGCGCCGGCTGCCAGGACTGCGTCGATTGCTCCCACTGCGCGTCGTGTCAGGGATGCAGCGCGTGCCAGCACTGCGCGTTGAGCGAGAATTGCATCGGCTGCGCCTACCTCGTTCAGTCGACCGGTTGCACCGGATGCAGCTACTGCTTCGGGTGCGTGGGCCTCTCGAGGCGCGACTTCTGGATCCTGAACGAGCCCTTCGACCGGGCGACGTACTTCGCGGTCACCGGTCGGCTGTCGCGCGAGCTGCGGATCGCGCTTCCATGAGGGCCGTCGTCGAGCGCGTCCTTTGTGCCCGCGTCGAGGTCGACGGCGAGATCGTCGGCGCCATCGATCGGGGGCTCCTCGCTTATCTCGGCTTCGGCAAGGGCGATACGGTCGAGGACCGGGCGTGGACGCTGCAGAAGATCGTCGGGCTTCGGGTGTTCGAGGACGACTCGCCGCAGAAGAAGATGACCCGGAGCCTCGCGGACGTCGGCGGGGCGCTGCTCGTCGTGAGCCAGTTCACTCTCTACGGAGATCTGCGCCGCGGGCGTCGACCGAGCTTCGATGACGCGATGGCGCCGGACGACGCGCTCCGCGCGTACGATGCGGCCGTGGTCGAGGCGCGCGCCATGGGGGTGCGCGTCGAGACCGGCCGCTTCCGAGCCGACATGAAGGTCCACGCGGTCAACGACGGTCCGGTCACGCTCTGGATCGACTCGGTCGCTCGCGGCTCCAGCCGAGGTGGATGACGAGCCGTGGACGACGAGTCGACGAGAGATCCCGTTCTCGAGGCGCTCTGGGACCGCGTCCTGGCCGCCTGGGACGACGACAAGCCGCACGCCGCGCTGCTCGAACATGCCCTGCGCGCCCAGGTGCTCCCGGAGCTCGCCGGGCGCTATCGCTCGCTCGTCGACGATCCGGCCCGCGGTCCCACGGCGCAGAAAAAGGTCGACCTCATCGTCGTGACGGCGACGCAGTCGCTCCTGGCGATGAAGACGCCGAAACCGGCGAAGATTCCGCTCCCGATCACGCTGAGCGCGTTCGGGGTATGCGCTCTTCTTCTCGGCTGGCTGGCGTGGGCGCTGTGGGGGCCCCGCTAGGAACCGCCAGGAACGCACGCTCGACTGCCGCGTAGTCCACCTCGACGTCGAGTCGCGCCAGCACCGAGTAGAAGCCGAACTGAAGGCGATTGACGAACAGCATGTCGGGAGGCATCGAGAAAAACTCGGCTGCGGGGAGCTTGCGCGCGGTCTGCGCCATGTCTTTCATCCCGTCGACCAGGGTCGCCGCGTACTTTCGACGCACGTGGTAGGGCGACTGAAAGAGCGGCTCGAAGCAGCGTCTCGTGTACGCGATCGCGAGCTTCTCGAGAGCGCCGGGTTTCGAGTTCACGAGCACTGCGACGGCGCGTCCAAAGGCGTCCTCGTCCCGATCGAGCGCCGCGCGGTGAACCGTCTCGGCGCGCGCGCGGTGTTCCTCTTCGACCTCCTGGATGCAACCGTAGTCGAGGAAGGTGACGACGCCGTCCGGGTGAAAGATGTAGTTGCCAGGGTGCGGGTCGGCGTTGAGCATCGAGCCCCGCAGCGTTCCCTTGAAGACGAAGCGCCACATCGTCTCCGCCCAGGCACGGCGCGCGTCGACCGGCGCGCCGCACGCTTCGTCGAAGGTGGCGCCGCGCGCGAGCTCCGTTGTCAGGACCCGCCGCGCGCTGTGCGACCGAACGAGCCCAGGAACGCGGACGGTCGGATCGCCCGCATGCAGCTCCGCGAACCTCGAGAGGCGATTCGCCTCGAGCTCGTAGTCGAGCTCCTCTCGAAACCGCGCGCGGATGACCGCGAACATTTTCTTCGTCTCGAAGCGTTTGCCGCCGAGTGCGCCGACGAACCCCTCGAGGATGCCGGCGTTCGCGAGGTCGCTCTCGACCGCCTGGACGACGCCCGGATGCTGCACCTTCACCGCGACCTCGCGCCCGTCGACCAGCTGCGCCACGTGGACCTGGCCGATCGAGGCGCTCGCGAGGGGCTCGTCGCTCCAGCGCGCGAAGAGGCGATCGATGGGCGCGCCGAGCTCGGATTCGACGCACGCCCGGATCTCCGCCGGCGACGACCTCGGCGCCGCGGACTGCAGCGCCTTCATCGAAGCCTCGTACGCCTGGCGCTGCCCTTCGGGGACCACGCCGTCGACGTAGCTTGCCATCTGTCCGACCTTGGCGGCCAGGCCGCGGAGAGTGCCGAGCACCTCCGCCGCATGGTTTGCGCTTCCGACGCCGCTTCGATCGAGCAGAGCGCCCGCGCCCGTTTTGACCCCCATCGCAGCCAGGCGGGCGAGCCGCCCGAGGCGTCCTTGCGGCAGTTTGCGCTCGTCGTCCACCAGCGGCCATCCGTAGGGCACGGCGCCCCTCACGGCAAGCACTGCAGCGCCATTCGCGTTTCTTCTCACGTGGCCAGGCGCGCTGCGAGGGCGATGGCGGCGCGCATTCCCTGGGCGTCGGCCGTCCAGCGTCCGGCGCGGTCGTAGGCGGTCCCGTGGTCGACGCTCGTTCGCACGATGGGCAGGCCGAGCGAGACGTTCACGGCCTCGCCGAAGACCGCGAGCTTCATCGGGATGGTCGCCTGGTCGTGGTAGATCGCGACCACCCCGCTCCAGCGCCGCGACTGCGCCGCGCGCGCCGTCGAGAGCCGAAACGCGGTCTCGGCGGGGATGGGGCCGTCGAGCGTCGCCTCGATGCCGGCAGCGCGCAGTCGCGCGCGGGCGCTCACGATTCCCGGCACGATGCGCGTCCGCTCCTCGCGCCCGAGCAAGCCTCCCTCGCCGGCGTGCGGATTGAGCGACGCGACCGCGATGCGCGGCCGCCGCTGGCCCGTTCGAGCGAGGAGCCAGGCGAGCCAGTACGCCGCCCGCGCGACGCGTGCCGGGGTGACGGCCGCGGGCACTCGCGCGAGCGGGATGTGCGTGGTCGCCAGCGCCGTCGTGAGCTCCGGAGACCAGAACGCCATCACGACCTCGCGCGCCCTGCAGCCGTCGCTGAAGGTGCTCGGTGTGCCCGAGGAACTCGGCGGCGCCCGGAGCTCCGGAGCGAACGATGGCTTCCTTGCTCACCGGTCCGGTCACCAGCGCGTCGGCCTCGCCGCTCGCTGCGAGGTCGCACGCGGCGTCCACCCACGCGAGCTGCGCGGCGCCGGAGGCCCGGGTCGGCGCGCCCGGCTTTCGATCGCGCGCGGCGAGGTCGCGTCCCGGCTGCCAGACGCCGATGGCGCCGCGCGCGAGCCCCCACGCCAGCGCGGGCTCCGGCACGCGCACGATCCGCTTCGCCGCGAGGCCCCGGCCTCGCGCCGCGGCCTGGATCGCCGCGGCGTCTCCCACGAGCAGCACCCGCGCGCGATCGCTCCGCGGCGGCGGCGACGACGCTTACCTCCGGTCCCACGCCGCAGGGGCACCCGACGCTCACGGCGATCCGCGTCTCCGCCACCCGACTCACCACGCGCGGTTCATCGAGACTTGGCGGGATCGCTCGGCGCGCGAAGCTTGTAGCCGGCGCCCGCGCAGCGTCTCGAGCGGCAGGGCGTCCCCGAGCTTGGCGCGCAGCCGCCGGACGTGGATGTCGACCGTGCGCGCGCCGCCCTCGTAGCGGCTGCCCCAGACCCGCGCGAGGAGCGTCTCGCGCGAGAACACGCGGCCGCGGTTGGCGGCGAGGAACGCGAGGAGCGCGAACTCCTTCGCCGTGAGGGTCACGCGGCGGCCCTCGACGCTGACCTCGTGGGCGGCGCGGTCGACGACGAGCGCGCCGATCTTCAGGCGCTCCTCGGTGGCAAACTCGCTCCGTCGCCACTCGAGCGCGCGGATCCGCGCGTAGAGCTCCGCGGGAACGCACGGCATGACGATGAAGTCGTCGAAGCCGCTGGCCGGGTCGAAGCTCGTGATCTGCCGCGGCGGGAGCGTGACGACGGTCGGCGTCTCGCTCAGCTCGGGGACCTTGCGTGCTGCGCGCAGCGCCGCGGCGGCCAGGTCCGGGCGCTCGCCGGCCTCGAAGACCATCGCTCGCACTTCGCCGTCGGCGCGCGCTTGCTCGACGACGTTCGACGAAGTCGTCCCAGAGATCGAGCGTCCGGACCTCGGAGCCGAGCTGACGAAGCAGAGCTGCCGCGCCTTCCGGACTGTCGACCAGCGCGCGGTGGCCTACTACGAGGACGAACGACCCAGTCTTGCCCACAATACCCGACGGCCTTCATACCAGTGCCTGCCAGGGTGCGTCGAGAAGTGTTTCTCGAGGGTTAGGCGCTGCTACGCGAGCCGCGTTCCGCCGACGGTGATGGCGTCGATCTTGACCGTCGGGCAGCCGACGCCCACCGGGACGCTCTGGCCGTCCTTGCCGCACGTCCAGATGCCGTCGCTCACCTCGACGTCGTCGCCGAGCATCGTCACGCTGGCGGAGCACGTCGGGCCCGTTGCCGATGAGGTTCACGCCCTTGAGCGGCGCGGTGATCTTGCCGTCCTCGACGAGGTAGCTCTCGGTCAGCGAGAAGACGAAGTCGCCGTTGGCGATGTCGACCTGCCCGCCGCCGAACTTCTTCGCGTAGACCCCGCGCTTGACGCTCCGCAGGATCTCCTCCGGCTCGTGCGGACCCGCGAGCAGGATGGTGTTGGTCATCCGCGGCATCGGCGCGCACGCGAAGCTCTCGCGCCGTCCGTTGCCGCTCGGTTTGATGCCGAAGTGCCGGGCGCTCAGGCGGTCGTGCATGTAGCCGACGAGCTTGCCCTTCTCGATGAGCAGCGTGCCGCGTCGGCTCGTTGCCCTCGTCGTCGACGTTGATGGTGCCGCGGCTCTGGAGCGAGCGTCGCGTCGTCGACCACGGTGCACAGGTCGCTCGCGACCGCCTTCGCCGACGCTTGCCCGAGTAGTTGCTCGTCCCCTTGCGGTTGAAGTCCGCCTCGAGCCCGTGGCCCACCGCCTCGTGCAGCAGGATGCCGCTGTCGCCTGGCGCGAGGACGACCTCCATCTGCCCGGCCGGCGCCTCCTGCGCGTCGAGCATCGTCACCGCCTGCCGCGCCGCCTCGCTGCGCGTGCCACTCGGGGCTCTTGCCCTCGAAGTAGCCGATGCTCGTGCGCCCGCCGCCGCCGCTCGAGCCCTCCTGGCGCTTGCCGTCCTTCTCGGCGATGACGCGCACGCCGAAGCGCACGAGCGGCTGCGTGTCGCGAGCCATCGTGCCGTCGCTCGTGACGACGAGGATCTCGCGGATCTCCTCGGCGAGGCTCGCCTCGACCTTCACGATGCGCGGGTCGAACGCGTGCGCGGCGGCCGCGGCGCGCTCGAGCAGCGGCGCTTGTCGAGGCCCGGCACGTCGAGCGTGACCCTCTCGAGCTCGTAGCGGCGCGGGAGCTCGACGGCTCGGGCCTGCGATGGGCGCCTTCGACCCCGCCGCCGCTCGCGATCTGCGCGGCCGTCTCGGCCGCGCGCTTCATCGCGTCCCAGTCGAGCTGCTCGACGTACGCGTAGCCGGTCGCGTCCCCCTTCTGCACGCGGACCCCGAGCCCCATCGAAACGCCGCGCGAGGCGCTCTTCAGGATTCCCTCGTCGAAGACGAAGCCGCCCGCCGCGCGATACTCGAAGAAGAGGTCCGCGTAGTCTCCCCCGCGCGCCGAGCGCGATCGCCGAGGAGCTTACTCGGCGAGCGCCGCGTCGATTGCGGCCGAGCCGCCGGGAGCGAAGGGGGCACGGTAGAGGGCGGAGTGTGTGCTGGAGTTGGCCATTTCGCGTGGAACGTACGTGCCCCGAAGCAGACCGTCGAGCGCCGGCGCGCACTTGCCTACATCGGCGCCGACGGGATCCGCGTCGCGTTGGCCGCGCAGTGGGCCCTACGCCTGTCCGAGCGGCTCGACGCACCGTCGGCCTCGCCGGCTGAGGCAGGCGAGTGCGGCTGAGTCAACCTCTGGATGTGTGCAGTTCGGGCGAAATCGAGGCTATTCTTTGGGTAGCTTGTTCTTCCACGGCACCGAGCCGACTCGTTCTTCGCTATCCTCTCTTGGCGCCTCGTCAGCGCTCACGGCCTCGCTATCACCGTGCGTTTCGCTTCGTGTGTAAGCCCATGCGAGCCGCGCTCCGGCGCTGTCGCGCGCTCTTTCGGAAGCGTTCGATCGAGACCCCGTCCGCATTGTCCCTGCAGCTGAGGAGCACTCCTAATCGTGGCGATTGACCGCGAAAAGGTACTCGCCGCCGCCCAGAAGTACGTCGAGAAGAAGAAGTACGACAAGGCGGTGATCGAGTACCAGAAGGATCATCCAGGAGGATCCGAACGACGCGCGGACCCTCCTGAAGATGGGCGACCTCCAGTCAAGATGGAGGCGTACGCCGACGCGGTCGCCACCTACGAGCGGGTCGGCAAGTTCTACGCGCAGCCAGGGCTTCGCGCTCAAAGCGATCGCCGTCTACAAGCAGATCCGCGAGATCATCGCGCAGCACGTCCCGCAGCTCGAGGACAAGTACGCGCACATCACGCCCGAAGCTCGCCGAGCTCTATCAGCAGCTCGGGCTGACGAGCGACGCGCTCGCGGCGCTCGACGAAGTGGCGACGCGCCTGCAGCGCCAGAACCGCGATCAGGAAGCCATCGACGTCTTCCGCAAGATCGTCGACCTCGACCCGACCAATCCTCTGCCGCACCTGCGCCTCGCCGAGGCGCTCTCGCGCGCCAAGGACATCGACGGCGCGGTGCTCGAGTTCGGCATCGCCGCCGGGCAGCTCGCCAAGCTGGGCCGCCGCGACGACGCGCTCAAGGTCCTCGAGCGTCTCCTTCACCACAAGCCCGATGCCGTCCACGCGCGCACTGCCGCCGAGCTTTACCTCGGCGCGGCAGCCGCGAACGACGGGATGCAGGCGCTCGCGAAGCTGCAGATCTGCTTCCAGGCCAACCCGCGCGACCTCGACACGCTCGGGCCTCTCGCGCGCGCGTTCACCCAGATCGGGCAGGCCGCCAAGGCCATCGAAGTCCAGAAGGAGATGGCGCGGATCGCGCGCGACACCGGCAAGACCGAGCTCTTCCAGCGAGCTCGTCGCCAAGCTCCTGAAGCTCGCGCCCGAACGACGAGGGCGTGAAGCGCCTCGCGACCGGATCGACGGTGCCGCCTTCGGTGGCCCCGGCCGCCCGAGCGTCGTCGTTGCCGCCGCAGCGGAGCGTCGCCGAATCCGAGCCCTCTGCGTCGTACGAGGACGTCGGCGAGGGCGACATCGAATCCGACGAGCAGCCGATCGAACTGCGACGAAGCGCCCCGCCGCGCGCCGGCGACGTCCTCGTCGAGAGCGGCACGACGAGGTCGTCGAGGAGATCGACGAGCCCACGACCGCGGCCGGCTCGCACGCGCAGATCGCCCGCATCCTGACCGACGCAGCTTCTCTGCGCGACTCCGGCATGCACGTGAAGGCGATCGAGGCGCTACGCATCGGGCTCGAGATCGCTCCGAAGTCGCTCGAAGCCCACCAGATGCTCCGCGACGTCCTGTCGAGATGGGCGAGACCAAGCAGGCCGTCGCGCAGATGCTGCAGATCGCCGAGCTGCAGGTCGAAGGGCTCGACGGCGAGGAGGCGGCGCGCACGTTGCAGGAAGCGCTCGCGCTCGACCCGGAGAACGCGACGGCCACCAAGATGCTGCGCGAGCTCGGCTACGAGCTCGTCGAAGAGCCGGACGACGCGGACCCGTCGAGCGGCGATTCGCAAGAGGACGAGCCCCGTGCCGCGATCGGTCAGGCCTACGATCCGGAGGCGCCGCTTCCGTCGTACGACCTCGAAGAGATCGGCCCCGAAGACGTGGCTCGGCGCTCGTACCCGGAGCCGACCCTCCACGGCGCAGCAGCCCAGGCGGGCGCGGCGGCTGCTTCGGCTCGATCGCCTCGACGGCATCGACGACCCCTTCGGGGAGCCCGCTGCCGAGCTTTCCGCTGGAGACCGCACCCGAGAGCGAGGCGGTGTTCGACTTGCGGGGCGGTGGCGGTCGCGCGCCAGCCCCCGAAGAAGAGCGTCCCGCGCCCGCTCCTTCGCTGAAGGCGGGCCCTCCGGAGCTCGAGTCGGCCCTCGAGGAGGCGGAGTTCTTCGCGTCGCGCGGCCTCTTCGATGACGCGCGCACCATTCTCAACGAGCAGCTCGTGCGTCTCCCGAACAACCCCCTCCTGCAGGAGCGGCTCGCCGGAGCTCGACGCGCAAGAGCACGGGATGCAGGGCGGGTCGGGGACGCGACCGTCCCCCTCGGCGGCAGCCGCCGCCATGGAGGACCGCGCGTTCGACATCGCCGAGTCGCTCCGCGGCAGCGACGGGGATCGCGCGAGCGGCGTCGGGCCGGGCGGCGGCGCGCCGACCGATCAGGTCGACGTCGAAGAGGTCTTCGAGAAGTTCAAGGCGGGCGTCGCCGAGCAGATCGACGTCGACGACGCGCAGAGCCACTACGACCTCGGCGTCGCCTACAAGGAGATGGGCCTCGTCGACGACGCGCTCCGCGAGTTCGAGGTGGCGGCGCGCGACGTGAAGCGCGTGTGCGTTTGCCAGTCGATGATCGGCATGATCCACATCGAGCGCGGCAACCTCAACGAGGCCATCGACGCGTTCATGCGCGGCCTGCAGAGCCCCGAGCGAACCAGGGACCAGGAAGCGGCGCTGAGCTACGAGATCGGCGCTGCGTTCGAGGTCAAGCGGATGAACAAGCAGGCGCTCGACTACTTCCAGCGCACCGCGCGCCTCACCCCCGTCGTATCGCGACACGCAGGAGCGGATCCGGCGACTCCAGAAGGTCGAGCCGAAGCAGCCCGTCCGCGCCGTCGCCGTGGGCGCCGACGACGAGTTCGACCGCGCCTTCGACGACATCCTAGGCCAAGGAAAGAGCTAGAGCGCTCTACTCTAGTCCTGGCTGGTGGGCTCGCGCGGAGGGGCGACCGAGAAGAGAAGAGGGGAGGGGCTCGCTAGCGGCTCGGGGGGTCGGGCCTACGGCTTCGAGGGCCGAGGGCTTCGAGTAGCTTCTGGACGTAGGGGTCGCGGTCGCCTTCGAGCGCTCTCAGGGCTTCGGCGCGCGGGAGGCTCGACATCCATAGCTTGCGCACGGCGCGCTTCAGCGCGGTGAGGCTTGCCTCTTCGATCCCGCGGCGGCGCAACCCGACGACGTTCAGCCCGCGTACGCGCGCGCGGTCGCCCTGGACGACCACGAACGGCGGAACGTCGCGCTCGCACGCGGCGGCGGCGGCGACGAAGGCGCTCTCGCCGACGCGTACGTACTGGGCGACTCCGCTGAGGCCGCCGAAGGTCGCCCAGTCCTCGATGACGGCGTGCCCGGCGAGCTGCGCGCCGTTCGCGAAGACGCAATGCGAGCCGACGACCACGTCGTGCGCCGACGTGAGAGGCCACCATGAACAGATTGTGCGAGCCGATGCGTGTGGCCCGGCCGTCGGTGCCTCCGTGCACGGTCACGTGCTCGCGGAAGACGTTGTGCTCGCCGATCTCGAGGCGGCCAGGGTCGCCCGCGTGGCGCTTGGCCTGCGGCTCGCCGCCGACGACGGCGAACGGGTGCACCACGTTGCACGCGGCCCAGGAGCGGCCGGGCCGCGCACGACCGCGTGCGGATGGAGCACGCAGCCGGCGCCGAGGATCACGCCGGCCTCCACGATCGCATAAGCGCCCACGACCACGTCGGGCCCGAGCTCGGCGCGGCCGTCGACGATCGCGGTCGCGTGCACTCTCTGCGCTTCTCGAGGCATCCCGCTCACCGCGCGCGATCGATGACGCTGGCGAGGAGCTCGGCGCTCGCGCACAGCGTGCCGTCGACGGACGCCTCGCCGCGGAACTTCCAGACGTTCGTCCGGTGGTGCGCGATCGTCACGTCGAGATCGAGGCGGTCGCCCGGCGTGACGGGGCGGCGGAACTTCGCCTTGTCGATCCCGAGGAAGTACATGAGCGAGTTCGACGCGTCGAAGGGCTCGCTCGCGTACGCGAGGATCCCGCCGATCTGGGCGAGCGCCTCGATGATGAGCACCCCGGGCATGATGGGCCGCGAAGGGAAGTGTCCCTGAAACCACGGCTCGCCCATCGTCACGCACTTGTGCCCGACGATCCGCTTGCCGGGCACGACCTCCGTCACCCGGTCGACGAGCACGAACGGCCAGCGGTGAGGCAGGATCTGCAGGATCCGGTCGATCTCGATCGTCGTGCTGATGTTCACGCGCCACCCGCCAGGACAGCGCATCCTGCCACGCGGAGGCTGCGCGCGGTACATCTCCGACGCTCCGCCGCGAGACGGCTCACTCGCCCGCCTCCCTTCCCGGCCGGATCGCACCGTAAAGCACGGCGAGCGCGCGGAGCCACCGCATGCGCGGCACCGCCGGGTACCCTGCCACGGCGGCGCCAGGCGGCACGTCGCCGATGACACCGCTCTTGCCCGCGATCCGCGCGCCGTCGCCGACCACGACGTGGTCGGCGATCCCCGCCTGGCCGCCCACGAGAACGCCGCGGCCGATCTTCACCGAGCCCGCGAACCCGCATTGCGCGGCGATGATCGCGCCCTCGCCGATCTCCGTATTGTGACCCACGTGGACGTGGGCATCGAGCTTGGCCCCGCGGCGAATGCGGGTCGGGGCGAGCGTGCCCGCGTCGACCGTCGACAGCGGTCCGATGACCACGTCGTCCTCGATCACGACGCCTCCCAGCTGAGGCACCGCCCGCACGGCCCCCCCCGCCCCGAACGCCCAGCCGAAGCCGGGATGCCCGATGACGGCGCCCGCCCCGATCGCCACGCGCGAGCCGAGAACGACGCGAGGCCCCAGGATGGCGCTCGGTGCGATCGAGCATCCCGGGCCCACCACGGCCGGAGCGTGTAAAACGACGGCTCCGTCGAGCAGGTCGGCCATGGCCCAGGTGGCGTGGTCGTGGACCCACAATCCCGCGGTCGCCGCCCGTGGCTGCCCGATGACGGCGTCGACCGCGCCCTCCAGCGAAGCGTCGACGAGCAGCGCTGCGCCGCGGCGGGCGGCTTCCCCCGCCGCCTTGACGAAGCGCCGTGAGAGAAGAGGCGCGAGGTCTCCTGCCTTTGCCGCGTCGATCGGGACGATCCGCGTCGGGAGCGTGGGCCGCGTCCCCGAGAACGCGGCCTCCGTATCGTGCCGCGAGGACCTGGAGCGTACGGCCGCTCTCGAGCCGGACGACTCCGTCCCAGGTCACGGTTTGGGCGTTGGGCTCGGTGCGGGCGCCGGGCGGGGCGCCGGGCCCGGGGAGGCTGCGCCGGGCGACGCCGGCGTGGGGCTCGCGGTCGAACCGTTCGAGATTCTGGATGACCCGGTCCGTCAGGTCGAGGTCGCCCCGCGCGAAGGCCACGGTGGCGCGGTCGACGATGAGGTCGTAGCCGTCCGTCCCGGCGATGCGCTTGATGGCGCCGAGGACGCGCTCGAAGATCGGATCGGTGAGCTCCTTCTGCTTCTTCTCGAGCTCCTTGTTGTACTCGACGAAGGTCTGCTGAAGCTCGACCATCTCCTTCTGCCAGTCGTCGACCTTCTTCTGCAGCGCCGCCTGCGACAGCACCGTTTTTTGCTTGTCGATCTCTTCCTTCTGCTTCTGAAGGTCGGTCTGGCGCTTGTTCAGCTCTTGCTGGCGGCTGTCGAACACCTTCTTGAGCGTGGCCTGCGCCCGCAGGCCGTCCTCGGTCTGCATGACGGCGCGCTGGACGTCGACGACGGCCATCTTCATCTGCGCGGAAGCGGACGCGCCGAAGAGCGACACGAACGCGGCTAACGCGGCGGCCAGGAGGGGGCGGGCGAGGGTACGCATCGCGCAGGGGCGTAGACCAAGGGAAGGAGTGCGGTCAAGGCTCTTCGGCCACGCACTCGACCTGGACCGTGACGTATTCCACGCTCAGCACGCTCCGAATCCGCTGGGAAAGGCGCTGTCCGAACTCCGGATCGCGGGAGGTAGTTTTCACGTGCACGGTAACTGCGTCGTGCCCGGCACCGAGCGTCCAGACGTGCATGTCGTGAATCGCCAGGACTCCGGGGCTTCCCGCGATGACCTCCCGGATGGCGCCAAGAGGCAGGTGAGCCGGCGCGGCCTCGAGCAAGACGAGCGTGGCATCGCGCAGGAGGCGGACGGCCCCGACGACCAGAATCGCCGCGACGACGAAGCTCGCGATCGGGTCCGCCGCGGGCGTCCCGCCGAACCGGATCATGAGCGCTGCCACGAGCGCCGCCACGGCGCCCAGGGCGTCGCCGAGCAGGTGCAGCCAGGCGCCCCGCAGGTTCAGCGCGTGGCCGTGGCCGTCGTGGTGGACGTGCGCGTCCTGGTCCTCCGGGTTGTCCGGATCGCGGCCGTGCGCGTGCGGCTGCTTGATCACGTCGTGCAAGAGAAAGGCGCTCAGGCCGTTCACGAGCAGCGCCATCACCGCCACGGCGAGCATGATCCCGGCCCGCGGCGGGGTGCGGCCGTTCAAGGCGCCGACCGCCTCGATCACGATGAACACAGTCGTCGTGAGGACCAGCACCGCGCTGAAGATCGCAGCCACCGGCTCGGCGCGACGAAGGCCGAACGTGAAGCGGGGGGTCGGCCGTCGCACCGCGAGGCGCATCGCGAATAGGCTCACCCCGAGCGCCAGCGATGTCCATCAGCAGATGGAGCGCATCGGCCTGCAAGACGACGCTCTCGGCGAGGAGCGCCCCTCCTAGCTCGAGGACGAAGAACACGACGACCAGGGCGATGACCAGCCCCAGTCGCCGGGCTTGACGCGCCTCTTGTTGGGTAAAGCCGGTCGGGACGGCCCGATGACCCGAGTCGTGTCCGTGCTCGTGCTCGTGCTCGTGCTCGCGTCCGTGCTCGTGCTCGTGCTCGTGCTCGTGCTCGTCGCTCGGGCGGTCGTCATGTCCGTGAGCGGACTCGCCTGCCATGTGGGGTCGGGCCATCACGAGGACCTCACAAGAGAATGTAGTCGTCGGCGATTGCGGCGGGCGCGTTGTCGAGGGCGATCGCGGTCTCGTCGTCTCTGCGGACGGCGGTCATGTAGAGACCGTGAAGCACGCCGGGATGGTCTTGAATCAGCGAGATGAACTCCTCGCGCGGGAGAAAGAGCGTCACCGTCGGATGCACGGCGATGACGTCTGCGTTCGCCTTTCGCCGCAGGACGAGCGCCACCTCGCCGACGGTCTCGCCCGGCGAGAGCGACGCGAGAACGACCGACTCGTCGCTGTCGTGCGTGACCACCGCGACCTGCCCGGACGCGACCAGGTGCAGCCCCGCTGCCTCTTGACCCTGCGTGACGAGCTTCTCCCCCTTCTCGAAGATGCGCGTCTCGAACCGCTCGACGAGCGTCGTTCGCTCCTGCGGCGGAACCGCCACGAGCACCGGCGAGGTCCTCCCGAGGTTGGCGACCATGCGGCGCCGACAATGCGCCGCCAGCTCCACGGCGACCTCGGGTCGGCCCTCGGCGACCGCCTCGAGCGCTTCGCGCTTGGCGACGAGCAGGATCGACGGTCGCGTCGCGACGACGCTCGCGGCCCGCGGCGCCCGCGAGAGGAGCGCCATCTCGCCGAAGAGCGCCCCGCTGACCAGGCGCGCGAGCATGATCGGCGGCTTGCCGTCGTCGTCCCCCGAGCGCCGAAGGACCTCGAGCTCACCGCGGGCGACGATGTACGCCTCGGAGCCCTCTTCCCCCTCTTCGATCACGCAGTGCCCGGCCGGTACCGTGATCATCTCGAAGGCGCCGACGAGATCGCGCAGCGCCTCCTTGGGCATCGCGCTGAACAGCGGCAGCGGAGCGGTGAGCAGGATCTCCGCAGCCGGCCGCGTCGTCGTAGTCGCGCTTGGCCGTCGTGGATGATCTGCGTGGCCTTCGACGTGAGCGCCGGGCCCGTGAGAAACGAGCTCAGGGGCTGGAAGCCCTCGAAGTTCGGCAAGGGGGGCGGCGGCGCCTCCGTCTCGGTGCAGCGGTCGGACCCAAGGCAGAACGCGCTCGCCAGGGCGTCGAGGTGGCTGCGCACGTCGACGCCGAGGGCGCGGAGATCGCCGATGGCGGCCACCGCGAGCGGCAGGTTCGCGCCGTCGATGGCGCGGCGGACCGAGAGCTCGAAGCCCTCGACCGCCGCCTCGGGGCGCCCCATCTGCTCGAGGAGCCGGCACGTGATGACCAGGGCGCTCGGCGTCGACGGGGCCCGCTCGACTGCGGCCGCGGCCCAGCGCAGCGCGGCCTCGGTCTCGTCGGCAAGGAGGAGCGCGAGCGCGCGGTCAATCGGCGAGTCGGTCGTTTGGGCGCCGGGCAGGTCCGGCGGGGCAACACGCATTGGGGCCCACTATCCTATCACTGCTCGCTGGGTTCTTTCTTTCCCGCTTCGGAGCGTTCCATGAACTCGCTCATCGCGTTGGCGGTCGCCGCCACGAGGGGCAAAACGCGCGGATAGTCCATCCGGGTCGGTCCGATGACACCGATGGTGCCGGCCGCCTGGCCGTGGGCCGTGTACGGCGCGCCCACGATGGCCAGGTGGCCACCGCCGAGGTCTCCGGCCTCGTCGCCGACGACGACGTGACCGCCCTTCACCTGCATCGTGAGGTCGAGCAGCCGCACGAGCTTCTCGCGCGCGTCGAGCGCCGTCACGAGCCGCCGCACGTGGCCTGCGTCGTCGAACTCGGGCTTGCCGAACAGGAGCTCCTGGCCCTCGATGACGAGGTTCGTCTCGAGGCCGACGGCCTCCTCGACCGCGGCACCGCCGAGCTCGAACGCCGTTCGTCGCAGCTCGTCGTGCTGGACGCGGTCGCTCTGGAGGCGCTTGGCGAAGAGCTCGCGCAGGTCGCCGAGCGTGCGCCCCTCGACCACGTCGTCGAGCAGGTTGTGGATGCGCTGCAGCTCGGCCTCGGTGACCGTGACGGGCAGGAACCGGTTGTGCACGCTGCCGCTGTTCATGACGAGGACGGCGAGCACCTCGTCGGGCCCGCGTGCGAAGGAAACGCAGCTGCTTGAGCACCAGCGTCTCCGCCCGCGGCGCCAGCACGACCGCGGCGGTGCCCGTCAGCTCCGAAAGGAGCTTGCCCGTCTCGCGCATGATGTTCTGGCCCGGCTCGAGCGAAGCGAACTTGTCGCGGATGGTCGCCTCTTCCTCGGTCGACAGCGTCTGGACGTGCATGAGCGTGTCGATGAAGAGGCGAAACGCCCGCGCCGTCGGCACGCGTCCGGCGCTCGTGTGCGGCTGGCGCAGATAGCCGAGGTCCTCGAGGTCGGACAGGACGTTGCGGATGCTCGCGGGCGACAGGTCGAGCCCCGCCTTCTTGACGAGCGTCCGCGATCCCACGGGCTCGCCGCTGGCCACGTATTCCGTGACGCAGTGGTAGAGGACCTGCCGGGCGCGCGCGCTCAGCTCGAGCATGCTGACTCTTTTTTAGCACCGCAAGCGCCTCAGCGGCACTTTTGGAGGAGGAAGAGCTGCCGAGTATGGTTTCCCCGGCCTGATGGGCGGTCTTGCGCGGAGCGGTCTTTTGCGGCGTCTTGCGGGGCTTGTCCCGCCGCGCGCCGCGCTGCCGGCGTGTCGCCTCGCGCTTGCCCTGGCGATCGCCTGCGCGGCCCCCGCTTCGAGCGCAGGGTTCGGGGCGCCGCGCGCCACTCCGCCGCCCGGGCCCTATCGGGTGGGCACTCCGCCCGCGCCGCCCCCCGCCGTGCACTACGGGAGGCTCGATCGCGCCGGCTGCGAGACGGAGCTCGGGGCTCGCGGGGTCGCGTTCACGCGGGTCGACGACGCGCGAGGCGTGCTCGAACCGGTGCGCCTCGGAGGCCCGCTCCACGGCGTGACCTATCCGCACGGGCCTCCCGGCAGCGCAGCGTGCCACCAGCCCGCTGCGAGATCGTCGACTGCCGGCTCGCGCTCGCGCTCGACGACTTCGCGCGGCAGCTGGCCACTCACGACGTGATCGAGGTCGTGCACTTCTCGATCTACCGGCCCCCTTCGAAGGGGGTCGTGGCTTCGCGCAATTCCTCGCCTCACGGCCGCGGGCTTGCCATCGATGCGGCCTCGTTCGTGAAGCGAGACGGCACGAAGCTGGACGTCGAACGCGACTTCCACGGTCGGATCGGCGAAGCCGACCTGCGGCAGGGGCGACCGGTCCGCACCCCGCCACCCCTGAAGCGCTCGAGCTGCGGCGAATCGTGTGCGACGCAGCGGACGCGAGGCTCTTCAACGTCGCCCTCACGCCCGACTTCAACTGGAAGCACCGGAATCACTTCCACCTCGAGGTGAGGGCGGACGTCGGCTGGTTTCATCTACATTGACCAACGTGACCACACCCGCGAGCGCGCCACGAAACCTGCCGCCTGCCGTCTGGGGGGTGCTCATGCTCCCCTTCGGTCTCACCGTCGGTTTCGCGACGCTCGCCGTTCCCTTCGTCTTGCGCTCGCGCGGCCTGCCCATGACGCTCATCGCGACGGTCTCGCAGATGGCGAGCCTCCCGCACGTCATCAAGCCGTTCTGGTCGCCCCTGCTCGACGCCGGGCCGCGGCGAAGAACGTGGTTCTTTGCCTCGATTGCCGTCACGGCGCTCTCTCTCGCGGCGACGGCGCTCATCCCGCCGAGCCTCACCGAGAGACTCGGACCCGTACCGATGCTGTGGGTCTACACGGCCGCGCTCTTCGTCGCGCAGGCGGCCGTCGCCACCAGCGGCTCCGCGGTGCTCGCGATGATGGCGCTGACGGTGGGCGACGCAAAGCGCGGGGCCGCGTCAGGCTGGCAGACGGCGGGCAACCTCGCCGGCACGGCGGTGGGCGGGGCGCTCATCGCGTGGATGATCACCCACCACGCGCCGTCGACGACCGCCATCACTCTTGCCGCGGTCTGCGTGCTCTCGGCGGTTCCGGCGGTGCTCGTCCGCGAGGTCCCGCCCCCGCGCCGGAACGCTGCGCGTCTCATGGGCGACCTGCTAAGGCAGGCATGGAGCACCCTGCGCTCTCGCGAGGGTTGGACGGGCATGGTCATCTGCCTGTCGCCGGTCGGCGCGGGCGCGCTCACGAACCTGTTCAGCGCCCTCGCAAAGGACTACGCGCCGAGCGACGCGGCGGCCGAGCACCTCGTCATCGTCGTCGCGGGGTTGCTCGGCGGCGTCGTCAACATCGTGGGCGCGCTGCTCGGAGGTGTCCTCGCGGACCGGATGAACCGGCGCCTGGCCTACGCGCTTTGCGGCGCCCTCTCGGGGCTCTGCGCCGTCGCGATGCTCCTGGCCCCGGCGAGTCCCCTGGCGTTCACGGTCGGGTGCCTCGCGTATCAGTTCGCGAACGGGCTCTGCTACGCCGTCTTTTACTCGTTCGTCCTCGAGCTCGTCGGCAAGCGCGAGAGCGCCACGACCGTGACCACGCAGCTCGCCCTCTTCATCGGCGCCTCCAACCTGGCCGCGTCGTACGTCACCTGGCTCGACGGCTTCGGCTACGACCGCGCGAAGGCTCTGGCCCCCGGCTGGGCGTCCGCGGGTCGCGCCGGCATGCTCGCCATGGACGCCGCGGCCACCTTCGTCGGCCTCGCCGTCCTGGGCGCCATGACGCTCTACGTGCGTCGAACCGCGCCGCGGAGCGAAAGGAAGAAGTGAGCCGCCAATCCGCGAGCGCGATTCTCGTCCATCGCGAGAAGAGCGAGAAAACAGGGAGGGGAGGAGAACAGGAGGAAGAGGAGCAGAGATCTTTTTTTCTCCTTTCCTCCTCCCCTTGTATATCCCGCCGCGTCCCCGCACTCGGGGTACAACGGTTCTTCGCACGACAGACCGGTCCTCTCCTGGTCCTTCGAGACCGACAGGGAGCAAGGCTCGTCGTGCGGAGGACCTTCTCCCATCGAACCCGAATGGCTGCCAGAGCCGGAAACGAGCTCGCATCTCCCCGCAAGATCGGGTCTCGGGAGGTAGGTCACCCAACCCCCGCGAGGTGACCGTGACCCAGCCCTATATCGGCATCGACGTTTCCAAAACACATCTCGACATCGCGACAGACGACGGTCAGACGAAGCTGCGCGTCTCCAACGACGAAGCCGGTCAGCTCGAAGGGCTGACACGGATCCGCGACCTTTCGCCGACGCTCGTAGTCCTGGAGGCGACCGGTGGCATGGAGCTGGAGATCGCCGTTCTGCTGGGGACGAGCAAGGTCCCGATGGCCGTGGTCAATCCTCGGCAGGTGCGCGACTTCGCTCGGGCGTTTGGTATCCTCGCGAAGACCGACACCATCGACGCGCACGTGCTGGCCCGCTTCGGAGCCACGACCAAGCCCGAGCCCCAACCGCTCCCGGACGCGCAGAGCCTGGAATTGGAGGCCTTGCTGCTGCGTCGCCGCCAGCTAGTCTCGATGCTCGCCACCGAGCGCAATCGGCTTGCCGCCTTTACCGTCACCCGCCGTCCAGGAGGCGCCGCGGCGGTCAAGAGCATCAAGACCAGCATCGAATGGCTTGGGAAACAGCTCGCGGCCATCCCGACAAGGACATCGAGACGCGCCTGAAAAACAGCCCGGTATGGCGCGAGAAGGAGGACCTGCTGCGCTCGGTGCCCGGCGTGGGACCCGTGACCGCCCGCACGCTGCTCGCTGACCTGCCCGAGCTTGGAACCCTCGACCGCAAGAAGATCGCGGCCCTGGTCGGCGTCGCCCCCTTCAATCACGACAGCGGGCACTTCTCGGGCAAGCGCCGTATCGCGGGGGGCCGCGCCAGCGTCCGCAGCGCCCTGTACATGGCCTGCGTGGCCTCTCTGCGCTGCAACCCTGTCCTCAAGGCCTTCTACGACCGACTGGTGGTCACCAAGCCCGTCAAGGTCGCCCTCGTCGCCTGCATGCGCAAGCTCCTGACCATCCTCAATGCCATGGCCAGGAACGCTACGTCTTGGAAACCCGCGCCTTCACTTGGCGCTTGACGGAGGTTATGGCTGCTCCCTGTGCCCTCTCTTCTCTTCTTGATCGACAATTGCGCTCGGTAGGGCTCGGTGAATTAGCCGCTCTTCAGGCGGGCGATGACCGCGAGCATGTCGGCGGGCGTCGGCTGCTCCCAGCGCACCTCGCGCTCGGTGGCGGGATGGATGAACCCGAGCTCGGCGGCGTGGAGCATCAGGCGGGGGGCCTCGAGGAGGGGGCCCCGGAAGCCGCGCACGTAAACTCGCTCGCCCACGAGGGGGTTGCCCGATTCGCTCAGGTGGATGCGGATCTGGTGCGTGCGGCCGGTCTCGAGCCGGCAGGCCACGAGCGTGGCTCCTGCGAGCGGCTCGAGGCGGGTCGACGTGCGTGATCGCCTCCCGCCCGTCGGCAGGTGGCTTCTTGCGGCCGGGTCCGCGCGCGGAGCCACGCAGCCCGTCGCCCCGATTCTCGATGAAGAAGCTCCGTAGCGTGCGTGTGGGCACGTCGCCGTGCGCGATCGCGAGGTAGCGCCGGTGAACCGTGTGACTGCCGAAACTGCGAGGAGAGCGCCTGCTTGGCGAGCCAGGTGCGCGTGAAGACGACGAGGCCGCTCGTCTCCTTGTCGAGCCGGTGGACGACGCCGAGCGTCGGGCGCTGGCCGCGAGGCACGAGCCTTCGCCGCTCGAGCCAGGCGCGCACGCGCGCGTCGAGCGTATCGACCTCCGAACCGTCGTACGGGATGGTGCTGAGGCCCGGCGGCTTCGCGACCACCACGACCTGCGTGTCGGCGTATACGACATCGCCGTCGGCCAGCTCCTCCGCGCGAGGCTTTCGGGCCGCCTCGTCGACGGCAATCTCGGCGCCGGCGACGACGCGTGCGGTCGTGTCCGTCACGAGCGCGCCACCGACGCGCACCTTGCCGCCCTCGATCCACCCGCGAGCCTTGCCCCAGCTCGTGCCGAAGAGGCCGCGAAGGGCGCGGTCGACCGGCCCCTCGAGGGCCGTCGGCACGAGCCTCGTCCGAGCGTTCCGGGTCATCCTCGCCCCGGCCGTAGCATGTGGGCGTAGCGGCGGCGAAGCCCCGACCGCGGCCGATTGCTGCGGATTGCGGCGGATCGCGGCAGATGCGCGAACCGCGGCCCTGCGGTCCGAGAATCCGAAAGTAGACCCTTTGCTTGACAGTGAAAGCTAACGGTCCGCACAATCGGGTGGAAGCATCGCGTATTTTTCGCGGAGCGGAGAAGCCACGTGCCCAAGACCCTGCTGGCCGTCGACGACAGCGCAACGATGCGCAAGGTTCTCGAGATCACCTTCGGCGGCGAAGATTTTCGAGTGGTCACCGCCGACGCCGCCTCGAGCGCGCTCTCGCGCCTAAGCGAGGATCCGGTCGCCGCCGTGATCGACACGTCCCTCGGGGGCGACGACGGCTACCTGCTCGCCAAGGAGCTGCGGTCGCGACAGCCGCGCCTCGCGCTGGTCATCATGGCCAGCCGCTACAGCCCGTACGACGCGAACCGCGGGCGCGACGCGGGGGTCGACGACTACATCGACAAGCCCTTCGACACGCAGGCGCTCATCGAGAAGGTCAAGAAGGCCCTGATCACCCGCGAGACGCGCGAGCTGGCGAAGCCCGCGCCGGCGCCGGCGCCGGCCGCGTCCTCCTTCGCGCAGTCGCATGCGCCTCGGCCCCCGGCCAGTCCTCCGGCCGCGCCCGCCTCGGCGGGAGCCACCGCCGCCAAGAGTGCCTGGTCGACCCAGCGCACCCACACGCTCTCGTTCGAGGGAGGCTTGCCCATCGTACCGGCGCCCGCCGCTCGACCTCCGGCCCCGGCCCCGGCGGCGCCCGCCCCGCCTCCGGTGGCAGCCCAGCCCGCGCCCGCCACGGCGGTACCGCGTGCGCCGGCTCCCGTTTCGCCTCCTGCGGCCCCCGTTCATTCGGCCCCCGCGGCTTCTCCCGCGGCGGCCGTCGCGGCGATCGCCAACGGCCAGCTGGCGGGCAAGCTTGGCGATCTGGGTCTCACGCCGCAGCAAGCCGACGCGGTGCTCGCGCTGTCGCGAGAGGTCGTCGAGCGCGTCGTGTGGGAGGTCGTGCCTCAGCTGGCCGAGACGCTCATCAAGGAAGAGATCGCGCGCCTGACCAAAGAACGGTGACCGTCGTAACAGCGGCGCGGGGGCTGCACGCGGCGTAGCCTGAGAAGGTGTAGCCGGAGATGGCGCTCCCCGAGAAGACCCCCTGAAGACGCTCGCTCGCGCGATCGCCCGCCTCGAAGAGCTGCTCGATCGCCTTCCGGTGGAGGTCGCCAGGGACCTCCGCGTCCGGATCGCCACGCTGCGCACGGTGATGCTCGAGAAGCGACCGCCGGCGCTCGTCCTCGTCGGCCGGCGCGGGGCGGGGAAGTCCTCGCTGGTCAACGCCCTGTTCGGGGCCAAGGTGGCCGAGCTCGGGCACGTCACCGCGCAGACGGGGCGCGGGCGCTGGTACGACTACGAGCGCGAGGGCGGGTCGATGTCGATCCTCGACACGCGCGGCGTGCAGGAGGGATCGCCGCCCGTGGAGGACCACGACGGCCGCAGCGCGCTCGACTCGCTCGCGCTCGAGCTCCGCGCCAAGGCGCCCGACCTCGTGGTCTTCGTGGCCAAGGCGAGCGAGGTCGATGCCGCCGTCGACGCGGACGTCGACGTGATCGAGCGCGTCTACGAGGAAGTGAAGCGCGCGCACCGCACCGAGCCGCCGCTCGTCGCGGTGGTGACCCATTGCGACCTCTTCGAGCCGAAGGGCACGCGGCTGCACCGGGCCGCCGAAGAGCCGCCGGACGACGTCGACGAGAAGCTCCGGTACGTGGCCGAGGCCGAGCGCGTGATCGCCGCGAAGATCGACGATCGCCCGACGCTGCGTGACCGGCACGTCGCGACGATCGGCATCTCGACGTACATGTCGTGGAGGATCGACGGCGCGCTTCGGGCCGACGAGCGCTGGCGGATCGAGGACCTGGCCGTCATCCTCTTCCGCCACCTGCCCGACGCGAGCCGCGCCGAGCTGGCGCGAGCGACGGGAGCAAGGGCCGTGCAAGAGGAGCTTGCGGTCACGCTCACCCGCGCGACGGCCGCCGTGTGCGCGGGCATCGCGGCCGCGCCGATTCCCCTGGCCGACATCATCCCGCTCACGACGATGCAGGCGGGGCTCGTCGCGGCGATCGCGTGGATCGCCGGTCGCTCGATCGACCGACGCGGGGCGGCGGAGTTTCTCACGGGGCTCGGCGCGAACGTCGGCGCGGCCTTTGCGCTTCGCGAGGCGGTTCGCGCGATCGTGAAGGTGATCGCGCCCGGCGGAGGGTCCGTGGTCTCGGCGACCATCGCCTTCAGCGGGACGCTCGCCATCGGCGCTGCGGCGCGCGCATACTACATCCGAGGGGTCTCGCTCGCCGAAGCCCGAAACGCATTTCGGCGTGGCAAAAAGGACGCACCGGCGCCAGGCGATGAGCCCCGTCACGAGTCGGGGCCCCCGCGATGATTCCGAAGCGATCGGGGCGTGCGCACGAAAGAATTCACAGGTCTCCCTCTCCCGGCGCCCGCGTGATCGAAGAGCGCGCACGGCGATCCAGCCGGACGCGCCGGCTGAGCGCTGCGGAGACGAACGCCGAAAAGTGCTAAATGAGCCGGTCCGATGCCGGACCCCGCCGCACCCGCCTCCGCCGCGCCCGCTTTCGACCAGCCCTACGACCCGGCGCTCGTCGAGCCGCGCTGGTACGCCTTCTGGGAGAAGCACGGCGTCTTCGCCGCGAGCGATTCGCCGGCCGACGCGCGTCCCGTCTACGTCGTGCCGATGCCGCCGCCCAACGTGACGGGCAGCCTGCACATGGGCCACGCGCTGCGATGCGACGCTCGAGGACGCGCTCGTGCGCTGGCACCGCATGCGCGGCTACAACGCCCTCTGGCAGCCGGGGACCGACCACGCCGGCATCGCGACGCAGACCGTGGTCGAGCGCGCCGCTCGCGCGCGAGGGCAAGTCGCGCCACGACATCGGGCGCGAGGCGTTCGTCGAGCGCGTGTGGCAGTGGCGCCGCGAGACGGGCGACCGCATCCTGCTGCAGCAGCGCGTCCTCGGCGCGAGCGCCCGACTGGTCACGCGTCAAGTTCACGATGGACGCGGACATGAGCCGCGCCGTGACCGAGGCGTTCGTGCGGCTCTACGAGCAGGGCCTGATGTACCGCGCCACGCGCCTCATCAACTGGTGCCCGGAGTGCATGACGGCGCTCAGCGACCTCGAGGTCGACAACGAGGAAGGGGCCAACGGAGAGCTCTTCGAGTTCGCGTACCCGGTCGACGGCGCGGAGGGCGAGATCGTCGTCGCGACCACCCGCCCCGAGACGATGCTCGGCGACACGGCCGTGGCCGTGCACCCCGACGACCCGCGCTACACGGGCCCTGCACGGCAAGCGCGTGCAGCCACCCCTTCGTCGACCGGACGATTCCCGATCATCACCGACGCCATCCTCGTCGACCCGAAGTTCGGCACCGGCGCCGTGAAGGTGACGCCCGGCGCACGACTTCAACGACTTCGCGACGGGCAAGCGCCACGGGCTCGAGGAGATCAACATCCTCGAACCTCGACGGGACGATGAACGCCAACGCCGGCCCGCTTCGCCGGGCATGGACCGGAAGGACGCGCGGCGCGGCCGTCAAGAAGGCGCTCGCCGAGAAGGGCCTCGCCCGCGGTGTCAAGCCGCACATGCTCACCCTGCCGCGCTGCCAGCGCTCGGGCGGCGTCGTCGAGCCGATGATCTCGACGCAGTGGTTTCTCAAGATGAAGACGATGGCCGAGATGGCGCTCGAGGCCGTGCGCTCGGGCAAGACCGTCATCATCCCCGACGAGTGGAGGAAGACCTACGACCACTTCCTCGAGAACATCCAGGACTGGTGCGTCTCGCGGCAGCTCTGGTGGGGGCACCAGATCCCCGCGTGGCACGGCCCGGACGGCGAGATCAAGGTCGCGCGCGAGCGGCCCGCCGGAGTGCACGCGAGGCCGACGGGCTGGACGCAGGACCCCGACGTGCTCGACACCTGGTTCTCGAGCGCCCTCTGGCCGTTCTCGACGCTCGGCTGGCCCGAGGCCACCGACGCGCTCAAGAAGTTCTACCCGGCCAGCGATCTCGAGACCGGCTACGACATCCTCTTCTTCTGGGTCGCGCGCATGATGATGTTCGGCCTGCACTTCATGGGCGAGGCGCCGTTCCGGCGCGTCTTGCTCCACGGGCTCATCGTCGACGAGACCGGCGAGAAGATGAGCAAGGTGAAGGGCAACGTCATCGACCCGCTCGATCTCGTCGAGCGGGCGACGTTCGCCGAGATGCTCGACAAGACGATGCCCGGCGCGCCGGAGGCCGAGGCGCTCGCGAAGTTCAAGAAGGCCTACCCGTCGGCGGCCGCGATGGGCGACGGGTTCCCGGCGTTCGGCGCCGACGCGGTGCGCTTCACGCTCGCGACCTACCCGCCGAGCAACAAGCGCATCGCGCTCGCGCCCAAGCGCATCGAGGGCAACCGCCACTTCCTCAACAAGATCTGGAACGCGACGCGCCTCGCGCTCGATCTGCTCGGCGAGGACTTCTCGTGGCAAGACGACCTGCCCGCGCCCTCGGGCTTCACCAACCGCTGGATCCGCTCGCGCTTCGCCGCGGCGTGCGGCGCCGCGCACGACGGGCTCGACGACGTTCCGCATCGACGAGGCGGCGCACGCCGCGTACCGCTTCTTCTGGAACGACCTCTGCGACTGGTACCTCGAGCTCGCCAAGCCGGTCCTGCGCAAGGGCCCGGGCGGCGACTTTCTGCACCCGGAGACCGTGCCCGAGACGCGCGCGACGCTCGCGTACGTGCTCGAGGGCAGCCTGCGCCTCATCCACCCCTTGATGCCGTTCATCACCGAGGAGCTCTGGCAGCGCGTGCCGCGGCCCGCGTCGCGCAAGGTGAGCGTCGCGTTCGGTCCCTACCCGACCCGGGAAGACGAGCGTTCGTCGCTCGACCCGGCGATCGACGCGTCGATGGACCTGCTCAAGGAGGTCATCTCCGCGGGCCGCACGATCCGCAGCGAGCACGATCTCGACCCGAAGGCCGACATCCCCGTCGCGGTGCGCTCGGCCAATCCCGAGGTCCTCGCGTTCCTCCGCGGCCACGCCGATGCGATTCGCTCGCTCCTCCGCACGAAGGGACCGCCCGTGTTCGAGGCTCCCGGTGGGCCTCGCGAACCCGGGACGAGCGTCAGCATGGTCGCGAGCACGCAGGGTCCGATCGAGGTCCTCGTTCCCCTCAAGGGCCTCGTGACGGCGGCCGCGGAGAAGGCGCGCGTCGAGCGCAACCTGAAGAAGATCGACAAGGACGTCGCCGCTCTCGACAAGAAGCTCGGCTCGCCGGGGTTCGTCGATCGCGCGCCGAAAGAGGTGGTCGACGAGGCGCGCCAGCAGAGGGCGTCGCTCATCGAGGCCAAGGCGCGCCTCGAGGCGGCCCGCGACCTGGCCCAGGAGCTCGAATGAGCTCGTCGCCCGATGGCGCCCTGGCCGCCACGGTCGCATGGCTCCGTCGCCAGGCCGACGTCCGCTACGCCGAGGTCCGGTTCGTCGAGAGCGGGGGCGAGCGGCTCCGCGTGCGAGACGGCCGGCCCGAGCAGGTCACGACCGAGGCCTCGCGCGGCGCGGGCATCCGCGTCCTCGGGGCCAAGACGTGGGGCTTTGCGTGCTCGGCCGACACGAGCGAGGGCTCGCTCGTCGCAGCGGCCGCGCGGGCCCTCGCGATCGCGCGCGCCTCGGCGCCCGCGGTGACCGCGGCGGTCCGGTTCCCCGAGCAGGACGCCGCCGTGGGGCGATACGAGACGCGGACGGCGGTCGACCCGTTTGCCGTGCCGCTCGAGGACAAGCTCGCGGCGCTCGACGCGCCCGTGCGCGCGCTCCGGGCGGGCGACAAGCGCCTCGTCTCGGCCGAGGCGTGGATGGAGTGGACGCGCCAGCACAAGCGACTGCTGACGACCGAGGGCACCGACACGACGCAGTCGTTCACGTACGGCTCGAGCGGGATGCACGTCTTCGCGCTCGGCGCCGATGGGGTCTCGCAGCGAAGGAGCTACCCCACCTGGCAGGGCGGCGATGGGTTCCAGGCGGGCTACGAGCGCTTCGGTGCGCTCGATCTCATGGCGCACGTCGATCGGGTCAAGGACGAAGCGCTGGCGCTCCTGACGGCGCCTTCGTGTCCCGCGGGGACGCGCACGCTCCTGCTCGACTCGAGCCAGGTCGCGCTTCAAATCCACGAGTCGTGCGGGCACCCGGCGGAGCTCGATCGGGTCCTCGGAAGCGAGATCTCCCTCGCGGGAGGGTCGTTTCTCCAGCCGCAGCGGCTCGGGAACCTGCAATACGGTTCGCCGAACGTGACCCTCGTCGCCGACGCGACGACCGAGGGAGGCAACGGCACCTTCGGCTGGGACGACGAGGGCGTGCCGGCGGGCAAGCGACCGCTGGTCGACCGCGGCGTGTTCGTCGACTACCTGTCGAGCCGCGAGACGGCCGCCGCCCTCGGACGCCCCTCGACCGGGACGATGCGCGCCGAAGGGTGGAACCGTTCGCCCATCATCCGGATGGTCAACGTGTCGCTCGAGCCGGGCGCGGGCGGCTCCCTCGAGGACCTCGTCCTCGACACCGACGACGGCCTGCTCGTCGCGACCGACAAGAGCTGGAGCATCGACGACCTGCGGCTCAACTTCCAGTTCTCGTGCGAGATCGCCTGGGAGATCAAGCGCGGCAAGCGCACGCGCATCGTTCGCGATCCGTTCTACACGGGCATCACGCCACGCTTCTGGCGCTCCTGCGACGCCGTCTGCGGCGCGGCCGACTGGCGCCTCTGGGGCATCTCGACCTGCGGAAAGGGTGATCCGGTGCAGGCCATGCACGTCGGACACGGCGCCTCGCCCGCGCGCTTTCGCGGCGTCACGGTCGGGAGCTCGTCGTGAACGGCGAAGCTTTGCTCGGGCTTTGCCGCGAGGTGCTCGCCGACGCGGGCGAGAGCGAGGCGGAGCTTTACCTCCGCGTGGCCGAACGAGGATGCGCGCGGTTCGCGAGCGGCGAGCTCGGTCAGCACATGGAGCTCTCCGAGCCCATGGCGGCGATCCGCGTAGCGCACGGCCGGCGAGTCGCCGAGACGGTGACGAGCCTGCTCGAGCGCGCCTCTCTCGTCGAGGCCGTCCGCGCGACCGCGCGCGCCGCGCGCCTTGTCCCCGAGGTCGATGGGTTCCCGGGCTTCGCCGGCGCCTCCGATGCGGGCGAGCCCCCGACGCAAGACCCGCCGCGCTTCGACGCGGCGACGGCGAACGCGACCCCCGAGGAGCGAGTCGAGCGCCTCTTGCCGGTGCTTCGCGCGGTGCGCGATGCGGGGCTCGTGAGCGCCGGGATGCTCGAGACGACCTGCGCGTCGCATGCCCTCGTGACGACGCGCGGCTGCTCGCGATCGCACGACGCGACCGCTGCGGCGTTTCGCGTGTGGGCGCTCGAGACCCCGGGCGCCGGCGGCGCGGCGGGATACGGCGGCGGCGTGCATCGCGACCTTCGCGCTCTGCGCCTCGAGGAGGAGACGGCGCGCGCCGTTCGTTTGTGCAAGGCGTCGCGCGACCCCGCCTCGCTCGACGAAGGGGAGTACGACGTCGTCCTCGAGCCCGAGGCGGTCGCCGAACTGCTCGAGTGGCTCGCCGCGATCGCGGTCGCGGCTCCCGAGGTCGAACAGGGAACGAGCGCGCTCGCCGGGCGCCTCGGCGAGCGCGTCACCGGAGAGGGCGTCGATCTCGTCGAAGACCCGCTCGATCCCTCGGAGCTCGGATTCGGTGTGCCCTTCGACCGCGAAGGCACCTGGCGTCGGCGCGTGCCCATCGTCGAGAAGGGCGTGGCGCGCGCCATCCTGTACGACCGCACGTACGCAGCCCGCGCGGGCGCGCTCTCGACCGGGAGCGCCCTCTTGCCCGCCATGGGCTCCGCGGGGGGCGTCGGTGCGACGTCGCTCTCGCTCGGCGGCGGCGCGGCCTCGAGCGTCGACGAGCTGATCGCCGGGATGGATCGCGGTCTCTACGTCTGCCGCCTTCACTACGTCAACGGTTTGCTCGAGCCGCGTCGGGCCGTCATGACCGGGCTGACCCGCGACGGATGCTTTCTCGTCGAGAAGGGCAAGATCGCGGGTCCCGTCGGCAACCTGCGCTTCACCGATAGCCTCCTCGAAGGGCTCGCCCGGTGCGACGCGATGACCCGCGGTCGCAAGGCGATCCCGACGTTCTGGAGCGACGCCGGAGCCGTCGTCGCGCCCGCCCTCCGGATCCGCGCGCTGCGCTTCAACGGGCGGAGCCAGCAGGCCACCCCGAAGCTCGACTGAGACGTTGACCCCCTCCTCGACGCACCGCCATAGTCCCCTCGTGGGGCGAGGCATCGGTCCGTTGATCCTGGCGCTGGCCCTCGCGGGCGCCCTCGCGCCCGGCTGCAGTCGCAGCGGGCTCGATGACGGCGACGCCCTCGTCCTGCGACCCGTGGGGACTCCGTCCCCCGACGCTTCCGAGAACACGCACGACGACGCGTCCCAGAGCCGCGAGGACGACGCGTCCCAGAACGGCGAGGACGACGCGTCCCCCCCGAGCTCCGGAGGGACCGAAGGCGGCGAATTTTTCACGACCTTCGACGGCGGATCCGACGCCAACGGCGCCGGCGACGGCGCGGGCTGTGGACCGGCCAACTGCCAGGGGTGTTGCGCTGGCGGCGTCTGCCTGCCGGGGATCGTCGTCTATGCGTGCGGAAACGGTGGCCAACCCTGCATCGACTGCGGCCCCGAGAGGGAGTGCACCCTGGTGGGGGTCTGCGGATAGCCGACGTTCTCCTAGTCCCGGACCCCCAAAGTTGCTAAGCCCTCGGGCGCGTTCGGAAAGCCCCCCCAGGGGTCTGCCGCCACCGCCTTACAATGACCGAGACGAACACCAGGGAGCCGGTCGCCGCCGGCGCGCCGTCCGCGCACCGCACCAGCGCGCCCGAGCCTCAGCCCGAGAAGGCGGGGGATCCGTCTCCGTCTCCGGGAAAGCCGAACGGTGGGGCCGCCGCGGCGGGTCCTGACACCAGTGCTGAGCCGCCGCGCCTCCTGGCACGGGGCAATCCCCTCCGACTCGTTCGCGGCGGGGTGACCACGCTGCTTGCCTCGTTCTTCGCGACGGCCCTGATGGGCCACCCGGGGCAGCTCCGATGGGGCGTGCCGCTCGGGGCCCTCTTCGTGGCCATTGCGTCCTGGGGGGTCATGGACCTGCTCGGGACGTTCGACGACGCCGACGAACGCGTGGTCGCGTCCACGACGCTGGGGGGCCTCACGCGGCCCCTCGTGGCCTTTGGCGCGTCCGGCCTCCTCTTTTGCGCGGCGCTCGGCTTCGCCGCCGCGGGGGCCATCTTCCCGCAGCCCGTCTGGGGCATCCTCGTCACGCTCGCGTTCGTCGCGACCACCATCACGCTCTTCGAACTCGGCCGCGGGCTCGGCATGTGGAAGGACGGCGAAGGCCTCGCCGGAGCCCTCGATCGCCCGCTGTGGAAGCGCGAGGGATTCTGGGTCGTCGTCGCCGCCGCCGCCCTCTACTTCCCGTTCATGGGCACGTACTCGCTGTGGGATCCCTGGGAGACCCACTACGGCGAGGTCTCGCGCGAGATGCTCGCGCGCGACGACTGGATCAGCCTCTGGTGGGCGCAAGACGGCTGGTTCTGGAGCAAGCCGGTGCTCGACATGTGGATGCAGGCGATCGCGATGGCGACGCTCGGGGTCCACTACCAGCCCGACAAGATGCTCATCGGCAACGGCACGCAGCCGATCATGCACCCCGAGTGGGCGGTGCGCGCGCCGATCGTGCTCCTGACGATCGTGGCGATGTACCTGCTCTACAAGGGCGTCGGCGAAGACGTTCGGGCGGCGGGCGGCGCTCCTCGGGAGCCTCGTTCTCGCGACGATGCCCGACTGGTACTTCCTCGCGCACCAGACCATGACCGACATGCCCTTCGTCGCGTCGATGACGGCGTGCATGGGGCTCGTCATGATCGGCCTGCGCACGCCCGAGGCGCTCGAGGCGCGCGCGTACGAGGTGAAGGTCAAGAACCTGCGCTTCCGGCTCACGGCGTGGCACCTGGTCTTCGGCGCGGTCCTGATCTGCGTCGCTCCCGCAGATCCTCTATCTCTTCTCGCGCAACCTCGAGTTTCTGTGGCGACCCGGCGCCCACGGCTTCCGCCCCCACTGGGACGAGTTCCGGAGCGGCTCGGGGGGGGCAACTGCGGCCTGCCCGGCAACGAAGACTGCCGCATCACGCAGCCGGCGAGCGTCCCGCACGCGGCCGCCGGCAATCCCGACTCGCTCGGCGCGATGGCCTGTGCGCTTCTTCGGCGGGTTCGAGCCGGCCCTGCAGGGGCTGCTCTGGGCGGCGGTGCTCGGCGTCGCTCCTCTACATGAGCTGGGGCGAGCGGCGCATCCGCCGCCTCGACTACCTGGGCGGGTGGTTTTTCGCGGCCATCTCGACCCTCGGCAAGGGCCCCGCCGGCTTCGGCCTGCCCGTGCTCGTCACGCTGGCATATCTCGCCGCGTCGCGGCCCGGCGAAGACGTCGTCGCGCGCCTGCTCCGCATCGTGCGCGAGATCGTCGAGTTCGAGATCGTCGCCGGGCTGCTCATCGTCCTGGCGGTCGCGATTCCCTGGTACGTCGCGATGTACGTGCGCCACGGGCCGCCGTTCACCGACCGGCTGATCTTCCACGACATGTTCAACCGCGCGTTTTCACCACGTGCACGACACGAACGAGGGCGACGACACGAGCTTCCGCTTCTACGTGTGGCAGCTCGGCTACGCGCTCTTCCCGTGGACGGGGCTCGCGCCGCTCGGGCTCGCTCTGGTGGCTGCGGCGCAGGACGCGGCGACGAGGGCAAGCGCGGACATGTCCGTGCTGCTCTGCATGTGGTTCGTCTTCGGCCTTCGCGCTCTTCTCGTTCATGGGCACGAAGTTTCACCACTACATCTTCCCCGCTGTGCCGCCGATCGCGATGCTCATCGGCGTCGTGCTCGACGACATGCTCGGCGCCGGGCCGCTCGTCCGCCGCGGATCTCTGCCGCTCTACCTCGGAGGGCTCGCCGCGCGGGTCGGCGCTCATGGTCCTCGGGGTCGACGCGCCTGCAGGCGGGATCGTTCTTCGGCGTGAAGCCGGACGGCCATCTCGCGGATCCCTCGATCGGACTCGGAGTCGTTCTCCTCGCGGTCGGAGTGGGGATCACGGTGCTCTGCGTGCGCTGGGCGCGCGCGGGCGCGGCGTCGAGCGTGGGCGCGGCATCGAGCGCGGGCGCGGCGCCCCGCGGGGACGGGGCGTCGAGTGCGGGTGTGGACGGGGACGCGGGAGAAGCGTCGCACGTGTCGAGGATGCTCGCCGCGGGCTCCGTGGCGGGCGCGCTGCTTCTCATCGTGATCGGGCGCGATCTCGTCCTCAAGCCCGAGGGCGCGGATCAGCCGGGCGCGATCCGCCTGCTGCAGCTCTTCACGTACAACTACCGGCGCGCCTGGCCCGAGGCGCTCGACTTCTCCGCGGTGCTCGCCGGGTTCACGGCGATCGCCGTCGTCATCTCGCTCGCTCTGGCGGTGAAGGCGGTGCGGCGGCACGCGGTCGCCGCGATGTGCGCCTTCGCGTTCGTCTGGGGGCTCTGGGGCCTCGACGTGTACATGCAGCGTACGGCGCAGCACTGGGGCCAGCACGAGGTCATCGCGGCCTACTACGCGGACCGCCAATCGCCCGACGAGCAGCTCGTCGCCTACCAGATGAACTGGAAGGGCGAGAACTTCTACACGGGCAACCACGTCCCCGCGTTCGTCTCGACGGGCTCGACCTTCACGACCTGGCTGAAGAAGCAGCGCGATGACGGCGTGAAGGTCATGTACTTCATCACCGAGCACGGGCGCATCGGCGGCCTCAAGAGCGAGGTCGGAGCCAAGGCCTACCGCGAAGTGACCGACAAGGTCCTCTGCAACAAGTTCATCCTCGTCCGCGCCGAACTCTGAGGCTGCGATCGTCCGCCTGGACGCGCGAGAGAAGAACAGAGGAAAACATCTCTCTCTTCTGCCCGCTGCGGGCGCGTGGTCGCGAGCGCTAGCGCGGTTCGGCGGGGGGCACTAAACTGAACGGCGATTCAGTCGGGCGACTCCTGAGCCCGAAGGAGGAGACCAGCGCCGTGTCCAAGCCCATCCCAGCCATCAACCGCTACAAGGCCGACCTGCGCGAGTTCTCGTTCCTGCTCTTCGAGCAGTTCGGCATCGACAAGCTCCTCGGGCAGGCGCCCTTCGACGCCTGGGGGGTCGACGAGTGCAAGGCCACGCTCGCCGAGTGCTACCGCTGGGTGCGCGAGGTCACGGGCCCGCTCAACGCGATCGGCGACCATCGAGGGCTGCAAGATCGAGGACGGCCACGTCATCACGCCCACGGGCTTCAAGGAGGCCTGGAAGAGCCTCTACGAGGCCGGGTGGAAGCAGATCGCGGTCGACGCCGAGTACGGCGGCGCTGGCGCGCCGCACGTCGCTCGCAGGTGCTCGTCGAGGAGATGATCACGCGGCGCGAACACTGCGTTCGCGATGTACGCCGGGCCTCGCCGTCGGCGCCGCCGAGGTCATCGAGTCGTTCGGCACGCCCGAGCAGAAGAAGCTCTACTGCCCGCGCATGTTCAACGGCCAGTGGGGCGGCACGATGTGCCTCACCGAGCCGCAGGCCGGGTAGCGACGTCGGCAGCGCGAAGACCACGGCGACGAGCAACGCCGACGGCAGCTACACCATCCGCGGCACGAAGATCTTCATCTCCGGCGGCGACCACGACCTCGCCGAGAACATCGTCCACCTCGTGCTCGCCCGCGTCGACGGCGCGCCGGCCGGCACGAAGGGGCTCACGCTCTTCATCGTCCCGAAGTTCGCGACCGACGCCGGACGGCGCGCTCGGCGAGCCCGAACGACGTGAGCGTCGGCGAACATCGAGCACAAGATGGGCATCAACGGCTCGGCGACGTGCGTGCTCAACTTCGGCGACGCAGGCACGTGCATCGGCTGGCCGGTCGGCGGCGACGCGAAGCTGAACCAGGGCATGCCGCAGATGTTCAAGCTGATGAACAGCGCGCGCATCGCGGTCGGCATCCAGGGCCTCGAGCGTCGCGTCGAGCGCGTTCCTCAACGCGCTCGAGTACGCGAAGGAGCGCAAGCAGGGCGCCGACATCGCCCACTGGAAGGACCCCACGGCCCCGCGCGTGCCCATCATCGAGCACGCCGACGTGCGCCGCATGCTGCTCGACATGAAGTCGCGCGTCGAAGGGCATCCGCGCGCTCGCCGTGAAGCTCGCGCACCACCACGACTGCGTCGCGCGCGCTCGCGCGGCAAGGACGAGCAGAAGGCCGCGTACCACCAGGGCCAGGTCGATCTGCTCGTGCCGCTCGTGAAGGCGTACGGCAGCGACCAGGGCTTCCGCGTCTGCGAGACCGCGATCCAGACGTACGGCGGCGTCGGCTACACGAAGGACTTCCCCGTCGAGCAGTACTGCCGCGACTCGAAGATCTTCAGCATCTACGAGGGCACCAACCACATCCAGGCGATGGACCTCGTCGGGCGCAAGCTCGGCCAGGCCGGCGGCGCGAACCTGCAGGCGTTCCTCGGCGACGTCGCGCAGTTCGTACAGAAGCACTCCGCGGACGCGACGCTCGGCGCCGCGGTCAAGACGCTCGTCGCTCGCGCAGGAGGCCCTCAGTGGGAGCGCGATGCGGCTTCTCATGTGGTTCCAGACCGGCAACGTGCGCGCTGGTGCCCCTGCACGCGAACCGCTTCCTCGAGATGATGGCCGAGACCACGGTCGCGTGGCTGCTCCTCGAAGGCGCGGCGATCGCGCATCGAGAAGAAGAAGACCGTCGCCGGCCGGGCACCCCGACGCCGCGTTCTACGAGGGCAAGGTGGCCGCGGCGCTCTTCTACGCGCGCAACGTGCTCCCGACCGTCGAGCTCAAGGCCAAGCTGATGGGCGAGGAAGACAAGACGCCGATCGAGCTGAGCGACGCCGCGTTCGCGACGGTGTAGGCGGGGTTCCCTTGTGGCCGATGGGCAAGTCGACAGAGGCCCAAGGCGAAGTCGACGAGGCTCGGGGCGGAATCGATGATGCTCGGGTCGCAGTCGACGAAGGTCGGGACGGATGCCATGAGGGTTCGGGCCGAGTGCTTCATGGTAGATGGGGGGTCCACGATGCGGAGGGCGGGGTCGACGAGGCAGAGGACGGAGTCGATGAGACTCAGGCTGGCATCCTTCATGTCTCATGGGTGAATCGATCAAGGCTCATGGACGAGCCGACGAGCATGATGAAGCGCGCATGAGATGGGTGGAGCACCGGGCCCATGCCAACCCGTGCTCCGGCGTGATGAGGACCTCACCGGGTCAATGCCAACCGGTGCACCGACGGACTTCGAGAACTCGGGCCTCTCGCTGGGCGGTCGCCGAATGAGACTCGAGGCTCACGGGGTGAAACAGCGTCCGTGCATGGGCGAGCCTCATCCCGGCGCCCCTGAGCTTCGTCGGTGCCGGAGTGTCGCGAGACCCGTGAGGTGGAGCATGTTCGCCGGGAGCGTCCGCGTTACGTCGCTTCGGGGCGAGACGTCTGCCTCGCGGGCGTCACGTGATTGACGCGCGAGAGCGAGCCCGCCGGCGAGGTCGGGGTCACGTCCGGCGACGCGTACGCATGCGGTGGGGCAGGGATGCCCGCGCTTGACCTGTCAGGGAGCGGACGGTAGAAGCTCGGGCCTCGAGATTTTCCGACTTAGCTCAGTTGGTAGAGCAGGCGGCTGTTAACCGCCGGGTCGCTGGTTCGAGTCCAGCAGTCGGAGCCACACGGGTCAGGATTTGCAGCGGTCCTGGCCCTCCGGGTTTCACTTGGCCCAATCCTCGGCCCAAACGGCAGCGCGCCGAAGGGCGTTCCGAACTTGCCGTTGAGGTCCTCGACGGCCTTGATGTAGCCGAGCGTCGTTGCGATGTGCTCGTGCCCTGCCCGTGACTGAATTCGGTCGACAGGTGTTCCGGCCAACGCCTCCCACGTGATCCCGCTGTCCCTCAGCGACCGGAAGTTGACCGCGATCGTCGTTGAGGTGTCCTCGAGGAGTCTGGGCCTCTCGACCTGCGCGAGCTTCAGGTGCACGCGGAGCAGCGCGGCGCGCTTGTTGTCCGCAACCTTGGCGAGCAACGGAGCGACGGGGCTCGTCGCTGTCGCGCGTTCGCGCATGCTCTTAAGAAGGGGTAGGAGCGCTGGCGGAATCGGGACCTCGCGCTGGCCCCGTTCTGTCTTCGTCGCCTTGGTCTCGCCGGCCTCTTCGTCGTAGGCCACGACCACGCTGACCACGCCGGCGTCGAGCTCGACGTGCTCGAAGGTGAGCGCGCGTAGCTCGCTGGGTCGAAGGTAAAGGTACGCGCAGATCGCGTAGAGCTCGCGCCATTCGAGCGGAACGAGCTCGCATGACATGAGCACCGCGAACTCGGACGGGAAGATGAACGTCTTCCTGCGGGCTCGGGTTTTCAGCGGGGGCAGCACGCCCAGGGTGGGGTCATCGCTGCGCACACGCTTCGATTGATCGCGGCAGTTGATCGCCTCTTTGAACGTGGTGCGTACGAGGGTCCATACGATCATCGCGGTCTTGCCGCTGATACCCTCGGCCTTACCGCTCGCGATGCGAGCTCGTACCTCTCCGTCCAGGTAGTCGCGGAAGTCTTCGATCTTCTCTTTGGGGATCGTCGTCACCGGAAGGCTTCCGATGCGGTCGGACACCCGAGCCTTCCACATGCGGCGTTCGCGCCCGACGCTGCTCTTCCCCTCGGCCTCGCGTCGGTCGAACACTTCATCGGCGAACGCGTTGAGGGTCGTCGTACCGTCTCGCCGCTGGTCGATTCTCGTGCGCCCTCCTGGCAACGAGCAACGGCCCCTGTTCACCGCCCTCGTCCTCGCGTTCCTGGAGGGCGAGGGCGTAGAGCTCGGCCCGTTCCTCTGCCGACTTGCCCCCAGCGGGCGTGGAGTACTTCTCGGGCACGTCCACGCGCACGCGCGAGCCGTCGGCCAAACGGATACGGGCGCGAAAATAGCGCGTGCCGTCCGCGCGCTTGAGCGGCTCGATGGTGCCAGTGCGGGGAGGGGGCATCGCTAACGCCGCTTCGACACGCGAACGGCGAGCGCTTCACGGATGGCCAGGCGGATGATCGCGGTGGAGCTATCCAGCCCCGTCATCTTCCGAAGCTTACCGAGGATCGCTCGATCCTCGTCCGTGAGGCGGATTGTCGTCGCTGGTCGTCTGCTGGGCACGCGTGTCGTTGGTATGTCACCTGGGCGCACCATGGTCAACGCGCCCTTGGGGGCGCGGGCAAGCTCGCCGTCCCGGGCGCGTTCGACGTTCAAGGCGCGCTCCCCCCCCACGAAAGACTGTGGCGTGACTGGTGGCGCAGATCACGGTTTTGACGCGATCCAATCGCGCAACTCGGGCGGGAGCCTGGCGACATCGAGCGTGTACTTGGTCGCGCCGCGTCCTCCGGTCGTGCGTCGTACGCACGCGCCCAGCACCTCGACTGCGGCATCTACGTCCCCGTCGCTGCAGCGACCAAGCACGCCGCGCACGGCGGCGCGGAGCATCCGCTGACTGCCAATGCGGCCCTGTGCGAGCACCCGAACGACGGCCAACAGCACTCCGGCCAGTCTTTCGGGGTCCTGCTCGAACAGAGCCTCTGCGGCATCGCGTCTCTCCCACGGCGAGCGAGGGAACGGCCATCCCGATCGGCTCATGCGTCGTTGTCCGCGCTGCCCCCGCGCTCTCTTTTTTGCTCGTCGGCGCGCCTCGCCCTCGCACAAACGGCGTTGCGCTTTTCGATGACAAACGCCGCGGCCTCGCGAGGTCCCAACGTTCGGATCAAGTCGTCTGCGATCAGGCGGGGCGCGCGCGCGAACTGAGACGCGATCTGCTCGTGGACGAACACCTCGCTCCTCTCGTCGGACCACTCGGCGACGTGCTCACGGCCTCGGGCGATGGGAAGCGGGACGAGCGTAAGATTGCCCGCGAGAAAGCTGAAGGTCGTTCCCAGGGCGAGGCGTGCACGTCCGACGCCGCGACGTCGCTCTCGCTCGGCGATTTCTCCGGTGTCCTCGCCAAAGCGGGCGCCCTGAATGACTTTCCACCCTTCGTCGACCGGACAGCGGTGCAGGCGATTGGATCTGCCGCGCTCGACCAACTTGAGCCAGCTTCGAGTGCAGTAGGCCCAGATCGGATTCAGCCGAGCCAGAAGCACTTCTGGATCGCGCAAGCGACCATCGTCGATTTCATCCAGGGCCTCGCCGCGCATTTGAAACTCGATGCGCACGACGTCCGCCTGGCCGTTCCAGCCCGCTCCTTTCCACCTGGCTTCCTCGATGCTCCGCTTCTCTTCGGGTCGCAGTGCAAGTTCGACACGCTTGTCGTAGACCCGGGCAACCAAAGCACCCTGGCCGATTTGGAAGCCGGTTCGTTTCTCGGTCTTGTGGTGCTCGACGAACGGCACCTGGAGATTTCCAAAGGTCTTCACTCGCGCGCGTCGTGGCGTCAGCCAGGCGCGCGGGTCAATCGTTTCCAGGTCGAGGCCGATCGCGTCCGCGCAGAGGTCGGCCCGTCTGAGGCGCTCGCCGGTGACCAACTCCAGCATCGTGTCCGCTACCGCGCGCGCGAGGGCGAGCGCGGAGTGGGGGCCCGATTCGGCGAGGAGCTTCGCATCCGCGCACACCTCCAGTTGCCATCCGTCCACGTGGTGCGAGTCGTCGACAACGACTCTGGCGTCATGAGCCGCGAGCTTCCACCAGCCATCTCGCGAGCGGGGGTCCAAGACGAACTGCGTGTCGCCGATCGGAACGGTAACCGCTGTTCCGAGCGCCTTCGCGTCCTGGAGCCGCAATCGAAGCAGCGCCCGGATGCTCTCCTTCACCTCGCCGCGGTACGCGAGGTAGAAGGCGTCGACGCGCGTGCATAGGACCGCCACCGCGTCAGGCGGTGGCGGCGCCTTCGGCGGGAAGCGGTGTGAATCGTTGGGCTTTGCCTGACGGCCACGCGCTGCAGGTGGCGTATTGCGCCGGGTGTTACTTGCACCCGGCGCAGGCAGCACGGCTAGACGGGGCTCCGCCCCGGACCCCGCACCAGGGGGCTGCGCCCCCTCGCCGCCCAAGCGCGGCTCACCCCCTGCCCCCTCGGGCGCGGGCGCAGCCTCCCTCGGCCATGCCTGTCGATCGCCCTGGCCTCGGTCGGCATGCGCCGGCCCGAGGGGGCACCCCGGCCGTGGTGAGCGGCCGAGGCCAGGGCGATCGACCACGTCATGCATCGCGGCCTCGCGAATCGTTGGGGCCGCGCTGGCGTTGCAGCCGGCGCATCCGTCGAGCGATGTCGGCGTCGTCGGCGCCGGCCAGCGGTCTAACGCGCCGGGACTCGATCCGACCATCGAGATCACCGCGCCGGATCGCGCGGTCGCGTTGCCGGCCGTAGGCGGGAAGGGTCCCAGCCCGGATGGCCTCTCGCAAGGTTCGCTCGCTGGTCCCTGCGTGTACCGCCGCCTCGGCGATCGGCATGAGCGCGGTCGTGTCAGCGGGTGACTCGGCTGCGGCGCGCGCGAGCCGAGCGAGCTCCTTCGCCTCGCCAGCGAGAGCGTCGGCCGCTTCCGCGACGGCACGGAGTGTCATGGCGCTCATCGCTGCGTCCCGCGCAGTTCGACGGCCGCGCGACGAGCTCGCTCCCCGGCCATGCCCCGGACGCTGCCCGGCTCCCGAAGTTCGCGCCGGATGGAGCGCGGGTCGACCGAGTGAACGACGGCGAGCCGCCGCAGGGTTGCGGCGTCCGGTGAGGGCGCATCAGTCGGGACCTTGTGCATCGCGAGGGCACGATGCCACCAGGACGACACAGGGTCGTTGGGACAAAGGCTAGGGGTACCTATTGTCCCAGCCTCTGGGCGCGCTTGCGCAGCCGCGCTGCGGCGCGTTTGAGATCCTGCTTGGGATCCACGACTCGGCCGCGCTGGGGGTCCACCCTTCGCCCGTCCGGCACCAGATCCGCGATCCTCTCCGGCTTGAAGCCAGCGCGGGCCAAGCGACTCTCCCACTGCGCGAGCACCTTTTGCGTCGGCTTGCGATCGAAGGGCTGTCGCAGGTCGACGGAACCGAAGCCATCTAGCAAGACGTGCTCGGCTCCCTCGAGCTCCGAAATCACCGACACAAGTCGGCAGAGGCGCGCCGTCCCGGCGGCGTAGTCGCGAAGGACTCCGGTTTTCGCCGCTTCATTCGCCCGATCCTGGAGCCGCCTCCGATCCGCGATCAGCGAGTCTAGACGCCCGGCTACCGTCTGGAGCTGGGCGAGCGCTTTCTGCAGGTCGCGAGCGAGCGTGAGCACAGGATGCTCCTGGGGGCACTCCTCGTCGAGGTCCTGGTCGAAGCCCACGCCGCTTCGCTCCGAGCGCTCGCAGCAAGCCAGAATCACCACGGTCGCCAATGCGCACGGCTGGCAGTCGCACGGTTGCGGATGCAGTAAGAGCACCGCTTGCGCCAGGTTGAAATGGGCTGACACCCCCTTCGCGGAACCGGGGAGGTGCTCGGTGGACCCTGCTTGACGGCGAAGTTCGTCGCCGAGCGCGCGGACAATCGCGTCGATGTTGACGTCGGACTTCCGGCGCCCCACAGATCGTCGCTGGGACACGATTGCACCTCGTGTTCGCGCGCCTCGGGCCCTGGCCGGCTCGGGGCGCTTCTGTGTGCAGGCTATCGCTTCGCTCGGCGGTCCTCCAAGAGATCGCCTTCGCTCTTCATCCTGAGTCCTTCTTCGAGGCCTCGCGAGCCTTGCCGAAGAAAGCGGAGTCGACGCGGTACTGCTCCACCATCCACTCGACGAACGCCTGACTGTACTGGGGAGACGAGTACTGCGGCTTGTAGAAGAAGTTGGGTTGCGACTCGATTGAGTGTGCCTTTCGAACGCTGAGGACGTCGTGGGCCGAAATCACGCTCGCGCCCAGCAGCTTGTTGACCTGGCCGACCACTTCCTTTTGCCGGTGCGGGTAAAGAAGGTCGGTTCGCATCGCCTTGAACGCAGGCGCCGCCTCGTCGTTCACGAGTCGAACGCCCGTCGCACCCTCTGCCCCCGAGAGTGAGACCTCGGCGGGCAGGACGCTGACCATGGTCCCCGGAGGTGCCGTCACCACCTTGGCGATGCCATCTAGCCACGAGCTTCGAATCCTCGACAATTCGCGTTCGAGCGCGAGCCTGAGGTCTTCCGACGTGCCCGGATCGCTCTTAGCGCCGTGCCGGAAATCGACGGTTCCGACGGAGAACGCCGTCTTCTGCTTCCCTGCGCCGGAGTCGTAGGTTCCAGGCGCTGTGAAGACCATCGGCATCGAGGGCGAGGTGATTGAAAGGATCGCCACTGGATGCGCTTGATAGGTCCCGCGCGCCATCGAGCATCCGGCGAAGTGTTGCCCCGTGTATTTCTTGATCTTGTCGGTGATGGTCGCGGGATCGATACCCAGCACGGCGCTCAAATCGGCGGCGCACGGCGTGCCGTCGTCGTTTACGCCGAACACAATGGCCCCGCCGCCGGAGTTCGCGATGGCAACGATGTCTTTGATCACCTCGCACCACTGGCTCGCTTCGGCGGGGTCGAACGACGCCTTGAACTCAAGCTCGGCGCTCTCGCTCTCAGCCCTTTCGACAGCACCCAGCAATGACGACGCCAACGACATGAAGCTCGCTCCTTGGCAGCGGGTACAGCTTCCGTGCTTCTCAGCTTAGAGCCCATCCCGGTAGGCCGGTAGTTCCATGTGTTCCATGAAGGTCCATCTGCGACCGATCGTTGCCACGAACTTTTCCATCCGCGCGTGCTCAGGCGAGTTGGCGTGGCATGGGACTGGTAGAGCGTGGGGATGGGTGGCGGATTCCGGACGTGCTTTGGTCGCAGATCGAGCCGTTGATTCCGTCGGGCAAGCCGCATCCGCTGGGATGCCATAACCCGCGGGTGCGCGATCGCGATGCGATGACGGCGATCTTGTTCGTACTGCGCACGGGCTGCCAATGGAATGCGCTGAACGCCACGGGCATCTGCTCCAGCTCCTCGGCGCATCGGCGCTTCGTGGAATGGACCGAGGCCGGTGTGTTCGAGCAGGCTTGGGTGGCGGCTCTGGCCGACTACGACGAGTTTGTCGGAGTAGACTGGCGCTGGTTGTCGATGGACGGGGCGATGACCAAGGCGCCGCTCGGGGGAAAAAAAAACGGGGCCGAATCCGACCGACCGCGCCAAGGGTGGCACCAAGCGCAGCTTGCTGACCGAGGCCAACGGCGTCCCCCTCGCCATCGTCGTCGCCGGGGCGAACCGCAACGACTTCAAGCTGGCGCGTGAGACCCTCGAAAGCATCGTCATCGCACGTCCCAAGCCGACCCGCGACGAGCCCCAGGGGCTCTGCCTCGACAAAGGCTACGACTACGATGAGGTGCGTGAGTTGGCCGACGCCTTTCGCTTCACCGCGCACATCCGACGTCGTGGCGAAGAGGCCCGAGCCGCCAAGAAGACCGGCGGCTTCAAGGCGCGTCGCTGGGTGGTCGAACGCACGCACAGCTGGATGAACCGATTCCGAAGGATCCTCATCCGCTGGGAGAAGCGTCCCGACACCTATCTCGCCATGCTCCATCTCGCTTGCGCCCTCATCACCTGGAAAGCGTGCGGTCTACTGGGATAGGTTCTTAGACGGGCTGAGGGCCGGTGACACTGACATCAGCGTACCGTGATCCTCCAAGGATACAGGGCGGCTGCCTCTCGGAGGGTCCTCGCTGGGGGGAATTCGTCGTCGAACACCTCCCAGTCGAGGAGCGGAAGGATGTCGGTGCAGAGCGAGTAGCCGTCGCTTCCGGTAATGAAGATGCCGTGCACGTCGATTGAGTCTGGAGCCACAAGAGGCCCGCCGCTCGCCCCCCCAAGGGTTGGAAAAATCGGCGATGGCGGAATGACGCTCGTGGCGTACGTCGGGAACCGCGGAGCAATGGTGGTCCCGTCCGGAAGGTAGTCCAAGACCTCGCCCTCGAAATAGTCGGGGCCGCGGAACTTGAAGCGCTGCCACGGCTGACCGTCCGCATCGAGTGCGGTTTCCGTCTCCGTCTGCGCGGCTCCCAGAACCGCGACGTCAGCTCCTGGCTCGAGTCGACGACTTGAGAGAGTCATCGGAAACGGTTTCGTACGCTCCGCCGGATCAACGAGCGCCCTCCCCAGCGCCACATCCGCGACAGGATGCCGCTTCAGAGAGAGCACCGGCAGGCGAGCCAATCCGAAAGCGCTGATGATCATGACCTCAAGCGCCGGCATGAACTCCGGGTACCCGTCGACGACGTGCCCTGCGGTGAGAAAGAAGCCGTCCGCGGAGATGAAGAACGCTGTTCCGTGTTCCTCGTGCTTGTACTGGAGTACGCCGTCCACCTCGTGCCACGGAATGAGCGCGCCCGCGGCCTGCATCGGCGGGACCTCGTGATTTGCCCAGGGCGCGACCTTCCCCATTGCCGCTTGGCGTACCACGGCTCGCTCGCCCGTAGCGTCGCATCCTCACTGTCCCATTGCCTCGCGGTACCCGGCCAGGTCGATGACGGCGGCCACGGCATCGTTCATCTCGCGCTCGCTGACGGTCGAGCAAAGCCGTGCATGCTGTCGGAGAGGTCGCCGTTGAGCGCCATCGCCACGATGTCGCGGACGCAGGCGGCGCGGAGCACGTCCTTGTTCGTCCGCCGCATGCCTTTGGGCGTGATTCGCTCGCGGAACTGGCCGTTGGTCTCCCTACTCATGGCCGCTGAGGAGGACTACGTCCAGCAGCTTCTCGCCTACGCGCCCCTGTCCCGACTCCGGTCGCCCTGTCCGGGGACACCCATTCGCGAACGCATTCTCGTTTGCGTTCGTCCTCCTTCCGCCGCAACGCGTCCAGGACAAAGCGCGGCGGTGCGTCTCGTGATAGGTAGACCTCACGGTGCCGTACCTACCGACCGACGAGGCCAACGTCAGGCGCATCGTAGAGGACTTTTACGACGCGATAACCGACCTCGAGCCGGCGCTCGCTCGCCTGCATGCCTGCGACGCCGACGGCCAGGTAGCCCGGAGATCGCGCGACCGCTTCGCGTTGTTCTTCATCGGCTGGCTCGGAGGCCCGCAGGACTACGTCGCGCAAAACGGCCATCCCCGTTTGCGGATGCGCCACGCAAAAGTCCCCGTCGATACGCACATGGCCGACGCTTGGATGCGATGCATGAAGGCCGCCTTCGACAAGTCCGGTGTGAGCGGAGACGTACGCGACTTCCTCGAGACGAGGCTCCACGAAGTCGCCCTTTTCATGCGCAACCAGCCGGAGTGACCGATTGGACATGGTCCCGCCCCTCATCGAAAATGTTTCGGATACCGCGCGGTGGGTCGCATACTGCCGCGCCCTCGAGTCCGACCGTGCCGACGCTCTCTTCCGCGACCCTTTCGCACGAGCTCTGGCCGGAGAGCGCGGACGCATCATCGCCGAAGGAATGCCCCCGGTGCCCGGCGGCCAGCCCGGGCCGAGCGGGCTCGCCGACGTGCTGGCTGTGCGCACGGTCGTATTCGACGAGATGATCCTCGAGTGCATCGAGAGCATCGGCGCCGACGCCGTGCTCAACCTCGCCGCCGGTCTCGACGCACGCCCTTACCGATTGCCGCTCCCGGCCTCCCTCGTCTGGATCGAAGCGGATCAGGCCGAGATCCTCGATACCAAGGCGAGGGTTCTCGACCGCGAGAAGCCTTCCTGCACCTTGGAGCGCGTCGTGACGGACCTCGCGAACGACGAGGCGCGGCTAGGTCTCCTCGACCACGTCGCCGGCGCCTACGCACGCGTCGTGGTGATCACCGAGGGCCTCCTCGCTTATCTCGACGAGCCGGTCGTCGCAAAACTCGCCGCCGAACTTCGGTCGCGGCGCTCGATTCGCAAGTGGGTTCTCGAAAGCATCTCGCCGGACGTCGTCCAGCGCAACATGCGCGCCTGGGGCCCGATCCTGGCTCGCGCGAACGCCCAGTGGAAGTTCGCCCCGCCGGATGGCCTCGGCTTCTTTCGGCGACACGGTTCGTCCCCCACGATCGAGCGCGGATTCTTCCGCGAAGCCCGGCGCCTCGGCCGCGACAAAGAGATGCGCGGCGCATCGGTAATCCCTGTCCTTGCGGCCGTCTCGAAGCGCTTCCGCGAAGGGCTCGCGAACCCCGTCGTCTACGGAGTCGTGGAACGTAGCTTTGAGGCTGCCGGCCGTTAGCACGAGCTTGGCTCTGAGCCGGGGAACCGAGGCCTTCACGCAGAGGAACGCGGCTTTCACGATGGGAAGGCTCGTTCCCCGAGGGGGAAGCTGCCTTCCCTTCGTGTCCCTCGACGTTCTCACGAGGGAAACGTGCCTCCCCTCCCGGCCTACGGCGCGGAGGGCGTCTGCATTGGCTGGCGGACGGCGTGAGCAATGGGAAGCCGTCGCCTCCCATCGATGGCCCGAGCTCGCGTTTGCTTCAGTCTTCGACTCCGTGCTCGCGAAAGACGAAGGGGTGTGGTCTCTCGTTCACGAAGCCGGAAGCTCTGGCGACCTTGATGAGCGCATCGATGGATGGGGCGCGTGTGTAGTACGACAGCCCGGAATGATCGAACAAGCCCCCCTCCTCCGCCACGAGGTGGCCAGACATGATGCCGATGATTCTTGGACTCCGCCACGTGGTCGTCAAAGCTCGGCTCGCCGAACCCAGCGCTGCCACCCCACTTCGCGTGACTGAGCAACGGACTTCCGCTCGCCCCCGCAAACGACAAACCGGACACGAGTCCAGCGTCGGCCGTGACGATAGACGGATGCTCGAACGCCACACCCGGGTGAGATGATAGAGAAGCAAGCCGGCCAATCGGGAAGCTACGTTTCTGATCCCACCATCGGGACTTGGCGTCGGCACCACCGCCGGCGAAACCGATGAACGTCGCAAGGTCACCGATGTCCAGCCATCTCCAGACGTCGTCGTGATCGCCGGCTAGATACCACTCGGACGCCGTCATCCACAGTTGGAAGGGCTCCGCAAACCCCTCCAATGAGGGATCCATAAGGATCGCGCAGTCAGCTTTCTCCGAGACGAAGAGGCAGCGGTTCAGGTTTGCAATCCTGAACGTTTCGACACGAGGGTCCGCACCATCAGGATCGGTACGAAGCTCGATTCGCACGTTCGTAGTCTTGTACCCCTTCGTGCGCGGTCGCAGGTCTGGGTCCACGTTGTGCCTGTTCGTCACGAAGACGCTTTTCTTTTCGTAGGTCTCCAACCAGAAACCGGATCCGCTGATGGTGTTCGAAACGCCCACGTCACCGAACGTCGTGACGATACGGTTCACGCCTAGCGCAACGCCCGACGGAATCATTGCGGAACCTTGCTGCGAGGACGCGAATTCGTCGGCCCCCGCACCGTCACCGCATTCTGCATGCTTCGCCTCATCCTCGCCGCCCGCTGATGGGACGCTAACGCCTAGGCTGGTCGAGCGGCGACGTCGGGGCCGCGCCGCTCGTCTCAGGCTCTTTCGAGCCGAATCGGTACACGGTCGCTTCCTTGCCATCGAAACGAAGGGTCGCGTCGAGTTCTCCGGCGCTCTTTTCGACCAGCGTGAGCGCGGCTTCGCCAGCCGAAGTCTTACCGACGGCGATCGCCGCTGGGAGACCGCGCCATGCGAGAGAGGAGACCGCCATCGAGTCCGTACGGCGTTCGACGTCAACTTGAACCCTGACCTTTGTAACGAAATGTGGCTGGCCCGAGACGTCGAAGGAGGGGGAGGGTTCATCTCAAACTCGAAGGTCAACTTCGAGCCGCCGTCCCGGGTGACCTTCCCCATCGCTTCTTGGGCGAACAGCTTGTGAGAACGGATGGTGAACATCACCACATCATTCAAAGTCATCGTCTGGCCCGCGGAATCTTTGATGATCGTGTCAAAGCCCGCGTCGATCCAAAGCTCACCGATTCGTAAGGCGGAGCACCGGGGTGTGAAGTCGTATCTAGCGATCCAGAGCTCCGACTCCTTTCCGACGATCTCAGTCCACGGAGCCTCGACAGCACGCTCCGGAGTGTACGTATACACCCCCTTCGCGGAGGCCAAAACTAGGGCGGGAGCATAGAAGCCGGACCGAGACACCAAGACCAGACGGTCCGTTGGCAACTCCGCGTGCTTTGCGAGCATCTGCTCAATCCAGTTTACGTCCGCTGGACGCCCCTGATCGATACACTCGACCGAGATCACTACGGTGTGCTCTCCGACAACCGACCGAATCACAACGTCAACCTCGCGCTCACTCTGCGTGATCCGATGGGTCAACATCGCGGACTCTTCGACCGTGCACCCCGGCGAAAGGACGCGCTGAAGATGGAGCACCAACTGCTGAAAGGGGTTCGAGCGCTTGGGCACGCTGCGAGCCTATCCTTGCGCATGCGGCATCGTCGAGCGCTCGCGACGTGGTGCTCGCGCAGTCGCTCGTACTTAGGGACCCCTTCGCTGAGGATCTATTCGCACGACCGCGCCGCCGGCTTTGCCGAGCCGTCGCGCCTCCAACTCCCGCGCGAGCTGCGCGACGACGTCCCAACGTCCGGCCGCAGACGCCAGCGCAAGCGCCCCGGCGAGTGCGTCTTCGACCGAGGCAGGGGAGCGAACGGGCGCGGTTTCACTTGGCCCAACGCCGACGGCAGATCGCGTACTTACGTCAACTCGGGTAGTCCCTTCCGTACCCGAGCGGACGTGAATCCCGCGGGAATCGTGGTTCGAGTCCAGCAGTCGGAGCCAACCCACGTCGAAAGTGGGAGAAACTCCAGGGTCGCGTTCGACGGCTGTTCCGGGGGTCACCCTCCCCCCGGCGGCCATCAGGCGGACGACCGCCTCGGAGCGCGTGACCATCTGCACGTGCGAGCCGTTCACGACGATCCTGTCCACGAGGAACCGCAGGTAGTTCTTCGTCAGGGCGTTGTCCCCCGACAGGAAGATGGACCGGATTGAGCTCTGGAACTTCGTGATGCTGGCCTCGGTGTAGAGGTTTGGCGGCGGCGGGCGAAGCAGGACGACCTTGCTGAGCGTTTGCTGAAGGTCAGCCCGCTTTGCCTTCAGCTCGACGACTCTCTCGGTTCCCAACGCGACGGCCGTCTTGTCCCCCGCTTCGAACGCGTGCTGCCACTTGCTGATGCGTCGTTCGATGTCGTCTTGCTCTCTCTGGAGCTGGCGGCGGTGCTCGGCGGTCTTCTGCCGGAGGATGCCGGTCTCCTCGACGATGTCCTTGAGGATCAGTTTGCACCGGTCGACGGTGAACAGACGGTCCGCGAGGTGCTCGAGGACGGCCTTCTCCAAAACCTCGGCTCGGATTCGGAACCCGGCGCACTTCTCCTTGCCGATGCGCAGATGGTTCCGGCAGTTGTAGTAACGGTAGTCGTACACGCCGGCCTTGGCCGTCTTGCCCGACGTCTCGAGCTGGTAGCTGGCTCCACAACCGGGCTTCCCGCAAACGACGAGCCCCGCGAGCAGCAGAGGGCTCGACGGTGTCCTTCCCGGGTTCTTCTTCGGGTCCCGCAGGTCTCGGACCCGCTGCGCCATGTCGAACAGCTCGTGGTCGATGATCGGCTCGACTTTCTGCGGAACCGGGTCGGTCTTCTTGCCCCAAACGTAGCTGCCGATAGCTGCCGTCTCCTCGATCACTTTCAGGACCAAGTCCTTCGACCAGAGCTTGCCGTCACGGTACCGGTAACCGCGCTGGTTCAAGTCACGGGCCGCACGCATGGCTCCTTGCCTTGCGACATACTGTCTGAAGACCTCGTTGTGCGTCGCCCTCTCCTCCGGGTTCGGGACGAGCCTGCGCTTCGTTTGGCCCGGCCGGACCTCGACAGGTTCGGCGACGAATCCGTACGGGGCCTTCGACCCGTTGTGGAACCCTAGCTCCGCATTCTTCCGCATAGCCGCCGACGTGCGCATCCCGTTGACGTCCGACTCGTACTGATCGACGAGCTCGAAGATGCCTTCGACGAACTGCCCCATCGGGTCATCGGTGGTCTCCTGGTAGATGGCGATGACGCGGATGCCGCGCTTGCGCAGCATGCCCTTCATTGCCCCAGCGTTCGTCCGGTTGCGGTAAAAGCGGCTAGTGTAGCAGACGAGGATCGCCTGGACGTTGCCGTCTGCCGCTGTCACATCGCCAATCATTCTGCGGAACACCGGCCGCCGGTCATCGTCCTGGTAGGCGCTGAAGCCCGGCTCGACGTACTCGTCTGCGATCGTGTAGCCGTGCGAGGAGCAGTATTTCCTCAAGGCATCGAGCTGCGCCGGGATGGACAAATCTTTCTCGGCCTGCTCGGGCGTCGATACGCGCCCGTACAGGACGACGTTCTTGATTTCAGCGGTCTTGATCCCGGTCCTTGGCATGCGGTTCGTTCCCGGGCACTGGCTCCCCCGGAGGATCTTCTCCTAGCACTTCGTCGACGAGTTGCTCCACGATCGGAACGAGTAGTTCCCGCTCCCACGGCAAGATGCCGTCAAGCCGAGGCAGATCGCTCTCAACAGCGAGGTCGGGTTGAGCCCGTCGGCGCTTGGTCGGTCCTGCGGACTCGAGGCGCCGTGCGCACGAGACTGCGCGTTCTTGCTCGCGCGCGCGGCGGGTCTCGGACAGCTCTGGCTTTCGGTGCGATGGCACCTCCGTTCATCGAGCAGCGTGGCCAAGATGCTTCGCAAAATCGACAAGCGGCGGCGCGACTGCGCGAGGGAGCGCTCCGTAGCTACGCGAGAACGGAAGGAGATTCCGCCCGCTTCGGGTCGATGAGGGCTCGGACTCGGACGCCGCCCGCGCTCAGGAGCTGACCGAGAATGCAAAACCGAGCGCCGAAATTGGGGGCCATGCACCCTCGCCCGCGCCTCGGCGCGAGCGCGCCAAGTGTTGCTACTTTTCGACCGTCGAGAGGTTTTTGAGACGGCCCTGGGCGAGATGCCGGCGCGGAGCCGATGGAAGTTCGCGGGGTTGGCCTGTTGGCCTTACGGACCAAAAAATCGACAGGGCCGTTCATTTTTAACGCAACAACTCGCCCTCTCCGTACGAGGCGGAGCCGTGAGACGAAGACGAGGAGACAACGAACGCAGCCGATGGCCCGGGCCCATCGGAGCGCGAGGGGATCTCGCTCAGCGGCCGATGTCGTGGTCGGGACCGGGACGGACGACGAGCCGTCCCTTGGCGTCACGCGTGACCGCAACGAATTGACCCTGCAAGGCGCGCAGCGCGGGGGTCGTTCGCAAGACGACGAAGCCCCGCCCGTCCGACACCACGGTGTAGGGATCCGGTGGGCCGGCCCGTTCGGCCGGCAGGATGCGTCCCCGGAAGCCTTCCGGTACACGCGCGAGGAAGGTCAGGCCCGAGCGTGCTGCGATCTCGGCTCCGAGCGCGCGGCGCTCGAGGTCGCGCAGCTTCGCTACCCGGTCCGGATCGTCGGGCCCGACGCCGAGGCCACGTAGCGCCTCGCGGCGCTCGCCGACGGCTTGCCGCAGGTCGGCTCCCAGTCCCCAGTACGCCAGCGTCTTCGTCTCAAGGCGATCGAGCCATACGGGCCCCCGATGGACGACCTGCTCCGCGAGAGACAAGGGCTCCTTCCGAACGACAAGCAGGCGGCGCGGCGGCGCGTCTCGTCCGCGCTCGGCGAGCCGGTCGAGGAGGTCGGGCGGCACCTTCCAGCGTGCTGGGCCTTCGGCGGCGACGAGCCCAGCTCGCTCGAGCTCGCGTAGACGCTGCGCGAGCACTTGCGCGTCGCCGCCCGCGGAAGCATCGACCGCGAAGACGCCCCCGCGGGCGCGGGCTACCTCGGCGATCTGCCGGTCCGCGGGACGCACGGGCGTCACCGGCGGCGTGGTGAGGGAAACGATATCCCCCACTCCTACCGTCTCCGCACTCCGCGCGTCGAGCGGAACGTGGTACGCGCGCCCCGCGGGCGTCTCGACCACCGCGTAGAACGTGCCCTTGAGCTCATCGGACAGGCCCTTGCCGGCCACGCGGCCCGTGACGACCGGCGACGCCACGCCGGGTTCGGGCGGCAGCGCCTCTCCCGGCCGAATCGCGTCGTAGCGCGAGGGGTCGCCCCTGACGGCCGCGTGGATCTGCTGGAGGATGTCCCCGCGCGCGCCGTGATCGCGGAGCCGCTTCTGCCAACCCTCTGCAAGCCGCCAGGAGGTTCTCGAGACACGCTCGGCAAGCCGCATCCCCTCGAGATATTCAAGGCGCGCGATCAGCAAGGACTCGTCGAGACGCCCGCCATGTGCGCCTGTCCGAGCTTCCACGCAGCGGTCGGGGCCGCGCCGCTCGAGCTCCCTGTCGAGCGTCGTAAACCGCTGCTGGGTGACCTCGCGCTCCTGCGCCCGCCGCACATCTCTCTCCGGCCGTTGCCCGAGCTCGTCGGTCGCCAGCTCCTGGGCGCGCCAGCGCATGCCCGCCGAGATGTAGCCGCGGTCGATCCGAAGCTCGCGCCCGTCGCGGTCGATGCCGCGGACGACAATGTGCACGTGCGGGTGACTCGTGTCGAAGTGATTGACGGCCGCCCACTCCACCTTGCGTCCGACGTCCCGTTCGAGCGTCGCCATCAGGCGCCGCACGTAGGCGGTGAGGTCGAGCTCCGAGCCGTCTTCAGGCGAGACGATGAACCGGAATTGGTGCTTCTCGCCGGGGCGCGGCTGCTCGAAGACCCGGGCGCGAACCGGCCCCTGCGCGTCGTACAGCGTGCCCTTCGATCCGTCCCTCTCGACCCCGTCGCGCTCGATGTAGCGGATGTGCAAGGCGGCGGCCTTGGCGGCGGTCGGGCCCATGCGAAGCAGGTGCGCCTTGACGATGACGCGCCTCGCGCGGGCCTGAAGCGGGTGAACGGGTGCGGGGCTGCGCCCGCCCCGTCGGGTCCTTCCGTGGATGCGCGCCAGGATCGCGTTGCGGAACGAGCGCGTTCCGTCCGGCGAGAGCCGCGAGCCGCCCCCACCCGTCCGCGGCCTAAAAATAGGGAGTTCGTCGTCGCGAGCGATTTCTGTCACTGGTTTTTCGCCGTCCTCTCCAGTGCTTCCAAATGAAAGGCACAATCGACGATTTTTTGTCACCACAAATAGCGAGTCGAATTACCAACTTCTAAACAATTGACACCACCTCTATATCTTGCCCTCCGTATTCACTCCGGGTTTGAGAAATCACGTTGACCACTGCGGTATCCGATGTCAACCGTCTTTCAGGCGTTGGCGAACAGGCGTCGACACAGAAGCCAGGAGCAAAAGGACATGCAGGCGAGGAAAGTGCGTCTCGGGGATATCGAGCGCCTCCGGCGCACGATGCAGACAGTGCCGGAGCATCAGACCGAGGAAGTGACGATGGCGGAGGCTGTGCGGATGCTCTCCCCGGAGATTCGAGGCGATGAAGACCAAGGGCTACGGCCTATCCGCCATCGCCGCGCATCTCAGCGACAACGGCCTTGCCCTCACCACGAAGACGCTCAAGGCCTACCTGGGCGAGGCCAGGGCAGGAGGAGTACGGAAGAAGCGACGCAAGACCAAGGCTCACCGACCCGCGACCGGAGCGGCGGCGATAACTCCGACGACGGAAGCGAAGGCAGGCGTGGTGGCCGGTGGCGCCTCGGCCGGTGCAGAGCATCCAGCACGAGTCGATACAAAGACGGCACCCAAGGTGACGGCGCCGTCGACTGCTTCGGCGACGCCCGCGACCCAAAAAGGGACGATGGGGACAACCCGACCCGATGACGAGGCGGCCATGCGGCGGTCGGGTTTCGTGCCGAAGGAGGACACCCGCGACATCTGAGACGCCAGCGTCTGGGAGACGACAAAGGAGTTAGCGGCAATAGCGAAGGAGGTTTGAGCGATGACCGAGGGCAATGGCGCGGGGCGCATCTACTGGGTCGGCGGAAGCAAGGGCGGCGTGGGCAAGTCGATGATGACGGTGGCGATGCTGGACCGCCTGCTCGAGCAAAAGAGCAAGGTGGTCCTCGTCGAGTGCGACACGTCGAACCCGGACGTATGGAAGGCCTACCGGGAGCAGGTCGAGACGGAGCTCATCAACCTAGACGAGGCCGACGGCTGGATCCACCTCGTCAACACCTGCGACCGCCGCCGCGAGGCGGTCGTGGTGATCAACACCGCGGCGCGCAACAACCTTGCGGTCAAGCAGTACGGCCGCACGCTCGACAGCAGCCTGGAGGAGCTCGGGACCGAGCTCGTGGCGCTGTGGGTGATCAACCGGCAGCGCGACAGCCTGGAGCTCTTGCGCGAGTTCATCGACGCCGTCCCGAAGGCCGCGGTGCACGTCGTGCGCCACGGATACTTCGTCGACGAGAAGAAGTTCGAGCTCTACAACGGATCCAAGATCCGCGAGGAGGTGGAGGGCCGCGGAGGCAAGTCGATCACGTTGTCGATCTTGCCGACCGAGTCGCCGACGACATCTACAGCAGGCGCATCTCGCTGGGTATGGCGGCGAAGGAGCTTCCTATCGGCAACCGAGCGGAGCTCGGGAGGTGGCGCGGGGAGGTCCGCAAGGTCCTCGCCGGAGTCTTGTCGTGAGCGTCGAGGAGACGTTCGCGAAGGTTGTCGGTCGACACGCCTCCGACGAAGAGCGTCAGCGCCTCTACCGCCTGCGCGACGCGCTCGGCCTGCGCGAGAACGACGCATTCTGGAGCATCGTGATGGCGCTCGAGTACTACGACTCGTTCTTCCGGAGATACCTGGCCGAGCTCGCGGAGCACACGGAACGCTGCATCGAGGACGCACACGCGGCATTCGCGGCAGCAGCGGAGCCAGAGGCCGCGCACGCGCGTGCAGTAGACGCTGTCGGGGAAGGTCGTGGAGACGAACATCGCCATCGCCCGCCCGCCTGGCCGAGAGGCCGTTTGCGGCTTCGACGGGTGACGATGCTCTCGGCCGTGGTGGTGCCGTTCGGCGCGCTGTGCGCGACCGCCGGGCTACAGCTTGGCGGGGCCCCTGAAGGCGTTCTGGGCGACGAGGACGGAGACGATCGCGCCATTGCAAACGAGAGGCGGCGGCGATCTTGGCGGCACCGGCCGGGTGGATGGTGGGCGCGCTCTGCCGGCCGCAACGTACGGAGCGAAAGTCGGCTGGGGGACGGCATCGCAGGCGGTCGAGCGCCGCGACAAGACTGTGCGAGCAGGCCGCGACCCGCACTCGGTCAGGCGGCGGGCCAGTTCGGCGCGCCCCGCGCGCGAGAACCCCAGTGGTGGGGCCCGGCGGGGAAAGCAGGATACTTCGCATGCCGAAGCGACCCGTCCGACGACCCCGCCGCACCGCCATCGCCTACCTCCGCGCGTCGAAGGACGAGCAGCGGCTCTCGCGGCAAGCCCAGCGCGCGAGCATCGAAGCGTGGGCCACACGCGAGGGCGTCCGAGTGGCCGTGTGGTGCACCGACCAGGGCGTGCGCAGTCTCTCGCCGATCGCTGAGCGACCCGGGATGCGTGCGGCCCTGGCGGCAATTCGCGAGCATGGCGCCGCCGTGCTCGTCGTTGCCAGGCGTGATCGCATTGCGCGTGACGTCGTGCTCGCGGCGACGGTCGAGCGCGCCGTGACGATGGCGGGTGCCCGCCTCGTCAGCGCCAGCGGCGAGGGCAACGGTGACTCCCCTGCGGACGCATTCATCCGCACCGTCATCGACGGCGCGGCTCAATACGAGCACGGCTTGATTCGCGCCCGAACCTGCGCGGCGCTTGCCGCCAAACGTGCTCTCGGCGAACGCGTCGGCTCGGTGCCATTCGGCTTCGCGCTGGACCCCGCAGGCGCGCGCCTCGTCGCTGACGCGCGGGAGCAAGCGACCATCGCACGCGCTCGCGAACTTCGCACGTCTGGCCTGTCGCTTCGCGCCGTCGCGGCCCAGCTCGCCGCCGAGGGGCAGGTCAGCCGCACGGGGAGGCGGTTCTTGGCCGAGCAGGTCGCACGCATGCTCGATCGGCGTCCGGTCCCACCCCAGCGAGCGGCCCTTGACATTCCTTCGGCGCTCCGACGAGTCTGGGCGCGAACATGAGTGCGCAGCCGATCTTCCGCGTCACGAACCATCACACCGACGCGTGCGGCGCGCCTCCCGCGATCGACGACTCCGAGCCGAACCGCTACCTCGGCTACTTCGAGAACGAGCACGGCGAGCAAGCAGTCTTCGTGTACGACCGCACTCGTCGGATGGGAACGTTGTCGCTCGGCGAGGCTGGGTGGGAGCGTTCGCACCCGGTCGTCGACGGAGCGGTTGCAGGTGTCGTCCTGGGAGCGACCGAGCAGGCGTGGCTGGCCGCCTGCTGGATGGCGGCCACGCTTGCTTGATCTGCTCGGGCCCGATTGGCGAGGCCCCTTGGACTGCCCGCTCGTGCTGACGCTGCCCTACGAGCTTCGCAAGCTCGTCGCGTTCAAGGCCGACGTGCTCACCGCGGTCGCCCGCCTCTTCGTCGAGAGCGTGTTCGCGAGCTACCGCACGCGCGCGAAGCGCAACGGCGTCGAGGCTCCGCAGTGCGGCGCGGTCAACTTCGTTCAGCGGTTCGGTTCCTTGAACCTCCACGTCCATTATCACCTGGTCGCTCTCGACGGCGTGTTCGCGCGCGACGCCGGGGGCGAGCTTCTCTTTCACCCGGCCCCGGAGCCGACGCCCGAGGATCTGGACGCGATCGTCGTGCGCACTGCGCGACGGGTGATCACCTGGCTGCGCAGGCACGGCTACCTCGATGAGCAGCCGCTCGAAGCGCGCTCGAACGAGCCCGCCGCCCAGACGGCGCTCGACGCCTGCGCGGCCATCGCCATGGGGCGCGGCAACGTGGCGACCATGCCACGTGACGGCACGGAGCAGGACGACGATGGGCATGGCGGGCACGAAGAGCGCCCCGACACGCCCGCGCTCGTCGTCGAACGCGACGGCTTCAATCTGCACGGCGGCGTGCACATCGAGGCGGGTGACGATCTGGGTCGCGAGCGACTCCTGCGGTACGCAGCTCGCCCCCCGCTGTCGCTCGAACGGCTCCGGCGTCTGCCCGGCGGGCGCGTGGCGTACCGGCTCAAGTACGTCGCCCGCGGACAGCGCGGCAAGTACCGCGTGATGACTGGCGTGGAGTTTCTCGCCCGTCTGGCGGCTATCACGTGCCCCCCACGGTACCCTTTGACGAGATTCGCGGGGGTGCTGGCACCGCGCAGCGCCTGGCGCCGCGAGGTCGTACCGAAGCCGCGCGAGCGACGTGATGCGTGCGCCCCGACACGCACCGAGCAGCGCGCGCCAGCCGCAGACAAGGCCGACCAGCGCAAGGTGAGCGCCAACGGCGCCAAGGCACGCGACGAGCGCGGCCGATCCGCCGCGCTCGCTTCCTCGCCGAAGGACGGCCCCGGCAGCGCCGGGACCACGCGGCCCACCATGCGCGCAAACGACGTCGCGACGAGCGCGGCCGCCCTTGGTGCGCCGCTTCCCGGCGACGTCATCCAGCTCGCGCCGAACATCATCTCGGTAAAGCACTGGGATCGCCTGCTCGGGGGCGTGCTCTACGCCGTGCAGCCCCGCGTGGACTGGGCGACGCTGCTCCGCCGAAGTCTCTCCGTCGACGTTCTCGAATGCCCGAAGTGCCACGGCCGGCTCCGGGTCGTCGCTGTCATCACCGAGCGCGCGCCCGTGCGCCGCATCCTCGCGCACCTGGGCATGCCGACGGACGCTCCGCCCGTGGCCCGAGCACGCGACCCGACAGACGACGTCGGCGACGACGACGCGCGCCGCGCAGCTCGCCCTCGGCCTCCCGTAAGGGGCGCGGGGCAGCTGACGCGGGGGCGCGGGCAGAAAGACCGGCGCGGACGGCGCGCGGCAGCCCAGGTGCGCCTTGGAATTGGTCAACAAGGTCCGCAGGTTGTCACGTACCGGTGGGTACGTGACAGCCTCGGCCTCTGCGGCGACGGCTTGATCGGCTAGGGGCCTACGACGAGCTACACGCCGCGTGCGATCGCCTCGACGTCCGAAGACGTAGGCGCCGGCGTAGATCGGGTGCCGAAGGAACTCGAGGACGTTGTGGTACCCGGGCTGCTGCCACTCGACCCTCGTTCCGCGTGGGCTCTGACGCATAACCGGTAGGTCGATCTGCGACTGCATGAGCCAGAGCAGGACCTGTCGCACGCTTCCGAGCTCCCGAAACTTGCGGAATACAAGTTCTATGGCGTCACGAACGCGATCGTCGGGATCCTTCTCGATTCGACCGAGTTCGTCCCAGCAGTAGCCAGGAGGGAGCGCGAAGCGCAGGTCACCGCGCTTCGCTTTCGAGTCGCGCGCCGCGAGTCCGCGCTGTCGGAGGAGGCTCAGCTCGTACTCGGACATCGTTCCCTTGAGGCCGAGCAGGAGTCGATCGTTCGTGTGGCGCGGATCGTAGACGCCGTCCGGATCGACGATCACGGTACCGACGAGCGCGCAGAGATCGATCAGGTGGTGCCAATCGCGGCCGTTGCGCGCGAGCCGCGACGCCTCGATGCAGAATACAGCTCCGACCGTGCCGGTGCAGACGCTCGCAACGAGACGCTGAAAGCCCGGACGATCGACAACGCCCGACCCGGACCGACCGAGGTCGTCGTCGATCGTCGTCACGGCGGCGAAACCCATCGTCTTCGCTGACGTCGCTAGCGCGTATTGCCGTCGCTTGCTCTCGGTGTGCTCCAATACCTGTCCCATCGTCGACTGCCGGACGTACACGATCGCGCAGCGCCCGAGATGCTCAGTCGTGATCTTCGGGTTCATCGACCGCCTCCTCTCGAGCCCCATGCCCGAGGGCTTCGAGCATCAGATCGGCGAGTGCGCGCACGAGCTCGCGCGTTCCCTCCGCCCTCACTGGTTCGGCTCTTTCGTTCGGAAACAGCGCCTCTTGCTGCCGACTGCCGCACGCCCTCCGTTTCATTCGTCGCGCCCTCCTTCGCGGACGATTTCGACGACAGGTCCGCCCGGGGATCAACCGCCGAGAGAACGCCACGGAGTTCGAGAAGCGCCTCGACCGAAACCTGGGCCGGTCCCCTCGACAGCGTGGCGCAGAGCGCCTGGTCGCACATCCACGCAGGCAGCTCTCGCGAGAGCCCGTTACGAGTCTCGAGGTGGACGACGTCGATGCCCGTCGCGGGCTGTTCTCGCGACGAGCCGCACCCGCTTTCCGTAGAGCGGGTACGGTTCACTACCCGTGGCAAGGCTGCTGAACTCGTTACTGTACAGCGGCTGGATTCCAAAGTGGGACGTCGGAGCCGTACCCGTATAAAAAAGATGGGTTTGGTGCAGAGGGAACGTGTTTAAATTTTCGCAGACGCCATCGCCAATTTCGTTGCCGGAGGTTGCCGATCTCCACCCCCCCACCGTTAGCGGGTCCGTGATTGTCTCCGCATACTCGTGGTCGATGTTTGCCCCCAACCCGTCGTAGATCGTCGGGCCCCCGCAGCCCGTGTTCGTGACATAGGGCGACGAAATATACGGATTGCCGCCCGGGGTAATGGTGTGATAGGCGCATCCGGGCGTGCAGGGGGTCGCGCTCTGTCTTGGATTGTATTGGACCACCGTCACGTATGAGTGATTGCCCGCATATCCGTGAGAGCTTGCGAAGGAATCGACGAGGCTTTGCTCTTGCGTACACGTGGGACTAGTCGGGATCGTGCCGCTCACTGTAAACGTGGACGTGGCGGCACCGTTATAGTTCAAATCGTTTACGTTGTAGTCGGGTGGGGTGCACAAGTCGTAGTACTGACTGAGCGTCTCGTTGAATATGGCACCGATGATTCCCGGCGTGGACGAAAAATTGCCCGGACTTGCCAGCATATTCGTGACGAATTTTGCCTCGCCGGACGTGTCGCTCGCGGTGCTGTTGTCCCAGTAGATGACGTTCACCTGCTGGGGATTGTCATTGTCCGCGCCCTCTGCGCACGACGACTTGGACATCACCTCGGCGCGGGCGAGCGCCGGTGTGAAGACGACCGATGCCATGACGAAGCCCGCGAGGCACCCGTGCGGTACTGCTCCCGCGAAGTAGTTTTTCGAGCGACAGCGACGCATATTGTCTCCACTTACGGGTTCGGGTTGCAACACAAAATGCGCGGTGCGCTCGGTGGGGTTCGGACTCCAGACGACCGGCAGTTGCCGTCGAACGGATGCATGTCGACGGGACATGCGTAAGGAGTCGCTCCAAGAGGGGTGCAGACGTTGGGCGTTCCGATGCCAACGACCGAACAGGACGCAATGCTTCCCTCAGTGATGGTGGGACCCTGCGGTACTTGAGGAAGAGCCTCGGCGTCGGTGATTGGCCGCGTTTGGACCTGAGGAGCGGGGCCGGAGATCGACGACGGAGCAGTAGGAGACGCCGGAATCTCGGCATAGAACTCGACCGATCCATCGGGAAACAGGTGGCGTTCTCCCAAGGTAGTATCGGGTCCCGACGGGGGGTCGACGGCTATGGCAACAAATCCCGAGTCGGCGCTGCCCGAACTCATGCCGGTCACGGCGTCCAATCGCACCGCGCCGGCTGTCCCCGCCGCAGCAACGGATTGGTCGACGGGCGCCCCGGCCTGCTGGGAGCATCCGGCCGATGCAAGAATGACTGGCAAGATGACGCGGCGTACATTCATTGGAAATGCTTTCTTGGCAGGCGTTAGTGGCTCGTACTTCCGTCTGTCAGCGTTCCAGCACTCGCAGTGCGGAGTGTCTTCGAAGCGATTAGGCGGAGGGCCGTAACCGTTCGAGAGCACACGCGACGAAGGATTTGCCATCGCAGCCCCACCAGGTGGGGGCCCTGCATATACCGATCAGCAGTGGTTCCAAGCATGTTCCCCTAGCGGAGCAATCTTCGGACACCAAAAAAAATAACAGCGTTCTGTGCCGCCGCAGTCGGCGGCGTTAGCACAGCTCCGCGCGCCATCTGCGACAGGACCTAAGCCTACGCAAGGGTGCTCTTTAGCAACTCCGCAGGAGCCAAGGGTGTCTCTGTACCGTCTCGTGATCGTTTTCGGGCGGGGCAGATCGCGCTCGGTACATCGCGCAGCCTCGCAAATATCACAGACGATGAGCTCCGAGCACGAGTGACATTGTCGGGCCTCGTCGTCGAGAACGAAAAGTGATGACTCGGTGTAGTTCCCCCACGTGCTCAGCGAATCGACTCGCATGGCGCTCGTGAAGAACGCCGAAAGTACGTCCGCGACATGCTCTCTGACGTCGCGTTCCGAACGGAACTTCGTGCAGCGGCGCGCGCTTCGGCACGTGAACTGGCCGCGTCGCTGAGCGCCAGCCGAAATCGACCTAAGAAGCCATGAGTCATGGTCCGCACAGGATCTGTGTCTTTAGCACCCGCAGTGATTCGTGGTTGCATCGAGACAGAGACAGCCCTCACCACACGTGATGGTCCCGCACGACAGGCAGCCGGCGTCGGGAACGAGACCCCCACACGAGATTGTGCAGCTCTCGGTGTCCCTCCCGCGACGGCACGTCGAGCCGGCGGCGCAGACGATGGGCCCACAGATGCCGTCGGTCCCGAGCTGCGGCGGTAGCCCGCCGTCCGCGTCCGGCCGGATGCAGCATATCAACGACGGATCGGTCCCACAGAGTCCCGGAATCGCGCCTCGATATTCGTAGGCGCCCCCGTCGACGTTTTGACAGGAAAAGTTCTCCACCCTCGACGGCTGGCACACGCCGCCCAATTGGGGGCACGTAGTGGATGCGCCGTTTCCTTCGCTCGAGATGGAACCATCGACGCTCGAGACGGAAGCCTCGACGCCACCGTCGCTAGCACCGGGGCGGCCGGCCAAACCCCCGCAGGCTGTGGTCGCCGCGAAAGCCGCGAGAAACGCCGACGATGGGCCTATCCTTTTCATCCGGACAGTATGACCCGGAGGCGACAAGGTGAACAACTCGTAGTGTTCCATTTCTCAATCGCGCCGGGTTCACGCGGCCCTTCGCTTGTAGAAGGAGAGCAAGCCAACAAGGTCCGCAGGTTGTCACGTACCGGTCACGTTGTGAACGCAATAGACAATTCGCGCCGGGGTCGCTCTTCAAGCGGTCTTCGCTGCCGGGTTCGGGGTCGGACGGCGGCTTGGGAGTTCGGTCGGTCGATGGCAGGCGGTACACGACGGTGGCCGCCTTCTCGTCGATCTCGATCTTGGCGACGAGCGTGCGAACGATCTGCCGCCGCTCGGTCCACGACAGGGCATCCAGGCCATTGCGTACGCGCGCGGCGAAGTCGTCGAGACGCGCTACGATCTCGCGCAGCTGCACCGTCCCGCGGAGCCTGTGCTCGGCATCGGCCAGCTCGCCCTGCGCGCGCTGCAGGCGCGCTCGAAGCGCATCGCTGCGCGCCTTCAGATCCTCGATGTCGATCGCGCCGATCTCGTAGGCGTCCACCAGCCGTTTCAAGCTTCTCTCCTGCGCGGCGACCGCACGAGCCGCCTGATCGCGCTGCTCTTTCAGCTCGCTGGTGGCCCCGCTCTGCTGGCGCCATCGCCATTCCTCGAGCAGGCGCGTCGGATCCTGCAGGAGCGCGGACACCGACTTCCAGACGTAGTCGTCGAGCTGTTCGACGCTCACCGATGCGTTGCGGCAGATGGGCGCTCCCCCGAAGTGGCGGTGCGCGAGCCGACCGACGCAGTAGTAGTACCCATGCACCTTGGGCCCTGTTGCGGTGTTCGTGGTCCTGCTGGCGCTCGTGAATGCGTAGCCGCAGAGCGCGCACACCGTCAGCCCCTGCAGCAAGTAGCGCTCGCCGCGTGCGTTGCGTCGTGCCAGGAGCTTGTTGCGCGCGAGCTGAGCCTGCGCCGCCTCAAACAGGTCGGGCGACACGATCGCGGGCACGTCAATCCAAATCCACTTGTCGGCCGAGGTGCGCTTGCGCGGCGGGACCGCTTGGCTGCGACCGCGGCGCGGACGCAAGAGCCGCGGCTCGCTGGCCGCCTCGCTCTTACCGTACGCGGCCCTGCCCATGTGCGCGGGGTTGCGAAGGATCGTCCAGACCGTAGGCCGGCCCCAGCGCGCGGCGCCCCGGCGCGTCGGGATCTCACGCGCGCTCAGCTCGCGCGCGATGTCGCTGATCGACTTCTGCTCATGCACGAACGCGTGGAAGATGTCGCGCACCACTTTCGCTTCGTGAAGGAGCACCCGGTAGCTGGCGGGCTCGCCGTCGCGCTTCTTGACGTACGCGAAGCCGTAGGGCGCACAGCCCAAAGGGCTGATCTCACCGTGCCGTGCGCGATGGATCTTGCCGCGTCGTGACCTCTCCAAGATCTTGGCGCGCTCGTACTCCGCGATCATGCCCTGCACCTGCACCAACAGCTCGTCCTCGGCCGTCTTGCCCGAAGGGCCGTTGAGGAAGACGGTCGTCACGCCCTGCTTGCGCAGCTCGTCGAGCAGCAGCACCTGGTAGGCGTACTTGCGCGCCAGTCGGTCTGGGCTGTGCACGTACAACCGGTCGACTCCTCCTTCGGCGACTCGATCGCGCAGCCGCTCGAGCGCAGGCCGCACCAAGGTCGAGCCGCTGAAGCCGTCGTCGAGGTAGACGTCTTGGGGCAACAGCACATGGCCGTCGGCCGCCACGCGCTCCTTGAGCGCCGCGACCTGACTGTCGATGGTGGCCTCCTGCGCCTGTTGCTCGGAAGAAACGCGTGCGTAAATCGCGATCGACCTCACTGCTTGCCTCCTTGCCGTCGTCGCACCATGAGGCGGTCGCCGTTACCCACGACTGGTCGCTCCGCACCGACCACGACCGTGCGTTCGACCACCGGGCTCGCGACCTCGTACACGGCGCGCAGATGCGTCGCCGACATGCGCGTCGGAGCGAATGCCATACGAATCTCGATCCCCCGCCGCATCTGCGCCCGACACCCTGCATGCTTCGACGCCCATGTCCAGAAAACGGCGAATCCGCGCCACCTCTGGTGACCACCGCAATTCTCACAGCCTCCGTCGCCGCGCGGCCCTCAGATCTTCCCGGTTTATCCGCCTGCGCCAGGTGAAATTGTCGATTGCGTTCATACAGCGTTCGGTACGTGACAACCTGCGGACCTTGTTGGCATCATCTTCTCGAACTGTGCGCTCGCTTCGGTGTGCTCATCGGTGATCTCGACGGTCTCTACGATCCTTCGCAATACAACGACCGCCTTCTGCTCGGGCTCAAGGGCACGATGTCTGAAGCAGAGCTTCATATCCTGAGGCAACGCCTGCTTCAGGGAAAGATGCACAAGGCTCGGCGTGGCGCTCTCGGCATGCCCGTGCCAACAGGCTATCTCCGGCGCCCGTCCGGCGACATCGTCCTTGATCCGGATGAACAGGTGCAGACGGTCGTCCGGCTAGTATTTGACCAATTCGACCGCCTCGGATCGACGTACGCAGTCATCAACGAGTTGGTCCGACGCAACGTGCAGATCGGAGTCCGGCTTCGGACGGGCCCCGACATCGGGACCCTTGTTTGGCGCCGTCCGCACCGCGGCATGATCGCCAACATCCTACGAAACCCGATCTACGCCGGAGCGTACGTGTACGGGCGACGACGAACGGACCCGCGACGGCAGCGTCCGGGCCACCCGGCCTCAGGCCGGACGCCGCTGCTTGAGTCGAAAGACTGGCACGTGTGTCTGCGTGACCACTTGCCGTCGTATATTACGTGGAAGCGATATGAGACGAATCGGGAGCGTCTAATGCGCAATCGAGTAAACGCCCAGGGACAAGGTCCCATCCGAGAAGGCAGTGCGCTATTGCAGGGTGTAGTCGTATGCGGTCGCTGCAGTCACAGGATGACGGTACAATATCCCAACCGCAACGGTCGATCGTATCCTCGATACGTATGCAACTACGCGCGCGTGCACTACGGAGGGGCGCTCTGCAGCGGCCTTTCGGCTGGATGCCTCGATGACGCGGTCGCCGAGCTTGCGCTGTTGGCACTTGAACCGGGATCGCTGGACCTGAGCATGCGCGTGGCGGAAGACCTCGAACGAGAACGCAACAAGGCCGACGATCTCTGGAAGAAGCAACTCGAGCGAACTCGCTACGAAGCCGAGCGTGCCGAGCGGCAGTATCAAGCCGTCGAGCCCGAGAATCGGCTGGTCGCGCGGACGCTGGAGCGCAACTGGGATGACAAGCTACGAGCGCAACGCGCGCTCCAGGAGGAGTACGAGCGGCAACGAGCGCTCCAGCCTCGTCATCTCACATCCGAGGAACGCCAGACAATCTGCTCGCTCGCGACGAATCTTCCGGCGCTGTGGAACGCGGAAACAACGTCATTCGCGGATTGAAAAGCGGTCCTACGACTCCTTATCGACAAGATCGTTGTGACCGTCGATGATGCAAGCGAGTGGCTCGACTTCGTGGTCCATTGGGCCGGAGGCAATGAGTCACCCAAGCGCATTCGTCGTCCAGTCGGCAAACTGGTACAGCTTCAAGAGCACAAGAAGCTCATCGAAGAAATTCACGATATGCGGCGCGCCGGCTACACGGCAGAACAGGTCGCTGAGAAGCTCAATGCCAGCGGGTGGCTCACTCCTACTCGCCGCAACCAATTCAACGGCCGGTTGATTCGTGCGATGATGACCCGTCATGGCTCCGTCCCCCGCGGGCCAAAGGCGCCGCCCACCGATGACCCGAACGACTGGAGGCTTGCAGATCTGGCCGCGGAGCTGAACATGCCGCTGGTGACGCTCTATGGATGGATGCGGCGCGGTCAGTTGAAGGCTCGACGGGTCAGCGGGCAGTGGGTCGTCACCGCGGACCGCGAAGAGCGACGCAGACTGCGGCTCCGACGCGAGCAGTCCGACACGCGACACTAGCCGACCGCAATACGCCGCAGTAACGTTGAACGCGATGAAGCGTCTCGCTTCATCGCGTTTTCATTTATGACACGTCAAGAACGAATACGACAGGAGCCGCATTATGGGTGGTCGATCACTTCCAACCTCGCCTTCAGCGAGTGGAACCGCGTCTTCGGCGACGACAAGCTGACCGCCGCCCTGCTCGATCGCCTCGCCCAGCACGCCGACGTCCTCGTGACCCGTGGTCCCGGTGACCGCGTTGGCCACGCCCTCAAACGAAAAGACCCGGAAGAGGAGCCGGTGACGCTTTCCCCGTGAAGATCTCCGTCGCGACCCCCGGAGGGTGGGTCAATTTCTGATGGCCAAGGTGGGTCAGTTTCTGGTGGCCATTGACATGCGGACACGGGTCCGACGGACGTGGCTCGAACCGCTGATGGCAGTGGCGGGCGAACATTCCAATGGGACCCCCTGCGATTCAATCCTTTCGTGACCGGTGCACCGCACACGCGACCATTTGCCGCAGCCGGCGCGAGGAGCCGAGCGCTATGCGATTACGGTGAATGACGCCTTTGGGGTCGCGCTACTCGTCAGCACTTTCATCTGCGGCTGCGGCGGGGGCGGCGGCGACGCCACCTCCGACACAAGTACGAAGTCGGCGACCCCCGACGCGGGCGCGCTTCCTCCGGCCCCGACGACTGCGGATCTTCGTGCCGTCTGGGGAAGCAACGCGAGCGACGTCTGGGCCGTCGGGAGCGGAGGTACGATCCTCCACTTCGACGGGCGCGCCTGGACGCTGACCCCGAGTGGGACGACCGAGTATCTGACGGGCGTCACGGGCACGGGCCCAGCGGACGCCTGGGCCACGAGCGAGGAAGGTAGCGTCTTGCACTGGAACGGCCAAGCGTGGTCCAGCGCATCGCAGGACGGAGATACGACGCTCCTGGCGATCTGGGCGAACGCGCCCGAGGATGTCTGGTCGGTCGGCATCGACTGGACCGGCGGACCCACTGGCGACGGCTCCGGATACATTCTCCATTGGAACGGCAGTGTTTGGGGGGACGCAGACGTTGTCGCTTCGAGCCTGTGGGCCGTCTGGGCCTCCGGTCCCGACGACGTGTGGGTCATCGGCGACACCGCGCAGGGGGGCGGGTTCGTCGCGCGTGGCGCCGGGACCCCCGCGCATCCGTTCGACGCGGCCAACTACACGGGCCCCGAGCTTCGCGCAATTTGGGGCTCCAGTCCGAACGACGTCTGGCTCTCGCCGTCCGAGGGCGCCGTTCAGCACTGGGACGGGGCGGCATGGGCGACGGGGCCCTCGACCCCGGTCGGAGCGCAATTCTTCGGCGTCGGCGGCAGCTCGTCGAATGACGTGTGGACCGTCGGCTCTATGGGCACCGGCCTCCACTTCGACGGTAGCCAATGGTCGCCGCTACCTACGGGGACGACGCAGACACTGGCGGCCGTCTGGAGTGCCTCCCCCGGCGCAGCGTGGGCGGTCGGCGGAGAGGGCACGGTGCTCCAGTGGAACGGAAAGGCGTGGGCACATTGACTGGGATGCGTACTCGGCCGCCGAGCCCGCCGAAGGACAGCCGGCCTCGATCCAGTCGCTGACGATGCCGCGCGCATGGTCCGTTGGGAGGGGGTAGCCGGGCGCCATCTTTGGATAGTTCTCCGATGCTCGGCACGAACTTCTTCGCGAGCCCTCCTAGCTTTCCCGCCCCGAGGGGCCAGGACCACCCGCCCTTGCCTCGATAGGTCATCCGCAGGACGACGTACCCGTCACTCTCGCGCTCAAACTTCATGATCGGCGCGTACTGTGCCTTCTTCATGCGTTCCTCGATGAAGTTCGATGCTCGGTAAGAGGTGCCGTACCGCTCGGCGAAGGCTCGCAGCTCGCTGGGGCGCGGGTGGGGCTCGAAGATGACGACCGCGCTGTCCACGGCTCGAACCATGTAGCCCTTGAGATGTAGATGCCGGCCCACTGCTTCCTGCACGACCTTCACGTCCTCCTCGGGCACGGCGGCGCGGTCCGTCGTCTTCCTGCGAACCGACACGACGCCATTGATGCTCTCGCTGACCTCGACGCCCCCGGGCATCTCGCTGAGCATCCCCGGCCCCATCGTCTTCGCGAAGAAGTAGCGAGGCTTGCCGGTCGTCGTTCGCCCCTCGTGCAGGTAGTACGTCACCCCCATCCGGTTCTCGTAGGCGAAGGCGGTCCTCGTCGGCTTGACCAAGCGCAGGCGGGTCATGGGGCAAGCTTCATCATCCAGGAGGCGCCTCGGGTCAACGCTCGCGAGGGCGCCCGAGTACGGCCGAGCCGTCTTCTCGCGTCGCACGAACCATCCATCGGGGCTGGCTGGCCGCCTGGTGGCATCGTCGGGAAGCCGGCCCCCTGGGTCGGCGCGCCTGGCGGCGAGCCCGCAGGGGCTCCTGGGCGTTGCTCCGCACCGAGTGCGGGCAGTACCGTCACGCCGATGCCGGAGATCCCGCAGGAGTACCGTGGGTGGTGGCGGATTGTCGAGACCTCGCAATGGGTGAACAAGTACCTCGACGACCTCGGTCCGGCGCTGCTCTCGCTCACCGGGTACGGTGACCGGCTGAGGATGCACTGCCTGTTGGCCTACGTTAACTGCAAGGCCACGAAGACCGGCGTGTCCTTCACGTGGGAAGGCGCCTGGGAGTTCGATCAAGTCTCGGGTACCGGCAGCGTTCGGCTCGGCAAGGACGGGCGCCTCAAGGGCCAAATCAAGATCAAGGACGGCGACGCGAGTACGTTCGTCGCCGAGCGGGCCGCCGAGCCCGCGGTGCCAATCCCGGACCCGCGAAGCTACCGCGACAAGTGGAAGCGGCGGTGGTGACCGGCCAAGCCAGCACCATGCGTCGCGCTCCCCCAGCCAAGGGCTCTGCCCCCGCGCTCACCACTATCGAGGGCGTGCTCGAACGGGTGACCTACGCGAACGACGAGAACGCTTGGAGCGTGGTTAAGCTCGTCGTCCCGGGCAAGACGCGACCTCGTGACCGCCGTGGGCAACCTGCTCGGCGTGCAGCCCGGCGAGAGCCTGCGCCTCTCGGGCCGCTGGGCGACCGACAAGAAGTACGGCGAGCAGTTCAAGGTCGAGTCCTACGTCACGGTGAAACCCGCGACGCTCGTGGGGATCGAGAAGTACCTCGGCTCGGGCCTCGTGCGCGGCGTCGGCAAGGTCATGGCCGAGCGGCTCGTCGGGCACTTCGGCATGGAGACCCTGGAGGTCATCGACCAGAAGCCCGCCCGCCTGACGAGGTCGACGGGATCGGCCCCGTTCGGAGCGAGCGGATCACCAAGGCGTGGGTCGAGCAGCGGCAGATCAAGGACGTGATGGTGTTCCTCCAGTCGCACGGCGTCTCGACCACATACGCCAGCGCGCATCTACAAGCAGTACCGGGACCGCTCGATCGCCGTCGTGCGCGAGAACCCCTACCGCCTGGCGATCGACATCCTGGGCATCGGCTTCAAGAGCGCCGACAAGATCGCATCGCAGCTCGGCATCGAGCCAACGTCGCCGCTGCGGGCCGAGGCCGGCGTCCTTCACGTGCTCGCGACCCTCTCGGACGAGGGGCACGTGTACGTTCCGCGCCCGAGGCTCGCTGTCGGCGGCGGTCGAGATCCTGGCGATCGACCCGCCCGATCATCGAGCAGGCCATCGGCGACCTCGCCGCCGAGGAGCGCGTCGTCATCGAGCCGCTGCCGTCGGGCGACGAGGCGGTCTACCTCAAGAGCCTGCATACGGCGGAGGCGGCGAGCGCGGGGCCGCATCCGCCTGCTCCTCGGGACCGAGATCCGCCCGATCCGCATCGACATCGAGCGCGCCATCGCCTGGTTCGAGGAGCAGCAGACGATCACAGCTCGCCGACGAGCAGAAGGAGGCCATCCGCAAGGCTGCCACGAGCAAGCTCCTCGTCGTGACGGGCGGCCCCGGCACGGGCAAGACCACGCTCGTCAACGGCATCATCCGCATCCTGGAGAAGAAGGGCCGGCGCATCCTGCTCGCGGCGCCCACGGGCCGGGCCGCCAAGCGGATGACCGAGACGACGGGCCGGGAGGCCAAGACGATCCATCGCCTGCTGGAGTTCAACCCGAAGAAGTTCGGGTTCGACCGCGACGCCTCGAACCCGCTCGAAGCCGACCTCGTCATCCTCGACGAGGCGTCGATGATCGACACGGTGCTCGCCTACCACGTGCTCAAGGCGCTGCCGTTGCACTGCCAGCTCGTGCTCGTCGGCGACATCGACCAGCTCCCCTCGGTCGGCCCCGGCAGCGTTCTCGGGCGACATCATCCGCTCGGGCGTCGCCGACGTGGTGCGCTTGCGGCACATCTTCCGCCAGGGCGCCGAGAGCCTCATCGTCGTCAACGCCCACCGGGTCAACGAGGGGCTCATGCCCGAGCTGCCCCCCGAGGGCTCGAAGGCGGACTTCTTCTTCATCGAGCGCAAGGAGCCCGAGGAGATCGCCGCGACGCTCAAGGCCCTCGTCCGGCAGCACATCCCCCACAAGTTCGGGCTCGATCCCGTCGACGACATCCAGGTGCTCACGCCCATGCAGCGGGGGCTCCTCGGCGTGGCGAACGTCAACGCCGAGCTTCAGGCGCTCCTGAACCCCTCGGGCGATGTCGCGGTACGCGGGAGCCGGACCTTCCGCATCGGCGACAAGGTGATGCAGATCCGCAACAACTACGACCTCAACGTGTTCAACGGCGACATCGGCCGCGTCCGCGCGATCGATCCCGTCGAGCAGGAGGTCCAGGTCGAGTTCGACGGCAGGGCCGTGACCTACGACTACTGCGGACCTCGACGAGCTGGTGCTCGCCTACGCCTGCTCGATCCACAAGTCGCAGGGCAGCGAGTACCCGTGCGTCGTCATCCCGGTGCACACGCAGCACTACATGATGCTCCAGCGGAACCTGCTCTACACGGGGCTCACGCGCGGGAAGCGGCTCGTCATCCTTGTCGGGAGCAAGCGGGCGCTCGCCATCGCGGTGAAGAACAACTCGACCGAGGAGCGCTGCACGATGCTCGCGGAGAGGCTCCGTCGGGCAGGCGCTCAGCGGGGCGCTGGGACCCTTGACGCAGCCTTGTAGGCCCTCGCGACCTTCGCCAAGAGTGCAGCGGACGGCGACCTTCCGCGTCCGATCCCCTCAATACGCCAGGAGAGCATGATCCAATTCGGGAAGAGGTCGAAAGCACACGCGGTCACGACCTCCTCGCTCCAGTTGAGGGTTACGTCGATGAGCCCCTCGGGCCGGATTCCGCCGATCGACTACGTTGATCTTCTCGACGAACACGCCCAGACCCTCGGTGCCCTCGACCGCGAGGTCCACGTAGGCAGGCTTCTTGCCGTGGCCCCAGCAGGACATCCGAGTGCGCACGCGCGGATCCGCTCGCAGGGCCTCCACCAAGGGGAGGATTGGCCGGTCGATGGGCTCGGTGATGTGGTCGGGCGGGCGCGTTGGTTGCCAATCGTCGTCCTCCACGTCATCGGGCAAGGCGGGCGCGCCCGATCCTGTGACGAGCCGGATCGAATCGGGCGACGCCGGGCTCCCGAGTGATCAGCCCCTTCTTCGTGAGCGTGACCACCATCTGGTGGACGGCTGGTGGCGTGGTCCCGAAGAAACCCTGCATCTCGTGCTCGGCGGGCGATCTCCGGTGAAGCTCGATGTACTTGCGGATGAAGTCGAGGTACGCGAGCTGCGTCGGCGTCGGGTTCACGGCGGGCATCCAACGCCGTCATGCTGGGCTCCGTCAATCGCCCCTGATGGTCTGGTATCGTCCGACACCATGCCACTGCCGAAGCGCCCCTACGTTGCGCCCGCCGATCAGGTCCGCATCACCCGCGACGGTGACAACGCCATCATCGAGTACGCCGACGAGTCCGTGGCGACGACGCACCTGAGAGTCGGCGCCGAGAAGCTCGCTGCCATGACCGACGAGGAGCTGCTCGCCTTCTGGAACGACGGCATCGAGGCCAGCGAGGGCCACCGCCAGAGCTTGAGCTACACGGCCACGGAGATCCCCGTGGGAAAGCCGCAGGTCGAGTTCTTCGAGCGCGGAAACCAGTGGACGCCAAGGGGGCACGTTGTGCGCTGCCAGAATCCTCTCGGACGCCGCCATTCCGCCGAGCGTGGAGGAGCCGTTCGTGTCCATCGACGGTCGTGACTTCACGCTCGGCGAGTTCATGACGATGGTCGGCACGTTCGGGGGCTGGGGCATGAGAATCGAGTTCGTCCCCGACGACGAGCTTCACCAACGCCCCAGGTTGATGGTCGGCGAGCCGGACGCCAAGAAGGGGAAGCGGTCGTTCTCGCGAAGGCGTAGTCGTTCGTAGCCGGGTGGTTGCGCCGCCCCGCCTTGCTCGCGACGCTTCCGGCGCACGAGGATTCCGATGATGAACGAGGCTTGGCACAAGAAGCACGTCCTCCCGAAAGGCGCGTCCCTCGAAGCGCGGATCGCCTGGCATCGAGAACACCAGAAGCGCTGTGCGTGCCGCTCGATCCCACCGAAGCTCCTCGACCAGATGGGGAGGGACCGGGCATTCGACGAGTACCTGGCGAAGGTCAACCCGAGGAGTCGCGCGCTCCTGAACGAGCTGCGGAAGAAGATCCACGCCATCGTCCCCCACGTCGAGGAGTGCATCAGCTACCGCCTCCCCGCGTTCCGCTACCAGGGGAGGATCATCGCCGGCTTCTCGGCGACCTCGAAGGGCTGCTCCTACTACCCGTTCAGCGGGACGACCCTCAAGACCGTCGCGCGTGACATCGAGGGCTACAGCCAGACGAAGAGCGCCCTTCACTTCGACAAGCCGTTGCCGACCTCCCTTGTTCGGAAGCTGCTTGCGGCTCGCATCGCCGAGGGCCGGAGGGCCACGTGAGGAAGGTCGTCTACTGGATGACTGTCTCGCTCGACGGCTTCGTCGAGACGCGCGACGGCAAGATCGACTGGACGGCGCCCGACGACGAGCTGCATCGCTTCTTGAACGAGAGCGCGCGCAAGCTCGGCGCCTTCCTCCAGGTCCAAGTCCTTCGCGACCTGCCCCACGCTCTTGCCTACCGCCGCGCCCTGGCGCACCAGCCGCACCGCCTCCGCTTTGAACTCCTTCGTGAACGACCTACGTGCTCTGCCCATCGACACACCTTCCGGCTCGGACTTCACGCCGAGCGATTGGAGGTGTCCACAAAACCGCGGCAAGCCCACTCCCGCCCGCTGGCTGTTCAGCCGTCGGCTGGCGCGTCCGAAGCACCGGCCTGGCCGCCGTCCCCGCCGCTGGACGCGCGACGAGCGTCGGCTCTCCAGCTCGCCTCAGCGGATGCGCTCGACGTTCATGCGCGGCAGGCGCATGATTCTCACATGGCGACGGTGCACCAGGTGATCGAGCTCGCAGCGCAGCTCTCCGAGGAGGAGCGTCGCGTCGTCGTCGACGCGATCGCTCCAAAGGAGTCGGTCGAGGAACTCGCGCAAGCGTGGGGCGAGGAGATTGCTCGCCGGGCCGCGCGCGTCCGCTCGGGCGACTCGAAGGGCCGGCCGGCCGACGAAGTATTCGACCGTATCGAGGCCAAGCTGCGCGCCAGATGACCAGGCTCTTCATCGAGCCGGAGGCCGAAGAGGAGCTCGACGAGGCCGCGGCCGGCTATGAAGATGCCGTCCCTGGCCTCGGGGAGGAGTTCCTCGCGGAGATGCGTCAGCGCGTGGGCAACGTCCTCGAGATGCCCTTGAGCTTTCCGATGTTCGGTGACGCTGACGACGTGCGTTGCGCTCACGCGGTCGGGCGCTTCCCACACCTGGTCATCTTCATGCTCGCCGGTGACACGGTCAGCCCGACGGTCCACGTGCTGGCTTTCATGCATCCGCGTCAGCGCCCTGGATACTGGGCGCATCGGCGGCCTCGCTGAGCCCAGTTAGGCGCGTGGTGCCGGCCCGCGGGGTCTGGACTGCGCTCACGCGACGTACAACATCTCGAGGATCGGCGCGGAGTTAGGGCCTAGCCATCGCCCGACGTGCAGGCTGTCCGCAAGATGAGGTTCCCCCTGGGGAGTCGAACCCTCGTTGGACCGTTTGTCGGTGAGCCTCGGGGTGTCCTTCGACCCGTCCCCATGGTTGGCCCGGTAACCCATGGACCTTTAGGCAACGGTAGGCGGCCCATGTTTCTTCAGGCCGTCCTTCGGGCGGTCCTCAGCGGCACGAAGCCGGGCAGAAGTGTCTTCGCCTCCCTCGCCTGAACGGCCGGGTCGAGCGGCAAAAGTGGGCGCACGCGCCTCTCGGTGAACAGCCGGGCGTGAGGTCCCGGTCGCATCGAACGAAGGAAGTGGAGGATGGCGGGGTGCAGCTTGAGCAGGTTCAGCACCTGCGTCACCCTCGCCCGGGTGAGCCCATGGCGGCGAGCGAGGGCCGACTGGTTTACACCCCCGGCATCGAGTTGGCGCCGGAACTCCTCGGCCAGGGCGAGCGTCTTCTGGATTGGGGCAGGCTGCCACACTCTTTCCCGCGATTTCAGCCGCTTCTTGGCGTCGTGGAAGTCGATCACGACGTCGGTCACGATTCTCCCGCTACAGGCTCCACTGGGGAGCTTACTTTCGGCTCGATCTCGAGCTTTTGGCCCAATCGCTGGGCTCTTTGGGCCGAACGGCAGGGGGGCGAATGGCGTCCCGAACTTGCCGTGCAGATCCTCCACCGCCTTCACGTACTCCAGGGTCGTCGAGACGTGCTCCTGCCCGGCTCGGGCTTGGATGCGCTGCACGGGAGTCCCCGCGAGCGCTTCCCAGGTGATCCCGCTGTCCCTGAGCGACCGGAAGTTCACCGGCATCGTCGTGGCTGTGTCCTCAAGAAGACGAGGCCGATCAAGCTTCGCCAGTCTCAGATGCTCTCTGAACAGGGGGATGCCCCGGGCCCTGTTGAAATCGTGATGTAGCGGCGGCTCCTCGGCCGGCCTGAGAATCAGGTCTGCCAGGAACTGAGCCCCACGGGGCAAAGGAGCCGCCATGAAGAAGAGAGCAACAGGTACAGGACGGAAGCAAGAGAAGACGCCGGTCACGATGAGCGTGGCGATGCAGCAGCTGATGCTGCCGCTGCTGCTCGCGATGGACGCGACGAAGAAGGGGCTGCTGTCGTTCGTGCAGCAGATGCGAATGGTCGCGCTCTCGGAGTTGCTCGCGACCGAGCCCGCGCTGATGGAGCACGAGGTTCTCGGCGACCAGCTCGCCCGAGGCCGCAGTGCTGCGAGCAATGCGCCAACGACGGCGTCCAGGATCGGGAGCATCCCGGCGAGATTGGCGCCGGCCGACGCCCGTCCGACCGGCGAATCGCACCGGCCGACACGGAATGCTCCCCCCCGGGCCCCCGGCTCTCTGCCCTGAGAATCGATTCTTCGTCATCACAAGCTCCCGGGAGCTCGTAGCTCACGGGAGCCTGGCCTCAGTCAGTCCGGAGACAGACTAGAAAAGAGCCCGAAACACGCGCGGGGTTAAGAAAACATAAAGATGGGCATCGGGGCCGCCGTTTCCATCCACGGCGCGCGCAACCAGGCGGAGGCACACCCACGTGGAAAGTGTCGATACTACAGCAGCTTGCCGCCCCCGCCGGCGCGAACTCGGGCCGGCCGGAGGGGCAGCAGGTGGTTACCTGACCGCTCTGGCTATCGTGGCTCTCTGCACGCTTCTCTCGGCGGCTGGTGCCGAGATCCTCCAGACGACGGCTTTTGTTCTGGTCTTTCCCGTTGGCGTTCTGGCGGCGGCACGCTACGGCGTGGGGCCTGCCGCGCTCGCTGCGGGTGTGGAGATCCTCGTCTTCGATTTCATATTCGTTCCGCCAGCGATGGCGTTCGCGATTCCCGGCCCCAAGGACTCATTGACCTTGGTCATCATGGTGGCCGTGGCCACGCTCGTCAGCCTTCTCGCCGAGCAGCTTCGTCAGCAGGCGCTGGCCGCGCGTCGACAGACCGAGGTCGAGCGCGTGCGCAATGCGCTCCTCAGCGCGCTGTCGCACGACCTCCGAACACCGTTGGCGGTCCTCGTCGGCGCAAGCTCTGCGCTTTGTGAAGAGCGCCTCGATCCGGGCCAGCGTCGCGAGTTTTCCCGGATGGTGGCCGAAGAGTCGCGCCGGCTGAATCGACTGGTGGGCAACCTGCTGGAGCTCATCCGGCTCGAATCGGGCCGGGCCCACGTGAGGCAAACGGCGCAAGCGATCGACGAGGTCATCGGCTCCGCGCTCTGCCGCCTCGAGAGGCCGCTCGAGGGACGCTCGGTTGGCACCCGCATCGACGAGGACGTTCCGCTTGTGTTTTTCGACCCCGTTCTCCTCGAGCAGGTCGTCATCAATCTGATCGAGAACGCGATCCGACACGCGGGACCGGCCTCGCCCATCGAGATCTGGGTGAGCCTAGACGGGGACACGATCGTGGTCCAAGTGGCCGACCGGGGGCCTGGCGTTCCGCCCGGACACGAAGAGAAGGTCTTCGAGAAGTTCTATCGCGCACCCGGCGCCTCCGTAAGAGACGGAGGAATGGGACTCGGCCTCACGATTTGTCGCGCGATTGTGGCGGCGCACGACGGCCGGATCTGGTTTGCAAACCGACCGGACGGAGGCGCCATCGTCTGTTTCACACTGCCAGTATGCTCCGCGGCACGTGCCCTCGCATCTCCGCCCTCCGAACATGCCCTCGAGGAGGCCTTGCAATCATGACCGGCGCCGAGATGATTCTCGTGATCGAGGACGAGCCCAACACGCGCGCGCTCATCCAAGTCACCCTCGGTCAAAGCGGCTACCAATGCGTTCACGCGGCGACTGGGGTGGGCGGTGTCGCCGCGGCGCTCGACGGCGTCCCCAGCGCCGTCCTGCTGGACCTGGGGCTCCCCGACCTCGATGGCATCGAGGTCACCCGTCGCATCCGCGAGCGAAGCCCGGTCCCCATCATCGTCATCTCCGCGCGAGACGGGGAGGCAGACAAGATCAAAGCCCTCGACGGGGGCGCCAACGACTACCTGACCAAGCCGTTCGGCTCAGGGGAGCTCCTCGCACGGATCCGCGTCGCGCTGAGAGGTATCTCGACCACGAGCGACAAGGTTCCGACGAGCGGGACCATCACGATCGGCGATCTCTCTGTCAATTTCGACTTGCGAAGCGTCGCGGTCGGAGGAATCTACGTCTATCTGACGCCGATCGAATACCGCCTGCTCGCCGTGATGATGGTTTCCTCAGGCCGCATCCTGACTCACCAGCAGATCCTGCAGCAAGTGTGGGGTCCCCGCTACTCCGCGGAGATGAACTACCTCCGCGTGTACATGAAGAAGCTTCGCCACAAGATCGAGCCGGAGCCGGCGCGCCCCAAGTATCTCGTCAACGAGCCTGGCGTCGGATATCGGCTGCGCGTGCCTGAACCATTGAGTCTCTGAGCTGTCGGGTTCGCGCGCCCCGTCCAAAAAGCGAAACGCTCAGGGCGGCGACCTGGGAGAGATCGCCACGCCTGAACGGCCCCGCTCGTTTTATCCCGTCCGCTGATGCGAACGGGTCCGTGGACCCGCCTCGTGGCAAATCGCGCGGACCACGTCGCACCGGATCACTCCGCGGCCTTCTCCGACGCTTCCTTGACGAGATTGAAGTCCGGGTAACCCAAGGCGCCCATCTCGGGCATGTCGAGTCCCGCCATCTCGGTCGCGGCACTCACGCGGATGGGGGTGATGAGGTTGCTGAGCTTGAACCAGACGTACGCCATGACGAAGCCGAAGATCGACAGCACGACGCAGTCGATGGCTTGCATGGCGAGCTGGGAAGCGTCGCCGTACAAGATGCCGCGCACCCCGTCGGATCCATATTGCTTGACGAACTCGTCGCGGACGACGCCGTTCCAGCCTGCGCCGTACTCGCCGTTGGCGAAGATGCCGACCGAGAGCACGCCCCACAAACCGTACACGCCGTGGACGGAGATGGCACCCACCGGATCGTCGACGCCGCGATTGTCGAAGAAGCCGACGGAAATCACGACGATCACGCCGGCGATCACGCCGATGGCGACGGCTGCCCACGGATCGACGAAGGCGCAGGGCGCCGTGATGGCCACGAGGCCCGCGAGCATGCCGTTGCACAGCATGCCCGGGTCGGGCTTCTTGCCCGCGCCCCATCAGATAGACCATGGCCGCGAAGGCTCCCGCCACGCTGGCGAGCATCGTGTTGACGACGATGAAGGCGATGCGCAGGTCGGTGCCGGCCAGCGTCGAGCCGGGATTGAATCCGAACCAGCCGAAGGCCAGGATGAAGCAACCGACGATGGCCATCGGGATGTGGTGCGCCGGGATCGTCTGTGGCTTGCCGTTGATGTACTTGCCTATGCGCGGTCCGATGACGATCGCGCCCGCCAGGGCGATGATGCCTCCCATCGCGTGCACGACGCCAGAGCCGGCGAAGTCGACGGCGCCGTGGCCGAGGTGCCAGTTGACGCCGCCCTGGGCCAGCCAGCCGCCGCCCCAGACCCAGTTCGCGTAGATGCAATAGGGCAGCGCCACCCAGAGGCCGTAGATGCACGAAGTTCTTCCACGCCCAGCGTTCGGCCATCGCGCCGGTGGGGATGGTGGCCGTGGTGTCCATGAACACCATCATGAAGAAGAACAGCCCGAGCACGGCCGTGTCCGCCACCGAGGAACTCAGAAAGAAGCCCTTGGTGCCGAGGATGCCGTACTTCCCGGCAAGCACGATGCCCTCGTTGAGCACGGAGGTGCCCGGACCGAGCGACGAGTACCAGCCCGGCGGAACCGGTCCGTTGAACCAGTTGCCCCAGCCGAACGCGAAGCCGTAGGCCCAGAAACCCAGGCAACCGAGCGGGTAGATCATGAAGTTCATGGCGATGGTGTGCGACGCGTTCTTGGCGCGGCACATGCCGGTCTCCACCATCGCGAACCCGGCCTGCATGAACATGACCAGGAAGCCCGTGACCATCGCCCAGACCATGTTGATGGAGAAGAGGTTGTGGGCGACGCGATCGTAGAGATCCGGCACGCCCAAGGGTGCTGGGCACGTCCCCCTTGCCGTCACCGGCGGGGGTCGCCCACACGCCGGCGGCGCCGCCGGTCGGATCGGGCCACGTCGCCGGCTTCGCCGGGTCGTTCGCCCCTGAAAAGTAAGCTGGCAACGGCGCCGCCGAGGCCGACGGCGCCGCCGAAGCCTCCGGCGCCGCCGAGGCCGACGGTGCCGGCGGCGCATCGGCGAACGCGCGCCTCGCCGTGAGCGTTGTGAAGAGACAGAGCATCAGCGCGGCGAGCGCGGCGAGCTCCGATAACCAGCGACGTCGGCGGCGAGCGAGATTCGACATACCTCTTACCCTCTTTCTAAAAGTGACTCCATCGGTCGCGGGCTCACCTTCTCGCGCAGCCCGTGACGTCGCAGTGCTCGTAAGACACAGACTCAGGCTCGGCGGGGTGGGAATCTGCGGGGTCGAGAGCCCTGGAAGAGCCTCTTGAGCCGGACGCCCCAGATCGCGCCGAAGATCGCGCCGCCCTGCATCATCACGAAGAACGCGCCAGCAACGCTCTCCCTCCGCGTGAGAAAGAGAACCGCGACTGTGACCAGCCAGATCGCGATCTGCATTTCCCGGAATGTCTTCATGTACTGCTGCCACATGATCCTTCGATCTCCCTGTTTGTTCCGGCCCACAGCCCTCGGCTACAAGACACAGCGCTCCGCATCTCCGGCATCGAGCGGTGCCGAGAGAGCGCGCGAAACCTCCGCAGCGCGATAGCTACGTCGTCTTTGCGGATGGCCTTTGAGTTACTTCGGAGAGTTTGGAACCGTCGCTCTCGGCCCCGCCGGAGACGCCACCCCGGGTAGGACCTGCAAGCCGAGCCGTACTGGCGCCCGTGAAACTACCGGCGTCATGTATCGCCTCCGTTTCAAGGCGAATTAATAAGTGATTAACATCGCGCATACGCGCCCATCGGCGTGCAATCTCCGCCGGCCGCGGCCCCGAGATTCAGCGGTCCAAGAGGACGAGGACGAGGGTCGTGATCACGTGCGCCGGAAGCATCATCGCGAACGCGAAAATCGCGTACCGGAAGAAGCTCGGTGTCGGGAACCGCTCGCGCTCGGCAATGGCCTTGATCATGAGGTTGGGACCATTCCCGATGTAAGTGGTCGCGCCCATCACGACGCTTCCGATACTGACGGCGGCGAGCTTCATCGGAGTCACGCCCGCCACCAGGTGGGCGCTGGAGACGCTCAGGCCCCTCGCCAGGGCCGCAAAGGCCGTATACGTGGGAGCATTGTCGAGGACGGACGAGAGCAGCCCGGACGCCCAGAAGAGCTGCCAGCTCTTCTGGACGGGCAGCGACGGCGCGCCAGACGCGAGGGCGGCCTCGATGGGACCGAGCGACGCGAAGAGCCCGGCGAAGATGAGGGCGACGTCGACGATCGGGGCGAATGTGAAGCCGTTCGCTTTGTGCACCGCGCGCGGCGTCAGGAGCAGCGACGCGATCGCGATCGTGACCATGGCCGCCTCCCGAAAGCCGAGGGGAAGCATGGCCGCCGGCATGATCGCAACCATCAGGGCCACGTTGCGTCGGCCCTCGATGGCGATCGGCTCGATCTCCGCCCGGTCCTTCGCCAGCGCGGTCGCGGGTTCGCGCGCGTACGCTCGGCTGTCGGCTACGTAAAGCGCCAGCGCGGCCGACCCGACGTACAGAAGCCACGCGGGCAAGAGCCGGAGCGTCCAGAAGAAGGGAACGCCCCCGATGTAGCCGACGAGCAGCGGAGGGTCGCCGAGGGGCGTCAAGAGACCGCCAGCGTTGGCGACCGCCAGGATGAAGAAGGGGACCAGGTGCGCGCGATGCTCGCGCTGGCGATTGGTCCGCAGGACGGGTCGAATCATCAACATGCTTGCGCCGGTCGTTCCGACCAGGCTCGCGAGCACGGACCCGACCAAGAGCAAAGCCACGTTCGCGGACGGTTTGGCCTCGATGTCTCCCGAGACGTGAACGCCGCCTGACGTGATGTAGAGGGCACCGAGCGTGGCCACGAAGGAGAGATACGACGTCGTCGCCTCGGCTAGGTCGTGAAGCCTCGTTGTCGTGACGAGGAAGCCGATCACCGGGATCGCGCAGAGTCCGACGACGAGGACCTGGAACCCGCGACGCTCCCAGGCGCGTGGTGCCACGATGGGCAACACCGCGATGGCCAGGACGAGGGCCGGAAAGGGCACCATCGACCATTTGGGGAAGCCCTCCGACGACATACCGGATACTCGAGTGCCATTAGCACGCCGACGTGTCCAGCCGCGAGATGCCATTGTATACAAGGCCGATGACGGATGCCGAGGGGGAGGCCTCACGCGATGAGCACCAGGTCACGGTCGTACTGGCCGCCGTCGACACCTCGACGCTCGCCGGTGGCGTCGTCGACCTGGCGGCGCGGCTCGCGCGGCGCACCTGGGACCACGCGCAGCTCCACCTCGTCCATGTCTATCGCGCCGGCCGCTTCGACCGTCCTTCGCGCGTAGGGCTGCGCTCCGAAGACCTCGTCGCCGAGGCGCAGAGCTACCTCGACTATCACGTGCGGATGGCGACGCGCCAGTACCCCTCCGTGGTGACCGGGCACTTCGCGGTGGGCGACCCCGCCGAAGAGATCCTGAAGTGCGCGCGAGCGGTCAGCGCAGACGTCCTGCTCGTCGGTACGCACGACCGCGTCGGCCTCGAGAAGCTCCTGCTCGGATCCGTGGCGACCAAAGTGGCCAAGAGCGCACCCTGCCCCGTGCTCATCGTGCGCCAGAAGCAGCGCCCGTACATCAAGGCGACATGAGGGGAGCACGCCTCGCAAGCAAGCGTCCCGAGCCCGGGCCTTCAGCGGTCGAGGAGGACGAGCGCGAGCATCGTGATCAGGTGGGCCGGGAGCATCATGCCCAACGCGAAGATCGCGTAGCGAAAGAAGCTCGGCGTGCGAAACCCCTCGCGCTCCCCGATCGCCGGACGACGAGATTGGGGCCGGTGCCCAGATAGGTGGTGGCCATCACGACGCATCCGATGCTCACGGCGGCGAGCTTCGTCGGCGCCGTACCCACCACGAGGTCGGCCCCGCGGCGCTAACGCCTCTCGCGACAGAAGCGAAGGCCTCGGGCGCGGGGACGTTGTCGAAGATCGATGAGATCGAATCCGACGCCCAGCAGAGCTGCCAGCTCTTCGTGATGCCGAGGGCCTCGACCTCGGCGGTTTCCTTTGTCAGCCCGGTCCCCGGCCCACCCGCGAACGCCCGCCGGTCGGTCACATAGAGCGCCCGCGCGGCCGACCCGAGGTGCAGGAGCCACGCGAGCAGGAGCAGGAGCGTCCAGAAGAAGAGAACGCCGCCGAGGTAGCCGGCCAGGAGCGGAGGGTCGCCGAGCGGGATCAAGAGCCCGCCTGCGTTGGCGACCGCGCCAGGTGTTCCCGATTTCCCGGTTTTCGCGCTGCAGATCGGCCTGCAGGACGGGTCGAATCAAAGAGCATGCTCGCGCCGGTCGTCCCGACGAAGCGCGAGCACGGGCCCGATGAGCACCAGGAGCACGACGTTGCTGGACGGGCGGGCGATATCGCCCGATAGGTGAATTTCCGCCCGCAGTGGCATAGAGCGCTCCAAGCGTCGCGATGAACGAGACGTACGACGCCGTCGTCTCCGCCAGGTCGTGGAGCCGCGCGCCCGTCACCAGGAGACCGGTCCACCGGGGTCGCACACAGCGCGATAACCGAGATTTGAACAACGGCTCCCAGGCGCGCGCCGCCCGATGGCAAGACTGCGATCGCCAGGACGAGGGCGGGAAGCCGAAGCAATGACCATGTGGGAAAGGGCTCCGACGGCGCCGGCTATCCCGGTGCCAACAGCACCCTCCGCGCGCTGCGGCTCGAGGGGTCGCCGACGGCGCCATTGAGGGGGACCTCAACGTGGCGATGGATCGCGGTCGACACCATACCGCCCGCGATCGTTGCAGTCGACGACCTCTCGAGCCGAAGCGCTGCCTACCGTGCACCATGGCTCGGCAACGGAGCCGGGACGCGTTAAATGGGCGTTGGATTTAACGGCGCTGACGGGTTCTTCCGGGCTCCTGGAACGGCGGGCCGACCCGACGCGCGCGCCGATTCCCGTGCAAGTCTCCGCAAGTTGGCAGCAAATTGACCGATCGCAACGTGCGGGCGAGTAGGCATCACGGGGAGGTGGCGTTCTGGAATGACCCCGTAGGTGGCGCGCGGCCCGAATCCTCTGCTCGTGCCGGTCGCAGCTCGAGAATCGACCGCTACGCGTCTCGAGGCGAGCGGCGCGTCGGGCTTGCACTGCGGGTCGGTACCGGCGAGCAGTGGCGGGGCGGCGTCCCGCGCGACCATCAACCTCAGCTTGCGTCACGCGCATGGGCCTTCCTTCACGGCCGCGGATAAATCCGTCATGATCGCGCCGAGACTCGCCGGTGCCGAAGCCGCTTCGTGGGGCCGGTGCCTCGTGGTGGCCACGCCGCACAAGCTCAGGGTTCACCGGCCGCAGATCGAACGCTGATTCGGCTCTCGGGGCCCCACGAGGCGGTCGAACAGACCCAGCTCGACGTTGCTCGACGCGAAAGCGCAGTACCCGGCGGCGCCATCGGCGCCACGTAGGTCCGCGATTTGTCACACGGGGGTCCCCTCGTGACGCTTCGAGCTGGCGAAATGCTCTCTTGCGCCGCGGAGGGGGCTCTAGCGTGTCCGCTCATCGTCGACGCGCATCATGGCGTCGTCGGTGAGCTCCTGGAGCTCGGCGCGCAGAACCGCGCAGACCCAGCCGGCACGACTGCCATGCTCTTACCACTGCGCAGACGGCGCGGTTCCTTCGAAGATTCGTGCTCCGGCGAGCACAGGGGCCGTCGAGGTGGGCAAACCGCTCCGAGACCACTGAAGCATCGAGCGCCATGGCGCACACGGGCTTGTCTTCTCGGGCTCACGCTGTTCGACTGTCTGCTGGAGGAGTCCCTATGAAGACGTCGACTTTCTTTCGTGGCACAACGACGGTCCTCGTATCGGCGGCGATCGCCGTGCTCGCCGCGTGCAGTAGCTCGAGCAGCAACGGTAGCGGCAGCGTTCCGACTTGCCAGGGCGCCACGCAGACGACAGGCGCCGGCAGCACCGCCTGCACATCGTGCACGCAGAGCAACTGCGCGTCGCAGATCTCTGCGGTGGAGACGTCGTGCGGCGCCTACGTCACCTGTTACGAGGGGTGTCAGTGCAGCGATCTCACGTGCCTCGAAGGCTGCCTTTCGAAAATCGACAGCACGTGTCAGAACGCCTACGGGCCCGTGACCACCTGTCTGGGCGATAAGTGTTCGGCACCGTGTGGGATGAGCACACCCGACGCGGGCTAGGACGCGGGCTAGGAGGTCAGATGGAGAGCGCCGAACATCACCAGGCGTACTTCTTGAAGAAGTTCCACTGGAGCTGCGTGGCGCTCGCGTAGGTCGGACACGAGTACGCCGTGGCGGAGCTGGTCGACGCGCCGCCCGCGTAGCAGTGGCTCATCCCGGCGAAGGTGCAGAGCTCCACCTGCCCGTCGGAGGGACAGCCGTCATACACGTAACACTGGCCGTCGCCGCCGCCCATCCCGTCCTCCACGACCGTCGAATAGGTGGTGGCGCAGCCGTTCTTCTGCGCCCAGAGCGTGGCGGACGCCGTGAACCCGGTCTCCGTGGCGGCGCCCGAAGCGGGCGCGTGCGGATCGTCGCAGCTCGGTGAGATGAGGAAGTCCGCGGTCCCGTGGAAGATGATGATCGGGACGTGGCCCGTCTTGCACGACGAGAGGCTGGCGAGCGTGCCTCCCGAGTGCGGCGCCACGGCGCGAATATCGGTGCGGTCGCAGCCGATGTGGTGCGTGAAGTAGCCGCCCATCGAGAATCCCGAGGCGAAGACGCGTGCGCTGTCGAGGCACTGGTCCTGCGCGATATCGGCCTTGACCGCGTCCATGAAGTCGAAGTCGACGCCCGCCTTCGAGTTGTTCACGAGGTTGCCGTCGCCGCACACCGCCGCGCCGTTGTCCGACACGTTCCACGGATCCAGCGTGCTGGCGCCGGTGATGGAACTGGTGTCCTGGCCGTCGAGGAACGCGACGGCGACTCCATCGGCGTCAGCGATGGTCGAGTACTGCGTGATGTCGAACATCTCGGCGCCGTCCATCCCCGCGCCGTGGAACACGAAGACGAAGGGTACGGACGTCTTGGCGCTCAGCGACTGGGGAAGGTACGCGATGTACGTCCTCGTCGTCCCGTCCACCATCAGGCTGCGCGTCGTCTTGCCGCGCATGCCAGTGCGCGTCCCGCAGTTGCCGCCGCTGGCTCCGCTGGATGCGGGTCCTGCGTCGCCGTTCGATTCGCCCGCGCCGCTGCCGCCGCACTGCAACGCGAAGACCAAGACCAAGACCAAGCAAAGGACGACCGGTACGCGCACACTCATAGGACTCCTGGAGACCCGGGCCTCGATTTCATCGTGGTAGTAGCGCGCTTCGAGTCGAATGAGTCAAAGCTCTCGATCAGAGCGCATTTTTCCGTCGCCCTCGCACCGACCCGGCCGCCGCCTTTTCCGAAAGCGGATCCGGTAATGTCCGGAAACTGGGCCTGGGGCGTCAGGCGGCACTGCGGTAATGGTAGTTGACGACTCCGCCGAGGCGCGACCGGCATCAAACTGCGCCGAGCGGGCGTGGCGACGCGAACCGCGGGCTTGTCGTCCTGTCCCCCAGCGGGCCGGTTGTGCGGCCAAGACGTTACGAATGACCACGCTGCCTGACGACGTAATCAGCGCCTTTGAGTCCGCAGGGCTCAGGGGGGACCACACGGGCAGGGCGGCGGGGGACGTCGCCTTGAATCACGCCGACCTACCCGTCCGCTCCCGCATCCGCCTGGGCGTCTGCTGCGCCGGAGTCTCCTCCGCACGGACCACAATCGATCAAACCGCCGCATCCATTGGGCGCTTCGCCACACGTGGCCCCACTTCCCAGGCACGAAAGCCCCCCGCAGGTGCCACCATCGGCGGAAGAGCACGTCACCCAACACGGGTTGCCGCCGTCGGGCGTCTCGCAGGTGCCGCCGCATTGGTGGACGCCCGCGCCACCGCAGAATTGCGAGTCCGGGCACGTGCCGCACTCGATGTGGCCGCCGCAGCCGTCGCTGACGGAGCCGCAATCGTACACGAGCCCTTCTGCCTAACCCCGGCGCGAGCGGCAGGCTCTTCAAGCATGCGGATCGCGCGGAGACGTCAACTACGTGGCCGGCGCGCTGGCGGACTTGGCTGCCGCGCGACCCGTGCGCACGCCGATGACGAAGGCGTACGGCTGCAGCATCAAGTACGCGTCTCCGTGAGGTGCATTCGCGAAGGCGATAGGCCCTGAAGCGCCAGCTTTTCGTGGCCATCTGGGCACGGCCGTTCGCGTCGAGCTTGCGGTACACGCGGCGGAGCGTCTGCTTCACCGTCTCGCGGGCGAGACCGAGCTGCAGGGCAATCTCGATGTTGTTGCGGCCCGCCGCCGCGAGCCCCGCCACTTGCAGCTCGCGATTGCTCAGGAGCGCCCGCGGTCCGGCTTCCGCGATAGGCGTCTCCGTCACGCGAGCCAGCGTGGCCGACACGAAGCCCGAGAGGGCACTCGCCATCGCGAGCCCCTCGCCTTCGAAGGGCCGGTCCTGTGGCCGTCGGCAGAAGCTCATGGCACCGACGAGCGTGCCGCGCGAACCGAAGATTGGCGCGCACATGTAGTGGTCGATGAAGTGGCGCTTCCCGTACTCGAGGTAGGGGAGAGAGCTTCTCCACTGGTCCATGCGGTACACCTGCCCGTTGTGTACGGGGACCGCGCGCTCGAGCATGGCCGGGAACACACGTTCCAGCGGGCGCCATTGCTGGTCCCACTCGTCGAAGTCCGCATCGCGGACGCCGTACAGAGCTCGCTCGGTCGAACGCCAGCTCTCGTCGAGGAAGATCGCGCAACCCGCGTGCGTACCGAAGGCCTTCTGGGCGGCGTCTGCGGCGACCCCCCCTACCTCCGACGGCGTTCGGCAACGAAGGAGCTGCGGGAGCACGGCGCTCAGGGCCTGAAGGCTCATCCTGACCGTCCATCGCCGTGTCGCATGCGACCGCGCTTCTTCGGCATCGATCGACTCTTCTGTTTGATCGGCAAAGTGACATTCATTGTGGGCAGTCTCGTGATTCACATTGAGTCACAACGCGAAACTCGCCGCGCGCCGACGAGTTCCTGCGAGGCCGGGCCCTGTCGAATTCAACCGCAGTTGTCAGATAAACTTTCGCGGTTCCGATGAACGTCTTGTCCGCGGAGGGCACGTAAGCACGCCGGGTCGCGCCGATCAAGACGGGTTCCCAAACGTTCGACAAAATGACTATGACCTGCGGATCCAGACCGTCGGTTCGGCCGGTCATCGCGCCATGCGCGACGTGCGACCGCGCCCTTCCGGCCGCGACGACGGTGCTGGGCCCCTGCCCGCCAGTCGGACCGCGACCCAAGCCCAGGCGAGCGCTGCGATGGTCAGATTCACCGCGAAGGCGCTCATGTCAGGGTCCGGGGGCCCGTCCGCGCGCCCCCGTCCGCCGGTCGACTCAGAACGCGCGGGCCGGTCGCCCCGTTCCGACTAGTTACCCCCATCGGTGTTCGGCACCGGCGCACACCCGACGCCCCATTCGCAGTAGTTCGTGGGACACAGCCCCTTGTCCTCGTAGTTCGCCGCGAAATCGGTCATGTTGTCGTATTCATGATTTGGATACAGCCATGGCAGCGAGGGATCGCTGGGCGGATCGAAGCCGCAATATTTTCCCGCCGGTAGGTAGTCGAAGCTCGGCACCCAGCCCCCGCTGTTGATGTCGATGGTACCGATGTCTATCTCGCCGCCGCCGTAGCAATAGTAGGCATTGTTTGGACTCGCATGGCAACCGTTGGAATTGAACGTGTTGCCTTCGTTTACTCCCGGGAGGCAGTCGCTCGGCTCCAAGCCAAGCGGGTTATCGCTTTCCGAGCAGATGCTGCCCGGACCGTCTCCGCGGCACAAACCCGTAATGCAGATTTCGTCGCAGTTCCCAAGGAATGCCGGGGTTCCTCCGTCGGCATCACACGAATAGAGACCCGGCGTCGCAGTGCCACCGAATAGATCATTTCCGCAGTAGGTTCCGGAGGCAAGGCCATTGCAAGGTGTTCCCGCGTCGCCGGGCGGGCTATTCCCGGAGCTCGAACCTCCTCCGGTGCCCGAATCCTGGGTTCGGAGGTCACACCTGTCGAGCCCGGTGGCGTCGACATCGACGATGCAACTCGTTGGGCATTCTTGGGTATCGGTCAGCACATGGCCGCTGCAGGTATAGAGCATTTGTTGCGTCCCGATGAACGTGGCCCCGGACGCGCTGGGCACCGTCTGCCCGCAATACGTGCCGTCGGGAACGTTGGCACACTGGCAGCTCGAGACGTTGAACCGATAAAGGGCCTCCTCCGGTAACATCACGCCCACGGCGTACCAGGCGCAAGCAATGGCGGCCGTACTCGACGGAACTCCGAACACCGTGCTCAACGTGGTGATGTCCTCCGCGAAGCTGAGGAAGCTCGTCACCGGAACCATCGGGTCGGTGGCCGCGAGGTTATACAGCGTCTCCGCCATGGTGTAGCCGACGGAAGTGGCGGATGGCACGGTTATTTGCGACGTCGTGTTCGTCCCGCCAAACACGGACAGATACCACGCGTTGTTGGGGACGCCGTCCTCGGCGTGGAGGTCGCCGGTATCCCATGGATAGAGCGGGTCATTCATGTTGTCCGCCTGGGGACCCGTGCGGGTGCCGGATTGATGCGGATCCTTCAGGTTTCGAAGGTTGTAGTTGCTCGGCGAAGTGCTACCCGGCCCGACCGTGGCTTCGCCGAAGGTCCAGATAGTGGGGGTATATGTGTTCGGCGGCAGGTCGTTTTCGACGAGGTTGCCGAAGACGTCACCCAGCGACTCGTTGAGCGGCCCCTCCTCGTCGGCCTGGATGAGCTGCAACGTCGCGTCGTTGACTGAATGCCAATATTCGTGGCCCATCACGTCGCGACAGACCGAGGACGGAAATTGCGTGACGCCCGCCACCGGGGCCGGGTCGAAGACGTAGAACTGGGGGAGCGGCGCCCCGGACCACTGGGCCTGATTGAACTGTCCAGCCGTATGGACGTTGACCGCCATGTACGCGGCATTCTTGAACTGGACCGGTTCGAAGATTTCGTTCGCCCACCAGTAGTTGGCCCAATAAAGGTTGCTGTATGCATCAACGGCCTGGGCATCCCAGGTCGACGTCGCGGATGGAGAGTACCTCACCGAGCCGGCTATTTCGATGTTCGTCGCCTGATTCCATGCATACTGCGGAGCCAGAGGAGTGCCCCAGGATACGGGATTCGTCGGTTGCAGGGTCTGCATGTACGATGCGTAGTATCTGTTCCGCGGCCCGCCCGGTATGGGAGCGGTCACGTAGGAGGTGAACGACTGCGCGGGCGCGCCCGGTATGCTTCCCGGCCCCGTGTCCGGCTGCTCGCCTCCTCCCGATTCGGTGACAGGCGAGCCCGCGGGCGTCTGGGCGTCTGCTTCCCCCCGCTCCGTGTAGAGGACGCCTCCGGTGTTCGCATCGATGAAGTACTTTGCGGTGAGCGGTGGTCCCTGATCGCGCGCCCCGACGCTGACCTGATACGCCAGCGTCACGACCTGACCTTTCGGATAGAAGAGGAGCGTCGGGTTCGTGGCGATGAGAGCTCGGCCGGTCGGCCAGCCGTAGCGCACGGGAGCATCCGCTCGGGCGGCTGCTTCGGCGGCCGACGCGGTCAGCTTCGGCACCGGGGAGAGGCCATGCGCGCCGGGGACGTAGCCGCTTCCGATCGCACTAAGCTGGCGACGGGAGTTGTAAGCAGCCGTCAGATGCGCGCGATACACGGGAATTCCCGTTTCGCGTTGGTCGAAGAAGGCGATCGCCGCGCCACCCGGCATCTGCTCGTTTTTGTGATTCAGGGCGAACTCGCTCGGGGCGTCGGCGATGTCCAGGATCGCGCCGTACTTCTCGAGGAAGGCCATCGCCACGTCGTCCGCGCGGTCATTCGGGCCCAGGACGACGCCGGAATCGGTGCGCGCGCTGAGGACCTTGCCATTCAGGTCCCAGACCACGCCGGTGTCGGCCTGCAGTTGCGTCAACGCAGCTCGTGCGGTCGCGGAGAGCGCGGCCGACCCCCGGTTCGCGTGTGACTTCGGAGCAGGCGGCGGAGGAGACGCTGCGCCCGCGGGCGGGGACGCCGGAGCCACGGAGTTCGTTTGCGGAGAAGGGTCGGAGCTGCACGCGCCCGCCGCGCTGATTGCAAGCGAACCGAGGGCGAATAGGACCCAGCGCCTGGCGGACGCGGGCGCGCCGGTGATGACCGAAACCCGATGCTTGGGGGACATGCGAAACCTCCTGTGCGGCTGATGGATTGATTCGGCCCGTTTTCCTCCGGACCGCGGACGGGCCGGGGGTCCCCGAGGTCGCCCCCCGGGCTTCGGGCTCCAGGGATAGCGCGGCGTATGAAGACGGCGTTAGACCCATATGGGTGCATCGGGCGCGTTACGGTCACGTTCTCCCGGGGTCCCGTGACGTGCCTTGCGCGCGTCACGCAGCACCTTGGCCTTTTGCAACTTTCGATGCGTTATTGAGCTCGAATGTCTTCTCGTCACCCAGGTCGCCGGTGCGCGCGACGTGCACCTCGGCGCGTGGAATGCGCCGACACGAAGTGTCTGAGCATGCCCACGCTGTCGCGCTGGCGGTTGATCACCCAGAAGGCCGTGGGCCTACTCCCAAGTCCTCCAGGTTGTTTGAGTACGAGGAGGACGCGCGGGTGAAGCCCCGAGAGCAGAGCGGAGCGGCGAAGCGTCGACGGCGGCGCACGGAAACGAGCGCTCAGGAACGACGAGCGCAGCTGATGGAGGCGTCGTCGAACGCGGCAACGTCAGCTCGGCGTTGAAGCGCGTGCAGAAGAACAAGGGCAGTCCCGGCATCGACGGGATGACGGTGGAAGCGCTGCGCGACCACCTGCGGGAGACCTGGCCGACGCTGCGCGAGCAACTGCTCGCGGGCACCTACAGCCCCAGCCGGTGAAGCGGCAGCTGATCCCGAAGAGCGACGGTGGGGAGCGAGAGCTCGGCATCCCAACGGCGCTCGACCGCTTCATCCAGCAGGCCCTCTTGCAGGTCCTGCAGCCGCAATTCGACCCGACCTTCTCGCAGCACAGCCACGGTTTCCGGCCTGGGCGCCGCGCGCACGACGCCGTGTGCGAGGCGCAGCAGTACATGCAGGAAGGACGCCGATGGGTGGTCGACGTGGATCTCGAGAAGTTCTTCGACCGCGTGAACCACGACGTGCTGATGGGACAGGCTGGCCAAGCGAATCGCGGACCGCCGCGTGCTGGGGCTCATCCGCCGCTACCTCGACGCCGGCATCTTGGCGAACGGGGTCGTGGTGGAGCGGCACGAGGGGACGCCGCAGGGCGGCCGCCTGTCGCCGCTGCTCGCGCAACGTGCTGCTCGACGAAGTGGATAAGGAGCTGGAGAAGCGCGGACACGCCTTCGTCCGATACGCCGACGACTGCAACGTGTACGTGCGGTCGCAGCGCGCCGGCGAGCGCGTGATGGAGACGCTGCGGCGTCTCTACGCGAAGCTCCAGCTCCGCATCAACGAGTCGAAGAGCGCGGTGGCGCGCCCGTGGGACCGCAAGTTTCTCGGCTACAGCTTCTGGGTGCGCCAAGGGACGCGAGGTCAAACGGCGCGTCGCGAGCAAGGCCCTTGCGGCGATGAAGCAGCGGGTCCGCGCCCTCACGGGACGGAGCCGCGGCCGAAGCATGCCGACAGTGGCGGCGGAGCTGCGCGAGCTACCTCGCTCGGCTGGAAGGAGTACTTCCATCTCGCGGATACTCCGGGCTCTTCCGCGATCTCGACGCGTGGATCCGCCACCGCCTGCGAGCGCTCCAACTCAAACACTGGAAGCGCGGAGTCGACCGTCTACCGGGAACTTCGCGCTCGGGGACTCTCCGAACGCAAGGTCGACAAGGTCGCTCGGAACACCAAGAGCTGGTGGAGAAACTCAGGTCTGGAGATCAGCATCGCCCTGCCCGTGAGCCACTTCGACGACCTCGGCGTGCCGAGGCTTGCCGGTTCGCCCATGGGCAACTTGCACAGTCTCTCCGGACGGGGCGAACGGTGACCAGACGCACACGATCCGGGCAATTCCGGCGGGACCGGGGCGCAGGGCCTGACCGGGAGCTTGCACCGGGCGACGCCGAGCGATACTCGACCTGCGTGGCCCGGCCGGTCCAGTACCCTAGCCCGCGGGCACTCAATGGCCCGCCCTCCGAGTTTCTGCGGCGCACAGGTGACGCTGGCCGGCCTCTTCGCGGTCTTCTTCGCAACGTCGACCAACAGCGCAGCGCGCTCGTAGTCGCGCGCGTCGAGGGCGGCCTTGATCGCATCGTGGAGTGCCTCGTCGGCGTCGCGTGGGACCACCTCGACAGCGTGCGATGCGCTTGGGCCAATCGCAACCGCAAATCCGCTACTTACGCCATCTCGCGTAAGGTCGTCCGTACCCGAGTTGACTTGAATTTCACGTGAGTCGTACGGCTCCGGCTGGTTCGAGTCCAGCAGTCGGAGCAAAGAATGCCGGCGAAGGTCGCGCGATTGCGCGAGCGGTCATCGCGAAGGGCTCGCCCCTCCCTGCAGCTGATGTCGGACGCGGGGGTCGTGGAGGCGGTCGTGGGGGCGGCACGGGTGTTGCGTGACCTCAGCACCAGCCACCATGAACACTGTTTGGATCTTGGTATGCGACTCTTCGAGAGCAAGACTCTTCGAGGCCCTCGATGGTGAGCCTGCGTGGTGCGTGGTCGAGGTACTCGGTCACGCGGAATCGCGGATCAAAGCGAGCGAGCTCGTGAGCGATCACTCCGGGCAACGTTCCTCCGAAGGCGCCTCGACGCATCACAATGCGCTCGCGCCCTCTTCGGACCCAAAGGAGGTCGAAAAGGGCCGTTTCGTCCATTCGCTTGCGGCAAGGCTCGATGAAGGGTTGCGCACGAGGCTCTTTCATCGCTGGGTGCTGGTGGCGCCCCCTCATGCCCTCGGCATGTTGAAGGCCGAGCTGACGCGCGAGCTCGAAAAACACCTCATGGCCACCGTCGACAAGGACTTGACGCATTTCGACGCGTCGGCATTGGCTGAGCGGCTGCGCGAGACGGTTCGGATTCCCGCCGACCAACGAGAGATTGCTCGCGTGGCCAACAAACACGCGCAGCGAGGACATCGCGCACCGTAAAGATGCCTAACGGGGAAGCCGTACGGTCTCTCGACTTCGCTGTGCTCTCGACGCCTCGCCATGCCGGACGAGCCCCTCGTCTCGAAACGTCTCCGACACTGCTCGCCAAGTCAGACTGTCCGCGAGAACGGGAGAAGATCGGGTTCTCGACATGGGCTCGGCGACTAGCCCGCCTCGACGAGCGCGCGACCTTCGCGAGCACAACTTCGAGCCAGGCTCGTTGTGAGCGGCGGAGACCCCTGCCGGTAGTCCGTCGTGGACGGCGTGAACATCGGTGCCTCGGCGGCGAGGGCGATCGTGATCTCGCCGCGCAGCGCCGGGTCCCTACGATCCCGTTCCAACGTGAACCTGTTTAGAAGGGTCCAGTTGGGAAGCGATGTCCTCGCGTTCGACTTGAACGGGATCACGCCTCCGCGGAGATTTCCCGCGTTGCCGCTCGCGACCGTGAGGCGCGTCGCGTAGCTGCCCAGGCGCGACCGTTTGCGCCACGTCGCGGAAAGCCACGTCGGGGCGGAAGAGACCGTTCATGACGAGAGCGGCGATGGGTACCCGAGCCGAGCTCGCTAACTTTCCTCAGATCACCGCCCCACGCTAAACGAGAGGATCGCTTCGCGATGCGCCACGACGACACGCCGGATCTGGTCCGCGCTCAGGCCACCGTCTTGCGCTATCAGGGCTGCACCTCGACGGCGGTGCACGGCGAGCGACCCGGGGCGCCCGAGCGTTCTCGCCAAGCCGCCCCACTCGACTGATGCGCGGTCGATCGGGACGCGGAGACGGGGCCCGCGTCATTGGCATCGGGCAAGAACTTCGCAAGATGCGAAGCGAATTGCCTCTACAGGCTCTTCCTCGCGACAGGACGAATGGAGCCACCGATCCAGTCGCCACGCTCGACTCGTTGGTATCGATTTGGCACCTCCAATCGCCGACACGGAATGGAGGCAGCAATGATTGGCTCATGGTGGATCATTTGGTTCGTGTTCATGCTGCTCTTTTTCGTGCCGATGGGTTATGGCTGGGGCCATCTTGGTTGGGGTTTTCCCTACCCCAGGTACATTCAACGGCGCCGCGGGCAAGCGGCCGCCGCCACGGCCGGTTCCGCAACGTTCAACCATCCGTCTTGGGGTTGGCAGGCGAGTTCGTGTGGATCCTGTTTGTCGTTTCATGTTGCTGGCTTGTCTGGAGCTTTTGGCGTCGCTGACGCGGCAATGACGTGAGCCCAGGGGCCGGAGTCGGCCGCGAGAACACGCACGCCAAGTTTGCGGCGGCGCGCAAGGCCCTCTTGGCACCACACGGCGCGAAGGACGAAGGCGCCGCTGGTTTTTACGGCCAACGGCGCTCGGCATCATCCATGCTCCGGAGCGAGGCATGAGCGAGCCGCGAAAGCTACGGTGTTACCAGTACGTCAACCGCCCCTACGATGCCGTGCGCGACCTACTCCGCCAGCGACCACCGGAGGTCTTCCAGCGCGCCACTGCATCTGCGGTCCAACGCGCGAACGCCATCGACGCGAGCCTCCGTGCCGGGGTCGCTGGCATCGACATCGGTGTCGACGTGCGCATTCACCTCCACGGCATCCACGATGACGTGGGCGTCGCCGGTCTGTCTCCCGTCACGCGAGTCGCCCTCGCGTGGGAAGCCAAGCGCGCGCCCGCGTTCTTCCCAGTGATGCGCGCGCAGCTGCCGTTCTTCCCGCTCACGGCGACCGAGACGCAGCTCGAGCTCGAGGGCGCCTATCAGCCCCCGCTCGGCGCCGTCGGCAACGTTGCCGACGCCGCGCTCGGGCATCGCCTCGCCGAGGCGACGGTGCACCGCTTCCTCGACGACATCGTCGAGCAGATCCAGCGCGAACTGCCGGCAACGAAATGAATCGATGCGACAAGTTTGCGATTCACGAACTGGCTTTTCCGGTACACAGTTTGCTTTGGTGCCGACGGCGCCTTCGCCATCGTCGGTTGCGTCGCATGCGTCAGTTACCTAGGGAGAAAATCAATGGGCGAAATCATCGACAAGGTCAAAGGCAAGATCAAGCAGGCCGTAGGCAGTTTGACCGGAGACAAGAAGCTTGAGCAGGAGGGCAGGGTAGACAGCGCCAAGGGCAAGGTGAAAGGCGCCGTGGAGGACCTCAAGCACGCCGTCAAGAAGTAGCGACCTACCGAGTCTCGTTGCTGGCCGGCGCCAGGCAATCGAAGCGAGTCGCCCCTGTTATCGGCGGCGGAGACATCCATGCCCGTAGCGGCGCAGGCAATAGAAGAAGGCGAAGGCAGAGAACCTGGGGCCAGGCGGCGGCGCCGGTACGTTGGCGCCCCGCCACACTGCTCGTCGCGGCCGGGCGCTCAGTCCGCTCTGAGAAGGGTGGCTGCCATGCGATCCGCGCCGCGAGGCGAAGGCGACGCGGGTCTCTTGCGAACGCGCTCGCGTCCCGCCTCCATGGATAGCTTGCTCGTCCTATCCGACGTACACTTGGGGAGCGATTTGAACGACTTCGGCCATCCGATTCGTCGCTCACGCAGCGTCGACGATGACCTCGTCAAACTCATCACGCACTATCGGGCGGTCGTGCCCCCGACCGACCACTGGCACCTCGTCGTGGCCGGCGACTTCATCGACTTCGTCGGGATGGCGGTGCGCGCCGAGGGGCGGACTTGGCGACCGAGCGCAACGACGAGGAGCGTGAGCACGGCCTCGGCAACGCAGTCGACCACGTTCGCGTCAAGCTGACGTTGGTCGTCGAGCGCCATCGCGACGTGTTCGACGCGCTTGCCGGGTTCGTGGCCGATGGGCACGCGCTCACTTTCGTCCATGGCAACCACGATTTCGAGTTCCATTGGGACGCGGTGAAGGGCGACCTCCGCTCGCTGCTCTTTGCGCGGGCGTGCGCGGCGCGGACCGATGCCATCGGCCGCCCGGCGTTTGACCGGAGAATCGCTTTTCACCCATTATTTCTTTACGTTGCGGGCCTCGCATACATCGAGCACGGGCACCAATACGACGCCTTTTGCGCGAGCCAGTACGTCATGGCGCCCCTCTCGGCGGATCCCCGCCGCATGATGCGCAGCATGTCGGACGTGCTTCTGCGCTTCGTCGTCCGGCCCACCCGCGGCATGCACGAGTATGGGCATGAGAAGCACGGCGTGGCGCACTACCTCGCCTTCGCCGTGAGGTTGGGTGGGTTTGGGCTGTTGCAGCTTGCTCTGCGCTACGCGGGCGCGGTCCGCGAGCTCTTTCGACTTCGTCGTGAGCAGCTCTCCGGCGCGGTCAAGACGCCGCGAGAGGAGCACGATTGCGGGATGGCCGTCCTCGCGCGGGCGACGCGCGGCGGCGTCGAACGAATGAGCGCACTCGCGGCACTGCAGGTTCCTCCAGTGACCCGCACGATCGGCGGCATTCTGGCCAGCGTCCTGCTCGATTGGCTTGCGCTCGGGCTCGTCGCAGTGCTCACGCTCCTGGTGGTCGCCGGCCTGACGGTCAACCACGTCGCTCACGCGGGGTGGGCCGCACCATGCGTCGCGCTTGGGTGGGCGCTGGGGCACCGCCAGCTAGCCAGACGGCGGACCGTCGACCCGGGTCAGCGAATGATTG
>CAVXOZ010000017.1:0-251688 GCA_963763505.1 uncultured delta proteobacterium | reverse complement strand
GTTCCGGCTCCTTCCGAACGGCGATCACCTGCTGCTCACCTATCCAATCGAGAGCAACGTCGACCTCGTCGGCTTGCAGACCTTCAGCGCCTCCGAGACGATCGCCGACTGCGAAGTGCAGGAGATCGACTCGTCGGGCAGCCTCGTGTGGTCCTGGCTCGCGACCGATCACGTCGACCCGGTGCGCGAGTCGCTCGAGCCGGGCGTGAACACCGTCAACGGTGCGTCGGTCGTCGACGTGTTTCATTGCAACTCGATCGACGTGGATTCGAGCGGCAACTTGCTCGTGTCGAGTCGTTTCACCAACGCGCTCTTTTACATCGACCGCGCGACGGGCAACATTCTGTGGAAAGTGGGCGGCAGCGCGTACAGCAAGGACGGCGCGACCTACGTCCGGGTCGTCGACGATCCTCAGACCTCGTTCAACATGCAGCACGACGCGCGGCTGCTCCCGAACGGCGACATCACCGTGTTCGACGACCACGGGGCGACGCCAGGTGTCGCGCGCGGCGCGGAGTATGCCATCGATCATCAGGCGAATACCGCGACGCTGGCATTTCAATTCCTCGGCACCGCGCAGAGCCAGTACGAGGGCAGCTTTCGCCGCTACGCGGACGGCGACAGCGTGATCAGCTGGGGCTACATTCCGACGGACTCGCGAATCCTCACCGAAATAGACGCAAACGGCGCGGACGTCTTCGACGTCGCCTTCGCCGGGCAGGTGTCGTATCGCGCAGTCAAAGTGCCGCTTTCGCAGCTCGACGTTGGAATGCTTCGCGCGGGGACTGCGCAATAGAGCGGCGCTCATGGCGCGTTGGTCCCGGGGGTGCGAGAGGCCGGGCCCGCGCACTCGGGCGGCGCCCAGACGCCGAGCAGCTTCCTCTGCTTCAAGTCGATCCGCGCGACGGTTCCCGACTCGGGGGCTCCGTACACGAGGACGAGCACCGCGTCGCCCTCCATCCAGGAAAGCAGGCGGCGGCCCATCTCCGGACCGCTGGACCGTCCGGTGGCGATCGTCTCGACGGCCATCGCCCCTTCGTCGATGAACGTGACGTCATCGCCGCCGGCGCCGACGATGGCAAAGGTCCCTTCCGACGGCGTCAGCACCACGTTGCCGTCGAAGCACTCGACGTCGCCGTGGCCGGTGACGTCGTAGTGCCTGGACATCGAGATCTGGCCACTCTCGCTGGGGGTCGAGCCATGTCAGGCCGCATCCAGGGCCCTCCTCGACGCTGACGCGCAAGACGACGTCCTGTCCAATCCACCCCAAAAACTCGACGTTCTCGTCGTACTCGACCGGCGCTCGCTTCAAGACGTGTCCGGACGCCGCGTCTCTCAGGACGGCGATCGCGCCGTGAGGGGTCCGCACGCCCCCGTGGATCTCGAAGCGGAGGCGCCCGTCGGCGCTCACCCGGCGAAAAGCGGCGGACGCGAGCCGCGGTGTCGCCGGGACCGCGCCGTCCGAAGGCCCGTAGTCTCCGGTCGGTCGGAGCTCGGCGCACGAGCGCTCCGCGGGACCGCCGTCGGCGCCCGGATCCCCGGGACGGACGCATAGGGCGATTCCATTCCCGTCCGGGCCCGCCGCTTCGAGGTCCAATCGGCGGAATATCGGGTCGACGCAGAAGACGTGACCGGCGTCCGAGACCGCATCGCCGGCTGCCGGAGCGGCGTCCGAGAGCCTCGCGCCTCCGGCGGACCGCGCGGCCGGAAGGGAGGGCCCGGCCGGCGGGGCAGGGGCGGGGCAGGGGCGGGCACATTCGACGAGGGCGACGACCAGGAGGAGGCCGAGGAACCGCGCTCCGACGTTCGCGGCCCCCCGACGAATTGCGGATGCGCATGGGGGTGAAGGTCGGCGAGTCGTTCTCATGGCGTCGGTCTCGAGATGACCATTGGAGACGCAATCGCGGCTCCGTACCCATGAGAACGCTCTCGTCTCGATCGCCGTTCCCACCGAGGCCCGATCGACCGCCGTCGCCTGCGTCGTGCTTCGTTCGGCTACGCCACGTCCCGCCACTGTCCGGTGACGAAGGTTAGCGATACGGATGGTTGCAATGAGCATCGGGCGATGGGTGTCCTCTGCTCGGGGATCGTGGTGTCGGTGAGCGCCTGGATCGGAGGCTGCTCAGGGGGCTCAGGTGGATCCGGCAGCGGGATGAACGCCGGCGAGGCCGGCGATGCGCCGCGGGAGGGGCGTACCCCGGTGTTCGCGCTTCGCGTGCTCGACCGGGGAAAGTCATGACGTCATCGCCGGGGATGTACACTGCCGCCCCGATGAGCGCAGGGATGCCGAGATCGCGACCGATCAAGGGCGCGCCGCGCCAGGGCGCGCCCGAGCTGCGACCGGACACGCCGTCGCCGCGTCCGCTCTCGCCGCCGCGAATCTTCGCGTACGCCGACGCCGTGGCTCGCCACGGATCGATACGCAAGGCCGCTGCGGCGCTGCACATCGCGTCGTCCGCGCTCAACCGTCGAATCCTCGACCTCGAGGAGGAGCTCGGAGCGCCGCTCTTCGAGCGCCTGTCGCGCGGCGTCCGCCCGACCGCCGCGGGCGAGATCTACGTCGCGTACGTCCGGCGATCGATTCGAGAGCTCGAGCAGGTCGGGGCTGAGATCGATGGGCTGAGGCGTCTCTTGCGAGGACGGGTGAGCCTCGCCGTCGCGGAGTCGGTGACGGGGCACATGCTGCCGATCGCGATTGCGCGCTTTCAAGCGCAGCACCCGAACGTGACGTTCCACGTGTGGATCGACGGCCCGAAGGGCCTCAGCGACGCCCTGGCGACCGACAGGGCCGATCTGATCCTCACCCACGACCCACTGGAGCGACCGCAGGTCAGCGTGATCGCGTCGGCGCATCAGCCGTTCTGCGCGCTGGTCGCGCCCGACCATCCGCTCGCGGGGCACGCGAGCCTGCGGCTTCGCGACTGCGTCGCGTACCCGATCGCGATGCCCGACACGACCCTCGCAGCGCGAGCGCTGCTCGATCGCGCGCTCCTGCGCGCTTCGTTCAAGCTCGAACCCGCGCTCGTATCGAACTCCGTCGAGCTGACGAAGACGTTCGCGCGACAGAACCAGGCGGTCTGCTTTCAGTTTCGCATCGCGAACGAGCCCAACCCCTCCGGCATGCGGGCGATCCCGTTGACCGACCCCGGTTTTGCCCAGGCGACGCTCGCCCTCGCCGCGCGGCGTGGTCGTGTCTTGCCCGTCGCCGCCGCCGCGTTCGCCGCGCTCCTCGAAGAGGTTCTCGAGGCGCTCTGAGGGCTGGCGCGTCCGCGGCGCGGGCGCCGCGGAGGGCCACGCGGCGTGGGAGCGCTCTGATTTAGGCATCGGTGCGGGCGCTTCTTGGTGCTGGCCGATCGCCGATTTAGCGGGCAGAGGGACAGACGCGGGGTGATGCTGAAGGAGCAGGTCGCTCGATGGAAACAAGTCGGAAACACAACGTGAACGCAGCGCCACAACCTGCGCGTACGGCAGCGGCCGGGCGTCCGCCCGGAGGCCTGACCGAGCGGTTCCGGAGCGGACGGACGTTGAGTCCAGTGGTCGTCGAAACGAGACGGGCGACGGCCCGGACGCTCGAGGGTGAGTTCAACCCTTGCAGCATGCTTCCGCCCCTACCGATCAAGGCGCTCTGCGGCGAGCTCGAAGTGGATCGCGCCGAGCGAAGCGTGAAGCTCGCCGGCAGCGACCTCCCTTTGACCGGCCGCGAATACGCGCTCCTGCTTTGCCTGGTGGATCGCGCCAATCGCGTCGTCTCGCCGTCGGACCTGCTCGCGCGAGTGTGGGGCCTCGAAGACGACTACGACTGGAATCTCGTGCACCACTACATTCGGCGCCTCCGGCAGAAGTTCGGCGCCCACGCCGGCATGATCGAGACGATTCGAGGGGTCGGCTACTGCCTGCGGCCGCCGCGCCCGACGTAGGTCGACTCTCTCTACTCGATCCGGAACTCTAGGCCCGCTCCGAAGCCGAAGACCCGGCTGTCCGCGTTCAGCTCGGGGAAGAGGAACATGGCCTTGAAATCGATCGCGCGCGTGATCTCGTAGCCCAGGCCGAGGCCGAGCGAGAAGGCGGTGAGCACGTTGGGCGCCGCGTTGGGGTTTCTTCCGGTGAGCCCCGTGAAGTCGAAGCCAGTCATCGGACCGAGCCAGAAGCGCGACGAGGCCTGGATCCAGACGTCGAGCGGAAGGTTTATCGCGACCTCGGCGTCGAAGCCAGGCGGGAACACGACGGGCAAGTAAAACCCCATGTCGAGCCGGACCCGATTGCCGAGGTGGAAGGCGAGCGGCACGCCGAAGAGCAGGCCGGCCCCAGTCCCGTTGGCGAAGGGGAGGACCACGCGTCCCTCGAGCGCGACCTCGGCGACGGGGCCGCGGGCGATCGCGCCGCGCACGCGGATCTCCGGGTTCGCGACGGTGTCGGCGCCCTCGTCGAACGTTTGCCGGTCGAAGAGGCGCCCATAGGCGTCGGGCTCGATGTCGTGGTCGAAGCCGTCGCCGAAGCGGACCCCCGTGCGAACCCCGAGCTCGACGCGCGACGTGAGGCCGACGGCAATCTCGGCGTTGACGCCCGCGGCCGTCTCGTCTCGCGGCGCAACGGGCACGTGGCCCACGCCGAGCCCGAAGTCGAACGCGAAATCGCCGGCCGGCAGCGTCAGGGGTCGATCGACCCACGGAGGCGCGGCGCGCGCGTCGGGCGCCGAGTGGAGCACGGCCAGCGCCGAGGCGAGGGCGAGAAGCCCAGACAGGTCGACGCGCATCGCTTCGGCGTCAGCCTATCGGAGTCGGCGCGCCATGACGAGAGACCCCGCGCGGCCACTCCAGCGTGACTACCACGCACCCCGTAGGCGCCGCCGCCGCCGTCAGATAGGGCCTGTCCCTATCTCGCGTGCCCGTGCCCGTTGCTAGCTCGGAACCTGTTTCCGTGCCACGCTCACCGCGTCGGAGCCCCACAGCGTGCGGTAATCGACGTGGCTTCGCCGACTCCGTCCGGACCCGGCGGCGAGCCGTTTTCCCGACACGGCCGGTTCTGCGAGGCATCCATCTCGCGGCGTGCTCGAACGCCTTCGCCATGTCCTCGCGTCTCGTCGGGTGTCGCCCGGGCGTGATGTGAAGGTGTCCGCACCCCCCCCCGGCGGGAGAAAATCGTCTTTCCCCGTCAGAGGAAATCGCGCCGTTGCCGCTTAGGTAGTCGAGGAAAGCGCTCGACCGGGAGGGAGCGACGCACGGTCAACCGGCAGTGACGCTGGTTCTATCGGGAGCGACGCTCGTCGAACAAGGAGCGCGGAATGTCCAACGAGCAGAGACGCTTCGCCAGCAAGGAGAGCCGCGTTGCAGGCAAGCAGCGACGCGCTGCCATCGAGGAAAGACGCTGTGCTGATGAGCAGAGACGACCTTCCAACAGGAAGTGAGGCTTCGCCCATTGAACAAGAGGCTCTGCCAGGAAGGCGAGTCGCTTTGCGAGCTGGACGAGACCTCCGTCGAACACGAAGAGACGCTCTGCGAACAGGACGAGACGCGCGTCGAACAGGAAGAGACGCCGTGCGAGGAGGGATCGACGCGCGGTCGAAACGACAAGGCGCCTTCCCAATAGGAACTGCGGCTTTCACGAAACACATCGAGACATTTCCAACTCGCATCGACGCTTTGCAAAAACAACGGTCGACAGTTCCAGCAGCAGGAGACGCTCTGGCAACCCAACCATCACGAAAACGAAGAATTGCGATGAACAGCACGACCAAGTCCATCCGCCGTCCGACGATCACGCTCGCCCGGGGGGGGGAAGGGGAGAGGGGGGGCGGGGCCCTTCGATACTCGTGAGGAGGCACAAGCAGGGAAGGGAGATGTTCCCCGCGACAGGGCGCTCTGCGGGGACCGGGGTCTGCTGGTGGATCCCTTGGGTGAGGGCGCGCGCCGTTCTGGTAGCGGACGTACTCGGCGACGACGCGGTGGAAGTACCGGAGGTCGAGCACGAGAACGTGGTCCAGGCACTCGCGACGCAGCGACCCGAGAAAGCGCTCGCACACGGCGTTCATGTTCGGGGCGCGCACCTCTGTGCGGACAATCCGGATGCCGGTGGCGCGGGCGAGTGCATCGAAGGCGGTCCCGAATCTGTCGTCGCGATCGCGAAGCAAAAACCGTGGCGCCGCACCGGTGGGAGTCGCGTTGCGGAGCTGCTGCGTCACCCAGGCCTGCGACGTGGCGGGTCGTAGAAGCCTCGGGCGGCGAGACCTGTTGACGTCGAGCCCCTCGCGAAGATGTAGTTGGCGAACATGACCCCCGCCGATCGTGGCTTGCCCTCGCGCGTGAACGCCTGGCAAGCCGCCGGGGACACCGTTGAGATAGCCGGCCGCCGGATCTTCGTGCGCGAGCAACCGGGCTCGGGTGTCCCCCTGGTTCTTCTGCACGGCTACCCGTCGAGCTCGTACGACTGGCGACGGCTGCTCGAGCGGCTGCCTGGCCGACGCGTTCTCTGCTTCGACTTCCTCGGCTTCGGGCTCTCGGACAAGCCACACGATCACGTGTATTCCCTGCACGGCCAGGCGGATCTCACCGAGGCGATCCTCCGTCGCTTCGCGATCGAGCGCGTCCTGCTCGTCGCGCACGACATGGGCACCTCCGTCGCGACCGAGCTTTTGGCGCGCGACATCGAAGGGAGGCTAAAGGCCAGGCTCGCCGCCGTGCTCCTTTTCAACGGCAGCATGATCCTCGAACGCGCGAGCCTCACTCTAGCGCAGAAGCTGCTCCGGAGCCGTCTGGGCCCACTCGCGGCGCGCCTGAGCAGCGAGCGATCGTTCCGTGCGCAGTTCAGGCGGATCTTCTCGCGCGCGCACCCGCTGACCCCGGAGGAAGCGGAGGATCAGTGGGCTCTGCTCGCGCACAACCGAGGTCACCGCATCCTCGACCGCCTGACGTTCTACCTGCACGAACGCGTCCGGTTCGCCCCAAGATGGCACGGCGCGCTGCGCGATTGGCCCGGACGGCTCGAGCTGGCGTGGGCCATGCGCGATCCGGTTTGCATCAAGGCCGTCCTCGACGCGGTCCTCGAGTTGAGACCGAGCACGCCGGTCGTGCGGTTCGCCGAGCTGGGGCACTACCCGCAGATCGAGGAGCCGGACGCGATCGCCGGGGCCGTCACGCGCATCGCGGACTCGACGACATGAAAGGGGCTACTTCGGCGGAGCCACGAGGACCTCGAGCGCCGCCCGCACGCTCCACCGAGCAGCGCGATCGCGCGGTCGCGATCATCGTCGACGCCCGCCGCCGTATCTACGAGCTTCTGGCGAAAGGCTGAACGTGACCACCGCCATCGCCACCGCCCCGCGACCCCGAGCCTTCGGCGCGCTGTCCATCCGCGGCTACCGTGCCTACCTCCTCACTTTCATGCTCACGATGATGGCCGACAACATCGAGCAGGTCGTCATCGCGTACGCGATCATCGCGATGAGAAACTGGAGCGGCGCCGGGAGCATCGGGATCGCGCCGAGACTGCCCGCACCCCCGCGCATCTTCAAGCCTACGGTTTGCCGTGGAATCATGCGAAAATCGCCAGCGACGGCTTTCCGGACACTGCGCGTAGGCGAGGGTCACGCCCGGCGATCTCGTCGTCGCGCTCGATGCCGCGCAGGGCGAAGTCGTAGCAGGCCTCGATGATCTGATCGGACAGCGCCTGATCGTCCATGGCGCGCGCGAGCAAGATCCCCCCGCCGCACAGCGCCGCCAGCGCGAGCGCCTGGTCTTGCGCCTTGACGCTCGGGCGAGCCGGCAGCCGCGCAGCCAGGCGTTGCACCGTCTCCATGATCTCCGCCTCGAAGGCCCGCCGCACCTTGGGTTCGCTGCGGGCGACGTCGCCGGCGAGGGCGGGAAATGGGCAGCCGTCCGCCGGCGTGTCCCGGTGGGTCGCATTGAGGTATCGCCGCAGCACCCGCCGCCAGAACGTGCGGTCGTCGAGGCGATCGAGACCTTGCAGCCAGCGCTCGCGGTTCGTGGTGAAAGCAGCGCGCAAGGCTTCGACGACCAGATCCGCTTTGGAACCGAAGTGCGTGTAGAAGCCGCCGTGGGTGAGGCCGGCCTCCGACATGATGCGGGCGACTCCGGCGCCATCCAGCCCGAGCTCGCGCAGTCGGCGCACCGCCACCTCGAGGATGCGACGATGCGACTCGTTCTTGGCTTCGCGACGCTGCTTCATCCCGGAGCTTCTCACAGTACACCGATCATGCATGCCCACACGGTAGTGTTATAGGTTCATTTTTCGCTGGTCTATCTCGTCGCATGATGACCATCATACAGCCACGAACGACCTGCCGACGAGGATGAGACGATGAAGATGGTCCGCACACCAGACGCCCGCTTCGAGAACTTGCCCGGCTACGGATTCCGCCCGAACTACCTCGAGGTCGATGATGGCGAAGGCGGCAAGCTGCGTATGCACCATGTGAGCGAGGGCCCCGCCGCTGGCCCGGTCGTGCTCTTGCTGCACGGTGAGCCTTCGTGGTCGTACCTCTATCGCAAGATGATCCCTCCGCTGGCTGCCGCGGGCTGCAGGGTGGTCGCTCCGGACCTCGTCGGGTTCGGGCGCAGTGACAAACCCACGCAGCGAAGCGACTACACCTACGCGCGGCACGTGGCATGGGTATGGTCGTGCATCGAGCAGCTGGGCCTCGAGGAAATCACCCTGGTTTGCCAGGACTGGGGAAGCCTCATCGGGCTGCGCATCGCCGCGGAGCACCCGGCTCGCTTCTCCCGCATCGTCGTCGGCAACGGTGGCCTGCCCACCGGGGACGCCGCCATGTCACCGGCGTTTCTCGCCTGGCAGAAGTACTCGCAGGAGGCGCCGGTGTTTCCGGCGGGCGCGATCGTCAGCCGCGCTTGCGCGAACAAGCTCGCGCCGGACGTGATCGCCGCCTACGACGCCCCGTTTCCCGATGAGGCCTACAAGGAGGGCGCACGGCAGTTTCCCTTGCTGGTCCCGTGCTCACCGGGAGATCCGGCCTCGCAAGCCAATCGCCAGGCGTGGGATGTGCTCAAGGCCTGGCAGAAGCCCTTCCTGACGGCATTCAGCGACAAGGATCCCGTCACCGCCGGCGGGGACGCTCTCATGCAGAAGCTCGTGCCGGGCACCCGCGGCCAGGCGCACACGACGATCCGGGACGCGGGTCACTTTCTGCAAGAAGACAAGGGCGAGGAGCTCGCGCAGGTCGTGCTCGACTTCATGAGAAAATCCGGCGCCTCGCTCTGACGGCGCGCAGGGTCATCGCAGGCCGCGTGCCCCGGGCGACCGGGCAGGGGCCTTCGCCTCAGCGCTTGTACGAGAGCTCTTCGCCGTTGCCCACGGGCAACGTCACGGAGAAGAGCTCCGGATGGTTTCTCACGCGGCCGAGGAGCTCCCCGAGCTCTCCGGCATGCGAGACCCACGTTGTCCGTGACGTGCCTGCGTCGCCCCCTGGCGCCACGAGCCGCGCGCGGCCCGCCTCGGCCGACGCTGACGCCGCGTCGATCGATGCGTCGAGCGGCCGAGGCGCCCAAGGTGCGTCGAGCGACGCGTCGAGCGCCTCGGGCGGACGCGCCGACGCGAGCTCTCCGGATCAGGGGTCCCCCCTCGATGGCTCCGCAGACGCGGCCGCCGCGATGGATGGCCCTCCGTCCGCCGATGCCGCGTCGGACGTTCACGGGTCCTCGCCCGTCGAGGCTTGTGGCCAAGTCGTGTGCACGCTGTACACGCAGGCCGACGAGGTGTGCTGCACGCAGGACCTCGGCGTGAGGGGCACCTGCGTGTCCTCTGTGAACTCGTGCTCGAGCGGACGCTTCGACTGCGCCGGCGCCGAGAACTGCGCGTCCACCGCTCTGTGCGTCTTGCCCGCTCGCGAAGGGTTCTTCGTTCAAGGTCTGACGCGACCGGGGCCTGCCCATAAAGCGCGGCCGAGCCCCCCAAGTCGATGGGCAGGCCGGAGGGCGATGGCCATGAATGCTCCATTTGCAATCTCGTCGGAGCATCCATGCCCGCACCGACCCGCTGTTGCCAGTAGCGGTGCCGGGAGAACAATGAAGGCCCGCAACAAAGCGCTTCCGCGAAGGACGTTCGTAGATGGCAGAGCCTCACCCTGGCGCTAAAGCTGTCGAGTGGGAGAGTCCCGATGACGTTTCGATTGACGTTCCGCCGTGCCGCGCTCTTGGGGCTTGTCTTCGCCGGTCCGATCGCCGCGTGCGGGTCCAAGGGGGGTGGCTTGCCCGGGGGCATCGACGACAGCACTTCCGGCAACGGGAGCAGCAGCGGCGGCGACAATGGCAGCTCGAGCGGCGCGAGCGGCGGCGGCAACAGCAGCGGTACCGCCAGCAGCGGCGGGACGGGCGTGTTCGTTCAGAACGACAGCGGAATGACCGGGGGGACGATCCGGCTCTCGCCCGACGCTGCGTGCGCGTTCTCGTCGCAGATGGGGCAGCAGCAGGCGCTCAACGCGTACATGATGCTCGACTATTCGCTTTCGATGACGATGGACGGCAAGTGGACGGGGATCACGAACGCGATCAACTCGTTCGTGCAGCAGCCGACGAGCGGCATCTCCGTGGGGATGCAGTACTTCGCCCAGTCGGCCCCGCCTCCCGATGGCGGCGCCGCGGCGGGGTTGTTCTGCCTGATCCCCGCGGTCTGCGACTCGTGCGATCCCGCGGCGTACGCGATGCCGGCCATCGAGATCGCGCCGCTGCCGGGGGTCGCGAGTCAAATCACGGCGTCCCTCGCGGCGCATACCGGCCCCAACACGGCGACGCCCACGGGGCCCGCGCTCCAAGGCGCCATCGATCACGCGACGACGTGGGCCAACGCGCACCCGGCAGACGCGACGATCGTCATCCTGGCCACCGATGGAGATCCGAGCGAGTGCGGCTCGACGACCTCGACAGCGAGCTTGCTGTCTCAGGTCGAAACGATCGCGGCGGCCGGGGTCGCGGCGACACCGAAGATCCTCACGTTCGTCATCGGCGTCGGCACCGAGACCGCGAACCTCGACGGCATCGCGATGGCGGGCGGCACCGGCAACGCGTTCATCGTCGACACGAGCATGAGCGTGAGCACCCAGTTCCTCGCCGCGCTCAACAAGATCCGCGGCGCGGCGCTCGGCTGTCAGTACAAGATCCCCATTCCGGACTCGGGGACGGTGAACACCGGCGAAGTCAACGTGCAGTTCACGGCGACCGGCGGCAAGCCCGAGCTCGTTCCGCAGGTCGGCAGCAAGGCGCAATGCCCAACGACGGGCGACGCATGGTATTACGACAACGCGGCGAACCCCACCGAGATCCTTCTCTGTACATCGACCTGCGGCACCGTCGCCACGGGCGGCACCGTCGACGTGCTCACGGGCTGCCAGACGGTCATGGAGCCGCCCACGAAGTAGGGCTTAGATCCACCGTCGCGGGACATTCAAGCGGCGGTTGATCTAGTCGACCGTCGCGCAGAACTGGGTCAGCTGAAGGCCGTCGGCCCCGCCCCATATCTCGAAGCCGCCGAACACGATGCTCAGGTACATGGAGCTCGTGAGCCCGTAGGCCTTGGCGACAGCGTCCTTGATGAAGTCGTTGAGGTCGAACTCGAGGCCGTCGATCGGCGTCGCGCTGACGTAAGAGACGCAGGGAGGGTTGGTCGTGTCGACCCAGACGTCCCACGTCCCGGAGACGCCCGCGATCGTCTGCCCGAGGCGCCCGTTGTCGTTTCCGCGGGGCTGACGATCCGTCGGCTTGAACATCCACACCATGAGGTAGGCGCCGCCTGCGCCGGGGTTGCTCTGACTGGCCGACAGGGGCGCGCCGTTCTGGGTGAACCAGACATCGTACGTGGCATTGTGGTTGCTCGTTCCAATCGACGAGTTGTTCGTCTTGTAGATCGTCGGAACGGAGGTCAAGGCCGAGACTTGCTTCGGCAAGTTGCTCCCGATCGTGGAGTTGCCGGCGTACTGGCCGATGAAGATCGACGGAAAGCCCATGGGCGCGCCGTTGCTCTCGGGGACCGAGGCGCCCTGGGGATTGTGCACTGTGAAGGACAGACCCGCGTAGACCTCGGTCTCGTTGGCGAACGTCTGCCACCAGTTGCTCTGCAGATAATACGTCTTCGCGGCGCCGGCGGCGATCTGCGCGGCGCCGAACTGCTGCGCGACGGTGCCCGAGGCCGCCGCCGTGTCCGTGCAGGAGCCGCTCACGATTCCCGGGCCTCCCTCGGTCCCGCCGGAGGAGCCCGAGCCCGACGACGTTCCTCCGCTGGACCCGGATGAAGTCGACGACCCGGATGCGTCCATGACCGAGGAGGTCCCGCCCGAAGAGGAACTGCCGCTCGTCGACGTAGACCCGCCCGATCCGGAGGCGTTGCCGGAGCTCGAACCGGGTCCCGAGTCTTTCAAGCTCGCGGACGAGCCGCCCGCGGTTCCGATCGGCCCGCAGGCGAGGTGGGTCAAGAGGACGGCGGTTGGAATGCCCCAGCGAAGAAGCGCCCGACTGCGTTTTGCCACGAGCTGATGGTCGGCAACCCGAATCGCTCCGGCTCAAGAATCGGCGGGACCGCTGCTAGCTACGATGTGGGTCCCACGCGAAGCTCCGAATCAGCCCTTCGACCGAGCACGACGGCGTCGCGCCCGAATCGTGCGGCCGACGACGAGGCCGAGCAGGCCCGCTAGCGCAGACCAGCCCACGCCCGAACGCACGGGCCCCTGCGGTGCAGCGGCGCAGCCTCCGCTGTTTCCTCCGCTCGTCGCGCCCGACGGGGCAGCCGCGGCGGACGAGCCCGACCCGCCCGAGGAGCTGCCTTCCGGGCCTCCCGGGCCGGTCACGGAGCCGTCGAGCGGCGTGCCCCCGTCGCCCACGCTCGCTTGCGCCTGCGCGAGCGTTCCCGTGCCGATGACGTTGCAGCCGTCGTAGATGGGGCACGTGAGGTTCACGGCCTGCGTGACGTTGCGCACGTTCGACAGCTCCGACTGATCGGTGGACGCTTGCAAGACGAAATCGGTGGTCATCGCGGTCTGCGCGATGTCGCTTCGGATGCGCGTGATGCGCGGACTCGATCCGGTCAACCCGACGAAGAGCGTGCTGATGTCGTCGGCCCGCACGTCCTCGGCGCTCTCGTAGCCTGCGTCGCCGGCGCCCGCGTCCGCGGACCCGACGGGAAGGTAGTCCTGCGTGGCGTCGATCGGGGCGCTCGCGGACAGGCCGTTTCCGTAGTACTGGCCGCCGCTCATGATGACGTTCGTGATGAGCTGCTCGTTGACGGCGATCGAGCTCTCGATCTCCCATCCGGCGTTCTTGAGGTTCGCCTCGTCTTGCACCCGGAGCGTCGTGTAGTTGCTGATGTTGCTGCTCCAGTCCCACACGAGCTGGCTGTCGTCGATGTGGAAGAACGGGAAGTTTTGCGGCTCGTATCGGCCGTCGGCGACGACCCAGATCGTGATCCCCGTGACGGCGCCCGTGCCGACGGACGCCATGCGCAGCGGCAGGCTGAGCGAGGCGCCGGACGTCGTCACGCGCACCGGGCGCATGGACTGGACGCCCTGATTGGGCAGGAGCTTCATCGCCAGAAAGTCGAAGCCCTCCGAGACGTACGCGTCGAGGATCGGCTGCACGGCGGCGGGGATGTTGTAGCCGTTCTGCGTCAGCCAGTTGTCGAGCGCGCTCGAGTCGCTCGAGTGAAGCTGCACGGTCGAGTAGGGGCCCACGTTCTCCTGCGCGAGCACGGTCACGACGGGCGCGGCCATGCCACCCCCGCCGCTGCTGCTCGACCCGCTGAAGGCCCCCGCGTTCCCGGTGGCGCCGAAAGCGCAGTTCGGCGACGGGCAATTCTGAGGCGGGGGGTTGATCTGCGTCGCCGTCAACGCGTCGATCGAATCGAAGAGGACGTCGGCGCTCAGGCCGACGGTCACCGTCCCGTGGATGGGCAACACCCACGCGAAGTTCGTGGGCGATCCCGAGTACTCGATCTGGTCGTAGAGCGTCGATTGGATCGACGACACCGAGAGCAGCATGCGCTCGTCGGTGATGTCGGTGACGGTCTGCGTAGGCGGATGGAAGCAGCCGCCGCACGCCGAAGCCGGACGTTGCCCCGCGAAGGTCACCGCCGAGACGGCCGTCGCGACGCTCAAAGCGAGTTTCGATCGGTTCATGATGCGCGGCCCGCGCCGGGATCTCCGGGCGGGCACACTCCCTTCCGCTTCTCCTGAGCATCGTTCGGGCCAGGTCCCGCGGTAAAGGCAGATCGTTGAAATCCCTTGGCTTGGCCACGCCCCAGGCCCCGTCGGACCGGCCCTCCATGACGCGCCGGCCCTGGGGTGGCCCACTCTGGCACGACTGCGAGCGCGGCGCGCGTGCAAAGGATAGCGTCTTGCCGTGGAGCACGATTTGCTTTGTGGCGTGCGATGCATGCGGAGGCTGCGGAGGATCACGTCGGCGCGAGCTCGTGCGGCATGGCGCGTGGTTTCCTCGGGCGCCTTTCTCTTGTGGGTGTGGGCGCTCGCGGGCTGCCGCCCGCGCGACGCGGCGCAGCTCGTCGTGGGTATCCAGAGCGACCCGATGGGCGGCGTCGTCTCCGCCCTTCACGTCGTCATTCGCGTCGCGGGTACGGTCGTGGACGACGAGCGCATCGAGCCGCCGCGTGGCTCGCGCGTGGGGTTTCCGCAGCCATGGGAAAAGACGCTCTCGGGCGCCGGCAATGGCGCGGCGAAGGTCGAAGTCGCGGTCGAGGCGATCGGCGATCCGGCGGCCAAGCCGCTCTTCACGCGCCTGTCGTCCACGCACTTCGTGCCCGGGCGCACGGCGCTCTTGCGCATCCCGCTCGAGTCGCGCTGCATCGTCTATCCGGCCACGCCGCGGGGCGCGAGCAAGATCCCGGGCCCCCTGAGCGGTCCAACGTGCACGGCGCCGGCGACGTGCATCATGGGCGCTTGCCAGTCCTCCGACGTGCCGGCGCCGCGCCTCGAGGCCTATGCCAGCAACTGGCCGACGAACGCGCCCGACCGGTGCAAGCCCCGCAATGGAGGGGCTCCCGACCTGCAGGTCGGCACCGGCCAGGCCTACTATGTACCCGTCACGCCGGGCCAGGTGTTGCAGGCCGAAACGGGGCCTCAAGGGGGCCATCACATCTGGATCGCCACGCGCATGAAGAACCTGAAGCAGGCCGGATCGATCACCAGGATCTCCGGCCTACAGCCCGGGACCAACACGCCCATCCCTCCGACGACGCTCGCCTTCTCGTACGCCCCGGACGAGGGCGGGTACTGCAAGCTCTACGGCATTCGTTACCAGCTCGACAACGAGGGCATCGACTACAAGCAGTTTCTCGGCAAGCCGCTGGACATCACGGTGACCGTCACCGACGCTGGCGGATCGAAGGCGACCGCGACGTCCCACGTCCAGATCGCCCCGACGTTGCTCAACCCATGAAGGAGGCAGGCCGGCGCCGGAGGCCCGCGTCGCTGAGCGAGCTGCCATGACGACCCCGCGCGTTCGAACCTTCTTGGCGATCTTGGCGCTCGCGATCGGCGCCTCGCTTGCATCGTGCAGCAAGAGCCAGCCGCCTCCCGCCGCGGCGACGGCGCGCGAATGGCAGCTCCTCGCGAGCGAGCTGCCTTCGGCGCTGCTCTCGGTCTCGGGCCGATCGCCCAGCGACATCTACGCCGTGGGCGCGGACAAGGGCCAGGGCCCGCTCGTCTTGCACTTCGACGGGGCCCGATGGAAGGAGCTTCACACCGGACAGCGAGGCGATCTCTGGTGGGTCCAGGCTCTGCCCAGCGGGCCGGTACTGATGGCCGGCTCCGGAGGAATGGTGCTTCGTTACGACGGCGGCCATTTCGAGCGCCTGAAAACGCCGGGGCTCGGGCGGCAGACCGTGTACGGGATCTGGGGGACCCAGGGCGACGACTTTTACGCCGTGGGCAGCGCCAGCGGCAGGAGCGGGTTCGTCTGGCATTGCCGCCACGGCGCCTTCGAGAGCGAGGAGCTTCCGCTCGAACAACTGCCCGTCGCGACCGGCGCCCTGCCCGGCTTCTTCAAGGTCTTCGGGATGGGCGACGAGGTCTGGGTCGTCGGCTCGGGCGGCACGATCCTTCATCGCGAAGGGCAGGGACCGTTCACGCCCGTACCCACCACCACGAAGGACACCCTCTTCACGGTGCATGGCACGGGCACGCGTTTGCTGACGGTCGGAGGCGCGGGAAACGGCGTGGTGCTCGAGGGCCGCGGCGCGGCCTTTCACGACGCCTCGCCGGTCGGCGCAGGGCTGATCCAGGGCATCTTCGCGACCGATCGCGGCGATTGGGCCAGCGGCGAGCGCGGGATGGTCTACACGCGCGCCGACCCTTGGGCGCCCTTCGTCGTCGTCGATCACGGCCTGACGCTTCCCGCGACGTCGTCGCTGCACTCGATCTTCGTCGACTCGTCGGGCGGCGTCTGGTCGGCGGGCGGCAACGTCCTCACGGCAGCGCTCGACGGCGGGATGCTCATTCACTACGGCGATCGCGTGCCGCCCGTCGTCATCGAAGACGACGATGCGCGCACCGATGCGGGCGGCCGCCCAGGCCAGGATGCCGCGCCGGCCGAATGTCCGGCCGAGGTCGTCGCGGCGGGCAAGCAGGGATCGATCGCTCGCCGATGGGACGAGCAAGCGCTCGCCGCGATCCGCCGCGACCTTCCGCGGCCGACCGTTCATGCGCGGAACCTCTTTCATCTTTCGTCCGCGATGTGGGACGCGTGGGCGGGCTACGACGCGAAAGCCACCGGCGTCTACGTGAGAGAGCGGCACACGGCCGGCGATCTCGACGCGGCTCGGCGCGCCGCCATCAGCTACGCGGCATACGGCGTCCTCGCGCATCGCTACGCGCCGGCGGTCGGAGGTCCTACGACGCTCGCGTGCCTGCGCGCGGTGATGAAAGACGTCGGCTACGACCCGGACGACGCGCGCGACGTCGGCGACGATCCCGTCGCCTTTGGCAACCGCGTCGCGCACACGATCGTCGCAAGGACGGCCGACGACGGCGCGAACGAGCGGGACGACTATTCCGATCCCGCCCACGCTATGAGCGACAACCCCCCCCTCCTTTACGAGGGCGTCGGCACGACATTGACTCACCCCGACCGATGGCAGCCCATCAATCTGTCGGTCGCCGCTACGCAGAACGGCATCATCCTCCCGGCCGGCGTGCAGGACTACATCGGGTCGCAGTGGGGCAGCGTGAAGCCCTTCGCGTTGCGCCGCGCGTCGAGCGCCGTCGCGTGGGAGGACCCGGGGCCGACGCCCCGGCCGGGTGCCGCCATGAAGGGGTGGATCGCCGAGGTCATCGCCAAGACGGCGAGCGTCGATCCCGCGGACCCGAGGACGATCGACATCTCGCCGGGCGCCTACGGCCACAACACGCTGGGCGCCAACGACGGCAAGGGGTGGGAGAAGAACCCGGTGACCGGGCAGCCGTACCCCGCCCAGGTCGTGCCGATCGGCGACTTCGCGCGCGTCATGGCCGAGTTCTGGGCCGACGGTCCGAAGTCGGAGACGCCGCCGGGGCACTGGAACACGATCGCCAATTGGGTGGCGGATTCGCCAGGCTTCCAGCGGCGGCTCTTCGGCAAGAGCGATCCCCTCGACCCGCTCGCCTGGGACGTGCACATGTACCTGGCCCTCAACGGAGCCGTGCACGACGCAGCGATCGCGGCGTGGGACCTGAAGCGCCGCACCATGACGGTCCGTCCCATCTCGCTCGTCCGATGGATGGGGGCGAAGGGACAATCCTCCGATCCCAAGGGACCATCGTATGACCCCGAGGGCCTTCCGCTCGTGCCCGGCCTCATCGAGGTCATCACCAAGGAGAGCAGCGCGCCCGGGCAGCGGCACGCGTCTCTCGCGTGCTTCGTCGGGCAGGTTGCGGTGCGCGATTGGCTCGGCGAGCCCGGCGACCGCACCAGCCAGGCGTCCGGTGTCGGCTGGGTCCGCGCCGTCGAGTGGATCACCTACCAGCGCCGGACCTTCGTGACGCCGGCGTTCCCGGGGTTCATCTCGGGCCACAGCACCTTCAGCCGGGCCGGGGCCGAAGTGCTCGCCCAGATCACGGGCAGCCCATTTTTCCCGGGAGGGCTCGGCGAGTACGTCGCTCCGAAGGACAAGTTTCTCACCTTCGAAAAGGGCCCCACGACCGAGGTCCGCCTTCAATGGGCTTCGTACTTCGACGCGTCGGACGAAGCGGGGCAGTCGCGCCTCTGGGGGAGCATTCACATTCAGCCGGACGATTTCGCCGGCCGGCGCGTCGGCGATCGCGTAGGCCTGCGCGCGACGGAGCTCGCTTCGAAATACTTCGAGGGTGCGGTCGACGTTCCGGTTCGAGAGTAGCCAAGCGGCGGCGGTCTCCGCGACTCCTTCTACCTACCCACCGTCGCCCGGGCCCGCGCTGCACACCGTGGCGCTCAACGCGGTCGAGTCGCTCGTGTAGCCATTGCCGCCGTTGCCGACCGCGAAGTCGATGGTGTCGCCGGCCGAGACGACCACCGTGAGGTTCGATTGAAACGTGTTTCCACCGCCGTTCAGGTTGATGAATCCCGAGGCGACGTCGACTCCGTCGTGCTGGACATGGACGTCCGTGGTCGTCGGTCCGACGTCGATGCCCTCGAAGGCGGACACGGCGAGATAGGCCCCGGCCGCGACGCGGTCCACCGCGCGAGCGAGTATTGCCCCGCGGGGCCCGGATGAAGGAAAAACTGGCCGGCCTGAGCCGAAAGGGTGCTGTAGACGATGACGTTCGCCGTCGGGTTGAAATAGGCCCCGGGGTTCATGTCGGCTCCGCCCGAGGTCCAGATGTCGACCCCGATGTCGTTGGCCGATGGGGCCACGAACTCGGCGTAACGACTGAACGCCGCGCCGAGGCTCGCGGACGATCCGTAGGACCAGGCGCCGTAGGGATTGGCCCCGGAGGGTGAGACGTTCGTGACGGAGTCGCACGCGCCGACACCCGAATCGGACCTGCCCGCGTCGGAGACTCCGCCGTCGAGGCAACCGATCACGCTGGCCATCAAGGACGCCTGCGCCGTCTCGGCGGGCCTGCCGAACTCGCCGGCCGCGCTCGTGTCGGTCACCTGAACGGCGTACCTCGTGGACGAATTCGGGCATACATGACGCATCGGGTCCGTCGATCCGTCGTCCCACGCGAACGTGTACGGCGGGTGGCCTCCGGTCGCGACGGCCTCGATGTCGGCGCAGGCGCCTGCGCAGGTCAACGTGATGATCGCCACCGTGACGTCGTTCTGCTCGATGGAAGCGTCGAGCGGACTCGAGCCACTCGCATCGGCTCCCGCAAAGGACTGCGGCGCCGCTGCGTCAGCCGCGCCCGCGTCCGTCCCGGCATCCGCGGTGGCCCCGTGCAGGGCGCCACCGCAGGCCGCCGTCGCGAGTGCCGCGAACAGGCCAGCGAATGGGCGCCAGAGGGTTCTTCGGCTCATGCTCGGACTGGTTTCGCGAGGCGAGCGCAATCGTACCTCGTTTTGAAGGGCCCACCGAACGAGCACCTGCCGTTCTGACCCCACCCGCGAGGACTACGGCACGACCCGCTCGTACGACCCGCTCGTGAGCGCGTGACTGGCCGGGCTCCCCGCGTCCCTCGTGCGCACCAGCGTGCCCGCGAAGGTGCAACTCTCCAATATCTCGCGTGTCGGGGCGCCGATCACCAACAATCTCGAGACAGAGCACTCCTCAGTTGCGCACCTACAGCGTCCCCGGCGCGCACTCATCAACGACTCGAAGGACAGCGAATACGCGGCTTGCGCGCACGTCCGGTCGGGCGTCTCCGACGCGCGCTCCCGGCGGCGGCTCCTGACGGCGCGCTCCTGGGGCGCGCTCCTGGGACAACAGGTCCCAGAGCCCGCAGTCGGACGGCCGCTGCCTGGGTCTCGTCAAGATCTTTTCGTCGAGGAGCGAAGCGGCAAGGCCGGCGGTGGGTCCGTCGGTCCTTGGTAGCCCGGCGCGCGCTGGGATCACCAGAGCTCCGCTTTCGCGGCATATGCCGCCGATGTCGGTCGCAGTGCAGCTCCGAGTCGTGAGCAAGTGAGCAAATTCGCTCTTGCAACGTGACGCGTCAGAAGAGAAGCTGGCAAACAGTCGCATCTCGTTTTCGGCCGGGGGGGTGAGGAGTCGGTGACGTGATGTACCAAAGGAGCGGGGTATGAAGGGGCAGAGGATTCGGAACGTTGCTTTGTCGGTAGCGCTTGCATCCGCGACGTTCGTCGCGTGCGCGAGCGAGCCGACCGTGGATGGGTTCACGGACGCGCAATGGACGCAGATCCATTCGCTGTCGCCGCTGCCAGCCGTGCAGGCAGACCCGACCAACCAGTACGCAGACAACCCGAAGGCCGCGACGCTTGGCCAGCAGCTCTTCTTCGACAAGGCCTTCTCCGGGCCGATCATCGCGGACGAAACGCCCGCCGAGGGCGGCAACGGCATGATGGGCCAGTCGGGCCAGATCGCGTGCGCGAACTGCCACCAGCCCGCAAACTGGATGATGGACCGCCGCTCGATTCCGAACAACACCGCGCTGGGCACGCAGTGGATGATCCGGAATGCGGCCACGGCCATCAACTCGAGCTTCTACAAGGTGTGGTGCGAGAAGGACGGCGTGCGCGACTCGCAGTGGTCGGACTCGCTCACCGATCCCGAAGATCCCACGTCGATGAACGGGAGCCGCCTGCTCGTCGCGCACGTGCTCTACACCAAGTACAAGGCTCCGTACAACGCGCTCTTCCCGACTCCGCTCGATCCCGATCTCGACCCCGCGAGCCCGAACGCGGCCCGCTTTCCGCCGAATGGAAAGCCGAAGGGCGATCCGACCTTGCCCGACGGCCCGTGGGAGATGATGGCCCCCGCCGATCAGAAGATCGTCATGACGATCTTCGCGAATTTCGGAAAAGCCATTCAAGCGTACGTTCGCCTGCTCGTGAGCCGCAACGCGCCGTTCGACCAGTACGCCGCGGGCACCTACAGCGCTCTCAACGCGTCGGAGAAGAACGGGCTGAACATCTTCATCGGCAAGGCGAACTGCATCGGATGCCACTCCGGGCCGCTGTTCAGCGACTCGAAGTTCCACGACACGGGCCTCGGCGCCGCCGGGATCCACATCAACCCGGACGAGACCGGCCGGTACGACGCCGTGCCCGCCGTCCTGTCGTGCGAGTTCAACAGCAACACGAGCTTCAGCGACGACACGAGCTCCCATCGACTCGACGGCCTCACGCAGGCCGACTCTCAGATCGGCCAGTGGCGCACGACGCAGCTCCGCACCGTGGCCCAGACGGCTCCGTACATGCACACGGGCCAGCTGGCGACGCTCAAGGACGTCCTCGATTTCTATAACCAGGTGATGGGCCCCATGGCGGCTCCCAAGTGCCCGTCCGGGCCTCCGGTCACCGGACACGCGCCCTGCTACCTCGGGACGATCGACATGCTCATGAAGCCCCTCAACTTGACGGACTCCGAGGAGCAGGACGTGGTGAACTTCCTGGGTACGCTGACGGGCGATCCGCTGCCGTCCGCACTGACCCAGGACACGTCGGCGCCCTGACGCGAAAGATCTCCTTGAGCTCTCGACACTTCAGGCGACGCTCGGCGCTCGCGGCGAAGCGGTGCCTTGCGTTGTGGGTCGCGGCGTTCACCACCGTCTCCGCTCCGGCGTGGGCGCAACCGTCCGTCATGAATCCCCCGATCGAGATGCCGCCGGCTCCCGCGCCGGCGGCGCCCGCGGCGAGTGCGCCCGTCGCCGCCCCGGCAACGCCCGCGACGCCTGCCGCCCCCCCGCCATCGTCCGCGGCCACCGATGCGAGCCCGGCGGCACCCGCGGCCCCGGCCTCCGACGTCGAGCGGCGCCTTCGCGACCTGGAGGAGTCGAACCGCAAGCTCCGCGAACAGGTCGACCGGATGGAGGAGGACCACCGCTACACGGAGGAGCGGCTGCAGCAGCTCATGCCCGTGAAGAGCCTGATCACGGGCTACGTCGACTTCGGGTTCTTCTACGTGCAGGGCAATGGGTCGGGCATCCGTCCAGACACTGGCCACGTATACTTTCCGCAGTACCAGGGCGCGCCCGATACCTGGACCTTCATGGGCGATCCGCTCGCGACGGCGATCAACAGCCGGGGAGACGTCCCCGACACCGGAGGGTCGCGCGCGATCGCCTTCAATCCCATCGGGAACGGGGGGGTGCCGTCGTTCATCGTCAACAACGTCAACTTCAACTTGTTCAAGGCCATCGGCGACGACCTGACGATCCAGAGCTCGATCGACTTCATCCCGCGTAACCGCGACATCTCCGACCCCAGCGGGATCGACCTCGGCGACTACTTCGATCTCAAGACGGCCTACGCGGAGTGGATGCTTCCGACCCACGGCTGGGCCATGAGCCTCTACGCGGGGAAGTTCGATTCGACCGTCGGGATCGAGTACCGCACCCAAGAATCGCCGGATCGAATCGGCGTCGCGCCGTCGCTCATCTGCCGCTATACGTGCGGGCATCCACTCGGTCTGAAGGCGCGCGCCCGCTTCTTCGACGAGAAGCTGGTGTTCGCCGCGGCCGTCACCAACGGGAGTAACTTCATCGAGGGGTTCCCGTTCAGCGACGAGATCGACGTCAACGCGATGAAGACCTTCTCCGGACGGCTCTCGTACCGCATCCCGCTCGCGGGCCGAGGCTTCGAGCTCGGCGCGTCCGGGGCCTGGGGCGCGCAGGACTTCCAGACGTCCGACTCAGTCATTCAGTACCACGTCGGCGCCGACCTGCACCTGGCCTTCCATGAGCTGGACGTTCAGGCCGAGTTTGTCACCGGCAAGGCCGAGGGGCTGACCGAGCCGGGCCAGCCTCCTTGCAACGTCGCGCCGTGCCTCCGCTACAAGGGGGCTTACGGTCAGATCGGATATCGCCTGACCAACTGGCTCATGCCCTACGCGCGCGTCGACGGGCGGGACGCGCTGCACCAGAGCGGCGCCAATTTCACTTACATCTCGCAGCTCATGCGGGTTACCGCGGGCCTTCACACCGAGTTCGGGCCCGCGATCCTCGCCAAGGCCGAGTACACCGTCATCCGCGAGCTCGGAGGGATTCCGCAGTTTCCCGACAACGTGTTCACGAGCTCCCTGGTCATGAAGTTCTAGATGGAGCGCTGGCCATGACACGAGACCTCTGGGTTCTGGCGACGGCGGCTGCGACGCTCGCGGCGCTCGTACTGGTCGACGCGAGGGCGACGGCGGTGCCCGCGGCCGTCGGCGCCGCGGGTGGAAGCGTCGGTCAGCGCGGCGTGCTCGTTTACCTCGAGGGCGTTCCGGGTCCGGAGCCGGAGCCCCCCGCGACGCACGCGCGCATCCGTCAGAAGGACCTGACCTTCTTGCCCGACGTTTCGATCATGATCAAAGGCACCACGGTCGACTTTCCGAACGACGACAAGGTGTTCCACAACGTCTTCTCGCTCTCCGAGCCGTCGCGCTTCGACCTCGGTCTCTACAAGAGCGGCGACAGCAAGTCGGTTCAGTTCAACCGGCCTGGCGTCGTCGACATCTATTGCAACATCCATCCGCAGATGGCGGCCAAGGTGAAGGTGCTCGACACCCGCTACTTCGCCATCTCCACGGAGACCGGCGCGTTCTTCATTCCGAACGTCCCGCCCGGGACCTACCCGATCGTGGCCTGGCAGCCGTACGGCGACCCGGCCCGGGGGACGATCAACGTGGGAGCCGGGCAAACGACGAACGTCACCCTCGCGTTGCCTCCGGCCCAGTCGAAGGAGCGTCACCTGCGCAAGGACGGCACACCCTACGGCCGGTATCAGTGAGAGACGGACGCGCGATGCTGATCGCGCTCATTCCTCTGTCGTGCAAGGCGACGGATCTCAGCGCCGCGGCCACGCTCGACGCCGCGGTGGTCAGCGCGGGCGAGGCGGGCGAGGCGGAGCGCACCCTGTCGACGGCCCCCGCTCGCCGGTGCGGAGAGTGCCACGGCGCGCTCGAAGACGAGTGGCGAGGGTCGGCGCACGCCCGATCGGAGACCTCGCCCGCATACGTCGCCATGAGCGGGCGCGCCCACGACGAGACGTGCTCGAGCTGTCACGCCCCCATCGCGCCGCGGGTCGCAGCCGACTCCCCGATGCGTGGCGAGGGGGTCACGTGCGACGCGTGCCACGCGATGCGCGACGCTGACGCCAAGAGGAGCGGCGCCGCGTTCACCCTCGAGCTCGGGGACAATACGAAGTATGGTCCGCTCTGCGACGCGAAGAACCACTACTATCACAAGGTGAAGTGCTCTCCCCTGCACGGCGAGGCGCGCCAGTGCGGGGCGTGCCACCTTCTGTGGCGGCCGATCGATGGGGGCGAGCCCCTTCCCGTGTTCACCGAGTACGAGGAGTGGGCCGCGAGTAGCTTCGGCGGGATCGGCGTCGTGTGCCAGGATTGCCACATGCCGGGGAGCGCCGGGGAGCTGGCCGTCGGCGCGGGCAAGCGGCCCGCAGTGTCCCACCATGGGTTTATGGGCTCCTCGGACCTCCGCAAGCGCGCCGTCGGCTGGAGCGTGACGATCTCCGGCGACGACCGCGCGATCCACGCCGTCGTGACGCTCAAGAACGAGGGAGCCGGACACTCGATCCCCACCGGGATCCCCGGGCGCCGGCTCGTCCTGCGAGCGCGCGTGGTCGACGACGCCCGCGTCGAGAGCGAGGCCGAGCGCACCTACGCGCGGATCGTCGTGGACGAGAGCGGCGCCGAAGTGCCGTTCTACGCGGCGGTACGCGTCGCCAGCGACAACCGCTTGCCTGCGGGCGGATCGCGCACCGAGACCTTCGACCTCGCCGCGGCGGGCCCGGGAAGGCTCGAGCTCGAGGTGCTCGAAGCGGCGATGTCGCCCGCGCAGCGAGCCGAGCTCGGGCTCGCCGCGGAGCCGGACTACGTGCTCCTGACCGCAAGGGTCCCTTTCGGCGCGGCCCGAGGCGGCGGACGCGCGCTCCTCCCGAAGAGCCTCAACACAACGGCGGATCTATGAGATTCCGAACGATCATCCTCCTCACCACGTTGACGCTCGTCAGCGTCGTCCTCGCGGCGACCATCGTCTCCGTGATGGTCGTCATCGATCGCGCGGCGCGCCACGACGTCGCGTCGAACCTGGAGCGCGCGCAGCGCGTGTTTCACGACCTCTCCGAGTATCGGCAGACGTTGCTCCGCGCCGAAGCGCGCGTCGTCGCGGAGGAGCCTCGCCTCAAGGCCGTCGTGGCCACGGAGGACATCACCCACGACACGGTGCTCGGCGTCGCGCAGGAGCTCAAGCTGACCTTGCGCTGCGACGTGTTCGTGCTCACGGACCCCGCGGGTCGGTTGCTCGTCGACATCGCCAACCCCACCGCCTCGGGAGACGACCTGTCGCACAACCGCCTCGTGTCGGAGGCGCTCGCGAATGGCGAGAGCTCGGCGGTGTGGACCGACGCCGGCAGCGTCTACCAGATGCAGGGGCGGCGATTGAGCTTCGGCGAAACCGTGGTCGGCGTCCTCGCGCTCGGGTATCGATTCGACGACCGCACGGCCGAGACGGTCGAGCGGCAGACGGCGAGCGGCGTCGTGGTCGCCCTCGACGGCAAGGTCGTCGCCGCGTCGCCCCTCGAGGACGGCGACGGTGCCGCCGTGATCAGCGCCGCCGGCGCCGTTCCGGTGGACAGCGCCATCCCGTCGGAGATACGGGTCGCCGGCGCCACCGATCTCGCGCTCGTCGGCTCGCTGCCCGGCTACGGCGGCGAGCACGCGCTCCGCTACGTGGTCGTGCGGTCGCTCGACCGGGCGCTCGCGCCCAAACGGCACCTCATGGTCGTCCTCTGGGGGATCCTCTTGCTCGCGATGGCAGGCGCCTCCGCGCTGTCGCTCCGCCTGTCGCACCGCCTGTCCGCGCCGATCGACCGTCTCGTTCAGTTCACGCGCCGGATCGCCGGCGGCGATCTGACGACCGCCGAGCCGGGCGACGGCCCCGTCGAGGTGCAGGTCCTCGGGGACGCGATGAATCGGATGGTGAAAGAGCTGGTCGAGTCGCGTCACCAGCTCGCCGCAAAGGAGCGTCTCGAAAAGGAGATGGAGATCGCAATGCGGATCCAGACGTCGATCCTGCCGCGCGACCTCCGCGTTCCGGGGCTGGAGATCGCCGCCGTCATGCTCCCGGCGAGCGAGGTCGGCGGCGACTACTACGACGTCATTCCGGTCGAGGGCGGGTGCTGGCTCGGGATCGGGGACGTGGCCGGGCACGGCCTCACGGCGGGCCTCGCGATGATGATGGTCCAGAGCGTCGTGTCGGCGCTCGCGAAGCGCACGCCGGATGCGGCGCCCAAGGACACGCTCTGCCTCGTCAACGAGGTGCTCTACGACAACATCCGGAGCCGCCTGACGCAGGACGAGCACGTGACGTTCTCGCTGATTCGCTACACGACCGACGGGCGCTTCGTCTTCGCGGGCGCGCACGAGGAGATCTTGGTCGTGCGCGCGAAGGACCGGGACATCGAGATCGTCGAGACGCCCGGGACGTGGCTCGGCGCGCGACCCGACATCCGCGGCGTGACGGTCGAATCGACCCTGCAGCTCCTGCCGGGGGACGTCGTCGTGCTGTACACGGACGGGATCACCGAAGCGCGAAACGCCTCGGACGAGGTCTTCGGAGAGCACCTCTACGGCGCGGTCAAAGCGGTGGCGGATCAGCCGGTCGAGGCGATCCGGGATCATGTCCTGGCGGAGCTCGCCAAGTGGATGGTGGTGCAAGACGACGATTGCACGCTCGTCGTGATCCGGTATCGAGGCAACGTCTTGCCCGCGTAGTTCGGGACAAAAGGCGAAGGGCGAGCCATCCGAAGACGGCCCGCCCCTCGACTGCAGGTGGTGCGCGAGTGAGACGGTTACGGGTTGTGGATATCCGCGGTCTTGTACGCCGGAACGGGCTCGCCGGTCAGCGTCTTCAGGAACGTGACGAGCTGGCTCTTCTCGGTTGCCGTGAGGTGGAGCGGCTGGATCTCCTTCGGTCCGCCGAGGAACGTCCCGACGGGATCGCCGCCTCGGTCGTAGAAGTCGATCACGTCCTCGAGCGTCTTGGCCTGGCCGTCGCGGAAGTACGGCGCGGTCTCGGCGACGTGGCGAAGGCCCTTCGTGCGCCAGAGGCCGACGGGGATGGTCAAGCTGCAGAAGTTGCCGTCTCGTCCCGTGTTGTCGTCGTCGCTGTAGGGGCCGTTCACGTTGAAGTCGCCGCCTGCAACGGTCGGATCGCAAATGAGCGACTGGTTGGCCTGGCGGCCGGTCTCGCTCGGAACGGCGAAGGGCGACAGCGTCGTGTTGATCTCCAGACCAATGACGTGGAAGTTGTCGTCCGACAAGAGCGGCTGGTTGTGGCAGCCGACGCAGCCGGCCTTTCCGATGAAGAGCTTCAGGCCTTCCTTGGCGTCCTGGCTGATCGCGCTACGGTTGCCCGCCACATACTGGTCGAAGGGCGCGTTCTTGCTGATGAGCGTCCGCTCGAAGGCCTCCATGGCCTTCCCGTAGTTCGTGAGGACGCGGTCGACGATGTCTTGGTCGCCCGGGCTCAGGCCGTTCCAGTTCGCGACGTCGGTGTACGGCGAACCCGTCGCCGGGAATCGCGAGAGATCCGCAAGGCCGGGGTTGAGGGGCCACTCCGGAAACGCCGCGTCGTAGTCCGCGTGGTAGTGGTCGAAGATCACGTGCGCCAGCTGCAGGCGGCTGCCGTTCTGCACGGGCGGACCTTCGGGCTCGCTTTGCGCGTCGAACCACTCCGAGTCCGAGTAGCCGTCGTTCTCGCGCCAATGCGGGTTGTGAACCCCCGTTCCTCCCTGGGTGTAATAGACGGTGTTCACGAGGCTGCTCACGTTTCGCGACATCCACAACGAACCGAGCGCGGTCGCGTTGGGAATCGGGCCGCCGTTGTTGGACCGAATGTCGAACGACCACACGGACTCCGGCATGTGGCAGTTCCTGCAGGCGATTTTGCCACTTTCGCCGATCGCGCCCAGCTGACCCTGCGCAGGCGTGCCGACCTGGATGGGCCCCGAGAGGCGCGGCTCGGAGTACAGCTTCTGGCCGAGGCGCGCCGCGAGGGGCGAATCGGCGTACCTGTTCGTCGGGTCGAGGGGAAGGTCCGGAATCGGCGATAGTGTGTGGAGGAGAGCCCAGTCCTTCCCACTGAAACCATCCTGATCGCAACTGGCGCTGAGCGCCTGGTTCGTCTGCGAGACCGTTTCCACGTCACCCGGGGTCGACCCGCAATGATTGGCGAACAGTGCGCCGGTCCCCAACATGCCGAGCACCATCAGATCACGCCTTCGCTGTTTCCTCATTCGCTTCCTCCTGCAGCGCAGAAAACTGCGCCTCATACAACAAACCTCGACCTTGCGGACCCGTCAATCCGAAGATTCGCCGCGAGACCAAATGGGTGGCAGAAATGCACGGGCTCCCGCCCTAAGGAGGAGTCTCCCTCACGCGGGGCCAACGAGACGCGGGCGCCGGACGGGCGAGCGGCGCCTTGTGCCGTCGCGCCGTCGCGCCACGAGCCGCGGGGCGCGACCCGCCGCCTTCCGTTCAAGGCAGATATTTTGGGATTTCGGCCAGAAGGAGATTCAGGTCCTTCGGGATGAATCCCGCGAGCCCCAGCGACGAGACGAGGGCCGAGAGCTCATCGACGGGCTGCGACGAGAAGAGGACGATCGGGCAGCGATAGTGTTCGTAACGCTGCCCGATCTCGAGCAATTTGTCGCCGCGCAGGCCCGGCATCGAGACGTCCATCAGGACCAGATCGGGCATCTCGGTGTTCAGCACTTGGATGAACGCGAACGGCGTGTCGAGTACGACAACGTCGTAGCCCGCCTTTTCCAGTACGAACCGTGCGCTGGCACGGACGGTGGGGCTGTCGTCCACCACGAGGATCTTGCGCCGCGGGCTCACGCCGTTTCCTCGAGGGAAAAGCCGGTCTCCGAGGGGCCGCCCGCCGCCACGACGTCGGGCCGCAAGAGCACGAACTCCGTGTCTCGGGCGATCACGATCTCGTACGGGCACTTGTCCGAAGTCGGGCAAATGCGCTCCGCCCTCATGGGCTCGCGCTCGAAGCGACTGCCCCGCAGGAAGACGGTCGTGTCTCCGCGCGTGAGCTTGAGCGTCGAGTCCGGCTGGGCCAGCGAGGGTGCGAGCCCGTCGAGCCCGAGGACCCTCCGCATGTCGACCATCGGAGGCGACCCGCTCGCAGTCGCGCACTCTTCCAGGAGCCATTGGGATGCGACGGCCATCCGGATGCTTCCGCCAGCAACGAAAGAAAGGACGTCGACATACCTTTTGGCGCCTGCAAAGCGCACCGTCACGCGGGCTCCCCCCTGGGGCCTCGATGCCAGCGTGATCGATCCCCGCTGCCTCTCGACCGCGGCGCGCGCCGCATCGAGGCCCACCCCGCGACCGGAGAGATCGGTCACGCGGCGCGTCGTGGAGAACCCGGGCTTGAAGAGAAGGTCTACCAAGGCCTCTTCCGAGGCTTGCGCGAGCCCCAGCTCCCTCGCGCGCTCGCTCACCCTCTCGAAGTCGATGCCCTTGCCGTCGTCTTCTACCGTGAGGACGATCGCGTCGTCGCTCTCCTGCGCTCGCACGATAATCGACGCCGTGGGTGACTTTCCGCGGCGCATGCGCTCGTCGGGCGGCTCGATCCCGTGGTCCAGCGCGTTACGCAGGGCATGCAGAATCGCGACCTCGAGAGCCGCGACGACATCCTGGGGGGCCCGGATGTCGCCGACTTCGAAGATCACCTCGACCTCTTTTCCGAGGGTGCGCGCGAGCTCGCGAGCCGCCGCCGCGTGGCGATCGAGCCTGGACTCGAGGGACACTTCGGCGAGACTCGAGACCTGCCCCCTGAGAATCTCGCCACGTCTGCCGCAGCCGCTCGTCGAGCGGCGGGGGCGCCGCGAGCGATGCCACGAAGACTTCCGTCGCGATTGCGGCAAGCGCGGCGCGCCGGTGTGACGAGATGCGATCGCCCGACTCGGGCAAAGGCGTCGACGGGGCGGAGACCGGCGAAGGCACTCCGTCGTCGACCGAGCGCAGACGCTCCTCGGCGAGGACCTGGTCGAGCGACACGATGAAGCCGGGGAGGTCGATCCCCTTGAGCGGCGCGCTGGCGTGGCTGCGGAGCAGCATGGAGAGAAAGCCGCACGCCATCGTGACCACGACGTCGAATTCCTCGTGCACCTTGAACCCGCGCTCGCTCGCGAGATCGAAGAGATCTTCCAGCTTGTGGCAAAGCAGGTGAACGTCCGTGAAGCCGACCGTCCGCGCGTCGCCCTTGAGCGTGTGGAGGTCGCGGCGCAGCTCCTCTCCGAGGGGAGCGGCAGGAGAGTCGACGAGCGCGTTCCAGCCGGACTCTATCCGGGCCACCGCCTCGAGACCGAGCTCTCGAAAGCGCGCGATGACCTCGTCCGGAAGCGCGACCATACGGCTACGCGTCGATCGAGATCAGGTCGACCGCGAAGCAACGGAGAGCGTGAAGGCTGCGGCGCTGCCATAGCATCTTGGGGTTCGAAATCAGGCGGATCCGATACTGGCTCTGGGCATCCATGTTCTGCACCCGCCCCACCCACGTCAGGACCTTCTTGAAGCAGGCGGAGTTCATGAACTCGAGCCTCGTCAGGTCGAGCGCGACGACGCCGGCCCGAAGGCGCTGGGACTCTGCGTGAAGGGCGATGAGCGTCTCTTCGAGCGCAGCGATGGCGTTCATGTTGCCGTCGCCGACGAGGTGAAGCGTGATCGTCTTGCCGTCGTAGTCCGCGCTCGTCGAGAAGCGGCCATCCGTGAACGAGAGTGCGTCAATGGATCTCATGGCTCTCCTCCGATGCGGGCGTCTGCTTCGGCGGTCACGCAAACGACGGCACCCTCGACCTGACAGCCGAGCATCAGGTCGGCCTCGGCTCGGATCCGCGCGAGGCCGAGCTCCGAATCGAGCGCCGTTCTTGAGCGTCTCGCGGATCCGCCTCTGGTAGTGGTCGAACGCGTCTCTCGCGTTGCTCACCGAGCTGCACGCCTGTTTCAGGCTCTCGATCTCGATCGGGAGCGCCTCGTTCCACGTGCGAACCGAGAGCCGGCATGTGTCCGGGCCTCGGTCGATCTGGACACGAAGCCGGCTCTCGCCGGTCGACGAATACTTCGTGGCGTTCTCCAGAAGCTCGTGGGTCGCGAGCGCGAGGCGCGATGCCATGTCGGCGTCGCCGACGAGCTGCCCGCAAAAGTCCCACACGAAGCGCCGAACAATGGAAACGAGCTCCACCTGCGGCCGGAACCTGAGCTCCATGTACGCAACGTCCGATGTCATGCTCACTCCTCGCGCGGCTCTCCGGACCTTTGGATTCCAATAGAGCCGCCTAGAACGCGGAGCCTGCCATTGTCTCAGCTGACCAGAGCGTCGTCAACGTCTTCGGCCCCCCCGATAAATTCATCCGCTGCGCCGTCCAGCCGCTGGAACCCGGGCTTCCGCTCGGATGTAGACCACGTCGCCCGCCACCTCGTAAGAGATCATCATGCCGCTCTCGGCTCGAACGCGCCCGAACCCGAGACCGGATCCGTCCGCGCGCTTGACGCTCCGCCGCATCAGGAGCTGATAGTGCACGTCCGGATCGGGGGCGGCGATTAGCTCGTCGAGCGTGTGTCGCATCGTCACGATGTACGGGAGCTCGGCGCGGTTGCACGTGTTGATCCGGATCCGGAGCTCGGGCTCTCGCTTTATCCCGATGCGAATCGCGGTGTTCCCGTCGGCCGAGTACCGGACCGCGTTCTCGAGGAGTTCGTGGGTCGCCACTTCGAGTCGCGAGGTGATTTCTTCGTTCCCGAGCGATTGCGAATAGAACTCCGCGACAAATCGCCGCACTGTCGAGACGAGCTGAACGTTCGGCGAGAAACTGAGCTCGAAATACGCGTCCTCGTCTGTTGCATGGGCGCTCAGCGTCACTTATCCTCCAACCCCCCACAGGCCTGCCGCCCTTGAGAGCGGCGCCGGTCGATCACGATATCGGCCTCGCGGGGCATGTGTCGACAACCAATCGTGTCCACACTCGCACTCGCGCTCTGTCCTTGACGGGAATCGGAACGGTTCGCTCCGTGCTGGCCTCCGTTTTCGTCCGGAGCGGGCACCGAGCTGCGCGGTCCCGCACGAACTCGCGCACGAAAAGGTTGCCCCGTTAGAACAACATCGGCGCCGAAGGGCGCGCGACCTATGGCTTCCGTGCGCGCCAAGCTCGCACGCGGAGCGGGCTTCGGAGGGAGGAGGGTGTAGCCAGAACACCGAACAGGACGACTCTGCAGTGATAGCCAGTGATTGCCCGCAGTTACGCGCCGCGCTGCCGGTCCGTGGCTGGATTCGAGCTCTTGGGACGCCGGCGCCGCGCCAGCAGCCAGCAGCGCGATCCCGAGCATCACGCCGGCGCCCGTCCCTGAGCCTGCGCGCGAATCGGCGACGCGGCAGCCGCAACCGCCGCTCACCGCCCCACCACTTCCAGTGCCCGCTTCGGCACTCGAAACGCCGTCACCGAAGGTTCCAGGGACGGACGAGTCGTCGGGGCCCTCGGGCAGGGACGCAATCGCACTCGGCCTCCTGGAAGGTGCAGCGGAGGTCGGGGGTGCAGGCGGCTCCCACCGTCAGCGATGCCAGCGACGGTGGACAGCCGGCGGCCACTGGGGTCGGGCATTGTCCGGCCTCCGGAATTCCGGCAGGGAAACTGAACGGAAAGCCTTCGTTCTGGAAGTGCCCCGACACGCACTCGTAGACTCGATTGCACGCGTAGCGCAGGTCCTGCCCATACTCGCAATAGGAGATGTTGGGATCGCAAGGGTCGCCCACCGCGGGTTCCGCGATGGGGCACGACGCCGACGGACAAGCATCGACGACCGTGCCGGCATCGACCGAGCCGTCCGCCGCGCCTCGCTTTCGCCCGCAAGACGCGGCGACCCGTCGCCAGGTCTCTCCGTGCTAGCTCTTGTCGGCGATCGAGAGATCCGTGAACACGATGCCAGCCCCCTGGCTCTTGTAGGTGCGGTTCAGATGAATCAAGACGGGCGTGAGCGACTCGAGGGCGATGGCGTTGACGAGCGGTCCCGCGTCCAGGCCTCGCAGACCCGAGATCGCGCACCAGGCCGATGACCAGGGCCTTCGCGCGCGCGTCGTCGGCCGCGACGAGCACGTCGCATTCGATGACGTGCGACCGATCGGCGAGATGCGTCGCGCTCACGTGGTGCAAGGTCGCCACGACGGGCGTCGAGGGCCCGACCAGGGCCTGGGCCTCCAGCGCCGCCGCCTGGCCGGCGGGGAGCTGCACGCGGCTCACCTTCGGTGGCTTCAGCGGAACGGTCACGTCGACGAGCACCTTGCCGGCTACGGCCTCGGCGATGGCGCGGAGCGTCTCTCCGTGGGCCTCGTAGGGCACGGTGAGGACCACCACCTCGGCTTCGCGGGCAGCCCAGGCGTTGTCGCCGCCGCGGACGACGGCCCCCGTCGCCCCCAGCTCTGCGGCGCGAGCTCTCGCCTTCGCGCCGTCGCGCGAGCCGATGGCGACCGTGTGTCCGGCGAGGGCCCAGCGCTGCGCCAGCCCGCTTCCCAGCTTGCCCGTTCCGCCTACAATCCCGATCCGCATCAAGCGCACCTCCTGGGACCAACCCGTAGCATGATCACCTGCAGCCATCGCCTCGAGGCCCTCGCCGTGCCCGGTCTGCCGCTGGTCGGACGCGGCGATGACGTCCCTGCTGCTCGTGGCGCGCGCGCTCGTGGCGGCAGGGCTGTCGGTCGTCGACGGAGATGTACTCGTCGTGACCTCGAAGGTCCTCTCGCGCGCCGAGGGTCGCTTCGTCGAGCTGCCTCGCGTCGAGCCGTCGGCGCGTGCGCTGGAGCTCGCGCGCGAGGTGGGCAAGGACCCGCGGGCCGTCGAGCTTGATCTTGCGCGAGTCGACCGCAGTCTCGCGCAAGGCGCCCGGCGTGCTCGTCGTGCGGCACCGTCTCGGGTTCGTCGTCGCCAACGCGGGGATCGACGCTGAGCAACGCCATGCCCTCCGATGCGCGGCCGGGGAGCGGCCCGTGGGCGCTGCTCCTTCCCGAGGCCCCCGATGCCTCGGCGGCCGCCATCCGGGCGCGGGTCGAGGCGGAGTCGGGGGCGCGCGTGGGGGTGGTCATCACCGATTCGTTCGGGCGGCCGTTTCGGCTCGGCACCGTGGGCGTTGCCATCGGCGTCTCCGGGCTGCCGCCCGTGTGGGACCGCCGCGGCGAGCCCGACCTCTTCGGGCGCGCGCTGGAGAACACCATCACGGCGCTCGCAGACCAGATTGCGGCCGTGGCCGATCTCGTGGCAGGCCAGGCCGCCGAGCGACGGCCGGTCGTGCTCGTGCGCGGTCTGGGGTTCCCCGCCTCCGATCAGGGGGCAGGCGCGCTCGTGCGCCGAGCCGAAGAGGATCTCTACGCATGAAGGTGGTCGCCCTTTCGGGCGGCGTCGGGGGAGCGCGCCTCCTCGACGGGCTCGCGCGCGCCCTCCCTCCCGGATCGATGACGGCCATCGTCAACACGGGCGACGACTTCGTCCACCTGGGCCTGCACGTATCGCCCGACCTCGACACGGTGATGTACACGCTCGCGGGGCTCGCGCACGAAGAGCGTGGCTGGGGTCTGGCCGAGGAGACGTTCGCCGGCCTCGCGATGGTCAAGCGCTACGGGGGGCCCGACTGGTTCGCGCTCGGCGACCGCGACCTGGCCACGCACCTTCTACGCACCGAGGCGATGCGCGCGGGGGAGCCGCTCTCCGCGATCACCGCGCGCCTCTGCGGGGCGCTGGGCATCGAGCATCCCATCTTGCCCATGAGCGACGAGCCCGTGCGCACGATGATCGAGACCAAGACCGAAGGGACGCTCCCTTTCCAGCAATGGTTCGTGAGGCGAAGGGCCGAGCCCGCCGTGCGCGCGGTGCGCTACGATGGCGGCCGCACGCCGGCCCCGGGCGTCATCGATGCGATCGATGCGTGCGACGTCGTTGTCTTCGGGCCGTCCAACCCGTACGTCTCGGTCGATCCCATCCTGTGCCTCGACGGCGTACGCGAAGCGATCGCGCGAAGGCCTGTCGTCGCGCTCAGCCCCATCGTGGGCGGGGCTGCGATCAAGGGCCCTCTGGCGACGATGATCCGCGACCTCACCGGAGAGACCGCCTCCGCGGGCGCGGTGGCCAGGCACTACCGCGGGCTGATTCGAGCGATGGTGGTCGAGCGCGGCGACGAAGAGACCGTCGCGTCGATCCCCGTGCTCGGGACCTCGACGATCATGCGGTCCCGCGAGGATCGCCTTCGCCTCGCGCGCGAGATCCTCGCGCTCTGCGCCGAGGCCGCGCGATGAAGCGGCCCGCCTGGGCCATCGTTCCTGCCAAGTCGTTGCTGCACGGCAAGTCGCGCCTTCGCCCCGTGCTGGGCGACGAGGACCGCGCCCGCTTCGCGCAGCGGCTCCTCGAGCACGTCCTCGACGTCCTCGGCGCGTGCGCGCTCGATGGAGTGCTCGTCGCGACGGGCGGCGACGACGTGGCGTCCCTCGCCACCCTGCGCGGGGCTCACGTGCTGCGCGATCGCGGCGCGGGCTCGCTCGCGGACGTCGTCGACCACGCGCTCGCCGAGGTCGCCTCGCGGGGCGCGGCGTCGGCGGTCGTCCTCATGGCGGACCTGCCCCGGATCGAGCCCTCCGACGTGGGCGGTCTGTTCGCGGCCCTCGACGACCACGACGTCGCCCTCGTGCGCGATCACCTCGGTCACCACACCAACGCGCTCGCCCTGGCCCCGCCCACGGCGATGTCCACGTGCTTCGGCCGCGCCGACAGCTTCGCGGCCCACTGCGCGGCCGCGCGCGCCGCGGGCTTACGCGCCATCGTCGTCGACAGCGATCGCATCGCCTTCGACGTCGATGTGCCCGCCGACCACCAGGAGCTCACGACGTCGCGACCGGCAGCCGGAACCTGAAGCGCTCGTCGCGCGCGAGCCGATCGTAGCTCCCGAAGATCGCGTCGGGGTCGCTCGACGTCGTCGAGCGGATGGCGCTCGTCGGGACCGGGATCGCGTGGGAACGTGCGGAGCACTTCGTAGCGCGTGCTCCTCTCGACGGGTACGCGTCCGGCGTCGCGGATGGCGCGGCGCAGCGCCGCGGGCGCCTGCAGTTGACCGTGCGTGGCACCCGCCGACGTCGAGATGCTCTCGTTGATGAGCGTGCCGCCGAAGTCGTTGGCGCCGCACGAGAGGAGCCACTGCGCCTGGCGCATCCCGTCCTTCACCCAGGACACCTGGAGGTTGCGGATGGTGCTTCCCAGCATCAAGCGCGAGATGGCGTAGAGGCGGATGACGTCGTCCCCCGTCGGACCCGGCCGCAGTTCGGGCAGCTGCTGCCGCAGCGTCATCGGCGCTTCTTCGTGCACGAACGAGAGCGGCACGAACTCGGTGAAGCCGCCGGTCTGCCTCTGGATCGAGCGCAGGAGGTCGAGGTGCCGCATCCGCTCGACGTCGGTCTCGACGTGGCCGTACATGATCGTCGACGTCGTGCGCAGGCCGACCGCGTGGGCCGTGGTCACCACGTCGACCCACTCGGCGGTGGTGATGCGCCCGGGCGCGATGCGCGCGCGCACGCGGTCGTCGAGCACCTCGGCCGAGGTGCCCGGCAGCGAGCCGAGGCCGGCGTCTTTCATCTCTTCGAGCACCCGGCGGAAGGACCAGCCGCTCTCGGTGGCGGCGAACTTCACCTCCTCGGGCGACAGGGCGTGCACGTGAAGCTCGGGCGCGGCCGCCTTCAGCGCGCGGACGAGCGTCGACGTAGAAGCGCGCGTCGATCCCCGGCGCGAGGCCCGCCTGGATGCAGATCTCCGTTGCGCCGAACGACTGCGCCTCGAGCGCGCGCCGCACGATCTCCTCGATGGGCAGGAAGTATCCCTCCTCGCTGCGTCGGGTCCGCGAGAACGCGCAGAAGCGGCACGCCTTGACGCAGACGTTGGTGAAGTTGACGTTGCGGTTGACGACGTAGCCGACCTGGTCGCCGACCTGCGTCTCGCGGAGGTGATCGGCGACGGCCACGAGCGCATGCAGCGACGGGCCACGCGCTCCGCAGAGGAGCACCGCCTCGTCGACGCCCAGATCGCGCCCTTCGAGGGCGCGCTCGAGCACGCTCCGCACGTCACCGGGCACCGCGGCGAACGTCGTATCGAGGCTCACGTCGGGCCGCCTTGCGAGGCGAGCCGCGCCTGCACGTCGCGCGTGGGAGCGACGAGGTGCGGATCGAGGAAGCCGGGCCGCTCGACGAAGCGATCGTAGATCGAAGCCCGCGGACGCAGCAGGAAGCCGGCGCGCGCGCAGGCGTCGCCCAGCGCCTCGATGTGCGGCCAGGGATGGCGCGGGTTGATGTAGTCGGGCGTGACGGGCGAGATGCCACCGAAGTCGTTGAGGCCCGACGCGAGGAGCGCGCTCGGCGGACGCCGGGTTCAGGTTGGGTGGCGCCTGCAGCGAGATGTCGCCGTCGAGGATGAGGCGCGCCATGGCCACAGCGAACGTCACCTCGTCATCGTCGGGTTCGGGCGCGTGGCTCATTGGCACGCCGGGCACGGCGCGGAAGTTTTGGACGATGACCTCCTGGACGTGCCCGTGCTTGCGGTGAGCCGTGCGGATCGCCAGAAGGCTCTCCACACGCTCGCGTCGCGTCTCGCCGATGCCGACGAGGATGCCGGTCGTGAAGGGGATGCGCAGGCGCCCGGCCGCGTCGATCATCGCGAGGCGCTTGTCGGGCCGCTTGTCGGGCGCGCGATGGTGCGGCATCCCGGGCTCGCAGAGGCGCGGGCTCGCGCACTCGAGCATCAGTCCCAGGCTCACGTTCACTTCCTTCAGGCGCGTCATGTCCGCGTCCGTCAAGAGCCCGGCGTTCGTGTGGGGCAAGAGCCCGTGGGCCAGGGCCTTCGACCCGGCCCAGTGCAAGTACTCGACGGTGCTCGTCTGGCCCAGGCGCCGCGAGCGTGCGGCGATACGCCGAGAACGCCTTCTCGGGCTTGTCGCCCAGGCAGAAGAGCGCCTCGGCGCAGCCGAGCTCTCGCGCAAGAGCGAGTTGCGCCTCGATCTGCGCTGGCGTCATCGTCCATTCGCCCGGGTCGCCCGGCGAGCGACGGAAGGAGCAGTAGTCGCAGTGGTTTCTGCACAGGTTGGTGAGCGGGAGAAAGACCTTCGGCGAGTACGTCACCACCCGTCCGAAGACCGCGTCGCGCACCGAGCACGCCGCGGCGCGAACCGCGGCGCCGAGATCGCCGCCGGCGAAACTGCCGTCGGCGATCGCGAGCGCCTCTTCGTCCGAGAGCGGCGCGGACAGGGACACGCGCGGGCGAGCACTCACCGCGGCGCTCAGCCCATCGACGAGACCGAGGTGGGCTCGATCTCGTAGGTCACGCGCACGTCGCCCGGCCGACCGAAAGAGTACTTGTCTTGCCCCAGGTACTTCTTGGCGAGGAGATCGATCTGCGCTTCGGCGCCTTCCTCGGTGACCCGGACGATCTTGCCGCGGAAGGAGACGTGCGCGTACGGGTTCTCGGGGTCCACGATGGACACGGCGACGCGAGCGTTCTGCGTCATGTTGCGGTCTTTGACGCGACCGCGCGCCGTGTTCACGAAGAACTTCCCGTTCTCGTAGAGAAACCACACCGGCGTCACCTGCGGCGAGCCGTCGGGCATCAGAGTCGCCAGGTGCGCCAGCGCCTTCTTCTCGGTGAGGACAGGCAGGAACTTTTCGGGGATGGTCGTGCTCGCCATGGGGTTCGCCTCCGCGGGTTCGAGGAGGCACTATACGCGGAGAAAGCTACGCCTGCCGCGCGAGCCGCACGACGGGGATCACCCGCGACGTCTTCTCCTGGTACTTCCCGAAATCGGGCATCTGCTCGGCGATGCTCTTCCAGAGGCGGTCGCGCTCGGGCCCGTCTTCCATGGCGATGGCGCGCGCGCGCCACTTCTCGGGACCGAGCTGGACGCCGACCTCCGGATTGGCGCGCAGGTTCTTGTACCAGGCCGGGTGCTGCGGCGCGCCGCCCATGGATGCGATGACGTACGTCTCGCCGCCGTCGAAGAACGGCACCACGGGCACCGTGCGCGCCTGGCCGGACTTGTTTCCCACGGTGGTGAGGAGGAGGATCTTCCGGCCTCGCATTGTGCTGCCGCGGCGACCGCCGGACGACTGGTAGAGCCAGACGTGACCTTTGACGAACAGCTTCAGGAGGGGGTTCACGGGGCGCATCTTCGCAGCGCGTGGAGGGGCCGCCAAGGGTGAAGAGACACCCTCGCTATGCGCTCGGCGCTCCGGGAATCCCTGCGACACCCCCTCGAGCCACCGCGGTGGTCATGGATCGGTCGCGGAACGTCGGCCGAGCGTGTCGACGAGGTGTGTGAGCGTCTCGGCGTCGACCGGCTTCACGAGGTGCATGGTGAACCCCGCTTCCTGGCTACGGCGCTTGTCTTGCTCCTGGCCATAGCCGGAAAGGGCAATCAGGATCGGCTTGTCGCCTCCCAGGCGGGCGCGCAGCTCGCGTCCCAGCGTGTACCCGTCCATCACCGGCAAACCGATGTCGAGAATCGCAACCTGCGGGCGAAAGGCATCCACCAACGACAACGCTTGCGACGGGTCATTGGCGACCTGCACCTCGTGTCCGGCGCCCGCGAGAAGGTTGGAGATCATCTCCGCGCCGTCATGGTTGTCGTCCACGACGAGAACGCGCCGGATGCGGTCGCCGGCGATCTCCGCCTGCGCGGCGCGCGTCGGCGCGTTCGCCGGGTCCGCGGGCCGGGTCGATGCGGGGAGCCGCACCGTGAACTCGCTGCCGCGGCCGGGCCCGTCGCTGTACGCATCGACCGTGCCTCCGTGCAGCGTCGTGAACGTTCGCGCGAGGGACAGCCCGAGCCCCAGGCCACCTTGCAAGCGGTCGGGGCCGCGCGCGCCTTGCACGAACATCTCGAACACGTGCGGGAGGAGCACCGGGTCGATGCCCATTCCGTTGTCGCGAACGCGGAGGACGACGTCGTCGCCCTGGCGCGCAGCCGTCACCTCGACGCGCCCGCCGGGGGGTGTGTAGCGCGCGGCGTTCGTGAGCAGGTTGTTGACCACCTGGGTGAGGCGGACCTCGTCCGCCTCGATTGGGAGACCTTCGGAAGGAACGGACAGGTGGAGCTGGTGCTGCCGCTGCTCGAGAAGCGGGCCGGTCGCTTCAACCGCCTTCGCCACGACGCTGGCGAGTTCGAGCGGTTTTTTTGCGAGCGTGACTTTCCCGCGGGCCACACGCGAGACGTCGAGCAAGTCGTCGACGAGCCGCACGAGGTGCTGGGCCTGGCGGAGGACCACCTCGATCTCGCGCGGCGTCGCAACCTGACCTCGCATCTGCATGAGCCGGGCGGCGGTGAGGATGGGCGCGAGCGGGTTTCTGAGCTCGTGCGACAAGAGCGCCAAGAACTCGTCCTTTCGACGATCGGCCTCGCGCATGGCGGCCTCCGCCTGCTTGAGACGCGTCACATCGACGAAGGCCCCGATCGCCCCGCGCGGCGCGCCGCCGGGATCGCGCAGAGGGACGGCGTTGCCGTAGAGGTGAATCACCTGCCCGTCGTCGAACCGGACTTCCTCTTCGTGGTTTCTCACTTCGACGCCCCGCGCCGCTCGCTGCAGCGGGAGCTCTTCGAGCGGAATCTCTGCCCCGTTCGCGAGGACCGTGAAGTGTCGGGTAGCCGCCGGGTCCTCGGCTGTCTTCGAGAGGTTTTGCCCCGGGTCGATGCGCAAGAACGCGCGTCCGGTTCGATTGCCGCGTACCTCGCGGCAGTCGGGGTCCTGAGAGATCCAGACGGCGGCAGGCACAGCGTCCATCAGCGCCGCCAGCTCGTCGGCTCGCGCCCGCGCCAGCGCCTCGCTCCGCCGCAACGCGGCCTCGGTTTCGCGCTGCTCGGTCACGTCGATCGCCACGTTGACCAGGCAGGGGTCGCCGCCGAAGTCCATGGGGGCGCTGGCGAGGACGACGGTGACGGTCCGTCCTTCTTTGGTCCGAAAGCGGGCTTCGGTTTCCACGGTCTTCATCGCTTGAAGTTGGCCGACGATCGTGGCTCGAATCGTTCGCGGTCCACATGCCGAGCGCCACGGCGCTCTTGCCCACCGCCTCGTCGCGAGAAAAACCGAACAGTTTCAAAAACGCTTCGTTGACACTCAGGACCGTGCCGTCGGCCAGGCGGGTGATGGCCGTGGGCTGCGGATTGAGGTGAAAGACCGTCTCGAACCTTCGCTCGGATGCGCGAAGCGCCTCTTCGGCCAGGTGGCGGTCGTGCACATCGAAGGCCGCCGCCACCCAGCGCGTGATCGCGCCATCCCCGTTGCGGATCGGGACGACACGGCTCAGGTGAAAGCGATAGGCGCCTTCCTTGGTCCGGATCCGATACTCGAGCTCACACGGGGCAGCGGCCGCAAGGGCCTCCGTGAAGCGCCGCTGGAGCTCGTCCCGATCGTCGGGATGCACGGCGACGAGGGCCCCCTTGTCGTGGAGCGATTCCTCTTCGCTCAGGCCGGTCAGCTCCATCCAGCGAGCGTTCACCCACTGCAGACGGCCCTCTGCGTCGCACGCCCAGATCACCTGGGGTAGCGCGTCGGCTAGCTTCCGGTAGTCGGCTTCACTGCCCGCGAGGGACGCGTGGAGCTCGCGCGCGTCCCCGGGGGCTTCCCCTGCCGACTCAACGATCCGATTGCCCGGATTGGGAGGCACGTTCTTCGGCGCGCCCCCCGATTCAGCCGACGAGACGGCTCGCCCGGACGACGCTCACCCCAAGGCACACTAGAACCGAGCCGCGTCGCGAGCAAGACCTGCGGCCGCTCCCGCAGGCGACCTCAGCGCTGGCGCCGACGTCGACGCGCACGCGCGGACGCGCCGACGTCCACGCGCACACGCGGGCGCCGCTCCGTCACGGAACGCTGTTCGGGTCGGCGGGGTCGCTGCCCGCCGCGAGCTCGTCGCCGTCGGCGAAGCCATCGCCATCGCGGTCGATGCCGAGGCGCCATCCGGAGCCGGGAGGCACGCATGTGAACGTCAGCGACGGTGTGACGAGGCCCACGAGCGCCCGGAGCGCGCCGTCCGAAAGCGCCGGGGCGCGGCTGACGTCCTGGACGAAGGAGCCCTGCGAGAGGACGAACCCGCGTTCGCGGCCGCCGATCGGGCCTCGGACGATCAGGTCGCAATCGCCTGCCGCGGCCCTCGCCTCGAAGAGGGCGATGCGCGTGGCTGCCGAGGATCGGTCGCCGGCCGTCAGCGTCACCTGCTGGCCCACGACGGGGAACATGTTGCTGTCGAACGCGAGCGCGAACGACGCGAGCTCCTGTCGAAGTGCGAGCCCCTGCGTCGAGATGCCGGCGGACGAGTCGAAAGGATTCGCCGCGTCGTTGAAGAAGGGAATCCCGGTAGCATTCGGCCCGAGGAGTGCGCCGTTGCTCAGCGTGATCTGACTGTCGACCTGGAGGAAGACCAGGGCCGTCAGGAATTCATCGATGGTTCCGACGGTGCCGTCATGGTTGAAGCCGAAGCCGCGCACGGCGGCCACCGGTCCGCCGGACGCCGGCTGTCCGTTGAGCGGAGGAATGACCGAGGCCAGGACCCGAGTCGACGCGGTCGCCGCCGCGTACATCCCGAGCTTCTGGTATGCGTTTCGGAGGTGGGGGACCTTGAAGACCTGGTTCTCGCCCTCGAACGAGATGCGCCCGTCGGTTCCGAAGAAGCCCGGATGCGTCGTCGACCCGGCGTTGCCGTTGCGATCGAGGACGTGGCAGCCGTTGCAGTCGTGAACTCCGTCGCTCACGGCTTCTCCGCCGTCGGACAGCTTGTTGAAGTAGAAGTCGTGGCCGGCTTGTTGCTCCGCGGTCAGCGAGTCATCGAGGTTGTGGATCGGGTTCGGCGGATAGGTGATCTGCAACGTGAAGTTCGCGAACGCGCTCATGTCGGCGTCGGATAGCTCCGTGGCATTGCCGAGGAGGCTCGGGAACGCCACGTTGAACGACTTGAACGCGTTCTGCTCGTCGAACATGCCGCTGTTCGGCTGGGCCGTGATCACAGGGTTGCCGCTCGCGTCCAGGAAAGGCGCGCCCGTCTGCTGGACAGCGCCATTGCGGTCGCCTCGCCAGTGCATCGCCCCGTGGTTGTCGAGACCGCGGAGGCTCTGCGTCGTCATCGGCCCTTTGAGCGGCTGGTACGCCGCGAACTCGTACCCCGCGGCCTGCGCGCCGATGCGCGCTGCAATGAAGGCTTCCGGGATCGTCTGCAGGTCGGTTTCGTTCGCGTAGTTGGTCGTGATGGGCAGTGGAGTGTTCCCGGGCACCCCGAGGTCCCACGCCAGGCCGTCGAAGTCGCCGCCGATGTGGCAGCTCGCGCACGCTTGATCGCCGAGGGCCGAGGTGTGCGTCGCGTCGTAGAGGTCGCGCCGGCCTGCCGTCACGCTCGGCGGCTCGGGGTTGAAGAGGGCCACGTGCTGACGCTCCTTGCGCGCGCGAAGGTCGACGACGGAGATTCCGTCGTCGAACCGCGTCAGCACGAACGCGACGCCGCCAAGCTCGTCGAGCGCCAGGCCCGTGGGGCCGCCGCCCGAGAGAAGCACCTGGCTGGCGGCCGTAGGCGCGACGGGGCCCGCCTCGATCGCCTTCGTGTCGTAAACGGCGAGCTTGCTCGAGCCCTGCGCAATGACGTAGACCTGCCGCCCGTCGGCCGTCACCTCGATCCCCTCCGGGAACGCCAGGCTCAGGGACGGATCGCCCATTCCCGTCGTGTGATCGAGGTGCGTATTGAGGTTGTCGCCCGTGACCGTCGCGCTGGATGGATCGAGCACGCTGATGCGGCTGTCGACGGTGTTGCCCACGACCGACGTGAACCCCGGGGTGTGCCCTTCGAAGCGCACGTCGTTGTGAGCGTCCGTGTTCGAGACGTAGACTTTGCCGTTTTTCGGATTCACGGCCATGTTGAAGAGCGTCGTTCCTACGTGCTGGAACGGGCTGGCGCTCGAAGCGGCCGGCGGGTTCGCCGTGGCGTCGATGGCGAACACGTCGTCGTCCGGAAGGGTGATGTTCACGTACGCGTCGAAGTTCGTGCCGTACGGGTCGAACCAGTGCACCGTGCCGTCGGGGCCTGCCTTGTATTTGACCACCAGGCCGGTTCCGGGCTGAGGAATCGTCTGGCCCCCGAGGGTGATCGTCGCCGGGCCGGGCATCGTTCCGCCGTACACCGCGAGGACGGCCTCGGGCGTCACGGTGGTGGTCTGGTTGCCCGAGAAGAACGCGGCCGCGTAGACCGTACTGCCGTCGGGCGTCGCCGCCAGCGCCCGGGGCGTATCGGCGAACAGCGTGATCTTCGTCAGCCGCTGCCCGCCGGCGGCCGTGCCGAGGTTGTTCGCGTCGAATACCCATACGTCGGCCCGCCCCACGCCCGTCGAAAAGAGGTCCGGATCGTCTGGCGAGTTCTGGCCGCGGTGCGCGGTCGTGACGAACGCGCGATCGTGGTGCGTGCCGGCGAAGACGATGTCGCGCGGCTCGTCGCCCACGAGCAGAGTGTTGACGACGCGCGGGTTCGCCGGGTCGGCGACGTCGACGACGCTCACCGAGTCCGAGAGATGGTTGACGACCCAGACCTCGCCCGGTCCGCGCACGGCCACCGCGACGGGCTCGAGCCCGACCTCGACCGAGCCGATGGGCGAGAGGTGCTCGCCGTCGACGCGAAAGATCTCGAGCCGGCTGTCGGGTGTGTTCGCCGCGAAGAGGAGCCGCCCGTCTAGCGAGACGGCGAGCGGGCGCACCTGGAGCGTTTCGAACAGGGTATACGGATTGCCACTTTGCGTGACCTTGGTCGGTTTGCCGCCGGCGAAGACCGCATCCGAGAGGGCTGCCGAGCTGGAAGCCGTGGGGGGCGTGGAGGTTCCCCCGCTGCAGGCCGCGAAGGCCAGCGTCGTGGCGGCACAAGCCGTCAATGCAATCCGGCGCATGATGGATTTTTCCTCTCGGCGTCGCCGAGCGATGCGCGACCAGGGGGTCGCCCATCGCTCGCGGCGAATCGGTTACGTTTTGGAGTGGCGATCGAGCGCCCGTCCAATGCTCGATCGGCTACTGGCGATTAGCCAGCGTGCCTGGTGCTGATAACACGGCCGCCGCGCGAGACGACATAGTCATTTGTTGGACGAGGGGTAGCCCGCCGGTCCGAGAGCTCGCCGCCCCTGCCTCTACTCTGGCGCTCAAAATCCGTATTGAAAGCCCACCTCGGGGCCGGCCGTCGGCAGGACGCCGTTGCCTGGAAATGAAGCGTTCAGACGCAAGGCCGCCGTGAGCGCGGCGCGGAGCGAGAACTGGTAGCGGATTCCGCCGCCCACGGTGACAAACCACGGGCCGTCGGTGACCCAGACGTTCACGCGCTGGCTGCCGACGACGCCGTTGAGCGTCGCGTCGCTCGCCAGGTGACCGTCGAACTCCGACATGCCCCCCGCGAAGAACATCATCGGCGCGAACCCGACGTGCGCGAGCGGCTCGGGCCCGAAGAGGTGCGTGACGCGAACCTCGGCGTGCAGCGGGTGGCTGTACGCGCGACCGTCGGCGACCGCGGCGGTACCCGGATATGTATTCAAGACGTAGCCGATTCGCACGCCCAGCAGCCACGCCGCCGAAAACGCATAATCGACGGCGAGCATGGCGCGAACGTCGCCGAGCTGCAGGCCGCCATTGACCGCCCCCGATTGGCCTGCGACGAGCGCCTCGTTCTGTGCGGGCGTCACGCGCGACGGGAAGTCGGTGCCGTCCGGATTCGTGCAGTACACGTTGGCGGAATTCGCCGGCACCGCCTGTGGCGAGAGCTTGCAGAGGTTGGTCCCCGCCGGGAATACCATCACGTCGAGGGCGCCGGCGACCCCGATCCAGAAGTGCTCGTAGCGCGGAGCGTCCGTCGGGCTCTCGGCCACCGTGTCGTCGGGCAGGGGCGGGGGGCTGGGATTCGCCTCCGGCGCGGCCGGCGCGGAAGGCGCTGCGGCAGCCGCTTCGTGTCCCGCGTTGGCGCTCTCCTTCGCGGCGTCCGCCGCGCGCTGCTTCGCGTCGTCCCACGCGGCCCGCACGTCCGGGCGATCGTATCGCGCGTTGATCTCCAGATCCGGTTCGAGGGCGAGCGCGTCGGCAAACGACTTCGAAGCCGAGTCCGTGTCCCCTTGCCGAAACTGCATCGTCCCGAGATCGCGCAGCAGGGCGGCTCGGGTCGCGGGGGCGCACTGGTCGTCTCCGCAGTCGACCAAGGCCTTTTCGAGCCTTTCACTGGCCGCCGAATAGCGCTTCGCTCGGTAGTCAGCGGCGACTCTCTTGAGGGCCCCTTGCGCCGCGGCTTCGGCGCGCGTCGCCCCGTGGGCCAGCCCTTCGGCGGCCAGCAGGCACGCGAGGCAGCCCGCGAACGTGAGCGGGCGGATGAAACGCGAGGGGCTCATTCGCTCGTCGTGTTCGCGGGGAAATCGGGCTCGCTGATTGCGCTGGCGCACGCCGTCGTGTCGGTGGCCCCCTCGAGCCACGAGGTGATGCAGATATCCTGGTCGTCGCCCGGCGTGATCAGCATGCCTCCCTTGTGCGCCTCTTCGCCGCGCGCCTTGCGCACGAACGTGAGAAGGTTGGGATCCTGCCCGTGGTCGGCGATGACGGCGCTCATCACCGTGGGCTCGAGGCCGACCAGGGAGCGGTACGTCGCTTGATGCTCGGCCGCCGTCGTCGGCATACCGCCCTGGCCGCGCCCGCAGATGGGGGCGTCGTAGGGCTCGAGGCGCAGCCCCTCGCAACCCCAGATGACGAGGTTTCGCGACACGTTCCCGTGGCAATCGAGGCTTCCGCAGCGGTGGTCGAGGTAATCCGCGACGGGCCCGAACGCCGCTTCGGTGCTGAACGGAGCGTCGATCGTGATGCGTGCGTCGGCCGGCGCCGTCGTACACCCCGCCGCCAGGCTCGCCCACGCGAGCACCGCGAACCAGGCCAGCATCCCTCGATTCATTGGCTCGAACCTCCGTCACCGAGCAGCTCACTCGTATCGGTGGCGACGTACACCGGACCCGGCGACGCAGGACCGACCTTGGCCTGGTGGCACGTGGCGCACGAGCCCTCCCGCCCGACATGGGTGAGCATCTGGTTATTCGCAGAGCCCAGCGCCACCTGCATCTGGATCGGATAGGTCGGCTGCCATTGATTCGCCAAGATATAGAAATTGCCTGCCGAATTCGTCGTCGCCACCCCCACCGCTCCGGCGATGTCCTCGATCTGGACCTGCGCGCCGACGGCGGGAGCGTTCTGCTCGTATACGGCGTAGACGGTGCCCGCCACGCTGAAATCACTCGATGCGGGGCCCTCGCCGCCGTGGCACACGAGGCACGGCTGACCCGGTCGATGGTCGGGACCCGGCGCGACGCCGGGCGCCTCGCCGCCGAGCGCCTGGACCTCGTCGACGTGCGTGGTGTCGACGCACGACGCGAGCACGGCGAGAGGCGCCGCGACGGCCAGCAAGAGGATTCGCGGCCGCATCAAAATTCGCCCTCGAAGCCCAATGCCGCGAGGCCGGCGACGCGATTGGTCAGATAGAGATCGTCGAGAAAGGCGGTATACATCTCGTCGCCCGTCAACTGCATCGCCCATTTTTGCGGGTCCGCGTCGGGGCCGACATACCACTTGACGCCGAATCCGCCCTCCGTCGTCCAGAGCGGCCCGAGCTCTCGGTCACCGGTCCTGTATTCCGGGAGGTTCCAGGCTGGCGCCGGAGCGGACACGTAGGCCAGCTGCCAGAAGCTCACGGGGGTCTGCACGTGGAAGCGAGCATGCGGCCACAACGCGAAGCGTTTTCCGAGATCGAAGATCCAGCGGACGTCGGACGACGAGGCGAGCAGCCCCCACGAGTCCTTGTACCCGCGCTCTTCGAGGCGAAGCGTCGACGCATCGAACCGGTGGGCGTAGCGCGCGGTCAGCGCGAATCGCTCGCGCGACAGCGGCAGCTGTTCGAGAGGCCGCTCGGGGAGGCGGTTGGCATTGACCCATTCGATCGACGCCCCCTTCGCGACGGTCGGGGCGACGGTCGGCGAGAACATGGGGATGTAGCGGTACGGCTTGGATTGGTCGCCGTTCTCGACGACGACGTCGGCGACGAGAGAGGCGAGCGAAGAGCCGTTGACGACGAAGTCGACGCCCCCGTTGAACGAGCCCCGCAGGAGCTGGCGCGAAAAGACGCTGAAGGGCGTGCAGGTGCCGTTGTCGCCGCAGCGTCCGATGGTGTCTTGACTGAACCCGTAGCCGAAGAACAGCGACCAGTTCTTCTCGTCGAAGTCTTTGGTCACGGTCGCGTACGCGCCGTAGGAGAGGTAGTCCGGTTCGGTCGAGACCGACCCGCCGACGGTGACGCCGAAGTCGCGGGGCTTGTACGTCGCCGAGAGGCTGCCGGCCTGGCGAACCTCGCGCCAGCGAGGAGAGGCGGTCGACACGATGTCCGCGGAGGCGGCGGACACGACATCGACGAGGTACGTCGCATGGAGGGACGCGCCGCTGACGTTTTCGATTCCGATCGCGACCGACGGGGTGACGACCGTCACGTGGTCGTTGTCGTTGTATCCGGCGATCTCGAAGGCGGCGCGCTTGGTCGCGGTGTCCTCGATGGGTGCCCGGTGGCTGTCGGCCGAAGCCGTCGGTCCGCCGGGCGCCGAGGCGCCTGCCGAGTCGGTGCTCGGTCGATCGGGCGCGTCCGCGTCGGACGCGCCGACCGCCCGGTGCGCGATCGTGGCTGCAGCGGACACAGCAAGGAACGTGAGCAGGGAAATACGGACCGGCCGCGTTCGACGTTGACTGCACTTCATGTTGCGGCCGTAGCCCATCCCTCAGTTGTTCTTGGCTCCGGCCTTGAGCCAAAGATCGAGATCCGTCACGGCGCTCGGCTCGGCGCCCGGACCGCCGGGAGGCATATCGCCTCCCAGCCAGGTGAGGCAAGACGAGTTTGGGTCCGCCAGCGCCGGCTGCGAGCCGCCGACCTGGTTCTCACTGTGCAACCACGAAAACGCCGCGGACGGAGAGGTCATGTAGGTCGCATGGCACCCCGCAAGAGCGCAGTTGCCTACCTTACCGACCGCAAAGTAGGCGTTGAAGAGCTGCGTCCACGTCGGCGCCTGCGACGAGCTGCCGCTCGCGCTCCCGCTGGTCTGGGCGCTGGCATCGAGCACGCCGTCGCCGTCGGTCTCCGCGCCGGCGTCCATGACTTCCGCGGGCACGGCGCCCCCGAACGGACCGCCCAGCGGAACCCCGTCGCCGCCACTGCAGCCCAACGAGCCACAGAGGATGGCCATCGCGAGCGCCGCGAACGCCCAACACATCGCTGCGGCGTTTAGGCGCATGGTCAGTCCTCCGTGGCTAGGGTGCTCGAGCCCGCGTCGCCTCCCCCGTCCGTGTCGGCCTCCCCCTGATCGTCCGCCGCGCCGTCCGATGCGTCGTCCGATGCGTCGTCCGATGCGCCGGCGGCGTCGACGGCGGCGGCGTCGACGGCCGCGTCTTCGACCGTCGCGTCGGCGCTGGCGTCCGTGCTCGCGTCGGCGCCGGCCTCTACGCTCGCCTCCCGGCCGCTCGTCGCGTCGGTGCTGGCGTCAGCAGGCGCCGCATCTCGGCCGGCGTCGACGCTCATCGTGGCATCGACGTCATCGCTGCCCGCGTCGCTCGGCGGTTCCGGCATCTTGCCGATCCACGCGATCACGCTCTGCGTGTCGGTCGGATCGACCAGCAGGCTGGCGATCGGGGGCATCTGGTTGCCCACGGGGTTGTCCGTTCCCCGGTTCGTGATGAGCTCGACGAGAAGACTGTGACTCGGATTGTGCGGCTCGATGCGAGTCAGACCGAGCCACGAAGGCGTGCTGGCGAGCACCCCCACCGTCGTCGTCAGCGACTCGAACCCGGCCGACGAGCGCCCGTCGAGCTCCGTCGGGTCGAGCCGCAGCCGCATGCTGGATCCGTAGGCGGTCGAATTGGGATTGTCGTTGTGGCAAGTGGTCCCGCAGTTGATGTGGAGCCACGCGAGCGGCGCCGCAGCGGCCCCGGTCCCGTCGTCCCCGACGGTCAGGTTCGTCAGCGCCGGAACGGGCGAGATGAGCTGCTCGGCGACGAGCTCCTGGAGCGTGAGCCCCGTCGCGCCGCTCAGACCGAGATCGACCTGCTCGAAGCCGAGGATGCGGTCGCTCCTGCCTCGATGGCACTGGTCGCACTCGTCGGGAGTTGGAATATGGTAGATCCCGCCGTCCGTCCCCCAGGGGATGTCGCCGCCGCCCGAGACCGTGGCGTCCGTGTCGTCGGCGTTCCATGCGTACGTCGTCCGCGCCCAGAAGCCGGTCTGCACCTTCTGGAAGAGTCGCGTTTCGACGCGCTTGCCGTCTCGGCTGAATTCCTTCCAGACCTTCGTACCCGCGGGGAAGGTCCATTCATTCGGATCCGTGGCATCGATCTTCGTGCCCGGCGGCAGCATGATCCATCGCTGTTTTGTGTCGTAGTCGGCCCAGAGGGGAACCGCAGGCGCATAGGCCCGTATTCCGGGCGCGACGACCTTGTTCGCGAAGTCGGAGTACAGGCCAGTGCACTTGAGCGTGGAAGGCGGCACGGTGGAGCCGGCGCATTCGGCCGCGTAGGGATCGACTACTACCCCCGCCTCGACGGAGTCGCTCGACGGCGGCGACGACAGGACTTTCCCGCCGCACGCCGCGATCGAAACGAGCAACGTCAGCGTGATGCGCTTCACCGGGGGGGCCCTCCGCTGCGGCTGCTTACTCGGGTGTGGCGTCCGTTCCGGCGTCCACCGTCACCGTCGTCGCGTCCGATTCGGAGGCATCGGAGGCGCTCCCCCCGTCATCGCCTGTGGTCGTCATCATGGGGATGCCGCCGCCGTCGCCGCGGCCGAAGGCGCCACCGAAGTCGGTTTTCCCGTCTTGGGGGGCTGGCGTGAGGGAGCGAAGGTAAACGACGATGCCCGTCTGCTGCGCGGGCGTCAGGTCCCTCCACTTATGGAAGAACTGCCAGTACTGATACGGAATGATGTTGTTGTCGTAGGTGCCGCCGTCCGGGATGATCCCGTTGACGACGATGTCGATGAGCTGTTGATCGCTGAAGCCCGCCGTCTGCTCGGGCGTGTGCTCGACGCCCTGAAAGATCCCGGTCGTGGCCGTCGGCCCGTGGCAATTCGTGCACGCGGGTCCGGGGCCGCCGTCGGCGGGCTCGAGCGGGCTCGGATCGCTTGCGGAAGGGATCATAAAGCCGCCCGGCGGAGGTCCCTGGGGCATGCCCCCATCGCCGCCGCCCATCATCATCGCGAAGGGGTTGATCAGCGCCGTGCCGTTGTTGTACCGCGCGTTCCCGGCCATCCAGTCCGCCTCGGTGTTCGAGGTGACCGTCAGCTGAGCCGATCCGCATAGATCGCTGCCGATCACCGCGTTGATGGTGACGGTGCCCGGTTTGAGCACGGTGATCGTCGTACCGCCCGTCTGGGGATCGGGCTGGAGCATCGCGGCGGTCGAATCCGACGTGGACCATACAATGGTCGCCCCGCTCACGCCCTGGACGATGGCCGGGACCAGAAAGCTCTGGGCGTTCGAGCCCGGGATGAACGCCGAATACATCGGATTGAACAGGATCTGGATCGAGTTCGGCTTGGAGCAAGTACCGCTGGACGCGTCGAACGCCGACCCGGAGTTACCGGACGACCCCGACGAGCTCGACCCGCAGGCCGCGAGGCCTGCGCCGATCGCGCAACCGGCGGCGCCGATGCCAACTACCCAAGCGATTCGGTACGAGAGGAGCTTCATGGGTCTACCTTTCAGCCGGAGAAGATGACCGAGCCTACTTCAACGCAGGCTCAGGTCGACCTCAATTGCGTCTCAGATGATGATAACTCCGAGTGAAATTGGTGAATCGGAGGACATTGGATCCGTGTGGTGTCATCGCAACGGGCCACAGCGGAGTAGGCGATGGCCTGCGCGCAAGAAGGCTGCGACAGAGTGTCGCAGTCGACCACGGCGGATCGGGCGCGACGTTATCTTGTCGCGGAACTTTTCCGTTCACCCGCGTCGCTGGCGCGTGAGCGAGCTGGACCGATCTAGCGAACTTGGGCGAGGGCGCCCGCCATTCGATCGGGCGGGACGAACTCCGTGAAGCGAAACGCCTCGCTGCCGTCGCTTCCGAAGAGGAGAACCACCGGCAGACCCTCGGTGACCCCGTACTTCTTCCGAACGCGAGCGACCTCGGGGTCGTCGTCGTCGGTCGCGTCGACGTGGAGCGAGACGAAGCGCGATCCCTCGGCGACCACGCGGGGATCCGGGAACGTCTTTTCGTCGAGCTCTTTGCAGGCGCCGCACCAGCTCGCGCCGAAGTCCACGAGGAGGGGCTTGTGCTCGGCTGCGGCCCGTGCGCGCGCCGCAACCTCGCTGGCCTCCCACTCGAGCGGTCGCGCCGGAGCGCTCGCGGCGGATCCATGGCCGGCGCCGACGCTGGCATCCGCATCGGAGATCAAAGCGCCCGCGGGCAGCTGCCACCACGTGACGATCATGAAGAGCCCTGCGATTGCGGGTACGATCGAGGCCAGCTTCGTCGGCTTCGAGAGGTGCACGATGCTCGATTTGCGCCGTTCCGCGGCCAGGTGCACGGCGGCGAGCGCCAAGCCCGCGGCCAGGAGAACCCCACCCGCCGCGCCGTAGGGCGCTCCCGGGTGAGCGAGCCGGCGCAGCGTCTCCTTCGGCAGAGCGTCACGGACGTACGCGAGCGCCATGTACGCGAGGACCACGCCGCCCACCCACTTGATCCCCATCATCCACGCGCCGGCCTTCGGCAGGTTCACCGCGAAAGCGCCGACCACGAAGAAGAGCGTCCCGAGGCCGAGTCCGTAGAGCGCCATGGCCGCCGAGCCGAGCGCCACGTTTCGCGTCGTCGCGATCCATCCGAGCAAGCCGAACAGAAACGGCCCCACGCACGGCGCCGCGACGACGCCGCACATGAGCCCGAGCACGAACGCGCCGCGATAGCCCGAGCCCCCCGCGCTCGACAGGCGGCTATTGAGCCCTGCCGGGAGCGCGATCTCGAACGCCCCGAAGAGCGACGCCGAGAGCGACAGAAACACGAGGGCGATCCCCGCCACCACCCAGGGGTTGCCGAGCGCACTGCCGAAGCCCTTGCCCGTGAGCGCCGAGGCGACGCCCATCGGCGTGAAGAGAGCCACGATGCCGAGCACGAACGTGAGCGAAAGGAGCATCCCTTCGAGGCGGCTCTTCGCTTCCTTCGCGCCGAAGACCGAGACCGTGATCGCGATCATCGGATACACGCAGGGCGTGAGGCTCGTCGCGAGGCCGAAGGCGTAGCTTGCCGCGAGCGCGACGAGCGCTCCGTGGGCGAGCGCTCGCTGGAATGCGCCCGTATCTGAACCGCCCTCGGCCGCCCAGGCCACGCTCGGCAGCAAAACCACGGCCACGACGCCCAGGGCGCGCGCTGCGATCCATCGGCCTGACGTCCGCGTAGCTCGCGCAGAAGACGCGCGCACGCCGCGCCCGCCCGGCGCCGCTGCGGCGTGGAATCGCGCCGGAGTTCGATCTCTCCTTGTCACGGCGGGCGACATCCTAGCGCGGCACGACGACTCCTCACCGAATTACGCTGGTAGTGCCATTGTCGGCTTCGTCTGGATATTGAACTATGGCCAATGATGCCGATCGCCGGGCTCAGAACCCGTACTGAACGCCGATCTCCGGGCCGATGTTGGCGAACACTCCGTTCTTGGGGAACGACAGGTTCAGCCGCGCGGCGCCGGTGAACGCGGCATGGGGCGAGAGCTGGTAACGGACCCCCCCACCCAGCGTGAAAAACCAGGGGGTGTCGGTGTACCAGACCTCGACCGGTTGAGTCGAACCGCCCTGAGGCGTCACGACGGCGCTGACGTGACCATCGAACTCCGACAAGCCGCCCGCCGCGAACACCATCGGCGCGAAGCCGACGTGCGTAAGGGGCGCATCGCCGAACAGATACGTCAAGCGGGCCTCGACCATCACAGGGTGGCCAAAGGCGCGCCCGTCGGTGACGGCGGCGGTGCCGGGATACGTGCCGAACACGTAGCCGAGGCGCGCGCCCACCATCCACGAGGGCGTCGCCGCGTAGTCGAAGGTGAACATCGCGCGGATGTTGCCGATGCTCACGCCTCCCGAGCTGCCCCCCGACTGGCCCTGGACGAGCGCCTGGTTCTGGGCCGGCGAGGCGCGCGAGGGGTAATCGGTGCCGTCGGGGTTGGTGCAGTACGCGTTGGACAGGTTGCCGGGCTGCGCATCGGAATAGAGCTTGCAGAGGTCCTGGCCTTTCGGCAGGAAGTCGATGTCGATGGCGCCGGCGACGCCGATCCAGACGCGCGAGTACGACGTGGTCGGCGGGGGGGGCTCGGGCTTGTCTTCGTGCTCAGGCGGAGGGGGGGGCGTCTTCGGCTCCGGCGGGGGCGCTTCGGTCTCTGCGGTTTCGGCGGGCGCGCTGTTCTTCTTCGCCGCGTCCGCCGCGCGCTGGGTCGCCTCGCTCCACGCGGCGTGGACGTCCGGCTTGTCGTAATCGGGGTCGAACGTGACGTCCGGGTCCGCGGCGATCGCGTCGTCGAACGACTTCGCGGCCCCCTGCTTGTCGCCGAGGCGGAACTGCATCGTCCCGAGATCGCGCAGCAGCGCGGCGCGCGTCGATGGGGTGCACTGGTCATCTCCGCAGCCGTTGACAGCCTTCTCGAGGACTTCCCTGGCCGTCCCATACTTCTTCGCGTGGTAGGCGACCGCCCCTTTCTTCAGCGCACTCTGCGCTGCCGCTTCGCCTTTGAGTTTGGCGGCGAGAGAGCTGCCCTCCGAGGCGAGCAGCCATGCCAGAGAGGCGGCGGGCAGGGACCAGCGAACGAAATGCAAAGGGCTCATGAGACCTGCGGAAGGTGGGTTTGGTGATGGCGCTCGCAGAGCGCGGCGCCGCCCACATTCGCTCAGCCAGCCCTCGTTGTCAGCGGCGAAATCCAGCAAGAAGGATGCAGTACACTCAGGGAGGATCATTCGTCGGGCGCCCGCTTCAGCCCAGGCTGCGCAGGTGCGGCTCGGGGAGGCCATGACGACGGCGCGGCGCCTTCGCAACCCGCTGATTCACGTCGGAACGCCGAGACTCGATTCCCGGTGCATGCCCGGCTCGATGAATCTTGAGCCGCCGGCACCCTCGGACTCCGACCCTCGTCAGAGGATCCACCATGCGCATCGCTCACCGCCTGATCCTGGTCGCTTCGGCAAGCGCGCCCATCGCGTGCGGCAGCTCGCAGACCGGAACCGAACCGGCGATGGGGACCGGAGACCGCGACGGCGGCAGTCTCGGATCGGGCACGGGCCCCGGCTCGAGCCCTCCCGCGGCCGACGACGAGGGAGCCCTCGCCGGCGACGGAGCCCCCTCGGAAGACGCGAACGAAGCGGCGGACGCCGCCGCCGGGGCCATCGCGGACTCGGGCGCCGGCTCGACGCTCGATTCGCCCACGGACGCGAGCATCGCGGCGGCCGTCTGCGGGTTCGCGAGCGGGCTGAACGTGCCCTGGGTCAACTTCGCGAACGACGTGCCCAGTCCCGACATCGCCACGTTCACCACGATCTTCCAGCGGACGCACGCCGCGGGCGGCCGGGTCGTCCGCTGGTGGTTTCACACGAACGGCACCGTGACGCCGGGCTACGATACGAGCACCGGGAAGGCGCTCGCTCTGCAGCAGTCGCATGTCGACGGGATCAAGGCCATCCTCGCCGCCGCGGACGCCGCCGGCGTGGCGATCGATCTCAGCTTGTGGTCCTTCGACATGCTGCAGGGCGGGGAGGGGATCACGAGCACGCTGCGCACCAACAACCAGAACCTCCTCACGGTCGATGAGGACCGCCTAGCCTACATCGACAACTATCTGACGCCGCTCGTCACCGCGCTCAAGGGCACGCGCGGCCTCTACTCGTACGAGATCTTCAACGAGCCCGAGGGAATGACCCAGTACGGGTGGACGGCGAGCAACGGCGGGTCGCAGGTCGACGAGAGCGATATCCAGCGGTCGGTGAACTGGTTCGCCGCGGCGATCCACACGGCCGACCCGAGCGCACTCGTGACGAATGGCTCCCAGGTATTTCAGTATTGCTCGAACGCGAGCGGAGACAAGAACTACTACTCCGACGCGGCGCTCCGGAGCGCGGGCGGCAAGGCGAACGGCACGCTCGACTTTTACGAAGTGCATTACTACGAGTCCAATACCGTGAATAACTCCTGCTTCACGCACCCCGCTTCGTACTGGGGGCTCGACAAGAAGCTCGTCATGGGCGAGTTCTACGCCGAGTCGACCGACGGCGTCGCCCAGGGCGACCTCTATACGTCTCTCTATTCGAATGGATACAACGGCGCGTGGGCGTGGTCATACGAATCGGATCAGAAGTGGCCCTCGATGCAAGTGCCGATGCAAAACCTCTTCGACGCCCACGCCGACGTGGGCGACTGCCCCTGAAGGTCCCGGGCCGTGCGCCCCTCGACCCTCCGCGCCGCCGCCCTCGTCGTCTCCGCGGCGCTCGGGGTGATCGCCGCGAGCTTGCCCGGTCGCCCCGCGTCGTCGCGCGCAGAGGCCGCGCGGGCGGCGCGTCCGCCTTTGGCCCCGTCGCCTCCGCCCTTGGCCCCGTCGCCCGCCGCGGGCGGCGAGCCATCGGGCTCGCTCCCGCGGGCTGATCTGGACGAGGCGACCCTGATGGCCCGGCTGCGAAGCTCCCGATCCGACCCGAGCCTCGCGATCGTGCTCGCCGGTGAGGGCGACCGCCGCTTCCCGGGGAGCGACGGCGCCGGTGAGCGCGCGTCGGTTCGTATTCACGCGCTCGCCGACCAGGGGCACGCCGCCGAAGCGCGCGGCGAAGCCGAGAGAGTCGTCAACCGCTATCCGGACTCGCCGTGGATCCGCGAGATCGAGGCGTTCACCGGCGCCCACCGGCACCGGAACGTCCGCGTCACCGCCGACGGATCGCTCGAGTCCTACTGATGGCCATGACATCCGCATCGGGTCCGTCGGCTCGCGAAGCGCGGAGTCCGAGTCTGACCGGACGTGCGCGCAAGGCTATCCAGAATAGATCCAGAAACGTCCTCCTGCCGCCGCCCCAACCGCGCGCGCCCGGGTATGTTTCCCGCGTAACGCACAGAGGCGCAGACAGAGAGACATGAAGCACGACGCGTGTGACTGGGTGAGCGGAGGCGGCGGATGATCGACGCATCGGTAGCCTGCTACTCGGCGCGTTTCATCTCGCCGTTCGCGCAGGTCCTCTCGACCTACGAATGTTTCGATCCCGAGTCGCTGCGGAAGCTGAAAGCGATCGATCCGGGCGGCCGGATCTCCACGACCGTCGCGAACGACCTGGCGATCCGTCAGGTCGCGCTCACGGGGGACCCGGACCTCGGCCTCAAGGCGGCTCGCGCGATGCCTCTCGGGGCCGCCGGGCCCCTCGACTACGCGATCCAGTCGGCGGCCACGGTACGCCAATCGGTCGTCGTGGCAGACCGCTACATCCGCGCATTCAGCGACGTGCTCAACGTTCGCGTCGCCGGCGAGGACTCGCGCGCGCTGATCAAGTTCGAGATGAGCGTCCCCGCGCCGAGGGCCATCATCGACTTCACGATGAGCGCCTGGTACGCAAACCACATACGGCCGTCGCTCGCCGGGGCGCCCGGGCTCGAATGCTGGTTTTCGCACCCGCGACCCTCGAATACGACCGAATACGAACGTGCCTTCGCGGGTGCCCCCCTGCGCTTCGAGGCCCCGAGCTGCGGATTCGCGTTCGACCGCGACTCCCTCGACGCGCCGCTCCCGAGCGCGGATGCCTCCGTTCACGCCTTGCTATGCGAGCACGTGCAGCTGACCCTCGATCAGGCGACCCAGCGGCCGACGCTGACCGGCCGGGTCCGCGAGATCACGTCGAAAGAGCTCCTGGAGGGCGCGCCGTCGATCTTCACCGTGGCTCGCCAGCTTCGAATGAGTCCGAGGACCCTCGCGCGGAGACTCGAGCGTGAAGGGACGACCTTCAGCGCAGTCTTCGACAGCTTGAGGCAGGAGCTCGCCGTGCGGTACGTGGCGCGTCGCGAGCTCGCCTTCACCGACATCGCGTTCCGACTGCGATTCGCGCACGTCGAAGGATTCTACCGCGCATTCAGGCGATGGACCGGGCGCACGCCTCTCACGTACAGGCGCGCGTATGCGGAGTCCAGCCCTCGCGCGATCTGGGCGTGAGAAGCGCCCGCCCTTCTTTCCAGAATACATCCAGAAACGTAATCCCGGCGCTGCGCCACCCGCGGGCGTTGCGGGTATGTTCGCCGCACAACGAGCCGAAGGCGGAAAGCAATGAAGGACGACGCGCGTGGCTGGGCGATCTTCTGTCTCAGCGGACTAAGCCTTTGGGGCTGCGGCGCGGATTCCGCGTCCACGACGGACGGCGGACCGCCTGGTGTGACGGACGGCGGCGCGCGGGCCGAGACGGGCGCCATGGTCGACGGCGGGGCGGCCGTCCCGGCGCTCGAGTCCGTGGGCGTCGGCGTCAGCGATCTCGATGCGTCGACGACGTTCTTCGTCGCCACGATGGGCATGACGTTGCAGACACAGGTTCAGCGCGACGACCGGCTCGAGCGGGTGTTCGTGTACGGCGCGGGTGACAAGGGATCCTCTCTCACGTTGATGCGCTTCGACGACGGGGGCACCGTCGCCAACGTCCCGGCCAAGATCGTGTTCTACACCCCCGACATCACCTCGACCGTCCAGAGCCTGACCGACGGCGGGTTCACGATTACCCAGGCGCCGCTCGAGTACATGGGGGCCATGGACGCCATGGCCGTCGGACCCGACGGCTACACGATCGAGCTCGTGCAGCAGACCACGACGGACCCGCTCGTCCTCGCCCTCGGTTTCGCGGTGAGTGACCTTCAGGCGTCGGTCGACTTCTACACCAACGTGATGGGGATGAAGCAGACGGGCGAGTACGACCTGGGCACGCTCACCGAGAAGGTCATGCAGTATTCGACGGGCCACGGATCGGCCATCGTGCTTCAGGGGTACACCGATATGACCCAGCGCAACTACAACAACAACCCGGTCATCGAGGTCCACGAGGTCACCGATGTCGCCGCGACCGCCGAGAGGATCGCGAAGGGCGGCGGCTCGATCGTCACGCCCGCGGCGCCGGACCCGACCCTTAGCGGCAGGGTCGTGGCGATGGCCAAGGATCCGGACGGCTATCTCCTCGAACTCGTCCAGTAGAGACGCCGGCGTCGCGACGCGCGAACCTCTCCTGCTCGTGATTCAGCGGCGCATCCCGTCCTGCACCATCAGGTCGTACACCTGGGTCGCGATCCGCTGGTTCGCGGCCTGGAGCGGGTGGATGCCGTCGGCCGCGATCTGGCTCATGACGGCGGCGGTGGTGTCCACCGAGTGGCAGCGAATCTTCCCCGTGAGGCAGATGCTGGGCGCGGCGACTCCCGCGTCGCCGCGGAGGCTCTGAGCCGTGCTGCCGACGTTGTCGGCGTACTGGATGTACACGACGTCTTGCACTCCGTCGCTCGCCATCTCGGTCCACAGCGTTTCGAGAGCCTGGCTGATCTGCATGAGCAGCGCTTTGCACATGTCGCCGCCCATCTGGCAGTCCGATTGGATGGTCGGGTTCTGGATGATGTCGTTTCCGCCTCCCGTCATGACGACGGTCTTGATGTCCGGGTTCGCCTGCTTCGCGCTTTCGTACTGGGTCGGAATCGCGGGCCCGAAGCTGTCCGCTTGCAGCATCATGACCCCCTGGACGGCGTAGTTGCGGTAGGGCTCACCGGCGACCTGGATCAGCGCGGGCGCGATCCCTCCGCCCGTGCCCTCGATCTGAAGCGTGTTCGACATCCAGGAGTCTCCCATGAGGATGACGTCGGTCCCGTCGCCCTTCCCGAGGTCCGGGTGCTGCGCGTCCGGAGGAGCGCCGTCCAGACCGATCTCGCCGCTCCCGTCATCGCCCATGCCCGCTTCGCCGGGGCCGGTGGCCGGCCCGGCGCCGCCGTCGGCGGTCGTCTCGGCGGGCGTTCCGGGGGGGCTTCCGGTGCTGGTCTCTCCCGCTCCAGAGCTCGACGGACTCGAGCCGATGGCGGAGGCCTGCCCGCCGCCCGGTCTCGCCCCGTTCGGGGCGCCGACGGGGGTGCCGGATTGGCTCGCTCCGTTCGAGCAGGCGGCCATTCCCAGCGTCAGGCCCAGAACGCCTAGAACGACGGCGGCGCGACCCGGGTACGACGATTCGCGGACGGCATGAATAGGCATGATTGCACCCTTCTTGCTCTTGCGTAAGCGTGCGCCTCTTGGATACTCGAAGAGCGCCGTTCGATTCAGAAGAAATAGTGAATAAGTATTCTTGGTACGTGGCGACCTCGCAGCGGGCCGGTCGCAATACCGGCGCTGATGCGACAGCGCGAGAGAAGCCGATTGCGCGTCGACGACCCCTGGAGCCGACGCTTGCCCTCACGGCAGTTTTTTACGCAAGACGCAGATTAATGACCCATTCTGGAGGAATTGTGTCCCGTCCGCGTCGTCGTCGGAACGCAAGATGACTTCGTACGGTCCTTTCGTTGGCGGGCTCCAGGGCAAAACGACCTTCGAGGCACCGAGTTCGCGATCCGACCGTGAAACGGAGGACGACATGAAGTGCGATTCGTTCAAGTGGATCAGGGGACACGCCGGCGCGTCGTCGTTCGCAATGGCGCTCGTGCTCTCGGGAGCGAGCTGCGCCCAAGGCACCAACGGCCAGACCGCGGGGGCCGCCCGTACCGGGACCTCGGGCCCCGGCGGCCCAAGCGGGGTCGGCGCCAGCACGGGTGGTGGCGCGAGCGGCAGCGGAGGCGCAAGCGGCAGCGGAGGCGCGAGCGGCAGTGGAGGCACGGGCCCCGGCACGACGAGCCCGGGCGACGATGCGGGTGCGAGCGACGACGGCGGCGCGATCGGCGAGGCCGGCGCGAGCGCGGACGGCGGCATCAGCCACGGCAGCTGCCTCGACGGCATCACGGACTACGAAGACGCGGGCCCATTCACGTTCGACGCCAGTGCATCGGGCTCGGTCAAGTTCTGGATTCCGTCGGTGCCCGCTGGCTGCAAGGTCCCCATCATTCATCTGGCGAACGGCACCGGCGCCACGTGTTCCGATTACGAAGACGACCTCGAACGGTTCGCCACTCACGGCTTCCTGACGACCTGCTACGAGGACCCCAACACCGGAGCCGGCACCGACGGCATCACGGCGTTCCAGACGGCGCTCATGATGTACCCCAATCTCGCCGACAACAAGCTCGGGTCCACCGGGCACTCGCAGGGTGGCCAGGCGGCCTTCACGACCTTGCAGCTGGCCGAGGCCAAGTGGGGGAGCCAGATGATCTACGCGGGTCTCGCGATGGAGCCCGCCAGTGGCTTCGGCGATCAGCCGACGGGCGGTACCTGGCAGCAGGTGTACGGCGAGATCAAGTCTCCCATGTTCATGTTCAGCGGTACGGCGGACGTGCTCGTATCGGAGGCCTGGGTGCAAGAGGCCTACAGCGCCATGAACCCGATGAACGAGGTGTACTGGTGGTCCGCGACCGGCGCGACGCACATTCCCACGCCACAGGTCCCCGAAGAGCAGGTCTCGATTCCGTGGTTTCGCTGGAAGCTCTTGGGCGACAACGCGGCGTGCACGTTCTTCAAGGCGATGCCGGGTAACAGCATGATCAATCCGGGCTGGACCAAGGAGATGTCGGAGAACGAGAAGCCCTGCCAGTAGGGGCCGGGCGCCGGGATGAGTGGGGCCGGGAACGCTAGTTCGCGCCGTCTGCGGCGTCGCCGCTCGGGCCGTCATCTGCGTCCGATCCGCCGTCGAGATCCCCGGCACCTTCTGCGTCGGGTCCACCCTCGAGGCCCCCGTCGCCGGCCGATTCGCCCGGCATCTTGCCTATCCATTCGACGACGTTGGCGACGTCGTCGGTGTCCACGATCAAGCTCGCTATCGGGGGCATTTGACCTCCGACTGGGTTGTTCGTTCCTCGATTCGAGATCAGCTGCACGAGCAAGCTGTCGCCGGGATCGCCTGGGACGATGCGCGTCCAGGCGACCGGCTGGACCCAACCCGGGGAGCGCGCGGCCACGCCGATCGTCGTGCTCAGCGGATCGAAAGCGGAAATCGTGACGGCTCGTCCGTCGAGCAGCGCGGGATCCAGGCGGAGGCGCATCCCCACCCCGTACGCGGTGGCGTTCGAATTGGCGTTGTGGCAGGTGACGCCGCAGTTGACGTGGAGCCACGCGAGCGCTGGGGCCGCGACCCCGGTCGAATCTTCTCCGATGGTGAGCTGCGTCTGCGCAGGCTTCGGTACGATCAGGCCCTCTTCGGCGAGCTCGGCGAGGGTCAACCCAAGCGCCCCTTGCTGACCGAGGGACACCTGCTCGAACCCGAGCACGTGATCCGTTCTGCCGTTGTGGCACTCTTCGCATTCGGCAAACGTGGGGATATGGTAGGTGCCTCCGTCGTCCGCCAAGGCGAAGTCGCCCCCCCCCGAGGTCACCGCCTCGGATTCGTCCTCGTTCCAGGCGTAGGTCGCGTGCACCCAGATGGGGGGTGGGCCGTCGTCGACTTTCTGGAAGAGTCGAGTCTCGATTCTCTTGCCGCCCCGGCTGAACTCCTTCCAGATCTTCGTACCGACGGGGAAGGACCATTCGTTGGGGTTGCTCACGTCGATCTGCGTTCCCGCCGGGAGCTGGATCCACCGCATCTTCTCGGCGCCGTCTGACCAGAGCGGAACGGCCGGCTGATAGAATCGAACGCCGGAAGCGAGGGTCTTGCTGACAATGTCCGCGTAGAGGCCCGTGCAGTCCAGCGTGGCCGGGGGGACGCTGGCGTTCGCGCAGGCCGCGTTCGCGCCGTCTTCGCTCGAGTCGTCAGCCCCGTTGGCTCCGTCGACCGTGCTCGTGGCATCGCTCGAGTCCGCGCTCGTGGCGTCCTCTTGCTCGCGAGAGGCGCCTGTCGCGTCCTCGGTTGCATCCGCTTCTTCACGCGATGCGTCCGGCGCGCTCGCGGGGCCGCTCCCGCCGCTGCACGCCACGAGGCTCGCGGCCAACGCCATCGCGCCGGTCGTGATCCATCCGCTCGTTCGTGGCGTCGATCGCGCCATGGTGGGTAGGGCTGACGGCGTCAGCCTCCGTCGGCACAGTTCATCATGTTGAAGAGCTCGAAGCAGCCTAGCTGTTCCTGCGGGGTGAGCGAGCGCAGATAGGAGAGCATCCCCGTCTGCTCAGCGGGCGTGCTGATGTCTCGCCAGGTATGAAACGCGTGCCAGTCGCAGTACGGGAGGAGGCTGTCGTTGTAGTAGCCGCCGGGGGGGACCGTGCCGTTGACGAACACGTTGATGAGCTGGTCGTCGCTGTAGCCGCCGGTTTGCTCCGGGGTGTGTTGAACGTCGGAGAACAGCGTCATGCCGAAGATCTTGCCGTTCGACATGTTCCCATGGCAGTTCGTGCAGGCCGCGGGGGGATTCTCGAAGGGGTTGGGCATCGCATACGCGCACGCGTCGACCCCCGATGCGTCGTAGCCCGATGCGTCGAAGCCCCCATCGGGGATCACGACGTCGGCGTACGCGGAGCCATCGAGGTCCAAGTTCAGCGGATTGCCGTTATTGTAGCGCATGCTTCCGGTGGTCCAGTCGTCGGCCGTGAAGGCCGTGATGTGCAGAGGCGTCGAGCCGCACTTGGACCCCACCGTCGCGACGATCGTCACATCGCCGGCCTTCTTGGTCGTGATCATGATCCCGCTCACGTAGGGCTGGAGGGAGACCATCGTCGGATCCGAGGCTCCCCATGTGACCGTCGCGGGATCGACGCCGGCCACGAAAACCGGCACCTGGTAGTTGTGAACGCCATCGTATCCCGAATAGACCGGGTTGAACGTGATCGGGACCCCGTCGGGGGTCGAGCAGAGCTGGCCTCCCTCGGCAAAACTGGGCGGCGGCCCGTCGTACATCACGAGGGTCGCGTCGAAGCCCGCGTCGTCGGACCGGCCGCCGCTGCCGCTCGAGCCGCCCGAGGAGCTGCTCGAGGTCGTCGAGTCGGCCGACTCGACGGAACCGGAGTCTGGGTGGAGCACAAAGTCGTCCGGTGGGGCGGCGGCATTGTTCCCGCACGCGGCCACCGCGGTCAGCGCACCACCCGTCCCGAAAGCAAGGACCGCGAGACTCTGCAACGAAAACAGCTTCATCGGAAAAATTCCTCCGCGCGCGCCTCTCGCGCGGTCGGAGGACGCACGACCCCCTGCGTCTTCCGCCGCTCACCGTGATCTTGGGTCATTAGTTCATCGTCCGTCACAGAATGCGTCGGCCGATCATCGGAGACGGATAGGTGACCGAATCGCGGCCGTCACACGGTAATTTGCCGTAACCGTTTGGCCCGTCGGGTCCGCCTCCCCCGTCGTGGCACCGCGCTCACGGCGCGATCGTGCTGCTTTGGGACGTTCGGTACACGTCGAGCGGGCGGGGACGGCACCGCCCATTCCGACTCGACGGTGCGGCGAGGGACGCGTCCCTCGCAGCGAGGAGCCGGCCCGCGGGGACGAGCCACGCGCTGCTCGACCATGAGGAGCGCTGATTCGAAGGCGCGGACGCGTTCCTCGTACACGAGGAGCGCGCTGCTCGTACACGAGGAGCGCGTTGCTTGAACGACCGGGCTCACTCCTGCTTCGACGCATCCCCCGTCGTCGACGCATCCATGGACGCGAAGTAACGAGGCGCGGAGGGTGTAGCGCCCGGCTGCGGCACGCTCGTTGCTGACCTTCCCGCCGGCTCCCACGAATAATCGCACTTAAGGGGGCGCGGGGACGACGATACCGCGACATCCGTGTCGCGGGCTTTTCGGGTGGCGGTTTGCACCCGACGGGAGGTCCGATGCTTGGCTTTCGCCTACGCGCTCCGCTTGCGTGCGCCCTGGCATGTCCGGTCGCCCTGTTCGCGAGCCACGACGCTCTCGCGTGCGGCGCGTGCTTTCACTCGGCGCCGCCGCCCTCGCAGGTCGTCGTCGATCCGAGCGTCGTGACCGACCATCGCATGGCGTTCTCGATCTCGCAGGTGCAGACCGTCCTCTGGGATCAGAATCCGGTACAGCGGCACCCCGACTCATTTCGCCTGGGTGTTGCCCGTGCGCGCGGGGGCACGCGTCGAGCTGTCGACGGACGCGTGGCTGGCGGCGCTCGACGCGAGCACGCGCACGGTCATCACGGGGCCCACTCCAGCGTGCGGGGGCGCGCCTCCGACGCAGTACGAGGGGAGCGGAATCGGATGCGGGAGCTCGTCGGCCTCCCCGGCCGCGACGGACGAGGCCGTGGACGCCGATGCGAACACGCCCACGGTGCAGGTCATCTCGCAGAGCGTCGTCGGCCCCTACGAGGCGGTGACGGTGCAGTCGTCCCAGGGCGAAGCGCTCGGAGCCTGGCTGGTGGCGAACGGGTACGAGGTTCCTCCGGCCCTGCAGCCCACGATCGACGCGTACACCACGGCGGGCTTCGACTTCATCGCGCTCAAGCTCGCGCCCGGCGAGGGAGTGCAAGCGATGCAACCGGTTCGCGTCGTCACGCCGGGCGCCGACCTGACGCTCCCTCTGCGTATGGTGGCCGCGGGCATCGGCGCGCATGTCGGCCTCGAGCTCTACGTCGTGAGCGAGGGGCGCTACCACCCCCAGAACTTTCCGGACGCGACCCTCGATTTCACGCAGCTCGCGTGGGACCCCCATAACGACATTTCGACGTACTCGACCCTCGAGCAGAAGGCCCTCGCCGCCAACGGGGGAACCGGTTGGCTCACGGAGTCTGCCGGTCCGGCGGCACTCGGCGAGCTCTCGAGCGGCGTCAATCCGGGGCTAGAGCTCGCGTACACGACCACCTGCGTACCGTCCGTGCCGACGTGCAACGTGTCCGTCGACTCGGGCGCGGGCGATGCCCAGGGGCAGAGCGAAGGCGGGTCTCCGGCGCTCGCGATGTGCGCCACGCCGGCCTCGTGCGACGACCTTGCCGTGGCCACGATGGGAATCAACGGCCCTCTTTGGGTGACGCGCCTTCTCGCCAATCTCCCCGCGGCCGCGCTGACGACCGACCTCGTCCTCGAAGCCACGGCGTCGCAGACCCCGGTCACGAACCTTCACACGACCGAGAAATACACCGACCCGACGTACAACCCTTGCGCGGGCACGGGCGCGACCGGCGCAACCGCCACCTCCGGGCAAGGTTCGAGCTGCGCCTTGCCGACCAAGAACTCGCGCCGCGCGCGGGTTGCCCACGGCGTCGAGCTGTCGTTCGGCGCTGCCCTGATCGCGCTGGCGCTGCGGCGTCGGCGGAGGGGCGCGCCGTAAGCGCCCTCCGCGAGGGCCTGGCGGCCGGGCCGCGCGAACCAGGACCGATTGGCCCTTGCAAGGCCCCCCCCGGCCGACCGATCATCGGGCATACGTGCGCACTCGTCCGACCTCCTGGTGGCTCGCCGCGCTCCGCAAGCGGCGCGCCCGCATGACGAGCGAGAAGCTCGATCTCTCCCAGCCGCCGGCGTTCGAGTCCGAGGAGGAGCGGGCCGCGGCGATCGCGTTCTTCAACGCGGCGTATCGCGCCGAGGAGTCCGGCCTTCGCCAGGCTCACGAGCTCGCGGACGCGATGCGGCACGCCGATCCAGACCTCGCCGAGTGCCTGCGCCTCTACGGCGATGAAGAGGGGTGGCACAGGTCGCTGCTCGAGGAGTTCCTCGCGTGGCTCGGCGGCGGCGTGCGCCCGATGGGCCCGACCACCCGCACGTTCTACCGCCTCTACGCGCGCGCCGAGAAGATGGAGTCGATCGTCCTGGTCAACCTCATGTTCGAGACGATCGGGTCGACGACGTACCGCATCGCGCTCCGCACGGCGCGGCACCCGGCGGTCCGGCAGATGCTCACGATCCTGACGCGCGACGAGTCGTTCCACGTCCCGCTCAACGTCCACTTCCTCCGCCAGGTCCTCGCCTCGGCGCCCGGGCCGCGGCCCCACCTTCGGCGCCTCTATCACGCCACGTTCGCGGCCCTCGTCGCGTCGACGATCGCGAGCCGAAGGAGGGCGCGGCGCTTCGACGGGATCGGCACGCGCGTTCTCGCGCGCGCGTACGCCGAACAGCTCGCGCGGTTGTTTCTCGAGGAGCGCGACCTCGCCATCGAGCCGTCGCGGCTGCTCCTCCTCGCGTTCGGCCTCGACCGCGACGCGCTCCTTCGCGCCCCGTCGCCGGTCGACCTCGCGGCGGCCGAGCGCGCGGTCGATCGCGAGCGCGTCGTCGTCGAAGCGCTCTGACGAGCGGGCCGCTTCGCCGCTCGCCTCACTGTCCGCGCGGCTTGCCTGCGATGTCCGGAGGCAGACCGCCGAGTTCGACCGACTTGCGCTCGGCTCGTTGCCACATCTCGACGTAGTCCTCGGCGCCCATAAGCAGGGGGGCCATGTGCTGCTCGTCCAGCCCGGCATTGCGGTTGTCCTGCAGCCAGTCGGGCAGCAGGCCATAGTGCGCCAGGCCCTCGAGATTGACATCGAAGTCACGCTCGACGCATCGTCCGGCCGTATCCTTCGCGACGACCACGTACTTGTGAACCGCCGCGTTCGACCCCTGCATCGCGAGCCAGGAGTCCACTACGCGCTCCATTCGCAGGAGGTCGTCATCGTCGCGCGCGTCTCGAGGAGGATACGAATCCCAGGCGTCCATCTCGAGCAGGTCCGGGCCTGCGCACGGTCGTGAACAGGAGTCGTCGTTGCAGAGATCCTGGCAGTCGTCGAGCGCCTTCGGGCCGAGGTGGTGCTGCTTGACCCAGAGACCTTTGGCGATGCGACGCACCCGGTGCGCTCGGTCCGACCCGCGCCACGGTGCGCGCTGCTCGTAGCCATCCAGAAAGCGGAACGCATCGGGCGCCGTGGGGAGCCCCGCCGCGACCTCGGCCTCGGCCAGCGCCTCCCACACGTCGCGCTCGTCGGCGCTGTACGCGAAGCCCTTACCGGCCTTGCTGAAGCGCCCCATGCCCGCATCCGTCACCCCCGTCCGCCCGGGGCGCTCGTCGTAGCGCACCCCGTTTCTCTGGGCGGCCGCCATCGCCGGCATCAGCTTCATCCGGAAGTCGTCGACATGCGCACCAAGGCACGCGCTCGGACCGAACCTGGGCTCCGGGAAACCGGCCAGGCCATTGGCGTCGGATCCGATCGCGAGGCCGCGCCCGCCGACCATGTCGACCGCGTACCGGTACGAGTGGCCCCACGTCACGGCGGAGTCGTCGCAGAAGTCCTGCCCTCCTCGGCCCCAGCGGCCGGCGATGTTGCCCGTGTCGAGCTGCACGCCGACCATGCCGCCGAGACGGCGGATGCGTTCGAGCTGCTCTCGCGACCGGAGCTGCTCGCCCGCGACGCGCTCCACGTCCGCGGTGTCGTACGCTCGGGCGACCTCCTCCGACTTGGGCTCCCACGGCACGGGCGACTTGTATCCAAACGCGAGCTCCCGCATCTGCGTGTGAGACGTCATCACCGGATAGCCGTCCTTCTCGGCCATCTCGAGCGTCTCGTTGGCCGTCCTCTCTCCCATGTGCTGAATGTCGACGAGCATGCCGAAGCGCATCATCTGCTTGATGAGCTCTCTTCCCGCGGGAGTGAGCCCGCCGTACGCGATATGGCTCACGCGATCGTCCGGCGGTATCGGGAACATCAGTCGACTCGGGTCGACCTTTGCGCTCGCGTCGCTCACGACCGTCATGAGCCACGTGTAAATGGGGTGATTCTGTACGTCGTCGTCGTCGAGCCGAACTCGCACGCCCAGGTCCCACCCGTTGTCGAGGGCGATGGCGCGGCCGTTTGCCCAGGTCGACTCGATATCGAAGGCGCGCCCGTAGACGGCTGGATAGCCGAAGGCGTTCTCCATCAAATGGACCGGGATGATATGGGAGACTCCCCGCATGTAGAGTCCCTTGAGCAACTCGAGAATCTCCTTGGAAAGCGCCTGCGGTTCGGTGGGCAGCATGTGGCAGGTGGGCGCTCCGGTCAGCAGCACGCCGCTGGGCTCGTGCCCGCACGACGAGTAATAGTCGCCGATCGAGTCGACCTCGATCCCCAGCACCAGGGCGAGCTTGCCTTCGCGCACGATGCGGCGCGCGTCCTCCGACGACGTCGCGACCTCCGTCCAGCCGCGCCCCTCGCCGGCGACGAACTCGTGAACGGCGGCGAGCGTTCGTTCGATGGCGGTCGCGTCGTCGGTGTGCAGGAACGGGTGCTTGTGAGTCAGCCAGAAGTTGACGGTGGCGTAGACCTTCGCGGCAAAATCGGTGTTGCCCACGTCGAGCTGGACGATCCGGAGGCCGCCCTGCCAGGCCCGTCTGAGCCAGTCGACGTACACTTGCTCGTGGACCAGCGTCGTGGCCTTGGGCCACCCGTCGAACGTCGGATACCCGTCCCGCGGGTGGTCGATGTCTTCGGGGCTGAGGGACAAGGACCCTCCGATCACCGGAAGGGCGCCGTGACTGTGACGACAGTCCTCGAGGGCGTGCATCATCCCGTCCTTCGAACGCAGGCCTGCCTCGAGGTCACCGGTCAGCGGGTGCTCGGTCACCCGGCCGGCGAAGAGCTGCCCTCCCGAGGTCAGGTGGTCGAAGACGTGGTCGTGCAGGTCGACGTATCCCCAGAGCGGCGCGTCCGGCTGGTGCCAGTCGAGCGACTCGGCCGAGCCGACCACGTCGTCAACCAGGATTCCGTTGCCTCCGAAGCCCTCGATGACGAGCTGCGCTTGATGCCCGAGCGCCGACGGCGGCACGACGTGGTCGACGCGCACCATGCCGACGTCGCCCGGCCCCGCTTCGCGAAATGCATCCGGCTGTCCCGGGACGAGGAGCCGTACGCGCCCGCCCTGTCCGCCTCCGCCCACGAGAAAGGAGATGTGCCGGTTCGCGGCGGTGAGCGGGAAGGGGGGGGATATGTACGTCACGCGGCGAGCCGAGGTGTCGACCATGCACTCGCCCGACTGACCGGGCCAGTAGCTCCGTCTCCAGTAGTCGCCGCCGATCGCCTCCTCGAGCGAACGGCCGCCGCGCAGACGATTCGCGTCGATGCGACCGCACGCCGAGGGGGCGTCGCCGTCGCCGTCCGCGACGGTCCAACCGTCGGCGCTGAAATGCCCGCCGACCTCGAAGTCCCACTCGAACGCGATCGGCGGAGCCGGCGACACGTGCGCGGCGACCCCGCGCGCGCCGGGCCGCAGCGTCCAGGCGCCCTCCGGGTCGGCACCGCCGAAGTTCAACGCGGCGGTCACGGGCAACGGTGGATCGAGGTGCTCCGTGGCGTGGGCCGGCGCGATCGCCGGCGGACCGGCCATGTCTTGCCGGGATCGGACGAGGCTCGAGACCCCGTACTTGACCTCCTGCCAAGCGACGCACCCGGCGAGCAGCGCGCTGCTGCCGACGACCAGGGCGGCCGTTCGCTTCGACGACGAGAGCGCGATGGCGGGTCTGGCGCGAAAGCCCTTTTTCCACACGTGACGGCTTTTAGACCACGACGAAATACAGGTCGATAGGTATTTGTGCGCCGGAGCTCGGGGTCGCGGGGCGCGCCGGCGCCGCGCGCCCGCGCGCTGCGTCAGTCGATTTTGCTTCTGCCATCCGGTCCGCCCGTGAAACCGTGCGCCCGTGCTCCGTTCTACCCGGCGTCATCGGGCGCGTACGGCGGCCCTTGCGCTCGGCCTGGCCCTCACTACCGGCCCCGCACGGGCCGACGTCGAGGGGATCCGCTTGAGTTACAGCGCTTTCGCGGGCTGCCCGGACGAAGCTCGCTTTCTGCAGGGGGTCACCGCTCGCACCGAGCGGATCCGTCGCGCCGCGGAGGGAGAGCCGGCGCGCGCCTTCGTCATCGCCGTCACCCGCGACACGAGTACGGTCCGCGGAGTGCTCGTCATCGCGGGCCTCGACGGCGCGGTGTCGAGGCGCGAGGTCACGGGCGATAGCTGCGAAGAGGTGACCTCCGCGCTCGCGCTGATCACGGCGCTCGCCGTCGATCCTCTGGCTGCGACCGCGCCGGTGCCCCCGCCGGCCGCCCCGGGACCTTCGAGCTCTGGAGCCGCGGGCGAGGGGGCGTCCGCCTCGCCTTCTTCCGACGCTCCCTCGCCCGCGAGCGCGACGGTCGATCGCGTCGCGCGTCCTGCGCAGCCCCTGCGCTCTCCAGCGGAGCCTCACGCGGCAACTTCACCCGAGGCTGCGGCGCCGGCGCGAGCCTCGGCCGGCCCCGCCGAGCGTACGCGTTGGGCGCTTGGCGGAGAAGGGCAGTCGGTCGCGGGGCTCGTTCCCGGATGGGGCATCGGAGGAGGGGTCTTCCTCGACGCGACCGGCCTGGCACATGGTGCCCTCGTCCCCTCGTTTCGCGCCTCGCTCTTCGCCCTGGCTACGCGCGCCGCCCTGGCCGGCGCGATCGGCGCCCAGCTCGAATGGTTCGTGGGCAGGCTGGAGGCCTGTCCTCTGCGTTTCGCGTGGTCCTCCGAGTTTGCGCTCTCGATCTGCGCCGCGCTGGACGCCGGAGTCTTGCGTTCCCGAGGGTTCGGTCTCGAGACCAACGGAACGCAAGTGCGGCCCTGGCTGGCCCCGGACGCACTCGGCCGAGTCGCCTGGTCGCCGCCCGGCGCTTTCTTCATCGAGGCTGGCGGCGGGCTCATGGCGCCGGTGACCCGTTATTCTTTCTCTTTTCAGCAATCCGGCGAGACGGAGGCGCTTCGCCGGATTCCAGCCGTGGCGCCGACCCTCGAGCTCGACGCGGGGTACCGTTTCCAGTGATCAGTCGCGTCGGGACCGGCCATGAGTGATTGATGAGGCACGACGGTCTCACGCTGGGCCACGGAGCCCTCGAAGTGGAGGTGGCGGCCGAGGTGGAATCCCCCGCGCGATTCCGAGAGCTCGTCGACGCCCACTACGAGTTCATCTGGCGCTCGTTGCGGCGCCTCGGCGTGGCCCAGGGAGACGCCGACGACGCGGCGCAGCAGGTCTTCGTCACGGCGGCGCGCAAGCTCACAGCCATCCGCCTCGGAAGCGAACGCTCGTTTCTCTTCCAGACGGCCCTGCGCGTGGCCGCCGACAGCCGGCGCACTCGCCTCCGGCGGCGAGAGGTCGCGGCGAGCGACGTCCCCGAGGACGACGAAGAGTCGGACCGGGCGCCGAGCCCGGAAGACGCCGTGGATCTGCGGCGAGCGCGGATGTGGCTGGACGCCATCCTCGACGAGATGTCGCTCGACCTTCGAGCCGCGTTCGTTCTCTTCGAGCTCGACCAGATGACGATGGCGGAGATCTCGGTGCTGCTCGACTTGCCCCCCGGAACCGTGGCGTCGCGCCTTCGACGCGCCCGGCACCAGTTTCGCGAGAAGGTCGCCCGGATGGCCGAGAGCCTGAAGGCCAAAGGAGGTGCCGCGTGAGCGAGCTCATACCGATTCTCGGAGACGATCCCACCGACGACGAGAAGCGCCTCCTGGGCTCGGCGCGCCTCGACGTCCCACCGCGCGCCGGCAAGCGCCGCACGCTCGCGGCGATGGGCCTCGTCGCGGCGGTGACGACGACCGCCGGGACCGGCGGCGCCGCCGCGGCGACCGCAGGCACAGGCCTGATCGTCAAGTGGCTGGCGCTTGGCGCGATCGGCGGCACGGTCGCTCTCGGCGTCGCGGGCTCACTGACTCCGCTCGTGAGAGGCCTGATGCGGCGCCCCTCGGCGGTCGTCGCGCCGCGTCCGGCGCCGGCCGCCGCCTCTACGGGGCGGCCTTCGTTCGGCGTTTCGTCCGCTCCGCGGCCCGCTCCCGCAGAGGCGCTGCCGCCAAACCCCGATGTGGAAGCGCTGCCCCCTCTCCCCGAGGTGGAAGCGCCGAGCGATCCGACTCCGCCGGTTCACGCGGCGCCTTCGCCCGCGCGCATTCTGGCGCGAAGGGTCGAGGCGACTCGACCCGCGGACCTTTCGGCCTCGCTCGCCCCCTCGCCACCTGACGTCGCGGCGAACGTGTCGAGCGTGCCCGGCGCGCCGGCCGCGTCGGGCGTGCAGGCCGCGTCGAGCGCGCCCGCCGCGGACGACACGCTGACCGCGGAGGTCACGGCTCTCGACGAGGCGCGCCGCGTGCTCGCGGCGGGCGATCCTGGCGCCGCCCTGCTGTCCCTCGACGCGTACGACCGTCGCTTTGCATCGCGGCGCCTGGGACCCGAGGCCGCCGTTCTGCGAATCGAGGCCTTGATTGCCGCGGGACGACTCGCGCAGGCGCACCAGCTCGGCGACCAACTCCTCGCCGCCGAACCCGAGGGCGCGTACGCGCAGCACGTGCGTTCCATTCTTTCGAGGGCCAGCCAGTGATCGCCTTCGCAGGTCGCGGCCATTGAAACGGCAGTGACGGAGGCGACGATGAAGACCTCGACGGCAACGATCACCGGTACCGCCGCATTGCTCGTGTCGTTTTCCGCCTGCGGCGGAGGCATCTCGCTCGGTAGCAACGACGACCCGCTGCTCGATGACGCCGGCAATGCGGGCCACATCGGCGCGACCCCCGGGTCGAGCGGGGATTCGGGCGTAGAACCGACCCTCGATGCCAGCATGAGCCGGTCGAAGCCCGACGCGAGCGGTTCAATCGACGGTGCGAGCGGTTCGAGTGATGATGCGAGCGGTTCGAGTGCGAATTCCGATGGATCGGCCGACGGCACCGGCAACCCGGAGGACGGCGCGGGTCTGGGCCCCGGCTTCGCCGTCCGCAGCGACTGCGGCTACACGCAGGTCGATCCGCACAACTGCGGAGTGTGCGGCCACGATTGCGCCGGCGGCGCCTGCCAGGCGGGCGTCTGCGTACCGTTGCCTCCGGGCGTTCTGGCGTCGGGAGTGATCGCGCCGACCAGCGTCGCCGTCGACGCGAACAACGTCTACTGGATCAGCGAGGGCGAGCACTCGGACGGCGACGGCGGAGTCGCGGGTCTCGTGCAGGTCCTGAAATGCGCGAAGACCGGCTGCAACAACAGCCCGACGCTTCTCGCTTCGGGTCAATGGGACTCCGTCAGCATCATGACGCTATCCGGCGCGAGCAATGACTCGAAGGACACGTTGCATGGGCTCACCGTAGATGGCACGAACGTGTACTGGGCTACGGAGGCGGCGCTCTTCGCGTGCGCCATCGACGGCTGCAACAACTCTCCGACCGTCCTGTTCACCGCCGACACCGTCATCGCGGCCCCGCCGTCGGTCATCTCCGTAAGCGCCGGCACCGTGTATTCCGTCAACGAATACGGCGTTTTTGGTTGCCCAGCGAGCGGCTGTCTCGGCGACGGCGGCGGCAGCTCCCCCCCGTCTGACCTTCTCTGGAACGGGCAGGCGCAGGGCGTCGTCATCGACTCGACCAGCGCCTACTGGAACTCCAACGGGTCCCTCCTGTCTTGCGCGCTCGGCGGCTGCAACCGCGCGCCGACGTTGCTCATGGAGCCGAATGCCTTTCTCCAGAATGAGTCGATTGGACAGATTGCCGCGGACGACACGTACCTCTATTACACTCTCGGCGCGCCGACGAGCTTCCAGACCGGCAATGGCCCAGGGTACATCGCCACGCAAAGCGTCGGCTCCTTGGTTATGGGCAACGTGTTCAGCTGCTCGAAACAGGGGATCGCAAGCGGCGGGACCGATCTCGATCTCGAGGGCAACACTTCGATGACGGAGCTCGAGAACCCGCTGGGCCTCGCCACAGACGGGACGAACGTGTACTTCACCGAGCTCGGAGACGGCGTCGCGGCCAACGCGACCGACGTCGGGCGGGTGGGCAAGTGCTCGGTCAACGGATGCACCGGGAACGGCACGACGATCGCCGATCACCTCGAGAACCCTCGCGGGGTCGCGATCGACGACGCCAACGTCTACTGGGCCGACTCGGGCTCCGGCATTCTGGACTCGAACGCGAGCTTGCTGCTCAGCGTCGACGGCAGGATCATGACGAGCGCCAAGTAATCACGGCAGGAGAGAGTCTGACTAGACCGCGCCCATCATCACCTGGAAGTTCGAGGAGTAGAACATCTCCTTCTGCTCTTCCGTGATGCCCTTGAACGTCCGCTCGAAGCGGCCGATCGGATCGTCGGTGCCTTCGGGATGCGGGTAGTCGCTCGAGAAGAGAAAGAGCTCGGCGCCGGCGTCGCGGATCATCGCGCCGACGTCTTCTCCGGGGAACGGGGTGAACTTCACGGCGCGACGAATGTAGTCGGAGGCCTTCATCGAGAGCGCGGCGACCGTCTCGTCGGTGCGCTTGAAGATCTTCTGGCTCAGATCGAGGGTGCGCAGGTATTGCGGCACCCAACCGGCGCCGAGCTCGATGACGCCGCCGCGGAGCTTCGGGAATCGCTCGAAGACCCCGTCGAACACGAGCGACGTCAGGAATTGCTGCGGCCCGACCGACAGCAGCATGAAATCGCGGACCCGCAGGTTCTCGCCCTGCTCGGCTCCGGTGATGTCCTTCGGGCGGGGCTTGGCGTTGTTCTCGTACGCGGCGTGCTTCGCCGGACTGTTCGGTCCCACGTGCAGCATGAAGGGCACGTTCCGATCGCACAGGGCTTGCCAGATCGGGTCGTGGTCCGGATGACCGGGGGACTTGCCCGTGATTGCGTCGCCGACCGGCGCTCCGGGGATCCAGAACGCACCGCAACCGAGGCGCACCCCTTCGTCGAGCTCCTCGACGCAGCGCCGGGGATCCACGAGCGAGAGGTGACCGACGGCGATGAGGCGCGGGTCGTGCTTGCAGAAGGCCGCCATGGCGCGATTGTGCGCGCGGATCCCGCCGTAGCGAACGTCCATGTCCGCGTGCTGCAGGTACTGTCCCGCCGAGAACGTCGAGAAGACCAGCTGCCGCGCGAACCCCAGATCGTCGAGCGCGCCTTCGCGCTCCTTCGGATCGAACGCGCCGTACGCGTTCCAGCCTTTGGTGCCGCCCACGACGCCCGTCGGCGCCGCGCCCGCCTGGGCGCGGGCCTTCTGGGTTTCCACGGCTTCGTTGATGAAATCGAAGGTGGCCGTGGCCGACTTGATCAGGCTCATCGCCGGAAGCTTGTCCAGGATCTCCGGATTGGCGTGCCGGCTCACCCAGTCCACGGTCTCCATGATGTGGCTGTCGGCGTCGCAGTACGTGCGATTCTGAGCGTAGGGCATGGCTCGTCTCCGCGTGTGAGCAACGATTCGTGGCGCGTCAGTGTACGGCACCGACCGGGCTCTGGCGAGCGCGGTTCGCCGCGGCCCCGGCGGGCCACGGCGGGGGGAGGTCGATGGGCCGGCGGCTCACATGCCTGGCATCGGCATGTACTCGATGACCTCGATGAAGCCGTCGGGCATCATGAAGTGAGGGTGGCCCTTCAGGGTCTCGGCGAGCGCCTCTTTCGACTCCGCCTGCAGGATCGAGAATCCGCCGAGGTCGTTGGTGCTCGGCGAGGGACCGCCCTTGGTGACGCGCAGGCTCGCTCCGAGCGGTGCGCCCATGTCGACGATCGACCCGGCGGCCTTCTTGCCCCAAGCCATCCACGCGTCCATCCCCGCCTTCTGCTGCTCCGGCGTGGCCTTCCTCATCTGCTCGAAGCCCGACGTCGGCGCCTTGTAGAGAACGAGATACTTCTTCATCGGTAGAACTCCTTCTCGAAAAGTGTCGGACGCGTGACTTCGATCGCCGCGCGCTGGCCCACTGGCCTACGCGCATCCATTCCCGTCCGCAACGGACACGGCTCATCGCCACTCGGATGGATCAGACCGCTAGACCGACAGCTCCGCCAGGATCGCGGCCGCAGGTCGCGCTCCACTCAAACGCTGCGCCTCCGCGCCGCTACGGAAGAGAATCATCGTCGGAATGCTGCGGATGTCGAAGCGCGCCGCGACCTGGGGGAGCGCCTCGGTGTCCACCTTGGCGACGACGATCTTGCCGGCGCGCTGGCTCGCGACCTTCGCAATCTCCGGCGCGACGGCGCGGCACGGTCCACACCAGGCCGCCCAGAAATCGACGAGGACCGGCACTGGAACGTCGCGGATCAGTTCGTCGAACTCGTCGACGCTGGCGACCGAGACCGGATTCGCCAATGGAAGGAGCGCCGCCTTGCAGGCTCCGCACTTTGCCTTCTCTCCCAGGCGAGCTGCGCGCAGACGATTCGAGGTAGAGCACGACGGACATGCAACGATCATCGTGATCGCAAGGTGTGGCCGCCGGGCGGCCGCGTCAATCGGTGCGCGGCGGGTCCGGCGGCCACGCCGTGACGGCATCAGGGCACGGCGCACGCGGTCGCCACGACGGCATCAGGGCAAAGCGCACGCAGTCGCGCACCACGCCTTCTCGCACGCCACGCGGGCCTGCTCGACCGTGCCGCGGGCCGAGAAGGCCGCCCAGCACGCCGCCGTCTGCGCGGACGGCGTGGCGCCTCCGTTGTCGGTGCTGTCGGAGCACAAGTCGAGCGCCCTGTCGGCGCAGATGCAGACCGGGTCCGTGTAGCAGGCCGTGCGCGTAGTACAGCAATACGTACTCTCGCAATCGTCGCAGGGACTCCCGGCGTCGAGCATGCAAACCAGCGACGCCCCGGTCTGAGGCGTCCCGGGTCCGCTCGACGTCGATGAATAACCCGCGCTGCCTTTGGCCGTCGCTGGGCTGGCCGCGTCGACTCCGCACGACTCCTGCGAGGATCCCACCTGCGGATCGACGGACGAGCAGCCGACGAGAAACGCCAGAGCGAGCACCTGCGGGGTCGAAGCCGTGTTGCGACGTTCCATGCGGCCCTCAGAAGCTCCCCACCGCTCCGAGATGGAAGCTCAGTTCGTTCTCGCGGCCGTCTGCGTCGGCGTAGCTGAACTCCCAGAGTTCAATCGAACCCTTGAGACGCAGATTTCGTTCGAGCGCGTAGGCCAGCGCGATCGTCTCGCGCACGACCGACGATCGGTACTTCATCGGGCTTTCGCCGGGCGTCTCGTTCCCGCTCCCCACGGGCACGTTGCTCACGTTGCCGATCCGGTACATCCCGTCGACTCGTCCGAGCATCGCCATCGCTTCGCCGATCGGTTGCTCGAGCTCGACGTACGCCCCGTGCTTCGTGAAGAAGTCGCCGCCTGCCGGCGCGATCGCGTACTTGAAGATGTCCGGATTGCTCGTATCGAACTCTTGCCGGCGCACGAGGTACTCCATCCGCAGCGCCGTGCGCTCGATCCGGAGCGAGAAGTCGCCGCCGACGATGGCGTACGTCAGCTTGTTCTCCGGGTCGTACGTGCCGAAGAGCCCGCTGGCGCCGAGGGTCATGTCCGACGCGTCGCCCATCTTCACCGTGAGCGCGAGCCGCGTGCCGCTCGCCGGACGCGGATCGCTCGTGAGGTAGTAGGGAAGGTGCGACTCCTGAAAGTTGAGATCCGTCGGATTGGGGTCCGTGTCGTTCTTGAACCCCATGACGGCGTACGCCGCGTAGTCCAGCTGCGCGACATTGCCGATCCAATGCGTCCCGTTCAACTCGACCCCGTTGGTCGGGAAGGGTGAGGGGAGAACGCCGTTGTTCCAGTCCCCCTTCCGGAGCATGCGCCCCATGTCGTAGGGCAGCGGCTTGTCGCTCGTCATGTGATTGGCCGGGTCGTGGCGGAGATTGAAGGCGCCGAAGCTCGGACTGAATCGGCCCGTGCGGAGGTTGAGCTCGTCGGCGACGCGGTAGTCGAAATACGCCATGTCGAGCTCGAAACCGTGGCACCCGTAACAGGCCTTCACGTTCGCAGACAGGTGCTCGGAAATGTCGACGGCTACCTTGACGGCGGCTTCCATGGTGAAGCCTTCGAACGTCGTCGCAGGGCCAGGCGCGGCGACGGCCGCGGGGTCGTTCGGGACGAGGTGGTAGTCGAGCTGAGCGGACCCGGCGAAGTTCCGCTCTTCGTCCGCGCTCGCCGGGCGATGCGCGAAGAGGGCGACGATCGCGCTGACGAGAACGGCCGCAAGGAGAGCCCGCGTGCGGATCACGGCGCACCCTCAGGGGACGATGCGTCCGGTTGCGATGACGATCCCTGCGCCGGGTCGATTCCGAGCCTCTGCTCCTTCTTGCGCCGTTGCTCGATCGAGTAGAGATGGAGAAACCTCAGGATCCCGACCGAGTCCTCGGCGCTGATGCCGCTCGCCGGCTGCCTCCGCATCTTCGCCACGTAGAGCCGCCAGTACTCGTCGCTGTCGATCCCGCTGTTGAGCGGGCGCGAAAGAGAGTGGCACTTCGAGCATCGGAGCGCGAAAAGGGCGTAGTCGGCAGCGGCCCCGGGTGAGGCCGCCGCGGCCTCCTGCTCTCCGGTGTGCCCGCTCGAACAGCCCGTCGACAGCGACGAGAGCCCGGCCAGGACGGCGGCGGCGAGTAGGGTCTTCAATGGGCCTTGAACACCAGGGGAACGTCTGCGCTCGCGCTTCCCGTGTCGACGTTCGCGACGCGACGACCCTGGATCGCCTGGACCACGCATCGGGCGACGCTCGCGTCCATCGGAGCGGTGAGGCGAGCGTCGGTGATGACTCCCGCTCCATCGGTCTCGACGTGCAGCCGGCCCCGCCCCTCGGTCGCGCCCGTCAATCGAGGAAGCGCCGACTTGTAGCAAGCGGTCAGCTGGGCGCTGGCCTCCGACACCGCGCGGGTCACGCTCGACGACGTGGCTCCGATCGTGCCTATGGCCTGCCCGATCTCGACGCGGGCGGACGCGAGGTCGTATGCGGGCGCAGGGGGCTCGGAGGGTGGCGCGGGCAACGGCGATGCGCTGGCGGTCGGAGGCGGCGGCGGCGGGGCGACATGAGCCGGCGCTTCGATCGCCGGCATGGCCATGTCATTTGCGGCGACTGGCGGCGCCGGGTTCGGCGTCGATTCGAGGGGAGCCGGCGGCGGCGGCGCGTCGACCTTCGCGTGATGGGGTCTCCCGCCGTGATCGGACGCCCGGACGGCGTCGGCCGACCGGCTGGGGGCAGGGAGTCCAGCGGGCGGCGTCGGCGGCGAGGAGACGTCCACGGCTCGAGGCTCTGGATTCACGCGAGCCACAGGCGCGATGGCGGCCTGCGAAGCCGTCGGGACGTTCACCGAAGGCGGTGCCCGCGCGGCGCCCCTCGAGATCACGAGGAGCACGGCCCCCGCGGCCAGGATCAGGAGGCTCGTCGCGAGCCACGGGCGCGATCGCTTCGAAGGCTCCGTCGTCTGCAAGGGCGTCAGGCCCTCGAGTGTCGGCTTGTTTCGATCGTGGAGAGGCGACTCGGCGACCGTGTCCGCGAAGGCTCGGAGGGAGAGCGATACCGGGGGAGGCGGGGCGGGCGACGCGCCCAGCGCGGACCGTAAGGCGAGGCGCATCTCGCGGGCGCTCGAAAATCGGTCCGAGGGCTGCTTCTCGAGCACCCTCATGCAGACGGCTTCAAGCTGGCGGTCGACGTTCGAAGCGAGAGAAGACGGCGGCGCCGGCAGCTCGCCGACGTGCTTGAGCACGATGTTGAGCGGAGAGTCGCCCTCGAAGGGGAGTCGACCGGTGAGAAGCTCGTAGAGGATGACCCCTACGGAGTACAGATTGCTGCGGCCGTCGAGCGCCTCGCCCCGCGCTTGCTCGGGAGACATGTATTCGGGCGTTCCGACGACGAGCCCCTTGGTCGTATGCCTTCGCGCGTCTTCCCCGGCACGCGGGAGGGACGTCTCGACGATCTTTGCGATGCCGAAATCGCAGACCTTGACGACGTCGAGCGGCTGTCCGTCGTCGCCCTTGCCGCGGACGATCATGATGTTCTCGGGCTTCAGGTCCCGATGCAGGACGCCGAGTTCGTGGGCCACGGCGAGTGCGGCGAGCACCTGCGAGAGGAGATCGACGATGCTTTCTCTCGGTAGCGGCGCATGGTCCTTGAGAAACGCGAAGAGGTCGCGCCCCTCGACGTATTCCATGGCGAGGTAGAGCAGACCGTCGGGCTCCTGGCCGAAATCGAAGACGCGAATCGAGTTCGGATGGTCGAGGCGCGAAGCCGCCCAGGCCTCGCGACGGAAGCGTTCCGTGAAGCTCTCGTCGACCGAGAGCTCGCGATGCAGGACCTTGATGGCGACCGCCTTCTCCAGTGCCACCTGCCGGGCCAGGTACACGACCCCCATGGCTCCGGCGCCGAGCCGCTGCTGGATGGCGTACTTGCCCGCGATCGTGCGGCCCAACGTCGGATCGAGCGGTTGCTCGACGACGTCCACGGCCGAGCGCGGGGGGAGTTCGCTCATGAGCGCACGTATCGACTAAGTACGGTGAGTATCCCGCGAAGGTATCACGCACCCGCCGCGGTCCTCGTCATGCTTCGTTTGTCCGGAACAGCAACCGCCCAGGCCCTCTGGGACAGCGGCGAAACCACCCGCACCTACTGCCCGCGATGAGCGGCGACTGTGGCGTACGCAACGGCCTCCTCAGTCCCACACTCGCGGCGTGAAGCCCTTCCACGGACATTCCTTCTCCAGTTGCCCGGCGAGGCGCAGCAGGGTCGCCTCGTCGCCATAGCGTCCGCTGAACATCATCCCGACCGGCAGTCCGCTCTTCGATCGGCACAGCGGCAGCGACATCGACGGCTGGCCGGTGAAATTGAACGGCGGTGTAAACGGAAAGACGCCGGCCTGGCGTCGGCGCACTTCGCGGGGCGCCACCCTCACCGGATCGCAGTAACCAATCGGGGGCGGCGGCGTTCCCATGACCGGGCAGAGGTAGGCGTCGAACTCCTCGAACAGCGCCAGGATTTGCCGGCCGCGCACGCGCAGCGTCTGCCAGGCGAGCACCGCCGCTTCACCGCGCACCTCGCGTCCGGCTCGGATCATGTCCCACGTGAGCGGCTCGAGCTCGTCTTCCTTCGGCTCGCGACCCAGGGCCGTCGTCAGCCGCGTGATCTGCGCCGCGAGAGCGCAGGTCGAGATCACGCGATGCGCGCCGTAGATCGAGCGGTAGTCGACGCCGAGCCCGCGCGGCACGAGCTCGTGGCCGAGGCGCTTCAGCGTATCGGCGGTCTGCTCGAGCAAGCCCTGGATCTCCGGGTCGATGGGGCGGCCGTTCGCCGTCTCCGACGACCAGGCGATCTTGAGCTTGCCCGGACTGCGCTCGACCTCTTTCGCGTACGGGCCTGCCTTCGGCGCGGGGGCGTACGGCGAGGCCGGCTCGGCGTACCCGGTCGCGTCGAGCATGGTCGCGCTGTCGCGCACCGTGCGGCTCACCACGTGATCGACGGACATCCCGGTGGCGCGGTCCCAATCGTCGGGGCCGTTGGGATTGCGGTCGCGCGTCACCTTGAGACCGAAGAGCCCGCAGCACGCCGCGGGGATGCGGATCGATCCGAGGCCGTCGCTCGCGTGCGCGAGCGGCAGCATGCCGGAGGCGACCGCCGCCGCCGCGCCGCCCGACGAACCGCCCGCGATGTGCTCGGGGTTCCACGGGTTGCGACACGGTCCGAGTCGCGCCGACTCCGTGGTGCCGGTGATGCCGAACTCCGGCGTGTTGGTCTTGCCGAGGATCACGACTCCGCTGGCGCGGTAGCGGCGTGTGAGCTCGCTGTCGCGCGAGTCCACCGAGTTCGCGGTGAAGCGGCTGCCCGAGGTGCGGGGCCAACCCTTCACCTCGAGCCCCAGGTCCTTGATGAGAAAGGGCACGCCCGTCAGCGGCCCATCGGAGAGCTTGCCCTTGGCCGCGGCGCGCGCCTCTTCGTAGGCCTTGTAGACGACGGCGTTGAGCGTCCCGTTGTGGCGCTCGATGCGTTCGATCGCCGCCTCCACCACCTCGGCCGCCGTGACTTGCTTCGTGGCGATCAGGCCCGCGAGCCCCACGCCGTCGTACTCGACGTATTGTCCGAACGTCATGCGCGTAGTCTTTCCGATGCTACGAGATCATTTCGACGTGTCCACCTCATTTGACCCCGCGCGAGAATCGACGATACGGTCGCTGCGTACGGCTTGAGCCGGCGCGCGATGAGTTGTCGTTCCATTCTGCTGTCGGCCGGTCTGCTCGTCATGACGGGCGCTTGCTCGAGTGCCAGCGGGACCTCCACGGGAGATCCCGACGGCTTCGACGCGGGGGCTGACGCCGCCGTCGCCTCGGACGACGCAGCCGACGCCGGCGAGCCCTCGAGCGAGGCGTCTACGAGCGTCGAGTCCGGATCGGCTCCGGGCGAACCGGAGACGGGACCGGCTCCAGTCCGCGACGCGGGGACCGTGCATGTCGCCTGCGACCAGCCGGCCCTTGGCGTATGCCAGTCGGCCGTCGTCTCGACGGACGCCGAGGCGGCGTACACCGCGCAGTGCAAGGGCCAGGGCGGCACGGCGACCGCCTGTTCGACGTCAGGTCTCGTCGGGTGCTGTGTCGGCGACACTTCCCACTACTGCTACTATGCCCCGGACTACACCGCGTCCACCGCGGAGCAGGGCTGCTCGATCATGAACGGGACCTGGTCGACGAGCATGTGACTGCTCCTGATGCGCGCGACGCAAAGATTCGCCGTCGAGCTGCCTGGAAATTCGATTGTACGGCCAAGACGCCCGCGCCTATCCGTAGGTGCCGAGAAGACTACCCGAGAGGGCCACGTCCGCGGCGCGTGGCGGTGGCAGCCGTCGCGTTTTTGCAACCGCGAGCGTACATTGGGCGCGATGAAGTCCGTCTCTTCTGCAGTCGTCCTGGTGCTTACCGTATTCTGTCTGGGGGCGTGCAGTTCGAGCTCTTCGAACCCCGCCGCGAATCCGTCGAACGACTCCGGAGCGACGGAGGCGGGCCCCGGTGAAGCGTCCGCCTCGAGCCTCGACGTCCCGACCGACAAGGGGATGGTTCACGGGGCCACCGCCGGGGGAGTGCGATCGTTTCTCGGCATTCCGTTCGCGGCGACCACCGGTGGCGACAACCGCTGGAAGCCGCCTCAGCCCGCGGCCGCCTGGACGACGACGCTCAAAGCGACGGCGCTCGGACCCATCTGTCCGCAAATCGATCCGTCGACCATGGCCTATGCCACGACGAGCGACGAAAACTGCCTGACCTTGAACGTGTGGACGCCGGATCCGGCACCCACCAAGCCCGTCCCGGTCATGGTCTGGATCTTCGGCGGCGCGTTCGTCTTCGGCAGCGGCGGCGCGGCTCCCTACAACGGAAATCACCTCGTTCCGAAGGGAGATGTCGTCGTCGTATCGATGAACTACCGGGTCGGGGCCCTGGGCTTTCTGACGCACAGCGGGCTCGTGGCCGAGGACCCCTCGCATTCGAGCGGGAACTACGGCCTGCTGGATCAGCGAGCGGCGCTCCAGTGGGTCCAGACGAACATCGCTGCGTTCGGCGGCGACAAGACCAACGTCACGCTCTTCGGCGAGTCCGCCGGTGGCAAGAGCGTCTGCCTGCAGACCCTCTCTCCCGGAAGCCAGGGCCTCTTCAGCAAGGGCATCATCGAAAGCGGCTTGTGCTTGACGCCGGGCCTCACGCTCACGTCGGCCGAAGCCCAGGGCGACCGGTATGCGCGGGCCATGGGATGCACCGACATGGACTCGGCGACGGCGCTCTCCTGCTTGCGCGCGCTGCCTGCGACCACCATCACCAACGGACCGCCGAATGCTCCGCCTCCGCTCCCCGGCGGCCTCTTTTATCAGGACATGAGCACCTCCCTGTCGTTTCAGCCGATCGTGGACGGCGTGTTCTTGACGGATCAGCCGGCCGCTCTCTTCACGGCCAACAAGGAGGCCGCGATCCCCATCCTGGAAGGTGCGAACACCGACGAGGGGATCCTATTTCAGATCGCGGCCCTCGGCCCGTACACGTCCGTGACGACGAATGCCGACTACCTGGCTGCGCTCACGCGCACGTTCGGCCCGAACGCGAGCGCCGTCGCCGCGCAGTATCCGGTCGTCGGCGGGGACGCCGGGGCTGCCGGGGGTGACGCCGCGGCCGCCGGTGGCGACGCCGGAGCCCCGAGCCTGGATGGCGGGGCCACCGGCTCCGTTGTTTTCGCCACGCCCGACGAGGCACTCACGCAGGTCACCGGGGACGCGTTCATCGTGTGCCAGGCTCGAAGGCTCGAGCAAATTCTTTCGGCCAACAGCGCGCCGACCTATCTCTACAGCTTCAACGGCCCGCTCACGGGCGTGCCCGTCCCGCAGCTCGTGGGGACTGCGTTTCACAGCAGCGAGCTCCCGTACGTCTTTGGCAACTCCTATCTGCTGGGCAGCGTACCTGACGCGGGCGCGCCGCTGGTCGACGCCATCGAAGGGTACTGGACGCAGTTCGCGCAGAGCGGCAATCCGAACGGCGGGTCGAACCCGATGTGGCCCGCCTACACCACGGCCGGAGATCAGCACCTGAATCTCGACACGACCATCTCCGTGGGTACGGGGCTCGACAAGGCCAACTGCGACTTCTGGGACAGCTACATCGCCGCCAATCCCTCCATCGAGACCCTCTGACCGGCGCGCGCGCGGTGATCGCGCGCTCCGCCTCGCCTACCCTCGGCTCACGGCATCGAGTCGACTGGCGACTCTCTTCTCGGCCCAATGCGAGCGACCGTGACGCGCAAAGTGCGGCGGCCTGTCGCGCAGCACTTCGGTCTCGAGCCAGAGGCGCTTCAGATGCCGCACCTTCCCCGCCGCGGGGTCGTCGACGTAGCTCGTTCGGCCGTGAAGGACGTGGTAGTTATTGATGAATTGCATGTCACCGGGTCGAAAGTCCATGGTGACGCTGTAGCGGCCGCTCTCGGCCTCATCGTGCATCCAGCGGAGCCCCTCGCGAGCGAGGTCGGTGATGCGTGGGGCGTCCGCATGCCTCTGCGAAGCCAGAATGTACGCGCCGATGAGGCGGCAGAAGAGCCTATCGGCCCAGCGCGTGAAGACCGGCATCGGATACCAGCCGCGAGTGCCGGGCGCCTGCTCACCACGGAAGTCGAAGGGCTGCGGCTGGTAGAGCTCGGCCGCGAGGTCGGGACGCCTTCGCACCAGCTCGTTGTGAAGGGCGACCGAGTTGGCGACGGCCGAGAGCCCGCCCGAGCTCGCGGTCTCGAGACAGAGGAGGCCGACGAGATCGGAGCCATCGCAGTGATAGTTGAGCGCGATCCGGCCCAGTTCATTGCCGCGCGCCGTGGGGTCTTCGATTCCTTTCCCCTGGTCGGTGACGTCTCCGAGGACGTGGCCATGGTGGTTTTGCGGCCACGGCTTTCCGAGGTGCGCGCCGATTCCCCAGTACGCAAGGCACATGTCGTCGTTCGTGTAGCGCGCCCGCGGCAGGCCCCGGATGAGCACGAAGCCGCGACCATCCATCAATTCCCTTTCGATGCCCTTGAGCCGCGGGGCGAGTGAAGGAAGCGGGAAGTCTTCCTTTCCTATCGCGAGGAGATTCGAGCGACTTCGCGCGAGCGTGCGCCATGGCCGCGTCGATCTCGTCGATCTCGCGATCGCTCAAGACCACCGTCCACGGCTCGGGATCGGCGACGTCCGCAGCCATCCACTCGCAGGCGGTCTCGAGAACATCCGGCATGAGGGTCTCCTCTTCTGGTTTCATGGCTCCCCGCCATTCGGTCCTGACCTGGCCCCGCGCAGCAGGCGACCGGGGAGGGCGCCCGTGGGCTCGCCGTCGCGATACGTGACCTCGCCCCCGACGAGGGTCGCGACATAGCCACTGGCTCTCTGGATGAGGCGTCGTCCACCCGCCGGCATGTCGTGCGCCACCTCGGGTGCCGAGAGTCGAAGCCGGTCGTAGTCGATCACGTTCAAGTCGGCGCGGTACCCGACGGCGACGAGGCCACGGTCGAGGAGACCCACGGCCGCGGCCGTATTGCGCGTCTGCATGCGGACGACCTGCTCGAGGGCGAGTCTGGGGCCCCGCGTCCGGTCGCGCGTCCAGTGGGACAGGTTGGAGGTCGGGAAACTGCCGTCGCAGATCGTGCCGACGTGCGCGCCGCCGTCGGAGAGGCCCGGCACGGTGTCCGGGTGAGTCATCATCTCGTAGCTCGGGTCGAGGGATCCTTCGGCGTAGTTGAGGAACGGCAAATAGAGCATGCCGCGTCCTTCGTGAGAGAGCATGTGATCGAGGGCGACGGCCTCGGGCGAAAGACCCCGCTCCTGCGCGAGGGCGGCGACCGCGCGCTCGGGGGGCTGCTCGTAGTCGGGCGCATCGCCCATCAGGAAAATCATCGGCCACTGCCGAGGCATGTGGGCCGCGAAGCCCGATGCGGCCGTCGTGGTCTCCGACAGGAGGCGCGCCCGTCGCGCGGGGTCGCGAAGGCGCTCGACCCGCTCGCGCAGCGGCAGACGCGCGATCTCGCGGTAGCTCGGGTGATGGCTGAACGGATTGTGCGTCAGCTCGAACCCGAACAGGATCCCGACCGGCCGGCCGCAGACCTGAGCCTTCATCGGCAACCCTTGCGCGGTCGCCGCCGACAGCCGATCCAGCATCCGTCTCCACTGCGCCGGCGCCCGCCCGTGCTGGACCAGAGAGAAGGAGAGCGGCCGTCCGGAGCGCTCCACGATCCGGCGAAGCATCGCGAACTCCGCTTCGGGGTCCGCGAAGTCCGACACGAACTGGAGCACCCCGCGGCCTGCCCCCCCATCGGCGCGAGCGAGGCCGAGCGCGATGCCCGTCAGCTCGTCTTCGCCGGCCGTGAGCGTCGGCGTCGGTTGGCCGTCGCTCGTGCGGTGATTGAGTGTGCGGGACGTCGAAAAGCCGAGCGCGCCGGCCTCTACCGCGTGCTCGGCGAGGGCGGCCATCGCGGCGATGTCTGCGTCGGTCGCGGGCTCCCGATTCGCGCCACGCTCGCCCATGACGTACACGCGGAGCGCCGCGTGCGGCAGCTGCGAGCCCACGTCGACGTCGAAGCGACGCTTGCCGAGGCCGTCGAGGTAATCGGGAAAGCTTTCCCACGTCCACGGCAAGCCCGCGGAAAGGACGGGAAAGGGGATGTCCTCGACGCCTTCCATCAGGCGAACGAGGCGATCGTGATCGTCCGGGCGGCAGGGGGCGAAGCCGACCCCGCAGTTGCCCATCACGACCGTCGTCACCCCGTGAAAAGAGGACGGCCGCATCCGCTCGTCCCAGGTGGCCTGGCCGTCGTAGTGGGTGTGAATGTCCACGAAGCCCGGCGTGAGGATTTTGCCTCGCGCGTCGATCTCGTCGGCTCCCGTCTGCGCGATCCGGCCGACGGCCGCCACGCGGCCGTCGTGGACGGCCACGTCGGCCTCGAAGGGCGGTCGGCCCGTTCCGTCGACGACGACGGCGCCGCGGACCACGAGATCGTAAGCCTTGTCCAATGTTGCCTCCGGCGAGCGCGCGTCGATCCCCGAAGGGAAGTAGTCTCCCGCGGCGAGCGTCGGTCAAGCGGAAGAGGCGGGCGGCCTCGACGTTCGAGTCGACCGCGGCCCTGAACTGCCACACCGGCCCGGTATTTTGCCCGTCGGACCAGAACGAAAGAGCGAGCGACTCCATGCAGATCGGGACCCATCGTTACTCACGGCAAGAGGAGGTCGTGTACGGCCGTCCTGCCGCGGAGGCACTGGCGGACACGGCACGCTCGCAGGGCGCGAGGCGTCTCGTGATCACGACGACGCGGTCTCTCGCTACACCCGACGGCCTGGCCACGCGGCTCGCGACGGCGCTCGGCGAGCTTTGTGTCGGCGTCTTCGCCGGCGTCAAGGCGCACTCGCCGCGCGAGGGCGTGGTGGAGGGTGCGCGCCAGGCGAGGACGCTCGGCGGCGATCTGCTGGTCGCGGTCGGTGGGGGCTCGGTGATCGACGCGACCAAGGTGATGCAGCTTTGCCTGTGGGGGAACGTGCAGCGGGCCGAAGACCTCGACCGGTTTCGGGCCGGACCGGGCGCCGACCGCCTCGCGATTGCAAAGCTCGAGCCCACGGTGCGAATGGTCGCCGTGCCCACGACGCTATCGGCCGCGGAGTTCACGCCCTTTGCGGGCGTCACGGACTCCGAGCGACACGTCAAGGAGGGATATGCGCACGCCCTGCTGGCGCCTCGCGTCGTCGTCCTCGATCCCGCCGCGACGCTGGAGACCCCGCCCGAGCTCTGGCTCTCGACGGGCCTCAAGGCGGTCGATCACGCCGTCGAACAGCTATGCAATCCGCAGCGCGCGCCGTTCGGAGACGCCCTCGCGAAAGACGGACTCTTTCGCCTGGGCCAGGGATTGCGCGCGACGAAGAGGGCGCCGCAGGACCTCGACGCGCGCCTCGAGTGCCAGTTCGGCATGTGGCTCGCGATCTCCGGCGCAAGCTCCGGACGCGGGATGGGGGCAAGCCACGCCATCGGCCACACGCTGGGCGGCAGCTTCGGCGTGCCGCACGGCATCACGTCGTGCGTCACGTTGCCCGCCGTGCTGCGCTGGAACGAGGGCGTCGACGGTGAGCGCCAGCGTCTCGTCCGCGAGCTCCTGGGATCGGGTGACCGCTCCGCGTCCGACGCCGTCAGGGACCTCTGCCTCACTCTTGGCCTGCCGACGGAGCTCGGACGCGTCGGCATTCGTCCCGATCAGTTTCGCGCCATCGCCGAACACACGATGCACGATCGAGGCGTCCGCTCGAATCCCCGGGCGATTCGCGGCCCGGAGGACATCGTGGAGATTCTGGAGCTCGCGCGCTGAACTGACGTCACATGCAGGTGCCAGCGCGGCAGAACATGCCCATCGGGCATCCGGCGCCGGCATCGGCGGGCGCGCCCGGGATGCACTGCACGCAGCGGTTCGCGGTGCAGAAGGGGGTCTTGCCCGAGCAGTCCGAGGACGCCGCGCATTGTACGCACCGCGATGTGGTCAAGTCGCAGACCGGCGCCGCCATCGTCGTGCACTGCGCTTTGCTCGTGCATCCGGCCCTGCACATGAACGTCTGTTGATCGCAGATGGGTGCCGTCGACCCGCAGTCCGAGTCGGCCAGACACGACACGCAGGCGTGGGTGGCCACGTGACAAAGCGGACTGGCCGCAGGGCAGTCGGTGCTCGCGTTGCATTCCACGCACTCTTGCGTCGTCGTGTCGCAGATCTTGGCGGTCGCCGGACAGTCCGTGGCCGTGATGCATCCGACGCAGGCGCCGGTCGTCCCGTCGCAGAGCTGACCTCGGCCGCACCCCAGTGCCGCGTCGGCCACGCACGCAGCGTGGCACGTATGACTGCCGGGGTAGCAGACGGGGGTCGTGCCCGAGCAATCCATGCTGGACTCGCACTGGACGCACGCGTTGTTCGAGCAGTGCGGGTTCGCCGTGGGACAGTCGTTGTCTCCCGCGCACTGCACGCACCCGGGCGGGTTCGTCGTCCCGCAGAGCACGGGGCCGGCGCTTCCATCGTCCCCGCTCGAAGCGTCACTCGCCCCGCCGCTCGAGCTGCCGCTGGACGCATCGCTGGCCGTGCCGCCCGAACTGCCACTTGAGCCGCTGCTCGAAGTGCCACTCGAAGAGCCAGTCGAGGATCCGCTGCCCGAGGACCCGCTCGAGGATCCGGCGCCGCCGTCCGAGGTCGTCGTCGTGCTGCCCCCGCTACTGCAACCGCTTCCGATGGCAATGGCGGTGGCGATCGCAAATCCGAGACATGTTCTCAACGATGACATGGCGGGCCTCGCTTCCTACGAGGCAATTAAGCCATGGTGAAACCGAACCGGGCAACTCGCCAGGCGACCGACCGTGAAATAATCGTCGATCGCAGCCGCGGGGCGAATTTCTGTAACCTTTGTTGTCGCCTCAGAATCCGGGCGCGTTTCTGGCAACTCTACGGTGGCCGACGTCGCTCGCCCGCCGCTTACTTGATGACCTGGGCGCAGAAGCCGCCGATGCACTGGAGTGTCGCGTCGCAGCATTTCTGCGTAGCGCTGCAGGCGTCGTCGATGTTCGAGCAACTCGGCGGAAGGCCGCACGTTCCGTTCGTGCAGTAGCCGCCGCAGCAGTCCTCGCCTTCGGAGCACGTGCTGCCGTTCGCTCGACACGGATCGAGCACAGTGAAGGCCCGGTGATTGCCAGTCCCGAGCTCTTGGCCCGTCACGTAAAACGCGGGGTGGCTCGCGTCGACGGTGTACTTTCCCGCGGAAGAGATGTCGACGGCCGTGCCCCAAAGCTGCCGCTGCAGACCTTGGTTGCCATAGTGACGGTACGAATCGAAGAAGACCCAGAAATAACCGCCCGCCGCGACGGGTGACACGGTCGGATAGAAGTTGTGGTGCAGCTCGTCGCCCGCGCTGTACGGCAGATACGTCGTGTTCGACGCAGCGTCGGCCGCCGAGGCAAACCCCGCCGCGCTGGCGAGCAGTGAGACCGTCCCGCTGGCGATGTCGAGCAAGTACAGATCGCTCGTGACTCCGCTCACAGCGCCGGCGAGGCCGAGCCCCAGGCCGCCGCCGGAGAAGTCGCTCTGGTTGCCGATCGCGAAGACGATGCCTCCGTTGTCGGGCAGGAAGAACGGCCAGCCCGGATACGTGCTCGAGTCCGTGACCTGCTGGAGCTTCTTGTACGCGCCCGCCGTGCGGCCCGACTTGTCGAACGACATCATCGCGAGGCCTTGACCGTCGCCGTTTCCGATCGCGGTGTCCGTGAATGCCAGAAGCGTCCCGTCCGGAGAGAACGTGGACATCATTGCGCCCGAGGGGATCCCCGAGTTGCTCACGGCGTTGCCGGTGTCGGTCTCGTAGAGACCCGAGCTTACGGGTCCGATCGAGCCCGGGCCTCCGGAGCGCGGTCCGCCGACTCCATTGTTTGGGTGCGCGTTGCCGACATAGAGCGATCCGTCGGGGTAGACGCCTACGAACGTCGCGTTCGGGGCATTCGATACGAGCGGCGCCGGATTCGCCGCGCCCTGAGGCGTGAGAGTATAAGTAGCGCCTCCGCCCATCATCAGGGGATCGGCCACCATTCGGGACCCGTTCGCCGACACGGCGTGGCACCCCGTGCACCCGCTCGCGCCCAGAAAGAGCGTCACGTTCTGGCCCGGAACGATGCGCAGCACCGCGCCTCCGCCCCCGAGGCCGGTGACGAGCTTCGACGTGTAGCTATTGTAGTAGATCGAGCCCTTGAGCGTCGCCGGCGCGATCACGAGCGGCTCGGTGATGGGTCCTGTGACGGTCCCGGATGCGATCGTGGTGAGCGAGAGCGAGAAGGGGTCCGACGCGCCGACCGCGTGCGCCGAAGCGGCTTCCCAGATGGTTTGAGGGAGGAGAATCTGTCCGGTCGCGGTGGGCACCAGGCACCCTTTGTATTCGAAGACTTTCGACTTGAGATGCACGTAGACGTAGTCGGCGGACGCCCCGTCCCACATGAGCGTCGGCGCGATGAGCCCGCGCGGGAACACCGTCCCCGAGTAGGGGTAGAGAAACCGCATGCTCCCGGCGCTACCGCCGGCGAGCAGCGCCTTCACGGACGTTGCGCTCAACCCGCTCGGAGCGCCGGAGTTGCAAGTGTCGACGGACGTGACCGTGATCGGCACGGGCCCGCCCGAGTCGCTGCCGGCGTCGCCACTACTCGCGAAGACGCCGCCGCTCGAGCCTCCGCCGTTGCCCATTCCGCCGTTGCCTATTCCGAATGTCGCTCCGGAATCGTCGCTCGCCGGACTGCCGCTGCCATTTCCGAGGCCGAGATTGTTCGGTCCGCTCGATCCGCACGCGAGCGTGACGCCGAGCGCCACGCACGAAACCATCCAGCGCTGGGAATGGCGACGCATGACTTAGGGTGTCCGAGGAGATGGGGTCTGGAGCTACCTCCTGCTGCCAATCGTCGACCGCATGAGGTCAAACTCGGCGCGTGGCCCGCGCTCCGTCCGTGTCGAACGGAAACGGGTACCGACGGTGGAGCCGCCGGGTGTGACCCGGCAAGGCGGGTGCGGCACCTGCTTGTCGAAGAAGCACCGACGGTCGCCACTACCTCTCGGACGACTCCCGCGCCTTGTCGGGGTTCATGCAAAACCAAAGCGCTTCGGACGTGCACAGGACGGTCTCGACGGCGCCGAAGCGAACCACGTCGCCGGGTCCAACCGAGGTTCGGATTCGTGGCTCCAGGCGCTGCCCATTGACCTGCGACAGGTTCGTGCTGCCGGCGTCCGACACGTAGAAGTCTTCCTCGGACGGGTCCTCCTCGAACCAGGCATGAAACTTCGAAACGCTCGAATGCCTCAACACGATGTCCTTGTTCTGGGCGCGCCCGACCGAGATGTGCCCCATGACCGTGTCGGAACCCTCCCGCTTGCGCAGCGGCACGGCGAAATGCGCGTGCTTGCCGAGGAGTCGTTCGAGGGGCTCGCGCGCGCCGCGCCGCGCGTCCTCGGAGCGGCGCGAATGGGTCGGCGAGGCCTGGTGCGTCGTGCGAAACGGCAGCGGCTTGGCCACCGTCGTTCTCCCGGTGCTCGACGCGGTTGCCGCGAGTCCGAGCTCCAGTTCGGTGTCGCCCTCGGGCAGGCGCACGAGGAGCAACGGCGCATCGCCGTAGCACGCCATGAAGGTAAGGAGGTCAAGGGTGGTGGCGTCCCGGAGAAGGTCCGGCGGCGCCAGGTTCGGTGGTGTTCGGAGTGAGGGCATGTCAGCCTACGCGTCGGGTGCCAACGATACGGTCGCGTGGCCGGCTCCGCGAGGTCAAGCGCTCACGCGCGCGTCTCCCGATTCGATCCGATGGGCGCTCAGCGCCCCGACGAGTGTGGCCCCGCCCGACATGCTAACCGACGGCGTAGCGCCACGCGTCGGTTACACTGAGCTGTGCCGCGGCGCTCCCTCGTCATCAGTGCGTGCATGGTGACGTCTCTGTTCGTGCGTCCTCTGCAGGGGGCCCCGGCTGGGCCGCCGCTGCGACCTACCCCTTCGTGGGTCGACGAGGCGACGATCGACCCCGGCGCGAAGGCCGCGGCGACTGCGGACCCAGGCGTGGAGCCCCTGCTCTCGGACCGACAGGTGCACATTGGTCCGTCGGCAGAAGAGCACTACACGCGCCGCGTCATCCGGATCGAGTCGCCGGCGGGGATCGAAGCATCTTCGGAGCTGACTCTCGACTTCGATCCGACGTTCGAGCACCTCGCCTTTCACCACGTGCGCATCATCCGTGGCGGCCGTGCGGTCGACGCTCTGCAGCACGCGGACTGGAAGGTCATTCAGCCCGAAAGCGATCTGGACAAGCGGATCTACAGCGGGGAGCTCGAGGGGCTGCTCTTTCTCCACGACGTCCGCGTCGGCGATGTCCTCGACTATGCGTTCTCCATCACGGGCGAGAGAGCGGTCGCACCCGGGCGCTACGCCGAACGGCTCTTTCTCGCGGAAGGCGCGGGCGTCGCGTGGCTGCGCCGTCGCATCGTCGCCGAAGAGCCTCGCCGGCTCTTCTTGAAGGTGCACGACATGGACCCGGCCATCGAATCGTCGGCGGGCGGCCGCCACGTGTATGCGTGGGAGAGGCGCGATGTGCCGGCGACGGACGGCGAGGACCACCTGCCGAGCTGGTACGAGCCGTTGCCATGGGTCGACGTGAGCGACTTCGCGAACTGGAACGACGTGGCGAGGTCGATGGCGCCTCTATTCCCATCGGACGCGGTCCCGTCGCCGGAGATGAGTGCGCTCGTCTCGCGCTGGAAGACTCAGTTCGCCTCGGACGACGAACGGGCACGCGCCGCGACGACGTTCGTACAGGACGAGATTCGCTATCTGGGGATCGAGATGGGTCCGCACTCGCACGAGCCGTTCTCGCCCGCGATCGTGCTGACGCGGCGATTCGGCGATTGCAAAGACAAGTCCTTTCTCCTCGTGACCCTCCTCCGCGAGCTGGGCATTCCGGCCGACCCGGTTCTCGTGAACACCGAGGAACGGCGCCTGCTCGACGACCGCCTCCCGTCCCCGTTCGCGTTCGACCACGCGATCGTGCGGACGGTCGTCGACGGGGTCACGCGATGGATTGACGCGACCGACTCCTTCCAGCGCGGAGCGCTCGCCGACCGCGCGCCGCCGCCGTTCGAGCGCGCTCTCGTCGTCTCTCCGGACGCGCAGGGCCTCGAGTCCTTCGAAGCGCCGCACACCGCCGTGCCCACCTACGAGGTGGACGACACCTTCACGGTCACGCACACCGCCGCGGCCCCCGTCGAGCTCCAAGTGCTCACGACGCACCGAGGCGCCAACGCCGACAGCATGCGCGCCGAGCTGGCCGCCACCCCTGCCGCGCAGATCGCGCGAAGTTACTTGAACTACTACGCGGAGCAGTATCCCAAGATCGTCCAGACGGCCGAGGCCTCCTTCTCCGATGATCCCGTGGCCAACGTGGTCATCGTCCGCGAGAGCTACTCGATTCCCGACTTCTTCACCGACGGGGAGCGGGACCTTTCTCCCGAGGCGGTCGAGAAGCATCTGCAGCGACCTCGCGTCGTCCTGCGCAAGATGCCGCTGGGCGTGGACTATCCGATGGTCGTGGCCCAGCACACGCATATCCGGCTCCCGTCGGCCGCGGCCTTCGCGCCGACCACCTCCGACCTCGCCGACGACGCGATCCGCTTTCACGCGAGCCAGAGCGTCGACGGGAGCACGCTGACTCTGGACTACCGCTACGAGACGATGGCCGACTCCGTGCCGCCCGGGAAGGTGGCCGATCACCTCGCGACGATGGAGAAGATCCGTGACGCGTCGACCTTCCGATTGGACGCGACCGTCGCCCGAGGAAGCCTCGAGCCAGCGCAGAGCGACGCCGTTTCCTGGCGACTCTCGCTGGGTCTCCTGGGTCTTGGCGCGATCGTCGGGATGGTGAAGCTGGGGCTCGACAGGAGCCGACGGCGGCGCCGCAAGACTTTCCGCGCGCGGTCGACGGTCGCGTCGGGTGAGGCGCCGACCCACCCGATCGTCGTGCACGCCGAGGCGGAGATCGCCGCACGTCTCGGGGACGCTCGGTGCTCGTGCCGGGGGCCCCTGGCGGCCGCGGAAGGCTCGGCTCTCGACGAAGAGGTCCGGATGGGCGACAAGATCATCCGCGTCGTTCGCGCCGCGTGTCGAACGTGTGGCCACGCCTGCAGACTCTACTTCCACGTTCACCCCGCCGAGGCCGGGCACGCCGAAGGGGCGGCGCCGGAGACGTGATCGGCGCGGCCCGCGCGCGCGTTCTCCACACGGGACCTGCGCGGCTCGCGCGCTCTCACGTTCGGCCGGCAAGCGATGTACAGTGCCGTCACCACCCATGCGCCACCCCCTGCTATCCATGCTCCTGGTCTCGGCAATGGCTGCTTGCGCGCTCGTCGCGAAATCGCCCGCGCTCCAGAGCCCCCTGCACGAGCGGCTGGCGAAGGCCGACACGCCGACGATCGAGGACGCCGCAAAGGATTGCTTGACCCACGAGGGATGGACACCGGACGACATGGGAGGGGCCGCCGAAGGCGCGAGCGTCGTGAGCGCCAAGAACGCCGCGAAGGAGACGGTCAGCGTCTACGTTCAGCCCCCGGACACCAACCCGCGAGTCACCGGCGGTCCAGGGTACGACGATCCCTTCTGGGCGTGCCTCGGGCGTGCCCTCGCGACCGTGAAGGCTGCGCCGGTCATCGTCGGCAGACGCGCCGTAGGCTGATGCCGTAGCCTGGCGTCCTTTCGTCCGGGTACCTCGAGCTCGTGGCCGAGCGCGCCCTGCCTGCAGATGCCGTGCAAGCCACTCGGATGCCGTACGGCGTCACCGAGCTGCTCGGTGCGATCCGCGCCGTGCTGCCCCGAACGCGCGCCGGGCGCACGGTCCGGGACGCGTCGACCGGCTGTCCTCCGTTTCCTTCACGGCCGGCGCACGCGCTTTGCGCGCAACAAAGTATCGCGAACCCTTTCTGGGGGCCCAGGCGTAAGGGGGTGCGAAGGAAGGGTCCATGGAACCAGACACTGAAAGATCGAGGGCGCGCTGGCGACGTCGTCCAGTGCATGGGTTCGCGCTGGCATCGGTATTGCCGCTCGTTGCGTGCGGCAGCTCCGGCGCGCCCAATACGGTCACCCAAGACAAAGGAGCATTCACCAGTCTCACGCCGATCATGAACGACGCGGACCACATCAGCCCGTTCGATTCGACGCCGGATCCCTCGGGAAAGGTCGTGTACTTCACGGCGATCGGCACCGATGGCGCGGCGGGTGTCTTCAAGGTGGCCGCCCGTGGCGGTGCGGTGACGCCGCTCTTCACCGGACCGCCGCTCGTCTCGCCGTTCGGGATCGCCATCTCGAGCGACGGGTCTCGGTTGTTCGTCGCCGATCCGGCCGCGCAGACGAGCAACGACGAGGGCGCCATCTTCAGCCTGCCGACGAGCGGAGGTTCGCCGTCGATCGTCGCCGGCACGGACGGAGTGGTCCCGCGGAGCCTCGAGACCGTCGGCGATACGCTCTACTTCTCGGGGGTCGACAAGTCCGATGGGGTCGCCGGCGTCTTCTCGCTGTCGCTCTCGGGTGGAGGGCCGGCGGTCGTCATCAAGGGTCTCGTGGACCCGAGCGGCGTGACCGCAAGCAAGGCCGGCGACGTCTTCGTGATCGACGCGCTCGGCGGCTCGGGTCGCGGCGGGTCCATCCTCGAGGTCTCCAACGGAAAGCCCACGACGCTCGTGGGCAACACGCCCGTCGGTTACCCCGCCGGCCTCACCCTCTCCGGCGACGAGAGCACGCTCATCGCGTCCGTGCTCGACCCGGTCACGGCGACCGATCGGGTCCTCGTCATCGACCTCGCCGCCCACACGATGATCGCCAGAAACGACGGCCCACTGGCCACGAGCGTCGAAGCCGCCGGTCTCCACCGAGCAAAGAACGCCGCCGTCTACTCGTGGTCCGATTCCACGGGTGGTGCGACTGGCACGATCTACGTCCTTGAGTGAACGGAGCCATGCTGATCATGAAAGCGAATCGTTTCCCCATCCATTTCGCGCTCACCGCGCTGACCGTGCTCACGTCGTCGGGCTTCGCCTCGGCATCCAGCCATCGTGAAGCGCCGGCCATCTCGAACGACCCCGCGGCCGACAACACGGACCTCTGGGCGTGGGTCAGCGCCGACAAGAAGAGCCTGAACGTCGTCGCCTCGTACTTTCCCCTCGAGGAGCCCTCGGGCGGCCCGAACTACTTCAAGTTCTCCGACGACGTGCTCTACGAGGTGCACATCGCGCGGGGGCCGTCGAGCCTCGAGGACCAGTTCACCTACCAGATCGAGTTCCACTCGAACCCGATCAAGAGGGTCGACGTGGCCGATTTCAGCCAGCCCCCCGGGGGAGGCAAAGAATTCTTCGCGCAGATCGCGGGATACTTCGATCAGACCTACACGGTTACCAAGATCGTGAACGGCCAGAAGCCCGTGGTGATCGCCCAGAACGTCGATGTCGCTCCTCCGAACATCGGCCCGCGGACCAATGCCGCCTGGAAGGCGTTCGGCATCTACCCGAAGGCGTCGGGCGCGGGTAACCCGCCGGACGTCTACAACGATGCGTTCGCTGCCTCCTTCATCAAGGACACCGGCAGCGAGGGGCTCGTGTGGGCCGGTCAGCGCGACGACGGCTTCTATGTCGACCTTTCGCGCATCTTCGACCTCGCTTCGATCGGGGGCACTCTGACGCCGCCCCTCCCGAACGCGACCGACAACATAGCCGGATACAATTGTCAGTCGATCGCGCTCGAGATTCCCCTCACCAAGCTCACGCAGAGCGGCGCGGCCCCCACGGGCGGCGACAACGACACCGTCGGCGTGTGGGCGTCGGCCAGTCGACGCAAGGTCACGATTCTTCGCGGGGACGGGACGGACCTCTCCGTCGGGCCCTGGGTGCAAGTGTCGCGTCTCGGGCTGCCGCTCGTCAACGAAGCGGTCGTCGGGATTCAAGACAAAGACAAGTACAACCGCACGACCCCCGCGACCGATCTGACGAATATAGGGGCGTACATCCTCAACCCGATCATCGTGCGCGACGCGGCGGTCGTCGGAATATTGACGCAGGCGCAAGCGGACGAGGCGAGCGGCAAAGACGGGCCGCGCACCGACATCATCGACCTCATCAACTTGAAGAACATCCCCCAGGCCGGCGCCCACAATATCCAGACGGTCGGAGACGTGCTCCGCGTGGACATGGGAACCACCTCGGTGTTCCCCAACGGCAGGTTTCTGCCCGAGGTGCCCGGAAAGAACCAGGAGACGGACGTCACCGACGTCATGCTCTCGCTTCTCTTGCTGAAACAGACGTCGGGCGTATCGGACGGAGTTTCGAAGAACGACAAGGACTACCTCGGCGAGTTCCCCTATCTCGCCCTTCCCTGGCAGGGCGCGACGCAAGGACACGGCATCATCCAGTGATGGCGCCGCGTTGAACGACGACTACGAATGAATACCCCCGGACGCGTCCGACAGCGCGTCCGGGGCAGGTGGTTTCGAGCCATGAAGAACGTTCGAATTGGCATCGTCTGCTTCGCGACTCTCTCGGCGATCGCCGGTTGCCACGGACGCGAGAGCGACAAGACCGCGGCGAGCCGTGCCTCTTCCTCCATCGCGACCGCGGCCCCCGAGAGCGACGGCGCGCTCGACCTTCAGAGACGAATCGCCTTGACGCCGTCGCCCGGCGCAGGCGCTGTGGACATGGACATTGGCCGGATCCAGGCAGTCGCGAGGAAGACGCCCTCGAGACTCGAACCGTGGATCGCGCTCGGACGCGCCTGGGTCCGAAAGGCACGCGAGTCGTCGGATCCGGGATTTTATTTGAACGCGGACGCCTGCGCGGACGTCGCTCTGGGCATCGTGCCGGACGACTACCTGGCGCGCGACCTCAAGACGCTGGTCCTTCTCAACGACCACAAGTTTCAGGAGGCGCAAGACTTCGCCGAAGCGACCGTCAAGGGCCGCCCGGACGATCCCTCTGCCTACGGATACCTGAGCGACGCGCGTCTCGAGCTCGGCCACTTCGAAGCCGCCGCGGCCGCCGCTCAGACGATGGTCGACCTGAAACCGAACCTACCCGCGTACTCTCGCGCCTCGTACCTTCGCTGGTTGCAGGGCGACGTGGCCGTCGCCGGAGACTTCGTGCGGAGGGCGATCGACTCGGGAAACGACCACCACGATCCGGAACCGCAGGCCTGGGCCATCGTGCAGGGGGCGATGTATTTCTGGCACGAAGGCGACTACGAGGGGGCCGACGCTGGCTTCGAACTCGCCCTTTCGACGGTGACCGACTATCCACCCGCGCTGGTGGGCCGGGCGCGGGTCGCACTCGCTCGCCGCGACGGAGTCCGGGCGGCCGACCTGCTCGTTCGCGCGTATGCAGAGAGCCCTCTCGTCGCCACGGCGTGGATGCTGGGGGACGCGCGCGCGATGGCTGGCGACGGGTCCGGAGCCAGCGCCGCCTACGCGCTGGTCGAACAGCGAGGTCGCGCCGTCGACCCGCGGACCCTGTCTGCGTTCTGGTCCACGAAGAATCGGCGGATCGAGGACGCCCTCGCGCTCGCCCGGGCGGAGATGAAAGTACGTTCAGACGTCTACACGTGCGACGCGCTGAGCTGGGCTCTGTATCGCTCGGGACAGTATGCGGAGGCTCGGCAGGCGAGCGATCGGGCGCTCCGCCTCGGGACGCCGGACGCGAGCCTGATCTACCACGCAGGGGCCATCCGGATCGCGTCGGGCCAGACGCGCGACGGGGAAGGTCTGATCAGGAAGGCGCTCTCTATGAATCCCCGGTTCGACGTGACCGGTGCCGCCGAAGCCGAACAGCTCCTCAGCGGATCCCATGCGAGCGCGATGTGACGGCCGTAGCCCACGCCTCCTGGGGCTGGTCGCGACGTGCGTGGTGGCATCCGTCCTGTTCGGCGCCACGAGCGCGGATGCGCACGCGGTAGGGGTCTCGAAGGGGGACTACGCGCTGCGCGGGACCGACGTAGCGTTCGAGATCGCGTTCGCGAGGTCGGAGCTCTCGATCGCGTTCCCGGAGCTGGACACCGACGACGACGGAGCGCTCAGCGCCGCCGAGATCATGGGTGACCGCGCCATTTTCGAACGCGTCATCCTGGAGGGCTTCGTCGTCCGCGCGGACGCTACGCGCTGCGTACCGTCGCTGTCGTCAGCGGTCGCGACCGAAGGCGACGGGTTGCTCCTGCGCGGTGTGTTCGTCTGCGCGGGCAGCGGGGCCGCGCCGACCGTATCGATCGATCTACGAATTCTGAAGCAATTGACACAAGGGCACCGGCACATCGCACGACTCACTCGGAGCGGGGTCGCAGCCGACGACATCCTCTTCGTCGGCCACTCGCGTCTCGTCCTTGGCGCCACGACCGGATCGGACGACGCGTCGAGCCCCGGCGCCGCCACCGCGGCACGGGCGACGGGCGCGGCAGCTTTCTTCGTCATGGGGATCGAGCACATCCTCACGGGTTACGACCATCTGCTCTTCGTCTTGGCCCTCGTGCTCGTCGTCCAGAACGCTCGAGCGCTTCTATCCGTCGTCACGGCGTTCACGATCGCGCACTCGATCACGCTGGCGCTGGCCACACTGCGGATCGTCTCGCTGCCGCCGAGCGTCATCGAGCCGGCGATCGCTCTGTCGATTGCGTACGTGGGCGTGGAGAACGTTCTGGCGAAGACCATCGCCCATCGCTGGCGTCTGACCTTCGCCTTCGGACTGGTCCACGGCTTCGGCTTCGCCGCGGCCCTCGAAGGCGTCCAGCTCCGTGGCGCGGCGCTGGCGGGCGCTCTCGTCTCGTTCAATCTGGGCGTCGAGGCCGGACAGCTCGCCGTGATGGCTCTCGCTGTTCCGCTGGTGCTCTGGGCACGGAAGAGCGATCGCCTCGCCCACCTTCTGACGCCGGCGGTGAGCGCGGCGGTGGCCGCCGCGGGCCTCTACTGGTTCGTCGTGCGGATTGCGCACCGAGCGTAGTCGCCAGAGCGCACAGGCAAGCCAGCGAGACCGCCGCGCTAGCGCACCCCGCACTTCGGGCCGCATCGGCCCGAAGTGCCGCCGTCGGCGATGACACATCCCCCGATGCATTCGACGTCGTGGTCGCACGGAGCTCCGGTCTGCTTTCGTGCAGCGTCCGTACTTGCGCCGAGCGCGCCGCTCGTCGCGCACACGCCCGCGGTGCACCGCATCCCCGAGCCGCAAGCGTAGTCCGAAACGCAGGCGCCCCCGGGCGGCGCCAGGGAGGCGCAACGGCGCCGATCGCAGTACCCGGCGCACTCGCGGTGGCTACGGGCGACGTCCTGGCGTGCGTAGGTCACGAGCGAGTCCACCGAGCCGCCGCACGCGTCCGCGCCGGCATGGGGTGGAGCACAACGTCCGGGATCCGTCGGGCCCACGCCGTGGCAGTGCAGGTCCCCTGCACACTCGAGGGTGGATTGGCAAACCGCCCCCACCGAGAGCGTGCCGTGCACGACCCCGCCGCACGCCTCGGGCAAGGGCGGAGGGTGAGGTCCCGTCCAGTCGCAACCCGAGTACGCCACGCCCACGGCGGCGGCGCACGTATCGACGTCTGCGGGGTCGAGTGTGACCGCCTTGCTGCGAAGCGCGGCGCCGAGGGTGCGTGCGCATTCACCGGTGAAGACCAGTCCGGGCCGCTCCCCGCAGCAGATCGCCCGTCTGTCTTCTTCGACCGAGTGCACGGCCTCACAGAATCGCTGTGCCAGCGGGTCGACGGGTGCGTGGTCGACCGGGTACACCGGCCTCACCTCGTCGTCCGCGCCGCCCGCGGTGGGGCCGTCGCGAGTGGGCACCGCAGTCGGTTCGGCGTGCGGCCCCGCGTCGCCGTTCTGGCCCGCACCCTCGTGACAGGCCGCCGCGAGAATGCAGCTGCCGACGAAGAGCCCAAGAAATCGCGTTCGAGTTCGCTTCACGAGCCCTCCGTATCGCTCCGTTCGTTGGAACACGAGCTCGAGGCGTCTGGTCGCGAAACTCGCCGGCCGTTCTGCGCGTATGGCTACGCCTTGACCCCCCTCGCCCAGCGCGCCCCGGCCTTCGTGAGGGCTGCATCGAGCGCCGCCGATTTGTCGTGTGGCGGCCACCACTTGCTCATTCCAGTCGGAATCGCATCGGCCAGAGCATCCGAACGCGCACCGGGCGCCCGCCCTTGCTGGCCGGCTCGAATCGGAACGCGGACGCGGCACGCAGCGCCACCTCGTCGAGGCCATGGCCGACGCTGCCGGCGACGCGAGCGCTCTCCACAGCGCCCGAGAGGCCTACGATGAGCTCTAGCACCACGTCGCCCTGGACCCCCGCGGCCCGCGCGCCGCCGGGATACGCGGGTGGGAGGCCACGCACGAGTCGCGCCCGCACGTCGACGGCGTCCTCGGCGACGAGGGCGGCGCCCCCCTCGTGCTCTGGCGCGGCGGTCGAAAGAGACACCACTCCATGGGCGCCATCCGTCGCGGCGCCGATCGCCATGGAGAAATGGGGCATCTCGCCTCCCGTCACCGATGCCCCAGCCGGCCCCGACGGAGACGGCGCGAGCTTGGGCTCCAGGTGCCTCGGCGTGGCGACGTTCGAATGCCGGCTGAGCACGTTCATGGGGCGATTGGTCGGGGGCGCAAACGTGGCGTCCGAATCGGGGGCGACGGCAGGAGAGGGGTCCGTGAGTACGTCGACGCCGATGACCCGTTCGGAGATCGCGCTGGACGGACCTGGACGGCCCGTCGCCGCGACGAACACCGCGGCGTGAAGGCCAAAGGAGAGGCCCAGCGCAAGGGATGTCGAACGGATCATGAGGTCAGTGGATTGGCATCACGCGGTGACGGATGTCTGCTTACGCAAACTCGCCTGTTTTGGTTTCGCGCAATACGAACTGAAACGGATGTGCCGAGAGCTTCGCCGCCGGGGATGGCAACCGCCACTCGGCGCCTGACAGGAGAAAGATCGATGGGGCGCGTGAGCCCCTTCGCGAGCGGCTACCATGCTCTCCCGCATGCGATCCTCCTCGCTCGCCGCGCTCTTCGCTGCCGCGCTACCCACCGCCTGCGCCGCCGCGGCGATCCAACCCGCCACGCCGCGGGCCTCGCCCAGCGGCCCCACGGCCTGGCCGCCGCTCGCTCCGGCCGCTGCGTCCGCAGCGACTCCGCCGCCGATCCCTTCCGCCTCTACGTTCGCTGCGTCCGCCGCGAGCCCCGTCGCGACGCCTGCAGTGCCGTCATCGACCGAGCCGCCGCCACTGACACCCGCGTTTCAGCAGGCGGTCGAGGCCGCGAACAAGGCGATCGCCGTCAACGACTTCGCCACCGCGGACAAGCAGATCGAGGCCGCCGCGGCGACGGCCGGCGATGAGGCCCACCTCGCGTACCTCCTGGCGCGCGTCCGCGCGTTGCGCTTCGCTTATGCGGGGGACTTCGAGCGCGCGGCCGGCGCCTTCGTCGCCGTGATCCCCGCGCTCGCCAAGCATCCAGAGCTGCCGGACGAGTTCTGGTCGCACAACGCGATGATGATGATCCGCGAGGCGCAGGGCGACCCGGCCGCGGCGCTCGCCGAGAACGACCAGGCGACCCTCTGCGCCGCGCGCGGCGTCTGGGACGCAGGGGGTCGCGAGACGCTCGCCCTCCAGAAGGACCGCTGGCACCGCGCCTACCTCACGCGCATGCTCGCCGAGTCACGTGCTGGCTCGGCGAGAGAAGCGCTCGTCCAGTACGCGCGGGCCGCGCTCGACGAGTACCGGGCGCGTGGAGGCTTCCCCGACTCGGTCGCCGTGCTCGAGGCGTACTTCGCCGCGCTCGACGGCAAGCGCGACGAGGCACTCGCCGCCGCGAGGCGAGTCGATTCCGCGAAGGACGACGATCTCGAAGACCTTTACCTCGTCGTCGTGGGCCTCGAGGCGGGAGGGGACCGCACGGCCGCCGAGGCGGTGCGCCGCGTGATGCGCCGGCCCGGAGGGGTGCACCTCGCGCGCGCGATCATGCTCCGTTGGCTCGAGCTCGACGCGAAGGGCCCGCGAGCGCATGGGTTCACGCCCTGGCAAGCGGGTGCGCACTGAGCGTCGGGCGGTAGCGTGAAGGTCGCTCCGCCCGAGGGTGTGCATGCGTGAGACGGTCCCTCCTCGGTGACTTCGTTCGCGAGGCATGGCAGAAAAGCGTTCATGAGCAAGATCGAGATCAAGACGAACGACGGGAACTGCCCGAGCCACGTGTACCGCCCGACCGGCAGCGGCCCCTGGCCCGCCGTCCTCGTCTTCATGGACGGCCTCGGCATTCGTCCCGCGATGCTCGAAGTCGGCGAGCGACTCGCGACCCACGGCTACTTCGTGCTGCTGCCGGATCTCTTCTATCGCTCCGGACCGTACGAGCCGATGGACCCGGGCACGGTGTTCAGTGACCCCGAGAAGCGCAAGATCCTGATGCAGAAGTTCTTTGCGCTCGCCACCCAGGCCAACATCATGTCCGACACGCGCGCGTTTCTCGACTACTTCGCGGCGCAGCCGGAGGTGAAGCCGGGCGGCGTCGGTACCACCGGCTACTGCATGGGTGGCTTGATGTCGTTGACCGCAGCGGGAACGTATCCGGATCGCATCGTCGCCACCGCGTCGTATCACGGCGGCCGGCTCGCGACGGACGCGCCGGAGAGTCCGCACCGGCTCGCCGCGAAGATCAAGTCGCGGGTCTATGTGGCGGGCGCGATCGACGATCAGTCCTTTCCCGACGACATGAAGGTACGCCTCGAGGACGCGCTCACCGAGGCCGGCGTGGACCACAAGATCGAGACCTACCCGGCGCGGCACGGCTGGGTCTTTCGCGATACGCCGGTCTACGACGCTGCCGCCGCGGAACGACACTGGCAGACGATGGTCGCCTTGTTCGACTCGAAACTGAAGCCGTAGCCACACCGAGTCAGAACGCTTCAAGCTGCCTTTGCGCGTCCCGCGCGAGTGGATCCATACCCAGCCGCCGGGTCGTGTCGAGCACGCGAGCGAAGAGCGCCCGGGCGCGCTTGCCGGCTTGCGAGCCTGGGGGAAAGGGCAGCGAGCGCGCCAGCTCGTAGGCCGAGCGGGCGGCCTGCGGCGCGAAGCCCGCGCGTTCGTTGAGTTCGAGCGCGTCTTCGAGGTGCTTGGTCGCCTCTCGCGTGCGGCCGAGCGACTGCGCGAGCGTGCCGAGGAAATGGGACACGGACCCTTCGCAATGCAAGCTGAGGTCCGCTGCGTACTGATCCGGATAGGGCGACAGGAGCGCGTAGAGCGCTGCGACGTGGGCCTGGCTGCCCGTCGCGATGCTCGCCACGGAGAGATGAACGAGCGTCGCGAGGTAGTCCCGATCGTGAGGCAGTCGCTCGAGCATTCCCGCCGGCAGCTCGAGCAGCGATGTCCGGGACGCGTCGGTTGCGCCAAGCTCCGCCAGTGATCGGATCTTCCGTGCCCGCCTGTACGGACAGTCGCCCTCCTGCACGACGAACGCCCTCTCGAGGGAGGGAAGAGGCGACTCCGACCCGGTCTCCCGCCGCAAGATGGTCCAGTCGACCGCGCGCACCCCCCACAATGAAAAGAGGCGCCGCGCCTCGGCCTCTTCGTGGAGCTCTCGGAGAGCGGAGGCCAGGCCGCTGAAGTCGCCGCGATTCATTCGATGCACCACACCCGCGCGCCGGTGGTGCCATTCGAGCTCCGGGTGTTTGAGCTCACGGGCGGCGGCGCCAAAAGCGGCGATCGAGTCCTCGACGGCTTTGGTATCGCCTTGCTGCAGTGAGACGACGATCCGTGAGAACTGAGCCTGGGCCGACCAGTGTATGCGGAGAAGCGGCGGACTCTCCGCGTACAGGAGCTCGACCTGCGTCAGGGTCGTCTCGGCAAGAGCTCGCGAGTCGGGTCCATTCGCAAAGTAGATCTTGGCCGAAAGGGCGATCGCCAGTGCGCTGGAATCGTGAGACTCGAGCGCGAGGGCCTCGGAGCGGGCGACGAGCGGCGCCACGAGCTCAGTGTCGAAGCAGTAGGGCGCGGTCCACGCGAGATGAGCCAGAACCTTGCTCCGCTCTACGAGGTTGTCCGGAGGCAGCGCGCGGTCCGCGGCTTCGAGGACGTCTCGAGCGCCCTTCATCGTCATGAACCCGGGGGCGAGGCTCATGAGCTGCCCGGCCACGGTCAGGATCTCGCCGAAGCCGTGCTCGCGACCCAGCGCCGCCGCCGCCGACAGGTGCTCGGAGAAACGATCGCTCGCCAAGACGCGCTCGCAGAGCGACAACCCCAGAAGCAGGTCGGCCCGCAAGCGGGGGTGGGCGTCGCTCGCGAGCTCGAGAGCCGAGAGCGCGCGCAAAAGGAGGTTCACGGCGTCGGCGTGGGCGCACACGTGGGAGGCCGCGAGCGCTGACCGTCTCGCGTAGTCGACGGCCTTCAGGACGTCGCCAAGAGGGAGCGCAGAGAGCAGGTGATGAACAAGTTCCGTCGTGGGAGTGCCCTCGCCCGCAGGGTGCCGCTGCTCGAGGACCTCCGCAGCGCGCAGGTGGAGGCGGGCACGCTGGCTCGCCGACAGGTTCTCGAGCAAGACGCTCCGGATCAGGTCGTGTCCGAAGAAGTAATGCCCCGGACGGTCGTCTGCGGCGAGGATCGTGCTGGTCTTGCGTGCCGCATCGAGGGTGTCGACGAGGCCTCGTGGATCGAGCTCCGCGACGTACCCGAGCAGGCCGAGGTCGAAGTCGCGGCCCACCACTGCGGCGGCGGAGAGTAGCGTGGTCGCCTCCTGGCCCAGCGCTCGAAGCCGTCGCCGTACGATGTCGAGCGCCGGCCCGCTCAGCTCGAGCTCGTCGACACGAGGAGGAGCGGAGTGCCGGAAGGGTCGCAGCAGCTCCACCATGAAGAATGGGTTGCCCGCGCTCCTGGCAAAGACGGCTTCGCTGACATCGTTCTCCGGCTTGTCGAGCCACAGCTCGGTGAACTCAGCCACGTCGCCCGGCGTCAGACGGTCCAGCTCGATGCGCTCGCACTGACGATGGCCAAGGACCTGGGCCAGAAGCGGGTCGTCCGGGAGAGGCTCCGTGCTTCGCACGGTGACCAGGATCGCGAGAGGCATGCGCGCGATCTCCGGCGCGATGTAAGTGAGAAACGTCAACGACGCTGCGTCGGCCCATTGCAGGTCGTCGAGCACGAGGAGCATGGGCCCTTCGTCGGTCATCTTCTGCAATGCCCGAGCGACGGCGTCGTGCAGCCGGTGACTCAGCGCGTCCGCGCCCCAACCAGTCGGGTTGCCTTCGGGTGTCAGCGCGATCAGCGCGCTGTCGACCGCCGCGCGTGCCGCTGCCGAGGCGTGGTAGACGCGCAGAGAGCCGCGAAGGAGCTGGACGAAGGGCCAGAATGGCGGGGCGGTTTCGTGCTCGCGACAGTAGCCCCACGCCGAGGGCATGCCGAGGTCGCTCGCCTTCTCGGCGGATAGCTCGGCGAGCTGCGTCTTGCCTATCCCTGGTTCCCCGGCAATCGCGACGATTCGCCCGCGCCCAGCGCGAGCCTGTTCGAGACACCGTTGCACTCGCGCGAGCGGCGCGCTCCGGCCCACGAAGGGTCGGTCGTCCCTTTGCCGCATCGCGCGCGAGGTCCGCTCGCGGACGGTCCCGACGAATCGGTAGCCGCGCCCGTAGATGCTCACGACCAGGTCCTCTCCCTGGCCGCTCCCCAGAGCCTTCCGTAGCCGCGAAGCCGTTCCGCTCAGCACCGTGTCGCTCAGCGCGCGGCCCTCCCAGACGCACTTCACGAGCTCCTCTTTCGTCACGAGCTCCCCCGGGTGGCGCAGAAGGTAAGCCAGCATCCCGAAGACCTTGTGGTCGACCTTCAGCACCTCTCCGGCCCGCCTCAACTCGTAGGCCGACTCGTCCAGAACGAAGTCGTCAAACTCGAAAAGCACGGAGAAATGGTAGCACGCGCCGGTTCAGGCACATGAGGGGCGGCGACGCGCTTCCAACGACCGCCCGGGCATCCCCGATGGGGGCCGTCTCCATCGAAGATGTCCTTTTCCAGACAGCACGGACGCGTGACCCACTATGAGGGAACTATGTCCCATCGCGCCTGTCGCGTGGGGGTATCGACGGCCGCCCGTCACCCTATTCGCGCGCTCTGACCTCCGTCGACCGGCAAGAGCACGCCGGTGATGAACTTGGCCTCGTCCGACGAAAGAAACAGGGCGGCGTACGCCACGTCCCACGCGGTTCCCATCTTGCCGCCGAGCGGAACCATGGCGTCGCGGGCGCGAATGAGCTCGTCCTTGTCCAGGCCGCGGGCCTGCGAGATCCCTTCGACGGCCATCGGTGTGTTCATCAGTCCGGGAAGGATTGCGTTCACACGGATGCCGTATTTCGCGTTGCCGCAAGCAAGACCGTGCGTGAGCGCGTTCACGCCGGCCTTCGACGTCTTGTATGCCATGAGCGGAGTCGAGCAGACCGAAGCGATCGACGAGACGTTGACGATCGATCCGCTTCGCTGCTCTTTCATGATCGGCAGCACGTGCTTGCAAGCGAGAAATACACTCTTCAGATTCACATTGAAGATACGGTCCCAGCTCTCCTCCGTCAGGCGAGAGAGGCTGGAATCGCCGGCGCCCGTACCGATATTGTTCTGGAGGATGTCGATCCTCCCGAACGCGGCGACACACGCACCGACAAAGCCCCGGCAGTCGGCGTCGCGGGTCGCGTCGGCCTCGTAGGCCTCGCAGACGCCGCCTTCGGCGCGAACCATTGCCGCCGTCTCGTCAGCCGACGCGAGGTTGCGATCGACGGCGAGCACCCGCGCACCTTCTCGCGCGAACAGGATCGCGGTCGCGCGCCCGTTGCCGATGGTGTCGCCCGGAGTCTGGCCCGCCCCGACCACGATTGCGGTCTTGCCCGCGAGTCTCATTTGGGGAAGCCCTCGATGCCTTCGTCGAGTTGCACGCCCAGGGTGTTGAGCGCCATCGACACGAGCGTGTACTGGCCGACGGTGAAGACGAGGTCGATGAGCTGCAGGGTGTCGTAACGAGCCGCCAGGACGCTCCAGGTCTCGTCGCGGATCATCGAATCGGCGCGCAGCTCGTCGACGGCCGTCAACAGGGTCGCCTCGAAGGGATCCCATCCTGGCGCGGAAGGCCCCATGGGGATCCGGCGGATCTCGCTCTCCGAAAGGCCGACCATCCGCCCGATCACCACGTGCTGTCCCCACTCGTACTCGCAACGGCAGAGCCAGCCGACTCTCAGGATGGCGATCTCACGCTCGCGCGCGGAGAGCGTCGACTTGCCCAGGACGTGGTTGCCGAAGACGAGCCAGCGCTTCAAGAGCTTGGGATGTCTGGCCAGCGTGGCGAAGATGTTGAGCACGCGCCCCGATCCCGAGCTCCGGGGCAAGAGCTCCCGCACCTCGTCGGTCCATTCGGTTTCTAGGAGCGGTTCGACTCGCGGTTTCGACAGGCGCATAGGCCCCTCCTCGGTTTCGGCCGTATTTTCCGTGGACTTCTGCTGCATCGCCCTCTTCTCGCCCGCACGCAACCCGGACTCTAACGCGTTCGCGCTTGAGCATCGAGCCGGAGCCAGTCGCGAGACTGACATGCCGGTGAAACAATGCGGTCCCCATCGACCGACCTTTTGGCCGTCTGGGCGGACCTTTTGTGTTAGCGATCGCGATCGATCATGGTCGCAAGCAGTCATTCACGGGTAGGTCCGAGGTATCCGCATCTCGTGGTGCTCGTGGGCGCCACCGGTGACCTCGCCCGACGCAAGTTGTTGCCCGGCCTGTTCCACCTGTCGAACGCCGGATTCATCCCTGGGTGCCGCATCATCGGCGTCTCGCTGGATGACCTCGACGCGGATGGCTTCCGCAAGGTCGCACGCGGAGCCCTCGATGAGTTCTCGAGGCGGGAGGTGAGGGACGCCGACTGGGCTGCCTTCGCCGCGAGCCTGGACTACGTACCCCTGACGGCCGGCGTCGGCGCCCTGAAAGCCGCTGTCGAAAGAGCAGAGCAGACGTTCACCGGCGAGAGTCGTCGGTTGCACTACCTGAGCGTGCCACCCAACGCGGCGCTGTCGGTGGTGCGGATGCTCGGCGAAGCGAATCTCGTCGAGCGGTCACGAATCATCATGGAAAAGCCGTTCGGCACTGACCTTCCGAGCGCGGTGTCGCTGAACGCGAACCTGCACAAGGTATTCAGCGAGCACCAGATCTTCCGGATCGACCACTTCCTCGGCAAGGAGCCGGCGCAAAACATTCTCGCGTTTCGTTTTGCCAATGGACTGTTCGAACCGATCTGGAATCGCAATTTCATCGACCACGTGCAGATCGACGTACCGGAGACCCTTGGTCTCGGGAAGCGCGCCGGGTTCTACGAGGGGGTCGGCGCGTTTCGCGATATGGTCGTGACGCATCTATTTCAGATCCTGGCGTTCATGGCGATGGAGCCGCCGACGTCGCTGGAGCCGAGTCCGATCGGCGAGGAGAAGAACAAGGTCTTCCGTAGCATGCTCCCGATTCAGCCGACCCACGTCATTCGCGGGCAGTACATCGGCTACCGAGCCGAGGACGGCATCAATCCGGAGTCGGATACCGAGACCTTCATCGCGTTGAAGTGCTTCATCGACAACTGGCGCTGGGCCGGCGTTCCGTTTTACCTGCGCACCGGCAAGCGCCTCGCCGAAGGACAACGCATCATTTCTCTCGCGTTCCGCGAGCCACCGAGGAGCATGTTTCCGGTCGGTTCAGGCGTCGGCGCTCAGGGCCCCGATCACTTGACGTTCGATCTCGCAGACGCTTCGAAGATGTCGCTGTCGTTCTACGGCAAGCGGCCCGGGCCGGGAATGCGTCTCGACAAGCTGAGCTTGCAGTTTGCGATGCACGATACGGGGTTGGTCCGCGATGTGCTCGAAGCTTACGAGCGGCTGATCCTCGACGCCATGCGCGGGGACCACACGCTCTTCACCACCGCCGAGGGGATCGAGACGCTATGGGAGAAGTCGACGCCCTTGCTGGAAGCGCCCCCGCCGGTTCGCCTCTACACGCCCGGCTCCTGGGGACCGAACGTGATGCACCAACTCGTCGCGCCCCATGCCTGGCGGCTGCCCTTTGAACGAGCGTGGCGAGATCCAAATCCAACGGGCGTTTGATTCACTCCGGCCTGGAGCCAAGATCCCGGGCGCCTGCATCGGTGCGGCCGCTGTGCCAAGGTGTGCCCCCCGGGCGCGGGCGTCCGGGTTCGTATGCGATCGACGCTCGATTCGACGAGCATTTCTCGGTGCGCATGAGGCTTGCTTGTCCGTGACCATCCTGGCTGCTCGAACCCAGCGAAACAAGCCGTACCGCGCAGCATGCGCCGCCGCTTGCGTATGCGCCGTCGCCGGCGCGTGCGGTTCGCCGCAGGGCGCGTCGGCGCCGAGCCCTCTCGCCTACCTCGACGACGCCTCGTTCCGTAGGTCGGAGCTCGTCGCCTCGCTGGTGAACCCGAGCAACGGCTACTCCGAGCTTCGGCTCGCGCACTATGCGACTGGCGACAAAGACGACTGGGACCTCCTGCCGGAGTGGAACCCGGCCGCGGAACCGATCGCTGCGGGGGAGCTCGACGCGCCGGGCGGCGTGTCGAGCACATCTCTCTCGAATCAAGCCACGCCACTTGCGTTGCCCGACGCGGTCGACTCGGTCGACGACCCGGCGCTCCTCGCGCTCGGCGCTGCGGCGTTCGAGCGCTATCCCGCACAACTCGCGCCGTACTTCAGCGTGGCGCTCACTTCACGACCTGCCGCGGCGCACTACGGCCTATGGGTCGACGAGGTACGTGGAGTAGGGGGCCTCGTTCGCGCACGCATGGCCGACGGCTCCGGCGCGGTGGCCCTCACGTGCTCGACGTGCCACGCGGCGCCGAGCACAGGCGGCTCTCTCGCGGCGGGCCTTCCCGATCACGAGCTTAACGTCGGAGCGGCGATCCTCGATGCGCCGGGCGGCTCCGTCGATCCGACGGCGGCGAATGCCATCGCGGCCTGGGGCCCCGGTCGCGTCGACGTGACGACTTCCGCCGGAACGGAGCCCGCGCGCATTCCCGATCTGCGCCCGGTGCGGTGGCTGACGTACCTCCAGCAAGACGCCACATTGCGCGCGCGCGATCTGACGACGCTTGCGATCCGCATCGAGACGCTGATCATCACGTCGAACGAAGATGCCCTCCGCCCGCCGCGCATCGTTGCGCTGGCCCTCGCGGCCTACGTCATGTCCCTGGCCGACGGGCTCCCCTCGCCAACCACGGCGGCCAGCGCCTCGCCGCAAGGGGCCGCCGTCTTCGCGTCGCAATGCACGGGCTGCCACGTCTCTCCGGCGCTCACGGGCGCGCCCGTTGCACTCGCGATCATCGGCACCGACCCGACGCTGGGGCTCTCGCTCGTCCGCGGCACCGGGGCGTACCGCGTGCCATCGCTCCACGGTGTCGGGTCGCGAGGGCCGCTCCTGCACGACGGCACCGTGTCATCCGTCGACGCGATGTTCGATCCGGCCCGCACGACGCCGTCGTTCACGGGCAAGCTGCACGGGTCAGGCGCCGTGCCCGGGCACGCGTTCGGTCTCGACCTGTCCAGTGGCGATCGTGCTGCCCTGATCGAATACCTCCGCGCGCTGTGAGCGCCCAGCAGCCGCTCAGGGCCTTACTACCATGAAGACTTCACGTCGAAGCATCCTGGGAATCGGCGCGATCGCTCTCGTCGCCAGCCATTGCGGGGGAAGCTCGCTCGACGCTCAGAATCTCTGCGAGGGTACCGCCAGCCACGAGGGTGCGCCTCGCGTTCCTTCCGAGCATCGGGCCATGCCCGCCGCCTGCAGTCTGAGCCAGGGTGGCCCGGCGACGGCGGACGGCGGCGCCATTTCTTGCTCGTCGAACGCCGACTGTCAGGCCGGGAGCTCCCTCATCGACCCACCGTCCTGTCTTGGGAAGCAGTGCCGATGGGATCAATGTCTGGTCGACTCGGACTGTCCGAGCGGCAACGTCTGCCTCTGCGCCGCCGACGCCGGCGGCGGGGACAGTGTCCACCACAACGTGTGCGTTCCCGCCAACTGTCGCATCGATTCCGATTGCGGAGCGAACGAGTATTGCTCGCCCAGCCGCGGATACTGTGGAGGGGTGTCCGGGTTCTACTGCCACAGCAGCCGCGACACCTGCGTCGACGTCACGACAGACTGCGCCTGCGGCGGCAATGCCTGCGTCTACGCGCCGACGGTGGGCTACTTCGTCTGCGGGACGCTCGTGTGCATGGGGTAGGACTCGACTCGCGGACGCACGTGTCGACAGCGGAAAGTGACCGATTACGCGGTGGACGAGGGTGACCTCTTCGCGCGCGTGGCTCGGGGAGCGATGAAGGTGCTGGCCAGCGCGATCATCAGCTTCTCCAGCCGGTCCTGGCTCCAACCGCGCTCGAGCACCAGGTCTCCGTACAGGCGAGGCGCCGTGAATGACCAGAGCGCGTCGGTCACCTCGTCGACCGTCCACCCCTTGCGCAGGCGGCCGGCCCGCGCCGCGAGGGCGATCGAACGCCGGATGCCGCTGCGCCGCAGCTTTCCGCGGGCTTCCCAGGCGGCCGCGGCCGCGTCGTCGGTGTGTCGCGCCACGTCGAGTGCCAGCGCCACCTCGTGAATCCGTGCGATGAGCCGGGTCGAAGCCTTGAGCCCTTCTTCCATCCGCTGGCGGACGTCGGTCGCCTCCTCGGCCGTTCGGAACAGCGCCGCGCCGTCGGCAGCTTCGGACAGGTGCTCGATGAGGGCGACCATCAGCTGGGTGCGGGATTCGAAGTGCAAGTAGAGCGCCTGGCGGCTGATTCCTGCGGCATCGGCGACGTCCTCCATGCGGACGCGGGCGGGCCCGTGAGTGCGGAGCTGCCGCAGCGCGACGTCGAGCACCTTGCGCCGAGATCGCTGCCGACCGGAACGGCCCGAGGCGCCGGCACGTGGCTTGCGAGCGTTCGTCGCGAGGTGCTGCCAGATGGCGTATCGGCACTGCGGCGCTCCTCGATGTGTTGCGGCATCCTTGATCGCGACGATCCTCCACGTGGCGCTTTCCGCCACGGCGCATGCGAGCCCCGTCGACACCCCGGAGGAGGGGTCGAAGGGACAAGCGGCCCAGCCGGTTTCCCCGGGCAGCGAGCGGCCCGCGCAGGGAGACGTCGGCGGCCTGTTCGGGGCCCTGCGCATCGGCGCCTTCGGCGGGGTGGGATTCCCTCGACCACTCTCGGTGGAAGGAATGGTGAAGTTCGCCGACGTGGTCGGCCTGGGTCTCGAATACGGGGTGCTCCCGGACATCACGGTGTCGGGCGTCACTGCGAGCCTCAGCGCGATCGATGTCGACCTTCGGGTCTTTCCTTGGCGCGGCGGGTTCTTCGTCGGGGTCGCGATGGGCCGACAAGAGCTCGGCGCCACCGCCACGAGCGTGCTGCCGATGGGCCTCGGCTCGCTGACCGAACGGGTCTCTGCGGACACGTGGTTGGTGAATCCGCGGATCGGATTTCTGTGGACCTGGCCATGGGGGCTCACGGTCGGGATGGACCTTGGCGCGCAGATTCCGGTCTCGTCCAGCTACACGAACACCATTCCCCCACAGTTCGCCGTGAGCCGCACGGCGACCAATGCCGCGCACTTGCTCGGTAGCGACGTTCTTCCGACGGTCAACGTGCTGCGCCTTGGTCTCTTGTTGTGACCGCGCTAGCGGCAGGGCTCGATCACCGATAGAAGGGCTTGCGCCGGATGCCGCGGGGTGAAGCCCAGCGCTCGCTCCACCTGGGTGCGGCAGGAATGACCGGTGACCAGCGTGCGACCCTGGTCGCGCTCTGGGTCGATCTTGCCACGTCCACGAGAGCTCGAAGATCCCGAGCGAGTCTTGCTTGTGCGCGACCTCGTGGCCGTACACGCCGCACATGCCACAGCATCCGCTCTTCACGATCTCGAGGGGGACGCCGAGCGACCCGAAAACCTTCGCCCACATCGCCGGCGCTCGGGTCACGAGCGCCTGCTCCGTGCAGTGCGACAGCAGCCGGAAGCCCGGCGCACCGGGCGCGACCTTCGCCGCGAGCTTCTGCTCCGCGAGCCACTCCTGGAGGAGCCACACTCGAAAGCCCGCTTCGCTTTCGAGTTGTTTGGGGTACTCGTCGCGGTACGTGAGCACAACGGCCGGCTCGATGCCGACGAGCGGAAAGCCGAGCGCCCCGACGCGACGCAATAGCTCGGCGTTGCGCGTGACGACCCGCCCGAAGGCGCGCAAGAAGCCCTTGATGTGCAGCGCCTTGCCGTTCTCGAAGTACGGGAGCACGTGCGGCTCGAAGCCCAGGGTTCGGAGCAGCAAACAGGAGGCCTCGAGCACGCCCGGTTCGTAGAAAGTCGTGAAGGCGTCCTGCAGGACCACGACGACCCGGGCGTCCTTCGGAAGGCGCTCGAGCTCGGCGAGCGGCGATATCGGGATACCGCGGCTCGCGAGGCGCCGGATCGCGGGCGCGGGATCGAGAAGAGGCGCATCCGCGATGCCGATGACGCGCGTGGTCAGCCAGCGACCGACCGCGTTGTCCATCAGCGCGTTCGCGAGGCGCGGCAACGCGCCCATGAGTGGAAGCATTCGCTCGAGCAGCGCCGTGAAGTAGTCGCCGATGGGGCGCGCGTAACGGCGGTGGTAGAGCTCCAGGAACTGGGCGCGGAAATCGGGGACGTCCACGCGCACGGGGCACTGAGTCGCGCAGGCCTTGCAAGCCAGACAACCCGCCATCGCGTCGTAGACCTGATGGGAGAAGTCGCGAGCGCGGTCGCGGTGCACGGCGCGCTGCCACAATCGCCAGAGCCAGGGCAGGCCGCCCCGGGCCTGAAGCGCCTGCGTCGCCACCACGCCGGCGGTCGCGAGCAGGCGCAACCACTCGCGCATGAGCGTCGCGCGGCCTTTCGGCGAATGGATGCGGTCGCGCGGTGATCTTCGACGACGGGCACATCAAGTTGTCGGTGCTCGTGTCGAAGCACTGGCCGTTGCCGTTGCAGTGGATGACCGTGCCGAGCGCCTCGCGGTCGGCGGGCGCGATCTGCCGGTCGAGCGCGCCCCGCGTCGGGCCGTCCACTCGCGCGAGCACGGTGCCGGGCGCCCGCCGGCGTGGCGACCTTTCCGGGGTTGAGCTGGTTGCGTGGGTCGAACACGGCCTTGATCCGCTGGAGCTCGGGGTAGAGAACCGGGCCGAAATGGTGCGGCACGAGCTCGGAGCGAAAGCCCTTGCCGTGCTCGCCCCAGAGCAGTCCCCCGTAGCGGGTCACGAGAGCGGCGACTGCGTCGGTGATGCGCCGCACGCGCGCTTCGTCTTCGGGATCCTTCAGGTCGAGCGCGGGCCGCACGTGCAGGCAGCCGACGTCGACGTGGCCGAACATGCCGTAGCGCAGCCCCTCGGCGTCGAGCAACGCGCGGAACTCGCGCACGTACGCCTGCAGGTTCTCGGGCGGGACGACCGTGTCCTCGACGAAGGGCACCGGTTTGCGCGGCCCTGGCGCGTTGCCCAGGAGCCCCACGCCCTTCTTTCGAAGGTTCCACAAGCTCTCGCGCTCGTTCGGCTTCCACGCGATCGCGTGGCCATGCGGGGCGCCGGCGCTGCCCTGGCGCCGGGCGATCTCCGACAGGAGCTCGTCGACCTTGACCCGGACGCTGGCTTCCTCGTCGCTGCTGTACTCGACGAGGTTGATGGCGCGCGTCGTCTCGGGGCCGCTGTCCACGAGAAAGTCGCGCACCTGGTCGTAGATGACGTCGCTCTTCGCGAGCCCGAGGACCGTCTCGTCGAGAGTCTCCACCGAGCCCGGATCGGTCGCGACCAGCCACTCGTGCGCTGGCGAGCGCTGCGTCGAAGCTCGGGTAGCGAAGCACCAAGAGCGCGCGATGCGGCTCGAAATGCGTCAGCCGCAGGCGCGCCTCGGTCACGACGCCGAGCGAGCCTTCGCTGCCGACGACGAGCTGCGCGAGATCGACGGCCGAACCGTCGGACGCGGCCATGTGGACGAGGTTGTAGCCCGTCATGTAACGCCGCAGCTTCGGGAAGGTGCTCGCGATCTCTTCGCGGCGCGCGGTGGCGATCTCGCGCACGAGCTTGTGCGCCTGTCCCAGGAGGCCCGGCTCCGCGCAGAGGGCGTCGAGGTCGGCACCGGCGACGCGCGCCGTTCGGTGCACGATTCCGCCGCGCAGAACGACCTCGAGATCGACCACGTGCTGGCTCGTCTTGCCGTGCCGTCGCGAGCCCTCTCCGCTGGCGTCGGTGGCGACCATGCCCCCGAGCGTGGCCCGATTCGAAGGCGACAGGTTCGCGGCGAAGTAGACGCCGTGGGGCTTGAGAAAGGCATTCAGGTCGTCGAGCACCACGCCGGGCTCCACGCTCACGAAGCCGGCCTCGAGGTCGAGCGTGAGGATCTTCGCCATGTGCCGCGAGAGATCCATGACGACGCCGCTCGTGAGCGCCTGGCCGTTGGTGCCCGTACCGCCGCCGCGCGCGGTGAGCGCCACGCCGTGGAAACGCGGCTCGTCGATGAGCCGAAGCGCGAGCGCCACGTCAGCCGTAGCGCGAGGGAAGACCACCGCGGCAGGCAGCATCTGGTAGATGCTGTTGTCGGTCGCGGCCGACAGGCGCGTAGCGTAGTCGGTGCGGATCTCCCCCGCGAAGCCGCCGCGCTGCAGAGCCGTGACGAAGGCGACGACGCCCGAATCGACGGTGGCCAAGGGGTCGAGGCGGGGAAGAACCGCGGCGTGCACGCGGGATGTCTATCACGACCCCCTGGACCGATGGCCCCCCGCGAGCGCGAGAGGCGAAGCGCAGCGGATCACGGCCTTCGAGAGCTTGTCCCAGTAGTTGGCTTGCCAGCCCTGCGCGAGGGGCTCCCTCATGTCCGCGGGGAACGCTTCGTGGTCGAAGACCAGCTTGGTCCCCGCGCCCTCGGCATGAAGCTCGAAACGGACGATCGAGTACGTGCCTTCGGGCCACGTCTTCGCGCGCCACGCCTGGACGACACGCTTGCCCGGCAAGAGCTCCACGTGCCGACCCGTGATGTGCCCCCCAAACGCCGAGAACGACGCCCCTTCGGTCGAATCGCCGCTCGCCGGCGCGCCCGTCACCTCGGCAAAGCGCTTCGAGTCGACGAGCGCTTGATAGACACGCGCCGGAGCCGCGCTGAACGTCACCTCTTGATCGATGCTCGACATGCCAGGCCTCTTGGTGGTGAAATTGGGAAACCGTTTGGTATAGTGATCGAGGGAGCATGTCAACGCGCACAGACGCAGCACGGGACGCAAAGTTGGACGCGGTCTTCGCCGCGCTCGGCGACACGACGCGCCGACGCATCCTCGCCCGCCTCGCGGAGGGTCCGGCCCCGAATCACGGAGCTCGCCGCCCCGTTCTCGATGACGCTGCCCGCGGTGTCGAAGCACCTGCGCGTCCTCGAGTCCGCGGGCTTGATGCGGCGTGAGCGCGACGGCAGGTATCATCGGTGCCACCTTGAGACGCGGCCGCTGGAGAGCGCGGTCGAGTTCCTGGCGAAGTACCGGCCATTCTGGGAGGACGCGCTCGACGCGCTCGCTCGCCACGTCGAAGCACCCCAGCAATCGAAGAGGTCCCGTCGATGAATGAAGGCATCGCCCTCGTCACGAGACGCACGATCCGCGCGACCGCCGCGCGCCTCTTCGAAGCGTGGACGCAGCCAGACCAAATTCGGAGGTGGTGGGGTCCGCGACCGGTGACGTGCTCCGGCGCGGAGATCTATCTTCGCGTGGGCGGGCGCTATCGCATCGCGAACCTCCTGCCCGATGGCAAGACCCTGATCATCGAAGGCGAGTTCCAGGTCATCGAGGCTCCGCACAGGCTCGTCTACACGTGGTGCGCGGGCGACGACCGGGCGTCGCGGGTCACCGTGCGCTTCGAGGCGCGCGGAGAGGCAACGGAGGTCATCATCGTTCACGAGCAGATTCCGAACGACCGCATGCGCGATTCGCACGAAGGCGGATGGCGCGGGTGTCTCGATGGGCTCGAGCGCTACGTCGGCGTCGGTTGACGCGCCGGAGTCCACTGCGTCCAGAGGTCGGCGCCGTCAGAGTCCTTTTCCGCGCGAGGCGTCAACGCTCCGGAATGGTCGGGGCCTCCTCGGGTGCCCCGCCGACACACGCCGCGGCGCGATCGAGCAAGCGTGCGCGCTCGCGTTCGTTGCGCGTGAGCGACGCGGCGCGCTCGAACTCGGCGGCGGCCTCGCTCCATCCGTCCGAGCCTGGCGAGAAGCTCGGCGCGTGCGCTCGGCAAGAGGTGATAGCCTTGGAGCGAGCGGCGCGTCTTTCAACCCGTCGACCATCGCGAGGCCCGCGGCAGGCCCCTCCGCCATCGAGACAGCGACGGCGCGATTCAGCTCGATGACGGAAGACGGCGTCTAGCTCCGCGAGCTCGCCGTAGAGCGCCGCGATCCGCGGCCAGTCGGTCTCGTCAGGCGTGCGGGCGCGCCCGTGGCACGCAGCGATCGCCGCCTGCAGCGCGTACGGGCGCCGGCTCTCCGCCGAGCGCCTGCGCCCGTGCGAGCGCGGCGAGCCCGCGATGGATCTAGCACCCGATCCCACCGGCCCCGGTTCTGATCCAGGAGGAGCACCGGTTCGCCCGACGGCCCCGTCTCGCGCCGCCGAGCGCGATGCGTTCAGCTCCATCAGCGCGACGAGCCCGTGCACGTCCGACTCCTCTGGCGCGAGCTCTGCGAGGACGCGCCCGAGGCGCAGTGCGTCCTCGCAGAGGGCCGGGCGCATCACGTCGTCGCCGGCGGTCGCCGAGTAGCCTTCGTTGAAGATGAGGTAGACGACCGCGAGCACCGATTCGAGGCGCGTCGCGCAGCTCGTCGCCGCGGGGCACCTCGAAGGGTACCTTCTCGCCTCGGCCAGAGTCCGCTTCGCGCGCACGATTCGCTGCGCGATCGTCGGTTCGGGGACGAGAAACGCGCGGGCGATCTCATCGGTCGTGAGCCCACCGAGCAATCGAAGGGTGAGCGCGACGCGCGCGTCCGTCGACAGCACGGGATGGCATGCCGTGAAGACGAGGCGAAGAAGATCGTCGCCGATGTCGTCGTCGATTGCGGCTTCGACGTCACGCCACGGTGCGCTCAGCGTCCGCGTCGAGTTCTCGACCCAGCTCCTCGTGCTTGCGCTCGAGCATGGGACGGCGGCGCAGCGCGTTGAGAGCGCGGTGCTTCGCCGCTGGCCATGAGCCAGGCGCCCGGGTTGTCCGGGATGCCGGACTCTGGCCACTGCTCGAGCGCGCCGACGAGTGCGTCCTGCGCGAGGTCCTCGGCGACGCCGAGGTCGCGAACAATCCGCGCGAGGCCCGCGATGAGCCTCGCCGACTCCAGCCGGAACGCTGCGTGGATCGCCCGATGCGCCTCGGAAGCCGTCACGGCTTCCGATCACCAGCACGTCTCCCGGCGCGCGCAAGCTCGAGCTAGCCCTGATCCCCGGGGTCGAAGACCTGGAGGATCTCCCCTTCGCCGTCGCCGGCGATGCTCATGAATCGGCGCGAGATTCTCAATCGCGTCTTCCCGCGACTTCGCCTGGACGAGCGCGAAGCCGTCGATGAGCTCCTTCGTCTCGGCGTACGGCCCGTCGGTCGCGGTAAACTTCCCTCCGGCGAGCTTGATCTGCGTCCCCTTGGTCGGCCGTTGCAGCCCGCCGGTCATGAGCAGCACGCCCGCCGCAGCCATTTCCTGGCTGAACTTGCCATCGCCGCCATGTGCTCCGGGGTCGGTGGGGTCTTCTTCGTCTGGGCGTAGGTCATCAGGAATTTCATGGCTCTTCTCCTTGTCAAAGTTGGACCGGCCCGGTGGGTTTCACCTTGGCCTCACCCTTACGTCAATCGACCGGACCCGCGATCGACACGCCAGACGACATTTTTTGGCACGCCTCCGGCGTTGCGACGGCGGCGGTCCGCGGACGACCTCGGGTCGGCTGGCCCACGCGACCCCACGTCGTCTACGATGACGTCGTGGCCCGGCAAAAGACGGTCGAAACGAGCGCGCGGGTCGCGGTGCGGGGCGGGGGCCGTCTGCGGTTGGCCGTCGTGGCCGACACGCACTCCGCGCTTCATCCCTCGGCGGCCAAGCACATCGGGCTGCTGTCACCCGCCGCCATCCTGCATGCGGGGGACATCGGCGAGCTCTCCGTGCTCGACGAACTGGAGGCGATCGCCCCGCTCTTCGCGGTCCGCGGCAACATCGACGTTCGCGCTCGGGACTTGCCCGACCTACTGACGCTCGACGTCGTCGCGGGCGATGTGTCGGTACTACGCATCCTGCTGATGCACATCGCGGTGAATGGCCCGAGGCTGCGCGCCGACGCCGCCCGACTCGCGCGCTCGAGGGATGCCGCGCTCGTGGTCTGTGGTCACTCGCACGTGCCGCTCGTCGCGCGCGACGGCGAACTCTCCGTGTTCAATCCCGGGTCTGCAGGTCCCCGTCGGTTCCTCTTGCCGATCGTCTTCGGCACCATCGACGTCACGCCGACCGCCGTACGCCTGGCGCACTACGAATGCGAGACCGGGCGGCCATGGACGCCGCGGTGATCGAAATTCAGTGACAGTTCGAGGGGTCGGGTAGCGTGCACACCTTAGAGGTGGCGCCGCACGTCGCGGGGGAGAGGCACATGGGGCCGTTGGTGTCGTCGCATGCGGCTCCATCGGCCGCGGCCCCCTTGCACGTGCCGGCGCCGGTCCCGGTGACGACGTCGCAATGCCCAGACGCGGAGCAGGCCACGAGGGCGCCGTTGATCAGCCCACATGGCTGCCCCACCGCGGCGAGGGTGATGCTGGTGCACACGGGGCTGCTGCCCGTGGAGCAATAGAGGCCCGCGAGCGCGTTGCAGCTCCCGGTGGTGCAGGCCGTCCCCGCGCCGGCGGGCGTCGAACAGATGCCGGCCCTGCACGTCAGCGTTTTCTGGCAAACGTGCGTACCGTCGCAGGTGGCGCCTGCGGTGCCCGGGGTCACGCAGCTTCCGGACTCGCACAGGCTCCCGTAGGTGCAATCGTCATCCCGCTCGCACGTCGCGCCCGGGCCGCCTCGAGCCGCACCACAGGCCCCGCACGTGCCGTCGGCGCCGGTGTTGCAGTAGGCGCTCTGACACTGCGACGAGTCCCCGCAGATCGAGCCGTTCGACAGCTGACCCGCCACGGCCAGGCAGGCGCTCGGGAGGTTGTTGTCGAGATTCGACGCAGCTGGCGGTCGAGAGGGCCTTGGCGCAGCTCTCGCGGAGAGCCGGGGTGAGTCCCGTGGAATTCGCGGCCAGCGCGTCGGTGCACGACGCCTTCTGGCGCGTGGAGCAGGTCTGCGCGTCGCCGAAGACGTCTGCAATGAGGAACGCGGAGCAACCGTCGATCGCCTGACACGCCGCGCTCGCGAAGTCCGAACACGCCTGATCGGCGGAGACGGCGGCGCTGCCGCTGCTCCCTCCCGAGCATGCGGCGATCCGAGATCCCGATGACCGGCGCTACGAAGCCCGCAAGCTTGTGAATTGGACGCATCGTACAAAAGACTATCCGATTGTCCGGCAACGTCCCGGCTTTCGCGAGCGCCGCCCTCGCGGCGTGGCGCGGCTCGAGCGCCGCCGACTGGCATCGCGCGCGTCATGATCGACCCCCCTTCCCGTACGACCGAGCGCTCGCTCGATAGGGTGGTATAGAGGGCTCCGGGGAGCGAATCCCCCTACGGAGAGGAACCATGGCTGCTCCCGCGATTGCGATCGATCGTGACTCCACAGGTGCCGCTCGCCGCGCAGAAGAGCTCCTCGAGCGCCAGCGCCGTGCGCTGCTCGCGCAGGGACCGCCTCCGGCGGAGGTTCGCATCAAGCAGCTCGATCGGCTCATCGCGAGCGTCATCGAGCATGAGAAGGCGATCCTCGACGCTTGCGCGTCGGACTTCGGTCATCGGAGTCGCGACATGTCGCGCTGGACGGACGTGGCCGCCATCATCGAAGGCGCCAAGTACTGCAAGAAGCACCTGAGATCGTGGATGAAGCCGGAGAAACGCAGCCCGGCTTTTCCACTCGGGCTCATGGGCGGAAAGGCGGAAGTCCGGTACCAGCCGATCGGCGTCGTCGGCATCGTGAGTCCGTGGAACTTCCCGGTGTATCTGGCCTTTTCACCGCTCGCGGGAGTTCTCGCGGCCGGCAACCGGGCCATCATCAAGCCGTCCGAGGTGACGCCGGCGGCCGCCGAAGTCATCGCCAGCATCGTGCGCAAGGCCTTCGACGAGAGCGAGGTCGCCGTCGTCGCCGGCGGTCCCGAGGTCGGCGGGGCGTTCACGCGGCTGCCCTTCGATCATCTCGTGTTCACCGGCGGGACGTCGATCGCGCGTCACGTCATGCGGGCGGCGGCCGACCACCTCGTACCGGTCACGCTCGAACTCGGCGGGAAATGCCCCGTCATCGTCGGCAAGGGCGCCGACATGGGCGACGTCGCGATGAAGGTGATGAACGGGAAGTGCATGAACGCGGGCCAGATCTGTCTGTCCCCGGACTACGTGATGGTCCACGCTGAGCGCCGAGACGAGCTCGTCATGGCCCTGCGCTCCGCGACGGCGACCCTGTTCGACGGCCTCCGCGACAATCCCGACTACAGTTCCGTCGTCAACGAGCGCCACAGGAAGCGCGTGCAGGGCTACCTCGACGACGCGCGCCAGAAAGGCGCAGAGCTCGTCGAATGCAACCCCCGCGGCGAGTCGTTCGAAGGGCAGACGACGAACAAGATTCCGCCGACGCTCGTCCTGAACCCCACCGAAGATATGGCCATCATGAAGGAAGAGATCTTCGGCCCGGCGATGCCGGTGAAGACCTACCTTACGATTGACGACGCCATTGACTACGTCAATTCCCACGACCGCCCTCTCGCCCTCTACTACTTTGGCCACGACGCTGCCGAGCGCGAGCGAGTCCTCGGCCGCACCACATCGGGAGGGGTGAGCGTGAACGACGTGATGATGCACGTCGCCCAGGAGGATCTGCCCTTCGGGGGGGTCGGGCCGAGCGGCATGGGGGCCTACCACGCGCGGGAGGGCTTCCGGACCTTCTCCCACGCGCGGAGCGTGTTCACCCAGACGAAGATCGACGCCCTGGGCAAGGTGCTGCGCCCGCCCTACGGGGCTCGCTTCAGGAAGCTCGTCGCCTCGATGATCAAGGCCTGAGCTCGCCGGCGGGAGCGTCGGCGCGTGCTAGCGTCTCGAGCTCCGAACCAAGAAGGAGCACTCGATGATCAAGATCTTTGGTCACCCGGCCAGCACCTGCACCCGCAAAGTGCTCATGACCCTCGCCGAGACCAAGACGCCGTATGAGTTTTTGCTCGTCGATTTCGCGAAGGGCGAGCACAAGCAACCGGCTCATTTGAGCCGCCAGCCCTTCGGTCAGATCCCGGCGATCGACGACGACGGGTTCTCCTTTTACGAGTCGCGCGCGATCTGTCGATACATCAACGAAAAGGTCGGCGGAAACCTCGTGCCGGGCGACATCAAGGGCCGAGCGTTGATGGAGCAGTGGATCAGCGTGGAGACCTCGAACTTCACGCCGCACGCCATGAAGTTCATCTATCACGACGCATTCAAGCGCGCTCAGGAGCCGGCCGTGCTCGAGGCCGCGGGCAAGGGGCTCGAGACTGCCCTCGGCATCATGGACGCGCGCCTCGCCGTCAGCCCGACGCTCGCGGGTCCGCAGCTGTCGCTCGCGGACGTCTGCTTCATGCCGTACTTCGAGTACGCGGTGCCTTCTTCCGCCAAGCCGATATTCGCGAAATACTCGCACGTCAACGCGTGGTGGAACCGAGTCAGCGAGCGCCCCACCTGGAAAAAGGCAACGGGCCGGGCATGAGCCGAAGAGCCCCCCGGGGCGCGCTAGGGCGCGCACCTCGGTTTGAGGTCGCGTGTGAAATTTACGAGGTATCGTCTAGCGCCCGTCGCCGGGCTGGCCGAATCCGATCGCGAAGCCCATCGAGTAGCGCGCGTTGATCTCGCTGCGAGGCTGCAGACACAGGGCCCCCCCGCGATCGCGGTACGTGTAGCCGTCGACTCCGAATGGGCCGAAGTAGCCAGCCCCGTGGAGCGCGCCGGCTACACGGCGAGCCTCTTCCGCCATTCGGTCGACGACGTCGCCGAGCCCCTCTTGATCCGCGAGCGGTTCGGTCGAAATCCATGCGCCGCGACGGTCGCACCGCTGGCGCACGAGTGCACCGAAGCGACGCGAGCCGTCGGCTGCGACGAGGCCGTGCAGCGCGTACTCCGCCTCGATGGCGACGTTCGGCTCGATCTGGACCCCGCCCGATGCGAGTCCCGTCTGCACGAACGCGAGGCTCCGCGGCTCGATCGCCGAGGGAACCACGATTCGCTGACTTCGTCCGGCCATCCCGAACGCGTGCTTCACGCGCCAGCCGCTGCCCACCGACGGCTCGGCGTGGAGTATCGTCTGCGCGATCTCGAGTTCGGTCACGAACGTCGCGTCCGGCATCGTGGGTCCGAGCGAGCTCGCGAACGCGCGGGAGTTGACCCGCCGCAGGACGTCGACGTCGGGATGAGGCTCGGGCTCGGCGCCGGCCCGCCCGAGGATCGCGAGCGCGCGCGGAGTGGGGCAGAACGCGCGCCCTCGAAGTCCCCGCGCGCTGGCCACCGGGGATGCTTCGTCGACGAGGACATCGCCGGGGCCGAGGAGCGAGGCGGCGACGCGCTCGACGTGAGCCCTCATCGCGAACCGGACACTCTTGGTCGGCTGGTAGCGAGCCCGCGCGCCGAGTTCGAGATCGGCGTCGAGGTTCAGAACCCAGGCGAAACGGGTTGCCATGCGTCGAGTCGATCGAGGAAGGAGCCGGGGAACCCGGCCCGGGTGCGGGCGTCGCGCTCGAGGACGCGGCCACGCATCAGCATCGGCGAGAGAGGCTCGGGGAGCGCTTCGCGCCACCTGTCGAAGTCGAGTCCGCCCGTGAACTCGTCGAACCAGTGCGCCCCGAAGCGCACGTGGGCGATCTCTTCGCGCCCCACGAGCTCCTGTGCGCGGGCCCCTTCTTCGTCGCCCGCCGTGCGGAAGCGCGCTGCGAACGAAGCCGTGTGCTCGAGGTTCGCGCTCTCCAGGCCGAGACTCATCGCGGCGACGAACGACACCGGAGTCGCGCACGACGGGATCCGCTCCCAGAACCAGTCGCGCACGCTGAAGTCGCCTACGCGGTGCCCGAGGCGCTCGATCTGCTTCGCGTAGAGGCCCATGTGCCGCACCTCGTCGAGCGCGATCCGGACGAGGCCTGCGCGAAACTCGCGCGGAGTGTCGGGGAAGGCGAGGACGGCCCAGGCCATCAGCTCGGCGGCCTGAAGCTCGTGATGCAGGAACGTGTGAAGTGCACGCGCGCGCCCGTTCGTCGTCGAGAGCCCGCGCGTCTTCGGCGCCTTCGTGACAAGGTGCAGCTCGGCAGGCCTTCCGGGCGCCACCAGTCGTCGCAAAGGTGGCTGGACCTCCCAGCGACCGGGCGGCGCTGGCGGCGCGAGCTTGAGCTCGAGCGACGTACTGACAATGAAGTCCCACGCCCAGCGTTCCACCGTGTCCGGTTCGGGCTCGCGCATGCGGGGAGACTAGCCCGAACTGGCCCACCGCTCCGAGCGCGGCCGGAGCGGAGCGTGCGCGTCCACATGGGAGGTCGAGCCCGCTTCGAGTGGCGATTGCGCCTGCCGCGCGCGACGAAGGGATTCTCTTGAAACGAGGCGCGACCTATAGTCAGCCCTTCTCGGGGATTGGGGGTGACCTGTGGGCAGGGTGGGGAGACTCGGGCGGCACCGTCGAAGGCGCGCCCTCAGTCGGCAAAGGAGTTCCCAGCGAGAAGGCGACGACGGAGCTGGCCTGCTGCTGGGCGCCCTTCGCGAAGGCGGCGCGCACTTCCGACACGTCGCCGAGTCGTTGCCCCAGATCCTCTGGGTTTCCGGCGTCCGCGGCGAGGTCGAGTACCAGAACGGTCGTCTGGCCGAATACGCCGGGCGTGCCCCCGTCGAGCCCGAGGAGGCGACGGACATCGTCCACCCGGACGATCGTGCGCGCCGGTTCGCGCGCTGGGACGAAGCGCGACGGGCGGGGACCTTCTACGAGTGCGAATATCGAATGCGACGCAACGACGGCGAGTACCGATGGTTTCTCGGGCGCGCGCTGCCCGTTCGCAACGCGGCGGGCGAGGTGGCGCGCTGGTTCGGCTCCACGACGGACATTCACGAGCTCAAGATGGCGCAGGAAGCGCTCCGCGAATCCGATCGACGGAAGGGCGAATTTCTGGCCGTTCTCTCCCACGAGCTGCGCAACCCCCTCGCCCCCATCAAGAGCGCCCTCGAGATCCTCGACCGGACGGCCCCCGGGGCGCAGCAGGCGCGCTGGGCTCAATCGATCATCACGCGGCAGGTCGATCAGCTGGTCCGACTCGTCGATGATCTGCTCGACGCCACAAGGATTTCACGGGGCAAGGTCGACTTGCAGCGGCACCGCCTCGAGCTGTGCGGGCTCGTGCGACGCACACTCGAAGACCATCAGCTCAATCGTTGCATCGCGGATCGGCCATCTGGACGGACAGGAGTTCGGCTCCTGTGAGCGGTAGTGCGGCGCAGCCGTGGGTGTTGCCGCCGTCCGGATCTCCGCAGATCAAGTCCCACTGGGGCGCGGCCTTGTCGTGGCAATTGAGGCAGCTCGAGCCGGTGAAGTTGACGACGCTCGCGCCGCCTCCGCGCGCCTGGATCGTCGTGCCCGTGGACGACGCAGCGAGCGAGAAAAACTCCCAGTCGTGGCTCGCCGCGTTGAAACCGGCGCCACGCTTCACGCTCGCCTCCGTGGGTACGAGCTGGACGATCGTGCCCACGGGGAACGTTCCGCCGTCGGGCGACCGGGCCACCGCGAGCGCTTCGTCCGTATGGCCGAGCAGGTTCTTGAACCGAGCAAGACCGACCGTCGTCCACTCGGCGTTCTTCAGACAATCGAAGTCGCTCGGACCGGCGTCGAAGTCTTCGGCGTCGACCCGGACGCCGCTTTCGGCCCCAGCCTCCATGGTCGGGTTCGGGCTCGACGGGTTCGAGCTCGACGCGCATCCGACCAGACCGACGACCAGGAAGGCCACGAGGTTCCGACGATCCATCGCCCAACCGTAACCGCTCCGACCCGAACATTAAAGGTCCCGACTGGAAGCCAAATGGCCCGCCGGGGCGCATCGGCAGAGACCTCCCGCCGGACCGTAAGCGCGATCCGGGCGAGGTTCCCCCGCATCAACGAGACGAATCGACGGCCGCTTCGTCTTCGCGGTCTCGCTCGGGTAGAGCGTCGCGCGGTTTCGTGCGACGCGAGCCGCTCGGGCGGTCGTCCGGCTCCGGCGCGGCCGCCTTGCCCTCCGGGAGCTTTCTCGCCGAAGGGACGTCTCGTCGCGTGGGGCGTTGCGAAGCCTTCAGGTCGCTCATGACGTTTCTCGCCTTGGTGAATCCCCCGGCGCGACGCGGGCGACCCGGCCGCGCAACTCTAGTCCGTGACACGAAGGCCGTTTCCCGCACGTTTCCTCCTCAAAAATGGGTCGCACCTTCGCATGACGTGTCGTTATTCGCGTCGTTATTGGCGTCGTTATCACGGAGCTCCTCGACGGCGGCGTGGAGGTCCTCGAGGATCCACAGAAAGGGGGCGGCCGACGACGCGCGGGCGAGCGACGCCACGACGTTCTCCAAGAGATGAAAGGCGTGACCCTCGTCGTGCTTGTGGAGAGCGTCCTTCCCGACGTCGATGCCCAGCGCGCGTAGACAAGGCCACACCGGGAAGTACGGCGGCGCATCCGCGAACTCCCAAGCATGCCCCCACGTGACGAGGACGCCCAGCGCTTCGGCCTCGCGCGCGATGACCCTGGCGATCGCGCATCTTTCCGATGCCCGCCTCGCCGGAGACCAGAGCGAGCTGTCCGCGACCGGCGATGGCCCCCACCAGCCCCGCACGGAGCGCGGCCAGAGGCGCATCGCGGCCATGAAGGACGGGGTCCACGTCCTTGCTATCGCACGGCTCGAGGGAGCTCCAAAAGGGCCGAACGGCCTCTCGGCCCCCGCGGCGCGACGAGCCCTCGCGCTTGACGAAGGCCGCTGCGGTCGGCACGGTGCTGCGCGATGCTTGGAACTCCGCGTCGCACGCTCGTCCTCGGCTCGACGCTCGCGTGGACGGAGCTGGGCGCCGGTCCGCCCCTCGTCCTCCTTCATGGCCTGGGCGACTCGCACCGGACGTGGAAGCTCGTCGCCCCGCGACTGGCCGAGCACTTTCGCGTGTTGCTCCTCGACTTGCCCGGGCACGGCTTGTCCGACCGCCCGGACGCGCCGTACACGCTCGACTGGTACGCGGCGATGGTCCTCGGGTGGCTCGACGCGATCGGCGTCGGAACGACCGCCGTGGTCGGCCACTCCTACGGTGGGGGCGTCGCGCAGTGGATGGTCCTCGCGCAGCGTCCGCGCATCGATCGCCTCGCGCTCGTGGCCACGGGAGGTCTGGGCCACTCGGTGGCGCTCGGGCTCCGCATGGCGCTCTTCCCCGTGCTCGGCCGGCTTCTCACGCAACCCCTCATGCACCCCGCCACGCACGCCATGATGCGGATCGGCATCGGGGGGTCCGTGCGGATCGACCCCGAGGAGATCGCGCTGACCGCCGCGAGGAACGCCAGACCCGGGACGGGTCGCGCGTTTCACCGCACCGTCGCCGGTTGCATGGACCTCTCCGGCCAGCGCGTGCAGGCCTGGGAGCGCATCCACGAGGTCGACTCCCTGCCGCCGCTCGCGCTCTTCTGGGGAGAGCGCGACAAGATCCTGCCCGTCGGGCACGCGTACGCCGCGCAGAAGCGAATCGGCGGGGCGAGGCTCTGTACCTATCCGCGCGTCGGGCACTTCGTGCCCCTCGAGGCCGGCGAGGCGTTCACCGACGACCTGCTCGGCTTTCTTCGCTCGACGAATCCGGAGCCGCCGCGCATCATCGACGAAGAGCTGCTCGCTCGCTGGCACGCCGCACGCGGGCGTTGAAGCACCCGCCACTCGCCCACACTGGAGCGCCATGGCCGCGCGATCCCACGGTGACGATGGCGGCCGACCCATTCACGAATCCCTGAGCGGCGGGAACACGGCGTCGGGGTGGGTTGTCTGATCGCAGGATGGACGGGTCCATGCGTCGTCTCCCGATCGCCCTGGTCGGTCTCGCGGTTCTGACCGTCTCGGGGGCCCCCGGCCAGGCGTCCGCCGATTCCTCCAGTCGCGTCCGCACGGAGGTCGCAGGTCGGTTCGCGTCCGACCCGGACGCCGCACGCCTTGCGCTCGATCTGTTCGACGCGACAGGCGACGAGGTCGACGTCCTGTCCCCGCAGCGAATCGACGGAGGGTATCGCGGCACGATCTCGCTCGTTCCGGCGCTGCCCGTCGGGTCCGAACGCAAGCACCTCGAATGGGTCGTGGGCGCGCTCCGCGACTTCGACGCCTTCTTCGCCGCCATCGGTGCACACGGGACCCCTCGCTATCGGTGGCGGTCGCTCACGCTCCGCTTCTATCGGTCGGTCGGCAACACGACGCCCAACGCCTTCGCTTCGGACTGGACCGTCGCATACAACGTCAACGGCTCGATCGACACCAGCCCCGACCGCGTGCGCGAGACGCTGTTTCACGAGATCTTCCACCTCGACGATGCGGACCACGACGACTGGTCCTCGCAGCGCCTGACCGCGATCCAGGACGCCATCGAGCGAAGGTGCGGCACTCGCACCGCGTGCCTGGCTCCGTATGCGCCGACCTCGACGATCGTACGACGCGGGACGTATTACGCGTTTCAACCGGGCAATGACGTCCACGAGTACGCCGCAGAGGTCGCGCTGCGCTGGTACGAGGAGCAACGGGCCATCGTGCGCGGCGAGCACCCCGTGCGTCCCGCGTTCAAGTGCGGTCCGGTCGAGAACCGGCGCGCGTGGGAGGCCGTGACCGCGGAGTTCTTCGGAGGCGTCGATCTCGTGCCGGGTTGCTGACGATCCGATCGGCTTGCCTCGTGCATGCCCGAGCGGACCTCGCAGCCGGACGACGGACGGACTGACTCGGTCGGCCGTCGCCTGTCGGTGATACCGTCGCGATCGATGTGTCTCCTCGTCGCCTGGCCATGTCTCATCCTTTGTCACCCGGTGTCTCATGTGTCGTCTACCATGTCGCTCCGTCGGGGAACCGATGTCGCATCAGGCGACATGAATCGCCTCCCGAGGTGACAGGGTGTGTCGCTTCTTGGGGCCGGACGAGGCCGCCTGGGAGGTCGCTTGGGTCTCATCGGCGGTCTCCTCAAGGCGACACGCCCTGTCCCATGGAGCGACATGGCCTGTCTCATGATGGGACAGGTAGGTGACGGGAAAGTCCTCTTCGTCAGGGCGAGATCGGACACGCGCACGCAAATCCCGCGACGTTTGGCGGTTCGCGGCGTCCAGATGCAGGGGAGACGTCGTGGCCACGGGGGCCTCGCGGAGGGACGCCTCCTGTCTCACAGGGGATCATGATTGTCGCATCGAAGCGACATGGCGTGTCGCTCGGATGCGACACGCGCCCTCTTGGAGGCGACACGAAACGGCCACCGAAGCGACATCGATGTTCCATCCATGCGACATTCGAAGGAGCCGGTGGGTCCCGCGGCGTCACGTCGGTGCCCCACGCCTCGCGTGGCCGTGCGCACCCCTTCGACCGTTAACGTTGCCGCCGAGCCCCACGGCATTCATCGACGCGGGCGGAGTCGCATGCGATCGACGATCGCGCTCGTCGATCTCGCCGCGTCGTGATCCCTTTTGACGCGCCCTCCCCACATACCCGGTAACCGATTGGAGGATGCGATGAGTCACTTGAGGTTCGGAGTCGTCGTGTGCGCAGCACTCTCGCTCGCCAGCGGGCTCTCTGGTTGCAGCAGTGACGGGTCGAAGAGCGCGACGCCGACGAGCCCGACCCCCACCAGCGGCGTGGCGTCGCCCAGCTACTCGGTCAAGGAGGGTAGCGATCTCGTCGCCCCCGCGGCCGACGCGGGCTTCCAGATCGAAACGCCCGACTACGACGCGAACGATGCCAACGCGAAGAACATGATCGTGCAGCCGAACCAGGAGATCTTCCTCTGCTACTACATCACGCTGCCCAACAAGGCCGAGGTCGATGTCGGCGAGTTCCAGTCGTACATGTCCCCGCAGAGCAGCCACCACTTCATCGTCTTCGAGCAGGGCGGCAACAGCGGCATTTCCAGCCTCTTCGCCGCACCTTCCGAGCCGAGCGGAACCATCCAGTCCTGCGGCTTCGCCGGGGGGACGTGGATCTACGCGACGTCGACGCCGGGCGCGATCGTGAGCTCGACGATGCCCCAAGGCGTCGGTCTTCCCTTCCCAGCGGCGACGCAGCTCGTCCTCAACATGCACTTCATCAACAGCGGAACGACGGTTCTCTACCCGAAGGTGAAGCTCAACATCCTTCTCGCGAAGAACATCCAGTACAAGGCGGGAGTCATGGTCTCGTTCAACCGCTCGATTGACGTCCCGGCGGCCACGGCGACCGCCCCCGGAATGCAGACCGTGAGCGGAACGTGCAGCGCGCCGGTGGGCTCCAAGTTCTTTTCGATGAGCACGCACACGCACAAGCACGCGACGGCCGCGGTGGTCAGCTTCGTCAGCGGCACGTCGACCGAGGAGATCGTCCACACCGGGTCCGATGCCGACTATCCCGCTCCCCAGCAGCCGGGCACGGGCACCGACTGGGAGCACCCCGGCGTCTCTCTGTGGGACGGCCCGGATTTCTTGACGGTCAAGCAAGGCGACTCGTTCACGTACAGCTGCAGCTACGTCAACACGGCCTCGACCGCCGTGACCGTGGGAGAGACGGCGGCCTCGAACGAGATGTGCATGGCGATCGGTTACTACTATCCAGCAGGCACCACGTCGTGCGACTGAGCGGGGCCGGATCTCGACATCGGCGCGGAGGGCGATAAGATCACGTCGATCGATGCTCTACGCCGAGTTCCTCGAACGCTCCTCGTTCACGAAGGATGAGCTGCTCGGTCTGGCGCACGGGAGCCTCGTGAGCGATCCGCCGGCGGAGTTCGTGCGAATGCCGGCTCCGCCGCTGCTCATGGTCGATCGCATCACGTCGATCGAGCGATCGGGTTCGCGGGGCCGCATCGTCGGCGAGCGCGATGTCAACGTCGACGACTGGTTCTTCCAGTGTCACTTCCGCGGCGACCCCGTGCAGCCAGGGTCGCTCGGCGTGGACGCGGTGTGGCAGCTCGTGGGCCTGTATTGCGCGGCCGCGGGCGCTCCGGGCTCGATGCGCGCGTTCGGGTGCAAAGAGGTGGAGCTCAACGGACAGATCCGGCCGCACGACCGGGTCGTTCGCTACGAGATTGACATCCGTCGCTTCTTGCGGCTCGACGGGGGCGGCTCCGCGGTGGCCATCGGCAACGCGAGCGTCCTCGTCGACGGCGCGCCGATCTACGTCGTCAAGGACGCCAAGGTGGGGATGTTCCTGGGCGTCGCGTACTCCGACTATCCGGCGAAGTCCGAGCGGAGCCGAGGCGGCGTCATCGACCGCGACAAGCTCTGATGCTGACGCCCGGCGAGATGCTCGAGCTGCTCGAGCTCCTTCCGCACAGGCGGCCCTTTCGTTTCATCGATCGCATCGTCGAGATTGACGACCAGCACGCCGTCACCGAGTACACGTATCGCCCGGACGAGTTCTTCTACGCGGGCCACTTCCCCGGGGATCCGCTGACGCCGGGCGTGATCCTGCTCGAGACGATGTGCCAGGCCGCCGCCGCGCTCGGCGCGTATCTGCTCGGTCTCGAGTCCGGTCCCGGGCACCATCGGACCCTCGCGGCCGTGTTCACCGAGGCGACGATCGAGCTCGAGTCGGGCGTTCGCCCCGCCCAGACGGTGCGGGCAAGGGCCGAGACGGTCTTCTGGCGCAGGAACAAGCTCAAGGCGCGCGTAGCGCTGTCGCTCGCCGACGGGACGCCCGTCGCGACGGGCAGCGCGGCGGGAATGGTGCGCGGGCGTGCCTGAGCGCGTCGTCGTCACGGGGCTCGGCGTCGTCGCGCCCAACGCCATCGGCAAGGAGGCGTTCTCGCTCGCGCTGCGCGAAGGCAAGAGCGGGATCCGCTTTCACGCGCACCTGCGCGACAGCGGGTTCGCGTGCCGGGTCGGGGGCATTCCCGAGGGCGTCGACCTCATCCGCGACCGGTACCTCACCGAGGACGACCGCCTCGCCACGAACGCCAACATGACGTTCGGCGCTATCGCCGCGATCAGCGCGTGGGAAGACGCCGCATTGCCGCGCCTCCCGCCCGACTCCGACGAGGTCGACTGGGACAGCGGTGCGATCATCGGCACCGTCCTCGGCGGGCTCGACACGATCTCCGAGAAGCTGATCCCCGGGACCGACGCCGGAAGGGTCAGTCGGCTCGGAAGCACGCTGTGCGAGCAGTACCAGGTGAGCGGCAACAGCGCCCGGGTGGGCGGGCTCCTGGGCCTCGGCAACCGAGTCGCGACGCACTCGACGGCGTGCGCGACGGGCACCGACGCCGTGGTCGAAGCGTTTCTCCGGATCCGCGAGGGGCGCGCGAAGCGCATGCTGGCCGGCGGATCCGAGGGGTACTCGAAGTACGGCTGGGCGGGCCTCGACGGGATGAAGGTCCTCTGCCGGACGCACAACGACGACCCCGAGAACGCTTCGCGGCCGATGAGCGCGAGCGCCGCGGGCTTCGTCCCGGGCTCCGGCGCGGGCGTCTTGCTGCTCGAGGCCCTCTCCTCGGCGCAGGCGCGCGGCGCTCGCATCTACGCCGAGGTCCTCGGCGGGCACGTCAACTGCGGTGGCCAGCGGGGAGGGGGGAGCATGACCGCGCCCAACCCCGAGGGGATGCGCCGGTGCATTCGCGAGGCGGTCGCGATGGCCGGCATACGCCCCGAGCAGATCGACGCCATCAACGGCCACCTCACCGCCACGTTCGCTGACCCTTACGAGGTCCAGAACTGGAGCGCCGCGCTGGGCCTCGCCCCGGGCAAGATGCCGCTCATCCACTCGACCAAGTCACTCATCGGCCATGCGCTGGGCGCGGCGGGCGGAATCGAGTGCGTCGCGGCGATCCTCGAGCTCGACGAGGGCTTCGTGCACGGGTCGGTCAACTGCGAGGACCTGCACCCGGCCCTCGCCCCGTATGCCGATCGCATCCCGCACACGACGGCCCTTGCCGCGAACCCGCAGGTCATCGCCAAGGCGAGCTTCGGCTTTGGCGACGTCAACGGGTGCGTCCTCTTCAAGAAGTTCGCGCCCGCTTGATCATCGAAGAGAGAAGAAGACAGGGAGGGGAAGAGGAGAGGAGGCAAGAAAATATTTTTCTGCTCCTCTCCTCCTCCCCTCCCTGTGGTTTTTCTTCTTCGTGGGCGTCACATGTACATGCCGCCGTTGACGCGAAGGACCTGGCCGGTGACGTATCCCGCCTCGTCGCTCGCGAGGTAGACGCACGCCGCGGCGACATCGGACGGAGCGCCCATCCTCCCAAGCGGCACGCCGAGGAGCTGCTCGCGCCTCTGCTCCTCGTCGAGGTAGGCGAGCATGTCGGTCTCGATGAAGCCGGGCGAGATGACGTTCGCCGTCACGTTGCGTGACGAGAGCTCCCGGGCGATCGACCGGGCGGCGCCCAGGAGCGCGGCCTTCGTCGCGGCGTAGGCGGCGTGACCGACGTCGCCTCGCTCGCCCAGCACGCTCGAGAGGAGGACCACGCGTCCCCAGCGTCCACGCATCATGCTCTTGCTCGCCGCTCGCGCGCACGCGATGGCGCCTCGGACGTTCGTCGCCCAGAGGCGCTCGAGGTCTTCGTCCTTCAGGCGCCACAAGAGGCCCTCGCTGGCCACGCCGGCGTTGGCCACGAGGACGTCGACCTTGCCGTGGCGCTTGACGATGTCGCCCACCGCGGCGTCGACCGCGCCGGTGTCCGCCACGTCGAAGCCAAGGGCCTCCGCCTTGCCTCCCTTCGAGACAATGGCCGCGGCGACCTCTGTCGCGGCCTCCTTGCCCTTGACGTAGTTGACGATGACCGTGGCCCCCTGCGCTGCCAGCGCTTCGGAGCACGCGCGACCGATGCCGCGCGAGCCGCCGCTGACGAGCGCAATCCTGCCGTCGAGTCGGAACATGCCCGGTTGAGACGCCGGAGGTCAGCTTGACAGCGAGCAAAGCCGCCTGCAATGCTTTGCGAGCGTGTCGTGAGTTCGCGCGCCGCGGCGCGCAGGGCCCGGGAACGGGCGGAAGGTGAGAAACGATGGCGCTGGCGCTGCCCTACTTCGATGACCTGATCGACCGGCTCGAACGGCAGCCCGACTCGTCGCTTTCGAAGGCCTTTCAACGGCACGTGCACTGGGGCTACTTCCGCGAGCCCGAGACCGCCGACGATTCGCTCGCGACGTTCGTGGTCGCCGCGGAGGCGATGGCCGAGCGCGTCTGCCAGGCCGGTCGCGTGCGCGATGGCCTGCGGATCCTCGACTGCGGGTGCGGTCTCGGCGGTACGATCGCGCACCTGAACGAGCGCCTGTCGAACTGCGAGCTCGTGGGACTCAACATCGAAGAGCGCCAGCTGGTGCGGGCGCGCGAGTCGGTGAAACCTCTCTCGGGCAACAGCGTCCGGTTCGTCCAGGGCGATGCCTGCGCCCTCCCGCTGCCGGACGGGTACTTCGACGTCGTGATGGCCGTCGAGTGCATCTTCCATTTTCCGAGCCGCAAGACATTCTTCAGCGAGGCCAAGCGGGTGCTGAAACCCGGAGGCACGCTGGCCGTGTCCGACTTCGTCGTCGATGGCGACAAGCTCGAAGAGCTCGAGGCGTGGACCGAAAAGAGCGGGGTGAGCCCGGGATTGTACTTCGGGCCCACCACCCGGGCGCCCTGCACGGGCACGTACGAACGCCTCGGCCGCTCGAAGGGCTTCACGATGATCGCCGACGAAGACATCACCGCCGAGACGATGCCGACGTACCTCTGCTGGAAGCGCCTGTACGGAGACTCGGGGCTCCCCGGGGGAGTGCAGGTCACCGAGTACTACGAAGAGGTCTCGAAGCTCGGGTTCTTCCAGTATCGCATCGTGTCGTTCGAAGCGAACGCCGCCCGATAGGCTAAGCTCGCGGCCACGACGATGGCTCACCTCGAAGGGAAAGTGGCGGTCGTCACGGGCGCCGCGAGCGGCATTGGCCGAGCGCTGGCCGAGCGCTTTGCCCGCGAGCGCATGAAGGTCGTCCTCGCCGATATCGAGGAGGGTCCGCTCGCCGTCGCGCGCGACGCGCTGGCGAAGGGCGGCGCCGAAGTGATCGCCGTACGCACCGACGTCTCGCGCGGCGAAGAGGTCGAGGCCCTCGCGCAGCGCACGTTCGAGGCCTTTGGGACCGCCCACGTGGTGTGCAACAACGCCGGCGTCGGCGTCGGTGGCTCCGCCTGGCAGATCGACCCGGCCGACTGGAACTGGATCCTCGGGGTCAACCTCTGGGGCGTCGTTCACGGAATCCGGGCCTTCGTTCCGCGCATGGTGGAGCAAGAGGAGGGGCACGTCGTGAACACGGCCTCGATCGCTGGCCTCACCTCGGCCCCGGGAATGAGCGCGTACAGCGCGACCAAGCATGCCGTCATCGCGGTGAGCGAATGCCTGCACCACGACCTCGCCGTGGCGACGGGCGGGAAGGTCCGCGTGAGCGTGGTCTGCCCCGGGTGGGTGAGGACGAACATCGCCGATTCGGAGCGCAATCGCCCACCGTCGCTCTACCCGCGCGCGAGTCGCGCGCCGTCGCCGCGCGATCGGCGGATCCGGGAGTCGATGAAGGCTACGATCGCCGCCGGCATTGCGCCCGAGGACGTCGCCGAGAGTGTCCTGCGCGCGATCATCGAAAATCGCTTCTGGGTCCTCACGCACCCCAAGACCCTCGAGGCGGTCGAACTCCGGATGCGCGGCATCCTCGAGGGGCGCGCGCCGGACTTCGACAGCATCAAGGATTTGTAGAGGCGGTCATCGAATCGCCTATTGGCAGGTCGATGCGCTCGGGATCATGCACGTCCCGCTCGTCCCGCCGTCGGCGTCGACGACGCAGCGGGCGAGGTTGATGCAAAAGGGACCCTTGACGAGGTCGCAGGCTGCCCCGACGCCGCCCGCGGCCTGGCACGCGCCCTCGACGCACAGACCGGAGGCGGCGCAGTACGCCTGCTGATTGGCCACCACACCGCAGGCGGCCCCCGCGCCCACGACCGACGCGGTCTCGCACATCTGCGTCTGCGCGTTGCACGACAGACCCCTGAACACGTCGCAGCCCGCTCCGAGAAACGAGCAGGGGCCGCCGGTTGCCTCCGGCTGGCAGGTACCCGCCGTACTGGTCTGTACGTTGAAGCCAACGCACGCCAGCCCGACGGCGCAGGGAAGACCCGGAGTGCACGCGCTTCCCATCTGCGCGTAGCCCTCGCACTTGAGTGACGCGCCAACGCAGTTGAGCGACGGCCCGCAGTCGGTCAGGTTCGCGCACGAGTCGCCCGACTGCAGCGCCGGGGCGCACGTCCCGCACATATGGCCGGTGACGATGGAGCAGAAGCTGCTCTGGCACTGCTGCCCCAGGCCGCACGGCGAGCCGTTCGTCAGCTGCCCGGCCTGGCGCTGGCAGTCGGGCGGAGGATTCTGGTCGAAGAGATAGTCGTCGCATGACCACGTCGAGATGGCCGCCGCGCATGCCTCGGCCGTCGTCGGCGTCGTTCCACTCGACGGCGCGGACATGATCGCGAGGCACGTAGCCCGGTAGAGCGCCTCGCAGGTGGTCAGGTTCCCGTAGCGGAACTGCACGGCAGACGACGAGCAAGCCTCGAGCCGGCTGCAGCGCGCGAACGCGCTTTCGGCGCACGCGCTCGCGACGGTGATCCCCCCGTCCCCCGCGTCGACGGTCGCGCTCACGGCTGCGCCCGCGTCGGCCGGCGCGCTGGCGACGTTCGCCGGGCTGCAGGCGATCGACCCCAGGACAGCCATCGCGACGATGAGCGCTCTCTTCATCGGGCCTCGATGACCTCAGTAGAAGGACCCGTTATAGGCCGGCAGCTTCGGCAGCGAGGGCGGCGCCTTCGCGTCGAAGCGCGCCACGAGCGCGGTGCCCCGCGGGACGAAATAGACGTACTGTCCGTCGAAGACGGCCCCGAAGTAGAACGACGCTGCCGGATCGAGCTGGGTGAGGTCGACGGTCGACCACGCGCAGTCCGACGCGAACGTGCTCAGCGTGTCGTAACGCGCGGCCACGCCGAAGCCCGGGGTCGACGGCACGAGGTAGACGAAGCGCCCGTCGAACGTGGCCCCCGCGAACTGGGGGAGGGTGGTCCCTGCGTCGCTCGGGATGAGGGCCCCCACGTCGTAGACCGACCAGGCCGCGGGGGAGTTCGGCAGACTGGAGGTCGTGTCGAGGCGAAGGACGACGCCATGTTGGTGCGGGACGAAGTACGCGTACCGCCCGTCGAACGCCGCGCCGGAGAAGCCGTTGCCCAGTCCGTTGACGGTCGTCAGAATCGATCGCCGACCACGAGCTGGCCGTCGTGAAACCGGCGTCGGTCTTGAAGCGGGCCGCGATCCCGCTGTACCCGCTATTTCCGAGGCCGCCGTTCGAGTACGGAACGAGGTAGAGCGACCGTCCGTCGAAGACCGCCCCCGTGAACCCCGCCGCGCCGGCGAGTGCACCCGACACGTCGAACGTCTCCCATAGCGCGGGATCCTCGAACGTCCCCGTGACGTTGACCGCACCGCCCCCCTCCGCGCCTGCGTCGCCCGCGTCGCCCTGGCCCGCGTCGAGCGACGGCGCAGCGGCGGATACGGATACGGCGGTGTCGTACCGGACGACTCGCCCGTCGGGCATGCTGTTGCCGTTCGGGACGAAATAGAGGTAGCGACCGTCGGACCCGGCACCCGAGAAGCCCTTCGCCACCGCCCCCCCGTCGACGTTCAGGGTCGAGGTGTCGAACGTGGCCCATGACACGGCGTCATGGAGGTTCCCGCGAGAATCGAACCGCGCGACGAGACCGCTCTCTACCCCTCCGAGGCCGTGCGGGACGAAGTAGACATACACTCCGTCGAACCATGCCCCGCTGAACCCGCCCGCGCCGGCGGCCCCCGGGAGCGTCGCGATGTCGAAGGTGGACCAGGACGAGGCGACCTGGAATCCGGCGGCCGTCGTGTCGAAGCGCGTAACGACGCCGCTGGTCGCTGGCGCGAAGTACACGAACCGACCGTCGAACGCTCCGCCGGCGAAGAGCTGTGCCCGCTTGTCCGCCGTGGTCGTATCGAAGACTTCCCAGGAGCTCGCGCCGCCGTCGCCGATTCCGAACGCGTGGTAGGTCGCCTGCGTATCGGCATCCGGGACCGGCGTGTCGAGCGAAGCGCAGACGGGCGGTCCGCTGCTCCCGCCGTCGGCCGTGGCTTCGCTGGGCGCGTCGTTCGTCGACGCATCGCTCACGTCCGCGAGAGCCGCGGCGTCGACGGGGAGCCCCGCGTTGGGCGTCGGCGGCGCCTCGAGGTCCAGGATCGCGCTGCACGCCGCGCTCGCCACGCCGACGAGGAGGAGGCCGATCCAGGGTCGCGGCAGGCGCACGAATCAGAACTCCCCGCCAACGACGAGACGCCCGCTCCGGGCGTCGAGCACCGGGGTGACGCGGAGCCTCGCGGCGTCGGTCGGCCGGTGATCGGGGGGCGCCGTGAACCAGAGGACCGCGCCCGCGGCGAGCAGTGCGCCGCCCGCGACGAAGGCGATCGTGGAGCCCACCGCGTCTTCTTTGGCGGTGTTGTAGTCCTCGACGGCTTGCGCGCGGTTATTGCACACCGCAGCCGAGCAATCGCTCTTCTCCTTGCTCTGACTCGAGGCCGCGAAGACGCCGAACCAAACACCGAGGCCCACCCCGACGACGCCGAGGCCCCCCCGACGATGGCGAGCGTCTTCTGCGTGCCCAACGGGGCGTGCGCCGGCGCGGCCGGCGGCGGTGTCGGGAGCGCCGGCACGACGGCGGGGGTCGGGGGCGGTGTTCCAATCATGATGCTCTCGTGGCGGTCCTTCTCCCCCTCGCGCAAGACGAGCTTCTTCTCGACCGGCGCCGTCCCCGCGGCCTCGAACGTGAAGGTGTGCTCACCGGGGTCGATCGACAGGGGCCGCCCGTCGAGGGTGCTCGCCAGGGGCGCGGCGTCCATCGAGACGCGCACGTCGTAGAGATCGTTGCCTGCGCCGTCCTTGGCCCCGAGGACCAGCGTCGGCATCGCGGCGTCGATCGCGTCGATGCGCTGCGTGCACTCGGCCTTGACCTCGCTCGAGCAGCTCGCCGCCGAGCAGATCGCGAGCTGCTGGAGCGCGTCGTGGAGCTTGCCCTGCTGGCGGAGCGTCAACGCTTGCTCGCTCGCCGCGATGCACTCGGCCTCGTCGGCGTGCGCGGGCCGCGCGAGCAGCCCGACCGCGCAGGCCATCATGGGCGCGAGGAGCCCTCGCGCGAAGCGTCCCGACCTCACGGACACTCCTGTCGAAAGTGCCGATTCCCTTCGGTATCGAAGTAGCTCACGGTGTGGCACGCCGGGGCACCGGAGGGGGCGGCCGATGCGGACGGCGTCGTCGTTGCCAGAGGCCGTGGATGCGCCGGCGTGGGATTCACGACGTGGGGCGGCGGGGGCGCCTCGAGGAGGGTCGGCGGAGCGAGCGGCACCACGGACGCGGAGGTCGCGGTCGAACCTGTGGTTGCTGGAAGCGCCGCTGGTTCGGCGGTCGGGCTGGGCACCGGGGCCGGCGCGGCGACCGCTGCGGTGGCCGTCGCGATCGAGGCGGGGTGGCTCGAATCGAGTCCATGCGAAGAAGAGCCCCGCGCATGCCGCGATGACCAGGAGCGGCGCCGGCACGAGCAAGAGCAGGTGGCGTCGCGTGGGCCCCGACTTCGACGAGATCATCGGCGAGAACGTCTGCGCTCCCTGATGCGGTGCAGGCGCAGTCGACGCCGACACGGTGTGGCTCGCGCCTCCCGTCAGGCCCAGGACGTGCGCGATCCGCTCGAGGGAGAGATCGCTGCGCGGCGGTCCGAACGGAACGAGCCCGGCCGCCAGTTCGGCGATGTTCGCATGGCGGAAGGTCCGGTCCTTCTGCAGGCAGCGGTCGATCGTGCCCTGCAGACCGGGCGGCACGTCCGGGCGCAGCGCTGCGACGGGGGTGTACGCGCTCTGCAGGATCATTCCGACGAGCTCGGGCATGGTCTCGGCCATGAAGGGGAGCCTGCCCGTCAAGAGCTCGTAGAGAACGACCCCGAGCGCCCACACGTCGGCCCGCACGTCCACCGAGCCGGCGGCGACCATCTGCTCCGGGGACATGTAGCTGGGCGAGCCCATCATCGCCGAGGCGTTCGTGAGAGCTGCGTTGTCGCCCGCCGACGCGACCTTCGAGATCCCGAAGTCGAGGACCTTCACGACGGGACGGCCGTTCGGTCGGCGCGCGAGGAAGAGGTTTGCAGGCTTGAGATCGCGATGAACCGTGCCCAGCGAGTGCGCCTCCGCGACGGCTTCGCAGGCCTGGAGCACGTACGTGACGGTCTCGCCGACGGGGAGGGGCCCGCGGCCGGCGAGGGTCTGCGCGAGATCTTGGCCGTCGAGATACTCCATGACCATGTAGGGCGTTCCCGAGTCGAGCGTGCCCACGTCGAGCACGCGCGCGACGTGTTCGCTCCGGATCTTGACCGCGGCGCGGGCTTCGCGGATGAAGCGCTGCACGATTTCGGGGTTGGACGCCACGATCGGCCGGAGAAACTTCAGCGCCACCCTCTCGTCGAGCTGGGCGTGCGTCGCAGCCACGACGATGCCCATTCCGCCCTCTCCGAGCACCCGGTCGACGCGGTATTTCCCCGCGACCAAGTCCCCGACCTGAATGGGGTCACTGGATGCACTTTGCGTCACGCGAGCGCCCTCTTCATTTTAGGCCAGGCGCCCCATCCTATCTCCGACGACGTCACGTGGCGATGGTCAGCTGCGGCGCGCCGAGCCTTCCTCTTCTTCGCAGGCAGCGTCCGGGTGTATGGTCTGCCGGCGGTGGAGATCGCGGACGTCGAACGTCTCCTGACGATGCCGGAGGGAGCGGTGAAGGCCCTCCACGATGCCCTCGCGGCAGCGGGTCTCGACGAGCGCTTCGTCGCGAGGCTGGCCCGGGTGGGCGAACGGCTCGACGACCTGCTGCGGGCCCCCATGCGCACCTGGCACGCGCGGCGCCTCCCCGAGCCCGCGGCGGTCGCGGCGCGCCTGTTTCTGCTGCACGATACCGTGTCGCTCGGCGAGGCGACGCGCGTGCTCGGCGACCTGACTCCGCTCGCGGCCGTCGACGTCCTACGGGTGCACGGCGACACGGTGACGTCATGCGTGCACCTCGCGCTCGCGGGCGGCCTCTTCGTCTTCGGCGATCGGTTCGCGACGGCCGATGCCGTACCGCCCCTCAACGCCGTGACGGCCGTCCTCGCCCGCGCGGCGATCCCCAATCGCGGGGCCCTTGCGGCGCTCGATCTGGGGTGTGGGGCCGGAGCGCTCGCCCTGGCTCTCGTGAGGGTCGCGCGCAGGGTCGTCGCGACGGACATCAGCCCGCGCGCTCTTGCGTGGACCCGGTTCAACGCGCGCCTCAACGGCGTCGTCGGCGTCGACCTGCGTGTCGGCGACCTGTTCGAACCGGTGCGCCGCGAGCACTTCGATCTCGTCGTGTCGCAGCCGCCCTTCGTGTCGCGTCGCGCGGACGCCGATGCGTCCGCGTTCGTGCACGGTGGGGAGCGCGGCGACGAGCTGGCCTTGCAGGTGTTGGCGGGCGCCCCCTCGCGGCTTTCGCCGAAGGGCCGGGCGGTCATCGCGGCGGACTGGCCGCTCCTCGATGGCGATCCCCTCGACGCACGGGTGCGCGCGGCGCTCGGCGATTCGGGCGCCGACGCGCTCGTTCTCCAATCGCCCGCGAAGAACCTCGACGAATACTGCACGTCGCTCGCCGCGGCCGAGCACCCGCGGCTCGATGACTCCTTTGCGCGAGCCGCATGCGCTCAGCGCGACCACTTCGATCGTCTCGGCGTGCGCGGCATCTCGCAGGCTCTCGTCGTGCTCGAGGCGTCCGGCGACGGCCGCACGACCCTGGTGCCCGTTCGCCACGGTCACGACGCGCCTGTCGCGTCGGAGATCGTGGACCGGATCGTCGCCGCGCACGCGCTCGCGAGCGGGGCCGAGCGTGCCCTCCTGGCCGCACGTCTCCGCATGCCCTCGGGGACGCGCCTCGTCGAGCAGCCGAGCGCGCATGGAGCCGGCGCGGCCGTCATCGTGCAGCTTCCCGCGGCGCGACCCGAATGGCCCTTCGCGCTCGAGCCCCTCGCCGCGATCGCGCTGCGCGAGATTGGCGAGGCGCCCAGCGTGCTCGAAGCGGCGCAGACGGCCGCCCAGCGAGAAGGCGGGTCCGTCGATGCGGCTGCGGCGCGCATCATGACCGTGGCGCGCGATGCGCTGCGCAGGGGGGCTCTCGAGGTGGCAACCTCCCTTGCGCAGGGGAGCCCTTGCGATGGCGGTGCTGCGTCGTCCGTTTGAGTGACAACACCCGCAGCGAGGCCGCGCGGCGCCCGGCCGTCGTCCCAGGTAAGATGACGGCCGTCGGGGCTCGCGGCGCTCGCCGCTCCGGCTTCGACGAGGAGAAAGCACCATGGCCAAGCTGGTCGTCAAGGGCGCGCAGCTCACGTGCTCGATGGGCACTTCGCCGGCGGCGCTGAGCGTCTTGCCCGTCAACGCCACGACCGGCGACGACAACGACGCGGCCAACATCCAGGACATGCAGCCCAACGTGAACATTGCCCCCTTCGGCATGTGCCAGTCGCCGTCGAACCCGCAGGTCGCCGCGGCGACGGCCGCCGCCCAGGGGGTGCTCACGCCCCAGCCCTGCATGCCGATGACCGTCGCGCCCTGGACGCCCGGATCGACGAGCGTCACGATTGGCGGCCAGCCCGCGGTCAACGACTCGTGCCAGCTCGCCTGCACGTGGGGCGGACAGATCCAGGTGTCCTCGGCGGGCCAGACCGACATCGACGTGGATTGAGGCCCGCCCGCGCGTCCTCGAGCCGGGCGTCCTCGAGCCGGGCGTCCTCGAGCCGGAGCCCCGCGCGCGATCAGCTCTCTTCGTGACCGCCGACGAGCCCTTGCTCCACCGCCATCTGCCTTAGCTTGTCTTTGGCGAGCTGGTAGCGCTTTCGCAAGCGCACGGACTCTTTCTCGATCGCTTCGTCGGGAGGGGCCTCGCTGTCGCCGAGCATGACCAGCGCGATCTCCCTCCAGCCGAGCTTGCGATTCACGCGCAGGATGAGAAGCGTCTGATCGTCCACGGGGAGACTTTCGCGCAGCTGCGCGATCCGGCTCCTCGTTTCGGTGCGCGCGCCCGCGCGGGTGCCCGTCCGGATCTTCTCGGCGATCTCGGAGAGAGGGCCCGCGCGAGAGAGCGGGACGTTGCGTCCCCGTCGGCGGCGTACGTCCTCGATGTAGCGACTCGCGGCGTGCCGCGCGAGCGTGTAACACCAGACGCGCGCGGTGCATTGCCAGCGGAAGCCCTCGAGGCCCTTCCAGAGGTCTTCGGTGAACTGCGAGAACACGTCGCTCGCCGCGTCGCGGTCGCGCAGGCGCGCGATGAGGAAGCCGAAGACCTCGCGGCCGTAGCCCTCGAGGAGAAGCGTCGCGGCGCGCTTCTTGTCCCCAGCGTCACAAAGGCCGTGGATCCGTTTCTCGAGGCCGTCGCGGTCTTCGGGGGCGGTCAAGGTACCAGCCCCGAGCTTACCAAAACCCGCCGCCCGGGTCGGCGCAACCGCGAAGGTGCGCTCGATCTCAGCGCACACAACGAACGTAGCCGACCGTGAACGCATTCCACGCCGAGGCCGACGCGGCGTTATTGGCGCCCGTGTAACCATCGCAGAAGTTGATGCCCCAGTCGTAAGTGGAGCTACCGGCGAGCGCCTCGCTGGCCCAGAACCACGTGGTCGCTCCGCACGAGACGACGTTCGGAAACGCCGTCGTGTTGATGGCCGGCGAGACGCGCGCCTCGTCCACCAGCGTCGAGAGCTCGTTGAGGCTCGGGACCCGCCAGGCGTGGCCGTTGAGGCTCAAGCCGGAGCAGTAGCCAGCCGCCGCCGACCAGGCCATCGACGACGACGAGTAGACCTGCTGCCAGATGAGGCCCGTGTAACGGTCGGTCACCTCGCCTGCGGCAATCGAGTAGTGCTGGGCGGGCTCGACGGCCTGTTGCATGAGCGCCTCGCCCGCGCCGTTTCCGCGAACGCACCGGGCATACGCCGAGCTGCTCTGCTCATACGCGTTGCTCGTGAGCCCGCTGCCCATGTTGTAGATCCACCCGTCGGTCGAGCCCTTGATCCCGGCGATCGTCTCGTACCAGAGCGACGAGGTGCGGTAGTAGCCGGTCGTCTCCTTGCCGAAGATCGCGGCGTACGCGTCGCCCGTCCCCGGCTTGACGGAGAGGTCTAGGAGCGAGGCCACCTCGACGCGGGTCGGGAGCCGCCAGTCGTCGAAGCCGGCGTACTGCGTGCTCGCCAGCCCGGCGCAATAGCTCTCGTTGTCCGTCATCGCGCCGGGCATCCCTGCGTCGAACGAGCCAGCGCTCGGTGAGTTCTCGGTCTTCTGCCAGACGAGACACGTGACCTGGTCGAGGACCGCGCCGTTGTCGAGATCGGTGTAGCGAGCGGGATTGGGCAACCCGCTGCTTGCCGCGTTCGGCATCGGCCAGCAAGCCCACTTGTGGCTCCCGCACGTCGAGGGCTGACAGGGTCCCGGCGAGCCTCCGTCGGTTTGGGGACCGCTCGCGTCGTCGGCCGGCGCCGCTGCATCCTGTCCCGGGCCGCTGGAGCCCGCGCCGCTGGAGCCCGAGCCCGATGAGCCTCCGCCGCTACCCGACCCCGGTGAAGACACGGACGAACCGCCGTCCCCGGAGGGGCCCGACGCGGCGTCCGCACCCACGACCGGCGCCACGCCACTCGAAGGGGTCGAACCGCAGCCCGCAAGGACCCACACGACGACCTGAACGCCGGCGTGCCGCCGCGCGGATCCGCCTCTCGGGGCGGCCCCCCACAAAAGGCTGCGGCTTGCTCGAGCGCAGGTGTGGTCCATCATGGCAGCCCCCGCATTGTAGTCGAGACGCCGGGGGCGGCCGGCTCAAGGATTGTCGACGGGGGGTCGCCGGCTCACCGATCGTCGACCGGGGGTGGGCCCCTCACTTGATGACCGTGGCGCAGTACCCGCCGATGCACTGGAGGGTGGGGTCGCAGCACTTCTGCGTCGCGCTGCAGGCGTCGTCGGTGTTCGAGCAGGTTGGCGGCAGGCCGCACATTCCATTCGTGCAGTAGCCGCCGCAGCAGTCTTCGCCTTCGGTGCACGTGCTGCCGTTCGCGTGACACGGATCGAGCGCGGTGAAGGCTCGGTGATTGCCCGTGCCTAGCTCTTGCCCCGTCACGTAAAACGGCGGGTGGCTCGCATCCGCGGTGTATTTTCCGGTCGAAGAGACGGTGACCGCGGTGCCCCAGAGCTGCCGCTGCAGTCCTTGGTTACCGTAGTGGCGGTACGAGTCGAAGAAGATCCAGAAATAACCGCCGGCCGCGACCGGGGATACGGTCGGATAGAAGTTGTGATGCAGCTCGTCGGACGCACTGTATGGCAGGTACGTCGTGTTCGAGGTTGCGTCCGCCGCGGAGGCAAACCCAACGGCACTGGCGAGCAGGGAGACGGTCCCGCTCGCGACGTCGAGCAAGTAGAGGTCGCTCGTCACCCCGGAGGTAGCCCCCATCAGTCCAAGCCCCAGGCCGCCGCCGGAAAAGTCGCTCTGGTTGCCGATCGCGAAAACGATGCCGCCGTTGTCCGGCAAGAAGAACGGCCAACCCGGATACGTGCTCGAATCGCTCACCTGAAAGAGCTTCTTGTAGGCGCTCGCCGTGCGGCTCGTTTTGTCGAACGACATCATCGCGAGGCCTTGACCGCTCCCGTTTCCGATGGCGGTGTCCGTGAACGCCAAGAGATTGCCGTCCGGAGAGAACATGCCCATCATCGCGCCGGGCGGGATGTTGGTGCTGCACACTCCGCCGTCGCCGCAGGTACCGACCTGGGTGCCCGTGTCGGTCTCGTACAGACCCGAGTACACCGGCCCCGCGTATCCGGGGGAGCCCGCGCGTGGGCCGCCGAGGCCGAGGTTCGGGTGCGCGCTTCCGAGATAGAGGGAACCGTCCGGGTAGAGACCGACGAACGTTCCGTTCGGAGCCGCCGTCGTCAAGGCCGCCGGATTCGCGGCGCCGTTGATCGCGAGCTGGTAGCTGGAGCCGGCGCCGTTATTGATCAGATTGAAGGGGTCGGCCACCATTCGGGATCCGTTCGCCGACACCGCGTGGCAACCGGTGCAGCCGCTCGCGCCGAGAAAGAGCGTCACGTTAGACCCGGGGACGATGCGGAGCACCGCGCCCCCTCCGCCCGTGTTCAGCTTGGTCGTGTAGCTGTTGTAGTAGATCGAGCCCTTGAGGGTCGCGCCAGCGATGATGAGCGGCTCGGTGACGGGACCTGTCACGGTGGTCCCCGAGATCGTCGTCAGCGACAGGGCGAACGGATCCGCGGCTCCGCCGGTATGCGCCGAGGCCGCGACCCAGATGTTCTGCGGCAGAAGGATCTGCCCCGTGGCGGTCGGGGCGAGGCACCCCTTGTACTCGAACGAATTCGACTTGAGGTGCACGTACACGTAGTCCGCCGAAGCCCCGTCCCACATCAGGGTCGGCGCAATCAGCCCGCGCGGGAAGATCGTGCTCGCGTACGGATAGAGGTAGCGCATGCTTCCGGCGCTTCCGCCGGCGAGCAGCGCCTTCACAGACGCGGCGCTCAGGCCGCTCGGCGTCCCCGTAGAGCAGTTGTCCACGAACACGGTCATCGGGGGGATGACCGGCCCGCTGGCTCCTCCGTCTTGGGTGGACGACGTGAACGAGCCATCGCTGTCGTCGCCCTGGGGCCCGAACGTCGCCGAGCCTCCCCCGTCGCTTCCGCCGCCGCCGCTCGAGGACGTCGTGCCGTCGTCGCCCTCGTTCAGGCCCCCATTCGAAGCCTTCGATCCACACGCCACCGAGGCGATCAGGCCGACATACGGAAGAATCCAGCGGTGTCGAGCAAAACGCATTCTCATACCTCAGCCAGCCGAGGGGTCGAACCGAGCGGTGTTCGCACGGGCCACAGACGACACGATGCCGCCGAGGAACAACCGAAGCGACACGGGCGGGCCACCGACGCAATCGGATCCAAAGACAGTGGATCTTTCTTTTGGTCTTGGCGCACTTGGCGAACGAACTCCGCAAGAGCTCATTGCCAAGGAACCGTATGCGCACGGCCTGCACGTGCAACGTCTCGGGCGGTCAGTCTTCCATCTTCTGCGGCCAGTCCCTGCATACCGTTCGGGGTACTCCCGTGGCACACTCCAGGAGCGTGTCGTCCTCGATCCCGAGCCTCTCGCAGCCCCCTGCGGAGCAGCACACGGTGGCTGCCGGTCTGTTCTTCCCGCTGGTGGAACTCGTCAAGCACTGGGGCGTGACCGCGGAGGACCTCTTCGGCCCGTTCGGGCTGAGCGAACAAGATGTCTCGGTGCCCCATGCGCGCTTGCCGCACTCTCTGCACCTCGCGATCCTCGAGCGCGCGCGCGCCTTGACGGCCGAGCCGGCGCTCGGTGTCTTTTGGGGACTCCAGATCCGCGGCTCGGTCTTCGGCTTCCTCGGGTTCGCGACGACGAGCGCGGCCACGCTGCGGGGCGCGATCGAGCTGGCCATCCAGTTCGCGCCGCTGGCGTCCACCGCCGAGGGCATGCACCTTCACGTGGACGGAAATCGGGCGTCCCTCTTTCTCGACGAGCACGTGGATGACGGGAGCGTGCGAGACGTCATCACCCTCGCGCGCCTCGTCAGCTTGTGGCGCATCGGTGAGGCCATCACAGGACGCGATCTGCACGCATCGGCCGAAGTCGCCTTTCCGGAGCCGGAGTACTTTGCTCGCTTCGCGCACATGGCGCCGCCGGTTCGCTTCAACCGCCCGGCGACGCGCGCCTTGATGGACACATCGGCGCTCGACTACCCCTTGGTCAACGCGGACCCCATGGCGCTGCGTCTCGCCGCCGACCAGTGCGCGCGCGAGCTCGCGTCGGTCAGCGGGGGAGGCCGCCTGATCCGGCAGGTACGAAGCCTGGTGTGGAACGGCCAGCGCGGCCTCCGATCTCCGTCCGAAGTCGCGAGCGCGATGCACATGGCTCCGCGGACGCTCCGGCGAAAGCTGGAGTCGCAGGGGTACTCGCTGTCCGCGCTGGTCGATCAGGAGCGTCGTGATCGCGCCCTATCGCTCCTGGGCTCACCGGATCTGTCCCTCGCCCAGGTCGCCGAACACCTCGGATACCGGAACGTCCAGAGCTTCGACCGGGCGTTTCGACGATGGACCGGGACGACGCCCGCGGCCTATCGACGCTCCTGACGCGAGGTACCATGAGGCCATGGCTCACCCCGGGCGCGCGTGGTTGGTGCGCTCACTCGGCGTCCTTCCCCTCGTCATGTGCGGCCATGGGGCCGTTCGGCCCGGCGCCCTCCTGACGCCACCGCGCGCGCCGTCGTCCGCCGTCGCATCCGCCCCATCGGACGCGCCGGCCGCACGTGTCGCATCCGCCGCGCCGGACGCCTCTGCTGCGGTGGACCCGCGAACGCAGCTTCCGACGGGCGCGATCGACGCCGCCGTCGAGCAGGCGATGTCCAGCCAGAGCCTGCCGGGCGGGGTGGTGGTCATCGGTCGCCACGACGGTGTCCTCTTCCGCCGTGCGTACGGATTTCGCGAGCTCCAGCCCGACCGAGTGCCCACGACCCTCGACACGGTCTTCGATCTGGCCTCGCTCACGAAGCCGATCGCCACGGCGACGAGCATCATGGTGCTCGTAGAGCGGGGCGTCATCGGGCTCGACGACCCGCTCATCAAGTACGTTCCCGAGTGCGGCAAGGAGGGCAAGCGCGCCATCACGCTGCGCCACTTGCTCCTGCACGTCTCCGGGTTGCCGGCGGACATCGTCAAGGACGACTTCGCGCACGGCCGTAGCGAGGCGCTCCGCCACATCTGCGAGACCCCGCTTCGGGGCCTGCCGGGCGCGACGTCGATGTACAGCGATCTGGGCTTCATCTTGCTCGAGGAGGTCGTGCGCCGGGTCACCTCGCGCGAGCTGCCGGCCTTCGCCGACGAGGCGATCTTTGCGCCCCTGGGGATGCGCGATACGGCGTTCTTGCCCTCCGAGGGGCTCCGGCAGAGGGCAGCCTGGACGGAGCTCGTCGACGGCGTGTGGCGCGTCGGGGTGGTGCACGATCCACGCGCGTACCTGCTCGGCGGCGTGGCCGGTCACGCGGGCCTCTTCTCGACCGCCGACGACCTTTCCCTGTACGCCCGCGCGATCCTCGGGGGTGGCGCCGTCGACGGCAAGCGGATCCTCTCTCGCAGTACGGTCGCTTCGATGATCGCGCCGCACGACGTCCCGGGGGGCGTCCGCGCGCTCGGCTGGGGCGTGCTGAGCCCGTGGAAGGGCGAGGGCCTCTCGCCGACGGCGATCGGTCACTTCGGCTTCACCGGCACCGCGCTGTGGATCGATCCGGACAAGGACCTCTTCATCCTCGTCTTGACCAACCGGGTCCATCCCGATGGCAAGGGGGACGCGAAGCCGCTCGTGGCCCGCATCAACACGCTCGCCGCGGAGGCGATCGGTCCGCCGGTCGGTCGGGTCGCCTGCCCGGACGCGTCGAGGGGCGTGCTCTCCGGAATCGACGTGCTGCGCGACGAGGGGTTCGAGCGCTTGCGCGGCGACCGAGTGGGCCTCATCACCAACGCGAGCGGGCGCGCACGCGATGGGGCGTCGACGGTCGATCTTCTCCGGAGCGCGCCCGGCGTGAAGCTGACGGCGTTGTTCACGCCCGAGCACGGGCTCGACGCCGCCCACGCCGGGAACATCGCCGACACGCGCGACGAGCGCACGGGACTGCCGGTCTACAGCCTGTACGGCGACGCGTTCGCGCCCAGCGCCGACAGCCTGGCGGACATCGATGCGCTCGTCTTCGACGTCCAGGACGTCGGTACGCGCTTCTTCACCTACGCGGCGACCATGCGACAGGCGATGGCGGCGGCGCGCCAGCACGACGTCCGCTTCGTCGTCCTCGACCGCCCGAACCCGATCGACGGCATCGACGTCGCGGGCCCCGTGCTCGTCCCGTCGTCGTCTTCGTTCGTGAACTATCACTCGCTGCCGATCCGGCACGGGATGACGATCGGCGAGCTGGCCACCTTGCTCAACGCCGACGACCACCTCGGCGTCGCGCTCTCCGTGGTCACGATGCGCGGCTGGCGACGCGAGGCGTACGGCGACGAGACGGGGTTGCCCTGGGTGAACCCCTCGCCCAATCTGCGCAGCGTCGACGAGGCGATTCTCTACCCCGCGATCGGTCTGCTCGAATCGACCAACCTCGCGGTCGGCCGTGGGACCGACGCGCCCTTCGAGCGACTGGGGGCCCCGTGGGTCGACGGCAGCGCGCTCGCTGCCGCGCTCGGCGCGGAGGAGCTCGCGGGCGTGGTCTTCGCGCCGGAGGACTTCACACCCGACGCCGACCGGTACGCGGGACACGTTTGCCATGGAGTCCACGTCACCGTCCGCGATCGCGCGCGGTTCGAGCCCGTGCAGACCGGCCTGGCCATCGCCCGCGTCTTGCGCCGTCTCTACCGGCGAGAGTGGGAGTTCTCGAAGCTCGATCGCCTCCTCGTCCACCCCGAGGCCATGAGCGCGATCGACGCCGGCCTTCCGCTCGCCGCGATCGTCGAGACCTATCGGGCCGAGCTGGCCGCGTTCATGACCAAGCGCGAGAAATACCTGCTCTACGGAACCGGAGAGTGCGCGGCGGGACCGCGCTGATCCTGCGGTCAGACGATCCTTTCGTCGGGGCTGCCGATCTTGGTCAGGACGTCGTAGCGCTTCGACTGGACCGCCAGCGGATATCGCGCGGCCCGTCCGTCCCAGCTGGGGTTGTCGAGGCTCTCGAACGCCTCGCGCAGGCGCTGCCCCCACGATTCGCGGATCATCGAGAAGTACGGGTTGTCCTCGTCGATGCAGACCATCTCCTCGCAGCGCAAGGCGTCCGCCTGGTAGACGACGAGGTCGATCGGCAATCCCACCGAGAGGTTCGACTTGAGGGTCGAGTCGATCGAGACCAGGGCGCATTTGGCCGCGTCGGCGAGCGGGGTGCCGGGGACGAGCATGCGATCGAGGACGGGTTTTCCGTACTTCGACTCTCCGATCTGGAAGAAGCACGTCTCCGCCGTGGCCTCGATGAAGTTGCCGGTCGAGTAGACGAGAAACAGGCGCTGGGCCTCTCCCTTGATCTGACCCCCGAAGATCAACGTGCAGCCGTAGTCGATCCCCGCGGCGCGCAGGGCCGGACCGTCTTGCTCGTAAACGTGCCTCACGGCCGATCCGAGGACGCGCGCCGCATCGAACATGCTGGTCGCGTTCCAGATGGTCGTGGCTTCGGGGCCCTGGTTCCCTACGCGCTCCACCTGCAGGATCTCGCGCACCGACTGCGAGATCGACAGGTTCCCTGACGAGAGCAGCACCATGAATCGATCGCCCGGTCGCTCGTACACGACCATCTTTCGAAACGTGCTGATCTGGTCGAAGCCGGCGTTCGTGCGAGAGTCCGAGGCGAACACCATTCCCGCGTCGACCTTGAGCGCGACGCAATAGGTCATGAGGTCACCCGACGCGAGGAGGTCTCGTCCATCGGTTCTAGATAGCTCGCGCGCGCGCCGGGCGCATCGCGCGCTTACGCCACGCGCGCGGCGGGCAGGACGTCGGCATACGTCTGACGGTGTTCGCCCGGCGTCTTGCCCGTCCACCTCTGGAAGGCTCGCGCGAAGTTCATCACGTTCGAGTAGCCGACCGACCGGGCGACGTCCTTGATCGAGAGGGTGCGCGATCGGAGCAGGAGCACGGCCCGCTCGCGGCGTTCCGCCTGGACGAGGAGCGAGAACGAGGTGCCCTCGCCCGCGAGCAGGCGCTTGAGCGTGCGGGGTGAGATGTGCAGCGTGGCGGCCACCTGCAAGACCGACGGCAAGCGTCCGCGCTTCGCGCTGAGCAGGCCCCGCACGCGGGCCACCGTCCGCGGCGCTCCTGCGAGCGAATCGAGGGTCTCTGCGCACTCCTGTCGCGCGAACTGGAGGGCGATCGGATCGGGCATCTTGTGCGGGAGCGCGAGGTACGACGCGTCGAAGACGAGTCGGGTCACCGGCTGGTCGAAGCGAATGTGCGCGCCGATCCGGCCGAGTCGACCGAAGTACGGTGGTTCGGGCATCGCCAGGTCCGCAAAGCCGGTCATGCACTGGCCGGTCATCCTCGTCCCGATTCGCCAGAGCGACGTCAAGACCGCCAGGAGAAGGATGTCTCGCGCGGTCCCGAAGTCGGCGTGCTCCTCGACGAGGATCGACGCCTCGCGCCCCTCGACGCGCATACGCAGGCCGAGCGCCGTCGTCACGATGGGCATGAACTCGATGCCGAGATCGATGGCCTCACGGATCGTCGACGCGCTGAGGATCGCCATGCCGAGGCTGCCGAGGGCCGACACGCGCAGCTGCGTGCCCAGATGGAGGCCGATGGCCGGCTCGCCTGTCAGCTGGCGAGCACGCTCGAGAAGGGTGACCACTTGGCGGGTCGAGAAGCGCGACCGGAGATCCCGAAGGGCCTCCGGTGTTGCGAGAGTCTCGTCGAGGAGATCTCGAGGTGACACGCCCCATCGCTTGACGAGTTCGGTCAAGTAGAGCCCGAGGGAACCCGGGAAAGTGTGCGCGTCCATGGGGGCCATCCTGAGAGGGACTTTTGTCGTGTTGCGAAGGGCACTTGCGGGCGGTGGCCTTCCCCGGGATGCGAGCCGCGCGCCAACGCGATCGCCGGCTGCCTTTTTCAGGACGCGATCGCGGCCCCGGAAGAGGGAAACGCCGCGTATCGCGTAGCGCACGCCCGGCCCACCGAGGCATCCGATTGCGTCTCGTTCTGCCCAAAGTGCGCAGTCACCTGCACGACAAGCGCAAGACTCTCTCGCGATCACGAGAGTTTTCGATCAATCGCCCACGGTCCGCCCATGTTGACTCTGGCCTGAAGAGACATCCCTTTGGCACGCCCGCACGCGGATCCGAGCGCAAACCTACGGCGCGCTTCGTGACCTTCCGCGCGCTTGCGCAGGACCTTGGGAGTGCCTCGGTATGAAGATCCACCAGCTACTGCTCGCGTCGTGCCTCGCGGTGTATCCGATCGCGAGCTGCTCTGTTTCGTCCAACCCGGCGGCCGGTGCCGCCGGGGGATCCAGCGGAGGTGGCTCGGGCGGTCTTGGCGGGTCCAGCGGCTCCGGCGGCTCCAGCGGGGCCGGCAGCTCCGGGGGCAGTGGGGAGCCGATGGGGGGCGACGACTCGGGCGCGGCGAATCCGGGCGAGGACGACTCCTCGAGCGCGTCGGATGGCGGCGCGAATTGCCTGCCGGGATCGCCGCAGAAGAACTTCGTCAACCTCGCGCCCCCGATGGGCGCGGCGTTCGACCACAATGAGAACGATCCGGTCCCCGGTGCCGATGCGGGCATGAGCGCCCCCACGGGCTGGAACTTCTACAACATCGATGGCGCCATGTGCCGAGACGGGTCGCCCGTGGGCATCTACGTCCGCTACGGATCGGTTTCGAAGCTGATGATCTACCTCGAAGGCGGAGGCGCGTGCATGAGCCCCCACTTCTGCGATCACAACCCGCCGAACATGAACCAGGTCTTCCCCGGCGGGTCGCTCAACGGCGAGTCGTTCGCCGGCTCTCTCGTGACCCAGGCGGGGCTTCAGGCTCCGTACACCGACGGGATCTTCGACAACACGAACTCGGCCAACCCGTTCCAGAACTGGAGCCAGGTCTACATCCCGTATTGCACCGGCGACGCCCACTTCGGCACGAATCCGAGCGCCCAGCTGCAGGACGGAGTGAATCCGTTCCAGATGGATACCTGGCACTTCGTCGGCTACCTGAACATGCAGAAGTTCATCGGCCGTCTCGTGCCGACCTTCCCCAGCGTGGACCAGGTCGTGCTCACCGGGTCGAGCGCCGGCGGGCTGGGCGCCGGTCTCAACTTCGGCATGGTGCAGGACGCGTTCGGGAAGATCCCCGTCACGCTGGTCGACGACTCGTTCCCACCGTTCACGGGCACGCAGGACATCACGCCGTGTCTGCAAGGGACCGTGCGTCCGCTCTGGGGGCTCGATCAGGCGCTGCCTTCGGACTGCGCCGAGTGCTCCGATCCCGACGGAGGCATCGCGAACATCGTGCCCTACTGGCTGCACAAGTATCCGAACATCAAGCTCGGGATGGTCTCGAGCATTCACGACCAGATCATCCGGCTCTTTTTGTCGGCGGGTCAGAACAACTGCTCCGACACCGATCCGAACTTGCTCTCGGGGCTCGCGCTTCAGGGCAGCGACGTCCCGAGCTTCGATGCAGGCATGTACAATAACGGGCTCGACGACCTGCGCTCGGAGTACGTGTGTACGGGCAAGATCTCCTCGTATTTCATCGGAACTGGGGACCCGGACGCGTCGGACAGCAACGGCTCGATCGACACGCTCCACGAGCACATCTTCCGGCCGCGTTTCTACGACGCGCTGGCGGGGCCGGGATCGCCGACCCTCGCGCAATGGATGGGCGACGTGGTGGCCGGGAAGATCGAGCAGGTCGGGCCGTGAACTCGGACCTCCTTCAGAGGCGAGCGGCCGCGCTCCTCTCGACGCCCCGATCACCGGCCCGCGCAGAGCGGGCACGGCTCGCGTCGCTCGGCGGCGTTGTGGCACGTCTTGCATTCGACGCGCAGGGCGTGAAATCCCGGCTCCTCGGGTGCCGCCTGGGCGCGGGCCTTGCTCGGGCGCTTGCCCTCGTAGACGAGGAGGGCAGGGACGTACGCGGTGGCGGTGAGCAGTTCGCCCTGGCACTTCGCGCAGGCTTTCGGCAAGGGGAAGGCGCTCTCGCCGGCGAGCGCTCTCTCGACGCCGCCCTCGGCCTGGCATCGCGGGCACGCCGTCGAGGCGAAGAGCTCCTTCTTGCACTCTTCGCACGCCACCCGGTACGTGCCGCGCACCAGGTCTTCGCCCTTGTAGCCCCACGAGGGTGAGCCGAACGGCTCGCCGCCGAGCAGCGGGATCTTCTGCGGGACGAAGGCCTCGATCACGAGCGCCTTGCCTCCGCAGTCGGGGCACCCCGTGTTGACGAGGGTCGTGAAGGCTTCTTCGGAGAGCGGCATCGACGGACCAGCGGCGCTCCGCCGGTATACCCGAGAATGCCGAGCGAGGGGCCCAGATCAGGTCCCGACCACCGCCCGGACTCTCCCCGCGCGCACGGCGCTCGCGAGTGCGGCGTGGTCCTTCTCGTTCTGATCCGCGTAGGCCACGGCGAACCTCGCGACCGTGGCGTCGAAGGCGGCCGACTTGCCGAGATAGGCGGCGATCTGCGCCGGATCCCCGGAGCGCGCATGGGCTCGCGCGAGGACGAGCCCCGTGAGACGCGCGGCGTTGGTCAGCCTTGCCTTGTCGAGCGTCGCGAAATCGAGGCCGCCCTTCATGTCGCGGAACTGCCGGGCGTAGAAGGCGCGCGGCCCGTTGCTCGCCCAGCCGAGGAAGACGTCGCCCGCGGCCTGCATGATGCGTTGACCGATGACGACGCGGCGGCCCTCGTGATCGAACTTCGCGCCGCCGACGTAAGGCGCGAGCACCGACGAGACGGCCTCTTTGATCTGGAGGAAGAACGTCGAGCCGTCGGCTTCGAGCAAGGCAATGAAGCAGCGGGTTCCGACGCTCCCGACGCCGACCACCTTCAGCGCGACGTCCACGACGCGATATCGCTCGGCGAGGATCCGCCGGTCGTCGCGTAGCGATCGGCAGTAGTCGGAGAAGACGCGCTGCACCTCTTCGGACGACTCGGCGGCGAGCGGCTGGATGACCGGAGGTCGCGTCACGATTCGCAGGCTGTCGCCGACGAGCTCGGTGAGCTTGGGCACGACCTCCGAGCACTTGCGCGCGATCTTCGCCGTGGTCTTCGCGCGCCGCGCAGCCGATTGGCCCATGATCTTCGCGGCGGTCGTCGCTTCGACGCGCTCGTAGTAGACGGAGAGGGGGTCCATGCGTGCGAGCGCGCGCATGTGCTCCCGGTACGACCGCACCGCGCCCTGGGCTGCGTCGCGCGCGTCGCGGTTCGAGACCGACCCGATCTCGCGGGCAGCCACGACGATGCTCGTCGCGAGTCGCTTCACGTCCCACTCCCACGGTCCGGGGTGAGTCTCGTCGAAGTCGTTCAGGTCGACGATGAGGTTGCGCTCGGCGGTGGCGAACACGCCGAAGTTCATCAGATGGGCATCGCCGCACGCCCAGACCTCGAGTCCGCTCACCGGAGTGGAGGACAGATCGAACGCCATCACCGCCGGCGCGCCGCGGTAAAACGCGAACGGCGACTCGAACATGCGCCCCCAGCGGATGGGGACGAGCTCTTGAAGGCGCGACTTGTTCGTGGCTTCGATGAGGGCGAGCGGGTCGCGCCCGCGCTGGAGGGTCAAGCGCTCGTGCTCCTCGCGCGGCACGCGTCTTCGAAGCGCCTTCGCGGCCGCCTCGCGCTCGGCTTGCGGCGGCGTCCCCTCGCGCCCTCGCACCGACGCTCGTGCCGCCTGGGCCCGCTCCGCGCGAGCCTTGCCATGCGTCGCTTGTCTGCGATGTCCTTGAGGTTGCAGCGTGACACACCTCCCACGGAGCGCTGACTCCGATTCGCTCGTCCTTGCCATGGTGCGCAAGTGCAACAACGGGGCCGAAACAGGCGCCAGCGCAGCTGACGCGCGCTTCGTCGGGCCGCGGACGGTAGCGTGGTAGTACCGGACCAGGAGCAAGCCATGTCCCATGCCCCCGTCGTCATGCTCGAGAGTCCGGTCACCGCGAGCGATCACTCGCGCGGGCCGGAAACCGCGCCGGTCACGCTGGTCGAGTACGGCGACTTCGAGTGCCACTACTGCGGTCGCGCGTACCCCGTCGTGAAGGAGCTCGGCCGGCGCTTCGGCGACACCCTTCGTTTCGTGTTCCGTCACACCCCTCGCTTCAACACGCACCCGCACGCGCAGCACGCGGCCGAGGCGGCCGAAGCCGCCGACGCCCAGGGAAAGTTCTGGGAGATGCACGACCGCCTGATGGAGCACCAGGAAGCCCTGCGCGACGAGGATCTCGCGGCGCACGCCGCGGCGATCGGCCTCGACGCGACGCGATTCTCCGACGACCTTCGCAAGCACGCGTACGCGTCGAAGGTCCACGCGCAGGAGGCGACGGGGGCTCACTCCGTCCTCGCGACCCCGACCTTCTTCATCAACGGCGTCCGGTTCGACGACAACCCCGATCTGTCGACGCTAGAGCAGGCGATCGAGCGCGCGCGTGCGGCGGCCGGAGCCTGAGCTTCGCGCGGTCGGCTTCGCTCGCATTGGCAGAATTCGTGCTTCCGATCCTCCCACTCGCGGAGGAACTCATGGCCCACGTCGTCACGGAACTCGATACAACGGCCAGCCCCGAGCGCGTCATCCGCGCGCTCACGGACTTCTCGCCAAAGCGCTTCGAGCTCTGGCCGAACGTCGACCGCAAGTACTTCAAGCTCGAGTCCACCGGCGAGGCGTCGGCGGAGGTGACCGAGGGGTCGCCGGCGTTCGGAGGCGTATGGGAACGCGGCCGATACGACTGGTCGCGCCCCGGCACCGTGCGCATCGAGGTGAAGGACTCGAACGCGTTCAAGCCCGGGAGCTTCTGGGTCTACGAAGTGACGGCGTCACCCGGCGGCGGAAGCCACGTGCACATGGAGTTCGACCGCCGGCCGCGCAACCTCAAGGGCCTTCTGGTCAGCACTGCCCTCGACCTCTTCGGTCAGAAGATCTACGCGAAGCAACTGGGCGAGACGCTCCGGCGGCTGGAGGCCACACGCGACGTCCCGCCCGACCCGAGTCTGTCGTGACGGTTGGCGACGACTACGGCGCTCCGCCATCGGCGGCGCGCGGACCGATCTGGCAGTAGCTCGGGTACACGCTGGGGATCGGCGGGTACGGCTGCTTCGCCACCTTGAACGGATGGTCCTCGAAGAACTGCCAGATTCCCGGGCAGATCGCGGGAGGCCCGCCGACGTGCCCTCCGCCCGTGTTGCAGTCCATCGAGAAGCCGCCCCTCTTGGCCACATCGGCTTCCCAGGCCGCGCTGGCGTTGGCGAAGTCGATGACGACCACGTCCGAACCGGGCGCGCCGTGAATGGCCATGGCCGCCGGCACGTTGGTCGAGTCCTGCACCTGCGGGGCGATGATGATCCCGCCGAGATCGGCGCAGCGGCGGCGATGTAACCGGAGCGCACGTAGCTCATGTACACGGCCTGAAGGGCGCCCGCGCTGGCCCCCGTCGTGAAGATCTGCCGCGTGTCGATGTTGAATTGCTTGATGGCGCACGCAACGACCTGGTCGGCCGTGGTGAAGTCGCCCGTGAACCAGACGGCGTCGCCGGTGTCGGTGCCCATGCCGTTGGACTTCGCAAACGAAGCGACGATGCCGCCGGCCGCAGTCACGGCCGAGATCTGCGCGGTTCCGAACTGGAAGTTGACGTCGGTCGCGCTGCCCAGGGTCTCGAACCAGAACATGACGAGCGGGCCCGACTTGCCGGTCTGGCCGGACCAGATGTCGACGGGCTCGCCGGCGAAGGTGAGACTGGTTCCGTTGGCTCCGGGCGGGATCGTCGGGCACGTCCCGCTGATGGCGGGCAGGTACTGGGCCGACGGACTCCCGCCGCTGTTTTCACCGCTGCTCGACCCCGAGCTGCTCGAGCTCGCGCTCGCGTCGGTGATCCCGCTGGAACCGCTCGAGCTGTTCGACCCACCGCTCGACCCCGACCCACTGCTCGACTCGCCACCGCTCGAGCCGGACCCGCTGTTCGAGCCGGAGCTGCCGCTCCCGGAGCCGCTTGACCCCGAATTGCTGCCGGACCCCGAGCTGGTCGAGGAACCACTGGAGCCGCTGCCACCCGAGCTTCCCCCGAAGGCCCCGGGCTCCGTCGTCGACGAGCCTCCGCAGCTCGCCATCATCGCGAAGCTCGTGAGCCCAACCCCAAAGACAAGTGACCAACGCATGGCTTCCTCCGTCGCGGCGCCGAAGCCCGCAGTCCTGCAGCGCCGCCTCAGAGTTAAAGCTCGTCTTTGACCACCATTCAACCAAACTTACCAACAATTCCAATCATCTATGCGCAACGTAAGATTGCGTCAGAGCGGTATGGTTGGTGTGAGTGACCTGGGAGACAGCGCTGCGGTAAAGCTACGGCGCTCCGCCATCCGCGGCGCGCGGGCCGATCTGGCAGTAGCTCGGGAAGACACTGGGTATCGGCGGGTAGGGCTGCTTGGCCACCTTGAACGGATGGTCCTCGAAGAACTGCCAGATTCCCGGGCAGATCGCGGGAGGCCCGCCGACGTGCCCTCCGCCCGTGTTGCAGTCCATCGAGAAGCCGCCCCTCTTGGCCACATCAGCCTCCCACGACGCGCTGGCGTTGGCGAAGTCGATGATGACTACGTCCACACCCGGTGCGCCGTGAATGGCCATGGCCGCCGGCACGTTGCTCGCGTCCTGCACCGCTGGGGCAACGATGATCCCGCCGGAGATTGGCGCGGCGGCGGCGATGTAACCGGAGCGCACGTAGCTCATGTACACGGCCTGAAGGGCGCCTGCGCTGGCTCCCGTCGTGAAGATCTCTCGCGTGTTGATGTTGAATTGCTTGATGGCGCACGCGACGACCTGGTCGGCCGTGGTGAAGTCGCCCGTGAACCAGACGGCGTCGCCGGTGTCGGTGCCCATGCCGTTGGACTTCGCAAACGAGGCGACGATGCCGCCGGCCGCAGTCACGGCCGAGATCTGTGCGGTTCCGAACTGGAAGTTGACGTCGGTCGCGCTGCCCCCGGTCTCGTACCAGAACATGACGAGCGGGCCCGACTTGCCGGTCTGGCCGGACCAGATGTCAACGGGCTCGCCCGCGAAGGTGAGACTGGTTCCGTTGGCTCCGGGCGGGATCGTCGGGCACGTCCCGCTGATGGCGGGTATGTACTGGGCCGACGGACTCCCGCCGGGGCCTCCACCGCTGCTCGACCCCGAGCCGCTCGAGCTCGCGCTTGCGTCGCTGATGTCGCCGGAACTCGATCCCGAGCTGCTGTTCGACCCGCCGCTCGACGTCGACCCGCCGCTCGATCCGGAGCCGCCGCTCGACCCGGAGCTGCTGTTCGATCCGGAGCTGCCGTTCGAACCGGAGCCATTGAATCCGGAGCTGCTGTTCGATGCAGAGCCGCCGCTCGAACCGGAGCCGCCGTTCGAACTCTCGGAGCCGCTCGATCCGTTGCCGCCCGAGCTCCCGCCAGTCCCCTCGCCGGGACCGGTCGACGCAGCACAGGCGGCAATGAGCGCGATGCTGGTGACCGCTGAAGCGAGTCTAAAACGCATGGCTTCCTCCGTCGCGTGGCCCCGTATGCGCTAAAGCCGCCGCACACGGAGTAAAGCTCGCGAGTGACCGACGTTCAACCCAACTTGGCAATATTTTGGCGATATTCTGCATTATCAACGTGCGACGTAAGATTGCGTCGCAGGCGCAAGAACTTGGGCGAAAATTGCGCGGTGGAGGGAAAGTTCCTCACGACCTAAAAGTAAAATTGCGCTGATCCAAAAGGAGGAAAAAAGTGCGCGTCTCGCCCCCCCGCTTGGCCCCCCGCGACCCCGTTGTCGTGCTCGCCCCCGACGCGTTCAAGGGCTCCCTCGCAGCCCCTGCGGTCTGCGCGTCGATGGCTCGCGGCCTCCGACGCGTCTGGCCGCAGGTCGAGGCTCGCTCGCGGCCGATGGCCGACGGAGGGGAAGGGACGCTCGAGGCCGTACTGATGGGGGTCGGCTCGCGCGGCAGCCGTCACGGGCGCGTCGTCAGCGGGGCTGGAGGAAACCCCATCGAGGCCGCCTACGGAGTCCTGAGCAGCCCCGATGGGAACGCCGCGATTGTCGAAGTCGCCCAGGTCGTCGGGATCGCCGATCGGGTCGCGATGGCGCTGCCGGCGGCCTCTCGCTCGACGCGGGGCGTGGGCGAGTTGATCCGCGCACTGCTCGACGCCGGCGTGCACCGTTTTCTCATCGCGCTCGGCGGGAGCAGCACCAACGACGGTGGCGCGGGCATGCTCGCGGCGCTGGGGGTTCGGCTGCTCGACTCCAGCGGTGAGACGGTCGCGCCCGGTCTTTCGGCCCTGGGAAGGGTCGAGCGCGTCGATGTCGCTGCCCTGGATCCGCGAATCGAAAGATGCGAGCTGATCCTCCTGTCGGACGTCGACAATCCGTTGTGTGGTCCTCACGGCGCGACGGCGACGTATGGGCCGCAGAAGGGTGTCGCCGGCCATGACGTCGCCGCGTTCGACGCAGCTCTTGGGCGCTTCGCAGGACGCGTGGAGGCCGCGCTGCAAAGGCACGTTGCGACGAGTTCCGGGGCGGGCGCGGCGGGGGGGCTCGGCTTCGCGCTGCAGGCCCTCGGTGGGAGGTCGCGGAGCGGCGCGGAATTCGTGGCGGACCTCGTGGGCCTCGACGCTTCGCTCGCGGGGGCCGATTGGCTCATCACGGGCGAGGGGCGCAGCGACGCCCAGACGCTCGCTGGCAAAGCGCCGCTCGTCGCTGCGGGTCGCGCGCGGGCCGCAGGCGTCCCTGCAATGCTCGTCTCCGGCGCCCTGGATTCCGCCGCCCTGCCCGAGCTCGGTCGACACTTCGCCGGCTGCTTCGCCATTCCCGCGGCACCGATCACCCTGGAGGCGAGCATCGCCGAGGCCGACCTGCTCCTGGCGGATCGGGTCGAACAGCTCGCTCGCCTTTGGGCTGCCGCGCGTGGGTAGACACGGGGCGTGGGGGCCTGCTCGTCGGCAACCGAGAGCGGCTCGTCGGAAAGGCCGGGTATTTTTCCAACGGATGTCGGCCTACTCGCGCGCAGGCCATGACGACGACGACCGACACGAGAGGGCGGATAGCCCTCGCGGCGATCGTCGGCCTGTCCGCCTGCGCGCCGGCCGCTCGATCGACGCAGCCACCGCAGGCCGCGGCCCCGATCGCTCCCCCTGCGTCGACGGCGATCGACGTCCCTCCGGCGGACGCCGGCGCACCCGGTCGGATGGCGCACGTTCCGGCAGGGACGCTCCGGATCGGGTCCGAGTTCGGCGAGGCCGACGAACGGCCCCTCCACGAAGTGCACCTCGCTGCCTTCGATATGGACCTGACCGAGGTGACCGTCGCCGAGTACGCCGCATGCGCACGCGCGGGCGGCTGCAGCGCGGCTGGGACGGCGGTCGCGTGGGCCGGCGTCACCGAGGCCGACCAGAGGCTCTACGGCGACATGTGCAACGCCGACCGGCCCGACCGCCAGAACCATCCGGTCAACTGCGTCGACTGGACCGCGGCCGACTCGTTCTGTCGGTGGGCCGGCAAACGCCTGCCCACAGAAGAGGAGTGGGAATACGCCGCGTGCGGAGGCGAGTGCAGCGAGACCCCGAGGACCGGAACGGAGCGAAGGTTCTTCATGGGGAGCAGCCACTGGCCCCTCACCGGCGCGGTCGCCCGGGGCGCGCCCGGCCCCTTCGGCTTGTTCGACATGGCCGGCAGCGTCTGGGAGTGGACGTCGAGCGCGTACTGCCGCTACGACCGTCCCGGGTGCGGGGACCCTCGGCGCGTCGTGCGAGGAGGGAGCTTTTCGGTCGTCGACTTCTCGTTCGTGCGCCTCACCGATCGCTCGCCCTCCGCCGTGTCGACCAAGAACACGTCGATCGGATTTCGCTGCGCCAGAGCGTCGTGAGGCCGCGCGCCCACCCGCTCGGCGTTCAGAGGGCGAGCGACCGGTCCGGCCCGGGCGGGCCGCCGGCTCGCTCGAGGAGGGCCGAGAGCGGGGCGCTCGCGGTGCTCGTCATCCGCACGGAGAAGAGCTCTCTGGGCCCGCCGGTCCTTTTGAGCTCGAAGGGGCCGTCGAAGATTTTCTTCGCCATCGCCTCGAGCTCCGGTCGGAGGGCGGCGAGCGTCGCGTCGCTGCTCGGCGTGAGCCTGTCGTTGACCCGGAAGAGCAGCTCCTGGGTCGCGAAGCGAAGCTTCCCCGAGAGCGCCGGATCGCGTTCGAGGATCGAGGCCGCGTGGAGCGTACGCCGCGCGAGGTCCGCGAGGCGATCGGGCGGCTCCGCGCCGCAGCGCTTTCGGTTGTGAAGGAGGCCGAGGCGCCCTTCGCCCTGGTCCATCGAGTAGTCCGACCCATGGCCGATCAGCACCACGCCCGGCCCCTGCGGCACGTGCGCGTAGCTGGCGACGTCGATCAGGAGCTCGGGCAGGACTCGATCCTTGATCCAGCGATGAAAGACCGGAATGAGCGCTTCGGACTCGAGCCCGCGAGCCGACTCCGGGGTGACGAAGATCTTCAACTGCAACTTCTGCGCGTCCATACGTTCCTCGACTAAGGCGTGTCCTCAGACCCCGACCGCAGCCCCGCGCAAGGCGGCACCAAGGCGCGTGTAGCACTGGTGGGCGGCGTCGACGAAGAGCGTCGCCTCCTCGATTTGCTGATGGGCGGTATCGGCCGTCGCAGGCTTCGCGCGCTCTTCGTGGGCGCGAAAGAAGTAGTGCGCGAACTTCCCGCCCGCGAACGGGTCGAAGAACAGCTGCGTGTCGTAGAAGTGCTTGCGAAATTCGGCGACGATCTCGTCGGCCGACGTACCGATGTTGGGGTTCTTCTGGCGGGTCAGCGCGCGCGCGCTCTGCAGCATGGCGCTGAAGGCGTGCGAGGCCGCCCCCTCGGTCTTGCCTTCGTCGAGGAGCACCTGCGCCTCGAAGATCTCTCGCTCGGCCGCCGCCAGCTCGACTTCGACGTAAGGCACCACCTCTCCGGCGCACTCGCCTTCGGCCATGTCGGAGATCGTGTACTCGCGCGGGTCGCCCCAGTCGCTGTAGTTGCTCGAGTCCTGTTCGTACGAGGGCAGCTTCTGCATCTCCTCCACGAGCGCGCGTATCGTCTTTTTGCCGATCCGGGTCGTAAACGCCGCGAACGATTCGCCTTCGAGTCGCTCCTTGCCGAAGCGCTCGGTGAGACGCTTGACCACCTCGGGCACGCGCTTCGAGGGTACGGCGCCGATCGCCAGGCCGTACGAGCCGCCGTTGTTGGTCCACTGGCCGCCGACGACGAGCTGGAAATGCGGGACGCGACGGCCCCCGACGTTGCGGCTCACGCCCAAAAACCCGAGATCGGCCACGTGGTGCTGACCACACGAGTTGAAGCAACCGCTCGTCTTGATGTGCAGGTGCTTGGCGTTCGGATCGCGGTCGATTCCCGTGGCTCGAAGCTCCCGGGTCAGCTGCGCGGCCAGAGCTCGCGAAGACGAGATCCCCAGCTTGCACGTATCGGTGCCCGGGCACGCCGTGATGTCGCTGATGGTCCCCGCGCCGGGCTCCGCCAGATGCGCGCGCTCGAGGGCGGAGAAGACCGCCGGCAGGTCGGCCTCGCTGACCCAGCGCAGGAGCATGTTCTGGTCGGCGGTCGTGCGCATCGCATCGCCGGTGAACTGCCGCGCGATGTCGGCCAGCGCGCGCCCCTGCTCGGACGTCAGATCCCCGAGAGGGAGCGTGATGATCGCCATGACGTAGCCCTGCTGGCGTTGAGCCACGACGTTGGTCTCGCGCCAGCGAGCGAAGCCGGCCGGCACGTCGGCGGGTAGCGGTCCCGGCGGGCGAATGGGCTTCTCGTCGGTGGCGTGCAGATCCGCCAGGAACGCCGTCCAGCGCGGATCGGGCCGCAGCTTTGCCCGCTCTTCGAGCACGAGCCGCTTGGTCTCCTCGATCCCGAGCTTCTTGACGACGAACTTGAACCGCGCGCGCGCCCGATTCTGCCGCTCCCCGAGACGGGAGAAGACCCGGCTCATCGCCTGGGCGATCGGAAGGAGCTCTTCCTCGGGGAGGAACTCATCGAAGAGCAGGGCGGCCTGCGGCACGGCGCCGAGCCCGCCTCCCACGACGAGCTCGAAGCCACGCTTGAGAACGCCGTCCACTTCGCGCGTGCGAGCGGTGGCGCCCAGGTCGTGGAAGTTGGTCAGACCGCAGGCGTTCTCCTTGCACCCCGAGAACGCCACCTTGAACTTGCGGCCAAAGTCCTGCGTGTCGTCGTGGCCCAGCAAGAAGAACGTGAGGGCGTGCGCGTACGGGGTGACGTCGAACCGCTCCTCGCGGCACACGCCCGCGTACGGGCAGGCCGTGACGTTGCGGACCGTATTGCCGCACGCCTCGCGCGTCGTGATGCCCACGGCGGCGAGGCGTCGATGCACGTCGGGCGTGTCTTCGATGTGTACGAAGTGCAGCTGGAAGTCCTGCCGCGTCGTGACGTGAAGGATCCGGTCCGAATACTCCTCGGCCACGTTGGCGAGGACCTCGAGCTGATCCGCGGTGAGGCGTCCGTACGGGATCTTGATCCGTTGCATCCCCGGCGCGTCCCACATGGTGCTCGGGCCCTTGGTGATGTCCTTGGACGGAAAGGCCACGGCCTGAGTCTTTTCGCCGTCGTGGCGCTGGCCGTTGTCGTATCGCTGCCCGTAGGCGCCCCGGCGCAGCCGCGTCTCGGCGAAGAGCTTCTCCTCGATCTTGCCCTTCTTTCGCAGCTCTATCTGGGTCTCGAAGATGTCGATTCTCGCGTCCCCAGGCTTCCGGCACGCTCCGGCCGAGGACTTCCTTCCAGGTTCTCTCTGCGCTCATCGGAACACCTTGCTGCCCATCGGTCTGCCGAGGACGAAGCGCCACCATCGGCGGTTCTGCGGCCAGTCCGTCTCGTATAGTGGAAGTTCTTCATCCCGTCACCCCGGCGGCGGCCGCTGCGCACCGGAGCAAACGGGGGCCCAGCCCTACGGCGGGGCCGACCCCTGGCGTGCGGTCCGGAACGCCGTGCAGAGGTCCTCGATCGCGGCCAGAAGGTCGTCGCGCGTCGCGTCGACGCCGCAAAGGGCCTGGATGTGAGGCACGAGCCACGCCACGGCGTCCGTCGTCGCCCCGAAGATCTTCGTCGGATGCGGCGGCGGGGCGATCATGTGCAATCCCGTCAGGATGCTGCGATGCATCGCGCCCGGCAGCCCGCTCGCCAACACCACCGTGGCGGATGCGGTTCGAATGCTTTCCCACCGCCTGATGATGCTTGCGAGGCGCGTGCGCTCTTCGCCGTTCATCCGGGCGTCGCTTGGGAAGATGATGACCAGCTCGACCAGCTTCCCGGGATTCTTCTTATGCCAGAGGTTTCCGGCCGCCTCGATGCGAGCCATGTCGTCGAGGGTGAGGGTCCCCTCGAACGCATGGACGCCGAGGCGCCGCCACATCCCCGTCATGACGTTGGGCAGTTGGATGATGGGCTCGAGCTTCATGGCCGTTCCCCCGACGCCGCCGCAACTGGACGCCGCAACTGGACGCCACAACCAGGACGGGCAACAAAACAAAAAGAGGGCAAGTCAAGTATCGTCGCGCTCGAGTGCGCCGGACAAGAGCAGAGCTCGCTCGGCGACGCGGCCGGGGCGAGCGACGCGAGCGCGCAGCTAGAGCCGGGGGTGCCGGCGCGGATTGAGGATCGCGAAGGGGGGCGGGATCGAGGCAGGGCGAGGCAAGGGAAGGGTAGGTGAGTGCAGTGAGACAGGTGACATCAGGACTCTGGGGGGGAAGAAGAAAGCCTGAGCTTGCGGCGGACCTCACGTGCGGCTACTTACTCGCTCGGCTCACGGACGTTACCTGGCTCACCACGCTCTCTCGACTCTCTGGAGTTGGCATCGCGACTGGCCGTGCCTCATGACGCAACGTGTGGACGCACCGGATGACCCGGTGCGACCGTCCGTCCGATCCGAACGGCTCATTGGATGGAAGGCATTTTGCGCGCACAAGCGCTTCCTGTAGGTGCCGTTGAGAGAGATGTGATCAGAATGGGCAATCGACTTTACGTGGGGAACCTGTCGTTTCAATCGACCGCCGACTCGCTCCGCGCTGCCTTCGCGGCGTTTGGCTCGGTAACTGACGTGCACCTTGTGACCGATCGCGAGTCCGGCCAGTCGCGCGGCTTCGGCTTCGTGACGATGGGCACGGCGCAAGAGGCCGCCAAGGCCATTGCCGAGATGAACAATGCGACGCTCGACGGTCGCGCGCTCCGCGTCAACGAGGCGGAAGAGCGACCGCAGGGCGGCCGTGGTGGCGGCGGCGGTGGTGGCGGCCGTGGCGGTGGTGGCGGCGGTGGTGGAGGCAAGCGCGAGCGCTGGTAGGAGGAGCGGCACACATGGCTTCGAACACCACGTTTGCCAAGCGACAGAAGGAGCGCGCTCGCCAAGACAAGCAGCGCGAGAAGGACGCGAAGCGCAAGCAACGCCGCGCCGAGGGTCCGGCTGACCGGGGTCCGGTGGAGCCGGGCGTCGATCCCGATATCGCAGGAATCGTTCCGGGTCCGCAGCCAATCCCCGAGGACGACTACTGACGTCAGGGGCGCGCGACGCGATCGGCGAGTGAGGCAGCGCTTCACTCGTCGTTCGTGGACGCCGTCCGTGTCGTTTCAATCATCGAGCCCGAAGACGTCGGCGCGGGGGCCGCGACGGACTTCGTGACGGGCGTCCGCGAATGATCAGCACGTCGCAGCTCGCAAAGTCGTTCGGCGGTCGCACGCTGTTCGAGAACGTTTCGCTGCAGCTGAGCGCCCCGTCGCGCTACGGCTTGATCGGCGCGAACGGGTCGGGCAAGACGACGCTGCTGCGGATCCTCGCCGGCGACGAACCCGCGTCGGAAGGAACCGTGGCCATCCCCGGCCGCGCGCGGGTAGGGGTTCTCCGTCAGGATCGTTTCCTCGACGACGCGCAAATCATTCTCGATCTCGCCATGATGGGAGACGCGGCGGTGTGGCCCGCTCTCGTCGAGCGCAACGGCATCATCGATCACGGCGCCGGCGACGCCGCGCGGCTCGCCGACCTCGAGGAGACGCTGAAGCACCTCGACGGGTACACGCTCGAGGCGCGGGCGACCGCGGTCCTCGAGGGCCTCGGCATCCCCTTCGCCTCGCACAAGCGGTCGCTCTCGACGCTGTCGGGGGGGTTCAAACTGCGCGTCCTCCTCGCGCAGGTGCTCCTCGGCGGCCCCGACGCGTTGCTCCTCGATGAGCCGACCAACCACCTGGACATCCTGTCCATCCGCTGGCTGGAGAAATTCCTCGCCGCTTACCGCGGCGTGGCGCTCGTCATCTCCCACGACCAGCGCTTTCTCGACAACGTCGCCACGCACATCCTCGACGTCGACTACGGGACGATCACCCAGTACCCGGGCAACTTCACGTCGTTCGTCGCGGAGAAGGCGGCGGCGCGCGGTCGCAAAGAGGCGGCCATCGCGCGCGCCGAGAAGATCATCGCGGACAAGCGTGCGTTCGTGGAGCGATTCGGAGCCAAAGCGACGAAGGCCAAGCAAGCGCAGAGTCGCCTCAAGCAGATCGAGCGCATCGAGGTCGAGGAGCTCGAGGCCACCTCGCGCCGCGCGCCGCTCTTTCGCTTCGATCCCGCCCGCGCGAGCGGCAAGGACGTCCTCGAAGTCACCGGGCTCACGAAGTCGTACGGCGCGCAGCGCGTGCTCAAGGACGTCTCTTTGACCGTGCGTCGCGGCGAGCGGGTGGCCATCCTGGGGCCGAACGGCCTGGGAAAGTCGACGCTCCTCAAGATCGTCATGGGACAGGTCGAGGCCGACAGCGGAAAGGTGCGCTTCGGCCACGAGGTGCGCGTCGGCTACTTCGCCCAGGATCACCACGAGGTCTTGCGCGACGTCGCGATGACGCCCCTCGACTACATCTGGGATGCGTGTCCCGCCGAGCCGACGACATTCGTCCGGGGGCAGCTCGGGCGCGTGCTCTTCTCGGGCGACGACGTCAAAAAGCCCATCGGTACGCTCTCCGGAGGCGAAGCGGCGCGCCTCATCTTTTGCCGCATCATCGTCGACAAGCCCAACGTCCTCATTCTCGACGAGCCCACCAACCACCTCGATCTCGAGGCCATCGCCGCCCTCATGGAGGGCCTGAAGGCGTTCGAGGGGACGCTGCTCTTCGTCTCGCACGACCGGTGGTTCGTCTCCGAGCTCGCGACGCGAATCCTCGAGGTGACGGCCGACGGACCGCGAGACTTCCCGGGCACGTACGCCGACTACCTCGAGCGATGCGGGGACGATCACCTCGACGCCCAGGCCGTCGTTCTCAAGGCGAAGAGTGCGAAGGCTCGCGACCGGCAGGCGGAGTCGCCGGTCGAGACCGGCGCTTCGTGGGAAGACCAGAAGCGGCGCAGAAACCGGCTCGCCGTGCTCCCGGGCCGGCGCGACAAGGTTCTGGCCGCGGTGGACCAGGCGGAGGCGCGGAGGAAAGCGATCGCAGAGGCCTACGCCGAGCCCGATTTCTTCGCCCGCACCTCGGCAGAAGAAGTGAAGAGGCTCGAGGGCGAGGACCGCGACCTCAGCAAGAAGATCGAAGCGTGCCTCGCGGAGTGGGAGCAGATCGAAAAGGAGATCGCTCTTCTCGAGACGCAGGCCTGATCGACGGGCGGCCCTACAGGCGCCGCGTGATGCGCCCGCGGCCCGTATCGTACGGCGAGATCTCGATTCGCACGCGATCACCCTCGGTGATCCGGATGTGATGAACGTTCAGGCGGCCGCTGCGCTTGGCGAGGACGGTTCCGCGATGAGCTCCGGAAAGATACTCGACAGTGTAGAAGCCGCCTCGACTGCACTTCGTGACGACCCCCTCGAGAACGAGAAAGTCACGATCGCTCGGGGCTGCATTTATCGGCACTATTTACCTCGATTCGGCGCGCACATGTGCGCGCACATTGACTGAGTCATGGTGTGGCGCGCGGTCGAATCTGCCTTCGAACCTTCTTGATGAAGGTCTGAGTGCAAACGCCATGGCTCGCTTCGTGTTCCATGACTTCGCGAATCAGCTTCGACTTGACCTCGGCCGTACATATCTTGCTGTCACGCACCTCGGTCGCAAGCTGCCCGCCTTCGAAGGTCACGGGCCACTGCGCCTTCGCAGCGACCTCGACCTTGTTCGTCGAGCGATGATGAGACGGCTTCGTCTTCGTGACGTCGTGGAAGCCGGTCGTCTGCACCTTGCGGCCCGAACCGTGGCAGCACGGACAGGTCGTCGTGAGGCCGAACGAGTTCCCGATGCGGCGGTCTCCCCCGCACACGCCGCACGATTCGTCCGAGCGACGCTCGGAACCCTGACCCGACGTTCGATCGTCCATCGATCGAGTCTAGCGCATCGAGCGCCTGCCGGAAACCTCTACGACGCACTCGAGTCCACACGCCTCTGGTATAAGGGCCGGCGCTTGTGACCGAGGTCTACCCCCATGCAATTGCGAGTCGGTTGTGAGCTCATCTACCAGTGTACGCAACCAACGCCGATGATCCTGGCGCTCAGCGTTCACTACACGCGCGCCTCTGACATCGTACGGCCGGATCATCTCGTCACGGTGCCGCCGCTACCGATCCGTCAGTACCGAGACAGCTTCGGCAACTGGTGCAGCCGCGTCGTCGCTCCTCGCGGCCTCACCAAGTTCACCGTCGACGCCGTGATCAACGACGCCGGATTGCCCGACCCGGTCGCAGCGCATGCCCGCGAGGTGCCGGTGCAAGAGCTGCCGGAGGAGACGCTCGTCTTTCTCCTGGCCAGCCGCTACTGCGAGACCGACCGGCTGTCGGACGTGGCCTGGAGTCTCTTCGGCCAGATCCCGCCGGGCTGGGGGCGCGTGCAGGCCATCTGCGACTTCGTTCACAAGCACATCGTCTTCGGCTACGAGCACGCTCACCCGTCGAAGACGGCGTGGGACGCGTTCACCACGCGCACGGGGGTGTGCCGCGACTTCGCCCACCTTGCCGTTGCGTTTTGCCGGTGCATGAACATTCCGGCGCGCTACTGCACAGGCTACCTGGGCGACGTCGGCCTGCCGCCGCCCTACGCCCCGATGGACTTCGCAGGCTGGTTCGAGGCGTATCTGGACGGGACCTGGTACACGTTCGACCCGCGCAACAACACGCCACGAATGGGCCGGGTGCTCATCGCCCGCGGTCGCGACGCCGCAGACGTCGCGATCAGCACGACGTTTGGTCCGAACACGCTCGAGGGCTTTCGCGTGTGGACCGACGAGGTCCAGTAAAGCCCCGTGCCGACCTTCGTCCGGGGGGACACGTCGATTCACTACGAGGTCTACGGGACCGGCCACCCCGTTGTCCTCCTGGCGCCGGGTGGGATGCGATCGAGCATCCCCTTCTGGGACCTCGCGCCGTTTCACCCGGTTCGCGAGCTCGCGGGACAGTTTCAGGTGATCGCGATCGATCAGCGCAACGCGGGGCAGTCGCAAGCCCCGGTGACCGCGAGCGACGGCTGGCCGACGTACACGTCGGACCACGTCGCGCTGCTCGACCATCTCGGCATCGAAAGTTGCCACCTCCTCGGTGGCTGCATCGGGGGGTCGTTCGGCCTGGCCCTGCTCGCCGCGGCCCCGACGAGAATCACGGCGGCGGTCCTGCAGCAGCCGATCGGGCTCAGCCCCGACAATCGCGGCGCCTTCTACAAGATGTTCGACGCGTGGGCCGAGGAGCTCGTCAAGGTCCGCCCCGACGTCACGACCGATGCGCTCGCCGGGCTCAGGACGAATCTCTACGGCGGCGAGTTCGTGTTCAGCGTATCGCCCGACGAGGTGCGGTCCGCTCGCGCGCCGCTGCTCGTGCTTCGGGGCAATGACCTCTACCACCCACCGGAGACCTCCGACGAGATCGTCCGCATCGCTCCACGGGCCGAGCTCATTTCGAGCTGGAAGGAGGGCGGCGATCTCCCGCGCGCCGTGGCCCGTGTGAAGTCGTTTCTGGTGGCGCACACCCCCGACTTCTGAGGTCGACTACGGCCCGAGCGCGAACGCGTAGAGGGAGTTTCCGGGCGTCCCGAAGAAGAGGCGCGCCTGCGGATAGCCATTTCCCCAGTAGACGACGCCGTCCGCGATCGCGGCGCCGCTGTAGATCGATCCCCCGCTCTTGAACGACCAGAGGATCTTCCCGCTGGCCGCGTCGAACGCGTACATCCATCCGTCCGCGTCCATCGAGCCGCCGAAGACGACTCCGTTGACGACCGCGAGGGGTCCGTTGACGCTCGCGCCGTTGAGAGGCGCCGTCATGGAGGGGTTCGCCACCTGCCAGAGCGTCGTGCCCGACACGGCATCGAGCGCCGCCCACGAGCCGACGGCCGTCGGTTTTCCCGCCTGCTCGCCCGCGCCCCCGAGCTTGTACGAGGTCCCCAGCTGGTCGTTGACGCCCACGTAGACGCGGACGCCGTCGGTCGCCGTGCCCCAGTGGATTCCGCCGAGGTGGCCCCCGGGCCCCACCTGGTTCTTCCAGAGGATCGCATGCGAATCCGCGTCGACGGCCCAGTACACGCCGCTCTTCTGTCCGGCACCGATGACATCGCGCACGCCGCCGTCGATGGCGACCTGAAACAGGTTCGCGCTCGAACCGAAGTCCCAGTCCGGGTCCGCCGAATTTGAGAAGGTCCACACGTCGCCCTTCGTCATCCGCTGCGACCATCGGATCGCGCCCGTGTCCAGATCGAGGGCGACGATGGACTCGATGTGGTCTCCCGCGGGCAACGGCGCCCCCGCATCGGCCACGGCCACCGACACCGAGTAGTTGTTGCCGGTCGTCGCGTAAATAAGCTTGCGGTTGCGATCGACGGTCGGGCTGCTCCAGACGGCGGCCCCCGAAAACCCCGTGAGCGTGCCGTCGGCGTTGCGATAAGCGGCGTCCTCGATCATCGGCGTTTGCCAGAGGATCTTGCCGCTGACCGGGTCGAGCGCCGCAATGCTTCCGCGGAAGGTGCAGCATGGGTAGCCGGGAACAGTGAACGAAGCGCCTTCTTCGCCCGACGAGACCCCTATGTAGATCCGTCCGTCGTCGAGGACGGGCGAAGACGTGACCACCGCAAAGGGATGTGGGTCGAGCACAGTCCGCCAGACCAGCGCTCCGCTGTTCTGATCGACGGCCACGAGCGACTGTGAGGTCCCGACCCCGAAGATCACGAGCCCGTTCGTGACGATGGGCGTGTCACGGACCACAACGCCCGAAGCGCCCCGATCCACGGGAGCCGCATCCCCGGCGGCGGCCGCGTCGTCCCCCTCCGGAGCGAGCGTCGCGTCCAGGCTCGCGCCATCGGCCGCCCCGCTTCCGGCCGCGCCGCCATCGGCCGCTCCGGTCGCTCCGCTGTCGGTCACGCTGCCGTCGGCGGCTCCGCTGTCGGTCACGCCGCCGTCGGCCATCGCGCTGTCGGGTCCCCCGCCATCGCTCGCGCCATCGTCGGCCAGCCCACTCTCCGCCGCCGAGTCGACCTCGACTCCACCATCGGGGGCGAGACCCAGGATGTCCGCGACGGACCGCGACCACACCACCTGCCCGGTCGCAGCGTCGAGCCGGTACAGCCTGCCGCCCCAGTCGGCCACGTACACTTGACCGGCGACCACCGCGGGCGTGACGGAGATATCCCCGGACGCCGTGAACTTCCATTTCACCGCGAGGCGCGACACGGTTTGCGCGGTGATCGGGTCGGAGGTCAATCCCGCGCGCGTGTTGCAGACGTTCCCCCCGTACATCGCCCAGTCGCCTGCGTCGCCGGAGGAGCAGTCCGGCGGGGCGTCGGGCGTTGCCTTCACGGGCGCGGGCGGGGACGCAGGCGTCGGGGAGCTCCCGCATGCGGGCTGCGCGAGGGCCGACAAGACCAGGGCCGCCGCCCCTACCCCGAGAGCGATCGATGGGCCCAAAGGCCGATTCCCAAAGAATCCCGCCCCGCGGCCCGACCCCGGTTCGATCCATATGGTCGCCGCTTATAGCGTGATCGGCCTTCGCCTTCCTTACCTTTGAGTCTCCGAAGGCGCCGCCTCGGCGCGTGCGGCCCGGGCGCACGCGGGCGAGCGCACGTGGGCTCGCGCGTGCGGCGAGCCCGCTCGCATCTCGCCGAGGTCTTGGTTTACGCTCACGCAAGCTGGCCATGCTCCCCGCACCGGCTCAACGCGCGCTCTCCACGCTCACAGCGGCTCTCGTGAGCCCGGCGCTCTCGGCGGCGCTGCGCGCTCGATGGCGCGCAGGGGGGCGCAACGCGGGTGCCGAGCGCGTGGAGGGCGAGCTCCCGCAAGAGCTCTGCGCCGCCGCCGATCAGCTGGCCGCCGCGCTGGCCGTCCTCACGCACATGGAGACCACGGTAGCCGCGCTCGGGGCGCTGCTGTCGGGACCCGAGCCGGAGCCCAGCGGCGAGGTTCTCTTCATGTGGTGCGCGGCGAGCGTCTGGCGGCGCGACGTGCAGATGGGGCGTCTCCTTGCCTCCGCCGCCACGCAGCCAGCCTTCCGCGAACGGGTCTCCGCCGTCGCTCGCGATCGCGTGGTCGAGGGCCCGCTTCTCGACGCGCTGGCGTGCGCGCCGCTCATCGGGCAGGGCGAGCAGCTGGCCGACCCCGCGAACGCCGAGGCGCGCGCCCGTCTCGAGATCCTGATCTGGGAGGCCGGCGCCAGCGCCCTCGAGATTCCCGCCCTCGGTGCCTGGCTCTGGGGATCGCACGCGACCTTCGAGGCCATGATCCGCGGGCCCGCCCACGGCGCGCTCCGCGGCCGCGTGCTGGCCGCGCGCTGCCTCGAGGTGAGCGCGCGCGGGATGCCCCCGATGACCGACCCCGAGCTCGTCGGGCGGACGCTCCAGGTGCTTCAGCCGCTGCTGCTCCATCCCGAGCCGCTCGTCTGGGTGCACGCGGCGCGCGCCCTCGGGCGCCTGACCGGCCCCCTCGAGCAGCTCGAGGGCACGCTGCTCGACTGGGTCATCGGCGACTCGCCGCTCCTGCGCCAGCGCGCGATGACCGCCTTCGCCTCTCTCCCCGCCGAAAGGCTCAAGTTTCTGGCGCGGCAGCTCATGTCGATCCTCGATTCGCCGACCGAGGAGGTCTGGGCGCTGCCGGCCGTCGCCGCGGCGACGCCGTATCTCTTCTTCGAGCGCAGGGACCTCTGGGACCGCCTCGCCGCGCGCATCCTCGCCGGAGACGGCGGCGCGATTGCAGCGCGCGCGCTCGCGAGAGGGCTCGCCACGCTCTGGCGTCGGGGCGCGCGACACGGCGACATGCAACGCGACATCGAGACGCCGCTCCGCGCCCTGCGCGAGATGGCCCGGTGCGCTCGTGCGGGCTCGCTCGACGAGTCGCGGCGCTGGATCGAGGTCATCGCGATGACCGATGCCGTCGACGGCGCCGAGCGCGATCCGCTCGACCTCGAGCTCGGCCTGGAGAACTTGATGCGCCTGGCGGCGCAGTACGACGACGAGGAGGCGGACGCCCGCGCGGCGCGCTTTGCGGGTTCACTGGCCTCCACGTTCCAGGAAGCGCGCCGCATCGCCCTCGGCGGTGGGAGATTGCGTCAGCGAGCCGCGGCCATCAACGCGCTCGAGGGTTGCGCGCGCGTGTTCGCGCTCCGTCTCTGGGGACCGCTCCTGGCGACGCACCCCGGCGGCGAGCCCCTCGACGAGCCGAACCTCGAAGAGACGTGGAAGCTCATCGCGCGCGCTCCCGAGGAGATCCTCGATCTCGTCAAGGAAAGGCGGCAGAGCGCGGGAGCGGATCTCGACGCCGACCTGCCCCTCGAAGTGCTCGCGATCCGGCTCGGAGGGTACGCGCTCGACGCGTGCGGCGAGGACTCCGACCTCGGACCGGGCCGCGGCCCGACGGCGCACGACACCTGCCTCTGGCTGCGCAAGGTCGAGGGACTCGCCGATGGGTCGCGCGAGCTCCCGGCGCCGCTCAAGGGGGTCTTGAGTTCGCTGTTCTGGCGCCTCGTCGACACGACGCGCGGCACCGCGCTCGGCGAGGTCGACGACGTGCGCTGGCTCGGTCCGTTCGCGGCGTGGTGGGCGCTCGTCATCGATCGACCCGCGATGCTCCTTCAGCTCGCGACGGCGCTGCCGATGATGGCCGAGGGCGCTCTCGCCCAGTGCTGCGAGCAGGCCGAGGCGCTGCGCACGGCCGTCTCGCTCGGGCTCGCGGACGGGCAGTGGGGCTCTTCTGCGGCCGAGGCCCTCGAGGCGCTCCACGCAGAGGACACGGAGCTCGCCCACGCGCTCTCGGGCCTCTCGCGGGCGCTCGAGGCGTTCGCCGCGGCGGCAGGGAACAAGCCCAACCTCGACGCGATGTGCCTCGATCTGGTGCTCGCGGGCGACCGGCTGCACGGCGCGCTCGCCGATCCGGTGAAGGCGCTGCATCCGTCCGTCGATCCAGGCGAGGAGGGCCCCGACTCGCTCTCGCGCGCTGCGACCGAGAACGCGCCGCGCGTCGCCGCCCTCGTCGCGCGCGCGATCCGTGCGCGAGAGCTGTCGATGCTCGACGTGTGGTTCGCGTCGCTCGGTCCCGTGGCGTCCGCGCTCCTCGAAGACGCGGTGCGGGCGGCCATCCGTCGATCGCCGCCGCCGCCGCCGCAGCCGAAGAAGAAGGAGCCGAAGCTCATCGAAGGCTACGAGCTCGTGAAGCCGCTCGGGGAGGGCGGCGTCGGTTCGGTGTGGCTCGTCCGCAAGCCGGGCGCCGATCGGTTCTTCGTGCTCAAGATCCCGAAGGCCGAAGCCCTCGCGAACGCCAACGACGTCGAACGCGCGGGGATCCTCGCCTCGTTCGTCGAGGAGGCCAAGGCGCTCGCCGGCCTCTACCACCCGAACGTCGCGAACATCATCGATCGGGGCGTCGCCGGGACGGTCCCGTTTCTGGTGCTCGAGTACCTGATCGGCGCCGATCTCAAGCAGTACGCGACCGGGCGATTGATGACGCTCTTCGAGCTGCGGCAGGTCGTCCTCGAGTCGTGCGCCGGCCTCGCGGCGCTCCACAGCGCGGGCCTCGTGCATCGAGACATCAAGCCCGCGAACCTGTGGCTCCGCCTCCCGCTCGCCGGCGGCGAGAAGTTCGATCCGGACAAGCACCGCGATCCGGCCACGACGCCAGCCGCTCGCGACCGTGGTCATCGACTTCGGAATGGTGCGCGCCGTCCGGGTCCCGCCGGAGGTGGGCGGACGCTTCGTGGCAGGCACCGCCGGCTACATCGCGCCCGAGCAGGTGCTCGATCCGGTCGAGCTCGACCCGCGGTCGGACGTCTATGCCCTCGCGGGCACCATCTACAACGTGACGACCGGGCGCGCGTTCTTCGACGACATCGAGAATCCGCGAGACCGGATCATCGCGCACATGCGGCGTGACCCCTTCGAAGACGCCGAGCGTCTCCGCGCCTATCCGGCCGCCGTGGCGAAGCTTCTTCGAGCGGCCACGGCCCGCGAGCCCCGCGATCGTCCGTTCCCCATCGAGTTCGGCAGGGAGTTCGTCGCGGCGCTCTAGCCGATACCTCGTAAGCTTCACACGCGACCTCAAACCGAGGTGCGCGCCCTAAGCGCCGTTCGCGCCCACTCGCGCACTTCACCGCAGGGCCGAGCTCGACCGCTCGCGGCCCAGCGGGCTGAGCCCTTTCGCCGTGACGCAAAGCCGGCTCCCATTTGTGCGCTTGGTTCCGGGCGCTTTGCCGAGTCGGGTAACGTACTCGGAGTCACTAGGGGGCGCTCAATCATGCCGCGAGGCGGAAGCGATGTCGGAGTCTGACGACCTGTTCTCGCGGGCGCAAGGTCGCGTCGGCACCGTTCTGCGCGGAAAGTACCGCCTCGATAGCGTCCTCGGCGTTGGTGGGATGGCCGTTGTGTACGCGGCGACGCACCGCAACAAGAAGCGGTTCGCCGTGAAGATGCTTCATCCGGAGCTCAGCCTGCGGCCCGAGATCCGCAGCCGCTTCTTGCGCGAAGGGTATGCCGCGAACTCCGTCGAGCACCGGGATGCGGTGGCCGTGCTCGACGATGATGTCGACGACGACGGCGTCGCCTTTCTCGTCATGGAGCTCCTCGACGGGGAGACCGCCGAACAGCTCTGCGCTCGTTCTGGCGAGAGGCTGCCGCTGCCGGTCGCGCTGTCGATCGGCCATCAGGTGCTCGACGTGCTCGCGTCGGCCCACGCGCACGGCGTCGTCCACCGCGACGTCAAGCCCGCGAACCTCTTTCTCACGCGCCAGGGCGAGCTCAAGCTGCTCGACTTCGGGGTCGCCCGCGTGCGCGACGCCGCCACGAGCCAGGCGACGCTGACCGGCTCCGTGATGGGAACCGCCGGCTTCATGGCGCCCGAGCAGGCGCTCGGGAAGATGGATGACGTGGACGCCTTGACCGACGTCTGGGCCGTCGGGGCCACGGTGTTCAACCTGGCTTCGGGCCGGTGCGTCCACGAGGGCGACAACGTCCAGGAGACCGTCGTCCTATCGGCCACCCGACCGGCGCCTTCGCTGGAGACCGTCGTCCCCGACGCGCCGCCGGCCGTCGTGCAGGTCGTCGATCGCGCGCTTGCCTTCGACAAGGCGGGGCGATGGCCGAGCGCGCTCGCGATGCGTGATGCGCTGCGCGACGCCAGTCTGTCCGCGTTTGGCGGTCTGGCGTCGCTTCCGCCCCTGCCGCACAAGCCCGAGGGAACCCTGTCGGGCGGGCCGACCCCGCTGGCCTTCGACCCAGGCGCTGCTCCGTGGTCCGGGCCGGCGCGACCTCCGGTTCGCTGGAGGCGGCGAGCCGCGGTGCTCGGGGCGTGCGCCGCTGCGCTCGTCCTCGGCGGCGCGCTCCTCTCCGGTCGGCATCGAACGTCCACGGATCCGGCGGCTTCGGTGACCGCGCCCGCTGCCGTCCTGCCGCCGTCCGCGCAAGCTTCCACGGCGCCCCCCGCGGGTTCCCGAGCGGACCCTCCCGCCGCTTCCCCGCCGGAAGCCACGGCGTCGTCGGGCAAGGCGGCCGCCGCGGCGTCCGCGCCGGGGCACAAGGCGGCGGCCCCCGCATCCTCTCCTGCGACGCCTCTCCGTGCCCGGTGCGTGCCGCCCTTCTTCTTCGATGCGGAGGGCAATCGCGTCTTCAAGAAGGAGTGCCTGTGAGCGCGCGGCGCCTGCGGGTCCGCGGGGTCGGCGTCTTGCTCGCCGGAGCCTTGGCGCTCGCGTCTCCGGGCGCGCGCGCCCTCACGAAGGATCAGTGCGTCGACGCGAACACGAAGGCCCAGTCGCTGCGGCGCGAGGGCAAGTTCGGCGCGGCGCGCGCAGAGCTCGCGCTGTGCATGGACAACCAGTGCCCGGGGATCGTCCGTGACGATTGCACGCAGCGCCTCGACGAGCTGGAACGCGCCCAACCGACGATCGTGTTCGACGCGAAGACGGCGGTCGGCGACGACGTCGTCCTCGTCCGCGTCACGGTCGATGGTCTGGGGCTCACCGACATGCTCGACGGTCGCGCGCTCGCGGTCGATCCCGGCCAGCATGTATTCACGTTCGAGGCTTCCGGTCAGGCTCCGACCACCGTCCGCTTCGTGCTCAAAGAGGGCGAGAAAGACCGGCGCGAACGGGTCGTGCTGGGCGGCGCGGAGTCCTCGCCGGCCTCCGGCTCCGCGCAGGCCCCGGGAATGGGGCCATCCGCGGGGAGAGGCCAGCGCGTCGCCGGACTGGTCCTCGGCGCCGTGGGGTTGGCGGGCCTCGCCGTGGGTGCGGTGTTCGGCGCGCTCACGATCCACGACTGGTCGAGCTCGCAGAGCGAGTGCACGAGCCCCACGAATTGCGTCAACCACGAGGAAGCGCTCGCCGACCACGACCGGGCGGAGACGGCCGGGACGATCTCGACGGTCGGCTTCGTCACCGGGGCCGTGCTGATGGCGACGGGTGTCGCGGTGTGGTTGACGAGCCCTTCGAGCGGCGACTCCGCGAGCCCCGCGTCCCTCCGCCTGGCGCCGGCCGTGGCTCCGGGCGTCGCGGCGCTCTCCGTGACGGGGAGGTTCTGACCGTGAAGACCCTTTTGCGAGCCCCGTTGGCGCTGCAGCTCCTGGTCACCGTGGCCGCGTGCGGGGAGCTCGTCGGCGTCGGCGAGGTGCCCACCCCGGCGGAAGGCGGTGTCGACGCAACGCGGATGGATGCCCGAGGCTCGAGCGACGATGCCGGCCTCGACGCCACTGGCGGGGGGACGGACGGCGCGACCGATGGCGGTCCGGGCGATGGGCCAGGCGCCGAGGCCGCGAGTGGCGAGGGCTCGACCGCGCCGATGGACGGCAGCGTGGAGTCGGCCGCCCCGGAAGCAGGCGGCGTCGAAGCGAGCACGGAGGCCGGCGTCGACGCTGCCGCCTGCGCAGCGACGTGGGACACCTATCGAGTCTCTTGCAACGCCTGCGGGATCGCGCAGTGCTGTGCGCAGCTCGCGGCCTGCGAGGTGGTCGACGACGCAGGGCTCGACATGGGGATGAGCCGCTGCGCGGCCCTCGTCTACTGCATCACCGGCTACTCGGGTTCTTCCCCCCCGATGCTCGGCGACACCAACTGCAAGATGGATGACCAGTACACGCCGACGGAGCTGGCCAACGAGAGCGCCGTCCTCTCGTGCGCACGGACGAGTTGCTCGGTCGAGTGCCCCGGCCTCTGAAGCGACGCTACTTTCGCTTCTGGGGCCGGACCGCCGGGTGCTCCATCCGATTGGGGGACACGACGAGCCTCGGACGCAGGACGTGCACGACCGGCGCGCGCCCGCCGAGAGCGAGCGCGGTCGACGGCCGCGCAAACTGGCGCGCGCGCTGGAGAGCGACGTCGTTTGCTGCGGGGTGCGCGGCCCGCGAGAACTCGACGCCCAGCGACGCGGGGGTGGGGCCTTGCGGGGCCCGCGAAGACGCGGCGGGCGGTCCGACGGTGGGCGAAGCTTTGACGTAAGGCCGCGTCTGGGCCATGAGCGGGCCGGCCGCCTCTCCGCGCACGATCCGGGGCGCGAGGTCGGGCGCGAACACCTGACGCGAAGGGCAGAAGACGAACGGCTCCCACGGCACGAAGCCGAGCAGCGCCGCCACGCCATCGTTCCAGCCCCAGGTCGGCGGCATCGGCGCCCAGCCGGCATACGCGGTCGTGTCGTCGCCGATGCGCCACACGACCCAGGCGTCGGCATAGAGTCGCCCCGGGATCCAAGACCACCCGCGGTCGCGAAGCCACACCCACCGCCCGTAGTGGAACGCGGCCCAGCCCCAGGAGTAGTCGCTCACCCAGACGTCACCATCTTCGTACGCCCAGTGCCCGGCGCTGGCATAGGGCGCGAAGTCGGGCCCAACTTCGTCCGGGCTGGGGATCCAGATCGTGCCGTACGTCGGGTCGTCGACCCATGACCCGTGCGGGTCGAGCGTCGCCTGGAAATCGGTGAGCGCGCTCGGATCGGTGTCGGCGTAGCTATCTCCAGCCACCCCGATCTGCGCGCCTTGATCGTCGGCCCCCAGGGTCGGGTCGACGGTCCCGGGCGCCGGTTCGTCGGCGCGTGCCTCGCCCGGCGTCGCGACGTGGCGAGCGGCCGCCGCGGCGAAGACGAGGGCGGCCATCTCGAGTCGGCAGCGAATCCCGTTGTTCATTCCCGATGCGCCACGGTAGCGCGCCGGCAGAGCCACCCGCCAGTCCCCGCGCGCTACGTGTCTCTGCGGCTCTCCTCTCGTCTCGGCCGGCCGTCGGTTACAGACGAGGAGGCCCTAGAGGCCACGACGGTTGGCCCGAACCGAGCGGGCTTTGGACTTAGTATGGCCGTTCGGTGGTCGTGCTTCCTTGCGGAACGATGTTGCCGGGCGGGGCGTAGTCGCACACGGCGAACCCCCAGCTCGTTCCGTACTGCGCCGGAAAGGGCGAGTTGGTCGTGCAGGTCACGAGCGCGCAGCCGACGCTCGTCGTCGTCTTCCAGACGATCTGCGTGTAGTGGCCGCACTCGAGGTTCATCATGGCGCCCGTGTTGCACGTGTTCGACGTGTAGTCGTAGTTGGCGTCCTCTCCAATCCACCCGCTGTTGGCGCTCGCGATGGTGAGGCTGGGCGCTCCGGCTGCGATGTTCTCACCGAGACCGCCGCTGCCGCCAAGGGCCGTGTAGTCGGAGTTTCGATTCGCGTTGTGCTCGTAGTTGCACTTCATCGCGTAGTTGAGCGCCACCTGGGCCGCGATCGGGTTCCACGTGAGCGGGGGCTCGTTCGCCATCACGGCCGCCCTCGCCTGATTCATCGGGTCGAGCCATGCGGACTCGTCGGGGCTCGAGCCGGAGTCCGATGCCGGCGCGCTTGCGTCGGGCCCGGCGTCCGCATGGGGCGAGCCGCCTTGTGAGCCTGCGTCCCCACTCGGCGCGGAGCCGTCGTGGTTCATGGTGGCCTGGCCGGCGTCGTCGGCGGGGGTCGTCGTCGCATCGTCGCCTGAAGCGCTCGACCCGTCGCCCCCGGACCCCAATCCGCTAGCCCCGGCCCCCAATCCCCCAGAGCTCGATCCGCTGGGCGTGGACGCGTCGTCGCCGGAGGCGGTCTCGCTCGTATCCGGTCCTGTATTCGTGGCAGCGGAGCTGCATCCGTATTGCAGGGCGGCCGCCCAGGCCGTGACGACCAGGGCCGCCCGGGCCCGCCTTCGGATGTCGCTCATTCCGAAACGATGCGGGCGCCGGCTGCGCCGCGGGAGTCCAAAACGAGGCGCAGCACTCAAATGACGCAAATACTGTACGAAACGCAGTCACACTGGATCGAATCGCGGGGCCCGTCGTGCCCTTCGCCGTTCACTTCCGGCAACTCGAATCGGGATCGCCGTGGGTCCTGCGCGCGCGGCGCAAACCAGGGCTGTAGCCACGTGGGGCGCGCGCGACGCAAGATGTTGCCGATGTCACGACAGGTTCATCGATGAGTGACGCCGAGGTCCTGGCGTCCGCGCTCGACGCGATGCCCATTTTCCCTCTTTCGGGGGTGGTCCTCTTTCCGGGGGCCCTCTTGCCGCTGCACGTCTTCGAGCCCCGCTACCGGGAGATGCTCGCCGATTGCCTCGCCACCCACCGGTGCATGGCGATGGCCTTCATCGTGGGCGAGGGCGACAAGGACGATCTCGCCGGCACACCGAACTTCGCGCGCATCGCGGGCGCTGGGGTGGTCGTCCACCACGCGGCGCTGCCCGACGGTCGCTCGAACGTGGTGCTTCAGGGGCGCGCGCGCGTTGCGCTCGAGGAGCTCCCGTTCATCGCTCCCTACCGCCGGGCTCGCGCGCGCATCCTCGCCGATGCGGTCTCGCCCGTTTCTGCCGTGGACATGACGGGTCTCCACGCCGCGGCCGCCGCGGTCGCCGCGTCGGCGCGCAAGACGGAGTTCGAGCTCCCCGCGGGGATCACCCCGGGAGCGGCCGCCGATCTTTGCGCGCATCACCTCGTGAGCGATCCGCCGACGCGCCAGCGGGCGCTCGAGGAGCTCGACGTGGCGGCGCGCGTGCGCTTCGTGACCTCGACCCTGGCCGAGCAAATGGGCCGTACGAAGCGCGAGACCCGCGGCAAGCCCGACTGAACCACACGCTCGAAGGAGCGGGCCGCCGCTCTCGATGCCCTCGCCGACGCAAGCGAGAGCGCCGGCCCACGTCGCGGGCACGGTCCTCGCTTCGGAGCGGGCGCAACAGGAGGCGCCGCCATGAAGTCCATCGTCTCGAGGAGCCCCGCCGTTGGGGCATTGGTCATCACCAGCGCGATCATCGCCGGGGGATGCGCGAGCAGTCAGTTGACCCCGCAGCAGCAGGCGGCGGCTCAGGCCGAGGACCAGTCGCAAAAGGCTCAAGCGGACGCGCAGAAGGCGCGCGACGAGGCCAACAAGGCGCAGAAGGATCTCGCCGACGCGCAGCACGCCGACAACGAGGCTCGAGGCGCGGAGGTCGCAGCGGACCAGAAGGCGCAGACGGCGTCGCACCAGGCGGGAGTCGCCGAGCAACAGGCCGCGCAAGCGGACCGCCCGCCCGCGGCTCCGCCCAAAGGCGCGCCGGCCCAGCCGAGCAAAGGGGCCGCCGAGGCGCAAGGCTCGCACCCGGGCCACGACAGCAGCGGCAAGGTCGTGGTCATCACCGCGAGCCTTCTGTTCCCGACCAACAGCTCCGACCTGCTTCCCTCGTCGAAGCCGAAGCTCGACGAAATCGCCGACGCGTTGAAGGCGCAATCTCAGGCGAGCAACGTGAAGGTCATGGGGTACACCGACAGCACGGGCTCTTCGGAGATCAACGACCCGCTCTCGGAGAAGCGCGCGCAAGCCGTGGCCGACTACCTGCAGAGCAAGGGCGTCTCCCCCGATCACATCTCCGTGCAGGGGCTGGGCAAGCAGGACCCGGTCAGCCCCGCCCAGAACGCCGAGGGCCGCGCGATGAATCGTCGCGTCGACATCGTCATCTCACCGGTCGAGCAGCCCGGAAAGGAAGCGCCGGCCGCGCAGCCGCCTCCAGCGCAGCCGCATCCGTGACGGCGCGTCACTGTTTGTGGCGTCGCTGCACCCTCGTGGAGCGACGCCCCGGCGGCTGATGCGCGCGGCCGGTGACGGCGATGATGAGCCGAAGCAGGGCGGGGTCGTGCTACGTGGAGGCGCGATGCCCCACAAGATCCTGATCCTCCTTCATCTCGTCGGTTTCGCGGCGTACATCGGAGCGGGATTCGCGCAGCAGCAGTTCGTGACCCGCTCCGGGCGCGACGGCCTCGCCGCGGCGGTGCGCGACGAATACGAGCGCCTCGCCGCGAGCATCGTGACCAAGATCGAGCTGCCGGCCCTCTTCGGGCAAGTCGTGACGGGCATCCTCTTCATCGCCATTACCCCGCAGTGGCTGATGCAGGGTTGGCTGCACGGCAAGCTGGCTTGCGTGGCTGTGCTCCTCGTTCTCTCGCACCTCGAGATGTTCAACGCTCGCCGGATCGTCAAGGCCCGCTCCGCCCGCGGAGACGGCGCCAACGAAGAGATCGCGGCCCGCAAGGCCCGTCACGCCACGTTCGGCCTCTTCGGCACCCTGGCGGTCGTCATCCTCGTCGGGCTCGTCGCGTACGGCACGGGCTGACTCTCCGCGCGCCTCTTGGCCGGCTGCTTACTCGCGTGCAGCGCGTGCAGCTCGCGCAGCCGGGGCCCGCCCCGCAGCCAGGTCTCGCGCAGGCGGCGCAGGCCCGCGAGGCCGAGCGGCGAAAAGGACACGAGCACTCCGATGGCCGTGGCGAAGATGAGGGCCTCCGACGCGCGCTTGATGCCCCGATGCGAGGGGGTCAGGCGAAAGACCGCTTCGGCCAGGCGGACGGTGAACCACTCTCGCGGGACCGGCGCGCGGCCACCCGCGCGCGCCGCCTCTTGCCAGCAGGCCCGCGAGAGCGTCGTCAAGAAGCACTCGCCGAGCAGCGCGCGAGAGGCCACGTTGAGCGTGATGAACGCGACGGCGTAGACGGCATAGGCCCGCGTGACTCGGGGCCAGCGGCGTACGAAGAGCAGCGGAAGGCCGAGCACCCACGCGGCCATGAGCAAGGCGTGAGCGAAGTCGATGCAGGCCGCGAGCCCCGACCACATGCGGGTCCGCAGCGTGCAAGTTCAAAGCCCGAGCTGACGCCTGCGCGGATCCCGACGCTTGAGCTCGCGCCCACGATGGTGCACGTAGGCGCGCGTCCCACCGGCCGCGCGACGGGGCCGTTCGCTCCGCTGGCGCACCCGCGATCGCCGGGCGATGCTCGGTCGCCTTGTTCAAGTGGGCGGCTCTCGCGCTGGCGTTGTCCCTTCCCGCAGGTGGGCTCCGCCCAGGGGCTCAGGCTCTCTCTCGCGCGTACCTGTTTCCGGTGTCCCAGGTCGCGACCGCGTCGACGCCGGCCGACTTCGTGCGCCACCACCTGGTCGCCAGCGACGGCGTCGTCGTGCACGCGATCGAGCTCCCCGCGCCGCCGGGCGCACGGACCGTCGTGCACTTCCACAACAACCGCGAGACCGTCGAGGCCGCCGCCGGTTTCGCCCGCGCGGTCCGGGCGCGCGGCCTTGGCGTGCTCCTGGTCGAATACCGCGGCTACGGCGCGTCCCGTGGCGATGAGCCGTCCGAGGAAGGGCTCTATCGGGACGCCGAGGCGGGCCTCGCGATGCTGGCGGCTCGGGGCGTCGGTCCCGATCGGATCCTGCTCTCGGGCGTATCGCTGGGCACCGGAGTCGCGGCCGAGATGGCGCGACGCGGCCTCGGCTCGCGCCTCGTGCTCGTGACGCCATACACGTCGATCCCCGATCTCGTGACCGACCGCGTCCCCGGAGTGCCGGCGGCCTTCCTGCTCGCCGATCGCTTCGACACCCTCGCGAAGGCGCCCGACATTCGCGTGCCGACGCTCGTCATCCACGGCGACGCCGACGAGATCGTCCCCTTCGCGATGGGCGAGCGCGTCGCCGGCGCCATCGCGGGCGCCCGCTTCATGCGTGTACCGGGCGGCCACCATGGCGATCTGTTCGCGCGCGAAGGGTCGAGGCTCCTCGACGCCATCGCGGCGCTGGGGACCTGAAGGCCGCGCCGCGGCGTGTTACCCCTGCGTCTCTGCGGCTGACCTCTCCATGTACGTTCCCTCTGCGACCGATGCTCCGTTCGTTCGTCTCGGAGGCGAGGCCGCCGTGCGCGCGCTCGTCGAGCACTTCTACGACGCGATGACCGAGTTCGAGCCGGCGCTCGCGCTCTTGCATCCGTGCGACCCAGACGGTCGTGTCACGCGGACCTCGCGCGACCGCTTCGCGCTCTTCTTCATCGGCTGGCTCGGCGGACCCCAGGAGTACATCGCGCAGCACGGCCACCCGCGGCTTCGCATGCGGCACGCGAGCGTCCCGGTGGACGCGGCGAAGGCGAGCGCGTGGATGCGGTGCATGCGCGTCGCGTTCGACCGCTCGGGCGTCGACGGAGACGTGCGCGTCTTCCTCGAGGCGAAGCTAGGGGACCTGACGCAGTTTCTCCGGAATCGTCCTGACTGAGGGCAGTCGCTTGACGACCATGGGCACGCCGCCCGCGGGCCGCAGCGTCACCAGCGGCTCCGGCGCGATTTCGCCCGGGTTCGCGAGCGAGAGCTCGACCCGCTGCGCGAGCGTCGCCAGGACGAGCTGTCCCTCCATCAGAGCGAAGTTATTTCCGATGCAGATCCGAGCCCCCGCGCCGAACGGCAAGTAGGCCCCGCGCGGGATGGTCTTCTCGGCGGCCGTTTCGAAGCGATCGGGATCGAACCGATCGGGATCGGGGAAGTACTCGGACCGCCGCTGCATGCCGCAGATGTTGGCGATGACGTCGGTCCCCTCGGCGATTCGATGGCCGCCGATTTCAACGTCGCGAATCGCGAGGCGGCTCGTGAGATACGCAGGCGGATAGAGCCTGAGCGTCTCCTTGAAGACCTGGAGGGCGAAGCCCAGTCGTGGAATGTCGCTGGCGCACGCCGTCCGGCCCCCGAGGACCGTGGCGGCCTCGGTCTGGAGCCTTCGATGGGCTTCCGGATGGCGGGCGAGAAGGTACAGCGCCCACGAGAGCGCGTTGGCCGTCGTCTCGTGGCCGGCGAGGAAGATGGTCATGACCTCGTCGCGCACCTGGGCGTCGTCCATACCCTCGCCGGTGCCCTCTTCCTGGGCGGCGAGCAGCATCGACAGCAGATCGCCCGTGTCCGTCTTGCTCGCCCTCCGCTCGCGGATGATCCGAAGGATCGTGCGGTCCAGAGTCGCCAAGGCTGCGCGCGCTTCGGGGTTGCGCGACACCGACCCCAGGAGAAACGAGATCGGCGTCGAGATCCGGGCGTTGACCTCGCGGATCAGGAGCGACACCGCTGTGCTGACCTCGTCGGCCGCGTCTCCTACGTCCGCGTCGAGGAGCGTCTTGCTGACGATGTCGAGGGTCAGGCGCATCATCTCGGCGGAGATGTCGATCCGCGTTCCGTCGGTCCAGGCGCTCTGCGAGCGCTCCGCGTACTGGGCCATCGTGTCCGCGTAGCCGGCGATTCTCTTGTGCGCCAGCGCGGGCGCGATGAGCTTTCGCTGGCGCCGGTGAAACGCGCCCTCGCTCGTCACCAAGCCGTTTCCGATGATGGGCCGCAGGAAGCGGAACGTGGTTCCCTTCTCGAAGCTGTCGGCCTGCGACACGAGCACCTCGTGCACCAGATCGGGGCTCGATACGACCACGACCGCCCCGCGGGCCAGAGGCAGCTCGCAGATTCCCCCCCGGATTGCCCCGGCCTCCCTCATCACCGCCAGGCGGTCTCGCGCCAGGGCGAGGACGTTTCCGAAAATGGGCCCGCCCATCTCGAGCCGCGCGGGTCTCGTTCGCGGCACGCGCCTCGAACGCGCCAAGAGCCGGCGCCACCCGCGCACTCGTTCGGCAGCGTGGGATGCGAGGCGACCGAAACTCTCCGTGTTCATGGGAACCTCCGAACGCGACGCTTACAGTACTGTAAGTAGCTAGCAGTCGGTAGAGAAAGGCGCTCGCAGAGTCAAGGAGGGGGCGTTGCTCGCGCCGTTTGCGGCGTTGTACGGTCTCGTGCTCAAGCGAATGGCCCTGGCCAATCGATGAACCCGACGAGCTCTGGGGTCCTGACCGTTGCAGCCCTCGTCGGGCTCGCGCTTCTCGCGTGCAATAACGGCGGGGTTCAAGGCAGCGAGGAGGCGGGGGCGCCATCCAGCGGCTCGACCTGCGGAGTCGGCGGTCCCGCGGCGGTCGCCGCCCTCGACGCCTTTCCCGCGCCGACGACTCCGGACGGCACCGACGCGGGCCCGGCGAGTCCGATCACCGGGACGGCGACGTTCGCCACGACGGGCGTCGGCGTCGATCTCGACGGTCTCGATCACGGGTTGCGTCGACGGCGACGCATACCCGGTGGTCATCCACCAGGGCGCGACGTGCGCGAGCGCGGCACTGCAGGGGCCAGACTGGGACCCACCTCGCGGCGACGGCATTGCCGCTCTGACGTGCACGGGCAACAGCGGCCTCGGACGTCTTTACTACTCGCGACTGAATACGGACGCGAAACCATGGAGCGTCGGCGCTCCGTCATCGTCCGACGTTCTGGGTCACGTCCTCGTGATCCACGACCCGGCTTCGATGCGGCCGCTTGCATGCGGCATGATCGCCGCGGCTCCGGACGCCGGGGCCTCGCCCGCGGCGTCTTCGTCCGACGGGGGCGCCCTCCCGGCGGCCGGCATCCGTGCCCAGCTCGCCGGCCTCTGCGAGTACGCGGCGATCTCTCCCGGTGGACCGTGTCCCGATCCCCAGAAGCTGTCGGACTGCGCGTGTACGCACTGCGGTCTGTCCGCGTGCCTCGGCCCGTGCTCGGACTACGCGACCTGCCTCGGGGCGGCGAAGGACGCCGGATGCGCCAGCTCGTGCGCGATGGATCCCGCGTGCGAGGCGTGCACGAGCGGCCTGATGGGGTGCGTGCTCGGCTTCTGTCTGGACGTGGTGTCGTGCGCCGTTCCGACGCCCGGAGGGCCTTGCAGCAAGGTCGAGGCGTGCTGCGCGATGCAAGGGGCCCGAGCCCAGCAGTGTCTCGCGGAAGTCCAGAAGCTCGAGAAGCTGGGCGGCGACGCGACCTGCATCGGGACGATGTACGACCAGGACTTCTTGACCCACGTGGCGTACGACCCGCCCTGCAATTTCGACCAATGACTCGGGCGGGCGCGTTTCGCGGAAGGCGCGGCCGGCCCCGGACGTTTCGGAAGGCATGGGCCAGGCGTCGTTTCACATCCACAGGGACCCGGGTCATGGAGCGTGGGTGGTCGAAGAGGAAGCGGCCCGGGAGATTGGCGGGATCTTCGCGACGCTGATCGCTGCGCTCAGCTTCGTCGACGACGAGTCGAGGCGGTTGCGGGTCCGCACGGAGATCGAGCGGTCGTCGCGCGCGGCGCGACCGGGGCCGTAGCGGAGGCTATCCGACCACCTCGAAGGGTCGCATCATCTCGTTGGCGGCGTGCTCGAGAAGATGGCAGTGCCACACGTAGCGGCCTTTGTAGCCGTCGAAGCGGACGATGATCCGCGTGATGAATCCAGGGTCGCAGCGAACGGTGTCCTTCCACCCTGCGTCCTGCGCCGCCGGCAGCGCCGGCTCTCCGGTGAGCTTCATCACCGCGTGAGACATGAACGTGTCGGCATCGAAAGGCTGCCGCTCGAGAACCTGGAAGCGCACCATGTGAAGGTGAATGGGGTGAGTGTCCTCGGTCAGGTTGACGAGCTCCCAGATCTCTACCGACCCGAACGCCGGCCTCTCCGTGACGGGATCGTGCCAACGAGCCCCGTTGAGGAGCATCAGCATCGCGCGAGTCTTCGGGATCTCGTACTCGTTGAGTGTCAAAAACCGCGTCTTGATCGCCTCGGCCGCCGGGGTCCGGGCCACGGCGCGCAGCGCTCTGGGCACGGGCTTGTCCCTGGCCGCGGTGCGGCGTGGCGCGACGCGGAACTGCATGAGCTGGAAGGTCTGGTTTTGCAGGACGATCTCCTGCCCCGCGGCCTGCCCGAAATCGATCACGACGTCGGCCCGCTCCGCCGGCGCGAGCGTCACGGTCGGCAGCGCGGCAGGTGCGGCGAGGAGGCCCTGGTCGCTCCCGATCTGGTCCATGGCCAGGCCATGGCTCAACGACAGGTAATAGACGCGTGTGTTGGAGGCGTTGACGATCCGCAGCCGGTAGGGGCGCGGCTGCACCTCGAGATACGGATAGAGCTTTCCGTTGACGAGGAGGGAATCGCCGTCGAGCTCGGGTATCCAGGGCGCCTCGGGATCGTCCGAGGTCGGATAGATGAGCTGCCCGGTGGCGTCCAGCAGTCGATCGCAGAGCATGAGGGGGACTTCGTAAGGCCCACTCGGCAGCTCGAGCGCGTCCTCCACGTCGTCTCGAATCAAGAAGAGACCGAAGAGCCCCGCGTACTGGTTCAGACGCTCGATGCCCATCGCGTGGTCGTGGTACCAGAGCGTCGCGGCGTCTTGGCGGTTCGGATAGTGGGAAATCGCCGACCGGCCGGGCGTGTACCAGTCCTCCGGATAACCGTCACTCTCGGAGGGGACACGCGCGCCATGCACGTGCACGACGGTGCGGACCTCGGGACGGTCGGCGCCCGCCCCGCATAGGCTGTGATCGATTGGCAGGAAATGCCGCTGCGGAAGCTCGTTGACCCATTCGACGAGCAGGCCCTGGCCGCTCCGCGTCTCGAAGGTCGGGCCCGGAAAACTGCCCGCATAGCTCCAGACGCGAGTGGGCGGGACGTCGCGATGGACGGCGACGGCGGCTTCGCGCATGGCGACGCGGTAGTAGGGAATCGATTGCCCGGGGGCGCTCGGGTCGGGCCGCGTCCCGTTCGCCTGGAGCACCGGTGGTATCGGCAGCGGGTCGACGAAGCGCGCGAGCGCGCCCGGATGCAGCGGGGAAGGGTAAGCCCTCCGCGCCGTTGCCGGCACGGAGGAGCCAACGCAGAGACCCGGCGTGGAGCTCGAGCTCGGGCGACGCTTGCACGAGGCCAGCAGCCCGAACGCGGTCGAGTACAAGAAATGACGTCGATCGATCATTCGCGGGGGACGAGCCACGAGACCGCCCCCCCCGCGAGCTCGACTCAGATCCCGGTTAGCATGTTCTGGATCGAGCCCGCGATCGAATCGAACGAGCCGCCCGGCTGGATTCGCTCGCCGCCGAGCCAGTTGTCCTCGATGAAGCGCACGACGGAGCTCTGGTCGACGAGCGTGTGGTCGACGTAGTTCGTCTTGGCGAAGGGCGAGATGACCATGAGCGGCACGCGCGTGCCGTATCCGCAGCGACCGAGCGCCGGCGCGGGAGCCCCGCCGTCGGCGCCGGGCACGCCGTTGAGCATCGTCGTCGCCGCTGCGCCCGTGCCGTTCTGCTGCACTCCGCTGTTGCAGAGACCCGTGCCGTTCAGGGCGTCGGCCACGCCCGTCGACTCGTTCACGATCGGCGGCGCCTGGTGGTCGTACCAGCCGTCCGAGTCGTCGTAGGTGACGACGACCGCGCTCGAGCTCCACTCCTGGCTGGCTTGCAGCTGCGTCGACGATGCTGGCGATGAAGTTCTGCTCGTCGATCGGGTTGGAGTTTCCGGGATGGCCGTCCTGAAACGAAGGCGCCTTCAGGTAGACGACCGCCGGCAGGTTCCCGGCGGCGAGCGCGTCGAAGAAGTCGACGGTGTCGTACTGGTGGTTGGCCGGCTCGGGCGTCATGCCGTCGGTCTCGACGCTATGGCCCACCGCTGCGATGGAGCTCACGGGCGTATGCGCGAGGTTGGCCGTCGAAGCGTAGTACTGGAAGGGCTGGTGATGCGGCACGTAGTCGGTGCTCGTCGTCGAGAACGGCACGGTCTGCGGCGTGCTCCGGTGGCAGGCCGTCGTGTTGTTGGCGTTCGTGACGGTCAGGTTGAAGCCCCCTTCGAACCAGCCCCAGGTGACGTTCTGCCCGTTGAGCAGGTCGCCGATGTTCTTGCCCGACAGGGTCCCCTGGTCGGCCGCGGACGAGCACGCGTCGCCGAGCGGGTCGATGTCGCCGATCAGCGCGAAGCCGCCGTTTCCGTCCGGCGTGACGTGGCTCGTGCTGAAGGCCGACGCCGGATGGGCCGCGCTCCCGACGACGCCGTTGGTCTGACCCGAGATGACGTTGATGGCGCCCGGGGTGGACGGGCCGAAGTTCGTCGTCCACATGTTGTCGTTGATCGCGTAGCGCTGGGCGTAGCTCCAGTACGTGCTCAGCGTGTTGCCGTCGAAGTACGCCATGACGAGGCCCTTCGTGTCGGCCTGCGGCGGAGCCCCCGCGTCGGCGGGCGGCGGGGGCCCGGCGCTGCCGGTGAACTCGGGGTAGAGGTCCATCTTCCCGTTGTCGTCGGCCTGCTGCTCCGGCGTGTAGTTGTGATTCTGGCTGGAGGTCTCCGCGAACTCCGCGGAGAGGCGGAACGGGTTGATCGCGTTCGTCCCGTTGCCTGCCGCGGACGCCGTCGGGTTGGCCGTCAGGAGGTTGACCCCGGAGACGGGCGCGAACGCGTTCGACGGGTCGAGCGGCCCGATGAGGTTATTGGGGACGGGGGTCCCCGGCGCCGCCGAGAAGGCCGTGTCGCCCGCGTTGTTCTGCGCGTTGGGGTACGTAGCGAAGTAGTGATCGAAGGAGATATTCTCGCCGAAGATGACGACGAGGTGCTTGATCTTCGTGGTCGTCTGGAAGGCCTGGGCGGCGTCGACGTGGCCCGTACACGTGACGGTGGTCGTCGCGCTCGATCCGCCGCACGAGCCGCTGTCCGCGCCGTCGCCGACCGTCACGGTCAGCGTCGCAGTGCCCGCGGCGGCGCACGTGAAGTTCGCGTTCGCCGCGTTCGGGGTGTCGAACGAGCCGCTCGTGGCGGACCACGCGTAGGTGATTCCGCTCGGGTCCGGCGCGACGGCCGAAGCGGACACCGCGACGGCGCTGCCGACGAGGGCCGACGCCGGGAGGGCGCTCACCGAGTTCAACGTCGCGCAGTTGACGGTCGTGGCGGTGACGAACGCCGCGCCGGCCTCCGATCCGGTCGCCATGCACTGCAGGAGGACCGAGACGTTCGTCGTGGCCCGCGCCGTGACGGCGAACGTGGCGGAACCGACGCAGGTCGTGTTGCCGTCGGTCGTCGTGGCGGAGAGAGTGATGCTGTAGCCGGTGCCCGCGGGGATGCCGCCTACGAGGAAGGCGATCGACTGGCTATTTTGCACCTTGATCGAGCCGTTCTTCACCGGGGTCGAGGCCCCGTTCGGCCCCGTGATGGCCCACGTCACAGTCGCAACCTGCTGCCCCCCGGGAAGCGTGAGCTCCAGCCCGACGGTGCCGCTTCGGTCCGCCGGAGCCAGGACGTTCTCGGTCGGCGCCGGAGCCCCCGGCAAGAGCGTTCCCGGGACGCCTCCGCCCTGCGACGAACAGCCGAACTCGGTGAGGGACACCGCCGCGGCGGCGGCGGCGCCGACGAGCAACGCGCTCTGAACGAGGGACTTGCGAACGATCGATCTCATGGGTCGGGCTCCGCAGCTGGGGGGGTTGCAGAGCCCTGGTTGCAAAAGGTGGCCCCGGACGCGACGACACCGAGCCGGCGCCGTTTCCCAATGATTTCAAGGCCGCAGATGCCGGGCGCTTCGAACGCATCGCGCGGACGCCATTCGACTTCCGGACGGTGGACTACGGAAACCGGAGGTCCGCCCCGGTCTCCGGCGCGGTCCTTCGTCGCCTCCCGACGAGCAGCGCCCGGCAGGCCACGAGCCACCACGCGCCCTTCCCCTCATGCCCTCGCGTTTTTGGCGTCTTCTGGCGCCCTGGTGGTTGATCCCTCCGTGGGTGATCGAGGACCGCGCTCCGCGACTTGACCCCGGAGGGTCCGCGCGATCGCGCGCCCGAGCCACGCCATCAGAGCCACGTCGACGATCGTGAAGAGCGCGGGAGCGATGGGCGCAGGGACCGGAAGAGGGGGCGACGCGGCTACGGGCCCGAACCAGGGACGCGCGGTTCGGCCGTCGAAGAGGATTGCTTCGCCCAGCAGCGGCGCGGTGATGTACCCGCCCGATCGCCACCAGGCCGGGACGCCGAAGAGCAGCGCCGTGCGGCGAATGACGGCGTACGTCTCTTCGTCGCGGAAGATGCGCGCGGGGCCGAGCCCAAGGCCCGTCGCGGCGGAGCCGACGCCCAGCACGACGGGTCCCGAGTCGAAGTCTCCGCCTCCGCCGCGGCCCGGCGGCCACTCGCGAAAGCCGCCGACGCCGAGGATGTTCTCGCGCAGCGTCGCGCGGGCCCGCGAGTACTGATCGAAGGCGACGCTCGCGTCGAGCTGGGCGAGGTAGAGGGCGCTCCAGCTCGTGGCGCAGCCGCGCGGCACGTCGCCGTTCTTGACGGGCGACAGCGAAGACGGAAAGAGGCCCGTCCGCGGGTCCGCGCGCTCGGCGAGGACGCGAAGAAAGCCGCGCAGGGGCTCCTCGTGGACCGACGTCCCGTGGGTCTCGTCGTACATCTTGATCGCGAGCAGGGTCACGGTCTGGTCGGCCGGCCACATCGGCGAGCCCGGATACGAACGCGCATTGAAGACGCCGCTCGCCATCGTCCGCGCGAGCAGGTGCCGGACGAGGCGCTCCTGCAGACGGTCCCCGTCCGTATCCCCCGCGCAGACCTTGCCGCCGCAGCGCACGTACCGCTCGATTCCGAGGATGAGCGCGAGGTGGCTCCAGAAGAGATTGTTGTCGTCGAGGCGCGCCGAGGGGATCGTCGGCGTGCCCAGTGGCGAGAGTGGGGCCGACAGTCCGCGACGAGAGACCTCGCGAAGGTAGCCTGCGACCTCCTCGCGCCGGTCGGGCTCCGCGAAGTAGACGTTGAGCAGGCCGGTCGCCATGTGCGAGAGCGCGACGATCCCGAACTGGGACACGAGGACGTCGAAGGGGCCGTAGCGGTCGAATGGCGCGCGCAGGTGGCGGGTGATCGTGGCGTACTCGCGCGTGCTCGAGGGGAGCTCCCGGAGCTCGGCGCTCGCCGACGCCGTGAGCGACGCGATGCAGCCGGGGAGGGGAATGGTCACCGCCACGAGCAGGGCGCCCAGGATCGCGACTCGGCGCCACACGGCGCCATTGTCTCACGGCCGCACGACGGCGTTTCTTCGAACCGCGGCGACGGCCGGCGCGCGATGCGCGACCTCGAGCAGGATCGTGTTGAGCGCGCTGAGGTACGGCGGCAGCTTGCGGCGCAGATCGAGCCAGAGCACGACGCGCACGTCGCCCGAATCCGTTCTTCGCGTCGTGCAGGAGCGTGTCGTTGAACATCACGCCCTCGCCCTCTCTCCAGTGGTACTTCTCGCCGCGCTCGATGAGCCTCGCGTCGCGCAGGGCGTTGTCCGACTTGTCGGCGTTGACGCGCAGCCAGCACGCGCCGTCTGCGTTGTTGCCCGGGATGAGCACCCCGAGGTGGTAACGCGAGAAACCCTTCCAGTAGCCCCAGTGCGGCGTGATGTACTGGCCGCCCTCGAGCACCGAAAAGAACGCGGTGTAGAGGCCCGGAACGTTTCGCAGGAGCGCGGCGGTGCGCGGCGCGAGCGCGCAGTTGGGCTCGATGAAGCGATGCGATTTGAACATGAACGCCTTCCACGCGATCGCGTGGATGCCGCCGCTCGTGTACTTGCCCGCCAGGTCTTCGACGTCGACCATGCGACTTCGGACGCGCATCAGGGCCTCGCACTCGCCCCGAATGTCCGTGTGCCCCGCTTCGAGCTCCGCGAGCCCCGGGTAGTCTCGGTGGTAGTCGCGGATGAAGGTGGGGGTAGGCGCGATCCACCCTGCCTCTTCGGCGCGCGTGAAGAGCCCTCCCAGGCCCTCGGTGATGGTGGTCATTCTCTTCGAGTCGGCGATCCACGAGCGAACTTGCGCCAGCATTTCCCCCTCCTTTGCGCCGCGATGCGCCATCGCGACCCGAGACGGGTACCGGGCCGGCGCGACTCCGCAACCGAGGTCAAGGGGCGCGGCGTGGGAAGGCCCCGCGCCGCTCGGGCGTTTCCTCGGGGCCGCCGGTGACCCATTCGTCCCAGCGGGCTCCACAGATCCAGAGGAGAGGGGCCCACGTGGGTGGGTCGCCTGGCCGGAGCCGCGAGAAAGAGGCCATGCCCGACCGACGCCGACAATTCCAATCGACGCTGCGAAGTCCAGTGGAGTTCACGGGCGCCGACCCGAAGAACGTGACCTTCGGCTTCGCGACCAATCTGTCGTCCGCTGGCGCCTTCGTGCAGACAGCCTTCCCCGCGGCGCTCGGAAGCCCCGTCGTCTTGCGCCTCTGGCGACCGGGATGGTCCGACGAGCTTCATCTGTGCGGCGTCGTGCGCTGGTCGCGGCGCCACGGCATGGGGGTGGGAATGGGCGTCGAATTCGAGTCCATGGGCCTGCGCGAGGCGCGGCTCATCGACGAGCTCCTCGGGGAGTCGCTTCCGGTGGCGCGCGCCATGTAGAATGGCCGGTGCTCTGGAGGTGTTCCGTGCATCGATGCCAGTGGCTGCTCTTCGTCGTGGTGGGCTGGGCGGGGGTCGGCGGCGGATGCGGATCCAGCTCGAACACTCCTGACGGTTCGCCCGACGGCGGCCGGTCGGGGGCCTCTTCGTCGTCCGGTTCGTCGTCGTCTGGTTCGTCGTCCGGCTCGGCGTCGAGCAGCGGCGGCCCGGCGAGCGGGGACGACGGCGCCGTCACCTCGCCCGATGGCTCGTCCGGCCCGGACGCGGCGCTTCCCCTCGTAGAGGCGGGCCCGCCGCCCGCGATGACGTGCACTGCGACCGTCGGACTTGCGGATACCTCGCACCCGACGACCGTCGTCGGACAGGGCGACGCCGGGAGCTGCACCGCCGCGGCGTTTCAGAGCGCCGTCACCCAGGGCGGAGTCGTGACGTTCGACTGCGGGGGCGCAGCGACGATCGCGATCACGACCGAGATCACCGTCCCCACCGACCGCGACACCGTCATCGACGGCGGCGGGATGATCACCCTCGACGGCGGGGCCGCCACACGGATCCTGCACTTCTCGAGCGGCGACTACCGCGGCATGTACGGCGGCGCGCAGCACACGCTCACGGTGCAGCAGATCACGCTCACCCGCGGGAAGGCGAGCGGGACGATGATGTTCCCGCCGGCCAGCCCGCCGTGCTCGCAGGGCTATCAGGACGGCGCCGGCGGGGCGATCTGGATGACGAGCGGCACGCTGCACGTCATCGACGCCGTCTTCACCAATGACCAGGCGGCCGACACCGGCCCCGACGTCGCGGGCGGCGCGATCTACACGACCGGATCGGTCAACACGACGATCGTGGGCAGCCAGTTCGACGGCAACAGCGCCTCCAACGGAGGCGCCGTGGGGTCGCTCAACAGCGATCTGACGCTGATCAACGACACGTTCTCGCAGAACCAGGCGCTCGGTCAGGGCGCCAACTCGACCAACGGGACGTGCCCGGTGGTCGGAGGCCAGCGCGAGACCGGAGACGGTGGAAACGGCGGCGCCGTGTCGATCGACGGCGGCGACGACGGGACGCTCACGATCTGCGGCTGCACGTTCTCGAAGAACAGCGGCCACGCGATCGGCGGCGCGATCTTTCGCACCCCCGACGGCGCCAAGCAGACGTCGAACATCGACCGCACCACGTTCGACGGAAACACCTGCTCGGGCATGTATAACGGCATGTCGACCGGCCAGGCCGGCGCAATGTACTTCCACAACAGCCACGTCGTCCTGACCAACTCGACGGTCTCGAACAACAGCGCCCCGGGCTCGGGCGGCTTCTTCGGGGACGGCACCGACCTCGACGCCACCAACACGACGTTCGCGTCGAACGTGGCGACGACCGGCGTCGGCGGCGCGATCGCCAGCTCGGGCACGCTGACCAACTGCACCTTCGCGAACAACGAGGCTCACGGCACGAACTACGCGGCGTTCGCCGCCGCGCTCTTCGGCGGGCCCTGGACGATTGCCAACACGATCTTCGACGGCAACACCGACAACGACAATTCGGGGAGCGAGAGCTGCTCGTCGGGCACCTCGAACAGCGGCGCTCACGACCTGCAGTGGCCCATGGGCAGCACCGACACCCCGTGCGTCCCGGGCATCACCTTCGCCGACGCGATGCTCGGCCCCCTCGCCGACAACGGCGGGACCACGCTGACGGCCGCGCCCGCCGCGGCGGCGTCAATCCTCCAGACGGGGACGAGCTGCCCGCCCAACGATCAGACGGGGCGGGCGCGGGCCAATCCTTGTACGCTCGGCGCCCTCGAAGCTCACTGACCCGCGCGGTCGCCGAACAAGGAACCCCCCGTGGCCCTCAAGCTCTACGAACATCCGCTGTCGCCTTACGCGCGCAAGGTCAAGATCGTCCTTTACGAGAAGGGCGTCGAGTTCGAGCGGATCTCCATCACGCCGATGACCCTGCGCGAGGGAGACGCCGCGCACGCGGACTTCGCCGCGGCGAGCGCCCGCCTCGAAGTGCCGTGCCTGATCGACGGCGACTTCCGCTGCACCGACTCGACGATCATCGTCGACTACCTCGACGAAAAATGGCCCGACCCGCCGATGCTCCCGAAGGCGCCCGAGGCGCGCGCGCGGGCGCGGCTCGTCGAGGAGCTGTGCGACACCTCGCTCGAGGCAATCAACTGGGGGCTCATGGAAATCCGCTTCTTCCGGCGGGCCGAGGGGGCTCTGGCCGAGCAGATGGTGTCGCGCGCGGGGGTCCAGCTCGCGGCCGTGTGGGACCGGCTCGAGTCCGAGCTCGACGGGCGCGAGTGGCTGTCGGGCGAGCGATTCGGTCGCGCCGACGCCTCGCTCGTCATGCACGTCGTGTCGGCTGGGCTCTTCGGGTTCCCCCCCGGCGCGCGTCACACGCGCCTCCGCGACTGGGCCGCGCGGTGCGTCGAGATCGAGAGCGTGAAGCGCGATCAGGCCGATCTGGCCGCGTTCATGGGCGGCGACGGGATCCGCGCGATGCGCAAGACTCCGAAGATCAAGCGGCAGTATCGCGATCATCGCCTCGAGTGGATGCTCAAGACGGGCGGCCTCGACATCGTCCTTCGCGGCCTGCAAGGCGAGACGATTCACTTCGTCGAGTGGCCGTGACGCGGTAGGCCGTCGGCGCATCGGGATCGGGTAGCCTCCCGGCGGTCGCGGGCTACGCTTGTGGAGTGAGCGATCCGGGACGAGTCGATGCGGTGATGTTGCGCCGCTCGCGCGTCCTTCGGAACGCCGGGATCGCCGTGGCCGTGTGCGGCTGCGTGGCTTCCTTCCTCGTCCACGTCGACATGAGCCTCGTGTGGCTCATTGCCCTGGGGACGATGGGCTTCGCCCTGGCGGTTCTGGGCAGCGAGAGCAACGCGGTTCGGACCAAGGCCTCGCTCGACGCGGAGGGCGTGGTCGTCGGCGACCGGGTCATGGTCGCGCGCAACACCATCCGGTCCGGCTGGATCGAGCGCAACTATCAGGGGACTCGGGTGCACCTCGACCGCGGCCTCTTGCCCGAGGTGGAGTTCGAGGCCGCCGACGATGCGGAGGCCCGGACGCTCCTTCGCGCCCTTGGCTGCAATCCGTCGCAGACCGTCGTGAAGTTCCCTTCGCCCTCTCGATTTGCCGCGATCGCCGGAGCGCTGGGCGGTCAGTTCTCCGCGCATGCCTTGATCGGGCACGACGGCGCGTTCACGGCGTCGCTCCTCGTGTTGTCGCTGGCCAGCTGCCTCTTCTGGTACGTCCTGGTCTTCGCCTTCGCGCGCCAGGAGACGGCCGTCGGCTCCGACGGCGTCCTCTTTTACGACCTCTTTCGGAGCCGCTTCGTCGCGTTCGCGGAGGTCGAATCGGCCGTCGTCGAGGCCGCCGGCAAGCTGGTCGTTCGCACGCGAACCGAGCGAACGGGGGCGATCGTGCGCCGGATGAAGGCGTCCGTCGCCGAGGCGGCCGCGGAGCTCATCCAGTCCGCCATCACGTCGGCGCCCACCGGCTCCGAGACGCTCCGCCTGCAGCTCCGGCGCGAACGAGAGAGCGAAGGAGACGTGGGCGCGTGGCTCGCCCGGCTGCGCTCCCTCGCGGCCGAGCCGCCGTATCGTGCGGTCGCCTTCGGAAGCGATGCGCTCTGGCGCGTGGTCGACGACCCCGGCGCCACGGGGGTCGAGCGGGCGGCGGCCGCGGTCGTCCTCGGGTCCGTGGCCACGCCGGCCGAGCGGGCTCGCCTTCGCGACGCAGCGGCCCGCATGGCGTCCCCTCGGGTCCGCGTCGCGATTCAGCGCGCGGCCGCCAGCGCGGCCGCAAGTGCAGGGGCAGGAGGGGCAAACGGGGGCGACGCCGCAGCCGATGACGAGCTGGCGCTCGCGATGGAGGCCCTCGCCGCCGACTCCGCAGCCTGACGGAAGGCTGACACTGGCGCGCGGGCGAGGCGTGCTTACGGTGTTCCGATAACGGCGTAAGCGCGCACCGGGGCCACTTCGGCTCCGAGGAGACCTTGCTTCGCCGTAGCGGGGAGTGCGCGACCGCGCGCTCCCGGAAAGAGACCATGCCTACAGCACCCGCTCCCAAGGCTCCCTTCGATCGTGAAGAAGCGCTGCCGCTGCTCGCGCTGCACGACGCGGTCGTGTTTCCAGGCACCGTGATGCAGATCGTGCTTCGCGACGCCCCCCTCGCGCAGCACCTGAGCTCCAATCCGGAAGCCACCATCGCCGTCTTCGCGGGGATAGCCGGCCAAGGGGAGGCGGGAGAGCCCCTCGGCGAGGTCTCGAAGAGCGATTTGCACGAAGTCGGCGTCGTGGCGCAGGTGGTCAGCGTCGCCAAGGGTCGGGGTAAGAGCGGACTCGTCGTCGTCCTGCGCGGCGTCGCGCGAGCGAGGCTCGAGTCGATCGAGGCGAGCGGGCCCCTCATGAAGGTCAAGGTCGGTCCGGTCGAAGAGACGGGCGCGGCCGGCGACGAGCTCGATGCCCTGTTTCTGAACCTGCGTCAGGCGGTGCACGAGGTCATGGACCAGCTCCGCCTGCCTGCGGAGCTGGGCGCCCAGGTCGACGCGATCACCAGCCCCGGCATGCTGGCCGACTTCGTCGCCAATCGCCTGGACGTGGGCGTCGCCGAAAAGGCGGCCGTCCTCGGCGCGCTCGACGTCAAGGCGCGCGTCCTCCAGGTCCTTACCCAGGTGGTGAGGCGCCGCGAAGTCCTGAAGATCCGCAAGAGCATCGACACCCAGATCCAGAGCGACATGGGCAAGGCCCAGCGCGAGCACTTGCTGCGCGAGCAGATGAAGGCCATCGAGAGAGAGCTCGGCGAAGGGGAGGACGGCGACGACGAGAGCGACGTCGACGCCCTCGCGAACCGCGTCGCGGCGGCGGGGCTCTCGGAGCAGGCGCGCGAAGTCGCCGACAAGCAGCTCCGGCGCTTGCGCGCCCTGCAGCCCGGCGCGCCGGAGTTCGGGAATGTCCGCACGTACCTCGAATGGATCGTGGACTTGCCCTGGACGCTCGAGAGCCAGGACAGCCCCGATGTCGCGAGCGTTCGCGCCGTGCTCGACGCCGACCACTACGGCCTCGAGAAGGTGAAGCGGCGGATCCTCGAGTACCTGGCCGTTCGCAAGCTCAAGAGCGACAAGAAGGGCCCCATCCTGTGCCTCATCGGCCCGCCCGGCGTCGGCAAGACGTCGCTCGGGCGAAGCATCGCCGGCGCCCTCGGGCGGAAGTTTCACCGCGTGTCGCTCGGTGGCGTGCACGACGAGGCGGCGATCCGGGGTCATCGGCGCACCTATGTCGGCGCGCTGCCGGGCAACTTGATCCAGGGCATGAAGAAGGTCGGAGTCACCAATCCCGTGTTCATGCTCGACGAGGTCGACAAGCTCGGCCAGGGCGGGATGCAAGGGGACCCGTCGTCGGCGCTTCTCGAGGTCCTGGATCCCGAGCAGAACGATACGTTCTCGGACCATTACCTCGAGATCCCGTACAACCTCTCGAACGTGATGTTCATCGCGACGGCGAACGTGGGCGACACGATCCCCGAGCCGCTGCGCGACCGGATGGAGATCATCGAGATCCCCGGGTACACGAGGCTCGAGAAGCTGGCGATCGCGCGCCGGCACCTCGTGCCCAAGCAGCTGCGCGAGCACGGCATCGGCGCCGACCGACTCGAGATCACCGACGACGCGCTGAAGCTCGTCATCGATCGCTACACTCGCGAGGCGGGCGTGCGTTCGCTCGAGAAGCAGATCGCGACCATCGCCCGTGGGGTGGCCGTCCGGTTCGCCGAGGGTCGCGAAGAGGCGGTCGCCGTGCGCGGCGAGGAGGACCTGCGCGGTTTCCTCGGGCAAGCGCGGCACGACGACCAGCGCGTCGAGCGAACGTCCGAAGCGGGCGTCGCGACGGGTCTGGCGTGGACGCCGGTCGGAGGCCAGATCCTCTTCGTCGAGGCGACGCGGATGCCCGGCAGCGGCAAGCTCACGCTCACCGGGCAGCTCGGCGACGTGATGAAGGAGAGCGCCATGGCGGCGCTGAGCTACGTCCGCGCGAACACGCACACGAAGCTCTACCGGTTCGGGATCCCGCGGGACTTCCTCGACAAGAGCGACATTCACATTCACGTCCCCGCGGGCGCGATGCCCAAGGACGGGCCGAGCGCCGGTGTGACGCTCGTCTCCGCGCTCGTCTCGGTGCTGACGGGCATTCGCGTGAGGCACGACGTGGCGATGACCGGCGAGATCACGCTGCGCGGGAGGGTGCTGCCCATCGGCGGGCTCAAGGAGAAGGTGCTCGCCGCCCACCGCGCCGGGATCAAGCGCGTCATCGCGCCGGCGAGGAACGCGGCGGACCTCGAGGAGGTCCCCGAAGAGGTGAAGCGCGAGATCGAGTTCGTCTTCGTCTCGCACATCGACGAGGTCATCGACGCGGCGCTCGAGGAGGTGCCGCCGACCCGCCGCGCTCCCACGGCCGTGGACATGAGCCCGGCGGCCGCCCTCGGCTGAGGCAGGGGAGAGAGAGCGCGGTTTTCTCGCCGCGAGCGTTCGCCGTCGCAAGCCCCTTCCCGCGGCGGCGGCTTCCTGTGAAGCTCGCCCCATCGGAATGCAATCGGTAGCTACCGCCGAGCGGCGCCACCCGCGCGGCCTCTACGCCCTCTTCTTCACGGAGATGTGGGAGCGCTTCTGCTTCTACGGGATGCGCGCGCTGCTCGTCCTTTACCTCGTCCAGTACCACGGGCTGCAGCCGGGCCACGCCTCGACGATCTACAAGTGGTACACGAGCCTCGTCTACCTGACGCCGCTGGCCGGCGGGCTCCTGGCCGACCGCGTCATCGGTCTGCGCTGGTCGATCATCATCGGCGGCGTCCTGATGGCGATCGGCGAGACCGCGCTGACGTTCGCGTCGATCCCGATGTTTTACCTGGGGCTGGGGCTGCTCATCCTGGGCAACGGTTTCTTCAAGCCGAACATCTCGACCATGGTCGGCAAGATGTACCGGCAGGGCGACCCTCGCCGCGATCGCGCGTTCACGATCTTCTACATGGGGATCAACCTGGGCGCGGGCCTCTCGCCGATCCTGTGCGGCTACCTGCGCGTCAACTTCGGCTTTCGATACGGCTTCGCCGCCGCGGCCGTGGGAATGCTCATCGCGCTCGTGACCTTCCTCGCCACGCAGGGCCAGGTGCTTCGTGACGTCGAGGCGGCGGGCAACGATCTGAAGATTGCGGCAAAGGCGACGGTGGCGAGCGGCGCGCGCGATCCAGACGAGCATCAACCGGCCGCCGGCGGCGGCGCGGGGATCGTCGCGAGGGCCTTCCTCGTCCTGATGGTCGTCGCCGCGGTGGCGCTCCCGGCGGACTACGTGTGGCGGGCGTACCGTGGTGAAGTCAGCTGGACCAACGTGATCATGCCGGTGGCCTTCGGGGCGGTCTCGGGGTGGATGGCCGCGACGCTCCGCCGGATCGGGGGCGCGGCGAGGGACAAGAGCATCGTCATCTTCATCTTCTTCATGTTCGCCGTCCTTTTCTGGATGGCGTTCGAGCAGGCGGGCAACGCGCTCAGCCTGTGGGCTCAGTTTCACACGGACCTCACGATCGGCTCCTTCCGGTATCCCGCCGAGTGGTGGCAGTCGGTCAATGCGGTGCTCATCGTGGTCTTCGCGCCCGCGTTCGCGCGGTTGTGGACGTGGCTCGGCGAGCGCGGGCGGGAGCCTTCGACGCCCATGAAGATGCTCGCGGCGATGGTGCTCATGATCCTCTCGTTCGCCCCGATGGTCGCGGGCGCCCGCGTCGAGAACGCCGTGGTGACCACCCAGGAGCTCGCGTCGGTGCCTTCCGGAATTCCGCGGAAGACGCTCGACGACGGCGTCCTGGTCGTCGGCGACGGCGACGCAGGGCGCCTGACGTACAAGCCGCTGGCGCAGCGCCTCGAGGTACGCGGAGTCCTCCCGCGCTACGTCGTCAACGACCTGCTCCACCGCACCGTGCCGGAGCCGTTCGTGGACGAGATCGCCGCCCTCGAGAGCAAGACGCGCCAGGCCACGCCCGACGCGCCCGTGACCGTGGCGCTCGCCGCCGTGCCCCCCGGCTTCGACTTCCCGTTCGACGACGCGGACGCGAAGGACCGCGGGGTCGCCTGGGACGCCGAGAAGCAGACGATGACGTTCACGAAGTGGATGGAAACCCCGACGCTCGCGGACCTCACGTCCGCGGGGGCTCCGCCTGCGTGGCGCAAGCCGCTCTCGGCGCTCGAAGCCAAGAGCGAGGCGGCGCGGGTCAGCGGCGTGTGGCTGCTCCTCAGCTATCTCTTCGCGACGCTCGGCGAGCTCTGTCTGTCGCCGGTGGGACTGTCGATGGTCACCAAGCTGGCCCCCGCGCGCTTCGCGTCGCTCTTCATGGGCGTCTGGTTTCTCTCGAACTCGGTGGCGCAATACGCGGGCGGCAGCATCGGCGAGACGTGGGGCATCATCCCGCCCGCCCAGTACTTCATGCTCTTCGTGTGGACCTCGATCGCCGGCGCCCTCGTCCTGGCCCTGCTCGTCAAGCCCCTGAAAGCGCTGATGCACGAAGTGACCTGAGCAGCCCTTCCGCGCCGCCCGCTCTGACCCGCGGCGTCGCGGGGGAGGAGAGAGGAGAGACGCAGAGGGCGCAGAGGGCGCAGAGGGCGCAGAGGATTTTCATTGAGGAGGCGCACGCGCGCTGCCCGCCTCATGTTCCCGGCTTACCTCTGTTCTCTGCGTTCTCTGCGTTCTCTGCGTCCTCTGCGGCTCTCCTCTCTTCTCGGCGCGTTCCTACGGGTAAGGCAACGTCCAGTAGGGCCCGGGCGGATGACGTCCGAAAATGGCCAGCGTGGGTCGCTCCGAGGCCTCATCTTGGGCCTCCATGAACCACGCGAACTCGCCGACGCTCTTCCTCGATCGCCTCGCGACTCCACTCGGCGTGATGCTGCTCGTCACCGACGACCGCGAGCGCCTCCGCGCGCTCGACTGGGAGGACCACGAAGAGCGCATGCGCCGCCTGCTCCGGCTCCACTACGGGTCCGCCGGCGCGCCTGACAAGCTGCGCGACGGATTGTCGCCGAGCGTGCGCGCCGCGCTCGAGGCGTACTTCGCCGGGGAGCTCGGCGCGATCGACCGCGTCCCGGTCGAGACGGGCGGCACCCCCTTCCAGCGCGAGGTATGGGCCGCCCTGCGGCGCATCCCGGCGGGCGACACGATGAGCTACGGCGCCCTCGCGGCCCGGATCGAGCGCCGCTCGGCCGTACGCGCGGTCGGACGCGCGAACGGGGCAAACCCGGTCGGGATCGTCGTGCCGTGCCATCGCGTCATCGGTGCCGATACGTCGCTGACGGGCTACGGAGGGGGCCTGGAGCGAAAACGTTGGCTGCTTCGCCACGAAGGCGCGACGCTCGGGGCGTCGTAAGCCCATGGCCCTGGTCGACCTGGACCGCGACGCTTGCTACCGCGCGCTCCGCACCCGCGACCCGCGCTTCGATGGGCGCTTCTACACCGGCGTCGTGAGCACCGGCATCTACTGCAGACCGATCTGCCCGGCGCCCACCCCCAAGTTCGAGAACTGCGTCTTCTTGCCGAGCGCCGCCGCCGCGCATCAGCTGGGCTTTCGCCCGTGCTTGCGCTGCCGACCGGAAGTGGCCCCTGGGCTGGCCGGGTGGCACGGGCCCGCGCGAACCGTGTCGCGCGCGCTGCACCTCATCGCCGAGGGCGGCCTCGGCGACGGCGGCGTCGAGGACCTGGCGGAACGCCTCGGGATCGGCGACCGGCAGCTTCGCAGGCTGTTCGACCGGTACGTCGGCGCGTCGCCGATCGTCGTGGCCCAGGCCCATCGCATCTTGTTCGCCAACCTGCTCGCCACCATCCACACGAGCGATGTCTCGGGGCTGGCGACGATCGTCGCGCGCCTGCGCCGCCTCTTCGATCTGGATGTCGACATCGCCGCCGTCGAGGCGCACCTCGCGACCGATCGCCGGCTGGCGTCGCGCGTGCGTGAGCGGCCGGGGGTCCGCGTGCCCGGCGCGTGGGACAGCTTCGAGCTGGCCGTGCGCGCACTGCTCGGCCAGCAGATCACGGTGGCGGGGGCCCGCACGATGGCGGGACGCCTCGTGGCGGCGCACGGCGAGGCGTTTCGGGCCGATGAGTCCGCGGGCAACGGACGACCCGATCGTCTGTTCCCGGCGCCGGCGACTCTGGCCCACGCGGATCTCACGAGCATCGGCCTCACGCGCCCGCGGGCGGCGGCGTTGCGCGGTCTGGGCGCGGCGATGGCCGCGGATCCCGACCTGCTGCGACCCTGCGAGACGCTCGACGAGACGCTCGAGAAGCTCGCCGTCCTTCCCGGCGTGGGCCCGTGGACGGCGCAGTACATCGCGATGCGCGCGCTCCGCGAGCCGGACGCCTTCCCCGCCTCCGACCTGGGGCTTCTGCGGGCGATGGCCACTCCCGCCGGCCGCCCGGCCCCCGCCGCGCTCGAGCGCAGAGCCGAGGCCTGGCGCCCATGGCGCGCGTACGCAGCGATGCGCCTCTGGATTCAGGGATGACTCACTCCCAGCGGCCTTCGACCCACACGTGCCCGCGCCCGCGCGCTTCCCAGTGGGCCGTGTTCCAGCGCGCGTTAGCGTGCGGCCGGCGGTCGTAGCGGCCTCGCATCCACACGTATCGATGGCCGTCCCAGCGATGGTAGCCGCCGATCCAGAGGTACTCCGGACCCGGCGACGCGGGGACGACCTCTTGCTCCGGCGGCGGCGGGGGCGGCGGCTCGGATTCGACGATGACCTCTCCCTGCGGCGGGGGCGGCGGCGGCCCGGCCTGGGTGCCCGCTTCGACGTAGCAACCCATGACGGACAGGGCGAACAGCGCAAACGGTATGGGGGCCCACAAGTGGCGGTTCGTTCGGATCATGGCTGGTACCAGAGTAGACGCCGCGAGGCTTTCGCGATTCATGGAGGTGAAGGGCTTCCGACGAGCCGTGGCTCCGGCGCCCCGAGCCGGCGCGCCGGCGACACGAGTCGAAGGGGGACGAGGATCCGCGCCGCCGCGACGATGAGGGTGCAGTATGTGATGCCGGCCATCGCGTCGAGCACCCAGTGGTGGTCGAGGTAGACCGCCGAGAAGCACATGAGCACGAAGAAGCCGACGCTCGCGGCCCGCCAGGGCGGCCGAAACACGGCCCATCCCTCGAGCGCGACCAGGCACGCGTACGCGCAGTGCAGGCTCGGCATCGCGCCGAACACGTCCGTCGCGCGTCCGTACATCCGCGCGAAGTAGGGCACACCGAGCCACGCGTCGACGCGCGCCAGGTTCGGCCCCTCGCTCGCGGCCGCGTGCACGTCGATGACGCAGCCGTGCGCGTGGTAGTACCAGGGCGGCGCGGCGGGGTAGAGGTGGTAGGTGACGAAGCCGGCCACGTTGAGCGCGAAGAAGCACCACGTGAAGCGCACCATCCGCGGGTAGTCGCGGACGTAGAGCCACGCCGCGGTGGCGATGCACACGAAGATGAACGTGGCGTACGGCACTGCGCAGATCCGGTCGAGCAGCGGCGACGAGTGCGCCTGGAGCCAGTCGTGGAACGTCCCGCGCTGGCCGTTGACGGTGACTCCGAAGAGCGCGACCTCGCGGGCTCGCAGATCGCATAGGTGCACCGTATCGGCGGAGACGCCGACGTTCTCGATGGTCTTCATCGAGTCGTAGAGCAAGCCCACGAGCGCAAGCGGGTACGCGCCCGCCAGGAGCTTCTTCAGACGAGGGCCGGCGAGTAACGCGGCCACGACGAGCAGGAGTTCGGCCCCGTTCTCCAGCCGGAAGCGGTGGTTCGCGGCCGTCCACGCGGCGTGGACGACGAAGGGGAGGCACGCGATCAGCATGCGAGGTCGCGGACGGCTCGGTCGAGGCCAGTTGATTTGCACGGGGACGCCCGCTTTACCCGAACCTCGCCTCCCCGCGCGAGCGCGGCCGGAGACGGGCTCTGCGGCGAGCCGGAATCCGTCCCACGTTGAGCCAGCTCAGGTGACAGTACCCCCGGTCGGATTGTGGGCGACGGGGCGCGTCGCGCGATCCGGTGACCCTCGAGCTCCGACTTTCGCGATATCCTTCTCGGAACGTGGCATCGCTCCGGGTTCCTGCTGCTTCCCTCGAACCCCCGGCAAGCCCGCTGGCGCACCACGGCGATGTCCTGGCCCGCATTCGCGCGGCGGTCGGGCGCGTCATCCGCGGCAAGCCCGAGGCGATCGAGCTGCTCCTCCTGACGCTCCTCGCCGGAGGGCACGCGCTCGTGGAGGACGTGCCGGGCGTCGGCAAGACGACGCTCGCGAAGGCGCTCGCGCGCGTCTTCGACGTCGCGTTCTCTCGCGTGCAGTTCACGCCGGACCTGCTCCCCGCGGACATCCTCGGGTCGCTCGTGCTCGATCCGACGATGGGCTCGTTCTCGTTTCACCGCGGCCCGATCTTCACGAACGTCCTCCTCGCCGACGAGATCAACCGCGCCTCGCCGCGCACCCAGTCGGCGCTCCTCGAGGCCATGAGCGAGGCGCAGGTGACCGTCGACGGCACGACCTACCCGCTCGCCTCGCCGTTCTTCGTCTTCGCGACGCAGAACCCGCACGAGTTCGCCGGGACGTATCCACTTCCGGAGGCGCAGCTCGATCGGTTCCTCGTGTGCATCGCCATCGGATATCCGTCCGAAGACGAAGAGCTCTCGATGCTCTATGCGCGGCAGCGCGAGGAGCCGCTCGACAGGCTGAGCGCGCTGGCGACGCGCGAGGACCTGACGGCGATCCAGACCGCCGTGCAAAACGTCGAGGTCAAGCCGGCCGTCGGTCGCTACCTCCTCTCGGTGGTCGCCGCGACGCGCGGGCACAAGGACGTCGTCCTCGGAGCCAGTCCTCGCGGCGCGCTCGCGCTCTTTCGCGCGGCCCAGGCGCGCGCGTACCTGGCAGGGCGAGCGTATGTGAGCCCCGACGACGTGCAGTCGCTCGCCGTGCCCGTTCTCGCCCACCGCATCGTCCTGACGCCCGAAGCCCGCTACGGGGGACGCGGCGCCGACGGCGTCCTCCGGGACGTCGTGCAAAGCCTCCGGATCCCGGTGTGAGGCGAGACCTCGCGCGGCTCAACCATGTGCTGGTGCCGGCGACGAAGTCGGAGCGCGACCGGTACCGCAACAGCCGCTTCGCCCGCCGCGCGCGCCCTCTCGTGTGGATGATCGCGCGCCTGACGCGCGAGGGCCGCATGGTCCTCGCGTCGGTCGGCCTCGCCGCGCTCTTCGCGATCGACGTGGGGCGCACCGAGTCTCATCTGCTCCTGTTCGCGACGGCGTCGATGCTCCTCTCGTCGCTCCTCTTCGCCCCGGCGTATCGCCTCGACGGGGCGAGCGTCGACGTGCGCTGTCCAAGGCGCGTGACGGTCGGCGAAGAGATCGCGCTCACCCTCTCGTTCCGCAACGACGGCGCCGCGACGCACCGATGCATCCGCGTCGAGCGGCCGCTCCTGCCGTGGGACGGCGAGTGGGTCGGTCCGCAGCCGACGCTGGGCCAGCTGGTCCCGGGCGGGAAGGCGAGCACAGTCGTCCGCGCCCGGTTCGTCGCGCGCGGCGAACACCACATCGATCCGCTGCGAGCCGCCGCGCTCTTGCCGCTCTGGCTCGCGCAGGGGCCGCCGCTTCGCACGCTGGGCGCGCGCTTCGTGGTGGTCCCGAAGGTGGCGCGCGTCACGTCCCTCGCGATCGGTCGCAACCGTCGACATCAGCTCGGGGGGGTCGCCACCGCCACGCGCACCGGGGAAGCCACCGACCTGCTCGGCGTACGCCCGTATCGACCGGGCGATCCGGTGCGCGATCTCCACGCGCGGTCGTGGGCGCGTCACGGCTCGCCGATGGTGCGCGAGTACCAGGAAGAGCACCTCTCGCGGGTCGGCCTCTTCGTCGACACGGACGCATCGACGGCGGGCGACGAGGGCCTCGAGGGCGCGCTGTCGCTCGCGGCGGGCGTCGTCGCGCGGCTCGGTCTCGGCGAGGCGCGCGTCGACCTCCTCGTCGCCGGGGAGATCGCGCACGTCCTCGCGTCGGAGCGAAACGTCGGTTCGCTGGATCAGGCGCTCGACGCGCTCGCGGCCGTACAGCCGACGGAGCCGTTCTCCGCGGACCGGGCCCTCGCGCGGCTGGGGCGCCACCTCGAAACGCTGTCCGTGATCGTCCTCGTCTTCCTCGGCTGGGACGCCGCGCGCGCCACCTTCGCCTCGTCGATCCGGGCGCGCGGCACACGCTGCGTGGTCCTCATCGTGGGCGATCGCGCGTCGCGCGAGCCGCACGGGACGACCGTGGCGCTCGACGCAATCACCCGCGGGGAGGCGCTGTCCTTGTGACGGCTTCGTGATGGCGAGGCTCCTCGAACTCCTCCCCGTGCTCGTCTCGATCTTTGCGCTCGGCAAGGCCGCCGACGACTGGCGTCTCGCGGCGGTGCTCGGCACGCTGGCGACGATTCTCGCGGGCATCGGGCCGCGATTCGAGGTCGATCGAGGACGACGGCTGCTCACCGCGGCGATGGGCGCGGGCGCCGGCTACGCCGTGGTGGACGTTCTGTACGACCCGCACAGTGGTTCGCTGGGCGAGGGCTGGACGCGCTTCGCGGCGGCCGCTCTCCTCGCGGCGGCCGCTCGGTTTCTGCTCGTGCGAATCGACGGACGGATGGCCACGGTGGCGCTCGTCTTCGTGGGGCTCCTCGCGGCCGGCGAGACGCAGGTCAACGGATACGGGTGGTTCGCCGCCCTGTTTCTCCTGACGAGCCTCTGGGCTCCCGTCCTCCACGACGAGTACGCGCTCGTGGCGAAGACGTCGGCGCGCCGCCTGGCGGCGGGCGTGGCCGTGCTGGTCATCGGCGGCGTGCTCGCGGCCGGAGTGACGCTCGGCGCCCGCCTCGCGTACCGGTGGATGACCAACCGCGAGCGTTCGCTCGCGCTCAACTGGAACCCGCAGATCGGCTTCTCCGACCAGATCGATCTGGGCGCTCTCGACGAGCTGCTCGACTCCGACACCGTCGTTTTGCGCGTTCGCGGGCCGCGCGTCGACTATCTGCGGGGCGCGGTCCTCGACTTCTACGCAGGAGGGCGATGGCTGCGGTCCGATGCCACCGAGGCCGAGCACGTCGCCGTCTACGAAGGACCGACGCCCGATGACGACGCAGTGAAAGTCACGGCCGTGTCCGAGCGCACCGGCCGGTTCTTTCTTCCGCTCGCCGCGCGCAACGTGAGCACGTCGCCCCCGTCGGTGCGCGTCGACGCGACCGGCTCGATCAAGCGCGTCGGCGAGCGCGGCCTCGAGGCCGCGCGGTTCGTGCGTGGCCCGCGCGACCAGGCCGTCCCTTCTCCGCCCGGTGCGGGCGACCTGCAGCTCCCGCACGCCGTACGCCTTCGCCTCCACGACCTCGCCGCCGAGTGGGTCGGCGCCGCGAGCAGCCCGGCCGAGAAGCTCGACGCCATCGAGCGGCATTTCCTGGAGGAGTTTCGCTACGCGCGCGCGGTGCCGGCCTTCGGGGGTCCCGATCCGGTGCTCGACTTTCTCTTCGTCAACAAGAGCGGCCATTGCGAGTACTTCGCGACCGGCATGGTGCTGCTCGCGCGCGCCGCGGGCATCCCCGCGCGGTTCGTGGCGGGCTACCGCGTCGGCGAGGAGACCCCCTTCGGGTACTACGTCGTCCGCGAACGCAACGCGCACGCGTGGGTCGAGGCGTGGCTCCCCGGGACGGGCTGGACGACGCGCGATCCCACTCCCGAAGCCTACCTCCCGCAGAACCGCGAGCACCGGTCGGGTTACATCGCGTCGCTCTCGGACGGGCTGCGCGTCGCGTACGACGGGGCCGACGACTGGCTCCAGCACCGGACGCTCGAGCAGACGGCCGTGGCCTGGGTCGTCGGATTCGGCGTCCTCGTGTGGATCGTCGCGCGAGGCGTCCGCCGCCGCGCGGCCGCGGGCCCGGCCCGGCCTGACGACGAAGCGGGGCTGCCGTGCCTCGAGGTCCTGCTCGCGACGCTTGCGCGATCGGGCGTCGGCCATGACGGCCGTGAACCGATCGAGCGGCTCGCGGCGCGCGCCCCCGACCCGGACGCGGCGCGCCTCCTCGAGCGGTATGCGGCCTTGCGCTACGGGGGCGTCGGCGACCCCGACGCGCTGGCGGACGACGTGGCGGCGTACGCGCGAAGAAGCAGTGGCCGGGCAGTCGCGGTAGGCTCGCAGGCCTAGAGGCGTCCGCCCTGTGAGCTCTCTCCCGCTCGTGGTCGACCATTGCGCCCGGCGGCGGGGGGCGTCCTCCGAACGGCGCCCTCCGACCGACGTCGAGCGCGATATTCGCGCGTTCGTCGGCTATGCGCGCACGTGCGGCGACGACAAAGGCGACGTGCAGGGGTTCTGCGATCGCCTCTTCCAGGCGTTCGGACACGCCGGCTACAGGGAAGCCGGCGCGGTTCTCGAGGACCGCGTGAGGACGGAAGACCGCGAGACGAGGTTTGCCGATCTCGCGTGGAAGCCGCGCGTCCTCATCGAGGTGAAAAAACGAGGCGAAAAGCTCGCGCGACACTACGCGCAGGCAATGCAGTACTGGCTCACGCTCACGCCGGATCGACCTCGCTTCGTCATTCTCTGCAACTTCGCGGAGTTCTGGATTTGCGACTTCAACACGCAGCTCGACGAGCCGATGGACCGGCTCACATTGGACCACCTTGCGGAGCGGTACACGGCGCTCAACTTCATGTTCCGCGAGGAGCACGAGCCGCTCTTCCGCAATGACCGCGCGGCCGTCACCGACGTCGCGGCCTCGAGGATGGGCGAGCTCCTTCGAACGCTCGTTGAACGTGGCGAAGCGCGCGAGCGGGTGCAGCGCTTCACGTTGCAATGCGTCGTGGCCATGTTCGCCGAAGACGCGGGACTCTTGCCTCGGGGTTCGTTCACGGAGCTGGTCTTCGAATGCGTGAAGGGCGCAAGCTCGCGGAACCTTCTCGGTTCGCTGTTCGCTCAGATGAACTGCGGCCAGCGAGCGCGTGGCGGGCGCTTCGAGAGCGTGCGCTACTTCAATGGCGGCATATTCTCGCAGGTCGATCCCATCGAGCTGCGAGGCGACGAGCTGGCCACGCTTCACCGAGCCTGCGACGAGAACTGGAGCCGCATCAACCCGGCGATCTTCGGCACCCTGTTCCAGGAGGGCATGGAGAGCGTCGAGAGACACCGGAAGGGCGCCCACTACACGCCGGAAGCCGAGATCATGCGCGTCGTGCTGCCGACGATCGTCCAGCCCTGGCAAGCGCGAATCCGGGGCGCCGACTCGGTCAAGCAGCTGCTGCAGATTCGGAGCGAACTGGCGAGGGTGCGCGTCCTCGATCCGGCTTGCGGCAGCGGCAACTTCCTTTACGTCGCGTACCGGGAGCTCCAGCGCCTGGAGCTCCGCATCGTCGAACGTGTGCACGACGAGTCCAAGGGTCCGTCGCGCTTGAAGGCGGGAGCCGCGACGACGATCCAGACGACCCAGTTCTTCGGCATCGACAGCGACCCGTTCGCCGTGGAGCTCGCGAAGGTGACGCTCGTGTTCGCAAGGAAGCTTGCCTTCGACGAAGCGCACCGCGCACTCGAAGACACGCGGGCGGGTCTCGATTGCGACGTCCCGCTGCCGCTCGAGAACCTGGACGACAATATTCGATGCGACGACGCGCTCTTCTGCGCGTGGCCGCGGGTCGACGCCATCATCGGCAACCCGCCGTTCCAGTCGAAGAACAAGGCTCAGGGCGAGATGCGGCCCGGGTACATGCGGCGCGTCCGTGCGCGCTACCCAGGTGTCCCGGGGCGCGCCGACTATTGCGTCTACTGGTTCCGGCGGGCGCACGACGAGCTGGCCGTCGGGGCGCGCGCGGGTCTCGTAGGGACCAACACCATCCGCCAGAACTATTCGCGCATTGGCGGCCTCGATCACATCGTCGCCAGTGGCGGCACCATCGTCGACGCGGTCTCGACGCAGGTGTGGCCCGGACGAGCCGTCGTCCATGTCTCCATCGCGAACTGGGTGAAAGGGGAGGCCCAGGGTCCGTTTCGCCTCGCGACGCAGATCGGAGACAAGCTCGACAGCCCGTGGAGAGAGGAGTGGCTCGGTCGCATCCCCTCGTCGCTAAGCGGGGCTTTCGACGTCTCGACGGCCACCTCGATCGGGGCGAACGCGCGCTCCAGCGCGTGCTTTCAAGGCCAGACGCACGGGCACAAGGGGTTCGTCTTGTCGCACGCGGAGGCGGCTCGCGCGCTCAGGACGCGGCCGAGCAACCGAGAGGTCATTTTCCCGTATCTCATCGGCGACGAAGTGGTCGGCGGAGTCGAAGGCGGCCCGTGGCGGTACGTGATCGACTTTCATCCGCGCGATCAGATCTCCGCATGCAACTACAAGGAGCCCTTCGATTGAGTCCGCGCGATGGTCCTACCCGACCGCGAGGAGGCCGCCGAGCGAGAGCGAGTACGAGAGCGACAGATGCTCTCCGATGACCCCGACGCAGACGTCAACCATCATCATGCGAACTTTCTCAAACGATGGTGGGCGCTCTCGTACCCGCGCGGCGAGCTCATGACGCTCCTTGGGGGCGCGCCGCGGTACATTGCGTGCTCGCGGGTGACCAAACGGCCGATCTTCGTCTTCGTCTCGTCGAAGATTCACCCGAGCGACGCGCTCACGGTCTTCCCGATTGCGGACGACTACTCTTTTGGCATCCTTCACTCGGGGATCCACTGGGCATGGTTCACGGGGCGCTGCTCGACGCTCAAGGGCGATCCGCGCTACACGTCGAACACGGTATTCGACAGCTTCGCGTGGCCGCAGAGTCCGACTCGCGTGCAGGTCGCCGAGGTCGCCGGCGCCGCGGTGGCGTTGCGGGCCACGCGTCGCCGGCTGATGGCGGCCCACGGCCTCTCCCTGCGCGATCTCTACGCCCAGCTCGACGACCCCGGTGAGCACCCGCTTCGCCTCGCCAACCAGCGACTCGATGGGGCCGTTCGAGCCAGCTACGGCATCAGCAAGAGGGAAGATCCGCTGCCATTCCTCCTTGAACTGAACCGATGGTGCCGAGCGCAAGAGGAGAAGAATCGGCCCGCCACCGGCCCAGGGCTTCCGCGCGGTCATCGACCCGGCGAGTTCGTCACCGGCGATTGCCTCGAGGGTCCCGTGCTCGGCTGAGTCACGCCAAGGCGCCTATCGCCGCGGATTCGACCAGGAGGCGGGCAGACCGCGGACTTCGTATTCGGGGAGGTACGGATATTCGTCCGTGGCGACGTCGCCGAAGGCCTCGCGCAGGCGAAGTGAGGTCACTTCGCAGGCGCCACAGGCCATCAGGCAGGCGATTGGCTCGTGCCAACGCTCGGGGCACAGCGCGCTGTCGACCGCGAGCTGCACGCGTCCGGTGTGGATGAGCCGGTGGGCCGCTCGCAGGACGCAGCGACGGCCCATCTTGGTCAGGACCACCTCGCGTCGGCGCCCGTCGACTTCCGCGGGTTCGCGGCCAATCAGGCCGAGCTGCTCGAGCGAAGCGAGCATCCGACTGACGGTGGAGGCCGCGACGCCGAGCGTTCGCTGAAGCTCGCGCTGCAGCAGGCGCCCTCGCGCCTTGTGCAGGATGTAGAGCAGGTCGAATCGAGCCGCGGTCAGTCCCAGGCGCGAGAGCGCGCGGCGAAAGACGCGCAGCGTGCCGTGATAGGCGCGTTTGAGACCGAAAAGGACGCGGGTCATGAGGGAGGGCGCCGCGAAGCCATGCCCCCGCGACGAGCCTCCCCTGAGCACTCCCCGTGCCGGCTCCCCGTTCCCCGAGCCGAGCGACCCTCTCGCTCCCGAAAAACGCCCGACCTTCGTGCCGAATCGTGAGCAAGCTAACGATTCGGCGGCCCGGAGGGGTGTTTCTGGACGGAGAGGGGCCTCCCCCCGAGGCGCTCGGGAGCCTGTCGGCGGGCGGCGGTGCGCTGTCCGCGGACGACGCGTCGTCGCGTCTAGGTTCGCGCTCGGGCCTGAATGAACGTGTAGAAAAACACCCCGTGCTCGTCGCTCCCGACCCGCTCGAGGTCCCGCCTCATGCCGGCTACGCGGTCGGGCGTGACCCGACCCGCTGCGAGCATCGCGGGCGCAGCGGATAAGAGCAGGTCGGTGGTGTAGGCCGCGACTGCGGCGCGCTCGGTTGGGGCACGGCGATCGAGGTGGATCGTCTTGGTCTCTGTCACGACGTCACGGAAGCCGGTCGACGAGAGGAGATCTCCCAGTTTCGCGCCCACGAAGGGGTCGCCTCCGAGGGCGATCTGGTGGTCGCAGTACGCGCGCCAGAACGAGGCGATGTCCGGGCCATACGGATCGACCCACAGCGAGCTTCCGAGCACCTCGCTGCACACGATCGGGGCTCCGGGGGCGAGCACGCGCCGGACCTCTTCGAGAGCACGCCGTGCGCTGCGCACGTGCTCCAGGACCCAGCAAAGAAAGGCGCCGTCGAACCCTCCGGCGGCGAAGTGGAGGTCGTGCGCGTCCATCGAGACGAACTCGCTTCGCGCGGCGAGATCCGGATCCGACGCCAGGGCTTGCTGCGCGGCCGCGGTCTGGGACTCGTTGAGGTCAATCCCGGTCAGGTGTAGCGCCGGAAAGGCGCGCAGTAGGATCGCGCTCTGGCCGCCGACTCCGCAGCCGACTTCGAGGAGCCTCCGGCACGCGGCGAAGGGCAGCCGATCGTGCACCCGGGCCGCGAGAAACTGCGCCTGGTACTGAAGGCGCTCTTGCTCCTCGGGACGGTAGCCGTGAAGGTACGCCGTCTCCACGGGGGGATAGTGCCACGTTACGCCCCGAGACACCGCGTCTGGCGGCGGCAAACGAGCAGGACCTCGTCCACGTTCTCGACGTCGACCATGCCGGGGACCAGCTCGAGGCTCCTCTGGAAGAACGCGGCGAGGGGCAGGAGCACGTGCGTGTATAGCCAGATTGCGCGGCGCCTGCGGTGTCGAAAGCTCCAGACCGCCAGGTCGAGGAGCCACGGGCTTCGCGGCTGCATTCCGTAGATGGCGCTGCGCTCGACCGACCAGCCGTGACGAGCGAGCTTCGACAGGAGCTCCTCGACCTCGTAGCGGCGGCCGTGACCCACCAGCTCATCGAACGACGACCACCGTGAAGCGTGAATGGGAGCGGACAGAAGAAGCGTCGCCCCCGGCACGGTCACGCGGTAAAGCTCCGACAGAGCGTCGTCGTCATCCGCGTGTTCGATGATGTCGAAGGCGCCGACGAGATCGAACGCCGTGTCGGCGCAGGGCAACCGGCCCACGAGCCCGACCGTGGCGTCCGCTCCGCGGTCGAGCAGTTTTGCCACAGCGTTGGGGCTCATATCGACGAAGCGAGTCCCGGCGAGGGGCAAGCGCGGATTGAGGCCCGGCGCGACCTCGAGGCGCGCACGCGACGAGCCGAGTAGGGAACGAACGAGCGGCCACGTGTTGAATCGCTCCGGCGCTACGACGCGCGCCTGCTCCCAGAGCGGATCGTAGAAACGGCGGTTCGCCTCGAGCAGCGCGGAGCCGTCGCCGGCGCGCGGGGGCATGACCATCCTGGGCGCGACCGTCGTCATTGCTCGGCCATGGCGCGGACCGCAGCAAGAGCCACGCCACCGGGGCCGACCGTCGACCTCCGGAGGGAAGGGCAAAGTGCGAGCTCGAGGGGCGTCCGCGCGAACGCGCCGGAGCTAGGCCGCTTCAGTGACGACGCGATCGAGAGCGATGCACAGGTGGAATGGCCGCCCCGCTGCTGGGCGCCGGCGCCTCGGGTAGCGCTTCGATTGGAATGCTCGCCGGCACCGCGATCGGGAGCGACTCCACCGACACCGTGACCGGACCGGGGGCTGCGGTCGCCGCGGGCGGAGCCGGCCGCGGCGCGGCGGACGGCGGCGGGATGATTGGCGCGGGCGCTCGAGACCCTCCGGTCGACGCCGGTTCGGTCGACGCAGCGGCCGGCGTCTTGTGAAGCCATCCCTGCACGTCGTCGCGTCGATCGACGAGACCCGCCGCGGCGATTGTCGCTCCGGCCGCGAGGGCGATCCATATGCCGACCGGGCGCGCAGGGGCCCGCGACGGCGGGTGGTCCTGGGTGTCGAAGAGGCTCGAAGGCTCGGGATGTCCCCGACGCTGCCCTTCGACCCGTGTGCCCGCCTCCATGCCGGCCGCGTAGGTCACGGCGCGCGTCGATGCGTCTCGCTGCGAATCGCTTGGCGGCGCCGATCGCGGCCGCGCGGGAGCCCCCGTCCGACGCGCCCAGTCGCTCTCGATGTCGGCGAGTCGCTGCTCACGTTTTCGCAGCACGGGGCCCGCGAGGCTCTGGACCCACGTCGCCACGTGGGACGCGTTGGCCACGGGCACGCTCTCGAGCGCCCGCGCCATGTCGCGCGCCGTTGCGAAGCGGCTCGCCGGGTCCCGGTTGAGCGCGCACATCGTGATGTCGTCGAACACGGGAGGCACCCCGGGCACCGCGTAGCTCGGGGGACGGACGTTGCCGAGGAGGACCTGCGCGGCGAGGGCCACGTCGCTGTCGGCGTTGAAGAGCGGGACGCCCGTCAGCGCCTCCCACAGGACGACGCCGGCCGCGTAGACGTCCGCCGCGCGCGTCACCGGGGAGCCGTTGACCTGCTCGGGCGCCATGTATCCGAACTTCCCCTTGATCTCTCCGGTCTGCGTCTGCTGAAGGCGCCCGACCGCCTTGGCGATCCCGAAATCGACGAGGCGCGCGATCCCGTCCGTTCCCACGATCACGTTGTGAGGGCTGACGTCGCGGTGCACGATCCGGAGCGAGATCCCGCGCTCGTCGGTGGCCTCGTGCGCGGCATGCAGGCCTCCGAGTACGCCGATCAGGATGGCCGCGGCGACGGGCAGTGGCATCGGCTCGCGCCGCGCCCGCATCGCCCCGAGAAGCTTCGAGAGCGATTCGCCGTGGACGTACTCCATGACGAGGAAGATCTCGCGGTCGGTCGCGACGACATCGAGCGTCGGCGCGACGTTCGGGTGGCGAATGCGCGCCGCGACGCGCGCCTCGTCCATGAACATCCTGACGAACTCGTTCTCGCGGGCCAGGTGCGCGTGGAGTCGCTTGATCGCCACGACGCGCGAGAAGCTCGCGGCGCCCAGCGAGCACCCGAAGTGCACCGTCGCCATCCCACCCGACGCGATCTCGTCGTAGATCGCGTAGCGGCCATCAATGATGTGAGGACCGGGCTGGCCCATCGTAGAAATATACCAAACGGCGAGAAAAACCTCTACCCCACACCGAGATCGTCCGAGGGCGTCCCACGTTACTCACGTGCGTCGCCTCACCGCCACGCCCCACATCTCGCCTCACGCCACTCACGTTACTGACACCCGCACCCGCCACAGGCCCCCGCTCGCATGGGACTAACGGACTGGGCGGCCCGTATTGCCGATGTGGAGGCCGCACTCCCGTTTCGTGCTCTCTTCCCACCACCAGCGGCCCGCGCGTTCGTGCTCACCCGGCGTGACCGCGCGAGTGCAGGGCTCGCACCCAATCGAGATGAAGCCGCGCTCGTGCAGTGGGTTGTACGGAATGCCCTCTTGCCGGATGAAGGCCCATGTGTCGGCGGATGTCCAACGGGCGAGCGGATTGAGTTTGACGAGGGATCCCGGCCCGGAGATTCCCGCGAAGGTGGGGTCGCGTTCGATGACCGCGATGGCCGCGCGCGTCGCGGGGCTCTGATCGCGCCGCTGGCCCGTGGCCCACGCGCGAAGCGTGGCGAGCTTGCGCCCGAGCGGCTCCACCTTGCGCACACCGCAGCACTCGCCGTGCCCGTCTTCGTAGAAGCTGAATAGCCCCTTTTTCCGGACGAGCGCTTGGAGCGGCGCGGCCTCGGGCGACATGAGAGCAATCTCGATCTTGTAGCGCTGGCGCACCGCGTCGATGAAGCGGTACGTCTCGGGGTGAAGGCGCCCCGTGTCGAGACAGAAGACCGAGAAGGGCAGGCCGCTCGCGCTCGCCATGTGCACGAGCACGACGTCTTCGGCGCCGCTGAAGGCAATGCCGAGCGACGCTCCCCAGCGCTCGAGGCCCCAGCGCAAGATGGCCGACGGATGGGCGTCGGCGAGATCGCGCGCGGCGCCTTCGACGCTGGCGAGATCGCGCGCGGCATTCCCGTCGTCTGCGGGCACCGCGGCCCCGCTGCCGGCGGCGTCGGGTGGCGCGTCTGGCCGCGCGCCGCCGCCGACCTCCTTGATGAACTGCAGGACGCTCTCGTAGACCGTCTCGGCCCCCGAGTCGCTCGTGACGACGAAGAACGGAGCGAGCTGCACGCCCAACCGCGCGCCCAGGACCATGCCCGGAGAGGCGGGGTCGCCCTCGTCGGCCCAGACGACCTCGTCGATGCGGCTCCAGAGCCCTCGCGTCTTGAGGAGATCCTCGGCCTGGGCGCACTTTCGGCATGGCTCGCCGCTGAGCAGGCGCTTCTTGACCATCGTGACGTGCATGGCGCCGGAGCTTAGCGCGGGGCACGCTCGACGCGCCCGTCGGCGTGCTTCGCGAAGCGGCCTTCGCTCGCCTGGTGCACCGGGTCGTCGGCGGGCCACGGCCATCCGCCGAAGCCGGTTCGCTGGTAGTCGCGGATCGCGCGCTGGATCTCCGCCGCGGTGTTCATGACGAACGGCCCGTATTGCACGACAGGCTGGCCGATCGGGCGCCCCTGCAGGAAAAGCGCGTCGCAAGGGCCGCCGCCGGCTTCGAGGCGCGTCGCGACGTCGCTCCGGAGCACCACGGCGGAGTGCGTCTGCAACGAACGCTCGCCCACGCGCATCGACGGGCCCCGGAAGAAGTAGAGCGTCCGCACGCTGGCCGGGTGCGTGGCGGGAGGCAGCGTCCACGACGCGCCCGCGTCCATCCGGATCGACCAGATCGCAACGTCGGCATCCGCGCGCGCCGCCCACGAGCGCGGCGGCGGAGGCGGGGGCCGCTCGCCCTCGAGCTGCCCCGCGACCACGGTGATTTCCGTGTCGCGACCCGCGGCGTCCGTATGGCGGCGACGCGGGATCCCCTCGCTCCAGAGCATGGCGAAGTGCGGCTCGACGAGCTTGTCCTCGGCCGGGAGGTTCAGCCAGATCTGGAAGAGCTCGAGCGGATTGGGCGCGCTGCGATCGAGCAGCGGGAACATCTCGGAGTGCACGATTCCCCCACCCGCGGTCAGCCACTGCACGTCGCCCGCGCCGAAGCGCGCCGTCGCCCCGAGCGAGTCGGAGTGATCGATGAGGCCGCGCCGGATGATCGTCACGGTCTCGAAGCCGCGATGCGGGTGCTGCGGGAATCCGGGTACGACGGCCCCGTGGTACATGCGCCAGCCGTCCTTTCCGGCGAAGTCCTGGCCCATGGTGCGCCCCGCCAGCGATGCCGCGGGACCGAGGCGTTCGTTGCCGGCCGGGTAGGCGTCGTCGTGATGGACGCAGAAGAGGAAGGGGTCGGCCGTCTGCCAGGGAGGGCCAGCCAGCGCGCGGATCTCGAGGACGGACGCGGGAGGGGAGCTCACGCCGCCGAATGTAGCCATCGGCCGCGGTCCGACGAGGCTCGTCCGCGCCTTTGCGCCTCAGCCGCGGCGAAGCTGCCGCCCGCGGCCCTGGTCACGTCGATCGGTGCTCTTCGCACCTCTTGGCCTCCCCGAGCGGTCGTTGAGGCGCTCGCCCTGGCGCGCCCGCCCGCCCGGCACGGGCGTTGCTTCGCTCATCAAGAAGGAGAACGCCAATGACCCTCCTCCAGTTCGTCGTGTATCTGGTGATCGCGGGAGTGTGTGGCGCAATCGCGCGCGCCCTTGGGGGTGGGACCACGGGCGGATTCATCGTGTCGATCTTGCTGGGCTTTCTGGGCGCCTTCGTGGGCGACTGGCTCGCTGGCTTGCTGCACCTTCCGCAGCTCTTCAGCATCGCCGTGGCCGGGCACTCCTTTCCGATCATCTGGTCGATCATCGGCGGCATGCTGCTGGTGATCCTCGCCCACGCGCTGACGCGACCGCGATTCGCTCGCTGGTGACGGCTCGTCCTCCCCTCCCGGAGGTCCGGTCGACCTGACGTTCGCTCCTCCAGGCGGACGAGGTTCTCGGCTGGGTTGGACGTCCGGTACGGCTCCGCGTGCGGCCCGTCGCCGCGCCGGCGACCCTGGTGCTCGTCCCGGTTAGCCGTCACGCTTTCGAAAACCTCCGGTGGGCATCGGCTCCCCGGAGGTTTTTTCGTCCATCCGAGAGCCGGCAGTCGTTCATGATCCGAGACAGCCTTCGCTGGGGGGCCGACGCCGCTGGAAATGCGTACGCCTCCTGGAACCCTCATGTTGGACCCCTGGCTTGCAGCCTTCCACGCGGGGAGCCGAACGACGATGGAGCAGTGCTATCGAGATCACCACCCCGCCGTCGCCGCCGTCGTCGGGCGTATGCTGTCCGCCGCCGACGCGGAGACCGTGACGCACGAGGTCTTCTATCGCCTGCTGTCGGACGCCAGGTTGCGGGCAAACTTCCAGGGCGGAAGCCTGGGCGCGTGGCTCTCCCGGGTCGCGACCCACAGCGCGATCGACTACCTGCGCAAGCACCGGCGCGAGAAGATCGGGCTCTCCGACCCGTCGAGTGACGAGCACGTCGAACCTGCGGCCCGGGCGACGTGCGTCGACGAGGAGCTCGAGGCCAAGTTGCTCGTGGAGCGGTTCCGACGCGAGTGCCTCCCGCCCGAGTGGGCCGGGGTCTTCGACGCACGCTTCCTCCGGCAGCTCACGCAGCGGGAGGCGGCCGCCGAGCTGGGGTTGCGTCGGACGACCCTGGTCTATCAAGAACATCGCATTCGACGTCTGCTCACCCGATTCCTGCTGCGGGCGGAACATCCATGAACGGCTGCACCATGCGCGCCCACGTCGACAGCCACTTCGCTGGGACGATTTCGCCGAACGCCGAGCGAGCCATGCGCGAGCACCTGGCGAGCTGCGACTCGTGCCGGGGCGTCTACCAGCGGCACCTGCTGCTGGCTCGCCTCGACCCGGAGGCCTTGCCTTCCGAGGAGCGCATCGCGCGCGGGCTAGGCTTGCGACGGGGCCGCGGCGTCGCGGCGACTCGCGTCGGGCTGATGGTCGCGGCGGCCGCGGTCTTGGCGCTGCTCGTGCGCGCTCACGCAGGCGCAGACGGCTTCACTTCGCGTGGTGGAATCGTCACGTTTGCGGGGCCGACATCTCGCGTGCTGGTCTACGATATCCGGGAGGGTATGGCCCCCGCGCCCGCAGAGAGCGCCCTGCGAGCCGGCGACGAGCTTGCGTTTGCTTACGAGAATGGTGCCGCCAAGCGCAGGCTCCTCGTCTTCGGGACCGACGAGCGCGGGCACGTGTACTGGTTTCACCCGGCGTGGACGAACGACGCAGACAACCCTGTCGCGATCCCCATCGAGACCGATGGCGCGCGCCACGAGCTGCCCGAGGCGATCCGCCAGCGCTTCGACGGAGCGCACCTGGAGATCCGGAGCGTGTTCGTCGACGATCCGGTGTCGGTTCGGCAGGTCGAGGCGCTTCTGAGGGACCATCCGCGGGGCGCGCTGCCGATCCCAGGAGCGGTCGAGACCTCGGTCGTCCTTGCGGTGACCCCGTGAAGCCCCGCTCGTGGTGTGCGTTCGGCGTTACGATCGTCATCGCGGCCTTCGCCCTTGGGGCCGCACCGGACGCGCGGGCCGATGACGGCGGGAAGGCGACGTTCGCGCTCATCATGGGCTCCAATCGGTCGGTCGACCTCGACTTGGCGCCGCTGAAGTACGCAGACGACGACGCGGCGAGCTACCTCGACCTGTTTCGTGTCCTGGGCGCCCATACCTATCTGCTGTCGCGTCTCGACGACAACACGCGTCGACTGCACGCTCAGGCCGCCGCCGAAGCCCTCGAGCCCACCCGCGCGGCGCTCGAGCAGACCGTCGCGCAGATTGCCGTCGACGTGACCCGGGCGCGCGACCGCCAAGTGGAAACAGTTCTCTACATAGTCTACGCGGGACACGGCAATGTTCGCGACGGTGTTGGATACGTCACGCTCGAGGACACGCGCATCACGGGGAGCGATCTCGCGCGGATCGCGGCGGCGATCCCCGCGACCCGGGTGCACATCATCGTGGATGCGTGCGCGTCGTACTATCTCGCCTACAGCCGGGGCCCGGGCGGCGAGCGGCGGCCCCTGAGTGGATTCCAGGATTCGTCTCTGCTGGCAAGCGATCCGCGGATCGGGCTCCTCCTCTCGACCTCGTCTGCACGCGAGAGCCACGAATGGGACGGGCTGCAGGCCGGCATCTTCAGTCACGAGGTACGGTCGGGCCTCTACGGTGCGGCTGACGCGGACGGCGATGGCCAGGTGAGCTACCGGGAGATCGCCGCGTTCGTGACCCAGGCGAATGGCGCCATCCCCAACGAGCGGTTCCGCCCCAACGTCTTCGCACGACCGCCGCGACAGTCCGACACGCTGCTCGACCTGCGTCGCGGGCTCGAACGGCGACTCGACATCGATGGCGCGCATGCCGCGCACTACTGGCTCGAGGACTCACGCGGGGTGCGACTGCTCGACGTCCACAACTCGAGCGATCAGGCGGTGCACGTCGTACGCCCCTCACCCGACGGCACCATTTACGTGCGTCGGGCGGATACCGACTTCGAGCTGACCCTCCCGAGCGCACCCGACGTGGTTTCGCTCGCCGATCTCGAGAGTGGCCGGGTGAGCGTGGCACCGCGCGGCGCGGCCCATGACGCCTACGGTCTCCTCTTCTCGTTGCCGTTCGACCGCGGCGTCGTCGCGAGCTACGTCGGGCCCGCGCCGGAGGCCGTGCTGCCCCCGGAGGACGCGCAGTCCGATTCCGCCCGACTCGCCGCGGCGGGCGGTGACGCGGACGCCGACTCGTCCGCTCGACGCCTGCGACACGCCTTCGGCTGGAGCAGCGTCGCGCTTGGAGTGGTCGGCGCAGGCGTGGGGGGCGCTCTGTCGGTCTCGGCGGTCACGGTGGCCAATGCCACGTCGCGCCAGGAGTCCCAGGCCGACGTCGCGGAGCGTAACCGTCGCATCTCGGCCTTCAACACGGGCGCCGTCACGAGCTATCTGGTCGGCGGGGCGGCGATGGCGACAGGGGTCGCGCTCTTGCTCTGGCCCGGCGCGAAGCACGTCCGGGCGGCGGCCTCCCCGTCGGGCGGATACCTCGGCTACGCGGTCGCATTTTGATTCGTCCACCGCGCAGCGCGCCGTTCGTTGTCCATGCAGCATGAACAAGCTCGCTCTCTGTCTCTCTCTCGGATTCCAGATCGTGGCCATGGCGTGCGTATCGCCCGTCTCGGACGACAACCACCCGTGTCCCTGCGCCTCTCAGTGGACATGCTGCGCGGGCGCGAGTGTCTGCGTTCCCGAGGGGACGCAGTGCCCGACGCGCATCGTCACAGACGGGGGGAGCCTGGTCGCAGAAGGGGGGAGCGCCGTCGCGACCTCGTCGAGCGCCGACGCGCAGGCGGGCGACGGTCAGGCGACGCTGTCCGAATGCGTCGACTGGACCCTGCGGGAAGCGGGGCAGCTGCCTACGGCTGCCTCTGGCGTGGCGGTCGGTGACCTGAACCACGACGGCAAGCCAGACCTCGTGACCGGCGGCGGCGATGGCATCGACGTGCTTCTGGGCGATGGCGACGGCACGTTCACTGCGCAGGGGACCTACGCCGACGGCCATGGCGTTCCCGGGTCGATCGCAATTGGCGACCTGAACGGCGACGGTCACCCCGACCTCGCAGCCGCGGATCAACATGGGCTCCTGGTGCTGCTGGGCCATGGCGACGGGACGTTCCAGCAGCCCGTCAGGTACTCGGTCGCCGAGGCCAACGCCGTGGCGATCGGCGATTTCAACGGCGACGGTCATCCCGACCTCGCCCTTGCGGCCCTCGGCGGCTCCGGCGGTCAGGATGGCGGCATCACCGGGGTTGGCCTCGTCACCGTGCTGCTCGGCAATGGGGACGGTACGTTCCAGCCGCCGATCGGCTCGGGGCCCAGCGGAACAGGTTTGTCTCTTGCGATGGGCGACCTCAATGGCGATCGAAAGCTCGATCTCGTGGTCGTGAACTTCCCGCCCAGCCTCGATGTCTTCTTGGGCCGGGGCGACGGCACGTTCGAGGCGCCGGTGTCGTACGAGAATGCGGCAAGCTCGCCGCCGACGTCGGTGGCCATCGGCGATTTCAATGGGGACGGCAAACCGGATCTGGCCGTCACGAGCGGGGGCGTCGACGTATTCCTCGGCAAGGGGGACGGGACATTCCAGGCGCCCGCCTCGTTTGCGACGGACTCGAGCCCCGACTCCGTGGCGATTGCCGACTTCAATGGGGACGGCAAGCTCGACCTCGCGGTCGCCAACCAGGCCTCGAACAACGCGAGCGTGCTGCTGGGTCGTGGCGACGGCACCTTCGAGACCGAGCTGCCCTTTGCAACCGGCATGGGCCCAGGGGACGTGACCAGCGCCGATCTGAACGGGGACGGCAGGCCGGACCTCGCCGTCCCAAACGGCAGCTCGAGCAGCGTGAGCATCCTTCTCACCCACTGCGGGCCGTGATGGCGCAGCCAATGGCGGGACCCGGGAGCGCCGCCCATCGCGGCGGCGCCCCCGTTTCCCCTTCCGGTCACGTCACGACCTGCGTGCGGGCTACGCGTGCGTCGTGTCGCCGGCCGGCACGTTGCCGGTCGGCGCGAGGGTGGGCGTCGGACCCGGAGCCGGCGTCACGACGAGCTTCGCGGTGACCGCTCCCTTGACGTCCTTCTTCTGCTTCGTTGACGACGTGGTGTTCGGAGGGCGAGCCGATCGCCCTGCTGGCTATCGCCTGAGAATCAACGGCAATTGCTGACGCCGAGGAGATCCTGCTGCCTGTCGAGGGACTGTCGTAGGCCCGAATCGAGGGGGCCGCTGGACCATGCGGCGGATAAGAAGAGGAAGCGCCCGGACGGGTGCAAGGAGTTCACGTATCCGGCCTTTGCGGCCATTCGTTCGTGGCTCGTTCCGCCCACGGCAGGATCGCGAACCATTTTGAGCTCCGGGGGAGCCTGCATGCCGGCCGGATGCAGCTCGGACATCGATTGCACCTCGGGCAGCGCGCATTCGTTCTGTGTGAAGGCGCCGGCGATGACGACGTTGTACAGCAGCGCGATCACGAACTGATCGCGGCACTCCGCACGGGGCCTCGGGCGCAGCGCAAGCTGACCCGAGGCCCTGCGCGATTAACGATTCAGCCGGAGCGTCCTTCAAGCGACCGCTTCGAACTCGGCTCGCGGTCCTCGAGATGCGCGCCGCGATCGCCGCCGACCTCGCCCGGCTCTGCGCGCTCCGCGCCGGGGACGACGTGAAGCAAGATCTGCTCGCGCTCGCGCGCCAGATGAAGGACACGTCGAGCGAGGACGAGCTGTTCAGGCTCGACGTCCGGTTCTGGGAGCGACCGGCCGACGGGGCGGGGCAACATCGCCTCTCGCCTCGCGCTCAACACGATGACCCGAAGCGCGGAGCACAAGGGCGCACTCGCCACTCAGTGGTCGATCTACGAGCTCAGAAAGGGCGACTTCAGGCTGCCGGTAGCGACGGCCATCGCCTCGGGCGACTCGGACAAGGCCGAGGTCGTGACGCGCGAAGCGAATGCGAGCCGCGGTCCAGAACTTCTCGGCGAGCGTCGGTCGCGAAGCCGCGTCCCCCGCGAAGGACCCTCCGCAGTCATCGCCGCAGGCCCACGCGCGGCGGCCCGGTGCGCGGACTTCACGCCGGTGAGGCGAGCGCAGCGGCGCGCACCCGGAGCGCGCGGCCGCGGGCAAGTCAGTTCCCGGGCTCGCCGGTGACCTTGGACTCGATCCGACGGTCGGGGACGATCCACAGCATCGCGACGACGGCGTAGAGGGGCCTCGGCGATCCACGGCCGTACGAATGCCAGACCGATGGCCGCGGCGTAGAGGAGCGGAGACACGCTCTCTTTGGCGCCGTGCGCGACGGCCTGTGTGAGCTCGGAGTCCTTGCCGTTGACCTCGATGATGCGCCGCTCGAGGACGAGCCAGGCGAGCGCAGCCATCAAGAGCACCACCCCGTAGAGCGCCGCGGGCCACGCCGCGGTCGGGTGGGCCCCGACCCATCCCGTCGACACGGGAATGAGCGACAGCCAGAAGAGCAGATGAAGGTTCGCCCACATCACGCCGCCGCTGATGTGACGCGTCGCGTGGAAGAGATGGTGGTGGTTATTCCAGTAGATGCCGACGTAGACGAAGCTGAGGACGTACCCGAGAAAGACAGGGAGCATATCGTCGAGAGCCCGGAGGTCGTCGCCGTGCGGGACCTTAAGCTCGAGCACCATGATCGTGATGATCACGGCGAGCACGCCGTCGCTGAACGCCTCGAGTCGCCCCTTCGTCATGGGTCTACGGCGTAGCCCGGGCGCAGCCCTCGCAAAAGCGCAGAGAGAACGTGGGAACGTCAGGACGGAGGCCCGGCAGGCTATGCCCGATCGTCTCCGCGCCCACGACCTGCGCGCGACGTCGAGGCGGTGCCCTCGAGATTCGACGACCTGCGCGGGACGTCGAGCCCCGTGGGGCCTCGACGCGCCCACTAGCGTCGTGACGATCAACGTCCAAGCGGGCGTGATCTCCACGGCTGTCCTCCTAGTGAATCAGTGAGGGCTGCGGACTCATGTAGACGAGCGTCAGGGCCGATGCGTTCACGTAAAAGCTGTAGCGCCCGATCGTGGCGCCGCTGGGAGCCGTCGCCGTCAGCGCCAGATTGCCGGGAGGCACGGAGGGAAAGAAAAGCACCCCGGTCGGCGTCGGTGCCCCGGAAGGGCCAAGCGTTTTGGGGACGGTGGAGACCACGGACGGATTGTCAGCGGTGACAGCGACACCGGGCGCAAAATGCGTTTGGCAGTCGACAACCACGACGAAGATGCCGCCCATGCCCGGAGAGGCGAAGATCGAGGAGGGCGTGTAGAAATACGGCGAGAGCCCGAATGGGTAGGTGTCGGTCGCCTGGCTGAGTGGAAAGAACGCGTAGTAGTAGTCGTCGAGATAGCCGGCGGCGCGCGCGAACGCGCGCACCTGCAGGCCAGCGACACTTGGCCCCGTCCCGTCCTCTGTGGGCAGGGTCAACGCCACATAGCCGGCGTCGGACGTAACGCCCTCGGCGAGCGGTGAATCGCACGGCATCGATCCCGCTGTGACAGGACCGCAGATCCGCACGTCCGCGCCCGCGACCGCGTCCCCGGTGGTGCCGTCGTGCGCTTTTTCGTAAACGATCGTCGTGGTGCTCGCCGACGGCGCCGGCCATTGCACGTGGCCGAGGCAACTCCAGTCCTCTCCGTAGCCGCAGGGGGTCGCGCAGACGCCGGTCGTGACGTTCTCGAAGGATGCGTAGGCGACTCCCGCGTCGCCACCGGCACATGCTTCACGGCAGTCGGGCGTGACGCAGGTACGGAGGCACTGCGCGTGCGTCCAACAATCAGCCGATGATCCGCAGCTGCGAGCGTCGTTGCAGCCGCTGGACTGAATGCACGCCTCGCAAGTCGTGCCGGCATCGGGCGGTGCAAAATAGGAAGCGATGCCGCCGCACGACAGACCGCACTCGTCCTCGCAGTGGGAGGCGAGGCAGGCCGAGAGCGTCGAGACGTCCGCCGCCGAGCCAGTGGGATGGTCGATCGCACACTGGGATCGGCACTTCGCGTCCCCTTCGCAGCGGCCGAGACAGGATTCGTACGCCGAGCACAGCAAATCCTCGGCGCACGCGGTTGACGCGCCACAGCAGTTGGCGTTCACGCAGGAGGCGCACTGATTCGTGCCGTACGGTAGGCCGCAGCTCGTCGTCGTCAGGTCCTCGGGCGCGTTCTCCGTGATCCCGGCGACCTGTCGGCACCTGGTGAGGCTGGCGGCGAGCGCGATGGCCGACGCAACGCTTGCGCTCAATCGCGGCATCGAGGCCAGCGACCATATCGCGGTCGCCTTTACGCGCTCAAGCGCGAAAGGGTGTGCGTCGATGCGCGTTCGACGTGCGGCGCATCGGGCAGGTCGGGCGACGCCGCACATGCACCTCGCCGTGTACCGGGCAGGTGGCGCCACTCGAGCCCGATCCCGAAGGGCTGGCTCCCGTCCCGGCCACCGCGGCCCGGCTTCGCTGGCGCGACGATTCGCTTCGTGGTCTGAACGCGATGAACCTCCTCGATCAGCGCTACTACGACGAGCCGTACGCCTACGTGTCGAACTTCGCGATGTCGCCGACGCTCCCGTCACCGTCCCCGCGCGTCCTCGTGGCTGCGCCGACGAGCGTGTTTCTCACGCTGCAAATCCGGTTCGGCGGATAAGAAGAGGAAGCGCCCGGACGGGTGCAAGGAGTTCACGTATCCGGCCTTTGCGGCCATTCGTTCGTGGCTCGTTCCGCCCATGGCAGAATCGCGAACCATTTTGGCGATCGACACACGCAGGGAGAACGTGGTCGCGGCCGGCGGCGACGCCTGGGCGAGCACCAGACTCGTCAGAGCGCACACCGACGGAAACCGGGATCCCACGGAGCAGAGAGGATAGCCGTGCGCATGGCCGTTCTCGAGTCATGCGCTGCGCCCTGCGCCGATTCTCGTTGCCTCACGGCCGCCCGGGACGAAGATGACGGCCATGAGCACCCGACTCCAGAAGATCACCCCTTTCCTCTGGTACGCGAAGGAAGCCGAAGAAGCGGCTCGCTACTACACCTCGATCTTCCCCGACTCGCGCGTCGACCGGGTCGTCGCGATGCCGGCAGATTCGCCGAGCGGGCCCGCGGGCTCAGTCAAGGTCGTCGATTTCACCCTCTTCGGCCAGCGGTTCACGGCCATGAGCGCCGGCCCCCAGGATCCCTTCGACCACGCCATCTCGTTCGTCGTGAACTGCGAGACGCAGGACGAGATCGATCGCTACTGGAACGCGCTCCTCGAGGGCGGCAAAGCCGAGCAGTGCGGCTGGTTGCGCGATCGCTACGGCGTGGCCTGGCAGATCACGCCCAACGTCCTCGTGGACATGATGAGCTCCCCCAACACCGAGCGCGGGAAGCGCGCCGCACAGGCGATGATGAAAATGGTGAAGCTCGACATCGCGGCTCTGAAAGCGGCGTTCGACGGGAAGTAGTCTCAGCCCAACGGTCGCATAGCGCCCGAGTAGGCCACGCCGTCGTGCACGCCACTGCCATTTGCGGCTTCGCTCGGAGGCCAGGACGGACCTCTATGCGCCGGTCGGTGGCTTGCCGGTGTTAACCGCCAATTGAGCGTCGAAGGCCCGCTTGTAGGCGGGCCGCGCTTCGCCGCGAGCGACATAGGCGGCCAGGTTCGGAAACTCGTCCAGGATGCCCGATAGTCTCAGCCTGAGCAGCACCGACACCGTCAAGAGGTCGCCCGCGCTGAACGCACCGTCGAGCCAGTCGGCATCACCCAGACGACGGGAAAGGGGGTCCAGCCGGGCGCGGACGCGATCCTCGACCAGAGGCAGTCGCTCCTTGCACCAGTGCCTGTCGCCCTCCAGAAGCTTGGCGTTTCCGAGTTCGAGGATCGGCGGCTCCACCGTACTGAGCGCGGCAAACATCCATGTGATCGCGCGCGCCCGGGCGTTGGCATCGTCCGGCAATAGGCCTCCATGGCGCTCGGCGATGTGGAAGACGATTGACCCCGTTTCGAACAGGGCGAGATCGCCTTCCTCATAGGTCGGAATCTGGCAGAAAGGATGAAGCGCCCGATGCGCGGGCTGCTTCATCGCACGGAACGAAACCAGGCGAACCTCGTAGCGCTGGCCCGCTTCTTCGAGCGCCCAGCGAACGCGCGTATCACACCCAGTCCCCTGCCGCCATCAGGCGACCGTTCAAAGGCGGTAATGACGATGGTCATCGTGAGGCTCCTCCTGGCGAGAACCATGGCCGCGAGGCTGCTCGCCGGGTCGCGTTTCGTTTTCCATGCTCAAAACGTCGCCGTCACGACGACCTCGGAGCCGCGGGCCAGCGTCCCGTCCGCGCCGAGAAGGGTGGCCCAGAGCGATCCGGTCGCCTGGTAAATAGCCCACGTCGTGGTCGTCGCAGCAACGCCGATGACCTGCAGGCTCAGCGTGTAGCCCCCCTGAGGGGGCGTGCTCCCGCCCACCGTCGCGACCCAGGTGGCGAGGTTGGGCTGAGCGACGCTCAGGGCGCCCTTCGCCCCCGAGTCGCTGTTCGTCCACGTGTGGCTGGTCGGCCGGCCAGGTTGCAGGATACCGATGTTGATCGACGAGAGCGGGGACGGCGCGCTGACCACCATCTGCACCCCTCCCATGTTGGTCGCGGAATCGAACAGCGTCGCGGCGGTACACGAGAAGGTGCCCGTGACGGCGCCCGACAGCGTGATGCGGCAGCTCTTCGCGGATGCACCTGCGTCGGGGCTCGCGGTGGGGACGGGCCTCGCGGTGGGGACCGGCAAGGTGGCGATCGGACGCGCTACGAATGGGGGCGGTGGTGGGGGTGGGCGCAGGGGTCGGCGGCCCGGCGAGCGCAGCGCCGGCTCCGCCGAGGGTGATCGCGAGAAGTGTGACGAGTTTCGTTCGCCCCATGAGCACATCCTACGGATACCCGCTGGAGAACGCAGCGTTGATCTCTTGCCCTACCAGGTGACGTCCTGATCCTCGGTGACGCCGAGCGCTCGCTCGATGACGAGGCGCTGCCCTCCAACCTCGATCGTGCCGGCGAACACGCCGATCGGGTGAATGAAGCGCGACGAAACGATGCCGAGGTTTCGGCGCTCGACGTGCGCCGCGCCAGGCAAGAAGCCCAGGTCCACGTTGCCGCCGGCCGTGACCCGCCAGGGCCGTAGCGGCTGCTGCGCGTCGAAAGTGAAGCGTCCTTCTCCGAGCGGAAAGAGATCGCCGTCGACCCACACCGCGCACTCGGCCTCGCCGGCGAAGCCCTCGACAAGATTGAGCGCGACGCGCTCGCCGCTCGCGGCGCGCCCGAGCAGGAACGCCCAGTGCCACGCGGTGCGCCGCGCCATGATGCCGCTCGTATGGTCGTAACCGGCGACGGCCCCATCAAGCGACCGATGCTCGCCGTCGATGATGGCTCCGCCCGACGCCTCGAGCAGCGTGCGCTTCTCGGTCACGTCGAGCAGTCCGGCACCGCCGAGCGGCGCGATCGCCGTAATGGCGGGCGTCGACCGGTCGCTCCTCACGACGCCCTCTGCGTGCCGCCGGACTCGAGCGGAGCCGGCATAAGAGGGCCTATGTCGGCGGGGTGCGGGGACAGCGAGGCTCTGGGTGAGCGACGATTCAGCGGACTGCGGCCTTGGCCGACGCGAAGGCAGCCTCGCCGGAGGCGCCGCCGGGGCGCCCCCGCCGGCTCGTCAGTCCATGTTCGCCGCGGGCAGGCGCACGCCGAGCCGGGCCAGGCGTGCCAAGTTGATCGCGGCGGCCAGCAAGGCGAAGTCGTGCGCGACGCGGAGCCGACCGCGCACCCGTGCGCGCCGGCCTCCATGTTTGCGCCGCATGAGGTGCGCGATCTTGCGTTCGACCTTGGGACGGGTGGCGCGATAGCGCTTCTTCCAGTCGGGGTCGCGCTGTCGTCGGCGAGATTGGTCCAGAGTCCGATGCTTGGGATGCACATAGACTGTGCGTCCGCTCTTGCTCTCGGTGCACTGGGCACGAAGAGGGCAATCGCTGCAGAGCGCACCGAACTGCGCCTCGCCCGATCCGTCTTTGCTCAGACGAAGCTTGACCCACTGTCCAGCCGGACATTGCACGGTGCAGGCGTCGAGGTCGATGCGGAAGTCATCCTGGGAGAACTTGCCTTCGCGTGCGCTCGGTGGCTGCACTTTGGTGTTGGCGTCGAGGCCGGCCGCTTCGAGCTTCTCGACCAGGTCGGCCGTGCCGTAGGACGCGTCGCCGTACACTTGCACGGGCTCGACGAGCGTCGCCGGGTCGCTGCACGGGGGCTGCGTCGCGGTGTCCTTGTTCTCCGGTGCGAGCACGTCGCTGAGCAGCGCCTCGGCGGGCGCCGCATCGCCTACGTTGCCGGCGGTCACTTCCGTGGCCGTGATGATCTCCGAGTCCGGGTCGATGGCGATGTGCCCCTTGTAGCCGTCGAAGCCGCGCGAAGCCGTCTTGTGTCCGTGACGCGCCTCGGGGTCGACCGTGGAGATCACACGGTCGGCCGCCACGCGCCGAGCGATGCGAAACGCACCATCCTCACGCCGGTCCAGATCCTGGCCCAACACGGTCGCCAGTAGCGCGGCCGCCTGCTGGACCGGCTCGCTCAGGGTGCACCCGTCGAGCAACGCCAAGAGCGCGTAACCATCACGGGCGAGTGCATCGACCAGCGCCTCACGTGCGGCTGTATCGTCCCAGTCGCACGTCGGCTTGCCTGCGCTGCGGTACTCATCGTCGCGCTTGAGCACGGCGCGCAGCGTGGCACCGAGCGTGTCGTCGGCCGCCTGCAGCAGCACCCGGATCGCCGACCGGATCATCGTGACCGTGTCCTGCGTCGCCACCGCATCGTAGAGCGCAGTCGAGTCCAGCACGCGTTTGCGCCCCACCAGACCGGCGGCCGTGGCCATCTCCAAGGCCGCCTCGAAGATCCGATTGGGCCGCGTGCTTTGACGAAGCCGCGCCCGCATGTCCACCAGCACCGTGTGCACGAAGCCCGGATAGTCCAAGTCGACGCCCGCTGCGTACTTCCAACGCAGGTCGAACGCGAACCGGTCCACCGCCTCGCGATCGCTGGCGCCTTCGAAACGCTGCAACACCATCACCGTGGCAACGATCCGCGGCGGCACGGACCTGCGCCCGATGTCCTCGAACAAATCGGCGAAGGCCTCGTCCCCGAAGAGCCGGTGTCCCTGCTCGGCGCTAGGCGGTGACTTGCCCACAGTCATGCCCGCTCAACCGCTCACCGGCGAACACTATTTCCATGGCCTCGCAAAAAACACCAGCCACCTAGCACGTCCTCGCCGTCGGGCCCGAGATGGTGGCCTCGCTCGGGGCCCCTCGGCGATTTCCGCCCGCGCAAGCGCGCGACGGCGCGTCGCCCGGCCGCCTGATGCGCGTCGAAAAAAAGTGAGCGGGCCTGTCGATCGGGGTCCCCTTCGTTCGTCGCTCGGGTGAAGTAGCAGCAGCTTCGACAGACAAAAAGGAGAACGACGATGCGATTTCTCGTGATGGTCCCCGCGAACGCCGATTCCGAAGCCGGAGTGCTGCCCGACGAGCGCGGGCTGGCCGAGATGGGCAAGTTCAACGAAGAGCTGGTCAAGGCTGGGGTCATGCTGGCCGGCGAGGGCCTGCACCCGTCGTCGAAGGGCGCCCGCGTCACCTTCGACGGCAACAAGCGGCCCTCGGTGGTCGACGGCCCCTTCACGGAGTCGAAGGAGCTCGTCGCCGGCTTCTGGATCTGGCAGGTCAAATCGAAGGAGGAGGCCGTGGAGTGGCTGCGCCGCGCCCCCTTCGGAAAGATCCACGGGCATCCCGTCACCGTCGAGCTCCGCCAGATCTACGAGCCCGACGACCTCGCGACCAGCGATCCCACGGGCGAGCTGCGCAAGAAGGAGCGGGAGCTGCGCGAGCGCATCGAGCGCAAGTAGCGCGCGATACCTCGGCGGTTCGGGGAGGCGCCGCCGAGCAGACAGCCGCGGATGCGAGGCGATAGGTCGGGCGGAGTCCCTCGACTCTCGTGCCGGGCAGGCCGCCTTGACTCGGCGCTTCGCCGACGTCACCTTTTCTGGTTGCGCATGGCTCGGCTACCGCTCGCAGTCGCCGTTTTGCTCGCCGGAGTTGTCGCGCTTGCCCATGAAGCGCGGGGCCAGACGGCCCCCAGCCAGAGCACTCCCCCTGCCGCCGCGGCGGTCCCGGTTGGAAGGGACCTCGGCGCGTCGATGGACACCACGCCACAGGGGGCCATCACGCTCGTCCTTCCCGCTCTGACGCTCACCGCCCCGAGCCTCTTGCCTGGCGAGCGTCACGTGCCCGGCTGCGACGCGGAGGCCCAGACGAGGGGCAACAGCGAGCCGCTTGGCACGGGACTCCCCACATGGGAAGCGTCGCCTTCCAGCTCGCGCCCCGCCTCTCGGTGCTCGCGTTCTCCCGACTTGGGTGTCCGATCACGTCCGGCATGGGCGCAGTCATGGCGTACGAGGTCCCGGTCACGCGCTCGGTCTCGCTCTCGCTGAGCGGCAGCGTTTACGGCATGCCGCAAGCTCTCGACAAGGGTGTCGCGACCCGCGGTCTCCTTCGCGCCGACGTGGTCAGCAAGAATCCCGCGGGTAGGATGACTCATACGTGGGGAATCCAGGCCCTCGGCGCGCACGGGACGTCGCCTACGACGACCGTTAGCGCGTCGTACGGACTGCACTGGTAATCGCTGACGCTTCAGCGTGCCGGTGCCGAAGCGGAACCCAGCCTGTCGGTCAGGAACGCACCCGTCCAGGACGCCGACGCCGTAGCCCGGCAGGATCTCGCGCCTGTAAAGTGGGACGAAGATGACCCTCCCGACGCGTTCCGATTCCCCCGCCCCTCGTCGCCGCAGGCACGGTCGTTGTCATCTCGTCGGGCTTCTCTGCGCCTGATCGATCCCGGAGCGTGGTGCAGCCCTTCCGGACGCCGCAGTGGTCATGGTCGCTGACGTCGACGCGGACGATGCGCCCACGGTGCCCCAGGAGACCCGCGTCTTGTCCTTGCGTCGGGGTCGTATCGAGGTCGTGGGCGAAGCCCGCGGCTCACCGTCGCCGGCCGCATCGCGCCTCGAGCACTCCCCGAACTGATGCGAGCGCGCGACGGCCGTGGCCGGCGCACGCGTTGGGCTCCCAGGCGCGGCCCAAGGGAGGGCGACACGTCCAAGAACGCCCGGTGCACGGTCGTGGTCCGGGCGCGCCAGGCCGCGCGGCGCGCTGCGCGGAGCAAGGCGTGCCGGAAGGAGCCGCTTCCGCAGCGCGACGACGCCCGGTGGTCGCTTACAAGCGCCCCCAGGGACCCGAGCGTCCCGCCCCGTCCGATGCGCCAAAACGTCGCCAAAATAGCAGCAAATTGGCGCCTCGCTCCAAGGCGACTCCGCTTTTTCCATCAGCTGATCAAGAGCTTGTCGATCGAGTGACTCTTCGACATACCGCCGTGACACCGTAAAATGCCCATTATTGGCGCGACTTACCCGCAGCGTGACACCATGCGTTTATCTTGCCCTCCGTCTTCGACTCCGGGTTCATAGATTCCCCCTTGCTCGCGAAGGCTGCCGCGCGGATCAAACCGAGGACGTCGCGGTGACGCCGGTGAACACCCGCGCGGATGCACCGGAGGCGGTCCCGAAGGCGGCCGGTGAGCACGTCGTCATCGGCACCGGACGCGCGAGGTGAATGGGTCGTCGCCGCCGCGCGGATGATCCGGAGGATGTCCCGGAGGCGCGCGGTGAGCAATTCTTGTCGGCAACGGATATGGGAGGCGAAGGAAGCGTCGCAGCCGCGTGGACGGTCGCGGGGATGTCCCGGAGGCGGACGGCAGACGATCCTTGATGGCCACCGGACATGCGGAGTGGACGAGGCGTCGCGTTGGCGTGGATGGTCCGGGCGACGCCCTCAAGGCGGACGGTGAGCACATCCTCGATGGCCACCGATGAGCGATGCGAACGAAATCGTCGCAGGCGCATGGATGGAACGAGGATGACCCACGGAGCATGTCCTCGACGGCCACCGAACATGCGAAGTGAACGAGGCGTCGCAGCCGCGTGGATGCGAGCGGAGGACGCCCCTGAGGCAGCCCGGAGACCGGGTCGTTGATGAACCGCCGACGAGGGCAGTGAAAGATTCGTCGCAGCCCGGCGGCTGGTCCGGATGCCTCGGGGGCTGGCGGCGGGCAGCGGAGGGCAACTGAGCCATTGCCATTTTCTCGGCATGTGGACGACATCAAGACTGGTTGCGCTGTCCGGGAGCGACATCGCCGCTGAGCATCCGAACGTGGATGATGCTCTGGCGGCCACAGGTGAGGATCCGGTGGACGGGTGAGTGAAGGCGACCCGATGTCAACCGTCGGGGTTCCGGTGACGGCCTCGAAGGCAAGTCGTCGCCTCGATGTCGAGCGTCGACCGCGCCGGAGAGGGCGCCGGTGCATGATCAAGGGGGACTCCTTGGAGATGAACGGAGAAGCGAACGTCACGATGGCGACCCCAAGACCGATCACGCCGCCGTCAGCGAGGTCACCGCCGCGCGTTCGATCCCGGTGCTCCCCCTCGTGACCCCGCCCGAAGGCGCGGCCCACGACCTCGATGCGACCTGCGAGGGCGACCTGCAAGTCATCCGGGGGACGCCGAAGAAGGCGATCGGATACGGACCGTCGCGGTTCCGTTGGCGCCACCGATTCGACGAACGTCGTCTCGACGCCAGTTTCGATGCCGCCGGGGTTGCACCTGGTGGACGACAGAATGCCGTTCTTGGAACTGAGCCGAAAACACGTTTTGCCTGTACATCTTTCGCTCGGTTGTCGACGCGTTGACGGTGCCGCCACCGCGACGGTGATGAGCACGACGGTGGCGCCCGTGGCGCCAGGTTGACCGACCGTCTACGCGACCGGGGTGCTCACGATGCAGGACGCAGAGGCGTCGCCGAAGACGGAGCCGCACCCTGGTGTAGAGCGGTAGCTCAGCACGCTCCACCGTCGATACAGACGATGCCGATGACGCTGCGTGCACCAGCGTCCACGGTGCCGTCAACCGCAAGCGAGACGACGACGACGGGCGCAAGGTCGTCGCCGAAGGACCAGGCGACGCAGCCGGGGACGTCGACGAGAGCTCCAGGGCAACAACGACGGAGCAGGGCCGCGTGAAAGGGGCATCGCGACGACGGTCGCGCGGCCCCTGCGGCACGCGGCAGACCCGCGGTGGTTCACGAGCGCGGCCGGGTAGACGTCGACCGTGCGGGTCAATGATGCCTTCGTGAACATGCCATCACGCAGCGTTGGCTGGACGTCGTGACCAGCCGTTGGCTCGCCGCCCAGCTGGTCGAGCACGGTGCAGGCCATCCTGGATTGGCGTTGCGGCCCGTGTCACCTCGAAGGCGGCATAGAGGCCGTCAGCCGTCCCTCGTTCGACTACTCGACCTACCCGGTGTCCACAGCAACTTCGGCAGCATGCTCAGCCAGCTAGCGGTCTGCAACATGCCCCCCGCTGACGCCGGACAGCCGACGCTCCCCGAAGGCGAGCGCTCCTGGGCTGGCTTCACTGAGCAGCTCCCGACGACTGAATGGCTCGGCAGACGGCCATCATCGTCGCCGGACTCCGTGGTGGTTATGAGCTTGACGCGTGCACGCGTATTCGGGTCCCGGTCCTCGGACCGGGGCGCGGTCAGGTCAGATAGGGGCTCATCGGACCGGAATGGACGGCGGCGTGCAGGCCGATGTTCGCTACACTTCGTCAACAGGCGAACCCATGAGCCGCCAAGTTCAGCACCGATTGGCCCAGAGCTACGCGCTGGATCGCCTTTGGAGTGAGACGATGGGACTTTCGCCGGGGGACACGAAGGAGCAGCCGCTTCGGGCGGTCGTGACCGTTCTGGAGGCATCCAGAACGCCCTACGCCCTCATCGGGGGGGTCGCCATGCAGATGTTGTCAAAGGAGCCGCGCACCACGCTGGACATCGACCTCGCCGTGAGAACGTTCGCGGAGATCCCACGCCAGGCGCTCCAGAAGGCAGGCTTCGCCCACGAGGGGCGCCACGCACACAGCGACAATTGGCGCGCACCGGGCGACGCTCCCCGTTCGCGCCGGGTGGCAATTCAGTTCTCGGCGCAGGACGTCGGCATCGATGCCGCAGTATCTCGCGCCCGTCTCGTCGACGCCGGGGGCTTCGAGCTGCGACTGGCGAGCCCTGGGGACATGCTCGTGCTCAAGCTGGCTGCTGCCGAAGAGCCGAGTCGCCGGGCAAGCAAGAGGCGCCAAGACCTCCTCGACGTGGTGACGCTCGCCGAACAATACCCCAAGGTGGCCGTGCGGCTGACCAATCTGCAGGAGCGCTTGGACCGCCTCACCAAGAACCTGTTGACGCTTTCGCGAGACCGGGGACCCCAGCGCTAGCGGCCATTCGGGTGCGGCGAAACCTGCTGGCGCGCTAAGCCGCAAGCCCAGCCTATCGGCGCAGGCTCCAACCGAGGCCGCGTCGCGTCCAAGCGCGATGAGGACGGTTCCCTTGAGGCCCTCGGATTTCGCGTCCAGGTCGAGCCCTCGGCAGCCTGAACGGTAGGAAGGACAGACCACATTCTCTTACAAATCGACGGAGGAGGTCATTTTCCCCGCAACATTCGACCTCGTCGTACCGAGGCGTGAACGCGGGGCGGACAGCCCCCGCTGCGGGGTCAGTTTTGGATTCCCGGGCGGCTGCTCGGGCGCCGACCAGGGCCGAGTCGGAGACCTGATCGATCCGAAAGTCCGCGGCGTCTCCTTGAAATACCCGCGGAGCTTCGTATGGCTCCGCGCGCAATCGCACCGCCGCATGTCGATTTTGCGAAGCAGCTAGCGTGCGCTGATCGATGAACGGAGGTGCAGTCGCGAGCGCAACCCGACCGGTCCGAGAGCCACGCGGCGAGCACGCCGGACGAACGTCCTCTCGCCCCGTGGACCGGCGAGACCCTCGAACATGCGGAGGTGCATCATGAGAACTGAGCGAGTGAGGCTCCAGCCCTACGTCGACGCGCCGTTGGCCAAGCAGCTCGCTGCCTACGGTGCGGCGATGGGCATGACGACAAGCTCCGTCGTCCAAGCCGCCCTGCGGCAGTACCTCGATCGCACCGACGACAAGATGCTGCTCCTGCGGCGACTCAATCAGCTCGGTCGGGCGTGGAACCGCACCCAGCGCGATCTCGAGATCCAAATGGAGGCGTTCGCCATCTACGTGAAGCTCTGGTTTGCGCACACCCCGAGCATCCCCGACGACGCAAAGGACTCGGCCCGCCGAGCAGCCGAGAGCCGCTTCGCACAATTCCAGGAGTACCTCGTCGAACAATTCCAGGGCGGGCGCCGCTTCGTCGACGATCTGCCGCGCGAAGTCATCGCGGACGAGGCCGAGCTCTCCAAGATGGCCAGCGAGGCGACCGCGGCTCCGGCGGGTGGCGAGGCTCCTTCAGGGACCCGCGATGAAGAGTAGTCGTTTGGCCGGGAAACGACGGCTTTCGAAGGCGCTCGCGTCGACGACCCAGCTCGACGGGTCCGCACACCCGTGAAGCCGCCCATTCCTCCTCCTCCCGCCGCTCGTTCGTTCTTGCCCCGTGCTCGCGCCAAGCTGTCGGCGGCGAAGAGCGCAAACGCGCGATCGCAGCATCCTTCGATACCGAGCGACCCGCTGTCTGCGTGCCGCTCGCGCGGATCCCAAGCGCGCTTCGCCGTCGCCGAGCTCGACCCGAGCGGACTGTTGGAACTCGAGGGCGTGGATTGCGTCGCCGAGCCCGCCCGCGCGTCGTACCGGGCCCCCGCCGCGAAACGGACGTCGGGCAAATGAAACGCAGCGCCCTGCCCCTCGTCGGAGCCGCTCGGGTCGTGGCGCTTGCTACGCATGCCGAGGGAGCTGCATCCTCGCCACAGGTTGCCGACCCGAGCCTTGCCGAGGGCCCGCGCGACCCTCAGGAGCTGACTGGCGCCGTCCTTCAAGCTCTCGCGCCCGCCATCGCTCGAGGCCTCGGCTTCGACCTGCAGGCTGCCGTTCGGGCGCGCGCCGTCCGCCTCCTGGCGCTCCATACGGTCGACCGCCGGCCGCTCCCGTCCGACTGGGCCATCCCCATCCTACCGGGCGAGGTGGTGGTGGCGTGCGCTCCGCTGAGGTCGCCGCTGACAGGGGTCGCGGCGCTCGTCGTGCGGGGCGCGGTGCTGCCGCGGCCGAAGCTCGACTTGCCGGAGCGCGAGCGCATCGCTCGCGCGCTGGCCGACGCGCTGCTCGCCGAGCTCAAAGGGCGCACAACGTGAGCACGATCGGAGCGGCCCCGCGGTACGCTTCGGCGGCGCCAACACTCAGCGGTGCCGGAGATGCACCGGGTATCGAACCGAGACGTCTTACCGCAGACGCGAGAGGAGCATCCGCACATGAGAGCCGCGGTCTACGTTCGACTGAGCAAGGAAGACCGGCAAGGGGCCCGCTCGGGGATCGAGTCGTGCCTCGTGCAGCAGAAGAACGCCGAGCGCGCCATCGAGTCGCAAGCCTGGCATCTCGCCGCCGATTGCGTCTTCGTCGACGACGACGAGAGCGGCGCAGAGATTCTGCGCCGTCCCAAGCTTCAGGCCATGCTCCTCGCCGCGGGGCGCCGCACCTTCGACGTACTCGTCCTACGCGACTTGGATCGCCTCGCGCGCGACGCCGCGCGGCAAGCGGCGCTGCTCGTTCAGCTCAAGGACGCTGGCGTCGAGGTGTGGAGCTACACCGACCGCGCGTTCGTGCAGCTCGACGGCTACGGGTACCTGCTGACCGCCGTCAAAGGCGTGGTCGCCGAACAGGAGCGCGCGAAAGCCGCGCAACGCATCCGGGAGGGCTTGCGGTTCCGCGTTCAGGCCGGCCGGCGAGCGACCCGTGCGCCCTTCGGGTACCGCAACATCCGCGACGCGCGCGGTGCCGCACACTGGCAGATCGACGACACGCTCGCCGCGATCGTCGTGCGCGTAGGCGAGACGTTTGTCGAGCGCAGTGGCTCCTTTCACGCCACCGCCGTGGCCCTCAACGGCGCAGGCATCCCCTCGCCAGGCGGCAGCACCTGGAGCCCGCAGGCTGTCAAGAACCTCCTCACCCACCCTCTCTACCGGGGCGAATACCGCCATGGCGCCATGCGCACCGTCGCGCGAGGCGGCACGCTGGTATGCGTACGGGCGCCCGAGGCCGAGGTGCTGCACATCGCCCATCCGGAGCTTCGGATCTGGCCCGACTCCCTGCTGGCCCAGATCGACGCAGCGCTCTCGCGCCCGCGCAGGAAGGCCTGGGGCGCGGCCACGCCGCGGCATCTGGCTTCCTCCTTTCTCCGGTGCGCGGTCTGCGGCTCGAGCCTCGTCGTCTCGGGCACCAAGAGACGCAACAACCTCTCGTACGTGTGTGACAAGCATCGCATGCACGGCCGTTCGGCCTGCCGCGGCATCGGCTACCGTGCGGAACACGCGGTCGACGCGGCCTTGCTTCGAGCGGTCGCGCCCTTCATCAACGGCGACATCGCGGAGCGCGCGATGGGTCTATTCAAGGATCACCTCGAGACGCAAGCCAAAGACCATGGTCGCGATTCCATGCGCGTCCGAGTCCGGCGAGACCTGGAAGCGGGGCAGCGCAAGGCGAGGAATCTGGCCGACGCGATCGCGCGCGGCGGCGAGATGGACGCGCTCCTCGTCGCCTTGCGAGAGGAGAGCGGCCGTATCGACGGTCTCAGAGCCGACCTCGAGCGCCTTGACCGCGCACCTCCCATCGCCATCGACCCGCAACGCATCCTCGCCACGGCGCGCAAGCGCCTCGCTGCTTTCTCGAAGCTGTTGCGGCGCGGGGGCGTCGAGGCCCGACCCGTCGTCGCGGCCGTCCTTGGTAGCGAACGGCTCGTCGCCACGCCCATCGAGGTCAAGGGCTCGCGGCGCTGGCAGCTCGCAGGGCAAATCTCGGCGGGATACCTGATGTCCCACGTCGTAAAGGAAGCTTCTGGTTTTTGCCCATCGTGTGCCGCGCCGCGCGAGTGGCTTCGCGTTTCGCGGCGGCGATCGCCTTCTTCTCGGCCGTCAACGGAACGGGCGCCTTGGGGGGCGCCAGCCCGAAGCCCGCGAGGACGTCGGCCGAGTTGCCGAACGAGCCGCGGACGACCGTCTCGAACGCGCGGATGACCGCGAGTTGAGACGGCGCGCGGGTCCGCTCGATCTCGACCTTGGCCTTCGTGGCGGCCTTGGCGGTTTCCACGGCAGCCCGTTGGTCGACGAAGTCTTGCATCAACTGCGTCAACGCGGTCACCGTGAACATGGCACCGCCGACCGGGATCGACTGACTCCCGCTCGGGTAGTGCGACTGTATCCCCAGGATCAACTGCTTCACCTGGGCTGCCTTGCTGTTCTTGTTCTTGATCTCGGACATGACGTTCACTCTTTCTCTTGGTGTGAGGGCACCTGACCGGGCGACATGCCCGGCCTTCGAGTGGCCTCCCTTAAAGAGTCCGCGCGTGGGGTACCCAATCTCAGAAATATTTTGGAAATCGACCGGCCGACGCCCGGGGAGCCGAGTATCGACGTGCACGCGTCGCGCGTCGGCGCGACGGGGAGGTGCGCCGACGCGCGGGAGCCACGCTTCGACGCGCGGGAGCCACGCATCGGTGCGACGGCGAGCTAGGCCGACGCGCGCGTGCCGCGCGTCCTCCAGGCGAGCGGAGCCGCCGGCGACGCGGAGAAGGCCACCGCGGAGCGCTGGCGGGGCGCGTCGCCGAGGGTCTCCAGCCTCTCCGTACCTTGTCCGAGCCTCGCTCGGCGCGACCGACGCGTCGTCGCGCGACGACGACGGCCGACACCGCCCAAAGGGTCTGTCGCTGCGTGACACCGGCGCCCCGCTCCGCGCGGCGGCCGCATCCTTCGGCGCGACGGCCTCACCGCCCGGCGCGGCGGACGTCCCGCTGCGCGCGACGGCTACATCGCTCGACGCGGCGGATGTCCCGCTGCGCGCGACGGCCTTCTCGTTCGGCGCGGCGTCCGCGTCGTTCGGCGCGACGGATGCGCACGTCGGGCCCGCCCCGTGACCGGCGACAGGTGCGCCCCTCGCCGATGCCGCGGGGCCGGTGCGGCCCGCGGGGCCAACGGGCGCACCGCGACCGCCGGGAATTCAAGCGCGTTAGCACGATCTTAACACTATCTTAGCGCCCCGATCGCTAAAAGGCCCTACTCAGCGACCGCCGTGACGCTTCGAACCGTCGCGCGTCGCAGCTCATGGCGCTCCCGTCGAAAGTCGCTCCCGGCCAGACCCTGGAAGGCCGCTTCCTGCTCCTGGAAGAGATCGGGCGAGGCGGCATGTCCACGGTGTTCAAGGCCTCGGACCTCGAGAACGCCGGCCAGGTGGTCGCCGTGAAGGTGCCATTGCCGCAGTTCTCGAGCGGCCTCGGCAGCTGGTCCATGTTCCAGCGTGAGGCCGAGATCGGCGGCAAGCTCGACCACCCGTACATCTTGCGATTCGTCGCGCTGCCGCCGAGAAAAAATCGAATCCACATCGTGACCGAATACGTCGCGGGAACGACGCTCTCGTCCCGCGTCGGAAAGGGGCGCCGCCTGCCCGAGGTCGAGGCGCTGGGCATCATGAGCCGCGTCTGCGAGGCCGTGGACTACATGCACCGTCAAGAGTTCGTGCACTACAATCTCAAGCCCGGCAACGTCCTCTTGTGCGAAGACGGCTCCATTCGCTTGATCGACCTGGGGATGGCCCACGAGGTCGTCCGGAGTCGCTTCGGGTTCTCCGGATCCGCGCCTCCGTTCGGAACATCGGACTACATCGCTCCCGAACAGATTCGTCGCGTGCGCGGGCAAACGAGCGTCGATATCTACGCCCTCGGCGCCATGCTCTACGAGATGCTCACCGGGCATCCCCCGTTCGAAGACGACAATCCGTTCGTGGTGGCGAGTGCGCGCCAGATCGGCAATCCGAAGGCGCCGAGGGAGCTCGATGCGACCATCTCGGTGCAAGCCGAAGAAATCGTGCTGCGCGCCCTGCGCCGCGACCCGGCCGAGCGCTACGCAAGCGCGGCCGCGATCAAGGCCGATCTCGACGCCCCCGCCCGGGTGGTCGTTTCCGGTCTCTCCGGGCGCCTCGTCAAGGTCACGAGCGGGCGCAAGCGATTGCGGATGGCGCGATTCGTAGCCCTCACCGCCATGGCTCCGCTCGCGCTTCTGGTCGCCGCGTTCTTGCTGCTGCGGTGGTCGTTCGATCGAACTCCTCGGCCCCACCGAGCTCGCCCCCACGCGCCTGCGACCGAGGCCTCCAGCGTCGCCAGGCCGCCGCCACCTCCCTAGTAGCAGGGCGCTGAAAATAGCAGGGCGCTGAAAAAGAGAATCTGACCGCAGATGGGATGAACCGGCGCAGGAGGCCCGTCCCATGGCGCGAGCGAAAAGAGTGACTGACCTCCCGTCGGCGGCCGAGGCTACCGACGCCCCGACGTGCTCAGAGGCACAAAAGGGAGGGGCCCAAGGGAGGTCAGTCATGCGAAGCGTAGGGTTGGATTTGGGGGCTCGCCACATCGCTTTTTGCGAGGTGGTGGGGGGCAAGGTGGTGGCTCGAACGAGCGTTCGGCGGCTGGGCGAGCTCGAGGCGCTGCTGGGTCCCGAGACGGCGCCGGCGCAGGTGGCGTTCGAGGCGAGCCGGGAGGGCTGGCATGTGCACGACGTGCTGGTGAGCTGGGGCAAGCAGCCGGTGATGCTGGACACGACGCGGGTCCGGCAGATCGGCGTGGGTCAGCACGGTCGCAAGAACGACGCTCTCGACGCCGAAGCGATGGCCCTAGCCCTCGATGCGGGGCGAGTGCCCATGGCGCATGTGCTTTCGCCGGAGCGACGCGCCTTGCGGGCCCAGTTGAGCGTGCGCGGGGAGCTGGTGGAGATGCGGGCTCGGCAAGTCACGCTGCTGCGGGGGCTGGCTCGTGCGGCGGGGGTGCTGGTGGCCAGCTCGAGCACCGACCACTTTCTGCAGAAGCTGCAGGAGGCACCCGTCAACCGGGCGACGCGCGCGTTGATGGCGCCGCTGGTGGCGACGCTCGCGGTGGCCCAGGAGCAGCTGGCCGCCGTCGACAAGGAGATCGCGCAGGTGGCCAAGGGCGACCCGATCATCCGTCTCTGCGCGACGGCCCCGGGCGTGGCCCTCATCGTGTCGGCGACCTTCGTGTCGGTGATCGACGAGGCGAAGCGGTTTCGCAACGCGCACGCGGTTTCGGCGTACCTGGGGTTGGTGCCGGGCGAGAACACGACCGGCGGCACGCGCCGCCTGGGAAGCATCACCAAGCAGGGCAACACGCACGCGCGCTTGATGCTGGTGCAATCGGCCTGGCAGATCCTCCGAGCCGGCGATGCCAACGATCCGCTGCGTCGCTGGGCCGACACCCTGGCCAAGACCCGCGGCAAGAAGATCGCCGCCGTGGCGCTGGCCCGCCGACTGGCGGGGGTGCTCTGGGCGATGTGGCGCGACGGCACCGTGTACGACCCCGGCCTGCAAGCGCGCGAGAGCGCCCGGGGCCTGCAGACCCATGCTCAAAGCCAAGAGTTTCGTGCCCAAGCCATGGCACGGGTGGCCAAGAAGATTCAGCGCCGCGAACGCACGCCGAGCCGTACGTCGCGCGCCACGACGTCGAGGACGCGAGCCATGTAAACGCCCGTTCCCTCGCCGATGCGCCCTCGAGCGCGATGCTGAGAGCACCCATCTGGAAGCGATGACCGCGCGCGTCCTGGAGACGCGAGCCAAGGACCCTGTCCGAGGCTCGAACGTCGCACCGCAAATTGCGGCTCGCTCCGCTTCTCGCACCCCACACTGCGTCTCGGACCTCTGCGCGCCTTACGGCCGTCCGATGAACGCGAAGAGTCAATCGAGAGGTAGCTCGTAGCTTCGCCCAAGGGGCCCGACCAAACCGCGACCCCCCAAGTCGCACAGGAGAGATCCATGCTCACCCCCCCTCGCACTGCTTCACGAACCAAGAAAAAGAAGAAAAACACTTCCTCCTCCTTGATCGGAGCGCCGGTACAGAGTCAGGACGCCAAAGACGCCAGGGTTGGAGCCGTCAAAATCTCGAGGATTTCTCACCTGGCGGTCCTGGCGTCCGGGCGGTTTTCTCTCCTTCAACGCCAAT
>CAVXOZ010000016.1:0-328586 GCA_963763505.1 uncultured delta proteobacterium | reverse complement strand
GCCGTTCTCTCAGCGGTGGATCTCGGTGCCGATGCCTTGATCGGTGAAGATCTCGAGCAAGACAGCGTGCTTGAGGCGGCCGTCGAGCATGTGGACCTTCTTGACGCCCCCGGCGAGCGCGTCGAGGCCGCACTGCACCTTCGGGATCATGCCCGAGTGAATGACGCCGCTGTCGATGAGCTGCGCCGCTTCGGGGGCCGTGAGAGAGCGAATCAGCTCGCCCGCGCCGCTGCGCACCGCCTCGACGTCGGTCAAAAGGATGAGCTTTTCCGCGCGCAGGGCCTCGGCGACCTTTCCGGCGGCCGTGTCCGCGTTGATGTTGAGCGAGTGCCCCTCGCGGTCGACGCCGATCGGCGAGATGACGGGGATGAACCCCGATTTCACGAGCTGGTCGACGACCTCGGGCACGATCTCGACGATCTCTCCGACGCGCCCCGGGTCGACGATCGATTCGCCCCCGCCGTCGACCTTGGCGCGGACGCTCGCCATCTTGCGCGCGCGGATGAACCCGTCGTCCTTGCCCGAGAGGCCGACGGCGCGCCCGCCCGCCTGGCAGATGAGACCCACGATCTCCTGGTTGATGCGGCCGCCGAGGACCATCTCGACGACGTCCATCGTCTCGTCGTCGGTGATGCGCAGGCCGGACACGAACTTCGACGCGACGCCCATCTTCCCGAGGATCTCGCTAATCTGCGGCCCGCCGCCGTGAACGACGACGACGTGGATCCCGACGTACCGGAGGAGGCAGATGTCCTTGGCGAAGCTGGCCTTGAGCTCTGCGTCGATCATCGCGTGGCCGCCGTATTTGACGACGAAGGTGCGGCCGTGAAAGCGGCGGATGTACGGGAGCGCCTCGTGGAGAACGGATGCCTTCTCGATGACGTCTTGCACGCGCTCTCTTATCCCGGCGCCCGGACCGGCGTCCAGAGGTCAGGACCCTGCGCCAGCCGGCGATCGCACGCGGGCCCGGGTGGCCGGTGCCGCGCGAATCGTGAGCCGACGATGGGCGCGGGTCCGGCCGATCAGGGGCGCCGGCCGCGGTACGGCGTCTCCGCGAGGCCCTGCGCCGCCGCGCGGAACGTGAGCTCGAAGAGGGACTCGCCCGGGCGCGTCGCGACGGCCGCAGCGAGCGCCGCGCAGACCGCGTCGTAGACGGCGGGGTCGCCGTGAATCCGGGCCAGCCGGGGCGCGTCGAGTACCAGGGTGACGCGGTGCCCGTCGACGGGCCCGGCGCTCGCTTCCCACCGCCTCACGCCCGGAGTCACGTCGATCGCGCAGTGCACGAGCGCGTCGCGCGCGAGGTCGGCGCCGTGCCGTCCGAGCGCGTCGAGCGCCGCCCGGCGCAACGATTCGCCCGTCCAGTCGGTCACGTCCGCGCCGGCGAACGATGCGGCTCGCTCGCGACGGCGTCGGCCGCGGCGTCGGCGCTCCGTCCGCGCCGCCTTCGCGACGCGCATCTTCCTCGCCTCGCTCGCCTCGCCGTCTGCGAGCGCCGAGGCGACCCCGGCCGCCCCGTGCACGTCGCCATACGGCTTGGCGAGATCGAAGATCACCTTGCTCGTCCCCTGCGACGACAGGTTCTGCAGCGCTTCGAGCCGCCGCAGCTCCATGGCCCCCGGCGAGCCGGCCAGGATGCGCGCGGCGTCGGCGAAGTTCTTCGCGCTCTCGACGTCCGCCTGGCTCTTGATGATCACGTACTGGCGATCCCGCTCGGCGATCGCCTTGCGGGCGATGACCTCCTGCATCTGGGCCGGAAGCTGGATGTCCTTGAGCGCGATGAGCTCGATGTGCAGGCCCCACTGGGCGACGAACTGCTCGACGGCGGCGCGCACCTTGGCCGCGATCTGCTCGCGGTGCGTCAGGAGCTCGTCGAGTCGCGTCTCGCCGGCCACGTCGCGCAAGACGACCTTGGCGCGGTCCCAGACGGCCGTCTCGTAGTTCTCGACGTTCAAGACGGCCCGCTCCGCGTCGACGACCTTGTAGTAGATGACGGCGTCGATCGAGGCGGTCACGTTGTCCTGCGTGATGACCTGCTGGTAGGGCAGATCGCGGTTCCGGATGCGCGTGTCGATGCGCACCATCTTCTGGATCCCGGGGAACACCACCTGGAGGCCCGGCCCCAGCCGGCCGGTGAACTTCCCGAGGGTGAACCGGAGCGCGACCTCCCACTGGTTCACCTGCCGGACGGACCGCAGGAGCCAGACGATCGCGATGAGCGCGAGGGGCAGGCCGATCAGGAAGGGCAGGGGATCGGGCATGCTGACAACGTACGCACGGGGCGGTCGGCCGCCATGACGGCCATGACCGCGCTCAAGGCCTCAGAATGTGCCGCGGATCGTCTCGGCCCGGCAGCTCTGCCGCAATGACGCCACGCTGCGCGTGCACGGCAGGGTCGCTTCGATCGCGCCGTGGACGCGGAAATCGGTCATGTCGATCGTCACGTCCCCGCGCCGCTCCGACGAGTGCGATGTCTCGGCGATCGAGGTCACCGTCAGGACGAAGCTCGGGGGGCCCCCCTCGTGCGCGCTGCCGTCCCATTCGATGTCCGGCGCCCCGCTCGTCCGGTCCTGGCGCGCCCACGCCCCGGCGACCCCCGGCAGCGTGCCGGCCGCGTACGTTCCGACGCGAAGGGCCGGCGCGAGGATGGCGACCGAGAATCCCACGGTCAGGCCCCGAAACGCGCCGTCGAGCGAGCGGCCGGCGCCACTGACCTGAAGTCGACAGGACGTCTCGTCGACGGGCTTCCCCCGGGTCCGGCCGTACCGCCACGTCGTTCGCGCCTCGGCGGCAGACGGCAGCGAACCGCTCGCCGCCCCGGAAATCTCGACGAACGTGGCTGGCATGGCGGCGACGAGGGCGGCGTCCTCGGCGCCCGCGTCGGCGGCGTCGGCGTCGCCCGGAGAAGCGCCGGGATCTTCCGCTGGTACCGGATCCGACGTCCAGGCCGCCGCAGCACGCGTCCCCCCGGCGATCGCCGCGATGGCGGCGAAAAGCGGGAGAACGTGGCGTGAGGGGGGCATCGGCGGCTATCTTACCTGCCCCGAGGGAAGGGACGAATGCCATGGCCTCACCCCGCGAGAGAAGCGTTTTCGTCGCCGTCGCGATCGCGGTCGGTCTGGTGGTGGCCTGCGGGTCGAACAATCCCGACCTCTTGCCGAACCGGGGCGCCGATGGCGGCCAGGGCGGATCGAGCAGCGGCAGCGGTGGCAGCAGCGGCGGCAGCGGCGGCAGCGGCGGGGACGACGGCGGAGGCTCGGGGACCTTCACCGTCGCCGACGCGGGCTTCTCCCTCGACGCGCTCGCGGGGTGCGCCGCCAGCACCGAGCAGGCGAAAGAGCTGCCGCTCGACCTTTACCTCATGCTCGACACGTCGGGCTCGATGGACGACCTGGTCGCGGCCCAGAAGTCGAAGTGGAACTCCGTCGTTTCGGCCATGACCGCGTTCCTCAACGATCCGGCGTCGGCCGGGATCGGGGTCGGCCTCCAGTATTTTCCGCTGACGCAGGCCGGCGTCCCGACGACGTGCACCGCGAGCTCGCAGTGCGGCTCGGCCGGCCCGTGCTTCTTCAAGGTGTGCGCCATTTCGGGCGCGGCCGTCTACCCGTGCGACACGTCGGCCGACTGCGCGGCTCCCGCCGCCAGCCTGGGGATCGTGGGCAACGTCGCCTGCGACCCGATCGGCGAGTGCCAGTACGACCACGACACCGTCTGCTCGCCGACGGGGCAATCGTGCGGCATGGACGTGAACAACTTTCCGCTCGGCACGTGCCAGGCCTTCACCACGTCGACGTGCATCGAGGGCGACAGCTGCACCCCCGCGGACTACGAGGCGCCCGCCGTGCCGATCGCGCTCCTGCCCGGCGCGGCGAGCGCGCTCACCACATCGCTCGCCGCGCGCCAGCCGGGCGGCAACACGCCCACCGCGGCGGCCCTCGAGGGCGCGATCAACCAGGCGCAGGCGTTCGCCGTCGCGAACCCCGCGCACTCGGTCGTCGCGGTCCTCGCGACCGACGGCATCCCCGACGAGTGCAACCCGGACGACATTCCAAGCATCGCGAACCTCGCCGCCATCGGGCTGAGCGGGAGCCCGAGCATCAAGACGTTCACCATCGGCGTCTTCGCGCCGGGCGACGTCCCCTCGGGCACCGCCGCGCTCAACCAGATCGCGAGCTCGGGCGGGACCACTCAGGCGTTCATCATCAACACCACCAGTCAGGACGTGGAGACGCAGTTCGTGGCGGCGTTGAGCTCGATCCGCGGCGCGTCGCTTCCCTGTCAGTACGAGGTCCCGCTGCCCGAGGGAGGGGTTCCCGACTACGACCATGTCAACGTGCAGTACACCTCCGGCGCGGGTGTGTCCTCGGGGCTCCCCTACGTCGAGACGGCCGCCAAGTGCAGCACCGGGGGCGGCTGGTACTACAACAGCGACCCGAGCCAGGGCGGAACGCCGAGCGCGATCCTGGTCTGCCCCACCACGTGCTCCACGCTGCAGAACGACTCGAAGGGGAGCGTCTCCGTCGTGCTCGGCTGCCAGACGATCACGAGGTAGCGTAACGGCGAGCGGGCGGGCGCGTACTCCGGACGTCCCTCATGCGCATGCGAATCCCAGCCTGGATCCTGCTCGCGGTGGGCGCCGCCGGTTGCCGCGGCCCCGGATCGACGCCGATTCCCGAAGCCCGCGCGGACGAGCCGCATCGCTCCGAGGGCGTCGCCGTGGTCGAGCTCTTCACGTCGGAGGGGTGCAGCAGCTGTCCGCCCGCCGACGGTGTGCTCGCCGAGATCGCGCGCCAGGGGCGCGAAGGCGCCTTGCCGGTCTACGCCGTCGCGTTTCACGTCGACTACTGGGACGACCTCGGCTGGCCGGATCGATTCGCGTCGCCCGAGCACACCGCTCGCCAGCGCGCGTACGCGCGCGCGCTCGGCACGCGGAGCATGTACACGCCCGAGATGATCATCGACGGCCGCGACGCGTTCGTCGGCTCGGACCGCGATCGCGCGCTCGACGGCGTGGCGAGAGCCCTCGGTCGCTCGGCGGTCGCCACCGTCTCGCTCCACGCCCGGCGGAGCGGCGCCGGGGCGATCGCCGTGGACTACGACGTCAAGGGCGCGCCCGCCGGCTCCGTGCTCTCGATCGTGGTGGTCGACCGTGCTGCGTCGGTGGCCGTGCGCGCGGGTGAGAACGCGGGGCAAACGCTGCACCACACCGATATGGCGCGCGCGCTGGCGACGGTGGCGCTCGCGCATCCTTCCGGGACCCAGGTCCTGCGTGTGCCTCCCGACGCGACCCCCGACGGCGTCATCGCCTTCGTCCAACAGGTCCCGGGCGATGGGAGCGAGGCGCGCGACGGCCGCGAGGGGGCCGGCATGCCGATCGTGGGCGCCGCCCGCGCGACGCTCGCGCCCTGAGGCTCGCCGGGGCCCATAATGGGCCCCGATGACGTCGCGAGACCTCTACGACGAGCGGCCGTACACGGACCACGCGTACGCCGAGACCCATCCGGGCCGGATCGCGGCCGTCGCGCGCATGGCGCGATGGAGACCCCCGGCCGTGGCCGGCGCGCGCATCCTGGAGCTCGGATGCGGTCGCGGCGGGAACCTCCTGCCGATGGCGGCCGGGTTGCCGCAGGCGACGCTCGTCGGGGTCGACGGTTCGGCGCGACAGATCGCCGACGCGCGCGCCGCCGTCGCCGAGGCGAGCCTGTCCAACGTGACCTTGCTGCGCGCTCGCTTCGACGAGATGGAGATCGCCGAGGGCTCGTTCGACTACGTGATCTGCCACGGAGTGGTCTCGTGGGTCTCGGCGAGCGTGCGCGCCAATCTGCTCGAGCGCATCGCCCGAGCCCTGGCCCCCAGGGGGATCGCGTGCGTGACCTTCAACGTGCTCCCCGGCTGGTACGACCGCCTGGCCGCGCGCGACTGGCTCCGCTTCTCCGCGACGTCGCTCGGTCGTCCGGTCGAGGAGGCCACGACGTCTCTCGCGTGGTTGGGCGCTCAGCTGTCGCCGGAGCAGGCCGACTCTCGCCGCCGGCTCGAGGCCGTGGCCCGCCGTCTCGAGGAGACCGGTCCCGCCTACGCGCTTCATGAATACCTCGCGGAGGAGCATCACCCGCTTCTCGTCGGCGCCTTCCTCGAGGAGGCCGCGGCGACGGGACTCTCGTACCTGGGCGACGCCATCCCGTCGACGACGGCGATCGAGCTCCTCCCGGAGCCAGCGCGTGAGCGCGCGCGGTCCCTCGACCCGATCGCCGCGGAGCAGCTCGTCGACTTCGTCCGGGGCACGGCCTTCCGGCGGGCGCTCCTCGTGCGCGACGATGCGGCCCGAGCGGCGTCGTGGCGCACGACGCCGGACCTCGACTCCGGCGCCGTTCGCGAGCTGCGCGTCGCCAGCCGGCTGCGCCCCGCGCGGCCCGCCGACCCCGCGCCTCGTCAGGAGTCGTTCGAGGAGGGAGGTCTCGTCGTCCAGGTCTCGGACGCGGCGGCGCGCCGCGCATTGCACGAGCTCGCGAGCGTGGCCCCGCGGTCGCTGCGGATGGACGATCTCGCCCGTCGCAGTCTGCCCGCGGGGGCGTCCGAGGCGGAGCTCGCGGCGCTCTCGTCGGAGCTCTTCGAACTATGGCTCGCCACCGGAGCGCTCAATCTGCTCGACCACGAGCCTGCGATGACCGCGACCGCGGGCGAGCGGCCGGTCGCGTGCGGCCTCGCGCGACGGCAAGCGCGACGCGGTGGGGTCGTCACCAATCGACTGCATCAGGAGGTCCTCTTGCCCGACGCCGTCGTCCGCTGGGTTCTCGGCCGCCTCGACGGGACGCGCACGCGAAAGGACCTCGCGCGGGAAGCCCGAGCGCAGAGCGACCTCGGGGCCGCCACCGACGCCGAGCTCGAGCTCCTCGTGGCCGCGACCCTCGACCGCCTCGTCGCCTGCGCCCTCATCGTCGACGGGTGAGCGCCCCTGGCGTTCTTCTGGCGTCCGGGCGGCTCGCCGTTCCGACGATCGGTCAGTGGACGACTTCGACGGGCTTGCCTTCGATGAACTCGGCGCTGGCGAGCTTCACGATGCGCTCTTTGCCCGTCAGCCCGGTCGAGATCTCGATGTTCGCCCCTTCGTCTCGCTCGACGACGACCGGCAAGAGGTGGATCTTCGAGTCCTCGTCGACGGACGCGACCCGGAGCCCGCTCGCGTCGTTCATCAGCGCCGTCGACGGCAGCTCGAAGACCGCGATGGGGAGACGGCAAGGTCAGCGCGACCTCGGCGTACATGCCCGCGATGAGCGCTCCGTCGGCGTTGGGCACGCGGATCTCGGTGTTCATCGTCCGCGTCGTTGCGTCGAGCTCGCCGGCGCTGCGCGAGACCTTTCCGTCGAACTTGCGCCCCGGGTACTCGCGCACGCTGACCGTCGCGGGCACGTCGACGCGAAGGCCCGGCGCCACGTCCTGCGGGACCTGGACGAAGACGCGCGCCGGGTCGGTCGCGGCGATCCGGTAGAGCGGCTGCCCGTTGCCGGCCGTGACGAGCGCGCCGACCTCGACCCATCGCTGCGTCACCGAGCCCGCGAACGGCGCCGTCACGCGGGCGAAGTCCTTGAGCTGCGTCAGGCGGCGGATGTTCGCCTCCTGGGCGGCGATGGTGGCCTGCGCCACGCTGACGTTCGCCTCGTCGACCTGCGCCTGCGCCTGCCGCTGGTCGAGATCGGCCTGGGAGGCGACGCCGACGGGCGTCAGCTGCTGGTAGCGCTGCAGGTTCGCGTTCGAGAGCTCCCGGCTGGCCTTCGAGCGCAGGAGCGAGGGCTGGGCCTGCCCGAGCTGCGCTCGCGCCTGATCGAGCTCCTGGTCGAGCTCCGGCGTCTCGATCTCGGCGAGGAGCTGGCCGTCCGTCGACCTTGTCGCCGATGTCGACGAGCCAGCGCCGCACGTAGCCGCTCGCGCGCGCGTAGAGCACCGTCTCCTCGAGCGGCTGCACGCTGCCCGGCAGGGCCACGGCCCGATCGCTCGATCCGATCTTCGGGGAGATGACGTCGACTCGCATGGCCGACTGGCCGGCGCTCGTGCGTCGCCTCCTCGAGCGCGGCGCGCTCCCGATGGCGCGGAACGTAGCCGACCGCGAACGCCGCGCCGAGCAGGAGGGCGGCGCCGACCGCGGCAGCGACCATTCCCGCTCTCGAGATCGTCGCGGGCGGCGGGAGATCGAAGCCGAGCTCGTGACCTTGCGCGATCGGGGGCGGGGCCGGCGGCGGCCCGTCTCCGTGGGGCGTCATGCGTCCTCCAGGAGAGGGTCGACCGGCGCGGGAGGCTTTCGCCGCAGCAGGCTGTACATGACCGGCACGAAGAAGAGCGTCGTCATCGTCGCGAGCAGCAGGCCCGCCGATGACCGCGCGCCCGAGCGGCGCGTTCTGCTCGCCCCCCTCGCCCAGGCCGAGCGACATCGGCAGCATCCCGATGATCATCGCCAGCGCCGTCATGATCACCGGCCGCAGGCGCGTCATGCCCGCGGCCAGCGCGGCGTCGCTCGCGTCGCGCCCGACGGCGCGCTGGTCGTTGGCGAAGGTGACGACGAGGATGCTGTTGGCCGTCGCCACGCCGACGCACATGATCGACCCCATCAGCGCCGGCACGCTCAGCGTCGTGTGCGACAGAAAGAGCATCCACGCGATGCCCGCGATGGCCCCGGGGAGCGCCATCAGGATGACCAGCGGATCGAGCCAGGACTGGAAGTTCACGACCATCAAGCAGATAGACGAGCACGACGGCGAAGACGAGCCCGTAGCCGAGGCCGCGGAAGGAGGCGTCCATGCTCTCGACCTGCCCCTTGATGCGCACGGTGGTCCCGCGGGGCATCGACGGCTCGAGCGCGCTCACGACCTTCGTGACGGCCGTGGCCACGGACCCGAGGTCGCGTCCCGTCGACGTTGGCCTGCACGTCGTAGGTGCGCGACACGTTGTAGTGCGTGATGTTGACCGGCCCCTCGGTGCGCGACACCGACGCCAAGTTCGAGAGCAGCTGCGGCCGGTCGCCGCCGGTCGAGATGGGCGTCGTCGTCGAGCGCGTCGAGCGAGTCGACGTCGTGCTGCGGGGTCTGCACCGCCACGAGGTATTGGATGCCGCGCTTGTCGAGCCAGTAGCTCGGCGCGACGATCGCGCTCGAAGCCAGCGACACGAGCAGGTCGCTCGCGACGTCGCGCTCGGTCAGGCCGAGCTGCGCGGCCATCGTCCGGTCCACGTCGATGCGGAGCTCGGGCTGCTTGAGCACCTGGGCGAGGTGCACGTCGGCCGCGCCGGGGATCTTCTTGACCTGCTCGGCGATCTGCTTCGCGACCGCCGCCGTCTGCGGCTCGTTGCCGATGGCGCCCACGACCTGCACGTCGATGGGCGCGGCGAGCCCGAAGTTGAGCACCTGCGTCGAGATGTCTGGGCGCGAGGAAGAAGAACGTCTGCTCGGGGAAGGCCGTGGCGAGCGTCGCGCGCAGCTGGCGGACGTAGTCGCGCCGTCGGTGCGTGCCCCTCCTTGAGCGCGATGAAGATCTCGCCGTCGGCCGACGAGATGAGGGCGCCTTCGCTGAGCGACAGGTTGATGCCGCTGTACGGGATGCCGATGTTGTCGAGCATCGTCTCGATCTGCGTCCGGCGGGATGACCGTTCGGATCGTGTCCTCGATCTGCGCGAACTTGCGCTCGGTCTCCTCGATGCGAGTGCCCGGGACGCCGCGCACGTGCAGCTTGATGAGGCCCGCGTCGACGGTGGGGAAGAAGTCTCGCCCGACGAGCGGGAAGAGCGCCGAGCGACGCCGCCACGAAGACGGCGAACGCGCCGACGACGAAGGCGCGGCGCTCGAGCGCCCACGCCAGCCAGCCGCCGTAGAACATGCGCAGCCGCTCGAATCCGCGCTCGAACGCCGCGAAGAAGCGCCCCGCGAGCGACGTCGGCGCCGCGTGGCGTCCGTGCGCGTGGTGCTCGGCCTCCTGCCGCAGCAGGTAGTGCATCATCGTCGGCACGAGCGTGCGCGAGAGGAAGTACGAGGTGAGCATCGCGAAGACGACCGCCATCGCGAGCGGGACGAAGAGCGACTTCGCGGCGCCGGTGATGAAGACGACCGGGACGAAGACGATGCAGATGCAGAGCGTCGAGACGAACGCCGGCGTCGCGATCTCGGCGGCGCCGTCGAGGATGGCCCGCACGATGGGCTTGCGCTGCGCCATGTTGCGGTGGACGTTCTCGATCTCCACCGTCGCGTCGTCGACCAGGATGCCGACGGCGAGCGCCATGCCGCCGAGCGTCATGACGTTCAGCGTCTCGCCGAGCCACGCAGAGCACGATGATCGACACGAGGATCGAGAGCGGGATCGAGACGATGACGATGAGCGTGCTCCGCCAGCTCCCGAGGAAGACCAGGAGCATGAGGGCGGTCAGGCCGGCGGCGATGCCCGCCTCCTTGACCACGCCCTCGACCGCCGCGCGCACGAAGACCGACTGGTCGAAGAGGAGCGAGACCTTGAGCTCCTTGGGCAGGCGCGGCGAGGGTGGTCGGCAGCGTGTCGCGGATCGCGCTTGACGATGTCGAGGGTGCTCGCGCTGCCGCTGCTTGAGGATCGACATGAGCACGGACTTCTTGCCCTCGACGTGCACGATGTTCGTCTGCGGCGTCGTATCCGTCGCGCACGTTGGCGACGTCGCGGATGTACACCGTCGTGCCGCGGACGACCTTGATCGGGATGGCCGTCGATCTGATCGAGGAGCTCGGGGCTCGCGTTGAGGACGATGGGGTACTCGTCGACGCCGATCTTCGCCGTCCCGGTCGGGACGATCACGTTCTGCAGGCCGAGGGCGTTGTTGACGTCGCGCGGCGACAGCCCCCACGCGTAGAGGCGCTGGGGGTCGATGTCGATCATGATCTGGCGCTGCTTGCCGCCGTACGGCCAGGGGAGCTGCGCCCCCTGGATGGTGGCGACGTCGGCGCGGATGAAGTTGACGCCGTAGTCGAAGAGCTGCTGCTCGCTGAGCGAGTCGCTCTCGAGCGCGATCTGGAGGATGGGGACGTTCGAGGCGCTGTAGCGGATGATGAACGGCGGCGTCGCGCCCGGCGAGGCATCTGCGCGCACGGCGGTCTGCGAGATCGCGGTCACCTGCGCGGTGGCCGCCTCGATCTTCGCCCCCGGCTGGAAGAAGATCTTGACGACGGAGATGCCCGTCAGCGACTGGCTCTCGATGTGCTCGATGTCGTTGACGGTCGGTCGTCAGGAAGCGCTCGTAGTTGTTGACGATGCGCTTTTCCATCTCCTCGGGCGTCAGGCCCGGGTAGTTCCAGACGACGGAGATGACCGGGATGTCGATGTCCGGGAAGATGTCCGTCGGCATCCGCAGCGATCGTCAGCGACGCCGAGGATGACGATGAGCATCGCCATCACGACGAACGTGTAGGGGCGCCGGAGCGCCATGCGGACGAGCCACATCATGGTCGAGCTGCCGCCAGTCTTCCGCGCGCACCGTAGCACCGCTTTCGCTCTCTGCTCATGCGGGTCCCGACGAGCGGCGCGCGACGGCGCACGAACGGGGCGCCTCGCCCGGGCGGCCGCGCGCCGGCGGTGCTACGCAGAGGACCGCCATGGCCGATCTCATCACCGTTGCGTCCTTTCTCGACACGGCCGAAGCCGAGCTGGCCAAGGAGCGGCTCGAGCTCGAGGGGATCGCGGCCTTCGTCATCGGAGCGCAGACCGCCGGGGTGATGCCGTTTCTCACCGGGCCGACCGGGGGCGTACGCCTTCAGGTGGCGCCCCGGGACGTCGAGCGGGCCCGCGAAGTCCTCGGGGACTAGCTACGACCGCGGCGTGATCGCGGGGCGCGGGCCGCTGCGGTTCGCCGGCGATCCGCCGGCCGGCTCGATCTGCTCGAGCAGCGCCCTCGCGGCCGCATGCCCGGGCTCTACCCCGATCGCGCGGGTGGCCATTCGCCGGGCCTTTCCGCGATCGCCCTTGCCCTGCGCCATCAGCGCGAGGCGATAGAAGGCCCCCGCCTGCAGCGCCGCGTCCGGGCTCGCGCCCGACGCATCGCGCACAGGGGTCGTCGTGAGCCCCGAGAGCGCACGCTCGGCGAGTCGTTCGTCGTCGAGATCGATCGCCACGAGACCGAGCAACATCGCGATCTCCGCGTTCCGCCAGTCCAGGCTGAAGCCGGCCTTCAGCGAATCGAACGCCTCGACGATCTCGTCGATCGCCAAGTGCGCCCTCGCGGCCTCCAGGTGCAGACGGGCCAGGAGCGGGGTGCGCTTGCCCCTCGCGCGCCCGGTCGCCTCGTGGATCGCAGCCAGCGCTTCCGCCGGATGTCCGAGCCTGCGCTGCGCGCCGGCCCAGAGAAGGACGGCGTCGAGGCTGTCGCGGTCGCCCGCGCGCGCGCGCTCCGCGACGCGAAGCGCGCCTGCCGCGTCCTGCGCGCCGTCGAGCAAGAGCAGCCCGGCGCGAACGAGGAGGCGCGTGCGCTCGTCGGCGTCCGGGGCGCTCCCGTCGCCGGGCTCGCGCTCGGCGTGCGCGACCAGGAGGTTCGCGAGCCGGGCCACGTCGCCCGTCATCTCGCAGACACGCTCGAGCCGCTGCATGAGCTCGCGGCTCTCGGGGGCCTTGGCGATCGCGGACTCGAGGGCATCGCGTGCGGCCCCGGCGTCCCCGGCGCGTTCGCAAGCATCGGCCATCGCGAGGGCCACCCGGACCAGACCTTCGTTGTCGCCCGCCTCCGCGATCGGCAGGAGCTTGCGGTACGTCTCGGCCGCGAGGGTCCAGTTCCCATCCGCGCCGTGAAGCGCCGCCATTCTCTCGAGACCGTCGGCCTGCGCCGGGCTTCGTGCCAGGAGCCGTTCGAGCTCGCGTCGCGCCTCGCCGAAGCGCTGGGCGTGCAAGAGCACGTCCACGACGCGGATCGCATAGACGTTCGCCGTGGCGGGCAGGGGCCGCCCCTCCGCGCGGTTCATCTGACGCTCGAGCACGCGGGCGTGCAGCGCCAGGAGCGCGTCGGCGTGACGAACGTCGGCGACGGCCGCCGTCTCGAGGTCGAAGAGAGCGCCGTCGTCGTCGCCGAGGGTCTCGCGCGCGTTTGCGCGCATCAGCAAGAGCTCCGCATCGTCGGCCCGCGCCGCGATCGCCGGATCCAGCAGGCGCAGCGTCCTTCCTGGATCGCCCGCCTCGCGGTACGCGTCGACCAGGCGCCGGAAGAACGCCGCGTTCTTCGGATCCGCCGCGAACCCCAGCTCGAGCGCGCGCGTCGCGCCGGCGGCGTCGCCCGCGCGATCGCGCAGATCGAGCAGGCGTTGCGCGAGGGTCGCATCGGAGCGGCCGTCGATCATCCTCTCGAGGCCGTCCGCGAGGCGCTCGCTGCCGAGGGCCTCGAGGCGCTCGACCAGCGCACCGAGCCACGCGCCCGACGCCGCCGAGCGATCGTCGGGGCTTCCATCGGCCGCGGAGCGCTCGTCCATGGGACGATCGAGAATGGACTCGTAGATGGGGAGCGCCTCCTTGGGGCGTCCGGCTCGCTCCAGCGCGCTGCCGAGGCGCCACCTCGCCCCCGCCGAAGCCGCGTCGGTCGATCCCGCGCGGAGCCGACCTTCGAGCACCGCGACCAGCTCGTCGAAACGCCCCAGCCTTTCGAGGGCGTCGGCGAGCCGATCGGCGGCCTCGCCGTCCCCCGGGTTGGCTTTCAGCGCGCTCGAGAGGAGGGTGACGGCGTCGCCGTGTCGAGAGGGGTCCTCGAGGAGGGTGGTCGCGAGCTCCACCTGCAGCCGGTTCCGATCCGCGCCAGGCTTCAGGTTGGGAATCGCCGCCTCGAGCAGCGCCGCCCGACGCTGCATCATCACGATGCGCGCGCTCTCGTCGCCGAACGAGCGATGAGCCGTTGCGAGCGCGGTCCACGCGGCGGAGTCGGTCAGGCCCTCGTGCTCGAGCTCGCGGTACATCCGCTCGGCATGGCGGGCGATTCGGGCCCGCACGCCCGGGTCGCGGGCGAGGTGCTCCGCCCAGATGGCGGCAAGGTCGCTGAGGGCGCTCGCTCGAGCGGCCAGCGTGGCGCCTCGCTCGACGCGCCTCTCGATCGATCGCGCGAGCAGGTCGTAGCGGGCGCGCGCGCGGAGCGGACCCTCGAAGCGACTCGGGTCCTCCCCGGTCTCGAGCGCCGCGTCGACCGCCGAGTCCACGAGATCGAGGGCCCGCGCGGCGTCGTCCTTGCGCGCGGCGACCTCGCTGAGCTCCACGAAGACCTCGGCGCGATGGGGCCCCGAAGGGCCGGCCGCGGCGTCGTCGATCGCGTGGTGGATCGCGAGGACCAGCGCGCGATAGGTGCTCTCGGCGAGATCGAGGTCGCCGGATGCGAGCGCCGCTCGTCCGAGGTCGTAGAGGATCGCCGGGCGCGACGGATGCATCTCGGAGGCGGTCCGCAGCTCGGCCAGCGCCCCTTCGGCTCGCCCTGCGCGCGTGAGCGCGTGCGCCAGTCTGTGATGGACCAGGGCGCGCTCCTTGGAGCGCTGGTCGCGGTACGTCGCCACCTGGTCGCGGAGAACGACGGCGGCCTCGTCCCACTTTCCGGACGCCTCGAGCACGTCGGCGAGTGCCGGCCGAAGCGTCGCGTCGGTGGGGTACCAGGCCACGGCGAGCTGCAGCAGCGCGGCAGCCTCCGCGGGCTCGTCGAGCTCGTGCCAGTGAAGGTCCGCCGCCTCGCGGAGCCAAGCGAGCCGCCGCTCGGGATGCCCCGGACGCCGCGCCTGCGCCGAGAGCAGGCGTGCGAGCGGCCGCCACGCCGCGTCCTCGCGGTAGAGCGTGATCAGGCGATCGGGGACCTGCTCGACGCGCTCGGCCTCGACGCCCGCCGCGAGCGCGCTCTCGAGGTGCGACCGCGCGCGACCGCGATCGCCCAGCGCCACGCACGCGTCGGCGAGCTGCAGCGCGCGAAGGCCCCGGACCTCGGCGGGCGAATGGCTGGCGAGCCACTCGAGCGCCTCGGCCGCCTCCGCCCACGCGCCGCGCTCCGAATGGATCCTCGCGAGCGCCTCGAACGCCGCCAGCGAGCCCAGGGCGCCCGCGCGCCCGTACGCCGCCACGGCCTTCTCGGCGTCGTCCTGGCGTTCCCATAGACGCGCGGCGCGCTCCCAGCACGCGCGCTCCTCGGTCGCCCGCCCGGCCTTCTCGTGCACGAGGCTCTGCGCCTCCCAGAGGGCCGCGAGGCGCGGCAGCTCCCCGGACTCCTCGAGCAGCGTCGCGAAGCGCAGGAGCGACCTCGCCGCCACGTCGTCGCCGCCGTCCTCTTCGAAGAGCTCCCCGAACGTGCGGATCGCGCGCGCGTTGTCCGCCAGGCGGTCCGCGCAGATCAGGGCGGCCTCGCGGACCAGCTCGCGCCGGCGCGCTTGCTCGAAGGGCAACCGGCTGCAGCGGGTCAGGAGGTTCAGCGCGGCTTCGCCCTTCCCGCTCTCCACGAGGAGCTTCTCGAGGATGTGGATGACGCGCCACGCCCCGTCCGCCGCGTCGTCTCGGCCCGGTCCGGCGGGCTGCTTCCACGCGCCGAGCGTTCGCTGGAGCATCGCTTCGAACGCGATCTTCGCCAGGGGCACATCGCCGGCCACGTCGGCCTCGACCTGGCCGACGACCTGCGCGAAGACGCCCGTCGGGCTCGAGCGCTCGGCCGCCGCGAGGCGCAGCGCGACGAGGTCCCGAACGGATCGCGCGCGCGCCTCGGCATCGCGGGCCAGCGCCAGCTCGCGCTCGGCCATCCGGACGACGTCGTCGACCTGCCCCGCCGCCTCGTAGTGCGCGCGCAAGACCGCGATCGCGCGCGTCTGCGCCACGGCCGCCGGAGAGGGGTCCGCCGCGCCGTCGTCGGCCGCCTCTGCGCCGCCGGCCGCCCCGCGATCGGCGGCCAGGCGCTCGAGGAGATCGGTCATGTCGGCGACCGCCGCTCCGTCCGAGAGCAGCCGGTCGACGATGGCGATCGCCTCTTCCCCGCTCCCCAGGTCCGTCCAGAGCGACGCGATCTTGCGGAGAAGCTCGCGATGGTGAAAGCCGGTGCACCGGTCGAGACGCCCGCCGAGCAGCTGGATGAGGGCGCTCGTCTGCCCCTGCTTCTCGTAGAGACGCTCCAGCGCGGCGTCGACCGCGGGGTCTTCGGGGCGAAGCTCGTGGATCGACTCGAGGTAAACGATCGCGCGCTCGGGGCTGGCCGCGAGGTCCTTCGCCGCGAAGGCCGCCTCGTCGAGCAGATCGGCGTGGGCGCGCGCGTCGACCGCCGCGGCGATCGCGCGGTCGTAGATGCGAAAGAGCTCGTCCCACCGAGCCTGGGAGCCGAGCACCAATTTGACGCGATCGATCGCCCACCGTGCGCCCGGCGAGAGCTCGAGCAGCCGCTGGAGGGCTTCGACGAGCAGCGGCGAGGCCGCGCCGTACTCACCCTCGAAGGCGATCATGCGCTGCACCAGCGTCTCGGCGAGCACGGCGTCCACGGGGCTTTCGACGAGCGCGCGGTGGTACGCCCGCGAGACGACCTCCCCCTGCCCGACCTCACGCGCGACCGTCTCGGCGGCCTGCCAGAGGTCGATCGCGTCCGGGATCTCGATCGCCCCGTCGACGGCCGCTCGCAGGGCCTCGGCGCGGTCCTCGGTGAGCTCGACGACGCGCAGAAACCACCGCTGGCGCGCGCCTCCCATGGCCGCGGTCTCGGCGCACGCCTTCACGAGGAACTCGTAGACACGCAGGCGAGTCGAGGGGTCGGCCTCGTCTGCCAGCTCTTCGAGGCGCTCGACGATCGGGCCGCGCGCGGACGCGTCCGCGAGCGTGCGCTGCATCATCTGGTGCACCGCTGCGATTGGCGGGACGACGCTGAAGAGGGGCGCGAGCGCCAGCGCCGCTTCCGCCGGGCGGCCCATCTCCTCGAGCAGCAGGCGAGCCATCCGGAGGATCACCCCCCGCCGCTCGGTCTCGCTCGCCGAGTCACGCAAAAGTCGCAGGGCCGCCAGCCCGCCCTCGAAGTCTCCGGCGTGAAGACGCAGGCGGCAGAGCGCCTCGAGCGCCTCTCGGCGACCCGGGTCGATCTCGGCCAGCCGCTCGTAGACCGCGATCGCCGCGTCGGCCTCGCCGAACTCGTCCTCCGCCCGGCCCCAGTCGACGAGCACCTTGATCGGTCGCGCCTCGCGGCCCGCTCGCCAGCCGTACAGCCACCGCCGATCCAGGTGCCGCTCCTGCGCGCTGGCTCGCGATTCGATGAACGACTCGAAGTCTCGGACGTCTTCTTCGAGGGCGAGGGACTCGACGAGCTCCCGGTACACGAGGGAGGCCTGGTCTTGACGCGACGGATCCGAGCTCAGAGCCCGAGCGCGGGCTCGCTTGAGGGCGCGTGCGCGCTCCTTGGCGTCGGGTCGCGAGCGCGCGAGGACCTCGTCGAGCAGCGAGACGAACTCCTCCGCCGCCCCGGCGTCGATCGCACTCTTCTCGAGCTCGAGCAGCAGGCGAGCGGGTCCCTCTTCGGCCAGGTCGGTCCGGATGAGGACGCGCAGGACCGCCGGGAGCTTGGTCCAGTCGTTCGACTGTCGGTAAAGTCCGGCCAGGCGCTGGGCGGAGTCTCGGTCGTCGGGCAAGGCCTCGAGGACACGCTCGTAGAGGGCCTGCGCGTGCGCCTGCTCGGCGGGCGAGCCCTCGCACATCTGCGCCGCAGGCCTCCAGGACTCGGCCGCCGCGCGGGGATCGCGCAGCTGGGCGAACTGGAAGTCGCCGAGCCGCTCGAGCGCGCGTCGCTTCGCGTCGCCGCTGCCGGCCCGGACGAGCAGCTCGAGCGCCGACCGGTGCAGGATCGGGTCGTCCTCGTCGTGGGCGATCTCCGCGATCGCCTGGAGCGTCGCCGGGGTGACGCTCGCGTCTTCGAGCAGCTCGCGGCAAAGCGCGACGGCGCCGGTCTTGTCGCCCTGGCGGGCGAGCGCGCGGACCAGACGGAGGGTCACCTCGTGACGGTCGCGCCCTCGCAGCGAGGGCCGCGCGCGCACGATCGCCGCGAAGACCTCGCCGTCGTCCATCTTCGCGCTGGCCGCGACGATCGCGTCGGTCGCCTCGCGATCCGCAGGACTCTCCACGAGCACGCGCTGCCAGGCATCGATCGCCCCCGGAAGATCCTTGGCCGCGTCGCGGCGCAGAGCCGCGATCGCGCGCGTGAGGGCGACCTTGCGCTCGGGCGTCGACGCGTCGACGAGGGCCGCTTCGTAGCGGGCCAACCGGTCGGCCGGGTCCTCGTCCTTGCCGAGCCACTCGTCGAGCCGGCCGAGCCACTCGGGGGACGACGGGTCGGCTTCGAGGACGCCGCGGCAAAGCTCGATGGCGCGGCGCGGATCCCGCTCGCGTAGCGACGCGAGCCAGCCGGTCGACTCGTCGCTCGCGCCCGCGAGGGCCCGCAGGGCAATGACCAGCCGCGCGTCGTCCTGCGGCGCGCGCGTGTGTAGCGCGAGGAGCCGTCGCGCGGCGGCCTGCCGGAGCGTAGGCTCCGGATCGGCCCACGAGATGAGCGCCAGGGCCGGACCGATCACGTCCGGATCACCGGGATCGACCTCGAGATCGAGCACGCGGCGCGCGGCGGCGAGCCCCGAGGGGCCGCCGACTCCCGCCAGCACGGCCTGCATGAACGCGCTGCGAGCCCGCGGCAGCTCCGCCTCCTGCATGTAGAGCGTGGCCGCGTCGAACCAGATCCGCTCGCGCACTTCCGCTTCGTTCGCGCCGGCCGCGCGGGCGAGGGCATTGGCAGCCCTGAGCTGCTGGCTCTCGGCGTCGGCGAGCCGCAGGTAGTTCGCTCGCAAGACGTCGTCGCCAGGGTCCTGCAGGACGAGGCCCTCGATGCGCTCGAGCGCGCTCTCGACGCTCTCCGGCTCCGCAGCCCGGGGAGTCAGCTCGAAGGCCTCGGCCTCCTCTTCACGTGGGGCGACGTGCGGCGGCTCGGTCATGTCGACGACCCGCCGCCGCCGGTCTCCGGTTCGACCGCGGGCTCGACGAGCACGAGGACGGCCGCGCGAGTTCCGGGTGGCGGGGCCTCCCCCTCGCGCAAAGGCCGGGCGAGAAGGAGATTGGCGTCGCGCACCGACAGCTTGACCGAGACGCGCAGGCGCGTCTCCTGGCCCGGCTGCGCGTAGACGGGCTGGGCGACCGGCGGAGCGACGGACGCATGCGCCGGCGGCACGGACGCGACCTGCGCGTGCGCCGGCGGCACGGACGCGACCTGGGCGTGCGCCGGCGGCACGGACGCGACCTGGGCGTGCGCGGGCTCGTGGGCCGTTGCGTGGGCGTGTGCGCTCGCGTGAGCCTGCGCGGGCTCGTGCCCGGCGGCGTGAGCGTGCGACGCCGCGTGACCGGCCGAGGGGACGGCGGGTGGCTTCGAGGCCCGAAGGGGCGGCGGAGGCGGTGGCTTCGACGTGGCGGGACGGTGAGGAGGCGGCGGCGGGGGCTTCGCGGAGTTCATGTTCGTGTCTCCTCCTGGGAGTTGCGCAGGAGCTCGGAGCACGTGCGTGGTTCAGACTCCCCTGTTTGCGCGTCGCGACGACCTGAAGGGTAAAGGGAGCCCAGGATGGATCAAGAGCGTTTGTACGCTTCTAGCCCCGTCACAATAGTGAACCCCGGCGGACCCCATTCGGCGCTCTTTTCTCGGTGTGGGGGGGCGCCAACGCGTTTGTGGGCGGAACGGCTTCACGGCGGAAGCGGTGGTACAACCCCGGCGTAGCCATGACTGACCGCCCCGACGAGTCCTTTGCGGCCCTTTTCGAGCAAGCCGGCCAGGCAGCGCCGCGCAAGCGCAACCCGCGCGTCGGCGAGACGCTCGAGGTCCTCGTCGTCCAGGTGGGCCGCGACGCGGTGTTCGTCGAGCTCGACGGGCGGCGCCAGGGTTTCATCGAGTCGACGGAGCTCAAGGCCCCCGACGGGACGATCAAGGCGGCCGTGGGCGACACGCTCCGCGCCCGGGTCGTTCACGTCGACCCCGAGCTGGGCGTGCGCCTGGCGCCGACCGTCGAGGCGGCGGTCTCGATGGGGGCAAGCGTGCCGCTCGGCCCGAGCACAGAGCCCGCGGCGGTCACGGTCGCGCTCGGCCAGGTGGTCTCCGGGTCGGTGGAGCGCGTCGAGACGTATGGCCTCTTCGTCCAGCTCGAGGGGACCAAGGGCCGCGTCGGGCGGGGCCTCTTGCCGGTGGCCGAGATTGGCGTCGCGCGCGGGACCGATCTCCGCAAGGCGTTCCCGATCGGTACGAAGCTCAAGGTGAAGGTCGTCGAGATCGGCGAGGGGCGCATGCGCCTGTCGGTGCGCGCCCTGAAGGACGACGAGGAGCGAGCCCAGTTCGACGGCTTCCGGGAACAAGAGAAGAAGGCGCCCGCCGCGCACAGCTTCGGGACGCTCGGCGATCTGCGAAAGCCGAAGTCGAAGTAGCCCCGGTCAACGCACTTCGCCGACGAACACCGGCGCCACGGCGGCGCGCAGGTCGTCGCAGGCGGCCCCGTGAAGCGGAGAGAGCTCCCGCGGATCGCGGGCGGTGTCGAAACAGGCCCACGCGCCGGGGGCTCCGATGAGCGCGCGCTCTCCGGCGGTCGCACCGAAGCGCGCGTCGTCGGGCTCCCAGACGCTGGTGGCCGTGGCCAGGAGCACGATCGGGCCCTCGCCGACGGGTCGTTCGCGCAGGAGGGATCTCCCGGTCACGTGGGCGGCAAAGGGAAGCGTCGCGCGCGCGTCTTCCACGCCCAAGAGGTCGACGACCGTCTCGTGAACGTCCTGCATGTACGTGCGCCGACCGGCGTGCGAGGCGAGCGCGAAGCGCTGGGGGAGATCGAGCGCGGAGGGGCCTGCGAGGATCCACCCGGGACGCGCAGCTCCTCGTCGAAGAGCGAATGGTTGTGATAGAGGCCGCCGTGTTCGCGGAACTGCTCGCCGTGGTCCGAAACGAAGAGTAGGGCCGTATGGTCCCATCCGGGCAGCGCGCGCACGGCGCGCACGAAGTCAGCGACGGTTCGCTCCTGAAGCGCGACGCTGTTGCGGTAGTGGTTGTGGAACGCGGCCGCGTTGCCGAGCGGGTCGGTCGAGTGCGGAGCGAACGGCGTCAGCGCCGGATCGACCCGGTAGGGCGCGTGGGTGTTCGACAGGTGAAGGACGGCGAAGTAGGGAGTTGCCCCGTCGGTCGAGCGCACGAACTGCAGCATCTCCGCCGTCGCGCGCTCGTCGGGCGCTCCCAGCTGCTCCTGCGCCACGCCACCGAGGTCGGTGGCGGTGACGAGGACATCGATGCCCGCGCGGCGGGTGAACGTGCCGAAGTCCTCGTAGTTCGGGTTCTGGGACGTGACGTACGCGGTGCGATAGCCGACTGCCCGCGCGATCTCCCAGAGCACGGGGGCCGAGTGCGCCGTTCGGAAATCGACGTCGGGCGACAGACCGGTCCAGAGGACCATGCAGGCGCTGAACGTGTTCGGCGTCTGGGACATGAGCTTCCCGAGGGGCACGCGGTCGGAGGCGACCTCGTCGAGGAAGGCCGATTGGCACGCCGGCGGAGGATCGGAGCACGTGGCGTCGGCGCGGACGCTCTCGGTGAGGACGAGAAGGACATTCGGCCGGCGAGCGCTCGAGAGGGGAGGCAGCGGCGCCGGCGACCGCAGCGACATCCCCTGCCGCACGTTGCCGCGTCCCTCGATCCACGTTCGGAGGGCGTGCGTCGTCCCGTGGACGAAGCAGGCGTCCGGCGTGGCGGCCTGCAGGAAGCGGCTGTCGACCTGGTCGGTCCAGAAGCAGAAGGCGGCGCCGAGGAAGGTGAGGGCGGGTAGCAGCGGAACCGGGCCGTCGAGGAGCGGCGCCGCGCGGACGACCAGGACGAGGAGCGCCATCGCGACCATCGCGCCGGATAGGACCATCCCGGCGAGGAGCCAGGGCCCGCCCCAGGCTGTGAACCAGTCGCCCACGGTGCCGCGCAGGGCGACGCCGAGGCGGACGGTGTCGCGTCCGACGTACGAATGGAAGATGCGATGGTAGAGCGCCTGCCCGCCGTAGCTGCACGTCGCGAAGGGCAGGACCCAGAGCCCGAAGATGGCGGCGGTCGCCGCCCGAGCCCGCGGCGATCGCCGGCGCAGCAGCCAGGCGCAGAGCCACAAGGGCTCGACCCAGAACGCGGCGCTGATGAGCAGCGAGCTCGCGTAGATGAGCTTCGCCTGCGTCGCGAACCCGGCGAGGCTCCCGCCGCGAATCGATACGTCGAGCGCGACCGCGAGCGCCGTCGGTGCGGCGAGCGCGAGCAAGACCCGTGGGCGGTCGCCGAGCAGCGCTCGCTTGCAGCGGACGAGGCGGTCTGTCACGCGGTCTCTCTCCTCGGAGACTAGTGCGGCGTTCGTTCGCCAGGAACGCGCGCGCGAACAAAGAGAGCCGCCAGGCCGCCAAGCCGCCAAGAGAAAGAAAGATTGTGCAGGTCGTCGAAGGCTCGGACGCTCCGCGCCGCGCGCTCCGTCCCGTCTATGAGAACGCGCTCTGCAATGAGCCCGCGAGGCGTCCGCCCTCGATCATCCCCATCTCTTGATCTCTTGGCGGCTTGGCGGCCTGGCGGCTCTCTTTCTCGACGCCTGGGTTCTCGACGCGGGCCTATTCGAACCGGAAGGCCGAGACGACGGCGCCCATGACCTCGTCGCGAAGGACTCGCTTGCCGCGGTCGGCTCCGGCGGCGCCTGCGACGACCATCAACGGCAAGAGGTGCTCCTCGCGCGGGTGGCTCTGGCGCGCCATGGGCGCCTGCGACCAGTCGGCGAGCGCCGCGTCGCGTTCGCGCGGTTCGGCGGCGACGGCGCTCGAGAGCCAATCGTCGAAGCGGCCGGATACGTCCCGCGTGCCTGGGTCCGATGAAGCCGCGCATGTTGTGGTAGCTCATCCCGCTGCCCACGATGAGCACGCCCTCGTCGCGGAGGGGCGCGAGTGCGCGGCCGATCGCGAGGTGCTCGGCCGGATCGAGGCCCGCTCGAAGCGAGAGCTGAACCGTGGGAATGCGAGGGTCCGGGTACGCGACCTTCAGGGGAACGAAGACGCCGTGGTCGAAGCCACGCTGGCCGTCGGCCCGGGCGTCGATCCCCGCGCGGCCCAGGAGCCCCTGAACCCGCGCGGCGAGATCGGGCGATCCGGGCGCCGGCCATTGCAGCTCGTAGGTGCTCGGCGGGAAGCCCGAGTAGTCGTAGAGGAGCGGCGGGCTCGCGGACGAGGTGACGCTCGGGACCGGCGCCTCCCAGTGAGCGGACACGACGAGCAGCGCCGTGGGGGTCGCGGGCAGAGAGCCCGGGACGTCGCGGAGCCACTGCGCCATGCGGTCCCACGTGTCGCGCGGCCCCCTCGTCCACTCCATGAAGAAACACGGGCCGCCCCCGTGGGGCAGGTAGAGCGTCGGCTGCGTGGTCGGCGGGGTCACGCGCCCAAACTTGCGCATCGGGCGCGCGGGATCAAGACCTCTTCAAAGGCGGGCGGCGCCGGCTCTCCGGAGCCACGGCAGGCGCGCGCGCTTCTCGGCGTCGGCCTGGCGCGTCTTGAGGCACCAATCGAGCGCGTCGTGGAGCGTTCGCACCATGCGCAGCGAATCGAGGTCGATCCCGAGCGATACGACGGTCTGCGCGACGGCCGGCTGAACGCCGGACAGGACGCCCTCGACGCCCAGCGTCTTCGCGGCGCCGAAGATGCGCAGAATGTGGTGGACGGTCGAGGTGTCCATCGCCGCGACGCCCGTCAGATCGAGAATCGCGAAGCGCGCCTCTTCTCGCACGATCGATTCGAGGAGGTTCTCCATCATCTCGGACGCGCGCGAGGCGTCCACCGCGCCGATGATCGGCAGGCACAGGACCTCGTCCCACACCTTGATGATCGGCGACGCGAGATCGCGGATGGTCGCGATCTGCTCCTCGATGACCTTCGTCTTGAGAGCGAGCTGCCGGTCGGCCTGCACCCGGTGCGTGGCGTCGATGGCCAGGGCGAGGACGCCGTCGGGCTCGCTGTTCTCGTTGCGGAGCGGCATATACCAGGTGTCGAAGAAGACCCCCGGTGCGGGCTCGACCATCGCGCGCACCGCCTCGCCCTGGAGGGCCCGCGAGAGGTGGTCGTGCGCGGGCGTCCCCCGCGTGGCCTCGAGCTCGTTCTGGCCGACGCGCTCCCCCGGTTTGTGCCCGAGGCGCTCGAGGCCCTTGCCGTCGGACATCGTCGTCACGCCCTGCGGATCCATCGAGAAGAGGACGATGTCGGCGCGCTCCATCACCTTCGCGAAGGTCGACATCGACAGGGCCTGCCACTCGAGAAACTCGATCCGTCCGCGAAGGTCCACGATCTCGGCGTTCGCCGCCGCGAGGTCCGTGATCCGAGGTGCGTTCATGCGACTTCTCCTGTTTCGAGTCCGTGGTCCGGCCTCGCGGCCGGGCTCGCGTCTACGGTGCCGGCGCGATCCGTCGCGCCGCTGGGCTCGCGGGACGTGGGGAGCCGAAAGACGAACCGCGTCTCCCTGCCGCGCACGCTCGTCACGCGGACGGTGCCCCCGAGGTGGACGGTCGCGTCCCAGACCGCCGCGAGTCCGACGCCGCGTCCCGAGACGTCCGTCACGGCCTCGACACTCGAGATGCCCGAGACGAAGATCGTGCGCTCGATCTCCTCGCGGCTGCGAGCCGGGAGTCCCGCCGCTCGCGCCCGGGCGGCCAGTCGCTCCCAGTCGACGCCCGCGCCGTCGTCCACGACCTCGATGAGCACGCTCGCGTCCTCGAGCCTGGCGTTGAAGGAGATGGCGCCGCGCGCCGGCTTTCCGGCGGCGGTGCGCACGGCCGGGTCCTCGATGCCGTGGTCGATCGCGTTGCGCGCCACGTGCACGAGTGCAGCCCAGAACGAAGCGTACCGGCGCTGCGGGAGGCGTACGTCCTCGGCGCGAACGGCGAGCCTGGGGGCGGGCTTGCCGAGGCGCGCCGCGAGCCGCTCGACGTGCTCGGCGAGGCGCGCGAAGCGCATGGCCACCGGCTCGTCGAAGAGCATGCGCAGGCGCGCCGCCAGCTCCGAAGGGGGCGCGCCGGCAGCGACGCGAGCGAGGATGCGCTCGAGCTCACCGCGCGACAGTTCGACGACGGACTCGCCGGTCCCGAGCAGGCCCGCGACCCGATCGTGGATCGCCTGCCAGGCCGCGAAGAGCGGCGAAAGGGCCGCCTCGTCGAGCGGGGCGCCGGCGTCCGCGATCGCGGATTCGAGGTCGTGGGCGGCCTCGGCGACCGAGCGCACGTCGTACTGCGCGGCGTTGCCCTTCACGGTGTGGACGATGCCGAGCTGTTCGCGCGCCCCGATCGGGTCGCCGCCGCGGAGGCGGTCGACCATGCTGCCGGTCTCCTCGAGGAAGGCGGCGAACGCGCGCTTGTCGCCGGCGATCCGCCGGAACACGAGGATCTCTTCCTTCTGGCGCGCCTGCTCCTTTCGCGCTTCGAGCTCCGCGGTCACGTCGGAGACGACCAGCAACGCGCCCGCGACGTCGTCTCCGCGCAAGATCGGCTGCACGGTCAACGTGAAGTGCCGGCCCCCGAGGTCGAAGCGCTTGGGCAGCTGCTCGACCGACACCTCGGGCGGCAACAGTCCCTCGGCGACCTGCTCCCATCCGAGCTTCATGAGGAGGCGCAGGCGCTCCTCGCCCGGAGCGAGGGCTTCGCAGAACGGTCCTCCGTCCCGCGCGGCGCCGAACCAGCGGTCGAACGCCGCGGAGCGCTCCGAGTGGAGCGACCCGTCGACGCCGATCGTCGCGAGCCCTTGCTCGACGTTATCGAGGACGAGGCGCATGGCCGAGTTGCGCGCCCCGAGCTCCGCGGTACGCGCGACCACGAGCCGCTCGAGATGGGAGCGGTGCTGTTCGAGCTCTGCGTCGCGCGACTGCATGCCCGCGAGCATCTCGTTGAATGTCTCGGTGAGCATCCCGAGCTCGTCGTTGCTCGCGCGCCGCGCTCGGATCGAGAAGTCGCGCGAGGATCGCACGCGCTCCGCGGCGTCGGTGAGGGCGCCCACCGACGCTTGCACGCCCCGGCCGACGAAGATCGCCATCGAGACGGACAGGACGAGGATGGCGATCGACACTCCGACGCTCAGGCGGATCGTCTTGCGCAGATCCGCGGCCTTGCTCGCCGCCGCCGCGCCCAGGCGGTCGAGGAGGAGCCGCTCGACGACGCGCAGGTCGTTGAGAGCGCCGCCCTGCGCGGCGCTCCAGACGGGAGCCTCGAGGGTCACGGCGTCCTCGGTGGATTTGAGAACGGTATCGAGGAGCTCGCGCGCGGGGAGGCCGCTCGTGCGCGCGGCCTCGAACGCCCGCCACACGTCGTCGGAGGCGCTCGTGCGCAACGCCTGGTCGTAGACGTCTTCCTCGGTCGTCGTCGTGACGAGCGCCTTGTACGCGCCCGGCGGGAACTCGCCCCGGGCCGCCGCGTACCCGACGATCGCCTGCTCGATGCTCGCGCGCTCTTCCAGCTCGAGGAGCGCGACGAGCGCCGAGATGTTCCGGAGCATCGTCCCGTCGTCGCTCAGCTCCGAGAGCGCGGCGGTGGCGCTCACGAGCGCGCTGCTCGCGGCGCCGTATCCGGCGAGCACCTCCTGCAGGGCGACCGCTTCGCGCGTGGAGCGCGCGCGCAATGCCTCGAGGCCGACGCGCGCGGCCTGAGCGTCGGCCAGGCCCCGGGTCAAGCGGGCAGGGAGCTTGGTCCGGTCGCGCGTCGAAAGGAACGCCTCCAGCCGCCCCGCGGCCACGTCGGTCGCGCGCGCCGCGGTCGAAGAGGCGTGATCGAGCCGCGCGCGGGAGGGGCCGTCGAGCCCGTCGGCGACCGAGAGGACCGCCCGCTCGTCCTGCTCCGCGTGGAGCTCGTCGGCCATCGAGGCCGTCAGCCGCGCGAGGTCCTCGATGGACCCGAGCGCCGCCGCCGACGCCGCCTGCTGGCGTGCGTCGTGAGCGACGAAGAGCGCCAGCAGCAGGGCCCCGACGACCGGCACGCCGGCGAGGAGCGCGAGCTTGGCTCGGATCGAGGTTCGGGCGCGGAGCAGCATGGGGTTTCTCAAAAGAGCTGTACGTCGCCCTCGGCCGCCGAGAGCAGGTTCTCGTCCGGCGACCGCGCCAGCGCGAAGTCTTCGGCCACCGCTGCGTCGAAGTAGAGGACAATCGACCCACGCCCCGCGTCGAAGAGGTAGCGCCGCGCGATCGCGGTCATCGCCGGCGTACGGTGAATGTGCCAGCCGGTCACCACCGTCGGCGTGCTCTGCTCGAGCGCGAGGCCGAACGGCACGAGCGCGTTCTTGATCCGACCGACGAGCTGGTTCACGAGCTCGCCGGCCCAGTCGCACACGTCGCGTTCGGACGGCGCCTGATGCCGGAGCTCCGCGGGCCACGCGAGCTCCACGAGATCCTGCCGCGTGGTCATCAGGAGGGCGCCGCGGATCTCGGGCCCAGTGAAGCCGACGCTCGAGGCCAGGTCGTGGTCCTCGGGGGTGTCGCCGAAGTCGGCGCGCAGGTCTCCGAGCGGGAGGCCGTGCGTGCGGAAGAGCGCGCGGGTGGCCGCCTCGACCAGAGCGTCGATCTGCCCGACGGTCTGGGCGAAGGTCTGGCGGTTCATGACGTCAGCTTCTTCACGGCGGCGAGGAGCAGGTCGGCCTTGAAGGGCTTCACCAGCCACCCCTTGGCGCCCGCCTTGCGCGCGCGCTCGATGAGCTGCGGCTGGCCCTCGGTCGTGAGCATCAGGACCGGCAGCGCGCTCGTCCTCCCGCCCGCCGTAAGCCCCTCGAGGAGCTCGAGGCCGTTCTTTTTCGGCATGTTCACGTCGCAGATCGCGAGCGCCGCGTCCGGCGTGCGCTCGATGACCTCTGCTCCGTCGACGCCGTCGACGGCTTCGAGGATCTCGAAGCCCGCGCGGCGCAGCGTCGTCGCCACTTGCTCGCGAATCGTCTGCGAGTCGTCGATTACGATGATCTTCTTGCCCATGTTCTCCTCCGTCCGCGTCGCCAAAAGTGGCCCCTAGGGGGCGATGACCTGGCCCTGCCGGATCCGTGCGACGATCCGGATCGATCCGCCCGCGTCGCGCGCGTCCGATCCCGGCACGTACCCGATCGCGCTCTCCTCGCTGCCGACGAAGCGGAGCACCGCCGCGGACCCCGTGAGCTTGCGGGGCGACCCGACGCCCGAGCGGATCTTGCTGTCGAGCCAGAAGCGCTCGACCTCGTCGGGCTTCATCCCGAGCACCGTGAGGTCGAAGTCCTGCCGGGCAGGGCTCTCGGGCGGCAGGTTGACGGCCGTCGCGCGCCCGCCCCCGGGAAACTCCGAGGACCGGGCCTTGAACAGGGAGCTCAGCTGCGATCGGTTCATCGGCCCGACGCCGTTGGACTTGTGGACGATCACGACGAGCTCCTCCCCGTCGGCGCTGGCGTAGCCCGCAGAGAGCGTGAGCGCGAAGACGAGTGCGAATGCGCCGGTGATGAGATTTCGTCGGTTCATGGATGCCCCTCTCAAAACGAGAACGCGATCTGGGACATGACGGCCGTTGCGGCGCTCGCGATCGACTTGTTCTCCGGCAGCAGGCGGCTGACCTCGACCTTCAGCGTCACGTACGGCGACGGCTTCACGTTCAACCCGCCGCGGATCTGGACGTTGTTCCTGACCGGCACGGTGGTCGAGGGCGCGACGTAGTCGTACCCCGCATACGGCATGACGGTGAAATCGAGGGGCGCAGTGTGAAACGGGATCTCGTAGGCCGCCATCACGTATCCTCCGAGGCCGTAGTGGCTGGGGTCGTAGATGTTCAGGTTGAACGGCACGCCCTTCAGGAGCTTGTCCTGGCTGTCGACCTGGGTCGGCATCGCGTAGATGACCGTCTGCCGCGCGAACTCGGCGATGATCCGGAGGCGCCGGACTCGAATCTCCGCGTCGCCCGTGAGGACGGTCTCGTCGTACGCGGCGTTGACCGTGTTGTAACTCCCGAACGAGGGGTCGTACGCCGGGTCGAGGGTGAGAGCCGGCGTCAGTTGAATCTGGATATTGTCCTGCGTGTCTCGGTAGTGGCTGTAATAGGCATATCCGCCGATGCGAAAGAGGAGCGGCTCGGGGTTGTAGACGAGCTTCACGCGCGCTCCGAGCGCCTTCATGTTCGTGAGGTCCTTGTATTCGTCCTCGGGGCCGCGGCTGTTGGCGACGGTGAGCGCGTACTCGAAGCGCAGGTCGTCGGTCAGCTCCGTGCTTCCGAACGCCTCGACGCCGAGCTGCCAGATCGGCACGATGTTGAAGTTCATGAACTGCGGGTAGTCCACGCCGATGAGGACAGGGCTGCCGTGGTCCTCGTTCCAGATCCCGAACGGGGTCAGGAAGCGCCCGACGCGCACGCCGAACCAGTCCGCCGGCTTCCACTCCATGTACGCGCGCTCGATGAGCAGGCCGTCCTGCCGGTACTCGAGCTGGGAGTACGGGCCTCGCGTGGAGGTGTCGACTCGCTGGAGGCTCCCCTGCGACTGGATCGTCGTCGACCCCACGTTGATCTGCGCGGGCCAGTCCGACGCGTAGCCGTTGGGTGAGTACGTGAGGCGCGTCTCGATGAGGGCCGAGAGCGTCCGCGTCATCTCGCTCTTCGCGTAGAGGTTGATCCCGCTCGAGAAGAACGTGAGCTCGGAGGGAGTCTGCACCTTGTAGAGCGCGCGGTTGTTGTCGAAGTCGATGCCTCCGAAGCTCAGGTCGGAGAATCCCCAGAAGGACAGGAGCCGGCTGAACGCCGACGTGTCGTCCGACGCCGTCGCGGCCTGCTCCCTCAAGGACGCCACCTGGGCCTCCTGGTCCCTGCTGTGCGCGACGAGCTCGTCGATCTGCGCTTGCTGCTTCGCGAGCCGGTCGTCCACCGGCGGAGCGGCGCGCTCCGCCGGCGCCGTGGGGGAGGTCGGCGAGGGGGGGGGCGGGGTCGCCGGCGCGGCTGGCGTCGCGGAGGCCGCCGGTGCCGGGGAGGCCGCAGGGACCGCGGGGCTCGCCGGCGCCGCAGGGGTCGCGGGCGGCGGCTGCGCGCGCGTCTCGCCGGCGGCGAGCCCCACGCAGAGGAGCGCGGTGACGCTGACAAGAGACCGCGACGGCGCGCGGCGCTCGACGTTCGGATTCATGATCGGTCCTCGCGCGACGATGGGGGTCACTGGCACTTGCATCCGAAGGCGACCAAGGTGGTCTCGTTGTCGCTGGGCACGCATACGGGCGCGGGCCACGCCATCAGGTCCGCGTTTCCGGCCGCCGAGCAGTCGCAGCACGAGTAGCTGCTGCCGCACTCGGCGGCGGTGCACATCGGAATCGAGCAGATGCCGGGGTCGGTCGGCGCCGCCGTCGGGTCTTTCAGGCAGTAGCTGGCTTGCCCGGGGCAATCGCTGTTTCCGTTGCAGGAATTGCCGAGACCCGCCGCGCCGCCTTCGCCGCCTTCGGCGGGAGCGCCGTCCGCGGCGGCCCCCGCGTCGGTCGCCACGGCGCCGTCGCCTGCTGCGTCGGCGACCTGCAGGCACGCATCGTATTGCGGCGCGTAGACGTACCCGGGAAAGCATCGGTTCGAGTCCGTCACGCAGGCCGTCAGCGGCGCACCGAGTGCGACCATCGCCAAGAGGGCTCCAGTCTTCATGCACCGCCGTTGTGCAACCGATGAGCCAACGCCGAATCGCCTTGATTTGCAGGGATAAGGCGACGCGTCACTCTTCGTCGTTCAGAATCCGAACGAGGGCGGCCCCGCGTATGTTCGAGAATCGAATCGAGTCGCGCGGCGACGGGTCGTCAGCCTTCGAGCACCGGCGACGGCGATTCCGAGGAGATCGGCAGCAGCAGCCACGCGAGGGTCCCCGGAACGGTCCACGCGGCGAGGACGGCGAGCGCCGGGCTGTAGCCGAAGCGCTGCACGGCGTGACCCAGAAGGGGGTTGGTCACGATCGCGCCGAGCGACTGGACCGAAGCGATGACGCCGCCGGCGGTCGACACGGCCCGGCGCGGGACGCGGACGAGCGTGTCGGTGTTGCAGAGGGTGACGACGGCTCCGCGGCCGGCGGCGCTGGCGATGAAGCCGACGAGCGCGGCGTGGGCGCTCGGCGCCGCGGCGAGCCCCGCGAGGCCCGCGGCCGCGAGCAGCGCGCCACACCCGAGGAGGGCCCGGGGCGGTGAGCGGTCGTAGCCTCGCCGTCGCTCGCGACGCGCGGCGAGGTCCCCGAAGACGATCGCGCCCGCGTCGTAGGCCAGAGCACTCGCGACGAGGTATCCGGTGAGCCCCGTCTGCGTCAGGGCGAACTGGCGAACGTAGAACTTGGATTCCCAGGCCATCGCAAACGCCGACGCCGGCACGATCGCGAGCAGGCCGATGAGGCCGCGAGTCATCGCGGGGTGGGCCGCCGTCTTCAGCATCGACGGTCGGGCCTCGGCCGCGCCGGCGTCGTCGAGAAGCGCGCGCACGTTGGGGCGCGAGGTCACCGCCAGCCAGAGCGGCGTCCAGGCGGCTGCGAGGGCGGCGGTGCCGAGGAACGCTGCGCGCCACCCGAACCGGCTCGCGATGCCGTTGGCGATGGGAGGCGCGAGCATTCCACCCACCGCCATCCCGACGAAGAGCAACGACATCCCGCGCGCCCGATCCCCTTCGGGGAGGCCGCGCTGCACCGTCTGCACCCCACCTGGGAACGTCGGCGACTCGGCGAGACCGAGCGCCAGGCGGACCGCGACGAGCGCGCCCAGCCCGGGGGCCGCCGCGTGGAGCGCGGCCACCCCCGACCACGCGACCACGGCTCCGAGCAGCCCGCGACGAGCGCCGACGCGATCGATCCAGGTGCCGGCCAGCGGTCCACCCAGAAGGTACGCCAGCGAGAAGGCCGCCCCCAGCCAGCCGTAGCCGATCTCCGAGATCCCGAGCGCCTTGGTGATCGTGGGAGCGAGGACCGAGAGCGTCTGCCGGTCGACGTAGCTGAGGGACATCGCGAGCGTGGTCACCGCCGCAAGCGACCACGCTTCGGCCTTGCCGAGCGGCGGACGCATCATCCGACGCGGGACGGGGTTCCGACCGCGACGCCCGCGAGATCGGAGTCGGGCTCCAGGCAGAGCAGTCGCACCCGCCCGGTCGCCACGATGCGCCCCGAAGCGTCGCGCACCTCGCCCTCCCAGACCTGCGTTCGGCGGCCTCGGGTGATCGGACGCGCCGTGGCGCGCAGGACGCCGTCGCGCACCGCGTGGATGAAGGACGTATGGTTCTCGAGTCCGACGACGGCCTGGCCTCGCGGCCTCGCGTGGAGCGCCGCCCCCACCGAGGCGATCGTCTCGATGACCCCCGCGTGCACGCCGCCGTGCACGATCCCATAGGGCTGCCGGTGTTGCGCCGCGACCTCCCACTCCACTACGACCTCGTCGGCCGTCGCCCGCACGAAGCGTACCCCCATCGCGGCGTTCCAGCCGTCGCGCACGCCGTTGAGCTCTGTCGCCACGTCTTCGTTGCCCGGCGCGGTAGCCATGGCCGGAGAGCCTATCTCGACGTGTGCTTGCCGATCGCGGAAACGAGCCGCCCGGCGTCGACCGGCTTCGCGAGGAGTCCATCCATTCCAGCGAGCCGCGCGCGCTCGTGATCTTCGGGCGTCGAGCAGGCCGTCAGCGCGAGGATCGGGAGCCGGGCGCGGCGAGGCGGACCTTCGAACGCTTGCGCGGCCTCGAGAGCGCGGATGCGCCGCGTCGCCTCGTAGCCGTCGAGCTCGGGGAGCTGGCAGTCCATCAGGACCAGGGCGTAGTTCACGCGACGCACGGCCTCGATGGCCTGCCGGCCGTCTATGGCCAGGTCGAACGAGGCGCCGGCGCGTCGCAGGATCTCGCCCGCCACTTCTGCGCTAAGCGGCGTGTCCTCGACGAGCAAGAGGTGCAACCCGGTCAGCATGCCCCGGGCAGCACGACCACGACGCTCGCACCTCCTCTCGCCCTGGCGCAGGGATCGACCGACCCGCCCCAGGCGTGAACGAGCTCGCGCGCCTGGTCCGCGGCGTCCGCCGCGGCCGCAGGGAGGAGCTTCGGATGGCCGATGACGACGCGCGCCTCTCGGGCCCCCTTGGTCTCGCTGACTTCGAGCGAAAGCTCGCCGCCGCCGTCTCCGACGCCGTCGACGACCCGGCGAACGAGCACGACGAGGATTCTTCGGAGCTCCGACGGTGGGATCATCGCCAGGACCGGCCCCGGCGGGCAGCGCAGCGCGAGCCTCATCGGCTCCGGCATGGACGACGCGAGCTGGCGTCCGAGCTCGCGGGCGATGTTCGCGGCCGACGCGTAGGCGCCGGGAGCACGATGGGCTCGAATCGCGTGGGAGAGCCTGCGGGCGAGATCGACGCTGCGGCCGAACGCCTCCTCGATCGCTCGAAGGTCGCCGCCGAGGGCCGCCTCGGGGCCGCCGGCTGCGGGGGGCAGGGCGTCGAAGTCGCGGCGAAGCCGCCCGACTCGAGCGGAGACCACGATCAGCGCGTCTGTGAGCTCACCGGCGAGCGCGGGGGCATCGCCGACCAGAAATTGCTCCGTGGCGTCGCGTACCACGCTCTGGAGATCGTTCCCGGTCGCCGTCATCGTCCGGGACGCCATGCAGCACGTCGCATGCCGCGATCAATTCGGCGGGAAATCGTGGCCAGGTCCCGCGTCCGTTCGGATTCCGGTCGCGCCGCGTCCGGAAGTCGATCGAACGATCCCGTACCGCTTCGCCTTCTCCCACAACGTGGACCGCGAAACCCCGAGCATCGATGCGGCGCGGGTCTTCGATCCGCCCACGCGCTGGAGCACCTGGATGATGTGCCGCTTCTCGACGTCTTCCAGCCGCAACGGCTCGGCGGCGTCTCCCCCGCTTTCGTCTGCGTGCGCGTCGGTCGGCGGGTCGATCGGCAGCCCCAGGTCTTCTCCGCCGATCGCGTCGGAGGCGGTGATGATCATGGCGCGCTCGAGCACGTTTCGGAGCTCGCGCACGTTGCCCGGCCAGTTGTAAGCAAGGAGCGCCGCCTCGGCCGAGGGCGCGAGCGACGCCCGCGGGCGCCCGAGCTCCCCGCGCAGGCGCGAGACGAAGTGCGAAGCGAGCGGCAGAATGTCATCGCGCCGCTCTCGAAGGGGCGGGATGCGAATGACGACCGTCGAGAGCCGGTAGTAGAGGTCCTCGCGCAAGAGCCCTCGTTCGATCATCTGCATCGGGTCGCGGTTGGTCGCGGCCAGCACCCGCACGTTCATCCGCCGCTCGCGATCGGATCCCACCGGATAAAACCGGCGCTCCTCGAGCGCGCGGAGGAGCTTCGGCTGGAGCTCCGGCTTGAACTCGCACACCTCGTCGAGCAGAATCGTCCCCCCGTCGGCGCTCGCGAAGTGGCCCGCGCGGTCGCGCTTCGCGTCGGTGAACGCGCCGCGCACGCTTCCGAAGAGCTCCGCTTCGACCATCGTCTCGGGGATGGCCGCCAGGTTCACGCGGACGAACGCGCCCTTGCGTCGTTCGCTCTTCTCGTGAATGTACGCGGCGACGACCTCCTTGCCGACGCCGCTCTCGCCGATGAGCAGCGCCGAGGACGCCGGGGTCGCCGCCACGCGGGCCGCGAGCGCGAGCACCTCCTGCATCGCCGTGCTGCGGGCCACGGCCGCCGTGCGCTCCTTTTGCTGCTCGTCGAGCACCGCGAGCTTGCGCCGCATCGATGCGTTCTCGAGAGCGTGCTCGAGGCGAGCGCCGAGATCGTCGAGATCGAGCGGCTTGGCGAGGTAGTCGGTCGCGCCGCGCCGGATGGCCGCGACCGCGCCGTGCAGCTCCGCCCGAGCCGTCATCGCGATGACGACCGGCGGCGGATCGAGCTCGAGCGAGCGGTCGAGGACGTCGAGACCGTTGCCGTCGGGCAGGTAGAGGTCGAGCAAGACGGCCTCGAACGGCTGCGTGGCGAGCGCTCGCGTCGCCGCCGCGACGTTCGAGACGCTGACGAAGCGGTGACCCCGCCTCTCCACGAAGTACTTGAGCGCCGACGTCACCATCGGATCGTCGTCGACGACGAGCACGGAGAAATCCGAAGGCTTCATCCCCTCGCTCAATTGAGCCTCGGTATCGCCGGGCTTGGCAAGGGGCACGGCAGCGGTCAACTCACACGCGACCTCAAACCGAGGTGCGCGCCCCTAGGCTCTCTTCCTTCGGCGAATGACCACGCCTGAGTTGGACACGCGGGCGAGGGTCTCGTTGTCGCTCAGCTTAACCGTCGAGCCGCTCCCTACGGGCCGAACGCCACTGGCGGGGCTCTCTCCTTCGGGTTCCGGATGCACGTCGGTGTGTGTGGCGCGCTCGCGCACCTCGGCAACCTCGAGGAGGGCTCGCGCGCGTGCGCGGGAAAGAGCTCGGACCGGCTCGACGAGCGAGGGCGACGCGGCGTCCGGAGCTGGCGCTCCAGCCGAAACGTTCGTTCGGAGCGAGAAGGCCATTCCGTTCGACGCCGAGCCTTCGCTGGGCCCGCCCAGCGAGAGCAGGCTCTCTGGATCGGTGATCTCGGCGACTCCGGGCGGAAGCGAAGGCCCCGATGAGATCGAGGACCGTGATCCGAACGGCCTCCGCGGCGCGGCCGCGTGACCGCGCCCTTCGCGCCCGGCGCCTCGCGCCGCCGGGACCCCGCGGCTGGAGGGGGCGAACAAGGTCGGCGACAAATGGAGGGCCGGTGCTTCGAGGAGCGTCTCGCCGGCCGGCGGCGCGGAAAAAAGCTCCCGGAGCTCGTCGACGGTGGCGTCTCCGATTGTCTGGAGAAGGCCCTCGACGAACTGCGCTATCACTGATTCGAGTTTACGCATCCGAAAGCGTAGTCCTTAGCATAGTAGACCCCTCTTGGCACTGGGTCGCTTCGGCTTTCGGCATGGCACGAAGCCCGCGGCTCGGCCCGTGCGCCCGAGGCGGCCGAGAGGAAGTGGGCCGAGCGGACGGTGCTGACATTTTGCAGGCCCGGGCGGCCCTTCAGCGCGGCGCTCAGCCGGACGGACGGAACGCGCGATGCGGGCGCGTCGCGGGGCGACGGACGACGCCGTGGCGCCGGTCGAGCGCTTCGACCACCCAGCCGTCGCCGGCATAGAGGCCAACGTGCCCCGGCCACCAGAGAATGTCGCCGGCGCGCACCTCGTCGAGCCGCACCTCCGGGAGCTCGGACGCGATCGCGTCCGCCGTTCTCGGCAAGCGTACGCCGGCTCGGCCCCACGCTTGCTGTACGAGGCCCGAGCAGTCAAAGCAGGATGGGCCCGTGCCGCCCCAGCAGTACCTCTTGCCGACCTGCGCCCCGGCGAAATCGAGGACCGTTCTGGCCTCGCCCGTGATGGGGCCGCGCGGGGCCCGGCCTTCGAGCGCGGCCTCGCGCTCGGGCTCGAGGGCCGTCCGGCGCTCCGATGCCGAGCAGCCTGCGCAGAGGGCGCAGAGCCCCGCAAGAGCCAGCGCCCGCCCGGCTCGCGCGGCCCGCGATAGGGGCGGCGGTGTGCAGACGAGAAGGCTTCGCATGTCTCGCGCATCGTCGCGCAGGAGTCCCGTCGACGTGAAATTTCACGCTGAGGCAGCCTGCCCCGCGGTAATCTCGAGCTTGCTGGGAGGAAGACACGATGGCCGACTCGAAGGATCCCGAAGTAACCCGTCGCGAGACACTACGCCTCGCCACGGCGGTCAGCGCCCTGGGCGCCGGCCTCGGCATCACGCTGGCCACGGGCGGCGCCCTCGCTCTGCCGGCCGTTCAGTCGAAGTGGTCGCCCACCCGGGCGATGCTGTCGCCGAAGGACATCGGCGTGGTCTCGTTCAAGATTGAGCGGGTCTCGTCGAGCGCGCCGAGCGAGGTCCTCTACGCGATGGACCTCACGTCGCATCTGGTCAAGCTCGACGCGACCAAGGGCGAGGCCATAAGCTTCAAGATCGAGAACATGAAGGAAAACGCCGCGACGACGCTGCTCGACCACACGGTCGCGGTGTCCCAGAAACAATGACGGGGCACGCGGCCGCCGATGCCCCGCCTGCCGCTTCGCCGTGAATTCGTCCTCGCGCGCTCGGCCCCGTTCTCGTACGAGTGCGGCGCGTGCGGCCGCTGCTGTCGTGGGAAGATCATCCCGCTGACGCCCTACGAGGTGGCGCGTCTCGCCGAGCACCTCGGGACGACGACCACCGAGACGCTCGAACGGTGGACGACGCGCGGAGGTTCGGCCCTCGCGGCGCGAGCCGACGGGGCTTGTGTGTTCCTCGGCGAGAAGGGCTGCTCCGTCCACGCGGCGCGTCCCCTCGCTTGCCGGCTCTACCCGCTCGGCCGCAGCATCGCGCCCGACGGCACCGAGCTCTTCGCGGAGGTCGAACCTCATCCTGAAACGGCGGGCGTCTACGGCGAGGCAGGGACCGTCGGCGATTTTCTCGCCGCGCAGGACGTCGAGCGCCACGTCGCGGCCGTCGATCGCTACCTCGCGCTCCTGCGCAGGATGCTCGCCGTCACGGTGCGGCGGCCCGACGTCGGTCGCGTGCGCGACGAAGCCTCGGACGCCCTCGAGCGGGCGCCGATGGCCGCGGACGAGAGCCTCCTCGACATGGACGTGGTCGTCGCGCGCTGGTGCGCCGAGCACGACGTCGAGTTCCCGCGCGACGTGGAGGCGAGAATGGCTCTGCACGTCCGTGCCCTCGAGGAGCACCTCGACCACCTGCAGGAGCCGTAGCGGCTATTGCGCCGGGAGCAGGGTGCGCACGTCGCTGCACGTGCCGCCGGTCTTGAGCCGGATGGACGCGAACGAGGCGGCGGCCGAGGGGCTGAACACGGGCTGCGTGCCGTCGATGAAGCTGATCTGCGAGGACGAGCAGTTCCCGCCGGCGGTGAGGGCGCAGCCGATGACGTGGGAATCGATAGCGTACTTGCCACTCGACGTGTTCGGAATCTTCGGAATGGTCGTCGTGCCCGAGATGTGATTGCAGTCGGTCGCGGCGCCGGAGAGCTGCGTGACCTGACGGATCACGATGAAGAGCTGATTGGCCCGATCCGCGAGGATGTCGACCGGGAACTGGCTGTAGGTGGCGCCGTCCCTGCCGGGGACGCTCCCCGTCGCAGCGTTCACGGTGACGCCGGGGTTGCCGTCCATGTCGGAATCGACGGCGGTCGTGACTGTCGACGGCCATGCCGCGGTGGTCGGATTGGCGAGCGTGAGGCCGATGAGCGCCGCCGACGCGGTCGTCGCGAAGGTGGCGGTCGGCGAGTTGCCGCCCACCGTTCCGAAGATCGAGAACGACGGCAGAAAGCCGCTGTCGAAGAGGGAAGGCGGGAAGCTGACGCCGTAGGTCTCTCCTCCGACGAACGACGTGCCGCTGAAGTCCGGCAGCGCGATGCCGCAGACGACGGCGGTGTCGGTCGTCGCCGCTCCCTTGACGACGCGGACGCTCTTGATCCATTGCTGGATCTTCCCGCTGCCGGGCGCCAGGATGACGCCCATCAGGCCTTGCGGAACCCAGTTCACGTCGATCGTGATCTTGGTGGCCCAGGTACCGGCGAAGTCGCAGGTCGACGAACCCCCGTCCGGCGTCAGGTCGTCTCCCGAGTCGTCGCCCGCTCCGTCGGAGAGGACGCTTCCATCGTCGCTCCCCGGGCCGCTGCTCGAATCGTCTCCGCTGCTGCTGGCACCGCTGCTGCTGCTACTGCTACTGCCGCCGCTACCGCTCGAGGGCCCGCCGTTGCTCGATTGCCCGCTCGACAGCGGGCCAGCATCGCCGATCTCGGCGAGCTCGCCCCGGAGATCGAGACCACAACCGGCGGTTGCCAGGCCGACCCACGAAGCGCCGAGAAGCGCGACGTGCACGATCGCTCGCCTCCACTCCGGCGGGGTGCGCAGAGGTCGAGGGGGTCCAACCATAACCATAAGGAATGATCGGAGCATCAGGCGGGGCGGCGGGCAAGGCTCGCGACCCCCTCAATCGCATTTGGAGACGCTACCGAGCGGCGTGCCGTCACCGAAATGCAGCCCAGACGGAACGGCGGCCGGCGATCCCCCTACCTCAGGAGCGCACCACATTCGCCTCGGCTGCCGCGCTTGGCCTGCTGCGCGCAGCTCGCGAAGCAGCGCCGCGCATCGGCGAAGTGACCTTGCTGCTGGTAGGCCGCACCGAGGATGAGCCATGCATCGGCGTCGGTAGGGTCGATCGCCACGGATTCCTCGCCCGCCTCGATCGAATCCGCAAGGCGCCCGCGGTCGAGCGCGCGCTGCGACTCCTTCTTGGCGTTGGCGGCGGCAAGCCTGCTGTCGGCGGCGGCTTGCGCGTTCGGCGGGGGACTCTCGGCGACCGCGGCGGCCGGCGCATCCGCGGCGGCCGGTTCGACGGCCGCGGCTGGGGTCGGAGGCTGCGCGGCGGCCGGTGAATCCGCGACCGCGGGCGGATCCGTGGCCCCCGCCGGGTCGGCGGCGACAGGGAGATTCGCGGCGACCGTGGGATTCGCGGCCGCTGCGCGCGGGTCGTCGGACGCGGCGAGGGAATCGGGAGCGCGCGTCGGTTCGGCGAGTGCGGCCGCCGGCAACGAAGCGGCGATCGCCGAAGTCGCACGCGGATTGCCCGCCGCGCTCGCATCGCGCGCGATCGTCATGCGGACGATCGCCGCGAGTCCGATGACGCCGGCGACGCTGACGGCGCCTGCGACGTAGCGCATCAAATAGCGCCGACGCTCTCGAACGGCGGCCGAATCGATCGCCACGCGGCGCGGGCCGGGATCGGCCGCGACCGGAGGCTCCGGTGTCGGCAACTCCGGTGCGCTCTCGAAGAACCGATCGGCGATCTCGTCAGAAGCGCCTGCGTCGCGGACGACAGGTACCAGGGAGTTATTCTCCTTCGGGTGCGGATGCCAGTCCGCGAGGGCCCCCTCGAGTCGTTTTCGCGTGGTCATCGGTGGAAACTCGGCGGGAGCCCGCGGCTCTGCAAGGTTTGTGGGCAACGCTTGTGGAAACGGATCATGGCTGCGAGGGATTTCCTTCAGTTGGCGGACGCGTCCGAAGTCGGGCAAAGGGCGTAAGCGCCGCCATGTTTAATGGCCGCGCATTCGTCGATCGGTACAAAATCGCATCCGAAGACCCGCCGGTCGCTGGACGGTGGGCACGCAGGCGGAAGCACCCAGCAAAACCCGAAGTCTGAAAATGCCTTCTGAGCTTCGCGGCAACGATCCGTAAGGTCCGTCAGCGCGCCGTCAGGAAGCCCGAACGACCCCTCACAGGGCGGAAGCGGCGCCCCGTCCGGCAGGTTCGTGTCGAATAGAGGCTGCGGAGAGATTGTGGCGCAAAACTGACCGGCCTGGCACGGGCACTGCTTCGCGGTTACGGCAATCTGGCTCTCACACGACCCCACGGCAGCGCGACTGACTCGCGCCTGTTCTCGAAGGCACTGGTTGAAGTAGTTCAACCCGTCGCATCCGCATTCCGGTCCAGTCGCCTCATCGCACGGGGCCGCTCCGATGATCTCGCAGGTACCGATCGTCGAACCGCACGTCGTCGCCGAACAGAACCATCCCTGACCGCACGCATCGGCGACATCGCCGGCGTCGGAAAGCTCGCATTTGACGGACGCATCCTGAACCGACTCGATCGTCGCCACGAGAATGGGGTCGCGGCCGCATGCCAGCGCGATGCCGAGCAGTGCGATCCCCAGCATCGCGACGGCGAACCACAGGGGTCGCGTCACGGCGTCCTCGCCGCAAAGAGCTCGTTACCGACGGCCGTGAACGTGAAGCCCGCGAGTGCGACTGGACGGACGCGCCACGGAGTCAGGATGTCTCCGCCACCCGGGCCGCCGACGTAGTAGTCCGGAGGCTCGAGGTCGACATCAGCCCCCACGACGAGCGTGAATGCGACGCCGGGTGCGAGTGCGGCGTAGGCCGTCACCATAGCCGTCACGATCGGATCAACCGAGTTGGCGACCTGCGGCGGTATCTGGATCGTCGCGAGGCCCTTCGCGGACGAGACGGCGATCACGTCGACGCCGCCCCCGGCCCCGACGTTCACCGCGAGCCACGAGGCGTGCAGGATCTCGATCGCCGGCACGGCGCGGAGCGCTACGATCGTCGCGCTTGTCGTTACGTTCGCGAAGGGCGGCGACTTGAACGGGACGACGTACGCGGCCGTCACCGTCAGCGACGGACGCATGCGTCGCCTCGAGCCGATGATCGCGCCTCCACCTACGCGCGGCACGAACCCCGAGTCGATCGCGACCGGTCCGCCCCCGGCGAGTATCGTTAAGTCGAGCGCGAACCACCGGGTCGACGCTGCCGCGGGTCGGGGCGCCTCGGGACCCACCGCAGAGGGAACCGGGGTGGCCGTCGGCGCGGTCGGTGCCGGAGCGCTTGGAGCCGCATCGGCAAGGAGCTGCGCCTCCACCCCCAGGCGGACGGCTTCGCCGATCTCTTCGCGTACGATCGCGGGCGAGCTGTCGCGCGGGATCGTCCGCCGCACCTCCGTGCGCCCGCTGTGGACGATCGCCACGGCCTGATATCGCGACCCGAGATCGATCCATACGCTCAATCCCGCCGACCATTCGGGCTCGGCGCCCACCGGCGCCGCGGCCGCGACGTGCGGCTCGACTCCGAGGCCCAGCCGTCCGAGGAGTTCGCGGATCGTGCTCATGAGCGGATCGGCGTCGTCGCCTCCCGCGACGATCGTGACTTCGACTGCGCGCGTCGACTCCGGAGGGGGACTGGCATCGGGAACACCGACTCCCTGGGGGACCTGCGCGAACGCGCTACGCGCGCACCCGCACCCCATCAAGACCGCGGTGACGACAGCGCGCCCCCGCCGCGACCACGCTCGCATCAACGACCGTTCGAGTTCTCGAGACGCGCTCTTGCGCGAGCGGCGTAAGGACTGTCAGGGAAAGCCGCGACGAGCGCGCTCCACGCGCGCGTCGCCTCGTCCGCCTTGCCGAGCCGGTCGAGGGCGGTGGCGCGGCCGACCATCGCTTCTTCGCCGAGGTCGCCCCCGCCGGCGGCCAGGTACGAATCGAACTTCGCGAGCGCGCCGGCAGGATCGCCGCGATCGAGGAGCAACCGCCCGACGATCGCCCGCGACACCTGCGCCTCGCTGCTCGTCGGGTAGCGCTGTTCGAGCTCGCGATCGAGATCGAGCGAGCGTCCGTAGTCGCTTCGCCGGCGCGCTTCGGTCGCCGTGTCGAAGAGCTCCGCCGGGCCAATCACGACCGCGGGGGCCGCGACGGGCGCTGCGCGTAGCGGACGGGATGGAGCGACGGCCGGGGCCACGGGCGCGGCGACGACGGGCTCCGCGGGCGCCTCGACCGGCGTGGGCTCCGGCACGTCGGCGGCGGCGACCGCGGCGTGATGCCCCTTCACGTTCGTTGCTGACCTCGGGTTCGTGTCGGCGGGTGCGCTCGGAGCGGCTGGCGACACCATCCATCGGGTCTCGCTCAGGCCCATCGCGGCTGCGGCCGCGCCCCCCACCAGCAGCACTGCGGCCGCCAGCAGCCATACGGCGCGATGCCTACGCCTGCGCGGGCCACGAAGCACCATGATGGATTCGCGCGGCGGTGGCGTCTCGGCTAGTTGCTCGATGCCGAGACCGATTCTCTCGATTGCGACCTCGGTCTCGAGCTCGCTGGCAAAGTCCGCGCGGAGCTGTCGCTCCATGCGGCACGCCACGCAGTGGCGCAGGTGCGCCTCGAGCCGAGCGCGCTCGCCGGGTTCGAGCAGCCCGTGCGCGTCCTTCTCGAGGAGGTCTTCCGGGTGCAGATCGACGACGGTCACGTGGCCACCCCCAGCGCTTCGGTGAGATCCGCGTCCTCTTCGATGCGGCTCTTCAGCGCCTCTTTCGCGAGTCGCAGACGACTGCGCACCGTGTTGAGCGGCGCGCCGCTATGGGCCGCGATCTCCTTGATCGACCAGCCGAGAACGACTCGCATGGCAAGCGCCTCGGCCTGCTCGTTGGGAAGATCGTCGAGGAGGCCACGCAGCAGCTCCTTGCGGCGGCTGGCGGCGGCCTCTTCGCCCGGCGAAGGACTGTGCCCCTCCATCAGGTCCGCCTCGACGCCGTCTTCTCGCCTCGATTGGTCGGTTCGTGACCGCTTGCGCGTGGCGACGGCCGTTCGAACGGCGATGATCGTCGCGTATCCGAGCGGCTCGCAGTCGCCCCGAAAGGCGGGGAGCGCCTGCACGAGGCCGATGAGCGATTGCTGGACCGCGTCGTCGAGATCCGGGTGACCCCCGCCGAGGACGGCGCGGACGACCCTCCCGAGGCGCGGGGCCAGCGCCCGCAGCAGCTGGCCGGTGGCGGCGCTATCGCCCTGCGCGGCGGCGCGGGCGAGCGCCATCGTAGGGGCGCTGCTTCCCGGCGCCGGCTCGGTCCGTTGTTCGGTCACTACAAGGGGCATGTCTCACGGATGTAGTGCGTGCAAGCGCAAAAAGAGATCATCCGGGGGCGTTGGCCCCCGTTGCGCCAAGGTTTGCGTTGGCTTTCGCTCGGTCCTGCGCGATGGTTCGCGCATCTACTGATCCGATTCGCCTCGTCGCACCCACAACCGTGCTACCGGGGAGATGTGCCCATGCGTGCCACGATATCAATCGCCGCTCTCATTCTCGCAGTCGGCTGTGGGGGTCGGACCCTCCTCGATGACCCCAACGACGAGCTCGTGCTGCCGATCGGGGGCCATGGCTCCAGCTCTAGCTCGGGGGCAGGGGAAGCGGACAGCGGCGCAAAGGGCGCGGATGGTGGCTCGTCGTCCGGCTCGTCGTCCGGCGGGTCGTCGGACAAGATGACCTGCGGCACCGACACGTGCGACACCGAGAGCCAGGACTGCTGCGGAACGATGTCCGGCACCGGCGCGGCTCTTTCCTGCGTCGCGAAGGGAAAGTGCACCGGGTTGGTCACTGCGTGCATGGGTAGTTCCGATTGCTCCGAGGGAGACGTTTGCTGCGTGTCCCTGGGAGGCGCGGGCGGTGGCCTGGCGGGCGGCGCCCTCGCGGGCGGCGCCCTCGCGGGCGGTGGCCTGGCCGGCGGTGCGCTCGCGGGCGGTGGTCTCGCCGGCGGAGCCGCGGGTGGCTTGGGCGGCACCGGCGCCGCGGGTGGCATTTCGATCGAGTGCGAGAAGTCGTGCACGGGGGGCCTTCAGCTCTGCACCGCGGACTCGGACTGCTCCAAGGGCGTGACTTGTCAGGCCACGATGCTCGGCGGAAAGCTTTGCGGAGGTCTGGGCGGCCTCCTCGGGGGCACCGCGGGCACGGCGGGCTTCGGGGGGACCGCGGGCACGGCAGGCCTCGGGGGCACGGCGGGCTTCGGGGGCGCCGCGGGCACGGCAGGCTTCGCGGGTTTTGGTGACGCAGGCTTCGGCGGCTTCGGCGGCTTCGGTGGCCTAGCCGGCCACTAGAGCGACCGTCGTTCCTTCGGAGCGACTCCGACGCCGACTTCGTCGGGTGCTCTAGGCCCATCGCCATTGAGCCCGAGGCCACTCGGTCGGGGCCGATCGGCGATGGCCTTGGCTGACTGGAGTTGCCGCTTGGCTTCACGCCCATCGTGACGATGGGTCAGACGGCGTCGAGCCCGCGTTCGCCCGTTCGGATGCGGACCGCCTCTTCTACGTGCTGCGCGAAGATGCTGCCATCGCCCGCCTCGCCGGTCGACGCTCGCTGCTGGATCGCGCGCATCACCGCGTCAGCCTCGTCGTCCGGCCCGTACCATTCAATGAGGATCCTCGCGACGTAGTCGACGCGGTACGCGCTGCCGCGAAAGACCTCGCGGTGCGACGCGCCGTCGCCGCTACCCCTGGCCATCCCGAGCGTCAGCCCTCGTATGCCGATGAGCAGAAGTCGCTCGACGATCGCATCGAGCTGCTGCTCCCGAACGATGGCTTGAACCTTCGTCATTCACGCCCGCTCGAACCTCATCATGGATCGCGATCGTTTCGCTCGTGTTTCAGTCGGCGACGTCTCGATGTCGCGCCCAATATTAACGTGGCCTTAGTGCCAATGTTAATGATGTGGCGGGGGCTCCTCCCGATCGAGGATCAGGGGCAACTTGAGTGCGATCGATGGAAAAAAAGCACATCGATCGCGACACGATGCGCGGCGGACATGGGGCCGAAACACCGCTCACATTAAGAAACAGTTAAGACGGTGTTAGGGAGACATCAAGTCAGTCACACCAGACCCACCACCGCTCACCAGCGCGGAGAACCCTAGGAGGACCAATGCTTCAGAGAATTATCGACCGCTGGCGGCAGAAAGAGTACCGCCACTACTTCTGGCTCGTTTTGGGCGCCAAGATCGCCGGCGTGCTCTTGTGCCTGGCCATCATCAAGGGCTTCACGTGGTTCTTGTTCACGCCCGCGCTCGCTGACGACGCGGCGGCCGCACCGCCCCCGGCGTACGTCAACCCGATCAACACGATGTGGACCGTCATCGCGGCGTTCCTCGTGTTCTTCATGCAGGCCGGTTTCATGTTTCTCGAGGCGGGCTTCGCCCGTACGCGGGAGACGGTCAACGTGATCCTCGAAGGCATCGTCGACACGTGCCTCTGCGGACTCCTCTTCTACGCATGGGGCTTCGCCTTCATGTTCGGCCATGGCAACGGCTTCATCGGCTACCACTGGTTCTTCCTGCAGGGCGTCCCGGATACCTACGAGGGTACGGGCGTCGCATTCCTGGCATTCTGGCTCTTCCAGTACGCCTTCGCCGATACCTGCAGCACCATCACCTCGGGCGCCATGGTCGGCCGCACTGGCTTCGTGGGCGACCTCTTGTACAGCGTCGGCGTCAGCGGCTTCATCTACCCGATCATCGGTCACTGGGCCTGGGGTCCGGACGGCTGGCTCACCACCATCACGCCAGTCGCCGTTCCACGACTTCGCCGGGTCCACGGTCGTTCACACGATCGGCGGCTTCGTCTCTCTCGCGGGCGCCATCGTCCTCGGCCCCCGCATCGGTCGCAAGTTCAAGCGCGACGGCGGCGGCCCGATGCCCGGCCACGACATGACCATCGCGGCCGTCGGCGGCGTCATCCTCTGGTTCGGATGGTACGGGTTCAATCCCGGCAGCACGCTTTCCGCGATGGACGCCGCTGGTTGCGGTCGCGTCGCGGCGAACACGACGCTGGCCGCCTGCGCCGGCGGCCTGAGCGCGATGTTCTGGCTGTACCCCCGAAACAAGGTATGGGATTGCGGCATCACGGTGAACGGCTTCCTCGCCGGTCTCGTCGCGATCACTTGCCCCTGCTACTGGGTGTCGCCTACCGGCGCCATCATCCTCGGTGCCGTTGCCGGCGTCGTCTGCGTCTACGGCGTCGACCTGATGGAATGGCTGCGCATCGACGATCCCGTCGGCGCATGGCCGGTCCACGGTGCTTGCGGAATCTGGGGAACGTTGAGCCTCGGGCTGCTTGCCTGCGGCAAATACGGCGCCTCTGGGCCCACCGGTGCGGACGACTCGGCGCCGCGTCACAGGCCTGTTCTACGGCGGCGGCACGCCGCTCCTCGTCGCGCAGCTCATCGGCAGCGCCGCCATCACGGCCGCGACGTTCGGCGTATCGATGGTCATGTTTTACGCGGTCAAGATGACCGGCACGCTTCGCGTCTCGAAGGAAGGCGAGCTCGAAGGGCTCGACCTCCACGAGCACGGCGGTACGGCGTACCCGGAGATCCTCATCGGCTCCGGTCACGGCGTCACGTCGACGTCCTCGGCGACCTCCGGCGCAGCTGCTACCGCGGCGGCCGAGTGAACTGAGCGGAAAAGGTCTCGCCGTCGCGCGCGCTCTCCGAGGGGGGGGCGGGGGAGCGCGCCGACGGCGGGGTTGCGGCCCGTCGCGTACTTGGGCTGAAGCGGCCGTCGACTGCGGTGACGCGGACGATACTGGTGTCGACTGCGGTTGCGCGGGCGTGTTGAGGTCCCCCTCAAAGCCTCCAGTCGGCGGCCACTTGAGCCACAGTGCGTGAGTTCTACGGAGCCGGTCGTGATAATGAGCGTGTGAGACGAGGAGCATCGCAGGCTAGCGCTTGCGGTGCTTCCGGCGTTAATTGAAGCGAGGCGACGAGCCGAACCCCGTCATGGCAGCCACCCCAGCCCATCCGCCAACGCAAGGCGCCGCGGTCGAGCGCTCGGGGCCCGTGTCGCTCACGCCCACCGGCTCGCACGCGAGCACGGGCAAGCTAATGCTGATGGCCGCGGGCGTCGTGTTCGGCGACATCGGCACGAGCCCCCTCTACGCGCTCCGCGAGTGCGTCGACCGAGAGCACGGCGTCGCGCCGACGCACGAGAATCTGCTCGGCATCCTGTCGCTCGTCTTCTGGTCGCTCACGATGGTGGTCACGGTCAAGTACCTGACCTTCATCATGAAGGCCGACAACCGTGGAGAGGGCGGCATCCTCGCGCTCCTTGCGCTCGCGCCCTCGAGCCGGAAGGCGACGTCGGCGCGGATCGGATGGATCGCGGGTCTCGTCATCTTCGGCGCGGCCCTGCTCTACGGCGACGGCGTCATCACGCCGGCCATATCGGTGCTCAGCGCCGTCGAAGGGCTCGAGGTCGCGACCACGAGCCTCAAGCCGATCGTCGTGCCCCTCACGGTCGCGATCTTGTTCGGTCTCTTCTGGGTGCAGAAACGGGGGACCGCGAGCATCGGCGGGATCTTCGGCCCGATCATGATCGTCTGGTTCGCGACGCTCGCCGTGCTCGGCGCGGTGCAGGTCGTGGCCTACCCGTCCGTGCTCACGGCGGTCAATCCGGTCCACGCGGTTTCGTTCTTCGTCGTCCACCGCTGGGAGGGGTTCCTCGTGCTGGGGAGCGTCGTCCTCGTCATCACCGGGGGCGAGGCCCTCTATGCAGACATGGGCCACTTCGGGCGCCATCCGATTCGCCTCGCCTGGTACCTGCTCGTCATGCCGGCGCTCCTCATCAACTACTTTGGCCAGGCGGCGTGTCTCATCCAGCATCCCGAGCTGTCGGAGAACCCGTTTTACGCGGTCGTGCCCCCGGTCCTCATCTACCCGATGGTCATCCTCTCGACCGTCGCGACGATCATCGCGTCGCAAGCGCTCATCTCGGGCGCCTACTCGCTCACGCGTCAGGCGGTCCAGCTGGGCTTCTGCCCGCGCGTGACGATCCAGCACACGTCCGGCGAGTCCGAGGGGCAGATCTACGTACCCGAAGTGAACGCGGCGCTCGCGATCGCGTGCATCTGTCTCGTTCTCTCCTTCAAGGAGTCGAGCGCGCTGGCGGCCGCGTATGGAATCGCCGTCACGGGGACGATGGCGATCACCTCGGTCGTGTACTTCGTCGTTCTCACGCGCGCCTGGAACTGGCCGCTATGGAGGGCGCTGCCGCTCGTCGCCGTGTTCCTGAGCTTCGACATCCCGTTCTTCGCGGCCAACGCCATGAAGTTCTTTCACGGCGGATGGTTCCCGATGGCGATCGCTCTCGCGCTCTTCCTCGTGATGACGACGTGGAAGACGGGGCGCGCGCTCCTCGGGCGCAACCTCGCGAACAAGCTGCTACCGATCGACGTGTTCCTCGCCGATGTCGACGCGCACAAGCCGCATCGCGTCTCCGGAACCGCCGTGTTCATGTCCTCCAACCCCCAGGGCGTGCCGATCGTCCTCTTGCACCACTGGAAGCACAACCAGGTGCTCCACGAGACCATCGTTCTGCTCTCGGTCATCACCGAGGCTGTGCCCGAGATCCGGACGGCCGATCGGTTGCAGGTCAAGGACCTGGGTCGAGGCTTCTACCAGGTCACGGCGCACTACGGGTTCATGCAGACGCCGAACGTGCCGCACATCATGGGCATCGTCGCGACGCACTACGGCGTCCCGTATGTCCCCGAGCGCACGAGCTACTTCCTGGGGCGCGAGACGCTCCTGCCGACCGGCGACAGCAAGATGTTCCGCTGGCGCAAGGCGCTCTTCTCGTTCATCTCGCGTAACGCCCGATCGGCCACGCAGTACTTCGGCATTCCCCCGGATCGCGTCGTCGAGCTTGGAATGCAGATCGACCTTTAGGGACCGCGCGACCCCGACGGCGACGGCCAAAGAGCAGGCCTTGGACTACGATGCCGTCGATGGCCGAACCGCCCCGCGCTGCGCTCGGCTATGCCGCCGGCGTCGTGGTCGTCACGTTGTCGACGCTCACGGCGTGGTTCGTGTTCGGCCAGCGGCAGCTCGCCGACGTGGTCATGGTGTTCCTGCTCGGGGTCGTCATCGTCTCGATGCGATTCGGCTACGGGCCGTCGCTCCTGGCTGCCGTGCTCAGCGTCGTGTCGTTCGAGTTCTTCTTCATTCCTCCGCTCTTCAGCTTTGCCGTTTCCGACCTGCGCCATATCGTCACCTTTGCCGTCATGTTCACGGTGGCGTTCGTCGTCAGCCATCTGACCAAGCGCATTCGCGACCAGGCCGACGCCGCGCGCCGGCGCGAGGGCAGCACGGCGAGCCTCTACGCGCTCAGCCGGGAGATTGGCCTCGCCGATTCGCGCGAGGCGCTCCTCGAGTCCGGCGCGCATCACGTGCGCGACGTGTTCGACGCGAAGGTCGCCGTCTTCTTGCCCGTGCACGGCAAGGACGGCGAGGAGATCGAGGCCGTGCTCGCCGACGAGGAGTTCATGCGCGCGCCCCAGGGACCCGAGAACGCCGCCGCGTGGGCGTGGCGTCACCAGCGACGGACCGGCGCCGGGACCGACCTCTTGCCGTCCGCGGCCGCTCTCTTCGTACCCCTCAACGGATCGCGGGGACGCGTCGGCGTTCTCGGGCTCCTGCCAACGGCGGCCGGGCAGGAGAGGGACGCCGAGGAGCTCCAGCTGCTCGAGACGTTCGCGGGCCTCATCGGGTCGGCGCTCGAGCGCACGGACCTCGTGGAGGAGGCTCGCCGCGCCACCTTGCGCGCCGAAACCGAGCAGCTGCGAAACGCGCTTCTGAGCTCCGTGTCCCACGATCTCCGGACCCCCCTCGCCGTCGTCACGGGCGCCACGAGCACGCTCCTCGGCGATCGCGCTCCGACCGACGAGGCCAAACGCCGAACGCTGATCATGACCGCGCACGAAGAGGCGCTCCGGCTGAACCGACTCGTGCGAAACCTGCTCGACATGACCCGCCTCGACGCGGGAGCCCTCAAGGTCAAAAAGGAGCCGCAGCCGCTCGAGGAGGTCGTCGGCGCCGCTCTCTACCGTCTCGACGACAGGCTGCGCGGCAGGCCCGTGCGGTACGAGCATCCCGAGCGACCTGCCGCTCGTGCCTTTCGACGCCATCCTGATCGAGCAGGTGCTCATCAACCTCATCGAGAACGCCATCAAGCACACGCCCGCCGGCAGCCCGATCGACGTCGCCGCGCGCGCGCTTGCGGGAGAGGTGGAGATCGAGGTCGCCGACCGGGGCCCAGGGGTCGACAAGCCCGACGTCGAGCGCGTCTTCGAGAAGTTCTACCGAGTGCGCGAGGGTGAAGGGGGCGGCGTGGGACTCGGGCTCACCATCTGCCGGGGCATCGTGAGCGCGCACGTCGGTCGCATCTGGGTCGAAGAGCGCCCGAAGGGGGGCGCCTCGTTTCGGTTCACGCTGCCGCTGGACCAACCTGTCGAACCGCCCCCGCCGCTCGCACCGGAGGCGACGCCATGACCGAGGTCGCCCCGGTGGTGCTCGTCGTCGAGGACGAGGCGCAGATGCGAACGTTCGTCCGCATCGCGCTCGAGTCGCACGGATTTCAGATGCTCGAGGCGCCGACGGCGGCCGAAGGGATAAGGCAGGCGAAATCGTACACGCCGGACCTGGTGCTGCTCGATCTCGGCCTGCCCGACGGCGACGGGTCCAAGGTGACGCGACGGATCCGCGAGTATAGCTCGGTGCCCATCCTCGTCATTTCCGCGCGCGGCAGCGAAGAGAGCAAGGTAAAGGCCCTCGACGAGGGGGCAGACGACTACCTCACCAAGCCGTTCGGCGCCGCCGAGCTCATGGCGCGGATCCGCGTCGCACTCCGCAAGGCGGCGTCGCGCGATACGCAGGCCGTGCGTCCGGATCGGCGACGACATCGTCGTCGACCTTTCGCGCCGCTCGGTGAGCCTAGCGGGGCGAAGAGGTCCACCTGACGCCCGATCGAGTTCAAGCTGCTCGCCACCCTCGTTCGCCACGCCGGCAACGTTCAGACGCACCATCAGCTGCTCGAGCACGTCTGGGGGCCCGGCCACGAGAATCAGATGCAGTACCTGCGCGTTTATATGACGCAGCTGCGTCACAAACTCGAGCGAGAGCCTGCGCGCCCGCGATACCTGTTGACCGAGACGGGGATCGGATACCGGCTTCGGTCCGAGCCCTGACCGGGGCGATGGCCGGGGGCCGCCTGGATCGGCTATTGTGAGGATCCCCCCATTCCGCGGGAAATCATGGACCCCTCGCAAGACGTCACCGAACGCCGGCTTCGCGTCGATCTGGCCGCCTGTTATCGCCTCATTGCACTCTTCGGTTGGGACGACCTGGTCTTCACGCACATCTCGGCCCGCCTGCCGGGCACCGCGCATCACTTTCTCATCAACCCCTACGGGATGCTCTTCGACGAGATCACGGCGACCAGTCTGGTGAAGGTCGACGCCGAAGGGGCGAAGGTGACCCACAGCGCGTACCCTGTGAACCCTGCTGGCTTCTTCATCCACAGCGCGATCCACACCGCCCGGCCCGATGTTTGTTGCGTCCTGCATATCCACACGCCCGCAGGCGTGGCCGTCTCTGCGCAGAAGGCGGGCCTCTTGCCGATCTCTCAGCAGGCGACGATCGCGCTCGCCTCCCTCGCGTACCATGACTACGAGGGCATCGCGCTCCATGACGAAGAGAAGCCGCGCCTCGTTCGCGAGCTCGGACACAGCGCCTCGCTCATCCTCCGCAACCATGGCCTGCTGACGGCCGGCAGGACGATCGCCGACGCGTTCGTCACGATGTTCAATCTGCAGCGGGCCTGCGAGATCCAGGTGCTGGCGCAATCCGGCGGGACGGAGCTCACGTCCATCGACTCGCGCATCCTGGCGGGCGTGAAGGGGAACATCCAGACCGTGACGAAGGGGGGAGGCGGCGCGCTCGCGTGGCCGGGCCTCTTGCGCCGGCTCGATCGCATCGACCCGAGCTACAAGACCTAGAGAGGCCCGGGCTGGGGCGGTGGCTCAGCGCCTGGCCAGGCGCCCTGATCAGCCGGCGCGCGGCCTCGCGAAGCGCACGTCGAAGCTGCGGGCGCTTTGCTCGACGAAGCGCACGAGGCCGTCGGCCTCTGCGGCGAGGTCGCCCTGCGTCTTCTTGGTGAGGGGCTCGAACGGCTCGACCGAGAGCGTCGCCGCGTCCTTCTTGCGCTCGACGCTCCAGGTCCCCGCCACGAATCCGTCGACCAGAAACGTGGCCGCGATGCGAAGGCCCGGCAGGTAGACGCGCTTTCGATGCCGGTCGGCGACGAACCTGCGGCGATCGGTGTGAGCGAGGACGAGGTTGTCGAACTCGGGGAGAAAGACCGCGGGCGCGACCGCGTCGGGCCCCGGGCGAGGGGACTTCGGCAAATCGTAGAGCTCGCGCTTGCGCTCGTCGCTCAGGACCGCGAGCTTGGGTCGCAGGCCCTCGAGTGTCTCCTTGACGCCCTGGAGACCTGACCAGGTCTGCACGTCGCCGGCCGTCGCCGGCCCGAACGCCGCGAGATATCGGAGCACGAAGTCGTCCAGCTTCTCCGACGGAAGCAAGTTCTCGGCGAGCCAGCTCTCGGCCAGCGCGAACTCCGGTGCGCCCGGAAAGCCCCACGCGTCGACCGACGTGGGGACCTGCACGAGCGCAACGCCGAGGCGCGCGATGTGCGCCATCGCCCGGTGATCGGCCTTGGGACGGACGCGCGCAAGGGCGTCTCGCACCTGCTCGAAGGTACGCGGCCCCTCGGCGAAACAGCGCCGCGCCATCGCAGCGACCTCGTCGACATCGATCCCCTTCGCCCGTTCGCGCAGGACGGCGAACGTCCCGCGTGTGAGCATCGTCTGCAGCGGCTGCCGAAACGCGATGTAGTCCTTCGCGCTGACGACATGAAGGGTCCCGCGCATCATCGTCGCGCGCACGGCCTCGCGCCCGCGGAGGAGTCCCAAAAGGTCGCTGCGCTGGAACCCCTCGACGCGCGACCAGAGACCGACGTGCGGCGGCTTCGGCCACTGCGCTTGCAGACCCATCAGACGCTCGATCGCGCGGAGGGGCTTCACGCGCTCCCGGCCGAGGAGCATCTGCCGAGCGAGCGTCGCGCGATTGAGGTCGCGTAGGGTGAGCGGCCCGTGTGCCATGCGCCGCCGGATCGTAGGCCCTCGCCCCTGATCGATCACCAAAGCTTGCGCAATTGCCGCCGAGTATGATCAAAGAAGCGATTGTGACGCTGCCCTCCTCCGCTACCGACCGTACCGGACCCGTCGATGCGACCTTCGTACCCTGTGTGCGTCTCTACGCCGACCAGGTGCTCGTCACGAACACCGACGGCCTGTCGTGCGATCTCGACGAGGTGCTCGTTCCGCTCGTCGAGCTCTCCTTCGAATATGGGGGCACGCGCATTCGGGCCGCCGACGACCGGCCCCGGGTATTCCGGGCCGAAGGGAGCCGGCTCGAGGCGGTCGAGCGCGATCGCGCGGGCGAGGGCGCTGCGCGGCGCGTCATCGAGCGGCTGGGGGCCGTGGAGCTCGCGTGCGTCGAGACGATCGCCCAGCCCGAGGGGGGCGTCGGCGACTACGTCGTTCGCGCCGACGGCGACGAGAACGCGTTCTGCACCTTCACGGCGCGGGCGCTCGCGCAGTGGCGTTCGCTCGGCTGGCGCGTCGAAGTCGACGCGAAGTATCCCTTTCGCGTCGTCGAGCGCGACCCTTCCTGGTACGCACGCATCTCGCCGAGCGAGGAGAGGGCCGGGTGGTTCGGGCTCGAGCTCGGCGTCGATCTCGATGGGACCTGCGTCGATCTCCTGCCGGTCCTGCTCGATCTGCTCGAGCGGCTCGACGAAGACGGGGGGCTCGACGCGCTCGCGGCGTCCTGCCGTCCGACGTGGGCGCTGCGGCTGACCGAGACCCATCACCTGACGGTGCCCATCGATCGGCTGCGGGCCCTCCTGCGCGTCGTCGCCGAGCTTTACCAGGGCGAGCAGCGTCGGTGCTGCGCGTTCCCCGAGGTCCGTGCCGGCGCGCTCGTCGAGCTCGACGACGCCTTCCGCGACGCGGGCGCACCCATCGCGTGGACCGATCCCACGGGCGCCACGCACCGGGCGCGAGCGCGCGTCGGAGCGCCGCGAACCGTCGAGGTTCCGAGCGGCCTTTGCGCCACGCTCCGGCCCTACCAGAGCGAAGGGGTCGCGTTCTTGCAACGACTCCGCGAGAGCGGCATCGGGGGCGTGCTGGCCGACGAGATGGGCCTCGGCAAGACGCTTCAGACGATCGCGCACATCTGGATCGAGAAGAGCGAAGGGCGCCTCGATGCTCCAGCGCTCGTCGTCTGCCCGACCACGCTCGTGGGCAACTGGTCGCGAGAGATCGCCCGGTTCGCGCCGACGCTTCGCGTCGTGGTCCTGCACGGCCCGGATCGGCATGGGCGGTGGGCCGCCGCCGCGAAGGCAGACGTGGTGGTCACGACGTATCCGGTCGTCGTCCGCGACGAAGATCGCTTCGCCGAGCTTCGTTTCTCGGCGATCGTGCTCGACGAGGCGCAGACGATCAAGAACGCGCGGAGTCAGGCGCGTCGGGCGCTCGCTCGCATCACGGCCGAGAGCCGCGTGTGCCTCACGGGGACGCCCGTGGAGAATCACCTCGGCGAGCTCTGGTCGATCTTCGACTGGCTCGCCCCCGGCCTTCTCGGCGACCAGCTCGCGTTCCGTCGCTTTTGGCGTCAGCCCATCGAAGACCAGCGGGACGCCGAACGGCTCGCCGCGCTCCGCGAAACGGTCTCCCCGTACGTCTTGCGTAGGCTCAAGAGAGACGTCGCCAAGGAGCTCCCTCCCAAGACGGAGCTCGCAGTACCCGTCGAGCTGGGCGGCAAGCAGCGCGACCTCTACGAGTCGATCCGCGTGGCGGCGCACGCCGACGTCCGCAAGGCGATCCGCTCCAAGGGACTCGCGGCGTCGGCCGTGACGATCCTCAGCGCGCTCACCAAGCTGCGCCAGGTCTGCTGCGATCCCCGCCTGGTCGCCATGGACGCAGCGCGCTCCGTGAACGAATCGGCAAAGCTCGACGCGTTCTTGCGCATGATCGGGCAACAGCTGTCGGGCGGTCATCGCGTCCTGGTGTTCTCGCAGTTCACCAGCATGCTGGCCCTCGTCGCCGAGGCGCTTCACGCGCGGGGTGTCTCGCAGCTCATGCTGACGGGCGCCACGCAGCACCGGCAGCGCGTGGTCGATGCGTTCGAAGAGGGAAGGGCCGACGTGTTTCTCATCAGCCTCAAGGCGGGAGGCACCGGCCTGAACCTGACGAGCGCGGACACCGTGGTGCACTACGACCCGTGGTGGAACCCGGCGGCGCAGGCGCAAGCGACCGACCGCGCCTACCGGATCGGACAGCGCCGGCCGGTTTTCGTGCACAGCCTCTACGTCGCCGGGAGCGTCGAGGAGCGTGTCCTGCTCCTTCAGCAGAAGAAGCGCTGGCTCTCGATGTCCCTTCTGGGCGACGAGGGGCCCGAGACCTCCCTCAGCGAGAACGACGTCGACGCCCTCTTCGCCCCCCTCGCGGACTGAGACCGGACGCATCGTCGGAGTAGGGCGGGTGGATTGCGCGAAGAGCCGCTACCCCGAGGCGGTCGCCCTCGCGCGCAGATACGCCCGCCAGCCTCCGTGGTCGGAGATGTCGATCGCGTCGGCGAGGACGTCGTTCTCGCAGAGGAAGCCCTGAGCGTACGTGCCGTCATCGAGCTCGATCGAGCCGACGCATAGAGGCCGCGGGATCGCGCCCACGAACGCCCCGAAGGCCCTGGTCTCGAGCGACCAGACCTCCACTTCGATGGCGCAGCCGCCCTCTCGCACGCGGACCAGGCCGGGCTTGGGCGGCACCGTTCCGCGGAGCGCATAGAGGCGGTACGCCGGCGCCGTGGTGCAGGCGCGCACGAGGGTCGCGCCGAGGTCGGCGAGCTGATGGTTGAGGGGTTGGCCGTCCAGGTGAGCGCCGACGACGACGAGCGCGTGGCGCGCACGGGTCTGCGTCCGCGAGATGTCCGGGAGCGTCGCGACCGACGGCGGGAGCGGATGGCCGGTCGCTCCCAGGGAGCCGCCGACCTTGCGGTGATACGCGCGGGCGGCCGCGGCGAGGGTCGCGTCGCTTGCGCGTGGGCCGACGAGCTGCACGCCGGATGGGAGACCGTCGGAGCGGATCCCCGAGGGAACGGCGATCGCCGCGAGGTCCATGAGATTGCCGAACGTCGTGTAGACGCCGAGGTTCGAGTTGAGGACGCGCGGGTTCGCGAGGACCTCGTCGATCCGATAGATCGTCGGGGTCGTCGGGAGGAGCAACGCATCGACCGAGCGCCACGTGACCTCGACCGACTGCCGCAGCGCGTGGAGCTTGTAGTTCGACTCGAACACCTCGCGCGTCGTGATGCCCTTCGCGTCCGAAAGGATGTCTCGCACGACCGGCACGAGCGCTTCGGGCTTGCGATCGAGCAGGTCGCCCCCCGTCACGAGGCGCTCGGCGACGAAGCCTCCCCCGTAGAGCATCAGCCCGGCGGCCAGAAACGGTCGCAGGTCGATCTCGACCAGGGTGGATCCCATCGCCCGGAAGCGATCCGTCGCTTCCTGGAACATCGCGCGGGCCTGCGCGTCGTCGAGGAAGACCAGCTGCTCTCGCGGGGGAACACCGATGCGCCACGCGCTCCGCCCATCGTTCGCCTCGAAGTCGATCGTCTGCGCATCGGCACGCGAGAAGGGGTCGAGATCGTCCGACTGCTTGGCGGCGGCGGCGACGGAGCACGCGTCCTCGACGGTGAGCGCGAAGACCGACACGCAGTCGAATGACCGGCACGCGGGTACGACGCCGCGCGTGCTCAGCGCTCCGCGCGTCGGCTTGAGCCCGACCACGTTGTTGAACCCGGCCGGGACGCGCCCGGAACCGGCCGTGTCCGTCCCGAGGGCGAAGCTGACGTGACCCGCGGCCACCGCGACCGCGGACCCCGAGCTCGAGCCACCGGGGATCACCCGCGCGTCGAATGGGTTGGTCGGAGTCCCGTACGGCGATCGTGTGCCGACCAGCCCGGTCGCGAGCTGATCGAGGTTGACCTTGCCGATGAAAAGCGCCCCGGCCTCGACGAGGCGCTGCACTACGGGCGCCGACGCGGAAGGGACGTACGCGAGATTCGGGGCACGCCACCGTCGTCGGCACGCCGGCGACGTCGATGTTGTCCTTGACGGCAAACGGGATCCCGAAGAGCGGAGAGGCGTGTCCGGCGTCGCGGCGGGCGGCCGCTCGGTCGAGGGCCGCGTGAAGGTCGGCCGCCGCAGCGACGTGAAGCCAGACGTGCTGGACGCGCTCTCGATCGCGATCGATTCGAGCGAGGATCTCGTCGACGACGTCGTGCGGCGTGCACGTCCCGGCTCGATAGGCCGCCCGGAGCGATTCGAAGGCCAGGCAGAGTTCTTCGAGCGACATGCTTCGTCACTAGCAAGGGAGCCGGCGCCTTCGCCACAAAAGACACGCGGGGCGACCGCGAATGCGGCGCCCCGCGAGGGACTGCCAATGCTAAGCGGTTACTTCGTGGCGATGATGGCGCCGAGGGTCGTCGTGAACATCGTCTTCCCCAGGGTGCCCACCGTTTGATCCTGGAAGATCGGGTTATTCGAGATGTCGATCCGGTTGTCGAGCATCAGCGTCAACTTGCTGGCCGCGACGTACGACAGCGTCAGCGTTCCCGATTCGATGGAGGTGGAGGGAGCGCCGACGGCGGGAGCCGCCCCGCCGAACACTCCGCTGTGGTTGTCGTTGAAGAACTCGCCGCGCAGGGCGATCGCGAACGGATCCGCCACGACGTACTTGATGCCGAGGTTGACGCCGTACCAGGACTCCGACTGGGTGCCGCCGTTGAAATCCGTCTCGGTGTCGAAGTCGCCGTTGAGCGCGAAGCTCAGGGCCGACGTCGGGTTGTAGTCGATGACGAGGTCGATGATCTCGCGCCAGTGGCTGTCCGCGCCGGGTACGGGACCCGCGCCCATGCCGACCGCGGGGGTCGGCGGGGCCGGCACGAAGTCCGTCTGCTCTGGCCCGGCTGCACCACCGATGTAGAAGGTCAGGGTATCCATCGGCTTGAGCATGAGCTGGCCGCCGAAGGTCTTGGCCGTGTTGTTGTCGATCGTGTTGTTCCAGCCGTTCGCGGCGAAGAGCTTCAGGTCGACCGCGTCTGAAGCCGCGAAGTCGAACCGCAGGCCCGTGAAGAAGAGCGGCTGGTTGAGCTGGAAGAGCAGGCTGCGGGTGTAGAAGAAGTTCAGCTGCGAGTCCGGCACTTCGGAGCCGAAGGGCTGGTCCCACTTGCCCAGGTCGAACGTGATCTTGTCGGCCGGCTTGAGCGTTGCGTACGCCTGCCGCACGTTCTGCATGCCGAAGCTGTTGTCGGCCGTTCCGTTGCCCGGCGGAGCGGCCGGCGAGTTGTAGAGGACCGCCTCCGGGCCGAAGCGCAGGCTCACGGTGCCGCCCACGTAGTCGGACGAATAGCTCCCGTTGAAGCCGATCTGGTTCACCGCGAAACCCTGGGCCTGATCGTACGCGCGCGTGGGGGTTCCAACCGGCCACTGCGGCTTCGGGAAGTTCCAGTTGATGTTGCCGTACGCGTCGGCAAAGGCATCGGCCGAGAACTTGTCGTACCAGTTGCCCGGTGCAGCCGGAGGCGCTGCGGCCGGAGCGCCCGGGGTGGCCGCGGGCACCACGGGTGGGGGCGCTGGCGCTGGCGCTGGCTCAGGAGCCGGTGCGGCGGGTGCAGGTGCTGCGGCAGGTGCCGCAGGTGGTGGCGCCGCGGGCGCCGCCATGGGAGGCGGTGGTGGGGGAGGCGCCGGGGGCGGTGTTTGCGCCGCTGCCTCTCCTGCTACCGATAGACATGCGACCAACAGCAGTACGGCAGTTGTGGACCTTCTCATCAGTAAACTCCTCCGCAAGGACATCGGCCGACGTTGACGCAGCCCGCACCCGTCCCGAGCACCTGAACCGGCATCGTGCCGATAGGCGCGGGGACGTCGCGAGGTGTCCGCCTAGTCGAGCTAGGTACTGCTGAGGCGATTTCGCGAATGTTTCACAAACGTTTTTTTTGGGCCTGTACCCCAAAAAAGCGTGGTGCCGTCGTTTGGGCCCGTAGAGGCCGATATTTTCTCATCAATTCCCAGCTCTTGGAGCCTGCGAGGCCGGCCCGATGGTTCGGGATTGGGTCCAATTGGCCGCGGCAAAACTTGACCAGCTCGGTTGCCGGATGGTTTCTGGACCATTTCGAAGTCCCCAGAAATGGTCCTCACCGAGCGTGGCGCGCGCCTCTCCTGGTGGTCTCCGAGACGTCGCTACGTGCGGCTCGCAGCCGACGGACCTAGCGCGCTGCCATGAGAATTACCCCGCGGGTTCCAGTGGGGCCGGGAGACCTGGGGCGAGCCGAGGCGCGATGGTGACGTCGAAGCCGAGGCGCTCGAGACGACGGACGAGGTTGCCGGTGACGCGGCGTGAGTCCACCGCGTCGAGGTAGGCGGCACCGAGGTCGCGGTAGTCGGCGCCGGTGGAGAGCATCACGTAGACCGCCTTGAGGATCTTGTGAGCGATGGCCACCGCCGCTCGCAGGTAGCCTCGTCGTGCCTTGAGGCGGAAGAATTTATCCTTGAAGTAGCTGTCTTTCTTGCGCGAGGCGCCGTGGGCAGCCTCTACGAGCGCGGTCATGAGGTGGACGTTGCCTTTGCGGGCGGTGCCTTTCTTCTTCTTGCCGGCACTCTCGTTGTTGCCCGGGCAGACTCCCGCCCATGCGGCGAGGTGTCCCGCGCTCTTGAAGACGGTCATGTCCGTGCCGAGCTCCGCGATCATCACGGCGGCGAGGACGCGATCCACGCCGGGGATCTGCGTAAGACGCGCGTGATGTTCGCGGTACGGAGCGAGCTTGCTGTCGATGCGCTCGTCGAGTTTCGCGACGTGCTTGTCGACCTCCTCGAGACGAGAGAGCTGTATCTCGAGCACGAAGCGATGATGCTCTTCGACCCTCCCTTCGAGAGCGAGCTCCAGTTCGCCGAGCTTTTGGCGGAGACGCTTCTTCGCGAGCTGCGCCATCTCGGCGGGCGTTGCGTCCCCGCGGACGAGCGCCTTCAGCATCGCCATGCCCGAGACGCCGAAGACGTCGCTGGCAACGCTCGCGAGCTTGATGTTGGCCGTCTCGAGGAGCTTCTGCAGCCGGTTGCGCTCCGCGCTTCGGCTCTCGACGAGTTTTCGGCGGTAGCGCAAGAGATCGCGCAGCTCACGGATCGGCTTCGGCGGCACGAAGCTCTTCGCGATCAGGCCGTGCCGCAGCAGGTCGGCAATCCACTCGCTGTCCTTCACGTCGGTCTTGCGACCGGGCACGTTCTTGATGTGGTGCGCATTGCCGACGACGACCTCGAAGTCGTCCTCGAGCACAGCATGGACCGGCTTCCAGTAGATGCCCGTCGCCTCCATGCCGACGTGCGTGCAGCCATTTTCACGCAGCCAGTCGCGCAGTTCCATCAGCTCGCGCGTCTTCGTGCCGAAGCTTCGCACCTCCTTTCGTGGCCTCTGGTTGGCACTGCCGACGAGCAGGCAGGCGACAACGGTCGCCTGGTGTACGTCGAGTCCACAACTTCGTTCGACGATCGGTTCCATCTCAACCTCCAAGGCGGACGGGTGATCGCTGCGCCCTGGTACGTCGAGAAACTGCCATGCGTCCTTCCCGTTTCCGGGTGCGACAAAGGGTGGTACCTAAAACGGGCGCGGGTCAGTCTACTGCTCGGGGTCTGAAGCCACCGCAGTGCTAGCGACCTTGAAGCGATCACCAATCCGCTTCACGTCGTGACACGGATTGGCCCGCGCGTTCAAGCTCGCGACACCATTCTCATCCAGGGTGGTGGGCCCCTGGCCCATCACGTCTACTGCGAGCATTGGTCGGTCCAGGGAATGCCACCGTCCTGGCAGCCGGCCGGTGCGGGATTCACCATCAACACGTCGCCGAGCTGCGCCGGTGCCGCTGTGAACTGCATCCCGACCGAGATCGCGTCGCAGGGGGCGTTCATGTTGTCCAGATTCGAGAGCGACGAGATGTCCGCCGCGCTGCAGACGACGGCCTTGATGATCTGGTAATCGAGCGAGTCGTTGCCGCAGAGATAGCCGCCGCCTTGCTGGGGAATCGAGGCGAGCGCCGTGAAGAGATAGCTCGTCGGCCATCGCCCGGCGATGGTCCCGCCCTGGAGCGCGAAGCGCAGTGTGCCGCTGTCGCCGACGCCGACGACCTCTGCCTTCAGGCTCCCGACGATCACCGCCTCGAAGAGCTGCATCGTGGCGCCCCCGAGAAAGGATCGATCGCCAAACGCGATCGGAAGCTGGGAAAGGTGAGCGACCAGGTAGCCCCCCGTGACGTACGCGGCGGGGTCCGAGTAGACCGGGGGTCCGCCCGGCTGGCCGCCAACGATGGACTTCGGATCGATCGTCCAGCGGTCGTTTCCGTCGAAGTTCGGAGCCGGGATGCCGCCGTCCGCGCTCCGGTTCAACCCGTTCGAAACGTAGAAGTCGACCGTGACCGCCGGGTCCTCGGACACGCCGTTGTAGTTCGTGATGACCACCAGCAAGCCGAACTGGCCCGCGGTCAGCCCCTGATCGATCTGGGCGGTGCCGGTGGATGCGGCCACGCTCAGATCGCGAAAGAGCTGGATGTCGGTGTTGTCTCGCCCCGCGTCGTCGTCGCAGGTCTCGGGCGCGTTCTTTTGCTGGACGCAGCTCGGCGGCCCGGGGCAAGTGCATACGGTGTCGAGGTCGTACCCGAAGGGCGGGATGGCGGCATCGGGCGCCCCGGAGACGCCGATGTCGATCGTCCGGAGCGCGGCGACGACCATGATGTTGTCCGCGTCGGGTAGCTCGTTGTCGGTGACGTCCGCGTCGCCGACGGCCCGCGGTCGGGGGGGCGGCAGAGCCGGAACGCACGCGGGGGTGCCAACGTCCGGTGAGTCCGAGTCTCCCGCGTCCGCGGTGCCGATGAGCGACGCGTTGTAGACCGCGCAAGCCTGATACGACGTCGCGCCGACGAGGGCGACGAAGACGAGCACGGCGACGCCGACTGCGGCCGCCGGCGTTCGCGCTTTCGAAGTTCGGTTCAAGCTTCGGCAACTTACAACGAGCGGCCGTGAACGCTCCAGGTAATCCCAGGTGGGATAGGCAGGCCTTCCGAGCAGGCCGCGCAAAAGAATGCTCTACTTCAGTGGTTCACCGCCAAGTCTGGGAGCCTCGTCGTCGTGCCGGAGATGATTGGAACGAAGCTCGATCGGTTCGAGCTGATCGCGGAGCTCGCCAGCGGGGGGATGGGGACGGTTTTTCTCGCGCGCCTGGGCGGGGCGGGGGGTTTCCAGCGCCTCTACGCCATCAAGCGCCTGCACGAGCACCTGGCGAGGCACGCCGAGTTCATCGAGATGTTCCTCGACGAGGCTCGCCTCGCCGCGCGGATCCACCACCCCAACGTCGTCCCCATCCTCGAGATCGGAACGACCGACGCCGGCTACTACCTCGTGATGGAGTACGTCGAGGGCGACACCGCCGGTCACCTCTTCTACAGCGCCGCGCAGGAGCAGAAGCCCATTTCGCCGCGCGTCGCCGTGCGGATCGTGCTCGACGCGCTCGCCGGCCTCCACGCCGCGCACGAAGGAACGGACGACGAAGGGCGCTCGCTCGAGATCGTTCATCGCGACGTGTCGCCGCACAACATCCTCGTCAGCGTCGACGGAGTCTCGCGGATCACCGATTTCGGGATCGCTCGCGCGGCTTCGCGTCTCGCCGTGACGCGCACGGGACAGCTCAAGGGCAAGATCGCGTACATGGCGCCCGAGCAAGCCCGGTCCGAGAAGATCGACCGGCGCGCGGACGTCTTCGCGATGGGCATTTGCTTGTGGGAGATGCTCGCGCGCCGTCGCCTCTTCAAGGCCGAGGCCGAGGGCGAAACGTTGAACCGGCTCCTTTACGAGCCCATCCCCTCGGTTCGCAGCGTCGATCCAGAGGTCCCGCGCGAGCTCGACGAGGTCTGCGCGAAGGCGTTGACGCGCGACCTCGACAAGCGCTTCGCGACCGCGGCCGAGTTCTCCGACGCTCTCGAGAACGCGGCGCGGGCGCTCGACTGGCTCGGGTCGCACCGCGAGGTCGCGACGTGCATTGCCGACGTGCTGGGGCGCGATCTCTCCGAACGGCGCGCCGATCTGCGCGCCTGGCTCGCGGACACGGAGCGCAGGAGCCTGGCGCCGCCTGCGGAGTCGAGCGGCGATCTAGGAGGCGCGCAGCCCAAGGGAGCCATGGTGAGCGTCTACGTGCCCCCGCTCTTCGACATGGAAGCGCTGCGCGGGCCTAGCGCGGGATCCGGCGCGAGTCGCGATCGACGCGGAGTCAAGGGCCTCGCAGTCGTCGCGGCGATCGGGATCGCGTCATCCCTCGGCGCGGCCGGCTGGTGGCATGGGCATTCGCAGCGCGTGGCCTCTTCCGCTCCGGTGACCCCTTCCGCGCCCTCGCCGGTCGGTCCCGCCGCTACAGGGGTGCCCTCCGCGACGAGTGCCGGGCCGGAGGAAACGTCCGTGCCGGCGACCGTGCCGGCGGATTCGGCTGCGCTCAGCGCGGCGTACGTGGCGCGCAGCGCGATAGCGAGTGGGCCCCCGGCGGGCCCGCCAACGCCCTCCAAGCCGCCCGTCGTTGCGGCGGTCGCGAGGCCGGCCCACGTCGCCTCTGGCGCGGCGCGGCCGGCCGATGCGGTGTCGTCGCCAAGGCCCGCCGTCTCGGTCCCTCAGGACATGCTCTACAACCCTTACCGCTGACGCTCGTCGCTCTGCCGCGACGTGGCGCGGCCAGGGCCCCGTCAGATCCGCGCCCGGTGGGCCGTAGGCGTCACGCCCTTCCACCGGCGGAACGCCTTGTGAAACGCGGGGGCGTGCGCGAACCCGAGGAGGGCCGCGATCTCGCTGATGCTTCGGTCCGGGTCGCGAAGGTAGCGCTCGGCCAGATCGCGCCGCACGTCGTCGACCAGATCGGTGAAGGTCGTGCCTTCGTCTTCGAGCCGGCGCCGCAGAGTCGGCACGCTCATCGCGAGGCCGGCTGCCACGGCCTCCATGCACATCTCGCCGCTGCCCAGGCGCGCGGTGATCGCCTCGCGCGCTCGGCTGCGCGCGCCGAGCGCGGCGCGCTCGGACTGCTCGCGCGCGTACTTGTCGAACGCCTCGTGCATGCGCACGTTCGCCCCTCGCGTCGGGCGCTCGAGTACGGCCGTCTCGATGACATACCCGTTGTGCGGCATCCCGAACCTCAGCGCCGACGCGCTGAACGCCACGTAGTGGTTCATGTCGGCCGGGGCGTCGTGCATGAAGTGGATCTCGCGCGGCATGCGGTCGATGGTCGCGCATCGCAGGGCGAATCGCGCCGCCGACGCGATGACGAAGTCGTTGGCCGCGCGAGGCTGGGGGACTCCGTCTGTGATGCGATAGCGCCAGAGGGCATCGTCGCCGTAATCGACGATGGACACCTCGGCCGCCTCGTTGACGAGGTGGGTGTACCGCGCGGCGCACTCGAGCGCCTCGCGCAGCGTCGCGCAACTTCGCGCGGCATACTCGATCGTATCGAGATCCCCAGGTTCGACGCTGGCGCCGGCCCGAAGGCCGATGCTCTGGTCCCCGGTGCGCTCCACCCACGACTCCAGGATCGACATCATGAGCCGGTGAGGTAGGCGAGTCTCTGGCCTGGCCAGGTCGACGGGGCTGACCCCTGCCTCCTCCAGGATCTGCGTCGTGAGCGGGCTCGGGCTCGAGTTGATGATCCGGAGGAACGGCCACATGAGCCGCACCGAGATGCGTTTCTCGCGGAGCTGCAAGACGGAGGCGGTCGCCATAGAACCTGCAACGGACCGGTGCACGCCGTGGACCACCGCGGCTCCCCGGCGAGAGCCCGGCAGGGACGCCGCTTTTGCGACGTCCCGCTCCAGCTACATCGCGCAGCAAGGTGCTCGATTCACGTATTTTATTGCGCAGTCTGAGCTACTAGGTGCGCATTGACCTGCCGGACGATCCCCAACTTGCGCAGAAAAATTCCAGCGCCAGTGCCTGCTCGTTGTTACTTGGGAGGCTCGATCGGGGGCGGCGGGGGCATCGACTCCGTGTGCACGCACGCCGAGAGATCGAAGAAGAGGTACTCGAGCGCCTTCTCTTGCGCGGAGAGATTCGCGCTCTGGCAAGAACCCGGGACATCTCCGGAGGGAGCGCCGCCGGCATGCAGGTCGGTGAAGACCGCCTTGCCGCAGTATTCCTTCCCGTTGGCCTCTCCCCCGTCGATTGGGATTCCGCCGATGGGCGTGTTGAACGACAGGTACTTCGTATCGGTGGTGTTGTTGTCGTAGATCCAGCGATCCGTCGTGCCCTTGGTCACGGTCCCGACGCTGTCGGCGACGCCGGTCAGATTGATCCCCGTGCCCGATAGGGCGCCCGCGGCCTTCAGCCACGCGTCGAAGTCCATCCCGCCCTGGAAGCTCGTGTCGATCGCGCAGTTATTGCACGTGCCCGTTCCGAGCGAGTAGCCCTTCCAGTTTGCGACGCCTTGAAAGTCGGGCGGTCCGTTCTGGAACCAGGTGTAGTGGAAGTGCGTGGCGAAGACCTTGCCGCCCTCGTCGAGCCAGTCGTGCAACGACTGCTTGCCCACCTTCGTGACGTTGGTCTTGCCGCCGCCCAGGATTGCTCCCAAGCCGCCATCCGTCTGGGCATCGGCGTCGTCGGTATCGCCCTCGCACGCGAGGAGAACGATGTCGTACCCCTCGAAGCTCTGCTTGCTCGCCCAGAGGGGGCAGCTCGTGTTCGTGCAGTTGCCGGCCGTTCCGTTCGAGAGTCCCGGCCCATTCCCGGCCAGGCCCAAGCCCTGGTAGATGTCGAGGCGCCCTCCGCCCTTGGGCGCCGTGTACTCCTTCGCGGAGATGCCCATTCGCGTCAGGAAGCATCCGAGGTCGTCGAGGCCGCCGGTCAGCAGCGCCATCTGCGGCAGAGAGCCCTCGCTCTGATTGGCCGGCAAGCGCGCCTGGCCGGTGCCGGAAGACGGGACCTGAGTCGTCCCGCAGTCGCTGACCTTGGCCACGGTGATCTCGCGCCGCCACTTGCCAATCTGGAGAACGAGCGGGATGTCCGACCCGGTCGGCACGCCCTTCAGCGTGAACGATCCGTCGGGTCCGCTGAACGCATACGTGACGAAGTCGCCAATCGACGTGTCGCACGAGCTGCACGTGTTGGTGCCTGGCGAGATGACCGGCAGGTGGGTCGGATCGGGATTGTTCGGAACGAAGACGACGACGTTCTGCAGCGGGTTCTTACCCGCAGGGTCGAAGACCTTCCCGACGATCTCGGTTTGGCCGCCGTTCGCGCACTTCGTGTTGACGTAACAACTCAGCGGGGAGCCCGCGGGGCACGCCGCGGTGACCGTGACCCCAGGCGTCGGGAAGTTGCAGGTCCCAGTGCATCCGCCGCTGCTTGAGTTTCCGGTGCTTCCGTCGCCAGTTCCGAACGTGTCGGCATCGGGCCCGCCGGGCGTGAAGTCACTGCCCCCAACGAGGCCACTGCCGTCCTGTTTGCTCCCGCACCCGCCGGACATGCACAACAAGACTGCGGCTGCGACCACGAATATCGCGACGAGGGGCTGTGCGCTGCGCACCATCGCGACCTCCTTTATCTTGGACAAAGTTTTAGGGTTCCGTCGGCTGCGTGGGGTTCATTGGGCCGGCGCCCGAGGGCGCCCACCGTCATACCTGTTCAGCGACGCCGAACAAGACCTCCACGCGCTCAGTTTGTACCCATGCCGCTCAAATGCACGCACCTTCGTTATGGCCGTAAAATTCCAACGAAATAGGGATCCTCGTAGGGGACGATCCGGGGCCCTAGTCATGGGCGTCTCGGGACGACTCGCGGAAGCAAATCGTGAGGAATGTCCCTCAGCTTGGGGGCTCGCGCGTCCTTGTCCGAGAGGAGCGGCTGGCGCCCCGGCCAGGCAATCCCCAGGTCTTCGTCGCTCCAGAGCACGCCTCGCTCGGAGCGGGGGTCGTACGGGGCGTCGACCTTGTAGATCACGATGGATGGCTTTCGGACCAGAAAGCCGTGCGCGAAGCCTTCGGGTACCCACAGCTGCCTGTGGTTGTCGCTCGAAAGGGTAACGCCGACCCATTTGCCGAACGTCGGTGAGTCGAGGCGGATGTCGACGGCGACGTCGAAGATCTCTCCCTCGAGAACCGTGACGAGCTTGGCCTGGCCGCTGGGGAGCTGATAGTGCAGGCCCCGCAGGACCCCTGGCACCGAGAACGACACGTTGTCTTGCACGAACCCCGAAGCGATGCCGTGTGCGGCGTATCGCTCGGCGTTCCATGTCTCGGTGAACCAGCCCCGCGCCTCGCCGAAGACGCGCGGCTCGATCACGAGAACGCCGGCAAGCTCCGTGGTCGTGACGTTCAAGCGCTCTTCCCTTCGACGAGACCGACGAGGTACTCCCCGTAGCCGCTGCTCCGGAGCGGCTCGGCCAGGCGCAAGAGCTGCTCGGCGTCGATCAGACCGAGCGAGTACGCCACCTCCTCGGGACAGGCGATCTTGAGCCCCTGTCGGTGCTCGATGGCGCTGATGAAATCCGAGGCCTGCAAGAGCGAGTCGTGGGTTCCGGTGTCGAGCCACGCGATCCCGCGCCCGAGCATCTCGACGCGCAGCTGCTTGCGCTCCATGTACGCGCGGCTCACGTCGGTGATCTCGAGCTCGCCGCGGGCGCTCGGCTTGAGAGACGCCGCGATGTCGACGACCTGAGAATCGTAGAAGTAGAGCCCTGTGATTGCGTAGTTCGATTTCGGGTGCTTCGGTTTCTCTTCGATCGATATCGCGCGATCGCCGTCGAGCTCGACGACGCCATAGGCCTGCGGGTCGCGGACGCGGTAGGCGAGGAGAGTCGCGCCGCTCGCCTGCGCCGCGGCGCGCTGCAGGAGCTCCGGGAGGCCGTGGCCGTAGAAGATGTTGTCCCCCAAAACGAGCGAGACCCCCTCGTCGCGGACGAAGTCGCGCCCGATGATGAACGCCTGAGCGATCCCCTTGGGGCGCGGCTGCATGGCGTACTGAATGTCGATCCCCCACTGGTGGCCGTCCTTGAGCAGACGATGAAACAGCGGGGCGTCGTCGGGGGTGGTGATGACGAGGACCTCGCGGATTCCCGCGAGCATCAGCGTCGTCAACGGGTAGTAGACCATCGGCTTGTCGTAGACGGGCATGAGCTGCTTGCTCACGACGAGCGTCGCCGGGTGCAAGCGCGTCCCGGTGCCTCCAGCCAGGATGATTCCGCGGTTCATGACGCCTTTCCTCCCGGCGACGCCACCTCGGGCGCGTGACGCTGCCGCTGGTCGTAGTTCTTCTCGAGCCACTTTTGATGCTCGCCGGCTTGCACCGCCTTCACCCAGGCCGGATTCTCCATGTACCAGGCAAGGGTCCGGGCGAGGCCGGCGTCCAGGCGCACCGTCGGCTTCCAGCCGAGCTCGCGCTCGAGCTTCGAAGCGTCGATCGCGTACCGCCAGTCGTGGCCCGGCCGGTCCGCGACGAACCGGATGAGGCCCAGGACGTCTTCGGGAGAGCGGCCCATCTTCGCGGCGACGAGCCGGCAAATGGCTCGCACGACCTCGATGTTCGTTCGCTCCTCGCCTCCGCCGACGTTGTACGTCTGGCCGACGCGCCCGCGCTCGATCACCGTCCACACGGCCTCGCAGTGGTCTTCGACGTAGAGCCAGTCGCGACTGTTCTTGCCGGTGCCGTAAACCGGAAGCTCGCGCCCCTCGAGCGCGTGGAGCATCGTCAGTGGAATGAGCTTCTCGGGCGCCTGCCGCGGGCCGTAGTTATTGGAGCAGTTCGTGATCGTCACGGGAAGCCCGTACGTGCGGTGAAACGCGCGCACGAGGTGGTCCGATGAGGCCTTCGACGCCGCATACGGGCTGCTCGGGTCGTAGCGGCTGTCTTCCGTGAACGTCCCCTCGTCCTCCAGGGATCCGTACACCTCGTCGGTGCTCACGTGATGGAAGCGGAATGCCGGTGAAGTCTTCGCGCTCGCTCTTGCCGCGTTCAGGAGCTGCAGCGTGCCGACCACGTTCGTTCGCACGAACTCGCCCGGATCGTGGATGCTTCGATCGACATGCGATTCCGCCGCGAAGTGGACGACGACGTCGGGACGGAAGTCGCCGAAAATCCGGGCTACGCTGTCGGGGTCGGCCACGTCCGCGACCTCGAGGCAGAAGTTCTTGGCGCCCTGGATATCGCTCAGGCTCAGGGGATTGCCGGCATACGTCAGCTTGTCGAAGCAGAGAAACGAGTGCTCCGGGTGGCGCGGCACGAGCGCATTGAGGAAGTTCGAGCCGATGAAGCCCGCCCCGCCGGTGACGAGAATCCTCATTGCGATCTCCGGACGTATTGACTGGTCAAGGGTGACTCACGAAAGGTGGCAAGCATGGAGATAGTCTTGTTGGGAAGTGCGGGGCAAGTCGGGCTCGCGCTCTCCGGGGCACTCGGCGCGTTCGCCCGGGTGACCGCCTTCGATCGGGGCACGCTCGACCTCGCGAACCTCGACGCGCTCCGCGGCGCACTCCGGACTGCGCGGCCCGCCGTCGTCGTCAACGCGGCGGCGTTCACGGATGTGGACGGGGCCGAGCGCGACGAAGGAGCGGCCACGCGCGTGAACGGCGACGCGGTGGCGGCGCTCGGCGAAGAGTGCCGCCGACTTCGCGCGGGGCTCGTACATTACTCCACCGACTTCGTCTTCGATGGCCGCGCTTCGCGCCCGTACCGCGAAGACGACCCGACGGCGCCGCTCGGCGCCTACGGTCGTTCGAAGCTGGCGGGGGAGCAGGCGCTGACGGCGCAGGCCGCGCCGGCGATCGTGCTCCGCACAGCGTGGGTGTACAGCCCGCGGCGTCGATCGTTCGTGGCCTCGATCTTGAGACTCGCGCGCGAGCGAGAGGTGCTCCGCATCGTCTCGGACCAGGTGGGCAGCCCGACCTTCGCCGGCGATCTGGCTTGCGCCACTGCGCTCCTCGTCTACGGCATGCGCAAGGATCCGTTCGGCGCCGCGGACGACGCCCGCGGCATCTATCACCTCGCTGGCGGCGGGGTCGCCACCCGATACGAGCTCGCCGCGGCCACGATCGCGAGTGACCCGAACGCCGGCGAGCACCGCGTGCGTCACGTGGAGCCGGTGTCGACGAGCGAATATCCGCTCCCGGCTCCGCGGCCGGCCTTCGCCCCGCTCGATTGCGGGAAGATGGAGAGGCGGTTCGGCATCTCGCTTCCCCCGTGGAGGGACGCCCTCGCGCGGGCCCTGCGCCAGTAGCTCGGGCCGGGCGGCTCTACGGATGGGATCGTCGACGAACACGGAAGCAGTATTGCCCAGCCCGACCCGAGGTTCGTCCAAATTCCGATGGGCGCGTCAGCCCACTTCGGGCGCGCGCTTCTTCAACGGCCGAGCAAAGCCGTACTCGGTGAGCCGCGCGACGAGGGTGCGACGGGAGATGCGAAGGAGCTGCGCCGCTCGGGTCTGGTTTCCGCCGCAACGGTCCATGGCCTCGGCGATCCGGCGCCGCTCGATCGATTGGGCTGCGCGTCGGGCCGCGTCGTGCAAACCGAGCGGCGCCGACTCGACCCCGGCAAATGAGCCGTCCAGTGGCGCGGGGACGGTCGCGCGCTGGGTCGACTCGAGCGCAGACACGCCGAAGCTCAGCTCGGGCGGGGGCAAATGGTGGATGTCGATCGCGGCTCCCGTGCACAGCGTCACGGCGCGCTCGATGACGTTTCGCAGCTCGCGCACGTTGCCCGGCCAGTCGTGGCCCTCGAGCTGGCGCATGGCCTCACTCGTGATGGGCACTTGGTGTCGGCCCGCGTCGCGGCAAGCCTGGACGATGAAGGACTGCGCGAGGGGCGCGATCTCCGAGCGCCTCTGGCGCAGCGGCGGGATGACGAGACTGATGCCGTTGAGCCGAAAGTAGAGATCTTGTCGGAAGGCGCCGCTCCGGACCAGGGAGACGAGGTCGCGGTTGGTGGCGCAGATGAAGCGCACGTCGATCGCACGCGACTTCAGGCCCCCCACGCGGGTGACCTCTCGGCTCTCGAGCACGCGCAAGAGCTTGGCCTGCATCACCAGCGGCAGCTCGGCGATCTCGTCGAGAAATAGCGTTCCCCCGTCGGCGACTTCGAGCAGGCCGGGCTTGGCCTGAACGGCCCCCGTAAACGCGCCTCGCTCGTACCCAAAGAGCTCGCTCTCGAGGAGCGCATCGGGCAGCGCAGCGCAGTTGACGCGCACGTAGGCGGCCTGTCCGCGCGTGGATCTGCGATGGATGGAGTCGGCGATGACGTCCTTGCCCGAGCCCGTCTCGCCCAGGAGGATGACCGATAGGTCGCCCTTTCCGACGAGATCCACGACGCGATAGAGCTCGCGCATCCCGTCGTCGACGACGATGACCGAGGGGCCCGCGCTTTGAGTGACCGCGCCGAGTCGGGGCTGCGCAATCGGTGGGGGGTCGCCCTCGAGCGCCGATCGGATGACGATGACGGCGGCGCCGATCGCGATGACCTGGCCGCGTTCGATGGGCACACGGACGCGCGTCCCGATGCGCACCCCCGCGATCGTCGTCCCGTTGGTGCTCCCGAGGTCTTCCACCGTCACGGGATTGCTGCCGTAGAAGACGGCGTGTTCCCGCGAGACCGACGGATGGTCGATGCACAGGTCGCACTTGCGCGAGCGCCCGACCGTGAGCGTGCTGGCCGGCGGGAGCTCCTTTACGGCCGATCCGCCCGGCCACATGATCACGAGGTGTGGGCGTGCCAGTGCGACATGAGCGTGGGTGTCGGTCCCAGTGATGTCGTCTTCGTGCGGTAGCATCGGCCGGCTTTCAGTGACCGGCGCTTTCGCGGCCACCGCTCAGACTCATAAGCGATTCGCGCGCCAAGTTGCTCGGAGTGGTCCTCTTCCAGCAAGACCGCACACAGAGCTTACGCAGGCCCCGTCGGTGGCCCGAGCATATTGTGGGAATCCGGTTGCGCGCAAGCGATCCACGTTGCTCACCTTGAGCATTATGGTACGCAAGTCGGCCCCGCGCTCTGCGCCTCTGGTACGATTCACTGAGGGAAATCACGCCTGTGGGTGATTGGAACGAGGGCTGCAGCCCAGTCCCTTTGCGGGGCCATCCCCGGGAGCGCAAAACGCAATGGTGAGACATCACGGGCGCAATGCGAAAAAGACGATCGCGGTCTTCTGCGATGGCGGCTTTCTCGCGCACGTGACGCGGTCGTTCGAGGTGGGGCGCGCGCTGCGACACTGCTTCGGTCATCGCGTGGTTTTCTGCTGCGACGGCCCCTACACCCACATCCCTCGCGACGCAGGCTTCGAGGTCGTACCGGTCTTCACGGTCGACCGGGACATCACGATGGACGTCGCGCGGAAGGGAACACCACCAAGCATGAGCTGGTGGAAGTCCATCTGCGATCAGTCGGTCGCATCCGATCTGCAGGCCCTGGAGGCCATCAAGCCGGACGCCGTGGTCGCGGACATGCGCTGGTCCATGTCGACGAGCGCGCGCGCTTTCGGCGTCCCCTACGTCGCCGTCGCCAACGCCTGCTGGACCGACCGGTTTGCGCAGGAGATCGAGGTACCCGAGGGCCACATCACGTCGAAACTCTTCGGCAAGTGGCTCGCGAAGGCCGCTTTTCCCGCGATCCGGCAGATGCTGATGAAGTACGGCAGCCTTGGGTACAAGGACGTGCGCCGCCGGTACGGCCTGCCGCCGCTCCGATCGATGTGGGAGGCGGTCGAAGGCGACATCACCCTGATGCCCGACCTGCCCGAGTTCATGCCGGTCGTGCGCGACACGTCGCCGAGCTTCCGGTACATCGGCCCGCTCTTGTGGGACGCGAACATCGGCCTGCCGCCCTGGTTCTCGAAGCTTCAGCCCGGCCGGCCGACGATCTACTTCACGATGGGGTCGACCGGGGACACGAAGTTCTTCGAGGAGGCCGTCCGCGTCTTCGGCAACACGGAGTTTCAGGTGCTCATCACCACCGGTGGCCTGGCGGAGATCCCCAACGCTCCGTCGAACGTGTTCATCGCGAAGTACGCGCCGGGCGACGCGCTCATGGCCGTCAGCGACGTGGTCGTCTCCCACGGCGGGAACGGGACCGTGTACCAGGCGCTGTCGTGCGGGGTCCCGGTCATCGGGTTTCCGACGATGTTCGACCAAGAGATCAACATGCGTCAGGTCGAGGCCCTGGGGATCGGCGTTCAGATGTCCAACAAGGACTACACGGGTCCGGCGCTCGATCGCGCGGTCCGCAAGGTCATCAGCGAAACGCGCTATCGCGAGCGCTGCAGGCAGCTTGCCGCGCGCATCTCGCGCATGGACGGGCGCCGCCGCGCCGCCCTGCACATCCACGACTTCTTGCAGCACATGGACCCGAAGGAGCACCCGGTCACCGCGACGGCCATCTTGCAGCTCCTGCCGCCTCTCAGCGCGGAGAGTGCCGTAGCATGAACCCCCTTCGCCTCTTCGCAGCCGGTGGCGAATCGACCGGGATCCCCTTCGACATGTTCGACTCGACCTACCCGGAGGCCGAGGCCCGGCGCGCGCGCCGGATGGAGAACATCTATCACGTCGGCCAGGCCAAGATCTGGGACGGTCGCGACGTCCTCGCTCAGCTCATCGCCAAGCACGGCAAGCCGGATCTTGCCCCCGAGAAGCGGCGTTCGCTCGCCCGCGTCTTCAGCATCATCATGTGGGGCGAGCTCGCGGCCTGGAAGATCAGCGCGCAGCTCGCCGACCGCCTCGTGCCCCTGGAGGCGAAGCTCGCCGCCGCGAGCCAGGTGCACGACGAAGCCCGCCATTTTTACGTGATGCACGACTACCTCGAGGCGCTCGGCGAGAAGCCGGGCAAGCTCGAGTTCTTCGCGAAGCGGGTCCTCGAGCGGACCCTCAAGACCAACAACCTGCTGAAGAAGCTCATCGGGATGCAGCTGACGGTGGAGACCGTCGCCTTCGTGGCCTTCCAGCGCGTCCGGGAGATCGAGGTCGAGCCCGTTCTCAGCGACCTGATGGCGTACTACGAGCGAGACGAGGCCCGCCACATCGGCCTTGGAGTGCAGCTCGTGCCCCAGATGGTGAGCAAGCTGTCGATCCACGGGGCGATGAGCCTGGCCGTCTTCCAGCTAGACCTCCTGACGTCCACGCTCTTCAGCCTGAAGACGATCGAGCGCGATCTGATCGCCATCGGCGTCGATCCGCGGAGCATGCTCGGGATGGCGTTTCGCAAGCAAGCCGACATCGACACGAAGATTCGCGCAGAGTTCTCGCAGTGGCCGGAGGATCCGCCGCTCCGCCGCGTCTTCGAGGGCGTGTGCGAAGCGCTCTTCCCCAGCGAAGGCGCCGACGCCAACGTGCCCACGGGCGTTCGCATGAAGCACGCGCTCGAGGTGGTGGCGCGCACGAGGCAGAGCGTCTTCGAGCAGTGGGGCTCAAAAGGCCCCTAGAGCCCTTTTCGTCGTCGTTGATCGGGCCCGTCTCGACGTTCGCGGTGCTCGCCGTACGGGAAGTACGGCTCCGCGCCGCGAACGCCGAGCCGAACCCGATCAACTTCGACGAAAAGGGCTCTAGCCGACGTCTACGTGGTCGTAGGACGTTGTCCCGAGAGAGACGGCGATCGCTCCGACCGAGGCGCGTGCCGACTACAGTCGGCATCCCCTGGAAGCGCGATGCGAGTCGTGCCCAGGGCGACGCAGCTCGTGCTAAGCGCGATGCAGCTCGTGCCCAGGGCGACGCAGCTCGTGCTAAGCGCGATACGACTCGTGCTCAGAGCGACGCAGCTCGTGCTAAGCGCGATGCGACTCGTGCTCAGAGCGACGCAGCTCGTGCCAAGCGCAATGCGACTCGTGCTCAGAGCGACGCAGCTCGTGCTAAGCGCGATGCGACTCGTGCTCAGAGCGACGCAGCTCGTGCTCGGCGCGATGCGACTCGTGCTCAGAGCGACGCGACGAGTGCGCTGTGAGGGCGATCGACTGCTAAGGGCACGAGCGCCGCTGCTAACGGCATGAGCAGGTCTGCTCACGAACGGCGCTGCGCCTACTCTAGGCTTGGTCGCGGACCGTCACGTCGCCGCCCTGCTCCTCGATGGTTACGGGGTAGCGCTTGTCGGGATTGGCGTCGCACCAGGCGTCGGAGCGGTCCAGGTCGACGTGCACGGCGCCGGGGTGGACCTGCGCACGCTGCCCGACGTGGTCCTTGATCGCGATGACGCGCACGTCGACGACGGCGTCCCTCTCGAGACCGTAGACGTGCGCCACGCTCCCTGGCAGTCCATCCATCCGCTTGACGTCCGCGGCACGGAGCGTCGTCCGATCGGGATGAAACTCGGAGAGTCCGGTCCCCTTCTGGTACCGCCGCTGCACGAGGAAAGGGATCCGATCGGCCTTCGTCAGGGCGCGGTGACCGAACGGAATCAGCATCTCGACGTGCCGCAGCGTGGCCCACACCCGACCCTTCGGATCGATCATCTGGATCAAGTACGTCGGGAAGGCGTTTGCCCCGTCGAACCCCGCGAAGCGGACCTCGGCGCGAAAGAGACCCGCGGTCGGCGGGGGCCCGAAGAACTGGGCCGTGAGGCGCACCGGAACGCCCATGTGGCCCGGCGTGATCTTGTCCGACCAGCGCTCGAGCTCGTCGTGCGGGATCCCGTGCAGGGCTCCGTCGAGGAGAATGTGGTGGATCGAGCCGATGGGCGCCGCGGCGCCGGCCGCGTCGAGCTCCGCGGAGGCGCCGCGTCCGCTCAGCGTGAGGCGCCGGAGCACCTGCAGCTTGGGGCCCCAGAAGATCGAACCCGATTCGTAGGGGCTCGGCATCAGGACGCCGTCCTCGAGGGGACCCCACGCGGGCGGCGGCGTCGCGAAGGCGCGCGCGAGACGGATCCGGCCCGACGCTACGCGCTTGGGCGCGCGGTCGCTCGCGTCGCTCCGCTCGTACAGTGCGGCGAGGACGTCGACCTCCTCTGTGCGATGCACGGCGCGCGAGTGGACGACGCGCACCTCCGTCCGAAGGCGCTTCGGCCGATCGCAGATGAGCCAACCCTGCGCTCGAAGCTCGGTCCCGCCGGTCACGACCCACTCCGGCGTCCCCTCCTGCCGCGGGTAGGCCTCGCGGACATGAGCCAGCGCGGCCCCTGCAAGGCGGTCCACCATGCTCATCATCGGCATGACCGGGACCGTGTAGCTGGGACGGTGATCGCTCACCCACTGGTCGACCGCCGGATCGATCACGCTCTCCACCGTGCGGGGAGGGAGCGCGAGCACGTCGCGTCGTCCCTTGACGCGCACGCCGATGGCCTTGGCTTCGTAGCAGCGCACGCCGTCGACCCAGAGCGAACCGTTGGCGAGAACGGTCACGCCTTCTTCGCTGGATTCGACCGAGGTGATCTCGATTTCGGAGATGATGCGCTTGTTCTCGGGTCGCACTTGACCCCGGTACTTCCACGAGATGTGGTGGTCGAGAACGAGCGGCTCGAAGTACGGCTGCGCGATGCCGTCGTGGAGGTTCTCCTCGATGACGTAAAACTGCAGCGTCTGGAGCATCTGCTCGATGCCCAGCGTTCCCGGCTGCACCGGGTCGCTGTAGAAGTGCGAACGGAAGTACCAGTCGTTCGGCCGGACGGTCTTCTCGACCCGGACGCGTCCCTTGCCCGCCGCGCCCTCACCACGCCAGAAGCCCGTCACGCGATCGATCATGAGCAGCATGGGGCCGGGGAGACGGAGCGGACCCGCGCAGTATTTCTCCGGCCGCTCGGACAGATCGAACTCGACCGGCGATTCGTGAACGAGCCGCGCGCGCTGCTCGGGCGTCGTCTTCAGACCCGCCTGCGCATCGAGCGCCGCGTTCGGGAAGTACCCGAACGCCGCGGTCAGATTGCACACCTGCCGGTCCCCGACGAAGCATTCGATCTTGTACGAAACCAGGATGATGCCCGACACGCTCGAGACCGACGTGACCCTGGTGTTGGTTCGAACGGTGCAGCCGGGGAAGACCTCGCCGGTCATCTTGCCGGCGCCGTCGAGGTTGCGGAAGAAGACGTTCTCGCTCGCGACGATCGGGCAGCCCACGTAGACCGAGAGCCACCCGCACGGCTGGAGCGCGACCTCGAGAAGGACGCACCACGGCATCGAGCGATTGCCGTTTTCGTCGAAGTACCAGGCGTCGCCGGGGACGTCGTATTCCATCGTGGCCTTCGCGCCCGGGCGCATCGAGAGCCGCTCGCCCTCGACGTGCGTCACGCGCGTGACGAAGTGATACGGCGGCCCCGGAAGCCTCGGCATCTGGCGCTCGCCGGTCTCGAAGAAGGCGCCGGCTTGATTGAACGCATCGGTAGGACGGCCCACGGCTCCGGCGACCATCGAGGCGTAGTCGAGGCGGAAACCGTCGATCGTCGCGGCGGGCCGGCCGGAGACCTGGTCCGCGCGGCCATCCGCTTGCAGCGAGCGGTTGCTGGTCAACGGGAAGTCGGGGACGAGCCGGAGCGCGAGACGCTCGCCGCAGAAGAGCAGCCGCCCCCCGGACCACGCCCTGACGTCGCCGACGATCGCGGAAAACGGACCCGCATCGAGGCGCTCGACGACGAGCTCGTACTCGAGCGGCGCGTCCATCGGCGGCGCCCCGAAGAAGCGCAGCACGCTGTCGTGACCCTCGAGGCTCTCGAAGCGCCAGCCATCACGCGCGATCGTCGCGCCCGCCGCCATGGCGAAGAACGCGAGCATCTGCAGCGCACCCTGGGCCACGCGACCGAGACGCAACCCCGCGTCGTCCTTCGCCGCGGCGTCGCCCACTCCCGGGAATGCCTGCGCGCGCAGCGAGCCGAGCGACCACGGCCCGCCGGTCGGCTCGAGGGAGCTCACCGTGGTCAGGCGAACGAGGCGCGCGCCGGGCAGGGGCGGCGTGCGCGTATGGGGCGCGGCTCGCTCGAAGCCGGCGCCGAAGCAGGCGAACGTCTCGCCGGAGTGCAGCGCCGCAAGTTCGCGTTCGCCAAACTGCCGCTTGGTCGCCCACGTTCGAGGTGAATGGGTCGCGACGACGGCGCCCGCCGCGGGCCCACGCGGGATTGGCGCGGCCGGTGCGGCAGACGAGCGCACGCCGCGGATCCTCGGCGAGCGGCCTTCCGCCGTCGCGCACCCGAGCCTCGAGCCGGAATGGGGTCTCGATCTGGCCCTTCACCGGCTGGGTGCGATCGACGGTGGTCGCGATCGTGTCGCCGGGCCCCGGCAGCCCTCCCAGGGTGCGAAGTTCGCAGACGAGAGCCCCGAAGGGTGCGCGGGCCGCGTTCGCCGCTCCCTCCGAGGCGACGCCGGCCAGCGCGGAGAACAAGGCTCCGAGTGGCAGGACATGGGAATCGAGGAGCCAGTCGTCCCAGCTCACCGGCAGGCCGTGGCTCTCGCGCGTCGTGGGCGCAAGGGCAGGGGCGGCGACCGAGACGGGGGTGGGCGCCTCGATGTGGGGCCTCGCGGCCGGCTCCGCCATCGCCGGAAGCGCCGCGCGTTGGGCTGTCGCGGGCGGGGGCAGGTCCCTACCGGCTTGGTCGAGCCACTCGAGGAGACGCTTGCGGTGGGCGAGAAACTCGAGATGCACCCGTTCTTGCGTCCGAAGAAACTCCTCGTGCGCGGCGGAGACGCGCTCATGATGGGCGAATACGGGGTGGCCCGCCGGCGCGCCCGTGGGAGCCGCGGTCGGCCGCGACGCCGCGCCGGCGGCTCCGGCGGGGACGCGCCTCGGTGGTCGAGGCATCGTCTCGGGGTGAGTTCCGTTCTGCGGCTCTCCGTCGGTTCCGGGTCGCTTCTGCATGGGGGGTCCTATGCGGCTCCGTTCGCCGAGGGGATGCCCCCGGCCACTGTCGACGCATGATCAAGAGCGGGGGCGGCGTTGCCGTCGACGACGAGCGGCAGATGCATCTCGAGATTTCGAATGGTGGCGAGCAAGTCTCCCGTAGCGGTGAGATACGCGAGCTCGACGATCACTTTACGCTGCCCGGCGCGGCGGCCCAGGAGCACGCAGCGTACGGGTGAGTCGACGGGCCCCGCTCGGTAGAGGTCGAAGGCTCCGACGCTCGTGGGCAGCGGGACTCCGCCGAGCACGTGACGACCCCAGACGCAGGCTAGCTGTAGCCCTCCGTCGATGAGGGCGGGATCCGAGCACCAGTCCGCGTCGGGCCAGCCGGCGGTTCGGAGTCCGGCAAGCTCTCCGCTCGCGCTGTCGTCGAAGACGCGATCGAGCGACTGGATGCTCGCGAACGGAGGGCGGTGAAAGAGCACCTCGGAGTAGACCTGATCGATCGTCCACGTCGATCCTTCGCCGCTGCGTGGCGCGTCGGGGAGCGGGTCGGGAGGAGGCGTCGCCGCGGACGCTCCCATCTCGACGGTAGCGATGTAGCGAGGCCTCTCGCGGTCGTCCATGAGTCTGAGCTCGAGCCTTGCGCCGTCGGCCGTGCTCTCCAGCACGCGGGCGCGCACGATGAGCCGTACGCCTCGCTGTTCGAACGCCTCGACGGCGATGCCGCGAAGGACCCGGACGTCCCGGCACGCTCGCACCACGAGCGCGGGGAAGCAAATCGCCGCAGCACGAAGGAACCACTCGATGACCAGCACCGCGGGCACCACCGGCGCGCCGATGATGCGGTGGCCCTTGAGCTGCGGGTACGTGGCCGCGTTCACCAGAACCTCGAAGCCCTCCTCTGCGTCGACGCGCCCGCCCCAGCTCCGTCCGCCGTGGATTGGTCGTGCGGTGAGGGGCGCGACCCCGTTCATGAGAACGACCTCGCTGCTGCCGTCGTCGCTGGCGACCTCTCGGGCCAGCGCCTGGGCGCCGGCGTCGAGCGCGATGAGTTGCACGCCGGCCTTCTCGAATATGCGCGCGAGCCCGGGGGTCACCATGCCCCCCGCCCACGGGCCCCACGCGATTGACCGGACGAGGCATCCGGGGCGCCGTGCGCGCTCGTTCGCCGCCACCGAGCTGAGGACCCCGTTGGCCATCGAGTAGACGGCCTGCGCGGAGTTGCCGAACCGTCCGGCGACCGACGAGAAGAAGACGAGAAGCTCGATCGGATCGGACGCGGTCGCCGAAAGCAGATGGCGCAGACCGTCGACCTTCGTCCCGAAGACGCGATTGAACTGCTCGTCCGTCTGGTTCGCGAGAAGGGCGTCGGCCAGGACGCCGGCTCCGTGGATGATCCCGTGGATCGGGCCCCACTCGCCGCGGATCGCATCGACGCAGGCTCGCACGGCCTCCGCGCTGCGCACGTCGACCGGCCGGTAGCTCACGGTGGCCCCGGCCCGCTCGAGGGCCGCGATGTTCGCGCGGATCTCGCGGCAGTCGAGGATGACCTTGGCCTCGCCCGCAAGCTGCTTGGGGGGCACGACCACGCCCGCGGCCGTGGCTCTCGCCAGGAGCGCGCGGCGAATGTCGGCGTCGGTGACCGCGCCCCGAACTTCGATCGGCTCGTCGGCGAGCTCCGTTCGACCGAGGAGCGCCAGCCGAGGGCGCACCTTGCAGAGCGCGGCGATCGACGTTGCGGTCACCCCTCGGGCGCCGCCCGACACGACCAGCACGGCGCCCGGCCTCATCCGCGCCGCGTCGGGCCTGATGGGCCGATACGCCGCGCGTCGATGACGCAAGATGGCGCGATGGCCGTCGGGGCCGAGGGCGACCTCCACGTCGCGCCCGCCGAGGAGCAGCTCTCTCACGACGCGATCGGCGACCTCGTCGAGGGACACGTCCGAGCACGCCACGTCGATCGCCTTCACCGCAGCGTCCGGCCACTCGGCGGCCGCGGTCTTCACGAGTCCCGGCAGGCCCCCGCTCCACGCGCGCTCGCCCGCGCGCCCCGACACTCCGAAGTCTCCGCCCGTATCCTGCAGGGTCACCAGCACGCGATCGCCCGGTGGACGCCGGGCGAGCACTCGCGCGGCTCCGAGCGCCGCGCGCTGCACCGCGATCGCTTCCTCTTGGGAGGCGCTCGCCAGGAGACCCTTCGCAAAGATGACCCCCGACGCATCGGCCGAAACCTGCTCGACGACGTGCGCGTCGACTCCGACGCCGACCAGTCGCGAGGCGATCCGCCCTCCGATTCCTCGCTCATCGTCCACGATCTCCACCCGTCCGGGTCCCAGGAGTCCGGGCAAGGCGAACCCGGGGTGCGGAGCGGCCTCGAGCACAGTGGCGTACCGCGATATGCCCGCGGGTGGAGCCGCGTCTTCGGTCGCGCTGGAAGTCGCGTCAGCCGGAGGCGCCGTTATTCTTTTTTTTTTGCGAGGCCCAGCTTGTCCGAGAACTTCTCCATGAACCCCACGACGTCGCGCAGCGTGCTGAGACTCGCGACCTCTTCGAGATTCACGTCCTTGATGTCCGGGATCTGACCTTCAAACGCGGACAGGATCTCGACGCGTTTGATCGAGTCGATCCCGAGGTCGGCCTCGAGCTGCTGATCGAGGTTCAAGATCTCGACGGGATACCCGGTCTTCTCCGAGATGACGTTGAAGAGGAAGGTCTTGAGGTCGCCGTCGGCAGGCATCACGAGCGCGCCCGCGGCGGCGGCCTTCGGCGCCTCGAGCGCGACGGCCGGGATGGGGGGGGCTGGCGTCGAGCCCGGGGCTCGCCTGACGGGCGCAGGCGAGGGGATCGCGGCGAGGCCGGCATCGGACACGACGACCGGCGTGGGTGCCCGCGGAGGGGGCGGTCTCACGATCGGCGGAGCCGGAGCGGGCGCGTGGGCCGGAGGCGCCCATTGAATCGCCGGCAAGGTCGTCATCGCGAACGATTCGTGATCCTCGGCCTGCGGGGCCGGCAGCGCCATTCCGCGCGATGCCGAGAGGGCATGGGCCGGCGCGCCGACGGCCAGCGACGCCAGCGCCATCGCCGATTGCTCGGCGGCGCGCAGGAAGGCCAGATGGCACTGCGCCATCGTCTGCTGGTAGACGGCGTGCGCTTCGGCGGTGCGGCACTGGATGGCTTCGTACGCGCTCAGCCACGCGGACGAGTCGCCCTGCCTCCATGCGGGCGCATGGGCGCGCGTGACCAGAGTCGCGCCATTGGGTGCCGCCTCGTGCTGCAGTGGAGCCTTTGCGCTCCCGTTGGTCGAGGCGATGCCGTTGCCGTTCTCCATATGCGGCCTGCCGCCGTTCGCCTTGGGTGGCACCGGCGCGCGAGGCATCGAGGCTCCGGCCTCTTTGGGCCGGCCGTCGGCGGTCTCAGGGGCAGCAGACGACATGTGTTCCTTGGTCTCCATGACCTCTCCGTTGGCTCGCTTTGCGATCTGCGCTCGCGGTGGATTCGGGCGGGGCAGCCCCGCCGCTCCCCCCTCAGGCGGGTACTTCTTGCCGTAATTGGTGCCGCTGATGCGGACCGTCATCTTGGGCTTCGGCTCGGCGCGGGGATCCGGCCCGAGGTCGAACTCGCGCCACAGCGCAGAGAAATCGACCGCGTGTCCCGCCACCGCGAGCTGGGCCAGGCTCTGCCAGAGGCTCGTGACGCCATGTCGTCCGGGTCGATCGAGTGGAACCGCGCGGTGAGGGCGGTCCCCGCAGATGCGCGAGATCATCGAGGTGAGCACGCAGCCGGGCCCCACCTCGACGAACGTCCGGATGCCACGCTGGTACATGGCCTCGATCACCTCGACGAAGCGCACGCGCTTCGCGATCGATGAAGCCAGGAGCTCCCGCGCCGCCTCCGGCGCGGCGGGGTACGCCTCGGCCGTGGCGTTGGCGAACACCGGGAACGAAGGGGTCTGGAACGCCACGCCCTCGAGGGCCTTCGCGAACGGGGTCACCGAAGGGGCGACGATCGGCGAGTGGAACGCCGCCGCGACCGGCAGCCGCTGAACCTTCACGCCCGCGGCCACGAAGCGGCGCTCGGCTTCTTCGATCGCCGGGATGGCGCCGGAGATCACGACCTGCCGCGGGTCGTTGTGGTTGGCCACGGCGACCTCGGACGGGTATCCGCCCAGGACCGATTCGACCTCCTCGATCGGCGCGGTCACCGCGGTCATCCCGCCGGCGCCGCCCTCTGCGGCGCGCGCCATCAGCTCGCCCCGCTGCCGCGCGACGCGAAGGAAGCTCGGGCGATCGATCACTCCGGCGGCGAAGAGCGCGGACACCTCGCCGAAGCTGTGCCCAGCTACGCAGTCCGGCTTGACACCGACCGCGTCGAGCAGCGCGAGCTGCGCCGCGCTCACCGCGCCAATCGCAGGCTGGGCCCACTCGGTGGCGCGGAGCTGCTTCTCGGCCGTCTCGCGATCCGCGTCCGTGAAGACGGGGCGAGGAAAGACGATCTGATGAAGGGCCAAGGCTCCGCCGACTCTGGCACCCGCCTCGTCGTCCCAAATCGCCTCGGGCCGCGTCGAACACCGTCGCGAGGTCTCCGCCCATCGACACGTACTGGCTGCCCTGACCGGAGAAGACGAACGCGATGCCCCCGTCGGTGGCCTGCTCCGAGAAGAAGATCGCGCCGGGGACCGTGAAGGTCGGTGCCTTGCCGGTCTCGATCGACTTGGCGGCCTGTTCAAGGCGGCTCTTCAGCTCCTCGCCGTCGGACGCGATGATCGCGAGGCGCGCCTTGGCCGACGAGGCGAACCGCTGCTGAGACTCTCGCGCGATGTGAGCGAGCACGCCCGCGCGGACCGGAGCCGCGGCGAGTTCGCGCGCGCTCTTCGCGACGGCCGCGCGGTCGTCGCCGGAGAGAACGACGAGCTCCGTCGGGAGAGCTCGGAGGCGCAGCGCCCGCTCGCGTTTGCCGGTGTACTCCTCGAGCGTGATGTGGAAGTTCGTCCCGCCGAACCCGAACGAGCTCACGGCCGCGCGGCGCGGGTGGTCTCCCTCGCGAATCCACGGCCGGGGCGCCGTGTTGAGATAGAACGGGGTCTTCTCGATCTCCATCTTCGTCGCGGGCTTGTCGATCCCGAAGGTCGGCGGCAGGACCTTGTCGTGCAGCGCGAGCACGGTCTTGAGGAGCCCGGCGGCTCCGGCCGCAGCCTTCGTGTGACCGAGCTGCGACTTGATGGACCCGAGCGCGGCCCACTGGCGGTCTTCGCGGCCGCTGGCGTTGAAGACCTCACGCAGCGCGTTGAACTCCGCGAGGTCGCCCGCCTTCGTTCCGGTGCCGTGCGCCTCGACGAGGTCGACGGTCTCCGGCCCGTAGCCTGCTTCCTCGTAGCAGCGTTGAAGCGACTTGACCTGGCCCTCCCAGCGCGGCGCATAGATGCTCTTGGCGCGGCCGTCCGACGAGCTGCCGCAACCTCGGATGACCGCGTAGATGCGATCGCCGTCGCGCTCGGCGTCGGCGAGGCGCTTGAGAGCGAGCATGCCGATGCCCTCGCCGAGCATCGTGCCGTCGGAGCTCTCCGAGAACGGCCGGCACGTGCTGCTCATCGACAGGGCGGGCGTCTTCGAGAAGCACATGAACGTGAACGGATCGTTGGTCGTGTCCGCGCCGCCCGTGATCGACGAGATCCGCGTCGCCCTGGCGCAGCATGTGCGCCGACATCGCCACGGCGGCGAACGAGCTCGCGCACGCCGCGTCGGTCGTGAAGTTCGGGCCGCCGAGATCGAAGTGGTTGGCGATTCGCCCGGTGACGACGTTGTTCGAGCAGGCCCGGGAACGTGCTCTCGTTCCACTCGGGCGCCGTGGTCGGCGATCGCGTCCGAGATCGCCTGGACCTCGTCTTCGGGCAGGCCGTGTTCCCGCAGCGCCTTGACGAACGCCGGGCGCTGGAGCCGTCCCGCCATCTCTCCGACGAGCTCGAGGCCCGAGCACACTCCGAGGACGCAACCCACGCGGTCGCGGCTCACGTGGTCGAAGCGACCGCCGAAGCTGTCGCGAAGGACCTGATCGGCCACCATCAGCGAGAGAAGCTGGCACGTGTCGGTGCTCGTCAGGAGCTTCGGCGGGACGCCGTATTTCATCGGATCGAAGTCGACCGGGTCGAGGAACGCGCCGCGCTTGCAGTACACCTTGTCGGCAGCCCGGGGATTCGGGTCGTAGAAGTCCTCGGCGAGCCAGTATCCGCTCGGGACGTCCCGGATCAGCTCGCGACCGCCGAGAATGTTCCGCCAGAAGTCTGCGGGCCCGAGGGCACCCGGGAAGAGCGCGCCGATCCCGACGATCGCGATCCCATCTGCCTGCGTTCGGACACTCATAGTCGGCCCTTGCGTTGGTTTCGAAGGATGGCGGTGACGTCCACGGGATTCCGGCGAACGGGCTGCGTTAGCAAGCGAGGGGCCTCGGTTGGTAGGAGAACGCGGCGTCGGGAACGGATAAGCCGATGCTGCGAAGCTGCTGCGCGCGCGTGAAAATGGCCGCCCCTTCGAGCAGGTTGAGCGCAATCTGTACGACCGCGCGGTTCGATCGGTCGGCGAGGAACGACCCTCGCACCCAGCGGTTGAAGGCCCCCATCGCGGGACCGCACCAGATCTGGAAATCCATCTTGCGGGCCGGCACGCCCTGGATGGCCCAGTGGCTCGCAAGGCCGATGTACCAGCGGAAGACGAGCGCCATCTTGTGCTTCGGGTCGCTCTCGGCGCGCTCGACCTCGCGCGGATCGCGCGATGCGAAGAACGCGCGCGTCTCTTCCCAGACCTCGGCCAGCGGCCGCTGGAAGATCTCGCGCTCGATGCGAGCCACGACGTCGGAAGGGAGATCGTCGAGCCCGGCGTACGTGCGATAGAGCTCGCGCAAGAGCGAGGCCCGCGGCGCGAACATCGTCCCGCGCTTGAGCACCTGGACCTTGACGCCCATCTCGAACATGTCGGGCGACGGTGCCATCGCGACGTCCGTCAACTCGGCCGCGGCGAGCATCTCCTTTGCGAGGTCCGAGGTCCCGGCCTCGGCGCTCGCCTGGTTGGTCGAGCCCGTCATCACGTACGCCGCACCCAGGCCGAAGGCGGCCGCGACGGCGCCCGGAGTGCCGATCCCGCCCGCGGCGCCGATCCGCGTCGCGCGGACGAAGCGATGCGAGCTCTGAAGCTCCGCGCGGAGCTCGAAGATCGCGGGCAGGAGGACCGTGAGGGGACGGTTGTCGGTGTGGCCGCCCGAATCGGCCTCGACGGTGATGTCTTCGGCGAGGGCGACATGGGCCGCGAGGCTCGCCTCTCTCTCCGTGAGAACTCCGCGTGCGGCGAGCGCGGCGACGATCTCCGCGGGCGCGGGGGACATGAAGAGGCGCGCCGTCTCCGGTCGAGACAGCTTCGCGAACAGATGGTTCTCGCGACGGATCGTTCCGTCGGGAGAGAGTGAAAGGCCTGTGCATGCATAGCGTACGACGGCGGGCGTCAGCCTCATGAACGCGGAGGCGGAGACGCGACGCACTCCCAGGTTCAAGTAGAGTTCGACCAGCTTCTCTTCGAGTGTCGGATCGTGAGGCGTATGGATCAAATCCGAGCCCCAACTTGCGCCGACGTCTTGAAGTTCGCGCTGAATTCCAATGACGTTGGTCTCGACGTCTGCCGGGGCGACGCCCGCGGAGCCGTAGAACGCCAGCAGCTCGGCGCGCGCCATCGCAAGGACGAGCCGGGGACTCGCGATGCCGTGGGCCATCGCGCCGCTCACGTACGGAAAGCGGACCCCGTGCGTTTCGAGAAACTCGGAGGAGCCCAGCCACTCCGGATAGACGGGAGGCAGCGACGCCACGAGGGAGTAGCCCTCCTCGAGGGCTTCGAGCGGCTCGCCGAAGGCCACCGCAAGCTGGCCGGTCAAGAGGCTCCGGAGGATGTGAATCGTCTCGCGGCACCGCGCCGCGGCTCCCACCAGCGCATCCTCGGAGGTGTCGAACTCCGACGAGTGACCCTCGAAGTGGGCTCGGCCGGGCGCGTCGGCCGCCTCGTAGTGGATCCCGTTGCCCTGCATCATCGGGCGGCGACCTCGCGGCTCGAGATCCTCGGGGGAGTAGGACGAGACTCCGACGATCTCTGCGACAATGTGTGCAGAGCAGATCCGGCCGCCCGAGGCGGGGGGCGCCTGATGTCTTGAAGGGGGGAGACGACGTTCATCGGTGGGTCGTTTTTCGTTCGCGAAGCCAGCCCTCAAGCCTACCCTGCAGCGCACGTGCCGCATAGACGATTCGCGGCCGCCAGCGGGCAAAAAGAGGCCTTTTGCGGTGCAGCTGCAAGACTCTCCAACGCCGGGTCCCTCCAGCTTCCGCACTCGCGCAGCCGCCGACCACGAACCGCTCGCCGACCGCTCGCCGACCGCTCGTCAGACGGACCGCGCCCGCGGCGATGCAACGTCGTCGCGGTCCCTTCGCCTGCTGCGCAAGGCGCGCAAACCTGCGCACGCGGGTGCGCTTGTGCCGACGCCAGCGTGCGCAAGGACCGTTGTGCGTCGGCCCGGGGAGCCGGGACGCGTGGGTCCCCGGAATTCCACAGGAACGGACTCCGTCGTGGCCGCAAAAACGCGAGATGTGTGAGGATCGGGCCTTTCGGTTCGACCACGCGCGTTCGCGCAAGAGTCCGCGCAGGAAGTCGGTGTCATGTTCGAGGGGAGCGCCGACCGCTCCCCTCGAGCTCCCCAGCCGGGATTCGCGCTCGCCAAACGCTCTCTACCTGTTCGAGGGGAGCGCGGCCGCTCCCCTCGAGCTCCCCGGCCGGGGATTCGCGCTCGCCAAACGTTCTCTAGAAGATGCCGCTGATCGCGCTTCCGAGGACCGGATTGGTCACATCGGAGACCGGATAGAAGATCGACGTCGAGATGCACATCACGTTGGTCTGCGCCGACTCGCCGAAGGTCAACGTGTTGGCGGTGTTGTTGACGTACTCGCACGACCACGTGATCGTCGTTCCGGCACTCAACTGCAGCGGCGGGCTATAGGCCAGGGCAGGCGGCTCCTGCCACTCGGTCGTCGTGTACAGCGTCTGCGAACCGGCGGTCGCGGTGAAGAGCGTCGCCCTGTTGTGCATGTGAGCGTCGGAGTACATGATGGAGACGTTCTGCGGCAGCATGAACGAGCTCGTGGCCGTCTGCGTCGAGTTTGCCGCGATCGAGATCCCCGCGTTGTTGAGGAAGATGACGCCCGCGTGCAGCGTGACGACGTTGGGCTTGGCCACGTACATCGTCAGCGCGACGTGCGACTGGATCGTCGTCGATCCCGTGTTGAGGTAGTGCACCATCATGTTGAACCCGGTGCCTGCCGGGATCGTCGCGCCGACCATCGACGGATACGTCTGGGTGACCTGGTGGGCCTGGGCGGTGAAGGTGAACGCACCGAACGTCAGGCCGCCTTCGGGGCACGGGGCCACGCTGCCGTCGGTCGCGCCGTTCTGGTAGAACGCGAACATGTGGTGCGAGCCCTGGGCCATGTCGAGCGAGTACGTCTTGATGTCGACCTGCGCGTTCCAGGGGTTCGCGAAGCTCTGGCAGTAGTAGACCTCGGCGTTCGGGGCGACGCTGAACGACGTCATCGTCACCGTCTTCGTCATCGTGTAGTCGGTATCCGGATCGTTCATCGGCGCCGCGTCGCTCGAGACGACACCCCCGGCGTCGTCCGAACTGGCGCCGCTGCTGCCGCCACTGCTCGAAGTGGAGCCGCCGCTCGACGTCGAGCCGGTGCCGCTACTGGCGCCGCTGCTGCTGCTTGCCGTCGCGCCCGACGAGGACCCTCCGCTCGACGTGGAACCAGTCGAGCCGCTGCTCGTTCCGTCGTCTCCCGTCGCGTTGCCTACGTCACTACCGAATCCGGCGGAGGGACCGGTCTTGGCACTGCACCCGAGCGCCGTGGCACCCGCGAGCGCCCACACTCCTAGGATCGTTGCGATCTTCATTGTGCCCTCAGTTCAGAGTCGTGGGTGCGGCGGACGGAGAGCGGCGACTACAGCCGGCGTGAGACGCCTCACGAAATCTCCAGCCCGAGCGGTGCACCGCGTGTGCCCACGCGCCGAGCCACAGGGCCTCTGCACTCGAACGTCAGCTATTCTCGATCAGAATTGATTGTGCTGGCAGTGAAGATGCAAAAAGCCATCTGCAGCGCAATACAGCCGTGCTCGTCGGTGCGCGGTCAGGCACTCGGTACGCGCCAAACCGTGCGCAACCTGAGCGCATAACGCCCGTCACGGTAAAACTCCGTCCTGACTCCATCGTCCCACGAAGACCGCGCTACGGTGCTGAGACACACCTTTCGTCACGCCTCGTCACGCCTGCGTCTGCTCGCGCGGCAGCCGCCGATTCGCTCATTCGGATCCGGATCGGCGGTCTTTGAGGGGTCGGGCAAACCCGTACTCGGTCAATCGGGCGACGAGCGTGCGGCGCGAGATTCGGAGGAGCTGCGCAGCCCTCGTTTGATTTCCGCCGCAGCGATCCATCGCCTCGGCGATGCGCCGGCGTTCCAGCGCACGCGCCGCGCGACGGGCATCTTCCTGGAGCCCGACGTCGGTGTTTCCTTCATCTGGCAGTGTCGGCAGCGACGGAGGCACCACGAGAAGCGGCGTGGTCGCGCGATCGTCGACAAGCGTAGGCTGCGCGCCGAACGTGCTCTCGATGGGCGCCAGGTGCCGGACGTCGATATGGTCCTCGGTGCACAGCGTCACCGCTCGCTCGATCGCGTTTCGCAGTTCGCGAACGTTGCCCGGCCACGTCTGGCTCTCGAGGAACGCGAAGCCCTCGTTGCTCATCGGTAGCGTCGGCCGACCGGCGTGGCGGCACGTCTCGCGAATGAACTCGCGCGCAAGAGGAGCGATCTCGCTCCGCCGCGAGCGCAGCGGGGGGATGGTGAGCGTGATCCCGTTGAGTCGGAAGAAGAGGTCTTGCCGGAACGCGCCGGTGCGGACCTGCGACGCCAGATCGCGGTTGGTCGCGCAGATGATTCGTACATCGACGTGCCTCGATCGGAGGCCACCGACCCTCGTGATCTCGCGATTCTCGAGGACGCGAAGGAGCTTGGCCTGCACCGTCAGCGGGAGCTCTGCGATCTCGTCGAGGAAAAGGCTTCCGCCGTCGGCAATCTCGAGGAGCCCCGGCTTGGCTTGCACCGCGCCGGTGAACGCTCCGCGCTCGTAGCCAAAGAGCTCGCTCTCGAGGAGATTGTCGGGGAGCGCGGCGCAGTTGAGCCGGACATAGGCGGCTCCGGATCGAGGAGACCGACGATGGAGCGCGTCGGCGAGAACGTCCTTTCCGGTGCCCGTCTCTCCAAGCAAGACGACCGACAAGTCGCCCTTGGCCACGAGATCGACGATCCGGTGGAGCTCACGCATCCCCTCGTCCGCGATGATGATCGGGGGCTCGTCGGGGCGCGCTACCGGCGCCGCTCGCCGCGGCGTGATGGGCGCAACGGGGTCCAGAGCGCCGTGGACGACCAGGACGGCCGCACCGACGACGACGACTTGCCCGCGCTCGATGGGCACGCGCGTTTCTTTGGGGATACGGGCTCCACCCACGGTAGTCCCGTTGGTGCTTCCCAGGTCTTCCACCTCGACCGGACGACCCCCGTGAAAGGCGACGTGCTCGCGCGAGACCGAGCCGTGGTCGATGGTGAGGTCGCAACCTCGCGAGCGGCCAACCGTGAGCTTTCCGCCTTCGGGGAGCTCTTTCGCGATGGTGCCGCCGGGCCACATGGCCACGACATGTGGGCGGCCCGTGTTGAGGAACGCGTGCTTTTGCGTGCCGGTAAGCTCGTCTTCGCGCGGTCGCATTGCGGGTCGGGCGAGTGTGGCGTCGCTTCTGTCGCGCCCGCCTAGCCGCCTATTGGCGATCGTTCCATGCCCGAAGGACCTTCGCAAGCTGCACGTCCCGGAGTCTGGGCTGGAGGTGGGCGCCGCCTGGGCGCGTCATGGGCTCACAAGGTTCCTCGGGCGCCCGCGACGAGCCCGCCGGGGACAACGCCAATCCATCCGCTCTCCGCTCCCTCCGGCGTCGCATTCGTCGCGGGTCTCGTGAGGTAGAGGACCATCGCGCCCGCCAGGAAGAGGAGGCCCCCTCCGAGCACCGCGTCGCCCACGCGGAGCTGGTTGCGCGCGGAGTCGACCTGCGACTGCGTGCACGTCTCGGTCGGCTTGCACGACGCGTCGAGGTCGTGTCGCTGAGACAAGCCGGAGACCTCGAAATATGCGCCGACGCCGGCCGCGATGACGCCGACCGCGCCGGCCACGAAGACGCTCGTCGGGACCGGTCTCGAGGGAATCACCGTGGCCGCGACGTGCCAGTACACGTCAATCACGCGTCCCTTCTCGCCCTCGCCAATATCGACGTCCTGGACCACGGCGTCCGCGCCGGCGCGCTCCAGACGCAGCCGGTGACGCCCCGGATCGATGACGATGGGCGTGGTGTCCACTCGGTCGACGATGAGCGCATCGTCGATGATCGCGCGCACGCCGCGCACGTCGCGCGCCGAGCCCCCGCCCCGCACCTCGTGCGCCGCGATGACGATCGACGGCTGGGCATCCGTCGCTTCGGCCAGCCACTCGCGGCAGTCGCTCCGCGCCACGCGGGGGCACGCGTCCCGCGCGCAAACGTCGAGCAGAGCGCGCGCCTCCCGGAGCTTCTTCTGGCGGAGCAGCGGCTGCGCCCGTTCCGCAGCACTGAAACAGGCGTCCGCGGTGTCCTGCGGCGCCACGGCGGGTGCGTCCTCTGCACGCGCCGTGGCGACGAACCCCGTCATCGCGAAGGTCACGGCGGACAAGACCCCGATCGGGCGGCGTCTCGACGTGGAGCGCATCGATGGATCCATCAACGCGATCCGTCAGAGGTTCGCGCAATATCGCTTGTATCTCTTTGTCCCGTCCGCATCGATATAGAACGGCGGGTCGCAGCTCGGCGCATTCGGCGTGGCCGGGTGGGGTTGGGGCGTAGGGGGCGTTTCCGCGACCTCGGACGCTTGCGGAGACGCCTGGCCGTGAGCGGCGACGGGCCGCGCGGCCTGGGCGGCTTGCGGGGGAGGACTCTTCTTGGTCCCTCCAGCAGAAGCGGCGGCCTTGCCGGGTGCGTCCGAGAAAGCCTCCGTCGCGGACGCGGCCGAAATGGGCACCGGGAGCCAGTCGCTCGACGCTCTCGGCGCGACCAAGGGCGCGACGGAGGTCACTGCCGCGGGTTGGACAGCGGTCACGGCCGCGACTTGGGCGGGCGTCACCGGCGCGACCTGGACAGAGGTCAGCTTCGCGGCGAACGCCGCGGTCGTCAACCCGCGACTCCGCAGCGTGCGCACGCCGCCGTAGGCCGCGATGGGCACCCCGACGAGCAATGCGATCGCCACCACGATGCGCCCCGTACGGCGCGGCGGTACGCGCGGCGCGTCCTGCTGCGAGTCCTTCGCCATCGACGCTGCCGCGGGCCGGTCGACCACCGTCGGGTCGGTCATGCTCTCCGGGCGCCCGCCCAGGGGCTGCGTGGGGCCCGTGTGGTCCTGCCGCGACGGCGACAAGGCTCGCGCGCCGGTGACGACGACGTCGTTCTGCTGGTTCGCCGGCGGCGGCGCCCCGGCTCCGATGGTCATGAGGGCCGAAGACGTGGCCTCGGCGGCGCCGTCGACCAGGCGCTCGATGCCGGCGATCTGCTCGGTGCGTTCGGCGAGTGAATCGCCGACGAGGGTCTCGACCCACCAGCCGACGCGCGAGGGGGGCGCGAGAGGGATCGCCGCTTCGAGCGCGAGGGCCATCTCGCGTGCCGTTGCGTAGCGTTGTGCCCGCTCGCGCGCGAGGCCCCGGAGGACAATCGCGTCGATCTCGGCGCTCAAGCCCTTTGCGTGGACGCTCGGAGGTTCCACCTTGCCAAGCAGGACCTTTGCGTACACGTCGCCGTCGTCGGTGCCTTGAAATAGGCGCTGCCCGGTCAATGCCTCCCACAAGACGATCGAGGCGGCGAAGATGTCGGCTCGATGGTCGAGCGGCTGCCCCAGGAGCTGCTCTGCGGGCATGTAACTCAGCTTGCCCTTGATCTGTCCCTGACGCGTGACCTGCATGCGGCCACGTGCCTTGGCGATGCCGAAGTCGATGAGGTGCGCGTCGCCGTCGGTTCCGACCAGAATGTTGTGGGGAGACACGTCTCGGTGGACGATCCGAAGCGGGTCGCCGCGCTCGTCGTGCGCCTCGTGCGCGGCATGGAGGCCGTGCAAAACGCCGACCATGATGGTCGCCGCGATGGGGACCGGGACCATGTCTTTGCCCGTCCGAACCGCGCGGAGAAGCCGCGCGAGCGACTCGCCCGGCACGTACTCCATCACGACGAACAGCTCGCCCTCGGTGGCCACGACATCGAGCGTGGAGACCACGTTCGGGTGGCGAATACGCGCCGCCAGCCGCGCCTCGTCCAGGAACATGGCAACGAACTCCGGGTCCTTGGCGAGGGGCGGGTGCAGTCGCTTGATGGCGACCGTCCTCGCGAAGCCCACGGGGCCCAGGAGCCTGCCGATATGAACGGTCGCCATGCCCCCGGACGCGATCTCGGCGTGCAACGCGTACCGGCCGATCGTCCGCGGGGCCGCGTCGGTCGACGTCGACCCCTCGGATGCCGAAGGGTGCGAGCTCACGCCGGCGGCCGGTCCTCCACCGAGAAGCCGCAGGGACCCCTGTCCCGGGCTCTGGGAAGAACCGCCCCGTTCGTCTCGGCGCTCCAACGCGTGATCCCTCGTCCGACAGCTCGTTGACTGCTGATACGTATCTGAAACCTAAAGATACCTCCGCGGCTCTGCCCGTGCGGGGCGAATGCTCCCCGCATCGCGGCACGAGAGAGTGTGCGATATCCCGTCGTTACGGCCGACGAATGTACGCTCAAGTGGGCGCCGAGTCACCCACGGCTGCCCCGATCAGTCGACGCGCTCGAGCACGGCCGCTGCGCCGAGGCCGCCCGCCGCACAGAGCCCGAGAAGCGCGGTGCGCTTGCCGGTTCGGGCCAGTTCATTGGCCATGGTGGTGACCATCCGCGCACCGGTGGCACCGAACGGGTGCCCGAGGGCCGAGGATCCACCGTGCACGTTGAGCTTCTCCGGATCGATCTCGCCGAAGGCCGTCTCGGTGCCCAGACGCGCGTGCGCGAACGGCGCGCTCGCCAGCATCTTGAGGACGCTCAGCACCTGCGCCGCAAACGCCTCGTGCATGTCCACCACGTCCACGTCGGAGAGCTTGAGGCCCGCGCGAGCTAGCGCCTTGGGCATCGCGAGCGCGGGGCCCATCAGCAGCTGGTCGGCCGGATCGACCCCGACGTACGACCAGGAGCTGACGGCAGCGAGGGGCTTGATCCCCAGCGACTTTGCCTTCTCTTCGCTCATGAGAAGGACCGCCGCCGCGCCGTCGGTCAGCGCGCTCGAATTGCCCGCGGTGAGCGTGCCGTCCTTCGCGAAGACGGGCCGCAGCTTCGAAAGCTTCTCGACGCTCGTGTCCGCGCGTACGAGCCCGTCCGCGTGGACCCACTTGCCCGCGGGCGTCTGAACCGGCACGATCTCGTCGTCGAATCGGCCCGTCGCGATCGCGGCTGCAGCTCGATGGTGTGATCGGACCGCGAACTCGTCCTGCGCCTTGCGCGGAATCTCGTTGCGCTTCGCCATGCGCTCGGCCGATTCGCCCATCACCTCGCCCGTGGAGCGCTCGGCGATCTTCGGTTGCCGCGGCAAGATCTCGCTGATGGGCATGAGCTGACTCAGGACGCCGAGGTAGTCCGCAGGCGACGCCTTGCCTCCGAGCGCGAGCGGCGCCACGGCATGCACGACCTTGGGCGGCAGGGTGATCGACGCGTTGCTCGTCGAGTCGCTTCCGCCGGCGATGATCACGTCGTTGTCGCCGCGCTCGATCGCGGAGGCGGCGGCGGTGATCGCCTGAAGCCCCGACGCGCATGCGCGCGTGACGGTGAACCCTTCGCACGAAGGGTCGAGGCGCACGTCGAGGGCGATCTCGCGCGCGAGGTTCGGCGCGGTCGTCGGCAGGATGACGCCGCCCCAGATCATCGCCTCGATGTCCTTGTGCCGCAGGCCGCTCTTCTTCAGGAGACCGGTCACCGCAGCGACGCCCAGCGCGATCGTGTCGAGTTTCGTGAAATCGGTGAACGCCTTCACGAACGGGGTTCGCACGCCGCCGACGACAACCGCCCGCCTTCCGTTCTTCTTGTCAGTCGCCATGATCTTTCGCTCTCCTACCAGGCTTTTCTTGCCGTCACGCGCCCACGAACGCACCGCCGCAAACGCGCAGCGTACGTCCGGTGATCCCCTGCGCGCCGGGGCTCGCCAAGAACACGATGGCCTGCGCAACGTCCTCGGGCAGGCCGCCCTGACCGAGGGCGCTCAGCCGACGCGCGACCTCGCGGATCGCCATCGGGATGGCCGCGGTCATGCGCGTCTCGATGAATCCCGGAGCGATCGCGTTCGCCGTGATCCCGCGGTCTGCCAGCTTCTCGGCGGTCGCGCGGACGAAGCCCACGATCCCGGCCTTCGACGCGGCGTAGGCCGACTGGCCTACGTTGCCCGCCAGCCCGGCGATCGACGACAGGCACACGATTCGTCCGTTGTCGCGCAGGACCGGCTCGAGCGCGGCGGTCGTCCCAATGACCGCCGAGAGGTTGATGCCGAGCACGCTGTCCCACTGCTCGGGCTTCATCCGAGCGAGGGTCTTGTCGCGGGTGATGCCGGCGTTGTTGACCACGACGTCGACGCCGCCGAACGGCCGCAGGGCAGCCGCGATCTTGGCAGGCGCGTCTTCGTCGCCCATGTCGACCGCCAGCGCGGTGCCGCTGATGGCGCGCGCGAGCTGGCTCGTGGGGCCGTCGTCTGCGGGCCGATCGAGGCACACGACGTGTGCGCCCTCGAGGGCGAGGGCACGCGCCGTGGCCTCGCCGATGCCGCGGGCAGCGCCCGTGACGAGCGCGATCTTCTTCTCGAGAGGCCGAACCAGCGCCGGCTCGTCGATGGCCCGCGCCCGCGACGTCACGGTGATGGGCTGCGCCGTCACGAACGCCGAGCGCGCCGAGAGCACGAAGCGGAGCACGGGGCCGAGTCGGCTCTCGGCTCCCCGGCTGACGAGGATCAGGTTCGCCGTCGCGCCGACGCGTCCGATCTCCTTGGCGACGCTGCGAACGAAGCCGTCGAGCGCCGACTGCACTGCGGCCGCCTCGGGCGAATTCCCCTCGGGAGGGCGCGCGAGGATGACGACCCGGGCCGACCGTGCGAGCTGAGAGACCAGTGGCTGAAAGAACTCGTAGACCCCGCGCAGCGCTTTCACGTCCTGGGCGCCCGTTGCGTCGAACACCACGCCGTTGAGCTTCGTGCCCTCGGCCAGGGCGTCGAGCCTCTTCGCCGGGCGGCCGAACGTCTCGCCGGGCGCGTGGAATGCGGAGGCGAGCCCCTCGGGCAGGCTGACGAAGGCGTCTGCGCCGGCGGCCGTCAGCGACTCGGCCAGTGCGGCGACGAGCTCGGCGCCGCCAGCTGCGCCGATCGCGATGCGCGCGTCGGCCAGCGGTCTCTGCTGCCAGGGCCCCAGATCCCGCTTCAGCGGTTGGGGCAGGGGGATGGGGAGGCCCAGCGCGCCGACGAGAGCGCGGGCGCGCGGGTTTTTGCTTAGCTCGAGTAGAAAGTCGCTCATGGTCGGGTCTCCGTTTCGAAGCGTCCTTCGAGGTAAGCGCCGCCGCCGGGCGCATCCCCCACCCAGAGGCCGCCGTCGTTTGTCACATAGACGCCGACTCGCGCAGGGAGCACGAGCGGCCGCGAGAAGCGCGCATCGATTACCTTGAGCCGCGAGGGATCGCCAGCGAAACGAGAGCGATTGAGCGCCTCGATCGCGCGCGCGAACGTCGCGAAGCCGTGAAGGATCACCGTGCGGAAACCGGAGGCGCGGGCGTAGGGCGCCAGCCAGTGGATGGGATTGAAGTCTCCCGTCAGCTTGGCGAAGTCGAGCCCCGCGTTCGCCGGAATTCGCAGGAACGAGATCTCGTGGGCGTCCGCCGGCACCGTCGGCCGCGCTTTCGGCTTCTTGCTGTCGCCTCCCTTGTCGCCCTTGTTGCCGAGCGGAATAAAGACGCGCATCTCGGCGACGATGGCCTCGGGCACGCGCGACGTGCCGGTGATCACCTTCTGCACGATGATGGCGCGGCGGCCGTCGTCGTCGATCGACTCGATGCGGGCGCGGACCTCGAGCGGTTCTCCCGCGGGCAACGGCGCCCGGTTCTCGATCCGGCATCCCGCGTTCATCCCGCGCACCAGCGGATAGCCGAGACCCTCGAGGGCGCGCTCGCCGAGAGGAAAGCCCCACTCGGGGAAGAAATGCGCGGGCACCCGATTGCGGTACCAGCCCGGGTCGCCGCCGACATTCCGGATGTAGTCGCGGACGATGTCCGGCGGGCGCGGCGGCAGGCGAGCCTCGACCCACGGGCTGGGAACCGGCGGAGCGTGGGCGGGCTTGTCCTTGCGCAGACCGGACATCGCGACCCGACCGAGGGCGGCGATCACGGGGCCGTGCGCGAGCGTGTACCGAAGGGGAACGGCCATGGGTTCACTCCGCGGCGGCGCGTTCGCCGTCGCCGCTGCCGGAGGCCAGCAGGCCGAGGATGCGCTCGCCCGTCGTCGTGATCTCCTCGTAGAGCGCCTTCGATCGAAGCTCCGCGCGCGCCAGCCAGCGCTCGAGCACCTCGCGCCGCTGGGGGTGCTTCTTTGCTTGCTCGAGGAGCAGCTCGGCGACGGCCTCGTCGATCAGGATTCGCGTGAGCCGCTCGGCGTGGAGCATCGCGAGCGCGAAGTCGCGCTTCGGATCCCAGTCCTTGAGCACGTCGCTCCACTTGGCGACCGGGACGTCGGTCAGCGTCTTGAGCTTGCCGGCGGCGGTCCGCGTGAGGAGAAACTGCTGCGCCGACATCGAGAGCGTCTGCAGCTTGGCGACGCGCCGCTCGAGCGGATCGCGCGACGACACCGATCGCCACCGCGCCTGGCCCATGCGCGTCACGAACGCCTGCGGCTTCTTCACGATGCCGAACAGCGTGTCCTTCATCGACATGAGCGACTGGATCTGGCTGGTGCCTTCGTACACGGGGAGGACCAGCGAGTCGCGGAGCAGCTTCTCGGCCCCGAACTCCTTGGTGTAGCCGACCCCGCCGTGGATCTGCATGTTGCGGCGCGCGATCTCCACCGCCTTCTCGGTCGCGAGGTACTTGAGGAGCGGCGTGTACCGGCGCGCCAGGGCCGTGTGCTTCTTGAGCAGGCGCTCGTTTCGCTCGGCGTCCTCCGGCTTGCCCGTCTCGGTGAACTTCCCGATGAGCTCGAGCTTGCGCGACATCTCCTCGTGGAACCCGCCGGCGACACCGAGCGCGCGCATCGCCTGGATGTCGGTGCGCATCTCGTCGAGGTAGTCGGCGAGCATCTCGTGGCGGGCGATGGCCTTGCCCATCGAGCGACGCTCTTCGGCGTACGCCTTGGCCATGTTGTACGCCGCCTGCGCGAGGCCGATGCTCTCGAAGCCGACGCCCACGCGGGCGTTGTTCATGAGCACGAGCATGTACTTGAAGCCCTCGCCGCGCTTTCCGATGAGGCGCGCGGGCGCGCGCTCGAAGGAGAGCGCCGCGGTGACGGCGCCGTGGTGGCCGAGCTTCTCCTCGATTCGCTCGAGGGTCACGTGCCGCTTGCGCGTTCCGTCGGGCAGGTCGTCGTACGTCTTGACGAAGAACATCGACAGGCCGTGCAGCCCCGCGAACGGATCGTTCGGGTCTTTCGCCTCCTCGGTCCGGGCGATGACGAAGTGGTACTTGCCGTGCCCCGAGGTGATGAAGATCTTCTGACCGGTGATGAACCAGTCGCCCTTCTCGTCCTGCTCCGCGCGGGTCCGCAGCGCAGCCATGTCGCTGCCGGCGTTGGGCTCGGTGATGTCCATGCACCCCCAGGCCTCGCCGCGCGCGATCTCGCCGATCTCTTCGCCGAAGCGCGTGGACGCGATGCGACCGGACTGCATGTCGAACGTCGTCGTGCCCTCGTTGACCGAGTACGCGAGCGCCGCCATCGCCATGCCGCCGTGGAACGAGAAGTGGTTCATGCACGCGAGGTCGGCGCGCGCGACCATCTCGCCGCACAGGAAGTAGAGGAGGATCGGCGCGTTGAGGCCGCCGAGCTCCCGGGGGATGCACAGCTTGTGCATCTCCGCGGCGTTGATCGCGTCGAACGCCTCTTTCATCGAGGGGCTCTCGACGGCTTCGCCGTTCTCGAGGTGCGTGCCCTCGCGGTCGATCTTCGCGGCGCGCGGCGCGAGCTGTTCGGCGACGAGCTCACCCATCATCGTGGCGACCTCGACGTAGAACTGCTTGGCGTCGACGCCGTTCTTGAACCCGTCGGGCGCGCGCCAGCCGTACTCGGTGACTTCGGCCAGCGACGCCCAGTCGACGCCGTCGTTCAGGTAATAGAGGAGGTCTTCGTTGTCGGTGAGGAAGCTGGCCATGGTCTTTTACCTCGCTGCCTTGCGCTTGCGGGAATCTGCCGCGACTCTCTTCGGGTTCGCGGCGGTTTCGTACAGTTCGCTCTTCTTGCGCCGTGGCGATCGCCGCCCCGGCGGCATCGACGGCGGAAAGAGGCTCGCGCGCGCGATCCGCGCGAGCTCTCGGTCGTAACGGGCCCGCGCGTCGCTCTCGAGGACCGTCGAGCTGACGGCCGCGGACGCGGTGGCCGTGATGACGAGGAGCAAGACGTGAATCAGGTACGCCTCCTCGTCCACCTCGGCGTAGTGAAGGCCGCCCTCCTTGCCGGCGCGGATGTACCCGGCGACGGCCCCCAGCCAGGGCTGGACGGAGCTCCGGAGCAGCTTGCGCAGCTCCGGGGGGCGATCGAGCATCTCGCGTGCGACGACTCGCGCGCGATCGGGGTTGCTCGAGAAGAAGCGATAGAGCTCCCCGAACACGGCGTCGAAGCGGTCGCCGCTGCCGGTCGCGGCGAGAAGGAGCCGCGGAAGCGCCTCGTTCCAGTGAGACAGGATCGCGTCGAGGACCGCCTGGCGGACGTGCTCCTTGGAAGGGAAGTGGTGCAGTACCGCCGGCTTGCTCACGCCCACCGCGTCGGCGATGTCCTGGAGCGCCGTGCCCTCGAAGCCGTGCGCGGCGAAGAGACGCATGGCCGAGGCCACGGTCGCCGCGCGGACGTCGTTCTCGTGGGCGCGCGCCGCTACCATCTGGATGGGTATGCCTTACCAGACGGTAAGGAGAGACGCAAGCGCCCGCCAGCGTCGGATGAGGTACTTGGCGGACAGGACTGGATCGGGGCGACGCGACCCGGCACGAGGGATGCTGCATCGGGGGCCATGAATCCGTCGCCCCAAGCGCTTTTGCCTCGCTCGATGCCGCATCGCCTCGGCCGCGTGGTCCATGCGTCCAGCCTCGTGGCGGCGCTGGCCCTCTCGTCCGCCTGCTCGTCGTCGAACAACCCTGCCCCCTCGACCGCCACCTCATCCGAGCGCAAGGACGCGGTCGAGCGGCTCGATACCGCGACGCGCCTCCTGTCCGAGTTCCGTGGAGAGGTTCCCGACGCCGTGGCCGTCGAGGCCCGCTGCGTGATCGTGGTTCCGGCGCTGGTCCAGGGTGGGCTCGTGGTCGGAGGTCGCGGCGGTCGCGGGTTTGCCGACTGCCTGAAGAAGGGGGCGGAGTGGGGTCAGCCGGCCCCGATTTCCGTCTCGGGCGCGAGCTTCGGAGCTCAGATCGGCGTCCAGACGGTCGACGTCTTGATGCTCGTGATGAACGACGAGGCGAAGACGGCCCTGCTCGACGGTCACTTCCAGATCGGAGTCGATGCCTCGGCTTCCGCCGGTCCCGTGGGGACCGAGGCGAGCAAGGATTTCAAGGTGGGGAGCGGAATCCTCTCGTACGCCCGTTCGAAGGGACTCTTCGCGGGCGCGACGTTCGGCGGCGCGTCGATCTCGCGCGACGACGACGCCACGCAGGCGCTCTACGGGGGCCTTCCCGAGCTTCGGTCGCTGCTTCAAGGTCCCATGTCTTCGCCGGGGCCCTCCGCCGATCGCTTCGTGGCCGCGCTTCGCGCCGGGTTCGGCCCGAACGCCCACGTCGCCGCGGCGTCGGGGCCGGATCTGCCTGGCGGAGTCGGAAGCGCTTCTCGCTGACTCGCGTGCGGCGTCTCACTGGACGAACCGCCCCGGCACGAGCATCGACGCGAACCGGACGGTCGCCCGCACGCCCTGCGCCGAGAGAGCGGTCTCGGCGCGCCCGACGAGGTCGCGTCCGTTCTGACCCCCGAGCAGCCGCCCCAGCTGGTAGCGGGCCGCCGCTGCCTGGAGACGCATGTCGGCGTCTTCTGCGAGCGTGATGGCCGCCCGCAGAGAGAGCGCCGCCGCGTCGCGGTCGCCCGTGACCGACGCGACTCCGGCCGTGAGGATCGCCGCGAGGGTAGCGCTGTGAGCCGCCCGCTCGCGCTCGAGGGTCCGGGCGAAACGGCGGGCGTCGGCGAGGCGCCTGGCGCCGTGCGCCGGATCGGCGTCCGCGTCCGCGATCGCGCATCGACCGCCGACGTATGCGTTGCTGATCCGGACGAACTGACTGGAGAGCAGGAAGCTGCGTCGCAGCGCGGCCGCGTCGCGTCTCAGTCGCTCGCGAGCGGCCGTCGCGTCGCCGACGTAGAGCTCGATCTCGGCCTCGGCGCGCATCGCCTGCCAGTGCTGCACCAGGAACCCTCGATGCGACCACTGGGCCATCGCCTCGCGGACGTGTCGGCGGGCCGCGTCCGGATCGTCGCCCGCGAGACAAGTGGCCGGGATCGTCACCGTTCGAAGGTTCACCGCCGTGTACAGATCTCCGCGGAGTTCGGCATCGGCCAAGATGCGCGCCTGGCGCGGAGCGAGCGCTTGCAGATCGCCCATGCTGTAGAGCGCAACCGTGGCGAAGACGTTGGCGTTCGACTGCCAGCCGGCTCGACGCGCGCCGACCCTGGCGGAAGCGCTGTCCAGGATCTCGAGAGCCTCTCGCCAGCGGCCGCGCAGAAGCAACGTCACGCCGCGGGCGGCGCGGACGAGCGCGAGCGACTCGGCGTCGTCGATCCGCTCCGCGATGCCGAGGACGATGCGAATCAGAGCGCGCTCGCGCTTGCCGACCGGACCGCCCAGGCTCGCGAGCTGCGTCAACTCGATGCTCGCGGCGCGCAACACGTCGACGCTATTTCCGACGCGCAGAACGAGCAGCAGGTGGCGCGCCTGCATGCACGTCGCGAGCACGGCGTCGACGATGCTGAAGCCCACCACGAACGAATGCAGAGCGTCGATCTTCAAGCGATCCGTCCGCGTGACGGCGTCTTCGCGTGGCTCGAATCTCAGGCCGACGAAGGCCCGCACGACTCGATAGAAGAGAAGGCACACCATCGCTCCGAGCGGAGTCCGCGGCGCCTTCGTGCCGGTCGCGACGAGGACGCGCCTCAGCACGACGGCGCCCTCGTCGATGTGGCCGCTCGCGAGGAGCTGCTCGGCGGCGGCCCGCTCGAGTCGCACGCGCTCGGCCGCGGCCCCGGCCCGCTCGGCCGCTGCCAGGTACGCGCGCGCGGCGTCCGAGCTGCGGCCGGCCCATTCGAGCATGTCGCCGAGGCGGGCATAGAGCTCCCCGCGGTCGGGGGCGTCCGCGGGGAGGTTGTCGACCGTCAGCCGAAAGAGGCGCGCCGCTCGCTCGAAGGCGAGCTTGCCCGCGGCCTGCTCGGCCGCGCGTTCGGCGAAGCGAGCCCCGCGCTCGGCGTCGCCCGCCCCGAGAAAGTGGGCGGCGACGGCCTCCGGATCGGCGCCCGGGACCGACGAGAGCACCAGGGCGAGGCGGCGATGATGGTCGCGGACGGTAGCCTCCGAGAGCTGGGCCACGATGACGTCGCGGACGCGGCCGTTGCTCGTCTCGACGACCTCGTGTCCGTCGCGCAGCCCGGTGCGGACCAAGCGTTGCCCGCGCGCCACGGCGATCGCTCCGCCCAGCGCGCCTTGGATCCCCGATGCCTCGGCCACGACCGAGACGGGAAGCGGGCGGCCCCCGACCGACAGGAGCTCGAGCATCCGGCGCGAGTCGTCGGGTAGCGCGTCGAGTCGGCTGGTCACGAGCTCCTCGAGCTTGACGGCGCAGCCGCGGCGGGCCGGCTCGCACCGCGCGAGCTCCTCGATGAGAAACGGGCTGCCCCCTGACTCGCGCGCGATGGTCTCGGCTGCCCCTCCGTCGCTCGACCCCAGAAGGGCATGCGCGAGCTGCCGAGCCTCGCGACCCTCGAGCGGTCCGACCGGAACGCTTCGCACCTCCGCCCCGGCGGGCCAGTGCGCGGCGGTTTCGATCAAGAACGGACTGCGATCCGCCTCCTCGTCGCGGTAGGCGGCGATGAGCAGGAACGGCGGGGGGTCGGGTGGACGCATCAGTTCGACGAGAAGCGTCGCGCTGTCCGTATCGCCCCACTGGACGTCGTCCAGACAGACGACGAGGGGCTGGCGTCTCGCGAGCGACCGCAGAAGCTCGCGGAGCGCCGCGAAGGCTCGATGGCGGGCGCGCTGCGGCTCGTCGACCGACGGGGGGGCCAGGTCACGAAGCGCCGGGACCCGCAGCAGGACCGGAAAGAGGCGGGCGAGCGTCGGAGCATCGGCGGGAAGAGGCAGGAGCACCTCGGCGCGATCGAGCCACATCAAGTGGCGGCTGAGCGCGTCGACGACGCTGTCCATCGCCTTGTAGGGCACCGACTCTCGCTCGTAGGCTCGGCCGCGAAGGACGAGGGCGCCGCGGCCCACGCGCTCGTCGAGGAAGTGCCGCACGAGCGCCGACTTGCCCATGCCCGGCGGCCCGGCCACCCGTACGGTGATCGATGCGCCTCGTCCGACGGCGTCGAAGGCGCCTTGCAAGGCCTGCAGCGCGGCCTCCCGGCCGATGAACGTGGCTTGCGTGTCGGGGTCGATCGGAGCCGCTGGGAGTCCGACCTGACCTCCGGGACCGCCCACTCGACTGGCGATGTCGGCGCCGCCGGGACGCTGCGCTGGATCGCGTCGGAGGAGCGCTCTCCGGAGCGCGTCGAGATCGCAGGGCGCGCCGTCGCGAAGGGCCTCGTCGAGAATGACCCCGACGCTGTACCAGTCGCTGGCCTTCGTCGGGGGCGCGCCGCTCGAGAGCTCGGGGGCCATGTACCGCGCGGTCCCTGCCGTCTCACCCGGTTCGTTCACGGCATCGCCGCTCGCGGGCGCGAGCTCCGTCGCCACGCCGAAGTCGAGGAGTACGACGCGACCCTCGGGAGTGACCCGCACGTTCGAGGGCTTGATGTCGCGATGAAGCTTTCCCGCCCGGTGAAGGGCCCGAATGCCGTCGACGAGCTGGCGAAGCGCGGGGCGGAGTCGGTCGGTCGGCCCCTGAAGATGCGACAGAAGGTCCGCGCCTCGCACGAGCTCCATCGTGAAGAAGACTCGACCGCTCTCGGCGACCACGAGCTCGTAGAGCTGCACGAGGTTGGGATGGTGCACGTCGACGAGCGCGCGAAACTCTCTCTTGAACAGGTAGAGCGCCGCGGGGGTGAAGTGGCGGAGCGTCTTCAGCGCCACGAGCCTCTGGCGCTCGCGGTCGAGTGCCTCGTAGACGACCCCCATGCCGCCTCTGCCGATCGGGCGCAGGATCTCGTAGCGCGACGTCCCTATGGGATCGATCCGCCCTCGCGGAGCCTCGACCGCGAACGCCAGCGTCTTCGATTCTCCCCCCATCGCGCCGCGAGCCCCCTGCGTTTTCGATTGTCGACCGCCCTCGGCGGCCTGCGCGCCGCACTCTGGCACAATCTCAGGGCGTCGTGACCCGGGGACAATCGATCGTCAGAGGCTCCTGCGAGCGCGCGTGCACACGAGCCCGCTCGGGCTCTCCCCATGCTGCGATCAACGCGAAGTGCTCGAACTGGCAAGGCGTGATCTCGGCAAACGGCGTGCCGTGAAGGCGCAACTCCATTCCCCGCGCGATCTGCATGTCACGCCTTTCGAGGTCGCCCAGCCCGGGGGCGGCGGCCCAGCGCGACGGAAGCGAGACGAGCCATCCGAACGCGACGATGCCCGCCGCGATCGCGCTCGCAGGGCGAGTCGCCACGCTCGCGCCGATCGCGACGCGCAGTGAATCGACGCCCATTCCAGCGAGGATCCACCAGACGGGACCGAGCGCTCGCGCGGGATGGTGCGTGGGCGCGCCGTCGCCCAGGTCGCCTGCGACGAGGAAAAGGACGATGGCCAGCGCCGCCGCCGCCGCCCAGCGCCATCGTCGGCGCAGCTCGTCGCTCAGGAGAAGGCCGGCGACGCCGCATGCGCCCAAGGCCGCAGCCTCCGGCGTCTCGACGAAGAGCGCACGCGGGTAGCCGAGGAGCTTGTCGAGCCGCGGTACGTCCGCGGCGCCGATGGAGCGCCGGAACGCGCTGACGCGCGCCACGAAATGCAGCGGGCTTCCATGGGCGTGGGCGTTCCACGCCATCCAGAGCGCTGGCCCCGCGAGCGCCACGATCGCGCACGCCACCTCGCGGCCCGTGGTGGACGCCGGTCGGTCCTGGCGCGCCCCTCCCGACGCGGGCTTGCCCGCGTGATCCTTGACGAGCCGCAACGCGCAGAAAAGGGCGAGCACCGCGCATGCCGGCCACGCCTCGTAACGCGAAAGCGACGCGGCGAAGAGCGCGCCGGCGGCCCAGGGCCGGGCGCGGTCCTCGCTCGTCGCGATGGCGCCGGCGGCGACGAGCGCGCCGGTCCACCCATCGGGTACGGTGGCGACCCCGAGCCATGCGCTCCACGGAAGCGCCATCGCGATCAAGGTCGCCGCGGCGGCTGCGGCCCGAGGGACGCTCAGCGCCCGCATCGCGCCGTACGGCGCCGTGACGCCCGAGCGCCCCGAGGGCGACTGCGATCGCGCGCGAAGCGCCGAGCGATCGCCCGAGCGGGCGCATGGCGGCGCCGGCGACCCAGAAGGGCAGCGGGAGCCAGCTCGTGCCGCTCGGATCGAGCCGCGGCGCGTGCGCGAACTGCTGGGCGATGACGGTGCGCGCGTAGTCGTCGTCCGAGACGTGCGAGAACCCGGCCCGGATGACGCACGCGCCGATCGCGAGCTTGAGCGCGCCGAGCAGACCGATGAGGGCGAGGTCGGCGCCCACGGGGCCCAGGCGCCTCGCGGGGTTCACTTCTCGCTGGAGGCCGGCGCCGTGTCCGTCGGAGGCGCCGCGGGCTTGGCCTTGGGCGCCTTGACTCGCGTCCCCTCGTTGCCCTTGCCCTTGCGCTGCTCCTCGACGATGCGCGCCTTGAGCTCGCGATCGCCGGACGACGAGAAGTACGCCAGCGACACGCTCGTCAGCATGAAGATGCCGGCGCAGACCGCGGTGGCCCGCGTCAGGATGTTGCCCGCCCCGCGGCCGCCGAAGACCTGCTGGGTCGCCCCGCCGCCGAACGCCGCCCCCATCCCGCCGCCCTTGCCCTGCTGCAGCAGGACCACGAGCATCAGGAAGAGCACACACGAATACGTGGAGGATGTCGAGCAGCGTGGTCAGCATCGGGGACCTCGAGGGGTCAGCCGCCGCTCACGTGACCGAGCGACTCGGCGGCGCGGGCGATGGCAGCGAAGGATGCCGCATCCAGGCTGGCGCCGCCAACGAGGGCTCCGTCGACGTCGGCGGCGGCGAGCAGGTCTCGCGCGTTGTCGGGCTTCACGGACCCTCCATAGAGGATGCGCGTGCTCGACGCCAGCGCGGCGCGACTTGTCGGCTCAGCCAGCCGCGGATGGCGGCGTGGACCTCCTGGGCCTCGGCCGGGCCGGCGTTCTTGCCCGTTCCGATGGCCCAGACGGGCTCGTAGGCGATGGCCACCGCGATCGTCGCTCTCGGCGATCGCGCCGAGGAAGGCGCTGCACCTGACGCTCGACGACCTCGAGGGTCCGGCCGCTCTCGCGCTCGGCGAGCGTCTCGCCGACGCACACGATGGGGACGAGGCCCGCCCCGGAGCGCCGCGGCGACCTTCTCGCGCGACGAGCGCGTCGGTCTCGCCGAAGAGCTGCCGCCGCTCGCTGTGGCCGACGATGACCCAGCGGCAGCCCGCCTCGACGAGCATCGGCGCGCTGATCTCGCCGGTGAAGGCGCCCGAGTCGTTCGGGTAGAGGTTCTGCCCGCGCGATCTCGACGCGGCTGCCGTCGCACTCGTGGGCGCACGCCGCGAGCGCCGGTGAACGGCGGGGCGATGACGATGTCGACGTGCGGCAAGCTCGGGCGCGAGCTGCGCACGACGGCGCCCGCGAGCTCGACGCCCGCTCGCGCCCCCGTGGTGCATCTTCCAGTTGCCCGCGATGAGCGGGCGCCGCGCATGGTTCACGCGGCCCCCTGGCCTTCGGCCGTGCGGAGCACCTCGATGCCCGGGAGCTTCTTGCCCTCGATGAGCTCGAGCGAGGCGCCGCCGCCGGTCGAGATGTGCTTCATCTTCGCCGCGACGTCGTCGCCGGCTGCGTAGACCGCCGCGGCGCTGTCGCCGCCGCCGACGACGGTGAAAGCCCGTCGAGTCGGCCATCGCGCGGGCGACGCCGAACGTGCCGCTGGCGAAGGGCGCCTTCTCGAAGAGGCCCATCGGGCCGTTCCAGAAGATCGTCTTGGCGTCCGCGAAGCGCGCGCGCGAAGGCGCGACGCTCTTCGGGCCGATGTCGAGCGCCATCTCGCCGGCGGGGATCGCGTCGACGCCGACCGCCGTCCCCGCGGACGCCTCGGTGCTCGCGGCGACGACGACGTCGACCGGCAGGAGCACCTCGACGCCGCGGTCGCGCGCCTTCTCGAGGATGCGTTCGCGCGAGGGCGAGCTTGTCGGCCTCGACCAGCGACGCCTGCATGTTCTTGCCTTGCGCGGCGAGGAACGTGTTGGCCATGGCGCCGCCGATGACGAGGACGTTGACCCGCTCGAGGAGCGACTCGACCACGGCGATCTTGTCGCTGACCTTCGCGCCGCCGAGCACGGCCACGTACGGCTTCTCGGGCGCGCTCACGACCTTGCCGAGCGCCGCGATCTCCTTCTCGAGCAGGAACCCGCAGCCCCGGTCGCGATAGAGCTTCGCCAGGCCGTGGACGCTCGCGTGCGCGCGGTGCACGGCGCCGAACGCGTCGTCGACGTACACGTCGGCGAGCTCGGCGAGCTCGCGGCAGAAGGCCTCGTCGTCCTTCTCCTCTTCCGGGTGGAAGCGGAGGTTCTCGAGCAGGCAGACCTGCCCGCCGCGAAGGTCGTAGACGACCTTCTTCGCCGCGTCGCCGACGCAGTCCTCGGGGAGCGTCACGTCTTGCCCGAGCAGCTCGGCCAGGCGCGCCGCGCACGGCTCGAGGCTCAGCTTCGGGTCCGGCCCCTTCTTCGGTCGGCCGAGGTGGCTCGCGCAGACGACGCGCGCGCCGCGCTCGAGGGCGTGCTTGATCGTCGGCAGCGCCTCGCGGATGCGCGAGTCGTCGGTGATCGCGCCCGCCGTCGAGCGGGACGTTGAAGTCGACGCGCAAGAAGACGCGCTTGTTCTCGATCGGCAGCTCGCGGATCGACCGGATCCCCTGGAGCGGGCTGGTCATCGCGAGAGCTCCTCTCTCGGTTCCGTCAGAGTTTGGACGCGACGAGCTGCGTGAGCTCGACCATCCGGTTCGAGAAGCCCCACTCGTTGTCGTACCAGGCGAAGACCTTCGCGAACCGGTCGCCGATGACCTGCGTCATCGTCGCGTCGAAGATCGACGAGTGCGGGTCGCCGATGTAGTCGCCCGAGACGAGCGGCTCGTCGACGTACGCGAGGATGCCCTTCATCGGCCCCTCGGCGGCGGCCTTCATCGCGGCGTGGATCGCGTCCTTGGTGACCGGCTTCTCGGTCTCGAACGTGAGGTCGACGATGCTCACGTCCACCGTGGGCACGCGGATCGACTGGCCGTCGAACTTGCCCTTGAGCTGCGGGGATGACCTCGGCCAGCGCCTTGGCGGCGCCGGTCGTCGCCGGGATCATGTTCACCGCGGCCGCGCGCGCGCGCCGCAGGTCGCCCTTGCGGTGCGGGATGTCGAGGACCGCCTGGTCGTTGGTGTACGAGTGGACCGTCGTCATCAGGCCGCGCTCGATGCCGAACGAGTCGAGCAGCACCTTGGCGACGGGCGCGAGGCAGTTCGTCGTGCACGAGCCGCACGAGATGACCGTGTGCTTCGCCGGGTCGTAGACCTTCGGTGTTGACGCCGAGGACGATCGTCGCGTCGTGCCCCTTGGCGGGCGCGCTGATGATGACCTTCTTGGCGCCCGCCGTCGAGGTGCGCGACCGCCTTCTCCTTGTCGGTGAAGAGGCCCGTGCACTCGAGGACGATGTCGACGCCGAGCTCCTTCCACGGCAGCTTGGCCGGGTCCTTCTCGGCGATGATCTTGCGTGTGCACGTCGCCGAACGTCGATGGCGCCCTCGACGGGCTTCGCCGGGTGCGCCGCGCGGCCGTGGACGCTGTCGTAGTTGTAGAGGTGCGCGAGCGTCTTTGCGTCCGTCAGGTCGTTGATGGCGACGAGCTCGAGGTCCTTGACGTTGCGCTCGGCGAGGGCGCGGACGATGCAGCGCCCGATGCGGCCGAAGCCGTTGATGGCGATCTTCGTGGACATGGGGCAGTCGCTCCGGAAGGGCCGGCTGTTGGGCGGCGGGCGGGGGGAACCTAGTCGTTCGTTCCAGGGCCGGCAAGGTGGGCCCAGGAGCGGAGCGCCCACGATGCGGTCGCCCTCAATTCCGCAAGGGCTCCGCCATGTTTCGGGCGCCTTCCCGAGCCTTTACTCTAGCCTCAGGAGCCGCTGGTGGCGGGCTTCGGCGGGCCGCCGAAGATGCTCGCGACGCGGCGCTTCTCTTTGCTCGCCTTGTCCTTCTCGGCGTACGTCGGGATGATCGACCTTCTCGCGCTTCGGGAGCTCGCGCCCCTCGAGCACCGCGGCGATCTCCTCGGCGTCGAGCGTCTCGCGCTCGATGAGCGCGTCGGCCAGGCGCTGCAGCTTGTCGCGGCTCTGGGTCAGGTGGTCCTTCACCCGGACGTACTGGCGCTGCACGATGGCCCGGACCTCCTGGTCGATCTCCTGCGCCGTCTGCTCCGAGTAGTCCTGCGTGCGCTGGCCGTAGTCGCGGCCGAGGAAGATCGACTCCTCCTTCTTGCCGTACGCCAGCGGCCCGAGCTTCTCGCTCATGCCCCACTCGCACACCATCTTGCGGGCGATCTCGGTCGCCTTCTCGATGTCGTTGCCGGCGCCGGTGGTCATCTGGCCGAAGATGATCTCCTCGGCGATGCGCCCGCCGAGCGCGACGGCGATGCTGCTCTCGGCCTGCTCCTTGGACAGGTTGTGCCGGTCGTCCTTCGGCAGGTACCACGTCACGCCGAGCGCGGGGCCGCGCGGGATGATCGTGACCTTGTGGACGGGATCGTGGTGCGTTGATGAGCACCGAGATGAGCGTGTGACCCGCCTCGTGGACGGCGGTCGTGCGCTTCTCGTCGTCGCTGATGACCATCGAGCGGCGCTCGGTCCCCATGTAGACCTTGTCCTTCGCCAGCTCGAAGTCGACCATGCTCGACCGCGTCCTTGTCCTGCCGCGCGGCGAGCAGGGCGGCCTCGTTGACGAGGTTCTCGAGGTCGGCGCCCGAGAAGCCCGGCGTGCCGCGCGCGATGGATCTCGAGGTCGACGTCGGGCGAGAGCGGCGTGCGCTTGGCGTGCACGCGGAGGATCTCCTCGCGGCCGCGCACGTCGGGGCGGGGAACCGTGATGCGCCGGTCGAAGCGGCCCGGGCGCAGGATCGCCGGGTCGAGCACGTCGGGGCGGTTGGTCGCCGCGATGATGATGACGCCTTCGTTCGACTCGAAGCCGTCCATCTCGACGAGGAGCTGGTTCAGCGTCTGCTCGCGCTCGTCGTGCCCGCCGCCGAGGCCCGCGCCGCGGTGGCGGCCGACGGCGTCGATCTCGTCGATGAAGATGATGCAGGGCGCGTGCTTCTTGCCCTGCTCGAAGAGGTCGCGGACGCGGCTGGCGCCGACGCCGACGAACATCTCGACGAAGTCCGAGCCCGAGATGCTGAAGAAGGGAACGCCCGCCTCGCCGGCGATGGCGCGCGCGAGCAGCGTCTTGCCGGTGCCCGGGCGGCCCGATGAGGAGCACGCCCTTGGGGATGCGCCCGCCGAGGCGCTGGAACTTCTTCGGGTCCTTGAGGAAGGCGATGATCTCCTCGACCTCGTCCTTCGCCTCGTCGATGCCGGCCACGTCGGCGAACGTCACCTTGTTCTGCGAGTCGCTCAGCATGCGGGCCTTGGCCTTGCCGAAGCGACATCGCCTTGCCGCCGCCCGCCTGGAGCTGCCGCATGAAGAGGAAGAACATGATGCCGATGAAGAGCATCGGCAGGAGCGTGACGAGCGTGGACGACCAGAAGGGCGTCGTGTCCTCTTTCTCGAAGTAGATCTTGAACTTCCCGTCCTTGGTGAGGGGGTTGTTCTCGAGGTCCTGGATGAGCGCCTGGTCGGCCACGGGGCCGAGGGTCTCGACCTGCGTGTTCTTGCCGTCGACGACGTGCGTGAACGTGATACTCGCGATCCTTGACGTGGATGTCGGGCACCTGGCCCGAGTGCACCCAGGTCACGAACTCGCTGAAGCTGACCTGCTGCTTCCGCTCGCCCGGCTGCAACACCTGCCAGATCGCCAGGAACATCACGATCAGCAGGACCCAGAGCAGCAGCGTCTTGTGCGATTGCTTCACGTCAACCTCGTCTTGCCTCGGCAGTTTGGGCAGTCGCCGCTCGTTGGCCACCCGCCCGACTTCAACAATTTACTTCGTACGATGCGTAACACCCAGGGTAAGTCGCATCCAGCTCGAGGGGGGCAAAAATGTAACGCTTCTCGATACCCGCCTCGCTCGCTTTCGCCTGCGATCGGGCCTGCTTGCCCCTGCCTGTCGCCGACGCTGTCCACAGTCTGCGCCATTCACTACGCGGCGCTTGCTCTCTTGGTTTCTTTAGGGCGCTGCCGGGATTGTGCCTCCCGGCGATGACGATTTGACGTTCAGCCGCCGCTCCGGCTGCCTCTGCCGCCGCGGCCGACGTTCGGGCTCTCGACTCGGTTCGATGCCGTAGCGCGGCCCTCGGTTGGCTCTGTCTTCGTCTTCGCTGGCCCGGCTTGCTCAGAGCGCCCTTGGTTTGCCCACGAGGGTGTCAGGCCGGCCAGATCGTCGGCCAGGACGTACATGTGCTCCACGACACGGGGGTTCAGCCGTTCGAGGAGAGGCAGGAGCTCGAGCCTCACCCGGGTGCGCAAAAAGCGGGGATCGAGGTTCGACGGATCGCTGCAATGCGGAATCCGGTGACGCCGGACGTGAGCCTCGACGTCGGCCCGGCGCGCGCGCGACAGAGGACGGATGCGATCGCCGTCGAGAGGGGGCAGCACCCCGAGGCCGCGCGCTCGAGTGCCGCGCAGAATGCGGATGAGCATCGTCTCGGCGCGATCGTCGGCGTGATGGCCCGTCGCGATGCGGGTCGCGCCCGCTCGGGCCGCCGCGCTCCGGAGCGCTTCCCATCGGGCGGTTCGCGCGCGCGCCTGCAGGTTGCCGCCGCCGGCGACGAGGACCCCCGTGCGCTCGAAGGGCACGTCGAGCGAACGCGCGAACCCCTCCGCGACGTCCAGCTCAGCCGCAGCCTCCGCGCGGAGGCCGTGGTCGACGCCGTGCGCGAAGAGGCCGAATGCGAGCTCGCGGCGCAAGAGACTGAGGACATGAAGGAGGGCCATCGAGTCGGCTCCTCCGCTCACCGCGACGAGGACCGTCGCCCCGCGGGCGATGAGCTCGTGCTCGCGAACGCTGGCTCGCGCGAGCGTGATGAGCGTGGGCGGGTGCGATCGCGGCAAGGCGTCATCCAAGCTCGAAGATTTTGCAAAGCTCGATCTCGCTCCCCTGCAGCGCGTCACGCCGGGGGGCCGCCGGATAGTCCATGGAGCATCGCTCCGACTCCGCGGCGAAGTGCGCGCAGTCGTCGCACGCGAAACGAAAGTCGTATCGCGCCACCTCGAGGTGAAGGCGAGAGTCGACGCGCGTTTTCATCGGCGTCGCCGCTCCAGGGCGACGTTCATGGGCGTCGCCGCTCCAGGGCGACGTTCATGGGCGTCGCCGCTCCAGGGCGACGACCGCCTCGGAGTGGCTGGTTTGAGGGAACATCTCGAAGGCCGTGATGGAGAGAGGTTCGTACGCCTTCTCGAGGATCGCGAGGTCTCGGCCGAGCGTCTGCGCGTCGCAGGAGACGTAGATCACGTGCGCGACCCGGGACGCCGCGAGGCGCTCGGCCACGACGCGTGCGCCATGGCGCGGTGGATCGAGGACGACGAGCTTGACCGCCCGGTTCCACACGAAGGCCTCGGCGTCCGCCTCCACGACGCGCGCGTTCTTCACGGCCCGCGCGGCGAGGTTCTCGCGCGCGGCCTCGCACGCATCGCGGCTCGACTCGACGCACGCAAGATCGCTGACCTCGCGCGCCAGGAGAACGCTGAGATTGCCCGCGCCTGCGTAGAGCTCGACGGCCTTGTCCACGCGCCACGGCTCGATGACCCGCGCGACGTGGACCGCCAGAGCCGCGTTGACCCCTTCGCCGGCTTGCGCGAACCCGCCCGGTGAGAGTCGCAGGGGCGCGCCGTCGGCGCCGGTCATCCAGGGCGTCGGGTCTCCGATGCGAGCCGGGCGCGCCGCGGCGGGGAGCGTGACCTGAGCGCCCGCGAGCGCCCCGCTCGTGATGGCTGCTTCGAGCCGCGCGTACGCCTGGGGCGGCAGCTCCCCGTCCCAGCGTACGTCGAGCACAGGGATCCGGCGCGCGCCCAGGGCGATCTGGACTTCGCCGCGACCGCGCGCCCCCTCGAGCAGGCCTGCCAGGGTCCGCCGAGCCGCTTCGACGGCCGGATCGAGGACCGCGCACGTCTCGACCTCGACCGGTTCGTGCGATCGCGCCTCGTTCATCCCCACGAGGACGCGACCTCCGCGGGCGCTGCGCACGTGCACGCGGGCCCTCGTTCGGTACCCGAGCGCCGCGGGAGCGGACGACGAAGCGATCGGCCCGTCGCGCCAGGCGGGCGGCAGCGCGGCCCGCAGGTGATCGACATGGGCCCGCGACTGCGCCTCGAGTGAAAGGTGCATCCAGTCGCAGCCCCCGCAGCGAGTCGACCACGGACACGCGGGGGTCACTCGATCCGCCCCGGCAGACACCAGCGCGAGCACCCGTCCGCGTGCGGGCCTGCGCGACGGGTCGACCTCGAGGCGCGCCCGATCGCCGGGTGCCGTCTGCGGAACGAAGATCGCGCGTCGCTCTCCGTCGAGCTCGACGTGGGCCACGCCGTCCCCGCCCGGGGCGAGCGACGTGATCGAGGCGTCGATCGTGAGGGGCTGCATCGCGCCCGCCCGAGAATTGCTTACCCGGCCCGCCGCGTCCACCGAGGGGCGGCCAAATCACCGAGCCCAATCGTCGATCACGAGCTCTTTCGCGCGGTGGACACGGGTCGCGCTTGCCGATTAGGGGAAAGGCTGCGCGGGTTGGCCGCGCTCGAAGTAGAACTTGAAGTTGCCCTTCAGGTCGCCGCGGCACCTTGGCGGAGGTCCGAGGCCACCCGGGCAGATCTCGCGCGGGTCGGCGAGGAAGAACTCGAAGGTCGCCTGGGTGAGCCGCTTCTGGGCGTTCTCCTCGTCGGGATTGCCGTCGAACAGACTCTGGAAATTGATCCAGCTCGACCGCGTGACCGCCGTGGACACGTCGGTGCCCGCGTCGGCGCCCTGTCCGGCGACGGCCGGCTGGATCGCCCCGCCGTCGGGGTTGGGAAGCGTCGCGGCCGAGCCGCAGACCAGCGGCGCGTCTCCGCCCGCGGGACGGTCGCAGCTCCCGTCCGCGTTCACCGTGACCGCGCTCAGCGCATAAAGCGCGACGTTCTGCGTCGGGCAGGTCTTCTGCAGGTACAGCGTGGCGTGGATGATTCCGGGGTTCGCGACCGCCGTGACCGGCACCCCCGAGACGGTGACCCCCACGGGGAGAGAAACGACGAGGTTCTGGTCGAGCAGCGAAGGGCGGGCCGTTCCGTCGGCGAGCGGATCGCCCCGCACTTCGCCCGCGTCGTCGATCAAGATGGCGAGCCCGTCGCTGAAGCTCTCGAAGTCACCGCCGTTCTGGATCCGCAGCTGCAGCGCGTCCGTCGGGCTCTCGGACTCGGGCGCCCCCGACGCCGCGCCGCCCGTGGCCGATGGGACTGCCGCGAAGAAGTTGGGCTGAAGGCTGAACGGGCCCGACCAGCAATTGGCGACGTCGATCGTTCCCGCCGCGCTCCCCGACCCCTCGGCCAGCGAGCAGCCCGGGGCGATCCAGAGAGCGAGTCCCGCCGCGAGGAGCAGGCCCGTGAAGCGAGAGCGACGCGTCACCCTACGAACGTAGCGCGAGCGGCGGCGATCCGTCATGTTCGCGCTCGCCTTCGCATGCCACCGCGGAGATCCGCCCGCCCCCGAGGACGCGGTCGCCGTCGTAGAAGACGGCGATTTGCCCGCGCGTGACCGCGCGAACCGGGGTGTCGAAGACGACGCGCGCCGAGCGCGGCCCGCTCGAAGGCGATGCGACGATCTGCCCCGAATCGCCGTCGTGCCGGTACCGGACCTTCACCGACGCGCGGAGCGGCAGGACGATCCCGTCGGCGAGACAGACCTCGGCGAGCTCCGCCGAGCGGGACCGCAACGTGTCCTCGCCGCCGAGGTGCACTGTGGCGCTCGCCGCGTCGATCCGAGCGACGAACGTGGGCCGCCCGAGCGCGACCCCGAGTCCTCGCCTCTGGCCGATCGTGAAGCGGTGCACTCCCTGATGCGCGCCGACCGTCCGCCCGTCCTCGTCGACGATCGCGCCTGCCCGCACCCGGCCGTTGGCTCGCTCGGCCACGAAGTCGGCATAGGCGTGCGGCCCGCTCCCCGCGAAGCAGAGCTCCTGGCTCTCCCCCTTTCCGGCCCCGGGGAGTGCGCGTAGCTCGGCTTCTCGGCGAACCTCGGGCTTGGTCGATTCGCCCAGCGGAAAGACCAGACGCTCGAGCCACGCCCGCGGGCTCGCGTAAAGAAAGTAGCTCTGGTCCTTCGCCCGGTCGGCCCCCATGGCCAGTCGGGGCCCGCCGGACCCGTCGCGAACGATGCGCGCGTAGTGTCCCGTGGCCACGCGCGCCGCCCCCAGCTTGTCGGCGATCGCGAAGAGCTCGGCGAGCTTCACCGACCGGTTGCACGCGGTACACGGGCTCGGCGTGTCGCCCGAGAGGTAGGCGTCGACGAACGGCTCGACCACGCTGTGCGCAAAGAGCTCGCGGCGATCGAAGGTGTAGTGAGGGAAACCGACCGCGTCCGCCACGCGGCGCGCGTCGTATTGGTCTTCCGGGGCGCAGCAGCGGCCGTGCCCGCCGGCCGCGCCCTCTTTGGGATAGTCCCAGAGGTGCAACGTGACGCCGACGACGTCGAAGCCCGCGTCGCAGAGCCGGGCCGCGGCGACCGACGAGTCGACGCCGCCGCTCATCGCGACGACGATTCTCTCCCTGGCCTGCGCTGCGCCCATCGGCAGCGCGTTTATCATTTTCGACGCAACCGCGCCCCGTCTTCGGCCGATGCGGCGTGAGAGGCCCCATGCTGACCGCCGTCGCTCGCGAACCGCTTCCGCCAATCGCGGAGCTCCCGGCCCCGCCTCCCGCGCGGTCCGCGTCTTCCGCGCCTCCCGCGCCGGGCCCGCAGGCGGGAGAAGCGCCGTCGCCTTTCGCCGGGCTCCTGCAGAGCCTCGCGCGCGAAGTGAATCGAGGAGAGTCTCTCACGCGCTCGGCGCTCGGGGCGGCCCGCGCAGGCCAGGCCATCGGCCCCGCCGAGCTCATCGCGCTTCAGGCGGGCATTTACCGCTACGGCGAAGCCGTGGACCTCGCGTCGAGGCTCGTCGATCGAGCCACCGGCGCCGTCAAGACCGTGCTCCAGGGCACGTAGTCCCGCGCCGCGCTGGCTCCACCCCGCTCATGCGCTAGGTAGTCGCCATGCACTGGCATCGCTTTCCTCGCACGTTTCTCTTCGCGGCCTTGGCTCTCTTCGCGGCCTTGGCTCTCTTCGGGTGCGGGGGCTCCGCTCCGCCGCCCAACGCGCCGATGGTCTCCGCGCCCGCCGCGAACGCCGCGGTCGACGCGAGCACCGACGCGAAGCTTCGCGCCGCGATCGCGTCGAGCGATCGGCCGGCCGACGAGGTGGCGCGCGACAAGTGGCGGCACCCGCTCGAGACGCTCGAGTTCTTCGGCTTGCGCGACGACATGACCGTCGTCGAGCTCTGGCCCGGCGGGGGCTGGTACACGGCGATCCTCGGACCGCTCCTGGCCGAAAAGGGCAAGCTCGTCGCGACGAACATGGATCCGGCCGGCCCGCCCGACGATCACAGCGCGCAGATGGCCCGGCAATACATGGCCCGCCTTGCGGCGAAGCCCAATGACTTCGGCAAGGTCGACGTGCGCGTGCTGCGGCCGCCGGCCGACCTGACGCTCGGGCCCGACGGGTCCGCCGACGCCGTGCTCACGTTCCGCAACTTTCACAACTGGGTCGGCGCCGGCATCGCCGAGAAGGTGCTCGCGGCCTCCTTCCGCGTGCTCAAGCCCGGCGGGATCTTCGGCGTCGAGGAGCATCGCGCGAAGGCCGACGCCGATCCGACCAAGGCAGGCGATACCGGCTATGTGCCGGAGGCGTTCGTGATCGACCTGGCGCAAAAGGCGGGCTTCAAGCTCGACGCCCGCTCGGAGATCAACGCGAACCCGAACGACACGAAGGACTGGCCGAAGGGCGTCTGGACTCTTCCGCCGGTGCTGCGACTCGGCGACCAGGACCGCGCGAAGTACGAGGCCATCGGCGAAAGCGACCGCATGACGCTCCGCTTCCGCAAACCCTAGTCCAAGCCGTCGGTCCGGGCCGCCGCCGCTCTAGGGAAGACAGGCCTTCCCGCGTTCCTGTGATCTCGCCCTCTCTCGAGCCCACCGTGCGGCGGTGCAGGATCGTGCGCGGTGAGTGGCCGGCTGGTACGCGAAGGTCGCGTTATCGCTCGTCCTGGGCTCGGAGCTCGCGGGCGATTCGTTCGATGGCTCGGGCGTGCAGGCGGCTTCCCCACGACTTCGAGAGCCCGAGCGACGCCGCGGCCTGGTCGAGCGTCTCGTCGCCGAAGTAGTGACGCTCGATGAGCGTTCGCTCCGCGTCGGGGAGTCGAAGGACGATCGCCTTGACCTGCGCGACGAGCTCGGCCTTCGCCGCGAGCTCCTCGGGGCTCGGGTCGCGGCCGTCGGCGAGGTCCTCGTGGGCTACCATCGACCCGACCGCGATCGCCGTCGCGATCCCGGCGAGGTACGACGTCAATCGCCGGTCCGCCGCCTCGGGGGTCGTCGCAGGCTGGGTTGCGTGCTCGTCGTCGAACGCTTCCTGCACATGGTCGGCCGCGGCGATCGAGCGAAGCTCGCTGTAGACGCGACGCGGCAGGTGTCCCCACTGCCTTACCCCGTCGATCATCGCGCCGCGGATGCGCATGTTCGCCCAGCGTCGAAAGGGAACGCCCCGCGACGCGTCGAACGAGCGCGCGGCCTGAAGGAGGCCCTCGCGCCCGAACGACCGCAGATCGTCGAGCGTGACCGACGGCGCCGCGATCCGGCGCGCGACCTGCCGAGCGTTCACGTCGACGAGATCGAGCTCCGCGCGAAAGCGCTCGAGCACCTCGGGGGCGTCGCTGGAGTCGGTTCGAGAGCGCACGGGCGCGAGCGGCACGGGAGGCAATGGCTCCGTACGGACCATCGGCGCCGGCCCCGTCGGCGTCAAGAGCGAGCGTGAACTGCGCGTGAAGCGCGCGTGAAGAAAGAGGTGCGTCCTGGGTCTTCCGATCGCGCGCGCGCCGGTGTTAGGGTTCGCTGTTCTGATGGGTGGCGAGCGGGACGAGGTGCGTCGAGGCGAGGCCGAACCTGCGGCGGTGGAGTCGGGCGTCTCCGGTCACGTCCAGTCTGCGTGGCGAACCTGGCTTTCCGCGCTGGCGACCGACGCCGAGGCCGCCATGGCCGCGGCCCTCGCGTACGAGTCGCTGCCCCCCGAGTCGCGCGACGCCTGGCTCGATGCCCTCGACGCGGACGCACCGACCCTCGAGGTACCCCAGGTGGCTCTCTTCGCGCCGCTGCTCGCGGTCGAGTCCGACCCGGGACGGCGCGCCCGCATCGAAGCGCGGATCGCCTCGGACCCGCACGCGCGTCCGGCGGGATACGGCGAAGCGCAGGCGCTGCGGGGCGTGGGCCCCGATGGGACGCACGCGTGCGTCATCGTGGCGGCGCTCTATCTCGACTTCGTGCAGATGATCGAATGCCGATACACGCCGAGCGGCGGCTTCGTGACCGTCCGGCACGACCCGCTCCGTCACGCGGGCGACCTCACGCCCGTGCGCGACGTCGACGGCGTGGTCGTCGAGCCCACGCCGCTGCGGATCGTCATCGAAGAGCTGGCGCACGCCGTCCTCGCCGACCGGCGCCGACAGCAGACGACGCCCCCGGCTCTTGCGTCGTTCGCGCACCTCTTCGGTCCGCACCTCGACGACGTCGACGACGACGAGCGCCTGCTCCCGCTCGAGGACGCTCCCTCGCTGCCGGCCGACGACTCACGCGCCGCAAGCGACGAAGGCGACGGGCCTCCGAGCGACCGCGCGTGATAGAATTTGCCCGCGCATGTCGGACCCCGTCGATCGCCGCTGCGGATCGTGCGCCCGCTTCGTCCGTGTGATCGAGCAAGTCGACGTCAACGGCGAGGTCAAGCGCGCGGGCGAGTGCCTGCTCGGCGTCTGGCCGTCGCCGCTCTACGCGACGAGCACGTGCTCGCAGTGGGTGCAGCGGGGAGCCTTCAAGAGCCGGCCCGAGCCGCGCCCGACCCCCTCGAGGCGCGGCGGTCGAGCCCCGCCGCTGGCGCGCGCTTCGCGGGACACGCCCGCCGCCGCGCCGCTCACTCTTCCGGAGGACCTTCTCGACATGGATGCCGACGAATTCAAAAAGGTGCTGTCTCAGGTGATCCGCGAAGAGCTCGGCGTGGGCGTCATCGACCTCTCCGGACGGTGGGAGGGGGGCGAGATGATCTTGAAGCCGGGCAAAGAGGGGCTGCAGGAAAAGCGCATCCCGCTCGATTCGCTCTTTCACAAGATCGTCATGATCCGCGATCGCTTGCGCGTCCTCGAGCAGAAGATTAACACCCACCCCAAGCTCGCCAGCGACGAGAAGATCCAGCTTCAGCAGTACGTGACCGGCTGCTACGGGTCGCTGACGACGTTCAACGTTCTCTTCGCAAACCGTGAAGATCAGTTCGTCGGACAAAAGGGCGACGAGTAGCGGGCGGTGGCCGGCCGTCCTCGCTCTGCTCGTCGGCTGCGGGGGCGGCAGGGCCGGGGCGCCCGCCGACCCGCCCGGCGTGACCATGGCCGCGCTCCGTCCCGTCGTCGACTTCTCCTTTGAAGCGGTCGACGAAGCCGCGCTGACCGCCGAGAGCACACGCGGGATGCCGACGGTCCTCTCCTTCGTGACGACGAGCAGTCTCTCCTCGCAAGCGCAGGTCGACTTCCTCGTCGCCATGGCGAAGCACGATAGCGACCGCGTCCATTACGCCGTGGTCTTGCTCGAGTCGGAGGAGAACCGCGAGCTCGCGGAACTTTACAAGAAGGCGCTCTCGATTCCCTTTCCAGTGGCGCTGGCGGACCCGAAGACGCTGGCGGGCGCGAGCGGGTTCGGGGACGTGAGCACCGTGCCCGTCACCATCGTGCTGGACCGCGCGGGGCGCGTCGTGTGGCGAATGGAAGGGCGCGTCGTCAAGAGCGCCGAGATGCGCGCCGCGATGCAGGGCCTTTGAGCGACTGGAAACGCGGAGGAGCCGTGCGCCTTCGAGATTCGGAGCCTCGAGGGGGTCCGGGGCCCTTTTTTTCAAGGCAGAGGTCGTGGTAGGGGCAACGTTGGAGAGAGAAAGACCATGAGCCGATCGCGTCGCCTCGTATCGCTTGCACCCCTCGCGTCACTTGCCGTTGTCATTGCATGTGGAGGAGCCGAGACGCCGCCGCCCGCGCCACCGCCGCCGCCGCCGCCGCCCGCGCCCGTCGCAACGGACACCGCGCCCGCGGCTGCATCCGCGAGCGCCGCACCCGCGGAGCCCCCGCCGCCCGCGGCGCCCGTCGCGGTGGCGAAGTGGACCGGACTGTCGACGCCCGAGAGCGTCCTCTACGACGCCGACGCCGACCGCTACCTGGTCTCGAACATCAACGGCAAGCCGGACGGCAAGGACAACAACGGGTTCATCTCCGTGCTCTCGCCGGACGGAACGACCACGACGCCCAAGTGGATCGAGGGCGGCAAAGACAAGGTGACGCTCGACGCTCCGAAGGGCCTCGGGATCGCCAACGGCGTGCTCTACGTCGCGGACATCTCGGTCGTTCGCTTGTTCGACGCGAAGACCGGCGCCCCCAAGGGCAACGTCGCGATCCCCGGCGCCACGTTCCTGAACGACATCGCGACCGGCCCCGACGGCAAGGTCTACGTCTCGGACACGGGCGTGAAGATGGGCGCGAAGGGCTTCGAGCCGACCGGCACCGACGCCGTGTTCGTCATCGAGAAGGGCCACGCGAAGGCGCTGTCGAAGAGCAAGGACCTGGGCGGCCCGAACGGCGTGCTCGTGACCGACAAGGGCGTCGTCGTCGTGACCATGGGATCGGGTGAGGTCTACACGCTCGACGACAAGGGCAAGAAGCAAAACGTGTCGAAGCCGCCGACGGGCATGCTCGACGGCGTCGTCTCGCTCGGCGATTCGCTCCTCGTCACGAGCTGGGAGGGTTCGGCGATCTACAAGGGACAGCTCGGCGGCACCTTCGAGAAGGTGCTCTCGGACCAGAAGTCTCCGGCCGACATCGGGTACGACACGAAGCGCGGTCGCGTCCTCGTCCCGCACTTCCTCGAGGACACGGTCGAGGCCTACGAGATCAAGTGATCCTCACCCGAGCTTCTTCAGGAGCTCGGGCTTGATGACCTTGCCCACGGCGTTGCGCGGCAGGTCGGTCATCACGACGACCTGCTTGGGCACCTTGTACGCGGCGAGGCGCTCTCTCGCGAACCCGCGAAGGCGATCCTCGACGCACTCGTCCTCGCGGCCCGCCCGCGCGACGACGCACGCGACGACGCGGTCGCCCCAGAGCGGATCGGGCACGCCGACGACCGCGACCTCGGCGACCGCTTCGTGCTCGCGAAGGGTCTCTTCGATCTCGAGCGCGCTGAGCTTGTAACCGCCGCTCTTGAGGATGTCGACGCTCGTGCGCCCGAGGATGCGCAGGTACCCGTCGGGCTCGCGCGCCACGGTGTCGCCGGTCTTGAACCAGCGCTCGCCGGCGTGGTCGACGAACGCCTCGCGCGTCGCCTCGGGGCGGTCGCGGTAGCCCGTGAAGACGCACGGCCCGCTGATCCAGAGCTCGCCCGAGTCGGCGTCGCGCCCGTCGTCGCCGACGACGCGCGTGCCGACGGTGGGAAGCGGCCGGCCCACGCTGCCCGGGCGGCGGCCTTGCGGCTCGAGCGGGTTGCTCGCGCCGACGCCGATCTCGGTCATGCCGAAGCGCTCGAGCGGGTACGCGCCCGTGATCGCGCGCCAGCGTTCGCCGATCGTGACGGGGAGCGCCGCGCTGCCGCTCGTGATGAGGCGAAGCGATCGCGCGCCCGCGGTCCAGCGCGACCGCGTCGCGCCGTCGGCCTCGTCGAGCGCGGCGAGGAGCTTGGTGTGGATCGTCGGCACGCCCATGAAGACGGTGGCCCCGGGCATGGCCTCCCACGCCGCGCGCGGATCGAAGGGCTGAAAGTGCGTCGTCGCGCCGGCGCCGACCGCCGTCAGGAGCGCGATCCCCAGGCCGTGGAGGTGATGCAGAGGCAGCGTGTGCAGCAAGACATCCCCGTCGCTCCACGCCCACGCCTCGGCGAGCAGCTCCTGCTGCTTGGCGAGGTTCGCGTGCGTGATGACCGCCCCCTTGGGCTTGCCGGTCGTCCCGCTCGTGTAGAGCTGCAGCGCCGGGTCGTCTCCCGCGGGCTCGGCGGCGATCACGGCCGCGCGCGAGCCGAGGAGCTCGCCGGGGGTCACGATGCGCCGCTCGGGCGCCAGGAAGGCGACGCGACCCGCGAGGTCCGCGGACGCGATCACCGTGCGCACGTGCGCGTCGCCGCAGAAGTAGGCCGTCTCGGGCGGAGGATGCAGCGGCGAGAGGACGACGAGGCAGCCGCCGGCGCGCAGGACGCCGAACATGCACGTGAGAAACTCCGCGCCCGGCGAGACGAGCATCGCGACGCGCTCGCCCTCGAGCGAGCGCCGTCCGTCGAGCAGCGCCGCGGCGACGCGGTCGGCCGCGGCGATCGCGTCGCGCCACGACGTCTCGCCGGTCGCGTCGCGCGCGATCGGACGCGCGTCGTCCGATCGCGCGAGCCATCGAGTCAGGAGCGTCGAAAATGCCATGCCGGTCGAGTGTCGCACGCGCCGCGAAGCGCGGGCAGCCGCTTCAGGTCATTCGCGCGAGAGCCGAGAGCGGCAGGCGCTTCATGAAGAAGCCGAGCGCGGACCAGGGCCAGCGGGGCACGTAGGCCTCGGCGACTTCGCGCTCGATCGCGGCGACCATCGCGCGGCAGCCCGTCTCGGTGTCGACGATGAAGGGGGTGTTCTTCACCTTCGCGTTGATCTCGGACCGGATGTAGCCCGGATAGATCGTGCTCACGCGGATGGGGGTGCGCATCAGGTCGGCGCGGATCCCCTCGGTCAAGCTCGCGAGCGCGGCCTTCGAGGCCGCGTACGCCGTCTGGTTCCCGCGCATCCCGCGCAGCGCGCTCATCGACGAGACCGTCACCAGATGACCGGCGTTCTGCGCGCGGAAGATCTCGACGGCGGCCTCGCACTGCGCCAGGGCCGCGACGAAGTTCGTCTCCGCGGTCTGCTTGTTCGCTCGAAAGAAGTTGCCCGTGCCCACCGGCTGGCCCCGGCCGATGCCCGCGTTCACGATGATCCGATCGAGCGAGCCGAGGTCCTGCTTGAAGGCGCGGAACACCTCGAAGACCTGGTCGTACTGGGTGACGTCGAGCGACCGGACGTGCACGCGGATCCCGGGGCTCGCGGCGAGGAGCTCCTTCTTGAGCTCCTCGAGGCGCTCGACGCGTCGCGCGCACAGCGCGAGGTTACGCCCGAGTTTGCCGTACTCGCGCGCCATGCCTTCTCCCAGGCCGGAGCTCGCGCCCGTGATGAGGATGTTCTTTCGCATCGCGCGCATCTTACTCGCTTGCTGTGGGCCGCCTAGCGGAGTCGCCCGCATCCCGATCGACGCCTCGCTGGCACGCGTCGGGCCCTTTCCGGTCCGTGTCACCCAAGGTCGCGGTTTGCGTCACCCGAGCACCCGGGTTGGGTGGCGCGGAGCCCCAGGCTGTGGTTTGTCGAGGCTCGGACCCGTCAACCAAGCACCCGGTCCAAATCGTCAAAGGGGCACCCGGTCACTCAAGCAACGCGTTGCTCGAGTACGAAGGACGCGCTCCTCCTGTACGAGGGACGCGTTGCTCGTCGCCGCGGGCCCGTTATTCGCTACGAGGGACGCGTCCCTCGTACGTGAGGGTCACTTTGTTCAACTATTTTCGGTCGGACATCGCTCAAATCAGTGAACGTCGCCGACGAGCAGGGCGAAGGCGCCGACGAGGACCTCTTCGGGGGACGCGCCGCCCTGCCGGGCCGAGCCCGTGCGGTCGATCGTGAAGCCGTGGTCGCCGAAGACGAAGAGGAGCGTGTTGGGAGCGAGGGTCTCGGCGTGTCGCGCGATGGACTCGGCGGTCGCCTCGGCGATCTCCGGGATCGCGCGGAGCACTCCGCCGCGGGCCCCCTGCAGGCGAGACTCGATGAGGTCGAGCTTGTGCACTTCGCGCGCGCCGATGCGCAGGCGACGCACGTACTCCGCCGTGCGGCCTCGCGGCGGCTCGGCGTCGGCGTCCATGTCGCCGGGCGCACGGAGCGCATCGACGCCGCGCGCGATCGTCTCGAGCTGCCGCATCGTGGTCGTCGGGAGCGCGCTCCACATGACCAGCTCGTCGGTCATCGCGGCGCGCTCGCCGAGGCGCGCGACGAGACGCTCCTGGACCAGACGCGAGACGTCCCAGCGCATGGCGTCGACCAGGAGCATCCGCGTCGATCGCGCCCCGTGCAGGCGCGCGATCCGGCCGGCGCTGTCGTGCACGTCGAGGATCATGCGCGGGCGCTTGGTGGTCGCAGAGAAGGTCGGGAACGCCTCGGTGTAGCTCTTCGCGAAGGACGCGCGAAACTCGTCGTGCGCGCTCCGGGCGCGCGCGTCGTCGAGGCCGGCGCCGATCGCGTTCGCGAGGGGCATGTAGCTGTCGGTGAAGAGACGCTCGAGCGCGGCGAGGGGCTGCGGGCCGCGGGCGGCGACGAGCTGGAGGGTCCAGGCGCGCCAGGATTCTTCATGGTCGACGACGGCCGCGCCGGCCGTGTGGCGCGTGAGCGCAGGCGTGGGCGCGGACTCGGGCGCGAGCGCGAGCGCGGGCGCGGGCGCGGGCGCGGGCGCGGGCGCGGACTCGGGCGCTACGAATCGGATCTTGGCCTCGGGCGAGGGGTCGGTGCGCCACGTCGGTTCGTCGACGAGGAGCTGTCCGAGGGGCACGGGGTCCGCGTAGCCGCCGGTCCTCGCGTCTCTTTCGTCGAGGAGCAAGACGACCGGGCGCTCGCGCGTCGCCGCGGCCAGAAATCGCAGCGTCGCGCAGTCCTCCGGCTCGAGCGCACCGAGGGGGCCGGCCGCGGCCCGGAGAGGGCCGAGGACGATCGCGATGCCCGGCGCGCCGACGCGCCTCGCGCGAAAGAGCTGGTCGCTGAGCGCGGCGTCGCGATCGCTGGCGCTCGTCAGTCCCGGCGCGGCCGCGCCCCGGGCCGCTAGCTCGCGCTCGATGCCGTCGTCGAGGGCATCGGCGAATCGTCCTCGGAGCGACGGTCCCACTCCTTCGAGCTCGACCACGATCATCCCGGACATGCGGAGCGAGCCGCACTCCGCGTCGCGCTCGATCGCCTTTCCGAAGGCGAAGTGGCCGGCGCCCATCGCGCGGCGCATCGCGGCCGGGCTGGGCGTGGCAGGCATCGGGGAGAGCGTGGGTCCTCCTCCGTCGGCCTCAGCAGTCCTGGCGTCATCCATGGGGTTCTGGGGAGCGGGCGCGGGCGAAACTCGCCCTCCACCGCGTCATGTAGTCATGGCGTGGAGCTGCTGGCCCAATTTTTGGCGGCGTTGACCGACGGTCGACCGATGTTATCTTCTGAGTCGTTCCCTCTGCAGGTCCGTGATTGCCGGCTTCACATGGATCCCGAGCAACTACGAACCAGGGGGGCTATGAGCGCTCGGTGAGCAGGCCGGCCGCCCCGCAAGGGTGCGGATCATCCGGAAGCCTAAAGAGCGATCAGCGCTCCCCACCTAGCCGTTGGCTAGGGGTTCATGTCGTCCGACACACGGCCCACGCGGTAAGGAACGACCTCTGCGGGCGCGCGCTTCAATCGAGGCGTCGCCCGCAACTTTTTTGTTTCCAGGTGTGTCACGATCGCGTCGTGCCGTCGCTCCGAGAACGATTGCTCGCGGTCATGGATCGGAAGCACCACTGGGCGTACCCCGCGCTCACCAAGCCGGGTCTGTCGCGCGCGCAGCTCTTCGCGCACTTCCGCCACGAGTACCTCGTGTACGTGCGCGACTTTCCCGTGCTCCTGGCGCGAGCGCTCGGCGTAACGCCACCCCTCGACACGGTGCGGCGCTCGCTCGCCGAGAACCTCTACGAGGAGCAGACGGGAGGCCTGTCGGGCACCGCGGCGCACCCACGGCTCTTTCTGCGCATGATGGAGGGCCTCGGGTTCGAGGCGAGCGCCTTCGTCGACGACGACCGGTGGCTGCACGACGCGGCGCGACGCTACCGGGACTTGCTGCGCGAGCGCGCCTGCGCGGCGCCCTGGCAGGCGGCCGTGGCCTTGCTCACGATCTTCGTCGAAGGCAGCGTGAACGAACGCGCCGAGCTCGAAGGGACGTTCGTGCGCCGGCGCGGCGAAGAGGCCGTGCGCGAGCACGCCCTCGTGAAGCACTACGGCTGTCCGCCCGAGGCGATGGAGCTGACGCGCGCGCACGGGCAAGTCGAAGGAGGCCACCGCTCCGACGCGTGGACGATGGTCCTCGAGCACGCCCCTCCGGGCAGCGACGTCGAACGCCAGGTCATCGCGACGTGCGAAGAAGCCCTCGCCGCCTGGCACGCCTACCGAGACGGCGTCGCCGACCGCATGCAGCTACCTCGCGCGTAACCGGAGAAACCAGAGGGAGAGAAAAGCACAGGGAGGGGAGGAGAGAAGGAGCCGAGAATTTTTTGATTCTCTGAGACCCAAATTCTTCTGACCTCCTCTCCTCCTCCACTCCCTGTGATTTTCTTCTTCAGGCGAGGACGCGCTCGCGCAGGAACTGCTCGACGCGGGCGTCGACGAGCTCGGGGCGCTCGATCGGGGTCACGTGCGTCCCGCGCGGGACCATGAGGAGCTCGCCTCGCGGGAGGGCAGACGCCATCGCTCGCGCGAGAAACGCGGGCGTGAACGTGTCGCGCTCGCCGGCGACCACGAGGACCGGCACGTCGATCTGCGGAAGGAGGTCCCCCGCGGTGTGTTCGCCGGCGGCGCGCAGCATCCGGAGAAACATCGGGAAGTCGACGTGGGTCATGTGCGAGAGGTACGGAAGGACGTCCTCGGCGTGGATCCTCTCCGGATCGATCTCGCCCGCCTTGAGGGCGATCTTGAGAGAGAGCTTCGCGGGCAAGCGGCTCCAGATCGCGCGCACGACGTCGGGGACGCGCTGCGCCACGTCGAGGAGCTGCGGCAAGATGAGCTCGAGGACCGGCCCGCCGTGGAAGGTCGACGTCACGTGCCCGAAGCTGCCGCAAAGCAGGACGAGCGCGCGCACCTTCTCCGGCCGCTGCCGGTACGCCTCGAGCGCGACCTGGCACCCGAGCGAGTGACCGAAGAGGACGCATGGAGGATCGCCGAGGTGCCGGCGGACTTTCCCGAGATCGTCGGCCAGAGACGAGACGCTGACGCGGTCCGGGTCTACCGGCGTCGCGCTGCGTCCGTGCCCGCGGTAGTGCCAGTGCGCGAGCGGAACGACCCGGGCGAGGTCGTCCCACAAGTATTTCCAGATGAAGCCGTCGCACAAGACGCCGTCGCTGAAAATGGCGTGCACGCTCCCCGCGGCGTGCCCCGCCCTCCTTGTGTGGACATACAGACGAGTCCCATCACCCCCGACCGCGAACGACGGCGGGTCATCGAGTGTTCGCGAAGGTGCTGCGGGTGCTGCGGGACCGTCCGTGTCCGGCGAGGTCAGCCGCCCTCCTCGTCATCTCCGCCGTCGACGTCGTTGACGCTCGGGAGCTTCTTGATCTCGGTGCGAGAGATCTTCCACGCGCGCTGCACGACCCAGGAAAGGGAACGGTCCAGTCTGGCCGCCTCCTCTTTGATCTCCTGGAGCATCGACTCGGGGAAGTACAGACTCTGCTTGCGCTTGTCTGTCTTCGAGCCCTGCAGATTCGGAATCGACTCCTTGTCACTCGTCGCCAAGGCGGCCTCCTTCGGGTTGGGCGAGCGCGAAAGGTGCGGGAGACCCGCGCGCTTCCCTGCATAAGAGCACGGCTACTATCGGCTGGCTTACGGCGGGGATCAAGCTGAGCAACGTGCCTACACCGAGCTTGCCACCCGCGCCTCGCGGAAAGGGCACCCGGGGAAGTAGCTTTGTCCTTGCCATGCTCCACCCTCGCACGTCCTTCCGCGGGCTCCCCGGCCGCCTTGCAAAGTCGCTGATTCTCCCCGTGTGCGCGTTCGCAGGGGGCGCGTGTGCGACGGCCCTGAGCGGGGGGGGGTCGAAGACCGCCCTGGGCGACACCCCCTACGCCGCCGTCGAGCAGCTCGGACGCGTCCTCGTGGACGTCGAAAACGAGTACGTCGACCCGGTCGACCGCGCAAAACTGGTCGACGGCGCCATCAAGGGCATGGTCGGAGAGCTCGACCCGCACTCGAGCTACATGGCCCCCGACGAGTTTCGGGCCTTCGAGAGCGACACGGAGGGCGAGTTCGGCGGGATCGGCATCGAGGTCGAGAGCCGCAACGACCAGCTCGTGGTGCTCTCGCCCATCGAGGGGTCGCCCGCGGATCGGGCGGGGATCAAGAGCGGCGACGTGATCGTGAGCGTCGATGGAAAGGACCCCACGGCGGAGCCGCTCGACAAGCTCGTCAAGCGCCTCCGCGGCGCGCCGGGTTCGCGCGTCAAGGTCGGAGTGCGCCGGGCGGGCGTGAACGACCTCCTGAGCTTCGACCTCGCGCGCGAGCTCGTTCACGTGACGAGCGTCTCGTCCAAGCTCCTTACCAACGGCGTCGCGTACGTTCGCGTGAAACAGTTCCAGGACCACACCCACGACGAGCTCCTCGAAGCCGCGGCGAAGCTCCGTGGCCGTGCCGGCGGAAAGATCCGCGGGATCATCCTCGATCTTCGAAGCGACCCGGGAGGCCTCGTGGACCAGGCCGCTGACGTGGCCGACGAGTTCTTGACCGATGGGGTCATCTACTCGACGCGGCACCGGGGCCAGATCGTCGACGAAGTGAAGGCCCACGCGGGAGGCGCCTTCTCGACCGAGCCGTGCGTCGTCCTGGTCAACCAGTACACGGCGAGCGCGTCGGAGCTCGTGGCCGGGGCGCTCCAGGACCAGAAGCGCGCGAGCGTGGTCGGCGAGGCCACGTTCGGCAAGGGGAGCGTGCAGGCGATCATCGCGCTGCCGGGCGGCGCCGGGATGCGCCTCACGGTCTCGCGCTATTACACGCCCAGCGGGCGCGCGATTCAGGCCGATGGCGTGCACCCCGACGTCGCCGTCGAGACGACGAAAGACGAGGCGGGCGTGTCGTATCGCGAGAAGGATCTCGACGGCCACCTCGCGCCCGAATCCGCCGGCGCCGAGAGCCGACCGAAGAACGTGGTGGTCGTTTCGGGCGACAGCGTCGACGGCGGATTGCCGGTGGCCGAGTCGAGCGGGAGCGAGGCGCGCACCGTCCCGGAGGATCCCGAGAAGGGCAACGACGCGATGCTCAAGGTCGGCTGGCAGGTCCTCGCGCAGGCGATGACTCACCGCTAGATCGCGAAGATCGCGCGGCCGAGACGCCGGCGCCCGCCCCGCGGACGAGGGCGCGGAGCCACGTGTGCGGAGCGTCGGCCACGAGCTCTCCGGCGGCGAAGAGGCCGCGCGATATCCCGACGCAGCCCCCGTCATCGCCGACGAGGACGCCCGCGCGTCCGAGGAGCCCGTCGGGCGAGAAGGGCCACGCGATCTGCTCCGGAGCGAGCCCGAAGAGCGACCCCGGGACTTCGAGTGGGCGCCCGTGAGCTCCGAGCGACACGGGCGCGTCGAGCGAGGCGCGCAGCGGCGCCCGCGACCAGGGCGGGAGCGCCGTGGCCAGGATCGCCTCCGAGGGCGCGTACTCGACTCCGCCGCCCAGGAGGCCGCCCGTCGCGAGGACCACGGCGTCGGCGTCGAGCGAACGCCCGTCGTCGGTCGTCACTCGCCAGGTCCGCGCGTCGGCCTGCGCCTCGGCGGCCTCGACGCGCCGGGCTCGGGCCTGGACGCGATCGACGCCCGCGGCCGCGAGCGCCCGGTCGCGCGCGCGCTCGAAGCGAAGGCCGGAGGGGCCGCCGGGCATCGCGACCGGCTCGCCGCAAGCCACGCCGACGCGAATCGAGAGCTCTGCGGCCCGCGGTCGGTCGACGCCGAGCGAAGGGGGAAGGACCAGCCCGGCCAGCGCGGGGCCGGCGGACGCCATCGCCATCGCCTCGCGGAGTCGTTCGCCGAGCCATCCGAGGCGAGCGGCGTCGTCGTGGCGCCCGGCGAAATCGGCGTCGGGGATCGCGCGCTCGTCCTCGTAGCGCAGAATCGAGGCGTCGATGGGGACGCACGCTTGGCCCCAGGCCCGAGCGAGGAGGTCCGCGTCCCACGCGGGCCGCGCGCACCGGACGACCCCCAGGGGGCGGCCGGCGAGGGGAGCGACGTCGAGCAACGCCGCGTCGCGCCCGCCCGCCGGACGCCAGATGCCCGCCGTCGTGAGCAGCCGCGCGCCGCGGTCGTGCAGGACGTAGGCGCCCAGCGCATCGAGGACGTCGCGCGCCGGCGGAGGCAGCTCGGGCAGCGTCTCGGTGGAGGGTCGCCACGGGGCGAGGTCGAGCGCGCCGGTTGCGAGCGTCGAGGCTCCCGTCCCTCCGTCGAGGACCGTGACCGTCGCGTGCGATCGCGCGGCCGCGAGGGCCGCGGCCGTTCCCGCGACGCCGGCACCGACGACGACGATGCGGCGCCCTCGCTCGTTCACCCTGGCTCTCCCAGGGAGGCGCGGACGTGGGCGAGGTTGAGCGCCTCTTGCTGCGCCTGCTGCGGACCGAGCGCCGCGATGCGCGTTCGCGCTTGCCGTTCGAGAAACTGCAGCGCCATCGCCCTGCCTTCGGCCGGGGGGAGGGCGAGCTCCTGCGCGACGATCTGGCCGCAACGCGCGGCGCAGCGCATCCCTCCGCACGCGCCGAGGCCCAGCCGCGTGCGCCGCGCCACGTCGTCGACCGTGCGCGCCATCTCGGTCGAGACGGCGTGGCGCACCTCGGCCTCGAGCACGGGCTCGCACGGACAGACGACGTCGAGCTCCGACGGGCGGCGCGCCGTGCGCTCGAGGACGCGGAGCGCCCGCGTGCCGTGTCGGTAGAGCAGGCGTCGCGCGCCGACCGGCGTCACCCCGAATCGCTCGCTCACCTTGAAGGCGTCGAGCGCTAGCTCGCCATTGACGAGATGCGCGAGCTCGCCATTCGACCGCGGCCCGGGAGCGCGCTCGCCGCCCGGGAGCGGCCGCTCGTGCGTCGAGCACGGGACGTGGACGTCGAAGTGCCGCGGCGCGACGAGGTCGCACAGCTCCTGCGCGAAGAGGCGGAAGCTCGCGAGCTTGCCGCCGATCATCGAGTAGACGCCGGGGGCGCCGTCCGCCCCGTGGTCGACGACCCGGTGGTCGCGCGAAAGCGCGTCTTCGGTGGGCCCGTACGCGTAGAGAGTCGGCCGCACGCCGGCGTACGTGCCGATCGCGCGCGCGGCGCGGATGCTCGGAAACACCTTCGCGACGCCCTGCACGAGGTAGCGGACCTCCTCGCTCGTCGCGTGGACGTCGTCGAGGTCGCCGTAGTAGTCGTCGTCGGTGGTGCCGACCACGCTGGCGTTCTGCCAGGGGCAGAGGAAGATCTGCCTCCCGTCGATCGCCTCGGAGAGGATCGCGTAGTTGGTGACTCTGCGATCGAGGACGACGTGGATTCCCTTGCCCGGCCGCACGCGGGTCCGCGCCTGCGTGACGTTCGCGAGCGCCGCGGTGATCGGAGCCCACGCGCCGGTCGCGTTGATGACGACGCGGGCGGAGACCCGCGTGACCTCCTCGGTCATGCGATGGCGCGCGGAGACGACGTAGCGGGGGGCGGCGCCGGGCGCGCGCGTGACCGATTCGACCGTCGTGTGCACGTGCACGCGCGCCCCGTGCTCGATGGCGTCGATCGCGCCGAGCACGCAGAGGCGCGCCCCGTCGACCCCCCACTCGTCGAAGGTGATCCCGCTCGCGTAGGAGCCTACGAGGCCGGGTTCGAGGCGCGCGACCTCGCTCGCGTCGAGGCGACAATGCGGCTCGCCGCGCTTGAGGGGCTGGTAGTCGTCGTACGCGCGAAAGTACGCGTCGATGAGCTCGACCATCACGCGCCCTTGCGCTCCGCTCCGCAGCGGCAAGAGAAAGGGGATGCGAAAGAGCAGGTGGGGCGCGATCCGCTGGATGTAGCCGGAGTCGCGGCACGAGGTCTCCGTGACGTTCGGCGCCGAGAGCATGTAGCGAGCGCCCCCGTGGATCATCCCGCTCGAGTTGCCGCTCGCCCCGAACGCGAGGTCGTTTCGCTCGAAGAGGACGACGCGGAGCCCCCGGAGCGCGAGGTCTCTCGCGACGCCGGTGCCGTTCGCGCCTCCCCCGATGACGACGGCGTCGACCTCGTCCGATGGGAGCGGCCCGCTCGCAACCGGCATCGCGGGCGCAAGCGCGCCCGGCGCGACCGACTCGATCGGCTCCACGGGCACGTGATGTGTGTAGCTCAGCGCGCGCGGTCTTTGGAGCGCTTCTTCTTGTGATCGAAGCGCTCGAGGAGGCGGTCGACGAGGGCGAAGAGGTCGCGGTTGCCGTCTTGCTTGTGTTTGGTCAGGCGCGAGGCGTATTTCGGCGCCTCCGACAGGAAGAGGCGCAGGATGTCGGCTTCGATCGTCGGGGCCTCGAGGCCGTACCCGAGCTGCTCGAGGTAGCGCGCGTTGAGCACCTGCTCGTACTGGTTTCGGACGGGCACGCTGAAGATCGGTTTGCCGAGGTAGATGGCCTCGCCGATGAGCGAGAGGCCCCCGTTGCAGACGACCGCGCGGGCCGACGCCAGGTCCTCGACGAAGCCGGTCTCGCTGAACTCCTTGAGCGTCGTGTTCCCGCGCTGCGCGGACCGTCGCAGGCCATAGACGACGAACTTCTGCTCTCGCACGCGCTGCAGCTCGTCGAGGAGCTTCGTGTCGCTCGTCGACGTCTGGTAGACGAGCACGTGCTCGCCCGGGCGCGCGCGCTTCTTCGCGTCGAGGATCTCCTTCCGGAGGATCGGCGGAACGAGCGTCGTGTCCGCCTCGCACTTGCGGCGGATGGGCGGCTCGAAGAAGGTCGTGACGACGTAGTGGTCGCACCCCGGGAGCTTGGCGCGCACGAAGGCCTTCGTCAGCTGGTAGTCGAGCTTCGCCCCCGACTTGGCGAACTTGCCGATCTTGCACCGGCTGAGGATCTGCTGGTTGTCGATCGAGACGACCGGCAGGCCGTGGCGTTTGCCGAACAGGTACGCGAACGAATCGAAGTCGCTGATCACCGCGTCGGGGTGAAACTTTGCCATCGTGTCGAAGTACGCGCCGACGTTGGTCGCCAGCATGGCGGGCGCCGCGAGGACGTTTCGGGCGAGCGTGCCGTCACGGTCCAGCCGGTTGTCGACGTAGCGGATCGTCAGCCCGCGGATCTCGACGACGTCGCTGAACGCCCTGGCGAGCATCGCGTGCGCCCGCCCGCTGACGACGATCTTCACGTCGTGACCGGCCGCCACGAGGTGCTCGCAGACGACCTTGCTCCGGGTCGCGTGCCCCATCCCCTCGCCGACGACGCCGTACAGGATCCGCATGGCGTCAGGCTATCGCGCCCAGGGCCTGCGCCGCACCTACCCCCGGATGCGGATCGACCAGGTGAGCTTCGCGACGCTCTTCATGACGTTGGGGACGCGCTTGAAGAGGTTGATGCTCGGCGGTCGCTTCTCGATGATCTGCACCGGCATCTCCTTGATCGCGATGCCGGCGCGGTCGGCGCGGATCACGAACTCGCTCGCGAACACGTCCTTGTCGACGAGGCACGCCCGCACGACGTCGAGCAGCGCGAGCCGGCGGAACGCCTTGAGTCCGTGCGTGTCGGTCCCGCGAAAGCCGAGCATGACCTTGAGGAGCGTCGAGTAGGCGATGCTCGCGGCGTGGCGGATGAGCGGCCGCTCGTCGGCCGCGCCCACGGCCAGCTTGCTGCCGATGACCATGTCGGCTTCGCCGGTCTCGAGGATGTCGATCGCGCGCTTGTGGAAGTCGGTGTCGCAGAGGTCGATCTCGTCGCAGAAGACGAGGTCGCCCCGCGCGAGCAAGATGCCCTGCTTGAGGGCCTTGCCGTAGTTCGGCTCGCCCAGGGAGATGATCTTGACCTGCCCGTCGGCGGTGTTCGCGTACTTGGCGGCGAGCTCGTGGCCGATCTCGATGGTGCGGTCCTTCGAGCCGTTCTCGGCCAGGATGATCTCGTAGCTCCACCCGAGCGGCTTGAGGCGCTCGCGCAGGTCGACGACGGCGGCGTGGAGGATCGCCTGCTCGTTGTAGATGGGAATGACGATGGAGATGTGCGGATCCGCCGATCTGCACTGACGGAAGTCACGAGGTCCCTCCACCTACTACGAGACACGGGGCGATTGCCAGCTCAGCTCCACGAGTGCCCGCGCCTCCACGATGTTGTCCTCGATGGCGCAGTACGTCCAGCGCCGTAGCGGCCCAGCGACCAGACGCCGTGCTCCCCGAGGAGCGCGGCCAGCCGCTTGTGCTCGGCGATCGAGCGCCTCGTGATGTGGACGTAGGCCGGATCGAGCACGACCGAGTGCTCGGCCACGAGCCGCTGACCCGTGACGACCCCCTCGCGCTTCAGGTCGGCCAGCACGCGCTCGCGCATGGCGCCTGCGTCGATCGGCGCGTCCTTGGCGAACCCCAGCTCGACGTAGAGGCTCATCCGGTCGGTATCGAAGATGTTGTCGTACCAGCCCACCCGGTAGAAACGAGGTCTCGCGCGAGGGGTAGTAGGCCCAGTGCACGCCTTTTTGGCCCTTGGCGTCGAAGCCGAGGTTGTAGACGAGGACCTTGTTCCACGCCCACACGGTGGGGTCGTGGTCGAGGCCGCACATGGCGGCGAAGCGGTTGAACGGGACGCTCGACACGAGTCGCTCGAAGCGAATCTCGCGCGAGCCCCGCGCGCCCGCCGTGTGGGCCACCTTTCGCGCCAGGTCGACGCGGGACGAGCCCCTCCTCGAGGGCAAGCGCCCCGGGGCGCACCGCGCTCGCGATGGCGCGCACGTATTCGATGGCCCCGCCTTCGGGGTACGTGAACGTGGCGTTGTAGCTCGCGTTGTCCGGCTGCTTCATGTTGCGGACGATGTCGGTCAGGTCCGCGTGACGGGAAGAAGCGGCCCATCGCGTCCATGTCGAGCGTCGCGAGGTCGCAGGCGTAGAGCTTCTCGTTGTAGGGAAAGAGGAATTTCTCGCAGATGCCCTTGCCCGAAGCGCGCGGCGAGCATTTCCTTGAAGTTGCTCGGGCGCGCGGCGCCCGCCGCCGCGTCGCGTTTCACGTCGCTCGATCGGGCGAAGTAGAGGTCGTGCAGGCAGTCGATGAACTCGTCCTGCGGGAGCTGGTGGATGTTCTTCTGGAACGGGAAGTCGATGACGTGTCGTGCCGCCCTTGTAGGCGATGAAGTTCTTCTTCTCGACGACGCGAATGCGCTGGCCCGGCATCCGGTCGCGAGCCACCGCTCGATCTCGGGGTGCCTGAAGTGAAAGAAGTGGCCCGAGTAGTCCCAGACGAAGCCCTCCTTCTTGACGGTCTTGCACCAGCCGCCGATTTCGCGGTCGGCCTCGAGGACGAGGTAGTCGTCGTCGCCGCGCTCGGACAGGGCCGCGGCGGTCGCGAGGCCGGTGACGCCGGCGCCGATGATGAGCGTACGGACGGAATCCATGGGGCGGACGACCTTCAGGCGCTGCGACGGGCGCGCGGGTAGCTGCCGAGGTGCTTGACGAGCGGGCAGGCCTCGCGCAGCCGCGCGAGGGCGCGCGCGACGTTCGCGTCGTCGCGGTGGCCCACGAGGTCGGCGAGGAAGACGTAGTCCCACGACTTCTCGCGGCTGGGACGCGACTCGATGCGCGACAGGCTGATGCCCTCGTCATCGAAGACCGCGAGGGCCCGCATCAGCGCGCCGCGGCCGTCGCGCACGCTGAAGGCCAAGGTCGTCTTGTCGTCGCCCGTTCGCGCGGCGTCGTCGTGCGAGATGACGACGAAGCGAGTGAAGTTCTCGGCTCGGTCCTGGATGCGCTCTCGCATGACCGGGAGCCCGTAGAGGTCCGAAGCGAGCCGGCTGGCGATGGCGGCGCCCTGGGGGTCGGTCATCGCCTCGCGCACGGCCGCTGCGGTCGACGCGGCCTGCACGAGCTGCGCGGCGCCGAGGTTCTTCGCGAGCCAGAGCCGGCACTGTCCGAGCACCTCGGCCTTGGTGTACACGCGCTCGATCGAGGCGAGCCCCGAGACTCGCCCGAGGAGGCACTGCGAGACCTCGAGGTCGAACTCGGCGCGGATGAGCAGGTCGCCGCCGACGAGCGCGTCGACGGCGTGCGGGACGGAGCCTTCGCTCGAGTTTTCCACCGGCACGATGCCGTACGCGGCCTGGTTGCGCGACACCGCGTCGAAGACGCCGTCGAACGTGGTCGCCTCGGTGTACGTCGCGGCGAGCCCGAAGTAGGCTCTCGCCGCCGCGTGCGAGAAGGTCCCCTCGGGCCCGAGGTACGCGACCTTCAGCGGCTCCTGGAGCGCGAGCGACGCGCTCATGACCTCGCGGTACACGGCCCGGATGGCGTCGGGTGGGAAGCGCCGCCCGCGGGCGGCGAGGCGGTCGAGAACCTGCCGTTCGCGCTCGGGGTCGTACGTGGGGAGGTTCGCGTCGCGCTTCGCCTGGGCGATGTCGCTCACGACGCCCGCGCGCTCGTCGAGGAGCTTCAGGATCCGGTCGTCGAGGTCGTCGATACGCTTGCGATGGTCGTCGAGGCCCACGGCCGGCCACCCTAGCACGCGCCCCCGGCTCGTCCCGACGTGCGCGGGCGCGGGCGCGCAGCGCGCGCAGACGCAAGACGCAAGACGCAAGACGCAGACGCAGCGTCCCCCTTTGCCCGATAGGGGATGAGTCCCCCCTCTGACACTGGCGTCCGAGGGCGGGGCGGCGTAATGAAGTGCGTCCAAGGAGTCCCGCCGATGGCCGAAGGGTTGAACCGTGTGATGCTGCTCGGAAACCTGGGCGCGGATCCTGAGCTCCGCGTGACCCCGGGGGGCCAGGCCGTGCTCAAGCTGCGCCTCGCGACCAACGAGAGCTACCTCGATCGAAACAACGTGCGTCAGGAGCGCACCGAGTGGCACCGCGTCACGGTGTGGGGTCGCCGGGCCGAGGCGCTCGGCAAGATCCTGACGAAGGGCGATTCGCTCTTCATCGAGGGGCGCCTCCAGACGTCGAGTTACGAGAAGAACGGCGAGAAGCGCTATTCGACCGAGGTCGTGGCCAACAACATCGTTCTCCCCGGTCGCGGCCGAGGCGAAGGCGCCGGGGCTCCGCGCGAGGGCGGCGCGCCCCGCCGCGAAGCGCGAAGCGGCGGAGGCGGAGGCGAAGCCGCCGAGGCCCCCTTCGACGACTTCAGCCAGGGCGGCGGCGGCGGCGGCTCATCGGGCGGCAGTAGCGAAGACGACATCCCGTTCTGAAAATCCCGCGACTCGGCTCTCCCTCTCTCTTCGGGCGATCCCCCCATTGCGGGACCCGAGGGGAGGAGCTAAGTTGCCCGGCCGTCATGCAGGAAGGTATTCACCCCAACTACCCCGCGGCGCGCGTGTCGTGCGCCTGCGGTAACAGCTTCATCACCCGCTCCACCCGGGGCGACTTCCAGGTCGACGTGTGCGGCGCCTGCCATCCGTTTTACACGGGGACGCAGAAGCTCATCGACACGGCCGGCCGGGTCGATCGCTTCCGCAAGCGCTACGAGAAGAAGGGCGCGATGGCGGCCAAGGCCGCTGAGGCGAAGGCCGCCGAGAGCAAATAGCCGCGCGCGTCAGCTCACGCGCGTTCGGAGGCCCAGGCGGCTCCGGCTGTGCTCAGCCATTCAGGCGGCGGGCGCTCTCCCGCTCGGCTAACCTCCCTTGAAGACCATGCCTTCCGTTTCGTCGCGTCCGTACATCGGTGGGCAGGCCGTGCTCGAGGGCGTGATGATGCGCGCGCCGTCGTCGTTTGCCGTCGTCGTCCGGCGGCGAGACGGGAGCCTGCGAGTCCGCGAGCGCGCGATGAACGACAGTCGGCGGGGCATCGCTCGATGGCCCTTTCTTCGTGGGATCGCGACGCTCGTCGAGTCGCTTCGGCTCGGCGGTGAAGCGCTTCGGTTCAGCTCGGAGCAGTTCGAGCTCGATCTCGACGCGGACGACGCGGCGCGCCGCGCGAATGCCGGGCCCGGAGTGGGGATCCTGGGCGCTCTCGGCCTAGCGCTGCTCGCTCAGGTGACGCGGGCCGATGGCGAGGGCCCGTCGGCCGCGTCGGCGGGCGCCAAATCGTCCGGCGGGCGCAGCTGGCTGATGCTCGCGATCGCCATCGCTTTCTTCGTCGCGCTGCCGCAAGCCGTCGCTGCCACGCTCAATCGGGTGCTGCATCTGGGCCTCGAGGTGCAGAGCGCGCCCTTCCAGGCCATCACCGGGGTGCTCAAGCTCGCCGTCGTGGTCGGCTACCTCGCTCGCGATCCGGCGCATCCCCGAGATCCGGCGCGTTTTTCAGTACCACGGCGCCGAGCACAAGACGATCAGCACCTACGAGGGCGGCGAGGAGCTGCTCGTCGAGAACGCCCGACGCAAGACGACGCTGCACCCCCGCTGCGGGACGACGTTCCTCGTCATGGTGGCCATCGTCTCGATCCTCGTCTTCATGGTCGTCGGCGCGTCGCTCCCGCGCATCCACACGGGAAGCGCCGTCCTCGACAACGTGATCTTCTTCCTCGAGAAGCTGCCGTTTCTCCCCGTGCTCGTCGCGATCACGTTCGAGCTCCAGCGGCTCTTCGCGCGGTACTGCGCGACCGGTCCGCTCCGCGTGCTCCTCGTGCCGGGCTTTCTCGTGCAGCGAATCACGACGGCCGAGCCCGACGACGCGCAGCTCGAGGTCGCGCTGGCGAGCCTGCGCGTCACGCTGTTCCGTGAGGGCCACGGGGCCGCCGGCGCGACCGAGGACGACGTGTCGTTCGCGAGCTACGAGGCGCTGCTCGCGGCGCCGAGACTTCGCGCGGAGACGGCGCCCGCGCGGGCGGCCTGATGATCCCGATCGACAAGCTGGAGCAGCTTGCCCGTCGCTACGGCGAGCTCGAAGAGATTCTCTGCCGGCCGGACGTGCTCTCCGATCGCGCTCGCTCGTCGAAGCTCAACAAGGAGCGGAGCGATCTGGAGCCGATCGTCGACGCCCTCTCGCGCTACCGCGACATCGAGCGAAAGATCACGGACGACGAGGAAGCGCTCGGCGACCCCGAGCTCCGCGAATTTGCGCTCGCCGAGCTGCAGGAGCTCCACGCCGAGCGCGATCGCCTCGAGAGCTCGATCCAGCTCCTTCTCCTTCCCCCGGAGCCTCAACGACAAGAAGAACACGATCCTGGAGATCCGGAGCGGGGAGGGAGGCGAGGAGGCGGCCCTCTTCGCGGCGGACCTCTTCCGGATGTATGCGCGCTACGCCGAGCGAAAGGGCTGGAAGATCGAGGTGCTCTCGCAGAGCGACAGCGCGACGGGTGGCCTCAAGGAGTGCATCGCGCTCGTGACGGGGAAAGACGTCTACTCGCAGCTGCGCTTCGAGGGCGGAGTGCACCGCGTTCAGCGGGTCCCGGCGACCGAGCAGCAAGGACGCATCCACACGTCGACCGCCACCGTCGCGGTGCTCCCGGAGGCGGACGAAGTCGACGTCCACATCGAGGACAAGGACCTCGAGATCAGCATCGCGGCGAGCGGAGGCCCCGGCGGGCAAGGGGTCAACACCACCAACAGCGCCGTTCAGATCGTGCACAAGCCGAGCGGCATCCTCGTGAAGTGCCAGGACGAGCGCTCGCAGCTCAAGAACAAGGCGAAGGCGCTCAAGGTCCTCCGAAGCCGTCTGCTCGATCTCGAGCGCGAGCGGCAAGATGCCGCCGAGGCCGCGACCCGCCGCAGCATGGTGTCCACGGGCGAACGGTCGCAGAAGATCCGCACCTACAACTTCCCGCAGAACCGCGTGACCGACCATCGCATCCGCCTCACTCTCGCGAAGCTCGATCGCCTCATCGAGGGGGATCTCGACGAGCTCGTGACCGCCTTGCGCACGAGTCACCAGGCCGAGCGCCTCCAGCTGGCGGGGGTCGTCAAGGCGGGCCCCCGGCCCTCGGAAGCCGAGCAGCCCGAGGCCGACTCGTGATGCGCGCGGCGGTCGATCGCGAAGCGCTCGTCGTTGGAATGACGCTCGTTCCGGGTCTCGTCTCGCGCAATCGCAGCTTCGCGCTCTTCGAGAATCCAGAGGTGCGCCGAGCCCGCGTGCGCGCGGCGCTCTTGCGGGGGATCGTGCGGCAGCTCACCGGCATTCAAGGCCGAGTCGAGGCCTTCGGCGTGGTCACGGCGACCGGCGCCCGCGAAGTGCGCTACTCGCTGCCGGGCCTTCGCGTGCATCGCCGGGCTCTGCTCAGCGACGTCGAGTACGCCTGCGTCGCGTACCTCGCCGGAAGGGCGGGGGTCGCCGATCTCTCCGCAAACGACCAGGACCGGGCGCGGATCGACGCCGCGCTCCGGCGCCTCGCGGCCGGCCTCGAGCTGGCGGGCATCGAAGCGCTCTGACCGTCAGAACAGGCTTCGTTGAGCCGGCTGCGCGGGCTCGAGGCACTTGGCGTCGTCGTGGCGAGGGTCGTTGACGTAGTGGCTCACGGGGAACGCGACGAGCTCGGGATCGCGAGGCGCGAGTAGCGGCGCGAGGACCTCGGGATCCGTGAGCTCCGGGTCGAGCCAGCGGTCCCACACGGCGGGATCGAGGACGAGCGGCATGCGGTCGTGGATCGCTTCGACGGGCGGACGAGCAGCCTGCGTGACGATCGCGCACGACTCGATCACTTCGCCGTCGGGCGAGACCCAGCGGCTCCAGAGCCCCGCGAGCGCGAACGGCCGGCGGTCGGCGCGCCGAACGAAGAAGGGTGAGCTCGATGCCTTTCCCTCGCGATGCCATTCGTAGAAGCCGTCGACCGCAACGAGGCACCGGCGCCAGCGAAACGCGTCGCGGAAGGCGCCCGTGGTCGCGACCGTCTCGGCGCGCGCGAGCGCGAGCTTGTGGCCGATCTTCACGTCTTTTGCCCACGTCGGGACGAGGCCCCAGACGAGGGTCTCGAGCTTTCGCGCGGTCGAGCCACGCACGACCCGCACGACGCCCACCGGACGCGACGGGGGAACGTTGTAGTGCGCGGTCCACTGCGGGTCCTCGTCGAGCCCGAAAGCCTCGCGGAGATCGGCGGGAGATGCGGTGAGGGCCGTGCGGCCACACATGAGAATGCCTTGACCATTTCTTAGCGCCGGCGATCGCACTACGCTCGCGGCCCATGTCGGGTTGCCTCTTCTGCAACATCGTCGCGGGCAAGACCCCCGCGCAGATCGTCTTCGACAACGCGCACGTCCTGGCATTCAGGGACATCCGCCCGGTGGCCCCCGTGCACGCGCTCGTCATCCCGAAGGTGCACATCACGGGCATCCACGACGCGACACCGGAGCACGCCGAAGTGCTCGGGCAGGTTCTCCTCGGCGCCCGCGACGTCGCCGAGAAGCTGGGCCTCGCGACGAGCGGCTACCGGCTCGTGCTCAACCAGGGCGCGGACGCGGGCCAGAGCGTGCTGCATCTGCACTGCCACGTCCTCGGCGGCAGGCCGATGGCCTGGCCGCCAGGCTAGTCACGCGCGGCTGTCTGCGAGGGCGGCCGCGATGTCGTCGAGCAACGTGGCCTCGTCGCTCGAGAGCCGCGGATCGCGCTCGAGGCGGAAGGGGGAGGCGAGCGGGCGCGGGACCCCTCGCGGGTGCACGCGCAGCCAGGCGGAGTCGATGCGACCGAAGCGTCCGCGGGCTCCGACGAAGAGCGCCGACAGGTCCGGCCCGACCGCGCGCCGCGGCGCGGGGTGGATCCGGAGCACGCGCCCGTCGAGGAGCGTCGCGTCCAGGCCGGCGATGAGCTGATCGACCGGGTCGAGCCACCGATCGCGCGCACCGGGCGCGCCCGATGCGAGCCAATCGCCGACGGTCGCTTCGGGCGCGCCGGCGGGGACGTCGAGCGTGAGCCCGGCGCCGTTCAGGTGCCGCTCGAGATCCGCAAGCGCCGTCGCGGCGCCCACGCGCGCGAGGAGGCTCTTGGGGTCGATCTCGACCTCCGTGGATGCCGAGCCGGACGACAGCGAGGCCCGGGCGGAGCGCGATAGCGAGGGTCTGGAGCGCGCCGACGAGGTCGACGCGCTCCCGCCGCCGCGCGGAATCAGGTTGCCCGGGTTCAGGATCCCGTCTGGATCGAAGGCCCGCATCAAGGCCTGCACCACGTCGACCCCAACCCCGACCTCGTCGGGGAGTCGCGGCGCCTTCGATCGACCCACCCCGTGGTGATGAGCCAGCGTTCCGCCCGCGTCGACGGCGGCGCTGAGCGCCGCGCGCCACGCGCGGTCGTAGATGGCCTCGGACTCGTCCTCCCATTGCGCGTCGCTCCCGCGCGCGCCTCGAGCGCTGCCCGCGAAGGAGAAGTAGATGCAGCATCCATCCGGGTAGGCGTGGCTGAAATGCGCCATCACGAAGACGTGCTCGCCGAGCGCGCGCCGGACGGCCTCGTAGAGCGCGCCGAGGTTCGACCACGATGCGGCCACCTCCATCGTGTCGACGAAAGCGCCGTTCGCGAACACGGGCGCCTGGCGGTAACTGACCGCGTAGCGGTGCTCGAGCCAGCGCTCCGCCGGCGCTTGCCCTTCCCACGAGCCGCGCAGGTCCGCCTCGACCATGCTGCGCACCTGCTCGACGGCTCGCCGGGGCGCCTCCCCGGAGCCCTCGAAGACGACGACGAGCATCGCCCCCCCCAGAGCGCGCGCCGCGACGCCCGAGTGGAGAAGCTCGTTGAGCAGCGCCGGTCGCTTCAGGATCGTGCGCAGCGCCGCGCCGCCTCGGCCGGGTGCGTGCCCGGCCGAGCTGCCTTCGGCGGGCTTCACCCCGCCGCGCTTGGCCAGCATCGCGTCGAAGGGGTCGTAGAGGCGAGCGACGGCCGGACGCAGCCCCCCCTGGAAAATGGCGCGCATGGCTTCGAGGCCGTGCGAGGTCGTGGGAAACGACCACGCGCCGAAGCCGCGCGACGTCGGCGCGGGGTGGAGGCGCAGCCGAGCGCTCGCGACGATCGCGAGCGTACCCTCGCTGCCGACGACGAGCGGCACGAGATCCGGCCCGCTCGTGCGGCGGCGAAGCTCGACGATGTCACCGGCGCCCGTCACGCATTCCAGAGAGGCGACCATGTCCTCGATCTTGCCGTAGGCGCCCGAGCACTGCCCGGCGCTCCGCGTCGCGACCCATCCGCCGGCGGTGCTGCAAAGGATGGACGAGGGGAAGTGCCCCAGCGTGAAGCCGGCTCTCTCCAGCCCCTGCTCGAGCGGCACGCCCATGTGGCCCGCTTCCACATCGACCAGGGGGGCGTCGCGATCGATCGCGCGGACCCGCGCCATGCGTTTGAGGTCGACCACCAGCGCGTTGGCTTGCGGCAGCACCCCGCCGCACACGCCGCTCCCGGCGCCGAACGGAACGAGGGGGACTCGCGCCCCCCTCGCCCAGCGAACGAGCTGCGCGAGCTCCTCGGTGGAGGTGGGCCACGCGATCGCCTCCGGCCGATGCTCCGCCGGCCGGCCCCCACGCACGCGCATGTGATGGCGAGGCCAGAGGTCACGCGCGTAGGCGACGCGGTCGGCGTCGTCGGCGCTCGTGCGGAGCGCGGGGAGCGCGCTTCGCAGGCCACGCAGGACGGACATACCCGTCACGATACGGGCAAACGCTCGCGGGCGCGCTCGCGGCGCAGCCGGCGGCGAATCAGTGCGGGCAAACGCGATCGAGCGTCGCCAGGAGGTCGTCGAGGCTGACCGGCTTGTCGAGGTGCTCGACGCCCGCGGGCGCGCGCATCGCCGAGACCACGACGACCGCGACCGCCCGCAAGTCTCGCCGTTCGTGAACGGCCTCGAGGAGCTCCCAGCCGCTCATGACGGGCATGGAGAGATCGAGGACGATGGCCTCGGGCCGGTAGCCATGCATGAGCGCGAGCGCCTGAGCTCCGTTGGCCGCGCAGCGCACACGGTAGCCCTCGGTCTCGAGCGCGGCGGCCACCGTGTCGCGCATGTCTTGGTCGTCGTCGACGACGAGGACGCGAGCGTCTGGAGCGTGCATCGGGGGCTCCATGTGCGAAGGTGAGAAGCGTCCGCCATTCAAGTCTGGTGCCGGGCCGGCCTTGCGTTGACCCCGACAAGGCTCTACTAGCTCCTCCTTATCCGTGGGCTCTTCCCGCACAGACCGCCCGCTGATCGACGCCGTGCGCGCGGGGGTGCTCGTCGTCGACGGCGCGATGGGATCGCTCCTCTACGAGCGCGGCGTGCTGTACAGCGCGTGCTTCGAGGAGCTCAACGTTTCTCGTCCGGAGCTCGTCGCCAAGGTGCACGAGGACTTCGTGCGCGCCGGCGCGCAGGTCATCGAGACCAACACGTTCGGCGCCAACGCGTTGCGCCTCGAAAAGTACGGGCTGTCGTCGCGCGTCCAGGAGCTCAACGCGGCCGGAGCCCGGATCGCGCGCGAGGCCGCGGGCGGACAGGCGTACGTCATCGGCGCCATCGGGCCGAGCGGATACTTTCTCGGCGAGTCCGGGCGCGACTCGGCCGCGGAGGACCTCGCGAAGGTCAAGGCGGTATTCCTCGAGCAAGCGAGAGCGCTGCTCGATGCGCGGGTCGACGCCCTGGTCGTCGAGACGATCCGGCAGACGCCCGAGCTGCGAGCCGCCGTCGAAGCCGCGGTCGAGGCGTCCGAGGGGCGCGTACCCGTGATCGCGAGCGCGTCGCTCGACGAAAACGGCCGCATGGCCGAGGGAACGGAGGCTGACGAGATCGCCCGCCTCGCCAGGGAGTGGGGCGCGAGCATCGTCGGCGTGAACTGCTCGGACGGTCCGATGGGCGTCCTCGCGGCCGTGGGCAAGATGGTGCCGATCGGGCTGCCGGTCCTTGCGTCGCCGAACGCCGGCCAGCCGCGCCGCGTCGACGAGCGCATGGTCTACGTGTCGACGCCGGAGTACTTCGGCGTCTACGCGCGCCGCATGATCCGCGTAGGAGCGCGGCTCGTCGGGGGCTGCTGCGGGACGACCCCCGAGCACATCCGGCGCATCGCCGCCGCGGCACGAATGGCGGGCGCCGCCGGAGACCTCGAACCGAGCAAGACGGCGGAAGATGACCTGATCACCGTCGACGCCTCGGCCGGAATGTCCGTCGCGCTGCCCACGTTTCCGGGCTCGATCCACCCCCCGCCGCTCGCGGAGCGGAGCGATCTGGCGGCGAAGATCGCGCGCGGGCGCTTCGTCGTGTCGGTCGAGGTCAACCCTCCGATCGGGCTCGACCCCTCGCGCGCGATCGCGGCGGCGAAGCTGCTTCGCGATGGCGGGATCGACGTCGTCAACATCGCCGACGGCGCCCGCGCCCAGGCCCGCATGAGCAACCTCGCCCTGGCCGTCCGCGTACAGCACGAGGTCGGTCTCGAGGCGATCCTGCACGTGTGCGGGCGCGATCGGAACCTCCTCGCGACGCTGGCGCACCTGCTCGGCGCCCACGATCTCGGCGTCCGCAACCTCGTCGTCATTACCGGCGACCCGCCCAAGATGGGCGACTTCCCGGACGCAACGGCGGTCTACGACCTCGACTCGATCGGCATCCTCAAGCTCGCGACCCGGCTGAACCACGGCGTCGACCCCGGGGGCAAACCGCTCGGGGCGACCACGCGGTTCCTCCTCGCGACCGGCGCGGAGCCGGCCGCTCTGAACTACGAGCGCGAGATCGCGCGCCTCAAGGACAAGAAGGCCGCGGGCGCGGAGCTCGTGATGACGCAGCCGGTCTATTCTCCCGAGGTGCTCGATCGCTTCCTGACGGACGTGGCGCCGCTCGGGCTGCCGGTGCTCGTCGGGCTCTTGCCGCTGGCGAGCCACCGCAACGCGGAGTTCTTGCACAACGAGGTGCCGGGCATGCAAGTGCCCGAGGCGACCCGCGAACGGATGCGCAAGGCGGGAAGCGGCGCGGCGGCCCGCAAGGAGGGCGTCGCCATCGCGCGAGAAATGCTCCTCGCGGTCCGCGGTCGCGTCGCGGGGGCGTACGTGATGCCCCCCTTCGAGCGCTACGAGCTCGCGCTCGAAGTGGTCGACGGTTTTCTGGATACGCGATGAAGCTACCGCGGGCGGCGAGGTGGGCTCTCGCGGTCGGCGTCGCGGGCTGCCATCGCGCCCCGGCCCCCGGGGTTTCGGCGTCGGCGGACGATGCGACGGCGGCGCCGCTGGACGCCGAAGCTTCGCTCCTCCCCGCGCGCTGTCGACGAACCGACGTGGCCTTCGCCCTCGATGAAGGCCGTGGCCTTGCCGATCTGGAAGTCGGCGACGGTCTCGCTTACCCCGGCGGGTATGCGGTCGGGCTCGTGCACGCGACCGGTGCGGGGCGCGTCGCTGCCATCGCCCTGCTCGGTCGCGGTCGGGTCGGGCTGACTCGCATTCTCGATCTCGGGCCCACCCTGGGCGACGCGCCGCCGCCGCGCATCGGGTGGCGACCGGGGGAGCTCGTGGCGGCGGCGTACGTTCGATCGCCGGAGGCCAAGGCGCCCGCGCCCGACGCCCAACCGGCCGGAGCCGACGCGGCGCGCGAAGTCGCGCTGTACACGGTCGCCGCGGACCAGACGGTCGCGGCGCCGCTCACCGTGGCCCAGCGACGAGACGACTCACTCGCTCTCGACGTGGCCTTCGCCGGCTCCGCCGGGCTGCTCGTCTGGGACGAGGCGACCAGCGCACCGCGCGGGGTGGTGAAGGCGGCCGCCTTCTCCAAGGACCATGTGGCCTCGGCTCGCGACGTCTCGCCCCCCGACTCCGACGCGGAGCTCCCGCGGGTGGTGCCCGATGGCAACGGGTTCGCCGTCGTCTGGATCGCGCGGCGACCGGAGCCCGGAAGCGCGCTCGATGGATCCGCGAGCGAGGCGACGGGCGAGGCCCGGACCTACGGCTGGCTCGAAGCGGTGGTCGTCGATGCGCGAGGGGAGGCGACGGGCCCGGTCCGGCGCCTGACCTCGACGGTGGGTCACGTCTCCGCCTACGACGTGACGTCGCGCCCTCTCCCGTCGGGAGCCGCCGTGGCGCTGCTCTTCGTGGCTCGAGACGACGGCGAAGCGGTCGACGGCTCGGGTGGAACGCTCGTTCGAGTCCGGGCGACGGGCGACGCGGTCGAGCCGCCGGTCCCCCTCGCCACCGACGGTCTCGGACGAGGCGCGCCGAGCTTCGTCCTCGCGGTGGATGCCAACGCATCGCCGGCGCCCGCCGCGGCGCCCGCCGCGCTGGCTCTCGCGTGGGTGGCCAAGGACGAGCAGACCCGGCTCCTTCCGCTCGACCCTGCCGGCGCGCCTGCCGCTCCGCCGAGCGCCGAGGACGCCCTCGACGAGGCCCGCGCGCTGCTCATGATGGGCGGTGCGGCCGGCGGGGCTGCCGGAGCGGCCGACGTGCTGGTGGCCACGCCTTCCGACTCGGCCGCGCAGCTCCGGATCTTCGCGTGCACCGCGATCGCTGCCATCACTGCGGTCACTGCGGTCACTGCGGTCACTGCGGTCACTGCGGTCAGTCGATGATGCGCGCGGGCTTCTCGGCGCTTCCGTCCCGCGCCCCTTTCGACTAGCTTGCCGCTGTGGCATTCGCCGCGCGAGACGGTCGCTCCCTGGCGCGATCGAGAGCGATCAGGGCCCATAGCTCAATCGGTCAGAGCCCCCGGCTCATAACCGGGCTGTTCCTGGTTCGAACCCAGGTGGGCCCACTGGGCCTGCGTCTGGAGCGCGGAGCCTTTCCCGCCGGCGCTCGCAGCCCTGCCAGGGTGCGGCTTCGCCTAAAGCGCCCGCGTGCGCTATGTACGTCCGTACCTCGTTTACTTCATCGTCCCGGAGTCACGCATTGAGCATCCTCGACCAGATTCGCGCGCTCGAGAAACTCGCGCAGATCGACGCAGAACTCAAAGGACTACAGGAGCAACTCTCGCAAGAGCGCTCCACGCTCGACGGACTGAAGTCCGGATTGGCGAAGCTCGACGAAAAGCTCAGCGCTGGCCGCGCCTCCCTCGCCGGAATGGACAAGACCCGGGGAGAGCTCGTGCAGGACGTGCGCAACATGAGCCAGCAGCTCGAGCACTCGCGCGAGAAGCTCTCGCGTTCGCGCACCGAGCGCGAATCGAACGCCGCGCAGCGCGAGCTCGAAGAATTGCGCAAGCTGGTGCGTGATCGCGAAGACGAGATCGGCAAGCTATCGGCCGAGTCCGAGGCGTCCCGGCAGCAGCTCGAGGCGACGGAGGCCGACCACGCGAAGCTCGCGGCCGACCTCGGAGCCCGCGAGGGCGACATCAACTCGAAGCTCGGCGAGGTCGAGGCCAAGGCTCGCGAGAAGCAGAGCGAGCGCGACGCGGCCACCAAGACGCTGCCGGCGCAGCTCTTTCGTCGCTACGACTTGATCCGGCAGAAGCGCGGCACCGCGCATCGCGCAGACCAACGACGGGACCTGCAACGCGTGTCACATGGCGCTGCCTCCGCAGCTCTTCCACCGCCTGCGTCGTGAGCCGATCCTCGAGCAGTGTCCCTCGTGCAATCGCATCATCTACTTCGTCGCCCCGCAGCCGATATCGGCCTCCGCGCCGGATCGGGGCTGAACGGGTGTGAGCCGCCCGGCGCGCCGGACTCGCGACGCGGTTCGCGAGGCTTTTGCTCGGGCCCCGGCTCGCGATAGGCTAGGGCCGGTGACAAAAAGCGGGCTTGTGTCTTCATGAAGAGCTGCCCGACGTGCCAGCGCGTCTTCCCGAACGACGCAGGGTTTTGCCCTGCGGACGGAACCGCCCTCGCCGCCGCGAGCATGGCGCCTGCGGCCCCTTCGGCCGACGATGTGCGCATCGGCACTCGCCTCTGCGGGCGCTACGAGCTGCGGCGGGTCGTCGCTGACGGCGGCATGGGCCGCGTCTACGAGGGGATCGACAAGCAGAGCGATTCCCGCATCGCCGTGAAGATGCTCCACCAGGACGTCGCGAAGGACGACATCGCGCTGGAGCGCTTCAAGCGCGAGTACGAGATCAACGCTTCGCTCCCCCACGAGCACATCGTCAAGGTCCTCGGCTTCGAGCACGACATGGTGTCGCAGTCGTGGATCCTCGTGATGGAGTTTCTCGACGGCGAGGAGCTGCGCTACATCCTCAAGCGCGAGAAGGTCCTTCCCCCCGAGCGACTGGTTCGCATGATCTCGCAGGTCGCGATCGGTCTCGACGAAGCGCACGCGCGCGGGTTCATCCACCGCGACCTCAAGCCGGACAATCTCTTCCTCTGCGGCACCCGCGAGGGAGACGTCATCAAGCTGCTCGACTTCGGGAGCGTCAAGGACACCGGGAACAACCGCAAGAAGCTGACGATGCTCGGGACGACGATCGGCAGCCCTTACTACATGGCTCCGGAGCAGGCGCAGGGCCTCGAGACCATCGATCCTCGCGCCGACGTGTTCGCCCTCGCCGCCGTCGTCTACGAGTGCGTCACCGGCGAGGTGCCGTTCGGTGGCACGAACGGGCCGTCGATCCTCCTTTCGATTCTGACGAAGGACCCGGATCCGCCGACCACCAAGGGGGCGCGCGCGAAGTATCCGATCGCGCCGGCCATGGACGACGTCCTCGAAGTGGCGCTGGCAAAGAACCCCGCGATCCGCACCAAGAGCGTCGGAGCTCTCGCCGACGCGGTCGGCGCGGCGTACGGCCTGGCGGGCGACCACAAGCAATGGGCGCTCGTGCCCCAGCAGGAACTCGCCGCGCAGATCGCAGAGGCGATGCCGCGCCTTCTGGCGGCCAAGGTCGCGACCCTCGGCGTGGTAGCCGATCCGTTCGCCGCGCCGGACGCTTGGCCGGCGGGCGGCGGGCCGACGCAGTCCGACCAGGGGATGGCCCAGGCGTTCGCCGCGGTCCGCGAAGCGGATCTCGCGCCACACGGCGTTCCGACGGGCAAACCGGGCTGGCTCTTGCCGCTCGTCGTCGGCCTGCTCGCGCTGCTCCTGGGCGGCGCCGTGACCCTCGTGGTGATGATGGGCCGGTGAAGGTCCGTGCTAGGGTGCGCGCCTCGATGAAGGCGCCCGCGCCCACGATCGATCGCGTCTCGCGGTGGGTCGCCGCTGTTGCGAGTGCCTGGTTCGCGTTCGCCGCCGCGTGGGGGATGTTCGGCATTCCCGCCGCGGGTCACATCGACGCAGGCGGCTCCGGCAACGTGATGGCCGGCGAGCAGATGATCAAGTGGAAGATCCTCTACCCGGCGTGGGGCTGGTTCAACGGACAGCGGCCGACAGAGTCGCTCTACATCTGCCACCACCCCTTCGGTCAGTACTACGTTCCGGCCGCCTTCTACTGGCTCTTCGGCCACCACGACGTCCTCGTGCATCTGCCGGCGGTGTTGATGAGCGTAGCGATCCCGCCGCTGCTCTACGGAATCGGCAAGGAGCGCTGGGGCGCACCCATCGGCGCGGTCGCCGCTGCCGGATACGTCGTCGTCCCGATCGCCGTCGGCTTCTCGAACTTCTGGAACCTCGAGACGATCTGCACCTTCGGTGCGTTGCTCTTCTTCTGGGGGCACTCGCGGCATGTCACCGACGGCCGCACCCGTCACCTCGTCGCCAGCCTCGTCGGCCTCTTGTTCGTCTGCTCGGGCGATTGGGTCGGTTACCTGCTTGTCGCGCCCACGCTGGGCTGGGCCCTCGTGCGCGCGTTCATCCTGCCGCCGCGCATGACGCCGCATCTGCGCATTGTCCCGTACGCGCGCTGGTGGGCCCTCTCGGTCATCCTCGTCGTCGTCTCGCTCGCGTGGTGGGTCGGGCTTTTTCACCACGCCGGGCAGATCGACGAATGGCTCAGCGCCGCCGAGTCGCGGGGTGGAGCGGATTCGACGACTCTCCGCGCGACGCTCGACGCGCGCAAGGCCTGGATCGACTTCAGCTTCACGCCGCTCGCGATCTGGATCGGGAAGGTCGCGGCGCCGGTCTGCCTGCTTCGCCTTCTCGTCACGCGCCTCGACGAAGAGACGTACTCGCTCGGCATTCTCTTCGGCGCCGTCGTCCAGTACGTCATGTTCAAAGAGGGCGCGGACGTCCACATCTTCTGGCCGCACTACTTCGCGGGGTACTTTGCGCTGGCGCTGGCGCAGCTCGCGGGCGCGATCGCCGCCGTCGTCGGGCGCATCGCGCGGTGGTTCTCGCGACCGCGCGCGCCGGTGGTGGCCGCGATCACCGGCCTTTTGATCGGCTTGATGCCCGTCGCGGCCATGGCGCACGACGGCGTGAAGTCCCTCTGGGTCTGGCGGAGAACGGGCGGACGCTACGACGACAGCGGTTCGCTGATAAGTAGCAACGTGGACCTGCTGTTCGTCGTCCGGCAGATCGTCATGCCCCACGTGAAGCTCGGGGCGAAGATCGACCTGCACCCCTCGATCGCGTGGGGCTGGGAGGAAGTCTGGACGTACCAGGCCGAGGCAACGCTCAAAAGCGCGCCCTCGTTCGGGGGACCGACCGCTCGCGGCCCAGCCCTTCTGGATGGCGCGGGGCAGCGGGATGGGCGGTGACGAGCAGCGGAGGATCGCCGCGGCCGCGCACGTCCGGATCTACGGCGACGTGTGGGTCGTCGATCAGAGAGAACGTCCGGCGCCCGTCGACGCGTATTCGCTCAACGAGAGAGAGCCGAACCCGCTGGAGTCGCTGATCTTCGGGGGAACCGAACCGAAGCGATCGATTGGTTCGACCCCCGACGCGTGGCAGACCTGGGAATGGCGCACCCACCTGGGCCAACCGGCGACGGCGCCGTCGGGCGAACCGGTCACGCTCGAACAGCTACGGGTCGCCTACAACCTCGCGACCGCGAATGGCGACAGCGCGACGGCCCAGCGATGGCGCCAGAAGATCGAGGAGCAGCTCGATCCGGCCCCCGCGACGACCTTCACGCGAGGCGTGCGCCTGATCGGCGTCCGCGTCACCGGCGGCGTACAACCGGCTGTCGAAAACTGGTTCGAGTGCTCTTCCCCGATGGGCGACGTCTCGTTCAACGTGCGCTCGACGATGGAGGCGCGCGAGCCCTACAGCCTGATAGGCCCCGACCCGACGGATCGTGAGATGGCGTTCGGGCCTACGCTCCCGACGAAGCTCTGGCGGCCAGGATTTCTCTACGCCACCCGCGTGGTGCAGAACCATCGCATCGGCATCGAGCGGTACTGGGGCCAGTGGCAATCTCGAGACGGTTCCCCACCGCCTCAGCGTAGCGACGGCAAACCACAGACGACCCTCGCCGTGGTCCCGTGACGCGGCGCCGCAAGTGACCCGGCTTCCGGTACTATCCCGATTGATTGACCGAGGACGCTGAAAGACACGCGCACGAGCGCGTCGGGTGTGTGCTCGACGACAAGTGGACGCTCGACCGCCTCATCGGGGTTGGTGGCATGGCCGCGGTGTACGCGGCCACGCACCGCAACGGGGCCCGGGCGGCGGTCAAGGTGCTCCACGCCGACCTGTCGCGCAACAAAGAGGTGCGCGAGCGGTTCTTGCGCGAAGGGTACGCCGCAAACCGCGTGGAGCACGCGGGTGCGGTGAAGGTGCTCGACGACGACGTCGTCGTGTCGGGGCCGGAATCGGGGACGGCGTACCTCGTGATGGAGCTGCTCGAAGGCGAGTCCCTGCAGGACCGCCTCGAGCGAGGCCCGGCCTTGGGCGAGCTCGAGTTTCTCTCGATCGCTGGCAGCGTGCTCGAGGTGCTCGAGGCCGCGCACGCGCGAGGCGTCGTGCACCGCGACCTGAAGCCCGAGAACCTGTTTCTGGTCCGGACCTCGGAGGACGCAGCCGCCGGTGGCGCTCCGTCGGGCGCGAGGGTCAAGGTGCTCGACTTCGGTCTCGCGCGTCTCGCGGAAGGGCAGGCCATCACGTCGTACGGGCTCGCCCTCGGGACGCCCTCGTTCATGTCTCCGGAACAGGCGGCCGGACGCATCGACGAGATTGACGGACGGACCGACCTTTTCGCGCTCGCCGCGACGGGCTTTCGCATCTGCACGGGCCGCCGCATCCACGAGGCCGCGAACCCGGTCGATCTCGTGCGCAAGATGGCGAGCCTCGCGGCGCCTCGCGTGAGGACCGTCCGACCCGAGGTGAGCGAGGCGTGCGCGCGGATCATCGATCGCGCGCTCGAGTTCCGTCGCGAAGACCGCTATGAGAGCGCCGCTGCGATGCGGGCGGACGTCGAGCGGGCGGTCGTGGAGCTCGAGGTCAGAGGGCCGACGCAGCTCGCGATCCCGGCTCCCCCCGCGCCTTCTCGGCTGCCCGACTTCGCGCAGGTCTCGTCCGGAGACCAGACGACGATAGAGCTCCGCGAAGGAGATCTCCGAGAGACCCCGAGACGAGAGGCCCCGCGCGCGGCGATCGAGGAGTCGGTCCGGCTGCCCAGGGAGCGATCCGTGCTGCCCTGGCTCGCGCTGGTGGTCGCTGCGGGAGTCGGGGCCAGCTTCTGGCTCCATCACCGCGCGGGCGTGGGTGCCGGCCAGGCATCGACGATCACGGGGGCCCTGCCGGCAACTCCGGAGCTCGGCGCCTCGAGCGCGGGTCGGGCCGGAGGCGCGCCCGTGCCGATGGTCGTGCGAGATTGTGACGCCGACGCTCCGGATGGATCGGCGATCGCGGCCTCCGCCGCGTCGGCGAAGTCCGCTCCGTCGCTGATGCCGACGACCAGCGCGACTCATCACGCGCCGCCTGGCAAAGTCGGGCCGGGCAACGTGCACAAGCTTCCGAGGAAGCACCATTCCGCCAAGCGCCACCCGACCCAGAACTGAGGCCGGCAGCGCACCCCTGTCAGTGGAGCTGTCTCGTGACCATCGTGACGGCGACGTGCCATAGCGGCAGGAGGCGATCGCGAAACGCGTAGCCCCCGACGCCGCACGCGACCAGGAGCATGAGCAGCAGCCACCCGCTCCCCGAGCGTCGGCGAGGCGCCGGAGTCTCGGATACGCGCGGGTGGGTAGGCTCCGCGGGCCCTTCGGGCTCGTCGCCATCGTTGGCGTTCGCGGAAGGCGCCTCCGGTGCAGCCGCAGGGTGAGGCTCCGTCGCTGCCGGCGACGGACGGACACTCGCCGGTTTCTTGGCGACCAGATCGATCGCGAGGCTGGCCTCTCGCGTATCGCCGACCCCCTGGCCCACGCCGACGATCGTCTTCTCGCGGCTCGGGAGGGGGCGCGCTGCGGCCGCGCCGGGGGCTGGGACCGCGGCCGTGCGGTCGGGAGGCGACGTGCCGACCGCGCGGCCCGGGGCGGCGCTCGCGGCCGATACGGTCGGGGAGGGGTCCACCGCGAGTCCCACGCCGAGCATCGTCTTCTCGCGCGCCGGCACCTGGCGGCGCGGTTTCTCGAGGTCCTTGGGCGCCGCGTCTCCGTCCCCGAGGCCGGGCTCGGTCCGTTCCCGGGTCTCGATGAGGCGGTCGATCGCAGCCGCGACCGAATCGTCCATGTCGATGATCTTCACGGCCATGCCGGGGGAAGCTCGTCGCCTTCGCTCGCCTGTCGAACCCACACGATTCGTCCCAAGGCGGCCCAGGGACCCGGCTCACCGGCCACCTGAACCTCGAGCGAGATTCGCTTGCCCACGCCGAGCGGCTTCGCCGAGGAGATGAAGAGCCCCTCGCGGCTCATGTCGGTCACGTCGGCCTGATGGACTTCGCCGCCCGCGCTCTCGTACGCGACACGAACGCCCGACAGGCGGGCACGGCGGGTGCTGCGGCGATCTTCAGGCATCGTGGGTCCGCTTCGCATGGAACCGCGCGTTTCCCCGGCGGACAAGGCCTAAGGTGCCGGAGGCCCACAAGCTGCTCGCGGCGCGGCTCCCGGATCGGCTGCGACCAGGCTGCACGCGCCGAGCCCCTCGCTGGCGCAGTCCGCCGAAAACGCGGCCCCCCGTTCGCAGCTCGTGAGGCGATCGCCGTCGCAAGAGTCGCTCGTGCATGCCGACGGCTTCATGGAGCACGGGCTCGTCCAGTCGAACGGCGGTGAGAGGCCGCCGCCGGTGCACGCGCCTGCACCGCCCAGGAGCGCCGCGCAATCGAGCGTCTCCGGTACGCCGCTCGGGCACATGGTCGCGCGGCCGTTCTCGCACGTCGCGGAAGCGTTCGGCGCGCAGGGGGCCGCGTCGCTCTCGGCCTTGCACGCGAGCCACACCGCCGCGTCCGGCGACGGGAAGCCGTCGCACTGCGTTGCCCCGTTGCTCGCGCAGTCGATGCCCAGATCCACGCCGGGACCTCCGTCGTCGGCGGGAGCACACCAGTGCAGCAAGCTGCCGGTGCAATCGTGGCCACAGGCGCGCCCGGTCGGTTCGCCGGCGCATGCGCTGCCCTCGGGACTCGGCGCGCACGTCTGACCCCAGAGCGCGCAGTTCTCGCCGCTCGATCGAGGGTACGGCTCGACGCCGCCGTCGGCGCAGCGCACGCGCACGTTCGGGTTGGCGGCGTCTTCCCCGCATCGGGTGTAGACGCCGTGACCGCCGCATGCAGGCGGGTTCCCATCGACGAAGATGCACGCGTCGACATCGGCGCAGCTTCTCACCTGCTGCAGGCAATCCCACAGGTCGTGCGCCGCGTGTCGCGCCGGATGGTTCGGATTGGCCGCGCAGTCATACGCCAGGAGCGCACGGAAGTAGCACGGGCCGAACGCGTTGTTGCCCATCGGCGTCTCGCACGCGCCCAGCCACGTGCACGCGTGCAGCGCGTGCTGTGCCGCCTGCGCGGGCGTCCATGCGCAGAAGTCGGTCTCGCTCGATTCGTCCGCAGCGGCGCAGCCAGGATGGGCCGCGTCGAGCTCGCAGGCGGTGAGCACGTCTGCGGTCGAGTGAAGAAGATCGAAGCAGGCGACGAGCGCGCCACCGGCCGACAGCGCGACGGCCGCCACCGTCGCGAGAGCGGCTCCGGTTCGCGCGAGCATCGTCTCAGAAGGTCCCCTCGAGGTCGATCGCTGCGGGCGCCACCACGACACGCGCGGATAGCGAAGGGAGCCGCGTTGTCGCGTGATTGGCCGCGCGGCGAGGGGCATCGCGGCGGAACCGGACATAGGAGAGGATCGCGACGGTGCCGGCCGCAGCCGCCCCCGCCCAGGCGCCGACCCCGATCCAGTCCCAGCTGCGGACCGTGTTCTTGAGCGAGTCGCATGCGCCGGCTTGAGTGGTGACCTCCTGACCGCACGCTTGCACGGCGTCGGCGTGCTCCCGGCTCGCGGTCAGGTAAGCCGCCAGTCCGCCCGCGGCGAGGCCTAATGCGCCCGCCGCCGCGACGAGGGCGACGGTCCGGCTCGTCGTCGACGGGGGGCGAGGGTCCGTGACCGCGCGCGCCGGCTCGCGGGTCTCGGCGGTCGCGGCGGGCGGCGCGCTGGGGGGCGGTGCGGCCTCGAGCTTCACCTCGACCGAGGTCGCGTCGCGCTCTTGCAGGGTCACGACGAGCGTGGAGGGGGCGCGCCCCGGCGCTTGCGCGTCGATCGTGTGCGTGCCCGGGTCGGTCAAGACCGACACGCCTGGAGCGACCGGCTGGCCGTCGAGGCGTACGGTGGCCTCGGGCGAGCTCGGGACGAGGACGATGGCGAGGTGCGGGACGCGCTCGGTCGAATCCGCGATCCGCCGGTCGACGAGCCGGAGCACGTCGCTCGCGTTCTCGGTGTGCGCCTCGCTGGCGGCGGCCTTGTAGTCGCTCAAGGCTGCGACGAGGTGGCCGAGGTGCTCTTCACAGAGCGCCGTGTGGTACCGGACTCCCGGGGTGAGCTTGACCAGGGCGACGCGTTGCAGTTTCTCGAGCGCGTCGCTCCAGCGCTGCTCGTCCTCGTCCCTTTCGGCAGCGACGAACAGATCGCGCGCCGCGCGGAGCTGCGCGTCGGAGGCAGCGTCGCCAGCCAGCGCCACCCGCGCGAGCAGCGTCGACAACGGGATGGCGACCAGCGCAAGGTGGCGCATCGATCGGAGCAGCATGTCCCGCGAACGCCCTTACCAGAAAGGCGGGCCGATGGGGATGCACCCGGCCTCTGGGGGCGCAATCGGCGGGCGGGAGCAACTCGGTAGCCGCCGCGGCCGCGCCGCATGGGTCGGCTCCGCCCAGACCGCCGAGACCGCCGAGACCGCCTGCGCTCGAAGAGACGTTTCCAACGTGGCCACAATACTGGGCGGCCGGTGGATTACGATAACCTTCGCGCCATGGCATCCGCTCCCCCGGTCGTCTTGCGCCGCGCCGCCGACCTCACGGACCTGTGCAACGAAGTGCGCAGACGAGGAGATCGAGTCGGCTTCGTTCCGACCATGGGTGCGCTTCACGCCGGGCACCTGGCCCTTGTGCGCGAGGCGAAACGCCGGACGAGCCTCGTCGTGGCGTCGATTTTCGTCAATCCGACGCAGTTCGGGCCGGGCGAGGACCTGTCGCGGTATCCGCGCGACCTCGAAGGTGATCTCGAGAAGCTCGGCCCCGCCGGAGTGGACGCCGTGTTTGCGCCCGAGCCGAGCGAGCTCTATCGCGTCGGGGAGGAAACGCGCGTGCGTGTCGAGCGGCTCACCGAACCGCTTTGCGGACGTACGCGCCCGGGGCACTTCGAGGGGGTTGCCACCATCGTTGCAAAGCTCTTCGGCATCGTCGGACCGAGCGCCGCCGTCTTCGGGAAGAAGGACTACCAGCAGCTCCTCGTCATCCGTCGCATGGCGGCCGATCTGTTCCTGCCCGTCGAGGTCGTTGCGGTCCGCACGATCCGCGAGCCGGACGGTCTCGCCATGAGCTCGCGAAACGCGTACCTCTCCACGGAGGAGCGCCTGCGCGCGCGAGCGCTCGTCATCGGACTGGACGCCGCCGCGCGGGCCTTCGCTTCCGGGGAGAGGCGCGCGCGAGAGCTCGAGCGCCTGGCCCGCGAGCCCGTCGATCGGGAAGCCACGTCCGTCGACTACGTCGAAATTCGCGACGCGGACACGCTCGCCGCTCTCGAAAAGGAGTCCGGATCGCGGGCTGTCGTCGCCGTCGCGTGCCGCATCGGCTCGACGAGGCTCATCGACAACGTCGTGCTCGGAGAGGATCCGCCCCCCCTCGAGGGTTAGCGTGTCGAGGGCCGCGGCGGCCGCTCCCCCGGAGGCCGGGGAGTCTTCCGGTCCGGCTCCACCTGGGGTAACGGGTGCGCGCCATGGGATCGAAGGGCGGAACGTTCGTGGTTCTCGAAGGAATCGATGGCGCTGGTACGACGACCCATGTCGGTCGGCTCGCGGAACGCCTGCGCTCTATGCGCGTTGCCGTGCGGGCGACGCGTGAGCCAAGCGACGGCCCGGTCGGAACGCTCGTTCGCCAGGTCTTGACGGGCCGGGTCGTCGTTCCAGGCGGTCGTGCGCCGGGCTGGGCCACGATGGCGCTGCTCTTCGCGGCTGATCGAATGGATCACGTCGAGAGCGAGATCGAGCCGTTCATCGCCGAAGGTGGGGTGGTTCTGTCGGATCGCTATGACGCCTCGAGTCTCGCGTACCAGAGCGTCTCGAGCGGGGCGGACTCGAAGGAGGCGGTCGAGTGGATTCGATCGCTGAATCGGTACGTCAGGCGGCCGGACCTGACCATTGTCCTCGACCTCTCACCGGAGACGGCGTCCGAGAGGCGCATGCACCGTGGCGAGCCGGCCCAGCTGTACGAGCAAAACGAAGTCCAGCGGGCGCTCGCGGCCTTCTATAAGGACCTGGCGAAGCACATGCCGAAGGACCGCGTGGTCGTCATCGACGCCAGCGGCTCGGTCGGGGAAGTGCACGAGCGAGTCTGGGCGGCGTACGAGCGCGCTTGAGAGCGCCGCTTCGCACGAAAACTTGCGCACCCGGGGGCTGCCGGGGCACTTTCTCTCCCATGCGCACGCGACTGCTTCCTCTGGTCGCTCTCCTCTTGCCCTTCGCCTCGGGCGCCTGTGGTTCCGCTCCGAGGGCCGCGCCGGTCGTTCAGCCGCCCGAGGTCAGCGCCGCCCCGCCGGCGCCTGCCGAAGCGAGCACGGCGCCTCCGCACGCGGTCGCTCGCTCGGCCGTTCACGAAGTCGTTTCCGAGGGCCTCGGGATGTTCCTGCGGCGCGTCGATCTCGATGACCAACCCGTGCTCGTCGGAGGCAAGTTCCACGGCTTCCGAATCGCCGGGTTGCGCGATCCCCAGTTCTGGAGCGGGGTCGACCTCAAGCCGGGCGACGTCGTCACCAGCGTGAATGGGTTTCCGATCGAACACCCCGAGCAGGCGCAAACGGCGTTCGAGTCGCTCGAGGTCGCCAGCGAGCTTCGCGTCGTCGTTGAACGCGACGGCCAGCCCCGCGAGCTGATTTACCCGATCGTCGACGACCGCTAGGGCGATCGCCCGGCAGCGGGGCCGAAGCGCACCACGACCTCTCCGCTCGGGCCGACGGCGACCGGCGTCGACTCGAGGAGAGCCCGCGGTGCCCCGGCCGCATGCAGCGCCTCGAGGGCCCCCTCGAGCCTCGCCTGCTCCGAAGGGGTCAGCGGGCGGTCGATCGAGGCGCCGCACGACGCCAGCCACAACGACCCACCGTCGCGATCGATGCGGAGCACTGGTTGCAGGGCCTCATGGCCGGCGCGCGCAAAAGCGCGCGCTTGCTCGAGGACATCGTCCGAGAGAGGGATGCACTCGATGGGGCGTCCGGTCCACGTGTCGAAGAGGCTCCCGTCCGATCGCCGCTGCAGCCGGTCCAACCCGGCGCCCTCGCTTGCGCGCTCGCTGCGCCGTTCGGCATCATTCGTCGGGACCACGAGGCCCGGCCAGGGCAGGGCGAGGAGCGCCTCGCGAGCCTGAAAGGCGTCCGCGGGCCGCGCTCGCGGGTCACGCGCCGTCATCTGCGCGACGATGGCGTCGTGCCGCGCGTCGAGCCCGGGGTGCGCTTCGCTCGGCAATGCGCGAGACTGCGCGGCGCCGGCGCGCGTCCCCGCGAGCATCTCGCCCAGCAGGACCCCGACCGCAAAGAGATCGCTCCGCGCCGTGACCTCGCGTCCTTCGCGCTGCTCGGGGCTAAGGGTAGCGACGATGTCTCCCGCCGTGATGGTCGCCGAAGCGTCGGCCGCGTGGGCAGCCCCGAAGTCGGAGACGCGGGCCGCTCCGGCCGCGTCGAAGAGCACGTTGGTCGCCTTGACGTCGCGGTGCAAGATCCCGAGGCGGTGCGCGTCGCCCAGCGCCGACAGGATCGAGCCCGCGATCTCCGCCGCCCGTGCGGGTGTGATCGGCCCGCGCGCAAGCATTTCCTCGAGTGTCCCCCCTTCCATCCACGCGAAGACCACGGTGGGGCCGGACGGGTAGACGTCGCGGATCGGCACGATGGCGGGATGGTCGAGCGGACGCAGTGCGCGCAGGTCGCCCTCGAGCCGAGCGAACGCCGAGGGGGTTGGCCCGCGGGTGTCGCCTGAAGAGTAGACCTTGAGCGCGACCCGCTCGCCTCGGGCGCGATCGACTCCGTCGAGGACACGCGCTCGCGCGGACGAGGCGACCTGGCTCACCACTTCGTAGCGGCCGTAGAGCAGCGCTGTTGGGGCCGGAGCTTCGCCGGGTTCCGGAGGTCCCCCGAGGGCCGCCAGCTCCGACGCCGCGTCGGTGGCGCCCGCCGCGAGGCCCAGGCGCTGGAGGGCTCCGATCATGTGCGCGAGGGCGGCTCGACGTTCGGGGGCTCGCGAGGGCACTCGCTGAAGCGCTCGAATAGCCGCTTGCTCTTTCCCGAATCGCAGCAGCAACGCGCCCAGCGCCACCGCGGCCGCGCCCGCCTCGGGATCGCGTCGAAGGCACGCCTCGAGCGTGCGTGCGGCGTGGGCCGGCTCGCCCGCGCGTTCGAAGAGAGCGGCGGCTCGAGTGAGCTCGCCGGCCCGCTCCCACGCGACGGCCGCGTCGAGATCGGAGCCCGCCGCTTCCAGCACCCGCGCGGCCCATTCTTCGTGCCCACGCTGGGCCAGGTGGTCGGCGGCCCCCCGCGCGCCGCCGGGATCCACGGACAGCAGCGCAGTGGCCTCGTGCGCGATCGCATCGTCGCCGGCGCGAAGGGCGAGCTCGAGTCCCCGGAGCGCTTCGCCCGCCCGTAGCGCTTCGGTCGCGGCGCTGCGCCAGTCGCACGCTCGCTCGAAGAGCGCGCTTGCCCCCGCCGCGTCGCCGCGACGACTGCAGAGGCGCGCCGCCTCGAGGAGCCGCTCCTCGCGCACGAGCTGCAAGACATCGGCGTCCACGGGCTAGTCTTCGTCTTCTTCGTCATCGGAGAGGGTCGGTGCCGGCGGCGCGCCTCGAGCTCGCAGTGCGGCGTCGACATCCATCGACACGTCGAACGGCTCGATTGGCGTCTGCCCTCGCGCTACCGCCGCCGCATCTCCCTGCGCGGCGATGTCCGGCAGGATGCACGACTCCCGATTTTTCATCCGCGGCCCGCTGTAGTCGATCCAAAAGTAGCTTCTCGGGCGCACGTCGACGTGCACGAACTGGCTCGTCGGGTACACGCCGACGCCGACGAACCCCAGTCCCCGGGCGAAGCGTGCGACTTCTTCGTCGGCGATACCCGGCACGACGAGATCGACCGCGCGGCCCTTGCCGTGATTCGAGTGCGAACCGGGCCTGGGAACGCGGTACCCGGAGACGACGCGGACTTCCGGCACGCCGAAGTGCAGCTGGATTCGGTAGACGAGCGCAAGCGTCCGAGGATCGACCGGATGTTCGTCACCGCTCATCGCCCGCAGCAGGTGCGCGACGCGGTCGAGATCCGCGGACGCGAAGCCGCCGTCTTCCCCGTCGGCAGAGACCGCGATCGACTCGCCCCGGTTGATCGTCGTCAGCGCGAGCATCGGCCGCCCACGTGCGTCCGTCTCGGGCGGCTTGGCCGACGGGGCGTGCCAGCCGACCAAGGCCTGCTTGCCGGACAGGTACGCCAAGGCGGCCGCGCTGGGCGGCTTCGCCGCACTCGCCGAGGCGGAGGCCGCAGGCGATGTCGCGTGGTGCACGCGGCCGGGCCCCTGTGCGTCGGCCGTCAGAGCAAACCCGAGCCCGACAGCGCAGGTGGCGACGTGGGTGAGACGCGCGGGACGCATCGCTTCGCAAAGGCCTCGCCCGATGGCACTTCCCGACGCATCAGCGCCGGACGTAGGCCACCGATCGCGAGAAATCGAAGCGAACCTCTCCGCCCTCGAGGCCGCGCGCGACCAGCGCCTCGCGGTGCACGCGATGCAGCACGAGCGTCCCCGCCTCGTCGACCCATGAGGCGGGCACCGCTGCGTGGGCCGAGCCATCGCCGGGATGCTGCGCGCCGTCGAGCGCGCAGCGCACAGCGGCCGGTTGCACGTCGACGTAGAGCGAGTCGTCGGTCGCGTCGACGGTCCACGCCATCTCGATGGGCGCGCCTGCCGCCACGACCAACCCGCTCGCCGAGTCCTCGCCACCGATGTGCACATCCGTCGGATCGGAGGGCGCGGTGGCGGAAACGTCGAATGGGTCGATGTCCGGGCCCCCGCTGACGCGCACGATGTAACGCGCGCTCGACGGAAACAGCGTCGGCTCGGCGGCCCGGGCGTACACCACGCCGCTCACCACGTCGGTCACGTCGGGCAGCTGTCGCGGGGTGAGGTGCGTTTCGAGCCCGCTAACCTCGAGCGAGACGGCGCCCACATCCACCAGCTCGACCGAGGGGGCCGCCGTGGCCATGACGACTCCGTCTGCCAACGCGGCGAGGCTCACGCATGTCCCGGGCGCGGGCAGGTTGACGGCCGCTCCGATTGTACGAAGCGCATCTTGCGCCGATGCCGGGGCGGACACGCGGACGAACCTGGCACTCGCCTCCGCCCGAGGGCCCCCGGCCGGGTCGACGGTGCGCTCGACGATGACGATGGCGCTCGTCGTGGAAGGCTCGGCGTCAACGGGGCCGATGGGATCGGACACGGCGCTCGTGCACCCCACGGCGGGCGCCGCGAGCAGCAGAGCTGTCAAAAGACCGAGCCTCATGGAGACAGCGTAACGGTAGTCGTGCGGCCGAGCCGAGGCAAGGAAGGACGAGGTGCGCATTCGGACCCGGCAGGGTCTCAGGTACAATCATCGGCGCAGGTGGCTCCCGACGTCCTCATCCTCGCGGCATTCGATCCCGAGCTAGCGCCACTTTCGCAAGCGCTTGGCGCCGCCATGACCGCGACGGTGTGCGGCTGGGTCGTTGCGGCGCGCATCGTGGGCGTCGGGCTCCCGGCCGCAGCCGTCGGGACGGCAACCCTTGTCGGCCAACTCGAGCCTCGCGCAGTCGTGCTCGTGGGCACCTGCGGCGCGTACGAGGGGAGGGGGCTCGACATCGGCGATGTCGTCGCCGCTCGCCGCATGCGTCTGGTCGATCCGTCATCCCTCGCAGGCGCGGCGCAGTTTCCGGAACCGATGGCGATCGCGAGTGAGACGGACGACGCGATGACCGAGGCGCTTGCGGCTCCGGGGGTTCGCCCGTGCTGCGTCGCGACGACGCTTGCCATCACGATCGACGATGGGACGGCCGCGCGCATCGCTCGCGAAGGGGCGGACGTCGAGCATCTCGAAGCGCACGGCGTGGCGACGGCGTGCGCCGCACGAGGCATCCCATTCGCAGCGGTCCTCGGCGTCGCGAATTTCGTCGGCGCTCTCGGGCGGGCGCAGTGGCGCGCGAACCACCGGCGCGCGGAAGCCGCGGCGGGGAAGCGCGTGCTTCAGTGGCTGCTCGACGGCGCGGCCGGCTTGCCTCCGCAGCTTGCCCGCCGGGACTGAGGCTCGTTCGAGACGGGGACGCCTCGCGGGCGCGGCCTAAAGTCGATGCGATTGGATAATTGCAGCCGGTGCGTAGCATGATGCCGCAGCGATCGGTGCGAAGGGGTGCCGGAGGTCTCCTCCTATGCGCGGCCGCGGCTTGCGTGGGGTGCGCCACTCAGGGACGGGGCACGACGCCACCCTTGCCTGGAGAGCCTGCGTTCCCCGGCGATTCCGACGCTGTCGCGGGAAGCGACGCGTCGCCGACGAGCCCTGGCGACGATGGCAGCGCGCCCGCATCGGACGACGGAGGGGGCGGGGCCGATCCAGGGTCTGGCGGCACGTGCGACGATATTCTTCACGGCCTGAGGGCGGTCTTCGTGCAGCCGCCCGTGCCTTGTATGAGCTCGTCCGACTGTCCGTCGGGCGACTGTTGCTTCGTCAGTGGATCGGCTTCCACCTGCGTCATGCAATAGTCGCGGCACGCCATGGCGTGCCGACCCCACCGCCATCTCTTTGCGCCGGCGATCGCCGGGTTCGCGCTGGTCGGATGCGCGCGCAGCGAGCCGGCGAGGCCGGGTGTCGCGGACTCGGAGGGGCCGGCGAGCGTCCTCTCGAGCCCGGCGGCGGTCGTTGCCGCCCTTTCAGCGCCGAGCACGACTCCCGCGCCGAGCGCGCCGAGCGCGCCGAGCGCGCCGAACGCAACCCTGACCGGCCCGACCACGGCGATCGGGCTCGGGGACGGCTCGGCCGCGTTCTGTCGACCGGTCCGAGGCCCCATCGAGCTGCCGATCCGTGCGCCGGCGACGCTAGTCGTTCGCGGCGACCGGGTCGACGCATTGCTCGACGACGACGGCCGCCCCCGGATCACCTCGTTCGTCGCCGCCCCCTTGGCTACGGCGATGCCGCCGGTTTCGGCGCCCCCCGCCCGCGAGTCGGCAGACGGGATCATGCCCAGAGGATTGCGCCTGCAGTGCGCCACGGCGGGCGAGGTGGCGTTCTGCCCGGACCGCGCCGGCGCCATTCATAGAGCCGGCCTCACGGGCGACGGCGACCGCATCGTCGCGAGCGGGCGGACGGGCACGCGGGTCGCTGCGAGCACCCTGGGCGGCGCGCACACCGCGCTCGCGTATCTCGCGAGCCGCAAGACGACCGAGGGGTGGGTGAGCGAGGCCTGGCTCGAGGTCGACGACGAGCCGCCGCTGCGTCTCTCCGAGGACGGAAGCGGGGCCACGGCCGTCGATCTCGCCGCGCGCGGCAGTTCACTCCTCGCACTCAGCATCGACGCGCGGGCCGCCCTGACCGCCATGCACGCGCGTCCGGTCGCGTACGACGGCGGCGCGCGGCTGGGCGAGGACGCGGTCGTCTTCGTCGGGGGGCCCGGCGATCGGCAGACAGCGGGGACTCTTGCGCTCCCGTCGGCCGGGATCGGCTGGGCGCTCCTGCCCATCGCGCGGGACGTGTCCGACTTCGGGCTTGCGGTCGTGCGCCTGGACGATCCCCCGCGTGTCGACGAGCCCACCGTCTGGTCGACGTACCCGAACGGACTCGACCCGGCTCCGGTGGCCGCCGCGGCGCGCGGCGGCGGCGCCTGGGTCGCGCGGGTCCGGCCCGAGGCGGCGGCGCCCGGCTCGCCACACGTGCTCGAACTGGGGGAGGTGGCCGCGGACGGGGCGTTCACCGCGCGAGACCTCATTCCCACGGCAGACTCGCCGACCGATCTGAGCCTCGCGCTGGGGTCGCACGGCGACCTGTGGCTCGCCTGGGTCGACTCGACCGGGAGCTGGGTCGAACGGCTGGCCTGCCGCTGACCATTGCGGGCGGCGCGCGGATGAATAAGGATTCGTGATATGAATCTTGCGCCCGAACGACCCCCTCGGCGACGCGACGAGGCACGGGCGCTCTTCCGCAACGCCATCCTCGACGCGGCGGAAGCCGTATTCGCCGAGCGAGGTTTTCACGGCGCGCGCATTCAGGACATCGCCGAGCGAGCGCGCATCGCGGTGGGAACGGTCTATAACCACTTCTCCGACAAGGACGACGTCCTGTCGGCGCTTCTCGACGAGCGGACCGAGGGTCTCCTCTCTCGGGTGCGCGCCGAGGGCGCCGATGGGCGCGCGGCCCCTCGCAGCTTCCGCGCGAAGCTCGAGATGCGCGTGGCAGGGATGCTCGCCTACGTCGAGCAGCATCGAGCCTTCTTCGCGATCGCGAACGAGCACGGCCTCTTCGCGGGGGCGGTCGCGCCCAGCGCGCGGTCGTCGGCGCGCAGCGTCGAGCGGATGGAGACGTTTCGCGCCGTCTTCCGTGCCGTCGTCGAGGAGGGAATCGCCTCGGGCGATCTCGAGCCGCTCGACGCCGAGGCCCTGGCGCGCTTTCTAGGCGGCACGATGCGCGCCTTCGTGCTCTCGTCGCTGGCCGAAGGCGGGAAAGACGTGCGAGGCCAAGCTGCGATGACGGTCGAACTCTTCCTCCATGGCGCCGCAAAGCGCCGCAGACGGGCGAAGTGATGGCGACCGGTCAGGACCCCGCCGATCACGCGACCCGCTCGTACTACGACGAGTTCTCGCGCCGCTACGAGGCCGAGCGGCGGCCGAACCGACCGGGCGGGTACCACGCCCTGGTCGACGACCTCGAAGTCGAGGTCGTCCGTCGCTATGCCGCGGGTGGCGACTTGCTCGAGTGCGGCGTCGGGACCGGTCTGCTCCTGGAGCGCTTCGCGGAGTTCGCGCGCTCGGCCAAGGGCATCGACCTGTCGCCCGGCATGCTCGAAGGGGCGCGCCTTCGCGGGCTCTCCGTCCGCGAGGCGAGCGTCACGTCGATCCCGTTCAACGACCAGAGCTTCGACGTGACTTGCGCGTTCAAGGTACTCGCGCACGTGCCGGAGATCGGACGCGCGCTCGCCGAGATGGCGCGGGTCACTCGACCGGGCGGCGTGGTCGTGGCCGAGTTCTACAATCCCGTCAGTCTCCGCGGTGTCGTGAAGCGGCTCGGGCCCGCGGCGAAGATATCCGGCGCGACGCGGGAAGATGCCGTCTACACGCGCTTCGACGCCCCCTGGATCGTTCCGCGCCTTCTGCCGCCGAGCCTCACGCTGGAGGCCGTGAGGGGCGTCCGGATCGTCACCCCCGCGGCCGCCGCGATGCGCATTCCCGGCGTCCGCGCGATCCTCCGGTCCGTCGAGCGGAGGCTGGCCGATACCCGCGCGGCGTTCTTCGCGGGCTTCTACGTCGTGGTGCTACGGAAGAGCGCCGCGGAGTAGGCGAAGAACGCGCCGCGGTCCTGGGCCTCATCCTCCAGCGCTGGTGTATCGCGCGATCGCGGCCTTCCAGACGGCGCGCGAGAGCGCCAGGGAGGCGACGGCGCCAGCGATCGTGAGGCCGAGGGTCCGCATCGGTAGGGTGCCCAGAAGGGCCTGCGCTGGACAGGTGGTCATGAGCGCAAGCGGGATGACGAACGTGAAGAGGATCCGCACGGCTCCGCGGAAGATGGAAGCCGGCCACCGGGCGGCGTCGAAGATGGCATCGAAGAGGTGAGCGAGGTTGTCGATGCGGACGACGTAGAACGCCGCGCTGACCGCCAAGGTCTTGAGCGAATAGAGGATCGCGACAGCCGCCATCATCGCAACCGCTGCGGCCGCGACGGCTCCCGGGGTCGGGCCGCGCCCCAGGAGCCGGAAGCCCCAGACGAAGATGGCCCCTGCAGCCACGACGTTGGTTGCTCGCCACGGCTGCAGTCGCGCGGTCGAGACCAGGAATTGCGCGTCGGCGGGTTTGAGGAGGACGAAGTCGAGCGTCCCCTTTCGAATGTGTTCGACCACGTCCGTCAGACTCGGGTTCACCGCTCCCTCGAGCACGCCTTCGAGGAACGTGAACCAGCCGGTGACCATCAGTGCTTCGCCGAAGCTCCAACCGGCAACCGTCGGCCGCGATCGGAAAACGACCACGAGGGGCAGGATGGCCGACGTGGTCCAGAAGACGCCCGTGAGCCCGTCGAGGGCGAAGTCGACCCGGTACTGCAGCCCCTGGAGCAACGACGCACGCACCTGCGTGTGGAGCAGGCGCAGGTAACGCGCCGGGCCGTACCCTCGGGACATGACGCTCATCCCCCGTACGCCGCGAAACGCCGGAGTCCGCCGCGCCACATCAGCGCAGTCCCGCCGAGCCCGACGGCGACCCACAACCATTGACCTCCGAGGAGCGCCAGCGCGGTGGTTCGGTCGTGCGCGCCCGTCATGACCTCGACCGGAAAGCCGATCTGGAACCGGAAGGGGAGCCACTCGACGAGCGCGCGAAGCCTCGGGGGAAAGAGGTCGATCGGGATGATGTAACCGCTGAGGATGAAGAAGAAGACGAGCCACGCGTCCATCAGCTTCAGGCTGCTCTCGATGAAGAACGACGCGCATCCGATCATCAGATTGACGAGCAGCGTGATGATCCACGACCCCGTCACGGAGGCGACCCACAGTCCCCAGAGAACCGGATCGTGGGTCATGCCGCGCGCCCCGACCACCGCCAGCGCAACGATCGCCACCGGCAGCGACACCACGAGACGCAAGGGCATGGCCGCGAGGGCCTCGGCGGCGTAGGCCCAGAGCGGGTGGACCGGACGAAGCAAGCGCATCGCAAGCGTCCCGTTTCGCACCGCGAAGTTCATGTCGTAAAAGACCCACGATCCGGTGAGCTGGCGGACGACGAAGGTGGCGAGGAAATAGGCCGTGAACTGCGCCTCGCCGTAGCGCCCGATGGGGGCCTCGCGGGCCACGGTCGACCAGAGCGCGAGCATCACGAGGGGCATCGTCGTCGCGAGCACCCAGACGAACATCTCCGCCCGGTAGGCAACGGCGTCCGCGAAGCCGACGCGAAGAAGCGAGGGAAACGCGCGGGCGGTGTTGCGAAGGCTCAAGGGGTCGCGTCCCGGATGTCGTCCGGCGCCTGCGCGCCGGTCTCGCCCGAGCTCTCGCCTTGCGTTCGCGCGCGGCTGCGGGCGAAGAGTTCGCTCATGACCTCCTCGAGCGGCGCGCTCTCGACGACGAGATCACTCACGGGGAGCTGCGCGAGCGCGCGCCCGACCGCCGCGTTGACCGCGGCCTTGGGCACTTGCAGCACGCTCTGCCCCGCGTCGTGGCTGACGAGTTGCCCGAGCTGCGCGACGTCGTGCGCGTCCACGGGGCGGGCGAAGCGCAGGACGATGCGCTTGTCCGGCCGCGTGCGCGCGACGAGCTCGTCGAGCGCCCCGTCGTAGACGAGTTTGCCTCTGTCGATGAGGACGACGCGCGGACAGAGCTGCTCGACGTCTCCCATGTCGTGGCTCGTCAGGATCAGCGTCGCGCCGCTCCGCTCGTTGTAGCGTTTCACGAAGTCGCGCACGGTGGCTTGCATCGTCACGTCGAGGCCGATCGTCGGCTCGTCCAAGAAGAGCAGTCGCGGGCGGTGGATGAGCGCCGCCGCGAGCTCGCACTTCATTCGCTCGCCCAGCGAGAGGGTGCGCGCGGGCTTCTTGACCAGATCGCCGAGCTCGAGAAGGTCGCTGAGCTCGCGGAGCGTCGCCTCGTATTCGGCTCGGGGCACGTCGTAGACAGCTCGGTTGAGCTCGAAGGTCTCGGATGGGGGCAGGTCCCAGAGCAACTGCTGCTTCTGACCGAGAACGAGCATGATCTTCTTCAGGAACGCGTCTTCCCGGCGTCGCGGCTCGTGGCCGTCGACGCGAACCTCGCCGCTCGTGGGGTGCAGCAGCCCCGAAAGGATCTTGAGCGTCGTGGTCTTGCCGGCCCCGTTGGGACCGAGAAAACCAACGCGCTCGCCCGGCGCGATGTCGAGATCGATGCCGTCGACGGCCATGACCGGTCGGGTCTGGCGTCGGAACAGCGAGCGAAACGCGGCGGCGACGCCCGGCGCCCGCTCGTGCACGTCGAAGCGCTTTCGTAGAGCCCGCACGCGGATCATTCGCGCGCCCAATCGCTCACGCGCGCACCGGCGTCAACCAGCCTGGCGGGTGCCCCGGGCGCGCACTCGCACTTTCCGCACGCTGCGCCTGCGCCGGGTGAGTAGCTCTTCCACCCTCTGGAGCAGCGCCTCGGGCGAGCAGGGCTTCGCGAGGAACGAGTCGCAGCCCGCTTCGTGCGCGCCCTCGGAGTGCCCGACCAACCCCTCCGGCGCGTGCCCCGACAGCGCGAGGACCGGGATGTGCCGGGTCCGATCGTCGTGCTTGAGTCGGCGCGTCGCTTCCCATCCATCGACGACCGGGAGCGAGAGATCCATGACGATGAGGTCGGGCAGGACCTGGCGCGCCGTCGCGATCGCCTCAGCGCCGTCCTTCGCCACCGTCACGCGGTAGCCGGCGTAGGCGAGAAGCTCCGCGTACATCTGGCGGTTGTCCTCGTAGTCGTCGACGACGAGGACGTGGAGCTCCTCCGTGACGAGGGGCGCGCCTTTCATCGATGCCACGGGCTATCCCGTCCGCCGGTAGAGGCAACGGTCAACATGAGGCTTCTATCCTCGCGCGATCCATGGCCCCGCTTCTACAGGCGCGTGTCACAAAGTGCGCAACCGGACTGGGCCAGCCGCGTCCGGCGCCGCGGCTCCGTAGCGGCCAAATTCCCGCGTGGCATCCATCGTGCAGCCCTCGAGTCCATGACCACGAGCAATGCGCGCGAGTCTCTGCAGCTCTGCCTCCGGCTCGCAGCGGCCCCCGGCAACGGCGCATACAAGGTCACGATCGAGCTCTTCGAGATCGACCTCGTCGTCGAGTCGATCGATCTCGATCTCCGCGGCGCCGTTCGGGCCGCCGCCGACCGATGCGCCGAGCAGCTCCGCGAGCGCGGCTACGCCGTGACGGCCGCCGATGTCATCGGTGCGCTCGAAGACGCCCTCGAATGCTCTCAGGTGATGCCCAAGACGCAGCAGCTATTGAACTGAACGCCGAGACGACGCGCGCGAGTATTCGGGCAGGCTTCACGACGCTCCGGAGCTGCCAAGAAGGCGCCGAACCCCTGCACACCTACGCGCTCAGGCGATCGGCCTCGCGGATCAGCGCCTTCGCGAGCCCCGCGTCGCGTGCGAGCAGCCAGCTCGCGAGCTTGGCCGAGATGGCGCGCAGGTCGCCTCGTTCGATCAGCGTCAGCCCGGCCTGCGCGATCGCCGCCCAGTCGGGGGTCATCCTCGCAAGCACGATCGAGCAACGCGCGACCGGGTGCTTCGCGAGAACCAGCTCGCGCACGAGCTCGAGTCCACGCTGGTCGGGAAGCTCGTCCTGCACGACGATCGCGTCGATGTCCGGCCGGCTGGCGATCCAGGCCCGCGCTGCGCCGGCGTTGCCGGCCTCGATCACGCCGAACGCACGGGTGAGCGCGCGCCACATGAAGTGGCGTGAGGTCACGAAAGGATCCACCAGCAAGACGAGCGGCGATCTGCCGCCGGCCGCATCGAGGTTCATCGTTTGGCTCCCCCACCCGCGAAGGCGGGTGGATTTGGCACGGCCCCCCGCGCCAGTCATGTGAACGGCCGGAGAGTGCCTGGCCTGCGCTCCCTTCGCAAGCAGAGCCATGTGCGAAAATTCACCGCCGCCGCTGCATACCGGCGCGCGCCGCACGACTCAGAAGAGCCACCACAGGGCCGCCGCAGGGGTCAACGCGACACCTACGACGTGCGCGTGCGTGTCGTTGTAGTCGCCCGTCACGCTCGCGTAACTCGCGTCGAGTTCCATGGCCACGTGCACGTGTCGAAAACCCACGGCAGCGCCGAAGAGGCCCCCGCCCCAGAACCGAGTCGCCGACAGCGAGATAGGGGCCGCACCCAATTGTCCGCTGCCGGGCTCGCTCGTCACGTCGTCGATGTCGACGTGGTCCCAGCCGCCGCGGACACCCAGCCACACCATGTAGAGGTCGCCGTCGCTTTGGTAGCCGACGAGCATCGGCACATCGGCTCCCCACCCGTGGAGCCGACCCAGGTCGACGTCGGGAACCGAGGACTGCTCATCGCGACCGTACAGCGTGGCCGACCCGCCGGCGCCGATGCTCAGCGCCCAGGTGTCCGAGAGTTTGAACGAGTGCCGGATGTCCGCTCGCACGGCGCGACCGGTATAGACGAGGCCGGCCTCGCTTTGGGAGCCGACCCCGACTCGCGCGCCGACGACGGGCGCCAGCCCAGGTCCGATCGCCGCTGCAACGAGGGCGCCCTGGGCGTACGTCACGTTTCCCGGGGCGGGCGGGTTCGGGTTCCCCGCCGCCTCGTTCACCGCGTTGCGGGTCGCGCTGGCCAGCTCGCCGACGGCCAAGTTGCTGCTGAACCCCGCGAGCGCTCTCACGTCACCGAGGGGCAGCGTCTGCGCCGGATGAAGGAGCGGCATTCCGCCCCCGCAGCCGCTGACGGCGCACCCGAGCAGAAGACCGGACCGCGAAAGCCCGAGCACAAGACCGGACCGCGAAAGCCCGAGCACAAGACCGGACGGTGACAGAAGGAGAGGAAGGGAGAAGCCGCCGCGCCGCCGCGCCTGTTCGCCTCTTCGCCCTTCCGTCATTTACGGAATCGAGACGGAAAGGACCCGCCTGCGACCCGCTTCTTCAGCTCTTCGTCTTCCGGGTGGAGCCGGATGGCCCGCTCGAGGAGGAGTTGCTCCTCCTCGCGATGGTTCGGATTGGGGATGCAGCACTCGACCGGGCATACCGCCTGGCAGGCCTCGTGGTCGTAAAAGCCCACGCACTCGGTGCAAAGCTCGGGATCAATGACGTAGATCTCGTCACCCTCGCTGATGGCTTCGTTGGGGCATTCGGGCTCGCAGGCCCCGCAGTTGATGCAGTCGGACGTGATGTGAGTGGCCATGGCCGCAGGGACTAGAACGTAGGAAGGGAGCCGCGCAAAGTCAAACGGATGCGCTGGCAACATCGACGCCGAAAGGCGCCGCTCGTCATCGGTAGAAAGCTAGAAAGCGATTCCCGCGCCGCCCCTCGCCGTGGCCGGGCCTGACAGAAGAGCGCCCGAGGTCGGCGCCCGGCCGAGACGCCTTGCTTGCGCTTCAGCAAGCAGGAAAGTAGGTTCGCCGCCGCTGATGGATAGGGTGATCCGCTTGCTTGGCTCCGTCCCGGGGCGAGCCCAGGGGCTCGCAGCGCTGCTCCTGCCCCTGGCCGCGGCGGGTTGCGCACCCGAAATCGGGGACAAGTGCGTCCTCTCCACCGACTGCTCTACGCAGGGCACGCTCGTTTGCGACACGACTCAGCCGGCCGGGTACTGCACGCAGCTCAACTGCACGAATGGGTCTTGCCCCAATAACGCAGTGTGCGTCGAGTTTCAGTCCAGCGTGCCGGGCTGCGGGTACGACGACTACCAGTCTCCGTCGCGGACGGGCCGCAGCTTCTGCATGGCGCATTGCAACGAGAACTCCAACTGCCGCCAGAGCGAAGGCTACATCTGCAAGAACCCGACCTCCGCGCCCTGGAACGCCGCGATTCTCGACAACAACCAGGCGCAGAGCGTCTGCATCGTGGAGCCCGCGCTCCTTTCGGCGGACGCGGCGTCTCCCGACGCCGCCGTCTGCATGTCTTACAATACGAATACCGACGCAGCCTCGGCGGTCCTCGACGCAGGGGGTGACGCCTCCGAGCCGGATGCCGAGGGCGGCGCGGACGCGGGCGACGCGGCCCACGAGGAGCTCGACGCCGGAAGCGACGCCGGGCTCGATGCGACGACCCTCGACGCGACGCTCGATGCCACGCTCGATGCGCCCACCGATACCGGGTCGGCGGATGCGCCGAGCGGGGGCTAGCCTCGCGCGCGCTCTGCGCGTGCTCGCGGCGCGCGCAATCGAAGCGGCCCTGGTCGTCCTCGCGCTGGCCTCGCTCGTGTTCTTCGCCCTCCGGCTTTTGCCTGGGGATCCGGCGCGCCTCGTTCTCGGCGACGCGGCGAGCGAGGCGGACCTCGCTCGGATCCGCTCCACCCTGCACCTCGATGAGCCCTTGCCGGCCCAGTACGCGCGCTTCGTGCGCGGTCTGGCGACCCTCGACTTGGGGGACTCGCTGCGCCGTCCCGGGACCCGCGCGATGGCCCGCGTCGTCGACGCGCTCGGCCCGACCACGGAGCTCGCTGCGGTCGCGGTGGGCCTGGGCGCCGTCGTGGGGATCGCCGCGGGCCTCGCGGCCAGCGGACCGTGGCTGGCGCCCCGCGCCCGTCTCTGGGTCGAACGCGTGCTCGTTGGGGTCGCCGCGGCGCCCCTCGTGGCGTTCGCGCCGGTCGTGACCTGGGCGCTCGCGGCGCGCCTGCGAATCGTTCCGCTGCCCGGTGATCCGGACGCAGGGGCCTGGGGGCTGCTCTTCGCGAGCGGCCTGCTCGCGATCCCTCTCGCGGCGCACGTCGGTCGGATCTCGCGGGCCGCTCTCGGTGAGATCGAGAGGGCGCCGTTTCTTCTCGTGGCGAGCGCCAAAGGCGCCCGGGCTTTGCGCGTCTGGATCGTGCACGCGCTGCCGGCGGTTGCAGGGCCCATCGTCACGGTGGTCGCGAGCCAGCTCGGCGCGCTCTTGGGAGGGGCTGTCGTGCTCGAACGCATGTTCGAGCGTCGGGGTCTCGGCACGCTGATCCTCGAGGCGTACACGACGCGCGACCTCCCTGTGCTCGAAGGAGCCGTGGTCGCCGCGGGAATGCTCTTCGTCGCCGCTCAGGTGCTCGGAACGGGGTTGCACGCGGCGGTCGATCCGCGAGCACGGGGCGGCGCATGAGCGGGGGCCGACGGGCGCTCGACCTCTTGCCCCTGGCGCTCGTCGTGGCTCTCGGCGCGGCGGGCTCCGCTCTGTCGGGCGAGCCGGCAGGGAGGCTCGCGCCGGCGCGCGCGTGGTGCGAACCTTCGGTCGCGCGTCCACTCGGCTGCGGGGAGGCGGGGGTCGACCTCATGGGCCTCGTGTCGGCGGCCGGACTCAGGGCGATCGCTCTGGCGGCAGTCGTCTCGTGCATCGGATTTGCGATTGGCACTCCGTTCGGCGCGGCGGCGGCCATGGCTCGAGGGCGCTTCGAGCGCGGAGTCGAGCGCGCGTGCGATCTCGTGCAAGCGTTCCCGACCTTCATCCTCGCGCTTGCGGTCTTGAGCGCGGTGCGGGCTCCGTCACGGGTGTACATCGGGGCGGTGTTTGCGCTGACCGCGTGGGCGCCGTTCGCGCGCCTGGCGCTCGCGCAGACGCGCGTTCTTCGAGACGCAACGTTCGTGGAGGCAGCGATTGCCCTCGGGCGCGGGCGCAGCGCCGTCATCGCGCGGCACATCGTGCCGAACCTGCTCGGAGTGGTCGCGGTGCAGCTCGGGTCCACGGCGGCCGCCGTAGTCGTGAGCGAAGCAGGCCTCGCCTTCGTGGGCCTCGGCCCACCGGACGGCGTGTCCCTAGGCGGCGTTCTCGACCAGGGCGTGGCCGCGATGCTGCGGGCGCCGCATGTGCTGGTCGTCGGTGCCGCGGCGGTCTTCGCCACGAGCGCAGCGATGCTCGCCGCCGGCCGCGCGCTGCGATAGCGCGAGCAACCGTCGCTCCGTGGAAACGACCACCACGACGCCACGAAAGCCGTGGCTCCATCTGTGACTAGTGCAGCAGGACGCCGATCGCGAAGAACGTCGCGCCCGCGGCCCCTGCGGCGAGGCTGACCCACCACATGGGCTTGCGGCGAGTGAGCGCTGCGATGGCGGCAAGCGCGATCGAAACCTGGAACACGGTGACGCTCTTGGCGAACTGGTGATGCACATGCAGCTTGTGGGCGGCCTTCTCGTCCATCTCGAAGACCCGCGCCTCTTCGCTCTCCGCCTCGTCCTTGAGCCCTTTTTGCGAGCTCCGCTCGCGGTCGGCTTCTCCCTGCCACCTCGCCGCGAGGTCGGGACGCGACGCGCCCTCGGCCTGCGTCGCGTAGACGACCGCCTTGATGCCCGCGGCCTGGTAGTGCGCCCACTCATCGTCAGCCTTCGCTTGATGAAGGATCGCGTCGTCCTTGCGCACGATCGCGTCGTTGGCGTTCGCTCCGGCTTCGAGCGACGCGATGGCCGCAAGCACCGCGATGACGGCCGTCGACAGCGACAGCCACATCGTCCATGGCGTCGGACGTTCGTGACCCTCGCCGTGCTCCTTGCCGGCCTCGCCGGCCTCCTCGAGCTTGTCCTTCAGCTCTTGCGTTTCGATGGCCTCTTCCGGCATGGGGTCGCCATTCTATCGTGCTATCAGCAGGCCAGGATGCTCGCTCCGTCTCCTCTTCCGCGCAACCTCGAGGCCGCCTTTCGCGACCTCGCGTCGGAGAAGGCGTCGACTCGGGTCTCCGCGATCCGCGACGTGGTGCGACACGCGCTTCGCGCGCATGAGACGCGTGCGCGTGCGCTTCCCCTGCTCGAGAAGGCGCTGCGGGGCGACTCGGCGGCCGAGGTGCGCTCCGAAGCCGCGGTCGCGCTGGCCGACATGATTGGCGTCGAGGCCCTTGCCGGGCTCCTCGTGGCCGTCGAAGACGACGACCCGCACGTCCGTCAGATGGCGATCTCCGCGCTCGGCGAGATTGGCGACGCGCGCGCCACGCAACGGCTCGAGCGCGCGCTGCGCGACGACCGCCCGGAGGTGCGTTACCAGGCGGTCATCGCGTACGCCCGCGTCGTACGGGACGACGGACGATGCGTCGCGAACGCCCTTGCCCATGCCCTCGACGACCGCGACGAGGCGATCCGCTACATCGCGATGCGCGTCGCCGAAGAGTACGGCGTCGATGGTGAGCCGCTTCGCGATCCCCGCCTGGCGGCGCGCGCCGAAGAGCTGGTCGACGCGACCGACGAAGCGCTCGCCGTAGTCGCGGCGATTCTATCTCGCGCGCGTCGGTGTGGGCAGAGGCCGCGGCGTCGTGCTCGACGTCATCGCCGAGCGTCGGCGCACTCCGGAGCTCGAAGACGAGCAAGCGTGCGTCGAGCTTGCGGGCGAACTACCCCTCCGGGAAGCGATTCCCGACCTCGAACGCCGCATCTGGGGCACGCGCCGGCTGCTGCGCAAGGTCCTGTCGTGGGGCGCCGGCGACGGCGCGAGCTGCGCATGGCACGCGCGCATCGCGCTGGCTCGGCTCGGACACGAACGCGCCCGCGGCGAGATCCTCGCCGATCTCGCCTCCTGGCGGCGCGAGACGCGCGAAGCCGCCGTCGTCGCCGCCGGGCGCGCGCGCATGGGCGAGGCTCGCGGCGCGCTCGAGAGCCTCGGCGGATTGGTCGACGACGCGCTGGTTCGTGAGGCCCTCGTCCGGCTCGCCGTCGGTTGAACCCCGGCGATGGGTCCGCGATGAAAGCCTCGGCGGGGCTTCGTTACGAGGGGGCTCTCGCTCGTCATGGTCACGTCGAGAGCTGGTTTCTCGAAGGCCAACGACCCGCATTCGCGTCGCGCCGTCTGGCTCAAGTGGACCGTCTGGGCCGGCGATCGCGCCCCGACCGCGGCGATCGCGGAGGCCTGGGCGGTGGCGTTCTCGGCGAAGTCCGGGCACGTCGCGGCCAAGATGGCCGTTCCGTTCGGGGGAGGCCTGACGCGCTTCGACCGCGATGGCCTGGGCGTCGCGATCGACGGGTGCACCCTCTCGCGCGAGCGGGCTCGCGGGAGAGTGGAGACGGGTGAGCGAGCGATCGAATACGATCTCCGCATCGAGCCGCTGGCCGAGCCGTGGCTCCACTTCCCGAGCTCCTGGATGTACGCCCGCCGTTGGCCCGCGCAGAAGCTCGCGTCGCCCGTTCCGAACGCGCGCGTCTCGGGGCGAGTCGATGTCGACGGGGACGGGTGGGCCGTCGACGGCTGGCCCGCCATGGTGGGACACGACTGGGGCCGCCGGCACTCCTCCCTCTACGCCTGGGGGCAGTGCAACGCGTGGGACGGCGGCGACGACCTGGTCCTCGAGGGCGCTTCGATCGGCGGTGGCGGACCCGTGCTGGGCGGCACCATCCTGTGCCTTCGTCACGAGGGTGTGCGCCACGACCTGAACGGCCTGCGGTCGATCGCGCGCAATGGCGGCGCGATCACCCCTCGTCGGTGGCGCTTCCGAGGGCGATCGGCGCGTGTCGAGGTCGAGGGTGAGATGTGGGCCGACACGGACGATTTCGTTGGTCTGCTGTACCCAAACCCCGACGGCACGAACTGCCATTGCCTCAACTCGAAGCTCGCCCGGACCGAGGTCACACTGAAGTTCGCGGGCCGGCCTGCGCGTACGTATCAGTCGTCGCGAGGTGCGCTCGAGATCGGTACGAGCGACCCTCACCATGGCGTCAGGATGGTCTGTGATGCTGGCTCGACGCGTCCTCGCGATCGTCGCTCTCCTGGCCGTCGCGGTCTGGCTCGGGGGCTTGGCGGCCCTCGGGGCCGTCGCTGCGCCCGTCGTCTTCTCCATGGTCCCCTGGCCGTCGAGCGCGGACGCGATGACCATCGTTTTCCGGCGGTTCGACGCCGTCGCGATGGCATGCGCTGCGATTGTCCTGGCCTCCGAGGCGGGTCGCGCGATGGCTGGGGCCATGGTCGCGCGCGTCGACCGCGCCCGCGCCTTCGTTTCGCTGCTCGCGGCCGGCGCCGCGGTCCTGGAGGGCCTCGAGATCTCCCCTCGCATTGCCGCCCTTCATGCCGCCGGGGCCATTCGAGGGGTCGCCGGGCCGGGCCTGGATCTCGCCCGCCTGCACGATCAGGCCGAGTGGTGCGGCAAGGCGGAACTGCTACTTCTTTCCGTTGCAGTCGTTCTCCACGTCGTGGCGCTGTCGACCCCGGTGCCCCCCGGCCGCACAGTCTAGTCAGGCCACCCCGGCGGAGCGCTTGCACCGCACCCGCCGTCACGTGAAGATGGGCTCGTAGACGGGCTCGCAGCGAGTCCGAGCGGTCTTAGACGGGACATACTGGGAGGCAAGCTCATGGCGATCCGCAAATGGTACGGGGCTCTCGTCGCGGGCGGTCTCGTGGGAGTGGTCGTGGCCGGCTGTTCGAGCGGCTCGGCCGAGAGCACGTCCGACGGCGGCGGGGGCGACGACGGGGGGATGCGCAAGATGCTCGACAGCGGCATCATCGTCAGCCCCGGGGACGACGCCGCCGACAGCGGCGGCGGCTACGACGGCACGACCGGGAAGGTGTGCACTTCGGACGCCGACTGCGTTCCCGACGGGGGCCCGTCGATCAACACGTGCAGCATCGACTACAGCGGCATGTTCACGATTGGCACCGTGCCCGTCGCCTTGTTCGCGACACCCGTTTGCATGATTCCGCCTTCCAATTCCTCCACGCAGGGCAACTGCGATCCCGTGCCGGGCGGCGTGGACGACGGGCTTCCTCACTTCTGCGATGGCCCCGACAATCCGGCGGCGCCCGGACCGGGGATCTGCCTGCCCTTCGACCAGAACAACCCGCAGCCGGGTCAGGGGACTTGCTACCCCCTATGCACGTTCGCGCTCGACGGCTCGAAGCCGACCGGATGTGCGGGCACGAACTCGTGTTTTCCGGTCACCTTCGAGCGCAGCGTCGCGAACGGGGCGATCACCGGATACGGCTTCTGCGACGGCGGCTGCCAGCAAGACTCGGACTGCAGCAAGCTGGGAACCGGCTTCGTCTGCCAGACGGATATCGGCTTCTGCACCATGGCGAAGCTCACGCGCAAAAAGGCAATCGGCGTGGCTTGTACCGCGAGCACCGCCACGAGCACGACCGTTACTGCGACCGACGACGAGACGACGGGCGCGTGCAGCTGCGACGCGGACCCGACGACCGGGGCCGGGTTCTGTTCGAGCGCGTGCATCGTGGGTGGCTTGCCGTGCCCGAACGGCTGGACGTGTGATGCGGGCTACCCGAACCCCCTGATCTTCAGCTCGTCGACCGGCGCGCCCGTCTCGGTCACGGTGACTGCCCAGAACATGGGGGTCCCGGGGACGTGCAGACCCGCTTGCACGCTCGCGGATGCCGGCGCAGTCGACTCGGGCGCTGCGCCTGCGGCCGACGCCAGCGACACGGACGCCGCGGGCGTGGTCACGCCGGTGGACGCAGGGGCCAACACGTGCCCGCCGAACTCGACCTGCCAGAGCACGGACGTGGCGGGCCCGGACTGCGTGCCCTGACCGGGGGGTCGCCCGGCGCCCTCTCCCGTGGCATAATTCCCAGACCCTTGTCTTCTCATTGGCTTCGCGCGGTTCCGCGCGCGTTTGGCGCGTGGCGGGTCTGGTCCGTGCCGGTTTTTGTGGCCTTCGCAGGCCTCGCGCCGGCCAGCGGTTGCGGGGTGGTCACCAGTACGCCGCACATCTCCGCGGCCGCCGGTTCCGACGCCTCGGCCGGTGGCATGTCCGGCGACGGCGAAGAAGACGCCGCCGCGAGCTCGTGCCATGCGTCCGACGTGCTGACCTACGTGCAGGGTAGCTACCAGCCCGCGGCCACCCCGACGGGCGCGTGCCTCGGCGCCGACGGCGGGGAGCTCTGGGACGAGTTCTATGCCGCCTGCCTCGGGCCCGCGAAAACGCCCGATGATTGCACCACGTTCAAGCAGACCCCCGCCAACGCCGCTTGCGCTGCCTGCATCCTGACGCCGTATACCGCCGCCGAGCTCGGCCCCATCCTCAACTTCGGAGAGTTCGTCGGCGCGAACGTCGCCGGGTGCATCGAGATCACCGACCCTAGCCACCCCTCGTGCCCGAAAGCCGTGCAGGCGCAATCCGATTGCGAGATCGCCGCGTGCCAGGCGAACTGTCCTGTCAGCAGTCCGACTTCGCTCGCGGCGCGTCAGAACTGCGCCACGGAGGCCGATGGGGCGGGATGCGCGTCGTTTCTCATGATGGCCGCCACCTGCCAGGCGGCCGAGGTAGACGCGGGTCTCGCGAGTCCTTGCATGAACGGCGGATTCATGGAGTTCTACGACGCCGTGGTGCCCCTCTTCTGCGGCCAGCCGATGGCCACGGGCGCCGGCGTCGACGCCGGGTCCGACGCCTCCTCCGGCCTCCCGGCGTCCGACAGCGGTCAGCCGGCCTCGGACGCTGGCGCTGACGACTGAGGCGGTCAAGATGGCCATCGAGGATCTGGGCGACGACGATCCGGACATCGGCCTGCTTCGCGTGATGCGGGACGACGGCAGCGCCGATCCGGCGACCGACCCCCTGCTGCCGGAGGCGACGGTGCTCAGGGCATACCGCGAGATGAAGCGACTGCGCCTGATCGACGCCCGGATGATCCTGCTGCAGAGGCAGGGGCGCGTCGGCTTCTACGGATGCCGCGCAGGGCCAGGAGGCGGTACCCATCGCGACGGGGCTCGCCGTCGGTGCCGAAGACTGGGTGTTCCCGGCCCTGCGCGAGCAGAGCGTCATGCTGGTGCGCGGCTTCCCCTTGCGTGCCTTCATTGCGCAGGTTTTCGGCAACTCCGGCGACGTGCTCAAGGGCCGGCAGATGCCGAGCCATCCATCGGGCCGCGCCGTTCACCAGGTGAGCTGGTCGTCGTGCATCGGGCCGCAGATCCCGCAAGCGGTTGGAGCCGCGTGGGCCATGCGATCCCGCAAGACGGGCGCGGTCGCCATCGGGTTTCTGGGCGACGGCGCGACCAGCCAGGCCGACTTCCACGCGGCCATGAACTTCGCGGGCGTCTGGAAGGTGCCGTGCGTGCTCGTCTGCCAGAACAACCACTGGTCGATCAGCGTTCCGGCCGAGCGGCAGACCGCGGCGCGAACGTTCGCCGTCAAGGCGCGCGCCTACGGCGTGCCCGGCGTTCGGGTCGACGGCAACGACCTGCTCGCAGTGTCGAGCGCGATGCAGGCCGCGCTCGAGCGCGCTCGATCCGGCGGCGGCCCGACGTTCATCGAGGCGGTCACGTATCGGATGGGCCCGCATTCGACGAGCGACGATCCGTCGCGCTACCGGTCGCAGGCCGAGGTGGACTCCTGGGGGGCCAAGGATCCGCTGCTGCGCCTGCGCAAGCACCTCGCCCACCTCGGCCTCGTTTCGGAAGCGGGCGACGCGCACCTCGAAGCCGAGCTGACCGCAGAGATTGCGGCCGCCATCGACGAGGTGGAGGCCATGCCGCCGCCTGCGCGCGAGTCGCTGGTCAGTGACGTGTACGCCGAGATGCCGTGGCACCTGCGCGAACAGCTCGAAAGCTTGAAAAAAATCGGGCCGCCGCCTACGCACGTCTGAGAGGACAGGTGACCCGCATGGCAGAGAAGACATACGACGCGATCGTCATCGGCGGCGGCCCCGGCGGGTATCCGTGCGCGATCCGCCTCGGGCAGCTCAAGCAGAAGGTGCTCTGCATCGAGAAGGACGAAGTCGGCGGGGTATGCCTCAACTGGGGCTGCGTGCCGAGCAAGGCGATCATCGCGACCAGCCACACCTACGAGAAGGTGAAGGCCGGCGCCACGTACGGCCTGATGGTCGACAACCCTCGCATCGACGCGAACAAGCTGCAGGACTGGAAGGAGGGCATCGTCAAGAAGCTCACCGGCGGCGTCCGCATCCCTGTTCAAGGGCAACGGCGTCGAGCTCCTCTACGGCGAAGCCCGCGTCACCGGCGCGAAGACCGTGAGCGTGAAGACCCGCGAAGGGACCACCGAGGTCATTCGAGGCGACCAAGGCCATCGTCATCGCGACGGGCGCCACCACGATCGAGATTCCGAGCTTCAAGTTCGACGGCAAGCAGATCATCGGCGCCAAGGAGGCCGTGAGCCTGCGCGAAGTCCCGCGGCGCCTGCTCGTCATCGGCGGCGGCATCATCGGCATGGAGCTCGGCGGCGCGTACCAGCAACCTCGGCAGCGAGCTCACCGTTCGTCGAGGCGCTGCCGACCCTTCTCACGGGCGTCGACCCGGACGTGGCAGCGGTCGTCGAGCGGCTCTACACGAAGCACGGCGCCAAGATCCTCAAGGGCGCCAAGGCCCTCGGCTACGAACGGCAGCGAGACGGCTCGATCGCCGTGCGGGTCGACGTGGGCGGCAAGACCGAGACGATCGAGACCGACGTCGTCCTCGTCGCCGTCGGCATGCGCCCCAACGGCGCCGGGCTTGGCCTCGAGGAGCTGGGCGTCAAGGTCGACCGGGGATTCGTCCCGACCGACGCGTCGGGCCAGACCAACGTGCCCGGCATCTACGCGATCGGCGACTGCTCGAGCATCCCGATGCTCGCCCACAAGGCGACGAAGGAGGGAGAAGTCGTCGCCGAGGTGATCGCCGGCCACAAGGCGGCGAAGGACTGGGTGGCGATCCCGGCCGCCATCTTCACCGATCCGGAGATCGCCACCGTCGGTCTGGGCGAGCAGCAGGCCAAGGAGAAGGGGATCGAAGTCCGCGTCGGCAAGTTCCCCTTCAGCGTCCTGGGTCGAGCGATGGCGGTGAACGAGACCGACGGCTTCTTCAAGGTCGTCGCCGACAAGAAGACCAAAGAGATCCTCGGCATCCACATCGTGGGCCCCGAGGCGACGGACCTCATCAGCGAAGGAGCGCTCGCCCTCGAGATGCACGCGTTCCTCGAGGACGTGGGGCTCACCATCCACCCGCACCCGACGCTGGGCGAGGGGATGATGGAGGCGAGCCTGCATGCGCTCGGACAGGCGATCCACGTCATGAACCGCGAAGTGCGGTAACCCGGGCTTCCTACAAGCCGAGCACCGCCTGGAGGAGAGCTTCCGCGGTTCCCGAGAGCTCCGTCAACCGGTGCGCTCGGCCCTCTTCGACCGCGACGAGAACGAGCTCGTTGATCCCGCCGATGATGGCCGTCGCCATCGCGGGCGGGAGCCTCGGGAGCTTCGGGTTCTCCTTTCGGCCCTGATCGACGATACGGCGCAGATTGTCCGCGAACCTCTTCTGCACCTTCCGCCGCACCTTGAGCGCCTGGGGGCCGGCCGCGTAGATGTCCATCATGAGCGTCCGGGTCAGAGCGGGCTGCGATTCGAGCGTCGACAGGTACGCCCGCGTCGACGCACGGAGCCGCTTCGCCCACGGCTGCTCGCCGGACATCGCTTCGACGATGGCCGTGAGCACCATGTCGCTCAGCGTCTCGTAGCAGGCGATGAAGCAGGCGTCCTTGTCGGGGAAGTGCTCGTAGAACGTTCGCTTCGAGACCCGCGCCTGCCGCGCGATGTCTGCGATGGTGACCGTGGAATACCCCTTCTCCGCGAGCAGGGCGGCCATGGCTCCGACGAGGCGCAGTCGGTGCGCCTCGGCGGGTTCACCGCGCGCTGCGTCACTCGCCGTGGCGAGCTCCGGAAGAGGGGGGACTTGCATTTGGTACGGGATGGTACCACACTCTCTTGGTACCGGTTGGTACCGAGACGGACGGGCACTTCCGTACAGGATGCCATCCATGGAGAGCGCTGTGACCCACGACGAACTCACCCACGTTCACGTCGCGATCATCGGAAGCGGATTCAGCGGCCTGGGGACAGCCATCCGCCTGAAGCAGGACGGGATGGATGACTTCATCGTCCTCGAGCGGGCGAACGAGGTGGGCGGAACCTGGCGAGACAACACCTATCCCGGGTGCGCGTGCGACGTGCCCTCGCACCTCTATTCCTTCTCGTTCGCGCCGAACCCGGACTGGAGCCGCGCCTTCTCCCCGCAGCCCGAGATCTTCTCGTACCTGCGACGCTGCGCGAGCCACTACGGCGTCTTGCCGCACATCCGCTTCGAGCACGCGGTGGAGCACTGCGCGTGGGACGAGGCGGGCCAGAGGTGGCGCATCACGACCTCGAAGGGGACCGTCACCGCCGACGTGGTCGTCGCCGCGGCCGGAGCGCTCAGCGAGCCGTCGGTCCCGAAGGTCCCCGGGCTGGAGACGTTCGAGGGTCCTGCGTTTCATTCGGCGCGGTGGGACCACGACGCCGATCTCACGGGGCGGAGCGTCGCGGTCGTCGGGACGGGCGCCTCGTCCATCCAGTTCGTTCCGGAGATCCAGCCGAAGGTAGGCAAGCTCAGTGTCTTCCAGCGGACCCCGCCGTGGATCCTCCCGCGTAGCAATCCCAACCTGACCGACGGACAGCGACGGGCCTTCCGGTCGCTGCCCGCCCTGCAGCAGCTCGCGCGCGCGCAGATCTACGCCGTGACCGAGCTCTTTGGACTCGGCTTCCGCCATCCCGCGCTCATGCGCCCGCTGCAGAGCGCGGCGCTCCGTTACCTCGAGTCGTGCGTCCCCGATCCCGAGCTCCGCGCCAAGCTGACGCCGAACTACACGCTCGGCTGCAAGCGCATCCTCTTTTCCAACAGGTACCTCCGCACCCTCGGCGAGAGCAACGTCGACGTCGTCACCGAGGGCGTTCGGGAGGTGCGCCCCCGCTCAATCGTCACCACCGACGGCCGCGAGCGTCCGGTCGACGCGATCATCTTCGGCACGGGGTTTCACGTCTCGGATCTCCCCTTCGGCAAGTACGTCCGGGGCCGCGGCGGCCGCACCCTCGACGACGCGTGGAACGGGAGCCCCCAGGCGCACCTGGGGACGACGGTGTCGGGGTTTCCGAACTTCTTCTTCCTGCTCGGACCCAACACGGGCCTCGGTCACACCTCGGTCGTCTACATGATCGAGAGCCAGATTGCGCACATCACGAGCGCGCTTCGCTACATGCGTGAGCACCGTCTCGCGACGGTCGAGCCGAGCGCCGAGGCCCAGGCGGCCTTCGTCGCCGAGGTCGATCGCCGACTGGGCCGCACGGTCTGGAACAAAGGCGGCTGCGCGAGCTGGTACATCGACAAGACGGGCAGAAACTCCACCCTCTGGCCGGACGCCACCTGGCGATTTCGCAGGCGCGTGCAGAACTTCAGGCCCAGCGAGTACGTGCTCGGCCAGGCCGCGCGGCCGGGATCCGTCGCGACCCCGTCGTCACCGAACGCCTCGCCGCCCGTCCGCCCCGCGCCTCGCCCCTCGCCCGAAGGCGCGTCTCCGCTGGAAGCCCGGCCGTGATCGAGCGGTTCGTCGCGGAATCGCAGCGGGAGGCGCTCGCTGGATCAGAGGGTCTTCAGGTACTCGATCACCGCATGTGAGTCCTCGCCGAGGTCGGCGAGGAACGGGTGGCCGGAGACTCGAAAGCCCTCCTGGGTCCCGTCCTGAACGTAGTCGCCGGCGCCCGGCGGCGCGTCGGGATCGCCGGTGGCGAGGCCGACCTTCTCGAGATCGAGCGGCGCGTCGCCGTGGACGAGGAAACGGGTCGGTCGCAGCGACGGCTTCGTCGCCAGGACGCTCAGGTTCGGCCACTGGCCTGCGTGTCCGTAGGGCGCGCGCGCCCAGACGCTCGTCAAGACGGGCGGGACGTACCCCGAGGTTCGCCGCGTCGACTCGAGGACGAGGCCGAGGGTGAGCCGCGGGTCGTTGGCCGCGTCGACGAACGCGTCGGTCACTGCCAGCGCGCGGGCCGGATCCGTGTCGACGTAGTCGATCGGAATGATGCGCTCGACGTACGTCTTCGCGCGGCCGTCGTCCTCGTAGGTACCGTGGCACTTCGCGCACGTCTTCTCGAAGAGGGCCTTTCCGTGCTGGGCGAGGCTCGCGTCGACCGCCGCGGGGAACCGCAGGTCGCGGGGGAGGTGGCGCAGATACGCGGCGACCGCCGGCCCCTGCCAGGGATGCTTGACGTACCACTCGATGCGCGCTCCGGCCGCGATGTCCGCGTCGATGACGATCGCGTCGCTCGGACCTTCGCTCCCCCCGTCCCAGCTGAGGGTGCGGCGCTGCCCGAAGCCGATCGCATCCGGGATCTTCGCCCACCCCACCGTCTTCGACGCCGCGACGTCGCGATGCAGAATCTGCCCCAGCACCAGTCCGAAGGATTCGATCGTCGCCACGCGGCCCGGGAGGCCGTCGCGCACGCGGTCGAGGAACGACGCCCGTGACGACACCCTCTCCTTCAACGCGCGGATCGTCCCCCCGACGATGGAGTCGCGCCAATCGGCCGACCACGGGATGTCTTCCTGCTCGGCGATGCGGCGCGCGATCGGGCCGATGTGCTCGCGATCGAAGTCGGGTCGCGCGGCCACCTTTGCGAGCGCGTCGTCGTACGCGTGGATGCGAATCTTGCGGTTGCCCAGCCCGATGACGAGCTTCTCGCCGCCCGGCCACTTCACGATCTGGGAGTGACAGAGCGCGCAGCTGTGAACGACGAAAGGAACGTGCGTGTTGGGGTCGTCGGTGAGATGCAGCCCGATCGGCAGCCCTTCGCGTGCGTCGCGGTCGCTGCTCTGCGGGTCGGCCGCCCGAGGGGTGAAGCCGAAGCGATCGGCGAACGCTTGCGGGGTCGCGCCCAGGACGTCGGGGTACATCGACAGGAGCGCGAGAAAGAACGGATACGGCAGTCCGGTCCGATACGGGTCGCCCACCCCGATGCGCGAGAAGATGGCTTCGCCCGCCTCTTCCGAGATGTGCCGGACCTGGTACTCCGCGGGGTCCGACATCGTGACGTCGATCTTGGGCGTCGGCGCCGAGAGGGGCGGCGTCACCGAAGCGCTCGAGCACGCGCTCGCAAGCAGCGCCGTGGCGAGGACCGCCCCGGGAGCCGCCCGCGAGGTTCGAGTGCGCGCGGTCATCGGCCCCTACCGCCGTCCCTTGAAGCCCATCATGTTCTGCACGACGGCCTCGCTCTGCTCGGCGACCTCGGCTTCCTCTCGAGCCCGGTCCGCGCATTCTTCGCACATCTTCTTCGATTTGCCGGCGACCTTGACGCTCACGAGCGTGTCCGCTTCGTCGCCGCACTGCTTGCACACCGCCATGGGGTCACCCTTTCGTCGGCTCGTCCTCGAAAGTGGGCGGGCGAGCGCTGAGCGCCCTCGCGGGAAGCGGGCGAGCGCGCCATTCGGAGACGATACCGTCGATGGAGGTCCGCGCCATCGCCTCGAGGTCGACGACCGCTCCGGACGCTCCGTCGGCGCCGAGTTCGACGACCGCGCGCGCCGGTTCGTCCCAGCGCGCGCGCAGGTCGTCGACCATCCACCGCGACACGAGCACGAACCCCTCGCGTCGATTCATGGTGAAGCGCACGCGCGCGTCGCCGAGGCGGAGCCAGATGTCGTCGCCAGCGACGCTCCCGGTCGCTGGAAGCCGGTGCGCAAGAGCCAGCTCGAGCGCGTAGGCGACGACGCTGCGCGCGCGGCCGAACGCGATCTCGAGGAGCGTCGCCCCGTCGAGCGCGGCTGCCGTCGCCGCTGCGGCGCCGAAATCTTGCGCGAGCTTTCGATGCCACTCGTCGGTCATGGGCGCGTCCTGGAAGGACAGGACAAGAAGTGTAACGGCAGAGTCGCGGCGAGGGCAGCCGGGAAGGGCCGGAGACGCACATGGGCCGCGCACGGTGTGCGAAAGCGTGCGCTGACGTGCCGCGTGTTGCCGCGTGTTAGATTGTGCCGCGACGTTCTCGAACACAAGGCGCCGCGGGCGGCGCGAGGGATAGCGGCCATGGGCATCTTCGATCGAATGGGGAAGGTCATCCAGAGCAACCTCAACGCCCTGCTCGACAAGGCCGAGGACGACAAGAAGCTCGTCGGGTTGAACCTCGAGGAGATGGACGAGCAGATAAAGTCGGGCCACAAGGAAGTGATCTCCGCGCTGGCGGCGGACAAGCAGCTCGCGAAGAAGGTCGACGAGCTGCGCGCGGACGTTCAGCGCTGGGACCACCGCGCGGAGCTCGCGCTCAAGAGCGGCGACGAGGCGCTCGCGCGCGAAGCATTGAAGCAGAAGAAGAGAACGACGGGTGAGCTCGAGATCACCGACCGAGCGCGAGGCGAGCAGCAGGCCGCAGCGCTGAAGATGAAGGAAGATCTCGAGCGAATGAAGCAGAAGCTTGCCGAGCTCAAATTGAAGCGCGGGACGATCGTGGCGCGCGCCGTCCAGGCACGGTCCGGCGCAGGGGCCGAGAACCTCGGCGCGAAGGGAGGGTCGAGTGCGTTCGACAACTTCCGTCGCATGGAAGAGAAGATCGAGGGCCGGGAGGCTGAGGGAGCCGCGATGGCCGAGGTCGAAGAGGCCATCGGCAAGGGACCGAAGAACGAAGACCTCGAAGCGAAATTCCGCGAGCTCGAGAAACAGGGCGGGGCGACGACTGACATCGACGACGAGCTGGCGGCGCTGAAGAAACGCATCCGAGTCTGAGGGAAAGGACGCGCCCCCCAGCTTTGGAACGACAGATCGTCGTCGCGTTTCGGATGCCGCCGGCGGGCCTCGTGCCTGGTCCGGAAGGGCCGTATCTCGTCCGCGCACGCTCGATGTGTGCACGCGGCGAAGCGCTGGGAGGCCGCCTCGTCGCGTGGAGCGCGGCGCTCCTGGCCATGGCCTGGGACACCGACTCGGTCGAAGAGGCTCTCGAGCTTGCGACGAGCCTCCGTGAGGAGCCCTCGGCGCCGGAGCGCGCGTGGACCTGCGGCGTCGCCGAGGGCGAGCTCGAGGCGCTCGCTCCGGATGGGCAACGGATGTACCTCGCGTGGGGACCCGCGCTGGTGTCGGCCGCGAGCCTGGCGCGGATCGCGAAGGCCGGCGAGGTCCTCGTCGATGGGGACGTGAGGGCGCTGCGGGCCGGGCAGCTCGCCCTCATCGGTGCCCGCTCCGCGACCGACGCAGGGCAGCGCGTGCGCGGCTGGCGCCTGGATATGGATCGCCCGTGGAAACAGGCCCCGCTCGGCCTCGACGCGGCGGAAGAGCCGGAAGGGGGAGGGGAGCCCGAGACCGAGGCGCGCGAGGCGAAGCAGGAGCGCGAAGTCGTCGCGGAGCGCAGGTCGGTCGCGGCGCGGGAGGCAGTCGGGGAGCGGGAGGCAGTCGGGGAGCGGGAGGCAGTCGCGGCGCGGGAGGCAGTCGGGGAGCGCGACGTCACGGAGGAGCCCGAGGAGACCATCATCGTTTCCGCCGACGAACTCGAGGTCGTGGCCCCCGACCGCGATCCGACGCAGCCGATGGCGGCGGTGGACTTCGACGACGACGAGCTCTCGAGCTCCGATGTCCTTCAGGTCATCGAGGCCACCACGTTGCAGCCCTTCGAGGAGGAGCCGTCCACGAGCGCGCGGCGGCGGGAAGGCACGCTCGCGGACCGCGTTCGGGCGCTCTCGCAGCACGAGAAGAATCGCGATCCGGTCGTCGCCATTGCGGATCTGCGCCGGGCGCGTCTGCGAGCCGAGGGGGCGTCGCCCTCCGTGCGTTGCCAGGCGGCGCTTGCGCTCGCGATGACGCTCTCGATCGCCGGCCGTGTAGAAGAAGCGCTCCTCGACGCGCTCGACGCGCTCTCGAGCGCCCGGGCCGCCCAGGATCCAAGGGCGATCCGTGCGTGCATCGCGCTCCTCGCGAAGCTCTACGCGGGCGCTGGCTTTCCCGATGCGGCGAGTACGCTCCGGGAGACCGCAGAGGGCGCTCGAACCGGTTCCTGAGAGGCGTTTCGCGCTCGGCGGTCCACCGCGAAGGCCGGCCTGCTCTTTGCGAAGGGGGTCGAGCCATGCGCTTTCGCGGAGCCTGCGCCGGCCTCGTCGGGGCTTCGGTTGTCGTCGCGAGCGCCTCCGGCTCCGGGTGCGCAGTGCGTGTCGGACCCGGCGCTCCCAAGATCGAGGCCCAACCGATCTCGGCGTGCGCGCTCTCGGGCGCGGTAAAGAAGCTCCCGTTCGCGGTCGGTTCCGAGGCGTTCGCGTTCGTATGGGACACCGACCACTACGTCGTCGTGTACGTCAATCCCTCGACGGGTAGCGGGGACATCGACGTGGCCAGGTTGGGACCTGACGGGTCGCTCCTGGGGTCGCCGGTTGCCGTCGAGCCGACGGCGGCCAAGAGCGACCTGCCGAATCTGCTCAAGACCGACAGCGGCTTCCTCGTCGTATGGCAAGAGGGAACCGCGGGGACCGCCGTGTTGGCGCGGGCGCTGGGCCCCGACGGGGCGCCTCTGGGGAGCGGCGTCACGATCGCCGCGACGCAGTCAAACCAGTCGCGCCCAGTGCTTGCTCATGCCCCGGGAGGCAAGGTCGCCGTGGCCTGGATGGACAGCTTCGAGGGCCAAGGCGGCGTCGAGGTCGCGCTGATCGAGCCCAGCTCGCTCACCGTGACCGCGCCGCTCCGTCTTGCCCAGGACGACGCGGACGGATGGCCTTGGGTCGCGGGCGACGATCAAGCGCTGGGCATGGCCTGGAGCGACGCGCCGAACGGCTCGTACGACGTGCGCTTCGCGCTCCTCGATACCATGAGCCTCTCCGCCTCGACGCCGATCTCGCTCCGCGGCGCGGCGCCCAGCAGCGGACTCCTGCCGCGCCTCATCCGGACGAGCTTCGGCTTCCTGTCGGCCTGGGAAGACATGCGATCGGGCGACAACGAGATCCAGATGGCGCTCGTCGATCCGCAGGGTCAGAAGATCGGCGGCGGTCTGGTCGAGGAACCGGACAGCGGCGATGCGAACTGGCCCAACATGGCCTGGACCGGCGCGTCGGCGGGGATCGTGTACTACCAGTTTCGGACCGGCCGCCCGCAGATCTTCATGAGCTTCGTCGATGCGACCGGAGCGCGGGTGGGCGGCCTCCACGACGTTCAGGTCTCGGACGGCGCGAGCGGTTGGTCGAAGTACCCGGACGTCGTGTGGACGGGGGCTCAGTTCGGCGTGATGTACGTCGACACGCGCGACGGGGCGCCCGACCTGTGGCTTCAGTCGGTCTCCTGCGCGCCGGTGACCGCGCCGGTGACGGATGGGGGCACGCCCGCGAGCGACTAGCTCGGCCCAGTCGATCGGGCGCGCGCCACGAACCTTGCATCCCCCGCGCGTCATGACTGACGAGATCGATCGCCGCTCGATCGCGAAGGCGTTCGAGCCGCCCGTGACGGAGCTCATACGTGAAGCCATTGGCGATACCGGAGAGCTCGTGCGCATCGAGGTCGCGCTGGCACGCGACGAGCTGCGGCGCGAGATCGAGGCCGCCAAGGCGAGCGCCGTCGCCTTCGGGGCAGCGGCCGCCGTCTCGGTGGCTGCGTTCACGATGTTCATGGTCGCGGTCGTCCTTGCGCTGAGGGTCGGCTGGGTCGGGGCTCTCGTGGTGGGCGCGATTCTCCTCGTCGGGGCAGTCACGCTCGGTCTCATCGGGTGGAAGGCGATGCCGACGAGCCCGATGGGCCAGACCAAGGGCCGGCTCCAGGCCAACGTGGCGCAGCTCAAGGAGCGCATCGCATGAGTCACAACGGAAGCCGGAACGGCAAGGCTCGGGAAGATCTCCTGCGGCAGTCGCAGGACATGCGAAACAAGCTCGTTCGTACCGTGGAGCGCCTCGACGAGCGCAGGCACGACGCGTTCGACGTGCGAAAGCAGCTCGCGCGACATCTCAAGGCGGCCGCCATCGGCGCGGGGCTGGTGATCGTGGGCACCGCGGGTGCGGCGGCCTTCGTGACGTATCGCACCCTGACCATCGAGAGGCGCCGACGGCGCGCGCGCTGGCGCCTCGCGAAGGACGCGTGGAATCAGCCGGAGCGAGAGCTCCGTGCGCAGCGCGGCTCCTTCGTGGGGGAGGTCTTGCGTTCTCTCACCTTCACGCTTGCAACCTCGCTGCTGGCGGCGCCGTTGCGGCGCTTCGTTCGGAGCTGGCGCTGACGCCGCCGCTGGCGCTGGCCCGGCTCCGAAGGACGCTGCCCGATTGACAGAGGCGGGCGCCGGACCAAGACTCGTGGGTGCGCGTGGCATCGAGCCCGCGCCCGCGCGGGGCACTTCGCTCCGACCCGGAAATGCCCGCTGGGAGCGATGAGCCCCGGCGTGGAGGTCTGAAAATGCATCCAGGTATGTTTGGTTGGTGGAGCGCCCGTCGGCGCGAGGCGTTCGGTGAGTTCGGCGAGCACGCTGGCTGCGGTCCCCAGGGGGGCCCCTGGTCTCGCCATGGCGGGCACGGCGGGCACGGCCACGGTGCCGAGGGCGGGGACGGTGAGGGATTCGGCGGCTTCGGCGTGCGCCGGCCGCTTCGCTTCCTTGCGTTCAAGCTCGAGCTCGACGAGGCCCAGGTCACGGCGCTGGCCGAGGTCCTGAGCGAGCTCAAGACCGAGCGCGCGCAATCTGCGGTCGATCTGCGACGTACCACATCGTCGCTGGCCGAGGCGGTCGCGGGCGAGTCGTTCGACGAGGCGAAGGCCAAGGCGGCGGCCGACGAGCGCACGAAGAGCACCGAGCGCGTGCAAGGCGCCGTCGTGCGAGCGTTGGGCCGCATCCATGCGTTGCTCAAGCCCGAGCAGCGGGTGAAGCTCGCCTACTTGCTACGGACGGGAGCCCTCAGCATCTGAGCGGGCCGGTCGGCCATTCCGGCGGCGGGCTTCACTGGCTCGTCGCCGGACTCGTCGCCGGACTTGCGCGCCCGCTCGTCGGTCACCGTGCGCGCCGGCTCGCCGGCCATCGTGCGTGCGCGAGCAAGGGCACGGGCGACGCACTCGGGGTCGTTCGCCGTGATGATGTGACCGCCCGGAACGACCTCCAGGTAGGCGCCAGGAATGAGTCGGGCGAGTACGCGGCTGTTTTCTTGCGGGAGCAATGCGTCGTCGTCGCCCGTCACGATGACCGTAGGACACGCGATCCGCTGGAGCCCCGAGCCCGCCGCGTGGCCGAGGATCGCTCCGAAGTGCGCGATGAACACCGCCAAGCTCGTGGGCTCCGTTTGCAGCGCGGAGGGCCAACCTGCGAGGAGCTCATTCGCGCGCGGGACGTCCTTTCTCGAGAGGAGCAGCCTCGCGAACGAAGGACTGACGTGGGTTCGGCGAAACTCTCCGTTGAGGGGCAGCGCCAGGAACCTGGCGAGCGAAAGGGGACTCGGCAGGCGCACGTGCGGAAACCCCGCCGTGGTCGCGAGCAGCACGAGCCCCGCGACGCGCGATGGATGTCGAATGGCCACGTGCTGCGCGACCATCCCGCCGAGCGAGATTCCGACGACGTACGCCCGATCGACGCCGGCATGGTCGAGCACCCCGGCCACATCGTCGGCCATCGTGTGCATGAGGTAGGAGCCGAGTGGGCGATCGCTGCGCCCCACGCCCCGATGGTCCGGCAGAAGGACGTTCCAGCGATCCGGCCCGGACGCGAGGCGGTCGGGGACGTCGAACCAGAATCGGGACGAGAGGCCCAGGCCCTGAATGAGGACGGCCGTCGGCCTGTCGGTGTCTCGAGTGTCGCCCCGAGTCTCGTAGTGGATGCGTGCGCCCCCGGCGCCCATGGCAAACGGCATGGCGTAAGAACTTCCTCAAGTAGCACACGCGCCCTGGATCCCTCGTGCTAAAGGCTCGGCCGCCGTGAAGTTCGTCGACTCCTGCGAGGTCAAAGTGATCGGCGGCGACGGCGGGCGCGGGTGCGTCGCGTTTCGCCGCGAGAAGTACGTCCCGCACGGCGGGCCGTCGGGCGGCGATGGAGGAAAGGGGGGCGACGTGGTCTTCGTCGGCGACGCGGGAAAGACGACGCTCCTCGACGTCGCGCTCTCGCGCAGGCTCGTCGCCGAGCGGGGCGAGCACGGCCGCGGCAAGGATCAGTACGGCAAGGGCGGGCGCGATCTCGTCGTTCACGTGCCTGTGGGAACGCAGGCGTTCGACAAGGAGACGAACGCGCTTGTCTTCGACGTCGACGCCGTCGACAAGCGGGTCGTCGTCGCCCGCGGCGGCCGCGGCGGGCGCGGGAACATCCACTTCGCGACGCCCTACGATCGCGCCCCGCGCCGCGCGGATCCCGGCGAGGCGGGACAAGAGCTGAACCTGCGGCTCGAGCTCAAGGTCATGGCCGACGTGGGGCTCCTCGGCTTTCCCAACGTCGGCAAGAGCACGTTCATCCGTGCGGTCTCGCGCGCGCGGCCGAAGGTCGCCGACTACCCGTTCACGACGCTCGTGCCGCACCTCGGCGTCGTCGCCGTCGACTCCGAGACGTCGTTCGTCATCGCCGACATCCCCGGGCTCATCCCCGGCGCCGCGGCCGGCGCGGGGCTCGGCATTCGATTTCTCAAGCACGTCGAGCGCACGCGCGCGCTCCTGCATCTGGTGACGGTCGATCCGGGCGAGGGGCGCGACCCCCTCGCCGACTTCGACGCCATCAACGCAGAGCTCACGAAGTTCGATCCGAAGCTCGCCGCGCGGCCTCAGCTCGTGATGATGGCGAAGGCCGACTTGCCCGAGGTCCGCGAGGCGTGGGTCAAGGCCAAGCGACGGTTCGCGAAACGCGATGTAGACCTGAAGCTGGTCTCCGCGGCGACCGGCGAGGGGGTGCGCGAGCTGCTTTTCTCGCTGTACGCTCTCGCGAAGAAAGCGTGAGCGACAAGACCGAAGACCCGACCCCACGGCGCCTTCGCAAGGCGCGCCTCGAAGGAGACAGCGGCGCGAGCTCTCATGCGGCGCAGTCGATCGCCTTCGTCGCCGCCGTCGCGATCGTCCCGGCGGCGGTGCGGGCGCTCGCGTCCCACGCGTCCTCCGACCTGCGGATCGCGATCGAGTGCGCGGCCCACGCGGGCGCATCGGGCGTCGTCGCGCGGTTCGATCCCCGAGCGTTCGCCACGAGCGTCCTCTCGCTCGTGATCCCGGCGCTTGCCGTCGTCGGGGTGGCGGGAGGCGTCGCGCACGTCGTCCAAACCGGGGGCGTCGTGGCCGGCGATCGGCTCGCGCCGCGGCTCGATCGGCTAAACCCGCTGACGGGCGCGAAGGCCCTCGTCTCCGGTGCGCGACTCTTCGCCGTGGCCCGCGCGATCGTCGCCGCGTTTCTCGTGGGCTGGCTGGCCTACCGGGACCTGGCCGATCGAGTCGTCGACATCGCCCGCGTGGCGGGGCGACCGGCCTGGACGGGCGCCGTCGTGGCGGATGTGGCAGGACGATTCGCGTGGCACGCGGCGGCTCTGGGGCTCGCGCTCGGGCTCGCCGACCTGCTGGTGACCCGTCGCGCCTGGCTGGGGAGACTCCGGATGACCAAGGAAGAAGTGAAGCGCGAGCACAAGGAAGCCGAAGGCGACCCGTTGGTCCGGGCCGCGCGCCACCGCGCCTATCAAGAGCTCCTGGCGCAGGTTGCGATCGCCAACGTGAGGACCGCGAGCGTCGTCGTCGTCAACCCGACCCATCTCGCATGCGCGCTTCGTTACGACGAGAAGGCCGGCGACGACGCACCGGTCGTGGTCGCCAGCGGCGAAGGCGATCTCGCGGCGCGCATCGCGCAAGCGGCCCAGGAGTGGGGCGTGCCCGTCGTCCGGGACGTGCCGCTCGCCCGAGCGCTCGTGGAGCTGAGCGTCGGAGACGCCATCCCCGAGGCCCTCTACGAGGTCGTCGCCGAGATCCTGCGCGAGCTCTGGCAGGCCGAGCGCTGACGTCGCTCCTAGACCGCTCCGCCTCCGGACGGCAGGTGCTCGCGGGTCAGGTTGCGGACGGGCGCGAGGCCGCCGGTGACGTGAATGTCGTCCTCGATGCGCACTCCGCCCAGCGGGGCCAGGGCGTCGACGATCTTCCAGTCTACGAGGTCCCCCGGCGCGCCCTCACGGAGCGGGCCGAGGAGGTCGTCGATGAAGTAGACCCCTGGTTCGATCGTGAAGACCTGACCCGCGGCGATGTCGCTCGTGTTGCGCAGGAACGTGTTGCCGGGTCGCACCTGCCGGAGCGCGCAGCCGACATCGTGCGTCTGAAGACCCAGCGAGTGACCGAGACCGTGAGGATAGAATGCTCGCGTCATCCCCGTCGCGACGGCTTCGTCGGCGGAACCGCGCACGATGCCCACGGCGCGCAGGACCTCGGCGGTCTGCCTGTGCGACTCGTCGTGTAGGTCTTCGTAGGGCAGGCCCACCCGGATCGCGGCGCACAGGCGCTGCTGCATCGCCTCGACGGCCGCGACGAGGTGAGCGAACGCGCTTGCAGTTGCGCCGCCACCCTTTACCCAAGTGCGCGTGATATCGGCGCAATAGCCTCGGCACGTGGCTCCGGCATCGACCAGCAACGATTCCGCGCCCCGCGCGCCCGGACCGGGGACCGCGCTGGAGACTCCGTACGAAACATGGTGCAGCGTCGCGGCGTTGGCGCCCAGGGCCACGATGTTCTTGTACGGGGTCTCCCAGTCGTCCTGGGCCGTCGCGCCCAGGTAGAGCAGATGCAAGGCCAGCTCGGAGGCGTCGCCGTCCCGGAACGCGCTTCGGAGCGCCTCGTGGCCCGCGCGCGCCCGGCGGTTCGCCTCCGCGATGCACGCGACCTCGTAGGGGGTCTTCGTCACGCGGAGCGGGTCGAGCGCGGCCAGCAGGGCGGGAGGGCATAGCCCTTCGGCGGCGATGCCCCACGATTCGCTTCGTTCGCGGTCCTCGCCGACGAACGCGATGCGTCCGTTGCCCACGTGGAGCTTCACCTGGGCTGGATCGTCGATCGTCGCCACGTCGAAGACATCGAGAAATGCGCGGGTGACGGGCGGAGCGGGCTTCTCCCAGAAGCTCTGGGCCGTCAAGAGAACGAGCTTCGGTTTGCGGCCCGGGCGCACGATCAGCGCGCAGTCCGGCTCCGCAAGGGGCAGCCAGTGCTGCCAGTGCGGGACCGGTCGCAGAGGCCAGAACTGGTCGTCGAAGACGCTCCGCTTCATGCGCGAGCCGGAGTGGATCACGATCGCGTCCCAGGCCTGGTCCTGGACGGCCCTCGCGTAGCGCACCTCGAGGTCGCCCACGTGCTCGACGTAGAGGCGATCGAGGAGTCGATCGAGCGAGGCGTCGGGTCCCGTGTCCACGGCGGGAGTCTAGCGGCTCAGGGCGCCGCGCGCCCCGGACGGGGGGCCGGGGGATAGGGGGGGCGGAGGATGGAGGGGCGGGACGCCGCGTTCACGGCCGGGGCACAGGTCTGTCACAGCCCGGAGCCGTCCTGGGCCCGCGTGCAGCCGCGACGCGGCGTGGCGAGCGCGTCATCTCGGCCCACGAAAGTAGGACCGCGCGCGGTTTACAAGGCTGAGAAGGCCTGGTATCCGTCCTGCGCTCGTACGCGCTCGCCCGTCGGGATCGCACGAGACGATGCGTGCTGAAGCGTCTGCGAAATCGCAGGCGGCCAACCGCTCGGAATCGCAGACGGCCGTTCACCAGGCGAACGGTCGTCCAAACGAAACCCAGAGGTTCGCATGGAGTCCATCTCGTCGGCCAAGGCGCCGGGAGGTCGTGTTGTCAGACCTCTCCTCGCCTCCGCCGTGTTCACGGTTCTTTCGCTCTTCGGTCTGAGCGCGTTCGCTCAAGGGGCAGCCACCGGAGCCCCCACCATGCACGGCGGCGGTGAAGACTCGCTCGTCATCCCCGACCAGCTCGACACCCTGCAGTTCTTCGGGATGCCGGCGAGCCACCTGCTCCAGCTCGGGCTCGTGCGTGTCGGCGCTCGGCATCGTCTTCGGGCTCGTCATCTTCATGCAGCTGAAGAACGCGCCCGTGCACAAGTCGATGCTCGAGGTCTCCGAGCTCATCTACGAGACCTGCAAGACGTACCTCTTCACGCAGGCGAAGTTCCTCGCCCTGCTCGTGGGTCTTCATCGGCGACCGTCATCGTCGTCTACTACGGCGTGCTCAAGGGCGAGCCCGCGGGCATCGTCCTTCTCATCCTCTTCTTCAGCGTCGTCGGCATCGCAGGCAGCGGCGCCGTCGCGCTCTTCGGCATCCGCGTGAACACGTTCGCGAACTCGCGGACGGCCTTCGCGAGCCTCCGGGGCAAGCCGTACCCGGTCTACGCGATCCCGCTCAAGGCCGGCATGAGCATCGGCATGATGCTCATCAGCATCGAGCTCGCGTTCATGCTCGCGATCCTGCACGCTCGATCCCGCACGAGTACGCGGGCAAGTGCTTCATCGGCTTCGCCATCGGCGAGTCGCTCGGCGCCGCGGCGCTGCGCGTCGCCGGCGGCATCTTCACGAAGATCGCCGACATCGGCTCGGACCTCATGAAGATCGTCTTCAAGATCAAGGAGGACGACGCGCGCAACCCGGGCGTCATCGCCGACTGCACGGGCGACAACGCCGGCGACTCGGTCGGCCCGAGCGCCGACGGCTTCGAGACCTACGGCGTCACCGGCGTCGCGCTCATCGTCTTCATCCTGCTCGCGGTCTCCGACCCGACCATCCAGGTCCAGCTGCTGACGTGGATCTTCGTCATGCGCGTCCTGATGATCATCTCGAGCGCGCTCAGCTACTTCGTCAACGAGGCGATCACGAAGGCGCGCTACGGGAACGCCGACAAGCTCAACTTCGAGGCGCCGCTGACGCAGCTCGTGTGGGTCACGTCGCTCGTGTCGGTCGTCTTCACGTTCGTCGCGTCGTACCTGCTCATCCCGGATCTCGGCGGCGACGACTCGCAGTGGTGGAAGCTCTCGGCCATCATCACCTGCGGCACGCTCGCCGGCGCGATCATCCCCGAGCTCGTCAAGGTCTTCACGTCGACCGAGAGCGCGCACGTGCAGCGAGGTCGTCACCTCGTCGCGAGAGGGCGGCGCGTCGCTCAACATCCTGTCGCGGTCTCACCGCCGGCAACTTCAGCGCCTTCTGGCTCGGCATCGACGATGATCGCGCTCATGGGCACGGCCTACTTCGTCAGCAAGATGGGCCTCGGCGCCACGATGACCATCGGCGGCAACGGACGTCTCGCCGGTCTTCGCCTTCGGCCTCGTCGCGTTCGGCTTCCTCGGCATGGGCCCGGTCACGCTCGCCGTCGACTCGTACGGTCCGGTCACCGACAACGCGCAGAGCGTCTACGAGCTCTCGTGTCATCGAGACGATCCCGAACATCAAGGAAGAGATCAAGAAGGACGTTCGGCTTCGACGTCGACTTCGAGAAGGCGAAGCACTTCCTCGAGGAGAACGACGGCGCGGGCAACACCTTCAAGGCCACGGCCAAGCCGGTGCTCATCGGCACCGCGGTCGTCGGCGCGACGACGATGATCTTCGCGATCATCGTGCTCCTGACCGACGGCCTCACGAACCCGGCCAAGATCCAGAAGCTCTCGCTCCTGCACCCGCCGTTCTTGCTCGGCCTCATCGCCGGCGGCTCGGTCATCTACTGGTTCACGGGCGCGAGCATGCAGGCCGTGACCACGGGCGCGTACCGCGCGGTCGAGTTCATCAAGGCGAACATCAAGCTCGACGGCGTCGAGAAGGCGTCGATCGCCGACAGCAAGAAGGTCGTCGAGATCTGCACGACGTACGCGCAGAAGGGGATGTTCAACATCTTCCTCGTCGTCTTCTTCGCGACGCTCGCCTTCGCCTTCCTCGATCCGTTCTTCTTCATCGGCTACCTCATCTCGATCGCGCTCTTCGGCCTCTTCCAGGCGCTCTTCATGGCCAACGCGGGCGGCGCCTGGGACAACGCGAAGAAGATCGTCGAGGTCGAGCTCAAGGAGAAGGGCTCGCCGCTGCACGACGCGTGCGTCGTCGGCGACACCGTCGGCGATCCATTCAAGGACACGAGCAGCGTCGCGATGAACCCGATCATCAAGTTCACGACGCTCTTCGGCCTCCTCGCCGTCGAGCTCGCGAACGACGAGGCGCACCCGATCCCGCGCGAGACGACGGCCGTCGTGGCAGCCCTCTGCTTCGCGGTCGCGCTGTTCTTCGTCTGGCGCAGCTTCTACGGGATGCGCATCGACACGAGCGGCAAGGCCGCGCCCGCGCACGGCGCCGCCAAGCCCAACCCCGCCGAGTAACGCTCTCTAGGTGACTACTGCGCCGGGATCGTGACCGGAACGGTGGCGGTGTCGTTCGTGTAGTTGGATTCGGGTAGGTACCCGGCCGTGTTGATTGCCACCTTGAGGAGGTAGTTGCCGGCCGGGACGCCCGTGATGTCGACCCACTGGCAGTCGATGTCGTTGGGATAGACGTCCTCCCAGCCGACGTGCAGGCCCTGATTCGTGCACGTGAATGGGTCGGGCGGATCGGGCGCGGGGTCCGCCTGGTATTGCTCGACGTCCTCGAGGCAAAACGACTGCTTGTGCCCCGTCGCCGCCACGGTCGTCCCGTCGGCCTGGTAGAGCGTGTACTGGGAGAAGCCGAGGAAGTGGTAGTGCTGATGGCACTCCGACCACTGGAAGCAGATGCCCGCCGTCGGGCTCCCCACGACGAGGTCGGCCGTTCCAACGTTCGCCGTCCCGGTGTCGAATCGCAGAAGGCGGCGCGTCCCCGTCTGCGTGATGCACCCCTCGACCACGGCGCAGTCCGTGGGGGCGAACGTGCGCGTATCGATTACGGTTGACGCGCGAAGGTCGTCTTCGTCGATGATGAGGTCCGGGCAGGGCGCGCCTGGCGCGCACGCGGTGAAGCCGCACACGGCCGGCCCTCCCAGACCGCCATCGTCGCCGGCAGCCTCGGCGACGTCGTCGCCCGCGTCGGGGTCCGCGTCGGTGCTGGCGCTCTGATCGGCCGACGCGTCGACCGCGGACACGGACACGGAGGCGTCGTCGCTCGTCGTGGTGGGCTTGTCGCGCGGGGCGGTCGTTTTTTGGGTGGACTCGGGGGGAACGGGGCTCGCGCTCGACCCGCATCCCAAGGCCAGCGCGACGCCGGTCGTCAGGCCGCTCAGCACGGCGCTCCGCCAGCGCCGCTGCGTTCGTCTAGGGCTCGTCATCGCTTCCCCGAGGTGCAATCGACGAACCGGGTCAGGTTCGGGCGCCGGGCTCGCTCCGGAGCGGTCGCGAAGTCGATGCCGGCGGCGCCGTCAGCGCGCGCAGCGTCCGGCCGGCGCGGCCCGCCAGGGGTCGCGCGACCTCGCGCGCCCAGCAGCGGGCGCGACCCCGGAGCGACGGCGCGTACACCGTGATCTCGACGTGCGATCGCACCTTGTCGGTCCACTTCATCTTGTACGCCGTGTCCTGGCCCAGCAGATCGTATCGGGCGAGGCCCCGCCGGGCCGCGTCGAGCGCGGTCTCGCGCACGAGGAGCTGCCCGGGGCCGAAGCGCGCATACTCCGGGTCGTGCGCGATCTTGAGAAGGTGGAAGGTCTCGGAGTCTTCGAGCGCAAAGCACCCGGCGATGCGCGCGCCGCGCGCGCGGAGAAAGGCGATCGTCAACTGACCGCGCCGCGCAAAGATGCGCGCCGTCGCGGCGTAGAAGGCGACGAGGTTGGCTTCGCAAGCGATCGCCGTTCCGGCCCGTCCTTTCCAGCTCGACGCCTCGAGGCGCAACACATCGCGCAGCGCCGCTCGATCGAAGGCCGTCACGCGCTCCAGCTCCACGCCGCCGAGCTGGCGCTCGAGCCGCCTCATGTCTCCGCGGAAGCGCCGGTGGATGCGGTCCTCGATCCCCTCGACCTCGAACCAGGGCGCCCGGCTGACCTCGCGGACATAAGCCCGACAGTGCTCTGCGCGGGCCAGCGCGGGGAGCTCGAGCGCGAGGAAGGAGTCGGCCGGGACGCCGCGCAGCTCCAGCGTGTCCCACCCATTGATGGTCCGTATCGCCTGCCAGAGGGCGGGCGCGGCCGCGCGATCGCCGATGGCGTCGACGCGTGGCGTGTGATCGCTGCGAAGCGCCAGGAGCGCACGGCCGCGTCGCGCGAGCGGCAGCGCGGCCACCAGGGTGCCACGGCGCGCCGCGCCCACGAGGAGAGGCTCGGGCTCTCTGACGAGCCGCGCTGTGAGAAGGGCCAGCTCGGGCGCGAGAAGCGGGGGGCCGAGACGCCCGAGGCGAGACCACTGGCGCAAGGTCTCGTCGAACGAGCGGCTCTTGCGGTTGATCTTCAACGCGAGCGGCTCCGCTTGCTCCGTTTGCTCGGGGGCGAGGGCCGGGGTCAGGCGAGGCGCGCCCGTCGCCGGGCGAAGGATGGGGTCAGCCATGGCTGCGCCGAGTGCCAGGAGCATGCCTCGACGCACGAGCGTCCCTGGCCGTGGGAGCGAGAGCGTCCCTGACCGCTGCGTGGCGTCCGGAGCCAGAGCGTCCGTGGCCGTCGCGTCGGAGCCGGTGACGGAGCCGACCGTCGACCCGAGAGGGTAGAGTGTCCCGTCGTGAATGTCGGAGACCTCGTGCGGGCCATGGAAGCGATCGCGCCGGCGCGCTTTGCTTCCTCGTGGGACAACGTCGGCCTCATCGTGGGCGACGAGGCGACCCCTCTGGCGCGCGTGCTCCTCACGATTGACTGCACGTCCGAGGTGCTCGACGAAGCGCGCCGCGAACGAGCCGAGGCGATCGTCTCGTATCATCCGCCGATCTTCTCCCCGGAGAAGCGATTCCTCGCCGGATCGATCGCTCACGACGCGGCGCGGGCCGGCATTGCGATCCATTCTCCGCACACCGCGCTGGACGTGGCCCACGGCGGCACCAACGACGTCCTCGCCGACGCCCTCTCGATGACGACGCGCGAGCCATTGCGGCGGCTCGAGGCACCGGGCTCGCAGTCACACGGGCTGGGGCGCGTCGGCTCTCTCGACGCCGCGCCGGCCCTGGTCCTGGTGGATCGTGTCAAGCGAGCGCTCTCGATCGGAAACGTCCTCGTCGCGGGCACCCTCGATCGCGGCGTCTCTCGCGCGGCGGTATGCGCCGGGAGCGGCGGCGATCTCCTGCAAGACGCGATCGACTCGGGCGCTCAGCTCTTTCTCACGGGCGAGCTCCGGCATCACGACGCGCTGCGCGCCGTCGCGGCAGGGCTCACCGTCGTGTGCACCCTGCACTCCGCGAGCGAACGCGCGGCCCTCGAGGTGCTCGAGCGGCGCCTCGCCGAGCAACTCACCGGCGTGGCCGTCATCCGCAGCCGGGCCGACTGCGAGCCGTTCGTATTCGTGTGACGAGCCCTACTCGGGCTCGGCGAGGTCGAAGTCCCATTCGAGATCGTGGGTCCCGACGATCTCGACACTGGACTCCGGACCCGAGGCGGGCTCCGCGCTGGGCGTGGTCTTCGCCTCGTGGTCGGCGGCGCGGCCGAGCGCGCGCAACGTGTCGCGCATCGTCCTCGTCCGCATCGACGCGGCCAGCTCTTCGCGGCGATCCATCTCCTCGAGGAGAGTCAGGGCTGCCGATATCGTCTCGCGCGCGGTGCAGAGGCGCGCCTCGGAGAGGGACCACTGTTCGCGCAAGCCAGCCACCTCAGCTTCGAGTGCCTCGACGCGCAGCCTTGCCTCGTCGAGATCCGCGGCGAGCGCCCCCACGCGCTCTCCCGCGACCATCGCCTCCGACAGCGCCGCGGCCCGCATGCGGTCGGATTCTGCGATCTGCACGAGCATTCCGGCGGTCTCGTCCGCATCGGTCTCTCGCTCCGCCCGGAGGCGCTCGACCTCCGCCTGGAGCGTCGCCACGCGGGCGCGGGGAGGAGGGACGGTGGCCGCGGACGACGTGGGTCCAAGGGGGGCCTCTCCGAGCGCCGCCGGAGGCGAACTGTCGAGCCGCGGGTCTCTCGATGGACGCGAGGGCTTTCGCGTATCGGGCATAAATACCTCTACTCTACAGTCTGCCTTGCGCCTTCGGTCCCGTCGAGCTCTGCGCCACATTCGCGCGGCGCGCGGCGCGTAGCGCGCGGCGCGGCGCCTGCCGCGCTCACCCGCGCACGGGCCCACGCAGCGGCGCGCACGAGACGACACGCCTGCTCGTCAAGGCGCCGCGCACCGACGCCACCCCATGATGCCACCCAAGCGTGACGCGGTGCACAACGCGAGACGTCCTTTCGAGCCGCGCTCCCTCGCGCTAAAGAGACTCTACTGTGACCACGACGACCTCCCGCGCGCCGGCCGGCGACGAAAGCGCGCTCGCGCCGGAGCTTCTCGCGCGTCTTTACGATCGGATGCTCCTCGCGCGGTGCCTCGAGGAGCGCCTGATTCGCATGAACAAGCAGGGGGACGGCTTCTTCTGGGTGGGAGGGCCCGGCGAAGAAGCGCTCAACGCGTCGCTGGGGCTCCTCGTGCACAAAGGGCAGGGCCCGGAGTTCGACTATCTGCACCTTCACTACCGGTCGACCGCCACGCTGCTCGCGATGGGGGCGGACCCGATGGACACCCTGCGGCAGATGAAGAACACGGCGACCGACCCGTATTCATCCGGCCGAAACTTCTGCAACCACTACTCGGTGAAGCGCTGGAACGTCGCTCCGGTGTCGTCGCCCATCGAGGTGCAGTTTTCGATGGCGCCGGGGACGGCGCTCGCCAACAAGCGCGCCGGAGGGAAGGGGATCACGATCGTTCAAGGAGGCGACGCGGGCACGGCCGAGGGTGACTTTTCCACGTGCCTCATCTGGTGCTCGCTGCCGCACCGCGAGCTGCCGTGCCTGATGATCGTCGCGAACAACCAGTGGGGGATCTCGACGCCCGCCTCCGAGCAGCACGCCGAGAAGCACATCGCGGATCGAGGAGCCGTCTTCGGCATCAAGAACGCGGTGATCGACGGCAACGACGCCGAGGTCTGCTACCGCGAGCTGCGAAAGGCGATGGACTACGTGCGCGCCGAGCGGCGCCCGTTCTTGCTCGAGGTGATGGTCTCGCGCCTGTACGGGCACTCGTCGGCCTCGGGGGCGAACTTCGTCCCGGAGGAGGTCGATTGCCTCGCGCCCTTCGAGAGGAAGCTCGAAGAGCGCCGCATCATGTCGCGCACCGAGATGGACGAGCTGCGGGCGAAGTACACCCAGCAGCTGCTCGAGGCGAGCAAGAGAGTGCGCGAGGAGCCGCAGCCGAAGGGCGACGAGATCCACAGGCACGTGTACGCCGAGCGCGGCGATCGCGACGAGCGGCGCGGACCGCCGGGCGCCAGGAACGGGGTTCATTGAAATGGCGACGGTCGTCCAGGCGATGCGCCTCGCGCTGCACGTCGGCGAAGAACGCCTGGGAGTGACGGACGTCTTCGGGCAGGACGTCGGGCCCCCGCTGGGCGGCGTGTTCACGCAGTCGCAGGGCCTCAAGACGGCGTGGAACACGCCGCTCGACGAGCGCGGCATCGTCGGCACCGCCATCGGGCTCGCGCTGGCGGGACAGAGACCCGTCGCCGAGATCCAGTTCTGCGACTACGCGTTCAACATGATCGACCTGCTCAAGCTCGCCGGAGGCATTTGCTGGTCGTCGGCCGGCGACTGGAACTGCCCCATGGTGCTCATGACGCCGGTCGGTAGCGGCATCCGCGGCAGCATCTACCATTCGCACTCGTTCGACGCGCAGGCGACGCGCATCCCGGGCTGGAAGATCGTCATGCCGAGCAACCCGCTCGACGCGTACGGCCTGATGCTCTCGGCGATCCTCGATCCCAACCCGGTGATGTACCTGGCCCCCAAGGCGCTCCTTCGCGCGAAGGCGGCGCCCGGCGAGCGGATCCCGGGCGAGCCCGACGACGAGCGATTGCTCTCGAAGATGATCGACGCGCCGCTCGGCGACCGATCGAAGTGGCGGCCGGACTGGCCGGACGTGAAGGACCTTCTCGTGCCCATCGGGCAAGCGCGCGTCTGCCGCGAAGGCGGGCAGGTGTCGGTCGTGACCTACGGCCGCATGGTGCCGGTGGCGCTGCAGGCGGCCGAGCGGCTCGGGCGCGACGGGATCGAGGTCGAAGTCGTCGATCTGCGTTCGCTCGCCCCTTACGATTGGGACGCGGTCAGAGCGAGTGTGCGCAAGACGCGGCGCGTGCTCTTCCTCAACGAAGACACCGAGGTGACCAACTTCGGCGAGCACTTGCTCCGCCGGACGGTCGAGGAGCTCTTCTACGAGCTCGAGGCCCCGCCCAAGCTGCTCGCCGGCGCCCACGTGCCGGGGATCGGTCTGGCCGACGCGCTGGAGCGCGCGAGCGTCCCGCAGGTCGACCAGGTCGCCGGCACCCTGCGCGAGCTCGCCGCGCATCGCCCCTAGGGCAACTGTGGGCATTTGTTGCGCAATCAGCGCAAATGTTTGCGCCAAAACTCGGTGCGAGAGTCGTACTTGAGACGACCCTATGCGGATTCACTGACTACAGTGTCAATTGAAAATGAGATTCTCAGTGGACGGTCGGTTGGCAAGAATCGTCGTCCTCTCCATGGGGACTCTCGGCTTCGGGTGCGCCACGGCTGGCCCCGGAGACGCCCCGCCCTTCGCCACCGGCGCACCCGTCCCCGACGGGGGAAGCCTCGAGAGCGACAGCGCCACCGAGAGCGGGAGCAGCAGCCCGCCCGCCGACAACAGCAGCGGAGACGACGCGGCGGCGGCCGACGATGCGACCCTGGGCGCGGACGATGCCGCGGACGACTCGAGCTCCTCGAGCTCCTCGAGCGACAGCGGCTGCAACGCCCCAACGTGCGCGGCTTGCGTCACCGGCATGCAGTGTTGCACCACGGCGGGCGCCTGCGGCTGCACGCTCCTCACGTTGTGTCTCTAGCGCGATCGTCGACTCACAAGCGGAGGGAGCAAACCGCCAGGCCGCAACAGACGCCAAGAACGCCAGCGCGAGCGGGGAGCTTCGAAGAAGCTTGGATCAGTACATCTCCTTCGGCTCGGTGACGCTCGTGACCTGCACCTTGGGGAGTACTTCGGCGGCGAAGCGATCGCGCACCGCCTTGGCTCGTTCGATCTCGTCGCGCGCCGGGACCGCGATGCCGAAGATCAGGCAGGCTTTGGGCCAGACGGGATAGGTCGCGTAGACGGCGGCGTACTGGTCGTGATCGCCGAGCGTCGCGGTGGTCGCCACGAACGAGTCGACGTCCACGATCTTCCCGTTCCAGGGGAAGGCCTTCGGCGCGTCGTGCGCGATCTCGACCTCGAAGGCGTCGGCGTAGGGCTGCGCCCAGTCTTCGAAGGCCTTGCCGCAGACTCCCGGGACCGTCTCGTCGGCCACGTGCACGATGAAACCGCCGACGATGGCGTGGTGAGCCTTGCCGTACCGGAAGCCGACGAGGCTCTTGACCCCCCAGAACTTCACGCGGAGCCAGCTCGGCGCGTCGGGCAAAAGGACCCGAACGCTGTTTTGCCGGTCCGTTGCCCACCCGAACCGGGCCGCCTTGAGCTGCTCGAGGGCCGCCGCGTGTTCCGGCCCTCCGCCTCCGCCCTTGGCGGCTTGCCCGTCGTCCTTGGGGGGTGGGGCTGGCGCGACCGGCGGGAGCGACGCGGCCGCCGCCGGAGCCGCAGATCCGTGCGGGGCCGAGGCGCAGCCCCACGCGGCCGAGCAAACGAGCGAAGCGAGCAAAAAGATGGCGGCGGAGACTCTCATCCGGTACGCGGGCGGGCGGGGCAAAACGGGCGAGCTCTCAGGAGGCGCGCCTCTCCCTTTCGGCCCTGACCATAGAGCCAGCGGAGGTAGCCAAATTCAAGCGGGGCGAGCGGGCAGCGCGCGTGGGGCGTCCGTGCAGGCGGACAGAAGCGACGGCGCCGCGCGAGCGCCGGAGCTGGGCTAGCGGGCTAGCCAGGGAATGGGCTAGCCAGGGAATGGGCTAGCAGGGAAGGCGAGGTCGCAGGGAGTAAGTGCACTCGTGCGTGAATGGAGTTAGAGGCAACGCTAGACTCTTGTCTCGCGCTACCAAGGAGCCCGAACACGATGCAGACGCCGACTGATGCTGCTGGAAAGCCGTTGACCAAGAACCAGCACCTCCTCGATTGGGTCGACGAGATGGCCCGGCTGACCAAGCCCGACCGCGTCGTCTGGTGCGACGGCTCGGAGGAGGAGAAGCACCGGCTGACCGAGGAGGCGGTCGCGAAGGGCATCCTGATCGCCGCTGAACCAGCAGAAGCTGCCGGGCTGCTACCTCCACCGCTCGCAACCCGAACGACGTCGCGCGCGTCGAGCAGCTCACCTTCATCTGCACGCCGACGAAGGACGAGGCGGGGCCCACCAACAACTGGATGGCGCCCGACGAGGCCTACAAGAAGCTCGGCGCCGCTCTTCGACGGCTCGATGAAGGGCCGCACGATGTACGTCGTCCCGTACGTCATGGGGCCCCGTCGGCTCGCCGCATGTCCAAGGTCGGCGTCGAGCTGACCGACAGCGTCTACGTCGTCCTCAACATGCGCATCATGACGCGCATGGGCCGCGCCGCCCTCGCAGATGCTCGGCGACGTCGAACGACTTCAACCGGGGCCTGCACTCGACGCTCGACTGCAACCCCGAGCGCCGCTTCATCTGCCACTTCCCCCAGGACAACACGATCTGGAGCGTCGGCAGCGGGTACGGCGGCAACGTGCTGCTCGGCAAGAAGTGCCTGGCGCTGCGCATCGGCAGCTACCTCGGCCAGCAGCGAGGGCTGGCTCGCCGAGCACATGCTCATCCTGGGCGTCGAGTCGCCCGAGGGCGAGATGACGTACGTCGCCGCCGCGTTCCCGAGCGCCTGCGGCAAGACGAACTTCGCGATGATGATCCCGCCCAAGCGCTTCAAGGGCTGGAAGATCTGGACCGTCGGCGACGACATCGCCTGGATGCGCGTCGGCGCCGACGGGCGCCTCTACGCCGTCAACCCCGAGGCCGGCTACTTCGGCGTCGCGCCGGGCACGAACGCGAAGACGAACCCGAACGCGATGAAGACCGTGTCGCACGACACGATCTTCACGAACGTCGCGACTGACGAAGGACGGCGACGTCTGGTGGGAGGGCAAGGACGGCGAGGTCGCCCGACGAGCTCACCGACTGGCACGGGCAAGCCGTGGAAGAAGGGCTCGACCGAGAAGGCCGCGCACCCGAACTCGCGCTTCACCGCGCCGGCGACGAACAACCCCGCGCTGTCAGCAAGTTCTACGACGATCCGGACGGCGTGCCCATCAGCGCCATCATCTTCGGCGGCCGCCGCGCGACGACGATCCCGCTCGTCATGCAGGCGTTCAACTGGATGAACGGCGTCTTCTTCGGCGCGACGCTCGGGAGCGAGACGACCGCGGCCGCCGACGGGCAAGGTCGGCGTCGTTCGGCGCGACCCGATGGCGATGCTGCCCTTCTGCGGCTACAACATGGGCGCCTACTTCGGCCACTGGCTGGCGATGCAGGCGAAGATCGTGAACCCGCCGAAGATCTTCCTCGTGAACTGGTTCCGGAAGAGCCAGGACGGCAAGTTCCTCTGGCCGGGCTACGGCGAGAACATGCGCGTCCTCAAGTGGATCGTCGACCGCGCGCGCCTCCGCGTCGGCGGGCAGGAGACGCCGTTCGGCTGGGTGCCCAAGGCCGGGGACCTCGACCTGTCGGGCCTCGACATCCCGCACGAGCAGGTCGACGAGGCGACGCACATCGACCTCGACGAGTGGACGACGGAGCTCGAGTCGATCGGCGAGTTCTTCAAGACGCTGGGGCCCAGCCTTCCGAAGGTGCTCGACCTGCATCGCCAGGTCTCGGAAGAGCGCCTCAAGATCATGCGCGAAGCGCAGGGCGGTAAGTGAGGTCTGCGCCGGCGATCGTGACCCTCGCGCTGCTGTTGGGCGAGGCCGCGTGCACGATCGGGCCGGCGGGGGCCGACGGAGGGACGAGCGGCGGCGGCACGACCACCACCACGACGACGCGGTCCCTCGGCGACCAGTGCGAGTCCGTGCTCACCGTGTTCTGTCAGAAGGCCGGGAGCTGCGCCGTCTTGACGGACCTCTCCACGTGCATCACGGGGAACATGCCCCTCTGCTGCACCGGGGACGCGTGCAACGCGCCGTCGACCGTCAGCGAAGACGACGTGACCGCGTGCGAGCAGATGATCATGGCGGAAGACTGCAACGACCTGGTCAACACCATGAACCCAACCTCGTGCCTCGGCCCGCAATGACAGATGTGGTTTCCTCTCGATAGGCCATGAGCGACGATAGGTTTCTCGCGGAGCTCGACGAACAGAACGCGAAGGCGCTCGCCCGCATCGCGACGGCGGCTGCTCGCCAGCCCGGCGCGGACCTCACGGTCGCGAGGCTCCTGGTCCTGGCTCTGAAGAACGAGCTCGAGGCCACCGAATGCGCGGCGGGCTGGATCGGCACGACCCGCGAGATCGACGTCAAGCTCGCGCTCGCGCGCCAGGCGGGCGACGAGGCGAAGCACTACCGGCTCATTCAAAAGCGGCTCGCGGAGCTCGGGGTCGACGCCGCCGCCCACGATCCCGGGCCGCGGTCCGCGCTCCTGCAGTACCTGACGTCGCTCGAGACGACCGTCGAGCGCGTCGCCGCCGGTCAGTTCACGCGAGAAGCCCTCGCCGTCGTGCGAAACGAGGAGTTCGTTCGCTTCTGCGTGGCCCGCGGGGACGAACCGACGGCCGCGCTCTATCGGGACGTGATCCAGCCCGACGAGCGGCACCATCACGAGCTCGGTCGCACGCTCCTCGGCTCGCTGGCGACGACGCCCGCCGCGCGCGAATCGGCCCGGCGCGCCGCGGGACGCACCCTGGAACTCGCCGAGGAGCTCCAGGAGATCGCCCGCATCAAGCTCGGCATCTCGCAAGCGCCCGGCTGTTAGCCTAGGGACGCGGAGCCGCGTCGTCCGCGGACAGCGAGTGGCCGCCGGCGGACAGGTTCGCGAGCCTCGAGGGGGATGACCCTCTCGGCCCAGAAAACACCCCTCGAGCCCGCCGAATCGTTAGCTTGCTCACGATTCAGCACGAAGGTCGGGCGTTTTCGGGAGCGAGAGGGTCGCTCGGCTTGGCGACGTGGGCGTCGGCACGGGGAGTGCTCGGGGTTGGTTCGTCGCGAGGGCATGGCTTCGCGGCACTCTCCCCATGATCCGCGTATTTTTTGGCCTCAAACGTGCCTATCACGGCACGCTGCGCGTGCTTCGCCGGGCGCTCGCGCGCCTGGGGCTGACCGCCGCTCGATTCGACCTGCTCTACATCCTGCACAAGTCGCGAGGGCGCATGCTGCAGCGCGAGCTGCAGAAAACGCTCGGCGTCGCGGCCTCCACCGTCAGTCGAATGCTCTCGTCGCTCGAGCAGCTCGGCTTGGTGGGACGCGAACCGGCGGAAGTCGATGGGCGTGCGCGCGAGGTGGTGCTGACCAAAGCGGGCCGTCGCTGCGTTCTGCGAGCGGCCCACCGGCTCATCCACACCGGGCGCGTGCAGCTCGCGGTCGATAGCGCGCTCTGCCCCGAGCGCTGGCACGAGCCGCTCGCCTGCCTGATGGCCAGCGGCGCCTGCGAAGTAACGACACTTCGCCTGCGCGAAGCCTTCGGCGACGTCGCCACGGACCAATATCCGTACCTCCCCGAAGGCGAACGATGCGAATTGCCCGCCTCCTGGTTGAATCCGCGCAGATAGTGACTCAGCCGAGCGGGGGGCTCGAGGCCGTCGGTGACCAACAAGCATCAGAGGCACGGCTCCGACGTGTTTGGATCTACTTGGCGTCTTCTGGCGTCCTGGCGGCTCTCGTCACATCGCGTCGGCTTGGTCGAGCTCGAAGTTCGAGCCGGCGGCCGCGACGTAGTAGATGCGCGAGCAGTTGCCGTTGATCTGGATCGAGAAGCGGTTGCCGAAGGGAATCGCGTAGTTGAAGTCGGCCGTCGCGTTCGTGCGAATGACGCCGTACGCCTCGCCCGCCTCGTCCCACACGAAGAGCGTGAGCCGATCGGCGGTCATCGACGTGGGGTGCTTTCGATGGCCCGCGTCTTCGGCGAGCGCCATCGTGCCGTCGCCAGATCCCGGCGGCCACGTCTGGACGGTCGTGCTGGTGAAGGACTCGTAGACCGTCAGCGACGGGCTGAGGCCGTACCTCGAGTAGACCAGGTCTTCGCCGTTCGCGGCCAGGACCGGATCCCCCACCTTCTCTCCCGCCATGAGCGCGCTCGTCAGGCTGTCGTAGCGGCTCTCCAGGGGGTTCGCGAAGAACGTCCCGGACCGGCTGGTGCGGGTGAACTGCGCCATGTGCAGGCCGCCCACCGCGACGCCGATCAGCGTGAGGCCGTCGCTGCTGAGCGCGACGCGATCGAAGGCGAAGTAGGCGTTGCCCCCGTCGACCACCGCCTGGCCGTCGACGTACGTGGTGCTTCCCAGAGACGCCGGCATGAGTTGGTTCGGGGTGCCGAAGGACGCGCTCGTCGACGTGCGATCGGCGACGTAGACGCCGCCTTGCCCGGCGCCGTTGTCGACGACCCACGCCACGGTGAGCTCGTCGTTCGTGATCGTGACGAGCGGCTGCGCGGCGAACTGGGGCACGCCCGGAGTGGCCGTGGCGCTGCCCCACGTTTTGTTCGGGTTGCAGGTCGGCTCGGGCATCGACGTGTCCGACGGAATCGTGAGCAGCACGTCGGTGACCGGTGCATCGGAGGGCGCGGCGTCTTCGGGTCCTCCGTCCCCGACGGTGGATCCGTCGCCCTCCGGGCGGCCGCCGCTGCTGCTGCCGCTGCTGCCGCCGCTCCCGCCACTGCTTCCGCTTCCGCCATCGTCGGTCGTCGTGGGCTCGCCCACGCCGGGTGGATGCGTGGCGCTCGCGCTGCATGCGCCTACGGCGACCCAGCCACCGAGACCGAGCAGCGTCGCAATCGTTTTGTTCTTCATTCTGCGGCTACGCAATCGTACTGCTGCTGCCAGTCGACCAGCGTCGGAACCTGCGTGCCGTCCGAGGTCGGCTTGAAGTCGACGAAGATGCGAAGGTACTGGAGGGTCGGACGCTGCCCGGCCGCCTTCATGGCCGCATAGACATCCGCCCCGAACTCGTACGGGGGCATGTCGCCTCCGGGCGCGCCGGCCATCAAGGGTACGACGGTCGGCGCGCCGACGGTCGTCGGCAACATGGCTTCGGTTGTCGCCGTCGCGGCCAGGACGTTGATCTGCGAGTCTCCCGGGGTGATGTCCGTCCAGTCGAAGAAGTGCCACGCGGGGCTCGTCCCGACCGGGCAGTTCGCGACGTAGTCTCTCGTGAACACCGTGTCGCCGTACGGGAACGGCGGCGGCGGCACGGCGCAGACGCCCTTGGTGTTGCAATGATTGGTCGGGAAGCCGCAGCAGTCGGTGTCCGTGACGCACGTGGACCCGAGCGCGACGCACGAGTTGCCCGACAGCAGGATGCAGTGACGCGTGACCGGCGTCGAGAGCGGCACGTCGACCTCGCACGCCGCGGTCGCAGGGGTCGTCAGCGCGTCGCAGCAGTCTTGATCGTCCTGACACACGGAGCCCGGTCGGGGATCCGCGGTGTTCACCGATCGCGACGAACCCGACGTTGTCGAACACCGCCGTGGTGAACGTCGAGTTGTTGTGGGCGGTCACCGCGAGGCCGACGTACGCGTCATTGCCGATCGCGGGCGTCAACGTGCCGACGTTCGTCCAGTTCACCCCGTCGGGCGATCCGTCGCCCGTGACGACCGTCCCGCTCCGTGTCAGGCGGAGCCACCACGGCATGGCGCCGGAGGGCCCTGCCGTCCAGTTGCAGCTATTGCCCGTGGGCGTGCGCCACTGGAAGCCCGTGCCCGAGCCTGCGCTGATCATCATGTGCGCGAACGCCGAGTTCGAGGCGAGGTTGTCGCGCAGCATGATGCCGGCCTTCGACCAGGCGTCCGCCCAGGCGAGGCTCGTTACCCGCGCCACGAACTGGAAGTCGCCGGAGACCGGCACGTACACGTAGTGGAACGCGTCGTTCGGTTCCAGATGTCGTCGCCTCCGGCGATGATCGTGATCGCCCCGCCCGATGCGGTCGCGGAGCCCGCGACGGCCGGGTCGCCAGGCGAGCCGATGTCCTGGTCCATCCAGTTGAACGCCGGGGTCGGCGTCATCCCGGGGGGATTGAGGTTCGCGAGCGACGGCTTGCATGCGTCGAGCACCCAGTAGGCTCGCTCGTTGCGGATGGCCCCTCCGCCGGTGCCGAGGACCTGGTTGGGCAGCCAGAACGGGGGATGGCTCCGGTCGACCGCGCCGCTCACTGCGTCGTCGAGCGCGCCCACCCAGAGCTGGTCCGCGATGATGGAGCCAGGCCCTGGGACGTTCTCGGTGTTGCCGTACTGGCGGTCGCTCGTGAACACCGTCCAGCGGTAGCCGCCCGCCGCCGCGGGGAGCACCGTCGGCTGGTAGCTGAGGTTCGAGTCGACGCCCCCGAGGCCCGTGTTGATCGCGGCCAGCGAGACGGGAGGGTTCGGCTTGATCATGTCGACCGACCAGAGCTGCCCGGGGATCGTGCTGTAGGCCGACGGGAGCATGCCGCCGTACTGCGCGTACGACTGGGCGTCGTCCTGGGTCGTCGGGTTCGTCTGGAAGATGACGGACGCCGAGTCGCTCTCGACCGCAGGCCACCGGATGACGTTGCCGGCGCTCACGGTGTTGACGAAGTTCGTCCGGTTCGCGAACGTCTGCGAGGCCTCGTTGAAGTTGAAGTACGAGAGACCCTGACGCCACGACGCGCCGCCGGACGTATCGCCGTCGACGAAGATGAGCTTCGTCCCGTCCGGCGAGAACGCGGGGACCATCATCGCGGTCGTTCCCAGGCCCCACGAGTTGGCCCCGGTCACGTCGGTCGGCGACCCGCCCACGACCGTGGGCAGTTCGAGGATCGAGTAGCCGATGCCCGTGCCGAGATCGCCCGCGTTGTGGAAGGGGACGTTGTAACCGCCCGTTCCCTGGTCCCCCGTCGGGAAGAGGTCGGCCTGCGGGATGATCTCCGAGCCCCCGACGCACCCCGCGATCCACTCCAGCTGGGCGACCGAGCCGCCCCCATTCTGGTAGTAGTCCATCTTGACGTCGTGCCGCGAGCCCGCCGTCTCGGCGAGGGTCCCGCCGTTGACGCTGTTGCAGTACGTCGTCGGGCCTTGATCGACCCAGCCGTCGTCGACGAGGTTGCCGTCGATCCAGAGGCGCACGCCGTCGTCGCCGACGACGCAGAACTGGTAGTTGTCCGAGCACGGAATCTCGATCTGGCCCGTCCACTCGGCCGACCAGTTGTCGCCGCCGACATTGTTCGCCGGCGAGCCGCCGTTCCAGTTGAAGTTGACCGTCGGGTCAATCTCGCTCGTGGCCGCGCCGGTGAAGTCCTGGTTACTGTAATACGTGCCCGTGAGGCCATTGGTCGGCGGGGGCGGGATGACGGCGGGGATCAGGTCGCCCGTCGGAATGATCCCGCTGCCGGCGCACGACGTGTTCCACTGGAGCTCGGCCACGGCGCCGCCACCGCCCTGGAAGTAGTCCATCCGGAGCGTGTGGAGCGTACCGGCCGTGTAGGCGGCGGCAGCGTTGCAGTACTGGGTGGCGCCCTGATAGACGTAGCCGTTATCGACCAGCGTGCCATCGATCCATAGCCGCACGCCGTCGTCGCCCGTGACGCAGAACGAGTAGTTTCCGGTGCACGGGATCTGGACCTGGCCGTTCCACCCGGCGCCAAAATTGTCGCCACCGACTCCCGCGATCGGCGAGGCGCCGTTCCAGTTGAAGTTGACGGTTGGATCGAGGCGGGTCGCGGTCGGCGTCCCGACCGTCGAGTCGAAGGAGGGGCCCGCGAAGACGTTGTTGAAGTACGTGCCGGTCAGGCCCGTCGTCGTCATCGCGGTGGCCGATGGGTAGAGCTGCGTGACCGGGATGATCTGGTAGGGCTGGCTGGCGCTCTGCCAGCGCAAGTGCATCTGCGAAGTGTTCGACAGGTTCTGGTAGACGAGCGTGATCGGCACCTTGCTGCCGGCGGTCATCGCGATCGTGCCCGAGTACTTCGTGTCGGCCTGCGCGCCGAGTTGATTGACGAGCAGCTGGCCGTTGACGGTCAGCTGAACCCCGTCGCTCGACTCGGTCTCGAACGTGTACGTCTCGCTGTAGATCGCCTGGACGAAGCCGGTCCACACCACCGAGTAGTTCGAACCCGCCGCGATCGAGCCGCCCGGGGACGCGTTGCCCCAGTTGAAGTCGATCGTGTAGTCGTCCGTCGTGAACGCGGGGGTCCCGGTCCGCGTCGTGTTCGCGTAGTACGTGCCCGTGAGCCCCGAGCCGTTGCCGTGGGGGGCCGAAGGCTTCGCGGTCGACGAGCCGGGCTCGAGGGTGTTCCCCCACCAGTTCGTCCCCTGCAGGGCGAGCTGCCCGTCGGGCGAGATGGCGGAGTACGCGAAGCCGCGCGAGTCCTGCGCCGGGGGCGTGGGCTGGTTCCACATGTTCCCGAGCCCGGTCAGCGTCCCGTCTGCGTTGACCTTCGCGATGCTCGTGTCGTTGTTGCCCCAGTTCGAGGCGACCAGCGTGGTACCGCCCGCCGAGACCGAGTGGCACGGGTTGCACCCCGAGTTGGCGAGCGCCACCTGAGCCGGCGTCGTGCCGTAGGGCTTGGCGCTCTTGATCGTGGCCGTCCACGCGGGCTCGTTGTACTCGGTGTAGAAGATGTTGCCGCGCAGCGGCGCGGACGCGAAGTGGATCGTCTCGGTGACGGGGTTACGCAGGACGCCGCCGACGAGGCGCTGGATTGAGATGAGCGCATCCTGGCCGGCCGCGGTCTGGTCGAGGTACGCCCAGCCGTCCTGCGAGAGCGCCGCCTGCGGCGGGGTCGACTCGGGCAGGACCACGGCGACCGTGTAGATCGGCGTGCCGGTGGCCGGGTACTGGATCGTCACCTTCACGGCCGTCGCCGGGACGCCCAGGTTGTCCCACTGCACCGTGGGGGCGGCCACGGCGCGCGGGAACACGGTGGCCGCGTACGGATAGAGGTACTTGAGGTTGTCCGGCGCGGTGCCGTTGCCGGTGAACTGGCCCGCGACCATGGGGCTGACCTGGCTCGTGTCGATCACGTTCGTCGTGACGTTCACGACGGAAGCCGCCTGAAACCCCGAGGCGTATGCCGTCACGTTCAGCGGACCGGCGACGCCGCTCACCAGCGTCACGACGCCGCCGGAGATCGCGGCGAGGTCGCGCTTGTCGATCGACCAGGCCGCGTTCGCGACGCCGGTGTAGCAGGCGGCCGGGGTGTACGTGGCCACGAAGTTCGCGGTGGCCGGCATCGTCACGATCGGCTCGAACCCGGTGACCACGAGATTGATCGCCGGCGGATTGACCGCGAGGCCCGTGCACGCGATGCCGGCCTCGGAGGTCAGGCTGGGAGCGGGGGTGAGTCCCGCGTCGGTGACCAGGAAGTCGGAGCCGGCGTCGAGCCCGTCGGGGGTGTCGATCACCTGGTTGCAGCCGCTGACGGTGACGCCGCCTTCGGAGTCTCCCGCGTCGCCGGACGGATCGCAGGAGTCGAACGTGCAAGGGGTCACGAGCCCGAAGTCCTGAGTGCGAATGCCCGTGCCCGAGAGGACGAGCTTCTGCGCTTTGGCCTGGCTAGCGCACCCGCCCCAGACCCCGTCCTGGCAGACCATCATTCCGGTCTCGCAGGTCACGTAGTCCCCGGACTTTTGCTCGGACAGCGTGCACGTGCCGATCGCCCCGGACTGCCCGCACGCGCAGCCGGGTTTGGACCCGCAAAACGCCGCCGCTCCGCCGTCCAAGCCGCGAGTCGACCCGTCGAGTTGCCCGATTCTCGCTGTTCGTGGAGCAGCCCGAAAGGGCGAGCGCCAGGACCGACGCCAGGCCGACCGTCCAGCGAGAAAGGAATCCGGACGCGAGGCGCGACCCGAGACGTGAGCCAACGGGCGCCCCGTGGACCCTCCCCGCAGCGGCGTGTTGCATGCAACCCCGACGTTGGAGCAAGGGCCGTACCTCGCCCCGGGGGCGGATTGCCTCCCGCCGTTTCGCGAGGAACTCGGAGAAATACGGCGCCGCGCCCTCCCGCGGACCGCGCCGAATTCGACAAACTTTGCTCAACAATGCAAACGGTTGCGGGTTCCTTCATCGCACGTTGGCGACGAGGTAGGGAGGCCAGAGACGAGGGCTTCGCGCCCCGCGAGAGCCCGAGAGGTCCGCAACGTTTGCGAGCGCCCGCATTTTCTTTTGACGGCCGCGCGCGCTGCCGCTGGGTCTGGTCGGCTTCGCCCGCCGATTGAGTTAAGCTCGCGCGCCACCCCGGGAGGCTATCTCATGTCCGATCGCATCGAGTCGCGGCTGAAGGAAGACCGTCGTTTTCACCCCGGCGCCGCCTTCACCAACCGGGCGCGGGTCACCTCGCACCACGCGTACGCCGCGATGCACCGGCAGTCGCTCGACGAGCCCGACGTCTTCTGGCGCGAGCAGACCGCGGATCTCGTGTGGCGCGCGCCATGGACGAAGTTCTCCGAGTGGAGCCTTCCGCGCGCGCGCTTCTTCGTGGGCGCGAAGCTCAACCTCACCGAGAGCTGCCTCGATCGGCACCTGGCGACGTCGCGCCGCACCAAGGCGGCGCTCGTCTGGGAGGGCGAGCCGGGAGACACGCGCACGCTCACGTACTTCGAGCTGCATCGCGAGGTCGTGCGCGCGGCCGCGGCGCTCGCGGACCTCGGCGTCGCGCCGGGCGATCGCGTCGCCATCTACATGGGCATGGTCCCCGAGGCGGCCGTCGCGATGCTCGCGTGCGCGCGCATCGGCGCCACGCACTCGGTCATCTTCGGCGGCTTCAGCTCGGAGGCGCTGCGCGACCGCATCAACGACTGCGGCGCGAAGGTCCTGCTCACGCAGGACGGCGCGTGGCGGCGGGGCAGCGTCGTGCCGCTCAAGAAGATGGCCGACGAGGCCGTGGCGCAGACGCCCAGCATCGAGAAGGTCGTCGTGCTCCGGCGCATCGGAGGCGGCGAGGCGCCCGTCGTGATGAAAGAGGGCCGCGACCTCTGGTGGGACGACTGGATCGGCGGCGCGCGGACCGCGCCGAGCCTGCGAGCGCGCGAAGAAGCCCGAGGCGTTCGACGCGGAGCATCCGCTCTTCATCCTCTACACGTCGGGCTCGACCGGCAAGCCCAAGGGCGTCCTTCACACGAGCGCCGGGTACCTCGCCGGCGCGCACGTCACGATGAAGTACGTCTTCGACCTGCGCGACGACGACATCGTACTGGTGCACGGCCGACGTCGGCTGGGTCACGGGCCACAGCTACATCGTGTACGGCCCGCTCTCGTGCGGCGCGACCTGCGTCATGTACGAGGGCGCGCCGAACTTCCCCGACTGGGGGCGCTTCTGGAGCGTCATCGAGCGCCACGGCGTCACGATCCTCTACACCGCGCCCACGGCCATCCGCGCGTTCATCCGCGCCGGCGACGAGTGGCCGAAGAAGCACGATCTGTCGTCGCTTGCGCCTCCTCGGGAGCGTCGGCGAGCCGATCAACCCCGAGGCGTGGATGTGGTACCACCGCGTCATCGGCGGCGAGCGCTGCCCGGTCGTCGACACGTGGTGGCAGACCGAGACGGGGGCCATCATGCTCACGACGCTTCCGGGCGCGGTCTTCGCGAAGCCCGGCAGCACCGGCCTGCCGTTCTTCGGCGTCGACATCGCCGTCGTGAAGGACCGCGGCGAGGCGTGCGTGGCCGAACGAGGGGGGCAAGCTCGTCATCCGGCGGCCCTGGCCGTCGATGGCGCGCACGCTCTGGGGCGACGACGAGCGCTACCTGAAGACGTACTGGGACGTGATCCCGGACGTGTACTTCACGGGCGACGGCGCGCGCTGCGACGAGGACGGCTACTTCTGGGTCGTCGGGCGCATCGACGACGTGCTCAACGTCGCCGGGCACCGCATCGGCACCGCCGAGATCGAGAGCGCCCTCGTGAGCCATCCCGCCGTGGCCGAGGCGGCCGCGGTCGGGCGGCCCGACGAGCTCAAAGGACAGGCGCTCGTCGTCTTCGTCACGGTCAAGGCGGGTCAGAAGGCGGGCAAGGAGCTGAAAGAGGCGCTGACCGCGCACATCGACAAAGAGATCGGCAAGTTCGCGCGTCCCGACGTGATCCGCTTCACCGACTCGCTCCCGAAGACCCGGAGCGGCAAGATCATGCGGCGGCTTCTGAAGGACATCGCCGCGGGGGGTGACACCAAGGGAGACACGACGACGCTCGAGGACCTCGGCGTGCTCGCGAAGCTTCGCGCGACCGACGAGGAATGACGCTACCATCACCCTGCCCAAGTGCTTTCTGCGACCAAACGCGAAGGGGAGGGGCCTGCTGCGGAGCCGACCCGGTTCGATCCGGTGCCCGGCACCGTGGTCGACGGCAAATACCGGGTGGAGAAGATCATCGGCGAGGGCGGGATGGGGCTCGTCGTCTCGGCCGTTCACCTCGGCCTCGAGCAGGAGGTCGCCATCAAGTTTCTCCTGCCCGAGGCGATGCGAAACAAGGTCGCCGTCGAGCGGTTCCTCCGCGAGGCGAAGGTGGCCGCGAAGGTCCGGAGCGAGCACGTGGCCCGCGTGCACGATGTGGGCACGCTCGAAGAGGGCGGCATTCCATACATCGTCATGGAGCACCTCGAGGGGCTCGACCTCGGCCAGCTCATCGACAAGGAGGGCGCGCTCCCCATCGACGAGGCGTGCGAGATTGCGCTCCAGGCAAGCGAGGCGCTGACCGAGGTGCACGCCGCGGGGATCGTGCACCGCGATCTCAAGCCCTCGAACCTCTTCGTGACGCGCAAGGTCGACGGGTCGCCGTCGGTGAAGCTGCTCGACTTCGGGATCTCGAAGCTTACGTCGCTCGGCGGGGACGACTCCGGGATCGACCCGGCTCTCACGCAGACGGCCACGATCATGGGCTCGCCGTCGTACATGTCGCCCGAGCAGCTCAAGTCGACGAAAGAGGTCGATCAGCGCGCCGACGTCTGGTCGCTCGGCGCCGTGCTCTACGAGGCGGTCACGGGCAAGCCCGCGTTTCGCGGCGAGAGCCTGCCCCAGGTGTGCGCGATGATCGCGTCCGAAGACCCGGCGCTCCCCTCGACGCGCCGCGACGGGATCCCGATCGAGCTCGAACGCGCCGTGCTCCGGTGCCTCGAGAAGGACCCCGAAGGACGCGCCACGCTCGTCGAGCTGGCGCGAACGCTCGCGAAGTACGCGCCCGATCGGGCGAAGGCCTCGCTCGAGCGGATCGAGGCGACCGCGGGCACCGCCGAGACGCGACCGCGCGTGATGACCTACGCCGACAGGGGACGGGCGGAGCCGACGGGCACGCGTTCCCGCCTGGGCGAGTCGGTGACCACCGGGGGCCGCTCCGGGCGGACGATCTCGTCGTGGGGCCGCGATTGGCGAGGCAAGCGAAGCGGAAACGGCCTCGTGGTCCTGCTGGTCGTCGCGTCGGGCCTCGCGGCCGTCGCGGTGTACACGGGCCGCATCGGCGTCATGAAGCTGCGCGGCGATTTGGGGGGCGCGGCGAGCGCGATGTCGTCCGCGGCGGGGGCCGTCTCCTCCGCGGTCTCGGCGGAGGCCTCCGCCGTGGCGTCGTCCTTGCCGCCGATTCCCCCCTTGCCTCCGCTGCTGCCGTCCGACGAGCCGGCCGCCTCGGCATCGGGGTCATCGTCCTCCGAGGCGGAGGAGCCCGAGCCGGGAAGCGAGGAGCCGGCGGCGAGTGCGTCGGGGAGTGCGGGGCCGGCGCCGCAGGGGCATCCGGGGGCGCAGAAGGGGCATGGGAAGCCGGCGCACAAGGGGAAGCATAAGCATCACGTGTGAAGGGGGGGTTCGGATTTGGGGAGTCAAGACCCTCCGACCGCCGCTTGCGCTAGCTTTCGAACCCGCATGGCGATTCGCGTGAGTATCGTGATCCCGACCAGGAACCGTCCGGCGATGGCCGTTCTGACGATCCGTACGGCATTGAACGCCGCTGGCAGCGACGACGAGGTGATCGTCGCGGACAACGGAGACCTCCCGCTTGCCCTCGAGAGAAGCGACCCGAGACTGCGAGTTCTGCGCGATGACCGCGTGTACTCCATGCCGGACAACTGGGAGCGAGGCGTTCGCGCCGCGCGGGGGCAAGACCTCGTTCTCCTCTCCGACAGACACCGGCTCCTGCCAGGAAGCCTCGATCACCTGCTGGCAGCGCGAAGCGGTGACCATGACGTTGTCACGTATGCGTGCGCTACTTTCTCGCAGCAGCTCCCCAGCACCGCGGTCGACAGCTTCGACGCCATCGCCGAGGCGCCGGGTACGGTCGCGTACTCGCGTGGCGCGCGGGAGCGTCGAGAACGACTCTCCGGTGAGGTGCTCGACGACTGGTACGCCACGATGCGCTACCGATTCGAGCGGCCCATGCTCACCTCTGCACTCGTACCTCGTCGCATCGTCGCCGATGTCGTGCGATCGCACGGCCGCTTTTTCGAGGGAATGGCCCCCGATGTCTCGTCGAGCCTCCATATCCTGGCGGCGACGGAACGATATGTCGAGACCAATGTCATGGCTATCCTCGGTCAATTCCCATCTACAGATTCCCGATGGAGCAACGGTCTTTCCATCGCAAGGGGGCAGCACAGCAACAGCTTCCTGAAAGAATTCGCCGGAGCCCCGTTGGGTCAATTTCCACCATCGATCAGCGCCGTCATTTATCAAACGCTGGCCGAGTTCTCTCGTCTTCATCCGGCCAGCGCAGCGCCTCGCGTGCTCCATATCAGTCGCTTTGCACGGGCAGCGGCGATCGAGCTCGAGGGTGCGGTCAGGGTCGATCGCGCGGCGATGCACTGGGCCCTCTTCAGGGCGACACAGGCGGCTGGGCCTTCTCCCCGGGCCCTCTTCGAGCAGCTTCGTACGGTTATCTCCGGCAGGCTCCTCGGCTTTGGCCGCTTGGCTCGGCGGCTGAGGGGGTCATTGGGGCAAGGCGATAGTGCACCCGTCTGGAGTGCAGCTGGGAGCCTCGCGCACAATCAGTCGTTGGCGGAGAGCATGACCTTGGTCGAGCGCGCGAACGGGCCGGTGATCTGGTGACTCGCGCACGGCGTGGACTCACGAACGCCGGGGACCGATGAGTCGAACTTCGCGAGTCCTGGCAGGCGTCTCTCTCGGCTATGCGCACCTCGGGCTGTCGACCCTTTTCGGCTTGTGGTTCACGCCGTTCTTGCTGCGTCACGTGGGCCGTAGCGACTTCGGGCTGTGGTCGGCGGGGATGCCGATTCTCACCTATGTCGGGCTGGTCGATTTCGGGGTGTTGACGATCTTCCAGCGTGACGTCGCGTTCGCGCTCGGGCGGGCCGAGGGAGACCCCGACAGGCGCGAGCTCCCCGCGCTCGTGGGCACGACCCTTCGCTTGGTCCTTCTTCAGATGCCCGCCTTGCTGGCGGGCATCGCGATTGCCTGGGCGTGCCTGCCTCGGAGCTGGAGCGCCCTGCACGTTCCGCTCGGGATCACTCTCGGCTGTCTCGTCATCGCATTCCCGTTGCGCATCTATCATGCGCTCCTCATGGGCCTTCAAGACCTCGGTTCCTCGGTGGTCTCACGATCATGGCCTGGGCGGTAGGAGCCGCGGTGAGTGCCGTGCTGGTGTTTCGCGGCTGGGGACTGAACGCATTGGCGGTGTCGTGGAGCGTGACGCAGTTCGGCAGCTACTGCGCCTGCTACTTTCGTGTCAAGGCACGCTTCCCGGCAGCCCTGAGCGGCGGGCTCTCGGTCCTCGCCCGAAGCGAGGCGGCCAGCAGGCTTCGCAAGGGGTTCTGGGTCGTCGTCACGCAGCTGGCCGCCATCTTGGGGAGCGGGGCCGACTTGCTGGTCATCGCGGCGGTGCTCGGCCCCGCACAAGTCACGCCGTACACGATCACGGACAAGCTCGTGACGATGCTGAACACCGTTCCCATCATGATCATGGCCAGCGCTCAGCCAGCGCTGAGCGAGCTCAGGTCGAGTGACGATCGCAAGCGATTGCCTGATGTCTGCATTGCGCTCACGCGCGCGGTTCTGCTTGTCAGCGGTCTCGTCGCCGGCGTCGTCGTCGTCGTGGACCGAGGGTTCGTGACCTGGTGGATTGGCCCACAGGAGTTCGGAGGTAGCGGGCTGGTTCTCCTGCTCGTCGCAGACATGGTCGTCGGCCATTGGGCCGCCGCGACGGCCTACTCTGTGTTTTCGTTTGGATATGAGCGTCTCATCTCGATAACCAGCGTTCTTGGTGGGGCGCTCATGGTCGTGCTCAGCGTGATCCTCGTGAAGCATATGGGCCTCATCGGTGCGCCGCTCGCGTCCATTGCGTCGCGTGCGATCGTGGCCCTGCCGGTGCTGCTGGTCGCGATCGCGCGTGCGACGGGGGGCATGGTCAGAACACTTCTCCTGTCCGTGTTTTCCTGGGCTTGGCGCGCCGCCTTGTTCGCCGCGGTAGCGGTCGCGGCGTCGCGTCTGTGGACCCCACATTCGCCCCTCGCGATCGGAGCAGCTGGGCTCGTCGCCGCGCTCGCCTATGCACTCGTCATGTTGCCGCTCGTTCTCGCAGAACCGCTGGCTGCCTACACGCGGCCGCGCATTGCCGCCCTCAGACAATCGCTGGCGCGTCGGGTATGAGTCGTCGTCAAGCGGAACGCGTGATGGACGCGCTCGCGATGAGGGCCTTCTTGCCGGCTCAAACGAGGGCCGCGTGCGAGCGCAGGCTCGAGAGCACGCGCCTCGCCTTGAGCAACCCGAACTGGGCCGCCCGTTGCACGAGCTTGGGCACGTTCTCGGGCGTCAGGATCCGCCACCAGGTTCGCCGGCCCCGCGGATGATGCTGCCGGATGACGTGCTGCCAGCGCTCGTGGAACAGCCGGCCGTTCAAGAGAACCTGCGCCTTGTGCTTGTCGCTCAGGTTCTTGCCCAAGGTGCTCGACCCCAGGTGCGTGAAGGCACCGAGGCGCTCGTAGTTGTGGGTGGCGATCTTCCAGCCGCCGCGCTCGCGGATACGACAGGCCAGATCGGCCTCGTCCCACTCGATCGGGCAAAACGCCTCGTCGAGCGGTCCGACCTTGTCGAGGCATGCTCGCCGCACGACCCATGGCCGGATCACGATGTCCACCTCGGAGAGTCGCACCCAGTTGAGCGGGCCTTCGCCGATCGAAGGGACCATGTGTTCGAAGATGTGCAGGTCTTCCCAGCGCTCGATCGCCTTCTTCAAAGGGAACACGTTGAGCCCGCGAATCAGGCTCAAGAGCCCGATGTCCGGATAGGTCTCGAACGTGGCGAGGAGCTCCGGGAACGAACCAGCTCACCTCGAGAAACATGTCGTCGTCCCACACGAGAAACAGCGGGGCCCGCGCTTCGCGGAAGCCGCGGTTATTGCATCGCACCTGGTTCACGTCGTCCTCGTGGACCCAGCGGAGAAATCGCTTCCCCCATGGCGTGCGTTCGACCTCGCGCAGGTAGTCGGCCGTCCCGTCCTTGCAGCCATCTTCGACGACGATGAGCTCGACGGGCTGGTCGCTCGCGTACCGCTCCCAGCTCTCGAGGCATCGCCGCAGGACGGCGAGGTTGTTGAAGGTCGGAATGATGACGGACAGCTCGGGTACAGCCATGACCTCTCAGATCGTCCCTTCGGAGATCTCCTTCTGGATCCAGGGAATCACCTCTTCGAGCATCGACGCGAGGGAGGTCGTCGCCTCGAAGCCGAGGACCTCCGTCGCCTTCCGCACGTCAGGCACGCGGCGTTGAACGTCGTACTCGAACGCCTTGTCGCTGACCGTGCGGAAGGGCCGCGCTCCCTTGTGAACCTTCGTCCCAGATGGCCTTCGCCAGGTCGAGGACCGTCGTCGACTCGGCGGTCGACACGTTGAAATCCTGGTTGAGCGCCTTGGGGTGCTCGATGCACGCCACGATGCCCTTCGCGAGGTCGCCACCGTACGTGTAGTGGCGCACCTGGTTCCCGTCTCCCAGGATGTGGAGCGGATCCTGGCCCTTCAGCACCTTCTGCACGAGATCGGGGACGACGTGGCTCATCGCCAGCTGGACGTTGCCGCTGTAGATAGCCTTGCCGCCGAGCGCCCGTTTCTCGCCGACGCCCACGCAGTTGAACGGGCGCACGATCGTGTACGGCAGCTTGTACTGCTCGTGCGCGCCCCGCGCGAAGTACTCGCAGGCCAGCTTCTGGAAGCCGTACGTGCTGCTCGGCGGCGGGCACTGCAGCTGGTGGCCCTCCGGCGTCGGGAAGACGGTGCGTTCTCGAACACCATGCTGCTCGAGAGGACTGTGATCTTCTCGAGCTTCTTCTCCTTGTGGGCCCAGATCGCGGCGTCGAAGCTCGCCGCGAGGATCCGCTCGTTGTCGGCGAGCAGATCGTAGGCGTACTCGTGGAAATAGCTTATGCCGCCTATTCGCGCCGCGCCGGCCACGAAGTGATCGCAGTCGGCCACGAGCTCCCGCATGAGGGCCGGATCCTTGCAGTCGCCCTCGCGGAACGAGAAGCGCGGGTGCCCGTCGTAGCTCTTCGCAGACGCGGCCATACTTGGAGAAGTTGTCGATGCCTGTCACGGCGTACCCGCGCTCGAGCAGCTCCTCGATGAGGTAGCCGGCGATGAAGCCGGCCGAGCCCGTGACGAGCACCTTCTTTCCGTTGGAGCTGCTCATGCTGGAGACGTGTAGTCGAGGACGTTCCACACGTCTACGACGGCGACGCCCGGCCGAACCTTCAAGTTTCGGTACGCTTTGTGCGGCGTCCCGACCACGATCGCGTCGGCCTCGGCGAGCACCTGCTCGAGCGGGACCAGGGACGGATCGCGAACGAAGGGATCGGTACAGAGCGTCCGGCGCGCCTGCAGGTTCAAGACCTTGCGCAGCTTGTACGACAGGCTGAATCGCGGGTCGTCGCTCTCCGCCTTGAAGGCCATCCCGAGGATGCCGACGGTCTTGTCGGCGAGAGGCATCTTCTGGGCAGAGCCTCTCGACCACGAACGCGGGCAGCCCCTCATTCACCAGCATGGCCGCATGCCCCAGGAAGAACTGGTTCTGGCTGAAGGCGGCGAGCTGCATCGTGTCCTTGAAGAGGCAAGGCCCTGCGGCGAAACCGGGCCCGGGCATGCCGGCGAGTCGCGGGTACTTGTACTTGCTTCCCTGGAGGATGCGGTTGAAGTCGAGGCCGTGGCCCTCGGCGATCGTGTAAAATTGGTTCACCGTGGCGAACTGGATGTAGCGCCACGCGTTGGTGAGGAGCTTGGCGAGCTCGGCCTCCTTCGGCTGCATGACCACGATCTCGTCGGTCATCAAGCGAAAGAGCTCTTGGACGGCGCGAAGCCCACGCTCGTCGAACGCGCTCACGATTTGCGGGAGCTCGGAGAACTCGCGAAGGCTATGGCCTTCGGCCACGCGTTCGGGGCAGAACGTCACGCAGGTCTTCAAGCCCCGGTCGAGCAGCCACTGGCGGACCTTCGCGCTCGTACCGGGGTACACCGTGCTGCGAAGACGAGAACCTGCTCGTCCCTCAGGTACGGCAAGCAGCGTTCGAGCGCTCTGGGGATGGCGTCGAACGAGGGGTTCAGATGTTCGTCGACCGGGGTGCCCTACGATGAGGACGAGGATCCGGCACTTCGCGAGCGCGGACGGATCGGCCGTGCAATCGAGGGAACCTGCGGCGAGGTCCGACGCGAGAAGCGCGTCCGCACCTTCCTCGAAGAACGGCATTTTCCCGGCTCGCACCTGTTCGACGGCGCGCTCGTTGATGTCGTAGACGAGCACCTTCTGCTGTTTGCTGGCGACGAGCAGAGCGAACGGGAGGCCGACGTGGCCGCAACCGCCGATTACGCCGATGTCGAAGGGGAAGTCGTTGGAGGTCATCTGGTCTGTTTTGTAGCGGAACCCAGTCCACATGTGCCACGGAAAGCAAGCCCGGTCGCTTCGATGAATTCCGAGAGACCCGGGGCTTCTGGCGGTCCGGGAAGCAGGACACCGTCGCCCCTGTGCTACCCTCGACCGCCGCCCCTGCAACGCTATCCGGGGTGGTTCCGGCTCAAGTTGGACGGCGTCGAGCCACGCCAGATACCTGCTCTGGCGTGCGTTCGACCGCGCGGGATATTCACGGGGGCAGATCGTCGTCAAGGTGAAGGAGGGACCTCGACTCATGCTTCGTTCGCCTCCCGCGCGGGATCTCGAAACAGCCTACGAGCTGTTCCAACAAGAGGTCTAATTCGATTCGCAGTGGATCGCCTGGGAGGCGATGTTCGATTGCTTGTCGACCTTGCTGCCAATGCCGGCTTCTCGCTCACGTACTTCGCATGGAACTTCCCGCAGGCGCGCTTCGTTGCTTTCGAGCCCAATCCGAGCTTACTGCGCGCACTCTACCGGAACGTTCAACTGAACGGGCTCGAGTCGCGCGTCACCGTCCATCCGACGGCCGCGTCCACTACGTTTGGTGACATTGAACTCAGCGACGAGGAGTCCGAGTCGAGCGTTCTGCCGCGACCCGGAGCGCGAACGGTCACGGTATGCGGCGAAGATCTGTTCGAGGCCCTCTCAGGGCTTCGTATTGATCTTTTGAAAATGGATATCGAGGGTGCCGAACATCGGCTCCTCTCTGACGCGCGTTTCGCGGCGCTCAAACCTCGTTCCATCGTCATGGAGTGGCACTCGACCGACGCACACCCGCAAGGGAAGCGGCAGTGCGTCGAGGCTCTCGAGAGCTTTGGGTACTCCGTGGAGACCTACCTCGATCTCAGGCCCGAAGACCGGCATGATCTACGCGCGCCAGGCCTAGGCTTGCGCTCTCCTGCGCAGCGACCGCTGAGCGTCTCCTCGCGCATCGTCCACGTGGTGCCGGCGCTCTTCGGCTGGGAGAATGTCTTTGGTGGCGGGGAGCGTTATGCGCTCGAGTTGGCCCGCGCGATGGCGCGTCGGGTGCCGACGCGGCTTGTCTCGTTCGGTTCACGTTCCGCGAGCCTGCGCATCGACGATTCTCGAGGTACGGGTTCTGCGCAACTGGTTTCCGTACCGCCGCTTTCGTTTCGACCCATTCACGCCGGCGCTCCTCCGCGAACTGAGCGCCGCGGACGTAATCCACGTGCATCGACCACATACTCTCATGGGGACCACCGCTATCCTCCATGCGAAAGCGTCTGGTCGCGCGCTCTTCTCGTCGCACCTGGGTGGGTACGGGCCGGGGCTTCCCCGACTCACAGCCGTTGACCGGTTCTTCGACGGACATCTCCACATCCGTGAGTTCAGCCGCCAGCACTCCGGGCACGCGGCGCTGTCGAACTCGCGGACCATTCTCGGCGGAACGGACGTGGCGACGTTTCGGCCTCCGACCGAACCAACCGAGCGCCGCGAAGTGGTCTTCGTTGGAAGGATCCTTCCTCACAAGGGATTGAACTACCTCGTCGAGGCGATCGACCCCGACGTGTCACTCGCGATTGTGGGGCGCCGCTGGCGTCATGCTGGAACCTTCGATCAACTCCTGATGAAGCTTGCCGAAGAGAAACGGATTCGCTTCGTCGAGGGCCGATCCTTCGAGAAGGGGGTCTGGGCGCCGTACGTCGAGGATCCCGCCATTGCCGCCACGCTGCAAAATGCCCTCTGCATCGTGCTACCCAGTGTTCACACGACCGTCTTCGGCGAGCGGTACGACGTCCCTGAACTGCTCGGTCTCGTCGTCCTCGAAGGCATGGCTTGCGGCGCCCCGGCCATCGTCACGGACGTCTCCAGCTTGCCCGAAGTCGTCGTCTACGCGACACCGGCTTCACTGGATTCCGCCGAACGATTCTCGGCTCCCTGCGCGGGAACATTCCGCTGGCTGACTCGAGCACCCCAGCGAGGCGAAACGTATGGGCGTGGCCGCGAGACCGATGGTCCTCGATGTCTTCACATCGGATCGCGTCGTCCATCGCCTTACTCGAGGCCGACGGCATTCCTTCCGATCGTGATCGCAGAACCCAATCGCCATGATGAGCGCTGCAGACATCTGAGTGTGATGCCGTCCTGCGAGACGTGCATGACCCTCAGCTTGTCCCTCCACGTCGTTGGAGGAATCTCAACTGGCGATGAGTGTGACAATCTGTATTCGCGCGGCCGTTCCGCGGCCTGTGCCGCGAACTTCTCAGTGGCCCGTCGGCTTCGATTCGATGGGCCGCCAACGACCTGCGGGGTCTCTTGGGCAGCACGCCTCGCGTGCGTATGAGTCCACGCTCCGACGTTACATGCCACCCGTAAAGCCACACGGCGTTCGAGATTTTGAAGGAGATTCCTCGAGACCCGAACCGAGCTGGACGGCTTCGTTCAGCGATGCACGCCGTGATGGTCTTCGTCGACCTTGTGCTCATTTCGGCATATTCACGCTTGCGGCGTTGCGCTTCGGCGGTCCGGATGCGCTCGTTTACGCAATCGAGCCGTCCCGGGTTCCGTTGAGGGTGTTGCGCGAGAACGTCCTGCTGGCACGTCGGAACTATCCAAGTCGAGATCCTCGAAGTCGCGATCGGGCCATCGGATGGTATCTTCCGATGCTCACAGTAGACGCGCATGGGTGGCATTTCCTCGTCGCGGCGGACGGCCCTCGCCATGACGCGACGAGCGTTCCCCAGCAGACGCTCGGCACCCTGTTTTCAGGCATGGCCCGCCCGCCGACTCATCTCAAGATGGATATTGAAGGATTCGAAGCCGAGGCTATCGAGGTGCGCGTCGAGGCCCTTCGTATCCATCGTCCCCTCCTGTTCCTCTAGCTCCACCTCGCGATACTGCGTGGCCGCGGGCGCGAGCCGGAGCGCTCTTGGCGCAACTGAAGGTCTGCGGCTACGTCGCTTCGAGGTCACGGGGTAGACTCACGCCAGCGAATATCTCGGGCTCCGACCTGTCACTCATCTCGTGCTCCCTCTGGACGGCATCCACGCGGCCGTTTTCTCTGCGCCTCGACCCAGGCCTCCGCGCGGTTATACATTCGTCATACGGAGACACCGCGTGCGCCGCAAGCCCCGCCCGAACAAGCAGATCGTCGCCTTCAAGGTCGAGCCCGAGCTCGCCGCCCTGCTCGACGCGATGCCCAACAAGAGCGAATTTATTCGCAATGCGGTCGCGACGGCAGCTCTCGACCGCGTGCCCCCTCTGTCGCGGGACCGGGCATCGCGCCGTACAGCGGCATCAGCGACGAGCTGACGCGCCTCGTCCAGCAGCACCCGCTCTGCGTGTGCGCGGGATGCGGGGTGAAGGTTCCTCGCCCATGTCACACCCCCGGGCACTGCGAGGAGGAGCCCTCCGGATTCGAGTCCGTTCGAGCGCTGGGGCGTCTTCTATTGCGAGGGGCTGCGGGCCCACGGTCGCTTTTTGCGACGATTGCCACAAAGCCGCTCGGGCGAGCCGGAGGGCGCAAGAAGCCCGTGTGCGAGAGCTGCAGCGCGGCGTGAGACGCGCGCCACAAGGTCCACGCAGGCTCGGTGCTAAGCTACGCGCAATGAGGTTCCGCGTGACACGACGCGACGCGCTTCGGGGAAGCGTGGCAGGCGCCCAGGGCCACGCGGCGCGGTGCGCGGCGCAGGCGCTCTTCGAAGCAGGAGGCCGCGCCGTCTTGCCGGCTCCTGTCCAGAGCGCGGTGCGTGTGGCGGTCGAGCGCGAGGCCTCGCGCGTGCTCGCCGGGGTCGGACTCCTCGAGTCCGGCGCGACGGCGACCGCGCAGGTGCTCGAAGGCGGCGCGGCCCGCGCGGCTGCGATGCAGACGGCGCGCGCGGCAGGTCGGCAAGTCCTGCGAAGCGTGGGCGCAGCGGCCGGCGCCGGAGCGGTGATCGACGGGGGCTGGGCGCTGGTCCAGGCCATTCGCGGCGTTCGACGCGGATCGATGACTCATCGCGAAGCGGCCGCCCACGTCGCGCGCGAAGCGACCACCGGAGCCGCTGGCACAGCGGCCGGAGCGACCGCGGCGGTGTTGCTCGTCGCTCTCACGGGCGGCGTGGCGGCGCCGGCCGTCTTCCTCGTGGGGGCCGCCGCCTCGATCGGAGCCAAAGCCGGTCTCGATCGCTGGCTCGTGCGCGTGAAGGGCGACGTGCGAGTCCGGGCGGAGGTCGCGCCATCCGCCTAGTCGGCGCCGCCATGTCGTTTCGAACGCTCGCGCTCCGGCTCGCCGTATCGCTGACGGTGCCGGTTGCGCTGCCGGCGTGTACAGGAACGGCCAAGCGAGAGGCCGCGGCGCTGACCGAGGCGGTCGATCGTTTCAGCCGGGTCTCGAGCGCCGCGCAGGTCCAGGCCGTGGACGCCGTCGCCTGCACCGACGAGCGCGTGTGCGAGGCGAAGCGGGTGTGCATGGAGGCCCTCGACCCGACGGCCCGCGCGCTCGTCCTCAAGGACGAGGTCGGCCTAAAGCTGGCCGATCTCGAAGCGGCCCGCCTGGCGCCCGATTCCGCGGTAGCGGAGGAGCTGCCAGGGAAGCTCGACGAGGCGTCGCGCTTGCTCCGTGAGGGGCACGCGAAGATGAACGACTGCGACGCGAAGCTGACGGACTTGCGGATTACCTACGGCCTTTAGCCGGGCTTCGGCGGTCGCCGACCTGTGCTAAGCCAACCCCCCACCCCATGTTCGACGCCCTCACCAAAGGGTTCAAAGCGGCCCGGAATCGCCTCGCGGGCCTGACCGAGCTGACCGAGCAGAACGTCGAGTCCGCGCTGCGCGAGGTGCGCCTCTCGCTGCTCGAGGCGGACGTCGAGCTCGGCGTCGTCAAGGCGTTCCTCGCGCGCGTGAAGGAGAAGGCGCTCGGCGAGGTCGTTCGCGACGCGCGCGAAGGGCCAGGACGGCCAGACGGTGAAGGTCTCGGCGAGCGACGTCTTCGTCAAGATCTGCCACGACGAGCTCGTCGCCTTCATGTCCCCGGGCGACGGCCCGGCCCTCACGCTGGCGCCCAAGGGGCAGCCGACCGGCATCATGATGGTGGGCCTTCAGGGCTCCGGCAAGACGACGACGTGCGCCAAGCTCGCGCGCTTCCTCGAGAAGCAGGGCAAGAAGCCGCTCCTCGTCGCGGCCGACATGCAGCGCCCCGCCGCCGTCGAGCAGCTCAAGATCCTCGGCGAGCAGATCGGCGTCCCGGTCTTCAACGTCGCCGGGCGCCACGCCGCTCGAGATCTGCACGCAGGCGCTCGCGCAGGCGCGCGGCAACAAGCACGACGTCGTCGTCTACGACACCGCCGGCCGCCTCGCGATCGACGAGCCGCTCATGGAGGAGCTCGCGCGACATCAAGGCCGCCGTCGAGCCGCAGAACGTCCTGCTCGTCGTCGACGCGATGATTGGCCAGGACGCGGTCAAGACGTCCAAGGCGTTCCACGAGCGCCTCGGCCTGACGGGCGTCGTCCTCACGAAGCTCGACGGCGACGCGCGCGGCGGCGCGGCGCTCAGCGTGAAGGAGGTCACGGGCGCGCCCGTCCGCTTCGTCGGCATCGGCGAGACGCTCGACAAGTTCGAGGAGTTCCGGGCCGACGGCATGGCCAGCCGCGTGCTCGGCATGGGCGACGTCGTCGGCCTGATGAAGGACTTCGAGGAGGTCGTCGACGAGAAGGACGCCGCCGAGAAGGCGATGAAGATGCTCGAGGGGCAGTTTACCCTCGACGACTTCCTCGAGCAGATCCGGATGATCCAGAAGATGGGGTCCCTCAAGGACCTCGTCGCGAAGATGCCCGGCATGGGCGACATGATCCCGCCGGGCGCGAACCTCGACGACAAGCGAGCTCGGCCGCGTCGAGGCGATCATCCAGTCGCTGACGAAGTTCGAGCGCCGCGACCCCTACGCCCTCATCCGCGAGCCCTCGCGCGTGACAGCGCATCGCGAAGGGCTCCGGCCAGCCCGAGACGCAGGTGCAGGAGCTCGTGCAGAAGTTCCTCTTCATGAAGCAGATGATGGACGGGCATGGGCCAGAACCTCGGGATGATGGGCAAGATCCCCGGGCATGAAGAACGTGGCGATGGCCAAGCAGCATGCGCAAGCAGATGGCCCAGGGTGGGATGGGCGGGATGGGCGGGCATGGGCGGCTTTCCCGGGATGCCGGGCATGGGGCTGCCCGGGATGGGCTTCCCGGGCATGGGCTTCCCCGGCATGGGGATGCCGGGGGGCGGCGGCCCCGGGCGAGAGCCTGACGAAGATGCGAACCATGTCGGCCGCCGAGAAGAACGCCCGCAAGGCGGCCCGCAAGCGCGAGAAGGACGCCCGCAAGAAGAGCCGACGCTGAGCTTTCCACGGTGCTCGACCCCGGGCGTCGTTGTTGATAAAAGGCCGGCCATGCTTCGATCCCAGCGAACCGGCGTTTTCGGGGTGGCGTGCCTCCTCGCGACAGTGAGCTTTCTCGGCTGCGTCGGCGGTAGCAAGGGGCTGAGCTCCGAGGACAAGGAGAAGCTCAAGCCCCTTACATCCTCGATGCGCCGCCCGCCGACATCGCCCACAAGCTCGACGTGAACTTCGAGAACAAGGTGCACCTCATCGGGTACAAGTTCGACCCGGAGACGGCGAAGCCCGGAACCGACACGAAGCTCACGTACTACTGGCGGTGCGACGACACGCTCGAAGACGGGTGGCTGCTCTTCACGCACACCAAGGACGACGGGCACGGGGAAGATGGGCAACCTCGACTTCGTCGGCCCGCTGCGCGAGGAGCGCAACACGACCCACCAGATGCTCGGGCCCGAGCGCTGGGAGAAGGGCAAGGTCTACGTCGACGAGCAGACCTACAAGGTGCCCACCGAAGTGACCGGCCCCGAGGTGACCGTCATGGTCGGCATCTGGAAGGGCGACGCGCGGCTGCGCATCGTCAGCGGCCCGAACGACGGCGACAACAGCGCCATCGTCGGCAACGTCAAGACCGGCCTCGCGCCCAAGACGGCCGACGAGCACACGCAGAACGACGTGCCGGTGCTGACCGTGACCAAGCTGGCCGCGAACACGAAGATCACCATCGACGGCAAGCTCAGCGAGCCGGACTGGGGAGGCGCAGCGAGCACCGGCCCTTTCGTCGACGTGGGGAACGGTAAGCCGAACCCCACGGCCCCGGTCAGCGGCTCGGCCAAGATCCTCTGGGACGACAAGAACCTCTACATCGCGTGCGAGGTGAAGGACCCGGACGTCTACATGGGCTTCACCGACGCCAAGGCCCAGCCGGGCGACTTCACGGCGGCCGGCCAGCCCAAGCTCTGGACCAAGGACACCATCGAGATGATGGTCGACCCGGGCCCGAGCGGGGACAACAAGGACTACTACGAGCTCCAGATCAGCCCGCAGAACAAGGTCTTCAAGTCGCAGTTCGACACGCTCCAGCAGCCGAACGGCGGCCCCAACGGGCCGTTCGGTCACGAGGACTGGGACCCCAAGATCAAGAGCGCCGTGACCCTGCAGAAGGGTCTCGACGGCAAGCCGATGGGGTACACGGTCGAAGCCGCGATCCCCTGGGCCGGGTACACGAAGGCCGCCAACCATCCGCCCCAGGCGGGCGAGGTGTGGCGCGTGAACTTCTACGCGATGAAGAACAACGGCGGCGTCGCCTGGTCGCCCATCCTGGGGCAGGGCAACTTCCACAAGGCGACGCGCTTCGGGCGGGTGACGTGGGCGGTCCCGGGCGCCGCGGCCCCTGCGGCGTCCGCGGCCGGGAGCGCCGGGCCGCTGCCGATGGCCGCGGCTCTTACGGTGGACGGGGGAGCAATCCAGGGCATGCCGATGCTCCACAACCCGCTCATGGTCCACATGCAGCCCCACACGGCCACGGGCCCGTAGCGGTTCTGGCGCGAAATTCGGCCCGGCCGCCGCGCATGCTCTACGATTGAAGCATGTGCAAGATCCCGGCGGCGATGGCCGTGGCGCTCGCCGTCGGCCTCGTCCAGGGGCCCGCGCGCGCGCAGTCGGACGCCCACGCCCAGCACGAGGCCAACCGGCACTACAAGGCGCAGCCCCTCAACCTCCACAGGGAGCAGCTCGGGACGGAGGCCTACGCGACGGACGCCCGAAGGCGCATGGCCGCCGGGGACTGCGAGGGGGCTCTGACGTCGTTCGACGCCGCGCTTCGCACGTCCAACCAGGATCCGACCCTCTACCGCGATCGCGGGCTTTGCCACGAGAAGCTCGGGCACCCGTACCCCGCGATCGACGACTACCGCGAGTACCTGACCGACGCCCCCGACGCGGCCGATGCCGAGAGCTTCCGCACGCGCCTCTCCGGGCTCGAGGACGACGTGAGCGGGCGCACGCCGACGACGGCGGCCAACGACGACACGAACCCGCCGCCGGCCACCGCCGAGGGGACGACGATCGCGACCGTCTCGATGAGCGAGGCGAGCGCGAACGCGTCGGCCCAGACGTCGCGCGACAAGCTCCAGTACATGGAGCGCGAGGACGACCCGCTCAACTCCGTCTTGCGGCGCGGCAAGGGGTTTTCGCTGGCCCCGTTCTTCGGCGAGCACAAGTGGTTCTTCGACGGGACCTCGTTCGGCTCCTCCGAGACGTGGGCGGAGTGCGTCGGGGCCCAGCTTCGCTACATGATCGGCCCCGCGGGCGGCTTCTTGCTCGAAGCGGGCTACGAGCACTTCAACGCGACGAGCCTCGACCCGTTCACGATCGGCGGGCTGACGTCGCTGCTGGCCTTCGAGCTGCGCTTCCCGCTCGACGCCGACTACAATAACCAGCTCTTTCTCGCCCCCGGGCTCGGCTACGAGCACATCACGTTCGCGCCGTCGGTGGCGTCGTTCGGGTCGATCTCGGCCAACGCCCTGGTCCCGCGCCTCCGGTTCGGGTACCGGCACCTGATCGGGGAAACGTCGTCGCTCGACGTCTCCATCGACGGCGGGTACGCGAAGTGGTTCGTCGCGAATGACGAGTCGTCGTCGTCGACGGGCGGGACGACGGCGATGATGGCGCTGAACGTCGCGATCGTCTGGGGGCTTTGACGGGGCGGGCCGACGCTTGACTCACAAGCCAGCCGCCGGATAGAGGCCCGTGATGAAGCATCGCTTGGCGTACCTCGCGGCGCACCCGATCTACACGCTTCGCCGCATCGCTTATCGGGCCTACGAGGCGCTTCACCCCGAACGAGCCCTGGATCGCACAGGGTGCCGTTCGATTCTGCGATCGTCGATTGAACCGCGAGATGCGAGCCGTCGAAACAGGAAGCGGCCGCAGCACGGCCTGGTTTGCCAAGCGGGTCGGCCATCTGTTGAGCGTTGAGCAAGACGCAGCTTGGTATGCGATCGTGCAAGCCCGGTTGCGGGGGCTCACCAACGTCGACTATCGCCTCGTGCCGCTGGATCACCCCGCCGACGAGGGCACCAGGCCGGTATATGAGCCGTTGCCTAGGTACGTGGCCGTGTTCAACGAGTTCGACGACGCATCCTTGGACTTCGTCGTCGTCGACGGACACTATCGTCAGGCTTGCATTCGTGCGGCCATCCCCAAACTCAAGATCGGTGGGCTCTTGCTCCTCGACAATTCGAACTGGCTGTCCGATGGCGAATGGGGCATCCCCGCGTCGTGGCGCCTTCTGCATCGCAGCTCGAATGTAATGACGGTGACCAGCATCTGGGAAAAGCCTGGTACCTAGAACGGCCCGGGGATCGAGCCCGGGGCGACCCTCGCGGCCCCGGAACGGTTGTGCTAGATGTGCGCGGTGTCTGCGGCCGCCTCCAATGTCGCATGGCACCGCGCGCGGCATGAGCACGCAAGGCTAGCGCTCGAGCAGGTGCTCGCCGGGTGCCGCGACGGCGGCGTCGAGGTGCTCCCGGTGAAGGGCATCCTGACGGCGCGCCTCTTCTATTCGGATCCCGGGCAGCGGCCGATCCAGGACGTCGACCTGCGAGTGCGGCCGGAGGATCTGAATCGCGTGCGCCATATCGGCGAGCGGTCCGGGTGGCGTCTGGTCTCGCGATCCCGGGCGTACGGCACGCTCGGTTTCGAGGTGCTCGGCTTCCTCGTCGAGTTCGAGTCGCACGTCGGGCCGCCGGGCCTCTGCGCGCTGCGCGGTCGAGGACATGCTCCGGCGGGCGACGCCCTGCACGGGGACCCTCGGGATTCCCCACTTGGAGCCGGAGCTTCATGACCACGCGCTGCATCTGTGCGTGAACGCGTTCAAGGACAAGCTGGTCGACGCCCTCCCGGGCGCCGTTCGGGACCTCGAACTCCTGCCCGGGCGCGAGGGCTTCTCCCCGGAGAGGCTCGCGGCGCTCGCGAAGGACCTCGGCGCGGCGACGATCGTGTGGCTCGTGGCGACCTGGATTGCGCGCACGCATGGCGCGCCGGGCTGGGAACGGGTCCGCGACGCGCTGGGGCGATCGGCCCCACGCCCAGCGTACACAGCCCTCTTCGAGCGAGCTGTTCGGGCCCAGCCCCCCTGGAGACGCTGGCTTACGGTTCTCGCCCGGGCGGGAGCGGACCGCCGGGCGCAGCGGCTGCGTGCGCTGGGAACGCTGGCGTTTCGCGCGGTTGAAGACGCGATCGCTCTGGCCACGGTCCCGAATGGCCGGGCGCAGCGCCGCACCCAATCCGGAATCCCCAGCCTGCCGCCAGGCATCCCGATGCGTAGCGATCGATGACTCTTCGCGTCTGTCATCTCGGGAAGTTCTACCCGCCCGCTCCCGGAGGCGTGGAGACCCACGTGCAGACGCTGGCGCGCGCCCAGGCGCGGGCCGGCGCGGTCGTGCAGGTCGTCTGCGTCAATCATCGGGACGCGTCGAGCACGGACGTGACCTGGCGGCCTCTCGGGGCGACGCCCACCGTCGTCGAGTCCGACCGGGGCGTGCGCGTCCGGCGGCTCGGGCGACGCGCGTCGGTCTCCAGGCTCGACATGTGCCCGTCGCTGCTCGGCACCCTCTGGAAGCTCCGCGAAGAGCGGACCGACATCGTGCACGTGCACGCGCCGAACCCGACGATGTTCCTGGCGCTCGCGACGTTGCCGCCCTTTTCCACCCTCGTTGTGACCCATCACAGCGACGTCGTGAAGCAGCGCGTGCTGGGGCGCGTGTTTGCTCCTGTGGAGCGGCGAGTGCATGAGCGGACGGCGCTGGTCCTCTCGACAGCGAGGCCTACGCCGGCGGCTCGCCCGTCCTGCGGGGCCTCGGCGCCAAGGTTCGAGCCCTGCCGTTCGGTCTGGATCTCGCTCCGTTCGTGCGCCCGAGTGCTTCCGCGCTGGAGTGGGAAGCGCGTCTGCGTTCGGAGGTCGGGCAGCCGCTCTGGCTCGCGGTAGGAAGGCTCGTCTACTACAAGGGCCTGATGACCGCGATCGATGCGCTCGCGCACCTTCCCGGTCGTCTCCTCGTCATCGGCACGGGCCCGCTGGCGCCGGCGCTGAGGGCGTACGCGAAGACGCGGGGAGTGGCCGATCGGATCGAGTGGCTCGGGCACGTGGACCCGGACAAGCTCGTGGGCGCCTATCGCGCGGCGACCGCGCTCTGGTTTCCGAGCAACGCGCGCAGCGAGGGCTTCGGTCTCGTGCAGGTCGAAGCGATGGCCAGCGGTTGCCCGGTCATCAACACGGCGATCCCTGACTCCGGCGTGGCCTGGGTATCCCGTGATGGCGAGAGCGGCTTGACGATTCCCGTCGGGGACCACGAAGCTCTTGCCGCAGCCTCGCGGCGACTGCTCGCCGAGCCGGGCCTGCGCGAGCGGCTCAGCGTGCGCGCCGTCGAACGCGCCCGTCGCGAATTCGATGATGACGCGATGGCGCGCCGGAGTCTGGAGCTCTACTCGATGGCTATGGGCCGCTCGGCGCCGATGAAGGCGGAGCCTCGCCTGGATGCAGGTTCGGAATCGTCCTCGGTCGAGGCCGCGGGATGACGGCGACGGTTCCGAACGATCCCGTCGGCGAAGGAGAGCGGTCCAAGTCCGAGCCGGTCCGTGTTCTTCACGTGTACAGCGGCAATCTCTACGGCGGGATCGAGACGTTCTTGCGAACGCTGGCCAAGCACGGACGCCCGGTTCGGCCTGACGGATTTCGCGCTTTGCTTCGACGGGCGGCTCGCAAAAGAGCTTCGCGCGATCGGCGCGAACCTGCACATGCTGGGCGCGGCTCACGCCCGCTCGCCACGCAGCGTCGCCGCCGCCCGCCGCCAGCTCCCGGGACATTGAGGCAGGGCAGTACGAAGTCGTGGTCTGCCACTCCTCGTGGCCGCATGCCCTCTTCGCTCCCGCGGTGCGCGAGCACGGGGCAAGCCTCGCGTATCACATGCACGACGTGCCGAACCCTCGCGGCTGGCCCGATCGGTTGGCCAATCGTACGCCGCCCGATCTCGTTCTCTGCAACAGCGAGTTCACGGCGGCGAACGCTCGATGGTTCTTTCCGGACGCCTCGCGGATCGTCGTCCGGTACCCGGTCGACGTCGATCAGCGCACGGCCCAGGGTCGGGCGCAGGTTCGCGCAGCTCTCGGCACCGCGCCCGATGCGGTCGTGATTCTGCAAGCCAGTCGGATGCAGGCGTGGAAAGGGCAGCGCCTTCTCGTCGACGCGCTCGGGGAGCTCGGCGCGAACCCTCGATGGGTTTGCTGGATTGCTGGCGGCGCCCAGCGCCCTAGCGAGGTGGCCCACGAGCACGAGATGCGAACAAGGGTCAAGGAGTTCGGTCTCGAAGGCCGCGTCCAGTTTCTTGGTCAGCGGAGCGATGTGCCTGCGCTTATGGGAGCAGCCGACATTTTCTGCCAGCCGAATCTCGGTCCCGAGCCCTTCGGGATCGTGTTCGTCGAAGCCCTCGCTGCCGCCCTCCCGGTCGTCGCGACCGCCATGGGAGCCGCCCCCGAGATCGTCAGCGCGACTTGCGGTCGGATTGTTCGCGCCCACCCCTCACGCGGTCGCCGCGGCGCTCGTCGAGCTGATCGACGACGATGCTCTCCGTCAGCGGCTGTCCCTGGCGGGGCCCGCGCGGGCGCGGGACCTCTGCGATCCCCGAGAGCGCGCCGTCGCTCTCGCCGATGAGCTGAGCGGTCTGGCGCAACGTGCCCGCGTGCTGGACGTTCACGCGCGCGCGTTGTGTTCGGGGGGCCAAAGTGGCGACGCGATCCTCTCCACGGTGGCCAATGCGCTGCGTGAACGCGGACCTCGCTTCGACCTGCTCGTCGATCTCGGCTGCGGTCGTGGCGACTGCGCTCGCCGCCTCGACGGGCTCTACGACGAGTACATGGGCTGCGACGTCGTTTCCTACGAAGCCTTCCCGCATTCGCGCACAACTCACTACCGCGAGGTGGACTTGAACAAGGCCCCCTATCCGATCGACAGTGCCTCGGCGTCTGTCGTCGTCTCCGTCGAGACCATCGAGCACGTCGAGAACCCGCGGCTGCTGGTCCGCGAAATGGCGCGCATCGCACGACCTGGGGGGCTCGTGGTCGTCACGACCCCGAACCAGCTCAGCCTCACCAGCAAGATCCACCTTGTCGTCAAGAATGAATTTCTCGCCTTCAAAGAGGCCCCTGGACTTTATCCGGCTCACATCACGGCGCTCGTCGAGAAAGACTTGTGGCGAATTGCCCGCGAGTGTGGACTCGTTGACATCCGGTTTCGATACACGAATCACGGGCGGATTCCACTCACCGGGGCTTCGTGGCCGAGTCGATTCGGGGCTCGAGGCCGCTGGTTCAGCGACAACGTCGTCATGGTGGCGACGCGACCGTGAGACCCCCGAAATTTTCGATGGTCCAAAGCACCGGAGTAGGCGTCGCGAGCTGGGAGGCGGCTCGATGACGTGTCGCGACGTTTGGGAGGGTCATGATTGTTCCGAGCCGTGACCTCTCCGCGAACGGGTTTCCCGGGTCGCGACGCAAGGGTGTCGGTCCGGCTGGCCGAGGCGGTCCTGCGCAACGGACGGTCCTTCCGTCGTCACGTTGGCTATTGACGTTCTTGTCCTTCGAGTTTGCCTGCCAGGTGGCCCTGCTGTTTCCTCAGCTTGCGGATCTGCGCGTGGCTGTTTCGCTCGGCGCCATTCGTCGCTAGTCTCGCGCTCCTGCTGCTGCGAGGGAAGAGCCCCGAATATCACCCTGCCCGCCCTGCTGCCGTCGCCGTCATTGCGATCCTGGCCGTGTCGATGCTGCACCCCCTGACGAACAGCGTCGGGGCGGGCACTGCGACCGTGCTCCTGAACCTCGCGATCTTGGGTCCGATCTTCTGGGTTCCGCAGCTTCGACTCGACGCGCAGGCGATTCATCGACTCGTCCTGCTCTTCTGGGCTTTTCAGACTGCGAGTGCGTCGGTGGGTGCCCTGCAGGTCTACTTCCCGGGCCGATTCCAGCCGGCAACGTCCACCATGCTGACCGATGACATGTTGTCTGGCCTCAAGATTACTCTGGCGAACGGGACACGCATCTTTCGTCCCATGGGCCTCACCGACTCCCCCGGAGGCGCGGGCGTCGGAGGGATGTACAGCGTGCTATTCGGTATCGCCCTATGGCTCGAAAGACCCCGTCTGCTCTTTCGTATCGCCTTACTTCTCAGCATGGCGGTCGGGCTCTTCGCCTTGTATCTTTGCCAGGTTCGGTCTCTCCTCGTCATGCTCGTTCCGGCGTTCATTGCGGCGATGTGGCCGCAGGTGTCGAGGCTCCGCCTCGGCCGCGCGGCTGCCATCGTCGTCCCACTTTTCATCACCGCGCTCGTGGCGTTTGCCTTTGCCGTCAACGTCGGTGGTGACTCGATGACCAACAGACTTTCTACGTTGGTTGCGGCCGATCCGCGGTCTGTCTACTACTCGAATCGGGGTCTGTTCCTCGAGCAAACGTTCACGGAGATGCTTCCGCAATATCCGTTGGGAGCAGGGCTTGGGCGCTGGGGAATGATGCGTTCCTATTTCGGAGATCCATACAATGCGGCGAGCCCTCCGATATGGGTCGAAATTCAGTGGACGGCGTGGCTACTCGACGGTGGTGTTCTACTTATGCTCGCTTGGGCCGTCGCCATGTTGATTGCCTTTCGCGAAGCGCTTCGCGCCGCTAGTTTCGAAGGATCCCGGCTCTCCGCGATCTGTCCGGATTGTCAGGGATCCTTCTCGGTTACAATATCGGATTGATTGCGGTGACGTTCAACTCCTGTCCGTTTGCGAGCACCGGCGGGGTCGATTTCTGGCTTCTTAACGTCGCGTTCTTTGCCGCTATATGTCAGGCGAAGCGATCTGCCGATTCGGGCGATACGCTAGGCGGTCAGGCTCCGCACCGCTTGGTCCCATCGTGGCCGTGAGGCAGCGTCAATATGCCATCGTGGCCGGCGATTTGGTACGAGGGGGCGGTATGGACGCGCCTAACTACGCCCTCGCCAGCTATCTCGCGCGCGCGGGGGGGCTGGTGCACGTCGTCGCATACCGTATCGCCGACGAGCTCCGCAATCTGCCGAACATCGTTTTTCATCGCGTCCCCAAGCTCGCAAACGCGTACTCTCTCGGAGCGCCGATCCTTGCCTCGGCGGGCTTGGTTCGGGCCGCGATGGTCTCCGAAGGCGGAGGGCACGTCATGGTCAACGGGGGTAACTGCCCGTACCCGGCGGTCAATTGGGTCCATTATGTTCATGGGGCGTTCGCGCCCGTCACGGGTCGGATGGGTCTTCGATCGGCCAGAGCCGCTGCGCTGCACCGCGTGAGTCTCCTCACGGAGCGCATCGCGCTGCATGCGGCGAAAATCGTCGTCGCGAACTCGCATCGAACTCGGCGCGACGTGATAGAGCGCGTCGGCGTTCCGGGAGAGCGCGTGCGAACTGTATACTACGGAGTCGATGCCTCGGCCTTTCGTCCGGCGAGTGATGACGAACGAGCCCGTGCGCGCGAGGCACTGGGGTGGAGAGGAGATCACACGCGGGTCGCATTCGTCGGCGCGCTTGCAGATCGTCGCAAGGGTTTCGATGTCGTCTACGACGCGTGGCGCACGCTCTCGGCCACGCCGTCCTGGGATGCGCATCTGGTGGTGGTCGGCGCAGGCGCGGAGCTCCCGGCGTGGCGAGAGCGAGCGATCAGGGAGGGTCTGGATGGGCGTATTGCGTTCCTCGGCTTCCGCAACGACGTTCCGCGTATCCTCGCCGCGTGCGACGCGCTCGTTGCACCTACGCGGTACGAGGCTTACGGCTCTGGCGTGCACGAGGCGCTATGCTGCGCGCTCCCGTCGCTCGTGACTTCGACGGCCGGCGTCGCCGAGCGCTACCCCGATGAGCTCCGGCCTCTACTTCTCGAGAATCCGGAGAGCGCGGACGATCTGGTGGCTGCGCTACTGCGATGGCGAGAGAAGGCTGCCGATTGGCGCGAGAAGGTGCGCGAGCTGTCTGTGACGCTACGCGCGTGGAGCTGGGATGACATGGCACGCGAGATCGAGTCGATCTGGGAGGCTGCCTCCTGAAGATCGTATGCAGGGGCTGAGCTGGCATCTCATTACGGGTGAATACGCTCCTGCCAAGGGCGGTGTCGCCGACTACACGCGCGCCTTGGCCAGCGCGCTCGCGGCCGCGGGGGACAGCGTTCACGTCTGGGCCCCGTCCACCGGGCCGGGTCTGACCCCGGATCCCGGCGTCCATCTGCATCCTCTCCCCCACGGGTTTCAGCCCCGCGGCCTACGCCGGTTGTCGCGCGAGCTGGACTGCCTGCCAGGCCCGAAGCGGATTCTTGTCCAGTACGTTCCGCACGCGTTCGGCATGCGCGCCATGAATCTGCCTTTCTGCGGGTGGGTCGCCGCACTTCGGAAGGCGGACGTGTGGATCATGTTTCACGAGGTCGCCCTCCCCTGGATCGAACGTCAGGCGGTGGAAGGAGAACGTGGGCGCGGCTGTTACCCGCATCATGGCGAATCTCCTGGTCGCGCGAGCCGATCGAGTGTTCATTTCGATCCCGATGTGGGATCCAATGCTGCGAGGCATGGCGCCGTACTGGCGTGGAGGGGCGACCTGGCTTCCGATTCCCTCGAACGTGCCGACCTTCGTCTCGGAAGACAGCCCGCGAACGCGCCAAGTCGCGGCTGCGGCACTTGCCACCAGGGACGAAGATCGTCGGACATTTCGGCGCTTGCGGTCCTCTGATCGCGCCGCTCTTGGGCGTCGCCATGCGTCAGGTCCTGCTGCGCCGATCCCAACCGAACAGCGCTGTTCGTGGGGCGCGGAAGCGACGCGTTCGTTCGCGAACTCGAATCGGACTCGCGGTTGCAGGGGCGAGTCATCGCGACCGGTGAGCTCGAACCGCCGGACATCGCCGCACATCTCCTCGCCTGCGATGTCCTCATCCAGCCGTATCCGGACGGTGTGAGCAGCCGCCGGACCACGGTCATGGCCGGCCTTGCGCTCGGAGTGCCGGTGGTCACCAACGAGGGGCCCCTTTCGGAGCCGTTATGGCGAGAGCGTGGCGCGGTCGAGTTGGTGACGCCGGCCCGCGACTTCGTCGAGGCGGTCGACGCCGTGCTCTCTGATCCATCTCGGTCGCAAGAGCTCAGGGAAAGGGGCTCGCAGTCTGTACGCCCAGTGTTTCTCACTCGATCACACCGTCGGAACGCTCCGTTGCGCCCGGAGTGTCGCCAAGCCATTGGCGTAGACCTGGCTCGTGAGCCGCGCCGATCGCTCCCACGTGAACTCACGCGCTCGCCGCCTTGCCCACGCTCGGGCGGCCGCGATCTCGTCCGGGCTGCTCAGAAGAGCTACCACTTTCGAAGACATCGCCTGCACGTCGCCTCTTGGAACGAGGTACTCGCGTGGAAGCATCATGGGCGGCCCAGGAGCGTCGTAAGCGATTACCGGAAGCGACGCCGCAAGCATCTCGAGTACACCAAAGCCAAAGCTTTCCAGGTAGGACGGGAAGATCCCGAGCGAACAATCGCTCAGGAGCTCCGGCAACTGCTCGGGCTCGAACCTGGATTGGATTTCCAGGTTTGCGCGGAACTTCGGTGGAAAATAACGGAGGACCTCATTGGCATCGCGGTAATTGGCGCCGAGCAGCCGGAAGCGGCAGTGGGGCATGAAGGCGGTGATCCTTCGGACGATCTCAGGGAAGTCTCCCCCACCTTTGCGCGAATCGAAAGTGCCGATGAATGCGATGCGAGGTTGAGCTCGGCATGACAGACGGCGTCGCGGCGAAACTGGCGAGCCGCTCGTGACGTGAGTCCGAGGGGCAGCACCGCGATTTTCTCGGGGTTGAAGCCTCGCCGCGCGAGCTCGATACGATCATAGTCGTTAGATACGTTGACAATATCCGCCGCCTCGAGTGCACGATTCGCGCGGCCGACTTCGTCCTTGACCTGCCGCAAATGCCGAATTGTTTTTACCACGGCTCCGATCCGGTGGCGAAGGCCCGGCATCGGGGGGATGCGTATCGTCTCGAAATGGTGATTCAGCAATGCAACGCGGGCAACGAGGAGCGTGATGGGGTGGAAGCGCGCGCGCTCGAACGGCAAGAAGCGGTGATCGTAGTCGACGACGTCGAAGTCCTTCGCATGTTGTTCGATGTAACCGCCTAGGGCATCGCTGAATTCGGCAACCCACCGGGTGCCGTAGTAGCTCCGGACGCCGGGGCAAATCTCCTCGTCGGACGCGAGGCGGCACCGCCAGCCGAGCTTCTCGAGCGCGTCCGAAAGCTCCATCTGGGCTTTCGGCGCTCCGAGACGACGATCGAGGGCGTGTTGGCAGCAGACAAGGATCTTCACAGCGGCCGGCCTCGGGCCGTGGCGTCCGAGCGATGAAGACTCCGTACGAAGGTGGTCGGCCGGCCTGGGTATGAAACAGCGCAAGCCAGCATACACGGATCCTATCAGCTCGGATGGTCGGGCGCAGCCGGTCAGCGTTCCCGCTCGGCTCGGAGGATATCGGCAAGGGCATCCCTCACCGTCCAGCGCGACTCCCAGCCGAGGGCGCGCAATTTGCGGCATTTCCCACCTGGCACGGGATGTCTGCCGGACGAAATTTCGATGGATCGACGTGGATCTCGACGTTCATGCTCGCTAGCTCGATGAGTTCGTCGAGCACGCTCCGGATCGTGCGCCCGGTGCCGCTGCAGATGTTGTACGCCTCACCGGAGACGCCGCGTTCGAGCAGCAGCCGGTAAGCCGCTACGACATCGCGCACGTGCGAAAAGTCGCGGACCGCCTCGAGATTGCCGACTGAAAGAGTACTATGGTTGCCGCTTCGCCGAGCATCCTCCAGCTGTCTCGCGAACGAAGGAATCGCAAAGGTAGGCGCCTGGCCGGCGCCGAGGTGATTGAACGGTCGCGCGCAGATCACGTGCATCCCGTAGCTCCTGGCGAACTGGAAGCCGATGGTCTCGGCCGCGGCCTTCGACGCGGCGTAGGGGCTGGTCGGCGCGAGCACCGTTTGCTCGTTCGCCGGAGCGGCTGCCGCCGTCGCGCCATATACTTCGCTGGAACTGATTAGCAGGAGGCGTACTGCCGACTCCAACGCTCTCGCCGCAACGCATACGTTCAGCGTGCCGAGCGCGTTGACTTCGAACGCCATCGATGGCTCCGCATGGCTGAGGGCGACCGACGCAATGCCGGCCAAGTGCACGATTGCCTCCGGCCGCGTCCCCACAATCACATCGCGGACAGCCCGCGCGTCGCGGACGTCGACCGTCAGGTGGGCAGGCTCGGAGGAGCTCGGAGCCTACCCCCCCGTCAATGGCCACGACGACGTTTCCTGATTCATGGAGGAGCTTGCAAAGGTGGCGCCCGACGAAGCCGTCCGCTCCCGTTACCAGAATGCGCATCACACATTCTTCCGGGGAGTTCGGTCCGCCGTCAGCGCTCGAGCCATTGGCGTGTCGTTCCGCGAAGCATTTGGCGTATCTTGCTGGCAGCCGATCGAGTCGTAGACGCGGGAAACCTGCTCCGCCAGCCGCCCACGGGAAAACTTCTCCATGGCGGCGAGTCGCGCGGCCTTGCCGAGCTCTTCGCGGCGATGCGGAGAAAGGATCAACGATTGCAGTGCCTCCGCCAGGGCTTCGGGATCCCGTGCCGGCGTCCCCAGCGCGTCCACTCCGTCGACGAACAGCTCGGCGGCCCCGGCGCCGCGTGACACGACGACCGGTCTCCCGGTGGACATGGCCTCGGCGATCGTGCGCCCGAATGGCTCCTGCCGCGAGCTGGCATGGACGGCGATGTCCAGCGCACGGTAGACCCGGTCGACATTCCGTTGAAAGGGCACGAACGTCACCCGGTCGGCTATGCCGAGCTGGTCCACGATTTGGCGCAACTCTTCCTCCCCGTATTGCGACGCTGCGGTCTCGTAGATGGGACCGCCGACGACGTAGAAACGGAGCGCGGGCAGCGCTCGCACGGACTTCAGGTGATGGGCGGCCTTCAGAAATACGTCGTGCCCTTTCCAGCGCGCATAAGTGGCGACGAGGCCGATCCGTAGCGTGCGCGGCGGAGACGTCTCGCTGCCCCCGAGTGAATCGAGATCGGCCATGGGCCCGGCCGGAGAGAAGAGGTCGGTGTCGATGGCATCGTGGACGACGAAGACCGGAAGCCGCGGAACGATGCGACGAACGTCGTCGGCGACTGCGTTCGAGATTGCAATGGCCGCGCTGGCCCGCACGGCGGCGGCGCGCGTTGCTCGAGAGACCAACGGGCGATCGCCGATGAAGTCGCGAACGTGCCAGACGAGGGGCTCGCGACCCCGGACCGCTGCAGCAAGCAGATGCATCTTGATGCCGTTCGAGTGCACCACAGATGGAGCGAACCGGAGGATCGTTTGCCGCAACCTATGCGCGTAGCCAGGAGCCTCAAGGCTGGCTCGCGCCATCCGCTGCGTGAATGCAAACAGGGCGCTCGCGCCGTGTCCCACGAGCGCGCTATCGCCCACCGCAGCGAGCCGTTCGCTCAGCGGAAGCCGAAAGACCGCCATTCCCAGAGCTTCGGCTTCGGCGACGAGTGGCCCGTCGCCTGCGGCGACGAGCCCGAGCTCGACGACTCCGCGACGTGTATCCGCGGACATCGAGGCCGCAAGATCGAGGAGGCACCGCTCGGCGCCGCCGAGACTACCCCCTGGATTCAGAAAAAGAATTCTCACTCACCCCCTCGGGCGAGTCGATCGACGTGACTGGGCTTTGGGGTCCGGATCGCCTCCTGCGGTAGCGCCAAGATGGTTTCGGCTGCGTCGGCAACCAGCTGCAGGAGGATGCGCACTTGTGGACTGACCGCTGCAACATCCATGAAGAACTGCAGCTCTAGCGTCTCCTGTCCGTCCGAGATCTCGAAATTTGCGCTGACCGCCTCCCGCGTCGGCTGGCCCTCGGTCCCCGGAGACTCCCAACCCCATCGGTTCAGCCGGATATTCTTGGGGTTCACGATTCGTATCGCGAGCAGGCCGCTCTCCGCGCCGAGCTCCGCGAGAAGCCCCGGCAGCTGCTCCAAGGAGCTGGCGGTCGCCATTCGACGCAGCGCGCGGGGTACCGACCGTCGAAGCGGTTCGAGGGTCTTGTCTCCTGCTCGGTCCGCGTTGACGATCGTAGTCCCGAAGTATCCTACGAAGCGCACCACCGCGATCAGAACGGCAGTGAGTGAAATGAGTGCGAACCCGACCTGCCATGAGCGCCCGACATAAGCGATGAGGGCCACGATCGTGAACGCCACGGTCACGAGGTAGAGCGACAGGACCGATCGCCTGTGCGTGAGCCCCATGTCGAGCAGGCGGTGGTGGATGTGCCCTCGATCGGCAGAGAAAATCGAACGGCGTTCGAGGAACCTTCTCGCGATCGTCATGAGCATGTCGAGGATCGGCAGCCCGAGCGCCAGAATCGGCACGACGATGGCGATCAGCGTCGGACTCTTCTGGGTACCGGCTCCGAGAAGCGACGCGGAGGCGAGCACGAACCCCAGGAACATGCTCCCGGAGTCGCCCATGAAGATCTTCGCCGGATTGAAGTTGTAGAAAAGAAAGCCGACGACCGCTCCGCCGAGACTCGCGCAGACCAGCTGGATGTAGACATTGCCGGTCAACGACGCGATCGCGAAATTCGTGAGACACGCAAAGAATGCGACGCCGGCGGCCAAGCCATCCAGGCCGTCGATGAGGTTCATCGCATTGACGATCCCGACGATCCAGAGGACGGTCGCCGGCAGGGCGAACCAGCCGAGGTTCAAGGCGCCGACCCCAGGGAGGTCGACGCCCTCGATGCGCATCCCACCGGCGAACGCGACCGCCGCCGCGGCCGTTTGAATCAGGAGCTTCGACTTTGCCCCCAAGCCTTTGATGTCGTCGACGAGCCCGGCCACCACGACGAGGAGCGACCCGGCGACCAGGCCCGCGGTGATACTCCTCGTCGAGAAGAAGATCAGTGCAGCATGCGTACGGATGGCGAACAGGACCACGAGTGGGAGAAAGAAGCCGATGGCAATGGCGATGCCTCCCAGGCGCGGGATTCGCCGCGTGTGCACCCTCCTCGCGCCAGGCTCATCGACGGCACCGGCCGCGAGCGCTGCCCGCCGTACGAACGGCGTTGCGACCGCGGTAATCAGCATCGCCATGACGAACGCCGCGACGACGCTCACCATGACGATAGACTCGCGTGCTCAGCGATAGGCATCGGCTTTCTTCGCGGTCTCATGCTCTGGGTGCGGGTGCTCAAGAACCTTCGTGGAAGCGTCCCCCCAGGGTGTTCATTCTTCGTTCGCAGCGGCTTGCGGACTCATGTGGCCAGACTGGCGTCGAGCCAGCACCTTACCCGACGCTACTGGAGGGGGCCATGTCGAATCGTCCGGCTCCGTCCCCCGAGCCGGCGACCTGGCCCGCATGGACCATCGGTCAATCGGTAGCGCACGGCCCGCAAGGTCCTGGCCTTGATCCCCCCGGTCCCTGCAAGGTATTGGACGCGGCTGCATGGGCACCTTTCCAAGTCCGCTTCGTAGCGGGCCCTCGGGGATCCGCGCCGCAAAGGCGGCCGTCAAGTGAAGAGGCGGCGGAAGCTTCTGTCGATCGCCCACTCCTACGTCGTTACGATGAACCGTCGCCTTGCCCACGAGATGTCGAGGCTCGGGGGGGACGACTGGGAGATCACCGCGGCGACGCCAAGGTACTTCCGTGGCTCGAACGATCTTCGCCCGGTGCATCTTGAGCCGGCCGCGAACGAGCCCTGCCCGCTGGTCCCCGTGGGTGCCTACCTTACCGGGCGGGTCCATTTCTTCGCATACGGCTGGCGCCTGAAGTCCCTTCTCGCCGAGCCTTGGGACCTTGTCCACTGCTGGGAGGAGCCGTATATCGCCGCGGGCGGCCAGATCACGATGTGGGCGCCCCCTCGTGTTCCCCTGGTCTTCTACTCGGCCCAGAGCGTGAACAAGACCTACCCCGTCCCTTTCAATTGGATCGAGAAATACGCGGTGGCCCGTGCAGCCGGCGTCATCTGCAGCGGTGAGCTCGTGGTCGAGAACCTGAGGGCCAGGCGCGGGTACGCCGGTCTTCCGTCTGAAGCCGATCCCGCTTGGCACGGACACGACGAAATTCCGGCCCGACGCGTCCAGGGGCCTGGCGATTCGACAGAGCTTGGGCTGGGGCGCGGGCCCGCCGGTCGTCGGGTACCTCGGTCGCTTCGTCCCCGAAAAGGGCCTCGCGGTCCTGCAGCGGGCACTCGACGAAGTTCGCTCGCCCTGGCGCGCTCTGTTCGTGGGTGCCGGCCCCCTGGAGGCCTCTCTCCGGAAGTGGGCGGAACGCCACGGAGACCGCGTTCGGGTTTGCAATGCCGTGGCCCACGACCAGGTGCCCGCCTACCTGAACGCAATGGACATCTTGTGTGCCCCGAGCCAGACGACGCCTCGTTGGAAGGAGCAGTTCGGGCGCATGCTGGTCGAGGCGTTCGCCAGTGGTGTGGCCGTGGTCGGCAGCGACAGTGGGGAGATCCCGTACGTCGTTCGGGACTCCGGGCTCGTCGTGGGGGAGAAGGACGAAGAGGGCTGGCGTCAGGCGATCGCCGACCTCGTCGAGAACCGCGCGAAACGTGACGAGCTTTCGGCTCGGGGGCTCGCACGCGCGAACGACGAGTTTGCGTGGCAGGTCGTCGCTCGCCGATACCTCGACTTCTTCGAAGCGATTGCGGGCGGAACTCGGTAGGCCCGGTAGCATAAGGCGCGAGCGGCATGAATCTCTGGGTGGGCGCCGGCACCGCAGTCTGGGGGCCCGCATGCGAGCTGCTCAGGCGACTCGCGCCCGTCTTCCCCTTCGTGCTATCCAGCGGCGCTGTCTGACGATGTCTTCCGATCCCAATAGCCATCTGCCGCCCTCGCCCGCCACCGAGAGTCCGCTCGCCGGCGTTGTGAGCTTTCTGAAGACCCTCCGGAAGCATTGGTCGGTCGTCATCGCATGCGTGGTGCTGTCTTGCGGCGGGGCGCTCATTTACACGAAGTCGGTGCGCAGGGTCTACGAGGCGTCGTCGCTCATCGAGATGAACCCGCGTGCCCCGCAGCCCCTGGGCGAGAGCGGCCAAACGGGCTTCGACATGAGCGTTCTGTTCGTTGACCCGCAGGAGTACTACCTGACCCAGTACAACATCATCACCTCTCGCTCCGTGCTCAAGGCGGCGGCGGAGGCGATCTCGCTGGGGTCTGACTACGAGTTCTTTGGCCTGGCGCGTGCTCCAGACCAACCGATCTCCGCGGAGCAAGCGGCCGCGGTCCTGGCGTCTCGCGTGACCGTGGACCCCGTGAAAGGGAGCCGTCTCGCGCACATCAAGGTTACCGACTTCGACCCGAAGCGTGCAAAGCGGCTCTGCGACGCTGTCGCCAGCGCGTACGTCGAGCAGAACCTCGAGACTGCGGTCAATTCGAGCGCCGACGCGGTCGCGTGGCTTGGTGGGCAGATCGATCACATCAAGAGGGATCTCGATCGAGACGAGGACGGCCTCAACGACTTCAAGCAGAAGAACGATCTGCCCAGCATCTCGATCAACGATTCGTCGAACATGTTGCGGGTCGAGATGCAAGAGTACGACGAGGCTCTCACGCATACCCGGACGCGCAAAGCGGAGCTCCTGGCGCGGCAGGGCGAGCTCGCTCACGTCTCCGCCGACGATCCAGACGCGTTGCCGTCGTCCGAGCTCCTCGCGAATAGCTACCTTCAGGGTCTTCGCACCGCCTATCGGGCGGCATCTCAGCAGCGAGCCACGCTGGTGGCCGAAGGCAAGGGCGAGAACCATCCCGACGTGAGGGAGGCGGACGCGCGCGTCGCCAGCACCAAGGCGGCCCTGCTGACCGAAGTGTCGAACCTGGAAGCCGCGGTCGTGCGCGATCTCGCCGTGATCGAACGTCAAGAGGCGGCGGAAGCTGCGATGTTCAACGCGAGCCGCCGCAGCGCGGTCGATCTGAACATGAAGGAGATCGAGTATCACCGCCTCGATCGCACTCGAGAAGAGAACGAGAAGCTCTACGGACTCCTCAACTCGCGGATGAAGGAGGCCGACCTCTCGCGTATGATGCGCGCGAACAACCTTCGCATCGTCGAGACGGCCACCGTACCGGGCGCGCCCGTGTCGCCCCGCGTCGCCGTGAACGTCGCGATCGGGCTTCTGGGAGGGTTTCTCCTCGGGATCGGCCTTCCGTTGCTGCGCGAGCAGCTCGACAGCTCGGTCAAGACCCCGGCGGACGTCGAGGAAAAGCTCGGAACCACCTTCCTTGGGCTTTTGCCTGAACTCAGCAGCATCGACAGGCCACGGGGACGAGACCGCCCGAAGAGGAGAGGGCGCCCCCGGCGCGAACCGGTCGACGCGGGCCCCACCGAGCTCGTCGTGCACATGCATCCGTCGAGCGGAGTGTCCGAGGCGGCGCGAAGCATCCGCACCAACCTGATGTTCATGAACCCCGACAAGCCGTGCCGACGGCTTCTCGTGACCAGCGCCGCCCCGTCCGAGGGAAAGACGACCGTGGCGTGCAGCATCGCGATCGCGATGGCCCAGGGGGGCCAGCGGGTCTGCATCGTCGACGCCGACCTGCGGCGCCCGCGCCTTCACCGGATCTTCGACCGAGCCGGGGAGGCCGGCCTGACGAGCGCTCTCGTAGGGGAGGCGACGCTCGATGACGTAGCGAAGCCGACCATCGTGCCCAATCTCTGGTCGGTACCCGCCGGGCCGTTGCCTCCCAATCCGGCGGATCTGCTGCAGTCCGATCGTTTCCGCAAGTTCGTGAAAGAGCTCGGCGATCGCTTCGACCGCGTCATCATCGACAGCCCGCCGCTCGTGGCCGTGACCGACTCGGCGATCATCTCCACGCTCGTCGATGGCACGGTGTTCGTGGTGCGCGCGTTCCAGACCGGAAAGCACGTCAGCGCTCAAGGTCTTCGCGTGCTCCGCGACGTCGAGGCGCCGATCGTCGGCGCCGTGCTCAACGCCGTGAACCTGAGGCGTCACGAGTACAACTACTATCACTACTACTACTACAAGCGCGAAGGCTACGGGTCGTCGGCCCCTGACACCGAGCAAGCCAGCGCCAGCGCAGCGCCCCCGAATTGAGGCTCAAAGGTCGGCCGCCGTCTTGAGCGCTGCGACCTGCTGCTGCTCCGCAGCGCTTCGCCAATTCGGTTGCTCAGGGTGCCTGCGCGCAAGTCGCTCGTAGTCGTCGTGAGCTTCTGTGTGGAGGCCGGCAGATGCTGCAAGCCGCGCGGCGGCCTCGAGGAATCCGTCGTTGTCGGGCGACCGGTCGTACGCGCGCTTGTAGAGGACCAAGGCTCGCTGGCTGTTGCCCTTGCGTTCCTCGACGCCCGCGATCCAGGCGAGGTTAGCGGCGCACTCGCTGTCGTCCGTGCACCCATTGGCCGCAATCTTCGCCATCGCAGCGCTCGCGCGCGATTCGTCGTGCGCTTTGTCCGCGAGGGTCACGAGCGCCTCGAGGCATGGGACGCGCTCGCCGACGGTGTCGGCCGCATCGGCAAGCTCGGAAAGGCCTCCGGCCACGTTCGCGTCCGCGATCTGGGCGCGTGCGTGCAGAACGTAAGGTTCGCACGTGCTGGGGGCGAGCTGCTCGGCGCGAGCCGCCGAGGCCAGAGCGACCTTCACGCAGCCACTGCGAGCCGGCCCCCAGCACCACGGTGCCCCCTCTCCGGCGTCGAGGTCCTCCACGGCGCTTCGCGCCGCGCGGAGGGAGGGCCCTGCGTCGGTCGGCGCGCGGAGGGCGATCTCCGCGTCCAGTCGAGCGCAGGTTGCCGGGAGTCGAGCGCCGAGAGCGTCCACGAGCGCGCCCAGCATCAGCACGTTCGACTGGCCCGCGGGAGCCAGCTCCATCGCGTCGTAGTAGCCGCTCACCAGACGCGATGCGTCGCTCATCGCGATCCAAAACAATTCGGGCGCCTGATCGAACGCGAGCCGGTATTCCAATCGGGCTTGCGCCGGCACGCGGCCTGCCAGGAAACGGGCGAGCACCAGATGGGCGGGCCCGTAAACGTGGGCGCGCTCGAGCGTGGCTTCAATCCACGGGATGGGGTCTTCCGTCCGCTCGCGCGCTGCCCGCCAGCCCATCACGAACGGCAGATACGGCTCGGCGGGATGCCGCAGCATGGCGGCGCGGGCCAATCCGTGCAGATCGTCGATCGAACCACGCCCGTCGGCGGCCGCGTCGTGAAGCGTTCGGCGGTCTTGGTCTCAGTTCGCCGCCCATCGCGAAGAGTGCGGTCACGATTGCGGAGGACGCCGCGATCGCGCCGGCGAGAGCAATGGCTCGTGGCGACCTGCTCCACCTTTCCAGCCCCCAGCGCGAATCGCGACCGGCCGTGCCGCCTACGACGATCGCAGCGCAGACGACCGGCGCCAGGACGAGTCCTGGAATTTCCGATCCGAGATCCACGAGGTTCTGAAGCGCCACGGCAACGAGCCCAGCCCAGGCCCCCGATGCCGTGGACGAGCGTGCGAGAACCGTATTGGGGCGAAGCCCGATGACGATGGCGACGAGCCCTCCGAGCCCGACCGGGACGCCCCACTCGATCAGCCACTGGACGACCACGTTCTCCGGGTGCGTAAACGTCCAGTTCCCTGGGCTGTCCCTGAACGCGGGGAACGTGCTCTGGAACGCGCCGCGCCCGGTACCGAGGATCGGGTAAGCCGGGATCATCCGTATCGCCTCCCGAGCCAGCCGGAACTTCGACACGTTGGTCTCGAAAAGCTCGGTGCTCGACTGCTCGAAGCTGCCGAGCACCAACATGAACGCGCCCGCGCCCATGGCCAGCCCCACGAGCAGCCACTTGCCGGCCAGGGTGCGCCGCTCCTGCTTCTTCAACCAAGGCGCCCTGGAAATGAAGACGACGAGCGCCGCGCCCAGTACCAGGGTGGCCACGCCACCCCGCGACGCGACCCAGATCTGCGTCGATGCAAGAAAGAGCGTTGCGGCCGCCGACAGTGGCCGAGGCCAGCGCGGATCGGGCGCCAGGGTGGCGGCAAGGGCGAGGCAGAAGGCGACGTTCAGATACGCGGCGAGGTTGTTGGGATTGAGGAACGGCGCCATGTGCTTTTCGTACGCCTGCGCCTCCACGGAAGGGCTCCAGACGCCGTAGAGCTTGTGGGCCCCGAAGGCCGGATGCAGCAGCGCGGCCGCCGCGAGCGCCATGCCCGTCATGACGATCACGTTGCTCAGGAAAGCGATTCCGTCGCGGGTACGCGCCAGCCGCAGCGCCGTCACGAACGCCAGAAGGTACGCCACCCCCTTCACTCCCTCGATTCGCGTGGCGGTGGGGTCCAGCGAAATGGCTGCCCACGTCGGGCCCGCTTCGTGCAGCGGGTTGAGGGCACGCGACCAGATATCCGCGTTGCGGGGTGCCACTATCGCCAGCCACGCGATGGGCATCGGCACGCACTGAATCGCCGTGTACGCCGTCAACGCGGTGCCCGTGATCAGCAACAGCGTCGCCGATGCGCGCGGACGAAGGGGCCCCGTATCCGCGTCCCACCACGTGAGCGCGGTGGCCACGGCCAGCAACGCCCGTGACGACGCACAGCGTGACCGTGTGCACCGTTCCGACGGCCAGGGCGGCTCCGGCGATCGCGGCGGCGAGCGTCCACCTGCCCACCCGTGCCCGCGACGCCGATCGCTGCGATATCTCGGTCATCCCCTGCGTCACCATGCGCACGATACCCCGTTACTCGTGGCCCTGCCGCGTGGGAACATTCAGTGCGCTCGCGCCGCGAATGGTGGTACCTAAAGGATCACTGGCCACCGCCATGCGCGCCCGCGACTACCGACCGGGAGAGCAAGTTCCCGGCACCGTCTACAAGGTCTTGCGCCTCATCGGCGCAGGCGGGATGGGCACGGTCTACGACGTCGAAGACACGACGATCGGCAAGCGCTATGTCCTCAAGACGCTCCACCCGAGACTGGGGGCGCGCGAAGACCTCGTTCGGAGGATCCAGCAAGAGGCGCGCACCCTGGCGCGGCTACACCATCCGAACATCGTCGAAGTCATCACCGCGGGGGTCACGACCGACGAACTGAGGCTTCCCTACTACCTGATGGAGCGCCTGAGCGGGCAGTCGCTGCGCCTGATCCTCGAGAAGAAGGGGCAGCTCGATCTCTCGCACGCGTACCACATCGGCATCGATCTCCTCGACGCGCTCGATCATGCGCACGACAAGGGCGTCATCCACCGCGACGTCAAGCCCGACAACATCTTCCTGCATCGGACGATGGCGGGCGTCACCGTCACGAAGCTCCTCGACTTCGGCATTGTCTCGATGCTCGACAGGGCCAGCGGGGAGACCGCGGGCCGTTTCCTCGGAACGCTGCGTTACGCGGCGCCCGAGCAGCTTCGGGGCGAGAAGCCGACCGCAGAGACCGACGTGTATTCGGCCGGTCTCGTCCTCTACGAGATCGTCGCCGGGCGCGGCCCGTTCGACGACGAAGGCGACGGCCACCGGATCGCGGCCGCCCACATGAACAAGCTTCCGCCGCCCGCGTCGGAGTTCGCGCGCGTCCCGCGCGAGCTCGACACACTCCTGATGGCCGCTCTGGCAAAGAACCCGGACGCGAGGCCGCGCGACGCGTTCTCGTTTGCGGCAAGCCTGCGGAACCTCAAGCGCCGCCTCGAAGAGACCCGTCCGCGGGAATCCACCGACAACCGCGTGACAGCCGGGGCGGTCCTCGGTCCGGAATCCACGCCGGGCCTTTCCGGAGGCGCTTCCTCTTCCCCGGATCCGCGACCGGTCTCGACCGAGGGCATATCCTCGACGCCGACCTCGTTGGCCAAGACAACGCTCGTAGGCATGCCAAGCCCGACGATTGTCCCTCCGCTCGCCAAGCCAGCACCGAACGCCTTCGCGACGACGCACGACCTCGGCACAGACACACTGCCGATGGCGCAGCACGGGACCGAGGCCCTTCCCCCGCGATGGACGCCCGCGGTCCCGGAGGGCAGGCGCGCGGAAGGGGACACCGAGATTCAATGGCCGCAAGAACGCGTCCCGATTCTCAGTGACGAGCCGCAAGTGCGCTCGCTGCCGGTAGCGAGCTCACCGCGACGTAGGGGTTGGCCCATCGCCGTCGCTGCTTCCGCCGTGGCGATCGCCGCCCTCATCGCGATCCGTACGGCGCCGTTGCGATCGAGCTCTCTGGCCCACACGACGAGCGACTCGCGGGCGGCCCAGGTCTATCAAGGCGCGACGCCTGCCTCGCCGGCACTGACGTTCGCGATCCCGGCGCCGACGCTTGCCCCGCCCGCGTTCGAAGAACCGGCGGTCGCCCCGCGAAACGGCGCGGCGCCGATGCCCTCCGCCCAGCTCCGCGCCGCGGCGCCGCCCTCGTCAGCGAAGGCCGCCGCCTCCGCATCGATGACCCACCCGCCGGTTCGAAGGGGAGGCCCCGGGAATTCCGCGACCGAGAGGCCCGGTCCCGGATTCTAGCTCGAGGTCGGCTCCCCTCGGTCCGGGCGGTGCCAACAATTCACCTTAGATTTCGAATGGATGTCCACTCCGGTGCGTGGCGGGTTCCCCGCCCGGTCCGGGCCGTTCGTCGGCGCTCCCGGCGGTTGCCGATCCTAACTTCGACGGGTAAAAGGAGAGGCTCTTCCCCGTAACCGCCGAGTTGCAAAGGAGTTTGTCGATGGTGTCCGCCCGATCCGACCTTTCCGTCGACAACAGCCTTGAAGCTCTGCGACCGGATCAGCAGAGCGCCGTCGAGGCGGTGAAGAGCAACGGATACGTTCTGATTCCCGACGCGATCAGCCAGCAGGAATGCGAATACTACAGCGATCTCGTCCTCCGGCTCGCGAAGAAGAGCAAAACGTACATCGGGGGGTACTTGCGAGAGAGCGATATCCTCGAAAAGGAACTCGGCTTCTCGAAATTGCTGGATCACCCCGACACGTATCCCATCGCCAAGGCGCTCCTCGGGGGGTTCGCCAGGATCATGTCGACTGAAGCGATCATCCGGACGGACGTCGACGATGATCCGGTTCGCTGGCATGAAGACGGACCGAATTGCCCGCCCTATCGATCGCTGGCCACCCCGGCGCCCACCTGTCAGGTGAAGATCGGCTACTTCTTGAACGACCTCCTCACCGAGGATGCCGGCAACCTCGTGGTGATGCCCAAGAGCCATCTCCTGCCCAATGGACCGCCTTCCGACCTACCGCGCGGTGGCCTGGCGGAGGGAGCCCTCCAGATAAAAGCCAAAGCGGGAACGGCGATCATCTTTCACAGTGCGCTGTGGCATTGCGTGCAGCCCAACAAGGGCAAGACCGCGCGCCAGAGCCTGTACTACGGGTACTGTCTCCCCTGGATGGCTCCGTTCGATCGCAACGCCAGTTCGCTTGCGCTCAAGAGTCTTTTGACCGGTGAACGCCGCCGCCTCCTCATGGACTTCGAGCATCCAGGAACCAACTACGTACTGATCCGCGAAACCTGGCGCGGGGATCCCAAGCTCGCAGCAGCCTCGCCCCTACGAATGGGCTATGAGTTGGCCATCCGGCGCCTGAAGAAGCTCAAGAGGGCCATTCTCGGGAACAGCATAAACTAAGATCGGCGAACAAGAGATGTCTTTCAGCACAAAACGGCTCTACCTCGAAGAAATGAGGGACCAGGGCTATTCAGCCGAGAGCATCGGCGACTTTCACACCAAAATGATCCCGTACATCCTGGAGAAGTACGGCGTCCCCAAGGATGGAAAACTCGTCGAAGTGGGCATCGCCCAGGGCCATTGCTCCATTTCGGCCTACCGTGCCGGCTACCGCAACCTCGCCGCCGTAGACTACGTCGATCTCAACTTCCCGCGCTTTCAGGCGGACTACAACATCAAGTGCTTTAACGTCGATATTACGCAGCAGCCGATCCCTTTCGACGACAGCTCAGTAGATGCCTTCATCTTCTTTCATACGATCGAGCACATTTCCGATGCCACTCTCATCCTCTCGGAGATGTTCCGCGCCACGGCACCGGGAGGAAAGTGCTTCATTGCCACGCCCGACTGGCGCAAGCAGGTGAAGACCTTCTTCGCGGATCCGACTCACATCAAGCCGTACGACAAGGTGGCCCTGTCCAGGCTCATGCGGATCGCCGGTTGGCGAAATTTTGACATACGGTCGTTCGGAACGGTCTTCGGGATGGGCCGGCTGAAGGCCTACATGTATTTCCCTGAATTGGCGTTCTTGGGGCCGGATATTCTCGTCGTCGGAAAGAAAGACTAAGCGATCATCCCGACCAGCTCGTACGCGTGCGAAGCCATCGATGAGGGCGCAGCTCGGTTAGGAGTTGCGGGGGGAGCTGCCGACCGCTGACCGCCAGGTTCGCCTCGACGTGAGCAAGCTTGCGCATGCCCGGTATGACCGTGCCGACCGTCTCGTTCGCCAGAATGAACCGGAGCGCCAGTTCCGCCATCGGCATCCCGGCAGGGAGCAGTGGGCGTAGTCGTTCGGCATGCTCGACACTGGCGAGCAGGTTCTCACGATTGAAGTAGCCCTGGCGCCAATCGCCGTCCGGCCAGCGGCTCTCGGCCGTCAACGTCCCGGTGAGGGTCCCTTCGTCGAAGGGGACCCGAGCGATCACGCCGACGTCGCGTGCGCGGCACTCGGGAAATAGCTCGTCTTCGGGGTCTTGGTCGAAGATGTTGTAAATGACCTGCACGGCGTCGATAAGGCCGGTCTTCAACGCTCGCAGCGCGTTCGCCGGCTCCCACCGATTGATGCTGATGCCGATACCTCGGATGACGCCTTCACGCCGCGCATCGTCGAGCGCCCGTTGCCACCGTTCGTCGTCCGCCCAGGCGTCGTCCCAGACGTGGAGTTGCATGAGGTCGATGCAAGGCACCCCGAGGTTCTCGAGGCTCTTCTCGATATGGGCTCGAATGTGGTCGGCCGGGAAGACGTCTCCGAGGGGTACGCCCAGCGGCGGCGGCCACAGGCCATTCTTCGGTGGGATCTTGCTGGCCGTGTAGAGCCGCTTGTCCGGATGCGACCGTACAAGCTCGCCGAGCAGTCGTTCGCTATGCCCGGCGCCATACGCCCAGGCCGTATCGAAGAAGTTGCAGCCGAGAGCCACGGCACGCGCCAACGCGCTACGCGATTCGTCGTCGTTGGAGCCGGTCCAGCCCCCCATACCCCACATGCCGAAGCCAACGTCGCTCACCAACCAGCCGAGCCTTCCAAGGCGGCGGTAGTTCATTCAAACAGCCCCTTGTTGGCTGCTACCCACGCGTAGAGTCTCTCGAGCCCCTGGCTCGCGTTGGTTTTTGGGGTCCAACCCAGATCCCGAGCCGCGCGGCGAACGTCGCTGACAAAGACCCGCTGATCGCCGGGGCGCCAGTCGGCGGTGCCGTGCTGGACCGCCGCGCCGCGTTTGCCCGCCAGAAAGCCGAGCAAGTCACGCAGAGAGAGCACGTTCGCGGGGCCGCCGCCGATGTTGTAAATTTGCCCGGCGCTAGTGTGAATCCGCTCGACCGCGGCATCGTAGGCGTCGAGCAGGTCGTCGACGAAGAGAATGTCGCGAACCTGCTTGCCATCGCCGTAGATCGTGATGGGGCGGCCGAGCTGCAGCGCGATCATGAACCAGGCCACCCAACCCTGATCTTCTGCCCCGAACTGCCGATATCCGTAGATGCAGGATTGCCGGAGGACCACTGTGGCAAGGCCGTAGATGCGATGATAGTCGCGGACGTACTGGTCGGCCGAACCCTTCGAGCAGCCATAGGGCGAGTGGAAATCGAGGCCCCGTTCCTCGGAGACGCCGTGCGGAAGGTCGCGATACTGATATCGCCCGTCGATCTCCTCGACGCCCACGTCTTCAATTCCGCCGTAAACCTTGTTGGTGGATGAATAGAGAAACGGGGATCGAATCTTGGCGTTGCGCACTCCCTCGAGCACATTGAGGGTGCCGAGTGCGTTGATTTCGAAATCCGTTCGGGGATCGACGACCGACGTGGTCACGGCGACCTGACCCGCGAGGTGCAGTACGAGCCCCGCGTCGCGGTGTTCCTGGAAAAGCTGTTGCGTCTCGTGCGCGCGGCGGATGTCGACCTTCAGGAAGGTGAGCTGCCCCTGGTCCTTCAACCACGCCAGGTTGCGCTCGACCCCTGGACGCGAAAGATCGTCGACGACGACGACGTGGTGCCCCCGCTTGAGATATCGGCTGGCGGCGTTGGATCCAATGAAGCCGGCGCCGCCCGTGATGATGACCTTCAATGTTCGACCTCGCTGTGGCGCCCGGCGATCAGGTGCGGGACTGGAGCGGCCCATTCAAGAGGCCGGGAGATGGACCGCGCCGAAGTTCCGTCGTTCATGAGCCGTCTCTCGCTCTAGAGTCTCGCGTACGCGGACGCGATCGTGTGCGCCTGTGCCGTCCAGGAGAACCGTGACGCATGGCGGAGTCGGGCCTCACGGTCCGTGGCCGCGCGCGGGCGGGCGAGAACACCTTCGACGGCGGCAGCCCAATCCGCTATGTCCGCGAGCTTGGCGTAGATGACGACGTCGGCCCCGACCTCCCGGAAGACCGGGATATCACTTGCGATCACGGGGCCGCCGCACGCGAGCGCTTCGATGACGGGCAGGCCAAAGCCCTCGGCCTCGCTTGGCATCATGATCACGGCGGCGTGCCGGTAGAGGCTCGCAAGGCTTTGTCGATCGAGGCGGGGGAGCTGGACCAAGCCGTCACGCACTCCCAGCCGTGAAATGAGCGCGTCCTGGTCGGGGGACCACTCGCCGCCCACTTGCACGAAACGCAGGGCGGGGCGACGCGCACGAGCGGCCTCGAAGACTGCGAGTGCGACGTCGATTCGCTTGCGCGGGATGCAGCTTCCAACATGCAGGAGGTAGGGTCCCTCGTGGAACGACGTCGGCAGGACGGAACGGAGTGACGCCTCGTCGATCGGTTCGGCGGTGAACTCCGTCGAGATTCCGTACGGGGCCTGCACGAGCCTGCGTTCGTCCACGAGGCCGTGTCGCACGATTTGGGCGCGTACGGCGGCCGTCGTGTGGAAGACGACGTCGGCCTTCTGCAGACCCTTCAAGATCTGGCGCGCCATGGCTCGGAACCAGCGTGGACGCGGCTCGATGGCGGGGTCGAGGATGCTCCGGAACGTATCGAGGTCGTGACAGAAGACGCCGGTTCTCCCGCGCGGCAGCATGTGCACGACGTTCGCGTACGCGTGGTCGCATACGTGGTGAAGGTCGAAGCGGTCACGCTGCCGGCGGAGGAGCCGCGGATAGTCCCAGAGCCTGTTCAAGAGGCGATCGGCGTTGAACGCTGTCCGCCTGCGCGCCGGCGGCACCGGCAGACGCGTGAATCGTCGTGCGAAGGGAGGGCAGACGCGAACCGGCTCGACCACTGGTGCCTCCGCGCTGGCGAGGCGCTGGAGGAGCATTTCCGCCGCGAGGTCCATGCTCGGCCAGTTCTCCTCGAGCAAGTCGCAGATCACGGCGAGGCGTGGAAGCGTCATCTCTGGGGTCGAACGGGTCTCGAGTACCGCGCGCGCTGCTGGCCCCGCTTGTCCAGGGGCTGCGACGGTGGACGCTAGCGCCTCGGGATCGCGCTTGCCACGAAAAAGAGGTCCGCGACCATGACCACGAGCCGGGCCTTTTCGCGGCCCGCAGATGCCCACAGCGAGGACGTGCGGGCTAGGCGGCGACGCCTTTCCGACGCTCGACCTTCGCGGGCCCGTGTGCGAAAACGACGGAGCCCTATGAACCTTGATCGTCCCGCGTGGCGTCGGAGGCCCGCCCGCACCGCGCTTCGCGTAGCGACCAGCTTGATCCGGCGTTCGATTCCTGGTCTTCGCGGACCGGCGGTGAAGTACGACGAGGGCCGGTCCCGAATTGTTGCCGATCTCTCGACACCGCTCGGCTTGGAGCTCTACCGCTACGGCGAACGCGTGGACCCCGATCTCGACCTTCTCCGGTGCCTCCTGCGCCCCGGCGACGTCTGCGTCGACGGCGGGGCCAACGTCGGTCTCTTTACGCTGGTCGCCGCCGCGAAGGTGGGACCCACCGGGAAGGTCGTCGCGTTCGAGCCGGCGCCCAAGACGCACGTGGCCCTTCGCGCGAACGTGGAGCTCAACGGATTCTCCTGGGTTGAACGCCGCGAAGAGGCGCTGGACGATTGCGCTGGAGAGCGCGACCTTATCTCGTTCGAGGCGGCCGTGAGCGGGCTCAGCTCCTTTCGGCCGCGGACGCATCCGAGGGAGGTAGTGCCGAGCGCGTTCGAACGGTCGCTCTGGACGAAGCGGTGCACGCGAACGACCTGGCCCGTCTGCGAGTCATCAAACTCGATCTCGAGGGCGCCGAGCTCGGCGCGCTCAATGGCGGACGCGCCATACTCGAGAGCACAAAGCCGGATTTGATCATCGAGGTCGAGCAGGAGCATCTGGCGCGGCAGGGCGCCTCGGCAGGCGCCGTCGCCGCTCTCCTTCGGTCGCACGGATACCGATTCTACCGTGCGGCTCTTCGCGGAGTCGTGCGGTCGTTCTGACGCCGGTGTCCGATCCCGAGGCACCCCGCGAGTCGCCAAACCTTTTCGCAACGACGGATGTCGAGCACGCCCGCAACAGCGGGGTCGCGACCGTCGAATGATGTGCTTCGGGCGCGGCCGCGAACCCTTGGTCAGTTCAGTGGCCCGGTAGGGGCGCTGCGCGCTCGAGGTCGTCCTTCGTGCGTCCGAGCAGGATGCGATCGAAGGCCGCTCCGCCTCCGCTCGCCCCGAGATTGAGGCACTTGAATGCGTACGGGATGCCGGTAGAGGTCCCAGAGATCGACACGAACGACCTGCCAGTCCCGTGGCGGATCCTCAGCGATTCTCTTGTTGACCAGCACGCCCTCGTGCCAGGGTTGCGCGCCGGCCTCGAAGGCGTAGCCACCCTCGGGCCATGCTCGACCGATCAGGAGAGACATGCCCGTCGTCTGCGGGGACAGAGCCTTCCAGGCGAACTGAAGCCACCGGTACTGTCCCGCCTTCGGATGTTCGACGATCTCGAAGTCCCAGTCGGGGAGGGCGTGGCCGAAAGTCGGGTCGTATTGAGCGGGCCAGTGATTCCGGCCGACGTCAAGGCCAGCGACTTGCCTCCCGAGTAGGCATCCCCGTAGACGATCGAGATGGGGTGGCCGCGTCCGCCGACCAGGGACTTGGCTGATTCCCTCGTTCTCGTCGAAGAGCACCGCCACCGGGCGGCCCGCCAGCACGTCCGGATGCGAGGCGCCCAGCACCTTGCCGTGGAATACGAGCTCCCCGAGGCGGATGTTGCCCGCCGGCCACGTGCCGCCGCCGGTCGTGACGAACCGGAAACGCGCGGCGTCGATCGGTTTCTCCAGCCAGTGAGTGTGTGTCGGGGCATTGGACAGGAGATACGGGCCATCTCGCCACGCCTCGGTGTCCGGGTCCCAGTACTGCAAGCGCATGTCGCGTAACCACGACTCCGGGTGCGCGGGATCCTCGACGAAGGTGACACCGGTTACGCGGAGCTGCGAATGGAAGGTGTCGACGTTCAGGCTGAGGTGGCCGACCCAGCCCGAGTCGATCATTCCGATCGCCGTCCAGGACAACCACGGCTGGTCTGGCGCGTCGGGCTGGCCGTCGGTCAGCGCTTTGATGGGGTTCTGCCACTCCTGTGGGCGATCGCTCAGAGTCACGTTCACCAGGGCTCGCGTCTCGCTCAGCAGGTTCGGAGACAGCGGCGCCGGCTCGGCCGCGGCGTTTCCCCACGACTCGACGCGGCTGGTCGGCGTCGGGTCCGTGGCGAGGAGCGCTCCTCGAATGTCGCGGGTCTCCGGCACAAGGTGCGTCGACCACAGGGCGTGGTATTGCGCATCCAGTCGCTCGACGTCCCCCATCCACGTCGCGACGAGCAGATCACCGCCGGGGAGCCACGCGCCGATCGGAAGAGCGCCGTAGTCGTGCTGCGAGAGACTCTGGCCCGACGCACCCAGTACGTAGAGGGTTCCGATCTCGCTGCCGACGACGACGCGCTGGCCGCTGGCGTCGATACGAGGATGATGGACGGCAGCGTCGGCCGTGAAGCTCCATACGAGGCCGCCCAATGTCGAGTACCACTCGAGCTGATCGCCCGTCGTCACCGCCAGAGACTGGCCGTCCTTTGAAAGGGCGACGTCGTCGGCGGGCGAAGCAATCGTGTTCACGAGCCGGCCGCCACGGACGACAAAGATCCGGCCGCCGCTGACGTCCGAGCGCACGGCGAGCGTCCTGCCGTCGGAGCCGGCGACCGCACCTAGCAGCGCGCCGTGTGGGGCCAGCCGGAGCTTCCATTGGACGGCGCCATTGCGCGCGTCGTAGGCCGTGACCGTCGTCCCCTCGAGAGTCACGAGCGTAGCGAGATTGAGCGCCGCCAAGATCATGTGCCGCCGCGCCGTCCGCCACCAGTCGACACTCCAGCGGCGCCGGCCGTCACGGCTGGACACGACGAGGCCGAGGTCGCCGGCGCTGGCGACCCATTCTCCGTCAGGCGACGCCGCAAAGCTGTCCGTGCGGTCGACGACGATTGCCCCCATCGCCCAGTTCGTCGATCGCTTCGGGAGCCCGTAAAGGGCAAAGCGGCGCTCTGCTTTCCCGTCGCGATCGAGGAGGTAGAGGTGATAGCCCTCGGCCGTGGTCCGGTCGAATGCCTCGACCGCGAAACCCTGAGCCGTCGTCTGCGGCGCGTAGGTGAAGTGGTTCCCCAGCCGCCGTCGCCATCGCACGGTCCCCGAGGTCAGGTCGAGCGCATAAAGGTTCTCGTCCCAGTTCATCGCGTTGAAGACGGCGAGGTCGCCCTGGGGCGCTATCGCCACGTCTTTGAGGTGGGGACCGAAGCGTCGCTCGATGGGCGGTTCGACGTCGGACTCGCGGCCGACCGCGAGCCGTGGCTGTCCCGTGTCCCAGCGCAGGCGCCCGGGCGGCGCGTCGACGAGACTCCGGGGTCCGGTCGGCGGAATCGCGGTCAACGACACCGTCGCCGTCTTGCCGCTGATCAATTCGACCGCTCGGAGCAAGAGCGGCCCCGGGGGGGGATCCAGAGGCATCGTCCAGCGATCCGAAGAGGCTTCCCCGCCGTCGCGCTGCCAGCGCTTGCTGTCGAAGCACGGTCCCGTCACCCGCGATCAGCTCGACCCGCAAGGGGATGCTCGCATCGATGGGACGGCCGCGGCTGTCCAGGATAGCGACCGTCCACGCGTAGTCTCGTCCCGCGTCGACGCTGCGCGGCGCGCTGATCTCGACCGCGTCGATGGCATGCGGAAGGATCGCGAAGAGTCGGGCCGGGAGGCTTCGCAGAATCGGCGTCGACGTGGCCGTCCGTTGGGCGGACCTGCCGCCGTCCGAAGACGTCGTAGACCGCCTCGTCGCGGCCGACCTTGAGACCCACCGGGACAGCCAGCGGCACTCGTTGCGACAGGATGAGGCCCGTGCGCCACGCGAGGCCGGGGTCGAGATCCGGCTCCACGTTGTCGACGACCCATACGAACCGCGCCTGCCCGGACGCCCGCTCGGTGAGCAGCACGCCCGGGATGTCCACGTCCGCGACCGGCGCCACCGAAGCGCCGAGAACCCGATTCAAGAGCTCGGCGTGCTTCTCGAAGTACGCCGGAATGCGAAGATAGGCCGAGTCGTCTTGCCATGGGCTCGGATCCACATCGATCCGGTCGAAGCTCGCACCGAGGGGACGGAACGAAGACACGACCTCGGGTCGAGACGTACCGTCGTAGAACACGCCGACGCCTGCAGCGCGCGCAGCCGTCAGAGCGTCGAGCAGCTTCGGCTCGAGCTCGACCCGCTGCCCCACGACGAGCACGGCGCGAAACGCCTTGAGGGTCTCCGGCGTCACGTCTTCGGCGAATACGAACGTCGCGGGCCGGTGCGCGTAGAGGCACGCTCCGTACGCCTCGTAGAGACGGTCGAAGTACTCGCCGCCGAGCGTTCCCCAGTGGTCGATCCGGATCATCCGCGACGAGACGACGATCGCGACCCGATCCGCGCTGTGGAGCGAAGTCAGCCAGGGTCCGTAGTCGAGGAGGAGCCGATCGATCCCACGCAGGACCGAGAGGATGCCGGGGCCGGACGCTCGTGGATCGCTGGGAAAGGGCCCCCACCAGGGTGGCTCGCCGGACCAGCCGACGCCGTCCGCGCCGCGCATCACCATCTGGAAGAGGGTCGGCAGGATCATCCCGCCCGTCCCGTCGTCGTTCCAGACCTCGGGATGGCCCCACGCGCGCTTGCCGGGTCGCTTGTAGAAATCGACGTTGTGCGGCGTGACGCCCGGAGGCTGGATCTGCTCGGCCTGGTAGTGAAGGTCCACCTCGTCGGCGTTCCGGAATGTGACCGGTGGCAGAACAGCCGGCGCGCGGTACGGCCCGGTCATGACGCTGAGCTTACCCGGGGCGACCTTCTGCAGGATGGCGCGGAACTGTTGCTCGGCCTGCACGGCGTGCCCGAGCACTCGGTCGGACACCGCGTCGAGAACCGGGCTCCATGAGCCCGTTGCCGTGGCCTTCTCGAGGGCCGAGGCGTAGGCCGCTTTCTCTTCGGCTCCGGCGGCCGCGTCGGCCCCGAGCTTGTCGACCCACCAGTTGGCCGCCCAGCTCCAGCCGCGGAACGCGGGATACGGCGAAAGGGTCGTCGTGACGCGCGTGATCGCATCGGCAAGGTGCTCTGGGGTACTGGCGGTCGTAGCCGGTTCCGGGTGGCAGGCCCGCGTCCATGCCGAGCAGAATGGCGCGCTCTTCGATGCCGTCGGCTCCGTAGCCGGCGATCGTTTCGCGCGCGGTCCCTTCGAGGGTCGCCTTTTCAGGGGAGGTGGCTACGGGATCGCTCTTCAGGCGCGCCGCCAGGTCGCCCGCCGTGAGCGTCCCGGCGACGAGATTCGCCTCCAGGCGATCGACGAACATGTTCACGCCGAGCTTGCGCGCGCGGTCGAGGCGGGCCGCGACCTTCTCCGGCGCGTCGAACACGGCTCCCGTCGGGAGCGAACGAGCGTAGTCCCCGTGCTGGACGATACTGAAGATTGGCGGCGTCTCGATACCCGGACCGATCTCGAGGGCCTGTGCGGCGCTCGTGAATCCGGGGGCCTCTGCCTTCAGCAGGTATCGGCCGCGCAGCAGCGCCCGCGTCAGCTCCGGCCTGAGCACGATCGCGGAGGGTACGCCGTTGCGAAGGGGGATGTCGATCTGCGCGATAACCGAGGGGCCACGAATGAGCCGGATCTGCGTTCGGTCCGGCAAGTCCGAGGTCCCGCGCGCGACGATGCTGACCGGAATGGACTCGCCGGCGCCGAAGTAAAGGCGGTTGGAAGGCGTGTAGACGGAGATCGAGCCCTTCGACTGCGGGGCTCGAATCTCGACGATCTTCTCGATGGCGTACTGCCCTTTCGCTCCCTGCTCGGCGGCCGAGATTCGCAGCTGGTAAAGGCCGCCCGCGTCGGCCGGCGGGGTCAGCTGGCCGTCGTGAAGCGATACCTCCTGGAACTCCGGAACGCCGAACGGTCGGAGCCACGCCCGCCACGCAGGGGGCTGCGTGCGGCGTCCCGACAGGAACCGGATCGTGAGGGGCACCGGGACGCCGGCGATCCATGCGTCGTTCGGAAGCGAGACGTCCAGCTCCTCGGTATCGGCGAGGACCACTCGCCTCAGCGCGCCGCTCGCGCGATCGTAGACTTCGAACAGCTCGCGGTGGTCCGGCCGTTTCAGGAACACTTCGCCCCGGAGCACGCGCAGGTCGGACACTCGGCCTTTGCGCTCGCCCGTTTGCAGGCGCAGGCGCCCCGCAAGGCGCCCCTCAGCTGTCGTAGATCTGCACGGTGTCGCTGGCGTATTCGAGGACGAACACCCGGCCGTCGTCATCGACATCGAAGGCCCCGTACCATCCGTCCGCGCCCTCGCTCACTGGCGCACGGAATGACCAGAGCATCCGACCGTCGAACGTCACCACCCGCAGCACGTTGCTCGAGAGTACGAAGAAACGCTTGCCTTTCTCCCAGACGCGGAGCTGGGGTGCCTTGCCAACGAGGTCCTCGCCGAGCCTGTCGAGCGTGTACGTCGTGACGATGCGCTGGGCGGGCGCGACGCGCACGATGCGGTTGCGGTTCGGGTCAAGACCGTAGAAGTCGCCGCTGGGGCCGGCCTCGACGTCCGAGGGCGAGTACCAGCCCGTCGCGTCGCTGTCGAGAAAGTCGGCGACGCTTCCCAGCTCTTGGAACCCGCGCGTCCACAGTTTCACAGCATGATTGAAGTGCCCATTGGCCGTGGCGATGACGCCGCTGGCGTTCGCGGCCACCATCCGGACCCCATACGTGACCTCGCTCCCCTCCTTGTCGGAACCGTCAGGGTTCACGCGCAAGACGTAGCGACCGCTGGCGAGATACACGCGCCCGTCGCGGCCAAGGGCAAGGCGGCTTGCGGCGATGTCGAAGGACGGGTGCTCGAGGGAGACGACTTGCTGGAGCTCTTCTGCGGACGCGATCGAGCTGACAGCAGCGGCGCGCGCGAAGGCGAGCGCTACGAGGCTGATCGGCAACCGAAACCTCATCGATCATGCCGTATGCTGTCGCAGCGGGCATCCGTGGCCAGCCGCCTCGCTCTCCCTGGACGCCATTTCCGTCACGAACGCTTCTGCAATGCTGCGATCGTCCCCGCGTGGAGTTTGCGGCCCATGCTCGGGGGAAGTTGGGTCGTGAGACGTTCGAGGGCATCCACCGTGGCCTTGGGCAACAGGCGGAGAAGGAAGCCGAGCTTCATGTGCCCGCTCGTAAGAACGTTGGCGAAGTGGCGAAGCTCCCGGAGATCGAGCCCGGCCGCCTGTGAGAGCCGCGCGATCTCGTCGTCGTGCAAGAGGAAGATGTGGCCGTCGGCGTTCGGTTTGAACTGGAACTCTTCGTATTGTTCCGGGTTTTCGCAATCCGAAAAGCGTGGCAACGGGTTGCGAAGATATCCGCCGTTTGGCGTGGTCAGAATGATCCAGCCATCCATCCGCACGAATTCCGAAATTTTCGCGAGAAACCGATCGGGGTGCGCGACGTGTTCGATGACTTCTCCCAGGAGCACGGCATCGAAGGGCTCCGGGAACTTCAGAATCGAGAGCGTTGCCCGGGACGTAGTGGACGACGCCGTGATCGTGTTTCGCTCTGACGTAGTCTGCGAGGTCCGATCGGAAGTCGTTCCACGTGACCTCGTAGCCGAGCTCCGCCAGCGCGAGCGTGAAGTTCCCCTGTGCGGCTGCCACGTCGAGGACTCGCGAGCCAGGTGGCACAAGCCGCCGCAAACAGTCCAGTGTGTGCTCTCGACGGGCCCGGTAGGCGTACTCGTATCCCGAGCGTGGCTCACCACCGTAGACCTCGAGGCGGTCGTACACAGCGCTCAGCTTCCAGCTCTCGGGCCAGCCAGCCTGTTCCGCTACGTGCTTCATAGGTTCGACCTGGATCTCATCAGACAACCGAAGGAGGGGCGAGCGTAACCTTGCCGGGCTCTGTTGCGCCATGGGACTTTGGCTGGGCAGTGCCGCCAGTGGCGGCCGCATCCGCGGCACAACGTCCCGGCTCGTGGGCTCCGCCCCGCGGCCCCCCGGGATCGTCACTTCCCCGGGGGGCCCCTCGCCGCCACTACTCGTGCTCCGTATCGATGCCCCAGTCCCGTTCGCGCTCGCGGCGCCGTTGCTGCGCGATGGCCTGGACGATGCCGCACATCCATGGCATCGCCCGCCCGTGCGCCGGTTCGTAGCGCAACCGGCGATCGATCAGGCAGAAGAGGAAGTCCTGCAGGACGTCTTCCGCCTCCTGATCGAACTCCCCCAGAACGGTCCGGGCTTCCTTCAGAAGCGTCGGGCCGAGGGAGACCGCGATCGCGCCGATGGCGCGGCGGTTCCCGCTGGAGGCGAGCGCTACCAGTTCGTCGAACTCGTCCTGGTGTTGCTCGGCGGTCTTCGCTCTGTTGATTCCGTTGGCTACAAAGATCACCGTCTTGCAGGCTGCTGTCGTTTTCATGATGGGTCTCCTTTTTTCGATTGTTGGTGTGGTTGGTTGATGGCTGTTTTCGGAGTTTGAAGGTGCTCCCCTCCCGAGCTCCCCCGCACGATGCGGGGGAGTCGGGAGGGAAGCGGTCTGCTGCGACTACTTCTGCTGTCTCTGCGTTACGCCGTGTGCGTCGGCGCCGTCGGCGCCGTCGGCGTTGCCGGTGACGTCGGCGGGGCTGTCTGCGCAGGCGCCGGATTGACCGGCGTCGGCGCAGGAGCTGCCGGCGTTGCCGTCGGGGCTGCGAGCGTCGGCGCCGGGGGGACCGGCGTCGGCGCCGGAGCGTCCGGCGGCGTGGCGATGGGCGTCGGAGCAGGCGGGGACGCAGTCACCGGCGCGGTCGAAGTGACCGTTCCTTTGATTGCGGCCTTCTGCTTCTTGCCCATGGTGTGACGCGCTGCGCGAGTTGCCTTGGCCTTGGCGGCCGCGGCGACCTTTTCTTCGGGCGACACGACGCGCGGTTTGCGCGGCGTGAGCCCGAAGTCTGCGAGCGTGTCTACCTGTCCGACGAAGGCCACGAGCAGCGCCTGCCTCAAGCCCGAGACGTACGTCTTGGTCTTGTCACGCTCGGCTCGGTCCGCCTGGACCGCCGTCAGCCAGGTCGCCCTGGTTGACGCCGCGGCTTTGGCCGAGTCGACGCGTGATTGCAGTGTCGCGACGATGTCCTTCGTCGTTACGGATGCTCCGCCGATCATGATGCTTGGGATCGTCGTCGCATGCTTGTTGAGGCCGTCGATCAAGCTTTGATCGGCGGTGATCTCATCTGCCCTGTTCTGATTCGGTGTATTGATGCCCATGATGACTACCTCTTTCTTCTTTCTCTCGTTTCGCTGGAATGAGAACGCCGAAGCGAAGCACCATGCCGCGCACCGACGTCTCACCCCTTAATGCCCTGTGAGAGGGCCTCTCTCCGGAAAAATAGGTAGGACAGGGTAGGCTTTGCGCCAGGAGTCCGGGAAATTTGAACTTGGTAGCTTGCGTGTTCGGATCCCCTAGCTTGGACCTCGGGCACCCAAGGCATCGATCCGTACTCGAGGAGGCTGCCGTGACGGGGCCCGGATCCTAGGGGGTCGACCCACCAACCCTCGATCCCGGCAGATCGAGACCACCGGTTCACGTTGGGGTCGCTTGGAGGAGGCGCCCCGTAGCCCTTGGGTGCCGATCTCCGTAGCTTGGGGCGCCGGACATCGAGAGCCGGATGGTGACGTGGGAGCCTTGGGTGCGCGGGGAACGAACTCAGGGTGGCAGGGACCCAAGCCCTCGTGGTCGGGGATCCGAGCCTTCGATGGCCGGAGATGGCCCGTAGGATGGCCCGAACCTCCAGCCTGGGGTGCTGGCCCACGAGCTCGGGGTACCGACACCGGCAGCGATCCGGGCCGCGCCGGTCGCTTCCAAGTTCCGAGACCCAAGCTACCTGTCCCAGGCATCGTGACCATCCATTCCTTTTCGGCTGGGTGGTAAGGTCCGCCTCGTGTTCGACGTCAATGCGCCGTCGTCGCGACTGGCCCTCGACCAGTTCGGCAAGCCCATCGTCAAGGATCGACTACTGGCCATCGCCGAGTGGAGCACCGGGTCGAAGGCCGACGCGGAGGATCTCGTGGAGGATGCGCTCCTTCGAGTGCTCAATCCCAAGGATGTGCCTTGGGTGCCGGAACGGGGCAGCTTCCTGCGGCATATGACCTACGTCATGAGGCAGGTCTGGGATCGACGGCTCCGCAAAGCAGCTTCGCGGTCGGAGGTTCTGGACCCTGGCCTCGCTCGCGATGAGAACACGCCCAGCCTAGAACCGACCCCGGACGACGAGCTCCACAGTCGCAGGTCGGTGGCACTCTGGCGGTCGCTGCTCGAGCAAGTCCTTGCCGAGATCGGCGAAAAGCACCCGTTGACGCGACGGATTTGTGATCTTGCGGCTCAAGGGTTCGACGAACCGGCGGATCAGGCTCGGATCATCGGTTGCGACGTCGACAAGATCAATCGGGCGCGCGAGACCCTCCAGTACCACGCGAGACGCCTGCTCGAGGCGCGGGACCTGGCCGAGCAGCGCCGGATGAAGGATCTTCAAGAAGGGGCTACGAAGGGAAAGGACGAGGCGACCCTTTGAGCACCCCCACCAAGCCCGACCCCGCCGCCGGCGCGCTCTTCCTCGCGAAGCTTCTCGCCGAGGACGAGGCCGAGCGGATCGAGGGCCTGAGCGACGAGGAGTTCCTCGCCGAGCAGAGGCAGAAAGGGCGGGATCCGTCACGAACGCCGACTACCGAGGCGATCCTCGAGCGGGTGAAGGCCAAGGCCGCGCGTCAGGTGCACGGAGCGCAGGAGCGAGCCCTGCCTGCGACGAAGGAGGCGGGGACCGTGAAGGCGGTCGCGCCGGTGGTACCCATCCGACGCCTGCCGCGGATCCTCTGGCTTGTCGCCGCCGCGTTCGTCGTGGCGATCGTGGTGGCCGCCTTCAAGGGCCCCGAGATCGTCGCGCAGTTCCGCGGGGACAACGACGACCAGGACCAGACGCCCCGGCCGGCGGACCGCGAAGCCGCGGAGAAGCTCCGAGACGACGCGGTCGGGAGTTGCGAGCAAAGCGCCTTCGGCGCGTGCAAGGCCAAGCTCGACGAGGCGAAGCGGCTGGACCCCGCCGGCGAGAGCGAGCCGCGCGTGCAGAAGGCGCGGGCCGCGATCGAGAAGGCCGTGCGCTTAGGGCCGGAGACCCCCAACCAGCCGGGCCCATAGCGGCCCCGGCCGCGGCCTCACGCCCTGCGCGGCCGCATCCGCGGCGTGATCACCGTCGGGTCCTCGGGCCACGAGTGCCGCGGGTACTTTCGCATCGAGCTCCTTGCGGATCGCCGGGTAGTGGCGCTCCCAGAACCCCGCGAGGTCCGTCGTGACCTGCACCGCGCGCCCGTTGGGCGCGAGGAGCTCGAGGACCAGCGGCACCTTGCCGCCGCCGACTCGCGGCCCGTCGCTCATCCCGAAGAAGTCCTGCAGGCGCGACGCGATCCCCGGCGGCCTTGCCGGCCTCGTAGTGCGACCTCGACGCCGCGTCCGCCGGCCAGCGTGACCCGCTCGGGCGCGAGTCGATCGACGTCGCCGGACCGGAGCCCCGGACCGTGACGGAGCGCGTCGAGGAGGCCCGCCTCGCGGAGCTCGGCGAAGCTCCGCCGGCCCTCGCACAGCTGCTCGATCGCGGCGCGAACGGCCGTCGTCGTCCGGTGCGAGCGAGGACCGCGTGACCGACGCCGCGAACCGGGCGCGCGCGAGCCACCGATCGAGCGCTTCGCGCGGCGCGAAGGCCCCCGGGCCCGCGGCGAGCGCGGCTTCGGCGAGAACGCGGGAGGCCTCCGCGGCGGGCGCGTCTGCGCTCTCGGACGCGTGCAGGACGAGGCCGTCCCAGATCATCGACTCGCGCGCCTGCGACGCGCTCGGCGCGGGCGTCCCACGTGACGACTCGCTCCTCGACGACGTCGTCCGGGAACAGATCGAGGAGCCACTCGGGCTCGATCGCGCTGGCGAGGCGCACGACGACCCCACCACGCGCCGCGGGATGGCCCGGGCGCGCGGCCCAGGCGGGGGCCTTGCCTCTCCTCGGCGTCGAGCGCCACGATCCACTCGGCGTCGCGCACGACGCTCGTCGCCGCGAGCTCCGCGGAGCCGCCTCCCGCGAGCGCGAGAGCCCGCGATCCCGGCGCGGACGCGCCGGGCGACGCGATCGGGGTACCCCGCGAGCAGGGCCATTCGCAAGCGCCGCTTCGGCCGCGGCGGCCGTGCCTTCGAATCGCTGACGGCCTCCGCCCTTGCAGGCGCGCGCGAGCTGCGACGACGCGCGCGCGACCGCGTGCGTGGCGCCCGCGTCCAGCCCCGCGGCGCGCAGCGCGCCCGCCGAGAACCGCGAGTCCTCCGCCTCGCGGAAGAGATCGAGGAGCGCGACGAGGTCCGATCGCCTCCGTCGGCGCGATCGTCGGTCCGCCCTTCGCCGAACTGCGCGCGGCTCGACGCGCGGATGTCGCCCTCGGCCAGGATCGCGGCCGCGACGCACGCGTCCTCCGCGACGCCGCGCCGCTCGCCCTCGACGACGACGCGCGCGGCGCGCGGATGCACGGCGAAGCGCAGCATCGCGCGCCCCGTCGCGGTGACGCGCCGCCGGCGTCGAGCGCGCCGAGACGTCGCAGGAGCTCGCGCGCCGCGCGCGCGTGCGCCTCCGGGCGGCGCCTCGAGCCAGGGCACGTCCGCGGTCCCCAGCGCGGCGAGCTCGAGCCACGTCTGCGCCAGGTCGAGGCGCCGGATCTCCGGCGTGTCGTGCTCGGGACGCGACTCGAAGTCGGCGCGCGTGTAGAGGCGCAGGCAGCGCCCCGGCCGCGTCCGTCCCGCGCGGCCCGCGCGCTGCGTGGCCGACGCGCGGCTGATCTTCTCGACGCGCAGCCGCGGGAACCCCGACCACGGCGCCTGCGACGCGACGCGCGCCAGTCCCGGTGTCGACGACCGCGACGACGCCGTCGATCGTGACCGACGACTCGGCGACGTTCGTCGACAGGATCACCTTGCGGCGAGACGCCGGGCCGCACCGCCGCGTCCTGCTCCTGCGGAGAGAGATCGCCGTGCAGCGGCACGAGCAGCAGGTCCGCCTCCGTCGCGATCTTCGCGCAGGCCTCGCGCGCCCGCCGGATCTCCCCCGCGCCCGGCAGGAACACGAGCACGTCGCCGTCGAGGCCCTCCGCGACGAGACTCCGCACGGCGGAGGCGACCTGCGAGCGCGAGCGGACGATCGTCGGGCGCCGGGAGGTGCTCGATCGCGACGTCGAAGCGCCGGCCCTCGGCGCGGAGCACGGGCGCGCCGAGGTAGGCGGCGAGCGGCCCGGTCGCGAGCGTCGCGCTCATCGCCACGACGCGCAGATCGGGCCGGCTGCGTGCGGCGCAGGCGCTCGACGAGCGCGAGCGCCACGTCGCCCTGCAGGTGCCGCTCGTGGAACTCGTCGAGCACCACCACGGCCACGCCGTCGAGCGTCGGGCGACGCGATCAGCCGGCGCCCGAGGATCCCCTCGGTGACGAAGCGCACGCGCGTTCGCGGGCTCGATGACGTCCTCGAAGCGCACCTGGTAGCCCACCGTCCCGCCGAGCGTCTCGCCCAGCTCGTCGGCCACGCGGCGCGCGGCCATGCGCGCGGCCAGCCGCCGCGGCTCGAGCACGACGATCTCGCCGCGCTCCGCCATCCCCGCGTCGAGCAGCGCGCGCGGCACCCGCGTCGTCTTGCCCGCCCCGGGCGGCGCCTCGAGCACGAGCGTGGGGTGCGCGCGCAGCGAGGCGACGATCTCGGGAAGGAGCGGGTCGATGGGGAGGGGCTGCATCGTCCTGTAGGGCGGGGGAGAAGACGCAAGTAACAAGAGCACGAGAATCCTGTAAATCGTCAGGTGTGATCGTCGGCATCGCTCGCGCGCGCGTCCCGCTCGCCCCGCTGACCACGCTCCACATCGGCGGCTCCGCGGCGCGCATGGTCGACCTCGAGCGCGAGGCCGACCTCGTCGACGCCGTTCGCGACGCGGATCGCAACGGCGAGCCCCTCTTCGTCCTCGGCGAGGGGAGCAACGTCGTCGTCGCCGACGAGGGCTTCGCGGGCCTCGTCGTTCGCATGAGGACGCGCGGCGTCGAGGCCCGCCGCGAAGGCGATCGCGTCGTCGTCGACGTCGCCGCGGGCGAGGCCTGGGACGCCCTCGTGGGCCGCGCGGTCGACGAGGGGTGGCGCGGCCTCGAGTGCATGAGCGGCATTCCGGGGCTCGTCGGCGGGACGCCCATCCAGAACGTGGGGGCGTACGGGCAGGAGGTCGGCGAGACGATCACGCGCGTGCGCGTCTTCGACCGCGTCGCGGGCGTCTTCGCCGACATGGACCGAAGCGACTGCGGCTTCGGCTACCGCGCCAGCGTCTTCAAGCGAAACGAGCGCTACATCGTGACGGGCGTCCGCTTCGAGCTCGAGGTCGCCGACTCGTCGGCGCCGCTGCGCTACGCCGAGCTGACGACGGCGCTCTCCGTCGACCCGGGCGCGCGCGTTCCGCTGCAGGACGCGCGCGACACGGTCATCGCGCTGCGCCGACGCAAGGGGATGGTCCTCGATCCGCAGGATCCCGGAGTCGGTGAGCGCCGGCTCCTTCTTCGTGAACCCCGTGGTCGACGCCGCGGGGCTCGCGGAGGTCGAGACGCGGGCGGGTGAGCGACCTCCGCGCTTCGACGCGGGCGACGGGCGCTTCAAGCTGGCCGCGGCGTGGCTCGTCGAGCGCGCCGGGTTCCCGAAGGGGTGGGCCGCCGGGAGGGTAGGGGTCTCGCGCAAGCACGCGCTCGCGCTCGTCAACCGCGGCGGAGCGACGGCCGCGGAGCTCCTCGCCGCGGCGCGGACGATCCGGGATGGCGTGCGCGCGCGCTTCGGCGTCGAGCTCGAGCCCGAGCCCGTCCTCGTGGGCTGCTCGTGGACGTCAGGGAAGAAAGACGCTCTGGAGCGCGAGTAGCCCCGCGGCGATCGCGATCGCGGGGGCCAGCGCGCGCGCCGCGGCGTGCGTGCGCCCGCGAGCCACGACGAACGCGACGAACGCCGCGACCCCGCCCAGGTACGCCACGGTCCAGACGCGCCAGAAGAACCCGGCGTGGGCGCTCCAGACGAGGGCCGCCGGGTTCGGATCGGGGTACACGACGCACTGGATCGCGCGGACGACCGCGTACGCGCCGACCGCCACGACGAGCCCCCACGCGACGGAGATCGCGCCGGTCACGGCGCGCTCGCTCTTCACGACGCGGATCTCGCGCGCGAGTCGACGACGCGGGGGCACTCGGGATCCGGCCCGTGCGCGCCCTCGACGAACGACGTGACGACCTTGCAGCCGCCCTTGCACACGGCGCGGATCGAGCACGACGCGCACGGCTCGGGCGGAGCGTCGACCCAGCGCGCGCCAGCGCGCGAGGTCCTCGTCGCGATCGTGACCCGTGGCGAGGTCGGCGCCGCGAAGGCGCGTCGCGGGCGCGAAGCTGCACGGGGCCACGTGACCCGTGGCCGTGACCGCCGCCAGCGCGCCCGCCGCCTCGCAGCCGAAGATGCCGAAGCGGGCCAGGCGCCCCGGATCGCGCGGCGATCTCCTCGTCGACCGACAGGAAGGGAACGAGCGCGCAGTCGATGCGGAGTCGAAAGAGGCCGTCGCCGCAGAGCGACTGCGACAGCGACCGCAGGGTGCCGGCGAACGAGCGCGCCCTGTTCTGCCGTCAGGCGCTGCGCGAGGTAGTCGAGGGACGCCGCCCGCCCCGCCGGCTTGTAGCGGAGGAGCTGCGCCTCGCACGCGCCGAGGGCTCGCGCTCGTTCGAGCGTCTCTTGCAGACGCGGAAAGCTCTCGCGCGTGAGCACGACGTTGACGCCGACGCGCACGCCGGCCGCCGCGAGGCGCTCGATCGCCCGCTCGGCCGCGCCGGCGCCATCGAAGCCGCGAACGCGCGCGTAGGTGTCGCCCGCGCCGTCGTAGCTGACGTTCACCTGCTCGAACGCGCGCAGGCGCTCGAGGCGCGCGTCCGACAGCCCCAGGCCACTCGTCGTGACCACGGGCGTGATCCCGCGCGCGCGCGCCGCGTTCGCGAGCTCCGCGAGGTCGTCGCGCGTCGTCGGCTCGCCGCCGCCGAAGGCCACCGTGAAGACGCCGGCGTCCTTCATCGCGTCGAGGAGGGCCTCGAGCGTCTCGCGCGGGGGCTCGTCGCCGTCGGGCCGCGCGTCGAGGTAGCAGCCCTTGCACCCCGCTCCGCAGCGCGCCGTCACGGCCAGGTGCACCTCGATCGGCGCGCTGGGGGGCGCGTCGTCTCGCCATGCGTCCCCGCCGTCGAGCCCGAGCGCGCGCATCCCCTCGCGATCGACCGCCGCGATCGCCGCCGTCGACTCGAGCTTCACCCACGCCCCCCAGCTCTCGTAGCGGACGATCATGGCGTGCCCTTCTCGCGCGTCGCCTCGTGCCCCGTCCTCGTCGCGTCGCGCCTCGCGCTCGTCATTGCCACGTCCCGCCACGCGGACCTCTTCGCTCTTGAGCGCCGCGACGACCGCGGCGAAGACGACCGCGCCGACGACCGCCGTGGCGAACAGCGTGTCGACGACGCTCCCGATGCTCGAGCAGTTCGCTCCGTGCCCGACGCGCACGCGCAGCAGGTGATCCTCGATTTCCGTGCTCATCGCGATGCGAACAGATCGCATCGCGTCGCACACGGGTCAATCTCCCTCCATCAGGGTGACCTGGTCCGGCCGGAAAGTACCCGAGAGACCCTGGCCCCAGAAAAGAAAGCGACGTCTCGCCAAGGATTCCGCGCGTCGGAGCATGTACCCAGTGGCATTGGGTTTCTCGAAGGGAATGGACCGATGACGCACACCCGAAAGGCCGACCATGGGCGGCTCGTAGTGCTCCTCGCGCTCGCTTCTACCCCGGCGCGCTGCGCGGTTCCTCCGTCCGGGACGGACGCCGGCGCAGGGGACGCCTCGGTGGCGGACGCTCAGGCCGATGTGGCCGTCGGGGAAGATGCCGGAAGCGGCGTCCTCGACGGTCCGGCCGAGGACAGTTCATCCGCCGACGCGAGCGACGCCACGGTGTCCTTGGACGCGAGCCCGTGCAGCGTCGCCGGCGCCGGGCCGTCCGTCCGTGCCGTGGGTATCGGTGTCGGCACCGACCAAGCTTGCGCGTTGCATGCGGACGGGACGGTCGCGTGCTGGGGCGACAACCAGTTCGGCTCGCTGGGAAACGGGACGACGACCAATTCGACGCTTCCCGTGGCTGTGTCGAACCTCGCGGGCGCCACGGCCATCGTCCTCGGCGAAACCTACACCAGCTGCGCGCTCCTCAAGGCGGGCACCGTTTCCTGCTGGGGTTACAACGGCAACGGCCAGCTGGGAAACGGAACGACGACGAACTCTTCGCTCCCCGTCCCGGTATCGAACCTCACGGGAGCTACGGCGATCGCCAGCGGGTGGGAGCAGATCTCGAGTGCCTGCGCCCTGCTCTCGGGCGGGACGGTCTCCTGCTGGGGGGACAACTCATCGGGCGAGCTTGGGAATGGAACGACGACGGGATCGTCGATCCCCGTGCCAGTCTCGAATCTGACGGGAGCCACGGCCATCGCCGTAGGGTTGGAGTCGGCATGCGCCTCGCTCGCCGACGGTACGGTCACCTGCTGGGGGCTCGGCGAACTCGGCCAGCTTGGCGACGGAACGACTACGAATTCGCTCGTCCCGGTGCGCGTGTCGAACCTGACGGGGGTCACGGCGATTTCCGAGGGTGAGGAGTTCGCGTGCGCTGTCACGAGCGGCACGGTCTCCTGTTGGGGGGACAACCAGTCGGGCGAGCTGGGGAACGGAACGACGACCGACTCGTCGATCCCCGTGCCTGTATCGAACCTGACGGGGGTCACAGCGATTTCCGCCGGCGAAGACTTCGCTTGCGCGCTCCTCTCGGACCAGACGGTTGCTTGCTGGGGAGACAACTCCGAAGGCCAACTCGGCGACGGAACGACGACGACATCGTTTACTCCGGTGCCCGTATCGAACCTGACGGGAGTCATTGCGATTGCTGCAAGCGGAGGTTTCGCGTGCGCTGTGGTCTCGGACGGAGGCGTTGCCTGCTGGGGATCCAACGGGGGAGACTTCGGCAACGGGAATACGAATAGCTCTTCGACCCCGGTGCCGTCCGGCCTTGTGCCCACGTCGAACGGGATCACCCTCTCGACGCCATCCGGGTCAACCGCCAGTCCGGCTCTTCTGACGACCGATTGCGACGGCGATCCGGCGACCCCGGTGGCGTTCACCATCACGAACACCGGCGCTTCGTCCGCGACGTGGACCGCCGCAGTCACGTCCGGGTTCGACATCGTCAGCGAGTCTGGAACCACCCTGGCCCCGCAGCAGTCCGGTACAGCTGTCCGTATCGACCCAGGCGCTCGCGACGCCTCCGATGAGCGCATCCAGCATCGCCACGGGCGAGCTGACCGTCACGGCCACGTTCTCCGGCGGATGCCCGGTCTCCACGGATGCCGCGCCCGCCACGCAAGTCTTGCAGGTCTCACTGAGCGAGGTCGTCAGCGGGTGCTTCGTGCAAGGTATTCCCTCCGGTCCGATCGACTTCGGCAACGTCGCGGTCAACTCGTCGGCGCAATTGCAGGTGACGACCCCCACCGAGTTCTGCAGCCCGCAAGAGTCGAGTTTCGTGGAGCTGGGCGGCGGTGAAGGATCCCCCTTCTCTGTCGTGAGCAACAACGGCCCCTCGTGGACCATTGCCTTCTCTCCAACGACGACGGGAACACAGTCTTCCTCTCTTGGGTTCACGTTCGTGGGTAACAACACGCCCGTGTGTGAGCCGGCCAGTCTGGCGTTCACGGTGACCGGAACCGGTGTCCCATGACGGCCTAGCGTATCGGTGTCACATAGCCGTTTCGGCCGCTGGCGTCTCGCGCCGGCGAACGTCCCCGACAAGTTGCAGGGGGTGCTCGCGAAACCTGAGCGGGGCCCTTGGTGTCGTCAGCGGAAGGAGCTTACACTTCGGATCCCGAGCGAAGAAGCCCTCCTCACCCTCCTGTGCTCCATGATGACGTCCGACTCTCGAATCCAAGCGCGATGGCCCGACGTGGCGCGGGGGCCCCACACCGTGGCTTCCGCGCAGGGGGAAGATGACCTTGTTACGCCCAAGGCAAAAATGACCCTGCGCAGTGCGGTCCAGTACGTGGTCATCCTGGGCTGTCCAAGGTCCGGAACGAGCTTCATGGGCGACGCCCTACGGGTGCTGCCCAACTCTGAATGCATTTTCGGGCACCACCTGCCGGTGTCTGTTCCGCATCTCGTGGAGCAGCCTCTTCCGCCTGAAGTTCACCACGCCCTTGGCGCAGGCTTCCATCACTCTCTGGAGACGTACGCGGACACCGTTTCGAACTCGAGGGCCGCGGCGCTGCATCGGTGGGTGCTGGGGGAGGCCTCGATCGCGGATCCCTGGCGCGCCTTTCGCCGCCGCCGGGTCGTCGAGCGGATTGTCTACAAGGAGCCGTTCCTCGGGTTCCATCCGAGGTTCGCGTTTGACGCGCTCCCTGGCTCCAAGCTCATCGTCATGGTGCGCGACGGCAGGGATTGCGCGCAGTCGCTGGTCACGACCTATGACGTGCTCACCGATGAGAAGCTCGAGTCGCTGAGAACTGCAGAAGCCCCCCTGGGCCGGCTCCACGACCATCGCTACGTACCATGGTGGGTGGAGCCTGGAAGAGACGCGGAGTTTCTTGCCAGCGTACCCTTCGTTCGCGCGATCTGGATGTGGAAGGAGATCGTTCGTCGATCGTACGCGTTCACCCACGACGCTGCGGTGGCGGCTTCGGGCCGCGTGCTGGAGGTGCGGTACGAGCAGCTCGGCAACGCCACCTCCTCGGTGCGAGAGTCTGTCGCCGAGCATCTCGGCGTTGCGGTGGACAGCCGCCTTCGTCGTCGCTTCGAGGGCGCGCACAAGAAGTCCATCGCGTCCTATGCGAGGCGCGATCCCGGGGAGATCCGGGAAGCCGAGCGGGTTGCCCGGACCGAGCTGGAGTTGTGCGGCTATCTTTGAGGGTCGCTGCACACTGTCTGCGATGACGTACGGCGCGTCTTCCGATCTAGACGCACTTGGCTCGCCGCCTCGCGCATCCGTCGCTCCGCGCGCTTCTTTGGCTACGCGAAGCCCTCCCGCACGCTCGGTCTTGAATTCCGGCGCGAACCTCCGTCTAATCCCGCCAGCCAGCGACACCTTCTGGCGCACCTCCGCGCTTTTTCGAGCTGTCAACGGAAGCGAACGATCATGCGACGAAGCAAAGGTGGCGTAGTAGTCTGGCTCACGGGGTTGTCCGGAGCGGGCAAGTCAACCCTTGTGCAAGCCGTGGCGCCTCGGTTGCGCGCGCACCAACGGAAGGTCGAGGTTCTCGACGGCGACGTCGTGCGCGCACACATCTCAACGGAACTCGGATTTTCGCGTGTGGACCGCGACAGGAACGTCGCTCGCATTGCCTTCATAGCCAGCCTGCTTGCGCGCAACGACGTCGCGGTCCTTGTCGCGGCGATCAGCCCGTACCGTGCGGCGCGCAACGAAGCGCGGGCCCTGATCGGCGACTTCCTGGAGGTTCACGTCGCCCGACCCCTCGAGGAATGCATCAAGTACGACGTGAAGGGGTTGTACGCGAAGGCGCTGGCGGGTGAAATCGTCGGCTTCACCGGAATCAGCGATCCGTACGAAGAACCCCTCGCGCCAGAGCTTCGCATCGATACGAGCGTGATGTCGGTAGCGCGCGCCACGGAATGTATCCTCGCCAAGCTCGTCGAGCTTGGCTACGTCGACAAGGGCATCCTGAATATCACCGCGGAAGCGAAAACCCTTCCCCCTGGCGCGACCCGAGCGAGAGCGGAGCCGAAGGCCAGTCGGTCACAGCCCGAATCCCTCGAGGTACGACTCGTTGACCGCGTCGAGCAGGACGAACGTCGCGGCGAGCACGCTGACGGCACACAGGAGTGCGCGCCCCGCGCGGGCGGCGGTGCGCGTCGATCCCACGGAGCTCCAGGCGCGCGCGAGGAAGAGCAGCGGCAGGACGGCGAGCCCGAGGCTCACGAACGGCGCCGCGTTTCCTGACTCGTATTGCGACGCGAGCAGCCCGCGCTCGCCAGCGCGTCGGGGGGGAGGCTCGTCTCCGTGGGGCCTGGCGTCGAGATGGCAGCCCAGCAACTGATCATCAGCGGAGCAGGTGCAGCTTGCCCTCGAGGAGCTGGAAAACCACGGGTCGCATGGGCGGGCCCATGGCCTTGTCGAGGGTTTCCCGCTCATCGCCGCTCGCGGCGTACGAGATCGTTTGCGTTCGTCCGCCGTCACCCTTGTAGCGGATTACATACGTCCCGTTGCGCGCGGAGATGACGAAGCCCCGGTGCTCGGTCGCTGACCCCACGTTCGGAGCGTAAATCGGGCTCCCCGCATGTCCAGTCGCAGATAGCCTTGCAGCCGCCGGGCCCTTCGATCGACGTCTTGCGGTCACGGTTTCTCCAGACTCATGATTTGGCCGCGATTGCGAGGGCCGTGAGCTGCGCGACCGAGGAAGAGCGTGACTAAGCTGCCTTCCCGACAACGGGTGCGGCGCAACCTTCGGATCTGCGGGGCCAGTGGCGGATTTCGTGACGGGTCAGGATCGCCGACCCCAATGCTTCTGCGAGAGATGAGAGAATGCGTTGCCTCGCAACGGCGGCTCCCGCTGCACTCGCTGATCTGCCTTCTCGGCGGTTGGCTCGTCAGCTGTGGGAGTTCCCCATCGAGCGCCGGGATCGGGTCTGACGGCACGTCCGCGGGGTCGGCGAACGACGGAGGCAGCGGGAGCGCAATCGTTGAGCTCGACGCGACGGCCCCCCCCATCGACCCGGATGGCGGGGCTGGGATGGCCGCCGACGCGGACGTGGAGGATGTGACCGTCGTGATGCTCGTGGGCGATGGGCCTCCGCCTCCTCCTCTCTTCGTCGCGGACGCCGCGCCGGTCCGGGCGGCGTCCGACTGCAAGCCAGGAACGTACACGGGCAACTTCGTCATGATGGTCGGCTTCGGTGGGCTCGGCGGCGGCACAACCTTGAACGGAACGCTGTCCATTGCGTTGGTGGCCAACAAGCCGACTCCGCATCCGGGGGAGTTCAACAGCGGGACGCTCACTGTGGCGCCGGGGGCGAGGTTCTCGGGCAAGGACAACTACGGCGACGTGTGGTCTGCCAACATCTCCGGACAGCTCGATTGCGGGTCGGGCATGTTCGTGGGCTCGCTGAGCGATGGGGTCGCCGACATCTTCGGCAGCGACGCGGCGACCGTGACGTTGGAGGGGAGTCTATCGGCGACCTACGACGCGAGCGCCAACCCGGTCGCGCTGGTGAACGGTTCCATCGAGTTGAGCAGCCCACAGGTTGCGAACACCACGGGCATGGGCACTTGGTCCGCGGCGCTCCAGTGAGGTGGTCGCGCCTGTCCGCGGCGTTGTTCTTGAGCGTCGGAGGGAGTGCCGTTGCGACCGCGTGCGGCAGCACGTCCGCCGGGAAGCTGACGGATTCCCCGGCCGACACGGGAGACTCGGGCAGCAGCGTCGGTTCGAGCGGCTCGAGCAGCGGGGGCGGCTCCACGGGCGGCAGCGGCAGCGGCAGCGGCGGCGCGCTGTTCGGCGGCGGCGGCACGCCCGGCGCGGCGATGACGCTCGATCCTCAGACCTGCGATGAGGCGGCGCAGGCGCACTCGTACATCGGCTGCGACTACTGGCCGACGGTCCTCGCGAATACCGTCTGGGACATCTTCGATTTCGCCGTCGTCGTCGCCAACGCGGGGCAGAGCTCCGCGACCGTCACGATCACGGGTCCGTCGAGCACGCAGCAAACGGCCTCGGTCCCCTCGGGACAGCTCGTGAAGATGTATCTTCCATGGGTGCCCGCCTTGAAGGGTCCGGGCGCCGACGCGTGCGGAGATTCGCCGCCCGCGTCCAGCGTGCTGCAGGCAGGCGGGGCGTTCCACCTCGTCTCGACGGCGCCCGTCAGCGTGTATCAGTTCAACGCGCTCGAATACGAGCCCAAGGGGGGCCCGCCCGGCAAGGACTGGAGCTCGTGTCCCGGCTACTCGCAGTGCATGGACATGACGAGCCCCAACTATGGCTCGACGGCCGGTTGCTACTCGTACTCCAACGATGCATCCCTGCTTTTGCCGACCACGGCGATGACCGGCAACTATCGCGTCGCGGGTCACGAGGGCGTCACCGTGGCCGGTCAAAGTCAGACCCTCGACGCGACCATGACCATCACCGGCACGAAGGACGGCACCACCGTCAACCTCAAGGTCTCGAGCGCCGGGCAAATCGGCGCGGGAACGGGAATCCAGGCCACGAGCGCCGGAGGCATGCTGACCTTGACGCTCAATGCAGGCGACGTCGCGGAGCTGGTCGCCGCCGGGCGGCAGCGATCTCGAGCGGCTCGCTCGTGCAGGCAAGCGCCCCGGTGGAGGTCATCACCGGCCACCCGTGCATTCAAATCCCGCCGAGCCAACCTTCGTGCGACCACATCGAGGAGTCCGTATTCCCGGCGGAGACCCTGGGCAAACACTACGTCGTGACGGGGCCGGCCGGGCCCAACGGCAATGCCGTCGCGCACCAGGTCCGCTTCTATGGAAACTTCGACAACACGCACCTCACCTACGACCCGCCCACCCCGCCTCCAGGTTGCCCGACGACGCTCGATGCCGGCCAGGTCGTCGAGTGCGGCACCCCGGCCTGCCCGACGACGGTCGATCTGAGTCAGATGTCCAACTGCGGCATCACACTCGAAGACTTCGAAGTCCAGGCGGATCAGCCGTTCGCGGTCGGCACGTTCACGCTGGGTGCATTGGTGGTGGACACGACGGGAACCGAGGGCGATCCCGCGCAGAGCTTCCCGACGGCCGTCGAGCAGTACCGGACCAAGTACGTGTTTCTGGCCCCGGATGACTACAGCGAAAACTTCGTGGACATCGTGGCCACGTCGGGGACCCGCATCACGCTCGACGGCCAGGGGCTGACGGCCGTGCCGCAGGCGGTCGGCACCGGTGGGTATGCCGTCTACCGCCAGAAACTGGGCCCCGGCCAGGCCGGAGCTCACACGCTGAGCGCGTCGGATAGCGTCGGCGTCCAGGTGGTGGGCTACGGCACAGCGACGAGTTACATGTACCCGGGAGGCCTGGATCTCGCGAGCATCGCGCCGCCGCCGATCCGGTGACTCGGTCGCTCACAGACCGAATCCCTCCAGGTACGTCGGGTTGACCGCGTCGAGCAGGACGAACGTCGCGGCGAGCACGCTGACTGCGCACAGGACCGCGCGCCCCGCACGCGCGGTGCTCCGTGTCAATCCCACGGCGCCCCAGGCGCGCGCGAGGAAGAGCAGCGGCAGCACGGCGAGCCCGAGGCCCACGAAGGGCGTCGCGCTCCCCGATTCGTATTGCGACGCGAGTAGCCCGCCCGCTCCTGCCAGATAAGCGACGAACGCGAGGGCCACGGGCGCGATCCGTCGCAGCGCCGTGCGCGCCTCGCCCAGCGCGCCGCGGCGCAGAGCGCGCACGAGCGCGAGCCCCGCGAGCCCAGCGAACCCCGCGAGCTCGAAGAGCGCCCCGCTGCGCAGCGCGCGCCGGCGCACGAGCGCTCGCGTTTGCCTCACGAAGCGAGGATCGAGTCGGTTGGCGTGCGACGCGGCTTCCGCAGACGCCTCGTCGAGCCGACCCTCGCTCACCAGCGTGTCGACGATCTCGCGCTCCGCGAGGCGCGCGGAGAGCGGATCGGCCGCCGGGTCGTCGCTCACAGCGCGAAGCGGGGCGAGGGCGTCGCGCCGGCCGGTGCATCCGTCCGAGCCACGCCTCGGCCACGAACATGCGCGCCTCGACGCGGACCTGGCCGGGGGGAAACGCCTCCGCGTCGCGAGCGAGGGCCTCGACGGCCGCGGGATCGGCGGCGAGCGTGGGGCTGCGGCGAACGTGCTCGAGGCGCGCCAGCGGGGCGAAGTCCCCCTCGGAGCGCGCGTTGAGCCACGCCATGCGATCGGCGGCCCGCTGCGCCCACACGCTGTCCGGGTCGGCCGCGAGGCTGGCGCGATCGTGCTGGAGCGCCCGGGCGAAGGCTCCAGCGTCCTCGTCGGCCTGGCCGAGCTGGAACAGCGTCTCGGCGCTCGGGTCGCCCGGGGCCTGCGTGCCGGCCCTGGCGACGTGAGAGGCCCCCGCGAGGAGCGCCGTCCCCCCCAGCAGCGCGACCGCGGCGAGGCCCGTCCGCATCGGGGTGGAAGCTCCCATGCGCGTCCGGCGTTGTCCATCGGTCCCACGCCCGTGCCTGCTCGTTTGCGAAAAGAGTCCAAGAGCGACTATCACGCGAGGCGGATGATCCTCCGGCCCGGCGCGCTGCAGACCGTCCCGCGGGCACGCCTCGCGCTGGCGCTTGCGATGGCGCTCGCGACGGCGAGCTGCAGGGGATGCCACGACGACCATCCGTACGTCCCGTACACGATCGGGTCCGGCTCGCCGGTCATCGAGCCGCCGGGCGATGCCGCCGCGGCCACGGTCGCGTCGTCGGCGCCCGTCGAGGCGGGCCCGGACCGTTTTGCCGGGGAGCCCGCGCTCGTCGCTCCCCCCGGCCTGGCGCAGTGGACCGTCGAAGGCGTCTCGCTCTCGGCCCCCGAGGGATCGGTCTTCGCGCTCGCCGTCGTGCGCGACTTCGACGGCGACGGCAGCAGCGACGCGTTCGCGATCGTGCGTCCTGAAGGCGGCAACGATCCCGGCCACCTCGTCTACTACCGCGGCTCCGCGGGGGGCGCTCCTGCAGCACCAGTGACCTTCGATCCGCCCGCGAGCCTCGCGCGCGACGAGAGCTGCACGCCGCTCGATCGCCTCGAGGTCGTCGGCGGGCGCTCGGTGCTCGTCGAGCTCGGCGCGCAGTGCCCGATGCACCCGTCGAGCGCGCCGGTGCGGTGGGTCGCGGTCGTCGGGACCGGGGCGACCCCGAAGGTCCGCCTCGCCGCGACGATCGCGGATCCCGCGGGCGCTCCGGCGCTCTCGATCGACGCGGACACTTCGGATCGCGACGGCGACGGACGGGAAGACGTCGCGCTCCGCGTGACGATCGAGGGCGGCGGCGCGCCGCTCGAGCCCGGCCCTCGCGTCAGCGCGATGCTCGCATGGCTCGATCGCCCCGCGGGGCTGAGCCGCGACCAGGGCGCGACCGAGGCGTCGTTCGCGTCGCTCGCCGGGACTGCGTCCGCGCACGCCGTGCGAACGAAGGAGGCCCCGTCCGTGCCAGGTTACGTGAGCCAGGTGCGCGCTCTCTGGCGAGCGACCTGCGCGGAGGGCGGCGCCCCGCGCGTCATCGGCGTCACGGGGGCCGGCGCGATCGGCTGCGGCGTGGGCCACGCCCTCGAGAACGCGGGGCTCGCGGTCGTTCGCGCGTACGTGGCGATGGGCGATCCATTGCGGGCTCTCCTCGCGCTCGACCGCGCCGAGCGAGCCCCCGCGACGCGGACTCCGTCGAGGGTGACCGAGGCGCAGGGATGGGTCGCGCCGCTGGCCCCGGTGAGCATGGCGCGCGCGCTCCGGGCGATCGCGGCGGTTCCCGTCGCGCCGAAGGGTCACGAGCCGGCGTGGGGCGTCCTTTCGTTCGAGCCCGGCGGCAAGCTCCTCGTCCGCACCGCCGCGGGCGTCGTGCGCGTGGATCCCGATCAAGGGGACGAAGCGGCCGCGGGCGGCGTCGACTGGAAATCGGGCGTCACGTCGCCGGACGGCACTGTGCGCTGGATCGAGGCCTACGACCCGTGCGATGGCCTTCCGCTTCGCGCCACGTTCGCGACGGGCGGAGGCGACGACATGCGCGACGTCGCGCTCCCCGTTCCGCCGCCCCTGGCCGGGCGCTGCGCAGGGTCACGAGGGGCTCCGGCGCACGCGATCCCCATCGCGTGGGGACCGCGGGGTCTCGAGGCCATCGTCGAAGGCGAGCCGGTGCTCATCGCGACCGATCTCGCGAGCGCGTCGCTGCTGGCCGCGTTCCTCGATCAGCCCGCGGCCCAGGGATCGCCGCGCTCGCCCGACGGCAAGACCTTCGTGGTCCCCACGAGCGCGGGGCTGCTCGTTCGAGGCCCGGCGGGAGCGCGCCTCTTTCGCGCCCGCGAGCTCAACGACGCGTACGCCGATCAGCGCGCGTGCGTCGTGAGCGACGACGCGACCCACGTGGCGTGCCTGCGCGGCGACAAGGCGTGGGTCGGCGCGTGGGACGCGCGGTAAAGGGCGCGGCCCCTACTTGTGGACGCAGATCACGTCGTCCGCGTCGCGGGTGCTCTGCAGGCACTGCAGCTCGTGGTCGGTGCAGCGGATGACGAGGACGCCGTGCGACAGAAGCGTCGTGAGCGAAGCTCCCGTGTGTCGCGCCACGGACTCCCGGGGCAGGGTCGCGTCGCACCCTTTGGAGAGGTGCACGTCGATGAGGCGCCCGCTCGAGACGACGTCGGGCTTGCCGACCGCGCTCAGGCTGGTCGCGATCGTCTGCGCGTACGCCGGATCGGCGGGCGCGTCGTCGGGCTGAGGGGCCTGCATCGCCGCCATGTACTGGATGGCCTGAAGCTGGACATCCATCGGCATCGTGATGCGCACCGTGGGGCTCGACGTCGGCACGGGCCGAGGCGGCATGTGACGGCCGGCGTCGGCCGGCGCAGAGGCCGAAGAGGGGGAGGAGCCCGGCTGGGCCGACGGGGCGATGGTCCAGCCGCCGTCGAGGTCCGCGAGAGGGCCGGTTTGGTTGCATGCAAAGGCGCCCGCGGCCAGGGCGACGAGCGGAAGGCCTCGCTTCATGGGGCCGGGATTCTGGACCGAGAGGGGGCCGTGGGGAAGGGCGAGATCTGCTCGGTTTCCGCTTTCTTCGGAACGACCCGTTGCAGACGAGTGGAGCGGCGGGCGCTGGCAGCTGCCTAGCGCGGCTTGCAAATGGACCACACCTGGCTGCTCGCTAACCCCTTCGTCCAGGGGAGCGGAGAGAACCTTTCCTCGGTCACAAGAAATCGGGACTCGACCTGTGATTTCAGAGCACGCCAGTTGAACCCGAAATGGGAGTGCCAGGTCCGCGGACCTTCGCCGTAGGCCGTGCGATGGATGGCCGTGTGCTCGTCCGCGAACAGCATCTTGATCATCGCCCGCAGCGAGTACCGCTCCGTCCACTCGTAGTCGCCGAGCTTTCTCGCCCCGAGGATGCGTCGCATCGTCTGCTTGCCGAGCAGCGTAGGACCTATCTCGATCGGTACGCTGATGACTACCGTGCCGCCGGGAGAGACGAGACGCTGCAGGTCGTCGAGTACCTTCTCGACGTCTGCGGCGATGCAGTGCTCGAGCACCTCCATGCAAAATACGAGATCGTATTGGCGCGTGTGACTATCGTCGAGGTCGTCGATCTCGACGAAGGTCACGTCGCTGAGATGCGACAAATCGCAGGGAACGACGTCGCAGGCCACACATCAATCGACGAGGTCGCGCACCTTCTTGATGAACGTCCCGTCGCCGCAGCCATAGTCGAGCAGAGACTTTCCCCCGAGCGTTTGCACCATGCCGCGGGCGAGGACGAATCGGCTGCCGTGGCTCCAGCGCACGATCCGCGACGGCGAAAGGAGCTGCTTGGCTTCGTAACTTCCGATGTCCGCTGCCATTATGCGCGCCAGTGTGCCGCGGCTCCCCGGAGCTGTCCACGCGAGCGATGCGTGCACCAATCACCTCTCGAAGATGTCCGGCAGAACGAGGATCCGCCCGGTCTGTCCGACGTAGAGTCGGCCCTGATACGCGCCGAGATCGTGAGGTGCCAGCTCCTGCTCGTTGAACCACGCGGGGAGCGAGAACGGCGCGGTTCGCGGGTCCCACGTCGTCGTCGCCTTGGCGCCGGAGGAAGTAGGGACGCCATCGAAGACGAGCAGTCGCACGTTGCCGGTGTCAGACACGACGAGATTTCCATCGAAGACCGCGACGCTGCTCGGGCCGTTCATCTGCGAGCCGCTGGCGCCAGGTGAGCTTGACGTGAAGTCGGGCTGGCCGAGGACGACGTCTGCCGGTGCGCCGCTCGACGAAGGAACCGCATTCCAGACGAGGACGCGGTTGTTCGCAGGGTCCGCGACGATGAGCTTTCCTTGGTCGATGGTGAGCGCGTTGCGGCCGCCCCCGAGGGAGCGCGCGCTGACGCCGCCGTTGTTCGCCGTGTCGACGAGGAGGCTGGGCTGGCCGATCGCAAAGTCGATCGGCGCGTGCGATGCCTGCGGTGCGGGGTTCCAGCCGACGATGCGGGCGCCGTCGACCGCGAGGAGCTTCTGGCCATCGGTCGCCAGAAACGACGGCGCGATCGCGTAGTCGAGTGTCGTCGGAGCGACCGTGTTGCCCTGGAAGTCCTGATTGCCGAGGACGACGTCGGGCACGGCGTTGTCCGCGGTGAACGTGCCGGGCATCGAGAGGATCCGGTCGGTGTCAGCTCCAGTACACGCGTTCGCCCACGCGCACGGCGGCGCCGTATCCGGTGAGCGAGGTCGGCGACGTCGGCTGGTCCGGCAGGCACGCGTTGTCGCTCGGTTGGCCCTGGATCGCCGTCGCAGGCGTCTGGCCGTCGCGCGGCGGCGAGTCCCAGAACATCCCGCGCTCGAGGAACGACGTCGTGAAGAGACCGCTGCTGGGATCGAGGCTCAACTCGCCGTCCCAGAAGTGGGCCCACCCCGTGTGCACGGTCGAGAAGCTGCCGGGGTAGATCTCGGTCGAGCTACCGCTTCGCTGTCCGAAGATCCCGATTGCTGCGGGGCTATCGAGGTCGAAGCGAAGCGCTCGCCCGTTGCCGAAGTCGGAGACCCAGAATCGATTCTCGTCGTCGACGCTGACGAACAGCGGCTCGTCGAGCGAGCCCAGCGAGAGGCCGCCCGTATTCGGGGTCGTCGTCGTGCGGTCCGGCTGGCCGTACACGCGGTCGAACGGCGCGCCGTCGACTTTCGGGATGTCGTCCCACTCGACGACTCGGTTCGCGGTGGCGTCGGCGACTACAATCGCGGTTCGTCCTCCTCCGCCGTCGAGTGTCGCGACGCTTGAGGATGAAAGCAGTCCGCCGGCGCTGACCCCGCCGGCGCCGCCCGCTGCGCCCTGGTCACCGGTCGACTGCCCGAGCACGATGTCAGCCGGGACGCCGCCCTGGGTGGGCGCGGTGTTCCAGACCAGGACGCGATCGTTGCCCGTGTCGGCCACGACGAGCCGGCCGCCGCGGCAGTCGAGCGAATTTCCAGCGTCCAACCCGAGGCTGAGGGTCGCCTTCGAGATCCCGCCGTTGTTTGGAGTCGACGACGCGAAGTCAGGCTGCCCCAAGACGAAGTCCGCCGCTTGCCCCATCTGCGTCGGCCATCCGTGCCAACCGAGGATGCGGCTGTTGCCGTTGTCGCGCACATAGAGCGTCGTGCCGTTGAAGCAGGCGCCCGCGGCCTGACCAAAGCCGCGCGCGTTGACCGACCCCTCGCCGTCGTTCGCCGCGGCTCCCGTCCACGTGGTCTGCCCGAGGAGCCAATCGGGCGAAGCAAAGTCCGGCGTGAGGGGCAGATGGTCGTAGACGAGGACGCGATTCTGGTCGTCGTTCGAGATCAGGACGTACGAGACGCCGTCGCTCCAGATCTGGCTCACGTCGGTGACATCAGGGTACGTGAAGCCGTTCGTGTACTTGATGACCGGGCTCGCAAAGTTGTAAATCGGGCTCTCGATTGGCGACGAGGGGATACCGGCGAATACGAACGAAGCTTCTTTCAGGTACGCGTGGGCGAAGAACATCGAGAAATGGCTAGAGACGAACATCCCCTCGGCGTAGGGCGAGCCCGCGTATCCGGTCAGTGGCGTCACCGAGTTCACCGAGGCCTCGTTGATCGCGCCGAACGGCGTCCAGAGGACGCTACTTGCTGCGGCGCCCGCGGAGTTTCCGGGATCGCCGCGGCGATGACCACGCGCCCGAGCGTTCCGGGGACCAGATCGGACAGGACGACGCTCGTTGTGTGCGGGGCGACGTGCGCGAATGCGGAGACCACGGCGGGCACGGCGGCCGGGGAGGGCGCGACGCGAACCTCGTACCAGGCGACCGCTCCCGCCACGGAGGTCCATGTGAGTCGCGCGGACGTCTCGCTCAGCGGCTCGACGGTTGGAGTGACAAGGACGTACCCCGCGGGGACGCAGCGTCCCCCGCCGCCGCACGCCAGATTCGACCCGCAGGGGTCGTTGCCGCTGAGGCTCGCGATGCACGTCTGCCCGAGGACCCCCACGGTCGCCTCCAGCCCATCGCCTTCGCAGCCGGACACGATCCACAGCAGGCCCGCAAGCGAGCTCGCGAGGACAACGACGCGTCTCATGCCCGTATATGCCCCCTCGGTGCGATCCCTTTGCCACGAAATTCGACGCGAGCCTATCGCGTATCATCATGCGCGCAGATGCTGCGCTCTCGGTCGGTCGCGCTCGGGCTGATCGCCTTTGCCCTCGGTGCGTTCGCGCCCGGCCGCGCTCGCGCCGCCGATACGGCGCGGCCGCTCCGCGAGGCGATCGCCGTGGAGCCGGGCGCCACGTGCCTCGATGCCGCGACGCTCGTCGAGGACGTCCAGAGCTGGATCGGGGCGGACACGGTCGACGCCGACGTCGTCGTCGATGTGCGCGGAAGTCCCGACCAGCCCCGCGTTGCGGGTTTCCGCATGCTCCGCGGCGGTCGGGTCGTCGCTGTGCGACGCTTCGAGCCGGGCCCGTCGCGCTGCGAGCAACTCCATGCGGTGCTCGGGCTGGCGATCGCGATGGCGCTGAAGGCGTCGCTCATCGAGGAGATCGCGCCAACCGCGGCTTCCCCTCCGGTTCCAGCGCCTTCGCCTTCTGTCCCGCCGCGCGCGGCGCCGCCGCGTTGGGCGATCGCAGTCGACGCCCTCGCCGCCCTTGCGGTTCTCCCGGATCCCGCATTCGGTATCGACGCCCGCGTTGAGATAGCGCTCACGCCGACGTTTCGAGCACGCCTGGGTCTTCTCGCGCTCGTGGCGTTTGGCGAGACGTTCGACGCGCCGGGTCACTTCGACACATGGCTCCTCGCCCCCCGCCTGGATCTCTGCGCGGGCTTCGACGTGACGCGTCGTCTGCGGGCCAGCGGATGCATGGGGATGTCGGGAGGGGGGCTCCATGCGCAGGGGTATGCGTTTCCGTCGTCCGAATCGACCTTCATCCGCTGGCTCGCGGTCGCCAACGAGCTGGGCGTGACCGCGGAGCTCAGCCGCCGCTGGTCGATGGCCGCGAGCGCGACCTTGATCCTCCCCGTCATCCGGAACAGCATTGTCCTGCGTGATTACTCGCACAACGTCCTGCAAGAGCGCGATCTGGCGCCCGTCGGATGGGTGTTTGGCATCGGTCCGGTCTTTCGCTTCTGAGTCGCCAAGGATCTCCCGGCTCACGGCATTACGGTTTGAGAACCCACAATCATGAGCGGCGCCGGGGCCAGGGAGCCAGTCACCACGGAAGACCTGTTCAGGGCGCACGCGCCCTTCGTCGCCCGGTTCCTCACCCGCCTGGGGGTGCCGCCCGACGAGCTGGACGACGCGGTGCAGGAGGTCTTCCTCGTCGCGCACCGCAACGGAGGCTACCTGCCGGGGCCGGCCACGCCGACCGGGTACCTCGCGAGCATCGCGGTGCGGGCCGCCGCCTCGTACCGGCGCCGCGGGCGAAAGAGCCGGGACCGACGGTCGGAGGTCGCGCCCGACGAGGTGTCGTCGGCGGGGCTCGATCCGGCCAGGTCGCTCGAAGTGCATCAGTCGCTCGCCGAGCTGCAAGACGCGCTCGATGGGCTCGAGCCCGACCTGCGGGCGACGCTGGTGCTCGCCGAGCTCGAGGGCCAGAGTTGCCTTTCAATCGCGGGTACGATGCACATCGCTGTCGGGACGGTCTACTGGCGGCTGCACCGCGCCCGCAAGACGTTCCGGCAGGCGATCGAGAACCGCCGCGTGGCCGAGCGGCACGCCGAGGGATTGGCCGCAGGCGCCCTCTTGTTCGGTCGGTCGGCCGAGGGGCTGCTGGACGCTGGCCGAAGGCACTCTGGCGTGCGCTTCGATGCGGCGGCCGCCCTCGAGCGGCTGCGCGACGCTCTGCGTGCGGGGGCGTCGATTCCGCCCTGGGCGACGCGGGGGCGAAGGCCGCGATCGCGAGCGGCGTCGGCACGACGGCGCCGGCCATCTTGTCCGCGCTCGTGATGATGAATGCCGTAGGGACCGGGATGTCGCGCTGGAGCGGCGCGAAGGCGAATGCGCCGCGACCGGCCCAAGGGGCGCTCATCGCATCGATCGCGCCCGAGCTGCCGGGAGAACTGCGACGGTCGCCGTCCCGCCGGCTCCGGTGGGTGTGACCGCGCCGACCGATGTGGAGAGGCCCGTGGGCGACCTCGCTCCGCATCGGGCAAGCGCGGGGCCGGGGCTGGGGCCGCTGCCGGGAACTCACCGAACGCAGCCTGAATCCGGCGTCGTGCCCCTCGGACCGGCTGGACCCTCGCCTGCGTCGCCGCGTCCCGCGGCCGAGCCGGCGGTTGTCACAGAGCCGCCGCTCCGGCGGGTCCGCCGACCGCGATGGATCCGTCGTCGCCCGACGCCATGCGCGAGCTCCAGGAGGTCGCATCGGCCCAGCAGCTGCTGGCAAGCGACCCGGCGCGGGCGCTGTCCTTGGTCCGCGCGGGCGAGGTCCGCTATCCGTCAGGGTACCTCCGGGAGGAGCGACGCTACGTCGGCGTCATCGCGCTCTTCAAGCTCGGACGGCTCGACGAAGCACGGGCTGAGACGGCGCGTTTCGTGAGCGACTATCCCGAGCCGACCGATGTGGAGGGTCCGTGGGCGACCTCGCTCCGCATCGGGCAAGTGCAGGGCCCGGGCCCGGGCCGGGGCCGCTGCCGGGAACTCACCGAACGCAGCCTGAACCCGGCGTCGTGACCCTGGGACCGGCTGAACCCTCGCCTGCGTCGCCGCGTCCCGCGGTCGAGTCGGCGGTTGTTACGGAGCCGCCGTCGCCGGCGGGTCCGCCGACCGCGATGGATTCCGTCCTCGCCCGACGCCATGCGCGAGCTGCAGCAGGTCGCATCGGCCCAGGCAGCTACGGCAGCGACCCGGCCCGGGCGCTGTCCTTGGTCCGCGCGGGCGAGGTCCGCTATCCATCGGGGTATCTCCGGGAGGAGCGACGCTACGTGGGGGTGATCGCGCTCTTCAAGCTCGGACGGCCCGACGAAGCACGGGCTGAGGCGGCGCATTTCGTCAGCGACTATCCCGACGGACCGTTCACGGCGCGCGTGCGGGCGGCGCACTGACGACGAGATGCGATTGCTCCGGACGAACCGTGGTGATCCTCCCCCGCTTCCACGGACACCCCAACAGGCGCGAAGATGCGCGAGGAGTGTTCGATGGCGAAGCAACAGGCACGAAGGAAGCGACGGAAGTTCACCCCGGAGTTCAAGGCCGAAGCGGTACGTCTCTGCCGGGCTGGCGACCGGAGCGTCACGGAGGTGGCGAACGACCTGGATCTGACGGAGACCGCGCTGCGTGAGTGGGTGAAGCGCGCGGATACGGATGCCGGCCAGAGTTCTCCAGAGACCTTGAGCAGCGGCGAGCGCGACGAGCTGCGAGAGCTTCGCAAGCGCGTCAAACGTCTCGAGATGGAGCGCGAAATATTAAAAAACCATCCCAGAGGATCCTCACACCTGTTGGACGAGAAACGGCCGCAGCGCTACGGGGGACGTGGCCCGGGAGGAGCGGCCGGCCGCTTTTTGGAGACGGCAGCGATCCCGTTAAAAAACATGGTCCAGGGACTGCAGCGGACTTGGCATTGGTGACGCCCTCGGGCGATCCCGTTTAGGAAAGTGATTCGATCCGCAATCCCGCCTTCCGGGCCGCTTCTCTCGGAGGACCCGATGGTGACCAAGAACAAGAAGGAAAAGCGTGGGTCGGCAGCACTGCCGATCGTTCATCGGCATGCAGCCGGGCTCGACGTCGGCTCGACCTTCCACGTTGTTGCCGTGCCCGAGGATGCTGACGACGAGCCGGTTCGCACGTTCAAGAGCTTCACCGGCGACCTCCATCGACTCGCGGACTGGCTCGCCGAGGTCGGCATCACGACGATCGCGATGGAGTCGACCAGCGTCTACTGGATCCCGGTCTTCGAGATCCTCGAAGCGCGAGGCTTCGAGGTGGTGCTCGTCAACGCCCGTGACGCGAAGAACGTTCCCGGCCGGAAAACCGATGTGAACGATGCACAGTGGATCCGTCAGCTCCATGCGTACGGGTTGCTCCGCGGGAGCTTCCGTCCTCACGATCAGATCGTTGCGCTGCGAGCCTATCTCCGCCACCGGGAGCGTCTCGTCGAGTACGCGGCGTCGCATATTCAGCACATGCAGAAGGCCCTCATGCAGATGAACGTACAGCTTCATCATGTGGTCGCCGACATCACCGGCATCACCGGCATGAAGATTATTCGCGCGATCCTCGATGGCGAGCGGACGCCGTCAACGCTTGCCCAGTTCCGCGACGTCAGATGCAAAGCTTCAGTCGGGACCATCGGCGAGGCACTGACCGGCAACTACCGTGGCGAGCACGTCTTCGCGCTCCGCCAAGCCGTTGAGCTGTACGACTTCTACGCGTTGAAGATCGAGGGATGCGATCTTGAAGTAGAGCGCTGTCTGAAGGCGCTCAACGATCAACGCGAGCCGCCGACCGTCGCCCTGCCCAAGGCAAGGAGCAAGAGTCGTCCGAAGCACGAGCCCGGCTTCGAGGTCCGAGATTCGCTTTACACGCTCGTCGGGGCGTGGACCTCACGCAGATCCACGGCCTCGGCCCTTACTCCGCGCTCAGAATCGTCTCCGAGTGCGGCACCGACATGAGCCGGTGGAGAACTGCGAAGCACTTCACCTCCTGGCTCACGCTCGCGCCGGGCAACAAGATATCGGGCGGCAAGGTCCTCAGCTCTCGGACTCGACGCTCCGCGAATCGGGCGACGGTACTGTTTCGGATGGCAGCCGTCGGCGTCGGGAAGATCCGCCACTGCACTCGGCGCCTTCTTCCGGCGCCTCGCCGCACGCGTTGGCAAGGCAAAGGCGGTCACGGCGACGGCCCGAAAGATCGCCGTCATCTTCTACAACACGCTCCGCCACGGAGCGGCGTACGTCGACCCGGGCGTCGACTACTACGAGGAACGATACCGAAAGCGCACGATCGACAACCTCCGGCGGCGTGCCGATGCGCTCGGATTTGCGCTCGTGGAAGCCCCCACGCCAGGTTGAGTTTCTTAGGAAAGCGGCGGCCTTCTTCGCGAAGGAGAACGGGTGATGTTCCAGCTCGTCGACGCGGAGAAGGCGCACTACCCGGTCGCGGTTCTGTGCGAGGTGCTCGAGGTCTCCCGCAGCGGCTACTACGACTGGAGGAAGCGGCCTTCCTGCGAGCGGTCGAAGGCGGATGCGCAGCTCGCCGTCCAGATCGCGGCGGCGCATACCAAGAGCAGCAAGCGATACGGCAGCCCGCGCGTTCATCGGGCCCTTCGCAGGAAAGGCATCCGTGTCGGCAAGAAGAGGGTCGAGCGGCTGATGCGCGAAAACGGCATCGTGGCGCGCCAGAAACGGCGCTTCCGGCGCACGACCGATTCGAATCACGCCGACCCAATTGCGCCGAACGTCGTGCAACGCCAGTTCGAGCCCAGCGCGCCCAACGAGGTCTGGGCCGGGGACGTGACGTACATCGCGACCCACGAAGGATGGGCGTACCTGGCCGTCCTCTTGGACCTCTGCTCGCGGCGCGTCGTCGGCTGGGCGATGAGCAAAACCAACGACACGAGCCTCGCCCTGGAGGCCCTCCACCGCGCCGTTCGCAGCCGCGCCGCGTGCCGCCCGGCCTTGTGCACCACACCGACCGCGGCAGCCCTTACGCGAGCGACGACTACCGCAAGGCCCTCTCCAAGTACGCGATGGTCGCGAGCATGAGCCGCAAGGGCGATTGCTGGGACAACGCCGTCGCCGAGAGCTTCTTCGCGACGCTCCGCGCCGAACTCGTGGACGACGAGCGGTACACGACGCGATGCACCGCCGAGCATTCGATTGGCCAGTACATCGAGGCCTTCTACAACGTCGAGCGGCTGCACTCGCATCTCGACTACATCAGTCCGATCGAGTTCGAATTGAAGACACGAATGAATCGTTTTGCGGCATAGTCAGACTGTCCGTGAGAGCGGAGGGAAGATCAGGGATCGTGCGTGTCCTCGACCCAACTTTCGTCAGTGACATCGGCGTGAACCGTCTGGCAGGTGAGTACCGAGCTTCGCCAAGACGAGCATCGGGGAGGTCGGCCTCGTCCGCATCGTCGACCATGCCCCAGTGATCAGCATCATCACGGTGAAAGGAGCGGGCGAGTACGGCGTCGAAACATTCGAGAAGGAGATGGACGTGCGCCTCGTCTACAGGGACGATTCGCGTGAGGTCCTGCCACGTGGCGCCGTGGGCGGCGCTTGGCGGCTGGTGTTCTTGCCACCGCTGCCGATGGAACCGTCGGTGGACGACCCCTGACAGGCTGGTCGCGCGCTTCCGCCTGCAAGAGTCAACGCTAACGAATCGAGAACGTAACAGCGGGGTCCCGCTAACGGGTACCCCGCTTCCACGCCCGTCAGGTCGCGCTCGCCTGATTGAGCGCGTTGGTTGGCTGCGGTCCCCGCTAGAGGCCGTGGACCGGGTGCGGCCCGGGCGCACTGGCGATCTCTGGGCGTCTCGAACAGGCTGGCGAGGATGACCCCGAGTCCGTGCCAGGGGCGCCAGGCTGCGCACCGTGAGGTTCTGCATTCCCAGCTCGACGCGTTGAGGGTGTTTGTCTGGAGCCCGAGCCGCTCTGCGAGTGCCTACGGCGCCGTCACCCTGCCGACGCCAGGTCCACTGATCTCGGCGAACCAGATGTGGCCGTCGGGGCCGAGGGTGATGCCGCCCAGCGTGGCGGTGCTCGTCGGGAGCGTGTACGCGCCGAAGACGCCGCTCGTCGTGACGCTGTCGACCGTTTCGCTTTGTGCATCGATGAACCAGAGCTTGCCGTCCGTGCCGGCGGTCATCGCGCCCGGATTGGCCTGCGCGAGCGGAAGGGCGAACGTCGTGAAGGCGCCTGCGGTCGTGAGGCGACCGACGAACGTGTGATCGCGTCCCTCCGACGACTCGGTGAACCAGAGGTTCCCGTCCGGTCCCGCGGCGATGCCCGCGGGGAAGTCGTCGGTGCCGTAGAAGGCGCATGTCGGGATCGCAAAGGACGAGACCGATCCGCTGGTCGTGATCCGGCCGATGGCGTCCTTCCCTCCGAGGACGAACCAGAGCGCGCCGTCGGGACCCGACGTGATCGCGGTTGGATCGTCGCCGCTCGCACCGCCGAGGGGGAACTCGGTGATGGCGCCCGCCGGTGTCACCCGGCCCACGATGTCTTTGGTCTCTTCGGTGAACCACACGTTGCCGTCGGACCCTGCGGCGAGCCCCGCGACGCTCGACGCCGTCGTCGGGACGTTGAAGAAGGAGAAGCTGCCCGCCGTCGTCACCCGTCCAATCTGGTAGGTGGCGGGGATCGCATTGGTGTTCGCCACGATCAACCATAGCGCGCCGTCCGGACCGGCCACGATGTTCGACGGCGACCCGGCGAAGGTGGTCGTGAACTCGGTGAACGCGCCGCCGGTCGTGATCCGGCCGATGTTTCCGGACTGGCTCTCGATAAACCAGAGGGCGCCATCGGAGCCGGTGGCGATGCTGGACGCGCCGTTGGGCACGGTGATCTCGCTGACCAGCGTCGCGCCGACGCTCGCGATCGCTGCGCCGTTCCCCGAGCTCCCGAGGGACGCATCGGTCACAGTCACGGTCACTATCACGCTCCCCGACGCGGCGTACGTATGCGAACCCGTCACCGTGAAGGGGCTCGTCGTGCCGCTCAGCGTTCCCGCCGACGTCGTCCCGTCGCCCCAGTCGATCGTCGCCATCAGGGAGGCCGCCGTGTCGCCGGGGACGAGGTCGGCGACCGTGCCGACCGTCCCGCTGAAGGCGACGCCTGGCGAGAACGTCTGGCTCGAAACGGTCACGCCGAGCTGCGGGTCGCAGAGCGAGGCCGGATTGCACACGAAGCCCGCGCCAGCCGGCCCGCACGGCGTTCCCCGGGCCGCCATGACCCCGTGGCTATTGCATGGGCTGTAGACGCACTGGAACGTGAACGCGCTGCAGCTCTGGGTCGTGGGGAATGCGGGGCAAGGCGCCGCCGGGGCGGCGCACCGGTAGCCGGCGGCGCAGTCGTCATCGGTGACGCAGGACGCGACCGTGCACGCGCCGCTCTCGCAGATTCGATGGACGTTCGCGCCGCAGCTCGTGCCGTTCGGAATCGTCTCCGGGCTCGGCTGGCAAGTCCCGGTGGAGGCGTTGAGATTCTGCTGGCAGCCGCCGAACTGGCAGGGGCCTGCGGCGCAGTCCTCGTCGCTCGAGGCGAACGGGCCGCTGCAGACCTCCGAGCACACGCCCGCCGTGCAGGTCCCGCTCGAGCATGCCGTCCCGTCGGTCACGGGGTTCCCCGTGTCGACGCAGGTCATCGTGGCGCACGACAGAGTTCCCGCGTGGCACTGGTTCGACGGCGGCGTGCAGGCCGCGCCATCGACACACCACGTCGGCGGCGGCTCGGGCGGCAACGCAGGGCAGAAGAACGTGCCGTCGCCGCCCGCGACCATCGCGTCCGAGCCCATCGTCGGCGGCCGCGATCCCACCGTCGGAGGCGTCGGCGGTCGCGTCCGTCTCGCCGTTGGAGGCGTCGGCGGTCGCGTCAGCCCCTCCGTCCGACGCGTCGGCGGTCGCGTCGGGTTCCGTCGCGTCGGATTCCGCGTCCGCATCGGCGCCCCCATCCTCCGCGCATTCGCATGCCCCTCCGTCGGAGCCGCCGTCCGGCGACTCGCCGGTGGGCTGGCACGCCGAAAGCCGAGACCCAGCGACAGACGCAAGGACCAGAAGACCTACCTTCATGCGAAGCATCGACCCCTCCTCTTGTCCGTGGTGCACGCGATGACGGTAGAGCGCGCCATCGCCGCTGTCGCCTACGGCCTCTCCCGTAGATATCGCGGGCAAGCGAAGCCTTTGCGCCTTTTCTCATTTCGCGCTGCGCTCCTCGAGAACGGGGCAACCGGTCTCAAGCGTCGATCACGAAGAGTCTGCTCAGCGCACGCCCTTCATCGGCGAGTGTACATCACGAGCCGCAAGCTGGGGTTGTCGTTCGACGGGAAGCTCGCGTGCGCGAGGCGGACGAGCCCTTGCGTCGGGTGGCGTCACGGGTAGGGGAAACCGCCGTCAGGTACCAGGCCGCACCAGCCGATGCCGTCGCAGGTGTCGCCCGCATCCGAGCAGATACTGCCCCTGACCACGAAGGTGCGCCCGCACACGCCCGCCTCGCACGTTCGTACGTTGCACGGGGTATCGGTGCCGTCGCACTGAGATGGCTCCGTGCATCCGGCGCACTCCGTCAGGTTGGCTACCGTCGGACCCTCTCCCGCGTCTACGCAGAACATGGCCGGGAGCGCGGCGTACGCTGTCGGCGAGGCCTTGAGGTGGCGGGTGGGTTTGGCGAAGCGCCCCGCGCGCGCCCCTGCCTTTTACGGCGCGATCGCATTGGCGACCTTGGTCGGCGCGATCCTCAACTTTACTCCGCTCGATCCCATCAAGGCCTTGTTCTGGAGCGCCGTCATCAATGGGGTCGCGGCGGTTCCAATCATGGCCATGATTATGCTGATGGCCTCGCGAAGCAACGTAATGGGCCCGTTCGCTTTAGGGCCGCTCCTCAAGACTTTCGGATGGCTCGCCACCGCGGTGATGGCAATCGCCGCCGTCGGCATGTTCGCAACGTGGGGCGATTGACCGCAGCAGAGTAGGTCTCTGGCACAGGTCGGCCGGGATCGTTGCGCCGCGTTCGAGGCTACGTCGCGCATCGACGTTGAGCGGACATAGCGGGTCACGACCGCGAACGGCTCAATTGGGCGGAATCCGGACCTAGATGGGTCGCCGCGGGAAGGACCGGAGTCCAGCCGAAGGCTGTCTTTGGATGGCGAGCAGGAAATCAGCTTCATTGCCCGAAGCCGACCTACGGCAGTCGCGATAGCAGCGCCTGCGCCTCGGCGATCTCGGGCATCTCCGGCGTCGGCGCAAAGCCTTCGAGGGCCGGCGCGAGGACGCCGTGGGCCTCGACTGGACGGCTGGTCAATTGATAGAGCTTCGCCAGCTTGAGTGCGGCTTGCAGGCCAAAGCTGCGGGCGCCCTGTTCTCGCGCGACGGCGATTGCCCTCCCGAACGCTTCTCCCGCAGGGCCCGAATTTGCGGGGTCGCGCTGGAGCAGCGTTTCGCCGCGCAGTCGATGCAGTTGGGAGTCAAATGCACGCTGCTCCGACCACTTGGAGGTCGCCAGCGCCTTGTCAAGAGTCGCAATCGCGCGCTCAAACTGACCCGCGCGCGCTTCAAACTCCGCCAGCCCTACCCTGAACACCGCATCGAAATTCGGGCGGTCCATGAGTTCGATGCCGCGCCGCATGTCATCGAGCCCATCGCCGGGCGCCCCTCCAGCCGATTTCACCCAACCCTCAAAGAACTCACTGTGAGGCAACCAGTATCTGAGATCATGTGCGCGCACGACGCGAACGAACTCAAAAGCGCTCGACGCGGCTTTATATACGTCGCCTCGCATCGCTTGGAGAATGGCCGAGTGAAACTTTGCATAGACGTGGGTGCCGATATGCGTGAGGCTCACGATCCGCGCCTCAGCGCCGCCAACGAGTGAAACCGCGCGTTCGACTTCTCCAAGTTGCCATAACGCTATCGCAAGATGAACCATCGCCGCGACGCCGGCGTCCTGTCCAAAGCGATAGGCGAGATCGTCGTCTCGCCCCGGCCGAAACAGGGCGATCGCGCGTAACAGATGATCGCGAGCGACGTCGTACTCTCCGACAATCCAGTGTGTGGTTCCAAGAACGCGATGCGCGACGCTCGCCTCGGGCGAGTCTGGCTTCGCCTCGGCGTCGCGGAGGAAAACCGCCGCATGCGCCCGCATCGCGGCGAGTTCTCCCGCAAATAGCTGCCCGCCCAGAGCCCGTAGTCGGCGGCCAGGCGTTCTGAGGTGCGATCGTCGCCGAGCGCCAACTCGCGGGCTCGCGCAAAAGCTTCCGTTGTTTCGGCCGCCCCGTACCCTCGGTCGTGAATGAGGGCGTTCCCATAAGCAACCTGCAGCCGCGTCATTCGATGGCGTTTTGTCGCTTCGGCTTTGACTTCTTCTATCTCCGCAAGCGCGGCAAGCAGCGCCTGCGCCTCAGCGATCTCGGGCATTTCCGGCGTGGGCGAGAAGCCTTCGAGCGCAGGCTCAAGGACAGCGTGGGCGTCGGCGGGACGGCCGGTCGATCCGTAGAGTTCGGCGAGCGAGAGCGCCGCGCGCAGTTCGAAGCTGCGCGCGCCTTGTCGCTTCGCGATGGCGATGGCTGATCGGAACGCTTCCTCCGCGGGCGCGGGGTTGGCGCGATCGCGCCTCAGCAGCATTTCGCCGCGGACGCGATTCAGTTCCGCTTCGAACGCGCGACAGCCAGTGCTGTCCGCGGTTGCAATCGCTTGGTCGAGGAGGGCAATTCCGCCGTCGGGGTCGCCGTTACTGGCTTCGGCCTCGGCCAACGCGATCTTCAACAGTCCATCGAACCACAGAACGCTCTGTTCGCGCAGGAGCTCGATGCCGCGACGCATTTCCTCGAGCCCGCTGTCGGGCGCGCCGTCTTAAATCGTCACCAAGCCCTCGAGAAAGACCCCGAACGCTCGGGCCCAAGGCAAATCATGCTGACGCGCGCGACGAGCGAGTTCCACGCCATTCGGCGCTGCGCGAGAGGGGTTGCCGCGCATCAGTTCGAATAAGGCGGAGTGTGTTTCCGCGTATACCAACGTGTAGGTATGAGAGAGGCTCGCGGCCCGCGCCGCAGCGCCGCTAACGAGGGAAACGGCGCGTTCGACATCGCCCAGCGACCACAATGCAATGGCGAGGCAGTACATGGCGGCGACGCGGGTGTCCGCTCCGAAGCGAAAGGCCAGATCGTCGTCGCGGCCGAGCTGTAACAAGGCGAGCGCCCGTTCCAGATGTGCTCGCGCGTCGCGGTACTCTCCGGCGAACCAATGGGTCATTCCGACCGCGCGGTGAGCAACTCCTGCCTCGGGCAAATCCCGTTTCGCCCCAACGTCACCGAGGAAAGCATCGGCGTAAGCCCTCGCCGCCGACAACTCGGCACGGACGATGCTGCCGACCCATAGGCCGTAGTCGGCCACCAACCGATCGGGCGCGTCCTTTTCGCCAACCGGCATCTCGCGGGCTTTGGCGAAAGCTTCCGTCGTTTCCGGCGCGCCATAGCCGCGCGCCGCAATCAGTGCATTGCCATACGCGACATGCAATTGCCGCCGCTGTTGTAGCCGCGCCAACTCCGCCTTGACCTCGTCGGTCTCCGCCAGCGCCGCGAGCAGCGCTTGCGCCTCGGCGATCTCCGGCATTTCGAGCGTCGTGGAGAAGCCTTCCAGCGCCGCCGCGACGGCGTGGGCTTGGGCGGGGCGGTCGGTCGACTGGTAGAGCTTGGCCAGGGAGAGCGCCGCGCGTAGATGGAAACTTCGAGTACCCTGTTGCTTCGCGAACGCGATGGCGGTCTGGAGCGCTTCCTCCGCGGGCCCGAATTCGCGGGGTCGCGCTTGAGAAGCATCTCGCCGCGGACGTGATTCAGTTCGGCGTCGAAGGCGCGGTGGCCAGTCCGTTCGGACATCGCTAGCGCTTCGTCGAGGACTGCGAGCGCGCGATCGACATCGCCTGCCCGGGCTTCGGCTTCGGCGAGCGCAATCTTGAAAAGTCCATCGAAAGGCAGGATGTTCTGCTCGCGCAGGAGTTCGATCCCGCGACGCATGTCCCTCAGCCCCTCGCCAGGCCCCCTGCCTTCAGCCGTCGTCACGCCCTCGAGAACGAGCCCGAACGCCTTCCACATCGGCAGATCATGCTCACGCGCAATTCGCGCAAGTTCGGCGGCGTTTAGCGCGGCGTGCGAGAGGCTTCCGGGCATCAGTTCGAACAAAGCCGCGTGCATATTCGCGTTCGCGTGGGTGCCGATATGCGACAGGCCCGCGATCCGCATCTGCGCATCGCGAACGAGGGAAACCGCGCGTCCGACGTCGCCCATCGGCCACAATGTGAGCGCGAGGTAATGCATCGCCGCGACGCCGGCATCCCATCCAAAGCGGAATGCGAAATCGTCGTCGCGCCCGGGTTGAAACAAGGCCAGCGCGCGTTCCAAATGGTCTTGCGCTTCGCGATACTCTCCAGCGAACCAACGCGTGATTCCGATTGCACGCTCGGCAACGCCGGCCTCCGGCGAATCGGGCCTCGCCTCGACGTCCCCGAGGAACGCCTTCGCGTGGGCCCTCATCATCGACAACTCTCCCCGGACGAAGCTGCCGACCCATAAGCCGTAGTCCGCCGCCAGCCTTTCGGAGGCGCCCTCCTCGCCAACCGCCGACTCACGGGCTTTGCTGAATGCTTCCGCCGTTTCCGGCGCGCCGTAGCCGCGCGCCGCGATGAGGGCGTTGCCGTAGGCGACATGCAATCGCGTTCGCCGCTGACGCTTGGCCTCGGAGCCCTTGACTTCGTGGGTTTCCGCCAGCGCCGCGAGCAGCGTCTGCGCCTCGGCGATCTCCGGCATCTCCGGCGTCGGAGAGAAGCCTTCGAGGGCGGGGGCGAGGACGGCGTGAGCGTCGGCGGGGCGGGCGGTCGATTGGTAGAACTTAGCGAGCGAAAGAGACGCGAGCAGCCTGTAGCTGCGCGCGCCCTGTTGCTTCGCGATGGCGATGGCCGTCTTGAAGGCATCTTCGGCCCTGGCGGGGTTGGCAGGATCGCGCTTGGATAGGATGTCGCCGCGCAAGCGAAGGAGTTTGGCGTCCGACACGTGCTCTCCGGTCTCTCCAGCCGTCGCCAATCCCTGGTCGAGCGCTGCCAGCGCGCGCCCGTCGTCCCCCTCCGCGGCTTCAAGCTCCGCGAGGAGACCCAGAACATATGGAGTTCCTAGCCGAGGGCCTTCACACGTAAAGGCGACGATCGCCTCGCGAAGTTCATCTACGCCACCGCGCGCGATCCCCAGCCGACCCCGCGCCCAGCTCAAGGCAACCCTAGAACCCGTGACGAACCATTCCATGCGATGCTGTTCGCCGATCCTTAGTAGAATTCTCTGCGTCGACGATAACGCTCTCGAGGTCATCTCGCCGGCCCTCAATGCTAATCTTGTGCGAAAGCGCAAAGGCGGTGCTAGGAAGATGGCCCAACCTGGCCGCCAAGCCCATCGCTTCCTCGATCAATTGACGCGCGCGGTAAAGGTCGCCCAAATGCCATGAGGCAAGAGCGAGGAAGGCCCTTGAGGCTACCCCCGGGTCTTGTCCAAACTTTTCTTCTACCGCGCTATCGCGCTTCCCTTCGCAACTTTGAAGTGCCAATTCGAGATGGCTTCGCGCCCGGGCCAGGTCTCCGAGTTGCAAGCAGCAATTACCAAGCAATCGGTGGGCGACGCCGACCTCGGCGATCCGTTCCTCCGCCTGCGCCTCTCGAAGAAAACGCTCTGCAAGATCCAGAGCCGCATAGATTTCTCCACGCAGCAAACTCCAAACACACTGGCCGAAAAGCGCGGGAAACCGCTCAGCGGGACGCTCGGCGCGAGTCGCAAGATCATCAGTTCGCTCCCACGCGGCTTTAGTCTCGTTTGCCGACCAGCCCTTTGACCACATGAGCGCTTGAGCATAGTCGGTCTGCAACTTCGCCCGCTGGCTCGCCGCTGTGTCGGAAATTTTCGTGGTCGCGAGACCCGCTGCCGTCGCCCTGTCCGCCATCTCGATCGCTTTGCCGAGATGGGCGATGGCCTCTTGGAAGGCGGAGCGGCGCAGCGCCTGGTCGCCGGCCTTGCCCCACCATTCGATGGCGAGATCGTCGAGGCTGGCTTCGGTGAAGTGGTGGGCGACGACTTCCGGCTCGGCCGCGGCGCGCTCAGGCTGTCCGACCAGGATTTCGGCGGCGCGACGGTGCAGCGGCTGGCGGCGGCTCTTGAGCAGGCTGTCGTAGGCCGCATCCTGGATCAGCGCGTGCTTGAAGCGATAGTTCGTCTCATGGCCCGCGCCCTCGGCGATGAGGAGGTCCGCGCCGGCGAGCCTGTCGAGCGCAGCCTGGAGGGCACGGTCGTCAACTTCGCCGACAGCGCTGAGCAGCGAATAGGTGAAATCTCGCCCCAAGACGGCGCCGATCTGCGCGACTTCGCGCGCGTCGCCCAGCCGATCGAGCCGCGCCGCGAGCGACTGCTGAAGCGTCGGCGGGATCGCCTGCAGGCCGCCGGCCTCGCCCCCGCGCTCAAGAAGAAGCCGCGTGACCTCCTCGACGAACAGCGGCACCCCGCCGGTGCGCTCGCTCACGCCCTCGACCACCTCCTTGCTCAGCGCATGGCGAGCGCTAAGCTCGCCAACCATCCGCGCGACGTCGGCGCGATCGAGGGGGCTGAGTGAGATGACGTTGTGGTGGGAGCGCAGGCTCCAGGGCGGGCGGAATTCGGGCCGCGCGGTCGCGAGAATGAAGAGCGGCGCCCGCGTGCCGCGCTCGGCGAGAGCCTGCATCAGATCGAGCGAAGTCGGATCGGCCCAGTGCAGGTCCTCGAACGCGAGCGCGACAGCTTGCGAGCGCGCCCCGGCGAGAAACCATGTCGTCAGCGCCGCGAGCTGCCGGCGGCGCAATTCCTCCGGCGCGAGTTTCGCCGCGCGCTCCTTCGGCAGCGGGATATCGACCAGTGGCGCGATGAGCGGCGCATATTCGGATGCGTCGAGGCCGATGAGTCGGAGCGTGTTCTCGAGATCGGCGACGCGCCTTTCGGCTGGCACATCCGCGCCGAAGCGCTGGCGGCCCCATTCGGCGATCGGGTGCAAAGGCGTATTCTGCAAGAGCTGCGACGACGAAAGTTCGACAAAGGTGTGGGGCGTCTCCCCAAGTGTCGCGCGAAACTCCTCCACGAGACGCGACTTGCCGATGCCGGGTTCGCCGACGATGAGCGTGAGCTGGCCCGCGCCATTGCGCGCCCGCTCCCAGCGCCGGCGCAAGAGTTCGAGCTCCTCCTCGCGCCCGACGAGGGGGGTGAGAGCGCGCGCGCTGCCGCGCCTTCCGCCGCTCGCCCGCACGATACGGTAAAGCGTCACCGATGCTGGCACGCCTTTGAGTTCGTGGACACCCTTGTCCTCGGCGACGAACAGCCCGGCAGTCTGGCGCTGCACGTTCGCGGTCACGAGCACCGCGCCAGGCTCGGCCAGGCCTTGAACGCGCGCGGCGATATTGGGCGCTTCCCCGAACACTTCGCCCGTCGCCTCGACCACCACCGGCCCCGAACTCGAGGCCGATGCGCGCGGAGATCTGCGGCGCGCCTTTGGCGGCGTTCCTTGCATTCATCTCTCCAAGAGCGCGCTGGATCGCGAGCGCCGCCCGCACCGCCCGTTCAGCGTCGTTCTCCTGGGCGTGCGGATAGCCGAAGAGGGCCATCAGCCCGTCGCCGAGCCTCTTCAGCACATGACCACCTAGGCGCGTGACCGCGGCCGAGGCTTCGTCCAGATAGGCGTTGACGAGGCTGCGCCAATCTTCCGCGTCGAGCCGTGACGCGAGAGCCGTCGAGCCGACGAGATCGCAGAACATGACCGTGATCGGCCGGCGCTCGGCGTCTGGGCGGAACGTTCGAAGGGGAGGCGAAGGGGCGGCGGGCGGCCGCGGTGGCTCGGGAGCCGTCCAAAGCGGTTTCGGAGGCGCCCGAGATTCGGGCGGCCTAAGATTGGCGATTGCCTTCATCAGGCGCTTGCGGGCCCCGAGGGGCAAGCCGATCTTTTCAAGGTCGGCTTCAGTCACGTCGGGCAAGACGTCGACGTCGATATCATGCGCGCGGAAAGTCACTTCGTATTGGCCGAGGCCGATCCCCTTCAGCCACTCGCCGACGTCCATGGCCGCGCTCCACATGGCTTGTCAGGATAGTCTCTTAGCCGCGGCGTCTTGTCCAGCAGCCGGGCTAAGCCTCACTCGCAAGGGCGATGAGCGAAAGGCGGTTCCTAGCGCAACCGACGCCTTAACCCGAAGACCGCTTCCTCGCGCTTACCGCCCGTTCATAGGACGATCTTCAAGGCCCGCTCAGGGTCGATATGGCGCGTTCCCCGAGCCATCGGCGAACGGCCGGTGTTTGCGCACAGCAGACGGCCGGAGTTGACGTGCAGATTTATGGGTTACAGCCCATCTATGCAGCCAGTTGTGCTTCGCGCTGAACGATCTCAGCAAATCCCTGCCGCCAGGAAGGATGAAGGGGACGCCAGTTGAGTTCCCGCCTCGCCTTGGCGTTCGATCCCGCGCGCGATTGCGTCATCATAGCGACAAGGTGTTCGCCGGCCGTCAGGCGAGCGACCCATGCCGGCACGCGGAACGGCGGCTTTGCGCAGAGCATTGCGGCGGTCGCGGGCAGCCATTCGTGGACCGGCGCGGGATCGTCGTCGACGATATTGTAGACGCCTCTTCCGAGTTCGACCGCCAGGGCGGTCGCCTCCGCGGCGTCATCGATTTGCAGGAACGACCACCACGCGGCGCCGCCGCCGATGAGTGGCACGCGGCGCCTGCGGATCTGCTCGATCAGCGCCGCATCGAACATGCCGGTGTCGGGCCCGTAGAGTGCGCCGTAGCGTACCACAACGCCCTCGGGCGCCCCGGACGTTGTGACGACGCGCTCCAGATAGCGGATCGCGTCGAGTGTGCGGCGCAGCTGTTGCGGCGGATTTGGGTCGAGCGGGTCATCTTCGGATTTGACTTGCCCGCCAGTGCGCGCGTACGGCCAGCCGCAGAAGCTTTGCGCGACGACCCGTTTCACGCCGCAATCACGCGCTGAGGCGAGCAGATGATCGGTTCCCTCAGTGCGCAGACGGTTGCTGTTTGCGAAGGCGCGATCGAACTTGCGCAGGTCTGACGCGCCTTTCAGATCGGTGAGTTCGTGCACGATGACGTCCGGCTGCGCGGCGACGACGGCCGCCCGAACGGACCTTTCGTCGAGTGCATCAGCGACCACCGGTTCGGCGCCGAGTTCCCACACGAATCCCGCCTTCGAAGGCGTGTGCGTCAATCCGGTTACAGAATGGCCTGCGCGAACCAGACGTGGAACCAGCCGGCGTCCGACGGCGCCGGTCGCGCCCGCAACGAAAATACGCATTGGGTCACCTCGCACTTGCTAACCTACTCATGAGTAGGTAATAGAAACTCCCATGGTGTCAAGAGCGCGCAGGCGGCTGACCGCTGAAGAACGGCGAGCCAAAATCCTCTCGGCGGCCGTGCAAGCGTTTCCGACCGACGGTTATGACCGTACGTCGATGGACCGCATCGCGGCTCTTTCGAAGGTGACCAAGCCGGTTCTCTACGACCACTTTCCGTCGAAGCAGGCGCTCTTTCTGACTGTCCTCGAGTCGATCCGCGACGGGTTGATCGCCAAGGGCAAAGCGATTGCTGAAGCCGTCGACGGCCCTGAGCAGAAATTTCGCCGCGCCGTCGACGCCTTCTTGCAATTCGTCGAGGGACAGCCCGATGCAGCCCGTGTGTTGCTGATGGTCCCGCGCGACGACACAGCTGCCGCGAAGATTTCGCGCCAGGTTCAAGCGGGCGCGGCGGCCGGCATAGCGGCCCTGCTAGCCGCCGTCATACCGGAAAGCCCGTCGTGGCGCCGGCAGGCCGCTGCCGAATTTCTCAAAGAGGGTCTCCACGCCGTTGCCGAGTGGTGGCTCGAAAATCCCGGTCCCTCGCGCGAAGAGATTGTCGACGTCGTGACGGGCCTCGTTTGGTCCAGACAGCTAACCGTGACGGGCCGAGACGTGCAAGAACCTGCGAGGAGCACATGGCGAAACAAAAGGCCAAGACGCCGATCATGACGCCCGATGAGGAGCGCTTCATGGCCCTTGAGGGTCTCGTTCAGTGGACACAGGCCGTCGTCACGCAATCCGCGCGAGTGTCAGAGGCAGACGCTCATCTGTCTTCATCCTGCCGCCTCAGCCCGAATACTCCGCAACAGCGCCTCCGGGCCCAACAGCAGCGCCGCCAAGCCGCCCACGCCTTTCATACCGAGTGCCATTTCTTCGCCATCGCAGCATATAAGTTGCTCGAATATCGAAAGTGGGTCCCGACCTTTGGGTTGTGCGCGTCCGTTGATTTTGGCGAAGTGGATCAGTTCTCCGAGCAAGACATTCGCGACCTCCGCAACATGCGGGAGCATGTCGTCGAGTATTTTACGGGAGGAGGCAATGCACGGGCTCGGTGGGTCGTGGAGACGCCGGAGTATCGAGCCGACGCCAGCACGCGCAACGGGACTCTGATCGGCGGCCGATTGGATTGGATCGCGTTTGGGGCTGCTGCAGAACGACTGTTGCCGCGACTGCTCGCCGAGCCAATCCCCTACCCGCCCAGAACCTAAACGGTTCGACGCGCCGCTCGTCGGCTAGCCCGCGAGCCTTCGCCACCACGGACTGGCGCGCTCGGCTCCGACCCAGGTAGCAGACGTCCTCAGACGCGGGCCTTAGACGCCGCACTTATCCCCCGCGGGCCGCCGTCACCAAGGGCGGCCGCCCACGTCCTGAGCCGCATGAGCGCCCTGAGCTCGGCGATCGCCCCGTCCGCCTTCGCGGTCTCTTGCGCCGCCCGCGCCTCGGCGGCGGCGAGACGGCGCCTCAGGATCTCGTTCTCGGCCTTCAGGGTCTCGATCGAGGCTTCGAGGACGCGCACAAGCGCTAAATCGCCCTCGGGGACGGGCGTGGGCAGAAGTGCGGGCATGACAGGCGGCTCCTATCCCACAAGCCGCCACCACCACGGCCTGGCGCGCGCGGTCGCCACGCGTCGCCGCGCGACGGTGCATGATCTTGGTTGACGCCCGGTTAAGCGCGGCGCCGCAACGCCGCTACGGTATGACGGCGGCAAAAAGTTCTCCGCCCGCCTGACCAGCGACGGCTTCGCCGCCCTGGTGCCCAAGGCGGAAGAGGTTCTGTCATTCAAGCATTATGCCGAAGTGGCGGCGCGCTAGTGCGCCAAGTGCTCAATGGCGTCGCGCACCGACACCATTCCGACGATGAAGCATCCGATGCAAACGAGGAAAGCGATGACCGCGAGCACATGCCAGGAGGTGCGGAACCAGCGAATTCGCTTTGACGCCGGCCCATCTTCCGTAACCGGGAGGTCACCAACCCATTTCCACTTCAGTGAAGCGCGGTACTCAGCGTCGAAGAGGTGCGTGAGGTAGGATCCCATCCCCACGGCGGCGGCGAAGACTCCGAAGGCGAATATTTCAAGGCTGCTCGCGACGCGTGAGAGCTGGGAGACGGCGATCAGTTCCTTTGTCGCGAGGCTCCCGATGAACGCGAGAACCGACACCGCTGCGCCGCCATTGATCAACAAGCCCGCGCGTAGCGCCGAGTCGGCGGCTTTGATCGCCGCCTCGTTCATTTTATCGAGTCGGGAGCTGTGCAGGTCGAACAGGCGCTGAGCGTTCTCCCGCTTCATAGCGTGGGTCCACCTCTGATACTCAGATGGAGGAGGCGGTGAATCGGTCATTCCGGCGGCCTAGCAGTGCTGGGGCAGCGAACCAAACGTCGCCCCGGAACCTCGTGTGGAAAACTTTGCGGAACGTCTCGCGAACATTTTCCCCCAGTTTTCCCCCAGTTCCTGGGGGACGTTCGGGCTCCGTTCAGGGTCGAGACCTGGGGGACAAGGGAGTGGGCCCAGGCCTAAGCCTTGAAACTGTTGGAGAAAACTGGTGGGCGATACAGGGATCGAACCTGTGGCCCCTCCCGTGTGAAGGGAGTGTTCTTATTTCGACTTCGGAGCAGTCGCCGCGCCATGGAGACCCGCCAAGGTGATCTCCCCCTATTCATCGCCCTGGTGTTACAGTGGGACCTCAGGGGTCGTCTCAAGGATATGTGAGAGCCACGCCTCGTATCGGCAGATGGCCTCGCGCATTTCGTCCATGAACTCGTGACGCTGGTAGACGCCAACGATTCCGCCCATGCTGCCGCTGACGTGGTTGAGCAACTTTTCAGTGACTTCAAGACGCACGCCGAGGCGCGCCATACTCGTCGCGAACGTGCGCCGCAAGTCGTGGTGCGTGAAATTCTCGACCCCGCATTTGTCGAGAGATTTCTTGCTCGCACCAAAGCCGTTGAAGGGTCGAGTTGCGCGGCCTCTCGCGGGAAAAAGAAGCAACGAGTGGCGCGGTGTCCCATCAATGATATGGCGGGCCATCATCCCGAGAGGGATTTTCGAAGCCCGTGCGTTCTTCGTGATTTCGGCAGGGAACGTCACCCTTCCCTCTTCTATCCACTCCCACCGCAGCCCTGCGATTTCCCCGAGCCGCTGTCCCGTGAGGATAAGAAGCAGAACAATCGTCCCATACGGATAGCCGATCTCCTGCGCCCTATTCCAGACCTTGCACAACTCATCGTCGGCCAGGACCCGGTCGCGTGGCTTCCGAGCGGGTTTCTTGATGCCCATGCAAGGTGAAGATTTGAGATAGCGTGGAATGCACCAATTGAAGAAAGTGCGAATGTCTTTGAGGGCATGCGCATCGCCGCCCGCCGGTGTCCCCCGCGCCCCATTTAAGGACCCTCCTCAGTGCGCAAGTTTCTCGCTCTAGTCCTTCTCGCCCTCCTAGCAGCCTGTCGGACTTAACGCCGCGCCTGCGATTGCGCTAGAAACTGGCATTGATTCGCGCAGGGCGGCGGGCGCTTTTGATGAGCAATTTTCGCACGATCGATCGCGAGACGGGGTTCTTGCTGCCTCCCTCGGTCGACGAATGGCTTCCCGAAAAACATCTGGCGCGATTTGTTGTGGAGGTTGTCGAGGGGCTCGATCTTCGCGCGATGAGCGGCACTTATCGCGGTTCCGGGTCGGCGTCGTATCATCCGCGAATGCTGCTGGGCCTTCTGGTTTACGGCTATGCGACGGGCGTGTTTTCGAGCCGCAAGCTGGAGCGTGCGACCTATGACTCGGTGGCATTCCGGTTCATCGCGGCCAACGATCATCCCGACCACGACACGATCGCGACCTTCAGGCGGCGCTTTCTCGCGGAGATCGAAGCTCTGTTCCTTCAAGTGCTCCAGCTGGCGCGGGAGATGGGCGTTCTGAAAATGGGGACGGTGGCGCTGGACGGTACGAAGATCCACGCCAACGCCAGCCGGCACAGCGCGTTGTCGCATGAGCATGCCGGCAAGATCGAGGCGCAATTGAAAGCCGAGGTCGCCGATCTGATGGCCAAAGCCGAAGCGGCGGACGAGGCGGACATTCCCGACGGCATGTCGATACCGGACGAACTGGCGCGGCGCGAGGAGCGTTTGCGCAAGCTGGCCGAGGTGCGGGCGAAGATCGAGGCGCGAGCCAAGGAACGCCATGCGCGCGAGCAGGCGGAGCACGAAGCCAAGCTCGCGGCGCGTCAGGCGAAGGCGGAGGCGAGCGGAAAAAAGCCTCGCGGCAAGCCTCCCGAACCGCCAGTCGAGGGGCCGCGCCCGAACGACCAGATCAACCTGACCGATGAAGACTTGCGCATCATGCCAGTGGCCGGCGGCGGCTTCGACCAATGCTACAACGCCCAGGCCGCCGTGGCGGCGGGAAGCCTGCTGGTGGTGGCGAGCGCCGTGAGCCAGGCGCCCAACGACAAGCAGCAACTCGAACCGATGCTGGACAAGATCGAGGCTCTTCCCGACGAACTGGGCAAGCCCGAATGCCTGCTGGCGGATACCGGCTATTTCAGCGCGGCGAATGTCGCGGCTTGCGAGAAGGCGGGGATCGAACCGCTGATCGCCATGGGCCGTCAGCCGCATCATCCGCCGTTGGCCGAGCGCTTCGAAGCGGCGCCGCAAGCGCCGCAAGATCCAACGCCGGTCGAGGCGATGGCGCATCGGCTGACGACGCCGGCAGGCCGGGCGCTTTACGCGTTGCGCAAGCAGATGCCGGAGCCGGTGTTCGGGATCATCAAATCGGCGCTGGGATTCCGTCAATTTTTGCTGCGCGGCCTCGCGGGCGCGCGCGGCGAATGGAGCCTCGTCACCATGGCCTGGAACATCAAGCGGATATTCGCCTGCGTCCCCGCCTGATGAGGCCGTAGCGTGCCGGCGCTCGACAGATTGCCGCCCGCCAACGCCCATATCCGGCCCCACCCCCTTTCGACGACAATCCCCCGATGTCGGGCAGACCTCAAAGCGCCAAAATCATTCTCCGCGATCAACCGCAAACCCGAGTCCGACAGGCTGCTAGGTGTCGGTGCCGTCTTCGTAAGCATTGAAAGCGAGGCCACCACGCTGGCCGGCGGCCCGACGGTGTCGTGTGCGTCCCACCCGCCGATGGCTGCGGTGGCCGCGCTCGCGCACCGCCTGCCAGCACCCAGTTGCACGCGCGTGGCCTCCGCTCGGTGATGCCGTTATAGGGAGGGCCGCTTTGGCCCTGTTTTTGGCGATGTGCCGTAGAGGCGTTTAGAGACTTGTAGACGGCTTTGCCTCGGCTGGGATCATTCCCTTCGCGGACCTCAGAACGGCCGTCCTGGGCCATTTCTGTGCCTCGCCGCTGGCCGACGCGGCGAACTGGTGAGATGGCGCGGTCAGACCACTGGACACCGTCATTTTTCGTCAATCGCGCCGCGACGCGGGCCTGAGCTCGCGCTTCGAGGAAGAGAGGCGCGCCGCTTGACCCACAAGCCGGGACCGAGAAGACTTGTCGCCCGGCCTCCTCGATCGGTTAGCGCGTCGACCGCGACCTTGAAGGAGGCGCTGAATGGAGGCTCACGATGGCCGAAAGCGTCTACACGGTGGTCGAGCTGATCGGCACGAGCGATAAATCCTGGGAGGACGCCGCGAAGGCTGCGGTGGAGCGCGCCGCCAAGAGCCTGAGGGACCTGCGGGTGGCCGAGGTCGTCCAGCAAGATATTGTGATCGAGAACGGCAAGGTCGAAGCCTACCGCACTAAGCTCAAGGTTTCCTTCAAGTACGAGGGTGGGCAATAGCGGCAGCCGGCTTGTCGGGCCCTCGAAGGCTAGCCTCGCCACTGGCGCTGAAGCGGTCGCGGCCGTTTTTTGCCGTTTTTTTAACGGCAGCCCGCGCCAAGGTGCTCGCAAGGCGGCAGTCGCATGATCCGCATCTCGATCACGTCCGCCGCCATCGAGGATGGCGGGAGCTTTGAACTCCGCCCCGCTTTTCGGTGAGAGGCTTCCATAGCCCGTGTCAGATCTTCGACGAGCCCGTCCTTCACTTGCCGATATCGCCTGGCAGATGGTGTTTCGTCTCGGCTTCCCTATGGCCCGCATATGGTGGCGACTGCGACGGGCGCCGCATGTAGGCGCGCTGGTCGCAATCCATGTCGGTCAGTCATTGCTGTTGCTCCGTTCCTCCTATCGGTCCGCCTGGAACTTCCCGGGCGGAGGGGTGCGGCAGGGAGAGACGCCCGAAGTCTCGGTCAGGCGCGAACTAGCTGAAGAGATCGGCCTTGTGGTCGATGTGCCGCTGCAACTGGTAGGCGAGGTCGGCGGCGTGTGGGACGGACGGATAGACCGGGTGTTCCTCTTTATGCTGCGCTTTGATAGGTTGCCGACGCTGCGGCTCGATAACCGCGAGATTATCGACGCGCGGCTGGTCCCGATCGATGATCTTTACAAGGTGTCGCTGACCGCGCCGGTTCAAGCATATGTCCGCGGCCAGTTTTCATCGATCAATGGCGGCCGCGGCTCAACCTCTTCATGATCCGCATCTCGATCACTGCCGCCGCCTTCCAACGCGGCCGGGGCTGCGAGCCCTCGCCCCTGTGTGCGTCATGGCAGGGGTGGGGCGATCAATCTGCTATTCGAGAAGCACCGGCGCAACCGCATTGCCTGACCGTGGACATGTCGGCACGCCCGCGTGTCCACGTGCGGCCGTGTCGGCGCGGCTGAGCTCTTATGCGCCCCGTATCACGCCACCGGGCCGGGTACGCCTCGGGGCTGAGAGGCTGACGGGCGCAACAGCCCGATGGCGCTAAAGTGGTCGCAGCCGTTTCTTTCCCGTTTTTTTTAGCGGCAGCCCGCGCCGAAGGTGTCAGCCGAAACCTAGCGGCACCCTCGGCGACCCGTTCGTCGATCCTGGCTCAGATGTTGTCTGTTTTTTTATGTTATTAAAACACGACGACGGCCTCCCCGGATCAAGCTAAGCAGAGATTCTTGGCATGGCCAACGGATTGGGGATGCGCTCGCGGTTGAGATCGATGACGGCGTCATGGATGGCTTGGTCGAGGGCGGCGAGGTCCGCGAAGGTCTGGTGGGCGAGGTGATGGGCCTTGAGATCGCGCCAGACCGGCTCGATTTCATTGAGTTCGGGGGCGTATTTCGGCAGCCACTCGACGGTGAGCCAGTGTGCGCGGGCGGCCAGGGCGGCGAGCGAGCGTTTGCTGGTGTGGATCGGACCATTGTCCTCGACCAGCACGACCGGCTTGGCCTGTCGCGCGGGCTGCGGTCCAAAGAGACGGTCGAGTTGCTCCAGATGTGCGATGAAATCGCTGGCTGCGCTTGGTCAGGCTGGTATGGACGATGAGTTGGCGCGTGACGTGATCGAGCGACCCCAGCATCGCGACCTTCTTGGCCTGCCCCGGCGCCGGCACTCGCAGGTCCGCACCGCGCTTGGCCCATGCGCGCGCCAGATAAGGGTGTGTCAGGGCCTCGCTCTCGTCGCCATAAAGGAGAACGATGTCGCCGGCCTCGGCCTGGGCCTTGCGCAACTGGAGGCGCAGCCCGACGCGCTCGATCTCGCCGGCGCTCTGGCGGCCTTTCAGCGTGTGGCGGGGCCGCCGCCAGCGGAATTTTTTTTTCGCAGCGCCTTGGACAGCTGTGATCTGCCAATTCTGACGCCCTCGCGCGCCTCGATCTCGGCCATGAGGCGCGGGATGGTCCAGTTGGGCGGTCGGCGACGGGAGTTTCGAGCAGAGGCGCGACGACACGCACCGCGGCTTCGGTCTTTACCGGTGACGGGCCGGGCGCAACGGTCGCCTTCAACGCCTCGACACCGCCGCGCGCGAACTCGCTGCGCCAAAGACGCCGTGTCTTCGCGCACGCTGAAGGCTTCCGCAATGCGCGGGCTGGTCCATCCCGACAACGTCAGCAATATCGCCCGCGCCCGATCAGCCTCGCCCCGCTCGCGTGAATGGGCTAACGTCAGCAGTGCGTTGCGCTGTTGGTCACCCGCCGTCACCCGAGATTTGCCCGCCACGCCCCGCCTCCGCGAATCAACGCGAAGATCGAATCACACCCGCGATTCGTTGGTCAAGCTGAGGGAGTTTGCTTAGGGCGAAGGCCCCCACCCTCTTCTTGCTGGCGGCGCGCTTTTATGCCTGTCAAGGGTGGCGGCGGGCCGAGGAGGGACTCCGATGAACGACTCGATGAGCATTGGTTCTGCGGTTGTGACGGCGGATGCAACTGTCTTGGTGGCCCTGCTAATTTTCGCAGGGCTCGTCCTCGTTGCTTGGTTCAGCCACATCTCCAGGGAACGAGAGCTGCGCGTCCGCATGGTTGAACTGGCGGTGGACATGCTGCGGGAAGACCCGAAGAACGAGACTGGGCGAAGTTGCGGGGCTGGGTGGTCAGGGTTATCCAGAATAGTTCGCCGGTAAAGCTGACCCCAGACGAGGAAAACGCCCTCAAGGAAATTCGTTTGGCGGCAGTCGGAACATCGATTGCCACGACCGAAGCGAGAGGCGGGGGCGGCGCGATTTAGCCTAAACAGCCCTCGTATTTTCGCGCGCCGATCAGCCTGCGCGCTCCGCGCAACTGGCCGCGCTGGCGCATGGACGACGTAGGCTCCGAAGGCCGTCAATTCCAACACCGGGCGAGAAAGTAGATGGAAGGTACGCTGAAAGTTGACCAGAGACATTGTCAGGGGCGGCCGCCCAGTCACCATGAATGATCTCGCCGCCTCAGTGATCCGCGTCGGCAATGGTCGGGGGGTTCGTCGCTGCTACGTCGTCACCGCCGCACACTGCTTGCAGAAGCGGGTCGAGAACGACGAGCTGGTCGGGGCTTTGCCGCCGGTCCTGTCCGACCTCGGACAGCGGACCTACACGCGCTTCATCGGCCCTCGCAACGAGGAGCCGACGATCGCCGCCGAATGCTTGTTCGCCGATCCGGTCGGCGACATCGCGGTGCTTGGCTGTCCGGACGGGCAGGCGCTGTTCGACGAAGCTGAGTCCTATGTGAAATTCACCAGCTTGTTGCCCCGCGATCATGGCGGCCGATCTGGCGTCGACTCCCACGTCCGGACTTCGCGTGCAGGCCTGCGGCGACGCTCACCTGATGAATTTGGCGGCTTCGCCACGCCGGAGCGCAGCATTTTCTTCGACATTAACGATTTCGACGAAACCCTGCCGGCGCCCTGGGAATGGGACGTCAAGCGGCTCGCGGCCAGCATTGTCATCGCCGCTCATCATATCAACCTGCCCCCCAGCGCGGCGCGCGTCACTGGCACTCTACGGTTGGAATTCCCAACGGCGTTACCCCAGTGCATACCCCGGTCAGCGACCTCACACTTTAATCGCTCACAAAATCGCTATAAGTATCTGAAACAACTGGCGCGCCCGGAGAGGCTTGAACTCCCAACCCTCGGTTTCGAAGACCGATACTCTATCCAGTTGAGCTACGGGCGCTTGAGACGCGCCCCATAGCATGAACGGACCGCGCGGTGGAAGCGCGCCAGCCTCGCCTGCATCAATGGCCGGGCGCGCGGAACTTGATCTTCTTGTGCACCGCCTTGTCCACCTCTTCCGGCGTCAGGAGGACGACGGTTTTTGTTGCGATTGCGCCGCTCTCGTTGACGGCGAACGCGAGCGCGGCCGCGCTGACATTGTCGGGAAGTTCGACGATCGAATACCAATCCACATCGCCGAACGCGAAATACATCGCCTCGAGCTTGCCGCCGATCTGCGCAAGATGCTTCAGGACCGCTTCGCGGCGGCTGACGCCGCCTTCCTTCTCGATCCCTTTGGCGCCTTCGGCGGTGTAGCGCGCCTCGAAAAGATATTTCGGCATGGCGTCCTCCAATCCCTACATCCCCGTGTCAGGCTACCTCCCGCGACAGCAACGGGCAATTGGCTCGGCGTCATCGCGTGACGACGAAGAATAGTCGCGGGAACGGCAGAAGAACGGTCCCGTCAGCCTCGGCGGGATAGGCCTCGGCGATCGCCGCCTCGTAGCGCGCCAGATAGGCTTCGCGCTCGCTCTCATCGAGCGGATCGATGAACGGGCGAAGGCCGGCGCCCTTGACCCACTCGACGACCGCATGCGCGCCGGCGAGTGGGTGGTGATAGGTCGTGCGCCAGATATCGACATGGGACGCGTAGGCGCGGAGCAGACGGAAGTACCATCCGGCGTCGTGGCGCGCGGCGCGCGCCTTCGCGGCGTCCTTGAGCTTTGCCGCCCAGGGGCCCGCGCCGGCGATCTCGCGCATCAGCCGATGCGACGGCTCGTCGAGATTGTCCGGGGTCTGCACCGCGAGCGCGCCGCCGGGATTGAGCCTTTCGATCAGCGCCGGGATGAGCGTCTCGTGGCCCGGAATCCATTGCAGCACGGCGTTGGCGAGGATGACGTCGAACCGCTGCTCCGGGCGCCATCGCCGAATGTCGGCGACCTCGAAAGCAATGCCCGGAAGGCGCTTTCGCGCCGCGGCGATCATGTCGGGGGAAGAGTCGAGGCCGAGGATCTGCGCATCCGGGTAGCGCGCCTGCAAAACCTCGGTCGAATTGCCAGGACCGCAGCCGATGTCGGCCGCGCGGCCGACCACACCGTTCGGGATCCGGGCGACGAGATCGCGCGGCGGCCGGGTGCGCTCATCCTCGAACTTGACGTATTGCGCGGCGGACCAGGACATCGCGGGCATCCTTCGAATGGCGGCGAGGGTCCATGCGGCGCCTTCCGGCGAGGCGCAAGCCCGCGCGAGGGCCATGGTTGCCTTTGACGCGGCCCGGCGCGTAACTTTGCCATGGCGGCGGTCGATTCCCGTCTGAAGGCGGATTTCCGATGGCGATTCTCGTGCTCGGCCTCATCATCTTTCTCGGGCTTCATTCGACCCGCATCTTTGCCGAGGGCGGCCGCGAGAAGGCGATCGCGAGGCTCGGCGAAGGCCCATGGAAGGGAATCTATTCTCTCCTGTCGGTAGTCGGCTTCGTGCTGATCGTCTTGGGATTCGCCGAGGCGCGCACCAGTGCGCCCGAGCTTTGGACGCCGTTCGCCGGGGCGCGGCATGTCACAATCACCTTGATGCTCGTGTCGATGCTGCTGCTCGCCGCCTATCTCTTCAAGCAGAGCCATATCACCGCCTGGGTGCATCATCCGATGGTCTGGAGCGTCGCCGTCTTCGGCCTCGCGCATCTCATCTCGAACGGTTCGGCCGCCGACCTTGTGCTGTTCGGCGCGTTCCTGGTCTGGGCGGCGGCCGACCTGGTCAGCTCGTACGCCCGCGACCGCCGCAACGGCGTCGTCTATCCCGAACCAAAGTGGAGCGCGACCGCCGGCGCCATTGTCGTTGGGCTCACGTTTTGGGCTGTGCTCGCCTTTTGGCTGCACGACTGGCTGTTCGGCGTTTCGCCGCTCGGCGCATAGGGGCGCAAGTCATGACCCTCCCTCGCGGCGCAATGCTCTTGCGCATCTTCATCGGCGAAAACGACCGAAGCCCGGAGGGCCGGCCGCTTTATGAAGCCATTGTGCTCAAGGCGCGCGACGCCCATCTCGCGGGAGCAACGGTGTTGCGCGGTCCGATGGGATTTGGACATGCGAGCCGGCTGCATACGACCAAGATCCTGCGGCTGTCCGAGGATCTGCCGCTGATCATCGAAATCGTCGACGCCGAAGCGAAAATAAAAGACTTCCTGCCGATTCTCAATTCAATGATGACCAGCGGAACTCGTAACCCTGGAAAAGGTCCAGGTGTTGCAGTACGGAGCGGACGTCAAGCACCAACCGGCCTGAGACACTCGCCAACCCGCGAGGCGTTGATTCGGCGCCCCCGCCATCCCATACTGGCATGTCAGAGCGCGCGCGTCGCGCGGCCCCGGGAGGCGTTGAGCAATGGCCGAGAAATCCAAGAGCAAATCAAATGGCGGGGCAAAGGGCGACGCGAAGCAATTCCTGCGATCCCGCCTCTGGTTCGATAATCCGGAAAATCCGGGCATGACGGCGCTCTACATCGAGCGCTATCTCAATTTCGGCCTGACGCCCGGGGAGCTGCGCTCGGGCAAGCCGATCATCGGCATCGCCCAGACCGGCTCCGATCTTTCGCCCTGCAACCGCCACCACCTCGAACTCGCCAAGCGGGTGCGCGACGGGATCACCGCGGCCGGCGGCGTGGCGTTCGAATTTCCCGTCCACCCCATTCAGGAGACGGGCAAGCGGCCGACGGCGGCGCTTGACCGCAATCTCGCCTATCTCGGCCTGGTCGAGGTGCTAATGGGCTATTTTCTCGACGGAGTGGTGCTGACGACCGGCTGCGACAAGACGACCCCGGCCTGCATCATGGCCGCGGCGACGGTCAACATTCCGGCGATCGTGCTCTCGGGCGGACCGATGAACAACGGCTGGCATCACGGCGAGCGCACCGGCTCGGGCACGATCGTGTGGCGGGCTCGCTCCGACCTCGCCGAGGGCAAGATCGACTATGAGCAGTTCATGGAGATCGTTACCTCCTCGGCGCCCTCGATCGGCCACTGCAACACGATGGGCACCGCCTCGACGATGAATGCGCTGGCCGAAGCCCTGGGCATGAGCCTGCCTGGCTGCGCGGCGATTCCCGCGCCCCATCGCGAGCGGGGCCAAATCGCCTATCACACCGGCAGGCGGATTGTCGAAATGGTCTGGGAGGACCTCAAGCCGTCCGACATCCTCACCCGGGAGGCGCTCGAGAACGCGATCGTGGTCAATAGCGCGATCGGCGGCTCGACCAACGCGCCGATCCACATCAACGCTATCGCCCGGCACATCGGCGTCAAGCTGACGATCGAGGACTGGGAGAGGGTCGGCCACCACGTGCCGCTGCTGGTCAACATGCAGCCGGCGGGCAAATATCTGGGTGAGGAATTCCATCGCGCCGGCGGCGTTCCGGCGGTCGTCAACGAATTGATGAAGCGCAAGCTCATCCATGAGAAGGCGCTGACCGTGAACGGCAAGACGATGGGCGAGAATTGCGCCAAGACGCGCTCCGACGATCCCGACGTCATCGCGCCCATCGACAAGCCGCTGAAGGAAGACGCCGGCTTCATTGTGTTCAGCGGCAACCTGTTCAACGACGCGATCATGAAGACGAGCGTCATCGACGACGAGTTCCGGCGCCGCTTTCTGTCAAACCCGAAAGACCCCGAGGCGTTTGAGGGACGGGCGATCGTGTTCGACGGGCCGGAGGATTATCACCACCGGATCGACGACCCGAAGCTCAAGATCGACGAGCACAGCATTCTGTTCATTCGCGGCACGGGGCCGATCGGCTATCCGGGCGGGGCCGAAGTCGTCAACATGCAGCCGCCGGCGGCGCTGATCAAGAAGGGCGTCCACGCGCTTCCGTGCGTTGGCGACGGCCGGCAGTCCGGCACCTCCGGTTCGCCTTCGATCCTCAACGCCTCCCCCGAGGCGGCGGCGGGAGGGGGTTTGGCGCTCATCAGGACTGGCGACCGGGTGCGCATCGATCTCAAGAAGCGCTCGGCCAATATCCTGATCTCGGACGCCGAGCTCAACGAGCGCCGCGCCGCGCTCGCTGCGCACGGGGGCTACCAGTATCCGGAGAGTCAGACGCCGTGGCAGCAGATCCAGCGCGAGATGGTGGCCCAGTTCGACGAGGGCATGGTGCTCAAACCCGCGGTCCACTACCAGCGCCTGGCGCAGACGATGGGCGTGCCCAGGGATAATCATTGACCACGCGCCACAGTTCGTATATACATTGGTCGATCATCGTATAGACGGAGAGTCCAGTGGGCATCAGCATTCGCGATCCCGAGGTCGGCGAACTGGCGCGCAAACTCGCCCGGTTGCGCAAGTCCAACATGACCGAGGCGATCGCCCATGCGCTGCGCAGCGAATTGAAGCGCGAGCACGATAAGCAGCCGCTCGCGGAGCGTTTGGAAGAGCTTGCCCGCGAGACGGCGGCTATGGCGGGACCGAATCCTCGAGACGTCACTAAAGAAGAAATCGACGAGCTTTGGGGCCACTGATCTTCATCGATACGTCTGTATTCGTGGCGATCCTCGCTTCGGAAGGCGATAGGGCCGACTTCGAGGTCGAAATCCAAGTCGCGGCGCGATGCCTTACTTCCGGCATCGTTCGTCTTGAAACGTCGATGGTGCTGGCGTCGAAAGTTGATATCTCGCCGCGCGCCGCCGAGGGCCAGTTCGAGAAATTCCTGATGACCGCGGGCGTCGAGGAAATCGCAATCGACAAGACGATCGCGCGCCGCGCAGTCGAGTGCTTCGAGAAGTTCGGCAGGGGTCGACATCCGGCGCGGCTGAACTTTGCTGACTGCCTTTCCTACGCATGCGCCAAAGCCCACGGCGCAAACCTGCTATACAAGGGCGACGACTTTACCCTGACCGACGTAAACAAACTTAGGGGGTAAGCATCTCATGACTACCCCCAACGAACCTCGATCAATCGGCCCCCTTGTCGGTACTCATCCGGCCATACGGCCGGAGCGGGTCATGCTCGAAGGGCGGTGGATCGCGCTCGCGCCGCTTGACGCGGAGAAGCATGCCGAGGCGCTCTATGAAGGCTCGCACGGCGGGGGGCGCGACAGCGTCTGGACCTATCTCCCCTATGGGCCGTTCGCGAACCTGGCGAGCTTCACCGCCGACATCGA
>CAVXOZ010000015.1:0-1914950 GCA_963763505.1 uncultured delta proteobacterium | reverse complement strand
CCGTCGCCCACCAGGCCTGCCGCAAGGGCTTTCGCGTCATCTACCGCCGTGTCCCCCGGCTCTTCGACGAGCTACGTCTCGCCCGCGCCGACGGCACCTACCACCGCCTGCTCGCCCGCATCGCCAAGGTCGACGTGCTCGTCCTCGACGACTTCGCCATCGCGCCCCTCACCGAGGACGCGCGCCGCGATCTCCTCGAGATTCTCGAGGACCGCTACGGCCTGCGCTCCACCGTCTTTACCAGTCAGCTCAAACCCGACCGCTGGCACGCGTTCCTCGCAGACCCCACCGTCGCCGACGCCATCTGCGACCGCGTCCTGCACGGCGCCCACAAGGTCGCCCTCGCGGGGCCCTCGCGACGCAAGACCACGGAGGAATCGACGAAGGATTGAACGCTCCCCGGCGTGGTCCTACCCTTTGCGCCACGAACCCAGCAACCCATGACCAGAGAGACCTCAGAGAGAGACGTCGCTTCGCTCCGATCGCGATGACGCGAAATCGGTGATCGCGATGCGCCGAAACGGGTGATCGCCTTCGGCGAAATGCGCACTTGGGGGTGTGGTGGACCTCGAACCTCTCGACCAGACGACGGGCTTCGCTGGGCTCGAACGCTTCGTACAGGCACGACAGGTCGTGGATGTTGAGGTTGTCCATCACCAGGACGATGGCCGTCGCACTTCGGTACGTCTCGTCGGAGAGACGGCGCAGGAAGTGCGCCATGTCGACGGCCGTACGTCGCTCGGTCACCTCGACGACGCATCGCCCAGTCAGAGGCTCTACGGCAGCGAAGATATTGGCCGTCCCGCATCGCTTGTATTCATCATCGATCCGGGCCGGTGTGCCGGGGCCCGCGGGGACGGGCTTGCGGGTGTGATCGAGCAGCTGCTTGCTGGTCTCGTCGAGGCAGACCTGCGGCCGGTCGGGTCATAGGGTCGGTGATAAACGTCGAGTACATCCTCCATGGCACTTCACGAACGCGGCGTTTTTCTCCGGCGGAATGCAGAAGCGCTCTACGAGCCAAGGCTTCGTCTCGTTTTTTTTAGGCCGCGCTGGACCGTGCTCGGGCTGACCGAGTCGAACACCTTGAGCTCGACGAGTCGGTCGGCAAGAAGCGAGATGGTCCACCGTGCCCGCCCCTTCGGGGGCTCACTGCAAGCAATCTGAACCAGCCGGGCCTCCGAGGCCCCATCGAGCTTTCGCGGACGGGAGGGGTTGTCCTGGCCTTGCGCTCCAGGGTCGCTTCGAGGCCACGCTCGCAGCAGCGCTTGCGCACGCGTTCCACCGTCACCAGCCCCGCCTCCAGGTCGTCGGCGATCTCCCCCTGTGTCAGAGAAGTTGTCGCCCCGCCGCGTAGCGGCGTGAGTGCCTCAAAGTCAGGGAGCGAGAGCAGCGAACCTCGTGGTCTACACAGATAGTTTCAAGGCGAAGATGGTGCAGCGGATGTCGTCCCCCCAGGCGATCTCGGCGATGAGCCTGTCGAAGGAGGTCGGCGTCTCTCAGTCCCAGCTCTCGCGCTGGCTTCGGACGGCTCCTAATCTGGTTCCGATGACGAAAGAACGCCCGTCGGAGCGCGTCGTGCAAAGCGGGAGCAGCCGGACGGCGGCGGAGAAGCTGCGCATCGTGATGGCGGCGGCAGCCCTCGCCCCTGGCGAGCTCGGTGCGTTCCTTCGCCGCGAGGGCGTGCACGAAGCCGAGCTCGAACAGTGGCGCTGCGCGGTGCTCGACGCCGGTCAGGCAGCTCTCGAGAGCGGCGGTCCAAAGGCGTCGACACGCGGGACCGATGGCAAGCGGATCAAAGAGCTCGAACGCGAACTGCGCCGCAAGGACAAGGCGCTCGCGGAGGCGGCGGCGCTGCTGGTGCTCCAAAAAAAAGTCCGGGACATCTGGGGGGACGCGGACGACGACACCGACGAGGGGAACGGGAAATGATCCTCGGTTTGGTCGACGAGGCTGTGACGGCCGGCGCACGTCGAGAACGAGCGTGCGACGTGCTGGGCCTCACCGAGCGCAGCATGCAGCGATGGCGTCGTGCGGATGTCGGCGACGACGGCCGCATGGGTCCACGAACACGTCCCGCAAATGCTCTGACATCGGCCGAGCGCGCGAAGGTGCTCGAGGTCGTCAACTCACCCGGCTACCGCGATCTGCCGCCGAAACAGGTCGTTCCACGTCTCGCCGACGAAGGGCGCTACGTGGCGTCGGAATCGACGATCTACCGGATTCTCAGAGCCGAAGGGCAGGACGCCCATCGGGGCCGGAGCAAGCCGCGCACGGTGCGCCAGGTCGAAGAGCACAAGGCCACCGCCGCCAACCAGGTGTGGAGCTGGGACATCACGTATCTCCTCAGCTCCGTCCGCGGGCGCTTCTTCTATCTCTACCTCGTCGAAGATGTATGGAGCCGCCGCATCGTTGGTTTCGAGGTCCACGAGGAGGAGTCGATGGACGCGTCGGCCGCGCTCGTGCGCGCAACGTGTGCGGCGGAGGATGTGGACCCGCACGGTCTGGTGCTGCACTCGGACAACGGCGGCCCCATGCGCGGCTCCACGATGCTCAACACGCTTCGGCATCTCGGCATCGTGGCGTCCTTCAGCCGTCCGAGCGTGAGCGACGACAATCCCTTCATCGAGTCTCTCTTCCGGACGCTCAAGTACCGGCCCGAGTATCCCCATAAACCCTTCGAGACCCTGGAGCATGCGCGCGCCTGGGTGACCGACTTCGTGGCCTGGTACAACGCCGAGCACCGCCACAGCAGCATCCGCTTTGTGACGCCCGACGAGCGACACGACGGACGCGAGAACGAGGTCCTCGCCAACCGAGTCCGCGTCTACGAGCGGGCCCGGCGCAAGCACCCGAACCGCTGGTCGCGGGGCACGCGCAACTGGACCCCAGCCCCCGCCGTCTTCCTCAACCCGAAACGCGATCAGGAAACCATCGCCGGGGCGCTCGCGCGCACCAGTGTCGACTGAAAAAAGCGACAACTCCTTTGACACTCACCGATCTCTTGGTCGGTCAGTCCCTCGTCGGCCTTCAGCAGGATGCTAGCGCGCAGCCTCTTCAGGCCAGAGACACGGTCACGCCTTACCAGCTGGGTCAGTACTTCGCGCTCCTCGACCGTCAAATTTACCAGGTAGCGCTTTTTCATGGCCCAACATGGAGCACGCCCGCGCGGCCATGGAAAGCAAAACCCGTCGTCTCAATGGATTCGAGGTACTAGAGCCGCTAGTCACGTCCGTGCCTCTCGAGAGCATTGGCGAGGGCCTGTCGAAATACGCGTGCTTGTGCGCCGTAACCCAATTGCCGTCCGACGCTGGATGTGAGTTTCCAGCCCCAACGCAGGATGGTTTTTGGTGGTGTTACTCCGCATCCGCTCCTGGAGGCGCGGCTTGCGGGCAGCAGCTGGCCTTCTCGCCGGGCCTATTCGAAAGCGGAACGATCTACGTCGCGTGCTTCGGGCCGCAGACGACGCCATAGGCTCGCGCCAGTAAGGCGCACGGGTGGCGGTCGCCGAGTCACTCGGCGCCAGCGTCGACCACGCACGCCCCGACGCCCCGCGAGTCGTTCTCGCGCGTCGACGCGTCAGGGAGGCGCCTGCGCGTCGTGGCGGGTGAGGAATCGACCCGCGGCGTCATGCAACGGTCCGCCCGGCGCTAGGAGCCACCACAGCACGAGAAGCCCAGCCACCGCCGCGGATGCAAAGACGGCCCCGACCACGAGGCAGCCAGAAGCGGCACGTCTCCTGCGTGCCGGAGGTCTCGTCGACGTGTCAACGGTCGTCGGGGGCGCATCGGGATCCACCCGACAATCCTACGCCCGCCGAGACGCTAGTCCGCGCTGGCGTCCGCGGCGTCGACAGCGCCAGAGTCCGCAGCGGTGGCGCCGCACATGTCGTCTGCGCTTGTTTCGCACCTGTCGCTGATGCAACAAGGCAAAGCGACCGGACACGAGGCCGCGCAGCCAGGACTATAGAGGCATCCGGTGCCCTCACTGCTGACGGCAGCCATGTATCGCGCCCGCGCCGTCACGTTGATGGCTTGGCCCCCACAGCAAAACCTCGGATCGCCGACTACGACGCAGTCAGAATCAGTCGTGCAGGACTGGTCGTAGTTCGAGCCGTCAAAGACCAAGCAAGTCGCATCCTCGCTCTTGCACCCCTCGTCCGGCGCAAAGAGAAGGACCGCGGCGCCAAGGCCCACGGCGAAAGCACGGACGGGGCCCATCCGGCCCGCCCTCGCAGATTGCATGCCCGGGGCACTCTCGCTGCTTTGCCGTCGAGGCGCCTCCCAGGTTGTGCCGCAGCGTGCCGCACCCTGATCGGCGCGTCGGGCTTCCCGAGCCGCCGACCCTGACGCCACCGCCACGCACAGCCCGGCCGCGTCTATCGCGCTCGCTCGCCCCGAAGGAGCCGCAGACCATGCAGACCACCGAAAGCCCCTCCAGCGCGCCGGCCGCTTCACGGCGCAGTCAAAAACAAGCGGTGGCGTGCGACTTCCGAACGGTCCTTACGGGCACTCGGTCCGACGGCGCCCGGGCTCTCGTGCTGGCCGACCTTCAGGGCTCGCGGCGGGTCGCCCGACACCTGGGCACCTGCGCCCGACGCGCGAGGCGATGGCCGAGGCGCTCAGCCGCGCCGAGGACGCTATCGAATCCGAGAGTCGTGGCCGGATGACGGCGGCACCGGTTGACCTGCGCGGCATTCGTCGACGCGTCGAGCAGGAGCCCTGGTTGTGAGCGCGGCTTCCGCCGTCGCGCCCCAGGCTGCTAGTTGGCGCCGCCGTCGGCGGGCGGGCAGCTCATGACGTGGTCGTGCCCCTGCTCGTCGACGAAGTGCCGCCCGCACGACGATGCCGGTACACCGCAGAAGTCGCTCACGTCGCGTGTCGGATGGTCGGCCGCGCAGGCGCTCAACGCGAGCAGGCCAGCCACGACGACGCGCATGCCCCAGCGTACCGCGAGGCCCGTGCACGCGCGTCAGTGAGGCGCCTGCGCGGCGCGCGGCCTAGTTGGCATCAACAGCAAAGGCAACGCAAAGTAACTCGGGGGGCGATCCATCGCCCGCTCCACTTCTCTCTTGGTAGACGCATCCGTCCGGGCACCCCGCGTCAGGTGGCCGTTGGCATCCATCGAGTGTGCATCCGCCATCGCACGCGGGAAGTGGCGCAGGCGCGGCGGCGTCCGCAGCGACGTCGGCACCCGTGTCCGCGCTTCCTGCGTCGTGAGCGCGAGCGCCAGGCAGCAGAACACTCCGAACGCGTACCCACAGTCCCGGGGGCCAGAGGTTGCGCACCCCCCGAAGACGCACTGTCCTCGTGCGGCCATGCACGCGGAGGCACCTGTGGGTTCCGGCACGGCGCCCTGATTCGCTGGGGTGCTGCTGCACCCCACGACAGCCGCGAGCTGCGTCGCTCCCGCCACAATCGCAATCGTCATCCGCCGCACAGGTCAACCGTAGCACCGCCCGCCGACGTGTTACTCGCCGCCCGCGGAGTCGGGGCCGGCATCCGCCGAGGCGGCGTCCGTGTCTGCGGCGGCATCCACTGCTGGGACCATTGGAAGCACTGGCTACCTACCTGACACGTGCCTCCGCGGCAGCATGGCCCCCCAGGCCCGTCGCCGCAGCTGCTGGGGCACTTCACGTAGGCGACATCCAGCAAGCCCATAGCGGCCGACATGTACCGTGGCCCGTCGACGACGTTGATCGCAGAGTTGGTGCAGGTCAGCTCACAGGCAGCGCAGGTATTGCTCTGGGCGATGGCAGTGCAATCCTGGTCGACGGCGCACGTCTGGTCATAGTTCGATGCCTTGATGCCACCATCGGGGCAGCTTTCGACGGGAATGATGCCACCCAGGCAGCAGGAACCCTCAGACCCGCAGCCCTGTGGACCAACCGCCGTGCATACGACGGCGTCCCCGTCGAAGCACTTACCGCCCGCCGCAACACACGCGGCGGCGGAACCCTGGGCATCGACGGACGCGTCGCGCTCGAGAGCGGGTCTATCGCTGCTGCACCCCGCCACACCCGTGAGCAGAGCGACCATGGCGGCGAGGCCGATCGCGAACGAGATTGGATGGGCCACGAGCTACCCGCCGTTGCCCGCGTCCGTCGCGCCGTTCGCACCGGCATCGTCGGGGACGCAGCACTGCCAGACGAGGCAGCCGTTGACCATGGTGGAGACGTTGTGCGCCGCGAGGTTGAGGCACGACCCGGTGCAACCGCTCGGGGCGCATGTATCGGGCGCGTCGTGCAGCGAGCCAGCGTCGGATGGCAACGGGAATGTGGCGAGGCCGCAAGTGCCCGCGTTGCAGCCAATCAGGACGCCCGGGCAGGAACATCTGTGACCGGCCACTCCGATCCGGGTGATCTGCGGCCGGGAGATCGAGCGCCAGAAATTTCGTAACCCGCTGGGTGGGGGGTTACGAGGGAGCGGTACGCGCCCGATAGGACGAAGGCCGGGAGCGGCAACTCCCGGCCTTCCTTGTCGTGCGAGGTCGCGTCGACGGGACGCAGCCTCGCCCGAGAATGAGAGCCAAGGCAAGAAGTCGGCGCGTTCGAGGTCGTGCTCGATCACCGGCTCTTCACGTGCGCCTGCTGCAAGAAGCTCCTGTCGATTTGTCGGACGTGCGATCGGGGCCAGGAATATTGCCCCGGCTGGTGCCGTGACGAGTCGCGCAAGGTCATCGTGGCGGACGCGAAGCGCAGGCACCAGCAGAGCGACGAAGGGCGCGCGGACCACCGGGAGCACCAGGCCGCGTATCGCGCTCGGCTGAGGGCAGGCGTGACGGATTCTGGGTTCCGAAGACTTGGCCCATTCACCGACGGTGAGCGTGCCCGCGGCCGCGCGCGTCTCCGAGGTGGAGCCGCCCCAGGTTGCAGGCGGGAGCCACGACGATGATGACGAGCGACACGATCACCGTGACGATCGCGCCGGAGCCGGACCGCGTCCGGATTCTGGCAACGACGCCCACCCACGATCTCTTGAAGGCGGTCCTCGGGCCGCCGGAGCAAGCCCACCCCCGTGCAGCCGCGACGCTGCTCGAGGGGATCTCCCTGTGGTACCAAAGGCCGCTGTCGGTTGTGCTTTCTGCGGACGGTTCGGACGATGGGTGCGCGTTGGGCCTTTGCGACGCCCTCGGGTTCGGACGGACGCTTTACTACGAGGTCGGCGTCGCGATGGGCGAGCGTCGCGGGCGCCGCCGGCGTCGTGACCTTCGCGGCCTGGGCGACTTTCGGGACCTGCGTCAGCTCGCTCTCTGGGAGGTGACGCGATGACCGTCAGCAAGGCGGTGGCTGCGGAGATCCGTCGGCTGTACTTCGCGGAGCATTGGAAGCGCGGCACGATCGCCGCGCAGCTCGGGGTGCACTTCGATGTCGTCGTCCGCGTGCTGGGCAGCTTCGGCCCCAAGGGCGGCAGCCCTCGGCCCGACGCGCGCGTTCTCGAGCCGTACATTCCCTTCGTCGACGAGACGCTCTCGCGCTATCCGCGGCTGGTCGCGACGCGCATCCAGGACATGCTCGTCGAGCGCGGCTACGAGGGCAGCGTTCGGACGCTGCGCCGCTATGTCCGCGAAGCGCGGCCGGCGCCGCGCAACGAGGTGTTCTTGCGCGTCGAGACGCTGCCCGGCGAGCAGGCGCAGGTCGACTGGGCGCACGTCGGCTCGCTGCCCGTGCCCGGCGGACACCGCGCGCTCTGGGCCTTCGTGATGGTCCTCGCGTACTCGCGCGCCATGTGGGCGGAGCTCGTCGTCGACCTCGGCGTCGACTCCCTGTGTCGCTCGCTGGTGCGCGCGGTCGCGTTCTTCGGGGGCTGCACGCGTCAGTGGCTGTTCGATAACGCGAAGACCATCGTCATCGAGCGCTCGGGCGACGCCGTTCGCTTTCACCCCACGCTGCTCGATCTCGCCTCGCATCTTCACGTGCAGCCCGCGCTCTGCGGGCCGCGAAAACCTCAAGAAAAGGGGAAGGTCGAGCGAGCGATCCGCTACCTCAAGGAACGATTCTTCGCGGCGCGCTCGTTTCACTCCCTGCAGCACGGCAACGCGCAGCTCGTCGAGTTCTTCGCGACCATCGCCCATCCGCGGCCGCACCCGCGCTGGCCTGAGCGACGCGTGGTCGACGTGTTCGACGAGGAACGCCCGCGCCTGCTCGCCCTGCCCGAGCCCTTGCCGTCGACCGACTCGGTCGGCCCCATCGCCGTCGACAAGACGGCCTTCGTGAGGCTCGATACCAATCGCTATTCGGTGCCCGCGCTCTACGCACGGCGCACGCTCACGCTCGTCGCCGACAATCGGCTCGTGCGCCTGGTGGACGGCGCCGAGGAGGTCGCGCGCCACGAGCGCTCCTGGGGACGCCATCAGACGCTCGAGGCGCGCGAGCACCGCGTCGCGCTCTTGGCCGAAAAGAGGAAGGCCCGCGACCTCAAGGGACGCGACCGCTTGCGCGTCGAAGTCCCTGAGATTGTCGCGCTGCTCGAGCGCTGGGTGGAGGCCGGGCGAAACATCGGCTCGATGATCGGCTTCACCATCAAGCTGCTCGACGCCTACGGTGCCGCGGTGCTGCGCGGTGTCGTCGCCGACATGCTCGTGCGCGGAGTGCACGACCGCGGCGCGATGGCGATCCTTTGCGAGCAGACGAGAAAGCGGCAAGCCGGGCCCGCACCGACGATGATCGAGCTCGGCGCTCACGTCGTCGAGCGCGACGTCGTTCCGCACGACCTCGGAGGCTACGATGAGTGATGCCATCGACCTGGTCGAGTTGCTGCGAAAAATCGGCATCCGCGCCTCCCGGGAGGCGATCGACGCGTGGCTCACACATGCCGCGAAGATGAAGGCGTCCCCGGCGCAGGTGACCGAGCAGCTCTGCGCCCTCGAGCAACGCGAGCGGGAGCTGCGCAATCTCGCACGAAGACAAAAGATGGCGACCCTTGGCTCGCCCAAGACCCTCGATCGCTTCGACTGGAATCATCCCCGTTCCATCGACCGCGAGCTCTTCGAACAACTCCACTCCTCGCTCGACTTCATCCGTCGCGGCGAGAACATCCTGCTGCGCGGGCAGGCCGGCGTCGGCAAGACAACCCTCGCGCAAAACCTCGGGCTGCGAGCGCTGGAGCGGGGGTACACCGTCCGCTTCTGCACGCTCCCTGCCGCCCTCGCGGATCTCCTGCGCCAGGAGTCCATCCCCGCCACCGAGCGACGACTGCGACGCTACACGGCGCCCGACCTGCTGTGCCTGGACGAGCTGGGGTACGTGCCCTGCGACAGCCGCGCCGCGGATCTCCTCTTTCACATCGTCAGCCGGAGACACGAAGCCCGCTCCGTCGTCATCACCACCAACCTCGCGTACAAGCAGTGGGGCTCAGTGTTTCACGATGCCTCGTGCCTCGGCGCCCTGGTCGACCGCTTCGCCCAGCACTGCCACGTCATCGACATCGACGCCGAATCCTGGCGCAACAAGGAGGCCACGCTCAGGCGCGGCAAGAACCGCAAGCCGGCCCAGGACGAGTGACCGAGAGCCGCCCTCGGGCGGCGCTCACGCGCCGCCCCGCGGTCGTCTCCGATTCTTCCGGATTGGTGTGGCCGGCTACAAACATCTGCCGGAGAAGCCCGAAACGGCGCTCTGGTACTTCGCCTGGTCGCGCACGTTGATTGCCGCGTTCGTGCAACCGATGCAACCCTCAGAGCAGAGTTCGCCCTCGGTGATGCCCACGCAGTCCGAATCCTGCGTGCACGACTGGTCGTAGTCCGAAGCGGGCAAACACGACTTGCTGCCGCAGGCGCTTGTGGAGGCCGACGTCTTGAGGGCCGCGACGAGCACGAAGACGGAGACGAGGGCGCCCTTCATGAGCACACGCGCGCCAGTTGCCCCAGCCTGCGCAATCGTCGTCCGCCCCACGCGTCCACCGTAGCACCGCGCTCGAGGGGGGTGAGTTGGAGGCCGTGGCGGTCGTCAAAAGCGGCAGTCAATCTGCGGGTCGCCGTCGTGAGTTACGCAATACCAAGACTGCCCGGCGAATGGCCCCCGAGGCCAGCGAAGCAGCGAGTCCGGAAACCGGCAGCCGGGCTGGAGGACCTGGTCACGGCCGTACCTGCAGCCGACGGTGCCCGCTGGGTGCGGCCGGCAATACTCCTCCGGCGTTTCCGGCCGGCATGCCACCAGGACCACAACGAGGGCCGCGATGATGGGCAGCCCTCGCATGCATTGAATCCTACCGCGGAGGCGCTCTGATGGCCCTCCGCACCGGTCACGGCAACGGGCGAGGGCAACCAGGCGTGACGGCGCGCGCCCTATTCGGCGCTGGCGTCCGTGGCGCCGGCACTCCCGTCGAGGGCGCAGCACCGAATCGCGAAAGGCGCGTGTGGACAGCCGGAGTTGGTCGGATCAAAGCCAGGCACGAGGTCACAACAGGCTGGATCCGGCACCTGAACGCAAACGCCACCCGCGTTGATGCATTGGTCCGTTCCCGCCCCGCTGAATGTGCCCGCACCACATTGAAGCGAAGTTGCGCTGGAGCTTTCGAGCGCCGCGTCGCTCGTGCCGGCGTCCGCCGCGGCATCTCCCGTGGTGACGAGGTTGGGGCACTGGGTGAACTGACACGACCCACCGATGCAGCAAGGGCCCCCTTCTACGGCGACTGGGGGTGTGACCTCGCAGGCGCAGCTGATGGGTGGAAGGTTGCGAACGTCCGTCAGGTACTGAGCCTCGGCCGACTTGTTGATTGCCGCGGGGCTGGCCCCGCAGGTGATTTCGCACGAGGAGCCATTGCCGACGTAGATCTCGACGCAGTCAGAGTTGATCGTGCACGACTGGTCATAGTCGGAGGCTTGGACGAGCTTGACGCTCGCGTCGATGCGCGCGGCCGGGCCGGAGTCCTCAGTCGGCGCGTTGCTCTGGGCATCCGGGGTGATGACCGACCCATCCGCGGCGCCGGGTTTCGAGATGGTGCCGGCACATCCCGCGAACACGGTGAGCAGCGTGGCCACGCCGACGAGGCCGAGCGCGAACGAGATTGGAGGGGCCACGGCCTACTCCCCGCCCGCGTCGGCCGGACCGCCGTCGGCCGCGGCGTCGGCGCCAGCATCCGCCGTGGCGGCGTCCGCGCCCGTGTCAGCAGCGGCATCCGTGGCGAGGCACTGGGAGCCGAATTGACACATGCCACCGGTGCAGCATGGTCCACCTGGAAGTTCTTCGGCGCAGCCGCAGTCGACACCGTTGGCGGGGGTTTTGGCGACGTCCGATCGGTACTGCGCCTCGGCGGACTTGCTGATCGCGGCGTTCGCGACACAGCCGATCTCGCAAACGAGGCATGCGTCGCCAAACCCCACGGCGACGCAGTCGGAGTCGGCCGAGCAAGACCGGTCGTAGCTCGAGCCTTGCGGCGGGATATCGTAGTGCACGTCCGGCGCGCAAGTCACGTCGAGGCAGCAATCTGCGCCCGGCCCGCAACTTTGATCAGTCGTGATCGAGGCGCACACACCTCCGATGAGACACTGTCCCCCCGCAGCCGCGCACGCACCAGCGCCGTCGGCGGCGGTCTGAACGTCGGGAGCCATCGCCGCCCCGTCCGCCGCGCCGGCTCCCGGGCTGGAGGTGCTGCATCCGGTAGCCGCCGCGAGCATGGTGGCCACGGTCACTAGGCCGGCAGCGAGAGGGAGACGCGCCATACGGCCCCCCTTCGCAGATTGCGTGCCCGGTTCACCCTCTAGTTTCCCCGGGAAAACACGCCTCGGGGTGTGCCGCAACGTGCCGACCCTGATCGGTGCGTCGGCCTTTTCCACGCAGCCATTAACGCCGACGTCACCGCGAGCCAGGCGCCCGGGGCCGTCGCACCGGTGGGGCGTCGGCAGGTCCGCGAACTGTATGCCGCAATGGGACCTGAACGGTACGAGCCAACAAGCCGGAGTGGCTGCCGGTTGCCGCTGCCCGAATCCCTGACGACTGCGGAGATCTGCTCGGGAGGACATGCGCCGGTACGCATGTCCTGACCGACCGTGGGTTCGGACGTCAGGACGTCAGTTCCAGCGACGAAGCACGACGCCCGCACCCGCAACGAGCTGCACCGGGCGAAAGGGATTCACCCGCGCGAGCGCCCCCGCCTCCATGATCGCCTCGTCCAGGCCGGAGGAGGTTGCGGGTCGCGGCGTTGCGATGGATTCGCCGTTGCCGTTTTCGACCCGCAACGAGGGCATGAGGCACTCGGCCATCTTGACGCGCTTGTCGTGGTCAGGCTCGTCGGTCTCGAATTTCCCGAAGACGACGCCGCCAGTGATGGGAGGGTCGCTCTTCGCGAGACCGACTATCGGGGGCGTGACTTCAGCGTTCGCGTACACGTAGTAGATCGACATGATGTCTCCTCGGGCGGGACGGGGTTTTTCGATGCGCGCCGCCCATGACGCCGAGACTTCGAGCATCGGCCGTGTGCGGCGTCAATGCCCGTTGGTCACTTGCGCTTCCTCCGCGTCATAGCCTTCGCCGCGTCCTTGTCGACGTCCGGCGGATCCTTCGTACACGCGGGGCAGAGCGCGTATTCGCGCGTGCCAGTCTTCGCCTTGTAGAGGGTCCACCCGATCTTCTGGAGCTCGGCCCACGTCTGCTCGGCGGTGTGATCCTCCCCCGTTCTCACGGACAGTCTGACTATGCCGCAAAACGATTCATTCGTGTCTTCAATTCGAACTCGATCGGACTGACGTAGTCGAGATGCGAGTGCAGCCGCTCGACGTTGTAGAAGTTCTCGATGTACTGGCCGATCGAATGCTCGGCGGTGCGTCGCGTAGTGTACCGCTCGTCGTCCACGAGTTCAGCGCGGAGGGTCGCGAAGAAGCTCTCGGCGACGGCGTTGTCCCAGCAATCGCCCTTGCGGCTCATGCTCGCGACCATCGCGTACTTGGAGAGGGCCTTGCGGTAGTCGTCGCTCGCGTAGGGGCTGCCGCGATCGGTGTGGTGCACCAGGCCGGGCGGCACGCTGGCGCGGCTGCGAACGGCGCGATGCAGAGCCGCCAGGGCGAGGCTCGTGTCGTTTGTTTCGCTCATCGCCCAGCCGACGACACGGCGCGAGCAGAGGTCGAGGAGGACGGCCAGGTACGCCCAGCCCTCGTGGGTCGCGATGTACGTCACGTCCCGGCCCAGACCTCGTTGGGCGCGCTCGGCTCGAACTGGCGCTGCACGACGTTCGGCGCGATCGGGTCCGCGTGATTCGAATCGGTCGTGCGCCGAAAGCGCCGTTTCTGGCGAGCGACGATGCCCTTTTCGCGCATCAGACGCTCGACCCTCTTCTTGCCGACGCGGATGCCCTTCCTGCGAAGGGCCCGGTGAACGCGCGGGCTGCCGTACCGCTTGCGGCTCTTCGTGTGCGCCGCCGCGATCTGGACGGCGAGCTGCGCGTCCGCCTTCGACCGCTCGCAGCAAGGCCGACCCTTCCAGTCGTAGTAGCCGCTGCGCGAGACCCCGAGCACCTCGCACAGAACGGTGACCGGGTAGTGCGCCTTCTCCGCTTCGACGAGCTCGAACATCACCCGTTCTCCTTCGCGAAGAAGGCCGCCGCTTTTTTTAATATTTCGCGCTCCATCTCGAGCCGTTTGACGCGCTTGCGAAGCTCTCGCAGCTCGTCGCGCTCACCGCTGGTCAGCGTCTCCGGTGAACCCTGGCCCGCGTCCGCATCCGCGCGCTTCACCCACTCACGCAGCGCGGTCTCGGTCAGATCCAGATCGTTCGCCACCTCCGTGACGCTCCGGTCGCCAGCCCGGCAGAGACGTACCGCTTCGGCCTTGAACTCCGGGGTGAACTTCCGTCGCTTCCTTCGTGCCTGTTGCTTCGCCATCGAACACTCCTCGCGCATCTTCGCGCCTGTTGGGGTGTCCGTGGAAGCGGGGGACGATCAGTGTCAGCGGGCAGAGAGACCGAGCGTTGGAGACACTTGCCGCACATCGCCTCGAAGCGCCCGCCCCTGATGGGATGCATGTCCGGTAGGGGCACGCGGAAACCTTAGCAGGCGGGCGCACCCCATTCAGTCCGCGCCGCCAGCGTCACCCTCCGCGTCGATCGTGGCCCCGTCCGCGGCGGCGTCGGTGCCGGTGTCCGCTACGCCGCCGCCTTCGGCATCGATGTCCCCAACCCGGCCGTCGGACGCTTCGCTCGCGGCGTCCTCTGCCCCGTCGCCCCCGTCCATGATCGGGGATGTACCGTAGGGCGGTATGAGCGTCGTGTTGTCGCAGCTCGAGAACGCAGAATCCGGCCGCCATTGTCCCTGTGCCGAGCGCGAATAGGGCTGCGCGCGCCAGGCGTGTCGGGGCCGGCTGCGGCGCGAACTCAGCGACCGGCTCGGCCCTAAGCGAGGCCCGGCAGAACGGGCAGCGCTCCTCCGTAGCGCGAACGTGGCGCGCGCACGACGAGCAAGGGCGAAGCGGCGAGCGAGTCAAGCGTGAACGGTAGCAGCCCGCCGCCGAGGCGCACTGAGGCTCATCGCGGTGGCGGCGCCCCCCGCCCGCGCCGTTTGCTGCTGGCGAAGTGAAGTCGGGCAACGCGACCCCGACGAAGGAGCAGCGCGCCTGCCATGAGGCCCTGCGCGCCGTCGACGTCTCGGTGCACGTCGTGCGGTCGGTCGACGAGGGGCGCGGGCCGCGCTGGCCGAGTTGCGTCAGCCCGGGCAGTAGAACTCGAGGCCCCCGTCGTCGAAGGGGGGTTGCCGCATGCACGTGCACGTTATTTGCCCGAACGTGGTGCATCTCGTCAGCAGCACCTGGCACCCTTCGGGGTAAATGACGTCCTTGTCGCCAAGCTCTTTGCCAGTACAGCCCGGGGAGCCCGCCGGCCCCGCTTCACACATGTACACGTCAACGGCCGGCGACCCTGGCGGCGGGCACACCGCCGCGTCCTCGCCGTCTCCTCCACCGCCACCAGCGTCGGCTGCCTTCGTGACGGAGCCTCCGCAGGCAGCCGTCAGCGCTACGCCCACCAGGACGGCGATGCGGGAGGTCATGGACGAATGCTAGCCCGGAGGCCGCCCGCGCGAGCTTGGCAGCCGCTCTCCTTCGCTCGCGCGAGGGGCGTGTAACCCGGCGCGCTGGGCGGCCCCGGGACGCCGAGCTCGCCGCTCGGGGCGGGCGCTGCGGCGGTGACTGGGTGTGGGGCGACGGCCGTGGGCGGCGGCTGCGCTCAGCATGCGACGGTCGCGGTGAGGAGGAGCCACATTGCCGCGGGTAGCCAAGCTCGGGTCATTGGTATCCGCACACTCCTTCGCAGCCTGCCGTCAGTGTCCATAACCCGTGTTAGTGGACTCGGACCGGCGTCCCTTCCAAGCGCACTGGAACGGCCGACCAAACTGGAGCCGACATGACGATCGGCACCGTCGAATTCGTCTTTGCTGGCCGTCCTCATCACCGTCGCCCGCGACGCACGGAGCGTATCGCGCGGGCAGCCAACGCGGCGATCTCGGTGATTGGGGATTGACGGCACAATTCGTGCTGATGCCTCGAGCGTATGGAGGTGGCCGATGGTTAAGGTGGCGATGCTGAGCACCCTTCGGGTGAAAGACGTCATGACCGAGGCGATCCTGCTCCTCCGGTCCGACATGGCCGTCGACGAGGCCTGGTCACTTCTGCACGACGCAGGCGTCAACGGCGCACCGGTGCTCGACGCGCGGGGTCAGCTCGTGGGGGTGCTCTCGAATTCGGATCTCGCCGATCCGCGGAGGCGCCATCCTGACGCGCAGGGCTGTGTCGGCGACGTGATGACCCGCGTCGTTTACGCCGTCCGGGCGGACGACGCGGTACTCACCGCCGTGCGCTTGATGGCAGACGAGAACATTCATCGCGCCATCGTCGTCAACGACGACGGTACGCTCGCCGGGATCGTCGTGCCCATGGACATCCTGCGCGTGCTCGCGCGCGAAGCGGAGGCGCGCGGCGGGGACGCTCACGTGGAATATGTCGACCTGCGGAAGCTCCACGGTGGGCCCCTCCCGTCGAACACGGTACCGAGCAACCGCGACACCATCCCGACGGCCATCGTCTTCGAATCGAAGTGGGTGGGCCGCGTAGTGCGCTGAAGGCGCGTGAGGTCTCTCGCGAAATCGGAACTTGTTAGCTTGCCTGGGCGGATCCCGAGGCTGGGTCCCTGGGTCCCGGAGACCTCGATGGGTCTGAAACGAAGCTGCCAGGACGGGTCTTGGCTCTCTCGAACACCGGGCATCGAGCTCTCCTGAAACTCGGCATCCGCGTCGCGAAGCGAACGGTCCAACAGTACATGCGGGGCGCACGACCTTCAGCTCCACACGGTGGACAACGCTGGCCCGCGTTCCTGCGCGACCACACCGTTTGGGCCTGCGACTTCTTGCAGACCGACGAAATCTGGTTCCGTCCCATCTTCGCTTTCTTCATCGTCGACGTGAACACCCGGCGCGTCGTCCACCTTGCGGTGACGCGCGCGCCCACCCAGCAGTGGTCCGCGCAGCAGTGGCGCAACGCAACGCCGTTCGGGCAGGGCCCGCAGGTCATCATCCGCGACCGCGACGACAAGTTCGGTCCGGCCTTCGACCAGTCGCCCGGGGCGCCGGCACTCGCGTCGTTTGCACGGCCGTCCAGGCGCCGCTGATGAACTCCGTGTGCGAACGGTTTCTGGAGAGCGTCCGCCGCGAATGCCTCGATCACCTGATCATCCTGACCGAGACGCACCTCCGGCGCGTTCTCGCTGAATACGCACTGAGCTACTTCAACACGGCTCGGCCCCCCCAGGGGATCGACCAGCGGCTTCCGTCCCGGGTGAACGCGTCCCGGTCCGGATCGCCAGCCGGCTCGTGGCGCTCCCCGTGCTCGGCGGGCTGCACCACGACTACCGCGCAGTAGCTTGAAGACTGCGGACGAAGAAAGGAGCCAGCACAACAGATCGCTCGCAATCTCACAGATGCCGTGGCCGGGCCTCTCCGGGGCTACAGTCACCTCATCGTCGCCCGAGATCCACCCGATCCGCGACGAGCCTCGCCTGCTGATCACTTTGCGAAGTACGTAGCCCCGCTTCTGCCCTTTGCTTCTCAGCTTCTTCGTCGAGAGCCCTCCTTGAGGATGCGGGCCAGCTCCTTGGCGCGGCCTCTTCACCGCTTGATGCGCGTACAGCGCCAGGATTCCCTATCCGCCCATTTGGGGGGCCGGCCCTGAGCCCTCGCCGCCGCGGTAGCGGTTCCTCCAGGCGAGGTCCCCGTCCAGGCCAAGCCGCGTGAGGCGGGGCACGACGAACCTCTCCACCGCGAAGTAGAACGCCTCGACGCGCGACTCGGGGTGCAGCACGCCGAGGGCCGCGTAGGCCGGGTCGAAGGGCTTCTTCTCCTGGAGCCAGAGCATGGCGGGTCGCGCTGTCTGCTGCTCGCACATCGCCAGCCCGCGCGACGCTTCCGCCTGCAGCAGCGCGCGCATGGACGCGCCGAGCGTGGGCCACAGGAACGCGAGCCCCTGCCAGCCGAGGCGCTGGTGGCGCGCCTCGTCGCCGACGATGGAGCTGAGGGCCGCGCGCGAGAGCGGCTCGATCGCCGCCCGGCGCCCGGCGCGGAACAGGTACATCGAGATCGTCTCGCCCATGGCGACCTCGGTGATCAGGAGCGATAGCAGGCGCACGAGCGGCTCGGGGACGCTTGCGAGGCGCGCCTTCACGGGACGCGCGTCATACCTGGGGACCGGCGCCCCGAGCGCGGCGCCGACCGTGGCGCAGAGCCGTGCGTGGCGGACCTCGTCGCGCACGGCTGACGCGAAGCGCGCCGGCCACGGCTCGGGCAGCGCGACCGCGCGCGATGCTTCCGCGAGGGCGCGGAAGATCCGCGCCGAGCGAAGCTCCTCGCCGGCGCGCATCGGCCACGCGATGGTCGCGAAGCGAAGCTGCGCCGCCGTGTACGGCGTGACGTCCGGGGGCGGAAGGTCCGTCGTGCGCATCGTCACCAGCGTCGCCGGAGCCGGCCTTGGCGTCCACGGGCGCTGAGTCGCCGCCGGTCAATCAGTGCCCGCCCGCGCCCAACGGCGTGCAGCCGACCGATCCGTCGGGCTGGGTCTCGTAAAACCCGTCCTTCGATTCGCACTGCGTCCGGTTCTGCTCGCAGGACAGATAGACGGCCGCATCGGGGCCGACGCCTCCGCTGCAGTACGCCATGGGACAGCACGGATCGGGGTTCGCGTTGCAGCAGGAGGACGAGAAGGTCACATCCTCGGCGGCGTCGGCGGGACCGGCGTCCACGGGTCCTCCGTCGGGCGTCTCGGCATCGGGCGACCCGGCTTCCGGCGCCGGGAGAGGTTGCGCGTCCGATGGCACGTCGCACACGCCGTCGGGCCCGATCGTCCCGCCGGCGTTCAGGCAATCGTTCTCGCGCTCGCAGGCGGGGGTGATGGACGCGTCGGGGTCGCCGCTCCGGTAGCTGCACGGATCGGAGGCCCCGTTGCAACAGAAGGGCGACGCGACGGAGGCATCCGGCTCCGTGGTGTTCTGTGCAGCCGTCTCGTTCCCGCCGCACGCCGCGGCGGCCACCGCGCCTCCCGCCAAGACCATCTCCAGCAATCGCCGCTCCCAGCTCATTCCCCGTGCCGCTGCATCGGGCGTGCCTGAAGGTTTCAGCGAAATTCACGGAGCTGTGCGTGTGCCGGTCCGTGCCACCCGGATCGCGCTCTCGCTCTCGGATGACGAGGTCACGCCTAGTACGGCCGGCTATAAGTTCGTTCCGGATCTGGCGGTTCATGGAAATCGAGGCCGGCCCCCATGGATTGAAGGGGTGTGGCTCCTGGTCGTCGACCTCGACGAGTGCGCATCCCGCGACGCGAATGGGCGCGCGTGCAGGCGCTCACGCGGCGGCGTCACGCGCAGCACGACGTGGTGGTCCGGGCGTGGGTCATCGTGTGGCTTTCCTTCGGGTATGGCCCGACGCGAGTCGCCGTGCTGGCGGGGTGCAGCGATCGGGCCGTGCGCAAGTGGCGAGCCGCTGGGAGGCTTGCCCGTGCATCGAGTCGCTCCTGGACGCGCCCCCTAGCGGGCGGCCGCCGCGAGTGTCGCTGCCAACGCGGTGCGAGATCGTCCATCTGGCGTGTGAGCGACGCGATCTGCGACCGGCTCGTGCACAACGCTCACGTGCTCGCGCTCAAAGGAACGTCGATCCGCAAGAAGAAGGGACTCGGTACCGAACGACCTGAAGCCAGGACCTGATCATCCACTCGTCGCTTCGCTCCGACGGGCAAGACCCCGTCGCTGCGCTCCGATCCTGCCCAAGTGCGCCGGACTGAGCGCCCAGGTGCCGACGGAACGAGTGCCCAGGTCGGCCGGAATACGCAATCTCGTTCGCGCTCGGCCTCGCCGCTGTGGCAGGCATGCTGACGGCGGCCCAGGGGCGCAGTACCAGATCCAATCAGGGAGCCGCGGACGGGTCGACGATGACCGGGCCACGCGTCGAAGCTTTATTCGAAGTATAGGTGCCTCGTCACCGAACATAAGAGCGTGCGAACGGAGCCTATGAACCTGAACCTGGTGTACTCGGGCCACGACGCTCTTCATTCGCAGTGGGGATATCTGTACGCCCGAATTCCCTACCTGGCGGACATCAGGGCCACGGGGGAGGCCGCTCCGGCGAACTCCACGGACACGCCCGGGTCGAACCAGGTCGCGCAGCGCAATATCGAGATCGGCAACGACTGCAGCTGGACCCTCACGAACGGTACGGGCGCGAGCGGGACGGCCTCGATCACCATCAAGACCCTCACGGGGACGTCGAACGGGCAACCGTACACGCCTGTTTCAGGGGATACCGTACAGGTCACGTTCAGCGATCCGAACGGACAGACCTTCGCCAGCGTCTGGCCGACGCCGCCGGGCACCAACCCGCAGTACACCGTGACCAACGCCAATAACGCGACCACGGTGCAGCTGATCTCGACGGGCTTCGTCACGCTCCCGCCGGTCGCCCTGGCGTCGAATCAGACGGTGAGCGTGGGCAGCAACGTCATCCCGGCGCTATTTTCAGGCACGACGATCGACGTGCAAATCGCGGACGCCCTCGCGAACGGCGCGTCGACGTCAGCCGCCGCCACGAACGGCGTTTCTTGTGTGGCGACCGCGAACCAGGGGCCTCCCAAGTAGCGCGTCACAAACGGGGATTCGTTACCCGGGCGATCAGCTTCGCGCTCGCGAGGGCGTTGGCCTGGATGGCAGCGAACACGGCGGCGCCCGTCGACCCCGGCGTAACCCCCGGCAGGGTCGCCACGCTCAGCGCATCGAGGGCAAAGGTGACCGGCACCTCCAGGCCGGTTGGACAAGGGCCCGTGTACCCGGGCAACGTCGACATGTATTGCCCGGGCGTGATTTGCTCGCTCCCCGCCGGCACTGCGGGCATGGCCGCGTTTTCGACGCCCTGCGGGAGGCTCATCGTCGTCGCGGGGATGTCCCAGATCGCCCAGTAGTAAAAGCCCGACTGGTCGGTCAGCACGAGCCCGTAGCTCTGGGTCCCCGAGGGTCCGGGCGTCCACGCGAGTGGCGGCGACATCGTCGTTCCACACCCGGACATGACGTTGATGTCCTCCATGTTGGTGAACGCGGAGCTCGAGAGCGTGAAGGCCGTCGACGCGCCGTCGACCACGGCAAGCGTATCGGCAACCGCTCCGTCGCTCGCGTCCATGCCCCCTTCCGCGTCGTCGGCGGCGGGTCCGGTATCGGCGCCCGCGTCCGGCAATGGGCCGCCCATCGCGCCGCCGTCGCGTCCCGGACCCGGCTGCGTACTGTTCGGGTCCGATCCGCACGACCAGCACGCCAACGCGGCGAACGCGATCGCCGCGCCTCGCAGGAGAAGACGAACCATTGCGAGCTTCTAAACCGTCCCAACCATCAGGGGGTTACATCGGAACTATACCGCCCGTGAACGCTAGGCAAAAGCGGAGCCGCACCGTCGATAGATGACAGCCTCGACGAGGTGCCAGCATCCTAGCCTCGGCCCGAGCGGGGGATGCCCCGGGCCCTGTTGAAATCGTGAAGTAGCGGCGGCTCCTCGGCCGGCCTGAGAATCAGGTCTGCCAGGACATGAGCCCCACGGGGCAAAGGAGCCGCCATGAAGAAGAGAGCCGCAGGTACGGGACGGAAGCAAGAGAAGACGCCGGTCACGATGAGCGTGGCGATGCAGCAGCTGATGCTGCCGCTGCTGCTGGCGATGGACGCGACGAAGAAGGGGCTGCTGTCGTTCGTGCAGCAGATGGGGATGGTCGCGCTCTCGGAGCTGCTCGTGACGGAGGCCGCGCTGATCGCCGGGCCGAAGGGCAAGCACATCGAGGGGCGCACGCACCATCACTGGGGCACGGGCACGACGCCGGTCTGCTTCGGCGGTCGCAACGTGTCGCTGCCGCATCCTCGCGTTCGAGACGCGCGGCAAGGGCGCGGGCGGCGAGGTCGCGCTGCCGAGCATCGAGGCGCTTCGCGACGGCGACCCGATGTCCGAGCGCGTCGTCGAGCAGATCGCGCTCGGCGTCTCCACGCGCGGCTACGAGCGCAGCCTGGAGCCGGTGGACGAATCGATCGAGACGCGCGGCGCGAGCAAGAGCAACGCATCGCGCGCGCTCATCGACGCGACGACCGAGAAGCTCGCGCAGTTCGTCTCGCGCAAGCTCGACGACGTCGACCTGGTCGCGATGTTCATCGACGGCATCGAGTTCGCCGGGCACTCGGTGCTCATCGCGCTCGGCGTCACGATCGACGGCACCAAGACGCCGCTCGGCATCTGGGCCGGCTCGACGGAGAACACCATCGTGGTGACCGAGCTGCTCTCGAACCTCGTCGCTCGCGGTCTTCGCGTCGAGCACTCGATGCTCTTCGTCATCGACGGCGGCAAGGCGATCCGCAAGGCGCTGCGCGACGTCTTCGGCGACCGCGCGATCGTCCAGCGCTGCCAGGTGCACAAGGCTCGCAACGTTCGCGATCACCTGCCCGAAGCGCGACGCGCCTACGTCGCCAAACAGATGCGCGATGCATACGATTCGACGACGGCGGCGACGGCGAAGAAGAAGCTGATGCAGCTCGCCTCGTGGCTCGACTCCAACGGCGAGGACGGCGCCGCAGCGAGCCTGCGCGAGGGGCTCGACGAGACGCTCACCGTGATGCGACTTGAATCTTCCCGCCTCGCTGCGCCGCACCTTCGCGACGACCAACGCGATCGAGAACATGAACGGCTCGCTCCGCCGCATCGCCCGCAACGTCAAGCGCTGGAAGGACGAGACGATGATCCGTCGCTGGGTCGCCCTCGGCATCGCCGAAGCGCAGAAGGGATTCCGGCGCGTGAAGGGCCACGTGAACATGCCGTCCCTCGTCGCCGCTCTTCGACCGGTCACCGCGACGGTGGCGTCCGAGAAGAAGGTCGCGTAAGAATTCACACCGAGCCGCCGTCTACTACGCGAAGTTCAACAGGGAGCGGGGCGTTCCCCCCGAGCGGCGCGGTGAGCAAGCCGGGAGCTACTGCGCCGTCAACCGCACCGTTCTGGAAGGCACATGGTCTTGCCCTGGTTGGCCACGCAGCCCCGTAGGAACCGCAGCATTCGTAGAAGACCCCGCTGAAATGCTTTCCACCGCGCTCGATGCCGCTGCAGGTCCCGGCGAGCGTGCAGACCGTGCCGCACGTCCCTACGGCCTCCGAGGTCTGACCGGTCTTCTCGTCGGGGGAGTTCGGAGCGGGATCGTCGGTACCCTCGCCCGGTGTTGGATCCGTACTGGCGACGCAGGCGACGCAAGCAAAGGCGGCGAAAATGCTCGATGCGATAACGGACGCGAGTTTCATGATGGTCATCCCCTTGCGCGGTGAACGCGCGGCGCGAAGAACCGGTCCGGCGACCTGCGCGACGGCGTCGAACCGCGAGCTTGACCCGGATGGATAGCGGCTCCGGCGGCCCCGTGCTTTCCGGTCAGAGGTCTCGCAGCACGATACCGACCAGCACTTGCCAAGCCGGGCCCCGTCGATTCTCGCGTCCACCGACTCGCGGCCAGTTGCGGTATCATGGCGGACCGCGCCAGGGGCATGGACAGGTGAATATCCTTTACAAGGAGCGCTCGGCGCTCGCGCTCATTCTGACGGCGACGGGACTCACGGGGTGCGCCACGCGTTGTCCGCAATCGTCGCGGCTTCCCATGCAGATGCAGCTCGTCGAACCGCCATCCGGGACGCCCGCGTCGGACAGGGCTCCCGACGACCTGTGCACCGTGGCGCCTGACGCGCCGTGTTGCGCTCTGGGAGACGGATGGTCGTGGTCGACGCCTCGCTGCCGAGCGGACGATCCGCAGTGCCTGCCCGAGCCCGAGAACCGGGCGCCGGACGCACGGTGCTACCGCCCGTCGGCACCGCGAAGGCGGGTCAAATGGTTAGGGCGGAATTTGCCGGGCCAGCCCGCGTGCTCTCACGACGGCGAGTGCCTTCTGCAGCACTACGGGCGCGACATCTGGTGCACCAGCTATCGCGTGCATCCCCCAGCGTGCTACCTCTCGACCGGGCCCCAACAGGGCTACCTCGCCACGCCCGACCCGCACTGGAACCACTGGTGCGGCTGCGTCCACGGCGAGTGCACGACGTTCAGCCAGTGATCCGTCTGCAAGCCGGCCTCGACCGGTGAGGAACGCTCGAGCGAGTGGTGGGCCGACCGAGATCTTGTGGGACCTCGACGGGAGGGGTCCGGCGCGCGTGGTCACAATCATGGTGAGTTGCACGGCTCGTCGCGATCCGAGCCAGGGCGTCACGGCGACGAGGTTCACGTGCCGTTTTGGGCCGCAGCCCAGGCGCCGGGGAGCAGGTGGTCGAGATCGCGGGCAGGGTGATCCTGCACGCGGGCGAGGACGTCGGCGAGATACTCGAAGGGATTGATGCCGCGCGCCTCGCACGTCGCGACGAGCGAGTAGAGGCCCGCGAGGCTCTCTTCGAGATGTATAGGAAGGGCTACTCCCTGCTCTTCATCGCGAAGAAGTTAAGCGACGAGGGGGTCGCGCCTCCGCGGGCGAAGGCCAAGGGTCATCGCGCGAGGTTTTGGCGCAAGAGCACTCTCCGCGAGATGCTCGGCGACCGCTCGTACATCGGCGAGTGGACGTATGGGAAGAAACGCTGGCGTCGGGATCCCGAGGCACGCAAGCGGCGGTACAGCATGCAGGCGCCCGACGAGATCATCGAGCGGCTGCGCCCGCACCTTCGGATCATCCCGCACTCATTGTGGTGCACGGTCCAGGAGCGGCGCCGGGCGGTTTACGAGAACTACTCCGGCAAGAGCAACGGGGCGCCCGGACGCAGGACGTCGCACCCCTTCTCGGGGTTGCTCTTCTGCGGGGTCTGCGGAAACCGCATGGTCGATGGCGGTGGGACGAGCGCTCGGTACTACAAGTGCAGCGGCGCCATGACGGGCGGCATCTGCGCCAACAAGGCGCCCGTGCGAGAGGATGGTGGTGCGCAAGCGGCGGCTCTGGTGCCGGCCCTGCGGCAAGCCTTTCACCGAGCCGGTCCCGGGCATCCGAAAGGGCTTCCGCCATACCGAGCGCTATGGCCGCGCGGTCCACCGTCCCGCGCGAGCGAAGCGAGCGCGCCCCGGCGAGGGGGAGCTCGAGGGGGGAGGCGCAGCTCCCCCCTCGTCGAATCTGTTGCGCGGGCAGGATTTGAACCTACGACCTTCGGGTTATGAGGCGAAAACAGGCCCGATTTGCTTACCTTCGCAAGAATTCGGAATCGCTCACAACTCTCGGAAATGGCGCGGGATTCGGTGTCGTCGCAGCATCACGGGTCGTCACGCGACGTCACTCGATTTGAGATCGGCACGGCAACGTCAGGTCAACGGACGAAATACGGGCGAAAGTCCCGAAGGTTTTGCCCGAAGGGTGGTGGCTCATTTGCCCGAAGGATGGTCGCCCGAAGGTTGCCGGACTCCCTTGCCTGATCGACGAACGCTTGAGGCGTGCGCCAGCAATCCGCGCTGGGCCGCCGAGCGCATTCGCGGCGGGCTGCTCAAGCTCGGCTCCGCACCGCGAAACGGACGGTCCAGAAGTACATTTGCCGCCCGAAGCCACGCGGTGACGGTCAGCGCTGGTCGAGAGGCCCGAGCCCCAGCTTCATGGTGGTTCGACGCCGTTGCCCAGCGGCGGGCACCGTCGTCCCCCCGGGACTCCATCCCGACAATCGGGTGAAGAAGCCGCGTGCGTGGTCGACGGCATGCAATCGTCGTAGCAACGTGTTGGTCCCCAGGAGCGGCCAAGTAGACGCTGCTTGGGCCACGGCCCCTGCGCGCAACACCCTCAGAAAGAGGCCTGATACTGCTTCGGCGTCATGCCCGTCCAGCGCTTGAACGCGCGGTGGAACGCGGTGGCCGATGCGAAGCCCATTTGGTATGCGGTCGCTTGGAGCGAGGCGCTCGGACGCTCGAGCATGCGCTTGGCTACGTCCACGCGATGGCGTGTGACGAGCTCGGCGAAGTTCAATTTTTCAGCCAGCAGCCGGCGTTGCAACGAGCGCGCGCTCATCCCGAGCTCGCGCGCCGCGTTCTCCATCGTGAGCGGGAGTGGTCCATGCTCGGCCATGATCCGTTCGATCTGCACGCGCAGCGAGCCGTCGCGCTCGAGCCGGACGAGAGAGCGATCGGCTTGCTCCTTGAGCACCGTGTAAAGCTCCGGGCTGCGATAGCGGTGCGTCTTGTCCAGCCACGCCCGTGGGAACGCCATCTCGGTGAACTCCTGCCCGAAGCGCGCGGCGCTACCGAAGATGCGCTGATACTCGTCGGCGTACGGCGGCTCCGAGTAGGCAAAGCGCACCTGGGTCGGACGCGCTCTGCCGCCGGCGAACAGCTGCAGCGCGGACGAGAGCGCGGTCATGACGAACTCGGCGATCGCCCGCATCGCGCTCTGCTCCCCGCGCATCGCCGCAAAACGGATGGCAGCGGTTTCTCCGTGCTCGCGCAGCTCCGGCTCGAACCCACCCTCCGACAGCAGCCGCGCGTAGCGATCCATCATCTCGACGCACTCGCGCAGAGTACCGGCCTGCTCGGTCAGGGAACCCATCACACCGAACATGGCGGAGCGGGCCTGCTCCCCCATGTGAAGGCCGAACGCCGGATCGCCCGAGACCCCGATGGCCGTGTCGACCACGCGGAAGTAGTCGTCGATCGACAGCCGCATCGTGCCGTCTTCGATCCAGCGCGGCTCGATCCGCGCCTCACTGAGGAACCGATGACGGCTCCCGCCCGCGCGCTCGACCACGCCGGCGAGCACGCTGACCATCACGATGGACACGTGCATTCCTGCCAAGGCTACCACGACCAAGTCGCCGATCTGGCCGGGGGCACCGCCCGCCGGCCGCCCTTTTGCCGATCCGAGTAAGCCTTTGTCCGATCTCGGTCTCGGTCTTCGTGGCTTGCTCATTCGAGCCACAGCGACTGCGTAACCAAGGTGACCTCGGCGACGGCCGCGGCCCAGCAAGGTGGAATCGCGCCCATGAGAGTCCAGCTCACATCCTTCTTCCTTGCGCTGTTCGTTGCCGCCTGTGGTTCGCAGACCGGGTCGGAGGCCCCCGACCCGCACGCCCATCCGGGGATCCAGGCTCGGGAAGCAGCGGCGCGGCCCCTGGCGCGCCCAGCGGCGGGAGCGGCAGGGGCGGGACCGGCGGCAGCAGCGGCAGCGGCGGGACCGGCTCCGGGGGCGGCGACGACACGGCGAATGAGGGCGGCGCGCTGCGCCAGCGCGGCATCGAGGTCGACGTGGTCGCGATGGAGCACGTCGGCATCACCGCGACGCTGAAGAAGCACCGCATCGATCCCGACAGCCTTGGCGTCGCGGGCTGCACGCTCTACTACCGGCGCCGCGTGCGCGACATGCCGCTCGCGTCTCCGTTCGACACGACCCCCGAGGAGATCGCCAGGAGCGAGGACGCGCGCGAGAAGATGGTCGGCGTACTCAAACAGAAATTTCGTGTACGCGTGAAGGACTGCCACGTGCCGGTGGGGCCGATCATCGAGGGCGGCCGCCTGGTAGGCCTCACCTTCCGAAGAAGCGAGGTCAGAGACGGCAAGGCGGTTGAAATTGAAGGAAGCAACTTCGAAGTGCGCTCCGACTTCATAGTGAGCTCAATCGGCAGCGTGCCGGAGCTCATCGAGGGCATCCCGACGCGCGGCGAGCTTTACCATTTCTCGAACTCGGATACCGGGACGGTGAACGGGCTGCCCGGGGTGTTCGGCCTGGGCAACGTGCTCACCGGCAAGGGCAACATCAAGGACAGCCGCGCCAACGCCAAGGACATCAGCGATCGGTTGCTGCGCGACCACCTCGGCCTGACCAACGGCCACAGCCCGGACCTCTTTGCAGGCGCGCACGAGGCGGCCCAGGCGCGGGCCGGAGTGCTCGCGGCGAGCGCGCTCCGCCGCCCCAAGGTGCCATCCGACAAGATGCGGATCATCGCCGCCGCGTTGGCGAGCCGCTGGCAGGCGACTGGCTACGACCGCAGCTACGCTTCCTGGATCGAGCGCCACAAGCCGGCCTGTTGAGAAATCCTAGTGGTGGGTCGTTCATGACGCGGAGATAGCCGCGTGAGACGGGCGTCGACCGCAAGACGGTCCGACGCTTTGTGCATGCTGCAAACCGTTGCTCGTTGCCTCAGAGGCTCCGCTACTGTGGAACGGCAGCCGATTGCGCTTCCTGCTCGATGAGGGGCGCGTCCGCGGACAAGAGGAACCCCGCCTTCTCGTCTTGCGTCGCGGCGGCGGTCACCTTGCTCACGTAGGCGTCGTGAGTCGGGTAGAGCGTCATCAGCTGCGTCGCCGTGAACGGCGTCGTCTGGCCGAAGAGACTGCAGATGAGGCTCGCGCCAGCCGGGGGCTGGCCGCTGTACGTCGCGATCGGCACGTCGACGGCGGGCGACCGGACGCCGCCCAGCGCGTTGCCGTACATGTCGAGCTCGTAAGCCTTGCCTCCGGCTGCGAGCGTGAGCGGCGTTCCCATGACGGGCAGCCCACCATCGGTGACCCACGCGTTGAGGGCGCTCACGGCCGTGTCCTCCACCCAGTGCTCTGGGCCTTCGTTGATCGTGCCGCACGAGCCGGCGACGTTGACGCTCGCTGCGGCGTCGCCGCTTCCGGCGTCGGCGCAGCCATTGACTCCACCGTCGGCGTACCCCCCCTGCTCGTAATCGAGGAGGTACTGATCGGCGTGCGCGGTCCCGGCGACCTCCCAGGTTCGCAGCACGGTCGTGTCGGGTTGACGCGAGACGGAGAACCCCGCGGTGCCGACACCCAGCACGTCTGTCTGCGTTTCGAACTGAAAGACGGGGACCTTGAGATCCGTTCGGATGAGCGCGGGGCTCGGCCCATCCAGAAGAGCGAGCTCCCCTGCGTCGTTCGAGCCGTTGAGCAGCGCCCCTGCGCCGAAGCGGCTGTGGATCAAGAACCCGTCGAAGACCTGGGCGACGGGGTGCACGGCGTCCACGTAGGTCACCAGCCGGAAGGCCGACTGCGACTCGCCGTCGGCGATGAGCCGCGCGAGCGTGAGGCCACCGAGCGGATCGACGCTGCCCGGGTGCCGGAGCGCGCGCGCCGCCTGCGTGTAGATGTCGTAGGAATAGTCGTCGCCCGGATGGTGGAGCGAGCCGTACCGCTCCGGGTCCCACTGGACCAGCGGGACTCCGACGCCGATGCCGAGGATTGACTGCCCGCCGCCGACGACCCCGACCGCCTGCGCCGAGACGCCGACCCACGCGAACCCGCTCCGGAGCAGCTCGACGTGCGCGTAACCGAAGTCCGGATCGGCGTCGACGCCGCCGGTCACGTTGAGCCACTCGACCATCACGGTCCCGTTGAACTTGCTTGCGTCGGTCGGGTGGCGCACGAGCATGCGCGTCTTGTACGGCGCCGTCGTCGTGGCCTGGACCGACCAGACACCGTCGGCGCTCGGCGGGTGGACGAAGCCATACGCGGTGGCGGTCCCCTCGAAGAAGTATTCCTCCTCCACGTAGCCGTAGGACGCGAGGTTCAGAGGCGCCGCAGTGAAGGGCTTACCCACGCAGCCGCCGGTGATCGGGCCGGTGACCGCAGGAAGAGGGCCCCCGCCCGCGTCCCCCCGTGTCTGACCCGCTTCGAGGGAGCCTCCCGTAGAGCCGTCCGGCGGCCCCGCGTTCGAGCTGGAGCAGCCGGCGGCCGCGAGTACGAAGGTAGGCAGTGTGGCCGCGAGCGACAGGGTCACGAATCGACATCGAAAGGACATGACACCTCCTCCAGCAAGACGATCGCGGCCCCAAACGTCCTGTGGAGCCGCGACGCACGAACGGACCACCGGCGCGTCCCGGTCCCGGCACATCGCTTCGCCGGCGAGCTTACTGCAGCGCGCAGGTGGCGCGGAAGGATTGGCCTCCACAGCAAGCTCTTGGCCGACTGACACCTGACAGCTTCGGGTACACCGGTGCGGTCGTATCAGTTCCTCGGAGGGTACGGGCCCATGAACGACGCCTTCGCGCTGCGATGGTCGGTCCTCTGTGTGTCGATGGCCGGCACGATCGCCGCGTCCTGTGGCGGAAGCCAGACGAGCCACGTCGACCCCATCGGTTCGACCGACAATTCATCCACCGACGCCGGGACAGGAAGCGACGACGGGAACGCATCGACGTCTAGCAGCGGGTCGGCGCCCACTTCGGGGGGGTCCGTCTTCATGAGTGACGACGGCGCTACGGCCGCATCCGCATCCGACTGCATGCCAGGCACGTACTCGGGACCGTTCACAACGCAGGTGTTCATCGGCGACGCTGGGCCAGGGCCGTTCGCGCTCATGTGGACGGGAACGCTCACGGTGACGCTCGTCGCGCAGGCGCAAACCATGACCGGCGGCGAGATCCCGACGACGACGCTCACGATCGCACCGGGGGGCCGCCTGCAGGGAATGGACAACTTCAACGGAACGTTCGGGGCGGACGTTATGGGACAGCTCGACTGCTCGTCGAAGAAGCTACAGGCAACGATCTCGAATGGCGTCTACCTGGTCCTGAACAACGACGCGAGCACCATCGCGTTCGACGGTACCGCCGAGGGCACGTACAACGCGAGCACTCCGCCTGCGTTGGCCGGTTCGATCTACATCGTGACCACCAACCAGGGGGCGTTGGGCGCCCTGGGAGCGACAGGAATGGTCACCGCCACGCTGCAGTAGAGCGGCGGTTCGGGGCGGCTCGCCGGTCCCGTCCGCTCACCACGCGTACTTTCGTTTCAGACCGCTTCGAGCTCCATGATGGGCATGTCCTGATCCACATCGGAGCCGTCTTCGATTGGAAAGCGGAGAATGCGCGCGCGCTCCGGCAACAATTCGCCCGCGTAGTGGACCCGGTTGAAGGACTTCATGGCCTCCACGAGACAAACGGTCGTCCCTCGAGCGATCACGTCACCCACTGCGACGAAGGGAGGCCTGTCAGGCGACGGGCGGAAGTAGACGCGCCCGGTCAGCGGCGCGCGGAAGACCAGGCATTCGGGATCGCTCGCTCTCGGGGCGGCAGGCTTCGCGGGGGGCGCGAGGTCGACGGTGTGTTCGGCCTCCATGGGGCGGCCGCCCCGCTCGCCGAGCAAGACCAGATCGTGCAGCGACCAGATGCGCGAATTCTTGATGCGCCGCTGTCCCGAGCCCTGATAGGTCATTTCGACGAGGGCGACCAGCCAGTCCCGAAGCTCGTGGAGCTGGACGATCTCGTCGGTGTCCATCTGGCTTGCGGCCACTACCGGATCCATGTCGCCTTCGATGCGGGCCTCCACCTCCGCCATGCCGCGCTCGATCGCCCTTCGCTCCTCGAGATCATCGGTCCTGATCCGGAAGTCGTCGTCGAGCTTGGTGCTGTAGCTGGCGATCGCCAGGGTGCGTCCCTCCATCACGCTGAGCCGCGAAATGGGCATGGAGAGCTGCACCACGGGATCGAACGGAAGGCCGGCCATGGCGTAGTAGCCGGCGCCCGAGGCCTTGCGAAGCAGCACCGTGAACATCGGTACCCGGTTGGTGCTGTTGTTGTAGATCAGGCTCGATCCCAGCCCCAAGAGGCCGTGGCGCTCGGCCTCGAGGCCGATGTCGAAGCCGCCGATGTCTTGCAGCCAGATGAACGGGATGCCGTCGGCGTCGCAGGCTCGGCTGAACGCGCTGATCTTGGCGATACCGTCGCGGTAGAGGATACCTGCGGGGCGTTGCTGGCCGGGTCGATCGGGATCGGGGAAAAGGCCCTGGCGATTGATGATGAAGCCCGCATACAGGCCGCCGAGGCGGCCGATGCCGCAGATCATTTCCCGGCCCACGTGCGGCAGCACCTCCCAGAAGAGGCTCTGATCGCAGAGTCGCGCCAACACTTCCTCGGCCGGGTAGGCCTCGCGATGATCGGTGGGGATAAGTCCTGAGAGCTCGGCCGTGGGGAATGCGGGCTCGATGCTCCGGACGCCCCCGCGGTAATAGTCGGCGCCCGAACTCGGGAGGCGCTCCACCTCGGCCCGGATGGAGGCGAGCAGCGTCTCGTCGTCCGGCACCCGGACGTCGGCGCAGCGGCTCTCGTGCACGTGCACCTCCGGACCACCGATGTCGATCGAGGTGATTCGGGTGCTCTTGGCGCCCTTGAGGAGCGCGGCGCCCGCGATGACCATGTACGCCTGCTCGGTCATGTAGACGCGATCGCTGATGATCGGCATATAGGCGCCGCCCGCGATGCAATCGCCGAACACGCCGGCGATCTGCGGCACGCCGGCATCGGAGAGCAGACTGTTCATCTTGAAGATGTGTCCCGCCCCCCTCGCGCCGCCGAAGCTGCGGCGCTGCTCTGGCAGGAAGAGCCCACTGCAGTCGACGAGATAGATGGTCGGGACTTTCAGCCTTAGAACCTATCCCAGTAGACCGCACGCTTTCCAGGTGATGAGGGCGCAAGCGAGATGGAGCATGGCGAGATAGGTGTCGGGACGCTTCTCCCAGCGGATGAGGATCCTTCGGAATCGGTTCATCCAGCTGTGCGTGCGTTCGACCACCCAGCGACGCGCCTTGAAGCCGCCGGTCTTCTTGGCGGCTCGGGCCTCTTCGCCACGACGTCGGATGTGCGCGGTGAAGCGAAAGGCGTCGGCCAACTCACGCACCTCATCGTAGTCGTAGCCTTTGTCGAGGCAGAGCCCCTGGGGCTCGTCGCGGGTCGGCTTGGGACGTGCGATGACGATGCTTTCGAGGGTCTCACGCGCCAGCTTGAAGTCGTTGCGGTTCGCCCCGGCGACGACGATGGCGAGGGGGACGCCGTTGGCCTCGGTCAGCAAGCTGCGCTTGGTGCCACCCTTGGCGCGGTCGGTCGGATTCGGCCCCGTTTTTTTTTCCCCCGAGCGGCGCCTTGGTCATCGCCCCGTCCATCGACAACCAGCGCCAGTCTACTCCGACAAACTCGTCGTAGTCGGCCAGAGCCGCCACCCAAGCCTGCTCGAACACACCGGCCTCGGTCCATTCCACGAAGCGCCGATGCGCCGAGGAGCTGGAGCAGATGCCCGTGGCGTTCAGCGCATTCCATTGGCAGCCCGTGCGCAGTACGAACAAGATCGCCGTCATCGCATCGCGATCGCGCACCCGCGGGTTATGGCATCCCAGCGGATGCGGCTTGCCCGACGGAATCAACGGCTCGATCTGCGACCAAAGCACGTCCGGAATCCGCCACCCATCCCCACGCTCTACCAGTCCCATGCCACGCCAACTCGCCTGAGCACGCGCGGATGGAAAAGTTCGTGGCAACGATCGGTCGCAGATGGACCTTCATGGAACACATGGAACTACCGGCCTACCGGGATGGGCTCTTAGCGCCATCGCCTGGGCGCGTTCGATCTTCTCGGGCGACCTCGGCCACCAGGCGCCGGAGGCGACGGTATTGTCGTTGGCGATGACCATGCAGAAGCGACCGGCAATTCGGACGAATGCGGTCACGACGCCGGCGGCCGGAGAACTGAGCCCGCCGAACGTCTCGCCGTGGTTGACGAGCGTGCCGACCTCGTAGAGCTGGCTGCCGGGATCGCGCAGCCGGTCGATCCGCTCGCGCGCGGTGAGTCGGCCCTTGGCATGCACGCGTTCAACGTAGCTCTCGCCCCACCCCGCGCGCGCGTGGGCGCGGACAGCGGAGAGCCGCTTGGAGCGGTCGGCGAGGTCCTCGCGATGCTCGGCGAACGCGCGCTCGTCGATCACGCTCCGTCGCGGGTTGCCGATCGGCTTGAGCGGGACGTGGGCCATCGAGCTAACCCTCCTTGCTTTCGGACGGCCAGCCTGGGATGGCGCGGGTGGTGTATTGCCCGCTTCGGAAGGCTTCGGAGCGGAGAATAGCGAGGTGCATGGGGATAGTAGTCGCCGGCCCTTCGCAGACGAAGGCCTCCAGGGCTGCGATGGCAAGCGTGATGGCGTCGGCGCGCGTTTCGCCGCGCACGATCAACTTGCACAGGAGGCTGTCGTAGAAGGGAGGCACGACGTAGCCGGCCTCGACGTGGGTGTCGACGCGCACGTCGCCGCGGCTCTCCGGTGGCTCCCAGCGTTTGATCAGGCCCGGCGTCGGGCAGAATCCGCGTTCGGGATCCTCGGCGTTGATGCGGAACTCGATCGCGTGTCCTGCAAGGCGAACCTCGGCCTGGCTGAAAGGCAGGCGATGCCCCGCGGCCACACGGAGCTGCTGCTCGACGAGATCGACGCCGCTGCGCATCTCGCTGACGGTGTGCTCGACCTGCAGGCGGGTGTTCATCTCCATGAAGCGCAAGGTCCCGCCCCCGTCCAGGAGGAACTCCATCGTGCCCGCGCCTGTGTAGCCGATCCGGGCGGTGGCGCGGCACGCCGCCTCCAGGGTCTTCGCAAGCTCCCCCGGTGCGACCACGGCGGCCGGCGACTCCTCGATCAGCTTCTGGTGGTTGCGTTGCACAGTGCAGTCGCGCTCGCCGAGATGCACCACCCCGCCGTAACCATCGGCCAGCAGTTGCACCTCGACATGGCGGCCATCCCCGATCAGCTTTTCGAGGTAAACGCATTCGTCGCCAAAAGCGGCCATGGCCTCGCCGGTGGCCTCTTCGTAAGCGGCTTCGACCTCGGCAGCGAAGCGAGCCACCCGCATGCCCCTCCCCCCACCGCCGCTCTCCGCCTTGAGCAGGACCGGGTAGCCTACTTCGTCGGCGACTTTGCGCGCGTCGTCAGCGTTCCCGAGGATGCCGTCGCTTCCGGGGATCAGGGTGAGGCCGGCGCGGGCCATCGCCTGCTTGGCGGGTGTCTTCCTACCCATCAGGTGCATCACGTGAGCGGGCGCCGATGAAGCTGACGCCGTGAGCTTCGCAGAGACTGGCGAAGCGCGGATTCTCGGCGAGGAAGCCCCAGCCCGGATGAAGCGCGCTGCAGCGGCTCTTGCGGGCCGCGTTCACGACGCGCTCGAGGTCCAGATAGCTCACCGCGGCGCGGGGGGGGCCGAGAACCACTTGCTCGTGGCCGCGGCACCAGGGCGCGTCGCGGTCGGCCTCGGACACGCCGAAGACCGGCGCAATGCCGAGCCGATCGCAGGTCCGCCCAATGCGCGCGGCGACCTCGCCCCGGTTGGCGACGAAAATGCGTCGGAAGCTCGACAACCGGTTTCCGGCACCCGACGCTACCACGGCTCCCGCTTTGCGGCGCTGTCGGGTGGCATCATGCCCTCGCGCCGACCGGGCCAGCAGGCCGACCGCGCTCATTGGGAGCGAAACAGTGGACGCGGCCCGGCAGGCGACGTTTCACCAGGACTTCGGCGAGGCAAGCAGCCTCGCACAACCGGGTCAGATCGGTGCCTGTCTCGACGCCAAGGCCGTGGAGCATGTAGACGAGATCTTCGGTGGCGACGTTGCCAGACGCGCCTGGCGCGTAGGGGCAACCGCCGAGCCCCCCAATGGACGAATCGAAGGTGCGGATACCTAGCTCGAGACCGACCGCGACGTTGGTCAAGGCCATCCCGCGGGTGTCGTGCAGATGGAGCGCGATGCGCTTCGCAGGAATGCGGTCGAGAAAGCGCTCGAGCAGCGCGCGGGTCTGGACCGGCGCGGCGACGCCGATGGTATCCCCGAGCGAGACCTCGTAGCAGCCCAGCTCGATCAGGCGGTCTGCCAAGCGCACCGCTCGGTCAGGATCGACGGCTCCCTCGTAGGGACAACCCCAAACCGCGGAGAGATAGCCGCGCACCGATAGCCCCTTCGCTCTGGCGCCCGGGATCAGCACCTCGTGAGGTTCCGCGGTCGCTGGCGATCTGCGACGGGTGGTTGCCCTCGTTCTGTTCCCGACGTGATTATGTGCCCAGACGACGGCCAGGCGGCGTTCACGCCGACCCAAGCCGCAACGGAGGGCCACATAACCAGGCCCTGCGCGACATCTTGTTGGCGGTTCGTGTTCTGCGGCAGCAAGGGGAACCGAAGCCAAGATTTCCTGCAACGCGATGACGGACCGGCGCGAACTCGAGGGTACGTCCGCGTCGGTCGACTGTTCCCCGGAACGAGGCCGTGGCGACAGTTTCAACGGCGATGTGCGGGGACGTCCTTGAGCTTCGCCGTGAATGCAGCAATTTCCTCGTGCGAGTATCGCGTGTGCCGCCTTGTGGTGCTCGCTGGGTTGAGCTCGAGACCCTGGCCGGGCCGATGGGCGTCCCTTGGGCGGATGGCCCTCCTCACCAGCTCCCCGCCGCAGTTCGGGCACACGTTCATGAGGACTCGGTCGGCACAGTCGGCGCACCACGTGCACTCGTTCGAGCAGATTCGAGCGTCGTAGGATTGCGGCGGGAGGTCGCGATCACAGAGCTCGCAGTTAGGGCGCATTTCCAAGGCAGGCATCATCTCTCCTTTTACGGCCGCGCGGATGCTCGCCCGTACCCACGCCCATCGTGTGCTGGCATTCGCACCCGGAGTTACGGGAGTGAGCGTAGTGAGTCAAGGGTTAGGAAGTGAGGCTGGAGCACGGAGCCCCGCCTTTATGCACGCCGCGATGCGGGCCATGTCGGCACTACGGCGCTTTCTACAGGGACGCGAGCCAGGCCAGCATCGTCTCGTCGTTCCGCCAAACCGGCACACGTGCCTTCGAGCCACCGACCCCTGGAGGTGGAGCGCACTGCCGAAGGGCGGCCTCCTTGGTGGCTATGTTGATGTCTGCGTACCGATTCGTGGTGGCGAGGTTGACGTGGCCGAGCCAGCCGTGGATCACGTTGACCTCGACGCCGGCCTCGAGGAGATGGACAGCTGTCGTGTGGCGAAAAACGTGGGGACCGATCCGGCGGGCAGCCGAACGCTCGTCCTTCAGACCGGCCGTATGCCGCCGGACGAGCTTGTAGATACCGAACCGCGTGAGCGCCTTGCCCGGCGCCGAACAGAACACCGGAGACTGCGCCGTCGGCGATTCACCCATAAGCTGCCGAAGCAAGCGCGCTGTCTCGTCCACAGGGGGCACGTCCGCCATTTCCCGCCCTTGCCGTGGAGCCGGGCGCGGGGTCCACGCTCGAGATCGAGGTGCTCGACGCGCAGGTCGACCGCTTCCTGCACCCGCGCACCGGTGTTGTACGGGAACAGGAGCAACGCGCGATCACGCACGGCGTGTCGCCCGGCTGACGGCAACCGTGAGAACAGCGCGGCGATCTCGTCGCGCTCCAGGAATTGCGTGGCGGGCGGGGGAGTCCGCTTGGTCGGGATCGCCGCGATCTGCTGGCATACCGCAAACATCTCCGGGGCGCGGCTGCCGACGTACTCGAAGAAGGTGTGCAGCGCGCCGAGCCGCTGATTTCGCGTCGGAACGCGGTTGCCGCGACCGTCTTCGAGGTGTCGCAGGAAGCGCTGCATCCGATCGAAAGTGAGATCCTCGAGCTCGATTCCGGAGAGCTTGCAGCACTTGTCCGAGGCGACGAACACGAGGAGCAGACGCACAGCGTCGCGGTAGCTCTGCACCGACGAACGCCGAAGTCCCTTCTCCCCGGTGAGATGACCGACGAAGAAGGCGTGAAGAAGCGGTCCGAGTCCGGCCGCGCTCATGACGCCACCTCCGGGATCGCCGTGGCTGCCACCCGGGCGAAGCGGTTCCTGGCTTCTCGAAGGAGCTCCCAGGTGATCGTTAGGTAGACGGCCGTCGCCTTGATCTTCGAATGACCGAGGAACGTCGAGAGATGAAGGAGTTTTCCGGAGGGATTGATGCCCGCTTCGTACCAGTGCAGCAACGTCGCCACCGCGAAGCTGCGGCGAAGGTCGTGAACCCTCGGAGGCGCGCCGCTATCGGACGCGCCAACGCCGACCTCGCGGCATAGGCGGCCGAAGACCCTGCGCATGGAGTTGGTGCTGACGGCAGCACCGCGCACGCCTGGGAAGACCGAGGCGTTGAGCGGCGTCCGGCCCCGGCGCCTCATTGCGAGGTACGCCTCGAGCTCGCGTGCGAGCCGAGGACCGAAAGGCACCAGGCGGTCCTTGCCGAACTTGGTGCGCCGCACGACGAGCGTCCGGGCGCTCAAGTCCACGTCGCCAAGCTGAAGACGGGAGACTTCGCCGACGCGAAGGCCCAGGCAATAAAGAACCGCGAACGCCGTCCGGTACGTCGCTGCGGCAAGAGACGTAAATCCGGGCTGCTCGCCGAGCCGCGCGGCGGCGTCGAGGAGCTGTCGCACCTGCAGCGTCGAGGAGCTGTCGCACCTGCGTATCGGTGAAGAGCACCGGAGTCCGGCGACCGGCTTCGCGTCGTGGGTGGCCGCGGTATCGGAGGACGCCCGAGATTCCCTGGATGGACATCCAGTCCAGAGGCGGCGGACCGTGCCCTGAAGATGATTGTAGCTGCGGGCGCTCTTCCTCGGCCGCGAGGCCAGGAACTCGTCGACCATGCTCGGCGTGACATCCCGCATCGTGGCCAAGCCCTTGGCTGCTACAAATCGGTCGAGCAGTCGCAGCGTCCGCTCTTCGTTGGCGAAGCGCATTCCGAGTGCCCGCTTCGCAGTGAGGTACGCCTCGATCTGCGGGCCAAGCAGGCTGCGATAGCCGGACCATCGCACGAGCTCGCGCTTCATAGGGCCCCCTCGCCGCGAGCGAGGGCGACCTCGCGCAGCTTCTCGACCGAGACCTTGCTGTAGATCTGCGTCGTGTGCGGGAGCCGGTGGCCCACGAAGTCACCGATCGCTTTGAGATCGAAACCGGCTTCGACCAAGCGCTGGACGCACGAGTGGCGCAGCGTGTGCGATCCGGGACGACGTACGTCAATACCTGCGCGTCGCAGGTAGTGGACCGCTCGCTGGCTCACCGTGTGGTGCTCGACCGGGTCGAAGGGTGCGAGAACGCCACGGAAGACGCGACGGTCCGAGATGGGCGGCCGGCCCTTCCGCAGGTATTCGATGACGGCCTGGCCCGCGGCGGCCGTCAGCGGGTAGAGGTGATGGTGTCCGCCTTGCGCATCGGTATCTGCTGCGCGACCGTGACTGCATCTACGATGCGCGCTTCCGGGCTCGACTCCGTGGTCTCGGGGTGCGATGCCTTCTCTCGCCGCCCAGGGCGCCGCTCGCTAACGCCATCTGCGAGCGTCTGGTTGGCACGCTTCGTCGCGACTGCGTGGACCACATCATGGTCTTCGGCGAGCGCCATGCCGAGCGCACCTGCGTGAGTACGTCCGCTACTACCAGGGCCGGCCCCACCGCAGCCTCCGCAACCAGCCGCCCGCGGGCGCGCGCTGGCTCGCCCCGGGACGCGCAGCCACATCCCGTGAGCTGACCGCGATGCCACTACTCGGCGGCTTGCATCACCGGTACCGCTTCCCATCCGCGGCCCCCTCCCCTCCTCCTTGACCCATCCGGGGTTTCTGCGGCCCACAACTCACCTATTGCCGGGCCTCTTTTTCCCCCCGAGCTCGGCCTCGAGCTCCGCGACGGTGGGGAGGCTCCCTTTCAACTTGGCCGGTAGCTTCTCGAGCAGCCGGTAGGCCGACACGCCGATGGGCTTCGTCGTGTCTCGTAGCGCGTACTCGACGACGACCTTGTTCTTTTCCTTGCAGAGCACGAGGCCGATGCTCGGATGGTCGCCCTCGCGCCGGAGCTGGGCATCGACGGCGGACAGGTAAAAGTTCATCTTGCCGGCGTACTCGGGCTTGAACTCACCGGTCTTGAGCTCGACGACGACGAAGCAGCGGAGCCGGAGGTGGAAGAACAGCAGGTCGACGTAGAAGTCGTCGCCCCCAACTTCGAGGTGCACCTGGCTGCCCACGAACGCGAAGCCGACGCCGAGCTCGAGGAGAAAGTCACGTACCTGCTCGAGCAAGCCGCGCTCAAGGTCCCGCTCCTGCACGTCGGGACCCAGCGCGAGAAAGTCGAAGACGTAGGGATCCTTCAGGGTCTGCTGGGCGAGGTCGGAGTGGGGCGGCGAGAGCGTGGTCTTGAAATTCGTCAGCGCCTTGCCAGCGCGCCTGTGCAGGCCGGTCTCGATTTGCGCTTCGAGAACCGCACGGCTCCATCCGTGCTCGATGGCCTGCCGCGCGTACCACAGGCGCTCGTCGCGGCTCCCGATGCGGTCCAGCAGCCGGACGTTGTGACCCCACGGAAGTCGTGCAACAGCCTGTTGCACAATCTCTTCGTCGGGCCACGCTTCTGCGAACGCCCGCATGTACTTCAGGTTGCGCGGCGAGAAGCCCTTCATCTCGGGAAAGGCGGCATGGAGGTCCGTACTGAGCCGGTCAATGACGCGCGCTCCCCACCCCTTCTGCTCCTGCCGCGCGAGGATGTCGCGCCCGACGCGCCAGTAGAGGAGAACGAGCTCCACATTCACCGCGAGCGCCGCCTTCACCTGCGCCGCACGGATGCGCGCCTTCAGACCGTCGAGGAAGGAAGCGTACCCCGCAGGCAGCGCGGCGCCCGATCGGGCCACGGCGCGAGTCGGCATGCTCTTCTTCCCGGTCACTCGTGTTCTTCTATCACCACTCGCCCGACGCGCGCCGCTCCCGCCTTCCCGCCTCTCTTCGCCCAGAAACGTCGCACGAGACGACTATTTCGCCACCACAGGCCGCCGCGATCCCTGACAGCATCGTCCGCGCTGCAGCGCCGCCGTCGCGACGGGACTCAGGAGGACACGTCTGCGGACCGATTCTACTGCGTCGGCCACATCCAGATGCCGGTGAGCCACCCGGCGCGCACCTGCACCTCGGCGGCGCTCGCCGGCCGTTCCATTCCCACGGGAGTCTCGGTCACCCGGACGTGGCTCGAGGCCGGCACGTTAAAGAAGAACGCGAGCCCGGATTGATTGGTCGACGTGAGCGTGCGGTCCCCGGACGTCCCATAAACCTCCGTGACTCCGGCGTCGCTGATGTCGATCGCCACAATGGCTCGAGGCGCATAGCCCCACGAGCAGTCGCTGGCGGCGACGTCGATCTGCCCGCGCTGCGGGTCCTGCACGACGCCGACGGCGGTCGCGAGGCCCTGGGACTCCGACGGCCTGGCGAACTCCCACGAAACGCCGGCCGTCGACTCGCTCAGCGGGAAGTCCCAGTAGACCAGGGTCGGCACGTACCCTCCGTCGGGCGACGAGACCTGGAGAAACCCGTTTAGCCCGAGGCCCTCGGCGTCCACGGGATTCGCAAACGTCAGCACGGCGATACCCCTGCCATCGGTCCGCGCCGTAGCCAGCGGCGGGTCACAGCCCTGGTTGAGCGGGGTGCAGACCTGCACGTCGAGCCCCTCGATGGGGCTCGTCGAGACGTACTCGAACGCCTGGAACGTGAGGGTCACGTCCGGCGACTGGGGATCGGGCCAGCTCACGTTGCCCACGCACGTCCAGTCGCCGACCTTGCACTTCGTCCCGCACGCCCCGTTGATGGAGTCGACGAACGGAGTCCAGGGGCCGCCGTCGACGAAGATCCCCGTCTGGCTCGTGGCGTGGTGCGCGAGCAGGCAGTCCCACAGACAGTCGTGGGTCTGGCAGGCTTCGCCGCACTGCTGCCAGGCGACCTCGCAGTCCGAGGATTTGGCGCATGCCTGCTCCGCGGCGCAGGCGTTTGTCGTCAGGCAGCGCTGGCACCCGGCTGCCGCGTCGGGCGGGATCAGGAATCCGCCGAGGCCGCCGCAGCTCGACGCCAGACTGCACTCCGTCTCGCAGTGCGTGGCGATGCACGCGCTCAACGGGCCGACAGCCGTCGCGAGTCCGGCGGGATGATCGAGGGCGCACTGCGAGCGGCATGTCGGGTCGCCCTTGCAGTCACCGAGGCACGACTCGTAGGGCTGGCACGTCGTGTCCGAGGCGCACGCCGTTGACTCCGCGCAGCAGCTCGCCGCCGCGCACGACGCGCAGGCCGGCGTCCCGTACGAGAGGCCGCACGCGCTTGAACTGAGAGCGGTGATCGGCTGGTCCTCGATGCCGGCGATCTGCCGACAGGAGAAAGCCGCGGCCAGGGCCGCCGTCGCTCCCAGCACTGCGGCCACTCTTTTCCACCGTCGCACGTTGAAGAGAACCCTCGCCGAGCGGCCGCCCTTTAGTCAAGAGCTCGCCCCCTTGGTTCGCGCTGGTCCTCATCGATCCGCAAGAATCGCGGGACCCGCACGCCTAGGCGGAGCGCTGCGTGACCTCGGCTTCGACGTCGTAGTGTCCCAGAAATCGATCGCGCGCCGATTGCGGCCGATCGGGCGACACGTCTCGCTCGAGGGCCGGGCGGGCTATCGTCCGCCGACCGTGACATCCGCCGCTCCGCTTCAGTTCCTCATTCTGCTGGTCGCCAGCTGGATCGGTCGCCGGCAGGGCGAAGCGATCGAGTACTTGCGCGCCGAGAACCGCGTGCTGCGGGCCCGGCTCGGGCCCAAGCGTCTTCGCTTCACCGACGCCGAGCGACGGTTGCTCGCCGAGAAGGGAAAGCCCCTCGGCCGAAAGCTGCTGGCCGAGATGGCGTCGCTCGCGACGCCGGAGACCATCCTTCGGTGGTACCGCGAGCAGGTCGCTGCGAAGTACGACGGGAGTCGTACCCGCGGCGGTCCCGGGCGTCCAGCCAGCCCGAGGTGACAAGGTCAAGCAGCTGCTGACGATGGCGCGCGAGAATCCGTCGTGGGGCTACACGCGGCTTCGCGGCGCACTCGAGAACCTGGGCTTCGACCTCGGACGGTCGACCATCCAGCGCATCCTCACCGAGCACGGCATCGAGCCCGCTCCGCTCCGGGGAAGGACGATGCCCTGGAAGACCTTTCTCAAGGCGCATTGGGGTGCCATCGCTGCGGCGGACTTCTTCAGCGTGGAGGTGCTCACGCGCGGAGGCCTCGTACGCTACCTCGTGCTGTTCGTCATCGACCTCAAGACCCGACGCGTTCACATCGCCGGCGTCACCTGCGCCAGGCCGACGGTGCTTGGATGGCCCAGGTCGCCCGCAACCTCACCGACGCCGCGGCGGGCCCGCTGACGGGCTTCGGGCACCTCATCGTCGATCGGGATCCCCTCTATACGGCGCACTTCCGGACCCTGCTGCAAGCCGCGGGCGTACAACTGCTGCGCCTGCCGTCGAGGAGCCCGAACCTCAACGCCTACGCCGAGAGGTTTGTTCGGTCGATCAAGCACGAGTGCCTCCGGCACATCGTCCCGCTCGGCGAGCGTCATCTGCGCGCCGTCATCCGCGAGTTCGTGGAGCACTACCACGCCGAGCGCAACCACCAGGGCCTGGGCAACGTCATCCCCTTCCCCTCCCGCGATTCGGCCTCGCCCGTTGGCCGCATCGGCCGACGCGAAAGGCTCGGTGGCTTGCTCTCCTTCTACGAGCGAAACGCCGCGTGAATCCGGCGCGATCGAGAAATGGAACACTACGAGGTGGGCTTTAAGTGACCGCGGGATCGCGCTGCCCTTGCGAGAGGCTTTGCGCGATCCACGAGGACGCGCTCCAATGCAGCGTCCTCCGGGGGACGCGGACGAGAGGTCATTCGCGCGTGAGATGAAAGAAAAAATCGAGAGGCTTTCCCTTGATGTCGCCCAAACCGAGGACAATATCCTTCGTCACCTTCCGGAAGTAGTCCATAATCGGCTGTGTATCGTAGATGAGGGACGCCGAAACCTTGCCTCGGCACGCGACCTCGCGGAGCTGCGCGAGGCCGAGCTTCGTATAAGAATATATCGATCCATCCTCCGCGCGGCACATGAGCGGGTCGACGTGCGAGGCCGACGCGAACCGTTTTCCGTACCATTTGATGGGGTCGGGCGCGGCGCCTCCGTCGAAGAGACCGCCTCGCCAGCATCCGAGCATGAGTTCGGCGCTGACGGGCTCCAGCTGATCGAATATGGGCATAAGGGTCGAAGCAGGGCAGGCGGCCTTGCTTCTGATGATCTCGAGTAGCTCAGTTTCTGCACTCATCGGAATCGCTCCTTGCGGGTGTCTCGGATAGTCATCGTGCTCGTCGATGCGATGCGCGAGACCCAAACGCGAGATCAACCATTCGCACATCACGAGGCGACATATCTCAAAGGAACGCGTCACGTCTCGACCCCTGAGAGCCAGATGCCGCCCTCTACGCGCGCCTAGCGCAAGCAATGCTAACGTAGAACTTCAAGGTCACGGAAGCTAAAGGTGTTTCTGAGTTTATTCTGGGTCCGGCGAGGATCGTGCCGCGCGGAAAGCCTATAGCGTCTCGTAACGAAGAAACCTGAGCCGCCAATCCGGGGGGGCCTCGAGGGTCATGGTGCTCCGTCGCATGCGGCGGGCGTTTCCCAGAGCGCACGGTCCATGACGCCAGCAGCCCGTCAACGCCTGTAATCCGCGCCATACGGCGGGTCTGACTCGGGCCTTTCTCAGTTACGTTCGACCGCGCAGTTTGCCTACGGATCCGAAAAAAATGATGCAGGCTTCAATGGTCGCAACGCGAGGCTCACGAGCGCGGTCGTTTGCGTGCCCCCTGCTGTTGGGTGCTCTCGGAATCGCGATGGGCGCTCTCGGATGCAGCTCGGCAGCCAGTCCGAGCAACGGCGGAGGGGACGGCGGAAGCGGTGGCCCGAACAGGTCGGGTTCAAGCCCTGCCGGAGGATCGGGCTCGAACGCCAGTGGCTCGAGTTCCGGCGGCGCATCCGGTTCGACGGGCGCCATGATGAACGGAGACGACGGCGGGCCCACCACAGGTACCGGCGGCGACGCAGGCCCCGGAACCAGCGGCGACGGCGGGACGGGATCGACCGGGGTGTTCAAGCCGTACCACGACCCCGGCATGGGGGCTTGGGAAGTGGTGCCCACCACCGACGTGGGGACCGTCTGCAAGCTTGATTTGGCGAAGCTCCAGGCCGCCGAGACGGCGACGGGCTATCCGTGGCTCATCGTTCGCTACGGCAAACTCTGCTACGCGACCGCCAGCGCGCAGTCCTTCACCCCAGCCGAGGCCTGGTCGACGACGAAGACCCTCGGCGCGACGGTGACGGGGATTGCGGCGTACCAGTCGAAAAATCTGCCCAAGGTCTTCAACGACATGGATCGCGTCGACAAATGGCTCACGCCGGGTTCCTTCTCGTACAACGCGGACGCGCTGGTTGCCCACGTGATGGGCATGGTGGCTCAGGACACGACGTTGGCCGCCGGAATGAAGACCTTTGCCTACGACACCATCGGAACGACCGAGATCAATTCGCTCGGTACGATGGTCAACGCGGTCGTTGCGCAAGATACGACCAACCTGACGGCCAACATCCAGACCTTCACGCAAAAGTTCTTGTTCACCCCCTTGGGAATGAAAAATTCGACGTGGACGGGTGCGGTATACGCATATTCGTGGAGCACGGATCTCTACGATATGGCGAAGGTCGGCTTGCTCCTCTTGAATTGGGGCAAGTGGCAGGGGGAGCAGCTTCTCGACGAGCAATGGGTGTATCGAATGACGCACCCCTCATTCGAAGATGCCAACACCGGGTTCGGGTACCTCACGTGGCTGAACTCGGCTTCGAATTGGGAGAGCATCACCGGCGGGAAAATGCAAGGAGCGGGAACTCCGGGCACGTGCGCGCCAGTCTGTCTCCACAAGAAATACCCTCACGGCATGGCTTCCCAGAGCACGGACTGCAACTACACGGCGCCGTATACGTGTTCGCAGAAGTACGACGTTGGAGTCTTTCAGGCCGAAGGCCTGGAGGGGCAGCTGATTCAAGGCCACCGGGGTCTCGACATCGTCATCGTCGCGCGGAACGCACAGCCCGGCGGCGCCGGTCCGGGTACCGCCAAGATGGTCTGGTCGGCCCTGCAGGACGCCGTGATCACCGGTGACCCCGTGTACAAGGGGGACTCGACGTCGTTCTGCAACGACTACGGCGGCAACAACTACTCGCCGGACTGGCACGAGGATCCGCCCGAGCCCAATTGACCGTCCGCAGCACGGTCAATCAGCGACCCCTCCGACAAGGATCGGCTCGCTCTCGTCCAGCTCGTATTCGTTGTACTGACGGTGGTCGTACATCGCAGTCAGCGTCATCGCCCCGCCCCATCAGAACGCGCCGAGCTGGCCGCCTCCGCCGTCTTGCGGAGCCTCTTGGCCCCGGCGCGTGCCAGGTCCGGCTCGTTGAAGCCAATCGCCGCCAATGACGCACGGAGATCACGTTGAAGATCAACTGGGTCACCTCGACGCCCGCGAGCCGCGGCAACGGCCCCTCGGCGGCGGGGGCGGAGCCGGCCGTGCTGGCTACAAATTCCGTCCGGGCAGCGATCGAGGTGCGGAACCCACAATGAGAGATCTCGTTCGGTTCCTTACCGGCCTCGCCGCCGATCTGCTCCGTGGAGAAGCCGCGCTCGTTGCCGAGAACGGCTGCTTCGACAGCAGCTCATCGTGGCCGAGCGAAGGCTCGTCGGCCGTGTCCGGTGGGCACCGTGGCAGCGCTTATCGATGGGCCTGGCCGCGCGCTTCGCGCCGGGGCATGGCGTTCGGCCACCCTGCTCGTCCAACCGGCGACTGTCCTCCGGTGGCACCGTGCAGGGTTCCGTGTTTTCTGGCGGCGGCGCTCGCGGCCCGGAGGTCGGCGCGCCACGTGCACCGCGAGTCTCATTCGCCAGATGGCGGCGAGCGATCCGCGCTGGGGCGCCGAGCGCATTCGCGGCGAGCTGCTCAAGCTCGGCATCCGCGTGGCGAAACGGACGGTCCAGCGGTACATGCGCCACTCGAGGCCACGGGGCGACGGTCAGCGTTGGTCGACGTTTCTGCGCAATCACATCACCTGGGCGTGCGACTTCGTCCAGACCCACGTGACCGATCGGCGACGCCGGGATGCGTGGCGCGCGTGATCGTGCCCTGAAGGCGGCGCTCGGGCCGAGATCAACCGCGGGCCTTCTTGAACGCAGCGGGCGTGATGTCTTCGAGCGGGAGGCGGAAGACTTTACGATAAGTGCCGAGTCGGTCGAAAGCCCAGGCGAGGTAGGCCTGAATGGGGACGCTGAGAGCAGCGGCAGGTCGCGATGATGCCGAGAAGGACGCAGGCGCGGTGTGCGCCCTCGGTGCTGCCGGCGAAGAGCATGTTGAGTCGGAGCTTCGCGACGTTCTGGAACTCGCGCTCGGTGGGGGAGTTGTCGATGGGGACGTCGGGGTCGTCGATGAATCGGAAGAGGGCGTCGCCGTGACGCAGGTAGTACTGCACGGCGACCATCAGGGGCTCGGAGGGGAGAAGCGTGGGCACGACGGCGTTGAGCCATCGCTCGAACTTGTCGGCGATGGGGCGGATCTTCGCGCGACGGTGCGCGAGGAGCGCATCGCCGGTGAGCCCCTTCTTGTGAGCCTTCTCCTCCTCGCCGTAGATGGCGCCGAGGAACTCCCCGCCCTCGGCGGCGAGCCGGGGTTGGGTCTGCTCGGCGTCACGGAACTTCCGGCGTCCGTGCGCGTTGCAGCCCGTCTCCACGATGTGGCCCGAGGCGTAGACCGCGTTGAAGCGGTGCTCCGCGTCGGCGGTGAGCTTGCCGCGGAACGGCTGGAGCTTCGCGACGACGTCGTCGCTGCCCTTGTCGGCCGCATACTGGAAGACCGCGCACTCGCGATTGCGATAGAGCTCGATGTACCCGTTATGCGCGGCCGGCAACTGGGGAACGAGCACCTTGAGGCCGGTGCCGTCCGTCGCCATCCAGGAGCCGGCCAGGAGCTGCTTCCAGTGCAGCCCGTCGATCGGGGCGAGCAGGTCGGCGGCGCGCTCGACAAAGCCGACGAGGGTGCCCATCGCCAGGGGCACCCCGCGGTCGGCGAGATCGCGTCGGATGCGGTCGAGGGGCGACAGGAGGGCGAACTTGTTGTGCACGAACCAGGCGAGCCACTCGCTGGTGACCTTCGAGCGCTCGTAGGGCGCGGGCAGCGAGCGTGGCGTCGTGCGTGCTCCGCAATCGCGACATCGGCACGTCGTCCGTCGCACGACGCGGCGGCGTTGATGCTCTTTGACGACGTGCAGTTTCTCCTCGAGAAGCTCGTCGGCGACGTCGAGCGCGGAGCTGCCGCACTCTCCGCAGCTCGAGGGCCGCAGGGCATGCTCCTCGGCCTCGAGGTGCTGCGGCAGCGGTTTGCGCCCGGTCGGCCGAACGGGTTTCTTTGCCGACTTCGGAGGCGAGGACTTCTTCGGCGGCTTCGGGCGCTGCTCGAACGCTTGCTTGGCGTCGCCGATGATCGCGGGGCGCGGCTCGGGGAGCTTCTCGGGGGACGGCTTGCGCTGGCGACGCTGCGCGACGACGAGCAACTCGGCGACGCGCTCGGTCAGCTTCGCGATCTCGATCGGTCAGCTTCTCGAGCTGACGGGAGAACCGGGCATTCGAAGCGCGCAGCTCGGCGTTTTCACGCAGAAGCTTCTCGCCCTCGCCCTCGGTCACGTCGTGACCAGATCACGCGTGCAGATCGGTGTCGATCCCCTTTCGACTTGGGCCCCGTCGAAACCATCCGCGTCGCGAGGCGGTGAAGTCGATCCCTGCGAGCAGCGAGGCGAAGGACGCGCCGTCGATCGAAACTTGAGAGGCGGCCGCGTCGAAGGCAGGCAGCTGAAAGCTTCCGGTCTCGAGGCGTTTCGCGAGGACGCACCATCCGGACCCGTCGAACCAGACAGCCTTCGCGATGCGCCGACGCTTGTTGAGAAAGAGGTAGAGGTGACCGTCGGTGGGATCGAGCCCGATGCGGCGCACCGCGCCCGCAAGCGCGTCGAACGAACCGCGCATGTCGAGCGGCGCGACGACGACGAACACGCGGACGGCCGGCGAGAGGGTCAGCACGCCCGAAGAACCTCGAGCAGGCGCCGCAGGGTCTGGTCGTCGAAGTCGTCGCCCACCTCGACGGAGCCCTCGCCGACGTGCACCAGGTACCGGTGAGGCGATGGAGGCGTCGGCGCTGCGCAAACCAGCTCGACGAGTCGCGGCTCCTTCCGCGGAGGCGCGGCCGGCGCTCGCCTCGAGAGATTCCGGTGCCAGGCGCGCAACGAGCGGCCATCGACGCCATGCCTCTGCGCCCACGTGCGCAGCGTCTCGCCCGACTGAGCCACCGACAACAGGCACGCCCGGGCGTCCCTCTCATCCACGATCTTCCGCAGCCGCGACATCGCTCACCTCCGTGAGCGGAGCCTCCGAGCGAACGCCTCCCGCGTCATCCCGGCGTCGCTGATGGGTCACAGACCCACGATGCCGGTTCCGCGAGATCTTCGTACTGTTCTTCGTCGACTTACGTCGACGCCGGATCGTCCACGCGGCGGTGACGTGGGGTCCGGCCGACGAGTGGTGCGCGCAACAGGCTCGCAACGCCACCATGAGCAGCGCGCCGGAGGTGCTGGTCTGCAACCGGGACCGAAAGCTCGGCGCTCGCTTCCGACGCGTCTTCGAGTCCGTGGGCGCGCGGGTCGTACGAACGGCCATCGCCGCTCCCGACATGAACGCGTTCGCGGAGCGCTTCGCCGGAACGCTGCGCCGGGAGCTCCTCGACGACGTGCTGATCGTGGGCCAACCGCATCTGCGGCGTCTCGTAAGCGAGTACGTGCGCTTCTGCAACGAGGCCAGGCCTCACCAATCTCTCGCCCAAGAGCAGCCGATTCCAAGGACGCCCCGTAGCGAAGGCGGCATCGAGGCTGTTCCCGTACTCGGTGGTCTACACCACGACTACAGGCGCGCCGCATGACGCACGGGCGACGAAAGGTCGCGGTAGGGACGGCCCTTGCTTGCGGGCTTGGGCCGCCCCCCGCACGGATCCCAGCGAGCGGCACTACCGCACTGGGCTCTTGCCTTGGATGCGAGCGTCAAACCGCTCCGAGGGCCATGGGTGCTGGACGCGGGTGGGCGGAAGCCATCGCTTGGTCAGCAGCCGGATTCGCCGTTGCGTTATACGGCTGCGTTGGCTGCGACGGCGTAACGATTGCCGCCACAGTTGGCTGACCCTCAATCGAAAGGCCCCCATCCGGTGGGAATTGGTCGGCACTGCGTGGTACGCGAAGAATCCACGCACCACGCTGCCCAGCCACCTCCCCTGCTCTGGAATGGGCTGATGCCGGCGCAGTTGGAGCTGCGACTTGATGTCCGTCAGCTTCGCCTGCATCCGTTTGCGCATCGTGCGCCGTACAAGCAGGAACTTCCCTGCCCTCGACTTCCCGCAAATGTGCGTGAAGCCGAGGAAGTCGAAGGTTCCCGCCCGGTCCCGGTCGACCTTGCTGCTCCGCTTGGCCGTTCGGCCAAAGCGAACCAACCGAGTCTTGTCCGGGTGCAGTTCCAGGGCGAACTTCCGCATTCGCTCGCGGAGGTCCTCCAGGAACTGCTTGGCCTCCCACTCGTGTTGGAATCCCACCAGCACGTCATCGGCATAACGCACGACGACGACGTCGCCGCGCGCTTTGCGTTTGCGCCACTGTTGGACCCACAGGTCGAGGACGTAATGCAGGTACACGTTCGAGAGCAGCGGCGAAACCGTCGCTCCTTGCGGCGTACCCTGTTCGCACTCCGTCCACTTCCCGTCTTCGAGCACGCCTGCGGCCAGCCACTTCTGGCACAGCCGCAGGACCTTCTTGTCCGCTATCCGATGCTCGAGAAACTTCACCAGCCATCCGTGGTCGATGGTGTCGTAGAACCCGCGGATGTCGGCATCGAGCACCCAGTTCACCTTCTTGCGTCCGATCCCGACCGCCAGCGCATCCAGCGCTTGGTGCTGGCTGCGTCTGGGCCGGAATCCGTACGAAAAGCCGAGAAAGTCCTCCTCGTAGATGGCGTTGAGCACCTCGACGACGGCCCGCTGGACGATCTTGTCCTCCAGCGAGGCAATTCCGAGCGGCCGTTGCCGCCCGTCCGCCTTCGGGATGTACACCCTCCGAGAGGGCTTCGCCCGGTACGCTCCTCGGCGCAGTCGGTCGTGCAGGTCCCGAAGATTCTCTTCGAGATCGACGCCGTACTGCTCCCATGTCACCCCATCGACTCCAGCCGCTGCGTGCTTCTTCAGTTGCCCGAATGCGGTGCGCAGTAGGTCTGTCGTGATGTGGTGGAAGAGCGCCGTGAACTTCGCCTCCTTGTCTCTCCTTGCTGCTTGTCGCACACGGGCCAGCGCACTCGGCGCGCTTGTCCGGCTCTGCGTCCGGGACGCGTTTTGCTGGCTCGTGTTCTCCTTGGCCAGGCCCCTGTAGCCGGCCACACCAATCCGGAAGAATCGGAGACGACCGCGGGGCGGCGCGTGAGCGCCGCCCGAGGGCGGCTCTCGGTCACTCGTCCTGGGCCGGCTTGCGGTTCTTGCCGCGCCTGAGCGTGGCCTCCTTGTTGCGCCAGGATTCGGCGTCGATGTCGATGACGTGGCAGTGCTGGGCGAAGCGGTCGACCAGGGCGCCGAGGCACGAGGCATCGTGAAACACTGAGCCCCACTGCTTGTACGCGAGGTTGGTGGTGATGACGACGGAGCGGGCTTCGTGTCTCCGGCTGACGATGTGAAAGAGGAGATCCGCGGCGCGGCTGTCGCAGGGCACGTACCCCAGCTCGTCCAGGCACAGCAGGTCGGGCGCCGTGTAGCGTCGCAGTCGTCGCTCGGTGGCGGGGATGGACTCCTGGCGCAGGAGATCCGCGAGGGCGGCAGGGAGCGTGCAGAAGCGGACGGTGTACCCCCGCTCCAGCGCTCGCAGCCCGAGGTTTTGCGCGAGGGTTGTCTTGCCGACGCCGGCCTGCCCGCGCAGCAGGATGTTCTCGCCGCGACGGATGAAGTCGAGCGAGGAGTGGAGTTGTTCGAAGAGCTCGCGGTCGATGGAACGGGGATGATTCCAGTCGAAGCGGTCGAGGGTCTTGGGCGAGCCAAGGGTCGCCATCTTTTGTCTTCGTGCGAGATTGCGCAGCTCCCGCTCGCGTTGCTCGAGGGCGCAGAGCTGCTCGGTCACCTGCGCCGGGGACGCCTTCATCTTCGCGGCATGTGTGAGCCACGCGTCGATCGCCTCCCGGGAGGCGCGGATGCCGATCTTTCGCAGCGACTCGACCAGGTCGATGGCATCACTCATCGTAGCCTCCGAGGTCGTGCGGAACGACGTCGCGCTCGACGACGTGAGCGCCGAGCTCGATCATCGTCGGTGCGGGCCCGGCTTGCCGCTTTCTCGTCTGCTCGCAAAGGATCGCCATCGCGCCGCGGTCGTGCACTCCGCGCACGAGCATGTCGGCGACGACACCGCGCAGCACCGCGGCACCGTAGGCGTCGAGCAGCTTGATGGTGAAGCCGATCATCGAGCCGATGTTTCGCCCGGCCTCCACCCAGCGCTCGAGCAGCGCGACAATCTCAGGGACTTCGACGCGCAAGCGGTCGCGTCCCTTGAGGTCGCGGGCCTTCCTCTTTTCGGCCAAGAGCGCGACGCGGTGCTCGCGCGCCTCGAGCGTCTGATGGCGTCCCCAGGAGCGCTCGTGGCGCGCGACCTCCTCGGCGCCGTCCACCAGGCGCACGAGCCGATCGTCGGCGACGAGCGTGAGCGTGCGCCGTGCGTAGAGCGCGGGCACCGAATAGCGATTGGTATCGAGCCTCACGAAGGCCGTCTTGTCGACGGCGATGGGGCCGACCGAGTCGGTCGACGGCAAGGGCTCGGGCAGGGCGAGCAGGCGCGGGCGTTCCTCGTCGAACACGTCGACCACGCGTCGCTCAGGCCAGCGCGGGTGCGGCCGCGGATGGGCGATGGTCGCGAAGAACTCGACGAGCTGCGCGTTGCCGTGCTGCAGGGAGTGAAACGAGCGCGCCGCGAAGAATCGTTCCTTGAGGTAGCGGATCGCTCGCTCGACCTTCCCCTTTTCTTGAGGTTTTCGCGGCCCGCAGAGCGCGGGCTGCACGTGAAGATGCGAGGCGAGATCGAGCAGCGTGGGGTGAAAGCGAACGGCGTCGCCCGAGCGCTCGATGACGATGGCCTTCGCGTTATCGAACAGCCACTGACGCGTGCAGCCCCCGAAGAACGCGACCGCGCGCACCAGCGAGCGACACAGGGAGTCGACGCCGAGGTCGACGACGAGCTCCGCCCACATGGCGCGCGAGTACGCGAGGACCATCACGAAGGCCCAGAGCGCGCGGTGTCCGCCGGGCACGGGCAGCGAGCCGACGTGCGCCCAGTCGACCTGCGCCTGCTCGCCGGGCAGCGTCTCGACGCGCAAGAACACCTCGTTGCGCGGCGCCGGCCGCGCTTCGCGGACATAGCGGCGCAGCGTCCGAACGCTGCCCTCGTAGCCGCGCTCGACGAGCATGTCCTGGATGCGCGTCGCGACCAGCCGCGGATAGCGCGAGAGCGTCTCGTCGACGAAGGGAATGTACGGCTCGAGAACGCGCGCGTCGGGCCGAGGGCTGCCGCCCTTGGGGCCGAAGCTGCCCAGCACGCGGACGACGACATCGAAGTGCACCCCGAGCTGCGCGGCGATCGTGCCGCGCTTCCAATGCTCCGCGAAGTACAGCCGACGGATCTCCGCAGCCACCGCCTTGCTGACGGTCATCGCGTCACCTCCCAGAGAGCGAGCTGACGCAGGTCCCGAAAGTCGCCCAGGCCGCGAAGGTCACGACGCCGGCGGCGCCCGCGACGCTCGCCCATCGCGACGCCGACCTCGTAGTAAAGCGTCCGTCCGAACCCGAGGGCGTCGCAAAGGCCCAACGCGCACCCATCGTCCGAACCGTCCGCAGAAAGCACAACCGACAGCGGCCTTTGGTACCACAGGGAGATCCCCTCGAGCAGCGTCGCGGCTGCACGGGGGTGGGCTTGCTCCGGCGGCCCGAGGACCGCCTTCAAGAGATCGTGGGTGGGCGTCGTTGCCAGAATCCGGACGCGGTCCGGCTCCGGCGCGATCGTCACGGTGATCGTGTCGCTCGTCATCATCGTCGTGGCTCCCGCCTGCAACCTGGGGCGGCTCCACCTCGGAGACGCGCGCGGCCGCGGGCACGCTCACCGTCGGTGAATGGGCCAAGTCTTCGGAACCCAGATCCGTCACGCCTGCCCTCAGCCGAGCGCGATACGCGGCCTGGTGCTCCCGGTGGTCCGCGCGCCCTTCGTCGCTCTGCTGGTGCCTGCGCTTCGCGTCCGCCACGATGACCTTGCGCGACTCGTCACGGCACCAGCCGGGGCAATATTCCTGGCCCCGATCGCACGTCCGACAGATCCACAGGAGCTTCTTGCAGCAGGCGCACGTGAAGAGCCGGTGATCGACCACGACCTCGAACGCGCCGACTTCTTGCCTTGGCTCTCATTGTCGGGCGAGGCTGCGTCCCGTCGACGCGACCTCGCACGACAAGGAAGGCCGGGAGTTGCCGCTCCCGGCCTTCGTCCTATCGGGCGCGTACCGCTCCCTCGTAACCCCCCACCCAGCGGGTTACGAAATTTCTGGCGCTCGATCTCCCGGCCGCAGATCACCCGGATCGGAGTGGCCGGTCACAGGCCCCTTCCCTCCATCCCCTCCGCCGCCGCTTGCGCGGCATTGTTCGGCGACTTCGTCGGTACTACGGGCCTGTCCGACTCCCCTCGGCCGTCCATCATCGGCTTCCGGCCTCCGGCCTTCCCGATGCGGCCCACCCTTCCATCGTGCGTGGGCAGTCGAGGGGTCTCCCGGTTCTCGCGCAGAAAGATTCCGCTCGTGCTGGGGTCTTCGACCGCGCGGGGTCGATCGAGATCTCGCGTTCTGAACGATCTCGGTCGTGTGGCCTTCCGCGCTGGCTAAGAGCCCATCCCGGTAGGCCGGTAGTTCCATGTGTTCCATGAAGGTCCATCTGCGACCGATCGTTGCCACGAACTTTTCCATCCGCGCGTGCTCAGGCGAGTTGGCGTGGCATGGGACTGGTAGAGCGTGGGGATGGGTGGCGGATTCCGGACGTGCTTTGGTCGCAGATCGAGCCGTTGATTCCGTCGGGCAAGCCGCATCCGCTGGGATGCCATAACCCGCGGGTGCGCGATCGCGATGCGATGACGGCGATCTTGTTCGTACTGCGCACGGGCTGCCAATGGAATGCGCTGAACGCCACGGGCATCTGCTCCAGCTCCTCGGCGCATCGGCGCTTCGTGGAATGGACCGAGGCCGGTGTGTTCGAGCAGGCTTGGGTGGCGGCTCTGGCCGACTACGACGAGTTTGTCGGAGTAGACTGGCGCTGGTTGTCGATGGACGGGGCGATGACCAAGGCGCCGCTCGGGGGAAAAAAAAACGGGGCCGAATCCGACCGACCGCGCCAAGGGTGGCACCAAGCGCAGCTTGCTGACCGAGGCCAACGGCGTCCCCCTCGCCATCGTCGTCGCCGGGGCGAACCGCAACGACTTCAAGCTGGCGCGTGAGACCCTCGAAAGCATCGTCATCGCACGTCCCAAGCCGACCCGCGACGAGCCCCAGGGGCTCTGCCTCGACAAAGGCTACGACTACGATGAGGTGCGTGAGTTGGCCGACGCCTTTCGCTTCACCGCGCACATCCGACGTCGTGGCGAAGAGGCCCGAGCCGCCAAGAAGACCGGCGGCTTCAAGGCGCGTCGCTGGGTGGTCGAACGCACGCACAGCTGGATGAACCGATTCCGAAGGATCCTCATCCGCTGGGAGAAGCGTCCCGACACCTATCTCGCCATGCTCCATCTCGCTTGCGCCCTCATCACCTGGAAAGCGTGCGGTCTACTGGGATAGGTTCTAAGCGCGTCGGCACCCCGGATTTCCCTCTTTTCACGGTTCCATGGTCCCAGCCCGCGCGTACCCCTGTCGAACGCTTCACCGACACCCTCGCGGGTGCCTGCGCATGACTCGGGGCCGTCGTGGGTCGCTACTCCTTCGACGTAAGGCTCTCTCATCCTCATCTTTCTGCCGGTTTATCCCGGCGCACTAGCCAGGACGGGTAAGCGCGTCGTGGCCCCCGCCCGGGTTCCGTTCTATCGCGCGCGCGGCGCGCGGCGCCTGATCTTGCTCCACTCGGCCTCGGCGATCTCGCCGTCGGCGAAGTCGACACGGAGCGGCGACTTGCCCGTCGATCCGTTCGAGCGCGAGAAGCACGCGGGCGAAGACCTCGATCGCGTCCCAGTTGCGTATCCGCTGCACAAATTGGCGTCCTCGACGGCACTCGCCGGGTGACGCAAACTCGCGTGCGTGGAGGCCCAATCAGTCCGCGTCGGCGCCGGCCGCAAAGTGAGGTAGCGCGGCCTCCCTCGCAATCGTAAGACTAGCCGCCACCACTGGAGAGTCGCCGACAATGCCCCATGCACTCACGTACTGGTCCTACCTCGCGGTTGTCGTTTTCAGCGCGTCCGGCATCGCGTCGTGCGGCGGCACGGTAGCGACGACGGGTACCGACGATGGAGGCTCCGCGGAGGGGTCTTCTTCGGGCGCTTCGTCGTCGCCCAGCAGTTCGAGCGGTTCATCGTCCGGCGCCTCGGGCGGGGCGTCCTCCGGCAACGCGTCATCCGGGTCATCCTCTGGAGCCCCGGCTGGCGGCGGTTCGCCGGGGTCCGCTCTGCCTACTACGTTGCCGTGCAACCAGTTCGGCGGGGGCCAAGGAGGAGGCGGCGGCGGCCCTCCGGCAAGCGGCGCGGGTACCGGCGGCATCAGCGGAGGCGGGCAATGCTCCGTCATGTTCAGCGAGACGTGCGGTGGCATCAATTTCGACGTCAGTTGCGCATGCCCTCAGGGCACCTGCGCGTGCTTCGGGCCCACTACCACCGTCGTGCCGTTCTCCGGCTGCCCCGTTTGCCCGGGGCCCAATTCGCAGTCCAGCGTGTTCGCACTTTGCGGCTTTCCGCGCTGAGCGCCGCGCCGACCGCCTCGACCGGGCGAGTCATCGCTGGGAGGATACCGATTCCGGCTGGCTCTGCGGGTTCCACCCCGTGACGCGAGCGAGGCGTGTGGCTAGGTTCGACGGGATGGCCCCCGCCGGCATCCCCGCCCTCATCGACGCCATCAGCCACCTTGAGGGCGTCGAAGCGACCCACGTCGAGACTGCCCCCCGTCATCGGCGTTCCGATCCCGGGCGAGTCCGGTCGCCGAGAACCTCTCGCATCATCCGGCCCGCAGCACGTGTGAGCTCGTCGAACTCCCGCCGGCTGAGCGGAGCGAACCGAGCCCCCTCGGGCTCTCCGGCGTCGATCCGGTCGAAGCTGATGGTCCCCCGATGCTGGCGCGAACGGGCCCAGACGCTAGGCTTCGACGAAGCGTGATGCAGGCGTTCGAAGCGAAACCACCGCCTCTAACGACCGGACCCGACGGTGTAGTCCGGGTTACCGGGACGCGCGTGTCCCTCGAAACTATCGTGACGGCCTTCGACGCCGGGGCCACGGCCGAGGAGATCGCGCAACAGTACGCCTCCGTCGATCTCGCGAGCGTCTACGCGGTCATCTCGTACGTGCTCGATCACCGTGGCGAGGTGGACGAGTACGTCGTGCGCCGCCGTGGCGCAGCCGCCGAGATGAGGGGCGAAGTCGAGGCGAGGTTTCCTCCCGCCGGCGTCCGCGCACGGCTCCTGGCTCGGCGGTCGTCGTCGGGCACGGCGTGAGGTTCCTGGTCGACGAGGACTTCAATGCGCGTAGTGCGCGCTCGACCTGCCGCGCGGGTGCGCCGACGGCATCACGGAGCGCCACCGTCACCTGCTGACTTTGGCGAATTCGGCACAGCACCGTCGTTGGCGACTGGGTTCGTGCCGATCGCCATCCTGACCACGAACGCGCCGCGCGCGGACTGCGGTCCCGTACCGAAATCGATCGTCCCGGTGGTCCGTGCGAGAAGGAAGATCGACGAGCGCGAACCGCCCGATGCCAGCCCGAGGACGTTTTGCGCGAAGGTGTCGCCGAACCGCCAGGCACGTTTCACCTCCCCTTTGTCGGCGTCGAGGTCAGCGAGCAGGGCATCGTCGCCACCCGCGCTCACCATCGTTTCACCGAATCGCGTCATCCCGGAGAATTCCCCTGCGATCCAGAGATCTCCCGCCAAGGCGAGCGCCTCGATGCGATGGGTCCCTCCGAGACCGAATGCCTTGCTGAAGACGTGCTTGCCGGCCGAGTCGAGCTTGACGACGAAGGCGTCGGCGCGTCCTGCGTTCTTGTTGTCGGGCTCGTGAGCCTTGAGAGGCCCGCCGCCGAAGTCCGCGACCCCTTTGAACTCGCCGGCTGCGTAAGTCGCCTGCCAGCCACCGGCCAGGGCTCCGACGGTCACGTCGCCGGGAAGCGCCTTGCTGAACGCAAACCCGTAGCGCGGCGACGAGCCGGGGCCGTTGTCCTGGTACTGGGCGAGGAACTGACTGCCGGTCTTGCCGCCCACCGGCAGCCGCCCGCCGCCGAAATCGATCGTGCCTTCGTACCTCCCTGCAAGCGTCAGCTCTCCTTGGCCCCCGAATGCGACGAGGTCGCCGTGCTGATCGCTCGCGTCGCCAAAGGCGTGGCTCGCGATGTGCTGACCCTTCGAGTCGAGTACGACGACGAGAGCGTCGCTCTTTCCCGCGCTCGTCACCACCCCGCCGCCAAAGTCCGCGCCCCCTTCAAGCGAACCGGCGATGGCTACGAGACCTTCCGGGCTCACAGCCAGGGCGGCCACGTGCTGATCTGCACCCGCACCGAAGCGCTTGCTCCAGCGATGCTGGCCCGAGGCGTCGAAGGACGCGACGAAGATGTCGGCTCCGCCGGCGCTGGCCAACGCGCCGCCGCCAAAGTCAATGGGACCGGACTCGGAGTTCAGGTCCCCAGCCAGATAGATGTTGCCATCCCGATCAAGCCCTACGCCCGCGATCGCGTGCGCCATGCCGTCCGTCGCCGCGGCGCCGCACGGGGCGAAGAACGTCTTCGTCCAGACCTTAGCTCCCTCGTTGTCTAGTTTCGCCAGGACGACAAAGCTCCCGGGGTCGTGGGCTCCGCCGACGAGCGGTCCGCGTTCGTCGTTGCATCCCCCGCTCGCGGCGACTACTACCGCGTCGCGGCCGGCGGCGATGTGTGGCCCCAGCAGGAAACCGAGCGGCTGGACGAAGAGGGCCTCGCCTTCCTCTCGCACCAAAGACGAGGTCGGCGTCCGGTCGCGTGCCTGCGCAGGCTCCGCCGACGCGTTCGCGGCGGCCGTAGACGCGGCGGGAGTGGCAACCGGTGACGCAGCAGCAGGAACGGCCGGCGCATGGGCAGTCGAGGCTCGGCAGCCCGCAGCGGCGCCGATGACGGCTAGGACGCTTCCAACGATGACCGTGCGCATCACTGCCCTCCTGCCCTCCGCCGATGCTCCCCGCCGGCCGGCGCCAAGGCGGCCTCACCTATAGGCATCCGCACACGAAACAACAAGCGTGAGAGCGCCACCTCCGGCCGCATTCGTCCCTTGCCAGTCCACGCCACGCCCTCGCTCGATGCCCTCGGCGTCTGCGCGTCCACCCCCTGCAACGGGCTGCGTCCCCCGCGCCCGCGTGACCTTTCGATGACCAATGGAACCCTCGATCCACATCGGCAACCAGTTGCCGCCTCCGCTCCGAACGGCCCCCGACATGCGCCCGCATTGGGACGACGTCGAACTCTGTTCGATACGGCGGCGGAGCGCATCATCGCGGCGCATGCCGCCGACGGCGACGCAGCGGACCTACAGATCACCGACCTCAAGACCTGGGCGGTCGCACCGAAGGACGGGCAGTTCGCACTCGTCCCGCTCGCCCGCCATCACGAATCGAGGGCGCTCCGGAGCAACGCGTTCTCGAACCTGATGGCGCGCCTCGGCGCGCCCGCAGAGTTCGTGCGCGACCGGCTCCCGGCACCGCTGCAGATCGCCACCGCCAACTGGCTGCTCGGCACCTGCGACGGGTCATCCGCGGCCACCCTCCGGCTACGCGGAGGCGAAGTCGCCGCCGTGGTCTCGGGACGCGATGCGCCGCTCGACCCGACCGAGCTCGTGGAGACCCTGCACACGGCTCTGTCGCGGCACGGGCTCTTGAACGAGGTCCGTGTACGCGGCGTCGCGACGGGCCTGGTCGACAACATGCGTCTCATCCTCCCGACCGAGCGTCGGGAGCTGAAGAAGGGCGACGTCTCGAACGTCGGCCTGGACATCTCGACCTCCTGCTTCGGCCGCTCGGCCGTGCACATCGCGCCGCTGTTCTGGCGGCTCGTTTGCTCGAACGGTTTGCGGACGATGGAAAAGAGTGGAGGCTTCTCCTTCCGTCACGTGGGCGACGCCGACCGCCTTCGGAGTGCCATCACCGCCCGTGCTGTTCGACGACGACGAAGAGCTCGGCCAGTGCGTCGACCTAGGCGTGCGCATGCTTGACGTCTTCCTGTCCAAGGTCCCCCTCCCGAGGCGTGTCCTCGGAGTCGAGGTTCCGTTCGCTCTCGAAATCGCAGACCCGCTGACGGGTCGGACCGCGGTGACGATGGGCGGCACGTGCCCACCCATGGCCGAGCGCCGCTGGCTGTAGACGACTGACGGCGATGTTCTGCGTTTTCGCCAGCCGAGTTGGCGCGCTGCGCTGCGATGAGGAAGAGGACGACCCACCCGGTCCAGATCTCTGCACGTGGGGTGCAGGCAAGAACGGGTGGGTCGCGGCGCGAACCCAGCTCCGCAGAAACCGACGCTCAACGAGCAAATCAGCGAGCATGATTCTCGTTTCGAGCATCATTGGTTGCTGATTCAGCATCCCTAGCTCCACCTGCGACCATGCCCATCCGCCGCATTACCCCTGCCGACGGCCTCCTGCTGCGCGACGTCCGCCTTCGCGCCCTCGCGACTGATCCGCGCGCCTTCGGCAGCACCTACGCCCTCGAAGCCCCGCGGAACCCCTCCGCTTGGGAAACCTGGGCCCGCGAGCACGCCTCGGGCGCCGACAAGGCCACCTTCCTCGCGCTGCGCGATGCCACCGCAGATGCGGTCGGCCTCGCTATGGGCAAACGTATGGAGGAACCCCGCCGGTTCGGCCTGTTCTCGATGTGGGTCGACGGCGCCGAGCGCCGTCGTGGAACCGGTCGCAAGCTCGTCGAGGCCGTCACCGCTTGGGTCGTGGCGTCGGGCGGCACCCACTTGAGCCTGTGGGTCACGCAGCCCGGAGCGCGGCTCTTCTACGAGCGCTGCGACTTCGTCGATGACGGGCGACGCGAGCCGCTCGCGCATTCGCCCGGCGTTATCCAGATCTGGATGACGCGCGAGCTCTAGCAACCTCGCGAACAACCGTGCGGCACGTGCGACGGCGTTGCCCCGGCGCTCTTCACACGCCTGACGTTTGATCGACAGTCACGCTCGGCGATTTAATCGAGAACTACCTGCACAAGCAGGTGTGCTCCGGCGCCATGACTCTCATGGACGCGCAGAGGCAGATCGCCACCGACTGGCTGGCGGTGTGGAAGCAGATCAAGGACCACAGCGCCACCGACGCGCCAGCCTCGAACGACGACGAATAGGCCCAGGCATACTCGATGCACCAGCATCTTTCGATGCGATGTCGAGGCCTCCTCTGCACGGCGTGGCTATGCGCCGTGGCACCATTTGTCCCTGGATGCGCATCGACACCGGGACAGGTTCGCCTTGCCGGGGCCCAGGATCTCGACTGCCCGATCGAGCAGGTTTCGGGCTACCGCGGTCAAGGCGGCGTGTACGTCGCTCGCGGGTGCGGGAAGTGGGCCGAGTACGACTGCCTCTCCACTCGGACCGACGTCATGTGCGTCCCACATGTCGCGGCCGACGTCCACGTCGATCCGGCGCCAGAGGAAGACGAAGAGTAGAGCGCGCGGAGCGTCAGCCGTGCGGCGCGATCGCCATCTCGTCGCACTCACGCACGGCTATCAGCCTCGGGCCATGCGGATCGGGCAGTCCCACGGGTACCATGCTCGGGACCATAGCGACGCCCTTCCGTGACGATCTCGCTGCGGCTGTCGAGCGAGCGGAGCGCCTTGCCGACGAGAACGCCGCGCTGCGAGCGAGACTGACCGCTCGGCGACTCGAGTGGGTTCAGTGGATGCTCGTCGGAGTGATCACCTGCTGCGTGCTGGTGACCGCCAGCCTGATCGGGACGTGGCGGTAGGCGCGCTGCCCAAGCGCCATCGGGCTAGCCTTCGTCTCATGAACTTCCGCATCGCAGTCATGGTGGCCGCCGCGCTGACGGCCGCCTGCGGAGGCTCCATCACGAACGCAGCCGATGCGGGTACCGGCGGAGGCGATGGGCGAGGACGCCGCGGTGTGCCCGCCGCCAGGGTCGCCAGCCGTTGACGTGTACATGTATGAAGCGGGGCCGGCGGGCTCCCCGGGGTGCACTGGCAAAGAGCTTGGCGACAAGGACGTCATTTACCCCGAAGGCTGCCAGGTGCTGCTGACGAGATGCTCGACGATCGGGCAGATAACGTGTACGTGCCAGCAGATGAACCTCCTCTACCCACGCGACGGGGGCCTCGAGTTCATCTGCCCGGGCTGACCTAACGCGGTCCCCTAGCGAGTGCGGCCCGGACCGCACGACGTGCACGGCGACGCTCACGGCGGAGAAGCCGGGCACGACCGGCTAGGGTGCTGATCGATCCGGACTCGCCGGAGGCGAGCGGTACTCGACACTCAGCGCGGCGCACTTTGAGTTGCAGTGGGTCTGACCGAAGTCCATCTCGTCGAGTGGCCGATCGAAAAGGCACACTGCTGGCTCGGATCCGCCTGAGTCACGCACACGGAGAATACAGTCGCGAAGCGCGGCGGCGTAGGGGTCCGGAGCCAGCGGCGGAGTGAGACGTGGAACCTCGCGGCGTGTTACTGGCTGCGCAGGCATCGCGTGAGCATCAGCGTAGGCGAGGAGGCAAACCTTGACGCAGTCCTGATCGTCGCCACCGGTCAGCGCCTTGCACACTTCTCTCCCGAGCGTCACATCGCGAGAGCACGTCGCGAGTACGTCGCGGGTTGGGAAGGACGCCCTCGACGAGGGCGACGGCGTCGCACGAACGGACTCAAGCCAATGATCGTTTGCGCCAGGTGGGAACAGGGGCGCTCCGAGAGGGTGGGGCTCCGGTCGCGGCGAGATGGATCCCGCACACGCGGTCCCGGCTGCCGCTAGGAACAAGGCCAAGCGTCGCACAACCCGATCGTAGCGCGCCGACGAGCACGGGGCAGGCGCTGTCCGGATCACCTCCGGCTAACATTCGTTCCATGAACGCCTGCATTCCCGTCCTGGTGGCCGCGGCGATGACGGCCGCTTGCGGCGGCTCCGTCACGAGGGCAGCCGACGCTGGTGGCGGCGGAGGGGACGGCCCGGCCGACTCCGCGCCGGAGACGGACTCCGGCGAAGATGCGCAGACGTGCCAGGAGGTTGCGCTGATTCCCGACGCCGCCGTCTACACGTGTGAGGCCGGCCCGCCCGCCTCTGCAGGGTGCCGAGCGCCGGGCCTCGACCCGAATGCCGCGGGTAACACCAATGTGTACCCTGAAGGCTGCACGGTGACGCTGCCGACGCCGAGCACATTTTGTGGGCCGGTCGGGTGCACTTGTCAGCGGACCCCAGGTTTCGACGACGGTGGCCTTCAGTTCATCTGCCCGGACTGACGCAAGCAACGCTGCCTCGAGCGCCGCCCGCGCCTCCTCGACGCAGCTCGGCGAATGGCGACCCCGCAGCCGACAGTCGCCGCTACGCCGCGGTCGAGGCCTTCTTAGACCCAAGCGCCGCGATGAGGTCCAGCAGCATCTCCGCCTCGTAGGGCTTGGAAACGTGCTCGACGAAGCCGGCTTCAATGCAGCGCGCCCGGTCGCTCTCGTAGGCGAGGGCCGTCACGGCAACGGCGGGCACATCGCGGAGGCGCGCCAGGCCTCGGACCGTCGCGAGAAGTTCGACGCCGTCCATGTCCGGCATGGCAATGTCGAGCAACAGCACGTCCGGCGTCCACGTGAGCAGTAGCTCCAGAGCCTCGCGCGCGTTCTTCACGGTCCGGACCGTTCCGCCTTCTTTCGCGATGAGGTACTCGAGGATCGCAACACTGTCGGCGTCATCATCCGCAAGTAAGACGGCCGTTCCGGCGAGCATCGTAGGCACAACACGGTCCCGTAGGCTCTGATTCCAGGTCGGTCAAGCCGAGGCGTAAGTTCAAGTCGCGCGCCGCCCGCGCCTCGTCGACCGACCGCACGACGTGCACGGTGTACGGCGACGCCGACGGCGCGCAGCGCCTCATGGCAGGCGCGCTGCTCCTTGGTCGTAGTCGCGTTGCGCAACTTCATTTCGCAAACGGCGCGGCCGAGGGGAGCCACCACCGCGATGAGGTTTGGGCCGCCGTCGGTGGCCAGAAGGCTTCCGCGAACTGCGCCGGCGTGAGCTTGATGTTGACGACGAGATACATAGTCCCCGCTCCGTTGCCGGTGACTCGAAGACGCTGCCGGCAGGGGTGCCGCGTGCCTCAGTGCGCCTCGGCGGCGGGCTGCTACCGTTCACGCGTGACTAGGCCGTCGCTTCGCCCTTGCTCGTCGTGCGCGCGCCATGTTCGCGCTACGGAGGAGCGCTGCCCGTTCTGCCGCGCCTCGCTCAGGGCCGAGCCCGTCGTTGAGCTCGCGCCGCAGCCGACCGCGACACGCCTGGCGCGCGCCGCACTATTCGCGCTCGGCACAGGGACATTGGCGGCCGGATCTGCGTTCTCGAGCTGCGACAACACGACCTTCACGCCGCCGTATGGCGCCACACCCCCCATCCCGATCGACGGAGGCGAAGGGGCCGAGGACGCCGCGAGCGAAGCGTCCGACGGCCGGGTTGTGAACGTAGACGCGGAAGGCGGCGGCGTAGCGGACGGGTCCACGATCGACGCGGAGGGTGACGCTGGCGGCGCGGACTGAACGGGGTGCGCCCGCCTGCTAAGGTTTCCGCGTGCCCCTACCAGACATGCATCCCATCAGGGGCGGGCGCTTCGAGGCGATGTGCGGCAAGTGCTTGGGGCGCTCGGTCACCCTTCCGGCTGACACCGAGGAGCAGACGTGGGCAGAGCTCCAGGAGATCGGGTGGACCCTCTACAGGGCGAAGACCGGCACGCGCGAGTACGCGCTCTGCCCAGCGTGCACGAAGGATCCGCGCTGCCCCGAGGGTCCAGAGGTGTTCTCCATGGGCTGCTGCGCTGGCGGAAGCTGCAGCCTGGACCGTCCGAACGCTGTCCCCGCAGTTGACGCCGCCGCAGACACGGGTGCGGACGCCGCCACTGCGGATGCTGGCGCCGACGCTGAGACCGACGGGGGGCCTGCTGACGCGGGTGTGGAGTAGGTCGTGGCCCATCCAATCTCGTTCGCGCTCGGCCTCGTCGGCGTGGCAGCGCTGCTCACGGCGATCGCGGGATGCACCAGCACCGGCTCGAACCCGGGCGCCGTGGACGGCGCTGCGATGACCCCCGACGCCCAGAGCGACGTGTCTCTTGAGGACTCCGGCCCAAACGCGTGCATCGATGCGAGCGTCAAGCTCATCCAAGCTTCCGACTATGACCAGTCGTGTACGGTCGATACAGACTGTCGGTACATCGCCGAAGGAAACGCATGCACTCCGTGCGCCTTCGATTGCTCCTTCGGTGCGGCCATCAACGTCAGCGCTCTGGCGCAGTACAACTCCGACGTCGCCAACACGCCGGCCGTCGCCGCTGAGTTCAACGGGCGGACGTGCGCCAGCGGGTGCCCTGCGGCGTTCGGTCCATGTTGCGTTGGCGGCAAGTGTCAAACATCGACAACAAGCCAATGCCCCGCGGCGGCCGCTGATGCAGGAGATGCCGACGCGGACGCCGGCGCCGACGCAGCGGCGGACGGGGGCCCTGCCGACGCGGGCGGGGAGTAGGCCGAGCGGATGGCACCCCACCGTGCTTTCGCCGTGGGCATTGGCGCCGCGGTCCTTCTCTTTGCGCCGGACGAGGGGTGCAAGAGCGAGGATACGACTTGCTCGGTCTTTGACGGCTCGAACAACGACCAGTCCTGCACGATCGAGTCTGAATGCGTCGTAGTCGGCGATCCGAGGTTTTGCTGTGGGGCCCAAGCCATCAACGTGAGCGAGCTCGTCGGCCCAGACCTGTCGGCCGGTGCCCGCCGCATGAACAAAACTGACGCACGCTTTGACGCGCGGATCGGACAAGTAGCCAGGACAACGGCGACCCCACGGAGCGGTCACGCGCGTCCGTGCGCGAAATCGCGACCTCGCGGAGTCAGCGAAGCCGGTACGGCCGCGATCCTTGCGGGGAGCACGCGCAACGCTCGTCGCGGTAGAAGATCCAGTGCATGTAGACGTTGCCGTCGGGCGAGACGATCTCGGAAGGCGGCTGGTCGAATGGCTGCGCCTTGTCGACGGCCTCGACCGCGGCGAGATCGAAGCCGAGCACGCTGCTCGTCTTGACGACACCGATGCGTGCCACGCGGCCGCTCCGGTCGACGGCGATCTCGAGCCGCGCGTACAGGTCGGCGGCGTTGCGTGGATCGGTCGGCGGCAGCGAATCGAGCCACTCGAGAAATTCGTCGCCGAACGCCGGGTGGATGCGACGGTGCATGCCGTTCAGGAACCTCGCGAAGGCGATGCCCGTCGCGTCGACCGCAAAGGGGAGCACGCGGTCGCGTCGCACGATCGACCCGTAGCCGATGATGGCGCTCTGCCAGCGCGAGACGTCTTCGGACAGCCACGGCGGACGTACGCGCGGCCCCGTTGCGTGCCGCTCACCGACGTCGGCTCCCGTACCCTGCGCCGGGCTTGCGCCAGCATCGCGCGACGCGCCCGCGCCGCTCGACGCCCTGAAGTCTCGGAGAGACGCGATGGCCTGCGTGCACGCAGCGCCGGGACCGGGAGACCAGACGACCACTCCGGCCGAAGACAAAGCGCCGGTGTCGGCCGTGGGGGGCGACGAGCTCGCCGGCGTCGCGGGCAAGAGGCAAGAGGCGATGGCGCCGCCGAGCGCGGAGATGCACCTGACGTTCGTGCGAAGCCGCAAAGGCCCCTCCGCAGCAACACCACCATGGCTTCGCGCGCGCAGCAAGACCGGCAATTCTCCGGGCGGACGCGCTGCCGCCGCCGCGAACGAGCCGGACAGATGTCGAGCGTTGGACGAGGAGCGTTGGACGGGCGAGCGGTCCCGGCATAGCTCCGCGTATTGGCAGGTGTTGTCCTTCGGGGTTGCCGAAGAGCGCGGACCGATCCTCGCACGGTTTCACGCGATAGCGAGCATGGCCATCGGCGCGCAGTCTGAACACCACGTCGTCAAGTAATCTGAAGGCCGAGATCAAAGGAACGGTGCCAGTTTGGCCACCTCCGCATGATGCCTACCTGCGTAAACCGGCTCCCACGACACGAAGATCCGCCGTGGCACGGAGTGGCACGCGCGCTGGTCGCGAATCCGCAGGGGAACGCCCCGGCACGTGGGGTGCACTTGGCCGGGCGGCGGAGGCGGACGCATGGGGTGGAAGCACCGATGGCGAGAGATGATTCTGGCGGGGGGAGCACTGGCCGCAGCGGGTTGCTCGGACGCTGCAGCGGGCAGCGCCGACGCGTCGCAGAATATGCCGGGCGTCATCGGCGGCGGCTGCTGCAACGGCGCTGGGAGTCCGTTGCCGCCGCCCGAAATGGCACCCATAACCCTGATCGCATCTGATGACGAAGCGGGGTCCGACGCCGAGGCAGGACCCGACGCCGAGGCGGGACCCGACGCCGAGGCCGAGCCTGACGCCGAGGCGGGGCTGGGAGGAGAGGCAGGGCGGGACGACGCCGCGGCCGAGGGCGATGGGCACGACTGACCTGCCGGACCCCCTTCTCGCTCCGTACCGCGACGCGCACGTTCGTTTCGCGATCACGGCGTGGCCGATGCGCGCCGCCGAGGAGCTGCGTTCGGCGCTCGTCTTTCGCACCCTCGCGCGGGCCGCGCGCGACGCGGGCATGCCGGAGCCCTGGCCCTCGCGCTTCGACGCGGCCATGCGCGACGAGCTCCGTCACTCTCGCCTCTGCGCCCAGGTCGGCAGGCAGCTCGGCGCCCTCGCGCCCGAGTACGACGCACGGCCGGTTCGAGCGCGCATGGCGACCCTTGGGGACCCGCTGACGCGCCTGGCCGCGCTCCTTCTCGTCGAGGTCGCGATCGGCGAGACGATCTCGATGTACCTGTTCCGTGCGTGCCGCCGCGCCACCGTCGAGCCTCTCACGCGCGCGGCGCTCGGAATGATCCTGGCCGACGAGGTCCGCCATCAGCGTCTCGGCTGGACGGGACTCGGCGCGCTCTGGCCGACGCTGGGCGAGGCGCTGCGCGAGAGGCTGCAGCGCGAGGCCGCCCGGGGGCTCGCCGGATGCGAGCGACAGACGGCCCGGCCGGCCCTGCTATGGTTGCAGAAGGGGCAGCCGTTCGATCCAGCATACGCCGCGCTCGGCGTGCTGCATCCGGAGGCACGGGTCGAGGCGTTCTATGCGGCCATCGAGCACCTCGTCGTCCCCCGGCTAACCCGCCTCGGGCTCGATGGGCCTCTCGCGTGGCGAGACCGCTACCGCGATTCCTGAGAATCCGCGTCCGCTCGATCAGGGTATGGCACACAGCGGCGCAGGCACTCCCTGGGAATTGCCGGGAATTGCTCGCTTGCAGCATGGCATGCGCCTTGATTGTCTTGCTCGCGTGAACTGGGAATGGCGCTTGCGTGAGATGCTCCTTGCGGGCGGTTCGCTGGCGGCCGTCGCCTGCGGCTCCAACGCCCACGAGTCGCCAGTCGATGGTGGGCTCGACGCGACGGGCGCCGACGCAACGGCAAGTGACGACGGCGACGACGGTGATGGCGGCGTCACGATCGGCCCTTCCTTCTGCTGCAATGCGAACCCCGACCCCTGTTGCTACATGGCCTGCCCTCCGGAGTCGCCCGACTCCTCGGACTACGTCGGTTGCGAGGTGGCCCGGAGCGCGTGCGAGGCGCACTGGGGCAGCTACGGCACGCTCGACGACGGCGGGTTCGGCTGCGAGCCCTACACCGTTCCAAGCAACTTCACCTTCAACGCGCAGGGCGAGCCATCCTGCGGAGCCATGTCGTGCAACCTGGGGCCGACGTACGAGACGTGCTGCCTCGGCGCGACCGGCGACGCGACTTGCGTTGACGCGGGGGCGGCGTGCCCGCCGGGCGGCTCGGCGTACGAGTGCGTCGACTCGTTCGAGTGCTCGGTACCGCCCGCTTCCCTCGGCACGAAGGTGCAGCCGGTCGGGTCCGCGGGCACCCTCCAGAACGAGGCCTGCTGCGCGGTCATCGACGAGACGACGGCGACGGTCACCTCCTCGTGCCAGTCCACGCTGACGTCCCCCCTGAGCCCCTGCGCCAACGTCGCGCCGGCCGACGCCGGGGCGCTCGTGTCGGTGCAGATCTGCGTGATGAACGAGAGCTGCTTCACCGGAGAGCGCTGCATCTGGCAGGACTGCACGGTGGGCGGGCAGCCCATCCAGCTCACGCTGTGCGGCGTCCACGGCGAGGCGCCGCTCAACTGCACGCCGCACCTGGACGCGGGTGTCGATATGACCGTCGGAGGCGCCGGCGCGCCGCAGGTGTTCGACGGCGGCCCCGGCCCCGCCGACATCTCGCCCGCACTGAGCGCCACGATCACTCCGACCGCGATCGTGGTGGATCCGATGGGATGGATCTTCGTAAACCAGCTGCCGAATCCTCTGCCGACGGCTCCTCCCTTCTCCAGCACGATCGGCGTCTACGGGCCGGCCAACGCTGGCGCCTTCCCGGCCGCGGCCCTCACCCGGAGCAACACTGGTCTGGCCGCGGCGGCGGATGGCGGTGCCACCCTCTGGGCGGTCACCATTCCCGTGGCGATCGCGGTCGACGGCCAAGGCCACTTGCTCGTCGCCAACGCGTACGAGACGGCCGACACCACGGACTGCTCCTTCTCTCCCCCCGGCTCGTACGGCAGCGATATTCTCGTCTTCGACGACGACAGCTCGGTCGGACAAGAACCGAGCCTCATTTTCCGGGGGATCTTCGCCGGGAATGTTGGGGGCTCCGGAACCCCACTGAGCTGCCTCACCGGCATGGCCGTGTCTCCCGCCAACGGAGACATCTTCGTCACGACCGCCAGCGGCGTGCAGGTCCTCGACCTCGCCGGCCAGATTGTGGCCTCGGCCCCCTACCCGTCCGGCGGCGGAGCGAGCGGAGTTGCCGTTGGCCCGAGCGGCACCGCGTACGTGGCCGATGGCCACGGAGGCGCAGTCTACGAATACCAGCTCTCTGCAACGTCCCTCACGCTCACCGGCACCATCCAGGACGACGGCGGGCCCTGGCAGCCGCAGAACGTTGCCGTGGACGGGAGCGGCAACGTCTACGTCGCCGACTGGGTCGCCCAGACGGTCAACATCTACTCGGCGACGGGGGTGCCGACGGGCCAGATCGCGGTCGGATGCCAGGCATGGCTCACGCTCGACTCCGCAGGACAGCTCTACACCTCGTGCAGCGCCAAGGGCATCGAGGTCTTTCGGAACGAGCCGCCCTGGACGATCGTCGGGCAGTACGGCGTGACGCCGTTGTAGCAGTACGCTCGCGCGCTGGTTCCCCGGGCGGAGGGAAGACCTGCCCTGCTCCGGCGAATCGGACAGCCCGTATACGCCGTCCCCCTTGACCAACCAGGAGAACCCAAAGGCGAACAGGCACACGGTCTCGCCGACGAAGAGGAGAGGCCAGTCGTCGAGCATGCGGACCCACGAGGCGCCGGAGGCGAGGCTCTGCGCCGCCAAGAACAGCCCATAGAGCGCGAGAGCTGACCAGATCGCGATCCCAGAGGCCCGATAGATCGTGTTGCGACGACGCTTCTCGGGGCCCGGTTCGGTGCAGTCGGTTTTCGTGAAGAGGCAGATCGAAACGTACCCGAGACTAGCGAACAAGATCGCGGCGGCGATGATGTGGATCCACCCAAACGCCTCGTGATGGGACATCAGCACCCTGTCGTTGAGTACAATCAAGCAGGTCGGATCCATCGTGATGGAGTAGTGGCAGGACGGAGGGGCGTCGACGCCGCCGGCCACCACCGGCTTCGAGTTCATGGAGAAGAGGGCGATCACGACAGAGAGAAACGCAAGGCCGTTGAAGAATCGATCCTCGAATGCGTTATAGCCCCGGTACGCGTAGAGGAAGAACGCTTCTATGCAGAGCGTCCCCACGAACACGTCTCTCATGAGCGTGTAGTACGATTCGCTGATCGAGCCGAGAAATCCGCCACGCTGCGCTCCAAAGACCCAGTAGCCGACGGTGGTGAGCACCGGCAAGAGGATCGCGAGCCAGCCCACACCCCTCCTCATGTGCTGCGCGGAGATGACCTGCGGTGCTTTCTCTTCCCAGCGATCGTACCGGGCGGGCCGCGGCCGTCGCGAAAATGGAACGCGTTTGTAGCGGAGAGCCAACCTCTGCAGGCGCACTTTGCGCGGCGGAGGTCACCATGCGTTCAATCGTTCGCCGTGCGGCCGTGAAAGGCCTTGTCTCCGGGTGCGGGATGCTCGCTCTCTGTTCATCGAGCGGGATCGCTCGGGCGGAGCCGTTTGCGCTCGTTCCCAATACGCTCGTCATCAGCAGCACCACCTACGACCGGTCTCAAGGCGCCGTCGCCTCGCTCATCGAGGGTTCGCCGCTCGCCGGCTCGGCGACCGCGACGGTCCCGGCGATTGCCGGCAACAACTACGTCGACGTCTGGAACAACGACTCGCCGGACGGAAGCTTCGGAGTGACCTCGGCGATCAACCTCACCGACCTCGAGCCGCTCAGCGGCCGCGTGTTCCACCGGACGTCGGTGCCGGCCGGTCAGGTGGTCACGAGCTTCTCCTCCAAGTCCGAGCTGGGCCTGCACGTCACGTGGGACGGGTCCGGCCCCCACCTCGTGTTCGTGGGCTACGCCGGCGCGGGAATCGGCGCGCTCGACGTGTCGAACTCCGACGCGGTCCCCGGGCAGGACCCGACCAACCCCGTGACCTTCGCGTTCGGTGCGAACTATGCCTTCGCGCGTACCGTCGTCTCGATGGATTTCCTGGGACGCTTCTCGTACACGCCCACGATCGACTACGGCGGCAACAACGGGCGTTCGGCGCTCCTCGGATCGAACGGCCTCTATTACGCGGTCGGCAACGCCAACAACGGCAACGCGTCGACCTTCGGCCCCAACGGCACGACGCCCGACGTCACGGAGACCACCGGCCTCGAGGTCGCCACTCCCATCAACGGCCTCACGTCGAACGTGGCGATCCCCGCCAACGACTCGGCCGAAGTCGATCCGCTCATCCAGCGCCAGTTCGGCACGAAGCTCGACAAGGCCGGCAAGGACAACAACTACCGCGGCGTGACCGAATACGGCGGCGCGCTCTACTTCACCAAGGGCAGCGGCAGCAACGGCATCGACACGGTCTACACGGTCAGCTCGTTGCCGACGGTCGCGAACGCCGCGTCCACGACGATCAGCATCGTCCCCGGCTTTCCGACCGATTCGGCCAAGGCCACCGGCGGCGACTTCACCCCGTTCGCCGTCTTCTTCGCCAACCCCACGACGATGTACGTCACCGACGAAGGCAGCGGCAACACACTCGACCTGACGAGCCACGCAGGCCTCGAGAAGTGGAGCCTGGTCGATGGCGTATGGCAGCTCGACTACGTGCTGACGAGCGGCTTGACCGGCGTCGTCGACGGCAATCTAAATGGACCCGATGGCCAATATCCTGATGTGACGACCGTTGGTCTCCGCAACCTGACCGGTGTGGTCCTCGGCAACCGCGTGACGCTCTGGGCCACGACGTCGACGTCGAGCGCCTCCGGCGACAACGGCGCCGACCCGAACAAGGTCGTCGAGATCACCGACGACATCGGAGCGACGACCCTCACGGGCCCGGTGGCGCAGGAGTCGTTCCGCGTCGTCGCCGGACCGACCTACGGGACGGCGTACCGCGGGGTGGCGTTCGTCGAGTAGGCGGCGGCGCACGGACGAAGTCGCGCACACAGGTCAGACCGCGCGTCTCGGGTCGGGTCACGGTCTGCGCCGTGGCCCGCTCAGCGTCGGACGGTGCGCCGGCCCCTGGTCAGAAGGGCCCGTCCGCACGCGCCGCGAACCGCTCCGCTTTTCTCCGCTCGCAGAGACACTGTTCATCCAGATTCGCCGGCGAAGTGCGATAGGCGCTGATGCGCGCGCACGTCACCGAAAGCGAATGGATAGTTTCGAAGATGTCTTCGGGGAAGGCGCGAGCGGGCGGTACAGACGGTCGGCCCCCGCAGGAGCGCGAGCGATTCAGACGCCAGCGCGAGCGGGGCAATCAAAGAAGGAGACCGATGGTCATGCGAATTCGAACCGCCTGCTGGGCGCTTTGCCTCTCGCGGTAGGGTGCGGTTCTGAAGACTCCCGGACGACGAAAGGAGCCAGGACAGCACGACGCAGATCCCGCGCTCCCATTCGATATGAACGATTTCCCACGGCTGTCCGCCGAGCGAGAAGGTCTTGTCCTTGTTGCTCGAAGCCAGGAGTCCGTGAACCCACCATCCGTCCATGCACACACAGCAACGGTCTATTGAAAGGTGGCAATAGCAACAGCCGAGGAACCCTGGCGCAAGTCGATGTTCGCGTTGTCTCCGGTGATCGCGGTAAGAGAGAACCGGGTGACCACCAACTGGCCATGGTCGCCTGCATGGAGTTGACCGAGCATCGCGGCCGGAACAGTTGCCCGGCCCGACGCATCCGAGGCCAAGCAAGCCACCTGTCCGTCCACCTGATTGGTACTCGTTCCAGCGTAGACGTTCACAGTGACAGTCTCGTCGGACATCAGGGGGTCCGGAGTCCAGGACACTGTCAGGTCCGCCGAGAGGGAGACGGAAAGCGTCCCGGACAAGACCGGTGAAATGACAGAAAGTGGTGTCCCGGCGGTCGCTGACCCCACGAACGGATGCACTGCGTCACCAGTCGACCCAACATGCAGTGCATCGCCAGGCTGCCAGATCAGGGTACGGGTCGGTGGATTGTCGACCGAGCTGTAGGCCGAATATCCCGGCGTAGCCGGCATAAGCGTGGCGAGCGTCGTGCTGTGATCGGTCAGCGATACATCCCCGGCCCCGACCGGGATCACGACCCCGGCTTCAAGCTGGGCTTGCGGAAGAACAAAACAACATGATCCTACCTGGACCGAGCACAAGGGAGAAAAGGCGTCGGGGGGACGGTACTCCACCGCGGTCGCGAAATTCGCCGAATAGGCGTAGCCTATGCCCCCATCGGAGCTCACCTGCGTCAATGCCTCGATGCCCCCGTGGTACGACAAAGGCGCAGTCGCGTCGCTCGAGTCCCCAGTGCTCGCGGCGTCACCTCCGCGGCCGTCGCCGGCCTCCGTGGTTCTCACTTCCGGAACGAGATCGGCGTCCGCATCGAATGTGGACGCATCAGTCCGGTTGGCCAAAGACCCTGTCGCAGAAGACGAGGACCCGCAGGCTCCGATGAACACGACGGGCCAACTGACCGCGATGGATCCCAGAACCATGTTCGGTATGTGCATTGGGTTGGAACCTACTCGAACGCTTCTCACCGCAATACTGCCCCCGTGACCACCCCGTAGTATACCAGAACTCGATCGCCCCGATTGGGGCTGACTTGGCGCAGCGGCGGTGGGTTCTGGTCCGCATGACGAGCCCGTGGTGCCCGGAACTTGACCGCGGAGCGTCATGCGGCATTGCCCCATTCGCCCTCATCGCGCGCTGGCGAAGGTGGTCGGCCTCGTGCACCATGGTGCTGTCCCCGTAGGAGCGAACATGGAGACGAGACGATGGCCCACGCTGCTGGCGGCGTTTGCGACCATGGGGGCTGCCGAGTCGCAGTGCAACCAGACGACAACCGGCGTTTCCGTCGGCGATACCGGGGCTTACGATGCCTCCGCTGCGACCAACGGCGCGGTACCGTCCGGCAACGTCGCTCCTTCGTCGGGTAGCGATGGCGCTCCGTCGAGGAGCGTCTCCACGGATGCGACGACTTCGGACACCGGCCCTTCGTCCAGTGACGATGACTCGTCGTCGCCCGATGCTTCTTCGCCGCCGAGCGGACCTGCAACCGAGGGGGGTGGCTCCGATGCTGCGCTCGGTGCCCCGACGACCCCGGGCTGGGCGACCTGGGCCATGCCAAACTCTCCCTCGAGCGGTCTGCCGCATCCCCAGAGCTATGATACCAGCGTCGACGCGATTGCCGTCGATCGGGTGACGGGCCTCACCTGGCAGCGTGACGCGTATATCGTCTCGTCGGCGCAAAACGGGATGGCGACGCAGCTCCTCGAGCAGTCGGCCGCCTACTGCACCGGTCTGGGCCTCGCGGGGTTCCATGACTGGCGCGTGCCGAGCCGTATCGAGCTCGTCTCGATCATGGACTTCACCAGGTTCCCCGCGGAGAACACGGCGGTGTTTCCCCCGACCACGGCGGAGTTGATGTCGTCATCGTACCGCGACATGGGCACCGCGAAAGCCGCGCTGGCCGAGGCGTTACTGGGCGACGGGAACACCGCGGGCGGCGAACTCACTTACTTCTACCCGTTCGAGGACATGCTCCAGGGTCCCACGGCCGTGCGCTGCGTGCGCGGCTCGTTCACCCCTACGGGCGCCCACTACACGATCGCGAACGGGATCGTCGAAGACAACTGGACGGGTCTCTCGTGGATCCAGAGTCCGTCGGCGTTGATGGAGCCGAGCAGCGTCGGCTCGTACTGCACGTCGCAGACTCTTGGCGGCGGCGGCTGGCGAGCACCGAGCGAAAACGAGCTGGAGACGCTCGTCGCCGACTTCGCGAATACGGACACAACGAGCCTCGATCCCGCCGCCTTCGCCGCGGTCAGCCAGCTCGACCAGGGTATGGGCTCATCGAACGTCCAAGTCGAAGACTTCGACGCGAGCGGCGATCCGACCGAGTGGCTCGGCGTCAGCATGGACGGCAACACGTTCTTCGAACATGATGTCCCGCCCACGCTCGACCCCCTCCCGGGGACCGAGCCGTACATGGAGTACTGGGTTTACGCCGAGTGCGTCCGCTGAGAGCCCCATGACGCTGTAAAGGGGTGGCCCGATCCTCCTGCAAACGTGCCGGACGCCACGACGTTCCACCTGGGCCCTCACGCCGTGTAGCGCGTCGTCGTGCGTCTGAGGGTAGTACGGCAACGAGAACGATGCCGTAGCCCGGCCGCCCCCTCGCCCGCGGTACAGCCCCGAGCAGCTTGCAGAGGTTCCGCTTTGACTTGGAGTGGATCGCTGTACACGAGGTGCTCGGAGGGGGACCTCTCCGGCACCATGGCCGACTACACAGACGAGTCGAGGTTCTTCACCCCGGATGGCCACGCAGCCCGTCCACCTCCGGGAATGCCTCGTAAACGAGTTCTTCGGCACCACAGGCCACCTGTCGTCCCCCAGTAGTCAGACCCGCGACCGCGTCTTCCTTTCGTTCACAAATCCGTGGCGCGCGGCCGAGGCATGTCGTTCTGGCGGCTAGACTTCGACGATGCGCTGGGTCCTGCTTTCGCTCGTTTTCGCGATTTCGGGCTGCGAAGCTACGACGCAGGTCGGCCACTTCACCGTTGTCTCGACGCGTGTCTACGACAATAGCGCGCAGTTCAGGAACCTCGGCCGATTCCATGGCTCGAGCCACGCCACGTTCGGTACGGCCAACGTCGAGGACGCGATCGAGGACGCCATTCGCCAGGTGCCGGGCGGGATCTACATGACGAACGTCACCCTGAAGACCGGCGGCTTTCCGTCAGGATACGAGGTCGAGGGGGACGTCTACGGGCTCGCGTCCCCTCCGACGCCAATCGCCGCGCACTGATACGCTCCGAGGAGGGATACGCGACGAGCGGCTTTGCGAACTCGTTCTAAACCGCATGCTCCATCGAGCGAATCGCACCCGCGACTTGCGCCTACGACCCATCCCCAGCCCGTGCGCGGTGGCGGCGGCCACGGCGCGGCGGGCGCCGGGGGAAGATCACTATTTCATTTCCTCTTGCGGCCTTTCTTCGCCGCCTTCACCGATGCCATGATGCGCGCGTTCTTCTCGCCGCACGCCTTGCAAAGGGCCAGCGGCACGGCGCCGCGTACGGTCTCAGAGGTGACCCATCCCAAGGTCTCCATGACCCGCCACGCTCCCGCAGTGGAGGCGCCGGGGATCCGGATGCTCTCTGGGAGAATGCGCCCGACCGCGAACCGCCGGAGAGACCGAGGTGGGGGAAGAGGAACTAAGAACCTATCCCAGTAGACCGCACGCTTTCCAGGTGATGAGGGCGCAAGCGAGATGGAGCATGGCGAGATAGGTGTCGGGACGCTTCTCCCAGCGGATGAGGATCCTTCGGAATCGGTTCATCCAGCTGTGCGTGCGTTCGACCACCCAGCGACGCGCCTTGAAGCCGCCGGTCTTCTTGGCGGCTCGGGCCTCTTCGCCACGACGTCGGATGTGCGCGGTGAAGCGAAAGGCGTCGGCCAACTCACGCACCTCATCGTAGTCGTAGCCTTTGTCGAGGCAGAGCCCCTGGGGCTCGTCGCGGGTCGGCTTGGGACGTGCGATGACGATGCTTTCGAGGGTCTCACGCGCCAGCTTGAAGTCGTTGCGGTTCGCCCCGGCGACGACGATGGCGAGGGGGACGCCGTTGGCCTCGGTCAGCAAGCTGCGCTTGGTGCCACCCTTGGCGCGGTCGGTCGGATTCGGCCCCGTTTTTTTTTCCCCCGAGCGGCGCCTTGGTCATCGCCCCGTCCATCGACAACCAGCGCCAGTCTACTCCGACAAACTCGTCGTAGTCGGCCAGAGCCGCCACCCAAGCCTGCTCGAACACACCGGCCTCGGTCCATTCCACGAAGCGCCGATGCGCCGAGGAGCTGGAGCAGATGCCCGTGGCGTTCAGCGCATTCCATTGGCAGCCCGTGCGCAGTACGAACAAGATCGCCGTCATCGCATCGCGATCGCGCACCCGCGGGTTATGGCATCCCAGCGGATGCGGCTTGCCCGACGGAATCAACGGCTCGATCTGCGACCAAAGCACGTCCGGAATCCGCCACCCATCCCCACGCTCTACCAGTCCCATGCCACGCCAACTCGCCTGAGCACGCGCGGATGGAAAAGTTCGTGGCAACGATCGGTCGCAGATGGACCTTCATGGAACACATGGAACTACCGGCCTACCGGGATGGGCTCTAAGAGTTAGCCCCCTTTGCTGGTCGGTCAGCAGCGAGTCAAGCCGACCGCCCCGATCTTGCGAGGTCGGTGCCTAGAGTGCACGCTAACTGATGGCCGCAGAGGAAATGACGACCAAAGAGCTCCACGCTTCAAGCAGCACGGTGCAACGCGAGGCCGAACTCGTAGCCATCGAGGCGCTCTCCCTCGTGCTGGACGTTGCTCTGGTACCGGACCGACTCGACCTGGGGGGCGGGGCCTCGGTTCACGTCGATGGCTACCACCCCGGACCCCCCGCGATTCTCGCCGGGCTAGCCGCCCCCCTGAAGCGTTCACTGGAGGGTCCGGGCTTTCCATTCAACAAGTTGCCGGATGCGTTCTAGCGGCCCATGCAGCGATCGATGAGCGACGATATCGCAGGACGGTAACCATACAGAGGGTCGCCGGGCGACAGCTCGCTCTCATGGATCGGACAGATCGACGAGACGACGCCCGGGTTGGCTCCGGAGACTTCACCGAGAAGCTTCGCGAGGAGGATCTCGCGGACCGTCGGGTACGCCTTCGCAGAGTCCTGGAGGGTCGGCGTCGTGCTGTTGCACACCGCCGGAATCTGAGCGGGACTGAAGGACCCGGTGTTGGGTGACGGAGGCTGGCAATTGCATGCATCCACGAGCGTGGGGTCCGCGAGCGTCGCGGCGTCGCTGCAGTCTCGGGGTGTCGCGAGCTTGAACGTGCACGCGTACTCCACGTCCACCACGAGCCCTTGATGCTCGGCGTCGGTCGAGTTGGTGACCCATTCCCGGCCGCTGATCGGATCGGTTCCTTCGGGCGTCGTCGCAGCGGCTACGGAGAACCCGCCCGGCGGGACGCGCGCCGCAGTCCGCGGCTCGTACGACTCGATCATGTGCGGATCGATACCGCTGTAGTCGTAGTTGACCGGATCATTGCCGAGAATGAGAGTCCAGTCCGCGGGCCCGAGGGTCGTCTTCTGCGGGCTGTCGGGATTGCGCGGGTCCTGCTGCAGGAGCTGATGCGGCACGCCGCCGATGTGCATGTAGTAGACGGAGCCCGCCGCGCGCGCGCCGAGCCCGAGGTGGCACACCTCTTCGGCCGTGGGCTGCCACTTCGACGGATCGACGTTGGCCGGCGGCGCAGGGAGCTTCGCCGCATAGAGGGGGTTGGCGCAGTCCTGGTTCGAGGCCAATAGACCCTGGTAGTCGGTCGCTCCCGGCGGGTACTCGCCGCTTCGGTCGGGCACCTTCGTGGACGCCAGACCGAGGACGTAGCGTTGAATCGGAAACTGAACCGAGACGCCGTACTTCTGCTTCTGGTGCACGTGCCGCAAGTTCAGGTCGTATCCCCAGTCGTGGGGATCGGCGTACGTGCCGAGGGACATTCCTGGGGATGCGGGGGTAGCGTTGGTGGCCCTGCATTGAGGGTCATCGGGGGCCATTCCGAACGCGCACGAAGTGCAGCTGGGGTCGCCCGGGTCGGTCTGGCAAATCGACGTGCCTCGCGGCGGGTCGAAGGCAGAGGCCATGTAGTTCCACGCCGTGCCTCGGAACGACCGTACGTCGACCTCGGAGTCGTTCTCGTCCGAGAGTACGACGATGGCCAGGAGCGAATCGGGACGCAAGAAAGCCGCTCGCTGCGCCAGGATGGTCGTGTCGATCCCCTGCCACTCCGCGCTTTGAGCCGTCGACTCGGGGGCGCGCACGAGAGACGCGTAGGGATCAGGCTGGATCAGGAAGCGGTACCAGCTCTCGAGCTGCGACTCGATCCCGCATCCGAACGCGTGCGTGCCAACGACGACGCTCTTGAAGTCCCGCACCAGCTGCGCAGGATCGCCGATGGGAGGGGCGCCAGGGGTCGGCGCGTGGCCGGCGTTCGCGGGCACGGAAGGGAACCAGTTGAGGAAGTTCGCCGTGCCCATGTCGACGAGCGGGTTCTCTTCGTAGTTCGCGAGATTGTCGGGATCGCTGGCGCGGTTGATCAGATGGCCCTGATCGTCGTTGTGCGAGGGCACCGGTCCCGCCGGCGTTTGCTGCATCGCGTCGGTCAGACACTGATCTCCGAGGCGCGGGCCGAGCGACGACGTGACGACCCCGATATGCATATCGTGGACGGGCGGATACTCGACTTTACCGGTCGTGCAGTGGCCGTTCGCGTCGGAGACCTCGCCAGTGGGATTGCCCGCGGTATCGATGCAGTTGGGCGTCACGAGGCGCTGCACCAGGTCCGGGATCGCCTGGGCCAGATAAGCCTGCTTGTCGCTCATCGATGACGAGTTGTCGATGTCGAACAGGAGATCGACCTTCGTCGCATTCGCCAGCGTGAGCCGCGGCCCGATGTTCACCGAGCCGGGCTGGATGCCGGTGCTGCCGGAGGTGGCCTTGACCGCACTGGAGTCAGTCGCCTTGCCGCTGCATCCGGCAGCCACGAGGAGGCCACAAATGCAGGTCGAGATCGCGATTCCGGAGAACGTTCTTCGAGACATGCGGATTCCCTCGAGAAAGACCGGTCGGAGGTCAGACGGAGACCGCGCGCCGTCCATTCACCCAATGCATGGTGCCGGACGGCGTCTCCGAACAGGTTCGTGCTTCCCTTCTCGAGGCCGACGTGATGGTGAAGCCCCTGCTCTGGCTCGCCTCGACAGCGTCCGATGGGATTGCGATTGAAGGCGCGGGGTGGGCGGCGACCTGACCCGGAGCAAGGGTCCCCGCTCAGCTTCTCGAGATTCTCAGCCGCGAGGTCTCGAGGGTTGCCATGACTACGGCAGTCGGACCGGTGGCCCGAGGCGGTCGCTCGGGGTAGCGCCCTTCGGGTCGCCCCAGCATCGCACGGCTCCGTCGGTCCCCAGCATGCAGGCCTGGTCGCCGCCAAAGACGATCGAGGCGACTGGCCAGTCGTGGACCTCGAGGGGGGTGCGTCCCCATCGGGTCCACGGATCCTTCCTGGGGTCGGTGGTCATGCGGCAGGCGACGCCTCCCGCCGGGTCGACGACGCAGATGTGGCCCTCGTCGGCATAGGCCGTGTGGTCGCCGGCGACGGCGGAGATCGCAGTCTCGACGTCCGCCTCCGCGGGATCTGGCTTGCCGGTGGACGTGCCTGCCTTGCAGCTCCAGGGCCCGGGCTTCTTGCGCCCACAGACGTAAAAGCTCGCCCAGACCACGAAGTCGTCGACCCCACCGATCGAAACGCTGCGCCCGTTGTCGCTATCCATGTCCTTGCACTCGACACGATCCAGCTTCGACAAGGTGCACAGAACCGAGCGATTCACGCGCACTTCACGTATCCCGTCGAGCACCGGCCACACGTTCCAGACGTTGAACGGGTTGTCGTTCGCCAGATCGGGATGAGGGCCTTTCACGAACGCATCCAGGCTCGGATACGGCCACGTGGACTCCTCGTTGTCCGCGAATCCGCCCATTCCGCAGCTGACGTCACCCTTCGCGTCGAGCACGCATACGTGCTCGCGGACCATGACCAACGAGCGTGCGCTCTCCACCGTCACGACGTGATGAAAGCCGTCGATAGGCGGGCGCGCCGAGCACCAGATCTCCCCCCCGTGGCGAAGGGCACAGATCCTCGCTCCGCTGGCAGGGAAGAACGTTTGCCGGTCCCCCCCCACGGCAAGATCGGATGCTCCGTCGAGCGCCGGGATGGCGACCGGCGAGGCGGGCGACGTCGACGCGTCGTCGTCCCCCAGAAGGCCGCCGGAGCTCGCGCCCCAGCAGTAGACGCGGCCCTTGTTCGAGCGTGCGCAAATCGGCCGACTCGAGGTGAGCTGCACGAACCTCTCCGGGCCCGACGGCTCATTCGCGCCGCCGGAAGGTGCGGCGTCGATGGCGGCAGTCGGCGTCCGCGGCGCGCCGTCGCTCGTCGGGATCTCCGAGTGGCACGCGAGCAGCGTGAGCCCCATGGCGCACCAAGTGCAAACTCGGTCGAGAGCGCTTCGCATCGCGAGGCGGATCCTACCAGGAGAATGCTTGGACCACGGGAACGGTGCCGCGCGCGAAGGCGATCGTGGTCACCGACGCCTTCCGACAGGGCCAGTTTGGTCGGCCGTTCCAGTGCGCTTGGAAGGGACGCAGGTCCGAGTCCACGAACACGGGTCAGGCAAAAAGAGACGACCCCAAGCTTGCTCACGGTATCTGAAAGCGCCTTAACGGGATCGGGTCTCGACGCCGACGGCGCTTCCATTGGTAACGGAGCGATCCCACCGGTCTGACCAGTGCGTTCGAGGAGCAGTCGTACTGCATCGTGGATCGCCTTGTCTGCTTCGCGACCGAGAACCGGTTTGCCAAATACCCCCAGCCACACTGGAATCGATAAAAGCCCAAGAACCAACGCGATCGATATCAGTCGGAATCTGCCTTCGGGCAAAAGCCCGCTCGTCCGGCGCCTCGTCATGGCCATGTCGACGAGGTAGTGATGGGCGCAGAGCACGGCCGACCGAAGCTGACGCATGCGGGATCCGTCCTGTACTTGGACAGCTCGAAGACGTAGCAAGCCCGGCTCTCGAGCACGAGAACGGGGTGCATCACCGCGAATCGCACCTTGGCTCCGCCCTCGGTCTCGTACTCGATCGGGATACTCGTCTCTTCGAGCTCACGTGGTGCGGCTCGCGCCGAAGCGGTGCGCAGGGACGACTCCGCCAAGCCTATTTTCGCGCGAAGCTCCTGCAAAAGCAGGCTTCGCTCGCGCCCGTTCGGCCGACTCCAGGCCTCCTGCGCCCTCCGCGCCGCCGTTGGGGTCCGCATCGCTGGTGACGGTCGACCGGAGCGCGGTGTTCTGAGCCCCTTTTGCCTTTGCCTCTTTCGCGATCAGAGGGCACCTTGTTGCCCCGATGATCCAGGCATCCCCGTCCGACTCCGCGGCTGGCGTCGATCTGCGCCAGCGAGCCCGAGCCACCATGAGCAAGGCAATCGAGAACCTCGCACGCCTGCAAGACGACGACGGCGGCTGGCCGGGCGACTACGGCGGACCGCTCTTTCTTCTGCCAATGTACCTGGCGCTCTGTCACGCCGTCGGCCGGGTCCCTTCGGACCGGCGAGACGGCATGGTCGCGTACCTGTCGTCGGTGCAGCACGAGGACGGCAGCGTGGGGCTCCACGCGGAGGATCCGCGCGGCAGTATGTTTTGCACGTCGCTCGTCTACGTCGGCCTCCGCGTGCTCGGCCTGCCTCCGGAAGATCCGCGGGTCCAGCGCATGCGGCAGTGGATCCAGACCCACGGATCGCCGCTCGGCGCGGCGGCGTGGGGGAAGTTCACCCTGTGTCTCCTCGGTCTCTACGACTGGCGCGGCATCCATCCGGTGCTCCCGGAGCTCTGGCTCCTTCCGAAGACCACGCCGATGCACCCGAGCCACTTCTGGTGCCATTGCCGCCAGGTCTATCTTCCCATGGCATGGCTCTACGGCCGGCGGGCCACCGTGCCGGACGGAGCGCTCGTGCGGGCCTTGCGCGAGGAGCTCTACGCGGGCGAGTGGGAGCGCATCGATTGGGAGCGCCACCGCGACACCCTCTTAGCCGGCGAGGCGTATCGCGCGGAGTCGATCGCCCTGCGCGCCACGAACCGCGCGCTCGACGCGCTCGAAGGCGCCGTCCTTCCGCGCGTGCGAGAGCGCGCGCTCGCCGAGATCTTCCGGCACGTCGTCTACGAAGACCGGGTCACCGACTTCATCGACATCGGTCCGGTGAACAAGGTCCTCAACACCTTCGTGCACCACTTCAAGGACCCCGGCGGTCAGAGCGCTCGGCGCGCTTTCGCCGCGTGCGACCTCTACCTATGGAACGGCCACGACGGCACGAAGATGCAGGGCTACAACAGCAGCAAGCTGTGGGACACCGCCTTCGTCTTGCAGGCCTTGCTCGCGACGCCTTTCGCGAAGGCCCGCGCGGCCAGCGAACCCGCCCGCTCCCCGCAAGCGGCGTCGGCCCCGGAGAGCACGGACACGACGCTGGAGAGCTCGATCGCCAGGGCCTACGGCTACGTGCGCGACAACCAGATCCTCGATGACGTGCCCGATGCCGCTCGCCACTACCGGCACCCGTCGCGAGGGGGCTGGCCGTTCTCGAACCGAGCGCACGGATGGCCGATCACCGACTGCACCGCCGAAGGATTCAAGTGCGCGCTCGCGCTGGAAGGCCGCCACGCGCCCGGCATCCCGGAGGGACTGCTGCGCGACGCCGTGCGCCTCATGTTGTCCTGGCAGAACGACGACGGCGGGTGGGCGACCTACGAGCGCAAGCGAGGTCCGGCGTGGCTCGAGCTCCTGAACCCGTCGCAGGTCTTCGGCGACATCATGGTCGACTACTCCTATGTCGAGTGCACGAGCGCGATGATCCAGGCCCTCGTCCTGGCGAAGCAGCGCTTTCCCGATCTGGCGCCGGTGATCGCAGTCGCGATCAAACGCGGCGCACGGCACCTGCGCGCGCGACAGCTCCCGGACGGCGGCTTCGAGGGATCGTGGGCCGTCTGCTTCACGTACGGGGCGTGGTTCGGCGTCACCGGCCTCCTCGCGGCCGGCGCAAGCCCCGACGAAGAGGCCATCGTGCGGGCGTGCCGCTTTCTCCTCGATCGACAGCGCGAAGACGGGGGGTGGGGCGAGCACGGCGACTCGTGCCGCGAGCACCGCTACATCCAGGCCAACGCCGGCGGCGTGGCCCAGACCTCCTGGGCGCTCGCGACCCTCGTTCGCGCGCGGGACCCCGGCAAGGCTGCGCAGCGCAAGGCCGTTCGCTTTCTGATCGAACGTCAGGAGGCCGACGGCGGCTGGGCGCGCGAGCCGCTCGTCGGCGTCTTCAACCGGACGTGCCTCATCAACTACGACAACTACCGCCACTACTTCCCGCTCTGGGCCCTCGCCGAGTGGGCCGCGGCGCCAGGGGCCGACGCGGCGAGGCTGTAGCGCGCGAACATGCGCATCACCTCCACGCGCGGCACCTTCGCGCCGGGCCCGTCTTCCTCGAGACGCACGAGGGTGGCCTCGGCGAGCTCCGCCGAGAGGGACGTGAACGCGAAGAACCCGGCGGGCGCCCCGCCCTGCACGAGCGCATCGATGTAGCGACGCGCCTGCGCGAGGTCGTCGCGCGCGAGCTCGAGGACCTCGCGCCGCGGCACGTCCGGGGGCAAGTAGACGCGCCCCTCTTTGGCGTCCTGCGCCTCGTCCTTCAGGATGTTGACGAGCTGAAGCCCTTCGCCGAACGCAACCTGGGTCTCGACCAGGGTCTCCTTGACGCCAGCGAGCGGCGAGCAGTCGTGGACGAAGAGCTCCGTCAAGAGCTCCCCGACGATGCCGGCGACGGCGTAGCAGTACTCCCGCAGTCCCTCGAGGTCATCGATGTGCACGTTGCCGGCCGCGTCGGCTCGCTCGAGGGTCGCGCACATGCCGTCGGCCGACCGAAGGGCGTGATCGCGCACGATGCGCTGGGTCCCGGCGTCGAGCCGCGCGAGCGCCGAAAGCACTTGGGGCACCTCTTCGATGAGCTCGGTGTAGGCTTCGTCGCGTGCGACCTCTCTCGCGACCCACCGCCGGCTCACGGTTCGCGCCTTTGCCATGTCAGAAAGGGAGCGCCACCCGGACGGTCCCGCCGACGCCAGGAGCAGACCACTCCACTCGGCAAGCGCCTCGAGACGCGCAGCCCTGGACCAGGACCCCGCGTCTTCCAGCGTGTCGGCGATGCGAAGAATCAGGTACGACAGGCACGTGGTCGAGCGCGTCGGCTCGGGCAAGAGCGGAATGGCCAGCGCAAAAGTTCGACTCGTCCTAGAAAGCAACTCGTAAAGAGAGGGCATGCGCTCTCCTTGAGGGATGGCGGCTTAGAGATGGCGATCCACGGCATCGTGAACATCGTGACGCGAGAGCGACGTCGAGCCCATGACCATCGTGCGAAACTCTGCTCGCGTCTGCCACCAAATTGACAGCGGTCGCGCTGCGAAGGCAAAGGGGGTTCGATGATCTCTTCGGACGTTCTCGTCATCGGCGGCGGGTTCGCCGGGCTGACCGCGGCCGCGGCCCTGAGCAAAGCCGGTGCCACCGTCACGGTGCTCGAAGCTCTCGAGGGTCCGATGCCCGCCTTTCGCGGCGAGCTCCTGCACTCGCCCGGCGTGCGCGCCCTCCGCGAGATGGGGCTCGGCGACGTCGTATCGCCCGATTTCGGAGTCGAGGTGCAAGGATTCGCGGCCTTCGACGGCGCCGATCGCGATCCGGTGCTGCTCCCATATGCCAGCTCCTCCGAGCCCGGTTTCGGCTTCGACCACGTCACGCTGGTGAAACACCTGCGGCGCGCCATCGCCACCTGGCCGCGCGCGAAGCTCGTCACACGGGCTCGCGTGGAAGGTCTCGTCTACGAGCGCGGTCGCGTGGTCGGCGTCCGATGCGCAGACGGGCTCGACTGTCGGGCGTCTCTCGTGGTCGCAGCCGACGGACGTCACTCGAAAGTTCGACGGCTGCTGGGCCTGCCCACGACCACGACCCTCTTATCCCACATGGTCGTGGTGAGCGTCGAGAGAGACCTTTTGCCCAAGCCGGGCTATGGCCACGTCTTCGTGGGCGCTCCCGGGCCGGCCCTCGCGTACCCCTACGCGCAGGGCAAGGTCCGGATGTGCATCGACGTTCCCCTCGCCATGGCCACGGGACGCGACCGGATCGCGTCGTACGTGCGCGAGCGCTACGCACTCTTCATTCCCGAGCCTCTCCGCAGCGCGCTCGTCGTCTCGCTCGAACGCGGCGACATTTCGGGCTGCGCGAACCACGCGATCTACACGTCGACGTGCGTCGCGCCCGGCGTGGCGCTCATTGGCGATGCGGGCGGCTGCTCTCATCCGCTCACGGCCACCGGAATGACCGCAGCCCTTCACGACGTGACCACGCTGACCGCGTGTCTGTCGCGCGCCGGAGGGCCCGACTCCGGAGGGGCGCGAGCCGCGCTCGACGAGTACCAGCGGCGACGGTACCGGTTCGTCCGCGCGCGAGAAGTCTTGGCCCACGCCATGTACGAGGTCTTGCGCGATGCGGGTCCGGGCGCCCTGTCCCTCCGGGCCGGGATGTTCCGCTACTGGCAGGCAAACGAGCGCGCTCGCCGGGCTTCGATGCGAATCCTCGCCGGCGACGACTCACGCGTGATGTCGTTCCTTGCCGAATATGCGCGCGTCATGGCCGGCTCCGGGTGGCTCGCGTGGGGAGGGGCGCAAGGAGGCGGCGGCTTGTGGCAAGTGGGGCGCATGCTGGCCGCCTCGATGGAGGGGCTGCGACCACTCCTCGACGTGGCGCGGTTGGATCCGCAGGGGTTCCGCTCGAACGCGGAGGCGGCGAGCGATCGGCCCGACTAAATTTAGTTCAGGCAGCCCGAAATTGCCCTGGCGTCGTGTACCAGAACTCGATCGCACCTGACCGCGGCCAACCGGCGCGACGTCTCGCTCGATGGCGGTGAGCTACCGTTCGCCGCCGTGACATCCGCCGCGGCGCTTCAAATTCGTCATTCTTATGGTCGCCAGCTGGCTTCGCCGCTGCCAGGGCGAGGCCATCGGCGCGCCGCATGACGCGCGGACGACGAAAGGAGCCAGGACGGCCAACTCCTCGGCCGCGCCGCCCCGATGTCGGCTCGTGGACGCCGGTCGTCCCAGCGCCGTTTTCCCCCAACCGCACGAGCATCGCCTCGGCGCGTTCTTCGTTGGAGTCTTGCGCCACCAGCTTTCCGCGGAAGGCCACCTGCCGACCACTTATCGAGCTTAGAACCTATCCCAGTAGACCGCACGCTTTCCAGGTGATGAGGGCGCAAGCGAGATGGAGCATGGCGAGATAGGTGTCGGGACGCTTCTCCCAGCGGATGAGGATCCTTCGGAATCGGTTCATCCAGCTGTGCGTGCGTTCGACCACTGCGCGCGTCGGCGGATGGCGATCGCGCAAAACGGCGCATCGCGATCACACAAAACGCGGCATCGCGATCAGACAAAACGGCGCATCGCGATCACCGTGTGACGTGACGCTCTCCTGGGGTCTCCGGCCCAGGCCGCCTACGACGGCGGCATGGCCACAGAGAGACTCCCGATGCAGCAGCTGCGAGAAATCCTCAGGCAAAAGCTCGCCCTTGGGCGCACCCACCGGCAAGTAGCCCGGTCGCTCGGCGTCAGCCCGAGCACCGTGGCGGGCGTGTTCGCCGACGCCCGGTCGCACGGCTTGGACGCGGCCGGCGTCGAGGCGCTGAGCGACGCCGAGCTCGAAGCGCGGCTCTACGCCAAGGCGCCGCCGTCGTGCATGCGCCCGGAGCCGGACTGCGCGGCGCTGCACGTGGAGCTGCGGCGTGCGGGCGTGACGCTCGCCTTGCTCCACGTCGAATACCTCTCGGCGCACCCAGACGGTCTGCGGTACACCACGTTCTGCGACCGGTATCGGGCATGGCAGAAGCGACAGTCGCCGGTCATGCGCCAGGTGCATGTCGCGGGCGACAAGCTCTTCGTCGATTACGCGGGCATGCACCCCCGGATCGTCGATCCGGTGACCGGCGAGGTCACCGAGGTCGAGCTGTTCGTCGCGGTCCTCGGCGCGAGCAACTACACGTTCGCGGAAGCGACCAGGACGCAGCAGGTGCCGGACTTCGTCGCGAGCATCGCCCGCGCGCTCACGTTCCTGCATGGCGTGCCGCGGGCCATCGTTCCCGATCAGCTCAAGAGCGCCGTGGTCAAGGCATGTCGCTACGACCCCGGCGTGCAGCGCACGACCGCCGAGCTCGCGCGGCACTACGCGACCACGATTCTGCCAGCGCGCCCCAGGTCCCCGCGCGACAAAGCCAAGGTCGAAGTCGGTGTGCAGATCGCCGAGCGGTGGCTGCTCGCGCGCATCCGCAACGAGACGTTCACGAGCCTGGGCGCGCTCAACGCGCGTCTGCGCGAGCTCGTGGCGGAGCTCAACGCGCGCACGATGAAGACCTACAAGGCGAGCCGGCGCGAGCTGTTCGAACGGCTCGACATGCCCGCGCTGTCGCCGTTGCCCGCCGAGCCGTTCGAGACGCAGACGTGGAAGCAGGTCGGCCTCAACATCGACTACCACGTCGCGTTCGAGGGCCACTTCTACTCGGCCCCCTACGCCCTGCGCCACGAGGACGTCGAGCTGTGGCTGCGCGCGACGAGCAGCGCGATCGAGATCTTCCACGGACGCGAGCGCGTCGCCGCGCACGTACGCAGCTTCGTGCACGGCGGCTACACGACCAAGCCCGAGCACATGCCGAGCAGCCACCGCGCGCACGCCGAGTGGACGCCCTCGCGCATCCTCGAGTGGGCCGAGCAGGTCGGGCCCAACGCACGCGCGCTCTGCGAGGTCATCCTTCGCGAGCGCCACCACCCCGAGTGGGGTTATCGCTCGTGCCTGGGGCTCTTTCGACTCGCGAAGAAGTACGGCAGCGCACGCCTCGACGCCGCCAGCCGACGGGCGCTCTTTGCCGGCGCGCGCAGCTACCGCCCCGTGCTGACCATCCTGCAACACAACCTCGACGGCCAGCCGCTGCCCGAGCCCGAGGCTCCCGCGACGGCAGGCACGAGCCACGAAAACGTCCGCGGCCCCGACTACTACCACTGACAAACAAGGAGAAATCATGCTGAGAGAGCCCACCATCGAGAAACTCCACGCCATGCGCCTGCGCGTCCTCGCCGACACATGGCTCGAGCAGGACAAGTCCCCCGACACGCTCGCCATGACGTTCGACGAGCGCCTCGCACTGCTCGTCGACGCCGAAATGCTCGCCCGCGAAAACGCGCGCCTAACGAAAAATCTCCGCGACGCCAAGCTACGCATCGCCGAGGCGTGCATCGAGGGGATCGACTTTCCCCGCGAGCGCCAGGTCGACAAGGCCGTCGTGCGCCAACTCGCGACCTGCCGCTGGATCGCCGAGCACCAGACCGTCATCGTCACGGGCGCCACAGGGACGGGCAAGAGCTACTTCGCCTGCGCCGTCGCCCACCAGGCCTGCCGCAAGGGCTTTCGCGTCATCTACCGCCGTGTCCCCCGGCTCTTCGACGAGCTACGTCTCGCCCGCGCCGACGGCACCTACCACCGCCTGCTCGCCCGCATCGCCAAGGTCGACGTGCTCGTCCTCGACGACTTCGCCATCGCGCCCCTCACCGAGGACGCGCGCCGCGATCTCCTCGAGATTCTCGAGGACCGCTACGGCCTGCGCTCCACCGTCTTTACCAGTCAGCTCAAACCCGACCGCTGGCACGCGTTCCTCGCAGACCCCACCGTCGCCGACGCCATCTGCGACCGCGTCCTGCACGGCGCCCACAAGGTCGCCCTCGCGGGGCCCTCGCGACGCAAGACCACGGAGGAATCGACGAAGGATTGAACGCTCCCCGGCGTGGTCCTACCCTTTGCGCCACGAACCCAGCAACCCATGACCAGAGAGACCTCAGAGAGAGACGTCGCTTCGCTCCGATCGCGATGACGCGAAATCGGTGATCGCGATGCGCCGAAACGGGTGATCGCCTTCGGCGAAATGCGCAACCACCCAGCGACGCGCCTTGAAGCCGCCGGTCTTCTTGGCGGCTCGGGCCTCTTCGCCACGACGTCGGATGTGCGCGGTGAAGCGAAAGGCGTCGGCCAACTCACGCACCTCATCGTAGTCGTAGCCTTTGTCGAGGCAGAGCCCCTGGGGCTCGTCGCGGGTCGGCTTGGGACGTGCGATGACGATGCTTTCGAGGGTCTCACGCGCCAGCTTGAAGTCGTTGCGGTTCGCCCCGGCGACGACGATGGCGAGGGGGACGCCGTTGGCCTCGGTCAGCAAGCTGCGCTTGGTGCCACCCTTGGCGCGGTCGGTCGGATTCGGCCCCGTTTTTTTTCCCCCGAGCGGCGCCTTGGTCATCGCCCCGTCCATCGACAACCAGCGCCAGTCTACTCCGACAAACTCGTCGTAGTCGGCCAGAGCCGCCACCCAAGCCTGCTCGAACACACCGGCCTCGGTCCATTCCACGAAGCGCCGATGCGCCGAGGAGCTGGAGCAGATGCCCGTGGCGTTCAGCGCATTCCATTGGCAGCCCGTGCGCAGTACGAACAAGATCGCCGTCATCGCATCGCGATCGCGCACCCGCGGGTTATGGCATCCCAGCGGATGCGGCTTGCCCGACGGAATCAACGGCTCGATCTGCGACCAAAGCACGTCCGGAATCCGCCACCCATCCCCACGCTCTACCAGTCCCATGCCACGCCAACTCGCCTGAGCACGCGCGGATGGAAAAGTTCGTGGCAACGATCGGTCGCAGATGGACCTTCATGGAACACATGGAACTACCGGCCTACCGGGATGGGCTCTTAGTCTGCCGATCACTTCACGATCACTTCACGATCACTTGGTCACGAAGTACGTGGTCGCCCGCTTCTGGCCTTTGCTCGTCAGCTTCTTCGTCGAGAGCCCCTCCTTGAGGATGCGCGGCATCTCCTTGGCCTGCAGACCGAGCTTGGAGCGGATCTCTTCGGCACGGAGCCCGTTCTTCTGCGTCTTGACGAGCAACACGATCTTGTTGAGAGTCGCCGCGATCTCATCCGCCGACCGGCGAGGGAGGCGCCCAACGGACTTCGGTGCCACATCCATTGCCAAGTACGCGGTGCCGGCGTCCCGACCGCTCGAGACGACGTCGTCGTTCAACACCTTGACGACACCTGGATGGTCGACCTTGTTTGCGGCATATCGTCGCACGGGTGCCGCTCGGTAAGCCTTGAGATGGTGCAGCAGTTCGTCAGCACACGGATCCGTGCTCGTCGTAACCCGGCGCGGCGATCCACTCGTCGTCGTGGCCAGCCGAAGCGGCCGCGAGGCGCGCGCGTCGTTCACGCCGCGTCCGACACGAGCGGTCGTGGTTCCCGACACACGTCGGGTCACTGAGTCGAGAACGCGGCGATCCGCGCGCCGAGGGCTTGACAAACCGCGGCGGCCTGTCTTTAACATAAAGGTTAACTAAGACTGAGCCCGCGAGGAGCCACGCCGTGTCCACTTCACCCACGATCGACGTCACGTTTGCTGCGCTCGGGGATCCCACTCGGCGCGCCATTGTCGAGCGCCTCGCGGCAGGTGATGCCACCGTGCTCGAGCTGGCGGCGCCGTTTCGCATCAGCCTGCCGGCGATCTCGCGCCACCTGAAGGTGCTCGAGAACGCGGGCCTCATCACACGCGGGCGCGATGCGCAGCGGCGACCATGCCGCTTGCGCGCCGAGGCGCTGAACCAGGTGTCGGCGTGGGCCGAGCACACGCGCCGCGCCTGGGAGGATTGCTTCGAGCGACTCGACGAGTACCTGACGGCGCTACAGGCCGAAGAGAAGAAGACGAAGAAAGAGCCGAAGGAGAAAGACAATGATGGACGCAAGAAACGCTGAGCAGACGCCCAACCTCGACCGGGAGATCGTGCTCTCGCGCGTCTTCGACGCGCCGCGCGAGCTCGTCTTCAAGATGTGGACGGAGAAGGAGCATCTCTCGCACTGGTTCGGGCCGAGAGGGTTCACTACCACCACGCACGAGCTGGAGGCGCGCGTCGGTGGCATGTGGCGCTTCGAGATGCGCGCTCCTGATGGCAAGTGCTTCGACAACCGCATCGTCTTCCTCGAGATCAAGCGCCCCGAACTGCTCGTCTTCGCCCACGGGTCGGACAAGGACAACGACCCGGGCCGCTTCCGCGTGACGATCACGTTCGACGAGCAGAGCGACAAGAAGACCGTCGTCACGATGCGACAGCTCCATCCGACGAAGATGCAGCGCGATGCCACGATTGGCTTCGGCGCCGTCGAGCTCGGCTACCAGACGCTCGACAAGCTCACCGAGTATATGCGCTCGCGCACGTGATCGTGCGTCACTTGGCCCGATTCCAGACCGGGCCGGAGCCGGGTCGGCTGGCGGGGGGACGCTGCGTCGGTGGCGCCGTCCAACTCCGTCGTCGGCGCGTCCAGACCGCCGTCGCCGACGCCGCACGTCGGTCCGATACGGGCCCGGATGAATGTGTTCGTCCGGGAATGGGTTGGAGTTCAGAGAGAAGGGGTCCGCCTCGTTTTCGAACGTATCGACGAAGGGTGAGTACGACCCGAAGAGCCTCTCGCGCAGGGGTTCGGCATCCACACGTACGGGACCGGGCCTATCGAAGACGTGGAGGTCGTCCTGTCGGGTGCGTGAGCGAGCCTCGCACTAACCCACCGGTGGCACCCCTCGCAACGAGCGACGAAGAGCGACGGCGGCCGCGTAAGCGTCACGTTCCAGGTACGGCTTTGCCGCGAGGTCGAGACCTGGGTCCTCGGGTTCGGTGAGCATGCGCGAGTTGTGCTCGCCTGGGCGGCGGTGCACGACACCGTGCATGAAGGCGTGGGCTGGATGGCTCGTCCGGTTCTGGAACCTACAGCTCCAGGACGAGCCCTTCGCGCGCGCAGACGTCCCCCTTGGTGGGACCGCCCTCGATACTCGCGACGCTCGTCTCGGGCTTCTACATGACTCGCACATGGGGTCGGACGCCGTGGGCGCTCCTCTTCGTGCGCTCCGAGTTCCTACGTCCGGCGTGAGTTCGGGTCAGGTCCGTTGAGCCGAGCGCCCTGCGCGGCCACCTCACAGAGGCCATCGGAACCGATGTTGAGGCCAATGTTGGTGAGGTTGTAGACGTGCTCGCTCGCGACGAGCCATACGATGTCGCAGATTTCTCGTTCGCCGTAGTGGCCCTTGAGGCGCGCGAACGTCTCGGGCGCCACCTTCTTGTCCCTCGTCAGCTCGGTCACGTAGTCGAGCGCCGCACGCTCGGCCTCCGTGAACAGCGGGCTCGTCTTGTATTGCTCCAGCGCGTCGAACCGGGCGGTGTCGCCGAACTGCTTCATCGCGTAGTAGCGGGCGGCGTCCATGCAGAAAAGGCAGGTGTTGATGCTCGCCACCCGCTCGCGGATGATTACGGCGGTCTTCGCCGGCAGGCGGAGCTTTTTGTCCAACTGCGAGACCTTGCCGTAGAAGGACCCGAACGCAGCAGGCATGCGAGCCGCGAAAACCGTGAGCGGCGCCATCACCTTGCCGAACTGGCGGCGAACGAAGAAGAAGACGATCTTCAGGATCAGCCCGGGCGGGCGTTCGATGGGGGCAAGGAAAGGACCACCTTCCTCCGATCGCTGGATGCTCGCCTTGTTCGTCTCGTTGGGCGGGAGCCCGTCGGTCACGTGACCTTGCATGGCAGCCTCCGCATCACCAGCGCTGCGCGCCGGCGACCTGTCGCGTCGCCACGTTGAGGCGGTTGTAGAGGTTGGCCACTGCGACCTCGAACACGAGCCACGCGAGCGCCGCCTCGTCGTAGTGTCGCTTGGCCTCGTCCCAGATTGCGTCAGGCACACGCTCGGTTTGGTCCGCGAGCCGCGTGACGGCTTCGGCGAGCCCCAAGGCGGCGCGCTCCGCGTCAGAAAAGAATGGCGCCTCCCGCCAGACCGCCACCGCGCCGAGCCGCTGCGCGGTCTCCTTGCTCTTGGCAACATGTCCGTCCAAGCACACGGCACAGCCGTTGATCTGGCTTGTGCGGACGTGGACCAGCTCGCGTGTCTTCTCGGGGATAGGGCTCGTGGCGAGGCTTTTACCGAGCGCCACCATCGGACCCCAGGCGTCGTTGAGGATCGTTTGCAGGTTCTTGATTCGAGCTTCCATGCGAAAAACCTCCTTGTCACATCGAGCGGCTCGCGCCGGTCATCTGTATGGACATGACCGTCGCGGGCGGAGGAATGTGACCGATGGACGACAAAGATTGGTTGGCCCAGCGCTTCGAGCAGCACCGCGCTCACCTCCGGGCGGTTGCCTACCGCATGCTCGGCTCGCTCCCCGAGGCGGACGAGGCGGTTCAGGATGCGTGGCTCCGCCTGAGCCGTGCGGGGGCCGAGGGCGTCGAGAACCTCGGCGGCTGGCTGACCACGATCGTCGCGCGAGTGTGCCTGAACGCCCTACAGATGCGGAAGGCGCGACCCGAGCAACCTGCTGGACTCCGCATGCCCGACCCCGTAGTGAGCCGAGAGGACCAGACCAACCCCGAACAGGAAGCGCTGCTGGCCGACTCGGTGGGGCTCGCGCTGCTCGTCGTGCTCGAGATGTTGGATCCCGCCGAGCGCTTGGCCTTCGTGCTGCACGATATGTTCGACCTGCCGTTCGAGGAGATCGCGCCGATGGTCGGGCGATCATCCACCGCAGTAAGGCAGCTCGCTAGCCGAGCCCGGCGAAGGGTTCAGGGCGCCTCCGTGCCACGTGCCGACCGGGATCTTGCCCGTCAGCGCGAGGTGGTCGATGCCTTCTTCGCTGCCGGCCGCGCCGGGGACTTCGACGCTCTCCTTCGGGTGCTCCATCCCGATGTCGTCCTGCGATCAGACGTTCAAAGAGTGGGCGAGCAGCGCGGGGCCACCCGCGTGGCTCGAATGGCTCTTGGTGGCGCACGGCGGCCCACCTCCGTGCTCCCGGTACTCGTGAACGGTACCGCGGGAGGCGTCATCGTGGAGGACGGCCGGGTCGCTCTGTTGATGGCTTTCACCGTCTCCGGCGGCAAGATCGTTGAGATCGACGTGATCAGTGAGCCCGAGCGCCTTCGCGTGATCGATTTGGGAGGGCTGACGGGGTAACAACGGACGATCGCGTGCCGACGCCGGTCGTCAGGTTCTCGATCCGACGCTTCTGGCGATGGCCCGCGAAAACCCGCTTCCCAGGCCGACGAGACGGGACTCGGACCTGCGTCACTTCCAAGCGCACTGGAACGGCCGAACCCAACTGGCGAAATGCCTCTGCGCTGCCTGATTGACGCCTCGTGACGGCACCAGGGTTTAGTCGCATCCCGGGTGAACAACTGCGGAGGCATCGCATGCGGTTCGGACAGCTTTCCCCAACAAGGGGCGCGCTCACGGCTGCGGTTTTTGCCGCTGCCTGCGACGGCGGCACCAGCGGAAGCTCTGGATTCGGCGATCGGGACAGGGCCCTTCGGCGGTTCCGGATCCGGCGGATTTGACGGGGACCGCTCGGAGGTTCTGGGTCAGGCGGGTATAATGGGGGGGCGCCTCGGGCGATTCCCCGGACAGTAGGGTGAAATGAGTATGAAGCACATCAAGACGCTCTCGGGTTTGGCGGCTCTCGTCGCGCTCGGATGCGGGTCGCGGACGCAGCTCGACGACCCCGGACTCGTGAGCTCCAGCGGGGGATCCCTCCTCGACGGATTCTGCGACCGCATCATCGAGCGGAGGCTCGGAGTCGAGCAGCGGGGGAATCTCCACGTCATCGGGGGGAGGCTCGGAGTCGAGCAGCGGTACTTCGAGCGGGGGCTCCGAGTCGAGCAGCAGCAGCTCGGGATCGGGCGGAGGGTCGGGGTCGACCAGCGGCGGCTCGGGATCCGCATCGAGCAGTGGCGCGGGGTCGAGCGGGGGCGGCATCGCCTGTGGCGGCTCCACGTGTGAGCCGGCGACTCAGGTCTGCTGCGCGCAGTTGGCTGCGCCCGGCGGTGTTGGGATGCGTGGCGGCGGTACCACGTCGACGTGCACGGCGCTGGGCCAGTGCCAGGGAGGCGCGGCTCTCTCGTGCACTGACTCCTCGAGCTGTTCGAACGGAGACGTGTGCTGCTTCACGTTCGGGGCGGGCGGCGGATTCGGCGGCGGAGGATTGGGCGGCGGCCCACTCGGCGGCGGTGGCGGGGCCTCGCCATCCGCCACCTGCCAGCGGGCATGCCCCGCGGGCGACTTTCAGCTTTGCACCTCGAACGCGCAGTGTCCGATGGGGGAGACGTGTACGCCATCGCCTCTCGGAGGAGGGAGTTACTGCGCAAGGGCGCGTGGTGCCGGTGGCCCCGGTGGCGGCGGCTTCCCGGGAGGGCTCGGCGGCGTACCCGGTGGGCTCGGCGGCGGCGTACCCGGTGGGATGGGCGGCGGCGTACCCGGTGGGCTCGGCGGCGGCGTACCCGGTGGGCTCGGCGGCGGCGTACCCGGTGGGATGGGCGGCGGCGGGATGGGTGGCGGCCGCCCGAATCACTAGTCCTATTCACGGGGGGGGAGCCAGTAGCTCCATCGACCTCGGCATTCGCGGCGCTCGGCTTTTAAGACGCGCTAAGCTCACCTTCAAGCTGTTCGCGGGGGCTCGCGTCGAACAAGCTGCGGATCAAGGAGCCGTTCGCAGGTTCGCGCGGCTACGCCGCCTCCTGCTTCGTCGCGCCCTTGATGAGGCCCTCGGTTACCATCCAGAGCCGCTCCTGCTGCCCCTCGTCGCGCGCGTCCCTCGACGCCGTCTTCGGCTTCGACTTCTCGAAGTACTCGCCCGTGATCGCCGCGACGTCGGGTGAGGTCGCGACGTGAAGCGAACACTCGGCCCCTCGCTCGGGCGACAGGAGGAACAGCTTGAAGATCGCCATCAGCGGCTTCGGGAAGGCGCGCGTCAGCTCCGTCGCGACCACGCCGGGGTGGACGGCATTCACCGTCACGCCCTTGCCGGCGAGGCGCCTCGCCAGCGCCTTCGTGAAAAGGACATTGGCAAGCTTGGACTGGTTGTACGCCCGTATCCCGTCGTAGCGGCCTCTTGCCTGCTGCAGGTCGTCCCAGTTCATCTTGCCCCCGTAGTGGAGCCCGGACGAAAGGATCACGACGCGCGACGGGGCGGTCCTCTCGAGAGCAGGCAGGAGCTCGAGGGTCAAGAGCGCCGGTCCGACGTGGTTCACGCCGAACGTCGACTCCAGGCCGTCCTTCGTCGTCGAACGCTTGCGCGGCGCGAGGCCGGCGTTGTTGACGAGGACGTCGAGGCGCGTAAAGCGCTGCGCGAAGGCCGCCGCGAAGGCCCGGATCGAGGCGAAGTCGGCGAGGTCGAGCGGCATCACGACCACGTTCTCGTTGTTCGATCGGGCCACGATCTCCGCCCTTGCCGCCTCCCCCTTCGCTACTTCCCGGACCGCCACGACGACCTCGTAGCCGGCCGTGGCCAGGCCGAGCGCCGTCGCCTTGCCGATCCCGGTGTTACTGCCCGTAACGATTGCGATCTTGCTGGCCATGAGCGGATCCGATGCTTCGGCTAGGGGGGCGGTGGCGCGAAGATATCTCACAGTCGCTGACGGACCGTGTCGTGACAGAACTTTTCCGTCGCCCCGCCGTCTGGACCGGCATGACCAAGCGACTTGCGATTGTCCTCCTCGGGCTCACCCTTCTGTTGAGCGGATGCGGCCGCAAACCTGGCCCCTCGGCGAGTCCGAGTGCACGGCGGGCAGCCCCCGTCGACGGGCGCGCGAAGGTGCGCGCCGAGCTCGCGGCGCACCGAGCCCAGGAGATCGCGCGACTACGGGACTACGCGCGCGCCGGGGCGTTTCCGGTGAACACGACGCAGCGGCCGACTGGACACTTCTTCAAGGACGTCGCGGGTCGCTACTGCGCCGTCGCGAACCTCGTGCATCAGGACGGGCGCGACGACCTGGTCGACGAGGTCGTCCGCGCGAACAACGCGCTCGTCGTGGCCGATGTGCACACGGGCGGTCTCCACGATTGGATCCTCGCGAGCGGCCTCACGCAAGAGGAGCTCGCGCGCATCCAGCTTCCCGCGCCGATGGTGAGAATGCCGATCGTGCCGACGGCCCCTGTCGCCGCCAACCCGACGACCACCGCCGCGCCGCATCTGCCGTCGCAGCCCGGGGCCGCGCCCGTCCCGACCGAGGAGGAGATGCGCGAGATGGTCCGGGCGCATCTCGCCGCGGTCGAAGCCGAGCTCCTGCGCGACACGAAGGAGAGCCTCGATCTCGCTGCCGACCGCCTCGTCCAGGCTCACCCGCTCGCGGCGACCTGAGAACGTTCCGGCCAATCGGTCAGCCCGAGCAGCCGACCGTCTCGAAGGGGAGGGCGCGGTTGAACACCCGTCGGTGACGTCTACGATCGCACGACGGAAGTCGCGGTCCTCAAGAGCATGATGGACTGCGACGAGTCCGTGCACCGCACGTGACCGCGGAATAGGCGGACGGGTCGAAGCGCTGCGCGGAGGCCAAACGCCTGCGCGGCGTCGGCGGGGCATGTTCGCGACGGGCTGCGTCTAGAAGCCGCTCATCTTGGACTGGCCACCCGACTCCTTGCTCTGGCATTGAAAGTCCGGAAGCTGACAGGATTTGGCGTTGCTCCCCCAGAAGTAACTCATCCCGCCCGTATCCCCGTATACCCACAAGCGCAGCCAGGCCAGGGCGGGCGCGTACTCGGGGTCGGTGGGGCTGACCACGATGATGTGCCCGGCGCCGCTGGGGTCTCCGGCGTCCTGCAGGGTCTCGTAGAACGTCTGGACGGGGGATCCGTTGAACACCGGCGTGACGAACGTGGCGGGGACACACACTGTGTCGTCCACGCTCGTGAAAAGGATCAGCGGCGCCTTGAGGCCTTGGGGAGTGCCGCCCGCGGGGTGAAATGCAATGGTCGTGACGATGTTCGCGTTGACGCTGGGGTCCGCGCCCTGCTCCACTGCCCCTGCTCCGCCGAGGGAATACCCGATCGATACCAAGCACGAAGTATCCAGCTTGCCTTGGTACTGGCCGGAGGCCGTATTCTGCTGAACCATCCACTGAAGCCCACCTGCCATGTCGGCCTCGGCCACGGTGCTGCTATTGCTCGCGATAACGACGAGGCCGTTGGACGCGATCCGGTTCAGGAGCGTGGGATAGTACGCGGGCGTGGTCGTGATGCCGTTCCCCCAGCTGGCGATCGGGTGTTTGAAGCCGTTGGCGCCGAGGGTTGTCGGCTGGACCACCGTGTACCCTCCGTCGGGGCCGGTGTTGTCGATCGTCATCGCGGTGTAAGGGCCGTTCTGCGTGTAGTCGCTGATCGGCGGAAGCGTCTCTCCGCATCCCTTGATGCCGTTGCCGCCGCCGCTCGTCCCCGAGCTGCCGCCGTCGGCGCCGCCGGAGGATCCACTCGAGCTCTTGCCGCCGCTGGAGCTGCTGCCGCTGCTGCCCGACGAGGTGCCGCCCGAGGTGCTCCCCGACGTGCCGGACCCGCTGCCGGAGCTGTTTCCCGACGAGGCCACGCCGCCGTCATTCGAGTTGTTTTCCGATCCGCCGCTCCCGCTGGAGCTGCCGCCCAGGCCCCCGGAGCTGGACCCGCCGAAGTCCCCCCCCTGCCCGCCCGCGCCTCCGCTCCCCGCCCCTCCGCAGGCCCAGATCACGAGCGCGAAGACCGAGAGGGCGACCCCCAACCTCCACTTCTGGCGACGGCTCGCCGGGGCGGACGACTCTTCGTTGCGTGCGTTTCGAGCCGAGCGCTCGCTCCCGGCCAAGCGGCTTCTCATGGGGAATGCCTCCGTCTTGCGCTCCTTGTCATCGAGGGCGCGCCATGGTGCGGCGCCTCGCCGAAGTGCGCAGTCCGTGCCGCGAACAGTACGCTCGCGCGAAGGTCGGGCAAGCGCACGAGCGTCTTCGTTTTTGGCTTTCGGGGCCACACTTTATGGGCCACTTCCGACCCCGACACAATGTTGTGAGCGCACCACCGCCAGTGGCCGGCGCAGTCCACATCTGACCGCTGATGCACATCCGCCGAGTCCGCGCCTTCACACTCGTCGCTGAAGGCCGCGTGGGCGCGCGCCAGCGGGGGCGAGGTGTCGCGACGGCTGCGGCTGGTGTCCCTGGCCGGCCGCTTGGCTTGAAAAAAAAGCCCGTGCTTGAAGGTTTTGCCTCGCGCGACCCATTACCCGATCGCAGCGCCTCCGACGACGGGTGGCGCACGACGCTGCCGCATACCCCCCTCACATGAAGGTTCGCGATGAGAGCTACGGTACGCTTGGTCCTGCCCGCGATCATCGCGGTACTTGCCTCCTGCTCGTCCTCGTCCGACAAGAACGACGGGTCACTCGGAGATGATGGAGGCGCTTCCAGTTCGGGGGGATCGTCGTCCAGCGGTTCGAGTTCCAAGGGACAGTCGAGCTCCGGTAGTTCTGGTTCCGGCTCCGGGTCGGGCAGCGGCTCCAGCTCCGGGTCGTCGGCTGCCAGCTCCGGGTCGGGCAGCGGCTCCAGCTCCGGGTCGTCGACTTCCAGCTCCGGGTCGGGCAGCGGCTCCAGCTCCGGGTCGTCGGCTTCCAGCTCCGGGTCGTCCGGTTCCAGCTCTGGCTCCAGCTCTGGATCAGGAAGCAGCTCGAGCTCAGGCTCTGGTTCGAGCTCCGGCGGGTCGTGCACGGTGGGCAGCATGCCGAGCGGCGGCTCCACGTGCAGTTGCACTGCGGGGAGTTGCAGCAACTGCAACACCTACAGCGGCGGCGTCGCTGACGGCCTCAATTATGGTGTCTGGGAGAGTGGAACCGGGGGAGACATCACCTACTTTACCGGCGATCATGCATTTAGTGCATCGTGGGGGCCCAATTCTGATGATTTCCTGGCCCACGTCGGTCTGGATTACAATGGCACCCAGAGTTACACGACCTATGGAAAGATCGTGGCGCAATTCGCCGAATCAAAATCGGGAAGCGCCGGCGGCTATTCTTCTGTCGGAATATACGGCTGGCTACAAAATCCATGCGTCGAATATTACATCATGGAGGACTCGTTCCAGTCCTTGCAGACGAGCAAGGTCACGGCCACGGTCGATGGGGCTACGTACTACTTGATCAACCAAACGACCCACGGAACCGCGGGTGCCAATGCGTGCACCGGTAGCGTTTCGACCTGGACCCAGCTGATTAGCGTCCGGAGCACCGCCCGCCAGTGCGGGACCATTACCGTGAGCGACCACTTCGCAGCGTGGGCAAAGCAGGGCTGGAGCGTTGGGGACGTAAGCTCGATTCACATCAATGTGGAAGTGGGCGGTGGTACCGGAAGCATTCAATTCCCGACGGCAAGCGTATCGACCAACAACTGAAGCGTGAGCGACCTCGGCGCTTCATCGAGGAGATCGCGGCGCCCAGGCTGACCCGTCGGCTCTTGAAGAGCGCTGCCAGGTCCACCTAGTCGCGGTTGGTGGCTCGCTGCACGATGGCGGTCATCTTCATGGCCGCGATGTCCCTCAGCGACGCGAGCTCGCAGCCTTCGACCCTGACCGAACGCCCCATACGGTCAGCGATGGTGCGCTCGATCGTCCTGACCAGCTCGAGGAGCGTCCGACGGCTGTTCCGGAGCCCCGCTCATGGACGTTTCAGGAACCTCAAATAGAACGCCGCGAACACCAGGACGATTCCGACGTTCGCCATCAGCCGCTCCCAGAACCGGTTCCTGAAGAACAGGACGTCCACGCCCACCACGACGGCTACCAGCGCGAGCACGTAAAGCACGACAGCCGCCTGCCTTCCCATTGTTCCGTTTGACTATGTGCCGGTCGCGGCATGCGTCAAGCCGGAGCGGGATGCGCGCCTTGAACTCTACGTTCAAAACTCGAAGGCTCATCCGCACGCGATTGCCGGTCAGGAGGCCGCGTCCTTTGATCGATGGTCTGCGTGACGCTGTTGAGCTGATCGACTCGTACGTGCCTACCGCCCGGCATGCTGCCGGATGGGCTCCGCGAGCCGGCGCCGCCGTCGTCAGACTACCCGCCCCCGGTACACCTCAGAGCGACGGCTGAAAACCGGGATCCGTGAAGGCGGACACGTACGTCGAGATCCAGTAGGCGCACTCCGTGGCGTGGAAGTTCGAGACGACGCTCGGTCCCTGCAATGTGAACTGCATCCGCTGGTTGCTGGATGTGGAGAAGCTCGGCCATGCAGGGTCGCTGCCCCCGCTCGGGTCGCCCTTGGAGGCGAAGCGCGTCCAGTACCGCTCCATCAGCGCGGACGCCGCGGCCGGCTGCGAGCCGGCCGTCAGCTGCGTCCCCGTCCCGAACACGTAAGGCAACTCCGAGCCGTGGCACGCGCCCAGGAAGGGGGCTACCGAGATGTCGAAGTTGTACGTATAGGCCGGCACGCCTTGACCGGCCGAGAGCTGGGCCGAATCGTACGTGTTGCAGATGAGCATCTGGTCGCTCTTCATCCGTGTGAGGGCGGCCTGAAAGGGGTTCGGATAGCCGCCGTCGAACTCGGAGACGGGGTAGAGCGCGGCGAGCGTCGCGCCGGCGTCCCCGTAGTCCTGGGCGACGGCCGCCGTGAGCCCCGTCTCGTCGGTCACGGCCGGCACACCGATCTCGAAGAGCATGGCCTCGTCGTTGTTGCTGCCGAGCAGGTACGGGACCTTGGCCGTGCCACCGTTCTGGAAGAGCGTGCGCGGCTGGTCGCTCAGAAAGTCGCCGTCGACGACCGCAGAGAAGATCTCGGCCAGCCCAGAGGAGGTGTCCTCCTCGTGGGTCGCCAGCAGGGCCTCGGTCGTGAGCCCGCGCAAGCACGCCAGCGAGTCGGCCGCCGACGCGTCGCTGCTGCTCGCGTCCGCGGCGGCGCCGCCCTCGGGCGATCCGCCGCCGTCGTTGCCGGTCGTGGCCCCGGCGCATCCGACCTCCGCGCCCACAGCGAGCGCGAGCGGCTGCGCCTCGGCGAGGGTCGGCTGGCGGGTCGTGCAGCCCCCGCTCTCGCTGACTGCGCGCTCGAAGAGCGGCGGCTTGGGCGCCGACGCGACGTTCAAGCAGACGTTGTACGCGCCGGCCGACTCTCCGAAGAGAGTCACGTTTTGCGGGTCTCCGCCGAACTTCGCGATGTTGGCCTGGACCCACTGCATCGCGAAGCGCTGGTCCCAGAGCCCCTGATTGCCAGCCTTGGACCCCTCCGCGACGAGGCCCGGATGGGGGAAGAAACCGAAGATGCCGAGGCGGTAATTGAGCGAGACGACCACCGCCCCATTCGCGGAGAGGGACGCGCCGTCGTAGAAGTAGCCGCCGTCGGCCGCATTCGGGCCGCCCACGAAGTCCGGAAGGGTGTCCGCTGCCGAGCCCCCGAAGTTCCCTCCCCCGTGGATCCAGACCATCACGGGCAGCTTCGCGGCCGACGGGTTGGGGGTCCAGACGTTGAGGTAGAGGCAGTCCTCCGTGGTGCTGGCGGACGTCATGTTCGTGGAGCTCGCGTTCTGCGGGCACCGGTTGCCGAATTGCGATGCGTCGCGGACCTCCGGCCACGACGCCGGCGGCTGCGGCTCCTTCCAGCGAAGGCCGCCGACGGGGGGCGCCGCGTACGGGATCCCGAGGAACGCGTAGACGGACCGGTCCGTGTGACCCCGGAGCTGACCGTCCGCGATGCCCACGACGGGCGAGGCCCCCGCCGGGAAGGAAGCGGCAGCATCAACGGGGCCGCCAGCATCGCCTGCGGCAACCGCACCATCGGGTGCGCCGGCCTGCGCGGCCGAGCGCGAGGAGCTCGAGCTGCATCCCGCCACCGCCCCGGCGAAGAGAATCGACAGAAGAACGCGCATGCGATCTTGATATCAGGGTGGTTGACAAGGGGCACGAAAGAAAGTCGATGCCAGGAACGCCGCTTCTCGATCATGTCGTCATCGCGCGTCAGCGTTCGAGCTCGATGCTCGAACGCAGAGGCGGCCTTTCGGCCCCGCGCGGGCCTCGTGGACCGCCAGCCGTTGAAGGCTTCCGTTTGAATCGGTCCAATTGCGGCAAGGGGCGTGTGCGCTCACGCGCATCGAGCCCCCCGCCTGCCATCGTGAAGTGAGTTCGCAAAATTACCGCGATAAAGGCACGTGAGCCGACCTTGCCCTTCCGGGTCACTTCGTGGAGGCATGAGTCAGACACGTGGAGGGTTCGGCATGCCGGTCCTGTCGACGCGCAAGGTGTTTGCCGCCTTGCTCTGCGCGGCGTTCGCCGCGGGTTGTGCCCAGTCCTCGAGTGGCCCCGGCTTCGGGCCCGAAAACCAGGGCGACGACTCGGGCGCCGTGCCTAAGACCGCTGCAGACAGCGGGACCTCTTCCGAAGACGCGAGCGCCGTCGCCGACAGCATGGCGGCGAGCAGCAGCGACACCGATGCGAGCGCACCCGGCAATGGGAATCCCCAGGGACCGCCGGACGACGGCGCAGCAAGCAGCATGTCGACGCCCGACGCTGGGACGGGCATGTCGACCACCGGGGGCGACGGCGGCCCCTGCACGGTGAACCTCAGCTGCGTGCTCGCCGCTGCCCCGAGCACGGGCGACATTCGTCAAGACTGCGTCAACCGCATCAATCAGTTCCGCACGACCTGCGCTTGCCTGAAGCCTTTGGCGCGATGGACGGCCGGCGAAGCCTGCGCCGACATGGACGCGCAGTACGACGCGATGAAAGATGTGGGTCACGCCGGGGCCATGGCAAACATCTGCAACTGGGGCGCGGCGCAAGACGAGTGCCCTGGTGATCCCAGTGACCAGTACGTCATCAGCATGTGTCTGCAGCAGATGTGGAGCGAGGGACCGCCGCCCGCCGGAACGACCATCGAGGAATGCGAGAGCCCCCAGATGCTCGACTCGTGTTACGAAGTGCATGGGCACTTCATCAACATGTCGGACCCCAACGTGAACCAGGTCGCGTGCGGCTTCTACACGACCTCGTCCGGCGCCGTATGGGCCGCCCAGAACTTCTCGCCCTGACCGGGGATCGACGGGCTCGTGATCGAGATCCACACGAGGATCCGGTGACTCCGATCAAGGAGCTCAAACAAGGGCATCGAAACCGTGCACTGACTGCGGTGGGCGACCCGCGCGCCCCCGACGAGCCCGACGGCGTCGCGCAGCCACTGCTCGGGGAGCAAAGCGTCCACTCAGCCTCCATGCCGGCGCGCGCGCGTCACCGCAGCGGGGCCCGGAGCGGCTTTGCGTCGCCGGCGAGCGTGTTCGGGGCCGCCAGGTAAGGGAAGGGCCGCGCGTTCGCCGCCGGGTCCGCGGGGACCGTGCCCGCGAGCGGGCGGTTCGCCAGGAGGGTGAAGACGACGTCGAGCGCGGCGTCGCCGAGGGCGCGGCCGTTGATGCCGGCGAAACCGAACGAGGCGACGCTCGCCGGGCGATAGGGCAGGATGTCCGGCCGGACGATCGACGCCACCCGGCGCGCGTACGCCTCGGGATCCGCGGTGGTGCCCGCGAGACGCGTCACCGCGGCGACATTCGCGATCGCCGCGTCGCGGGCGTTGGCCGGGTCGCTCGACGGCGGGTCCGCGTCGAGGTGAGCGCGCGCGTGCTCGTCGCGCACGAGCACGTGCTTGATCAGCGGCCACGCGGCGCGCGCCACGCGACGCTGGGGCGCGTGACCGTAGAGCGAGATCTCGCTCCACACGCCGATGGCCGGCGCGGCCAGCGTGCTCGAAGGGAGCTCCACCACGAGCGCCGTGACGTTCCGCCCGGCGAACACGTCCACCTGGCGATCGAAGGGGGCGGCGTCGAAGCGCCCCTCGTCGATGGCCTTGAAGAAGGCCCGGAGCGCGGGGCCGTTGCCGCGGAAGGGATCGGACGCCAGCCCGAACCACGCCCGGCCGCCGCCTGCCAGCGCGATGGCCTCGCCCGCGCCTCCTGCGCCGAGCGGCGCGCCGTCGCTTCCCGTCCGGGCCGGCTCCCCCGCTGCCCGCAGCACCCTGACGCGCTGCGGTTCGCCTTCCGGCGATTCGACGACAAAGCGGATCGCGAGGTCCTCGCGGGCGTCGCCGTCGAGGTCGATCTTGAACTCGTAGAGCGCATCCGGCCGCAAGGTGGTCGGCGACGAGAGCCCGGCGTCCGGGTTCACGGTCATGATCAGGACAGTCGAGCCGCTCTCGCCCGCGAACACGAAGAGGTCGCAGAGGTTGATACGGGGGTCCTCGCGACCGGTCGGCGAATCGAAGTGGTGCGACATGTTGCTCTGCTTCGGCGCTCTCGTTCGGGCGCTCTCGTTCGGCGCCCCCGCTCGGGCGCTCTCGTTCGGGTCGGATGGGCGTTCGGCAGCGGACAGCCGCGGCGCCGGTCGCTTCCCGCCGACAGGCCGCCGCGAGACGCCCGTACCTTTAGGAGGTTCTCCCGGAACGTCAATGGCGCGCGCGGTCGAGCGTTGGCCATGGCCATGCGGAGGGGGCCGGCGTCGGCAAGCGCGCACCGAGCGGGCTCTTCGCAGAAGCAACGACGACACTGGGGCGCCGGCCTGCTCCGGCAGATGAATCCCGTATTCTGCAATGATGGGCGTAGATCGGGGGAATTCGAACAACACCGCAAGGGAGGAAAGCGGCACGCTGACAGCGCACTCCGCCACGCCCAGACCGCGGCGTTGACGGACTGGAAAGGCAACGATCGCTACGAGTCGTCCGTTACGTCGGCGAGGGCGGCATGGGTGTCGTCTACCGATCCGGTCTGCCCGCTCTCGACCCGCGCGCCTCCCGCAGTCGGCCAGTCGGCATCCACGGCGGAGACAGGAGGCTGGGGCTGGCTCCGCGAGCGGGTCGGGGTGGGCGTCGTCGCCGTGCCCGTGATCCGTGCGCCTGCAATGGGGGGCGCCACCTGCGCCGCTCGCCGAAGCGCCGTTCTCAACTAAGCTGCGTCGGATGCGTTCCTGGTCATCCTGGGCTTGCACGCTGCCGTGCCTTCTCGGACCGTCGATCGCGGGCGCCTCGCTCGTGGGCGCGTGCGGCGGGGGAACACCGCCGCCAGCCACGTCGCCGCCCTCCTCGTCCCCGCCACCTGCGCCCGCCGCGTCGACGGCTGGTCCCACGTCGTCGACGGAGCAGACGGAAGCAACGGGGTCCCCGGTTTCGTCCGCAGCGCCCCCATCATCGGCTGCGGCATCCACGACGGCCAGCGAACCGCCTCCGCCCCCCTGCATCGATGGGCAGATCCTGATGGGCGTCTGTATCTGCGACAAGGGCAAGAGCGCCGATGCGACTGGGCATTGCGTTTACACGCAGTGTCCGAGCGAGCACGGCGGCGCGACCTTCCGCGACCCGAGCACGGGCCAGTGCATGGAGTGCCGCCCCGGGACGAGACCGTCCAAGGACGGCCACTGCGAGCGCTGAACCGCAACCGGTCAGTCTCGGGTCGTCGCTTCCCGCGCCGCGAACGCGCGCCGGGTCGGGCCGCCGAATCTTCTGTCGGAGGTGACGGTGCCCGTCGCCGCGCTTGCCGCCCAGACATCCCGTCGCGCGTTATCAGGGCGAGGGGTCCGCATCGGGCCCGGGATGCGCGCGCGCAGACCAGGACGCCCCTTCTGGCAACACCGCGACTGCGGCCTTCGCGAGGTCCGTCCACGAATCGCTCTCCCACGGGTCGAGATAGCGGAGAAACTGTCGTCGCGTCGAAGACACGGGGAACGCGTCCTTACCGACGAGACGACAGAGCTCCTCGCAGAGGTCGACGATAGCGTCCCGGGCCCGCGAGGGGTCGAAGTCACGCGCGTAGATCGCGCCCAGGAGTTCGAGCTCCGCCAAGGTTCCGAGAGCCCAGGCTCGCGGAACGCCGGTCGCTTTGCGTAGCTGCCACGAGGCCAGCTGACGCGCCGCCGTCCACCACGAACCGAAGTCGGACGCCAGGCGCCGGGCCGCGTCATTGCCTCCGAGCACGGCCATCATCGAGAGGTACTGCGTGAGCACCCAGTGATTGGCCGGATCGGCGTTGAGCGCGCGATCGTAGTATTCGCGCGCATTCTCGTACGACTGCGTGGCCTCTTTCGGATCGCCAATCAAGACCCCGATCCGCTTCTCCGAGGCGGCCCTCATTCCCAGGCGCTCGGCCCGTTCGGCCAGCGGTGCATCGGGAGGCAAGGTGCAGTACCAGTGCTCCAGGTCGCGTCGGATGTCCTCGTAGATGGCCTCCTGGTCCTTCTTCGGCTTCTTGTCCTTCGCGAACTTCTCGGCCTTGTCGAACTTCACCTCGATCTTCTGGCGGATCTGCCAGTTGCGGAACGCCTCGATCTGTCGGGGGAAGTCCCCCGGAAGCTCGGCATAGGCCACGATGCTCGCCCAGTCGTGCGTCGTCGGCGAGTCTACGCGAAGCCGTTGCCGTAGATCGTGGAGCACCCATCGCGGATCGTCGCCACGCAGCAGGCCCGTGTAGAGGACGTCCGCCGCGATCGATGATGCGCGCATCCACAGGGGAAACTGAGACGCAAAGACCCAGGGAATGTTTCCGGCATGAAGAGCGTGCGCGAGGCTTCCGCCGGCGGTCACCACGGACCCGGGGTTACCCGAATCGCAGGTGGCCAGGCTGACCACGGTCGGAGTCGATCGCGTCCTGCCCGTCACGTCCCTTGTGGTCAGCGCCCTGGCCAGGACATCGCCCTCGACGAAGTCCTTGGCGGTGCTGTCCGAGCTGCCGCAGAGCGAGAGCCCGTAACGACCCGACTTCTCGTTTCGTTCACCGTGCGCGAGAATGTGAACGTGCGTGTAGTTCCCCTCTGCGCACGCCCGTCGAATCTGTTGGAGGGACGCTTTCGGGAGGACCGTGAGGTGTTTCGTGACCTCGGCGATGCGTTTTTCCGGATCTTCTTCCCACTTCGTCCACGGCTCGATCGCACGACGCAGCGCCTCGAGGTGCCGTTGCGCCGGTACCGGCGGGAGCCCCTCGGGCGCGGCGAAGGCAAAGAGGATGCGGAAAGGGCGGTTCCACTGCACGGGCAAGGGACGCCCGCGTCGGACTTCCCGTGTCAGGGAAATCGGCGACACGGGCTGCAGGAACAGGGGCGCCCCGCGTTCGGGGAAGCCCTCCGGCGCGATCGCCAGCTCGAAGGGCACGAGGGCCAGCTCGTACGCCGTCATAGACAGACGCAGGTGGACGAGATCCCCTTGCTCGCCCCGCGCCCGGCTCACCTCGGCCAGGAGGCCGGGCACCTCGCGGAGGATCTGGCCGATCGCCTCGCCGAGATCGCGGACCTCGGCCTCGCGCTGGGCCGCCGCGACCGGCACGCCATCGGTCGCGTACCGAAGCCGCTCCAGGCGAGCGAGCAGCTGCGCGTGTTCGAATGGCAGCCGCACGGTCACCGGCCCCTCCGCGCCGCACAACGCCAGGTACGGCGTGAGGGGTGACACGAGCTGGTTGTGGGCAGGGCCGCTGCGGAGGAGATCGAGCTTCAGGTCTAGAATGTCGCCCATTTCAGGAAGGCCTCAAGAACTCGTGCACGACCTTCACCATTGGGGCGCCGCCCACGACATGACAAAGCGCTCCGGTCACGCCGCGCGGATCGGTCTTGATGGAGACGGCGGTCGATTGGTCGAGGACGAAGGGTTCGCCGCCGAATGTCGCTTCGTCGATCGAACCCATGGTCCCCTTCTCGAGCACTTCGTAAACCGGCTTGAACGAAGCCGCATCGTGGAGCACGTCGTTCGTGAAACGCAGGAGGCGGATCCACGTTCCGCTGTTGAAGTAGTAGCGGCCCCCACCGATCTCGACCGCGCGCTCCAGGTGCGTGTGGCCCGTGACGATGAAATCGATTCCCTCGCCAATCGAGGCGGTGACGCGCTTGAACGTGTCGTCCCTCACGTTGAAATCGAAAGTCTTGTCGTCCGCCAGCCAGTCGACCAGCGCGCGGCGCAAGGCCTCGTCCCTGCCCACGCGCGTGATCCACCCTGTGAGGCGGTCCCACAGAAGCCGTGGCACGCCGAGCGTGTCGTCTGTGAGCTCGGGGCCGTGGCGCGGCGTCTCGAAGTTGGCTTCGGCCGCCCGGAGCATGTCGTCGGCGCTGCCCTCGGCCGCACCGGCGCCCGCGTTCACCCCGAACGCAACATTCGCTCCGAGCAGCTGATCGACATTGCGTTGGCCGGCGGCCTTGGGGTCGGGCGCAACCAGGCCGTCGGCGCCGAGCCGCCCGTCGTAGTCGAGAGCGCCTCGCGCGAGCTCACCCACGACGGCGGGGAGCCGCCTGATGTTTCCCAGCTGCTTGGGATCGAGCACCAGGAGTACCCCGATCGCTGCCTGGGTCTCCGGCTTGAGGAGGTCGATCCACGCATACCTGCGCTTCACCGCGTTCATCACGTCCTTGACCAGCTTGGTGCCTGCGTTGGGCTCCCACTCGGACGGATCGAGGGGCACTCCACAATTCATGCGCCGCGCTGCTTTCGAGAGATCCTCGTAACGCACGTAGTTCCAGGGGTCGACCTCGTTGCCGTGCGTGCAGAAGACCCGCGCCGCCCCCACCATGCACGAGTACCCCGCACCGACGGTCGCGAATTCGATGCGCGCGCGCGCCTCCAGGCTCTTCATGGCCAGCCGAGATACGACCATCCGCTGGACCAGCGGGAAGGCGAGTTCGATGTCGTGGTTGCCGACGACCATCACCAGCGTCCGGTTCGGCGTTCGCACAAAATCGGAGAGCGCCCCGAAGACGGGCGAGAACGAGGGGTCCTCCATGATCCGCTCGATGACCGTGAGCGCGTCGTCGACCGCCACGTACCCGCCCACGTCCTCGGCCAGGGTATCGAAGACATCGCCGTTGAGAACGAGTGCGACGGCTTCGTCGGGCCGCTGACGAGCGACCCATCGAACGAAATCGCCGAGCCGAGCCCCCTGGGCCAGAATCTGGAAGTCGCTGCCCTCACCGCCCATGTGAAGATCCGAGACGACGTGAAGTTCGGCATAGCGGGGGAGATTCATCATCGTCCTCGGGGACGCCACCATCGCGGCGCCGTGGAAGTTCCGGATTGCTCGAACCGGCGCGACTTTTCACCACGGGCGGATGGGTGTCAACGATCAGGGTGGGGCTTCGACCTTGGTTTCGCGTCCCGCGCGTCCTTTCTCGCGACGCGAAGGAAATCGATGACTATCGCCGCTTCCTTTGTTTGGTGATATGGGTCCGCGGCAACGGGTGGTGCCGCAATGACGAGCGAGAGTGAAGCCGCGCAGCAGCTAGTGCTTCCCGAACCCGAAGTGAACGAAGTCTTCGCGGCGCTCGCTCTCTCCGACCCGACGGCCATGCTTCTGGCGTTGGGTGAAGTCGGAGAACGCCGCGTCCGACAGGCGATTCGGTATTACGAGCACGGCATGAACTCGAAAAGGGCGGGGGCGCGCTTTCTAAGGATGGCGGCATTGCTTCTGGGTGCGGCCGCCGGACTCTGCCCGCTGGTCGTGTCGCTCCTCGTCACGTTCCGATGGCCGACGGAGGGGGCGCTCATCCGTGATCTGCTTCCCCTGTCCACCATCCTCGCCGCGCTCGCAGTGAGCTGCGTCGGAATCGACAAGCTGTTCGGGTATTCGAGCGGGTGGATGCGATTCATCTCCGCTTCGCTCGAGCTCCATGCCAAGCGCAACGCATTTTCCGCGTCGTGGGTGAAACTGTGCCTGCAGGCGGGCGTGTCGCCCAGGGCCGAGTACGTCGCCGCGTCGGTGGATGCGCTCAGCGACTTCCTGGCGAGCATCGACGAGGTGGTTCGAAACGAGACCCAGTCTTGGGTCGCCGAGTTCCGCGGCGCGCTGGCCGAACTCGACAAGAGCGTCGAGACGACACGCGGCCAGCTCGGACTCGGCGCGGTGCCCGAACGCGGCGCGCTCGAGGTTCGCGTTCCCAACGTGAAGTCCCTCGACGGCACCGTCTGGACCCTTCGAGTCGGAGGCTCGCAGCCCACGACCCAGTCGGCCACGACCGCGGCGGTTTCGCATCTTGCCCCCGGGTTGCTGCGTGTCGTCGCGAGCGGCAGGCGAGGCGGTAGCGAGATCAGCGCCGAGCGGGCCGTCCCCATCGAGGCGGGGAAGATTGCGACGCTCGAGATGGATCTCTGAACGATCCTCGGGAGAGCGGCAGAAGGACGGGGGCTCAAGGTCCTCCCGACAGATGGCGGGCGGGCAGCGGGCAGTTTGTGGAGCGTCGGGGTTGGCTCGCGGATTGCTTGCTGGCCGTTGCCGCGGCGCGCCCCCCGAACTTCGGCCCCCAACGAGTCCGCCCATGGAACGCAAAGACGCCGTCGAGATCATCGCCCGCACCGTCCACGAGGCCATCCGGGCGAGCCAAGTGGCGCTCGGCGAAAAGGAAGCGCCGCCCTGGGCCGAAGCGGGCTGGATGCGGGATGCCTCCCGCGAAGCGGTGGAGTTCGCGCTTCGCAGCCCCACCCCCGGCGCGCAGCACGAGGCGTGGATGGCGGCGAAGCGTCGCGCGGGATGGTCGTACGGGCCGCGGAAAGACGAGGCGAAGAAGACGCATCCAAGCCTGGTCGAGTTTCAGGCGCTACCCGAGTCCGAGAAGCAGAAGGACGCGGTGCTTCTCGCCGTCGTGCGGGCCCTCGCGCCCACCTTGCACGTCGCCCCGGCGCATCCGGCGTAGCCCGGACGCTCTCGCTGGCCTTGGCGCCGCCGTAGGTACATCTCACTGGCGCCCGCCGGGCGCTATCGACATGCGCTATTGTCAGGGTGGCACGACGGGCATCCGCCGGAGGCCACCATGTCGGGGATCAAGCCAACCTGCTTCGTATTGATGCCATTCGGCATGAAGCCGGACCCGGGCAGGCTGGGGCAGCCGGACCTCGATTTCGATCGCCTGTACAATCGATCCATCGGGCCGGCCATCGCGGACGCGGGGATGGAACCTATCCGCGCCGACCAGGACCAAGGCGGGGGCATCGTGCACAAGGCGATGCTCGAGAGGCTCATTCTCTGCGACTTCGCTGTGGCGGAATTGACCTTGCGCAACGCGAACGTCTACTACGAGCTCGGGGTGAGACACAGCAGCCGAAACAGCACCACGCTGCTGCTCTTCGCCGACCACGTGCAGCTGCCCTTCGATCTGGCGCCCGTCGGCGCGCTGTCGTACGCGATTGGCAAGGACAACACCGTTAGCGACGACCAGCTCGCGGCGCTGCGGGGCAAGGTTGCGGACTCGCTCAGGGCGCTCCGCGAGCGCGCGCGCTCTGGCCGGGCGACCGACAGTCCGTTCTTTCAGCTCGTTGGGTCCACCCAGGGGGCGCAGGCGCCACTGGATCAGCGCCTCCGGCGCATCCGCGATTCGGATGCCTCGCTCTACGAAATCCTCAACGTCTATGCCCAGCACGAGAAGACCGACGTGTTCCGCACGGCCGTGGCTTACAGCGACAGGCGGAGGCGCCAGCTCGCCGACGCGCGCAGCCAGAAGAAGGTGGAAGGCCTGGCGCAGCTCGACGCCATCCGCGCCGAGCTGGGAACCCTGGAACAGGTCGAAGCCGGCGTGATCGTCGACCTTTTCCTCTCGTACCGTGCGTTCAGCTGCTGGGGCCGAATGATCGCACTCTACGAAGACATGCCTGAGGTGCTCAGGCGCAGCGTCCTGGTACGCGAACAGCGGGCGCTCGCCCTCAACCGCCTGGCCGGCGCCGATCCACGGCGCCCCGAGTTCCGGACCGAGGCCGTTCGCATCCTCGAGGAGGTCCGCAGCGAGATTGGCCCCAACCCCGAGACGCTCGGGCTGCTCGGCCGTGTCTACAAGGACCGCTGGCGGGATGCGCTGGCGGCGAATCTCGAGGACGAGGCGCAGGGGCAACTCGGAAACGCCATCGAGGCCTACGGCTCCGGGTTTCGCGCAGACTTTCGCGACGCCTATCCCGGGATCAACGCACTGACCTTGCTCGAAATCGAGGGCAGCCCCAAGAGTCTCGCGGAGAAGGAGGAGCTTTTGCCGGTGGTCCGGTTCGCGGTGAAGCAGAAGATGGCCCGCGGCATCGCCGACTACTGGGACCTCGCAACGCAACTCGAGCTCGAGGTGCTCGCCGGAGACGCCGCTGCATCCAAGCGCCACCTGGCGAAGGCGCTCGGCTCGGACGGAATCGAGTCGTTCATGCCGCGGACCACCGCCGACAACCTCACCGACGTCGCGAACGCGCGCCGTCGGCGCGGCGACGACGGGTCCTGGCTCTGGGCGATCATCGAGGTGTTGACGAAAAAGGCCGGGCCGGTCTGAGTCGTCGGCAATCGAAGACGCGTCGTAGATGCTGCCAAAGCATGGTCGAGCGGCTCCACGTGCGGCCTCGAGCATCGTGAGCATCCCCGCGACGGTGGCGCTCGCATCGAGCTAACCCGCGCGGCTTCGCGCAGCTGATTGAGTCCGCGCTCCGCTCAACCCACCTCCCAGATCTTCAGCTCCCCCTCACAGACGATCGCGAACTGCGACCGCCCCCACACCCATGAGCCGACATCGACGAGCGGCACCAACTTGTCGTTGATCAGCATGCCGCAGACACCCGGTCGGTGGCTATGCCCGACGATCACCATCTTGAGCCCCGCGGCGTAGCCGAGGGCCCCGACCAGCTTCTCCAGCGTGTCGCGCCCCGCCCGGGCGCTCCACCGCGGGGACTGGAATCCCTGGGCGTCGGTGGGCGGCGGCGCGATGGGCCACATGGCGTTGGCCGTGTCTGCAATCGCAGCCGCCAGCGAGGGCTCGCCGTCTCCGAAGAAATCCGTCGCCAGATCGACGGTGCGTTGGATCGCAAGACTGAGGGGATTGGAGAGGCGGTCGACTTCGGTCGCGAGTCGCACGAGACCAGACCCGCCTTGCGACGCCATGGCCTGAGCGAGGGTGTCTTCTTGATGACCGTGGAAGGCGAGCACGCGCGAAGCTGCCAGGAGATGGCCGTAGGCCAACTGCCCGTTCGAGGCGCCGTTCGCGTCGCGCGCCCACTTGGGCGGAAAGAGGGCCAAGCTTGCGTCGTGATTTCCGACGCACACCCGGGCGTTCAGCTGCTCGGTGAGGAGGCCCACGGCGTCACCGTACGCGCCCTCGATGATTCGGTAGTCGCTCGAGGGGTGAGTCGCGTAGCCGGGGTATGCTCGCCAGACGTCGTAGAGGTCGCCCAGTTGCACGACAACGAGGTCCGGAAACTGCGGCGCAATCTTGAGAATTCCGCTCAGCAGTGAAACGAGGCGAGCGTTCGCCGTCCCGTTCGCTCCGCGGAAGATGTCGCCACCGGCGCCGCTCGCAAGGTGGACGTCCGGGACGACCACGATCACCACGTCGCCCAAGATCGGGCCAGTAACCGCGGTGTTCCACGTCAATGTGACCGGAGAGCCATCCTGCGTGAGCTCCGTCATCGAGACGCCTGCAGTGGCGAGCGCGCTAGAGAACGTGGACATCACTTCCCTGCCTTTGGATAAACGGCGACCGTTACGACGTGCGTGCAGCGGGTGGACGTCCGCTCGGTGGTCTCGACGACGATTAGCGCATGTCCCTGCGCGAAGCAGTAGCGGTTGTGGTCGAGCGGACGGGGAGCCCCGATGTGGCCGGAGTCCGGTGTCACCGTCACGGCCGGAACAGCCGCCGCCTGGAAACTCGGGCACGGGTCCGACTCGCGCACCCCGAGCGCCTTCTCGAAGTCTCCCAGCTCATCGCGACCTTCCGCGCAGTCCCTCGCGAGTGGCGTCGGCGGCCACCCCACATCCGCCTGCGCGACCTCGCCGGATCGCGAATCCGGCGCGACCGCGGGGGTCGCCGGGTCTTCGGGCAGATAGCGCGCGAATACGCCGTTTCCACCAGGGGCGATGGCCGGGCTCGGGCAGCACGACGAAGAAGCACCCACCGCCGCCAGAACCATGGCGAGGAATCGACGCGAACGAATCATGACGCTTTCGGCCGTCCGTTCATGCGACTCGTGGGTACGGCCTCTTTCCCCTTGCGTCGCAGTATGCCCGACTGCCGGCCTGCCAGCGTACTCATTTCTACCGTAGAGTGCTGGACGTGCCAGACCACGGAGGCCGAGTGTCGGTTCCGCACGACGCGCCGGCCCACCGACTCGAAGACACGTCTGAAGCGAGCGCCGCGCTCACCGTCCCGGTCGCAGACTGACCCGGACGTGAACGGCCGTGTCTTCGCCCAGCGTGAATCAATGATTAGGGTCGCGAAGCAGACCTTCCGCCAACGTTAGAAAAAACGGAACGGCTGGAAGTTCCGGAATTGATTCCGAAATCAGAGCTCCAGTTTCGTGATTCTTGGTCTTCGCCTCGACTGCGTCGGCGACCGATGGTGATTGCTTCCTCGCTGGCGGCGTGTTTCCAATCACTCAACTATTGAAGCAACAGATGGAAGCCGAAGGGGGGGCAGTGAAAAGCCAACTTTTTGCGATCGGAGTGGCCGTCTTCGGCGCAGCAGCACCCGCTGCTTTGACCGCCTGCGGTGGCGTCTCGAACGACATCGTCCGCCAGGAAGCGAACCAGATCGATAAGAACGCTGGGGTGGCGCAGGCCCTGCACTCCCGTTGTGTTGACGCGGGCTCTGATGCAAGTCCGGAGGTCGTGGCACAGCTCTGTGCGGCCGAAATGCGAGCCCTGATGGACATTCATAGCAATGCGGCGGAGCTCTTACGCGCGGCGGGCGCCTCGGACGGCGGAGCGGCAGGTGAACAATGAGCGCAATCGACACAGTTCAGGCCCTATTGCAACTCGGAGTCGCAGTGAAGGACGCCTACACCAACGCGCAGCAGCAGGACGGGACCGTCGACTGGACCAAGTTCATTGCATCCCAGCAGTTCCAAGCGATACAGGACGACGTCAATGGGCTGGTGCAGAAGCTCACGAAAACGGACCTTGACCAAGCGGCCGCGGCTATCCAGCAGAAAGAGACGGCGCTTCTCAACGGTCGCTCCGTCGCGCAGCTGCCCACGGACGTGTTACTGCAATATTCCGATCTCGTTCACACCGAGTCGCTCCTCACGAACCGCAGCGTCGCATCGATTACCCCGACCTCTCAGGCCCTGTCGTGGCTCGTCGAAACGCTTCTGCCGACGCTCGTGAGTGTGGCGAAGGTGATCATCCCAATCTTGGTGTAAGTACATGCGCGCCGCGCGACTCCGCCTCGCGCCGGCCGTGCTGCCTGGGATCCCGGTGCAGATGGTGGTAGCCGCAGCTCCGTGGTCGAGCGACGCGTCGTCCTGCTCGCCCTCGCCTGGGCCGCCGAACGTCTCGGTGGCCTGCCCAACGGCTTCGGGGCGACCGTCGCCAGCGCATACGGCCGATGCGCGCCCGGGGCCAGTTTGGGATGGACGTTCGGGGGGACGAGGCATGCGCTTCAATTTGGCTCTCACGCTCCGGCGCGCGTCAAACCGATCTTGCAGTTGCTCGATCTCCTCGAGAAACCTGTGGCGCCCGAGAACGCGTCGGCGATCCAGGACCTCGTTCGCCCGCGATCGTAGGACTCAGCGATGGGCGAGTCGCCGCGGCTTGGTGCCCCGCTCGTCGCGGGGGCCGTCGGGCCACTCGGTGCCGTCACGGTGGGAGAAGGAGCAGCGACCGGAATGACGACGACGCCGGTAACGGCGCCCTTCACTCCTTCTTTCTGCTTCGCTCCCATCGTGTGCCGCGCCGAGCGCGTTGCCGCGCTCTTCGCGACCGCCGCGGCCTTTTCCTCGACCGTCGGTGGCACGCGCGCCTTCGAAGTGATTCCGAAGTCGGCGAGCACGTCCGGCGAGGTGCTGAAGGACGCCTTCACGAACGACCTGAGCTGACTCGTGAAAGTGCGCAGGGCGGGCGATTGGGCGGCTTCGGCGGCGATTTTCGCCTTGGCCACGGCTTTGGCGGCGTCCACGTCGGAGCGCAGATTGACGAGAGCTTGCAGCTTGCTCGTGATCTGGTCCCCCGTGAACGAGCCCCCCGCGAACGTGACGGGCGTCGCGCTCGAGAGGTGCTTCCCCGTCCCCGCGATCAACTGTTGCGCGACGACGACGGACTGACCTTTGCCATTTTTCTTGGTTGCCATGATTCGATTGTCTCCTTTCCAAGGGCGGCCTCCACGGTCGAACACCCACGCCCCAGTGCGTGGTGGGTGCCCGCGTCGACGTCCCTCAATTCCAAAAGCCCACCGGATCGCGATCCGAGCGATCGGCCGGTGATAATTTCTTGCGCGTTGCGGGTAAGCGCACGAAATAGCGCGGGATCTTTTTTTTCAGCGCGGACCTCGACGCCGGCCCTGGCCTTCCGATCCCCAAGGCGACCTAGCCTCGCGGTCGTGGGGGCGCTCCGTAGGCGACGTGAGGGGGCAGGCGTGACCCGCTACGTCGTATCCGGGCGGCACTTCGGCTGGATCGGGACGATGGGACCGGCGGACACGTGCAAGAGACACGTGGCGTACGCACATCAGCAAGAGAGGGGGGGCCAGCCTACTTCGCGAGATACGCGCATCGTTCCGGTCGGTACCGGAGGCGGCCCCGTACGGAGGGGATGCAGACCCAACCGATCATCGTGCACAGTGTTCGCGTGGTGGGTACGCGGGTACCAGGGGGAGGGCCTTACGGCGTCGCGGGTCGCGTGACCCATGCCGGCGGGTCACGCGTAGGGTTCCCGTGGAGTCCACCAAGGAACCTACCCGGATTCATGCATCGATCCACCAGGTGTGGCGCACAGTACCCGCAGATGTCCTCGATCGTTCGCATCGGCGGCGCGGGCTGCTCCTTCGTGATTCCCGTCGAGTCGCGGAAGTACGCGAGCAGCGTGCCGTCGAAGCAATCTCGCTGACGGAGTCCGGCGCCGGCGAGACCGCGTCGGGCTCGCTGGCTTGCAACGGAGGGGGCATCCCATGCAGACTGACGAACATGCGATGGGCCTGCGTCGCGGGGATGGTGGCGGTTGCTCTCGGGACGGCATGTTCGGCGTCGAGCGGTCCCCCGAACGAGGCGCCTGGCGACGCGTCGATCGAAAGCGCTGCGAGCGATGCATCTACCGACTCCGGCGCGCCGCCCGTCATCGACCCGTACGGGGGCGCGTCGGGCTGCGACGCGGGAATACCCACGACGCAGGCGACGTGCACGATCGACATGCCGTTTGCGGGAGGACTCAAAGGGACGATCGACGGAGGGAGCCGTTTCAATTGCGGGTGGGGGACCGGAGCGCCCCCGGCTCAAACGCCTCTGAGCTTCAGCACGTACGCCACAGGGCCGGCGCCCTGGCGCGCAACGTCCGTCAACTTCACGCCGAAGTCGCCCATCACGCCTGGGGCGCGGGGGCCGCTCACGTTGGTGGCGCTCTTCGTCACCGCGAACGGCGTGGACGGCGGCAGCGCCTCGTGGTTGACGCCCTTCACCTGCAACCTCGAGCTCTCGAGCAACGTTTGCGTCACCGGGTCTTCGACGCAAGGCCTCTACGCGATCAGCGGCACCGGCACGTGTCCGGATCCCGCGGCGCCGTACATGGATAACCAGGCCGAACCCGTGACGATCGGCGACTTCTCCTTCACGATGGAGTACGCCGCCCCGTCGTCGGGTAACCCGTAGGTCTCTCCGGCGAGAATGATCCTCCCCGCTTCGGTGGACACTTCCATTTGGTCTCTGCTGCCGGGGCGGCTCGTGCCAGGCGGGTGCCGCATGCGGCGGAGGCGGCGACGACTGATCCCGGCCCTCGTGCCGGTATGTCGGCCGTAGGACGAGCCGGAAAAAAATGAGGACGGCAACTGGCGGCGCAGAAGGGGGGGGCTCGCGCCGGCACATCGCCGCCCTCACGAGGATCATCATAGCCATCCTCCGGAGCCCACGCTCGGACACTTCGGATGCCACGGGCGTCGGCAAAGGGGCTCTTCGCGGCTCCCGCGCTGAGCGCGGGAACAAATCGGACTCGCCGCGTGTTGGCCGCTTGCAGGACCCGATGTCTCCGCGTTTCAGCTTCGTTCGCGCGCTTGCCTCGAATCGGAACAAGTCCGAGGACGCGGCCGAGGTGTTCGAGCGCGGCGAAACGCTCATCCTCGTCCTCGCGGACGGAGCCGGAGGCATGCGAGGTGGGGCCATGGCGAGTGGCGCCCTGGTCGCCGCCGTCCGAGCGGCGGTCGCCGATCCGGTGTTCGCCGTCGAAGACCTTCAATACTGGGTGGATCTGTTTCGGGTCGTCGATGCAGCCCTCGCCAAGAACATGGCTGGAGAAACCACGGGAGTCGTCGTTGTCCTGGGCTCGCGCAAGCTCATCGGGGTCAGCACGGGCGACAGCGAGGCCTGGGTGCTCAGGGGGACTGAAGTGGATGACCTCACGCGGGGACAACACACCAAGCAACGTCTCGGAAGCGGCCGGGTAGAGCCGACCGTCTTCGAGCGCGCCGCCCTCTCCGGTACGCTTGTCGTCGCGACCGACGGCCTCTTCAAATACGCGGCGCAGGACGTGATTGCGCGCATTGTTCGCGCGAGCGCGATTCGAATCGCCGCGGAGGAGCTCGTCGCGCTGGTTCGACTTCGATCGGGCACCTTCGCAGACGATGTTGCCCTCGTGCTCGTGGCCGCGGCACCGACTTCGAGCGGCGGCGAGTAGAGCCATCGCGGGCGGGAGTCCGTGTCGGAACCGCAATGACACTCGATTTTCATGAGCCTCGTTGCCGGCCGTTTTCCACAAACAGAGGGTGACCGCGTGGCTCGCCCGACTCATGTTCGCATCGAGTGTCTGGGGAGGGTGGACTGGCTGTTCCGGGGCAGGCGAGGCCGCTCACTCTGCGGGGGCGGTCGCGCGCACCATCACAGACGGGAGCAGCTCCGCCGGCGCGGTCCTCAATCCGAGCCTCCCGCCCGGAAAGAACTTTCCATTGGCGCTCTGGGAGCTCCAGGAGCCCGTCGGCTCGCCCGGCTCTCCGACCACCGTCGGGAACACCGCCCTCGAGAGCGGCTTCCACGATGGCTACTTCCATACGGACCCCGCCGACGGGGCGATGACCTTCTGGGACCCAGAGAACGGGGTCACGACGGCGAATTCGAGCTACTCTCGGTCCGAGCTTCGGGAGCTCAACGCGGATGGGACCCAGGCCAACTGGCCCGTGACGGGAACGAACGTGCTGTCGGCCACGGTGGCGATCATCGCGGTCCCCGACCACGTCTGCGTCGGCCAGATCCACATCGGCGCGGCGGTTTTGCCGGGGCTTGCGGCGTCGACCAAACCGCTCCTCGAACTCTATTCATACGCCAACGGCGACATCGTCGTCGGCATCGAGGGCGATCCAGTGACCGGTACGCAGGCCGACACCATGCTCGCGAACGTGCCACTCGGAACTGAGTATCGCTACATGATCGCACTGACCGGCGATGGAGCGGGTGGCGGGACGATCGCAATCACCGTGGACGGCGCGCAGCGCACGTTTCCGATGCCGTCAGGCTTCGTCGGATACGGGGAATACTTCAAAGCGGGCGACTACGACCAGACGGCGGGCACCGACCCGACCATTGGCGCCACAGTGAAGTTCTACGCGCTCGGGGTCGTGCATACACCCTGAGCGCGCTGGCCGTCAGCGTCTTGACGAGCAGCACTCTCGTTGGCCGGATCGACGGGCAGACTTCATCGGACCACCGGACGTCACTTGGCGCCGCCCGCCGCTGCCTCACATGGGTCCGCGCCGCGTCTGCGACATGGAGCACGCTGTCGCCCGGGAGGTGCTCGGCGGCACCGCGCCGGTCTTCTCGATCGCGCTCGCGCGCTCGGCCGCTCAGCGCAGTCCGCCCGCGGCATCGAGCAGCGATCCGGTGACCCACTGCGCCTCGTCGCTGGCGAGGAAGGCGGCGACGGACGCGATGTCGGCGGGCTGGCCAAGGCGACCGAGCGGCGTGTCGTGCACCATCTGCTTTCCCCATTCGCTTCCCTCGATCTTGCTGGCTGCGAGGCCTTCGGTGGCGACGGGACCGGGATTCAGGGCATTGACGCGAATCTTTCTGGGGCCTAGCTCCCTCGCGAGAGAACGCGTGATCGAGTTGACCGCGCCCTTGGTGCCGCTGTACGCGGCGGCCAGGGGCGCCGGGTACTCGCCCGCGCCCGAGCCGATGTTGATGACGCTGCCGCCCTCCGGCGGGAACATCGCCACCGCGGCCTTCGTGGCCAGCAGCAGCCCCGTCACGTTGACGTCGAACATCGCGGCGACAAACTCGGCCGTGATGTCTTCCAGCGGAGCAAAGCGGTAGACGCCTGCGTTGTTCACGAGGATGTCGACCTTGCCGTAGGCCTTCTTCGTCTCGGCGAAGAGCTTCTCGATCTCGTCCGGATGAGCCACGTTGCCGCCCACCGCCCGGGCGGTGCCGCCCGCCTTCGTAATCTCGGCCACGACCTTGTCGGCGCCCTCCTTGCTCGAGGCGTAGTTGACGACGACCGCAGCCCCATGCGCCGCGAGCTCTTTCGCGATGGATGCCCCGATGCCTTTCGACGCGCCCGTCACGACCGCGACCTTGTTCGCCAGCTTTCGCGCCGGCCTTCGAGGAGCGGGTTCCGTCTGAGGTGTCATGGTGATCTCCTTTTCTTGGGCGCCCGCAGCGACCACGACGAAACATCACCCGTTCGCCCCAGTCCGGTAGCCTCCCGCTTCGACATTCTCGCGACTCGCCTCTGGCGTGAGCGGGTCTCCAGCGCGGGCGTAACGGACGCAGACGCGTAGCGACGCGAGGTTGCGTCCGGTGTTGTTGGCTATTGGGCCAGCCCGGCCGAATCCATCACCAGAAAGCACCTCAACTCGGGAGTTTGGCCAGGAGACGCGGGTTCCTTGACGTCGGCATGCACCGACATCAACGATGGGCCGCAACGTTGGGTCGAGGACACAGCGGTCGCCGCGTTGCATGCGTGGCTGAAAGACGGCACGCCGCCACCCCATGGCGACCTGCTCACCCTCTCGGATGCGGGCACCGGCTTTGCCAAGGACAGTCCGCGCCGATTCCGCAATGACCGGCAAGCGGCACGATACGCGACGATGCGCGCCGCAAGGATCGCGCTGAGTGACGCGGCGCCTGCTCGCGGCATACGACCGGCTTCGTAGGCCGCGGTGGCGTCCGTTTGATTGACAGAACGTCTCGCCCGCCTTCGATACGCCGTCATTGCGAGACGAAACGGCATTGGATCCAGTCGTCGGAGCACGGCGGCCATCGCGTCCTTCCGGCTTCCGACGGCCGATCGAGCGGGGAGCGCAGCTGGCACGTCTCGCGCAGACGCGGGGAACGCGGGCCCGGGGACACGCCCGCGTTGGGCCGCCACCTCGGCTCGGAGGGACTCGCTGCGATGCGACTTCGTTTGCTCACCTCGATCGGCGCTTGCGCCGGCATGACCGCCTGCTCGGGCGCCCCTGCACCCTCGACGACCGACGTCGCACCTCACATGGACTCGCCTCGCGTGGAGAATCACGGAGGCCCCGTTTCGACCCTCCTGCACATCGTCCCGGTCTTCTATCCGGGCGATCCGCTGCAGCCGCAGATCGAGCGATTCTTGCGGGGACTCGCGGGCTCGTCCTATTGGACCGCGACGACCGCGGAGTACGGCGTCGGCGTCGGCGCCATCGACGTGGCGCCATCCATGGTCTTGCCCGACCCGCCGCCCGCCGTCGTCGACGACGCTCAGATCGGCCCTCGGCTTTCGAGCGCCCTCGGCGGGCACGGACGCCTGAACAGCGCCTACTTTGTCTTCTTTCCTCCCGAAACGACGGTCACAGACGGTCCGCAGACGAGTTGTCGAGATTTCGACGGATACCACACGGAGTGGCCCGTGCCGGAGTCTGCCGGCCTCTCCGATGGAGGCCTCGACGATCTCCCGGACGCCGTGCCCGGGGAGGCAGACGATACCGATTCGGGTGGCCCGGCAGATGCCGAGGGACTGCCGGACGCGATCGACCCGGCGCCCCCCTCCGCCCCTGCCACGTTCGGCTTTCTATACGCTGTCATCGCGCGCTGCCCGGGACCGCTAGCCGCGATCGATGCGGTGACCGTGGCGGCTTCGCACGAAAGCGTCGAGATGGCGACCGATCCGCTGCCGCTGACGTTCCCTGCGTTCAGCGGACCCGACCTCGATCACCTCGTATGGGCGAACGTGTCGGGCGGCGAGGTCGCCGACATGTGTGAATTCGCGGAGGCGCCCACCTCGATCGATCAGCGCTTCGTGGACGGCTTCATGGTCCAACGGACGTGGTCAAACGCCGCGGCCGAGGCGAACCAGGACCCGTGCGTCCCCCCCGTGTCCGCGCCGTACTTCATCGCCGTGCCGGACCTCGACGAGCAGGTCCGGATCGACGGGCCGTCCGGCTCCGCGCTCACGACCGGGATCAGCCTCGGTGTTGGGGAGTCGCGTACCATCGACGTGCGCCTCTCTTCGACCGAGGCCACGCCGGACTGGAGCGTCTACGCTGCGGAGGTTCGCGGTTTGCCGTCCAGTGGCGACGCAGGCGCAGGGCCGCAGACGCTCGCCTTCCGGTGGGACAGGCAAGCCGGTCGCAACGGCGACGTCCTCCGTTTGACGATGCAGCGCTTGATCGACAGTCCGGCGGGCGGCACGGCGATCGGGATCTATTCGGTCCCGGGTCCCTCGCCTTCGTCGCCGTCCACGACCTGGAACGCGTGGTACGCCTACGTCGCGAACTGAGGTCATCCGCTGGCGATAGCCGGCAAGCCGAGGGCGTCAGGGGCGAAGCTTGTCGACAGGGGCCATGCAGGCTTCGGCGGTCTCTCGACTCAGAAGTCCGATCCGCCGCCGTCGCCGCCGCCGAACCCACTCCCACCGTCGCCGCCGCCGTCGTCCCAGCTCGAGCCGCCCCCTCCGGCGTCGAAGCCGCGATCGCGGTCGTCGTCGAACCCGCTCCCTTGGTCACGCTCCACACGTTGATCACGCTCCTCGCGCTCGCCCTCGAGCTTTCCGAGCTCGTATCCGGCGAGCCCGCCCAACCCCGCCCCGATCATGCCGCCCCCTACGGGTCCGAGGCCACCTGGGGACGGCCCCCCGTACGGAGCCCCGCCGTAGGGCCCGCCGCGGTAGCCGGGATAGCTCGGCCCGTCGACCACGCCGTAACCGGACCGCCGTCGCGCGAAGAAGGCGAGCGCGGCGACCCCCCCGCCGACGAGCAGCACCCACAGGAACACCGAGCCTAGACCGACGCCGGTGGGCGCTGGCGTGGGCTGCGCAGACGAAGCTGGCGCGCCCGTGACCGACTGCGAGGCCGTGCGAAAGATGGCGCCGACGCCGCCTACCCAGTTGCCGTCGCGGAAGTCGCCGTTGCCCGCAGTCTCGATCGCGGACCACTCCGACCGCGCGATGCCGCTGCCTCGACCGAAGTGCACCTGGACGTGGCGATGGCTAGGGTCGACGCCCACGGCGATAGCGTTGGGCTCGTCGACGAGCGAGCCGACGAAGCGTGACAGCTCGTTGGCATCGGCGTAGTCGCTCGTGAAGACGAGCCGCGCATCGAACGGCGCCGAGGCGAGCTGCGAGCGCAACCGATCGGCGTCGCCCCCGGCAAGAACGTGCGCTTCGTCGCGGACTTGAAGCGTTCCGGCGAACGCCCGACGCGGGAACGCGAACGCCAGGAAGACCGCCACGACCACGAAAACGAGCCGTACAGCAGAGGTTCGAAGTCTCATCTTGGACGCAAACGTACGCACGCCGGCGCGCTTGCCAAGGCCGCTCGCTGCCCTCAAGCCGTCAACCTCGCCCCGGTCCACTCCTCGCTCTTCGCCCAAAGGCGCTCCGCGAGGTCGGGGTCCATGGCCCAGGGTCTCACGCCGCCCAGTCGCGTGGAATCGGCGGGCACGGGTTCGGCGATGTCGCAGTCCTCGCAGTAGACGCCTCCCATGCCGCCGAGCTGCGGGCTCGTTGCGCACCAGACGCTCGTCGCCGCACCTTGCTCGGTCGTCTTGTAGAAGTCGCCCGCGGAAGCGTTCCGGGTGCGTATTGCCTGCAACTCCTCCTCCGGCATCCATCGTGTCAGCTCTGTAAGCACCGCTCCAGGGTGGACCGAGAAGGCACGAACACCGTGACCTCCGCCGCGTGTGTCGAGCGCGAGGGCGAAGAGCGCGTTTGCCGTCTTGGACTGACCGTAGGCGGTCCACTTGTCGTACGGGCGTCGCTCGAACTTCGGATCGTCGAAGTCGAACGCACCGCGGGCATGGCCCCGTGACGACAGCGCCACGACACGCGCCCCTCGCGCCTGCTTCAGCGCGGGCCAGAGCCTCGCGGTGAGTTGGAAGTGCCCCAGGTGATTGGTCGCGAGCTGCGACTCGAACCCGCGCGCATCGCGCGCGAGAGGCGTCGCCATGACGCCCGCGTTGTTGACGAGCAGGTGCAGCGGGCGGTCGGACGCCAAGAACCGCGCGGCGAACGCATCGATCGAGGCCGGATTGCCGAGATCGAGGCTCTCGATCTCCACGCGTTCGATCGCCGAGAGCGCCGCGCGCGCCTTGTCGACGGTTCGCGCGGGCACCACCACGGACGCCCCCGCCGCCGCCAGCGCCCGCGTCGTCTCCAGGCCGACGCCCGCGTATCCGCCGGTCACTACCGCGACGGATCCGTCTAGCCTGAGGTTGCCCATCACTTCGCGGGCCATCGTCTTCTGCCCGTAGCCGGAGTGAAGGGGCGCTTGTCTCGTCTTCATCGGAGCCGCGCCCGATCAATACCGCTCGGCGTCGCTCTTCGGCGTGTTCACGAACGGCGGGTAGTCGACGCCGTGGATGTTCGTTCCGCTGTAGGCGATCGAGGCTGCGTAGGTGACGAACTCCGCGGGGAAGTTGAGCGTCGGCTTGCTGACGGCATCGAGTCTGGCGACCGCCTCGGGGGGGAGCCGGACGTCGAGCGCGTCAATGTTGTCGTCGAGCTGCGCCATCGTGCGGGCACCGATGATGGTCGAGGCGACGCCTGGGCGGTCCCTGACCCACGCCAGGGCGACGCGCGGGGTGGTCGTCCCCAGCTCCTTGGCGATCCCTTCGACGGCTTCTACCACGTCGTAGGTGCGATCCTCGTCGAGTGCGCCCAACATGAACTTGCGGTCTGGGTTGTGCTTGCCCTTTCCCTCGCGCTTGTACTTTCCGGTTAGCGCTCCGCGTCCGAGGGGCGACCACGGGGTCACTCCCAGTCCAAGCTCCTGGGCCATGGGGAGAAGCTCGCCCTCGACCGTGCGCTGAAGGAGCGAGTACTCGATCTGCAGCGCGGCGAGGGGCGTCCAGCCTCGCAGCTGCGCCGCCACGTGAGCCTGGGCAACCTTCCATGCCGGCGTGTCCGAGAAGCCGATGTAGCGGACCTTGCCCGCGCTCACGAGGTCGTCGAGCGCGCGCATCGTCTCGTCGATGGGGGTCAGGCGATCCCAGGCGTGCATCCAGTACAGGTCCACGTAGTCGGTCTGCAGGCGGCGCAGCGAGTCGTGGAGCTGCGCGTGAATGGTCTTGCGGTTGCCGCCGCCGCCATTGGGGTCGCCCAGGTACAGGCTCGTGAAGAACTTGGTGGCGAGCACGAGGCGCTCGCGCTTGCGTGGGTCACGCCCGATGTGATCGCCGATGATTTTCTCCGAATGGCCGCGCGTGTACGCGTTGGCCGTGTCGATGAAGTTCCCGCCGCGCTCGATGAAGCGGTCCATGATGCGGTTCGAGTCGGTCACCGACGACCCCCAGCCGAGGTCCTCGCCAAAGGTCATGGCGCCGAGGCAGAAGGGGCTGACCCGCAGTCCCGAGCGACCGAGCGTGACGTAGTGGTTGAGCGGCATCGTCGTCCTCCACGGGAGAACCTATGGCCGCGGACATCTCCGGAACAGGCGTCAAATCTGAATGTGGTATGAAGCCTAGCTACACAATGCCCGACGACCTGTCCGGCCTGACCGCGCTCCTGTGCGTCGCCGAGAAGCTGAGCTTCACGGCCGCGGCCGCCGAGCTCCGCGTGACCCCCTCGGCCGTGAGCCAGACCGTGCGCGCCCTCGAAGATCGCGTCGGCGTCAGGCTCCTGCAGCGTACGACGCGCAGCGTGGGCCTCACGGAGGCGGGCGCACGCTTCGTCGCACAGCTCAGGCCGGCGCTCGCCGGCGTGCACGAAGCGCTCGATGCCCTCGGCGCACTGCGCGATCGGCCGGCCGGGCTCCTGCGCCTCACCGTGTCGCGCTCGGGGTACGCGTACGCCCTCGAGCCCCTCATGGCCGCGTTTCTCGCCGAGTATCCCGACATCAAGGTCGACCTCTGCGCCGACGAGCGTCTCGTGGACATCGTGGCCGAGGGGTTCGATGCCGGGCTTCGTCTCGGCGAGACCCTCGAGCGAGAGATGATCGCCGTCCGGGTGAGCGAGGACCAGCGCGCCGCGATCGTGGCGTCCCCCGAATACTTCGAGGCGCACGCGAAACCGAAGCACCCGCGTGATCTGCTGGCGCACGACTGCATCAACATGCGGCGCACGACGAGCGGCGACGCCTATCGCTGGGAATTCACCGCGGATGGCAAGGACTTCGAGATGGCCGTGGACGGGCGCGTCGTCGCGAACGATGCGGCGATCATCGTCCGGGCCGCTCTCAGCGGACTCGGTCTTGCCTACATGATGGAGAGCACCGTTCGACCGCTCCTGGCGGACAAGCAGCTCGTGCGCGTGCTCGACGCGTACTGCCCGCCGTTTCCGGGCTACTTCCTCTACTACCCAAGCCGCTCGAACATCGCCCCGAAGCTTCAGGCGCTCGTCGACTTCCTCAAGAGGCGGAAGGCGGGTCGGGGTCGCAGGCCGAGCGCAGCAACGACACCTCGACGCGGCGCATCCGATGACGGGAGGCCAGCAACATGAGTCTGTCGATGGCGCCACTCTTGATGCACAGCGCGCAGGTCCCCGCGGAGGCCCGCGAAGCGATCCGGGCAGCGTACGAGGCCCCTCCCGAAGATCGCAGCGCGAGGCTCGAGTCCGCCGCGATCGTCCTTCATCGGACAACCGGTCTCGAGTGCAGCGACGTTCGGGAGCTGGTGGGCCTTTCCGGCGACAGCGACTGCGCCTAAAGAGTCGACATGCGAACCCTCTACACGGCCGTGTCGACCGCCCACGGTGGACGCGATGGTCACGTTCGATCGTCGGACGGTATTGTCGATCTCGACTTGAAGACGCCCAAAGAGATGGGGGGGCCGGGTGGCGCCGGGACGAATCCCGAGCAGCTCTTCGCGGCCGGCTACGCGGCGTGCTTCGAGTCCGCCATGCGGGCTGTGGCTCGCAAGCAGAAGAAGCCCCTTGCGGATGCGAGCGTGACCGGACACGTCAGCTTCAACGTGGCCGACGAGGGCAAGTTCGTGCTCTCGGTCGAGCTTCACGGCAAGGTAGAGGGCTGGTCGAGCGACGACACACGGGCCCTGATGCATGCCGCGCACGAAGTATGCCCATACTCCAACGCAACCCGTGGGAACATCGAGGTGAAGCTCGTCGCCCAATGAGGGAGCCGACCTCAACGCGCGCAGGCTCGACGCGCGGAGTGGAAACGCACGGCGCCTAGGTTCCTCCGTCGCCCTCGACGGGCTGCACGGTGTCGCCCTCGCCGACTTCGACGGGAACGTTCAGCCCGACCGTCTCGCCGCCGGAGAGGCCCCGAAGGACCCGCACGCCCCGTCCGTCGTCGTAGCCAAGGTCGATGTCGGCGTAGTGCACCTTACCGTCGCGGATCTCCGGCGCCATCGTCTTGCCGTCGCGGATGACGAAAGCCTCGCTGGAGATGAGCGGCGACGGGGGCTCGGTCACGTGGAGATCGACGTGGGCGAACGTCCCGGGGAGCATGCCGATGCCGCGATTGTCGAGGTCCACCTCGACCTGCATCGTCCGCGTGCGCGGATCGAGGGCGCCGGTCGTGTAGGTCACCTTCGCGGGGATGTGCCGGTCCGGAAGCTCGTCCTGCTGCACGTCCACCGCGTCGCCTAGGTGGACGAACGGCGCCACGTCCTGGCCGACGTACACGAAGATGCGAAGCGTATCGAGGTCCGAGACGTCGACGATCGGAAGTGATGCCTGCGTGCTCGCCGTGGCCGCGGGGACGAGGGCGCCGGGGTCGACGTATCGCGCGGTCACGACGCCGTCGAACGGAGCCTTGACGACCGTGTACTGGAGAACCGCGCGGGCGCGGCCAAGGCTCGACTGCGAGATGCGGCGCTGCGCGACGGCGTTGTCGCGGTCCTGCATCGACGCGACGCCGATCGGCTCGAGCCCCTCGATGCGGCGCGCGGTGATCTGAGCGATGGTCGCGCTGCTCTCGGCGGTGCGCACGTCCTCCTCGGTCTCCGGCGACCAGATCGTCGCCAGGACCTGGTCCGCCTTCACGTGGTCGCCTCGATTGACGTGGATGTCTTTGACGTACCCGCTCACCTTCGCGTAGAGCGTCGACTGGTTATAGGCGTGCACGTCGCCGGGCAGCGTCACGACGCGATCGCCCTTCGTCGTCTGGACTCGGGTGACGCGGACGCGGGGACCGAGCGCGGTCTCGCCCCGCAGCGACCGCCGCTCGCGGTCCTCGACGTGCGCTCGATGCACTCGCAGCGCGACCACGCCTAGGATGGCGAGCACCACCAAGACGATCGCCGAGCCAACGAAGATCGGGTATCTGCGCGGCCGGCGCTCGTCCGGCGGCGTGTGGGGGGTGGCCTCGGCGTGCGTGGTCATGATTCGGCTCCTGCCGGCTGGTCGGCCCTCTCGATCTCGCGGTCCCGCCGTCCGATGGTCGGTCGCCGCTTGCGCAGCACGGCGTAGGCGCAGGGAATGACGACGAGCGTGGCGAACGTGGAGATCAGAAGACCACCGATCACGGCTCGACCGAGCGGGGCGTTCTGTTCTCCGCCTTCGCCCAGACCCAGCGCCATCGGCGCCATGCCGAGGACCATCGCGAGCGCGGTCATGAGCACCGGCCGAAAGCGCGTCCGACCCGCATAGAGGGCCGCCTCGACGGGACCGACGTTCTCGGCTTCGAGGCGCCGATCGTTGGCGAAGTGGACCAGCAAGATGCTGTTGGACGACGCGATCCCGATGGCCATGATCGCCCCCATGAGCGACTCCACGTTCAGGGTCGTTCGCGTCGCGGAGAGCATCCAGAGAACGCCGCTGAGCGACGCGGGAACCGCGAGGAGGATGAGGAGCGGATCGATCCACGACTGGAAGAGCACGACCAGCAGCAGGTAGACGAGGATGACCGCCACGATCATGCCCAGCCCGAGGCGACCGAAGGCGGTGGACATCGTCTGCGACTGACCTGCCACGACCACCTGGACTCCCGGCGGCAGCTTCCCGAGCCGCTTGACCGCGGCGTCGACGTCGCTCGAGACCGCACCGAGATCGCGGCCCTGCACGTTGCACTCGACGTCGATCGTGGGCTGGACGGTCTCGTGATGGATCGACGCTCGCGTGACGATCGGATGGACGTCGGAGATGCTCCCGAGATAGGGCGCGATCGGCGAGTCTGGCGGCGGCGTCGGCTGGGTCGGCGGCGCAAACCCGGCAGGGGCCATCTGTCCTTGCGGCGACGTCACGGCGGTCGTGATCGGTACGGACATCAGCGTGGGCACGTCCGTGACGTGGAAGTAAGGCGCCTGAACGACGACGTTGTAGTTGACGTCGTTCTGGGGGTTGACCCAGAAGTTCGGGGCGAAGAGCGTGCTCGAGCTCAGCATCGTCAAGAGGCTGCTCGCCACGTCTTGCTCGTGGAGGCCGACCTGGAGAGCTCGATGCCGATCCACGTCGACCTCGAGCGACGGGTGATCGAGGACCTGCCCCAAACGGGTGTCGGTCGCGCCCGGGATCGCCGCAATGTCGCGTTCGAGCCGCAGAGCGTACGGGAGAGCGTCCTCGAACCGGCGCGCCTGCACCTGCACGTCGATCGGCGCGGGGAGGCCGAAGTTCAGGACCTGACCCACCACGTCCGCCTGCTCGAAGTACAGGGTCGACCCCGGAAAGTCGTCCCGCACCCGATGCCGGATGCGGTCCATCATCTTCATGATGTCGCTGTGTTCGGGCTTCAGGCCAACCGTGACCTCGGCGTCCGCTTCGGTGGCGTTCTCGGTATTGACGAACCCCAGGTTGTAAAAGACAGGCACGCCGATGCTGTCATCGATGGAGTCGATCTGGTCTTTGCCCACGAGGCTCCGTACGTCCTGCTCTACCGCGTCGACCACCCGTTCGGTCTGTTCGATGCGCGATCCCGACGGCGCGCGCAGATGAAAGCGGAGGAGCCCGGCGTCGACTGAAGGGAAGAAGTCGAGGCCGACGTAGCCGGCGAGCCCGGTGCTCGCGACGACGAACACCGCCGCCAGCGCGAGCACCAGCTTCCGATGCGCCATCGCGGCGCCGACGAGCGCCATGTACCAGCCGGCGAGTCGATCGAACGCGTGCCGCCTCGTGCAATCCAGCCGCTCGAAGAAAGTGGGGTGGGGGTTGAGCTCTTCCTGGCACACCCGCGCGTCCTCGGGGCGCTCCTGCGCGAGGAGCATCGACGAGAGGGTCGGCACTAGAGTTCGCGACAGCAGGTAGGACGCCAGCATCGAGAAGACGACTGCCAGCGACAGCGGCGAGAACAGGAACTTCGCCGGTCCCGTGAGCAGGACCACCGGAAAGAACACGATGCAGATCGACAGGGTCGCCGCGAGGGCGGGCAGCGCGACCTGGCGGGCTGCGCTGAGGATGGCGACCAGGATCTCTTTGCCCTCGTTGCGATTGCGGTTGATGTTCTCGATCTCCACCGTCGCGTCGTCGACGAGCATCCCGATGACGAGCGACAGACCCCCGAGCGTCATGAGGTTGAACGTCTGGCCGGTGAGCTTGAGCCCGACGACGCCGACCAGGATGGCGAGCGGGATCGAGATGGCGACGACGAGCGTACTCCGCCAGCTACCGACGAACATGAGGACCATGATCGCGACGAGCGACGCGGCGATCGCCCCCTCGCGGAGCACGCCGGAGATCGCGGCGCGGACGAACACCGACTGATCGAACGCCAGTTTGAGCTCCACGCCCTTCGGGGCGATGGCCTGGAGAGTCGGGAGCAGATCGCGCGTCGTGTCGATGACGGCGAGCGTCGACGCGTTCGCCTTCTTGAGGATCGCGAGGTACGCCGCGCGCCGGCCGTCCACTCGGGCGATGTTGGTCTGCGTCGCGTACCCGTCGTACACGTGGGCCACGTCGCCCAGGTACACCGTCGCGCCGTTGCTGGCCGCGATGGGGACCTTGTTGAACGCCTCGATGGTCGTTGGGCTGCCGTTGACGAGGACGTCGTAGTCGCGGTCCCCGAAGCGTGCCGAGCCTGCCGGCAGGATCACGTTCTGGGCGAGGACGGCGCTGACGATGCTCTGGGGCGACACGCCGTGCGCCTGCGCGCGCGCCTGATCCACGTCGACCTCGACCTGCCGCTGCTTGCCGCCGTACGGCGCCGGCGTCGACAGACCGGGAATCGTGAACAGACGGAGCCGCAGGAAATTGAGACCCCAGTCGAAGAGCTGCTGCTCGGAGGCGGTGCCCGAAAGGGTCAGCTGCGCGACGGTGACGTTCGATGCGTTGTACTGGAGCACCACGGGAGGAGTGATGCCCGGCGGCATGGTGCGCAGCACCGTCGACGAGATCGAGGTCACCTGCGCGATCGCGGCCCCGATGTCGGTGTCTTTCTCGAAGTAGACGCGCAGGACCGCCGTACCGTCGATCGACTGCGAATCGATCCGCGTGATACCGTTGACCGAGGTCGACATACCGCGTTCGCTGAGGAACGTCACCCGGCGTTCCATCTCTTCGGCGGAGAGGCCGGGGTAGTTCCAGACGACGATCACGACCGGGATGTCGATCGCAGGGAAGATGTCGATCGGCATCGTGCCCGCCGAGAGCGCTCCAAGAAGCATCACCACGAGGCAGAAAGCCGCGACGGTGAACGGACGGCGCAGCGCGAGTCGGACGATCCACATGGCGTTCGAGGGCTTCGGTGTCCCAGGCGCGAGGGGTGCGCCGCCCAGAGCTGGGCACTCGGCGTGCCAGAGAGCCACGCACACGTCCGCCTCATGCGGCATGCCGGCTGCAGCCGGCGCTCCCGATCCGTCGCCTGACGTTCCCGCGCGCCTCCATGACCTGTCGATCTCGACCTCTCGCTCGAACCGCGCTCTCGATCTTCGTCCTTCCGGCCGCACTCTGGGAGGCGCCTCTCGCTGTCGCGCAGACGCTGCCTCCGCCGCCGGCGTCGTCCGCGCCGGCGCCGCCGGCCTCGGCGCTGCCTCCGCTCGAAGGCCCGCGTCCCCCGGCGGCCACGGTCCTGGCGAGCGACGAGACGCGCGTCGAGAGCGTCACGTTCGACGACGCCGTGGCCCGCGCCCTCGCGCGCAATCCGACGATTGGCGAGGCGGTCCAGGAGGTGCACAGGTTTCATGCGCTCATGGAGCAGGTGCGCGCGAGCTCCTTGCCGACGCTCATCGGGACGGCGAACTACACGCGCCTCGATCACGACCGCGTATCGAACGGCATCGTCTTCGTGCCCGGCGGGTCGCTCAACATTGACGTGACGCTCAACGCGCCGCTGCTCTATCCGCGCGGGTGGCTCACCTGGAGCGAGGCGGGCGACCTGGTCGCCGTCGCGCGCGCGAACGAGAAGGACGTGCGGCGTACGATCGCCGTCTCGACGGCGCAGGCGTACCTGGCCATCCTGACGCAGCGGCGGCTGCTCGAGACCGCGCACACGGCCCGCGACAACGCGAAGGCGCACTACGAGTTCACGCGAGCGCAGCGGATCGGGGGCGTCGGAAACCGGCTCGACGAGGTCCGGGCGGCGCAGGAGTTCACGACCGACGAGGTGAACGTGCAGACGCAGTCGGTGGCGCTCGTGCGCGCCCGCGAGGCGCTCGGCGTCTTCCTCGCGACGTCGGGTCCCGTCGACGCGGCCAACGAGGACACGCCCACGCGCATGCCGACGTTCAACGACGCGATGAACGGGGCAGAGAAGGTGCGTCCCGACGTACTGGCGCGCAACGAAGCAACGCGCGCGGCGGAGCGCACGGTGAATGACGCGTGGGCCGACTACATGCCGTACCTGAACCTCATCGCCTTTCCGTTCTACCAGGAGCCGCCGACGACCACGCTCCCGCACACGGGCTGGGAGGCGGAGCTGGTGCTCACCGTGCCCTTCTACGACGGCGGGCTCCGCTACGGGCAACAGCATCAGCGCAGCGCGCTCTCCGAAGAGGCGCGCCTGACGGCCGAGGCGACGCTGCGGCAGGCTCGCAGCGACGTGCGGGTGTCGTTCGAGGAGATCCAGCGCGCGGACATCGCGCTCGATCAGGCGACGCAATCCGCGACGTTCGCCAGGCGCGCGCTGGACCTCGCGAACATCGCGTACCGCGCCGGCGCGACGACGAACCTCGAGGTCATCGACGCCGAGCGGCAGGCGCGTGACGCCGACAGCCAGTCGGCGCTCGCCGAGGACGCGGCGCGACAGGCGCGCCTCGATCTCCTGGCGGCCAGCGGGCGCTTCCCGTAGAGGTCCGGGGGTCCAGCACAGACCCGCCGATCCGAGCTACGAGCTCCCGCTCGTGATCGACAATTGCGCTCGGTGATTCTGGCTGCGAGGGAGCCGGGTCAGCGAGGCGGGGGGACGGCCGTGGGGGTGCCGTTCACCGTGTCGACGGTGATCTTCCGGCGCCAGCCCGGCGACGAGGCGGTTGACGGCCGGGCTAGCAAGTTCTCTTGTGTGGTTCCAAGCTCACGGGTCCCGATGACGGTTTCTATCATCCACGTCTTCGTCGGCTGCGACCGCGATGCCTGGCGGCTCGATCCCACTCCGTCTTCGCGGAGCTCCGAGCGGCCCAAGGACCGGCTCCGATGAGCTTCAACCTTTCGTCGAATCCATTGGCGGCCTCCGATGTTCGTTCCGAGACCATTCGCGAGCTCTGCCGTCATTGCGACATCGCCCAGCGCCTGTCTCTCGTACCTCCCTCCGCGCGGGTGCGCGGCGTCTTCTTCGGGGGGATCAACCGTGCCCTGGCGAGGGCCGGGTGCCTCGAGCGGTTCGAAGCCCTCTTCGCACCGCGAAGGATGGCCGTCCTTTGGTACTCGGAAGCGGATTTCCTCCTTCGCCTCGCGGTCGGCGGAGCCCTCCTGGCGGGGCCCGAGCACGTCCACGAAGGGATGTTCCAGATCGGACGGGGCAACGCGGTGAACTTCGCCGAGAGTTTGGTCGGGCGCGTTCTCCTTCGCGTTCTCGATCGCGACCCCAAGCGGCTGCTCAAGCAAGGGATCGCCGGTCGCCGCCAGGGTTACACCGTGGGTCACTGGGAGCTCGAGTTCCCGGCGGAGCGCGAAGCCGTCGTTACGATGTCAGAGGAATACGCCTACATCGAATCGTATCTCCTCGGTGCCGCCCAGGGGACGTTCGATGCCGTAGGCGTTCCGGTTCGTGCCGAGGTCATTCTTCGCGACCGGTTCAACGGGACGCACATTCTGCGCTGGTAGCGGCAGGCGGACGCGCGTACGTTGCAAGCCTGGAATCGTGCATTGCATACATGAGACACCTGCAGCGCACATTGCCACCGTCTTCCTAGATGTCCCGCGGCCTTACGGTCGAGACCGTCTTTGGCCCAGGGCGTGCTTAGCGCCGAGTAGCTTCGGGGTGAGCGGGCGTGTTTGCAGAGCGCCGGGGCGAGCGTCCACAAGACTATCGAGTCCATGACCCCGCTCCCAAGCGAATGCCCCGAGCCGGCTGACGAGGCGCTCGATCCGCGCTCCTCGGGGCGCGCCGCGCTCGAATCGTACGTCCGGGAGCTGGCGCCGGCCGCGACCCCACCCGCCGGTCGTTTGACGTCGACGCTCCCTGCGAGCTCGGCGGCGCGCCGGCTCGTGGAAGCTCTGGTCGCGCGCGGGGTAGATACCTTCTTCGGCATTCCGGGCGGGCCGATTTGCCCGATCTTCGAGGCCATCCGACTCACGCCCGGCGCGCGCCTCGTCGAGTCGCGGCACGAGACGCACGCCGCCTTCGCGGCCGCGCTGTTCCAGCGAGCCAGCGGGCGGGTGCCGGCCGTGGTCGTGACCGCTGGGCCCGGGATCACCAACGCAGTGACCGGGATCGCGTCGGCGAGCCTCGAGCGGATTCCCATGCTCGTCATCGCGGGAGACGTCGCGTGGGCGACCACCGGGGGTCGTCTGGCCCAAGATTCGGGTCCCGAGGGGCTCTCGGCGGAGGCGATGCTGGCATCGATCACGCGCGCGCAGGTCCGGGCGGCGCACTCGCGCAGCGTCGTGGGTCAGGCGCTCGCCGCGCTCGACCTGGCGTGCAGTCCCGTACTTCCCGGGCCGGCGCTGTTCGTGCTGCCCCTCGACCGTGCCATGGGCGAGTCCCCCGACATCGAGCTGCCTGCGCGCATCGTGAAATGGTCCGCGGTGCCCCCGCGCGAGTGCGTGCGCGACACCGTCGCGAGGCTCCGGGAGGCGCGACGTCCCCTCATCGTGCTCGGCGCCGGTTGCCGCGGCCACGAGGATGCCGTGCGGGCGCTGGTCGACGCCTGCCCGATCCCGTTCGTGACCACCCCCCGGGCGAAAGGCATCGTTAGCGAGCGCCACCCCCGGTCGCTGCGGAACGGTGGAATGGCCGCGTCGGTGTGGGCACGAAAGTACACAGCGTCGCCCGTCGACGTCTGCGTGGTCCTCGGCACGGATCTCGACGACACGTCGATGGGGCCGACGCCCTATCTCGGCCCCGGCGGGACGCTCGTACACGTCGATCTCGACGCCCGCGTTTTCGGCCGCAACGTGCCCACGGCACTCGGAGTCAACGCCGACCTCGGGCTCTTCGCGCTGGCGGTCTGTGAAGAGGTCGCGCGAGAAGGGCTGGCGAACGCGCGCGCCCGGCTCGCTTTGCGTGCGGCGCGGGCCGTGTCGCCCTTCGACGTGCCGGACGCGAACACCGACGCGGCGTCACCGGTGCGCCCTCACCGCCTGCTGGCCGACGTCGAGGCGGCGGTCGGGCCGCGCGCACGCTTCGTCACGGATATCGGCGAGCACATGCTGTTCGCCCTTCATTACCTGACCGCGGGGGGCCCCGACGCGTTCTACGTGCAGCTGAACCTCGGTAGCATGGGCTCGGGCATCGCTGGCGCCATCGGACTCGCGCTGGCCGATCCGTCGCGTCCGGTCGTGTGTGTCGCGGGCGACGGCGGGATGCAGATGTCCGGCATGGAGGCGCTCGTGGCGATTCGCGAGCGACTGCCCGTGCTCTTTCTGGTCTTCAACGACGGCCGCTACAACATGGTGCACCACGGCATGCGCCAGATCTTCGGCGAGGCGGCCCCGTATGCCACGCCTCCCCTCGATTTCGCCGCCTGGGCCCGCGCGCTCGGGATGCCCGCGACGGTCGTCACCGATCCCGGCCAGGTAAACCGCGCTCTCATCGAGGAGCTTCAGGCGGATGGCGGCCCTGCGCTGATAGACGCGCGCATCGACGCCAGCCAGCGCATCCTCGGCGGCGGCCGGGTCGAGGCGCTGCAACACATGTCCATGCTCTCGGCGGGCAGCTCGAAATGAGCCGATCTCTCCCCATGATGCCGGTCGCGCAAGAGCGCTGAAGGGTACACCGCAGGCACCGCATGCGCAGGGACGATCACTATCCGTTCTACTTTGGACGCAACACCGGGATTTACGCGGCCGATGACGTCGAGAAGATCCGCAGGGCGAGGATCGGAATCGCGGGCCTCGGCGGCAGCGGCGGTTATTCCCTGCTCTTTCTGGTGCACATGGGCTTCGAGCATTTCAAGATCGCGGATCTCGACTCTTACGAGGAGCACAACAAGAACCGGCAGATTGGGGCCTTCGCCAGGAACATCGGACGACCCAAGACGGAGTCGTTGCTCGAACTCGCCAAGGGCCTGAACCCGTACGCCGAAATCGAGGTCTACGAAAAGGGAATCACGCTGGAGAACGCGCGGGCATTCGTCGAGGGAACGGGCTTCGTCATCGAGACGATGGACTTCAACGTTCCCGGAGCGAAGTTCGCGCTCCACGGCGCCGCCGTCGACGCGGGCGTCCACATCTCGACTTCGCCGTCTCCGGCTTACGGTGCGCCCGTCTACAACTTCGGCCCCAAGACACCCACGTTCGCGCAAGCCTTCGGCCTCGATCCGATTGATACGTTCAAGGATCCGCAGCACGCCAGGAGATTCATCGAGCGCCTCGCGCTGCCCAACCTGGCCGACTATCCCGCCGAGCACAAGGAGCGAATCCTCGCTCATTGCTACAAGGCAGCCGTGGGCGAAACCCATCTCACGACGAACATCATGGGAGTGAGCACGAGCGCACAGCTCATGTGCATGGCGGCGCTCGAGACCACGCTCTACGGCGAGCCTCGCGTCCAGGTCCCCAAGATCCTGATGCTCGACCATATGACGCTGCAGTATCGCAGCATCGACCTCGAATCATTCGATTGGAAGAATTGACCTTCGGGATGCGGGCCATGCGAGCGATCGGCAGGCCGAAGGTCGTCGACCTCGGCTCGACAATCGACCTGGCCGCGCTCGGAATATCGACCCGCGCTCGAGTGTTCGCCCTTCTGGGCGGGCACAACCCATCGGGTTCGCTGAAGGACGCTGCCGTCGCTCGGGTCCTCGATGCGGCGGTGGCTCGCGGTGCGCTGCGGCCGGGCCAACCGATTGCCGAGATCTCGAATGGATCCATGGCCAGGAGCCTGGTCTGGGCGGCGACCATGCTCGGATCGCCCGCCTGCCTTTCGTATCCGGGCGGCTGCCAAGCGAGCATCGACGGGATCGTCGGCGCGGGCAAGGCCCGGTTTCTCGCCTTCGATGCCCCCTCGACGAGCGGACACCCGATCGTCGATTTCTTCGCCGCCTTCGAGGCGGTCTGCCGGGACTGCGGATATTTCTATCTCGATCAGACGCGGAACAAGGCGTTCGCGCTCGCGTACGACGCGCTCGCCGCCGAGGTGCTCGAAGCACTCGCGCGCGGGCACGGCATCGCGAAGCTCGACTCGCTGGTGTGCGGCGTCGGCACGGGATCGACACTGATCGGGCTTGGCCGAGGAATCAAGCGCGCGAACCCCGAGGCATGGACGGTCGGCGTCGAGCCCGCGAGCCAACCGAAGAACGTTCCGCCCTGGGACGACCTGCCCGGCCTCCGGAACACAGCGGTGTTTCACTGGGACGACGTTTGCGGCCGAACCGGGCTCGACAACTATCTCCGAGAGGAGGTGGATCGCCGCCTCGACGTGTCGGCGCAGCGTGCGGAATCGTGCCGCCGGCTGCTGGCTGATTCCGGAATCGAGGCGAGCCTCGGAGCCGGCGCCGTCTTGGCCGGCGGCGCGCGATCGCTCTCCGCCGTGGGCGGGGGAGCTCATCTCTTGGTCTTCTCGGACGCCGTAGCACGAGACGCGCGCGTCTGACCGGCGGCCCCACCGCGCCCAAGGCCCGTGCGCGCCGCGGCGGTCCGGCCACGCGGCGGCCACTGATGTGCGACCATGGACGCTTGGCTGACCCGCTGCCCATCCTCGAAAAAGGACGGATGACACTTCCAGCGATGGCCCCGTCCGGTGCACACTGGGGGTCGTCGAGGTGTCTCACGGGCGCGCTCATTCTCGTCCATAGCCGTCAGGTCCACGACGGCTGGGTGCATCTGGCCGAGACGCTGCCGTGGGCGAATGGGCGCGGCCTCTCGTTCGCCGTCCTGACGGGCGACTTGCAGGCGGCACTCGCGGAGCGGCGCGAGCGTGAGCGGGACGTGCCGATTGGCTACATCGCCGCCGACGAGCCGTCGGTGCTCGAAGCCCTCGCCGGCGGCGCCGACGAGGCGGCGGTGGTCGCGCCGTACGATCCGGCGCAGCTTGCCGCTTTCGTGGACCGCCTTGAGCTTCGTGCGCGATTGCGGGCCGAGAGCCTCCGGCTGCAAGAGGCCTTCGCTCACGCGGAGAGGCTGACGGCCCTCGGAACGCTCGTTGCCGGCGTAGGGCACGAGATCAACAATCCGCTCTCTGCGGTGATGCTGTCGATCGAGGTGGCGCGGCGGCGGATGCTCCCCGCGCTGGACGCCGCGCGCGCAGTCGCAGCCGCCGCCCAGACGGGCGCTCCGCTCCCAGCCCACGCCGTGGCCGCCCTCGCAAGGCACCCATGGCCCGATCACGGGGGCCGGGGCGCGGCGGGCATATTCGACGAGATGGGCGCGGCCGCGGATGCCATCGCCTCGATCGTTCGGGACCTCCGGACCTTCGCCCGCTCGGACCAGGACGAGCCCCCCGAGCGTGTCGAGGTCGACGAGCTGATCGAGCACGCCATCCGCATCAGCGGCCGCGAAGCGTCACGGCGCGGCGTTCTCGAGCGCGATTACGCCCGGGACCTGCCCCCGCTCGTCGTACCCCGGGGGCGCGTCACGCAGGTCATCATGAACGTCTTCATCAACGCCTTCCACGCAATCACGGAGGTCGACCGCCCCAACCACCGAGTGAGAATCAGCGCCCGCGCGGACGACGACTTCGTGGCGATCACGGTGACCGACACGGGGCCGGGGATCCCGCCGGAGTCCCTCGAGCGGATCTTCGATCCGTTCTTCACGACCAAGCGACAAGGGCTCGGCACGGGGCTCGGGCTCTCGATCTCGCGCGCCATCCTGAGGCGCCTGGGGGGCGAGCTGTCCGTGGAATCGGTGTACGGCGAAGGCGCGACGTTCCTCTGTTTCCTGCCGCTCCCTTCACTCGAGCTGCTGGAGAGGATGACCCCGCCGCCGCCGACGCCTCCTTCGAACGAAGAGGCTACGCCTGGCAGGAGCATCCTCGTGGTCGACGACGACGAGCGCGTCTTGCGGTCGTATGCGCGCCTGCTCGGCACCCGGCACCGCATCATGGTGGCCTACGACGGCCGCGAGGCGATCGACATGATCCGTTCCGGGTCGAGTCCCGACGTGCTGGTCGTCGAGCTCGAGCTGCCGGGCGCGGAGGGCCGCGAGCTTCTCGCTTGGCTGGAGGCGCAGCGTCCGGACCTCGCTCGTCGAACCATCCTGGCGACTTCGGGTGGATCGAGCGCGGGGTGCACCGAGTTCCTCGGGACCTACCGGGGGCCGGTCGTTCACAAGCCGGTGCACAGCGTCGACCTGCTCGCGGCGATCGATGCGGTCGCCGGGGCCTCCCGCGTTCCGTGAGCGGCGGAGACGACGGTCCTCAACGCGTCCTCAACGCACTCCGACGCCGAGATTTGCGGCCAATGAAATGGGCTCTGGCTCCGACCCGAAGCAATCGACGAGCCGCGCACGCATCGCGTCGCCGAGACGCCTCCAGGCTTCTTCACCGAGCCCTCGGCGAAGCAGCACGAGCGGCGCCATCGACCGGCCCAGGCGCTCCCAGATCGCGTCCACGGTCGAAGGTGGCTCTGTATGGACGACTCGATGGACCACGACATCGCGGAAGCCAGCGTTCGCCATCTCGTCGCGCAGATCGTCCGGGCTGGTAAGCGGCGTCTTGCTGGCGCCGAACGGAATGTGCGGCAGCTCGGCTTGAAGCTTCGCAAAGACCTCCTTGAAGAACGGGACGTCTTCGAGCGGCGTCCAAGTCGCGATGACGGCCCGGCCGCCGGACCGCACCACTCGGGCCAACTCCCGAAACCCTCGCGAACGGTCCGGAAAGAACATGAGACCGAACATCGAGAACGCTGCATCAAACGACGCGTCCGACCACGGCAGCGCCATCCCGTCTCCCAGGACGACGTCGATGCCTTCGGCGCCGTCGCGCGCGATGCGTGCACGGGTGAGCGCGACCATCTCCTCGGCGAAGTCGAGCGCGTGAACGCGCGCGCCCATCGCAGCCGCGAGCAGCGCGAGGGTTCCGGGACCCGATGCGACATCCGCCACGGTCTGGCCCGGGGCGACCCGGGCCACGCGCAGCGCATCCGTCGAGTAGCGCTCGAACTGCGCGCGCAAGTCGGCGTCATAGGCCGCAGAAATCAGATTCCAGGGAGCCGGTGTCGCCAGAGGGCTCGGTGCGGTGGTCATGAGGTCGAGGGTAGTACCGCCACCATCTCCAGCCGAACAGCTTTCGCCGAAGGCGGCCCTCCGGCTATGCGCCCTCCAACCGGCGGCGCACCTGACACCCGCCGCAGAACACGGTGGTGCGACCGCCCAGGACGACGCTGGACAAGCGCGTGCCGCACCGAGGACAGGGCTGCCGCGCGCGGCCGTAGACGAAGAACGAGTCGGCGCGGGCGCCCGTGTATCGCTTGCGGTCCGCGAGTTCGCGCGCGATCGCGAGCCGGAGGCCGCGGGCGATCGCGCGCGCGTCGGCGGGAAGGAGCAGGGCGTTGCCTGGGGATCGCGGATCGATGCGCGCGATCCACAAGCCCTCCGTCGCCAAGATGTTGCCGACACCCGCGAAGACGCGTTGGTCCATGACGATCTCCTTCACCGCGCGCCGCCCCTTCGCGAGCACCTCGGAGAAGCGGCCTATGTCAATGCGGTCTGCGAAGGGATCCGGCCCCAGCGCGGTCCAGTCCGCGATGTCTTCGCGCACGGCCAGCAGGCGCCCGAAACGGCGCGCATCCACGTAGCGCACGCTGAACGCGCGACCGCGCAGGACGACGTCGATCCGGGCGCGCTCGAAGCGCACCACAGGCGCGATGGTGGCGACGCGCACCCAGCTGCCGGTCATCCCCACATGCGAGAAGACCTTGCCGCCGTCATCGAGGTCGATGCGCAGCCACTTCCCTCGCCGCTCGATGCGCTCGAAGGTCCGGCCGACGAGCGCGCGCGCGAACGCCCGCGGTGACGCCGGGCGGGACAAACGCGCGTCCTCGGTGTCGGCCGCGGTCACGATCGCGCCTACCAGCCACCGCTTCAGATCGCGCCGGGTCATCTCGACGTCGGGGAGCTCCGGCATGGCGGAGTCACTTGCCCTAGCACGCGGCAGGCGCGCTACTGGCCCGAAATCCGATCTCAACGGACACTTGCAGTAACGCGGTCGGCGCGCACGACCGGTTGCGCTTTCTTGAGGTGAATCCGGCGCTCCGAGTCACTTAGACGGTCCGATGAAAGACCGAAACGACCCTGGTTGTCCCGCTAGGCACCTCGTGCCCCCGAGCGCTCTGCTCCTGATTTCCGTGGCCGTCGTCGTCGGATGCTCGAGTCCCCCTGCACCGGGCGGGTCGCCCGATTCGGACGCCGGGGCGGGTTCCGGCTCTACGGGGTCGGGGGGCTCCATGGGCTCCGGCACTTCGAACGGGTCCGGGTCGTCCGGCGGCTCCGGCACTTCGAGCGGGTCATCGGGCACTTCGTCCGGTGGGTCGAGCGGCTCCGGGACCTCGAGCTCGAGTGGCTCGGGAGCAGCGGACGACGGCGGCGACACGGTCGCAGACGCCGCGAGCGCGGATGCCCAATCGAGCGTCGATGCGGGCAAGACCGACCTCCCCGGCGACATCGCGGCGAGCGCCGGCACTCCATTGGTGGCCGCGCACAGCATGATGCGCGCGCTCTTCGCGGCGTACGCCGGCAAGCTTTTCCAGGTCAGGCGCCCGTCGGATGGCAAGACGCAGGACATCCATCCGGCGACCCCTGGCGGGAACGTCGATTTGACCGCGTTGAGTTCGTTCTGTACGGGGACCACCTGTTCGGTGTCGATACTCTACGATCAAGCCGGCAATGCCAACGATCTGCCCCAGGCGACCGCTGCGAATCAGCCGTCCGTCATGTACTGGTCGACGTCAGACGGGACGAAATGGCCGATGGCCGTCACGATGAACCGTCAATGGCTCCGAAACAGGACCCTGACGACGATGATCCCCAAAGGCTCCGCGAGCCAGACCGAGTACATGGTCGTTCATGCGGCCTTCTTCAATAACGCATGCTGCTACGACTATGGCAACATGGAAGCCAACGTCGGCGACGACGGCGCCGGGACCATGAGCGCCTTGTATTTCGGTAACGATACCGACTGGACGCGGGGCGCAGGCAAAGGTCCCTGGCCGATGGCCGACTTCGAGAACGGTCTGTTCTCGGCAGGCAACCTCAAGGACCCGAACGCAGGTACTGCGAGCGTCAACCCGAACGACCCGAGCATCGCCTACCCCGGCAACAACATCGTCACCGTGCTTTCCAAGACGAACGGGACGGCGACATGGGCTTTGAAGGCCGGGAACGCCGCAACCGGCGCGCTCAGCACGTACTGGAATGGGGCTCTGCCGCCGGGGTACGCTCCCCTGCAGCAACAGGGTGGGCTGTCGCTTGGCGAAGGCGGTGACGGTTCGAACTCGGGCACCGGAGCCTTCTCCGAGGGCGTCGTCATCGCGGCCGAAACGAGCGACGCGACGGACAATCTCATTCAGTCGAGCATCACGAGCTCGTACGGAAGGTGAGAGGTCCGCGAACGAATCGCCGGACAATGGCCGGACGAACGCGCGCTGATCACGGATTCGGCGTCTCGAGCGGCAGGCTGGCCCCAGCATCACTCTTTGCGCGGCGGGGGTCCCATGACCCCGGCGAACGGCGGGCTGCTGCTCTTCGGTGGTCTCAGCGCAGCCGGGGTGCCAGTGACCCTCGGCGAGACATGGACCTGGGACGGCCTGGTTTGGCGGCAGCGCGATGTCCCCGGGCCCCCGGCACGCCTGGGCCCAGTCATGGTCACGCCGTGAATGCCGCGACCGTGGCGGGTCGCGACGAACCGCGGCTCGTTCGAAGCCGGAGCGCACCCATGATAGGACCGGGCCCATGCTTCCGCGTCTCCCGCGCGCTGGTGTCTTCGCGCTCGGCGCGATGATGGGCTTCGCGTCGTCGCGGCCCGCGCAGGGGGCTGACGAGGTTCAAGCGGTGCCGCAGCCCGTCGACGTCGACCTGAAACACCTCGCGACCGAGCTCGACCTCTTCTCCGCAGAGGCTCGTCGCGCGCGCGTGGCGACTGCGCTGATCGGCCTCGGTATCGGGACGGTGCTCGTTCCTTCGGGACTCGTTCTCCTCAGCAGGACGGACGGAATCTCTCAAGCGCTGGTGATTGGCATGATCGTCGGCGGGTCGGCTCAATTGGCCTCGGTTCCGCTTGCTTTCATCCCGACCCGGATGGAGGGAATCCGAAACGACCTTCGAGAGAAGCGATGGGCGGATCGGGATTCGAAGGAGACCGTCCGCGCCATCGAGGACGAGTGGCGAGACGCCGCCGCGTCGAGTCGACGCAGACGCGAGATCGTGGGAACGACGATGCTGATCGTGGGGACCGCGACCCTGGCGACGGGCCTCACCTTCTTGCTCGCTCCGTCGGGCCTCTTCGGCATGAGCCGCAAAGCGCAGTACACGTGGGGCGGCGTATTCATGGGTAGCGGCATCCCGGTGACTTCGCTCGGCGTGCGCTTCCTTTTCGAATGGAGCGCGGAAGAGACGTCGTGGGAGGCCTATCGAACCATGAAGGCGGACGCGGTCTTTTTGCACGCGGGGCTCAAGGCGCCCTCCCTCAGTGTATTGCCCATTCGCGGTGGGGCACTGGCGCTCGCCGCGCTGGTATTTTGATCCGAGTCGAGCGCGTCAAACGCTCGGACCCTGGCTCGACCGGTCGCGCGATCCATCGCACCTGTCGATCTACCGCGGCCCGGTGCTCGTGATGGTGCATGTGGACGAACAATTGGACGTGCCGTCGCACTGCTCGCCGAACTGCGGCTCGACGATCCCGTCGCCGCAGTACGGCGCCGGCGTGCACGCCGTCGTGCAGAGGTTCGGCCCGTACGCCGTCTGCACCGATACGTTGCCCGCCCCCTTGTCGCACTTCTCGAGGCCGTTGACGATGCCGTCGCCGCAGTACGCCGCGAGCGTGCAGTTCGCGTTGCACGTCCCGTACGCGCCGTTGTTCACGCCGTTGTCGCACTGCTCGGTGCCGTTCTTGAGCCCGTCGCCGCAATACGGCGCGGGGTTGCAGGTGCTCATGCAGATCCCGGCCCCGTACGGGTCCGAGGACGCGGCGACGTTGCTGGCCCCATTGTCGCACTTCTCCGGTGGGTTCTGGACCTGCCCGTCGCCACAGTAGGGCGCGTACTTGCAGCCGGGGCCGCAGACCATCGAGGATGTCCCGCCGTAGGTCGCGAGATTCGTCCCATCGTCGCACTGCTCACCGTCCTTCGCCTGCACGACGTCGTCGCCGCAGTACGGGGCCAGCGTGCAGCTCGTCGTGCACACCCCTGCGCCGTAGGCGGTCGCCGGCGGCTGGTTGTTCGTCCCGTTGTCGCACGCCTCGCTGCCCGCGACGATGCCGTCGCCGCAGGTCGTCGAGCATACGGAGCTGACGCGAACGAAGCCCGCCAGGGTGAGCCCGTAGTCCGAACCCGTCGGGTGGCGCTCGGCCTGGAAGACGTCGATCGAATAGAGGTCGCCGTCCGTGAGGCCGAGCGTCGCCGCGTTCGTGGTGGTCAGCGTGTACGTGAGGTTGGCCTGGGCGTGGACGCCGCCGAGGTCGACGACGAGCTTGCCCGCGATGAACCCCCAAACGTCGTCGTCGCCGGCGAAGGAGAACTCCGGACCCGTGGTCGCCGTCGACAGGCTCGCCTGGTAGGTGAACGGATAGTGGAGCTCGCTCGTGAAGTTGAAGTTGTGCTGCTTGCCGTCACCCGCCGTGGACGTCTCGGGGAGCGAGTAGCCGTTGGCGAACGAGAGGCCTTTGACCGCCGCCTGAGCAGCCGCGGAAAGCGGTGAGGCGTCCCAGCCGAGACCGTCGAGCGGGAAGAACAAGGTGCTGTCGTACGTGTACGTGTTCGAGGCCGCCTGGTTGAGCGTGAGCGTCAGCGGCGTGCCCGACGCGTCCACCGACACGAGCTGATCGTAGGGATTGTTCGACCCCGTGCCGCTGCAGCCCGTCTGGTGATACCACCAGCAGAACAAGGTCGAGGAGTTCGCGCCCCCGACGAGCGAGCCCGAGTTGTCGGAGGCCCACACCGGCTCGTTGTCCGTTCCGAGCGTCGAATTCACGAGGCCCGTGACGACCGCCCCGGCGGCCGTGTTGAGCTGGTTGCCGTTGAAGTCCGGGTTGCCGGGGATCGCGCTCCCCGCGAACGTGTTCCAGTACAGCATGTCGCGGTAGAGGATCGGGATCGTCAGCGACGCGGGCGGCGTCTGCGCCTGGTTGGTGCACGTCCAACCCTTCTCGGTCTGGCAGGTGGAGCTGCACCCGTCGCCGGAAACGGTGTTTCCGTCGTCGCACCCCTCCCCCGGCTCCACGATGCCGTCGCCGCACACGGCCGAGAGGCTGCACACCCCGGCCGAGCACTTTGGTTCGAGGGTGCACGTCGGCGAGCACCCGTCGTACGGAACCAGGTTCTTGTCGTCGCACTCCTCGCTGCCCTCGACGATGCCGTCGCCGCACACCGTCTTCGTGCAGGTGGACTTCGCGTTCGTCACGGTGCACGCGAACCCGGGCTGGGTCGTGCACGTGGCGCCGCACCCGTCGCCGGCGGTCCCGTTCGCGCTCCCGTCGTCGCACTGCTCGCTGCCCGCGACGACTGCGTCGCCGCACGAGGTCTTGCACTTGCCCCCCGCGGCCGGGCACGTCCACCCTGCCTCGACCTGGCAGGTGCTGCTGCACCCCGAGTTGGCCGCGCCGTTCGCGTTCCCCTCGTCGCATTGCTCGGTGCCGACCACGAGCCCGTCGCCGCACACCGTCGTGCAGGGCGCGCCGGCCGTCGGGCACGTCCAGCCCCGCTCGAGCTGGCACGTGCTGCTGCAGCCATCGCCCGACGTGTCGTTGCCGTCGTCGCAGGTCTCGCCGATGTCGCTCTCGACGACGCGGTCTCCGCAAGACTCCTGCACGCACGCGCTCGGCCCGAGCACGGCGCCGCCGTCATTCGCCGCCGCGTCGCCGGTGCCCGCGGCGCTGGTGCCGGAGTCGACGACGAGCGGCGGGTTCGTGCAGCGCCACCCCGGTTCGACCTCGCAGGTGCTGCTGCACCCGTCCCCCGGCTTCAGGTTGCCGTCGTCGCACGTCTCGCCTGGGTCGATGACGCCGTTGCCGCACGTCGCGATGAGGACGCACTCGCCGCCCTTCGCGGGGCACGTGTATCCGGGCTCGATCTGGCAGACCCCGTTGCAGCCGTCGCCCGGCATGGTGTTCCCGTCGTCGCACTGCTCGCCGGTCTCCACGATCCCGTCGCCGCACACCGGGCCGTCGAAGCAGGAGCCCCCCGCGCAGCCGTCGAACGGTTGCGCCGCGTCCATCGTGTTGCTCGAAGTGCCGACGAAGATGCGGGTCGCCGCGTCCCTCTCCGATCCCCCGTCGTTGTCGGAGGGAGCGGTCGCGTCGGTGTCGCCACCCGCGATCGAGCCGCCGGCCGAGTGCGAGGTTTCTCCCCCGCCGCCACCGCAGCCCCATGCCAAGAGACAAAGAGTCGCAAAGACGGCGCCCTGTACTCGTACTCGCGTGAGCATCGTGTTCCTTCAACCGGGCGAAGGACGGGCCCGGGCAATTATTCAACATACCCAAGACAGGGGGACAGAGGAAGCGCGCTATCGCGCCAGCCGCCACTATCGGGCAATGCGCCGGGCTCGGCGCGCCTCGGCGCGCCGAGCCACGCCTGGCGCGCGGGATGTCTTTGCTTTCTGCCTTGTCTCGCCCTTATCTCGCCCTTATCTCGCCGTGCCGTCGATGCGGCGAGTGGGGTCTCGCACGAGAGCCGAGCATCGCCTACCTCTTGCGATGGACCGCCAGAGAGTGTTTCCGCCTCCCACCCTCGGGGGGGCCGCTCAGTCCGCCGACAACTGGATCTCCAGCGGCCCCCTCCGCGTCGTCGTGGATCGTCCCCGGCCCCGGCACGCGCGACCGCGGTGAGCGCCGCAATTGTGAGGGCCATGGCGACCGCGCGCGCATCCACGCTCCGCCCCGCAGCAAGCGTCGCGCCATGGGCCTCGTCACGAGAAGAAAGTTCAGTGCGGCGAGATTCCGTAGAGCGGCGTGGCGCTCACGTGGTCGTCGCTGGCATCCTGAGGAGCAGCCCCGTCTTGCGTGGCCGGCGCGTCGGGACCCACTGCGGAGTCGAAGTCGATGCCGGGCCCCCCGTACGCGGCATCGTCTCCGACGGTTGCGTCTCCGACGGTTGCGTCGCTGGCCCCTCCGTCGCTGTCGGGCATGACGCCGGATCCACCGTAAGCCGCGATGCCGACGCCCAGGCCTCCGTCGTCAGTCCCGCCATCGGGAATCGGCGCGAGGCCGTACGGGGGAGCAAACACGACGCCCGCGTCGGGCGTCGTATTGGGGCTGCTCGACGAGCAGCCGGGCGCGAGAGCGAGGGTCCCGGTTCCGAACGCAAAGAGGGCCGCGCGCGTGAGGCGTGCAGCCGGAGGTTGCGGCGGCGTGCTCTCACGTAGCGAGTCAGGGAGCACGGCGCCGCAGAACGGGCACGCGACCTCGCTAACGCGCAGGTGGCGCGCGCACGATGGGCAGGCGGCGAGGTGCGGCTTTTTCATGGACAGTCTCCCGAAGGCTGCGTGGTGGATGGCGACGGCGGCTGGTCCTCGACGACGATCTCGAAGATGCCGTGGTCGAAGGGCTGTCCGGGCGCCTGCTCCACGCGGACGATCCGTTCGCGCTTGCCGATCCGGGCCATCTCGATCGCGCGGTGATGGCAGTACGGATTGTTGCCCGGTTTGCCCAGCGTGACGAAGCTCGTCCAGGTGCACCCGCTCATGCACTCTTCGGCGTAGTAGCAAGTCTTGCAGTAGCCCCAGAGGTCCCGCGTCGTGCGATCGCGCGTGTAGCGAAGCGCTTCGCTTCGTTCCCAGATGTCCTTGAGCGATGCATCCCTGATGTTGCCGCCGGTCCACGGGGTGGTCGGTAGCGAAGGGCACCCCTTGATGGCGCCGTTGGCCTCGATGCCGAGCGTCGCGCGGCCCGCGCCGCACGAGCCGCCGTGTCCGCGATAGTTGTGACCGCGCAGGATGGACTCGTACGGCCCGAAGTAGCCGATGTTGTTGCCCGGCCACATGCGCACGCCCAGCTCGTCGCACCGCGCCTTGAGGGACGCCAGGAGCGGAAAGAGCTCGATGAGATCGTGAGGCTGCAGCAGGATCTCGGGCTCGTCGGCCGCGCGCCCCATCGGCACCGTGAGCTGGATCTGCCACGCCTTGACGCCCGCCGCGGCGATGGTCTCGAGGATGTCGCCGAGAACGGGCATCGAGAGTCGATTGATCTGCGTATTGCACGAGAGGCGCATTCCCTGCTCGCGCACGACCTTCATCGCCTCGAAGGCCGACCGGTACGACCCGGGGACCCCCCGCAAGCGATCGTGCGTGGCCTCGTCGCCGTCGATCGAGAGGCTCACGCCCATCAGCCCGGCCGCCTTGGCTTGCGCGATGACTTCCGCGGTGAGCCCGCGCCCGCCCGACGTCGTCGAGCAGATGAGTCCACGCGCCCGGACCGCCCGGATGATGTCGAGCCAGTCTTCGCGCAGGTACGCCTCGCCCCCGATGAGGGTGACCTCCTTGACGCCGAGATCGGCCATCTGGTCGACGAGATCGAGCGCCTCGGCGCGGGTGAGCTCGTCGGGGCGTCCGCGCCCGGCGCGCGAGCCGCAGTGGCGGCACGCGAGATCGCACGCCAGCGTGATCTCCCAGACTGCATAGATGGGTCGATGACGGCGATCGACGTCCCGAGACTCGGAGGCGAGGGGAAGGCCACGGGCTCCGGGCGCTGCCTCGGGCGCGATTGGGAGACCTCGCCTCGGGCGGGCACGCGCCATCTCCGCGGCGCGCACCTCACTGGAGAGCGGATCGGGCTTGTCCATGTCCTCGAGAGCATAGAACAGGAAACGTGCCACGTATCAAACGACGACAAAAGCCGATGTGGGACGGTCGGCTTGACCGACATCGAGTGCACACCGACCTCCCCTCCGGCACAACTTGGCACCTCCGCCAAGAAGCTCGTCCGCGAGTGGCTTCTCCCGATTAGCGATGAACGGCCGGTCTCGCCGCGACACGCCCCCTGGGCGCCTCGTACGCTCGTCGCGCCGGCGGCGCCTGCATCCTGCGCTGGTAGAGCGCAGGGGGCTCCCGGTCGTAGCGGGCCCAGTGATTGCCGTCCCGGTAGTTCCAGTGACCGCCGTACCAGTACGTGGCGTGCCCCTCGAAGTACACGGGCGTCGTCGTGGCGATGAACGCATCCGGTGGGTAAGCGTCGTACGCGACGCCGGGATAATCCGCCCCCACCTCGACGCCGCATCCCGCGATCGACGCGAGCGTGACGCCGAGGGCGAGTGCGCACGCGATCCTTCGAAGCATCGGAGTCTGGCTGGCTCGGCTCATGGTTGTGCCTGGGCGCTCGGGTTGTGGTTCGAGTGCTCGCGGAGCCTCTGCGCGTACTCGACGCGCTGCTCCGGGGTGAGCACGGGGCTGACCGTCTCTACGAAGTGCGCCATCTGCGCCGTGCCCCAGCCGACGATGTGCGCATCCGCGCTACCGGCCGTTGTGAGCGTCTTCGCGTCGAACGTCTCGCCGCGGAACGCGTCGCCGAAGGCGCGGAGGTGTGTCGCGATCTCTGGGGATCCAGCCGCGGCACCGCCTTCATCCCCTCGGCGAGGTTCGCGCGAATCTTGTCCACCTGGTCCTCGGTGAGTGCGAGATCCGCGGCGAGCGTCGCGAGGTGGCCGCCCTCCGGCCGCGCCGTTGCGGTCTCTTCGGCGTTCGCCTTCTGCCAGACGGCCCAGTGCGCCTCGACCTTGTCGACGAGCGCGCCTCGCTGCGCCGACGTGAGCACCGAGTGGAGCTCGTTCAATGCGTCGGCGGACGCGTCGTGCGACGCTGCGGCGGCGGCGGTCGTCTGCCCGACGGCCGCGTCCACCTTCGCCGTATCGATGGTTCCCGCGGCGAGCCCGTCGGCCAGCGTGGCCATCACGCTTTGCTCCGCTGCGCGCGCCGGCTCCATCTTGGCGTGGAGGTCCTTTCGGATCCTCTCCACTGCGGCCTCCTGCTCGGGCGACACGCCCAAGGTGTCGAGGCTCATGGCAATGAAGAGCGTCACGCCACCGTGGTGGTGATTGCGGTGGTGCTCCATCAGACCTTCGGCCACGTCGTCGTCGGCCGGGTTCGGGGCCACAGCCGTCGCCGGGGGTGGACCGTTCGTAGAGCTCCCGCCGCATGCGACCGTCGCCCCGGCCCCGAACAGCACGGTCGCCACGATCCCGATCTTGCGCGCCATCGAAGTCATCGGACCCTCCAATTGCAGCCCTGCCAGTAAGCAGGGCCACGCAGCGGGGTTGGCTGGATTCGTACGAGCCAGGTCGTTTCATCGACCGGCAGGGCGAGGGGCCCGCCCGGCCGTCGGCTCACGACACTCGTCTTGAACCATCGCGGTCGGACCGGCGGGCAGGAAGCCGCTGGCGGGACCGCTCAGCCGACCGCGCCTAACCCCTCGAGAGCGCGAAGGAAACGCCGAGAGCGGCCCATCGCAGGGACGCCCGGTCGCTTCCCGAGCGATCGACAAAATGACTATGTCGTTCCCCCCGAAATGCAGGCAGCTTCCGGCAGGGCTCGGGGCGCGCGGTCTCCGGCGGCGCGCTCCAGGTCGGCTGAAACGCGACACCGGGCCATTCGCTGATGGGAGGCATCATGGTAAGCATCGAGTCTCGCTTCTTGGCGGCCGCCGCGTGCGTGGCGACCCTCGTCAGCGCTCGCGGCGCGCTGGCCAGCAACTTCGTCATGGGCGGCTACCAGGCGAATGCTGGTGGCGCCGTTTTGACGGAGATAGAGACCGAGTTCCAAGTACCCAATGCGCCGGCGAACTTTTCATCCGCGTTCGCGCTGTGGACCGGCCTAACGAGCAACTCTACCGTCATTCAGGCGGTTCTCAGTTACACGGACGAAGGCTGCGAGAGCTCATGCCCTCATTGGCAAATGCAAAATGAGGTTGAGAACAATGGCTTGTTCGGCCGCAATATATGGGTGAGCCCGAGCGATTGGATCCTTGCGTACGTTTACCTGGACAGCAACAACACCAGCGGGTGCGACATTCTCAACGGCGCAGGCTGCAACTACATCGTCGGATGGGTAGACCTCAGCAACACAAGCTTGTCCGATGTTGGTCTAACGATGAACGGCGGAACGGACTTTACCTTCTCGGACGCGCCCAACGTCGGCTGGGGTTTGGTGCTCGAAACGGGCACCAACGGGTCGCTGACTTTCAACAACTGCACCGACTTTCCCCAAAACGCAATCGGAGCCGAAACCATCATGTACACGTGGTCGTGGACCGATCTGTACAACGCTGTACCGACCAATCTTTCCCTGGGCTTTCCGGGGGTCCCCAGCACCGTTACCACCTTCACCAACCAATCGTTGACCGACGGTGGGCATGTCGTCAATACCAATACCGGAAACAGGAACGACTGCGACTGGACTTGTGGCGTTAGTGCTCAGTCCACCAATGTGGGCGAGATCACCATGGGGTTCTAAGATTGACGTCTTCTCGCGCGCAAGCGGCGGGTGGGACGCGCATCGTGCGCTCCCGAAAGAGTGATCCCGGCCGTGGCGGGGCCCCGCGTCGCCCTGCGGACCTTGCGGCAGCGTGATCTGCACCCACTTGGGCGCGCCGCCATCCGCACCGAGCCGATCCAACCGGAACACGCAGTACCCGACCGGATCACCCCCCGCATTGTGGGCTGAAGAACGTTGCGCAGGCCGCGGGCACAGGCATCGTCGCCGTGCAAAAGTTTTGGACGGACCATTGGAGACAGCTCTCGACCTGCTCCATCGAGACCGGACACATCCGATACTGGTTGGATAGGCTCGTGACGCACGAAGCTTGGTCCGAAGGTCCGTCATAGCTATGGAAACTAGAGTCACCTCCGCATGGGAGCGATTGACCGTAGCCTCCGACAAGGCCCGCTTCATCGTCGCAGAGCGCCTTCAGTTGCTCCACCGACAGGTTCGAGACAGGCGTCTGCGGGTTGGAGCTATTGTCGCTCTTGCCCCCGCACATGACGAGCGGCAAAAACGCCATGACGATTGCTGACTTCATGGACAGACTCCGCTATCGACTTCGACGCAACTTCCATCGCATTGCATCCACCCCGGGGGGCACGCGCAGTGGCCACCGGTACAGACCAGGTTGCCCTCGCAGACCTGATTGCACAAACCGCAGTGCTCCTTCGTCGTCATCGGGTCGACGCATGAGTTTCCGCACGCGATCGTGTCGTCGGGGCATGCAATCGCGCAGGTGCCCTGAACACACGCGACTCCCTCGGGGCACGGAGCGTCGCAGCCCCCGCAATGGGCGCTGCTGGTCTGCGTATCGACGCAGAAGCCATCGCAGACCGTCTCTGAACGGTTCGAGCACGTGCATGCGCCCTGCTGGCAGCTCGACCCGCTCGGGCAGGCTATGCCGCAGCGCCCGCAGTTGTTGTCGTCGTGCTCGGTGACGACACAGGACAGTCCGCAGAGATTGGTCCCAAGCGAGCAATAGAGCGAGCAGAGCCCTAGATTGCAATACTGCGCCAACGGCGTCTCAGCGAGGACCTCGTTGTCGCCCACGACCAGCGAAGGGTCTCCGGAAGGACAGCCGTAGCCGCAGCCGCCGCAATTGCTCGGGTCGTCGTTGAAGTCCGTACATGCGCCGTGGCAGATCGAGCCTTGACACGTGCACCCTCCCGCAGAGCACCGAAAGCCCTCGCCGCAGGCCGTGCCGCATTGCCCGCAATGGGTATCGTTCGTCGAGAGATCGACGCACGCCCCACCGCAGGCCACAAGACCGGCTGTGCAGCTTGTCTGGCACAGACCATCCGAACAAACCGTGCCGACCTCACAGACGCGAGAGCATGCGCCACAGTTGCTCGGGTCGCTGTTCGTATCCACGCACTGGCCGTCGCACGCAGCGCCGCGCGTGCATCCGCCGTCCGGGGAGGATGTACCTGCATCTTGTGGGGCGTCCACACGTGCGTCGCGAGCACTGGTGCCCGGGACGGGCGGCCCCGAGCCGGGCTCCGTCATCGCGGCCGGAGCATCGGTGCCGACGGCTGCTCCAGCCTCAGGAGTGTCTCCCAAAGGCGTTGTACGACCGCATCCAAGGGCCGCCAGCGTCAGCAACCAGAAGGGCCGCCGCTCAGAGCTTGTGACAGTCATGGGGTCGCGTTGGCAGACAACCTCGGCTCCTACGCGCCGTACCGACTGGGTTCCAGCCGCGGTCGACCTACCTGGTGAGCGAATCGTACGGCCGAGCAGTCCTCCGCGCCAGGTGCGCCGGCGACGGGCCGGCCGATGATCGACGCCTCACACTCGGTCGCTGGGTGCCCGAAGGTCCGCTCACCCTCGTTCGACATTCCGGACGAAAGCCGCTCGACCTCGTCGGAACCCGTCGACGGTCCGCTACCGCGCCGTTACGGCGCGACGTAGACTCGCGCGCGGTGGGTTCGGCCCGGAGCTTGTTCGACATCGAATTGCTCGACAACCGATATCCGTCGCTGCACGGCCTGCGCGTGCTCGCGATCGTGTCCGTCGTGCAGTACCACGTGACGATGCTCCTCGCGGACACGCACGCGGTCCCGATCGATCAGCGCTGGGTGGATGCGTCGGAGTCGGTCTTCTTCGGGATGGACCTGTTCTTCGTGTTGAGCGGCTTTCTCATCGGCACGATCCTGCTTCGCTCGGTCGACTCGCAGGGGTGGCGGGGGCCGTGGCGGTTCTATCTGCGCCGCGTCTTCCGGACCTTTCCGCCGTACTACCTGGTCCTGACGCTCCTGGCGGTCCTGGCGCCGATGAATGCGACGCAGCACGGCAACCTGTGGATGGAATACACGTATCTGACCAACTACGCGCAGCCGCTCGTCTCGGAAACGCTCATGATGCCGTGGGGCTGGTCGCTCGCGCTCGAGGAGCAGTTCTATCTCAGCGTTCCGCTGCTCGTCGTCCTTCTCTTGAAGCTACCTGGCGACAGGACGCGCCTCGCGGCTCTCGGCGCGCTGTGGGGGATACCGCTCGCGGTGCGCCTCGTCGTGACCCTCGAGCATCCCGACTGGAGCAACAAGGATCTAGCCAACGCGCTCTACTGTCAGACCCATACGCGCCTCGACACGCTGGTCGCCGGGATCGTGATCGCCTACGTGCACAACCGCTGGCGCGAGCCGATCCGGCGCGCCCTGCGAAGCCCGCCCCCTCGCGCGGCGGTGGCGCTGCCGTCGCTTGCGTGCCTGTGGATCCTGACTCACGTCAAGACCTTCGGAGACGAGGCGGTGCCGCTCGTGCGCGTCTTCGCGTGGGGCACGCTGACGTCCATCATGTACTTCGGGTGGCTCATGCTCCTGCTCAACGGCGGCGACGGGTGGGTCCGGCGCGCGCTGTCGCTCCCGGTCTTCCGCCGCGTGGCGACGCTCGGGTACGGCGTCTACTTGGTGCACATTCCCGTCTGGGCGCTTCTCGGCCCGTGGGTGTGCGGGCTCGCCATCCGGACCGACTCGCCCACATGGCTGGTGTGGCCCGCCGGCGTCGGGCTCTTGATGGCCGGATCGCTCGCGGCCGCGTACGTACTGCACCTCGTCGTCGAGAAACCGTTCTTGCGCCTGCGCGATCGACTGGCGTCCTGACCGCGCGTCAGCAGCCAGCCGGGTCAACAAAGGCGCGGAGACCGTCGAACGTCGCAATTCGAACTTGGTAGCTTGGATGCCCGGATCCCCAAGCTTGCCGGGCGGGCATCGTAAGCAGAGGTTCCGACCCCACGAGAGGTACGCGGCGGTCCTTGGTCGCCGGAGAGATCGATCCATCAGAGCTCGATCGTCGGGGATCGAGACCACGGGCTGCCACCTTGATCGCTTCGATGGGGGACCACGAACCTTGGGGCGGCACCCTCCTCGCTACGATGACCCGACATCGAGCCCTGGGGGGTGGGCAACGTAGCTTCGATGCCCGGGTACGATCGTAGCGGTCGGCGAGTCCCCAAGCTCGTATACCAGGGGCCCGAACGTTCGTTCGCCGGACCTCGAGCTCACGGGGCCCCGGACAGACAACCTTCGATCGTGGCCTACGAGCCTTGCGTACCCACCTGGGATGCGTCCCCATGCCACCGTCGTAACTACCAAGTTCGGTGACCCAAGCTATGCACTCCGGTCCTCGTGACGATCGACTCCATTTCGGATCGGTGCCAGCGTCGGGCTCGCGTCCCTCGTGCACGGGCGCCCGTTGCGAAGCGTCCTCGCGAGGCTCCCTGACTCCCCCGTCGATCGATGGTGGGTGGTGGGCGCCAGGTAGGGACAGGATCGGGCGCCGATCCCTTCGAAGTATCGTCTCTGCACGAAGGGGACCCGGGGCTCGAGCCTAGGGTTCCTCGGCGTGCCAGCGAGGGACTCTCGGCCCGGAGGGCGACAGCCCCGGACCGGGACGCGAAGGCTCCGCCGCATCAACCGGTGCGGGAAGAAGGTGGTGCGACCGCTGTCCGAATATCGGAGCCGGTCCCGACGTCTCACCGAGGACGCATGACGACAACCATTCCCCGTTCGCCGATCCCCGGCCCTGCGCGTCTTCAGGATCGAGCGGGTCCGCGCCGGTCGCGACTGGCCGTCGAGGACATCGGATGGCGTGATCCTCCTCGCAGCGGCGGCCATCGTCCTGGTGGCCATCGCGGGGCTCTACCACCTGCGCGTCTGGGGTCTGCTCCTCGCGGGCGGGTGCGCCGTGGGGATCATGGGCCTCGCAACCACCAACGCCTGCCACCTCCTGCCCGGTCTGCCGGAGGCCCTCTTCGCGACGTCGCTCGTGCAGCTCCTTCTCACGCTGCCTGTCCTGAGCGCGATCGTCCGGGGTCGTGCGCCGGCGCCACGACCTCCGTCCATCCTGGCGTGCATCGCGCCGCCACTCGTGGTCGTGCTCCTGGCGGCGATCGCGATCGTCAGCTGGTGGCTGCACGAGTAGGGAGTGTGCTTCTCGGAGTACGATGACGCCTGCGACCTGCCGGAGCAGGACCTGGTCGACGAGCTCTACCAGCGGAGCGTGCCCCCGAAGACGACGCCAGCGGGGTTCTGTACGTAGGTGCAAGCTGCCGAGTCGCAGTTGAAAGGCCCGTTGCGGGCGGCGACGGTGAGGGTGTTTTCCCCGGAGCGAAGGGCCGGCGTGAGGTCCATCTCGGCCAGGGAGCTCTGGGCGCGCCAGGCCTCGCCCACGTAGACCACGCTGCCCGTCGCGCCGACGGCGACTCCGTTGACGAAGACCCGGGCGAAGTCGTCGACCGCGACGCGAATGACGCCCGTCGGCCGGGCGCCGAGGGTGAAGGTCTTCTCGAAGATCGCCGTCTGGAAGGCCGCCCGCGCGGTGGCCTGCACGTCGCCCCGCCAGATCCAGCCGGCGTCCAGGATGCCGACGCCCCCGGACCAGGCCGTGCCTGGGTGTCCATAGATCACGGCCCCGCGCGGGCAGCCCGGCGGCATCGAGGTGCTCAGGCAGACGCTGCGCGCGGGCCCCAAGTAAGCGGCGCGGGCGTAGCTCGCCGTGGCGTCGGTGGACACGGTGCCGGCGTACGACGCCCAGTCGGGGCCGGACGCGAAGGCAAGGACGTGATCGTCGCCGGGGGGCGCGAGGGTCGGACGCTCGAGGGGAGCCTGCGGCGCTGGGCACTCGCACGCGCCGAACGAGCGCGAATCGGGGGCGCAGACCTGGTATCCACCGCAGCCGGCGGGGCCCGTGCAGGCGATCGAGCGGCCCGGAACGCAGAGGGGGGCCGCGGGCGCCGCGGCCTCGCTCTGGAAGGCCATGTCACACCCAGCGAGGATGACGGCGAGGAGCGCGGGGGCCCGGCAGGCGGAGAGCTTGCATGCAGCCACAGGGCTTGGACGCGACGGGCGGGGTGATTCTTCAACGCCGCCACGCTCGGCGATTCGGCACGCGCCGCCTGGGGCACCGAACGATAGAGTACCTGCCATCCAACGCGACTCGTTCGTACACCTCACTCCACCGGGCGCGGTCGCGTTGCTCGGTCCCACGAGACCCACCGACCAACCCCCGCCTGCATCGCCAGAACCCACCTCCCGTGACCACAATCTCCCGCCTCTTCCTCGACCGCGTAGCCGCGACCCCCAACGCACGCGCCTTCTCCTCCTTCCACGAGTCCCCCACCCCCTCGTCCGAGGGGCCCAAGGCCACCTGGAACCACTTCGCCTGGCGCGACTTCGAGACCCAAGCGCGCGCCTTCGGCCTGGGTCTCGCCTCCCTCGGCATCAAGCGAGGCGACGTGGTCGCCATCCTCGGCCAGACCCGTCATGAGTGGATCCTCTCGGACATCGGCGCGATCGGAATCGGCGCCATCACCGTCGGCCTCTATCCAACGCTCGCACGCGAAGGCATCGGGTCGATGCGGTACGTCCTCGATCACTCCGAGGCGAAGGTCCTCGTCGTCGAGAACGCCGCGACCTTCGCGGACAAGATCGCCCCGATCGCATCGCAGCTCAAACACGTCGAGCACATCATCCTCTGGGACGACGTCGAGAAGGCCCGCGCCCTCCACCCGCCCGACCCACTCGATCCGGTCCACCCGTCCCCCTCCCCCGAGCCCCGCCTCCTCTCCTTCCCCGAAGTCCTTGCCCGCGGCAACGCCGCCCACGCGCGCGATCCGCTCGCCTGGCGTCGCGCGTGCGAAGCCGCGAAACCCGACGAGGTCGCGCTCCTCATCTACACATCGGGTACGACCGGACAGCCGAAGGGCGCGATGATCACGCACGGCAACGTCGCGGCGTTGGTCGCCGCCGCCCAGCTGCTCTACGCGCGCGGAGAGCCTGCGGAGGGCGCAGAGGCCGGGAGCTCCGTGAGTTTTCTGCCACTGGCGCATGCGGCCGAGCGATGCGTCGGCCTCTACACTCGCATCGGGGCCGGCATCGCGACGCACTTCGCGCGCAAGATGGAGACGCTCCTCGCGGACATCGGCGAGGCGAGACCGACGACCTTCGGCGCGGTGCCGCGCATCTTCGAGAAGGTGTACGCGAGCGTGATGGGCGAGATTGCGAAGCTCGATGCGTCGACCCAGGACCTGGCGCGTCAGGCCATGGCCGCCGCGGTGCGTGCGGCGAAGGCGAAGCGCGCGGGGGAAGAGGTCGACGAGACGACGAAGGCGCTCGCGGCGGCGTTCGACGCGCGCATCGGTGCCATGGTGCGCTCGCGCTTCGGCGGCCACTGCGAGCGGCTCGTCACCGGCGCCGCGCCCACGGCCGTCGAGATCCTCGAGTTCTTCGACGCGTGCGGGCTCCCGACGTACGAATGCTACGGGCTCACCGAGACGACCGGTCTCCTCACCAGCGACCATGGGGGCGCGGTGCGCTTCGGCACCGTCGGCCCGGCGATCGCCGGCGTCGAACTTCGCATCGCCGACGATGGCGAGGTCCTCGCCCGCGGCGCCAACGTCTTTCCCGGCTACTTCAAGGACCCCGCCGCCACCGCGGAGTGCCTGAAGGACGGATGGCTTCACACGGGCGACATCGGCCACCTCGACGGCGAGTTCCTGGTCATCACCGATCGCAAGAAGAACATCCTCATCACGGCGGGCGGCAAGAACATCACGCCTTCGAACCTCGAGAACGAGGTCAAGAACGACCCGCTCATCTCGTACTGCCACATGCACGCCAACCGGAGGCCGTATCCGCTCGCCCTCGTGTGCCTCGATCCCGAGCGCCTCGCGGCCATCGCGAAGGCGCGCGGGCTCGCGGGGACGTCGGCGGCCGAGCTGCGAGACGACCCGGCCATCGTCGCGGCGGTGCAGGCCGCGATCGATCGCGCGAACGGCGCCTTCGCGCGCTACGAGCAGATCCGGAAGTTCGCGATCCTGCCGAACGAGTTCTCGGTCGAAGGCGGCGAGCTGACCCCGACCCTCAAGGTAAAGCGCAAGGAGGTGGACGCGAAGTACGCCGCGGTCATCGAAGCGCTCTACGCCGGCGGCGAGTGACTCCGCGAGATCGGGCCGAACTGCGCCACGACGCGGCTCGAGATCATCCCGAGGCGTCGGATCCCGCTCAGGGCACTTCGCTCGACAGGAGCACCAGCAGATCGGTCACCCCGGGGTCGCGACCGAGCTGCATGAAGAGCGTGGTGGCCTGTCCGCGGTGGTGTGTCTGGTGATTGAACCAGTGGGAGAGCGCGATCCAGAGCGCGTGCGACTTATCGTCTCCCCTGCTCGTGCGGTATGCGAGGGTCGAGGTGAGCTGCTCCGGCTGCAGCGCTGCCACATAGCCCTCGATGACGGCGTCCGTGGCCGCGCGTTCGCGCCGCAACTCGTCGAAGTCGGGGAACAGTTCGTCCGCGAGGCTCTTCACGGCCGGGCCGGGCCCCGTCCCGAAGCGCGCCAGCCAGACGCGGTCGGCCAGGAGCAGGTGGTTGAAGGTCCCGTGGATGAATCCGAAGAAGGCGCCCATCGGGCGTTTGCGTTCTTCGTCCGGGAGCTCCCCCGCGAGAGCGTAGAGCTTCTCGTTCATCCACCGGTTGTAACGTGCCATCGCGCGGTAGTGCGTGAGGAGCGCCCCGTCCATCGGTCGGACCGCAACGTAGTCTGCACGTCCGGGGGGCGCCACCTGAGACGCGGGGGCATGGACCGCCCTCGACGCCCGTCACCAGTCCACGGACTTTTTCCTCCCCACTGTGGAGGGCTCCGCGGCTACACTCGCGGCGCGAACTGGCTGCCAGGCAAGACGGGCGGAGACGGCGACATGAGCGATCCCATCGCGATCCTCGAGACCGCTTACGTCCTCACGGGCGACGAACCGCAGTGGCTGCATCAGGTTCTGGATGCCGCTCGGCGCGACAACGTGGAGCCCGGCCAGTGGGTCTGCGGCCAGACCTACGACGCCACGCGACCGGGTGCGGTCCAGGTGCGGGCGTTCGGCACCAGCGGCATCGACGCGAGCACCGCGTTGGCGAGAGGGGCAGAGGTCTCGATGCCCAAGACTACGGAACAGAAGCTCTCGCCCATTTTCGGAACGGTTTCGTCGGTTCCATCCGGGCCGCGCCCGAGGCCCTGCGGCGGGCCGGGGTCGATGAGAACCAGATTCGACAATTCGAGAGTGGCATCGACCGCACCTTCCATCGCATGGGGATCGCCGATCAATTGTGGATCAACGCGCAGGACCCCACCGGGATCGGGTGTCTGGTCGTCATCCCCCGCCGCCGTGCCGGTCCCGTGCCCGCGCCGGAGGTCCGCCGCTGGAGCTACACGGCCGCCCACCTGGCCACGGCGTTCCGGATCCGGCGCCAGCTCGAAGGATGGTCCCCCGATTCGCGCGCGAACGAGATACCCGGCGTCGAAGCCATTCTGGATCCGCGCGGCACGGTCGCGCACGCCTTGGAGCCCGCCCAAGCCAAGCCGGCACGCGCCGCGCTCGGCCGCGCAGTGCAAGCTCTGGATCGCGCACGCGGGCCGCTGCGCCGGCGAAATCCGGAGGAGGCCGTCGCGTTGTGGCAGGCCATGGTGAGCGGCCGCTGGTCGCTCCTGGATCACTTCGACTCGGACGGTCGTCGCTACGTTCTCGCGCATCGCAACGACCCGCAGGTTCCGGATGCGCGTGGCCTCACCCTGCGACAACGCCAGGTCGTCGCGTACGCCGCGCTCGGGCACTCGAACAAGGTCATCGCCTACGAGCTCGGACTCTCGGCCTCCACCGTCGCCTGCCACCTTGCGAGGGCGCGGGCGAAGCTCGCCTTGCCGTCCGCCGCGGCACTTCGCACGAGAGAGGCGGCGACGTAGACCGCTTCAGGGCGCGGGTCCCTCGGCGACGCGCCAGAGCGACCCGTCGCGCTGGCTGCCCGCGTGCGGAAGGGCCGCCGGACGCAGAGCCAGGAGTCCCCACGGCAGTGGAGCCCACTGGAGGTGAAGACCGGGTGCACGCGAAAGCGAGCCAGGAGATTGCGAGGGCCGCGCGCGACATTCCGGTTCCCATCCTAGGGCGGTTCTCAAGCGCAGGGTGCGTCGAGCCGCAGCTCGAACAGCAGGCGGTCGCCCCCCGGGCCATCGTGCTCTCGGTGGAACGAGACGCCTGAATCGGTCATGCCGTCGCCAGGAACGACACGGAAGCCCATCGCGCGGTGAAACGCGAGCGACGGCTCGTTCCAGGACGACGTCACGGCGTGAACGACGGAGACGCCGAGTTCGCGCATTCGAGCGAAGAACGCCTCGTAAAGGCGGCGGCCGCATCTTGCCGAGCGCCACCGGGGATCGACGCCGACGAAGTGAATGTGTCCCTCACCCGGACGCGACGGCGAGACGAAGCCACAGACGAACCCGGCGAGCTGGTCACGGTCTGCGAGGACGAAACTCGTCGAGGCAAAGTGCTCGAAGAAGAGGCGCGGGAGCATCGGTGCGACGTTCCGACCGCCCCACCAGTCGTTGACGCGCGAGATGATGACGGGGTAGTCGCTCTCCCGGAGCGGGCGGAGCGCAAGGGCATCACTCGCGACGCTCACTTCGGACTGAACTTCATCACGGTGCTGCCGTTGCTGACCCAGTAAACACTCGTGAGTCGTATCAGATTCACTATCCTGCGCCATGTCCAGCACTGCCGACGCATCCCGCGCTGCGCCGCGTGCGCGTGCTAGAGACCGAGGGTGCACGTCGAGTCTTTCTCCGTCGGCCCGCTGGGATGCAATTGCTCCATCGTCGCGGATCTCGAGGCGAGGCGCGCCATCGTTGTCGACCCCGGCGGCGACTACGACGTCGTCAAGGCACGCCTCGACGCACTCGACGTGAAGGTCGAGACGATCGTCCACACGCATACGCACCTCGACCATGTCGGCTGTACCGCCGATCTCCAGCGAGCGTCGGGCGCTCCGGCGAGCATTCACCGGGCCGACCGCTTCCTCTACAAGCTGCTCCCCGTGCAGGCGGCGCTCATGGGAACGTGGATTCCAAAGTCCGCCGAGATGGACGACGCCCTGGTCGACGGCGTCACGGTGCGCGCGGGCGCCCTCGAGCTCGGCGTCCTGCACACTCCCGGCCATACCCCCGGCAGCTGCTCGTTCGTGGTGACCAGCGGGGGCCGCACGCAGGTGTTCGCCGGCGACACTCTCTTCCAGGGCAGCATCGGGCGGACGGACCTTTGGGGAGGGGATCACGATGCCCTCCTGCGGTCCATCCACTCGAAGCTTTTGACCTTGCCGGACGACGCGGTCGTGGTGGCCGGGCACGGTCCCTCGACGACGATTGGCAACGAGCGAGCGCGCAATCCCTATCTGCGGCGACGATGAGCCCACCTGGCGATCCGCCGAGTGGCCATCGGCTCCTGCCGTGCCAGTCGGCCGTGCGGTTCAAGATCCGTCCGTAGCGCGCCATCGTCGTCGCCTTCGCTCGTCGGTGCGGAGCGCGCGACGCCGACGAGCCGCGTGCTGGGGAGGACGAGCCGTTGCATGTTGACGATGAACCGATTTCCGCACGCAAGTCTGTTCGGCCTCCGAGCTCAGGTTCAAGATGGGACCTGCGCGGGGGTCACCGTTTGCCCCGTCTCGGAGCAAGGAAAAGACATGAACAAGAACACCGTCGCGATCGCGAGTTTGTTACTTGGGTCTTCGTGGTTTGCCCTCGGCTGCGCGATGCAGGCCGGGGCGTCCGTGAACGGGCCTCCTCCACCGACGGTCTCCGTTCAAGGCCAGGCCGACGTGAGCGCCCAAGCCGGCGTGAGCGGCCAGGCAGGGGCGCAGACCGAGTTCGTCGTGCAGGGACCGCCGCCGGCTCCACCGCCTCCTCAGCCCGAGACGATGCCCCCGTCGCCGGGTGTCGAGTACTTCTGGATCGGCGGGTACCACCGCTGGAACGGTCACGCTTACGCGTGGGTCGGGGGACATTACGAGCACCGTCCGCACCCGGACGCGCAGTGGCATGCCGCGCACTGGGAGCCTCGCGGAAGCGGGCATGTATGGATTGAAGGAAACTGGGGCGGGCAAGCCACGGCGTCGTCGGTCGCGGCACCACCCGAGCCGATAGGGCCGCAGCCGATGGCGCCGCAGGCGCAAGCAGAGGTCGTGATCGACGGCGAGCCGCCCGCGGTGCCGCCGCCCCAGAACGAGCCCGTGCCGCCGTCGCCGGGCCCCGAGTACTTCTGGGTCGCCGGCTACCACCGTTACGATGCGCCGAGCCACCGCTACGTCTGGACGAAAGGGCGCTACGAGCGGCGGCCACAGCCCGGCGCGCAGTGGAAAGCCGCGCACTGGGAGCCGCGCGGACACCAGCACGTGTGGGTCGAGGGAGGCTGGGATGCCAACCTCAACGCGAGTGCCAACGCAAACGCGAAGGTGGAAGCGGCTGCGGGACCCTCGTCGGGCCCGGGGGGCGCCCACCCGGGATACCTGCACGCCCTGTCCGATCTGCGTAATGCCCGCGCGAATCTCGAGCGCAAGGGCGGCGACAAGCAGATGAAGTGGGACGAGCATGACGCCATCGCCGCAGTCGACCGCGCGATCAAGGACATCAAGGACGCGGCGCTCGACGACGGCAAGAACCTCGACGACCATCCTCCCGTGGACGCCCGCGAAGCTCGCGCGGGGCGACTGGGCAAAGCCCTCGAGGCATTGCACGCCGCCCACGGCGACACCGACAAGGAGGAGGACAACGCGTTCGCGAAAGGCCTTCGCGCTCGCGCCAGCCACGACATCGACGAAGCCATCCGCTTCACCGAGGCAGGAGTTCAGGCCGCCAGGTGACGGAATCGGACTGCCCCGCTCGGCCCGGCGCAGGCGCCGAGTGGGACAGGTTCTAGCGGCGGCCCTGCCACGAGCGGCGGCCCGGCGGGAAGTGGGCCCGGTGATCGGCGAGCTCGCGCGGCTCCTGGTCGTAGTGATTCCAGCCGCCGTGTTCGTCGCGCCAGTACCAGTGGTTATTGTACCAGTAGGCCGCATGGCCCTCGTAGTACGCCGGCTCCGTCGTCGCGATGAACTCCGGCGGCGGCGGTTCCCACTGAGCGGCCGCCGGAGCGCCGACGAAGAGTGCGGCGGCGAGCGCGCCCGCCGCCGGAACGAGCACGAAGCCTTTCGAAAGGGTTGCAGCAGTTCTCTTCATGGCTTCCTCACTTGCTTGCGGTCGTTGCTTGGACAATCTGGTCGTCGTTGGCGCGCTCCCGGATTTCCGCCGCCAGCGTCGTGCGCTGCTGCGGGGTGAGCACCGGCGTGACCGCCGCGTAGAAGCGCACCAGCCGTCCCCCTCCGTGCCGTGCGACGTGACCGGCCGACGCGGTCGCCGACGACGCGAGCGACTTCACGTCGAACTTGTCAGCCAGGAAAGCCGTCGCGAAGGACTGGACGTGTCCGTCCTCTGCCTTCGGATCGGTCTTCGGCGTCACGGGCGCGTCGGTCGCGAGCGCGGCGCTGATCTTGTCGACCTGGTCGGGCGTGAGGGCAAGGAGCTTCGTGAGGCTCGCGAGATGCCCTCCCTTTTCATCCTTGTTGCCTGCCTTCTGGTCGACGTTGACCTTGTGCCAGACCTCCCAGTGCGCCTTGACCTTGTCGACCAGCGCAGCTCTCTCGGAAGCCGTGAGGGCGTCGTGCAGTTGCGTCAGAGCGTCCGCGGTCGCCTCGTGGATGCCAGCCGACGCCGCTGCGTGCTTCTCGACGGCGGCGTTGATCTTCGTCGTGTCGAGTTTGCCCGCCGCGACCCCGTCGGCGATCGCCGCGAGCAGGTCGTTCTCGGCGTCCCGAGCGGGCGCCGTCTTGGCGCGGAGATCACTCTGGATCTTCTCGATCGACGCCCTCTTCGCCTCATCCACGCCCAGCGTGTCGATGGCCATCGATATGAACGTCGTCAGGCCACCGTGGTGGTGCCGATGGTAGTCGCGCAGCGCCTCGTTCACCGAATCGTCCGCGGTGACGGGTTGCGCGGCAACCGTAGGCGCCGGCGGCGACACGGCAACGGCGCTCGCGGCCGCAGCCGATGCAGACGCTGACGCTCCGGCCCCGCTCGACGAAGCGTTGTCGCACGCGACCAGACCCGAGCCCGCGATCAGGATCCATCCCGGGATTGTCCCGACGATCCATCGAATAGGACGCATCTTGTTTTTCTCCATTGGCCGCTCCCTCGCTCACCACGCCCGGATCGAATGAGTCACCTCGTAGATGCCCCGCTGGTGCCGATCGAAGCCGTCGTTGGGCCCCGTTCCCATGACGACCAGCCCGTGCCGATCGTTGCGCCCTTCGGTCACGAAGAGCACGAAGAACTTGCCCGGCCTCCCGCTCTCTTCGGTGCCGTGCCCCCACAACTCGTACGAGTGGTAGTTGCCCCAGTCGTTGCGTCGCGCGTGCCGGTCGACCTGGATGTTCGAAAACTTCTCTTGAAGAACGCCCATCATGAACTGCTCGCCCTCTTGCTCGCCGTGCATGCCATGATCGGACGCGACAATCCGTAAATGGAAGCTGTGGTCCGGCGGTTCGGCTCGCTGGTAGCGACCGTCGACGTCGACGTTCCAGTCGTTGGGCACGTCGATCGTCATGTGAGCTTGCGGCTCGCGCAGCTCGCGCGCGTCCGAGGGCACCGCGAGCGTCAGAACCCCGGTGGCAAACAGCGCAGCCAACAGCGACGTGGTCTTGGTCACGACTTCCTCCTCAATTGAACCGCGCGAAGCACGCCGCGCCGACGGGCCGATGGACGTTGAGGAGAGCCGGACCACCCCGACAACGGTTCGGCAATCCGACGAGCCGCCGCTCTTGGAGTACCGCCGGTCGCGCAATGGTCACGAGTTGTACGGCGGATTCGGGGATCTCTCGCCGTGCGATGCAAATCGCGCACCTACATAGTGACAGGCAGTCGGCCACTGTGAACGAGCCATCCGAACCGCTCCTCTCGAGTGGATTTTCGAAACGTCCGAGCGCCCGGGGCGCGCGCTTCGTGGTGACGAGGGTGCCGCGGTCGCGGCGACGAAGAGGTGGCGCGGCGACGAAGATCCGTCGCGTGAGGCGGCCTTTCTTCCGCATTCGCCCGCGTCTATCGTGTCTTCGGCATGGCGACGGCGACCACGGTTCCTCCCCTGCCGCGTCGCCTCGTGGCCGCTGCGCGTGCCCTCTATGGCCTCGCTTTCGAGCCGAGGATGGAGCTGGTCTCCGATTTGACTGACGCGCTCTGCGTGTCGGCAATGGCGAAGATGGCAGAGCGGCTCCGCTCCGACGCCGAAGGTCGGCGGCTCCTGTCGGAGCGGCCGCGACTCGACTCGAAGCACGTCGACTTCGAAGCGCTCGCCCGGCTGCCAGATGGCACCCTCGGTCGCGAATTCGTACGATTCCTCGGCGACCACGGGATCACGCCGGATTCGTTTCGGCCGCCGGTCGACTACTTCGAAGACGTCTCGGCGTACGTGACGCAGCGGCTTCGCCAAACGCACGATCTCTGGCACTTGATCACGGGTTATCCGCCCGACACGTGCGGCGAGCTCGTGCTGTCGGCGTTCATCTTCGCGCAGGTAGGCGCTCCGAGCTCTCTTCTCGTAGCGCTCCTCGGCCCGATCCGTTACGGCCGGGGGCGACGCGGGCTCACTCGCGACGTTCACGCGGCCTATCGCCGCGGTCGCGCGACGGGCCGCCTCACGTCGTTCTTCTGGGAAGACCACTGGGCCGAGCCCCTCGTCGACGTGCGTGCGCGCGTCGGCTGCCCTGCGGCCTAGGCGACCGTGGTCGAGGCCCGCCAGAGCTTCACTGCGACCTGGGTCGCCACGATGCGAGGGCTCGGCACGTTCTTGCCAGCGCCGCTGAAGCTCGTGGAAGATCCATACGGCCTGCGCTTCGCCGGCCGACTGCGCGCCCTTCGCGAGAACCGAAGCCTCGAGCGGCGCGCGCGGTCGACCTCGCGATACTGGCTTCGGGGTCCGCTTTGCCGAGCGGTGGTCTACTGGCAACTTCGCTCTCGCGTCGTCGACGACGCACTCGCGGCGTTCCATCGAGCGGGCGGCAAGCAGATCGTCCTGCTCGGGGCCGGGTTCGACTGCCGGGCGTGGCGCCTCCCGGAGCTCGCGGGCAGCGCCGTGTTCGAGGTCGACCGCCCGGTCACGCAAGCCGCAAAGCAGCGGCTGATGGCCGACGAGCCTCCGGTGGCGCGCCGCACCATCATTCCCTGGGACTTCGAGCACCGGCCGCTCGCGGAGCTCGCCGCCCGTCTGCGCGCAGAAGGACACGACGCCGCGGCGCCGACGATCACGATCCTCGAAGGGGTCTTGATGTTCCTCTCGCCGAGCGCCCTCGACGCGACGTTCGACGGCATCGCGGGCTACTCGACCCCCGGCTCACCGATCGCGATGACGTACATGGATCCGGCGATCTTCGCCGACAAGTCCCTGGGATTCGTCCGGCGGCGGACGGTCGTGCGTCTGATGGGCGAGCCGTTTCGATCGTGCTTCGAGCCGCGCGACGTCCCGCCGTGGCTTGCTGCGCGCGGCTTTCGGCTCGAGCACGACGAGTCGGCGATGCAGGCCGGCGCTCGCCTGCTCGGTCCCACGGCGGCGCTTGCGATGCTGGGGCCGCAGAGATCGACGTCGCACGTCGCGCTCGCGCGACGGTGCTGAGCCGTCCTCGCCGGTAGACGGTCCTAGTCGCCAGTAGACGGCAAATCGGACGGGGCGCCGACGGCGCTCCAGATGCGGCGCGTCTTGCCCGAGTTCGCGTCGGGCGCGATGCGGTTGACGCATGCCACCGCGATGCGCACGTCGGCGTGAACCCGGGAGCTCCGCAGCGAAGCCACGAGTGCGTCTTCGATCTCGGCGGGTTCGGGGGCGCCGCCGTCGGCAGGCACGATCGAGATCTGGAAGGCGTCGCGCGCCACCTGCTTGACCTGGTACTCGCGGACGTCGTGGCGATGAAGCAAAGGAACCATGATCGCGTAGGGGTGGACGACGTCGTAGCCGCCGCCAGGGCGCGTCACATAGAGAATGTCGTCGGTCCTTCCGCTGACTTCCTTGAGCAGCGGCAAGGGGCTTCCGCACGGACACGGCGTCTCGCTGTACGCGACGACGTCGGGAATTTCATATCGGATGAACGGCTGGACGCGGTTCTCGAGGTTCGTCAGGTACACCTTGTGACCGTACTGGCCCGCGGGCACCGGCCGCCCGTGGCGATCGACGACCTCGAGGATCGCGAGGTCGACGTTGACGTGGAGGCCCGCTCCGCGCGCGCACGACTTCGCGACGTTGAGGCACTCGCCCGTTCCGTACTGGTGCGAGGTGCACGTTCTCGAGCAGGGCCCCCACGGCGAGCTGACTCGCGCGGCCGTCGAGGTCGTAGACGACGCGTTCGCGCGTGTCGTGCGTGTGAACTCGAAAGGACTCGGGTCCGACGATCTCGAACCTCCAGACCTGCGTGTTGTCGCCGCTCGGCGCCCATCGAGCGATCGCGAGGACGCGCTCGGCCGCGGTCTGCGGCCGAGCGTCGGCAGCCTCCGGGGGCGCGGCCTGCCGCCCGGCCAGGACCTTGCCGGCGATCCGAATCTTGGCGCGTTGCAACGTCCCGGCGTTGCCCGCGCGGGGGTGCGTGCGCGCCGTCGCATTGGCAAAAGCGTCGAAGTGCAGACCGCGCGGGGCGGCGATCACCTCGCCACGCTGCAGGAGGATCTTGAGCACCTGCGCCGCCGCGATCCCGGTGCATAGCTGGCAAGCGATCCCGGTCGACGGGCCGCGGCGACGGGCCAGGTCGACTCGCGTCTTGTCGACCAGGTGCGTCGCGTAGAGCGCCGCGGGTGCGAGGCCGAGCATGAAGCGGATCGACTGCTCGACCTCGGGCAGGCCCTCGAGGCGGAAGTACTCGTCGAACGTCATCCCCCCGGGCATAAATACGAGCAGCGCCGCGCCCATGCCCATCGGCGCCGCGGTGACGGCCGGGATGCCCTTCCGGGCGCAGGCTGCGAAGACGCTGCGGCGCGCTTCGAACGCGAAGAAGTCGAGGCTGTCGACGTAGACGTCGGCGCCCGCGAGGAAGGCGTCGACGTTGGAATGCCCGACGCCGTCCGGGAACGTCGTGATCGCGAGCTCCGGATTGATGTCCCTGGCCATCGCAGCCAGGACGTCGACCTTGGGCCGCCCGAGGGCCGACATCGTCGCGCCGGCTTGCCGGTTGAAGTTCGCGAGCTCGAAGACGTCGAAGTCGGAGATGTTGAAGGCGCCGATGCCGAGGCGGGCCAGCGTCAGCAGGTGGCCGCCTCCGACACCCCCGAGGCCCGCAATCGCGATCTTCTTCTGGCGCAGGAGGAGCTGCTCGGTCTGGGTTACCCAGCCGAGATTGCGTGAGAAGGCCTCGTCGTAGTCGAAGCGATCCTCCACTCGAGAGACCGAGGGCCGCGACGATGCGGGGCGGTGGCTTGAGACTCCCGTCATTGGCCTGCACGGCTACTTGGTACGGAACGACCCGCGATGCACGTCGATTCAGACGCCGATCTCTCTACGGTTGCGACGACGACACGTCGTCGCAGGGCGGTGGAGCGCTATTCCACCGCGGGCCCATAGGGCGTGACCGTGAACGTGACCGAGTTGGCGAGCGCCGACGGCAGTCCGACCGCAGAGATCTCGGGGACGCAATCGTGCTCGCGATCGGTCGCGATGACGCGCGTCGCCGCGTCGAAGACGTCGAACTCCGAACCGGTCTCCCCCGAGAGGGCGCGCTCGGCCATCTGCAAGCCGCCGAGACCGAGCGGCTGCCCGTCCGGGCCGATCCCCAGGTGGGCGCATTCGCCGGGCCATTCGACGAGGCCGTCCTCGTCGCGGTCGTCCCATCCGTTCAAGACGAGCTTGTTCAGACGCCCCACGCGATCCTCGATGAGGTCCCCCATCGATTGGTTGCCCGGCAAGACCGCGACGAGCTCGTACATGTCGCGCAGCGCCGCTTGCAGCAAACCGAAGCGTCGCGGCGTGAACGTCACCTGGGGAGAGCGATCGCCCGCGGCGGCCCGGTAAACGCGCGCCGCGGGATCGTAGAAGCTCGTCTCGAGGCGACCGAAGACGCTCTGCGCGCGATCGCGGAACCTGGTCGCGCCGGTCGCGAGGTACGCAACGAGGAGACCGCGAATGGCCGCGGTGTGCGCGTCGAGGCTCGACCCCGCGTCGGTGGGCGCCGAACGCGCGCGGTCCCAGCCCGCGAACGCGTGCCCGTCCGAGGTCGTGAGCTTGTCGTAGAAGACGTCGGCGAGGGCGACGATGAGCTGGTCGATGCGCTGCCCGAACGGAACCCCGGTGACCGCCGGAAAGCCGTCGAGCGGCGTGGGAATGCCGGCGGTGTCCGGCGTCGTGTTGCTGTAGAGGACGAGCTCCGAGTCGAGCGCGCGACGGGCGGTGCGCAGCGAAAGGAGCGTGTAGGCCGCGACGTCGCCCGAGAGGACCGTGCCGCGCGACAAAGGGGCGCCCGTGGCGTCGTCCGCGAAGAGGCCCGTCGTGGGATCCACGTGGAGACGGTCCATGTCGACCACGCTGACGCGGATCATCGCGAGGGCGCGATCGTGAAGGGTCGGCTGTCCGTCCGGCGTCTGGTTCTGCGTCGGGAACGGGTCCCCATCGAAGTAGGCGAGGGCGGGCTGGCTGCCTCCGACTTCGAGGTTGGCCTGGTCGGTCAGCGAGTACACGCTCGCGTAGGCGCCGACGACACCAGCCAGGTCGAGCAAGTGGCTCTCGCCCGACGCGACGGCGTACCCGGTCGGGCGCGGAAAGCCGCTCGCGTCGGCCGCCTCCGTCACAGCGATCGACGTGGGAAACCAGCGGAGCGGCCCGGCCGTAGCGTAGGCAAGTGCATCGCCCAGGGTCGCGAAGCCGCCGAGGGTTCGCCCATCGGTCGTGGTCAGCTGCGCGAGCCACTGCGCCGCCTGGTTGTCGAGAATCTGAATGAAGTTTCCCGCCTGAAAACCTTCGATGTCGCTCGAGCCGAGATAGGTCCCCGGGAACACGCCGCCGACGACGTCGTTGCCGGGGATCCCCACGCTCGCGAGTTGGCTAGGTGGGACCTCCGTGATCGCGTCCTCGTGACCGCCGTGCATCAGCTGCAGGTAGTTGAGTGTCCAGAGGGCCTCTTTCCAGTCCGTCCAACCCGACGACCCGGGGCCGATCGTCATCGAAACCGCCGCTTGCCGATCGGGAAGATGCAACGTGCCATAGTTGCATTCGTAGTTGTCGGAGAGGAGAGCCCCCTTCAGTCCGGGATCGTCGTCGGAGCTGATCGAACACCCGGTGTCGTGCGTCGGCGCAATGGCGGGATTCCACGACGAGAACGGTTGGAGCGTCGGCCACAGGCCCGGCCAGCCGAGAAGATTCGAGGCCGAGAAGTTACCCGTCACGAATCGGTTGGTGGCGTTGCTGGCGCCCGCCATGTGCAAGAACCAGCTCTGGGCGAGGTCCAGAGCCCCGGTTCCCGTCGCGCCGGCCGGGTTGAGCACCGGACCGTAGAGGAGTGACGTCCCCGCTCCCGACTCGAAGGCAATGCCGTTCATCGGCTGCTTCGAGTATTCGTACGACTCGATGGCGGACGAATAGCCTGCCAGATCGATGCGTTCGACCGGACCGCCATCGGCCGCCGGCGCGAGCGCGGGGTCGCTGTAGACGCTCGGCGAGCAAGGGCTTCCCGGACAGCTGTAGTCGCGGCTGTAGCCACCGAGGTCCCTTCCCATCGCCTGCGCGAAGGGCTCGCCCGACAGCTGCATCTCGACCGACGCGATGAAATGGTCCTCAGTCACGAACGTCGTGTCGACCGAGGCGACGGTCAGCGCGTAGCTCTGGCGCGCGACGACCGGACCGCCATCGCCGCCGGACGGAGCGGAGGCATCGACGACGCCGACAGACCCGGCGCGCGCGAGCGCGCCGCTGTCCACCACCGTGGCCGATGCGGGGGGTCCGCCGGCCGACCCGCACGCTGCGACGGCCAGCGACGCGAGACGGGCGGCACGCGACATCGACCAGTCGAGACGATGGGTTCGGCGAGCGCAATGCACGGCGAGGCTTCAGGTCGCGGTAGACTACGCTCGGTTCGCCCTGCGCCGCCGCAGCGCCGCCAGAGCGAGCGCGCCGAGAGCGACGACGGCCGCGGCTCCGCTTCGTGAAGAATCGCCGGCCGCGCGGCATGCGCAGCCGCTGGATGGGGTGTTCCCCGTGGGTTGCGCACCCTCACCCGCGCCGCCCGCGTCCTTGCCCGCTCCCCCCGCGCCGTCGTCGCCGGTTCCGGCGCCGCTCGAATTCGACCCGCCGCCGTCCGCGGTGTCCGCCGCGTCCGTGTTGTCGGGTGCGGCATCGCCTCCGGACTCTCCCGCTTCCGCGGCGGTCGTTCCCGCGTCGTCGCTCACCGTGCCCCCGACCCCCGGGGTGAAGGTCACCGGCGTCTTCGACTGCACGCCGACCGCTGATACGTAGAGGTTATACGTGCCCTCCGGCAGATTCTTCGGAGTCGTGAACTGGCACGTCTCGGGGGCGCTACCTTTGCTGGGCATCATGTTGCTGAAGGCGAACGAGCGGCAATAGTAGACATTGCCCGCTTCATCCGTGAGCCAGACGATCGGATAGTTCTCGGCCATCGTCATGTCGTCACCTTCGTCCGCTCCGTTGATAAGCCCGCTGATCTGCGTGCCGGTCAGCGTGTAGCTGCCGTCGGCGTTCGACACGACGGAGGTCACGGTCGGCCGCCACTCGTCGAGCGGGGGCGTGCTGGGCGTGTAGATCCAGTTCGCGTCGGCCGACGTGACCATCACCTGCCCGTTCGGCAGATTCACGTAGCCGATCGGGTAAGGATTGCCGTTGTCCGGCGGCGGCGTCGCCGACGAGACCATGTTCGTCATCGGATTGAACTGCTGCAGGACGACGCCCGGTCCGTACGTCTTTGTGACGAGGCCACCCCAGACCATGCCATTGGGCAGCGTGTCCGAGAACTCGTCCTCGGCTTCGTCTCCGTTGAGCATCATCGGCCCCGCCGCCCACGTCCCCGGGTCGGCGGCCGTGGCGCCCGGCGTGTAGATGTAGCTGTGACCCGACAGCCCGTAGACGAACACGCGGCCGTCGAACATCTGCGAGATGCCGCCCGTATCACCCGTATTGAAGCCGCTCGGCACGGGACCGGTGCGGACCCATTGGCCGGTGGCGGGGTTGTAGATGGCGGCGCCGTCGCTCTGATAGCCCACGGCCAGAACGCCCCCGTTCTGCAGAGAGGCCCAGCTATTCTCGTCGCCGCTCTGGAGCGGGCTGGTGCCGGTGGCCGTCCACTTGTTCGCGACCGGGTCGTAGATATTGATGTCGGAGTTGGCACGGTTGCTGTCGAGGATGCGACCGTCGGCCAGCGTTGCGCTGCCGCTGTCGCCGATGTCGTAAGGTCCACTCGCCTCGGGCGTCCACGTGTTGGCGACCGGATCGTAGATCTCGGTCGTGGGGCATAGAGCCGCGGTGCAATCGGGGCCGTCGATGTACTCACCGCCGGCCTGAAAGAAGCGCCCGTCCTTCAAGACGTGCTGCTGGGCGCCGCCGCGCGCGTGGACGCTGCTGGCCACCGCCTTCCACGTTCCGTTCGCGTAGCTCCCTTTTGCGTCCGGAGTCAGGACGACCCAGTTGTTGAGCATTGCCCCGTGAGACAGCACGGTCCCGTCGGTGAGAAGCCACATCCCGAACGCCTGACCGACCCCGGGATTCGTAGGCGCGACCGTCCACGTGCCGTCGGTCGCCGGCGCGGCGCTCGCCGTACGGACCCCCGCGGCGGAAGCCAGCAAGAGCCCCGCTGCGAGAGCGCCCGGACACCGGCGGCGCACGCGCGCCGCGAGAAGCGACGCCGCGAACCCCGGGCGGCGCACGGTGGGGGGAGCCGTCGTGGACCTGAATGCAAGTGTCATGGACCCCTAAGTGACGGCAGCTCTCGAATTCGCCTCAACAAAGAGCGCCACGCGAGTTTTGGCCGCGATCCGCGACGCCTGCGGCGACCACGATTCGATGAAACTACAATCGTCCGGCGCGGGTGGACGGGTACGGCCTTTCCTTCATCTGAAAAGGGCGCGACGCGTGGGAACGGCGCCACGCGATCCGCTGGAGGCGTTTGCCCAACGCGACGGCACCGGAAATCGAGTTGGGATGAATATCCTTGAAGGCCGGCGCGTCGCATGGGCCGAGCGCGCGGTCCGGATGATCCATCGACGCCCCCTCCTCGCAGCGGTCGTACTCGCGGTCACCGCGTGCGTGCATACGAAGCCCCCTGCGCCGTCTGCGTCCCTGCCCGTGCGCGCGCAAGCGCCTTCCGGGCCGCGGCTGCCGCCCTACCGTTTCGTTGCCTCGGGCGGCGGGGGGAGGTCCCTCACGGCGCTCGAAGGGGGGGCCGTCGGTGTGATCGACGAAACCACGCGCTCGGTGGTCGCGGTGGACGGCACGGTCGAAAAGGCCCGCACGGTGGCGCCCGACTTTCTCATGGGTGGTGAGCCCGTCCCCGCCAGGCTCGGGGGCGGCTTTCTCTTCTGGTCGATGAGCGTCATGTACCGGGCCCGCTCGTTCGTCGGGCCGCTCGAGCCCGTCGCGCCCTTGCCGACCAACGCGATTGACCTCGCGTTCGGTCCCGGTTCGCTGCTCGTCGTCGCACCGGACGGATCGCGCAAGGCATACGACATGGAGAAGGCGCAGCGCGTCCCGCTCTCGCCGCCCGGCGCGCTCGACATCGCCACGGGCGACGACGAGCGCGCCGTCGCGGTCGACGCCTCCGGGCGCGCACTCGCGTCCACGGATGGCGGCAAAACGTGGAAGGACGTCACCACGCAACTCGGTGGCCGCCCGGGGCGGCCGTATGCGGCGAGCACCCAGGTGGGCTTCGAGTTCAACAGAGATGAAGGCGTGTGGCTCGAAACCGACGGCACGATGGGCCGCGGGCCGCTGCCCGATCCCCGTCCCGCGGGGCCCATCGACCCGGGCCTCAGGGAGGTGATGTTGGCGCTCGAGGCAGGCATCCCCCTTGCCGGTGGCCAGGCAGTGGTCGGACAAGGTCCCGAGGTGAAGACGGTGGACCTCCAGACGGGGGCCGTGCTCTCCACGCGCACGGTCGCGCCGGGCCAGAGTTGTCGCGTCCTGTCGACCGAGGACGAGGGCCTGGCGGTTTGTTACCAGTACAGCGTCAAGAAACCGTCGACGACGGTCGTCTCCCACGTGCTCGGCGTGACGCCGCACCTGGAGAAGACCTTCGAGGGTACGATTCCTCCGGTCTACGTCGCGGGTGTGCTCGTCGTGAGCGCCGGTTGCGACGGGGCCCCCGCGAGCTCGCTCGCGTGCGCGCGCCGATTGGGAGGCAGCTGGACGCAGTACGACGCGCAACCCGCCGTCGACGCCACGGCGAACCCTCCGCCGCCTGGACCTCTTGCGCAATTCCTGAAGCCCCCGCCCGTCGTGTGGGTTCCGCACGAAGACGGCGGGGTCACGGCGCTTGCGACGAAGCGCCCGGTGAAGACAGGCGAGCAGTTCCGCGTGGCCCGCTTCGATCCTCCCGGCGGCTCGCCCACGTTCTTCGACAAGGTCATCGCCGCCCTCGAACACTACCGCTGGCTCGTCGGTCGCGACGGCACGCTGCGCGGGTTCGGCGTGACCTCGTCGATTGCCGTGGACGCGCTCGGACACGTCGAGACGGGCGCGCGCGACTTCAAGAGCCTCGCGGCGGCCGACCCATCGCACGCCCTTGCGACCGACGGCGCGCACCGGCTCTGGCAGACGCTCGACGGGGGCGCCCACTGGATTGAGGTGGCACCACCGCCCGGACCGGACGCGTCCGACACGTGGGGGCCCGAGGCGATGGAGTGCTCGCTCGTGGGGTGCGTCTTGCCTGCGACAGGGGGACGCTGGCTGCGAACCGGATGGCCCGAGGACCCGCCTCCACGCGGAGCCGACGCGGGGGCAGCCGCGCGAGACGTGTCCCAGGTTGCGAGCGACGGTGGAGGGGATTGCCCGACGCCCTCCGCCGAGGTCGTGACGGCTGCACCGGCGATCCCACCGCCTCCCGTCCTTCCGCGCTTGCACTGCACGCTTGGCGCCGAACCGCGCGCGATCGAGCCTCACCCGGCGGGCCCCTCCAGCCCAGGGGAGGAGTCGAGAGCCCTCTTCGGGGGCCTGCGCTTGCTCGAGCGACGCGGCGAACAGGTCTTCGCGAACCTTGCCTTTCGGGATCAGTACACGGGGGCCGGTGACGCGATTGGCCCGCAGTTCATCGGACACGGCCTCAGGGGCATCGCGCACTTTCCGAGCACCGCTCGGTCGATGTTCGACCTCGCTCAGCTCATCGAGGACCACGCGGCGGTCGATGCGCTGTACGTCGAGCCGTTCGACCCGTCCGGCGCCATCGTGCACGCGACCAGCTCGTTCGCGAGCTGGGCGCAGGCGACCGGGAGACTCGCGCTGAAGGGGACGGCCGGGGGCGCGATCCACCTGAGTGGGGGCAACGATTTCGGCGCTCGGCCCGTCCTCTCGAGTCGACCGGGGCACGCCGACGGAGTCCTGCTGGGGAGCGACGGGCTCGTCATGTGGGTCGACCACACGGGCGCGGTGCGTCCCGTGGCTGCGTTGCAAGGTCGCGCGATCTACGGCGGGTACGTCGACGCGCACGGCAAGCTGCTGGTGGCGAGCGAGAGCTCGGCGGGCAGCGCCCTCGTGATCGAGGCCGAGACGGGCGGCGTGCGCCTGCGTATGCCCGACGTGCTGCCGTTCTACCCTCTGCTGCGCCGGGCGTCCGGTTACCCCGAGCTCCCGATGCAAGTCTTCGCCGACCCCGACGCCATCGCGGTCGCGCCCGACGGGTCGATTGGCATCCTTCGCGTGGCCTCGGGCGTCGAGCCGGCGACCGAGGACGACCCCGCACTCTTTCTGACGGCCGGCGGCCCACCCGTCGAGCTAGCGCCGTGGTCGAAGATCGAAATGGCGAGCAGCCCCGCATGCAAGGGGGACCGCGCGGGCTACAGGGCCGTCATCCAGACGGGCCTTCCGTGGGTCACGGTGGACGGCTCGCCGGGTTTCCGCCGGACGCCCGGCATGAGCGCGATGGTCCGCTGGGGAAAGGACCGCGTCTGCCTGGAGTCCGTCGAGGTCGGCTACGAGGAACTCAAAGACTCCAGCAGCCCGACGTACGGATTGAAGGTGATGGCCGTGGCGCGCTTCGTGGGTGCCGGGGCCGGGGCCGGCCTGGTGGGCACAGGCCGCGAGGCGACCGTCCGCCAGCCGGCCACGTGCACGCTCGAGTGAGCGCCCTCAGGGGGCGCCGCCATCCGCGGCGCGCGGACCGATCTGGCAATAGCTCGGGAAGACGGAGGGGATCGGGGGGTACGGCTGCGGCGACACCTTGAACGGGTGGTCCTCGAAGAACTGCCAGATCCCGGGACAGATCTGCGGCGGTCCACTGACGTGGCCTCCACCCGTGTTGCAGTCCATGGAGAAGCCGCCCCTCTTTGCGACGTCCGCCTCCCACGCCGCGCTGGAGACGGCGAAGTCGAGGACCACGACATCGGACCCTTCAGCGCCGTGAGTGGCCATGGCGGCGGGCACGCTGGTCGGGTCCTGCGGCGCCGGGTCTTCATAGAATCCGCCAGTGCCACTCAGTCCGCCCGAGAGCGTCGCCGCGGCCGCGATGTACCCCGATCGGGCATACGACATCCACGTCGCCTGCAGGCCCCCAGCGCTGGCGCCCGTCGTGAAGATGCGCGTCGTGTCGATCTGAAACTGGTCGATGGCGCACGCGACGACCTGGTCCGCCGTGAGGAAGTCGTCCGTGTACCACACGGCGTCGCCCGTATTGGTGCCCGTTCCCTTCGACTTGGCGAAGGACGCAACGATGCCGCCCGCGGCAGTGACGGCGTTGATCTGCGCCGTTCCGAACTGGAATGTCACGTCGGTCGCGCTGCCGCCGGTCTCGTACCAGAACATGACCAGCGAGCCGTGTTGATCGGCCGTGGGTGAGCCTGCCCAGATGTCCACGGGTTCGCCGTTGAACGTGAGAGACGCCGCACTCGATCCCGGGCATGATCGTCGGGCACGTCCCGCTGATGGCCGGCAGGTACTGGGCCGACGGGCTCACGCCGCCTCCACCGCTCGATGTCGAGCCGCCGCTCGACCCGCTGGAGCTCGCGTCGGCGGTGATTGCGCCCGAGCTCGACCCGGAGCTTCCCCCCGAGCCGGAACCACTGCTCGATCCCGAGCTGCTCCCGCTGCTCGATCCCGAGCTGCTCCCGCTGCTCGACCCCGCGTTGCTTCCGCTGCTCGACCCCGAGCTGCTCCCGCTGCTCGACCCCGAGCTGCTCCCGCTGCTCGACCCCGAGCTGCTTCCGCTGCTCGACCCCGAGCTGCTCCCGCTGCTCGACCCCGAGCTGCTCCCGCTGCTCGATCCCGAGCTGCTCCCGCTGCTCGACCCCGAGCCGGACCGCTGCTCGATCCCGCGGCGCCGCCATCGCTGCCGTCGTCCTCGAGGTTCGGCACGTCGGGGAACCCAACAAGACCGGCACAGGCCGCCGCAGACAGGGCCGATACCGCGATAAGAAGAAGAGCAAAGTTTCTCATCGCTCAGAATTCTCCCCTCAAGAGCATTCCCCCGCCACCCGGCCCCACGCTCGGCACGAAGAGCATCCCCGTGGCCGCGGGCGCATCGGACGCGTGCCCTGCGGTGGAGAAGAGCAACGCGCCGCCTACGAGCAGGGCACCCCCCGCGATGAATCCAATCGTCGAGATCGTGCTGTCGGTCATCCCGGTCGAGTGATCGTCGAGGGCCTGCGCGTGACCCGAGCTGGTGCAGGACGCCGGACTCCCGCAGGCGCTCTGCTGCTGGCTCTTCTGCGAAAGCGTCATCAGCCCGAACACGCCACCCACGGCAAGGCCGGCCACGCCAACCCCGCCTGCGGCCAGACCGAGGATTTTTTGCGTCCGCATCGCCCCGCCCGTCGAAGCAGGCTCGGTCGCAGAGGAAGCGGCGCTGGTAGGGCCACTGGCCTCGGGAACGGGAGCGGGGGACGGCGCCTGTGGGGGCACCGAAGCCGGTGTCGACTGCGTCGCCGCACCAATCGCGATGCTCTCACGGCGTCCCTTCTCGCCTTCCGTCAGGACCAGCGTTCGCGTGACCGGAGGCTGACCCGCCACCTCGAACGTGAAGACATGCGCTCCGGGGTCCACGTTCACGGGCTTGCCATCCAGGCGATCGAGGAGCGGCTTTCCGTCGATGCTCACCTTGACGTCGACCACGTCTGCACCGGAGGCGCCCTTGACCTCGAAGGCGATCGTCGGCTGCGCCCTTTCCAGCTCATCGAGCCGCTTCGTGCAGTCGTCGCGTACCATCGCCGGACAGGACGCAGCGACGCAGGCGCGCAGTTGGTCGCGCGCCGCGGACAGTTTGCCTTCACGACGAAGTTCTTGCCCTTGGCCGTTCGCGTCGATGCACTGGTCCTTCGTTTCGGCACGAGCCGGAGCCGATGCGAACGCGATCCCGGCGACGACCAATGCAGCCGCGCCGAGGCGAGGTCCTCTCGCACTCATAGGCACTCCTTTTTGAACAGGCGGTTGCCGTTCGCGTCAAAGTAGTAGGGCGGGTCGCACTTGGCGGCGGCAGGGGATGCCGGCGCGACGACAGCCGGGGCCGATGGCGTCGGGGCCGGTGCGGGCGCAGGGGTCGCGGGCATCGGGTGAGCGATTGGGCTCGGCCTCTTGGCTGGCAGCGCGCCCGAGGGCAAGACGGGGGGCGTCGGCTGGGCCATCGTGACCGGAGCCGCCGCAGCCACCGGCTTCCCGTCCGCGGACTTCGGAAGATCGATCGGCAGCGCTTGCGGCGGGGCCTGCTGCGAAACCAAGGGGGTTGCGACCGGCACGGCCGCCGCCGTCGGAGGATCGTCATGCTGCGCGGCCCCTCGCTTGAGCGCCACCACGGAACCCGCGACGACAGCCAAAGCGACCGCGCCGACGACGCCGATACCGACGGCGGCTGTCTTGCGGCCCGGCAATCCAGACGTGGTCCGCCCGACGGCCGGAAGAGTCCCCGCATAGACCTGGGTCGCTACGGGCTGCGGGGCCGACGGGCTTGGGGGTACCGCGGACGCGCTCGCCGACATGCCCGGCCGCCTGGATGATGCCGGAGATGCGCTCGACCGATGCCTTGGCCCGCTTCGGAGCGAACGGCAAGAGCGCCAGGGCCAGCTCCGCCACGTTGCGGTACCGCCGGCGCCGGTCCTTCTCCAGGCACTTGAAGATGACCGCCTCCAGCTCACGCGGTACGTCGGGGCGGAAGCTCCGAATCGCCGGCGGCGGCTCGCCCGCGACCTTGATCGCCAGCTCCGTCACCGCTCTCGGCCTGGAACGGCGGCCGGCCCGCGATCAGCTCGAACAGGATGACGCCGAGCGCCCAGATGTCCGTCTGCGCGTCGACGTCCTTGCGCCGACCGCATCTGCTCGGGCGACATGTAGAGCGGCGAGCCCATGAAGCGCGCTCGTTCGGGTCATCGCCAGGCCGGTCCCGCGCGCCGCTCGCGTCGAGCTTCGAGATGCCGAAGTCGAGCACCTTGATCGAGAGCTGCCCGTCGGAGCGCCGGACGCAGAAGAGGTTCGCGGGCTTGAGGTCCCGGTGGACGATGCCCAGCGCGTGCGCGTCGGCGACCGCCTCGCAGGCCTTGAAGGACGAACTCGACGCGCCTGCTCGATGGGCAGGGCGCCGCGCTCCTTGAGCCACGCGGCGAGGTCCCCGCCCTCGAGGTACTCCATGACCATGTAGGGAGCGCCGTTCTCGAGCGTGCCCGACGTCGGTGACGCGAGCGACGTGCTCGCTCTTGATCTTCACCGCCGCGCGCGCCTCGCGGGCGAACCGGCCACGGCCTCCGCGTTGCCGAGCGCCTCGGGCAGGAGGAACTTGAGCGCGACCTTCTCGTCGAGCTGGATGTGGTGCGCGGCGACGACGACGCCCATGCCGCCTATGCCCGAGCACGCGCTCGACGCGGTACTTGCCCGCGAGGATGTCGCCTTCGCGTACCCCGGCCACCGAGTTTGGAACCGCCCTGCACCACGCGCTCGCCCCTCCAAGACCAGAAAGCTGGAGCGAGGGATGTGAAGCCCAGCCCGGTACGCGACCATTCCAGGCGCGTTTGCCCTGTTCGTCAAGGCGCTAGGCGCGAGCCCGTTCGCGCGAAAGCCGTTCGCGCAAAACCAGCGACACGACATGCAGTAGACGTTCCGGTTCGACCGGCTTCGCCGCATGGGCATCGAAGCCCGCGGCAAGTGCGCTCTCGCGATCCTCGGACCGTGCGAACGCGTTCAGCGCCACTAGTCTTAGCGTGGATTTCGCGGACGGCGGGAGGGATCTGGCCGGTGTCGCGGCGAGAGAAACGCGCGGAAGGCCGGAATTTTAGGCTCGTCATGGTCGTTTTCGCAAACGACCAAGAATGCAAACCTCGACCACGACGAGCATCCATAAGGTGCGACGGGACGCGCTCGGCGGCAAGCGCGGCGACGGGCACCTTCACCTCGGAGAGAAGGTTCGACGTCCTGACCCGGCGCGCATTCGCGTCGCGGGCGGCGACCCGAGCCTGACCGGTTGCGGCGGCCTCGCCGTATTCGGGACCTACCTGCGCGAGCAGGGCATCGATCGCGAGCTCGCGCGGCGCTTCACGCGTTTGAAGAGCGGGCCGCTGGTGGTCTATCCGATGGCGGCGCAGCTTCGGCTGCTGATCGACGCGGCCGCCGTCGGCGAGAATCGTGTCTTCGGGCTGGAGAGCTGGGCCGCCGACGCGCTCTTCGTGCGGCTGGCCGGGGGTGTGATTCCCAGCCTCGATATGGTCTATCGCGATCTGGCTCGCTTCGACGAGGCCGCCCTCGCGACCTGGAGCAGCTGATGGCCGAGCAAGGGCTGACCGACTTGCGTTGTCGCCGCAATGCTCGACTGCATCTGGACATCGACTCCACCGTCGAGCCGCTGTTCGGCACGCAACAGGGCGCGCTGCCTGGTCCCAACCCGCACTACCACGGCCGTCCCAGCTACCACCCGTTGCTCGCGGCCGTCGCCGAAACGGGCACCGTCATCGGAGCCGAATTGCGGCCCGGCGACACGGGCTTCGGCGACGAGCAGGCCGACTTCGTCGGCCGCTGCATCGATCGACTCCGAGCGCGACATCGCAGCGCCATCCTTTGCGTGCGCATCGACGCGGCGGGCGACTGCGCCGCCTTGATGAAGGCCATCGCCACCCGAGACGCGTACTTCTTCATCAAGGGCAAGATGGAGCGGGGCCTGTGCGATCGGATCACCCTGCACTCGCCCTGGCAGACCGTCGATGTGGACGCACATGGCCATGCCGTCACGCAGGTTGCCGAGATCGACTTCATGCGCGAATCGTGGACCGAGGCCGGCCTCTCCGTGCGCGTCATCGCTCGCCGCACGCGCGAGCACACGAGCGGTCGGCAGACCGCGCTCTGGGATGGCTTGGACTGGACCACCCAGGTCTTTCTCACCAACGACCCGACCATCGACCCTGGCGACGTGCCCTTCGAATACAACGGCCGCGCCGGGATCGAGCCGCTCATCGCCGAGCTCAAGCAGGCCTGGGCCCTCGGCAAGGTCCCGAGCGAAACCTTCGTGGCCAATCACGCGATGTTTCTGCTCAAGCTGCTCTCGCACAATCTGCTGCGACGCTTCGTGCTTCAGACCGGCTTGCCCCATCTCCAAACCTGGCGTGCAAGTTGGGTCCGCCGCGTCCTGCTCTGTATCCCGGGCCGTCTTCTGCGAAGTGGCCGGTGCTGGAGCCTGCGACTCCCGCCCGCGTCGCCGCTACTCCGCCTGACCGGGTGACCGCATCAGCGTTATGCACGGCTGGGGGAAAGGGGGAGGTGTGCCCGCGAAATGAAAATCTCGCCCACCACCTCCCCCTGCGCTGTCGCGGCAGCCTGCATCCGCAGTCGGCCACGCCGTCCGCGAAATCCACGCTTAGTCTAGGACAGCTCCACGTTCGCTCCCTCGATTCCGAGCTCTAGCCGCTCTTGCGCGCCCAGGAGCCGGGCAGGAGCATCGTGGCCATGCGGGCCGGAGCTCGGATCCCCTCCGCTCGCATCGCGGCCTCGGCCTGGGCCACCAGGCCGTCGCCCTCCTCGCCGCCGATCAGGCAGCCGAGCTGACGGCGCGCGCTCCACACGTGCACGAGCATGTCGGCGGCGGTGGCGCGCTCGATCGCCTCGCGCAGCGCCGCGCTGGCCCCTGCAGCATCCCCCTCGGCGTTCGCGATCGCGGCTCTCACCAGACTCGCGAACGGCGCAATCCACGGCATGCCTTCCCGCTCGAGGCGTTGCGCCATGCTCCGCGACTCGGCCAGACGCGAGCGGCGGACGTCCGCGGGCGCGGCCAGCGCCGAGGCCACCGCCGCGCGGCCCCGGATGAATGCCATGTGCGCGCGCACGCCCTGCGCGTGGTCCAGAAAGCTCCGCTGATGCGCGCGTCGGTCGCGCTCGATCCTCGCGTACGCGCGCTCGCCATCACCGACGTAGAGCTCGATTCCAGCTTCCCACGCCATCGCCATCCAGTGCTGCAGATGGAAGCCGCGCTGGGTCCAGGTCGCGAGGGCGTAGCGAACGTGCCCGCGCGCCGCGTCCGGATCGTCGGCGGCGAGGCTGCGGTCGACGAGCGGGGCCGCCCGCAAGTTGACCGCCGTGTACAGATCGCCACGTCGCTCGGCATCCTCGAGGAGACGGGTCGCGCGGCGAGCCTGCTCGCGCAGCCGGCCGGAGAAGAAGAGCGCGTACACCCCGAAGAGCCGGCCAAGCGTCGACAGCTCTCTGCTCGGTCGCATCGCCGTCCGGCTGTGGAGCACCTCGAGGGCCTCCTTGAACCGGCCGCGATGGTAAAGCGTCAGGCCGCGAGACACCTCGAAGAACGACTCGGTTTCCCTGTCGCCGAGGGACACAGCGAGCCTCTCGGCGATGGCGTAGGCGGCCCGCTCGGCCTTCGCGATCGGTCCACCCTGACTCGCCAGGTGCGTGATCTGCACCGCCGCCGCGCGCGCGACCTGCAGCCGGTCGCCGACGTCGAGCGCCATTCGAAAGGCGCGCGCCTGCATGCACGCGCCGAGGACGACGTCCACGACCGAGAAGCCCGCGGCGACCATGTGGAGCGCGTCGACCCGAAGGCGCGCCTCGGGTGAGACCTCCTCGGGAGACCGCTCCTTGAACCCGAGCCCTCGGAAGCGGAGCCGCAGGCGGTGATAGAGCAACGACAGGATGGCGCCCAGCGCGGTCCGCGGCGCGCTCAGCCCGACCGCCGCCAGCACCCGCCGGAGCACCTCTACGCCTTCGTCGTTGCGGCCGGAGGCAAGCAGTTGCCCCGCGGCGGCCCGCTCGAGGTCGATCCGCTCGAGCTGCGGCGCGCCGACGGCAGCCTCCAGGTAGACGCGGGCCGCTTCGGCGCCGCGCCCCGATCCTTGAAGCGCCCGCGCCAGCCCACCGCGGATTGGCCGCGCCTCGTCGTCCGTGCGCGGGTGCGTCTCGAGGGCCAGGCGGTAGAGGCGGGCGGCCTGGTCGAACGCCAGCTTGCTCGCGGCCTGTTCGGCCGCGCGCTCGGCGAACGCAGCGCCGCGCTCGCGCGCACCGCTCCCCAGCAGGTGAACGGCGAGCGCCTCCAGGTCCACGCTGGCCGCGGCCTCGAGGGCCCGCGCGAGCCCCCCGTGATGTGCTCGCAGGTCACCGGCCGGGATCTGCTCGACGAGGGTCTCCCGGATGCGGTCGTGACTCGGCTCGATGACCTCGTTGCCCTCTCGGAACCCCGTCCGGACCAGGCGCACGCCCCGAAGCAGCTCGACGTCGTCGTCCGACGCACCGCCCTCTCCGCACGCGGCCCCGAAGACCGCGAGCGGGAGAGGTCGTCCGGCGAGCGCGACCACCTGCGCGAGTCGGCGAGCTCCTTCCGGCAGCCGCTCGAGCCGATCGCCCACCATCTCCGCGAGCGTCACGAGCGAGAGCGTCGCGTTCGTCGCGGTCGCTTGCCTTCGGTTGCTGCGTACGAGCTCCTCGACGAGAAAGGGGCTGCCCTTCGCTTCCCGCGCGACCGCGCGCGCCGTTCGGTCGGCTATCTCGTCGGACGCCCCCAACTGCGCGAGCGCAAGCTGCCGGGCGTCCTCCACCCGGAGAGGGCCGACCGTGACGTCGCGGACATCGGCGGTCGCGGGCCAGCGCTCGTTCATCTCGCGCAGGAAGGGGCTCGTGGCGGCCTCCTCCTCGCGATACGTCAAGAGCAGCAGGACGGGCGGCGCGTGCGGGGGCCGCATCACCTCGTGGAGCAACGCGACGCTGTCCACGTCGCCCCACTGCACGTCGTCGATGTAGAGGACGAGCGGCCGGCGGCGTGCGAGCGTGGTCACGAGTTCGCGCAGAGCGCCGAAAGCCTGGTGCCGGACGCGGTGAGCGTCGTCGACCGCCGGGTCGCGGAGCCCCGCGAGGCTCGGGACGCGCCGGAGAACCGGAAAGAGCCGGGCGAGCGCGGAGGCGTGTCGCGGCGTCGGGAACGGTCCCTCGACCTCCTCGATCCGAATGAGCAGCCTCGTGAGCGAATCGACGAGACTGTCCACGGCCTTGTACGGGACCGACTCGCGCTCGTACGCGCGGCCGCAGAGCATCTCCCCTTCGCCGCTCGCCTGGAGGTCGTCCAGGAAGCGCTGGACGAGGGCGGACTTGCCCATGCCGGCGCCTCCGCCCACGCGCAGGGTCACCGTCTGCCCGCCGCCCACGGCCTCGAATGCGCCGCGGAGCGCGCGGACCTGCTCGTCGCGGCCGACGAGGACGTGCGGTTGGCCGTCCGGCGCGCCACTGGGTCTCGCCGCTGGACGCCGACTTCCGACCGCCCCGAGGCGTCGCAGGATCTCCGCGCCATCGGGCCGCTCGGAAGGCTCTTGCCTCAAGAGACCGACGCAGAGCTCTTCCAGGTCCGGCGGGATGCCCCGAGCCCACGTGCTGGGCGGCGGGGCATCTTCGCTCATCTTGCGAGTCAGGACGTCGATGCTCGGACCCACGAAGGGCCGGACCCCCGCCAGCGCCTCGTAGAGCATGACCCCCACCGCGTACCAGTCGCTCGCTGGGGTCGGGACCTCTCCGGCCGCCTGCTCGGGCGAGACGTAGGCCGGCGTGCCCACGATCCCTCCGCCGGCTTGCGCCGCGTCGTCGTCGTCCGCGCGCGAAAGCTCGATGGCGATTCCGAAGTCGAGGATCACGACCCGGCCTGCGGTCGTCACCAGGACGTTCGATGGCTTGACGTCTCGGTGCAGTTTGCCCGCGGCGTGCAGCGCACCCAGGCCTTGCACGAGTTGGCGCAGCGCCGGACGGAGCCGGTCTGGGTCGACGCGCGTCACCTCGTCGCCCAGAGACGGGGGAGGAGCCAGCGACACTGGCTGCGCCCCGGGCCGGACCTGGCGAGTGACGCCCGACGAGCTCGCCGAGCTCGACGCGCTCGTCGGGCGCGACGCCAACGTTGTGTGGGTGTTCGGTCGACCGCCTCCGCCCCCTCGCGCGTAGTCGAGGAAGTCCGCCCCCTCGACGAGCTCCATCGTGAAGAAGACCGGGCCCGCTTCCGACTGAACCAGCTCGTGAAGGCGTACCAGGTTGCGGTGGTGCACGTCCGCGAGCGCCCGGAACTCTTGCTTGAAGAGGTAGAGCGAGTTCGGGTCGAAGCGCAGGAGCGTCTTCAAGGCGACGGTCCGATGCGTCTCGCGATCGAGCGCCTCGTAGACGACGCCCATCCCTCCCTCGCCGACCCTGCGAACCACGGCGTACCGGTCGGTCCCGACCCAGTCGGGACGCGCGGATAACTGCAAGTGCGAAGCCTGCATTGGGGATTTGCCTTTGGTGGTCCGCACCCGGCCGACCCACGCCGGGAGGAGGAGCGCAAAGAGCGCCAGACTTCAAGGTACGACGAGGCGGCCTCGCTACGGGGAAAATAGGAGCCCGCCCTTCGAATCGCATCGGCCCTTGTGCGCCCGGGTGCGGCCGCAGGGGACCAAGGCCGGTGTGCCCGCGCAGGCGCGCCCTACCGGCGCCGAGCGTCGTGCAGTCTCGCGAGGCCCTCGGCGACGTCCGAGGGGGGTGTGCGTCGAGCGGCGCCTTGTATCGAGAGCGACCGGCGTGGACCCGTGACGCGCGGGTCCGTTACGGACGGCAGCGCGCGAGGCGTGCTCCGACCGAGCGCGTCGGTCACCCCTCGGGGCAGCCACTCCAGCTGCTGAACAAGGGGCCGGAGAACGTCTCGTCGAGCACTCTCCCGTCCACGAAGTGGATCTGCAGCCGGATGGTCAGCGGGTCTCCGTCCTTCGTCGGCATCGCGAGGATGGTGATTGTGACGGCGTCGAATGCGCCCGTGTCGATCTCGCTCGGATCGCTGCCTTGCGCATAGTTGAAGTTGATGCCGCTGCCCTGCGCGTTCTGGGCGGCATGCCACTGCGTACCCCCGTCCGCCAGACCGATGCCGGTTCCATCTTGCGTGAAGGGCTGGACGGCGGGCATCACGGGCACGCTGACGGTGGCGGGGGTCGGGAAGCTGATTTCCAGCGCGTCGTAAGGCGCCGCCGCCATGTTGCCGATGATGTCCATGGAGAAGAGGTCCCCGTTCATGAACGGCGGGTTGGGGACTCCGCAACCCGCGGGGAAGCGCTCCACATCGACCTTGGTCGGAGCAAAGGCGATGGTATCGCCCTCGTTCGGCACGCTCGGAGGCGGGGACGCGACGGGCGACCCGGCGTCGCTCTCGTTCGGCACGCTCGGAGGCGGGGACGCGACGGGCGACCCGGCGTCGCTCTCGACGATTGGCGCGGTCGGCTCAGGACCGGGCCCCGGCGGGAGGACCGAGCCCGCATCGCTTCCGGGTCCCGTCGGTCGGCTGTCGCCCGGAGCGCCCGCAGGAGTCGGCTGTGCGGAACGCCCGGGCTCGACGACGGACCCGCCACACGCGAGCAGCGCGCCGCAGAGGAGCGTGGGGGCTATCTTCATGCCCGAGGCTGCAGCAACTCCCGTGCTCGGACGGATATCCCGGGGACCGGGCCTCGAGACGTGAGACGCAGCCTGACATCGGGATCGGGACCGGCGCAAGATGGCACAAAATGAGATGGACCTGGCCTCGGGGAACGACCTTCCACGGCTCGTGGGTTCTGGACTGGCTCTCCGCGCAATCAGAACCCGCACGACACGGTCTCGTACAGCGCCCTTGGTTCGGGATCGCATGCCTCGCCATGGCCCACTGCTCTCGGCCGTCCGGCGCGGCCCCCCTTGCCGCCGTGTCCTCTCACGACGCGTCTACCGCCGCCAGCGCAGATCTGGAAGCGGGTCTCGCGATCTCCAGCGCCTCCGGCGACGTCGAGCCGACGACGCCTCTCGACGACCCGATCCTTTCGCAGCTCACCGCCTGGAACCGGGCCCTCGACCGTCACGACGTGGCGGCGCTCGATGGCCTCTACGCCCAGGACGTTTGCTTCTACGGGCAGCGGATGACCAAATCCGCGATCCTGGAATCGAAGCGTCGTGCCCTGTCGGCCGATGGGACTTTCCAGCAGCAGATCGTGGGGGATATCCAGGTCGTTGCGGTCGTCTCGGGAGAGTCGGCCATCGCCACGTTCGTGAAGCGCTCCGGCGACCCCGGCCACCTGCAGGACGTGCGCGCGCGCATTTTCTGAAGAACTTCGCGGTCGAGTACGCCCGACCGGACGCAAAATGGTCGATTGCCGGCGAGAACGAGGCGACCCCGGCGTCGAAAGCGGCCCTCGATCGCTGCGAATCCGAAGTCGCTTACAGCATCAAGAACATTCCCGAAGCCGATTCCCGATGCGACGAAGCCGCGTCGGAGGTGTTTGGCGAATTGCCCGAAGTCAAACGAGCGATGGCTCGCATGTGGGAGGACTACAACGCACGGTCAAGGAGGAGCCGAACATCGCCGTGGGAGGGTTCGGACCGCAGGAGAACGGAGATGGATCCTACACCGTCGCCCGCGGACTGCACACGGACGAGCGCTTCGAGGACTTCGCGGGGTACCGCGTCGACCGATCCACCGGTCGCCTCGAGGTCTCGATTTCGGGCGAGGACGATCCACACATCGGCGCGCCGAATCTCCACAGAGTGGAGGCCGCGTGCAAACCGTGAGCGCGCGGAGAGCGCGCGTCTCTCGCGGACGTCATTCAGAGGGGCCGGCGTCGGGGGCGCCGGAGTCTGCCGCTTGCGAGTGCGCATAGGCGACGATCTCCGTGCCGGCCGGCACGACGAGTAGCCCACCCGCAGCCGCGAACGGCGCGCCTCCGAGTCCTCCGCTCTCGGAGAACCCCAGCCCGCTGCCGACGGAGTCCGACCAGTCGACCGTCCCGGTGACCGCGCTGAGGCCGTACAGCGCGCCGCTGGACGACCCGACGTACACTTCTCCTCCGACGACGAGCGGCGCGCTGGCGAGCATACCGTCCCCCGCGAAGGACCACAGGACCGCGCGCGTCGCCGCCACCTCGGCGCGCAACGTCCCAGCCGCCACGAAGAAGCCGTGCGTGGCATCGAACGCGGGCGGCGGGGTCGCGTTGAAGGCCCCTTCAACCGATCCGGCGGCGGCGCTCAGAGCGATGTTGCCCATGAAGTCGCGCGCGTAGAGGACGCCGCCGGACAGCACGGTCGTCGCGCCTCCGCCCCCCTCGCAGCTACCCGAGTAGTGCCAGAGCGGCGACCCCGACACGCGGTCGAAGGCGTAGGCCTGGACGCACGCATAGGAGACGAACACGCCCTCGTCTGCGACCGTCGGCGCGCTGTCGTCGCCGTTTGCCACCGGCTGGGACCACAAGAGATTGCCGTTGCTCTCGTCGGTGGCGTAAACGGTCCCCCCCTCGCCTGCGCCCCCCACATAGAGAATCCCTCGGTACGCCGTGGGAGCCGACGAGAACGAGTATTGACCCGGCATCTGGGCGGACCATCCCGGCGCTCCGGTCGATGCGTCGAAGCTCGCCACCAGACCGCCGCTCGTCACCGTGAAGATGCGGCCCGCGTCGTAGGCGTGGGCGAAGGCGCCGCCCGAGTCGACCCTCCAGATGGGCGCGCCGGTGGTCGCGTCGAGAGCGACGAGATCCGACACGCCGCCCGACGATTTGGAGAGGACGTAGATGCGTCCGCCCACGATGAGCGGATACGAAGCGGTGCCGCCGAGATCGAATGTCCAGAGCGGAGCGAGCGGCGGCGTCAGGGTGGGATCGTCGATGTATCCGGTGTGCGCGGCGTTCTCGAGAAACGACGGCGCGCTCGCAGGATTGGGCGGCGCGCCTGTGTCCGGGTCGGTCGAAGCGCCCCCCTCCGCTCGCGTCGTGTCGCCGGGACCGGGGCCGTAGGCGTCGAAGGTGACGGAGGGGCCGGAGCCGGAGTCGATGGGCTCGATGCCGGTGCCCGAAGCCGCGGCGTCCGGCGCGGCGAGAGCGCGGTTCGGAAACTCGACGTCGCCCCCGCAGCCGATCCCGGAGGCGACGGCCACGGCGACGACGGCCGCGACCCCCACCGGACTCCTCGAGGGTCGACCGAATCGATCACACGCGACGGCGTCTGCTGCGCGACGCAGCGAAAGGCCGATCTCGCGGCGAATGAACGTCGTGCATGCGTTGCAGTGAACCGCGCTCATTCGAACGTCGCATCGACTGCCGTGCAAACGGGCCATAGAACAAGCTGGATATCATTTTCTGGCGGCGCGCCTTGCGCGACGTTTTCCGCGAAAAAATGAGTACTCCGCTCATCGTGATTCTGCCAAACGAGCTCTTGATCCGGTTCGCACAGGCGCGGTAGCGTGCGCGACGTCTCCCGCCCCGCCCGGGGATGCGGGTTTCAGTGCTCGCGATTCGCGCCAAGGTATCGGTTCCCTGGGTCGCGATGTCCTGGACGGAATGGAGACGACCTGTGTTACTCCGAAGCAGTCTTTTCACACTGCTGTTTTTATTGGGCCTGAGCTCGTCGGCGCTGGCTCAGGACCAGGCACCGCCCCCGGATGGGGGACTCGAACCTGGTAGCGCGGAAGCCGGCGCGCCCGTCGCGACCGCGGCGCCAGCCTCGGTAGACGGAGGCACGGACACGGGCGACGCCGGGGCGACAGGCCCGGCGGCCACGGCGGATCTTGGCGGCGCCGGCGCGGAGCCCGAGCCGGCCACCGGCTCCAGCCAGGAGATGGTGGTGACCGGCTCGCGGCTCAAGCAAGTCTCGTCCTTCAGTGCGGCGGCACCCGTGCAGGTCATGGATCGCAAGGAGCTCGAACAGACGGGCGCGACCAACGTCGCCGACATCGTGTCCTACCTCACGGTCGCGCAGGGTTCAGGCTCTCAAGGCGCCGGTTCCCAGTCGTTTGGCACCGTGTCGATCAACCTGCGAGGTCTGGGCGAGGGGGCGACCCTCGTACTGCTCAACGGCCGCCGGCTACCTCTGAGTGGGGCCTACAATCCGAAGGGGCAGCAGTTCGTCGACCTGGCCACGATTCCGCTGGTCGCGGTCGAGCGGATTGAGATTCTCAAGGGCGGAGCCTCGGCCATCTACGGCTCCGACGCGGTCGCGGGCGTCATCAATGTCATCACCCGCAAGAACTTCGACGGCGCTCGCCTCGAGCTCGATGGCCAGACGACGACCCGATTCGATCAGCGGGATGGCACGGTGAGCGCGGCGTTGGGTGCGGCGAGCGAGCGCGGACGCGTGTTTCTGGCCGGTAGCTACTTCAACCGCAATGAGCTCGTCGCCAACCAACGGGACTGGACCAACGGCGGCTACGTCAACCAGGAGGGCTATCCTGGCACGTTCCTCGTGGGGACGAAAACGGTGGTCGACCCCGCGTGCAGCAGTGTGGCGGGCTCGATGATTGTCCCAACCTCCAGCGGTCAGATCTGTGCGTTTTCCTATCGCAACTTCGAGTCGCTCGTCCCGAAAGCCGCGCGCGCCAACATGTTCGGGAGCGCCGAGTACGATATCACCAAGCACACGACCGCCTTCGGAGAGGTCCTGGTCTCGCAGCTACGCGCCGGGTACATCTCGAGCCCCGCCTTCCCGGTTCCGCCCCCTTTCCTGAACGTCCCGGCCAACAACATAAACAACCCTTTCGGGCAGCCCGTGCAGGCGATCATCAGCCCCCTGGGCGCGGAAGCCGGCAGCGTCGAGGCCGAGACCGACAACGACACGCTGCGCGGCGTCGTCGGCCTCAAGGGCGATTTCGAGGGCGCGGCGGCGGGCAGCGCGTTCGAGGGCTGGACCTGGGAGACGTACGCGACCGCCGCCAGCGACCGGACCACGTTCATTCTTCCCGATACGCTGCGCAACGTGATCCAGAACGATCTCAATAGCTGCTCCAATCCGGCCGATCTCACCAATTGCTACAATCCGTTCTACTCGTCGGTCACCGGCACCGGGACGCCCAACTCGACCGCGTTGATCAACAGTTTTTACGGGGCGCAGACCTCGATCACCGACTCCCTGATGCAGACGCTCAATGCCGGGGTCGGCGGGCCGCTGTTTAGCCTGCGCGGCGGCGACGTGGGCCTCGCAGTCGGTGGTGAGCTACGTCACGAGTCGCGCGCGACGAGGTTCGATCACGACGCGCTCGAGAACAACTATTCGTTCTTGATCGGCAATACGGATGCCGAGGCGTCGCGCGAGGTGTACGGTGGGTACGGGGAGATCCTCTGGCCGCTTCTCCACGGGGTCACGCTGCAGACCGCGGGCCGAGGCGAGTACTACACGGACATCCAGCGCGCCGCGTTCAGCCCGAGCGCAGGTCTGACGTTCTCACCCGCCGATATCGGCGGACGCGAGAACGCGCCGGCCGCCCTCCGGAAGCTGGAGTTCAGAGGCCTGGTGACGTCAGCGTTCCGTGCGCCCAACTTGTATCAGTCTTTTCCGGGCTACATCGTGCAGCCGCAGGCGTTGAACCTGGGTCAGGCGGTGCCCATCTACTTGCCGGTCAAGGGGTACGGCAATCCCAATCTCAAACCCGAGCAGGCCTTGGCGGTGAGCGGAGGAGTCACGTGGTCGCCGATCCGCGAGCTGAATCTGTCGGGCGATTTCTGGGACTACGACTACAAGAATCGCATCGAACTCCAGAACGCTCAGACGATCGCCGGTAACTACCTCGCGAACCCGAACGCCCCCCATCCGAACGTGGCCGTGGATCCCACGTCGAATCAGGTCTCGGAAGTGACGACGATGTACATCAACATCCCTGGCGACGTCGTCACCAACGGCCTCGACTTCTCGGGGTTCGTGACGATGACGAACAAGACCTTCGGCGGAACGGCGCCCGAGGACCGTTCGCAGAAGTTGACCATCGGCGCCGTGGGCACGTACCTGCTGACCTTCAACTATCCATTCTCCGAGGCCGCTCCCCGCACGCTGCCCAACGGCACGGTCCTGGGGCCGGCGTTCTGCAACGGCACGACGCCCACGTCCACCTGCAGCGCCGTCGGCCAGCGTAACTTCAACAACGTCTGGCAGTCGATGCCCCGCTGGAAGGTGAATTTCCCGGTGACCTGGAGTTATCTGGGGCATTCCGCGACGTTCATCACGCACTACATCAGCAGCTACCTGGACGACGTCGATCCCCGCGCCGACGGCAGCTTCAGCACGATCTCCGCGTGGGTCACGTTCGACGCGCAGTATAGCTATACAGTGAAAAACTGGCTGGGCCGCGAGCTCACCGCCCGTATTGGAGTGTACAATTTGGCCGATGCGGATCCGCCGAGGGTCAACGGTCTCACGTACTCGTACGACTATACCCTCGCCGATCCGCGCGGACGTATGGTGTACGCCAAGTTGATCGCGCAGTTTTGAGGACAGACCGATGAGCAGTCGCTTCGCCTCGCTCCCCAGTTGTCTCTCCGAGACGCGCACGCGCGCGCGGGTTCGCGCGCGCATGTGGGTGGTCGTCTCGCTCGCGGGCGTCTTCCTCGCGCTCCTGACTACGGGGTCCGGCTGCGACAACACGGACATCGTCATTCCCAACCTCAAGCCGAGTCCCATCGCCGATGCACGCGTGCTCCGCAACGGCCAGAGCTTCAATGCGCAGATGGATGGCGGGCTCGCCGCGCTGACGTTTCCTTTCACCGGCACCCCTGTCACGGTCACCTTGGACGGAAGCCATTCGTATTCTCCCGATGGCACCATCGTGGCCTATCACTGGTTCAGCGGCACGCTGGCGCCCGAGGGAGGGACGCAACTGCCGAACGAGGGTGGGGTGTTGCTTCGCTGGGTTCCGCCGGGCGCGCCGCCGAACTGGCCGGGCGATGCAGAGCAACCCCAGGTCTCGCTCGGCGAGGGGATCTGGTCGTTTGACCTGTGGGTAGTGGACAGCCAGGGGGCGACCAGCGACCCCAGCACGATCACGGTAACCGTCGGGACGGTGGTCAATCCGGAGGTTCAGGCGTGCGCCGCCGCCGTCGTCTCCACGGAGCCTGCGTCGTGTAGCCAGTGCGTCTGCATGCAAAGCGATGCGTGTCGCACGGCCGTGGTCGCTACCGCCTGCAACCAGGGGTGCTGGAACCTGATCAACTGCATCGCCGCGCACTGCCCCGACTTCACGGCGATGGCGGCGAAGATGGACTACTCGTGCCTCACGTCGATGTGTTCCGCGTACGAGAGCGGAAGCACCGCCGCCACACCGGTTGCGCCCTGCTTCAATGCGTGCACCAGCGAGTGCATGTCCGGTTCGGGCGACGGGGGGGCCGCCGGCCCCGACGGCAGCGCGGGTGACGGCGGGTCCGCGGGCCCCGACGGCGGCGTGAGCGACGCCGGTGGTCAGTGAGGGCGCGGTGGTAAGCTTCGCCGGGCACGGCGATGTTTGACGACTTTTGCCCATCCTCGACTGCCAAGGAGTCGCGCGCCCGCTTCCGCCGCTCCTTGGCTGCGGCCGTCTTCATCTACGGCACCTCGAGCGCGGCGATTGTCGGCGCGTCGGCGACGGTCCACAAGATCGTGGAGGAAAAGGAGACGCAGGTGACGTTCGCTGCGCCTCCCGAGCCCGAGCCGCCGCCCCCGCCTCCGACCCCCCAGACCGCGGCGCCAAAGTCGACCCCGCGACCTCGAGTGAAGCGACCCGAACTCGCGCCGCCGGACAAGATCTCCGACGAGAAGCTCAAGGAGTCCGACAAGGCGCTGGCCCCGGCGGGCGAGAGCGGTCCCACGGGCGGCTTCCTCGATGGGACGCCGGGCGGCACGGGCACCGGCGTCGCCGCACCTCCTCCTGCTCCTCCACCACCGAAGCCCGAGCCGCTCGTCGCACCCGTGGATACCGGCCGCAACGAGAAGCCCCGGTACTCCGCCGCCGCGAAGCGCAAGGGGATCGAAGGGACCGTCGTCGTCGCCTTCGACGTGCTCGAAGACGGCAGCGTGGCCAACCCACAGATCGTGAGCGGCCCTCCAGAACTCGAAGAATGCGTGCTCAGAGCGGTCCCTTCGTGGCGCTTTTCTCCCGCGCACCGTGGTAGCGAGAAGGTTCGCTTCCACATGAAGAGGTCGATCGTTTTTCGCTTGGAGGACGACTGAACCAGGCCCCCGAGGAGAACAAGCGCGATGCAAGTCAGTCTGCTCGAAATCTGGCACAACATGGGCCTACCGGTCCGCTGCGTGGTGGTGCTCCTGACCCTCCAAGCGGTCGCGTGCATCGCCGTCGCCATCGATCGCATCGTCCTTCTCTCGCGCTCTTCGGCGCGAGCCCGGGCCTTCGCGGCCGGCGTTCAGTCCGACATGGAGCGAGCCGCCTACCGGTCGGTGCTCGAGCATGCTGCCCTGTACAAGAGCAATCATCTGGCGACCTTTCTGCAACTGGGACTGCGCTCGTTCCTGAAACGTCAGGAGGCAGGCGACAGCGCAACGCGCGCGGCCGATCTCGCGCGCCGAGCGCTCGAGCGCGAAGGCGAGGCGATCAGCCGTGACCTGAATCGGGGAATGAACGTCCTCGCTTCCACGGGATCGACGGCGCCGTTCGTCGGCCTGCTCGGCACCGTCCTCGGCATCATCAACGCGTTCAAGATGATCGCCCTGACGGGCTCCGGAGGGCTCGGTTCGATCGGCTCCGCGATCTCGGAGGCCCTCTTCGTCACCGCGTATGGCCTCATCGTCGCGATCCCCTCCGTCTTGTTGTTCAACTTCTTGTCATCACGCATCGCGACCTACGAGGCCGGTCTGCTCAACGCCGGCAGCGAGCTCGTCGATCGTCTGGAGCTGAGCGACGATCGCTCGCCGGATGGAAGCGGCGTCGGGCAGCCGCAATCGCAGCAGCGAGTGCAGGCACCCCTCCCCGACCTCGCCGGAGGCTCGCGCAGCCCTCTGTCCGGACGAACCCGCTAAGGTCCGGGCATGCGCGCCCTCTCCCGCAGCACGTTCCGACCGCATCCGGTGATGAACGTCACGCCGTTGGTAGACGTCGTCCTCGTGCTGCTGATCATCTTCATGGTCGTGATCCCGATGATGGAGAGATCGGCGCACGTGGACCTGCCGAGCATCTTCAACGTGGATCCCGAGCCAAAGGGCAAGAGCGATCCGTTCACGCTGTCGCTCACTGCCGACGGAAGCGTCTTCTTCGAGCGCGACCGCCTCGACGAGTCGAACCTCCTTTCAAGGCTGCGCGAGGCCAACGAGCGCGAGCCTCAACGACGAATTGTCCTGCGGGCCGATCGGGCAGCTCGCTACGCCGACGTCCGCAGCATGTTCAAGGTGTGCCAGGAGGTCGGTTTCCCCGGCATCGCACTGCGCGTCAACGAACGCAAGACCGCCGACTGAGGAGAGCGCAGGCCGTGGGCATGGACCTTGGACAGAAGCGCACGGCCCCGGGCAGGGCGCGGCCGAACATGAACGTGACGCCGCTGGTCGACGTCGTGCTTGTCCTGCTCATCATCTTCATGGTCATCGCGCCGCTGCTCGCCAAGCAATTCTGGCTCAATTTGCCGAACAAGACCGAGAAGGAGGCGCCGCGCGAGCTCTCGGACAAGGACCAGCCGGTCATCGTCATCGCGACGAAGGCCGGCGACATCAAGATCAACCACGACGCGGTCGCCAAGTCGGAATTCTCGGCCAAGCTGCACCGCGTGCTCGCCGCGCGGGGCCAACGCACGATCTTCTTCGACGCCGAGGACGATGCGGAGTTCGGCAATGCCGTCGAGATTCTCGACCTGGCGCGCGCCGGCGGAGCCACCACGATTGCGGTGCTCACCGATCCGATCGGGTCGGGCCGCTGACCGCCATTCATGGCCTCCGCGCGCCGGAGGATCGCTGAGCACGCGAGCGCCACTACGGGTTTCGACGATAGCCGTGCGCGTTCTTCGTAGCGCGTGAACGCACTGCATACTTCGGGATGAACCCCGGTCATCTCCACGCCTGCCTACCCTGCCCCGGCCCGCAAAGATCCAGTGCTACGCTCCGCGTGGTGCGGGACCGAGCCGAAGCTGGATCCGCGAGGGTGGGATGCGACGAACAAACGGGGTACGGTTTGGTCCGAGCGGTGACTCGTTGACTCGCAGGAGGGCCGAACATGTATGCAACAGGGCGCGTCTATTGCGACGCGGACAGCCATTTGATGGAAACGCCCGATTGGCTTTTGTCTTATGCCGATCCGCACGTTCGCGATCGTCTCCTGCCGTTGAATCTGGGGAAAGGCGGCGCCACGCCCGAAGAGAAGATCGCGGCAGCCGTCGCGCGCGTGAACGATCCCATCGCAACCGACAAGATCGCGCGACAAGTCATCTCGGGGCCCAAGGGGTGGGGCGCCTACGGCGCCTTCAGCGCCGCCGAACGAAGCAAAGCTCTCGACGACCTGGGATTCTCGCGACAACTGGTGTTCACGACGTTCGCCGCGTCCCAGTTCCTTTGGTCGGAGGACCCCGAGGTCGTGTACGGCGGACTCCGCGCGCACAATCGTGCGATCAGCTCCTTCTGTTCGGCCGACAAGCGCCTGATTCCCGTGGGCATGATCTCCCTCGACTCCCCGGAGCGAGCGGTCGCAGAGATCGACGAGGGGATCAAGCTCAACGTAGGCGCCTTCTGGGTCCCCGCCTCGCCGGTCGGTGAAAGATCACCCGGACATCCCGACTTCGATCCGGTCTGGCAGCGATTGTCCGACGCGGGGATCCCGTTCGTACTGCACATCGGGCTGGCCAACCGCGTTCTTCCCAAGACCTACGAGAACAACGGAAGGCCGCTGCCGAAGGATATCCACTCGGGCGGCGAGAACATCCGCGTCAAGGACTACATGGTCCTCAGCTTCGCGCCGCAGATGTTTCTCTCGGCGCTCGTATTCGACGGTGTGTTCGATCGATTCCCCGCGCTGCGCGGCGGCGCCATCGAGCTCGGCGCCAGCTGGGTGCCCGACTTCTTGCAGCGACTCGACCGGGGCGCGCGCCTCTTCGGAAAGAGCGATCCGAACATCGGCGCCCTCCGCCTGAAGCCCTCCGAGTACCTTCGACGGCAGTTCAAGTTCACGCCGTTTCCGGGCGAGGACGTCGGCAAGTTCATTCGAGATGCGGGCGCGGAGTTTTTCATGTTCTCCAGCGACTATCCGCATCCGGAAGGCACCGAAGATCCGATTGGTCGGTTCGAGAAGACTCTCGTCGGCCTGACGGAAGAGGAGAAGGCGCCCTTCTATTCGAAGAATTTCGAGGAGCTGATCGGTTCGCCGTGATCCGAGTCGAGATACCTGGGAGATGAATCGGATGCAAGTCGCTTTCGAGGGCCCTATCGAAGTTCGTGGCGACGTCCTCACCGGTGCTTGGCGCACTCCACGGCAGATGCTGAGCACGCAGGTCTACGAGGGGCATACGTCGATTCACGACGACGCAACGGCCCAGCGGCTCGGCTTCTCTCGGGGCACGATCGAGGGTCCTACACACTTCAGCCAGTTTGCCCCTCTCTGCGTGGCCGCCTGGAGCCCCCGGTGGCTCGAAAGCGGTTGCATATCGGCACACTACCGAAACGCGTCCTTCGACGGCGAGCGTGTGCGCGCGCTTTTGACGTTGCCAAAAGACGGTGCAACGCATTCGACGATCTGGATGGAACGCGGCGATGGCACGGAGATTCTGCGCGGCACCGCGTCCGTGGGCCCCGACAACCCGCCGTCCGAGCTCGAGCAACGCGTCCGGCGGCTCGAGGGGCTCGAGCAGGCGGTCGTCCTTCGTGACATACGGATCGGCATGAAGACCGAACGGCAGACCGTTCGCATGGCCATGAACCAGGAGATGGGTGCGCTCTACCCGTTTTCGCTCGCCGACAAGCTCGAGGTCATCACCGAGCGGTCACCATGGTACACGGCGGAAGGAGCGCTCCAGTCGCCCTGGGGACGGCCCATCATCCCGATCGAGATGATCAGCGTTCTCTTGAAGCATGCGAAGCCCGCGCAGCCGTTCCCGGTGCGAGGACCTTCCGTCGCGCTCTTCGCCGACCAGGAGATCCGGCTCATCGCCGGGCCACTCTTCGTCGGCGAGAGCTACGACATCGAGCAGGAGGTCGTCGCCCTGAGCGGGAGCCGCCGCACGGAGAGCATGTGGGCCAGTACTCGGGTCTATGCTCAGGGATCCGATGATCTCCTCGCTACGATGCTCCTCAATTCGGCGGTCCTCAAAGAATCGTACGCGAATTACGAAGTCGAGCGGGCCGCGATGCTCACCGCATCGTAGACAGCCCGGCTCGTGGCCGCACGGCGAGCCCGCTCTATGGCGGATGGCCCTCGAGAGCCCCGCCTCGTCGATGCGGCGCCCGCGTGCGCGGCTTGCGTCTTCGTCGAAACTTTGCGAACAAAGGAGGCTCCGGGGAGGTCGGGGCGATGAAGAACATTCGTGGAGCGGCCTCTCTCGCCGGATTGGACCTCAATCTTCTCCACGTGTTTCACATCGTTTACCGTGAGCGCAGCGTGAGCCAGGCGGCTCGGATACTCTCGGTCAGCCAGTCCGCGGTGAGTCACGCCCTCGGGCGACTGCGCACGCGGCTCGGCGCTTCACTCTTCGAGCAACAGGGCCGCGGCCTGGTGCCGACCCCCATGGCGGACCGGCTCGCGCCGGCGGTGGGCGCGGCGTTGAAGCACGTCGAAGATGCGCTGGCGGGCAGGCAAGAGTTCAGCCCTCGACGGGACGTCTCGCGCCTCATCCTCGGCATGCCATCTCAGCTCGAGCAGCTGCTCTTCCCGCTCTTGGTCCAGAGGTTGACGCGAGAGGTGCCGGGAATTGCCGTACACAGCGTCCGATTCGACCGCCGGCGAATGAAGCAGGACCTGGAAAATGGCGTGTTCGACGCCGTCATCGATGCCTCCTCGCCGAACGACCCGGAGATCTCGAGCGAGTGCCTGTTCGACGATTCGTTGTGCGTCGTGGCGGCTCCCGGGCGCGTGCATCCCCTGGACCTCGCTTCGTACCTGGCGGCGCGACACGTGGCGGTTTCATCGCGTCGCAAGGGACCCTCGCTGGTCGACATTCTCCTCGTCCAGCAGGGCTATCGGAGGAAAATCGCCGTGCGATGCCAGCGCTACGAGGCCGCATGTGAGATCGCCGTGTCGTCGGAGCTGCTCCTGACGCTCGGATATCGACACGCCAACCTCCTCGGACTTGCCTTCCCGATGAACGTGGTGCCCCTGGGCTTCTCGCTGCCTCAGTACAGGGTGCACCTGTACTGGGCGCAGCGGCGCGACGAGGCCCAGGAAGTACTCTGGGTTCGCACCCTTCTCCGCGACCTTACCGACCGCCTCCCGCCGACGGAGATGCGCACGTAATTCACGCTCGTGTTAGACCCTTTCCCATGAAGCGCGCGCTCAAGTGGGTTGGGCTGGTCGTGCTGCTGCTGGTGATCGCGGCTGCATCGATCTGGTACACCGCGTTCGGCAACAACAGCCCCATCGTCGACGGGCAGCAGGTGGTTGCCGGCGTCGAAACGGTGAAGGACGGCTTCGTCAGCGTCTTCGTGGTCGACGTCGGACCCGGCAGGGTCGCCCTCGTCGACGCCGGGAAGGACGCCTCCGGCAAAGCCATCCTGTCGGCGCTCGCGCGCCGCGGACTCACGCCGGCGTCGGTGGCCGCGATTTTCCTGACGCACGGTCACGGCGACCATACGGCGGCGTGCAAACTGTTTCCCGACGCGCAGGTGTACGCCTTGGAGAGCGAGGTGGCGCTCATCGGGGACGCCGCCCGGGTCACGCATCCGCTCAAGGACGGCGAGGTGGCCGACGTGGGCGATCTGCACGTGGAGACCTTCGCCGTGCCCGGCCACACGCCCGGATCGGCGGTCTACCTGATGCGCGGCACGCTGTTTTTTGGCGACAGCGCCGGGGCGTCCAAGGATGGCGTGATGATGAAGGCGGTGCGCCTGTTTTCCAAGGACTCGGCCCAGAACGTGACCTCGCTCAAGGCGCTCGAGGCGCGGCTCCAACCTCGAGCGACAGAGGTCAAGGCGCTGGCGTTCGCGCACACGGGCCCGCTCGTCGGATTCGAACCGTTCGCCGCGTTCGCGAGCAGCCACTGACGCGAGGGCGGCCCCTTCAAGGCTCTACGCGGGGATCGAAGGCCGCATACAATCGCTGCACGACCTGGTCGACGGTCCGCGCGGTGATGAGGAGAGCGTCGCAACCCTCCGGCAACGGAAGGCCGAGCGCTTCCTCGACGGTCCCGATGAACTTCACGGTAACGAGGGAGTCGACTCCTAGGTCCTCGACGAGATCGTCACCATCCGAGATGCGATCGGCCGGCAGCCCGGTCAGCTGGGCGAGGCACTGCGTCACGGCCGTTCGGATCAAATCTCTCGTCATCTTCAAAATTCCTTGTGCAAGACGCTCTCCTGAATGAGCTGCTCGAGATTCGAGGTGATATGGTTTCGCTGGAGCTTGCCGCTCGACGTCTTCGGAAGAATCCCCCGACGGAGGCCGCTCACCGCCGACGGCCCGATCCCCGCGATCGCCGCGAGTTCTTTGCGCACCTGGTAAGCCGCCGTGGCAATGTCTTCTTGCGATTCGCTGCGACTTTCGAAGAGCGCCACGTAGCCTCCTCGTCCGTTCGTCACGACGGCGCAGCTCCCCGGTCTGACGTCGGACACGGAAGCCGCTGCCCGCTCGAGCTCCCAGGCGAACATGTTGCGCCCGGATACGCACAGGAGGTCGTCCGAACGGCCCGTGACTACAAGCTCACCGTCGGCCATGACGCCGAGGTCGCCGGTTTCGATTGAACCGTTGCCATGGTCGTCACGCGCAGGGACGTAGCCACTGAAGACAGCCGGACCCGACACCCGGATGGCGCCCGCCTCCTCGGGGCTCTGCGGAGCGTCGACGTTCACGCATCCGAGAACCCGCCCGCACGACACGTACTCGCTGGTCTTTCCTTCGACCGACACCCTTCGAGTCGTCCACGGTACGCCAGGAGAAACCAGGCTGACCGCGAGCGTCGCTTCGGCGAGGCCGTAGGCCGGGCAGAGCGCGTTCTCGCGCAGACCGTGCGCCGAAGAAGCCGTGAGAAAGGAACGCAGCGTATCGGCGTGGATTGGCTCGGCGCCCACGATGCAGGCCCGCAAGGAGCTCAAGTCGAGCGTCGGAGAGCGCGGAAGTTGCCGAGACAAGAGGTGATACGCGAACGTCGGCGCTGCCGTCACAGTGGCCTCGACCGCCGCGCACGTTTGCATCCAGAGCAGGGGGCGCATGAGAAACAGTTCCGGGCTGATGCAGACGTAGCGATAGCCCGGTCGGGTCCGCGCGGACCCCACCCAGCTTCCAAGCAAGCCGCCGATCAGCCCCATGTCGTGCGACAAAGGCAGCCATGCGCAGAACGTCTCGGGCTCGTCCCCCACGCCGAGAGCGTCCAGGGTCGCCTCGACGCTGGCTCCGACGGCCATCCCGGTCAGGCGCACGCCCTTCGGCTTTCCGGTCGTCCCCGAGCTGAATTGAATGATGTCACCCGGCGGCGCTTCCGTCCGTAGCGTGTCGGTGGTCGATTCCGCCAGGCGCTCGGCGACCAGGACCGGGCACGGCAACGGCGACGGCAGGCCCAGCAGGATCGGCTCGTACGCCGCGGCCACGACCAACGCCGTGACGTCCGACAGTTCTACGATCGTGCGAAGTTGCTGGCTGTACTGGGAGGCGTCCTGACCTCGCGCAGGCAGGGGCAAGGACACGAAGTCTCGACCCGCCCTCTGGCAGCCAACGAAACATGCGATCATCTCGGGGGTCGGCGTGAGGAGCCCCGCCACGCGCCCCAAGGGGACGCTGGCCTTGATGGCGCATGCCACTCGCGACGAGAGCGACCACAGCTCGCCGAAGCTGGTCTCCTGGGTCCCGTCTCTGGTGACGAGCTGCACTCGGCATCGCGATCTTTCCGAACTCAGCATCTCGAGGATGTGCCGACCTTGCATGATGGGTCCCGCCTTCAAACTAGTGGAGCGCGAGTGCGTCCGGATCGTCGCCTCCGGAGCTGCATCGAAATCGCTCGATTCTGTCGCGTCACGGATCCATTGCGAACGAGCAGCAGCGCCTCGGGTCGCCGAGGCCGACTCTCCGCGCCTTTTCCCGGCAGCGTCGAGCCACAATGCTGACGGACGAGCCTCTTGACGAAGGTGGCCGTCGCTTGGTCTGGAGCCGTGGATGGCGACCGGGCGAGCAGGCCCAACATGAGCTTCAGCCGCGGATTGGCTGCGCCCGACTCCGCTGGGCGCTCGGCGGCTTCTCCTTCGGGGTTGAACGCGAAGCCCAACTCCTCGTCACTCGGTTCGTCCATCGGTGCATCCCAGTTCCACGAGAGTCCAATGTTGGACAATACGGCGCCGGCAGCCCGACCGGCCGACTCCATGCCGGTGCCCGACGCAACCGCTTCTACGACGACCAGGACCACGGCGGCCCACCCGATCGCGGTGCTCAGGCCGACCGGAGCGTCCGGCCGAGGAGGCCCGGCGGGTCGGCGCACGGCAAACTCCGTGGCGAGAAACAAGACGCACAGAGCGATCGAGATGGCGCACGCGAGCGCACTCCCCTCCAGGTGAGCGACGTTCCAGAGGCTTGCGACGAGTGGAACGACGGCGAGCGTACGAAAGACACCCAGCGGGGCGAACGCAAAAAAGGAACCGACGAAGAAGCCGAAGACAATCGTACCGGGGAGCTCTCCGCGCAGAAAACCGAGCGCGAGAAAGAATACGAGAAAGAACGCCTGACATCCCGCCCAGCCCCCGCGATCCACTCGCTCTCGCGTCCAGCGGCGCCAGTGCCGCCAGCGGACGACGCTCAGGGTCCGGCCCGTGGGCAGCAGCAGGAGCCAGAACGGCACGGCCTCCGCGAAGAAATCGTCGAGACTGACGGCTGGCTGGAGCAGCCCATACGTGGCAGCCGAAACACCCAAGAGGAGGCCGGCGCAACCGCGCGGCGCGAAGCCGACGGCGATCAGCAGGGCGAGCCCGGCTCCGCAGACGAACCAGACTTCCAGACCATGCCTCGGAAGGGCGAGGACCTCGAGCGAGAGCCGCCCGAACGCCGTTTGCGGATGCTCCGGCGAAGATTGCCAGACCCCGCTCCGTCCGAGAAGCTCCGGCGCGAAGCAAGTCAGCCGCGCGTAGTACGCCGCAAGCCATCCGCCCGCCGCCATGCGGAACGCGTCGACGACGAGCGCCGGAAGCTCCGACGTCCGGTCGATCGACCGGACGTCGGCGCGGCCCACGGATCTTTCGGTCGACCTCGGCGGCGGCCGAGGAGTCGCGAGGAGCGCCGACCGAGTGTGCCCTTGACTTTCGGCCCGCATCGCTTCTATCCCCAGCTCGCGGCCGCGGCTACGATGGCGCCGGCAAGGCTGAGCCGCCCCGAAAGACGGATGAAGAAATCGAATGAGCGGAACATCCGCGCATCGAGTCGAGCGCGAATCGCGCTCCCAAGGAGCCCCCCCAGGCGCCAACCAGCCAGAAGGACCCCCGCAGCAAGAAAGAACTCCGCGTCTACGGTCAAATCCGACAGGTTCTGGCGCCCTGCAAAGATCACCGCGCCGTGGAGAACGCCCGACGCTACGAGCGTGGCCACCCCCGCGGCGACCTGGCCCGACCGGCCAAGGTTGCGACGCGCCACCTGCTTTGCGATCGGCAGGAACACGTAGACCTCCAGCCACACGCGGACGTAGGTATTCCAGCGGCGCCAGAACTCTATCGGGCTCTTCGCGAACAAGGGATACCTGTATCGCTCGGGCACGGTCCACCCGATCTGCCGCATCATGCCGATCTGTATGCTTGCAAGACCGGAGTGAGCCGCATACAGCGTCAGCAGACGGACGATGCCGTAGAAGAGGACCGCCGTCTGGCCTGCGTGCGTCGACAGCCAGCTCGACCCCTCGCGGTGCTGCAGCGCGGCCGCGAGGGGCCTGAGCATGGCCACGTTGAGAAACATGATCGTCGCTCCGCCGATCACCCTCATGAGGCCTCGCCTCGGCCCGCCCGATGCGACCGGCGCCCCGCGGTCGATGTAAACGACGGTCGGGTTGACGAACAGAAAGAACAGACACTCCCTCATGGACGCCCGGGCGGTCCCCGGCCGGGAGGTCTCGACGCAGTAGCTGTATGCGGACAGACCGAGCTCGCACCCCACGACAAGAAACGTCGTCAACGCGACGTTGGGCGCGGCGACGCCCGGAAGCAGCAAAAAGACGAAGAAGATGAGAAAGAGTGCGGCGCCACGCGTCAAGCGCTTCGCCGCCATCCAGGCGCTCAGTCGATTCACGCCGAAGCTGACTATCGCGTAGTAGCCGAGCCCCGCCGCGAGGTAGAGCAGCGTCGACCCAGCGCCGAGATGGTAGGCCAGCAAGGGGAACGCCAGGTAGCCGACCGCCGCCACGAGCTTTCGTGGCAGCGGCGTCGACGGCATGACGACTCGATAGACCGCGAAGGGCAGAAGGCGCATCGAAAGGAGGACGGCCATGTGCGAGAGCCCCAACCGAAGCGCAATGGGCACCGGAAAAGCCATGGCCGCCGCTCCCACGACCGGTCGCGTCGTCTCGCCTAGGAACCTTGCTCCCACACGAACGAGGTTCCGTCTGGACTCGACAAGTCGGTGGCCACCTCTTCCAGGATCTGGTTGGAGCCGTTGACCAGGGTCAGCGCGTCAGCGTCGGTGTTCGAATAGTTGCGCTCGAAACCATTGGCATCGATGGCATCCAACGTAATGTTGGTGTTCCCGTAGTCCACCAGGTTGTTGTTGCCATTGCTATCTGGCCTTCTTTCGATCACCGCCTCCGCGGTGGCGCCGACGAATTGATTGAACTCCGGGAGGGACGAGCAAGGATTGAACGGCCCGTTGGGGTTCGGAGGCTGGCTGCAGTCGGCGATCTGAACGGACCCGGTCACGTCTTCGATGACATAGCAGCCGTAGCCGCCCGCGGCGTTCATGTTGCCACTGGAGTCGCACGCCCAGGCTTCGCCGAGCACCGTGTCGCCCGCGGCGACGCCGAACTGGCGCAGCGGCGATTGGTATCCAATGCAGGCTTCGCCATAACCATACGGGCACGAGCCCCCGGAGGCGTATTCGGTCCATGTCGAATACGTGGCCATGTTGGAAACGACCTGGATCTGGACCCCGTCCTGGATCAGGTCGTTGTGGTTCAAGCCACCAACGCCACCCCACAGGCCTATTATGCCGTTAGGTTGCGCCCCGGAAACCGTGGGAACGATCAATTCCCACACGGCCAGCACGTACGTGTAGTTGTCGACGAGCACGCCGCCGCCCCAGGTCGGGTTATTTTGATCGTATACGGTATATCCAGTCTCCGCGGGAGAATCGGCGTGGACCGTTGAACCCTTCGACAACCGCCCCGACCGCGTGGCGCCATCGAGCCAGAGCGCATAGCTCCTCGGGTTCTTCACGGGATCAGGCCGGATACCGTAGCCGTGGGCTGATAGGTATCGTTGGGTATACTGAGCTGGATCCCCCTCTAGCCCCGGTCGCGTCGTGGCGGGGGTCGGCGCCCCGGGGGGAGTTCGTTGGAAGGTGGCGGCCGCGGTGAGGTCCGCCGTGTAGCTCCCGGCGCGTCCGGCGTCGTCCTGACAATCGAGCGTCAACTGGCTGTCGGGTTCGCCCGGCGCCGCCTTGATCGCGGCAAACAGCGCGACCCCTACATCGTCGGCAACCACCGTGACGGATTTCGTGGAGTCCGTCGTCGTCGAGGGATGAATGGCGCAGGTTGCCCCCGGCCAGGTGAGAACCGATGCCGTGGCGTAGGACTTCGACGAGGCGGACAAGCTAGGCTCGATCGCCCGGTCGACTGGGGCTCCGGTAGATTCGACCGGTCGGGAAGAGCACCCAAGGGCCACCGGGACTAGGACAAACACCGCTCCACAGAGCTTGGACGAGTGCATCGTTGTTCCCTTTCGCACGGCTGAAAAAGGCGTTGAAGGAGAGAAAACCGCCAGGACGCCAGGAACGCGAGGTGAGAAGTCCTCGAGATTTTGAGGGCTCCAAGCCTGGCGTCTTTGGCGTCCTGGCGGTCATATTCTCCTTTTCCGCGCCCCGCTTAGGTCCCCTGCTCCCACACGAACGAGGTTCCGTCGGGACTCGAGAGGTCGGTGGCCACCTCTTCCAGGATCTGGTCGGAGCCGTTGACCAAGGTCAGCTGAGTCGCGTTGGTGTTCGAGTAGTTGCGTTCCGTATCAGTGGAATCGAGGGCATCCAGCGTGATGTTGGTGCTGCCGTAGTCCGCCAGCTGGCCGCTATCCGACCTTCTTTCGATGATCGCCTCGGCTGTGGCGCCGACAAAGGTATTGACCGCCGGGAGCGACGAGCAAGGATTGAATGGTCCGTTCGGGTTCGGCGGCTTGTTGCAGTCTGCTATCTGCGTGGACCCGGTCACGTCTTCGAGGAGGAAGCAGCCATAACCGCCCGACAGATTGACGTTGCCACCGGAGTCGCACGCCCAGACTTCTCCAAGCACTTTGTCGCCGGCCGCGACGTTGAATTGGTAAAATGGACTGTTGTATCCAAGGCAGGTTCCGCCGTAACCAAATGGGCACGAGCCCCCGGAAGCGTATTGGATCCACGTCGAATAGGACGCCACGTTGGAAGATATTTGAATCTGAACCCCATCCTGGATCAGGTCATTGTGCCCGCCCACACCACCCAAGCCGCCCCACAGTCCCGTAAAGCTATTCGGTTCAGGCACCCCGCCCGTCGGTACCGTCAGTTCCCATACGGCGATCTCGTAGGTGTTGCCGCCCGTGAGCACGCCGCCGCCCCAGCCCTGGTTGTTCTGGTCGGTCACCGTATATCCAGCGTTGGCGGGAAACTCGGGGTGGGTGGCGGGCGTTTTCGCCAGCCGCCCCGACCGCGTCGCCCCATCGAGCCAGAGCGCATAGCTCCTCGGGTTCTTCACCGGATCAGGCCGGACGCCATAGCTGTGGCTTAATAGGTATTCCTGAGTATACTTCGTTGGGTCCCCCTCCAGGGCGGGTCGCGTCATGACGGGGGTCGGCGCCCCGGGGGGAGTTCGTTGGAAGGTGGAGGCGGCCGTGAGGTCCGCCGTGTAACTCTCGGCCCGTCCGGTGTCGTCGTGACAATCGAGCGTCAACTGGCTGTCGGGTTCGCCTGGCGCCGCCTTGATCGCGGCAAACAGCGCGACCCCGACGTCGTCGGCGACGACCGTGAGGGACTTCGTGGAGTCCGTCGTCGTCGAGGAGTGGATGGCGCAGGTTGCCCCCGGCCAGGTGAGAGCCGATGCCGTGGCATAGGACTTGGACCCGGCCGAAAGGCTTGCGCCGCTCGCGTGGTCGACAGGGCCTCCCGTGGAGTCGACCGGTCGGGAGGAGCACCCGAGGGCCGCCGGGACTAGGAAGAAGACTGCGCCGTACAGCTTGGACGAATGCATAGTTGTCCCCTTTCGCGAGAGATCGCGCGAACTGACCGGTGTCGCTGCTTCAGCCGACCTGGGGCGCGCCGCCGTGACCGCGCGCCCCAAGCCCTGCGGGAAGCTGCCTGCATTTCGGGCCGGACGACATAGTCATTTTGTCGATCGTTTGGGAAGCGACCGAGCGTCTCCGCGGTCGGCCGCGCCCGGCGTTTCCTTCGCGCTGCCGAGGGGTTAGGCGCGGTCGGCTCCCGCTCGAGACGGACGGTGTATGTGTTGGGGATGGATGCCCCGAGCCCTTTGCTCTCCGCGGGGTGGCAGAGGCTGCGGGCTCTGACCGATCGCGATCTCCCCAATCACATCGACGCCATTTCGATCTGGCGCCGCTACCGCGATCCGAGCTGGCGCTATTCCGAGTACTACGACCTCTACCTCCCGCCGGTACCGTACTGGGGTTATTTCTTCCCGGTCCACGTGATGGCGTACGTGTGGGAGTGGGCGAACGGTAGAGATGGATCATGCTCGTGAAGATCGCCCTCGGCCGGGTCGCCCGCGCCCTGTCGATCCTGGTCGCGACGGCCTGCTCGGGCGGCGGCTCCACGTCGCCCGCCGCCGAGCGCGCCGACGGATCGACTGACGGCCCCCACCTCGACGCATCGCCCGACCACTCCGCGGACGCGCGCGAGTCCTCCATCGAGGGAGCCGACGCGCACTCCGGCGACTCCGCCGTGACCGACGCCCCCCTGGCTCTCGTCGGCGACGGCGGCCCCACGTCCGGCTGGAACATCGTCGCGATCGATACGCCGCTTCGTACGTACCTCGATTACGTCGACGTGCCCTCGTCGGGCGAATGGGCCGGGGACAACATCGTGACCTCCGTCACCGGCACGCTCGTCGTCGGAAATGACGTCTCCATGTCGGCGTCGGCGCACGTGATCGGCCTCGCCGAGCACGGGGGAATGTGGGCTTTCAATTACGCGCACGATGGATACGCGGACACGTTCCATCACACGAGCGCGTCGAGCTTTTGCCAGGTGATCGGCAACCGCGCAGAGGAGTCGGCGACGAGAGGGGACGACTTTTACCCATTCGTCGGATATGCCTCCGACGGCGATCCCGTGCATCACTGCGTGTGCATCGCCAACTGGGCACGCAACGGCCCGGCGCGCGGCCTGGTCGCGGCGGGCGCCGGCTTCATCTCGTTCCAGGGCAACGACATCGCCGAGACGCAGGCGGCCGGCATCTACCTGGCACAGGAGGACGGCTACGCGACGTACGGCTCGTTCGACATCCGCGTCCTGGGCAACACGATCGCGCAGGCGAACCAGGGCAGCAGCCACGACGGCCTTCTCGCGTACGCCGACAGCCCGAACGACTCGGACCCGTCGATGACGTTCGCCGCGGTCCCGCACCAGATCCAGCGGTTGACCATCCAGGGGAACTCGATCAGCGACACCGCCGCCGGGATCGGCAACGGCTATGGGATCGAGATCCGGTCGAGCGTGGACACCGGGGACGTCAGCGGCAACACGCTCACGCACAACCAGACGCCGCAGCTCGTCATCAAGGGGACCAACTTCAGGCAGAGCAACAACACGATCGTCCCCTGATGACGATGCTCGACGCGACCGGCGTCATTGTGGTTGGGGCCCTGCGTCACCGTGCCGCGTCCGGCCGATCAGAGGTCGTCGAGGCTGTAGAGCGCGGCCGGGCTGGAGGTGTTCACCGGCGACCAGGTCGCCCCACGGTCTCGACTCTCGACGAGGGTGCCCGACTCGCCGGCCACATAGTGCCGCGAGCCCTCGTCTCCCACGATGACCGCCGCGTGCAGATCTGCGGTCGTCCCGCTCGCTGCACGCTGCCACGTACCGCCGACGTCGCGCTCGAGGACCGTGCCGTGCGCGCCCGCCGCGATCGCGAGCGTCCCGTCTTCGGACATGGCAATGGCCTCGAGCGACGCACCCGCCGACGTCTCGCGCGTGAAGTGCGCGCCGCCGTCTGCGCTGGCCCACACGGCCCCGAGCGAGTCCGCAGCCAGGATCAGACGTGCGTCCGCGTCGCTGGCCACGGAGCGAAGGTCGCCCGCACCGGCGATCGTGCTCAACGCGAAGCTCGCGCCTTCGTCCGCCGACCGGATGACGACGCCGCCGTCCCCGACCGCGACCATCACGCCGGCGTTCGACGCAACCGCCACGCCCCGAAGCGTTGCCGGCGTGAGGGGCGCGACCGTCCTCCAGGTGACTCCTGCGTCCGTCGTCACGGCGAGGGTCCCGGCGTCGCCTGCCACGACGCCAAGGGTGGCGCTGGCGAACCGTATGGCCCAGAGAGAGGCGCGGGTACGGGCGTCCTCCTGCGTCCACGTCTGGCCGCCGTCCGTCGTGTGGGCCAGTTGGCCTCCGGCCCCCGCGGTCCAGCCATCGAGGTTACCGAAACACGTCACCGCATAGAGGTCGCCGACGCCGAGGTCCCGGGCCGTCCACGACACGTCGTCGAAGGTCTGCACGAACGCCCCCTGGGCCCCGACGGCCGCGACCCACGCGCTCGACGTGCCCCCGTCTCCGGTTGGGGAGTTTTTCTTGCACGCGGAGGCGAAGGCCAGGGCGACCGCCCCGCAGAGCGCGCCCCGATGGAGAAACGACGAAGAAGTGATTTGCATGGCGTCCCGGCCTCCTCGAGTGCCAGAGGACTACGCTGGAGGGAGGGCGTTGGTATCGCTTCCGGTCGCCTTGGGCGATTTCCTCCCGTGGAGGGGACAGCCCATGCGTGGGTCCGGATAGAGGGTCCCGGGCGTCGGCGGCTCCCCCTGGCCGCAACTGGCCGGCCCTCCTTGCGCATGGAGCCCGGATGACGCGGCGCGCATGCCCCGAGTCGCGGCAACCATGCCAAAAACGATACCATGTCACGCCTCCGCAGTGATGATCCGCTGCCGCGAGGGCGACATCGGGGAACTCTCGTATGCAATGCCCAGTTGCAGTCTTTTTCGGCCGCGTTACCCTGCCGCGACCCCCCATGCCCACTCTCAATTCGAAGCTTCAAGATCTCGCCCGCTCGTTCGCCGAGCAAGTTGTCGAAACCATCCGCGGCGCGTCGCTTCAGGAGCTCGTCTCCAGCGGCGGCGAAGGCAGTGCCGGCAACGGAAGGAGTACTCGCGTCGTCGCCGGCGGTGGCGGTCAGCCCGATCCCCTGTCCGCGCCCTCCAAGACAAAGGGCAAGAGCGGACGACTCCCCCGCCGCTCGGCCGATGAGATCGCGAAGACGCTCGAGAAGATCGTCCTCCTGGTCAAGACGCACAAGGGCGGACTGCGGGCCGAAGAGATCCGGTCCAAGCTCGGCATGCAGGCGAAGGAGATGCCCCGCATTCTGAAGGAGGGGCTCTCGAAGAAGAAGCTCGCGGCCAAGGGACAGAAGCGAGCGACGACGTACACCGCCAAGTAGGAGGACGGCGCGAAAAGGCGAGCGCGCCCGCGCCGGCCTTGCGAGGCCGTACGCGTGCGTCCGCGCGTGCCCCGCGTCGATCGCGCAGGTCGCGTTCGGGATCAGCTGGGTCGATCGGCAACGGTCGCCCGATGGACCTCGCTCGGCCGCCGCAAGGGTCGCACGCCGGCTGCCTGGAGGTCGGCTCGCATGCGCGCGAGCGCCGCCCCCCACAGCGTCGCGCTCAACGTCGGCGAGAGGCGATCGAGATACCAGAGGGCCTTCCACCACCCCGGCACCACGATAATCCCTTCGTTCTGCGCCACTGCGCGCAGGACCTTGCGGGCGAAGAAGATCCGCGTCCATCGGACGAAGCTTCTCCCACATTCCGAGCATTCTCTGCTCGGAGAGTCCCTCCATATTCAAGCGACCGTACTTGCCGCCGGTGAGGATCGGGGTGCGGATCACGCCTGGACAGAGCGCCGAGACGCGCACGCCGTGGCGTTTGGCTTCGATGCGCAGCGCCTTCGAGAGGCCGACCACCGCGTGCTTGGTCGCCGTGTACCCCCCCTGGCCCGGAGCCGGGAGCAGCCCCGCCACTGACGCGGTGTTGACGATGTGCCCCGCCCCCTGTCGGATCATGATCGGGTACACGGCCTGGATGCCGTAGGCGACCCCCCGAAGGTTGACGTCGAAGACCTCGTCCCAGTCGCGCGGCTCGTAGGCGTCCATCTCGCCGCCGACGCCGATCCCGGCGTTGTTGAAGAAGTAGTGGACGCTCCCCAGGCGGGCGACGGTGTCTTCGACGACGCGGGTCATCGACGCCATGCTGCGCACGTCGAGCTCCGCGGCGGTCGCCCTGCCACCGCGATCTCGAATCGCCGAGGCGACGCTCTGGGCCAGGTCTACCTGGCGATCGGCGAGCACGACCTCTGCCCCCGCGCCCGCGATCTCCTTGGCGATCGCTGCGCCAATGCCCGATGAGCCGCCGGTGATGATGGCCACCTTGCCCGAGTATCCGCCGTCTCGCATGATGCGGCGATGAGAGCGCAGGGGCCGCCTCTCCGCAAGCGAGGCGGTCGCCAAGGCGGCGACGCGGGCAGTCCGACGTCATGACGTTTCATGGATGCAGGGGCGATGCTTCTCCCATGGATCCATGAGGCTTCATGGATTCCGCCTCTCCGTCTCATAGCCAGGTCCCCGAGCTTCATCGACACGCCCCCATGAGTTCCCGGAGTCCGGCCGTGTCTCGTCGGTGCCTCCATGAGCTCTCATGATCACAGGAGAGGGCTCGGAGGGATTCGGGGTCGAGTCTCGAAGTGGAGTCCAAGGCTGTTCATTGGTGCGCTGGAGCTGCCACACTCAGGGCGTCGAGGGCTTCATGTCATGACGTCCGTCTTCGGAAGCGAGCCCGCGCCTCGTACCTGCTCACGTCGAGGGTCAGCAGGCACGCGCCTTCGACGGTTCGGCGCATGGGTTGACCTTCTATCAGCAGCGACTTATCTGTCTGTGCGTGCACCACGAGGACGCTATCTTGCACGCTCTGGCCGATCCAAGCCGACACGCCATTTTTGAACGCCTCACTTCTGGAGAGGCTGCGTTGAAGGATCTCGCCGCGCGCTTCGACATCACCCGGCCGGCGGTCTTTCAGCAGCTCGGGATGCTCCGCCGTGCAGGCCTCGTGGCGGGCCCATGAGCACCCTACTGCAGGCCTCGGCGAACCCCTCGAAAGCACGGGTCGTGGGCTACTGGATGTGCACGGTGTTGATCGCGTTCTCGTTCGTGTCGGGCGGGCTCGGCCAGGTCATGCGCGCGCCGCCGGTGATTCAGGGGATGACCCACCTGGGCTATCCGGTCTACTTCCTGGTCATGCTGGGCGTCTGGAAGGTGCTGGGCGGGATTGTCGTCCTGATTCCGGGCTTCCCCCTGGTCAAGGAGTGGGCGTACGCAGGCATGGTCTTCGATTCTGACCTCCGCGTCCGTCTCTGGGGCCGCCACAGGGGACGACGCGCGACACATCCTCGTCCCGCTTCTGCTGACGGCGGTCGTCGTGGCGTCGTGGGCGCTTCGCCCCGCGTCCCGCAGGCTGACGCGGGCCTGACGGGGACGAACGCTGGCCGCGACGCGCAGGCTATCGAGCGCCGCGTGCATGCGGCGTTGGCCGGCGTCTTCACGGGTCGCCGGCCCGGGGAGCCTGCGAGCCTCCCCTTGGCGCAAATCGTCGGCCCGGATGTCGATTCCGCGGGGTGCCGATTGACGTCCCTGTGAAAGGAGCGCCTTGCCCCTCCAGCGATGCGCAATGAGGCAGACGAGAACACCCATGCCACCGGTCGCGGTCGCGCCCCCCGCGTCGTGCGGCGCGTGCGCGCGGACCTTCACGGGGCAGGCGTGGCTCGATCTGCCACTCGCCAGCACCCTCGCGCCCGCGGCGATCGCGCGGTACGTCGTGAGCTGGCCTGCGACCCGATCGATCGAGGTCCGCCGCTGCCGCTGCGGGCAGTTGATCTCACGCATTCACGGCGACTAGCCAACGGACGCCGGAGGGACCCCTTCGCGCGCTTCGCTCAGGTCGGCTTCCTGCCGAAGGCGATTCTGGTGGCCCTCGTCGACGATGAGCCGGAAGTCGCGAAGGCCTGCGCTCGCAAACCACCCCTCGACCTGGCGCACCGTCGGGCTCCTCCCCTCTTCGGTGTAAAAGAGCATGGTCAAGCCGAAGAACACGCTGCTCGCCGGGTTCTGTTCGTGCTCGTCGAGCATCATGTCGCGGACCGCGACGCAGCCGCCGGGCCGCAGGCTCTTCGCGGCGCGCGCGACGATCGACGCGTTGGCCTGGCTCGACTCCCCATGAACGATGTTGCAGAGAAGGACCAGGTCGTACGGTCCGCCGAACGTCTCGGCCAGATGGAAGTCGCCCGCGATGTAGCGAAGGGCGTCGCCGTGCCGCTTCTTCGCGAGCTCCACGACGATCGGCTGGTCGAAGAGGGTCACGGTGTGGCCTGCGTCAGCGAAGGCGCGCGCGTAGCGCCCGTGCCCACCGCCGAGATCCAGGACGGCGCCCCGCGCAGGGAGGCCAGGGCCTAGCCATCCGAGGGTGGAGCGCGCCGAGGGCTCACTCAGGCGATAGAGCATGTCGAGGAAGCGCTCGGTGTGCGCGACGTCGTGGGCGAGTGTCCCGCCGCGCGTCCCCTTGGCCTGCCCCTGGTCGTCGCGCACGGGGCCCCCGTCGCGCAGGACGTCGGCCATGCGGCTCAAATCGCGAAGGGATGCGAGATTCCTGTCGCCGGGCATCGCCCGCTCGGCCACCAGGCGCGCGCCGCTCGTGGTCAGCGCGACGCGGTCGCCGTCGGTGGTCACGAGGCCCAGATGCACGAGCACCGGCAAGGTGGTCGCGACGGCGCGCGCGTCCGCGGCCAGGTCGGCCCGGCGCATGGGGCCGGCCTGGAGTCGCTCGAAGAGACCCATGGCGCTCCACGCACTCACGACGGCCAGGGCCTTCGCGGCGTTGAGCCACTCGTTCGAATCCGCTTCGGTCTCGAGCTTCATGTGCGAGTCTCCGACTCCCCCAGCGCGACCGAGCCTACCATGCGGAGCTGCTCATGGTGACGCGGTTACGGAGCCCGAGCGCATCGGAATCCGGTTCCGCAGTAGCGGCCCGCGGGCGAGCCGTTGTTTTGCTCATGGGTCTAGATCATGGGGAGTTGGAACCGTCCGACGGTAACTTCGTATTTGTCCAAGCGGAGACGCTCACAGTGGCCGGATTCCCGCAGGGAGGTCCTCCGTCCACGGCCAGGACGGGACTCCCGAACCGATTGAAGAGCGAATCTCACCTCCCCGCCCCCCCGCGACGCCCGCACCGGCGACTGCGCTACCATGGCCCATGCCGCTCGAGCGCAAACTCGTCTCTCTCCACGTTTCTCCCTGGTCCGAGCGGGCGAAGTGGGCGCTCGATCATCACGGGCTCGCGTACACGGTCGTCGAGCACGTCCCCATCGTCGGGGAACGGCGCTTGCGAAGACTCGTGGGGCCCGGCAAGCCGCGGGCGACCGTTCCGGTCCTCGTTGCGGGCGACGAGGTGGTGAGCGAGTCGTGGGACATCGCCCGGTATGCAGATCGGGAAGGTCGCGCGGCGAAGCTCATTCCAGAAGAGCATGAAGCGGCCGTCAAAGGCTGGGTCGACCTGGCCGACCATGCGGCGTTCGCCGGTCGGGCGCTCGTTCTTGGCTCCACGCTCGCGAGCCCAGACGCCCTCGACGAGAACTCGCCGCCCTCCGTGCCATCGTGGCTACGCCCGGCCATGCGGCCCATCGCGCGGGCCGTGACGAATGCCTTCATTCGAAAGTACGAGCTCGATTCTGAAGGACGTCGAGGCGCAGAAGCGCACGGTCCGCGCCACCCTGGACGCGGTCCGCAAGGGGCTCGGCGCGTCGCGCTACCTGCTCGGGTCCTTCAGCTACGCCGATATCGCCGTCGCAACCTTCGTGCAGGGGATCTCGCCCGTGGCCGACCGCTTCGTGAAGCTCGGTCCTGCGACGCGATCCGCGTGGACGCACCCCGATCTGGCCGCCGAGTACGCGGATCTCGTGACCTGGCGCGACGCGCTCTTCGACGACCACAGGCGCGCCGAGACCCCACGGCGCCACTGACGAGTTCGAGATCGCAGGCCATGTGGCCGCCCGACTTGGCTACGGTGGCCGCGATTGGTATGGATGCGAGGATTGCCCTGACGAGAGGGGCCGAACCATGAAGATCGTCGCGATGCTGGGTCTCCTCCTGCCGACGATGGGCTGCACCGCGTCCATCGAGACCCCGGCCCCGGGTCCAGCGCCAACACCCGCTCTGCGGACGCCGGTGATCGTGAACCAGTCTCCAGCTTCCTCGCCTCTGCCGGTCGATGCCGGAACGGTCGCACCCGACATGGACTCGTCCCTATACGGCCTGCTCCTCGGAAGCGACTGCACGGACGGCGGCGATCCCTGCGCCGCGGAGGCCTACGAGGGGCCTCTCGTCGCGACGTGGAATTGCTATGCAATCCCGAATTCGACCCGGCATGCGTGCGCGTTCCGATGCGATGACTTCACCGGTGTCCCCCTGGCCGGAGACGCGCAGGTCTCGTACGGGCAGACGATGCCCCCGATCTGCACGCAGCTCGGGGGCACGTGCGTCCCGGCCCCGGGTCTGCCGACGCCGACCGAGCCGGGCGTCATCCTCGCGAACGACGGCGGGTCGCCGTCGCTGTGCGTGGTTCCCTAGATCCCTTCAACCGGCGAGGCGATCGCGCGGACAGCACGGACGGCGCGCCTGACTCAGCCTCACGCGAGTCAATCGAGGCGGTTTCACAGGCTCCGCGCGGGTGGCTATGCTCGTCGGATCGTGGCGCGCCAACCCTGCCAGAAAGGCACGTCCGTTCTTCCCGTCGTGGCCGCGCTCAAGACGCATCCCGACCGACTGAAGCTCGTGCCGCAGCCCCTCTGGAAATACTTCGACGACCACATGCTGGTGTCGGGTTGGTACCCGGAGCGCGACTACTTCGTGCTGCTCGAGGCGCTCGCAAAGACGGTCGATCCAGCGGCCGTGGGCGGCGACGTGTGGCGCTACTTCGCAAAGTTCAGCGTGCAACGCGACATTGCCGGCACTCCCCTTCCCGGGAGCATCACGACCGACGCCAAAGGCGTCTACCGCAACTTCGCGACCGTCGATGGCGGCGATCCCGAACACTTCTTCAAGCGGGCACTGAAGCTATGGAGCCAGTACCACGACACGGGCACCATGCAGATCCGAGGCGCGCGCGTGAAGACGAACAGCGTGGTGGTCGAGCTCCTCGGGTTCCATATCCCCCTCGAGGGCTTCGTCCGACTGCAGGGCTACTACATCGAGGAGTTCGGCCGACTCGTCGGTCTCGAACTCGAGAGCAAGGTGACGCGAAGCACGGCTCGCGGCCACCCGTCTTGCGAGTGGGACTACGCCCTCGCGCGCACGCCGGCTTCCGTGGCCTACGTCGCGTCGCTGCCGGCGTTGCCGTAGCTGTCCGCAGGGATCACGGGGGGGGACGCATCGGCGAGGGCGAGGCCGCTCCGCCGCCGAGAATCCCGCGGCCGCCGAAAGGCGAGGAGAGACAGGCCCGCATTGATTAAGAAACGGTCCATTGCGCTCGGACGTTCTGGCTCCAAGGGATTCATTCAGCGCCGGAGGATTGCCAACTCACCAAGATCGAATTCCGATGAACGCCACTCTCGCGACTCCGTTGCTCCTCGGTCTTTTGCGAGTTAGGGTCGCGTGCTTCAGGGCAGGAGGGCGTTTCTAATGCGAAATACGAATGGTTTCGTCTTGGTTTCGTGCGGCGTCGTGTTTGCCGCGGCTTGTTCGTCGTCGTCCAACAGCGGCACCCCGGGCGCCGGCTCTCCAGGCGAGGACTCGGGGAGTGACAGCACCGCCTCGGGAAGCTCCTCCTCCGGCGGAGCTTCTTCCGACGACAGCGGGGCCCTGGGCGATGTGGCGTTTCCGATGATGATGGTGACCCTCGGGTGCATGAGCGCGGCGGACTGCACGGACGGCGGCGGCACCCAGGTCTGCTGCTTCTCGCTCATGACCTATGCCACGACCTGCGTGGCCGGGCAGTGCGCGATGGGTGACTACCAGCAGTGCGCGACCTCCGACAGCGAGTGTCCCTCCGGCTACCAGTGCGTCGTGTCGCCGCTGGGGATGAGCCTTCACTACTGCGCGATCGGCGACGGTGGCAGCGTGCAGGCCGACGCGGGAACGGACGCGGCCCCGGCGGACTCGGGAACGAACGACGGCGCGACCGAGTAATCAGGCCGGCGGCGGGCGCCGGCGGAGGCGAGCTCACTTCGTTCGGGGCCGGCGGCTGCGGAGACTGCATTACAGAAATGTCGCGTACCCCCCCGTCAGTTCGAGCCCCACGGTGGGTCCCCAGGCGACAGGAAACGAGGGCTGGGTCGCCTCCGGGCTGGCCATGCCGACGTGCAGGCGTAGCTCCGGAGCCGAGGAGTAGAGCGGGTAGGCGCCGCGACTCGACATCAGGGCAATCGCGGCCAACTCGAGATCGATTCCCCAGAGAACCGGCGTGGGGTTCGTGACGATCTCGTGGAAGCGCACGCCATTGAAAAGGAGGACGTCGCCGGCGTCGTGGCCTCTGGCGATGTCGAGAGGGAGTTTGTACGACGTGAGAAGCTCCCAGACGATCGGCCAGCGAAGCTCCTGGTCGAGGAGCGTCACGTGGGGGTTGCCGCCCGCCCGGCCCCGGCTGTCGTACTGAAGGGCTTCGGAGATCCCGGCATTGAGCTCGACGATCGATCGGTTTACGCGCCCGGGGAGGTAGGTTCCCCACCGGTATGAGAAGCCCGCGGAGACGCCGACCGTCGGGACGAAGAACTCGACGGGAGAGCGAGGAGCAAAGAGCACGGTGCCGCTCGCGGCAGCGAGGAGCTGAACGGCCCAACCGAAGTCCTGCTTGGATTCGCCTCGAAGCGCCGACGCGCTCGTCTGCGACGACGGCCAGTCGACGAGCATCGGCCGGAGGAGGCTCACCCCCACGGTGCCGAGGCCGAGCGCGCGGTCCGAACCGCACGGCGCGACGTCGTGTTCGTCCATCGACGCCGGGTCGACCTCGTCGTCCGGCTTGCACACGTCGAACACGTCGGCCAGGACACGCGCGTCGAGTAACCCAAGAATCGTGGGTGAGCCGATCGCGATCGCTCGGATCGATGGGCTCGCGCCGAGGCGACCGATGGCCGTCGCCGCGGCTCGAACGAGTCTCAGGGTACGCGACGGGCTCGCGCCGAGCGTGCGGCGGGTCGTGGCGTTCACGGTCCACCAAGGAACCGGCTCGACGAGCTGGCCCAACGCGAGCTGCTCACGCTCCCCGAACGCCTCGATCGTGGAGACGACTCGCCCCGGATCGAGGGCAAGCGCAAACTCGAACTCCGCCTTGGTCGCCGCGCGCGCCGCGTGAATGCGGTCCGAAGCATCGGGCGATGTGCCGAGAAAGCCATCCCCGCTCGTGACCCAGCATGGCGTCAGGCCCGAGAGCTCGAAGGAGCCGGCGGTCAGCGCCGGGCACGGCTCGACGCTCATGGCGCGGCCAACGGCGAGCCCCTTCGCGTTGAAGAAGTCATGACGACGGCGCGCGTAAGCGTTTCCGTTCCGCCAGGTGTCCTCGGTCATGACGAGGTGCCCGGCGGCGAACGCGTCCTCGAGAAAGTGCATCGCAAACGCGTGTTCGAGGATCGCCTCGGCCACGCTCGCGCGGGCGGCGAGCTGGAGAGCGCGCAGGTGGTGGACGACGAACTGGGCCAGCGAGGACTCGACGCTCCCCGTGGTCGCCAGGATCCGCAGGGCCTCTTCGATGGACCGTCCGCCGTCGACGAAGTGCGCATGCGTCGCCTGCGCGCGAAGCTCGTAGCCAGGATCGACGAAGTACAAGGCCACGTCGAGGGCGTGCACGAACGACATGCGCTCGAGCGGGTCATTGGGCAGGCGAGCGAACGCCTCTTCGAACTTGACCCACTCGTAGGCGACGGCGGACACGATCTCGATCCCCTTCTGGGTCGTCAGCACGCGCCGCAGCTCGCCGACGTCGTTCGCGTGGTCGCCCGCCAGGGCCGGAAGGGCGGCGTAGGGCACGCAGTCGACGCCGATCTCCGATCGGATCATGCGCGTCGCGATGGGCGTATTCCGAGCGAAGTCCTCGATCGAGAGGTCCATTCGCGGGCAGAGGGGGAGCCCCTCGCTGCGAGCTCGAGAGACAGCATCTTGCAGGACCGCGCGCAGCTCGGCCGGCAGCTGCATGATCCCGTCGTGCGCAATGACGACGTGCTCGGGGAAGTACCAGGCGTGTGAGTCGCCGGCCGTGGTCAGTCCGGCCGCCGCCAGGGCCACGCCCGCGGCGAAGCGCGCCGCACGGAACGCGCGCCTCGGGCCCGTTACCCTCATCGTCGTACGAAGGAAGGCTAGCCGATACCTCGTAAATTTCACACGCCCGCACGGGCGCACGGGGAGATGGTGCCGAACTGAAGCGTGCGAATCGACCCGCCCTCTCGCGACCACGGCGACCGTGCGTTAGAGATCCTGCAGCCATGAAGCCCGCACGCTCGGATGTCCTCGTCTTCTTCGGTTCGACCGGCGACCTCGCCTTCAAGCAGATCTTTCCGGCGCTTCAGGCGCTCGTGCAGCACGGGCGGCTCGAGATGCCCATCGTGGCGGTCGGCCGCAAGGACCTCCCGCTGGATGAGCTCCGCGCGCGCGCCAAGGAGAGCGTCGCGAAGAGCGGCGGCTTCGACGCCGCGGCGTTTGCGAAGCTGGCCGCGCAGATGCGCTACGTGAAGGTCGACTACGACGACGCGTCGACCTTTGCCCGCATTCGCGAGGCGATCGGACCGGCGAAGCATCCTCTGCACTACGTGGCTCTGCCGCCCGACGTCTTCGAGTCGGTCGCCACGAACCTGGCGAAGGCCGGCCTGAACGAGGGCGCGCGCCTCTCGCTCGAGAAGCCGTTCGGCGACGATCAGAGGTCAGCCGTGGCCCTGAGCGCGCTCCTTCACCGGTACTTCCCCGAGGAGGCCATCTTTCGCATCGACCACTTTCTCGCCAAGGAGTCCGTCGAGAACCTCATCTATTTCCGCGCGGCCAATCCGCTGGTCGAGGCGAGCCTGCACCGCGAGCACGTCGAACGCATCGAGATCACGATGGCCGAGTCGTTCGGCGTGAAGGGGCGGGCCCGGTTCTACGACGCGGTCGGCGCGGTGCGCGACGTCGTGCAAAACCACCTGCTAGAGGTCCTCGCGTGTCTCGCGATGGAGCTCCCCGCAGCCAAGGGCGTCGAGGGGCTGCGTGCCGCGCGGGGTCGGCTTCTCGCCCAGGTCCGCGCCCTATCCAAAGGGGACCTCGTCCGCGGCCAGGTCCGCGGATACGGGGACGAGGAAGGGGTCGCCAAGGGCTCGTCCACCGAGACGTTCGCGGCCCTTCGCCTCTCCATCGATTCGCCGCGGTGGCAGGGCGTGCCCTTCTTCATCCGCACCGGCAAGTCGCTACCCCTGACCGCCACGGAGGCGACGGTCCGGTGGAAGCGTGGAGCGTGTTGCGTGCTCGAGGAGGGCTCGCCCCCCGCGCCCAACTACGTTCGCTTTCGCCTCGGGCCCGACAACGTCATTGCCCTCGGCGCCAACGTGAAGAAAGACGGCGAGGCGATGATTGGGGAGCGAGCAGAGCTCGTCCTGCGACGCTCCCCGGCCGACGAGATGAAGCCATACGAGCGCCTCATCGGCGATGCGCTCGATGGCGAAGCGGCTCTCTTCGCCGACCAGGAGTCGGTGGAGCAGTCGTGGCGCGTGGTGGACCCCATCGCCCGAGACAAAGAAGTCTTCGTCTACGAGCCCGGATCGTGGGGGCCTCGGGAGGCGGCGCGCATCCGGCCCGACGGAGGCTGGTTGGATCCGACCTGATCGCCGGCGCGGTCCCGCCCGATCGCCGCGATGCCTCCGCCCCGAGCCCGCGTGAACGGCGAGATAGCGGGCGGCCGCGAGGCATGCTGTGCTTGGAGTCGGACCCCATGGCCGATCTGGATCCGCAAGAGCGACTCCGCCAGATGGCCCTGGCTCGTCCCAAGCGAGGGCTGCCGATTGCGCCGCTCGCGAAGCCGGGAGCGAGGCATCTACCCCTGGCCGGGTCCGCGCGCGACATCGACCGGCGTTTACGCCCCATCTACGCGGTGTGGGAGATCACGCTGGCCTGCGATCTGGCGTGCCGTCATTGCGGTTCTCGCGCGGGGCGAGAGCGCCCCGACGAGCTGACGACCACCGAGGCCCTCGATCTCATCGAACAGATGGCGAGGCTAGGCGTGAAGGAGGTGACGCTCATCGGGGGCGAAGCGTACCTGCGCGACGACTGGCTCGATCTCGTCCGGGCCCTCCGAGCGCACGGGATTCCCGTGACCACGACCTCGGGAGGCCGCGGGCTCACGCCCGAGATCATCGATCGCGCGAAGGCCGCAGGGCTGAGCGGCGCCAGCATCTCGATCGACGGCGACGAGGCCACGCACGACCGCCTGCGCGGCGTCGCCGGGTCGTACCGCGCGGCCATCGCTGCAATGCGTGCGCTCAAAGAGCGCGGGCTGAGCGTGTCGTGCAACACGCAGATCAACCGCCTCTCGATGCCGCTGCTCGAGGACATCCTGGAGACCGTCGCGGCCATCGGGATCCGCGGATGGCAGATCCAGCTCACCGTCCCGATGGGGCGCGCCGCCGATGAGCCGGACGTCCTGCTCCAGCCCTACGACCTCCTCGAGCTCTTTCCGCGCCTCGCCGAGCTGAAGAAGCGATGCGTCGCGCTCGGGGTCGTGCTCTGGCCGGGGAACAACATCGGTTACTTCGGACCGTACGAGTCGATCATTCGAGGGCACTATCTGCGGGGCCACGGCGGTTCGTGCGGGGCGGGGCGAGCCACGCTCGGCATCGAGGCCAACGGCGCCATCAAGGGCTGCCCGTCGCTCCCGACGGACCGATGGACGGGGGGAAACATCCGCGACGATTCGCTTCAGGCCATCTGGGAGCGAAGCGAACCGCTCCGCTACATGCGCGATCGCACGGTGGACGATCTCTGGGGATACTGCCGGACCTGCTACTACGCCGAAGAGTGCATGAGCGGCTGCACGTGGACGAGCTTCGTCACTCTCGGCAAACCCGGGAACAATCCCTACTGCCACCATCGCGCGATCGAGATGGCCCGAGAGGGCAAGCGCGAACGCGTCGTCAAGGTCAAGGAGGCCCCTGGAGAGCCGTTCGACCACGGGGCGTTCGAGATTGTCGTCGAGCAGAACCCTGTTGGAGGTCCAGAGTGAAAAAGACGGCTCTTGTCCCTTGCCCTACCTGCGCGCGTCACGTCCGGGCCCACGAGTCGACGTGTCCGTTCTGCCGCGCGACGTTGCCGTCGTCGCTCCGGGCGCTCCCGGAGCCGGTGATGCCCGCGACGCGCCTCAGTCGCGCGGCGCTTTATGCTCTGCGCATCGGGACGCTCTCGGTCACGTCCGTCACGACGGTGGCCTGCGGCGGCAGCCTGAGCACGGGCGGCACCGGGAAGGACAGCGGTCAACCCGACTCCGCCTCCATCGGCGATGCGGCCTACGGGGGGCCTCCGCCGAACGAGGCCGGCGAGATGGACGACGCCTCCCAGATCGCGGCCATCTATGGCGCCTTCATGCCCGATGACGGGAGCGTGTCGTTCGTCCCGGACGCAAACTACGCCGTCCCGTACGGACTCCCCGCGCCTCCGCCCCCGGTCGACGCCGGCGCCAGCGATGCGGCGAACCTTCCGGACGTCTACCACCGGCCTCCGCCTCCGCCTTATGGCGGCCCGCCACCGTTCGACGACGAGCCCCCCGCCGACCCCGACGCACCCAAGACACCGGCCAAGTAGTCGACGACCCGCGAAGCGCGGGGCCTCGCGAATCGACGGTCTCTGCGTGAGGGTCCCGGGTGACTGAGCGCGCGCGGCTTCGCGGGAGAGTCAGCCGGTGCTGTTCAGGATCGTGCGGGCCACGAGGCCGGGGTCGTCGAACATCGGGACGTGGCCGACGTCGTCGAGGACGAGATAGCGCGCGTCGGGCAGGCTGGCGCGTGCGCGCGCGCTGTTCGCTGCGATTGGGAAGACGCGGTCGTGCGCCGCCCACACCAGCGTCATCGGGCAGGGCGGGCGGTCGAACGGGGCGATCGACTCCTTCGTCGCCAGCAAGTCGTGGGCGACAGCGCAGCCGAGCAAATCGTCGGCCGCTCCGACGACATCTGCCGCCGTCATCCGCTCGCCGTGGACGGCGTTGAGCTGCATCGCCCACCGCCGGAAGCGGCGGGACTGCGCCAGCACCGGCAACAGAGGCCGGCCGCGCCGCGTGTCGCGAATGGTCCTGCGAAGCGCGACGGCGGCGCGATGCTCGCGCGTCCCCGAGGAGTCCCAGAACCCCGCCGGCGAGAAGGTGCAGACCGACCGCGCTCGCCCCCGGCGCGCCAGCTCGATCGCGACCCAGCCTCCCATGGAGTTGCCGACGAGGTGCGCCTTCTGCACTCCGAGCGAGTCGAGCAGGCGCTCGGCGTCGTCGATGACGTCCGCGATGCGCGCGGGCCGACTACGAGCCGGGGAGCCGCCGGAGTGGCCCAGCGCCGTAGGCGCGATCGTGTCGTGATGGGCCGCGAGGTGCGGCACCACATCGCGCCACATCCGCTCGCTGCCGAGGATGCCGTGAAAGAGGACGAGGGGGTCGCCGTTTCCCTGACGAAGCATGAGCCGCTCTTATACCGCGACCCGAGAAATCGGAGACCACCGATTCCGTGGACGGCGCTTCGAAGTCGCACCCCCCCCGGGTCCAGGGGGGCCTATGAGAGTAGATGGCTACTTTGCCTTGCAGCCGTAGATCGCTCCCCAGGTCGACGGCATGCCCATGCCGCCATACGACAGCACCGCGCAGGCCTCCACCGTAGTGACCGGCGTCGGAGGCCCTCCGCCCGGGCTAGGTCCGCCGCACGTCTGCACGATGCACTTCTTGGCGGCACCCGCGTCGGACTGGAGCCCGCACTCGGAGTCGCTCAGGCAGAGCTGAGAGCCGTAGGGGCCGCAGGAAGCCGCGCAGGTGGTCGCGCCGTAGCTGTCGCAACAAATGAGGCCGTCCTCGCAGTCGCTCGTTTCATTGCAGTGAACGACGGTCCCGGTGCATGCGCCATTGGGCCCGACGCACGTGTCGGTGCCGGCGTCGCCCGTGACGTGGCAGCACGACGTCTGACTGGTGTTGCACGTGGTGCTGCCGCACGGCACCACTCCGGGGTCGCATGCGGCTCCCCCTTCGGGTGCGTTGCAGGTCGGAGCCATCGTGCCGCCGCTGCTCGCTCCTCCGTCAGCGTTGCTCGCAGCTCCGCCCTCCCCGCCGGCGCCGGCGCCGCTTCCGCCGTCGCCCGCCGCCGCGCTCCCGCCGCTGCTTCCGCTGCCCGTACCCGTGACGGGCTCGCCGCCGCTCCCGCTGGTCGCACCGCTGCTCGACCCGCCCGATCCACTACCCGAGTTGTGCGCTCCGCCGCCGTCCGCTCCAACCGTCGAATTGGAGGAGCTGCAGTTCGTCAGCGCCAGAGGCACCGCGGCGGAGAGCAGCACGATCCCGACCATCCCAGCGTGCATCGTCTTCATCGGATTCCTCCTCGAGGCGCCTGTTGCAGCCGTGTCGTGGTCGGGCGAGGCGAGGCGCCGCCTCTCGCGGTCACACCGTAGCGGCGCCTCTCTTGGGCCGAGAACTTCCCTCCAGGTCAAGTATTAATCGACACTGGCCAATTCCGACTTTTGACGCGCCACTCCAGCGCTACCACCGGATACCGAAACCGAAAATTGCGCTGAGCCGTGAATTGCGCCCGGCTCGCTTGCGGTATGGCGCGGCGGGTGCATTCGCACGTGGACCCGCACGCCGATACGGCAGAGTGGCGAGTGGCTCGCGTCGAAGGCGGCATCCGCCTCGCGGGGCACCTGCGCGCGCGTGAGGCGCCCGCGCTCATCGCCGCGATTCGCGAGGCAACGACCGACGTAGCGGTGCCGACGATCGACCTCGCCGGTGTCGCGGAGATCGACGGCGGCTTCGTCGCCCTGCTGCGCGCAGACCTCGCCGAGCGCAACGTGCAGGCGCAACTGCTTGGAGGCGACCGCTTCAATGCGCTGCTCGACCTGTACCGCAGCGTCGCCCCGACAGAACCGCGCAAGACGCGGTCGCCCGAGGCGGTCCTCTGTCATGTCGGGCGAGCCACGGTCCTCGATGTCGGGCACTTGACGTCGATCCTCGCCTTCACGGGGCAAATGGCCGTGGCAATCGCGCGGCTCTTGCGTAATCCACGCCGTGGCGGCCACTGGAAGGAGTTCCCCTATCTCGCCCAGCGCGCAGGCGCGGACGCGGTGCCGATCGTGCTCGTCATCAACTTCCTCATCGGGTTCGTGCTCGCTTACATGGCGGCGCGCGCGCTTACGATGTTCGGGGCCAATGTCTACGTGGCCGACCTCGTAGGCATCGGGATGACGCGGCAGCTAGGGCCGCTGATGACCGCCGTCATCGTCTGCGGCCGCTCGGGAGCGGCCTACGCGACGGAGCTCGGCTCGATGAAGGTCGACCAGGAGATCGACGCGCTCCGCACGCTCGGTCTGGAGCCCTTCGGCTGGCTGGCGATGCCGCGCCTCCTCTCGCTCGTGATCGCCCTGCCCGTATTGACGCTCCTCGCCAACATCGTCGGGATTTGCGGCGGAATGGTCGTCGCCCTGACGAGCCTCGGCCTGACGCCGCGAGAGTACTTCAACGAACTGCGGTCCACGCTGACCTCGTGGGACGTCGAGTCGGGCCTCGTCCTCAGCGTGGCCTTCGCGATCGCGATCGGCCTCATCGCGTGCGAGCGGGGCTTCACTGCCTCGGGCGGCCCGCAGGGCGTCGGACAGCGCACGACGTCCGCCGTCGTCACGTCGCTCTTCGCGATCGTCGTGCTCGACGCCTGCATCACGGTCCTCTACCGCGCCTACGGTCTGTCATGAGCCCCCGAGCCCCCTCGAGTCCCCTCGCCGACCTCGCGGGTCCCGCCGCTGTGACGGTCCGCGGCCTGACGATCGGCTGGGGCGACGTGACGCTGATCGAAGACATTACCTTCAGCGTCCCGCGGGGCGAGATCTTCGCCATCCTCGGCGGCAGTGGTTCCGGCAAGTCGACGCTGCTGCGCTATCTCATAGGACTGGAGATTCCGGCCAAGGGGGAGATCGACGTGGCGGGCCGCGGTCCCCCGGACCTCGATCATGGATTGCCCCCTTTCGGAGTCATGTTCCAGGGGGGCGCGCTCTTCGGATCGATGACGGTGCTCGAGAACGTCACTCTGCCTCTCGAAGAGTGGACGACGCTCCCGGTCGCGGACGTGGACGTGATCGCCGACGCGAAGCTGCGCCTCGTGGGGCTCGGCGGCGCAGCCGGAAAGCTGCCTGCAGAGATCTCCGGAGGAATGACCAAGCGCGCCGCCATCGCGCGCGCCCTCGCGCTCGATCCGCCCATCGTCTTTTTCGACGAGCCCGGCGCGGGCCTCGATCCCGTGACCGCACTCGATCTCGACGATCTCATCCTGACGCTCGCGCGCTCAAGCGCGCTGACGGTGCTGATGGTGACCCACGAGCTCGGGAGCGTTTTTCGCATCGCCGATCGCTGCCTCCTTCTCGACAGAGACAGCAAGGGGGTCCTCGCCATCGGCGATCCACGCGTCCTTCGGGGAAGCGACGACCCGCGCATCCGTGCGTTCTTCGACCCCGCCTCGAAGGGAAAGGAGCGACCGTGGCGACCCCCGCCAACTACGTGAAGATCGGCCTCTTCGTGATCCTCGGCTTCGCGGCTGCGCTGGCGCTCGCGGTCGCGCTCGGCGCAACCCAAACCCGGCGGGACACCGTCGCCTTCTTCACGTACTTCAACGAGTCGGTGCAAGGTCTCGATGTCGGCGCGCCCGTGACCTTCCGCGGAGTGGGGATCGGACGCGTTGGCGACATCACGATTGCGCCCGATCACCGCCTGGTCGAAGTGCGAATGGACGTCGATGTCGCGTCGATGGAGCAACTGGGCCTGGTGCCGAGGGGCGAATTCAAGAGAGCGCACGCCCTTCCGGAGCCCCCGAGCGATCTGCGTGCTCAGGTGGGTTCTCGCGGGTTGACGGGCAACAAGCACATCGAGATCGACTTCTTCGATCCGAAGGCAAACCCACCGCCCGAGTTGCCTTTCCCGCCGATGGCGCACTACATCCCGGCGACGACGAGCCTGACGAAGGGCCTCGAGGATTCGCTCGCGAAGGCGATGGACCGCTTCACCGTGCTTGCCGACCACGCGACCGCGCTCGTGGACGGCGTCGCTCGCATCGTCGCCGATCTCGAGCGAGGAGGCGCCGGCGACAGCGCGGCGCGAGCGCTGGGCCAGGCGAGAGACGTCCTCTGGGGGCTCGATCGGATCGTCAAGGGCCTCAATCGCGAGAAGGTCGCCGAGAACGTGGGGCAGACCCTCGGGGCACTCCACGTCGCGGCCGACGATCTGAACAAGCTGTTCGGGCGGCTCGACGGAGACCACGGTCTGCTGGCCGCGACGCAGCGGTCGGTCTCTTCCTTCGGCGAGGCGGGCAAGAACGTCGCCGGCGCGACCCGAGATCTCGACGAGACGCTCAGGGATATCCGGGAGGCGGCGGCCGCCTTCCGCGAGCTTGCCGACGAACTGGAGCGCCAGCCCGACGTCCTCATCAAGGGTCGCGCCCGGGCCACGGGCCCATGACCCTCCCTCCGATCCTCAGCGCCACGGCGTTGCCGCTCGGCCGGTCGGTGCTCGCCCTCGTGCTGGCGATGGCGTTCATGCCGGGTCCGGGCTGCGCGCTCCTATCGCGAGGCTCCTCGATCGAACCGCGCTGGTTCACGCCGGAACGGGTCAACGCGCTTCCGGGGAACCCCGAGCGTCAGGGGAGCGAGGCCGGCTGCGAGCTGCGTCTCGGACGCGTGACCTCCGGGGCCGATCTGGGCCTGCACATCGCACACGGCGATGGCCTCTACCAGGTGGGCTACTACGAGGGCCTGCGCTGGACGCAGCGTCCGGAGCAATATGTGCGGCGCGCGTTGGGACGAGCGCTCTTCGAGGAGGGCGATCTTCGGCGCGCCTTGACGGGAACCGCGCCGACGCTCGACGTCGAGGTCGTGGAGTTCGAAGAGGTGAAGTCGCCGACGACCCACGCGGCGCGCGTCTCTCTTCGCGTCGTCCTCTCCAACGATCGCGTCATTCTCGAACGGACCGTCGTCGTATCAACGCCAGTCATCGGGGACCCTTTCGACGGGTTTGTCGCCGCGATGGCGCAGACCCTCGAAGCGGCGGCCGGCAAGATCGCGCACGACGTCCGTGAGGCGCGCTCGGAGAGCGACGACTCGTGTCCTGCGCCTTGAAGACGCGGGCCTCGCGGCGCGCCGACGCTCACATCGTAGTGAAGGCGAAACTCACGTCGAACTGAGCCGAGGTGGAGCCTGAGAATCCCTGGTTCTGGCGCGTGCCAGCGACGTGCACGCGATACTTCGTCTGCGAGGTCAAGGGGGCGTTGCCGTAGAGGACGAGCGCGTTCGACAGATACCCCTGCGCCGACTGCGGGGTCATGACCTGGTGCGCGAGCTGGGCGCCCCCATCGATGCCGAATTCATCGGTCGTCAGGGTGATGCTCGTCGCTTGCATGAAGATGGTCACCGGGAGCGCGCTCGGCCAGCCGCTCGGGGGAACCGGCGGCGTCGGAGACTCGAGCGCCCCGTCGAACGACAGCGCCACCGCCGTCTGCCCGTCGTACGGATACGACACAATGACGTCGGCCGCGGTCGTGGAACCCGCGCCTTCGCCGAAGTCGATCGTGTCGCAGCCCGTTGCGTTGCCGTAGCCGAAGTCGCGCGTCCGCGGATCGAGGACTGGAGTACGGTGATAGATCGAACCTATCCACTGCCCAAGTGCCAGCGTCGGATTGTCGTCGAACGCCATGACCTCAGAGGCTTCGCAGTTCTGCGTGAGGCTCGGTTGGCACGTGTACCCCGCGGCTGTCTCGCGATCGCCGAAATTTGCCGCGACGTAGTCGGTGCAACTCTGGACCTCCACGTGCGGATCGGAGACGCAGCTCATCATGCTGACGTTCGCCGCGTAGTACTGGCAGTGCTTCGTCGCCGATGTGTTCAGGTCCGGGACCATCGTCGCGCAGGGCGAGCCCATGGAGGCTCGCGTCTGGTTGATGATCTGAAGGGCCGTCGTCTGCTGCGAATCGACGCCGGCCGGGGCGGGGCACGTTCCAGCGTCGCCCGCTCCGACGAGGCCCCCGCTGTCGCCTCCGACCACTGCCTGCGCGTCTGCGACGGTGTGATCGGTCAAGCCCGCGTCGTCCGGTGTGTCCACGGAACCGCTCGAACTGCCGCTGGACTTCGACGAGCTCCCCGAGGCCGCATCGCCCGCGCCCGTCGCTGCGCCGTCGTCGCCCTGGCCCACGTCTACGGGCGGGGCAAACCCGGAATCCGTCGGCTTGGCAGTGCCGCACGCCTCGACGCTGGCGAGTCCCGTCGCGGCGCACCCGAGGACCCAGATGAAGCTTCGCGCAGACGGTCGGCGGATCATGGGAGTACCTCGGCGCGAAACGTGCGGCGATTGCTCGCGCAGCGCAACCGATCGCGACGCAACGGCGTGGCCTTGGCACTCAGAGCGGCACTTTCCACATTCACTGTTATTTTCGACGCGCGTTGGCGAGCTTCGCCAGCGGCACCGAGCCCACCACGTTGCGAAGCTGTTGCAGCTGCGCGGGCGACACCGCGCCGCTCACCTCGAGCGCCGCGCGGCCTCGCTGGCGCACGATCCGGAGAGTCGCCCGTGCGATCTTCGGACGCGCGACCACGTCGCCAATGTCCGCGAGGACCCGGGGCGCGACCCCGCCGCTACGGACCATGACTTCGCCGGAGCTGACGTCGAGCACGCACACCGTGACCGCCGCACGAGCCGAAGCCCACAGCGCGACGAGCGCAATCGCGACGAACGCGACGAAGACGAGCTCCATCTCGTTGGATGATACAGGGTCGACGCTTTCGATACGACGCCGCGCTCGCCTCGCCGCATCCGCGCCCGCGTCGCCGATCCGAGACAAAGGGGCGTGCACGCACGGGGACGTGGGCTAGATACGCTGCACGACGATGGGGGTGGCCCACCTGGCGGACCGAGCGCGGCCCTGGCACGCACTCCTTTGTCTCGCAGCCGGTTGCGGGTCGTCGTCCCCGACCGACCTCGGCCAGACCCCCGACGAGGTCACGATTACCGTGACCCACGAGCGCCTGATCGTCCCCGTACAAGTCGGCGACGCGCCTCCGTTCGACGCGCTGCTCGACACGGGCTCGGCCGGGCTGCGCATCCTCACTGCCGCGGTGTCCGCGTCGGCTTATACCGCGACGGACACGCAGGTCTCGTACGGGTACGGCGGCGACCTGGCGATTTACGGAATCGTCGCGCTCGCCCGCGTAACGCTCGGCACTCGCAGTACTCCGGCCCCGATCCCGATCATGATCATCACGGATTCTGCGTGCCCGCCTGGCACCGGCTGCGACCCGATGGAGGTCCTCGATTCCCACTTCAGCGGGTTCAGCGCGATCCTCGGAGTCGGAATGCGCACGTTCCCGAGCGACCGCGGCATCGCGAGCCCGATTGCGCAGCTCGAGGGTCACCCCCCGTTCGTCGTGCACGTCCCCGGGGCGCAGAGCGCGAAGGGGGTACTCCGCATCGGCGCACTACCCTCGGATGCGCTTGCGTTCGCGACCTACAACTTGCCGCCGCTCGCCAACGGCGCCCCGTTGCCGGACGGGACACCCTCGTGGAACGACGTCTCCGTCCCGACGTGCGTGACGGTCGAGACCATGAACGCGAACTATTGTTTGCCTTCGCTCTGGGATACCGGCGCACCGTTCGCGTACGTCTCGACGCCGGCGGAGCCCGCGCCGTACGTGACGCAACTGCCTCTCGGCTCGTCGGTCTCGATCGCGCTCGGCGCGGGCACGTCGACGCCGGTGTCGTACGCGTTCCTCGTCGGTCCCGCGCCCATGTCAGGGATTGATCTCATCACCCTCGAGCCCGCCCAAGGGCAGGCATACGTGAGTCCGGGTCTCGGGCTCTTCTTTCGCAACGACGCGCTCTTCGAGCCGGAGCGCGGCATCGTCGGGTTGGCCGCAAACGGAGTCTCATCGGGAGCGCTGCCATGAAAAGAGAAACAACGACCGCGGTCGCCTTTGCATGCTTCTGCGCCGCCATGCAGCTCACGGCGGTGGCTCGCGCGCAATCGGTCGATATGGCCCCTTCCCCTGCGGGTTCGCTCGCGCCCCTGCCGCCTCCTCCCTCGACCCCGCCGCCACCGCCTCTTCCCGATTCGCCTACGCTAGGATCGCGTGGGGCCGAACCGACGGCGTCCGCTGAGCCCGGACCGCCCGCTCGGGTCCTCGAGAGATCCGATCACGACGCGCTCGTCGGTCACCTCGCCGTCGGCTACTTCGGCGTGTCGCAGCTGCCGATCGCCATACCGCCGGTCGGCCCCAGCACGGTCCCCGAAGGAGGCACCATCACGGCACCGGTCATCGGCGCACGCTACTGGTTTCACCGACGGTTCGGGGTCGACCTGGGCCTCGGGCTCGCCCTGTCGACGGGTTCGGAGTCCGTCAATTCCACGAGCGGCAGAGTGCCTACCTCGTTTGGCCTCGCCGCGCACGTCGGCCTCCCGGTCGCAATGGTCGCCATTTCGCACTACGTCTTCGAGATGGTGCCCGAAACGCTCATCGGCTTCACGACCGGCACCCTCCCCTCGGCCGGCTCGTCCGATCAGAGCGTGAGCGGCTTCCGCTTCGACGTCGGCGCCCGCGCCGGCGCAGAGATCCATTTCGGATTCATCGGCATCCCGGAACTCGCCCTCCAGGGAAGCGTCGGCCTTTACTTCAGCTTCCAGTCGTATCGCTGGAGTCAGACCGTCAACTCCGCCTCGGTGCAGTCGGACTCCCTTGCAACCAACGTCGGCGCGAACCCATGGGCCATCTTCGTCAACAACGTTGCGGCCCTCTACTACTTTTGATCGCGTGGTTCTGGGGCAACGCGCAGCTTTCCCGGCAATAGACGGCGACGACGAATCGTCATCACGCCTTGTCAGTGGTCTCGGCATGGACAGGCATGATCCCTTCGTGCACCCGTCGAGCTGCCGCCGGGTATCTCGTGGTACTGTCGCGTCACCCCGCTGGGGTTGGAGACGGCCATGAAGGGCGACGTTCTTTCCATCGAGGCGGCGGGACACCCCGCCACCGCCAATGCGCCTGCGCCACCCTCCGGGCTCGAGGCTCTCGAGAGCGACGACGGCGAACTGGTCGTCTTGTGCTTCGGATTGCAGGAAGGGGCAGTGGCGAATCCGACACCCGCCGAGTCCGATGTCGCCGCGCACATTCCCTCGGGGCGATCCAATTCAGAGATTGCGGCGATTCGAAAGTCCTCGCCGCGAACGACCGCGAATCAGATCGCCAGTCTGTTCTACAAGCTCGGCGTCCGCTCCAGGTTGGAGCTGGTCGCACTCGCGCCGTTCGTCAACCCCGTCGCGGGCCGTCGCTGAGAAGCGCCGATCGAGTCTGCCGGGACAATTGCGATGTCGCCAGACGCACCGGGTGCCACGGAGCGGCCAATGGCCGGTGCGGCTTAAAGAAAGGCGCGCTCGAGTGTTCCGGAGGGCGCCGGCCCGCAGTAGAAGCAGCGGTCATGAAGACTGCGAGAGCATGGCCGTCGGGCGCCCGCGTGATCATGGCCGCGTTCTGCATCTCAGCCTGCGTCGGCGGCTGCAAGAGCGACGCGGCGCCCAACGAGGAATTCGTTGGCGACGACGAGGGCGGCGGGACGGGCAGTAGCGGCGGGACAGCCGCGGGCTCGAGCAGCGGAAGCACGAGCGGGGCCGCTTCGGCGCCCAGTGCCGACTATGCGGACGGCGGGATCTCGTGCGGACTGGGGCTCGGTTGCGCGCCGTCGGAGGAATGTTGCTACGCCGCAGCGCCGGCGGGTGACGGAGGCGTGCCGGGAATGCTGGGCGGATTCGCTGCGTTCGGCGGAGGAGCCGGCGGCGCCGCGACGTCGTGTACCCCGACGGGCTCGTGTACGGGATCGTCGCTCGCGTGCTCGAGCACGCAACACTGCTCGGGGGGGCAGGTCTGCTGCTTCGCGTACCAACAAACCGAGGCCGGCGCGGCCGCGGGCCCCTTCGCAGGCTTCGGCGCACCCATGGCTTTCGCCGCTACGTGCGCCGACGATTGCCCAGGGAACGACATGATCCACTACCAGCTCTGCGCCTCATCCTCGGATTGCCCCAGTGGGCAGCAATGCGTCCCCGGGACGTACACGACCTTCTGCTCCGGCATGGGCGGCGCGCCCACGGGGGGCGGTACGCCCACCGGCGATGAGCCCGATGCCGAGGGCGAAGACGACGGCGGTTCGGATTGACGCTCCCCGCGGCCGAAGCCGACGCATCGACCGGTTGACCCGACACCGCGGCTCCGGCGCTTCGCCGAGCGCGAGACACCTACCTGGGTGGTGGCTCGAGATCGAGCGTGGTCTCGAACTCGATGTTCGATCCAACGACGTGGCGCTCGGCGGAGAAGAAGTCGAGCGGGTACGTATTGCCCGCCGTCAGCCCCAGGGTGTCGATCTTGACCTGGCCGGGTTCGGGCCCGTGGATTCCCCCGAGATTGATGACAAGCTTCCCGTTGATGTAGACGAAGACGTCGTCGTCGCCCCGAAAGTTGAAGTACTCGCCGCCCTTGTACGTGAAGATGGTGTGAATCTCGACGGTGAACGAGTAGTTGTGCGGCTCGCCCTGATTGCCAAAGGCCGTCTGATACTGCGTTCCGTCGTCGATCGGGAAAAACCCGTTCCCGGTCTCTCCCTGAACGTTGTAGGGGACACCGCTCACCTCGCTGTCGTACCCATACGAGCCATCGGCCTGGGGCGAGAGCGGGAGCGGGTAGTCGACGTGAATGTTGGTGCCAGGCGTGTCCCGGTACCACTTGTCGAAGTCCGCCTGGCCATGCGTCGTCAGCGTGGTGCCGCTGGGATTCATGTAGACGGGCTTGTTGTCCGCGCCGATCGTATCGGTCACGATGTCTGGATCGTCGTAGGACGACGCACCCGTGTTCGGCGGGTTCTCGAAGTCCGGATCGGTCGAGGGATCGCCGGCGTCGTAGAAGCGAAAGTCGCGGATGGTCGCGAGCAGCGTGCCCGGCAGCGTCCCGGCGTCGTCTGTGCCGCTACCCACGGTCGATCCGGCTTCGTTGAAGAACGATCCGGTTGCCGCGTCGATCTCGGACGACGCGCCCCCCTTCACGACCCCGCCACCCTCGGCGACGCCACTGCCCGGCCCTCCCCCGGAACTCGCGCTGCCGTCTGGATGGCTCGCGCACGCCGCTTGCGCGAGAACGAAGAGAACCCCCATCGCGACGGACACGTACTTCATGGTCTCCTCCGGGCGCGCAGAATAGGCACCGGAGCGCCGACCGCGCGAGCCTAACGAGCGGAGCTCATGCCGGCACATGCCCCGACAGCGGCGCGCATCGGTATCCAAGAGGACCCTTCGTCACCGGACCCACTTGGCGAGAGCAGCGCGACCGTGCGTGCTCAATACGGCGCCTGTCCGATGATGTTCCCCGCGGGGCTGTAGTTGCAGATCCAGATATCTTCGGAGTCCATTCCGTTCTGACAGGTCGCGACCCCGCAGCCGAGCAGGAGGCTCTTACGCCAGACGATCTGCGTGTAGTGCCCGCAGCCGTCGCTATGGAGGTTCGTCGAGCAGCTCATGTTGCAGACCTCCGTGCCCTGGATGGTGCCGTACGTCCAGCACGCGACCTCGGAAGCCCACCCGTTGACCGCCTGCTGGGCGGTGCTCAGGCTGCCGCCACCGCTACGACCGGAGAACGCCGCGAGGTTCTCACCGTAGTCCTTCGCTTCGAGGTCCGAGCTCGGACGGTGCTGCGGTTGCGCGCATGTCGACGGGTTGCTCGCGAGCTGCGTCGCCCATGCTTGCGCGTAGGCGGCGATCGTCGGCGACCATGTGAGAGGAGGCAACGCCGGTTGCGTCGACACCATCGCGCGGACGGCGTTGTGCGCGGCCGTGATGCCGGCGAGCTGGCCGGTCTCCGGGTCGCCACCGCTCGAGTCGTCGGGCTGGGCATCGTCGGCCCCGCTCGCGTCCTCGCCGCCGGTCTCCGCGCCACCGGAGTCGTGGACGACGGTGATTGGCTTGGTCGCGTCCTCGGGCGCGCCATCGCTCGACGCCACCGCGTCGTCGGCGCTGGCGTCGGGCGTCGAACCGGAGTCGTCCGAGGAACCGAGGCCCGGTGCGCCGAAGCCTGGGTCCCCCTCCGCTTTCGTGCAGGCGGCCAACGCAACGAAGCTCACAAGGAGCGGAAGGTTCTTTCGCGCGAGCATGCGTTCTCCGTTCTCGCAGAGTGGATGCCGTCCCCCCGCTGCAGCCGGACTCTGAGCCCGTTTTTCCTCCGCGCTGCGAATTCGTCAAACGAGCGGTAAGAAAAACGACACAGCGACGCTGGCAGCGCAAAATGGCCGTGTGCTCGCACGACCCCCGCGCGGCAGAACATGCTAGGCGTGAGCCATGAAAGCGACAATCCTCCTGCTGCTCTTCGGAAGCGCGACGGCTTGCGCGGCGACCACGCCGTCGTCCTCTGACCCGCGGTCGACCGGGGTCACGGCAAGTCAAGCTTCGAACGACCCGGGACGCGCACTCTCGCAGAGCGAGTGCGAGTCGCTCGGACGATGGCTGGCCGACGCATGCGAAGGCCGCCCCAACGAGCGATCCGCCAGGGTCGACGGCTGGTGCAGCGACGTCATGAGCAGCGTCGCAGACGGCTCGTGGGTGCCGCGCGATTGCGTAAAGAACATCAAGTACATGGACTCGGTGTGCTTCCAGAGCGCGACCAACGTCCACAGCATGATGGCCTGCGACGAATCCGTGCGCCGTCCGTGATCACGGGGCGCCGATCGCGCGCCGGTACTGTGCGGGCGTCTTGCCCGTCCACCGATGAAAGGCCCGAACGAAGCTCGACGCGGTCGTGTACCCGAGTTGGCGCGCGACGTCCTCGATCGAAAGCCGAGACGAGCGCAGGAGGCGGAGCGCTCTGTCGCGCCGCCCCTGATCGACGAGCGCCAGAAAGGAGACTCCCTCGGCGGCGAGCCGGCGTCGCAACGTGCGTGGCGACAGGTCGAGGTGCTGAGCCATCTCCTCGAGGGACCCGGAGGCGTCATTGTCTTCGATGAGGCGGCGGACACGGTCGGCCAGCCGGATCCCGAAGCCAAGCTCGTCGAGCTCGCGCTCGCATTGCATTCGTGCGAGCTGCACCGCTACGGGATCGGCGGTGAGGATCGGAAAATCGATGACGGCCGAATCGAACTGTATCCGATTGACCGGCTGATCGAACCGCGAGTAGAGCGCCAGATGCGCGAACCTCGCGTAGTAGTCGGGCTCGGGGAACGCGAAGTCGGCAGAGCCGCCTGTGTCGCGACCGGTGGTCGCTCGGCCCAGCTCTCTCAGGCCGACGATGAGGCTGATGAGCACGATGTCCCGAGCGGAACCGAGATCGGCGCGCTCTTCGAACGAAAGCGACGCGACGCGGCCCTCGATACGCAGGTTCATCTCGAGGGCGGTGGAGAAGATAGGAGCGAACTCGAGACCGATCTTGAGCGCCTCCCCGATGGTCGTAGCGCTCATCATCGCGAACCCGAGGAAGCCGTAGAGGGTCACGCGCGTCTGCAGCCCGAGATAGTATCCGAGGCCCGCCTCGCCCGTCAGAGATCGGGCCCTCTCGAGGAGCGCGCACATCGTGGCCACGGGAATGCGCTCGAACGGAGCTTCCAGCACTCTCTCGTCAAGACCCACCGCGGAAAGGAGCTCGGCGGCCGGGATCTGCCATCGTTTGAGCAGCTGCACCAGCTGGGACACCAGCGCGACCGGCACGGTATGGTGTTGTGCGGGCCCGGACATGTGCCTTGACTCGGGCATGGTCCGGGGGCCGGGCTTCATCGCCTCGGCCACCCTCGACGGCGCGCGCAAAGGGCGCGACGAGCACGGAGGCGCGTACCGACAAGATCCAGGTGCACGCCCCAGCTATAAGCTAGAAGCCGCTCATCTGCGATGCCGCAGGGGGGATCTTGCTCTGACATTGCCAGTCGGGCCCCTGGCATAGAAGCGCGCCGGATCCCCAGAAGTAGTCGCGTCCGCCCTGATCGCCGTACACCCACAGGCGCAGCCAGGCCATGGCCGGCGCATACTCGGGATCGTTCGAATCGAGGATGCTGACGGGAAGGAGGTGGCCGAGATCGCTTGGATCTCCGGCGTCGGTGAGCGTCGCGTAGAACGTCTGCACCGCCGACGCGTTGTACGTGGGCGTGACGAACCCGGAGGGCGTCACGAAGGTGTCCGTCGTGCTCGTGAAGAGCAGCAGAGGAGTCTTGAGGGCCGCCGAGTTGCCGGTCACGCCATGAAACGAAACGGTCGTGACGATGTTCGCGTGCGCGCCTGTACCCACCGCAGCGCCTCCGCCGAGGGAATACCCGATCGCGACCAGACAGTTCGTATCGAGCTTCCCTTGATACTGACCCGAGGCCGTATTTTGCTGGATCATCCAATCGAGACCGCCGGTCATGTCATCCGAGGTCACCGAGCTGCTGTTGCTCGCAACGACGACGATTCCGTTGGAAGCGATCAGGTTCATTAGACCCGTCGTGGGCGTTCCCGCGCCGTAGTACGACGGGGTTGTCGTGATGCCGTTGCCCCAGGTCGCAACCGGATGTTTGAATCCATTCTGCCCCAGCGTCGTTGGCTGGATCACGGTGTACCCGCCGTCGGGGCCCGTGTTGTCCACGGTCGTCGTGGCATAAGGGCCGCTTTTCGAGTAGTCGGTCATCGGGGGCAGTATTTCTCCGCAGCCCATTGTGCCGTTAGCTTCCGTACCGGCGCTGCCGCCGTCGCTCCCGCCGGACGAACCATTTGAGCTATTGATGGCGCCGGAACTGCTGCCGCCTGCTCCCGAGCCGCTGCCCGAGGCGCCGGGTCCGGCACCGGAGCCGTTTCCGGTGGAGACCATGCCAGCGCCGCCATCATCCCCGCTGTTTCCGGGCCCACCGGCGCCGCTACTCCCTGATGTCGTACCGGCGCTCTGGCCACCCGAAGCGGACCCCTGCCCCGTCCCCGGCCCTGTCGAGCCTCCCGTGCTGGCCGCGCACGCCGATAGGACGGCCGCGGCGACGGCGCACGCGGCCGCCAACCTCCAGAGTCCGTGTCGGGTAGACGCCCCAGAGGCCGGCTCGTCTTGCCGGCTCTCCGTGTTCAACCCTTCGCGCGATGTCATCTCGACCTCTCTCATTCGTGTGTTCCCGATGAGCGCGGACCATCCACCGCCGATGTTTGTCCCGACTAAAGGCCCTTCGACGCAAGGACGTGCCAACCCGGGTCCTTGCAAATGCCGCAATTGCTCGGAGCGCCCCCTTCGAAGAGCTTGCAGGCGACCTGATCGTCCGCGAGAAAGCACCGAAACCACGCCGCATAGAGCCGCATCAGCTGGATGGTCCCCGGCTGGCCCGCCACGTACCCCGCGAGCGTCTCGGTCGTGAAGTGATCGCCGCCGTCCCAGTCCGCAAGGAAGGCCTGCCCCGGCGCGGCCTGGTAAGTCGCGGTGCAAGAAGCCTCCGCGATGTCGGCGCTGCCCGTGAGGCAGATGAACGCGTTCGTCTTCTGGACCGACCCGCCGCCTGCGATGCAAACCTCCGCTTCGCAGTTGGTCCCGATGAGGTCCGCGCCGGCCGTAGCGCCGATCCCACCTTGCGAGTGCCCCGACGTGCCCACCCGCGTGCTCAGCTTCTGGTAGAAGGTGCTGCTGGGATCCGTGTTCTGCTTGGCCATGTAGTCGATCGCGGCCTTGTGGTAGACGCCGCTGCCCACGTTCGAATTGTCGGAGGCGATGACGACCATTCCCCAGCTCGCCGCATTCTGATTGTAAAACTGATACACTTGATATCCCGTAACCGTAGTCCCGTTACCCCAGGCCACGACGGGGTGCAGGCAATTGGTCTCGAACGGTTGCGGATAGAAAATTGTGTAGGTCGTCGGGCCCGCGTCGCCCGGGGGCAGCTCGCTGTTGAAGCTCCCGAGGTCGACTCCCGTCTTCATCGCGACCTGGTAGGGGCCCGCCTTGGAATAGTCACCGCTGCCCGGCTTCAAGCAGGTGTTGCCCATGTGCGGCGTCGGGGGCGGACTGGCCCCGGCGTCTTGGACGGTCCCGCCGGAGCTGCTCGCCGCTCCGCTGCTCCCACCGGCGCTGCCCCCGGTCGTGTCCCCTCCAGAGTCATCGGACGGAGGGCTGCCTGACGACGCAGCTGCGCTCGAGCCTCCCCCCGAGCTGCTGCCTCCGCCACCCTCGGCGGTGTCGTCGGCGGTCGGGTTGGAGCCAGCTTGGCTACCCCGGTTGCCGCAACCCACTGCGCTGCACCCGACAAGGACACCGACCAACGACCACCACGAGATCCAATGGGCTGTCATGGGACAATCTCCGTTTGCGTCCTGCCCGTTGCCTTACGACAGTGGGTACTCGATGTCGCGGACAGTACGCCGCCTCGACCGGCGAGCAAGTGCTCGGGAGTCCTCGTTTTCGCCTTTCAAGGCCACGTGAGTACTTATCAGTACGATCGAGATGCAATGTTGCGAGCGCATCATCGCGCGTGGCCGACCGTGTACATATTTGGCCGCTCCTGCTCCGGCCGGAAATCGCCTTCCTGACCGTGTCGAACCCGGCTGATCCGGCTTCGCCCGCGAAGATGGGGGCACGAGGCGAGGCGGCGCGCGAGGTTCGATCTCTCTCGAAGCGCCTTGACACCCTCGGGTCGCCCCTATATCAAGCTACTTGATACGCCGTCCTCGCCGGACGCCATCGACGCTCAGAGGCCACCATAATGCGCGCAGCCGTCGCAGTTCGCGTCGACAAGGACGACCCGCTCTCGGCCCTAGAGCTGAAGGACGGCTGGCCGTCTCCCGAGGTGGGTCCGAACCAGGCGCGCATCCGTCTCGCGGCCACCACCGTCAACATGCACGACCTGTGGACGCTTCGGGGAGTGGCCGTGCGGCGGGAGTCGTTCCCGAGGATCCTCGGCTGCGACATCGTCGGATGGGACGATCGGGGGAACGAGGTCATGGTGACGGGCTCGTTCGGGGACCCGGACGCCGGCGGCGGCGACGAGACATTCGATCCCGGTCGCTCACTGATCTCCGAGGACCTCCCGGGATCGTTCGGCGAGTACGCCGTCGCGCCGACCCGCAACGTGATCGCGAAGCCGCCCTGGCTGACGTTTCACCAGGCGGCGTGTCTGAACGTCAGCTGGTCGAGCACGTATCGCCTCTTGTTCACCCGGGGCCACGCTCAACCGGGCGAGCGAATTCTGATCCAGGGCGCGGGAGGGGGCATCGCGACGGCCGCGATCGCCATGGCCCGCGCGGCAGGACTGCAAGTCGTCGTCACGAGCCGCTCCGAGGCGAAACGTCAGCGCGCACTCAAACTCGGCGCCCACGAGGCGATCCCCACGGGGGAGCGACTTCGCGAGCCTGTCGACATCGTCGTCGACACGGTCGGGGCGGCCACCTGGAAGCACAGCCTGAGATCCGTCCGACCCGGGGGACGGATCGTGACAGCGGGTGCGACGACCGGTTCCGACATACCGCTCGATCTCCCGCGCATCTTTTATCACCAGGTGTCGATCGTCGGATCAACGTCGGGCTCGCGCTCCGACACGTTGCGGATGCTGCGGTTCATGGAGGCGGCGAATCTCCGGCCTGTCATCGACTCGGTGCACCCGCTCGAACGGATCCACGACGCCTTCGTCCGGATGCAGCAACCTGATCTCTTCGGCAACGTCGTCGTCGAAATTGCCTCCGCCTGAAGCGACGTAAGAACGGTCCCCCATGCTCACCCTCGCCGATCCGCTCGAACATGCCCGGCGAGTTCACGGGGAACGGGTCGCGGTGATCGACGGGGACACCCGACTCGACTACTCCGAGCTTTACGATCGATGCGCCCGTCTCGGGGCGGGCCTCGAGAGTCTGGGTGTGAAACCGGGCGACCGGGTCGCGGTGCTTTCCGGAAACAGCCATCGCTACTTCGAGGCATTCTGCGCCATCCCCGCGTACGGTATCGTGATCGTGCCGCTCAATACGCGGTTGGCGGAGATCGAACTGCGGGCCATCCTGGAAGACTCCGGTGCGCGGGTCCTCATCTCCGACCGCGACCCTGGCTCACTGCGGGCTTGCGTGGAGCACGTGGTGTCCATTCCGGACGACTACGAGAAGCTTCAATCCGTTCGCGCGAGGATGCCGCGACACCGTGTGGAGGAGAACACGGTCGCCGCCTTGTTCTACACCGGCGGAACGACGGGCAGGCCGAAGGGGGTGATCCTCACGCACCGCAACCTCGTCGCCAACGCGTTTCACAAGACCGTGGCCTGCTCGCTCCGGAGCGACGACGTATTCCTCGCGGCGCCCGCGATGTTCCACGTGGCCGGCGTGGCACCGCTTGTCGGCCTGATCTGGCTGGGCGCGACCACCGTCACGATCCCGGCCTTCGATCCGCACAAGTGCCTCGATCTCATCGAACGACACGGGGTCACCGTGTTCATGCCCGTTCCGACGATGCTCGCGGCGTTCGTCGCCGCGCAACGGGCGGCTCCCCGCGACGTGTCGTCGCTGCGGCTCCTTGGGCACGCCGGATCGCCGATCGCGAACGCGGTCGTGGAGTCCGCACACGAGACGTTCCCGTCGGTAGAGATGGCCCAGTTCTACGGGGCCACGGAGACCTCGTCGATCGCCACCTGCCTCCGCCACGAAGAGGACGTCCTCGGCACACCCCTGCTCGGCTCGTGCGGGCGTGCGGTGCCCGGCGTTGCGGTCCGGATCGTACGCGACGACGGCAGCGAGGCCGAGCATGGCGAAGCCGGCGAGATCTGGGTGCGAGGGCCCAACGTCACGTCTGGCTACTGGGGAAACGCGGAGGCGACCGCCGCCGCACTGACGGGCGGCTGGTACCGCACCGGTGACATCGGCGTTCTGCGCGAGCGTGACTACCTGTTCGTCGTGGACAGGGTGAAGGACGTGATCGTGTCCGGAGCCGAGAAGGTATACTCGATCGAGGTCGAGGACGTTCTGCACCGGCACCCCGCGGTACTCGAGGCCGCGGTCTTCGGGATCCCGGACGATACGTGGGGCGAAGCGGTGCATGCCGTCGTCGTAGTCGCGGCAGAGCCGACCGGCGGCCTTGAACGGCTCCGGACGGAGCTGAAGGAGCATTGTCGGAGCGCCATCGCCGGCTACAAGGTTCCCAAGCGAATCGAGATTCAACTCGAGCCGCTGCCGAAGTCGGGGCCGGGGAAGATCTTGAAGAGAGCCCTGCGCGACCCGTTCTGGCGCGGAATGGACCGCAAGGGCCCGATGACCCATTCCAGCCGAATGTCGAAGCGGGACTGATGGAGCCCCCTCGATGACATCGCGCATCCAGATAGCCGGCGTCAGCGTCGAGACGTGCCACTGGGTGGGCGGTGAGCCGGGCCCTGTCGGTTCGAACACGTTCACGGTGTTCTCTCCAATCGACGGGACGGTTCTCGGTGAAGTCTCCGCCGGCGGGCGCGCAGACGTCGACCGGGCCGTGAGCGCGGCTCGCCAAGCCTTCCCTGCCTGGGCATCGCTGGGACCGGACGGACGAGGGCGGATCCTCGATCGCTTCGCGCAGGGGATCCTCGACCAAAAGCCGCAGCTTTCGGCCGTGGAGACGGCCGACAACGGCTCGTTGCTCGTCGGCAACCTCAAGCGCGTCGTCGACCGGGCCGCGCATAACATTGCCTTCTTCTCCGACTTTGCTCGAACCTTCAGGCACGAGCCGGTCCGAGGCCCCGTCGCCGACAACCGTGCGCATCACGAACCGGCCGGAGTCGCGGCTCTCATCACGCCCTGGAACGCGCCGCTGCTCCTCTCGACCTGGAAGATCGGTCCGGCCCTCGCCGCCGGCAACACGGTCGTCCTGAAGCCTCCGGAGTGGGCGCCGCTCTCGTGCTCGCTGCTCGCCGAGGTCGCGGCGGGCGTCGGAGTGCCCCCGGGAGTCTTCAACGTCGTCCAGGGCACCGGATTCGAAGCAGGGCAGGCGCTGGTCGAGCACCCAGGCGTCGATCGCATCAGCTTCACCGGCTCGATCGCCACGGGCCGGATCGTCGCCGGTGCCGCGGCGTCGAAGATCACGCCGGTGAGTCTGGAGCTTGGCGGCAAGTCGCCGTTCGTCGTCTTCGATGACGCCGATCTCGATGAGGCCGCCGCCACGGTCGTCATGCAGTTCAACAACGCGGGTCAGGTATGCCTGGCCGGCACGCGGATACTCGTCGCGTCGTCGATCGAGGCCGATTTTCGTGCGCGCGTGCTGGAGCTCGCCCGAGGGCTCGTGGTGGGTGACCCGAGGGAGCGTGGAGTTCGCGTGGGCCCGCTGATCCACCCGCGCCAACTCGAACGCGTCATGGGCTTCGTGCAGCGGGCGCTCGACGCGGGAGCGGTCGCTCTGCTCGGGGGCAGCGCTCATCCGCTCGGGGGTCTGTACTACCAGCCGACCATCCTCGGGGGCGTCCGGCAGGACGCTGAGATAGTCCAGACCGAGGTGTTCGGACCCGTAGTCACCTGGCAAACGTTCGCATCGGAAGAAGAGGCGATCGAGCTGGCCAACGGAACGGACTATGGCCTCGCGGCCGTCGTATACACGCGTGACCCCGGCCGCGCCGAACGGGTGTCTGCGCGCATCGCGGCCGGCACCGTCTGGGTAAATTGCTTCTTCGTGCGTGACCTGGAGGCGCCGTTCGGGGGGGTCGGGCGGTCCGGCATCGGTCGCGAGGGCGGCGCGTGGAGCTTCGACTTCTTCTGCGACGTGAAGAACGTTGCGGTGAAGCGAGGCTCGTTCGAAGGGGACCGCAGCCGTGGGTGAGATCGTCGCCGTGGCCGTGGTGGCGCATCAGCCGATGGTCATGGTGCCGGAGCAGGTACGCGTGGAGCTCGGGGGAACCGGGGCTGACACGACGTTGGTGGAGCCCGGGTATCGGTTGCTCCGCGAATCGTTCGCCGGGCTCGGAGTCGACACGTTCGTCATCGTCGACACCCACTGGTTTACTACCACCGAACACGTGATCGCCGGGGCCGCGCGCTTCGCGGGCCTCTACACCAGCGAGGAGATGCCCCGCAACATCTGCGACCTGCCCTTCGAATATCCCGGCTCGCCCGAGGTCGCGAAGGCCTGGCACCAGGTTGGCAAGGAGCGCTCACTTCACACGGTCAACGTCACCGCCGCGTCACTGCCGCAGCACTATGCCACCCTCAACCTCGTGCATCACTTGCGACGCGGCGAGAGGGTCGTGTCTTGCGGCGTCGTCCAGACCGCCTCGATGGACTACTACTTGGCCATCGGAGACGCGCTGGCTGAGGCGGTGCGGCGCGTCCACGGAGGCCGGGTCGCCGTTCTGGGCAGCGGTGGCATGAGTCACGAGTTCTGGCCGCTCGAGGCCATCCGCCAACACTTCGGTTACGATCCTGCGCATCTGATCTCGCAGGACGCGCGCGCGACGGACGCCCACATCCTGGAGCTATGGGAGCGAGGCGACCATGCCGCCGTCCTCGAGCTCTATCCCGAATACCTACGCAAGCACCATCCCGAGGGCCGACTGGCGCACTACCTCATTGGCCTGGGCGCCATGGGCGGCGCGGCGTGTCGAGTCAAGGGCGATCGCCTGTCGGAGTACGAGAACGCCGTCGGAACTGGACAGGTCCACGTTTTGTTTCGCATTGAATCTAGGGAGAAGCAAACATGACACTTCGCGGTTGGACACTTCCGCTGACGCGCAGCGGAAGATCGTCGGTCGTCGCTCCGCCGCCGTGGCACTACTCGGGAGAGATCATCTCCGTCGATTTCACGGCTTCCGCCGATGCAGTCGCGGCGTTGCTCCCCGAAGGGATGCGACCGGTGCCCGAAGGCACGGCCAGCGTCGTCTTCGCGGACTGGTGCTCGTCGAGCGACAACGACGACCGTGTCCTCAGCGACCCCGCGGTGGGTCAGTACCACGAGGCGTACGTCGTGTTGCACGCCGTGCGCGGCGACAAGAAAGTCGGGCGCGTCCCCTTCATCTGGGTAGACAGCGAGCTGTCGCTGCTGCGCGGACAGATCCAGGGGTTCCCAAAGAAGATGGGACAGATTGCGATGACTCGGGCCGTCGAGCTCGGGCGGGGTGGGGTTCGCAAGGACAGAGGCTCGACCTTCGCGGCCCACGTGACGAGTCACGGGCGGCGGGTCATCACGGCCAAGGTCGCGATCGAGAGCGCCACGGAGCGCCCGCCGCGAGCCGCAACCCTTCCGCTGGTGCACACGCGCCTCTTCCCCGCAATCGATCGGGCCGACCCTGCGGTGCACGAGCTCCAGTTCGGCGCCATCACCGACTTCGCCTGCGGGACGATCCACACCGGGCGAGCCACCCTCGAGCTCGGGGCGACCGAGTACGAGGAGATCGAGACGCTCGCACCCATTTCCGTCGGGGCAGGTTACGTCTTCTCGATGGCCTTCTCGGTCACCGGCGGCAGAGTGGAGCCGGTGTGAGCGTACTCGATCTTCCGCGACGGGACCTTCGCCGCGTCGTCCACGGCGGGCGTCTTCACGGCTGCCAGGTCGACGGCGACCGCCTGATCTTGGACGACGGCCGTTCGATCGCGGAGGCGGGCGCTACGTATGCCCCGCCGGTCGAGCCCACGACGATCGTGTGCGTCCACCTGAACTACCGTTCGCGCGCCGTCGAATTCGGGGTTGAGCTCGCCGGCGGACATCCGACGTATTTCGTGAAGCCCGCCACTACGATCAACGCGCATCGCGGCGAGATCGTGCGCCCCGCCGACTGCCGTCTAGTCAACTACGAGGGCGAGATCGCCGCGGTCGTCGGTCGGACGATGCGCGGCGTGCGCGCCGACGACGTGTGGGATCACCTCGCGGGATTCTCCTGCGCCAACGACGTCGGCGCCCACGACTTTCGCGACACCGACGCCGGTTCAATGCTGCGCGTCAAAGGGCAAGACGGGTTCTGCCCCATCGGGCCGGGTCTCGTGAGTGGTATCGACATCCGTCGATCGACCCTTCGGACCTACGTGAACGGGCAGAAGGTCCAGGAGGGCGCGGTCTCGGAGATGGTCTGGGGCATCGACGAACTGTTCGCGGACCTCACTCGCCACATCACGCTTCGCCCCGGCGACGTCGTGCTCACGGGCACGCCATGGCACTCGCGTCCGGTTTTCCCGGGCGACACGGTCGAGGTCGAGGTCGACGGTGTCGGTCGCCTCGTCAACGTCGTCGTGGAGGCGCCGGCACGGGAAGCCGGACGCGGCTTCCCCGCCACGGTCACGCGAACGAGCCTCGGAGTCGCGCTCGGCTCGGACTACCGCGTCCTCAAACACGACAAGCAGCCGCCGACCGCCGAGGAGTACAAGGCGGCGCGCGGAGATCTCATCGCCCGGAACATGGCATCCGGCCCCCCCCCGCCAAGGAGTGATCGATGACATCGACAACACGGAAGTTACCCCGGGCCGAGCACGTCGGAAGCCTGAAGCGGTCCCCACGGCTCATTGCCGCCAACGAGGCCGTCTACGCACCAGGCCACGTCGCCGTCGAGGCCTCGGAGCGAGCGCACGGTCTCGACGAACTCTACGCCGTCGCCGAGCAAGAAAGCCGGCGCGTGGTACAGCGTCAGATCGACATCGGGCTCGACGTCGTGAGTGACGGCGAATTTCGCAGGTACATGTTCCTGAATTCGCTATTCGACGGCATCACCGGGTTCTCGAGCGAGGTGTCCAAGGCGAAGTTCAAGGCGGCCGATGGCTCGGTGATCGAGTGGAACATGCAATACGTCGTGGACCGGTTGAGGCAGGTCGACAGCCCCGCTGCCAGGGAGGCCGCGTTCATGTCGACGATCACCGATCGGCTCTACAAAGTGACGTTCCCGGCCGGATCGTTCCTTGCCCTTCCGTACAACCACAAGGCCGAGATCAACGGCCACGCTTACGATTCGCATCGGGCGTTGGTCGAGCACGTCGTCGCCATCGAGAAGCAGATGATCGCGGACGTCGTCGCGGCGGGCTGCCGTTACGTACAGCTCGACTTCCCCGTCTACCCCTTCCTCTGCGATCCGGACTGGCGTGCGCGGATGGAGCGCCACGGATATGACTGGAAGGAGACCCTCGATCTCGCGAGGTGGGCCGATCGCGAGGTCGTCGCCGGGTTGCCCGACCACGTGCGTACGGCCATCCACGTGTGCCGGGGGAACAACCAGTCGCGGTACGTCGCGGAGGGAGCGCTCGATCCGGTAGCCGAGGCGTTGTTCTCCCTGCCGTACGACTCATTCTTGATCGAGTGGGAGGACAGGTCGCGCATGGGCGGCTATTCGGCGCTCCGTCACGTGCCGCCCGGTGACTCGGTGGTGGTGCTCGGGATCGTGAGCTCCAAGCGGGCCGACCTGGAGCCCCAAGACGACCTGCTACGAGAGCTCGAGCGAGCAGCCGCCTACATCGATCCGTCCAGGCTGGCCCTTTCGCCGCAGTGCGGCTTCGCTTCCACCTTGAAGGGAAACCTCCTCACGGAGGACGACCAGTGGCGCAAGCTGGAGCTGGTCGTCGACACGGCCCGCCGCTTCTGGTCGTGATGTCGAACCACGGTTGCTCTAGGTTGTGACCATGAAGGTCCAGTCGAGGGCGGTCGGAGCGCCCGGTCGAACGTTGCCGCGTCTGAGCTATCTCGTCAAAGAACTCGAACGAGCGTTGCGCGCACGCATCGACGACGTCTTGCAGCCGACACAGCTGACCGCGGTCCAGTACACCGCGCTCAGCGTCCTGTCGCTGCACGCGGGCATGTCCTCGGCGCAGCTCGCGCGCCGCTCCTTCGTCAGTCCACAGGCGGCCAACGAGATGGTGAGCGCGCTCGAACGAAGAGGGCTAATCCGACGACGGAGCGACTCGGAAGGCGGGCGCGCGCTATCGATCTTCCTGACCGCACCCGGCGAACGTACGCTGGCCCGGTGCGACGAGCAGGTGGACGCGCTCGAGTCCGTCCTCCTCAGCGGATTCACGGGCCGCGAAGAGGCGCAGTTTCGCCAGATGCTTCGGGCAGGCCGAGACGCCGTCCGCGCACAGGCGCCCGCTTCCGAGCGCAATCGCTCCGCCCCTCGATCCGCTCGCGAGAAGTGAGCGGTGCGCGTCTCACTCCTCCCTCGAGCGTCGCAAGATCGCGTGGCTGTCCCCAAGCGGGGGCGGCGATCCCTCCAGAATCTGTGATACCGCGCGCGTCAGATCACCGGGCAGGAAAGGCTTGGGCAGGAAGTGGATGCTCGGATCACGCGGCGTCGAAAGGCGATCGACGTCGTCCGTGAAACCCGAGATATAGAGAATCCTCAGCGAGGGGTCCCGACTGCGGAGCCGGGCACCGAGCTCGAGCCCTCCGAGTCCGGGCATCGCGAGGTCGCTCACCAGAAGGTGGATGGGACCCCGATGGCGTTGGGCGATTTCGAGTGCGTGCTCGCCGCTGCGCGCCCTCAGGATGGAGTAGGCGCGGAGCCTGAGAACCTCCGCCACGAGCTCTCGTACGTCGTCATCGTCGTCGCACACGAGGACAGTTTCGAAGCTGCCGCTCCGGGGCGGCGCGTCCTCGACGGGGGCCTGGACGGACGGCGATGTCATCGCTTGGGGAAGGTGGATCGTGAACGTCGTGCCCTTGCCGACGGAGCTGTCGACATGCGTCGCCCCGCCGCTCTGGTGCACGATGCCCTCGACCATCGAGAGGCCCAGCCCCGTCCCTTGCCCCATCTTCTTGGTGGTGAAAAATGGCTCGAAGATGTGCGGCAGGGCATCCTCTGGGATCCCCGTACCTGTGTCGGTTACGAGGAGCGCGATGTAATTTCCCGGCAGAAGAGTCGGATGCTCCGCGGGACCCAGCGTCACGTCTCGCGTCTCGATCGAGAGCCTTCCGCCCGAGGGCATGGCGTCGCGCGCGTTGAGCACGAGGTTCAAGACGACGCGCTCGATCTGCCCGGGGTCGGCCAGAACCGCTTGCTTCGCGCGCAGTACTGTGACGAGCTCGATGCGGTCGGCCAGCACCGTCTTGAGCAGGCTCCTCATGCGCTCGGCCATCCCGTTCAGATCGAACGCTTCGGGCTCGAGCACCTGGCGACGGCTATAGGCGAGAAGTTGACGGGTGAGCTCAGCGGCGCGCTTCGCGCTTGCGAGCACCATGTCCGCATGGCTAGCAAGCGGGCTGTCCGGGGGCAGTTCTCGCTTCAAGAGCTCGGCGTAACCCATGACCACGACGAGACGGTTGTTGAAATCGTGAGCAATGCCGCCCGCGAGCTTGCCCACCGCCCCAAGCTTCTGCTCCTCGCGGAGCTGGCTCTCCAGATGCTGGCGCGTCCGAGCCAGTGCCCGTTGCTCCTCGATATCCATGAAGTAGATCGTGAGAAACTCGAGGCGGCCATTGGCGTCGCGCGACGCGGACGCATTCATCCGGACCCAGCGCGTCTCGCCTGTCTGCGAGATCACCCGCTTCTCGAACTGAAAGCCGTCGATCTCGCCCTTGGCAACGCGCTCCATCTCCACGCGCTCCGCCGCTACGTCATCTGGATGCGCCGATTCGACCCAAACCTGAAAGGGATCGCGCGCCATGAGGCCATCGCACGCTTGACCGACGAGCCTCGCGAACGCCTCGTTAGCGAATACGTAGCGTCCCTTCGTTCCGGAAACACGAAGGATGGCCGCGGGCGAGCCCTCGACGGCGCTGCGATAGTGCCGCAACTCCTCGAGCTCCTGCGCCAGCGCATGGCCCTTCGCTCGCATGCGCGCGAGCTCGTCTTCGAGCTCCGTCACCCGGTCGTTCATCGGGGTGGAGCCTACACTGTCCCAGTCGAAGGGGTCACGAGCGAGAGAGCGCGGCTTGTCGTCACAAGACGCCTGTCCGTCGCCGGAAGCGTGCCGGCGGTCCGAATCCATCCCCCCCGGGCCCGGGCGACGCACGCCGGTTCAGAACTTGTATTGCCCGGTCAGGAAGAGGGCGAACGTCGTGTCGCCTCCGCCGAAGGTCGCCACAACGACGCGCGCGTCGAGGCCCGCCGAGAAGTTCGGCGTGAACGAGTAAAGGCCGATGACCCCGGGCCAGAACGCGAAACCGCTCGCGCTAGTCTTCGAACCGCTGATTGCAGTCGTGCCACCCGAGACTGAGGCTGATTCGAACCCGAGGCCCAGGTAAGGGCGAATGAGAAGCTGCGGTACGCTCGAAATGGCGAAATCGTAGCCGCCCTCTGGACCGAGGTAGAGAAGGTGCTCGCTCACCGTGATGTCGCCGAAGGACTCGCTCTCCCCGAAGTGATAGACGAAGGTTCCGCCGATATAGACCTTCGGGGAAGCCAAGGTGTAGCCGCCGCGCACCCCGAGACCGAACTTGTAAGCGTCGTCGAACCCGTACCCGACGAGAACGCCCGCGCTGACGCCTTCTCGGTCCGGCGCGGTGTCCGCCGCCCTTGCAGCCGACGCGGTCAACGACATCGATGCTGCAACGGCTGCGACTACCACCTTGATGGTTCCGTTCATCCGAGGGCTCCTTTGTCAGGGGCCGCGAGGGTAGACGGGGCAGGACTCGGCGGGTAGCCAATCTCGCTTCGAGGCGCGAGATTTCCGACGACCGTCACCAGAGTCGCGAACGCATCCCGACGCGGAGCGAGCACACGCAGCGCTGGCACGTTGCATTGCAGGCCACTTCGAGGCCACGCCGGAATCGGACCATTTCGTCGTCCAGGAGTGCCCGCAGAGACCTTTCTCGCACGCTTCCGACGGGCGGCTGAAAGAAGCAAGGCCTGAGCGTGCCGTCAGCCTCGACGACGGCGCTGGCCCAGGGCGCGTCGCAGCGAACTGCTGGGAAGGAGCCTCGCCGCAAATGGGCGCGATAGTAGCGCGCCAGGTCGTGAAGCCGCTCGCCGCTCTCGGCGACGAATCCATCGCGAAACGCGCGAGCGTGGCTCGCCAGCGCCTTGTCGATCACGCGGTCGAACTCGCTCGCCTCGGCGGGGTCGAGCAGCAAGGCGTGCGGGGGCGGTGCCACGCTCAGGCTCTTTCGCCCGAACGCGTCGGAGCTGGCGTCAGCCGCGAGAAAGGAGATCTCGGTCGAGCCCCATCGCCCTCGCCTTGTCGACGAGATCCGATAGGGCGCGAAAGTTGCGCTGATGCAGTGTGGATCTCGCGCGCACGAGGAGGCTCGGCCGAAGCTCCTTGAGGCGCCGCACCCCGCGCTCGACCGCCTCGAGACCGTCAACCCCGCGAACGCGGCGATAGAGCTCCGGGGTATGACCGTCGAGCGAAATGGTCACCGCGTCGAAGCGCTCTGCGACCGCCGGAGCGTGCCGTTCGAGCGCCAGTCCGCTCGTGAGCAAGTGCAGCACCATCCCTTGCGCGCGGAAAAGATCGGCAATCTCGAACACGTCCTCGCGCACCAGCGGCTCGCCCCCCGTGAAGACGACGAGCTTCGTCCCGAGCTCCGGCAGCTCGCGGCAGAGGGTCGCGATCTCGCCGCGTCGAAGGTCGGTGGCCCCGTCGGTCCGCCACCAGTCGCAGGACACGCAGCGCGAGTTGCATCGGGAGGTCGGCGCATAGAGGAGGATCGGTAGCGCGAAGGTCAGGTTCGTTCGCACGTTGAGCCGGACCAGCGCGTTGCTTGCCACGGGCGAGCGGGTCAAGGCGGCGATGCGGCGGCCGACGGCGCGACCGACCTGTTGCACGCTGCGCCGAGCGCCCATATCTTCGCAGCTCTAACCCGGCTCCCGGCCGCCCGCAACGCGATGGCGGCGCGTAGCGCAAAGCACTCCGGGCGGCTCGCGAATCGCGCGGGGTCGGTCTTGCTAAGCCGCGGCCCGGCCGTCAAACTCGGCGGATCCATGGCAAATCACCGGAGGCACCGTGACTTCTTTCGCCCATGACAGCCCCGAGCTCGCCCAAAAGTACGACTGGTTGAGCGATTCGCAATTCGAGGGGGGGAAACGTCTGGTCGAGCGCCTTGGGCTGAAGAGCGGCGATCGCGTCCTCGATGTCGGGTGCGGCACGGGACGGCTGGCCCGGTGGATCGCCGAGATCGTCGGATCGGCAGGCGTCGTCGGCATCGACCCGCTCGTCGACCGCGTCGCGGTCGCGCGCACCGGAGGCGCCGGCCTTTCCTTCGAGGTCGGCCAGGCCGAGAACCTGAGCGCCTTCGGCAACGAGACCTTCGACGCCGTCTGCATGTCCGCCGTCTTTCACTGGGTGCGCGACAAGCCGAAGGCGCTCGCCGAGGTCAGGCGGGTGCTTCGCCCCGGAGGCCGCCTCGGGCTGACGACGCTGCCAAGGGATCTGCGCCCTTCAAGCACGACGACCCTCATTTGCGCCGAGCTTCTGGCCCAAGAACCATACATCCGACGCTTGAACTCCTCGAGCCTCGCCATGGCGCAGCTGGGGACCTTGCTCAGCGATTTGGTCGCGATGATCCTCCAAGCGCACCTCGAGATCTCCGAGCTGCACATCATCCGGCGCACCCAGAAGTTCTCGAGCGGCGAGGACGCCGTCGACTTTCTGCAATCGAGCTCGTTCGGCAACTTCCTCAGCATCGTGCCCGACGACCTCCACGCCTCGCTTCGCAGAGACGTCGCCGGGGCCTTCGAAGCTCGAAGGGGCCCGGACGGCATCTCTCTACGCGACCACGGGATGATTGTCGTCGCGACGCCCGATTGAGGAGTGTGTCCGAGCGTCAGCCGAAGGCGGGCGCGTGGACGGAGTCCCCCGCGCGCGGCAGAAGCACGGTGAACGTCGTTCCTTCTCCGGGCGCGCTCGCGACGCGAATGCTGCCTCCGAGCTGTCGCACGATGCCGTAGCAGGTGGACAGGCCGAGCCCGGTTCCCTCGCCCGGAGGCTTGGTGGTGAAGAACGGCTCGAAAAGGTGCGCCTTCGCGTCGTCGGTCAAGCCCGAGCCAGTGTCCGAGACGTCCAGCTCGAGCCATTCGCCTGGTCGACAATCGGTCTCCTCGCCCTCGGCGAGATGCCGCGAGCGCGCAACGACGGAGATTTTGCCGCCGCCGGGCATGGCGTCACGCGCGTTGATGGCCAGGTTGAGGAGGATCTGCTCGAGCTGAACGGGCGCCGCAACGATGGGAGGAAGGTCCGGCCCGAGCTTCACGTCGAGCTCGATGCCAGAGCCGAGCGCGCGGGGTAGAAGGTCCGTCAGCCCGCTCAGAGCCTTGTGCGCGTCGACTACTTCCAGATCCACGACGGATCGCCGCGAAAAGGCGAGCAGTCGCGCCGTCAGAGCCGCTGCGCCCATCGTCGCTTGCTCCGCATGAAGCAGCGCCGCGCGGGTGGGACTGTCCGACTCGCCGGACTCCCACATGGCGATCGTAATCGCCGAGCGGATGACGGTGAGCAGGTTGTTGAAGTCGTGTGCGACCGCAGCTGCCATGCGGCCCAGCGCGTCCATCTTCTGGGCTTGCTGCAGCTGTGCAGCAAGCGCTCGATTCTCTGTGACATCCCGGGCGGCGATTACGACGAGCGTCTGGTCACCCCTGGGCACGGCGTCGTACACGGTCTCGATCCAGCGCTCGTGACCGTCCCGGTCGCGAAAGCGATACGTACCGCGTGCCTTGCCCGTCACGAGCGCGTCGGCGAAGTGCGCGACCGCGTGCGTGGTGTCCTCCGGGTGCATCAGGTCTGGGCGAGGCTGCTTCAGGAGCTCGTCGGGGGACACGCCGAGAATCCGATCGAATGACGGGCTCGCGTACAAGAAACGACCGCTATGGTCGAGTAGCGCGATGAGATCGCTCATGTTGTCGGTCGTGAGGCGATAGCGCGATTCGCTCTCCTGCGCGCGCGCTTCCGCGGCCACGGCACGTCGCTCGCGTTCCACGACCTGGGCGAGCGCCCGACGCGTATTGATGGCCTGTACCACCGAGAGAATCGTGGTGACGAAGCATAGGCTCAGGCCGTACGCCAGGGCGCTAGGCGGCTTCACCGCGAGCTGCGGTTCGTCCCACGCCACGAGCGCCATGCCGATGATGCTCGCGGCGCCGACGATTCCCCCAAGGATGACGCCGCGGAGCGTGAGAGTGGCGGCCGCCGCAAACAGCGAGAATCCCACGAACGCCGGCCCCGGTCCGATCTGCCGGTTGACCGTGACACCTGCGAAGAGAACCCCGGCCAGAAGCGCATTGAGCAACGGCGCGGCGACGACGCTGTCCCTCTTTCGGCCGACGACCGCGCACGCACCGAACGCCGCGCTCGCCGCGGCGGTCACGACGACGACGCGCGTGTCGACGTGCGCCAGCAGCAGCGGCAAGACCAGCGCTCCGCTGACCCCGCACAGCCCGACGGCGAGCGCGAACGCGTTGCCCGCGCGTCGCCGGCTGTCGAGCTCGGCGATTCGTGCCTCCGTCCGTCCCCCCTCGTCTCGCCTGACCATCACGCCGTCTCGGTGGTCCTGCCGTACTTGCGGCCTACGTGGCCTTCGACGCACGCATGCAGCTCCTCCGCGGAGAACGGCTTCTTCAGCTCCGCGTCGAATCCCGCGTCGCGAAGCCGGCCGTCACGCGTGAACCCGTCGCCCGACATCGCCACGATGGGCGCCTCGAGGCCCTCCCTGCGCAGACGCTGACACACCTGCTGGCCCGTTTCCTGCCAAAGGTTCTGGTCGAGGAACACGATATCGAATGCGCGGCCGCCGGCGCCCGCAACGCGCGCGATCACGGCGCTCGCCTCGGCCCCCGTGGCGACGCCCTCACCATGGCCCCCCATCTGCTCCAGCAAAGCGATCGCGAGCGCCCGCACCATGACGTCGTCGTCGACGATCAGTACGTGGGCGCCTCGCGCGCGCGTGAACACTAGCCTTGCGGGCGGGGCCAAGTCGCTCCTTTTTCCACCATGGCGATCGGAACCACCGAGGATACCCCCGGGCGACGGCCAGGCAGCCGGAAAGCGGCGGGCCCGCCTTCACATCGGACCGGACGGCTCTCCACTCCTTCGAGGAGCGAGAGAGGGCGCCATGGTCTGCGTGCAAGACAGTGCTTTTTGGGACCCCGCTGCTGATGTCGACGCCAGCGCCGCGTGGTCGGCGCTCTGGAATGGAGAGTGGAAGATCGTTGACCACGTGACGGGGCCTCCGTCCCACCTGATCCTCTGCGACCCCGCGCCGCGCGGCTGCGCCACGCGGCTCCTGTCGCGCGCCGAGATTCGACTCGCGCTGGGACGGGCTCGCGGCGTGCCCGTGAAGGCTCTGGCCGCGGACTCGGGTCGATCCACCGCCGCCGCGAGAACTCTGCTCGCCAGCGTGATGCAAAAACTGAAGCTCCGCTGCGAAGCCCACCTCGTGCTCCTCTTTGGCGGCGCGTACCGGGACGACTTCATCCCCCCACCTGCCGGACTGGAAGCCACTGTGGCGCGGTACGGTTCGGGCGAGCGGCTGCTCTTGCACTACCGCTGTCCGGCCTGGAGGATGCCGCCGACTCTGTCGGGTGCCGAATGCACCGTCGTGCGCGACATCCTCGACGGCGCGTCTCAGCGCGACGTCGCGCGTTCGCGGGGGACTTCGCAGAGAACCGTTGCAAACCAGATGGCGTCGGTTTTCCGGAAGGTCGGCGTAGGATCGCGGGTGGAGCTCTTCGCGGCGCTCCGGCCTCAGCAAGCCGCCGAATGAGCGTCTCGGGCGCAGGTGCTACCTTGACTGCAATCTCATGACCTATTGCGTGGGCGTGCTCCTCGACGAGGGCATCATTCTCGCCTCGGACTCCCGCACTCACGCAGGCGTCGACAACTTCGCCAGCTTCTCCAAGATGACGGTCTTCGAGCGTGCCGGCGACCGTATCCTCGTGATGCTCAGCTCGGGCAACCTGGCCGGCACGCAGAGCGTCGTCAGCATCCTGAAGCAGCAGGGCGAAACCAAGGGCACGGCTCCCAGCCTCTGGAACGTTCGCACGATGTTCGATTTCGCTCGCCTCGTCTCGGACGCGATGCGCGGCATCGAGATCCGCGACGGCAAGTACCTCGAGAGCAGCAACCTGAAGTTCGATGCGTCGTTCATCATCGGCGGACAGATCAAGGGAGAGGCGCCGCGGCTCTTCCGGATCTACGCCGAAGGCAACTTCATCGAGGCCGGCGCGGACACCCCGTTTTTTCAGACCGGCGAAGCCAAGTACGGCAAACCGATCATCGACCGCGTGATCACGCCCGCAACGAGCCTCGCCGAGGCGACGAAGTGCGTGCTCGTGTCGTTCGACTCGACCATTCGGAGCAACCTTTCGGTGGGCATGCCGATTGATCTCATCTGCTACGAACGCGACAGCCTCGAGGTTCGCATGCGCCGCAGGTTCGACAAGGATGACCCGTATTTCGCTTCGCTCAGCAAAGCTTGGAGCGAGGGCGTTCGCACGGTGTTCGGGCAGCTGCGCGACTTGACGTGGTAGCAAGCCCATGGGGACTCGCGCGGCCCGTTGGACCTACTCTGCCGCGACGACCTTCGAGACCGGATCGAGCCTTCGCACCCAACGGGTTCGGCTTTGTAGGAGGGCGATCGTCTCCTCTTCGGATCGATCGACCTCACCCAGGTGCACGAAGCGGCGCGCCAGCCAGTTGTAGCGCTTGAGCATCAGGCACAGCCACACCCCGAAGAAATCGATCTCGGCGAAGACGATGGCGTCTTCTGCTGCGTACGTGGCCCCGTTTCGGAGAAATTCTTCCGGGAGTTCCGTCCAGTGCCTCGTGGCCTTCAGGTGGTGCCCGATGTGATAGCCGTCGTTGAAGCAGCGGCGGTTATAGCTGCTGTTGATGCACGTGATGCTGTTTCGATAGCTGTTCGCGGGCGAGACCTCGTCGATGAACGCGTGCTGACCCCAGTTTCCCGCCATCATCGCGAAACGAGCGACGATGAACGGCACCGCGAAGACCGTGAGGGTGGCGCGCCAGTTCACGAAGAACAGCACGACGGCTACCGCGTAAAAGAAGAGCTCCCCGATCACAGTGCGGACCATGAGCGAGCGCCGGCGCTTGCGGGCCAGATAGCCCGTGAGCTCGACGAGACCGACGAAGAAAAACCGTAAGAAATAGCTCAGGAAACCGCGGACGCTGTCTCGGCGATACGGGAGCGTCGAGCTGATGTCGTCCTCGAGGTTGTTTTCGGGGTGATGCATCCCGACGTGGTGCGCGAAGTACGTCTCCGGGGATTCGCCGAAGAACGGGCCCAGGACCCAGGGGATGTATTGATTCATCCACCCCCACGACCGGCGGAAGAGGCTCCGGTGGCTGGTGTTGTGGAGCATCAGCACGAACGGTCCCAGAAAATGGGCGAACAACGCGAGGTGCACGCCCGCCAACCACCAGCGGAACCAACCCGGCACGAATAAAGCCACCCCGCTGGGGATGACGGTCGCTGTCAGAATCGCCATGAGGACGAGAAACGGCACGTCCCTCCTGTCGTTGATGAAACGCAGGGAGAGACGTTCGCCAAGACGAAGCCCGGCCCCAGGCTTGTAGGTCGGATCGCTGACGGCAACACTCATCGGGAATCGCCCCTTTTACGATCGATCCGGGGCGGGCGCGAGCACTACAGCGCGCGCCCATCCGATTCCGAGTAGTGACGGCGCCAAGCGAGGCCCGTCACGGCCCTCGGACGGCGCATGCCAGTCGGCGGCGAGAGCATCACCCACATCCAGACGCGGCTCACGCAGCGGCTCTCCGATTGGCGGCGCCTGGCTCATCCAGACCTGCAACGGAAGAAAACGCGCCGCGCCCACGGCGGCGTCGGGGTCAAAAGGTGACCTGACCGCTGAGAAGGGCCGTGCGACCGTTCTGGACGATGGAGTCCTGCAAGAACTCCCTGCTCACCGGCACCGTGTAGCGGTAGTTCATCGCGTTGTAGAGGCCGAGCGCGTAGCGCAGCCCGTAGCGCTCGGCCTGCCCGGAGACGACGACGTCCCATACGAGCGCCGACGGAGTCGCTGCCTGCGGCGGGTCGGACGACTGGTCATACTTGTCGAGTCGAGGGCCGACGAACGACAGCCGCGTCATCGCGTTCAAGAGCGACCCCACGATCGGGGCCGCGGCCTTGAGCGCGGCGAGGTGGTCGGGAGAGTTGGGCACGTCGCGGAGTGGAGCCACGCCACCTTGCGGGGCGTCGTCCAGATACTGCGAGCGCTGATAGGCGTACGACACGCCCACCATCCAGCCGTCGCGCCACTCGCGACGCAACTCGACCTCCGCGCCCGTCGTCTCGATCGGACTCGTCGAATTCACGTATTGATTGGGGTTCGCGGCGGTCCCCTGCCCGTCGAGGACGATGAGGTTCGTGACGTAGTTCGTATACGTGGCGACCGTGGCACTGACCGCGCTCGAGAAGCGATGGGTGAACTCCACCTCACCGGAAATGATCCCTTCGGGTCGCAGGTCGAGGCCAGGGATCTGCGTGGGGCCCGTGTAGTAGTGCTCGTAGACGCTGGGCGCCCGGAACGCCTTGCCGACGACGAATCTTCGAGATTGCCGGCCTCGTAGGGACGGACGATGTTCCGGCTCAGGTAGAACCCGTTGTCGTTCTGGCCGGTCTGGTCGGTTTCGAAGTGCCGCTGCACCTCGCCGCCGGCCGTCACGCGCAGAGCCGGCCCCGGCGTGAAGACCACGCGCTCCTCGGCGCCCACCCAGCGCCCGCGAAACGCCTCGCGCGCGGGCCCGCCCGCGGGCGACGTGTACGCCAGGAAGTCGTCGAAGTTGTAGAGGTTCAGATGCGCGGCTGAGGAGTTGTACGCGCTTCGAGAGGTTGGGTTCGAAGCGAAGCTCCAGCAAGCCGCGGGTATCGATGAAGTGCGTCCGTGGATTGCCGAAAATCGTCTGGAACTCGCCCGAGGGGAGCGTCTTGTCGCGCGATGTGAGGAGCCATTGCGCGGTGAGGGCCTTGTACCAGAGGCGCCCATTGACGGTCTCTGTCTGGAAGCCGTCGAGGCCGCGGGCGTTGCCGCCGGTCGCGGGATATGGTCGCGCCCGGCGGGTCGCTTTCGACCTGCAAGACCGCGACGAGAGGCTCGAGGCGCGCGATTGCCTCGGCGATGCGCTCTTGCGCCGCGGAATCCTGTTCGCCCTCCAGCGCTTGATGGTAGTAGCGGTACGCGTCGGCGCTCTGTCCGAGCTGCTCGTAGGCGCGAGCAATGTTGAAGACAACGTTGCGGTTCGCCGCGAGGCGATTGGACGCCAGGAAGTGCTCGAGGGCACCTCGAAAGTCGCCACTCTTGTACCTGTCCGCTCCAATCTCGAACTGGAGCTCGGCCTCGTCGGCGAGGTTGTCGGCGTGTGCGGCACGGCCGCCGGCGAACTGGGCGCTGAGGATCGCGGCCGTCATGAGCGCAACGCCGAGGGCCTTGCGTAGGGTCATGGTGCGTACGGCTCGCGCGTCACTGTCTTTTGCCGGCGACTAGCGCTCCAGGCGGATGTCGAGACCCGCCGGCGGCGCGCTGGACGAAGACGACGGAGCCGGAGGACGAGGCGGAGCCGTCGTTCGGGACCACGGATGGATGGCGGCCGAGGGGGCAGCGCTCGGCGCCGGGTCGGACTCTCCAGACGACGCGCTCCGGGCGGAGTCCGGAGAGACGGAGACGACAGGAAGCGACGCGATTGGCGGAGGTGCAGGTCCGCCGCGGGCCTCTGCAGCAGGCAGGGCGTCCACGGCCGGAAACGACGATTCCTTCGGAGGGGCGACCGACGGAGCGGCGTGGAACGCGAAGCGCCACACCAGGACCAGCGCGGCGCTCGCGCCCACGGCAGCAAGGGCGACCCTCGGGAGGCGGGGTCGCTTCCTCTCCCCTGGCACCGGCACAGTCGGCGCCGCGAGAGTATCGAGGTTGTCGATCGTCTCGGGGCGCTTCCGGGACGTCGCGGATTGCAGCGTCCCGCTTTTGGGGGCACCCGACGAGGGACCAGCCATTGCCTCTCGAATCGGCGGCGGCGCATCGCTCAATAGCGCGAGCGGACGCGAGCTAGGTGCGACCGACTGCGTGACGGCGATGGCGCGTTCGACGTTTGCGCGCACGCGCTTCGGCGCGAAAGGCAGCAGCGCCAGTGCGAGCTCGGCGGCGCTCTCGAAACGCGCCTCCCGATCTTTCGCCATGCACCGGGCGACAACGGCGGAGAGCTCGGCCGGAATGTCGGGCCGGATGTCGGCTAGCCGTGGGGTCGGCCGCTCGAGAATGGCCGCGATGAGCTGTGGCAGCGTCTGGCCCGCGCTGTAAGCAGTTCCTCCCGCGAGGAGTTCGAAGATCGTCGCGCCCAGCGACCAAGGTCGGTGCGATGGTCGACCTCCGCCGTCGAGCGGAGCTGCTCGGGCGACATGTAGCAAGGCGACCCCATCATGCCGTGCGTGGAGATGTTGGTGTCGGACGCGGCGCGGGCATCGAACTTCGAGATCCCGAAGTCGAGGATCTTGAGGACGCGCCAGCCCTGAGACCGTTCCACGAGAAACAGGTTCTCCGGCTTGATGTCGCGGTGCACGATCCCGCGCGCATGAGCCTCCGCAAGGCCCTCGCATGCCTGAATTGCGTACTCCGCGACGGTGCTGACGTCGAGGCGGCCCTGCTGTTCGAGCAGCTGCCCGAGGGTCCGGCCCTCGAGGTACTCCATGACGATGTACGGCGTGCCGTCGTCGGTGACGCCCGCGTCGAGGACGCGCGCCACATGTTCACTCTTCAACTTGGCGGCGGCCCGGGCCTCACGCGTGAATCGCGCCAGGGCATCGGGGTCGGAGATCGCGTGCGCACGCAGGAACTTGAGCGCGACGGTCTCGTCGAGCTGGAGGTGTTTGGCCGCCACGACGACGCCCATGCCCCCCTGGCCCAGCACACGCTCGATCCTGAACTTACCGGAGACGACATCCCCCGCGCGCACCAGCGGTGCGCCGTCGCCAATGTTGCTCGGGGGGCTCTGCCCAGCCATGCCCGCGAAAGCCCGAGAGTACACCGATCGCGCCGCGGCGCACCGCCGAACGCAAGCGGTCACGTCCGATGCAGCAGCATGGTCGGCCCACGACGACGAACCGCGGTTGGGATCAAAGCTCTAGCGCTCTGCGAATGCCGGCGTCGTCGAGGCCCTCAGCCTGCCGTCGGATATCGAGATACAGGAGCACCGTCCCGAGGATCGGGATGGGCAGGATGAGCATCAGCAGCACGTCCTGGACGAAGCTCCCCAAGAAGAGCGCCGACCTCGGAACGAAGAGCCCCGCCATGATTGAGGCCACGATTCGAATGGCCGCAAACACGAGACAGACGATCGCCACCTGCGGCACGTTCGCTTTCACAAGCGCGGCGCTGCGTTTTAGCGCCGCGATGCCACCCACATTCTCGAGGAGAACGACCGGCGTCACGAACACGAAGAGAAACCCGAGAATGAGCCCCGGGATCACCAGAAAGCAGAGGCCAACGAGCACGATGAAGAATGCCGGAATCGCTGCAGTTAGCAGCTTGCCAAACCGCTGGAGCAAGCGCCCGTAGGCTCTCGCCGGCCCCGCGGTTCCGCCGATGCTGCGGTCGGCGATGATCACGGTGAGCGCGCCCGTGGTGAGTGGGATCGCGATCCCATACATGACCGCGATCCCGATCAACGCGGCCGCGAGGCCGAGCAAGATGGCCATGAGCCCGCCCACCGCCGCGGTTCCGGTCGCGGCCCAGGCTTGCTGGAGGTCTTGCATTTCCTTCTGTTGCTCCTTGATTAGCGCCTGGCGCTTTTTCGGATCGGTCTCCTGGAGCTGGCGCTGCAGATCCTGTGCGGTGCGCTGCGACAGCTGTTGCGCATGATTGGCTGCGACGTCGACCATCGTCGTCGGAGCGAGGACCAGCGCCAGGGCCGCGGACTTCGCGAGCGACACCGGCACGAGCAAGATGGCGCATGTCAGAAGCAGCGTGCCAAGGTGCTTCTGATAGAGCTGGAGAGCCTCGCTGAGAAGGACGCCTACCGGCTTGGGCGCTCGCAGACCCTGGGCTCCAGGCTGTGGCGCGTATCCGTAGCCTGCGGGCTGCCCATAGCCGCCGTAAGGGGGCGCCTGGCCGTACTGCGGCTGGCTGTACTGCGGCTGCGCGGCGTAGGTTTGCTGTTGCGGCGCGAACGGCGGCGGTTGCTGGCCGTACGGCGGTTGCGCGAAGGGCTGGGGCGCTGTGCCGTGGCCGCCGGGCGCGGGACCTGCGTGACCCGGTGGACCATATCCGGGCGATCCGTGTGGAGACCCATAGCCCGCGGGTCCCGGGGGAGGCCGATAGCCCGGAGGCGCCGGAGCACCGTACCCTGGCGGAGCGTAGCCGGCCGGCGCATTAGGCGGCGATCCATATGCCGGCGGACCTGGCACTTGGCCGTACGGCGGCTGGACCGGTGGCGCGGGTTGTGCGCCAGCGGGCTGGGGCGCCGAGGGCGCAGCTTGCAGGGGCCGGCCGGTGGCGGAGCAGAAGATCGTTCCCGCGGGATGCGGCTGGCCGCAGTACGGGCATGTGTTCCCGGTCATCTCGGTGGCCTCCTCCTGTCAGGGTTATCGCAGATCGCCGATCGCCGATCGACATGAGCGCGGCGCCGCCACGGGGGAACGTCGAGAAACGGCTGCGCGGACCGAATCATCCGAAGCGGACACGCCCGTACCCGTTCCGTCGCGTACGAGGGTCGCACTCAGGGAAGCGCGCTCGCGCCTTTGTTCTCGTGTGCGGTCATGCGCGCCCATCAGCGCTTCATCGCTGCCCGCCGCACGTCGCACGACAGCGTGATTCATCCCTGTTCCTTTTGCGCGTGACGCCTCGCAGCGTCGTGAAGAACTGGCTGAATCGCGCTACTTCCGTCACGATGATCTTGGGTCACTGCGATTTGCGACCCGGAGAGAGCGTCCCATGTCGGAGCGTCCAACCTGTGTCGGCTGCGGCGAGAGCGCACCGGAAACGAACACGAATTACACCCTCATCAGCACGGACTTCGGGTGGCGTCTGATGCGCCGGACGCTCGCTGGGGGCGAGAAGATTGCCGAGTGGCGATGTCCCAACTGCTGGCGAGCACACAAGGCGGCTGGGCAAGCGCCGCGGGCGAGCAACGTCCCTGCCGCGATTCGCGGTAAGTCCTAGAGCGCGCTCGCATACCGGCGCGATTGCTCCACCGGCGGCGCGTAAAAACCAGCAGTCCTGGAACAGATCAGTTTCATTGCAATTTCGATTTATCGCCCCAACGTAAACGGATGACTTCGCGCATGTCTCCCGTAGACTGCCGGCCGGTGCGGGCAGGCCGAACGCGCCTCGCTCCCTGCCAGGAGGTCCGTGATGACGCACTTACGGCAAGCGATGCTCCTGCTTTGTGCGGCAGCGTGGATCGGCGTGGTCTGCGCGTCGGGGGGCTGCGGCAGCAACAACTTGACCGGGGGACCGGACGCCGCGCTCGGTGACGGCTCCGGGACGTTCGGCCTTGTCGACTCGGGCGGCGTCTTCGGCGGAGACGACGGCGGGCCGGTCGCGCCTTGTCCCGGGGGAGGACTCGACTGTTACGTGCCGGCCGGCTGCACGACCACCGTGAGCGGAACGGTGTACGACCCCGCGGGTCGCAACCCGCTCTACAACGTCGTGGTCTTCGTCCCTGACGATCCCAACGGCACGCTTCCGCCCATCACTCCGGGTACGCACTCGTGCAACACGTGCGACGTGTCGATCGGCAACTACGTCGCGGCTACGACGACCGACTCCCATGGTGACTTTACGCTCACTGGCGTTCCGGCGATCTCGCACCTTCCTCTCGTGGTGCAGACCGGCAAATGGCGGCGCGAGGTTTTCCTTCCGCACGTCGCAGCCTGCGTCAACACCCCGGCCGCGGCCGAAGACACCCGGTTGCCGAAGAATCACACCGAAGGCGACCTGCCTCAGATGGCGCTTCTAACCGGCGGCTGCGACGACCTCGGCTGCTTCATGAAGAGCATGGGGATCGACGACGCCGAATATACCGCTCCGCACGGGGGCGGGCGACTGGACGTCTACCAGGGCGTCGGCCTCAACGGAGCTCCGAGCGGCGCGAGGCTCTCCACGGGCGGCGCGGGCAACTGCACCGGCCCCGGATGTCCGCTCTGGGCGAGCCGGCAGTCCTTCGAGTACTACGACATCGCGATCCTGTCGTGCGAGTGCGGTGAGAACAGGCAGACCAAGCCGGCGGCGGGGCTGCAGGCCCTTCACGACTGGCTCAACGAAGGCGGAAAGGTCTTCGCGAGTCACTACCACTACACGTGGTTCAAGTACGGAGCTACCGACTTTCAGCACGTGGCCAACTGGCTAGGAACGTCGACAGCGGACGGGATGGGCGACTTCGCTATCGATACGTCGTTCCCGAAGGGGATGACGTATCATGATTGGCTTGGCAACGTCGGCGCGCTCGGCCGAAACGGGACGATCGCCCTCAACAGCGTGGCGACGAGCGTGTCGACCGTGAACACCCCGACGATTCGCTGGATCTACGACACCGCGAACGGCGATACCAAGTACCTGTCGTTTCTCACGCCGATCGGCGGGATCATGCCGGCGCCCGGTGCCGACGCAGCGGCTCCCGCCGGGGACGCCGGAATGGCCGGGGACGCCGGGGACGCCGGGATGGTCGCGGACGTCGGCGTCGATGCACCCGATGATTCGAGCACGGAGGCAGAGGCCGAGGCAGAGGCGACAGAGGCTGGACCGGTCGAAGGGGGCCCCGTCTCCGAAAGCAACGGCCCGACTTACTGCGGCAAGGCCGTCTTTACCGACCTGCACACGAGCAGCAGCCTGTTCAGTCAGGTCAACAACATCCCCAGCGGCTGCAGCGGTGCGCCCATGACCGCGCAGCAGAAGGCACTCGAGTTTCTCTTTTTCGACCTTTCGGCGTGCGTCTCCGTCGATAGCGTCCCGCCCCCGCCTCCGCCGCCGCCGACGAAGTAATCAGGGGCGCGCTGCGGGAGGCCATGCCGACGCGCACAGCAGGATCCCGAGCAAGAGAACGCACATCGAGGACATGACCGGCAACCAGCGAAGGACCCGGTCTGCCCCTGCGATCCGCGCGAGCCGCTCGCGGGCCAGCACGACGAGAAGCCCGGCGATCGAGAGCGTCGTCGCCACGCCGAGCGAAAAGGCCAGGACGAGAACGAGCCCGAAGCCATATCGATGCAGGGCGATCGCGCAGAGCAGTAGGGCGAGCGCCGACGGACACGGCGTCAGCCCCGAGGAGGCGCCGAGGGCCACGAGCGCGCGCAGTCCGTCAGAGGGCTCGGCGATTGGCCTGTGGCCGTGGGTGTGGGTGTGATCTCCGGTCACTTCGCGCCATCGCCTGGAGAGCTGGACCACGCCTAGCGCCAAGACCGTGGCCGCCGACGCGAGGGCTAACCCCCGTAGGAGGCGATCCGATCCGAGGGTGCGTTCCACCGCCAGCGCCAGGCAGCCGAACAGAAAGACGACCGCGGTGTGGGCGACGGTCACTGAGGCCCCGAAGAGTATCGCGTGGGCCGCACGCGCGCGGCGGCCGACCAGATAGGCGGCGGCCAGCGCCTTGCCATGGCCGGGCGAGAGTGCGTGAGCGGCCCCGAGGGCGAAGGCCAGCCCCAGCGCGAGCGCCGAGAACGGCCAACTCCCCCCCGCCCGTTTCAGAGCCGAGGCCAGACGGGCAAGCCCCGGGTCGACGCCGATCGGCGGATCAGGTCGTTCCGCCGCGATTGGCGCCGTGGGGGTGCGACGCAATCGAAAGGCAAAGCGGCCCTCGTCGACACGCGGTGGTCCCCCCGCAAGCGGATTCGAATACGAAAGGATGTCCGCCGGACGAGCGGTCGGCCCAACCGCGACCGTCGCGTCGGCTGATTCCTCGGCCGACAGTTCGCGCCAGCCCGAGCGCTCCGCGAAGACAGGGTCGACGACCCGTACTCGGATAACTTCGGTGGCGGGGCTCACCGAGGGGACGTTCGCGGGTCGATCGGCCACCACGTCGGCCGCGATGCGCAAAGTGGAGAGTCCCCGCTCTCCTGGCGGCACCTCGAGGCTGCTGCCGGTGATCCGGAGTGGCGCCCTCGCGCCGTCGATCTCGACAGTCCATGCCGCGGCGATGGGCGGGAGCCGCTGGTCGAGGTATGCGCGCTGCTCGTCAGGGCTGACGGCGCCGTCGTGGTCGGCGTCAAGCCGCTCGATCTCCGCGTACGCGGGTAGCTCCGCGAAGTCCAGGAGGTACGCCAGATGGACCTCGCCGCGCGCGTCGCACGAGACGCCAACGTAGCGATTGACGGACGTCAAGCCGGCCGGGTGCGCTTGCGCGTCCCGCGCGATCCCGAGGGCAAGGCCCAGGACAACGACGGCAGCCAGACGAGCGAAGCCGCCGATCACGCCGCACCCGAAGACGCGTCGGGTTCGTCGTCCAGGAGGCTTGCAGGCAGATCCCTGCGCGGCCTCTCCAGACCGTGCGCCTGCATCAAGGCGTCGTCGCGAAGAAGCGCCTTGGTCGGACCCTCGGCGACCACGCGGCCCTGGTCGAGCACGATCGTACGCGAACAGGTCTCCGCCACGAGCGCGAGGTCGTGAGTGGCCAGGAGCCGCGTGGCGCCGACCCCCTGCAGAATCGAGATGAGCTGGCGCCGCGCACGCGGGTCGAGCCCACTGGTCGGCTCGTCGAAGACGAGAACGCTCGGCCCGTACGCGAGCAGACCTGCCAACCCAACCCGCCTCTTCTCGCCTCCACTGAGCCTGTGAGGCAGGCGCCGCTCGAAACCGGCAAGGCCGACCTGCGCGAGCGCGTTCGCGACGCTCCGCGCCAACGTCTCTCCGCTTTGTCCGAGCTGCCGTGGGCCGAACGCGACGTCCTCACCGACCGTGGGGCAGAAGAGCTGGTCGTCCGGATCCTGGAAGAGCAGGCCCACCTGCCGGCGAGCGGCCGCGAGGTTGTCGGCGCGAAGGCGCTCGCCGAAGAGATGGACTTCGCCTTCGCCGTGCCCTTGCCCCGGTTCCGGGAGGATCCCGATGATGTGCAAGAGCAGCGTCGACTTGCCCGCGCCGTTGGGTCCGATTAGCGCGACGCACTCTCCCTCGGCGACACGAAACGAGACGTCCTCGAACGCTGGGGTCGAATCGTCGTAATGAAAGGACAGGTGCCGAAGCTCGATGGCAGGGATCACGACCAGCCCCTCGCCCGCATCGCCGCGTAAATCCTCTCGGCGCGCGCCGCGCTCCGCATGAACGAGACGGCGATGACCGATGACAGAGCTTTCCAGGCGCCCCATCGACGCGATTGCCACGTCCGCGCCGCCCGCGCGCGCCGCATGCGGTGCATCTCGTCGACGAGCGCGAAAAGGTAGCGGTAGAGGAGACCGAGCGTATGCACCAGGACCGACGGGAACCTTGCTCGCCGGAGCACTGCGAGGACGTCTTGGAACGGCGTGGTGTGCGCCAGCAGCTGGACCGCGGCAACGCAGGTCGTGCTCTTGAGGACGATTGCGAGAAAGACGGCGACGCCCCTCCCTTGAAAGAGAGAGAGGACCGCGACACCGAGCACGAAGGGCTCGGCGAGCGCGACTCGAGCCATGAACACCGAGAGCGGAACGCGTCCCGCGCGAGCCACACCCGCCAGCGCCACCAGCACGACAACGACCCAGCTCGCGTGACCGACCGGGACCAGCGCGACCGCCACGACGAGCAGAAGCGCCGAAACCAGCTTGAGGGTTGCGGGCGCTCGATGCACCGGTGAATCGAGGTGCTCGTAAGTACGCAGCCGATGGACCCCGCTCATGACCGCGAGGGGGCGGCCAGCCAGGAGCCGAGGGCACACGACAGGCCGAAGACGAGCAGCGTGCCTGCCGCAGCGGCCAGCGATGTCGCCAGGAATGAGCTTGCGACGCCGGGGATCGCGTAGTCGCGCATCGGAACCGACGTCAGCGCGTGCGACGGCGCGAGCCCGACGTGCTGCGCCACTCGCTCCAGGCCATCAGGCCATTTGCAGGCGAAGGGACTGAGAAAGAGCGCGAGTCCGAGCGACGCGGCCAGTCCCATCACGATGCTGGAACCGGCGCTGCCGGACGACGCGGTAGGGCGAGGTCGATCGAGCAGCGCCGGGCGCAGGCGAAGGATCGTGGCAAGGACGAGCGCAGCGATGACGGCCTCGCCGAGGCCAATCGCAACGTGAATCGCGACCATCGCCGGGAAGACGACCGCGGGAGCCGCGACCCCCGACAGGGCCAGCTCCCCTGCGCACGCGGCCGCGGCCACGACCGTCGCCGCCCACGAGGCGAACGCGACCGCTGCAATGCGACGGGCGGCGCCAGGGGACCGCTCGGGCCCGATACGACCGACAACGGCACGCCACACGGCGAAACCGACGATTGGGTGTAGTACCCCCATGTTGAGGACGTTGGCGCCCAGGGCGAGCAGTCCGCCGTCGCCGAAGACCAGGCACTGCATCACGAGAACAGAGGTCATCGCGATGACCGCCGCCGACGGTCCAAGCAGCACGGCGGCGAGCGCGCCGCCGACGAGGTGACCCGATGTCCCGCCCGCGACCGGAAAATTGATCATCTGGGCAGCGAAAATGAAGGCCGCCGTCACCCCCATCTGCGGAACGGCCCGCGAGCCCAGGAGAGCGCGCGACCGATTGGCCGCAGCACCGACACCGGCGACGGAGAGTGCTGCGGATGCGATCGCAACCGGGGTCGAGAGAAAGCCGTCCGGAACGTGCATGGTGCGAATTCCGAGGCGAATCCTCTCACGGCGCCGGCGCTGCGGGCAGCTCTTCGAAGACGTCGGCTTCGGGGAGCACGAGCACGATTCGTCCCGCCGCGGCGAGTTGGTCGCGCGGCACGTCGCGAAAGCGGGCGGTGAACGCCGGCGTCGGCCGTAGCGTGATCGCCTGGCCCGTCGACTTGCGACGGTAGGTGGTCGCGACGTCGGCCGCCGGCGCATCTACGAGGCGAAGGTTGAGCTTGCCGGCGCTCGCGCCCGTTGCGGCGGCGGCTCCGTCCGCGATGCAAGAGAACTGCACCTCCTGGGGCGTGTGGTGGAGCACCTCGAGGTCGAAGCTCTGTCGCGGGAGCCCGAGCCTGGCGAGCGCGTACGATCCCATCCTGTATCCGGCGACCACCCACGGCCCGGCCCCGCCATGAATGGTGGTCACGCGCGCCAGGGCCTCGTCCGCGGTCGCCGACGACGCGGCGCCCGGCGTCGCCGAGCCAGGCGAGGCAGCGCTCGAGGGGGGCGAACTCGGAGGCTCAGAGCTTGCTGTGCCGGATGCCGTGGGGAGCGGTGCGGAATGGGTGCACCCCGCGAGCGCCAAAACCAGTGCGATGAGGGATCCGCGGCGGGTCACGACGGACCAACATAGCCCCGGTGGTTCCCTCGTCACGGCGCCTCGCCATGGACGAGCCGGACCGCTCGAGAAGGCGTTTCCCCTCCGCGCGCGGCGTGCGTCAGGTGATTCTTGAGCGCCTTGGCTTGATACTCGAGGAGCTTCACGAAGTACGACCGGACGTGGGGCGTCGCGATCCCCGATCCCTCGAGCGCGGCGTCGGTGCGCGCCTTGTCGAAGACAAGGTTCGACCAGGCGTACGGCATGTAGATCTCGGCCTTGCGGGCCACGTCGACCCGGCTATCCCAGAAGAGGACCGTCTTCAAGATGGGCCGGAGCACGCGCTCATAGGCCTGCTTCGAAACGTACGGCGGTTGCTTCACCCCGGTGAACTCCGCGAGCATCTTCAGGATCTCGTCGGTCGTGCAGGTCTTTCCCGGGCCCGACGTCAGGTGGAAGCAACCCCCGATGCTCCCCGGCCTCTCGATGAGGGCGAACAGAGCGTCGACGACATAGTCGACCGGGACGAGATCGAGGGGTGTGTTCGGGTCTGCCGGGAGCAGGACGATGAGCTTGCGCGCGAAGAGGCGGCGATAAAAAAGGAGAGCCTGGTAGAACCCCTGAAACGTGGTCGTCTCCCCAGTCTTCGAGCTGCCCACGACGATGCTCGGGCGATAGATAGTCGTCGGATGGCGCTGCGCGAAGGCGCGCACGAGCTTCTCCGCCTCCATCTTGGTCTGCTCGTACGAGTTCGAGAAGTGCTGGCCCACGTCGAGCTCGTCCTCACGGATGGTACCGCGGCGGTCACCGGCGACGAAGGCCGTACCGATGTAGTCGAACCGCGCCAGGCGGGGCAGGCGCTCGGCGAACGTGAGGACGTTGCGAGTGCCCTCCGTGTTGTCGCGGCGCGCGACCTCGAGCGCAAGATCGAAGCGAACCGACGCGGCGCAGTGGATGACGTGGTCGACGCGCTCGGCGAGCCTGGCGCTGCGCTCCGAGTCCATCCCGACCCCGCGTAGCGAGATGTCCCCCTCGACGATCTCGATGCGCTCGGCGTAGCGGGCTGCCTCGGCCAGGCCGAACATTCGCGCCATGAGCTTCTCGACACGCTCCCGTGCCGTCTCGCGCGTGGTCGAGCGAACCAGAAGCGCGAGGCGCGATCGAGGGTAGCGCTCGAGGATCCGCCTCATGATCTCGCTTCCGAGAAACCCCGTCCCGCCCGTCAAGAGGACGGTGTCTCCGACTCCCGTGGCTCCTGCGAGCGGTTGCGCGGCGCTATCAGCGTTCATTCACTTCCCTTTGTAAGGTGATCCAGGGGCGAAGGACAGAAAGCCCGCATCTTGTCAGCCTTGGAACGGGTCGATCAAGGCATGCAGAGCTCTTCTGTCCCGAAATGATAGGGTTATGGCACACGCGGACTCTTGCCCGACACCCCGGATCGGGAGATGAGGGGTAGGAGCGAACATCGTCGAAAGGAACTCGCCTTTGAACCCCAACGCAGCAGCCCCGCGCGTCATCATCCGGCATTGCGACGCGTACTACTCCGAGCGCATCCGGGGTATCCTTCGCGAGGGCATGCGCGAGCTGGGGATCGTGCCCCGGGGGCGAACCCTCGTGAAGCCGAACCTGGTGAGCGCAGGGGAGATGTTCCCTCACGCCCACACGCGGGCGGAGTTCGGCGAGGGCCTTCTCCTGGCGCTCCAGGACGTAGGCGCCGACACGATGACGGAGCTTGCGGTCGGCGAGCGGTGCGGCATCACCATACCGACGCGGTACGCGTTCAAGCATAGCGGCTTCGACACGGTCATCGGGCGCACGCGCGGCGTGAAGCGATACTGCTTCGAAGAGGAGCCGCAAGTCGAGGTCCGCTACACGCATGAAAAGCGGCTGCGCGACTACGTGTTCGTTCCCGAGCCCATCGCGAAGGCCGACTTCTTCGTCAACGCGCCGAAGTTCAAGGCTCACCCGTGGACCACGGTCACCTTCTCGATGAAAAACTACATCGGGATCCAGGACGATCGCCACCGTCTCATCGATCACGATCACCGGCTCAACGAGAAGATCGCCGACCTTCAGTACGTCATCCAGCCGCAGTTCATCGCGATCGACGCGATCATCGCGGGCGAGGGGCGCATGCTCACGCCCACCCCGTTCGAGCTGAACCTCATCATCATGGGCAACAACCAGGTCGCCTTCGACGCCGTGTGCTGCGCCATCATCGGAGTCGACGCGCGCACGGTCGACCATATCCGCCTGGCGTCCGAGCGCGGCTTCGGAACACTCGACTTGTCGCAGATCGAGATCACGGGCGACGTCACGCTCGAGCAGGCGCAGGAGCGCGCCAAGGGCTTCGACGTCGGGCTCATTCGTGTCGAGAAGTACTTCGAGGGCAGCAGCATCACGGCCTACGCGGGGCCGCCGCCCGAAGCCGAGCACACGGACTACTGCTGGGGAGGGTGTCCGGGAGCGATCGAAGAGGCCATCGAGATCCTGCGGACGTACGACAAGGAGTGCGACAAGAAGATGCCGCGCCTTCACGTCGTCTTCGGGTCGTACGAGGGCCCTATCGACGCGAAGCCCGGCGAGAAGGTGGTCTTCATCGGCGACTGCGCAAAGTGGCAGGGCCAAATCGGCAACGACGTCGTGTCGATCGAGAGCCTCTACAAGGACCGCTCGACGAAGGACCCGCACAAGGCCGAAGCTGGAGACATCTATTCGAAGATACTGAAGGTGACCAAGGAGCTCTCGGCCCAGAGCAAGGAGCGGTACATCCGCCTGGAGGGCTGCCCGGTGAGCGTGGCCGAGCAAGTGTTCGCGCTCGTGTCCCTCGGCAAGGCGAAGAACCCGTACCTCGAGCCTTCCGAGGCGGTCCGGTTCAACGAAGCCTACCTGGGATGGAAGGCGGCGATGGCCGTGCGCGGCATCAAGGGACAGAAGTACCAGAAACCCGGCGCCTGCCCGCGAGGTGAGGCCGCGCCGCGGATCGAGAATACGGACGCAGAGTGAAGCTCCTGCCGTCGGTCGCTGCGGCGATCGCCCGGTCCAGCTCTTGGCGCGCGTCGGTGAGGCGGATCGCCCATGGGATGCAGGGTTTGCTTCCCGTCGGCGACGACTCCAACAACACGATTCCGTACCAGTTCGAGAAGAGGGCCCACCAGGACCCGGCACACGCCTTTCTTCTCTATCGGGATCAGCGATTCACGTACGGCGAGGCGAACGCCATCGCGAATCGCCACGCCGAGGCGTACAAAGCCGCGGGGCTGCGGAAGGGAGACACGGTCGCCCTGGTGATGGAGAATCGCCCGGAGCTCTACTGGCACTTCCTGGGCCTCCTGAAGCTCGGGGTGGCTGCGAGCCTCGTCAACTCGCACGCCGTAGGCAAGCCCCTGGCGCACGCGCTGCGCATCTGCGCTCCGAAACGCATCGTGGTCGGTTCCGAGGTGCTCGCCGCGTTCGCCGAGGTTCGTGGCGAGGTCGCTGACCCGGTCGACGTGGACGTCGACCCCGGGACAGGCGCCCCGAGCGGCTACCCGCTCTGGGGGGACCGCCTGCCGGCAGGCCCTTCCCGGGATCCGATCGAGACTTCCCTGCAGACGATGGGCGACCTCGCCGCCTATCTCTACACGAGCGGAACCACGGGGACGCCCAAAGCTGCGCTCATAAAGCACCATCGCCTCTTCCGGGCCGGGCGCGTGTTCGGCGGCTTTGCGCTGCAGCTGCGCGCGGACGACGTGCTCTACGTTCCGCTCCCGCTCTACCACGCGACCGCGATGATCGCAGGCACGACGAGCGCGATAAGCTTCGGTGCGACCATCGCGCTCGCCCGTCGGTTCTCCACCAGCACGTTCTGGGATGACTGCAGGAGGTTCGACGCCACGTGCTTTCTCTACGTCGGCGAGCTCTGCCGGTACCTTCAAGGCGCTCCGCGACACCCGTCGGACAAGCACCACTCGATCCGAGCGATCTGCGGCAATGGACTGCGTCCCGATATTTGGCAATCCTTTCAGGATCGCTTCGGGATCGAGCGCATCGTGGAGTTTTACGCTTCGACCGAGGGCAACGTCGTCGCGATGAACCTCGGCGGCCCGGCCGGATCGGTCGGGAAGATGCTTCTGCGACAGGCGATCGTGCGGTGGGACGAGGAGAAACAGGACTTCGTTCGTGGGCCGAACGGGCGACTGGTTCGCTGCGCCTCGGGTGAGGTCGGCGTCATGCTTGGCAAGATCGCGGACGGATCCGGGTTCGACGGCTACCAGGACCGCGCGGCGACCGAAGGCAAGATCGTCCGCGGCGCGTTCGAAGCTTCGGACGCCTGGTTCAACACGGGCGACTTGATGCGAGTCGACTGGAAGCGAAACCTCTACTTCGCGGATCGCCTCGGGGACACGTTCAGGTGGAAGGGCGAGAATGTGTCCACCTTCGAGGTCCAGGAGCAGCTTGCGACGTGGCCGGCGGTCAAGGAGGTCAACGTCTACGGGGTCAAGGTAGAGGGGACGGAAGGCCGCGCAGGAATGGCCGCGCTCGTCTTGACCGAGGGCGTGGCCTTCGATCCCGTGTCGTTTAAGGCGCACGTGGACCACGCGCTTCCCAAGTACGCGCGACCCGTATTCGTCCGCTTGGACCACGCCCTTCAGACGACGACGACGCTCAAGCTCAAGAAGGGTGACCTGCAACGAGAAGGCATCGACCCCTCGGTGACCGGGGTCCCCTTGTTCGTGCGGGACCCGCGGACCGATGAGTACGTCCGCCTCGACGAGGCACTCTACCGGGACATCGCGGCGGGCCGGCTCGCGCTGTAGTGCTTCGCGCGGCTCGGTCTCTGAGAATTCGTTCGATCTCCCGATGCGAGTGCGACTACCCTCCCCGCCCATGGCGGTGGAGCCAGCGTCCTCGGAGCGGCGCGACGGCGTCTTTCCCAAGGCCCTCGGCAGGTACGTTCCCATTGCGCGCCTGGGCAGTGGAGGGATGGCCGAGGTCTTTCTGTCGGTGGCTCGCGGACCGATGGGATTCAACAAGCTGGCCGTGGTCAAGCGCCTCCGCAGCCCGGACGACGACGCCTACGTCAACATGTTCCTGGACGAGGCGCGACTCGCTGCCCGCCTGAACCACCCCAACATCGTTCACACGTACGAGGTCGGCGAAACGGACGGGTACTTCATCGCCATGGAGTACCTCGAAGGGCAGTCGCTGCAGGCGCTCCTCGCCCGCCTGGCTGAACGACGGGAAGGGTTGAGCGAGCCGCTGGTCGCTTACATCGCGGCCCAGGTGCTCAAGGGCCTTCACTATGCGCACGATCTCTGCGACTTCGATGGGACGCCCATCGGGGTCGTGCACCGCGACGTCTCCCCGCAGAACCTCTATCTCACCTACAGGGGCGAGGTGAAGGTCCTCGATTTCGGAATCGCCAAGGCGAGAATGAACGCCACGCACACCGAGACCGGCGTGCTCAAGGGAAAGGTCCGGTACATGGCTCCCGAGCAGATCGGGGCTCGCAGCGTGGACCGGCGCGCCGACTTGTTCGCCCTCGGCATCGTGCTCTGGGAGCTTCTCGCCCGCCGGGCGCTCTTCCAGGGCGACGCGGCATCGGTCATGTCCCGTGTCGTGAACGAGGACGTCGCGTCGGTGCGCGAGGTCCGGCCCGAAGCCTCACCGCGGCTCGACGTCATCGCCCGGAGGGCGCTGCGCCGCGACCCGGACGAGCGCTACGCGACGGCGGACGAGATGCGGGTCGAGCTCGAAGACTTTCTGCGAGAGACCGGGCATCGGGACGTCGACCGGGAGCTCGGCCGACTGATAAACGAGCTCTTCTCCCGGACCCGAGACGAAGTGCGAGGGCGCATCAAGACGTTCCTGCAGGGGCTGTCCGCGGGGGTGGATACCGCGCCCGGGCTCGCCAGGACGAGGAACCTTCCGCCCCTTCTCGAAGGCAGCGACCCGAACACACCCCCCGCGACGAGCGCTACGGCCGTCGCCTCGAAGCGTGTGCCTCGATGGAGGTGGTTATTGCTCGCGGTCGGGGCCGCCGTCGTCGGCGTCGTCGCGCTGGGGCGGCTCGGGCGCCGGCTCCAGGAGGCGCCGGCTGCCTCTGCCGCGGTGACGTTTCCCGCGGTCGGGCACATGCGCCTCGTGACCTCGCCAGCCGGCGCTCTGATCGAGCATGACGGCAAACCGATCGACCACGCGCCCGCCGGGTTCGATCTGGAGTCCGGGACAGCAACGTTTCGCCTCTCGCTCGAAGGTTACGAAGCCGAGACGATCACTGTGGACGTTGCGCCGGGAGCGGCGATCGAGCGGACGGTCACCCTGCGCCCCAGCGCGCCTCCACTCCCGCCAGCAAGCGCGAAGGCGCCCGAGCCCCGCGGCCCGGACCCGCGCGGGGCGCCCGCGCGCAAGCCAGCCTCCCCGGAGCGGCCGCGCATCAATGTCCCGGTGCTCGACGACCGCGACTCGCCCTGACCTCCGGATGTACGATGGCGCCGTGCAGCAAGGAGCCCGTCGAAGCGGCGCATGGGTGGCTTGCGCCTCGGTCGCCACCGCGCTGACCTTTCAGTCCGCGGCGAGGCCCGCGTTTGCCGCGGGCGACGACAAGTCCAGTGTGCCGGCATCGGGCGTCGTCGATGCGACGGCGCAGGCCACGACTCCGTCTGCGCAGCAGCTCGCCGATCGAGCCTACGAGCTGCATGCCGCAGGCAGCTACGCCGCGGCCATCGCGACGTACTTGAAGGCTTACGAGGCCTCGAACGCAGCGGTCATCCTGCTGAACGTCGCCACGATTTACGACCGCAAGCTCCACGAGCGCGAGCTGGCGACCGAGTACTACCGCCGCTATTTGAGGGCATCCGACGCCGAGCCCGATCTCGTCCAGAAGGCGACCGAGCGACTCACCGCGTTGAAACAGGCGACCGAGAGCGTGCCGGAACCCCCGCGCAAGGCGGAGGCGGAGAGCCGCGGCGCGCTCGGACCGACGCCGACGCCCGTCTCCGCGAGCGCGGCGCCTGTCGACACGCGTCCTCCGTCGCATCCGAGGGCGGCGGCCACCGCCGGCATCGTCGTGGGCGCAACGGGCCTCCTAAGCATCGGCGCGAGCATGATCCTGGGCCTGACCGCCAAGGCGAGGAACGACAACGCCAATGCCGTCTGCAATGGCGCCGCTTGCTCGAGCAGCCAGGGCGTGCGGCTGGCTCGTGAAGCAGGCTCCCTCGCCACGGCGTCGACCGTCACGTTCGTCGCCGGACTGGGCCTCACCGGCGGGGGGCTGGCGATGTTCGTACTGGGGCCCGGTGCCGATACGGCCGCGGCGCGCGTTGCCTTCATCCCGTCGCTGAGCAGGGCCGGCGCCGGGCTCGACCTGCGCGGGGGCTTCTAGGCCATGGCACCAGGGGCGGTGCGCGCCCTGTTCGGCGCCGGATTGTTGGCGGGTGCAGGGTGCTCCATGGTGATGGGCATCGACGCGGATCGGTACGTGGCGGTCGAGAAGGACGCGGCGGACGACACGAGCACAGCGGGCCCGCGGGACGCCGCAGTCGAGACCACTACCGTGATCAGTCCACGCGACGGCGGGGGTGACGCAGCCGCGGTGGGCGCATGGGACTGCTTGAACCAGCTTCCCGAGGAGCTCGATCCGGACCTCCAGGTGGACGTGAAAATGCAGGTGATGGACGCGATCCAGCCGTCAACTGCGGCGGGGGCCGTCGACGGAGGCTCGGATCTCGACACAGTCACCGGCGCCTGGCTGCCCGGGGTCTCTGTCCGAGTCTGCGCTGTGCTCGATCCGGATTGTCAGAATGCGCCGAAGGCCGTGCTCACGAGCGAGGCCGGCATCGCGGAGTTCGACTTGACCGGCGACTTTGCCGGCTTCTTCGACCTGCGGCGCTCGGACCTGGTCCCCGCGACGCTCTACCCCGGACACCTCCTTGCGGGGCAGAAGACGGCCAGCGTCCCCGCATACGGCATCCGGCCGACTGCGTTCCAGGATCTCGCCATGAGCGCCGGCACGACGGTAATCCTCGGCGCCGACGCCGGCGTCGGGCACGCGGTCGTGACCATCTACGATTGCCAGGATCACCAGGCGCAGGGGGTTTCGCTAACCTACAGCCCCTCGGACCCGAGAGCCGTCCCATTTTACTTCAATGGCGGACTGCCGAGCGCGGATGCCACCGAGACAGACGGCTACGGCCTGGCCGGTATCGTCAACGTCCAGACGGGAACGCTGATGGTCAAGGCCACGCTGGCTGCGAACATGACCCCGGTTGGCTCCGCTACCTTCGACGTGCGCCCCGGGGCCCTCACGTTCGCCTGGATCAGGGCGCGATCGCACTGATGGAAATCAAAGGGAACGCGACGGTTCCCCTCGAACAAGCGCGTCGGGGCTTCCATCCACGCGCGCACCGACTAAGGATGGCACCACCATGCTGCCGAAAGACATCCTCGCCCAAGCGGCCACCATCGCTCGGGGCCTCGCGCTCGACGCCGTCCACGCCAGCCAGAGCGGGCACCTGGGTCTCCCTCTCGGCTGCGCCGAGATCGGCGCCGTCCTCTACGGGCACGCCCTCTCGCACGACCCGGCCCACCCGGAGTGGCTCAATCGCGATCGCTTCGTCCTCTCTGCAGGGCACGGGTCGATGTTCCTCTACTCGTGGCTGCACCTGAGCGGCTACCGCGACATGCCTCTCGACGAGATCAAGCGCTTTCGGCAGCTCCACTCCAAGACTCCCGGACACCCGGAGCTGACGCACGCGCCCAGCGGCATCGAGACGACCACCGGCCCGCTCGGCCAGGGCATCGGCAACGCCGTCGGCATGGCCGTCTCCGCCAAGATGGCAGAGGCGCGGTTCAACACGAAAGAGCACGTCATCTTCGATCACCACATCGTCTGTCTCGCGGGCGACGGCTGCATGCAAGAGGGCGTGGCGATGGAGGCCGTCGAGTTCGCGGGCCACCAGAAGCTCGACAACCTGATCCTCATCTACGACTCGAACGCCGTGACGCTCGACGCGATGGCGAAGGAGACGCAGAGCGAGGACACGGCCAAGCGGTTCGAGGCCATCGGCTTCGACGTCCAGACCATCGACGGGCACGAGATGGCGGCGTTCGCCGCGGCGTTCGAGCGCGCCAAGCACGCCGGGAGCGGCAAGCCGCAGCTCATCATCGCCAAGACGCTCATCGGCAGGGGCATCCCCGAGGTCGAGGGGACGCAGAAGGCGCACGGCGAGGCCGGCGCGAAGTTCGGCGACGCGGCGCGCAAGGCACTCGGCCTGCCTGCCGAGCCGTACTACGTCTCGCCCGAGGTGCGGGCCTTCTTCGCGGAGCGCGCGAACGACCTCGCGACGACGTACGCGGCCTGGACGAAGACCTTCGACGTCGTGGAAGGCGAAGAACCCGATGCTCGCGGAGCAGCTCGGGGCCTCGCGCGCTCTGGCGTTCACGCTCCCGGAGGACACCGCGCGGAAGACGCCGGACGCCGCAACGCTCTTGGCGGTGGTCCCGGAGTTCGCTGCCGACACCAAGATCGCGACGCGCAAGGCCGGGCAAGACGTGCTGCAGCCTCTCGCCGCGAAGGTCCCGCTGCTCATCGGCGGCAGCGCCGACCTCTACGGATCCACGCTGAACTACATCGGCGATCTCAAGGCGGGCAATGACGACTTCAAACCGGGGCACCGTACGGGCAGCAACATCCGCTTCGGCATTCGCGAGCACGGCATGTGCTCGATCCTCAACGGCATCGCGGCTCACGGCATCTTCCGGCCGAGCGGCGCGACGTTCCTTGTCTTCGCCGACTACTGCCGTCCGGCCATCCGGCTCGCGGCGCTCAGCCACTTGCCGGTCATCTATATCTTCACGCACGACAGCGTCGGCGTCGGAGAAGACGGTCCGACCCACGAGCCGGTCGAGACCATTCCCGGGCTTCGCGTGATCCCGAATCTGGACGTCATCCGGCCAGCAGATCCCGAAGAGACGGCGGGGGCATTCGTAGCCGCGCTGGAGCGCACGGACGGGCCGACCCTCCTCGCGCTCACGCGACAGGCCGTTCCGCTCTTGAAGGACATCCCCGTCAAGGCGCGCCGCGAGGGCGTCATGAAGGGAGGCTACGTCGCAAGGAAGGAGACGGCTCCGCTCAATCTCATCTTGCTGTCGGCCGGGAGCGAGCTACAGCACGCACTGAAGGCCGCCGACGCGCTCGGCCCGGGCACGCGTGTCGTCAGCATCCCATGCTTTGCGCGGTTCGACCGCCAACCACCGGCGTACCAAAGCGAAGTTTTGCCCCTCTCGTGCCGGCGTCGGATCGCCATCGAGGCCACGGTATCGTCGACCTGGGCGCGATACGTCGGCCTCGACGGAATGACGGTAGGAATCGATCGTTTCGGGCTCTCAGCGCCAGGATCGGAGGTCATGAAGGAGCTTGGAATGACCGCCGAGCACGTCGTCCAGGTCGCGAAGCAATTGCGTTGAAGAGGGAGCGGGCTCGAAGGCCGCTCGGCACGCGTCCGACAGCTAGAGTCAAAAGGCCGGACACCCCGAGGCCCGGTCCCGATCATTCGAGAAGGAGCATTCGTCGAGAATGCGCTATTTTCATGACGAGGGGCCCCGCCACATGCTAGGCCCCGCCCCATGCCTACTCTCCGTTCCCAACTCGATTCTCTCGCAGCCACCTTCGCCAGTGCCGTCGTAAACGCCATCCGCGGCGCGTCCCTCCACGAACTCGTCGCCGCCGATGGCCGCACGACGCCCGCCGCACGTCCGACGAGCGGCCCCGTCGCAAAGGCTGCCGTGCCCAAGACGACACGATCGGGGCGCCTCAAGCGCCGCAGCACCGAAGACATCGGCCAGGTGCTCGATCAGGTCGTATCCCTCGTAAAGAAGAACAAGGACGGTCTGCGGGCCGAGCAGATTCGTACCGAGCTGAGCCTTCAAGCCAAGGAGCTGCCCCGGGTCCTCAAAGAGGGACTCCGTTCGAAGCGTCTACGCAAGGCCGGGCAGAAGAGGGCTACCGTCTATTCGGCGAGGTGACGCGAGTGGCGGGTTGTGGCGCCTCGCGACCGTGCGTCGGGGGCGCGTGTCGCGATCGAGACCTAACGATCCGGCGAGGGGGGCGGCGAGGTCCCCGGGGGGGCTGTCAGCGCGGCGCGCTGCCTCGCGAGGGGACCGGGGGGGGCGCCCAACGCCTGCGCGAGGTCGAGAGCACGTGCGGCTTCGTCGCGGCGACCCAATTGCGCCAGAGCCCACGCCCTTCCAAGCTGCGCAGATCCGAATCGCGGTGAGCGCGCGAGGACCTGGTCGTAGGCGTCCAGGGCAAGCTGTGCATCGCCAACTGCGATGCCGATCGTCGCGAGCCCGAGCCAGCAAGTGGCATCCTTCGGATCCGCGGCCGCGCCCGACCGATACGCCCTCGCCGCGCCGTCGTAGTCATTGAGGTGCAAACGCACGAGGCCAAGCGTGTGCCATGTCTCGACGTCACGCGCGCCGCGTCGAAGCGCCTCTTCGAGACGAGGGCTCGCCTGTTCGAGCTCCCCCCACCGCGCGCTGCGCATTCCTCCTTCGCGCGGGCCGTCCGGCGACGATGGAGCGACCGCCGCGGCCTGGTCGTAGGCCTGAAGCGCTTCGTCGTAGCTATGGGTGAGCTCGAGCGCATGGCCGAGCTCGAGGTACGGCGCTGGGTCGTCGTGCGGAAGCCGCCTTGCCAGCTCCTCCACCTCCGCGCGAGCGGCGACGATATCTCCCGTCGATCCGAGCATGCGGATGAGGAGACGCCGCGCGGCCAGGTCGTCCGGGTGCGCGGCGAGGCGCTGATTCAGTGTCGCAATGGCCTCGTCGTCGTGACCTCGTCGCGCGAGCGCCTGGGCCGTCGCGGTCGCGCTCGGCCCCACGCAACCGAAACCGCCCGCGCCGGCGACGCCGCCAAGGACCGCAAGCACGAGCGTGGCGCGGCGCATGAGGCGTACGGCGCGCGGGGCGGGAACGGCGGACATGACGGTCGATCATGGCACGCGCCGAGCGCGTCGCGCTGGGGTATCTGGCGGCATCCCCGGCCTGGGAGACGACGCCACGATGGTCACGAATGCGGACGCCAAGACTCCGAAGGAGATCGATTCGATTGTCGTCGTCGCGCGACGAGGCGATTCGATCGTCGAACGGATCCACGGCCGCGGCGTCGAACCCGAGCGTGTGGTCGAGACCGCCAAGACGGCGCTAACCGAGGCTCCTCGCGGGGCTCTGACCGACAGGCCTCCGGATCGCGACGGCATTGGATTCCATCAGGGAAACGACGGTCTCGTCCCTTCGCATCGGACAAATCTATCGAGGTTGCCCGACCGCGCGGAGTGCGGCCGCCGATGAGCAGAGTTTGGTCCGCAGGGAGCAACCGGGCTCGCGGCCATATGCCACGCCTTGATGAGCGAGGACATCGGCGTCCGCCAGTCTTGAGAGGAAGTCTAGAATGAATCGGCGAGCAAACGTAGTCATCGGGGTCTTGATGGGCGGAGCGCTGGTCAGTGGATGCGGGTCCACGTCGACGACGAGCGGCACCCCCGGAGGCGGCAACGGGGGTTCTCTGAGCAACTCGTCCTCGGGCGGCTCGACGAGCTCGGGAAGCGGCGGCGGCAGCTCCGGGGGCGAGACCGGCAGCTCGGGTGGAAGCTCCGAGACCGGGAGCTCGGGAGGGGTCAGCAGCACCAGCAGCAGCAACGGCGGCTCCGGCAGCTCCGGAAGCGGCGGCGGCCAAAGCTCGGGGACCATGACGACCAGCTCGGGAGGCGACGGCGGCAGCACCGGGACGCCCGCGTGCGTGAAGGGCGATACGATGTTGAACGAGACGATCATGCTCGGCGACTCGTACCTCGACCCGCTCAATGGCAACGTCGGCCCGACGCTGGTCAGCGAATCGATGCAGAACTGGACGCGCCTTTATTACCACTCGGGCGCCGCCATGGTGAACGGCTCGGGGACTCTGAATATTCCGTGGCAATACGACGGTATGCCCTCGAGCGTCGGCACCTACGCGCTCGGCGATACGTCCGTCCCGATGCCAAAGGACGTCAAGGTCGTCATCATGGACGGGGGCGGCAACGACGTTCTCATCGATCAGCGATCGTGCCTGACGATGGTCGATGCCACCTGTACGGCGGCGATCGACAAGTCGCTGGCCCGCGGCCTGAGCCTCATGCAGGAGATGGCGGGCAACGGGGTCAAGCACATCGTCTACTTCTACTATCCGCACCTGAGCACGGCGGGGGGCGGCCTCTTGCCGACTCCGGCGCCGACCGTCAACCAGGCGGACGACTACGCGTTGCCGAAGCTCGAGACCAACTGCTGCGGGGCGTCCTTCACGTCGACTACGACGAACTACTCGTGCCGGGGCAACGGGCCGGGTACCGATTGCGTGGTGATCGACACGATCCCCGCGTTCAACGGGCATACCGCCGACTACATCCAGTCTGACATGGTCCATCCGAACGCGATGGGAGCGAAGGTCATCGCGGATCTCGTGTGGAACACGATGATGAACTACTGCATCGCGCAACCGTGAGGGTCGAGTGGAGCGCCGCGGCAACGGCCGCGGCGGGGGCTCAGTGCGGTGGCGGTTGCGACAGCGACGCTTGCGCTTCGGGGTAAGTGTCGTTGGCGCGACCCACGACGTACGCGCGCACGAGTTCCGCGAGGTCCGGGGTCAGCACCTGCGCGAAGCTCACCATCCCGTTCTGCGTGCGCGAGCCCTCGAGCACGACGCTGCGCCAGGTGTCCGCCGAGGCGAGCATCGGCGACCAGCGCAGGTCGGGCAAGACGCCTCCTCCCACGGCAGAGTCGCCATGACACACGCTGCAATAGGCCGTGTATACGAGCTTGCCGGTGGGAATGTGGGCCGCATCCGAGAAGCGCTCGGGGGGCTTGGCGGGAACGGGCATCGGCGGCGGCGCTGGCAGCTGCGCCGTGGCGCCGAGTCGAAACGCCAGCACGCGGCTGCGGTTTTGCTCGAGTGACCCCTTGCGCACCATCTCGCCGAAAGAGAGCGGGTACGAGCCGCCCCAGCCGACGACGACTGCGACGTACTGCTGCCCGCCGACGGAGTAGGAGATGGGCGCCGCGATGACGCCCGTCTGTGCGGCAAACGACCAGAGCGCGGCGCCCTTGTCGGCCGAGTAAGCGTTGAACGTCCCGGCGGCGTTCCCCTCGAAGACGAGGCCTCCGGCGGTCGAGAGCACGCCGCCATTCCATGCGCCCGGCTGCTCGACGCGCCAGACCTCTTTCTGCGTCACCGGGTCCCAGGCCTTGAGATAGCCGCGGACCGACGCGAGCACCTGCGCCTTGACGCGCGGATCGTCGGGTAAGCCGAGGATGCTCGGGTCGATCCCTGTGTTGAAGGCGAGCGGATTGGCCGCAAACGTCTTCGGGTCGCCGTACGCGAACGGGATGTCCTGCGCTGGAATGTAGACCAGCTGCGTCTGCGGGCTGAACGACATGGGCTGCCAGTTGTGGGAGCCGAGCGGGCCCGGCATGGCAAACCACGGCTTGTGGGTCTCCCCGTATTGCGCGGCGGGGTTCTCGAGCGGCCGGCCGGTCTTCATATCGACGCCGCTCGCCCAGTTGATCGTCGTGAACGGCTGCGCCGAAATGAGCTTGCCGTCGGTTCGGTCGAGCACATAAAAAAAGCCGTTCTTCGGCGCCTGCATCAGCACCTTTCGCGGCTGCCCGTCGATCGTGAGATCGGCCAGAATGATGTGCTGGGTCGCGGTGTAATCCCACGACTCGCCCGGCGTGGTCTGGTAGTGCCATACGTACTCGCCGGTAGCCACTTTCAGCGCGACGATCGAAGAGAGAAACAGATTGTCGCCGCCGCCCGGGCTGCGAAGCCGCTGATTCCACGGCGAGCCGTTGCCCACGCCGATGTAGAGGAGCTCGAGTTCCGGATCGTAGGCCATCGAGTCCCAAACCGTCCCTCCACCGCCCAGCTTCCAGTACTCGCCCTTCCACGTGGCCGCCGCCTGCTTCAGGATCGGCGCCTCGAACGGTTGCGATGGGTCGCCCGGCACCGTGTAGAAACGCCAAGCGAGCTTGCCGTCGGCGGCGTCGTAGGCCGAGATGTACCCACGTACCCCGTACTCCGCACCGCCGTTGCCGATGAGCACCTTGCCCTTCACGATCCGCGGCGCGCCGGTGATCGTGTACTTCTTCGTCTGGTCCACGGTCACGACGGACCACGCTTCCTTGCCGGTCTTCGCGTCGAGAGCGACGAGACGACCGTCGAGCGTGCCGACGTAGACGCGCCCTTTCCACATGCCGACTCCCCGGTTGACTACGTCGCAGCAGGCCTTGGCGCCCGTTTCGCCGGGCACCTTCGGGTCGTACTGCCAGAGCAGATGGCCCGTCGCCGCGTCGATCGCCTGCACTTTGCTCCAGGCGCTCGTCGAGTAGAGCACTCCGTCCACCACCAGGGGCGTCGCTTCCTGCCCCCGCGCCGTGTCGAGGTCGAGCGACCAGGCGAGGCCGAGGGTGCTCACGTTGCTCGTCGTGATCTGGCTCAGCGGAGAGAAGCGCTGTTCGTCGTAGGTACGCCCGTGCGAGAGCCAGTCCTCGGGATCCAGGTTGGCGCCGGCCAGGCGCGCGTTGTCCACGTCGGAAACGGGCGGCGGCGACGACGACGACGGAGACGGCTGCTCCGGACTCGACGTCCCGGACGAGCGGCTACATGCTGCCAGCAGCAGACCAGCGAGTGCGCAAAGGCACACCGTTGAGCGCATCTTTCGTGTCCTCCGGGCGCGGAGGATGGCTCCGAAGGGTGCGAACTTGCAAGGCCGTCGAGAGGCATCGGGATCCGAGACCCCGACCCGAAGCGGACCCGGCCCGCCCGACGCGGCTGGACCCGACGGTCGATGCGATGGCGCGGTTACTGCGGGACCGATTCGGCGAGCGCACGATATTTTGGACAATGGTGGACGACCGAGGCGATCGCCTCGGTGCCGGTGAGCATCGGCAGATTGGGTTCGCAGGTCGAGGTGTCCTCGAGCACGCCGATGATCGAGCCCCAGTAGCCGTACTGATAGATGTTCTCCGGCTGCCCCGGGTTGCCCGCCAGGCTGAAGTGCATGAAGAGCGACTCCCCGAAGTCTTGCTTCCAGAGCGCGAGGTAGCTCTTGTACGCGGCATACATCCGCTGGTCGTGCTGCGCGAGGTGCTTGAAGGACTGGTTGGTCGTACCGGTCAGCGACTGTCCGCCCTCGTACGCGGCGATCTGCACGCCATATTGTGCCCCGAGCTTCGCGAAGTCTTTGAACGTGGAGTCCATGCCGGTGATGTTCGTGTCGAGCGCCGCGAAGAGCGTGTCGAGCGCGCCGGTGCTCGTGTCGTCGGCCGTGTTGAAGTACGGCGCCTGCGCCACGTAGGTCACGTACTGCTTGGGGTCCCCGTAGTTGCTCTGGATGAACTGCAGACCGTCGTCGCTGTAGCCTGCTCCTAGCGCCCAGCCCGACAGGACCGGAGCGACGACGCCGGAGTTGGCCCCGAAGGCTGCGCGGAATGCGTTGCCGATCTTCACGAGGCGATCGGCCTCGTACTGTCCGACCTTCATCAAGTCGCTGTTGCCGGTCATCCACGACGGCCCGTACGAGCCGGTGTACGTCCCGGTGTACCGGCTGGTGTTCGCGTTCGCGGCGGCGAGGAAGGTGGCATACGCGCTGAAGCCCTGGTTCCAGGTTTCGTTGCTATTCTCGACGATGAGCTGAAAGGGAGTCACGAAGCCGGCGGCCTTCCGCGCGGTAGCGATGCGGGTGAAGTCGAGATTCTGGGCCAGCAGCGCCGCGAATTGCGTGATGAAGTCGTCCGTAGCGAGCTCCGGGATGGTGACCCAGCAATCCTTTCCCGTCTCGTTCACCAGCTCGGCGATGTGCTCGTAGGGTTCGCCGAACTTTGATAGACCGAAGTGGGCCGCGTTGGGGCGATCGGAGAAGTTCGCGAGCGTGCTGTTGTTGGTGCTCTCCCAGTCCATGAAGCGCATCGCGCGAAACGGGCCAAGGAGCTGGACGAACTGCGGGAGAAAGGTCGCCGTCGCGTCATAGTCGAAACCCGGGTAGAGCAAGCGGATTCCCTGAACGACCTGCCCCGCCGCGTTCGTGATCGTGAGGGTGAGAAAGTTACCAAAGGAGCCCGGCGTGCCCACGATCTGCACAGTGTTTCGCTGCTCCCCGTTGACCGACTGCCAGGCGCCGCCCAGCTTTCCGATGCCCGAGACGGCGAGGGTACCCGTCCCTTGATACGAGATATTGTACGTTCCCGTCGGCAAGACGAAGCCGATGTCGGTCGAGCTTTTCCCCGTGGCGCCCGCGATGGGGTAGCCGTTGGCGTCGAGTTGCGCGGCGGCGGTGTCGAACGGGGTGAGCTGATACGTGATGTCGACGCGCGGTAGATCGGCGGCGATGTTGGTGCCGAGCCAGGAAGACACGCTCTGGGGCGCGCTCATCGTTGCGTCGCCGACAGGGGACGCGTCGGGCGTCGTCTCCCCCCCTCCGCGGGGCCAGCCCCCGCGTCGGGGCTACGCGACCCCGGCGTCGTCGCAGCCTCTGTCGAGCCATCGCGTTTCGCGCTCGGTTCGTCGCTACTGCCTCCGCCTCCGCCACACGCCGAAACCGCCATCCCCAGCGAACAGACGAACCATGCACAACGCACTGAGCACCTCCATGTGGGGTTCGAGTCGCGCCGGTGACGCGGCCGAGACGCACGTCGTGGGCCAAGCGTACCCGCTTCGTGGCACCGTCGCGAGGTGCGCCCTTCCCTCACCTGACCCAACCGTTTGCCGGCGACGGTCTGTCGTATGCTCGACCCGCCATGACGACCGCTTCGCTCCCACATCTTCTCGGCGACTCCGACATCGCGGCGCTGCTGGCGCGGACCAAGCGCATCGCCGTGCTGGGGATCAAGACGCCCGAGCACCGTGGCCAGCCGGCGTTCGAGGTGCCCCGCTACCTCGATGCGGCGGGCTTCGAGATCGTCCCGGTGCCCGTCTACTACCCGGAAGTCACGTCCATCCTCGGCAAGCCGGTCTTCCGGAGGCTCGTCGACGTTCCAGGGCCCATCGACCTCGTCGACGTCTTTCGGAGACCCGCCGACCTCGAGGCACACTTCGAAGACATCGTGGCCAAACGGCCCTCGGCGATCTGGCTACAGTCGGGCATTCGAGACGACGCCTTCGCCGAGCGGATCGCGGCGGCCGGCATCGACGTCGTGCAAGACCGATGTCTGATGGTCGAGCACAAGCGCTGGGCGCTCGGGCGTCAGGGCTGAGCGTCCGAGAGAAGCGCTCGCATCGCCCCGCGCTCTTCCCCGGTCAGCTCGCTCTCGAGCCATTCTTGAAGCTCGTGGCGGTCAGTGAAGACCCGCCGCACAGCGCCTCCGGCGCATTGCACCATGCGTTCGAGCTGCAAGTTGAACGTCATGTTCTCCGGATGAAGCAAAATCGCGCTTCGTCCGACGCACCGATTGACGTTGCGCATGGCGCGCGAGAGAGCGTTGGCCAGTTCGCCCGGGACGGGGCCCGCGAGCCGATGGTCGGCGCAGACCAACGCGCCCGGACCTGCGCTGCGAACCGCGTCGAAGACCGCGGCGTTGAGCGATTCGACCTCCGCGAGGCCGGCGAGCCGACCGATGCGAACCTCGACGAGGCGGCCGGTGCGTACCCGCGCAAACGAGCCTGGCCTCGCGTCCCCAACTCCCCGCCCTGACTCCCCCAATGACTGCACAGATATTTCGCCTCGTCTCGCCTATCCTCTTCCAAGTGGCGCTCTCGATCAACTCTGGCGCGCGGACATGTAGTCGAGACCGGGAGCCCGAGCCACAGGCGCACGGCCGAGATGGGCGCGAGATGGGCGTGAGATGGGCGCTCGCTGCCATAGGCTCCGTTGAGCTCAAGCGGGCCAGGACGCTTTCGCCGATTTCGGCCCTCGACAGGACCAGCGCTACCTGAGCCGTGGCCCCGGGTCGCCCGCGCGGCATCTCGCCCGCGAACGATGAAGACCTTCCGTCGAACGTGATTGCCAATGGGTTTCGTCGCTCTCTTGCAGGGCTGTGGCAGCGAGGCCCGGGCCACCACGAAACATTGCAATGCTCACCACCCGACCGGACGCGGCCGCTTCGACAAGCCCCCCGTTCGGCGTGCTCTAGACCCCCGAAGAAAGGCCGCGGCGATGGGCGCGAGGGCCGAGAGCAATGGGAGAATCCAGCCAGCGGCGGGCGGCCGATTCACCGGAGACGCATTCTCGGAAATGCGTATTTGTCGCCGCCACTTCGGGCCGTGGTAAAACGAGCCGCGTAGCCCGAGGCGCGCCGTGGAATTCGCGAGCTCGCCTTCGGACCGCGCGCTTTGATGGGCGTGCGGCGTGCGCGGCCGGAGGGGTGAATTTCCATGAGAGTTGCCACCGTTTTCTGTTTGATCTCGTTCGGAGCGGCGCTCGCCACGGCGTGCGGTGGAATGACGACCGAGGGAAGTGACACCCTCGCGGCGAGCGACGCGGGCGAATCCGAGCCGGCGCCCGGTTCGGGATCCGGCGACGGCTCGACTTCCGCCGGTGCGGACGCCGGGACGGCCGCCGCGACGATGCCCGGCTTGAACGTATCGTGCCGGAGCGCAAGCGATTGCCCGGGCTCCCAGGTGTGCTGCGCCATGTTCGGGGCCGGAGGCGCGGGCGGCATCGACGTCGCATGCGCAAACACCTGCGGTGCAGGGGGCATCCAGATCTGCGCGACCGACGCCGAGTGCACTGCGAGCGGCGACGTGTGCATGGCCTCGGCTCTGGCGATGGCCAGCTACTGCGCGCCGGGAAACGGTGCGCGACCCGCCGTCGATAGTGGCCTCTCCGCGGACGCGGGCGCGGTCGACGCCGAGGCACGCAGCGACGCGGCGATAGCCGTCGACGCAAGCGGCTTGGCCGACGCCGGGGGAATCGCCGACGCGGGCCCAGCCGCTGACGCGAGCGGCGCCGCTGACGCTGGGACATCCGCTGACGCCGGAGCCGCCGCTGACGCGGGGACCTCCTCTGGGGGCGGGACCTCCTCGGACGCCGCGACCGCCTCCGACGACGCCTCGGCGAACGCGGCCCCCCACGAAGCCGGGGAATCCGGCGACGACGGCGGATCTGCCGACGACGACTCGAGCGATATCGACGCCGCCGGACCGTAGACGACGACGCCCGACGTTTGCCCGTGCGGCCCCGGGGACCCGAACGGCGGCCGTGCATGCAGTCGCTCGCGGCGGTAAGCCTCCGAGCGTTGACCCAGTCGCCTGCTCGACCCCGCTTCCCGGCGATCCTCGTCGCGACGATGCTGCTCGTTCCGATCGCGGGCACTCTCGTCGCGCGCGAGTGGACTCCGCCCCGCCGCGTCCCTGCGGCGGTCACGGCGTCCGCAGCCGAGGTCGCACCACGGCCGCCCGAGGAGGATCGGACCCCGGAGATCCGCGGTCGGATCCTCGACGCCGACGGAAACACCGTGAACGGCGCGGCCGTGCGCCTCGTCTCTCCGAGCGTGCCGTACACCGTCTTCTCGGACACCAAGAGCGACGCCGCGGGGCGGTTCTCCTTCGCGCACGTGGGGTCGGAGCGCGTGCGCGTGGTGGCCGACCATGACCCCGACGGGGCGGTGACCAGCGCTGAGCTCCACGTCGCGGAGGGCCAGAGCACGGAGGTCACGCTCGTGCTCTCCGCCGCGAGCGCGGTCCGAGGCACCGTCGTAGACGCCGAAGAGCATCCGGTGGCCGGCGCCACGCTCTTCGTCGAAGGCGTTCCCTGGATCGTCCGCAACGCGACGAGCGACGCGGCCGGCGCCTTTCGGCTGGCGATCGTCCCGAACGGCGCGACGTCGCTCGTGGCCGTGGCCCGCGGCTACAAGACGTCGCGGGTCTCGTTGCCTCGCCGCGACGACCCCGTAGATCTCGTCGTTCACGTCCGGCTCGAGGCGGCGTCGCCCATCGAGGGCGACGTACGCGATCCCGACGGCAACCCGATCGTCGCGCGCATCGTGGCATGCGATGGGCAGCCCTCGGAAGCCAGCGCTGTGAGCGCCCAGGACGGGACGTTCCAGCTCCCTCCATCGGCGATTGGCTGCAGCGCCGTCGCTCAGCACGACGAATACGAGGCGAGCGACGCGGTCGCCCTCGTCGAGGGACGCCGCATCGAGCTCCGACTCAGGGCGGGAGGGGCGATCGAGGGCGTCGTCGTCGACGACACCGGCGCAGGGATCCCGTCGTTCACCGTCGGGGTCGAGTCGTTCTCCGGCACGCAGACGCGGAGCCTGCGTGGCGCCGCACCGCTGAAGATCGAGAATCCCCGCGGCCTCTTTCGCATGGAGAAGCTCGCGCCGGGCCGCTACGTGCTGACCGTGGGCGCCCCTGGCAAGCCTCCTGCACGGTCGGACTCGATCGACGTGGCGGGGGGAGTCGCGACGACTGGCGTACGCATCGTGCTGTCCACGGGCGGGACCGTGAGCGGACGCGTTTTCGACGAGCACCACGTGCCGCTCGTGGGCGTCGATCTCCGCTTCGACGCGGTGAGCAGCGTCATCGAGAGCGCCGCCCGCGCCAAGACCGACGACGGGGGCCAGTACCGCCTCGAAGGCGCCCCCGTGGGGCCTTTCACTCTGCGCGCGCAGAAAGACGGCTTCCGTATCCGGATGCTCTCCGGTCTGCGCGTCGATTCGCGCGGCACGCTCTCGCAGGACATCACGCTCAACGCCATCGACGGCGGAGCGGGCCTCGAGTTCGGCGGCATCGGGGCGAACCTGGCGCCGACGCCCGAAGGGATCACGCTGAGCGCCGTGGGTGCCGGCGACCCGGCGGAGCGCGCGGGCCTTCGCGCAGGCGACCGGATCCTCGGCATCGACGGCGACAGTACCGATGGGATGTCCCTCGCCGACGCGCTCCAGCGTCTCCGGGGCGAAGCGGGGACGAGCGTCGGCGTGTCCGTGCGGCGTCCAAAGACGAGCGAGACCGTCGACGTGATGATCGAGCGGGGCGCGATCGTGCGGTGAAGAAAAACGCCCATCGGCGCGTCACACTTCCGGCGCCCCGCGCGATGTCACAGACAGAGGGATAATGCCGATGTACGTGTCTTCCTCAGACCGCCGCGTCGCCCGTCTGGCCAACCCCGCTCTCCGGCAATCCTTGTCGGCGTTCGTGCGGGCCCGCGTTCCGGTGAACGAAGTGGACGACATCGTGCAGTCCGCGCTGGCCGAGGCCCTGGCGGCCGAGCGGGCCCCCGACGACGACGACGGGGTCGTTGCGTGGGTGCACGGGATCGCCCGGCACAAGGTCGTCGACTGGTTCCGCCGCGCGCGCCGGGAGATGCCCCACGATCCGCAGATCGCCGAGACCGTGGCGGCCGCCGACAGCGCTCCGCAGAGCGCGCGCGACCTGCTCCGCTGGGCGGCCAAGGAGCTACCGAACGGCGACGAGCACGCGCGCACGTTCGAATGGATGCTTCGCGAAGGGGCGGGCGAGAAGCTCGAGTCGATCGCGGCCGACGAGGATATTCCGGCGCCTCGCGTGCGCCAGCGGGTCTCCCGACTTCGAAAGCACTACCGCACACGGTGGGCCGCCGCGCTCGCGCTGCTCGTGGCGATCGGAGTGGTCATCGTGTTTGCGCTCCGCAAGAGGCCGAGGGAGGAGATCGCGCCGCTCCCGTCGCCGGTGATCGTGCCGAGCGCACCGCTGCCGCCGCCGCTGCAGGAGGCGACACCCGAAGAGCGCGCCGTGGAGCTTCGCCGCGACGCCCTCGAGAAGTGCGACGCCGGACGCTGGCGAGAATGCATCGACGGTCTCGACGACGCCTGGCGGATCGATCCGGCGGGCGATTCTTCTCCGGCGGTGCAGGCGCAGCGCCGCGCAGCGGAGGGTGCGCTCGCTCCGGGTCCGTCGGCGAAGCCGCGCGCCGTGCCTGCGCCCAGGTCGACGATGTCGCCGACGACGGGCCCCGCCCCCGCTCAGAAGTCGAAGCCGAAGGCTCAATGGTCTGGTTCCAGCGGCGAGTCGTCGATCGATTCGAAGTAGCCTCGAACCGGGCGAGTCCGCACCTCCGTCACACTCCTCCTCGCTCTGCCGATGAAGGGCAGAGCCGCGGGGCGCGCAACGCGACGCGAGCGGCGAGGAGACCACCATGGATGGCGAAGGAAGCGTGCGACGAGCGCGCAGACTGGCGATGCTGTGCACGGGACTCGGGATGGGGGCGATGATGCTGGCGCCGCTCGCCAGGCCGGCGAGCGCGACGCCGACGACGGGGAACGTCGCGGTCAGCGCGGAGAGACCGCACGCCGCAGAGGCGCCGCGCTGGCTCGACGATCGTCACGCAATCGTCTACCGGCCGCAGCGCGCGCTCGACTCACCCCAGCCCGTGACGGTCTTGCTGCACGGGCTCTGCGGGGACCCTGGCCGGGCGTGCGCGCCCTTCGTCGACGCGTCCACCGCGCGCGGATGGCTCGTCTGCCCGAGCGGAGAGGACCCGTGCGGCGGCGGCTCACGCTGGCGCCTGCGGCCCGAGGACGACACGCGGCGAGTCGAGGAGAGCCTCGGCGCTCTCGCGCGCGAGGAGCTGGGGCAGGTCGACGTGACCTCTCCGCGCATCCTCGTCGGCTTCTCGCTGGGCGGCATCGCGGCGGTGCGGATCGCGCAGAGCGCGGAGGGACCGACCGGACTCTACGCCGGGCTCGTCGTCATTGCGTCGCAGGTGCACCCGGACGCGGCGCTCCTCATGAAGGCAGGGGTCAAGCGCGTCGTCCTCGCCGCCGGTGATCTCGACATCACCAGCAAGCCTCTGCGAGAAGACGCGCGGATCCTCGACCAATCAGGCGTCTCCACGCGATTCGTCAGCCTCGGCGCGTTCGGCCACGGCTATCCCGCCGACATGGAAGAGCGTATGCGCGAGCCGATGGCCTGGGTGGCGGAAGGGACGAGCGGATCGTGAGGGCGGCGCCCTCGACGCGGCTCGATCCCCCAGGTCACCTCGAGGAGCATTATTTCCGGAACGCATCGACCGATTCCGGTCGACGTCCGCGTAGGCCGCCGCGGAATCAGAACTGCTTTTCGACGTTGATGTCGAACACGCCGACCCACTGCGTGTACTCGCCGTTGCCGTCTTGCTGGTAGGTCGGCTGAGCGACGGGCATGCCGTTCGGCAACGTCGCAAGCTGGCTGTCGGTCACGTTCCGATCGAGGAACTGAAGCTGCGTGTACGAAGCCGCCAGGTAGAAATAGTTCGCGATGTAGAAGCGGCCACCCACGGATGCGCTGATGTTGTTGCCATCCATGGCGCCGGGCTCGATGGTCGCGTCCGGCTCGGCGCCGGTCTCGTAGCCGACGCCGCCGAAGATCTCGACGTCCGGACTGGCAAAGACGCTCGTACCGAGGTGCACGCTGAACGTGTCGTTCCAGTCCCGAACGAGGTTGGCGACGACGCCGCCCCCGACGGCGGAGCCGTTCGAGTGGACGAGGCAGCTGTCGCTCACCTGGGTGTTGATGCACTGCGACGTCATCTTGCTCCACCGCGTGTAATCGCCGTAGGCGCGCAGCTCGAACCCGGGAGTGACCGCGAACCGGATGCCGCCCCGGATCACGTCGGGCAGCGACTGGTGGAAATCGATCTTCTGTACCAGCGGGACGCTGGGCGCGTAATAGGGGGCCGCACCTGTCGTGAGCGTGAAGGTTCCCTTGAGGGTCTGCGCGCCGAGGCCGGGCTGCGCCTGGTAGGAAGCGCCGAGCCAGAGCCGCCGGGGGATCGCTTCGACCATGGCGCCCACGGCGTAGCTCCCGTTGTTTCCCCCAACGTTGAGGTTCGCGCGCTCCTCCGCCGTCGTGTCGACGAGTCCGCTCGTGGCCTTCGCCTGATCCTCGGTGATCTGCGAGTTGATGAAGTTGCCGGTCGCGCCGATGCTCACTGGCCCGAGCCGATAGGCCATGCCTGCCGCGACCTGGACGAACGTCAGCGACGCATCGATCTGGTGCCAGCGCTGCACGCCGTCGGCTGTGAAGGGGTACTTGGGGTTCGCGTCGGTCGTACCCCAGTTGACGCGCCCTCCGAAGGGCACGAAGAGGCCCGCGCCGAAGGCGAAGTTCCCGACACGCAGGGTCGCGGCCATCGCGGGTCCGCCGAACACGTTGAAGAGGTGCGCCGTCCCCGAGTTGCCGACCTGGCTGTCGGGCTGGTCTTGGGGTCCCGGCGGCGGCGCCTGGTGCGTCCAGGTCGCATGGCGCATCGCGATATCGCCGTCGAGGTAGAGGTGGATTCCCTCGCTGAAGCCGATCGCACCGGGGTTGTAATAGAGCGCAGTCGGGTTGGTCGAGAGGACCGTCCCCTGCTCGCCGCCGAAATGTTGCGTCGCGAATCCCGCCGCCGCCACCTCGCGCGAGGCCGATGCCGCCGCAAGGCACACGACCGACGCCAGCAGCCCCCGTCGGATCCTCGTCATTTCTTTCTCCCGGCCGCCCACCGTCGAGCCCACGGCGCCGACCTTACCGCGGAGGCAAGGTCAGGCGCCAACAGGTTCGAGTCAGGGACCCGTTTGAGAGGCTAGATGGAGAATCTCACGGCACCGCGGCAAGCACGTCGGAGCAGGTCGCGCCGGCGTTGAGGGCGACGATCGTCGCCACTCCGTTCGACGCGGGGTGCGCCTTCGAAAACACGTCTCCCGCCGTTTGGTCGTATCCGTACTTCGTACGGTTGTCGTCGAGGAAGGCAACTTCTGTCGCGGCGCACGCCCCGGGGGACACGGCCGAGCAGAGCCCATGCGCCGCCTCGGTACCGTGCATGCAACCCACCACGTGGTTGTCGAAGAGCGTGACGCTCGCGGTCCCCGTCCCTTTCGTGCAGGTCATGCGCATCCCAGTGACGGCGAGCTCGTTGCGCGACACGATGTAGATCTGGGTCGCGGGCGCGCCGCAGGTCGTGTTCGTCGGAGGGTAGGTGTACCCGTTCGAGTTCAGCGGGTTCGCGGTGATGCCTGGGTTGCCATCGCCGTCGTCGTCGGTGATGTCGGTCGACGCGAACCAGTCGCTCCCGGTGCAGCCCGTCATTGGACAATCGATCGGCCATTTGGTCGTGTCCATCGCGTACATGCTCCCCTGGGCAAGCCCGACCAGGCCCACCGCGGCATTCGTATCCTCGCTGGCGCCGATGCTGAACCCCGACTGCATGCCGTTGACGTTGAAAGTGCGGGTGACCTTCGCCCACGTCGCGTTCGTGATCTGGATCTGGACCTTGGCGTCGGGCGGGGGCGTCATGTCCGCCGCAATGGTCCCGGTGTCGTTCAGCTGGAGGTCGGGGAGCGTCGTGCCGCACGACTGGCTCGTGCCGGTGAGCGCGGTCGTCCCCGTGAATTTCGTGAGAAGCCAGATGCTCACGGTCCCCATGCCGGCTTGCGACGCGAGGGTCGACGGCCACTGGACGTCGAACGTGACCTTGGTCGCCAGCGTCTGCATGTCCATCGACGCGCATCCACCATCGGCGCTCGCTTCCTCTACGAGCGCCGCGTCCGTCGAGCCTCCGCCGCTCGTGCTCGGGGTCCCGCCGCTGGAGCCCGAGCTCCCGCTCGTACTCGCGGTCCCCCCGCTGGAACCCGAGCTCCCACCGCTACCCGAGCTCCCATTGCTGGCACCGGAGCTCCCGCTGCCGGAGCTCGACCCGCCGCCGTCGTCGCCGCTGCCGACGACGTTGCTGCTCGGCGAGCTGCAACGAACCGCCCCTCCGACCACGCATGCGAGCGCGAGGCCCTGGGACACCAACAACAGACGATGACGAGGACGAAGGCTACTCATTGGAAAGTCTCTCCCGGTTCGATCTCGCCCATGCTCCGAGAAGGCAGGAGCATCCTCGGGCGTCGAACGCCGATTTACCTACGCTAGTTTTATCCAGTTAGCAAAGGTTCCGGACGGGCCAGAATGACGTCGATTCGGGCCACAATGAGGGCTAACGCGGATCATCGGAACGCCTCGCGATGCTCGTCTACGACGCAAAGCATCATGGCCCGGGTGACCCGTTGGTAACGATTCGCACCAAGATCTGCGTTTTCCAGCATGAATCAAAACGTCCGGTATGACGCGACGACGGTTCCGAGGAGCGCCGTGATGACGCTGAGGAGAGCGGAAGCAACAAACGCCCAGTGGGCGGCCCTCCGCAGCGCGTCACGGACGCCGACATCGGCATACCTGAACGCCGCCGCGTAGGCCATGGCGCCGGCCCAGGCGAGGAGGATGGCGCCGAAGGCCAGATGCTCCTTTCGTTCGAAGAGGTAACCCATCGCGGGAGCCTGCGCGAAAATCGGCTGGCGCAGCCTCTCGCGGTACGCGGGGTAGAGCGACGCGCCGATCGTGCCCGCCAGCGTCGCCATCGCGACCGACAGCGCGACCGAGAGGTGGGCGCGCCGTTCGCGGCGGCGCAGCAGGATGGCGGGATGAACGAGCGCGATCGACGCCAGCCAGCCGACGTGACCGTGCAGGTGCTCTCCCACACGCGCGAGATCGAGCCCCGGCATGATCGTCAGCAAGCTAACGGTCTCCGGGGGAGTCGTCAGCAAGCGAACGATCTCCGGAGGTCGTGAGCCGGCCAACGACTTCGACCTCGGGGCGGACTTCGACCATGCGGTCTCTCCGTCGACCGTCCCGCATCGGGGCTCGCACGAGGAGCGGCACCGGTTGTGAAAGGAGGGAGCCGAACCGGGCCGAAGGGCTGGTTCTGGGCGTCCAGGGGGCAAAATTGGTCGGTACGACGAGTGTTCATGGGACAGAGTGCCTCGCAACGGGCGGCGACAAGCCGCCTCCGCGGGAAGGGAGCGGTCGAAGGATGAGCGAGCATGGGCACGACGCGACGGAAGGTCGGACGACGGCGACGCCGGATGGCGCAGCCGCGGTCGGACCGGGGACGCATGTCCTTCTTTTCGAGGACGATGACACGCTGGCCGGGCTGCTCGCGCGGGTGCTCCGCTCCGACGGCTGCCACGTCGACATTCTCGAGAGCGCGGACTCCATCCCGGGCGCGGCCAAGCTGGCCCGCTACGACGTCGTCCTCAGCGACATCCACCTCGCCAACGACACCAGCGGGCACGAAGTCCTCAAGCGTGTGCGATCCGCGAGCCCGACGACGCCCGTCATCTTGATGACCGCGTATGCCGACATCGAGGGCGCGATGAACGCCGTGGGCGAGGGCGCCTACGACTATCTCGCCAAGCCGATCGAGCCGACCGAGCTCAAACGCATGGTCGCCGAGGCGATCGCTCGCCGAAAGCTCGCTCAGGCAGGGCAGGAGCCGGCGCCGAGGCCGGGCGCCACGCCCGCCGGGCAGATTGTGGGCACGACCCCGGCGATGCTCAGTGTCTACAAGACGGTCGCGCACGTGGCGCCGACGACGGCGACGGTGCTCATCGTCGGCGAGAGCGGTACGGGCAAGGAGCTCGTCGCGCGCGCCATTCATGCGAAGAGTCCGCGGGCGAACAAGGCGTTCGTCGCCATCAATTGCGGCGCGCTCCCCGAGTCGATTCTCGAGAGCGAGCTCTTTGGCCACGAGCGAGGATCCTTCACCGGCGCCAGCGCCACCAAGCACGGCCTCTTCGAGGAGGCCAAGGGCGGCACGCTCTTTCTCGACGAGATTGGCGAGATCAGCCCGAAGATGCAGGTGCAGCTCCTGCGCGTATTGCAAGAGGGCGAGGTGCGCCGGGTCGGCGCGGCCGAGACGATCAAGGTCGACGCGCGCGTGCTCGGAGCGACCAATCGCGACCTGAAGATCGAGGTGGCGAGCGGCCGCTTCCGGGAAGATCTGCTCTTCCGGCTCCAGGTCGTGACGGTCATCGTTCCGCCACTGCGCGAGCGTCGCGGGGACATCCCGCTGCTCATGCGTCACTTCATCGCTCGGCACGCCGAACGGCTCGGACGGCCGGCGCCGCGCGTCGCGCCCGAGGTCAGCGAGATGCTCGGGGCCTACGCCTTCCCCGGGAACGTCCGGGAGCTCTCGCACATCCTCGAGCGGGCGATGCTCCTGGCGCGCGAAGGCGTCATCACGGGGAGCGATCTACCGCCCGACGTGACGGCCGCGTGGGCACAGCACGGAGCCACCGGCGGAAGCCTCGGATCGCTGGCCGAGGACTGGCCGACCCTCGCGGTCCTCGAGCGCCGGTACATCGATCGCGTCCTCTCACGAACCGGTGGCAACAAGACGCGCGCCGCCGAGGTGCTCGGCATTGATCGCCGCACCCTCAACCGCATGTTCGCGCGCGAGCGAGCCGCGCAGGGCGGTCAGAGTCTGACCGACGAAGAGCTCGACGCCCTCGCCGACGAAGAGAAGACCTGACGGCCCGCTAGACGCGCGACGGCCTCCACTCACCGCACGACGTACTCGATGACCGGATCACGAGCGCCGGCAACTTCGTCGAGGTTCGCGATGCGGAGCTGACCGAGCGCATGAAGGTACTCGACGTGCGCGCCTGCCTCGTCGATCGCCATGATGCGCGAGTATCCTTCCTGGTCGCCGAACATGTCGTGCGCGACCTGCAGGACGGTGCGCGCGCTGGCGCAAAGATTCTTCACGCGCGCGAGCCGGTCGCGGTGGAAGAGCGCGATCGCGTCGATGCGCGCGCGAAGGTCCCAGATCGGCTCTTCGTGGCCGCCGAGGGCGAAGTTGACCCCCTCGAGCTTCCGGGCCTTCGAGAGGCTGTGAAAGTAGTGCTCCAGCCCGGCGAAGGGGGTGATCGCTTGAGGAAACTGGTGCGGCGTCGTGCGGGCGAGAACGTGATCGCTCGTCAAGAGAACGTCGTGCACCTGCAAGCAGAGAAGCCCGGGGCAGTGGCCGGGCACGTGAACGACCTTGTAGCCCGGACCGATGGTGTCGCCGTCGCGCAAGAGGCGATCGACCTCCTGCGGCTGGAAGGCGCTCTTGGCGGCCGTGTACATCTCGAGGAGCACGGCCCGCTCGGCGTCCTCGACGCCCGCCCGACGCCAGTAGACGTCGCAGTCCTTGGAAGCGATGACGAGCCGCTCGCGGAAGCAAGAGAGCACGCGCGCATCGAGCTCGTGGACCGCGAGCCGCGCGCGCGACTCGCGCTTGAGGACATTCGCGCCGCCGAAGTGGTCGATGTGCGCGTGGCTGATGACGCACCAGTCGAGGTCCTCGTAGCGCGCGGACTCGCCGAAGACATCGCGCACGATCGCGAAGCCCAGCGCCAGATCACGCCGCGAGGAGTCCGTGCCGGACCCGCAATCGAAGAGGATGACGCTGTCCGCTTCGACGAGCAGATAGATGTTGTTGATATGCCTCGGAAATGTCTCGACGCTCATCGAATAGATGCGCGTTCCACCCTGCGAATGGAACCGCTGAACCCCTGCGACCCCGTACTGCTCGGGGTAGACGCGGCGCTCGCTGGCTTTCTCGCCATTTGCGATGCCTGCAAGCCGGTTCAGCTGCTCGACACGCGCCTCGAGCCCAAGCTCTGCCACTTCGTCTTTGGACCCGGCTAGCTTGAAGAGCGCGCCGCGCGGGTCTAGATGGCTACCCTCCTGACCCAGAACGCGCTCCGGAAGCAACGCGCCCTCCGCTCGACGCAGTAACCACTCGATCTTCTTCCTAATTCTTGAGGGGACGTGAGCCATCTCGATCCTATCGCCGTCGCGCCGCTGCCGGGCAACCTGGTGCAGGTGCCGGTGGTCACCCAGCGGTCGGACTTTAGCTGCGGGCCCGCGGCGACGCTCGCCTTGCTCCGGTACTGGCGGCCCGACGCGTTCGCCGCGGTCGAGGAGAGCGCGCTCTACGCCCCGCTCGAGACGACCGACGCGCGCGGAACCGAGCCCGAGCCCATCGCGGAGCTCTTCCGCACCAACGGGCTCGAGGCGCACTACCGCCACGGGAACGTGACGGTGGCCGACCTCGAGCGCGCGGTCGACGCGGGCGAGCCGCCGATCGTCGATCTCCAGGCGTGGACGGACCACCCGATTCCGTACCGCGAGACGTGGGACGCCGGGCACTACGTCGTCATGGTGGGATACGACGACGAGCGCCTCTTCTTCGCGGACCCGAGCACGATGACCCCGCATGGATACGCGTTCCTTCCGCGCGTCGAGCTCGAGGAGCGCTGGCACGATCTGGCCGGGATGAGCGACGACCGCGTCGAGCGCATGGCGATCTTTGTTCGCGGTTCCGCGCGACGCGCCCTCGAGAGCGCGCCGCCCCCCGGCGCCGTCAAGCTACTCTAGCCGAGACCCCACGGTGACCGGGCTGCTCTCCACGGTGCGCGCGCAGCCGACGGCGGTCGACACGCTGCGCCGCGCGATCGCGGCCGACCGCGTTCATCACGCGTACCTCTTCGACGGGGCCGAAGGCGTCGGCAAGGAGCGAGCCGCGTTCGGGCTCGCGCAGGCGCTCGTGTGCGAGCGTCGCGCGCCGGGGTCGGCGGACGCGTGCGGGGTTTGCCGCGCTTGCGTTCGCGCGGTGCCACGACCCGGTGAGGGACGGCCGCTCCACCCGGACGTGGTCGTGCTCGAACGAGGCCTCTACGACCCGACGACGATCGGTCGACGCTCGCCGGAGACGCAGGACCTCAGCATCGATCAGGTGCGCGTGCTCGTTCTCGCGCGGGCCGCGTTCCCGCCGCACGAGGGACGCGCGAAGGTGTTCATCGTGCGCCGGGCCGAGGAGCTCAGTCCGCCGGCGGCCAACGCGCTGCTCAAGACGCTCGAGGAACCCGGGCCGCGCACGCACTTCGTGCTCCTATCCGCGGTGGCCGATTCCCTCTTGCCGACCATCCGGTCGCGTACGCAGCGCGTGCGCTTCGGGCCCCTACCGGACGACGTCGTCGCCGAGCTCCTCGCCGCACAGGGCGTCGACAACGCTGCGGCGATCGCCACCCTGGCGGGAGGCAGCATGTCGACCGCGGTCTTGCTCGGTGATCCCGAAGCGAGCGCGCGTCGCGACGAGTTCGTGTCGCGGGCCATGACAGCGCTCAGTGCGCGCGACCTCGGGGCCGCGCTCGAGCTTGCCGAGGAGGCGAAGAAGGTCGGAAAGGAGGGATCGAGGGCGCTCCTTGAGGCCCTCGCCGCGGCGCTCGGAGCGCAAGCTCGCGAGGCGGCAGCGAGCGGCGAACGGACGGCCGACCTCGCCGCGGCACGACACGCGCTCGCGATCGCGGCCGCGCAGCAGCTGGACGCGAACGCTTCGACCCAGCTCGCGGTCGAAGCGATGCTCATCAAGATGCGATCGGCGTAACGCTCGGTGCCGCCGGGCCGCCCGTCACGCCTCCAGCGTCGACTGGCCGCCGGGGAGGACGTCGTAGTCGGATTCCAAGAGCGAGACGCCGCGCCACGCGAGGGCGGCGCCTGGGCCCACGACGACCACCATACGCTCCAGGCCGGGGGCGGCATACTCTCCCATCACGGCGCTCGCGCCCACTTGCGGAGCGCCCGTGCCCAGCCGCTGAACGCGCACGGGAAGGCGGCGGATTCGCTCGAATTGCACGCCCGCGTGCTCGAGGGATTGCGGCGGGTCTCCGGCGAGCGGGACCTGCCCCGGCGCGAGCGGCGCCAGCCAGGTCAGCGTGGTCTGGGCGGGTCCGGAGACCAGCACGGCGCGCCCGACGCCGCTGTCCGGCGCGATGTAGAGCACCGCCACCGGTCGCTCTTCCGCGAACAAGAGCGCACCGGCGAGCCACGCCTCGTCGCCCTCCAGGCGCCGCACGACCACGTCGCCAAGCTTGCATACGAAGCCCGCGAGCTCATCGGCATTCGCGCGGTCGCCGTAGGCATCGGCCGCTCGCGTCGCTTCGAGTCGGGCCAAACGCGACGGAGGAGCTCCCGAAGGCTGGACCCGTGCCGCAGGCGATGCACCTGCACGGATCGGGGGCGACGCCTCCGCATCCTTCGAGACCGAGGCCTCCGCATCCTTCGAGGGCGATGCCTCCGGATCGACCGACTCGGCTTGCCGCTGCCTTCGTTGCCTGAGAACCCTTGCGACGAGTCGGCCGAGGAAGAGGCCCCCCGCGACGACGACCGCGTCGACAGCCAGGGTCACAGAGCGGCACCCACGCGGACCGGTGGGGGCGCGAAGAGGTCGCGTAGCGCGCGCGCGCGCGCGGTCACCTCTTGGAGGACCTCGGCGACAGGGCGCGGCGCATTCGGAGTGCCGGCCGCGGGAAGGAGATGCGCGATCGCGGCCACCGCGTCGGTCGTCGCGACGATGGATCGCGCACGTTCGTACGTGATGCCGCCAATCGCGACGAGCGGGACCCCGGCAGCGCGCGCGCGTGCGTACGCGGCCGATAGACCCGCGACGCCCACGACCGGGTCGGGGTTGTTCTTGGTCGTCGTCGGAAAGACCGGACCGAACGCGACGTACTCCGGGCGCGCGGCCAGGGCGACGTCGAGCTGATCGAGCGAGTGCGTCGAGACACCGACCCCGAGCCCGGGTGCGATCCGTCGTACGCGGTCGATGGGCATGTCGTCTTGCCCGACGTGCACCAAATCGCAGCCCGCGAGGATGGCCAGATCGGGGCGGTCATTGGCGACGAGCTGAACGCCAGCCCGGTGACACATCGGAGCCAGCTCGCGCAGTAGCGCGAGCGTCTCGCGAGCGGAGACATTCTTGGCGCGGAGCTGAAGCGCCGTCGGGCGGACCGACAGCACAGCTTCGGCAAACGCGACGGGGTCCAGGCTACGTAGGTCGAGCGCCCCCGCGTCGACGATCGCATAAAAGCCATGCATCGTGCGCCGGAGGTAACCGACGGGTCGACACGGCGTCAACGCGATTCGGCGTCGCCGGATACCGAGACCGCAAGAAGACCGACTTCCAAAGACGCGGACGCCTCGCGGGTGGACACGATGCTCGCCGACGTGATCCGTGGGCGCTCGAGCTCAGGCGCCGGCGTGATCACCACGACGTCGCCGCGGCCCAACCGATCCCAGGCTTCATTGTCGGGCGTCTTGTGTCGGTCCAGACGCATGAGGCGCGCTCTGCCGACCATCGGCCCATCGGGGCCCGCGAGCTGGCCGCAGACGAATGCCTCACGCTTTCCTTTCGTCCGTATCTCGCTCGACACGACGCGCAGGCGTGCCGACCCCGGCGGGGCAGGCACGGCATCGACGAGTCGGCGGCCGCCCCGATGGAATACGACGTAGCTGAACGTGAGCCCCTCGCGGCGCAGCCCCGCCGCCTTGGCAACAGGAACTAGCCAACCGGGTAGGTCTACCGCCAGGTCCTCGTGGCACCAGTCCGACTCGCGCGCGAGCGCCGGGCACGGCGCGCCGTGCAGGCACGGGGCAAAGATCGTGACGCCGCCGGCCGCGAGCACGTCCCTCACGCGGTGCAGATGACGCGCGCGGTCTCGAAGCGCGGGCTCGATCACCACGACGGCGCCCTCGTCGTCGACGCGCTCGTCGAGGAGGGAGCGAAGCAGCGCGGCGTGGCGCTGCAGGCGCAGCTCGTCCGGCGAGGAAACATCGAGCTCGCTCAGCAGCTGCCCGACCAGCACCACATCGAACCGGCCCGAGACGGCCGAGGCCAACGACCCGCCGGCGGGAAGGATCCGAGTGCGGACGCGAAGATCGATCGCGCCCTCCCGGCCGCCGCGGTCTCGCACGATGGCGGTTCCGAGCTCGAGCGCCTCGGGGTCCGAGTCCACCCAGGTGGCCTCGATTGCCCCCGTAAAGCGGGCGACCGCGAGCGCGCGCGCGAGGCCCCACGTCGTCGCCCCGAGCCCCGCCCCGAGATCGAGGACCCGCAGCGTGCCGTCGCGCGGCATCGCGCCTGCCGCCACGAGCTCACGCACGGCCGCAGCGCCCTTGGGAACGTCACGGGCGAACGAAAAGCCGAGCCGGGCCGAGCCTGCGTCGCGCACGGCCGCGCGAGCGCGCGCGGGGTCGTTGTAGGCGGCGGAGAGCTCGACCACGCGCGCGGCGAGGCGGGCGACGTCGCGGCTGGTCGGCCACGAGCGCGAGCGCGCAACGGCGTCGAGCGTGTCTCGCCAGTCGTCTTCGAGCGGGCGCACGAGCGCGTGTCCTTCCATCCCGCGATAGAATCCCCGCGTGCCGGGCCGACCGCAAGCCGAACCGGGCCGCGTGGTGGCCGCGGGCGCCGTCGTGGTCGACCCGCTCGAGCGCGTGCTCCTGGTACGACGCGGGCGGCCGCCAGGCGCCGGCGAATGGACGCTCCCGGGCGGCCGCGTCGAGGACGGGGAGTCGCCCGCGGCGGCGGCCGTCCGGGAGCTCCGCGAGGAGACGGCGATCGAAGGGCGCGTCGTCGCGCCGCTCGGGGTCGTGAAGATCGAGCGCGAGGGTGTCCACTACTCGATCCACGAATTCCTCGTGGAGCCGAGCGGCGGGCCGGCGCGAGCGAGCGACGACGCGGCCGACGTTCGCTGGGCGCATCGCGACGAGCTCGAGGCCCTCGTCGTCCGGGCCGACGCCATCGCCGTCGTCGACCGCGGCCTCGCTCTGCGTCGGTCGCGACCGTGACGTCCCTCCTCGGATGACGCGTCGATTGAAGCGAGAGGTCGCTTCGAGGGTCGCGGTCCGAGGCCCTTGACGCGCGGAGGCGATCCGGGTCTCACCTGGCAGATGATTCGCGTCCGCTCCGCCGGGTGTGCCTGCTTGCTCGCCGCACTGGCGGCCTCGGGTTGTGCGCGGCCCGTCGCGCCACCTCCCTCGTCGCCGCCCACGGCCGATGCGGCGCTCGCCCGCATGCACGCGAGCTTTGCCTGCGGCAACGCGGTGCAGGGCAACGGCAAGCTCGACCACTATGGCGAGCAAGGACGCGTGCGCGGCGAGCTGATGCTCTTCGCGGCCCGCCCCGGGAGCCTCCGGATGGACATCGTCAGCCCGTTCGGCGTCACGGTGGCGACGCTGACGTCCGACGGACGGCAGTTTTCCCTCGCGGATCTGCGCGACAAGCGCTTCTACGTCGGGCCCGCCGCCGCGTGCAACATCGCGCGCCTCACCTCGGTGCCGGTGCCCGGCTACGTCCTCGTTGACCTCCTGCGCGGAGAGGCTCCGGTCCTCAAGCACGACGGGCCGCAGACGACGATCGCGTGGGATCCGCACGGCTTCTGGGTGCTCACGATCCCGTCGACCCGCGGCGCGCGCGAGGAGATCCATCTGGCCCCGCGGCCGGAGGACTGGTCGCTCCCGTGGGACCGCCAGCGAATGCGCGTCCTCGACGTGCGCGTCGAGGAGCAGGGCTACGAGCTTTACCACGCCACGCTCGACGACCACTCCGGCGCCCCGACCGCCGGACCGCGCGAAGATCCCGACAACCTCGCGCCACCCCTACCCCCGAGCGGTCCGGTCTGCGACGCGGAGATCCCGCGCAAGATCCGCCTCGAGGTGCCCTACCCGAAGGCCGACGTGCGACTGTCGTACGACAGCCTCTTCTGGAACCCGCCGCTGCCGGAAGGCGCGTTCGTGCAGCAGGCGCCGCCGGGGATGCGCTCGGAGCCGGTCGACTGCGAGTGATGCGCGGTCGTCACCGACCGGCGAGTGCTCGCAGCATCTCGCCGGGGTGGTCGGTGATGATCGACGCGGCGCCGAGCGACGCGAGCTCGCGCGCTTCGGTAGGGTCGTTCACCGTCCATACGCCGACGCGTAGGCCGCGACCGCGGTAGCGCGCGATCGCGTCGGACCGCGCCTGAGTGCGCTCGATGTGAAGCGCGGACCGCGAGGGGCGGGCGCACGACCTCCTGCAGCGTGGACGCCCAGCGCTGCTGGCGGGTCTGCGTGAGCAACGCGCGCGCCGCGGAGGGCGCGTACGCCGCGGCCAGCGCGAGCAGCAGCGGATCGAACGACGACAGGAGGACATCGGCCCCCGAAGCCACGACGGTCGCGACGGTGTCGCGCGCGAAGCTCCGCCGTCGCGGCACGTCGTGCTTCATCTCCACGTTGACCGCGACGCCTTCGCGACGCGCCCAGGCGAGCACCGCGCGAAGCGAGGGGATCGTGGCTCCTCCGCCGAGGTCGATCCCGACGAGCTCCTCCTCGGGCACGTCGCTGACGCGGCGCGGGTCGCGCCCGTGAGTCATCCGGGCGAGCGTGTCGTCGTGGAAGACGACGACGCCACCCCCAGCGCAGGTGCGCACGTCGAGCTCGATCGCGCGAGCTCCCTGGGTCCGGGCCTGCCCGAACGAAGCGAGCGTGTTCTCGGGGGGCCACCCCTCGCCTCGCCCGCCGCGGTGGCCGACGACGAGCGGCGACGAGGTCCACGCGCTCGCGGCGTTCGCGGGCCTCACGTCGATCACACTTGCAGCTCTTCGGCGATCGAGCGCGCGAGCGCACGCGCCTCCACCACCCTGTCGGCGGGGAGGGACACGGCACCGACGACGGGGTGCCCGCCGCCTCCGTATCGCTCGCAGATCGCAGCGATGTTGTGGCGTCGCGGGAGGGGGGACCACGGGTTATATCCGACGCTGATCTTGCACTTGCTCTTCGAGCGACTGAGCATCACCGAGTAGGCGCTCTCCGGGTAGAGCGCGTAAGTTACGAACTTCCCCGCTACTTCGATGAGCTGCTCGGTCAGGTCGACGTAGATGACGGCTCCCATGACCTGCGCCGTCCGTTCGACGAGCTTCACGAACTGCTCGTGGGCTCGACCGATCGGCGCGTAGGCTTGTGCCACGTCTTCGGACCGCGCGACGTCGTAGAGCGGCTGCTCGAGCAGCCGGGGGACCATGGTCGAGAGGAAGGCGTCGTTGCCCAGGTGCTCGACGACGGTCATGAGCTTGAGCTCCGGCTCCCTGCGCTCGACCGGCATCGTCGCGCTTGGAAAGGCAGCGCTGTCGATCATGTCGGCCCATCGCACGAGCTCCGCGGTGGGCGCCGCGTCGAGCCCGAAGCGTACCGCTCCGATGTCGGCGATGAGCTTCGTCGCCGATGTGTACGTGCCGTCGTGGAACATGCGGCGCTGGCCGAGCTCTTCGCTCCTCTCGGCCCCGGCCTCGTAGGCCTCGCGATCGCCGGGCGCTGCGAAGGCGCTCACGTGGTGATCGAAGTACCAGTCGAGCTTGGGCGCCGGGCTGAAGCGAAAGTCGAGGATGGCGTTGACGTCGCCGGCGAGGATCCTCGGGTCCACCCCGTTCTGACCGGGGCCGTAGCCCGCGCCGTGATAAAAGAACGAGGCGCCGTCGCGCGGCCACAGGTGGCGGTAGAGGCGCGTGAACATGACGGCGGAGCAAAGCCCGTCGAAGCAGTGTCCGTGCGTGGCGACGACGACTTGCGGAGATGAGCTGGGAGCAGACGGCACGGGGCCGCCATAGCATGATGAGCGCACCAGGTGGGAGAGGTCCGCTGCCGAAAGATGAGCCTTCGGATCCACCACATTGCTCTCCGGGCCCCGGACCCCGGCGCCACCGAGCGCTTCTATGCATCGGTGCTCGGACTGCGAGTCTGCGCGCGCGACGATGCTCGCGGCAGCGTCTGGCTCGACGCGAGCGGCGTCGTGGTCATGGTCGAACGCGCCGAGAGCTCCGAGCCGTCCGTACCGTCGAACACGAAGGACCTCGTGGCGTTCGCGATCGACGACCTGCCGTCGTGGCGGCGTCGGCTCGTCGACGCCGGCGTGGCGATCGAGGCCGAGACGACGCACACCCTCTACGTTCGTGATCCCGACGGGCGACGCGTCGGCCTGAGCACGTACCCCTTCGCGGCCACCTAGCGCCGAAGAAGAAGGCCACACGAAGCTCCCTGTCTTTCTTCTCTCTCGAACTTCAGCCGGGCACGTGCACACCACGTTGCTTCGCGAAGTCGATGGCCTCGTCGTATCCGGCGTCTGCGTGTCGCAAGATGCCGGTCGCGGGGTCGGTCGTGAGGACTCGCTCGAGGCGACGGCCGGCTTCGGGCGTGCCGTCGGCGACGACGACCATGCCCGCGTGGATGCTCATCCCGATGCCGACCCCGCCACCGTGGTGCAGACTCACCCAGCTCGCCCCCGCGGCGGTGTTGACCAGCGCGTTGAGCAAGGGCCAGTCGGCGATCGCGTCCGATCCGTCCTTCATGGCCTCGGTCTCGCGGTAGGGCGACGCGACGCTGCCGCAATCGAGGTGGTCGCGACCGATGACCAGCGGCGCCTTGACCCGGCCGGTCCGAACGAGCTCGTTGAAAGCGAGCCCGACCCGGGCGCGGTCGCCGTATCCGAGCCAACAGATCCGAGCCGGCAGCCCTTGATAGCTGACGCGAGCACGCGCGAGGTCGATCCAGGCGCGCAGATCGGCGTCGTGCGGCACGGCGGCCAGCACCGCCTCGTCGGTCGCCGCGATGTCCGCCGGGTCGCCGCTGAGAGCAACCCATCGGAAGGGCCCCTTGCCAGCGCAGAAGAGGGGCCGGATGTACGCGGGCACGAACCCCGGGATTTCGAAGGCGCGGTCGCAGCCGGCGTCTCGCGCGCAAGCGCGGAGGTTATTTCCATAATCGAAGACCTCCGCGCCGCGCGTCTTGAGCGAGAGCATGGCCTGCACCTCTTCGGCCATGCTCGCCTTCGCGCGCTCGACGTACCCGGAGGGATCCTCGGCGCGCAACTCCACCGCTTCGGTCAGCGACAAGCCGAGCGGGACGTACCCGTTCAGCGGATCGTGCGCTGCCGTCTGCTCGGTCACCAGGTCGGGCACGACCTGCCGTCGCACCAGTTCGGGGAAGACCTCGGCGGCGTTTCCGCAAAGCCCGATACCGACCGGCCGCCCTTCGCGACCGGCCGCATCGAGCCGAGCCAGGGCGGCGTCGAGGTCGTCGATCCGCTCGTCGACGTAGCGGCTCGCGAGCCGCTTCTCGATGCGTGATGCGTCCACTTCCACGGCCAGACAGCTCATGCCCGCCATGGTCGCGGCGAGCGGTTGCGCCCCGCCCATTCCGCCGAGGCCGGCCGTGAGTACCCAGAACGGGCCTTGCTTGCGTCCGCGCTGCGCGTACGCCCGCCGCGCAGCGACGAACGTCTCGTAGGTGCCCTGCAAGATGCCCTGCGTACCGATGTAGATCCACGAACCCGCCGTCATCTGACCGAACATCGTCAAGCCCGCCGCCTCGAGGCGCCTGAACTCGTCCCAGGTCGCCCACTTCGGAACGAGGTTCGCGTTCGCGATGAGGACTCGCGGCGCGTCGGGATGGGTTCGCAGCCTTCCGATGGCCTTGCCCGACTGCACGAGCAACGTCTCGTCGCCCTCGAGCGCCCGAAGCTCGCGGACGATGCCGTCGAAGCAAGCCCAGTTTCGCGCCGCCTTGCCAGTGCCCCCGTAGACGACGAGATCTTCGGGGCGCTCGGCGACCTCCGGGTCGAGGTTATTGTGCAGCATTCGGAGCGCCGCCTCCTGGACCCATCCCTTGCAGGAGATTTCCGGGCCTCGGGGTGCGCGCAGGACACGAGGAAGGGACACGAAAGGAGCCTAGACCGCACCTGGGCGGGCGAGGCAACCGCCAGGGAGATTGACTCCCGTTCAACAGAATCTATACATGAGATGTAAGAGGCCGTAATAATGGATGTCTCCGCTCTCTCGCGTCCGCCCGCCAAGACGATTCGCCCGCGCTCGCCGCGCTTCGACTTCGACGCCGTGCCACGTCGCTGGTTTGCGCGAAGCATCATCGGAACGCACATGGCCAACGGACTGAACCTGCTCTTCCCGGCGGGCGAGCGCTTCTTCGTACGGAGTGTGCGGCGCTATCTCGATCGCATCGACGATCCGCAGCTTCGCGAGGACATCAAGGGCTTCTCGGGCCAGGAGGGGCTGCACGCGTACGCCCACGAGCGCTACTTCGAGGCGCTGGAGAAGCAGGGCTACGATATTCGAGGCTTTCTCGCCTTCTACGAGAAGTTCGCGTACGGCTTCGTCGAAAGGGTCGCCCCCGCGCAGCTTTGCCTCGCAGCCACCGCCGCATGCGAGCACTTCACGGCGACCATGGCGGCCAACGCGCTCGCTCGGGAAGCGGACGGCACCATGGTGGTCCAGGATCCGACGATGCGCGCTCTCTTTCTCTGGCACGCCGTCGAGGAGATCGAGCACCGAGCGGTGGCGTTCGACGTCTTGCTCGCGGTCAATCCCAGCTTCGAACTTCGCATGGCGGGGCTCGCCGTGGCGGCGTCGATGCTGTTCGGGCTCTGGATGATCGCGGCAGGGACGTTGATCGTGCAGGAGCGCGCACAGCCGGAGCGCCTGGCTCGCGAGCTTCGGGCGAGGCGCGAGTTTCGCGCGCGGCATGGGGCTCCGCGGTTCGGATCCGCGATCCGCGCCTATCTGCGCCGGGACTTCCATCCGTCACAGGAGACGACGTGCGACGAGCTCGCGCGCGCCTACGCCACCGCGGCAGGGCTGTCCTGACAGGAGTCTACGGCACCGAGCACGTCGCCACGGCCGAGGACGAGCCTGGGGAGGACGACCACGACTTGGTCTGGCGCGAAGAGGTCGCCGCGGGACACGGCCACCCGACGTAGAAGTGATTCAGCCACGGCTGTACGAGGCTGCCGCCGGGCGCTCCGCCGGCAGGCAAGGGCACCTGGGAGCCGGAGAGCGGATACGTCGCCGCCCAGCCCGGGCAGGGGGGAATGCGATTGCGCAGAGCGCCGTTCTCGGCGTAAGCGCCGCAGGCGTCGTCCCCGTTGGAGACCGCGTCGCCGACCCGGTTGTCGGCCGTGGTCGTTCCCCCGAGACGAGGCGCGTTCGAAAGCCCTGCGCGCAGCGAGGATCCGCACCCGACCAGCGGCAGCGCCATCGAGAATGCGGCGAGCACCAGCCATCGTGACATGGCAGTTACCTCCGATATCGATTGGAGGCCTGCTGGTCCCCAACTGCCCTGAACTTAACCCTTCGAAGGGCGCCGCGCACGGAGGCGCCGCGCGAAAGGTCAATCAGAGCGGGATTCGATATCCCACCGTCACGCCCAGCTCGAAAGCGGCAACGGCCCCGTGAAGTGTCGGACAATCGCCGATGGCGTCGCACGAGCTCTCTTGCCGGGCCTGGTTCGGAAGGAGCCACAAATCGCCGCGTACTGCGAGACCTGCCTTCAGGCTGTCCGTGATCAGGTAGTCGAGCCCCGTCTGCGCCCCTACCGACAGTCCGCTCGTGTTCACGGTGATCTGGTTGGTCCCCAGCAGCGACGGAACCTGCGGCGCGTCGTTGTTCGTGAAGCGATCAGCAACGATGATCGTCCCGGCCGTGGCGCCGAGCCAGAATTCGATCCAGCGCGAACGGAATGGGAAGTAGCGAAACTCCCCGCCCAGAAACAAGTAGCTGCGCGAGTGCGTCCGGACCAGCTGTCCAGTCCCGCCATAGTAGTTGGGATCGCTTGTGGGCTTCGGCGCGAAGGTGGCGCCGGCCCCGATCTCCCACGCGCGGTCCGCGCGATAGAGGATGTGCGCTCCGATCTCGACCGTCGCGTCGCCATTGCCCACGGCCCCGATGGGCGTGCTTCCGCCCCGGTTCGAGGCCGAGATGGGCGCCGTCGGCAGCGCGATGATGCCGCCCTCGGCCTCGGCCACGGTGTGTGAGCGATCGAGCAGCGAGGGGCGCTCCTGCGAGTCGTCGGCAGCGGCGGTGCCGGCGGTCAGCGCGATGGCCCCGAGCGCGCCCGCGCGCACGACGGCCAGTGCGCGGGGGCCTAGAGCCATCGAGCGCTCGCTCCGCCGTTCGGGTTCGCGTTGGCGGGTGGCGGACTCGGCGCCTCGGCGGCCGGTGCGGGCGGAAGGCCGCTCGCATCTCCGACGACGATGGCGCGGGTGCCGCGCACCGGCGATCCGTCGGCGCGTGCGCTGAAGGTCACGTCGAAGTGCCCTCCTTCCAAGAAGGTGAATGTCGTCCGGAAGACGCCCGAGCCGTCATCGGTGGCGGGGAGCACCGTGCCGGCAGCGACGCCGGGCCCGGAGATGAGGAACTGGGCGCCGTCGACCCTCGCGGTTCGGGCGGCCGGAGCGAGGCGCGCCGCAAAGTCGACGGGCTGGCCTACGCCGGGCTTTGCGTTCGAGGCCTCGACGGCGACGCGAGCGACGACGCCGGACGAAGGCGCGGCCGAGCCGCTCGGCGACGGGCGCGCGGCCCAAGCCGCCGGGCCCACGACCCTCGACCGCGGCGGACCCGACAGATCGAGCGGCGGCAGCGCCGCGAGGGGCGGCGGATCCTCGACGACCACCGGAGTCTCCGCGTGCGCAGGCGGCGCCTCGTGCACGGTGTCGGACGAAGCGCGCTGCGCGGGGCTGGCGATGAGACCCGCCTTCCAAGCGATCGCGACCATCCCGAGCGCGCCCACGAGAACGCAAAGAAGACCCAGCAGAGCTCCGCGCCACATCGGAGCCCGCCGGGCAGCCGCCGCCGCGGGCGCCTCTTCGCCGGCGAGGGTGGCCTCGACCGACGATGCGGGCTTGCTCGTCGACGACGGCACCCTCGATGCGCGCCCCTGGGGCGGCGCGGTGTCGAGCTCCGACGAGCGAGGGGCCCGGACCGGCGACGCCGTCCCGGCGATCGCGACGGGCGACGAAGCCGCCGCGACGGGCATGGGCGATGCAGCGACGACCGGGAGGGTTCGCGGCGAAATCCTCGGCTGGTCGTCCATCGTCTCGTCGACGCCCGCCCCGGCCGCGGGCTCGGGCGGCAAGAGCTTGGTCGCGAAGTGGGGCGGCGCCACCCACTTCGTGGTCGCCATGCCGGGAGGAAGCGCGGAGGGATTGGCGATCTCCGTGCGGGTCGGAGCGCGGCCGCCGCCCGTCCCCTCGGCGAGCGAAGGCGCCGGCGTCTCGTAGGCCGTGACGGCGCCGATCCGCGACGCGGTCTCCGGATCGAGTTCGAGCTGTCGGGTGCGCTGCATCGACGGCATCTGGACGGCGCTCGGGTGCGATCCCCGCGCTGTCCCGTGCAGCGAAGGCCGGGCGAGGATGTCCTGCGCGCTCAGCCCGCTGCTGACGGCTGCTTCGAGCAGCGCGCGCCCGAAGGCCCGGGCGTCGTCGGCGCGATCGCCGGGCTTCTTCGATAGGTTCTTCATGATGACCGCGGCGATCGGCTCCGGGACGTACGCCGCGCGCTCGATGCCCTTGAGCAGCGGAGGGGGATCGTGGATCTGCTGCACGAGCACCGCGACCGCCTGGTCGGCGTGAAAAGGCGTTCGCCCCGAGAGCATCTGGTAGAGCATCGTGGCGATCGAATAGACGTCGCCCGCCGGGCCCACCTGCTCGCCCTGCGCCCCCTCGGGCGAGATGTACCGCGCGGTCCCGAAGATGAGCCCCGCCGCGGTCGCCATCGACTGCTCGCCCCAGTGCACCCGCGCGATGCCGAAGTCGAGCACCTTGACGAAGTCGGGGTCGTCGGCCCGTCGCACGAGCATGACGTTCTCGGGCTTCAGGTCGCGGTGGACGATCCCCTGCGCGTGCCCCTCGCCCGCCGCGTCGCACAGCTGCAGCGCGATGTGCAGCGCCCGCGGCAGCGGCATGGCGCCGAGCGCGCCCGCGAGCGCGCTCTGGAGCGACAGGCCGTCGAGGTATTCCATCACGATGTACATCGCGCCGTCGGGCAGCTGACCGACGAGCAAGACGTGGACGACGTTCGGATGAGCGAGGCGCGAAGCCACCTTCGCCTCGCGGTCGAAGCGCGCGACCAGCGCCTTGTTCGACGACAGCTCGCGGTGCAGGACCTTGACCGCGACGTCGCGATCGATGCCCCGCTGGAAGGCGCGGTAGACCCGGCCCATGGCGCCGATGCCCACGAGCTGGCGGATCTCGATGTGCCCGAGGATCTCGCGCCCCAGGTACGGGTCGGTGGCGGCGGCGCGCTGCGATGACGCCGGGCGACGTCGTGAGCGGCGAGCCGTCGAGCGAGCAGAAGAGGGCGTCGGCCGGGTAGCGCGCGCCGCAAGAAGGACACACCTTCGGCCGGTCGCCGGACGTGCTCTGCTGGGGGGCGGGCGGGTCCGGGCTCACAGCGGTCACTCCGCCCATGCTAGCTCCTCGGCCTCGCCGCGCACGCGGCTATGCGCTGGGGCGTCGTGCCGCCACCGTCGCCCGCGCCGGCCCGCCGCCCGGGTTGCCTATCGGCGTACCCTTTGCCTAGAGTTCGCCCCTCAATCGTGTCCGATGGCGAGTCCCTCGACGCTGGCGCAGCGACGTGGTCGGTGCAGCTCCCTCAGTTCGAGGGGCCGCTCGACCTGCTGCTGCACCTTTGCCAGAAGCACGAGCTGAACATCCTCGACATCCCCATCGGGCTTCGTGACCGAGAAGTACCTCGAGTACCTCGCGGTCATGCAGCTCATGGAGCTCGACGTGGCGGCCGAGTACCTCGTGATGGCGGCCACGCTTGCCCACATCAAGTCGAAGATGCTCCTGCCCGCCCCGCCCCCTGGCCAGGAGGACGAGCTTCCCCGGAGGACGAGGGCGACCCCCGCGAGGCGCTCATCCGGCGCCTCCTCGAGTACCAGAAGTACAAGCACGCCGGGGAACAGCTCGCCGCGCGCGGCGTCGCCGGCCGGGACGTGTTCGGGCGGGGCATGCCCATCGAAGAGGGCGAGAGCCAGGGACTCGCGCCGCTCGCCGAGGTGCCGATGTTCGCGCTCGTCGAGGCCTTCCAGCGCGTCCTCGACAAGAGCAAGGTGAAGCTCTCGCACGACATCGTGGCCGACCGCATCAGCCTGACCGACCGCATCGGCGAGCTCTCCGATCTCCTTTCGGTCCGGCGGCGGCTCCTCTTCGACGAGCTCTTCGAGGCGGTGTCGACGAAGTTCGACCTCGTCATCACGTTCCTCGCGCTCCTCGAGATGACTCGACTGAAGATGACCCGCCTGTTTCAGTCGGAACCGTTCGGACCGCTGTACATCGAGCTCGCGGCCGATCCGGACCTCGACGGAGGTAAAGCTTCGGCTCCCACGGCTCCAGAGGGCGAGGACCCACCCACGTGACGCGCAAGAAGAGCGACCAAAAGGACACCCTGCCGCCGCTCGAGAGCGATCGGCCCACGCTGCAGAACGTCGAGGCGGCGAACGTCGTCACGCCGCTCGAAGAGACCCTGGAGCGACCTGACGACGAGGCCGGCGACGATACCTTCGTGACGGCGCGCGACCGGCCGCCGTCCGTCGAAGGCGAGGCCGACGGTGATGTCGAGCCGGCGCGCGAGCTCTCGCAGTTGCATCTGCGGGGTCTGCTCGAAGCGCTCGTCTTCGCGAGCGACAAGCCGATGAAGTCGGGCGAGCTCGCTCGCCTAGCCTCCGCGCCAGCGCAGCAGGTGAGAGACGTGATGGGCGAGCTCCGGGCGGAGTACCTCACGCGAGGCATCGTGCTCGACGAGGTGGCCGGCGGATGGCTCTTCCGGACCAACGCGCAGTACGCGCCGTTCGTACGCGAGTTGACCGGCGGGCGCCCGGTGAGGCTGAGCCGCGCGCAGCTCGAGACGCTCGCGATCGCCGCGTACCGGCAGCCGATCACGCGCCCCGAGATCGACGAGATCCGCGGCGTGGACAGCGGCGCGACGCTCAAGCTCCTGCTCGAGCGCGATCTCGTCCGGATCCTCGGCAAGAAAGACGAGCCGGGCCGGCCGCTTCTCTACGGCACGACGACGCACTTCCTCGAGTTCTTCAGCATGAAGTCGCTCAAGGACTTGCCGACACTGCGCGAGTTCACCGAGCTCTCGGACGAGTCGCTCCGCGTCGCGGAGGCCGAGCTCGGAGACGTGCCTCCCGATGCGGCGATGACCCCGCCGCCATCGCCCCGGGCCCCTGAACCCGAGCCGGAACGCGAACCCGAGGACGAAGATTCGGCGCGCGAGACGATCGGTCCCCCGGCCGGCGACGAGTAGCGGTCTCTCGCAACGACGCCAGTCAGCGAGCGCGGCTCTCCTCTCGTTCTTCCTCGGCGTGATCGAGAATCGCGCTCGGTGATTTTCAGTCCGCCGGGTCGGGGTACTTCTCGGCGAGCTTGGCCACCTCGTCGCGGAGCTTCTTGTGCGCCGCGATCTTGCGAAGCAGCTCCCAGACCTGTGGGTCGGCCAGCCCCTTGATGGGATCGGCGCCGGCCTTGGCCTTGCGCGGAATCCCTCCGGGGCCCTTGCCCCGGAGCGCGACCATCTGATCGATGTACGCCTTGGTCGGGAAGAGATCGGCCTTTTCCCACGCAAGGACCGTGGCCTGATCGACGCCGAGCGCAGCGCCGAGCTCCTTGGCGGTGCAACCGAGCTCTTTGCGAAGCGCCTTGACGTCGTCGCCGTTCATGGCGCGCTCACGGCGCACCGCCGGCGACGGTCATCTTCGCGACGCGAAGCGTGGGAGCCGCGGTGGCCGTCCGCAGATCGAGGTCGCTGCCGACCGCGTCGAGCCGCTGCCAGAGGTCGTCGACGTTGAGCGAGATTGTCAGCTCGCTGACGGGATACGCGAGCTCTCCGCCCTCGATCCAGAAGCCTGCGGCCCCGCGCGAGAAGTCGCCCGTCACGGCGTTGAACCCGAACCCCATCATCTCGGTGACGTAGAGGCCGCGCGGCGTGGCCTTGACGATGGCCTCGTTGGAGTCGGTTCCCGGCTGGAGTACGAAGTTCGACGTGCTCGGACCGACCCCGGCCCCGCCCCCGCGCGACGCGCTCGCCGTACTTTCTCGCCCGAGCTTGCGCGCCGAGTAGCTGTCGCAGAGATATGTGCGCAGGATGCCCTTCTCGACGACCAGGTTCTTGCGGCTCGCGAGGCCTTCGCCGTCGAAGGGGCGCGACCCGGGTGCGCGCGCGATGAGCGGATCGTCGACGACCGTCACCAGATCGCTCGCGACGCGCGTCCCCTCGCGACCCACCAGGTAGCTCGACTTGCGCCAGATCGCGCTCCCCATGACGCACCCGGCGAGCATCCCGAGGATCGCCCGCGCAGCGTCCGGGTCGAAGACGACGGGCACCTCGCACGACGCCACGGTCCGGGCGCCGAGCTTGCGCAGCGTGCGCCGGGCCGCTTCGCGCCCGACCTCGACCGGAGCGTCGAGCTCGGCGAGATGGCGCCGCGCGGTCCAGTGGTAGCCGCGGCGGTTCTTGCCGCCCTCGTCGGCCGCGACGGGGACCACGCTGAGCGACTGGTACGAGCCCTTCGTGGTGGCGCGGAAGCCGCTCGAGAGCACGATCGCCGAGCCGCCGGCGGTGCGACCGAACGTGGCCCCCTCGCTGTTGGTGATTCGCGGGTCGAACGCGAACGCCGCGGCTTCGCCTTCCCTGGCAAGAGCGATGGCGCGCGCCGCGTCGACGGCGCCGCCCGCGGGATCGTAGAGGTCGAGCGCCGGAGCGCGGGACGGGTCGCACAAGAGCTTCGGGTCGGCCGGACCCGCGAACGGATCCTCCTGCGAGAGGCCCACGAGCTCGATGGCGTCGGCTCACGAAGCGATCGATGCCGGACTCCGTCAGGTCGCTGGTCGACGTCGACGCGACCCGCTTGTCCTTGATGACGCGCAGGCCCGCCGACCGAGTCCCGGCCTCCTCGACGAGCTCCGGCTCGCCCTTGCGGACCTTCGCGGAGAGCTCCGCCCCCGACCGCAAGACGCACTCGGCGACGAGCCCCTTGCCCCCGCGCTCGAGGGTCATCTTGAGGATTCGATCGCCGAGCTCGAGCAGCTCGCCTAACTCGCGGTCAATGGGAGCGTTCGGCATGCGGTCCGCCAGGGTAGCGCGCGGCCACGGGTCGTCGAGGCGGCCGCGCGACGCCCGCCGCGGCCGAGGCGTGGGGCAGCGCGCCTCGGAGACCGCTCCGGGAGCACGCGCTCGGGGAAACGTCGCGACCGTGATACGCTTGCGGCAGATGGCCGGCGCGGCTCTCCACCCCCGCGCGACGCTCACGCTGGACTACCTGTGCGGCGTCCTCGAGCGCGCGGGCCTCATCACGAACGAGCAGCGACGCGAGACGGTCGCGCGGGGGGACGTCGCTCATGCGCGGCTGCTCCGCCAGCGCGCCAGCGGACCCCGAAAGCGAGGGGCCAGCATCGGCGAGGGCGTCCACCCCGCCGAGGTCGTCGTGTCGATGGGCCTCGGACAGGGCGGCGACGATCGCTATCCGTTGACCGAGCGCATCGTCATGCAGGCGCTCGCGCAGCACTTCAGCGTGCCGTTCGTCGATCTCGATCCGCTCAAGATCGACGCGAAGCTGGCGCCCAAGCTCCTGTCGCGCCCCTTCGCCCGCCGGCACGGGGCGCTCATCATCGCCGCCGACGATCGCACCGTGACGGTCGCCGTCGTCGATCCGCTCGACCACTCGCTCGTCGAGGACCTGCAGACCCACGTGCGCCGCGAGCCGCGGTTCGTCGTCTCGACGCCGACGGAGATCCAGCGGCTCATCACCGACTTCTACGGCTTCCGCGGCGCCGTCGACGCGGCCGAGCAGCAGGCGACCGACGGCGTCGACATCGGCAACCTCGAGCGGTACGTCAAGCTCAAACGCGTCGAGGAGATCGAGGCGAGCGACAGCCACGTCGTGGCCGCGGTCGAGTACCTCCTCCACTACGCGCTCGACCAGCGCGCGAGCGACGTGCACATCGAGCCGCGGCGCGAACACTCCGCCGTGCGCATGCGCATCGACGGCGTCTTGCACAACGTGCACACGCTGCCGAAGGTCGTCCACGCCGCGGTCGTGTCGCGCATCAAGACGCTCGCGCGCCTCGACATCGCCGAGAAGCGCCGCCCGCAGGACGGGCGCATCAAGACGGCGCGCGGCGACCGCGAGGTCGAGATGCGCGTCTCGACCATCGCCGTCGCGTTCGGCGAGAAGCTCGTCATCCGCATCTTCGATCCGGGCGCGCTCTTGCGCGACCTGTCCGACGTCGGTCATCTTCGAGGGCCAGCTCCAGGTCGCCGAGAGGTTTCTGGCGCGGCCGCACGGCCTGATCCTGGTGACCGGACCCACCGGCAGCGGCAAGACGACGACGCTCTACGGGGCGCTTCGCGCGCTCGCGACGCCGGAAGTGAACGTCGTTACGATCGAGGATCCGATCGAGATCGTCGTCGAGGCGTTCAACCAGGTCGCCGTCCAGCCCAAGATCGGCTTCGGCTTCGCCGAGGCGCTCCGGCACGTCCTCCGGCAGGACCCCGACGTCATCATGGTGGGCGAGGTCCGCGACAGCGAGACCGCCGCGATCGCTCTGCAGGCCGCGCTCACCGGCCACATGGTGCTCGCCACGCTGCACACCAACGACGCGGCGAGCGCCGTCACGCGCCTGCTCGAGCTCGACGTCGACCCGTTCGTGCTCGCGTCGACGCTCGTCGGCGTGATCGCGCAGCGCCTCGTGCGGACCGTGTGCCCAACGTGCCGCGTCGAGACGTTCCTGACCGCCGATCAGATGACCCTCCTCGGGCTCGACGTCCACGAGCTGCGCGCGCAGGGGCAGAGCCCGGAGCTGATGGTGGCGTTCGGGGAGGGGTGCGTGCAGTGCCGGTCGACGGGCCTCCTCGGGCGCACGGGCGTCTTCGAGGTCCTGGAGATCGACGACAAGATCCGCAAGCTCATCGTCGCCAAGTCGAGCTCGAAGGAGATCGTGAAGCAGGCCCGCCACGATGGCCTGATGACTCTGCGCGAGGCCGCCATCAAGAAGCTCGCGAAGGGCGTGACGAGCTTCGACGAAGTCCTGCGCGTGACGACCGAGTCATGACCCGCGCGGCCGCGTCGGACGAGCGGCGGGACGTCTCCGGCGCGGGCCCGGTATACTGGCGGCGGTGAGCGACTCCTTCGTCCGCGACCTTCGCGCCGCCGCCGCCGCGGGGGTGCCCATCGTGTGCGTCGTGACCCACGAGGAGAGGCGGGCGCGCGCCCTCATCGGCGACGCCTTCCGGGGCGCGCGCGTCCTCGAATGGACGGCCACCCGCGGATGGTCCGACGACGCGGCCGCCCGTGAACCCCTGGCAGGCATCGAGCGCGCGGCTCGGCCCGGCGAGGCAGGCGTCGCGCGCATCATGCTCGATCTGCATCCCTGGCTGACGGAGCCTCGGGTCGTTCGCGCGCTTCGCGATCTCGCCGCGGCCAAGCGCGACGTCCCGCTCGTGCTCGTGATGCCGATCGCGAACCTGCCGCCCGAGCTCGATCGGGACGCGCGTGTCGTCGCGCTCCCACTGCCGGATGCCGAGACGCTGGCGGCGCTCCTCGACGCCGACGGCGGCGCGGCGGACCCCGCGAGCCGGGACGCGTTCGTCCGCGCGGCGCTCGGCCTGACCCTCGACGAAGCTCGTCGGGCCTTCCGCGTCGCCCGCACCCTCCCGGACGCCGAAGACGGTCTGGCGCGGGTGATCGCCGAGAAGCGCGGAGCGCTGCGGCGCAACGCGTGCCTCGAGCTGGTCGACGCCGACGTGACGCTCGACGACGTGGGCGGGCTCGAGGTCCTCAAGGCCTGGCTCGGGTCGCGCGTCCTTGCCTTCGATGCCGGGGCGCGAGCCTTCGGCCTCGCCGAGCCGCGCGGAATGCTCGTCTGCGGCGTTCAAGGATGCGGAAAGTCGCTGGTCAGCAAGGCCACCGCCCGCGTCCTTTCGCTTGCCCCTCGTGCGCCTCGACTTCGCCGAGGTCTTCGCGGCGGCGGCGCCCGAGCACGCGATCCACGAGGCGACGCGCGCCGTGGAGGCCGTGGCGCCGGTCGTGCTCTGGGTCGACGAGATCGAGAAAGGGCTCGGCGCGGACGCCGGTGACGCACGCCACGCGCGCGTCTTCGGCGCATTCCTCACGTGGCTGCAGGAGCGGCGCGCGCCCGTCTTCGTCGCGGCCACGGCGAACGACGTCGAGCGGCTGCCGCCGGAGCTGGCGCGCCGCGGGCGCTTCGACGAGGTGTTCTTCGTCGACCTGCCGTCGCCCAAGGAGCGGGCGCACATCCTCGCGGTGCACCTCGGGCGGCGCGGGCGCGACGCACACGCGTACCCGGTGGTCGAGCTGGCGAAGGAACTCGAGCACTGGTCGGGCGCCGAGATCGAGCAGATGGTCGACAGTGGGCTCTTCCGCGCCTTCGCGCAGGCGCGGTCCGACCTGACGGAGGCGCACCTTCGCGCCGCGGCGCGCGATCTCGTGCCGCTGGCGACGCTCTACGAAGAGAAGATCCAGGCGCTGCGCCAGTGGGGGCAGACCCGAGCCCGGCGCGCCTCGGCCGATCGTCGCACCCTCGATCTGTTCGGCGACTGACCGGGACTCGACCCGCGGACCCGTAGCCCGTGAACCTCTCTACGTATCGGGCCGTGCGCGTCCTCTCCGCGATCCGGCGCGGGAGCTCGCTTCCCGTCGTGGTGCAAACGTCCTCCGGGAGGTTCGTCGCGAAGCTTCGCGGAGCGGCGCAGGGCGTGCTCCCGCTCGTCGCGGAGATCATCGCGGGAGAGCTCGCGACGCTCCTCGGATTGCCGGTGCCGGAGCGCGCGCTCCTCGACTTCGGCGACGGCATTGCATCCGACGACGCAGGCGACGAGCTGGCCGATCTGCTCGCGAAGAGCCGCGGCGAGAACCTGGGCTTTCGGTTCCTCGAGGGCGCGCGCGACGTGAGGCCCGACGAGCTGGCCACGCTCGACCCCGACGTCGCCGCGACCATCCTCTGGTTCGATGCCCTCATCATGAATCCCGATCGGACGCCGCAAAACCCGAACATCCTTCTCTGGCATCGTCAGCCGTGGCTCATCGATCACGGCGCGGCGCTTGCGTTTCACTTCGCCTGGCGAGGGGTTACCGAGCAGTCACCCCGGGAGCTGTCGTTCGACCTCGGAGGACACGCTCTCTCGCTGGCGGCCGGGCGGCTCGCGGAGGTCGACGACGACCTCGCGCGGATCCTCACCCGCGACGCGCTCTCGAGCGCCTGCGCCGCGGTGCCCGCTACGCTGCTTGCCGCCGCGTCGCAGGGCGACGATCCGGAGCGAACGCGAGCCGCGTATGTCGCGTTCCTCTGGAAGCGGCTGAGGTCACCCCGCCCCTTCATCTAGCCGGGCCCTTCTCGGCACCGGCGCGGCCGTCCTCGCCATCGACGCGCCCTTCCTCGGCATGGGCGCGGCCGTCCTCGCCATCGACGCGCCCTTCCTCGGCATGGGCGCGGCCGTCCTCGCTATCGACGCGCCCTTCCTCGGCATGAACGCAGGGGACGCGCCCGGGGCCGTCGTCATCGGACGGATGGCACGCCCGAAGCGAGGCATACGACCGTCCCTTGCGTCGACGCGGCTCGCCATCGAGACGAGGGGCGCGCGCATCCGCCGGAAACGCGCAGCCCTCCGGCCGATGCCAACCCGAATGAGCTGGATGCCTGTCCCGCTCTTGCGGAGACGCTCACCGCTTTCGCCGATGCGGGTGCCCATCCAGCGGACGGACGGCCCCATGAGCGTCATGGGCCTGGTCATCCCGCGGACGCACGCGCCTCTCCTCGGGATACGCGAGCCTCCCCAACGGACGCGCAAGTCCGTAAGCCACATGGCCGCGTCCGTACCAAAGGGACGCGCGCCCATGGCCCCCCCCAACCGAGCTGCATTGGACCCGGGGAGCGTTCCGCACTAATTGGTGTCTCCCCCGATGTCTTCCGCTCTCCCTCTCCTTCTCGAGATCGGCACCGAGGAGCTCCCTTCTTCCTTCGTCGACGCAGCGCTCGCGGCAATGCCCGGTATCGTGGCCGACGAGCTCGCAAACGCGCGCCTATCGCACGGGGCGGTCCGCGCGCTGGGCACGCCTCGCCGCCTGGCGGTCGTGGTGCGCGACGTGGCCATCCGCCAGCTCGATCTCGACGAAGAGGTGATCGGTCCGCCGGAGAGCGCGGCCTTCAAGGACGGTAAGCCGACGCGCGCCGCCGAGGCCTTCGCGACCAAGCTGGGCGCAGCGGTCGATTCGCTCAGCGTCGTGGACAAGCCCGCCGGGCCCAAGCAGAAACCGGGACGATACGTCGTAGGTAGGCGGGTCGAGCGTGGCAGGCCGGCGATGGATCTCCTCGGAGGCGTGCTGGCGCGCGTGTGCGCGGCGATTCCGTTTCGCAAATCGATGCGCTGGGGCGACCTCGACGCTACGTTCGGGCGCCCGATCCAGTGGATGGTGGCGCTGCTCGGCGGAGAAGTGATCCCGGTGGTCTTTGCCGGGGCCAAGAGCGGCCGACAGTCGCGGGGCCACCGCTTCCTCGCACCGGCAACGTTCGCCGTCAGCGGCCCGGAGGGATACGTCGAGCAGCTCCGTGAGCGGCATGTCCTCGTCGATCGCGACGAACGCGTTCGCGTGATGCTCGAGCGCGTCGACGCGGCGGCCCGCTCCGCCGGCGGGACCTACGACCCGGAGCCGATGCTCGTCGACGAAAACGCGTCGCTCGTCGAGGAGCCCCACGTCGTCACCGGCTCGTTCGACCGCGCCTTTCTGGCGCTGCCGGCCGCGGTCATTCGTTCCGTTGCGAGAGGGCACCAGAAGTACTTCTGTATCCAGCGCTCCGGCGCGACCGCCGGCGGCTCGGAGCACGGCCTCGGAGACGACGAGCTTTTGCCGAGCTACCTCGCCGTGGTCAACACGGCAAACCGGCCGGACCTCATCTCGAAGGGCACCGATCGCGTCATGCGCGCGCGCCTCTCGGACGCGCGCTTCTTCTGGCAAGAGGACCAGAAGACGCCGCTCGAGTCGCGCCACGAAAAGCTCGGCGGGATCGTCTTTCACCATCGCCTCGGGACCGTCCGCGAGAAGGTGGACCGTATCGCCCGCCTCGCCGATCGCATTGCGGAGAGACTGGGCCTGTCGCCTGAGAGCAGGGCCGCGGTAGGCCGCGCGGCAAGGCTTTGCAAGTGCGATCTGGTGACCCTCATGGTCGGGGAGTTTCCTGAGCTGCAGGGCCACATGGGGCGGGCCTACGCGCTCGCGCAAGGCGAGCCCCGCGAGATCGCCGACGCGATCCGCGACCACTACAGACCCCTCGGAGCGCAGGACGAGGTGGCGCCCGCCGACGTGTCGGCCGCCGTCGCTCTCGCCGATCGCCTCGACACGCTGGCCGGGTGCTTCGCCGTGGGCCTCGCGCCGACGGGCGCGGCCGATCCTTTCGCCTTGCGCCGCGCCTGCATCGGGGCGCTGCGCACGATCCTCGACCGGGGCTACGACAAGATCTCCTTCTCCGAGATGATCGGCGTCGCGTACGACGGCCTCTCCGGAGCCAAGCTCGACCTGGAGAGAACGGCGGTCGTAGCCAAGCTCGAGGAGTTCGCGATCGAACGCCTTCGGGGTCTCGTAGCCAGCGCGACCACGACCGCGGTGGCCGACGCGGTGCTCGCCGCCGACGGTCCCGCCGCGCTGCGCAGCGCCGTCGCGACGCTCGCTCGCGCTCGCGCGCTCAAAGCGGTGGTCGACGCCCGGGAGCCCTGGCTCGACAAGGCGAGGATCGTCGCGAAGCGCCTGGCCGGGATCAGCCGCGAAGCGACGCCGAAGCTGCACACGGCGGGGGCGTTTCAGGGCAGCGCAAAAAACGACGACGTCGCCATCGAAGGGCTGGTCCGCGAGCTTCACTCGGCCACCGAGAACCTCGCTACGGAGAAGGGCGTTCGCGACGCGCTGATGAGCATGGAGCGCGTGGCGCTGGAGCTCGACCGGATCTTCGTCGAAACGCTCGTCAACGACCCCGCCGACGCGTTCACGGCCGTTCGGCTCGAAACGCTGGCGCACGGCGCCAGGTCCATGCTCCGGATCGCCGACTTCTCTCGGCTCGCCTGACTGGCCTGAACCGAAGGCCAGGGCCCCGGCCGAGCCTCCTCTCCAACATTGACCGGAGGGCCGTTTGGCCCCATGTTCATGTGCGGCGGGTACCGTACGGCCCCGACCGGAGGACAACGTGCTACGACATTTTCTGCTCGGGAAGATCCATCGAGCCACCGTAACGCGCGCAGACATCGACTACGTCGGCTCGATCACAATCGACGTCGCGCTGATCGAGGCCGCGGGGCTGCTCGAAAACGAGAAGATCGATATCTACGACGTGACGAACGGCGCTCGTCTCTCTACGTACGTCATCCCCGGCAAGCGCGGATCCGGCGAGATCGGCATCAACGGCGCCGCCGCCCACCTGGTAAACCCGGGCGACCTCGTGATCATCGCGAACTACGGGTGGATGACCGAGCAAGAGGCGGCGATGCGCCGCCCGAACGTCGTTCACGTGGACGCAAAGAACCGCATCGTCGAGCTCGCCCACGAAGAGCGCACTCCCGCCGCTGCGGAGTAGCGGCCGAACGGCCGGCGACGGGTCGCACGGGGCTCGCGTTTTGCTATCTTCGCCCCGCGATGGCGAAAAGCGTGTTCTTCTTCGGCGACGGTCACCCCGAGGGAGACCCGAAGCGGCGCGATCTGCTCGGCGGAAAAGGAGCGGGGCTCGCCGAGATGACGGCGCTCGGCCTCCCGGTGCCTCCGGGCTTCACGATCGCCACGACCGTATGCACCGGCTTCGCGACGTCGCAGAGCATCCCCGACGAGGCCCGGGCTGAAGTCGCCGCGGCGCTGACGCGCCTCGAGGCGTCGATGGGCGCTCGGCTCGGCGACGCCGCGGCGCCGCTCCTCGTCAGCGTGCGCTCGGGCGCGCGCGCATCGATGCCCGGCATGATGGACACGATCCTCAACCTCGGCCTCAACGACGCGGTCGCCGAGGGGCTCGCCGCGCGCACGAAGAGCACGCGCTTCGCGTACGACGCGTACCGACGCTTCGTCGCGATGCACGCGAACATCGCCCTCGGCGTCTCGAGGGAGCCGTTCGATCACGCGCTCGACGAGACGCGCGGCGCGCGTCGCTGCAGCGAGGGGCGTCGACCGCACGCGCCTCAACGCCGAGGAGCTCAAGCGCGCCGTCCCCGACTCGGACATCCCGGCCGAGGAGCTCCAGCGCGCTCGTTTCGCGACTTCAAGGCCATCGTCAAGAAGGAGACCGGGCGCGACTTCCCGAGCGACCCGCGCGTGCAGCTCTGGCAGGCCATCGAGGCGGTCTTCAAGTCGTGGAACAACCACCGGGCGGTCGTCTACCGCCGGATGCACGACATCCCCGACGACTGGGGGACGGCCTGCAACGTTCAGGCGATGGTGTTCGGCAACCTGGGCGACACGAGCGCCACGGGCGTCGCCTTCACGCGCGACCCGTCGACCGGCGAGAAGAAGCTCTACGGCGAGTGGCTGCCGAACGCGCAGGGCGAGGACGTGGTCGCCGGCATTCGCACGCCGCTGCCGATCCGCACGGCGGGGCGCGGGCCCGACGAGTCGCTCGAGGCGAAGATGCCCGACGCGTACCGCGAGCTGTCGCGCATCGCGGCCACGCTCGAGACGCACTTCCGCGACATGCAGGATCTGGAGTTCACCATCCAGGACGGCAAGCTCTTCATGCTGCAGTGCCGCGACCGGAAAGCGCGCGGCGCGCGCGGCCGTGCTGCGTCGCGGTCGACATGGCGGCCGAGGGGCTCATCACGCGGGAGGAGGCCGTCCTGCGCGTCGATCCCGGCGGCCTCGATCAGCTCCTTCACCCGACGCTCGATCCGAAGGCGCCCAAGAAGCTTCTCGCGCGCGGCCTCGCGGCGAGCCCCGGGGCAGCGAGCGGCCACATCGTCTTCAGCGCCGACGAGGCAGAGCGTCGCGCCGGTCAGGGCAAGCCCGTCATCCTGGTGCGCGTCGAGACCTCGCCCGAGGACATCCACGGGATGAAGGCCGCGCGCGGGATCCTCACCGCGCGCGGCGGGATGACGAGCCACGCGGCGGTCGTGGCCCGCGGCATGGGCAAGCCCTGCGTCGCCGGCGTGAGCGCCGTGGCCGTGAACTACCAGACGCAGACGATGACGGTGACCGTCTACGACGACGCGGGGCTGCCCACCGAGAGCGTCACGCTCAAGAAGGGCGACGTCATCACGATCGATGGCGGCAGCGGTCACGTTTACGGCGGCGAGGTTCCGACCGTGAGCGCCGCGCTCAGCGGCGAGTTCGGCCAGCTGATGTCGTGGGCCGACGCGGCGCGAACGATGAAGGTGCGCGCGAACGCCGACACGCCGCTCGACGCGCGCACGGCGCGCGCGTTCGGGGCGGAGGGCATCGGCCTCTGCCGCACCGAGCACATGTTCTTCGAGGAGGAGCGGATCGAGGCGATGCGCGAGATGATCCTCGCGGACGACTCGCGCGGTCGAGCCGCGGCGCTCGCGAAGCTCCTGCCGTTCCAGCGCGAGGACTTCGTCGGCCTCTTCCGCGAGATGCGTGGCCTACCGGTCACCATCCGTCTGCTCGACCCGCCGCTGCACGAGTTTCTGCCGACCGAGCCCAAGCAGCTCGAGCACCTCTCGCGGACGATGGGCGTCCCGGTGCAGAAGCTCGCGCAACGCACGAAGGACCTGCACGAGTTCAACCCGATGCTCGGCCATCGCGGCTGCCGCCTCGCCATCACGTTCCCCGAGATTTACGCGATGCAGGCGCGCGCCATCCTCGAGGCCGCCGTCCAGGTCGCGAGCGAGGGGACCGAGGTGCACCCCGAGATCATGATCCCGCTCGCGATCACGCGCGCTCGAGCTCGAGAAGACGCGCGCGATCGTCGACGACGTCGCCCGTGAGGTATTCGAGAAGGCGGGCAAGAGCGTGCCCTTCACCTTCGGAACGATGATCGAGCTGCCGCGCGCCGCCCTGCTGGCCGCCGAGCTCGCGCCGCCCGGCTGAGTTCTTCTCCTTCGGAACGAACGATCTGACGCAGGCCACGATGGGCCTCTCGCGCGACGACGCCGGGAAGTTCCTGCCCGCGTACGTCGAGACGGGCATCCTGCCGAAGGATCCCGTTCGTCTCGCTCGATCAGCGAGGGCGTCGGAGCGCTGGTCGAGATGGCCGCCGTTCGCGGGCGTGGAGTGCGCGCCCACGCTCAAGCTCGGAGTGTGCGGCGAGCACGGCGGCGACCCGGCGAGCATCGTCTTCTTCCAGAAGATTGGCCTCGACTACGTGAGCTGCAGCCCGTTCCGCGTCCCGATCGCCCGCCTGGCAGCCGCCCAGGCCGGCCTTCGCGCGCGGGGACAGAGCGCCGGTCACGGAACGGCGTAGGGAGCCAAGGGGGGGTTCGCCTCCCCTTCCACTCGATCTCTGCGTCTCAGCCGCTCTCGGCTTGGCGGCTCTCTCACTTCGCGACGCCGCGGCACGCTTCGCGGAGGCGCTCGATGAGCCAGCGCGCGGCGGGACCGGGAGGTTCCGCGGTCCGGTGCATGGCGAAGAGGGCGGCCTCGTAGTTGGGCGAGCCGGCCTCCTCGATGTGAATCCGGACGAGGCGTTTCTTGGCGAGGTCGTCGGCGACCACGTGCATCGGCATCCCCCCCCACCCGAGCCCCGCGCGAAGGAGCGCGTGCTTCGCGGTGAGGTCGAGGACGCGCCACCGCCGCTCGCTGTAGATGCCGATCTCGTAGTCTTTGCTGAGGAGGCTGCGGTCGGCCAGGATGATCTGGACATGCTCTCGGACCACGTGCCCCGGCAGCGGACCGCGGCAGAGCGCGAGCGGATGGGAGCGGGCCGCGACGTGGAGCATCATGACCTTCGCGAGCAGCCCGCGCTCCAACCCTGCGGGCCACTTCGGAACGTCGGCGCCGATCCCTACCGAGCAGACTCCGCCCGCCACGAGCTCGGCGACCGCCCCGAGGGCCTCCGTGTGCAGCGTGAGCGAGACCGTCGGGTACCGATCTCGGAACTCGCGCAGCGCGTGCACGAGCGCGGGGAGAGGAAACATGTGATCCACCGCGACGGCGAGGCGAGGCTCGACGCCGTGCGCGATTCCGTGTGCCCGCGCCCGCAGGCGATCGACCTGGGCGCAGACCGCGCGCGCCTCGCCGGCCAGCTCGTCGCCGGCCTGGGTCAGCTTTGGTTTGCGTCCGGCGCGGTCGAAGAGCGGCGTGCCGAGCTGTCGCTCGAGGTTGGCGACTCCGTAGCTCACGGCGGATTGCGCGCGCCGCAGCGAGCGCGCGGCCGCCGAGAAGCCGCCCGCATCCACGACGGCGAGGAAGAGGCGTAGCTGGTCGAGGGTCAGGCCCTCGGTGGAGTTCGGCGGGGGAGCATCCATCGGTTGAGCCGATTGTATATATCGAACTTTCATCGGTTCCGCAGATGCCTGCGTCGCCTTACGTTGCCGGGCGGAGGAATTCGAGATGACCACATACACCGTCGATTACCAGCACTCCGACGTCGGCTTCAGCGTGCGCCACATGGTTTTCGCGAAGGTACGCGGCCACTTTACGAAGTGGACCGCCGAGCTCGCCTTCGACCCGGCCGACCCGACCAAGTCGTCGGTGAAGGTCGAGATTGATGTCGCGAGCATCGACACGCGCGAGCCGCAGCGCGACGCGCACCTCAAGTCGCCCGACTTCCTCGAAGCCGAGAAGTACCCGAAGCTCACGTACAAGAGCACGAAGGTCGAAAAGGCCGGCGACAAGAAATACGCGGTCATGGGAGACCTCACGATCCACGGGGTCAGCAAGCCCGTGAAGCTCGAGGTCGAAGAGCTCGGGGGCGGCAAGGACCCGTGGGGCAACCAGCGCGTCGCCTTCGCCGCGAAGACCAGGGTCGACCGCGGGGACTTCGGACTCAAATGGAACCAGGCGCTCGAGACGGGCGGAGTCCTCGTTGGCGAGCACATCGACATCGAGATTGATGTCGAGGCCATCGCCAAGCCGTAAAGTGAAACGCCCCGTCGCAAAGGAACCCGCCCATGGTGACCGTACGAAGAGCCTCGGACCGAGGCCGCTCCCAGACCGATTGGCTCGAGAGCCGACATACCTTCTCGTTCGCCGACTACGTCGATCCCAAGCATATGGGCTTCGGGCCCTTGCGCGTCATCAACGAGGACGTGGTCGCGCCGCGTCGGGGCTTCGGCCGCCATCCGCATCGCGACATGGAGATCCTGTCGTACGTGCTGGAAGGGGCGCTCCAGCACGCCGACAGCATGGGCACCGGATCGATCATCCGACCCGGCGACGTGCAGCGGATGAGCGCAGGAACCGGGGTGCTGCATAGCGAGCGCAACCACTCCCCGTCGGAACCCGTGCACTTCCTGCAGATCTCGGATCGAGCCCGAGGCGCGCGGGCTGCCGCCCGGATACGAGCAAAAGCGGTTCGACGATCCAAGACGGAACGCCCTGCGCCTCATCGCGAGCCGCGACGGACGCAATGGTTCGGTCACCGTGCACCAGGACGTGAGCCTCTACGTCGCGGCGCTCGACGCGGCCGCCTCCGTAAAGCTCGACGTCGCGACGGGCCGGCGCGTATGGGTGCAAGTGCTGAGGGGCGGCGCGAGCGTCAACGGTGAGCCGCTCGTCCACGGCGACGGGGCGGCGACGGAACGCGAGCGCGAGATCACGATCGTGGGAGGCAGCGAGCCGAGCGAAGTGCTCGTGTTCGATCTGGCGTAACGCCGGGGCCTCGCCGATCAGTAGCCGACGAGCGGCGACTTCTTCAGCCAGGTGTCGGAATGCAGTTGCTCGACCATGAAGGCCGCCAGGTCGTCGCGTGTGAGCTCCTTCTCGATCCCTGTACCCTCGAGCGAGGCTTTCACGCCCCCGCGCGCCGGCGAGTCGAGGAGGCGGCCGGGCCGGACGTTGACGTAGTCGAGGCTCGGGTCGAGCAGGATCGCCTCGCCGCGTTCCTTGTCCGCATACACTTGCCGCAGAACGGTATTGCGGATGACCGCGAAGAGGAGACCCGCCTTCGCCGCGCTGTCGCCGGCGCCCCAGGCCGAGAGGTTCACGAGCCGCTTCACGCCGTGCTTGCGCAACGCGAGCACGAGATTTCGCGCGAGCGTCTCCTGCACATCGTCCTTCTTGAGCGAACGCGGACCGAAGGCGACGACCACCACGTCGACCCCTTGCACCGCGCGGTCGATCGAAGCCGCGTCGCGCGCGTCGCCCTGGGCGACTTCGAGCCGCTCGTGGCGCTCGGTGATGTCGGCCGGCTTGCGCGCTAGGGCGCGCACGGAGTCGCCTCGCTCGAGCAGCCGCCTCACCAGATGCCGACCCGTGCCCCCGGTCGCGCCGATCACAAGGACTCTCATGGGGACCTCCGGGGCCGGAATGCCGGACAGCGAACTCTGACGCCGTTCGTAGGATGCCGGTCCGCGCGGGCGCGTTTCGGCGCGTCTCGAGGCCACCTTGACATCGCAGCACACTCTGCGGAATCCTCCGCCGCCTCGAGCCGTGCCGAACCCCGAGCGAGTCGACCCAGGGCCAATCGGTCGGGTCGCACGGAAGGTGCGGCCGCACGCTGCGTGGCTCGTCTATGGGGCGGCCGGGCTCTTGTGCGCAGCCTACCTCAACGCGCAGGCGCTGCTCGTCCCGAAGGTCGGCCAGTGGTACGCGGCCGACACCCATCCGGCCGTGCTGCTGCAGCTTCGCGCGTGGCTCTCGGGCAGGCTCGCGCCGGCGCCGCACCCCGTGGGCAGCTGGTACGACTACGTCTGGGGGCGGGGCGGGATGCACTCGAACTTCGGGCTCGGGCTGCCGCTCCTGTCGCTGCCCCTTCACGTGGTGGCCCGCATCTTCGGGGCTCCGGGCTTTCCCGATCAGGTCCGCTTCCTGATCTTCTACGCGATCACGATGGCGCTATTCACGCGCGCGCTCCACCGCACGTCCCGCCACGAGCCAACCGCCTTGGTCGCGAGCACGGTCGCGGCCGGGTTCGTCCTCGCGTTCCCGACCTTCGTCTGGTTCCTGGCGGCCCGGTTTCTCATCTACGACCAGGCCATCGCCGTCGGAGCGCTCTGGGCCGTTCTCCTCCTGGCAGGCCTCTTGGTCCTGCTCGAACGATCGACCACCCCACGCCTCGTGCTGGTCTGCGGCGCAGCTGCGTTCGCCGTGTACATCCGGCCACCGCTGGCCGCCTATGGACCAACGACCATCGCCCTCGCGTTGTTCATCGCGCACCGGCGAGGGTTGCGGCTGCGTGCGCTTGCAGCCGGCCTCTCGGCGGGTGTCGGCGTGGCCGCTCTCTACCTCGTCAACAACTTCGTCCGCTTCGGGTCGCCCTTCGACGCCGGCTACGCGAACATCGTCTCTGGATCGCTGGTCAATCGTCTCACCCGCTGGGGCGTCAGCTTCGCCAGCGTGCCCTTCAAGACAGCCGCGAAGGAGATGTTCGCGACGCTCTTTCTGCTCGACCCCGTCGCCACGCAGGTCATCACGAGCACGCCCTTCCAGGTGCCGGCCTCGGTGGCGCCATTCACCGTCGGTGAGCGCTGGCGCGAGTACTACTCGCCGACGTACGACCGCTGGGTCTTCGCCTGTTGGATCGCCGCGTTTGGCATCGTCGCGTGGCGCCTCGTCTACAAGCGCCCGTGGCGACGCGACCGCGACATTGGCGGCGAGGTGACGACGATCGTCGGTTTGTGGGCGCTGCCCCCGTCGATCGTCCTCTTCGTGTTCTATGCGAAGGTCGGGAACCTCGCGACGCGGTACCTCATCGACCTCTATCCCGCTTTCGCCGCCGTACTGCTCTGCGTGGGGATGGCCGCGGTGGACGCGGTCCGAAAGCGCGCGCCCAAGCAGGTCGCGCCGGCCCAGCTTGCGATCGCAGCGGTCGCCGCGCTCTATCTCTCCGGCTGGCACGGCTGGGCGCGCCAGCTCTCGCACCCCGCCGATCGCGCGACGATGCAAGCGCGGCTGGCGGAGATCGACGCCCGCTCGCAAAGCCAGCCGATCCCGCCCAGCCACTTCGAGTGTGGTGCCCCGCGCGGGCCCGAGCCCGTGTACGCGCAACTCGCCGGGTGGATCGACGACTGCAGCTGCTCCTCCGGGATGATCTTCGCGATGCCGCGCAGCCCGTGCGTCACCTTCACCTTTCGGACGGGTGGCCGAGGGGCATGGAGGCCAGCCGACAGCGAGTCGCTTGCGGGGTTCCGCGCGCACGCCGACTTCGACGCGCTCGTGCGCTGCGGCGCGCCGAAGATCGAAGCGCTCGAAGGCGAAACGCGGAGCGTCACGATGTGCGAGCCGCGTCCACCGCGCTTCCTGCTCGACGGCATGCGCCTCTACTCCGTCGCGACGCTCGACGCGACGCTCCAGCCGATCGATCGGCTAAAACTCATGCGAATCGACGCGGTCCCCGCCTGCCCGTGAGCTCGTCAGCGCCCAGCGCACCGGTTCGCTGTAAGCGCCCACCCACACCCCCCTCCCGAACTGGCGGGCGAAACTGGACAGGTCGCCCGTCGCCAATCTTACTTAGGTTGGAGTGGTCGTCGCTGCGCTACAGGGAAGGTCCAGGCCTCGCGAGTGGCTCTTGCCGCTTCGTCACGCCGAAGACCGCGTGCGGCCCGTCACCCACGTGCGAAGTTCGACGATCGTGACGGCCCAGGGTCTGCTGCGCGAGGGCGGCAAATGGGCTGCCTACGCGGAGAGGGTCGCGCCCGAGATCCGCCCGGCCGTCTTCGGGATCGTCCCCGGCACCTGGCTCCCCGTCGACACGGCCCTCGCGCACCACCGCGCGGTCGACGCGTTGCGCCTCGCCCCGTCCGAGCAGATCGCGCTCGCGACCGGCGCGGGAGAGAAGATGCAGGGAGCGATGACGGGGACGCTCCTGCGTATGAGTCGCGAGGTGGGCATCACGCCCTGGACTCTGATGCCGCACAGTCAGCGCATCTGGGACCGGGTCTGCCGTGGTGGTGACATCTCCGTCGAGCGCGTCGGGCCGAAGGAAGTGATCGTCCGCATGTATGGGCTCCCCATGTTCGAATGCTCGTTCTTTCGCGTCGCGATCCGGTACACGCTCCAGAACGGGCTGTCACTCTGGTGCACCCGCGGCTACGTGACCGAAGTCGCTTGGTCCCCGACCAGCGCGACGTTTCGCGAAGCGTGGGCCTGACGGGCGCACGAGTCATCCGGCGGGCTGCGTACCCGCTGGGAACGGCTCTTCATCGCAGCGCGAGGGTCCCGCGCTGCCAGTCGGCGGTCTGCCATCGGCGGAACGTCGGGAAGGTCGCGAGGGTCCTCGATTCCTTCTCGACTCGAAGCCCGTCGGTGGTGACGAGCTGAAAGGCCCTGCCCACCCACGGCGCGAGCGTGTGGGGCGAACCTAGCGGACCGCTCGCCCGCCACTCCTTGACGACCAGCAGATGTGTCCCATCGGGGCTGAAGCCCGCTGGCTCGACGTAGCCTAGCTCGGGGTCGACCGCCGCGGGCGCCATCGTGTCGGCGATCCAGCCCGTCGGCGACGCATGAAGGAGGAGCAGCTCGCTCCATCCCGCGAGCGGCTGCACGACGATGGCCACCGCGGCCTCGCGCGGCGCGACGCGGATCGACGAGGGCCAGACGACGCCATAGGTGCAGTGCTCGATCAGCGCCACCTGCGGCGTGGCGCGCTTCTTCACGCGCACGCACGTCTGGCCCGGTGCGCCCGCCGCGAGCTCGACGTCCAGGTTCGGGGAGGCTCCGGTGGGCGCGACTGGCTCGTCGGCCCACCGGACCGTGGCCGCGTGCAGCGCGGCTTCTTCGTATTCGAGTCGATCTTCGTCCGCGAGCGCGGAGCGGTCGACGAGCGCGAGCTCGCGCTTGGCCCCCTCGCTCGCCTGCGCTGCCAGCGAGCGATCGCCAGTTCGCGCCGCGAGGTACGCGAGCTCGGCTTGTACGATCGATCTCCGCAATCGGAGACGCGCCGTCTCCTGCGCCAGGACGGCCGGCCCCAGCGTCGCCGGATCGACGCTGTCGAGGACGCCGGCTCTCCACTTCGCGAGCGCCAGCGCCGGCGTGGAGCCGAGCCCGGGGTCGACGCAGCTCGGGTCGGTCAACCCCAGCGCCGCGCGAACGCGCGCGGGTCCCGATCCCCCGAGAGCGAGCACTCGCCGGAACGCTTCACCGTCGTAGCAAACGCGCGTCCCCCCATCCTGATCGAATCGTTCGAACTTCACGCCGTAGCTCTCGGCCACCTCGAGCTCCGCGGCGAGCGTCGCGTCTCCGGCCTTCGCGACGCGGGCCGACGCGCGCTCCGCGAGCCGTTGCGCCATCGTTCCCAGGGCGTCGAAGATGCTCGGCCCGACCGCCTGCGCCGGAGCCGCTCGGAGAAAGAGCGCGACGTACCCGATGCCGAGCGATTCCTGCCCCAGCGCGTCGACGAAGTACTCGATGAGAGCGCCGAGCCTCGGCGCCGCCGACTCGTCGACCGAGTAAGTCCGCACGCTGGCGGGGCGGACGTATCCCGGGAGTTCCCGGCGATGGTCATAGACCTGGAGGTAGCCTTGGCGCTCGCCGCGCACTTCGAGCCAATCGCCCGGCGCGAGCGCGGCCTGGCGGGGAGCGCTGTCGTGCGGCGCCGCGCGGAGCGGCGACGGCGCCTGCACGACGAGCGCGACGATGACCGCGAGCGTGGGGAAGAGCATCGCTCACTCCCCGCTCTTGGTCTGGCCCTGCGAGGCGCCGGCGGTCTTGTCCGTCTCCTCAGGGGGTGACTGTCCGAGCAGCCCCGATGCGAAGAAGCCGCCCACCTGCGGCGGTGCGATGATGACCTGAATCTTGTCCGACAGCTTGTCGGCGAGGGTCTTCTGGATGAGAAGTGGGTTCTTGGCGATGAGCGCCGAGTCGCGTTCGAGCTGCGCGGACTGCGCCTTCCCGGTCGCGTCGATGCGGAATGCCTCGGCCTCCGCGAGCTTGCGTCGCGAGTCCGCCTCGCCCGACGCCTCGATCCGCCGCGCGTCCGCCTCTCCCTCGGCCTGCTTCACGCGCGAGACCTTCGCGGCTTCGGCCTCGAGGCGCCGCTGCTCGATCTCCTTCACCTTGAACGGCAAGACGTGCTTCATCGCCTCTTCCTGCGATCGGGCCGCGATGATCTCCTCGAGCCCTGCGGCCTCGGCAGACTTCTCGCGCTTCACCTTCTCGGCATCGGCCTCGAGCGACGCCTCCTGGACCTCCTTGTCCTTGAGCTCGAGCGTGTAGCGCATCTTCTCCGAGGACAGCTCCTCGGAGAGGAGCGACTCCAGGCCCGCCCGGTACTCGGGCGGCAGGTCGACGTTGCCCAGGAAGACGCTGCGAAGGACGATGCCGTCCGGGAGGAGCTCGGGCCGGAGCTCGTCCTCGATCTGCTTCCGGATCTCGGCACGCTTGGTGGAGAAGATCTCCCGCACCGTGCTCTTCGCGAAGGTGCGATGAAGCACGCCGTCGACCGTCGGCTCGACCAGCTCACGGCCGACGTCCGCGGGCAGCTCCTCGGCCACCGTCACGACGCGCGTCGGATCGAGCGCGTAACGAACCGCCACGTCGACGCCGATCGACAGCCCTTCGACCGTCTGGAACGGCGCTTCGCCGTCCGCGCGGGCGCTCCTCGCGGGCCGATAGATCTGATCGCGCAGGGGAAAGAGCCGCAGCTCGTGGAGGCCAGGCAGCGTCAAGGCCCAGCCGTCGTGCAGCGTCGAGACGCGCCCCGTGAGGCGATTCGTGCGCACGCCGATCTCGCCCGGCGAGATCGACCGCACCGGCCGCAGCGCGACGAAACCGCACGCGCCAAGGGCGAGCGCCACGACCGCGAGCACTCGCCGGCCTCGCACCGAGCCGACGGTCTCGAGTATCCCGAGGACGGTCGCCCACGCCGCCGCCCGCGCCAGAACCCCGCCCTGCCGGAAGAACGCGCCCACCGATCTGAGAAAACGCATGTTGACCTCCACGGCTGACTCGCTTTGCAGCGAGCGCGCCGCAGGTCCTTCGAGCGGCATTTCGGGGCCATTCGGTCGAAAGAGGCGGCGTTTGGCGCGCAGGCCGTGTCTGGCCGTAGACGTCGCGCGCGGGCCGCGAGACACTCCGCAACACAAGGCGATGACGATCGACCGCCGCCACGAAGCCGGCTCGCCCGTGGTCGACGGAATCGCAATCGGCAGGGCGGTCGTCTGGGCCAGCGATCCGGAGTCGCGCGGCGCTCCCGGAACCGCCGAACAAGAGCGCAGCCGGCTTGCGCGCGCCATCGTGCGGGCGACTCGCGGCGTCGAGGATCTCGATCGGCCTCCTTGGCCCCGCCGAGGCGGAGCTCTTCGTACCCGAAGTCGCGATCCTCGCGGAGCTCGGTCCGCTGCTGCACGCGCGGGTCGAAGGGGGAGCCACCGCGGAGGAAGCGATCCACGAGGCCACGTCCCAGGTGACGACCGACCTCCTCCTCGATGCCCGCTCCCGTCTACTCGAAGGCCTCGGTCATGACCCCCGATCCGTGGCGTCGCTCCTCGAAGGACGCGACGGGGACCGCGTCCTCGTCGCCGAATCGCTGACGCCGTCGCTCGTCGCGATGTTGCCGGCACGCGTCGTCGGGATCCTCGCCGCGTCGAACGGCACGCCGCAGAGCGGCGGCGAGTACAACTCACACGCCGTGATCCTCGCCCGGGGCCGCGGCATTCCGCTCGCCTTCGTTCGATCGAACGTCGTCTTCGCCATCGCCGACGACGACACGCTGGTCGTGGACACGACAGGAGACGTCGCGTCCGTGTGGGTCGGGCCGAGCGCGTCGACCCTCGCGAATGCCGAGAGGCGCCGCGATGAGTGGGCCCTCGAGCGCACCGAGGAGGAGTCCCGGAACGCGAACGCGACCCTCGCGCGCCTCGGCGTCGAAGTGCACGTCAACATCGGATCCATCCACGAACGGCCCCCGTCCTCGGCCGACGGGATCGGCCTGCTTCGGACGGAGCTCGTGTTCGCCGGCCATGCTCGGGCCCCGAGCGAGATGGAGCAGTTCGCCGCGCTGCGTGCGATCGCCGCGCCCATTGGGAGCGCGCCCGTCGTCGTGCGCCTCTTCGATGCCGGAGGCGACAAGCCGCTCGAATGGCTGCCGGCGCCCGCGGACGCGTCGCATGCGCGCGGCGTGGAGCTCCTGTTCACGCATCCCGAGGTTCTCGAAGCTCAGCTCCGCGCGATCGTGCGCGCCGCCGAGCACGTCAACGTGCGCGCGCTCTTGCCGCTCGTCAGAGGCGCGGACGACGTCGAGCGAGTACGCGCCAAGAGCCACGGAAGGATCGCGATCGGCGCGATGATCGAGACGCCGGAGGCCGTGGACCGGATCGACGAGATCGCAGCCGTGGCCGACTTCATCTGCGTCGGCACCAATGACCTGTTCGCGATGGTCACCGGGCAGGACCGCTCGAGCGCGACGCTGTCGCTCGATCCGCGCGCGCTCCGGATGGTCGAGCGCGTCATCGTGGCCGCGCACGCCCACGTTCGGAAGGTCTGCGTGTGCGGAGAGATTGCGGGCGACCCGCACGGGGCGAGAGTCCTGGTCGGTATGGGGGTCGACGCCATCAGCGTGGCCACCGCGCGTTTTGCCAAGGTGAAGCTTTCGCTACACGAGGTCACGGTCAACGATTGCCGTGGCATCGCGCGAGCCGCGATGAAGTGAGCACGATGACGCCGTTCCGCGAGCGCTACGGGCCCGTCGCGGTGGTGGCGGGGGCCTCCGAAGGGCTGGGGGCCGCCTTCGCCGAGGCCCTGGCGGCGCGCGGGCTCGATCTCGTCCTTGTCGCGCGGCGCGAAGGTCTGTTGAAAGAGCTGGGCGAGCGGCTCACGAGCCTTCACGGAGTGTCGGTTCGTCCTGTGGTCTGCGATCTCGCGGATGCGGCGTTCGTCGACGGCATTCGCGACGGGGTCGCGGGCCGTGAGGTGGGGCTCGGCGTGTACAACGCCGCGTACGCCTTCGTGGCTCCCCTGCTGGATCGGCCGCTCGAAGACGCGCTCCGCGTGGTCGACGTCAACGTTCGCGGACCGCTACGATTCGTCCACGGCCTCGCACCCGGGATGCGCGCGCGACGCCGCGGCGGCTTCATCCTGATGTCGTCCTTGGCAGGTTTCCAAGGCGCGCCCAAGATTGGCGCCTACGCGTCGAGCAAGGCGTTCAACATCGTGCTCGGCGAGAGCCTCGCCGCCGAGCTCCGGCCGGAGGGCATCGACGTCGTGGTCTCGTGCCCCGGAGCGATACGCACGCCGAACTATTCGAAGACCACGAAGAAAGACGCACCGGGCACGCTCGACGCGCAGATCGTCGCGGATAAAACGCTCGATGCGCTCGGGCGCCGGGCGCTCATCGTCCCCGGCGCACTCAACAAGTTCGCCACCTTCGTCATGCGGCGCCTCCTTTCGCGCGCCGTCGCGGTCGCGCTGATGGGAAAGAACACGGCCGACCTCTCGTGACCGAGAGCCGCAGAGACGCCGAGGCCGCTGAGATCAGAGAGGCAAGCCGGGAACCTACGCGAGGCCCCTCACAGCGCTTCTTGCGCCGCCTTCACCGTCGCGTCGATGTCGGCCTCCGTGTGGGCCGCCCCAAAGAATGCCGCCTCGAACTGCGACGGAGGCCAGTACACGCCGCGCTCGAGCAAACCGCCGTGCCACCGGGCGAAGTGCTTGGTGTCGCAGGATTCGAGCGTCGTCCCAGGACCGCACCGGACCGGCCGCGAAGAACAGCGTGACCATCGACCCGACGCGCTGCACGCACGCCTTCGCGCCGCGCGCCGCAATCGCGCGCACGAGCCCCTCTTCGAGCCGTGCGCCGAGGGCTTCGAGGCGCGCGTAAAGCGCGCCATCGAGGCGCTCGAGCGTGGCGAGGCCTGCGCTGACGGCCAGAGGGTTGCCGCTCAGCGTGCCGGCCTGATAGACCGGCCCGAGCGGCGCCACCTTCTCCATGATCGCGCGCTTGCCCCCATACGCGGCGAGGGGCATCCCACCCCCGACGATCTTGCCGAGGCACGTCAGATCCGGGCGGAGACCTGCGCGCTCCTGCATTCCGCCGCGGGCGACCCTGCAGCCGGTCATGACCTCGTCGAAGACCGAGACCGCCCCGGCTCTCGCGCACTCCGCGACAATCGCCTCGAGGAAGCCCGGCAGCGGGGGCACGACCCCCATGTTGCCCACGACCGGTTCGACGATGACCGCGGCGATCTCGCCCCCGCGCGCGGCGAAGAGCGCGCGCAGCGCCGCTGCGTCGTTGAACGGGAGGGTGACGGTGTTGGCCGCCGTGGCCGCCGGGACCCCGGCGGAGTCGGGGACGCCGAACGTGGCCGCTCCGCTGCCCGCCTTGACCAGCAGAAAATCCGCGTGACCGTGGTAGCAACCCTCGAACTTGACGATCGCGTCGCGGCCCGTGAAGCCCCGCGCGACTCGCAGTGCGGCCATGGTGGCCTCGGTGCCGCTCGACACGGCGCGCACCATCTCGATCGATGGGAACATCGCGCAGAGCGCCTCGGCGAAGCGCACCTCGAGCTCGGTGGGCGCGCCGTAGCTCGTTCCGCGTTCGGCCGCGCCCTGAATCGCCGCGACGATCGCGGGGTGCGCGTGTCCGAGGATCATCGGTCCCCACGATCCGACGTAGTCGAGATAGCGCCGCCCTTCCGGATCGTACACGTGCGCGCCGGCGGCGCGGGCGATGAACACCGGGGAGCCGCCCACCGCACGAAACGCGCGGACGGGGCTGTTGACGCCGCCGGGGATGACGAGACTCGCGCGTTCGAAGAGGGCTCGGGAGATGGGGTCGGTCATGGGGGGCTCAGGGATGCGCCGGGATAGTAGGGACCTGCGAGTGCCACACGTACCAGCCGATGCCGGCGGCCCCAGCGAGCACGAGGATCACGACGGTCAGGACTAGGATGGCCGCAACCGGCGACTGAGGGGGCAGCGTAGGGGCAGCCGAGAGGCGCGCCGGCGTCGAACCGGCAGGGCCAGGGCCCGCGGGAAACGGGTCCGCCGGCAGACCGCCCGGAGTCGATGCCCCGGGACGGCCGAGAGGCGTGAGCGATGGCCGCGGCGTGTCGATCGACGGAAGGGGCGGCAGCGCGGGCAGCGCGGCCACGGACCGCGGCGCGGAAGAGGTCCCCGGCGGCAGCGGCGTCACGGCCGACGGCAGCGGCGTCGCGGCCAGCAGGTCGCTCGCCGACCGCGGAACGCTGCGATCCATTCGGAGGGTGCTGCCTTGAGGGTGCGAGGCGCCCGAGCGCTCTTTCATTCGAAGCGTGACGGGCGTGAACGGTTCGGCGCTGGGGGGGCGGCTCGATCGCGCGTCGACCTGCAGCGCGTTCTTCAGCATTCCCCAGAACTCACCGGCGTCGCGGGGTCGGCGGCTCGGGTCGAGCGCGAGCGCCTGGACGAACACCTTCTCGGTGGCGTCGCCCACGGAGATGCCGAGGGCGCGCGGGGAAGGCCGGTGGCTCGAGTCGAGCGCCTTCGTCGCGAACTCTCCCAGGTGCTCTCCCTCCATGACGGTCCGGTCGGCGAGCGCCTCGAGCACGACGAGCGCGATCGCGTACACGTCCGTCCAGGGTCCGATCGCACCCGACCGGTCGTCGAACTGCTCCGGCGCCCCGTACGCCGGCGCGAACATGCGGACGTTTCCGACGGTCCGCGCCGTCGGCCCGATCGCGATCGCGGCGTCGGCCAGGACCTTGGCGACCCCGAAATCGAGGATCTTGAGCTTGGTCCCCGCCGAGGTCTTCGCGAGGAAGAGGTTCCCGGGGTTGAGATCGCGATGGACCACGCCCTGCGCATGCGCGTACGCCAGAGCGTCGATGGCCGAGTCGAGCAACGCAACGACCTCACGCAGAGGCCTTCCATGCAGCCCTGCCTCGCGCCGGTCGTTGAACTCCTGCGCCAGCGACCTCCCCTCGAGCCACTCCAGAACGGTGTACGGCACGAGCGCGCTCGTGGCCGGCGCGATCGTGGTGCCGCTGCCAAGGCTGCGGACGATGTGCAGGTTGCCCTGCGACAGCTTGTACTGGAGGCGGCTCTCGTCGCGGAAGCGCCTGACGAACGAATCGACGAGGGCCGACCCGAGCGCGGCGGGCAGCTTCAGGCACTTGATGGCGATCGGCTCGGTCAAGCCGACGTGCGTGCCGCGATAGACGATGCTGAACCCGCCCTCGCCGACGTGGGCGTCGACGCGAAACTGGCCGTCGAGAACCTGGCCGACGAGGCCGAACGGGTCCGAAGACGTCACGGACCGGACGATACCAGCTACGGGCCGCCGTAGAAGACGATGCGCGCGCTCGCGACCAATCCGTGCCGCTCGAACGGTCGAGACCAGGTGGCGTCGTACTCCAGGCTCGGCCCGACGCCGAAGTGGCCGCCGAAGAGGCTGCCGAAGGACCATTCGTAGAAGGCCCCGGTCCCGATGAACGACTGAACCCCGCTGGCTTCCGGGTGCTCCGGGTTGCTCGACGTCAGGTTGGCGCCGCCGATCCCGAACTGACCGAGCAGGCCGAGCCCGGCCAGGCGCGGGTAGAGAGCGATGAGCGGAAACGCTTCGACGCGCAGGCCCGCGCCGGATCCGCTGGACCGCCAGTCGCCGTTGCGGAAAGTGCCGCTCCCGAACCAGAACCCGAAGTTCAGGTAGTCCGCGAGGGCGCCCATCACGAAGAGCGTGCCGCTCGTACCCGCCATGAACCCGCTGGCCGAGTAGAAGGTGGGATCGCCGATGTCGCTGGAAGCGTTCGGATACCCGCTGGCCCCGGCCACGCCGGCCCCGAGGGAGAGCCCGATCACGATCCCGCTCCGCAGCTTCGGGGCGACATCGAGATCGGGAGACGTCGGGCGGTCGCCGATCGGGACGGCCGCCGCGGCCGCAGTGGTGGCGGACAGCACCAGCGGGAGCATCGAGGCCAGCCATAGCACGGCCCGGCGCAGCCCGGACAATCCCGGGAAGCGGGACGGCTGCGTCGCCGCTGGGGCGCGGTCTCCGGCGTGATAAAGATCGGCCCATGAGGCGGCCGGCGGTCAGCAGCGACGTGCATTTCGGCGCCGATGACGCCCCGGGGCTCGACTTCGCGTCCACGCAGTTCGAAGACTGCTCGTTCGATCGCTGCGATCTTCACGGCCGCGATCTGCGCGGGTGCAAGTTCGTCGACTGCACGTTCAAGGCGTGCGACCTGGTCGTCGCGAAGGTGGTCAACTCCGTCTTCGTGCCAGTTGGCTTTCGCGAGTGCCGCCTCTCTGGCATCAACTGGTCGGTGGCCGGCAAGCTGGAGTCGGTCGCCTTCGAGCGCTGCCAGCTCAACGACGGCACGTTCCTGGGCCTCCAGCTCGGGGGATGCCAGTTCACGGATTGCCTCGCTCGGAGCACGTCGTTTCGCGACGCGAACCTTGCGGGGGCCAGCTTTCGTGGTTCGGACCTGTCGATGGCCGAATTCGTGAACTGCGACCTTCGCGGCACCGATTTCCGGCAAGCGCGGGGCTACGTGCTCAGCCCCGCCGAAAACCGCCTCGAGAAGGCGCGCTTTTCATGGCCCGAGGCGATGAACCTGCTGAAGGGCCTGGGCATCCTGATCGACTAGCGCGCGCCAATCACCGAGCGCTACCGAGCGCAATTGTCGATCACGAACAGGCGAGAGAGCACGGGGGGGGTTCACTTCGTGTACTTGCCGCGCTCGTCGGGGTGCTCGTTCTCGTAGGCCTCGAGGCTCTCGCGCGTGATCTCGACCTCGATCTCGCCGTCGCGCACGATCTTCGACTGGCAGCCGAGGCGCGACGTGGCGCGGACGTCGAACGCCTTGTCGAGGATGTCGGCCTCTTCGTCCTCCTGCTCGCTCAGCAGCTCGCGCGCCGCGCGTCACGTAGACGTGGCACGTCGAGCACGCGCACACGCCGCCGCACGCGCTCCCCTCGGGGAAGCTGCGCGCTTGGTCGCCGCCTCGAGGAGCGACGTGCCGACCGGCACCTCGACCTCGCCGAATCCCTTGAATACGACGGTCGCCATCACCGGACGTGCGCCTCCTCCACGCCTTTCGCGTGCTCGACGCTCTTCTCGACGACGTCGACGCGCCGGCCCTCGATCGCGCGCGCGATCGCGCGGTTCATGCGGCGCCCGGCGAACGCCTTCGTCGCGTCGTCGAGCGCCTCGATCCGGGCGTGGATCAGCGAGGCCGCATCGCCTCGCGCCGCCTCTTCGAGCGCAGCGCATGCCTGCTCGATGCGCGTCTTGCTCGCCCGGCTCGAGGAGGTCGGCGTCGTCGACGAGCGCGGCCTTGCGGTAGCCGCGAGGATGCGTCGAGCCTCGACGCGGTTCTCGGCCAGCCGGCGCTGCTCGAGGTCTTCCTCGCCGTGGTCGAGCGCGTCGATCAGCATGCTGCTCGACCGCCGCGTCGTCGAGGCCGTAGCTCGGCTTGACGCTCACCGTCTGCTCGATGCCCGTCGTCAGCTCCTTCGCGTGCACGCTGAGGAGGCCGTCGGCGTCGACCTGGAAGGTCACCTCGAGGCGCGCCATCCCCGCCGGCATCGGCGGGATCCCCTTGAGCGTGAAGCGCGCCAGGCTCCGGTTGTCGGCCACCATCTCGCGCTCGCCCTGCAGGACGTGGATCTCGAAGCCCGTCTGCTGGTCTTCCTGCGTCGTGTACGTCGCGCGCGCCGAGCGACGGGATGGTCGAGTTGCGCGGCAGGATCTTGTCGACCACGCCGCCGCCCACCTCGATGCCCGAGCGACAGCGGGATGACGTCGAGCAGGAGCACCTCGTCGCTCCGGCCCTCGCCCGCGAGAAGGTCGGCCTGCACGGCGGCGCCGAGCGCGACCACCTGGTCCGGATCGATGTCGGCGAGCGGCTCCTTCTCGAAGAGCTCCGCGACGTACGGCGCACCGCCGGGACGCGGGTCGCGCCGCCGACGAGGATGACCCCGTCGAGGTCCTCCGCCTTGAGGCCCGCGTCCTTCAGCGCGCGGCGGCACGCCGTCCCCGTGCGCTCGAGCAAGCGGGCGGATGAGCGCCTCGAAGCGGGCTCGCGTGATCGTGACCGGAGCTTGCCCGGGCACGACTCGCCTGCACCTCGACCTCCGTCGTCAGGGCGTGCTTCGCCTTGCGCGCCTCGTCGAGCACCAGGCGCACGAGCTGCGGGCGTCTGCCGCGACGGCGTCGAAGCCGAGCGCCGCGAGGAGCTCGTGGGCGATGGCGCGGTCCATGTCGTCGCCGCCGAGCTGGCTGTCGCCGCCCGTGGAGCGCACCTGGAAGACGCCGTCGTCGAGCACGCAGGACGGTGACGTCGAACGTGCCGCCGCCGAGGTCGTAGACGGCGAACGTCCCGTTCTGCTGCTTCTCGAGCCCGTACGCGAGCGCCGCCGCCGTGGGCTCGTTGAGCAGCCGGAGCACCTCGAGCCCGGCGAGGCGCGCCGCGTCCTTGGTCGCCTGGCGCTGCGCGTCGTCGAAGTACGCGGGGACGGTGATGACGGCGCCGCCGACGCTGCGAAGCTCGTCCTCGGCCTGCGCCTTGAGGGCTCGCAGGATCTCCGCGCTCACCTCGACCGGCGTCACGACGCGCCCGCCCGCGACCTTGAAGCGCACCGTGTTCGCCTCGCCCGGCGCCGCGTCGACGAACTCGTACGGGCCGAGCCGCCGCGTCTCGGGGTCGTCGGCGCCGCGGCCCATGAAGCGCTTGACGCTCACGATGGTGTCGCGCGGATGCTCGGCGGCGAGCGCTGCGCGCGCGCCGGCCGACGACGACCTCGCCGTTGGCCCCGTACGGCACGACGCTCGGCACGAGCGCCTCGCAGATCGCAGTCGGCGATCGCGACGGGCCGCTCGTTGCTGCACGTACGCGACGAGCGAGTTGGTCGTGCCCAGATCGATGCCGATCGGGCGCGGCGGCGCCTTGGGGTCGAAGATCTCGAAGAGTGCCATCTATGCCGCCCAGCTCGTCTTCGATCGCGCTCACCTCGTCGAGGAAGCGCCGGTAGAACCGCAGCTCGCCGACCTTGCCGACGAGCGTCGCCGCCTCGCCTCGCGCGAAGCCCTCGGCCAGCGCGCGCTCGACGCTCCGCGCGCGCGCTCCTCGATCGCCACGCGCCAGCGCGACGCACGGCTTCGAGATCCTTCGCCTGCTTGGCCTCCGCGAGCGCCTCGCGCTGCTCGAGCATCTCCATCAGGAACTCGGGATCGGCCTTCGGCTCGCCGCGTCCTCGCCGACGCCGACGCCGCGCGAGCGCGAGCAGCGCCTCGGCGCGCCGGATCGGGTCGCGCACGACGCGCCACGCCTCGTTGACCTCGACCGCCTTGGCGAGCGCCGCCCGCCGCTCGCTCGCGCTCGCCGCCGACGTACCGGTCCGGGTGCAGCGCCCGCGACAGCTCGCGGTGCGTCTTCTCGACCGCCGCGAGGTCGACGTCGAACGCTGCGCGGCTCGATGTCCCAGAGGATCGCAGAAGGCGGATCCATGCCCTCGATCGCCGTGTCAGACGCTGAACGACGTGACCGCAGCCGCAGCCGCTCTTCTCGTTCGGGTTCTCGAACTTGAAGCCCTGGCGCATCAGCGTCTGCTCCCACTCGAGCGTCGGTGCCGTTCAAGGTACAGCGAGGCTCTTCGGGTCGACGACGACGCGCACCTTGCGTCCCGTCGCTCGCGACGTGATCGAAGACGCGGTCGCGCGCGTGCGGCGGCCCGTCGTGGAACTCGATGACGTAAGTGAAGCCCGAGCAGCCGCCGCCGCGGATGCCGAGGCGAAGGCTCGCCTCCGGCGTCCCGCGCTTCTGCATCTGACGGGCGATCGCGTCGACCGCCTTGGGCGCCACGCCGAGGTGCAAGACCTTGGCGGCCGGCTTCTCTTGCGTCGTCTCCATGCTCATTTCTTTCCGTTGCCGTTGCTGCTCGCCGCGCGGCGCTCGAGCTGCTTCTTGCGGTAGTCGGCGATGGCGCTCTTGATCGCGTCCTCGGCGAGGACCGAGCAGTGGATCTTCACGGGCGGCAGGTTCAGCTCCTCGACGATCTGCGAGTTCTTGATCGTCTCGGCCTCGTCGACCGTCTTGCCCTTGATCCACTCGGTCGCCAGCGACGAGCTCGCGATGGCCGAGCCGCAGCCGAACGTCTTGAACTTCGCGTCCTCGATGACGCCCTGCGTCGTTGACCTTGATCTGCAGCCGCATCACGTCGCCGCACGCGGGGGCGCCGACCAGCCCGGTTCCGACGCTGTCGGTCGCTCTTGTCGAGCGTCCCGACGTTGCGGGGTTCTCGTAGTGCTCGATGACTTTGGTCGCTGTATGCCATGGTCTTCATCTCCTCAGTGCTGATCGTTGGACCTGAGAGCTCTCTCAGTGAGCTGCCCACTGCGATGCTCTTGAGATCGATGCCTTCCTTGTGCATCTCCCAGAGAGGCGAGAGCTCGCGGAGGCCTTGACCTTCTCGACCACGAGGTCGGCCACGTAGTCGACCTCTTCCTCGGTGTTGAAGCGGCCGAGCCGAAGCGGATGCTCGAGTGCGCCAGCTCGTCGCCGACGCCGAGCGCGCGCAGCACGTAGCTCGGCTCGAGGCTCGCCGAGGTGCACGCCGAGCCCGAGCTCACCGCGACGTCCTTGATGGCCATCATCAGCCCCTCGCCCTCGACGAAGTTGAAGCTGATGTTGAGGTTGCCCGGCAGGCGGTGCTCGATCGAGCCGTTGATGTAGACCTCGTCGAGCCGGCTCATGATGCGCGACCGGAGGCGCTCGCGCAGCGCCGATGAGCGTGGCGCTCTCGGCCTTGCCCTCCCGAGACAGGATGTCGCACGCCTTGCCGAAGCCCGACGATGAGCGGAACGCGCGAGCGTGCCCGAGCGCATGCCGCGCTCGTGGCCGCCGCCGTCCATCTGCGCGACGAGGCGCACGCGCGGCTTGCTGCGCCGCACGTAGAGCGCGCCGACCCCCTTGGGGCCGTAGATCTTGTGCGCCGTGAGCGACGCGAGGTCGACGTTCATCTTCTGCACGTCGAACTCGACCTTGCCGATGCCCTGCACCGCGTCGGAGTGGAGGAGCACGCCGCGCTCGCGCGTGATCTTCCCGATCTCCTCGAGCGGCTGCACGGTGCCGATCTCGTTGTTGGCGAGCATCACGCTGACGAGGATCGTCTTGTCGGTGATGGCCTTCTTCACGTCGTCCGGATCGACGCGACCGTCCTTGTCGACGCCGAGGTACGTGACCTCGAAGCCCTCCTTCTCGAGGCGCTTGCAGGTGTCGAGCATGGCCTTGTGCTCGGTCACCGTCGTGATGATGTGGTTGCCCTTGTCCTTGTAGAACTCGGCGACGCCCTTGAGCGCGAGGTTGTCGCTCTCGGTCGCGCCGCTCGTGAAGACGATCTCCTTCGCTGTCCTTCGCGCCGATGAGCTTCGCGATCCGCTCGCGCGCGTAGTCGACCGCCTCTTCCGCCTCCCAGCCGAACGGGTGGCTGCGGCTCGCCGCGTTGCCGAACTTCGTCGTGAAGTACGGCAGCATCTCCTCGAGCACGCGCGGGTCGACCGGCGTCGTCGAGTGGTTGTCCATGAAAATGGGGAGCTTCAGGGCCATCAGTCGCTCGCTTCGGGTTCGTGGTTCTTCGGGGTGCCGCGCAGCTCGGAACCCGAGCACGAGCTCGGGTACGTGCGACCTCCTTGTCGTGGAGGTCGCAGCAGTCGCACGCGCTGAGGAGGCGCTGCGGGTCGCAGACGTCGCAGGTGTCGAGGTACTCGAGGCTCGCCTCGAGCTCGTGCGTCGAGCGCCTCGAGCCGTCGCTTCTGCTTCGCGCGTCTCTTCGAGCTTGCGGGCGTAGACTTCGCGCATCCGCTTCATCGCGCCGGGAGCGCTCTCGACGAGCTCCCATTCGCGGACGATGGTCTGGATGTCGCCAAGGCTGAAGCCCATCTCCTGGAGCTTGCCGATCCAGCGGATGCGCATGAGCGCGTCGCGGCTGTAGAGCCGGAAGCGGCCCTTGGATCGGGCCGCGGGCGTGAGAAGCCCCAGCTCTTCGTACAGGTGGATGGCGCGGACGGTCTTGCCGGTCTCCCGGGCCAGGTCCCCAATCTGCATCAGCTCGCGACGCTCGCGCGCGTCGTCGAGAGAGCGCACGCTCGATCGCTCACCATCCGCAGAGATTCCGCGGCCTTGAGAATCACTCGACGCGCCATCGACGCGCTTGAGCAGGGGGAGCCGGTGATGATCTGCCATTCGCAAACCCTGACGTGTCAGTCTTACGTAAGGGTACGAGTTACCTAGGCACAGGACCAGGCGCCGTCAAGGGCGGAGGTGGGCCGCTCCGAGCCTCTCTCTCGCTCAGGCGGGCTTGGCCCCCGCGCCCCGACCACGCGCGGATGAGCTCACCCTCTCTTCAGCTGACGTCGGACGGCGGCGTGGACGGCTCGTGTCTGCTGGTCAACAGGCGCTCGGACATGCGGAGCAAGCCGTACCCGAAGCCCAAAAAGCCAAGGGAGATCATGGCCCGCGCGATGACGAGCGCGGCGCTCACCGCCGGGGTGTACGCCGGCTCCACGCCCCGCAAGCCGAGGGCCAGAGCGAGGATCACGAAGCCGAGCGCCATGCCGGCGCACGTCGCGCCGATTCGCCTCTTCAAGACGCCCTCGTCGGTCGGGGCGGCCGGGGCCGGCGGCGGAAACGTGGCGGTCAAGAGCGCATGCAACCAGCTCGGCCTGGGCTGCACGCCACCGGTCGCGTTGGCGGGGTAGGTCCCGGAGGGAGCGAAGGCGGGCGGCGGCGAAGAAGGCGGCACGCTGGCCGCGCGGGGCGGCGGCGGCGTGATGGGCGGCAGGCGGCGAGTCAGCAACCGATCGTCGACCGCATCGTCAGTGACAACCTCTTGGCTCGAATCCTGTGCGCTGAGGTCGATCTTCGCCTCGTTCATGAGGAAGGCACTTACACCGCCCGCGCTCACGCGCCAGGAGATTCGTTCGCAGTGCACGTTTCCAATGGACCCTCCGAATGGGCCATCGGACCGGGGCGAGCTCACCCCGGCTCGCGAGTCTTTTCCCTGGCCTCTTGGCCCGATGCGAGCACGCTCGGCCGCAGCGCCTCGTCGATCAGCAACCATGCGCGGCGCACGTCCGCGGGCACCGCGCGCTCGTCGAGGACCTGGGTGAGCAACCAGTGGCGGCGGTCGAAGTGGCCGGCAAGGAGCGGCAGCTTCGCGTGCGCTCGCGGAAGCGGCAATCCCTCGTAGCTCTGGGGTCCACCGAGAAAGCGGCACGTGAACGCGACCTGCTGCTCGACGATATGCGCCTTGTCCTTTCCTTCGAAGAGGAAGCCCACCATCGGATCGGCGAACAGCCGATCGTAGAGCGCCTGCACGACGGCCCGGACCGGGGCCTCGCCACCGATGGCCTCGTAGGGCGACATCAGGCGAACGGTACGTCGATCCCGGCGCCCTCCTTGACGATGCGCGCGATCGTGCCGAACAGGTCTTCGCCCCTTCCCTTGTCGTCGACCCAGCGCCGCGCCGCCGCGTCCCACGAGAAGTGCCAGGCGCGCGCGTTGGCCGCGAGCCAGATCTGCCGCGTCGGTCGCTGCGTGTTGATGATGCAGCGCTTGGCGCCCGGCAACGTCAGGGTCACCACGTCACCCGCGATCTCGCAGTCCACGAGCTCCGCGTCGACGTCTTCGAACGCGTCGGCGATGGCGCGGAACGCCTGGTCCGCCAGCTTCTGGTACGTGCTCTCGTCCATGGCGCAAGGAGATAGCCTGCTTGCCATCGCCGCGCCGCCGCGCGCCTCTTCAGTTCATCGAATGCGGCATGGCGAGCAGGAACGGCGCGATCACGGCGTCGAACAGGCGGCCGTCCGGCCGCTGCATCTGGTAGGTCCCGCGCATCTCGCCGCGCGGCGTCTGAAGGACGCACCCGCTCGTGTATTCGAAATGCTCGCCGGGACGCAGATGCGGCTGGTGCCCGACGACCCCTGGGCCACGCACCTCTTCGACCTTCCCCATGCTGTCGGTGATGATCCAGTGGCGGGATCGGAGCTGCACCGGATCGCCGCCTTCGTTGCTGATCCGAACCGTATAAGAGAAGACGTAGCGACGAGCCAGCGGTAGCGATTGCTCGGCGATGTGCGCGCTCCGCACCGTGATGCGGATGCCTTCGGTCACGGCGGTGGAGGTCTCGGTCGCCGGCATGGAGGGACTTTTAGCGCAAGGCGGGAGGTCATCGAGGCGGAATCGTGTCCCCCCTGGCCGGACGGCAGCGGGCCACCATGGGGACGTGGTCGGACAGGCCGTGGAACGGCGCGGTTGTATCGCCGAACGGATGGGTCTCGTCGAAGTCCAGCCACCGCAGCCCGCCGCCCGCGAAGACGTGATCGAGGTGCATTCGCATCCGCATGAAGCCGGCCGTCGGCCAGCTCGTGAGGTCCTCCACCGAAAGCTTGTACCGGTGGGCGAACGCGTCGACCCACCCCCGCTCCTCGACCAGGTAGCGATAGACCGGGGAGCCCGGCAGCGCGTTGAAGTCGCCGACGACGACGAAGCAATCGCTCTTGCGCTCTCGGTCGACGAACTTCGCGAGATTGCGCGCCTCCTCGAGCTGGTTCGGCCCCCAACCGAGCCGCTGCGGCTTCGTCCAGAACTCTCGCGACAAGGTGCTCGGCAAGCTCAGATGCGTGTTGAAGACCTCGATCGGCTTGTGGGCGCCGGCGCGATGGCGCAGCCGCAAGTGCGCGCAAATGCGTGTCTGCTTGAAGCGGCGGATGGGGTGGAGCTTGCGATGGGTGATGTCGTGAGGCTCGCCCGCGTTGTGGTGATCGATCGCGAAATCGGAGTGCGCGAGGACGGCGAGCCCCGTCGTATACGCGTGCGTGTTCGCGGAGATGCGGTAAGCGTGCGCCGGGAAGTAGTACGCGTCGTAGAGATCGGGAGCGCTCGCGTCGGCGAGCGCCGTCGAGAGCATCTCCATGAACCGTTCGAGCTGCGTGCTCTCGCCGCGGTGCGCGAGCGTCGACCGGATCGAACGGGTCTCGACTTCCTGCAAGCAGACGATCGCCGGAAGCGGGCTGAGCGAAGCGATGGCCTGCGCGATCCGGCGCATCGACGTACGGGTGCTGGCGAGGCCGCGTGTCGAGTGGCCGAAGTACCGGACGTTGTAGCTTAGAAGGCGGAGGGGGCTCACGGCTCACCGGTCGGTCGGGACGCAGCCTTTCATGCCTTGGCGCAGATCGCCCGGACCTCGTCGTCGGTGATGTCGCGCTGCTTGTCGGCGAGTACCTGAAAGGCCGCGAAGGCCTGCTGGAGCTGCCCGCCCCGGAGCTCGAATCCAAGCTCGCGCGCCTTGGCGGCGAACCCGGCCGTTCCCGAGAGCTTGCCGAGGACGATCTCGGTCCCGGTCGGGTGCCCGATGAGAGCCGGATCGATGCACTCGAAGTTCGCCCGATGCTTGAGCACGCCGTCCTGGTGGATGCCGGAGGCGTGACGGAAGGCGTTGCGGCCCACGATCGCCTTGTTGGCGGTGACCGGAATGCCGCTCCGGGCCTGGACCAGCTGCGACAGCGGATAGATCCCGGTGGTATCGACGTCGGTGTGAACACCTAGGCTCTCGCCGTGGACCGCGATCGCCATCACGACCTCTTCGAACGAGGTGTTTCCCGCGCGCTCGCCGATGCCGTTCACGCAAAGCTCCACCTGGCGTGCACCGGCTCCGACGGCCGCCATCGCGTTGGCCGAGGCCATCCCGAGGTCGTTTTGACCATGGAACGAGAGAACGGCGCCCTCGAGCTCGGGCAGCTCGGCGCGCAGGTAATGGAAGAGATCGCCCACGTGATGGGGTAGCGCGTAGCCGACCGTGTCCGGGATGTTGATGGTCTTCGCACCGGCGCCGAGGGCCACTCGCACGAGCTGCGCGAGAAACGGGCGATCCGCGCGCGTCGCGTCCATGGGCGAGAACTCGACGTCTCCGACGGCGCGGTGCGCGCGGGCGACCATGCTGGCCGCGAGCTCGAGCACGTCGTCGTGGTCGCGGCGGAGCTGATGGGCGAGCTGCACCTCGCTCGCGTTGACGAAGACGTGGATCCGGGGACGCGCGGCGCCGGCAACCGCCTCCGCAGCCGCGTCGACGTCCCGGGCGACGCAGCGCGCAAGGCCGCAGATGCTCGCTGTGCGCACTTGACGCGCCACGGCATGAACGGCGCGAAACTCGTTGGGCGAAGCCGCCGGGAAGCCGGCTTCGATGACGTCGACGTGCATCGCGGCGAGCCGCTCGGCGATGTCGAGCTTGTCTCGCTCGGTGAATAAAACCCCGGCGGCTTGCTCGCCGTCACGCAGCGTCGTGTCGAATACTGTGACTCGTTCGGACATGGGGACTCCTGCTTTTCCGGGCCTGGCGGGCAGGAGAAGAGGGCGACCAAGCCATGACTCTCTCTCTGCCGCGCTCGGCGAGAGAGGGGGGAACGTTCTTCAGCCTACGAACCGCACCTCGCTCGCCGTCCTGAGAAGGAGGGCGAGAAGATCGAGGTCGCGAAGCTCCACGAAGGTGACCGACACAGCGGACATCGGATAACTTGAGCCGCCTGGGACTGTCAAATCGATTGAGAGAGCGCGCCATCCACCCCTTGTCGTCCGCCTTGGCGTCCGCGGCGTCGGCATTCGAGTCGGCGGCGTCCGGCGCAGCCGCCGCGCTGCTCGCGGCGACCCTGGCCCTCGGTCCGGCGGGTTGCGAGCTCCAGCACACGCGCTCGGCCCGGGCGCAGGCCCCCGCGCCGACGCTTGTCGCCCCGGACCCGTTCGCGGCCACCGAATCGCGCGCGCGGATGCCCATCGAGACTGGCGAGTCGCGGCAGGCCACGCCGATCCTGATTCAACACGCGACGGTGATGACGGCAACGGGGCAGAGGTTCGAGCCGGGATTCGTCTTGCTGAGCGAGGGCGAGATCGCCGCGGTCGGCGAAGGGGACGGCCCGATCCCGCCCGCGGGAACGATCGTCGTCGACGCGCACGGCAAGTTCGTCACGCCGGGAATCATCGATCCGCACTCTCACATGGGCGTCTCGCCGGTCCCGGACACGGAGGCCCACGACGACCTCAACGAGCTCACCGATCCGATCACGGCGGGGCTGCGAGTCGAGCACTCGTTCTGGCCCCAGGACGCGGCGCTCGAGCGAGCGGTCGCCGGCGGCGTGACGACCATCGGCGTACTCCCGGGTAGCGGAAACCTCATCGGGGGCCGCGGCGTCGTCCTCCACCTGCTGCCTCGCCTCGGCGCGCGCGCGATGCGGTTCCCGGGCTCGCCGGAGATCCTCAAGATGGCGTGCGGCGAAAACCCCAAGCGCGTTTATGGCGAACTGAAGCGGGCGCCGAGCACCCGGATGGGCAACCTCCGGGCCCTCCGCGAGGCGTTCACGCGGGCGCGCAAGTACGCTCACGACTGGGAAGACTGGGCGCAGCGCCAGCAGACGCGCGGCCTGAAGAAGGGCGACGCGGGCGCCGACGAGGCCAAGCCCCCCGATCGCGACCTCGCGCTCGAGACGCTGGCGCTCGTGATGCGAGGCGACATCCTGGTCGAATGGCACTGCTACCAGGCCGACGACATGCTCGCCGCGCTCGAGGTCGCCGACGAGTTCGGCTTCAAGGTCCGGGCATTCCACCACGCGCTCGAGGCCTACAAGATCCGCGACGTGCTCGTCGCCCACGGGGTGGCCATCGCCACGTGGGACGACTGGTGGGGCTTCAAGATGGAGGCGTACGACGGCATCCCCGAGAACCTCGCTCTGATGACCGAAGCGGGCGGGCGAGCCGCGGTCCATTCCGATTCGCCCATCGCCGGTCAGATCCTCAACCAGGCCGCGGGCAAGGCGCTCGCCGCAGGACGAGCCGCGGGCGTGAAGCTCGACGAAGACGACGCACTGCGGTGGCTGACGGCGAACCCCGCGTGGGTGCTGGGCATCGATGACCAGGTGGGGACGCTGCAGGTGGGCAAGAGAGCGGACGTCGTCGTATGGAGCGAAGATCCCCTGAGCACGTACGCTCGCGCCGAGCGCGTGTACATCGACGGCCAGCTCGTCTTCGACCGGGCGCACTTCGGTTCGCCGTGGAGCGACTTCGAGCTCGGGGTGCGGGCCATGCCCGCCCCGGGAGGCGCGCCATGAAGCGAACGCTCGCGCGCGCGGCGGCCGTCGCTCTGGCCGTGGGGGTACAGGCACTCTCCTGGCCGGGCCGGGCGCGGGCCGAAGAAGGCCCCCCCGTCGCCATAACGCACGCGCTCGTCTACGTGCCGGGCGCGCGCGCGCCGATCGCCGACGCGACCGTCGTGATGGCCGGCGGCAAGGTGCAGGCCGTGGGCGCGAGCGTCGCGATGCCGCCGGACGTCCTGGTGCTCGACGCGCACGGAAAGACCGTCACGCCGGGGTTCATCGACGCCGACACCGAGGTGGGCGTCGTCGAGGTCGACATGGAGCCGGCCGCGAACGACGCGGCGTCGCGCGGTCTTCTCGTGCCTTCCCTGCGCATGGTCGACGGGTATAACCCCCGCTCGGCGGTCATTCCGATCGCGCGCGCCGGCGGCGTCACGTCGGTGATCGTCGCGCCGCAAGCGGGCGAGCTCGCCGGGCAGAGCGCGTTCGTGGATCTCGCCGGCGAAACGCAGGCCGAGGCCGTGGTGCGCCCCACCCTCGCGCAATACGCACGCGCCGACGAGGACGAGGTGCAGGCGGTCGGCACGCGAGGCGACCTCTGGATGATGCTTGCGGCAGGCCCTCGACGACGCGCGGTTCTACGCCGTTCACCGGGCTCAGTACGACTCCAACGCCGCCCGACCGCTGGGTCTTCGGCGGATCGACCTCGAAGCTCTCCTGCCCGTTTTGCGCGGCGAGCAGCCGCTCGTCGTGACGGTCCATCGGGCGAGCGACATCGAGACCGCGCTCCGGTTCGCCGACGAGTTCAAGCTGAAGCTCGTCCTGCGGGGGGCGAGCGAGGCCTGGCTGATGCGCGACGAGCTCGCGAAGGCCAAGGTCCCCGTCATCATCGACCCGCTCGAGGACCTCCCCGGGAGCTTCGACCGCCTGCGCGCGCGATCGGACAACGCCGCCCTGCTCGTCGGGGCGGGCGTCTCGGTCGTGATCTCGACGTTCTCGTCGCACGGCGTGCGACTGCTCTGGCAGCGAGCGGGCAACGCGGTGCGCCTCGGCATGGACCACGACGCCGCCATCCGAGCGGTGACCGAGGCGCCGGCCGATGCGTTCGGACTCAAGGGCTACGGGCGCCTCGAGGCCGGCGCGATCGCGAACGTGGTCGTGTGGAGCGGCGACCCCCTCCAGATCGGAACGCGCGTCGAGCACGTGTTCGTGCGCGGTCGCGAGCAATCGCTCGAGACGAGGCAGACGCTTCTGCTCCGCCGCTATCGCACGATGCCTTTCGTGCGCGACGGATCACGGTGACGGCCGGCGGCCCCCCTTGACGTTCGCTATCATGGACATCGGATCCGTCGCACCGAAGACAACGAGCACGTCCCGCCCGAGGGCGTGACGATGACGAGGAGATCCGATGGCCATTCAACTCGGCGACATCGCCCCCGACTTCACGCAAGACTCGACCCAGGGCCCCATTCACTTTCACGAGTGGCTCGGTAAATCCTGGGGCATCCTGTTCTCGCATCCCAAGGACTTCACCCCGGTATGCACGACGGAGCTCGGCGTGGTGGCCAAGCTCAAGCCGGCGTTCGAGAAGCGAAACGTCAAGGTCCTCGCGGTCAGCGTGGACGACGTCGCATCCCACAACAAATGGGCGGGCGACATCGAGGAAACGCAAGGCGCGAAGGTCAACTACCCCATCCTGGGCGATCCCGACCGAAAGGTGGCCACCCTTTACGGGATGATCCACCCCAACGCGAACGACACGCTCACCGTGCGTTCGGTGTTCGTCATCGATCCGAACAAGAAGGTCCGGCTCACGCTCACCTATCCGGCGAGCGCGGGGCGCAACTTCGACGAGATCCTACGCGTCGTCGATTCGCTGCAGCTCACCGACTCGCACTCGGTCGCGACCCCCGCGAACTGGAAGGACGGCGACGAGGTCATCATCGTACCGTCGCTTCAGGACCCCGAGGTCCTCAAGCAGAAATTCCCGAAGGGTTACAAGGTCGTCAAGCCGTACCTGCGAACGACCCCGCAGCCGAACAAATAGCCGATAGCTCCCGGATGGGGAGCTCGAGGGGAGCGGCCGCGCTCCGCGAACCGTACGCCCGGATCGGGAGCTCGACGGGAGCGGCCGCGCTCCGCGAACGCTACGCCCGGATGGGGAGCTCGAGGGGAGCGGCCGCGCTCCGCGAACGCTACGCCCGGATGGGGAGCTCGACGGGAGCGGCCGCGCTCCGCGTACGCTACGCCCGGATGGGGAGCTCGAGGGGAGCGGCCGCGCTCCCCTCGAACGAGACTAATGGCTCGCGCTAGGCGCCGGCGCGGGGGGAGCCGCGATGACAGGGGGCGGGGCCGCTGCAGACGCCGGGGCCGCCGCTGCCGCCGCGTGGAGGTCGCCCATGTGCGTCTCGCGGTCGTTGGGGTTGCTCGAATAGCTGTCCTGATTGCAGCCGGCGAGGGCCGACGCCGCACAAAGGCACAGAACGCTGAGGGGGGCTGACGTGCGCATGGCAGGCCCTTTTACAGCTCCGGCGCCCTGGAAGCGAGCAGGTTGCTACTCTCGCCCGAGTGGATCCCCCCTGGGTCGCCCTTCGAGACGAGGAACTCCTCGCCCTGCGCATCCGCGACCTCGGGGTACGGATCGAAGGCAGCGACCTCGAGACGCGCGTGGCCAAGCTCTACGGCGAGCTCGAGGCGCGCGGCCTGCCCATCCGGCCTCCCTGCTATCTCGGCGACGAATGGTTCAGCCCGGAGGGCGTACCGACGATCGCGATCCCCTTCTATCTCGCCCACCCCCGCCTCGAGCAGCTCGAGCTACGCCAGATGATGGAGGTCGAGGGCGGGACCCCCGAGTCGTGCGCGCAGCTTCTTCGTCACGAGTGCGGCCACGCGGTCGACCACGCCTACCGGTTCTCGTCGCGCCGGAACTGGCGCGCCGTGTTCGGCAGCCCCAATGTCGAGTACGAGCCCGAGCGATATCGTCCTCGTCCGTACAGCCGGAGCTTCGTGCGCCACCTGCCGAACTGGTACGCGCAGGCGCACCCCGACGAGGACTTCGCCGAGACGTTCGCCGTGTGGCTCTCGACGCCCGAAGAAGAGTGGCGCGCCCGCTACCGCGGCTGGAAGGCCGCTCGAGAAGCTCGAGTACGTCGACGCGCTGATGCGCGAGGCGCGGAGCAAGCCGCCCCTCGTGGTGCCCGGCATGGGGCGACGCCGCGCCGACGCCTCGAAGCTCACGTCGACGCTCGCGCGCTACTACGCAGCCCGACGCAAGCTGTCGGCGGAGGACTACCCGGACTTCTACGACGCCGACTTGCGCCGCATCTTCGCGCAGAGCCCCACCGGGCACGGGACCGCAGCCGCCTTCATGCGCCGGCGTCGCGAGGCCATCGTCGGGGGCGTCGTGCGGTGGACCGGGCAGCGCAAGTACGTCGTCGACGGCCTCGCGCGCAAGCTGCTCCAGCGGATGCGCCCGCGCTCGGCCTGCACGCGCCGAGGCGACGAGGTCGCGCTAGCGCTCGAGGTGGGCGCGTACGTCGCGTCGCTCGTGACCAACCACCTGCTACACGGGCCGCTTCAAGAGGTCGGTGTAGGACATGCGCATCCTCGTCCTCTTCGACGTGCACCGTCCCGTGGCCGAGGTCGAGACGTTCAGCGTGCAGTCGCTGCGCACCGAAGAGGCCAAGCCGACCGAAGCCGACGTGCTCGCGTGCCTGCGCAAGCTCGAGCACGACGTCGAGACGCTGGCCGTGTTCGACGACGTGAAGGTCGTCTTCGATCGCGTCGACGGCGTTCAAGCCCGACGTCGTCTTCAACCTGTGCGAGACCTTCTTCTCGGACCGCGCGCACGAGCCCAACATCCCCGCGCTGCTCGAGCTGATGAAGGTGCCCTACACGGGCGCCGGGCCCCGACGCGCTGATGCTCTGCAAGGACAAGGCGCTCGCGAAGAAGCTGCTCGCGTTCCATCGGATCCGGGTGGCGCGCTTCGTCGTCTCGCGTCGAGAGCGGCCGCTGCGACGACTTGAAGCGATTCGCGTATCCCGGCGTTCGTCAAGCCCATCGGCGAGGAGTCGAGCGACGGCATCGCGCTCGCGTCGCTCGCGAAGACCGAGGACGAGGTGCTCGAGCGAGCGCGCTTCCTGCACGACCGTTTCGAGAGCGACGCGCTCATCGAGGAGTACGTCGACGGACGTGAGCTTTACCTCGGCGTGCTCGGGCAACAAGCGGCTCACGGTCCTGCCGCCGCGCGAGATCTTCTTCGGCGAGTCCGGAGCGGCCGACGACGCGCATCCGGCGGACGAAGCGCTTGCCCTGACCAAGGACGGCCCGCGCTTCGCGACGGCGAAGGCGAAGTGGGACGACACGTACCGCAAGAAGTGGGGCATCCGAAACGGGCCGGCCGGTCCGCTTCCGGAGGGGCTCGAGAAGAAGCTCGCAGAGCTCGCGCGGCGCGTCTGCCGCATCCTGCACATCCGCGGGCTCGGGCGCATCGACGTGCGCCTGACGCCCTCGCGGCGACGTCGTCGTCATCGAGGCCAACCCCAACCCCTCGCTGGCCAAGGAAGACGACTTCGCGCAGGCCGCCCTGCAGGTCGGCATCGGCTACGAGGCGCTCATCCAGAAGATCCTCGAAAACGCGCTGAGGAGCTGACGCGATGGGGATCCAGGCTCCGGCCCCCAGGACGATCCTGCACGTCGACATGGACGCCTTCTACGCCTCGGTCGAGCAGCGCGACGACCCGAAGCTGCGGGGCCGCCCGGTCATCGTCGGTGGATCCTCGCGGCGGGGCGTCGTGCTCGCGGCGTCGTACGAGGTGAGGCCCTTCGGGGTGCGCTCGGCGATGTCGATGGCGGAGGCGCTCCGGCGGGCGCCGCACGCGCTGGTCGTGCCTCCGCGGCGCGATCGGTACGAGGCGGCGAGCGCGCAGGTCTTCGCCATCTTTCGCAGATTCACGCCGCTGGTCGAATCGCTGTCGCTCGACGAGGCGTTCCTCGACGTGACGGCGAGCCGCGCGCTGTTCGGCGACGGCGAGGCCACGGCCCGCGCGATCAAGCGCGACGTCCGCGGCGAGCTCCACTTGACGGCATCGGCCGGCGTCGCCCCTTGCAAGTTCGCGGCGAAGATCGCGAGCGACCTCCGCAAGCCCGATGGGCTGGTCCTGGTGCCGCCCGACGGAGTCGCGCCGTTCCTCGCGCCGCTGCCCATCGAGCGGATGTGGGGCGTGGGCCCGAAGACCGCCCCGAAGATGCGCGAGCTGGGCTACGCGACGATCGGCGACCTGGCGAGGGCGGACGCCCGCGAGATGGTGATGCGGTTCGGGACGTGGGGCGAGCAGATGATCCTGCTCGCGCAGGGGCGCGACGACCGCGAGGTCGACCCCTGCGGGCTCGCGCAGTCGATCGGCGCCGAGGAGACGTACGACAGCGACCTCGTCGAGGCCGACGCGATCCGTCGGACCCTTCTCGACCACGCGAGCCGGGTGGCTCGTCGGCTGATCCGCGGCGGCGTGAGCGCGCGAACGGTCGTCGTGAAGATCAAGTACTCCGACTTCAAGATCCGGACGCGGAGCGGCACCCTTGCCGAACCCGTTCAGGACACGGACGCGATCTATCGCACCGCCGTCGCCTTGCTCGCGCGCCTGCCGCTCGAGTCGCGCCGCGTCCGCCTGACCGGCGTGAGCGTGAGCGGCCTCGAACCCGGCCCACCCCTCACGCTGATCCCGGACGCCGGGTCGGACAGGCGGCGGCGGGTCGACGAGATCGCCGCGCAGATCTCCCAGCGCTTCGGCGATGAGCGCACGGTGACGCGGGCGACGCTCTTGAAGCGCAAGCCGTAGCGCTGCTCACGACCTCGCCCCCCGACCGTCGTCACCCTCGCTCTCCAGCGTGTCGAGCGCCTCTGCGAGCGTCTCGTCGGACGCGCGAGCTTCGGCGGCGGCGGTCGTGATCGCGATGCGCAGCCTCGGCTCGGCGCACCCGTAGGCCGCCGCCCGCAGCCTGGCCTGTCCGGCGTCTTCGAGCGTCGGCGCGAGAGCGATGGCCGCGCCCGTTCGCGCCTCGCGATCGGCGCACGGATCCTCGACGATCCGCCACAGGCGATCGATCGGGACGGACGCCGCGCGAAAGCCCTGCACTGGCCGCACGAGCGCGCGCATCGTCCGCACCCAGTCGCGCGTGCGACCGCCGGCCCGGCCGAGCAGACGAGCCATCGGCTCCGGGTGCGCCCCCTTTCCCTGCGAGCCGTGCGGGGCGTACGAGCGAACCGCGGCGACCATGCGCTCGACCATCGCGTCGCGCTCCGGGTGGTACCGCTGGTGCTCCTCGGGCATTCGAAGCGTGAGCCACTCCTCGTTGCCCGACTGGGGGCCGAGCGAGAGCATGACGCCGCCGTCGAACGGCTCGACGTCGGTCACGCTCGACCAGGGGACGAAGCGCACCGTCCCGAGCCAGCGAAGGAGCACTCCGTCGCCGCCCACGATGACGCGCGTCGGGACCACGAGGCCCGCGAAGAGGACGATGAGCGCCACGAGGCCCACGGCGAAGACCGGCGGAACCGCCGGGCCGACCACGAGGCCGCCGACGATGGTGAGCGCGAGCAAGACGCCCGCGTGCGCGAACGTCCGCGGCTCTCCCAGAGGACGCGCCATCGCCCAGTAGTGCGCGGACACGTGGGACGCGTCGATCGCCAGCGCTCGCAGCAGCGCGCGTCCTTGCTCGACGTCGCGAACGACGAACCGAACGTGGCGGCCGCCGAGCCCGCGCACGTGCACGACCGGGGAGGCGTGAGGCCGCGGCTGCACCCACCCGCCGACGATCCTCGAGGCCGGCAGCGTCTGGATCCCCTCGGCCGAGAGCCCCGTCGCGTCGGCCCGCACGTGCACGGCCTCCGGAACGCCGCCCGGGCTACGGGCCCAACCGTACGCGAGCGCCCCTAGCCCCACCCAGGCAACCCAGAGCCCGAGCGCGACGAAGCCCACCGATCCGGCGACCGTGGCGCCGAGGATCACGACTGTGGCGGCACCGCCCAGGACGCGCAGGCTGCGCCGGATGACAAACACGTCTTCGTCGAAGGCGTCCACTCCCCCTGCAAGGTGCTCGCCGCGCTCGTCTATCCGCTCATGAGCTCACGGATCAGCGCGTCCGACGTGCGATCCGACGTGCGACCCGTGAGGACACTTCGCGCGAGGGTCCCAAAGAGCGGGGCCGAGACGCCGCGGGCCTCCGCCCACGCGACGACGCGCGCGGTCAGCTCGACGGCCTCGACCCGCTGCTTTGCCTCGGCGAGGGCTTGCTCGAGGGGCTTGCCGTTCGCGAGCGCTTCGCCGACGAGCACCTCCGGGCGCTCCGTCTGCGCGATCGAAGCGAGGAGGTCCCCGTACCCCGCGAGCCCGAGCAGCGTGCGATCGTCGCCCCCCGCCGCCGACGCCAGCCTGGCGCCCTCTTCCACGGCTCGGGTGATGACCGCGGCGAGCAGCCCCGGGCCGAAGCCGACGCCTCGCGCGTATCCGACGCCAATGGCCAGGCAGCCCACGAGGGCGCTGGCCCATTCGAGGCCGAGCAGGTCCGGCGTTGCGTAAAGCCTCAGCATCGGCCCCTCGAACGCCGCTCGCAGGGCGACGATGACCTCCGGGTAGCGCGATCCGCAGACCATGACGCTCGGGTGGGCGGCGAGCAGGTCCGAGGCGAGCGCCGGCCCACCGAGCGCACCGATGCGCCGCACGGGTGTCTCGTCACGCACGACGTCCGAGATCGTCTCGAGCTGCTCGGCGCGACCGGTCCCGTCGTCGGCGCGACGCACGAGACCCCGCACGCCGTGCACGATGAAGTGATGCCCATCGAGGTAGGGACCGAGCGCCCGCACGACGTCTCGCGCGACGAGCGACGGCACCGCCAGCACGATCAGCCGCGCGCGGTCGGCCAGCGCCGCGCCGTCCGCCACGAGCTCGATCCCCGGAGGCGACTCGCCGTTGTGCGCTCGACGCGACAAGAGCAGCGTGGTGCCGCCCGTGCGCGCGGCGGCCGCGGCCAGCGCGAGCCCCCACGTCCCTCCCCCGATGACCCCCACGACCGGTCGCGACATGCGCCGTTTATAGCGCGGCAGCCTGCTGGCGCACCGGGTCTTGCGAGGGAGATCCAGTCTTGCCGTACGAGGGGTCGCGCAGCTCGCGCGCCAGATGCAGCCAGGCGCTCATCGCGTGCTGCACGTAGTCGATGCGCACGTCCTGCACGATGAGGCTCTCGCGGACGCCGCCCGCCGCCTTCGCAGGGTTGCGGAGCCAGTAGTCGTCGTCCGGCCCGAACTGCTGGCCGAGCATCGACGCCGCGACCTCCATGGCGGGAGCGAGGAGCCAGCCGTCAGGACGACCCGCGACCCGCGAGAGTGCCACGTCGGAGGCATACGCTTCGAGCCGCGTGGATCCCGGCGTGGTCTGCCCTTCGTAGAAGGTGCCGATCCAGTCCGGGGCCGGCGCGTTTCCCGCGCGGTGCTGCTTGTTCAAGATGGCGCGCGCGATCTTGTACGCGTGCTCGACGTAGGCTTCGTCGTGCGCCACCCGGTAGAGGTCGTTGAGCGCGTACGAGATCCAGTGATCGTGCTCCTGGTTGTCCTGAGACACGTCCACGTCCCGGACCTGCACGACCCAGTCGGTTGCCCTGCGTGCTGCGTCGAGATACGAGGGCTGCGGGTCGACCGCGTAGAGACGAAGGAGACCCAGCGCCGCCTCGCCCTGGTAGTAGACCGGCTCGCGCTTTCGCTTCTTGCCGGAGTCGTCGACGAGGTCCGCGTTCGCGCGAAAGTGCCCATCGGGATACTGCTGGCCGATGATCGAGCGCGCGAGAGCGCGCATCGTCTCGAGCTCGGCGCGGCTGCCCGTGACCGCCGCTTCCTTCGCGAAGGCCAGGAGCGCGAGGCCCGCGCCGCCGACCTTCTGCTGCTCCTCGTCGTTCGTGTCGAGGATGTACTTGCCCTGCCGCGCGGCATCGTCGACGAGGTGCGCCTTGAGATACCCGAGCGCCTTCTCGGCCTTCTGGAGATAGAGCGGCGTGCCGAACTCGTCGTAGGCCTCGAGCAGCGCGTAGGTGGCGCCCGCGTGGCGCAGCCACCCGTACGACCCGTCGTCGCGATCGTCGACCGGGTGATACATGTACACGTACCGTCCCTGGTCGCTGAGAACGCGCGACAGATAGTCGGCCCCGCTCTTCACGCCGGCGAGGAGCGCCTCGGGCGTCACCTGCGCGGGATGGTCGACCATGCCGCGTGTCACGGGCAGAGCTCGGTCCCGCGCGGGCGACTCGACATGGGCGTCGGCTCGGAAGCGGTACACGCGCATCGACGCGAGGTCCGGCTCGCCCACCCCGGCGCGATCGGCCAGAAGAGGCCGCAGCTTCTGGTGGTCGAGCCTCGAGGGCGTGCCGGTGGTGAAGAGCGCGCGCTGGGCGACTTCGCCTGGAAAAACGGCGCCTGCTTTGCCGTCGTCGCGCACCACGAACACGCCTTCGAGCCCCACCGACGCGACGGGGACCTCGACGTCCTCGTCGAGGCTCATCGCATCGACCACCGTGGGCACGTCGAGCTCGAGCCGGGCGTGGGCCGCATCCTCACCCTTCGCGGCCATTGCGTCCGCGGCGGCCGCCACTGCGTCGGCGAGGCTCGCGGCGTTCGCGGTCGTCACGACGGGCGATCCCACGGGCCCTCCGAGAGAGCCCGGCCAGAGCTCCAGAAAGACGCGACGCCCGGGCGCCGGCGGCGGGGCCGCTGCCGTATCGCGGCCCCGGTGCTCGACGATCGCGCGCGCCATCGCGAGGTATGCCGTCGCGTCCGCGGCAGGCCCGGAGAGCGCGGTGAGAACCCCGAAGTCGCGGCTCGCTTCGGGCGGCAAGCTCCCGCCCCCGCGCGTGCAAGCCGGGGCGAGCGCGCTGGCCGCGGCAAGCGCGAGCGGCGCCAGAGCCCGACGCGCAGGTCCCAGTGTGCTTGCGGTGGCAAGGGCGGATGCGCATGCGCGCGTCGGCGGTCTTCGCACGGCGGCGTGCACGCTAGCACGCTGCGGCAGAGGGCCAAGGCGGGCCAACGCGGCCGGCGGGCGGCGGAGGCGCTGGCGAGCCGACCGCCCACCGCAAGGCGCCCGCTGGTAGCGTGCGCCCGCCTGCGGTACTCTGAGGTTCGATGCCCGCTGCCCGCCGTGCGCGCGCCTTCACGTTGATCGAGGCGATGATCGTGGTGGTCATCGTCGGCCTCCTCGCCCTCGTCGCGACGGTCGCCTATCGCAAGTGGATCCTCAACTCGTACATGGGCGAGGCGCAGGACATGCTCGGGAACATCCGCAGCGCCGAAGAGACGTTTCGCGCGGAGAACACCGGGTATCTCACCATCTCACCGGACCTCACCTCCTCGGCCAGCCTCTATCCGATGCCTCACCCGATCGGCAATTCCGTGACCGCCTGGGGCGCCGCCCTCCCCCAAGGGTGGGCCACGCTCAACGTCAATCCGAGCGCGCCGGTCCGGTTCGGGTACGCGGTCGTCGCCAACAACGACAACACGCTTGCGTTCCCCACCGTCACGAACAACGGAGTCGCGGTCAATCTGGCCGCGATGCAGGGCCAGCCCTGGTACGTCGCGGTGGCCATCTGCGATCTCGACAGCGACAGCGCGGCGCCCGACACCACGATCTACGCCGTGTCGGGGACCAACCAGCTCTTCGTGAACAACGCAGGCCAGTAGCGTCGAGGCGGCATCCCCTCGAAGCGAGGACGAGCCGGCGCGCGGCTATCGGCTGGCGCCGGCCACGGCCGCCGCGGGACGGATGTCGCGCCCCAGCGCGTGGTCGAGGCGAATGCGAGCGATGCGCGCGTCGGCCCTCGCGTTGAGGAGCGTGAGGCGGGCGCGCGTGAGATCGGTCTCGGCGTCGGTCAGCGTCGTCGACGTGCCGCGGCCGTTGTTGAACAGCTCGCGCTGGACGCGATACGCCTCCTCTGCGCTCGCGAGCTGGCGCGTGCTCGAGTCGATGGCGAAGTCGGCCTCGCGGACGCCCTGCCAGTCTTGCTGGACCTCGACCTCGATGGCGTCACGCGTGTTGTTCTTGTTCGCCACGATCGCCGCCGCCTGCGCCTCGAAGTCGTGGACCGAGCCGTTGGCGACGAGGATGTCGTTGGGCGACCAGGTCAGGATCGCCCCCGCGTCCCAGGTGCCGAAGAAGGTCTGCGCCTGCGGAAACACTCGAGCGTTGGGGTTCGCATAGATGCCGTCGGCGAAGGCGCTAAGCGTGGGGTAACGCCCTGCCTTGGCCGCCGAAGCTTGCTTCTCGGCTGCAGCTGCGTTCGCGTCCGCGCTCTTGATCTCCGCGCGCGCGCTGAGGGCCTCGTCGGTCATCTGCTTCAGGTTCCCCTGAAACGACGGCAACGTCGCCTCGAGATCCTCGCCCGGCAGAACAACCTGGGCTTCCGGCACGTGCATCGCGACGCGAAGCTGCTTCTCGGTCAGGTCCGAGAGGTTCGACGCCTGTTCGAGCGTGAGCTCGGCGGCAGCGACGGACGTCTCGGCGCGGAGCACGTCGGCCTTCGAGGCGTTGCCGACGGCGAACTGATTGCGCGCGTCGCGCAGGTGCGTCTTCTGATCGTTGAGCGCCTCGACGGCGACGATGACGGCGCCGCGGTTTCGCAGCCACGTGTAGTACTCCGCCTTGCCGTCGGTCAGCGCACTGGCCCGCGCACCGATTAGGTCCCAGCGGGCCGCGTCTTCGGAGCGTGTCGCCGCAGCATACTTCTGGCCGATGCTGAGAAAGTAGTCGCTGATCGGGACGGTGATCGTTCCTTGCAACGTCCAGGTATTGAAGACGAGCGGGAAACCAAACCCAGTGCTGAGAATTTGCCCAAGACCACTACCGGGCATGAGACCCAGCGACGGGAGCTCCCCGAGCGGCACGAGCGAAATCTTCGGTGGCGTGAACTCACTGAGCCGCTCGTACTCCCCGCGGCCCGACAGCCGCGGCAGAAACGCCGCCCACGCCGTGTCGACCTTCGCCTCCGCGCTCCGCAACGTGTCCTCGGACGCCTTGGCGTTCCAGCTCGTCGTCGACGCGCGCGTCCCCGCCTCGTCGGCCGTCAGTCCGCCCGGGTGCACCTGAACGAGATCTGCGGGCACCTCCACCGGCGCGCTCTCGTCCATGGTCATCGTGCTGGGCGGCGCCGCGGGGAGGCCGACCGGTCCCGGCTCACCGGGCGGAGCGGGCTGGCCGGGGCCCGGACCGGGCACCTGGGAGGCCGGGGGTACCGGCGCCGGAGCGACCGCCGGCACCGGAGCGACGGCCGTCGGAGCCGTGCGCGCGGGCGGGACCGCGGGCGGCGGCGCGCCCTGCGCATGGGCGGTTGCGGCCGTTCCGACGCCGAGTCCCACGGCGAGCGCGAAGCCTCCGGAGGCGATCACCGTCCGCATCGATGTGTCCATCCTTTCGACAACCTCATCTTCGGCGGCGCGAGCCTAGTCCAAGCCGGGGCGCATGCGATCCGATATGCTCCCGCCGTGCAGCAACAGACCGCCGACGACGTCTGGGCGCGCATCGAAGCGCTGGCCCGCGCGCGACCCGGAGGCGTCGTCGCCACCGACGGCGACGGCACCCTCTGGAGTGGGGACGTGGGCGACGACCTCTTTCACGCGTTTCTCGACCACGGGCGCGTGGAGGCCCCGGCGCTCGAGGCTTTTCGGCAGACGGCTCGCGACCACGACCTCTCTGATGCCGGGAACGGCCCCGAGATCGCGCGCAGGATTTACGCGGCGTACCTCGAGGGGGCCTATCCCGAGGAACCCATGTGCGAGCTCATGACGTGGTGCTTCGCGGGATGGACGCGAGACGAGGTCCGCGCCTTCTCGCGGCGACGTCGTCGAGCGGTGCGGCCTCGCGGCGCGGTTGCACCGCGAGGTGCATGTCGTCGTCGAGCGCGCGCGCGCTGCCGGCGTCGAGGCGGTCCTGGTGAGCGCCTCGCCCTTCGCCGTGGTCCTCGAGGCCGGACTGCGCGTCGGGTTCGACGAGGCGCACGTCGTCGCCGCGCTCCCCCGCTATGACGCGGGTCGAATGCTCGCGGATGTGGAGCGGCCCATCCCTTACGGCCCGGGCAAGGTGACCCGCCTCCGCGAAGCGATCGGCCACGACCGCCCGGTCTACGCGTCGTTCGGCGACAACGCGTTCGACGTGTCCTTGCTCGCGAGCGCCAGCGTGCCGGTCGCCGTGCGCCCGAAGCCGAGGCTGCGCGACCGGGCCGCCGAGGTCCCCGGGCTGGTCGAGCTCGCCGTGCTCGCGTCCTGAGGCTTCGCCCAGCGCGTCGAGAGGACACGCTCTCGGGCATTCGCGGCGGACCGCATTCCCGGCCGCGGCGGGGCGCGCTAGATTGCAGGAACGATGGAATTCGAGCTGACCGAAGAGCAGAGGATGATCCGCGACACGGCGCGCGAGTTCGCGGCGCGCGAGATCGCGCCCCGAGGCCGCCGAGCTCGACAAGACCGGGCGCTGGCCGACCGAGATCGTCGGCAAGATGGCGGAGCTCGGCCTCCTGGGCGTCGCCATCCCGCAGGAGCACGGCGGCGCCGGGATGGACACGCTGAGCTACGCGCTCGCGATGGAGGAGATCAGCGCCGCGTGCGCGAGCTGCGGCGTCATCATGAGCGTGAACAACTCGCTCTTCTGCGACCCGATCTACAAGTTCGGGACCGACGAGCAGAAGAAGCGCGTCCTCGCGCCCGTCGCCAGCGGCCGAGAAGCTCGGCTGCTTCGGCCTGACCGAGCCGATGAGCGGCTCGGACGCGCAGACGATGGTCACGAACGCCGAGAAGACGCAGCGGCGGCTGGGTGCTCAACGGCGCGAAGAACTGGATCACCAACGGCCCGCACGCCGACTGGATCCTCGTCTTCGCGGTGACCGACCGCAGCGGCCCCAAGGTCAAGCACACGGCCTTCCTCGTCGAGCGCGGCACGCCGGGCTTCACGCAGAACGCGCGCGGACCACAAGCTCGGCATCCACGCCGCGCACTCGTGCACGGTCTTCTTCGAGAACTGCAAGGTGCCCGACGCGAACGTCGTCGGCGACGTGGGCGACGGGTTCAAGGTCGCCATGGCGACGCTCGACGGCGGTCGCATCGGCATCGCGTGCCAGGCGATCGGCATCGCGCGCGCGGCGTTCGAGACGCAGCGTCGCGTACGCCAAGGAGCGCAAGAGCTTCGGCGTGCCCATCGCCCAGCACCAGGCGATCCAGTTCATGCTCGCCGACATGGCGACGCAGATCGACGCGGCGCGCCTGCTCGCGTGGCGCGCCGCGAAGATGAAGGACGCAGGCGTGCGCCACACGCCGAGAGCGCGATGGCCAAGCTCTACGCGAGCGAGATGGCGACGCGCGTGACGCACAAGGCCATCCAGATCCACGGCGGCTACGGCTACTCGACGGAGTTCCCCGTCGAGCGTCACTACCGCGACGCGCGCATCACCGAGATCTACGAGGGCACGAGCGAGATCCAGCGCATCGTCATCGCCGCAAACCTGCTTCGATAGGCCCATGCGAAGATCGACAGCGCGGTCGTGCGCCAGGCTGCTCGCGTGCGGGATCGCGTGCGGCGTCGCGTGCGGCGGAGAGCCTGCCCCGAAGGCCCCGGAAGCGGTGCAGGACGAGGCGCCGGCCCCCGAGAAGAAGCCAGCGCTCAAGATGAACAGCGAGCTCGGGAGCGTCGACCCGGGCGCTGTGAAGCACGCGTTCGGCGCGCTGGACGACCAGTTCATGGACTGCCAGAAGCGCGGGCTCGACCGGGTCGAGGTGCTCGCCGGCAGCGTGAAGTTCTTCCTCCGCATCGGAGAAGACGGCGCCGCGCGGTGGACGTACCTCGAGGACAGCGAGCTCGGCGACCGCGAGACCGAGAAGTGCCTGCTCGACGTCGGTGCGCGGCGCGCACTGGCCGAAGCCGGACGGCGGCGACGCCGAGGCCCGCTACGGCATCGAGCTGCCCTTGCAGTCCACGCGCCCCGCGAACGACTGGAGCTCGGACAAGGTGGCCGCCGCGCTCGGCAAGCACGGCGACGCGATCGACAAGTGCAAGGCCGGGGCGAGCGCCGCGTTCCACGCGACGATGTACGTCGGCCCCGGCGGCAAGGTGCTCGCGGCCGGAGTGGCGACGTCGACGAAGGACGGCGACGACAAGGCGGACTGCCTGACCGAGGTGCTGCTCAAGATGAAGGGGCTGCCGTCGCCGGGAAGCTGGCCCGCGAAGGTCGGCTTCGATCTCTGAAGGAGCGCGGAGCGGCGCGCCGTCCACGCAGGAGCGAGCAGACGATGAATCTATCTCCGAGCGAGACGCAGGCGCTCGTCCAGAAGACCGCGCGCGACTACGCGGAGCGCGTCATCATGCCGCGGGCAGCGGCGATCGACGCCACCGAGGCGATCCCGCGACGAGATCCTGCGGGGCCTCGGCGGACCTCGGGCTGATGGCGGTCAACGTCCCGGCGGAGCTCGGCGGGGCCGGCGCCGGCACCGTCGCGTACGCGCTCGCGATGCAGGAGGTCGCCCGCGCCTGCGCGTCGACCGCGGTGATGATGAGCGTCACGAACATGGTCGGCGAGACGATCGCGCACTTCGGAACGGCCGCGCAGAAGCGGTCGCTACTGCCCGATCCTCGCGCGCGGCGAGCCGCGGCCTGGGCTGCTTCGCGCTCAGCGAGCCCGACGCGGGCAGCGATCCGGGCGCGCATGACGACGACGGCGCGACGCGACGGGAGCGACTGGGTCCTCGACGGCAGCAAGCAGTGGATCACGGGCGGCAGCGCTGCGGCGGTCTTCATCGTGTGGGCGCGCACCGCGGCGCCGACGGCGAGCGGCGGCATCCAGACCGCGGCATCTCGTGCTTCCTCGTCGAGGGGGGCGCGCCCGGGCTGCAGGTCGGGCGGCGCCGAGGACAAGATGGGCTCCGCGGCTCGAACACGGTGCCGCTCGAGTTCGACGACTGCCGCGTTCCGGCGGACGCGCTGCTCGGCCAGGAGAACGACGGCTTCAAGATCGCGATGATGGCCCTCGACGGCGGTCGCATCGGCATCAGCGCGCAGGCCATCGGCATCGCGCGCGCGGCGCTCGAAGAGAGCGTGCGCTACGCGAAGGACCGCGCGCGCGTTCGGCGTGCCGATCGGCGCAGCACCAGGCCATCCAGTGGAAGCTGGCGGACATGAAGACGCAGATCGACGCCGCGCAGCTCCTGTCGCATGCGGGCGGCGTGGCTCAAGGAGGCGCGGCAGGCCCTTCACGCGCGAGGCCTCGATGGCGAAGCTCTTCGCGAGCGAGATGGCCGTGCGCGTCTGCAACGACGCCGTGCAGATCCACGGCGGCTACGGCTACACGCGCGAGTTCCCCGCCGAGCGCCACCTGCGCGACGCGCGCGTGACGACGATCTACGAGGGCACGAGCGAGATCCAGCGGCTCGTGATCGCGCGAAGCGAGCTCGCCTGAATCACGGCGACGGGACGATCACGGTGACCGACTGCGCGGGCATCGTGTACTTGAACGCGTTCGTCGCGACGGCGGCGAGCGCGGTGCCAGGGACCAGCTTGGCGCCCCCCGATTGCGTCAGCACGTACACGCTGGCCTTCGTGTAGACCGTCGAGTGGCTGATCTGGATGCCGGCCACCTTCGTCGTGGTCGCCTTGTTGATGGCCACGATCACCAGGTGCGACGCATCCGCAGAATCGAGGCTCGCGTAGACCGACGAGTCGGGAACGTCCGTGGTCGACGCGGTGATCGACGTGTCGCCGAACGCGGCGCCGTTTCCGTCGTAGTTGCGGAATGCGTCGTAGGCCGCATAGGTGAACGACTCGTCGTGCCACTCGGGCCAGAGCATCGCCATGGAGACCCCGTACGCGCCGAAGATGCCGAGCGTGTCGGCGGACGCGATTGACCCGCTGATGTCGCTGCCGCCTCCGTAGTTCCACTCGGAAAACGAGAGCTTCATCGGCGGGTCGTTCGCCGCGATCTTCTTCTGCATGAGCGGGATGAGTTCGATGGGCTTGTTCCCGAGCGAGCCGGCGATCCAGCTATTTTCGACGTACGTCGCGTCCCAGAGCGAGCGCGTCGCCTGCTCGCGCTGCGCCGCCTCCCCCGCCTGTCCGGCCGCCGTGTAGCAATCCGAGGGCATGCCGGAGTTGGTCATCGGATCGGTGTTGATGCGGCAATCCTGGCCGGGCCCCTTCCCGCTCCCGCCGTCGCCGACCTCCGAGTACCAGTGCAGGTCCATTCCGTCGACGACGGTCTTGCCCCAGGTCGTCGCCGCCGACTTCATCTGGCCAAGCCACCACGAGAGAAAGTCGCCGTCGGCGTTCGAGTCCGAGGCGTTCTGAAGGCTGACGTACCCGACCCACCCGTAGTTGACCGGTCCCCAGACCTGCGCGCCCGGAGTGACCGTCTTGATCGCCTTCGCGAACTCGATGTTCCGCGCTGCGAGCTCCGCGTACGTCACCGCGTCGGGGTGCACCTCGGCGTGTGTGGACGACCAGAGGTCTGGTTCGTTGTCGAGCTGGTAGAGGACCGTCGCCTTCGGCTCCTCCATCGCCACCCAGTTGACCATCTCGTCCTGATAGACGAACGCATCGGTCGTATCGGGCGGATTCTGAAGGCCCGTCCCCTTCACCATGTTCTGCTTGAATCGCGTGGACAGGTAGTTCGATCCGCTATTGCGCACGTCCCCCCCGGGGCTCTTGTCCGCCGAGACGTAGTCGACGATCGGAACGGTCATGAGCGTCGCGGCGCCTGCTGCGGACGCCTGATCGATGACGTTCTTGATGAACGGTCCCGGGGTTGTCGCAGCCGGTGCCCGTGCAGAGGTAATCGTCGTTCTCGAACTCGTAGTCGCTCCCGGCGTTCGAGGCGTTGTTTTCCCAGTTGAAGGCCGTGAGTCGGTTGCCGCCGCTGCGCACGATCGTTGCGTGGTGCGGGCCCGCCGCGCTGCCGTCGTTCACGCCGTAGATATAGGGCGAGATCGGCTTGGCTCCCTGCGCCGCCTGGATCGCGAACGTGATGTCGACCTGCCCCGGACTGCCCGCTTCGACGGGGGTGCCCACGTCGGGTACGGTCCAGCTGTCGTCGCTCGTCGCGGCGTCCGACGGCGTGTCGATGACGGCGCCGTCGGGTCCCACCGTCTGCGGGTTCTGGCTCGTGCCCGTGGCGCCGTCGTCGCTGCTCGTCGCGTCCGGGCCGCCGCTTCCGCTCCGACTCCCGCCCCCGCCATCGCTCGTGGAATGGTCGCCCCCGCATCGCAGCGATGTCATGACGAACAGAGCGGCGCAGGGCAGAAAGGCGCGCTGTGGTCGCATGACTGTGACGATACAAGACCGGCACTACCCTCGCGAATGCGAAGGACGCGGCCCCAAACGATGCGTCGTACGGAGTCGCACCTCTCTGTACCGACGAACCCGCACTCGGATGGAATCTCGCCCGCCCGCGCGAGTCGTCGCATCGCCCCGCGGAAGAGGACCTGCGCGCCGATGTCGAGGGCGCTCGTCGGCTCGTCGAAGAGGAGGGTCTGCACGCGCGCTCCCCTTGCTCGATCCGGAGGGTGACGCCGTCGCGCGCGACGCGGTCTCCACGCATCACCGCCACGTTGACGAGATCGAGCAGCGGGGCCGCCAGCCTCGTTCAGCGCCGGCGCGGACGGCGCATCGAGATCACACCTGCCCCTTTTCGCGGAGGGTCGGGATCGAGCGGAGGAAGCGCGAGCACGAGGCGCTCGATGCGCAGCAGGGACTCGAGCACCGCGCGCTCGGCCCGCAGCTCGTCGAACGTATCGGCGAAGACGAGCGTCAGGAGGTAGATCCCCGCGCACGAGTGCACGAGGAAGGGCGCCGCGCCCTCGCGCTCGACATGGCGGACGCGCTTGCCTTTTCGGATCCCGCTGAGTTCGACCAGGCCGCGAACCGCTCGAAGCGCATGGCGAGATACCTCTGCGAGGCGCGCGTCGGTGCCGGAACAGGCCCCCTCGGCCTCGGGCGGCGGGGGACTCGCCGCCCACGCCTCGGGCACGATGTCGCGCCCCCAGGCTGCGCCCCAGAGAATGGGCGAGTTTGCATCGATGACCAGCGCGTTGATCGCGCCCGCCCGGTCGCACAGGGCCTGGAGCTCGACGCGGAGCGAGAGCGACGCCGGGGGGCGCGTCGAGGGCGGGTGAGCCGGCTCGTCCGCCACGGCGTCGAACGCGCTCGCGAGCATCTCGAGACGCGTCTGCTTCGCGTCGCGATCGACCGGGGGCTCCAGCCACCACGCCACGACGATTCGCCCGTCGGGCGTCGCGCAGCGCAGCTCGCGCCCGTCGCCGGTAGCCTCCGGCGCCTCGGCAGGCTCGTGGACGCTCACCTCGTGAGCGTCGAGCTCGCGGCGAACCAGCGCGACGAAGCGGTCGAGGTCGGGCTGCACGGCCAGGGCCGATCTCATTAACACGCTTCACGGGCGCCTGCCCACGCTGCCACGCCACCAAGGCCTTCCCCGGCCGAGCCGCGGGCCTCCTCGCGCGGCGGCCCTGGCCGTGACAAGCTAGGAGCCCTTTCTCGGATGAATCTCTCGTTTCGGCTCGGAAAAATCCCGGTCCGCATTCTGCCGTCGTTCTTCTTGATGACGGTGTTCCTCGGCATGTCCGCGATGGACCTGCGCCTGGCCGCGTGGGTCGTCATCGTGCTGGTCTCCGTGCTCGTGCACGAGCTCGGCCACGCGAGCATGGGGCTGGCGTTCGGGCTCGAGCCGCGAATCGACCTGCATGGCATGGGGGGTACGACGTCGTGGGCGACGCCGCGCGACCTCGGCGCCGCACGGCGGATCGCGATCAGCGTCGCGGGACCGGGGGCCGGGTTCGCCGCGGGGGCGATCGTCCGCTGGGGCCTCGGGCCCAGCGCGTTCATGGCCATCCCGATGGGCGGCTTCGTCTACGACGAGCTCCTCTACGTCAACTTCGGCTGGGGGCTGCTCAACCTCTTGCCCATGCTGCCACTCGACGGCGGCAACGTGACGGTGCAGCTCTTGAACGCCCTGACCGGGGGCAAGGGCGAGCGCCCGGCGCGGATCATCTCGATGGTCGTCGCGGGCCTGGCGCTCCCGGCCGCCGCGGTGTTTCAGTCGTGGTGGTCGGCGCTGCTCGCCGTGTCGTTCGGGCTGAGCAACTGGCGCGGGCTGAAAGACCTGTCGGCGCGCGAGCACGACGCGCCGATGCACGCCGCTCTCAAGGACGCCTACGCGGCGCTCGACGCCAAGGACGGGCCCCGCGTTCTCGAGCTCGCTCGGCCCGTGGCGCTCGGGTCGCGCACGGCCCCGGTCCGGGCCGAAGCCCTCCAGCTCGTCGCGTTCGGCTTCTTGCTCGACGGGCGCGTCGCCGATGCAGACGCGGCCATCGCGGCGTTGCCCAAGGGGTACTCGCCGCACCCGTCGCTCCTCGAGCTCCGCGCCAGCGCAGGGACCGCGCCACCCGCTTAGGAGAGAAATCACAGGGAGCTGAGTGAGCGGTGGCCGGCCTGCGCCGGGCGCCGCTCACTCAGCTCCCTGTGATCTTCTTCCTCACGCCAATCGGCGAGTGGCGCTCTAGACTCGGGGCATGCGCACCGCCGTCGTCGCGACTGGGCTTGGGCCTTACAGGCAGATCGTCCGGATCGGTCCTCACACGCTCGTGGCCGACGAACCCGTCGAGTCGGGCGGCGAGGACGCCGGCCCCGCTCCCCACGAGTGGATCCTCGCAGGACTCGGAGCATGCACGTCGATGACGGTGAGGATGTACGCAACCCGCAAGGGCTGGCCGCTCGAGTCGGTCGAGGCCTCCGTGTCCGGAGACCACGTGGACGGGGCGTTCGTTCTGACTCGCCACGTCACCCTCCGAGGCCCGCTCTCGGACGAGCAGCGCGCGCGGCTGCTCGAGATCGCCAACAAGTGCCCGGTGCACAAGTCGCTCTCGGGCCCGATCCGGATCGATACGGACCTCGTGGCGGCTCCATGACGAGCCCACCACCGCGCACGGCCGCCAGACGGCGGCTAGCGCAGGGACGGCGCAGCGAAGCGCGCGTCGAGGCGCACGGCGATCCAGTCTTGCAGCTTGATGGCGCCGAGAAGCGCCTTGAAGGGCCGGATACCCAGATCGGTGAGCCGACCTTCCCACACGCCGGTGGCCACGAGGACGGCTGCCTCGCGCGAAACGCGAACGCTCATCGACACGCGGCGCGCGGCGCCGCGAACCCGTAAATCGCCCGAGAGCGTGCCCCCTTCCAGGCTGCCCGCGTAGCGCCCGCGAAAGTCGACCGTCGGGTAGCGAGCGGCGTCGAGCACCTCGTGGCCGCGCACGTTCTCGACCATCTTTGACCGGTCCGATGCGGGAATGTCGGCGGGCGCCTCGATGGCGTCCACGCGAAAGACCGCCTCGACCTCGGCCTCGCCAGGCAGTTCGGCAAGGTCTACCGTGACGCGGTCGGGCCGGGCGGTGAGGGTGGGACTGTGGGCGACGGCCCGCAGGAGCCCCGTGGCTTTCAGATCGATGAGGACGCGCGAACCGTCTTGCAGCTGGAGTCGCATTGCGGTGGCCCCATGCTAGAGGAGCGCGCATGCCTTCCGTAACGGTCATCGGTGCGGGCTTGGCCGGTTGCGAGGTCGCCTGGCAACTCGCAGAGCGGGGGATCGACGTCACGCTCGTCGAGCAAAAGCCTCACGCGCGCACGCCCGCCCAGACCACGGACGCGTTCTGCGAGCTCGTCTGCTCGAACTCGTTTCGCGGGGCGGCGCTCGCCAATGCCGTCGGCCTGCTCAAAGAGGAGCTGCGACGGGCCGGCTCGCTCATCCTGCGCTGCGCGGACGCGACGCGCGTGCCTGCCGGCGGCGCGCTGGCCGTCGATCGCGACGCCTTCTCGGCGCTCGTTACCGCGCGCCTCCGTAGCCACCCGAGGGTCACGCTCGAGGCGCGCGTCGTCGAGGCGATCCCCGCGGCTTCGCCCGATGCCCCCGTGGTCCTCGCGACCGGCCCGCTCACGGGCGACGCGCTCGCCGCCGACCTCGCCCGCGTCGTCGGGAGCGAACACCTCGCGTACTACGACGCAATCGCTCCCATCGTCGCCGCGGACTCGATCGACTGGGACAAGGTGTTCAAGCAGTCCCGCTACGGCAAGGGCGCCGAGGAAGGCGCGGACGAGGCGTACGTCAACTGCCCGATGGACGAGGCGCAGTACCACGCCTTCGTGGCCGAAGTGATCGGCGCGGCGAAGGTCGAGCCGCGAAGCTTCGAGGACGTGAAGTACTTCGAGGGATGCCTCCCGATCGACGTCATGGCCTCGCGAGGGGCGATGACCCTCGCCTTCGGCCCGATGAAGCCCGTGGGCCTCTTGGACCCGCACACGGGCGCGCGGCCCTTCGCGGTCGTCCAGCTGCGCCAGGAAGACGCGGCGGCCACGGCGTACAACCTCGTCGGCTTCCAGACGCGCATGACGTGGACGGAGCAGTCGCGCGTCCTGCGAACGATCCCCGGGCTCGAGGCCGCGGAGATCCTGCGCTTCGGGAGCGTTCATCGGAACACGTTCGTCGACGCACCGCGCGCCCTCGACGCGCGCATGCAGCTTCGCGCGCGCCCCGGCGTGCTCCTGGCGGGACAGATCACCGGGGTCGAGGGGTACGTCGAGAGTTGCGCGAGCGGGTTCGTGTGCGGCGTGATGCTCGCGCAGTCGCTGCTGGGGCTCCCGCTCTCGCCCCCGCCCGAGACCACGGCCCTGGGCGGCGTCATCACGCACATCACGCGTGCCGGGCGCGAGTACCAGCCCTCGAACGTGACCTGGGCCTGGCTACCGCCGGTGATCGAGCGCCGCCTCAAGAAGAGAGAGCGCTACGAAGCCGCGGCCGCGCGCGCCCTCGCAGACCTCGCCACGTGGATGGGCGTGCCGCCGCCGCGAGCCGCGGAGTCGGCGCACGTGCCCGACGGGGACGTGGAGGTCGCTTGAACCGGGCGGCCGGGCCGATGCTCCGGCTTCGGCCCGCGCTTCTCGGCGTGATCGCCCTTGGGTGCTCGCGGCCCGTCGCCGGCGTCGACGCCGGCGATGCCGTCCAGCCGACCGCCGCGCCGGCGCCCGGGCAGCAGGGCGAGGGAACGGTCCGGCGCATCCGCGAGCGACAGGACGTCCCCCTCACGGGCTTTCGCGTCGACGGGCAAGCGGACGACTGGCTCCTGGAGAACGACGGCCAGGTGGCGGTCGTCGACACGCGGGGTGGGCGCATCGTCGATTTCGGCTCCGCGGGCAAGGACGACGCCCTCGTGGCGATCGAGCCGACCGTATACCTGGGCCTCGACGATCTCCGAGCGGACGTCGTGTCGGTCGGGCCGGCTCCGGACGCACCGCGGGTCGTGCGCATCGAACGCCGCGTCCACGACGTGCACGTACGACTCTGGACGTTCGTCTCTTTCGCCGGTCGGGCCCTGCGGATCGAGTCGGCGGCGACGTCCGACGGCGACGCGACGGCCGCTCCGGTCACGATCGGCGAGAAGGTCGGCTGGGGCAACGTCCCCACCTGGGTGCAGGGATCGGGCTTCGTCGTCGGAGGGGGCACGTTCGCGGGCGACTTCATGGCGCGCGAGGGGCTTGGCGAGGCGTACGCGCTCGGCTCCCAGGGCGCCCGCGTCATCGGGCGCTTCAACGCGCCGGGGGCCGGCTTTCACGAGCGGCCGCACACCGGCGAGGACGCCGTGGCCATCACCGCCGGTGGGGCTTCTCCGCGACGCGTCGTGTGGCTCGCGCACGCCGAGGGCGCGATCGGAGACGCCGCCGTCGAGCTTCTCCGGGCGGAAGGCATCGCCCTCGGGGCGGTGAGCTTGCCTGGCGCCGCGCCGGATCGCGCCGTGGCGGAGGTCGCGTCGTGCCCCGATGCGAGCTTCCCCGCGGGCGCTCCCTTTGCGCGCTTCGCCCTCGGCACGGCGCCGCGCGACACCTCGTTGCCGCCGGGCTGCTTCCGCGTGCGGGTGACGGCGCCGGGGTACGCTCCGAGTCCATGGGCGCAAGCCGGCGATGCCCACGCCGTCGCGGAGTTGCGACCGCACGCGGGACGCCTTCGCTGGCACGTCGCGGAGCCCGGCGGCGGGACGATCCCCGCCCGTCTCGTCGTGCGAGGCATCGCACCCACCCCCGATCCGGACTGGGGCGACGACCCTTACGGCGGTGCCGCGCTCGAGGCCATCGCGACGCTCGGCGACGGCGAGATCCCGATCCCGGCCGGTCGATACCGGGCGACCGTCTCGCGCGGGTTCGAGTACACGAGCGAGCAACAGACGCTCACGGTCGCCGACGGGGCCTCGGCCGCCATCGATGCCACGCTCCAGCGCGTCGTCGACACGCGCGGCTGGATCTCGGCCGACCTGCACGTCCACGCCGTACCTTCGCCGGACGCGCCCACGTTGCTCGACGATCGCGTGCGCTCGCTCGCCGCGTCGGGAGTCGAGGTGGCCGCGGCGACCGATCACAACGCCGTCACCGACTACGGACCGACCATCCGCGCCCTCGGCGCGCAGCGCTGGCTCGCGTCGATCGTGGGCGACGAAGTCACGACGCGCGGGATCGAGCTGGGCCACTTCAACGTGTTCCCGCTGGCCGCCGGCGATTCTCCCCTGCCCTTCGCGAACACGACGCCCCAGGAGCTTTTCGCCGCCGCGCGTGCGGCCGCTCCGCAGGGGCGCGACAAGGTCGTTCAGGTCAACCACCCCCGCATGGGCTCCATCGGATACTTCGAGCTTCTTCACCTCGATCCAGGCGATTTCGAAGCGTGGCGCCGGCGGTCGCCGCTCTTCGACTCGTCGTTCGACGCCCTCGAGGTCTTCAACGGCGACGACTACTCCGACATCGGCCGCGTCGAGGCGTGCCTGCGCGACTGGTACGCCTTGCTCAACGCCGGCCTCCGCGTGACGGCCACGGGAAACTCCGACTCACACAAGCTGACGTACCACGAGCCCGGAGTGCCGCGGAACTTCGTCCGTGTCGCCGACGACTCGCCCGAAGCGTTCGACGAGCGCGCGTTCATCGACGGCGTGCGCCGCGGAAGGGTCGTCGTCTCGAGCGGCCCGTTCGTGCGCCTCAGCGCCGGTGGGGTCAACGGGGACGCGAAAGAGGTCGGCGACGAGATCGACCCCGGCGACGACGTCGCGGTGCACGTGCACGTCGAGGCGCCCCCCTGGGTCGACGTCGCCACCGTCGAAATCGTCCGCCGCGGCGAGATCGTCGCGACGTGGCACCCCAAACCGGCGACGTCGGTGGTGCGCCTCGACGAGACGGCGCACCTTCCCCTGCGCTCGGGCGACTGGATCATCGCCATCGCGCGGGGCGCCACGCCGATGACGCTCCTGCATCGACCCGGAGCTCTGCCGTTCGGATTCACGAACCCGATCCGGACCCGCTGAGCCGCAGGGGTCTCGAGCCCTGCTTCGAGGCCACCGCATCGGGCTCCGACGGCGAGGCAGGCCCGAAACAATCCGGCCCTGCGCATGAAACGAGGACCGCCGCACTCTTCGGCGCCCGAGTCCCGCTCGTAGGGACGCGCGAAAGGATCACCAGGAACCCCCCATGACTGCAAGCCTTGCAGAAACAGTTGCAGCGAACGGATTCACCCCGGTCGTCTCGAACGGCCACTCCAAAGGAAAAGTCACCGACATCGCGTATGGGACGAACGTGTTTGGTCTCGCCACGATGAAGACGCACCTCCCCAAGGAGGTGTTCAAATCGGTGAAGCGCACCGTCGAGACCGGGGCCCTGCTCGATCCGAAGATCGCCGACGTGGTGGCCTCCGCGATGAAGGACTGGGCGATCTCGAAGGGCGCGACCCATTACGCGCACATCTTCTATCCTCTGACCGGTTTGACGGCGGGAAAGCACGACGCCTTCTACAGCCCCGACGGCGACGGCGGCACCATCGCCGAGTTCTCGGGAAAGACGCTCGTGCAGGGAGAGTCCGACGCGTCGAGCTTCCCGAACGGCGGCATCCGCGATACGTCCGAGGCGCGCGGATACACGGCGTGGGACGTGACCAGCCCCGCGTACCTCTTCGACACGGAGACGGGATCGACCCTCTGCATTCCGACGGCGTTCGTGTCGTGGACCGGCGAGGCGCTCGACACCAAGACGCCGCTCTTGCGTGCCAACCAGGCGCTCAACATGCACGCCCAGCGCATCCTCAAGCTCTTCGGCCACGCGCACCCGGCGATGGTCGTCTCGTACTGCGGCGCCGAGCAGGAGTACTTCCTCATCGATCGCCGCTTCTACTTCGCGCGGCCCGATCTGATGCTCGCGGGGCGCACGCTCTTCGGCGCGATGCCGGCCAAGGGGCAGGAGTTCGAGGACCACTACTTTGGCGCGATCACCGAGCGCATCACCGGGTTCATGATCGCGGTCGAGCAGGAGCTGTTCAAGCTCGGCATCCCCGCCAAGACGCGGCACATCGAGGTGGCTCCCGGGCAGTTCGAGCTCGCGCCGATGTTCGAGGCGGGCAACCTCGCGGCGGACCACCAGCACCTCGTCATGATCACGCTGCATCGAGTGGCGGAGCGCTTCGGGCTCGCGTGCCTCCTGCACGAGAAGCCGTTCGCGGGGATCAACGGCTCGGGCAAGCACGTGAACTTCTCCTTCGGCAACGCCACGCAGGGCAACCTGCTCGACCCCGGCGAGACGCCCCACGACAACGCGCAGTTTCTCGTGTTCTGCGCCGCCACCATCCGGGCCGCCCACAAGTACGGTCACCTCCTGCGCGTCTCCGTCGCCTCCGCGAGCAACGACCACCGTCTTGGCGCGAACGAGGCCCCGCCCGCGATCATGTCGGTGTTCCTCGGCGAGCAGCTCGCCGACGTCTTCGAGCAGATCAAAGCGGGTGGCGCGAAGTCGTCCAAGTCGAAAGGCAACCTCGAGGTCGGTGTCGACACGATGCCGAAGATCCCCAAGGACCCCGGGGACCGAAACCGGACGAGCCCCTTCGCCTTCACGGGGAACCGCTTCGAGTTCCGCGCGGTGGGGTCGAGCCAGTCGGTCGCCGGTCCCGTGACCATCATCAACACCATCGTCGCAGAATCGCTCGACTACATGGCGTCGAGCCTCGAAGCCTCCGTCGCCGCGGGCAAATCGCTGAACTCGGCCGTGACCGAGCTCCTGGCGAGCGTGTTCAAGGAGAACGAGGCGGTCTGCTACGGCGGAAACGGGTACTCGAAGGAGTGGCACGAGGAGGCGGCCAAGAGGGGTCTGCCCAACCTCAAGACGACCGTCGACGCGCTTTCCCAGCTCCAGAAGCCCGACGTCATCGCTCTCTTCGAGAAATACCATGTACTGACGCCGCGCGAGCTTCACAGCCGCTACGAGGTCTCCCTCGAGGTGTACGTGAAGAGCGTCAACGTCGAGGCCAAGCTGGCCCTGAACATGGCAAGGACGATGATCCTGCCCGGCGTGCTCCGCTATCAGGGGGAGGTCGCGCAGACGGTGAGCACCGTGAAGGCGCTGGGGCTCGCGCTCGACACGGCGCTGCTCGAGAAGATGTGCGGCCTCATCGCCACCTTCGAGAAGCAGATCGATGTCCTCGAGAAGCACATGGCCCATCACGCAGGGTCGGTCGAGAAGGAAGCGACGCACCTGTGCGACGTGGTCTTGCCGGCGATGAAGGAGCTGCGCAAGACCTCCGACACGCTCGAAGGCCTGGTCGCCCACGATCGCTGGGGCCTGCCCCAGTACGAAGACATGCTCTTCATCAAGTAGCCCGGCAGAGACGGTCCAGGACGTGAGTGGGCGTCATGGACCCGCAAGGCCCCCCCGGGACGTGAGCCGCCAAGCCGCAAAGCCGCCAAGAGAGAAGGCGGGGGCCGAGCAGAGACCGACAAAGCGTGGACTCTGCGGCGAACGGCACTTTTGAGCCGCTCGCCTCGGTTGTCTCGGACCTCCCTCTCTCCTGGCGGCCTGGCGTCTTGGCGGCCTCTCCTCACGGGAGGGCCGCGATTAGACGGCGCCGTTCGTTTCGGGGGGGGGTGCGCTTTCGCCCTTTGGCCGGACGCTCATCGTCTTGGGGCGCTCGGACGGACGCGCGGCGACATCGGCCTGCGGCTGCTCGCCGCCGACCTCTAATTCGCACTCGCCGAAGATCACCTGCATCTTGCTGTTCGCGGAGGTCAGCTTCACCTCGAGCGACTTCGCGCGGATGACGGTGTTGTCCTTGATTGTGCCCGAGAGGACGACGGTGTCCGCGTCGAACTCGCCGGCCAGCTCGCCCTGCGAGCGGATCTCGCCCACCTTCACCTTGCCATGCACGGCTCCGCCCAGGGCCACGGTGAGGGCGGGCGCGGTCACGTCACCCTCGATGCGGCCTTTCACCTCGATCGGGCAGTTCGAAGAGAGCGCGCCTTTGAACTGCGTTCCTTCCTCGACCAGGGTCTTTCGCTCGTGCGTCGTGTTCTTCGGATCCGTCATCGCGGCCTCCCGCCTTTGCTAACAACAGCTGCTCGTTCCTTCTTGCCTTGCTGAATCTTCATGCGCAGCATGCACCCCGGCTCGAACGCGAAGCGCGTCTGATCGGCGGGCTGCTCGACGGCCCCGACGAGGGACCCTCCGGAGCTCACGATGAGCTGCGAGGCGCCCACGATCCCGGGGCTCTCGCGCTCGACGAACTTGCCGTGGATCGTGATACGGCCCGCGCCTTTCACCTGGCACCCGGAGAGCACGCCGCTCTTGCCGACCACGAGCTCGGTGCCGTCTCCGAGGGAGATGGTGCAGTGCTCGAAGAGGCTCTCGATCTCGACCGACGCGCCCGCGTCGAACTCGAGGTTCGCGTTGCGCAGAACGTCCCCGCGACCGAAGTATCGCTTGAGGCCCGAGGGCTCGGCGCTCTGCCCCGAGAGCACGGTCGCGATCCGTCCGCCGGTCACCTTGTGCTCGGTGCCATCGGCGCTGTCGTCGACCCACTCGGCGATGACGCCGATCGCGGGGCTTCCCGTGCCGATGATGCCGTAGATGCGCGCGCCCGTCAGCTTGGTCCCCTCGAGCTTCGCCCCTGCAAAGCTGACCCGCCGCGCGTCGACCCCCGTCAGGTCGGCGTTGGTCAGGTCCGCCGCGGCGAACGTCGCATTGACGAGGCCCGCCCCGGTGAGGTTCGCGCCCTTCAGCGACGCTTCGCGCAGCTGAGCGTCGCGGAGCTGCGCCCGGACGAGGCTCGTCTCATCGAGGTTCGCGTTCGTCAGGTTGGTGCTCGTGAGGTCGGCCTCGTCGAGCTTGGCGGTCGACAGGTCGGTCTCACCGAGGTCGGCGTGCGCGAGCTGTGCGCCCACCAGGATGGCCCCGCCGAGCTTGGCCGACTCGAGCTGCGCGTGCGTGAGTCGCGCGTTCGAGAGGTCGGCCCCCTGCAGGTTCGCGCCCTCGAGGTTCGCGCGGTTCAGGTTCGCGCCCATCAGCTTGGCGGCCTGCAGGTTCGCCCCTTCGAGGTCGGCGCTCTCGAGGTTCGCCTCGCGCAGGTCTGCGCCGGCGAGGAACGCTTCGCGCAGGCTCGCGTTCTTCAGGACCGCCTTCGAAAGGCGCGCGCCCTCGAAGTTGGCACCGTCGAGGTCGCAGCGACGGAAGCTGACCCCCTCGAGCATGGCCTTGGGCATCGCCAGGCCGCGGAGGTCGGCTCTCTCGACCTTCTCCCCGCTCTTGATCTTCCTCAGTACTACGTCTGCCGTTAACTCGGGCATGGGAACCGTCGACCTCCTCGTCAGGGCTGCGCTACGTATTTGTCGCGCGCCTCCTCGAGGAAAGACTCGAGGTGGGCGAGCTTCTTTTCGAACGGAAGCCGTTCGAGCTGCGCGAGGCGATCGACCTCGCCGAGACGCGCAAGGACCACTTGAATGTCGAGCAGGGTCTGCTCGCGTGCCTTGCGCAGCTCCTTCTTCTGGTCGACCGACCCGCGCGACCACGACTCCGCGGCGCGCTCGTAGTCGTCGCACTCGCGGCGCAGGCGGCCCGTCAGCTCGGCGATCCGCTCGCGCTCGCGCGCGCGCGTCGCGTCGGGGACCGTGGCCTTCACCTGATCGCGATAGGCCTGAAAGCGATCGACGATCAGCGCCGCGAGCCCCTCGGGGATGCCGGTCGTCGCCGCGATGTCGCCGGGGGTCGCCAGGAACATCGCCTCGAGCGTCGTGAGCCCCGCGGCGTACATGCGGTCGAGGGTGACCTTCTTGACCTCGGGCACTTGCAATAGCAGCGACTGAAGGATCGCGGCTTCACGCTGCGTGCGATCGAGATCGAGCGCGAACGCCTGGGGCATCAATCGACCGAGCTCGTCGTAGCGAGCGAGCAGCGTCTCGCGGGCCGCGCCCGCGATGGTCTTCGCGCCGCTCGCCGTGGCTTCGCCGAGAGAGGCGGAGAAGCGGTCGAGCGCTTCGCACAGGTCCGTGAGCTCGAGTTTGTCCGCCGCGCGGCGCAGCGATCGGAGGGCCGGCTCGCAGATCGGGAGCCAGTCGATCGTCGCCTCGCTCCAGCGCAGGTCGATCATGAAGTCACGAACCTGACGGACGTGGTTCGCGGCGAGCTGCGCGAAGAGGAGACGCACCTCCGCGAGATCGGTCATCGCGACGCTGTGCCCTCCAGGCGTGGCCGCCGGCGTCTCGATCGACGCGAAGCCGGCCTCCAGGTCCTCGGAGCTGAGCAAGCGCTCGAAGGTGTCGGCGATCGAGGCTTGCCCGTTGGTGCTGGGCGCCGTCATCATCATCTCCGGCGCGGTCGGGCGCACCGAGTTGCGGCCATCCGGCGCCGCCGCTTTCGCGGGCGCGGGGCTGGGCGCAGGCGCCCCCGCCGTCGGCGGGCCGATCGAGATGGCGGGCATCGCGGGTCGACTGGCCGACCCCGATCCTGCCCGCGCCGAGGGGTCGGGGCGCGCGTGCTGACCCGCGTTGGCGCCCACGTCGATGGGGCGAGTCACGACGACGGCCGGTGTCGCCGTTGCAGGCTGGGCGGCCGACTGGGCCGCCGCTGCGCCCCGCGGCCCCGACGCTGGTTGCGTCGAGGAGACCGACTTCATGGACCCCGACCCGGGCTGCGCGGGCGACGTGCCGCTCCTCGATGGCGGCGGGTGCGCCGCCGGCATCCCTCGCTGCGTCGGTTTGGACGCCGCCGGAGCGCCCTTCTGAGCCTGGGCGTTCGGCTGTGTGGCGCCGGCGCCGCGGCCATCGTTCGGCGGTCGTTGCATCGATGGTCCCTCCTCGGCCGTCGTGGTCGACGCAGCCTCCGTCTCGCCCTTGGGGCTACCGGAGAAGAGCTTGGAGAAGACGCTCATCGCCGAACATCAACGATAAACAATCTCGCCCCTTCTGCGGGGACTAAGCGAGCGCTCAGAATGCGATCGCGTCTACATCAGGTATTGGGGTGGACACGAGAGGCGCAGCGCGCCACACATCACCTGTCAGCGCCCGTCAGCGTTGCGCGACGATTTCGGGAATCGGCGAGGCAGGGCGCACTCGCGGCTCCGCGCTTTGTGAGCCCATTTCGGTGATGCCCAGGAGGGCACGGACGGTGGGGGCCACGTCGGAGAGCGTATGGCGCGAAGCAGCAACGAGGCCGCGATCGAGTACGTCGGCCCCTGCGGCGACGAGCCAGACCCGCCCCGACTCGGGGTATTGCGCCCCGTGGTCCATGAAATTGCGGGCGCGGCCGTGATCCGCCGTCACGAGAACGGTGGTGTGCCGGCCTCGCGCTCCCATCGAGCGAAGGAGGGTGGTCAGGTCACCGAGAAACGCGTCGGACGCGTGGACGGCCTGGAGATATCCGGCGTAGTCGTTGCGATGTGCGTACTCGTCGGCGTCCCCAAGGCCCACGAACAGAAAGCGCGGCCTCGAGACGGCGAGTCGACGAAGGGCAATCCGCCCCGTGAAGGCGTCTGGGCGGTATTCGCCCAGGCCCGGCCATGCGGAGGCGTGTGATCCCTGATCGAGGAGGCGCGCTGTCGCTGGATCGGCGCGCAGCAGGTCCTCGCGATCGACGAGCTTTCGGCCCGCGGTGAGAACGAAGCCCGCCTCGGTCGACGCCGCGCGCGCAATATTCGGCCACGACGCAACGAGGGCGACGTCGCCCGTGTCGCCGGAGTCGCGGACCTCGTCGACGATCGTGTGCATCGCCGACGGTACGCAATCGTTTCGGTAGCAGGCGAAGTCCGGCTTGCCGGCGAAGATCTCGATGTACCCGGGCAGCGAAATGAACTGCGGGCCGGTGGCCGTGATCTCGGCGCCGTGGCCCGGTGCGCCGATGGCGAGTCCCTCGGCGTCGATGAGTCGATGCAGGTTCGGCATCAGATCGACGGGATTCGCCCACGCCGATGCGGCGATTCCGTGCTGCCGCGCGAGCGCTCGATCGGCCCCTTCGAAGACCTCTTGCCATCGGACCCCGTCGAGCACGACGAGGACGACCGCGCTCTCGGCGCGCTCCTCCTCCACGTGCATCGTCGCGAGCGGCGCCGTCGTGATCGAGCGGGCCTCGGGCCGGCGCAAGATCCGCGTGCTCGCCGCGCCCGAGGTTGCGCCCGACAGCGCGATGGGAGCTGCGAGGACAAAGAGCGCGGCGAACCGCCGGATCGCGGAGTGCACGAGGGCCTAGGTGAAGTGTGTCACGCTCCGAGGAAGCGGGCCAAAATCCGCGTGCCTAACTCAGCCGCGGGCCGGGCTCGGCCGCAATGCCCGCAAGGCCGCAGCCCAGGGGGGGCTCGGCGAGGGCGCACTCAGGGGGGGCAGTGGAAATTGAAGCCCTTGCCGACGCCGCAGTTCGGATAGGGGCACGGCAGCTTCGGCCCGAAGATGGGGAAGAGGCACTCGCAGTCGGGCTGGCTCGCGCAGGCCGCCGGGAAAGGCTCGCAGCTGGCGGCCGCGGCTCCCTTTCCCGAAGAGGAATCGGCGGCCCCGTCCGCCGAGAGGTCCCCCCCACCCTCGTCGCCGCTCGCCGACCCATCGGGCGGCTCGCATACGATCAGCACGGCGTTCGCGGCGCTCGCGTCGTATCCCGGCCCGTACATGTCCGAGCCGTCGACCTCGGCGAACGGCGAGTCGGGCGGCACGTAGGCATCCGGCTGCGGGGGAAGGTCACTCGCGTCGACGTCGACGATCAGGTGGTCTCCCTTGCCGAGCGGCGGCGGGTCGGTCGTCTCCCCGTTGCACGCGCCCACTCCCGCCATGGCGCCCGCCGCGAGCAGCACGAGGAGTCGAGCGCGCGCCATGACCCTCGACACTAGCACGTTTCAGGCGCGCTCAGGTCTCCTCGAGGCATGCCCGCGCGGGCTTTCGCGCGCACTCGAACCTACCGCGCAGCTACCCCCCGCGCACCGTCACGGCCCGAAGAAGTAGTACTCCGCCGAGTAGGGGATGTCGGCCGTCGTCGCTGCGTCCGCGGCCGCCAGATCGCACGCGGTGGCCGCAGGCGGGTTTCCGCCGTCGGTGTCCAGGCGCTGGATGTACTGGGCCATGCTCAGCGTCCCCGAGCCGCCCGCGTCGACCGCGTCCAGGAGAAGCCACGCGACCGAGCCGGAGCCGCCGTCGGGCGTGAACGTGGGCAGGTGCTTGGCGCCGATGACGTAGTCGCCGCCGTCGATGGACTCCCACTCCGGAAAGCCCGAGCCGCCGACGCTCGCGAAGTGAGTGGCGATGATGTTGCCGTGGCAGTCGACCAGGTTCGCCTTGGGCGTCACGAGCACCCACGCGGGGCTGGTCGGCCCGCCGTCGGCGCCCGTCGCAGTGCACTTGTAGTTCTGAGTCCCGCTTCCGCTGGCGTGCAGGAGAAGGCCAACGCCCGCGTCGGGCAGCGCGATCGATGGATCGACGACCGGAACGTCGTACCAGGTCGCCGGGCAAGAGGCGTCGACCGCGGGGCCCGCGTCCGCGTCGGCGATTTCGCCGGAGTCCATCGCTCCGGCATCCATCGCCCCGGCATCCGGCGCCGGCCCCGCTGCTGTATCGGCTGCAGCCATGTACACGTCCTGACCCACACCCGTGTCGTCGGGGGTCGACGTGTCCATCGTCGACGTGTCCATCGTCGATGCGTCCGGGACGCCGTTGTCGGCAGGCGGCGTCGAGTCGTCTCCGGAGCATGCCGGCAGAACGAGCGCCAACGACAGAATGCACAAACGTTTCATCGATTCCTCCCCGCGCCTCTACGTTGAGTGTCCATCCCCGCCCATCGGGGGGATACGACCGCGCGCGAAGTTGGTGTCGAACAATCGGCGAGGCTTACGGCCTCTTGCCGCCGGCGCCCGTGCGCGAGCGCATCGCGATGACCCGCGAGCCCATCAACGCGCCGAGCGCGCTCACGATCGCGATCGGCAGAATGTGGCCGACGGCGACGTGGCGGGGCGCCGCAACCGGGCACCAGAGCTCCACCATCACGCCGGCCGCCGCTCCGCACGCGGCGCCAAGCGCTGCGCCCGTGGCGACAGGATGTACGGGGTCGCTTCCACGACGGAGAAAGGCCAGCGACAGGAGCGGGAACACCGCACCGGCCACGGTCAGCCCGAGGCACTTGAGACCGAGCCGCTCGGGATGAAGCATCGTCACTTCGGGGTGCACGACCGCGAAGCCGAACATCATCGCGAAGAGGAGCGCCGGCGTCCCGACGACGACGGCGGTCAGCCAGGGCCTCGAGCGGCCCAGCGCGGAGCCGCCCCGGCCGAAGGCTCCCCACAACGACAGCGCCGCCACCGCCATCCACCCGAGCGCCGAGGCCACGTAAAACCAGGAGGGCCGCCCCTCTCCGTGGTGCAGTCCGTCGAAAGCGAAGAAGAGCACGGCGGCCACGATGGTGGAGCTCGGGAGCACCAGCCACGCATGGACGCGAGACGCCGGACGGGGCGCCGATCGCGTCGCTCGCGCCGACTCGAGGATCCGAGCTTTCAGGTCCTGCGTCACCAGGACCCCTCGAGCTCTTCGCGAGCCTCGTCGCCCAGGCTGGCGCGGAGCACCTCGGCGGTGCGAAACGCCCGCAGCTTGACGGCGTTCGCGGTGGTGCCGAGCACCTCGGCCGCCTCGGCCATCGAGAGACCGTCGAACCGGACCAACTCGAAGGCGGTGCGGTCGGTCTCGGACACGCGCGCCAGCTCTTCGTTCAAGCGGTGCGCGAGCCTGCGGCGCGCCATGATCTCGGCGGGCGACGCGCCGGGCGCCACGCTCTCGCGGGCATCGTCGCCGTCTTCGCCCGTCCAGACGGGGCTGCGACCCTTCTTGCGGAACGTGTCGATGAGGAGCCTTCGCGCAATCGCGAAGGCCCACGGCGCGACCGCGGCCCCCGGCGCGAAGTGCCGCCGGGCACAGTGCATCTGGAGAAAGGTCTGCTGCACGAGATCCTCGGTCGCCCCCGCGTCGCGCGTTCGCCTCATGGCGAATGACGACAGCCGTGGAGCCAGCAGATCGTAGAGCTCCGAGAACGCGGCGTCATCTCCGCAAGCGTACCGGTCCATCGCAGCGCTGGCGGCTTCTTTCCATGTATCTTGCATCGCCAGGCTACCATTCGCTCGCGGAACGAGCGCGCGGCGGCGCGCTCGTGCCCGAAGTCGTCCCTCGAACGTCAGGGATCATGATGCCATCCTGCGCCAGCACCCTCGCCGCCACCGACTCCCACGGACCGTGTGCGGCTACCCGCTGCACAGTCCCCCACAGGGTGTACGTCGCACGAAACAAACGGTTTCGCAATCACCGCTTCTTTCCAGTGGGGCGACGGCGCGCGCGCGGCCGAGACCGCGGCCGAGACGCGCATGGCGAGCACGTGATCGCCCAGGATCGCGCCGATGACGGACAGCGCGACGACTGGAAGGACGTGCGCCGAAAGGACGTGGGCGACCGTGGTCACCGGACACCAGAGGTCGACCATCACGCCCGCGGCGGCGCCCGACGCCGCACCGAGCGCGGCGCCGCCGGCGATCGGATGGAGCGGATTGGTCGATCGCCTCAAGACGCACAACCCGGCGAGCGGAAGGATCGCGGGCCCGAAGGTCAGGGCGAGGCATGGCAGACCGTCGACGGCCGCCCCTGCCCCGAGGCTCGCGGCCGCGGGCGACAGCCTCCCGAGCGCGAGAGAGATCGCCATCAGGAGCGCCGGCGTACCCACGGCGATCGTGACCAGCTGCAAGGTCGATCCCGCGTCGAAGGAGCCACCCCATCGCCAGGCTCCGTTCGCCGAGAGGGTCGCCACGGCGGCCCAGGCCGCGAGCGAAGTCGCGAGAAACCATGGGGGCCGGCCCGTGGAGTGGCGGAAACCATGGAACACCAGGAAGATCCCGAGAGAGAGAGCAAAGGCGCTCAGAACGATCGATCGCGCGTCGCTGCGCGCCTCCGCTCGGACACCCGACGGCATCTGCCGCGCGGCCGAAAGCACCCGATCCTTCAGATCGGGTCGTGAACTTTTGACCACGGCTTCACCGCCATGCGGACCGCTGGGCGTTTTCGGAGGGGGCCGCGTCCCGTATCGGAACGGCCATCAACTGGAACGACGAACCCGACATGGCAGAGAACATCGCCACGACGCGGTTGCCGTCAGACGTGATTGCGCGAGGAGGACCGATGACGTCGGCATTGGACGGCGAGATGGCGACCGGCCCCCCGCGCGGCGAGCCGTCGGACGTGTTGAACATCTGCGCCATCGCGCGATGACCCCATTCGAAGTTCCCGCTCGTCCAGCAAACGAGAAAGCGGCCGCCGTCGAGCACGATGCGCTGAACGGACATCGAAGACGCCTCGGTCTCGTGCGACGGCTCGTCCGATTCGACCAATCGACGCTCGAGCGAGTCGGGATCGATCTCCTGGTTCGCGCGCCGCCCGGCATGCACGAACGAGACGGCGATCGCCCCGTCTTTCAGCGCGAGACGGAGCGGCGCGAGGGGATTCACGCGCCCGTCGAGGACACGCGTTTCGCCGACGAGCACCGATGGCGCGTCGAGCGCCGCGGCATCGATGGGCTCGACCGCCGAGGCGCGGCTCGCCGCCGTATTCGACGTCGCGCAACCGGCTAGAAAGGACAAGGCTGCAGCGCAGCCCAAACTCAGTTTGGCTTGCATGATCATTGGTTCCTCCTCAATCGAGCGAACACCACTCCCGACTTCCGGGCGTCGCACCCCTGCGCCGCACGGATCGAAAGCCTGCCCGCTTGCGCGCGTGAGCGCGCTCGATGGACGCGACGCCCGCTCTCGCGGACCGTCGCGCCCTCCCTTACCTGGGGATACGAATCGATCGAACTTCGGTGTCGAAAAATCCGGGCCGGCGCGTCAAACGGAGAGTCGCTGTCTGGGACGCATGGCGATCACGCGAGCGCTGAACGTGGCCCCGAGGAGCGCCAGCACGCCCATGGGCAGGACGTGACCGATGAGGACGTGTCTCGGCGCGGCGACCGGACACCACAGCCCCACCATCGCTCCCGCAAACGCGCCGCACGCGACGCCGAGCGCGGCTCCGCTCGCGACGGGGTGGAGCGGATCGCTCGACCGGCGCGCTCTCGACAGACCGACGAGCGGGCCAGCCGCCACGGCGAGCGTCAGCACGAAGCAGTGGAGGCCGAAGCGCTCGGAGTGAATCCGAACGAGATCGGGATCGACCGAAGCGAACGCCAGGCACGACGCGAGAAGCACCGCGGGCGCGCCGACGGTCACGATGGCGAGCGACGTGAGCGAGCCCGCGCCGAACGAGACGCCCCCGCGCCACGCGGCCGACAGCGACGCGAGCGCGACCGCTCCCCACAGCACGACCGACGCGCAGAGAAACCAGGCGGGCCGACCCAGGGCGTGATGCACGCCGTCGACGGCGAAGAACAGCCCGGCCGCGGCGGTGAGCGTCACGATCAGCACCCGTCGCGCTTCGCGGCGAGCGTGCGAGCGAACCGGCGACGGCGTTTGCCGGACCGACGCGAGGACGCGCTCCTTGAGCTCGGCCGGCAGGTTCATCGCTCCACCCCAATCATACAGTCATCGATGAACCTCGCCACCACACGCCCGGCGCTTTCCGCCGCCTCCGCCCGTTGCCGCCCACCCTCGCCCGCGATACCCCCCGGTGCTACGTTCTGCGCCGCCATGAGCTCCTCCACAATCGACTCGCAATCGCAATCTCACTCGCAATTGCAATCGCAATTGGAATCGTTCGACGACTTCTGGCCCCACTACGTTCACGCCCATCGCGACCCCCGCAGCCGCGCGCTCCACTACGTGGGGACGACGGCGGTCCTCGGCACCGTGGCTGCGGCGGCCCTGACGATCAACCCGGGTTGGCTGCTGCTGGCGCCCGTCGTCGGGTACGGCCCCGCGTGGCTCGGCCACTTCGTCTTCGAGAAGAACAAGCCCGCGACGTTCGAGCACCCGCTCTGGTCACTCCGCGGCGACTTCAAGATGTACTTTCTCGCGCTAAGAAGGCAGATGGGCGCCGAGCTCGAGCGCGTCTGCGGCGGCGATCTGCCGCCCGATCACACCCATGCGGACCACGTCGCGGAGACCCCCCGCAGGCCGCAGGTTCGCGGAACGAACGGGGCGCCGACGACGGCACGCGCTTGAGCCGGAACAAGATCGCACTCGCGCTCGTCCCCGGAGGCGCGGCCGTCGCGGTGGCGCTCGTCTCGCTTCGCTTGCATTTTCAGCCTCCGACCGTCCCGGCCTTCGCCGTGACCGGCGCACAGCAAGACGAGGTGGCGCTCACGGCGGGCGGCCAGTTCGACATGGAGCTCCGTCCGCTCGCGCCCGTGGTCGGAGCGATCGCGGCTCGCGGCTTCCTTCTCCGCGGCGATCAGGTCCGACCATGGGACCCCTCGTTCTCGGTCGATGGCGACGGCACCGTCCACATCTCGGGGCCGGTCGACGTGCTGTTCGCCGGGGTGCCCCCGGGGTCGTGGGAAATCGCGGTCGCGGTGGGACGGCCCGAGACGCTCCCGACCGCCCCGAATGACGTGCTGCGCGCCCGCGCGGCGCAGCCCGACGCCGTCAGCTGGCGACTCGTGCGCGAGCGAGTAGTTCTCCGGACATGATCGGGACGAGAGTCACCTCGCGCCTGCGCATGAGCGCGCACGACGCGCACTACGCCGGCGAGCTCGTCGACGGCGCGCGGATGCTCGCCCTCTTCGGGGACGCTCGCGACCGAGCTGCTCATCCGGCTCGACGGCGACGAGGGGCTGTTCCGGGCCTACGAGAACGTCGAGTTCCTCGCTCCCGTGTTCGCCGGGGACTTCATCGAGGTGACGGCGGAGCTCGTCGGCATCGGCAAGACGCAGCCGCAAGATCCAGTTCGAGGCAAGGAAGGTCATCGCGAACCTGCGATTGCCGGGCATGGCCCCCAGCGCGGCGGACGTCCTGCTGCCGCCGGTCGTGGTCGCGCGCGCACTCGGGACGTGCGTCGTCCCCACGGACGCTCCAGCGAAGGCCGCGCGAGCTCTACATGCCCGGGCTTCCCGCCGGGCCCGCGCCGGTCGAAGCGCCGTTCGTGACGCCGGTCGAACTCGGGGACGTGATCCTCACCGCGGCCATCGTCGGCGCCGAGCTCACGCGCGCGCAGACGCCGCACCTGCCCATCACAGCCGCCGAGGTCGCAGACGAGGCGGCGCGATGCCGCGACGCCGGCGCGGCGGTCATCCACCTGCACGTGCGACGCGACGACGGGTCGAACACGCAGTCGAGCGATCGCTTCGCGGAGGTGATCGACGCAATCCGTCGCAAGTGCGACTGCATCATCCAGCCCTCGACGGGCGGCGCGGTCGGCATGTCGATCGACGAGCGCGCCGGCCCGCTCGCGTGCAAGCCCGAGATGGCGACGCTCAACTGCGGCATCGATCAACTTCGGCGACGACGTGTTCGTCAACTCGCGCGCCGACATCCGCGGGCTCGCCGCCAAGATTCGCGCAGCCGGCGCCGTCCCCGAGCTCGAGTGCTACGAGGTCGGGCACGTCGAGGAGGCGCTTGCCCTCGCGGCCGAGGGAGCCATTCGCGCGCCGCTGCACTTCCAGTTCGTCCTCGGCGTCAAGGGCGCCATCGGCGCGCGCGAAGACGTCGTGGGGTGCATGCGATCGCTCGTGCCGAGCGGACGCTACGTGGGGCGTCGCCGCGGTCGGGCCGGTCGCAGCAGCCGATGACCGAGCTGGCGATGCGCCTGGGAGGGCACGCGCGCGTCGGCCTCGAGGACAACATCTATCTCGCCCAAGGGCGTGCTGTCCGAGGGCAGCGCGCCGCTCGTCGCGCGCGCCGCCACCTACGCCCGGTCGATCGGGCGCGACGCCGGCCGATCCGGCGCGCGCGCGGAAGATCCTCGGGCTCGGCGGTGCTCCTTCCACGGCGCGCCCGAAGCCCGACGAGAGGTAGCTCGATGGTCGCCACGTTCACCTTCGTCGCCGACACGATCACGCCGGTGCGCGCCTACGCCGCGCTGCGACGCGCCGCGGGGGACGCGGCGTCGTTCCTGCTCGAGAGCGTCGTCGGCGGCGAGCGCTGGGGGCGCTACTCGATCCTCGGCTACCGGCCTCGCGCACGAGATGACGCTGCTCGCGAACGGCCAGTGGGTCGGTGCCCACGGAGAGCCCGCGACGGTGGATGCTTCGGCGGCGCGATCCGCTCGAGGCGGCGCGCGCGCTGTTCGAGCCGTCGAGCGACAGCCCGGGAGACGGGCACCCGGCGGCGCGCTTCGCGCAAGCGTACGTGGGGTACCTCGCGTGGGACCTCGTCCACGCGATCGAGAAGGTCCCGGGCTGGGACGGCCGCGTCACGACGCCCCTCGGCCGCTTCTTCGGAGGGTCGACGATCGTCGTCTTCGACGGCCTGTCGCACACGGTCACCATCGCCGCCGATGACCCGGCAGACGTCGAGCGGGCGCGCACGCACCTCGACGATGCGACGCCGCTCTCTCCCGCTCGCGCTGCCGGACCGCGCCAAGCTCCCGCCGGACGTCAGCGTCGACATCGACGACGCCGGCGTACGAGGCGAAGGTGCGCCGCGCGCAGGAGTACATCGCGCGCGGGCGACGCGTTCCAGATCGTCCTCGCGCGGACGTTCCGCGTCCCGCGGGCGCGGGCGCGATCCGTTCGACGTCTACCGGGCGATGCGCGTGATCAACCCGAGCCCGTACATGTACTTCCTCGATCTGCCGCCGGCGCCGGGCGAGACGCTCGCGAACGCAGATCGCGGGGGCGAGCCCCGAGACGATGGTGCGCCTCGAGGACGGCGTCGATGACGCTCCGGCCGATCGCGGGGACGACGCCCGCGCGGCAAGACGCCCGAGGAGGACGACGCGCTCGAGCGCGAGCTCCTGGCCGACCCGAAGGAGCGCGCCGAGCACGTGATGCTCATCGACCTCGGACGCAACGACGTCGGACGCGTGGCGGAGGTCGGAAGCGTGAAGCTCGTGCGGCAGATGGAGATCGAGCGCTACTCGCACGTGATGCACATCGTGAGCGAGGTGACCGGACGCGTCCCGACCTCGACGCCGCCGCTCGAGGTCGTTCGCGCCGCGTTCCCGGCGGGGACGCTGTCGGGCGCGCCCAAGGTGCGCGCGATGCAGATCATCCGCGAGCTCGAGGCCGGCCCGCGCGGCATCTACGGCGGGGCGATCGGATACGTTGCGAAGACCGGCGACCTCGACTTCGCCATCGCGATCCGCACGGCCGTCTGCAAAGACGACACGTTCTTCGTCACCGCGGGCGCCGGCATCGTCGAGGCGAGCGACCCCGCGAAGGAAGCCGAAGAGACCCGAAGCAAGGCCCGCAGCGCCCTCTGCGCCATCGAAACCGCGGGTCGCTAGGTCGGCTCGTCACGGTGAGTGTCAAAGGAGTTGTCGCTTTTTTCAGTCGACACTGGTGCGCGCGAGCGCCCCGGCGATGGTTTCCTGATCGCGTTTCGGGTTGAGGAAGACGGCGGGGGCTGGGGTCCAGTTGCGCGTGCCCCGCGACCAGCGGTTCGGGTGCTTGCGCCGGGCCCGCTCGTAGACGCGGACTCGGTTGGCGAGGACCTCGTTCTCGCGTCCGTCGTGTCGCTCGTCGGGCGTCACAAAGCGGATGCTGCTGTGGCGGTGCTCGGCGTTGTACCAGGCCACGAAGTCGGTCACCCAGGCGCGCGCATGCTCCAGGGTCTCGAAGGGTTTATGGGGATACTCGGGCCGGTACTTGAGCGTCCGGAAGAGAGACTCGATGAAGGGATTGTCGTCGCTCACGCTCGGACGGCTGAAGGACGCCACGATGCCGAGATGCCGAAGCGTGTTGAGCATCGTGGAGCCGCGCATGGGGCCGCCGTTGTCCGAGTGCAGCACCAGACCGTGCGGGTCCACATCCTCCGCCGCACACGTTGCGCGCACGAGCGCGGCCGACGCGTCCATCGACTCCTCCTCGTGGACCTCGAAACCAACGATGCGGCGGCTCCATACATCTTCGACGAGGTAGAGATAGAAGAAGCGCCCGCGGACGGAGCTGAGGAGATACGTGATGTCCCAGCTCCACACCTGGTTGGCGGCGGTGGCCTTGTGCTCTTCGACCTGGCGCACCGTGCGCGGCTTGCTCCGGCCCCGATGGGCGTCCTGCCCTTCGGCTCTGAGAATCCGGTAGATCGTCGATTCCGACGCCACGTAGCGCCCTTCGTCGGCGAGACGTGGAACGACCTGTTTCGGCGGCAGATCGCGGTAGCCGGGTGAGTTGACGACCTCGAGCACCTTCGCGCGCTCGGCCGATGTCAGAGCATTTGCGGGACGTGTTCGTGGACCCATGCGGCCGTCGTCGCCGACATCCGCACGACGCCATCGCTGCATGCTGCGCTCGGTGAGGCCCAGCACGTCGCACGCTCGTTCTCGACGTGCGCCGGCCGTCACAGCCTCGTCGACCAAACCGAGGATCATTTCCCGTTCCCCTCGTCGGTGTCGTCGTCCGCGTCCCCCCAGATGTCCCGGACTTTTTTTTGGAGCACCAGCAGCGCCGCCGCCTCCGCGAGCGCCTTGTCCTTGCGGCGCAGTTCGCGTTCGAGCTCTTTGATCCGCTTGCCATCGGTCCCGCGTGTCGACGCCTTTGGACCGCCGCTCTCGAGAGCTGCCTGACCGGCGTCGAGCACCGCGCAGCGCCACTGTTCGAGCTCGGCTTCGTGCACGCCCTCGCGGCGAAGGAACGCACCGAGCTCGCCAGGGGCGAGGGCTGCCGCCGCCATCACGATGCGCAGCTTCTCCGCCGCCGTCCGGCTGCTCCCGCTTTGCACGACGTGCTCCGACGGGCGTTCTTTCGTCATCGGAACCAGATTAGGAGCCGTCCGAAGCCAGCGCGAGAGCTGGGACTGAGAGACGCCGACCTCCTTCGACAGGCTCATCGCCGAGATCGCCTGGGGGGACGACATCCGCTGCACCATCTTCGCCTTGAAACTATCTGTGTAGACCACGAGGTTCGCTGCTCTCGCTCCCTGACTTTGAGGCACTCACGCCGCTACGCGGCGGGGCGACAACTTCTCTGACACAGGGGGGTCAGGTCGCTTCGCTCGCCCACCCACGAGCTTCGCTGGCCCGCCCACGAGCTTCGCTCGTTCGTGCGTCGGTTTCGCTCGTACGGGCATCGGCTTCGCTTGCTGGTGGCCCTCCTTCGCTTGCTCGTCGCCCTCCTTCGCTCGCTCGTCGCCCTCCTTCGCTCGCTCGTCGCCCTCCTTCGCTTGCTCGTGTCCCTGCTTCGCTTGCTGGTGGCCCTCCTTCGCTTGCTCGTCGCCCTCCTTCGCTCGCTCGTCGCCCTCCTTCGCTCGCTCGGCGCCCTCCTTCGCTCGCTCGGCGCCCTCCTTCGCTCGCTCGGCGCCCTCCTTCGCGAGGTGGTCGGCCTCCTTCGCTTGCTCGTGTCCCGACGTCGCGAAGTCATGGTCGGACCGCCCTTGCTCGATCGCGGATGGCGCGTGCTCATGCTCGGACGTCGTTTGCTCCTGCGCGCGCGAGCCACGCATGCGTCCCTGGAATCACTGCCCCTCGAGTCCCCCGCGAACCACGTCTCTCGAAGAAGAGCGTCCGGGGTCGGGCGCCCGATCCTTGATTTGGGGCGCGCGACGACTTGGTTGAGGCAGACGGCCGCGGTGCGTACTCGCACCCAACCGCATGGACGGCCGTCTCCGAGCTTTAGGAGCCCGCCCCAAATCAAGGATCGGGTGCCCGACCCCGGGCGCGGTGCAGCCGATGGAAGGCGCAGCCGATGGGACGCTGGAGCCGATGGGACGCTGGAGCCGATGCGAGCCGATGGGCCCTATCGAGAGCGGACGCCGCGCGCGATGGCGTCTCGGTACGCACCGACCGCCGCGGCGAGTCCGATGAAGACGGCGTCGCTCACGACGGCGTGGCCGATGTTCAGCTCCACGATCTCGGGGAGCGCCACGAGCGCTGGCACGTTGCTCTGCGTGAGCCCGTGGCCCGCGGCCACCTCGAGACCCGCGGCGGACGCTCGCCTGGCTCCCGCTGCGAGTCGCGCGAGCTCGCCCGCGCGCTCGTGGGCGTACTCTCCGGTGTGGAGCTCGACCTGCCTGGCGCCGAGGGAGCGCGCTCGGTCGATCGGCTCCGGATCGGCCGCGATGAAGAGGCTGACTTTGATCCCACCGCGGACGAGCGCCGCGATCCGATTCGCCAGCGCCGGGCCCCCCGAAAGGACGTCGAGACCGCCCTCGGTGGTCCGCTCCTGCCGGCGCTCCGGCACCAGGGTGCATGCGTCGGGCTTCACGCGAAGCGCGATCTCGACCATCTCGTCGGTCGCCGCCATCTCGAGGTTGAACGTCGCGCGCGCCAGGGCGCAGACCTCGGACAGGCGCACGACGTCGTCGTCTCGGATGTGCCGGCGGTCCTCGCGCAAGTGCGCGGTGATCCCGTCTGCGCCCGCGGCGAGGCACTCCTCCGCCCCGCGGGCGGGGTCCGGATAGAGCGTCCCGCGCGCGTTGCGGAGCGTGGCGACGTGGTCGATGTTGATGTGGAGCCGGACTGCGCCTGCGCGGGACTCAGTCATCGTCGGCCGAAGCCGTTTCGCTGAGATTCGTCGTCGGTCTTCGGAGTCGCGAGGAGCTCGCCGCTCGCGCCGTCGCGGCGGACGATGTACGTGCGCCGCGTCGTCGTATCCGGGTTCTCGCGTGCGACGACCGTGACGACGTTGACCCCCGGCCGGAGCGGCAAATCGGCGTCGAAAGACATCTTCTTGGGATCGGACCCGTTGCGGTTCGATCGGTAGAAGACCTTGCGCGCGCCGACGAAGATGAACGCGTCGAGCAGCCGCGCGTCGTCGCTCGCCGTCGCGTGCACCTGCGTATGCGTGTCGCGCGTCGCGAGCTGGGGCTGCGGCAACTCCAGCGCCGGCGGCGCGTGGCCCATCGAGTCCTCGATCGCGACCTGCCCGGGCGCGCCCCCACCTTTCTCGAGCTCGGACGCGCGGGCGAACGCAAAGCGGCCGTCGCCCAGGTTCAGCTTCACGTACCCGTTGGAGGTCCCGAGCACCGCCGCGGCACTACCCGCCGGCAGTCGCGCGAACGGTCGGCCCTGGGCGTCTGGCTCGTTGACCAGATCGGCGCCGCTGGCCGCGGCGCGCTGGACGCCGCTGCTCGCCGCGACCGGCATCGGGTCGGAGATCGGAATGTGCACCTTTTCGACGACCCCCTCGCGAAGGTCTTCGTCGTGGATCGACAGCTCGAGCTTCGCCTCGGGATCGACGAGCCCCTGGCCGACGTCGAACGTGAAGGCCACTCGCCTCGTATCGCCCGGCATCATGTTCGAGAGATCGAAGCGCCCGTCGTGCAGAAGCAGCCCCTCGCCCGACAGGTTGCGCAGGTTCGCCATCGTCTCGAACGACCGGCCCTTGCCGACGTTCTTCACCGTCAGGTACATCGTCAGGTCCTCGCCCTTCTGGACGCGGCCGTCGCCGTTGCCGCGGCGGTTGTCGATGACCTCGTACGAGTACGCGAAGATCGGACGGTCGAGCGACTTGACCGTGGCCCGGAGCTCCGTGTCGGCCGGCGCGCGCCCCTTCGCCTCCTCGAAGTGCACCTTCACGCCGTCGGACCGCATGAGCGCGTCCTGGGGGATCGTGCACTGCCGCGGAGCGTCCTTCTTGATCTCCGCCGTCGACCCGACCTTGTGCCCCTTGAACTCGCACCAGCCGGCGGGCACCGTCACCGTCCGGGACTTGCCCGGCTCGAGCTTGCCGATGACGAGCTGCTTGTTGTCGAAGAGCGGATTCTCGCTCTTGGTGACCCCGAACAGCCGGTAGAGCGGCACCGCGCCGTGGTTGGTGGCCGTCAGCTTGAGGTTGATCGGCTCGCCCGCCACCACCTCGTTGTTGGGCCGATCGGTCTCCACCTTGACGTCGACCCCGGCGGGGGCGGCGGGCGTGGCGAGGGCCTGGACGTCGGCCGGAGCGTCGCTCCAGTCGACGTTGAAGGTCTTGAGCTCCTCGGCGATCTTCTCGACCTCGGCGTGGCGCGAGTCCGCGATGTACTGCTTGCCCTGGCGCACCTCGTCGGTCCGCTTGCCGGGCTGCACGTGCGCGATGAAGCCGCGCGCGAACTGGATCGCGGAAATCGAGCTCGAAGTTCTCGTCGAGATCGCCGCCGCGCTCGCGCTCGGCGAGGCGGTCCTTGATGGGCAGGTCGTACTTGAGGAGCTCCATCGGACGGCCGCCGTCCTTCGCGCGGACGTTCGAGAGCGCCCGCGAGAGATCGCGCTCCTTGATGCCGTTGGAGTCGGCGGTCAGGTCCATCTCGAGCGAGTCGGCCGTCATCGGATCGAGCTCGATGTCCGGCGTCACGCCGACCCCCTGGATCGACACGTCGCCCGGCTCGGTCAGGTACTGCGCGATCGTCAGCTTGAGCGCCGCCTTGTCCGGGAGGTCGGTGAAGACGAGCTGGACGCTGCCCTTTCCGAAGGTCGTGTCGCCGATGACGACGGCCCGGTCGTGGTTCTTGAGGGCGCCGGTCACGATCTCGCTCGCGCTCGCGCTCGAGCCGTTGACCAGCACGGCGAGCGGGTAGTTCGGCTCGGTGCCGTCGCCGTGGGCGATCTTCTCCTCGCGCCCCTCGCTCGGGTTGCCCACGGTCGCGACGATCGGACCGTCGCTCACGAACGTGTCGACCACCTTCGCGGCCTGGTCGAGGAGGCCGCCTGGATTGCCGCGGAGGTCGAGCACGAGCCCCTTGAGCTCCCCGCTCTTCTTCATGTCGGCGAGCGCCGCCTCGAGGTCGCTCGTGGTGTTCGCCTGGAACTGCTTGAGGCGAACGTAACCGATGCCGCCCTCGAGCAGCTTGTGGTCGACCGACGCGACGTGGATGACCTCGCGCGTCAGCTCGAACGGTCGCGCGTTCGGCCATCCGTCCGATCCGTCGCGGTGAATCCACACGGTGACCTTCGATCCCGGCGTCCCGCGCAGGTGGTTCACCGCCTCGTTGAGGCCCATGTTGAGCGTCGACTCGCCGTTGATCTTCTCGATGCGATCGAACTTCTTCAGCCCCGCCCGACCGGCCGGCGTGTTCGGCATCGGGTTCATGACGGTGAGCTGCTGGTCGCGGATCGAGATGACGATGCCTAGCCCACCGAACTGGCCCTGCGTCGAGAGGTTCATCTCCTTGTACGCGTCCGGCGAGAGCAGGACCGAGTGCGGATCGAGCGTGTGCAGCATCCCGTTGCTCGCCGCGTACTCGACGTCGCGCAGGTCGACGTCCGTCCCGCGGAGGCCGTCCTGCATGAACGCGAACGCGTCGCGCAGGTGGGAGCTCACGTCCCACGGACCGACGACGTCGTCGACGCGAAACTCCTTCTCTTGCGTGTCGACGCGGATCTTCACCTTCGCGGGGTTGTTCTCTTCGCGGGTGACGATGACCTGCGCCACGTCCTTCTGGACGTAGTCGAGGGCCGACAGGAGCATCTCCTTGGGCTTGACGCGCTTCGGATCGACGTATCGATCGCGGATCGTCTTGAGCACCTCGTTGACGACTTTGAGCTGCGTCAGGTCGTAGGGAGCCGGCTTCTGGTCGACCACCGCGGGGTTGCCGGCGGCGATCGCCGGCGCGAGACCCTCCCAGAGTCCACCGCCGTGCAACTGGATCGCCAGGAGGCTGGCGATGCCGAATGCACCGAGGAGAGCACCGACCTTCGCGAGTCGTTCGAGGATGCGCATCGCCCCGAAGTATAGACGGCACTCGCCCGCGCGCGATGTCGGCGGCCCGATTTTTTCCGGTGGAGCTCGCGGCGAGGCCCAATGGCGCAGCGATCGCGGCGAGAGACCCCGCGCGCGGCGAAGCAAGGCAGACACGAGCCAGCGCGCGAAAGGCGCCGCGAAAGGCGCCGCGAGCGGAGCGCGAGCCAGACGAGACGAATTGGCAACGACCGACGAGGCGATTCTGTTCCCGTGGCCGAGCGCGGTTCGCCACCGGCGATCGTCATGCCATGATGCGCCCGCGTGTCTGCGCCCCCTCGCAAGCCACGGTTTCACCCGCCGCGCGCCGGGCAGCCGTCGCCGGGGCCCCCACCGGAAGCCTCCGAGCTCGTGCAGGGGCTTCGCGCCGGGCTCGCAGCGTTCTCGCGGCGACCCGACGACGTTCTCCGCGTCCTCTACGCGCGCGCCGTTCGGCAAGAGGTCGGCGACCTCGCGCGATGGGCCGCGCGCCGGGGCGTCCCTTGTGCCGAGGCTTCGGAGGGTGAGCTCGACCGATTCGCGGCGTCCTCGCACCACGAAGGGCTCTGCGTGGTGACCCGCCCGCGGCGCTGGGGATTGGCGCGCGACCTGGCGGACGCGCTCGCGCGGTCGCGCGGCGCCGCGGTCGCGCTCGATCGCGTCCGCAACCCGTACAACGTCGGGGCGATCCTCCGGAGCGCGGCGTTCTTCGGTGTGGAGGGCGCGCTCTTCGGTGCACAGGCGCCGCACCCGGACCTTGCGTCCACGGCCATCCGCGTCGCGGAGGGAGGCGTGGAGCACCTCTTTCTCGCGCGCACGACCGACCTCGCCGACACGCTCGCGCGAATGCGGCAGCGCGGCGTGCACGTCGTGGGGGCAGACGGCCGCGCGAGCACCAGCGCGATCGGCTTCGCCTTCGCGCGCCCCGCCATCCTCGTGCTCGGCAACGAGCGCGAAGGCCTGGGCGAGCGCGTGCGCGCTCAGTGCGACGCGATCGTGGCCGTCGGCGGGACCGGCCGCGTCGAGTCGCTCAACGTCGCCGTGGCGGCCGGCGTGCTCATGGCCGAGATGGTCCGTCCTCGAGCGCCGCTCCCGGAGCGAGCGTGATTCTCGACGTCTCGGAAAACCGCAGATGGGATGAACCGGCGCAGGAGGCCGGTCCCATGGCGCGAGCGAAAAGAGTGACTGACCTCCCGTCGGCGGCCGAAGCTACCGACACCCCCACGTGCTCAGAGGCACAAAAGGGAGGGGCCCAAGGGAGGTCAGTCATGCGCAGCGTAGGATTGGATCTAGGCGCCCGCCACATCGCTTTTTGCGAGGTGGTGGACGGTGTGGTGGTGCGTCGAGCGAGCGTTCGGCGGCTGAGTGAGCTGGAGCCGATGCTGGGCCGGAAGTCACCTTCCGCCCAGGTGGCTTTCGAAGCCAGCCGCGAAGGCTGGCACGTGCACGACGTGCTGTCGGGTTGGGGCAAGCAACCGGTGATGCTGGACACGACCCGGGTGCAGCAGATTGGTGTGGGCCAGCACGGTCGCAAAAACGACGCGATCGACGCCGAGGCGATGGCGCTGGCACTGGATGCGGGTCGTGTGCCGGTGGCGCACGTGCTTTCGCCGGAGCGCCGTGCGCTACGGGCCCAATTGAGCGTGCGTGGAGAGCTGGTGGAGATGCGGGCTCGGCAAGTCACGCTGCTGCGCGGGCTGGCGCGCGCCGCGGGGGTGCTGGTGGCCAGCTCGAGCACCGACCACTTTCTGCAGAAGCTTCAGGAGGCGTCGCTGGACCCGGCGACGCGCGCGTTGATGGCGCCGCTGGTGGCGACGCTCACCGTGGCGCAAGAGCAGCTGGCCGCGGTCGACAAGGAGATCGCGCAGGTGGCCAAGGGCGACCCGATCATTCGGCTTTGCGCGACGGCCCCGGGGGTGGCCCTGATCGTGTCGGCGACCTTCGTGTCGGTGATCGACGAGGCGAAGCGGTTTCGCAACGCGCACGCGGTCTCGGCGTACCTGGGCTTGGTGCCGGGCGAGAACACGACCGGCGGCAAGCGCCGTCTGGGAAGCATCACCAAGCACGGCAACACGCACGCCCGCTTGATGCTGGTGCAGTCGGCCTGGCAGATCCTCCGCGCCGGCGACGCCGACGACCCCTTGCGTCGCTGGGCCGACGCCCTGGCCAAGACGCGCGGCAAGAAGATCGCCGCCGTGGCGCTGGCCCGCCGACTCGCGGGCGTGCTCTGGGCGATGTGGCGCGACGGCACCGTGTACGACCCCGGCCTGCAAGCGCGCGAGAGCGCCAAGGGCCTGCAGACCCATGCCCAAAGCCAAGAGCTCCGTGCCCACGCCATGGCACGGGTGGCCAAGAAGATTCAGCGCCGCGAACGCACGCCAAGCCGTACGTCGCGCGCCACGACGTCGAGGACACGCGCCATGTAAACGCTCGTGCCTCGTCGATGCGCCCTCGAGCGCGATGCTGAGAGCACCCATCTGGAAGCGATGACCGCGCGCGTCCTGGAGACGCGAGCCAACGATCCTGTCCGAGGCTCGAACGTCGCACCGCAAATTGCGGCTCGCCCCGCTTCTCGCACCCCACACTGCGTCTCGGACCTCTGCGCGCCTTACGGCCGTCCGATGAACGCGAAGAGTCAATCGAGAGGTAGCTCGTAGCTTCGCCTCATGGGCCCCGACCAAAACCGCGACCCACACGTCGCACAGGAGAGATCTATGGTTGACCCCGCTCGCACTGCTTCACGAACCAAGAAAAAGAAAAAAACCACTTCCTCCCCCTTGATCGAAGCGCCGGTACAGAGTCAGGACGCCAGAAAGACGCCAAGGTCGCCAAGTAAACCGGATCAAGTTCGAGCTCTATCTGTGGTTCTCGAGCCTCGGAAGCTACCCCTCTCGCCCTGGCGTCTTCTGGCGCCCTGGCGGTTCGATCCCTCCGAGGGTGATCGAGGATCGTGCGCGGTCACGCTACATCTCGCCGCTCTTCATCCACTCGCCGAAGCGTTCCCCCATCATGATCGCCGTGAGGTTCGTGTTGGCGCTCGGGATCGTGGGCATCAGGCTCGCGTCGGCGACCCAGAGGCCCTCGATGCCGCGTACGCGCCCGCGACCGTCGGTCGCCGCGACCACGTCGCTCGCGTCGTCGGCGCCCATCGGCACGGTCCCGCAGGGGTGATAGCCCGAGTCGCAAAGGCGGCCGATCCACTGAGCGAGCCGCACGTCGCTGCCGACCACGCGCGCCGGTGGCCAGAAGAACGCCGCCTGGTCGCGGAGGGGCCCGGACGTCGCCACATCGGCCGCGAGGCGCATCGCCTCGACGGCGCGCTGCCGGTCCTCGTCGTCGACGAGCAGGCGCGACTCGATCCTCGGCTGCGACCGCGGGTTCGCCGACGTGTACTCGATCGTGCCGTATCCACGCGGCTTGCCGATGCTGCACATGATGCTGACGAGCGGCAGCGTCAGAAACGGAAGCGGCACGAGCGATCCGGGCTGGAGGATCATGTCGTTTTTCCGCGCGCTTGCCTTCGACGTGTAGCGCAGCACGGTCTGGATGAGGGGGTCGCGGAGCGACTGGCGCAGCCCCCGCCTCGGCCGCAGGAAGATCGCCACGCCGGGGTGGTCGAGCAGCCGCGCCCCCACCGCGGGAAGGTCCATCACGACGTCGACCCCGAGCCGCTCGACCGACGACCGCGGACCGATCCCGGAGCGCAGGAGGATCCCCGGCGTGGCCGTCGCGCCCGCGCAGAGCACGACGCGGCGAGACTCGATCGCGTGCACCCTCCCCTGCGTCTCGACCTCGACGCCGGCCACCTGCCGTCCGGAGAGGAGCACGCGCCGCACGACCGATCGCGCTTCGATGCGCAACCCGGGACGCGCTCGCACCGTCGGGGTCAGATAGCAGCGAGCGACGCTCATGCGCTCGCCGCCGACCTTGTTCATCGCGTGAGGTCCCCATCCGGTGGTCGTCGGATCGTTGGCGTCGTCGCCGCGCGGGAAGCCGAGCGCCGCGCACGCATCGAGAAACCCGGCCTGCCACGGAACGAGCTCGCTTCGCGCATGCCGCCGGATCGGCAATGGGCCGTCCTGGGAGTGCCATTCGTTTCGAACGTCGAGATCGTTCTCGAGCCGCTTGAACGCGGGCAAGCACGCGTCCCAGCCCCAGTCGCGAAGGCCGAGCGATGCCCACTCGTCGTAGTCGCCGGGCTGGCCCCGCAGCGCGATGCAGGTGTTGACCGCCGACGATCCACCGACGACCCGTCCGCGCGGGAACCAGAAGAGCGGGTGTCCCGGGCGGGCGCGGTGCTTCTGTCCCCAGTCGTGACGGCGCATCGAGTTACGGGCCCCGTCGACGAGGTCCGCCGGGAGCTGGCTCGCGTCGGGATAGTCCGGACCGGCTTCGAGCAGCAGGACCTCCCGGTCTGCGCGCTCGGTCGCCCGCGCCGCGATCACGGCGCCGGACGATCCCGCCCCGACGATGATCGTGTCCGCGTGCATGAGCGACAGCTAGCATGGTCGCGCATGGGGACGCGCGGGCGGTGAGGGCGGAAAAACACGCAGCGGCTGTTCGCCCGTCAGACCGACCCCGCGAGACTAGGAAGAGGCCTTGGCTACCCGGAGAGGCGAACTACCATGGTAGCGTTCCTCCCGAGGAGGTTGGCCCCATGTCCCGTCGCTCGAGGCCCCCGCGCACCCGCAAATCGCGTACCCCCGAAGCCCCGCGGCGCGACGTCGCTGTGATCATTCCTCCCACTGACGATCCGGGCGAGCGCCTCGCGAGCGAGGCGAGCGCGTCGTCCATCGCGCCCCCGCCGGTCGACGCCGAGCTCGCGGAGCTCGACGCCGGCTGGGATTGACTCACTGCTGAATAGGACCGGTCTGCACGGCTTCGAAGTCGTCGCCAGTCACCTGCGACAACGCGGTGCTGACGCCGTCCATGAGCGGAATCCAGGCGTCGTCGCTGTCTCCGGTCACGAACCAGTTGCTGCCGTTGTCCGCGAGGATAAGGCCATACTGCTGCATCGCCGTCAGGATGACGGCCGCGGCGCCCGTGAACTGCGACAGGTCGAAGCTCGCCTTGAGTCGAAGGCGCAGGCCCATGGGCGGCAGGGACGTGTTGCTGGTTCCCGCGGCGTGCGTCGCGGGATGGATGTAGCCCTGCTGCGTGTGAGCGACGGTGAAGCGAAGCGCGTGGTGGATTGCGCCCGCCTGCACCTCGGACACGCGCACGAGCCCGGGGAGGACCGGTAGCCCCGCCGCGTCGGACGACGTCCAGCCATCGGGCCGAAGCGCGTTCGACGTGAGGTCGAACTTCGCCCCGGAGCTGCAGCTCCAGCCCGGACCGACGTACGTGCTCAAGTAGGTCTCGTAGAGCGTGCACGTGCCGGTATCGAGCACCACAACGTGCATGTCCCCGCCCGAGTTCGAGCCGCCCTCGACGCGCGCGTCAGGCGGGAACGGATACGGTCCCGGGTCGCTCTCGTCGCTGACGTCGAAGGTCATGGGCACGAGGGGCTGGCTGGCCGGCACCGTTTCCCAGGGGATGCCGTACTTGCTGCTCGACCAGTCGCCCCAGTCCGGGTGAAGGTGAGTTCCCGGGCTCATGCTCGCAATGTAGGTCGCCGAGTTCGGATGGACCGGGTACGCCTGCGGGTCGTCGACCCGGGTGTTCCACGGGTTGTCGGCCGGGAAGATGGGGCAGCCTCCGATTGTCGGCACGCTGCCGGCGGCGGCCGGGGTCGCGGCGGGAGACGCCGCCGCGGCGGACGTTGCGGGGGCGGCCGCAGCGGCGGCGCCGGACGTCGCGCCAGCCGCGACTGGAGAGGTCGACGGATTCGCGGCCACGGTCGCGCCGTCGGCCGCTTGAATCGCGCTGCCGGACGCCGAGGCGTCGTCCGCGGCGGTCCCTAGGGCGCCTGCCTCCGCGCTGCCCGCGTCCGTGTCGCCCGTCTCGGGCGCGCCGCCTTCGCTCGTTGGATTCGCGGGGCCGACCGGAGCCGGCGCCGCTGGCGCCGTCGTCGTAGGGGCAGGCGAGCCAGCGTCGTGGGAGACGTAGTAGCCGGCTGCGTCCGAGCTCGCGCCGCCGTTGGCGCACGCCGTGACCAGCGCCCCCGCGCTCACAAGGAACGTAGCTTCTCGCGCGATGTGCATGTCTGCCTCCGGACGGCGCGCTTTGCGATGCGTGGGCCATGCGAGCCGATCCGCGCGCTCCCCACGAAATCGTGGGCCGGCAGCCGCCACGGACGGGCCTGCCCCCTGATCTCTCCGATCAGGTAGCGCGATCCCCGCGATCGTTTTCGCGGTCGTCCCGTGTACGATTGCGTAGTGCATCGAACTGCCTTCGTGACGGGAGGGACCGGATTCCTCGGCCGACACATCGTCGAGCAGCTGACCTCGATGGGGTGGCACGTCGTCGCCCTGCATCGGCCGACGTCCGACATCCGGCACCTGGTCGAATGCAAGGCGGAGCTATGCGTCGGCTCCATCACCGATGCGAGGGCGGTCAGCCGCGCGATGCCGGCATCGTGCGACGCGGTGTTCCACGTCGCGGGCGACCGAAGCCTCTGGTCAGGCGGCAACACCCAGCAAACGCGCGTCAACGTGCTCGGAACACGCATCGTCGCTCAGGCGGCGCTGGAGAAGGAAGCCAAGCGCTTCATTCACACGTCGAGCGTCTCCGCGTGGGGAGAGCAGCGCGCGATCCCGTTCGACGAGACGGCGAAGTCGACCGCGGTCCGATCCTTCGTCAACTACGAGCGCAGCAAGTACCTGGGGGAGCTCGAGGTGGAGAGGTTGATGTCCAAGGGGTTGAGGGCGATCATCCTGAACCCCGGCGCGATCGTGGGCCGATACGACACGACGGGGTGGGCCAAGATGATCCGGCAGGTGCATGGCTCGAGCCTGCCGGGAGTTCCGCCGGGAGCCCTCACCTGGGCGCACGCCGACCAGGTCGCGCGAGCGCACATCGCCGCGGTCGACCACGGGCGGCCCGGCAACCGGTACCTGCTCGGGGGGGCGGACGCGACGTTCGTCGAGGCGGTCGGCATCATGGGCAAGCTCACGGGAAAAAGGGTCCCCAAGCGTCCGTCGCCGGCGTGGGTCATGCGAACGCTCGGTCGCGTCTCGCAGTGGGGCTCGTTCGTCACGCGCCGACCGCCGAACGTGACCCCCGAGATCGCCGCGCTCCTGGGGCGACCCCCTCACTTTTTCAGGAGCGACAAGGCGATCGCCGAGCTTGGCTACCGGCCCGCGCCGCTCGCCGACATGCTCCGCGACTCGTACGAGTGGCTGAAGAGCGAGCAGCTCCTCGACCCGTAGGCCGATGGGCCGACTGAGTCGGGAGCGCGTCGTCGTCACCTGCTAAAAGGGAGCCGATGACTCCAACCGCAAAGACCCCCGTGGTCATGCTCGGCAAGCCGGTGGCCGACGCGATCGACGCGCGCGTTCGGGCCGCCGTGCCCGAGCTGATCGAACGACACAAGCTCGTTCCGACGCTGGCCATCGTGCTCGTCGGCAACAGCCCCGCCTCCGAACGCTACGTGAAGAAGAAGATCGAGGCCTGCGCGCGGCTCCAGATGCGCGCCGAGGTGAAGGCGTTTCCCACGGACATCGGTGCCGACGACCTGGTGAGCGAAGTCACGCGGCTTAGCCGTTCGCCGAGCTACCACGGCATCCTGGTGCAGCTCCCGTTGCCCAGACACATCGAAGAGCACGCGACCCGGGCGGCCAACAAGTTTGACGTCTTCGACGCCATCGCGCCCGAGAAGGACGTCGACGGTGTCGGCAGCGTGGCGGTGGCAGCTCTCTATCGAGCGCAGCAAGAGCGCATGCTCCTCATGCCGGGAACGGCGCTCGCCGTCCGCCGGATGATCGCGCACTACGGCGTCGAGACCGAGGGGCGACTGGCCGTCGTCGTCGGCCGAAACGACATCACGTCGAAGCCCATCTTGCACATGCTCGGCGGGCGCATGGGCAACGCCGCCGTCATCTGGTGCCATCGCTACGTGAAGCCCGAGGACCAGAGGCGGCTCATTCGCGAGGCCGACATCCTCGTGACGGCGGTGGGCGCCCCCGAGTACGCAATCACGGCCGACATGGTCAAGCCGGGGGTCGCGATCTTCGACGTCGCGACCCGGATCGACGCCGCAGGCAAGATGCACGGCGACGTCGACTTCGAGCGCGTCCAGCACGTCGCGTCCTTCATCACCCCGGTCCCCCGGGGCGTGGGTCCCGTCACCGTCGCGGCCCTCTGCGAAAACCTGCTGCGCGCCGGCCGGCTCGCCGCCGGCGTCGGAACGCCCGGATACGCCTTCTGAGAGGCGTCGCGTACGGTGCGCCGGCGGCGGCAACGAGGCTCAAAGGACTGCGGCCACGAGGAACAGGAGCGCGGCGCACACCGGCCTCGAGAAACGACGAGCTCACTCGACTTTGGCGAGGGTCACTTCGCACGGGGCCCCACCGGCGCAGGACGCGAGCGTGTCGGCGGTGGCTCGCACCGACCAGGGGCCGGCGCTGAAATACTGTCGATCCGCGGTGAATAGCTCCAGATCGTAGGTTCCCGGAGAAAGCAGGCCGAGCGTCGATGCGGGAATGACGCCTGCACCGCCCGAGAACGTACACGCGAGCTGATCGTAACCGCCCGCGAGGAGCTCGAGCCCCACCACGAGATCCGGCGCGCCCGTCCAGCTCACGGCAAAGTCGGCGATGCGCTGTAGGGTCAAGGGGCCGCCGTCGATCATCCCGGGCACCGTCACGGTGGCCATCGAAGGCAGGGTGACCGCCGTCGACCATGCGGGCACGTCCGCGCTGCCCGACGACGTGATCGGGATGCTCGTGCCCGGGGGCCAGAGGAGCTTGTCCGGGCTGGACCCCTGGCCTTCGTTCGGGCCCGGATAGGTGAGGGTGACCTGCGCCGGAGGGCTCCCGATCTCAATCGTCCCCGGGTCGGCGTTGGGATCCTCGCCGCCGCCATCCGGTCCCGGACAATGGAGGCGAACGCACGCGCCCACCGAGACGCTCGTGCACGCGGTGCCGGCGGCGCCGTAGTCGACGAACAAGGCTTCGATGTCCGTGACGTCGCCGCCATCCGGGTTGTGGCGCCAGCGCGCGCCGACGGTGCCGAACTTCGTGAACATCGGGGGAAAGCCGGCTGGAGCGCCCGAGTCGGCCGAACCCGTCGGCCCGGAGTCCGACTGGTCGTCGCCCGCGCCGTCGGCGCCATTCGCGAGGGTCGTCGCGTCGCCCGGCGGGATCGACGCCTCGCTCGAAGCAGCACCGCCGTCGGCTCCGGGCGCCGACGCGGAGCTTCCGCATCCGAGAGCGCCGGCCAGCCCCGCTCTCACAGCCCAATGCCTCGCCATCGACCTCGATGTCATCGCCCGCCCTTTCTGCTCGAATCCGTGACGCCACGGATCGCCCCAAAAGGCCCAGCGTACCAGAACGCTAGCGGTGCTTGCGCGCACGGTGCGCACGGCCGGGGATCTTCGCGAGGGCGCCGGATTCGTAGAGCTTGCGCAGCTCCTGCTCCATCGCGCGCCCGAAGATGATGCGCACCGCGTCCATACCGAGCGCACGCAGCGACTCGAAGCTCGGGCCGAACTCGCGCGGCGCGATGGCGCCCTCGCCGAACCCCTGAACGAACATCTCGACCAGCTCCCCCGCGGCGCGGCCGATGTGCTTGCGGACGAGCCCCTCGGCGCGGAGCGCCGTGCTCAGATCGACGCCCGCGCCCTCGAGCCTCATCGCGATCCCGAGCAGCGCCGGGCTCGCCACGAGGTAGACGTCGCCGTGCCGCTCGATCATGTGGTGGCGCAGGAGATCGGCGAGCAGGCCGGGCCGGCGCGAACCGACGAGCTCATAGAGCCCCTCTTCGGTCACCGTCCGCGGCTGGTCGTTGGCCCACGGCGCGTTGACCTGCTGCTCGACGCCGAGCCACTCGGCCAGGTCGACCTCGCCTCGGTCGATGCTCGTCAAGAGGTCGCGGATGGCGTCGATGCGAAGCCCGCGGTCCTGCAGCTGGGCGATGAGCTTGAGCCGATCGATGTGCGCGGCCCCGTAGTACGCGACCCGACCGCGGATCTCCGGGGGCATGAGCGCGCCGCGCGACTGATAAAACCGGATCGTCCGGCTCGGAACCTTGGCCGCCGCGGCAAGCTCGTCGATCGTGTACTCGGTCCGCGGCGGATCAGCGGGCGTGCTCATGTCCGGCGTGGCTGACACTTCTAGCAGCATCAGGCCATCTCGCGAATGATCTCGCTCACGGCGGCTCCGGCCGGTGCCTTGTGGGCAAGGTCTCCGATGTGGGCGAGGGCCTTTCGGAGCGTTCGTCCCCACGTGTCGGTCTTGTAGTCGACCCCCCAGCGCTCGCAGATGACGCGCACCTCCGGCGCGATCTCCCGCAGGCGCGGCGGCGGCAGCGCCGGAAACAGGTGGTGTTCGATCTGTCGGTCGAGCCCTCCGCAGAGGACCGAGAGGGGCCGGCATACCTCGTAGTCGTTCGTCGACTCGACCTGCATCGCGTACCACTGCCCGCGGCCGTGAGCGCGCGTCCCCTGCGGGTAGCTCTTCACGTCGTGGCCGACGTGACCGCAGAAGATCGTGCAGGCCGAGTAGATGTCCCGGAGCACCTCGGCGAGGACGTTGCCGAGGAGCACCTTCAAGAACATCGGGCCCGCGAGGACCGGGAAGAGAACGAAGTTGTAGAGGTAGTACGGCACGTACTTGCGGAGCGCCTTCCTCAAGGCGGCGCGGCGGCTGGCCAGGGAGCGGTCCGGCAAGAAGTGCAGGGGGCGACCCTCCGGCGTGAGGGCCTCGCTGAGCCCCGTGACGTGCGTGTTGATGGTGAGCGCGAAGATCGGGAAGATCACCGCGAGGGCGAAGAGCAGCTGCCATCGGTGAGCGGGCGTGTGTTCGGTGTGCTGCGTCAGACGCACCGGGCCGAAGTCGGTGTCGGGGTCTTTGCCGGCCACGTTCGTGTTGCCGTGATGGCGAACGTTGTGCCCGAGGCGCCACGACTGCTCGTCGATCGGCGTATCCCACCGCCACCTCTTCGAGGCGAACGCCTCGCCGCCGGGCAGTCGGTCGTAGGCCCCGTGAAGCGCGGTGTGCCCGATCTCGGTGGACTGCAGCTGCTTGTGAACCCAGAGCGCCCCCACGCCGAGCAGGAAGGTGACCGGCTCGGGGCTCAAGAGGATGAGCAGCCGGCCCGCGATCTCCATGCCGCGCGAGAAGCGATTGAGCCTGCGGACATACGTCACGTCTTCGGCTCCAACGCGCTCCATCACGCGCTGCTTGAGCGCGTCGAGGTCGTCGCCGAACCTGCGGTAACGCTCGTCCTCCGCAAGGGAGGGGGAGAGGACCGGCGGGGCGGAAACAGGCAAAAACGAAAACGGGGTGGTACTTGGCGGCGCACACACTCGTGCGCTCGCGCGGGATGACTCGACGATCATCGACGCCTCCTTAGGCAGACGCGCGTCCTCGGACATCGCGCGTCCTTGCGCTCGCCCTAACGCGTCTCTTTATTGTGCCTCATCTATAACTGTTACACTGATTGATGTCAACGTCGCGGCGGACGATTTCACGGGCGCGGTGGTGGCCGCGGGCGGCCCCGGGACGACGCCGGAATTGCACCGGACGTGCATCCGCGAGCGCGGCGACGATGTTGGATGCCCGAGTCCGCGACTGGCGGTGGAGCCCGAGAAGCTAGCGACGGAGGACCACGCAGGCGGTCAGCCCGCCGATCCCCAACATGAGCTTGACGCCGACGTCGCTCGCGAGCGGCGCTTCGTCGCTCACGATCGCGGCGGCCTGCGCGACGCGGGGGTGCACTTCGGCGGCGGCGATGCCGGTCGGCAGCGCGACACGCCGGCAGAGTCCCAGGGCCAGCGCCGTCAGCTCCCAGCCGCCGGAGTTGGCCATGCCGTGGCCCAGCTGCCCCTTTCGCGCCGTGATACGCGTGCGGTCGGTCACGAAGCCCTCGATCAACGCGAGCTCGTTGAGATCCCCGGGGGTCCCCGTGGCGTGCAAATCGATGACGCCGACATCGCCGGCGACGATCCGCGCCTCTGCGTAGGCGCGCGCGATGGCGCGCCGAGGGCCGCTCTTCGACGGCGTGATGATGTGCTCCGCGTCCGACGACAGCGCCACGGCCTCGACGTAGCCGCCGACGGGGCGAAGGCCCCGCGCCTCGCACCAGTCGGCGTCGCCGATGATCCAGACGCACGATCCGCCCGACACGTGAGTTCCTCGCAGCGACGTGAACGGCATGTTCACTTCGCCGATTCCCGGCATGACTCGCGCCGAGTGAAATGCGCCCACGAGCGCCGCATCCGGCCTCGGATCGGTCGTGCCGACGATCGCCACTTTCGCTTCGTCGCGCAGGATTGCGTCGCGCCCACACTTGAGCGCAACGCCGAAGGTCGAGCAGGCCCCCACCGGGGCCCATGCCGCCCCGTGGACGTCGAGGAGCATCGTGATCTGCGCAGCTGGGGCGTTCTGGATGTTCCAGATGAGGTTCGGGCTCACGGCGGTCCACGGGGGCGGCGGGCAGCCGACCTCGTCGACCAGCGCGCGGTGCGCCCGGACGCGCTTGCGAATGGCGTTCAGGTGCGCCCTTTCGTGGTCCTCGTCGTCGGCGCCCATCCGTTCGATCGCGCCGAAACGGTCGAGAAACAAGCGCAGCTCGTCGGACCGCTCGGCCCAATACCCGTCCCAGGCGCGGAGCGCGTCCGAACGCTCCGCGCTGTCGACCGGTAACGATGCAGGATCGACGGGAGGCGGCGCGCCCGGAGGCGGCGCGCGTTCGCTCTCGAACCGCCTCCGCGCCCCGCAGTGGGCGGGTTGCCCCCAGAAGTGGTTCCAGATGCGCGTCGCCCGCTCGAGGGACGCCGCGGCCCGGTAGCTCTCCGGCAGGTCGCTCACCCCCGAGCCGATGAAGACCTGGCACCCATCATCGAGCTCACGCAGGAGCGGCTCGAGGCGGGCGTCGCACTGCAGGGCCTGAATCGTCGCGCCGACGGCGAACTGCACGTTTTCGCCCATCTTCGTGCGCATCCTGGCCAAGTACGCGTCGCCGTGGCGCGCGGCGATCCACGCGTCGTAGTCCGCCAGCGTGAAGTCGGGATCGCCCGTGGAGAACAGCCCGGCGCCGAGCTCGGCGCGACGGTCCGCGCTCAGCGCCGAGCGACCGCTGCCAAGCAGCGCCTCGAGCGCGGCCACGTCACGGGCGCCGGGAGCGACGACGCCCCATCCGTAGATGCCGACGCGCCGGGGGATCCTGGGCTCGGTTGTGAGCGGCGCCTCCATGGAACTCCGCCCATCAGTACTGTCCCATTGGGAAAGGCACAAGCCGGTGTTGGCCGCCGAGCTGCCGAGCAGGACGGGGCCGCGTGACCCGCCCTTGCCTCAGGGAGTCGTGACCCGCCCTTGCCTCGGGGAGTGAAAGGCGACGAGCGGGGCGCTCAGCGGCCCACCTTGGGGATCTGGCCGGCGAGAGCGTCGCCGATGAAGTGGTCCACGTCCGCCTCGGCGACGGGGTTGTCGTACGCGACGTAGTGGCCGTCGTAGCTGCTCGAGGGCGCGTATTGGCGCACGAGGGCGGTCAACACGACGCCAAGCGCGTCCGCGTTGCCGCCGGTCGGCGCCGCCAGCGGCGGCGCGCCCACCAGCGGGTTGCCCGTCACGCCGGCGGGGGGGGCGACTTCGCCAAGCCGCGCGGCCACCGCGAAGGTCTGTTCGGTCACCGGGGGCGCATAGGTGTCCCCCTGGCCGAACGGCTGAAAGACATGCTTCTGCATCGCCGCCGAGACCGGGGACGCGACGAGCAGCTGCGCGTGGTCGAGCGGGTCGACGCCGTCGAGATCGTTCTGGAGGAGCGCGAGCACCGGATGGTACTCGCCCACCTTCGAGGGGTCGTCCTCGAGGACGACCGGGATCACGTCGGCGATGTCCACGGGGTTCTTCTTGCCCAGCAGCGCATCGATGACGCTCGCTCCCTCCCCGCTCAACACCGCTCCGAGAACGCCGCTCGTGTACGGCATCGCGATGCCCCCTTCCGTCGCCCCCTGCGAATGACCCCAGAACGCGATCGGTCCCGCCTTGACCTCCACGCCCGTCGGCGACTGGCCGGCGGGCAAGTCGAGCGTCGACGCGAAGCGAACGAGCGAAATCTGGTCGGCCGCCCCCTGAAGCGGATTGCCCCGCGCGGCCTGCGGGTTGGAGAAGTTGTAGAAGAGGTTGTCCGGCGAGTCCTGCGACGCGCCGCGACGCGGACCGTGCTCCACCTGGTCGATGCCGAGCACCGCGACGTGGTACGCGCCGCCGTTGCCGTCGTCGATCGAAGCTTCGCGACCCGCGACCCCCTCGGTGATGGCGCTGCGGAAGCTGCCGCCCGTGCCGTGCGCGTACACGAGCAGCGGCCAGCCGCCCGGCGGCATCGCGACGCCCTTGGGCACGGTGAGCGACATGCACACGGCCTCGGTCCGCTGGACTTGCGGCGTCCCATCGGCCGCGAGGACGAAGGCCCCGCCGTCGGTCGGCGTGAAGTACGGCTCCGTCCCCTGCTGGAAGATCGGAAGCGTCACGAGCGCGTGAAGCTCGTCGAACGCAGGGTCCGGCGTCCCGCACGCGCGATCCCCCGTCGCCTGGGGACACGGCGAGGGTGCGTCCCCGCATCGGATCCAGCTCGTGGCCGTGGGCTCCGCGGCGGCCGCCACCGCGGAGGCCAGCTTCGGCCCGATGGCCTCGGGGTGGCCCACGGTGAACACCGTCGCATCGAGGATCGACGTCGTCGCCACGTTCGCGCCAAGCGCCCAGTCGCGCAGCGGCTGGTACTTCGGCCACTGCGCCGCGAGCGCGGCGTCGCTGGGCGCGCTCGCGGCGAGCAGGGCCGTGAGGTCAGGCGAGATCGCGATCGGCTTGCTCGACGCATCGAGAACCGCCGTCGAGAGGACGACCGCGTACGTGTGGCCGGGGGTAAGCGGCTGGCCTAGCGGGGGCCGGATGCCGATCCAGTTATTGCAGATGTACGCGTTGCGCTCGGTCGTGGTCGTCCACTGAAACCCGACGGCCACGGGGCTTGCGGGCTGCGTGATGTCGAACCACTGGATCGCGTTCTTGGATTTGAGCGTGCCGCCTTGATCGACCTCCGCGCTGAACCGGAAGAAAACCGTGGGGTACGTGCTGAAGCCGCTGGCCGTCGCGGACAGATCGGTCAGCCAGCGTTGCACGACGTCGTAGCCAAGCAGCGCGGAGCCGGGCGTCGGGTGCCCGGAGAGGTCGATCTTGCCCGCGCTATTTCGAACGTCGTTCGGGAACGGAAGACGATAGAAATCGCCGTCATTCGACCCGCGTGGAACGCGAAAATACGCCTGCGTCGGGCCCGGCACGTCGCTGCACGTCGCGCCCGCCCAGGTCGGGATCGCAAGCGGCGAGACGCCGCCCGGCGAGGGAGGAGCAGGCTGGCAAGACAGCCCGCCGCCGTCCGGAGACGTGCTCGTGCAATCGAGTCCGCCGAGGCAATCGGCGCCGGTGGCGCAGGCCCCGCCCACGTCGGCCGCGCCTTCGGGCTGACACTCGGCCGAGAGCCCGACGAGATCGCAGCGCAGCCCGTGCGCGCACATCGCGTCGCTGAAACACGCGCCGCCGAGAGCCCCGGCGCCCCCGTCGCCCGAGCCGGTGACGTCTCCGGCAACGCACTGCCGCGCGGGACCGCAGTAGAAGCCCGCGGCGCAGTCGTCGTTGAGGGTGCACGCGGCACCGGCCGCCGTGCACCCGCAGGGCTGGCAAGCTCCCATCGTGCACGAAAGGCCGGCGCGACACACGTCCGTCGCGGTGCACGCCTGGCCGACTCCCTTGCCGGGCGGCACGGCCGCCGCGCCGCCGTCACGCGGTACGGCCATTCCGGGGAGGCTCCCGTCGGGCGACTCGTAGACTCCCCCGGCGCTACCGTCGCAGGCGACCGCCGCGAGAGCGCACGACCCCAGAACCCACCTCGTACCCCCGCGCCGCCCGAACAGCAAAGAGAGCCCTCCCCGCGCAGACGAGAAGACCGCCAGGAAGCCAGAGAGATGCCAAAAACGCCAGGGCGAGAGGGGGAGCATGCGTGGATCCGATTTGCGAGGCTGAGCGCGGACTTGATTGTGTGTCCGTGGCGTCTTCTGGCGTCCTGGCAGTTCCCTCGCGCGTCAGCGAGGATCGCGCTGGGCGACTCAGTTCCAGGGGGTGTCGCCTACCGATGCGCTGGGGCAGTAACAATGGGCGCCGGTGGGGCCAGGGGTTTGCCCGGCGTTGTCGACGAGGCCCACGTTGCTGCCATTGTAGCTCCAGCACATACAGTACTTGCTCAGGGCCCCAGAGCTACAGATGATCGGGCCGGCATCGGGATCGGCGCACGGATAGCCCACGCACTGCGCCGCGGCGTCGGTGTATGCAATGCATGCCTTGAGGGCGAGGGCGGAGGTATACACACCGAGCGGCGTGCAATCGAAGTACGTCTGGCCAACTCCGTTGTCGTGCTGGGGCTGGCAGGCGCCGGCTTCGCAGCACCCGGGCGAAGGGCACTCGCACCCGTTGGCGTTCGGCGCCGCGCTGTTGCAGTCGCGAAAACCGGTGGCGCATCCCGTGTACGTGCAGCCCGTGGCGGCGCACGCGGCGCCGACGCTGTTGACCGTATCGCAGGCGACCCCGCAGCTCGTGCAGTTCGTGGTCGTGGTCAGCGGGGTTTCGCACCCGTTCGTGTCCGGCGGCGCAGGCTGGCAGTCGCCCCAGCCCGCGTTGCACGTGTACTGGCATGCCCCGCCGGTGCACGCCGAGGGGGAGCTGTGGGTCGTGTCGCACGAGGCGCCGCACTGTCCGCAGTTAGTGACCGTGTTCGCCGGGCCGCAGCCCGCTTCGACCGGCGCGGCCTCGGGGACCGACTTGGCGTCGAGACCCGCGTCGAGCGCGGCGTCGTCGACCGGGACATCCGGGAGATCCGGCGCGTCGGTCGCGTCGTCGCTCCCGACGTAGCCGTCGGTCGAGAGCGACGAGTCGGGCCGGACTGACGCCTCGATCGGGGACGTGGTCCCGTCCGTCGACCCGTCGATGAGGTCGTCGAAGTACGTCCGTTCTGCCTGCCCGAGGCACCCGAGACCGGCGCCGAGGCCGGCCAGAGGAAAGGCCAAGATCGCGATGCGTACGCGGTAGCGGTTCATCAGAAGGTCACCCGAACACCCATGGAGCGTGCGCCGAACCAGGGAATCACCTGGCCGGATTGGGCCGTTGCCGGCTTGCCGCGACTGACCAAGAGGAGCACCGTGCCCGTCACGAGCCCCGCGGCGCCGACGCCGTAAGACACCCACGAGAAGGTCGCCGCGGAGTTGGCGTCGTTGTCGGACGACGCAATCTCGGAGCGCTTCGAATCCGGGCATCCGCTCGGACCGCACAGCGCGTTCGCGTCGTTGCGGTCCGCATGGTTCTTGATGACGAACACGGTGCCTGCGACCAGTCCGACGACCCCGACGCCGATGCCGACCCACCCCGCGGTGGCGACCCCTGGGTGCTTGGGAGCCGTATCGGCCGGCGCTTCGGGCGCCGGGGCGGCGGGCTCCGGGGCTGCCTCGGCGGCGACGGCGGTCGCCTTCAGCGTGAGGGTGACGGTCTGCTTCGCCCCTTCCGTAATGGTCACGGTGACAGGGTCGGCGGTCGCCGAGTTCGACGTGACCGCCAGCGTGTGCGACCCGGGGTTGACCGGGCTGGCAATTCCGATGAGCGCCGATGGAAACGGCGCGCCGTCGAGAGTCACCTGAGCGTCGGACGCACTGGCGCCCTCGACATCCACCTTCAGCGTCGGAACCCTCGGGCTCAGCGCCGCCTGCTCGTCGGACGCCGCGGCCTGCGCGTCGACGAACGCGCGCGGCGCGTTCGAGGCGAGGTGATCGCGCACGATCTTGATATAGGCCTCCTGAGCTTCGACCAGGTGCCCGAGCTTCGTTTGCACTCTTGCGATGAGCAAGAGGTGCGTCGGCGCGTGCATCAGGGTTTCGGCGCGCGTGCACAGGTCGAGCGCCTCCTTGTAACGGCCCTCTTGCATCGCGTGCAGACCCTGCGTCGCGGCCGCCCGGGCAGACGCCCTGGCCTCGTCCGTCTGCGCCCTTGCCGTCGACGCGACTCCCGTCGACATCACCAAGAGCGCCACTGAAGCGACCCTCGAGAGACAGCGCGTCCCCATTTGCACTATCGTCCACAGTATCACGATCGGCCAGCGACCTGCGACGTGAGATTCACGCGCGCGCCTATCTTCTTCCGCTGCCGCGCTGCCGCGCTGCCTCGACCTACGCGGGCCTACGCCGGCGGGTCGGGCGCTCCCCCCGCGCCCTGTCGCCCGCGGCGTTTGCGGCTTTGCGGCGCGCCCTTTCGAGCGGCTCTTTCCGCCGCGACGTAGCGGCGCCGCTATGGCGATGTGGGAGCATGGGCGCGAAGCAAAACGCTTGGTGAAACTCCCTTTGAGAGAGCGCCGAGCGGGCTTACGCTAACCTTTGGGCGAGGATGCTTTTCGAGGCCGGCCACGTCATCGACGGGAAGTACCGGCTTGTCCGCCTCATCGGAACGGGCGGGATGGGATCGGTCTACGAGGGAGAGAACCTCCTTATCCGGCGGCGGGTCGCCATCAAGATCCTGCACGCGGCTTCGACCGGGAACGTCGAGGCCATTCGACGCTTCGAGCGCGAGGCGCAAGCGGCCGGAGAGATCGGCAACGACCACATCCTCGAGGTGCTCGACCTGGGATCGCTCGCAAGCGGTGACCGATATATGGTCATGGAGTACCTCGACGGCGAGACCCTCGCGGCCCGCATCGAGAGGCACGGGAGGCTCACCCCGGGCCAGATCGCCCCGATAGCGCGCCAGTTTTTGACCGCGCTCGCATCGGCGCACGCGGCGGGGATCATTCACAGGGACCTCAAACCCGAGAACATCTTCATCTTGCGGGCGAAGGCCGGCCGGGTCGATTTCGTCAAACTCATCGACTTTGGCATCTCCAAGTTCTCGCGCCCGTTCGGCGAGGGCGAGCACCGCATGACCCGCGCGGACGCCGTGCTCGGGACACCTTGTTACATGTCGCCGGAGCAGGCCCGAGGCGCTCGCGAGACGGACGTGCGCAGCGACATCTATTCGTGCGGGGTCATCCTCTACGAGTCGGTCACCGGGAGGCTGCCGTTCGAGGGAGAGTCGTTCAACGACCTGATGTTCAAGATCGCGCTCTCCGACGCGCCGTCTCCGCTCACCTTCGTGCCGTCGCTCGACCCGGATTTCGCGTGGCTCATCAACCACGCCATCGCGCGCGATCCGGAGGGCCGCTTCGCGTCGGCGCAGGAATTCGCAGAGGCTCTCGACGAGTGGATGCGCAAGAACGCGCTGACCGAGACCCTCTCGCTGCCGCGACCGAGCGACGCGTTCCCGCCGCGAACCGAACCCCTGCGGTCGAAGACCTCGGCCACGATCTCCGATCGACAGCGAGATCGAAGTGCTGGAACTCCATACCGGCAACGAAGAGTCCTGGGCTCACTCGAAGGGCGAGACGACCGCCAACCTCCGGCGAAAGAAGCGGGTGCCGAGAATCGCCGCGGCCTCAATCGCCGGCCTCGTGGCCGTGGGCCTCGGCATTGCGCTCATGGTGCGAGCCGACCCGACTCCCGCGGTCGCTCACGTCGGCAGCGCTTCCGCCGGGTCTGCGGCTGCCGCGCCTCGGAAATCGGAGGTCTCCATCGCGCAGTTGGCGGCGGGAGACACCGGGCCCGCGCCTGCGCCGACGACGTCTGCAGCGCCCTCCGCCGCCGCGTCCGCGCCTGCGCAGGGCCTCGCAGGAAAAGTGGCTACGACGGCGCACCCTGCGGCGCCGGCGGTCGACAAGGACAAGGACAAGCCCAAGCCAAAGGCCGCGGCATCCGCCAAGGGATTCGACCTCGGGTACTGACAGAGGCGCGAATGCAGGAAAAGCGTTCTTACAACCGATACACGCTGTGGTTTCCCGTCACGATTGACTCTTCCTCGCTCCAGGTCTGGGCGGTGTGCAACGACGTGAGCGCCGGCGGGATCCTCATCTCGGGGAGCACGCAGCTGAACGTCGGGGACGTCGTGACCGTCTCCTTCCGCGTGTCCCCCGACGGCCCGGACCGAAAGCTGTCCGGACGCATCGTCCGCGTCGAGCCGCGCGACGACGATCCGCGCGCCGTATGGCGGCACCGGATGGCGATCGAATTCATCGAGGCCGACGCGACGCTGCAGTCGATCTTCGCGCCGGCGTCGACGAGGCCCCCGGCCGGCCCCTGACGGGCGATGTTCTCATCCCGCTCGGCGTTCGACCTGTCTCCGAACCCGCTCGCTCGGGCGCTCGCGCGCAAGGGCGGCAAGGCCGCATTCGACCTGACCACGTCGAACCCGACGCGCGCCTCGATTCCTTACGACGGCGACGCCATCCTCTCGGCCCTCGCGCTGCCTCCCTGTCTCGTCTACGAGCCGGCCCCCTTTGGCTTGCCCTCGGCGCGCGAGGCCGTCGCGCGCGATCTCTCCGCGCACGGCCCTCACGTCGACCCGGCTCGCGTGGCCCTGACCGCGAGCACGAGCGAAGCGTACGCGCTGCTCTTCAAGCTCCTGTGCGATCCGGGCGACGAAGTGCTCGTACCGCGCCCGAGCTACCCGCTCTTCGAGCACCTGGCGCAGCTCGAGTCCGTGACCGCCGTCCCGTATCGCCTCGGCTACGACGGGGCCTGGCACATCGATTTCCCGAGCGTCCGCGAGTCGATCACGCCGCGCACGCGAGCGGTCGTGACCGTGAGCCCCAATAACCCCACCGGCTCGTACCTCAAGACGAGTGAGCTCGCCGAACTCGCGACGCTGGGCCTGCCGATCGTGAGCGACGAAGTCTTCGCGCGCTACCCGCTCCGTCCCGACCGCGCCCGCGCCCGCTCGGCGCTCGACGCCGGCCCGGGCGCCTCGCTCGTCTTCGCGCTCGGTGGCCTCTCGAAGCTGGCCGCCCTCCCGCAGGCCAAGCTCGCGTGGATGGCGGTCGGCGGCGAGGCGGCGCGCGTCGACGCGGCGCTCGCGCGCCTCGAAGTGATCGCCGATGCGTTCCTGTCGGTGGCGGGGCCCGTGCAGCACGCGCTGCCGGCGCTCCTGGCCTCGCGCACGACGGCCGAGCAAGCGATCCGCGATCGCACGGCCGGCAACCTCGCGTGGCTCTCGTCGGCGGTCACCGGCTCGGCCGTCTCGGTGCTCGACGCGGAGGGCGGTTGGTACGCGACGCTGCGACTCCCGAAGACGCGCGATGAACAGGGCTGGACGCTGGCGTTCCTCGAGGAGGATGGGGTCCATGTGCACCCCGGTCACTACTTCGACTTCGACGACGAGGCGTACGTCGTCGTGAGCCTCCTCACGCCGGAGGCGACACTCCGCGAGGGGGTGCAGCGGATCCTGGCTCGCGTCGCGGCAAGCGCCTGATGCGATGCTCGCGCAGCGCCCCGCGCGCCAGGTACGCGACGATCGCGAGGTTCACGAGGAGCACGAGCGAGCGAATGATGTGCGGGTGGCGGACGAGCGCGGCGATCTCGAACGGGAGCAGCGAGCCCGTCGCGACGACGACGAGCCAGGGCCCCCACCACTGTCCGTGAATCAGGGCCCACGCCTCGAAGAGCGTGAGCGTGCCGTCGGCGACGAGCGCGACCACGATCGTCCACAGCGCGCGCCGGCTCGAGGCGCGCACGGCCAGGTCGGCGAGGCGAAGGCTCCACGCGTGGGCGTGGAGCCGGAGGTGGTCGGCCAGCCCGAGCAGGCGATCGCCGAGGCCCATTCGCATCATGACGAGGATGGTCACGGCGAGGACGAGCCAGAGCCCACCCTTGGTGAGCTTGTAGGCGATGATGAGGACCAGGCCGCGCTCGCGTCGCACGATCGCGATTGTAGACTCGGGGAGATGCCGGCGCACCCAGGGCAGTCCGCGCTCGTCTCCGTGCTCGCTGCGATCGCGGCCGGCGCCGCGGCCGCAGCGTGCGCTCGCTCGACGACCGCGCCGCCCGGAGCGTCGCCCATGATCGCCGGCCACCCCGTCCGGCTCGACGCGGCCGACAAGCTCCTCTCCTGGTCGACGGAAGACGCTCCGTACGCTCACGTCTCGTCGATCGCGTGGCGCGCGCTCGAGACCAAGTTCCCCGTCCAAGACAACGGCCTCGAGACGTGGCTGGCCAACTCGCGCTTCGACCCCGTGACGTTCGAGGGGATCAACTGGCCGCACAACCCGGCGGGGCTCTACGCCATGCTCACGGACTCGGCGGTCCTCTGGTACGCGTTCAGCGGAGATCGAGCGGCGGTCGACGTGGCGCGCAAGGCGCTCGACTACCAGCTTTCGCACGGAACCACCCCTGCGGGCTGGGACTGGGAACGCGTACCGTACGCGAGCGCGAACGCCGGCGACGTGGACTACCGCGGCGCGGACGACTCGTGGTGTGACTTCTGCGGCCGGGGTGACGGCAACGGCGTCATCGAGCCGGACAAGGTCGGCGAGCTCGGGTTCGCGTATCTGCAGATGTTCGAGCTGACCGGGCAAGAGCGCTTCCGCGACGCCGCCATCGCGTGCGCGGACGCACTCGCCCGGCACGCGCGCGAAGGCGACCGGCAACGCTCGCCGTGGCCGTTTCGCGTGCACGCCGAGACGGGCGCGTCGCGCGAGGAGTACTCCGCGAACGTCGTGCGGGCGCTGATGCTCTTCGACGAGCTGGGGCGACTTTCGCTCGGACAGACGGAGGCCTACGCGAAGGCGCGCTCGATCGCGCTCGAGTGGCTGCTGCGCGTGCCGATGCGCAACGACGCGTGGAGCGGCTACTTCGAGGACATCGATATCCAGTCCGACCCGACGAAGAACCCCAACCAGTACTCCGCGCTGAGCACGGCGAGATTTCTGATCGCCCACCCGGAGGCCGACCCCGAATGGCGCGACCACGTCGCGCACCTGCTCACGTGGACGTCCCAGGTCTTCGGTGGGGACACCCGCGCCGAACGCGGAGGTCAGTTCGGGGCCATCGTCCTCAGCGAGCAAGGGCACGACATGGCGAAGATGGGCAGCCACACGGCGCGATTCGGCGCGACCACGGCCCTGTGGGCCGAGGCGACCGGAGACCTCGCCGCGCGCGACCTCGCCGCGCGCTCCCTCAACTGGGCGACGTACACGTGCCGCGAAGACGGGGTCGTCGCGGTGGGCGAGGACAAGGACCAAGGGTGGTGGTTCAGCGACGGCTACGGCGATTACATCCGCCACTTCCTCGTCGCGATGGGCGCGGTGCCCGAGTGGGCGCCGAAGCGCGAGAACCATCTCCTGCGCTCGACGTCGATCGTCACGGGCGTCGAGTACGGTCCGACGCGCGTGGCCTGGACCACGTTCGACGCCGACGCCACGGAGACGCTTCGGCTCGCTTCCCGGCTGGAGAGCGTGGCGGTCGGCGGGGCCGCCCTGGCCCGCCGCGACCGCCTCGACACCGAAGGCTTCGTCGTCCGGCCTCTCGCGGGCGGCGGCGTCGTCTTGCGCGTCCGTCACAGATCGCCCGGCGCGGTGGTCTTGTCGATGGCGCCGCCCGGGAGTCGTTGACGGCGCCCGCGGCTCGCGCCATAGCGCCTAGGTCATGACCGTGCGTTCCCCGGGTCGCGTCGCGCTCATCGTCGAGGGCGGCGCCATGCGCGGCATCTTCGCGGCCGGAGCGCTCGACGTCTTCCTCGAGCAGCGCTTCTTCCCGTTCGACCTCGTTCTGGGGGTCTCCGTCGGCGCATCGAACGCGCTCTCGTTTCTGGCAAAGCAGCATGGGCGCACCCGCAGGTGCTTCCTCGACCAGATGTCGCGCCCCGAGTTCATCGACCCCTGGCGCGGCATGCGCGGCGGTCACTGGCTCGATCTCGACTGGCTCTGGGACGCCATCGAGCGCGAAGACCCTCTCGACCGGAGAGCGGCCGCGGCCTGCGGCATCGAGTACGCGCTCGTGGCCACCAGCGTGCGGACCGGAGAGGCGCGCTACCTTGCCCCCGGGGCCGGGGACATGCTTGAGGCTCTCAAGGCCTCGTGCGCGCTCCCGCTTCTCTACCGCGGCACCGTGACCCTCGGAGGCGAGCGGTTCGTCGACGGCGGGCTGAGCGACCCGATCCCCGTCCGCGAAGCGTACCGTCGCGGGGCGCGCACTCTCGTCGTGGTCCGCTCGCGCGCCGCCCATTTCGTCAAGAACGCGCGAATCGCCAATCGCGTCGGCGCCTGGGCGATGCGCCGCGAGCCGGGCCTCGCGAAGGCCTGTCGGAACGCCGCGGCGGTCTATCGCGATGCGGTGGACTTCATGACGTCCCCCCCGGCGGACTGTCACGTCCTGCAGGTCGCCCCCGCGGCGGCGCTCGCCACGAAGCGAACGTCGAGAGACTCCGGGGCGCTCGAGCGCGACTATGCGCTCGGCCGAGCGCTCGGTCGCGATGCCATCGATCGCTTCGAACGGATCCGATCCGGCGAACCGTTCGACAAGGCTGGCTGAGCCGGGGGTAGTACGAAAAGCGTCGTCCGGTCGGCCCCGAGCCCGGCGGAACTGGGGCGGAGCAGTCTGGCAGATTGCTCAGTACCAATTTCGCTCGCGAACCTCCACGCCCTGACCGGCGAGGCCCTTGAGGGGACTGAGGTCCGACCCGCGATAGTGATACGGAAAGAGCACCTTTGGGTGGAACGCCTCGACGCACTGGAGCGCCTCGGCGGGCGGCATCGTGTACGGGAGATTCATGCACACGAACGCCGCGTCGATCTGGCGAAGGTCGCGCATCTCGGGCGTGCACTCGGTGTCGCCGGACAGGTAGACGCGCACTCCCGCGAAGTCGAGCACGTAGCCGTTGCCGCGGCCCTTGTCGTGATAGAGCTTTCCCGGGGCAGGGCCGCGGACCACGTTGTACATCGGCACCGCCTCGATCCCGATGCCGGCCACGTCGCGCGCGTCGCCGTTCTTCATCACGACGTCGACGTGCGCCGAGTCGGCGACGGCCTGCGGCCCCACGATGAGCGTGCCCTCCTTGTGGATGCGTGCGATCGCGGAGGCGTCGAGGTGGTCGGGGTGGATGTCGGTGATGAAGACGACGTCGGCCTTTGGAAGCGTGGGGTCCGCCAGCGCCATCATCGTCGGGTCGATGTAGATCGATTTGCCGCTCCACCCGAAGAGCACCGACGCGTGGTTCAGGGGGGTCACGTCGAGCGGGCCCTTCGCGGTCGAGAGATGGTCGGTCGCGCGCGAGCTCGCGTTCGCCGCGCCCGCCGAGGCCGCCGCCGCGGCCGGGTCGGAAGAGGGCGCCGCCCTGGCGCAGCCAGCCACGGCGACGAGGGCGAAGCGCCACGCGAACTCTCTCATGCCCGCCACCTTGACGCTTTTCACGCAACCGGCAACCGGCAGGGCCGATGGGGTGGCAAACGTGCCCAACGCCGCAAGGAGCCGTCATGGCCAATTCCGTCTCGAGCAACAACACGTACCCGGTCGCTCGGTATTCGCCCTCCGAACCCGAAGATCCCGCCGATGACGGCGGGTCCGGTCTCTCGCCCGACGCCCTCATGGCCTACTGCGAATCGCGGCTCGATTCGATCGACGACCAGGTGACCGCCTCGTTCACCGATCAGCAAAGGAACGCGAGCGCGATCTCGCAGATTGACCAGACCATCGCGGCGCTCAAGCCTTTCGACAGCTCGAATCAGACGGACCCTGCCGTCTGCAAGCAGCTGGAATCGACGCTCGGAGGCCTCATCAATTCTCTCAAGAGCTCCGATCCGGGCTGCCCTGCCCTCCCCGCGCTGACCACGACGTACAACTCGATGGTCTGGTCGGGCGACGGCGGCGCCGCATTCACCCACTCGACGAACGCCAGCGATCCGGACTTCATCGACGAGACGAAATATCCGCCCACCCAGGCGGGCCCAAAGGGCGACAACGTCCTCAACAGCACGGAGCTTCAGGGATACGTGCAGTCGCTCTCGGACGCGGCCAGCAGTCTCGACTCGAACTCGGAATTGCAGATGGTGCAGCTGCAGTCGCTGATGTCCCAGCGACAGACGGCGATCTCGCTCACGACCAATCTCGTGCAATCGCTCGGCGACCAGGAAAACAAGATCGCCGACAACATCGGCCACTGAGGCGCCCATGATCAGAGCAACCGATGGATCGCGCTGCCCCGTCGAGGTGCGGCCGTGACGGCGCCGATAGGCAACGCCGCTGCCCCGCCAGGCAGCGCCGCGTCGCTGGGTTCCGACGACGACGCGATGAGCGCGCTGTACACGACGCTCTCGGAGGTCCGGCAGGACGACCTTACCGTCGGAGAAAGTCGGGTCGAGGACAGCGAGGTGCAGCAGCAGCAAGACGAGGCGCGGCAGCGGGCCGCCATCCAGCAGGAGCAAGCCAACCAGCCGAACTCGGGCGGGGGCTTCTTCTCGGAGATCGGCGACTTCGTCAGCGACGTCGCGAGCGACCTCGTTCACGGCCGCTTCGGAAGCGCGGTCGACGACGCGGGGCGCGACCTCGACAATGCCTGGAACAGCCCGAAGTTCTGGAGCGATTCTCAAGACGGGACTCGAGGACATCGCCATCGTCGCGACGGCCGTCGCAGCCACCGTGGCCACGGCCGGCGTGGGCGGAGTTGCGGTCGCCGCCGCGACCGTCAGCGCCGTCGCCGCGGGGGGAGCCGGGCTTGCGACCGCTCGGGGCGACCACTTCGCGGCCACCGCCGAAGACGCGAGCGCGGCGGCCACTGCGGCGGGCGAAGGCGCCCAGGCGGCGGCGCAGCTCGCGACCGACGTGCTCGCAGACCTGAAGCAAACCGACCAGTCCCACGAGCGAGCGCTCGAATCATTGACGCAGTCGATCCAGATCGGCGACCAGACTCTCGTCACGGCATCGTCGATGACGGTGAAAGGATGAATCATGGAAGCGATTCAAGCAGCCCAGTCCAGTAGAGCGACTCCTATCGACGATTCGCTCGACGCAAGCGACGCCGTGCTTTGCAGCGGCGACCCAGGGGAAGAGATGGCCGCGCTCGACGTCGAGAACGGCGAGGCGGGGCGGACGACCGCACATCAGGAGCGAGACTCGCAAGAAGCCGCCGAAGCCGCGGCCGATGCCGCCCAGGTGCAGGCGATGCACGATGAGGCGTCCAGCCTGCGGGCGCAGGGGGTGTTCGACGCGTCGACCGCGGTCGTCGGGGCCTGCCTCGCCGTCGCGTGCCCACCGGCCGCGTCGGGCGCGGCCACGGTCCAGGGCCTCGTCGCCGCGCATCTGTCCGATGGCGTCGAGAAGCTGGGCGACGGCCTCTGGAAAGCTGCGCAGCACGACGACGAGGCCCAGGCGACCGCCGACAAGGCATCCGCCGATCAGCACGCGGACGCGGCGAGAAACGCGACCGACGCCGCGAACGATGCCAACGCGACTCTCGGCGCCGCACTCGATTTCGATCGTAACTACACGTCGATCGAGGCGCAGACGCAGCTCGCCGCGTTGCACCGAGCCTGACGGCATGCGACAGACTTCGTCGGGATGAAGCTCTACACGAAAACGGGAGACGACGGCACAACAGGGCTCTTCGGCGGCGGACGGGTCCCGAAGGCGAGCTTGCGCGTCGAAGCGTACGGAACGGTCGACGAGACGAACGCCGTCATCGGCGTCGCGCGCGCCACGGGGCTGGCCCCCGCGGTCGACGCGGTCCTCGAGCGCGTCCAGGAAGACCTTTTCACGCTGGGGGCCGAGCTCGCGTGCGTGCCGGGGCGGGAGTCGAAGCTTCACATGAAGCTTCTCGACGAGGCCGACATCCACCGTCTCGAGCTCGCGATCGACGATGCGGACGCGGCCTGCGAACCTCTCAAGACCTTCGTGCTCCCCGGCGGGTCTCCCCAGGCCGCGGCGCTCCACCTGGCTCGCACAGTCTGCCGGCGTGCGGAGCGCGCGACGCTCGCCGTCGACGACGGGCCCGTGCGGGGCGAGGTCGTCGTCTACCTCAATCGACTCAGCGATCTGCTCTTCGCCCTCGCGCGGCGAGCCAACGTGATGGCGCGGGTGAGCGATGTCCCCTGGAAGCCACGCGAATCCTAGACCTTCATGCGGCGTCCATCAGGTTCTCGGCGAGAAGCCTTCTTCCTCGGTGCAGGCGGCTCATGACGGTCCCGACGGGAACGCCGAGCTGCCCCGCCGCGTCGAGGTAGGTGCGCTGCTCGAGATCGACCAGGATGATCACGGCGCGGAATCCTGCGGGTAGCGCGTCCAGGGTCCTGCGCGTCGACCGCGTCATGGCGCCGTCGCCCGCGTCCGGGGCGGCGAAGGTTGCCGGCACCGTCCACGCGCAGGGATCGGTGGCCAGGCGACGGAGAGCGTTGCGCTCCCGACCGCGGCGGCGCCACCGGGTGACGAAGACGCTGAAGAGCACTCGCAAGGCCCACGCCCGAAGGTTGGTTCCGCGCTCGTATTGGTGGGAGAAACGAAGGGCGCGCTCGATCGTGTCCTGAACCACGTCATCGGCCGTCGCCGCGTCTCCGCAAAGCCGGAGCGCACGAGCGCGGAGCTGCGGGACGATTTCGACCAGGCCAGCGCGAAGCTCGGCGTCGTCGAGGGCTGCAAGGGCGCCGCGACGACGCGGCCGAGTGGGAGCCAAGGCAGAAGCGGGAGCAGACATCGGGATCCTCCGTGGATGCCGCGGACCATCGCAAGGCCGATGCCACCGGCTGAACCGAGGAAACTCCGAGGAAAGCAGGGCTCTCGGCCGTGTCTCCGCGTCCGCACGGCCAACGGCGTGTGTCCCGAGGGCAACGGCGCATGCCACCCGGCGGCTAAGTCACCGAGCGCAATGGTCGATTACGACCAGGAGAGAGAGCATCCCCTCCCTGTTTTCTCGCTCTTCTCTCGATGGACGAGGATCGCGCTCGCTGGCTAGCGCGTGATCGTGAGCGAGTCCGCGATCTCGGAGGCCAGCATGCCGCGATCCGCGTTCGAATGAGCGCGCGACCACGCTTCTCCGGCCAGAGCGTGGAGCATGACGCCGACGCACGCGGCGTCGAACCCGGACAGCGTGCAGGCCAGCGCGCCGATGATCCCGCTCAGGACGTCCCCCGACCCGGCGGTGGCGAGCACCGGGCACGCCAGCGGGCTGACCGCGAGGCGCGAATCGGGGGACGCGATGATCGAATGGGCCCCCTTGAGCACGACCACCGCGCCGGTCGCGGCGACGAGCTCGCGCGCCGCGTGGAACCGATCCCCTTCGACCTGAGCGACTGTCTTTCCCAGCAGGCGCGCCAGCTCTCCCGGGTGGGGAGTGAGCACGGCGCTCTTGGCGGCCAGGAGAACGCTGGGGCGTCCGGCGAACATGGTCAGCGCGTCCGCATCGACGACGACGGGCCCTTGCCAGGTCGCGAGCACGTACTCGACGGCGATGCGCGCGTCGTCGCCGAGCCCGAGGCCCGGCCCGATGACCACCGCGTCCTTGCCGCGGAGGATCGCGTCGAGGCTCTCGCCGATCGCCGACGGATCGATCCGCGCCGTCATCGCCTCGAGCACGTGCGACTCGATTGCAGTCGCCGCGTCCGGCCACGTGGCAATCGTGGCGACACCGGCGCCCGCGCGCAAGGCCCCGTGCGCGACGAGCTGGGGCGCGCCGATCTTCCCTGCCGATCCGGCCACCACCGCCACGTGCCCCGCGGACGTCTTGTGGGCACCAGGGGGCCGCGCCGGAAGAAACGCCTCGAGGTCCTCGGGCTCCAGTCGCTGCGCCGCCCCTCCCACGTGCGCGACGAGCGAGGGCGGCACGCCGATGTCCACGACGTGCACCCGCCCGGCGAGACTCGCGCCACTGGGCGTGAGGAGGCCGAGCTTGTAGTGCCCGAAGGTGGCCGTGACCTTCGCTTCGATGGCGACACCGAGCGCAGCGCCCGTATCGGCGTCGAGCCCCGACGGGAGATCGACAGCGAAACGGGGCCCAGACGACGCGTTCATCGCGAGCACGACATCCGCAAGCCAGCCCTCGATGGGTCGGTCGAGGCCCGTGCCGAACAGAGCGTCGACCACGATCTCTCCGCGCGCGAGCGCTTCCCGCAGGGTCGAGAGCGGGGCGCCCGGCGGCAACCACTGAACCTCGCCGCCAATTCCGCGCCAGGCGTCGAAGTTGGCCCGGGCGTCTCCAGAGACCCCCTCCGCGTCGCCGGCGAGGAAGACGATGGGCGAGGCGCCGCGTACGCACAGGTGGCGCGCGATGACGAGGCCGTCCCCGCCGTTGTTGCCCGCGCCGCAGACGATAACCGGCTGCGCCCCGCGCACCTCACCGTCGCAGAGCTCGCGGACGAGGATGTCCGTTGCCCCGCGCCCTGCGTTCTCCATCAGGAGAAGCCCGGGCACGCTGCACTGCTTTATCGCATGCGCATCGAACGCGCGCATCTGCGCCCTCGAGAGGACCGGCTTCATGGCCGCGGACTCTAGCCTTCTAGGAGCGCGACGTCCCGCGTTCGCTGGGCACCCAGACGTGAAAAACGGTCCCGCCCGCCGGGGTCGTCTCGATGTCGATGGCACCTCCGTGGAGCTCCACGATTGCCCGGGCCAGCGAGGGCCCCAGGCCGAGGCTACCGTGACGGCGGGCGCGATCGGCGTGCTTGAAGGCGTCGAAGATCTTCTCTCGATCCGCCGGCGCGATGCCCCGCCCCGTCACGTCGACGTCGATCCGCAACTGCTCGCCGCTGGCCGGCATCGACGCGCGGACGACGACGTGTCCGCGCTCGGCGAACCGGGCGGCCACCAGGATGATGGCCGTCAGCGCCTGCGTCAGCCGGGCCGGGTCGGCCAGCGACGCTGCGGCACGCCCGGCTGGATCTCTCCGACGATCTCGACGTTCATGCCGACGGTGAGCTCGCGCGCGTCGAGCACCGCGGGCATCACGACGTCGCCCACGCGCGTCCACTCGGGCGAGACCGTCAGCTCGCCCGCCTCGACCCGCGCCGCGTCGAGGATCGTGTCGATGAGGTACAGCAGCTCGCGCCCGCGCTGCTCGATGATCGCGACACTCTCGCGCTGCCCGTCGCTCAGACGTCCCGCGCGACACGAGCCCGGCGAAACCGAGGATGGCGTTGAGGGGGGCCTTCAGGTCGTGGCTCATCGACGCGAGGAAGAGCCCCCGCATCCGCTCGGTGGCCGTGCGCGCGTCGATGGCGCGCTGCTGCGCGCTGGCGAACTCGCGGAAGACGCCGCCGAGCTCGTCGGCGGCGAGCATGAGAGCCGCCACGGACTGGAAGCGCGCGTCGCCGCGGATGCGCCCGCCGCGCAGTACGTCCGCGACGCCGGTCGCCTCGAGTTCGCGCTCTGCGAGCGCCACGTCGTCGCTGAAGGCGCCGCCGATGCGCCACCCGAGCATCCCGGCGATCGCGATCGCGACGAGCGCGAGGCCCAGGTAGACCCCCGTCCCGGGGCTCAGCCGCGCGGTCCCGAAGCGAACGATGGCGTGGCCGTCGGCGAGTGGCACGGCCAGCTCGGTGCGGCCCTCGTCGTTTCGGGTGGCCGAGAAGAGCGCGATGGAGTGCGACAGGTCGACGTCGAAGCCGTACGCCTGCGCCGCCTCGATTGCCGCCTTGCGTCCGCGAACGTCGCCGTCGACGGCGTCGAGGACTCCCTGCGCAAGCTCCGCTGCGTCGTCCTGCGCGCGACGACGTGTCGAACGCGCGCAGGTGGGCGTGCACGAGAAGCGACGCGCCGAGCGCGACGAACGCCACCGGCGCCACCACGGCCGCGAGCAGCCTGCGTCGCACGCGCGCCATGACGCGATCGCGGGTCCCGAGCACCTCGATCGCCTCGCGCGACGCGGCGACCGGCACGAGCTCGAGCACGCGCGCCACCGACGCCCGCATCATCACGTACGCGGGCAGCGCGGCGACGCTGGCCATCGTGATCGAGAGGAGCACGAGCTCGACCTGCGTGTAGAGGTCGTTCGGCTCCGGGCGAAGAGGAGCGACGAGAGTCGCCGCCGCGACCACGAACGTTCCGCCGAGATCGATGACGACGAGGTTCGCACGGCGTGCCGTAGAGCACGTGCACGTCGCGCGGCTCGACGTGGGACGCTCCCACCGTCAGCTCGAGGAGCAGCGGCCGCAGGCGACGCCCGACGAGGACCGTCGCGGTCACCACCACCACGGCGGTCGCGAGCCAGCCCCAGAGCAGGACTCGCCAGCTCGCCGCGACGACGCTCGGCTCGAGCAGCAAGAGGCGCGGCGCGAAGACCGCGACGAGCAGCTCCTTCGTCCCCCAGGCGACGAGCTGGATCGCGACGAGGCGCGCGACGAGCCGGCGAGCGGCGTTGTTCACGTCGTGCCCTCGCTCGTCAACGGAGGCTGCGAGGCGCCGGGGTCGTCCCAGATCGGCAAGAGGACCTCGAAGTTCGATCCCCGTCCGACCTCGCTGTCGACGCGGATGAACCCCTTTTGCATCAGCACGAGGCGGCGCGTGATGGCGAGGCCGAGCCCGGTCCCGCGCCGACGAACACGCTCCTCCTTCGTCTGCTTGTACTCCTCGAAGATCACGGCCCGCTCCTGCGGGCTGATGCCGGGGCCCGTGTCGCGCACGCTGAGGCGCGCGAACCGCCCGTCGCGACCGACGTCGACGACGACCTCGCCCTGCTGAGTGAACTTGATGGCGTTGCCGACGAGGTTCGTGAGCACCTGCCGCACGCGCTTCGCATCGGCCCGCGCGTAGACTCTCGGCTTCACCCTGGATGCGCACGGCGACCGGGCGCGCGCCGACGAGCCCGGCCGCCTCGCGAACGACCTCCCAGGCCACCGCGGCGAGGTCGACCCGCGTGCGCGTGAGCCTGAGCTGCCCGCTCTCGAGCGCGCTGAGCTCGAGGATGTCGTTGATGAGGTCGAGGAGGTGCTTCCCCGATCCCCGGATCTGCTCGACCTCTTCTCGGGCCTCGGCCGACAGCGGCCCGTCGACCTCGGTCATCAGGATGTCGGCGAAGCCGAGGATCGCGTTGAGCGGACTGCGCAGCTCGTGGCTGACGGCAGCGAGGAAGGCCGCCCGATCGCGATCGGCGGCCCGGACCCGCGCGAGATCGCTCTTGTAGCTCGACTGCGCGGCCGCGAAGCGATCGACGAGGGCGTTGAAGGCGACGGTGAGCGCGCCGACCTCGTCCATCGTGCGCACCGGTACGGCCTCGCCCGTCGGCTCCGAGCGGACGTGGACCATGCCGCGCACGCGCTCGCCGACGAACTCGACGTCCTTGTTGGCGTCACGCGCGACGGCGTACGCAACGGCCGCGGCGACGCCGACGAGGAGCGTCGTGAGAGCCACGAGCGCACGCACGAGCGCGGGCGCCGCCTCGGGCGCGCTGGGCTCGCGCACGAACGCGACGAGGATCTCGGGCGCGGCGGGCCCTCGGGCCATCAGCCGTTCGGTCCCGAAGCGAGCGCGCCCGAGCCCGGTGACCGCTTCCCCGGACGAAACGGCGGCCACTCGCTTGAGCGCCTCGCGATCCGCCATGCCGAGGCTCGCGTCGAACACCACGTCCCCTTCGCGCGAGATGACGACGAACTCGGCGCCGGTCTTGCGTGCGGCGAGCTGCATGACATCGAGCCACTCGCTGGCCGGAAGCCTCGAAAGGCGCGCGCCCAGGGTCGTCGCGAGGAGCTCCGCGCGCGCGGCGGCGTGATCGTCGCTCGCGGTCGCGAGGTTCGCGACCCCGAACGAGCCAATGGCCAGGGCGACGGCCAGGCCCACGAGGATCACGATCGCCGGAGCTAGCGGCCGAAGGGGCCAGGCGCGACCGCTCCGCGGGGCCGTGAGCGCGGTGCGAACGCTGGCTGTGGCAAAAGACGACGGCGGCAACGGGGGAGCCGATCCGTGCAAACTTTCCACGGCGCTATCTTATGCTTCGCGTCGCGCAGATGCCCCTTGCGTCGTGGGCGATTGGACTTACGCTCGGGGTGCGTCAAGGATAAGGAAATGCGATCCCACCTCCGGCGGTTGGCCTCTCGCATGACGACGAAAACGACGGGAGCAGTCACCCTCGTCATCTACGGATGGAGCGAGAGTCAGCCCGGAACGCTCGCCTGGGTGTTCCCGAGCGTCCGATCGGCGCTGCGCGCCGTACGCGCGATGCGCAACGCGCTCCGCTGGGTCATCGTGAAGGGCCGGCAGATCTTCGAGGGCGACGTCGACATCGACGCACTGCGCCGCTCGGGTCACATCCTCATGGAAGGCGCCGCCTAGGGCCGACGATCACGGGTCGAACTGAGCCCAGGCGGCGGTGATGACCGCTTCGTCGCGCTCGCGGACTTTGACGCGCAACGCCACGGCGCCGGGTCGAACGACCCATCCCTCGGTGACGAGGGTATCGCCCGGCCACACGGGCCGGCGAAACTGCGCTTCGAACGAGCGCAAGCGGCTCGCGTCCCCACCGCACACGGCCTTCGCGACGTGTCGCACCATGAAGCCGAAGGTGCAGAGACCATGGAGGATCGGCCCTCGTTCGAAGCCGACGCGACGCGCGAAGTCGGGGTCGGCGTGGAGCGGGTTGTGGTCCCCCGACAGGCGGTAGAGCAGCGCTTGCTCGGGCGAGGTGACCTCCTCGAGCACGAACGTGGGCGGCGCGTCCTTCGGTCTCTCGACCGGCGCCACCTCCTTGGGGGGCGGCTCGCCGCCGAAGCCGCCTTGATCTCGGAAGAGCATGGTCGACGTGGTCTCGGCGACGAGTTGTCCTCGGTCGTCTTCGGTTCTCGCGTCGACGAGCACCTGGGCAAACCGACGCATATCGTAAAACGCGCGGATCGCGGCCCGGGTCACGAGCCGGCCGCGCGGTGCGATCGGCGCGTGCACCGTGACTCGCTCGGCGTTGTGGACGAGCAGGGAGAGGTCGCCGCCGCTCCTCGCGAGCAGATCGAGCATCGGCTGGAACTTCGGCACGACCGCGAAGCTCGGAAGAACCTTCGGCCCGCGCCCTTCGTAGAGCCACTCGAGTTCGTCCTTCTTGGCGCCCACGCCGAGGGCGTAGAGAGCCGCGTCCTTCCACGAGGTTTCCGTCGAGACGGGCAGGGTCCATTGGCCGGCGAGCGAGCGATCGAAGGGCATGATCTCCCCGGGGAGAATGGGCGACGTCGGTACGGTCAGTCAACGTTGGATGCTATTGCAACGGCCGATGCCGCTTGCCGATCGAGTGCCGCCGAGACCCGGGACGTCCCCCGAAGAGCTCCTCGACCTGTTTCTCGGACACGTTGCCGAGCTGGGCCTCGAGCTCTACCCGGCTCAGGAGCAAGCGATCCTCGAGCTCTTCTCGGGCAACAACGTCGTCCTGGCCACACCGACCGGAAGTGGGAAGTCGCTCGTCGCGCTGGCCTTTCACTTCTTCGCCATGAGCCAGGGCCGGCGCAGCTACTACTCGGCTCCCATCAAGGCGCTCGTGAGCGAGAAATTCTTCGCGCTGTGCCGTGACTTCGGCGCGGACCGGGTGGGCCTCGTGACGGGCGACGCCACGGTCAATCGCGACGCGAAGATCGTGTGCTGCACCGCGGAGATCCTGTCGAACATCGCCCTCCGGGAGGGCAAGGCCGCAGCGGTCGACTGCGTGGTCATCGACGAGTTTCACTACTATGCCGACAAGGAGCGCGGCGTCGCGTGGCAGATCCCGCTCCTCGTCCTCGAGCGCGCTCAGTTCCTGCTCATGAGCGCGACCCTCGGGCCCACCGAGACCTTCGAGAAAGCGATCACGAAGCTCACGCGACGTCCAACGGTCACCGTTCGATCCGGCGAGCGCCCGGTCCCGCTCTCGTTCGAGTACCGGGAGACGCCCCTGCAGGAGTCGATTCAGGAGCTTCTGCGGACGGGGCGCGCCCCGGTCTACATCGTCAACTTCACGCAGCGCGGCGCCGCAGAGACCGCGCAGAACCTGATGAGCATCGATCTGTTGCCGAAGGATCGAAAGCGCGCGATCGGCGCGGCCATCGACGAGACGGGACTGCGCTTCGATTCGCCCTACGGCAAGGAAGTGAAACGCTTCCTCGCGCATGGCGTCGGCCTTCACCACGCTGGGCTGCTCCCGAAATACCGGCTGCTCGTCGAGAAGCTCGCGCAGAAGGGGCTGCTCGCGATCGTGAGCGGCACCGATACGCTCGGAGTCGGGGTGAACATCCCGATCCGCACCGTGCTCTTCACGCGCCTGTGCAAGTACGACGGCGAAAAGACCGCGATCCTCAGCGTGCGCGACTTCCAGCAGATCGCGGGGCGCGCCGGACGAAAAGGCTTCGACGAGCAGGGGTACGTCGTCGCGCAGGCGCCCGAGCACGTCATCGAGAACCTGCGCATGGAGCAGAAGGCCGGGGGCGAGCCGCGCGAAGCTGAAACGGATCGTACGCAAGAAGCCGCCGGACCGGGGATACGTGCACTGGGACCGCGCGACCTTCGACCGGCTCGTGGCCTCGCAGCCCGAGCCGCTCACTTCTCGCTTTCGCGTCTCGCACGGCTTGATCCTCGACGTGCTCGAGCGCCCCGGCGGGGGATGCCTCGACGTCGCGCGCATCATCTATCGCTCGCACGAGAGGCGCGCGCAGCAGCGCATCTTCGCGCGCGAGGCCCGCTCGATGGCCGACGCGCTGGTGGCGGCGGGAATCCTCGCGGTCGACGGCGCCTCCGTGCGTGTCCACGCCCACCTTCAGGACGATTTCTCGATCCACCACGCCCTGTCGCTCTGGCTGGTCGACACCGTCGAGGCGCTCGACCCGGAATCGGCCACCTACGCGCTCGACGTCCTGACCCTCGTGGAGTCGATCCTCGAAGATCCCGAGTTCGTGCTGCGCCAACAGCTCGAGGTGCTCAAGCGCGAAAAGCTCGCCGAGCTCAAGACGGCCGGCGTCGAATACGAGCAGCGGATCGCCGAGCTCGAAAAGCTCGAGCACCCCAAGCCCCTGCGTGAGCTCGTCTACGACAGCTTCAACGCCTTCGCTCGCGAACACCCCTGGGTGAAGGGCGACGACGTGAGGCCGAAGTCCATCGCGCGCGAGATGACCGAGCGGTTCATGGACTTCAACGAGTACGTGCGAGAGTACGAGCTCGGACGCGCGGAGGGGACGCTTCTTCGATATCTGAGCGACGTGTACAAGGCGCTGGTCCAGACCGTGCCCGCGCCGGTGAAGACGCCGGAAATCGAAGAGATCGAGGTCTTCCTGCGCGCGATGGTGCGGGCGGTCGACAGCAGCTTGCTCGACGAGTGGGAGCGGATGCTCGCCGAACCGGAGCGGGCGATCCAAGCGGCCGCCGCTCCCGCGGACCCCGTGGAAGCGGACATCACCCGCGACGAGCGGGGATTCACGGTGCTGGTCCGGAATGCGATGTTTCAGTGCGTTCGAGCCCTCGCGCGCCGGGACTGGGCCGCCGCGGCCGCGATGTTCGGCGCCGCCAGAGCGCCGGGCCTGCCGGACGCCGACGAATGGAGCGCCGCGCGCTTCGAGCAGGAGCTCCAGCCCTTCTTCGAAGAACACGGCGCGCTCCGCACCGACCCGACCGCTCGGGCGCCGCAAAATACGCGGACGGTCAAGACGGGGCGCGGCACCTGGGAGGTCGTCCAGGTCCTCTGCGACCCGGAGGGACACGGCGAATGGGCGCTCGCAGCCACGGTGGACCTGGAAGCGTCCGCCAAGGCAGGGAAACCCGTTTTGCTCATGCGAGGCATTACCCGATAGTCTGGCCGGCTCTACGTCCAGGAGTTCGGAATGAAGACCGGGTTGAAGCGCGCGATCAAGGTATTCGGGGGAGTCGTCGCCTGCGCCATCGGCGGCGTGTCCGTGTACGTGTTCGCGCAGACGTCACGCTTCGATGCGAGCCTCGAGAAGGTGTACGACGTGCCCGTACCGGACGTCGTGGCCTCCAAGGACCCCGCAGTCATCGCGCGCGGCAAGCACCTCGCCATGTCCCTAGGCGGTTGCTCGTCAGACGCGTGTCACGGCGCAGACTTCGGCGGAGGACGCGTGACGCCCATGGGGCCGGTGGCCACGCTCGCCGCGCCGAACATCACGGGTGCGAGCCTGGGCGCCGCGTACTCGGACGGCGAGATCGTACGTCTCGTCCGGCACGGCTTGAAGAAGGACGGACGGTCGGTCCGGTTCATGCCGGTGCAGGACATATCGTGGCTGCCGCAAGAAGACGACGTCGCCATCGTGTCGTACCTGCGGACGGTGCCGCCCGTGGATCGGGCGTGTCAACCGATCATCGTCAAGACGCTCGGGAAGATCCTCGATCGGCAGGACAAGCTGATCTTCGATGTCGCCAGGCGGATCGACCATTCCCGCACCGAGACGCCGCCGGCCCCGGCGCCCACGGCCGAGTACGGGGCGCTGATGTCTCGCGCATGCGTCGGCTGCCATGGCGATCACCTGAGCGGCGGCCCGCTCCCCGGCGCGCCGCCGTCGATTCCCACTCCGCTGAACCTCACGCCCGACGCGACCGGCCTCAAGGACTGGTCCTTCGAGGACTTCGACAAGCTGATGAGGACTGGCGCTCGAAAGAACGGCAAGGTGCTCGATCCGTTCATGCCTGTCGAGAGCTGGCGCAACTTCGACGAGATCGAGATGCACGCCCTCTGGGCCTACTTGCGCACGCTTGCGCCGACTCCGCTTGGCGGCCGCTAGGCGCGCGGCAGGTGGATCCTCTTGCGGCCGGGCGGCGACGCTGCTTAAAGCGCGCGCATAGATGAGAGACGCCGCTCCGATCGTTGCCCGTCGTTCCAAGGTCCAGGGGCGAGGCGTCTTCGCGACCCGTGCCGTCGCCCTTGGCGAGCGCATCGTCGAGTACACCGGGGAGCGCATCTCGTCGGACCAGGCCGACGCGCAGTTCCCGGACGACGAGGGTGCGCGGCGCCATCACACGTTCCTCTTCGCGATCGACGATCGCGTGGTCATCGACGGATCGCTCGGCGGCAACGACGCGCGCTTCATCGACCACTCCTGCGACCCGAATTGCGAGGTCGTCATCACTCGGGGGCGGGTGTACATCCACGCGCTGCGCGACATCCCCGAGGGCGAGGAGCTCTCGTACGACTACTGGTACGTCACCGACGAGAGCTACACGCTCGACGACCTGCGGCGGATCTACCCGTGTCGTTGCGGTTCCTCGAAGTGCCGTGGAACCCTCGCGAGACCCCCCAGGCGGGCGAAGAAGCGCGTCGGGGCGAGATGAGCGTGGCGCCCGGCGCATCCGAGCGCGTGGCCTGGTCCGCCGCCTTCGAGCACCGCGACTTCAAGCTGTTCCAGGCGGCGAGGCTCTTGTCGATCCTCGGCATGCAGATGCAGAGTGTCGCGATCGGGTGGCAGATCTACTCGATGACCGGCCGTCCCATGTCTCTCGCGTGGGTCGGTCTCGCGCAGTTCTTCCCTGCGGTGGGGCTCTCCCTGGTCACGGGGCACACGGCGGATCGCGTGGAGCGGCGGAGGATTCTGCTCGCATGCCACACCGTCATGGCGGCGCTCTCGGCGACGCTGTTCTGGGTCGCGCGCGGGGGCGTGACGCAACTCTGGCCGATCTATCTCGTTCTCGTCGGCGTGGGCGCGGCGCGAGCGTTTCTCGGTCCGGCCAACCAGTCGATCCTGCCTACGCTCGTCCCGATCGAGCACTTCGGCAACGCCGTCGCCTGGGGCTCGTCGTTCTGGCAAGTCGCGATGGTTCTCGGGCCCACGCTCGGCGGCCTGCTCTACGCGGCCTTCGGAGGACCGGCGAGGGTGTACGCGCTCGCCGCCGCGTGCTCTCTCGGGGCCTTCTGTCTCGCAGCGGCGATGAGCCCAAGAGGCGCGCCGGCAGGCCGATCCCCGGTCACCTGGACCTCCCTGCTCGCCGGGGTGCGCTACGTGAGGGGCAACCCGATCGTCCTCGGCGCCATCTCGCTCGATCTCTTCGCAGTGCTCCTCGGCGGCGCGACGGCGCTCCTGCCCGTCTACGCCCGCGACATCCTGCACCTCGGGCCGTGGGCGCTCGGCGCGCTGCGAAGCGCGCCCGCTGCGGGCGCCGCCGTCACGGCGTTCGGGCTCGCGCTTCGCCCCATCGAGAAGGCCGCTGGCGCCAAGATGTTCGCCGGGGTGGCGGTCTTCGGCGCGGCGACGATCGCGTTCGGCCTGTCACGAAGCTTCGCCGTGTCGCTCGTTGCTCTCGTGCTCATCGGGGCCTCCGACATGGTGAGCGTCTTCGTTCGGTCGGCGCTCGTGCAGCTCGCGACCCCCGACCCGATGCGGGGCCGCGTGAGCGCCGTGAACATGGTCTTCATCGGAGCCAGCAACGAGCTCGGCGAGTTCGAGTCCGGTCTCACGGCCCAGTGGTTCGGCACGGTCCCGGCCGTCCTCGTCGGGGGCGTCGGCACGCTGATCGTCGTCGCCATCTGGGCCTGGCAATTCCCAGCACTACGGCGCATCAATCAGCTCAAGGACGCGCAGACGCCTCCGTGAGGGTCAGCGAACGCGCTCCAGCCAGTGCGCGAAGCGCTCGTCTTGCCCCCGCTCGCAGGCGACCAGCAGGGCCTTGATCCGCGCCGTGAGGGGCCCCGGCGCGCCGGCACGCATCGGCCTGCCGTCGACGGCCGCGACCGGCTGCACCGGTAGTGACGTCCCCGCAAGGAACGCTTCGTCGGCCGACGCGAGGTCCTCCGGCGAGAGGGCCGCCTCGCGAGCCCGAATGCCCTCGGCGCGCGCGAGGTCCAGCACGCTCGCGCGCGTGATCCCCGCGAGGACGCGGCCGGTCGTGGGTGTCACGAGCTCCCCTCCCCTGACCGCGAACACGTTCGCCGTCGGCGCCTCGGCGACGAACCCCTCCCGATCGAGCAGGACGACCTCGTCGTGGCCCTCGGCGAGGGCGCGCCGTTTCGCGATCATGGGACCGAGGTACGCCGCGGCCACCTTCGCCTGGGGAGGGAGGACCGCGGGGTCGGCCTTCCGGAGGTCGCGCGAGATGGCCACGCGTACGGCCGCCGGTTTGGCGACGGGGACCTCGCCCGGCGCCACGACGTCATCGGGCGTCATGACGGCGATGACGACACTCACCCGGGCGCCGGCCCGGGGGACCACGTCGGGCTCGGGAGCCGCGAGCAGCGCCGACCAGCGGACGAGACCCGACGAGACTCCGCGCGAGCGCGCCGTCTCCAGGGTTGCGTCGAGGAGGGCCTGCGCGCTCCACGGAACCTCGAGGCCCACGAGCTCGGCCGACCGAAGGAAGCGGCCGATGTGCTCGCGAGGCCGGAAGAGCAGCACCTCGCCGCGCGCGCCCTCGCGCAGGGCGCCGACGTCGAAGACGAGGCTCGCCCGCTGCATCGAGTGCGAGAGCACGCTGGCCCGCGCCTCGTCCCAGGGGATGAGGGCGCCGTCCCGCCAGACCGATCGCGTCGGCATCGGACCGGGAGGATGACGCGCGGGTCGGCTGGTGTCGAGCGAAGCGCGGTGGAGTACCCTGCCGCCATGGAGACGCTGGAGCCGCGCCTGGTCGATCTCGAGCTGCGATTCATGAAACTCGAACGCTACGCGCAGGAGCTGTCGGACGTGGTCGCCGAGCACCAGCGGCGGATCGACGCCCTCATGCTCGAGACCAAGCGACTGCGCGAGCGCGCGGCCCAGGCGGAGCCTGCCGCAGGAAACGACAGGCCCCCTCACTACTGAGCCGGTATCTCTACTTCTGGAGCTGAATGCCGAACTGCAGAGAGTTCGAGATGTTCTTCACGCCCCCGGCGCCGGTCCCCGTGTCGATGTGCTCGTAGGTCAAGACGACGCGAGCGTCGTACGCCTTGACGACGTACGCGAGCGCCCCGTCGATGATCGTCCACGCGGGATCGACTGTCTGCTGCCAGCGAATCAGCGGTTGCAGGTTCCCGACGCCGATGGGCTGGGGCGTCAGGTACGAAAACAGCGCGTAGAAGGCCTCGTGCGGAGCGAAGGTCCCCGCCGAGTTGAACTGGTACCCGTTGTCGAACCCGTAGAATTGCCCTTCGAAGGTGAACGTGCCGGCGCCCGGCACGGCCTGCTCCGTGAGGATGTCCGCCATACCGATGAACGTGTCCTCCGGAGCCCCCGACGTCCGGTTGACCGACCCGTCCTTCTGGTACTGGCCGCCGACGCCGATGGTGGTCACGCTCTTCTGTCCGTAGTAGGTGCTCGATCCGAAGTACCCCGGCTCGCTGCCCTGAAGCGTGTAGGAGAGGCGCGCCGAGTAGAACGGATTCGCCCCGGGACCAGGGGTCGCGAGGTTGGGGCCGCCCTGGTCGATGCCGTAGACGCCCGCAAAGTACTTGAACTTGTCGTCGGCGAGGTTCCCCCAAACGGTGACGCCCTGATTGCGTCCGTTGGGGCCTTCCATGGGACCGATCGGCGCGCCCGGGAGGTAGAAGCCCGGGTAGTTCCAGGGGCTCATGAAGAACGGCCCGCTGAAGTTCGAACGGTCCGATGGCACGAGGAGCCGGCCGCCCCAGATCTGGAAGCCGTCCGCGACCTTGAGCTGCGCGATAAGGTCCTCGATCCCGAAGGTCGCGATCGCCGGCCCCTTGCCCATCCCGACGTCCGCCGCCGCAACGGTGTTGCTGTCGATGAGCGCATTGAAGTTGGCGGTCCACGAGAAGAAATCGGTCACGTCGCCGTGGAGACGCAGCTCGAACGCGTTCGAATAGCCCCCCTCGTCGAGGTGAACCTCCGACATCTTCTTCGGCTGATCCGGATCCTGGAGAATGAGGCCGAAGCGCATGCCGCCGCCGACGCTCAGCGGCTTCTCGGCCGCGGGAGGAGGGGCCGCCGGCGCGGGAACCGTCGGCGGCAGCGGCAGCGGCGTCGCGGGCGCGATGACCGGGCCGGGCGGTGGGGGAGGGTTCGTCGCGCCCGGTGGCGGTGGAAGGTCCGGTGGCGGCGGTGTCGGAGCCGCGGCAGCGGGGGGGGCGGCGGCGGCATGGGCGCGGGCGGGGCCGGAGCCGTAACGGGCGCGGGGGGCGCGGGCACCTGCGCGGCCGCCTCTCCCGCCGTCGCGCCCAAGAGGACAAGGGCAGAACCAAGGACCGAAGGCAATCGCGACGTGACTCGTCTCATCGGCAGTCTCCTCTCGTGTCAAGCTCGCTTCACGGATCGCGGACGGATCCCTCCCTCGGCCTGCCGAGGGGAGCTTCAATGCTCCCCGCACCCCTCGGCGGAGCGATCCAGTCGTACGACCCAGCTCGCTGGATAGTCGTCGGTAGGTGTCGCGGCTATTTCGCGTACATTAATGTTTGTGGCATTTGTGCTGCGCAGCACGAAAAACCGATTTGCGCCCGCGGGCCCGCTCATCGCGAGGAAATATCGACGAAACGAACCGAGGAACAGAATCCAGACCACTCGTGGAGCCGTAAGGTGGTCGGTCGAACTTCGAGGGCGCGCTCATGACTCACATCGCAGCCGTTCCCTATCCGTGGCCCTTCGACGGTGCGCTCGAGCGCGGGAACACCGCGCTGGTCGTCATCGACATGCAGACCGACTTTTGCGGCAAGGGCGGTTACATCGATCTCCTGGGCTACGACATCTCCTTGACGAGGGCGTGCATCGAACCGATCGCGCGCGTTTTGTCCGCTTTCCGATCGCGCGGCTATCCGATCTTTCACACGCGCGAAGGGCACCGGCCGGACCTATCGGACTTGCCCGCCAACAAGCGGTGGCGATCGCGCCGGACCCACTCGGGCGTCGGGATCGGCGACGCCGGGCCGTGCGGCAGAGTCCTCGTCCGGGGTGAGCCCGGCTGGGACATCATCCCGGAGCTCGCGCCTGCCGACGGAGAATCGATCATCGACAAACCAGGGAAGGGCACTTTCTGCGCTACGGACTTCGAGCTGATCCTGCGGACGCGCGGTATCCGTAACCTCGTTCTCACGGGGATCACGACGGACGTGTGCGTTCATACGACGATGCGTGAAGCGAACGACCGCGGGTTCGAGTGCGTGATCTTACGCGACTGCTGCGCGGCGACCGATCGGGGCAATCACGAGGCCGCGCTCAAGATGGTCACGATGCAGCAGGGCGTCTTCGGCGCGGTGAGCGACTCCGGCGCGCTCCTCGAGGCTCTCCGGTGACGCGAGCCCTCGCGAGCGACGCGAGCGAAATGACGGTGTAAAGGCAACATAAAGACAAGGGCCAAATCGGCATAGTGCGTCTTGCGTTCTCGTGCGAGCAACGAGTTTGAAACAGCCGGTCGATATCGTTGGATTCTGCATGGCGCCCGCGACGGGCGACGAATAAGGAGGCGACGATGTCGCAAGTCTTCGTGGAGGCCGAGCCCGGACCCCTGGCGATCGACGTCGATCGCACGGCGCTCGTCATCATCGACATGCAGCGGGACTTCCTGGAGCCCGGCGGGTTCGGCGAGACCCTGGGGAACAACGTGTCGCTGCTCGACGCCGCCGTGAAGCCGTGCGCCGCCGTGCTCGACGCCGCGCGACGGCGCAAGATGCTCGTCGTCCACACCCGCGAGGGGCACCGGCCCGACCTGTCCGATGCGCCGAAGGCGAAGGTGGAGCGCGGGGAGCCGCATCTCCGGATCGGCGCGAAGGGGCCCATGGGGCGGATCCTCATCCGAGGCGAACCGGGGCACGACATCGTGGCCAAGCTCTATCCAAAGGAGGGCGAGGCCGTCGTCGACAAGCCGGGCAAGGGGGCCTTCTACGCGACCGATCTGCACGCGATCCTGCAAAACCGCGGAATCGAGAGCCTCATCGTCTGCGGAGTGACGACGGAGGTCTGCGTCCACACGACCGTACGCGAAGCCAACGACCGCGGCTTCAAGTGCCTCGTCCCCGGCGACTGCTGCGGCTCGTACTTTCCAGAATTTCACGAGGTCGGGTTGAGGATGATCAAGGCTCAGGGCGGAATCTTCGGGTGGGTTTCCGATTCGAGCCGTGTGCTCAAGGCGCTGGCGTGAGGAGATCGGAGGACTGAAATGAGTGAGATGGCTGCGAAGGCGACGGTGCCGACGACGGGCGACTTCAAGCCCAAACTGTGGGTGCCCGGCGACTGGAACGCATTCTTCGGATTCGGGACCAATATCCTCGTCAACCTGCTCACGTTGACGGGACTGCTGCGCTTCGTGCTGAAGATGCCGGACGACCTGGTATTCGGGCGAATCCTTCCGGCCACCGGGCTCATGATGTGTCTGAGCACGGCGTACTACGCCTGGCTCGCCTACAAGCTGGCCAAGGCGACGGGGCGAACGGATGTCTGCGCGCTCCCTTCGGGCATCAGCGTGCCGCACATGTTCGTCGTCACGTTCGTGATCATGCTCCCGATCGCCGCGAAGACCGGGAACCCGATCGCCGGGTGGGAGGCCGGCCTGACGTGGGTCTTCATCCAGAGCTTCGTCCTGATGATCGGCGGCTTCGTCGCGCCGATCATCCGGAAGATCACGCCTCGGGCGGCGCTGCTCGGGACGCTCGCCGGAGTGTCGATCGCCTTCATCTCGATGCGACCCGCGCTCGAGATGTTCATGACGCCGATCATCGCGATCCCCTGCTTTGCCATCATCCTCGCGAGCTGGTTCGGCGGCGTCCGGTATTTCAAGGGGACGCCGGCGGGCCTCGTGGCCATCGCCGTCGGCACGGCGATCGCCTGGATCGCCAGCGCGGCGGGCTACGACTTCGGCGGAATGAGCGGCGCCAAGCTCAAGGACTCGGTCGCGAACTTCCACTTCGCCATCCCCTACCCGGCGGTGAGCCACGTCTTCTCGGGCTTCCAGTTCCTCGGCGTCATCCTCGTCACGGCGATCCCGTTCGGGATCTACGACCTCGTGGAAGCCATGGACAACGTCGAGAGCGCCGCCGTCGCCGGCGACAGCTTCCCGACGACGCGCGTCCTGACGGCCGACGGCGTCGTCAGTCTCATCGGGTGCATGATGGGCAACCCGTTCATCAACGCCGTGTACATCGGGCATCCGGGCTGGAAGGCGATGGGCGGTCGCATCGGCTACTCGGCGGCCACGGGCGTCATGGTCATCTGCCTGGCCTGGCTCGGGATCATCTCGGTCATGGTGGCGCTGGTTCCCGTCGTCGCGATCTCGCCGATCCTCCTCTATATCGGCATGCTGATCGGCTCGCAGGCCTTCCAGGAGACTCCGCAGTCGCCACGCGCCGGCGATCGTCCTCGCGCTCACGCCGCATCTGGCGGCCTGGTGCAAGCTGCAGATCGACAACTCCCTGGGCGCGGCCGGCACGAGCGCCGCTGCGGTCGGGATGGACAAGCTCGGACAGACGGGCGTCCTCTACGAGGGCTTGAAGGTCATGGGAGGCGGTTCGATCCTCGGCGGGTCTGATCCTCGGCGCCATCGCCGTCTTCATCATCGAACGGCAATTCGTCAAGGCGTCGGCGTTCGCGTTCGCCGGATGCGGCGCTGACCTTCTTCGGCTTCATGCACGGCGAGGCCATCGGCATCGCGCGCACGCCGACGGTCGCGTTGAGCTACCTGGCGGTCTCCGGGATCCTCTTCGGGATCGCGAAGTTCGCCACCGTATCCGCGCCTGCCCCTTCGATCGAGCACCACGCGGTGCCCGAGCCGGGCGAGTAGCTCTCTCTCGCCCCGTTCCCGTCCAGCGCGCGAGAAGAGCGAGAAAACCGGGAGGGAGGAGCAGGAGGAGTTTTCTCCTCCTCTCATCCCTCCTGTGCCTCTGTCGGTGACTTAGACGGCCAGGTGTTTCTGGACCAGCTCGTCGGTGAGCTCGGCCATCTTCCCCGACGCGACCACGGCTCCGCGCTCCATGAGGAAGAAGCGCTCGGCTACCTTGCGAGCAAACGGAAGCTTCTGCTCGACGAGGAGCACGGCCAGCTTCTCCTCTGTGATAGAGGCGCCGGATCACGTTCGCCGATCTCGTGCACGATGTTCGGCTGGATTCCTTCGGTCGGCTCGTCGAGAAGGACGCACCTGGGTCCGATCGTGAGCGCGCGCGCGATCGCGAGCTGTTGCTGTTGGCCGCCCGGACAGGTCTCCCCCGCGGCGGTGCATCATCGTCTTGAGGACCGGGAAGAGCCGGAACACGAGCTCCGGGATCTCCGCTTTTCCGTCGCTTCGGGCGAAGACGCCGACTCGCAAGTTCTCCTCGACGGTCAGCTGCGCGAAGATCTCGCGTCCCTGTGGGACGTAGCCGATTCCGACGCGCGCCCGCTCGCTCGCATTGACGCCCACGAGCTCGCGATCTCCGAACTTCACGCTGCCGGAGCGCAAGGGCACGAGCCCCATGATGGCGCGAAGCAGCGTCGTCTTGCCGACGCCATTGCGGCCCATGACGACGGTGCACGTGCCCTCCGGCACGGTGAGCGACGTGCCCCGGAGCGTGTGGCTGCTTCCGTAGTACTGGTGGACGTCGCGGGTCTCGAGCACGGCTCACGCTCCCAGGTAGACTTCGATGACCTTCGGGTCGTTCTGCACGTCTTGCATCGGCCCCTCGGCCAGCACCCTTCCCTCGTGCAAGACGGTGACTTTCTGCGCGATGCTGCGGACGAAGTCCATGTCGTGCTCCACGACGACGACCGTGTGATCGCCTGCGAGGGAAGCGAGGATCTCCTCGGTCCGCTCGATCTCCTGCTGGCGTCATGCCGGCCACCGGCTCGTCGACGAGCAAGAGCTTCGGCTGCTGAACGAGCAGCATCCCGATCTCGAGCCATTGCTTCTGACCGTGCGAGAGGACGCCCGCGAGGCGATCGCGGTGCTCGCCGAGGCCGATCAGCGCGAGAGTCTTGTCAATCGCTTGCCGCTGCTCGACGGAGAGCCGCGCGAAGAGGGTTCGGAAGACGCCCTTCTTGCCCTGGGTCGTGAGCTCCAGGTTCTCGAAGACGGTGTGACCCGGGAAGACCGTCGGACGCTGGAACTTGCGGCCGATCCCCAGCTCGACGATTTCGTGCTCTGCGAATCGCGTGATGTCCTTTCCTTCGAAGCGTACGGTCCCCGTGTCGGGTCGCGTCTTTCCGGTGATGATGTCCATGAGCGTCGTCTTTCCGGCGCCGTTCGGACCCACGATGCATCGGAGCTCGCCGGCCTCGAGGTGGAGCGTCAGGTCGTTGAGCGCTCGGAAGCCGTCGAAGCTCACGGTGACGTTGTCGACCGATAGTTGAACGGTCACGGCGGCTGCTCCTCGCTGACCGCGCCGCCGTTCGCCGGGACGATGGGCGCGACGACGCTGGCGGGAGGCTCCGGCAGCTGCCCGGCCTCCGTGCGCTTGGACAGGAGGCGCAAGAGCAGGCCGCGGCCCCGCGCGAGACCCGAGAACGACTCGACGATCCCGCCCGGGAGCACGAGCGTCACGACCACGAAGAGGGTCCCGAGGAAGAAGAGCCACGCCGTGGGGAACGCGACTGTGAGCCAGCTCTTCATCCCGTTGACCAGAAAGGCACCCAAGATGGCCCCCGCGAGCGTTCCGCGGCCGCCGACCGCCACCCATATCGCAATCTCGACGGAGCTCGACGGCTGCATCTCGCTCGGATTCACGATGCCGACCTGCGGCACGTAGAGCGCGCCGGCCAGCCCGCAAAGCATGGCGGACACCGTCCAGGCGAACAGCTTGTATGTGACCGGGTTGTAGCCGCTGAAGCGTACCTTCGCCTCGGCGTCGCGCATCGCGGTGAGCACCCGCCCGGCGCGAGAGGCGACGATGGCGCGGCAAAGGACGTACGTCGCCGCGAGGCCGAGCCCCGTTAGCGCGCAGAGGACCGCGCGCGTCGACGGCTCGCGGAGCGGATAGCCGAGGATGCGCTTGAAGTCCGTCAAGCCGTTGTTGCCGCCAAAACCCGTCGCGTTCCGGAAGAACAGCAGCATCGCCGCGTAGGTCAGCGCCTGCGTGACGATCGAGAAGTACACGCCTCCGATCCGCGACCGGAAGGCGAAGAACCCGAAGACGAACGCGACCGCACCGGGCACGAGGAGCGCCATGACCAAGGCGAAGCCGAAGCGGTCGAACCCGTACCAGTACCAGGGCAGCTCTTTCCAATCGAGGAAGACCATGAAGTCGGGGAGGGTGCTCCGGTAGTATGCCCTCGGTGCCAATGGCGCGCATGAGGTACATGCCCATCGCGTACCCGCCCAGCGCGAAGAACATCGCGTGGCACAGGCTGAGGACGCCCGCGTATCCCCACACCAGGTCCATGGCGACGGCGACGATCCCGTAGCAGGTCAGCTTCCCGACGAGGGTCACGAGAAAGTCGGAGGCGTGCAGGAAGCTCTTCTCGGACGTAGCGACATTCAGGACCGGCACGACGACGCCGACGACGATGCACACAGCGCCGGCGACCCACGAGTTCCAGTGGAGAGGGCGCGACATCGTCAACGCCGGCGCCAGGGTAGGCGGCGGGGGCTTGTGAATGGTGACGCTCATGCGGTCTCGACGCTTCGGCCCTTCGGGGCGAACAGGCCCTGCGGGCGCCTCTGGATGACGAGGATCACGGCCATCAAGACGACGATCTTTCCGAGGACGGCGCCGGCGAGGGGCTCGAGCAACTTGTTCAGGATCCCCAGCGAGAACGCGGCGACGACGCTCCCCACGAGCTTGCCGACGCCACCGAGGACCACGACGAGGAACGAATCGACGATGTAGCTCTGGCCCGAGATCGGGGCCGACGTTGCCGAGCTGCGAGAGCGCGACCCCGCCGAGCCCGCCGACGCCGGATCCGAGCGCGAACGTCCACGTGTCGACGCTCGCGGTTCGAGATGCCCATGCACGCGGCCATCGGCCGATTCTGCGTCACCGCGCGAACGCGGAGCCCGAGCGACGTGCCCCGCAGGATGTAGCCCACGAAGCGTGACGACGACGATCGTGAAGAGGACCACGGCGACGCGGTTGTACGGGATCACCACTCCCTCGAAGATCTCGAAGCCGCCCGACAGGAGCGGCGGGTTCTCCACGGCGACGTTCTGCGCGCCGAAGACCGAGCGCACCGTCTGGATGAGCAAGAGGCTGAGCCCGTAGGTCGCCAGGAGCGTCTCGAGCGGACGCCCGTACAGAAACCGGATGACGGTCCTTTCGAGCACCGCGCCGATGGCCATCGTCGTGCCCAGCGCAACCGGCACGGCCGCCAGCAGGTACCAGGACTCGTGCGCCGGAAAGTGCTCATGGAAGAACGTCTGCGTGACGTACGTCGCGTACGCGCCCAGCATCAGCATCTCGCCGTGGGCCATGTTGATGACGCGCATCAACCCGAAGGTGATCGCCAGCCCGAGAGACGACAGGAGCAAGATGCTTCCCATGCTCAGGCCGTAGAGAACGTCGGCGGTCGTATCGAACACGAACTGCTTGCGCGCGAGGCCCTTCACGACCCGCTGCGCCGCTTCACGCACGCGCGGGTCCGGCTCGGAGTAGGTCCCGTCATCGTGCTTGGCCGCCAGCGCCTCGAGCTTCGGACGCAGCCGCTCGGAGCCCTCCGCGTCGATGGCCGCGATCGCGCCGAGACGCCGCTGCGGGTCGTCGCTCGCCAGATCCAGCTCGGCGAGCGCGGACGTGAGCGCCTTGCGAACCGACTTCACCTGCTCGCGCGCGAGCGCGTCCCGGAGCGCCACCGCGTCGCCTGCGCTCGCACGGCCTGCGAGGACATCGATGGCCGCGAGGCGGGCCTTGGGATCGGAGGAGCGCAGCTCGAGCTGGGCCATCAGGGGCTCGAGGACGCGCCGTATCTCGTTGTCGACGACCATCGGATGCGACGACGGTGGGGTCACGGGCGCGCCGGTCGCGGCGTCGTGCAGTGTCCCGCCAGCGTCGCGGACGAAAACACCTCCGGAGTCGCCGACGACCAGATCGCCGTCGTCGAGGCTTTGCAGAATCTTGAGCGCCCGCGGGTCCTCCGTCGCGCCAAGCATCTCGATCGCCTGCGTGACGGCGTCCGTCGAGGGCTGCGAAAGGCCGCGGAGCGCCTCTTCGAACCTGCTCGCGTCGGCCCGCGCCGCTGAACTGACGGTCGACAGCACCGTCAAGACAGCGGCGAACAGAGGGACGGCTCGTACCCAGGGCCCGGTCCACTGCGGCCGGACACGCGCAGCGCCGGATCCTCGCGTCATGATGCCCTCGTCGTCGATCGATCGCTACTTCTTCGCCATGGCTTGGCCGCCGGGATACTTGGGCTCCGTGCAGTTGCCGCACACCCACGGGTACGTCCAGTCGGCCACCTTCTTCGCGCTCTCCGGGATGAAGGGGCTCCACGCTTGGGCGCGGATCGGAGCCGTCGGTCTTCCAGACCACCTGGAACTGACCGTTGGCCTGCACCTCGCCGATGTACACGGGCTTGTGCAGGTGGTGGTTCTTCGCGTCGAGGGTGATGTCGAACCCCGAGGGGGACCGGAAAGTCTGGTAGCCGAGGGCCTGACGAACGGCGTCGACGTTCGTCGTTCCCGCCTGCTCGACGGCCTGCGCCCACATGTGCATTCCGATGTACGTGGCCTCCATCGGATCGTTGGTCACGCGCTTGTCGCCGTCGGGAAGCTTGTTCTTGTTCAACGTAGTCCTTCCACTCGGCGATGAAGGCCTTGTTCTCGGGCGTGTCGATCGACATGAAGTAGTTCCACGCCGCGAGCTGGCCGACGAGCGGCTTCGTGTCGATGCCGCGGAGCTCCTCCTCGCCGACCGAGAAGGCGACCACGGGAATGTCCTGCGCCTTGATTCCCTGATTGCCGAGCTCCTTGTAGAAGGGAACGTTCGAGTCGCCGTTGATGGTCGAGATGACGGCCGTGTGCTTGCCGACCGCGAACTTCTTGATGCCGGCCACGATGGTCTGGTAGTCGTTGTGGCCGAACGGCGTGTACTCCTCGTGGATATCGTCGTCCGAGACTCCCTTCGAGTGCAGGAAGTAGCGCAGGATCTTGTTCGTCGTGCGCGGATAGACGTAGTCGGTGCCGAGGAGCTCGAAGCGCTTGGCGCCGCCGCCCTTCTCGCTCATCAGGTACTCGACCGCGGGGATGGCCTGCTGATTGGGCGCCGCGCCGGTGTAGAAGACGTTGTACGACGACTCCTCGCCCTCGTACTGGACCGGATAGAAGAGGAGGCCGTTGAGCTCCTCGAAGACCGGGAGCACGGACTTTCGTGATACCGACGTCCAGCAACCGAAGACGGCGGCGACGCCGTCCTTCTGCAGCAGCTCGCGCGCCTTCTCCGCGAAGAGCGGCCAGTTCGAGGCGGGATCGACGACGACCGGTTCGAGCTTCTTCCCGAGCACGCCGCCCTTCGACGTTGATCTCGTCGATGGTCATGAGCGCGACGTCGCGGAGGGACGTCTCGCTGATCGCCATCGTTCCGGACAGGGAATGCAGGATTCCCACCTTGATCGTGTCGCCACCCGCAGCGGGCGCAGCGGGCGACGCCGCGGAGGAACTCGCGGCCGCCGAAGACGAAGAAGCGGCCGGTGCCGGCGCCGTTTCGTCCTTGCTGCAGCCTTCGGACGCGAGCTGGCAGCACGCCACCAGCGCAATGAGCCACTTTCGCATGACTTGGGTAACTCCTCGGAAGGCAATCTCTCCCTTCGGCTGTTTCCGGGAGTTGTCGGGGGATGTATTTCCCGCTGCGGTGAGAGCGCTGACAGCCTCAGGTCTTCAGGGTGGCCGGATCGGCCGCGTCCACGACGACCTGCCGCCACGCGCCGAGGATCTCGTCGACAATCGCTTCGAGCCCTACGCCCCGGTTCGCTTGCGAGAATACGAATGGACCGTCGCCGCGCATGGCCCGTGCGTCGCGCGCCATCACCTCGAGGCTCGCTCCGACGTGCGGGGCCAGATCGGTCTTGTTGATCACGAGAAGGTCCGATTGCGTGATTCCGGGGCCCCCTTTTCGAGGAACCTTGTCGCCTCCGGCCACGTCGATGACGTAGATCGTGATAGTCGACGAGCTCTCTGCTGAACTGCGCGGCGAGGTTGTCGCCGCCGCTCTCGACGAGCATGAGCTCAGGGCGCACGGCCGCCATCAGCTGCTCGAGGGCGTCGAGGTTGTGGCTGATGTCCTCACGGATCGCGGCGTGAGGGCATCCGCCGGTCTCGACGGCGCGGATCCGCTCCGCGGCCAGCGCGCGGTGTCTGGTGGAGGAACTCGGCGTCCTCGCGGGTGAAGATGTCGTTGGTGACGACCCCGAGGCTCAGACGGTCGCGAAGGGCGCCGCAGAGCGCCAGGACGAGCGCCGTCTTGCCGCTGCCCACCGGCCCGCCGATTCCGACGGTGAAGGCGCGCTGGGCATAGTCGCGCCGCCGCGAGGGCTCCCGTTCGCGAAAGCGCCCCGGATGCGCCCACGACTCGTGCGTGTGGCCGCCGTCACCGTCGTGATCATGCTCGTGCCCGTGATCGCCATGGTCATGCTCGTGGCCGTGATCGCCATGGTCATGCCCGTGCCCGTGATCGGCATGGTCGTCCCCGTCGTGCTCGTGACCCATCATGCACCTCAGCTCTGAAAAAGACGCGCGTAGAGGCGGTCGTGCGTCGCGCCCATCAGATCGAGCAACGGACACGCCGTCGCGGCCTCGTGCGGCGCGAGGTTCGCGCACGCGGCCAGGACCGCGTCGAGCGTACGACCGTGGCCCCGCTGCAGACGCTGCGCCTCGTGGGGACCCACCACCCCGAGCCGCACGGCGGCCGACGCGACCCCGCGGAGCGCGACGTACAGATGGAGCGCCTGGACTTCGTCGCGTGAGGCGCCGAGCGACGCGAGCGACGCGCCGAACATCGGGGCGAGATGCGCCGAGACCTCCCTCGCGCGTGCGCGGGTCGCGAGGGCGAGCACCCGTGGCTCGTCGAACACCTGCGCGCACGTCGCGAGAAACGTGCGCCCCTGGGTGCGGCTTGCGCGGTTCGCGACGTGGCTCGTGATCGTCGCGTCGGTCCACGCGTCGAGAGTCCAGACGTCTTGGGGAGTATCGAAAGCGGCCGTCACGAACGGAAGCGATGCCCAGCCCACGTTCCATAGGTGCTCGCCGACGTACGCGTTCAGATCCTCGGCGGTGGCCGCGCGCCCGTGGTGCCTCGCTGCCTCCAGGCCGCCGGAGTGCGCGAACCCGCCGGCGGGAAAGGCCGAGTCGGCGATCTGCAAGAGCTGCCAGCGCGCCAGCATCGCGGCCTCAGAAGAGGTGGTAGAGCTGCGCGAGAGGTAGCTTCGCCGCCGGGCCGCATCGGAGCAACCGGCCATCGGCGCGAACCTCGTACGTCTCCGGATCGACGGTGATCTTCGGCAGCGCGTCGTTGTGCACCATGTCTCTCTTGCCGATCCCTCGGCAGCGACTGACGGCGACGATGTGCTTGGCGAGCCCTAGCTCGGCGAGCCCGCCCTCGAGGGCCGCTCGTTGCGAGACGAACGCGATGCTGGCCGACCCGACCGCGCGACCGTATGCGCCGAACATCGGCCGCATCCGCAGCGGCTGCGGCGTCGGGATCGACGCGTTCGCGTCGCCCATCTGGGCCCAGGCGATGAACCCTCCCTTGAGCACGAGCTCGGGGCGCACGCCGAAGAACGCCGGCCGCCAGAGGACCAGATCGGCCCATTTGCCGACGGCGATGCTCCCGATCTCGTGTGACATGCCGTGCGCGATGGCCGGGTTGATGGTGTATTTGGCGACGTAGCGCTTGATGCGCTCGTTGTCGTTGTCGCCCCGCTCGACGGTCGAGACGCCCGCGATCGCGACGCATCTTGTCGGCCGTTTGCCAGGTGCGCGTGACGACCTCGCCCACGCGGCCCATCGCCTGGCTGTCGCTCGAGATGATGCTGATCGCGCCGAGGTCGTGGAGGATGTCCTCGGCCGCGATGGTCTCGCCGCGGATGCGGCTCTCGGCGAACGCCACGTCCTCGGGGATGGTCTTGTCGAGGTGGTGGCAGACCATGAGCATGTCGAGGTGCTCGTCGAGCGTGTTCACGGTGAAGGGGCGCGTCGGATTCGTCGAGCTCGGGATGACGTTCGGCTCGCCGCAGACGCGGATGATGTCCGGCGCGTGCCCTCCGCCGGCGCCCTCGGAGTGGTACGTGTGGATCGTCCTGCCCTTGAAGGCGGCGATCGAATCGTCCACGTAGCCCGACTCGTTGAGCGTGTCGGTGTGGATCGTGACCTGCACGTCTTCGCCTTCGGCGACGCCGAGGCAGCAATCGATGGCGGGCGGCGTCGTTCCCCAGTCCTCGTGCAGCTTCAGACCGACGGCGCCCGCTCGAATCTGATCGACGAGGCCTTCCGGCGACGACGTGTTGCCCTTGCCGGTCAGGCCGATGTTGATGGGCAGCGCATCGGTGGCCTGGAGCATCTGCCGGATGTGCCGCGAGCCCGGCGTACAGGTCGTGGCGTTCGTTCCTGTGGCGGGTCCGGTCCCTCCGCCGACGAACGTGGTGACGCCGGAGGCGAGGGCCTCGTCGATCTGCTGCGGGCAGATGAAATGGATGTGCGAGTCGATGCCGCCGGCCGTCACGACGAGCCCCTCGCCCGCGATCGCCTCGGTCGTGACGCCGACGACCATCTTCGGCGTGACCCCCGACATCACGTCGGGGTTCCCCGCCTTGCCGATCCCGGCGATGCGCCCGCTCTTGATCCCGATGTCCGCCTTGTAGATGCCGGTCGCATCGATGACGAGGACGTTCGTGATGACGCAGTCGAGCGCGTCGCGGTCGCTGACGCCCGCGCGCTGCCCCTGCCGGTCGCGCAGGACCTTCCCGCCGCCAAACTTGCACTCGTCGCCGTACACGGCGAAGTCGCGCTCGACCTCCGCGACGAGCGCCGTGTCGCCGAGGCGCACGCGATCGCCCACGGTCGGCCCGAACATGTCCGCGTAGTGCCGCCTGTCGATGGTCGTCATGGCTCGCCCTCCGGTGGCGGCGGAGTCGCGGTCGCGACCAGACGCACCGTCTTTTCGTCCCCGGGCTCGAAGCGCACGGCGGTCCCCGCCGGAATGTCGAGGCGCCGCCCCTCTGCGCGCGCACGATCGAAGACGCAGCGCCGTGTTCGTCTCCGCGAACGGATAGTGACTGCCGACCTGGATGGGCCGGTCGCCGACGCTCCTGACCACGATTTCGATCGACGTCGCGCCCCTCGTTGAGCGCGATCGAACCGGGCGACGACGATCACCTCACCCGGCGGTGGCGAAGCCCCAGCGCCCGCGTCCGGGAAGCTCGATTCGGGCGGAATCGGCAGGAAGCTGCCGTGGAGCGCGAGCGCCAGGTCGACGCGGTCGAGAGCGATCGGCCGGTGCACGGTGACGAGCTTCGTCCCGTCGGGAAACGTCCCCTCGACCTGGACCTCGACGATCATCTCGGCCACGCCGTCCATGACGTGAGCGCGGCCGAGCATCCGGCGCCCGGCGTCCATGAGGTCCGCGACCGAGCGCCCGTCGCGGATCAGCTCGAGGATCTGCGTCGCGATCAGCGCGACGGCCTCGGGGTAGTTGAGCCGGAGCCCGCGAGCCAGGCGCTTCTGCGCGATCACGCCCGCCCCGTGCAGGACGAGCTTGTCGAGATCGCGAGGCGCGAGGTGCATCGCCAGCGGAGAGCACTAACGCATCGCGCGCCGACCGTCACCACTTTCGAGCGAAGGGATCGTCGCCGAGGACACTCGCGAGCGATGCGAAACTCGAGCGCAAAGCGCGCGACGCGCATTCGAAACGTTCCGCGGCTACGCGAAGAATGCACGCGTCGCCCGCGAGTGGGCTCGCCGCGACGAGGACGGAAGCGCCCGCGGACGAAGCGATCGACGACCCGAGCGTCGGGTCGCACATCCGCTCGCGAAGATGGGCAAAACGCGGACCCACGACCAGGAGCGAGAGGACGACGTCGAAGCGACCCATGCGAGCGGCAATCGGCCCCTCCCGGGCATCGAGGCGAGTGGCGTCGACGATCGATCGCGCGCCGCCTCGGACGATCGTCGTGCGCGACGCGTACCGAGAAAACGCCCACCTCTCACCGCGGGCGCTCCGACCGCACGAGTAGCCGTCGATGAGCCACAGCGACGCGGAGGGCGCGAGGGCGATGTCGATGCCCTGCTCGTATCGGGCCTCGGCGAAGCACACGACCGGATCGGGGACGACCGTCAGGACCGCCCCCGCGGCGACGCGCGCGGAGAGCCGCTGCGAGCAGCCGGCTCCGCCGTCGCGGCTGCGATAGACCTTTGTCGACGCCTGCGTCCCGAGGAGCGCGGACGCGCCCTCGCCCACGTCGACGTCGACGTTGACGCAATCGCCGTCGACGAGCCCGCCCCCCAGGCTCGCAAGAAATACCCAGGCCGCGTCCCCGTGGTTAGCCGGCGTGAGGAGCCGTAGCGGGCTAGCCGCGAATGCCGTGGCGACGACGGTCTTGCCCCCGGATACGGGCCGCTGAAACCCGAGCCTGGCGATCCCGGGGGTCGTGGGGGCGGACATCGTGGAGCAGGTTCTACCAGGCGACCGCGATGGCTGCCGGCGATGGCGGCCTTGTGCTCGACGCCGCCGGCGCGCAGGGCTACGCCGCGGAGGGCGTGCCTCCGGTTCTCAAGGTCGTCCTCACGGTCTACGGCATCGTCTTCGTCGCCGAGCTCCCCGACAAGACCGCCCTGGCCGCGCTCGTGCTCGCCACGCGCCACAGGGCGATGCCTGTCTTCGTCGGTTCCGCCGCAGCGCTCGCCGTCCAGAGCCTGGTCGCCGTGGCGGCCGGTCAGCTCCTGACGCTGCTGCCGGCGCGCCCCGTTCATGTCGTCGCCGGCGTCGTCTTCCTGATCTCCGCGGTCGTCATGTGGGTTCGCCACGAGGACGCGGGGGCCGACGTCGACGAGGCGAAGCTCAAGGGATTCTGGAGCTCGACCTGGACGGTCTTCGGGGTCGTCTTCATCGCGGAGTGGGGCGACCTGACGCAGCTCGCCACCGGCGCGCTGGCGGCGCGCTACGCGGCGCCCGTCGCCGTCTTCGTCGGGGCCACGGCCGCCCTCTGGTCGGTAGCCGCCATCGCAGCGTTCGTCGGCAATCGCGCCGGAAGACTCCTCTCGGGGTCCCTTGTCCAGAAGATCGCGGCCGCCCTCTTCGCCGTCATCGGCGTGGCGCTCATCGCCGACAAGGTCTGACGCGTCCGCTCATTCGTAACGAAGCGCGTCGATCGGATCGAGCTGAGAGGCCTTTCGCGCGGGGTAGAGCCCGAACACGATCCCCACGGTCGCGCTGAAGACGACCGACGCGACGATGACCTGCGGCTGGACGAGCATCGGCCACGCGAACCGGGCGGCGAGCGTGCGCGCGATGCCGAGGCCCGTCGCAACCCCCAGCGCGCCCCCCGCCATCGAGAGGACGAGCGCCTCGATCAGAAACTGCATCAGGATGTTGAGCGGTTTGGCGCCGAGCGCCATGCGCAGACCTATCTCGCGAGTTCGCTCGGTGACGCTCACGAGCATGATGTTCATGATCCCGATCCCGCCGACCAGGAGAGAGACGGCGGCGACGCTCGCGAGGAGCGTCGTCATCGTGTCGGTCCCCTGCTGCCGCGCGCCCGCGATCTCGCTCATGTTGCGAATCGAGAAGTCGTCGTCGTCCCGGACCGAGAGGTGATGGCGGTCGCGGAGGAGCGCGGTGATGTCCTTCTGCGCCCGGGCGATGTCCTCGGTCGACGTCGCCTCGACGTAGATGGTCCCTTGCAGGTAGTTGTTCAGCCCTCCCTGGATCTTCCGCTCGTAGGTCGTGACGGGGATGAACGCGGCGTCGTCGTAGTCCTGCCCGCTCGTCGACTGGCCCTTGCCGATCGCGACGCCGACGACCGTGAAGGGGGTCGTGCCGACGCGGACGTTCTGACCGATGGGGTCCGCGTTGGCGCCGAAGAGCTTCTCCACGACCGTCTTGCCGAGGACGACCACCTTCGTGCCTCCCTCGATGTCCTGTCCGGTGATGCCCACGCCCGACTCCATCGGCCAGTTGCGGATATCGAAGTAGTCGGGCGTCGTCCCGGTGACGCTCGTGGTCCAGTTCGCGTCGTCGCTCACCAGCGACTGCGTCGAGCGCAGCACGGGCGCGGCGGCCTTGACCGTCGGCACCTGCGACCCCAGCGCGTCGAGATCGTCCTGCGTCAGCGTCGGCTGCGACCCGAAGCCACCCCGCTGACCGCCCGAGGTCGACGAGCCCGGGAGGACGATGAGCAGGTTCGTCCCCATCGCGGCGAACGCCTGCTCCACCTGCGACTTCGCCCCGGCGCCGATGGCCATCATCGCGATGACCGCGCCGACGCCGATGATGATCCCGAGCGTCGTCAAGAACGAGCGCAGCTTGTTGCGAAGGACCGCGCGCAGCGCCACGCGGAGCGTTTGCCAGAGGTTCACGACGGCCCGCCGGGGCTCGCGCCGGCGGTCTCGCCGCCGCCGAGGGGGTGCAGGTCGACGACCTTGGGCGCGCGCCTCTCGTCGGAGCGCACGCGCCCGTCCTTGACGACGACGACGCGCGACGCAAACTCGGCGACCTCCGGCTCGTGGGTGACGAGGATGATCGTGATTCCCTGGCCGCCGAGCTCCTGGAAGAGCGCCATGACCTCCAGGCTCGTTCGCGAATCGAGGTTGCCCGTGGGCTCGTCGGCGAGGATGACGCGAGGCCGGGTCACGAGCGCGCGCGCGATCGCGACGCGCTGCTGTTGCCCGCCCGAGAGCTGGTTGGGGTGGTGACCGCTGCGCGGCGCCAGACCGACCCGGTCGAGGGCCTCGCTCGCCCGCGCGTGCCGATCGCGGGCCCGCACGCCCTGGTACATGAGAGGCAGCTCGACGTTCTCGAGGGCGCTCGTGCGCGGCAGGAGGTTGAAGTTCTGGAACACGAAGCCCAGCGTGCGGCTTCGCACGTCCGCGAGCTCGGCCTTGCGCAGGCGCGACACCTCTTGACCGTTGAGCACGTAGCGTCCGCCGGTCGGCCGATCGAGGCAACCGAGGATGTTCATGAGCGTCGACTTGCCCGACCCCGATGGGCCCATCACGGCCACGAACTCGCCGCTGGCGATCGTCAGCGACACGCCATCGAGCGCGCGAACCTCGACGTCGCCCGTCGAGTAGACCCGCGTGACGGCCTCGAGATCGATGAGCGCTTCGTCGCCGATGGTCATGTTCGCCGCCGGTCCCGTCAGAACGGGGACCTCCGCGCCGTCGTCGTGGGCGCCGCGGTCGACACGTCCTTGCCGGCCACCGTGGCGTCGACGATGACGATGTCGCCCTCCTTCACGGAACCGCTCGGGGGGTCGGTCGCCGGGCCGGCTGCTGGACCGGCCGCAGGATCGCCGTCGCCTGCGCTTGCGGTCACGATCTCCGTGTAAGCCCCGTCGGAGAGGCCGGTCTTGATCGGGACCTGCACGGGCATCCCGTCGTTGAGCGTCCAGATCGCCTTCGCGTCGCCACGCTCGCCCTTGCCCTGGCCGCCGCCCGCGCCGCCCGCCGGGTCGTGCGTGCGATGCGCCGTTGCCGCGGACCCCACAGGCTTCGGGATGTTCGCCTCCGGCGGCGGCTTGAAGCGGAGGGCGGCGTTCGGCACGGCGAGGACGTCCTTCTTGTCCGCGTAGGTGACGGTCGCGTTCGCGGTCATGCCCGGGCGGAGGCGCAGGTCTGCGTTGTTGACATCGATGACGGCGTCGTACGTCACGACGTTCGAGACGGTCGTGGCCGAGTTGCGGATCTGGCTGATCTTGCCCTTGAAGCGCTCGCCCGGATACGCGTCGACCGTGAAGAACGCGGGCATCCCCTCCTCGAGGCGGCCCACGTCCCCCTCGGACACGTTCGTATTGACCTGCATCTTGGTCAGGTCCTCGGCGATCGTGAAGAGAATCGGCGCCTGCAGCGACGCCGCGACGGTCTGTCCTACGTCGACGCTCCGCGAGATGACCGTGCCGTCGATGGGCGAGATGATGTCGGTGTACGAGAGGTTGGTCAGCGCCTGGTGCAGCTGCGCTTCGTTCTGCGCGACCGACGCGGCGGCGACGTCGACCTGCGCGGCGGTGACCTGCATGCTCGACTCGGCGTTGTCGACGTCTTGCTGGGCGGCCAGGTTCTCCTTGAGAAGCGACCGCTCGCGCGCCAGCTGCTTCACGGCCAGGTCGGCCTGCGCCTTCGCGCTCTTGAGCCCCGCCTGGGCCGAGGCGAAGTTCGCGCGCGACTGCTCGACCGCCGCCTGGAAGAGGAGCGGGTCGATCTTGGCGATGAGCTGGCCCTTCTTGACCGGCGAGTTGTAGTCCGCCATGAGCTTCTGGATTCGCCCGGAGACCTGGGTGCCGACGGTCACGGTCACGGTCGCCAGGAGCGTGCCGGTGGCCGTGACGCGACCCACGACGTGGCGGCGCGCGAGGGGCGTCGTCTGGTAGGTGACCGGGGGAGGCTGGTGCGTCTCCCGATATCGCCAGGCGCCGACTCCTGCGGCGGAGGCGAACACGAGCGATGCGACCCATGCGATGACGCGGAGTTTCATAAGGACGTATGGAGGCCAGAGTACCAAGGCCGCCCATCCCCCGCATCGCCCCGGAAGCTTTTCGGACGTGCCGGCCCTCGCGGACGACCAGCCCCGCCCGAAACCGTACGACAAAGTCAGGGTCCCCCGGCCATTGGCACAAGACGGCACGGGGGGCGGCTCACGAAACGCGGCGATTCATAGCAAATCCATTGCGGATGGGCTCTGGCGAGAGCCTTGCAGCCGAGCGAGGCAGCCGCGGGCACGCTCGGCACCCACCGAAGGCAGGGGCACCGGATCATGACCATCGCGATCAAATCATCGAGCAGGGTCAACATCGCGCTCCTTCTCGTCTTCTCGGGGGGTCTCGCGGCTGCGAACGGCTGCCTCAAGCCGAGCCCCGTCGACCCCGAGGACTCGGCGTTTCGGCTCTATCCCGAAGGCGGTCCCGATCCCGCTCCCGGCCCCAGCCCGGTGTTCTCGGATAGCGGAAGCGTGACCAACGACGGTGGGGGCGGTATTGGCTGCCTGCCGCAGGCGCCCGTCCCGGACTTCGGCATGCCCGTCACGTGCGGCACGCCGCCACCCCCGATCTCGGGAGGGACGCTCCTCGTCAGCCGCGACGGCACTATCGCGGTCGCCGCCGACCCCGACCGCGACTCGGTGTACGTCGTCGACCTCGCGTCGGGGACGCGGAAGTTCACCGTCGCTCTCCAGGCGGGCGACGAACCGGGACGGCTGGCCGAAGACGGCGCCGGGCGCATTCACGTGGCGCTGCGCGGCAGCGGCACGCTGGCCACGATCGATCCGACGACCGGGACGGTGACCGCCCGCCGCGCCGCGTGTCCGGCCCCTCGCGGGGTGGCATGGCAGGCGTCCAGCGACACGGTGTGGGTCGCCTGCGCGACTGGCGAGCTCGCCGCGCTTCCAGCCGCGGGCGGCGCCGCGTCGATCACCGTGGTCGGCCGCGACCTGCGCGACGTCATCTTGAACGGCGACGCCCTCGCGATCACGCAGTTCCGGTCTGCGCAGCTCCTGCGTCTCGCAGCCGACGGGACGGTCTCGCGTACCGATTCGATGCCGTCCTCGACCGGCACGTGCAGCACGGAAGACGGGGGCCCGGGGCCGTGCTCCGCCTCTCACGTGGTCTGGCGGGCGGTGCCGGGGCCCGGAGGCACGGTCGTCGCCGTGCATCAAAGCGAGTCGACGCAATCCATTTCGACGAAGTCGTCGGGAGGATACGGCTGCGGCGGAGCGGGGGGCCTGGTGTCGGTGCCGCCGCCGCCCCCCGACAACAGCCCCGGGGGCCCGGTGACGGCTCCCCCTCTGCCTCCAGGCCTCTTCGGCTCCGGACCGGTGACAAGCGTCGTCACGGTGATCGGCAGCGACGGAACGGTGTCCGTCAACCAATCGTTCAACGGAGTCCTGCCCGTCGACGTCGCAATCTCCCCGGACGGCTCGCTGATCGCCGCGGTCGCGGCGGGGAGCGGAACCGGCGACGACGCCGTCAGCAACGTCTTCCTCTTCGGTCAGGAAAACTCGACGACGTTCCAGAACCAGCTGACCGTCGGCACCGGCCCGGCGACGGCGCTCGCCTTCGACCCGAACGGCGACCTGCTCGTGCAGACGCGAGAGCCCGCGGTGCTCTGGGTCGTGCCCCACGCGGCGGGTGCGGCCGACGCGGGTGTTGCCGCCGTGGCCCAGGTCGACTCGGGCACGCCGTGGCCGATCGCCCTCTCGACGATCTCCAAGGACGACACGGGCCACGACATCTTCCACACGCACGCCGGGGCCCTGATCGCATGCGCGTCGTGCCACCCCGAGGGCGGCGACGACGGACACGTCTGGCTGCTCGACGGCAACCTGCGGCGAACGCCCTCCTTGCGCGGCACGATCGCGGGGACGGCCCCGTATCACTGGCCGGGCGACGAGGCGGACCTCGCGGCGATCGTGAAGGACGTCTACGTGACGCGCATGAGCGGCGCCGCCCTCGGCACCGCCCAGACCGCGGCGCTCTCGACGTGGATCAACGCCATCCCGGCGCCCCCAGCCCCGACGTGGGTCGACGCGAGCGCCGCCGCCGCAGGACGCGCGATCTTCCAGCGCGCCGACGTCGGCTGCTCGACCTGCCACTCCGGCCCCAAGTTCACGAACAACGCGACCGTCGACGTCGGGACCGGCGCCGCGTTCCAGGTGCCCCCGCTCGTCGGCGTCGGCTGGCGCACCCCCCTCCTTCACGACGGATGCGCGGCGACCATCGCCGATCGATTCGGCGCATGCGCAACGCCGGGGCACGGCAATATCGCGTCGCTGTCGCCGACGGACATCACGAACCTCACGGCGTACCTCGAGACTCTCTGACCGGGCCGCGGCGGGGAGTCCCCACGATCACGGCGTTCCACGCGAGGCGGCGGGCCGGCGTGACCGTCATGATTCGCTCGAGGGCGGGATCGATCCGGGTCGCGAAACGCGAAAGCCACAGCGAAACGGCCTGCGGGAACGGCTGCGTCTCGGCGAATGGGGTCGAGAGCAGCCCTTGCGGGAAGGCCTGCACGTCGTACCCGGAGCGCTCGAACAGCTCCCGCAGCTCGCCCTCCGAGAACTCCACCTGGTCGGGGGAATAGCTCGAATCGACGCGCTTTCGAATCCAGCGAAGGGCGCTGATCCCCGGATTGCCCCGCTGGGGCTCGTTGACCACGACGATTCCCGCAGGGGTCAGGAGTCCGCGCAGTTGATCGAGTATGCCCGCGGGGTCTGGCATGTGATGGAGCACGCCGACCATCAACACGACGTCGAACCGCCGACTCGTCTTGAAGTCCTTGACGTTGTCGCTCACGAATTCACGATTGGGCCCGGAATTGTGGTGTCGCGCGTATCCGATGAGCTCCTCGGAGTAGTCGACGCCGGTGTACGTCTCGTAGAGCCCGTCGAGATACCGCGCGGCGAACCCCCCTCCGCAGCCCACTTCGAGGAGGTGGCCGACCCTCTCGCCGACGGGCCTCAGCGTTTGCCGGAGCCGCTGCTCTCGCGCGATCCGGCACGACTCGGTGAGGTCCTTGCGCACGTAGTCGCGGGCGATCCGGTCGAAGAGCGCGCGGTCGGCCTCTTCGGTCTTCGATTCATTCATCGCGCGGATTCTTGCGGTTGAATCGCACGATGAGGTCCGCGATGAGCCCGAAGAAGAGCGTGTGGAGTCCGAGCGTGAGGCAGCCGAGCAACGCGTTCACGTGAACGACGGGCTTCGGCGCGTTTCCGTGGAACCAGTCGAGCAGCTCGGAGCAGAACAGCGCGCCCGAGATGACCAGGAAGAGGAGCCCGATCGGGCCGAAGACGCGCATCGGTCGAACGCCTACGAGGACCATCACGAGCTGCGGCAGGACCTTGAACGGGTACTTGAACGAAACGAACGACGCTCCGCTCGTGCGCTGCTTGAAGGTCACAGGGACGTGCTGGAAGCGCAGCCCCAGGTGGTAGGCATCGAGCAAGAATCTGCTGCGTATAGTTGTAGTCGCCCGGGAGGTAGAAGCGCTCGAGGTACGTGCGATGAACCGCGAAGATCCCCGGCTGGCTGTCGCGGAGCGGCCACCCGGTGAGCCACGCCATCAGGCGCGTGAAGACGGCGTTGCCCATGCGACGGACGAAGGGCATCTTGTACTCGATTCGACCGAATCGGTTGCCGTAGACGACGTCGGCTTCGTCAGCGAGGACGGGCTCGATGAGCCGCGCGATGTCGTCGGGGTCGTGCTGGCAGTCCGCGTCGAACTTGACCGCGATGTCGGCGCCGGCGACACGGGCCGCGTGGAGCCCGCTCCGCACCGCGGCACCCAGGCCCCGGTTGACCTTGTGGGTCACCAGCCGATCGACCCCGGCCTCCTCGGCGTTCTTCGCGGTGCGATCGCGCGACCCGTCGTTGACCACGAAGGTGCGGAGCCTCACGTGCGAAAGGCTGGCCGCGAGCTTTCGCAGCATCTCGACCGTTCGCGCGATGGTCTCCTCTTCGTTGTAGGCAGGCACGACGACCACGACGAGCGGGAGCTCGGCCGGAGGGCGTGCGGCCGCCTCGAGCGCTACCGGAAGGGGACCGGATTCAGGCAGACGTGGGGCTTCGGACATCGCGGGGGCTCCACAAGGTGTACCGCCGGCGGATGGCGCGCGCTACGGCTCGCGAACCGCTGGTCGCGGCCCGTCGGGTTGTCGCGCCTCTCTCATACCGGGCGAGTTCGTGCGCCATGAATGGCAGTCCGATCACGGCGAAGGCCCCGATGTTGATCGCTGAATAGCCCATCGTGGCGGCCAGGACGTTGACGCGAGTCAAGAGGTGCCCCCTCTCGCTCAGCAAGTACATGAACATCGCGTCGCGAGTTCCCACCCCGGCGAGCGTGAGCGGCAAGAGTCCGATGAGCGTCGCGACCGGCCACAGCGCGCACGTGTCGAAGAGGTCGACGTCCGCGTCGACCGCCCGGAGCAGGGCGAACGTCATCCCGAGAGTGAGCCCGCGAATCACCAGCGACAGCCCGCAAGTCGAAGCGAGGCGCCAGGGAGCCGCCAAGAGCGCGTCGAACGCGAGAAAGAGGTCCTCGACCTTCTGCGCGTGCGAGCGGATGAGCGGCAGCCGTGCGAACCGGGCCCGCTGGGCGACGAGCAGGGCGACGCCCGCGACCAGGGCCACAAGCGCGGCCGCGGCCAACGCGCTCCATAGCCAGAGGCCCTCGATGGCCGCGCCGAGCGCCGCCATCAGGAGCAGAAGCGACATGTCGACCACTTTCTCCGCGAGCACACTCCCGGTGCCGGCCGCGAGCGGCACCGTGCGGCGTACGGCGACGGCGCGCAGAAAGTCGCTGGCGCGCGAGGGCGTCACTACCACCAGCGGCCACGTCGCGAGAACCGCGACGAGCGCCCGCCAGAAGCCCAGCCGGTAGCGCATCGACTCGAGGACCACCTGCCACCGGAGAGCACCGAGCAGGACGCCCGCCGTGGACATCGCAAAGGCGGCCGCGATCCAGCCGACCCGCGCGCCGCGGAGCGCGTCGCTGAGTCCGGCCCCAAAGCGATCGAGCAAGAGGGCCATGACCGCCCCCGTCGCGGCCACGGCGACCGCGAACCTCAGCGGTCGGCGCAGCCCATCAAGAGCGCTCGGCGGCTCGTCCCCGCCGCGCAACCGCTCGTCCGCAGGCGGCTCATTCCGTCGATTCGTCATGGTAGCTTGCGGGCGGCATGTCGCCGGGTCGAGTGGAGCGAGTCGCCAAGGTAGTCGTCGTTGTCTCGACCGTCTGGCTCGCGCTCGCCGTGACATGGGGCCTCTTCGGCCCCATCGGCGGGGGCCACTGGGCGATCGTGGCCTCGCGCGGGATCATGGGAGACAACATGGTGACCTGGGGCCTCTGGGGCCCCGTGCGCAACTACACGCTCGACCGCCCGACCCCGCAGCTTTACTACGTGCATCACCCCTGGGGAACGTACTGGGTGATCGGGCTCCTAACCAAGGTGCTGGGCCGGCACTCGTTCGTGCCGCGCCTCGAGCCCGTGCTCATGTGCATCGCGTGCCCGCCGCTCCTCTATGGAATCGGGCGGACGCTCTGGGGACCCGTGCCCGGCGCGCTGGCCGCGCTCGCGTACGCCGTCTTGCCGATCGTCCTCGCGTTCGGCAACTTCCCGGGGTTCGAGGGGCCGCTCATCTTCGGCTGCCTCCTCGCCACCTGGGGCTATGTCAGGTTCCAGGAGCGCTGGAGGCGGCGATGGATGGCCGTGAGCCTCGCGGGCATGCTGTGGGCCATCAACTGCGACTGGGAGGCGGCCATCTTCGCGGGCACCGTCCTCGGGACGTTGCTCGTCACGAGCTACTTTCTCCCGCGCTGGTTCGGCAGGGTCGACGCGCGTCGCTTCGGGCAGTGGTGGTCGCTGTCGTTTTGCATCATCGTCCTGACGGTCTTCGCGTATCTGGCCTACATCAAGCACATCGGCGCGGTCGACGAGTTTCTCAACCAGGAGGCGAAGCGCGAGAAGGGCAACGACCAGCCCCTGCGCGCGGTCCTCGACGGCCGGCGCTACTGGATCGACGTCTCGTTTACCCCGCTCGCGGTCGCCGTCGGCAAGATCGCCGCGCCCATCCTCCTCTTCCGGCTGCTCTTTCTCCGCCGGCCGCTCGAGATCTTCCCGCTCGCGATCCTGCTCATGGCGACGGTCGAGTACGTCCACTTCAAGAACGGAGCGGACGTGCACACGTTCTGGCCGCTGCCCTTCGCGCCCTACTGGGCGCTCTCGGTCGGCGTGCTCGCCAGGACTGCGATCGATCTCGCCCAGCACGCGGCCGCACGGCTCGACGTCGTGCCCCCATACCTTTCGAGAGACGCAATCCTGATCGGAGTCTTCGCATCGATCGGCCTGCTTCCGCTGCTCGTCCTGCCCGACGGCGTTCGGGGCCTCTACTATGCCCGCACCACCGGGGGCCGCTTCAACGACCGCGGGCGACGCATCTTTCAGGACGTGGACAAGTCGCAGGCAGCCGAGTGGCTGGCGACCCGAATGCAGGCGCCGTCGCGGGTGCAGGTTCACGCGAGCATGCACACGACCTGGGCGGTCGATTGGGCCATCCGGCGCCCGACGGTGAACGTGGACGGCGCGCCCGCGCGCTCGCCGAACGGCGACGACCGCTACCTCCTGGCGGACCTGGCCTTCATGAAGGTCCCCGAACAGGTGAGAATGGCGCGCGAGTTTCACCTCGTGGCGGTCGGTCAGTTCGTACTCATCGATCGCGCGGCCCCTCCCGCGCCCGCCGACGGCTTCGTGTTCGACGTGCGCGAGCCGCGCCCCCTCGAGTGGTACCTGATCGCGGGGACGGACCCGATTCGCACCGTGCGCCCAGACCCCTGGTACACCTGGGAGCTTCGCGACGAGTTCGGCCAGACGCCGAACCCTCCGCCGCCGTTCGATCCCCCGCCGGCGACGCTCGACGATCTTCGCATCGCGCACAACGCCGCCCTCGTGACGGGCGACGACGCGCGCGCAGAGGACCTTCAGACGCAGCTCGTCACGAGGATCGACTCGCGGGCTGCCACGAAATACACCGACGGTACGCTCCTCCTCGGCGAGCGTTATACGCGCGGGGTCGCGCCCACGCTCGACGTCTTCTTCCAGGCGGCGGGCCCCGCGCCTGCCGACGACCAGCAGTTCGACATCCAAGGCATCGTCGAGCGCGCCCCGTTCGGATCGCTCGTCGAGGGCGACGCCAAGACGAAGGCGGCGGGCATGCCGTTCGCGATCCCCCCCAGGCTCTGGAAGGCCGGCTACATCTACGTCGACCACACCGAGATCCGCCATCGACCGGGGCGCGAGCGCTTCGTCGGGTTCTTCGTGGGCGGGACCGACGCAAACCGGCCGAAACCGGTCGACGGTTCACGCGACGTCCCTCTTCTCACGCTACGCTGACGCCCCTTGCCCCGCCCGCCACTCCTTCGCGTCTCGGCCGCCGTCGCTCTTCGCACGACCTGCGTCGCGCTCCTCGGGATTGCCGCGGGCTGCGGCTCGCAGGACGGCCGCGTCGCGACCAAGCTCGCGTCCGACTTCGCGCCTGCGCGGCGCACGATCTCGGTGCTCGGCGTCTACAAGGACGGCCAGATGAGCTCCGACGCGTGGGTGACGATGAGCCCGAAGCTATCGCCTTCGCTCGGAGCTCCCGAATGCGAAGGCGGCTACTCCGACACGCTTCGAACGAACAGCGAAGCGCTCTCGTCTGCCATCGAGGACTACGCCCGCTCCAATGGCCCGACCGACGAGCTGCTGGCGCAGATCGCGCCGGCCGCCAAGGGCGACCTCATCGTGGTCTTCACGTTCGCAGGCAAGCTGCCCGCGCCCGCGCCCAAGCCCAAGGACTCCGTGGCCACGAACTCGGGCCCGCCGGGCGTCGGGCAGAGCGCACCGCGCACGACCGGCGGGGCCGGCATGGGGCGCCGCGGAGGGCGCAACGGGCAGCCCATGATCGCGCCCACCGACCCCAATCAGCTCGACATCTCCGCCTCCATCTTCTCCGTCGCGCAGGGCCGCTCCGTGGGACTCGTGACGATGCAGTACGCCGGCGCAAGCGTCGACGACGCGATGGCGAAGTTCGCCGCGCAGCTCGCCGACGCGCTGCCGCAGGCCCGCTGCCAGGGCTGGGACTGGAACGCGAAGATCGACGCGGAACATCTCCGCCAGATCATCGACCAATAGATCGACCGAGGCGCGGCCCCCCGGCCCCACGGGAGGAGGGTACGTCACGCCTCGCGAATCGTTTCAAACAAAAGTGGTTCCGGATGAAATACCAACCACCGACTTCATCGGTTTAGCGGCCCTGGCCGCCACCCGGCTCGGGCGCCTCGGTGATCGAATCGCCGTGGCCCATTCGATCGCGAGGATGGTCCATCAGGGCCGCGAATCGATCGCGCTGACCGGCAGTCAGGATCGGCAGCAGCTGCCCGACGTACTTGATCTGTCGGTCGATGCCGTCGGTGGGCTTCTTGCCGGGCGCGGTGGAGAAATCGAGCTTCTTGGCGTCGAACGTGTCTCTCTCGAAGGCCGCCGCAAACGCTTCCGTCTGCTTCTTGGTCGCGTCGGTGTGCGCCTGGATCGTCGCGGGCGTGGGAGCGTAATGGGCGAGAACCGTCGCCATCTCCTTTAGCTGGTCCGGGTCGAGAACGAGCTGGGCCTTCATGTGATCGAGACGATGCGTGGCCCAGTCCGCTGCGCCCGCAGCAGCCCCTGCGGGCGGCGAGCGTCCGTGCGCGGTGCGAACCGCATCGGCCACCGCTCCGCGCTGCGCCGGCGTCAGCGCATCGTGGAGGCCCGCGAGCGCCGTCGCCTGCTCGTCCTCGCGAGCCGACATCATCTTGGCCACGGCGGCCTCGTCGGCCGCGATCTTCGCGCTGTCGATCTTGCCGTCCTTGACCGAGGCGACCAGGTCCGCGTGCAGCGTCGAAATCTCACGGTGGGATCCCGAGTCGCCCTGGAACGGCTCCTCGAGCTTGGCGATCGTCGCCTTCTGATCCTCGCTCAGGTCGGCGTCGTGCGCCGCCCGGAAGAACATCCCGACCAGACCTCGGAGGCGCAGGGTCGGGGGCGCCGCGGCGGCGGCGGACGCATCGGCGCTGGCCGCGGAATCGGGGGCCTCGATGACGGAGACCGCCGCCTCGACGGCCGAGTCGGGACCTCCCGCCGTGGCGGCGCTGCGTCCGTTGCATGCCGCCGTCGCCAGCACCAGGGAGAGGCCGATCGTGGGAATGCGCTTCATGTTCCTTCCTGCGTTGGGTCGACCGAATCGAAGCACGCGGGCGTAGGTACCACAGGACGGCCTGTCTGCAGGAAGCGACGCGCGGTCAGAAAGCGCGAGCCGAAGACGGGGTCACTTGTGGTGCGGGGGCATCGGGTAGCCGCTCGGCATGCCGCCCGGCATACCGCCCATGCCGCGGGGCATATTTCCCATACCGCCCATGCCGCCGAACATCTGGGCGATGTCGATCACGGCGTAGGTCGGCGGAACCTCGAAGTCGGTCGCGGGCAACGTCTTCTTGTCGACCTTCGTCACCTCGACACGAGCCGTCTCCTTCACGCCGTCTGGCCCGTAGCCGACGAACCTCAGCGGGAAGTGCTTGCCGTCGAGCAGCTCGGCCATCCACAGGTGCTCGGTCGGCACCCCGTTGAGCGCAGACATCGGGAAACTGAGCCACGAGAAGCCCTGTTCGGCGACGCAGACCGTCCCCTCGCGGTGATCGCTCGCGACGTCCCAGTTCTCGCATTTGGTGCCGGCCACGGTGTCGTACTTGCCGGTCTTGGTCACCTTCGGGGGCGTCTCCTTCGACGGCGCCGCGTTTCCGTGCTCCGGCCGGGCCGGCGGCGTGAACCCCTTCATCTGTTCGCCGACCTTGTTGAGATCGATCACGATGACCTGCTTGCTGGAGTCGAGAACGACGTCGATCTTCTTCGCGGCGGAATCGAAGATGCCGTAGCCCTTCGCGTTCGCTCCGAGCGCGCCAGCGCCGGACTTCGCGAGCTCTTCGGGGAGGTCGACGCGGATCTTGCCGGCCTTGATGAGGAGCGCGAGAGCCACCGGCGCTTCGGCGGGCTTGTCGCCCTTGCCGGTCACGTCGATCTCGCCCTCGAAGCCATCGAGAAGAGCAAAGCTGTCGCCACCGCCGACCCCGGCCCCCCCTTCGGAGCCCGCGCTCGCGCCGCCGTCGGCGCCGCCTGCCAGGGCCTTGAGCTTGTCGCAACCCGAGGAGCACGACAGAGACGCCAGAGTGAGAGCCACAGCCGTAGAGACGCGCGCCGCCGAGCGAGATCTATCCATCCTCACCAAGTACCGCGCTTTGGGGGTTCACAGGAAGGGTGGAAGATGGGAATGTCGCGCCCCTCACCGCCTTACACACTCCCTAGAGGACGACGATGGTCACCATTGAATCGATTGACTTGCGCATCGCCGAGCGGCACCTCCTGAAGCACCCATTTTATCGAGCCTGGACGGCGGGGGCGCTCCCCCGCGAGGCGCTCCTCGACTACGTCGGCCAGTACTACGCGTTCGAATCGAAGCTGCCGGGTTTCTTGAAGACGCTCGCGGCGCGCTCGGAGAACGCGGCCGATCGGGCGGCGCTCCTCGCGAACGCGCGCGACGAGGAGCACGGGCCGAGCAACCATCCGGAGCTGTGGCTTCGCTTCGGCGAGGCGCTCGGTCTCGAGCGGTCGCACGTGATCGGAGCGCGCCTCAACGCGACCACGCAGGCGCTCGTCGACACCTACCGCGAGGCCGCCGAGAGCGCGCCCGTCACCGCCGGAGTCGCCGCCCTCTACGCCTACGAGTCGCAGCTCCCGGCCGTCGCCGAGGCCAAGATTGCCGGCCTGCGAGAGCATTTTGGATTTGGTGAGGATTGCGCGGAGCGTCCCGGCGTGGGCACCGGAGAGGCCGTCGACAGCCGCCGCGGACTCGCGTTCTTCGAGGTCCATCGCACGATCGACGTCCACCACGCCGCCGAAGAGCGCGGGATCATCGAGCGGGCGGGCGAGGGCGCGAGCCGAGAGGCCACCGTCCTCTGGGCCGAGCGCGCGCTCGAAGCGTGGTGGAACTTCCTGAGCGGCGTCTATCCCGCGGCCGAGGGCAAGACCTTGACGTCGCGGATGGCCTCCTTGAACTGAATCACGAGCTCGGAGAGCTTCGAATCGAGCTCGACGATCACGTCTCGGCGCGCGGCACGGCGGCGATGACCTCGCCCTCGTCGGTCACGGTCGGTCGCGGAGGGATGACCGGCGTCCCGAGGTCCGCCTGGAACGCGAGCGGGGCGCCCGCGATGAGCGAGAGCTTCACGTTCTTCCAGTCCTCGCCCGAAAGGTTCTGGACGATCCCCCACGCCTGCAGATCGGCGTCCCCTTCGGCGTGCACGACCAGCCGGTACGACGGCCGCCACACCGGCGATTCGGCCACGTAGCCAACCTGCAACTCGTGCGCCTTGCCATCGAGCGACAGGAGGACCGTCTCGAGGCCGCTGCGGCGGTCTCGCCTCTCGTCTTCCGTCGCCTCCTCGTGGCCGCCGGGGTGGGGCTCCTTGGCCTCGTCGTTCTCGTCGTCGGGCGGCAGCGGGAAAGCCGCGGCGCGGACGGAGCTGCCCCCGCGCTCCATGACCGCGAGCGTCGCCAGAAAGTCCCCGACCTCCGTGCGCTTCATCTTGAAGCGCACCTCGCCGCCGTCGACGTGACCCGCACGCTCGAAGTACGCGACCCCGTTGCGGTAGACGACGACGCGCGCCACGGGCAGCGCATCCGTCGTCGCAATCGCTTGCCTGCCGCATCCGGCGCCGAATGCCGCCACCGCCAGCGCCAACACGACCTTCGCACGCATGAACTCAATCTACGGGGCTGCGCGGCCTTCGATCTACGACTAGGTTCTCGCCCCGCGTGATCAGGCTCGATTCGGTCTCCAAGCAGCACGGCTCGCAGATCCTCTTCCTCGACGCGTCGATGAGCGTCTACCGGGGCGAGAAAGTGGGGCTCGTGGGCCCGAACGGGTCCGGCAAGTCCACCATCTTCCGGATGATCACCGGCGAAGAGCCGCCCGACAGCGGTCAGGTGGCCGTCGAGCGAGGGAAGACGATCGGCTACTTCAGCCAGGACGTGGGCGAGATGAGCGGCCGCTCCGTCCTCGAAGAGACGATGGCCGGCGCCGGCGAGGTCTCCGCGGCGGCGCACGACCTCCACGCACTCGAGCACGCGATGGCCGATCCCGAGCAAGCGGGCGATCTCGACACCCTCATCGAGCGCTTCGGCCACGCGCAGGCGCGGTTCGACGAGCTGGGCGGCTACGCCCTCGAGTCGCGGGCGCGCGAGATCCTGGCGGGCCTCGGCTTTCGCGACGAGGTGGTCGAGGGCGACGTAGGCAAGCTCTCCGGCGGCTGGAAGATGCGCGTCGCGCTCGCGCGCATCCTGCTCATGAACCCCGATTCGCTCTTGCTCGACGAGCCGACCAACCACCTCGACATCGAGTCGATCATCTGGCTCGAGCGGTTCCTTCGCGACTTCGAGGGCGCGCTCATGATGACCTCGCACGATCGCGAGCTTCTGAACCGCCTCGTGACGAAGATCGTCGAGATCGACGGCGGCGACATCACGACGTACTCCGGCAACTACGAATTTTACGAGCGGCAGCGCGAGATCGCGGCGACGCAGCAGGAAGCGCAGTACGCGCGCCAGCAGGCCATGCTCGCGAAGGAGCAAGCCTTCATCGCCCAGTTCAAGGCCCGCGCGAGCCACGCGGCCCAGGTGCAGTCGCGCGTGAAGAAGCTCGACAAGATCGAACGCGTCGAGCCGCCCAAGCGGCGCAAGGTGCTCGAGTTCGACTTCCGCGCCCCGCCGCGCTCGGGCGAGGACGTCGTGAAGCTCGACGGCGTGGTCAAGGGCTACGGCCAGCGCAAGATCTACGACGGCCTCGACCTGCTCATCCGGCGCCGCGAGCGATGGTGCGTCATGGGCGTCAACGGCGCGGGAAAGTCGACGCTCCTCAAGCTGGTCGCCGGAGAGACCCAGCCCGACGCCGGCAAGGTCACCGTCGGAGGCAGCGTGAAGCTCGCCTACTTCGCTCAGCACGCGATGGAGCTGCTCGAGCCCGACGCGACGGTCGTCGACACGCTCCGATCGGCGTTCCCCCTGGCGACGATCGGCTCGATGCGAACGCTCGCCGGAGCGTTCGGCTTCTCGGGGGACGACGTCGAGAAGTCGTGCCGGGTGCTCTCGGGAGGCGAGAAGGCGCGCCTCGTCCTGGCGACGCTCCTCTACGACCCGCCGAACTTCCTCGTGCTCGACGAGCCGACCAACCACCTCGACATCGCGACCAAAGAGATGCTCATGAAGGCGCTGGGCGGGTTCGACGGCACGATGCTCTTCGTGTCGCACGACCGTCAATTCCTCGGCGCGCTGTCGAACCGGGTCCTCGAGCTGACCGCCGACGGCGTGCACATGTACGGCGGCGGCTACACCGAATACGTGTCGCGCACGGGCCACGAGGCGCCTGGGATTTGAATCCGCCGTCGCTTGAATGTCCCGCGACGGATGCGGGCGTGGGTTGCTGCGCGCGGTGCTCATGGCCATGAGGCCACTGTCGCTCCGTGCTAGCGCCCGCCTCGGCCTCACCTCGGGTGCCGCAAACCGGGACCTGGGGTGACAGGGACCGGAGAGGGCTCGATCTGAGCGATGTCGGACCAAAAATAGTGAAAAGAGCGACCATCCCCTGCGAGGGACCCGTCCCTCGCAACGAGGAGCGGGCCCGGGGGAACGAGCAACGCGCTCCTCGACCATGAGGAGCGCGTCCCTCGTACACCAGGAGCGCGTCGCTCGAAGGCGCGGCCGCGTCCCTCGTACACCAGGAGCGCGTCGCTCGAAGGCGCGGCCGCGTCCCTCGTACACCAGGAGCGCGTCGCTCGAAGGCGCGGCCGCGTCCCTCGTACACCAGGAGCGCGTCGCTCGAAGGCGCGGCCGCGTCCCTCGTACACCAGGAGCGCGTCGCTCGAAGGCGCGGCCGCGTCCCTCGTACACCAGGAGCGCGTCGCTCGAAGGCGCGGCCGCGTCCCTCGTACACCAGGAGCGCGTTGCTTGAGTGACCGGCCGCGCCTTCGCTGGCAGGCGTGTAGCCCTTACATGTCCTGGGTGCGCTCCTCCGCCGGAGGAGTACGCGCCCCCATGCCGGGCGAGGCGCCCTCCGATGCGGAAGCGATGGCCCCCGCTTCCGAGAAGACTCGCCGTCGCACCCTCGCGCCCTCGCCTCCCGCTCGATCCGCGCTGGAGCGATTCGGCGAGCCGCGCGGCTCGTCGGGGTCAGTATTTCGCGTCGATGTCTGAATAGTGGTCTCGATGATCCGTCGAAGATTGATTGCCGCCTGCGCGCTTGCAGTGTAATCCGATGGATCGGTAAGGGGCGTTCGGGGCGCTCGCGGGGTTGGACCACTGGCTGGTGCCATTGGACCGATGAGGCGAGTGTGAAGCGGGAGATCCGCTCCGGCGCCACCAATGGAGGGTAACCTATGAAAATCGTTGGACGTCTCTTGATTTCGCTTGCCGGAGCGCTGGCCGCGGCCAGCGTGGCGGTCGTGGGCTGCGGCACCACGAACAACATCAACGCGGGCGGGGGAACCAGCGCTCTTGGCGAGTCGTGCACGCGCACGTTCGATTGCAAGACCGGCCTCGTTTGCGAGCAGAATGTCTGCCTCGCGGGGCCCAGCATGACCGCGGCGGAGGGCGGCGTCACGGTCGACGGCGGCGATGCCAGTGTGATCGCGACCGGTCCGCACCTCGGACAGCTGAACGAATCCTGCCAGACGTCGAGCGACTGCCAGTCGCCGTTCGAGTGCATCGACCAGTCGTGCAGCGTCGTGAACTACGGCCTGACGGCGACGGGCAATACGTGCGCCGAGTGCAAGATGGCATCCGATTGCTGCGAGATCCCGGTCGGCGTCGAACTCGTGCCGAGCGCCTACCTGGACGTGTGGTACGCCGCCGCCGTGGACGGCGGCACTCTGATCGCCCACGGGGCGAACGGGACGACCGGGGTCGAGGCGGAGGACCTTCTCACCGAGAATGTGCGCTGCCAGGACCTGCTCGCCTTCATGGGTGGAGACGCGACGATCTGCTCCGGATCGGCGACCTTCAACGTGGACGAGGACGGCCTCGCGAGCGCGTGCTTCCTCTACAACACGTACTGCGGCACCTGCAGCGCGAGCGGGCCATGGGCCTGCAACAGCGGCCAGTGTGTCTACACGGCGCCGTGCACGGCGAGCGGAACCGAAGTCGCCCAGCTCGCGGCCGCGTGTCCGACGGCTTCGCGTCTACGGACCGGTTTCAGCACGACGTGCTCCTCGCCCGACGGCGGGACCGGGGGCACCTGCACGGCCGGCTGCGCGGTCGACGCAGATTGCGACGGGAAGACCCCGTCGGACGGCAACCACACGTGCGCTTCGGGCGACGCGGGAGGCGGCAACTGTAGCTGCTACCAGTCTTCCTGCTACTTCACGTGCGCCAGTGACCTCGATTGCGCTGCCGGCAAGTCGTGCGATGCGACGACGCACCTCTGCAAGACGGAGGCCTGCACCACGAACGCCGACTGCGTACAGTCGCTTCGAAACCCGATGGCGACGTGCGTGACGGCCACCGGCACGTGCTCGATCCAGTGCACGAAAGACACCGACTGCAGCCCCCCCACGAGCATCTGCTCTGCGGGGACCTGCATGCCGGCCGGATGCAGCTCGGACATCGATTGCACCACCGGCAACGCCCATTCGTTCTGCGTGAAAGCTCCGGCGATGACGACGCTGTACAGCAGCGCGATCACGAACTGACTGCGGCATTGCGGCACTCCGCACGGGGCCTCGGGCGCAGCGCAAGCTGACCCGAGGCCTTGCGCGTTTAACGATTCGGCCGGCGCGCTTTCAAAGCGCTCGCTTCGCCTCGAGCGCTTCCCACCGCTTCGCGAGCCTCGCGGCCTCTTCGCGTGCGGCGGCGAGCTGGCTCTGCAAGCCCGCGACCTCGTCGCGGCGCTGCGAATAGAGCGATGGATCCGCGAGCAGCGCCTCGACCTCCGCGACACGCTTGTCGGCCGCGTCGACCGCGTCGACGATCTTCTCGAGCTCGAGCCGCTCGGCCTGCGTGAGCCCGCCGCCGCTCTTGGGGCCCTTGCCCCTCTTCGTCGCATCGGGGGACCCCGCCGCGGCGGCCTTCTCGTTCTTCGGCGCGTCGGAGGGCTTCGGCGACGCCGACCGCGGCGAACGGCGGTCGCCCCGCTGCGCGATGTAATCCTCGTAGCCGCCGGCGTATCGCACGACGCGCGTCGGGCCGGCGCTGCCGGGATCGACCTCGAAGGCGAGGATGGCCGTCGCCACTCGATCGAGGAAGGCGCGATCGTGCGTGACGACGAGCACCGAGCCCTCGTAGCCGGTGAGCATCTCCTCGAGCGCTGCGAGCGTGGGCAGATCGAGATCGTTGGTGGGCTCGTCGAACATCAAGAGGTTCGCACCCTCGCGGAGCACCTTCGCGAGGGCGACGCGCGCGCGCTCGCCCCCCGAGAGCGAGCCGACCTTCTGGCGCTGCTTCTGCCCGTCGAACAGGAAGAGCTCCAGATAGCTCCGGAGGTCCATCGACTCCATCCCTCGGAACCCGAGGTTGACGACCGTTCCCCCGCCCTCGCCGCGCACGTCGTCGAAGATCGACTTGTCGTCGTCGAGCTTGGCGCGCGCCTGATCGAGGTACGCCGTTCTCGTGTTCTTTCCGACGACGATCGCCCCCCCGACGACGTACGGCGCGCTCGGGTTGCGCTCTCCGCGGCGCGCCTCGTCGGCGGCGGCGAGGATGGCGCGCATGAGCGTCGTCTTCCCGATGCCGTTCGGCCCGACGATGCCGATGCGCTCTCCCGCCGGCACGATGAGATCGAGGGGAGCGTTGAGCGGCGGCGAACGCGGCGCAGGCGCCACCTCGAGGCCGCGGAGCTCGAGGATGGTCTTGCCCTGCTGCTGGGACGACGCGGTGATGAGGGAGACCTCGCCGGGCCGTCCGGCCGTCGCCGACCCGCGCGCCTCGAGCTCGTGGGCCCGCTGGATGCGCGCCTTTTGCTTGGTGCTGCGGGCCTTGGGTCCCCGCGAGAGCCACTCGCGCTCGCGCCGGAGGATGTTCTGGCGGTTTTGCTCGACGCGCTCTTCGTGGGCCATGAGCTCGGACTTCCGGGCGAGATAGTCGCCGTAGCCGCCGCTGTACGACACGAGGCGCCCGCGCTCGATCTCGACGATGCGCTGCACGATCGCGTCGAGGAAGTACCGATCATGCGTCACGAGCACGATCGCGCCGGCGAAGTCCTTCGCGAGGAACCCTTCGAGCCAGGCGGCCGTATCGGCGTCGAGGTGGTTGGTCGGCTCGTCGAGGATCGCGATGTCGGGGCTCGCGACCAGGAGCTGCGCGAGGGCGATGCGCCGCCGCTCGCCGCCGCTCCGCTCGCCGCACGGCCGATCGACCTCGCGCACACCGAGCTGGTCGAGGAAGCCGAGCGCCTCGTGTCCTCGCTCCCACCCGCCGAGGCGCATGATCGCGTCGTCGAGTTCCGCCTGCTCCTCCACGAGCGCGGCGTGATGCGACCCCGCGGCGAGCTCCGACGTGACCTGCCCGTGACGAACGGTGGCCGCGGTCCAGGCCGTGAGCGCCTCTTCGACGACGGCCCGCGCGCTGGCGTGGGGATCGAGCTCGGGCTCCTGAGCGAGGTAGCGGATCGTGAGTCCCCGTCGCACGCTGAGCGTTCCGCCGTCCGGCTTCTCGACGCCGGCGAGGATCTTCGCGAGCGTGGACTTTCCGGACCCGTTGGCGCCGATGAGCCCGATCTTTTCGCCCCGCGGGAGCGTGAACGTCGCATCGTCGAGGACGACCTGCGGCCCGAACGACTTGCGGAGGTGCTGAGCGGAGAGGGCGGGCACGGGAAGCCTGCACGGCTTCTACGCGCCAGGGGCCTTTCGTCAAGGGCAGTCGAGAGCCGGTGCGGACTCGAAGCGGTCGCGCTGGACGGGTGATCGACGATCGCGTTCGGCGATTCAGTCGCGGCGGCAGAGGACGAACCAGTTGTCCATCACTTTGCCGTCGCGCGCGGCGCGCCCGATGCTCACGTGGTTCGAGACGCCACGCATCGTGTCCTTGGTCCGGTTGTAGATGAATCGACTGAGCCCCGCCGAGTTGGGGCGCACCCCGGGCCAGCCGTCGGGTTTTCCCGGCGGCTTGTCCGCCGGCACCTCGCAGTAGTCGATGAGGACCTGTCCGGCATCGATCGCGTAGCAGACGAAGTAGCCCGGCCCCGTGGCCGGCTGGATCATCGGGGGATTCAAGTTGTAGCCCCAGAGGCGATCCGATCCGGCCGCGGGCCGGCAGAAGCGCTTCTGGAAGCGGGAGACGACCGGGATCGAGTTCTTGCCCGCGTGGATCACCTGCGTGAGGGGCGGCACGGCCTGCGGAACGAAGTGGTCGAGCGTGAGGGCACGAAACCCTTGCGCCGCTTCGTAGAGGCGCGCCTGTTGGCGAGGCGTCATCGAGACGGTCGTCGCCGCGCGCGCCGAATCGCCGAGGCCGTCGAGGTACACCGCCAGCCCCGGCAGGTCGACCCCGCCCGCGCGGAAGAACTCTTCGAGCGTTGCCCCTTGCTTCGTCGCGGCTGCGTCGTGCGTCCTGTCGGAGGTCTGCATCGCGGTCACTCCCTGCTCGGGTCTTGGGTCGGTCAGCGCTTGCCAAATTGGATAATCCACTTTATCAAAGAGGTCAAGCCAGGCTACCCCGAAGCTACCCCGAAAGAAGTCCCGTGACCCCCTCGACCCAGGACAAGCGCGGCTCCCCCGAGATGCTCGCCGACGCGCTGATGAGCAAGATCTTCCGTGGCGAGTTCCCGCCCGCAAGCCGCCTGCCCGCCGAGCGCCAGCTCGCAGCCCAACTCGGCGTCGATCGTACGACGTTGCGGATGGCGCTCAAGCAGCTTCAGCGGATGAACCTTCTCGTGGCGCGCCACGGGTCGGGCATCGAGGTCAACGACTACCGGGTCGAGGGCGGGCTCGATGTCCTCGCGGCCCTGTTCGCGCTCGACGACGTGCCCCTCGACGGGAGCCTCGTCCTCGAAGCCCTCGAGTTCTGGCAGGAAGGCTTCAGCGTGACGGCTGCGAAGGCGATCGCGCGCATGAGCCTGGACGAGCTCCGCGGGATCGAGGCGCTCCTCGACCGGTCGATCGCGTCCATCGGCAAGATCGACGCCTTCCTCGAGGCCCAGCTCGCGATCCAGGACGAGCTCGCCCGCCTGAGCGGGAGCGTCATGTTCCGGATGCTCAGCAACTCCACGCGGTCGGTTCGCCGGCGGATCATGCGTCTCTTGCCGGAGTCGATGGACATGAGCGCCTCGCTCGACGAGATGAAGCGCATGCTTCGCCTGGCGGTGGCCACGCGACCGGGCGAGGCGGCGATCCGCGACGGCCTGCTCGGCGCGCTGCGCAGGCAGAGCGCTGCGCTGCGTGAGCGAATCCTGCTCGCGCCCTCGAGGGCCGACTCCGCGCGACCGCCCCGCGCGCGCGGTCCGAGCAAGAAGGGCGACGGGCGGAAGACCGCCAAGAGGCGCGAGAAAAAGAAAGGAGCCCGCAGACCGAATGGGACTCTCCCCAAGCGCGCAGCGACGCATCGCGATCGTGCTCGCCGACGTCTTCGGTGAACCGCCGGACGTGGCCGGCGAGATCGCCGCGTTCCTCGACCGCTACCTGCGGCGAGTCCCGCCGCGAGCCGCGCTGGGCTTGCGGGCGGTGGTGTGGGGGGTCACCTGGCTGCCGATCGCCTTCGTCGGCGTTCCTCTCCCGGCCAGTGCCCTCTCCCCCCGAACGCGAGCGCGCTACATCGAGCGCTGGACGCACTCGAAGAGCTACCTCTTGCGCGAGGGCTTCTACCTGCTCAAGGCGATCGCGCTCATGGGGTGGGGAGCGCAGGACGCGGTGCGCCTGCGCCTCGGCGTCGGTCCCCTCGCTGCGGTGAGACCGTGACCGGCGAGGCGGCGAGCGAACTCTGCGACTTCGTGGTCGTCGGCAGCGGCGCGGCCGGCGCCACCGCGGCGCTCGTGCTCGCCGAGGCGGGACGCGACGTGGTCGTGCTCGAAGAGGGGCCGCGGGTGCGCGACGAGGACCGAGGGCTCGGCCCCACCGAGTCGTTCATGCGGCTGTTTCGCGACCGCGGCACGCAGGTCGCCATGGGCCGCAGCGTCATCCCCATCTTGCAGGGGCGGTGCCTGGGCGGGACGACCGTGGTCAACGGCGCGATCGTCTGGCGCCTGCCGGGCGACGCGTACGCGAGGAGCTTCGGCGAAGCCGGCGCGGCCGGCGCGATCCCGCACGCCGAGCTCGAACGGCGAATGGACCGCATCGAGCGCGATCTCTCGGTCGCGCCAGCCCCCGACCACCTGCTGGGCGGCAACGGCTCTCTGATGAAGGGCGGCGCCGGCAAGCTCGGGTGGCGCGGGCACGCGATCCGCCGCAATGTCCTCGATTGCCAGGGGAGCGGTCGATGCCTCGAGGCCTGCCCCACGCGCCGCAAGCAGAGCATGGAGGTGACGTACCTGCCGCGCGCCGCCGAGCTCGGGGCGCGCGTGCTGCCCGACCACGAAGTCGAGCGGATCGAAGTCGTCGGCTCGCGCGCCACCGCGGTGACCGGCCGCAGGGCGGACGGGACCCGGTTTCGCGTCGCCGCGCGCCGGGGCGTCGTGCTCGCCGCGAGCGCCGTTCAGTCGCCGTGCATCTTGCGCCGCTCGGGCCTCGGCCCGCGCGAACACGTCGGCAAGCACTTCAGGCTGCACCCGGCCACCGCCGTGGCCGGCGTCTACGAGGATCCCGTACGTCTCTGGGAGGGCGCGACGCAGTCGTACGAGATCGACGAGTTTCGCCACGAGGGGTTCAAGCTCGAGGTCACCGGACTACCCGTCGAACTGGCCGGGGTGCGGATGCCGGGGATGGGGGAAGCGTTCCAGCGATCGATGGCCGACTACCCGCACATGGCCGTGTGGGGCGTCCAGATTCGCGCCGAGGCCGAGGGGGCGGTGACCCCCGCGAGGGGCCGAGCGGACCTGTCGTACACACCGACGCGGGCGGACATGGAGCGATTCCGGGCCGGGGCGCGCCGCCTCGCCGAGCTTCACTTCGCGGCGGGCGCGCTGCGCGTCTTCCCGGGGGTTCACGGCGGCCCGGAGGTGCTCTCGTCGCCCGACGAACTCGGACAGCTCGACGGACTCTCGCTCGACCCGCGCGACTGGTCGATCATCTCGAGTCACCTCTTCAGCACGTGTCGCATGGGCGCGGACGCGCGCGCGGGTGTGGTCGGTTTCGATGGGGCCGTTCACGGCACGACCGGCCTCTGGGTGCTCGACGCCTCGGCTCTCCCCACGAACCTCGGCGTCAACCCTCAGCACACCATCATGGCGATGGCCATGCTCCTCGCGGAGCGCCTGGCCTGATCGGCGCTACGAACCTACCGAGCGCGCCCAGCGCGCTCAGTGGGGTATCGCGATCTGGCACTGCGCGCCGCACTCCGGCGTGCCGTCGCACTGCTCGCCGAACTGCGACTCGACGCGGCCGTCGCCGCAGTAGGGCGCGAACGTGCACGCGGTCGTGCAGACGCCTGACCCGTACGCGGTCGCGATCGATACGTTCATCGCTCCGTTGTCGCAGCTCTCCGGGCCGTTCTTGATCCCGTCTCCGCAGTAGCCCGCCAGCGTGCAGTTCGAATTGCACGTGCCGTAGCTGCCGTTGTTCACGCCGTTGTCGCACTGCTCACCGGGGTCCTTGAACCCGTTGCCGCACTTGAGGTGGCAGTGGATGTCGCACGTGCTGCTCGCCGTGCCGTTGTCGGCTCCGTCGTCGCATTGTTCGGGCGCCTCGATCTTGCCGTCTCCGCAGGTCGTCAGCGGCACGAAGGACTTGCAGTCCGGCGTGCACGATCCGGGCAGGCCGCTGTTGACGCCGTCGTCGCAGGTCTCGCCGAACTGCCCCTCGACGGCTTTGTCGCCGCAGTACGGCGCGGGGGTGCACCGGTTCGTGCACATGCTCATGCCGTACGCCGTCGCGCTGTTCGCCGTGCCCTGGTCGCAGGTCTCGGGCGGGTTCTGCACCACGTCGTCGCCGCAGTAGCCGGCGAGCGTGCAGTTCGGGTTGCACGTGCCGTAGCTGCCGTCGTTCTTGCCGTCGTCGCACTGCTCACTCCCGTTCTGGACGCCGTCGCCGCAGTACGGCGCGAGCGTGCAGTTCGGGTTGCAGCCGCCGTAGCCGCCGGTGTTGCTGCTGGCGCCGCGGTCGCACTCCTCGCCGGCCTCGATGATACCGTCGCCGCAGAGCAGCTTGCAGGTGGCGCTGCACTTGTCGCCGGTCGCGCCGTTCTCGACGCCGTCGTCGCACTGCTCGCCGTCGGCGGTGTCGACGTGCGAGTCGCCGCAGCGCGGCGCCAGCGCCATGCAGCCGGGCATGCACCCGCCGTAGCTGCCGTTGTTCTTTCCGTCGTCGCAGACCTCCGTGCCCGCGACGATCCCGTCGCCGCAGGTCGTCACGCACTGCGTGGTGGTGTGCGCGAATCCGCTGAGGGTCAGCGTGTAGTCCGATCCGCAGGTGTGGCGCTCGGCCTGGAAGAGGTCGATCGAGTACATCCCGCCATCGGTGAGGCCGAGCGTCGTGGCCTCCGCCGCGTTGAGCGCGACGCTGCCGCTCGTCGCCCCGTGGACGCCGCCGATGTCGACGACGAGCTGGCCGTTGATGAAGGCCCAGACGTCATCGTCCCCGGTGAAGTTGAACGTCGCCGTGGGCGCCGATGCCGAGTAGCTGAACGGATAGTGGAGCTCGCTGGTGAACGAGAAATTGTGCGGCGTCACGGCGTCGGCGCAGTCCTTGTCGGTCTGCGGATTGGGACCGGCGTTCCAGCCCAGGCCGTCGAGCGGATAAAACGCGACGCTGTTGAACTCGTACACGTTCAAGCCCGCGCCCTGCTGCGTGAGCGTGAGCGTCGTCGGCTTGCTGCTGGCGTCGAGGTAAACGAGCTTGTCGTACGGGTTGGTCCCGCCGTCGACGCAGCCCGCCTCGTGGTACCACCAGCAGAAGTTCGTCGCGCCGGAGAGGAAGCCGCCGTTGTTCGAGGCCCACACCGGCTCGCTATCGCTCCCGAGCTGCGACTTCACGAGGCCCGTCTGGACTCCACAGCAGGGATTCTGGAAGTCGGGATGCCCCATCCCTGGGACGGTCGTCCCGGCATAGAGCATGTCGCGGTAGAGGATCGGGATCGTCAGCGCCGCCGGCGGCGCCGCGGTGGTGTTGGTGCACGTGTATCCGGTGCCGATCTCGAGCGTACACGTCGAGCTGCACCCGTCGCCGGAGACCGTGTTGCCGTCGTCGCACTGCTCCTGCGGGAACTTGAGCCCGTCGCCGCACACGGCCGTGCACGTCCCGCCCTTGCAAGACGGCTCGATGGTGCAGGTCGGCGAGCAGCCGTCGAACGGAATCAGGTTGCCGTCATCGCACTGCTCGGAGCCTTCCTTGATTCCGTCTCCGCAGACGGTCGCGTGGCAGACCGATTCGGGGGGCGACCCCGTCGAGACGCACGCGAAGCCCGGCTCGACCTTGCAGGTCGCGCTGCAGCCGTCGCCGGAGGTGTTGTTCCCGTCGTCGCACTGATCGGTGCCGTCGACGATCCCGTTGCCGCAGTACGCCAGCCGGGTGCAGAGCGCCCCCGCGGTCGGGCACGTGTAGCCGGGCTCCACGGCGCACGTCGACGAGCAGCCGTCGCCTGAGGTCGTGTTCCCGTCGTCGCATTGTTCGTTGCCGGCGACGTGACCGTCTCCACACACGTTGGCCGGCGCCTTGATGCAGGGCCCGCCGCTGCCGTTCACGTCCGGGCAGGTGTAGCCCGTCTCGACGATCGTGCAGTCCGAGCTGCATCCGTCGCCGCTCATCGTGTTTCCGTCGTCGCACGCCTCGCCGGGGTCGACGTGACCGTTTCCGCAGACCCACGTCTTGACGCACGGCTGGCCGGCGGCCGGGCACGCGTAGCCGGGCTCGATCTGGCACGACGCCGAGCATCCGTCGCCGGGCTTCTCGTTGCCGTCGTCGCACGTTTCGCCGTTGTCGGACTGGACGATGCCGTCGCCGCAGTACTCGAGCGTCTGGCACGGGCTGCCCGGCGTCGGACAGGTCCATCCCGGCTCGAGCTGGCAGGTCGGGCTGCAACCGTCGCCCCCGTTCGTGTTGCCGTCGTCGCACTGCTCGCCGGCGTTCACGGTCCCGTCGCCGCACGTGGCGGTCTTCGTCTGCACGCACGGGCTCCCCGCCGTCGTGCACGAGTATCCCGGCTCGACGTCGCACGTCGACGAGCAACCGTCGCCGCTCTTCGTGTTGCCGTCGTCGCACGCCTCGTCGCCTTCGATCTTCCCGTCGCCGCAGACCTGTACGAGGCTGTATACGCACGGCTGGCCCGCGGTGGGACAGGTGTAGCCGGGCTCGATCTGACAGACTCCCGAACACCCGTCGCCGGGGATCGAATTGCCGTCGTCGCACTGCTCACCCGGCTCGACCACCCCGTCGCCGCAGATGCTCATCGTCGCGTCGACACACGATGCGCCGTCGCACGCGGCGCCCGGACCGACCGGGTGGCCCGCATCGAACATCGCGAAGATCTGCGGCCCCGAATCGCTGGAGGGCGATGCCCCGGAATCGCTGGATGTTAATGGTGGCGGCGACGCGTCGTCCGCCGTTCCGGGGCCTTCGGCCGCGGACCCACATCCGGTGATGTCTGTAATGGCGACGCAAGCAACGAGTCCGAGGAAGAGATTCCTCGACGCAGCGATGGGCATAGTCATCCTTCTGGGCGCATGTTCGCTAGCGCGATTGCGAGCGAAATTTGGATCTGGCCCAACATGCAACTATGGCACGAAAGCTTTCTAATCCAAATAGGAAATTTGAGGCGCCGGCTCGGTCGCCACCGGCGCTTGAGAGGAAGGAGAAAACAGGGAGGGGAGGAGAAGAGGAGGAAAAGGAGCAGAAGCTTTTTTCGAGACGCGCGCGGGGGCGCGCCAGAGGAGCGCGTAGGCGTCACGCCGAGCGCCAGGGCTCGCCCCTCGTGCTAGAGGGGCTCACATGCGCATCCCATCGGGCGCCTCGATCGAGACCCTGTGCATCCACGGCGGACAAGAGCCGGATCCGACTTCGGGCGCGGTGATGACGCCGATCGTCCTTTCGACGACGTTTGCCCAGGACGGGCCGCTCGGCGCGAAGCAGTACGATTACTCGCGCGCGGGCAATCCGACGCGCTCGGCCCTCGAGGGGTGCCTTGCGGCGCTCGAGGGGGCCGCGCATGGTGTGGCCTTCGGGAGTGGATGTGCGGCGACCACGGCGGTGCTGCTCATGCTCAAGAGCGGCGATCACGTGCTGGTCGGCGACGACGTGTACGGCGGAACGTTTCGCATCTTCGACAAGGTGCTCGCGCAGTTCGGGCTCGAGGCGACCTACATCGACATGAGCGACCCGCGCCGGGTGGAGGAGGCGATGAGGCCCGCCACGCGCCTTATCTGGATGGAGACGCCGAGCAACCCGATGCTCAAGATCTTCGACGTGGCCGCCATCGCGGCGATCGCCCGCGCGCGCGGCGTCGCGCTCGCCGTGGACAACACGTTCGCAACGCCGATGCTCCAGCGCCCGCTCGCGCTCGGCGCCTCGCTGTCGGTCCACTCCACGACGAAGTACCTCAACGGCCACTCGGACGTCGTCGGCGGCGCCGTGATGACGAGCGAGGACGGTCTTGCCGAACGCCTCCGCTTCCTTCAGAAGTCCGTCGGCGGCGTTCCGAGCCCGTTCGACTGCTACATGGTGCTGCGGGGTCTCAAGACGCTCGCTGTGCGCATGAAGCGGCACGTCGAGAGCGCGCGCGTCGTGGCCGACTTTCTCGCGAGCCATAACCGCGTGGCGCGCGTGCGGTACCCCGGCCTCGAATCGCACGAGGGCCACGCCCTGGCCGCCCGCCAGATGAGCGCTCCTGGCGGAATGATCTCGCTGGATCTGAACGGCTCCCTTGAGCAGGCCGTCGCTTTTCTTCGCGCCTTGCGGATTTTTACATGCGCGGAGAGCCTCGGTGGGGTCGAATCGCTCGCCGAGCACCCCGCGCTCATGACGCACGCGAGCCTTCCAGCGGAGACGCGCCGCGCGCTGGGCATCGGCGATGGCCTGATTCGCCTATCCGTGGGCCTTGAGGATCCGGCCGATCTTGTCCGAGATCTCGACCACGCCCTCTCCGAGGCGCGGTAGATTGCACCCATCACGTCTGGCGCAGGTATGCTGCGCGGGTAGCTCTTTCACGGGGAGATCCTCACGATGATCGTCCAAAACTTGAGGCACGCTGGATGGCTCGCGCTGATCGTCAGCGCATCGGCGGTCGCCTGCGCGAAGAAGCCCGCCGCCGAAGACGCCTATATCTCCGCCTCGCTCTCGAGCAGCGCCGACTCGATGTGCCCCTTTGCCAGCGGGGACGTCGTGTCAGCTGGCATGCCGACACCCGGCATGCTGCCGGAGTCGGTCACTGCGGGTCAGAACAACCTGAGCCTCACCTGTTCGGTCGTGGCGAGCGGCGACGGCTACGACATCCAGCTCGACGCGTCGCTTCCCGGCTCGACCGGCGGCGAGTTCACCGCGACCGGCCACGTCACCGTGGGGTCGGCCGACGGCCTCTCGGGCGGCGGAACGGTGAACGCTCAGTTCGTCAGTCAGAGCGAGGGCCAGGCGTACCTCGGGATGAACTGCCCCGTGACCTACCAGTACCTCGGGTCGCCGATCGCGCCGGCCGAGCGCCTTTCCCCCGGGCAGATCTTCGCGCACATCTCCTGCCCCATGGCGACGGTCTCGGGCTCGGGCACGAGCGGGACGCAGGTCATGTTGCCCGACGGCGGCGTCGCCGTGTCAACCTGCGACGGCGAAGCCGACATCCTCTTCCAGAACTGCTCCGAGTAGCTCGGCGCGCGCGGAGGGGTCAAACCGCCAGAAGACGCCAAAGCGCAGGCGAGAGGGAGGGGGCAGCTCAGGCCCTCCAGGGCTCAGCCCGAACCTGATCGTGTTTCCCTGGCGTCTCTGGCGTCCTGACGGTTTCCGAACGTGTTCGAGAATCACGCTGGGTGATTAGTCGTCGGGATCGGGCTCGGGCTCGCCCCGGAGGGCGCCCAGGATCGCGCGCGTCTCGAGAGCGACTTCGAGCTCCGGGTTGGTCGCCAGAAACGCGTCGAGGTACTTGATGGCCGCCGCGTCGTCGCCGCGCGCGTGGTACGCGAGGCCGATGGCGTGCAGCGCGTCAGGGTCGCCCGGGGCCTGAGTGAGCGCGATCAAGCCCTCGCGGATCGCGCCGCGCGAGTCGCCCGTCATCCGCAGGACGTGAACCAGCGCCACACGCGCGCCGAGGTGCGTGGGAGCAAGCTTGAGGCAAGCGATGTACGCGTCGCGCGCCGGCTCGATCTCGCCGACCTCGAAGAGCGCAATGCCGATGAAATAATACGCGTACGCGTTTCTGGGATCGCTCTGCAGGACGCGGCGAAGCTCGACGAGCGCCTCCTTGAAGCGCTCTTCGTGGAGGAGCTCGGTGGCTTCTTCCACCGCCGACCAGCGGATCCCGTCGCGCTGCTCGTCATCCGTCTTGGGAGTCATGGTCAGGCGTGAACATAAGGTTCGAAGGCCGCCCGCACGTCGTCCGAGATCCGCTTCGGCCGTCCGGTCTCGAAGGCCACGAAGCCCCAGGTCGTCAGTCCCCGGGCCACGAGCTGCTCGTCGCGCTTTCGCACGAGCTGCGTCGAGCGCAAACACTTTGCAGCCATCACGCTGGATATCCAGGTTCGCGCCTCGAGCTCGTCGGCGCGTAGGGCTGGACGCAGATAGTCGATCTCGTGGCGGACGACCACGAAGACGGCCCCGAGGCGGCGATAAGCGCCGAGGTCGAGCCCCACCGCGGCCGAGTGGGCCATCGCGGCGTCCTGAATCCAGCGCACGAACGCGATATTGCTCGCGTGGCCCAGCGCGTCGATGTCGTCGTCGCCCACGACGAGGTCCAGCCGAAAGGTGTCAGGGACGCTCACGCGCTGCAGCCTACGACGAATTGTCGACCACGCGCACGGAACATGCTTCCGTCGAATGGAAGAGATGGCTCTCCCCGTCACCCTCGAGCAGCTTATCGGCAAGGAACGCCTCTCGCTGATCCGCGAGATGACGCTGGTGCACCGGGACCTCGCGCCCGTCGTGCCCGAAGCGCGGCCGGGGGACACGGTGGTGGTGCTCGTCCACGGCTTCTGCGCGAGCGCGGGGGTCTTCCGCCCTCTGCGCGCCCGCCTCGAGCGCGAGACCGGCGCGCGCGTGGCGACGTTCACGCACGCCCCGTGCGTAGGCATCCGCCGCATCGCGCGCACCCTGAGCGAGCTCGTGAGCCGCATCCCGCGGGAAACGCGGATCACCGTCGTCGGGCACTCGCTCGGCGGCGTCGTGGCCCGCTGGTACGTGCAAGAGATGGGAGGAGACGCGCGCGTCGAGCGCACGATCTCGCTCGCGAGCCCATTCGGCGGAGTCGACGTGCCGCGCTACCTGGTCGGTGCGGACCTGCACGAGAGCAGCCCGCTGCTCAAGCGACTGCGTGACCGCGCCCCCGAATACGGCGTGCCCCACACCTCGGTCGTCGCGGCGGAGGATCGCCTGGTGGTCGGCATGGAGACGGCCTGTCTGGGCGTGGGCGACGTCATCGTCCTCGAGAAGCGGGGCCACAACGCGCTGCTCTTCGATGAAGAGGTCGCCGGGCTCGTGATCGACCGCGTCCGGCGGGCTCGGCCTCGGCAGGAGGCCCACGAGACCCGCGCCGACTCCGTCGAGGCGCCCAAAGAGGCGAGCGAGAGGGACGCGGCGCAGTAGGCCGGGCCGCTTTGATGCGGCGCCTCAAGCATGTTACCCGTTCGCGCCCGTGCGAACTCGATCGATCGCCGTCCCCCTCGCCGCGCTGGCGGCCGCGTCGTCCGCCTCGGCCTCGATCGCCGGCGAGGCTCGCGCAGACGTGAGCTCATGGATGGCCGTCGGCGGCGGCAGCGGCCTGCAGCTCAATCGCGACTCGGCGAGCCGCGATTTCGCGGCGTCGCTGACGTACTCGCTCGGCGTGGGCAGCTCGCCGGTGAAGTCCTTCGTGCTCGGGGGCCTGCTGCGAGGCCAGACGTTCTTCGGCCTCGGAACGGACCTCGGCCTGGCCGTGCGCGCGTCCACGGGGGGCTTCGCCCGCGGCGACTGGGGCGTAGCCCTCGACGCCGGCGCCCTCTGGCGTCCCTGGGGCAGCGGTAACTTTGGCCAGTGGCCAATCCAGGCCGTGCTCACCGTGGGCGCCCCCTGGGGTCTGCAGCTGGCCCTGGGAGGGGAGTTCTCGAGCGTCTCGGGCGGCACGCCGGCGCAGGGCTTCTTTGCCGCGCTCGAGATCGATCTTCTGCGGCTCACGGTGACCCGGCAGGGCTCGACCGATCGCTGGTGGCCCAACCCCGTCCCGGCGGGCGGCCACCAGAGTGCCTCGCTCGTGAACTGGTAGCGCGTCAGGCGCCGGCAGCGAACGGGCAACGCTACGGCTTCTTCTCGTCGGCCTTGATCGAGTACCGCACGAGGGCGCGCAGCACCTCGTTACGCTCGACGTTCCCGACCGCGCTCTTGATGTCCTCGTAGACCGTCGGGTCGACGAGCAGCGCGCCGAGCGTCCCCTTGCCCTGCTTCAGGTTGCCGACGATGACGCGCAAGTCGTCGGTCATCGCGTTCACGTTGGCCATCACGTGCTGCGACGGGTCGTCCCCGTAGAGGAGAGCGTGCGCGAGGCCGTTGCCCTCGCGGATGGCGCGCAGGTCCTCGTGCAGCTCGTGCACAGCGCCCGCGGTGCTCTTCGAGATGTCCCCGTCGTAGACGAGCGCGTGCGCGATCCCCGGCCCTTCGCGCACGTGATCGGTCACGTCCTCGACGTTCGCGAGCGTCGCGTTGAGCCGCGCCGACGTCTGGTTGAGGTTGGCGAGCGCCTCGCGGATCTGGTCGGCTTCGCCGGGATCGTAGAAGAGGCGGTGCATCGCGCCGTCTCCATGAGCGATGGCGTCGAGCATGGAGTGCAGGTCCGACGCGGAGCCGCGGATGTCCTCGGCGAACTTCGGATCGCCCAGCTGCTGGGCGAGCGGCTCGATCCGCTCGATGGCCTTCACCGTAGCCGTGGCCACCTTGTTCGCGGCCGAGAAGACGTCCGTCGGCTCTTCGGACGGCAGGAGCGACCCCTCGGCGACGTGAGGGAGATCGGGCGAACCGACCGTCAGCTCGATCATCTTGTCGCCGAGCAACCCTTTGCCCGCCACGCGCGCCACCGTGTCGGCCCGGATACGCACGGCCTCCTTCTTGACGACCGACATGTTGACGAAGATTCGCGAGTCCTCGACGTCTCCGTCGTGGCCGACGCCCTTCACCTCGCCGATGTCGAGGCCCCCCATGCGCACCGGGGCACCGGGCTTGAGCCCCGCGACGTCTTGAAAGGCGGTGCGGTAAGTGGCGCGCGGCTCCCAGAGCCGGCGCGAGCTGCCGATGATGAAGATGGCGACCATCGCCAGGCCGAGGCCCAGGATGACGAAGAGACCCACCTTGACCTCGCGCGCCATTTTCGTCTCGAACAAAGGCATCAGAAATCCATCAGGATGAAGAGAGAAGCGACGCCACGTCTTCGCTCGGCGGCGCGATCCCGTTGATGAAGTTGTGTACGTGGTGGTTGTGGCTCTCGCGAAATTCGTCCTTGGTCCCGACGAGAAGGATGCGGCCCTTTCCGATCATCGCGAGGCGGTCGGACACGGTGAATGCGGTCCCCATGTCGTGAGTGACGACCACGCTCGTAATGTGCAGCGCGCGCTGGATCCCGAGAATGAGGTGATTGATGCGAGCCGTGTTGATCGGGTCCAGACCCGTCGTCGGCTCGTCATAGAGGATGACCTCGGGCTGGAGTGCGAGCGTTCGGGCGAGGCCGACCCGCTTCTTCATCCCGCCGGAGAGGTCGCTCGGGCGCATCGACTGGATCCCCGGAAGGCCGACCAGCTCGAGCGATTGATCGACGCGGGCGTCGACCTCCTCGGCGCTCATCTTGTTCCAGAACTGCTCGCGCAGCCCGTACGCGACGTTCTCGCCCACGTTGAGCGAGTCAAACAGCGCGGCGCCCTGGAAGAGGTAGGCGATCCGGCGGCGGACGTCGGTCCGTTCGCGATCACTCATCGTCATCACGTCCTGGCCGTCGAAGAGGATCTGCCCGGCGTCTGCTTGAATGAGGCCGATGAGCATCTTGAGCAGGACGCTCTTGCCGCTCCCCGACGCGCCCATCACGGTGATCGTTTCGCCGCGGCGAATCTCGAGGCTCAGGCCGGCATAGATCACCTTCGGGCCGAAGCTCTTCTGTACCGCGTCGAACCGGATGAGCGGCTCGCCCGGCAGGCGAGCGGCCGCTGGTCTCTCGCTCTCGCCCTCGCCCACGACCCGAGGATAGCGCGACCGGCTTCGTTGAACACGCTACGCAGTTTCGGCGGCGATCAAGCGCATCTCGGCGGCTCCCCCACCCTGCCAGGTGTCGCGCCGCAGCGCCCCCACGAGGCTCACGTGCGAGCCGAGCTGCGCCGCGAGAGGTCCCATGTCGCCGCCGAAGCACGAGAGGGGCGCGCCGGCGACGTCGACCCAGAGGCGCAGATGGCCTCCGCGAAGCTCTCGCTTTCCGAGGAGTCGAGCGCGCTCGATGGCGATCCGTGGGGCCGGGTTCGATTGCCCGCACGGCTCGAAGCGTTCGAGGTCCCCCACGACCCGCGCAGGCGACTCGCCCTCGTGCAGGAGCGCGTCCGCGCCGGACCCAGTGGCGGCGGCCGGCACCCCCGCTTCGGCGCAGGCCTGCGAGAACCGCTCGCGAAGCGCCTCGAGGCGCTCGCTCTGCATCTCGACCCCCGCGGCGGCGTGGTGCCCCCCAAAGCTCAGGAGAACGTCGCGGGCCCGGGCGAGCGCATCGTAGACGGAGAAGCCCGGAGGCCCGCGCACGGACCCGCGTCCGCGCGGACCGTCGAGGGCGAGGATGATCGTGGGCTTCCCGAACCGCGAAGCCAGCCGCCCCGCCACGATGCCGACGACGCCGGGGTGCCACCCCTGTCGCCCCAGGACGATGGCCGGAAGGCTCGCGAGCGCAGGGTCCTCGAGCATGGCGAGCGCCTCGGCGGTCACGCCGCGCTCGACCTCTTTGCGGCGGGTGCAGAGGTCTTCGACCTCCGCGGCGATCCGGCGCGCCTCGACGTCGCTCGTCGCCAGCAGCAGCGCGAGCGAGTGGTCCGGCTTCGCGATGCGCCCAGGAGCGTTGATGCGCGGGGCGAGCCGGAAGGACACGTCTTCCCCCGTGGGGGCGCCGACCGCGCAGCGCGCGATCTCCATCAGGGCGCGCGTGCCGGGGCGCGCGCCCCTGGCCAGAAGGGCGAGCCCCGCGCGGACCAGCGCACGGTTGTCGCCGTCGAGGGGCGCGACGTCGCCGATCGTGCCGATGGCGACGAAGTCGAGCCACCGCCGCATGTCGAGGGCGACGCCGAGGTCCGCGCGAACGCCCGCGCCCACCGAGAGCGCGAGACCCACCGACGCGAGCCCCTTGTACACGAACCCGCACTCGGGCCTGTGCGGGTTGAGAAACGCGAGCGCGGGGAGCGGGGCGTCGGGCACGCGATGATGGTCGATGACCACGGCGTCGACGCCCGCAGCGCGAACGCCCTCGAGGCGCTCGTGGTCGCTCGAGCCGCAGTCGCACGTGATGAGCAGCGATGCGCCCGTGCCGAGGACGCGCGCCAGGGCCGGCGCCGAGAGTCCGTAGCCGCCGTCGAAGCGGTCCGCGAGCAGCGGAGTCACGGCGGCGCCGAGCGCCCGCAAGACGTCCGTGATCAGCGCCGCGGCCGTCACCCCGTCGGCGTCGTAGTCCCCGAAGACGCAGATGCGCTCCTTGGCGCGCACGGCTCGCGCGATCCGGGCGACGGCCTCGCTCCGGTCCTTCATCGCGTCGGGCGGCGTGAGGTGGGCGAGACGCGGGTCGAGGAAGCGCGACGATTCGTCGGCGTCGAGCATGCCGCGCGCGACGAGCACCGCAGCCGCGGTGCGCGTGACCCCCAGAGCCCGTGCGAGATCGACCGCGTCGTCGCCCGCGGGCGGGGGGAGCTGCAACATCGCGCGCAAGAGGACCCGCGGTCGCGCGCGGTGTCAATGCCCGCGCGCGTGCTCGCGTCCGGGACCGCCATCGACCGTCGCTTGAAGGTCCCGCGTCGGCGATGCCGGCGTGGGTCGGTCACGGACCGATCTGTTCGATCTTTCCGGCGACGACGTCGGCCGTCCATTGCGCTAGGGTGGGCTGATTCGGACCCGCGAGCGGATCGTAGAAGCGCGGCCGGAAGATGTGCTCGTGCAGCGTGTCGATCGTCCCGTTCATATCGGAGGCGTCGGGATCGCCGGTCCCGATGAAGTACGACGAGATGTTGTTCGTGCACACGTAGGTCGTACGAAGCGCGTTCAGGCCGTTCGCGTACATCCCGCCGTCGAACGCGGGCGGGTCCGCCCCCTCGAGCGCGAGGCCCGAGAGAAGGTTCGGATCGGTGTCGGAGCAGTTGTCCTGCCCGGCCGCGAGAAAGAGGCGGATGATCTGGTCGTGCATGCTCGACACCATTCCGAGCTTCGTGTTCGGATACTTGTGGAGCCAGTACGGCACGATGTTCACGAGGCCGCCGTCCGGATCCGAGCACTCGGCGCAGTCCGGCGGGAGCGCCGCCTTGAGCCCCCAGAGCGGGATCACGAGCTGCTGAAGGCAAGGCGTGATGTAGTCGTTGCCCGTGAAGGGCGGAAACGAGTCGTCGATGAGCGTCACCGGGACGGTCCCGAACGCGTCCTGCACCATGCCGTAGTTCAACCCGGCCCCTAGGCCGCCGGCGCTCGACCCCGTCATGACCACCTGGTCGACCTTGCTCTTGAAGGTCGGTGCGAGACGGCCGACGAACTTCTGCATGTTGAGGTAGCCGACGAAGTGCCAGGTATCCATCTGGAATGGATTGACCCCGTCGGCGAGCATGCTGGTGGTCGTGCCGGCGTGCGCGTCGCCGGTGCAATACGGGACGTAGACCTGGTTCCAGTTCTGGAACGGGTTCGCGGAGTTCGTGTTGTCGAAGATCCCGTCGGTGTACGGCGCCTGCAGACCTGCCTGGGTGGTGAGCGAACCAGCGAACGACTCGCCGTTGAGCGACCCGCCCGGGAACACTTCGTTCATGTTCTTCGGGTTGTGGTCGCAGAAGTGCGGGCTAAGGCATACGCCCCCGCCCTCGAGGTAGATCATCAGCTTCGTCGACGCCGGGTTGTACCGGACGTAGAAGCCGGTCGGTGAGCCGTCGCGACAGATCGCCCCGTCGCTTCCGTAGAAGTTCCAGCCCGCCGGCGCGGTCATTCCGGCGTCGGCCCCCGGGACCGCGTCGTTCTCTTTGGGATCGAGCGCCGCGCCCATGGGCGGAGCAAGGTTGGCGAAGCTGATCTGCGTGCTGTCGAGGGGCGGACAGCTCGAGTCGGTCGTCGGCGTCCGCGTGATCACCCCGCCGTCGGTAGGAATCGCGGAGTCCTCGAGCGTGGCGTCCGGCCCCGCGGTGTCGTCCCCGCCGCCCGAGCCTCCGCCGGAGCCGCCGCCGCCTCCCGAGCTGCCGCCGGAGCCGCCCCCGGAGCTGCCGTTGCCGCCTGGCGCCAACGGGTTCGAGCTCGAACCCGACGAGCAGCTCGCGACGGGATACACGGCCAGCACCGCCGCGAGCAAGAGTCGATACGTCTTCATTCGAGCTCGTTCTCCAGGCGGTCGAGCGCGGAGCCCCGCGGCCGTCCCGACTGCGCGAAACGATGGCTTGTCCTGGTGTGCGCCGGACGCGCCAAGGGGGTTTGTTGCAAAAGGGGCCACACAAAGTCGAGACGCAATGGTCCGAAATCGCTAAAGAAGAGAGATAGTCGGGATGGCGCACCCCGCCCGTCTTGGCCCATTCTGAGGGACCGAGGTCGCGTCAAGCCACCTGCGCGCCTGTCGCGCGTTGCGACTCTTTCCGATGCCGGCCGAATGAACAATCATACCATGCCCGGCGGGTACGTTCTCTACTCGGTAGAGCTCGTGAAGCGCTGGCGCATCACGCCCGACGAGTTTCTCGAAGGATTGGGACTCGATCTCGAGACGCTTTCGGATCCGCGGACGCGGGTGCCCATCGAGACGATCACGAAGGTCGTCGAGCGTGCACGCGCGCTGACCCGCGAACCAGCGTACGGCTACTACCTGGGATTGCAGATGGGCGTGGCCGCGCATGGCCTCCTCGGAATGGCCGTGATGAGCGCCGCGACCGTGCGCGAGGCGATCAACGTGGCGATCCGGTTCACGCCGATCGTGACCACCGCGATCTCGCTGCGCCTCGAAGTCATGGGCAACGAGGCTTCGTTGATCGTGGACGAGCACGCCGACTTCGGCGCCGCGCGAGAGAGCATCCTTCTCGCCACGCTCATCGGCTGCTGGCGCATCGGGCTGACGCTCTCGGGACGCGACCTGCAGGGCTTCGCGGATCTCGCGCTCCCGGAGCCCGAGTACGGCGCTCAGAATCGCGCTCGTCAGTCAGGGTCGGCTGCGCTTCGGCCAGCCCGCGCACAGGCTCGTCTTCGACGCGGCGGTCCTCGACGCCCCGTATTCCATGGCCGACCCCGTGCTCCTGCAGCTCGCGTGCGAGCAATGCGAGCGCGTCCTCGCGTCACGAGGACCGGACGCCCAGATGAGCGCGCGCGTTCGGTCCCTGGCCATGCACGCGAAGGGCAGACCCTTCTCGCTCGATCACATCGCGCGGGTACTGCATACTTCGCCGAGGACCTTGAAGCGCCAGCTCGCGGCCGAGGGGACCACGTTCTCCGCCATCGTCGACGAGGATCGGCGAGAGAGCGCGATGTTCCTACTGCGGGCCCCGGGCGCCTCGGTCAAAGACGTCGCCCACCGCCTGGGGTACGCCAACATCGCGAACTTCACGCGGGCCTTCCATCGCTGGACCGGCACCACCCCCTCGCAACACAGAGCGGTCGGCGTCGCCGTCAAGTCGCGCGGGCCGGCTCGCTGAGGCTCTTATCTCGTTTTTTTTTCCGTGAGGCCTGCGACATGCGCGTGTCGATCCACTCGGTGAGCGGAGCCGCCACGTAGATGCTCGAGTACGTGCCGGCGATGATCCCCACGACAAGCGCGAACATGAAGTCCTTGATGATGCCGGTGCCGTAGACGAAAAACGCCGTCAGGCTGAGGAGCACCGCGCCGCTCGTCAGGATCGTTCGCGAGAGCGTCTCGCTGACGCTCATGTTGATGATCCGCGCGAAGGACTTGCCCCGATACCGGCCGAGGTTCTCGCGGATACGGTCGTAGACGACGACGGTGTCGTTCATCGAGTAGCCGACCACGGTGATGACCGCCGCGATCGTCGAGAGCGTGATCTCCTTGCGTAGCGCGATAAAGACGCCGATGACCACCATCGCGTCGTGGATGCACGCCACGATGACGCCGGGGGCGAACCGCAGGTCGAAGCGGAACGCGAGGTAGAGCATGATGAGGACCGTCGCGATGGCGATGGCGTTGCGCGCGCTGTCTCTCAGCTGCTTGCCCGCCTTTGGACCCACCCACTCGACGCGGAGCGTGGCTTCCGGCGGGACCGTCTCGACCCCGAGCTTGTTTCGCAGCCGCTCGACGAGCTGGTCGCCCTTGCTGAGGAGCTGGATCTCGACGCGGTGGTCGCGCGGATTGAGAAGCTGCGGGTTGGTCGCGCTCGCACGCAGCGAGATGCCCGGCACGCTGAGGACCTGGTCTTTGACCTTTTCGAGGTCCGGGTCCACGTCGTAGCGGGTGCTGATCTTGTCGCCGCCCGCGCTGAACTTCACCTCGGTCGCGCGCGCGTTTTCGGGACACTTCGCGGGATCGGAGACGGGCGCCTGGGCGTCCTCCGAGAAGCAGAGAGCGCTGCGCAGCGCGTCCTTCTCGCCTTCGGTGATCGCGCTGACGTCCTGCACCCGGATTAGGAAGTGATAGGGGTGGTTTCGCGTCGACGACCTGAACGATGTCCGGCGAGCTGAAGCCCACGGACTCGACGGCCCGGCGAACGCCGCCTGCGTCGAGCGGCTTGCCGAACGACATCTCGACCTCGGTACCGCCCTTGAAGTCCGTTCCGTACTTCGGGGCCGGGGAAGAAGCACAGGACGACCGAAACGACGACCGCGATCAGGCTGAACGGGATCCAGAACCACCGCACGCCCATGAAGTCGAAGACGCGCCCGGGCTTGAAGAACTCCATGACGATGGCCCCTCAGAACTCCGCGCCGACGCTCAGGCGCTTGACCTTCGCTCCGCGGACCCACCAGTCGAACACGAGGCGGGTGCAGAACACTCCCGTAAAGAGGCTGCACAGAATGCCGACGATGAGGGTCACCGCGACGCCCTTGACCGGCCCGCTCCCGTACTGCAGCAGGATGAGGCCCGAGATGAAGATGGTCATGTGCCCGTCGATGATCGACGGCCAGGCGCGCGTGTATCCCGCATCGACCGCACGCTCGGACGCTCTTGCCCGTGCGCAGCTCCTCGCGGATACGCTCGTTGATGAGGACGTTCGCGTCGACGCTCATGCCTAGCGTGAGCGCGAGGCCCGCGATGCCCGGGAGCGTCATCGTCGCGCTGAAGGTCGCGAGGACCGCGAGCTGCAGCATGAGGTTGAAGATGCACGGCGATGTCGGCCACGACGCCGGACTTTCGGTAGTAGAGGAACATGAAGAGGAGCACGGCGATCGACCCGAGGAGCCCGCCCTTCGCGGCCTCGGCGATCGAGTCTCTTCCGAGCGAAGGCCCGATCGTCGACTCGGAGCTCGGCGTGATCGGCGCCGGCAGCGCGCCCGAACGCAAGACGAGCTCGAGCTGCTTCGCGTCGTGAAGCTGCTTCTCGGGGTCCCCGGCGCCCATGGTGATGGTCGCCCTGCCGCCGCCGATCTTCTGCTTGATGACCGGCGCCGAGTCGACGATGTCGTCGAGGATGATGGCGAAGCGGCGGTTGACGTTCGCGCCCGTGACCTCCTCGAAGCGGTCGGCCCCGGCGGGCGAGAACGAGAGCTGCACGTAGTACTGGCCGAAGTTCTGCTGATCCTGGCCGATGCTCGCGTCGGTGATGTAGTCGCCCGTCAGCTCGGAGCGCCCGAAGAGGTAGAGCGTGCGCCAGCCCACCTGCTTGAACTGCAGCGGCTCGGTCCCGTCGACCGGCTCGGTCACCCCCTCGAAGCCGATGACGTGATCGTCGGGGACGTTGAGCGTCTTCGACCCACGCCTTGAAGCGCGCGAGGCAGTCGTTCATCGTCTCGCTGGGGTACTTCGGCGGCTGACACGACATGCGCGTGTACATCGCCTTCGCCGACTTGCGTGTGCCCGTTGCCGTCGAGCCCGTCGGGAGCCATCTCCGGTGTACTGGGCGATGCCCTCCCCGTCGGGCAAGTCGTCGGCCTTGAGCGCGGGCGGCCCGAAGATGTTGTCGCTCCCGGCGTCGTCGACCATCTTGAACTCGAGGCGGGCCGTGCGCCGGATCGTCTCCTTGATGTCGCGGAAGCTCTGCTCGTTGCTGCCCGGAACCTCGACGATGATGTCCTCGTCGCGCGTGGTCACCGCGGCCTCGCGGAGCCCGAGCTCGTCGACGCGGCGCGACGACCGTCTCCTTGGCCTGCGCCACGGCGCGCTCGCGGATCTGCGACTCGACCTCCGGCGCGGATCTTGAAGCGTGACCTCGTCGTCGCCCGGGCCCTGCGCTCATCGCGAGCTCGCCCAGAAACTTCTTGGTGAAGCGCTCGTCGAGCTTTGCCTTGTCGGCCTTGTCCTTGAACTTGAGCCGGATGATCGCGGCCTCCGGCTGCTGCGACGTGCACCTTCTCTTCGAGCTTCGCGAGCTCCTCGCGCGTGACGCGCCCCTCGCCCGAGTGGAAGCCGAAGAGCGGTCGCGAGCTCTTGCCGCATCTCGTCGGCGAAGTGATCGCGCTTGTCGCGGATCGCCTCTTCGACTTCGACCGTATAGACGAGGCGCAGCCCGCCGCTCAGGTCGAGGCCGGGCGCGATCCCGAAGGTGATCCGGTCCTTGAGGTACGCGGGGCAGTGCACTCGCGAGGCCACGGAACGACCCGCGCGCGCGAGGGCGCCCAGCCACGCGGGCTGGTCCGGCACCGGCGTGTTCGCCGTGGGGAGGGCGCTATCGAGCGTGGGCCAGAGGACGACGAACGCGCCCAGGAACACGGACGCGACGAAGCCCGCCTTGAGCCTCCACGCCCCGTCCATGACGGGCAGCAGCCCGAAGGCGGCCCACACGAAGACGAACACGGCGACGAACAGCCCCCAGAACGAATCGAAATGGACGAACAGCGCCGCCGAACCCGCGGCCGTCGTCATCAAGACCAGCGCGGTGCGGCGAGGCGGCGACTTCACCCCCCACAGGATGGCGACCACGGCGGCCACCGACGATCCGAGGATCGCGAGAGGCTGGCCGTCCCACAGCGCCGCGAGCACCGCCAGGGCGACGGCGACCAGACCGGTCAGCAGCGCGAGAACGTTCTTTCGAGGCATATCGCTTTGTGGCTCTCGGCGGACGCCGTTCTCACTTCTTCTCGGCGGCTTCCTTCAGGTCCTTCGACGGCACCTTCTCGGGCTCCGCGAACGGCGAGATGGTGTTCGCCACGATCTGCACGGTGACGCCCGGCGAGATCTTGACCTTCGCGATACGATCGTCGGTCTCCATCAGCTCGCCGATCAGCCCCGCGTTCGTCATGACGCGGTCGCCCTTCTTGAGCGACGCACGCGCCTGCGTCTCCTTCTTCTGCTTCCGGTTCATCAGCAGAAAGAAGGGCACGAAGATGACCAGCATCATCAAGGGCATGACGAAGCCGGAGAGAGGCGACCCGCCCTGTGCGGCGGCGGGCGGTGGGGCGCTCGAGTCCTGCACCACTCCCGGCGTGCCGGTCGCCGCCTTCGGCTCCACGTTTTGGGCGAGAAGCAGTTCGCTCGAGAGGATGGGGGAAGACATGTGCGGCTCCCAGAAAAACGCGCCCGAAGGGCCGGACGCGGCCGGGGTGGGATAGTCTTTGGCCGCCCGCTCGTCAACCAGAGCCGGTGCGTGGCGGCCCCTCGGGCCGGATTCGCTACGGGTCGTCCTTCGCGTCGTCCTTCGCGCAGCGGAAGCCTACGTTGGCGCCGGCCTCGAGCGCGGACCCCCAGTTTCGCGAGGTCGTTCGACTCTGCGACGGGGTGGACAGCCAGCCACCGCCTCGGAGCACATGGGCCGCCCCGGCGCGCGGCGCGGGGCCGGGGCCGAGGAGCTCGACGTACCAGTCCGCGGTCCATTCCTCGAGGTTGCCGCTCATGTCTTGGACGCCGAAGACGCTGGCGCCCCCCGGGTGGGACCCCACGCGAGCCGGGCGCCGAGCGCAGCTCTTTCCGGACTGCTCGTTGATGAGCGTTACGGCGTCGGCGCAGTTCGCGCCAATCCCCCACGGGAACGGGACCGCGAGCGGCCCGCGAGCGGCGTATTCCCATTCCCGCTCCGACGGCAGGCGCTTTCCGACCCATCCGCAGTACGCGTCCGCGTCGGCCCAGTGGACGCAAGAGACAGGGAGATCCGGGTCGTCTGCGTCGTAGGTGCATGTCGCGCTCGCCCGCGCGGGGGCCTCGCACACCCCGGTGGCGACGCACGCGCGATAGGCCTCGACGGTGACTTCGGTCCGATCGATCCAGAAAGGCCCGACGGTCACGGGGCGAACCGGACGCTCGTTGCTCGGCGCGCGCGGGCTGGCGGAATCCCATGGAGAAGTGACCCCCCGGGAGCCTCAGCATGCCGTCACGCATCGGAACCTGCAGCCGGGACGGAATCGGCCGCGAGGAGGGGGCCGGCTCCTCGTACGGGTTCTCTCCGGTAGCGTCAGGGCGCGGCTCATCGGGTTCGCCGTCCTCGCGGAGAGCCGATGAGGCCAGCGGCATCGCCTCGCCGGCCTTCAACGGCGGATGCTCCGCACCGGAGAGCGCGCCCACGGGAACCGCGGCAACGGAAGTTCCGTGCGGATGGACGAGAGCCCCGGCGCCGCGCCCGAGCACGACGCCCATCGCGGAGGCGACAAGGACGACGATGAACGATTGATCCGTGGTCATGACGCAGGCGGTCAATCGACCGACCGAGTACTGGGTATCGAGGATACCACTTTTCCGAGTCGCGGCTTGCCGCGACTCACGGTTTAGCCGCGAGGCCGGCGCCCCAGGCGGACTCCGTCGTCTTCCCTCTCGATCGTCGCTCTGGGGATCTCGACGATGGCTTCGAAGACGGCGCGCGCAACGGCCGCCCCGCGGTCGGCGACGAGCGCGGCGTCACTGACGTGGAAGGCGACCCCGACGCGGAGCGCCTCGGCGACCTCGCGCTGGACGACGGCGCCATCGATGACCGCGCCGTCGCCCCCGGCTCCGACGCCGAGTCCGCGGTCCACCGCGGCCGCCGCGAGCGCGAGACCGACGAAGGCGGACGCGGCCACCCAGGCGCCGAGCTCGCGCTGTTCGCGGTCGCGCGGCGGCGCCGGAGCCCACCCGACGACGCGAGCGCCCCGGTCGAAGGCGAGCGCTTTGACCCATGGCGGGACCTCCGCCCAGAGCGCTTCTGCGGCGCGACGATCGCTCGGTATCGCGATCACCCCCGCCGCCGCGAGACGCGCCAGCGCATTGCCGTTCTTCAGAAAGGCGGGATCGCTCAGCGCCACGAGGCTCACCGCGTGCGGAGCGTGCGTGCCGCGCGGCCGCTGGCGGCCGGCGACCAGATCGAAGGCGACCCCGCCTCCTTCATCCTGGGGGAGGTCGCGGACGGCGACGCGCGTGCGAAGGCCCAGCGCCGAAGCCAGCACCGCCGCGCAGAGCTCGGCGGCCGCCGCCGCGACCTCGCGGCGATCGGCGATGCCTCGCATCACGAACGTGCCTGCCGCGGCCGCCGCGGGCTTCGAAGCCTCGGGCGCCGCGCCGGACGCAGTTGGCTGGGGGGACGTCGCCCACGACGCGTTCGGCTGCGCCGACGCCGGCGCCGTGCCGAGCGCGTGGGCGTCCTCTCCGCCGAGGACGAACGCGCGCTTGCCGCGCTCGTCGGCGAGGACGTTGTGCACGATGGCGTCGAGGTCGGTCGAATCGACCTCACGCTCCGGCGCGACGATTCCAGAAACGATGCGCGGGATGCGACCGACGCCCGGGTAGCCCGGCGCCCACGTCAGCGCGTCTGCGAACGCCGCCTTGAGCTGGACGGCGAGCGGGGCGCCACTTGCGAGCGGGTGGTCCACGCGCTCGAGGACCGTCACGGCCAGAGCGCGCCCCAGCGCCTTGATGAGACGGGGCGCGGGGAAAGGACGCCAGGCGACGACCCGGATTCCGGCCACGTCGTGCCCGCGCGCACGCAGCCGATCGACGTCCGCGAGCAGCGAGTCGCCGAGGCCGCCCGCACCGACGAGCGCCACCGCCGCGTCACTCGCGGGTACGCGCTCGATGACGTCGTGATGCCGTCCCGTGAGCGCTTCGAGCTCGCGCATCGCGCTGCCGAGCGCAAACGGCACTCTCTCGGCGAACGCCCGATCGCCGGACGTCGTGGCCGCCGGATCGCCCTCGGGATCCGGCAGGGTCGCCCGGCGAACGCGGCCCGGGGCGGGGCCTACGAACGCGTCGCACAGCTCGCGCGAGGGTGCGGAGATCGGCTCGACGTCTTGCGCGTACGAACCCTCGTGCACGACGAAGAACGGACAGCCGCTGTCTTCTGCGGCGCGCCGGGCGACGAGCGCGAGGTCGACCGCGTCCGAGACGCCCGCGCCGAGGAGCATCCCCCAGAACAGGTCGTCGAGCGAGAGCGCGGGCGCGAGCCCGGCCGACGACGAGGGTGCGCCGGCGCGAGCGGGCTCGGCGACGGCGTGGACCACGATCCCCAGGCGCAGCGCAGCGATCGATGCGAGCTCGTTGCGCGCCGTCGCGAGGTCGGACGCGCGCGCGATCAGCGCGACCCGCTCTCCCTGCTCCGCCGCGCGCGCACACCGGCGGACGAGGTCGACGAGGTCCACCCCCGACTCGACCGCCACGGGCTCACCGAACGCGTTTCGAGCGGGCAGCTCGAGCCCTTCGACGGCCGCGAAGACGCGCTGAGAAATGGCGCCCTCGACGAGCGCGAGGGCGCCGATCAAATCCCTGGCCCATGCGCGCGTGCCGCGCATCCCCCGAGCCGCCGAGTCCTCCGAGCCGCTCATCTTCTTCGCGGCGCAATCTAGCTTAACTTTCGCCCCATCGTCCTGGCACGAGGCGAGCGGCCATTCGCGCCGGCGCGCGGACGCCCCTCGAAGCCATCTCGTCGTCGGCCTGGGCGACCATCGCCTTGCCCGCTTCGCCTCCGAGCAAGGAGCCGAGCTGGTAGCGCGCCGCGGCGACGTGCAGCATCAATTCGGCCGCCGTGGCGCCGGCCAGGACGTCGCGAAGCGCCGCGATCGAGCCCGGGCGATCGCCCGTCGCGTTCGCCACGCTCGCCGTCAGGATGGACCCGGTGAGGGCGGCCCAGTGCGTGTTCTCCCGCGCGAGGCGCCGCGCCAGACGACGCGCTTCCGCCACGCGCGCGCCGCGCTCCGCGGGCACGGCGTCGAGAGATGCGATGGCGCAGCGGCCTCGCAGGTACCACGTGAGCACGCGGAGCACCTGCACGTTGCCGAGGAGGCTCCTGCGGTACGCGGGCTGGTCGCGCACGATGCGGTCGTAGCCGCGCGCCGCGTCGCCGGAGTAGAGCTCGATCTCCGCCTCGTAGTGCATCGCCTGCCAGTGCTGGAGCAGAAACCCGGTCTGCGACCACTGGGCCATGGCCTCGCGAAGGTGGCGCCGCGCGAGATCGGGATCGTCCGCGGCGAGCGACAGAAAGACCGTGGCGCGCGTGTGCAGGTTCACGATCGTGTAGAGGTCGCCGCGCTGTTCCGCGTCGACGAGCAAGCGCTCTCGCAGAGAAGCCGCCTCGCGCAGATCGCCGAGCACCATGAGCGTGTCCACGGCGAAGAGATAGGAGTTCGACTGCCATCCGGACCGCTTCTGCATCGAGTTCCCCTCGGACACCATCTCGAGCAGATCGCGCGCCTCCTTGAAGCGACCGCGGAGAAAGAGGCCGATCCCGCGCGTTCCGTCGACGAAGGTCTGCGCGTCCTTGTCCTCGCTGCGCTGGGCGAGGCGCTGGCCGAGCGCGCGAAGCGTGCGCTCGCGCCGAGACTCCGGGCCCCCGGCGCTCGCCAGGTTGCTGGCCTCGAGGCTCACGGCGCGCATCACCTGGAAGTCGTCGCCCGCGCGCAGGGCATAGAGCAGGTGCCGAGCCTGCATGCAGGCCCCGAGGATCACGTCGACCAGGACGAATCCGACGGCGACCGAGTAGAGCGTGTCGATCCGGACCCGGTCTTCGGGCCGGACGTCCTTCGGATCTCGGTGGGTGAAGCGCAGCCCCACGACGAGGAGAAGGAGGCGATAGACGATGAGCCAGAAGAGGGCGCTCGCCGACGAGCGGGGGGCTCTCATGGCGAGCGTGTCGAGGACGCGATGCAGGACCGCGGCGCCCTCGTCGATGCGGCCCGAGGTGAGCAGCTGCTCGGCCGCCGCCCGCTCGAGATCGACGCGCTGGGACGGCGCAGCGCGCTGCGCTTCGTCGAGATAGACCTTCGCGGACTCGGCGCCCCGCCCGGCCCACTCCAGCAGCTCGGCCAGCCGCAACCGCAGGCGATGGATGTCCGGCGACGACCGCGGGAGGATCTCGAGGGTGAGTCGGTAGAGCGATACGCCGCGATCGAAGGCGAGCTGCGCGGCCGCCTTCTCCGCGGCTCGCTCGGCGTGCTGCGCGGCGCGCTCGCGCTCGCCGGCCCCGATCAGGTGCGTGGCGATCGCCTCCGAATCCACGTCCGGCGCCGCCTCGAGAACGCGGGCCAGCGCCCGGTGATGCTCGCGAACGATCCGCGGCGAGAGCTTCGCGACGATCATCTCGCGGATCCGATCGTGGATCATCTCGACGGTCTCGACCCCGCCGCGGATCCCGGTTCGAACGAAGCGCCGGGCTCGCACGAGACCGATCGCGTCATCGACCTCGTCGCGGATGCCCGCGGCGTCGGCCGCGACCGAGACGGGCAGCGGGCGACCGGCGACCGCCACGACGCGCAGCAGCCGGAGCTCTCGCTCCGGAAGGCGCTCGAGGCGCGCCTTCACCATCTGTTCGAGGGTCACCGTCGCGATTCCGGGCGACGTGTCCTCCGAGCGCGCGACGCGGTGAGGCCCGCTGACGCTGCGCGCGAGCTCGTCGACGAGGAAGGGGCTGCCGCGCGCCTCGAGGGCGATCGCGTCCGCAGTGATCCGCGTTTGTCCGTCTTCCGGTCCGAGCAGGGTCAGCGCCAGCCGGCGCGTCTCTTCCGCCTCGAGCGGCCCGATCGTGATGGTTCGCAGCTCGGCGAGCGCCGGCCATCGAGTGCGCGTCTCGAGGAGGAAGGGGCTGGTCTGCAGCTCCTCGTCCCGGTACGTCATGAGGAGAAGGAGCGGCGGGGCGTCGGGCGGGCGCACGAGCTCGAGCAGCAGCGCCGCGCTGTCGGTATCGCCCCACTGCACGCCGTCGACGAATACGACCAGAGGCTGCCTCCGCGTGAGCGAGGAGAGGAGCTCGCGAAGCGCGAAGAACGCACGGCGGCGCATGCGGTTCGGATCGCCGGCGACCTGCTCGTCCATGGCCGCGATGCTCGGAACGCGCCGCAGCACCGGGAAGAGGCGCGCGAGCGCCCACACGTCGTGGGGCAACGTGAGCGAGTCCTCGCGGTCCGAGAGGCGCATCAGGTGCCGGCTCAGCGCGTCGACCACGCTGTCGACTCCCTTGTACGGGACCGACTCCCGCTCGTACGCGCGACCGCGCAGTACGACGGCCTCGCCGCGCTCGACCAGGTCGTCGAGGAAGTGCTGGACGACGGTCGACTTGCCCATGCCCGAAGGGCCGCCGACCAGGACCGTGATCGATCGGCCCATGCGTGCGAGATCGAACGCCTCTCGAAGGGCGCGCAAGGGCGCGTCGCGGCCCACGATGGCGGTGGCCACGTCGGCGACCGGCGGCGGCGTCGGCACGGGCCGCAGGCTCTGCCTCACGCCGAGCTGGTGCAGGATGTCCGCTCCGGACGGGCGCAGCTCGGGCGCCCGGAGCAGCAGCGCGACCGCCAGCAGGTCCAGGTCGGGAGGAACTCCCTCGGCGCAATCGGCCGGGGGCGGCGGGTCGAGCATGCTCTTCATCTTGAGCACGTCGAACGCCGAGCCGACGAAGGGCGCCGAACCGACGAGCGCCTCGTAGAGCATCACGCCGACGCTGTACCAGTCGGAGGCGGGTGTCGGCCCCTCGTTCACGGCCTGCTCGGGCGCCATGTAGCGCGCCGTGCCGACCATCTCGCCGCCCTCTTGCAGGTTCTCGTCGACGACGCGGGAGAGGTCGGTGGCGACGCCGAAGTCGAGGACGACCACGCGACCCTCGGGGGTAACCCGTACGTTCGAGGGCTTGATGTCGCGATGCAGCTTGCCTGCGGCGTGCACCGCGCGCACCCCTTCGACGAGCTGACAGAGCGCGGGCCGCAGGCGTTCGATATCGGCCGGGGACGTCTTCACCGGACCGTCGTCGGACATGCGACGCGCGCGCTTGAGTCGCTGCGCGGAGCCGTCGGCCCGCTGTTCGCGACGCGTCGGCTCGTCGATCGGGACCGACGAGGAGTCGTCGCCCGCGCCAGGTCTCGACGCTCTCTGAACGTAGGTGAGGAAGTCGGTGCCGCTGACCAGCTCCATCGTGAAAAAGACGCGACCGTCTTCGCCGACGACGAGCTCGTAGAGGCGAACGAGGTTGCGGTGATGAACGTCGGCGAGCGTCCGGAACTCTTGCTTGAAGAGATAGAGCGCCGCCGGGCTCGAGTTGAGCAGGGTCTTGAGCGCTACCCGCTGCTGGCGCTCCCGGTCGAACGCCTCGTACACGACCCCCATGCCTCCCTTGCCGATGCAGCGCAGGACCTCGTACCGGGCGGTACCCGCCCAGTCCGGCGCCTCCATCGTGGCGCCCCAGGGAACGTCCGTTGTGGTTTCCGCCGGCATCGCGTCGGTCCCGCCAGCCCGACTTAGACGAATCGCCGCCCGCGTGCGCAACCTTCGCACGGGTCGGCGATCCGAACCGGAAGTCGGAGTGCCTTCACCAAATACTAATGGCCCGCGTCCGTGAAGCCATACCGCAGGTTGATGGTATCTCTGTCGATTTCTCGCTGGTTGTACGACAAGTGCGGCGGGCTCGTCACTCCGAGTCCGTGACGAGAGGCGCCGCGGTCGGGTGGGCTCAGAGAAGGTTGGCCGCCAGCTCCGCGAGCTCGCTCCGCTCGCCTTTCGCGAGGACGATGTGGGCGGCGAGCTTCTCGCCGCGGAACCGTTCCGCGGCGATGGTCAGCCCGTTGGAGGCGCTGTCGACGTACGGGTTGTCGATTTGCCCCGGGTCGCCGGTCAGGACGATCTTCGTCCCGTCGCCGGAGCGGGTGATGATCGTCTTGACCTCGTGCGGCGTGAGGTTCTGCGCCTCGTCGACGACGATGAACTGCTGCGGGAGCGATGCGACCGCGGATGTAGGTGAGCGGCTCGACCTGGATCTGCCCGCTCTCGAGCAGCTCCGCGTACGCGCGCGGGCCCTTGCGCGAGCCCGTCGAGAAGAGAAACTCCAGGTTGTCGAAGATGGGCTGCATCCACGGGTTCAGCTTCTCGTCGACGTCGCCCGGCAGAAAGCCGATGTCGCGCCCGAGCGGCATGACGGGGCGCGAGACGAGCATGCGCGTGTACACGCCGTCTTCCACGGTGCGCTTCAGGCCGGCGGCGAGGGCGAGCAGCGTCTTGCCCGTGCCCGCCTTGCCGACGAGCGTCACGAGCCGGATCGACTCGTCGAGGAGGAGGTCGAGCGCGAAGCTCTGCTCCTTGTTGCGCGGCCGCACGCCCATGACGCCCTCGCGCGGGACGCGCAGCGCCGTGATCGCGCGCTTGGTCGCGTCGTAGCGGCCGAGCGCCGTGTGCGAGGGGTTCGATCGATCGCGCATCAGGACGCAGGTGTTCGGCGCCGGCGCCGGCTCGCGAGGCGCGACGCGACCCTCCCGAAAGAACGTGTCGACCTCCTCGCCGTCCATCTCGAGGTCGATGATCCCGCTGTTCAGCCGGTCGAAATCGACGCGCTGGTTCTCGTACGTCTGCGCCACCATCCCGAGCGCGTCGGCGCGGATGCGCAGGTTCGTGTCCATCGTGACGAAGATCGTCGGGCGGCCGCCGTCGTTCTCGCGCACGTCGAACGCGGTCTGCAAGATGGCCTGATCCATCGCCGTGTGATCGATCGCGCTCGGCAGCTCGAGCCGCTTGCTGGGGACGGCGACGCGCAGCATCCCGCCGGAGTCGAGCGCGACCCCCTTGGACAGCGAGCCGCCGCGTTCGCGGAGCTCGTCGAGCAGGCGGGCGATCGAGCGGGCGTTGCGCCCGCGCTCCGAGCCCTCGCGCTTGAACTGGTCGACCTCCTCGATCACGTAGATCGGGATGATGACGTTGTTGTCCTCGAAGCGGAAAATGGCGCTGCGGGTCGTGAAGTAGGACGTTGGTGTCGAGGACGTAGTTCTTCTTCATTCGGGTCGGGATGCGATTGGGGTGGGACGCCCGCGCTTAGCCGCGCGACGGCGCCAGCGCAAGACGCGGGGTCAGTCTATGCTCTTTGACGATTTGAACCCGGGAGACTCGTGAGCTCAGCGGCGCAACGACTGGAGCAAGCCCCGGCGTGGTCCGGGCACATCGAGCTGGTCCTCGCCCGCGCAGCCCGCGAAGTGAGGATCCTGTCGGTGCTGACGCCGTGCGACGCGTGGCGCGAGCGCGTCCGACTCACCGGTGAGCTTGCCGCCGGGCGGCGCGCAATGCCGCGCTGGACGTACGTGCCGCGACCGCACGACGAGCTTCGGCGGGCGCTCGAGTGGGCAGAGGGCGTGCTCGAGCGAAGCGACCTGACCGCGCTCGAGGCGCTCCATCTCGACCGGGCCCGTGAGCTGTCCCTGGAGGCAGCGATGTGTGCGTCCGCGGGCAGGCCCGACCTCGCCGAGCTCGCGAGCGCGCGCTTTCGGCCGCGCGAACCGGCCGTCGCGCGAGCGGCATCGGCGCGCTGCGCGACGTGGCTGGCGGAGCCGTGCCCACCGGCCGCGGAGGCCAAGCTCGCGAGCGATGACCCGGACCCCGCCTCGCTCCTGTCGCGCATGAGCGCAGCCGTCGGACGCCTGCGCCTTCCTTTCAGCGTCGTGGCCAGCCCGTGGCTCGCGCCGCTCGCGGCGACGGGCGAGCGCGTCATCCTGGTCGCCACCGGGCGCCTTGTAACGGAAGATGACACGCTGCGCACGGTGCTGCACGAGATCGAGGGCCACGCGCGCCCACGAGCGCAATCGATGCTCGCGAGCTCGTCGCACTTCCGGATAGGGACGGCCCGAGGCATCGACGATCAGGAGGGCCGCGCCGTGCTTCTGGAAGAGCGCGCGGGGCTGCTCGGTCCACGTCGCCGCAGGCAGCTCGCCGCGCGCCACTGGGCCGTCGAAGCCATGCTCGGCGGGGCGTCGTTCGCCGACGTCGCGTCCACGCTGGTCGATGCCCACGGCCTCGACGCCGCGGAGGCGATCATCGTCGCCGAGCGCGCGTTCCGGGGGGGCGACGGAACCCGCCCCGGGCTCGGTCGCGAGCGCGTGTACCTCGAGTCGCTCGTACGCGTCCGGCGTCACCTCGAGGCGCACCCGCACGACGACGCGGTCCTCGCGTCGGGTCAAGTCGCGGTCGACGCCATCGACGCGCTCCGCCCCTTCAGCTCGCGTTCCTGACGCCCCGGACTCAGTGGACCGTCAGAGGGACGGTGACCCAGTCCGCGCCGCCCTGGTCGTCGTGCACGACGATCCAGATGAAGTTCGACGTGGGCGCGCCTTCAAGGGTATTCGGGGCGATGAAGCCGTTGTTGGTGCCGCTCGGAATCGTGAGCGTGACCATCGGATCGTAGAGGAGCCGGGCGGACGACGAGAACGTCCCGACCGTCGAATAAAAGTCGGCCCAGACCTGCTTGCTGCTCGGAGCTGACGGCCCCACCACCGGGCCGATCGGGTGCTTGGGGCAACTGCCGGCGTCGCCCCCGACGCAGAGGGGCACCGTGAAGGGAGTGCTCGTGCCGCCGTCGATGTCGAGCTGACCGGTGCCGATGTCGACCGACGAGATGCGAGGGTTGACCTCCGTGACCACGTCGTAGGCGTAGACGCGTGTGAAACCGAAGACGAAGTCGTCCGGCCCGACCTGGTTGTTGTTCGAATCGAAGCAGCCGATCGGGATCTGCTGCGGATTGCCGCTGCTGGGGTCGTAAGGCAAGAGCTCGATGTGGCCCGCGCACGCGAAGTTGAAGACGATGACGAGCCCGTACGACGGTGAGACGCCGTTGCGCGGAACGATGACGTCCGTGGGCATCTTGAAGGTGAAGCTGAGCCCGGAGACGAGAAACGGGTTCAGATTCACCCCAGGGCGCAGCAGCCCCGCCAGGCCCGCGCCCGCGCTCGAGTCCGCGCCCGAGTCCGCGCTCGCGCCCGCGCCCGCGTCCGCGCCCGCGCCCGCGCCCGAGTCCGCGCCCGAGTCCGCGCCTGCGCCTGCGCCTGCGCCCGAGTCCGCGCCCGAGTCCGCGCCCGCGCCCGCGCCTGCGCCCGCGCCTACGAGGACGCCCGCGTCCCCGCCGCCCGCGCCCAGCTGGGCGAAGCACGCGTAGTAGGCGTCGTTGGCCGGATTGACGCACAGGACCGGGAGCCAGAAGACGCCCATCTTCTCGGCCGGGTTCACGCGGCCGTCGTACGCGAGCACCTCCAGAGTCACCGTGTCGCCCGGCTTGGCGCGCGGCTCGCTCGCGCGCGACGCCAGGATCCGAACGGTGTCGATGACCGTGGAGCTCTGGAAATCCGCCGGCGAGCACGACGACGACGCCAGCGCGCCGAGCCCGATGAGCCCCGTCAAGAGGAGCGGCCACCGCGTCATCGTCACATCTCCACTCGAATGCCGAGGCTCGGCAGGAAGGGCAGGTCGGGGATGAAGGAGGTGCGCGTGAAGTTGTAGTTGTAGCTGATGCCGTCGACGTTGCCGTTATTGAACACGTTGAGCGTGTCGAGGTACGCGCCGATCCTGCCCCAGCCGAACTTCCACGTCTTGTCGACGCGCAGGTCGAGCGACTGAAAGAGCGGAAGGCGCGAGCCGAACGGCGGGTAGGCCTCCTGGGCCAGGTAGGTCCCGATGTTCTCGTCGTAGAAGCCGTAGCTCTCGGGCGTGTACATGTACCCGCTCGTCAGCCGGTAGCGCGCTCCGAACTCCCAGCCGCGGCCGAGTCGATAGCTCCCGAGCACCGTCAAGATGTGCGTCTCGTCGAACTCGGAGAGCTCGAGCGGCATCCCCGGCGCGTCCCGCCGCAGGCTGCGCGACAGCGTGTACGCGAGCCAGCCGAAGAAGCGCGCGTCGGGCTTGTAGCGAATCAACGTCTCGGCCCCGTAGATGACGCCGCTCCCGACGCTCCCGACCCCTTGCGTGACGAGGTAGTCGAGCTCTTTGTAGAAGCCGTCGAGCGACATGTCGATGTTGCGCGTGAACTCGCGCTCCACGCCGAGGTCGTAGTGAAGCGCCCGCTGGTCGGTGAGGCCCGGCGTGCCGAAGACCGCGTTCGTCTCCTGGGCCTGCGGAGCCTGCGAGAAGAGCCCAATCCCTCCCTTTAGCGTCGTGCGCGGCGAGGTCGTGACGTCTTGGCGTACGACGACGCGGGGGTCGAGATCCCACGCCCCCGTGTCCTTCGTGTAGTCGAGACGGATCCCGGGCACGATGCGCGCCCCCCGCCACGGCGTCGCCTCCCACTCGACGTACATCGCAGGCTGGTCGGTGACCCCGCTCACCTGCGTCGTGAGCGGCACCTGGCCCGAGAAGGGTCCCGCCGGCGGCTGCCCGGGCTTCGGAAAGGGCGGCAAGTGGGCGCTCGCGGTGAAGGGCGATTCCAGCATGTCGAGACCCACGTTCATCGTCAGCCGTGGGTCGAGCTTCTGCGAGAGCTCGACGCGCCCGGAGACGGGATACTCGACGAGATTGAAGTTGAGGTTGCCCGCGCTAAACGAGATCGCATCCCTGCCGATCGCCCCGACGATCCTGAACTCCGTGTCGTCGCTGATGCGGTTCTTGTAGAGCGCCTGGGCGCGCCAGAACCCCGTGTGCGTGCTCAGGCTGCCCGCGAGCTCGGGCTCGCTCGACGACGCGCTGGTGTTGAGGAGCGCCAGCGCGTCGTCCGAGCCGAAGACCGCGAAGCGGATCGTCGAATGCTTGCCGAGGTCGCGCTCCAGGATCGCCTGGTAGTCGTAGTACACGGGGCTGACGCTCACGCTCGACTTGGCGGCCTTGAGCACGGGGCCGAGCCACAGATCGAAGTAGGACCGCCGCGCCGCAATCGCGAACCGCCACCCCGTGTCGAGGATCGGTCCCTGCGCCACCACGCGAGAGTCGAGGAGATCGACCTCGGCCATGCCGTGGAGCCGGTCACTCGCTGGATTGAGGAGGCCCACGTCGACGATGCCGCCCATGGCGCGCCCGTACTGGGTGCTGAAATTGCCGGGGTAAAAGTCGAGGCGGTCGATCATCTCCGTCGGCACGACCGAGGAGAGGCCGCCGAAGTGATACACGATGGGAACCGGCGTCCCGTCGATGAAGTACTGCGAGTCCTGGGGGGCCGATCCGCGCACGATGAGCAGCCCGGCGAGCCCCGGCGGGCGCCCGACCCCGGGGAGGTTCAGCAGCGAACGCAGCGCGTCGCCGTTGGTCCCGGGGATGCGGCTGATCTCGCGCTGATCGAGCGTCTCCTTCGTCAATGACCGCGGCGGCTTCTCGCCGCGCACTTCGACCTCTTCCACGTCGTCGCCCCCCGCCGCGGGAGCAGCGACGGCCGCCGGCGCCTCGAGCGCGAGTCGATCGACGGCGATGGCCTCCTCGCCCGGTTGCACCGCCTCGTCGGCTTCGTGCGGCACGCGTCCTGTCGCGCTCACCGTGACGTGGTACGTGCCGGCCGCGAGACCCTCCACGCGCCACGCCCCGTCGGCGTCGGTCGTGGCGGTGCGCGAGGCCCCCGCTGCGTCGCTCACGACGACCAACGCGCCCGCCAGAGGATGCTCCCCGACGAACGTCACGACCCGCCCGGAGAGCACCGACGGTGGCGGCGTGAACGTGTAGGTGAAGCGAATCCTTGCCGCGACCGGTTTGCCGTCGCGGGTCGCGGGTAGAAACTCCAGCTTCTCGCCGGCGGCGACGGCGGCCTCGTCGAATCCGTGGCCGACGGGCTTCTCGACCACGGCGCGCTTCACGAGCCCCGTCGCGTCGATGTCGAGCAGCACCGGCACCTCGACGGTGTCGCGCATCCCCTCGTCTAGGGCTTGCTTCGGATAGGTCGCGCCGTCGTTCTTCTTCACGACGGGCCCCGTGATGACCGGAGCCGCGGGCTGGGGCGTCGGCTCGTCGGGGCGAGTCACCGGCGCGTAAGGCGGCACATTGGTGTCACGTCCGGGCATCTGGGCGCGCGCAATCGATGGCATCGCCGACGCGAGCCCGAACGCAAGCACGAAGAAGGAAGGGGTGCCCGGTCGCATCGAGCTCGACGGTCGTAGCCGAGCCTCGCGGCCGCCTCAACCGGCGCATGCGGTCGCGGCGAGCGAATCCGGACAGCGTGCGAGAATGCCGGGGAGGAAAGGTGGTCGAGGTGCGCTGAGCTCAGGCCTCGCTCTTCAGGCGATACCCGACGCCGGGCTCCGTCACGAGGTAGAGCGGGTGCGCCGGGTTCTCTTCGAGCTTCTGGCGCAGCTGGGCCATGTAGACGCGCAGGTACTGCATCTGATGGGCGTGCCCCGGGCCCCAGACCTGGTCGAGGAGCTGCTTGTGCGTCAGCACCATGCCGGCGTGCTTGGTCAGGGCGACGAGCAGCTTGTATTCGATCGGCGTCAGGTGGACCTCGCGCTCGCCGACGGAGATCTGCCGCCTGGCGAGATCGATCCGCAGCGTTCCGATCGTCACGACGGAGCTCAGCGGGTCCTGCGCGCGTTCGCGCGGCGTGCCGCAGCGCCACCCGGATGCGCGCCATGAGCTCCGCAGAGCCGAACGGCTTGGTGATGTAGTCGTCGGCGCCCGCGTCGAGCGCTTCCACCTTCTGCTTCTCCTGCCCGCGCGCCGAGATGACGATGATGGGCGTGGCGCTCCACTCGCGCAGCTGCCGGGTGACCTCGAGGCCGTCCATGTCGGGCAGCCCGAGATCGAGCAGGATGAGGTCCGGCGTGTGCGCGGCCGCCTGCTGGAGCGCCTCTCGACCCGTGTCGACCTCGAGCACACGATAGCCGTGCGACGTCGAGCGCGAGACGGACGAACGTGCGCATCTGCACCTCGTCTTCCACGAGCAGGACCAGCGGTTTTGGTTCGGTCATCGAGCTTCTTGTTCCAGGGCACCCGTCACCGTGCCAGCCGCCGTCTCGACGGCCTTCTCGAGCGGCAGCGTGAAACGGAACGCCGCGCCGCCTCCGCTTCGCTCCTCGACCCAGATGCGTCCGCCGTGGGCGCTGACGATCCCGCGGCAGATCGTGAGGCCGAGTCCGACTCCGCCGCCTTCGCCCTCGCGCACGCGATAGAACTTGTCGAAGACGCGCTCGACGTCCTGCTTGGCGACGCCGGGGCCCCGATCGGCCACCTCCACCTCGACTTCCGCGTCGCGCCCGAACGCACGCACCTCGATCGGCGTGCCGGCAGGCGAGTACTTCGTCGCGTTCTCGAGCAAGTTGATGAGCACCTGCTCGATGAGGATCGCGTCGAACGGCACGAGCGGCAAGTCCGCGGGGATCGACGCCTTCACCTCGCGACCGCGAAGCCGGTCTTCCATGCGATCGAGCGACGACGCCGACGACCTCTTCGAGCGGCTGCAGCTCCTTCTGCACCTTCAGCGCGCCAGCCTCGAGGCGCGTCATGTCGAGCAGATTGCGCACCAGGCGGTTCAGACGCAGCGCCTCTTCGTGCACCGTCATCAGCAGCTGGCGGCGCACGGCGTCGTCCTTGGGGACATCGTCCTCGAGGAGGGCGCTCGTGGCCCCCGTCACGACCCCGAGGGGCGTGCGCAAGTCGTGCGAGACGGAGCTGAGGAGCGCGTTTCGGAGCTGCTCGGTCTCGATCCGCAGCGCGGCGCGCCGCGCCTCGTCGGCGAGCTCCGTGCGCTCGAGCGCCGAGCCGATGAGGCCCGCGAATCGTGTGGAGCAGCTGGCGCTCGTCGGGATCGTCGAGCCGAGAATCGGCGAGTGGGAACAGCGCGAGGACGCCCACACGACCGCGCGACCCCATGAGCGGAACGAAGAGGGCCCGCGCCAGCGGGCAGCGTGTCGGTCCCGCTCCCGGCGGACCGCTGGTGGTTCCATACCCAGTCGGCGACGCCGAGATCCTTGTCGCCCGCCGCGAGCGTGCCCTCGTCGGCTTGCACGATCTCGAGCTCCTCGCCGCGCCCTGGGAGCAGCACGGCCACCTTGACGTCGAACACCTCGTGAACGTGCCGCGCGGCCGTCTCGAGGAGCGTCTGGCGCGCGGTGGCTGCCCCGAGCTCGCGACTGACGGCGTAGAGGCTGGCCGTACGCCGCTCGCGCCCTCGCGGCGCTGTCGGCCTGATCGCGGATTCGCTTGGTGAGCCCGCTGATGACGACGGCCACGAGGAACATGACCCCGAAGGTGACGATGTGACTCAGATCGGTGACCGCGAAGCTGAAGTAGGGCGGCACGAAGAAGAAGTCGAACGCGAGGACGCTCAGCACCGCCGCGACGAGCGACGGTCCGTACCCGAAGCGCATCGAGACGAGCACGACGCCGAGCAGGAACACCATGACGACGTCGGCGAGCTCTTTGCGCCCGAAGAGAAACCACGCGGAGACCGCGGCGGTGAGCACGGTCGCGACCCCGGCGGCGTAGCCGAAGGGGTCGCCGTACGGGGCCTTGCGACCGGCCGCCGCCGCGCGAACGGGCGGCGGTGCCGTGGGCAGCCCCGAGATGACGTACACGTCGATCTCCCGGCTCTGGCGGACCAGGTTGTCGAGAAACGACGCCCTGAGGACGTCGCGCCACCGCGGGTGGGTCGGCTTGCCGACGACGATCTTGGTCACGTTGCGCTTGCGCGCGTAGCGCACCGTCTCGACCGCGCCGTCTTCGGCGCGCAGCGTGACCGGCTCGCCGCCGAGCGACTCGACGAGCCGCATGTTCTGCGCGAGGCGCTCGCGATCGCCGCTGGACATCCGGATCGACGCGGGGGTCTCGACGTAGCAACCGATGAGCTCCGCGTGGAGGCTCGTCGCCATCCGGCGCGCGGCGCGCACGAGGAGCGCCGAGTGGGGGCTCGCGCGAGACGCACACGAGCACGCGCTCGCCGGTGTGCCACGACTCCTCGATGCCGTGCGCCGCCTTGTAGCCGCGCATCTTGGCCTCGACCCGCTCGGCCGTGCGGCGCAGCGCGAGCTCGCGCAGCGCGATGAGGTTGCCCTCCGGAAGAAGTTCTCCAGACGCGCGCGTGGCGGCCTGGTCGGCGACGTACACCTTGCCCTCCTGGAGGCGCTCGAGGAGCTCGTCGACCGGCAGGTCGACGACGCGCACCTCGTAGGCCTTGTCGAACACTGCGTCGGGGACCGTCTCGCGGACGACGACGCCCGTGATCTGCGCGACGACGTCGTTCAGGCTCTCGAGGTGCTGGACGTTGAGCGTCGTGAAGACGTCGATGCCGGCGTCGAGCAGCTCCTCGACGTCCTGCCAGCGCTTCAGGTGCCGCGAGCCCGGGGCGTTCGTGTGCGCGAGCTCGTCGACGAGGATGAGCTGCGGGCTTGCGCGTCGAGCGCGCCGTCGAGGTCGAACTCCTCGAGCTCGATCCCGCGGTGCTCGACCATGCGACGAGGCAGGAGCTCGAGACCGATGAGGAGCGAGCCGGTGTCGTAGCGACCGTGCGTCTCGGCGATGCCCGATCGACCACGTCGCGCTTCTGGTCCTCCGCCTCGAGGCGCGCGGCCTCGAGCATCGTGTACGTCTTGCCGACGCCCGGGCGCCGCGCCGAAGAAGATGGTGAGCTTGCCGCGCGCGGCCCTCGCCTCCTCTTCGCGCACGCGCGCGAGCAGCTCGTCGGGATCGGGGCGTTTTTCGGTCATTCCGCCCTGATCATGGCGTTACTCTAGGCGCCATCGAGCGCGAGGTTCAGCTCGAGGACGTTGACCCGCGGCTCGCCGAGCAAGCCGAGCTGCCGCTCCTCGGTGTGGCTCGTCCACGAGCGCGCGCACGCTCGCCTCGTCGAGCCCGCGCGCCTTCGCGACGCGGTGCACCTGGTAGTGCGCTGCGGCCGGGGAGATGTCCGGGTCGAGTCCGCTCCCCGACGAGGTCACGAGGTCGACGGGAACGGGGTCCTTGGTGTCCGGGTCGGCGGCGGCGCAGCGCGTCGATGCGCCCCTTCACCTCGTCGACCAGCGCCGAGTTCGTCGGCCCGAGGTTCGAAGCGCCCGACGCTCCCGCGTTGTAGGGGAGCGCCTTGCCGTTCGCGTCGGCCGTCGCCGAGAGGCGGCCCCAGAAGTACTTCGGATCGTCGAACGACTGGCCGATGAGCCGCGACCCCACGGGCTTGCCGTCCTTGACGATGAGGCTGCCGTTGGCCTGGAGAGGAAACGCAGCCTGCGCGATGCCGGTGACGAGGAGCGGGTAGGCGATCCCCGTGAGGACCGTGAGGATGAGCGAGCGATGACGACGGCGGCGCGAAGCTGGGCGAGCATGGGCGGCACTCCGTTCAAACGAGGTGGAGGACGACGAGGAGGAGGTCGATGGCCTTGATGCCCGACGAACGGGACGACGATGCCGCCGAGGCCGTAGATGAGCAGGTGATCGCGCAGAAGCAGCGAGGCGCCGACGGCCCGGTACTTGATGCCGCGCAGCGCCAGCGGGATGAGCGCGATGATGATGAGCGCGTTGAAGATGACGGCGCTCAGGATCGCGCTGCTGGGCGTCGCCAGGTGCATGACGTTGAGCGCGTTGAGCGCCGGATAGGTCGTCGCGAACGCCGCCGGGATGATCGCGAAGTACTTGGCGACGTCGTTGGCGATGCTGAAGGTCGTCAGCGCGCCGCGCGTCATCAGGAGCTGCTTGCCGATCTCGACGACCTCGATGAGCTTCGTCGGGTTCGAGTCGAGGTCGACCATGTTGCCGGCCTCCTTCGCGGCCTGCGTGCCGGTGTTCATGGCGACGGCGACGTCGGCCTGCGCGAGCGCGGGGGCGTCGTTCGTGCCGTCGCCCGTCATCGCCACGAGGCGCCCGCCCTTCTGGTGGTCGCGGATGAGCGCGAGCTTGGTCTCGGGCGTGGCCTGCGCGAGGTAGTCGTCGACGCCCGCCTCGGCGGCGATCGCCGCGGCCGTCAGCGGGTTGTCGCCGGTGATCATCACGGTCTTGATCCCCATCCGGCGCAGCTCGGCGAAGCGCTCCTTGATGCCGCCCTTGACGATGTCCTTGAGCTGCACGACGCCGAGGACGCGCGCGCCCTCGGCGACGACGAGCGGCGTGCCGCCCTGCTTCGCGATCGCCTCGACGCTCGCGCGCACCTCCGGCGGGAACGCGCCGCCCTTGCGCCTTGCACGTAGGCCTCGATGGCGTCGGCGGCGCCCTTGCGGATCTCGCGCGCCGTCGAGGTCGACGCCGCTCATCCGCGTCTGCGCCGTGAACGGGACGAACGTCGCCTTGAGCGCCGTGCACGTCGCGCTCGCGGATGCCGTACTGCTCCTTGGCGAGCACGACGATGCTGCGGCCCTCGGGCGTCTCGTCGGCGAGCGAGCTGAGCTGCGCCGCGTCGGCGAGCCCCTCGCTGCTGCACCCGGGCGCCGGCAGGAACGCCGTCGCCTGCCGGTTGCCGAGCGTGATCGTGCCCGTCTTGTCGAGCAGCAGGACGTCGACGTCGCCGGCCGCTTCGACCGCGCGCCCGCTCGTCGCGATGATGTTCGCCTGGATCATCCGGTCCATGCCGGCGATGCCGATCGCCGAGAGCAGGCCGCCGATCGTCGTCGGGATGAGGCACACGAGGAGCGCGACGAGCACGGTGATCGTGATCGGCGTGCCCTTGCTTGGCGGCGTCGACGCTGAAGAGCGAGTACGGCAGCAGCGTCACGGTCGCGAGGAGGAAGATGATCGTCAGCGCGGCGAGCAGGATGTCGAGCGCGATCTCGTTCGGCGTCTTCTGGCGCTTCGCGCCCTCGACCATCGCGATCATCCGGTCGAGGAACGTCTCGCCGGGGTTCGCCGTGATGCGGATGATGAGCCAGTCGGACAGGACGCGCGTGCCGCCGGTGACGGCGCTCCGGTCGCCGCCGCTCTCGCGGATGACGGGCGCGCTCTCGCCGGTGATGGCGCTCTCGTCGACGGACGCGACGCCCTCGACGATCTCGCCGTCGCCCGGGATGGAGTCGCCGGCTTCGACGAGCACGAGGTCGCCCTTCCGGAGCTCGGAGGCCACGACCGTGCTTCGTCGCGGCGTCGCGGCGCGGCTTCGGCGAGGCTGCTTGGCCTGGATGTCCTTGCGCGCCTTGCGCAGCGAGTCGGCCTGCGCCTTGCCGCGGCCCTCGGCCATCGCCTCGGCGAAGTTCGCGAAGAGGACGGTGAACCACAGCCAGAGCGAGACGGCGAGGATGAACCCGGCGGGCGCCTCGCCCGTGCCGACGAGCGCCTGCACGAAGAGGCCGGTCGTCAGGACGCTGCCGACCTCGACGACGAACATGACCGGGTTTCGCACCTGGTGGCGCGGGTCGAGCTTCGCGAACGAGTCGACGATCGCGCGCCGGACGATGGCGGGCTCGAAGAGCGGACGAGCCTGACCGCGCGCGCGAGTGTCGTCCGGGCTCGGGTCGCCCGGCGCGACCATCGGCGAGGACGGCCTCGGCGGCAGGAGGGATCGCGTCGAGGAGCGAGGCGTCGAGCGGCGCTCTTTGCGACGAGCTTGGTTCGTATTCATGACGAGCTCCGGCTCACGACCTCGCGAGCAGCTGCTCGACGATGGGCCCGAGCGCGAGCGACGGGATGAAGGTCAGCGCGCCGACGATGACGATGACGCCCACGAGCATCGCGACGAAGAGCGGCGTGTGCGTCGGCAGCGTGCCGGCGCTCGACGGGACGATCTTCTTCTTCGCGAGCGAGCCCGCGAGCGCGAGCACCGGCGACCTTGACCAAGAAGCGGCCGAAGAACATCGCGATGCCGAGGGTCGTGTTGTAAAAGGGCGTGTTCGCCGGTGAGCCCGCCGAACGCGCTGCCGTTGTTGTTCGGCGGCCGACGAGAACGCGTAGAGGATCTCGCTGAAGCCGTGCGGGCCCGGGTTGAGCGACGCCCTTTCTGCCCGGCCTCGGTCGCGACGGCGATGGCCGTGAAGATGAGGACGCGTCGCGCACGGGACGAGGATGACGAGCGACGCCATCTTCATCTCGTGGGCCTCGATCTTCTTGCCGAGGTACTCGGGCGTGCGCCCGACCATGAGCCCCGCGACGAACACCGCGACGATGGCGAACATGAGCATGCCGTACATGCCGGAGCCGACGCCGCCGAAGATGATCTCGCCGAGCTGGATGAGCCAGAGCGGCACGAAGCCCGCCGAGCGGCGTGAAGGAGTCGTGCATCGCGTTGACCGCGCCGCACGACGCGGCCGTCGTCGCCGTGGCGTAGAGGCGCGGACGACGAGATGCCGAAGCGCACCTCCTTGCCTTCCATGTTGCCGCCGGCCTGCAGCGCGCTCGGCGACCTGGTCGATCGTGCAGCGACGCGAGCGCCGGGTTGCCCGCCTGCTCTCGCGCGACGCACAGCCAGAGCAGCGGCAGGAACACGACGAACATCGCCGCGAGCAGGGCCCAGCCCTGGCGCGTGTCCTTGACCATCTTCCCGAACGTGTAGGTGAGCGCCGCGGGGATCAGCGAGGAGCGACAAGATGCTCGACGAAGTTGCGAGAGCGGCGTCGGGTTCTCGAACGGGTGCGCCGAGTTCGCGTTGAAGAAGCCGCCGCCGTTCGTGCCGAGCTCCTTGATCGCGATCTGCGATGCGGCGGGGCCCACCGCGATGAGCTGATCGACGACGCTCTTGCCGTCCGCGTCCTTGGTCGCCTGGAGCAGCGACACCGAATGGTATTCGCTGAAGGTCTGCACGACGCCCTGGCGAGACGAGGAACACCGCGAAGACGAGCGAGAGCGGCAGCAGGATGTAGAGCGTCGCTGCGCGTGAGGTCGACCCAGAAGTTGCCGATCGTCCGGTCGCCTGCTTGCGCGCGATGCCGCGGATCAGCGCGACGAGGATCGCCATGCCCGACGCGGCGCAGACGAAGTTCTGCACGGCCAGCGCGAGCATCTGCGTGAGGTAGCTCAGCGTCGTTTCGCCGCCGTAGTTCTGCCAGTTCGTGTTCGTCACGAAGCTGACGGCCGTGTTCCACGACAGATCGGGCGATCGGCGCCGACATCCCCTGCGGGTTGAGCGGCAGGTGGTCCTGCAGGCGCTGCGAGCGCGTAGACGACGATGACGCCGATGCCGTTGAAGACGAGCATCGCGCGCGCGTAGGTCGTCCACGGCATCTCGCGCTTGTCCTCGTCGCGAGGCACCCCGCACGAGCGCGATAGATGAGGCGCTCGAGCCGGCCGAGGAGCCTTCTCGAGCAGAAGCGGCTGTCCCTCGTAGACGCGCGCCATGTAGCCGCCCAGCGGCTTCACGATCGCCACGAGCAGCGCCGAGGTAGAGGAGGATTTGCGCGTAGCCCTGCCAGTTCACGAGAACGCCTCGGGCTTGAGCAGGGCGACGAACAGGTAAACGAGCAGCGCGGCGGAGACGACTCCGCCGATGACGTAGAGAACGGGCATGATCAAGGCTCCTTCAACTCCTGTCGAGACGCGGTCGAGGCGGCCGACCCGAAGATCGGCGGCCGCTCAAACGCTGTCGCAGAGACGGACGAGTCCCCAGGTCAGCGAGAAGAGGACCGCGGTGAGCGCGAGATAGAGAATGTCTGTCATGAGAGTCGACTCCCTGCCTGAAAGGACTTCGGATGCGATGAGGTCTCGATCACGCGAGCGGCCGCGTTCGCGCGAGGACATGCAAGACGCCGACGAGCAGGAGCGCTGCCATCAGGCTCTCCCCGTCGAGCCGCCCGCTCAGAACGGACGAGGCGACGCGCAGGGCCGTCCAGGCGGCCAGCACGAGCAGCGAAGCGAGCAGTCCGAGATCGAAGGACTTGCGGGATCGGGATTCCGACCTGCCGCGGCCGGAGTCCCGGTACGGATAAATCGGGGTGAGCATGAGGGCCTTCGCGATGAGGTGCCGTCACGCCGTGAAACGTAAGACGGGCTTCCATCAAGCCGCCGTCAGGATTCAGGCGGCATGTATAAAGAAACCGTAAAGACGCATGCCGGACTCATGGGCGCTGATACGGGCGCGGGCGCGGGCGCGGGCGCGCCAGGCTCCTAGGCAAGCAGGCCCGCTGGGCGCCTCAGCACCCCTCGTCCGCCGATTGATTGGCGACGCGGGCGAATCAACAAGCGACATACCGTGATTGGCTCGCGAGGCGTGTGAGTCGACGAGCGCTATCCGTCCGTCGGCTTGCGAAGCCGGTGAATCAGCGAGCGATGTTCGCGGATCGGCTAGCGAAGCCGATGACCGTACTCGCCTCGCTCGTGGCCGTGCTTGGCACGCCGACGGGCGAGCGTGCGAAGCTTACCAGCCTACGAGCCAAGCCGATCAGGCTCCTCGGGTCGCTCGTGCCCGTCCCCGACTCGCCGACGCACGAGCGCGCGAAGGTCTCGACCCTCCGAGCCAAGCTCACGGCCCTCCGAGCTAAGCTCACGGCCCTCCGAGCCAAGCTCACGGCCCTCCGAGCCAAGCTCACGGCCCTCCGAGCTAAGCTCACGACCCTCCGAGCCAAGCTCACGACCCTCCGAGCCAAGCTCGCACGCGAACGAGCGAAGCGAACGCACCTACCGGCCGCGCTCGAGCGCCCGCGCGATCAGAACAGGTGCGAGAAGGCCCAGAAGAGCGACCCTGACAGCAGGATCGAGACCGGCAACGTCAGGACCCACGCCATCAGCAGATTCCGCATCGTCGACATCTGCAGGCCCGAGCGGTTGGCGGCCATCGAGCCCGCGACGCCGGACGAGAGCACGTGCGTCGTGCTGACCGGGAGCCCGTACATGTCCGCCGCGCCGATCGTGACCATCGCGGTGATCTCCGCGGCTGCGCCCTGCGCGTACGTCAGGTGATCCTTGCCGATCTTCTCGCCTACCGTCACTACGATGCGCTTCCAGCCGATCATCGTGCCGAGGCCGAGCGCGATCGCGACGGCGATCTTGACCCACAGCGGGATGAACTTCGTCGCGTTGTCGACGTGCTTTTTGTAGTTCTTCAGCACGGCCATGTCGTCGGTCGCGACCGCGGGCTTCCCCGTCTTCTGGACGAGTCGCAGCGCCTCACCGACGAGATACAGGTCGTTACGGAAGTTGCGCGTCTGGTCGGCGGGGACGTTCTTCAGCTCCTTGTAGCGCCCGAGATCGGTCGCGATGTCGCGGACCATCTTTGCGAGCGCGGGCATCGTTTCCGGCGCCAGCGTCCGCGTGCGCACGTAGTCGGTGACATCGGCGCGAGCGTCGGCGATGGGCGCTGCGTCGGCCGGCGCGTAGTGGCCGATCGCGTCGCTCGCCTGCGCGGATACGGCGATGAAGTCCTGCACGTCGCCCGGCGTGACCGCCCGGTTGAGGGCGTAGGCCGTCGGAACGGTGCCTACGAGGATGAGCATGATGAGCCCCATCCCCTTCTGACCGTCGTTCGAGCCGTGCGCGAAGCTCACGCCGGTGCAGGTGAGCATCAGCAGACAGCGAATCCAGAACGGCGGCGGCTCGGTGCCGGTCGGAGCCTCGTAGAGCTTCTTGTTCGGGATGACGATTTTCATCAGGAGCAGGAGCCCAGCGGCGCACACGAAGCCAACGACCGGCGAGATGAGCAACGATTTTCCGATGTTGCCCGCTTGCGACCAGTCGACGCCGCTCGTCCCCGACTTGGGCGCCATGATCTGATTGGCGAGACCGACGCCGATGATCGACCCGATGAGGGTGTGCGAGCTCGACGAAGGGAGCCCGAAGTACCACGTGCCGAGGTTCCAGATGATGGCTGCGATGAGCAACGCGAAGACCATCGCGAACCCGGCGCTACCGCCGACCTGAAGGATCAGCTCGACCGGCAGGAGCGAGATGATCCCGAACGCGACCGCTCCCGACGAGACGAGGACGCCGATGAAGTTCCAGACGCCCGACCAGAGAACCGCCATGTGCGGCTCGAGCGTGTGCGTGTAAATGACCGTCGCCACCGCGTTGGCCGTGTCGTGAAAGCCGTTCACGAACTCGAAGCCGAGCGCGATGAGGAGCGCGATCCCCAGAAGAACGAAGGGTAGGATCGAGGCCGACTGAACGTGCGAGACGTCCGAGATGAGCTGTGAGCCCGCGTAGATGAGACCCGCCGCGAGCACCCCGCCGAAGACCGTCGTGGCGACTCTTCCCGGAGCCCGCTTGATCTTCGCCTCGAGGTGCGACTCCGGCTTCGATCCCGAGATTCCGGGGGCAGTACTCATCGCCATGGGGTGCGTCTCCAGTGCGACGGAGTACACCGGGCCTATCCGGACAACTGTTACGATCCTGTAACGTCAGTCGCTCTTTTTGACATCATCGCCGTCATCACCCTCCTCCCCCTCGAAGTAATCGACGCCGGCGGACGAGCGCCTGAACAGCAGACGAAGCGGCGCGGGGGAGTGCGCCCGGACCTGCACTTTTCCAGAGTCGGGGTAGAGGGCGACCTCGGGCGCGCGCATCGTCGACATGCAGAGGTATCGAAGGGGCGCGCTCGACGTGTTGATCAACTGATGGGCGCTCAGCGGGCCGGGGGGGAACGCGGCGTAATCGCCCGCCCGGACGGGCACTTCGTGCTCCCCGACGCGCATCGTCCCCTGCCCTTCGAGGACGTAGATCGCCTCTTCGTTGGCCAGATGGGCGTGCATCGGAAAGGCGCGCTTGCCGGGCGACACTTCGTAGAGGGTGCACCCCAGGCTCCGGGCCCCGGTCTGAGCGGCGAGGCGCTTGGTCTTGCTGCCGAAGCGGACGCCGTTGGCCCTCCCGGCCTCCCATTCCAGCTCGTCGACGTTCGTGACGTTCGGGTGTCGGCCGCTCATCGACAAGAGCGTAGGGCGTCAGAACATCCGCGGCCAGCTCGCGAGGCGCCGCTGGCTGCGCCCGCGATCGCCCTGGGGCCCGAGGGCGCGGCGCAGCGCCTCGACGAGGACGCGGCGCGTGTCGCGTGGGTCAATCACGTCGTCGAACAAGCCCAGACCGGCGGCCTCCCACGGCGAGCTGAGTCGCTTCATCTGCTCGATGAGGTCCGCCCGAGGCCCTTCCGGGTCGTCGTAGTCGTCGACCTTTCGACCGAAGACGACGTTCGCCGCCGCCTCGGGCGCCATGAAGGACACGTCGGCCGTGGGCCACGCGACGAGGTAGTCGCTGCGCATGTTGCCGCCGCTCATGTTGCAGTGAGCCATTCCGTACGACTTGCGGACGACGACCGACAGGCGCGGCACCGTGCTGTGGTGCAGCGCCTCGATGAACGTCATGATCTTCAGCGGCATCTTCTTCTCTTCGGCCGCCTTGCTGACGAAGAATCCCGGCGTGTCGTGGAAGAAGACGAGCGGGATGTGAAACGAGTCGCACAGGCAGATGAACGCCGTGGCCTTCTCGCAGGCGCCCGGGCCCATCGCGCCGGCGCGCTGCATCGGGTTGTTCGCGAGCACGCCCACCGGGTGCCCGTCGAGCCGCGCGAAGGACGTGATGAGGCTCGCGTCGTAGAGCGGCTTGACCTCGAGCAGGCTGCCGGCGTCGAAGACGCGAGACAGGATCTTGTGCATGTCGTAAGCGACCTTCGCCCGCTCCGGCAGGACGGAGAGCACGTCGTCGAGCCGTCGATCGACGGGATCGCCGGTTCGCAGCACGCCGGGGAGCTCGTCGGCGTTGTTCGGCAGGTAGGAGAGCACCCGGCGAACGAGCGCCATGCAGTCCTTCTCGTCCTCGGCAACGAGGTCGACCTCGCCGGTGACCTTCGCGTGCAGCTCCCAGCCGCCGATCTCCTCTCCGCTCACCGTCTCGCCCGTCGCCGCGGCCAGCACCGGCGGCCCCGAGACCGCCATGATCGCGCCCTTCACCTGGATGACGACGTCCGCGATGGCGGCCTTCCACGTCGGCCCGCCGTAACACTCGCCGAGGATCGTCGCGATGAACGGCACCTGCCGATCCCGCGGCGGGCCGTCGATCGGGTAGACCATGCTCATCATGCCCGTGGCGCCCATGATGTCGGGGATGCGCGCGCCGCCGCCGTCGCCGAGCGAGATGAGAGGAAAGCCCTTGCGCGCCGCGTAGCCGCCGACGTCGTGGTCCTTCTTGACGCCGACCCGGCCGCCCGACCCCGCGAGGACCGTGGCGTCTTCGCCGGACACGTACACCGTCCGGCCGTCGAGCTGGCCGAAGCCGCACACCTTGCCGTCGGCCGGAGTCTTCTCGCGCGCGTCGGGCAAGTCGCTGCGCGACAGGAGCCTCACTTCGCGAAAGGTGCCAGCGTCGACGAGGAGGTCGATGCGTTCGCGGACCGTCAGCCGGCCGGCGGCGTGAACCTTGGCGACCTTGGCCTGACCGCCCATGGCCTGCGCCTTTTCGCGGCGCGCGGCGAGATCTTCGATTCGATGCGGATCGGCGGGAGGCGCGGGGAGGTCGGACATGGCCAGGGCTTTATCGCGCCTACCGAGCTCTCAGGCGAGCGGCAAGTCACGACGTTTTCAGTTCTTGGTGCAGAGGATGTCGGCCGCTGTGCACCCGCACTGCCTGGAGGTGGCGCCGCAACAAGGCGAAAACAAAGTGCACGCGCTCATGGGGCACGCCTCGCAGGCGTTCCCGCCAGTCCCGCAGGCGGACGTCGCGGTGCCAGCCAGGCAGTGGCCGGCCGAATCGCAGCATCCCCCGGGCGCGCAGATCGCCTTGCAGGCAGCAGCGGCGGCTCCATCGTCTCCGGCGTCCTTCAGGCCGCCATCGTTCGGACCCCCACCTTCTCCACCTTCGCCGTAGCTGGGCGCGTCGGACATGGCGGGCGCGTCGGAGGACGGTTCTCCCGCGTCGTCGACCGAGTCGTATCCGTCGTCCCCCCCGCGTCGACAGCGGCGTCCCCCCCGCTTTCGGCGACGCCGACGGGCGCGTCGCTCGCCGTCGTTGCGTCCCGCGAGCCACCATCCAGCGCCAACGTGAGATCGTCGAAGCCCCACACATTGGCGCACGCGGCTACGCCCAACAGCGGCGCGATTGCGACCCAGGTGCGTGCTCGCCGGCTCACTTCAGTTGCACCCGAGGATGCCGGCGACCGCGCAGCCGCAGCCCTTGGTGCCGCAACACGGCGACTCCGTGAGCGCGCACTTGCGAGTCGAGCAGTCCTCGCACGAGGCCCCGCTCGCCCCGCAGAGCGCGGTGGTGTTGCCCGTACGGCACTTGCCCATCGTGTCGCAGCAGCCCATGCAGATCATGGAGCAGAGAGACGGACCTCCGCTGTCGCTGCCGCCCGTTTCGCCGCCTCCTTCCGACGCGGGGCCCGAGTCGTCGCTGACCGTGGCTTCGCGCCCTGCGCTCGAATCGGCGACCTCGCCCCGGTCGTCGTCGCTCGCGGTCGCATCGGGGACGGGGCTCGTGGCGTCCATTCCGCCGGACGCCTCGGGTGGGGCCGTCGCGTCTCGAGTCGACGCCGCGGGATTGACCCCGATGTCGGTCCCCGCCGCGCCGGAGCAGGCCGGTAGCCCGAGCGGGCACACGGCCAGGCCCAGAAGACCGAAGAGGACGACCTGGCAGGGGGCGCCCATGATCAAAAGCTTCCGTTGACGCCCACGCCGGCGCTTCGCATTCCGACCGTCGGGCTGACGATCACGCCGGCCCTCGGAGCCGTGAAGTAAAGGAGGGCTCCGCCGCCGAGCAGCGCGGCCCCCGCGATGAAGCCGACCGTGGAGACGGCCGCCTGCGTGTGCGCCGATTTTCCGCCGTCGACGCCCGGCTGAGTGCAGCGGCTCGGATCGCCGTGGGCGCACGTCGCGAAAGCGCTGTCGTACGTCGACTTCGAGACGATCCCGAAGACGCCACCGACCGCGACCCCCGCCACCCCGACGCCGGCGATCACCAGCCCCGCCGTTCGCTGCGTCTTTCCCTCGGTCGGGGGAGGTTCGACGCTGGGGGCGGGCGCGCTCTCGGGCACCGGGGGGGCCGCCGGGGCCGGGACCGGCGCCGCGACGAGGATGACGCGTTCGTGGCGATCCTTTTCGCCCTCGCGAATGACGAGCGACCTCTCCTCGGTGTGTCGGCCCGTGGCCTCGAAGACGAAATGGTGGGACCCGGGGTCGATGGCGATCGCGGTACCGTCGAGTTTGGTGGCGAGCGGCTGGTCGTCCATCGTCACGCGCACGTCGCTCAGGTCCTGGTCGGCGTCGTCCTTCACGCTGAAGACGACCGTCGGGATCACCGAGCGAAGCTCGGTCAGCCGCTGCCCGCAGTCGTCGCGTACGGGGCCGGGGCAGCTCGCGGACACGCAGACGAGGAGGCGCTGCTCGGCGTCGCGCAGCTTCTCGCTCTTGCGCAGCGCCTGCGCCGTCTCGTTGGCGTCGATGCACTGGTCCTTGGTCGGATCGGCGGCGCGCGCCGACCCGCCCAGGAGCCCGCCGGCGCACGCCAGAGCCGCCGCGAGGCCCGCGCGTTGCGCCGACCGTCGAATGCGAAAGCTCGGACGGCGCGGCACGACTCGCGGAGCTTCCTCGGGCAGGCGACCTCTCAGAGGCATTCGCGCTTCCATCGCTTGTTGCCACTCTCGTCGAACTCGTAGGGTGGGTTGCAGCTCGGCTTGCTCGGTGCGGCGGCCGGCGCAGGCGCAGGCGCGGGAGCGACGGGCCGGATCCGCGGCGTCGCGGACGGGGTGGGCGGCAACGAGCTCACCCTGACGGTTGCGACCGGAGGCACCACGGGAGGAGGAGACGCCGTGGCCACGGGCGTCCACGCTTCGGACAGGGTGGACGCGCCGCCGGAGGTCGACGGCGGCGACGACGGAACGGTCACGGCGGTCGCATGCGACGCCGACCCCGCGGTGGGCGCGTCCTTCGCCGGAGACGCCCGCATGACGACGAGGAGCAGCGCGCCGATGGCAAGCGCCCCGAGTCCCCCGGCGGCGGCCATCCAACTACGCGGCTTCGAGGCCGTGTGCCCGAGCAACGAATCGGTCGCCACGGCGGCGGCCGTGACGATCCCGATCATGGGAGGGCTCTCGGGCGCGCCTGTGCCGACCCGTGTCGCCGTCACGCTCACCGGGGGCGCCGCGGCACGCGTCCCGGTGGGAATCTCGTCGGAGTCGACCATCGGCTTGAGCGCCGGCGCTTCCGGCAAACCCTGCGTCGGACCGAGGACGTTCGTCCTCTCGTGCTCGCCCAGGTCCTCGAGCATCCCCGCGAGGACCGACGCGACTGGGACCGTCTTGAACGCGGCCTGCGCCGCCTCGCGCAGAGCCGTCTGCATCGCCGCGGCGCTACCCCATCGCTTGGCTTTGTCGAACGCGAGAGCCGTGTCGATCGCCCGACGCAGGGCCTCCGGCATCGTCGGCATCAGGCTGGCGACGAGGCGCGGCGGAGTGGTCGCGGCCTTGATGAGCAGCTGCTGCGCGTTGTCGGCCTCGTGCACGAGCCGGCCGGTCGCGAGTGTGAAGAGCGTGGCCCCGACCGCCCAGACATCGGTCTGCGCGTCGATCTCCTCGGCCTTCGCCATCGCGTGCTCGGGCGCCATGAACGCCGGCGTTCCCATGACCATGCCGGTCTGCGTCGTATGCGCGCCGGCCATGTCGCGAAGGCGCGCGATGCCGAAGTCGAGCACTTTGAGCTGGCCGTCGTGCGCCAGCATCAAGTTGCCCGGCTTGATGTCGCGGTGGATGAGACCCCGCGCGTGCGCCGCCGAGAGCACGTCGAGGAGCTGCAGGCCAATGCCCGCCACGAGGGGCAAGGGCAGTCGCCCGCGCTGCCGCTCCCAGAGGGCCTCGACGGTCTGCCCCTGAATGAGCTCCATGACCAGGAAGGCCCCGCCGTCGTCGGCGACGTCGTCATCGAGCACCGCGACGGCGCCGGGGTGATTCACCCGATTCGCCAGGTACCCCTCGCGCAGGAAACGCGTCCGCGTGTCGGCTCGCATCGACAGGTCCGCGTGCAGGACCTTGATCGCAAACTGCTTTCCGTTTCGGTGCGTGCCCGCGTACACCGTGGCCATCCCCCCGATCCCGAGGACTCGGTCGAGGGTGTACTTGCCCTTCAACAGCGCGCCCACTCGCGCGTTGGCGCGTTCGACCAGTTCCTCGTCCGTGGCTGCCATCAGGAGGTGGTTACCCGGTCCTGCAAAGGACGCTCCGGGCGCTCGCCTTCAATCCTAGCTGATCGCGCAATACGCAGGTAGATCCCGAGGGTGTGGGGGGCTGTGGCACGCCGCACCGCAAAGCGGCTCACTGCCTCACCGGCGGGGAGGGTCGCCACAGCACCACCGGGATGATCGCCATCCCAACGAAAAGGCTGTAGGCGCGGGTGCTTGGGAACCATCCGATGTCCGCTCCCATGTCGAAGACGAGCCATGACCGGGGCGAGTGAGTGAAAGCAAAGAGAACGCCACCGTCTCTCGGAGCGATCGGCGCGGCATCCGAGAAGTAGTAGGCCTCGCCCATGACGCCGAACGGCGGCGGGATGTTCGCGGTGAGCGCCAGCGCCACGAGCCCCTGCGACAACGGTGCCCCATCGATTCGCCAGAGGTTCCAGGCGACGTTGAAGTCCGCGTGCACCAGGCCCACGTCCTTGGTCACGTAGGCCGTGAAGAGCGCGTCGTAGGTCCGCACATAGCCCTGTCCGCGAAACGTCGGGATGCTCACCTCGCCCGAGAAGGAGACCGACGGCGTCCAATCGGTCTGGTCGAGGAGGTGAAACTTCGGGCCGACGACGACGTCGTCGAAGTACTCCTGCGGCGCGAATCCGGTCGCGGCGGTGAGGCCGTTGCTCCCGACCTGGAGCTGGACCCACGGCTCGAGGGTGAGCTTGGCCAGAAACGGGAACGTCCACTGGCGAGAGGTGCTCGTCGTGTCCGAGCGGCCCAGGCTCCGAAAGAGCGCGCCGGCTTCGATGTCCACGGTTCCGGGCGGGACGAGGTCGGCGGTGCACGCGATGGTCGGGCGACACGGGAGCGTCTTGTCGCGCGCGTCGGGCGTATCGGCCGCATGCGCGACGCCGCACGCGCCGCTCGGGGCCAGGGCGACGAGCGCGACGGCCGCGACCCATCGCCGTTGGTGATGCGCGCCCCCAGAGATAGGCTCGCGGGATCCTGCCCGGGAGGTGCGCATGATCGAGATCCCGTTCGGCATGCTGATCGGATTCTTGCTGTGGTTCTTTCTGCGCTACGGCTTCGGAGGCTTTTACACTGTCGGGCCGAGCGAACGCGCCGTTCTGACGTCGTTCGGACGCGCGGCCCGCATCCCCGGTCAGACGACGTTGAACGACCCGGTGTCGTCGGCGCTCCGGGCCGACGAGCGAGACCGCTACGCCTATCCCCAGGTGCGCGTCATCGCACCGGGCGTCTACTGGAAGCTCCCGTGGCAGCGCGTTCACAAGGTCTCGGTCGCGACGCGCACTCTCTCGATCGCCTTCGACCCCGAGGTGCCCGACGCGAACAGCGGCGGTCAGATCCTGGAGGCCGTGACCAAGGACCAGCTCAACATCGGCCTGAGCGGCCAGCTCCGTTACGGCATCTCCGAGCGCAACCTCTACGCGTACCTCTTCGGCGTGAAGCACTCGCTCGCGCACGTGATGGGGTACTTCACGTCGATCCTGCGCGATCGGATCGCGAACTTCACGGCGCCCGCGGCCCCCGCCGATCCCAGCGCCGATGTGGTCCAGACGATCTCGATCAACGACTTGCGGCGACACCTTCGCGATCTGAACGAGAACATGAACGTCGAGTGCGCGGCTGCGGCGGCGCGCTACGGGATCACGTTCGACGCGGCGCTCATCACGGCGATCGACCCGCCCGCCGAGGTCGAGTCCGCGCTCGCGGCGATCAACACGGCGCACAACCAGGTCTCGAGTGAGATCAGCCTCGCGCAAGCGGCCGCGGACCAGAAGCTCGTCATGTCGCGCCGCGCCGTCGAGATCGAGACGTTGAACGCACAGGCGGAGGTCGAGCCGCTCCTGACGCTCGCGGCGCAGCTGACCGAGCTGGCAAACTCTGGACCCGACGCGCTGCGGGCCTACCTGCGCAACGCGGGGCTCGGCCTCTTGCGCAAGGCGCGCCAGCTCGTTCTCACCCGCGACATGAAGGAGGCGCCGTGAGCTTCCTCATCGCCGTCGGCGCGACTCTGGTCGCCTCGTTCGCCCTCGTTCCGTTCGGCCTGGTGCTCGCGCGCCTCTTTGGTCTTTACCTCGTCGTGGAAGAGCGCCGCTGCGTGGTCTTCGAGCTCTTCGGCAAGGTGCGCGCCGTCATCGACACGCCGGGGCTCCATTGCCCGTGGCTCCTTCTCGGGCCGTTCGCGATGCTCGTGCCGATCTTCGGCAAGAAATACGTGGTCGATCTACGCCTCGACCAGATGTACCTGCGAAGCCAGGGGGTCAACTCGGAGGAGGGCGCGCCGATGGGCATCGGAGTCTGGTGCGAGATGTTCGTCCACGACCCGGTCTCCTACCTCTACAAGAACGCGGACCCGCGCGGCTCGCTCCTCGCGAACGTGTCGAACGCCACGGTGCGCTGCCTGAGCAACATGAAGCTGGATCGGATGCTCGAAGAGCGCCACGAGATGAGCCGCGTCGTTCGCGAAGAGGTCTCCGCGCAGTCGCAGCACTGGGGATACGACGTGGGGAGCGTCTACGTGCGCAAGGTCCACTTTCGCGACCTCGGGATGATCGCGCAGATCGAGCAGAAGGTCGTCAACCGCCTGCGCCAGGTCACCGCTGCGATCCAGCAGGACGGCTCGAACCGCGTCAACATCATCCGATCGGCCGCCGACCGGGAGGCCGCCATCGAGCTCGCGAAGGCCGGCGCCATGCGCCCGCGCATCGTCGGCGGCGCGATCGCACAGATCGCGCGCCGGGGCGACGTCTGCGGCGCGCTCTTGGACGTGCTCGAAATCCAGCAACTCATGTGGGCGGAGGGCCTCGTCGTCCAGGTGATCCCGAAGGGCGCGGACATCCTGGCGCAGATGTCGGCTGTGGGCGGGGTCCGACGCTGAGAAGTCGCGGTTGCTGGCGGCTGTCTACGATGGCTTCATGCGCGAGAGCGAGCGCGCGTGCCTCGGCGGCTGGCGCGCAGAGCTGCTCGGCGGACTCGAGGGCGAAGTCGCCACGATTTCGGGGTCGCGCGGAGCGCGCGGAGGAGGTGACCGCCCGCGGCGCGCCGTGCGTCTCTCGATCGTAGTCCTTCCGATCGTAGTAGGGACGTAGCACGCAATGAGCCGTCACCGCTTTCACCTCGTCAACGTATTCGCCGACTCTGCGCTGAGCGGCAACGCCCTCTGCGTCTTCGAAGACGGGCGCGCGCTGACGGACTCGCAGATGCAAGGGCTGGCCCTGCAGTTCAATCTCTCCGAGACGACCTTCCTCTTGCCGTCGACGGTCGCCACAGCGCGCGTTCGCATCTTCACGCCCACGTTCGAGATGCCCTTCGCCGGACACCCCACGCTGGGGTCGGCGCACGTCGTTCGCATGCTGCGCGGCGACGCGGGCGACGCGATGACGCTCGAGACGAGGGCGGGCATCATCCCCGTCGCTGCATCGGGCGATGTCTGGACGCTCCAGGCGAACCCTCCACGGGTTCGCCCGCTCGAGGCGACGCGACCGGAGCTCGCGGGGATGCTCGGCCTCGAGGAGGGCGACCTCGACGCCGACCCGATGTGGGTCGACACGGGCTCGGAACAGGTCGTGGTGCCTCTCCGATCGCTGGAAGCGGTGGCTCGATGCCGTCCGGACGCAGGGCTCCTCGCGAAGCATGCGTCGAACGCTCGCCGAGACGCCCTCGCGTACGTATGGGCTCACGAAGATGAGGCCGCGATCACCGCGCGCTTCTTCTTCCTGAAGGGCGGCTCTGCGGTCGAAGACCCGGGGACCGGGTCGGCCTGCGCGAACCTGGGCGGCTGGTTGGTGGCGACGGGCGCGCGACTACCCGTCGCGCTCACCGTTCGTCAGGGCGAGCACACGGGTCGCTCATGCCAACTCGGCCTGCGGGTGGACGAACAGAAGCGGATCCACGTGACCGGCAACGTGGTCGCGATCGGGACGGGCGAGGTCACGCTGTGAGGGCGGCCAGATCACCCGCCGCTTGATCTATACGGATGCGGCGATCGGCCAAGGTTCGCTGCGAGGACCGGCGTGCCAGTTGTCGTGCCGACCGTCCCAGTGGACCACCTTGGCGTCGCGCGGATCGAAGTCGTCGAGCCACCTCGAAGCGCACGGCGCCCCAGTGGCACCCTCCAGCACGCTTCTTCGTAGGGTCGCTTCAGGGGCGCCGTTTTCGTGGGTTTCGCTCATGACTCATCGTCGCAGACCTTGCGGACAGGACCGGTCCTCGATGGACCGTGGCTCGGTCTCTGAGCGGAGACTACGATGGAGCCGCATGGAGTCTCCCTCGGAACATCATCTCAAGAGTCTGCCAAGTCGGTATTCGGTGGCCGAGACGCTCGATCGCGTCGAAGCGGCGGTGAAGGCGGGCGGGATGGGCGTCTTCGCCCGCATCGACCACGCGGGCGAGGCGGCACGCGTGGGCCTGACGATGCGACCTACCGAGCTTCTCATCTTCGGCAATCCACGAGGCGGAACGCCGATCATGGTCGCGCGGCCCACGGCGGCCATCGACCTTCCGTTGAAGGCGCTGGCCTGGCAAGACGAAAGTGGGAAGGTCTGGCTCACGTACAACACCGTCGGGCTTCTGGTCGAGCGGCACGGCGCTCCGCCGGAGCTCACCGCGAAGCTCACGCCCGTGGAGGCACTGCTCGAACGCACCGTCGCCTAGCTCGAGGCGTCCAGCCCCCATCTGGATCGCGACCCAGGGCGTCGTCTGTTTCCGTGGCTTCCGCGCGTCTTCTCGCCTGGGTGGCGCAAGAGTGGCGGGTGCGCGAATTCTGCGTTGCGCGCGTTCGTTGACACGCGAACTTCATCGCCAGGGCCCACGATGGCCGACTCGGGTGAAGAGCCGTGGAGGTGATCGAGGCCAGAGCGCTCGCGTCGGGCGCGATCGTTGGGGGAGCGTATCGGGTCGTGCGCCCCGTCGCCGAGGGCGGGATGGGGATCATCTACGAGGTCGAGCAGATCGCCACTGGGGCCCTTCGGGCGCTCAAGGTGATGCACGGCCAGTTCGCGGCGGACGAGAAGCTCCGAAGCCGCTTCGTGCTCGAGGCGCGACTCGCGGCGTCCATCGCGAGCGACCACGTGGCTCAGGTCGTGGACGCGGGTCAAGACCCGACGACCGGCGCGCTTTACATCGTCATGGAGCTGCTCGACGGGACCACGCTGTCACGCGAGTTGCGGCGTACGGGTCCGTTCCCGTGGCCCACTGCGGTCGCGGTCCTCGGCCAGATCGCCCACGCGCTCGGAGCTGCGCATGCCGGCGGCATCGTGCATCGGGACCTCAAGCCCGCGAACGTCTTTCTATCCCGATCGCGGCACGTGGGGCTGCCCTTCATGGTCAAGCTGCTCGACTTCGGCATCGCGAAGGCGCTCGCCGACGCGTCGGAGGCGACCGCTGCGATTCTCGGGACCCCCGCGTGGATGGCGCCCGAGCAGACGACGATGGACATGCCGATCGGGCCGCAAGCCGACGTGTGGTCGTTCGGACTCCTGGCGTTCGTTTTGCTGACGGGCCGGCACTATTTCTCCAGCGCGAATGCGCCCAACGCGCCGACGGCTGCGGTCCTCCGCGAAGTCGTCCTCGACCCTCTGCTCGCGGCTTCTGAACGTGCGCGCCAGCTCGGCGCCGACGATCGCCTCCCGACCGGGTTCGACGGGTGGTTCGAGCGGTGCGTCCATCGATCGCCTCGGAGCCGGTTCCCGGATGCCGGCTCCGCGTTCGAAGCCATCGCGCGGCTGCCGGCGCCTAGCCCGTCCGGGTCGCCGTGGACGTCGCTCACGCCAACCGGCGTCGGCGGTCCAGGTCCGATCTCGCTCGCGTCGCCGCTCCCATCGACCCCAATCCTCGAGGCGCCCGTCACCGCGATCGAAACGCCCTCCCCGGGCAGCGCCGCGAGTCGACCGGCGGTCAGCCAGTCCCCTGTCGCCACGGGCGCCGCGAACCGGGGATCGCTCCTTCGAGGGGTACGGTCCCCTCTCGTCGGGGCGCTCTGGCTTCTCGGCGGGATCCTCGCCGCCTGGGTGGCGTGGCGCGTCGGCGCGCACGATGGCGGGAGCTCGGTCGCTCCAGTCGCATCCGCTGCGCTCGTCGCCACGTCCCCGACGCTCGCGATCCGACTGCACGGATCCAATACGATCGGGGGGGAGCTCGCTCCGGCGCTCGCCGAGGCCTTCCTGCAACGTCGGACCGCGGCGAAGGCGATCGTCCGAAGGCGAACGGCCCCGGACGAGATCCGTGTGGAGGCGCTCGACGGGGACCGGACGATCGAGGCGATCGAGGTCTTCGCGCATGGGACGACGACCGGGTTCCAGGATCTCGCCCGCGGCTCGTGCGACATGGCGATGGCGTCCCGGCGCATCCATCCCGACGAGGCGGAGAAGGTCGCCTCCCTCGGCGATCTCGACTTCGGCGGCGAGCGAGCACGTCGTCGCGCTCGACGGGATCGTGGTCATCGTCAATCCATCCAACCCCGTCTCGGCGCTGACCACCGCGCAGATCGGCGACGTCTTCGCAGGCGCCGTGCGACGCTGGTCCGAAGTCGGAGGCAAGGACGAACCGGTCGTGGTCCATGCGCGCGATGATCGGTCGGGCACGTTCGACACGTTCAGTCACCTCGTACTGGCGGGGCGGCCCCTCATCGATGGGGCAAAGCGCCACGAGTCCAGCGACGAGCTCTCCGACGCGGTCGCCGCAGACTCGCGCGCGATCGGTTTCATCGGCCTGCCTTACGTCCGGAGCGCGAAGGCCATCATGGTCCAGGAGCGGGGCTCGTTGCCGCTCTTGCCCTCGCCAATGACGGTATCGACCGAGGACTATCCCCTGGCGCGGCGGCTTTACCTGTACGCCCCACCGGGGGCGTCGACCGCCGCGCGGGACTTCGTGGATTTCACGCTCTCCGAGGAGGGCCAGAAGGTCGTGCAGTCGTCCGGGTTCGTCGACCTTCGCCCCTCTTGTGACGCGAACGCCGCTCTGTGTACGACGTGCTCGCGCGACTACCACGAGTCCGTGCGCGGGGCGTGCAGGCTCTCGATGGACTTCCGCTTTGATCGCGAGAACCAGCTCGACACGCGCGCGCTACGCGACCTCCCACGCGTCGTGTCGATGATGCAGCTCCCGGAATTCGCCGGCCGATCGCTCCTACTCTTCGGGTTCTCCGACGAGGCCGCTAGCCGCTCCAACAACGTGCTCCTTTCCCAAGAGCAGGCGGGGATCGTCGCCGCGCAGCTTCGCGCCCGCGGGCTTCACGTCGACCGCGAACGCGGATTCGGTGCGGACATGCCCGTGGCCGACGACGCGACCCAGGAGGGACGGGAACGCAATCGGCGGGTCGAATTGTGGCTCCGGTGATCACGCGGAATTCCTGAACGATCCTGGCGGCGATCGCCGAGTAGCCGGGATGAGTCGGTAGAATAACGGCGTCGCAGCGGACTTTTTCTTCGGTACCCCCTGCCTGGTCGCTCGACGCCGACGGTACAGGTGTCTTGCCGGAGAGGAGGCCGGCCGCATGGACGCTGCCGATCGACGGGCTTTGTTCGTTTCGAGCGAACGAGAGATTCGTCGAGCTGCGCGTCGATTCTCGGCGAACATCGATGAAGCGAACGACATCGTCCAGGACACTGCGGTCGTCGTGTTCGCGCACGACCACGGCCCCCCCGACGCGGAGAGCTTCGTGGGCTGGTGCTGCACCGTCGCCCGGCACCTGGCCCTCCATCGCCGGCGGAGCGAGGCGCGAGCGGAGGCCCTCAAGGACTGCCTGCAACACTACTCGCCAGCGTTCGTCGAGTGTGACTCGGAGCGCGCGGTCGCGACTCAAAAACGTCTCGAGCTGGGGCTCGACCGCCTCGACGAGGACGAGCTGTCGCTGCTCTGGAATCGCTTCGTTCTCGAAGAAACCTCCGTCGAGGTCGCTTCGCGTCTCAACATATCGGCGGTGTCCGTGCGCATGCGGCTGAGCCGTCTCGTCGCGGGAGTGCGTGAGTCCGAGAAATCGATCGAGGGCGAATTGATTGACGGTTACGATCTCGACTACTCCGGGAACCACTGACGGTTGGCCGTAGATTTTTGCTACGAGGGCCGCCGGGATCCGACGGCGTCGCGTCACTTCTCTGTGTCGACCCGTTACGTTCGACCACCTCCCGGGACTTCTCTCGAGTGCGGGTTGATCCGTCCGGGCCTTCGTCGCCCGGGCCGAGGGGTTGCCCCTGATCTCACACTTTGGAAGGGACGGGCCAATGATGAAGATACCGCGATACGCATACGCACTCGTGCCGATGGGGGTCGTGGGAATCTCCGTGGCCTGCAGTTCGCAGTTCGGGAACGACCCGCAGTCCGGGGGCGAACCGAACGGAAGTCAGGCGCAGGCGGTGGGTTCGCCCTCGCCCGACGAGGTCGCGCTCGATCCGACGACCGTGCCGAAATTTGCCCAGCAGCTCAACATCCCCGAGGTGTGGACGGCCACGCCGGTCACGAGCCACGGCAAGGTCACGCAGAACAACTACACGCTCTCCGTCGTGCAATCGCAGGCGCAGGTGCTGCCCCCCGGCTTCCCCGCAACCGTGGTGCTCGGGTACTCGGGCTCGGCGCACCCCAAGGGCGCGACTACGAGCTCGACGATCACGGTGACACCGGGAGCCACCTTCGAGAACACCGTCGGCATTCCCACTCAGATCAACTGGGTGGACAACATCCAGCAGCCGGCGTTCCTGCAGGTCGATCCGACGCTGCACTGGGCAAACCCTCAGTCCATCGAGAAACCGACGCCTCCGTTCAACCTGTTCCCGCCGGGATATCCGAAGTCCCTGTTCCCGGTGGCCCACGTCACCCACACCCACGGTCTCGTCGTCGCTCCCGACCAGGATGGAACCGCCGAGGAGTGGTTCACTCCCAACCTCCAGTATCTCGGGCCGAGCTATCGCACGTCGACGTATCTCATGCCAAACGAGCAAGCGCCGACGGCGCTCTTTTATCACGACCACGTGATGGGGGTGACGCGCATCGGGCTCTACTCGGGCGTCATCGGAACGGCGTACTTCATTCGCGACCCCCAGAACACGACGCTCGACGGACCGAAGTCTCCGCTGCCGACGGGGCAGTTCGAGGTGCCGCTCGCCCTCTCCGCCCGGCAGTTCTACACGGACGGGAACTTCGACTTCCCGCCGGACCGCGGCACGCTGAATTCGGCGAATGCCGGCGACGAAAACGGCGGCGACTCGCCCCCCAACCAGCCGTACTGGTCGTACAACGAAGGGGCTGACGAGATCCTCGTCAACGGAGGCGTGTGGCCGAACCTGGACGTCCAGCGCCAGCAGTATCGGTTCCGGCTCTTGTCGGGCGCGAACGCGCAGCTCTTCGATCTGCAGCTCTGCGTCGGCGACTGGAACGCCGCGAACAACACCGACGCGGGGACCAACAGCCTCGTTTCGATCTCGGCCGACGGCAACAGCGCCACGTGCAACGGGCAGATCGTGCCGATCACGATCATCGGATCGGACGGCGGATATCTGCCGGCGCCGCAGGTGACCAACGACGTTCAAATCGGCCTCACCGAGCGCGCCGACGTCCTCGTCGACTTCTCGAAGTTTGCGGCTGGAACGAAGATCGCCATGATCAACCTGGTCGGCCACGGTGGAAACCCCACGGGATCGACCGAGGTCGTCATGCAGTTCACGGTCGGAAGCGGCAAGGCCGTGACCCCGCCGACGCTGTCCGCGTCGCTCTTCCCGGAGAGGCCGACCTTGACGGCCAACGCGCCGACCCGGACCAAGATACTGCGCGCCTACGAGGACGACGACCCGCTCTCGCCGACCTTCAACAAGCGAGCGATCGACGGCCTCGACTTCGACACTCCGCCAACCGAGCTCGCGCTCGTGGGCTCGACCGAAGAGTGGGATCTCGTCAACGTGTTCCCGGGCGGTCCGAACGGTCCGTTTGCGGGTGACACCGACCTGAACACCCACCAGATTCACATCCACCTTCTCGAATTCCAGCTCATCAACCGGCAGGCGTTCGACGCAGCGGACTACGGGGAGGAGTGGGCCCTCATGAACGGGCACAATCCGATCTCGAGTCAGATCGTCGTCAGCCCCTCGAAGTACCTGCAGGGGGCGGTGATCCCGCCGCTTCCCTACGAGACCGGCTGGAAGGACACCATTCAAGCGCCCTCCGGGTTCATCACGCGAATCATGGTGCGCTGGGCGCCGCAGAGCGTCGCGGCGGGCGGGGTCAGCCCTGGCCAGAACCTGTTCCCCATCGACCCGACGTCGTTCCCCGATCCGATCGCCGGACCGGGATACGTGTGGCACTGCCACCTCGTCGGCCACGAAGACCACGACATGATGCGGCAGCTCGTCGTAGTCAACAGCTGGGCGGCCGGCGTGAGCTACAAGGTCGGCACGGTCGTCGCGTTCAACAACGTCGACTATCGCGTCACGACGGCGCACACGTCGAAATCGGGCCAGACCCCGGACACCGAGTTCGGCCTCTGGGATCGGGTCAACACCGACACCAGCAGCGGCGGACAATGGGAGCCCCAGGTGAGGTACGCCGTCAACGACCGGGTGCTCTTCGACGGGCAGCTCTACTCGGCCCTTTCGGTGTTCCAGTCGCAGAACGGGCAGACGCCGCCCAACAACAACGCCTTGTGGAAGGCGCTCCCCATGACCGCGTGCGCGCAGCTCAAGCAGTTCTGCCAGGGCAACAGCCTCCCTGTCGCGCAGCAATGCCTGGCCCTCGGTCAGGCCGGAAACGAGGCGAATTGCCTTGGTCAGATCGGAAACGGATTCCAGGGTGGACCTGGACTGGGGCTGTCGCAGTGCCTGTCCGACTGCCTGGCGACGACCCTCGCCACGCCTTGCTCGGGCCTCTGCAACAACCCGATCGACTTCACCGTGGCCGACGGAAGCAACTTCCAATCGGGAAACCTCGGCACCGGCGCGACCTGCTTCGAGACGACCTCGAGGATCGCCGGCGGCGAGAGCAGCAGCTTCGCCAACGGGAGCCAGCTGACGGTCAACGGAAGGGTGGAGCCGCAAAACGGCAACTGGACGTCGCCGCTTCCGCCCATGCGTCACGACGGCTACTGCATCCAGACGACCGCGGGTAATAACTCGTTCGCGGCGTTCTCGGCGTTCTGACCGAGCGCGAAGGGCACGTGGAATCCACATTCGATTGGTAGAATCATGAACGTTGGTATCCGGGCCCCCGGGGATTCGAAGTCCTCGGGGGCCGACGTGTCTCTGCTGTCGCCGGGCGGCGACGCTGCGCGAGCAAGCGCGGCGTCGTCGTTCGTCGTCGTAGCGCGGCTTCTCTTGCTGCTCGGGGCCGCGGCGGCGCTGGGATCGGGTATTGCGCTCGCGCGCGCCCACGATCGCGCCATCCACGGCTCGCTCGCACGCTACGCTTGCCCGATGCATCCGGAGGTCGTCAGCGCGACCCCCGGCGACTGTCCCATCTGCGGGATGGCGCTCGACCCGGTCACCGACTCCGAGCGCGGCGCAGCCTCGATGGAGGAGAGGACCGAAGGCATCGGCCACGCCGAGCGACGTATTTTCGCCCAACAAGTCCGGGCGGCCGCATGGCTCGCCGCGGACGGCGTGGGCACTGCGGTCCTCTACAAGGACGACCTCGCGGGGTTGGAGCCCGACGCGAGCACATTGTTTTTCGGAGGCGCCGCGCCGAACATGGGCATCGAAGCCCACCTCTTGGCGGAACCGCCATCGAGCGTGGACGCCTCCACGGTCAAAGTTCGATTTCGTCTCGATCCGGCCGCGAGCGAGCCCGCGCGAGCTGCGGGAGACGTCGGCTCGTTGCAGATCGCGATCCGCCCGCGCGATCTCCTGGTGGTGCCCTCGAGCGCCGTGCTGTACTCCGCGCAAGGCCCCTACGTGCTCGCGGCGGCGCCGCGCGAGGAGAAGTTCACGAGACGGCTCGTGGAGATCGGCAGGATTCTCGATTCGGGATACGTCGGCCAGCGCGCCGGCGAGGGCGTGGGCGCGATCGTCATCTTGTCGGGCCTCCGCGAGGGCGAACAAGTGATCACCGCAAACACGTTCTTCGTAGACGCGGAGAGGCGCCTTCAGGCGGCGCGCGGGAAGGGAGAAGAGGTGATGCAGTGATCCCCCGGATCGTTGGGTGGTGCACGCGTCACTGCTGGTTGGTCATCGCGGTCGCCCTGGTCCTGGCGATGGCGGGTGACGTCTGTCGCCGTGGACTCTCGCGCGACGCCGTACCGGACTTATCGGATCCTCAGATCGGACTCGTCGCGGATTGGATGGGGCATCCGGCCACTGAGGTCGCCACGCGGGTGAGTCAGGTGCTGACGGACGCTCTCCGCTCCATTCCCGGCTCGACGGCGATTCGCGGCTCGTCGATGTCGGGCATGGCCTACGTGGACGTGATCTTCGGATCGTCGGCGGGCCTCGACCGCCACCGGCAGGAGATCATCGACCGCGTCGCCGCGTGCCGCGCCGGCCTTCCCGCGAACGCCCGCATCACGGTCGGCCCCGCCGCGTCCAGCACCGGTTGGATCTTCCAGTACGCCCTGGTGAATCCGTCCGTGAGCGGGGCCTCCCCCGCCCTTCGGCAGATCCAGGACAACCTCTTGCGTCCGGCCCTGGAGGCGATCCCGGGGGTGGCGGAGGTGGCGTCGGTGGGTGAGCCGGTTCAGGAGCTTCTCGTAGTCGCTGAGCCCGAGGAGCTGCGCGCGAGAGGTGTCGCGTTCAGCGACGTCGTGTCCGCCCTGACGCCGGTCGCTCACGGCGCCGGAGACGAGGTTCACCTCGAGCAAGCGCCGCTCGCGGTGACGGCCGACGGGCAATCGAAGGCACGGATCGGCGACGTCGCTCACGTGACCATCAGCACGGACATGCCGCTCGGCATCGCGGACCTGGGGGGCGCCTCCTCCACCATGGGGGGCATCGTCGTCGCGCGACGCGATTCCGATCCGAAAGCCATCATCGAGAACGTCAAGCGAACGCTCGACTCGCTGCGGCCACGGTTGCCGCGCAGCGTCCAACTGGTGACCGTCTACGACCGACTGGATCTCGCGAACCGCGTGGAGCACACACTCCTGCGTGCCCTCTGCGAAGAGGTCGGAGTGGTCGCGCTCGTGATCCTCGCCTTCCTGCTTCATGGCCGGAGCGCGCTCGTGCCACTGATGACGCTGCCGGTGGTGCTGCTGCTGACCTTCGCGGGGATGCGCATCCTGGGAGTCCCCGCGACGATCATGAGCCTGGGGGGCATCGGAATCGCGCTCGGAATGGCGGTCGACGCCGACGTCGTGGCGCTCGAGGCCTGTCACCGGCGCCTGGAGAGCGTGCCCGCCGGCGCACCCGCTGCGGAGCGTCGCAAGGCGATCGTCGCCGCCGCCGGGGTGCTGGCTCCGGCGATCCTGACGTCGCTCCTGATCACAGCGCTGAGCTTCTTGCCGGTATTTGCGTTTTCAGGCGAGACGGGCCGGCTTCTGCGTCCGTTGGCGCTCACCAAGACTCTGGTCATTGCCGCAGCGGCGCTGGTGACGATCACGGTCGCCCCCGCGCTACGCGACCGGATGCTCCTCGGTCGGGTGCTCCCCGAATTCCGCAATCCGCTCACGAGAGGGCTCGTCCGGATCTATCGGCCGTTCGTGCACTTCGCCCTCGCTCGGCCCGCGTTCACGCTGGTCACAGGGGCGCTCGCGGTGGCCTCTTGCCTGCCGCTCCTGACGCGGCTCGGCGGCGAATTTTTGCCGCGCGTCGACGAAGGCGACTTGCTCTTCATGCCGACGACCTTGCCCGGGGTGGCCCCGGGCGAGGCCGCGGTGCAACTCCGCAGGCAAGACCACGCTCTGAGTCAGTTTCCGGAAGTGGCGACGGTCTTCGGCAAGGTGGGCCGCGCGGACACCGCGACCGATCCCGCGCCGTACTCGATGGTCGAGACCACCATTCGCCTCAAGCCCCAGTCCGAGTGGCCCTTGCTGAGCCGATCGCGCTGGTACACGAATTGGGCGCCGCCCTGGCTGAAAGGGGCGCTGGGGCTCGCGTGGCCCGAGGAGACACCCGAGACGATGGCCGAGCTCGTCGCGAAGCTCGATGAAGCGAGCCGCCTGCCCGGATGGACGAGCGCATGGACCGCACCGGCAAGGGCACGAATGGACATGATGTCGACCAACGGCGTCCGCACGCCCGTGGGGATTCGCATCGTCGCGGCAACACCCGAGCGTCTGGATTCTCTCGGCGCCGCGCTGCAGGCGTGGGCCACGCGGCTGCCGGGCACGCGTAGCGCCGCGTTCGAGTCGCTGGGCGGCGAGCCCTGGCTCACGTTCCACGCCGATCCCGGCGCATTGGCCCTCCACGAAGTCGACCCGGCTCTCGTCCAATCCGCGACCGATTCTGATGACGACCGGCGGTCAGGTCGGGGAGCTCCAGCTGACGACGAAGGGCTTCGCGAGCCGGCGCGCCGCGGCTCACGTTCACGGCACCGGAAGCACATACGAGCACGAGCACGCCCACATGGACCTCGAGGCGCGCGCGGAGCTGGAGCCTCAGAGCAAGCCCTATCGCGTCCGCGTCGCGACCGACATGGGCATGAAGCGCGAGGACGCGGACGAGCTCCGGGAAGTGACGGTCCGCTCGTCGCCCTCGTCGTCCTCGTCGTTCGGCGCGCCCGTGCCCCTGGCGCTCCTCGGACAACCCTCGTACGTGACCGAGCCAGGGGTCATCCGAACCGAGGGGCGCGAGCTCGTCGCCTACGTGTACGTCGATTTGGACGACGGCATGGATGTCGCGAGCTACGTTCGCGACGCGCAGGGCGCGCTGGACCCGGCGCGCGCCAACGGCGAGATCCACCTCGACGCTGGAGAGAGAATCGAGTGGACCGGTCAGTCGCAGCTCCTGGCTGCGGGCGAGCGGCGCCTCAAGTGGATCGCACCCCTCATGGGCCTCGCCATGTTGGGCCTCCTGTTCCTGCAGTTCCGGAGCTTCACGGAAGCGCTCATCGTGCTCGTATCCGTTCCATTCGCGCTCGTGGGAAGCTTTTGGACGTTGTTCTTGCTCCACTATCCGCTATCGGCGCCCGTCTGGGTCGGGCTTCTCTCCACGATCGGGCTGGCGATGCAGACGGGAGTGGTGATGGTCGTCTACATCGACGAAGCATTTCATCGCCGCGTTCGCGAAGGCAGAGTTCACGATCGGAGCGACATCATCGCGGCCCACGCGGAGGGTACCGTGCAGCGCCTACGCCCCAAGCTCATGACCATCACCACGATGGCGGCGGGGCTCCTGCCGCTCCTCTGGGCGGAAGGGGCGGGGGCGGAGATCATGCGCCGGGTGGCCGCGCCGATGATCGGCGGACTCGCCACGAGCGCGTTTCTCACGTTGGAGGTGCTGCCGGTCCTATATACGCTATGGCGCCAGCATCAGCTGCGACGAGCCGAACACCTGGGAGTTCCGCTGGAAACGGTCGTAGGCTCGGTTCCCGCGTGGGCGCGCGATTGAGGAGAAGGGAGACCGCGATGAAATTGGGCCTCGCAACTTCCGATTTGCCGAAAAGCACCGGGCAGTGGAAGCGCCTTGCCGCCGGGGGCCTCGCGCTCGCGGCGGCCCTCACTGCGCCCACCGTGATCCCCGCGCGCGGCGGTCTCCGCGCGCACGAGGCCCGCGCGACGGAGACGCAGGCCGCCGTCTACGTCTGCCCGATGCACCCCGAAGTCACGAGCGACAAGCCCGGCCGGTGCCCGAAATGCAACATGAAGCTCGTGCTCTCGCCGGCCCCCCCTGCGCCGCCGCGCGCTGCGAACGGAGGGGCCGCACCGGCGTGGGCGCGTAAGTGACCGCCGAGCCTTCGTGGACGCCGCGACCCTCGCCGCGGGGGCCGGCTCGTCGGTGGCCACGAGGCACGTGGAGAATCGTCGCGCTCGCAACGCTCGGGGCGCTGCTCGGAGCGCTCGCCGATTCGACGGTGGCCCTCGCTCAGACGGACGCGGTCGTCCTCTACGTCGAGGGACCCGATGCCCAGCAGGTGAGAAGCGTCGTTCTCGAAGCGCTTCCTCGGGGAATCACGCTGGCCGACGAGAAGACCTTTCGCGCGGAGCTCGTGCGCGAGGGCCAGAGTCGACCCATGGGAAGAGACCTCGATCCCGGCGTGATTGACCGGGTCCGCAGGGCCGCCCGCGTCATGGGCGTCGCCGCGGTGGTCGTGGTTCGCGTACGTCGGGATCAGGCGGCGCGCAGAGCGCTGGTGCTCGTCGTACCCGCGTGGAAGACGCCGGCGTCCGCCGAGGAGACGACGCTGGCCTTCACGTCGCGCGACGACGACGTCGCGGCGGTCACGGCCGCCCTCGGGGAGAGTCTCGAACCCTACGCGCCTGCGCCCATCGTTCCCACCGCGAATCCCCCGGTCGCTCCGCCGTCGCCCCTGAGCCATCTACGCGAGGGGCCACAATGCCCCGGGCCCACCACGCCCGCTGCGGCCACAGCGCAGAGGCCCCCGACCCCCGAGCGCCCCTCGCCCCACGTCGCCGAACGTTCAATGGGGCAGCCGCGGACGCCCGCGCAATCCGCCGCGGCGTCGGCGGTCGACCTCACGCTCGCGGGCGAGATTGTCGGTCGGCACTTCGACTACAAGAACGGGATTCAGCCTGGTGGCAGCCGGTACACCCTCTTTCCCGCTCCTGCGGCTGGCGTTCGTGGACAGCTCTTTCCCCTGGCGCATGCCGGCGGCCCCTGGGGGGACATCGGAGTCGTCGCAGAGTATCTGCGGATATTCTCTGAAATGAACAGTACCAGCAGCGCGGCCGCCGATGTCTTTCCGTCGTCGTTCTCCGCCGGTCTGCGCGCTCGAATCCATCCGGGGTCGGACCCGCGTCTCATCCTCGGACTGTCCGTCGAATACTCATTCATTTCACGTCGCGCCGTCGGGCCGCCGCCGTTCGAGCTGCCGGACGTGACCTACAGGTCGATACGTCCCGCGATCGACACACGCGTTTACTTCGGACGCTTCTCGCTCCTCGAAGAGGTCGCGTTTCACGCCCTCTTCGACCAGAACTCCATTTCGACCCGCTTCTACGCGCCGCGCGGGTATGGCGTCGATGCCGAGTTCGGAGCGGCTCTCGCCCTCGATCGGACGATTGAGGCGCGGCTCGCGGTCGACTACGAGGTCTACGCGTTTTCGTTCAATCCGCCCGCCGGCGCGACGTTCGAGGCGGGCACCGCTCGCGACCAGCTCTTTGGCGCGCAGCTCGCCGTCGCGTTCGTGCTGTAGCCTGACCCAGTGCGCCGGATGACGCCGGCAGAAAAGAAGAGGACCCCCAATGACCGCGCACACTCTCTCGAACGCGCCGCCTCGCGGGGGACCTCTCGTGAAGCGCCAGACGCGGGGCCGGATCGCCGCCATCGCCGCGAGCTTCGTGGCCTGTTCTCTCGGGTGCTCGAGCGGCAGCGGCCCGAGCGCGGAGTTTCCCGCGGCCCCGCTGAGCACGATCATGACCGAATCGGGAACCATGCGCGTCGAGGTGCGGACGTCACCGCAGCCGCCCACGCGCGGCGGCATCGACGCGGAGCTGACCATCACCGACGCGGCGAGCGGGGCGCCACGTGATGGGCTGACCCTGCAGATACGTCCCTGGATGCCCGTGATGAATCACGGCTCCATCATGGCCACGATCACTCCCGAAGGCAGCGGCAGATACCTCGTGACCGAGGTCGACTTCTTCATGGCCGGGCTCTGGGAGCTCCAGACGACGATCTCCGGACCGGTCAGTGACCATGTGGCGCCGCAATTTCAGATTCAGTAGCGCCCGCCGGCTCCCGGTTCGGACCGCCTCGGGCGCCGTGACCTTGCGCGCACGTGCTCTGGGAGACGCGGCGGTCTGGCTCGCGCTGGCATGCGCGTCGTGCGCGACGACGCCGGGACGCGGAGCGATGGCACCGGAGATCCCGAGCGTGGCCGTAGTCGGGCCAGAGGGGGAGCCCCTCGACGCGCACTCCCTTGCCCGAAGCGCTCCGCTCACGGTCCTCGTCTTCTTTTCTCCCGACTGCCACTGCCTCAGCGTGCACGAGCCGCGCCTTCGAGCCCTCTTCCAGACCTACCACTCGCGTGGGGTGCAGTTTTTCATGGTGGACTCGGAGGTGCGCGGCTCGCTCGAGCGAGACGCCGCAGAGGCGCGCGAACGGGGCTATCCGTTCCCCATCCTGGGCGACCGCGGGGCCAGACTCGCCGACGCGCTCGGGGCCGAGTACGCGACCTATACCGTCGTCTTCGATTCGAGCGCGCGCGTCCGCTACCGCGGCGGCCTCGATACGGACAAGTCGCATCTGCACGACGACGCGACCCTCTACCTCAAAGACGCGCTCGACGACCTGCTGGCGGCGCGCGAGCCTCGGCTCTCCGAAGGCAAGACGCTCGGATGCTCGCTGCAGAAGTGGTGACCTGCGGGTCGTCAGGCTAGATGCTTCGCATGATGGACTCGAATGCCGGGCACCGTGCGTCGGTGCGCTGGCAGAGAGATGGGCACGCCTTCGTCGACAACCGATACGGCCGCGCTCACGCGTGGTCGTTCGACGGCGGCGCCGAGGTGCGGGCGTCCGCATCGCCCGCGAACGTGCCGCGCGGAACGGCCGACGCGTCGGCCGTCGATCCCGAAGAGGGGTTCGTCGCGGCCGTTGCGAGCTGTCACATGCTCTGGTTTCTGTCGATCGCGGCAAGCCGGGGCTTCGTCGTCGACCGGTACGAAGATCGCGCCGTGGGCTACATCGTGCCGCTGCCGGGCGCGCCGGGCCGAGAAGTGCTCGGCCGCCTCGTCCTACGACCGGCGGTGATATTCGCCACGGGTTCGGCCTGCTCCGACGCGGATCTCGCGGAGCTTCACGAAGAGGCGCACCGCCACTGCTTTCTGGCGAATGCCCTCGGACCGGCCTGCTCGCTCGTGCTCGAGTCGCGCCGCGCTCCCGAGGACGGCCCGGAGCCGAGCGCGCCGTAGAATCGCGCCGCTACACGCGCGGGAGGCGCTGGCCGCCGGCGAGAATGCCGGCGTAAAGGTCCCCTCGCCGCCCGGCGCGCTCGACCACGTTGCGGATCGTGAAGCGCCGCGGATCGAGGTCTTCGTCCAGCTCGTCCCAGTCGATCGGCGTCGACACGACCGCGCCGTCGCGCGCGCGGATCGTGTACGGCGAGACGACCGTCCTGCCCTCGCCGTTCTGGCCGTAGTCGACGTAGAGCTTGCCGCCGCGCTTGTCCTTCATGCGCTCGACGGTCGCGATCTTCGGCAGCACCTTGGCGACCGCGCGCGCGATCTGCTCGGCGAATGCCGTGCCTCGTCGTGCGTCGGCCCGGGCGCGATGGGCACGACGACGTGCACGCCGCGCTTGCCGCTCGTCTTGACGAAGCTCTCGAGCTTCAGCGCGTCGAGCAAGGCGTGGACGTGGCGAGCGACCTCGACCAGGTGCGACCAGGGTCCGTCGCCCGGATCGAGGTCGAGCACGACGTAGTCGGGCTGCGCCGAGCGCGTGATCGATGGCGGCGCGGCGTCGTCGCCTGGGCGGGTGCGTGGGCGGACCACTGTGGAGCGTGAGCGCCGCGAGGTTCGCGAGCCACTGCAGGGTCTCGACGTTGTCGCAGACGATGCGCTTCTTGTGATCGTGCCGCGGGCCCGACGTCGACGAGACGCACGAAGGCGGGCGTCTTCTCGGGCGCGTTCTGCTGGTACCACTCCTCGCCGTCGATTCCGTCGGGATAGCGCTGCAGCGTCAGCGGGCGGCCGGCCAGGTGCGGGAGCATCAGCGGGGCGATCGCCGTGTAGTAGTCCCAGATCTCGCGCTTGGTGATGCCGTCGCGCGGGAAGAGCACCTTGTCGGGATTGGCGAGCTTCGGGCCGTCGCGACGCGACGGGGCGGGCGCGGAGGCCACCCGCGGCGGCTTCGGCCGACGTCCGGCGCCGGCGCCGACTGCACGAGGTCTTCTCGCAGACACTCGAGGGGTGTCTTGTCCTCGCGCATGCCGAGGAAGCGCGGGTGGCGCATCGACCCTTCGCGCGTCCACTCCGCGAAGGCGCACTCGCACACGAGCGCCGGCGTCACCCAGCGGGCGTCCTTGATCCCCGGCGCGCCCTCGACCGAGGGGCCTTCCGCGAGTCGCTCGTTGAGGCGGGCGCCCAGATCGCGACGCATGCGCGCGTCGAAGCCGGTGCCCACGCGACCCGCGAACACGAGAACACCGGGTCGGGCCGGCTCCACGACGGCGAGCAAGAGCGCCCCGACGTCGTCACGGCGTGCCGGCCATCGGAATGCATCCGACGATCGCGCACTCCTGGCGCTTGTCGAACCGCAGCTTGACCCAGTTGCCGCGAGCGGCCCGACGACGTATGGCGAGCCCTTGCGCTTGGCCACGAGCCCTTCGAGGCCCGCCTGCCTTGGCGGCGCCCAGGAGGTCGTCGAGCTTGCCCTCGACCGCGCGCGAGAGAGTAGATGGGGCGCTCCTGCCCGCGAACGAGCCTCTCGAGCAGCTCGCGCCGCACCTCGATGGGCTCGCGCGCGCAGATCGCGCCCGTCGAGCCAAAGGAGGTCGAACGACGGCGAAGACGAGGTTGCCGGCTTCGGGCTTGCCGACGGCGGCCGCCGCGAGCCACTCCTGGAGCGCGCCGAACGACGGGCGGCCCTGCGTCGTCGACCACGCACGCCTCGCCGTCGACGACGCACTCGCGCGCCGGCAGCGTGCGCGACGCCCTGCGCGATGGGGCGGAAGCGGTCGGTCCAGTCGTGGCGCGCGCGCGTGTAGAGGCGCACGTCGTCGCCCGCCTTGCAGGCAACGAGGCGATAGCCGTCGTACTTGATCTCGAAGAGCCAGCCGTCGCCGTCGCGCGATCTGCACGTCGGCGGTCGCGAGCAGCGGGCTCGCCGACGAACTCGATGAGCGCGCGCGCGCTCTTGCCCTCTCCGGACGCGCCGACGCGCCGCGGGCCGCGCGTCGCCGGCCTGCCCGCTGACCACCGACTCGGGTCGCTCGGCGACGACGTCGTAGGCGGGGTTGGCGCGGCGGTCCTTCGCCTTGAAGAGGAGCCACTGGGCCTTGCCGGCTTTTCCCGCGCCGTCGTCGCCCGGGCTCCGGTTGGTGCGGATGAAGTGCCAGTCGCCGACGAGCTTCTCGCCGAAGAGGCGGACGTGCAGGTGCCCCTTGTCGAGCATCGCCCGCTGCTGCCCGGGGGGCACGGTCTCGTAGGTGCCGCGATCCCAGATGAGCACGTCGCCCGCGCCGTATTCGCCGTCGGGGATGCGCCCCTCGAAGGCGTTGTATTCCATCGGGTGGTCCTCGGTCTGCACGGCGAGGCGGCGCACCGCCGGGTCGTAGCTCGGGCCCTTTGGGACCGCCCAGCTCACCATCGCTCCGTCGACCTCGAGGCGCACGTCGTAGTGGAGGCGCCGCGCGTCGTGCTTCTGGACGACGAACGCGAGCGCCTCGCCGGGTTTGCGAGCGTCGGCGGCCGCCGTTTTCTTTTCCTCGTGGCCCTCGTCTTGCGACGATCCGGGCTCGGGCGTCACCTCGAAGTGCCGCTTGGCTCGGTACGTCGCGAGACGGTCCGGGCTGCTCACCTTTTCAGTGGCGGGCTCCGGCTTCGTTTCTCGCTCGATCGGATCGAGACCTTTTCGTCGTCGCTGGCATCGTTCACGCTTGGCGTGGCCACGGCCCCGCAGGCCCAGGGACTCACACTCGCATCGCTCAGGGAAATCGAAATGCGCGCCTTCTGGTCCGGTGAAATCGCGTTCGGCCTCGTCACCATCCCCGCCAAGCTCTACACGGCGACGAAGGATCTGACCCCGCAGTTTCATCAGCTCCACAAGGAGTGCGGCACGCGGATCAACTTGGTGCGGCGCTGCCCCAAGTGCAACCGCGATCTCGCCGTGGGACGAGATCGGCAAGGGCTACGAGGTGGCCAAGGGCGAGTACGCGCTCTTCACGAAAGAGGAGCTCGCGAAGCTCGACGGCGACGACGCGGGGGGCACGATCGAGATCGTCGAGTTCGTCGACCCGCTCGAGGTCGACCTCGCGTACGTCGAGAAGAGCTACTGGGTGGGCCCTGGCAGCAAGAACGTGCGGGGCTATCGAGCTGCTCCGCACGGTGCTCGACGACGTCAAGAAGGTCGCCCTCGCCAAGGTCAAGATTCGCACGCGCACGCGCCTCGCGCTGCTGCGGCCCCGCGGCCGGCTCTTCTCGCTCGACATGATGCGCTTCGCCGAGGAGCTCGTGGCTGGCGACGAGATCGCGCCCGCCGAGGGCAAGGAGTCGAGCGACCGCGAGAAGCAGCTCGCGCTGCACCTCGTCGACGAGCTCTCCGGGCCGTTCGATCCGGCCAGGCACCCCGACGAGTACCGGAGCGCGGTGCTGGCCGCGGTCGACGAGAAGGTCGAAGCGGGCGCAGTCGCTCGCGACACCACGGCCGGCGAGGCCCCCGCGGAGGCCGGCGCGGCCGAGGGCGGCGGCGCACAGGTCATCGACCTGGCGGAGCTCCTCTCGCGTTCGATCAAGGGCGCCGCGAAACCCGGCCCGGCCAAGACGAAGGGCGAGGAGGCCGCGGAAGAAGCGAAGCCCGAAAAGGGCAAGGGCGGCTCGAAGAAGAAGCGCGCGACGGGCTGAGCGTGAATCAGAACATCGCGGTGCGACGGTGAACGTCGTGCCCGCTCACGCGGTTGGCGCGAAGACGAGGCCGGCGGCCGGTTGATCGCGCGCTCAGTCGGCTTCGGCGTCGACCGTTTGCCTGGCGGCGACCGGAATCTCGACGCACGCCCGCGTACCGCCGCCGGCATTGGGGGAGATGCTCAGGTCTCCGCGATGACAGTGGGCAATCTCGGTCGCGATCGCGAGGCCGAGTCCTGACGCCTTGCCCGGAGACTTCGTCGTGAAGAACGGCTCCTTGGCCCGCGCGGCGTGCTCGCGGGTGATCCCCGCGCCGTCGTCGATCACGACGAACGCCACGCGCTCAGCGTCCGAACGCGCGGCGACCTCGACGTGCTGCCCGGGCCTGCACGCCTCGCACGCATTGAGCAGGAGATTGACGATGGCGTGCTCCAGCAGGGCCCGATCGCACTGCACGTGGGGCATCGATCGTGGGATATCGGTCGCGAGCGAGACGCCCGCCTGGGCGAATCGGTGCTCGACGGAGGCGGCGGCTGCGCGCACGACCTCGGCCGGATCCGCTCGTTCAAGCGAAGGCGGCCCGCCGCGCGCCATGTCGAGGAACCGACGGATGATATTCTGGATGCGGTCGGCCTGTTGCAAGATGATCTGCGCGCCTCGCACCGCGCGCTCGTCGCCTTGCACGCGCCCCAGCAGCTGCTCCGACCGACCCACGATGACCCCCAGCGGTGTCGACATCTCGTGCGCGATCCCCATCGCGAATGTCCCCATCGTCGCGACGCGCTGCGCGCGAGCAAGGGCCTCGTCGGCTGCGCGCTGCACCTGAGCAATCGCCAGCTCGCGCGCGAGGTCGAGCTCCCTTCGCTGATTGCGCAGCGCCACCCCTCCGAACGCGAGCACGAGCCCGGACGCGACGAGCACGCCCAGGACGAGCCTCCACAGGGCTCGCTTCTCCCGATCTCGTTCCCGCCCAGCGCTCGCGACAACCGCGATCCCCCAGCGGCCGAGACCCCCGACATCGATCTGCGCGAGCCCTGCCATCGCGGTCCGCTCCGGCAGCCCGATCTGCGCGGCTTCCGGCCGCCCGAGACGCTGCGCAGGCAGGTCGCGAGCCAGGGCGTCACGAAGCGGCGGCGAATCGAGCGAGCGCCCGCTCATCGTGTGGAGCAACGCGTCCGTCGGCGCTACGAGCAGCACGGTGAGCTCTCCAGCGCGCTCGATCCGTCGATCGGGGTCGAGGAGGTCCCGAACGGGGACGCCGAGGTCGACATGGCGTCCGTCCACGAGTGGAACCGAGATCATGATCCGGGACGGATCGGCCACGACCGGAGGCTCCGCGCCTGGGTCCCGCACCTCGGCGGGCGCGTAGCGGTCCCCGTGCCCGGCGTGGGCACCGTGCTCGCCCATGAGCACGGCGTCACCCTCCACGGCGCTGAGGTGAGCCCGGAGGCTCGCCGCCAGGCTCGAGGCCACGACCGTCTGCTCGGTCTCGAGGTCTCGCAACGCGGCGTCCGCCTCGCGCTGCGCGTCCCACCAGGCCAGTCCGGTGACCATGGCGATCGCGACGAGCATCCACGAGGCTACGGGCCACGCGTGCACAGCCGGCAACCCCAGGCCGCGGACTCGCGGATTCGCCGGGACCGCGGTGCGCCGGGTCACTCGCTGCCCAGCCATTTGGCCAGCGTCTTCTTGTCGACGTCGAGCGCCTCGGCGGTTCGCGCCTTGTGGCCACCGAGCGTCTCGAGAGCCCACGCCGCGTAGCGCCGCTGGACTTCGCGGATCGGCAGAACCGGCCCCACGATCACGTCCGGCAGCCCTGGCGGAGGCGCGTTCGCCACACTGGACGGCAAGTCGCCGACCGCAACCTCCGACCCGCGGCCGAGGAGCACGACGCGCTCGATCGCATGCGCCAACTCGCGCACGTTGCCCGGCCACGGGTGGTCCATCAGCTTTGTCATGGCGTCCTGGGCAAAGCCCTCGACGGGTGAGCGCAAGTGCTTCGCCTTCGCCTCGGCGAGCAGATGCTCGACGAGGAGCGGTATGTCTGCGCGTCGATGTCGCAGGGCCGGGATCTCGATCGCGACGACGTCGAGCCGGTAGAGCAGGTCTTCACGAAACGCGCCTGCGCGCGCGCGCTCGCGGAGATCACGGTGGGTGGCAGCGAGAATGCGCACATGGACCTGGCGCTCCCTGTCCGAGCCGACGGCGCGAACGGCGCCGCTCTCGATGACATGCAAGAGCTTTGCCTGGAGCGCGGGCGACATCTCCCCCACCTCGTCGAGCAGCAGCGTCCCCCCATCGGCGTCCGCGAAGAGCCCCGCCCGGGCGCTCGTTGCGCCCGTGAACGCGCCCTTCACGTGTCCGAAGAGTTCGCTCTCGAGGAGCGCCTCGGGAAGCGCTGCGCAGTTGACGGCGACGAACGGCCTGCCGGCGCGCGCGCTCGTGGCGTGGATCGCGCGCGCGAGCACGCTCTTGCCCGTGCCCGTCTCCCCCATGATGAGGACCGGCGTGTCAGCCTCCGCGATGCGGGAGGCGACGTCGAATACCTCGTGCATCGCTGCGCTCTTGCCGACCAAGGTCCCCAGGCCGACCCGGTCGCGCAGCACGGCCCGAAGGCTGCGCGCTTCGCCGCGGACGCGGGCATGATCGAGCGCGCGTCCGAGAAAGAGCGCGAGCTCGTCGAGCGCGAAGGGCTTCGTGAGGTAATGGTAGGCGCCCTCCCGGATGGCATGGACCGCCGTTTCGATGGCACCGTACCCGGTCATCACGATGACGGGTCGCTCCGGGGCCCCCTTTCGCGACAGAGCGAGGAGACCCATGCCGTCGACACCGGGCATTCGCAAATCCGTCACCAGCGCATCGAACAGGTCCGCTTCGAGCCGCTGTGCCGCCTCGGGACCGGAACCGCACGCGGTCGCATCGTATCCCCGCTCATCGAGCCCCTCGGCTAGGGTCTCGGCCATGTCGAGCCGATCATCGACGACGAGGACGCGCGGGCGCACTATCGGCCAGGCTAGCGTGGAGGGCATCGGCCGCCCACATCGCGAGCCGCGGGGCCGCCTTCCCTGGGACCCGACGGAGGAAATTCTCCGCGCGACGCGGAATTTTTCTCGGCCCGGGCCGGTGCCCCCGCGAGCGGAAACTCGAATGCATCCACGCTCTTCACGCACCAAGCGATGGCACGAGAGCTGCCTACCCGGAGCGTCTCGATTCATGGACTCCGGTCGCCGTCCTGCCGTCTTGTCCGGCCTCGTCGCGCTCACCTTTTCGCTCGTGGCCCTCGGCGCGCGCGCACAAGAGGCGCCGGAATCGCCCCCGATGGACGTCCCACCGCCGACCCGCACGTTCACGATGACGCAGGCCCTCGAGTACGCGCATGCCCATCAGCCTGCGATCCAGGCCGCCCTCGCGCGCGTCTCGGCGCGTGTGGAGGAGGCCAAAGTCCCGAGCGCTCAGTGGCTCCCTGCCGTAGGCGTCACGGCCCAGCTCTTTGCGATGACCGCGAACAACACGACCGCGACGTTCGTGCAGACCGCGCCGATGGACCTTCCCCGGATCGGCGCCACCGCGACCACGGCGACCGGAACCTTCTCCCCTTACGCCTCGACACTGGTCGGCGCCGGCCTCTCGCAAGAAGTCTTCGACTTCGGCCGCATCGGCGCGCAGCGCGCGGCCGCCGACGCGCAGGTCGAGGTGGAGAGGCACCGCGCAGACACGCAACGTCTCGACGTCGACTTCAGCGTCGAGGAGGCCTACTTCTCCGTCTCGACTGCCGAGGCGATCGTGAAGGCCTCGAGCGAGGCGTACGAGCGCTCGCGTCTTCACCGAGACCTGGCGAAGCGGGGGGTCGATTCAGGGCTCCGGTCGCCCATCGACCTCACCCGCGCGGAGGCCGAACTCGATCGGTACGACGTCGGGCGCGTTCGGGCGCGCGGCGGCGTCGCCATCGCCCAGAGTGTCTTCGCAGCGGCGATTGGAGCCCCCGACGCCGCGATCGACATCGCCGCCGAGGTGCCCGTGCCACGCGACATGCCCGCGCTCGGCGAGGCGTTGGCGCTCGCGCAGCGACGCGATCCGCGTCTAGCGGAGACGATCGCCGAGCTCAAGGCAGCCGAGGAGCACACGCGCGCCGTCGGCGCGGAGCTGCGGCCCGACGTGTCGCTGACGGCGACCCTCTCGGGGCGCGCAGGGGGGGCTCCCCCGTCGTCTGGACCGTCCGCCCATGACGACGGCTGGGTCCCGAACGTCCCCAACTGGGACGCGGGCCTCGTGCTCTCGTGGCCGCTGTTCGACGGCACGATCGCCGCCCGCACCCGCGCCGCTCGCTCGATGGAGCAGGTGCGCCGAGACGACGTAGACGTCCTCCGCGAACAGGATCTCGCCATGGTCCGGCAGGCGTACGTCGCGGTGAAGATCGCGATCACCGCGCTCGGCGCGCTCGGCAGCGAAGTGACCGCGACGCGCGCCAACTACGACCAGGCGGACGCGCGGTTCCGAGCGGGCATCGGCAATGCCGTCGAGCTCGCGGACGCCGAGGCCGTCCGGACCGACGCCGAGATTCAGCTGGCGCTCGGCTCCTTCGAGCTCGCCCGGGCCCGGGCTGCCTTCGGACGCGCCATCGCTGAGGGGCTCTGATGTCGACCGGTGCTGGTTTGCGCGGCTCCGGCGAAGGCCCCCCGAGGGTGCCCATGGTCGTCCTCGCCGGCCTCGCCCTCGTGCTCGGCGTCGGCGGGCTCCTCGTGTGGCGAGCGCACGAGAAGATCAACACGATCGCGCTCGCGTCCACGCCGAAGCCGGTCACCGTCGTCGCGGCACGAAACGCAACCTTTCGGGAGACGCGCACCTACGTGGGAACGCTGCGGCCGTGGATCGAGGCGAACGTCGGGCCGCAGTTCATCTCGGCCTACGTCGACACGGTCCTCGTTCGGCCGGGCGCGATCGTCAAGCGCGGCGAGGTGCTCGCGACGCTCGACTGCCGCAACGCGAGCGCGTCGAGCCAGGCCGTCGCCGCCGAGGCGCGCGCCATCGACGCGCGACAGCAGGCGATCGTCGCACGAGTCAGCGCGGATCCAGAGCCTTCTCGACGGCGGCTTCGTGTCGCCCGAACGAGGCGGAGCAGAAGTCGGCCCAGAGCGCCTCCGAGGACGCGCAGCTCGCCTCGCAGCGGGCCAAGCTCGCGTCGACCACGCCTCGAGGTCAGCGACTGCGTCCTGCGCGCGCCGTTCGACGGGGAGGTCGCGACGCGCACGGTCGATCCCGGCGCGTTCGTGCGACCCGGGCACGGCCATCGTCTCGGTCGTCGACCGCAGCACCGTGCGGATGACGTTCGACGTCCCGGAGAGCGACTTCGACGTCGTGGCGCCGGGCACGCCCGTCTCGATTCACGTCATGGCGACCGACAGGACGCTCGCCGGAACGATCGCGCGGCGCTCGCCGAGCGCCGATCCCGAGACGCGCACCGTCCACTTCGAGATCGATCTCGATCGACGCGCAGCGCGAGATCCCGGTGAACACCACGGGCGAGGTGCAGATCGAGGTCGGCCAGCCGATCGCCGCGACGGCGGTCCCGCTCGTCGCGGCCTCGATCGCGGGGTCCAAGGCGACCTTCTTCCTCGTCGACGGGGACGTGGCGCGCAAGAGCACCGTGACCATCGACGGCGAGCAGGGCAGCGACCTGTTCGTCGAGACCGCGCTCGAGCCGGGGGCGCTCGTCGTCACCGAGGGCCGCGCGACCCTCGACGACGGCGACCGCGTGACCGTCAAGGAGGTGCCGTACGCGGCCGGACCCCCCGAGGGCCGCCCCGCGCCGGCGCCCCGCGGCGCGGGAACCACGCCATGACCGCTCTCTCGCTGCGCAACCCGATCGCGGTCCTGATGCTCTGCATCGGGCTCGTCGTCTTCGCCGGCGTCGTGACGCCGCGGATGAGCGTCGACACGTTCCCCGAGCTGACGCCGCCGGTGCTCATCATCGGCACGCTGGCGCCCGGCCTCGGCGCGCAGGACGTCGAGAAGACCATCAGCTGGCGCCTCGAGAAGTACGTCAGCGCCACGCCGGGCGTCGACCACGTCGAGAGCCTCTCGCGCAACAACTTCAGCGTCATCTACGTGTGGCTCAAGTGGGGCACGGACCTGAACGCCGCGCAGACGCTCGTGCAGTCGCAGGCCGGGTTCGCGATGGCCGCGGTGCCCAAGTCGCTCGGCGTGCTTGCCGCCGTTCGTCCTGCAGTACGACCCGTCGAACGCGCCCGGTGTGCCAGGTCGTCGTCAGCGGGCGCGGGGTACACCGGCCCGCAGCTCTACGACTACGCGTTCAACAACATCGAGCCGCTGCTCGAGGGCATCTCCGGCGTGGCCAGCGCGGCGCCCGACGGCGGACGGCTGCGCCAGATCAACGTCGTCGTCGACCCGCTCAAGGCGCAGGCCCGCCGCGTCACGGCGACGGACGTCGCCGCCGCCGTCGCCAGCTCGAACGCGCTCCTGCCGTCGGGCGAGTTCATCGCGCCGAACTTCGACGCGAACGTCTACACCAACGCCATCCCCGAAGCGCGTCGAGACGCATCGGCGAGGCGCCGGTCAAGGTCGTCGGCGACAAGCCGGTGCTCATCCGCGACGTGGCGCGCGTCGAGGACGGCGGCACGCCCGGCGACGCAGTCGGTCTCGGTCAACGGCAAGGACGCCGTGCTACCTCAACGTCCTGCGCATCCCCGGCGGCAACACGATCGAGATCGTCGACGCCGTCAAGAAGGTCGTCGACAACCTGCAGCGACCTGCCGCCGGGCATGAAGGCGAAGGTCTACTTCGACCAGTCGACCTTCGTGCGCAGCGCGTACCACGGGCTCAAGAAGGAGATCGTCCAGGCGCTCGTCCTCATCGCGCTGGTCATCCTGCTCTTTCTCCAGAGCGTCCGCGGCACGCTCATCGTCTCGGTCGCCATCCCGCTCTCGTTCGCGATCACGCTCATCGTCCTCTACGCGACCGGGCGAGACGCTCAACGCGTTCACGCTCGGCGGCCTCACGCTGGCCATGGGGCGCCTCGTCGACGACGCCGTCGTCGTGCTCGAGTCGATCCACCGGCACCAGCGGATGGGCATGAGCGACGGCGGAGGCGGCGCTGAAGGGCACCAACGCCGTCGCGCTGCCGGTGCTCGCTTCGACGCTGACGACGATGGCGGTGCTCCTGCCGGTCGTTCTGCTCGCCGGCCTCGCCCGGAAGCTCTTCGCGCCGCTCGCGCTCACCGTCGGCGGTGGCGATGATCGCCTCGTACTTCGTCAGCATGGCGGTCACGCCGGTCGCGTGCCGCTACTTCCTCGGGCACGCGGAGCACGGCCGGCTCGGGCAAGGCCGTCGAGGCGCTTCATCGACCGCCTCGCGGAGCGGCTACTCGCGAGACGCTGCGCGACGTGCTGCCGTACCGCGCGGACGATCGTCGGCGCGGCGCTCGTCGCTCGTCGCTCGCGTGCGGGCTGGGCTGCGTCGCGTCTGCCGAGCACGTTCTTCCCCGAGATCGACGAGTCGATGGACATGATCTACGTCCGCTTCGCGCCGGGCATCTCGGTGCAGGACGCCGCCGAGACAGATGACCGCGATGGGGCAAGCGCTCTCGGCGCGAGCTGCCCGAAGGGCACGGTCGAGATGGTCGTCGCCAACATCGGCATGCCGCAGAACGCGCGCAGCCTGCTCGTCAGCCCCAACGTCGCGCCGAACACCGGGTACCTGCGCCTCGCGTTCTCGGACCCCGAGGAGCGCAAGCTGTCGCAGGGCGAGATCGCGGCGAAGGCGCGCGAGATCCTCACGCCGCGAGTTCCCCGGGCGTCGAGGTGCTGCAGTACCCCGGGCGGGCTCGTCGCGAGCGTCTTCGCCAACGGCTACACGGCGCCGCTCGTCGTCGAGGTGCGCGACGACAACCTCGCCGAGCTCGACGAGCAGGCGCAGGGCCGTCGCCGACGTCGCGCGGACGATTCCCGGCATCCGCGACGTGCGCGAGTCGCTGCAGATCGACTACCCCGAGATCCACGTCGACACCGACCGCGAGAAGGCGGGCTTCGTGGGGTCCACCGTCCGCGAGCGCGGCCCAGACGACGCTCGACGCGACGCTCGGCAACATCAACACGCCGGGCGTCTGGATCGACTCGAACAACGGCCAGTCGTACTACGTCGTCACCTTCTACGACGGCGCGCAGCGTCGCGGACACGCAGGCGCTCGGCGGCGCTGCCGGTGCGCGTCAGCACGACCGGCAAGCCCGTCCTCCTCGGCGCCTACGGCAACATCCACCGCAGCGTCGGCGCCGGTCGCGGTCGAGCGCAACCACCTGGAGCGCGTCGCGCACGTGCTGATGCAGACCGAGGGGCGCGACATCGGGCTCCGCGGGCGATGCCCTCGAGAGGCGCTCTGAAACGCGACCCGCGCACGCGGGACGTACGCTTTCGGTTCGTCGGGCAGGTCGAGCTGATGCGGACGCACCTTCTCGGGGCTCGGCCTCGCGCTGGGGCTCGCGGTGATGGTCGTCTTCATGATCATGGCGTCGCAGTTCAAGTCGCTGCGCCTGCCGTTCGTCATGCTCTTCACGATCCCGGTCTCGCTCGTCGGGATCGTCCTCGCGCTCATGGCCGCCGGGCAGGGCTTCTCGATCACCGCGCTGATGGGCATCCTGATGGTCATCGGGATCGCCGTCTCGAACGGCATCCTGCTCGTCGACGACGCGAACCGGCGCTTCGCGACGAGGGGGTCGACAAGGTCGAGGCCATCGTCGCGGCGGCGCGCTCGCGGTTCGTTCCCATCGCGATGACGAGCCTCGCGACGGTCATCGGGCTCATTCCGACCGCGATGGGCCTCGAGCGCGGGTCCGAGGCCAACCAGCCGCTCGCGCTCGCGGTCGTCGGAGGGCTCACGTCGTCGACGATCCTGTCGCTCTTCCTCGTGCCCGTGATGTTCACGCTCTTCGCGAAGGAGCCGGCCGCGCACGGCGAGGCGCTGCACCCCGCCGGTCCGTGACCCGCCGCGACCGCGCCGCATTGACGCCTCCGCTATTCCGGGCTGCTGGACGGCGCCTCGCTGAAGCGGTACCCGACGCCCCGGACGGTCTCGATGAATCGCCCGGCGGTGCCGAGCTTGTCCCGGAGCCTCTTGACGTGCGTGTCGACCGTCCGCGACGCGATCTCCGAGTCCATCGCCCAGACGTCGCTGAGGAGCGTGCCGCGGCCCTGCACCCGATCGCGACGCTCGATCAGCGTCACGAGGAGCTTGAACTCGAGCGCCGTGAGCGAGACCTCCTCCGCGCCGACCGTCACCCGGTGCGCTTCCCTGTCGATGCGCAGCTCGGCGACCTCGATGACGCGCTGCTCGTTGGTCTTGCCGCGGCGCAGGACCGCGTCGATCCGCAGCAAGAGCTCGCGGACGCTGAAAGGCTTGACGACGTAGTCGTCCGCGCCGAGCTCGAAGCCGACGATCCGATCGATCTCTTCGGCTTTTGCGGTGACCATGATGATCGGCACGAACTGCGTCGCGGGCTCACGGCGCAGCGCCTTCGCCACGAGGGTGCCCGGCAAATCCGGAAGCATCAGGTCGAGGAGCACGATGTCCGGCTTGACCTCGAGGGCGAGCTTCAGGCCGGCGTCTCCCGTCGCCGCCGCGAACGGGCGATGTCCGGCCTGCGTGAGGTTGTACTGGAGCACCTCGCGCAGATCGGCCTCGTCTTCGATCACGAGCACCCGAGCCATGGGCGGCAGAGTCGGCCGCCCGTGCGACCCCTCCGCGCCGTACGCGTGACGTTTGCGTCACGCGTAGAGACAGATACGGACGTGCGGCCTTTTCGCGTCAGGCGGCTATTTGACGTCGAACACGTATTCGGCCCAGCCGACACCGCCGCGATCATCGCGCAAAACCACCCACAAGTGCACCGCACCCGCCTCCGCAGGGGCCTGCCAGCCGTTGTCGCTCGTCGTGGTCAGATCGTCCGAATCGCGCCCGGTCCGGTCGGAGTCGAAGGAGCCGCCGGTGGCGAACCATCGCTACGCCGATCGACTCGCGCTGATCGGCGAGCGCTTGCGTCGCGAGCTGAAGCGCAACGTATCGCTCGGCACCCGTGCACCCGACCGCCTTCCCGTTCGTGCTGGCGCAGTCGGCCGGGCAACTCTCTGCGCTCTCGTCGGGTCCGCATACGCCGTCGTGGCAGACGTCCTTGGTTGGACAGACGGCCCATCCGACCCTCAGCGTGAGGTGCGCCCCAAGGGCTACCGGGTTGGCCACACCGTTGTCGTCCGTCTGGAACGATGCGCCGCCGACGACGCCGAGCGACGCCACCACGGGGTTGACGTTCGCATGGTACCGGCTCTGAAAGTCCTCCAGCACGTCGGGCGTGGCCCCGGCCAGGCCGCAAGAGAGGCGCGTCTCGCCCACCGCGATAAGATCGGCCCCCGCCTTCGGAGCGATGAGCCGTACGGGCTGATAGTAGCCGCCCGTCGGATCCGGGTCGACCGGTCGACCGGGCGTCTGGCCCTGCTGCACCATCGGGACGTCCGGCCCGAATTGCTTGCATGCTATCTGAGGTATAGGCCCAGTCGCTTGGGGCCCGACACCAATCGGAGCGAACCAGGTCCCGCTCGTATCCAGGCACTCGGGGTTGATCGGGCCGAGCTCCGCCAGCGGTTTGCGCGCGTTGCAGAAGGCCCACTGGATGGGGGGCGACGGAAGCCGACCCGAGGCGTCGACGAACAACGCCGTGTAGGACACGTCAGCCATCGGCGCCGCCTCGGCGGGGTCCGAGCGCACCGCCAGCACGACAGGAGCGCTCACAATCGAGACGGTCTCGTCGAGGTTCGGCCTGCACGCGACGCGCGTGCGAGGGCGACGACCGCGATCCGCGAGCATCACCACGTCAACCTCGCGCCGAGCACGGGCAGGATCGGAAGCCCCGTGATGTAACCGCGCTGCGTGTAGTTCGTGTTGTACACGATCTCCTCGGGGTTCGAGTGGTCGGTGACGTTCTGCACGTCCAGATAGATCTCGCCATCCGTCCGGCCCCATTTGAAGTGTCTTGGCGACGCGCGCATCGAGCGAGACGAACGACGGGATTCGGATGCGAATTGTGCGCGCCGAAGATCGGCTCGTACGTGTTGGTCCTGCGCGTCGAAGTACGCGCCCTGGACGGGGGTTCGCGGGTAGCCGGTCGCGAAGCGGAAGCGCAGCCCCACCTCGAATCCTCTGCCGAGGTCGTACGAGCCGAGCGCAGTGAAGACGTGCGACTGGTCGTAGTCGAAGAGGCGCCAGCCGAGGCTGGGCGCGTCCTTGCGCTCGCTTCGGAGGATGCTGTAGCTCACCCAGCCGAAGAAGCGGCCAACCTGCTGCTGGCGCAGGAGAAACTGCGTGCCGTACGAACGGCCGATCCCGGTCTGGTCGAGCGCGTGCGCGAGAAGCGGGCTCTCGTCCTGGCTGCGCACGACCAGGTTCTTGATGACTCGCGAGAGAAACCCCGTCGTCTCGACCGTCAGCGACGGCGTGAGCTGGAAGGTGGCTCCGGCGAGGTAGTGTTGTGCGGTCGAGAGGCCGAGCGTCGGCGTACCGAAGACCGCCGAGAGGTCCTCGGGCTGCGGCGCCTGGTGGTAGACGCCGAAGGCCGCCTTGGCCGAAGATCTCCGGAGTGAACGCGTAGCGAACGGATATGCGCGGCTCGATCTCAGCCACCTCGCGCGTCGTTCCGATGTCCGGGGTGCTTCCGACCGCTGGCAGCGACTTGCTGGCGGATGTGATGAACGGCTCGAAGCGCGCTCCGGGCACGAGGTGCAGCCGATCGTCGACCAGAGCGATGTCGGCCTCGGCGTACGGCGCCAGTGTGCCAATGACCGTTTTCCAGTCGTCGATGCTGACCTGAGCGGGCGGCGGCTGACCGAAGACGTAGATGTCCCCTTCGCGGGGCGGCGCGCCGATCGATCCGTCGCGGTGCAGACGACGAGGTGTCCATCTCGACGTCGACCCCTACATTGCCGCGCACGTGCTCGACCAGAGGACCGTGCCAGTCGGCGCGCACGCCGAACAGCGTGCGAGTCGTTTGTCAGCGTCCGTCACGACCGAGCCGTACGAGTTCGCGAGGCTCGTCGAGTCGAGCCCGAACGACGGCCCGACGCTGACGACCGACGCCGTCGGCCAGGTGCTTCTCGTAGCGAACGTAGACGCGCTGGAAGTCGGTCCCCGTCGTCTGGCTGCGTCGTGAGCGAGGGGTCCGGGTTGAGGAGCGTGTTCGCGATGCGATCGCTCGAAGCGAACGCCCCGAACTCGATGGTCTCGTGCGGGCGCAAGGTCGTAGACGACCCGAGCCTGGCCGTCCCAGTAGCGCGGGATGGGCACGATGTCGCCGACGTCCTCGGAGGTGACGTCCGCGAGGACTGCGTCGAGGTAGCTCTTGCGCACGCCGACCGCGACGTGCACGCGGTCCGACAACTTCGCGCGCACGTCGGCCGAGGCGTCGATGACGTCGGCCGCCCACGCTGCCGTGAACGCCCTCCTCGTCGAGGGGCCGCATCGCCACGGTCACCAGGCCGCCGAGGCCGCGGCCGTAGCTCGGCCCGTAGCCGCCCGGCGACGAGCTCGACGGACTTGACGAAGTTCGAGGGGAGGATCGAGCGGTACCCGCCGCCGTGATAGAGGAGCGGCACGTGCACGCCGTCGACGTAGACGCGCGTGTCCTGCGGCGCGGAGCCCCAGACGACGAGCGACGACGAGCCTGCGGCGGCCCGCGCGACGCCAGGTAGGTTCTCGACGACCTTGAGCACGTCGCCCTTGCGTGCCCGGCACCTTGGCGGCCTGAGTCGCCTGAACCTCGGTCGACACGACCTGCTTCTTGAGGCGCGGGCGCCGTGACGACGATCTCCTCGTCCTCGTCGCCGGCGCCGGCCTTCTCCTTCTTCTTGTCGACCTCGTAGGTCGCGTCGATCTTCTTGCTGGCCTCGAACGTCTCCGTCGTGCCCACCGTCGCGAGGCTTTCGCCCGAGAGCGTGACCAGGTGGTCTCCCGGGACGATGTCGAGGATCTTGAACTTGCCCTTCTCGTCGGTCAGCGCCTCTTGCCCCGTGTCGACCTGCGACGCGCACGTTCGCCATCGGCTGCTTGGTGTGGCGATCGCGGACGACCCCCTCGAAGTCCGCCGTCTGCTTCTTGATCAGCTTCTCGGTGAACGTGAAACTGGTACCGGTACGCGATCTTGACGGGGATCGGCGTGCCGTCGACCGTCGCCGGCGTGAAGACGAACTGCCTGGCTGCGGCGACCGCCGCGAGGTCGAACGCCGGGCCACCCGACTCGACGCACCGCGACCGACGCCACCTTGCCCGTCGCGTCGATCGCGATCTGGAGCAGGACGGCGGCGCCCTTGCCCGCCTGCACCTCGGACGGCGGGAACTCGGCCTCCACGAACGTCGTGAGCTTCGGCGGCACGATCACGCGCTGCGGCTGGGCCTGTGCGGAGCCGGCGATCGAGACGCCCGCGATCGCGGCGTAGCAAGCGGCCCGACGTCTCATTCCAGCTCGAATCGCTGGGCGACGATCGCCGTCCCGACCACGGGCTTGCCGCAGAGCGTGGCGGGCTCGAAGACGCACTTCCTGGCCGCGTCGAGCGCGGCCTCGTCGAGGCCGTACCCGAGCCCGCTGAGGACGCGCGCGCTGCGATCACGCGACCGCCCTCGTCGACCGTCACTTCGATGCGGACCAGGCCCTCGATCTCCGCTTGCCGCGCGTCCTTCGTGTACTTCGCCTGCACGCTCACCGAGCGCTTCGGGCGCACCACCGGCTGCGTGCACTCGTCGGGGCCCGGCGGGGGCGAGCTGCTGCACGGCCTTCTTCGTCACGGTCTTGGGCGCCGCAGGTGCCGCCCGCGCCCGCCGCCGCCGCCCGTGGCCCGGCGGCGGAGGGGATGGCGACGCCGTCGCCCCCTCCCCCGTTGCCCAGCGCGACGCCACCGAGGTCCGCGAAGCCGTCTTCGCTCATCGGCATGAGCGCCGCGGGCGCCGCGGCCTTGGCCGAGTCGGGGGCGGCCTTCGCCTGCGCTTGCGCGCGGGGAGGCGGGGGCGGCGGCTTGGGCTTCTCCTGCGGTGGCGGGGGAGGCGGAGGCGGAGGCTTCGGGGGCTCTTTCCTCTTCTTGATGTCGGCGAGCTCGATGGCGGCGGCCTCGGCGCGCTCGGGCTTGGGGATCAGCACGACCGTGGTGAAGAGGCCGCGCGTGGACGTGCCACGCTGCCCCCGACGATCCACGCCCGGACGGATCGCCCTCGACGTCTTCACTCGGCCTGCACGCTGATGGCGAACTTGGTGATGCCCTGCTGCTTCGCGAGGTCGATGACGTGCACGACCGCGCGGTGGTAGCGCCTGCCGTCGGCGCTGACGACGAGGCTCGGCTCGCCCGGCGCGCTGCGCGCCTTCTGGAAGAGCGCGATGAGCGCCGCGTCGCCCGACGACGGGCTCCTGGTTGACGCAGCGTCTGGCCGTCCTTGGTCAGCGTCACCGTGATCGGCCCCTGCGCCGGCTCGTCGGACGACGCGCTCTGCGGCAGCTCGACCTTGAGCGCCCGCGACACGATGTACGTCGCCGACACCATCATGATGACGAGGAGCACGAGCATGACGTCGACCATCGGCGTCACGTTGATGCCGACGATCCCGCCGCGTCTCCCCCGAGACCCTCCGACCGAGCCGCCCATGGCCTACTCCTCCGCTCCGGCGTCCTGGGCTTCCGCGTCCGGAAGCCTGGGCGACGAGTTCGCGCGCGCCAGATCGCGGAAGCTCTCGGCCGGCGACCTTCAGCGCATCGACCGGCCCCGGCGCAGGCGAATCCTCGAACGTGCCGACCGCTGCGAGGAGCGCGCAGAGGCGCTTGCTGATCGACGAGACGTTGTCCTCGATGTCGGTGATCTTCTTCTGGAAGACGTTGTACGCAACGACGGCCGGGATGGCGACGAAGAGGCCGACGCCCGTGGCGATGAGCGCCTCGGCGATGCCGCCCATGACCTTGTCCATCTGGACCTTGTTCGACCCGTCGGCGAGATCGGCGAAGGCGACGATGACGCCGATGACCGTGCCGAGCAGCCCGACGAAGGGCGCGTTGTTGCCGAGCGTGCCGAGGAGAGTCATCCCGCTCTCGAGCTCGCGCCGCCGCTTGGTCATCTCGCCGTCGATGCCCGCCGCGAGCGCCTCGGGGCCGCCCTGGGCCCACCGCAGCGACGCGCGGAGCACCTCGGCCTCGATCGACTCGTGGCTGCTGCGAGGAGGCCCTCGGCCTCGATCGCGTCGCCCTTGCTCGAGCAGATCGCACAGCTCGTCGCCGAGCTCCTCGCCGCCGGTGCCGCGCTTCCGGAAGAACAGCCAGCGCTCGACCATCGCGCGCGATCGAGGCGACGCTGAGGCGCGAGCAGCAGGTACATGACCCACGCGCTGCCGAGCATCGCGACTTTGAGGAGGTACTTGACGATCACGGCGGTGTTCCCTTTCTCATTCGCGCGACTAGTTGAAGCTTCTCGACCGACGAAGAGCCCGGCCGAGGTGCCCCGCCGGTGACCTGGCTCGCGAGCAGCTCGCCGCTGAGCGTGAGCGGTCGCGCTGGAGGTTGCACGCCGGGCACTGTCCGGCGCTCGTAGATGGTGAACGTGAAGTGCGACGGCGCCTGGCCGCACGCGGCGAACGGGTCGGCGTAGATGAGGTAGCTGCCCTTCGGCGGGCGGGATCCGGGAAGACGAGATCCTCTTGGCGCTAGCCGTCGAGACGCAGTTGCCGAGCGAGTCGCGGTCGATGAACGGGGTGCCCAGCGGGATGTCTCGACGCCTGCGTCGAGCGGCTGTCCGACGGCGCATCTTCGGGTTGACGTCAGTCGCCGCCCGGCGTCACGACGTGCAGGTCGAGGTCGAAGTTGGTGTCCCACGCGAGCGTGAAGACCGCGGCGGGCGGCGCGATGTCCGGAGTGCACGCGTGGCCGTTGTCGGGGATCCGCGACTCGAGGCAGATGCGGCGCGTCGATCTGCGTCCCGGCGCTTGCCCGTCCCGTCGAGCGCCACGAAGCGCAGCGTGTGTAGCCCCGGCGCGTCGTCGGCGTTGAAGCTCAGCGCGAATGCTGAAGTCGCAGCGCGCCGGGCATCTGCGAGTCGGTGACCCGGCACGGGACGACCCAGTAGCCCGTGCCCATGTCCGCAAGCGCACGCCGACGGACGACGGCGTCGTCGGTCACGTCGCCCGTGAGCGACTTGCCCGCCTGTCCCGGCAGGACGTTCGCGATTGCGAACGCGACGCTCAGGACGCTGAGCGGCGCGAAAGCCGGCGTCCCGCGTCGGCTCTGCGCGCCGCGTCGTCCGGCGGCGGCGGCGCTCCGGGCAGGTCCCCCGAGATGAACTGGCCGCCGGCGACCTGGATCGGCTCGTCGAGGCCCGTTGTCGGGCTCTGACCCGACGTCGCACGCCGCACGCGCGACGACCGCGCGCAGTCGCGAGCGACGCGAGCCCGAGCGAGCGCGCTCATAGCTGCACCTGCAGGCGCAGCGTCCAGACGTTGTCCGCGAGATTCGTCGGGCACGCCCTGCGCGTTGCGCGCGCAGCGCGTTGCGGACGATGTCGTACTGGAAGACGAGCCGCGCGCGATCCGGCAGGATCAGAGCCGACGAGCGGCGACGACCGTCTTGATCGCCTCGCTGAACGGGATGAGCTGCCCCTCGCGCTTGTCGAAGGCGTTCGAGTTCGGATCGTAGTAGTCGTAGCGAAAGCCCGACGACGCCGTACGTGGCCGATCTCCTGGATCACGCCCACGTAGAAGCCGAGCTCGCGCTGATCGACGCGCCGGCCGCGATCGGGTCGGCGACGTAGAGGCCCCGGTCCATGTTCGACGCCGAGCATGAACTCGCCGTAGACCTTCGTGACGCCGAGGCGCCGATCGGTAGTTCATGCGCAGATCGGCGCCCACGGCCCAGCGCTCGAAGTTCTGCGACGGCGTCGCGGCCTGCGCCGGGATCGGCGTCGAGCTCGATAGGCTCGATCAACGCCGTCGTCGTTGAGGTCGTGCCACTGGAGGCTCGACTTGGTGGCGTCGGTGCCCGGCGTGGAAGCCCGTGCCCCGGAGCGCCGAGACGCCGCCGGCGAGCTGCAGGTCGTCGCGCGGCGTGCGTGTCGAAGCCGAAGCGAAAGACGACGTCCTTGGCCGAGTTGGGGTCCTGCAGCGCGTACGGCGACGCTCTCGCCGAGGGGCTCGCCGTTGATGGCCGCGATCGTCCAGCGGAAGAAGCCGAGCGCCCCGGCGAGGCGCAGGCCGAGGTCGGGCTCGCCCGGCCAGAAGGCCCGCGACGCCTGCGATCGCTCCATGAACCAGCGCGTGCGCGGCGACTCGACGAGCTCGTAGCCGAAGGGCGTGTCGAACTGGCCCGAGCGTCGCCATGAGCGATCGGCGGCTTGCTGCGGTCGGGCCGGTACTGGAGCGACGCCTCCGCCTTGCGCAGATCGACCTGCGGGCCGTTCGTCGTGTTCGCGTCGAGCTCGAGCGCGATCGCGGCGTACTCCCACTCGCCCGAGCAGGCTCACGCGCGCGCGACGGATCGAGAACCGGTTCTTGTTGAGCAGGGCGCCGCCCTGCGCGAGCTGGTCCTGCGAGTCCTGGTGCGACTCGTACTGGGACTGCAAGTAGCCGCCGAGCGAGAGCCCGTCGGGAGGCAGCACCCACGGCCAGAACGACTCGTAGCCGAGCGGACGCCGTGGTGGCGGTAAGCTCGGAGGCTTTTCCTTGGCGGCGGGAGCGGCTGACGCGGAGGCGTTCTCCACCTGCGATCGCAGCGCCCGGACCTCGTCGCGCAAGGCGTCGACCTCGTTGCGAAGCGAGGCGTCGGCCGCCGGAGCCGCGGCTGGGGCCGCGGCATGGGAATCCGGAGCGGCTGCGGCCGGAGCCGCGCCCTCCCCGGCAGGAACCGCAGACGGCGTGGCCGGGGCCGAGGAAGAGGGAGGCACGGAGCCTGGGGGCGCTACCGGCTGGCTATCGCCTTGCGCCGCGGCAACCGCGGGCCACGCCAGCGAAATGGCCACGGCAAACGCCCGGCCGCGGAAAGACGCGAGATGCGGCAAGGTAGGGCTGCTCACTTTCACGGAACGTGACGAAGACGCGCGCGCGAGGGACCCCCTCACCCGCGCGCGCGCATCGCCACGTGCGTCACAGGGTCGGAAGGGTGCTCGGCACGCCGTGCGCGGCGTTGTCGTACTTGCCCTGGCAGCCGAACGCCGAGCAGGTGTTGTAGCTATCTGCGCTTCCGATCGTCGAGCAGGAGTTGCAGAGAGCGCCGGCGCCGCCGTCCGGCGTGCACGCGGGACCCGCGTCGACCGCGGCGTCCGGAGTTCCGCCTTCGGTACCGCTGCTGCTTCCGCTGCTGCTTCCGCTGCTGCTTCCGCTGCTGCTTCCGCTGCTGCTTCCGCTGCTGCTGCTGCTGCTACTGGTCGTCGAGTCTTCCGGCAATCCGGAGTCGAGGACGTTCTCGCTGGGGCCGGCGTTGTCGTCGCCGCTGCACGCGGAAGCCGCGATGGAGCCCGCAATCGCGAGGAGCGCTGCGATCGCGAGGTTCAGAAACTTGGGTTGCGCGTTCATCACTCGGCCTCGCAGTATTTGAAGTGGCAGTGAGTGGCGCCCGCCACCGTGCAATCCGCGTCCGTGCTGCAGGAGGTGCACGTGTGTCCCGAGAGGGGCGTGCCCGTTGCCGTCTCGAAGGCGCAGCTACAGGCGGCCGGCGGCGCGTACGACGCCTCCGCGCCGATCTCCGCGGTGCGTGACACCTGCATCGCGCATTGCGGAATGAATCCGGTCGTGGGCACCGAAATCGCTGCGATTAATGCTCCGACCTCGGTCTCGCCGAGCGTGGTGACGCCGCCGTCCGCCACGCCCGCGTCGCTCTGCGTGGGAAGCGCCTGCGACGTCGAGAGGAGGGCGTTGATCAGCGTCTGCACGGCCACGGTGTTCGAGTTCTGTCCCACCGGTTTGCCGGTGCCGTCGACGTTGGCGACCATGTGCTCGGGTCCCCAGATCTCGTAACGACCCTGCCGCACGTTGATCTTGTCGTAGGCGGTCGACCCTGAGTCCGGATAGTAGCTGCAGCTCTGACCGACGCCCTGGAACGCGAGACCTTTGATGCCCGTCTTGAGTCCCGAAGTGGAGAGAATCCCGATGGCGGTGCTCTGATCCGCCGTCACATTCTCTGCCGCGAGAAGGGCGGTCTGCATCGGTCCCGTCCCACCCACGGTCTGAGCGGAGCTCTTGTTCGTGGCGTTGACCCACTTGCTACCGAGCAGGTTGATCGCCGTCCCGATCATCTCGAGCGTTCCGGAATCGTAGTAGCGGACGAAGATCTGGGTCGGGTCGCTCCACGGGGCGATCGTGTTCGCCGCCGTCGCCGCGGCGAAGCCGAAGACCATATAGGCGGCCTCGGCGCTGATGATGTTCTGAGTCGAGTCCTTGGGCACGGCAAACGTCATCGCCTGCACGGGGCCGAGAAAGTCCGCCTGGCCGGATGCGAGAGTCGCCGGAATGCTCATGTTGAACGTGGCGTGGCAGGTCGCGGGGTACACGTCCGAGAGGCCGATGTCGATCGTCGCTCCCGCGAGCGGCAACGTGCACGTGTCGGTCGCGGCGTTTGGCACGAAGAGCGTCGGAGTATCCGTGTCCGGCATCGCCCCCGTGATGTAACCGAGACCTTCGCAGGACCCGGGGCTCTGGTAGACGATGCTCACGGCGCTACCGAGAACATTGGCCACGGCCTGGAGCACCGGCTTGAACGCGCTCGAACCGGACACGTAAACGGGATTCGTGAGCGTATTGCATGCTCCTGCCGCCGAAGCCGGCCCGGAGATGGCGAGAGTTGCCCCCCCGAGAAGCCAGGCCGCGGCGTGCGCAGCACGTATTTTCTTCCTCATGACAACAGCACCCTCCTGCGCGCGAGAGGGCTATCAAGCCTTAAGCGCACGCGAGCGGGACCTTATGGCGCGCGTGGGTCCACCAAGGTGAACCGTGAGCGACATGTTTGTGTCCATCTGGACTCGGAACGCCGCCGAGACGGATCTGCCTCGTGCTCCTTTCGTCACACGAGCGCCATCAAACCGGGCTAGCAGCTCCAGACGTGGCCGACGTCCTCCTCATCGACTCCGACGAAGCGGCGATCAACGCGCTCGTTCCCGCGCTCCTCGAGGCGGGGCACGCGGTGCGAGTGACACGCACGGGGGCGGGGGGGCTCGTCGGGGCTCGCGCCCATCGGCCGGACCTGGTCCTGCTCGAGGCGCTCTTGCCAGACATCTCCGGGACGGAGGTGTGCCGTTCGCTCAAGAGCGACGATGCGACCAGCGAGGCCTTCGTCGTCTTTCTCAGCACCAAGAGTGCGGACGCGGATCGCGTCGTCGCGCTCGAGCTCGGCGCGGACGATTACGTCGCCAAGCCGTTCAGTGTGCGAGAGATCGTCCTGCGCGTCGGAGCGGTCCTGCGCCGCATCTCTCGCGGGACGGACCGCCCAGCGGCGGGACCGCTGTCGATCGATCGCGCCGCTCACCGGGTCCTCGTCCACGGGCGCGACGTGAACCTCACGGCACTCGAGCTCCGGCTCTTATGCGCCCTGTTCGACGGTGGCTCTCGCGTCCAGTCGCGCGAATCGCTGCTTCGCGACGTCTGGGGGGAAGAGCGCGGGGTCACGACACGCACCGTCGACACGCACGTCAAACGCCTTCGAAAGAAGCTCGGTCTGGCTGCCCGGTGCATCCGCAGCGTGCGCGGGGTCGGCTACGGGTTCGACGTGCCCGGAGAGAACCGCGCGGATCAGTGAATTTGCGTACAGTTCATCGGGACGCGCGCCAATTGTTGCTTGAGGGTCCGATGGTGGCAGTGTGTATCCATCGAGAAGCCTGGCGTTGTGGGCGGCGGCGTTCACGACGACCTGCGTTCCGGCGAAGGATCTGACGACCGGGACCGAGCGAGCGGTCCAGACCGTCGATGCCCCGACGAGCCGGCAGGCGCACGATGCCCCGGGCCAGGAAGGGGCCAGCCTGGCCGGTGCCACGACGCCGGTGATCCTCGTCGTCCTCGACGGCGTCCGATGGCAAGAGATGTTCGGCGGCGTCGACCCGACGCTCGCCGCGATCCATCGAGCGGGGCCGGTGGTCAACGCCAGGAGTCTGCTTCCCTGCCTCTACGCCGCTCTCGATGCGCGGGGTGCCGCCGTCGGCGCCCCCGGTCGCGGCGTCATCGCCGCAAGCGGGCCGAACTTCGTCTCGCTGCCCGGGTACACCGAGATCTTCGGCGGCCGGCCGCCGGACGCATGCCGTGACAACGAGTGCGCCGGAGCAAGCGCGCCGACCCTCGTCGACGCCATGCGCGATCGAGCCCCGAGCGACTCGGACGTCGCGGTGATCGCTTCGTGGGCACCCATCGGACGCGCCGCGACGCGTACGCCCTCGCGTATCGTCCTCTCCGCGGGGCGGCAAGACGTCACGGGAGCCCGCTATCTGATCGACGACCCGTCGACGCGCGAGGTCCTCGACCTCGGCGCGCGCGCCGACCCACGACCGGGGCACGACGCGTTCCGTCCCGATCGCTACACGGCCGAGCTCGCGCTGCGCTACCTCGAGGCCCGACGGCCGTCGTTTCTCTTCGTCGGTCTGGGCGAGCCCGACGAGTATGCCCACGAAGACGACTACCGCGGATACCTGGCGTCGCTTCGAGCAGCCGACGACTTCTTCGGACGTCTCTTCGCCGCCCTCGATTGTATGGGCGAGCGTGGCCGGCGCTCGCTGGTGCTCGTCACGGCCGACCACGGACGCGCCCGCGACTACCGCGACCACGGAGCGGGGCTGCCCGAGTCGGCCCGCGTGTGGCTCCTGGCCATCGGGGGTCCCGTGCACGCGCGCGGCTTCGTGCAGGGTCCATTCGCCCGTCGCCTCGCGGACGTTGCTCCCACCATTCGGCAGGTCGTGGGCCTACCGCTCGACCAGGCGGCGGAGGCCGGCACGCCGCTGATCGAGCTGTTCGAAGAGCCTCAGCCGGAAATCAGCCGCCGAGAATGACGCACGATGGCGACGAGTATGCGAACTCTTTGCGACGGCCTATCGCGCGCGGAGCCCCACGTCGGCCGGCGTGTCATTCTCAATAAGGAGAGCGGGAGGAAACCATGAAGACCAAGTCGAAGCGAACCCGGACTACCAGGACGCCGGTCCAGGAGCCGCGCACGCCGGCCCCCTTCGAGGATTCTTCACACGGCCGACTGACCCGGCGCGGCTCGACGGCTCTCATCGAAGAGCGCCCGCATCGGCGCGGATCGAGCGACACCGCGAGCGATCCGAGCTGAATCGAGCGCGACGGGCCGGCGCATCGCCGCGAGGAGCGCATAGCCCACGACGATCCACACGAGCTCCTTGCCTCTCTTGAGAAGGACGAACGCCGCGGTCGTGGGCGCCGGCATGCCCAGGGCTTCGAAGAGCACCGCGTAACCCGCGTCCTGCACCCCGAGCCCCGCCGGCGCGACGTTTCCGATCGAGCGCACGAGCGAGACGCCGACCTCGACGGTCATCGCGAGGCCGAGGTTCAACGGACCGCCGACGAGCCGCAGGATCAGCGCGGTCTCGAAGGCCTCGACGAGCCAGCACGCGAAGTACGAGGCGGTCGCGAGTCGCGTGGCGGCGTGAGCGGTGCCTACGCGGGCAAGGTGCCCATCGACCGCGACGGCGCCGCAGCGCCAGCGCGAGACCCGATCGCGCAGGGCGCGCCAGGGGATCCTGCCGAGGGCGCGTTGCAGACGCGCGAGCGCAGGTTGCCCCCGGAACCCAGCGCCGAGCGCGAGCGAAAGAGAGAGCGGCGCGAGCGCCGACGCGGCCACCGCCCAGGCAAGCCACCGCGCGCCGAGCACCCGCCCGGATACCCCTGTGAGCGCTGCGGCGCCGCAGACCGCCCCGAGCACGATGTACGCGGCGTGCGCGCGCGTCACGAGCCACTTGCGCGCGATCGCAATCACGGCCCCCTCGGCCATCGGCACGCCGCATCGCGTGTCGAGCAGCGCCGCGGTCGCCGAGTCGGCGACGACGAAACCCGCTGGCGCCGTCAGATGCAACGCCTCGGTCGCGACGCGGATGGCCATGAGACGCACAGGCGGCACGCGGCGACCCAAAGCCCGCAAGAGAATGCCGATTCCTGTCGCGTCGAGCGCCATGCCCACGGCGAACGGAGCGAGCGCGAGCGGCGCCAGGCGCCCCGCAGCGGCCACGGCCCGCCACGCCGCCGCGACGTCGATTCCCGCAAAGGCCTTCAGCAGCAGCGCGCCCGCGGCCACGACCACCACGGTCGCGCAGGCCGTTCGAATCGCGGGGGAGCCGCCTGACACGTTCGACACGATCGGATAGCCCGATGACGTCCTCGCGACGGCCCGGCGATTGAAGTGTGACTTTCGCTTGCCTCGATCAGTTCCCGGGGAGCGCGCACGCGAGCAGCCATTCACTCAGCGTCGTGAACTGGTCGGTCGTCAGCGGCGGGGCCTTGCCGAACGGCATGTGCGGCGTGGAGCCCGGCTGAATGAGCATGTACATCTCCTGGTAGATCGGGATGGTCCCGGCGAAGAGCTGGTGAACGTCTTCGTACGTCAGGAGCGGGAACGGAGCCCCGTTCAAGGGCGGGTTGGTATGACAGGTCTGGCACTTGTCGCTCAGAACGGCGGCGACGTCCGCGGGAAAGCCGCCGGTCGCGGGGCTCGTGCCACAACGGGCGAAGGCCGCCGCGACCTCCTCGGCGCTCCCGTCGCCCGCGAGCGAGATGCCGGCGTCTGCGGTGCTGGCGCCGGGCTCAGGCTCGGGGGCGCCGGTCGGGGTGAACGTCGGCGACGCAGGAGAACCTCCACCACAGCCGATCCCCGCGATCGCCGCTACGACGGAAGTCAGAAGCCACGGAACGAGGCGCACCGGAGCGGTACGCATCAAGGCTCGATCCGTTCCGCAGCCACCGGAAACCGCGCGTTGCCCCCCCGGCAATCCCCCGTCACCTTCGAAGTGCATTCTCGATGGAGTCCCCGATCGTTTCGAGCACGCGGACGCGTGCCCACTTCTTGTCGTTCGCCTCGATGAGGTGCCACGGGGCGACGTCGGTGCTCGTGCGGTCGACCATATCGCAAACGGCCCGCTCGTACGCGGGCCACTTCTTGCGGTTGCGCCAGTCGTCCGGCGTGATCTTGAAGCGCTTGAATGGAGTTTTCTCTCGCGCGCGGAACCGAGCGAGCTGCTGCTTCTGGCTGATGCTGAGCCAGAACTTGAGAACCACGATCCGCGAGCGAGATAGGGACTCTTCGAACTCGACGATCTCGCGGTAGGCCCGCATCCAATCAGGCTCGGCGGCCAAACCTTCGACCCTTTCGACGAGGACGCGCCCGTACCAGCTTCGATCGAAGAGGGCGAAGTGGCCGTGCTTGGGCACGTGTCGCCAAAACCGCCAGAGATACGGCTGCGCGCGCTCCTCCTCGGTGGGCGCCGCGATGGGCACGACGTCGTAATAGCGCGCGTCGAGCGCGCGGGTCACCCGACGGATCGTGCCCCCCTTGCCGGCCGCGTCGTTGCCCTCGAAGGCGATCACCACGGCGATGTCCTTGAAGCGCTTGTGGCGCGAGAGCGCGTTCAAGCGGCCCTGAAGGAGCGGGAGCCTCTTGTCGTACTGGGCAATGCTCAGCGACCGAGACAGGTCGAGCTCTTCGAGGACGTTTCGCGCGTCAATCGCCGCGGGTGGTGGCCGCGGCACGCGCGGCGGCACCGCTCGTCGGCCCCGGTCGAGCCTCGCTCTCATCGCGTCGCGCAGCGCCTCGCCGACCGTCAGGTTGCGGAACCGGTCGTCGGTGGCCTCGACGACGGTCCAAGGAGCCTCCGCGGTGTTGGTCTCGCGGAGCGCGCGCTCATTGACCTGGCGAAAACGGGAATACCTCTGGTGGTCATTCCAGTCCTGCTTGGTGACCCGCCACGCCGTGGCCCGGCTCGACTCGAGCTTCTCGAAGCGACGCCGCTGCGCCTTCTTGGTCAGGTGCAGCCAGAGCTTCACGACGAGGGCCCCCTCATCGACGAGCATCCGCTCGAAGCGCACGATCTCGATGAGCTCCCTCACGAAGTCGGCGCCGCGAGTCCGGCCGTGGACCCGATCGGCGATGGCCTCGTCGTACAGGCCTCCGAAGAACATCCCCACCTTGCCCTTCGGGGGAAGGGCCGACCAGAAGCGCCACATGGGGGGTCGCTCCTTTTCGCCGTCGACCGGCACCCCGGACGCGTGGACCCGGACGTGCCGCGGATCCATCCACTCGAGCAGCAGGTTGGCGATGTCGCCGCGCCCGCTCCCGTCTTCGCCGCAAAGGACGACGATGACCGGAAAGTCGGCCTTCGCCACGACGCGGAGCTGGGCCTCGAGCAGCTCGTAGCGCAGCGTGGGTAGGCGCTTTTCATACGCACGCTTGTCGACGCAATGTCCGAGTTCCGCGGATTCGAACATTCACCCTCCGGATTCCGAGCGTAGGGGGACCCAAAGCGGGACGCCAGGGCGTGACCACGCCTCGACGAGGCCGCCGGACTCGGGCCAAGGGCCCAAGCACAGGTCTCCCGGGACGAGAGCGCTAATCAGCGAGCATCAGCGACCCTCCGAGGGTGATCGAGGATCGTGCTCGGTGATTCGTTTAGATGTCCGCGAGGCTCGCTCGGCTCGGACGCATCGGCTCCGAGCGAGGCCGCTTCGCCTCGATGAGCGCGATCACCTCCGATTCGGACCGCGCCTCGAGTAGCCGCTCGCGCGCGGCCGGATCGAGGACGGCGTTCGCGATCGCGGCAAGGATGCGCACCTCCTGCGCGTGGGCTCGCGGCGGCATCAAGAGCAGGAACACGATCCGCGCCGCGGTACCGTCGGGCGCGTTGAAATCGATCCCCTCCTGCGAGAACCCGAGCGCCATCACCGGGCGCGACAGGCCGGCGATGACCGTGTGAGGCACCGCGACCTCGTCTCCTAGCCCCGTGGATGCGGTGTTCTCGCGATCAATCGCCCCCCGGCACGCGCGCGGCGCCAGATCCCCGAGCTGCGGGCGCAGGGCGTCCACGAGCTGTTCGATCGCCTCCGTCGGGCTCGACACACCGAGCTCGCCCACCCACGCGCCACGGCGCAGCAGCGCCGCCAGGTTTTCCTCGTCGACGCCACGGAGCAGCCACTTCATCATGGGGCCGCTGACGAGCGACGTGGCGAGCGCCATGACGACGAGCGCGACGAAGACCTGCTCGCGCAGCAGGCCCGCTTCGAGCGCCAGCAGCGCGAGGATCACCTCCATCGCCCCGCGCGCGTTGAGCCCGAAGCCCACCGCCGCGGCCGGCCGCCAGCGCAGGCCCCCGGCCCGTGATCCGAGAGTGCAACCAATGATCTTCGCCGCGCTCGCGATGACGAACACTAGGACGCACAGGCGCAGGTCGAACGAGGCGACGAAGTCGGCTCGCAAGCCGAGCGACGCGAAGAACACCGGAGCGAAGATGTTGGTCACGAAGTCGTGCACGATGACGCGCGTACGCTCTTTGAGATGCGGTGTGTCTCCGATGACGACGCCGACGACAAAGCCGCCGAAGACGGCGTGCACGCCGATCCACTGAGTGAAGCTCGCGCCGAAGAGCGCGAGGAGGACGATGAGCGAGAGGACTCGCCGCGGACCGCTATGGTGGTCGGCTTGCAGGCGCGCGACGAGCCGTCCAAGCAAGGGGCGCGCGACGAGCAGCGCAGCGACCACGAAGCCGACCGTCAACGCCACCGAGCGCCCGACCGAGCACAGGTTGAGCGCCCCCCCCTGCATCGGCCCCAGCAGGACCGAGAAGGCCAGCCACCCGGTCAGGTCGTCGATCATCGCGGCCGCCATCACGAGGAGGCCCACGTCGGTCTTGAAGAGGCCGAGGTCGAGGAGGGTCTTCGCGATGACCGGGAGCGCCGAGATCGACAGCGCGACGCCCATGAAGAGCGCGAAGAGCATCCGGCGATCGGGCCGCATCAGGTCCGAGTCGGGCAGGAGTGTGCCGAGCAAGAAGCCACCGGCCAGCGGCATCACGATGCCCATCAGGCTCGTAAGCAATGCGCTGCGACCTCGACGCCGCACCAGCCCGAGATTGACCTCGAGGCCGGCCACCGCGAGCAGCAGCACGACGCCGACGTTGGTGTAACCGGCGAGCATGTTGGCCGGGATTCCGCCAGGGAAGAGCGCGTGCTGGCCGGCGGGGGTGATGCGCCCAAAGACCGTCGGGCCGAGCAGGATCCCTGACGCCAGTTCGCCGAAGATCAGGGGGAACCCCAGCCGCCGGGCGCCCTCTCCCAAAAGCCGTGCCGCGCTGAGCAGAACGGCCAGCGACAGCAGAAAGACGAGCACGTCGTGTTCGTGCACGCTCGAATCCTACGCCGAGAGCTCTGGCGCGAGCGACTGTGAAGCCCGGACGCACATCGCCTCACCGACCCGTCACGCTGGGTCGGGGGCGGTGCGGGGACCCCGACGCGGACGTCGGGGCGCCACCCCGTCGGGGGCGTGAACGCGATGGATCACCTGCGGGCTCACCGCCGTTTACCCTCCGGGTGCTAGCGGCCCGAGATCCCGTCCGAAGACCCGGCGAGCGGGACGGCACGGGCCCTGCTTGAGCTATCTGCCGTCCCGTTCCCTTCCCGGAGGCTCGCCTGTGCTCTCATTCCGCCCTTCCCTGCCGATCGTCACTGCACGCCCCACGCTCCTGGCGCTCGCCCTTCTCTCGCCCGCGTGCGCGCTCAGGTCGCGGTCGACGCTCGCGAGCGACACGTCCGGCTCGGAAGACGTGGCGGGAACGGAGTCCGACGTCGAGTCGCTGGGGACATCGCTGGTCGGCAGCGACGGGCAATCGGTCGCCACCGCGTCGATCAATGGCGGAGGGGCGACGCTCAGGCCACTCGACAACACGGCCACGGCTTCCAACGACGTCGGTTCCTGGTTTCAGCCGGCAGGCTGCATCCAGGCGACGGTCGACACCACCTCGAAGACGGCGACCTACGTCTTTAGCGCGTGCACGGGCCCGCTCGGCCTCGTGCAGCTCGACGGAACGGTCGACGTGACGTGGACCAACGCGCCCGGCGAGCTCACGCTCAACTACGCGGCGCACGGCTTCAAGATCAACCGGGCCACCATCGATACATGGCAAGCGACGGCGGTGGTCACTGCGAGCGGGAGCGCGCGCCGCATGGTTTGGAACGCCCAGCTCAGCGGCACGACGGGGCGCGGGCGAACGTTCACCCGCACGAACGACAAGACCATCGACTGGACCGTCGGCCAGCCGTGCGTGACCGTCGCGGGCGAATCGGACGGAACAATCCTCGGCGTCGAGCTCAAGACCACGATTGTCAGCTTCAGCCGGTGCGCGGGGGAATGTCCGCAGAGCGGCAGCGAGATCAAGGTCGAGAATGTGGAGAGCGGCGACACAATCGACATCAAGTACAGCGGGGGCGCGCAGGCCGTCCTGACGGTCGGCGGCGACGCGACCGATATCTCGCTGGCGTGCGGCGACTGACGGCGGCGCCCGCCGGGCCATTTCAGGCGCTTTTGGCGCCTCCTAGGGCTTTACATCGCCCCCCCCGCCGCGCGAGCATCCGGGCCCCATGCGAGTGTCTTCTGGGGCGGCGGCGATCTGCGCGGCCCTCGCTCTCCTCACGCCGTTCGTTGCGAGTGGAGAGCAGCCCAAACCCAAGCCTGCCGGAACGGCCGATTTCTCGGCTCCGCTGGCGGTTGCGCTTCCCGCAGACGCCGTCAAGCGCCTGAAGAGCGGCGATCTCGCGCAGATAAAGAGCGCGCTCGACGACGTGCGGGTCTCCGGCCGCGCCGGCGGTGCGGCGGTGCCGGCGATTGTCGACCTGCTCAAGCAGGGTTTGCCGCCTTCCCTTTCGCAGGCGGCCCTCGAGACGCTCGGGGAGACGACGAGCGAGGCGGCGACCGAAGTGCTCGGCTGGTACGCGCATCAGCGAAACCTCGCGCTGAGACGAGCGGCCGTCGAGGCGCTCGGCAAGACTCACGGCGCGGTCGCCATCAAGGCGTTGCGCGCGGCGCTGTCGGACCCCGACGAAGGCATCCGCGGCCTGTCGGCGACGGCGCTCGGCGAGATGAAGGCAAAAGAGGCGGTCGGCGATCTGTTCGTCGCGCTCGACCACAAGGTCGAGGAGGCCGCAGCTTCGATCGGTCAGCTCTGCGAGCCGAGCGATTGCGAGCGGCTCGCGGGCAAGCTCGGCAACGTGCCATTCGACGTCATGACGGGCGGGCTCGACCAGGTCCTCCTTCGCGGAGCCAAGGACGTGGACGACGAGACGAAGATCAAGATCGTCGGTCGCGTTCGAGAGCTCGGCACCGCGGAGGCGAACCAGTTCCTGAAGGACGTTCAGATCAAGTGGCCGGCCAAGTCGTCGCCGCGCGTGAAGCAGGCGATCGACCAAGCCGTGATCGCCACGAGCGGCTCGCCGGGCTCGCCGGCCTCGGAGGGGTCGCCATGATCGGGCAAGGCTTGCGCGTCGGGAGCAGGGCGGCGGCCGTCGTCATGGCGCTGGGCGCCATCGCGGCATGCGGCGGCGGCCAGACGCGGCTCAACTTGTTCTCCACCGACTGGACCGACGACGGCGGCGCCTCGATCGACCGGGTCTGGCAGCGCATCCGCTCGACGCCCATCCCGCCCGCAGCCGACGTCGTGGTCGGAGTGGGCGCAAACGACCGCAAGATGATCGGCCTGTCGCTCGCGGACGGGTCGAAATGGACGTTCGAGCACGCGCTCGATGCCCGTCCCATCGTGACCGGCAGCGTCGTGGTCGGATCGGGTGGGGGCGAGGCCTTCGCGCTCGACGCGGCGACGGGGCGGCTCGTCTGGAAGCGGCCGACGGGCGGCCTCGCGCTGCTTGGAGCCGGCGACGACGGGACCGTCACTGCGGTCGCGTTTCGACGGGCGGGGGACACGGGCAGCGTGCTCCTTGCCGTGACGCACGACGGCCAGATCGTGCGGCAGATCGAGACGGAGAAGGCGCTTGGCGCTCCGGCGGTCGTCGCGGGACTGGCCTTCGTGCCGTGGGCCGGCCAGTACGTCTCGGTCATCGACCTGGCCAACGGCGACGAGACCGCACGCGTCACGCTGCGCCAGGAAACGAGCCGTGCGTGGACCGAGGGTGGCACGCTCTGGTTCGGGGGCATCGGGTACGTTCGGTTCGACGAACGGATTCGTGACGCATCGAGGGGCCGAGCGGCGACCGTTTCGGTGCCGCCGCGTGAGCTGCCCGGGATGCCGAAGCTGATCCCCACGGGTACGACACCTCTCCCGGCCGCGGCGAACGCGGAGGACAAGACCCGGGAATACGCCAAGCCGATGGCCACCGACTCCGGCGCCGCCCTTCAGGACGACCACTGGTACGGAACGTACTTCCGCCTCGCGATGGGCTTCGAGGCGGGGCACTCGAAGCTCACGTGGGTTCACCTTCACGACGCGGATTTCATCGGGGGCGCCGCCGCGGGCGGCGGACTCCTGCTCTGCGACGATCAGGGGCGAGTCACGGAGCTCGATGCGAGCAGCGGGGCGGTCCTCGGCGAGCTGCAGCTCGGCGAACCCCTCCACGCTTGCGTCGTCAACGTCGACGGGCAGCGAGCGAGCGGAACACTGTCCGACGTGAAACCGCTGGCGACACAGCTCGCCGAGGCCGTCCGCGCCGACGACCCGCAGCTCGTCATCGTGCAAAAGCTGCTTCTGCGCGAACTCGCAGCGGCCGAGGACGAATCGGCGACCAAGGCCCTCGTCGACGCCGCGAGCGACCCCCGGACGAGCCCCGATCTGCTGCCCGACGCGCGAACCGCCCTCGCCAACCGTCGCAACGGCGCCTCGTTCATGGAGGCGGCGCTCGCGCGCCACTACGATTTCCTGAAGGACGTACTCCGCACGCCGCCCGTCGGACCGATCGCGCATGCACTCGGCGCGATGAAGGAGAAGGCCGCCGCGCCGCTCCTTGCGTCCCATCTGCTCGACCCGGCCGATACGGAAGACGACATCAAGCAAACCGCGGCGGCCCTCGCCGTGCTGGCCGGAGCCGGCGAAGTCCCCGCGCTCCGCGAGTTCTTCGGCATGTACCGAGCGACCGCGGAGGACGACGACATGGCGGCCGCCGTCGTGAACATCGGGCAGGCGCTGGCCGCTACGGGCGACAAGGCCGGACGAGCGCAGATCGAGGCCGCCGCGGCCGATCCGACGACCGTTCCCTACGCGCGCGATCGCCTGGCAGCCTTGCTGAGCGCCGACCCCGCCCCCGCGCCGGAAGCCCCGAAGAAGGCGAAATAGTCGCCCGCGCCGAGGCGCATCGAGACAGGCCCTACGGAGTCGCGCCGTCGATGATTCCCAGCTCTTCTTCGCGCGACGAGAGGCAGCACTCGCTTCCGGCGGGGAACGTGCTGCACGCGTCGGGCCGGATGGGATAGACGCCGCAGCGGTTGTCGTCCGCCAGGTGCTTGCAGCGCTTGTCGCGCCGGAGCACGAGCACGATCTTGCCGTCGTCGAGCTTGGCGTAGGGGGCGCGCGCGAGCTCGCCCCGTCCGCCTTGCTGGAAGCGCTCGACGTCTCGCTCCTCGAGCTCGACGCGGTTGTCCCGGCAGCAGGCCCCACAGCGGAGGCAATCGAGATCCATCTCGCGCGTGGGGCCGGCATGGATCGAGTCGCGGACCGCCCGATCGCGAACGATCGGGTAGCAATCGTGCGGGATCGCGATGAGCCCCAGGCCGGCGAACGGGCCGCTGCGAGCGACGAGGTAGTCGGAGCGGCCGAGGTCGAGCACCGACCACCACCCGAGATCGCTCTCGTCGCCATCTTTCGGGCGAGGAAAGACGAGGCGCGCCTTGCGGGGCGCGATCCAGACGATCGCGTGGCCCCCCGCCCGTACCCACGCCGCAGCCCGTCGCACGTGCGGTCGTGTGAAGCTTCGGACCACGGGACGAGCGATGCGCATCGGACCATCGGCTTATACACTCCCGACCCATGCACGCCATCGTGATTACGAAGCCCGGCGGTCCCGAGGTTCTCGAGCTCCGCGAGGTGCCAACCCCGGAGCCTTCGCGCGGCGAGGTTCGGGTGCGCGTGCGAGCCACGGCCGTCAACCGCGCCGACCTGCTCCAGAGGCTCGGCGTATACCCTGCGCCGCCGGGCTCGCCGGCGGACATCCCGGGACTCGAAATCGCGGGGGAGGTCGACGCCATCGGGCAAGACGTGACCGACCTGGCCGTGGGCGACCGCGTGATGGGCCTCGTGGGCGGCGGCGGATACGCCGAGTACCTGACTGTGCACGCGCGCGCGCTGGCGCGCATGCCCGATTCGATGACCTTCACCGACGCGGCCGCGGTGCCGGAGGCCTTCGTGACCGCGTGGGACGCGATGGTGGACCAGGCGGGCCTGGCGGCGGGCGAAACGGTGCTCGTGCACGCGGCGGGCAGCGGCGTCGGAACGGCGGCGATCCAGATCGCGACGGCGATCGGCGCGCGCAGCCTCGGCACCGCGCGCACGGCCGCCAAGCTCGAGCGCGCCCGATCGCTCGGGCTTGGCGAGGGCATCGTGACCGAGGACGGGAAGTTCGCCGACGCCGTCCGCAAGCGAACCGGGGGGCGCGGGGTCGATGTCGTCGTCGAGCTGGTCGGGGGCGCGTACGTGGCGCAGGACCTGGCGTGCCTCGCCCCCCGGGGCCGCATCGTGGTGATCGGGACGATGGCCGGCACACAGGTCGACCTGAACCTCGCGGTCCTCATGCACAAGCGCGCGGAGATTCGCGGCACGATGCTCCGCTCGCGGCCGCTCGAGGAGAAGATCCTCGCGGCCCGCGCCTTCGAGCGGCACCTCGTTCCGCTCCTGGCGACGGGCGCGCTCAAACCGATCGTCGACAGCATCCTGCCGCTGGCGCACGCCGGCGACGCGCATCGGCTGATGCAGAGCAACGAGACCTTCGGGAAGGTGGTCCTCGAGATCGGCTAGGCGCGGCGCGTCAGCCCGCGGTGCGCGATGCCCTGAGCTCGCCGAGGATGGCGTCGAGCTTGTCGACGATCGCCTTCTGGACGGCGAGGAGCTCGGGAGGCGCGGGCGCGTCGCCGCCGCTCGAACCGGGTTCGTCGAAGATCCCGCCAGACATCGCGGGGCCGAACGTCATGACCGCCGAGGCGATGGCCTTGCCCGTCGGGGTGCACGCGAAGACGTCGGCATAGCCGACCGACACGCACGTCGAGAGAAAGAGGAGCGCGTCGACGTACGAATTCACCTTGGGGTTCTTTCCCCTCTCGGCCAGGTAGAAGAGAAAGGCTCCCCCCACCACCGTCACGAGCAGCGCGTCGAACGGATCGCGCGAGACCGCCGCTCTCAGGCTCCGCTTCCACGAGTCGTACGACGCGGCGCCGCCGGTGGCCGTCAGCCCCGCGAGCACGGCGAGGATCGCCGCGTCGTCGCCTGCGCCAGGCTCCGCCTTCGCACTCATGGCGTCATTCGCCCACGCCGCGCGGGACGTCGCGTCTCATCACCTCGACGTCGATCGCCTCGCGGGGCTTCACCACGGCCGCCCCTTCGCCGTTCTTGCCCTCCTCCTTCTTGAGGATGTCGCCGATCTCGGTCGACAGGTCGTCGAGCGCGGCCTGGGCCTTGTCGGTCAGCGTCTTGCCGTCGGCCTTGGCGAACTGCATCAGCTCGCGCAAGAGCGGATATGCCGCTCCCGCCTCGAGGATCGACTTGAGCACCGGCGACATCGCGCCGAGCATCGGCTGCGAGGCGCCGTTGCCGCTGCCCGCGAAGCCGCTCGTCTGCAGCACCTTGATCTCGCGAATCGCCTTGGCCGGCTCCATCAGCTCCCGAGCCAACTCCGGCATGCGATCAATCGCGCGGAAGGCCACGTCGCGCAGGACGAATTTGAGCGCCAGGGCGTTCTCGGCCTCGACCATCTTGCGACGCGCCTCGGCCTCGGCCTCCCCTTTCTTCGCCACAGCGTTCGCGATCGTCACCATGGCCTCGGCGTCCTTGAGGGCCGCGACGGCGCTGGCCTCGGCAGCGATCTTCTGCCGGCTGGCCTCCGCATCGGCCGCGATGACCTGAATCGTCTTCTCGCGCTCGGCTTTGGCGGTGGTCTCGACGGTGGTGATCGACTGCTTGGCCTTCTCTTCGTCGGCGAGGGCCAGGGCCTTCGCCGCCTGCGCGCGCGCCTGCTGCTCCTCGCTCTGAGTGACCGCGATCTGCTTGGCGATCCGCGCCACCTCGATGGCCTGCTCCTTTGCGATGAGCGCGGCTCCGACCACCTTCTCCTTCTCGATCGTCGCGGCTTCGAGAGCCTTTTGGCGATCGATCTCGGCGGCCTGGATCACCTTCTCCTTGTCGATCTCCGCCTGTTGCTGGCCCTTGTCGGCCGCGATCAGCGCCTCACGCTCCGCGCGCTGCTTGCCCGCAAGTGCGACGGCGATCGCCTGCTCCTGCGCGATACGCGCCGTCTCCACCGCCCTCTGCTTCTCGTACGCCGCGAGGTCGCGCGCCTGGTCCTGGATGAAGACTGCCTTCGCCGTCTCCGAAGTCTGGATCGACGCGTACTCCGCCACCTTGCGCGCCTGGTCGGCCTCCGCCTGCTTTTGCTGCTGCTCGAGCATCAGCTGCCGCATCCGCGCGTCGACGTTCTGCGACTGGATCTGCGTCTCCTTCTCGCGCTGGATCTGGTTGGTCTTCTCGCGGTTGGACTGCACGCTCTCGGTGATCGCGCGGAGGCCCTCGGCGTCGAAGACGTCGTGCTCGTCGAGCTCCTTGACCGGCACCATGGAAAGCGACGTGATCGACACGTTCTCGAGCGTCAGACCGTTCTTCTTGAGCTCCTCGGCCAAGGCGGCCTGGATATGCTCGGCAAACTCCTTGCGCTTTCCGTGCAGCGACATGAACGTCTGGACCGCAGAGACCGACCGGAGGGCGTCGGTGAGCTTTCCTTCGATGAGGTCCCCGATCGCGTGCTCGTCGAGGTTGCGCTCGCCGAACGACCTGGCCGCGGCGAGGACGTCTTCGGCGATCGGCTCCACCTTGATGTAGAGCTCCGTCGTGACGTTGGCCTTGATCTTGTCGCCCGTGACGAGCGCGTTCTTTCCGGATCGTTCGACGAGGAGCTTCACCGAGCGCAGCGAAACGCGGAGAAGCTGGTGAATCACGGGGAACACCAGGACGCCGCCGCCGATGACGACCTTGTTCCCGCCCGACCCCGTGCGCACGAGCGCTTCGTCCGCGCCGCATCGCCTGTAGCAGCGCGAGATGAGCGTCATCATCGAGACCATGAACAGGACGAAGATCGCCACGCCACCCGCGATCACCACCAAGCTGCCGTTTTCCGTTATCGACGACATGAGTCCAACAGTCCTTTCGCCTTCCCGGTCCCCGCCGTGCGCGCCAAGCGCGGCCCCACCCCAGCCTACGCCCTCCGCGTACCACCTTCGGGCTCGTCGTCTTCGTTCAATGGCTCGACGAAGAGCCCACCCTTGTCGTCGCAATCGACGACGACCACGCTCTGGTGCTCCGCCGGAGCGCCCTTCGCCTCTCTCGCGAGCTTGCACACGACTCGAAGGTCGTGGCCCGACCTGTCGCGGATGCGCACCTCGCCGAACTCGTGATCGACCTTCGACGAGATGACGACGCCGATCTGTCCGATGAGCTGCGCCCGGCTCGTGGCCTCCTGGTCCTTCGAGGACAGCACCGGCCCGAGCCACTTGGTGAGCGTCGTGACCGCGACGCAGCCGGCGGCGAACGCCGCAGGAGCGGTCCAAGCGAGCGAGTAGAGCGGCGGCCCTCCCGGACGCGCGATGTAGTGCAGGTTCATCGCAAAGCCCGACGCGGCGAACGCCAGCGCGAAGCTCTGCCAGAGCATCGAGAGGGGGATGGTTCCGACGCCCATCGCGCCAAGGGCCGCCGCGGCCAGGCTCCGCTCGTTCGCATCGCCGTCGTGGTCGCCTTCCGCGTCGTGGTCGACATCGTGATCGACGTCATGGTCCACGTCGTGCGCGGACTCGCCGCCGCCGGCGACGAGGCCGAGCAGGCCCGTCACTTGGAGGAGCGCGAAGACCCCAACGGCGCCGATCGCGACCGCAAATGGCGAATTCGCCCAGCTAGTCAAAAACGCAATGACCGGCACGCTCATTCCTTCGCAGGGAGCTCGAGTGCCTCCCGATGACTCCGCAAATGTATGGCCGCCGGCGAAACAATCAACATGCGCCCACGTGCGCGTGCTTCAGGATGGCAACCCACGTTTGACGCTGCTTGCTACATCGTGCTCTCGAACAAGACTCTCGCGGATGATTAGTCTTCGTCTTCGATCGCTCGCTCTTGCGAGCACAGCTTTGTCGGTGGTGGGTTGCGGCAACGGCAACGCGGACGCTACGGCGGTCGTCCCCACACGCGACGCCTCCGCCGACGCCGCGGTGATCGTCGTCCACTCGAGCCCCACGACCCAGCCCGCCGATGGGGACGCGAGCGACGCCGGTGTCGCGGCGGATGCTACGGCCAGCGACGCAGACGATGGCCCGTCGACGCCCCAGACGTTCATTCGCGTCGCCGACTGGACTCCCGACGCGCCGAGCGCGGGCTTCGACTTGTGCCTCGCGCCCGCCGGCACGACGGCGTGGATCGGGCCGCTGCTCGCGCAGGTGTTTCCGGCAGGGTCGCTCGGACAGGGAGGAGCCAACGGCCTGCAGTTCCCGGAGGTCACGAGGTACTTCGGAGTCGCCCCGGGCCAGTACGACATTCAGCTCGTCGCGTCGGGCTCGACCGACTGCACGACGGGCCTCCTGGCCGAGACTGACCTGCCCGCGCTCAGCGCCAATGCGCACACGACGTTCGCCACCGTGGGCGACGTCAATCCGACGGGCAACGACACGGGCCTGAAGATCGCGGCCTTCTTCGACGACGCGACGGTGTCGAGCGAAGAGGCCACGCTGCGGATCATCAACGTGATCCCGTCGGTGGCCTACCTCGACGTCGGCACCGGATTGCTGATGGCTCAGGATTTCGGCCCGCTCTTCACGAGCGTCGGATTCGGCGTCGTGGGCGAGAGCCTGGCCGACGGAGGGGTCCTCGGGCTCACGGGGTACCTGCCGATCGCGCCCGTGACCGACGCGCAGTTCAGCGCGCACCCGACCGGAACGGATACGACCGACACGGCCACCGCGACGCACGTCTCGCTGCGCGGCGGGTCCCTCACCACGATGGCCGTGATCAACGGCGCGAACGGCGGCTTCCCCCCGCAGTTCCTGATCTGCGCCGACAACGGCCTCCCCACCGACGAGCAGACCCCCTGCATGGTCTACGCGCAGTGATTCCGTAGGCCTCGACCAAGAGGCCTCTCCTCTCGGGGCGGTGAGGCCGTTATCAGTTCTAGTGATTCCGCGCGTGATCGAGGCAGAGCGAGCGCGGCTGGCCTCCGCACTTTTCGCACGAGCAGACGCGGATGTCGGCCCCATCGGCTTCGCGGGCGCCGCAGACCGCGCACGTGCGCTGCCCGAAGACGGGACGCCCATCCGGCATCGGGCCGGGGATGCGCCCGCCTGGGCCTGGGCCGGTCGGGCCGGGGCCGCCGCTGGGACGCATGCTCTCGCGTCGGGCCTTCTGCCGCGCGAGCGTGCTTCGCTGGCCAAAGACCTCGGCCCAGTGCTGGGCGAAGAAGAGGACGTAGTTCAAGAGCGACGCGGCGATCGATGCCCGCGCGCCCCAACCCTGCGTGGCGGCCGCGTACGCGATGAAGAGCGCGGCCACGATCCCGAGCCATTTGACCCGGACGGGGATCAAGAAGAAGAGCAGGATCGTCACGTCCGGAAAGACGGTCGCGAACGCCAGAAAGAGAGAGGCGTCGAGCCAGAAGTTGGTCGTGGGCCCGGCGATGACCGCGGCCACCACCGTTCCAAGCGCGCCCAGCAGGTAGTACGCGTTGAACTTGAACGGCCCCCACCGCTGCTCCAGGCTCGAGCCGACCCACCACGTAAAGTAGAGGTTGATGATGACCCACATCGGCGAGGAGGGCGGCGGGATGAACAGGAACGTGACGAGGCGCCAGACCTGTCCGTGCCGCACCGCGTGGATGTCGAGCGACAGCCGATCCTGAAATTCGGGCTTCAGGAGCGACAGAACCCAGACGATCGCCATCCCCCCGACGACGACACCGATGAGGTTGTGGATGGCGTAGCGCCCGAAGCGGCGCTCGAGACGCGCGAGGAGCTGTTCCATTCGCGGGTCCGCGTCGGTTAGCACGGAGGTGTCGCCGGGGCGAGCTTGGCCGCTTCGAACTACGTTACTCTCCCGATCGACGGGCGTAGGGCGCGCACCTCGGGTTGAGGTCGCGGGTAAAGTTTACGAGGTATCGTCTAGGGCGCGCACCTCGGGTTGAGGTCGCGTGTAAAGTTTACGAGGTATCGTCTAGGCCTTGACGAACGGCAAGTACGCGGGCCGCCAGAACTTGGCGCGGACGTACGCCTCGGCGCCGTCGCGCGTCGTCTTCCGGGTGCAGGCGACGCCCTCGTCGAACGCTTGCTGCAGAACGCGCGTCGCCACGCGACGGGCCACCTCGCTCATCTCCTCGACGGGTGGGTAAATGAGGCCCTGCGCGAGGTACTTCGCCGCGACGTAGTCGGCCAGGGCGTACGACGCCACGAGGACCATCCCATCGGTGATCTCGCTTGCCTCCGCGAGGATGGCCCCGAAGCCGAGGCCCGGGAAGATGAACGCGTTATTGCCTTGCCCGATCGCCTGGTCCTTGTCGCCGACGCGCACGGGAGGAAACGGGCTGCCCGTCGCGACGATCGCTCGGCCATGGCTCCACGCGAGAAGGTCCTCCGGCGTCGCCTCGCAGGCGCTCGTCGGATTCGAAAGGGGAAAGATGACGGGGTGCTCGACGTTGGCGCACATCGCCCGCACCATCGGTTCCGTGAACGTGCCAGGTTGTCCCGAGAGGCCGAGCAGCACGGTGGCCTTTCCCTTCTCAATCGTCTGCGCCAGATCGAAGGTCCCGGTGCCCCAGCCCGCGAGACGCGCGTGCGGCTGCGCGAACGCGCGCTTGTAGTCCTCCATCGCGCGCCCTTCGACGAGCAGGCCCTTCGAGTCGAGGACGAAGACGCGGGCCCGCGCTTCCTCCAGCGTGAGCCCCTCGCGGACCATGCCCTGCTCCACCGCCCAGGCGACGCCCGCTCCGCCGGCGCCCGCGCCGTAGACGACGACGACCTCGTCGCGCAGCTTTCGACCGCGGAGCGAGCACGCGCCCACCAGGCCCGCGAGCGCGACGGCGCCCGTTCCCTGGATGTCGTCGTTGAACGAGGGGATACGCTTTCGGTACCGCTCGAGGACGTCGAACGCGGTGTCCTTCGACAGGTCCTCCCACTGAACGACCGCCCGCGGCCAGCGCGCCCGGATCGCGTCCACCACCTGATCGGTTAGCGCGGTGTACTCGGCGCCGCGCAGGCGCTTCTGGCGAAGACCGAGGTACGAAGGGCTGTCGAGGAGATCCTTGCGATCGGTCCCGACGTCGAGGCCGATCGGCAGCGAGCGGTACGGACTGACGCCGCCCGCGACCGTGTAGAGGGCGAGCTTTCCGATGGCGATCGCGAGGCCTCCCCACCCCTGGTCGCCGATCCCGAGGATGGCCGACGAGTCGGTGGCGACGACGATCCGTACGTCGTCGAGCATGCAATTCTGCATGACTTGCGCGGCGCGCGGGACGTTCCGCGGCGAAAGCGAAAGTCCACGCGCGCCGCGATAGATCGACGACGCGTGGATCACCGCGTCGCCGACGGTCGGCGTATAAATGATGGGGAGCATCTCGCCGAGGTGCCGCTCGACGAGCGCGTAAAAGAGGATCTCGTTTCGCTCCTGCAGGCCCCGCAGATAGGTGTATTTGGCGATTGGAGTCGGCTCGCTCTGAAAGGCGAGATACGTCCTTTCGAGCTGCTGCTCGATCGTGGTCACGTAGGGCGGCAGAAGCCCATCGAGACCCAGGGCGATGCGCTCGTCCTCGGGAAACGAGGTCCCCTTGTTGGTGAGCGGCAGCCGGGTCAGGGCTGCGCCGTTGATGCCCACACGCAGCTGCTCGCTGCCGCGGTCGTCCCGAAGAACCTCAAAGTACCGGGAAATTCGTGCCATTGGGAGGCGAAGGTTCGCACCGCTCGCCGCCTCGGGCAACCCAGAGGGACCGGCCGGCCTCACTGTTGCCCTCAGGGCTCAAGAGAGGGCTTGTGAGAGCGCCTAAAACACCGCCAAAAGAGGGGCAAGGCACCGCTCAATCGCGGCCAAAAGTCCGCGAGGGCAGGTTTAGAGCTGGCGCCGGACGGCGCCGCTCGCCAATGTAGTCGCAGGTCCGCCAACTTTCGTTTCGCGTCGTTGCGCCACAGACGGGTACGAGGGAGGCTGGCCATGGTCGAGAGGGAAGATCGTGGACGTCGCCGAGCCGCCGCGCATCGTGGTGGAAAGTCGCGCATCGTGTGCAAACGCCGAACGCGTCGAGGAGCTCCTCCACGACGCCCTCGGCTCCGCACGAGCGCCGCGCCACGCGTGGACGGTGGCGATGCGAGTCCAGCCGACCGCGACTCATACGCTTAACGCCGAGGGCGAAATCACCGACGAAGCCGGATTGCTCGTCGCGGACCGCCTTCTTTCGGTACCCGCCGGCGACTGCCGCGGCCTGGCGCGGGCCGTCGGCGTTTGGGCCTCGCTCGTCCTCGAGCAGGAGCTCGCGCGCGGGCACTCGGGTGCGGGCACGGCCTCGGCGTCCCAGACTCCCTATTCGTCAGGCTCGCGGATTACCACTCCGGGTTCGCGGGCCGCCGATTCGCAATCGCCCGACGCGCCGTGGCCCGCCCCGGTACCGTTCGAGAAGCCGCCTCCCGAGGGCGAGTGGTACTTGCACCACGACGACACGCGCACGCTGGAGATCGGGGTCGCCGGGTTCCTCATGTCGGGGGCCGGCGCCGGCGCGATGGCCGGGGCGGGTCCGTACGCCATCATCGAGGCCGGGCAAGGTATCTTCTTGCGGCCCGCCCTTTTCGTCGGGCAGTCGCTGCCGGCGCTCAACAGCCCTCCGATCCTGAACGCCTTGTGGGTGGCCGGGCGCTTCGACGCGTGCTTGCGCGTCCCTGGCCTCTATAACGAGAATCGGGGAATGCAGCTCGACCTGTGCGGTGGGGCCGACTTTGGATTTCTCGACGATTCGACCGACGACGTCACTCTCCCCTTCGTGTCGGTCGGGCCAAGCCTCGACCTCCGCGGCGAGCTCGGGAGCTCGCTTTCGGCAGCGATCCGCGCCGTGACCGGGATCAACCTGACGAGCGAGACGATCGCGCCCGTCTACCAGCCGCTCTGGTCGGGTCGGCTCGAGCTCGCCTTCTCGTGGAAGGTTAAGTGATGATGGCGCCCCTTCCCGGCCATATGCATTCTGTGGCCGCGCCCGAGCCGATCATCCCCGCGACGCCGACATCGCGCCCGTCGTTGCAGGCGGTGTCCGTGCCCGTGCGGGCCGACGGCGAAGGTCGCGAAAGCACGTTCCGGGCCATGTACGATGCGCACGTCGATTTCGTCTGGCGCAACCTGCGGCGGCTTGGGGTGGCCGAAGCTGACACCGAGGACCGGACGCAGGAGGTCTTCGTCGTGGCCCACCGGCGCTTCGCCGAGTTCGTCGACCGCGGCCACGGCCCACGCGCCTGGCTCTTCCAGATCGTGCTCCGAGTTGCCAGTGACGCGCGGCGCCATCACCGCCGCCACCCGGAGGTCCCCGATGGCGGCGTCTCGCTCGATCGAGCCAGCGTCGAACCGCAACAGACCGACGCCATCGCGCGGCGCGAGGCCCTTTCGCGCCTCGATGCCGCGCTCGCCTCGATCGACCTCGGTCGGCGGGCGGTGCTTGTCCTCCACGAGATCGAAGAGATGACTGCCCGCGAGAATCGCCCAGGTGCTCGCCATTCCCCTCAACACGGTGTATTCGCGGCTGCGGGTGGGTCGCATCGAGCTCGAGCAAGCGCTCGCGCGCCAGGGAGGCGATCGATGAGCGACCTACGCACATTGATCGCGGCGGCCAGAGCCGACGCGCCGAGCACGGCAGCGCGAGCGAATGTCTGGGCGGGCGTTTCGACCGTGGTCGGCGAGGCGGCGGGCCTGGCGACGGGCGCGAGCGGCGGCGCGGGCGCCGGGTCTGTGGGGGCAGCCAAGATGCTCGTCCTCGGCACGCTGCTCGGCGGGTCGGTCACGGTCGGAATCGGGGGAGCAATGCTGCTCGTCGGGCACGCGCCTGCGCCTCGACCGATGGTGAGCGCCGCGGCGCCCGCACCGGCGGAGATGATGATCTCGTCGTCGATTCCAGTGCTGACGCACCCATCGGTCCTGAATCGAGGGGCCGTGGAGGAGGCGCCCTTGAAGACGGGGCGGGTCTCGGCAGGGGCTGTCCGGCATCCGCCCGCCGTGCGAACGGCCGGGCTGCAGATGGGAAAGAAGGGGGCGGCGGGGCGCGCATCACTCTCGCCGGCCGTCGCGGAGACCGAGAGCGATACGCTGGCGCTCGAGGCCTCGGCACTTGCCGAAGCGCGGGGCGCGCTCGCCCGTCGCGACGCTCTGTCGGCGTTGCAGATCGTGCGCGGCCTGCGCGCTTTGCCCGGACGCCAGCTCGTGCCCGAAGAGCTCGCGGTCGAGGCGCAGGCGCTGCGCGGGCTTGGCCTCGACGACGACGCGAACGCCGTCGAGACCCACTTGCGGGCCCGGTTCCCCGACTCCGTGCTCGGGCGATGATTTTCGTCAATCGCAAGAAGCGCTCTCGCTCCTGCAGCGCGCACCGTCAGTAGGGCGTGCCGCGGCCGCCGCCTTCGGCGATTCGCTGCAGGTCCCCGCACGCCGCGGCGCCGAGGTCGCGGCGCTCCGCTGGATCGTCTGCCACATCGAAGCATCGCCAAGGCCCTTCGTCTTCGCTCGCGATGAGCTTGCGCGTTCCCCGCATCGCGCCCCAGTTCCTCGTCGCACACGAATAGAGCTCGGAGCAGTTGGTCATCACCACGGCTCGCTCCGCCGGCGGTCCTCCGCGAAGAAGACTCACGCCGGCCATGCGCGAGCGCCACGGCGCAATCGCCGGATCGTCCCATAGCCCGAGCAAGTCGAGGATCGTCGGCGCGACGTCGAGCATCGTCAGAGGGGTGTCTTGCAGCCCGCGAAGCTCTGCCGCTTCGCGCTCGGTGAGCGTGCCCAGCGGCGCATCGACCCACATCGGCACGCGGATCTCCTCGTCGTGCACGGTCCATGTGTGGCCGATGAGCCCGCGCTCGCCAAGCTGCTCGCCATGATCCGAAAGGAAGACGACGACGGTCCGCGCCCCGTCCGGCCGCGCGCGAAGCGCCACGAGAAAGCGCGCGAGGAGCTTGTCCTGACGGTAGATCGCGTCACGGTAGCGGATCGTCGCCTGGCCGAACCGGTCCATCCGCCGCCAGTCGCTGTGGCTCGAGAACGGAAGATCGCGATCGTCGACGACGTACGGGAAGTGCGTGTTCGAGAGCTGCGCGACCGCCAGATACGGCTCGCGCAGCCGCGGCAAGTCGGCGAGCGCTCGATCGAGCAGCGCGCCGTCGTCGGCGCCCGTCTCGTAGGTCGCGTAGGGGGCGATCTCGGTGCCGCTCACGAACGCCGCGAGCGGGAGGCCGTCGAGAAAGCGGCCCGAGTTCGCGAACAGCAGGTTCTGAGCCGTCCAGAAGGCCGCGTCGATGCCCGCCGCGTGGGCGAACTCCGGGAGCATCGGGGCCGTCAGGAGGCGCTCGCGACGTTCGCCGGGCGGCAGCCCCGTCATGAGGGCGGCGATCGACAGCGTCGTCGTCGAATCGAGCGCGCGCATCGCGCTGAAGCCGAACCGGCCTGGCAGCAGCGCGTTGACCGAGGGCGACGCGTCGCAGCCCGCGGCCGGCACGCTGCAGACCTCCGAGGCGCGCACCGATTCGTCGACGATCAGCAGCACGCTGCGGGGCCGGGCGGGGCGTGCGCGCAGCACCGGGACCGCCTCTGGCGAGCGCGACGCGGGCAGCCACCGGAGCGTCACCATGATGTCCTCGTGCGACTGCATCGACCGGACGAGCGACGCCGCGGCGTTCAGCCAAAGGACGTCCGGCGTCGACCAGTTGTCCCAGCCCGCGCCCGGGGACCGAGGCGCGGCCGCGACGCCCATGGCGACGATCCCGATCGGAAGTGCGAGCCGCCCCGCGGCGCGCCGAGGCGGGGCGATGCGCGCGACCGCGCGGGCGATCCCGACCACGACCCCGACGGGAGCGAGCACGAGAACGAGCGCGCGCGCCCGGTCCCCCCAGACCTGTTGCGACAGGCACGGCCAGATCGAGCACCCCATCAGCGCCGTGCGCCAGTTGAGATAGGCGCCATAGCGAGCCCACGCCTGGAGCTCCGTCCCAACGGCCAGGAGCGCCAGCACCGAGAGGCCTCCGAGCGCGAACCGCCGAGGCGCCGCGCGGCGGCGCGCCGCCGCGACGACCAGCGCCGCCCACCCGACGGTGGCCGCGATCGCGCCGCCCGCGTACCACGCGAGCGCCTCGCGCGTGTACGCGGCGAGCAGGGAGCGGCGAAGCCCCACGTCGACGAGAGCGACGAGCGTGCCCGGCGCCAGCGCCAGCGCCATGCACCCGCGAGGCGCCGCCTGCCGAACCGCCGCTGCGCGAACGTCGCCTGTCACGTGGCTGCGAGGGTGAACCGGACGCTCCCGGGCCGCGCGCCTCATCGCCCCCGGCCGCGCGCCTTCGAGAGCGCGCCGGCGATCATCTCCTGGCGCTCGATCGGATCGTTCCAGCGCCGCTGCTGGTGCCTGCTGAGCTGGTGCAGGGGATCGAAGTAGAGAAAGAGCTGCCCCGGCTTGACGCTCGGCGCCGCGTAGACGCTCACGCCCGTGTCGCGGTTGTAGTACTCGTACGAGTGCGCGTCGCGCTTGCCGCCTCCGCCCGGCGCGTCGACCACGAACGTGGGCGTGTTGTAGCCGGCCGTCGCGCCGCGCACGTGCTTCTCGATGTGGATCGCCGTGTCGACGCTGGTCCGCAGGTCTTCGACGCCGCGGACCATGTCGTGCACGTAGACGTAGTACGCGTGCACGTTGAGGTGCCCGAGGCGCTTGACGAGGAGCGTCATCGTCTCGACGCTGTCGTTGACGCCGCGGATCAGGACGCTCTGATTGCGAACGACGATCCCGCGCTCGAAGAGGCGGCCCATCGCCGCCTCGGTGATGCCGGTGATCTCGTTGGGGCTGTTGAAGTGCGTGTGGAGGACCACGTCCTTGTGCAGCTTTCTGCCCTTCTCGACGACGCGCGTCAGGGCGTCGAGCCATGCCTCGTCGGTCAGGATCTTCATCGGCATGACGGCCGGACCCTTGGTCGCGAAGCGCATGCGCCGCACGTTCGGGATCGCGAGGAGCGCGTCGCCGATCTCTTCGATGTGCTGCGCGCGCAGCTGGTAGGCGTCGCCCCCGCTGATGACGATGTCCTCGAGCTCCGGACGCGACGCGATGTAGTTGTACGCACGCCGCCAGCGCTCCTCGTTGGGCCGCAGGTGCACCTTCTCGACCTCGTCGGTGTCGAGCCCGATCGCGTATGACCGCGTGCAGAACCGGCAGTAGACCGGGCACGTGTCGAGCGGCAGAAAGAGCGCCTTGTCCGGATACCGGTGGGTGAGCCCGGGCACGGGCGCGTCGGCCTGCTCGGCGAGCGAGTCGAGGCCGAGGTTGGGGTGGTCGGGCAAGCAGCCGCGACGCCAGCGGGAAGAACTGGTGCGGATCGGATCCTCGTATGGATGCTCCCAGTCGATGAGCGACACGAGGTACGGACTGACGCGCACGCTCATCGGCGCGCGCTTCATGCCGTTCTCGAGGTCCTCGATGAACCCGGGCGGCACGAGCTCCTGGATCGCCTCGACGAGCTTGGCGACGCGCGTGATGGAGCTCCTCGCCTGCCACGCGTGGTCGAGGAACGTGGGCTCGTCGATCGACTTGTACGCCGGGATCCTCTGCCACCACGCGCCGCCGCGCAGATCCTTGTGGGCCAGGGTCGAAGCCTCGACCGGCGGCTTCTTGGGGACAATGGGGTCGCTATCGGGAACGATCTTGAGAGAAAGGGACATGGGCCCTGCAAGTTATTTCTCCCACGTGCGAAGAGGCTTCGCAAGCGGCCATCACGGCGGCGAATACGTCTCGGAGCGTCACGGCCGGGAGGGCCCGCCACGGTTTCGCCGCGGTCGAGCTCTACGCGGCTGCCCGGGTCGAGCGGCAAGTTGGGCTCGATGGGGTAGCAGCGGTTGTGCGCGGCAATGAGGAGATTGAGCTCGCTTCGACGCACGCGATGCGAGTCGTCCATGGCTTCTCCGATGGGACGCGCGTCCGATAAGCACGCGCGGTCACGCGCGGTCAGAATAGCGGTCGGCCGCGCGCCGGAGCTCCAGCGCGATGTCGTCGGCGAGCTCGCGCGGCTCGATGACCCGGACCGCGGCTCCGAACCCGAGCAGCCAGCTCCGCGCCCGCTCCAGCACCTCGGCGGACTCGGGCAGGCTGAGCGACGCGCGAACGCGCCCGTCGGCCGCGACGGCGAGCTTCTGGGAAGGGTGAACCCGGCGCGCGCGCACCCACTCCGCCGCTCGCAGTTCGAACTCGACGAGGAGCTTCACGGTGCGCGGCGCGCGCCCGACCCCGAAGTCGCCCTGGAGCCAGTCGGCGATCTCGAAGTCGGCGGGCAGCTCGAAGCGTTCGCCGGTGCTCGCCTCGAGATCGCTCATCCGATCGAAGAGAAACGTGCGCGCCACCGCGCGGTCGACGTCGCGCGCCACGCACGCGATGGCCCCCCCGTGAAGGACGAGGGCGTACGGATGCGCGGTGATGCGCGCGCCCCGATCGCGCCCGTCTCCCTTTCCGTCCCTGCCGGCGTCGGCGGCGCCTTCTCGATAGCGGAATCGCAACCAACGCAGCTCCGCCACCGCCTGGAACAGCTCGTCCACGTCCTCGCCGCGGTTGGCGTAGGCCCTCGGGGAGGGAGGAACGTAGGCGAAGCGCTCTTCGAGACGCGCGTCGCTCGCGGCCTCACCGCGAACCGCAGTACGCACGGCGGGCCGGTGAGCGACCTGCTCGACCTGCCGCAGCACCACGTCGATCTCGTCGAAGAGCGCCGAGCCTCGCATGGGATCGAACACTCGACGGGCGGCGAGCAGGGCGTAGGCTTGCGTTCGGCGCAGGGCAACGGTGCGACCGCGCTCGCTCGGCTTGATGCGCCAGAGGTGCGCCCCGCCCCGGCGGACCTCGATCGACTCGAGCTCGGTGACGAGCGCGAGCTCGCGCAGATAGCGCCGCACCGACCGCGTCGTGATCCGCAGCATCGCCGCGAGCTCTTCGAGCGACAGCCCGCCGGCGTGCGCCTCGAGCTTCTCTTTGAGAACGTCGAGCCGCCGGTGCTGCGTGAACTTGCCCGTCGGCCGGCCGACGCGAGGCACCTTGGGGCGCGGAATGGGGCGGAGCGTGGGCATTGGGGGCGTCGCTGGCGCGCTCAGATCGGCCGGTCGCGCATCTCTTTCTTGTACTTGTCCTTGTACTGGTTGTGGCACCCGCGGCACGACGCTTTCACGCCATCGAGGCTCTGCGCGTGCGCAGCGCTCGCGCCGTCCCGGGCGATCGAGGCCCAGTTGGCGTAGCCGGAGGGCGCGAAGGTCACGACCTTGTCGAGCGCCGTGGCGAGCCCGTCGAAGTCCTCGGCGCTCATCGCAGCCGACGTGTTTGCCTTCATCCACGCGTAGAGGGGACAGGGCGGGAGCGGTTTGTCGCCGCAGGTGGGCGCCGCCTTCGCCGATGGCTTCGCGGGTGCGGGCGCGGACGCGGACGCGAGCGCGGGCGCGGGCGCGGACGCAGGCGCGGGCGCGGACGCGGACGCGAGCGCGGGCGCGGGCGCGGACGCAGGCGCGGGCGCGGACGCAGGCGCGGACGCGGGCGCGGACGCGGACGCAGGCGCGGGCGCGGACGCGACGCGGCGCGGGCGCGGGCGCGGACGCAGGCGCGGGCGCGGGGTCGTCCTTCGAGCACGCCGCGCTGGCGGCCACGGCGGCCAGGAGAAGTAGAGCGTTCTTCATGGAGGGGCCACGATAGCAACCCCGGCGGGCCAGCCTGCCGAGTCCGCTGTGGCTGGATCGAGGGGCTCCAAACTCGACCGCGGCGCCCGCTTCCGGGTAGATTCGGCGACCATGAGGACTCGCCAGATGATGCGAAAGCTAGCCGTTGTGGGCACCGTGACGGGTGTTTTGCTGACCGCCTCGGTAGCGGGGGCGCAAAGCACGGGGCAGGGTTTCGGGCAGAAGGGGGAGTTCATCTTCAGCGCCGATCGGCTCGTTCCGGTCCTTTCGTTCACCCAAAACAAGGTGACCTTCGACAACCAAAACCCGAATGTCTCGATCTCGACGAAGGGCAGCGGCCTCTCGCTGCTCTGGGGGAACAACTCCGTCTTCGGAACCGCGGGCGCGAACGGCGCCGTCGGCTTTTCGGGCGGCGGAGACTCGACGTTCTATACGACGCCGCGGGTCGGCTTCGACTACGTCCTCATCCCCAACCTGACGATTGGGGGGGACGTCTTCGTCTTCTTCACCCTGGGCACGAGCGAGACGAACACCCGAGGCGACGTCAGTACCGACGTCGTCGTTCCATCGGCCAACGCGTTCGGGCTCGCGCCGCGGGTCGGTTACATCTTCGGCATCAGTCCGCTGCTCTCGTTCTGGCTCCGCGGCGGCCTCTCGTACTACCACGGCGGAACGAGCATCCAGGACGCCAACTGCAACAACCAAAACGATACGACCAGCCTGAACCTCTTCGGGCTCGATATCGAATCCGCAGCTCGTCATCTCGCCCGCGCCGCACTTCTCGTTCACCGCGGGTCCGGCGGTCGACATCGGCTTCGCGGGCAGTGCGTCGGCGACGAACCCGGGCGGCGCGGGCGCCGGCGGCAACTGCAACTCGTCGACCACGGTTTCCGGCGGGTACTCCTCGTACAACATCGGCCTCACGGGCGCCCTGATCGGCTGGTTCTGATCAGCGAGCGTGATTCTCGACGTCTCGGAAAACCGCCAGGACGCCACTCGGTGATTCGTTCAGAGCCCGGCTCGGCTACTTCAGCTTGGCGCCCGGCGCGACGTCGCCCTCGACTGTGGCGAGGGTCAGCTTCTCGCTCGGACCCGTCGCAAGAAGCATTCCGCGCGACACGAGTCCCTTGCCGAATTCGCGCGGCGCGAGGTTCGCGACGACGATGACCCTGCGCCCGACGAGGTCCTCCGGCTGAAACGAAAGGGCGAGACCGGCGACGATCGTCCGGGCCTCCGCTTCGCCGATGTCCACCGCGAGCTTGAGGAGCTTGTCCTTCTTGGGAACGCGCTCGCAAGTCCGGACGACCCCCACGCGGAGGTCGACCGCACCAAACTGGTCGTAAGAGAGCCCGGGCGCGGGCGCGGGCGCGGGCCCGGGCGTGGGCGCGGGCGCGGGCGCGGGCGTGGGCGCGGGCGCGGGCGCGGGCGCGGGCGTGGGCGCGGGCGCGGGCGCGGGCGCGGGCGCGGGCGCGCGGCGCGAGCTTGGGGGTCAACTCCGTGAGGAGGGCGCGGGCGCCGGCTTCGTCGATCGTCGGGAACAAGGGCGAGCCCGGTGCGAGGGCGGCCCCCGGCGCGCGAGTCTCGACGCCGGCGGCGAGCCAGTCCGTGCCTTCGGCCGGAGCGACCGGATCGAGCCCCAGCTGTCGCCTCATCTCGTCGCTCTTGGCCGGCAGCACCGGCCAGATCGCGACTCGAGAGCGCCCCGAGGATCGACAGGAGCGTGCTGAGGATCGTCTCGACGCGCGCGTGGTTCCCCTTCTTCTCCTCGGCCCAAGGCGCCGCGCGGTCGACATACTGGTTCGCGGCCGAAGCGATGGCCCACGTCCGCTCGAGCGCGCGATGCGGCTCGATGCGGTCCCACGCCTGCAACGCGTCGTGCCAGTGGCCCTCGAGCGCCGCGTGAAGCTCCTGCTCCAGCGGCGTCCACTCCCCCTTCGCGGGCACCTTTCCGGCCGTCATCTTCGCGCAGAGACCGAGCGTGCGCGCCAGCAGGTTGCCGAGGTTCTTGCCGAGGTCCGCGTTGTACCGCTCGATCATCGCGGACAGATCGAAGTCCCCGTCTTGCCCGAACGCGATCGCGCGCAAAAGCTGGTAGCGGAGCACGTCGGCCCCGCCCGCCTCGCTGCCGACGACGCGACCGAACGCGCGGGCGATCCCCAGCGGCTCGACCGCGTTGCGGAGCGACTTGCTCATCTTCTGCCCGCCGAAGGTCAGAAACCCGTGCGCGAAGACGGTCGTCGGCAGCGCGAGCCCGGCGCTCATGAGAAGCGCCGGCCAGTATCACCGCGTGAAATCGCAGGATGTCCTTGCCGACGAGGTGCACGATCGGGCTGTCGCCACGCCAGAAGGCCTTGGCGTCGTCCGAGCCCTGAAGCGCGGTCCAGTAGTTCGCGAGCGCGTCGAACCAGACGAACATGACGTGCTTCGGATCGCCCGGGACCGGGATGCCCCACGTGAGCTTCGTGCGCGAGATGGAAAGGTCCTGGAGCCCGCCGGAGACGAAGCTGATGACCTCGTTGCGCCGGCTCTCCGGCTGCGACGAACTCGGGGTGCTGCTCGTAGAGGCGCAGGAGATCGGCCGCGTACTGCGACTGAGGCGGAAGAAGTACGTGTCCTCCTTCAGGCGCTCCGCCGGCGTGCGATGGATGGGGCACAGATTGCCAGGCTGGGCGAGGTCCTTCTCGGTCTTGTATTCTTCGCAGCCGACGCAGTACCAGCCCTCGTACGAGCCCAGGTAGATGTCGTCCGGGTTCCTGCGCGCGATCGTCTCCCAGAACTCCTGAGCGCCGCGCTCGTGGCGCGGCTCGGTCGTGCGAATGAAGTCGCTCGGCTCGACCTCGAGCTCTGGCCACGCCTCGCGGAAGTGCGCGCTCATCTCGATCGACGAACGCGATCGGCGTCATTCCACGCTCTTGCGCCTCGCGCTCGAGCTTCAGCCCGTGCTCGTCGGTGCCCGTGAGCATGCGGGTCGTCGTCGCCGCGGAGCAGCGTGGTAGCGGCGCACGGCGTCCGCCGCGATCGTCGTGTACGACGTCCCGAGGTGCGGCACGTCGTTGACGTAGTAGATGGGCGTCGTGACGTAGAAGCGGCTCATCGCGCGAGGCGATTAGCACAGGCGCGAGCGAGCCAGGAGCGGCCGCGCCGGGCTCGACTCACGCTCGCCCCTCGGGCATCGGCCTCGAGGGGGGCGCCGCGCTGCGCGACGACCGGGGCGCGAGATCGAGCGCTCGCCGCAGCGGCAGCATGAAGACACGGTCGATGGCGTGTCGCGCGTCGCGCGGCGGAGCCTCGCTGGCCGACGCCTGAATGAGGCGCAGGTCCCGGGCGACGCCGCGCTTCACGGCGGCCCCAGCGCCTGCGGCCCTCACGGCGACGTCCGCGTCCCCCATCCACGCGCCGTCGGCAGGCAGCGGCGCGACGAGGACGATCTCCACCTCACCCTGGCGAACCCACGTCGCCTGGCAGACCGACGCGGCGTGCGCGCCGCGCTCCTGGAAAAGCGACGCCCGCCACTCGAGAGGCGCCATCAGGTCGATGCGTCGCGCGCCGACGCGGAGCTCGTCGCGGTCGAGGACGACGGCCTGACCGGTCGCGTCCGAAAGGAACACGCGCTCGACCGAGGCCGGACAGCGACGCCCGATCTCGACGACCAGCTTCTCGGCGTCCGCCGCGCAGAGCGCCGACTCGTCGTCCGCCCGCAGGTCGCTCGCAGCGGCCGTGGTCGCGTGCTCGAGGACGTGCTGCGCCGCGGACGCGTCCTCGGCGTTGCGCACGGTCGCGGGCAGGTAGCGCGTGGCGCGGGGGCTCGTGAGCGCGAGCAGCAGCGTGGCCCGATCTGCGCTCGCGAACACAGTGAGCCCGAACGGCTCGCTCCACTCGACGAGGGTCGCCGGACCCGCGCGATCGACCCGGTGCAAGCCGGCGTCGTCGACCACGAGCCAGCCGTGGGGGGGCTGCAGGCGCCGGCCGAGCCTGCGGCTCGCGACGGCCGCCATCGCAACGAGCGCCCCCGCCGCGCCCGCGCGGATTCTCGTGGGACCACGGCCCGACCGCCGCCGCGATCGCGAGAAAGACGAGCCCCGTCGCCACGAGCCCGGCGGCGTGCCGCGACCCGCGAGGCAGGCGACGCCCGAGGGCGAGGCGCAACGTCCCGGGGGCGGTGGGCGAGCCGCGCATGGACCTTAAGTAGCATCGGCCCGGTTCGGCGGGAGCCGTCGCGGTCGCACAGGACCCAACCTGGCGATGTGGGTACTCAACGGAGACGTACGAGCCGACTGGTACTCAAGAGAGACGTGGCAGAGAGGCCGGCGCGGTCGCAGAGTACGACGGTCTGCGAACCTTCAGGGGGTGCCACGCAGGCAACTGTCGTACATTCTTCCGGCATCCCCTACTTTTCATTGCGTCACCGCGCTGTCACGGCGTATGGTGCCGCCTTCACGGAGGGATTCAGTTATGCGCGCTTCTCTATACTTGATTGGGTTCGCGGCGGCCTCGATTGTGGGCGCCGGCATCGTTCAAATCGGCTGTAGCTCGTCGAGCACCCCGGCGACGACACCGCCGGCCGACGCGGCCACCCCGACCGCCGATGCCCCGGCAACGACGGAGGACGGCGGAGGCGAAGCCGCGGCCCCGTGCACGGACATGGCCATGGGCATGAAGGGGTCTACGATCGACGGCGGAGCGTCGTGGGCTTGCTACCAGGCCGCGTGCGCGGCCTCGATCACCGCGTGCTCCAGCGCCTGCGCCTGCAATAACGCGGTCATTGGCGCCCTCGTGTGCTCGGAGCCCGACGCCGCGGCCCTCGCCTTGAACTGCTTCACGATGGCCCTGGGCACCCTCGCGTCGAGCGACCCGACGGACGAGGGTCCGCTCGCGACGTGCTTGCAGATGAACGCGCAATGCATGGGCGGCGCCCCCGCCGACGGTGGCGCTGACACTGGGACCGCCGCCGATACGGGAACGACGGCGGACGCGGGAGCAGCCGACGCAGCCGACGGCGGCTGATCGCCACTCGGGCCCTCGCGAGAGGGCCCATCGCTTCATTTCGAGGCGTTGGTGCCGCGGGCCTTCCGTTTTTTTGTGTTGGAAGGCGCGGGAGTAGCGGGAATTCGCAGTGAGTACGGCCGGGTTGGCGTTGCCAATTCGGCCGTATTCACGCTATTATCCGCTCCCGTTGGAGAAATCTAGCCCATGCGCGTATCTCATTGGTTGATCGGTATTTCAGCCGTGGCGGCCGTTGCCGCAGGCAGCGTCGCGGTGGGTTGCGGCAGCTCCTCGTCCCCGGCAGCTGGGGCGGCCCCAGACGGCAGCACCGAAACCGAGGCGGCTTCGATGCAGGACGCCGGTTGTTATGTCGATGCGAGCTTGTCGGCGTTCGCCGCGTCGGATGCGGCCGGAGCCGGATGCGCCGCGTGCGTGCAGAACAGCTGCACGACCGGAATCAAGGCCTGCTCGACCAGCTGCACCTGCATCACTCTCTTCACCTGCCTCGCTGACGCGGGCGTCACGGCCAGCGGCCTGGGGGCTAGCACCGCCGCTGTCGGAAACTGCGTCCCTGGCGGCCTGGCCAGCCTGCCCGGCCTCCTGAACGACCCCGGAATCCAGGGCGTGTACCAGTGCTTCACCGTCACGTGCGCGAGCGCGTGCGGCGGGGTGCTGCTCGAAGGGGGCGCCCCGGGAGACGATGGCGGCGAAGCAGGAACGCCGCAAGACGCCGGGGCCTCGACCCCCGACGGCGGGACGACGGTCGACGCCGGGACGACGGTCGACGCCGCCGGGACGATCGTCGCGGGCTGATCGCCTAGACTAGCTAACCCCAGCGACGCGCGCGGTGGTGGGCCACCCAGGGCGATAGCCTCGAGCCGCTCTCGCCCTCGCTCGCCTGGGTCGCGCCTGTCGCGCGCTCCATCCGGGCGGCGGCCACGGCGATCGCGACGGCCACGGCGGCGCGCCGCTCGGGCTTCACCAGCGGATAGCGAAGCAGATCGTCCTTGTAGCGGTCGATGAACCCCGTGTCGTAGCGGCCCGCGGCGAACTCGGGGTGCGCGAAGAGCTTCTCGTGGAAGGCGAGGTTGGTCCGGATGCCCGTCACGACGTACTCGGAGAGCGCGCGGCGCATCCGCTCCACCGCGCGTTCGCGCGTGGGCGCCCAGACGCTCAGCTTCGAGATCGAGCGGATCGTAGAAGCTCGAGATCGTGCACCCGGGGTACGCGCCGCCGTCATCCCTCACGCCAGGGCCCGACGGGATCACGAGCGTACAGACCTCCGCAAAAGACTTGCCGGCCGTAGGCACCTTGGAGGTCTTGCCCCAGCACTCGCAGGGCATGGCCTGGCCAAGTCCGGGCGGCACGACGCGTGACGGCGATCGCGTCGCGGCGTCGGATCCCGCCTCTGAGCAGAGCCATCACGTCGCCGCGTTGAAGGGAATGCCCAGCGCGCGAATCGTCCGACGGGGCGTCGCCACGACCTGAACGCAAAAGACAGCCTCCCTCACACCTTCGCCACGTCTTGAGCATCCGCTCGACCCGTCCGACGTCAGCGCTTCGAACGCGCTCGCGAGAGCGCACCAGGGCATCGACACGCTCGGCGCCGGCGCCCGCGCGCATCCCCGGCAGCGGACACGCTAGAAGCCGGTTGACGAATTCGGCACGAGCACCGCGCGCCCGAGCCTGCGTGCCGAGACGTTCGGCGCTTCGAAACGCGTAGCGGGCCTTGTACACTGATGGTCAGTCGGATCGGCCGACCTTGCGCGGCGCGACGAACGGATGAATCGTCAACTGCTCGGTGCTGCGGCGGAGGCGGACGCTTGCGCGATCACAGGCGCACCTCGAGCTCTTGTCCAGGGTACCCGGTCGGGAGATAGCAGACTGCGTCTGCAATCTGCACATGATGGTCGGGATGAAAATGGCGCGCGTCCACAGCGGCACGCCGTGGAACGTGGTCTGCGCGGGCAGCATCAGCGACCGCTCTTCAGCCTCGTATACCTCTCTCGCGGGACACGGCGCGTGGTGCCACGCGTGCGCGGCACGCGCACTCTCAAGGCAGCGTCCCGGGAAAGCTAAGAGCCCGAATGCCGCGGCGCGCTCGTAACTCGGCCAATCATCGCGTGGGCTTCGGGGCAGGCGGGTGATGCGTTGGCCATCGTCCTCGTATCCGCGCGGTGTCTCGGTTTGCCAACCGGATCGCCCATCTCCACCTATCGCGCGGATCCTTCGCGTGGCTTGCACGCTCATCCCAAGGCGAATCACGAATCGCTCACTCGCGCGATCGAAAGCCCCACGGAACCCTTCGAGGCGACGAATGAGGAGCAACGGCCCGGCGCTTTTCGGCGTCCGCAAATGTCACTTGCGCCTCGCTGTTTGGGGCGCTAGGCTCGGCTCGCTCAGTACAAGAAAGTCGCGTCGTCTGGTAGGGGTGGCCATCGAGTGGACGGAAGTGAACCTCGCGGGTGGGCGCGGCGCTTGGCGACTTCGTGCTGGGGGGAGGGGGAACCCGGGGCGGGGGGGGGGGGGTGGAAGGTGGACCGAGGCAAGTTCGTCCTTGTTTGGCCATCTCAAGCGTTGTGTCGTTGTGTCGTCGATCTCGTGAATCGGATTATCGACGTTCTTGGATTTCGTCGTAACCATAAAAATGGGAGAACAACAAAATGCGAGCAATCGTTGCGATCTCTGGGATATTTGCATTCGCGCTGGCAGCAAGCACCGCGGCAGCGGGAGAGGAAAACGGATTTTGGTGGGTAACCCCTGAAAGTGGAAATGGCTACGCGACAGTCCAAGGTGGTTACTTGGTTGGCGACAATAGTTTCACCGCACAGCTTTGCGGGTCGACAGAAGGCGTGTACGAAGGCTTTTATGAATGCGATACAGGCACGCGATTGGCCATCTCCTATGGCGAATTTACAGGATGGTATTTCCCTCAAACATTACTGTACCTAGGATGCGGACCAGACAGCAGCGTAAACTGGACCACGTATTGGGCACAAATCACGGACAACACGACAGGCAATATGGTGCGGGTTAACCTTGGGAGCAGTTACACGGACACTCCAACTTTTAACATGGGCTGTCCTCCTCCTTAGAACCTATCCCAGTAGACCGCACGCTTTCCAGGTGATGAGGGCGCAAGCGAGATGGAGCATGGCGAGATAGGTGTCGGGACGCTTCTCCCAGCGGATGAGGATCCTTCGGAATCGGTTCATCCAGCTGTGCGTGCGTTCGACCACCCAGCGACGCGCCTTGAAGCCGCCGGTCTTCTTGGCGGCTCGGGCCTCTTCGCCACGACGTCGGATGTGCGCGGTGAAGCGAAAGGCGTCGGCCAACTCACGCACCTCATCGTAGTCGTAGCCTTTGTCGAGGCAGAGCCCCTGGGGCTCGTCGCGGGTCGGCTTGGGACGTGCGATGACGATGCTTTCGAGGGTCTCACGCGCCAGCTTGAAGTCGTTGCGGTTCGCCCCGGCGACGACGATGGCGAGGGGGACGCCGTTGGCCTCGGTCAGCAAGCTGCGCTTGGTGCCACCCTTGGCGCGGTCGGTCGGATTCGGCCCCGTTTTTTTTTCCCCGAGCGGCGCCTTGGTCATCGCCCCGTCCATCGACAACCAGCGCCAGTCTACTCCGACAAACTCGTCGTAGTCGGCCAGAGCCGCCACCCAAGCCTGCTCGAACACACCGGCCTCGGTCCATTCCACGAAGCGCCGATGCGCCGAGGAGCTGGAGCAGATGCCCGTGGCGTTCAGCGCATTCCATTGGCAGCCCGTGCGCAGTACGAACAAGATCGCCGTCATCGCATCGCGATCGCGCACCCGCGGGTTATGGCATCCCAGCGGATGCGGCTTGCCCGACGGAATCAACGGCTCGATCTGCGACCAAAGCACGTCCGGAATCCGCCACCCATCCCCACGCTCTACCAGTCCCATGCCACGCCAACTCGCCTGAGCACGCGCGGATGGAAAAGTTCGTGGCAACGATCGGTCGCAGATGGACCTTCATGGAACACATGGAACTACCGGCCTACCGGGATGGGCTCTTAGCCGATGCCAGCCTCTTGGCGATGCGGTCCCAGCTGCTCTGTGTCACGGACTCCCGTGAGGACTGGGTGCGCATCGTGGTACCAATGAAGTATTGGCAGATTCGGCGACCACCCGTGCGAACCGGACGGCGCCCCCTGCGCAGAAGCATGGGCGAGGGGGAGGAATCGATGTCAGGCGCAGCCGACCGTGGCGAGCGGATGATCGCGGCGCAGGCTCCCTGTCGCGTCTCGAACATGCCACATCGCGCGTGATGTGGCGCGTCGGCAACTCCAGCGCGGCTCGCGCGGGCCGTCCGCTAGACCCAGCGACGCGCGCGGTGGTGGGCCACCCAGGGCGATAGCCTCGAGCCGCTCTCGCCCTCGCTCGCCTGGGTCGCGCCTGTCGCGCGCTCCATCCGGGCGGCGGCCACGGCGATCGCAACGGCCACGGCGGCGCGCCGCTCGGGCTTCACCAGCGGATAGCGAAGCAGATCGTCCTTGTAGCGGTCGATGAACCCCGTGTCGTAGCGGCCCGCGGCGAACTCGGGGTGCGCGAAGAGCTTCTCGTGGAAGGCGAGGTTGGTCCGGATGCCCGTCACGACGTACTCGGAGAGCGCGCGGCGCATCCGCTCCACCGCGCGTTCGCGCGTGGGCGCCCAGACGCTCAGCTTCGAGATGAGCGGATCGTAGAAGCTCGAGATCGTGCACCCGGGGTAGGCGCCGCCGTCGTCCCTCACCCCCGGACCCGACGGGATCACGAGGGTGTCGATGACGCCCGGCGATGGCAAGAAGCCCGTCGACGGGTCCTCGGCGTACACGCGGCACTCGATGGCGGCGCCGCGGGCGCTGAGGTCGCCCTGCGCGAAGCCGAGCGTCTCGCCCTGCGCGACGCGGACCATCTCGCGCACCAGATCGAGACCCGTGACCAGCTCGGTCACCGGGTGCTCGACCTGCAGACGCGTGTTCATCTCGAGGAAGTAGAAGCTCCCGTCCTCGGCGAGGAGAAACTCGAAGGTCCCCGCGCTGAAGTAACCGACGCTCTTGGCGCCCTGGACGGCGATCGCGCCCATGCGCGCCACGAGGTCGCGAGAGGCCGCTGGGCTCGGCGTCTCCTCGACGACCTTCTGGTTGCGACGCTGGATCGAGCAGTCGCGCTCGAACACGTGAACGAGGTTGCCTTCGCGATCGCCGAGGACCTGGATCTCCACGTGGCGCGGGCGAAGGATCGCCTTCTCGAGATACACCGTGTCGTCGCCGAAGAACTTCTTGGCCTCGCTGCGCGCCCGCTCCCACGCGCCGGCCATCTCTTCGGCGTTCGAGACGAGCCGCATTCCCTTGCCGCCGCCCCCGGAGGCCGCCTTGAGCATCACGGGGAAGCCGATCTTCTTGGCCGCAGCTACGGCTTCGTCGGTGGTCTCGCAGCGCGCGCCGGGGACGATCGGGACCCCCGCAGCGGACATCTTGTCGCGCGCCGCCGTCTTGCTGCCCATCGCGCGCATCGCCGACGCGGGCGGACCGATGAACGCGATGCCCGCGCGCTCGCACGCGTCGGGAAGCGCGGGGTTCTCGCTCAGGAAGCCGTAGCCGGGATGGATCCCGTCCGAGCCGCTCTTCTTCGCCGTGTCGATGATCTTGTCGACCCGCAAGTAGCTCTCGCCCGCCGGGGCGGGACCGATCGGGTAGGCCTCGTCGGCGCAGCGCACGTGCAGCGCGGCGCGATCGGCGTCGGAGTAGACGGCCACCGAGGCGATGCCCATCTCGCGCAGCGTGCGCATCACACGGACGGCGATCTCGCCTCGATTGGCGACCAGGACTTTGCGGAAGGTTCGCGGCATTCGAAGGCCGCAGCGTTACTGCGACCGACCGTCCGCGTAAATCGCGATCGCTCAGCTCGTCGTGCAGCAGAAGCTCATGGCTCCGTTGGGCCCGGTCATGCCGGTCCCGCAAAGCAGCGTCGAGGTCATCGGGTTGGCGCCGCCGGTGCACGTGTACCCGGTCGAATCACCCGGACAACCCGTGACGGTCGGGTCGGCCGCGCACGCCGCAGCGGGCGCGGCGGCACTGCAGCAGTAGGCGAGGGTCGTGCCGTCGGCCTCGGTAGTCCCCTGCCCGCACGAGAGGGTCGCGTCGCTCTGCGTCGGCGCGAGGCCGCCGCTGCACGAGTAGCCCGCCGCGGGCGCCGTGCACACGACGGACATGTCGACCACGCAAGAGGCCGTGGTCGCGGGCCCTGTGCTGCCGCCCGTGGTGCAGCAGTACGCCATGCCGGCGCCGCCGGGCACGCCCCCACCGCAATTGAGCGACGGGTTGACCGATTCCGGAGTATCGCTGCCCGAGCACGAGAACCCGATGGACGGACCGACGCACCCCTGGACCGTGGCATCTTCGGCGCACGTGCCCGACGACGGCGCGTAGCTGGCGCAGCAGAAGAGGGTCGCGCTGCCGCTGGGGGTGCCCCCGCTGCACACGAGCGATGAGTCCCCCTGCCCGGGCTGCGCCGTGCCCGTGCACGAGAAGCCGATCGAGGCCCCGGTGCAGCCGACGACGCTCGAATCGGCGGTGCACCCTGCCGCCACGGACGTCGTGTCGACGCAGCAGTACAGGGTCGCCCCGTTGCTCGCCGTCCCCATGCTGCAGCTGAGGGCGGTATCGTCCTGGTCGGGGCTATCGGTTCCGGAGCAGGAGTATCCCACCGAAGCGCCGACGCACCCGACCACGCTTTGGTCCTGCGAGCAGGTGGCAGGGACGGTGTCCGGGGGCGCGGGCGCGCCGCTCCCGTTCACCGTCGCACTGGCCGTACAGGCTGACATCGCCGTCATGATCAGAAGGAGCGACCACCGGCGAAGAGACTCTTTTGACCCCATGCCCACAGATGAGAGCACGGGGCGTGCCGGCATGCTTATGGATGTCACGAAGCCTACCGAGGCGACCGGGGCGCACCCGCGCGTTCGGGCCATTGCAGCGGGCGTCCTTCCCGCTCATGGGGGCCCGCCCCACAACGAGACGTGCGCCCTTGGATGGAAGACGCGGCCCTCCCGACGGGAGTGACGCACCCGTCCACCGGATGCACGACCCCTCCCGCTCGAGGGCGTGCTCCTCTCGCGAAAGAACGTTCGCCGATCCATGGGGAGATGGCCGCCTCCGCGGGATATGCGAGGCCCTTCCGCTCCTGCGCGCATCCGTCTCAGGAAGGCACGCGCCCAGACGCGGGAGGGATGGCCGCCTCCGCGGGATGCATGCACCCGTCTCGAAGACGGACGCGTCTCTCGAGTGCGAAGGTACACCCGCTCAAAAGACGGATGCATCTCTCGAACGAGAAGGTGTGCCCGTCTCGAAGACGGACGCGTCTTTCGAACGAGAAGATGCACCCCTCTCGAAGACGGACGCATCTCTCAAGTGCGAAGGTACCCCCGCTCAAAAGACGGATGCATCTCTCGAATGAGAAGGTGTGCCCGTCTCGAAGACGGACGCGTCTTTCGAACGAGAAGATGCACCCCTCTCGAAGACGGACGCATCTCTCAAGTGCGAAGGTACGCCCGCTCAAAAGACGGATGCATCTCTCGAATGAGAAGGTGTGCCCGTCTCGAAGACGGACGCGTCTTTCGAACGAGAAGATGCACCCCTCTCGAAGACGGACGCATCTCTCGAGTGAGAAGGTGTTGTGTACGGACGGACGCTTTGAATGATCGGTGCCTCGGTGACGATACCAGCACCGTCGGCCCGCCGGACGCGTGCCGTCACGCCCGCGGCGCCCGCGCCGATACCTCGTAAGCTTCACTAACCCGCGCCCGCGCCCGCGCCCGCGCCCGCGCCCGCGCCCGCGCCCGCGCCCGCGCCCGCGCCCGCGCCCGCGCCCCGAACCACGTCGGGTCGCGGCATGCATCGGCGCGTGCGGCATACAGCGAATGCTCGCTCGGCATTTCCATCGTGGCACCGAGCGGAGAGCGCCTCAACCCCAAGCCGCCGACCCGGAGGTCGGCGGTGCGGCGCGGGCTTCGCCCGCTTGCAGGGTTGACCCGCTCTCCGCTCGATGCCGTCAGGGCGGTGCCTTCGGAGAGAAGAACAACGAAGGCAAGGAGAGTCCCATGTTGCGAATCTACACAACGGTCATCGAGGTACTCGGGATGCTGCGGCCGGTCGTGGCGCAGATCGAAACGTACGACCGCGACCTGGCGCGACAGCTTCGGCGGGCCGCGGCCAGCGTGGCGCTCAACGTCGCCGAAGGCAGCGGGTCGCGCGGTGGAACGCGGCGCGAGCGCTACCACAACGCCCTAGGCTCGGCGCGAGAGACGGGCGCGTGCCTCGATGTCGCAGAGGCGCTCGGCTACCTCGAGCGCGTCGACGCGGTCCTGCGCGATCGTCTCGACTTCGTCCGGGCGACGCTCGTGAGGAACGTCGTCTGAGTGCAGCGGCGCCCGCGCCACGTCGGCGCGGGCGCCACTCCTCTCACACCGCCACGCGAACCAGCGTGCCGATCACGCGATCGATCCGGTCGGTGAGCGCGTCGGGCATCGTGTCGACGTACCCGAGCGCCTCGCCGACGCGCAGACACGCGAGCGTCTCTCGCGCGCTCCCGAGCGCCGTTCGGTACCGGACCGTGCGAACCCGACCGAACGAACCGCTGCCTTCGGCGACGTTGAGCACCACGCTGCTCGCCGCGCGCCGAAGCTGCCGCGCCAGATCGGCGTCGCGCTTGTCGATCGCCTCGATCGCCCCGCGCATCGAGCGCAACGCTTCGAGCATGTCGTCGTAGATCTTGAGCATTGCCAGTATCTCCTTGTGCGCCCTCGCGTCTCTCGCGAAGGCACCGCCCCGAGGGCATCGAGCTGAGGGGGGGGTCAACCCTGCAAGCGGCCGAAGGCCGCGCCGCACCGCCGACCTCCGGGTCGGCGGCTTGGGGTTGAGGCCCCCCTCAGCTCGGTGCCACGATGGAAATGCCGAGCGAGCCGTAGTTTCGTATCGGGTATCGCTGCATGCCGCGCGCGCCGCTGCATGCTCCTAGGTAACGTGGTTCGCGCCCGCGCCCGCGCCCGCGCCCGCGCCCGCGCCCGCGCCCGCGCCCGCGCCCGCGCCCGCGCCCGCGCCCGCGCCCGCGTGCTACATCTTTCTCCGGTGCCCGAGGACCCCTCCCTCTCCTTCGACTTCACCCAGAAGCTCCCGAAGCCCCCACCCGACGAGCCTCGCCCCCTCACGGTCGCGGAGCTCGATCGCGCCATCAAAGGCGCCGTCGAAGACGCCTTCTCGGCTCCCGTCTGGGTCGAAGGCGAAGTCACCGGCGCTCGCCCGGCGCCCAACGGGCACCTCTACTTCTGCCTCAAGGACGAGCGCGAAGAAGCGGCCATCGACGTCGTCATGTACCGGTCGAACGTCACGCCGCGCATGCGCACGCTCTGCGTCGACGGCGCGCGTCTTCGGCTTCGTGGCAAACCGACGCTCTGGGCGCCCCGCGGCCGGCTGCAGCTCGTCGCCGACCGGCTGCAGGCGACCGGGCGCGGCGCTCTCCTCGAGGCTCTCGAGCGGCTCAAGGCGAAGCTGGCGGCGGAGGGCCTCTTCGCGCAGGAGCGAAAGCGCGCCCTGCCAGGCGAGCCCCGCGTCGTCGGCGTCGTCACGAGCGCGTCGGGGGCCGTCATCCACGACGTCTGCCGCGTCGCGTTCCGCCGGGGCGGCGCGCGGATCCTCCTCGCTCCCGCGCAGGTCCAGGGAGCAGGCGCCGTGGAGTCGATTTGTCGCGCCCTCGCGCAGCTTCAACGCGTGCGCGAGGTGGACGTCATCGTCCTCGGCCGCGGCGGCGGCTCGGCGGACGACCTCGGCGCGTTCAACGAAGAGGCCATCGTGCGCGCCGTCGCCGGGTGCCGCGTCCCGATCGTGAGCGCCGTCGGCCACGACGTCGACGTCACGCTCGTGGACTTCGCGGCCGACGCTCGCGCCGCGACGCCGTCGCAGGCCGCCGAGATGGTGGTGCCCGATCGGCTGGCGCAGGGCGAGCTTCTGCGTCGCACGCGCCTGCACCTCGCGCGCGCCATGCACAGCCGGGTCGCGCACGGCCGGGTCGCTCATGGACGCGTCGCCCGGCGCCTGGGCGATCCGCGGCTCGCGATCGCCGCGCACCAGCAGACGCTCGACGATCGACTCGCGCGCCTCGCCCTGCGCGCGCGGGCCTCGATCTCGCGGCGGAGGGACGCCCTTCTTCATGCGCAGCGGCGCCTCACGTCGCTGCACCCGCGCGCCACCCTCGCGCGAGAGCGCGCCGAGCTGACCCGCCTGGACCATCGCCTCGGGACGCTATGGAGCGCGGCGTTCGCGCAGCGCGGCGCGGCGCTGCATCGCGCCGCCGCCCGGCTCGACGCCTTCAGCCCGCTCAAGGTGCTCGCCCGCGGGTACGCCATCGCGACACGCGACGATGGACGCGCCATCCGAACGGGGGACGACGTCGCGCCCGGACAGAGGATTCACTTGCGCGTTCGCGACGCGCGCCTCGACGCGCGGGTCGAGAGCGTCGAGAGCATCGACCCCGGGCCGTCGTTCGACCCCGCCGCGAGGAAGCCCAAGTGAGGGTGCGGCGATTCGCCGTCGTAGGCGACCCGGTCGCGCACTCGAAGAGCCCCGTGATGCAGGGCGCCGCGATGCGCGCGCTCGGACTCCCGCACACCTACGAGGCCGTGCACGCGACGGCCGGCGACCTCGCGGCCGTCGTCGCCCAGCTGCGCGACGGCCGCTACGACGGCCTCAACGTGACGGTGCCGCACAAAGAGCGCGTCTTGTCGCTCGTCGACGCGCTCGACGAGAGCGCGCGTGTCGCCGGCGCAGCGAACACGATCGTCCGCGGCGACGACGGCCGCCTCGTGGCCCACAACACCGACGCCCCCGCGCTCGCCGCGGAGCTCGACCGACTCGCCGGATCCCCCGTGTGGCCCGCGGGCGGCCGCGCGCTGGTCCTCGGCTCCGGGGGCGCAGCGCGCGCCGCCGTCGCAGCGCTCGGCGTGCACCTCGGGCTGCGCGACATCGCGGTCCGCGCTCGCGCCTTCGCGGACCCGGCGCGGCGCGCCGCGTTCGTCCGCACCGCCCCTCGCCCGGTGACGCCGGAGCCGTGGATCGCCTCGAGCGAACTCGAGGCGCGCACGATCGCGGTCGTGCAGGCGACGAGCGCCGGCATGCGCGGCGCGAGCGGCGGAGAGGCCGTGGCGGACGTCGTCGCATGGGACGCGCTCGCCCTGGGAGTCGTGGCGATCGACGTCGTCTACGCGCCCAGAGACACGCCGTGGCTCGGCGCGGCGCGCCGCCGCGGTCTCCGGTGCGACGACGGCCTCGGGATGCTCGCGCGCCAGGGGGCGCTGGCGCTCGAGCTCTGGCTGGCCGATCTGGGCGTCAAGGCCCCCCTCGAAGCGATGCGCGCGGCGCTCGAATAACCGAGTTATCTTGTAAGCCGTGGCCAAGAACCGGCAGCGCCTCGGGTATCGCCGCATCGTTCAGCTCCTCGTCTTTCTGGTGATCATCCCGACCGCGCTCATCTTGCTCGTCGGGATCGTGCTCATGTTCATCGGGAGCGCGTTTCACCTGCTCATCGGCGCGCTCACGGTCAGCTTCGTCCTGGTCGCGGTCACGGGCATCGTGCTCGTGCTGGTGTTCCTGCGGCGCGAGGCCAACCTGAGCGAGCTGCAGGCCGACTTCGTGTCGAAAGTGAGCCACGAGTTTCGAACGCCGCTGACGAGCATCCGGCTCTTCGCCGAGACGATGCAGCGGACGCGCGGCGACCAGGCCACGCAGGACAAGTGCATCGACGGCCTGGGCCGCGAGACCGAGCGGCTCGTGCAGGTCATCGAGAGGCTGCTCGACTGGGGCCGTATGGAGGCCGGGCGCAAGCTCTTCGAGCTCCGGCCCGAGACCGCGAGCAACCTCGTCGCGCACGCGGTCGAGGCGTTCGCGCCCGTGCGCGATCGGCATCCGGAGCTCGACTTCGCCGTGCACGTCGACCCCGACCTGCCGCTCTTCAGCGCCGACGTGGGGGCGATGGTCGACGCCGTCGGCAACCTGCTCAACAACGCCCTCAAATACGGGGGGACTCCGCCGGTCGTGCGCCTGCGAATCAGGCGCGTGCGTCAGGGGGTGGCCATCGAAGTGAGCGACAACGGCCTCGGCATCCCTGCCGTCGAGCATCGCCGGATCTTCTGGAAGTTCTACCGGATCGACGACCGCCTCTCTCGCGAGCGCGAGGGCAGCGGTCTTGGCCTCGCCATCGTCAAGCACATCGTGCGCGCGCACCGCGGCCGCGTGCAGGTCGAGAGCGCCAAGGGCCGCGGGACGACGTTCCGCATCGTCCTGCCGATCGCCCCGCCCGGCGTCGGCGCGAAGGTCGCCGCGGTGACGGCCGGCGCGAAGGGGTCGTGACGATGACGAGGGCGACCGAAACTCCGAAGCGGCGCGTACTCGTCGTCGAAGACGACTCGAGCATCGCGCTCGGCTTGCGCATCAACCTCGAGAGCGAGGGCTACGAGGTCCTGTCGGCGGAGGACGGAGAGGCCGGCCTGACGATGGCCCGCGAGAACCAGCCGGACCTCGTGATCCTCGACGTGATGCTCCCGAAGCTCAACGGCTTCCAGGTCCTGCAGACCGTCCGCCGCGAGGGATTGATGATGCCCATCATCGTCCTGAGCGCGCGAACGGGTGAGATGGAGAAGGTGACTGGACTCGAGCTCGGCGCCGAAGACTACGTCGCCAAGCCGTTCAGCCTCGCCGAGCTCCTGGCGCGGGTGCGCGCGGCGCTGCGAAGGGGACCCCGGCCGACGGAGAACGTGCCTCGAATGGTGCACTCGTTCGGCGATGTCCGGGTCGACGTCGCAGCCCGAACGGTGACCCGCGACGGCGCGCTCGTCGAGATGACGGCGACCGAACTGGACGTGCTCTTGTGCCTCATCGAGGCGCGTGGAGCTGCGCTGAGTCGCGAGGGGATCTTCTCGCGCGTGTGGGGACCGAACCATCACGGCACGCCGCGCACGATCGACAACTTCATCCAGCAGCTCCGGGCCAAACTCGAGCCCGATCCGCAGAAGCCTCGCCATTTGCAGACGGTTCGCGGCATCGGATACCGATTCGACGGGGAGTCGCGTCCGTAGGGGTGCGCCGCGCACGAGTCGCGGTAGGCACGACGCATGCGTCCTCGGCGCGTCGCGCGCGATCGCGACCGACAGCTGGGAGCCATCGGTTGGGCGACGGCCGGCGCGCCAGCAAGGAGCACCCACGATGCGTACGACTCATGCAATCCTCGCGACCGTCGCCGTGTCGCTTTCTGCCTCGCTGCTACTCGCGCGAGTGGCGCGGAGCGACAACGAGGCGATCGGGAGCGATGCACGCAAGGTCGCTCAGCCCATGGCGGACGGCGGGGTCACGAATCCTCAGCCGAGCACGCCCATCTACCCGGGCCCTGCCCCGGGGCTGCCCGGGACGCCGCCGGGAATGAACCCGGCGACGCCTCCGGGGGCCAACCCCGGCAACAATCCAGGCGCGAACCCCGGCGCCAGCCCAGGGAATCCGGGCAATGCGCCGGGAATGAACCCGGGCGCAGGTCACGGGACACCCGGCACTCCGTGACGGCGTGATTCGAGCGCGTGACTCGAGCCGCGGATCCGTCATCGGCGGCGCCCACTCGTGCTATCCGGTGGGGCTCGACCCATGGATCAGAGCCTCCTCCGGAGCTACCTCGCGACCGTCTACGAGTTCCCCGGTCCATCCGGGCCGCTCCGGACCTCGCTCGACGGCGACATCGTCACCGACGTCGCGTCGCTGCCCGACCTCCTGCAGCGACCCTTCGCGGTCCTCACCGCGTATAACCCGCGATCGATGCTCCTTCCCCGCAAGGTCAACGAGCAGCGACACCAAGTGATGCGCGATCTCCTGATCCTCGGCGTCTACCGGGTCGAGGCGTGCGTGGGCTACGAAGAGGATCCAGAGGGCACGTGGCGCGAACCGTCGTGGCTGGTGCACGGCATGGACCGCGACGAGGCGATCGCCTTCGGGCGCGTCTTTCGACAGAACGCGGTCCTCACGTGCCGGGGCGCGCGCCCCGAGATCATCGTGACCGACCCCACGTGCGACGACGTCGGCAAGACGTACGTGGGCAACTGGCGCGTCCGCGCGTAACGCGCGAGGCGCAGCGCGACGCGCTCAGAAATTCATCTGCAGCGACGTACCGGTCACCTTGAGAGACGGCGATGGGAACGTGACGACCTGAAGCTCGCTGGCGGCAATGCCGATGAGGGTCCCCAGGCCTTCGTCGCCATGGCCGGCGAACTGCCAGTGACCCTCGGCGATCGCCACGATCGCCCCGACGACCGCGTTGAGCGCGATCGGGAATATGTACGCGAACGCATTCTGGTGCTGCTTCGCGTCATCGGCGTTCACTTCGATGATGAACCGCGCGCTCGTGAGAGCGAGGCACGGGTCGCTCAGGCCGGCGGTGCGAATCCCCTGGAGCGCCCTGTGATTCGTGGTCGCGTCGGGTACCTGGATCATCAAACCAAGGCCGAGAACCGCGTTGACGATCTGCTCACTGACTCGGTAGTCGTGGTACTGAAAGATACCCACCAAGCTCAGAGTGATGAGCGATGTGCCGGTGACGTACCAGGCATCCGTCCAATTGCGCGCATACTTACCGTCACGCTCGAGTGCATCTTCGGCGATCATGAGTTGACGGGTGCACTCGGCTTTCTCGAGCGCGGTGGCATCGGCGGTGCTCATGGTGACGTCCGGTGCCGGCGTCGCTGCCGGCGCGGGCGCAGGGGCCGCCGCAGGCGCGGGCGTGGGCGCAGGCGGAGCCGCGGGCGCAGGGGCCGGCGCGGGCGCAGCCGCGGGCGGCGGTGCGGGCGCGGGCGCAGCCGCGGCCGCGTGCGCGGGCGCCGCGGGCGCCGGTACGGCCGCGGGCGCAGCCACTATCGCGTGCGCCGTAGCCGGTGGTGTCGTCGCTTGCGCGTGCGCGTAAGTCGGGGTTCCGACCACGGCGATTGCTAGCACGACAGCCATAAATCCTGCCCCAGCGCGCGTTCGGACTCCCACCCTCGGGCGAGCGTTGATCACGCGCCTGACCTCACCTAGCTGAACCATTCGTCACGCGTATACCGCATTACTCTTCGAACCTCTAGCCCAGCTCGGCGTTCCAAGTCGCTTACGATGTAGGTATGTCCGTGGCGGATTCTTATGGCATTGGCCCGACAGGGGCGATTTGTTCTCGAAGACGGAGACCACCTGCAACCAACGTTTGCTCTGCAGCACAAATCAGACTACCAGACGAGGCGGGTAGGGCTGTGCGCTCTCGTGCGTCGCGGACCGGAGATCCAGGGATGAAGAGTTTGAGACGATGCGTCGTCAGTGCCGGTGTCGCTGCCTTGGCAACGACATGGGGCGCGCAAGAGGCGAAAGCTGCAGGGTTTGCGAATACCAATGCCGGCGGCGAGCAGGGCAACGTCGTGTCCACGAACCCGATGGCCCTTTACTACAACCCCGCCGGCATGGCCTTCGCCAAGGGGTCTCAGCTCGGTCTCTACGGAGGACTCTTCATCCGGCACGCGTCCTATGACCGTCCCGGCGCGAACACGGATACAAAGGATCCCCCGGACGCCCAGGGCGCGAACACCGGGACGGCGTCCCTCTTCAACGCGTTCGGCGGGCCCTCGATCGGCGGCACGCTCAAGGTCGGCAATCTGGTGCTCGGCGCCGGCTTCTTCGCGCCGTTCGGCGGTCGCGCGCACTGGTCGAAGAACGACGAATTCGTCAACTCGACGAAGTACCCCCTCGCGGCGGCCGGCGTGCAGCGGTGGTTCAGCATCGACGGCGCCACGACTGTCCTCTACTTCACCGCGGGCGCGGCCTACCGTTTCGGGCCACTGAGCATCGGCGCTACGGGTAATTTCATCAGCACGACGCTCGACACGACGCAGGCCAAGAACCCGGGCGGCACCGGCATTCCCGACACGACCATGGAGGGGCGCGCGTTTCTCGACGCCCACACCTTCAATGGCAGCTTCGCCGCGGGGCTGATGCTCGAAGCGGTGCCCGACCAACTCTGGATTGGCGCGTCGTATCAGGCGCAACCTGGCCTCGGACAGCAAAAGCTCACGGGGCAGCTCCAGCTTTCGTCGCCGGCCAACGGCACCGCGTACTTCCCGGTCAACTTCCTCGAGACGCTTCCCGACATCTATCGGGCCGGCATCCGATGGCGGCCCAAGCACGCTCCGCTCGAGTTCCGACTCTTCGGTGACCGCACTCGCTGGAGCGAGTTCAACTCCCAGTGCCTGGTCTTTCAGGGGAACCCGTGCAGCATCGCCGCCGACGGGTCGGACAACACGGCGAGCGCCCCGGTACAGGCGTTCATTCGCCGCGACTGGAACGACACGTACGGCGGTCGCCTGGGCGTCAGCTGGTGGGTCGTCCCGGCCGTCGAGCTGCTCTTCGGTGCCGGCTACGAGACCGCCGCATCGCCCGACGCGACATTGGCACCAGACCTCCCCGATGCCGACAACGTCCAGGGGACGCTCGGGGTACGACTCAGGCTCACGGAGTCTCTGTTCCTGACGGGCTCGTATACGCAGATTCAGTACTTCACCCGGAACAACATCGGCAAGAGCACGCTCGCGGCCGACGCGAATGGCACCCCGGTCCTCTACCCAACCATCGAGGAAGACGCGGGCGGCATCTACAAGTCGTGGATTGGCGTGTTCACGGGCAACCTCGAAGCGCTGTTCTAGATCGATCCAGGAGCCGCCCGGCCCTACGCCGTGTGCAATCCAATCGACGGTGGCTACGGGGGCGACCGTCGCTAAATCACCGAGCGCAATTTCGATCACGAACAGGAGAGAGAGAGCACGGGGAGGGCATCAGGAAAGGAGAACAATCTTTGCTGATTTTCCTCCTCTTCTCCTCCCCTCTCTGTTTTCTCTCTCGCTCTTCTCGCGATGGACGAGAATCGAGCGCGCGGGGCGCCCGACGAGCGGGATGCGGCGCGCAGGCTTTAGCGCCGCATCCCTTTTGGCTCAGCTCACTGCGCCGGCATCGGGAGCATGCTGAGGACGTCGCTGCACGTTTGGCTGGCCGTTAGCTGGATCGACTGGAAGGTGCCGGCCGAGGGCGCGTACTGCGTTGTGTTCTCGTCGAGGAAGCCGAACTGGTCCGCCGTGCACGGGCCACCGGCGTCCGCGATTTCGCAACCGACGACTCGGTTGTTGATCAGCGTCACGTAGGCGCTGCCCTTGGTCTCGGTGCAGCTCGAGCTCGTTCCGTAGAGAGCGAGTTGCACGCGGTTGACGGTCCAGAACTGATCGGCCTTGGGCGAGCCCGAGGCGAGGCTCGTTCCACCGAGATAGTAGGGCGGCGTGCCGTCGAAGACGCCGCGAATGCCCGGGTGCCCCGCTCCCCCATCGTACGGAGTCCCGTCCGCAAACGTGAGGTCGCTCGCCGTGAGCTGCGTGTATCCCGTGGGCCACTTCATCGTGGGATCCGAGAGCGGGTCGGTCGGCTTCAACCCCTGGAGAGTGACCGACGGGTCGATCTCGAACGAGCTACCGATGTTCGTGCCGCCGAGCGTACCGGTGATGGACGTGGGCGGGACGTTGGCAAACGAGTCCGGCGGATACGTTGGTTTGACCTGGCCCGTTTGCCCCATGGGAACGCCCTCTGCGGAGGCGCCGGAGGTCGACAGCGTGAGAATGGCCGGCGTGGTACCGCACGTCGCCGTGGTTCCGGTGATCTTGCCCCCCGCGACGCTGTAGGTCGTGAGCAGCCAGAGGTAGTAGGCGCCCGATCCCTTGGCGACGGCGGCCGAGGCCGGCCAGTTGACGGTCGCCGTGATGAGCGTACCGACGGAGACTGGGTAGGTCTGCGTACAGGGGCCGCCACCGCCGTCGACGACCGGCTCGGGACCCGCGTCCAGAGTTGGAGTGGGAGTACTCGAGTCCGCGGGGCCCGCCCCGGGGGGGACACTCGAGCTCGAGCATCCGGCGGACGCCGCCAGAATCATCACCACACAACCCTGGCCCAACAAACCGATACGCGAAGAATCCATCGTGCTCCTCCAGATTGTCTATCCGCGATACGCCAAAGAATGCGGGCAGCCCCCGGCGCTCCCGTTGGCGGTGGTACCTCGTTTCCGCCGTCCGAGCAACGCTTCGCTCACTACAGAGGCTCACCATTTGTTGCGCCTATCCCGGGAGCGCCAAACTCTTATCCTTGAAAGACACACATCCACGCAGCCCGCGCGGCGTCGACCCGTGACAGGCGCGGCTTGGCCCGGGACGGTGTCGAGACGCTCGACTCATCGAGGATTCCGCCGCGAAAGCGGGAGGAACACCGGTTGCTCTGGCGACCGCCATGCAGCGCTCATGGTCTCCCCTCCGGTGGTTGCACTGCGCGCTCGTCGGCGCTCTCTCGTTTGCGGCGGCCTGTTCGGATCGGTCGGTCGGTCCGTCCCCCGGCGCGAGCTCATCGCCAGCGGGCGATGACGGAGCCTACGGTGGCTCGTTCCCGGCGACCGCGGGGCCGCCCGACGAGGGCGACGACGGCGACGCGGCCGCGAGCGAGACGCCGCTCGACTCCCCTGCCCCCGACGACGAGGCCGGCAGCGAAGGCGACGACTCGGCCGACGAGACGCCGAACACGACTCCCGACGGCGCATGCCTGCAGCCGCTGTCGCCGGGCGAGATCCGGATCGACGAGCTGATGATCGAATCGGTGGCCGGCGCGGGAGACGACGGCGAGTGGCTCGAGATCGAGAGCGCCCTCGACTGCGCAGCGAACCTCAACGGTCTGCACGGCGAATGTCCGCGCGGCTCGAAGGTGGCGACGTTCGACGTGACGGGCGATTTGTGGATCCCCCCGCGGGGCACGTTCGTCGTCGCAGACTCGAACGACCCGGCGATCGACCACGATGTGCCCGGCGTGGTCGTCGTCTGGTTCGGTCACCAGGGCGACGTGCTGCGCAACAAGGGCTCGACCATCACGGTGAGCCTCAACGGGACGCTGCTCGACACGGTGACGTATCCGGCGCTCACGCTCGTGGTGGGCGACTCGGTGGCCTTCCCCAGCGACTGCGACGCGAGCGCGCGCCAGGACTTCACGCAGTGGAAGAGATCGACCGCCTCCTGGTTCCCCGGTTTCCACGGAACTCCGAACGCGCCGAACACCGACGTGGAGTGCCCCTGAGCCGCGTGACGCCGGTGATGCCGCGTGAGCCGCGTGAGCCGCGTGAGCCGCGTGAGCGAGGGTGGTCGAGCGGCCAAAGCGTGCCTAGACTTGCCCTACGACCATGTGGTTCTCAGATGCCCGCAAGCTCAGGGTTCCCGCTCCGTCGCAGGCGCTGCCGGGCCGCGCGGAGAAAATGCCCGTCGCGAACAAGCACGCCGTGCTGGGTACGCCGCTCGCGCCTCCGTTCCCGGAGGGGTTGCGCTCGGTCACTTTCGGAATGGGGTGCTTCTGGGGCGCAGAGAAGAAATTCTGGCAGCTCCCGGGCGTCTTTTCGACGCAGGTGGGCTACGCGGGCGGCGTCACGCCGAACCCGACGTACCGCGAGGTCTGCTCGGGCGGCACGGGACACACCGAGGTGGTGCGCGTCGTGTACGACCCGGCCAAGGTGCGCTTCGAGGAGCTGCTGCGCGTCTTCTGGGAAAATCACGACCCGACCCAGGGGATGCGCCAGGGCAACGACGTCGGCACTCAGTATCGATCGGGCATCTATGTCGAGGGCGACGAGCAGCAGAAGCTGGCCGAGGCTTCGCGGGCGACCTACGAGGAGCAGCTCACGAAGGCGGGGCACGGCGCGATCACGACGGAGATCGCGCCGCTCGGCGAGTTCTTCTACGCCGAGGATTATCACCAGCAATACCTGGCGAAGAATCCGGACGGCTACTGCGGCCTCGGCGGCACCGGCGTCTCTTGCCCCGTCGGCCTCGTGAAGGGCGCGGTGGGGTGAGCGTCCCGGTCCGGATTGCGCGCTAGGGCGCGCAAGGGCGCGCTAGGCAAAGGGTTGCGAAGCAGCGGAAAAAGCGTCTGAAAACGAGGATGACGAGAGCGCCTTGGCGTGTAACGTTTCGGTCCTCCGCCCGTCCAAGAGAACACCACGATGATGCGAAAGCTTCTCCGAGCCTCCCTTCCCCTCACCGTTGCTCTCTCCCTCGCCGCTGGATTTGCTGCGGCCGAGGAGCCGAAGACTGACCTCGGCCGATGGATGAAGCCCAACATGGGCGCACCCATGGCCGGGCAGGACTTCGACAAGCTCAAGGAGAGCCTTACGCTCGTTGCGGGCAAGCCGCCCCCCGGGAACTACCCGAACTGGGCGAGCATCGCGAAAGACGGCGCGAGCGCCGCGGCCAAGCAAGACGTCAAGGGCGTCAAGGCGTCGTGCAAGGCCTGCCACGACGCGTACAAGAAGAGCTACCAGGACGAGTTCCCGGACAAGAAGCGTCCCTTTCCCTGACCTCCGCGCGCGGGGGGCCCGGGCGACCCCGTTCGGGGGCCGTCGCGGCCCGGACGCTGTGATAAAGGACCGGGCCATGACCCGCCCTTTGCCTGGTCTGTCCGTGATCACGCTCGCGCTCGCGGGCGCGGCGCTGCTCGGCGCTGCGTGCGACGAAAAGAAAGCCACGGAGAGCTCGTCCTCCGTCGACGCGGGAGCGAGCACCGATAAGTACGCCACCGCCGATCCAAAGCTCGCCAAGGCGCTTCAGGTCGCCGCGGCAGCGTCGGCGGGTAACGACAGCGGGCCGCCCCCCGACGGCATCTTCGCGCCCGGGATCGCCGATCGGCGCCACCCGCGAGGCGCACCCACAACGGTCGATATGGTGGGTGACGGAGACGAACCCCGCATCGCACTCACGGGCACCTCGCCCGACGCGGCGCGCTCTTCTTACGGTCCGGCGGCGCTCGAGCTCGGAATGCAGACGGGGCCGCGAATGGTCACTCCCACCGTGGACCTGGGCCTGACCCTCGGCCCTGCGAAGAAAGACGAGGGCGGGTCGGACTGGCTCGTGGCGGACCTCAAGAGGGCGTCTCCAGCGAAAGAGCAGCTGGGCGATCTTCCCCCGGGAACGGACAAGACGATCGCATCGCTCGAGGGGACGCAGATCCGGATCAAGCTGAGCGCGGACGGCGGCGAGAGCGACGTTCAAACGCAGCTGGGCAAACAAGCGGCGCAAGAGGTCGATCGGATCGCCAAAAACGCTGCCGAAGCGCTTGTTTTGTCGAGCGTGCCCCTGCCGTCGAAGCCGGTGGGCGTCGGGGCGCAGTGGATCGCGGAGTCGCGAATGCCGTTCTCGAGCCTCGATGTGATCGCGTACCGCGCGTACCGGGTGAAGAGCGTCGACGGCAATCGCGTGCGCCTTTCGTTCGATCTGAAGGCCTATGCGGCAAGCCCCATCACGACGCTCGGGGTACCCAAAGAGGCAACCATGAAGCAGGTTGACGCCCAGGCGGAGGGCGAGCTCGAGCTCGTTCGCGGCGAGGTGCTTGCGCGAAAGTCAGACGTCCAGGTTCGCGTGGTCATGCTGTTCGAGGCACCGAACGCGGCCGACCCGTCCGATCAGCCCGCGGACCCCGGACAGCCGCCTGCCGGCACGACCAAGAGGCTGACCGCCCAGATGCAGAGCCAGGCGACGTTCGTGCGCGGGGACGACCTGCGTGCTGCCCTTCGCCCCTGACCCTCACCCCGCCGGAAACCAGGCGAGACGGACCGGGTCGGGGTACACTGGGGCGCACCGATAACGGGCCCACATGAAGATCACCTGTCAGTCCTGCCAGTCCAAATACAACGTCGCGGACGAGAAGGTCCAAGGCAAGATCGTCAAGATCCGCTGCCGAAAGTGCGGCGCTACGATCGTGGTCCAGGGCAGCGGCGGGGCGGCGACGAATGGCTCCGCGGCTACGGCCGGGCCCGCGACCGCGGCGGCGGGCGGCGATGCCGAAGGGGCGCAGTGGCACGTCAACGTCGGCGATGCCGAGCCGCGCACCATGACGCTCGCAGAGCTGGTCGAGGCGTACAACGCGGGGGTCGTGGCGCAGGACACGTTCATCTGGACCGACGGGATGGACGACTGGAAGCCCCTCTCGGAAGTCGAGACCGTCGTGACGGCGCTTCACGCGGGCGCGGCCGCGACGGCGCCCGCGTCTTCGTTCCAGGCTCAGGAGCCGGCTTACGTAGCGCCTGCAGCGGCCCCCGCCTCGGCACCTGAAATGGCCGCAGCGGCGCCCGTCGCCGCCGCGTTCGCAGAGCCAAGGCGCGCGGCCGTGGTGAAGCGCGAAGCACGGGCCCGTGACCTGTTCGGCAGCGGTGGCGGAGGCGAAGAAGTGCAGACCAGCGCGCCGGTCGTCCCGCAGATGATGCCCACGGCCTCGATGGACGATGCGACCAGCAAGATGACCGGCCAGCGCAACGAGAACTCGGTCCTCTTCTCGCTGGCCGTCCTTACGAAGGACGCGGGAGAGCGCCCCGAGGAGGAGGCGCCGAGGTCAACGGGCAAGAATTCCGACGACTCGGGCTTGATCGACCTCCGGGCGCTCGCCGCGAAGGCTGAATCGATGCGGCCCGCAGCGGGCGGCGACGGCAACGCGTTCGCGTCGCCGCTCGGTGCCGCCCCGCCGCTCGGCTCCCCGCTCGGGTTGCTCGGCAGCCCTCTCGGCGAAGCGCCGCAGAAGAGCAAGCTGCCGCTCTACATCGGGGGCGTCGCCGGGGTCCTGCTGCTTCTCGTGCTCGGCATCGTCATCGGCGTCAAGGTGGCGGGGAGCGGCCCCGCACCCGACACGAGCGCCATGGCGTCCACGGCACCCACGGCCACGGCCACGGCGACCGTCGAACCGTCCGCGACCGCCTCCGCACCAACGGCCGAGGCATCGGCCAGCGCCGCTCCGTCGGCCACCGTGGCGGTGAAGCACCAGGCTCCTTCCGGTGGCGGCACCTATCACGCACCGACAGGCGGTGGCGCAAAGCCGGCCGGCGCCGCAACCGCGACCGCGGGCGGAGCAGCCACCGCCACGGCCACGCCCCCACCGCCGAAGAAGGCGGGGAGCGACTGCGGCTGCAACGGCGACCTCATGTGCCTGATGAAGTGCTCGACTCACTAGAGCTCTTTTCCTCGTCGTCGTTCGGGCCCGCCTCGGCGCCCGCGGTGCTCGCCGTACGGACGTACGGCTGCGCGCCGCGAACGCCGATCCGGACCCGATCGACTTAGAGGAAAAGCGCTCGAGCGAGGCGCTTTGGCTGGGGGATCTTGAGAGCGCTTCGTTGCGCTCGGCGCTTTCTTCGGCGTCCCTGATTTCTACCGGCGTCTCAGGATCTCGTCGGCGGCTACGAGGAGGAAGAAGAGGACGCTCACCCAGGCGTTGACGTCGAAGAAGGCCTTGTCGATCGCGGCGAGGCCTCGCCGGCGCACGAGGGAGTGCTCGTAGACGAGCAGCGCCGCGGCGCCGAGGACCGCGACGGCGTAAGCCGCTCCTCGACCGAGGGCCAGACCGCACCCCGCCAGGGCGACGACCGTGACGACGTGCGCGCCCGCGGAGATCGCGAGCGCGCGCTGCCTCCCGAAGCGCGCCGGGATCGAGCGCAGCCCCTCGCCTCGGTCGAAGTCTTCGTCCTGAAGGGAGTAGAGAACGTCGAACCCGAGCAGCCACGTGACCACACCGACCATGAGCAGCGACGATCCCGGCGCCGGGCCGCGCCCCCATGGCGAGCCAGGCGCCGCCTGGCGCCAGCGCGAGCGCGACCCCGAGCCACGCGTGCGCCCCCCAGGTGAAGCGCTTGGCGTACGAGTAGCCGAGCAGGACGGCGAGAACGGCCGGCGCGAGCACCGCCGGCCAGAAGCCGAGCGTCGCCGCCACGGCGAGGAATGCGAGCGCCGAAACGACGCGCGAGCGCGAGCGCCTCCCCGGCCCGGACCGTCCCGGCCGGCAGGTGCCGTACGCGCGTTCGCGGGTTCTTGGCGTCGACGTCACGGTCGGCCCACCGGTTGAACGCCATCGCGCTCGTCCGCGCGCAGACCATGCTGACGACCATCGCGGCGATCCGTAGCGCGGTCAGTGGCTCGTGCGGGACCGCGAGCGACAGGACGACCGCGCTCGCGGCGAACGGCAGCGCGAAGACCGTGTGCGCGAAGGCCACGAGCGACCCGTACGTCCGGACGCGGGCGAGGACGCTCACGACGGCGTCTCCGCTCGGTGGGGCCTGGCCCCTTCCCGCCGAACGACCCAGCGCCGCGGCGCGCGGACGTTGCGCAAGACGAACGCGCACGCGTCGTCGCCGGGATCGCCCTCGATCGCGAAGAGCCCCGGCCGCGCGCCGCGGGCGACGCGACCGACGTCGTCGCGACCGAGCGCGCGCGCGCCTTCCCACGTGGCCATTCGCACGAGGTCGCGCGCGGGGACCGTCGGAAAGCGATCCGCGAGCGCGCGTGCCTCGGCGAGGACGTCGAGCGAAGCGTTCGACGCGAGCGAGTCGGTCCCGAGGGCCGGAAGAAGGCCCGCCGCGCGCGCGGCGAGCAGCGGAGGAAAGCGCGTCTCGATGAAGAGGTTCGACCGCGGGCAGAAGACGACCGGAGCCCCGCGGCGCGCCACGAGATCGAGCTCTTCGGGGCGCGCGTCCGTCAGGTGAACGCCGATCGACGTGCGGGCCGAGGGCGCCCAGATCGTCGGCGAGGGCGATGGGAGACTTGCCCGGCCATTCGAGCAGATCGCGACGCAGCTTCAGCCGCGACTCGTACCACCCGGGGATCGGGCCGTCGCCGTGCTCGAGGAACCGCCGCTCGGCCGCGTGCTCGGCCAGGTGCAGGCTGATGCGGGAGCCGCGATCGCGGGCCTCGCGAGCGAGCCGCCGCACCACCGTCAGCGTGCGTGGTGTAGAGCGTGTGCGGCGTGGGAGTGTACGCGAGCTCGACGGTTGGCCACTCGCCGACGCGCTCCTCGACGATCCTCGGGAGGGCCGCGACGCGCTCCTCGAGCGGTCCGCGTTCGATGCCGAACACTTCGTGAAAGACGCAGCCGACGAGGCCGCGACGCGCGAGCGGCAAGACCGCGCTCGAGCGAGTTGGTGACCTCGCCCACGGCGGTGGTCCCGAACGCGTCGAGATCCGCGACCGCTTGCTCGATCGCGTCGCTGTCGTCCTCGGGCCGCGCTTCGGCGCGAACCCCGATCATCTGCTCGACCCACGGAACGAACCCGGCGCCGCCGCGGACCTGCCCGCGCATGGCGCTGAGCTCGAGATGGGTGTGCGCGTTCACGAGGCCCGGAAGAAGCGCGCCGCGGACGCGCTCCGGCGCCACCCCGGCGTGACGCGGGAGCAGATCGGCGGCGGGGCCGACGTCGACGATGGCGCCGCGATCGTCGACGACGACGGCCCCGTCGCGAATGACGTCCCCGTCGCCCGTGATCACGGCATCGGCGTGCAGAGCGCGCATGCTCGATTCCTCACGAAGGCGATGTGAGCCAGTCGTAGCGCACGTTGCGCCGCGCGGCCTTGAACCCCGCGGCGCGGATGCGCTTCTCCATCGCGTCCGCGTTCATGCAGAACGTCGTCCCGGCGCTCGACACGACGTTCTCCTCGAACATCACGCTGCCCGAAGTCGTCGGCCCCGAAGCGCAGCGCCACCTGGCCGACCTCGGGCCCCTGCGTGACCCACGACGCCCCGACGTGGTCCACGTTGTCGAGCAGGATGCGCGCGACGGCCTGCTGACGCAGGTAGAGCACGGTGCCGTGATCGCCGGCCTCGATGTGCGTCCCGCGCTCGTGCTGGAAGTCCCAGCAGAAGAACGCAGTGAACCCGCTGGTCTCGTCCTGCAGGTCGCGGATCTTCATCGAGGTGCGCGACGCGATCGCGCGGCGGTATCGACGGTGCCGTACATCATCGTCGCGCTCGAGCGCAGCCCCATCTGGTGGGCGACGCGCATGACGCCGAGCCACTCGTCGCTCGTGCACTTGGCCTTCGCGATCTTGCGGCGCACGCGGTCGACCAGGATCTCGGCGCCGCCGCCGGGTACGCTGTCGAGCCCCGCCGCGCGCAGCCGCTCGAGGACCTGCCGGACGGTGAGGCCCTCGAGCTGCGCGATGTGGAGGATCTCCTCGGGCGACAGCGCGTGCAGGCCGAGCCGGTACTCGCTCTTCATCCAGCGGAAGAGGTCCTCGTACCACTCGATGCGAAGTTCGGGGTGCAGGCCGCCCTGCAGGAGGATCTGCACGCCGCCCGCGTCGACGACCTCCTGGAGCTTCTTCCCGAGCTCTTCGCGCGAGAGGACGTACGCCTCCGGGTGCCCGAGCGGGCGATAGAACGCGCAGAAGCGGCAGCTCGTCGTGCAGACGTTCGTGTAGTTGACGTTGCGGTCGACGATGTACGTGACGACGCCGTTGCGGGTGCTTTCTGCGTCGCACGGCGTCGGCGGCGAGGCCGAGGTCGAAGAGCGACGCCTCGTCGAGCAAGCGCTCCCCCTCGGCGCGCGCTCAGCCGCTCGCCCTCGGCGGCGCGGCCGAGGAGCGTGTCGAGCGGGGGCCGGGTCGCCGGCGAACGGCGGTCGTCGTCGAAGAAGCGGACCCGCGTGCGCGGGAGGAGGCCGGCGTGCGCGGCCTCGTCGTAGAAGCGCTCGAGGCCGCGCCGCTCTTCGTCGCCGAGGTCGTAGCGGATGGCCTCGCGGAGGTACGCGCGCAGCGAGGCCGGCGAAAGGCCGGTGCGGGCGGCGTGCTCCTCGGCGATCGCGTTGCGGCGGTCGAGCCCCGCGGCCTTTGCGGCCTCGAGGAGGCGCTCGTCGTCGGCGGAGAGCGCGCCCGCGCCGGCCGCACCACGCGGCGAAGACGAACGGCAGGCCGCGTGAGCTCCCACCAGGCGAGGCCGAGATCGAGCGACGTGAGGGAACCGGCCTTCGATCTCGAGCGCGGGGTCCCCGATGACGAGCGCGCCGCGCGACCCGCCGACGCCTGCGATCGCCTCGCGCCGGATCGGCGCCGACGAGGCGCGGCTCGCGACCGTCGATTGCGCGCGCGAAGCACGAGACGAGCGAGAACGACGCTCGTGCGCGACGACAGATCGACCGCCAGCTCTTCGAGCCTCTCGATCGGTCGGTCGGCGACGACGCACGATGCTCCGCACGGCGCCCCGCGCGCCGATGGCGCACCCGCGCACGAGGCGCAGGTCCCCGATCGTCGCGGCCGCGGCCACGGGCATGAGCGCGACGTCCGCCTCGTCCTCGGCGACGCCGGCGCGCGACCTCGCTGGGAGACGCGCAGTCGAGCGCGACCCGCGACGACGCCGGCTCGCGATCGAGCCCCTCGTAGAGCGGGCGCGCGTTCAGATACCCGACGGCCGCCACCCGCAGGCGCTCGCTCGCGACGTCGCTCATGAAAGGACCTCCAGATGCTTGTGCGCCTTCCGGTCGCGCACCTTGAGCGCGGCCTCGGGCAGCGCGGCGCGCGGGTGCTCGCGCACGACGTTGTAGAAGGTGTCGCGCTCGACCGGGATGCGCCCGGCCTCCTGGATGAGTCGCACGAGCTGCTCGACGGTCAGCGCCGCTCGGCGACCGCGAACCGGCGGCGCGGTAGATCGTCTCGTGGACGATCGTGCCGTCGACGTCGTCGGCGCCGAAGCGAAGCGCAATCTGCGCGACCTCCGGCGTCATGCTGACCCAGTAGGCCTTTATGTGCGGGACGTTGTCGAGCAGGAGGCGCGAGACGGCCACCGTGCGCAGCGCGTCGATGGCGGTGGGCGCCGGCAGGTTGCGCATGCCGTTGCCGTCCGGATGGAACGCGAGCGGGATGAACGCCTGGAGGCCCGCCGCGTCTCGTCCTGCAGCGCGCGCAGGCGGAGCAGGTGATCGACGCGGTGCTCGAAGGTCTCGATGTGGCCGTAGAGCATCGTCGCGTTCGTCCGCATCCCCAGGCGGTGGGCGACGCGATGAACCTCGAGGTATTCGTCGGCCGTCGCCTTGTCGTGCGAGATGCGCGAGCGCACCTCGGGGTGGAAGATCTCCGCGCCGCCGCCGGGCAGGCTGTCGAGGCCCGCGCGCCGCAGGCGCTCGAGGACCTCGGCGTGCGTCATCCCGTAGTGCTGCGCGAAGAAGTGGATCTCGACCGCCGTGAAGCACTTCATGTGCACGTCGGGCTTGATCCGCTTGAAGCCGGCGAGAAGCTCCTCGTAGTACGAGAACGGAAGGCCGGGGTGCAGGCCGTTGACGATGTGGATCTCGCGCGGGCGGGTCGTCCATGCGCACCTCGAGCTCGCGCCACGCCTCCTCGAGGCTCATCGTGTGCGCGCCCGGCGCGCCCTCTTCGAGCTTCGCGAAGGAGCAGAAGAGGCACGACGCGACGCAGACGTTCGTGACCTCGATCCGCATGTTGCGGTTGAAGTACGTCCGGTCGCCGTGGAGCCGCTCGCGTACCTGGTTGGCGAGCTGGCCGACGGCGACGACGTCCGGATGCCGGAAGAGGGCGACGCCCTCGTCGAACGAAAGCCGCTCGCCGGCGCGCACCTTCTCGCGCAATCGTGTCGAGCATCACATGGCCTCCTTCGGGGCCGTGGCTTCGGCCGATCGATCGCGCCTACGACTCCGTCACCGTCTGACGGCGCCGACGACGACGACGCGGCACGCGCCCGCCGCGCTCGACGCAGCCCGCGAGCTCCTTGCGCTTGACGACCTGGGCCAGCTCGCGCCTGCTCTTCTTGCCCACGCCCGCGAGCTCGCCGTCGGCGATGGGCAGCCCGCGCTTGGTGGCGATGCAGCCCACGAGCTCGTCGGCACCGAAGCCGAGCGCGACCTGCGCCAGCTCGAGCCCGCATCGAGTCCAGTCGACGCGCACACGCGCAGCGCGGGGCCCCGTGATGCGCGCGACCGCGACCTCGCGCAGGAGCTCGAGCCCGGCGAGGTCCTCGTCGCCCCTGCCGCGCGGCAGCGATCGATGACCGTCGGCGCGCTCGTCCGCTCGGCCGGCGCGCGCCGTGTAGATGCGCACCTCGTCGCCCACTTCCTCGGCGCGCACGCGGTCGGCGAGGGCCCCGAGGACGAGGAGGTCGGCGCCGCGCAACTGTGGCACGTGCGCGGCCATCGGCGCACCGGCTCGTCGCGCCGCGAGGACCGCCCCGAGCCCCGCCGCGTCGATCGCGCGCTCGACGAGCTCGCTCATCGCGACCCCCAGCGGCGAGACGAGGTCGTTCTCCAGGCCAAGGTGGTCGAGGACCCTGGCCGACGACGGTGTCGAGCGCCTCGTCGAGCGTCGCGGGCTTGCCGTAGAACGACGGCATCGCCGGCAGGACGACGGCGCCGGCCCGCGCCAGCGCCGTCAGGTTCTCGAGATGCACGACGCTGAGCGGCGTCTCGCGCGGCACGACGACGAGCGTGCGTCGCTCCTTGAGCATCACGTCGGCGGCCCGCGTGAGAAGCGTGTCCGAGATCCCGTGCGCGATCCGCGCGGCCGTTCCCATCGAGCAAGGCACGACCACCATGGCGTGCCACCCGGCGCTTCCGCTCGCGAACGGCGCCTTGTAGTCGCGCACGCCCCAGACGGGCACGCCGAGCGACTCGCGCAGGTCGCCGCCGCACTCGAGCGCCCACACCTCCGGCGCGGTCTGCGAGATGCATACGCCGATCTCCACGTCCTTTCGCGCGCGCAAGAGGGTGACGAGTCGGCGCGCGTAGGGAGCGCCGCTGGCCCCGGTGATTCCGACGACGATCTTCTTCATTCGGCCATGCCCCCGCTTCTCCAGCCGCACACAATCGACGCGACGCCGAGGGTGAGGTCGAGCCCGCGAACGTTCGCGAAGCCAACCTGCTCGAGCGTGCGCTCGTACTCCTCGCGCGTGAGAAAGCCCGCCATGCTGCGGGCGAGGTACCGGTACGCGTCGGCGTCACCCGAGACGATGCCCCCGACCGCGGGGAGCACGACCTCGCGCGTACGCGCGGTGGAACGCGCGCGTCGCGAGCCGGGTCGGCGCGAAAGAGCTCGAGCGTCACGAAGACGCCGCCGCGCCGCAGCACGCGGAGCACCTCGCGGGCGCCGCGCGCGGGGTCGGCCAGGTTGCGGATGCCGAAGCCGCAGACGACCGCCGCGAACGCCCCGTCCTCGAACGGCAGCGCCATCGCGTCGCCGACGACGATCTCCGCGCCCGGCGCCTTGTGCCGTCCCGCCTCGAGCATCTCCGGAGAGAAGTCGACGGCGACGATCGCGCTCGCGCGGGCGCTCGCGCGCCGAGCATCGCCGTGAGGTCCATCGTCCCCGCGCAGAGATCGAGCACGGGGCCGGCCGGCGCACCGCGCGACCTCGGCGACCGCGCGAGCGCGCCAGCGCCGATCGATGCCCGCCGACAAGATGCGATTGAGGGCATCGTAGGTCGGCGCGATGCGTTCGAACATGCCGCGCGCCGCGGCCTCGTGCGACGCTTCCTCGCCGCTGCGCGCGCGGACGTCGGCGATGGGCGCGCCCGTCATGACCGGCCCCTGGCGAGGAGCTCGCGCGCGACGTCGAGCACGCGCGCCACGGCGGACGACGCCGCGCTTGCGCCGGGATGGCCGTGCAAAGGGCCCGCGTGGTGCGCTCCGTTCGCGCTCGAGGCTTTCGTGCGGCCGCGGTCGATCCCGAGCTCGGGCCACATCGCGTCGACGCGCGCCTCGACGTCCGCGCTCATCCGGCAGGGCTCGGGCCACTCTCGCGCGTACCCCTCCTCGCGCCATTTTCGCGTGCCGTCGATGCACACCTTGCTCCCCCAAAGCGCCTGGCTCGCGCCGTGATCGAGCTGGTCGATCGGACCGTCGACGAACGCGAAGTCGCGCTTGGGGTCGAGGTTGGCGAGGAGCCGCCACGCCACCTGGCCGAGGTCCTGCACGTCGATGTCCTCGTCGACGACGCAGATCACCTTGGAGAACGTCATCTGGCCCGCACCCCACAGGCCGTGGGCCAGGCGGGCCGCGTGATACGGGTACTGCTTTTTGATCGAGATGAGCACGAGGTTGTGGAACGCCCCCTCGACGGGGAGGTTCATGTCCACGACCTCCGGGAAGAGCAGGCGCAGCAGCGGCAGAAACAGCCGCTCGGTGGCCTTGCCCAGCCAGGCGTCTTCCATGGGCGGCGGGCCGACGAGCGTCGCGGGATAGACGGCGCCGTCGCGGTGCGTGAGCGCAGTGACGTGGAAGCGCGGGAAGCGGTCGACCGGGGTGTAGTAGCCGGTGTGATCGCCGAAGGGCCCCTCGTCGACCAGATCGGCCTGCGGGTCGACGTAGCCCTCGAGGACGAAGTCCGCGTCCGCCGGGACCTCGAGGTCCACCGTCTTGCACCGGACCGTCGCCACCGCGCGCTTGCGCAGGAAGCCAGCGAACATCCACTCGTCGATGCCGTCGGGCAGCGGCGCGGTCGCCGCGTACGTGAGCGCGGGGTCGCCGCCGAGCGCGACGGCGACCTCGAGGCGGCGCAAGGCCCATCTCCCTGGCGCGGCGGAAATGGCGCGCGCCCGGTCTTGTGGACCTGCCAGTGCATGGCGGTGCGTGCGCCGATCGAGCTTCTGCATGCGATAGCAGCCGACGTTGCGCACGCCGTCTCGGGATCGCGCGTGATGACCTGCGGCAGCGTGATGAACGGGCCGCCGTCGTCGGGCCAGCACGTGAGGATGGGGAGCGCGTCGAGATCGACGTCGTCGCCCGGTGCGGACGACCTCCTGGCACGAGCCCGTCGGGACCGATCGCGGCGGCACGTGCGCGAGCTCGGGGAGCTTGAGCGCGAGCTCGGCCAGCGCGCGCGCGCTCGATGGCGCCTTGCGTGTGCACGAGCTCGGCGATGGCGCGCGCGTGCTCTTCGAGGTCCTCGACGCCCAGAGCCAGGGACATCCGCTGCCTCGAGCCGAACGCGTTGATGAGGAGCGGGAACGACGCGCCGGCGACGTTCTCGAAGAGAAGCGCCGGCCCGCCCGCCTTCATGACGCGGTCGGCGATGGCGGAGACCTCGAGGCGTGGGTCGACGCGGCGCCGGACGCGCACGAGCTCCGAGCGCTGCTCGAGCGCACGAACGAACGCGCCCATGCCGTCCCACGCCATCGACGTGCCTCCGATACAAGTTTCAAAATATTTTGAAACGAAGGTTCTTTAGGCTCCGGCATCGAGGTGCGTCAAGCCGGGTTGGCACTACAACACTTCCCGTGAAACCTGGCGACCATCCCGAGTTCTTCCGCTTCCCTGCCCCCGAGGGGCGGTCGCGCGAGAGCACCCTCCGCCTGGATGCAGGCGGCCGGTTCTGGCACGACGGGGCCCGGGTAGAGCACGCGGGCCTTGCCGCGGCGCTCCACAGCTGGATCAGCCGCCATCCCGACGACGGGCGGTACATCCTCACGAACGGCTACGACTGGACGTACTTCACCGTCGACGACGCGCCGTACTTCGTGCGTTCGGTTCGAATCGAGCCCGACCGCGTCGTGCTCGTTCTGAGCGACGGCTCGGAGGAGGCGTGGGTCCCGGAGACGACGCGTATCGGCAGCGATTCCGCGCTCTACGCCATCGTGAAGCGCAGCGCGCGCGGCGGACCCTACGAGGCCAAGTTCACGCCCTACGCACAAGGATCGCTGGCCCCGGCGCTCGCCGAGGGCGACGGCGACAGCGCCCCCGCGGTGAACGTCGGGGGCCGTCGGGTCGTCGTCGGCGAGGGCGCCGCGCGGTAGTCAAACGTGGGGCGATCGGCTAGCATACGGCCTCCAAGACATGCGATTGCTCATCGCCGACAAGCTTCACCCGCGTGCGATCGAAGAGCTTCGCACGCTGCCACTCGAGGTGGTCTACGAGCCCGAGCTGACGCGAGAGAGCCTGGAGACCCGGCTCGCGGGCGTCGGGATCCTGGTCGTCCGCTCCACGGAAGTGACCGCCGCGGCGATTGACCGCGCCAAGCAGCTCAACCTCATCGTGCGGGCGGGCGCCGAGTTCGCGACGATCGACGTCCGCGCGGCCAGCCGGCGGGGCATCTACGTGGCCAACTGCCCAGGTCGCAACGCCTCGGCGGTGGCCGAGCTCGTCTTCGGGCTCATCGTTTCGCTCGACCGCCGGATCCCCGACGCCGTCGCGTCGCTCCGTAGCGGGCAAATGGGAGCGACAGGAGTACGGCAAGGCCGAGGGCCTGCAGGGCAAGACCCTCGGGATCGCGGGTCTCGGCGCGATCGGACGCGAGGTCGCGGCGCGGGCGCGCGCGTTCGGGCTCAACGTGGCCGGCGTGGAGCCGATCGCTCACGCCGGCACGGGCCGCGGAGCTCGGGATCGCGCACGCCGCGTCGCTCGGCGGACCTCGCTTCGCGGAGCCAGATCCTCACGCTGCACATCGCCCTCAACGAGCGCACGCGGCAGATCGTCGACCGGCGCGTCATCGAGCACCTGCCCGATCGCGCGACGGTCATCAACACGGCCCGCGCGGATCTCGTCGACCACGCCGCGCTTGCTCGAGGCCGTCGAGAAGCGGGGCCTCCGCGTCGGGCTCGACGTCTTCGCCGACGAGCCGCGCGGCACGCGGACGTTTCCGTCAACGGAGCTCTTCCGCGTTCACCGGTCGGGCGGGATCGTCTACGGCACGCCGCACATCGCGGCGGCAACCGATCAGGCGCAGCTCGCGATCGCCACCGAGACGGTCCGGGTCATTCGATCGTTCATGCTCGACGCGACGGTGCCCAACGTCGTCAACGTCTCCTCGTCGTCGGCGGCGCGCTTTCAGCTCGTCATCCGGATGATGGACAAGGTGGGGACGTTCGCGAACGTCCTGTCGGTGCTCAAGCGGCACGGCATCAACGTCGAGGAGGTATCGAACACCGTCTTCGAAGGGGGCGTCGCCGCGTGCGCCAAGCTGCGGCTGCAGTCGCGCCCGACCGAGGCGTGCCTGGCGGAGATCAAGGCGTTCGACGAGGTCCTTTACGTGGGCCTGGTCACGCTGCCGATGCTCGCGTGAGGGCGTGCCCTGGGCTGCGAGGGTTGAAGCGCATGAGCCGCTTCGTGCGACACGTCGCCGCGTTCGCTCTGGTGCTGTCGACCGCCGCGGGCTGCCGAGGCCTGCACGGCGCGACCTTCGACGCCGGGGCAGCCGATGGTGGCCAGGACTCGCGCGAAGGCGGAGCGGACTCGGGCCTCGACGCCGGCCCCTCCGACGACGCCATCCCCCCGACCTCCAGCGAAGAGCTCACCGTGCGCGCCAGGCACCTCCTCGAGGCCATCGCGCAGAACAACGGGGACCTGGCGAGCGACATCCTCTTCCCGCGCGACGGCTGGATCGCCACGCGAGACGCCGCGGACCCTGGGAAGGAATGGGAGAAGCGCGTCGCGCGCCCTTTCCAGAGGGCTCTCCGCGTGCTCTCGCACCGTCACCAGGACCTCGGCCGCGCACAGTTCGCTTCGCTCGAATTCGGCCACTCGATGACGCAGGCCACGCCCAAGCGCCATGGCTGGCAAAAGGCGCTCTGGATCGTCACCGGCTCGAGGCTCACCTTCGTCGTCGACGGGCGCACCCGCACCCTCCCGGTGCGCGAGATGGTCGCGTGGCGTGGCGCCTGGTACGTGACGCGCCTTTGAATCGCTTCCTCAGCGCGGCTTTCGCTCCGCCTCGATCTCCGCGAGGACACGTTCGACGTTCGTGACGTGGTCGACCCCATCGTCGTACTGGAACTTGAGCTCCGGGGCGTAACGGAGCCCGAGCCGTTGCGTGACCTCGCGACGCAGCATCCCTGACGCGCGACGCAGGGCTTCGACCACCTCGCGGCGGCGCGCAGGGTCATCGCCCCCCTCGAGAAGGCGCACGTGCACGCGCGCGATGCGAAGGTCCCCGGCCATTTCGACGCGCGTCACGATCGCGCCGGCCGCCCTCGGGATCCTTGACCTCGTCGGCGATGAGAGACGCCACCTCCACGCGCACGCCCTCTTCGACGCGGCGCGCGCGCATCCCCTTGTCCGGACCTTTTTCGAGCCGCCTCTCCGGGCGCTTCGCGGACCGATCAGCCGCCATGGTCGTGCTCCTCGTACAGGTCGTCCCCGATGGGCACGAGCTCGGTCGAGCGGTCCGTCAGCACCGCGTCCTCCGCCGTCTCCGCCGCGCGCGCGACCTGCTCGAGCACGGAGTCGCACACGGCGGCGTCGCCGGAGACCACGCAGACGCCGAACACCGCGCGCTGGTGCAGGTCCTGCGCGGCCACCTCGGCGATCGAGACCTCGAAGCGCGACCGCACTCGATCGCGGAACTTCAGCACGACGCGCCGCTTGTCCTTGAGCGAGCGCGCGTGCGGGATGTGGAACGTGAGGCGAAGGACTCCGACGAACATGCGATCGAGCCGGCGCCCTCACAGCTTCTGCTTGATCTCCTCGACCTCGTACGCACTCGAGGATGTCCTTCTCCTTGATGTCGTTGTAGCCCTCGAGGCTGATGCCGCACTCGAATCCCTCGGGCGACCTCGCGCGCGTCGTCCTTGAAGCGCTTGAGGCTCTGCGATCTTCCCGTCCCAGACGATGGCGCCCTCGCGCGAGAGGCGCATCTTGCCGGCGCGGACGATCTTCCCCTCGGTCACGTAGCAGCCGGCGACGGCGACGCCCTTGACCTTGAAGATCTGACGGACCTCGGCCTTGCCGTGCTGCTTCTCGACGAGCGTCGGCGGGAGCAGGCCCTCCATCGCGCCCTTGCACGTCTTCGAGGGCGTTGTAGATGATCGAGTAGAGCCGGATCTCGATCTTGTTCTCTTCGGCCAGCGAAGCTCGCCTTGCCGGCAGGGCGCACGTTGAAGCCGACGATGATCGCCCTGCGAGGCGATCGCGAGGTTCACGTCGCCCTCGGTGATCGCGCCGACGGCCGCGTTGATGACCGAGAGTCTCACCTTCTCGGTCGAGAGCTTCGCCATCGCGTCGGCCAGGGCCTCGACCGAGCCCTGCACGTCGCCCTTGATGATGACGCGCAGCTCCTGCTGTCCGCTCTCGGCGATGCGCTTCGACAGCTCCTCGAGCGACACCTTGGCCGTCGCGGGGATGAGGCTCTTGGCCATCTTGCCCTTGCGGCTCTCGGCGATCTCCTGCGCCTTCTTCGGGTCCTTGACCGCGTCCATGCGATCGCCCGCGTTGGGCACCTCGTTGAGGCCGAGGATCTCGACCGGCGTCGCGGGCCCCGCTTCCTGGAGCTGCTTGCCGTGCTCGTTGGTCATCGCGCGGACCTTGCCGAAGCCGGCGCCCGCGAGCACGAAGTCGCCGACGCGCAGCGTTCCGTCCTGCACGAGGACGCGCGCGACCGGACCGCGGCCGCGATCGAGCAGGGCCTCGAGCACCGTGCCGCTCGCCGAGCGCTTCGGCGTTCGCCTTGAGCTCGAGGATCTCGCTCTGGAGCTGGATCGACTCGAGCAGCTTGTCGAGCCCTTCTCCGGTCACGCGCGCTCACGTTGCACGAAGATCGTGTCGCCGCCCCACTCCTCGGGCACGAGGCCCAGCTCGCCGAGCTCGCGCTTGACGCGCTCGGGGTCGGCGCCGGGCTTGTCGATCTTGTTGATCGCCACGATGATCGGCACCTTCGCCGCCTTCGCGTGGGCGACCGCCTCCTTGGTCTGCGGCATGACGCCGTCGTCGGCCGCGACGACGAGCACGACGATGTCGGTGACGCTGGCGCCGCGCGCGCGCATCTGCGTGAACGCCTCGTGACCCGGCGTGTCGAGGAACACGACCGTGCCGTGCGGCGTCTCGACCTTGTAGGCGCCGATGTGCTGCGTGATGCCGCCGGCCTCGCCGCCGGCCACGTTGGCCTTGCGGATCTTGTCGAGGAGGCTCGTCTTGCCGTGGTCGACGTGGCCCATGACGGTGACGACCGGAGGCGCGTCACGTTCTCGTCGGCGTCCTCGGGGGTCTGCTTCCTCGCCGCGAGCCTCGGCGATCGTTGCTCTTCGCTCTTGCTGACGTCCTCGACCTCCCAGCCGAACTCGCCGGCGAGGATCTTCGCCGTGTCGGCGTCGAGGGTCGTGTTGATGTGGATGTTGCTCATGCCCATCGACAGGAGCTTCATCAGAAGCTCGGTGGCCTTGAGGCTCATCCGCTGGGCCATCGTCTGGAGCGTGACGTCGCTCTCGATCCGGATGACCTTCTTGTGCGCGCTCATCTCCTGGGTGGAGACCATCGCGGGCTTCCTGCGGCTCCGATCGGGCCCATCGGACGTCGTCCCGCGCCGCCCGTGCCTCGGCCCATCATCGGACGACCCGGCTGCTGGCCCGGCGCGCGCACGTCTCGGCGCGCGCTCGGGCCGCCCATCGTCCCCGCGCGCGGGTCGTACTGAACCCGCCGCGGCATGTTCGGCTGAACCGCCGCCGCCGTGCGGGCAGCGCTCTGCGCGGGCATCGGCACCCCAGGGCGACCGCGTCCAGTACTCGACCCCCGTCTTCGGAGGGGTAACGGCCGAACGCCCGCCGCCGCGCGGCTCCGGCGCCGCCGCGGGAGGCGGGGGCGAGGGAAGCGGCGCCGGTGCGGCCACGACCTGCGGCGGAGGCGGTGGCGGAGGCGGGGCCGGCGGAGGCGCGACCACCACGGGAGGCGGGGCGACGGGCTCCTCGACCTCCACCGACGCGGGGGCCGCCGCCGCGACGGCGTCGTCCGTGACGCGCTCGGGCCGCGCGGACGGGGGAACGGGCTCGTCGGCTTCGGGGATGGGCTCGGCCGGCGGGAGCTCCGGCGCAGGCTCGAGCGCGCGCGCGCTCTTTCGCTCTTCGGCCGGGGGCAGTCGGCCGCTCTCGGCGGGCTCGGGCGCCGAGTGCCCGTTCTCGTGCTGCGGATGCTGCGGCGCGATGACGTCGTCGAGCGCGAGCACCTGGGGTGGCGGCGGCGGGTTCGGCAGCGACGACGTCGAGGGCACGTCCGGCAGGGACGCCGCAGACGACGCCTTCGCAATCGCGCGCCGCTTGACGACCCGGCCGTCCGGGCGAACGCGCTCCTCGACGACGTCGTGCGTGCGCTGCTTCTCGAGGTGCCGCTTGATCGCGCTCGACCGCTTCGGGCTCGACCGAGCTCATGTGGTTGCGGACGTCGACGACGCCGATCGCTTGAAACAGGCCGACGACCTGCTTCGGATCGAGGTTCAACTGCTTGGCCACCTCGTAGACGCGAACCTTGCCGCTCATCGAGCCTCCGGAAATCTGCTGCATTCCGCACCTTCTCTCGTCGCTGATGTCGTCGCCGCCGCGCCCGCATCCGCGGCAACGCGCATCCTCTTTAGCTCGGCGGCGATGCCCGCGTGACGAACCGCGCAAATTGCGACGGATCGCTCGCCGAGCAAGCCCCCGAGCTCACTTCTCGTGCGCCAAGCCATGGCCCTCCCGGCCGCTATGCATCGCTGCACCTCCGCCGTCGTCGCGACACCGCCCGCGTCGACCGCGACCACCGCCGAGCGGCGCGCCCTGCTCGAGCGCTTCGATCGCCGCATCGGCGCCGATCGCGAGCGCCCGGGACCGACGAGCCGCGAGGAGCAGCCCCGCCATCCGCCGATCGCACGCCTCGACAAGCCGGCGACCGATGGCGGCCGTGTCCGTCTTGACCGCACCGCGAAGCCCGCGCGCGAGTCCCCGCGGTGCCTTCGCGATGCAGGCCAGGCGAGCGTGGAGTGAGCTCCACGGCCGAACGCGCCTCCGGCGAGGTCGAACGCGAACTCGTCCTCGGCGGCGACGAGACGCAAGAGCTCCGCCGCGTCGTCGCGCAGGCCGCAGCCCACGCACGTCCGCGTCGGACGGCGGCTCTCGCCCCGGCGCGCGCCCTTGCGCTTGCTCTCGCGTTCGTTCGACGGTGTCGCCACGTTCATCTTCCTCTCTTCGTCTCCTTCTCGATCGACGGGTGCGCCCCTCGGACCGACAACGTGTCCTTCTCCTCAGCCGACCGGAGGCGTCTGCGCGGCCTCTCGCGCTCTTGCGACGGCTTCTCGGCGGGCGGCCTCGATCGCCTTCGACTCGCTCGACAAGAAATGCTCGGCGCCCTGCTTGATGGCGCGCGCCTTCTTGATGCCGAGTCCCGTCTTGATGGCGAGCTTCTCCTCGTCTTCGCGGAGGATGTCCTCGACGGTCCTGTAGCCCGCGTCCTCCAGGAGCTGCACCGTGCGCTCCCCGACGCCGCGGATGAAGAGCAGCCGCTCGCGCTCGGTGAGCGGCTCGGTCCGCGACGAGGCGGCGCTGATGCGCTCCTGCCGCAGGCGCTCCATCGTCGTCTCGGCGCTCGTGTGGATCCGGGTCGCCGCCTCGGCTCCGCCGAGGCCCGGCATCGTCGCAAGCTCCTGCTCGCTCGCCTCGGCCAGCTCCTCGAGCGTGCGGAACCCGAGCCGGTACATGCCGCGAGCGATGGCCTCGGTAACGCCATCGACCTGCTGCAGCTGGGCGACGGCCTCCTCTTCCATCTGCTTGAACTTGGCCTCGCTGATGATGTCGAGCTTCCACCCGGAGAGCTGGGCAGCGAGCCGGACGTTCTGGCCTTTGCGGCCGATGGCGAGCGACAGCTTCTCGTCGGGTACGACGAGCTCCATGCGCCCGTCGGCCTCGTCGACGATGACCTTGCTCACCTCGGCGGGCTGGATCGCAGCGCACACGAAGCGCGCCGGGTCGCGATCGAACGGGACGATGTCGATCTTCTCGCCGCGCAGCTCCTGCACGACGGCCTGCACGCGCGCGCCCTTCATGCCGACGCACGCGCCCACCGGGTCGACGTCCGCGTCGCGGCTCGTCACGGCGATCTTCGAACGCGCGCCGGGCTCGCGCGCGCAGGCGACGATCTTGACGATGCCCTCGTAGATCTCCGGAACCTCGGCCTCGAAGAGCTTCTCGACGAGGCGCGGATCGCTGCGCGACAGGATGACCTGCGGCCCTCGCGCCTCGCGATCGATCTCCTTGACGTAGGCGACGATCCGGTCGCCGGGCCGGTAGGTCTCGCGCGGCGTCTGCTCCCGGAACGGGAAGTATGCCCTTCGGTTCGCCCGAGGTCGACGATGAGGTTGTTGCCCTTCTCGAAGCGCCGGACGACGCCCTTGATGAGCTCTCCCTTGCGGTCCTTGAACTCGTTGAAGATGAGGTCCCGCTCTTCGTCGCGCACGCGCTGGATGAGGACCTGCTTGGCGGTCTGCGCCGCGATGCGGCCGAAGGCCTGGCGCGCCTGCTTCACCCGCAGGATGTCGCCGTAGTCCTTGTCCTGCTCGGCCGCCTTCTTCGCGTCGGAGGGGTGCCAGAAGATCTGGAAGCCGAGCTCCTCGCCCATCTCCGCCTCGAGACCGAGGCGCTGGGCGTCCTCCATCGCGACTCTCGCGGTCGTCGTCTGCGACGTCGTCGACGACCGTCATGTACTGGAAGAGGTCGACCTGCCCGCTGTCCTCGTTGAAGCGCGCCTCGAGCTCCCGGTTGGCGCCGAACACACTCTGGGCGGCCTTGAGGATCGCCTCCTCGACCGTCTTGACCAGGCGAGTCTTGTCGATCCCTTTGTCCTTCGCGACCATCTCGATCGCTTGAAGGAGGGTCAGATCGCCGGCGGCCTGTTGCTGTTGGATTGCCATGTTGCCCTCAGTGCTTCCTCTGCTGGGATGGAGTCGAGTGCGCCCCCGCCTCGTTCGAGTGCGATGCCTTCGCCGCCTTCGAGTGCGATGCCTTCGCATCCCGCGACTTCGCATCGGCGCCGCTGGAGCCGAACTCGAAGACGAGGCGCGCGCTCTCGACGCTCGAGAGCGGGATCTCGTGCGTGCGATTGCCGTCGACGACGCGCACGCGCCCTTCGACGACTCCGTCGAGTAGCCCCACGACGACGCGGTCTCCAGCCGAACCGCTTGCGTCGAACTGGCGCTTGAGCCGGGCCTTGTGGCCGGTGAACCGCACGAAGTCGTGCTCGGTCTTCAAGGGTCGTTCGACGCCCGGCGAGCTCACCTCGAGCTGGTAGGCGTGGGGGATGAGATCGACGACGTCGAGCGCGGGGCTCAGGTCGCGGGAAACGTTCGCGCAGAGCTCGAGGTTGACGGCCGCGTCGCGTGTGGACAATGCCTGGCTCGCTGCGCCGGCTTTCTCGACGAACACGCGCAGGACCCATCCGCCGCGCTCGGGCCGGAACTCCACGTCGACGACCTCGGCCCCATGCGCGAGGACGACCGGCTCGAGGACGCGCAGGAGCGCGCCGCGGTCGATCACGGGAGTGCGTTGGGGGGAGGAAACGTGGCTCGGCATCGGTGAACGCTGGTGAAAGGCACAAAAAAAAACGCGGGCCCCGGATGGGTCCCGCGCGCTTGAAAACCCACCTACAGGGCCCAGCAAGCTAACGCCGGGCCGGTCCATGATCAAGCCCCGCGCTAGGAAATCTACCTCGCCCCGTGAGCGCTCTTGGCGCTCGGGGCGCGCACGCGGCAGCGAGAGCCGCTGAAGCGCAGAGACCGCAGAGACGGAGAAATCAGGCTGAGACCCAATTCCTCCGGATTTGCGGACGGCGCCCTCAGAAGCCAGGCAGGACGTTCTTCTTGGGAGGCGGAGCCGGCTGTCCTGGCACGCCTGCAGGGGGCGTTAGGCTCGCGTCTTTCTCGATGATGATGAACTGAACCCTGCGGTTTTGCGCGCGATTGCCGGCGGTGACGTTCGGCACGAGGGGCTTTTCCTGTCCGTAGCCGCGAGCGACGAGACGGTCGGTTTCGACGCCATGCTGGACCAGCCAGGCACGCACGGCCTCCGCGCGCTGCTCGCTCAAGAGCTGGTTGTGCTCCGGCGTGCCGCTGTTGTCGGTGTGGCCCTGCACCTCGAGACGTTTGATCTCGGGGTGGCGGATGACCGTGTCGGCGATCTCGGTCAGGATCCCGAAGGATTCCGGCAAGATCACGGCGCTATCGAGAGCGAACTGGATCTGCTCCTTGATGGTGATTTCCTTCGCGGTGACCGTGACCTTCGGCTGCTTGGGCTTCGGTCGCAACGCCAGGTCGACGGCGCTCTCCTGTCGCGCCTTCACGTCGGCCGGGACCACGAGGACCAGATAGCCGTCGGCCTCGACGCGCAGCTCCGCGGTGCCCGGGGCAACGCCCTCGAAGCGGAAACCGCCCGACGCGTCCGTGTTCAGCGTCAGATCCTTGTGCTGCGAGTCGGTCATGACGACCTGGATCGCGCTGAGCGGCTGGCTCGTGTCGGCGTCGCGGACGTGCCCGACCACGGTTCCGACCCGCGGCAGCGCCTCGAGGGGACAGTCGATCGATACCTCGGCGCCCTGCGCCGGGACGTTCGCGTCGCAGCTCCCGGCCTGGTAGCCGTCGGCTTTGAGATCGTAGGTATAGGCGCCGGGGGCCACCTCATCGCCAAACTTGCCGTCGGCACCGGTGGCCAGGGGCGCCATGTCCGATCGATCGCGGTAGGTCGCGATCGCGCCCACGATCGGATCGTTCTTGTCCTTCTCGTGCACGAATCCGACGACGTGACCGCGCGGCGTGACGTGCTCGACTACGCGCTCGACCTTCTTGACGACCGGAGGCCGGTCCCAAGTGTCGACCGCCCAGCCGGCGCCGAGAAAGAGCGTCCACGGGGCGACGGGCTGGAGCTCCTCGATGAAGTCGTGGGTGCCGCCGAGGCCGATGTCGAAGGCCGCGAGCAGCGAAAAGCCGCGCTTCCACGGAAAGAATCGGCTCCCCAGCGTGAGCGTGGACGGAACGACCGTGTCGTTCGCGAGGCAGTTGTCGGAGCTCGGATTGTTGACGTGGCAGGCGTAGTTCTGCCGGTTGTTCGGCGTCAGGATGCGCCCCTCGATGAAGGGCCGCACGCGGTCGTCGGCGATGAACGCCTCGCCGCCGAGCAGGAAGTCGAAGTGGTCGACGCGGTTGACGCCGAGCCCGTAGCGCTCGATGCGCGTCACGGGTTCGCCGCGCGCGGTCTCGGTGTCCTGAAGAACCGCGCCGGTGTTGTCGAGCGAGTAGACGACGTTGGCGCTGAAGCGGAGCGGGATGTGCGACGACGACTGGGCGTTCCCGCGCAGATCCGCGCTGGCGATGGCGCCGAACTTGGCGCTCGTTCCGCCGCCGTCGAGGCCCACCGAGCCGGTGCCGTTGATCAGCCAGAGCTCCGTGAAGAGCCCGAGGTGGATCACGTCCCCCACGGGGGCCATGTACTTGATGCCGAGGTCGGTATCGCCGAGAACCTGCAGCAGGGCGGGCCGGTTGGCCGAGTCGCTGTTGGCTATGGCGCTGAGGGCCACGTACCCGTCGAACGTGCCGGCGCCGATGTTGAACAGCGAAGCGCCGAGCGAGACCGTTCCCCCGGTATGGCTCAAGGAATCGGTCGTGAGGGCCTGGCCACCGGCGGGGTTTGGGCACGGAAACTTGGTGGTGCAGAGGAAGCCCGCCTTGAACCACTCGGCGACGAAGCCGAGCCGGAACTGGCCGGGCGCGCCACTTTGGGCGTGTTGCGTATGAAGGAGGCCGGACCCACCCGTGATCGTGTTCGACTCGTCGACGGCGCGGTCACGCTCCGCCCATTCGGCGGCCTGCGCCGCATCGTCGGGTTCGGGCTCGGGAGCCGGCTCCGCGTCGGGAGCGGCTCCCGGCGCGGTCGGCGCCGCCGCTGGGGGCGGGGCCGCGGGCGCCGCCTGGGCGCTTCCTTCGGCGCCGGTGCTCGTCGACAGCGAGCCCCCTACGCTGACCGATCCTCCCGCCTGGGCGTTCGCGGTCTCCGTGAGGAAGAGACCTCCCAAGAGGACGAGTACGGCGCAAGATGAAGCACACGCTGACGAGTGACCCATGCACACTCTCCCTAATTGGTCCCGGCTCGCCCCGAATGGCCGCTATTCCGTCCGTACGTCGGCCGAAAGGTCGGACAGGGGGTCTCGACCTCAGGCTTGTATCACCAAGGCCAGGGTTTGGATCACTAAGTAACTCCGATTTCGGCGTGCCGGCGCGCCGGCGCTAGGATGCTGCCGTCCATGGCTCACCGCGGTCGAATCCTCATCGTCGACGACGAATCGAACGCCCGAGCGGCGCTCAGCGAGATCCTCCGCGAAGACGGCTACGCGACGGAGACCGCGGCGGACGGCTTCAAAGCGCTCGGGAAGCTCGACGAGTTCGCGCCGGACGTCATCTTGACGGACCTCAAGATGCCGGGGCTCGACGGCATCGCGTTCATGGAGAAGGCGCGGGCGGCGGCGCCGGGGGCGGTCTTCGTCGTCATGACGGCGTTCGGCACCATCTCGAGCGCGGTCGACGCGATGAAGAAAGGGGCCGAAAATTACCTCCTCAAGCCCCTCGATCCCGAGGCGCTCGGCGCCGTCGTCGACCGGGCCATGGAGAAGGCGCGGCTCGTTCAGGAGGCGCGCCGCCTGCGGGATCGGCTGCGCGAGCGCAACGCGCTGCAGTCACATCGTGTCGAACGACCCCAAGATGCAGGCGGTCCTCGAGCTCGTGGCCCAGGTCGGGTCCGAGCAAGGCGAGCGTGCTCGTCACGGGCGAGAGCGGAACGGGCAAGGAGCTCATCGCGGAGGCGATCCACGCGGCCAGCCCGCGCGCCAAGGCCCCGTTCGTGCGCCTCCACTGCGCGGCCCTCTCGCGAGTCGCTGCTCGAGTCGGAGCTCTTCGGCCACGAGCGCGGGGCGTTCACCGGCGCCTTCTCGCGCCGCGAGGGCCGCTTCAAGCAGGCCGACGGGGGGACGCTCTTCCTCGACGAGATCGGGGAGATGCCTGCGGCCGTCCAGGTCAAGCTCCTGCGCTTTCTGCAGGAGAAGACGTTCGAGCGCGTCGGCGGCAACGAGACGCTGCGGGTCGACGTTCGCGTCATCGCCGCGACGAACCGCGACCTGGGCGCCGAGATCGAGAAGGGCGCCTTCCGCGAGGACCTCTTCTATCGTCTCAACGTCGTCGCCGTCGAGATTCCCGCCCTGCGCGAGCGCCGCGGCGACGTACCCGCGCTCGCGAGCTTCTTCCTGCGGCGCTACGCGGCGGAGAACGGCAAGACGATCGAGACCTTCGCGGACGACGCGCTCGCGGCCCTCCTCGAGTACCGCTGGCCGGGCAACGTTCGCGAGCTCGAGAACGTCGTCGAGCGCGCGGTCGTGCTCTGCGACGGGCACCGGATCGAGAAGAAGCACCTCTCGCCTACGGTCGTCCCGACCGGCGAGCGGCGAGGCGCTGCCCGCCCATCCCTGGCTCGACGATCGCCGATCTCGAGCGCTACGCGATCCTGAAGACGCTCGAGGCGTGCGGGGGCTCGACGTCGAAAGCCGCCACCGTCCTCGGCGTGAGCCCGCGCAAGATCCAGTACAAGCTGCACGAGTACACGCAGTCGAGCACCGCGCCGGACGAGAAGAAGGCATGAGCGACATCGTCCTTTGTGCCAAGGGCCTGTCGAAGACGTTCCGCAGGCCCTTCACCGGCAAGCGCGTCGAGGCCGTGCGCGGCGTGGACTTCGAGGTGAGCCGCGGCGAGATCTTCGGATTCCTCGGACCGAACGGCGCCGGCAAGACCACGACGATCAAGATGATGACCGGGCTCATCTCGCCGACGAGCGGCGACGATCGCGATCCTGGGCCAGCGAGGGCCGGCGCCGGACGTGATGGGCCGGGTCGGATTTCTCCCCGAGAGCCCGTACGTCTACCCGTACCTGACGCCGCGCGAGTTCGTGGCGCTGTGCGGAAGGCTCTCGGGGCTCTCCGGCCCGTCGCTCGCCGAGCGCGTCGTCCGGGTCATCGAGCGGGTCGGGATCGGCCACGCGATCGACCGCCCTGCCCGCGCGCTCTCGAAGGGGATGCTCCAGCGCGCGGGGCTGGCGGCGGCGCTCGTGCACGATCCGGAGCTTCTCATCCTCGACGAGCCGATGAGCGGGCTCGATCCGGTCGGGCGCAAGGAGGTCCGCGATCTCATCGTCGAAGAGCGGCAGCGGGGGCACACCGTGTTCTTCTCGAGCCACATCCTGAGCGACGTCGAGATGCTCTGCGATCGCGTCTGCATCCTCCGGCAGGGCGAGGTCGTCGTCGCCGGGAGCCTGCGGGACCTGCTCGTGCTGAACAAGCGCCGGAGCGAGGTAACCATCGCGGGCGCCATCGAGAAGCTGCGCGGTCTCCTGGCGCCTATCGCGACGGGGATGCGCGAGGTGGGCGGCGCGCTCGTCCTCGAGGTCGAAGGCGACGACGCGGTGCGCGCCGTCGTCGAACGCGCCCTTTCCGAGGGTGCGCGCCTCGAGAGCGTGATCCCGAAGCGCGAGACGCTCGAAGACCTCTTCGTCCGGGAAGCGCTCTAGCCCTGCTCGCTTGCGCGACCGCACGCTCGTGCGAGGGCGCTCTATCGATAGCCCTCGGCCTGCAGCGCGAACATGCGGGCATACTTGCCGCCGCGGGCGACCAGGGCGTCGTGGGTGCCGGACTCGGCGATCGCGCCGTGGTCGAGGACGACGATATGGCGCGCCATCCGCACCGTCGGGAAGCGGTGCGAGATGACGATGGTCGTCCGGCCCTCGGCGAGCTCTCGGAAGCGCGCGAAGACCGCGTGCTCCGCCTCGGCATCGAGCGCTGCGGTGGGCTCGTCGAGCACGAGGATGTCGGCCTCTTCGCGCATGAAGGCGCGCGCCAGGGCGATCTTCTGCCACTGGCCTCCCGATAGTTCCGTGCCGTTCTGGAACCAGCGCCCGAGTGGCGCGTCGAGGCCCCCCGCGAGCGACGACACGAGCTCCGTGGCGCCCCCGCGATCGACGGCACGTGCGACGCGCGGCTCGTCGTCCATGTGCTCGACGCTGCCGAAGCCCACGTTCTCGCGGACCTTGAGCTGGTACTGGTTGAAGTCCTGAAAGAGGACGCCGAAGCGCCGGCGGAGATCCTCCGCGGGCCAGTCGCGCAGGTCGCGGCCGTCGAGGAGGATGCGCCCCTCGGTCGGCTCGTAGAGCCGCGTCAGGAGCTTCACGAGCGTGGTCTTGCCAGCGCCGTTCTCGCCGACGAGAGCGACGCTCTCGCCGCTCGGGATGGCGAGGTCGATGTGGCGCAGAGCCCAAGTGTCCTTGCCCGCGTAGCGGAAGCCGACGTCCTCGAGGACGATGCCACGAGTCGCGGGCGCGGGCGCGGGCGCGGGCGCGGGCGCGGGCGCGGGCGTGGGCGTGGGCGCGGGCGCGGGCGCGGGCGCGGGCGTGGGCGCGGGCGCGGGCGTGGGCGCGGGCGCGGGCGTGGGCGCGGGCGCGGGCCCATCGCGAGGTACTCCCAGAGGTTCGACATGTAGAGGTTGTGCTCGTAGATGCCGCCGATCGAGCCGAGGACCGACTGGAAGGCCTGCTGGCCCTGCCGGAACGCGATCACGTACATCGTCATGTTGCCGAGGGTCAGCTTGCCGGCGGCGGCCAGCACCGCCATGGCGGCGTAGGCGCCGTAGAAGGTGCCCGTGCCGATGAGCGAGAGGGCCTGCGTCCACGTCGCGCGCCGAACGTAGAGCCGGCCGTCCTCCTCGGTAGAAGTCCTCCGAGACACTGCGGTACCGCTCGAGCAGCATCGGTCCCAGGCCGAAGAGCTTGACCTCCTTCGCGTGCTCGTCGTTCGCGAGGACGTACTCGAGGTAGAGCAGGCGGCGCGATTCGGGCGAGCGCCAGTTTCGCACGCGAAACGCCAGCTTCGAGAAGCGCATCTCGGCGAGGGTCGCGGGGACCGTCGCCACGCAGAGCGCGAGGACGGCCCAGCCGCTGAATCGCACGAGCAGCGCCGCGTACCCGACGAGCGTGATGACGCTCTGCACGAGGCCGAAGCTCTCGGTGACGAGCGCGATCGGGCGGGACGACGCCTCGCGGCGGGCGCGCGTGAGCTTGTCGTAAAATTCGGGGTCCTCGAAGAAGCGAAGGTCGAGCTGCTGGGCCTTCTCGAGGATCGTGACGTTGATGTCGATGCCGAGACGGGCGCCCAGCAAGCTGCGAACGAGCGCCGAGGCCACGCTGGACGAGCGCCAGCGATGCGACGAATGCGAGCTCCACCGCGACCCAGCGCAGCGTGGCCTCTCTCGAGTGCGCGACGACCGCGTCGACGATGCGCTTTCCGGCGTACGCGACGCCGAGGGGCACGAGGCCGCCTGCCAGCGTCATCGACGCCAGCGCGATCGTCATCGGAGTGGACGAGTTCCACACGAGCCGCAGCGTCATCTGGACGTGCTTCAGGCTCTCTCTCATCGTGTCCGCGAGGCCGCGAGGCGGCGCCTGCTTCGAGTCGAGGAGGGGGATCACTTGCTCTTTGCGCTTAGCAGACGGCCCCCGGTTCCTCAGAAAGTCCCACGGACCCCTGCGATCACCCCACCCGCGTTGACCCATGGCCCGCCGCCGACCCCGGCCTCGCCCGCCCCTTCGTGCGCGCGCCCGACGAGGGGCAGTATCAGCGGCGCGAGCGAGACCGGCGGCAGCGGGCGAGCCCGAATCTCCACGTGCGCGGGGACGAACGTCGCCTGCGCGTGGATGACGCCGGCGATCGCGACGAGCGCGAACCCCGCCGCGAAGATGTACGTCGAGACGTACGCCTCCTTGGCGCGGTCGTGGTAGCCCTGATCGGTCGCGCTGCCGTTCGCGATCGCGGCGTTCATCTGGCCCTCGTTGTAGCGCTGGACGAGCTGACTGATGGCGCTCCCGGCGGCGAGGAGCGACTCGGTGGCCAGGAACGTCCAACCTAGAGCCGTCTGCCCGTTCTGGAACTGCCCTACCCCGAAGGGCACGAGGGCCAGCCACCGCGAGTCGACCTGGATCACGGTCTCTTCGCTCGCGAGCTTTTCGAGCATGGCGAGGCGCAGCGCGGCCTTCTGGCGCTCGGCGTCGACCTTCGCCTTCTCCTCCTGGGCTTGCCTGACCCTCTCGGCCAGGATCGCCGCGAGCTCCTCGCGCATCCGCGAGCGAACGTCGATGAGCGCGTCGGTCGCCTGCAGCGAGACCCGGAGCGAGTCGGGCTGGTAGTCCGGTTTGTCGCGAAGGAGCTGCTCGAACACGCCCTCGGCGTCGACCTTCTTGCCCTGAGCGAGCAGGGAAGCCCCGAGGTACATGCGCGCGTCGGCGATGTTGTCCGCGTCTTTCAACGTCCCTGCGCGCGGATCGAGCAGCGCGCGCAACCGCGTCTCCGCGTCGTCGTACTTGCGCGCCACGTAGGCGTTGTGGGCTTTCTCGAGATCACTCACCGCGTCGGCGCGGGCCCTCTCGCCGACCGCGGTGAGACACGTGGCCAGCAGCAAGGCGACGAAAGTCGAGCCGCGCACGCGCGGAGTCGAGCTTCGGGTGGAAGGCTCGGCCCAAGGACGCACGCGGGACACGATCCAACGAGCCGCACGGCCCCTGCAACCGTTTTTCCGAAGCGGCGCGAATAGGCGTCTCGAAAGGCGCCTATGGAAAAGCCGCGTGCATCGTCTTTGCGGCCTCGAGCCGGACCGAGACCGTGGTTCCGGTCTCGATCTGTTTGATTGTGACGGGCTCGTAGGCGCTTCTCAGGGGGACCGCGTTCGTCCCCGCTCGAATTGCGAGCTCGGGATGCTCGACGATCTGATACGTCCGAGAGACGTCTCCGTCGACGACGACCGTAGCCGGCTTGACCGGTACCGAGACGACGAGCGTGCTGTCTCTCTCGCCCACGTCGACTCCGAGCTGCACTGTGGTGCACACGGGACACGAAAACGCGAGGGTGTGTGCCCTGCCGCTCAGGGTGAGGGCGTCCCCGGTGCTCACGTCGCGATTCGGCTGGCCGTCGATCGAAACGGCGACCCCCATCGGGGGCTTCAGGTCGAGCGTCACCCGGCGCTCCACGGCCCGCGCCGCGGGCTCTCGAATGACCAGGTGCAAGCGCGGGGACGACGCTTCGGGCGGGGAGACCATCGCCGCCGACGCCGAATCCGGCGGGCCCCCGCTGGCGCTCAACGCTGGGGACGACGCAACGCTCGACGCGGAACGATCGGCGGGGGCCGCACCGAGGCCGTGGACGAGACGCATGGCGACCACCGACAGCCCTGCGACGCCGATCGCGGCCGCCCCGATGCGCGCGGCCCGCCGCAGCGCGCGAGAGCGACGGTCCGCGCGGTTCATCCCCGCGACGATCCGCAAGAGGTTCGGGTCGTCCGGGCGATGCGCGAGGGCGCGGTTGTAGTCGGCTGCCGCGGAGAGCACGTCGCCGCGTTTCCGAGAGTCGCTGGCGAGAACGCGGAGCCGGTCGATGATCTTGTCGCGGTGGACGGCGTCGAAGGTCGCCGGATCCTCGATCCATGCCTCGAGATCGCGCTCCGGGGACGCCACATCGAGCCGGTGAAGCTCGGCTGCGATGGCGTCTCGCATCGCGTTCGCGTCCGAGAAGCGATCCGCCGGAGCGCGAGCGAGCGCGCGATCGAGGATCTTGCTCCAGGTCACGCCGACGATCGGGTGCTCGCGAAGCGCCTCGGGGTACACGCCGTCGAGGACTCGCCGCAAGACCTGCGCCGGATTGGCCCCGTCGAATGGGAGGTGACCGACCATGCACTCGTAAAGGAGAACGCCGACGCCGAAGACGTCCGAGCGAGCGTCGACCTCCCCCCCTCGATCTGCTCGGGCGCCATGTGCGCAGGGCTCCCGAGCACCTGGCCCGTTGACGTCACGCCCTGCGCGTCGAGGAGCTTGGCGATCCCGAAGTCGGTCAGCCTCACGGCGACCCGCGGGCCGCTCGGCTCCGGGGCCCGCTCGTCCGTCGCTGGGGAGGAGGAGGACGGGCGGCGTTCGACGAGGACATTCTCGGGCTTGACGTCGCGATGAACCACGCCGTTGCTGTTCGCGTGGGCCAGCGCGGCGAGCAGCTCGAGCCCCACGGCGGCGGCGACTTCGGGGGGCATCGCCCCGCGCTCCTGCAGGAGCTTGCGCAGCGTCGTGCCGCGCACCAGGGCGACGACCAGGTACTGATCCGCCTCGTCGGGTTCGCTGACGTCGTAGACGTCGACGATGTTCGGGTGCCGGAGCTTGGCCACCGCCTTCGCCTCGGCGTTGAAGCGCGACACGACCTCCTGCGAATCGCGCAGATGGGGATGGATGACCTTCACGGCGACCTCCCGCCCGAGGCGGCGGTCGCGCGCGCGGTACACGGTCGCCATCCCGCCGTGGCCGAGCTCCTCGAGGACCTCGTACTTGGCGAGCTGGGGCGCCCTCCGCATCCTTGCCGCAGGCTCCTGCATGGCGGTGGGTCAGTCTACATCAGGTGCGCACAACCCCGGCGGCCCGCGCCTTCAGGTGGACGCCTGGGCCAGGAGCTCGTCGTGGTACGTGTGAAACGCGCTCTGATCCGGCCACTCGGGGGCTCCCGAGAGGAGCGCCTGCACCTCCCCGGCCCGACCGCGGTCGACGGCGACAATCGCGGCGGCATATCGCATCGCCCAGTGGACGAGCGGCGAGGCTTGCGCGGCGCGGGCGAGGACGCGCGCGTCGCCGTCGCGGCTCGCATGCGCGAACGCGCGCGCCAGGGCGGCGAGCCCGCAACGAAGGAGGGCCACCCTACGCCGCGCAAAGAGACCGGCCGACGGCATCGGCAGCGATTCGAGCGCCTGCGCCTTGCGGAGCGCCGCGTCGCGATCGCCCTCGAAGGTGTCGAGGAGCGTCTCGACGAAGAGCCTCTGCTCGATGGCCGCGTCCCACGCCGGGCCGCGCACGGCTCGCTCGAGCGCGCGCCGCGCGGCCTCGATCCATCCGTACGAGGCGTACGCCGTTGCCTTGAGGAGCGGGGCCATGGTCTCGTGATACGGCACCCGCTGGATCGAGCCTTCCCAGGTGCCAATGACGCGCTCCACGTCCCCCGAGATGAGCAGGCGTCGCATCCGGCGCCGTCCGATCGCGGCCGGCAGAAAGAGAAGACTCGCGAACGCGACGAGCGGCGGCAAAAAGCGCGAATCGTGCCCGACCATCTGCGCGGCGATCACGGCGCTGAGCGCGGCAAGGGCCACCGGCAAGAGGGCCGCGGCACGCAAGGGTCGGCGGGGGGGAGCCGGGCGTGGCATTCTCGGGTCTCATCTACCAACTTAAAGCCTGCCGGCGCTTGCGCAACACGTTGAGTTGGGGGAGGCGCGCGTCTACCCTTGCCCTCCATGCGCACCGAGAAGGACGTGGAAGCGTACCTGCTTCGCTCGAATCGGCGCTATCGCGCCGTCGACAGCCCGGAAGGAGAACGCCGCACGTTTTTCGTCGACTCGGGGGCCGGCAAGCCGCCCGTGGCCGTTCTGGTCGATCCGCCTCTGGTGGTCCTGCGGGTCCACATCGGAGACCTCGCGGGTCTCGCGGGGGGCGGACCGGACGAAGCCGCGCTCTTTCGGACGCTGCTCGAGCTCAACGCCAGACAGCTCGTCCACGCGAGCTACGGGCTCGAGGACGCACACGTCGTCCTCTCGAGCGCGCTCGAGCTCGAGAACCTCGACTTCAACGAGATCCAGGCCACCCTCGACGAAATCGACGTCGCGCTCGCGCAGCAGCTTTCGTTGCTCGGAGAGGCCGCGAAGGGCGGCCTCAAGACCAACCTCGGTTGAGAAGGACTCATGGGAATTTTCAGCCGCCTCGCGCAGCTCATCAAGAGCAACCTGAACGACCTCATCAGCCGCTCGGAAGACCCCGAGAAGATGCTGAATCAGGTCGTTCTGGACATGAACAACCAGCTCGTCGAGGCCAAAAAGCAGGTCGCCGCGTCGATCGCCGACGAGAAGCGTCTCGCCAAGCAGTTCGAGCAGGAGGCGGCCAACGCCGCAGGAGTGGGAGCGCAAGCGCGATGCTGGCGCTTCGCGCCGGAAACGAGGCGCTCGCGAAGGAGGCTCTCGCCCGCAAGCGCGAACACGACGAGCTCGCGGCCACGCTCAAGGATCAGTGGACCAAGCAGAAGACCGCGGTCGAGCAGCTCAAGAAGGCCCTGCGCCTCCTGAACGACAAGATCGAAGAGGCCAAGCGCAAGAAGAACGTCCTCATCGCGCGGAAGAAGCGCGCCGAAGCGCAGCGCGCGATCCAGGAGACGATGAGCGGTCTGCGCGACCAGAGCGCGTTCGAGACGTTCGATCGCATGTCGCAGAAGATCGACCAGATCGAGGCCGAGGCCGAGGCCGAATCCGACCTGGCCGAGGAGTACACCGGCGACACGCTGGCGTCGCAGTTCCAGCAGCTCGAGCGGACTCACAGCGGGCGACGACGATCTCGTCGCCCTCAAGCGCAAGATGGGGATGCTCCCTCCCGAGGAGGCGCACGAGGCCGGCGCAGCCGATCCAGGCGCGCGTCGAGGCGCCCACCCCGGCGGCCAAGACCGAGCAGGCGAAGGACCAGGAAGAGCTGGCCGCCGCGCTCGAGGAGCTCGAGGCCGAGCAGCAGGGCGAAGAGAAGCGGAAGGCGGGACGCTAGGGCGGAGACCGTGGTCGCCGTCCAGCTCACCGAACAGCAGCCCTTGCCGTCACCGGTCCATACCGAGGCGGCCGAATCGCTGCTGACGCGCCTGGCGACGGATCCCATGCAGGGGTCTGAGCGCCGCGGAGGCCCAGACGCGCCTGGCGCAAGACGGCAAGAACGAACTGCCTCGGCCCAAGGCCAAGAGCGCTCTCGCCCGGCTGCTCGAGCAGTTCGCGAACCCGATCGTGCTGACGCTGCTGGCGGCGGCCGTCATCGCGCTGGTCGACGGGGCCAGCCGGGTCGGACAGCCGCTGCTCGTGCGCTTCGGCGACGCCACGGCGATCCTGCTCATCGTCGCGCTCAACGCGATCCTCGGGCTTCGTCCAGGAGCGGCGCGCCGAGGCGGCGCTCGCGGCGCTCGAGAAGATGCAGACCCCGCACGCCCGCGTCCGACGAGGCGACGCCGTGCAGATCGTCTCGGCGTCGCGTCCTGGTCGCGGGCGACATCCTCGAGCTCGAGGCGGGCGACGCGGTCCCGGCCGACGCGCGCCTTCTTCAGACGATCGAGCTCTTCGCGGAAGAGAGCTCGCTGACGGGCGAGAGCGTGCCGGTCGCGAAGGACGCGCGCGCCGCTGTCGCCGACGACGCGCCGCTCGGCGACCGCGCGACGATGCTCTTCGTCGGCACGAGCGTCGTGCGCGGCAAAGGCCCGCGCGGTGGTCGTCGCGACGGGCCCACGCACCGAGCTCGGGCACCTGTCGGCGCTCATCCACCGCCCGCGCGACCGGACGACGCCGCTCGAAGAGAAGCTCGACTCGTTCGGAAAGCGGATCCTCTGGGGGTGCCTGGGCCTCTCCGGGCTCCTCTTCGCGCGCGGCATGTTGCGCGGAGACCGGAGCTGGCACGAGCTGCTCCTCGAGGCGGTGAGCCTCGCGGTCGCCGCCATCCCCGAGGGTCTGCCCGCCATCACGACGATCACGCTCGCGCTCGGCATGCAGCGCATGGCCAAGCGCGGCGCCATCATCCGCAAGCTCGCGGCCGTCGAGACGCTGGGCGCGGCGACGGTCATCTGCACGGACAAGACGGGCACGCTGACGCAGAACGAGATGACGGTCCGCGAGGTCTACGCGGGCGGCGCGCGCTACTACGGTGACCGGCGGCGGCTACGATCCCGCGCGGCGCCGTGCTCGACGCCTCGGGGACCGTGGTCGCCACCCCGGAGCGCTCGCCGGTGGGTCCGCTGCGCGATCTCCTCGCGACGATCGCGCTCTGCAACAACGCGACGCTCCAGCAGCTCGGGCGGCGACTGGCGCGTCCAGGGCGACCCCACCGAGGGCGCGCTGCTCACGCTCGCCGCGAAGGGCGGGCGTCTCGCGCGAAGAGATCGTCGAGCTCGCATCAGGTGTCAAGGAGCTGCCGTTCGACAGCGACCGCAAGCGGATGACCATCGTGGCGCTCGACGAGTCGGGCCACGAGGTCGCGCACTCCAAGGGCAGCGCAGACGTGCTTCTACCGCTCTGCGCCGACTACGAGACCGACGCGGGGCGGCGCGAGCTCGACGCGGAGACGCGGCGCACGATCCTCGGCGAGGCCGAGCGCATGAGCAGCAAGGCGCTTCGCGTGCTCGCCGTGGCGAAGCGCGATCTCGGCAGGCGCTCGAGGTCCACTCCGCCCATCGAGGACGCCGCCGGACGGCGGAGCGTCGACATCGAAGACCGGCTGACGTTCCTCGGCCTCGTCGGGATGATCGACCCGCCGCGCGACGGCGTGAAGCGAGGCCGTCGCGCCGCTGCGCCGAGGCGCAGCGTGCGGGCGGTGATGATCACGGGCGACCACAAGCTGACGGCCGTCGCCATCGCGCAGGAGCTGGGTCTCTGGGACGAGCGCGCCATCGCGCTGACCGGCACCGAGCTCGAGAAGATGTCCGACGACGACGCTCGTGCGGCTGCATCGAGGACGTGCGCGTCTTCGCCCGGGTGACCGCCGAGCAGAAGCTCCGCATCGTCGCCGCTGTTCAAGCAGTGCGGGCACGTCGTCGCGATGACCGGGGACGGCGTGAACGACGCGCCCGCGCTGCGCGAGGCGCACATCGGCGTCGCGATGGGCAAGAACGGGACGGACGTCGCTCGCGAGGCGGCGGACATGGTCATCGCGGACGACAACTTCGCCACGATCGTCGAGGCCGTGCGCGAGGGGCGCGCCATCTGGCGCAACATCCAGAAGTTCATCTTCTTCCTGCTCTCGTCGAACGCGGGGCTCCTCGTCGCCGTCTTCGCGGTGAGCTTCTTCACGAGCCTGCCGCCGCTCACGCCGCTCATGATCCTCTGGATCAACCTCGTCACGAACGGCCTGCCCGCGCTGGCGCTCGGCATCGACGCGCCCGACCCGACGCAGATGCGCGAGCCTCCGCGCCAGCGCACGAGCGCGCTGCTGACGGGCGCGCGACTGGCTCGGCATGGCCGCCGTGGGCGGGTGGATGGGCGGCGCGGCGATGATCTGCTACCTCGCCCCGCTCCGGCCGACCGATCCGCTCGCCGGGGTGCACGGCCGGGCGATCGCGTTCTCGCTCCTCGCGCTGAGTCCCCTGTTTCACGCGTTCAACTGCCGCTCTGCGACGGCCGTCGATCTTCAAGCTTCGGCCCATCTTGCCGCTCGCGCTCGTCGCCGCGGTCCTGGTGAGCGCGGGCATCCACCTGACGGCCGTGCTGGTCCCTGGCGCTGCGCCCCGTCTTCCAGGACCTTCTCGCTCAGCGGACCCGAGTGGACGATTCTGCTCCTCCTGTCGGCGTCGATCATCCCTGCCATCGAGCTCCTCAAGCTCGGCGATCGCTTGCTCGGGAAGAAATGACTCTTGCTATCGTGCTGAGATGCGCCGTTCTGGATTGATCGCTCTTTTGGTGGCGGCCTCCGCGTGCGGAGGCGGCGCGGCGGCGACCGAGCAGGCGCCCGCGAAGGCGGGGCAGAGCGACTCCGATCCGGGGTTCACCGACTACGCCGCCGCGCACGGCATCACGACGCTCAACGGCGGCGGCGGCGATGCGCCCGAAGTGACCGCCGACGGCCTGCGCCTCGAGGCGATCGACAAGGACAAGCCGGTCAAGCTCGACGGCGTTCCGACGGAGTGGCCGCCGTTCGCGAAGGCCAACGTGGTCGTCAAGGGCAGCGGCAAGTCGGCGATGATGATCGGCCTCCAGTACGACGACGCGAAGCTCTACGTCGGCGCCGAGATCAAGGACGCTGCATTCGCGCCCGGACGCGACCACGTGTCGCTCGATCCTGGCCGTGCCCGTCCCGAGCGGAACGTACGCGACGTACGACCTCGTCGATCTTCGCGGGCAAGCCCGGCGAGAGCGAGGGCAGCGTCCGATACGGCGGGCGGGCCGCGGTCCCTGGAGCAAAGATCGTCGAGGCTCCCGAGGCGGGCGGCTACACCCTCGAGGCGATCGTGCCGTGGAGCTCCCTGCCGGAAGCGCAGGCCACACGCGTCGGCATCCACGGCGTCGCGCGATACGTCGAGGGCGATGACGAGATCGCGACGGGGCCCGTGAACGTGCAGCACCCGTCGGCCATGGCCTGGATCCCGAGCGAGCCGGAGCTGTCGATGATCGAGCAGTTTCTGGCGCCCAAGGGGCTCACGAAGGCCTCGCCGACGTTCGACGCCGTGGCCGACCTCACGGGCGACGGGGTGCGCGAGCGCATCGCCGTGTTCGAGCACTACCTCACGATCTGCGGGAGCTCTTACCTCGGCGGGACGGGCTTCTTCTTCCGCGACCTCGGCGGCGAGCTCGTGAGGCTCGACGTGCGCGACGCGACCGGCCGCGGCAAAGGGGACGTCGTCGTTCGCCGTCGCGCCAGCGTCGGCGACGGGTCGCGCGAATATCTCGAGGTGCTCTCCGCGATGAGCAACAGCGACGAGCCGCGCGTGACCTTCGCGCACGAGATCGAGGTTCGCCAGTCCGACAAGCACATCGACAACTCGGTGCGCCTCTCGCGCGGCGTCATCGAGGTGAGCGTCGAACCCGCGACGAACTGGGACGCGCTCTCGTATCAGGAGCCGATCGCGAGCGACGTCGAGCCGATCCTCTTTCCGTGGGGAAGCGTCCGCTCTCAGACGTGGCGCTGGGACGGATCGCACTTCACGAAGGCCAAGGAGGTCGCCCAGAAGGAGCAGATCCCCGGGGGCGGCACGGTCGACCATCCGCCGCCCCACCCCGCCGAGCCGCCGACGCCGAAGGTCGTGCGGGGCGGGAGTCTCTCGGAGTCGATGCTCGATCAGTACCGGCGAGGATCGAGGCGTCGCGGGCGACGCGCCGCCCAAGTCCGACCTGCGCGTACAGGTCACCGGCGACGCGCGTCCCGAGCGCGTCGTCCTCATCGGGCGGGACATCGTCGTGTTCGGCCCGGGGTTCAAGGGCGGCACGGGCTATAGCTTCGTGACCCTCGCTGCAGTTCGCCGACGCGGCCGACGTGACGGAGATGTCGGCGCGGGACCTGACCGGCGACGGAAACGCGGACCTCATCGTGCGCGGGACGTCGCCACGTCAGCGCCGACGGCGGGAACGTCGACTCGGAGGTGCTGTTCGTCTACCAGGTGTCGGGCGACGCGATCACCCGCATCTTCGGCATCGAGACCGCTCGCGAGCGCGCGAACAAGCGCGTGCAGGGGCTCGTTCAGTTCATCCCCGCCCCGGGCAACAAGACGTTCGACGTCCTCGCTGCCCCGGGACGCGCGACGGGCTGGACCGAGAAGACCTACCCGTGGGCGCAGGACACGCCGGGGGGAGGCGACATCGAACCGCTCCTCCTTCCCTGGAGCGGCATCGGGAGCGTCCGCTACCGATGGAGTGGCACCCAGTTCACCAAGCTAGGCAACTGAACGAGGCGCTCGAAATCACCGAGCGCAATGGTCGACCACCAGCCGGAGAGAGAGCACAAGGGGAGCGCGCGAGGCGAACACGGAGGAAAATGGCTCGTGCTCGCTTGTTCCTGCCTGCTTCTCCTCCCGCTCCCTGTGCTCTCTCCTCGCGATGGACGAGAATCGCGCTCGCTCTAGTGTTTTTTGGCGAACGGATCGCCTACGTCGTCGATGCCGCCCGCTGCGGGGGCGGCGGCGGGCTTGGGGGCAGAGCCGCCGGTGAGGTCGAGCGTCAGAAGCTGTCTCGGAGTGCGGTCGTCGACCTTGACGGTCCTGGTCTTGTAACCCTTGCGCGCGACAGTCAGGATCGCGCTCTCGCCTTCAGCCAGGTGCAGCGCGATCGGCGCGGGGCCGAGGTCGCTGCCGTCGCGGCTCACCGTGGCGTCGCCAGGCGATACGCTGACGAGAACCTCGTGCATCAACGGCGCGACGGTGGCTGCGGGGGTCGCCGTGGCGGTCACGGTCGTCGCGAGCGGCACTGCCGCCGGGGCCGCGCTGAGCGCCGGCGCGGCGACGGCGGACGCGACAGGCGGTGTCTGCGCAGGGCTGCTGCCGCTGCGCGCCATGACGACACCCATGAGCGCCACGCCCGTGCCGACCGCGGCGATGGTCGCGTAGAGCGGCCAGCGCTTCCTCGGCAGCGTCGGCGACGCGGGCACGGGCGCCGGCATGGCCGATGATCGGAAGTAGTCGGCCGGCACGTTGAAGCCGCCCGACCGCGCCATCATCTCGCCGACGGCCTCGGGCGAGGCTTCCGGTCTCGAGCTTCTCGAGGTCGGCCGACGAGCTCGTCCATCGTCCGCGTAGCGGCCCTCGGGCTTCTTCGGTCAGGCACTTGAGGACGATCGCGTCGAGCCCCGCCGGCACGTCGACCTCCGGCACGAGCGCGCGGATCGGCACCGGCGCCTTGTACATGTGCTGGGTGAGGATCCCCATGAAGTTGTCGGCGTCGAAGGGCACCTTGCCGCTCGCCATCTCGTAGAGGATGACGCCCGAGCGCGTAGATGTCGGTGCGGTGGTCGACCGGCGCCCCCGCCGCCTGCTCCGGGCTCATGTAGTGCGGCGTCCCGAAGACGCTGCCTGCGCGCGTCATCCTCTTGGTCGCGCCGCCCACCTTCGCGATGCCGAAGTCGAGGATCTTCACGAAGTCGCGCTCGCGTCCGCGCACGATGAGCATCACGTTGTCGGGCTTGAGGTCGCGGTGGACGATGTTCGCCGCGTGGGCCGCCGCCAGGCCCTGCGCGATCTGCTTGGCGATGCGGCAAAGGCGCGGCACGGGCACCGGGCCCTGCTGCTCGGTCAGGAGCGCGCCGAGGCTCTTGCCGTCGAGAAACTCCATCGACGAAGTACGTGGACCCGTCGGGCAGCTTGCCGAAGTCGCTGATGTCGACGATGTGCGGGTTGCCGATGGCGCTCGCGGCGCGCGCCTCCTGCAGGAAGCGCTCGGTGAGCTCCTGATCGTTCGCCATCTCGCCGCGCAGGACCTTGATGGCCACCCTCTTGTCGATGACCTTGTGGCGAGCCGCGTAGACGACCCCCATCCCGCCTTCGCCGAGGAGGCGCTCGACGAGGTACCGCCCGTCGATCGTCTTGCCGATGTACGGGTCGACCTTGGCGAGCGGAGGCGCGGCGGCGACGCCAGCGGCATCGGGGCCGGGGACCGGCGTCGCCGCAAGGCCGATGGTGACGGGTTGCGACGCCGAAGCCGTGTCGGTCAACCTGGGGGGTCGTTCAGCTTTCGGCGCGTCGCTCATGGGTCCTCATCAAAGGATGAGAGTACGAGATCTGCGAGGGTCGCGAAGCAAGAAGCGGTCCTCAGCGCGCCCCTCGCGACGCCTTCTTCACGCTTGTTCACGCTTGCGCGCGTTTCGCGCACGGTTCGCGGCCACGCGCCTCGATACCTGCCACCTCGCGCGGGAAACGAACCCTGCAGACTTTTCATGCAGCGCGTCGGACCGGAAAGATGGTTCACGGTCGCGATGTTGCGCGGAGCCCGGGGGCGCGTGTAGGCGCGGGCACGGAGGCCGGACCCGGAGTGGTGGGCGTTAGGGAGTCGGGAGGGCGCGAGAGTGGGCGGGGTAGGTCACGCACCTATGGCTGGGGGGCCGCCGCGCGGTCAGGCGATCTGGACGGCGTCCGCGCCGCGACGGGCTGCTCTCGCGCGTAGCGCGATCCGTGGTACGAGCCCTTCGCTCGGCCGCGCGATCGCACGCCGAGATCTTCGATGGGCTACCCCCTTACCGTCGCGCTCCGCTACCTCGCGTCCAAGAAACGCAGCATGATCTCGATCAGCACGGCGCTCGCCATCGGCGGGGTCCTGCTCGGCGTTGCGGCGCTCACGATCGTGATGAGCGTCACCGGGGGCTTCCAGGAGCAGTTTCGCGAGAAGGTGCTCGGGGTCAACGCCCACGTGCTGGTGCTCAAGTACTCGATCGATTTCCGCGAGTACCGCGACGTGATGAAGAAGATCGAGGGCGTGCCGGGCGTCGTCGGGGTGGCGCCGTTCGTCATCAACCCGATGATGGTGACCCACGGCGATCGCACGGCGACGGGCGTCCTCCTCAAGGGAGTCGATCCCGAGCTGATGCCCAAGGTGCTCGACCTTCCGAAGCACGTCGTCGAGGGCAGCCTCGCCGGATTGCGGCGCCCCGGCGCAGAGCCTCCGGAGCGCCCGAGCGACTCGCTCCGCGACCCCCTACGCGACGTGCTCGACCATTCCCCGGGGATCGACCGCGACGCCGGAACCGACTCGCTCCTACAGCTCATGCGCCGCGAGGTAGACGCGGAAATGCAGGGCTGACGCCGGCGCCCGACCCAAGCCCGGCCGTCGCGAGGGTCCCCGACCCCCCGCCCGCCGCGGCGTCGAGCCCCCGACCCGCCTGGGTCCGGCGCGCGATGTCACGCCGACCGGCGGCTACAAGAGCCAGCTCCCCGACGACGACTGCCTCCCGGACTCGGTCGATCCCGACCCGTGCAAGAGCCCCGAACAGGTCGCCAAGATGCCGGGCATCGTCGTCGGCCGGACGCTGGCCAAGCAGCTCGATGTCGGCCTGGGCGACTGCGTGCAGGTCACGTCGCCGCAGATCGGCATGTCCTTCGGAGCGGGCGCGCGGGCGCCCATCGCCAAGCAGTTCCGCGTCATCGCCGTCTTCGAGGCGGGCTTCGACCAGTACGACTCGAAGCTCGTCTACACCGACCTCTACGAAGCCCAGGCCTTCTACGAGTACGGCGACAGCGTGACCGGCGTCGAGATGAAGGTCGACGACATCGACCAGGCGCACGCGATTGCGCGCCGAATCGACGTGCTCCTCGACAACGGCATCTACCACACGATGGACTTGGCGAGAGCTCAACCACGGCCTCTTCACGGCCCTGCTCATCCAGCAGATCGGCATGAGCTTCGTCCTCGGGCTCATCATCCTCGTCGCCGCGTGCACGGTCATCGCGACGATCATCATGGTGGTGCTCGAGAAGAAGAAGGAGATCGCGCTCCTCAAGGCGATCGGCGCGAAGAACGACGCGGTCCTCCGCATCTTCCTCTACCAGGGCGGCATCATCGGGCTCGTGGGGACCGCGCTCGGTATCCTCGTGGGCTGGCTCTGCTGCCGATTCCTGCTCGTGTACAGCTTTCCGCTCGATCCGAAGGTCTACTTCATCTCCCGGCTGCCGGTCTCGATGCACCCGGTCGAGTTCATATTGCCGGCCGCCGTGGCCATCGGCATCTGCCTCGTGGCGACAATCTTTCCCGCGATGTATGCCGCCCAGCTCCGCCCAGCGGACGGCCTTCGTGCCGAGTGAGGTCGCGTTGACCGTTCGGATGCGGCCCTGATAAAAGTCCTCGAGGCACTTCGCGTGCCCTCCCCCCGAAAGGCGGAAAGCGTCGCATGCGTTGGCTCGTAGAGGTGACGTCACTCGGCAGGACCGAGAAGGACTCGCTCTACGTCGATGCCGAGAGCTGGCAAAAGGCGTTGCAAGTGGCTCGGACTCTGCGCGGCGAGACCGACCCGATGAGCGGCTTCTCGATCGAGCTTCTCGACGAGGGGTGCCGGGCCGTCGACCCCGCGACGCGCATCAGCTACGAGGTCCGCCGTGCTCCCGAGGAGGCACGGCCGGGCGTACCCCGCCCGTCGACCCCGCCCCCGAGACCTACGGGGGCGGCGGAGGCGCCGGCTCCACCCTCGGCCCACCCGTCCGTCCCGCCTCCTGCGACCCACTCCGTCGTCCAAGCCACCGCGCCCCAAGCCGTCGTCCAACCCGCCGCGCCCCAAGCCGTCGTCCAACCGGCCGCGCCCCAAGCCGTCGTCCAACCGGCCGCACCCCAGGCGCTGGTCCAGCCCGCGGCGGCCCCGGCGGCGACGCACTCGCCCGCCCCGCATCCCGCAGTTTCAGAGAGCCCCCGCGCCTGCGCTCGCAGTTCCCGCCCCGGCCGCAGATCTCCGCGACCGCCACGATGATGCTCGGGCATCCACCTGCGGCCGCCGTCGGCGCCGGGGTTGCCGTCGAGAGCGCACGACCAGGCCCCGATTCCAAGGCCCCAAGGCCCGAGCCCTCCGATCGCCGGAGCGTGCCGCTCTCGGCCTCCCGGACCGACTCCACGGCTTTGCCGTCGCAGATCGTTTTCAAGCGCGAGCAAGACGCTACCGAGGCGCTGCCGCTCACCTACCGCGAGTACGTCTACGTCGTTCCTCCCGGGTCGACCGAGATGGCGGCGGCCACTCTCGTTCAGGCTCAGCTCGAACTCGTTCGCGCTTCCCTCGAATCGAGTACCGGCCGGCAAGCTCGTGAACCTGGCCGTCTTCGACATGACGTTTCAGGGCAAGCCGCCCGTCCCCCCCTGGCGACGCTCACCTGGAAGGACTGGCGAGGGGTCGCCCTCGTGTCGTTCCCCCGGCAACCAGGGCGCTCGCCCGTCACGATCCCGACCGGTCTCCCGGTCGCCCCGACGGTCGCGGCGCCGGCACAGCCCGTCGCCCCCGCATTCACGCCGGCACCGGCTCCCGCCGCGCCGCCCCCGGTCTCCCAGCCAGCCCCCGCCTTCGCACCGATGGCGCCCGGGAACCCGTTCGCCCCCATCTTCGCGCCCGCCCCCTCCAACATCTTCGCGCCCACGCCCAACATCTTCGCGCCCGCGCCCACGCCCAACATCTTCGCGCCCACCCCCGCGCCCGCGCCTGCGTTCGCCCCCACGCCGGCACCGGCCAACATCTTCGCGCCCGCGCCCGCGTTGGCGCCGCCAAACGTCTTCGCGCCCACGCCGGCGCCTGCCGAAGTCTTCGCGCCAACGCCGGCGCCCGCCTTTGCGCCGACGCCCGCACCCGCCTTCGCGCCGCAGCCCTTCGCGCCCGCCGCTCAGCCCTTCCTCCCGGCGTCCCCCTTTGCGGAGACACCGGCACCGCCGTACGGCCGCCCGATCCTCTCGCCGGTCGCTCCGCCCGTACAGCCGGTGGGCCGAATTCACGGAGAGGACCTCATCGCCGATCTCTTCGAGTCGATGCACGACCTGCACTTCGCGCGCGACACGGTCGACGGCGGCGATTTCTGCCTCTCGCTGGCGATGACGAAGCTGCCCTCGCTCGCCGGAATCGTCCAGCTTTACGACATCGATCGGCGCGAGTTCGTCGTCACCAACACCCGCGGGGAAGGCACCGACAAGCTCTTGCTCCGGCGCTTCCCGGAGAGCGACGGGCTCCTCGCCGCGGCGATGCGCAAGCGCCGCGCGGTGGTGTTCGCCAGACGCGATCCAGAGCGAAGCCACGACCAACGAGCGATACGTCGCCATCGGTGGTGCCCGGAGCCTCATCGTGGCGCCGGTCATGCTCGCCGGCCGGTTCCTCGGCGCGATCGAGCTCCTGAACCCGATCGACGGCGAGCCGTTCACGGAGTCCGACGGCAACGCGGTGACGTACATTGCCGAGCAGTTCGCCGAGTTCGTCGCCGCGCGCGGCGATCGTCACGGATCCGGAGCGCATCAGCGCGCGCCCCCACCAGTAGGCGCGTCGCCCGGTCGCCGATAGACTCCCCGATCGATGGCGCCCTGGCGCGAGAAGCTCGCGAGCTTCGTCCTTCTGCCTGCGGTGCTCGCGGCGGTCGGGATCCTCGCGTACTTCACGTTCCGCACCACGCTGCAGGTCGAGCGCCTGCAACAGCAGTCCGTCCTCGAGGCGACGCTCGGCCTCGCGAACGAGAAGGCCGACCGCCTCGACAAGCGGATCATCGAGCAAGACAACGTCATCTTCGCGATCGCCGACCCGGCGCGGCTGACCGAGATCTCGCAGCGCTGGCTGCCGACCGCGCAGCGCGAGACCCCCACGGTTCGCGCGATGCTCGTGCTCGACGAGGCCCACACGGTCGTGGCGTTCGCGTCGCGCGCCGGGGGCGCGTTCGCCGACGAAGAGGCCTTCCGCAGGCTGCTCGTGCAGCGCATGTGCGGCGACATGGATCTCGACGAAGCAGCCTCCCGACGAGCTCCACCACCTGCACCACGAGTACCGCGGCCAGAGCTACCTCGTGAGCTACTGGCAGCGCGTGAGCCCCGCGGCCTCGTCGCCGAGCGAGAGCGCCGAGGTCCGCGAGAGCGGCAGGGCGCGGCGCTACCTCGTGGTCGCGTGGCACGACCTCGGGCGCATCGTGAAGGACGCGATGCCGGCGCTCTTCTCCGAAGCGACGGCGCCGAGCCGCGTGAACGTGGTCGACGAAGGCGGACGAATCATCTTCGGCCCTCCGCTGCGGAGCGGCGAGTTCACCGTGGGGGTGCGTTTCCCGACGACGCTCTACGGCTGGCGCCTGCAGGTCTCTCCGAGCGCGAGCGACGAGCTGACGGCGCGCGTGCAGAACCGGGCGCTGCTCGAGCTCGTCATGGTCATGCTCTCGTGCGCGGTCATCGTGCTCGGCGTCGCGACGATCCTGTTCGCGGCGGCGAAGGAGCGACGGATCTCGGCCCTCAAGAGTGAATTCGTGGCCAACGTCAGCCACGAGCTCAAGACCCCGCTCGCCCTCGTCCGCATGTTCGGCGAGATGCTCCAGTCGGGCCGCGTCGCGAGCGAGGCAGAAGCGCCAGGAGTACCTCGACATCATCGTGAGCGAGAGCGAGCGGCTCTCGTCGCTCATCGAGAACGTGCTCGACTTCGCGCGCGTCGAGCGCGGGCGTCAGGCCTACGAGTTCGCCGAGGGCGACGTGGGCGAAGCGGTGTCGAAGGCCGTCAACGTCTACCGGCTACCGCGCCGAGCGCGAAGGAGTCGAGCCTCGTCGCCGAGATCGATGCCCGACCTGCCGCACGCGCGGATCGACGACCGCGCGATCCAGCTCGCCGTCATCAACCTCATCGACAACGCGCTCAAGTACGCGCCCGGCACGGGGGTCGTCACCGTGCGCGCGCGCCGCGAGAACGGAGCCATCGTCGTCCGCGTCGTCGACCGCGGACCCGGGCGTCCCCTCCGAAGAGCGCGAGCGCATCTTCGAGCGCTTCGTCCGCGGCTCGACGGCACGCGCCAGGGCGCGCGAGCCGCGGCGACATGCGCCGCGTCCGTGGAAGCGGCATCGGCCTCGCCCTCGTCAAGCACATCGCCGAGAGCCACGGCGGGCGCGCGTGGGTCGAGGGCGACGGGATGAGCCCGAGTGGCCCGGGCGGAGCGAGCTTCGCGATCTCGATTCCGGTGGGGTGAGGGGCCCGGATGCGAATCAGCGCGCAACGCGCAACGCGAGCGTGGCGAGAGTTGACGTCGCAATCGTGCTAGATATCGTGGACGCTAACTTGCAGGGTACCCCTTGGGGCGAAGCTTTTTTGGCTCGCCCGCGGCCGCCTGCGCGGCCACCCTGCAAGAGGATTGGAAACGGAGGCGCGTGAGTTTTCGCATGGCGAATGAGGAAGCGAAGCTGTTCGTGGCGGGTCTGCCCGACAGCATCTCGGAAGAAGTGCTGAAGCAGCTCTTCGAGGCGACGGGCGGCAAGGTCGTCGGCGTCAGCCTGCCGAAAGACCGGCTCACAGGACGCCCTCGGGGCTTCGGCTTCGTGACACTCGCGACCCCGCAAGAGGCGCAGGCGGCGCGCGACGCGCTCGACGGCTCGATGCAGGCCGGCAAGTCGATCTCGGTCCGTCCCTTCCAGGCCGAGCCTCCCAAGAGAGACGCCGGGCGGGCCCCCGACCGGCAGTCGGCGCGGCGGTCCCCCAGGGCCCGCGCGGCCCCGGAGGTCCCCAGCAGGCCCCCGACCGAACGCTCTACGTCGGCAACCTCCCCTACGACGCGACGCAGGAAGAGGTGCAGGTGCTGATCAACACGGCCGCTGCCCGACAGCGTGGTCCGCGTGCACCTGCCCATGGACGCCGACGGGCGCAAGCGCGGCTTCGGCTTCGTGACGATGGCCAGCCCCGAGGCCGCCAAGACGCGCAGCCGATGCGCTCAGGCACGGCCGACCTTCGCGGCCGCCGCCTGGTCGTCAACCTGGCCCACCCGAAGGGAGAGCGCCCCGAGCGGCCCCCCGGCGGCGGCGGTGGTGGTGGCTTCTCGGCCCCCTTCCCTCCCTCGTTCAGCGGCGGAGGCGGCGGCGGCCCGAGCGGTCCCATCCATCGAAAGCCGGCCGCTCACGAAGAGCGCCGAAAGCGCTCGTTCGAAGACGGCGGCGGCCCGCGCAACAAGGGCAAGCGCGGCGAGCGCGAAGAACGCGGCGGCGCCAATAGCCGCATCGACTACGGCAGCGACGACGACGACAAGTAGCGACGCAGCGAAGACGACTGGACGCCCGACGTCGACTAGCGCGTGCGCTGACGCTGCGCTTGACAGCGTGCGCCGCGCGTCCCTGCCGCGGGCCTTCGCGCCCGCGCGAGCCGCCGAGGATTCCCATGCGCGACCTCATCAAGATGACCTGCGGCAACTGCAGCCGCGCGAACTACACGACGACGAAGAACAAGCGGACGATGTCCGAGAAGTTCGAGATCAAGAAGTTCTGCCCTGTGTGCCGGAAGCACTTCCCGCACAAGGAAGGCAAGATCTCCAAGGGCTAGGGCGACGCCCGCGATCTCGGCCTCGGTTGAGGCTGGGTAGACATCTGTGGTACAGGTATACAGGCGGTCGTTCCCGTCCGGGGACTTCCAGCGCACTTCACGACGCCGCGCGGCACTGGGGCCCGCGGAAGCACCCCTCAACGCACTCGCGGCAAGGAGCGCGCGCGCCATGATCTTCGACTGGCTTCACGGCCTGTTCTCGAACGATCTCGCGATCGATCTCGGCACCGCGAACACCCTCATCTACGTGAAGGGCAAGGGCATCGTCTCGTGCGAGCCCTCGGTCGTCGCCGTCCAGAAGGACGCGCGCGGCGGCAACAAGGTCCTCGCCGTCGGGCCGCGAAGCCAAGGAGATGCTCGGGCGCACGCCCGGGAACATCCGCGCAGTCCGCCCGCTGCGCGACGGCGTCATCGCCGACTTCGAGATCACCGAGGCGATGCTCCGCTACTTCATCGCCCGCGCCCACAACCGGCGCACGCTGGTGAAGCCGCGCATCATCATCTGCGTCCCCTTCGGCATCACCGAGGTCGAGAAGCGCGCCGTCAAGGAGAGCGCCGAGAGCGCCGGCGCCCGCGAGGTCTACCTCATCGAGGAGCCGATGGCGGCCGCGATCGGCGCGGGTCTGCCCATCACCGAGCCGAGCGGCAACATGATCGTCGACATCGGCGGCGGCACGACCGAGGTCGCCGTCATCTCGCTCGCCGGCATCGTCTACTCGCAGAGCGTGCGCGTCGGCGGCGACAAGATGGACGACGCCATCGCCGCCTACCTGAAGCGCAAGTACAACCTCGCCATCGGCGAGCAGACCGCCGAGCGCATCAAGATCCAGATCGGCAACGCCTACCCGCTGGAGAAGCAGCTCACCACCGAGGTCAAGGGCCGCGACCTCGTGGCCGGCGTCCCCAAGACGGTCGTCGTCAACAGCGACGAGATCCGCGAGGCGCTCACCGAGCCGATCAACGCCATCGTCGAGGCCGTGCTCACGGCCCTCGAGAAGACGCCGCCCGAGCTCGCGGCCGACATCGTCGACAAGGGCATCGTCCTCACCGGCGGCGGCGCGCTGCTGCGCAACCTCGACGTCCTGCTCCGCGAAGAGACGGGCCTCCCGGTCATGGTCTGCGACGATCCGATCAGCGCGGTCGTCCTCGGCAGCGGCAAGGCGCTCGATCACATGGAGCTCCTCAAGGAAGTCACGATCGCCTGAGGGCCGGGCGCTCGACGGCGACGACGTAGGAGCGCCCGCTTTTGTCTCCCACCATCAAACGGCACCGCGACGTCGTCATCGTCGTCGTCCTCCTGGCGGTTCCGTTCTTCGTGCTCAAGGCGAACATGAAGTCGCCGGAGAACCAGAGCGCGATGAACGCGTACATCCTCCGCGTCTCGCGCGCCGATCGAGGTCGCCGCGGCGACGCATCGCGCGCGGCGTCGGAGACGTCTGGGACGACTACGTGTACCTGGTCGACGTGAAGGCGGGACAACGCGCGCCTCGCCTACGACAACGCGCGCCTCCGCGAGCAGGTGCACTCGCTCGAGCAGGCGCAGGTCGAGAACCGCCAGCTGCGGCGCCTCCTCCAGCTCAAGGACTCGACGCCGGGGGACGCGGTGAGCGCGCAGGTCGTCGGCAAGGACTTCACCGAGTTCTTCCGCGTCACGCGCATCGTGCTCGACAAGGGCGCGCGCGACGTCCGGCCGCACATGCCCGTCGTCTCGCCCGACGGCGTGGTCGGCGCCGTGCTTCACGTCGCGGGAGACACGGTCGACGTGCAGCTCGCGGTCGACGCCGCCTTCGGGGTCGACGTCGAGGACGAGCGCACGCACGCGCGCGGCTTCGTCCGCGGCACTGGCGACCCGGCGCGCTACGGCTGCAAGGTCGAGATGGTCGACTCGCGCGACGAGGTGGAGATCGGCGATCTCCTCGTGACGAGCGGCAAGGGGCGGTGGTTTCCGCGCGGGCATCCCGGTCGCCCGCGTGACGAAGGTCATCAAGCGCGAGCTCGGACGCGATCAGGACGTCGACGCGGCCCCCACGGTGGACTTCTCGCGGCTCGACAACGTGCTCGTGCTCGTGACCACGCCGGGCGACGAGACGTCTCCCCGAGCACCGCCGGCAACCAGCCTCCCGGCGGCCCGCGCGGCAGGCCGTGACATGCGCAACGTCGCGTTCCTCGCCGCTCGGCCTCGGGCTGCTCGTCCTTCAGGCGAACGTTTTTCGCGCGCTCGACGGCGTCCCGACGTGGCTCGCGGCGACCGCGTGGGTCGTCGCCGCCGCTGCTCGACACGGCGCGGATGCTGAGGCAAACGCGCGGCGCCCCGGGCCGCCCCGGGGCCATCGCCGCGTTCCGGGCCGACCTCCTGCTGCCGGCCACGGTGCTCCTTGGCTACACGCTCCTCATCGCGATCGGGCACCCGCGCGTGGGCCGGCCCATCCCGGCGCTCGTCTTGCCCGTCATCCTCTTCATGGGCGTGCACGAGTACTCGCTCGCGCGCGGCGCTGCCGTGGCGTTCGTGCTCGGCTACGCGACCGACGTGCTCGGGATCGCTCCGGTCGGGCTCTACACGTTCACGTACGTGGCGACGTTCGTGCTCGCGCGCGCCGCAGGCGTCCGGCTCGCCGCGCAGACGATCTGGATGCAGGTCCTGCTCGCGGGCGCCTTCACGGTCCTCCAGAGCATCATGGTGCTCGTGCTCCTCGCCATCTTCGGGCGCGACGCGTGGGTGCCGCGGTCGCTCTATCCGCTGACGCTGCCGCACGCGATCGCGACGGCCGCGGTCGCGCCGATCGTCTTCCGCATCGCCCAGGCCGTGCACGTTGCGACCGGCAGCCCCACCGCGGGGCGAGGCCAGCGGAGCGATGCCGTGAGCAACCTGCTGCGTCCCGCGCTCGGACGTCGGGCGAGTTCCGCAAGCGCTACAAGTGGATGGCGCTGGCAGCGTTTCTCGCGTTCGTCGCGATCGTCGGGCGCCTCTTCCAGCTCCAGGCGCTCGACGGCGCCGCCTACTCCGCCATCGCCCACGAGAACATCATCCGCCGCGTGGTCCTCCCGACGACCCGCGGCGTCATCCGCGACGCGTACGGGCAAGGTCCTCGCGTCGAGCCGCCCGTCGTACGACGTCGAGATCGTTCCTGGGCGCGTCATGCCGAGCGCTCGCCCCGTGCGCTACCGCAACGGTCTGCCGATTGCCCACGACCCGGACTCATGGCCTCGCCTCGCCGACATCCTGCGCCTCAACCCCGAGGAGCGACGGACGTTCGAGGCGCGCAGTGCACGCCGCGTGCGCGAGCGACGACGACAAGTCGCCTTGCTGGCACACGCCCATCCTCGTGCGCGAAGACGTGTCGCGCGACATCGTGGCCGAGCTCAAGCAGCACCACGACGAGCTCGCGGGCGTCGACGTCGTCGGCGTGCCGGTCCGCTTCTACCCCTACAAGAACCTCGGCGCCCACATGCTCGGGTACGTCGCCGAGATCGACTCCGAGACGCTCGCGAAGTACCGGCCCAAGGGCTACGACGAGCTCGCCCGAGACGAGCAGCAGCGCGAAAACCCGCTCGACTACGAGTCGGGTGACACCGTCGGCGCGACGGGGATCGAGCGCGCGTGGGAGTCGTACCTGCGCGGGCAGCGCGGCTGGGAGAAGCGCGTCGTCGACGCGCGGGGTCGCTACCGGTCGGGGCCCGAGGCCGAGCACCTTGTCGACGCTCCCGCCGCGCATGGACCCGATCCCGGGGCGCGACCTGCGGCTCTCGGTCGACGTGGAGCTCGAGCAGGCGATCGAGCGGGCGATGCGGCCGCACGCGGCGGGCGCCGCGGTGGTCGTCGACGTGCGAACGGGGCGGCTGCTGGCGCTCTACTCGAAGCCGGACTTCGACCCGAACGACCTGTCAGGCGGCGCCGGGCAAGGCGCGCGTGCGCGAGGCGTTCAACCGGATGTACGCCGACCCGCTGCGTCCGATGCTCGACAAGACGATGAGCGGGGCCTTCCAGCCGGGTCGACGATGAAGCCGTTCAGCGCGCTGGCCGCGCTCGAAGATCACGTGATCGACCCGGAGCACACCGAGAAGTGCGAGGGGTACGTCATCTTCGGGCGGCGCGTCTTCCGGTGCAGCCACGTCCACGGAAAGGTGCGTCTGCGCGACGCGATCGCGCGGTCGTGCAACGTGTACTTCTTTCACCTCGCCGAGACGGTCGGCATGGACCGCATCGCGCGCGTGGCGCAGGCCTTCGGGCTCGGGGAAAAGACCGGCCTCGGGATCAACCCCGAGGCCCCAGGGCGGATTCCGACGCGGTCGTGGTACGCGCTCCGGTACCGCGGCCAGTTCCGCGTGGGCTTCACGCTCAACATGGCGATCGGCGAGGGCGACGTCACGGTGACGCCGCTGCAGCTCGCGACTCGCGTACTCGGCGCTCGCCAACGGCGGCACGCTGTACCAGCCGCAGATCGTCCGGGCGGTCGAGACGAGCGACGGCGCGGTCGTGCAGGAGTTTCCGCCGCGCATCCGCCGGCAGGTGCCGATGGCGCCCGAGAACATTCGCAGCGGTCACCGACGCGCTGTTCGACGTCGTCAACGACCCGACCGGAACGGCGTACCCCGCGCGCGACCCGTCGCTCGACGTCGCGGGCAAGACCGGGACGGCGCAGACGGGCTACGTCGTGAAGAAGGAAGACGACGCCAAGATGGCCTGGTACCTGACGCAAAACCACGCGTGGTTCGCGAGCTTCGCGCCGGCGCACAACCCGGAGATCGTCGTCGCGGTGCTCGTCGAGCACGGCGGCTCCGGACCCGAGGTCGCGGTGCCCGTCGCGATGCAGATCATCCACGAATACGAGCGCCTGCAGGCGGTTCGGTCTCGGACATCCGCCGTCGGCGAAGTCGCCGCCGGCCAAGCCTGGGGCCGCCGGCCATGAGCGTTTCGCCTCGATGACGGCGGGGGCTTGCTCGGGCGGGCGCGCGAGCACTTCGACTGGACGCTCTTCATCACCGTCGCGGCGCTGGCGGTCATCGGCGTCATCAACCTCTACTCGGCGACGAGCGTCGCGCACGACGCGCACTCCGAGGACTACATCCAGCAGATCTACTGGCTCGTCGGCGGCGGCATCCTCGCGACCATGGTCTGCGGCCATCGACTACCGGCACTACGAGCGCCTCGGCTACGCGCTCTACGCCGTGGGCGTCGTCCTCTTGCTGCTCGTCTTCATCCTCGGACGCGAGATCCGCGGCAGCTCGCGGTGGATTTACATCGGCTCGTACAGCTTTCAGCCGAGCGAGTTCATGAAGCTGTTCCTGGTCATCGCGCTGGCCAAGTACCTGCACGACGACCCGAAGAGCGAGGGCCGCACGCTCAAGGACCTCGTCGTCCCTGCCCTCATCACCGGCGTCCCGACGGCGCTCGTGCTCCTGCAGCCGGACCTCGGCACGGCGCTGATCCTCGTGCTCGTCTTCGTCACGATCTGCGCGCTGACGCGCGTTCAGACGCGGAGCGCTCGTCGGCCTGGGCGTGGCGGGGCTGCTCCTGGCGCACCGTCTTCTGGGGATACGGTCTGCGCGGGTACCAGAACGAGCGCATCAACGCGTGGCTGAACCCGAACGAGAACATCCTCGGGTACAACTGGGACCCTCACCAGGCGCGCATCGCCGTGGGCAACGGGGGCTGGTTCGGCCAGGGCTTCATGAGGGGGTCGCAGAACCAGTTCATGTTCCTGCACGAGCAGCACAGCGACTTCCCCTTCCCGGTCTTCGCCGAGGAGTGGGGCTTCGTCGGGAGCCTCGTTCTCGTGGCCCTCTACGCGCTGCTCGTCCTCTGGTGCCTGCGCGTCGCGTCGATGGCCAAGGATCGCTTCGGCGCCGTGCTCGCAGTGGGCGTCGGGAGCATCGTCTTCTGGCACGCCGTGTTCAACCTCGGCATGGCCACCGGGCTGCTCCCCATCGTCGGCGTCACGCTCCCGCTCTTCTCGTACGGAGGCTCGAGCGTCATGACGATCCTCCTCGGCGTGGGCCTCGTCATGAACGTCTCGATGCGACGCTTCTACGCCTCGCCGAGCCGCACGACGCAGCTCCTGGGGCTGTGACCGGAAGCAACGCCGCCCGGTAGGCGCCAACGCACGGCCTCTAGCAGGGCGCTGAACAAGAGAATTTGACCGCCACGACGCCAAAGACGCCAGGTTTGGAGCCCTCAAAATCTCGAGGATTTCTCACCTGGCCGTCCTGGCGGTCTTCTCTCACATGCAACCGCGCCTGTACGCACGTGCAACCGCGCCCGCGGCACATGCAACCGCGCCCGCCCGGCGAGCAAGTGCACTCGCCCGTCGGGCAGGTGCGCTCGTCTCGCGGGCGAGCCTGGTCGTTCGAAGGTGCAAGGGCACTCGCCTCGCGGGCGAGCGCGGTTGCACGTGCGTACACGCGCGGTTGCACCGCGGGCGGGCCCACTTGCACGGCGGGCGGGCTCACTTGCACGCGCGGCGGGCCCACTTGCACGCGCGGCGGGCCCACTTGCACGGCGGGCGGGCTCACTTGCACGTGCGGCGGGCCCGGTTGCACCGCGGTGCGGGCCCACTTGCACCGCGGGCGGGCGTTACTGCCCGTTGCCCTGCTTGCTGCCGCCCTGCAAGACCATCATGTGAAACTTCGAGAACTCGGTCTGCCCGAGCGTGTACATGACTTCGGTCAGCAGGCGGTACGGCGTCAGCGCGTCCGCGATGAGAATGGCCTCGCTATGGGTCGGGTCCCTCCCGGTCGCCATGCGAATCCGCTTGTCCGAGTCGCGCCAGGCCTGGAGCGCGCTCCCAAGCGGAACGATGAAGTAGTCGTTACGGGACCCGCGCTTGTACTTGGCCTCGGTCCCGTACTGCGCCGCATCCGGTGGAACGGGACAGACGACCGTCTCCCCGACGATGATCTGCGACTTCGACACGATGACCGCGAGCCCCTCGGGCTCGCTATCGGGCTCGGTCGTCAGGATGCTCTTCGGGAGCTGCAGGTCCTGAGACTGCGGAAGCGACGCCGGCGAGTTGCTCAGGCTCTTCAGCAAGAAGACGAGGATGATGGTCATCATGTCCATCATCGCGGTGATGTTCAGGAAGTTGATCTCGGGCTCGGCCCGGTTCTTCTGCGATCGCCTTCCGCAGCTCGCGCTTGTACGTCACCATGCCCGCCGCCTTCTGCGGCGGACGCGGCGCGGCCGGCGGCTGATCGACGGGAGGCTGATTCACTTGGGCACTCCGAAGTTGATGTCGGGGAAGAGCTGCTGCCCGTCGTCGCTCTTCCGGATCGCGTCGACCGTGCCGATGATGACCTGGTAGGGGATGTTCCCGTTCGCCGTGAGCGTCGCGGCCGTCTCGTCGGCAGCCTCCGGCACCTGGTTCTTCAGCCGTTTCGCGCACGCGGTCGAGCGACGAGTAGTCGTAGTCGGTGCTGCCCGATCGCAAGCCGACGGCGAGACCGGCGCCCGGCCCCTGGCACCCCTCGCCGATGCGCTGGCCGAAGGCCGAAACGATGAAGCCCTTGTCGACGACGATGATGTTGAGCGACAAGGTCGGCTTCGTCGGCGCCCGCGAGCTCGAGCCGCCCGCGCGCGGCGGCTCGGAGTCGATCATCGTGGTGAACGTGACCGATGATCGTCGCGAGCACGAACATGAGCACGTTCGTGATGATGTCGAGGAAGGGGATGATGTTGAGCTCACCGCCCTCTTCGTCGGGCGAGAGCTCCTTGGGTGCGGACAGGCGGCGGACCCTGCTCCGCTGCGCCGCGCTGAGCTTCTCGGTCTCCGGCATCGGTGGGCTCCGTCGCCGATCAGTAGCCGCCGGGACGGGTTTGGATCGTGAGCAGGTTGAAGACGCGCTCCTGCGTCGCGTCCAGGTCGTGCTGGATGTTCTTCGCGCGCTGGTGCAGGAAGAGGTGCGCGATCATGCACGTGACGGCGATGCCGAGACCGAACGCCGTGTTGTACATGGCCTCCGAGATGCCCAGCGAGAGCTGCGCCTGGCGCTGCGCCGCCGACAATCGTGGATCCGACACGGCGCTGAACGTCGTGATCAGACCGACGACGGTTCCGATGAGACCGATGAGGGTCGCGATGTTCGCGAGCGACCAGAGCGACCCGACCCGCTTCTCGACTGCCGGGCGGAGTTCGCCCATCTTCTCGCTCATGGCCGCGTCGATCTCGTCAGGCCCCTTGTTCGCGTGGGTGAGACCCGCCTTGACCAGCTGAAGCGTCGGGTAGTCGCCGGCGTCGCAGAGCTTGATCGCGCGGTCGATGTTGCCCGCCGTGACGAGCTTCTTGATCTGCGCGAAGAACTCCTTCGAGTTCACGCTGTACTTCGAGAGCTGGAACGCGACGCGCTCGACGATCATCGCGATGACGACCGCGCTCACGACGAGGTTGGCGACCAGGAACGTCGGCTTCTCTTTGAAGGCGCCCATCAGGCCCGAGCTTCCGCTCGCCGCCTGCGCCGCCTGCTCCGCAACTAGGACCACCAACATTCCCCGACGCTCCTTTCTAACTCTTGTCGATTAACTTGCCGCCCGTGGCCGCCGTCACTGGGCAGCGCGCGTGCGCGAAACTCTTCCGGGACTCGTGATCGCTGCCAGTATAGCGGCACGCGCTTTGGAAATGGGAAATCGGCGCGACGCCAGAGCCTGGCTCGGCTCGGTCCTGGGCTCGGGGAACGTGACTGACACTTGAGGAAGGGAGCCCAGGAAGGCCTCGAACGCAGCTCGCTTCGTGAGAAGCTCACGAGCCGCAGCGGGCTACTGCACCACAAACCGCTCCGCGTGTCGATTGCTCTCATTCGGTCGCGCTTTGAATGAAGCCGGCCCCAAACCCCCTTGGACACTCAATCACCTACTCCAGCGCGGCCCGCGCGCACCCGAGCGCCGCTCGCCACGCAACGCGAGCGCGGCGCCAACGCCACGAGAGTCGCGCGGCGTGCCGCGCCGCCGCGTCGGCCACATCGGCCACGTCGGCGCGCGCTCGCACGCGGCCTTGTGCAACGCCCACGCGCAACTTTTGGCGACCTCGCGCTGTCTCAAGCTTTCCATGCCTCTGCCGATTTCCACGTCCCCTCGATGCGCTCGCGTCTCGCGCTCGGCTCGCCGCCTGCCCTTGCTTGAAGTGGAAGCCGGCAGCCCAAATGGCTCAGTCCGAGCACTCTCTCTCGCGCATGCCCGCCGCAGCCCTCCGCCATCCGAGCGCGACCACGGCCTGCGTACAGGTCGGTGCGAGTGCGAAGAAACGCGCCCGCGCAGCCGGGCTGCTCGCGCAGGCGCCGCCGACCTCGTCGTGTTGCGCGCTACAGGCGACGCGATGACAGCCTCAGGGTCCGCGCGCCTTGCGCGCGGCTGCGCGCGGCTCCGACTGCCTCGCGATTTCTCCGCCGCACAGAGAGGCGCGCGTGGCGGGCGGAGCAAAAGCCCGCGGATGCCGAGGGCCGGGCAACCCTCTCCAGGCTCGCGTTCAAATCTGCATCCTGCGGATTATGTCAGTAGCATAAACTTCAATAAAGGTCTGGATTTTGTGCGCTTTTGTGACCTCTCGAGAACGTCTCCAACGGGGTTCAGGACCCAAACTCTCTTGACGGACTTTGGTCTCACCTGTCACGCTCGTCGTGTTCGTGCGCATTGGCGTGCGCCCCTTGCTTCGATCGGTTTCGTTCGGATAACTTGGCGCCGCGCCACGGGCAACTCACACACGATTGTGCGTTGCGCGCGGATGGCATCGCTCGAAGACACTAGCTCGCTCGCAAGAAGCACGTCGGCGCCTCTCCCCACAAACGCTCTGCCCGCGCCGAGCGGAGAGCGGTACCGACGAAAAACCCTGACGGAGGACGTTCGATGGCTGCTGCGTGGAAGCATTTCAAAGAAGGCGGATGGGGGATGTACGTCATCCTCTTCTGGTCGATCATCGACGATCGGCGTGATCGTCGAGCGTGCGCTCTACCTGTTCGGCTCGTCGATCAACAAGGACGTGTTCCTCGCGACGATGCAGAAGTGCATCCTCGCGGGCGACATCGCCAAGGCCGTCAAGATGTGCTCGGCGGCGAACGCGCCGCTCGCGCGCATCGTCCAGGCGGGCCTCGTCAAAGTGAACCGCCCGGACGAAGAGGTGCAGGCGGCGATGGACGAAGTCGGCGCTGCGCGAGATCCCGCGATCGCGAAGCGCACAGGCTACCTCGCGCTCCTCGCCAACCTGGCGATGCTCAGCGGTCTGCTCGGCACCGTGTCGGGCCTGATCGTGAGCTTCGGCGCGGTCTCCGGCGAGAGCGTCGACCCGAGCCAGAAGGCGCGAATCCTCGCCGAAGGCATCTCGGAGGCCATGAACTGCACGGCGTTCGGCCTCATCGTCGCCATCATCGGCCTCGTCGCGCTTCGCCGTTCTCAACGGCAAGACGCAGGGGCTCGAAGACGACATCAACGAGGCGAGCGTGCAGGTGCTCAACCTCGTGGTGACCAACCGACAGAAGGTCAACATGGCCGGAGTCGGCGGCTGAAAACAGCCCCCCGCGAGCGTCAGCCGAGCGAGCTACTGACGTGACCGGAAGCGGAGCCCGCGAACCGCGGGCTCCGCGAAGCGCGTGACTCGGAGCGGAGAACAGCGGAGAACACCATGGGTGGCGTAGACGTCGGCGGTGGTGGCGGCGGCAAACGCAAGTCGCTCGACTCGGAGATCAACATGATCCCGATGATCGACCTCTCGATGGTCACCATCTCGTTCCTCCTCATCACGGCGGTGTGGACGCACATGGCCCGCATCAACGCCGATGCTCAGGTGCCCGGGCCCGCCGCGGCCCGACGTCGAGCAAGAGAAGATCGGAGCCCGAGAAGCAGCTCCACATCGAGATGCAGGGCCGAGGACAAGTTCGTCCTCGTCTGGAAGCAGGGCAGCACGACCGTCGACTCGATCGACGTGCCCCGCAAGGACGTCATCACCCAGCAGGGCGCCGTCGAGGTCGTCCGCTTCCCGGACCTGGCGGCGAAGATCGAGAGCGAGTGGAAGGCCAAGGGCCAGCACTCGAACCCGACCGACCGCAAGCTCGATCAGGCCATCCTGCACACCGACAACAAGACCGAGTTCAAGTACATCATCGGCGTCATCGACGCGGTCTACCAGACCCATCGGGACATGCAGCTCGGGCCGAAGACGGAGAAGCTGCCGGCGTTCAACATCACGTTCGCGGTGAACTGAGGAGCGCATGCCCATTCAGATCGCCCGGTCGCCGCCTGATGCATCACGTGGGGCTCGAGTTCGTCGAGAAGAAAGTCGCGGGCGGCGGGCACCGCGCGACGAACGCCGGTCTGTCGCTCACGAGCATGATTGACTTCCTCGTCGTGACGGTCGTCTTCCTGCTGATGACCTTCAGCGCGAGCGGCGAGACTCCGGTGGCCAAGGGGCTCAACATGCCCAAGGCCGAGAACACGCTCGACATGATCGACGCGCCGATCGTCGTCGTCGTGGGCAGCCAGATCCTGGTCGACGGCGCGCCCGCCGGCAACACGCGCCCGATCGAAGAGTCGGACCGGATGCAGCGCATCGACGAGCTCTTCAACATCCTGAAGGCCAAGCGCGAGCTCTGGAAGCAGACGCACCCGAACAAGGACTTCCCGGGCGTCGTGATGCTCCAGATCGATCAGCACATCAAGGCCGTGGTCGTGAAGAGCGTGTTCCAGACGGCGGCGTTCGCGGGCTTTCCGAACGTCAGCTTCATGGTCAACAACCTCCCGAAGTGGCTTCAGCTGCATTGACCCAGGCGCGATGCCGATGACGAAGCGCAAGGGGCCACGGGGCCTCGGGGCCATCGCCCAGAATCGGGACGATCGAGCGCGCGGCGCAGGACGGTGGACGACGCAGGCGGGCTTCGTGGCCGGCGGAGCCGTCCTGGCAGGACTCGTCGCCCACAAGTTCGTCAGCGAGCACGAGCTCGACGCGGACCGCCAGGCGCTTCTCGCGAAGCAGCGGGCGGTCGTGGCCACGCTGGGCGCAGAGTGGCTCCCGCTGCGCGACAACCTCGAGGGAGACGTGCTGCAGTCGGCGGCCACGCCTCTCGGCGAGTACGCGAGCGACGACGTCCAGGCGGAGGCCAAGTCGCTGGCCTTCCGCACGCAGCCGGGCCTCTACCTCCGGATGCGCGTCGCGGACGCGACGAACGCCGAGAGCGTGCGCAAGGTCGCCGTCGACGCCAAGAGGGACGCGTTCGCCGCGTGCCTGCTCCGCGAACCGAACGAGCGGGGCGCGCGCGGCGAGATGCGACGGCGGCGCGTTCGCCGAGCAGCCCTGGAACCTCGGTCAGGCGTACGCGGCGACGCGCATCCTCACGGACGAGTGGGTCGGCGCCGTGCGAGACGCCGACGACGACTTGCGCCTGCGCGTCTTCGCGGAGCAGTACGACAAGGCGATCCGCGAGGAGATCCCCCTCGCCATCGACGTCGTGAAGCGCGCGCAGTTCTTCCTGCTCGTCCTGGACGAAGACGTCCCCGAGGCCGCGGCGTTCGCCGACGGAGGCCCGCTCACCGAGGAGGCGCTGCAGCTCGTCGAGCACCCCGCGCGCGTGTATCTCTTCGATCTGACAGGACAACAAGACCTCTCTGCGGCTCCGTCGCTCGGGCGGAGGCCGCGTCATCCAGGCGGGCGAGCGTCAGGTAACCGACGACGAGACGCGCGACGCGATGCAGAGGCAAGCGAACAACTGCTCGCTCGCGAACCAGGTCGAAGCGCGGCTCCGAGAAGGCAGCCGCTATCGCCGAGCGGAACCTGTGCGACACGCACGCGCTCGAGAGCGAGAATTTCACCTTCCCGTGAATCACGGCGAGCGCGCCGCAGTTACCGCGGCGCGGTTATCGCGGCGCCCGGTCGCCCACGTCGACGACGTGCAGCGCAACGACCTGGTGCCAGGCGAGCGTGATCGAGACGTAGGCCGCGCGCTCGTCGGGGCGTCGCGACGAGGCCCGACGCGAGGGCCTCGTCGCTCCATCGGAGGCCGCCGTGAAACGCGAGCCAAAGTCCCGTCGCGTCGCAGGAGCAGGGGCACCTCGAGGCCCGAGGCCCAGCCTCGAAGCCGGGGCTCGAGGCGAAGGCCGCTCCCTGCGGCTGCTTGCCAGGCGAGCACCGAGCTCGAGGCCGATCGAATCGACGGCGAGGTCGAGCCACGCCCGCGGGTCTCGTGGCCCTGCAGCCACCGGTAGAGAAAGAGCGGCCGCAGCTCGAGCCCGGCGGCGAGCACCCGACGGGGCTCGGCGTTCGAGCCCACGAGCGGCCCGTCCTCGTACGTCGCCGAAGATCCCCGCCGTCTCGAGGTACCGCGCGCGAAGCTCGCCCGCGGCGCGCGGGCCACCCGAGGCCAGCGCGGCCCCCGCCCCCGCGACGAGCGTCACGTCGCCCTCGACGCGGCCGTAGCTGGGCTCGACCCCGGCCGCCCGCGCGTCCGTGCTCGCACAGCCAATGCCGCACACGAGCACCGCCATGCCTGCGAGGTACGGCGCGGTGCGGGCGCGTTCAGAGGCCCAGCGCATCCGTGACCCGCTCGCGCAGCTCCGGAGCGAGGACGAGGCGCACGCGCGAAAGCACCTGCCCCGCGAGCCGCCCGAGCAGGAACGAGACCTCGTGCAGCGGTCGGGCGGGTCCCTTCGCGTAGACGACCATGAGCGGTGCTCCCGTCGCCGCCCGAAGGGCTCGTCGCTGGCGACGTCGAGACCGACGTACACGTCGGGATCGTAGCCCGCGGCGCGGGCGACGTCGCGCGCGATCGCCAGCGCGCGTTCGCGCCCTTCCGTGCGTGGCCTGGTCGCCGAAGAGCTCGATCGTCTTGAACAGCGAGCGCGCGCGGATGCGCCGCGCCAGATCGGCCAGCGGCCGGTCGCGCGCGCGCTTCCCACGTGTGCATCGCCCCCCAGAGGACGCCGTCGTCGAGCTCGAGGTAGTCGCCGCAGCGCGATGGCCTCGCCGCGCGCCACGGCACGCGACGGCAGCCGGCACGGCCTCGAGCGAGCCGCCCGCCGCGGAGCACCATGACCGCGCGCGCGAGGATCGTCCGGATCATCCACTCGGCGGCGCGCGTCGCCTTGTGCAGATACACCTGCTGGAACATGAAGAGGCGCGCGGTGATGAACGCCTCGATGGCCGGCAGCCCCTTCGCGCCGTCGATGGCGAGCACCGGGGGCTCTTTGCCGCTCGCGGTGGACGGCGCGAACCGCAGGCTGCGCAGCAGCCAGTCGAGGTCGTAGAGCCCGTAGCGGACGCCCGTCGCGTGCGCGTCGCGCAGGAGATAGTCGCAGCGGTCGACGTCGAGCTCCCCGCTCACGGCCTTCGCGAGATACGGCAGCTCGTGGCGCCCGTGGACCAGATCGACGACGCGCGCCGGGCAGCGCAGCGTCGACCGACGCGAGCACCGCGTGCACCCCGGTGGACGGGTCGAGCACGATGCGCTCGGTCCAGGTCTCGTGCGGCGGCGCCCCCGGGATGGCGTCCTCGAAGAGGTGCGAGAGCGGGCCGTGACCGAGGTCGTGCAGGAACGCGGCGGCGAGCGCCTCGCGCGCGCGGTCGGCGCGTGATCGCGCTGCGCCTCGGGCAACACTCCGTGGATCGCCCGCAGCCGCGCGAGTAGGAGCTTCATCACGAACGCCGCCCCGATGCGCGTGCGCGAACCGCGAGTGCTCGGCCCCGGGAAAGGCCAGCGACGTCACCCCGAGCTGGCGCACGCGACGCAGGCGCTGCACCTCGGGCGTGTCGAGGAGGCGCTTCGACGATCCGCTTCCTCGTCCCCCTCGAAGGCGACCAGCCCGTGGACGGGATCGCGCAGGATCACGGCCTGCCACCTCCGCCGTGCTCGACTCGGCCGTCGTCGTGCCAGACGCGCACCGCGATCGGCCCCGCGCCCCGGTCGACGATCGCCCCGCGAGTGGCGGCCCGGACCCGGGCTCCCGGCGTCGCGCTCCGAGTGCCAGGTCGTATGAAACGGACGCGAAGGGTCATGCGCCACGTCGATCGCCCATGCCAGCGGCTCGAGCGGAGCGACGAGCTCGACGCGCGTGCGCCCTTCGTGCCCACTGACGCGCACCTCGAGCTCCGGATCCTGCGCTTCGACCGCGCGAGGCGGCCCGCAGCGCTCGACGACGAAAGACGCGTCCGCGCGCAAGAGGCGCGCCCGCGCGATGCCCAGCGCGAGCGGCGACGCGTCGCCGAGCACGAAGCGCCGGCCGAGCGCGTGCGCGCTCTCGCCCGTGGTCCCGCTGCCGCCGAAGACGTCGACCACGAGCCCGCCCTGCGGACGACGCGCACGCGATGATGCGGTCGAGGAGCGCCCGCGGCTTCTGCGTCGGAAACCCCGTTCGCTCCCCGGTGCGCGCGTGCCGAAGCGGGGGCACGTCCGTCCAGAGCGCGTCGACGCGGCGCTCGCGAGCACCACGCCCCGTCCGCGTCTCTTCACGAGAAAGTACTTCACGTACACCTTGCCGCTCGCCGTCCGGTGCACGCGGCCCTCGCTCTCGAGGCGCGCGATCGATTCGTCGGTGTAGTCCCCGCGCGGGGCCGTGGTGAACGGGCGCCCCTCCGCGTCCCGGCGCACGGCGCCAGGCTCGATGGGCTCGAGGCGCGTCGGCGGGCACAAGCTTCGCCTTCGGCCCGCCGTAGACCACGAGGGTGTCGAGCGTGCGACCGAACTGGTGGCTCGCGGCCTGGCGACCCAGGTTGGGGGCGCGTCGCCAGACGATCTCGTTGACGAACGCGTCTCGACCCATGACCTCGTCGAGAATCAGCCGGACGAGGTACGAGGCGCGCCAGTCGACGTGCACCCAGAGCGTCCCCGTGGGCGCGAGCAGCGCGCGCGAGCGCCTCGAGGCGCGGCGCGAGCATGTCGAGATAGCCGCCGACCCCGCTGCCTTCCCAGCGGTCGTCGTACGCCGTCGCTCGAACGACGCGCCCGTCCGCCGGCCCGTCGAGACGGGCCTCGTGGACGTACGCAGCCTGGGACGCGAACGGCGGATCGATGTAGACGAGGTCGACCTGCTCCCGGAGGCCTTCGGCGCCGAGGGCGCGGGCGACGTCCAGGGCATCCCCGAAGACCAGCCGGCCCGCCGCGCGGGGGGCGGGGTCGGCCCCGAACACTTCGGTGGGGGCGATTCGGGGGCAAGGCGAGGCGGCCGGGGCCTCACGGTCGCTCCCACCCGGCTCCCAGGCCCTGCCGGGCCAGTCGAGCCGAAGCGTGGCCAGAGCGGGCGCGGCGGCGCGGCTGGCCCCACCTCTTCGCTCATGAGTCTCATGAGGCCGATCGCGAGCCTTCCCGGCAAGCTCCCCAGCGCCGGCGCGGGCCATCGCGGGGGGAGGCGTGCTGGAGTGGGGCACGGTGGACCTCAACTTACCGCACCCTCCCTTTGGATCCTGGCATTTCTGGAGCTAGTCTCGTCTGTCATCCCCCCGTGCCGACCTCACGCATCCCGGAAGCCGCCAACAGGCTGACCGACATCCTGCGGGCCTTGCCGCAGGGTGAGCTCGACGGACTCATCGATCGCCTGGCGATTCGCATCGATCCAGCCAAGCGGATCGACGTCCCATCGCAGGTCGCGCGAGCGCTCGTTTCGCTCCCGGAGCTGCGTGACGCCACTCGGCTGAATCCTGCGTGCGTGGAGCTCATGCACCGCGTCGCCGAAGCGCGTGGGTCGCTCCTGGTCTCTTCCGTTCCCCCTGGCACTCGAGCCGCTCCTGGCCCGTGGGCTCATGTTCGCCCGGGCAAGCGGAACCAGCGTCGAGCTGATTCTCCCCGCTGCCTACCTCGTGCAGCTCAAGGCGTGGGAGGGCGAGGACCCCCGCGGAATGCGTGCGCTCCTCTCGCAGGCGCAGTTCGAGACGATGAGCGCGATCGCCTCGCACTATCTCGGTCGCCCGGCCACCCCTCCGATCGCGCTGTCGCTCGAGACGGCGTGGGACGTGCTCGGCAACGCACGCGCAGCTGGCGGAGGAGATCGGCAAGCTCTCCCCGACCGAGCGGCGGGTTCTCGAAGGCGTCGAAGCCGAAGGCGGCGAGGTCGACACCGAGGAGCTGCTCGAGCTCGAGCGCGAGCCCCTGCGGATGCGGACGGCCACGGGCGCAGCGCCCTCGCGCCGCGGCGTAGGTTTCTCGCTCGAGCGGCGCGCCCTGCTCATCCCCGTCCACCCGAATCGTCACGTCGTCCCGACCGAGGTGAGCGCCATCATCGGAGCGGCGCACCACACCGAGCGCGCCGCGCAGCGGGAAGAGGTGCAAGATCTTCGTCGCCTCGGGCGACCACGCGCCCGCGACGCGCGCGCTTCTCGCTCGATCCGGCGCCCCTCGCGATGAGCGTCGCCGTCGCCGCGCGAGAGTCGTCGGCGCGCAACCCCGAGGGGCGCACCCAATCGGGCGCGTTCGCCGACGTGCGAGCCGGGGTGGGAACGCCCAAGTCGCTCGTGCAGAAGCTCGCCGCTCGGTTCGGGCGCGAGCCCTCGCACGTGGCGCTCGTCGTGGCGCTGTCGCGCGCCATCGGCCTGTGGGAGCCCACGGCGACGAACATCTCGGCGCCTCCGGGCAGCGTCGACGCTCCAGGAGCTCACGCGTCAGCTCTTCGTCACGTGGCGCCGCGGCGGCGCCTGGGACGAGGCGCGCAGCGAGCCCGAGGTGCTCCGCCTGGCGCCCGAGTCGCGCGACTCGAGCCCCGCCGGGGTCGTGCGCGAGATGGTCCTCGAGGCGCTCAAGGAGCTCGGAGAGGGCCGCTGGGTGCCGTGGTCGTCGCTCGCCGGATGGCTCCGAGAGCGATCACCGGTGCCGGGGCTCGCGCGCTTGCTGCGTCGATGGGCGGAGCGCGTCGGCGCCGAGCCCGTCGATCCCGTCGAGGTCGCGCGGCGCATCGTGCACGAGAGCTTGCCGGCGCTGGGGATCGTCGATCTCGGCGAGGACGAGGACCTCCCCCACGACCCGGCCGTCGACGGCGAGGGCTCCCCCGTCGCGCTGCGGCTCACCGCTCGCGGGCGCGCGCTGCTCGCCGACAAGACCCCGCAGGGCGACGGCGAGCCCTCCAAGTTCCTCGATACGCACGTGCTGCGCCTCGGCATGCAGGCCCGCGTCGGGGCGATCCTCGCGATCGCCCCGTTCGTCGAGATCGGGCGCGCCGCGGAGACGCTCGACCTCATCGTCGCCCCGCAGACGCTGGCGCGCGCGCTCTCGGCCGGCCTGGAAGCCGACGTCTTGCGCGCGCGAATCGAGGCCATCGCGCCGCTGCCCGAGGCCCTCTCGCGCACGCTCGCGCAGGCCAGCGTCGTCGTGGGCCGCGCGACGTGGGTGCCCGCCGCAGGGCTGCTCTGGGTCGAGGACGCCAACGTGCGCGAGATGCTGCGAACACGGCGCGCGACGCAGGAGCTCTTCGTCGACCCCTCGCCGCCGGGCGGGCTTCTCGTTCTGGCCGGAGTGGACCTCGACCGGCTCGCGCGCAGGTGCCGGACCATCGGCGTCGAGATCCTCGTCGACGGGCAGGTCGTGCGGGCGCGGACCCTGCCGCCGCCGTCGTCCAAGTCGGTTCCGCCGCCGCGTCTGACGCCTGGTCGCGGTACGCCGAAAGCCGACAAGGGCTAGCCCAGCGCTAGCCCCCGGCGCGAGAGCGGGCCGCCGCCCAGGCTTCGACGCTGGCGCGATCGGTCCGGCCCACGACGCGACCCCCGCGCACGAAGACTTCCACCGGGAGCTGGCGGCCGTTGTACTGGCTCGCCATCGTGTACCCGTACGCGCCCGCGTCGAGGATCGCGACCTGAGTCGGCGGTTCGCGCGGCATGAGGTGTTCACCGAAGTCGTCGCTGCTCTCGCAGACCGGACCGACGACGCGCCAGGGGATCGCCGTCGAGGGATCCGCGCCGCCGCGGAGCGGGACGATCCGATGGTGCGCCTGGTAGAGCGCCGGGCGAAGAAGGTCGTTCATCCCTGCGTCGATCATGAGCCAGCGCGCGGACGCCGTGACCTTCGCCTGGATGACGCTCGCGAGGAGCACGCCGTGCGCCGCCACGAGGCACCGCCCCGGCTCGACGTAGAGCGCGAGGTCTTCGAGCGCGAACTCGCGCTGGGCCGCTCGGGCAGCCCGCACGAACTCCGCGGGCTCCGGCATGGGCGGCGACGAATCGCCCGCGTAGTCGACCCCGAAGCCGCCCCCCGTATCGACGAACTCGATCGCCGGCGCGCGCCCGGCGTCGCGCAGCGCCCGCACGAGCCCAAAGAGGACGCGCGCCGACTCGACGTACGGCGCGATCGTCTTGAACTGCGAGCCGACATGCGCCGTCATCCCGACGAGATCGAGATGCGCGCGACTTGTCGACGAGGTCTGCCGCGGCCGCGGCGTCGTCACGCGGGACGCCGAACTTGGCCTCGTCGTGTCCGGTCGCGATGTGCGCGTGCGTCGTCCCCGGCGAGATCGAGGCTCGGGTTGATGCGGATCGCCGACCCGCGCCTTTCGCCCCAGCGCGCGCGCGCGCGCCTCGACCCGCGCGATCTCCTCGACGCTCTCGATCTGGAGCGCGCCGATCCCCCGGGCGCCGGACGCAATGGCCAGGTCGATCTCCGTCGTCGGTCTTGGCGACGCCGCTGTAGACGATGTGCTCGGGCGCGACGCCGCAGGCGAGGGCGACGAGCAGCTCTGCCCCGCTCACGACGTCGGCCCCGCACCCTTCCGCCGCGAGTGTGCGGACCACCGCTCCGGCCGTGTTCGCCTTGAGCGCGTAGGCCACCAGGTGCGGTGCCCCTCGAACGCCGCCTGGAGGGCGCGGGCGCCTTGAGCCATGGCGCCGAGATCGTAGACGTATGTGGGGGTTGCCGTACCCTCGGCCACCTCGGAGAGGTCGGCCCCCGAGAGCCGAAGCGTACCGGACGAATCGCGAGTGGGGGCCATCTATCGGATGGGCCTTGTCTAGCGTCGATGGTGCGAGTGGAGCAAGAGCGACTATTCTGAGGCCGTCCATGTCCGCATTGCGTCGCGCGAAGCTCGTTTGCACGCTGGGCCCAGCCTGCGACTCGATGGAGGGCTTGCGCAGCCTCATCGACGCAGGGATGGACGTCGCGCGCCTCAACTTCTCCCACGGCACGCATCGAGGAGCACGGCGGCCCGGCTCGCGCGGCTGCGCGCAGGCGTCGGAGCTCGAGACGAAAGTCGGTCGCGGTCCTGCAGGACCTGTGCGGCCCGAAGATCCGGACGGGCGCGTTCCCGCGCAAGTTCGACCTGCCGTCGGGGGTGGACGTCACGCTCGTCGAGGGCGAAGCGTCGTCCGACGAGCGGATCATCCCGATCCAGTACGAGGGGCTCGCGCGCGACGTCCGCGTCGGCGACCGCATCCTCTTCGACGACGGGCGCCTCGTGCTCACCGTCATGAGCGTCGAGGGCGAGCGCGTGCGGGCGCACGTCGATCAGGGCGGAGGGATGCGCGACCACGTCGGCGTTCACCTGCCCAGCAAGACGATGCGCATCTCGGCGCTGACCGAGAAGGACAAGGAGGACCTCTTGTTCGGCCTCTCGAGCGGCGTCGACTACATCGCGATGAGCTTCGTGCGCCGGGCCGAAGACATCTTGCAGATCCGCGAGATCTGCAACGCCTGGGGCGCGCCCACGCCGGTCAGTCGCCAAGATCGAGACGCCCGACGCCGTCGAGAACCTCGAGAGCATCGTGGCGGCGAGCGACGGTGTCATGGTCGCGCGCGGCGATCTCGGGGTCGAGTTCCCGCCCGGAGCGGGTGCCGGTCATCCAGCGGCAGATCCTCGGCGTGGCGCGGCGCGTTCGTCGTCCGGTCATCGTGGCGACCGAGATGCTCCAGTCGATGACGAAGTCGACGCGGCCGACGCGCGCCGAGGCGAGCGACGTGGCCAACGCCGTCTACTCGGGAACGGACTGCCTCATGCTTTCGGGCGAGACCGCGACGGGCGACCACCCGACGCTGGCCTGCTCGATGATGAGCCGCATCGCGATGGAGGCCGAGAAGAGCCCGTTCTTCGAGCACGCTCCGTACGTCTCGCGGGCCACGAGCGTCGCCGAGGCGATCGCGCGCGGCGCCTGCAACACGGCGCGCGAGATCGGCGCAAAGTACCTCGTCGCGTTCACCGAGAGCGGATCGAGCGCGATGACCGTGAGCCTGGCGCGACCGGACGTGCCGATCATCGCGTACTCGCCGAACGCGAAGACGCGCCGCAGGATGGCGCTCTACTGGGGCGTCGTGCCTCGCGAGATGCCCGCGATGCACGACACCGACCAGCTCGTCGACTGGTGCACGGGCGACCTCCTCGCCGCGGGCTACGGCATCGCCGGGGGAGCGCGTCGTCATCGTCTTCGGCGCCCCCATCGGCGTCAGCGGGAGCACCAACAGCATCCGCGTCCACGTCCTCGGCTGAGCCTCGGCACAGCCCGAGAGCGAGCGAGAGCGAGAGGGAGAGGCGCAGAGAGCGGACGGCCTTCCTTCGACCAATCTCTGCGTCTCTGCGGCTCTCCTCCGGCCGTCCGAAAAGGCTCTGAGCGCGAGCGTTTAGGCTTCGTTTACGGTTCTTTACCGTCAGGTCGGGGATATTTGGCAGGCGCCAGCCGTCGATCGGTGCGAAAGGAAATGACCATGAACCGCTGGATCGCACGAATCGTCACGCTCGCTTCACTCGCCGGGGCCGTCGCGCTCGTTCCTGCCGGAGTCGCGTACGCGCAGCAGGCGGCTTCACACGAGGGTCACCACAAGGGCCACCGCATGGGGCTCATCGGCGACGCCCTCAAGCTCGACTCGTTGACCCCGGCTCAGCGCACTTCGATCGAGCAGCTCGCGCAGACCCGACGCACGGCCGAGATCCCCGTGCGTCAGGCCGACGCGCAGGTGCTCACGGTCCTCGCTCAGCAAGTCGAGCAGGCGGCGATCAACCGCTCGGCGCTGGCGCCGACCGTCAGCGCGCGCGAGAGCGCCGCGGTCGCAGCGCGAGGCGTCGACCTCGACACCGTGCAGAAGCTGCACGACCTGCTGACCCCCGCGCAGCGAGGCCAGCTGGTCGACGCAGCCGAGGCGCAGTTTCAGGCGCACGCGGGCGGCTGGAAGAAGGGCGATGGCGGCGCCGGCCGCGGCGGCCACCTCGCGGAGATCGCGAAGAAGCTCGGGCTGACCGATCAGCAAAAGGCGGAGATCGCATCGAACCTGCGCGCCGAGCGGCAGGCCGAGGGTGCCCCGACCCCCCACCCTGACTTCCGCGGCGCCGGAAAGGCCTGGCTCGACTCGTTCCGTGGCGACGCGTTCAACGCCAGCGCGTCGGCGCCGAATGCGGCGCAGATGATCGAGCACCGCGCGAACCGGATGGAGGACCTGCTCACGGCCGCCGTCCCGGTCCTCACCCCGGCTCAGCGCGCCGAGCTCGCGAGCCATCTCCGGGCCCGCGCGGCCCACGAGTCGCAGGGCTGATCGCGCTCGCCACTCGGAGCGGCCACCGACCGCCATCGTCCTTCGACGCGCTCCTCCTACTCCCGACGCTCGGGCGGGAGTCCTCTGGCTTCTCCCTATCGCTCACGAAGCTCGGGGGCGAGCGCAAGAGGCACGGACCGACGCGGGGAATGCGAAGGAGACCGTCATGAGAGTCCTCTCGGACGCTCTCGGTGAGGTCGGGTGGATCCACCAAGGCTCAGGGATTCACCCCCGAGCTTCCGAGCAGACCTCCCGAGCATGAGGGTCTCCATCCTCAAGCTAGCCGGCACCCCCAATGGCCCCAATGGTGTCCGATCGGAAGCTCGGCCCACGATCCCTGAGCCACAGGGTCTGTCTTCTGGAGCTCACCGGGTACACCCATTCGTTCCGCCGCGAGGGTCAAGGGCTCGCTCCCTCGCCCCTCTACATCAAAGGACGCTCGCCTGTCCCTATACCTCTCGCGTACGGGATATCGGGCCAGTCGCCTAATGTGCCGGAGCCGGGGCTCCGACGGCGGCGGTCGCGCGGAGCTCGCGCTTGAGCACCTTGCCCGTGGGGTTTCGCGGCAGGGCGTCCATGAATACGAAGTCGCGCGGCACCTTGGGGCCCGCCAGGCGGTCGCGGCACCACACCTTGAGCGCCCCGTCGTCGAGCGAGCTGCCCGGGTGCTTCACGACGAACGCGCGCACCCGTTCACCCCACTCGGGATCGTCGATACCGACGACCGCGACCTCGGCCACTTCTGGGTTCGACTCGATCACCGCCTCGACCTCGGCGGGGTACACGTTGACGCCCCCCGAGATGATCATGTCGCGCTTGCGGCCCTCGATGAAGAAGCGCCCGTCGCGGTCGCGTCGGGCGAGGTCACCGACGCTGAAGAAGCCCGCATTCATGCTCGCGCGCGTCGACTCCGAGTCGTTGTGGTAGCCGGTCACGAGCATCTTGTTGCGTGCATAAAGCTCGCCGACCTGGCCGGGCGCCACTTCGGCCCCGCGATCGTCGAGGAGGCGGATCTCGTTGCCCGGCAGCACCTTGCCGATGCAGCCCGGCGCGGCGCGCAGGTCGTCCGGCTTGGCCATGGTCACGAGGCCCGTCTCCGTGGCGCCGTAGCAGTTGAAGAGCACGTCGCCGAAGTGGTCCATGATCTGCGTGCCGAGTGGCGCGGGCAGCGGCGCGCCGACGGTGAAGATCCCGCGCATCGAGCGGACGTCGTACTTCACGAGGACGCTCGGTCCGAGGGCCATCACGCGGTGCAAGATGGTCGGCACGACGGCCGACGTCGTGACGCCATGGCGCTCGACGAGCTGCAAGAAGAGCTCGGGTTTGAACTCGTCCATGAGCACCGACGTTCCCCCCAGGAGCGCGGTGAACGCGAGAAACCCGAACGCGGTGGAGTGGTACAGCGGACACGTGACGAGGTGGATGTCGTCGGAGCGCATCGGCGTCTCGCCGATAAACTGCATGCTCGCGTGCATCGCGTCCTTCGGGAACTTGCGGACGGCGCCCTTCGGCTTGCCCGTCGTTCCCGACGTGTAGATGACGACCGCCGCGTCCTCCTCGACGTTCGCGTCGACCTGTAGAGTCGTGCCGCGGGGAGCGAGGAGATCCTCCTCGTAGCGGCTGCATCCCGGCGCGTCGCCACCGACCGCGATGAAGTCCTTGGCGGCGATCGCGGGGAGGCTCTTCTTCGCCTGCTCGACGACGTGCCAGAGGTCGGCCTCGAACACGATCGCCTTCGCCCCGCAGTGCTGCGCCAGGTACGCGAGCTCCGCCGCGGTCGACCGCCACGAGACGCTGACGGCCGCGGAGCCGAGCCGCCCGGCCCCCGCCTGAACCTCGAGAAACTCCGGTCGGTTGCGCATCATGATGACGACGCTCGTGTTGCGGCGGAAGCCGCGCCGCTGCAGACCGGCGGCGGCGCGGTTCATCCGGTCGTCGAGGTCGCCGTACGTGACTCGCCGATCGCGCCAGCAGGAGGGCCGGCTTGTCGGGCGAATTCGCGCCATGGAGGGCGAAGATGAGCGACGGGTTTCGCCCGCCCTTGCGGAGCGCGCCCGCCGCGAAGCGCAGCCCGGTCAGCCCGAACTCGAAGAGCAACCCAGTTTGCCGGACGACGCGACTGAAGGTGCGCGCACGATCGGGGAGATGTGCGAGATCCTCGGCGGTCGTACGGAGGGTCGCGATTCTTTCGGGGATCGACAGGGCCATGCTGCCCCCATTGTATCGCGCCAGCGCGAGCGTGTGTGATAAGCTTGGAAACGGCCTTCGGGACGGTGATGCCGACGAAAAAGGACGAAGACTTCTCGAGCATCAATGTCGCGCCCGCCGGGCACGGCGTGGTCGTTCCCAGCGGCTCCGATCGGCGCCGGTTTCCCCGGCACGCCATCACACTGCGGGTCGACTACAAGCGAATGAACACGTTCTTCGCCGACTACGCGAAGAACATCTCGAAGGGGGGCACCTTCATTCGCACGAGCAAGCCGCTCGACGTCGGGCACGGAGTTCGTCTTCGTCCTGTCGATTCCCGGGCAGAGCGATCAGCTTCAGCTCCTCGGCCAGGTGATGTGGACCGTCGACGAAGAGCGCGCCACCGAGGACAACCCGGCGGGAATGGGGATCCGCTTCAAGTTCACTGACGAATCGGAGCGCCGACAGCTCGAGGACTTCGTCTCGAAGCTGATGTCCGAGAAGCTCGGTAGCCACGTCGCCGCGAAGTTGCTGGGAAATTCGTAGCCGGTCGGCGCCTTTACCGGGGGGCGAGGCGGACCTACGTTCTCCGGTATGACCGCTGCGGCCACCTTCCCGGACCTGGAAGAAGAGGTGCTGCGCTTGAAGAAGGAGCGCAACGCCGTCCTCCTGGCGCACTATTACCAGGACAGCGAAATGCAGGACGTCGCCGACTTCATCGGCGATTCGCTCCAGCTCGCGCAGGCTGCCGCGAAGACGAAGGCCGACGTCATCTGCTTCGCCGGCGTCCACTTCATGGCCGAGACGGCGAAGATCCTCAACCCGGAGCGCATCGTCGTATTGCCGGACCTCGCCGCGGGCTGCTCGCTCGCGAGCGGGTGCCCGGCCGACCGCTTCGGGGCCTGGGTCGCCAGGCATCCAGGCGCGGTCGTCGTCAGCTACATCAACTGCTCCGCCGAGGTGAAGGCGCTCTCGGACTACATCGTCACGTCGTCGAACGCCGAGAAGATCGTTCGCAGCATCCCGGAGGACAAGACCATCCTCTTCGCGCCCGACAAGAACCTCGGCCGGTACCTCGAGAAGAAGATCGGGCGCAAGATGCTCCTCTGGCAGGGCAGCTGCGTCGTGCACGAGACGTTCAGCCGGCGCAAGCTCGTGGGCCTAAAGGAGCGGCATCCCGGCGCGCTCGTCATCGCGCACCCGGAGTGCGAGGAGCCCGTGCTCGCAATGGCCGACTACATCGGGTCGACGACGGCGCTGCTGAAGTACGCGGTCGCGAGCCCGGCGCTCGAGTTCATCGTGGTGACCGAGCCGGGGATCCTGCACCAGATGAAGAAGGAGGCGCCGCGACAAGACGTTCATCCCCGCCCCGCCGGCGGCGAACTGCGCATGCAACGAGTGCCCGTTCATGAAGATGAACACGCTCGAGAAGGTCTACCTGTCGCTGCGGGACCTCGCGCCGCAGATCGAGATGACGCCCGAGCTCATCGCGCGGGCGCGCCTCCCAATCCAGCGCATGCTCGACCTGAGCTAGAGGAGGCGTTACCGCCGCGAGGAGGAGCCGCCCGGGCGACCGAGGTTCAAGCGGTCCCGCAGGCCGCCCGGTTTGGGCTCGGGCGCCGGCTGCGCCGCGACCGCGGCCGCAGCGGCGGCCGTCGTGAGGCCCGCGTCGGAGATGAGCAGCTCGTCCTCGAGGACCACGTTGATCGCCTCTTCGGATGAGGGCACGAGCCCGCCCTCGGCCGCGGCTTCGGCCGACGCTGCGGGCGGGTTCGGCGGCATCGACCACGTGTCGTCGCTCGCCGGCTTATCGACGCCGACCGCCCCCACGGGGGTCGACAGGTCGGGCTTCGACTCCAGCCGGGGGCGCGATTCGAGCTTGCCGGAGCTCACGACGAGCCCGACCTTCAGGACCATCGCGTCGAGAACGGCGATGAGGACCTCGTTGGCGGTCCTCGCCACGATCTTGTCCCAGCCGAGGGCAGAAACGAGCCCCTTGGGCGTACCGTCGCCGGTCTCGTGGATGCGCCGCACCCAGGCCGTCAGGTCGGCCTTTTCGAGACCGTCGGCCAGCACGTCCGTTCCCTTGATCGCGCCGCCCTTCGCCTGGATCGTCTCGAGAAACCATCTCGCGTCGAAGAGGTAGAGCTCGTAAGCCGTCGACAGGGCCTTGTGGATCGCCTGCTTGGTCAGCTTGCCGCCGCGCCAGAACGACCAGAGATCGCCGAGCGGGACCCAACGGACCAACGTCTCGGGGGTGAGCCCGTCTTCGAAGGCGTTGTGATCCACGTCGCCGGCGACAAGGGCGTCGTGCACGACGCTCTGAACCTTCTCGTCGGTGTCGCGAAGGGCTGCCTTGATCCCGCGGATACCCCAGGCCGCGATGATGGGACCGCGAGCGTCGTTCGGCAGGTACTTGAAGATGCGATCGGTGCACGACTTGTCGTCGTGCGGGAAAAAACTCGTGATGAGCTCCTGGGAGGTGCGGACGCGGCCGTCGGCCGTGCGCCTGTGCTCCTCCAGGGCGAAGCAGAATTTCGGAACGGCTGCGCTGAGATCGTTGCGTGCCTTGTCCACCGCACTCCTCCGTTGGCCGCCAGGCGTTGCGCGACTCCGGTGATGGTACAGGAGTCGGCGCCCTTCAGAACGCTGTGCAAGCATTCAGCGGCGAAAAACGAGGAGGTGCGGGGGAGTCGATGTCAGCTCACCCGCTCAAATCTCGGTCAAGAGCGTCGTCAGTACGTAGTCGAAGGCGAAGATCGCGACGATGCTCGCCACGACGGCCTTCGCCGTGGCCTCCCCCACTCCACGGGCGCCACCCGAAGCGTAAAAGCCCTTCTTGCAGCAGACCACGCTGACGACCAGGCCGAAGACGAGGCTCTTGTCGACGAGCATCCAGAGGTCGTGGACATCCAGGAACTGCTGGATCTTCTCGAAGAAGATGCCCGGATCGATCCCCTGCCAGACGACCGCCACGATATAGGCGCCGATCTGGCCCGCCACGGCGAAACAGGTCGCCAGGAGCGGCATCATCGCCGTCGTCGCCAGGACACGCGGCGCGATCAGGTACTGCTCGGGGCTCACGCCCATCGTCGTGATGGCGTCGATCTGCTCGGTCACGCGCATGTTCCCGAGCTCGCTCGCCATCGTGCTTCCGGCGCGGGCGGTGACGACGACGGCGGCGAGCACCGGAGCGAGCTCTCGCGCGAGGGCCAGGGCGACGACGCCGCCGACCATGCCTTCGGCCGAGAACCGCCGGAAGCCGACGATGACGCTGACCGTGAAGGCCATCCCGGTGAAGAGACCGACGAGCGCGACGATGAACGTGGACCCCGCGCCGATGAAGTCGAGGGCGATGAGCAGCTGCGCCGGGCGAAAAGGCGGCCGGACGGCCCAGGCGAGCGTCCGTGCGCCGAGAAGGACCGTGGCCCCAAGGTCGTCGAAGAACGCGAGCGGAGGCGCGACGAGCGCGTCGAACCAGCCCGCGACGCGGGAGACGATCGAAGCACGGGGCGCTGCGCCGGTCGTGTCGCTCACGAAGGCGTCTACATACCACCCGCGGCCCCCGGGGACCGCGTCTCTCAGGGCTCCCGGTAGAAACGCGGGACGCGGCGGGAAATGCTGGTCAGGACCTCCCAGGGGATCGTTCCGGCGTGAGAGGCGATCTCGTCGGCGCTGATCGCGTCGCGACCGAGCGGCCCCTCCTGGGCACCGAGCACGACGACCTCGTCGCCCTCCTCGGCCCCGTCGACGCCGGTGACGTCGATCATGGCCATGTCCATCGACACCGCGCCGACGATCGGGCGCGCGCTTCCACGCACGAGCACGTGCCCGCGATTGCCGAGTTGCCGCGACAGGCCGTCCGCGTAGCCCATCGGCACGGTCGCGATGCGCGCGGGACCGGCTGCGCGCCAGGTCGCGCCGTAGCCGACCGAGGCTCCGGCTTCGACGGTCGCGCACGGCGACGATCTCGGTGCGAACGCGCATCACCGGCTTGAGGTCTCGGGCGAGCGGCTCGCCGCCGGCGCGCGGAGAGACGCCGAAGAGCGAGATGCCCGGGCGGACCGCGTCGAAAGACGCCTGGCCCCGAAGGAGCGCGGCGCTGTTGGCCGCATGGCGGACATCGACCCGAGCGCCGTGGCGGGCGAGAAGCGCGGTCGCCTCTTCGAATCGCCTGATCTGCTCGGCCGTCTCGCCGTGGTCCACCTCTTCGGCGCAGGCCAGGTGCGTCATCAGCCCGCGGATCGCGGACCTCGGGGTAGTCGCAAAGCTTGGCGGCAAGGGCGGGGAGCTCGTGCATCGTCACGCCGAGGCGCGCCATGCCCGTGTCGACCTTGAGGTGCACGTCGATCGGCCCGCTCGCGATACCGGCGCGCACCAGCCGCGCGAACGCCGCGATCTGCCCCGCGTCGTGCACGACCGGAACGAGGCCGCGCGCGATGACCTCCTCGTGAGCTTTGCCGTAGTGGCCGCCCATCACGAGGATCGGCGCGACGATGCCGGCCTCGCGCAGCTCGACGCCCTCTTCGAGGAGGGCCACGCAGAAGCCGTCGACCCGACGGTCACGCTCGAGCGTGCGGGCGACGGCCGGCGCCCCGTGCCCGTAGCCATCGGCCTTGAGCACCGCCCAGACGCGAGCCGACCCCGCGTGGCGCCTCACGACACGCAGGTTGTGCCGCAAGGCCTCCAGGTTGATCTCCGCGCGGGTGGGCCGGACGGCGTCCGCCGGAGCCGCGCGGCGTGGGCGAAGGATCCGAGGCACGAGTGGTTGGCTCATCGAGGGGAGAACGCCCGGCGCGACGGGCGCGATTCCACACCCCAACTACCACCAAGGGCGCCGGGCGGCCAAGAGAGAGGCCCCGTCAGGGGCCCGGCACCGCGGCGTGAGCTTCGGCGTGGCGGCGCTCTGCGGCGACGGCCTGCTCGTGCGCGTACTGCATCCGATACAGGCGGGCATACACGCCGCCGCGCGCGATGAGCTCGTCGTGGGTCCCCACCTCGACGACGCGCCCCTTGTGGAAGACCACGATGCGGTCCGCGGCGCGGATGGTCGACAGGCGGTGCGCGATGACCAGCGCCGTCCGCCCCTGGATGACCGCCTCGAGCGCGCGCTGCAGCCGGGCCTCGGTGTCCGAGTCGACGCTGGCGGTCGCCTCGTCGAGCACGAGCAGCGGCGCGTCGCGGTAGATGGCTCGCGCGAAGGCGAGGAGCTGCCGCTCGCCCGCGCTGAAGTTCTGGCCCCGCTCGTCGACGCGGGCGTCGAGTCCGGTCGCCGTGCCCTCGCGGTCGCGGCGCTGGAAGAGCTCGAGCGCGCCGATGCGTCGCAGCGCCTCCTCGGCCCGCGCGCGATCGGGCGCGTCGTCGCGCGATGGCGATGTTCGAGAGCACCGTGCCGGGGAACAGGAACACGTCTTGCGGGACGACCGAGAACAGCCGACGGAGCGCGTGAGGTTCGCAGCCGCGGACGTCCCGCCGAGCACGCGAACGGCCCCGCCCTGCGGCTCGTAGAGGCGCAGAAGCAGGCTCGCGACGGTGGTCTTTCCGGCCCCCGTGGCCCCGACGAGCGCGATGCGCTCGCCCTTGCGCGCCGCGAAGCTGACGTCGCGCAGGACCGGGACGCCCGGCTTGTATTCGAAGTCGACGTGCTCGAGCGCGATCGCCTCGTCGGCGGGCGCCGGGCGGGCAGCACTGCTCCGGCGCGAACGTGCCGGGCACGACGTCCTTCTCGTCGAGCAGCTCGAAGATGCGCTCGGCCCCCGCCATCGCGCTCTGCAGGAGCGTGTAGCGCTGCGAGAGGAGGCTCACCGGCTCGAAGAACTGCCGGATGTACTGCGTGAACGTGACGAGGAGCGCGAACGTGATCGCGTGATCGCCCACGCGGCGCAGCCCCGCGAACCAGAGGATGCTCGCGATGCAGAGCGTGCTCGACCATCTCGATCGCCGCGTCGAGCACGGCCTCGTAGTAGATGGCGCTCTTGTTGGCGTCGCGGTAGCCGACGTTGATCCCGTCGAACTCCGTGGCCATCGCGTTCTCGCGCACGAACGCCTGCACGACGGCGATGCCGTTGACCTGCTCGTTCAGGAACGCGTTGAGCCGCGCCGTGCGAGCGCGCACGTCGCGGTACGCCGCGCGCGAGCGCTTGCGGACGTAGTTGACGATGGCGCCCACGATCGGCAGCGCGAGAAACGACACGATCGACATGCGCCAGTCGAGCACGAGCATCATCGCGACGATGCCGACGAGGGCGATGACGTCCCCCATCGCGTTGAGCGCGCCCGAGGCGAACAGCTCGCTCACGGCGTCGACGTCGTTGGTCGCGCGCGTGACGAGGCGCCCGACCGGCGTTCGATCGTAGTAGCGCAGGCGCAGGCGCTGGAAGAAGCGGAAGATCGACGCTGCGCAGGTCGGCCATCGCGCGCGCGCCCGGCGATCTGCATCGCGTACATCTGCACGAACGTGAGCGCCTGCGTGACGACGAGGAGGCCCGCGAGGACCAGCGCCGTCGCGCATCAGCCGGCCGCGCGTCGCGCATCGAGCCCTGGTGCACGACGTCGCCCATGACAAGGGGGCGCACCAGGTTGATCGACGCGATGACGACGAGCGTGACGAGCGACGCTACGAGATAGCGCGCGTGCGGCTGCACGAACGGCCAGAGACGCCGCAGGAGGCGCCCGTCGTACGCCTTGCCGATGGCGCCCTCCTCGTGGAAACCCTTGAGCGCGCGCTCGGTCCGCTCGTGCCCTCGCTTCGCAGCGGTGGCGGCATCGCGCGGGGGCGGCTTCGTGCTGACGACTGCGCTCACGACGCTTGCATCCCCTCTGCCGCAGGCGCCGGCGACGAAGGATCGATCTCCTCGAGCTCGCTCGCCATCTGCTGCTCCTCGGCGAACGCAGCGTAGATGCCGCCGCCGCGCACGAGCTCATCGTGCGTGCCCTGCTCGACGACCCGCCCTTCGTCGAGGACGACGACGCGGTCGCACCGCGACGCGGCCGCGATGCGGTGCGTGACGAGGACGACGGTGCGCCGCGCGGCCTGGCGCTCGATCGCGCCGAGGATCGCGCTCTCGGTCTTCGCGTCGACGGCGGAGAGCGGGTCGTCCAGGATGAGGATCTTCGGCTCCCACACGAGCGCGCGCGCGAGGGCGATGCGCTGCTTCTGGCCGCCCGAGAGCTGCACGCCGCGCTCGCCGACGACCGTATCGAAACCTTCGGGCAGCGATAGCGTCTCTTCGAGCACCTGCGCCTCGCGCGCAGCCTCGCGGATCTTCGCGATGCGACTCGGCCGAGTCGGGATCGTCGAGCGCGAAGCCGATGTTGCGCGCGACGGTCGTCGAGAAGAGAAACGCGTCTTGCTGCGCGTAGCCGATGGCGGACCGCACCGAAGCCAGCGGGAGCTCGCACACGTCGATGCCGTCCATGCGCACGGCGCCGTCGGGCGTCGGCAGGAGGCGCGCGAGGAGCATCGCGAGCGTCGTCTTGCCCGATCCCGTGCGCCCGACGATGGCGAGCGACTCGCCCGGGCGCCACCTTGAAGCTCACGTCGTCGAGCACCTTGCGCGCCCCGTACGCGAACGTCAGGTTCTCGACGCAGAGCGAGCCCCCGACGTGCTTCGGCGCGCGGCGCGGACCGTCGACCACCTCGGGCGACGCGTCGAAAACGTCGCGCAGGCGGGCGAAGCCGGCGCGGCCGCGCTGCACGATGCTCAGCGCGAACCCGACGGCGATCATCGGCCACGTCATGCGCGCGAACGCGCTCCAGAAGGCGAAGAACGCCCCCTGCGAGAGGCCGCCCATGCTCGGGGCCCGCGGAGGAGCAACGACGAGCCGTACCAGAAGAAGACGAGGACCCCGATCGCCGCGACCGCGCCGATCGTCGGCCCGAACGAGCCGCGGAGCCGGGCCAGCGCGAGGCTCGCGTTCAGGTACTCGCGGTTCGTCTGCTCGAAGCGCGCGCGCTCGCGCTCCTCGAGCGCGAAGCTGCGCACGACGCGCACGCCCGCGAGGTTCGCCTGGAGCACGATCGCTCATGCGCCCGAGCGCGGCCTGGTTCTCGCGCATCCGGTGGAACATGCCCGCGCGAAAGAGCGCGCGAGATGAGGATGACCAGCGGCAGGTTGACGAGGCACGCGAGGGTGAGCTGCGGGGCTCAGCCGGAGCATGACCTGAAGCGCGCTGGCAAACACGAAGACGACGTTGACGACGTTCAGGACGCCGAAGCCGAGCAGCATGCGGACCTGCTGCAGGTCGCTGGTCGAGCGGCTCATGATCTCGCCGGACGACATCTTCCGATAGAACGCCGCCCCCAGGCTCGTGGAGCTTGCGAAGGAGCTCGAAGCGGAGCTCGTACTCGGCGTCGCGGCCTGCGTTGAAGACGAACCAGCGGCTAGCGACGCGGGTGACGAACGCCCCCAGGGCGAGGGCGAGCATCGTCGCGGCCGGCCGCCAGGCGCTCGCGCGGGCTGGGGCCGAACACGGCGTCGATGGCGGTCTTGGACTGCCAATCGATGCGGTTCATCGCGAACTGGAAGGCCCCGAGCGCCAGCGTCCCGGCGACGTACTGCGGCGCGTGCCGGCGGAATTGACCGCCCAGCGAGGTGGGATACGCCGTCGACGACGACCGGCCTGGCCCGGCAAGGCCCTCTCTTGTCTGCAGGTTCGCCGACAAATCGCTACGCTCCATCGTCTACCGATGCCCGAAATGGCCCTTCCGTTGTCCGGCAAGGGGTCACGACGGTCGGGCGAGGGGTCACGACCGAGCCGGAATGGGTTTTCGGTGAGAACTCGACAACCGCGGCCGGCCCCGTCCTTCGACCGCAGGGACGAGGTTGTCGACTTCGAGGCGCACGGCGAGCAACCCCAGCATCACGCGTGCGCCCCCTTTGCCATCGAGCTCGTGCACGACGCCGACCTTGCCCGAAAACGGGCCCTTTAGCACCTGCACGCGCGCGCCCCGCTCGATCACCACGGGCGAAGCCTTCGAAGGACGCCGGCGAGAGCCCGGCCGCGGCGGCGGCTTTGCGTCCAGGCCGGGCCCGCGGAGCACGGGCGTGTCACGGATCGGTTCCGGCTCCGCTTCGACCTCGCCCTCCCCCTCGCGTTCCCGGTCGCGCCCTCGAACGCGCGCACGGGCTGTGCGGCCCCGACCGCGCTCGTCTTCGTCGCCTCGCGGTCCGTCGATGCCTGCGCGGCGCCCCGAGAACCGCCGGCCCCTCGAGCCGTCGCGCGCTTCGGCGCCGCCTCGAGCGTCGACGGCGTCGGCGCCGAGCAACGCGAACACCTGCCCCAGCGCCACGATGGCGTCGGCGAGCTGCTCGTCGAGCAGCGCCGCGTGCTCCACGGCGAGCTCGCGGGGCACGCTCCAACCGATCCACATGGTGCCTTGCTCGCGTTCGACCCGGTCGAGCAAGGCTCGCATGTCGTCGGCGGTCGCGCGCGGCGCCTCCGCGGTCGCACGATCGCCCGAAGCGCCCATCGTGAACTGCTCGGGCAGCGCCTCGAGAGCCGTCGCGATTTCGAGCGCGCGGGCTGGATCCGAGAGGCGGGCGCGCGCGGCGCGAGCTTGACTTGCGGGCAGCTCGAGCCCGGCGCGCACTCGCGCCGAGTCCATGGCCAGGACGAGGCGCGTCGCGTCTCGCGTCGCCCCGCGGACCACGAAGCGCACGTGGGGTGATTGCACCACCTTGTCGTGCTCCGTCGAAGGCGTGGCTACCTCGATGTCGAGGTCCTCGAGCCGATCGACCACGCCGCTGGCCCAGACATCCATGCGGCGCTGCAGATCCGACGTGCCCGGTGGGGTGCCGTGCGGACGCGGGGGCTCGAAGTCCTCCGCGCGCAACGCGAGCGGACGCGGGCGGGGGGGCTTGGGCCAACGGGAGGGCGGCTCGGGCGAGCGGGACATCGGTCAAGCCGCGCGACCGCGTGCAGCACCCTCGGGTGAGGACGCAGCGCAGACGCGCGTGTGTACAGTAGCCTACCCGCGCCGCTTTGGCAGACCGGCGATGGGGCAGGGCGGCCGTCAGGTCCCGTGCCCCGTCGGCCCGCCGCCGCGCCAACCGCGCCGCCGCGCCAACCGCGGGGCCGGGCTTTCCGAAGGCAGCCACGCGAGGCGGCCACGCGCGCAAGCTCCGCCCGAAGCCAAGGGCCGCGCCAAACGGCGGCTGAGCCCCGTACCCCGCGCGGCCTCACACGTGCTAGGCATTGGCACGCTGAGACCCCTCAGGAGCGCCTTGCCTCGAACGACCAAGCCGCAAGAGCGGACCAAGAAGAAGCCCCGAGCCGAAAAAGCCGAGGGCGCGCCGCGACCTGCCCGCACGTCCGCCAAGGAGCCCGCCAAGGAGCCCGAGGAGCCTGCCGAGAGCGGCGAGGAGGCCGAGGCCGAAGACGCAGCCTCGGAAGGCGAAGGCGCAGGCGACGACGCTCCGGCCGATGGGGAGGCCTACCCCGAGGTCGTGGACGACGGCGCCGCCGTCCCTCACGGGAAGGCGCGCGAGCCAGGCGAGGCGTCTTCGATCGAGCGGTTCGACCCGCTCTCGGCGTACCTGCGCGAAGTGCAGCGGCATCCGCTTCTCTCGCCGGAGGAGACGCAGGCGCTGGCCGAAAAGTTCGTCAAGACCCAGGACTCCGCGGCGGCGGCGAGGCTCGTGACCTCGAACCTCCGGCTCGTCGTCAAGATCGCGTACGAGTACCGCCGCGCTTACAAGAACATCATGGACCTCATTCAGGAGGGGAACATCGGCCTGATGCAGGCCGTCAAGCGCTACGACCCGTATCGAGGCGTGAAGCTCTCGTCGTACGCCGCCTGGTGGATCCGCGCGTACATCCTGCGGTTCATCCTGAACAACTGGCGCCTCGTGAAGCTCGGAACGACGCAGGCGCAGCGCAAGCTCTTCTTCAACCTGCGAAAGAAGCGCGCGGAGCTCGTCGCGCTCGGGATCGACCCGACCAACGCCGAGATCGCCAAGCAGCTCAACGTGCCGGAGAGCGAAGTCGCCGAGATGGACGTGCGCCTGCAGTCGAGCGAAAAGTCGCTCGACGCGCCGATGGGCGACGGCGAGGGCCGAGCCACGGCGAAGGTCGACACGATGCCGAGCCTGGTCGACGGCCCGGAGTCGCTGATGGCCGACAGCGAGCTTCAAGGGCTGCTCAAGGAGAAGCTTGGCGCGTTTCGAAAGACGCTCGTCGGCAAGGACAAGGACCTGGCGATCTTCGACGAGCGCCTCGTCGCCGACGAGCCGCTCACGCTCCAGGAGCTCGGCGATCGGTTCGGCATCTCGCGCGAGCGCGTGCGGCAGCTCGAGCAGCGCCTGACGGGCCGGCTGCGCGAGTATCTACGCGACGAGATGGGGGACGCGGTCGAAGTCGCGTGACGCACGATGGCGACGCTCGGGACGCTCTTCCTGGTCGCGACGCCGATCGGCAACCTCGGGGACCTGACGGCACGGGCGATCGAGACGCTCCGCGGGTGCGATCGCGTGGTCGCCGAGGACACGCGACGGACAAGGCAGCTGCTCTCGCACCTCGGCATCGCGGGCAAGCCCGTGGAACGGCTCGACGCGCACGCGGGCGAGCACGACGTGGCTCGGGTCGTGTCGCGGCTCGTGGAGGGCGAGCGCGTCGCGCTCGTGACCGACGCGGGCACCCCAGGCGTGAGCGATCCGGGTGAGGCGCTCGTCCTTGCGGCGATCTCCGCCGGCGCGACCGTGGTGCCGATCCCCGGCGCGAGCGCCGTGCTCGCCGCAGTCGTCGCGAGCGGCCTGGCGGGCGACGGACGGTTCCGATTCGTGGGTTTTCTGCCGCGTGACGGCGCCCCGCGGCGTGAGGCGATCGCGCTCGTATGCGACACGCCGGAGGCCGTCGTACTCTTCGAGGCGCCCAGCCGGGTGCGGGGCACTCTGCGCGAGCTCGCGGATGCGACGCCCGAGCGTGGAGTGTGCGTCGCGCGCGAGCTGACGAAGGTCCACGAAGAGTTCGTGCGGTCGAGCTGCGCCGCTCTCTCGACGGACGAGCGAGAGTGGATCGGCGAGATCGTCCTCGTCCTCGCCGCGCACGTGCCCGAGGACCGGACGGCGCGAGTGGACGACGCCGCGCTCGACGCGCGCATCGACGAAGCTCTGTCGCGCGGAGACCACGCCAGGACCGTCGCCGAGCGGCTGGCCGCGTGGAGCGGAAGGCCGAGGCGACAGGTTTACGAGCGGGTCGTGGAACGGAAGAAGCGCTGAGGCCTCGATCCTGCATCTCCCCGCGGCGCGACCCATCGCGTCGGAGGGAAGATCCAATGCTCGATCCTGCGGCTCTGGTTCAAACAAGCGCCCGATCCTCATGGTGGGCCATCGTCCTCCGAGGGATCCTCGCCGTCGTCTTCGGGGTCGTCGTCCTCGCGAGCCCGAACATTGGCGTGGCTGTGCTCATCCTGATGTTTGCCGCCTACGCCGCGGTCGACGGAGTGATTGCCCTCGTCACGGCGGTCGACCACGGCCGCGCCGGGCTCCACTGGGGCTGGTGGCTCGTCGAAGGGCTCGTGAGCCTCATCGTGGCCGCGCTGGCGCTCGCAAGGCCGGGGATCACCCTCCTCGCCATCGTGCTGCTGATCGCTTTCCGCGCGATCTTGCTCGGGCTCTTCGAGTTGGGTGGGGCCCTCTCGGGCAAGGGGGTCGACCACCGGTGGCTGCTCGGCATCACCGGGATCGTGTCGCTTCTCTTCGGCGTCCTGATGATCGCGCGTCCCCTTGCGGGCGCGGTCGCGCTCATCTGGGTGGTCGGGGTCTACGCGGTCGTGTTCGGCGTGATGCTCGTCGTGGTCGGCTTGCGCGCCCTGGGCTCCCAGCACGACCACGACGTGCGCCCGCGCGAGTACGCAACGTAGCAGGCTGCTGAAAAGGCGTTGAAGGAGAGAGAAAACCGCAGGACGCCAGGACCGCCAGGTGAGAAATCCTCGAGATTTTGAGCGCTCCAACCCTGGCGTCTTTGGCGTTCTGGCGGTCAAATTCTCCTCTTCAGCAACCCTGCCAGGGAAGAGAAGTGAGCCGCGGAGGCGCTCCGCGTCCTCTGCGGCTCTGCGGCTCCCCTCTCGGCTCGTCCGGCGATGGCAGGTAGCGGATTCGAAAGGGATTTGAAGCGCGACGAGGGGTCCGCCGCGCGACTCGAGACGCACGTGGGACGCGGTGCCCGTGACTCGAAGACTGTACTCCCACCACCTGATCCGATTGCGTACGGAGCGGCGTCGATATGCGTCGCCCGTCCACTTGGGTTAGCTCGTAGGGCGAAGGCCCGCACGAGCGGAGGAACTGGGACACAGCCATGCGAAACGGAATCGTCCTCTCAAGCGTTGCGGCCCTGACCATGGCGTGCGCCATCGGATGCGGCGGTCGCCTGGCCCCCGAATCGAGCTCTCTGGAAGAAGAGGGGGATGGCGGCGTGACCGCAGCGGACGACGGTGGCACGACGGGCAGCAGCAGCGGAGGCGGCGCCGAGAGCAGCAGCGGAGGCGGCAGCAGCAGCGGGGGCGGCAACGATCTCGGTGGGCTCCTCGGCGGCGTCGACGCCGGTGGGCTCGGCGGGCTCCTGGGCCTTCTTGGAGGAGGCAACGGGACGGGCAACGGGCTCGGTGGGATCCTGGGACTCCTCGGCGGCGGCGACGGCGGCGCCTTCGGCGGCATCACGACCTGCACGACGGCTGCCCAGTGCGCCAAGGGCGAGACGTGCACGCAGACTCCCTTCGGCGTCGGCATCTGCGGCGGCGCCAACGGCTTCGGCGGCTTCGGTAACTTCGGCGGCGATGGCGGCGCGTTCGGTGGATTCGGCGGGTTCGGCCGAGGCGACGCGGGCGCCGGGTTCGGCGGATTCGGCGGCTTCGGCCGAGGCGATGCGGGCGCCGGGTTCGGCGGATTCGGCGGCGGACTCGGTGGACTGGGCGGACTGGGCGGACTCGGTGGCCTTGGCGGGGGCGGTGGCCGCGGACCCGGGGCCCCCGGGCACTGAGGCGTGCCGGGCCCGCCGCGCGCAGCGCGGTAACACGGCTCGGACTTACAGCGCCTGACCGAGTGCCGCGTCGATCTCGGCCGGGTTGAAGCCGACCATGACCTTGCCGCGCACGTCGATGACCGGGATGGACCCTTCGTGCAGCCCGCTCTTGGCGAGCTTTTGCTGCATCTCGCGAGCGGCGTCGGGGTCCTTCTCGACGTCCTTGTCGACGTACGGGATCCCCTTGCTGCGCAGGTATCTGGCCGCTTCGTGGCACGCGCTGCACCACTCGGCTCCGTAGATCACGACGACCGACGCGCTCGCGGCGTGCTTCGACGTCGCCGTGTCGGTGCTCGGCGGGCTGCCGCTGGGCGGCGCGACCGCGGGGGCGGCGCTGGCCATCGTCGGCCCCGCCTTCTCCCGGCGAGCGACCGCCATCGCCTCGAAATCCGCGCGCGTCATCGTGCGCACGGGGTACGCCCCGTTTGCGCCGGTCTGTCGGAGATCGGCGACGATCACCTGGTCGGGATGCGCGCTCTCGTCGCGATTCGGATCCACCACGCGAACCGCGTCGCGGCCCATCATGGGCACGTCGGCCACGGAGGCTTCGACGTGGAAGTCGCCCTTGTCGTCGATCCAGGTCAAGAGCAGCCCCTCGCTCTCCGGACGCACGACGACCGTGGCCGCCGGATCGGGCGCCGACGATGACTGGCTGCGACGACAGGCGACCACGCCGAAGGTCAGCGCGACGGCGAGAAGGACGACCCGCTGCCAGCGGCCCCGCTCGATGATCACTGCACATCCTCCGACAGCCGTGCCCACTCGAGCAGCATCGCATCTACTTTCTTGGTCAGCGCTTGCTCGTCATGCGCCATCTTTGCCAGCTTCTCCCAGTCTTGCCCTGAACCGTCCTTGATCTTGCCACGGAGTGCGTCCAGATCCTTCTCACCCGCTGCGATGGCGGCCTCGAGCTCTCGAACCCGGCGCTTCTTTTTCTCGATCGTGCCGGCGATCTGCCGCTTTTCTTCGTACTTCTGCCTCGGACCGTCTCCTGACTTCGACCGCGGCCCGGTGGGAACGGGTGATGCGCGGTCCGCTCGCGCCCGCGACGCCACGCCCCCGGGGGCCGCACCGCCGGCGGTAACGTCCTTGCCTTTCGTTTCCTTCCGCGACGCCCTCTCGTAGTCCTTGAATCCACCCGGGTAGACCTCGGCGTGACCCTCGCGCACGTGCACGATCCGTGTCGTCACGTTCTCGAGGAAGCGGCGATCGTGCGAGACGAGGATGACGGTCCCCTCGAAGCCGATCGAGCGCCTCCTCGAGGATCTCCGATGCCGGGATGTCGAGGTGGTTGGTCGGCTCGTCCAGAAAGAGCAGGTTCTTCGGCTCGAGGAGCAGCTTCGCGAGCGCGAGGCGCGATCGTTCGCCTCCGGAGAAGCCGCTGACGACGCGGAGGGGATCGTCTCCCCAGAAGCGAAAGCGAGCCAGGTATTGCCTCGCCGCCTCGACGGTGAAGTCTCCGCGGACGCGGCGCACGTTGTCTACGGCGGTGAGGCGGGGTTCGACGTCCCCGAGGTGCTGGTCGAAGTAGCCCTCTTGCAGGTTGGTCCCGCGCCTGACGACGCCCGGGTCCTCCGGACCGCCCCGCCCTGCGAGGAGCTTGAGCAGCGTGCTCTTGCCCGTGCCGTTCGGGCCGACGACGCCGATGCGCTCTCCGCGGCGAACGAGCACGTCGAAGTCCGAGAAGAGCACGCGCCCTCCGCGCTCGGCGCCGAGGCCCTTGGCGTCGATCACGATGTCACCGGTCCTCGCAGCCGGGGCGAACCGGAACGCGACGCGCTCGGCGGTTGCCCAGACGTCCTCTGGGCGATCGATGCGATCGAGCTTGTCGAGCATCTTGCGGCGGCTCTGGGCCTGCTTGGTCTTCTGGCCGGCGATGTTCTTGCGGATGAAGTCTTCGGTCTTGGCGACCATGTCCTGCTTGCCGCTGCGCCAGGGCGCGTTCGCGCGCGAGGTCCTCTTCGCGGGCGACGACGTACTCGGAGTATCGCGCCGGATAGACGCGGAAGCTGCGGCGGCCGAGCTCCATCGTCGATCGGCACGTGCTGTCGAGGAACGCGCGGTCGTGGCTCACGACGAGCACGGCCCCGCGGAAGTCCGACGAGCCACTCCTCGAGCCAGTCGATCGAGTCGAGGTCGAGGTGGTTGGTGGGCTCGTCGAGCAGCAGCACGTCCGGCTGCTGCGCGAGGACGACGCCGAGCCGCAGCCTTCCCCGCTCGCCACCCGACAGGGACGCCACCGGGCGCTCCAGATCGTGGCCCGAGAAGCCGAGGTGGCTCGCGAGCGCCGCGACCTTGTGCTCCAGCTCGTCGCCGCGTGCGAGGTGGTAGCGCTCTGCGACGTCCGCCAAACGCTCGAGCGCGGCCGCCTCGCCCGATGCCGCCCCGTGCTGGGCGCGGTGGAGCTCGTCTCGCAGCTCGACCACCTCGCGAAAGCCCGCCATGAAGGCGCCGAGCACATCTCCCTCCGCGGCGATCTCGTGCGACTGCCGGTAGTACCCGAGGGTCGCGTCGCGCCGGAGGACGACCGAGCCGCCGTCGGCCTCCATTTCCTGGGCGACGATGCGAAGGAGCGTCGTCTTGCCAGAGCCGTTCGGCGCGACGAGGGCGACGCGATCCCCGATCGCGAGCGAGAACGTGACGTTCTCGAAGAGCGCGTCGCCGGCGTACCCGAAGCGCAGGTCGGCCACTTGGAGAACGGTCATTCGGAGCGGCTGAGGGACTAGCACGACTCCACGCCGCGGAAGGGCCCGCGTCACCTGCGGGAACCGAGCGGCACGACGAGCGTCCACCGCGCGCGCGGGCAGCGACCCCGCGCTGGGGACGCGTCGCGGCCAGAGCGAGGGTCTTCGCGACAGGCTATGTGGACGCTGATCGAAAGTGCTCTCGACTACACCCTGGAGGTACGAACGTGATCGCATTCCTCGGAATGGGGCTACTCGGAACCAACTTCGTTCGCGCCCTGCGTCGCCGCGGTCTGGAGGTCCACGTCTGGAACCGGACGCCGGGCAAGGCACGCGCGCTCGAGGCGGACGGCGCGCGCGCCTTCGACGAGCCCGCGGCGGCGGTGCAGGGCGCCACGCGCGTCCACGTCACCCTCTCCGATGACACCGCCGTCGACGACGTCCTCGAGCGCGCGCGCCCCGGGCTCGGCCCGGACGCTGTCATCGTCGACCACACGACTACCTCGCCGAGCGGAACGGGGACGCGCGTCGCGCGGTGGACCGATCGCGGCGTCGCCTTTCAGCACGCGCCGGTCTTCATGGGCCCCAAGAACGCCCTCGACGCGACCGGCATCATGCTGGGCTCTGGCGAGCGAGCGCGGTTCGATGCCCTCTCGCCCGAGCTCGCAAAGATGACCGGCAAGCTCGTGTACCTCGGGCCGCAGCCCGATCGCGCAGCGGCCTTCAAGCTTTTCGGCAACCTGTTTCTCATGTCGATGACCGCCGGCATCGCAGACGTGCTGGCCCTCGCGAAGGCCTTGGGGGTCGGCGCCGAGGAGGCGGCGACCCTCTTCGACGTGTTCAACCCCGCTGCGTCGATGGGTCCGCGCGTCAAGCGCATCCTCGAGGGCGACTACGCGCACCCTTCGTGGGAGCTCGCCATGGCCAGGAAAGACGCTCGCTTGATGATCGAGGCGGCCGACAAGGGCGGGATGAACCTCGCGCTCGTCCCCGCCATCGCCCAGGTCATGGATCGCTGGATCGAGCGCGGGCACGCCCATGACGACTGGACCATCATCGCGAAGGACGCCCTCGCATAGCGAAAGAAGAATCACAGGGAGGGAAAGAGAGAAGGAGCCGAGAATTTTTCGAACCTCATTCTCGGCTCCTCTCCTCCTTTCCTCCCTGTTTCTCGTTTCTCGTCTAGTGGACGGCTGCAGCGAGCGCGGCGAGCGTGACGGCGAACGGCGAACGGTCGCCGACGTCCTGACGCAGGAACGCCTCGATGCGGGGCATGCGCGCGATCGCCTCGTCGAGATCTCGATCGCTGCCCTGGGCGTAGGCGCCGAGCGTCACGAGATCGCGCTTCGCCTCGAAGGTCGCCACGAGCCCGCGCAACCGACGCGCCGCGTCGCGGTGCTCCGGAGACGCCATCGAATCCATCACCCGAGAGAGCGAGACGGTGACGTCGACCGCGGGGTAGCGGCCGCGCGACGCGACGGTCCGATCGAGCACCACGTGCCCGTCGAGGATGCCGCGCACCTCGTCGGCGATCGGCTCGTCCATGTCTCCACCTTCGACGAGCACGGTGTAGATCGCCGTGATGCTCCCCCGCGCGGACTGGCCCGAGCGCTCGAGCAGGCGCGGCAGCGCGGCGAACACACTCGGGGGATAGCCGCGGCGCACCGGGGGTTCGCCGGCCGCGAGGCCGACCTCGCGCTGCGCGCGCGCAAAGCGCGTGATCGAATCGACGAGCAAGAGAACGCGCGCGCCCTCGTCGCGGAAGTGCTCCGCGTACGCCGTCGCCACCTGGGCGGCGCGAATGCGCTCGAGGGCCGCGACGTCGCTCGTGGCCACGACGACGACGCTCTTCTTGCGGCCCTCGGCGCCGAGGGATCGCTCGAGGAACTCGCCGACTTCACGCCCGCGCTCGCCGACCAGCGCCACGACGACGACGTCGGCCTCGGCGCCGCGCGCGATCGCGCCGAGCAACGTGCTCTTGCCCACGCCCGACCCGGCGAACAAGCCGACGCGCTGGCCCTCGCCGAGGGTCATCAAGCCGTCGAGCACGCGCACCCCGGTCGCGAGCGGTCGCGCCACGGCGCGGCGTTCGAGCGCCCCCGGTGGGTCTCGATCGACCGGCACGAGCCGCCCCTCGATCGCGCGCCCGCCGTCGAACGCTCGACCCAGACCGTCGACCACGCGCCCGAGCAGCTGCGCGCTCGCGGAGACCATAAACGGCCCTCCCGTCGACTCGACGTCGTCGTCCGGACCCACGCCAGTCAGCGCGCCGAGGGGCATTGCGATGGCGATTCCGGCGTCGAACCCCACGACTTCGCACGCCAGGGGCTCGCCCCGGCGCTTGACGTGGACCACGTCGCCGACTCGCGCCCCCGGCATCGCGAAGCGCAGACTCAGTCCCGTCACCGCCATCACCCGGCCCGCCGCCACGACGGTGCTCACCTGCGCGAGTCGCATCTTCAGCGCGTCGACGTCGACGGCCATTCTACTTCCCGCCCGCAGCCCGCTTTCCCTCTGTCTCCTCGGCGTCGGCTCGAAGCTCGGCTCGAAGCTGCTCGAGCAGCTCGCGCGCGCGGGTGGTGAGCACGGTCGGTACGTCGATCTGCACGATGACGACGAGCGCTCCGCGCCCCCGCCCGTCGAGACGCGGAATCCCGTGGCCCTTCACGGTGAACATGGCGCTGGATTGCGTTCCGGGCGGAACGACCAGCGGAAGGGTGGCATCGTCGTCATCCGGCTCGAGAGCCGGCACCCGAATCTCGGCGCCGAGCACCGCGTCGGTGAGGGCAATGTTCACGCGCGTCACCAGGTCGCCCCCGTCGCGCTCGAAGCGCGCATCGTCCTCGACGTCTATCTCGACGTAGAGATCGCCCGCCGGCGAGTTGCTCGGTCCGGGCATCCCCTGACCGGGGACGCGCAGGCGCTGGCCCGCGTCGATTCCGGCGGGGAACGTCACGTTGACCTTGCGGGCGCGCTCGACCGCTCCGTGCCCGGCGCACGCAGGACACGGCTGCTTGATGACCCGGCCCCCGCCACGGCACCGCGGGCACGTCGACGTGAACATGACGAAGCCGCGGGCGTTCGAGACCTGGCCGGAGCCGCGGCACTGGGGGCACGACTCGGGCTTGCTGCCGGACTTCGCGCCGCTGCCCGCACAATCGGCGCAGGTGGCGGGCACGCGAAGCTGCACCTCTCGTTTGCAGCCGAACGCGGCCTCGCGGAGCGTCAGGCGCGTCTGTACGCGCATATCGCTCCCGCGCCGAGGTCGCGTGTTTCCACCAAAGCCCATCCCACCGGAGAACATCTCCGCAAAGAGATCCTGCATGTGTGCAAAAACGTCGCCGATCCCCTCGCCCCCGGCCGAGCCCATCGATCCGTCCAGCCCGGCGTGCCCGAACTGGTCGTAGATGCGACGCTTCTGCTCGTCCGAGAGGACCTGATAGGCCTCGTTGACCTCTTTGAACTTGGCCTCGCAGGAGGCATCCCCCGGGTTTCGGTCGGGGTGGTACTTCAGCGCTTCGCGCCGGTACGCCTTGCGAAGCTCGTCAGTCGTTACCTCGCGCGTGACGCACAGGACTTCGTAATATTCGCGCTTTGAAGGCATCGGGGATCAGATCTCGCAGCGTACTCGAACGGACCCGCCACTGTGGGCCTCTCTCGCGCATAAGGGCGCTCGCGCCACGCAAATTAAGCCTCGACCGCGAGGTGTCAACGCGAATCCTCGCTTGAGTCGGAGCCCGGGTCCCCCGCTCCGACCGCTCCTCCCTCGAACGCGGGAGAAGGACGCAAGTCGAGCTCGCGCACAAGCTGCTCCATCAGCACGGCCTGGCGTTGGATTTCGGCGTGAGCGCGGGCCAGCTCTTCACCCGACTCCGCCCGCCCTCGCGCGGCGTGCTCCTGGGCAAGGGCCGAGCGCAGGGCTTCGACCTGGTCGAGGGCCTGGGCCAGCTGGCGGTCGGTTGCCAGGCCAGGCTGCCCAGACGGGCCGGCTCCCGGCGACTCGGCGACCTGGGCCAGACGCCGTTCGAGCTCCGTGACTTGCCAGGCCGTAGCCTGCGCCTCGCCCTCGCGTCGGGCGAGGTCGAGCGCGAGCGAGTCGAGCTGCGCGCGCAGACGGGCGTTCTCTTCGCCCACCAGGCGCGAGGCCTCCATGTCCCGTAACCCCGCGACTTCCGGCGGCGAGGCCTCCGGTGGCGGCTGCGGCGGCGGCTCGGGGGGGGCTTCGCGTTCCTCGAGCGTGCCGACCAGGTCGCGCACCATCTGGTCGCGTCGCGCGAGCTCGACCTCGAGCGCGCGAACGGACTGGGCGCGCTCACGCAGCGCCCCCTCGAGATCGGCGAGCTCCTTCGATTGGGTATCGCCGCCCTTCGCGAACTCCTGCTCGAGAACCGCAACGCGACGCTCGGCGCGATCGGAGCGCAACGCTACGGCTTCCACTTGCGCGGCGGCGATCCGCCCGGCCTCGGCGGCCGCGCGCATCTCTTCGACCTCCGTCGACAGCTCGGCGAGCTCGCGGCCCCGCGCAGCGAGGGAGCTCTCGAGGTCCCCCGCGTGCGCCGAGCGCGCACGAAGCGCCTCTTCCAGCGCGCCCACCGCCTCGGCGGCGCGCTCGCCCTCACTCAGGCGGCGCCGCAGATCCTCGAGCTGGCTGGCCAGGAGCTCGGTTCGAAGGTGAGCCTGCGCGAGCGCCTCGCGATCGGCCGCACGTGCGGCGTCCGCTGCGGCTCTCTCGGCGGCCGCGCTCTCGACAGCTCGGTCGAGTTCGCGTTCCCGCTCGTCAGCAGCGGCCTCGGCTCGCTCGACATCCGCTGCCACGGATCGGTCCGCGTGCGCCGCCGGAGCTGGGAGCTGCACGATCGTGTATGGCTCGAGCCGCGCGCCGTTCTGGCTGGCGACGACGACGAACGCCTCGGGGGCCCGGCCGCCCTCGCCGAGCTGCGTGTCGACATTCACGCTCGGCGCGTCGTCCTCGTCGCCGAGCTCGACGAGCGCGACGCCATGGAACGGAAGCTGCGCGATCATGCGGACGCTATCGAACTCGGGCGCGACGAGGTCGAAGAGGTCGTAGTAGTCGAACGCCCGTACCCCTGGCGACGAGCTCTCCCGAGCCGCTCCGGCGCTCCTGGCGGCGATGATCGCCACGCCGTCTTCGCCGACCATCCGGCGGGCGCGCCGGACGATGGCAGCCGGGTCGTCGAAGAGGCCGAGGTCGGCGACGATCACGAGGTCGATCGGCCGCATGTCCCCGTCGTGCTCGGAGTACGCGTGGAGCGTCACCGCCTGCGGCGCTCGCTCGGCCTCGGCTCGCACGCGTCTCGCGTCGGGGTCCCAGAAATCAACGGCGTGCGCGCCGAGCTCGACGAGCTTCGTGCCCAGCCCAAGCGACGCGTCGCCGAACAAGGCGACGCGGGCGCCGGCGGCCAGCGACTCGGCATAGACCGCCAGCGCATGCTGCGGATGGACGCCGGGAGCGTTCGAATCCATTCGGACGGGGGTCGGTTCTAGCACGCCTTCGCGGCGGCCATCGTCGGGGCCGCAACGGGCGGCAGCGGCCGAGCCAGCCGGCGCTCCGTGGGTCCTTCCCAGGGGCGGGCTGCGGCTGGGGCGCGGCGGTCAGTGAGGGCTTCGGCGAGCCCGCACGTCAGAGCCATCGTGCTCGCCTGCGTGCTGGCGCGCGGGCGGAGACGCACGACCCGCTCGTCGCCGCGACGCCCCGCGAGGCTCCGGGCGCGCGGAAGGACCTGGGCGAGCTTGGCGGCGGCCGAGCTGCCCTCGAGGACCCGTACGAGGACCTCCGGGGTCGAGGCCCAGCCGGCGGGCGTCGTGCTCCACGCGCGGCCGATCTCGATCCCGACGACCCCGGGCATGACGATGCGTGGAAGAACGAGCAGGCGCAGCTCGTCGAGGGTGGCTCCTCCCAGGACGACACGGGCCCAGGGGACGACGCGAAGCGAAGCGACGGTGCGCAATCGCTCGAAGAGCGGCGCGAGCCACGGCGCCGCGCCGCGGGCCCCGTCGGGCGGAAGATCGCGCGCCTGGCCCGTGGCGAAGAGCGGCACGAGCGCGCTCGCGTCGAGGACGACGAGCCAGGGGCCCTGCGCACCGAAGTGTCGCGCCGCGAGGGCGAGGAGGACCACGAGGGCTCCGGCGAGCCACGCTGACCGGCGTCCCGGGCGAGTGCTTGCGTCGAGCCAGTGGCCCCGCGGCGCGGAAGGCGCGAAAGCCTCGGCCGGCCGCAAAGCCAGCCAGCGACCCGGTCCTCGCGCGGGGAGCCGTGCTCTCGGGGGTCGAGACGCCGCCGCCAGCGTCGCGACAGCGACGAGCGCGGAGCCTGCCGTCAACGAGCCGAAAGCCTGCAGCCCGACGCCCGCGGCCAGGCCGAGACCGGCCGCGACGGCGCGAACGTCGTCCGGCAACCCGACGATCGATCGGGGTCGTACCCCGCGCGCGGCGCAGGCGACCGCGAACTCGCGAGCCTTGCGCGCGACGAGAAGACCGAACGCGAGGGCGAGGGCCGCGAGCGACCCGATCCACGATACCTCTCGCACGCGATCGGGCTCCGGCGGCGGTGGCGGCGGGACCGGTCGCAGGCGCGGATCGATGACGGCGGGCATGCAACTCGGATCGATCCGCACCGTCCACGCGACCGACTCGCCGCGGCCGAGGTGCGGACGCACGATCGCGAGCACGTCGCGGGACGGCTCGCGTCGCAACGTCGAGAGAGCGCTGTCATCGATGGCGCCGGTCTCGCCGAGGATGACGACGGGCACCTCGCGGGCCGCGGGAAGGTCGAGCGTCGTACGCACCAGGTCGAGGCCGTCGGAGGCGAGCGGCGACGACCACGAAATGCGCCACGCGGACCCTTCGCGCGCGATCGCGCCGGTCCGGACCCAGTCGACGCGCCAGCGCACGTCGAAGGTGAAGTCGCCGCGCATCAGCGATTGGGGGTCGTCGACCGTCACGCGCAGCGCGTGGTCGTCGCGGCGATCGAGGTGCGCCGTCATCGAGCGGCCGTCGTCCGCGGTGATGGGCACCACAGGGTCCAGCACGGCGGCGGCCTCCACGTTCCCGAGGTCGATCCAGTGCACCGGCCCGCGGACCACGTGCCAGCGCACCTTCTCGTGAAGAGACGCAAGGCCGTCCGGATCGACATGGATGTCGACGTCTCCCCCGGTCTGGTGTGCCTCCTGCCAGGCGCTCGCCCGCCCGGTGGCCGTAAGCCCTCCGAGCGCCGCTGCCATCGCGACCGCCCACCGTAGGTACATGTGCGACAACGAATACGCGGACGTTCCGAAAGCGGCCAAACTTCCGGCGCATGTCTCTCGGAGGCGTGTCCTCGAGTCCCTGACGGAGGACCGCTCGGCCTCTCTCGACTGGGCTAAAAGCCGTGCTGGACGAGCGTCATCACGACGTCGTCGACCGTCGCGCGAGGGATCTGGAGGGTCGCGACCGCGGTTCCTGGCGTGGTCGCGGGAGCCGTCAGGGAGAACGGAATCAGCGTCGTCCCCTGATGTGGAAGCTGGGCCATGCCCGCGAGCAACGGGGATCCCGCACCGAATCCGCCCATGCCCCCCCCGAAGGCCGACATCTCGGACCCCACTTCGGCCAACGCGCGGATCGTGAGAAGCCCTCCACCGCCAACGACGGCCGTCTTCATCCCGGCGAGCTCGGGCTTTGCGCCGATGACGTTGCCCGTTCCGACCAGCGTCGCGCCGAGCTTCGCGCTGACCAGCGACGGATCGCTGCCCGCGGCGATCCAGGTACGCGCTCCGTCGGGCACGACGAAGACGTCGATCTGCAGCGGCTTCGGCGCCGGGGCCGGCTTCGCCTTGGGCGACGTACTGTCGGTCGCGTCGGGCAGAGGAACGTCGATCGCGAAGTGTTCGGTACCTTTTGGCAGAGGACTGCCCTTCGGCGAAGGAACCGATCGCATCGCCAGCGCGCGTGCGCCCGGCTTCGCATGGTACGCGGCGAAGACGCTCGGTCGCGCCAGCGCGGCGGTGATCGCCTTCATCGCGTCGATCCGGGCGGTCGCTGGCTCGTCCGCCTCGAGGATGCGCCAGCCGAGGAGGCTTTGCGCCGAGGCGCGGCCGGCCGCGCGCCGGTCGGCGACGCTCGCGCCATCGGGCAGCGCTTGCTCGACGGCCAGCGCCTTGCGCACGGCATCGGCGTCGACGCCGCTCGCGTACACCATCGGCGCGGACGAGGCGAGCGAGCCGAGGGCGTCGACGATCGCGTGCCGATCCGCGTCCTTCACGCCGTCCTCGGCGAGCTTGTCCCCCACGACCTTCAGCGCGAGGTCCCGGCCGCGCGACAGCGCGTCCGGATCGATCCCGCGATCGAAGACCACGAGGTCCGCGTCGCCCGGCATCTGCAAGAAAGGCTGCGGCGCCGGGCCGTTGCGATCGGCGTTCGCCGTCACCAGGCGGCCCAGGACCGAGGTGGTCCCGGAGAGCCTGAGCGTGAGGCTGGCCGCCGCGCCCAGATCGGAGAGGGTGAGGTCAAGGGTGGCCGTATCGAGGTCGGTCGCGAAATCGATCGGCGCCGCTCCGAGGGCCTGGGCGAGCTCGCGCTCGGAACCCGCGACGTGCCCGGCGAGCATCATCCCGAGCAGGATCGAGAGGCTGCGCCGCTCCTCGTCGAGCGTCGGCCTCAGCGGCTGCATGTACAGATCGACGTGCAGATCGTTGGTCGAAGTCTCGCGCGTGGCCCCGCGCGTCAGCCACGGCCCGAGCGTCGCGAGCGCCTTCGCGTCCCAGCCGCAGACGAGGCGAAACGCGGCGTCGCCCGACGCCGGCGCCAGCTCGCAGACGTTCGCGTCGTCGTTGGAGTCCTCGGCGTCGTCGGACGCTTGCGGATGCCGACCGGCCCGCTGGATGACGAGCGCGCCGTTGCCGCCCGGGACGAGATCGTAGTGCAGCGCACCCACGAGGGACTTCGCGACCTCGATGTCTCGCACGGCGGCGGAGACACCGACCGCCTTGCTCAGGTGCGGACCGGCGCCCGCGACCGTGACGGCGACCTCGATGGGTCGATCGAGGTCGGCGATCGCGCCGAGGTCCTGGCCCGCAATCATCGAGGTCACCTGCTCGGCCTGCGGCATGGGAAGCTGCGTCCACCCGTGGACCGTCGCGAGCGACGCCCCGAGCTTCGGGATGGTCCCAGAGAGAACGAGGCCGGGCGGAGGCGCTACAGGGCTGAGGTCGGGCGCGACCGGCAGGGCCACCGGAGCCGCCGCAGCGGCCGACGACGCGGGCGCTTGGGGCGCGGCCGGGACCCCTCCACACGCGATCGGACACCCCGCAGTGGCGGCGCATGCGACGAGCAGCGCGAGGTCGTACCGTGCGAAGTGACGCGCCACCATGGATTTGCGCGTCAGAGCATACGCGAGCGCAATTGGCAATCTAGCGTCATGTGCACGGGGCGAGTACATGGGTGGCGTCTGGCGCGCCCGCCGCGTCTGGCGCGCCGGCCGCCCGAGATGTCCACGATGCGTTTGAACCGCGCGCAAGGCGAGGCCGTCGACCATGGCGAGGGCCCGCTTCTCGTGCTCGCCGGCGCGGGCTCCGGCAAGACGCGGGTCATCACGCACCGCATCGCGCGGCTCATCGAGCGTGGGCGTGCCAGCGAGAGCGATCGTGGCGCTCACGTTCACCAACAAGGCGGCCGGCGAGATGCGCGAACGCGTGGCGGCGCTCGTGACGCGGTCGGCCGCCGACGCGCGCAAGGGCCGCTCGCCTCGCGGCGGAGACCTCGGCGGGCCCACCGTGTCGACGTTCCACTCCTTCGGCCTCGACGTCCTCGGGCGCGAGCGCGACGCGGTCGGTGGGCGCGTTCACGATCTTCGACCAGGGCGACCAGACCGCGCTCGTGAAGCAGCTCCTGCGCGACGCGGGGGCCGACCGCTCGTACGACGCCGCCGCGGTGCTCGCGCGGATCTCGAACGCCAAGAACGCGTTCCTCGCGGCCGACGACCTCCCGCAGCGCGAGGGCGACGCCTACGACGAGATCACCCGCGTCGTCTATCCGCGCTACCAGTCGGCGCTCAGGCAGTATCGCGCGTTCGACTTCGACGACCTCGTTTGCGAGGTCGCGCGACTCTGGCGCGAGCGCGAAGACGTGCGCGCGCGCTGGCAGAACGAGTTCCTGTACGTCCTCGTCGACGAGTACCAGGACACCAACCGCGCGCAGCTCGAGATGCTGCGCCTCCTGTGCGGCGACGCGGCGCAACGTCTGCGCCGTGGGCGACGACGACCAGGCCATCTACGGGTGGCGCGGGGCCGACGTACGCAACATCCTCGACTTCGAGAAGCACTTCGACCAGGCGCGCGTCATCAAGCTCGAGCAGAACTACCGGTCGTACGCGCCGATCCTCGCGGTGGCGAACGCGGTCATCGCGAAGCGCACCGACTCGAAGTGGCGCAAGGAGCTCTTCACCGAGCGCACCGGCGGACGGACCGTGCGAATCGCCGTCGCGCCGACGCCGGAGGTCGAGGCGAGCTGGGTCGGTCGAGAGGTCCGGCGCCTCCTGCGCGAAGAGGGCAAGCGCCCGCGGGATATCGCGGTGCTCTACCGATCGAACGGACAGTCGCGTCTCCTCGAAGAGAACCTGCGCGAGCAAGGGGTCGCGCACCGCGTCGTCGGGGGCGCGCAGTTCTTCGAGCGCAAGGAGGTCAAGGACGCCCTCGCGTACATGAAGCTCGCGCTCAACCCGGCCGACGAGATAAGCCTCCGCCGCATCGTGAACTACTCCGGCGCGGGGAATCGGCGAGACCACGCTCGACCGGCTCGTCGCGCATGCGTACGCGCGCGGGTGGTCGCTATGGCAGGCGATCGAGCGGGTCGATGCGCTCGACGACGTGCCGGGCGCGGCGCGCGAGGGCTGCCGCGCTCTCGAGCGGGTCATCGTCGACGCGCGCAGGGAGCTCTTCGGGGCAAAGAGGCCCCCGAGCGAGGTCGCGCGAGCGATCACCGACCGGGTGGCGATGAGGGCCGCGATCGAGGCCGGCGCCCCTTCGCTCGACGTCGCCGCGAAGCGTTGGGCGAACGTCGAGGGCGTGCTCGGGACGCTCGCGCGTCGCGATGGGAAAGACGCCAGCGCGGGTCCCGAGGGGCTCGCCACCTTCCTGCAGATGCTGACGATGGACATCGAAACGGAGACCGACGACTCCGCCGACGTCGTCACGCTGTCGACGCTCCACGGGAGCAAGGGGCTCGAGTTCGACGCGGTCTTCCTCGTCGGGTGCGAAGAGGGCTACCTGCCCCACGCGCGGACGCTCGACGCGCGCGCGACCGACGGCGTGCCGTCGACCACGGGCGAAGCGGTGGCGGACATCGAAGAGGAGCGCCGCCTCTTCTACGTCGGCGTGACGCGCGCCAAAGAACAGCTCGTCCTGTCGCGCGCCCGTTCGCGGGTCCTCCGCGGCAAGGCGATCGCGCGTACGCCGAGCCGATTCCTTCTCGACGTTCCGCCGGAGCTGCTCGAGGAGGCCGTCGTGAAAGACGAAGCCCCGACGACCGCCCGCGAAGCCGCGGCGGCTGCCGAGGCAATCCTCGCGATGCTGCAAAAACCGCGAGCCTGAGCGGCCTGCGTCCTCTGCGCCTCTCCTCTCGGATGCGTCTCTGCGGCTCTCCTCTCGGACGCGTTACGCCGAGAGGGCCTGCTCGATGTCGGCGATGAGGTCGGCCGCGTCCTCGATGCCGACCGAGAAGCGGACGAGGCCGTCGGCGATGCCGATGGCCTCGCGCTGCTCGGTCGTCATCTCGTAGTAGCTCATGACCGCGGGCTGCTCGATCGAGCGACTCGACGCCACCGAAGCTCGGTCCGATGCGCGCCAGCTTGACCGCATCGACCATGCGGCTGCCCGCAGCGAGGCCGCCCTTGACGATGAAGCTCACGACGCCGCCGAACCCGCGCATCTGCGCGCGCGCGACCGCGTGGCTCGGGTGCGAGGCGAGCCCCGGGTAGAAGACGCGCTCGATCCGCGGGTGGCTCTCGAGGCGCTGCGCGAGCGCGAGCGCGGTCGCGTTCTGCCTCTCGACCCGGAGGCTCAGCGTCTTCAGCCCGCGGCCCACGAGGAACGCAGCGTGCGGATCGCAGACGCCGCCGAGCACGCCCCGCAGATCGCGGATGATCGAGACCAGACCGCTCGGCCCGCATACGACGCCCGCGAGCACGTCGTTGTGTCCCGCGAGGTACTTCGTCGCGCTGTGGACGACGAGATCGATACCGAAGGCCGCCGGGCGGCAGTTGACGGGCGTGGCGAACGTCGCGTCGATCATCGACTTGACCGTCCGCCGCGACTTGCACGCAGCCGCCACGCGCTCGAGGTCCACGCACGATAGATACGGGTTGGTCGGCGATTCGCTGAGCACGAGGCGCGTCTCGGGGCGCAACGCGTCCGGCAGCGCGGCGACGTCGCCCGCGGCGAGGAGCGTGTGCGTCACGCCGAAGCGCGCGAGCACGTCGGTCACGAACTCGAGCGTCATGCGGTAGCAGTCCTGAAAGAGCACGATGTGCTGCGCCGCCCTTGGTCAGGGCCAGCGTGCTCGTCGTCATCGCGCGCCATGCCGCTCGAGAAGAGGGCCGCGTCTTCGGTGCCCTCGAGCGCGGCGAGGCGCCGCTCGACGGCGCGCACCGTCGGGTTGCCGTAGCGCCCGTACTCGCCGCGCTCGCCGTCGGGGTGGCGTCCCTCGGTGTAGGCGACGATCTCGGCGGTGTCGGCGAACGTATACGTCGACGTCTGCACGATCGGCATCGGCACCGCGTCGTACGCCTTTCGCCTCTCGTCGCCGGTGTGGACCGCGTCGGTGGAGGTGATGGTCTTGCGCTCGCTCATGGGGAGACGACCTCGGGGACGATGACGGGCAGCGCGGCTTCGGCCATCGCGCGCCGCGACTTCATGAAGTGGTGGTCGAAGCCCTCGAACACGCGCAGATCCGCCCCCAGCTCGTCGGCCAGGGCGCGCGCCTCGTCCACGTCGCAGAACTCGTCGCGATCCCCGAGGAAGATGGTCGACCGCGCGGGACGACGCAGCGCGCCGCCGTCTCGGGACTCGAAGACGCACGCTCGGCGCGAGGAGCAGGACGCGGTCTGCGACGCCGCCGGGAGCCCCTTCGTCGGGAGCCGTGGCCGCCAGCAGGCCGACCCACGACCCGAAGGAGTGGCCGCACACCGACAAGGGTGCGCCGGGGGCGCAGCGGCGCAGCTGCGTCCATGACGGCAAGGGCGTCGTCGACCTCGCCGCGCCCGTCGTCGTACGTTCCCTCGCTCCCTCCCACACCACGGAAGTCGAAGCGCGCCCACGCGACCCGGTCGCGCACCTCGTCGGAGAGGACCTTGGCGAGCGCGAGGGGCACCGGGCTGTGCATGCTTCCGCCGTAGAGCGGATGGGGATGGCAGATCACGACGGCACGCTCGACGCCCGAAGGGGCGTGGATGCGGGCCGCGATGGTCGGCCCGCCCGCGCGGCCGGCGACGCGAACTTCGACCTCGCCCGTCACGCGACGGCAGGCGACCGCACGGGCTCTGCTGGAGGTACGGGTAGACGATCGATGCGGGGCAACGCCCTCGTTGGTAGCACGCGAGACGCTCCCGTTCAGGCCGCGCCCGGCGCGGCGCCTTTGCCGATCGGAGCGACGCCGGCCGCGCGGACGCGCTCGGCGAGGAGCTGCGCGACCGCGCGTCGGCCCGAAGGGCACGAGCTCGGCCTTCTTCGGGTCGGCCTCGGTCCGCGCCTTCAGCTCGACGTGCCCGGCCGCCAGCCCCTTGGCGCCGATCGTGACGCGCAGCGGAATCCCGATGAGGTCCGCGTCCTTGAACTTGACGCCGGGGCGCTCGTCGCGGTCGTCCCAGAGCACCTCGACGCCCGCGTGCCCCGAGCGCGTCGTAGAGGGCGCGCCGGCCGCGACGACGCCCTCGTCCTTGCCGATCGTGACCAGGTGCACGTGGTACGGCGCGAGGCTCATCGGCCAGCGGATGCCGTTGTCGTCGTGGTGCTGCTCGATTGTCGTCGCGACGAGGCGCGACACGCCGATGCCGTAGCAGCCCATCACCAGCGGCTCGCTGCTGCTGCTTCTCGTCGATGTAGGTCGCGCCCATGGCCTGCCGAGTACTTCGTGCCCAGGATGAAGATGTGGCCGGCCTCGATGCCGCGGTAGCTCCGGAGGCTGCCTCCGCACCGCGGGCAGCGGTCGCCGGCGGTCACCTGCCGGAAGCTCGCCGACCTCACCGCGATAGTCGCGCGCGAACCACACGTCCTTGAGGTGGTAGTCCGTCTCGTTCGCGCCGGTGACGCCGCCGGCCACGGCCGCCGCGTCGCGATCGACGAGCAGGCGGCCGCGTCGAAGCCCGACCGGCCCGGCGAAGCCGACCTTCGCCTCCGTCGCCTTCTCGCACGTCCTCGTCGCTCGCGAGGAACACCTCGTCGACGCCGAGCGCGCGCGCCAGGCGCGACCTCGTTGAGCTCGTGGTCGCCGCGCACGACGACCATGACGACCTGGTTCGCCCTCGGACCGTCCTTGACGTAGAGGAGCGACTTGAGCATCTGCCTCCTTGTCGACCCCGAGAAAGCCTCGATCACCTCGTCGATCGTTCCGTGGCCGTGGGTGTGAGACCTCGCTCGGGCTGGCCCGGCGGCTGCGCCTCGGGGGCCTTCGCGGGCGACGGCTCGGCCGCCTCGACGTTCGCCGCGTAGTCGCACTTGTCGCACGCGACGATCGCGTCCTCGCCCGAGTCGACGAGCACCTGGAACTCGGCGCTGGTCGAGCCGCCGATGGCGCCCGAGTCGGCCTGCACCATGCGGTACGTCAGGCCCATGCGATCGAAGATGCGCACGTACGCCTGGCGCATCGTCTCGTAGCTCTCGGCTTCGCGCCCTCCTCGTCGGCGTCGAACGAGTATGCGTCCTTCATGACGAACTCGCGGCCGCGGAGCAGCCCCCCGCGAGGCCGCGGCTCGTCGCGGAACTTCACCTGCACCTGGTAGAGCGTCTTCGGGAGATCGCGCCAGCTGCTGCATCTCGCGGCGCGCGATGTCGGTGACGATCTCCTCGTGCGTCGGGCCGAGGTGGTAGTCGCCGCCCTTGCGGTCCTTGATGGCGCAAGAGCACGTCGCCGTACAGGTCCCAGCGGCCGGTCTCCTTGAAGTAGTCGGCCGGGAGCAAGGCCGGCATGAGGATCTCGAGCGCGCCGGCGCGGTCCATCTCCTCGCGGACGATGGCCTCGACCTTCCGGAGCACGCGATAGCCGAGCGGCAGAAAGTCGTAGATGCCGGCGCCGACCCGGCGGATGTACCCGGCGCGAGAGAGCAGCACGTGGCTCGCGTTGGTCGCGTCGGCCGGGGCCTCTTTCATCGTGGGGATGAGAGCGCGGGAAAAGAGCATATTCGTGCGCGCGTTTAGCACACGAAGCGCCCGGCGACGACCGGCGGCCCAGCGCAGCGGCTCTGCATCGGCGCGCCCCAGCGAGGAAAAACAGGGGGGGAAGGAGAGAAGGAGCCCAGAACTATTTTCTCGGCTCCTCTCCTCATCCCCTCCCTGTGATTTCTCCGGCCTTTAGAGACGACTCAGACCTTCGAAAAGTCCGGCGGGCGGCGCTCGAGGAACGCGGTAAAGGCCTCCTTGGCCTCGGGTGAGTTCAGGCACTCGGCAAAGGAAGCGGCCTCGCTCCGGATTCGCGCGCGAAGGGCGTCGTCGTCGCCGCGGAGGAGCGCTCGGGTCATTCGAAGCGCACGCGGCGGGCAGGCCGCGAGCTCCTCGGCCCGGGCACGGGCGAACGGGGCGAGCTCGCCCGTGGACGGAACGATGGCGTTGACCAGGCGCAGCTCCTTGGCGCGCTGCGCGTCGATCCACGCACCGAGCAGGAGGATTTCGGCGGCGACCGCGTCTCCGACGCGTCGTGGCAGGAGCAGGCTCGAGCCGGCCTCCGGAACGAGGCCGAGGCTCACGAAGGGCATCCGCAGCCGGGCGGTGGCAGTCGCGTACACGAGGTCGCAGTGCAGGAGCATCGTGGCGCCGATGCCGATCGCGGGCCCCTGCACGGCGGCGACGAGCGGCTTGTCGAACCCGACGAGGGTTTCGATGAAGCGCGAGGGAGGCGCCGCGCCGAAGTCGTCGCGGGGCGTCAAGAAATCGGCGATGTCGTTGCCGGCGCAGAACGTCTCGCCGCTCGCCGTGATGAGCGCGGCGCGAACGGACGGGTCGGCCTGCGCCTGCTGCAGCGCCTCGGTGAGCGCCGCGTACATCGCGAAGGTCAGCGCATTTTTCTTGGCGGGGCGGTCGAGACGAGCCTCGAGGACGCCCCCGGCCCGGGAAACGACGACTTCGGACATGCGCCTCTCTTAGGGCGCGTCGGGCCGGCGGTCGAGGTCGGCCGGCGACTGGTAGTCGTAGATCGACCCCAGCTCGAGCAGCTGCGTCAGCTCGTCGAGCGCGCGCATGCTCTCGCGGGCCAGCGCGGGGTCCGCGAGATCGGCCGCCACGAGCCGATCGCGGTAGTGGCGGTCGACCCAGGCGCCGAGCGCGTCGAGGAGCGCGTCGGTCAAGACGACGTTCGCGGCCAGCGCGCCGGCCTCGTCGTCCGTCAGCGGGACGCGCAGCCGCAGACACGCCGGGCCACCGCCGTTGCGCATCGACTGGCGGACGTCGAGGTAGTGCACGGCGCGCACCGGGCTCGCGCCGGTCGCGCAGCGATCGAGCAGCGCGCGCGCGCGGGCGTCGTCGCGTGAGTCGGTCGGCGCGACGATGGCCATCGACCCGTCGGCCACCGTGACGACCTGCGAATTGAACGGATACGCGGACACGGCGCGGTCGACGGGCAGCTCGGCGCCCGACGCCCGCACGACGAAGAGCTCCTCGCCGAGGGCGCGACGCAGAGCATCGACGACGCCCGCGGCGTCCACGAAGGCGCGCTCGTGGAGCATCAAGAATCGTCCGTTGCCCACCGCCAGGACGTCCGTATGGAACGCGCCCGCGTCGATGCCGTCGGGGTGCTGCTGCGGGAAGAGGCAGCGCGCCGGATCGAGCCGGTGCAATCGAGCGAGCGCCGCCGAGGCCTCCCGGGTTTGCCGAGCCGGGTGCGTCTTCGGGGCCGCGAATGCGCCCCATGCCTGCCGTCCCCAGGCGAAGACGTGCGCCGCGCCGAGCGACGTCTCGAGGCGCAGGTGGTTGGCCGCCCCTTCGTCGGCAAACTGCCCTCCACCGGGCAACCGATCGTGGACGAAAAACCGCGCCGGATCCGCGAAGACGGCCCGCAGAACGCGCGTGGTCGTCGCAGGCTCGATCGCTCGATGGAACATGTGCTGGAGGTTCGCCGGGGTCAGGTGGACCCGGCCGTCCGACGCGTCGGCCGACGGGGCGACCGTCGCGGCGTTCGCGGTCCACATGGCCGACGCGCTCGAGCAAAGGCGCAGAGCGAAGCCGTCGCCGGCGGCCGCGGCCGCGAGGACCTCCTCGTCGAGGCCGTGGAATCCGAGACGGCGAAGCGCAGCGAGGCTCGGCCGGTCGTGCGGCGGGAGCACGGCTTGCGCGACGCCGAGGCCCCGCACGAAGCGCATCTTCGCGAGCCCCTCGTGAGCGGCGGCGCGCGGGTTCGACACCTCGCCCGCGTGCGCCGCGCTCGCGACGTTCCCGGGGCTGAGGCCCGCGTAGTTGTGCGTCGGGCCGACGAGGCCGTCGAACTGGAGCTCCGGACGGTGGACCATGGGCATCGCGGGGTCGCGCAGTGCGCCCCCGCTCGATCAATCTAACGCGCCTTCGCCCTCGGCCCGCACGAAGCAGGCTCAGAAGGCGCCAAAGACCGCGGCTCCCTCGGTACTGCGCGCGACGAGGGGCGCGATCGAGACCGTCACGCGGCCGCCGACATCGGCCGCTGGCCGCGCCGTCTTCGGTGTCGTCTGCCCATAGATGAAAAGGGTCAGGCCCCCAATCTGGGCAACGCCATCGAGGGCGAGCAGGATCTCGTTTCCCGCGCCACTCGTCTTGCCCATCACGATGAACGGACCCACGACCGGTATCCAGAGCGCTCCGTGCGGCGTCGTGATGTCGGTGGCGGACAGGTAGCTCGTCGTGGCCGCAAGCGACGACGCGATGTAGGAGAGCGAGAAGATCGTCGCGCCGATCCAGACGATCGGCCGCCCGGTGGACGACTCCACGCGAGAAGCCTCGGACGCGAGCGCGGGCGCGGGCGCGGGCGCGGGCGCGAGCGCGGGCGCGGGCGCGGGCGCGAGCGCGGGCGCGGGCGCGGGCGCGGGCGCGGGCGCGGGCGCGGGCGCGGGCGTTTGCGCGAGCGCGGGCGCGGGCGCGGGCGTTTGCGCGAGCGCGGACGAGGCGGCCGTCACGCTCGCGAGCCAAGAGGCGGTCGCGGCCGCCCTCGCGACGCGCATCGTCAGGGCGCGAGGCCGCACGGAGAAGCGAGTCTCGGCCCGCACGGACTCCTCCCCTCCTCCCCTCCCTGTTTCTCCCTTCTCGCACTCCAGGCGAGACAAGGTCGCTCTAAAACTCCACATGGACCCTCGCGCCGAAGATGTTCACCGGGCCCCGATCCGCGTTGTAGGCCGGGTTGCGGATCCACTGGTAGTCGAGCGACGTCCACGCCGAGCTGCCCAGGCTCAGGCTGTAGAAGCCCTCGAGGACGCCCTCCGAGGCCTGGCTGATCCTTCCGTCGCCGATGAAGCCGTCCTCGCCGCCCATGGCGAGATACTCGGCGTGGCTCTTCGAGATCCAGCCTTGCGACCAGCCCAGGCCGACCGTGTCGCCTACGCGATGCCAGGGCGCGCCGCCGGCGACCGCCCCGAACGAGATCGACCGGTCGGTGGACGTGAACGAATACACCTCGGTCTGACCGTCGGAGTACATCCCGCGGAAGAACAGGCCGATGTCGTGGAGGACCTGCTGCTCGACGCTGAAGCCGAGGCCCACCTTGACGTTCGGCTTGCGGACCCAGCAAACGTCGGGCGCCTGCGCGTTGGTCGAGCCGTAGTTGTACAAGTTGGCGCTCGCGCATGCCGCCGCGTTCTTGGTGGGGTCGCCCTCGAAAGCGGAGATCGCGTCGGAGAACTTCCCCATGTTCTCGACGTTCCGGTAGCCGAGCACGCGAACCGCGCCGTCGCCGATCGCGAGGTGGTGCGCATGCTCGATCTCGGCCTGGTCGCCGTAGTAAGTGCCCAGCCTGAAATCGAGCGGCAGCTGGTTCGGGTCCTTCGGAGGCGTCACCCGCGCGACCCGGAACGTCCAGTCGTCGTAGTCGAGCTCGGCGAGGCCGCCCCACGCGTAGCCCCGCGCGTCGGCCGCGAAGTCGTACGCGGCGTACGTCAAGAAGGCCATGTTGAGGAAGCTGCGGCGCAGATCGCCCGAGACGTTGTTCTGGTCGAAGAAGTCGAGAACGCTGTAGTTGCCCACCGTGAAGACGAGCCGGCGGCTGCGGTCGACGCGCGCGAGCTGCATCGGGTTCGACTCCTTGGGGACGCGGCGACCCCCAAGCTCGATCGTCTGCGTGATGTAGCTCCGCGAGAGATACGGAGTCGGGATTGACCGAGCCTTGCTTCTGGAGCTCGAAGTTCTGGATGGCGCCGCCCAGCCCGCGCAGGCCGGAGAGCGCCTTCTCCGAGATGATCTCCGGCACGATGTAGGCCTCGGCCCCGGGCCAGAGGCGGAGACCGACGAAGAACGTCGCCGTCTCCGTGAAGCTTATTGGCTCCGGGGTCGAAAGGAGCGAATTCCCTGTCCCATTGCAACCGGTGACGCTGAACGGCGCGCAATTCGTGTACTTGGCCGGAAAGGCGAGCTTCAGGGTCCAGATGTCCGTCAGCTGCCCGTAGACGTTCCAGTCCTCGTCCGACAGGTCGTGCAGCCCGTGGTGCGAGAGCAGGTTCATGAAGTCGAACGCCTGATCGGCCCGACCCGAGGGCTCGGCGACCTCGGCCCGCGCCGGAGACGCGGCGAGCCAGAGCCCGGCGGCGATCGCAAGACCCGCCGCAAGGGCGCGCGTCGGGCGATTCGGCGCGTCGGTCCGGGCGCGCATGGGGCTCCCATCTATCACAGGACCGCGGCCGCCCGAAAAGGCCGCCCTGTCCCCCTCCCCAACGTTCACCGACCCGTCACACGCGCCCCGCCGCGCCGGAGAGCGAGAAACAGGGAGGGCAGGAGAGAAGGAGATTTGCCAAACAATGAAACTCCTCCCCGCCTCCCCTCCCTGTTTTTTCCTCTCCGCTCAGGGCGTGTGGACCGGGTCGGCGCCGCCGAACGTGGGGAGGGGCGCCGGCTCGGGGGTCGAGAGCGCGTCGCTCGGGCGCATCCCCGCGAGGTCGCCGACGATGACGTCTTGCTCATCGGCGAACACGGTCTCTTGCCCGAAGAAGGTGTAGACCCGCACGCTCTTGCCGAGCGACGGCTCGAAGCGGTCCGCGTCCCGCTCGAGCGCCGCCATCTCGAGGGCCTCGATCATGACTCCGAAGTCGAGGACGAGATCATCGGTCTTGCCGCCGACCTTCAGCTTCGCGCGCTTCGACCACGCCGTGATGACTCCCGCGCCCCGGCGCGATCACTGCGCCCACGCGAGCGCCGACGGGCACCGTCATGCGCCCGCCCGGCAAGAGCTGCTCGAGCGTGATCGCGCCCTGCGCGTCGCGCCGCTTGATGAACACGTCGCCCGTCCGCAGCTCGTAGCGGCGGACGTCCGGGTCACCGTCGGGACGGGGCGAGGCCGCGAGCGTCATCCGCTTCCACGCCCAGAGAGGCGTCAGGTTCGCGTCGTAGCGCACCTCGACGTCGGTGATGTCGGCCGGCCACTCCTGACGGTTGCGGAACGTGTAGCCGCACGCCGTGCGCCGGAGCTCGAAGCGCTCGACCATGTTCTGGTCGTTCGACACCGGGCCCGAGCGGAGGTGGCCCTGCGCGACGACCACGCCCGGATCGTCGGGGCCCGCGTCCGTGCACGACGGATACCCGAGCTCGGGCACCGACATCGACGGGCACGTGCTTTCGTTTGCAGCCGCCAAGCGCCAGACTTGCGGCGAACGTCGCGAGCAGCGCGCGTCGCGTGCCCCGCGTCTGCATGGTCCGCCGGCGACTATTCCTTCTTCTCGCCCGCAGGCGCCGCGCCGCCCTTCGGCGGCTCGCCTTCGACGTCGTCTGATCGTCGCGGTGGTCGCAGGCAGGCCCCCGGGCGCCGCGATGCCGGTCTGCAGGTCGACCGTTCCGCCGTAGGCGTTGTCGATCTCCCCTCGCCGCCCGAGGTCGTCGTACGTGAGCACGATGAAGACGCCGAGGAAGACGAACGCCGACAGGAACGTGAGCGTGTTGAACAGCTTGTCGTGCCGAAGGTGCATGAAGAACGTCGACGACGAGCGAAGCCTTCGTCGGTCGCGATGGCAATCGCGATGAGGATGTTCGCGGAGCCGAAGTCGTAATACGACACCTTCACCGTGAGCATCGTCAGGAAGACCAGCGCCACGAAGATCCCGACGTAGAACCGCACGCTCGAGATGTGGACGTGGACCGCGCCGTCGTCGTGATCGTGCCCGGTGTGCGCGTGCTCGCCCGCGCGATGTGACTCACTGGCCATGCGTCAATCCGGCTTTCCGACGAGGTAGAGGAGGGGGAAGAGGTAGATCCAGACGAGGTCGACGAGGTGCCAGTACAGCGCGCCGAGGTCGACCGGCGTGAAGTACTCCTTCGAGAACGTGCCCCGGATGTTCTTGACGAGGACCCACGTGAGGATGCTCATCCCGATGATGACGTGGACCGCGTGAAGGCCGGTCATCACGAAGTAGAGCGCGAAGAACATGTTCGCGCGCGGCGGCAGGAGCTGTTCGTGCCCCGACTCGTCGATCGCGCGTACCCACAGCGGGCTGCCGGCCGCGGCGTCCGCGTGAATGCGCAGGCACGAGCCGACTTCCTGACCGTTCTGGATCGCCCCGCTGAAGCAAGGGTGACCGAAGCAATGGCCGGGCAGGAGCCCGAGGTGGAACTTGTGCGCGTACTCGAAGTACTTGACGACGAGAAAGACGAAGGCGCACAGGATCGTGACGACGAGGTACGCCGACGTCTGCGTTCCTCTTGCCGAGCTGCGCCGAGCGCACGGCGAGCGCCGCGGTCAAGCTGCTGAAGAGCAGGACGACCGTGTTCGTCGCGCCCATGATCTTGTTCAGGAAGTGGTGCGCCTGGTCGAAGATCTCCGGCTCGCAGTCCGCGCCAGATCGCGTACGCGCAGAACAGGCCCCCGAACATGAGGATCTCGGTCGCGATGAAGACCCACATCCCGAGCTTCGACGCGTCGAACTGCTGCGCCGGCGTGTCGAAGTGGTGCTGCAAGAACGAGGGGTGAGCGTGGTCGCCGTGACCCGCCTCGTCGTGCACCGATTCAGTGACGTTCGCCATGACTCAGTCCTTCTTCTTCGTGGCTGGCGCGGCCTTGGAGCCGTCGGTCTTCTGGCGGCGGGCTTCTCTTCGATCTCGTCCCACCCCGTCGCGAGCTCCTCGGGAGTCGCGAGGTGGTAGTCGTACGGCCCGCGGGTGATGATCGGGGTCTTGTGGAAGTTCGCGAGGCACGGCGGGGTGTCCGTCATCCACTCGTAGCCCGCCGAGCCCCACGGGTTGCGCGGCGCCTTCTTGCCCTTCCAGAGCGCCTCGAGCAGCGTGTAGGCCGTCGATGAAGAGGCCCATCGCCGAGGATCCACGACCCGATCGTCGACGCTCTGTGGAACGGCTCGAACTGCGGCAGGTAGTCGTAGTAGCGCCGCGGCATGCCGCGCGAGCCCATGATGAACTGCGGCATGAACGTGAGGTTGAAGCCGACGAAGACGAAGACGAAGCGCGATCTTCGCCTTGCACTCGTCGTGCATCTTGCCCGTCATCTTCGGCCACCAGTAGAGCAGGCCGCCGAGGAAGGCGATGACGGTCCCGCCCATCATGACGTAGTGGAAGTGCGCGACGACGAAGTACGTGTCGGTCAGGTGGATGTCGACGCTCAGCGTCCCGAGGAAGAGGCCCGTGAGGCCGCCGATCGTGAAGAGGAAGATGAACGCCATCGCGTAGAGCATCGGCGACGCCCACACGATCGACCCCTTGTAGAGGGTCGCCGTCCAGTTGAAGATCTTCACGCCGCTACGGGATGGCGACGAGGAACGTCAGCGCCGAGAAGAGCATCGTCGCGAACTCGCTCATCCCGGCCACGAACATGTGGTGGCCCCAGACGAGAAAGCCGAGGAGCGCCAGGCCGATGGAGCTCATCGCGACGGCGAAGTACCCGAAGATCGCGCGCCGCGAGAACGTCGCGATGAGCTCGCTGTTGATGGCCATTCCCGGGACGATCATGATGTAGACGGCCGGGTGCGAGTAGAACCAGAAGAAGTGCTGGAAGAGCACCGGGTCGCCGCCGAGCTTCGGGTCGAAGATGCCGATCCCGAAGAAGCGCTCGCGCGACGAGCAGGAGCAGCGTGATCGCGAGGACGGGCGTCGCGAGCACCTGCATGAGCGCCGTCGCGTACATGCCCCAGACGAAGAGCGGCAGCCGCGTCCAGGTGACGCCGGGCGCGCGCATCGTGTGCACGGTGACGAGGAAGTTCAGGCCCGTGAGGATCGACGAGAAGCCGAGGATGAAGACGCCGAGCGTCATCGAGATGACGCTGTTGACCGTCTGCACGCTGTACGGCGTGTAGAAGGTCCACCCCGTGTCGACCGACGCCCATGATGATGCTCGTCAGCAGGATCGCGACGCCGACGATGTAGATGTAGAAGCTCAGCAGGTTCAGGCGCGGGAAGGCGACGTCCTTCGCGCCGATCATGATCGGCAGGAAGAAGTTCCCAAGCGCCGCCGGGACGCTCGGGATGATGAAGAGGAAGACCATCACCGCGCCGTGCAGCGTGAAGAAGCGGTTGTAGGTCTCCGCGTCCATGATCGTCTTGCCGCGCGAGAAGAGCTCGAGGCGCACGAGCAGCGCGAAGATGCCGCCCGCGAGGAAGGCGAGGCTGACCATCGTCAGGTACATCAGGCCGATGCGCTTGTGGTCGAGCGTGTAGACCCACGACATGATGCCGCGCTTGGCGGTCGAGGTACGTGCGCGTCGGGATCGCCGTGCGCGTCTGCCGCGTGCCCGCCTACGGCCGGGATGTCGACTGCTGCCATGACGATAGCTCCTCTGATTCCTCTACTTGAGCGACTTGATGTACGCGATGACCTCGGCCAGCTCCTGGTCGGTCATCTGACCGCGGAACGTCGGCATCACGGGGCCGAAGCCGGTCACGATCTTCGCCTGGGGATCGAGGATCGACTCGCGGATGTAGTTGTCGTCGACCTTCACGGTGCCGACGTTCGTCGACTCCTGCTTGCCCCAGATGCCCTTCCACGACGGGCCGACGCCGGGTGGCGCCCGTCGTCGTGTGGCAGGCGAGGCAGCCCTTGTTCGTGTAGATGCTTCTGGCCCTGCGCCGCCGCGATGTCCGCGGGGCACGGCTGGCCCGTCGACGCGAACTGATCGCACTTGTCGCCGATGCTCTTCAGGAACTTGGCGAAGTCCTCGTCGGTCTCGACGTAGAGCATCGAGTGCATCGCCCAGTGCCCCGTCGCCTGACCCGGCGGGAACGGGTGGAGCGGGTCGTCGCGAGGGCTGGTACGGAAGCTCGCCGTCCGGGCCCTGGCTCTGGCCGCCGCAGTACTCGGCGCAGATGATGTCGTCGTGGCCCGTGTGCGTCGCCTCGAACCAGACCGACGAGAACATGCCGGGGACGACGTCGCGCTTCACGCGGAGCGCGGGGACGAAGAACGAGTGGAGCACGTCGTCCGACGCCATGATGAGCTTGACGGGCTTGTGCACCGGGACGTGCAGCTCCTCGCTGCTGCCGCCGTTCGGGTACACGAACTCCCAGCTCCACTGCTTGGCGTTGACGTGGATGTCGATCGAGTTCGACGGGCGCGACGGCCATGTCCATGTACCCCTGCGAACCCCTTGTGGAAGAGGAACGCGAGGATGAAGAGCGGCGCGATCGTCCACGCGATCTCGAGCGGCATGTTGTGACCGGTCGGCTCGGCCTTGTGGCCCGGGCGCTCGCGGTACTTGATCGCCCAGTAGATCATCGCGCCGACGATCGCGACGAAGAGGACGACGCTGAGCCAGTAGATGAAATAGTAGAGCCAGTCGATGTCGCCCGCGACGGTCGACATCTGCTCGGGGAGCTGGAAAGTGGGCGGGGAATTCGGCTCGTTCATACGACGCTCGTATTGGGAGGTTCGCGGAGGTTCGCGTTCGCGGGAGGGGCCGGGGTCTTGCGGCGCCTGCGCTCGCGCGCCCACATGATGGCGAGGAAGGTCCCGAGCACGCCGAGCGTGGCCACGCCGCCGAGGCGCATCACGTTCATCGCGACGATGGAGTAGTGCTTGCCCTGCGGATCGTAGTGGTAGCAGAAGAGGAGGATGCGCTCGGTCGTGGAGACCGAGCGCCCCTCGGTGGCCTCGAGCAGCCCGAGGCGCACGTCGTTCGGGTCGTACTGGATGCCGTAGAGGTAACGCGCGATGTGTCCCTCGGGCGTGAGCAGGTAGATGGCGGCGGGGTGCGCGTACTGCTTCTGGCGCGCGTCGTAGCGGTACTCGAAGCCGATGGCGTCGGTGACCTTGCGGATGTTCGTCTCGTCGCCGACGAGGAAATGCCAGCCCACGGACGCGCCCGCTGCGCGCGGGATACGACGCGACGACCTGTGCGCGCTTGCGCGTCGCGGTCTCGGGCGTGTCGTTGGGGTCGATGCTGATCGAGACGACGTCGAACTCCTTGCCGACCGTCCACGCGACGTCGTTGAGCGACGCGCACCGTGGCGTCGAGCACGAGGCTGCAGAGCATCGGGCACGTGTGGTACGCGAACACGAGGAGGGTCGGCCGCTTGCCGTCGAAGTAGTCGCCCAGGTGGACCGCGTTGCCCGCCGTGTCGCGAAACGCCGCGTCGCGCGGGCAGCGCACCGCCCAGGTGCTCGACGATGTCGACGCCCTGGAGCTCCGTGGCCGGCGTGTTCGGCATCGGGGCGCTCTCTTCCCGATAGGCCTGCGCGCGCGCGTCCCTCGACCCTACGACCACGGCGAGGCACAACGCCGCCGCCAGGGCCGACAGGGGCAGAGCACGGGGGACGAGGGCGCGGGATGCTCACGGCTGCTTCTTCGTAGGCTTCCTGGGAGCGCCGGCGTCGGTGCCCATCGTGCGCGAACCGGCGTCGCCCGGCGCAACGGCGTGGGCGCCCGCATCGACGGTCGCCGGCGGCGCGGCCATCATCGCCGGCGGGACCTCGGCCGGCATCTTGCTCCATCCCTGCAGCGGCGCGAGGTCGCGAGACGCCGACGGCATGATGTCGGGGCTCGCGCCCATTCGCCCGTGGGCGACGATCGTCTGCATCGCCTTCTCGATGGGCATGGACCCGTCCGTCAGTCGCTGCTCTCGTCGGCTCGCAGGTTGAGGAGCGCCTGGGGGACGACCTGCCCGAACTTGCGCGACTCCTCGGCGCTCGCGATCTCGGTGAAGTACGTGTTGAGGAGCGCGCGAGTACCGAGGAGAAGCCCGACCACCAGGAGACCAATCCTGAAGATCAGACCGACTCGGGGCTCCGATTTGTCGATGGCCATGCTGGTCTCTCCGCCTAAGCGTTCTCGAACTCGAGCGCCCGCGTCAGGCGCGGATCGCCCACGGCGACCAGCGAGTAGTCCTCCATCCCGCGCAGGACGGCCGCCAGGTACACGCCGAAGACGCCGACGAGGCACCCGACGTCGATGAGGCTCGGATCGCAGCGGCCCGAAGTTCGGCATGACGATCCAGTAGACCTCGAGGACGTGCATCACGACCATGCACCCCGCGCCGATGGCCAGCAAAGGCAAGCGGCGCTTGATGTTGCGCGACATCAGAAACCAGAACGGGACGAAGAAGTGCATGACCACGAGCGCCAGGCGATGCCCTTCCACGTGCCGCCGTTGTCGTTCCAGCGCTTGTGGAACCAGGCCACTTCGTCGGGGATGTTCGAGTACCAGGTGAGGAAGAACTGGGCGAACGTGATGTACGACCAGAACACAATCCAGCCGAAGAGGAGCTTGCCGAGGTCGTGGAAGTGCTCGACGGTGACCGCGTCGCCGAGGAGCCCGCTCCGGCGGAGCAGCAGCGTCACCAGGATGAGCGACGCCATCTTGAAGAGCGCGCACTGGGCGAAGACCTGGACGCCGAAGATGGTCGAGTACCAGGTGCGCGTCGAGCGACAGCAGCCAGTCGAACGAGAAGAACGTGAGTGTCAGCGCGAAGAGGATGAGCCCGAGCGGCGCGAAGCTCTGCGCGGCCGCCGTGTTCTCGAGCGCCTTCGTCTTGTCCTGGTCGGTCGACCACCGGAAGTAGCGCTGAACGAGCCACGTCCAGATGAGCAGGTACCCGATGAGCCGGACGAGGAAGAACTGACGGTTCAGGTACGGCCGCTTGTGGATCGATGACGGCCTGCTCGGCGCGCTCCGCCGCCTTGTCCATCCGCTTGGCGCTCGGGACCGGCAGGTCGCGCATCGCCGCCGGCTCGCGATCGGCAGCTCCGCGCGACACCGCCAGCGACGCTCTCGCTCGCCGGCGTGTTGTCGACTTGCGCCGCCTCTTCGTGCGCCCTCTGCTGGCCGAGCCACGGAAAGAGCTGTCCGATCGTGAGGACGAGCGGGATGACCAGCACCGCGAAGATCGGCATCGGCCGCATGAAAAGCTCGGCGATGCGCCGCACCGTCACGCCCCACGAGGCCTTCGTGATGTACTGGACGAGCACGAAGAAGAGGCTGCCGAGCGGCGAGGCTCAGCGCGACGAAGAACGCGAAGAGATACGAAAAGGCGAACCGCGCCGGGTCGACCTTGTAGCCGAACGCGGCGATGCCGAGGCCGAGGGCGCCGACGGCCGCGGGGATCCTCCACGCGCCCGCCCACGACGACTTCGCCGTGATCCGGTATTCGCGCGCCGTTGGGCGCCTTGCTCGGGGTGCTCACTTCTTCGGCTCCGTTGGCTGGCTGGAGTCCGCCATCTGGCTCAGCTGGAGCGCGCGGACGTAGCTGACGATGGCCCAGCGATCGGGGATCGGAATCTGCGGGCCGTAGGCGGGCATCGTCCGCACGCCGTGCGTGATGGTCGCGAAGAGCTGACCGTCCGGCATGTGGCGCAGGCGCGGATCTTCGTACGAGGGGAGCGGCGCGAAGCCGCGCGACTCGCACGGGTCGGTCACCTTGTCGCGCTTGCAGACGACCATGCCCTTGCCGTCGCCCGTTCGGCCGTGGCAGGGCGTGCAGTAGATCGTCGAAGCGCTCCTGCCCGCGGGCGAGCATCTTCTCCATGCCGCCCGGCGCGCTGGACGACCGGCTGCGGCACGGTCATCACGTAGCCCGACTTGTCGGCGAGGAGGCCCGTCGCCGATCTCGGGATCGTCCTCGTAGCGATCGCGCGCGATCGGTCCCCTCGACGGGCGTCCGCATCGTGCGGTGGTCGGCGAAGAACTGCGAGTACGACTCGGGGTTGTAGCGCTCGGTGTCGTACATGTTGCGCTCGGGCATGATGGGCGGATCGTCGCTCGTCTGCCCGCGGCACCCGAGCGAGCGCGGCCGACGAGCGAGCGCGGCAGCGCCAAGCGCGAAGCGCGCTCGTCTGAATCTCGAGACTCCGCGGTCACGCCGCGCTCCTCCTCGATCACTTCGACATGGGCCGCGTGCGCGGCCTCGAGCAGCTCGCGCGTCTTCGTCGACGTCGAACTTCGGGTCCTCGGCCTCGATCGAGATGAAGAAGCGGTCGTGCTGGCGGCGCGGAAGCGCTCGGACTCGAAGACCGGGTGGTTGTGGCGCGGGAGGCGGTTCAGGCCGAACATCCCGAGCACCGCGCCGAAGGCCGACAAGAGGATCGTCAGCTCGAACAGGATGGGCACCATCGACGGCAGCGTCCGCGGCGCCCCCGGCCGGCTTGTCGCCGACGACGGTCGGGTAGTCGACGCCGTTCATCCAGTGCATCATGACGAAGGCGCCCGTCAGACCCGTGAGGGCGCAGGCGAGCACGATCCATCCGAGCCGCGAGTCCCTGAGGCCCATCGCGCTTGTCCATGCCGTGCACCGGGAAGGGCGTGTGCGTGTCCCAGTTCACGTAGCCCGCGTCGCGCACCTTCTCGGCGGCGTGCAGGATGTCGTGCGCCGTCTCGAACTCCGCGAGGATGACCGCGGGCACGGTCCCCGTGGGCTTGGGAGCTCTCACTTCCATCACTCGGCTCCTTCCGGAACGAGCCCGCCTTGCGCGGCCGGGGGCTCCGACGCATGCGGGGCGTGGCCCTCGTTGGCGTGCCCGAAGTGCGGGTCCGCCTGGGGCATCGTGCCCTTCACCTCGGCCATGGCCACCATGGGCAGCCAGCGCATGAAGAGGAGGAACAGCGTGAAGAACACGCCGATCGTCCCGGTGAACGTGCCCGACGTCGATGATCGTCGGCCGGAAGAGCCCCACGAGCTCGGCAGGAAGTCGCGGTTCAGCGACGAGACGATGATGACGAAGCGCTCGAACCACATTCCGATGTTGATGAGGATCGAGACGACGAACATCACCGGGATGCTCGTGCGGAACCGCTTGAACCAGTAGAGCTGCGGGACGACGCAGTTGCAGCTCGACCATCCAGACCCACGCCCACCAGTACGGGCCCGTCGGCCGGTTGTGGAGGAAGTGCGCCATCTCGTACTGGTTGCCCGAGTACCAGGCCATGAAGAACTCCATGCGCGTACGCGTAGCCGACGAGCAGCGACGTCAAGAGCAGGAACTTGTTCATCAGCTCGAGGTGCCGCATCAGGACGACGCGCTGGAGCTTGAACACGGAGCGCGCGATGAGCAGCACCGTCTCGACCATCGCGAAGCCGCTGAAGACGGCGCCGGCGACGAAGTACGGCGGGAAGATCGTCGTGTGCCAGCCGGGGATGACCGACGTCGCGAAGTCCATCGAGACGACGCTGTGCACGCTGAGCACGAGCGGCGTCGAGATGGCGGCGAGGATCAGGTACGCGCGCTCGTAGTTCTGCCAGTGGCGGTTGCTGCCGCGCCAGCCGAGGGCGAAGAAGCCGTAGATGCGCTGGCGCCACTTGGTCATCGACCGGTCGCGCAGCGTCGCGAGGTCCGGGATGAGGCCCGTGTACCAGAAGAGGAGCGACACCGTGAAGTACGTGCTGACCGCGAAGACGTCCCAGAGCAGCGGCGACTTGAAGTTCGGCCACAGCGTCATCTGGTTGGGGATCGGGAACACGTAGATACAACGAGCCACGGCGCGGCCGACGTGGATGCCCGGGAAGATGAGGGCGCAGATGACGGCGAAGATCGTCATCGCCTCGGCGAAGCGGTTGATGGCCGTGCGCCACCGCTGGCGGAAGATGAAGAGGATGGCGCTGATGAGCGTCCCGGCGTGGCCGATGCCGACCCACCAGACGAAGTTCGTGATGTCCCAGGCCCAGTAGACCGGGGACGTGTTCCCCCAGACGCCGACGCCACGGTAGAAGAGGTAGCCGACGCAGAGGACGAAGATGCCCGCGAAGGTCGACGCGAGCACGAAGCAGATCCACCAGCCGAGCGGCGCGCGGTGTCTCGGTGACGCCGGCGATGTCGTCGGTGACCTCGGCGAGGGTGCTGCCCGGCTGGACGAGCGGGCCTTCGCCGAGCTCGGTAATGGGCTCCCAGTAAGCCATCAGGCCATCTCCGGATTCGGGTTGCGGACCTTGCCGAGGTACGTCGTCCGCGGACGCGTTCCGAGCTCTTGCGAGCAGCCCGAAGCGGCGGTCCGTACGCGTCCACTTCGTGACGACGGCTGTTCGGGTCGTTCACGTCCCCGAAGACGATGGCGTCGGCCGGGCACGTCTGCTGGCAGGCGGTGCGGATCTCGCCGTCCTTGAGCTCGCGGTACTCGCGCTTCGGCCTTGATCTTCGCCGACTGGATGCGCTGCACGCAGTACGTGCACTTCTCCATGACGCCGCGGAACCGCACGGTGACGTTCGGGTTCTGCTGCATCTGCAAGGACTCGGGCAGTCCGCCCGTCTCCTTCCAGACGGAGTCGTTGTGCCAGTTCAGGTAGTTGAAGCGGCGGACCTTGTACGGGCAGTTGTTCGCGCAGTAGCGCGTGCCGATGCACCGGTTGTAGGCCATCTCGTTCAGCCCTTCGGGCCCGTGCGTCGTGGCGTTGACCGGGCAGACGTTCTCGCACGGCGCTTCTTCGCAGTGCACGCACGCGAGCGGCTGGTTGATGGCGAGGGGGTCCTCGGCGGTGGCGTCCGAGCTTGGGGTCTTCGACCCAGTACCGGTCGATCCGGAGCCAGTGCATCTCGCGACCGCGCCAGACCTCGAGCTTGCCGACGACGGGCACGTTGTTCTCGGACATGCACGCGATGACGCAGGCGCCGCAGCCGGTGCACGCGTTGAGGTCGACCGACATTCCCCACTGGTGACCCTGGCTGTAGTCCTGCTGGTTCCAGAGCGGCAGCGCGCGCAGCGGAGGCGAGTCGAGCTCGGCGAAGTTCGGCCTCTGCCGGTACTCGGCCAGCGTCGCCTCGTGGGCGATCGGACGGCCCTCGGTCGAGCTGTGCTCCTGGGTCTGCGCGAAGAAGTACGGCTCGGCGCCGGTCTTCGTCACCTGCGCGCTCGCATAGCCGAGGCCCGTCGTGGTGCGGAGCGGATACACGTCGAAGCCGCGCCCGTTGCCGATGCGCCCGGCGCTCTTTCGGCCCCAGCCGAGCGTCAGAGCGATCGAGTTGTCGGCCTGGCCAGGCAGGACCCATACGCCCGCGGTGATCGAGCTGGTCGCCGACGGCGATCTTGATCACGTCCTTGCTCTCGACGCCGAGCGCCCTGGCGGTGGCCGGCGACACGATGGCCGCGTTGTCCCAGACCAGCTTGGTGACCGGGTCCGGCATCTCCTGGAGCCAGGTGTTGTTCGCGTGAGCGCCGTCGACCATCTTCGGGCAGGGCGCGAACGTGACCTCGAGCGCGCCCGGGCCCACGGGAGCCGGGAAAGTGACCTTGCCGATCGCCGCGGCGATGTCGGCGGAGTGGATGGGCGGCGGTGGAGTCGGAGGGGCCGGACGCGTCGCGATTCCCATGGCCAGCGCGCGGTTCCACTCGCGCTCCAGGTCCGAAGCGCGGACCGGCACAGCGTTGCCCGCCGCGTCGTGGCAATCGACCTTGCCATCGACGAGGGGGCCGCACCCGGTGAGGCCGTGCTGGGCAAGAGACGCGGCGCGAACCGTCGCGCGGACGGCCTCGTGCGCCGTCTTCTCGGGCGCGTTCGCGAGCAGCGCGAGCAGCTCGATGTCGTCGCGCCCGTCGTAGAGCGGGGCGATGAGGGGCTGCTGGACGCTGACGCTCCCGTCGAGCGCGCGCTCGTCGCCCCACGACTCGTACGCGTGGGCGCGCGGGACGTGCCAGGTGCACTTCTCGCTCGTCTCGTCGACGAAGAGCGACGCGTGCACGCTGAAGGGCACCTTCGCAGCTTGTCGGCGAAGCCGAGATCGGCCGGGCGCGTCGTAGACGGGGTTGCCCCCGAGGATGACGAGCGCCTCGACCTGGTTGGCGGCGATCGCGTCGGTCAGCGCCTTGAGATCGGTGACCGAGTCGAGCTCGTCGGGATCGGCGACGGGGGCATGATTGAGCGACGAGCCGGGCGCGCCGAGGGCGGTGTTCATGGCGTGCGCGAGCGCGTGGAGGCTCGCCGGCTGGCGCGAGCCGACCACGACGAGCGCCCGACCGCGGTTGGCCGCGAGGTCCTTGGCGACCGGCCGCGAGCCACTTCGCGGGGAGCCCGGCGGCCGCCAGCCTTGGCCACGCTGCGCTGGATGTCGTCGCCGAGGCTGACGCCATTCTTCGCGAGCTCGACGGCGAGCGCGTAGGCGTACCGCTCGACGTCGCTGGCCGGCAGGCGTAGCCGGTGGTCGGCGTTCATGCCCGGTGACCGTGCGGGCCGGCTCGACGACGTAGAGCCGGCTCATCGAGTCGTGCGACGGAGCGCAGCCGGCGCCCCGCCGCGAACATCTTGGTCGCGCGGACGTTTCCGGTCTCGGTCTGGAGGAAGTCGCTGTCGAGCGAGAGGATGACGCGCGCGCGGTCGAACGAGTAGAGCGGTGTTGATCGGCTCGCCGAACGCGAGCCGCGCGCCTTCGCGCGCGTTGCTGTCGCTGACGGCCGACCACGTGTGCACGCGCGCCTTCGGAAAGCGCTGCGCGAGGGCGGCGCGCATGCGAAGCACCGTCGGCGAGAGCGTCGGCGGCATCAGGACGCCGCAGGCGGGCGCCCTGGTCCTTGTCGAACTCGGCCAGCTTCGCGGCCGAGCTCGCGCCTCGAAGTCGCCCCAGCTGGCCGGCCGCGGCGCCGCGCCTTGCGCGGGCTCGTGGAGCGCTCGGGATCGTAGAGGTCGAGGATCGTGGCCTGGGTGACCAGGTCGGCCGCGCCGAGGCTCGACGGCTGCGACTCGTTGCCTTCGATCTTCGTGGGCCGCCCCTCGTGGGACTCGACGAGCGAGGCCGACGGCGTCGCCGCGGCGCTGGATCACGGTGGCGTAGTGCGACGGGACGCCGGGGATCACGTCTTCCGGCATCTTCGTGTACGGGACGATCTTCTCGATGGGCCGGCGGCAGCCCTCGGCGCCGACGAGCGCGAACGTGGCCGTCATGGCGCCGAGCAGGCCGCGCCGGCTGACGAGGCACGCTTCGTCGGTCGGGGGCGTTTCGACGTGGCCCTTCGGAAACTCGGCGGCGTTTTCCTGCCGCATCTTCTCGGGGTCTTCGAGGCGACCCCGCTCTTCGATGCTGCGCCAGTACTGGGGGGACCCGGGCCACGGTTCGTGGACGGGATACGGGGCTCGCTTGCTCATCGGTGGCACCCGTAGCAGTTCTCGGGCGGATTGAGGTGCCTGGGGGGATCGACGTGGCCGTCGTGCGTCCACGCCATGTTCGTCATCTGGCTCACCGGCCGAATGTGACTCGCTGTCCCCCTGCTTCGCCTTCACGTCGCGGTGGCACTCGAGGCACCACCCCATGCTGAGGGGCTTCTCCATCCGCACTTGTTCCATCTGGTCGATGCGCCCGTGGCACGCGACGCATCCGACGCCGGCCGTCACGTGGACGCTGTGGTCGAAGTACACGTAATCAGGCAGCTTGTGGATGCGGACCCACTCCATGGGCTTGCCCGTCTGCCCAGCTGTCCCGAATCGGCTCGAGCTCCTTCGAGTCCGTCTTCACGAGCTGGTGGCAGTTCATGCAGGTTTCCGTCGGCGGCACCATTGCCAGCGGAGCCCGCTCGACGTTGACGTGGCAGTACCGGCAATCCAGCCCGAGCTGCCCGGCGTGCAGACGGTGCGAGTACGGCACCGGCTGCTTCGGGGAGTAACCAACCTGCGTGAACCAGGGCGAAAAGTAGTACCAGATGAGGACCACCACGGCGACGAGGCCCGACGTGGCGGCCGCGCCCACGACCAGCGGCAGCTTGTTGAGGGAGCGAGGGAAGATTTGCATGGGGTCAGGAGCCCGCGCGGCCGGTCGCGGAAACGGCGACGCTACGCAACGCGGGCGGGCTCGGGGTCACTTGTGCAAGGGGATGATCTGGCCTGAGCCGCGCGCGCTTATACGAAATCAGGCCCGCTGAGACAACGGGTGTTTTGCGAAAGATCTGCGCCATCGAGCGTCGCGACCTCCTCGTAGGCCCGAGGCGAGCCCGTGGTAGGGCCGACGGGGCCGCGCGACCACTACTTTCGGGTCTTCGTCGGCAGCCGCTGCTCGCGCTCGCCCAGCAGCTCGACGACGTCGGTCGACAGGCCGTGAGCGATACCGACCAGAGTGGCCAGCGAGGGGTTGGTGCGCCCCGACTCGACGCGCCTCACATGGGCAGGTTCGATCCCGAAACGCTCCGCCGCCTTCTCCACGCTCCATCCCATCTCCTGACGCAAGCTGCGCACACGACGGCCGAGCTGCACGGCAACCCGCCGGAAGGCGGCCGACTCACGGGACTGAGAGGCCTTCGAGATGCCCTCGCGTAGGGATGCCACGGGGCCAGACTCTTCCTACTGGCTTCGCGCGACGAGATCTTTAATGATCCAGCGAAGCAAGAGTGAGTGAGCCCGGCATGCTGCGCGCCGCGAAGTGGTGGATGCCGGTTGCGGCGATGACACTGCTGTCGCTGCTGAGCTACGTCGATCGCACCGTCCTCGCGCAGCTGTCGCCGACGATCCTCCGGGACGAGGGTCTCAGCGCCGAACAGTACGGATGGATCATCGACGCGTTCTCCGTGGCCTACCTCGTCGGCAGCCCGGTGTGGGGGTACGTCCTCGACCGATTCGGGGTGCGCGTCGGGCTGGCGATCGCGGTGGCACTCTGGACTGCCGCCTCCGCGTCGCATGCGTTCGCATCGACGGCCGCGACGTTCGCCCTCGCGCGGGCGGCGCTGGGCTTCGGCGAGGGAGCCACCTTTCCTGGAGGGTTGCGAACGGCGACGCAGACGCTCCGGCCCGATCAACGGGCCCGCGGCCTGGCGGTGGCCTATAGCGGAGGGTCCCTCGGCGCGGTCCTGACACCGATCATCGCGACGCCCATCGCGCTCCGCTGGGGCTGGCGAGGTGCCTTCTGGTGCACGGGGTTCTTTGGCCTCGCCTGGTTGGCGCTCTGGGCGCTCGTTTCGCGGGACGCCCGGCTGGCGCCACCGCCGCGCGAAGAGCGCGGGGGTGACGGGGTTGCTCGAAGCATGGGCGCCTCGCGGCCGCGCTCGCCGCGCCTGGCCGATCCGTCGGTGTGGGGCTTCATGGCCGCCTACGCGTTCGGTGGGCTGCCGCTCGGCTTCGTGCTGTACGGCGCACCCATCTATCTGGGCCGACACCTGCTCTGGGATCAGACGACGCTCGGACACGTGCTGTGGGTGCCGCCGCTCGGCTGGGAGGTCGGCTACTTCTTCTGGGGGTGGATCATCGACCGCGGGGCCGGCGAGGCCACACCGGAGAGCCCGATCTTCGGGCGTCTCTTCGCGCTCTTGGCCGTACTCGCCCTGCCGCTGGCCTTGACGCCGCTGGTGGGTTCGCGCGCCGCGATCCTGGCCTTGCTCTTTCTGGCCATGTTCGTCTCGGCGGGCTTCGTGATCGTCTCGCTCGCCGAGACCACGCGCCAACACGCGGAGCGCGACGCCGGGTATCTCGCGGGGCTTGGGGTCGGAGCGTGGTCGGGCCTCATGATGGTGATGCCGGTCTTCGGACGCCTCTTCGATCGCGGCCACTTCCGCACCGCCTTCATGATGGCCGCGCTCTCACCCGCCATCGGCTGGCTCACCTGGCTCGCCGCCAGCCGCGCCCGGCGTTCGTGAAGAGACCCGCCCGGCCGGTCAAGGCACGCGTCCCCGCGGGATGGGGGGCTCCCTGAGATTCATGCGGGCGCGTCCCTTCTGGATACGGGCTCGCCTCCGCAGGAAGGATGCGCCGCCGCCGGCGATGGGTGCAGTCATGCAGCGGATGGGTGTCCGTCTTCGCGGAGGGCGCTCACGGCTCCCGAGGGGAGGTAGGCGTCCCCTCGCAATGGGCGAGCCCATGAGCCTCGTGCGAGCACGCCTCCCTTGGATGCCTGACCGCATCCGTGGGAAGGGTGCGCCCCTCCACGCGACGGGCGCGCCGATGCAGTGGATGGACGTCCGCCTCCGCTGGAGACGCTCACGTCTCCCGAAGAGAATCGCACCTCCCCTCGCAATGGGCGAGCCCATGAGCCTCATGCGAGCATGCCTCCGTCTCATGCGAGCACGCCTCCGTTGGATGCCTGACCGCGTCCGCGGGAAGGGTGCGCCCCTCTACGCGACGGGCGCGCCCATCGTGCGCGTACGGCTCTGCATCGGCGAGAGGAGAATGCCTCCCCGGCGGATGCGACCTCCCCTCGTCCCGACTCCAGTCCGTATCGAGCCATGGACAGCCCGAATGCGTCACCTCGTCGCTCCCATGCACCCGACGACGACGGCCCTCTCGGGTTCGCGTGCAGTCATGGCGAGGATGGCCCCGCGCATCGAACGGGGACGCGTTCCCCTCGCGGGGACTAGGCACGGGCACGATAGGGACCCGACCTAGCGGACCAGGTGGACCTCGCCGGCGCTCCAGCGCGTGAGAACACCGTCGTCGCGGCGGACGAGGAGGCGGCCGTCGTCGTCGATTCCGGAGGCGATGCCCTCGTCGCCGGTGTCGCTCCTGACCCTTTGCGAGCGCAGCGAATCGGCCTGCTCGAGGCGCCCGCGGAGAAGGCCCAGGCCGCGCCCGACGACGATGTGCACGTCGCGATCGAGCGCCGCGAGGACGTTCGCGAGGATCGATGCGCGATCGGGCGGAGCCGACGACGCCGACGAGACCCGCGCGATCGACGTCGCGACACCCGCAATCTCGTCGGGGAAGGAGCGCGTGTGGACGTTGATGCCGATGCCGACGACGATCGCCTCGACCCGCGAGCCCACCGTGACCGCCTCGACGAGCACGCCGGCCACCTTGCGCGAGCCGACCAGGACGTCGTTCGGCCACTTGATCGCGACCGATGCGCCCGACGCGGCGGCCACGGCATCCCGGACGGCCAGGCCGGCGACCAGCGCGATCGGCGGAATCCTAGCGGGAACGCATGCAACGCGGAGCAGCACGGAGAAGAGCAGCCCCTCGCCCGCGGGCGACAGCCATGCATGGCCGCGCCGGCCGCGTCCCTGCGTCTGCCGTTCGGTGACCCACGTCGCGCCGTGAGGGGCACCCTCGCGCGCCGCGCGCGTTGCGAGGTCGTTCGTCGACGTCGTCTCCGCCAGCAGGACCATCGGACGCCCGAGACCGGACCCGAGGGTCGCGACGAGCTCGGGCGCCTGCGTGAGGTCGGCGTTGACTCCGGGGACCTTCATTTCTCGAAGTCGAGGCCGACGTCGGCCGCGGGCACGGAATGGGTCAGGGCCCCGACGGAGATGGCGTCCACCCCCGCCCGCGCGAGCTCCGCGACGCGCTCGAGCGTGATGCCTCCGGAGGCCTCGAGCTGCGCGCGTCCGCGGGCGCGCGCGGCGGCCTCGCGCACGACGGCGGTCGGCATGTTGTCGAGCAGCACGATGTCGGCACCCGCGGCGAGCGCCTCGTCGAGCTGATCGAGCGAGTCGACCTCGCACTCGATCTTGGCGGTGTGTGGAGCCCCGGCGCGCGCGCGCTCGATGGCCGCGCGCACGCCGCCGCAAGCCGCAACGTGGTTGTCCTTGATGAGCACCGCGGCGCCCAGGTCGTCTCGATGGTTGTGACCACCGCCGACGCGGACCGCGTATCGCTCGAGCGCGCGCAGCCCCGGCGTCGTCTTGCGCGTGTCGGTGATGCGCGTCTTGGTTCCCGGCGGGACTGCGTCGACGAACATCCGGGTCTGGGTCGAGACCCCGCACATGCGCTGGACGAGATTGAGAGCGACGCGCTCGCCCATCAGGATCGCCCGAGCGCGCCCTTTCACAGTCCAGAGGGATTGATTCGCGACCGCGCGCGCGCCGTCGGCCGTGTGGATCTCGACCGTCAGCGACTCGTCGATCCGCGCGAACACGCGCGCGAAGACCGCGCCTCCGCAGACCACCATCGGCGTCCGAGCGACCGCGTGGGCCACGGCCTGCGTCGCGACGTCGATGCACGCCTCGGTCGTCAGGTCTCCCGAGGCGAGGTCCTCTTCGAGGGCCCGCACGACCACCCGGTCGATCAGCGGCGACGGCAGCTCGAAAGGGCTGAGCATCGCGCGGTCCATAGCACTTTTGGATCGCCCCGCGAGAAGAGCCTCCCGTTCGTGATCGACCATTTGCGCTCGGCGTTTAGTAGAGGCCGTAGCCGCGGCCCAGGAGGAGCGAGTAGACGTTGCAGGTCGCGTGGAAGCACACCGACGCGCCGATGCCCCCTGTCCGAGCCCGCAGCCACCCGAAGAGGAGCGCCGGGAAGAACACGGCCAGACGCGCGGGGACCTGGACGGTCGCGAGGTGCCCGGCGGCGAAGATCATGGCCGTGACGACGAGGCCGGGCCCGACGGTCGCGCCGAGTACCCTCCATCGAGGCGCCCAGACCTCGTCCAGCCTGGACTGCAGGTAGCCGCGGTAGAACGCCTCCTCGGGGAGGGCGATGACGAACAGCTGCCCGAGCACTTCGTCGGCCGTCTCGGCGGGCCTCGGCGCGAGCGAGAAAGACAGCCGCGGCTGCCACCACGACTTCCACGCGAAGAAGTACGGCAACGCGATGATCGCCGTCAGCAGGAGGGCCCAGAGCAGCGACCGCCCGGCGGCGCGCCGCACGGCGCCGAGGTCGAGACGTCCGGGGATGACGAGCCCGCCCAGGGCCAGCCCGGCGCGGCGAACGCGCTCGTCGTCCTGGCGCCAGACCAGCGCCCACATCAGCCGCGAGGAACGTCATTCCGACGAGCGTCGTATGCGCGCTCGGAGGACAGAGCGCCGCGATCGCCGCGACCGCGAGGGTGACGTCCGACGATACCCAGAGCGCCTCGGAGAGAATGACCCCGGGCTCGGACTTCAGTTCCGACATTGCAGACGTGCCACGAATGCCTCGGTGTGCCCGGCCTCGAGGTCGAGCCACGAGACGAACCACTCGCCGCGCGCGCGGCCCGGAGCGATCCAGGGCCGCGGCAGATCGCCGGTGACCTTCGCGAAGGTGCTCGTCGTTCCGACGCCGTCGCGTGAGATGGCCGCGACGCGGACCCGACCGGCTTCGTAGAACGCGACTTCCGCGGGACCGTCCGGGGCGAACGCCACGGCCGGATGCCCGCCGCGCGGCGCGAAGCGCTTTCGCCAGAGGAGCGTGCCGCGTTGTCGGATCGATGAGCGCCGCCTCGGCCCCGCCCTTGTCCACTTCGTGCCAGACGAGGAAGCACGCGTCCTTCGTGCAGGCCATCGACGGGTACTCCCCGCCGACCTTGTCCTCGTTGACGGCCACCGTGTCCGACAGCTCGGACTTGCCCGTCTTGTCGGGCAGGCCTCCCGTCTGCAGCTCGGGCAGCGAGAGCGGCACACGCATCCGCTCGATCGAGTGCTGCTTGTCGCGCTCGAGGGCATACGCCACGAAGAGGTTCGTGTTCGAGACGGCGAGGCTCGGAGCGCTCACCTGCGACGATTTCCCCTTGTCGGGCGCGTAATCGGTGGCGCGCGCCTCGGGGCCTTGCGGCACCAGCTCGGTGTCGAGTCGCCGGATGAACACGTCGTCGCCGTCCTTGGCGGGGCTGGCCTGCCAGGCCACCCAGAAGCCGCTGCCATCGGGCGCGCGCTCCATGGCCGGCCAGTAGAGCCCCGGCTTCGCCGCGCCGACGCCGACGCTCATGCCACCGATGCGTCCATCGGGATCGAGCCAGCGCACCTTCACGCCCGGCTCGCGGCCGCTCTTGTCCCAGAAGAGAAGGGCGACGCGATCGCCCGCGGTCAGCAGCGCCGGCCGCATCGCGTAGTCGGCCTCTGGAGTGAGGTCGCGCGCCGCCGACGTGGGCCGACCCGCGGCATCGATGAGCACCGAGTACACGTGGTCGTGGCCCGGCTGCTCGTGATCGTCGGTCCACGCGACGACCGCGCCCTTCGAGGTCACCGCGACCGCCGGTCGACCGATATTGCCGCCGTAGCCCAGGCGCGGGTGCGAGAGCGCCGCCATCTTGCACGGCCCGGTCGTGGCGGCGCCGAGCTTCACTTGATCGAGGAACGACTTCGCGACCGCCCCTCCCCCGACGTCCGATGCGTCCTTGAACTTGCGCATCGCGCCGTCGGCGTCGCCCGCGGTCAGGAGCTCCTGACCCTCCTCGATCGGGGTCATCCACTTGGGCTGCTCGGGCGACGGCGAGGGCACCTGCGCGGAGTCCGAGGCCGCGGCGCTGGCGGGGGCGATGGGAGGCGCCAGGACCGGCGCGATCTTCGCAGCGGCCAGCCGCGGGCGGAGGAACTTCACGTACCCGAACCAGCCCCCGCCGCCGAGGCCCCCCAACACCACGAGCCAGAGGAAGAACCGGCCAGCGCCCGATCCCTTCTTTCGTCTCCGCGACGAGGGAACTGCTCCCTCGGGGGCCGCGGAGGAGATCGGTCGCGCTCAGGTTTCGCGAGCTGAGGGTGAGGAGATCGAGGGGCTCGCTCTCCTCGTCGACGTCCGTCTTCGCCGCCTTGATCCCCGAGCCGCGCTGCGAGGACGGCACGCCTTCTTCCCGCTGCAACTCCTGCAGACCTGCGATGGCCTCGAGCTCGATCTGGCTGGGACCGCTGCCCACGTTGACGAGCGAGATGGGCGGCCTGTCGAGGGCCTTCGCCAGGTCGTCGGCGAGGTCCTTCGCGGTCTGGAAGCGCGCGTTCGGGTCGCGCTCGAGCGCGTGCCGGAACCAGGTGTCGAACGCCGGGGGCAGGTCCGGGCGAAACCGACTCGGCACCGGGAGCGGCGACGCCGCGATGGCGGCGAACGTCATGGCCACGCCCTGCTCGGTGTTCCACACGGGCCGCCCCGTCAGGCACTCGTACGCCATGCAGCCGAGCGCCCAGAGGTCGGCCCGGTGGTCGACGCTCCCCTGCCCCTTGACCTGCTCCGGGCGACATGTACGCGGGCGTGCCGAACACGGCCCCCTCGCGCGTGAGCCGCGCGGTCTTCTCGTCGGTCTTGACGGGCGAGTAGAACTTGGCGAGCCCGAAGTCGAGGATCTTGGCGACCTCCTCGCCGTCTTCGCCCTTGCAGAGGTGAATGTTCTCGGGCTTGAGATCGCGGTGGACGATGCCGATCGCGTGGGCCTTCGTGAGGCCCTTGGCGACCTGGCCGATGATGCGGACGGTCGTCTCCGGATCGATGAGGCGCACGCGCGCCATCCGGTCGTAGAGCGACTCGCCCTCGAGCAGCTCCATGGCGATGAAGGGCCGCCCGTCTTCGAGGCGGCCGGAGTCGTACACCTCGACGATGTAGGGGCTCTTCACGCTCGCGGCGGCGCGCGCCTCGCGGAAGAAGCGCTCGATGACGATGGACGAGTTCGCGAGCTCGGCGGCGAGCACCTTCACGGCGACTCGCTTGCCGATGTTGACGTGCTCCGCCTCGTAGACGGCGGCCATTCCGCCGCGTCCTAGCTCTCGGGTGACCCGGTACTTGCCGGCGAGCAACGTACCGGGGCCGATCTTGTTCTCTGGGTGGGCGGCGGCCATGGGGGGACGCGGGTCGGCCCCGGACCAGAAACGTACGACGTTTCGCGCTCTGGCCAAAGCCCCGAAGCACGGGGGGCGCTTCACCCGAGCTTGCCACGGATTTTGTCGAGTGAGCGCGCAAGAGCAGTGCCGCCGCGGGCGCGCCCACGATCCGCGGCTCCCGCGGCTTCCGCCGGCTTGGCGCATGTCGTACACGGGAGCTAGTCTCCGAAGCCGTGAAGCCTGATGACGGAAACGAGACGCGCGAGCGGCTCGTCGTCGTCGGGGAGATTGCGGCCGAAGTCGCTCACGAGCTCCGCAACGTCCTGCAGGTCATCTCAGCCAGCGCGTACGTCGCCCGCCAAGAGGTCGACAAGGGCGACGCCGCGGCGGCCCGGCCGCACGTCAACAAGATCGAGAAGCACGCTCGCGTGGCCCACGCGATCGTCGACGATCTCATGGCGCTGGCGCGCGGCGAGCCGCTGCGGTCCGAGCCGGTTCTGCTGGTCGAGGCCGTGGTGGCGGCTCGCGCGGACCTTGCCGCCGGCACGGTGACCTGGCACGACGCGCTCGAGCCTCACGACGTGCGCGTGCGTGCCCATCCGGGCCTGCTCGCGCGCCTGCTCCACGTGCTCTACGAGAACGCCATCCACGCTTGTGCTCCGCGCGGGCCCACAATCGCCACCCGCGCACGCACCGAAGCGGGCCGCGTCGTCATCGAAGTCGGCGATGACGGCCCAGGCGTCCCCGAAGACATCGCCGCGCGCGTCTTCGAACCGCTCGTCACCGCGCGGCCCGGCGGCACGGGGCTCGGCCTCGCGCTCGCCCGTCGAATCGCGCTGGCTCACGGCGGATCGATCGTGCTGCTCGACCGCGTCGACCCGCAGCCCGCGAGCGCGGGCGGCGCGACGTTTCGCATCGAGCTCCCCGGATTGGGCTGACGAGGGATGAGGCCTATCCGCCTGCGCGGCGCGCGCACGCACAACCTGCAAGGCGTCGACCTCGACCTCCAGCCGGGACAGCTCGTCGCGATCACGGGTCCGAGCGGCGCCGGCAAGTCGTCGCTCGCCCTCGACACGCTCTATGCCGAGGGGCAGCGCCGCTTCGTCGAGAGCTTCAGCCCGTACGCGCGCCAGTTCCTCGAGCGCCTCGAGCGGCCCCCGATGGACGAGCTCGCGCCGATCGCCGCGACGGTCGCCGTCGACCGGCGCGCCCCGGTCAAGTCGAGCCGCTCGACGCTCGCGACGATGGCGGACCTCGAGCCGTACCTCGCCGCTCTCTTCGGGCGCGAGGCCATCCCCACCTGCCCCGACGTGCGGCCTCGACGCGGTCGACACGTCGCCGCGCGACGCCGCGGCTCGCCTGGCCGAGTCGCACGAAGGTGCGCGCGCCATCGTGACCTACCCCGTCGGCGCTCGACGACGCCGAGCAGTTCCTCGAGGTGCGCGAGCGCCTGGCCAAGAGACGGGTACCGCCGGCTCGTCGTCGGCGGCGTCGTGCGCGAGATCGACGAGGTGCGGCCGAGCGAGGCGACCGCGCCCGGGCGTGCGCGTCGAGGTCGTCGTCGACCGCGTGAGCGTGGCGACCGCTGGAGGCGCGGCGCCTGCAGGAGGCGATCGAGGCGGCGTGGACGCGCGGGGGCGGTCGCGCCGAGCTCCGCGTCGACGACAGCGCGACCGGGCACGTGACCGTTCGCCGCGGGCTCGTCTGCCCGAAGTGCGCGCGCGCAGTTCGAGCCGCCCCGGCCGGGCCTCTTCTCGTACAACTCGCCCTTCGGCGCGTGCGATGCGTGCCGCGGCTTCGGGCGCGTCATCGCGGTCGACTGGGGAAAGGTCTTCCCCGATCCGAACAAGTCGCTCAAGGCCGGCGCCATCAAGCCCTGGAGCGGCGCGAGCACGACCTGGGAGCGCGGAATCCTCGAGAAGTTCTGCAACGCGCCGCAAGATCCCGCTCGACGTCCCGTGGCAGGAGCTCACCGCGGAGCAGCAGGCGCTCGTCGTCGACGGCGAGGGCACGTGGCACGAAGCGGCAAGTATCCCGGGCGTGCGCGCGTGGTTCGCGTGGCTCGAGACGCGCACCTACAAGATGCACGTGCGCGTGCTGCTCTCGCGCTACCGCGAGTACGCGGTCTGCACGACGTGCAGCGGCTCTCGCCTCAACGCGACGGCGCTCGCCTACCGCGTCGCCGGGGCTCAACCTCGCCGCCTGGCACGCGCTTACGGTGGGCGAAGCGCTCGCGCGCGATCCGCGCGTATCGCGGCGCGCGACCCGCAGGGCAAACGGGTCAAGGAGCAGCTCGCGTCGCGGCTCGGGTACCTCGACGCCGTCGGCCTCGGCTACCTCACGCTCGATCGCCAGGCGCGCACGCTCTCGGGCGGCGAAGCGCAGCGCGCGGGGCTCACGACCGCGCTCGGCGCGGCGCTCACCGGCACGCTCTTCGTGCTCGACGAGCCGACGGTGGGCCTGCACGCGACCGACGTCCCTGCCCTCGCGCACGTCATGCGCGAGCTCGCGCGCGGCAGGCAACACGCGTCATCGTGGTCGAGCACGAGCCCCTCGTCGTGCGCGCTTGCGACCGCGTCCTCGAGATGGGGCCGGGCGCGGGTCCCCACGGCGGTCGCATCCTGTTCGACGGGACCGCCTGCCGAGCTCGCGACGCGCACCGACCTCCCGACGGGCCGGGCGTGGAGTCGACCGCCGGCGCGAGAGCCGGACGCGGAGACCCGGCGCCGCCTGGCTCGAGGTGCGCGGCGCGCGCGAGCACAACCTGCGCGGCGTCGACGTCCGCGTTCCGCTCGGCGTCCTCTGCGCGGTCACGGGGCCGAGCGGCTCGGGCAAGTCGACGCTCGCGCACGACGTCCTCTACCGGGCGGCCGCGCGCGCGTCTCGGCGAACTTCTCGGTCGACAGACCCGGACCGCACGACGCGCTCGACGGGCTCGGACACGCTGACTCGCGCCGTCGCTCGTCGACCAGTCACCGCTCGGTCGCACGGCGCGCGGCAACCCGGCGACGTACGTCAAGGCCTGGGACCGCAGTCCGCGCGCGCTTCGCCGCGGAGCCCGAGGCGGCGCGTCGCGGGCTGACGGCCGCGCACTTCTCGTTCAACGTGCCCGCGGGCCGCTGCGAGGAGTGCTCGGGCGAAGGATACGAGACCGTCGAGATGCAGTTTCTCGCCGACGTGCAGCTTCTCTGCGCCGTCTGCCAGGGCAAGCGCTTCAAGCCCGAGGTGCTCGCGGTCACCCATCGCGGCCAGATCGATCGCCGACGTCCTCGCGATGAGCGTCGACGAGGCGCTGTCGCTCTTCGACCCCCCCGGCGATCGCGACTACGTCCTGCGCCGGACGCTCGACCCCATCGTGCGGGTCGGGCTCGGCTACCTCGCGCTCGGACAGCCGCTCTCGACGCTCTCGGGCGGCGAGGCGCAGCGGCTCAAGCTCGCGCGCGCGCTCTCCGAGGACGCCAAGGGGACGCTGTTCGTCGTCGACGAGCCGAGCGCCGGCCTTCACGCGCAGGACGCGGCCTACGTCGTGGGCGCGCTGCACGCGCTCGTCGACGCAGGGCGCCAGCGTCGTCGTCGTCGAGCACGATCTCGACGTCATCCGCGCGTGCGACTGGGTCATCGACCTCGGCCCCGGCGGCGGCCCGCACGGCGGGCACGTCGTCGCCGAAGGCACGCCGGAGGAGGTCGCGAAGACCGACACGCGCACCGGCGCCGCGCTCCGGGACGCGCGAGACGCGCGAGGAGAGGACGAACGGAGACGATCCGGCGTTCGAACGAGACTCCGCGCCGCGACCCGCGCGGTCGATCCTCTCGATCGTGGTGTCCCACGCGCGCGAGCACAACCTGAAGGACGTCTCGTGCGCGATCCCGCACGGCAAGATCTGCGTCGTGACCGGGCCGAGCGGCTCGGGCAAGTCGTCGCTCGCGTTCGACGTCGTCTTCGCCGAGGGGCAGCGGCGGTTCATGGAGACGCTGACGCCCTACGCGCGCCAGTTCCTACCGACGCTGCCGCGGCCGGACGTGGACAGCGTGACCGGCGTGCCCCCGTCGATCGCCCTCGAGCAGCGGACCTCGCGCGGCGGCGCGAACTCGACGGTCGCGACCGTGACCGAGGTCGCCCACTACCTGCGGCTCCTCTACGCGAAGGTCGGCGAGCTGCACTGCCCCCGAGTGCGACGCGGTCGTCGCCCCCATGAGCGCCGACGCCCTCTTCGAGCGCCTCGCGCGCGCTCGCCGCGGACGAGCGAGGCACGCCAGCACCGTCTACGCGCCGGCCGTGCGCGCCCGAAAGGGCACGTACCTCGACCTCTTCACGACGGCCTCGCGGGCGGGCGTGCAGGCGGCGCGAGTCGACGGCGCCATCGCCGCGATCGACCCGCCGCCCAAGCTCGCGAAGACGAAGGAGCACACGATCGACCTCATCGTGTACTACGGCAAGCTCGCGGAGCTCGATCGCGCCGACGTTCGACCGCGCGCTCGCGTGGGGCGGCGGCGCGCTCCGCATCGCGCGACGGGAGCCCCGAGGCGCGCAAGGCCGAAGGCGAGGCGAGCAGATGCTCTCGACCGCGCGCGCGTGCCCGCGCTGCGGCACCGGCGTGCCGGAGCTCGACCCGCGGTGGTTCTCGTTCAACACGAAGCAGGGCCGCTGCGAGGCGTGCGAGGGCACCGGCGTCGAGGGTGGGCCCGACCGCCCTCGAGGAGTACGAGGGGCCGCACGAGCCGTGCGACGCCTGCGCCGGGTCGCGCCTGAGCGCCGTTCCGCGCGGCGTGCGCATGTTCGGGGAGACGTACGCGCAGACGACGGCCCGGTCGGTAGCCAGCGCCCTCGCGCGCGTCAAGACCTGGCGCTTCGACGAGCGACGACGCGCTCGATCGCGAAGGCCCGCACGCCGAGCTCGTTCGGCGCCTGGCGTTCGTCGAGCAGGTGGGCCTCGGCTACCTTGCCCTCGACCGCCCTGCGACCACGCTCTCGGGCGGCGAGATGCAGCGCCTTCGGCTCAGCGCGCAGCTCGGCAGCGGCCTGACGGGCGCGCTCTACGTGCTCGACGAGCCGACGATCGGCCTTCACCCGCGCGACACGGGTCGGCTGCTCGCGAACCTGCGGCAACTGGCGGACATGGGCTCGACGGTGCTCGTCGTCGAGCACGACGCGGAGACGATCCGCGCGGCCGACCACGTGATCGATCTCGGCCCGGGCGGCGGCCGCAACGGCGGTCACGTTGTCGCCGAGGGGCCGGCCGCGCAGGTCCTCGTCGGACCCGCGTTCGCCTACGGCGCGCGCGCTCGAGGAGACCGCGCGCGTCGATCGGCCGAAGCGTCCGATGGCCGACGCGTGGATCGAGCTCTCGGGCGCGCGCGCGAACAACCTGCAAGACGTGGACTTTCGCGTGCCGGTCGGGCGCATGTGCGTCGTCGCCGGCGTCAGCGGCTCGGGCAAATCGACGCTCGTGCGCCACGTCTTCTACCCGGCGCTGCGACGCGCGCTCGGGCTCGTCGCTCCCGACGCCCGGAGAGCACGCGGCGCTCAAGGGGCACAAAGTCGTCAAGCGCGCGCTGGCGGTCGATCAGTCGCCCATCGGGCGCACGCCTCGCTCGGTCCCGGCGACGTTCCTCGGCGTCTGGGACGAGGTGCGAACGCTCTTCGCGTCGCTTCCCGAAGCGAAGATGCGCGGCTACACGGCCGCGCGCTTCTCGTTCAACACCCCTTCGGCCAAGACCGCCCGCCCCGGCAAGATGGGCGGCGGACGCTGCCCGGCGTGCGAGGGCCAGGGGACCATCGTCGCCGAGATGCCGTTTCTCCCGGACGTCGTCGCGCCCTGCGAGGCGTGCGGCGGCTCGCGGTTCGAGCCGTCGACGCTCGAGGTGCGCTTCGCGGGGCTCTCGATCGGCGACGTTCTTCATCTACCCGCGGCCGACGCGGCGCAGGTCTTCGCGCACCATCCGAAGATCGCGCGCCCCCTCGCACGCTGGCCGACCTCGGCGTCGGCTACGTCCAGATCGGGCAGGGATCGAACACGCTCTCGGGCGGCGAAGCGCAGCGCCTCAAGCTCGCGGCCGAGCTCACGGCCGGCGCGGCGCACGAGCCCACGGTCTACGTCCTCGACGAGCCGACCACCGGCCTGCACCTGTCGGACGTGCGCCGCCTGCTCGGCGTGCTCGAGCGCCTCGTCGCGCGCGGCGACACGCTCGTCGTCATCGAGCACCATCCCGACGTCATCGCCTGCGCGGACTGGGTCGTCGAGCTGGGACCGGAGGCGGGCGAGGAGGGCGGCACGATCGTCTTCGAGGGTGTGCCGCGCAACCTCGCCTCCGCGCGAACCGCGACCGGCAAGGTTCTCGCCTCGTCGTCGGCGCACGCGGGACCGGCGGCCGCGCGACGGACCCACGCCTGACCAACGGGCGTCCGAGCCGCGCGTCGATCGATGGCCGCGTCGCTCAGTTCCAGCTGACGTCGGTGCTCGCCCCGCACGCGGCGGTGCATTTCCCCGAGCCCACGGCCTGCACCGTCCCCGGAGCGCCGCCCGAGTACTGCCAGCAGAAGCACTGGCCCTGCACGGACCCGCACACCGACATGGCCGTGCTGCCGAGGAGGCAGAGCCCGCCGAGGCCGAGGGCGCAGCAAATCTGGCTGCTCGAACACTGACCCGCGGATCCTGTGAAGGCCACGCACGCCTCCGTCGCCTGGGCGGAGCTGACCGTGCCCTTCGCGTTGCAGTCGTAGAAGCTCTGCCCCACTCCATTCGCGTGCGTCGTCTGGCAGGCTCCGCTGCAGCACCCGGGCGTCGCGCACTCGCAGCCGTCCGTGTCGGGCGCAGTCGCCGCGTTGCAGTCGGTGAGGCCGGCGTTGCACTTGTACGAGCACGTCGTCCCGTTGCAGCTCGCCGCGCCCGTCTTCGTGCTGCACGCGGCGTTCTCGCACGCGCCGCACGTGGCCGTCGACGACAGGGACGACTCGCAGCCGTTCGTGTCGGGCGCCGTCGTGTCGCAATCGGCGAAACCGGCCGCGCAGCCCGTGTACGCGCAGTTGCTTCCGTTGCAGCTCGCGCCGGTGCTGGTCTTCGTGTCGCATGCGCGGCCGCAGCCGCCGCAGTTCGCGGCCGTCGTGATCTGCGTCTCACAGCCGTTCGTGTCGGGAGGGGTCGTGTTGCAGTCGGCGAAGCCCGACTCGCAGCGCGTGTAGACGCAGGTCCCCCCTGCGGTGTCGCAGGTCGCGCCGACGCTGTGAACCGTGTCACACGACGTGTTGCACGCGTCGCACGCGGTCGACGTGGTGGCGGTCTCGCACCCGTCGGTGTCCGGCGCCGTCGTGTTGCAGTCCGCGAAGCCGGCGTGGCAGCCCGTGTACGTGCACGTCGTCCCGTCATTGCACGTCGCGCCCTGGCTGTTTGCCGTGTCGCACGCGGCCTGGCACGCGCCGCAGTTGGCGGCCGTCGAGAGCGACGTCTCGCAGCCGTTCGTGTCGGGCGCCGAGGGATTGCAGTCGGCCCAGCCCGGCTGGCAGCCGGTGTACTGACACGCGATCCCGCCATCCGCCGACGCGACGCACGTCGCGCCGATGCTGTGGGCCGTGTCGCAGACGCTGGCGCAAGCGCCGCAGCTCGAAGTCGAGGTCGTGGAGCTCTCGCATCCATTCGTGTCCGGCGGGGTCTTGTCGCAGTCCTGCCAGCCGGTGGCGCAGCCCCGATAGACGCACGTCGAGTCGTTCTCGCAGGAGAGGACGTTGCTCTGGAGGGTGTCGCAGGCCTGGTCACACCCCCCGCAGCTGACAATCGTGCCGGCCGAGGGGCAGCTCGGGCCGGAGTCCGGGCCGGCATCGGCCCCTACCGCGCCATCCATCGACACGGCGCCGTCCGTGCCCGCGCCGCCATCGGCGCCCCCCCCCGCTTCGGCCCCGCTCGTCGCGTCGGGTAGACCCGCGTCGAACCCGGCCGTCAGGTCGGCGAAGCCCCAGAGGTCGGCACAACCCTGCGCGAAGGCCAGGCAGAGAGCGGCGACCGCTGCGCGCCCGATCCGGCTCCAGACCGTCCGATGCCCACTCGCAGCGCGCACTACGCCCAGTCTAACGCATGGGCCGGCTCCGCGCCGCTGCCGCTTGACGCGCGTCCGGTGCGCTATCCTCGGGCCCATGTCCGCAAGCGTGCAGACCCTCGTCGTCGACAACCCGTTCACCCTCGAGCCTGCTTGCGAAGTCGACCTCGCGGACTCGAGGGCCGCGAGCTCGACGCTGGACCACGCTCGCGAGGCGTCGCGATCGTGGCGCACCACCGCGCTCGGCGATCGCATCGCCCTCTGCGATCGCGCCGTCGTCGCCATGGAGGCGCGCTCGGAGGCCATCGCGGCCGACATCACCCGGATGATGGGCAAGCCGCTCGCGCAGGCACGCGGCGAGGTAACGTCGACCGCGGCTCGCGCGCGCCACATGATGTCGATCGCCGAGGCCTCCCTGGCCGACGTCGTCCTGCCCCTGGCGGGCTTCGAACGCCGCATCGTCCGGGAGCCCGTCGGCGTGGTGCTCGATCTGCCGGCGTGGAATTACCCGCTCCTGACCGCGGTCAACTGCGTCATCCCCGCGGTGCTCGCCGGCAACGCCGTCATCGTGAAGCACAGCCCACGGTCGCCGCTATGCGGCGAGCACTTCGCGCGCGCGTTCGCCGAAGCCGGGGCCCCGGCTCACCTCGTGCAGGCACTCCACTGCGACCACGCGCAGAGTGAGCGAATGGTCGGCGACGATCGCGTCGACCAGGTCGTCTTTACGGGGAGCGTGCTGGGCGGGCACCGGATGATCGAGGCAGCATCCCGGCGCTTTTTGCATCCATGCCTGGAGCTCGGCGGCAACGACCCGGCGTACGTCGCGCCCGACTGCGACCTCGCCAAGACGGTCGAGAACGTCGTCGACGGGGCGATCTACAACGCAGGACAGAGCTGCTGCGCCGTCGAACGGGTCTACGTGCACAAGTCGGTGTACGGGCGGTTCCTCGAGCTCGCCGAACAGCTCGTGCGCGCATACGTCATGGGCGACCCGACGGCCGCGGAGACGACGCTCGGACCGATCGCGCAGCGCGGGCACGTCGCGGAGCTCGAGGCGTTCGTCAGCGACGCGCAGGCGCGAGGCGCGCGCATCGTCGCCGGCGGAAAGGCCGCCAGCGTCGATGGACGTGGGCGCTTCTTCGAAGCGACCCTGATCGCCGACGGCGACCAGTCGATGGACCTCTTCCAGCGCGAATCCTTCGGGCCGATCGTCGCGACCGCTCCCGTGGGCTCGGACGACGAGGCCCTCGAAAAGATGAACGACTCGCACCTCGGTCTCACGGCCAGCGTATGGACCGCCGACCGCGACCGGGCGGCTCGTTTCGCCCGCTCGCTCGAATGCGGCACCGTCTTCATGAATCGGTGCGACTTCCTCGACCCGGCCCTTCCGTGGAGCGGACGCAAGGACTCCGGTCGGGGCGTGAGTCTGAGCACGCTGGGTTTCGAGGGCCTCACGCGCCCCAAGGCGATCCATTTCCGGCTTGCGTAGGCGAAGGCGGTTAGAGGGCCCTATATCCGGTGCAAGTGGCGTGGCGGTACGCGTTCTGGGCTACCGTGCGCACTCTTTCCGGGCACGGGCGCGGCGAGAAAGAGAGATGGGGGACAGGTCAGTGCTTCGGCTGATCGACCGTCGCTTCCGTGCACCGCTCGGTGCAGGCGGGGTCGTAGCTGCACTGCTGCGAGCAGTCCACGTAGACGCCCCGACCGGCCGCGCAGTTCGGGTTGCGTTCGCACGTCATCGGGTCACGCTGCTGCGCCCGCTCGGTGGCCGCGCACGCGGCGCACGCCGGGCCGAGCGCGATCGCGAGCGCCCACAGGAGAGCGCTCTCTCTCACCGCCGGTCGGACGCGCTTCGGCGCTTGCCGTGCAGAGCCCTCGAGCGGCGTCACGGCGCGCTGGTCACGGCCGGCGGGGCGCCCGCCGGCGGCGGGTTGGTGACCGCGGGACGGCTCTTGAGGCACTGCTCGAACTGCGGCTCCAGGCCAGCCGCGGAGGGTGGAAGACGCGGCCGCCCCATCACGGGCACCCCTTCGCGCGACCAGTCGAGGCCGTTGTCGCTCACGCTCAGCCAGACGAAAAGCGCCCGACCGCGGATGTTCTCGAACGGAACGCCGCCCCCCTGGCCGCCGAACCACATGCGCGAGTCGTGGCTGTTGTTGCGGTTGTCGCCCATGACCCACACCTCGCCCTCCTTGGCGTAGTAGGGGCCCTGGTACTCGTCCGGGAAGCCCCGCGACGCGCGGTCGTAGAACGTGAGGTACGACTCGTCGCCGAGGTACTCGACGTAAAGGTCGCCCTCGTGGTGGCTGATGGGTGAGTCGAATTCGGTGTACGTCCAGGGGCCGACGCGGCAGCTCGGCACCTCCCACCCGTTGATGATCGGATGGCCGTTCTTGGCCTCGAGCTTGTCGCCCGGGATCGCGATGACGCGCTTGATGAAGTCCTGCTCCGGGTGCTCGGGGAACGCGAAGACCATCACGTCGCCGCGACGGGGCGGCATGTGCGTCCACACCCGGGAGTGCGTGTAGGGGATCGCCGGGCCGTAGCTGAACTTGTTGACGAAGATGTGGTCGCCCACCATCAGCGTCGGAATCATCGAGCCGCTGGGGATCTTGAAGGCCTCGATGACGAACGCGCGCAGGGCGAAGGCGACGGCCACGGCCATCAGGATCGCCTCGAGGTACTCGCGCACCTCGCTCTTGCGCCACCGCGCCGAGGCGCACGTCGATCTCGCCGTCCGCGTGGGCGAGCGACTCGAGGAAGCCGTCCTCGTCGAAGGGAACGCGATCCATCGAATCGCGCAGCTCCTGGAGCTGGCCCCGCAGGCGATCGCGCTCCTTGGCCGCGAGGTCGCGAGCGACCGCCTTCTCGTGGCGCGCGAGGATCATGTCCGCTTCGTCGAGCAGCGCACGCGCGCGCTCGAAGGAGCCTCGCAGACGCACGGGCAGATCGGGGCGCAGGGGCGGATGGGCGTGCGCCGCGAAGGGCAGCTGGTGCCGCGCGGCCCACAGCGCGATCTCGAACAACGTGAAGAGCACGATCCCGACGGGCACCGGCTGCGCGCGCACGAGCGACTGGATCGCCCCGAGGCCGCTCGAGAGCTCGGAGCCGCTCGGGGGCGTGAGCGCCCACACCAGAGCCGACGCGAGCGCGATGGGCAGCAGGACGAACCAGACCGCCCAGTAAAAGGAGCGCAAGAGCCGCGAGCGCTTGGCCGGGGGGAGGTCAGCCGCCGATCGAGGCGGCCCCTCGGCGTCCTGAGCCGCGACCGGTCGATCCGCTGGGCCGACGCCGTTGGAGTGCGCCGTCTCGTCCGAACGCTGCGCCTGGTTCTCGCCTTCTTGCACTACAGGGGACTCTTCCGTCTTCAAGGGGCGTCACCAAGCTGGATCGCATAATTGACGACCGCCGCAGTGTCCCCGACGACGCCGAACAGCGGGGCGGGCGGGGCGGCTTGCCCCGCGGCGGACGTGTTGTCGATCACCACATAGTACAAACCCGCCGGAAGCGGCACTGCGCGCTGATATTCGACGCCCGCTTGCACGACGTCGGCGAACAGCGGCGGATACGCCAGAGGGCCCGCGGGGCCGTACTGATAGTAGAGCTGCAGCGAAGCGTCCCCTTCCGACTTCCGAGCGACGAAGACGTCGACCGCCGGCGTCCCGTCGAGGTGCATCTGCATGAAGATGGCCCGCCCCGAGCCGTCGATGGTGATGGGCCCGATGAAGTCGCGCTCGCCCGTGTGTACCTCGGTCCGCAGGTTCTCGTAAGTGACCCGGCCGGCGCCGTGGACGTCGTAGGGGTGAAACGGCCTCTGACCCAGCGGGAGGTGACCGACGCTGAAGTCGGCGCTCCCGCTCGTGTCCTGGATGACGGTGAAGCCCTGCGTGAGCTGGCCGGACACCATCTGTTGGCCGAAGGAGTCGGCGAACGGGGAGATCCAGTTCTGCATGAGGTTGGCAACGGGCTGCTCGATCTGTCGTGACGCGAAAGTCTGGCGCCGAAACCGAGCGCGTGTCGAAGTACGCGTAGATCGAGTTGTCGTCGGCGCACTTGAAGTCCTGGTTGTACTGAAGGGTCGCCGCCGACGTGAACGTGACCTTCTTCGACAGGGCGGTCCACGCGTAGCCGAAGCCGTCGAACTGGACCCACAGGTCGCCGTTCGCGAGCGTCTGCTGCGTGCAGTGCTGCGGGAAGAACCGTCCGATGACGTTGGCGTCGGGCGTCAGCTTGAGCGGCGCGTTGTGCGTCGTCATCTGCTGGCAGAACTGGCCGAGGCCGAAGCTCATGATGCTGCGGCGAAGGGTGTAGTTGGACGGATCGTTGATCGGCCCTGCGAGCTTGCACACGGAGTTCGGCGAGCAAGCGCCCGCGAGGCCCGCGGCCGCGGACAAGGCGACGGCGAGACGGCACCAGGCGGGCGTGGTCGGCGGGAAAAGTCGGCGCGGGTCAATGCGCATCGCGAGCAGCATAGCGCTCGCGGCGGGGGCGCGAGCGGACATCCGCCCGCGTGATGCCCCCGCGCCAGGCATGCTAAAGTTCGCGTCCATGAAGGTCGCCGTGCTCGGCGCCGGCGCGTGGGGCACGGCGCTGGCGCAGCTCCTGGCGGAAAAGGAGAGTGAAGTCGTCCTCTGGGCACGGCGTCGAGAGCTGTGCGACGCCCTCAACGCGGACCGCGAGAACGCCCGATACCTGCCGGGCATCCCTCTCTCCCGGAACGTGCGCTCCACCGACTCGATACCCGCCGCTCTCGACGGCGCAGAGATGGTCGTCTTCGTCGTCCCGAGCCACGCCACGCGCGAGGTGGCTCGCGAGGCGGCGCCGTTCGTGGGCGAGGGCGCGTTCGATCGTCAGCGCGACCAAGGGGATCGAGAACGACTCGCTCATGTTCATGGACGAGGTCCTCGCGCAGGAGCTGCCTCCCGACGCGCGCCGATCGCTGGCGTTCCTCTCGGGCCCGAGCTTCGCCAAGGAGCTCGCGCACCACCTTCCGACCGCCGTGGTCGTCGCGGCGCACGACGCCGAGGTGGCCTCGCGCGTCATGCACCAGTTTCACACGCACTATTTGCGCACCTACGCGAGCAACGACGTCGTGGGCGTGGAGTGCGGGGGTGCGCTCAAGAACGTGATCGCGATCGCCGCCGGCGCGGTCGACGGCATGGGCTTCGGGCACAACACGCGCGCGGCCCTCATCACGCGCGGACTCGCCGAGGTCGCGAGGCTCGCGATGGCGCGCGGGGGCTCGGCGCTCACGCTCGCAGGCCTCGCCGGTATGGGCGACCTCGTGCTCACGTGCACGGGCGAGCTTTCGCGTAACCGGACGGTCGGGTACGAGATGGGCCGGGGCGCAAGCTCGGGCGAGGTGCTCGCGACCCTGGGCCACGTCGCCGAGGGCGTGAAGACGCGCCAAGAGCGCCCACGATCTCTCCACCAAGCTTGGCGTGAGCATGCCCATCACGGCCGAAGTGCACGCAGTGCTCTACGAGAACAAGCCCGTGGAGCAGGCCGTGAAAGACCTGATGGCCCGCGAGCTGGGATACGAATTCGACCCCCAGGCCATCGCGCGCGCGACCTTGCGCCGCGACTAGCGCTACGATGAAGCTCGCGTGACGCGTTCGCCGTTCGGAGGATCGATGCGCGCTTGGCTTTGTCGTGCGGCGTTGCCTGTGGGTTGCGTAGCCTGGTCTGCCGTCGCCGCCGCGCAGTACCCGCCGCCTCAGCAGCCCTATCCCCCCCAGCCTTATCCACCGGCCCAGCAGCCCTACCCGGCGCCGGCCCAGCAACCGTACCCACCGGCCCAGCAGCCGTACCCGGCGCCGCAGCCGCAGTATCCAGCCCCGCCGGCGCAGCCGTACCCGGCGCCGCAGCCGCAGCCACCGTACGCGGCGCCCTATACGCCGTATCCGCCCCGGCCGCTGCCTGCGCCCTTCTTGCAGCCCGCTCCTGTGCCGCAGCCTCCCATGCCGGCACCAAGCCCGTTCCGGAGCCCCGGAGAGATGGCGTACCTCTACGGCGTCGGCTTCGCGTACGGCGTGGGCACCGGTATCTGGATCGATTCGCTCGCCAAGGAGAGCGACCCGGGGATCGCGTTCATCGCGCCCCTGCTGTTCGGCGCCGGCGTCCCGATCGGCATGTACGCGTGGGACTATAACCAGGAGTTCGATCGGGGGGTCCCCTCCTCCATCGCCACGGGCCTGCTCCTGGGTGGCGTCGAGGGAATGGCGATCAGCGGCCTGCAGTGGCAGTTGACGGGCAACGACGGCCCGAACACCTGGAGCTTTCGCACGTGGACGTCGATCACCTTCGCCACCGCCACGGTAGGCGGCCTCGGAGGCTACGCGTTCGGCGAGTGGCTCCGCCCCGACCCGCGCAGCCTGGCCCTCATCTCGAGCGGAGCCGGCTGGGGCGCGATCACTGGGGTCCTCTTCGGTTCAGGCGTCGTCGGCGGCGACTGGAAAGACGGGGCCGCGGTCTGGGGCTTCGCCGGCTATAACGCCGGGATCCTGGCGGCCGGCGCGGTGGCCACTTCGTACGTGCCGTCGTGGCAGACCCTCAAGTACATGTGGCTCGGCGATCTGCTGGGCACACTGGCAACGACCCCCGTCTACCTCTTTTACATCGGCAACGATTCGGAGATCCACCACGGGCTCATCGCGAACGCGGTCGGCGGCCTGGCCGGTCTCGGGATCGCCGCGGCCCTCACGGGGAGCATGACGGACGCGCCGGGCGCGGCGTCGTGGACCCCCCCCTTCCAGGTCGCCGTGAGCCCGACCCAGGGCGGCGGTCAGGTCATGGCCTTCGGGCAGTGGTAGGACAGACGGGAAGCCCGGGCTGACAAAAAAGCAACGAGGCCCCCCCTTCGCGGGGAAGCCTCGCTGTGTACTTCAGGTCTGCCCTTCGACTATTTGCTCGTCGCCGGCGCGGCGGACGACGAGTCGGCGGGGGCCGCCGACGACGCGCTGGTGTCGGGGCTGGCCGGCGCCGGCGTGCCGCCGCCGCAAGCCGCGAGGGCCCCAACCGCCGCCATGGTCGCAAGAAGCGCGGCAATTGCGATGTTCTTCATGATCGTCTTCTCCTCCAGATGGGCCCCGAGCTAAAGGTCGAGGACGCGGCCTCTTATGCCTCAGTTTGGGCTGAGTCGTCAATCGCGTGTCGGCCTCACCGGTTTCGCCCACGTCCCGAGATACACCCAGGATCGCCGTTTTTGGGGTACTCTGTTTCGAGAGCTTTTCGTGTTGGCGGACGGCGCGACGCCCGAGGGGCCGACCGACGTCGCAAGCCAGCGTGCCGAGCTCGCGTCCGTGCGATGCCTATCCTCAAGTGGTTTCCGCCCCAAGGTCCGCCGAGGGCGTTCGTGCTTCACAAGCCGGTGACCACGGTGGGGCGCGCGCTCGGCAACGACGTCGCCCTCGCCGGCGATGGGCTGGCAGAGACGCACGCCCAGGTCCTCTTCGACGGGCGCGACTTCAACCTCGAGGAGGTCGACAAGCAGGCGCGAGATCCTCGTCAACGGCAAGAAGAAGCGGCGCGCGCGCCTCGTCCACGGCGACCGGCTGACCCTCGGCGACGTCGAGCTCTCCTTCAGCATGTTCGACGAGCCCGCCCGTCAAGGCGCGGGCGGCCATCACCCCAGCGGCGAGCGCGGCCGCGATGAGCGAGACCCAGCTCAACGTCACCAACCAGCAGCTCGCCGGCTTCCGCAAGCTCTACGAGTTCAGCGAGAAGCTGATGACCATGAAGGAGATCGAGCAGCTCCTCGAGGCGATGCTCGACGCGGTCATCGAGGTCACCGGGGCCGAGAAGGGCCTCATCCTCCTCAACGACGACGCCTTCATGACGGGCCCCAAGCCGGCCACTGCGGTGGCCGAGAGCCCGGGCGTGCGCCGAGGAGCGCGTATCCGTGCCTCGCGCAACGTCAAGCGCGAGGCCATCGCCGACGCGGCCGGCGCCATCAGCGACAGCATCGTGCGGAAGGTGCTCGAGACGGGCCGCGCCGTCATCGTGAGCGACGCGCTGAGCGACGCGCAGTTCAAGAGCGAGCGAGAGCGTCCTCGCGCTGCAGCTCTCGAGCGTCATGTGCGCGCCGCTCGTCGTCGCAGGGCCAGGTGCAGGGCGTGCTCTACGTCGGCAACGACCGCGTCAAGGGCCTCTTCGAGCAAGAACCAGCTCGACGTGCTCTCGATCTTCGCCTCGCAGGCGAGCCTCATCCTCCAGAACGCGATGCTGCTCAACGCCCTCCGCGCCGACAAGGAGAAGCTCGTCGCCGAGCTGAAGGACAAGCGCTTCGGCGAGATCATCGGCGCCTGCCCGTCGATGATGGAGGTGTTCCGCAAGCTCCAGAAGGTGGCGACGACGGACATCTCGGTGCTCATCACGGGCGAGACCGGCACCGGCAAGGAGCTCATCGCGCGCGAGATCCACCGCCGGAGCAACCGCGCCAACGGCCCGTTCGTCGTCATCAACTGCGGCGCCATCCCCGAGAACCTCATCGAGAGCGAGCTCTTCGGCCACGTGCAGGGCGCCTTCACCGGCGCGGTCGCGTCGCGGCCCGGGCAAGTTCCAGGTCGGCCAACGGGGGGACGCTCTTCCTCGACGAGATCGGCGAGCTGCCGCTCAACCTCCAGGTGAAGCTCCTGCGCGCGCTGCAGGAGCGCGTCGTCTTCCGCGTCGGCGACAGCAAGCCGGAGAAGGTCGACATCCGCGTCGTCGCGGCGACCAACCGCGTGCTCGAAGAAGAGATCCGCGCCGGGCGCTTCCGCGAGGACCTCTACTACCGCCTCAACGTCGTCAACATCTTCCTGCCGCCGCTGCGCGAGCGCGGCGACGACGTGCTCATCATCGCCAAGGCGCTCCTCTCGAAGCACGCCGAGGAGCTCGGCTCGCACGTGCAGGGCTTCACGCCGCAGGCGCTCGCGGCCATCAAGAAGAGCCCGTGGCCGGGCAACATCCGGCAGCTCGAGAACCGCATCAAGAAGGCGCTCGTCCTGTGCGACAAGACGCTCCTCGACGCCCGAAGACCTCGATCTCGGCAAGGAGGCCGAGACGCCTGATCCTGCCGCTCGAGAAGGCGAAGGAGGAGTTCCAGCGCAAGTACGTGCTCGAGGTCCTCGAGCGAAACAACGGCAACCGCACGCAGACGGCGCGCGACCTCGGCGTCGATCCGCGGACGATCTTCCGCTACCTGGAGCGCGAGGCGAACCCTCCCCCGCCCGGCGGCGCCAAGACGGCCGACGAGTAGCGAAATCGGACGGGCCCGGCACGGGGCATGCTCTCAGCGAGGGAGTGGCGAGGGAGCGCGAGGAGAACCCGACGATGCCGATGCGGATCGAGGACTACGCGCTCATCGGCGACTGCCAGACAGCCGCGCTGGTGGGCCGGGACGGGTCGATCGACTGGCTGTGTCTGCCGCGCTTCGATTCGGGCGCGTGCTTCGCGGCCCTGCTCGGCGGCCCGGAGCACGGTCGATGGCTCCTCGCTCCGCGGGAACCGGTCAAGCGCGTCACGCGCGCGTACCGTGACGGCTCGCTCATTCTCGACTCGACCTTCGAGACGGAGGACGCCGAAGTCGTCGTCACCGACTGCATGCCGATGCGCGACGCCGTGCCGCACATCATCCGCATCGTGCGGGGCGTGCGCGGGCGCATGCCGATGCGCACCGAGCTCGTCGTCCGCTTCGACTACGGCTCGATCGTCCCGTGGGTCCGCAAGACGAGGGGCGGGGGCATCCGCGCGATCGCCGGCCCCGACTCGATCTGGCTCCAGAGCGACGTGCCGCTGCGCGGCGAGAACCTGACGACGGTCGCCGAGTTCGACGTCGCCCGGGGCGACGTGATTTCGATGGTGCTGACGTGGCACCCGTCGCACGTGAGGGTACCGCACGAGGTCGACGCGACGGCCACGGTCGACCGCACCGAACAGGCGTGGAGGACCTGGTCGGCCCAGAACACGTACGCGGGTCCGTGGCAGGGCGCCGTGGAGCGTTCGCTCGTAACGCTCAAGGCGCTCACGCACACGGTCACGGGCGGCATCGTCGCCGCGCCGACCACGTCGCTCCCCGAAGCCATCGGGGGTCCTCGCAACTGGGACTACCGCTATTGCTGGGTGCGCGATGCGACCTTCACGCTCCTGGCGCTGATTCACAACGGCTTCAAGCAAGAGGCGACCGACTGGCGCGAGTGGCTCCTTCGCGCCGTGGCAGGGGCCCCGTCCGAGCTGCAGATCATGTACGCGGTCGACGGGAAGCGGCGCCTCGAGGAGTCGGAGATCCCCTGGCTCCCCGGCTACGAAGGGTCGGCGCCCGTTCGCGTGGGCAACGCCGCCTTCCGGCAGAGTCAGCTCGACGTCTACGGCGAAGTGATGGACGCGCTCTACCAGTGCCACACCCACGGACTGCCGGCGGATGCGGACGCGTGGAGCATGCGCCGCGGGATGCTCGAGTTCCTCGAGACGTGCTGGGATCGGCCCGATGAGGGCATCTGGGAGGTCCGGGGGCCCGCGCGGCAGTTCACGCACTCGAAGGTCATGGCGTGGGTCGCCTTCGACCGCGCGGTGAGTCGCCTCGAATCGATCGGCGGGCCCGCCGAGGCCGCGCTGCTCGAGCGGTGGCGCGGCACACGAGATCGGGTGCATCGCGAGATCTGCGCGCAGGGCTACGACGCCGAGCTCGGTAGCTTCGTCCAGTCGTACGGCGACAAGAAGCTCGACGCGAGCCTGCTGATGCTGCCGCTCGTGGGCTTTCTGCCTCCGACGGACGCGCGCATTCGCGGAACGGTCCGCGCGATCGAGGATCGCCTCCTCGAAGGGGGTCTGGTCCGCCGCTACGAGAGCGACGTCCGCGTCGACGGCCTCCCTGGAGGCGAAGGCGTATTTCTCCCCTGCAGCTTCTGGCTCGCCGACAACTGGGCGCTCATGGGCCGCCGGGCGGAGGCCGCGGCGCTCTTCGAGCGTCTCGTCGGTCTGTGCAACGACGTCGGCCTGCTCTCGGAGGAATACGACGTGTCCGCGGGCCGCCTGGTCGGGAACTTCCCGCAGGCCTTCTCGCACGTGTCGCTGGTCAACTGCGCGCGAGGCCTCCACGACGGCGCCGGCCCGGCCCGGCGGCGGAGCGAGAGGAAGTAGTCAGCGCCGGGACCTTCACCCCGGACGGCTCGATCGACGCTTCGCCATCGGCGTCTGCTCGACCGTCTGCTGAAGCTCATCCGCCGGATCCCACACGTGGTGGCAGCGCGGGCAGTGCACCTCTACGACCTCGGGTTTGACCGGAGGTAGAATCACGAAGCACGCCGGGCAGACGACGCGGTCATCCGCAGACATGCAATCAGACTAGCGCGAGTTCTTCCCGCGCGCGCGTACAACTGCTGCCAAGAACGGCCTTTGCGTTGACGGCAGGGATGGAGGATCCCCGAAAGGACCCGCCCGCGATGGCGCGCCGCCGTCAACGCGTCGCGTTAGGCGTCCTGATGGGACTGACGTTCCTGGTCGTTGCCTGGATGGCGGCCCCGCTCCTGGTCGGGCTCGCCCTCGGGACCGTGATGGGCTTCACGGCCCAGCCCTTCTACACGGGGCTCTCGCAACGGCTGGGAACAAGACGCAAACTTGCCTCGGCCGTGACGACCCTCCTCGGCGGCCTCTTGGTGGTCGGAGGCGGGACCGCGGCCGCCTGGGTGGTCGCCCGAGAGCTCGTCGCCGCCGTGGCGATCGCGCAGCAGCGGATCGCGGCCGGGCCCCTCAACGGCCCCTGGGCGACCCGCGTGCTCACGGCGCTCGATCTCGATCGGGACGTGGTGATGGCGAGGCTTCGCGACGAGATAGGTCGCGCCGCGAACGTCGCGGCCACAGCGGCTGGGGTCGTCGTACAGGCGTCTGCGGGCGCGCTTCTGACCGTCGTGATCGCGATGTGGACGATGTACTACGTGCTCCTCGACTGGCCGCGCATCGGCCGGCACCTCGAACGCCTGCTGCCGCTGGACCCGGCGCACACCCGCGCTCTAGTAGACGAGTTTCGCGACGTCGGCCGGCGCGCCTTCGTCGGGACGGTCGCGAGCGCGATCATCCAGGGCGTGATGGCCGGACTGGGGTTTGCGACCTTCGGGGTTCCGCACCCCGCCACCGGAGGGGCGCTCCTGGCGCTGACGTCGTTCATCCCGGTGATCGGAACGTTGCTCGTCTGGGTGCCCGCAGCGGTCTGGCTCCTCGCCTCGGGACACCTCGCGCGCGCGCTCCTCCTCACCGCTTACTGCCTGGTCGCCGTGATGGCCGCGAACGACTACGTGATCCGGCCGAGGCTCGTGGGCAGCAGCGATGACGCGCACCCGCTCTTGACGCTCGTCTCGCTCATCGGGGGAATCTCCGTCTTCGGCGTGGCCGGGGTCATCGTCGGCCCGGTCACCCTGTCGCTTTTCCTCGCGAGCGCACGCATCTACGAGCGCGAGCGCGAGCACGACCTCGCCGGCCTCACCAGCGGCGAAATAGAAGAGTCGCCATGCCCACGATCGTGACGGCGCCCACCGCCGCGAAGAGGCCCGCCCCGTTGACGACCGCGAGCAGGTCGGCCCAGCTCATCACCACGAGTGCCATCCAGGAACCTCGGTGCCCACCATGCACCGCGCGTTCCTGGGAGCGCTCTGGACGATACCTCGTAAACTTCACACGCGACCTCAAACCGAGGTGCGCACCCTGAAGCGTGAGTCAGGCCTCGGCGGCGACTGCGCGCTTCGAGGGCTTGCGCGCGGCCGGCTTCTTCTGGCCGTTCGTGCTGCCGTTCACGCGCGCGCCCTTCGGCGAAGGGCGGAGCAGGTCGTCGGCGATCTTGGCGGCGCGAGTCGTCTTCTCCCAGGCGAACTCGGAACGTCCGAAGTGGCCGTACGCCGCCGTCTTCTTGTAGATGGGCGCGAGGAGCGCGAGCTCGTCGATGAGCGCCTTGGGTCGCATGTCGAAGCTCGTAAGAATGTACTTCTCGAGGGCCTCGTCGGGCACCTTGCCGGTGCCGAACGTGTTCACGTGCACGCCGACGGGCTGCGCGACGCCGATCGCGTACGCGATCTGCACTTCGCATCGCTTGGCCACGCCCGACGCCACCACGTTCTTCGCGATGAAGCGGCGCGTAGTAGCAGGCGCTGCGATCGACCTTGCTCGGGTCCTTGCCGCTGAACGCGCCGCCGCCGTGACGGCCCATGCCACCGTACGAGTCGACGATGATCTTGCGCCCGGTGAGCCCGCAGTCGCCCTGCGGCCCGCCGACGACGAAGCGACCCGTGGGGTTGACGTGGATCTTGGTCGCCCGTGTCGATGAGCTTCTTCGGAAGCGCCTTGTCGATCACGAGCTCGACGATGGCCTCGCGGAGCTGCTTGTACTTGACCTTCTCGTCGTGCTGCGTCGAGACGACGATGGCGTCGATGCGAACCGGCACGTCGTTGTCGTACTCGAGGGTGACCTGCGTCTTGCCATCGGGGCGCAGGAAGTCGACGGCCTTCTTCTTTCGGACGGCCGCGAGCTGCCGCGCGAGCGCGTGCGCGTAGTGAATCGGCGCCGGCATGAGCTCCGGCGTCTCGTCGGTCGCGTATCCGAACATGAGGCCCTGGTCGCCCGCGCCCTGCTCCTTGTGCAGGCCGTCGCCCTCGTTGACGCCCTGAGCGATGTCGGGGCTCTGGCGCTCGACGGCGACCAGGACGGCGCACGTGGCGCCGTCGAAGCCCATCGCGGAGTCGGTGTAACCGATGTCCTTGACGGTCTGGCGCACGACCTGCGGGAAGTCGATCTTCGCGGTCGTCGTGATCTCGCCCGCGACGACGACCATCCCCGTCTTGGCCAGCGACTCGCAGGCCACGCGGGCGCGCGAGTCCTGCTCGAGGATCGCGTCGAGAATCGCGTCGGACACCTGATCGCAGAGCTTGTCCGGATGCCCCTCGGTGACGGACTCGGACGTGAAACGATAGCGGGACATTCGTCTTCTTCTCCTCCGGCCTTGGCTCGGCCCCATGTGATAAATCCTTTTGCGTCAACGGTCGAGCGCAATGCCCCCGCCAAGGCTGCAGAGCTCGCGGTCGCCCCTCCCCCTCCGTCGCCCCCGCGTCTCGGGGAGGATCCGACAAGACACGGACCGGCAAGGCGCCGACCGAAGAGGAGAAGTGAGCCGCAGAGACGCCGAGGACGCAGAGATAGAGATTCGCTCGCCCTCCGCGTCTCGGGCCAAACGCTCTAGCAAACGCGTGTGGGCGGAGTTAGAGATTCCCATCCGCCATGCCCGTTTCACTCGAGCACCCCGACAGGTTCGTGACCCGCCACATCGGTCCCGACGATCTGGACATCGCCGAGATGCTTCGCGTCGTCGGGCCAGGACTCGCTCGAGAGACTCATCGACCAGACCATTCCGCGGTCGATCCGCCTGCGCAGGCCGCTCGCGCTTCCGGGCGCGCTGTCGGAGCACGATCTGCTCGAGAAGCTCAGCGAAATCGCGAACAAGAACGAGGTCTGGCGCAGCTTTCTCGGCATGGGGTACTCCGACTGCATCACGCCGCCGGTCATCCAGCGCAACGTGCTCGAGAACCCCGGCTGGTACACGCAGTACACGCCCTATCAGGCGGAGATCTCGCAGGGCCGCCTCGAGGCGCTGCTCAACTTCCAGACGGTCGTGAGCGATCTCACGGCGCTCGAGATCGCGAACGCGTCGCTGCTCGACGAAGCCACGGCGGCGGCCGAAGCGATGCACATGATGGAGTCGTCTGCCGGGACCGAGGACCGGCGGGCGATCTTCCTGTCCGACGGGTGTCACCCGCAGACCATCGACGTCCTGCGCACGCGCGCCGCAGCTCACGACATCGAGGTCATCGTCGGCGACGCGGCCCGCGCCTTTGACGGCGCCTCGGCGGAGCGCAAGCTCTTCGGCGTCCTCCTCCAATACCCTGCGAGCGACGGCGCCGTGGTGGACTATCGCGCCCTCGTCGCGCGCGCCCACGCAGCGGGCGCGATGGTCGCGATGGCGTGCGACCTGCTGGCCCTGGCGCTGCTGGTGCCCCCCGGCGAGCTCGGGGCGGACATCGCCGTCGGGAGCGCGCAGCGCTTCGGCGTGCCCCTCGGCTACGGCGGCCCGCACGCGGCGTTCTTCGCCTGCAAGGTCGAGCACGTGCGCAAGCTGCCCGGGCGCATCATCGGCGTCAGCGTCGACGCGCACGGCAAGCGCGCCCTTCGGATGGCGCTGCAGACCCGCGAGCAGCACATCCGCCGCGAGAAGGCGACGAGCAACGTCTGCACGGCGCAGGCGCTCCTCGCGGTCGTCGCGAGCATGTACGCCGTCTACCACGGGCCCGAGGGGCATCCGCGCGATCGCCGAGCGCGTGCACGGGATGGCCGCTTCCCTCGCGCACGGCCTGCGCGCGCTCGGGGTGGCGCGTCGTTCACGACCGCTTCTTCGACACGGTGCGCGTCGAAGGCTCCCCCGCGAGGGTGCAAGCGTGGCTCGACGCCGCGCGCGCCCGGAAGATGAACCTTCGCCGCTTCGACGACCGATCGATCGGCATCGCGCTCGACGAGGTGACCTCTCGCCGCGGACGTCGACGCGCTGCTCGCAGTCTTCGCGACGGGCACTCGGCGCTCTCGTGCGTGGAGCTCGCGCGCGAGGCCTCTCCGGCCATCGCCGGCTTCGAGCGCACGAGCGCGTACCTCACGCACCCGGTCTTCAACACGCACCACTCCGAGACCGAGATGCTCCGCTACATGCGAACGCTCGAGTCGCGCGACCTCTCGCTGGTCCACTCGATGATCCCGCTCGGCTCGTGCACGATGAAGCTCAACGCGACGGCCGAGATGATGCCGGTCACGTGGGCGCGCTTCAATCGCATCCATCCGTTCGCGCCGCTCGACCAGGCCCAGGGCTACCAGGTCATCATCAAGCAGCTCGAGGCGATGCTCGAGCGAGATCACCGGCTTCCCCGCCGTGAGCCTGCAGCCGAACTCCGGCGCGCAGGGCGAGCTCGCGGGGCTGCTCGTCATTCGCAAGTACCACGAGAGCCGCGGCGAGCGGCACCGCGACGTTTGCCTCATCCCGGCGAGCGCGCACGGAACGAACCCCGCATCGGCCGCGATGGCGGGAATGCGCGTCGTCGTCGTCGCGTGCGACGAGAAGGGATACGTCGACCTGGCCGACCTCGAGGCCAAGGCGAAGGAGCACGCAAGCGACCTGGCCGCCCTGATGGTCACGTACCCGTCCACGTACGGCGTCTTCGAGGAGGAGATCGAGCGGATCTGCGCGATCGTCCACGAGCACGGCGGGCAGGTGTACCTCGACGGCGCGAACCTCAACGCGCAGGTCGGCCTCTGCCGCCCGGCCGACGTCGGGGCCGACGTGTGCCACGTGAACCTGCACAAGACGTTCTGCATCCCGCACGGCGGCGGCGGCCCGGGGATGGGCCCGATCGGCGTCGCGCAGCACCTGGCGAAGTTTCTCCCGGGGCATCCGGTCGTCCCCGTCGGGGGCGAGAGCGGTATCGGCCCCATCAGCGCGGCGCCCTGGGGGAGCGCGAGCATCCTCCTCATCTCGTGGGCGTATATCGCCATGATGGGACCCGACGGGCTGAAGCGCGCGAGCGAGGTCGCCATCCTCAACGCCAACTACGTCGCGGAGCGACTGCACCCGCACTTTCCGGTGTTCTATCGCGGCAAGCGCGGGCGAGTCGCGCACGAGTGCATTCTCGACACGCGCAGCGTCAAGCGCTCCGCGGGCATCGAGGTCGACGACGTCGCCAAGCGGCTCATGGACTACGGCTTTCACGCCCCGACCATGAGCTTCCCGATCGCGGGCACGCTGATGGTCGAGCCGACCGAGAGCGAGCCGAAGGGCGAGCTCGATCGCTTCTGCGACGCGATCATCGCCATCCGCGCCGAGATTCGCGCGATCGAGGAGGGCCGCATGTCTCGCGACGACAATCCGCTCAAGAACGCGCCGCACACCGCCGAGGCGATCACCTCGAGCGATTGGCGCCATCCATACTCGCGCGAACAAGCCGCTTTCCCGGCCGAATGGACGCGCGCGCGAAAGTTCTGGCCCTCCGTCGGCCGGATCAACAACGCCCAGGGAGACCGGCACCTCGTGTGCACCTGCGCTCCCATCGAAGCCTACGCCGCCGAGTAGCGCCACGTAACTGAGCTCGCCAGCGGTCTCGCTGCGTGCCTCGGCCCGTCGGCGTCGAGGAATCCCGCGCGGACACGGGCTCGCACGATGATGAGCCGCAGCCGAATCCATTCGCCCGCCCGGTTCGCACGGCTCCTGATCGCGACTCTCTTCCTCGCGACGTCCTACGGGCTCGCGGGCTCGGCTCGTGGCGCCTGGGCAACGCCGCCGCCAACCCTCGAGCCGCCGGGGGCTTCTGCGGCGGAGCCCGGGTCGAGCGAGGCTCTCGACCGGCAAACGCCTCGCCGCACGATCGGGGGCTTCCTCAAGCAAGCCAACGACGGAGACTTCCGCCTCGCGGCGAGCTACCTCGACCTTCGATCCGTCCCCGTGAACGACCGCGATCAGGACGGCCCTGAGCTCGCCCGGAAGCTCGCCTACTTCCTCCAGCGCCAGCCGACCTTCGATCCCTCGATGCTCCTGGATGACCCGGAGGGAGACCCGGGCGACCGGGGCACGTATGTCGCCGCGAGGCTCTATGCCGGCGAGGAGCCCGTGCCCATCGTGCTCAAGCGAGAGCACTTTCCCGACGGCGTCGACCGCTGGCTCATCGCGGAGTCCACGGTGGACCTGATCCCTAAGATCGACGCGGTCGCCGGCCCGCGCCCGATCGTCGGGCGGATCCCGGCAGAGCTCCGCCGGCCCACGGTCCTTGGCAACGAGCTCTGGCAGTGGATCGGCCTGGTCGTCGGTCTCTTCGGCGCAGCCCTCGTCGGCCGTCTCCTCGCGTCGATCCTCGTGCAGGCCGCGCGCGTCTTCACAAGGCGCATGCCCTCGCGGGTCTACGACGCGCTGGTCAAGGCGTCGCGGCGGCCCCTGCGCCTCATCATTGCGGCGCTCGCGTACCGCTTGATCCTCGATCCGCTCGCGCTCACGGCGGCTGTCCGCAGCGCGTGCGAGCACGTTACGTACAGCGCGCTCGTCCTCGGCGTGGCCTGGCTGGGCCTGCGAGCGCTCGGGATCTCGACGATCGTCCTCGAGGAACGCGAGGCGCGCGAGGGGGCCGACGCGTTCAGCGAGCGCCGCGTGCGCACGCGGACCATCCTGCTCCGGCGGATCGCGGGGCTCACGGTCGGGTTCGTGGCGTTCGCCTTCCTCGTGATTCAATTCGAGTTCGTCCGCAGTGTCGGCGTTTCGCTCCTCGCGTCGGCTGGGGTCTTCAGCGTCGTCGTCGGCCTCGCGGCCCAGAGGTCGCTGAGCGGGATCATCGGGGGGATCCAGTTCTCGATCGCGCAACCGGTCCGCGTGGCCGACGAGGTCGTCGTCGAGGGGGAGTTCGGGACCATCGAGGACATCCATCTGACGTACGTGGTCGTCCGGCTCTGGGACAAGCGACGGCTCATCCTCCCGATCACGTTCTTCCTCGAGAAGCCCTTCCAGAACTGGACGCGCTCCGCGCAGGACGTGGTGGGCACCGTGATCCTCAAGGTCAGCCCCAGCGTGCCGGTCGACGCGGTGCGCGAGGAGCTCCATCGCATCTGCGAGGCCGATCCGCTGTGGGACAAGCAAACGTGCATGATGCAGGTGACCGACGTCGACATGGCGTCGTCCACGCCGTCGCTCACGCTGCGAGCGCTCGTCTCGGCGGAGGATGCCTCGCGCCTGTGGGACCTCCGGTGCCGCGTTCGCGAGTACCTCGCTGCGTTCGTTCAAGCGCAGGCGGTGGCTCGGAGGTGACGGCAGGCGAGAGCCGGCGAGGATAGGCGGGGGCGCGGACCTCGTCGGGATCTCGAAATTCTCATGAGCCGAGAGCGCCCCGGGCGGTCACTCATCAAGGATGAGTCCCGTCCATCGCCTCTGCGGACAAGCCATCCTGGGTGCAGCGCTCACGGCCGGGTGCGGCTCGCACGTCGGCGCGAATCCCGCGGGGAACGCGGCCCGACCCGACGGTGGGCTCGCGAGCGACGGCGTCCCGGACGCCGCCGGGGGGGGCGGCGACGACATCGGGGCGGGCTCGAGCGCCGACGGCGCCGTCGCCGCGAGTCCGGGCGACTCGGGGGCGACCGATTCGAGCGGCGGTTCGGGCGAGGACGCCGCGGTGAGCATCCCGATCACCCCCGAGTGCCCGACGCTGACGGGGACGGCGGTGACCCTCTCGCAGAGCGCCAGCGGCGTCGTCCTCGCGAACGGTCTCGTCACGCTGACGATCGGCAATAGTGGGCAGGTGACGCAGCTCACCACGGGCAGTCAGAACCTGATGGGCTCCGGCGACTCGATGTACGTGTCGGAGAGCGGGGGCTCGACGTACTACTCCATCAACGCATCGTCTCACGCCGTCGTCGAGCAGACCGCCGACACCGTCGAAGTGTCGTTCGTCGACACGTCCGGCGGCAACCACGACATGGATTGGGATCTCCACTACGTCGTACGAAGAGGGGTGAGCGGCTTCTACTACTTCCTCATCACGCAGGTAGGAACGACCACGCACCCGAATCCGGCGACGCTGAGCGAGCTGCGCACGGTGCAACGCTTCGACTCGAGCACGCTGGTCAACGGCTACAGCGGCGAGCGACATGGCCTCTTGCCCACCAACGCGCAGCTGGCCGCAGCGACGACGGTCCAAAACGCGACCTATCTACTCACGACGGCCCCCGAGTCTCTCCCGACGGTCCCCTCGCTCCCGGGCGTCGTCGGTCAAGACTACGACGAGGGGCCCGTATACACGAAGTACGATTGGGCCAGCTACCGTACGGAGGATCTCGTCCACGGCGTCTACGGCGGCGGCTTCGGCGTCTGGCTGCTCTCTCCGAGCTGGGAGTTTTATACGGGCGGTCCGCTCAAACAGGAGCTCATGGTGCAGGACAGCGCGCTCGTCCTGAACATGTACCATGGCGGGCACGCCGGCTCGGCGATCACCTCGCCGTCGCCGGCCCACTGGCAAAAGATCTACGGGCCGAACCTCGTATACGTCAACGCCGGGACCAGCGATCAGGTCATCTCCGACGCGCTGGCGCAGGGCGCGAAGGAGCGGTCAGAGTGGCCGTATTGCTGGATGAACAACCCCGTCTATCCCTTGGCCGCGTCGCGCGGCACGGTCACCGGCACCCTGGCCGAGGCGCACGGTCAGGCCGTGGCCGGGGCGATGGTGACTCTCGCGCAGCCGGGCGCCCTCATCGACCAAGGCTACGACTACATGTTCTGGTCGCAGGCCGACGCCAATGGCCACTTCACGATCCCGGAGGTAGTCCCGGGAGCGTATTCGGTGCACGTTTATGCGACGCAGGGCACGATCGTGGACGACACGACCGCCGGGTTCGGCGGCGAGATCGTCGGAACGGTCACGGTCGCCGCCGGCGCAAACGACGTCGGCACGCTCACGTGGTCGCCGCGGTACCACCCGAAGCTTCTCTGGTCGATCGGCGAGTCCGATCAGAGATCCGGAGAGTTCCGATTCGATCCGAACACGTCCGCCGGCGAGAGCAACATCGCCAGCGCCACCGGGAGAATGTACGGCCCCTCCGCCGCCGACGGCGTCTGGACGATTCCGCCCGCGAGTACGACGTACACCATCGGCACCAGTACGCCCGCAGACGCCTGGTACTTCGTCCAGAGCGTCGATGGAACGTGGACGGTCGACTTCAACGTGACGACCGTCCCGGCGGGCGGCGCATTCCTCACGATCGCGCTCGCCGGTGCGGCCCACGATCCGCACCTGAACGTCTTCGTCAACGGCCACCAGGTTGTCAACCAGGGCCTCGGCAACGATCAGACGCTCTACCGCAGCTGCCTGCAAGGGGGGCTCTACCAGGTCCTCACGGCCAGCGTCCCTGCGGCCGATCTCGCCGTGGGACCCAACACGGCCACGTTCAATATGAACACGAAGGGCACGGCCGGCGCCGGCGTTTACTACGACATCGTCAAGCTCGAAAGCGACTGACGAGAACTTCGTGCGCGAAGATAGGATCTCCGGATGCGAGACCTTCGAACGCACATTCCGCAAGGCCGCGCCCTTGGGTATGCCGTCGTCGCAATGTTCTCGCTCGCGGCGTGCAGCTCGGGCGACAGTCAAGCGAGCGCCATCACGACGCCCGCCGACCTCGGGGTCCCGTGCGCAGACGCCTCGACGTGTACGAGCAACGAATGCCTGGCGCTCGCGGCCAACGATCAGAACATCCCGGGCGTGTGCTCCGCGCAGTGCACGTCGCCGGAAGGCTGTGGCACCTCGGGTGCGTGCGTCGCCAAGACCACGAGCGGCGGCAAAGCGTGCCTTCGCTCGTGCGGCTCCGCGTCCGAGTGCCGTCCGGACATCCCGTGCATCTGGGACAGCGCGGTCGACGGGGGCGTCTGCTTGCCGGTTCCAAGCGGAATCTGCGCGAACTTCGGGCTCGAGGGCGGCTGCGGCGCGTGTCTGGCCGCGAACTGCTGCAGCGAGCTCAAGGCGTGCACAGAAGACCTGGGCTGCGGGAAGCTGGAGCAGGCGTGCAAGACCGTCTGCACGCAGACACTGACCAACGCCCCGGCCCAGGCGCTAGCGGCGTGCACCGCGGCGAGTTGCGCAACGATCTGTCGGTGAACTGTCGGCGCGACCGCCACGCTCAGCCGCACCCCGAATGTGCTCCGTCGGGGACCTTCTTGGTATAAACCGGGCCCTCCATGACCGTCTCGAGCGAGCTCCCGGCGCGCAAGGCCGCGCGCTTCGATGCCCGCCGACTCGCGCGACTGCTCGCGGGGCAAGAACCGCGCGTCCTTCTCTGCTTCGTCTCGCCGACGCTCCTTTCGATCGCGATCGACTTCGCGCTGCGCCCGCGGTCGCTCCTCGCCTTCGATCCGCTGCAGTGGCTGAACTACTTCGGGTCGTCGATGGCGAGCGCGGGCTTCTGGGGCGGCCCGCTGTGGCTCGCATCCCGCCTCTTCACCAAGACGAGCCGTGCGGCGCGCGCGGGCTTGGCGGCGTTCTTCGGGATCTTCGTCTTCCCGCTGTCGGTGTTCTGCTTCGGAGGGCAGCCGCTCTACTTCCACGTCTTCCACGCGTACATGGCGCGCGACACCGTCCGCCTCGGGATTGCCCTCCGAGGGACGCTCGGCGCATGGCTCTCGGCATGGGGCGCCTCGGGAGGCCTCATGGTCGTCGCAGGGCTCGTCGCGACGTTGGTCTTCGCGAGGCTCGCGCGGCTCGCCTCGAAGCCCGTTCTGCACGCGTGGCCGGTCGTCCCCGTCATCGGGTTCACCGTCGCGGCGTCTTGCTTCTGGGTCGACTTCGTCGAGTCGCGGTCGCTGCAAGCCGCGCCGCCGGACACGTGCTTCATCCACGGCGCCGTGCACGCGCTGCGACAGGCAGTGACGCACAAGGGCTGGGTGCGGCGCGGTGTGTCGCTGCGCGAGCCCGCGCCGCTGCCGCCCCTGACGCCGCCGCTCCACCGACCGAACGTGCTGCTCATCGTCACTGAGAGCGTGCGCGCCGACGCGCTTTGCTCGGCGCCGCCTTCGCCAGTGCAAGGCGCGTTTCCTCGACGGCGTTGCGGCCGACCGGGTGCCGCTCGGCCGCCTCACGGCGCAGTCGCCAGGCACGCTGTCGTCGTGCGTGATGCTCTGGACGGGGCTCGGGCCAGACGCCGACTTCCGCACGATGCTGGAGGCCCCGGTCCTCTGGGAGGTCGCCGGCGGGATCGGCTACCGCACGGCGTACATCTCCTCGCAGAACCTGCGCTACGAGGACTTCGCCGCGTTCTTCCGGCGCGCCGGCATCGACGTCATGGCGAGCGCGGCCGACCTCGGCGGCGCGGGGGACCCCCACCTCGGCGCGCCCGACGAGAACGCGACGGCGCGGCTGCTCGCCTTCGTCCGCAAAACGCAGAGCGAATCGCCGGCAGCGCCGTACTTCGCGACACTGCACCTCTCGAATACGCACTGGCCCTACCGGATCGACCCTGAGCTGCAGCCCTTCGAGCCGCACGATCCCTCGCCGTGGGCCGACGCAGCGAAGCTGCACAACCACTACCGCAACAGCGTCCTCCTTCAGGAGCGCACGGTTGCCACGATGCTCGGCGAGCTGCGCGAGCTGCCTGGTTGGGACGACACGGTCGTCGTCTTCGTGTCCGACCACGGCGAGGAGTTCCGCGAACACGGCGGGATGTACCACCTGACGACGCTCTTCGACGAGCAGGTGCGCATCCCGGGGTGGCTCGTCGCCGGGCCGCATGTCCTCGACACCTCCCAGCGCGACGCCCTCGCGGCGTGGGCGAGCCGAAGGACCTTCACGCGCGACGTGAACGCGACGATCCTCGACCTGCTCGGAGTCCTCGACGCGCGCCCCAGATTCCCCTTCGCCGATCGGCTCCTGGGGCGATCGCTCCTGCGCCCGCCCGCCGCGGCGGACCCGCCGGTGCCGATGTCGACCGCCAGCGGCGTCTGGGAGCCGGACATCGCGAAGTACGGGATCATGGCGGGTGACCTGCTCGCCGTGAGGCCCGCCACGCCTCACTGGGACTGCTACGACGCGAAGCGTGACCCGGGCGAGCACACCCGCACGAAGGATCTCGGCTGCCTGGCGCTCATCGCGATCGGTACGCAGACGTTCGCCGCCTCGCCGTAGGCGCGCTATGGCGCATGGGCCGCGATGAGCCGCCGAACGACCTCGATCGGGATCCTCCTCATCACGATCTTCGTGCTGATCTCCGGCGCGACCGGCGTGGCCGTCGCCGCACCCACCATCGTGCCGCCGGACGCGTCCGTCGAGCCCGCCTCCAAGGACACGGTCGACCGGGAGACGCCGCGCCGCACCATGGACGGTTTCCTCCGCGAGACCAAGGACGGCAACTTCCGCCTCGCCGCGAGCTACCTGGATCTCACCGGCATCGCCCCCGCATCGCGCGACGAAGAGGGCCCCGAGCTGGCGCAGAAGCTCGGCTTCGTCCTCGAACGACAGCCGACGCTCAACCTGGGCAAGATCCCCGACGAGCCGGAGGGCGACCCGGCGGCCAAGCCTCCGGGCACGTTCGTGGCCGATACCCTCTACGCGGGCGAAGAGCCGGTCGCCATCACGCTCAAGAGGGCCCACTTCTCCGACGGGGTCGATCGCTGGCTCATTGCGCCGTCGACCGTGGCGCTGATCCCGGTGGTCGACGCCGCCTATGGCCCTCGCCCGATTGGCGTGAGCCTCCCCGCGTCGCTCACGCGGCCGACGTTCCTCGGCAACGAGCTCTGGCAGTGGCTCGGCGTCGTCCTCGCAGCGCTCGTCGCGTACCTCGTGGCCCGGCTGCTGGCCGCCATCGTCGTGCGGACGACCGGATACCTCGTGCGGGGCAACCCACAGGGTCTGGACCGGGCCATCGTCGAGTCCGCTCGTCGGCCGCTGCGCGCCATCTTATGGGCCATCGCTTTCCGGCTCTGGCTGGCCCCCTTGCAGCTCACGACGGCGGTCGTCGAGGCGTGCGAGCACGTCACGTATACGGCCCTGGTCATCGGCATCACGTGGCTCATCCTGCGCGGGCTCGGCGCCTCGGCGATGCTCCTCGAGGAGCGCGTGGCGCGCGAAAGCTACGACGCGTTCCAGGGTCGACGCGTGCGGACGCAGGCGGTGCTGCTCCGGCGGGTGGCGGGGATCACGCTGAGCTTCGTCGCCAGCGCGGTCGTCCTCCTGCAATTCGAGCTCGTCCGCAGCGTGGGCGTCTCGCTGCTCGCGTCGGCCGGCGTCCTCGGCGTCGTCGTCGGCGTCGCGGCGCAGCGATCGCTCGCGGCGATCGTCGGCGGGATTCAGTTCTCCGTCGCGCAGCCGGTCCGCATGGCCGATCAGGTCGTCGTCGAGGGTGAGTTCGGCGAAATCGAGGAGATCAACCTGACGTACGTGGTGGTTCGTCTCTGGGACAAGAGGCGCCTCATCGTGCCGATCACGTACTTCCTCGAGAAGCCGTTCCAGAACTGGACGCGAACGGCAACGGATCTCGTCGGAGCCGTGGCCATCAAGGTGGATTTTGCGATGCCGGTCGACGCCGTCCGCGCCGAGTTGCGGCGCATCTGCGAGGCCGACCCGCTCTGGGACAAGAAGACCTGCACGGTGCACGTGACCGACTCGGACGCGGCGTCGGTGACGCTCCGCGCGTTGGTCTCGGCGGCCGACGCGCCGCGACTCTGGGAGCTGCGCTGCCGCGTCCGTGAGAACCTCCTCGGCTTCGTCCAGGCGCAGGTGAGCGCGCGCGGCGCCGCACGATCGCAAGGGTGAGCGCGACGGAGCTTGGCGTCAAAGACCGGGTCTTCTAAGTTGCTCACCCGATGACCGAGCCTCCCCTGCGACGCACGTCCCTCTACCAGCAGCACGTCGCCCTGGGAGCGAGGATTGTCCCGTTCGCCGGTTGGGAAATGCCCGTCCAGTACACGGGGATCGTCGACGAACATCAGGCGGTGCGCACGGCAGCCGGTCTCTTCGACGTCAGCCACATGGGCGAGCTCCGCCTGCGAGGCGACTACGCGACGCACGTCGTCGACTACCTCGTGACCAACGACGCGAAGAAGCTCGTCGACGGGCAGGCCATGTACACGTGCGCCTGCAACGAAGGCGGAACCATCCTCGACGATCTCATCGTCTATCGCCGCGCAGAGGGCGACTGGCTCGTCGTGTGCAACGCGTCGAACCGCGCGAAGATGAGCGCCCACTTTGCGCGCGCGGCGAAGGACCACTGCGACTTCGAGGACCAGAGCGACGCGACGGCACTCATCGCACTCCAGGGGCCGCGCGCATTCGAGGTGCTCGCAGCGCTCGGCCCGACAGAGGCGGCTCTCTCGAGCTCTGCCGTCGTTCCGGTTCGCGCGACACGACGCTTTCGGGCGTGAAATGCACGGTCGCGCGCACGGGGTATACGGCGGAGGACGGGGTGGAGATCTTCTGCGGATGGAGCGACGCCCCCGCGATCTGGCGAGCGCTCATGGAGGCGGGCAAGAGCGCTGGGCGTCAAGGCGATCGGCCTGGGAGCGCGCGACACGCTGCGCCTCGAGGGGCGCCTGTCGCTCTACGGCAACGACATCGACGAGACGACCAACCCGCTCGAGGCGGGGCTCGGCTGGGTCGTGAAGCTCGAGAAGGGCGACTTCGTCGGCCGCGCGGCGCTCGCGAAGATCAAGGCCGATGGGCTGCCGCGAAAGCTCGTCGGCTTCGAGGTCACCGGCCGCGGGATCGCGCGCCACGGCTACCCGCTCAGGGACGGCGGCGGCCGCGAGGTCGGCGTGTGCACGAGCGGCAGCCCGGGCCCCACGGTTGGCAAGAACATCGGGCTCGGGTATTTGCCGAGTGCGATGTCCGCGGCAGGAGTGACGTTCTCGGTCGACTGCCGCGGCAAGAACATCGACGCGGTCGTCGTACCGACGCCGTTTTACAAGCGAGGCAAGACGCGATGACGCAAGAGGTTCCGGCGGAGCTGCGTTACACCAAGGAGCACGAATGGGTGCGCGAGAGCGGGGGCGAGATCGCGGTCGGAATCACCGCCTTCGCCGTCGAGCAGCTCGGCGACGTCACGCTCGTCAACTTCGACGTCAAAGTCGGAGACGAGGTCGGCGCCGGAAAGCCGTTCGGGACGATCGAGAGCGTGAAGACGCTCAGCGACCTCTACGCCCCGGTCGCCGGGAAGGTCGTCCGGATCAACGGAGACCTCGCGAGCAAGCCCGAGCTCGTGAACGAAGACTGTTACGGCAAGGCGTGGATGATCGCGATCGCTCCCAGCGATCCGAAGGCCCACACGGCGCTGCTCGATGCGGCGGCGTACGTGGAGCACGTACGCGCCGCCGCAGGGAGCCATTAGAGCAACCGTTCCCGTGGCCGTCGTTCCATCCAGCGAACGGTTGCTCTAGCCCGTCGTCAGTGCCCCGGGAAGCCGCCGCCGTCGAGGCGCGGGGGGACGATGACCCCGCCGTCGCGGGGCGGCGGCGGCATTACGGGTCTCGCGCAGACCCCGTAGTCCGCTCCTGCCGCCCGGCACACGTCGGGCGCGGTGCAATCGGCGTTCGTCGTGCAGAGCTGGGGGTCGCCCGCCGGGCACTTCGTCAAGCACTTCGAGGTCGTGTCGCGACCCACGGCCTCTTGACAGCACACGTCACCCGCCGCGCAGCTGTTCGAGCCCGAACAGACGAGGGTGCTGCCTCGGCAGGTCGCGTTGGCCGCTACGCACATCCGCGTGGCGAGGCAGCACACGTCGGTGGTGGAGTTGCAGGTCGTGGTGCCGCACACCGTCTGATCGGGGCCGCCGTCGGTCGCGGGAGGAGGATTCACGCGGCCACCGCCATCGCCCGTGGGCCCCGGGCCCGCGTCGTCCGGCGGCTGAACGATGCCGCCGTCCGGCCCGACGATCGGGAGGCCACTGTCGTCGTCGGGCGGGGTCGACGAGTCGTCCCCTCCGCCCGAGCTGGTACCGCTGCTCCCGCTCGTCCCGCTGCTGCTGGCGCCTCCGCTGCCGCTGCTGCCGGTCCCGCCACCGCTGCCGCTGCCACCCGAGCCGCTGCCAGTCCCGATCGAGCCGCCGTCGCCCACGGTGGAGCTCGAGCCCCCACACCCCAACGCGATGACGATCGACACGCCAAGAACCGTTCGCAAAGCCGACATGAAGGACCTCCTCGTACGTGATTCGTCGCTATTTCAAACCCCTTAGTGGGGACGCCGGGCGGAGCGGGTTACACAAATTCGACACACGATGGCGCGTAACCTTCTGCCCCCACAGGGCCACAGTGAGGGGGTGAACGGACAAGGCCGCGCCCAAGTCGCCCCCGCGAGGCGGGACGATTTCGACCTCGCGCGGCGCTGCGTGTCCGGAGACCGCGCGGCCCAGCGTGAGCTCTTCCAGCGAGAGCGCCGCCGCGTCCACGTGATCCTTTATCGCGTCCTCGGCTCCAATACGGATATGGAGGACCTCCTCCAGGAGACGTTCATCGAGGTGTTCCGCTCGATCCCCGGCTTTCGGGGCGAGGCGGCGCTCGGTACGTGGCTCGATCGGATCGCGGTCCGGGTGGCTTACGCGCACCTCACGCGCCGCCGCGTGGACATCGTGAGGCTCTCGGTCGTCCCGGAGCCGATCTCGAGGGAGCCAGGGGCCGACGAGCGAGCCATGACCCGCCAGGCCGCGGCACACCTCTACGCGGCGCTCGATCGGGTGCCCGCGGCGCAGCGGATCGCCTTCACGCTGCACGTCGTCGACGGCCGGCCCATCAAACAGATCGCGGAGACGATGGTGGCGTCCGTTGTCGCCACAAAGGTACGCATCTGGCGCGCCTGGCGCGCGATTCACCGGGCGGCGCAGCACGACCCGCTCATCTCCGACCTCTTGAACCAGGGAGGGCCCAGCGAGGCAGCAGAGCGATGAAACTCTCGCGCGATGGTCTGGACCGGCAAAGGGCGCCGAAGTCGAGCACCCTGAAGATCGAAATCGAACCACTGACCGATGCCCGCTGGGCGCGCGTCGAGCGCGCCGTACTCGACGCGGGTGTCGCCGGAAGCATCGAGGAGCACCGCGCGACGCCGGACGCGACACCTCGATGGAGGCTCAGCGCCGGCCTTCTCGTCCTCGCGGGGGCCCTCGCCGCGATCGGAGGGGGCCTGGCGTGGCGGACTTTACAGCCGGAGGCCCGCGGGGGCGCGACGCGCGTCGAGACCGCGACCAACGGCTCTCGCGTCGAGTTCGGCGAGTCCACGATCGACGTCGGGCCCACGTCGGCGGTGCGGCTCGCCGGCGACGATTCGCATGGCGTCGTCGTCACGCTCGACAGCGGGCGCGTCGAGTGCGACGTGACGCCGCGGCGCGGGAGGCCCCCCTTCCTAGTCGAGGCGGGAAGCGTCGAGGTGCGGGTCGTAGGGACCCATTTCGTCGTGGCGCGCGCGGCGGACGCGATCACCGTGGACGTGCAGCGCGGGCAGGTCGAGGTCACATCGAACGGGCAGCGAACGCTCGTCAGCGCAGGGTCGCACTGGCCTTCGCTGCCCGAGAGCGCCCCGCAGTTGCCGCCCGCGGCCCCCGCGGCGAGCGCGCCGGCTCCCCAGACGAACTTCGCGCACGCCGGCCCGGCCGAGACGCGCAACAGCGCCCCTCCCGCGACGCGAGCGGCGAGCCTCTCTCCTCGGGACCAGTACGAGGCCGCGAGCCGGCTCGAGGCGCAACAGCCGGCGGCCGCCATCGCGCTCTATCGCGAGCTCGCGCACCAGGGCGGACCTTGGGGCGAGAACGCGCTCTTCGCCGCGGGAAGACTCGAGGCCGACCGCGGTGACCAGGACGACGCGCGGCGTCTGCTCGGCGAGTACCTGGCGCGGTACCCGGCCGGGCCGAACGCGAACGACGCCCGCCAGCTCCTCGAACGCTTGCGGTAGGCTCCTCCATGCGGCCTGATGGAGCGTCCACGACTGCTGCCACGACTCCTCCGGCGCCTGACGATCGCCGGAGTGCTCGTCACGTCCAGCGCGCACGCTCGCGAAGGGCGCGTCGCGGTGATCGACGTCGACCCTCGCGTCGCCGATGCGCTGGTGGTCGCGCTCTCGCCGTGGAGCCTGACGGTCGTGCGCACCATCGGCCCCACTCCCGACCCCGACGTCGACTCCGCTTCGGCGCGAGCGCGAGCGATCGCGTCCGAGGAGCACGCTGGCGCGGTCGTGTGGATCGCGCCGGCGCGCCCGGGAGACGCGCAGGCCACGCTGTGGGTTTACGACGCCGAGACCCTAGAACTCGCGGTCCGGCCGCTGACCGTAGGACAGCCCTTCGACGACGCCGGTGCCGCAGCGGTCGCGCTCTCGGTCAAGACGGTCCTGCGCACTAGCCCGCTCGTCGGGTCGGAGCCCCTTCCCGAAGAAGCGCCAGCGCCACGGCAAGTCCTGGCGCCCGTCGCGGTGGCGACGGTCCCGCCCCCGCCTCCGCGCGCATGGCGCCTCGAAACGACCCTCGGCGTGCGCGCGCCTACGGGGGCGAGCGCGGAGGTCGAGCCCCGCGCCGCGCTCGGGGCGAGCATGTGGCCCGCGGCCTTCGGGGGCTACGCAGGGGTTGGCCTCGGGATCCAGGCTGGGCCAGGCGTCTCCGTGGGGACGCCGACATTCCAGGGCGAGCTGCGCGAGGCTTCGTTCGAGGCGACCGCGAGGCTACGGGCGTCCACCGGCCGCTGGCTCGCATTCGAGCTCGGGGCCGGGCCGGGGTTCCTTCTCGCGTCGCTCGACGGTCAGGTCATCCCCAGTAGCGTTCACCTTCACGCTCTCCGCCTCGACCCCTCGCTCGATCTCGGCGGGATCGTGGACCTCACGACGAGCGCGCGCGTCAGCATCGGGGCGCTGGTCGACGGGTCGGCACTCCTGCGCTTTCAGCGCTACGCGCTCGACGGAGCGCCGCTGCTCAACGGACCCGCAGTGATCGTGCTGGCGGGGCTCCGCCTGTCGGTGGAGGTCGAGTGATCGCACGAGCGTCGCGCCGGCTGTTCGTCTTCGTGCTCACCGCCGCGACCTGCGCGTGCGGGGAAGACGTGGACTTCGTCACCAAGAGGCCAGTCGAGCCGGGAACCCCGGACGCGTCGGTGGGTCTCGTCGACGCTGCCGCCAGACCGGGCGACGCTGCCGCCAGACCGGGCGACGCGCCACCGACCGCGAGCGACGCCGCGGTCGACTCCGCCGCCGACAGCGCCTGTCCGGGCGGCAACATGGCCTGCCGCGAGAACGGCTCGCTCTGTCGCGAGACCAGGGACTGCTGCTCGGGTCGATGCGAGGAGGGCTATTGCCTCCCTTCGGGCACGTGCTCGGCGCCCGGAATTGCGTGCAGCACGCGAGGCACCTGCTGCAGCGAGCGCTGCGAGCCTGCCGGACGCACCGGCGCCCTGTCGTGCTCGCAGTATTGCCAGGCAGACGGCACCCGGTGCGACGACCCGAGCCAATGCTGCTCGCTCGGATGCAACGGCGGAATGTGCGGGGGCTCGCTCTGCATGACGGCCGGGGGGCCTTGCATGGAGGACAGCCAGTGCTGCTCGGCGCTCTGCAACGGAAGCCGGTGCGTCCCGACACCGGCGGCCTGCCTGCCAACCGGCGAGGGCTGCAGCCAGGATGGCGGCATGGCCTGCTGCTCCACGATCTGCGATGACCGCACGGGGCGATGCGACCTCACCCCGGGCACCTGCCGCGAATCGTCGAGCCCTTGCAACGCGGACATCGACTGCTGCCGCGGCCAGTGCCTGCGCAACGCACAAGGAGTCGACGTGTGTACCGCGCCTTGCCTCGCCGATGGGCAGGACTGCAACTCGAACGGCGACTGCTGCGAGGGCGTTTGCAGCGGCTTCCCCATGCGGTGCGGAGCGCTTCCGCCGAGCTGTCCCTGACGCTAGCCTATTGCCCGTGACGCCTGTCTTCGTTGCGTCGCGCGCGGCCTTCGCGGCCGCGTCGCTCGCCGTTGTGGCGGCTTCGTGCTCGCGCTTCGGGCCGATTTACCCTCCGAGACCCGCGCCTTCCGAAGGGGCGCCCGCGTCCGAGCCGCTCCCGGCGCGCGTCGTGGCGCACATCACGGTGACCTCCGCGGCGCTGCGGCAAGCGCTCGACGACGCGGCGCCGAAGACCGGCGACGGCACGGTGCACTTCCTCGGGAGCGATCGCCCGTACACCTGGGAGCGGGGCCCGCTCGACGTAGGCTTCTCGCAGGGCCGGGTCGTACTCAAGACGGCAATCCTCGCGAAGCTGACGGTGCCGCTCAAGACACTGGCGCTGCCGCTCGAGCTGCGCGTCGAGGCGGAGCCCATCCTCAGCTCGGAGTACACCGTGAAGCTCCAGGCGGTCGACGTCCAGGTGCGCTCCTCGGACACGGGCCTCGCCGTCGCCGATCGCGTGGCGGGCATTTACGACCGCATCGCGACGCCCATCGCGGATCGCCTCAAGGATTTCGGCTACGACCTGCGGCCACTCCTTTCGGAGGCGTACGACCGCGTCGTTCGGCCCGTCGAGCTGCCGATCGGCGACGCCAAGGGGTGCGCTCGCCTGCGCGTCCTCGAAGTCGAGGCCGGGCCCTCGGTTCTCGCAGACGGCATCGAGAAGGACATCGCCCTCGTCGTCGCCCCGTCGATCACGCTGCCCTGCACGGACCCCGCGGAGGACATCCGCGCCTCACTCCCGCCGATGTCGAATGTCGCGACCGTGATGCCGGGGCCGTTCACCGTCACCATCCCGATCGCCGCCCGCTACGACGAGCTCACGCGGGCGATGTCGATGGCTTTCACCGACGGCAAGCTCTTCTTCTCGTCGGAGTACCCGGGCCTCTATCTCGAGAAGCCCGAGATCTACGAGTCGCAAGGCCAGCTCGTGCTCAAGCTTCACATCCACGGCCCCGTTCACAAGCTCGGGATCGACTCGGATCTCGACGGCGATCTCTTTCTCGTCGGGCACCCTTCGGTCATCGACAACGAGCTGTCCGTTCCCGACCTCGAGCCGACGATCGAGACCCGCAGCTTCCTCCTGTCACTCAAGGCGATGACCGACGGCGACCGCATCCGCGACGAGGCGCGGCAGGCCCTGCGCCTTGATCTCGGCGAGCGCCTCCGCGACGTCCGCGAGAAGCTCGGCGACGGGCTCACCTTCGCTCGCGAAGGCGGCTGCTTTCGAGGGGACGTCGACGGGATCGAGGTCACGGGCATCCACCCGCACGCCACGTACGTCCGGGTGTACGTGGCTGTGACGGCGCGCGCGCGGCTCACGATGCCTTGCGCGACCCCTGCGCCCGCGGGCGTGCCGGTCGGGGGTTAGCGTTTCGGGGACCCGGCCCACAGGCGCTGGCTCGGCCGCGCCGATCTCGAGGAAACCGGGGGTCGGCAGGCACGTATCTCCCTCGGCCACCCAATGAAGACCCAAATAAGCTCACGCCGCGCGCCGCTCGCCCTTGCGGTCGCCACGTCGATCGCGATGTGTGCCGGCTGCCGTGGACCGTCTGCGACCCCGACCGTACCCCTTGATCCGGCGCCCGCAGCGACACACGCTGACGTCGTCGCCACCGCCAAGGAGAACTCCACCGTGCCTGCCAAGACGTTCGCCAAACCCGCCGTCGCCGAACTGAAGCAGAAGCTCACGCCGCTGCAGTTCGAGGTCACGCAAAACGACGCGACCGAGCCGCCGTTCCGCAACGATTTCTGGGACAATCACAAGGCGGGGATCTACGTCGACGTGGTCACCGGCGAGCCCCTCTTCAGCTCGGTCGACAAGTTCGAATCCGGCACGGGCTGGCCAAGCTTCACGCGTCCAATCGAAGACGGTCACGTCGTCTCGAAGACGGACACGACCTACGGAGTCGTGCGCACAGAGGTGCGCTCGAGCGGCGGCGACTCGCACCTGGGCCATGTCTTCGAAGATGGCCCTGCCCCCACGGGGCTGCGCTACTGCATCAACTCCGCGTCGCTGCGTTTCGTGCCGGCTGACCGCCTCAACGCCGAGGGCTACGGCGCGTATGCTGCGCCCTTCGCCTCCGGAAAGGCCGCGCCAGTCGTCGTTTCGACGGACAACGCCTGCGCGAAGCCGCCGCCGGGCGAGAAGGCCGGTTGCGAGGCGACGCTCGACACGGCGCTCTTTACCGGAGGACCGGCAACGGCGGCCGCCCTGCGCGGAGTGCCCGGCGTGCTCGAGGTCGACAGCGAAGCTGACCAGCTGCGCGTAGTCTTCGATCCAAAGCGCGTCGCCCGCGCGGATTCTGGCGACCCTCGTCCAGTCGCACCGCTAAAGGAGAAGAGAGAGGAGAGAAGGAGCCGAGTTTCTTTCCGAGTTTCTCGGCCATCTCGCTCGACTCCTCCTCCTCCTCCTTGTTTCTCTCTCTCGCTGTTCGCGACGCTGAGGGGCGCCTCTACGTCATCACGGCGAGCGCTCCGGTGAGGATGAGGGCGCCGCCTGCGAGGGCGCGGGCGCCGAGGGCTTCGCCGAAGACGACGGAGCCTGCGACTACGGCGACGAGCGGCTCCAGAAGAGTGAGCGTCGAGGCGTGCGCCGCCGGCATCCGCCGCAGGCCCCAGACGAACGCAAGGCCCGCGAGCGCGCCCGGCCCGATCGACGCCAGGGCAAGGAAGGTCACTGCGTGCGCGTCGAGCGACGCCCACTCGGCGCGCGGAACGCAGAGCGCAAGCAGTGGCGTGGCGATCGTTCCGTGCCAGAACATGACCTCGCTCGTCGAGAAGGCCCGGACGACGAACTTGTTGCCGACGACGTTCGACGCGTAGAAGAGCGCGCTCGCGGCCCCGAGCCCCGCGCTCTCCCACACGCCCGCGCCCTCGGCGCCTGTCGGTCCAGGCCCGAGCATCACGGCAAGCCCCGCGAACGAGCCGGCCACCGCGAGCCCGGTGCGAAGGGTGAGCCGTTCGCGCAGAACCAGCGGCGCGGCGACGGCGACGAAGATCGGCGCCATGTAGTGCGCGAGGACGGCCACGCCGATCGTGATTTTGTAGGCCGCGAAGAAGAGCAGTACGTTGAGCGCGTCGGCGACACCCAGCCAGACGATCCACACGCGCGCCGCCAGGGGTGCGCGCGACGAAACGCGGTCGCGGAGCGACAGCAGGCCCGAGAGGGCCGTGATGACCGCCAGGACGATGGTCGACTCCAGGGCAGACGACATCGGCGCGATCGCCTCGGCATGCCGGAGGATCAGCGCCCAGATGCCCCAGGCGAACGCCGCGGACGCGACCGCCGCGTACGGCAGCGCGCGAGACAGTCGTCGACTCACGGTTCGCTTGCCATCCTCTTCAAGCTCGCCACGAGCTGCAGCGCCTCGAGCGGCGTGAGGCGGTCGACATCGACCGCGCGGAGCGTCTCGAGCGCCGGATTCGGCGGAGCCGGCGCGGTGGGGGCGCTCCCATCGAATAGATCGAGCTGGCTGCGACCGGCGCGCGATCGGGCGCGCAGCGACGACGGAGCGCCGCTCGGCAGCGCCGCGCCCCGCTCGAGCTCCGCGAGCATGGCGCGAGCGCGCGCGAGCACGGCCTCGGGCAGCCCCGCGAGGCGTGCGCATGCCACGCCGTAGCTGCGCGAGGCCGCCCCACGCTGCAGCTTGTGCAAAAAGACGACATCTCCCTCGTGCTCCCGCGCGCTGACGCTCCAGTTCTCGCACGTTCCGCCGCGCGTGACGGCGACATCCGTGAGCTCGTGGTAGTGCGTCGCGAACATCGCGCGACAGGCGATCGTATCGTGCAGGTGTTCTGCAACGGCCCACGCGATGGCCAGGCCGTCGTACGTGCTCGTCCCTCGCCCGATCTCGTCGAGCACGACCAGCGATCGCTTCGTCGCGCGACCGAAGAACATTCGCGGTCTCCTTCATCTCGACCATGAACGTGCTCTCGCCGCGGGACAGGTTGTCGCTGGCACCGACGCGCGTGAGGACCCGGTCCACCACGCCGAGGAGCGCGCGTCGCGCGGGGACGAACGCCCCCATCTGCGCGAGGATCACGCACAGCGCCGTCTGCCGCATGAGCGTCGACTTGCCCGCCATGTTGGGACCCGTGACGAGCCAGAGGCGCGGGCGCTCCGGGGCGGCGCCCAGCGACACGTCGTTGGGGACGAAGCGCCCGGCCGCCGCCAGCTTCTCGACCACGGGGTGCCGCGCGTCCTCCAGCACGAGCTCGAGCGAGTCGTCGATCACCGGGCGAACCCAGTCGTCGCGATGGGCCACCTCGGCGAGCGCGCTCGCGACGTCCCACGACGCCAGGCGCGCCGCGACCGCCCGCAGCCGCTCCTGCTCGGCCGCGAGCTCGCGGACCAACCGGGAGACGAGCTCCGCCTCTCGCGTCGCCGCCCGCTCCTCGGCGTGGGCCAGCTTGTCGGCGAGCGCGTCGAGATCGTCGCACGTGAAGCGCTCGCCGGTCGCGATCGTCTGCTTGCGCCGCCACGAAGAGGGCGCCTTGTCGACGTGCGCGCGGGTCACCTCGATGTACCAGCCGAAGACGCGCGTGCAGCGCAGCTTCAGGCTCGGAGATCCCCGACGACTCGCGCAACCGCCCCTCGAGCTCCACGATGAGGCGCTGTCCGCCACGCATCCACTCGCGCGCTTCGTCGAGCGCCGCGTCGAAACCGTCGCGCACGACACCGCCGTCGCTCGAGCGCGCAGGGGGATCGTCGGCGACGCCGCGCGCAAGAAGATCATGGAGGTCTGCGCAAACATCGACCCACGACTCGTGCTCGGCCACGCCGAGCGCCTCGCGCGCGTCGGACTCGGGGCAGCGCGCCAGCGTGTCGGCGAGCTCCGGTAGCGCCGCGAACGAACGCCTCAGCGCGACGAGATCGCGGGGGGCCGCGCGGTCGAGGGCCAGCTTGACCGCCAGCCGCTCGACGTCGCCCACCTCCTCGAGGCGCTCCCGAAGCTCGCGCCGCGTGCCGGGGTGTCGTGTAAACGAGATCGACCGCGTCGTGCCGGCGCCGGATCTCCGCGACCCGCGCGAGCGGCGCGAGGAGCCTGCGGCGAAGCAGCCGCGCGCCGGGCGCCGTCTTGGTCGCGTCGATCTGACCGAGGAGCGAACCGCGCTCGGTGCCGTCGACGGAGCGGACGAGCTCGAGATGGGCCTGCGTCGCCTCGTCGAGTACCAGCGTCTCGCCCAGGGCGTAGAAGACGAGGCGCGATACCGGCAGCGGCCGTCCGGCCTCGCACGCCTTGGCGGTCGCTATGCACCTGGCCGCCGCGCGACGCGCTGGAGACGACGCGCACGACGCCTCCGCCTCGCCGCCCCCGAGCTGGTCCGCGAGGATCTCGACGGCCCGGGCGTCGTCGAGGGCCTCGCCCAGCGCCCGCACCACGGCGCGGCCGCCGCGCGACGCCGAGAGCGGCTTGACCAGATCGCTCGCCTCGGGACCGACGAGGGCCTCGCGCGGATCGAGGCGGACGAGCTCCGACAGGGCGCTCGCTGCGTCTGGAGCCTCGCACGCCAGGAGCTCGCCGGTGGACAGATCGAGCGCCGCGATTCCGAACGGCCCGGAGAGCCGGTCGCCGCGCTCGGCCGCGACCAGGTAGTGGTTCTGGCGCGCCTCGAGCCCGGCGTCGTCGTAGACGATACCGGGGCTCACGACCCGGACCACCTCCCGGGGAACGAGCCCCTTGACCTTCGATGGGTCGGCCATCTGCTCGCAGATGGCCACCTTGAAGCCCTGCTCGAGGAGACGCTGCACGTACGCGCTCGCGGCGTGGTGCGGCACGCCGGCCATCGGGATCTCGTCGCCTGAGCCTTTGTTGCGCGCGGTCAGGGTGAGATCGAGGGCTCGCGACGCCACGACGGCGTCCTCGAAGAAGAGCTCGTAGAAGTCGCCCATGCGAAAGAGCATGAGCGCATCCGGATGAGCCGCTTTTGCGTCGAGGTACTGCCGCATCACCGGCGTCTGCGATGCGTTTCCCTTCGACATCGGCGTCTAGGCCGTACCGCGGCTGACCGTCGGGGTCCAGGGGCCGCCGCCCTGTCGCGTCGCCGAGCGCGGCGCCGGGATGCCGACACGCACCTCGAGCGGTTCGCTATCCTCCTCGCGAATGACACGGCGCAGATCGACCCGGACCCTCGGCGCGGACATCGAGAGGATCGGCGTGGCGCGACGCCCGCTGACCGACCTTTACTACTACCTGCTCGCGTCGCCATGGTGGGTGCTCTTCCTCCTCATCCTCGTGGCCTACCTCGCCTCGAACGCCGTCTTCGCCGCCTGCTACGTCCTCGACGGCGGCATCGACAACGCTCGGGCAGGCAGCTTTCGCGACGCGTACTTCTTCAGCGTCCAGACGATGGCCACCATCGGCTACGGCCGTATGGTGCCGATCTCCACGTTCTCGAACGTCGTCGTCACGCTCGAGGCGCTCTTCGGCCTGGTGACCCTCGCGCTCGCGACGGGCCTCATGTTCGCGAAGTTCTCGAGGCCTCGCGCGCGAGTGCTCTTCAGCCACTACGCCGTCATCGGGCTGCGCGACGGCGTGCGGTCGCTCATGGTACGCCTGGCGAACGAGCGGGCCACCGGGCTCGTCGAGGCGACACTACGCCTGGTCGTGCTGCGCGACGAGACGACCCTCGAGGGCGAACCGATCCGGCGCTTTCACACGCTGGAGCTCACGCGCGGGTCGAGCGCCTTCTTCGCGCTGTCGTGGACGGTGATCCACCCGATCGTGGAATCGAGCCCCCTCTTCGGCGAGACGAGCGAGTCGATGAAGAAGAGCGACCTGCAGCTCGCCGCGGCGCTCGTCGGCATCGAAGAAGCCACCGGGCAGATGGTCCACGTCCGTCACGTGTGGACTTCGGACCTCATCCTCTTCGATCACCGCTTCCAGGACATCATCGTCAAGAAGCCCGGGGGCGGCCGCATCCTTCACTACGACAACTTTCACGAGGTCGAGCGGCTCGCTCAGAAGTAGTTGGTCGAGAAGGCCACGATGTTGAGATCGATGAGCACGAGCCCCTGCTGCGCGCCGTCGACCACCGCGAGCGCGGAGATCGAGGGGATGTAGAGCATCGACTGCGGGTTCACCGAGACCCCGTTGGCCCCGCCCAGCGAGATCGTCAGCGGAGAGAAGCCGCCGCTGACCGAGAACTTCCACGTCAGGTCGCGCGCCGTCAGCGTGTGGGCGCCGGTGGTGCCGGACCCGGACGGCGTCAACGTCCCGCAGCCGCTCCACGTCACGTACGAGAACATGGGGTTGCGCATCGCGAGCGGGTCGTTGCGGCCGATCGACGGGGGCGGGATCGGCTCCTTGCAGGCCGTCGGCGTCGACCACGGGATGTCGAACGAGCGCGCGTTGAGCAGGGCGTCGTTCGGGTCGCACGAGAGCACGCAGCGATTGTTGGCAGGGGGTGCGGCTGCCACGACGTGGTTGAGAAGGCCGATGCCCTGCTGCCCCACGGCGATCCACTCTCCGCCCGCCCTCACCTTGAACGCCGCCTGCTTGTTGAAGCAGCACGTGATGAGCTTGAGGAAAGTCGGGTTGTTCGGGCTATCGGAATCGACGGTGCGGTTGGCCGTGGTCTCGAGCTGACTCTTGAAGCCGAAACGCCCGACCTTGAGATGATCGCTGTAGGCCTCGAGGATGGGCACGTCGCGCGTGACGTTCAGATCGGGGTTGCTACCGGGCGCGCCGAACGTCGCCTGACAGATGTCGTAGCGCTGATCCGAGACGCTCGTCTTGCTGGCGCCTCCGTCCCCCAGGTCCGTGCCCGGGATGTCCCAGCACGCCTGCGGGAGGCTCCAGTACGGGTCGCCCTGCGGGAGGATGTCGCTCGTGACCTCGGCGTAGTCCGTCGTCCAGAACTTGAGTGAACTCTCGGTCGTGGAGACCGGCAAGCCGTCCTCTTTCATGCCGGCGATCGCCGCGGTGGCCCGCGCCTGGCCGATATCCCAGTCCTCGATGCCCAGCGAACAGAGATTCGCTCCCGTCGTCGTGAGCGTGAGCGTCGTGTAGTCGTTGGCGGGCGGCGACGGCGCGATATCCGCGAAGATGCCCGGCGAGCTCGGTAGCACCCCCTCGTAGGTCACCGTCCAGTCCTGGTTCTGCGTCACCGTCGGGTCTTCGAACGACAGGCGCACCCCCGGGGTCGGAGCGGTCTGCGGATCCGGGAACGTGGCCGCGTCGGCAAAGGCTGCCATCCGCAACGCCGGATTCGGCTCGGTGGGGTTCTGCACGTCGGTCGGATCGGTGAAGCCCGGCTGCAGCACGGTGGGCAAGAGAAGGGGGTTCGCGATCCCGGCCAGGCCGGAGGTCGCCACGGGCGTCCCGTTCAGGTCAGTCAGCTGCGGGGTCCCCACGAGATTCGGAATGTGCACGCCGGACGTCGGGTCGTTTCGAACGAGCACGCTGGACCGCATCCGGTGCGGCGCCGAGACGGGGAAGAACTGCTCCAGCGTGACCGGAGGGCTCTCCGAGAGGCTGTTTCCCTGGCCTTGCTGGTAGGCGGTCGGCGTGTGGTACGGGTCGAGGTCCAGGCCTCCGTCGGGCCCCTCGCCCGCGTCGGGCTGCGGCACGTCGAGCGAGCCGGTGATCTGCCCCTCGACCATCGGGTCCGGGCGCCGGCACGGGGCATCCCAGTCGTCGACGTCGATCGTCACGACCGTACCGTTCGAGAGCGTCGCGAAGGCGAAGACGCCGCGCAAGCGCGTCGGAAAGTTCTCCACCGTGCCGTTCGCCTGCACGACGCCGGCCTGATCGACCCGGTAGTACGCGCCGAGGATCGTTGAAGGTCGTCGCGGCGGGGTGAGCGTTCGGGTTCGGATTGCAGAGCAGCCCCGAATACGCAAGGCTCACGTTCGGCGTCGCGTTCGACCCGGGGGGCACCTGCAGGGGCCAGTCGTGCTGCGCGAACGCCATCGTCGCGACGGGCGCCGCGAACGTCAGGCGATCGATCGGCGCGAACGGGTCGAGCTCCGCGTTCGGCCGCAGGAGGGGAACGTGCGGCGACGACGCGCCGTCGGTGACGTCGTAGACCATCACGCTGCCGGGCGCCTGGTCGATCGCGTAGAGGTAGCGCTTGTAGTCGCGCGTCGGCGGGCTCAGGGCCAGGCCCCCGACCCGGACGGGTCGATCGGGCTGCGTGACGCTCGTCGCCAGGAGCGGCTCGATCTCGACGGGCGCGGTCGGGTTGCTGAGGTCGATGACGTGAATGAGTGGCAGCGACTGGTCCGCGACGTAGAGCAAGTGCAGGTCGTCGTCGCGCATGACCATCGACGAAGGATTGGGCGTCGCAAGCGGCGCGACCGCCAGCGCGAACCCGGCGTCCGGGGACCCCGCCTCTGCCGTCGCCATCATCGTCGGCGCCGCGGCCTCGGCGACCCCCGGCGTCCTCGGGCCCGGTGTCCTCGAACGGCCCGGCATCCTCGACCCCGGCGTCTTCGAGCGCGGCGTCCTCGGCTGCGGCATCGGGTCCACCCTCCTGCGAGCCGGCCGACGCGCCCGCCTCCGCAGCTGCGCTCGTCGCATCGGGGGCTCCAGTGGCCCCGGCACCCCCCTCCACCTCACTGGCATCCAGCGCCGCCGAACAGATGCCGGGCGGGCCGACCGACGGCAACTGTCCATCGAGATCGACGCTCCCGTCGACGTACGGGACGCCGTCCGGCCAGGAGGGACCCGGGAACCACGACCCAGGGGGTACGTCAGCCGAGAGCTGCACGCCTCCGGCAAAGACGCACGGCGGAAGCGCGCCGGGCGTCGTCTGCTGGGTGAAGTTCGTCGGATCGATCGTGACGATCCTGGCGGGCATGTTCCCCTCGGCGCCGAGCAGGGCGACGAGCGCGTACGCCGAGGTCTGCGCCGCGCCCGCATCCGCGCGGCCCCCGTCGACGCTGCCTGCGTCCGTGCCGGCCGCGTCCACAGCGCCCCCACCCGTACCGGATGCCTCCGGGAGGGTGGTGATCGCGAGCGCCAGTGGCGGCTGCGGGAGCGAGCACGCCAGCAGGTCGGTCAGCTGAAGCGGGGGCGTCTGCGGCGTGCCGACCGCCGTGCTGTCGCCGAGCAGGCGCCGGCTGTTGATCGCGTAGATGGCCGGCTTGGTCGCCGAAGCGCTCGACACGTACGTGAACTTGCCGTCCGGGGGGATGGCCACGTCCGTCGGGTTGGTTCCCACGGGAATGAAGTTGATGCCCGGGGTCGACTGGTCTTCGTCGACGACGTAGCCGCCGGTCAGGTCCACGATGGCCAGCTCGCCGCGCGTGGTCTGCGTGACCGCGGCGATGAGGTGGTCGGGCAGTGTGTCGGGAACGACCCCCGACGCCACGGAGGCGCAGTTGTCCTGGGTCAAGGGGATCGCCCCGTGGCTCGGATCGGGGACGTTGAGGACCTGCAGGCACACGACCGAGACCCGCTGCGCCCCCTCGAACGAGCGGATCGGCACGTTCGTGGGCGTCTGGCTGCAACTCGACGCCGCCACGCCCACCGTGACGGCGAGCGCCGCAAGCGCGAGACCCACGGTCGGAAGCTTGCGCATCCCTACGAACCCTTCGGCGGCGTCGGATTGCCGAGCGTGAAGACGACGCTCTCGAACGTCGGCTGCGTTTGATCCAGATCGATGACTTGCACGAACGACTGCGTGAAGCTCGCCACGTAGCCGAAGCGATACGTGTTGAGGCTGGTCTGCCGCGAATCGGGCTTCACGGGCTTGTTCTGCGCGACGTCGTCTAGCACGAACGGATCGAAGGCCATCGCGAAAGGCCCAGGACCCACATAGATCGTGTCGACGAGCGCCAGGTTGATGCAGTTCGAGCTCGACGAGGCTCCGCCGCAATTGGGGTCGTAGATCGAGATCGTGCTCGAGTCGAAGTTCACGACGAAGATGCGGACCTCGTAGTTGCCCTCGATGTTCACGATCGGCGCGACGTAGACCCTCGAGGGCCCGGCGGGCAGCGGAATGTTCCCGCTTGGCGTCCAGAGGTCGGGATCGTAGCCGTCGCCGTTCGGCGTGGGGCCGCCGATCTCGCCGATGACGAGCGACGGCGGCGTGCGGCTGGCGAAGAAGACGCGGGCCGGAAGATCGGCGCAGGTCATCGTGTCGGCGGCCGACTTCGCCATGGCCTTGCACGCCAGGCGAGGCGTCGGGTCGATCGCGATCCCGCGCGAGTCCGTTCCGCCGAGGTTCGTCGTGAACGGGAAGATCTCCTCCTTGGAGATGAAGGGGCGATGAAGGCTCGAGCCGTCGTCGTCGTAGTAGCGGAGCAGATCGAGCTCCGCGGTACTGTGGTTGGTCTCGAGGAAGGCCGGCCGCACGCAGGAGGTGCTGAACGCCGGGGACGGGCGGGACCGCGCAAGGGGGCACCGAGGAGTCGGGGTCGTGCGGTACGAACGTGATGCCGCTGCCGCCGTTGGGCAGGTCGGTCTCGACGAACTGCATCGACGGATCGACGTTCGGCGGGCCGGGGCTGCCCGCGAGCAGGAGCGACGTATCGGTCTCGGTCTGATGGGTGACGGCGAGAGCCGTTCCGTCCTGCGTCTGCGCCAACCCGAACGGTTCGCCCGGCATCGTTTGCAGTCGGGTGTCCGCGGCCGTGGGCACGTTGCCGGTCTCGTGTCGGCCGTCGCACGAGGTGCCGTTGCCCGACTGGCCGCAGTCGAGATTGAAGACGCCCGCTCCCGCCTCGCCCGCGGCGCCGCACGGGCCCGCATCGCCGCCGCACGGAGGGGGCAACGTGTCCTGGGTCACGTCGGCCCAGGTGACCGTCGCGTTCCCTCGAACCGGCGCGAAGAGGCGGTGGCCGACGCCGCTGACCGCCTTGCCGTTGCTGTCGACGCTGTTGACGCCGTCGAAGGTCTGGATCTGCAGGTCCGTGGCAAACGCGCCGATGATCGCCGAACTGCGCACATAGTTCGTCGACTGGACCGGCGGTGCGCAGATCTCGCCAAGAGCGACGCGCGTTCCGTTGGGATTGGTGACCTGGAGCGTCTGCACGCTTGCCTCGCCACCCCCGTCCGACGGGGGGGCGATGCCGAGGCAGTTGGCGATGCTCGTCGGCTGGGCGTTGACGAACTGGATGTCGCTGAGGCTCGGATCCCCGAGGGACAGACCGCTCAGGTTCGCATGGATGAGCCTTGCTGTATCCTTTCGGATCTTCTGCAGGTCGTAACTCTGGAGCGTCCCGCCGTTCCACTGCAGATCGAAGTCCGAGTTGACGGCGTAGAGGGCGCTGCCGCCGGCCGAGACCGCAAGCCCCACCGGGAAATAGAAGGTGGTCGTCGGCGGATCCGTCCCACCCCCACCCCCCGGGTAACACGCAGGGAAGGCTCCGCCCGCGACGACGATCGCCGCCGTAGCGGAGCTCGCTCGCAACAGAAGGAAGACAAGTCGACGTGCGACGTCGCGCGTCATGCGGCGGCCGAGCCTAGTCACCGCGGGCGTACGTGTCGAGCCGAGGGTCCCAGCAGATTCGCACGACCGCTATTGCAGCCTCGAAATGCTCGCGGCGTAACGCGGCGCGTTCTGGGCAGCCGCGACTCGAGCCCGTCAGTCGATGTTGTCGGTCATCAGGTCGATGATGATGACGCCGCGCTCGCCCGCGTCGTCCGGAGCCGCGGGAGCCCGCGGAGCGGGGCGATCGACCGGGATTTCCAGGCGCGGCTGCTCGTGGCGCGTCCGCTCCTGCTCTTCTCGCCGGCGGATCTGCTCGATGATGAAGGGAGGCAACATCGCGAGACCTCCTGTCAGGTTAAGCAGCCTGCCCGGTGGGATCCTAATAAATTGGATCTGAGCCTACTGCTGCTCTCAATTGCAAAGCTAGCAACGCAAGTGCCACGGTCAAGGATGTCCTTGATGCCCCGCTCGCGGCTCGGCGTGGCCTCGACGTGGACCCCAGCCCGCTTCTTGTAGTTGTAGGCTTTTTGTAAGCTTTGTAGGCTTTCCAGGCCTTCCAGGCTTGCAGCCGCGGAGCGCTCCCCCTCCCGCGCCTCCACGCCCTGCCCCTTCCACGCTCCTCCCCCGCGACGCCCCCTCCCCGCGACGCCCCTCCCCCGCGACCCCTCCCCGCGACCCCTCCCCGCGACCCCTCCCCGCTCATCGGACGATGCGAACCGCGCTCCCTGGCCGGCTGCCACTCCGCCTCGCGGCGCGCCTAGCCGCCGCTACTCTCGCGACCCTTGCGACGATCGTCATTTTCGCCACTCGCGCACAAGCGTCGCCGTTCGACCTGAAGGGGGAGGACTGGGAGGGCCTATCGCAGTTCCTTCACACGGCGGAGGTCGAACTCGGGGCCGCGCGCACCCTTCCGACCTCGACCCTCGATTTCCACCGCCTCGACCCCGCAGACGCCCTTGTCCTCATCCATCCGACCCGCGAGCTCGACGTCGAGGAGCTGTCTTCGTTCATGCGAGCGGGCGGCCGCGTCGTGCTGCTCGACGACTACGGGACCGGGGACGAGCTTCTGGAGAAATTCGACATCGTTCGCCGGCCGCTACCCGCACGACCCGCCGAGATGCTCCGAGGAAACCCGGCCCTCGCGATCGCCGAGCCCGCCGTAGAGCATCCCGCGGTGCGCGACGTTTCGCAGGTCGTCACCAACCACGCGACCGGCCTCGAGCAGCCTGCCCTCTCCCCGATCCTCGTCGTTCGGGGAGACGGGGAAGAAGACGTTCTCCTCGCGGTCGCCGGGGTGGTCGGGCGAGGACGGCTTCTCGCGATCGGAGACGCGTCGGTCATCATCAATTCGATGCTCCGCTACCCGGGCAACCGGGCACTCGCCCTGGCCCTCATTCGCTACGCGCTCGAGGACGAGACGTGGGGCAAGCGCAGCGGCAAGCTCTACGTACTCGCGAACGACTTCGAACTGACCGGTTCGTTCGGGGACGACTCGCTCCTCGCGAGCGCCGCAAGCGAGGCGCGGCGGGTGCTCTTCGATTCGCTGCAAGCACTCCGGCACGACGGGATGACGCCCGTGGTCAGCTACGTCGCCGCGCTGGCGGTCGGGATCGGCATCCTCGTCTGGACCGGCGCCCGCGCAGGGAAGACTCACCAGCACTCCGCGCCGCGCTTCACGCGAAAGATTCCGGTGGTCGCACATGGAGGCGTCGCGGGGCACGCAGCCGTCCTCGGGGCACCGGGGACGTCACGAGCCCTTGCGATCCTCGAGCTCAAAAGCGCGCTGGAAGAGGAGCTCGCCACTCGCCTCGGGCTGGACCGCGCCCCGCCGCCCGAACAGCTGGTCGCGCGCTTGCGGGCGGCGCGCTTGCTCGACGAGAGCGGCGCCCGAGCGCTGTCCCGCCTCTTCGCGACCATGGCGCGCGTCGAGCCCAAGATCGGAAGGGGCGCGGGCGGCCCCGCGCTCCTGCGCGACCGGCCGACCGACGCCGAGGCGCTCGCGGTGGCCGCCGACGTGCGCGACGTGCGCCACCGGCTCGGTCTGGAAGCCCCTGCGGCGGCGGGCGCCACCGTCAGGGGCAGACGTGACGGTTCGAGGTCCTGAATCGCGACTGTGGGCGGACGCCGGGGAGGGTGAAATCCCGGGCTCCAGCCCGCTGCGGGGCCTGGGCGCGCCGGTCGGCGGCGGGCGTGTTACGTTTCAAGGGGAACCCCCGTGACCGCCGCGGCGAACACCAACGAGATCGCGGCCGCGCGCGAGCGCATCGACGACGTGCGCCGCGAAGTGGCCCGCGTCTACGTCGGCTCGTCGGACCCCGTGGACACGATGCTCGTCGCGCTGCTCGCGCGCGGTCACGCCCTTCTCGAGGGCGTGCCCGGCGTGGCGAAGACGACGCTGGTGAAGGCCTTCGCGACGACGCTCGGCTGCTCCGCGAAGCGGATCCAGTTCACGCCGGACCTCTTGCCGGCGGACATCACGGGCACGTACGTCCTTTCGCCGCGCGAGGGCACCTTCTCGCTCCGCGCCGGGCCCATCTTCGCCAACGTGGTCCTGGCCGACGAGATCAACCGCGCACCGGCAAAGACGCAGAGCGCGCTGCTCGAGGCGATGCAGGAACGGCAAGTCACGATCGAGGGAGACAGGTTCGAGCTCCCCTCGCCGTTTCTGGTGCTCGCGACGGAGAACCCCGTCGACCTCGAGGGGACGTATCCCCTACCCGAAGCGCAGATCGACCGGTTCCTCGTGCGCGTGGCCATGGGCTACCCTTCGGCACGCGAAGAGGCGCACATGCTCAAGACCCATGGCGTCGATCCGCCGACGGCGCGACCCGTGCTCGATGCGCGCGACATCCTCCGGCTCCAGGCCATCGCGGCGCGCGTCTACCTGGAGGACGATCTGCTCGAGTATGCCGTGGCCCTCACGACCTTCACGCGCCTGCATCCCCGCGTCTCGCTGGGCGCGAGCCCGCGAGCGACTCTCGGCCTCGTCCAGGCCGCCAAGGCGTGGGCCCTCATCGGCGGACGCCCGTTCGTGGCACCCGACGACATCCGCGCGGTGGCCCCGAACGTCCTTGCCCACCGCCTGGTGATGACCGCAGAGGCGGAGGTCGACCCGAAAGCCCAGGTGCGGCTCGTGGAGGAGACGCTCTCCAAGGTCAGCTACCGACGCGGCATGCGCGCAATCTGACGGAAAGCACGGAGCCGGGCGGGTGCAGCTTTACCCTACGAGGGCGACGTTCCACGTGGCGGTCGCCGGCGCCGGCCTCGTGGCGCTCGGCGCCGCGGCGCGGCTGGCGCCCGTCGTGGGCTTCGGCGGGGCCATGCTCCTGGCGGTTGCGATCGGAAGAGCCGTCGCGCTCGTCGGGGTCACCCGCTTGCGCGCGGCGGGGTTCGAGATGATCTGGACCGGACCGACGCGCGTGAGGCGTGGCTCGCGCGATCATCCGATCGTGCTCGAGGGCGAGCTCAGAAACCGGGGCGATGCGCCCGTCCGCGCCGTCGGACTGCGGCCGCTCGCGTCGAGCATGCTCGACGCTTCCGTCGAGCCGTCGTCACTTGACCTGCCGCCGGGCGCGCGCGCGCGCGTGGACGTGACGGTGATCCCCAGGCGCATCGGCCGCTGGGGGGTCCACGGCCTCGCGGTTCAGGTGCGCGGGACGTCGTTCGGCGGCGAGGCCTTCTACGAGGTTCCCCTCCTTTTCGCGAATCCTCTCGGCATCGAGGTCTTGCCGACCGCGTTCGCGGCGGTGGCGGCCCCGCGCCGCGGGGGCCGTGCGCGGCGCGTCGCAGACGACGGGCAGCGCGCGAACCTCGCCGGTCAGGACAACGAGCTACGCGAGCTGCGCGATCACTCGCCGGGCGATCCCTTCAAGCGGATCGCGTGGAAGGCGAGCGCGAAGCGAGGCCGCCTCCTGGTCCGCGAGACCGAACGGCAGGAGCGCGACATCGTATGGCTCGTGGTCGACGCCTCGGTCGAGCTCTGGGCGGGCACTCCGGGGTGCGCGCCTCTCGACCGCGTCGCCGACGAAGTGGCCGCGTTCGCGGTGCGCCACATGCGCCGGCGCGAACGCGTGGGCCTCGTCATCGCTGCGTCCCGCGTCCGGACGTGGATTGCGCCCGGGGCCGGGGCGGCCCACAGCCTGGCGATGGCCGGGGCGCTCGCGAGCGCCGCGAGCGCGATCGACGCGGACCGATCGGAGCTCGACGAGACCGAGATCGCCCAGCGCGTCGCGGAGCACGCGCGGCCGCTCGACCCCAATGGGCTCCGCGGCGTTCGCTCGGCGGACCTCGACGCGCTCGCCCTCCGCGCCGATCAGCTCCGCCCGCTCGCGCCGTTCGCGCCGCGCGTCCCGTTCGCGTCGACGCCGCGCGAGCGAGCGCTCAGGCAGTACCTGGCGGCTTTCGGCATCGAGTCTCCCCCTTGCGTCGACGGAGAACGAGAGAAGTCCGAAGCCACGCTCGGTTCGGTGCTCGAGCGCCTGGCGACGGAGAAGCCGCGGGCGAGCGCCATCCACATATGGGCGCCGCCGCCGGCGAAGGCGGACGGCGTCGACAAGGCCATGGGCCAGGCCATCGCGGCCCTCCGCGCGCGCCGCGTGGCGTTGCGCTGGAGCCTGCCACCCTTCGAGGCCGGGGTCGGCGCCGAGCGCGATCGCAGGAGCGCAGTGGCCGACGTGGTGGACGAGGCGGTCCGCGTGCGCGCTCGCGCAACGCGCGCTCGAGGGGAACGGCTCCTTCGGAAGCTCGGCATCCACGTCGTCCCCGCCCGGGAGCCCGCGCCGAGCGAGGCCGCGTCCGCGCCGCCGCTGGAGAAATCCTCGTGACCTCGCGAGATCCGCGCGCCCTGCTTCGAGAAGCCGGGCTGCGGCCCAAGAAGAGCTTCGGCCAGAACTTCCTCGTGTCGGGCGGGATCGCGCGCGCCATCGCGCGCGCCTGCGTCCCCGACGACGAGATCGGGCGCGCTCGGGTCGTCGAGATCGGCGCGGGCACCGGCGCGCTCACGAGGCTCCTCGCCGAGCGCGCGGCGACCGTCACGGCGATCGAGCGCGATCGCGATTTGGTCCCCCTCCTGGTCCAGACGCTCGAGGGCACGGGCGTGCGTGTGCTCGAGGACGACGCTCAGTCCGCGGACTTCGCGACGATCCTCGGCGAGCCCGACCCGAACGCGCCGCGCGTCCTGTGCGGGAACCTGCCGTACTCGATCACGGGCGCGCTCCTCCGGACCGCGGTCGAGAATGCCGAGCGGGTCGAGCGCGCGGTCTTCATGGTCCAGGACGAGGTGGCGCAGCGCCTGGCCGCTCGCCCGGGCACGAAGGCATGGGGGGGGCTCACGGTCTTCGTGCGCGCGGCGTTCGACGTACGACGCCTCCTGCGCGCACCGCCTGGCGCGTTCCACCCTTCTCCCGAGGTCACGAGCGCGGTCGTCGAGCTCGTTCCGCTGCGCCCTCCGCGCGCCCGCGAGACCGAGCGGTTCCGCGCGCTCGTCCGCCGCGCCTTCGAGGCGCGCCGCAAGACCCTCCGCAACGCGTGGGCCGGCCTGGCAGACGACGGCGAGTCCCTCGAGCGCGCCGCGACGAAGGCCGGCATCTCCCTCGACGCCCGCGGCGAGACCCTCGACGTCGACGCCTTCGCGCGCATGGCCGACGCCCTGGGCGGCTAGTCCTCGCTCGAAGAACGAGAAAAAAGGAGGGAAGGAGAGAAGGAGCCCAGAAGGAGGATTTCTTGGGATTGGGCCCAAACTCTCTGCTCCTCTCCTCCTTTCCTTGTGATTCTCTCTCGCGGCTACCGCGGGGCGAGGGTGGCGAGGGCTTGCTGGGCGTCCAGGCGGTCGGGGGAGTTGACCGGCGCGATGTCGAGGAAGCGCTTGTAATGGTCGACGGCGTCGGCCCTCTTGCCGGTCTTGCGCAGGGCATCGGCGGTCAGATATTCGAGCGGCGCGAGCCAGCCGGGCTTCGGGCTGATCGCCTCGGCCGTCGTCACCGCGGGAAGGAGCTGCACGAGTGCCGCACCGGGTCCGCCGTGATCCATGAGCAGCTTGCCGTAGCGAAAGCGCCAGAACGGGTGGCGCACGGTGGCGGCGTTGGGAGCGTCCATGTCCCCCGCGATGGCGCGCGCCCACTCCGCGAGCGCCGCGGCGTCCTGGTTCTTGTCCTCGTCGCACTCGGCGAGCGTCGCGTGCGCTTCGTAGCGCGACGGGCGAAGCGCAAGCGCGTGGTTCTCGTCCTTGAGCGCGTCCTCGTCGGCGCCTTCCATCCGCTCGAGCACGCCGCGCTGCCAGTAGGCCTCCGCGTTGAGGTTGTCGAGGGCGAGCGCCCGATCGATCTCGTCGCGGGCGAGCTCTAGCTGCGCGGGCGTCGCGTCGTTCGCCGCCCAGGCGACGTAGACGTGAAACTCCGCCCGGTTCGGGTCCAGATCGACCGCGCGCTTCAGGTAGCGGAGCGCGTCGGCCTGGCCCGGTCCCGGCTGCAGCATCAGCGCCCGCCCGATGTAGTGATGCACCTCGGCGCTCGTCGGTCGTTTCTCGAGCGCCTTGTGTAGCATCGGCAGCGCCTCGTCCGGCCGCCCGATGGCGACGTACGCGGCCCCTACGCGGAGCTGCAGGTCGGGATCGTCCGGCGCCTTGGCGAGCGCGCCGTTGAACTGCTCGATCGCCTTTTGCACGTCCCCCGACTCCTCGAACAGCAGGCCCCGCTCGAGCGAGAGACCCGGGTAGTCCTTGTCGACGGCGGCGACCTTGTCGAGCTCCGTCGCGGCGTCGTCGAACTTGCGCGTCCTGCGGAGCGCGACGCCGAGCCGGAAGTGCGTCGTCGCGTTCTTCGAGTCCAGCGCGAGGGCGGCGTTGTAGTGAGCGATCGCGCCGTCGTAGTCGCCCTGGAGCTCGCTGATCTCGCCGAACGCGCGCTCGAGGCCCGGCGACGGAGTGAGCTTCTTCTTCGCCTCGTCGAGCGCGGCGCGCCCGTCCGCTGCGTGCCCGCGCTCCGACAGCAGCTTCGAGAGCGCGACGTAGGGCAGCACGGCGTCGGGGCGAGACGGATCGACGAGCGCGATCGCCGCGCGCAGGTCGGCCTCGGCCGCGTCGCTGTTACCGAGGTGCTGCTCGACCTTGCCGAGCAAGATCAACGTCGGGACGCTCTTGGGGAACCGCTCGCGGGCGGCGAGGAGCTGCTGCTTCGCATCGGCGAGCCTTTCGAGGGCGATCTTCGCCTCCGCGTCGTTCGCGATCGTCTCGACCGAGTTCGGATCGATCCCGAGCGCCGTGTCGAACCGCGCCAGCGCCTCGGTGCACCGCTCCTCGTTCAGGAACAGGCGGCCCTGACCGTTGAGGGCGTCGACGTTCCGCGGGTCGAGCGCGACGGCCTGCGCGAACGCCTCGCGCGCGTCGGTCGCGGCGCCGCGCTCCAGGCTCACCCACGCCTTCGCGGCGTACGCCTGCGACAGCTCCCTGGGTGCGGCTTTCGTGCGAGACGGTCCCTCGATCACGACCGCGGAGATCGGCGAGCGCGTGGGCCGGATTGGCGGCGCCGGCCTTCGGGCGAGCCCGGAGCGTGAGCGCGCCGGGATGGCCCGGCGAAGCGGCGAGGGTCGCCTCGACTTCGAGCTTCTCGGAGGCGGCGTCGCCCGTGAGGTCGTAGCTCCGCGCGAGGCCGAAGTGCGCTCGCGCGTCGTTCGCCAGCGCGGCCGCGCGCTTGAACGCGACGACGGCGCCGGCGCCGTCGCGAGCCGTCAGCGCAAGCTCGCCCGCGAGGAGCGCCAGATCGTGCTGGATGGGGTCGGCTGGCAACGCGTGCTGGCTCGCCGCGTCCACCGCTTTGCGGGCGCCATCGAGCGCGTCGCCGGTCGCCGCCCGCGCCGCGCTCGCCGCGTCGGCGTACTGCACCGGAGGGTCTGAGGGCAAGGCCCCAAGGAGCAGCTGGGCCCGCGAGGCGCGCGTCGTGTCGGCCCCGAAGCGCGCGCTCGTCGCATAGTCGGCGAACGCGGCATAGGCCGCGAGCGGCCTGGCCCGCGAGGTTCTCGCCTGCGCCGCGTAGACTGCGTCGAGCGCCGCCTTCGCGACGTCGTAGGTGTCGGGCGCCGCCATCTTGTCGGTGTCGGCGATCGCGGCAGCGGTCGCCTGGCGGTAGTCGGCCGCGTGAACGGTGTCGTTGACGAAGAGGTAGCCGAAGGCGCCGTAGGGCGTCAGCTGGAGCGCCGCGCCGCCGATCACGGCGAGCAGCGCGACGCCAAGGCCGATCATCTTGCCGAGCGACGGCTTGCGGGACTCGGCGGCGACGGCTTGCTGCGGCGCGCCTGCGCCGCCTGGGCCGCGCACGAGTGCGGAGGCGGCCGCGAGCCCGACGGGCGCCTCGCGCGCAATGTCGCGGCTCTGGCGGTCGTCGTGATCGAGGCCGATCGAGCCGGCTTCGCCGCCGCTCGAGCCCCCCATGTCTACTTCGCCGAAGCTCATCCCGCCCGCGCTCTTGGGCGCGTCGGACCGTTGGATGGGCGGCGACAGCGACTGCGCCGCAGCTGGCCGGAGCGATCGCGGCCGCTCTTCGAGCTCCAGGTCGCCGAAGTCCGCCGAGTCGACGGGCGGCGCGCTCGGAGCCGCGACCGGCGTACCCGACGAACTCGGAGGCGATTCGTGCGGGAGGTCGATCTCGCCGAAGAGCCCGAACGAAGCCGAGTTCGAGCCGGGCGTCGCTCGGGCCACAGGCTGGGGCGTCGGGTGAGAACTCGGAGGGGAGGAATCGCCGAACGTCGGCAGCTCAATTTCGCCGAACCCCCGGCCCCCGCCCGCCGACGCAGGCAGGCTGTCGAGCACGACCGGGAGCGTCGCAGCCGGCGACGGCAGGTTTCCCTCGGATTGTACGGGCAGGGAGGCCTGCGGTGCGGGGAGGTTCGCCCTCGGGTCGACGCGCGCTGGAAGCGAGGCAGCCGGGACGGGAAGATTCGTTCGCGGGTCGACAACCTGAGGGAGGGCCGCCGAGATGACCGGAAGCCCGACATCTCCGGGCCCGGATTGGTCGTGCGCCGCAATCACGGGAAGATCGCTCAGATACGCCGCGGCGCGGGCCTCGGCGGCGGCAGCTCGAACGGCGGGTAGGTCGGCATTGGCCGGCAACCGCGCGGCCGGCGACGCCGGCGACGTCGGCCGGACGACAGGCAAGTCTGCGGCGAAGGGCGTCCGAGTCGCCGGCAGGTCCGAGACGGGGACGGGCAGGTCCATCTCGAAGGACAGCGGCGACGGCTTCGCGGGCGACGGCGCGGCGGGCGTCGCAGGCGCCCGGGCCGGGGGCGCACGCCTCGTGGGAGGCGGCGCTCCGGGCGCCGTGGCGCGGGTCGCCGGCAGGTCGTCGGGGAGGGCCGGGAGGTCGAAGTCGAGATCGTCGATCGGCGCCGGCGGCGGCGTCTGCGGAGGAGGTGCCTTATACGCGACGACCGGCGGTCGAGCGGGCGGCGCGGCGGGCGCCTTGCCCGCCGAGATGACCGGGAGGTCCATTTCCTGCAGTGCGCCGAGGGCCGCCGGGAAGTCCGAGGGGATCCCGCCGCCGGGAGTGGGGGTTCCAGGACGCGGCTCGGCTGCGGGGGATGCCGCCGCCGGGCGCGCGGGCGCGGCCCCCGGCGTCGGAGGTCTCTGAAAGGGCTGCGTCGGAATCCCGGGCGTCAGCGGCTTGAGCGACGCAGGCTGAACAGGAGGTCCGCCCGCGGGAGCCCTGGGCGAAGACGGCTGCGCGGCCCCCCCCAAGCTCAAGGCCTTGAGCGAGGACAGGGCGGGAACGGTGGGCTTGAAGGGCGAGACCGGAGGGGCAGCCGCCGCTGGCGGGGACGCCGGTCCCGGCGCGACGCCCACCATCGTCCTCTTTCCAAAGCCGCCCGGCGACGACGAGCCCGGTGAGCCTGCGGCGGGCGAGGCAGGGGACGCTGGCGAGGGCGACGCGGCAGCAGAGGGTGAGGGTCGGCTGAACGGGCCCGGGGCGGGAGCCTTGGCGGGCTGCGCCGCCTTGCTCGGCGAGGGCGGGGCTACAGCACCCGGCGGAGCCGCCCCAGGGGGCGCAGCCGCGGGCGGCCCAGCCGGAGGCGTGAGAGGACCGGGCGGCGCGACAAAGCCGCTCCCGACGCCGACCATCGTCGTTTTGAGATTGCGGGGCACCGCAGGTCGTGGCGCCGGGCCCGGCAGGCCCGCCGGAGTGGGGCGCGCGGGGTCCGCCGCGGCCTCTTTAGGCGGCACGAAAGCGGCCGCCGGCGGCGCGGCAGCCGGTCCCGCCTCGTTCCGGACGAGAAACGAATGCCCGCATTTCGAGCACCGCATCTTCAGTCCCGAAGGCGGCACCCGCCGCTCGTCGATCTGGTACGGGGTTTTGCAGGATTCGCACTCGACCTTCAGCATCCCGAGCTCGGAAACTACGGTACCATAAGGGGCCACGTCAGCGGCGGAGCGTAATCCGGGCCCGCGGCGACGCGGCAAGCGGGGGAGCCGCACGGGGAGCAGGACGGGAGCAGGACGGGAGCAGGACGGGAGCAGGACGGGACAGAGAGCGACCCGGGGTGCCGAAAGCGCACAAGAGGTGGGAGGTCGCCCGATCCGTGCTAACCCGGACTTCTTGACTGTGGATCGTCTCGTCGTCGTCGGCGCGCGGCAGCACAATCTGAAGAACGTCAGCCTCAGCTTGCCGCGGGGCAAGATCGTCGTCTTCACCGGTCCGAGTGGATCGGGGAAGTCTTCGCTTGCCTTCGACACGATTTACGCCGAGGGCCAGCGCCGGTACGTCGAGTCGCTCAGCGCCTACGCGCGGCAGTTCCTGGAACAGCTCGCGAAGCCCGACGTCGAACGCATCGAAGGCCTGAGCCCGGCCATCGCGATCGAGCAGCGGCCGCTTTCGAAGTCGCCGCGGTCCACGGTCGGCACCGTGACCGAAATCGCCGACTATCTCCGGCTGCTTTACGCGCGCGTCGGCATTCCGCACTGCCCGAACTGCGGGAAGCGGATCGAGGCGCAGACGGTCCAGCAGATCGTCGACCGCATGCTCGCCATGCCCGAGGGGACCAAGCTCTCGCTTCTGTCGCCGATCGCGCGCGCACGCAAGGGCGAGCTCAAGCTCGAGCTCGAGCGATTGCGGCGCGAGGGGTTCGTGCGCGCACGCATCGACGGGTCGGTCGTCGACCTGGGCGACGAGATCGAGCTCGACCGCACAAAGATTCACGACCTCGACGTCGTCGTCGATCGCCTCGTGCTCAAGGACGGCATCAAGGGGCGCTTGACCGACAGCGTCGAGCTGGCGCTCAAGCTCGGCGAAGGGCGCCTTCTCGTGCAGGCGGGGGACGACGAACCCATCTGGATGAGCGAGCGCTTCGCGTGCGTCGACTGCGGGATATCGCTGCCGCCGATCGAACCGCGCATGTTCTCGTTCAACGGGCCCCACGGCGCGTGCCCGACGTGCGACGGCCTGGGGGCGCGCGACGTCGTCGACCCCGAGCGCTGCATCGGCGATCCGCGCCATACGCTGCGCGAGGGGGTCGTCCTCGCGTGGGGGCGCCGGGGAAGCGTCGCGCTCGCGTCCGAGCTCTCGGCGGCGGTCGCCGCGCTGGGCGTCAGCCCCGACGCGCCGTGGGGCAAGATGCCGGAGGCCCAGCGCAAGGCCGTTCTCTTCGGCGGCGACGGGGGCGCGCGGGCGGAGCGAGGCCGAGCCAAGGAGGGCGGCCGCAGGCGCGAGGCCACCAGGCGACACGGGTACCTGGGGATCGTGCCGCGGCTCGAGAAGCGGCTCTCCCTTCTGGCCGACGTGCGCGTCGAGACGGCCGACGAAGAAGACCCCGACGCCGGCGAGGGCGGCATCGCCGACGACGAGCTCGGGCGCTTTCTCGTGACTCGCACGTGCGACGCCTGCAAGGGCAAGCGCCTGCGCCCCGAGGCGCTCGCCGTGAAGCTCGGCGGCAAAGACGTGGCGCAGGTCGGGGCGATGCCGCTGCGTCACGTGCGCAAGTTCGTCGAGTCGCTGGGGGTCGAACCGCCGGACGGCGCCTCCCCGCCCCAGGTGTTCGGCCCACGCGAGCGAGCGATCGCGGAGCCGCTGCTGAAGGCGGTGGCCGCGCGCCTTGGCTTTCTCATCGACGTGGGGCTCGACTACCTCGCGCTCGATCGCAGCGCGCAGACGCTCTCGTCGGGCGAGGGACAGCGCATCCGCCTCGCGACCCAGATCGGCGCGGCGCTCGTCGGTGTCCTCTACGTGCTCGACGAACCGAGCGTCGGGCTTCACGCGCGCGACAACGCCCGCCTCATCGAAGCGCAGGCGCGCCTGCGCGATCTCGGCAACACGGTCATCGTCGTCGAGCACGATCGCGAGGCGATCCTGGCGGCCGATCACATCGTCGACATGGGTCCGGGCGCCGGCGTACACGGCGGCGAGATCATCGCGCAGGGCACGCCCCGCGAGATCATGGCCAACCCCAAGTCGCTCACAGGCCCGTGGCTGAGCGGCCGCCGTCAACTCCCCGTTCCTTCGAAGCGCCGCGCGCGCACGAAGGCGAGCGTTCGCGTCGTGGGCGCCCGCGCGCACAACCTCCGCAACGTGACCTCCGAGATCCCGATCGGCCTCTTCACGTGCGTCACCGGCGTGAGCGGCAGTGGCAAGTCGAGCCTCATCGTCGACACGCTGCTGCCGGCGGCGCGCGCGAAGCTCTACAACGCGACGGCGCCGGTCGGCGAGTGCGACCGGGTCGAGGGGCTCGAGCACGTCGACAAGGTCGTCTCGATCGACCAGGCGCCCATCGGCCGGACACCCCGGTCGAACCCCGCCACGTACACGGGCATCTTCGCGCTGCTCCGCGACCTCTACGCCGGCCTGCCGGACGCGCGGGCTCGCGGCTACAAGGCCGGGCGCTTCTCGTTCAACGTGAAGGGCGGGCGCTGCGAGGCCTGCCAGGGCGACGGCGTGCTGCGCGTCGAGATGCACTTCTTGCCCGACGTGTTCGTCGCATGCGATGCGTGCGCCGGCCTCCGGTACAACCGCGAGACGCTCGAGGTGAAATACCGCGGCCTCTCGATCGCCGACGCGCTGGCCGTGACGGTGGAACAGGCGTCGGACCTCTTCGGCGCCGTGCCGCGCATCGCCGACAAGCTCGAGGCGCTCCGCAAGGTGGGCCTCGGCTACGTGACGCTCGGCCAGCCGGCGACGACGCTGTCCGGCGGCGAGGCGCAGCGCGTGAAGCTCGCGCGCGAGCTGTCGCGCCGGGCCACGGGCCGCACGCTCTACGTGCTCGACGAGCCGACGACGGGGCTGCACTTCGCCGACATCGAGGTGCTCCTGACGGCCCTGACCGATCTCCGAGACCAGGGCAACACGATCGTCGTCATCGAGCACAACCTCGACGTGGTCGCTTGCGCCGACTGGGTCATCGACCTCGGGCCGGAGGGCGGCGAGGGCGGAGGCGAGGTCGTCGCCGCAGGGACGCCGGAGGAGGTCTCGCGCGTCGATCGATCGCACACGGCCCGCTACCTCCGCGAGGTGCTCGCGCGCTCGACTCCCGCGCCGAAGCGCGCCGCGCGCGGCTGACCGCAAGCGCCCCGCCGGCCGCGTGGTATTGTCTTCGAGGCTGCGGGGTAGAGAGGGTGACGGCATGGGCGCTCGCTTGTTCTTGGCGTCTCGGACGCTTCTGATTGCGGCCCTCCCGGCGTGCGGGGGTACTACGGGACCCGGTGCGGCGAGCGACGCAGGAGGCGGCGCGGGAGGCGCGGCGCCCTCGATCGCGCAGTCCGCCGTGGTGCGCGAGCCGGCGTCGGGCGTCTCGGCGACCGCGCTCGGAAACGCGATCGCCGCGAACAACGCCTTCGCCGTCGACCTCTACGCGCACATCCGCGCGAGCGCGCCCGCCGGCAACCTGCTCACGTCGCCGCTGAGCGCGTCGTTTGCACTGACGATGACGTACGCCGGCGCGGCCGGCGTCACGGCGACCCAGATGGCGTCGGCCCTGCATCTCGGCGACGACCCAGGCTCGATCTTCGACGGCCAGAACGCGCTGAGCCAGACGCTCGCAGGCCGCGCCGGCGAGGCGCTGAACAACGACACGCAGGCAGCGAGCGGCGGCGACGGGAGCCCGCCCTCGCCGAGCGACTACGAACTGCAGGTCGTCAACTCGGTCTGGGGCCAGAAGGCCTACCCGTGGGAGCCCTCGTTTCTCGATCTCCTCGCGCGGAGCTACGGCACCGGCGTCTACCTCGAAGACTTCAAGACGCAGCCCGACCCGGCCAGGCTGGCCATCAATGCGTGGGTGGACTCGCAGACCGCCGGCAAGATCGCGAACCTGCTGCCGTCTGGATCGATCGACGTCTATACCCGCATGGTCCTGGTCAACGCGATCCACCTGAAGCTCCCCTGGGCGACGGCCTTCCCCGCATCGGCCACGGTCCCCGGCTCCTTCACGACCGGGAGCGGAATGACGGTCTCCGCCCCGATGATGAACCAGGCGTTGAGCTACGCGTACGAAGACGACGGACAGGCGCAGATCGTGTCGCTGCCGCTGTCCGGCGGCTACATGAGGGTCGTCATCGCGCTCCCGCACGGCGACCTCGCGACGTACGAGAACGGCCTCTCGGCGACGTCGCCCGCGTTTCAGCCGAGCGGCGAGGCGCTCGTGACCCTCACGCTCCCGAAGCTCACGTTCACGTCGCCGACGTTCTCGCTCTCGCAGGCGCTCAAGGCGATGGGGATGACGCAGGCGTTCGACCAGGTCGCCGCCGATTTCACCGGCATGTGCGCGCACCCGCCCGACGGCGAGACGCTCTACGTCAAAGACGTGCTTCAAAAGGCGACGCTGGCGATGCAGGAGACGGGCGTCGAGGCCGCCGCGGCCAGCGCGGTGATCGTCGGTACCACGCTGTCCGCATCGCCCCCGGAGGCCACCGCCACCATGGTGGTCAATCGCCCCTTCCTCGTCGCCATCGTCGACCTGAGCGGTGCGATCCTGTTTCTGGGCCACATCGACGACCCGACGGTAGCGGGCGGCCCGTAGCGCTCGACGCGTCAGTCCATCTTGCCGCTGGCGACGTCCCAGCTGGTGGCTACCGGCGCGGCCGTACGGGTTCCGTTCGCGTCCGCCTGCGAGTACTCGACCGTTTCCTTGATGAACGTCAGCGTGAAGGTCGACGCGCCCGCCTTGGTCTGCAGGCCCGGCCGGACCGTTACGCTGGAGACGAGGACGTCTGTCAGCGTGATCTTCGCGTAGTCCGAGCTCGGCTTGCCGGCCTTCTTGACGTCGAGGATCGCCGTCTTGAAATGCGCCCCCCTCACGCCCGCCGCCTTGAGCTCGGTCATGACGGTGGCGTCGGTGGTCGAGAACGTGATCTTCGTCGGCCGTCCCGCCTTGTCGGCGGCGCTGCCCGCGGCCGTCTTGTCGGCCAGGCCGCCTGCCTTGTCGCCCTTCGCACCGGTGCCCATCGCGGCTCCCGTGGCGACGCCCTGGCTTCCATCCCCGAAGGTGTACGAGTCGACCACAATCCACGCGGCGTGCGTCCCCTCCTTCGAGGAGCCGTGGAGGGCCGGGTCGAACTGCAGGTACAGCTCGGTGCCCGCCCGGGCCTCTCTCGCCGCGAAGCAAAGTCCGAACAGAGCCAGAAGCGTGAACATGAAGAAACGAACACGGATCATCGAAATACCTCCTCGAGTCGACAGCTCCCGCTCCGGATGCCTCACTTGGACGAGAATTGACCCCAACGCATGCAAGAGGATCGCATGGATTGTCAACTGACCCGGCCGCGGGAGCGCGGCCGCGGCGGCGTGGTACGTTGGTGGAAGCTGGCCGCGGGGCGGGCACGTGGCCAGACCTTGGGGTGACGGCATGCTTGACCGATTCTCGTGGGCGTCCGGCGATCCTCCCGCTGACGCTCGCCCTCGCGGCCTGCGGGAGCGACGCGGCAGACGGCGCGGCAAGCGCCCCCAGCGTCGCCCAGTCGAGCGCGCTGCGCGCACCGGCGTCGAGCGTCTCGCAGACGGCGATCCAGGGCGCGGTCACCGCAAACAACGCCTTCGCCGTCGATCTCTATGCCCACATTCGTGCGAGCGCGCCCGCCGGCAACCTGTTGATGTCGCCGCTGAGCGCGTCGCTCGCGCTGACGATGGCGTACGCCGGCGCGGACGGCACGACGGCGACGCAGATGGCGTCCGCGCTGCACTTCGCCGCCGAGGCTGGCTCGATCTTCGACGGCCAGAACGCCTTGAGCCAGGGGCTCGCACAGCGCGCGGCCGAGGCCCTCAAGGGCCAGATGCAGGCGGCCAGCGAGAATGACCAGCCCGCGCCGGCGCCGACCGACTACGAGGTCCAGATCGTCAACGCCGTCTGGGGCCAGAAGTCGTACCCGTGGCAGCCATCGTTTCTCGACACGCTCGCCCAAAACTACGGCGCCGGCGTGTACCTCGAGGACTTCGCGAGCCAGCCCGACCCGGCGAGGCTGGCGATCAACGCCTGGGTGAGCTCGCAGACGGCCGACAAGATCGCGAACCTCCTGCCCACCGGATCGATCGACATCTATACCCGCATGGTCCTGGTCGACGCGCTCCACCTGAAGATGCCGTGGGCGACGACCTTCTCGGCGAGCGAGACGATGCCCGGCACGTTCACGACGGCCAGCGGGGCGACGGTCTCCGCCTCGATGATGAACCAGACGATGACGTACGCGTACGCGGACGACGGGCAGGCGCAGATCGCGTGGCTGCCGCTCGCGGGCGGCGAGCTATCGGTCGTCATCGCCCTCCCGCACGGCGACCTCGCGACGTACGAGAACGCCCTGACGGCGACGTCGGGGCCGCTCGCGGCGCCCACCGCCACGGCCCTCGTGACGCTCTCGCTGCCGAAGGTCGCGTTCACGTCGCCGACGTTCTCGCTCGCGGAAGCGCTCAAGGCGATGGGCATGCCGCAGGCGTTCGACTCGAAAGCCGCCGATTTCACCCGCATGTGCGCGGATTCGCCCGACGGAACTCTCTACATCAAGGACGTGCTGCAGAAGGCGATGCTGGCCATGGAGGAGAACGGCGTCGAGGCCGCCGCAGCGACCGCGGTGATCCTCGACGCCGACGCCAGCGTGGCCCTCCCCCCGCCCGTGGTCGCCACCATGGTCGTCAACCGCCCCTTCCTCGTGGCCGTCGTCGACGCGACCGGCGCGGTCCTGCTGCTGGGCCACATCGACGACCCGACCGACGCAGGCGGCCCGTAGACCCGGCGCGGTCGACGCGCCGAGAGTCTCTTCTTCACTCCGCGCAGTCCGCGCGCCTCAGCGAGCGTGCCGAGGTGCTGGGCGTGCCTCTTGAGCCCCGCGACCATGCTCCGGTCGCGCTGAGCCTTCGTCGACTTGGCGTACTCTTCTCGCCGGGAAGGCGCTCCCGCGGAGAAGGAGCGCGGCCCCCTCGCGCCGGATCGTCCCCATGCGCCCTCGGGCTCGCCTTCTCGCAGGCGGGAACGAGCTCCCTCGGAGGAGAGGTCGTGTCGAAGCGCGCGCGCACGAGCTCCGCCGCGCGCTCGGCCTCTTCGCACGGAGCGCGCACGAGCCCCTCCACGCGCTCGGCCTCCGCGCGCGGCTCTAGGTGTAGTCCTTCTCCATCCGCTCCTGGTCTTCCTTGCAGCGGATGCAGAGCGTCGTCTCGGGACGGGCCTCGAGGCGCTTGACCGAGATCTCCTCGCCGCACTCCTCGCAGATGCCGAAGGTCCCTTCGTCGATCTTGCGGAGCCCCTTCTCGATCTTCTCGAGGAAGCTCTTCTCGCGTCCGCGAAGGCGGAAGGTGAAAGACTGCAGATATTCGCTCGAAGCGAGGTCCATCTCGTCGGACAGATCGTCTGTGTCGAGCGTCATGTCTTGCTCGAGCGTCTGCTTGGCCTTTTTGAGGATCTCGTCGCGCTTGTCCGTAAGCAGCGTCCTGAACTTCTTGAGGGTGGCCTTGTTCACAGTTGACCTCGAAATTCCCGATTATCTCTCCGGCCTCGGAGGGCCGAACACGTTAAGCACCCGAATCGCGGCAGTCAACGGCGACGCGCGACCGGTAGAGCTCTGACGGGCGCCCCCCCCGCCCCAGCGCCCGCGCGCCCCACTCGGTTTCTCTTCTCCCCCCCGCCGCCCGCCCCGTGCTGTATGGGGACCGTACGAGCGCCTTGGAACCCGCGATCCGCATCGGCATCGACGAGAACGGCCTCGGCCCGCGCCTCGGGCCGCTCATCGTCACGGCCGCGACTGCCCGAACGACGGGCACCGGGCACGAGCGCGCCGAGAAGCGACCGCGAGGGGCGATGCGGGCGCGCCTGGACGACTCGAAGAAGCTCGTCGGCCACGGCGACACGGCCCTCGGCGAGGCGTGGGCGCGCGCAATCGCGCGGCGGATGGGCCTCCCCGAGCCGCCGGACCCCGACGCGCTCGTGCGGGCCCTCTCGATCGACGCGCCCGAGATCCTGCGAGCCCCCTGCCCTGCCGACCATGCGGCGCAGTGCTGGAGCGCCGCGGGCGAGGCCTTCGTGGCGGACGAGCGCCTCGTCGAGACGGTCACCGGGGACCTCGGGCGTCTCGAGTCGCAGGGCATCGACGTCCTGCGCGTCGAGTGCATCGTGACCTGCGTACGCCGCCTGAACGAAGGGGTGGGCCGGGGACTGACGCGCTTTCACCTGGACCTGCACGCGATGGAACGCCTCGCGCTCGGGGCCCGCGCGCGCGCTGGGAGCGACGTCGTCGTCACGTGCGGCAAGGTCGGGGGGTTCAACCGCTACCCACCCGCGTTCGGCCCGCTCAATGGCCGCCTCCACGCGGTCGCGGTCGAGGGCCGCAAGCGCAGCGAGTACGCCGTGCCGGGCCTCGGCCGAATCGCCTTCGTACGCGACGCCGACGCGAGCCACCTGCTCGTGAGCATGGCCTCGCTCGTCGGCAAGTGGGTGCGCGATCTGCTCATGGCGCGCGTCGTCCGCTACCACCGCGAGGTCGACCCCGACCTGCCCGACGCCAGCGGCTATCACGACCCAGTCACGACGCGCTTCATCGACGCCACGCGCCTCTCGCGCGCCCACCGGGGCCTGCCCGACGACTGCTTCACCCGCAAAGCCTGCGGCACCGGGGCCGACCCGGAGTAGCCCCTACTTCGCGTGTTCGAGCCAGGCGGTGAGCTTGGCGAGCTTCTCGTCGTGGGTGAGCTTGAGCGTGGTCTGCTTGTCGTTGGGCGTGGCGGGGTCGAGGACGAGCTCCTCGTCGCCCACGGCGGCGACGAGGTTGCCGCGGCGCGCCACGATGTACTCGGCCTTGGCGCGATCGGGCGCCTCCTGCACGACGACCTGCACGGCCTCATCGCCCACGCCCTTGACGGGCAAGCTGCCCGCCTTGAGCTTGAAGGCGCGAAAGACCTCCTTGGCGCCTTCGGCATCGGCGCGGAAGACCGCGACGTCGCGCCAGCGCTGGTCGCCGTCCTTGTAGTAGCCGACGGCCGCGGGGCCGACGCCGCTCACGCCGAGCGCTTCCTTGGGGTGGTACGCGATGCCGAGGGGCAGGCGCAGGATCGGCGGCAAGGCCGCGGCCGCCGGGGGCAAATCGGTCGGTCCGGGCAGCTTGGCGCCGATCTGGGCGGCGATCGCGCCCGTGGCCCGCTCGTTTTGCGCGGCCATCTGCTCGGGAGTCATCTTCGTGTCCTCGGTCACGAAGGTGAGCTCCACGAGATACGATCCGCGCCAAACGTACGCGTTGCTGCTGCTCGTCGCGCCGACGGCTCCGAACGCCGCGGGCTTCACGGTCGCGGCCGCCGGATCCCCGTCGGCCACCACGCGCTTGGTGAACATTGCGTACGCGCCGTCCGAGGTCGAGAAGCGCGAGAGGTTGACCTCGACGCTGTTGGGCGCGCCGCTGCCGTCGATGTACCGAAGGACGACCACCCGATCGAGGCCGAAGCGCTTGTAGACCTCGCACTCGCCGTCGAACGCGGTGGTGCACACCTCGTCCATCGAGAACTTGCCCTGCGCGCCGTAGGTGCGCGGATCGCTCTGGGGGTCGAGGCAGTAGCCCGCGACGGCGCGCGGAATCAGCGGCGCGCTGATGGGATCCGTGTCCTCCCCGCCCCCCCCGGCGCACGCGTCGACGGGCGTACCCGCGGAAGAGGCCGAGGGCGGCGGCCCGGGCGGCGGCTGGCGGTCGTTTTTGGCCTCGTCGCTCTTGCTACAGGCGCTCGCGGCCAGGAAGAGCGACAACGCGCTGTACGCGAACACCCGGACGGCCATGGCACGGCGGTGGTAGCACAACCTGCCCGGCGGCAGCACGGTGCGCACGTTTTGCAAGGCGCAGAAATCGTTGCTGCGCGGAACGCCCTCGCGCGAAGCGCAAGTCCGCGTGACTCTCCAACAATTGTGAGCAAGCGCGAGGGGCACGCGCCTTGCTGGTCTGAACCCCTCGTGGCATCGGGGAACCCCTTCATGTCGGCGGGAGTGCGCCCGTCTCACCGCGCGAAACCACGCCGCGCGCGGGCTCCCGGCTTCTCGCTCATCGAGCTGATGGTGGTCATCATGATCATCGGCATCGTCGCGGCGCTGGCCGTACCGACGATGGCGGCGGCCCGCATCGACCGCAACGTCTACGACGACGCGGGCCAGATCATGCAGCTCTTTCGCGAGGCGCGCACGCGGGCCGTCGCGCGCGGGGGCGCCGTTCTCATCTCGATGACGGCCAACGGCCAGGCCGATCGCGGCACGTTCTTGATGTACGAGTCGGTCACCACGAATCCGGGCGGAGTCGGCGGAGGCGCTCGCTCCCCGGTGGCTTCGTGCAAGACGCCCACCGTATGGGGCGCCCTCACCGCGGCAACCCCGGGGATCGTCCTGGTCGACGGCCTGAACCTGAACGGCGCGATGGGTACCGTCGAGCAGCAGGCGGACATCGAGACGCAGCTCAACGTCTACACGCCCGGCGCGCCGACCCTGAACGTGCCGAGCGCCTTCATCTGCTTTACCCCGCTCGGCCGCACCTACTACACGACGGTCTCGCCGCCGGTCTTCGACGGGACGCTGCCCATCGTGACGCCGCTCGAGTTTCGCGTGGCGCGCATGTCGGGCACCAGCACCGTCGGCACGATTCGAAGCGTGCTCCTGCCCCCGAACGGCATGGCGCGCGTCTTTTCGCATCAATGAGCCCCACCGATGACGCGCCTCTTTCCCCGCCCCGCCCCGACCGCCACCCGCGGCTACACCGCGATCGAGGTGCTCATGGCGATGACCGTGATGGCCATCGGCGGCGCCGCGGTCATCACGATGCAGAAGACGAGCATGACGGCCAACCTCGACGCGCGCCGGGCCGACGTGGCCAACTCGATCGCGCGCACGTGGGTCGAGCGTCTCCAGCGCGACGCGATGGGGTGGACGCAGCCCGGCCCGGAGGCCGCGGGCAACAACATCGGCAACGCGCCCATCCTCGCGAACGTGGTCGCCGCGCAGGGCCAGTGGTTTCTTCCGACGCAGGAGATCGGCGTGACGGTCCCCGAGACGATGAGCCCGGGCTTCGACATCCTCGGTCGCGACCTGCCGCAGGCGCAGCTCGCGAACGCGGACTTCTGCGTCAACGTTCGCCTGAGCTGGCTCACGACGACGGCCGTCCCGCCGGGCGGGGATCTGATCCGCGCCGACGTTCGCGTGATCTGGCCGATCGGGATCATCAACTCGCGACCGGGGTTCTGCAACGCGACCACCGCGGCCGCGGCCGACCCGAACACCGACCCGGGGGCGAACCGCGATCCGGGCGCGGACCCGAGCGCGCCGATCTTTCACGCGCTCTACCTGACGACCAGCATCAAGGAGAACACCGCGCCATGATCCGGCGAAGGCGCGGGCAAGAGGGCTTCACGCTGATCGAGCTCACGGTGTCGCTCGCCGCGGGCCTCATCGTCGCGCTCGGAATCGTCGGCCTGTCGAGGGACGCGACGCAGACGTTCCACGAGGAGATGCGAAGCTCCGCGGCCGAGGCCAACCTGCGCACCGCGGTCGACCGCCTTCGCGCCGACCTGTCGCGAGCGGCCTACATGAGCACCAGCGACATCATCACCGATCCGATGATCGCGAAGCCGCCGGGTACGCTGAACCCCATCACGGACACGACGCTGGTCGGGCTACGCCGCCTCTCGTCGATCCTCCTGAACCAGGGCGGGTCGGCCGCGCAGACGCCGCTGTCGGCGGTGGCCGACAATAGCGTGAACCCCGACATGATCGACATCGCGGGCAACATGACGTCGACCGACCAGTACGAGGTGTCGACCATCCAGCCCCCCGGAGGCGCGGGCGGCTGCCAGCAGATCAACCTGAGCGCGTCGTCGCCGTCGATGTATCGCATCCTCGGGCTCGGCACCGCCGCCGCGAGCGCGCAGGAGCTCATCAACATCTTTCAGCCCACCCCGGACGGCACCGGTCAATTCATCGTGCGCCTCGTCGACAAGACCGGCCACTCGCAGTTTCTCCTGACGTGCGCGGGGACGCCGGCGGGCGTCACGGGCAACCAGCCCTTCCTCCTCATCGCCCCCCAGACGCCCGTGCTCCTGGGCAGCGCCACGGGCACCGTCGGAGGCCTCAACGGATACGGATCGGGGTCGCTCGTCAACGCCGTGCACATCGTCCGCTGGCAGCTCATGGCGGCGAACGCCGAGCCCGCGCAGTACCAGGCGTCGCCCATGGGCGGCCAGCCCCTCACGCCGACCGTCATCGATCCGACGAAGTACGATCTGGTGCGCTCGTACGTCGACGCGGTGTCCGGTTCGGTCCTCCCTTCGACGACCGAGGTCGTCGCCGAGTACGCGGTCGACCTGGAGTTCGCGTTCTCGGTCGACACGGGCCTGTCGAACCTGCAGCCGGCGATCACGACCATCACGTTCGACAACGCGGCCAATGCCCCCTGGGCGACGAACCTCGTCCTACAGCCGCCCTTGCCCTCGCAGGGACCGTCGCGCATCCGCTCGGTGCGCGTTCGCGTGGTGACGCGAACGGCGGACGCGGATCGAACGCTCAACGTGCCCGTGCCGAACCCCACGGGGCCCTTCATGTACCGCTACTGCCTGGTGGCGGGCGGCTGCGCCACGCCGAACACCGCCGGCGTGCTCCAGTTCGCGCGCGCCCGAACGGTGACCGCCGAGGTCGCGCTGTCCAACCAGTCGAGGAACTACTACTGATGAACGCGCTCGCCCTCGCCAAACGACGAGCCGCGCTCCGCCGCCGCGACGAGGGCGCGGTGATGTTCATCGTGGCGATGACGCTCGCGGTGCTCGCGTCGGTCGGCGTCTACGCGCTGGCGGCGGCCGCCACCGAGGTGAGGACGAGCGGCAACGAGCGACAGAACACGCAGACGCACTACCTCGCCGAGTACGGGGTGCTGGGCGCCGCGCGCGAGATGACGGGCAGCCGCGCGCTCTTCACCGTGAAGCTCATGAAGTCCACGACGTATCGCGACACCAGCTGCGTGTCGCTCCAGGGCGTGCCGACCGGGGCGCCGCCCGCGGCGCTCGCGTGCGTGCGGATGGGGGGGGCGGAGCTCGGCGCGAGCTGGCTGATCAACCCCCCGGTGACGCAGTACGGCGGCACCGGGACCCCCGCGCAGCCGTACACCACCGGGATGGCCCCTGGCAGCCTGGGGACGACGCCGACGCTCGGCGACTTCTTCGTCGAGCTGACCGAGCCGATGCAGCTGAGCGCCCCGGCGCGCTACTCGACGAACACGAACGCTTGCTTCGCCCAGATCACCGCAACTTCGTTCGGCCTGACGCAGCCCATCTACCCCGGCGCGGCCAACGCGGTGACGGCCCAGTTCGGGGGCGAGGGCGTCGAGACTCAGCGAGCGCGACTCATCGCGGGGCCGCTCATCCCGTGCCCACAATGAGCGCAGGCGAGGAAATCAAGCGATCATGAGGTTTCACATCCGTCGCAACGTGGCCGCCGCCTCGGCAGGCGTCGCGCTGCTCGCGATCGCGTCGAGCGCGCGCGCGCAGATCCAGCTCGACACGAACCCGCCGGCGCCGAACGTCCTGCTGCTGCTCGACAACTCCGGATCGATGGAGCGGATGATCGACGGCGCGCTGCCCGAGGCCGACGGCAACGCCTGCAACTACGACACGAACGGCCAGGCGATTCCGTCGGCGACCGCGCCGCAGCCCAACCGCTGGGGCAACGTGCTCCAGGCGCTGACGGGGACGTTCGAGAACAACACGTACAGCTGCATCCAGATGCCCCGCAAATCGGGGAGCCAGTTCACCAAGGAGTACCAGATCAACGGCATCAAGCCGTACGACGCGGACTACTACCTCGACTACCACCGGCCGGTCTTCGTCGACTCCTCGACGTCGCCGCCCACGGCCTGCGTCATTGCGCCCGGGTCGCTCCCGGGCGCCGCGCCGGGCACGGGGGTCGGCCCGAACGGGGCCGGGTCGGGCAACAACGCGCCCGGCGCCGGACAGGCGGCGACCGACTTCCCGTCCGACGGGATCATCCTGCGCCCGTACACGCAGACGACCGTCGCCTCGAACCCGGCCACCGGCGCTTGCAGCCAGTTTCCGAACAAGCAGTACTCGTCGTACCAGTACCAGGACGGCGCCATCCCCTCGGCGACGGCGCTCATGCGCTTCGGCCTGATGACGTTCGACCAGGATCCGAGCGCGGGCATCGGCGTCACGGTCGGGCCCAATCCGATTGTCCTCGGCAACGGCGTCGTCGACCCGATCTCGCCGTCGTACGGCGCCTTCGCCGGAATGTGGAGCTACTTCCCGGGGTGGAACACCGGGGCCGCCTGCCAGCACATCGGCTGGCCCTCGGGCTGCACCAACCAGCAGTTCATGTACGCCGTGGGCGCCCGTAACCCCGCGGCGCCGCCATGGGAAGGGCGAATGATGCCTTTCCCGGCGACCAATGATCTCGCGGCGCAGGAGACGAACAACCAGAACATCGTCAGCGTCGTCCTGGCTGCGCGCCCCTACGGCGGGACGCCGCTCGCCGGCATGATGCAGGGCGCCGAGGACTACTTCTGGACCGATCCCAACGGCCCGCAGAAGCAGGACCCGCTCGTCTACTGCGGCGACCGCCCGCAGTACATCATCGTCTTGACCGACGGCGCGCCGAACCTCGACATGCGCCCCGATTGCAACGGTCCGGGCGGCCAATGCCCCTTCACGAAGACTCCGGACCAGATCGCCGGAGAGCTGAACACCGGCGGCGGCAACCTGAGCCCCGTCACGACGTACGTCATCGGCTTCGCCGTCTCGTCGTCGACGACCGACGCGCAGCTTCAGCAGTGCGCGACCCTCGCGGCGAACGGGAACCTCACGGCCATGTGCCAGGGCTTCGTCTCCGGCACTCCGGCGCCCGGCCCCGCCCTCAGCGCCGGGGCCCAGGCGTGCTGCGAGCTCGAAGCGATCGCGCTCAAGGGCTCTCAGAACCTCGTCACGGACAACGTCGTCACGCCGAACCCGAAGCCGACGCCCGCCTTCTTCGCCGACACGCCCGGCGCGCTGCAGGCGGCGCTCGCGGAGATCCTCGCGAACATCGCGAAGAACGCGACGACGCGCACGGTCCCCGCGTACTCGGCGAGCACCTCGTCGACGTACTCCGATCCGCTGTCGCCGACGAACGTCGGCGCGCAGTTCATGGCGTCGTTCAACCCTTCGCCCGGCAAGCCGTTGACCGGGGACCTGGTGCGGTCGCGCGACGTCTGCGGGTCGACCGGCGGAGCCATCACCCAGCCGGCCCCCACCGTGACCGCGGGCGACGACTTCGGCGCGAACCTCAACTCGGGCTCGGGCAACCCGCGGACGTTCATCGCGTTCCAGCCCGACGTGAACGCCACGGCGCCCCCCGCGCAGCAGGTCGACTCGACGACGACGATTCGCCCGTACGTCACGACCTCGGTGGGCGACGGGATCGGCCGCTACAGCGCGACGACCTACGCCGGCCCGGCGTCGACGGTCATCCCGGCCCTCACCCCCTCGGCGCTCCGAATCCCGCCGGCGTGCCCCTACAACTCGTCGCAGACGAACGTGCCGATCAGCCCCGGCCTGAGCCCGGCGAACTGCGCGACGATGACGCTCGACTACCTCTTCGGGCAGCAGTCGTTCACGAGCAACCCTGGCAACTTCCCCTTCGTGTCGCGATACGGTCAGGCGCTCGGCGGCATCTACCACGCGACGCCGGCCATCGTGGGTCCGCCGAGCACGCTGCTCCAGGATCCGGCGTACAGCAGCTTTCAAGGCACCTGGCAGGGCCGCGACTCGATCGCCTACGTCGCGACCACCGACGGCTTGCTCCACGCGTTCTGGACCGACGAGACGAAGGAAGAGAATAACGAACGCTGGGCGATGCTCTTGCCGGCGGTGGCGCCGAAGGTCTACCCGTCGTACCCGTCGAGCCCGAGCCTCTTGCTCGACGGCTCGCCCGTCGTGAAGGACGTGGTGTGGGACCGCAACCTCACGACCGCGGCCGATCCGACGCTGTGGCACACGATGCTCGTCGCCGGCTTCGGCTCGAATAACCAAGGATACTACGCGGTCGACGTCACCAACCCGGACGCGAGCAACCTCACGAGCGGCGCCGTCCCCGGCGACTCCCCCCTGAACTCGGGCCCGCACTTTCGCTGGCAGCTTACGAAGATGCCGGCGACCAACTACGCGATCTTCGGCGCGCGCGCGTCGACGCCCGCCATCACGACGCTCTTCATGGACCCCGGCGACGGCCAGGGCACGCGCGAGATCGCCGTCGCGCTCCTGCCCGGGGGATCGGACGTGGTCGCCCCGACGACGCTGGCGTCGTGCGCGCGCGCCGTGAAGACCAACGGGGACTCGGCCCCGCTCAACGCGTACGCCTACCGGCAGGCCGTTCGCTGCTGGGGCGGCAGCAACCCTCCGCTGCCGACCGATCCGGTCGACGGCCGGTCGCTCGCCGTCGTGCGGGTCGACACGGGCGAGATCTTGCGGGTCTTCACGCGCCTGGTCGACGTGCCGGCGACCGACACGCTGCGGATCGCCAACCGCATCATCGACACGCCGCTCGACTCGCCGATGACGGGAACGCCTATCGTTTATCCGAGCGACGTCGCGACCGACGCGACGAAGGCCTTCGTATCGGACGCGGACGGGACGATCTGGCGCTTCGATCTCGTCAAACCAGGATCCGACGCAATGGTCGGGCACCATCTTCCTCGACCTCTATAACCAGACGGTCGATTTCAACGCGACCGCCTGGGGCGACGGGCAGCCCGTCTCGGTGACTCCGACGCTCTCGACGGATACGGCGGGCAACGTGGTGCTCAACGCGGCCACCGGCGTCACCGACACGTTCGACTCGACCGGGATCGAGTTCGTCTACTCGATCACCGAGAAGGTGCAGGGCGACACCTCGGGGCAAAAGCTCCGCGCCTTCGTCAACTGGTACATGGGGACTCCGCTTACGCCGAGCACGACGTTCACGCCCCCGGCTTCACCGGAGGATACGGCGACGAGTCCGGCCTTCCTGGCGGGCGAGCGCGTGTCCGGGCCCATGGTGGTCTTCAACGGCACGCTGTACTTCGCCACGTACGTCGTCCCGCCGCCTTCGACCGTGACCTGCGTCTCGAACCTCGCGCGCATCTGGGGCGTCGACTACATCAACCCCGCCGACGTCACGTGCGGCGGCGCGTCTCCGGCCCCGACGTGCAATCGCGCGGCCGGCGGCATCCCGAGCTTGCTCGTCGGCACGAAGCTGGAGACCGACCTCACCCCCTACGCGACCTCGCCGAGCGGCCCGCTCCGTACGGCGGTCATCCCCGGCCTCACGATCAACGCAACGCCCGCTTGCGCGGGCGCGGGCACGCCGGCGGTCGATCAGTACGTCGGCGGCGGGGCGCAACACGTCGCCGCGAAGAACTTCACCTCGGGCAGCTTCCAGCTCTCCTCGCAGGTGGGCGCTCCCAGCGCGAACGGCATCGGCGCGCAGGCCCTCAGTCTCAACGTCGCGCAGCCGCTCTCGCCGACGGTGATCGACTCGTGGGCGGCGGTGCTCGAGTGAGACTCGCGGCGGCGGGGTGCGCGGCGATCGTCGCGCTCTCGACGGCGTGTCGTGGATCGTCGCCGGCAGGAGGCGCGCCCGGACCGGCGGCCAGCGCGGCCGCGGTCGCCGGCGCCGCGGCCCCCGTGCCCGTCGATCACCTCGCTCCGGGCGAGCTGCTCGAGGGGACCGACAAGGCCTTCGACGTGACCCTCCCGCGCGGCCTGCGCGTCGACGGCGTCTTCGCCGACGAGGTCATCGCGAGCGGCGCGCTGACGGTGCATCCGCTGACGCAGTACTTTCGAGCGCGCCTGCAGAACGGCGACCTGCGCGAGGGCAACGGGAGCGCGACCTTCGACCACGTGACGGCTCCCGGCAAGCCGGAGCGCCCGCTGTCCGTCCACATCGTGAAGGCCGGCGACGGCGCGCACGTCGACATCCGCGACGTCACGCCCGTCGTGCTTCCGCCGCTCCCCGACGACGCCGCGCGCCTGAAGCGAGTGGGCCTCACGCCCAGCGGTCGCCTCCTGGACCCGACGCACCTCGACTAGCGGTGGCCGGAGCGCCCTAATGAGAGGGAGAGACAGGGAGGGAGGGGAGGAGAGCTGAAATTTGATTCTCGGAATGAGACGTCAGCACCTGGCGTAGGCGCTCGCTCAGCGCCTTCAAAGCGCGTCGTCTCGCATTTCCTGGGCTGGGATTCTCGGCTCCTTCTCTCCTCCCGTGTTTTTCTCTGTCGGTTCAGTCGACGGGACCGGGCCGCCGAAGTAACCGAGCCATCGCAGAAGCCAGAGGGCGAGCGTGGCGGCGTAGACGACGACCGCGAGGGCAATGGCGGCGCGCCCGAAGCGGCTCCGGTGCGTTCGGATCGGAGAGCCGACTGTGACCGTCGCCCAGACCGTGGACACCATGAGCAACGCGCCCGCGACGAGCACGGGCACGGCCAGCGGGTGCATCCGCAGCGACGCGTCGACGCGGCCGGCCGCGAGCAGGCGAAGTGCGCGTGTCATCCCGCACCCCGGGCAGGGGACATGGCAGAAGGTCGCGATCGCGCACCGCTGAAGCCCGAGCGCCGCGGGAAGCACCGAGAGAGCCCACACGCCCGCCACGCTTGCGGCCCGAGCGACCCGACGCCCTAGCGCCGGCAGGGCCTCGTCGAGGTCCCAGAATCCGGCAGAGGTCACGCTGCCTTGGGCCGCCATCGCGCTGGAGGAGAGGCTATCATCGGCCCATGAAGGACGACGGATCGAGCGCAGCCCCGTTGCAGTCCGCCGGATACGGGCCGCCCGGGGGATATGGGCCGCCGCAGGGTCCGTTCGGTCCTCCGGGCCAGCCCGGACCGCCAGGTGGGTACGGGCCACCCGGCGGGTACGGACCTCCCGGTGGGTACGGGCCGCCGCCCGGTGGGTACGGGCCGCCGCCCGGCGGATTCGGGCCGCCGGGTGCTCCGTTCGGGCCGCCGACGCCCCAGTTCCATCCCCTCGCGATCGCCTCGATGGTGCTCGGCATCCTGTCGATCCCGACATGCTGCTGCGGGTTTCTCGGGGTGCCCATCGCGATCGCGAGCCTCGTCATGGGGATCGTCGGCATGGGGAAGATCCGGCGCGAGCCCCAGGCGTGGAAGGGCAGCGGCATGGCCATCGCGGGGATCGTCGCCGCGAGCCTCGCGATCGTCCTGGCGGTCGCGGCGCTCTTCACGACGTTCGACGACACGCTGAGAGCCCGGTACATGGGAAGCCACTTCTGAGAGGATGAGTAACGAAGCCTCGGGAGCCTCGGCCAGCGTCGAGCTGCGCGCGACCGACGACGCGCGCACCGCCGGCCGCGGCGGGATCGCCGTGCTCGGCGCGAAGGTGTTCTTTCTGATCGTCGGGTTCGTGCAGCAGCCGTTGCTGCGCCTCGTGGTCGGACTGACGGACTTCGGCGCGCTCGCGCAGGCGCTGATCGTCTCGAACACGGTGAACAACGTCGTGATCGCGAGCGGGACCCAGGGGGTGAGCCGCGCGGTCGCGGGCGCTCCCGGGCGCGAGCCCGAGGCCCTTCGCGCGGCGCTCCGCGTGCACGTACCGGTCGCGATCGTCGTCGCGGTGGCCATGGGGGCCGCGGTGCCGATCTACGCGCGCTTCGAGAAAGCCGAAGACGTGGTGGCGCCGCTGCTCGTGCTCGCGATGGTCGCGCTGCTCTACGGGCTCTACGCGCCGCTCATCGGGTACCTGAACGGTACGCGCCGGTTCGGACGGCAAGCCGCGCTCGACGTCACCTTCGGGATCCTCCGCACCTTCGGCCTCGTCGGCTTCGGGTACGGCTTCGCGAAGCGCGGGCTCTCAGGGGTCCTCGGCACGACCGTCGGCTGGGTCGCCGCCGCCGCGTGCATCGTGCCCCTCGCCGCGGCCTCGACCGGCCTCGGGAAGCGAGCGCGGGAGGCGGCGGGGACGGGCGAAGCGGTCCGCGGTTCGGGCGTTCCGACGTCCGCCGCCTACGTCTCGATGCTGCTGCCCATCGCCGGCGCGCAGCTCTGCACGAACGCGCTCTTGCAGATGGACATCGCGCTGCTCGGGCGCTTTCTGAGCCAGAGCGCGGCGGGGCTCGACGCAGACGCCCAGCGCAACGCCGTGAAGGCCTGGATCGCGATCTACAAGGAGTGCCAGACCTTCGCGTTTCTGCCCTATCAGCTCCTCTTCAGCGTCACGCTCATCCTCTTTCCGATGCTCGCCCGCGCCTGCGCCGCGGGGGACGACGCAGCCGTACGCGCGTACGTCGCGCGCGGCGCCCGTCTCGCGGCGATCTTCGCCGGGCTGCTCGTCTGCGTGATCGTCGCGATGCCGGAGTCGATGCTGTCGTTCGCGTACGGCGCCGCGGACGCAGCGCGCGGCGCAGACGTCCTGCGCACGATGGCCCTCGCGCAGGGCGCCTTCACGATGCTCGGAATCGCGACCACGGTCCTCACGAGCATCGGGCGCGAGCGCTCGGCGGCGCTCGTCACGCTGGGCGCCGTGGTGGCCGTCGCGATCGCCTGCGCCGCGCTCGTGCCGGGAGCCCCCTTCGGGCACGCGCAGCTCGTTCGCTCCGCCGGGGCCACGGGCGCGGCGCTCGTCGTCTCGCTGATCGTCGCCGGCGCGATCGTGCGCGCGCGCGCCGGCGCGTTCGTTCCCTTCGCGACCGGCGCGCGCGTCGGCCTCGCCCTCGCCGTCTGCACCGCGGCCGGCTTCGCGATGCCGCGCTTCGGCCGCCTCGTCACGCCGGTCGTCGCTCTGGGGATCGCCGGCGCCTACGGGGTCATGCTCGTGGTCACCGGCGAGGTCGGCCCGGCCGACCTCGCGCTGGTCGGCGCGATTCGATCGAAGCGAGGCTCTTAGTCGCGGGATCGTCGAGCCGCACTCCTACTCGCTCAATGACCTGACTGCGGCGGCGGCACGACAAGGATGAACGCAACGGTCCCCAGAGCCACTGCGATCGTCCCCGCCATGCTTTACCTCCAATTTCGGTCACCTGAGATCGCGGAATTGGACCGCGATTCCGATGCGGCAGCAAGGAGGCTCGCTCCGCATGTCCTCGTTGGTCGTGCGATGGCGAGCGCCCGTCCCCGCGACGGACGCTCCCTGGGCGTCCGTCGCCATCTCGCCCGCGACCCTACGCCTCCGCTTCGACGCGCCTCCCCGGCCGCGTGGGCCCCGCCGCCACGATCGCCTGGCGCAACGTATTCTGCAGTTCGAGGCTCTGCGCGAGCGTATCGCGCGACCGCTCGCGCCCGTTGCCGAGGGGCGACCCCGCGAACGACAAGTGATTGCCCGATTTGTCGATGAGGCCGCGGGCGATGCCGAGGTCGAGCAGCTCGCTCAGTGCGTCGATGCCGATGCCCCACCGGATCTCGAACTCCGCTTCGGTGAAGGGGGGCGCACATTTGTTCTTGGCCACCTTGACGCGAGTGCGACCTCCCACGGGCTCGTCGCCGACCTTCACCTGCCCGATGCGCCGCACGTCGAAGCGCATCGACGCGTAGAACTTGAGCGCGTTGCCGCCCGTGGTGGTCTCCGGCGAGCCGAAGGTCACGCCGATCTTCTGCCTGAGCTGATTGAGGAATACGAGCGAGGTCCCGCCGCGGTAGGCGACGGCCGTCAGCTTGCGAAGCGCCTGACTCATCAGACGCGCCTGAAGACCCATGTGCGAGTCGCCCATCTCGCCCTCGAGCTCCGCCTTCGGCGTGAGGGCGGCGACGGAGTCGATGACCACGAGGTCGACGGCCCCCGATCGCACGAGCATCTCCGTGATATCGAGCGCTTGCTCGCCCGTGTCGGGCTGCGAGATGAGAAGCTTCTCGGTCTCCACGCCCACGCCACGGGCGTAGGCCACGTCGAGCGCGTGCTCGGCGTCGATGAAGGCGGCCGTGCCCCCGGCGCGCTGCGCCTGCGCGATGGCGTGGAGGGCGAGCGTGGTCTTTCCGCTCGACTCCGGGCCGTAGATCTCGACGATTCTCCCGCGAGGAATGCCCCCGATACCCGTGGCGAGGTCGAGGGCGAGCGACCCCGTGGAGATCGCGGAGACGGCCTCCGCCTCTTCGTCTTCGCCGAGCGTCATCACCGCCCCTTTTCCGAACTGCTTCTCGACCGCCGCCATGACGCTCTTGAGAGCGCGCATCTTGTCTGCAATTTGCTCGAGCATGAGTTCATCTCCTTGTCGCGCGTTTTTCGTCGACGACGAGACAGACCCAAAGCCAGAGGCGTGCCGCGCGCGAGACCGCGGTTTGACCCGACGCCGCGCGGGATCGCGCTGTCCCCGCGCGAAGCACGAGTGTCCGCGGACGCGCCCACCGTCATCGAGCGCCTCCCGCGCGGACCGCGTCGGCGTATCCGTCCGGCGGGGCGAGGGTCTCCACCCGTCGGTCGAGCACCCGAAGGCCGATCGCCTCGGCCACGTGGGCCGGACGCACGGCCGCGACGCCTTCGAGGTCCGCGATGGTCCTCGCCACCCGCAGGACCTTGCCGTACGCGCGGGCCGAGAGGGCGAATCGATCCATGGCCGACGAGAGCATCCGCGTGCCCGCCGCGCACAGCACCGCGACCCGCTCGAGATCGCGCGGCGTGAGCGCAGCGTTCGTCGTAGCGCCCACCTCTCGCCGGGCGCATCGCTCCCTCTGCGTGGCCCGCGCTACCTCGACGCGAGCGCGCACGGCGGCGCTCTTCTCGCCTAGCGCGGGCCCTGCAAGGGCGGCGACCTCGACGGGGGGCAGCACGACATGGACGTCGATGCGGTCGAGGAGCGGCCCGCTCATCTTCGCCCGGTAAGCCCGGACCCGGTCGACGGAGCACGCGCACCGGCCGCTGCCGTCGCCGAGCCAACCGCAGGGACAGGGGTTGAGCGCGCACGCGAGAAGGAACCGCGCCGGGAACGATGCCTTCGCGTGCGCTCGCGAGATTGTGACGACTCCGTCTTCGAGGGGTTGGCGCAGCGCCTCGAGCGCCGAGCGCCGGAACTCCGCGAGCTCGTCGAGAAAGAGCACCCCATGATGCGCGAGGCTCACTTCCCCAGGACGCGGCCCATCCCCGCCGCCGACCAGACCGATCTCGCTCACGGTGTGGTGCGGCGCGCGAAACGGGCGCGCCAGAGAGAGACCGCGCGTGGCCGACAGGAGGCCCGCCACGCTGTGAATGGCGGTGACGTCGAGCGCCTCGTCGGTGGAAAGAGGTGGAAGGAGCGCCGGCAAGCGCCTCGCCAGCATGGTCTTGCCGGCGCCGGGCGGGCCGATCATCGCGAGGTTGTGCGCTCCGGCGGCGGCGATCTCGAGAGCGCGGCGCGCAGCCGCCTGGCCGCGCACGTCGGTCAAGTCGTCGAGGCAAGCCACGATGGGTGGGTCCGGCATTCGCTGTGCGACGGGCAGCTCGGTCTGCCCACGCAGCGCGCTCACGAGATCCTGCAGCGACTCGACGGTCCGCACGTCGACCCCCTCGATGAGCGCGGCCTCGGCCGCGTTGGCGCGGGAGACGACGGCCCGTCTCACCCCGCGAGACCGGGCGCCGAGCAGCTGCGGGAGCACCCCGCGCAGCGGCTGCACCGTCCCCTCGAGCGACAGCTCGCCGATGAAGAGCACCCCCATGATCGCCTCGCGCGGCGCGGCGCCGAGCGCGCCCATGACCGCCGCGGCGATCGCCAGGTCGAAGCCGCTCCCGGTCTTCTTCACGTCGCCCGGCGCCAGGTTGACCACGACGCGGCATTCGTTGATGTCGACGCCGACGAGCGCGAGCGCGCTCTTCACTCGCACGCGGCTCTCGCGCACGGCCGCCTCGGCGAGCCCCACGAGCTCGAAGAACGGGGGCCCGCGCGTAGCCTGGACCTCGACGCGAACGAGGTGAGCGTGCAAACCGACGAGCGTGGCGCCGAGCGCGGTAGCGAGCATGGGGCCTCCGCGAAGGGAGCGAAGGACATGCCGAGGCCGACCGGCCGAAATGTCCAGGGAGAGCCGGCCACGGGCTCCGTCCCTGGTCACTTCCGAGTGTCCGCGGCCGCCCGCAGCGGAGTGCTAGATTCCGCGCGTGTCGTCGCCCCCTTCGAAGGCCGCGCTGAAGGCCGAGCTCGTGGCGGCCCTCGCGGCCGACCTCGCCTTGCGCGAACGCGCGTATCAAGCGGCTCGCGAGGCGGCAACGCACCAGGAAGCGAAGCCCGAGAACGACAAGGATACGCGCGCGCTCGAACAGTCGTACCTCGCGCGCGGCGAAGCGCTTCGCCTCGAGGAGCAGCGCACCGCGCTCGCCGAGGTCCAGGCGATGCGGCCGCAGACCTTCGGCGAAGACAGCCCCGTGCGCCTCGGCGCCCTGGTCACGACGAACGAAAGCGGCGAAGCGGCGCTCTTCTGGATCGCGCCGCACGGCGGGGGAACCCGGCTCGCCGAGGGCGCGGTCCTCGTGGTGACGCCGAGGTCTCCCTTCGGCCGCGCACTCCTCGGCGCCCGGGCCGGGCAAGAGTGCGAGATCATGGTCGCGGGCAAACCGCGGACGGTGCGGATCGTGGCGATCGCCTGAGAGCCCTTTACCTCCGCCGGGAAGTCGGTTCTGATGAGGAGATTGTCCGGGGTGGGATCCTGACTTCTTCGCGAGACCTACGAGGTCCTACTTCGATTGCTGCCTGCGGTCCGACCGGTGACCCGCATCGCCCTGCTCGCGCTCGTCGGGCTGGTGGCTACTGGTTGCCACGCTCGGCCGACGCAGGGTGAGAAATGTCGGGTAGCTGACCAGCTCGTATGTTCGAGCCGCAGCACCGCCCTCGTTTGCGATTCGAGCCCGCCCGGAGGGGCCATCGCTTCGGCGGCGTCCTCGTCGGTCCCCCTCCAGCCGGTCCCCCCCCAGCCGGTCGCCCCATCGCCGACGCCGGCATCGCCGACGTGGACGCCCGTCGCCTGCAAGGGAGCCAAGGGCTGCGCGCGCGCGGGGGACGAGGACGAGTGCGACGACACCCTCGCGGCCGAGGGCGATCCTTGCCCGCGCAATCCTCCGCTCGACTACGCGTGCGCGACCGACCTCACCACGGCGCTCGTTTGCAAGGACGGGCGCTTCGATCTCTGGCGGCGCTGCCGCGGGCCGCAGGGCTGCCGTGTCGTCGACGGCCGCAACGTCCACTGCGATACGTCGCTCGGCGAGCCCGACGACCCTTGCGAGCACGCCGGGACGTTCGCCTGCTCGGTAGACGGCAAGACGATGCTGGCGTGCGACGGCAAGACGCTCGCGGCCGCCTCGTCCTGCCGCGGGCCCAAGGCCTGCTTCTTCGAGAAGGGCGAGACCGGCGCGGAGCCCCACAAGATCGACTGCGACGACGGAGTCGCCGAGGAAGGGGACCCGTGCACCCAGCCGCGACGAATCACCTGCGCGCTCGACCACAAAGAGGAGCTCGTATGCGACGGTCACAAGTTCGGCAAGAAGCGGGAATGTCGTCGGAGCGATTGCCGCATCGACGGGACGGAGCTCTTTTGCGACTGACCGTCGCGGTCAGTTCTTCACGTCTGCGCAGCACCGGAAGCCCGTCGAGTAGTCGTGGTACTCCGCGGCGTGGGCCGTCGTGCGGTACGCGCAACCGTCGCCGTTCTGGTGCGTGTCGAGGTAGTAGCCGCCCCGGAACGTCGGCTGCGGCGACGTGACCCACTCGTGGAGGTTGCCGACCATGTCGAACACGCCGAACTCGTTCGAGCACTTCGCGAACGCGCCCGTCTTCGCCACGGTGTTCGGCAGCTGATTGAGGCGCGGGTCGTTCATCGGGCCGCCCTGGTAGGCGTCCGGCGAGTCGCGATAGAGGAGGCGAAGCGGGGAGATGCCCGAGTCGTTGCAGGCCCCCTTCTCTCTCGAGTCTCCGTACGGGAAAGCGTGGTGCGCATCTCCGCGGCACGCCGTGACCCACTCGCCTTCGAGGCAAAGGCGCTTGCCGGAGGCGCCGCACGCTCGCGAGGCCTGATCGCGCGAGACGTAGCCCTGCGGAACGACTCCTCCTTGCGAGACCGCCCGCACGGCTCGCCCTTCCGGCGTGGCGTACGGTGAGAACGCGCGCTCGCCCGCCGGATCGATCTCGACGAGGGAGTCTTCCCAGCGATCGATGCAGAAGCGCCCGTCGACAAGCGCCATCCCCACCGGACACGAGCCCTCGGCGCCGTGGTCTCTGGCAGGGGCTCCCCGGACGCACGCCGAGAGGGCAAGGCCGGAGATCAGGAGATCGAAGAGCCGTCGCCCGGGAGGGCTCGCCGATCTCCGGATCGTCCAGCGACTTCTCACGGGTGCGGGATGAGATGCGTGAACCAGGCGGCTGCGCCGGCCGCCATGACGAGGGCGAGCGCGACGACCACCCCGAGCCTGGAGCCGTTCTTCTTCTCCATCGCAAGGGCGAGCGGCGCCGGTGCCGGCGGGGGGGGCGGGGCGCTCGAAGACGTGGACGCCGCGGCCACGGGCTTCGGGGTCGACGGGGGCGGCGGCACGCGTGGTGACGAAGGCGCTCCGTCCTCGTCGTCCTCCAGCGCAGCCAGGTTCCCGGCGGTGACCCCGATCGGAAGCGAGGGCCGAGACCCCTCGGCCTCCGGCTTCTGGCCCACTGCGATCTCGTCGATCCACGACCCGACATCGACGAACGAGCCGGCGACCGCCGGGGGCTTGAGCGGCCCGGTGATGGTCGACGTGTCGATCGGCTTCGCGGCGGCGCCCCCGCCGGGAGCGGCCTTGTCGTCGGTGAGGGAGGTGAACTCGAGGAGGGCCTCCTCGATCAGCTTGTCGATGATGCTCGCCTGCATCGGGCGATGGCGCGAGCGCTCCTTCAAGGCGCCCTGAACGAGCTGCGAGATGTCGAACGTGCTCACGGGCACGCCGTGCTTGAACATGAACTTCGAGAGCTCGAGTCCGAGCTCGCGCGCGGTTCGGTAGCGCTGCGCCGGCTCGCGCGCGAGCGTCTTGTTGAGGATGCGTTCGAGCTCGGGCGGGACCTTCTTGTTGATCTTCGAGATGCTCGGCACCTGCGCGGCCTGCACCTTCTTCACCGTCTGAAAGTCGGTGTCGCCGAGAAAGAGGCGCTGCCCTGCCAGGAGCTCCCAGAGAATGATGCCGACCGCGAAGATGTCGGTCCTCGCGTCGACGTCCTGTCCCATCGCCGCCTCGGGCGCGAGGTACGAGAACTTGCCCTTGATGATCCCCGGCTCGCTCTTTTCGAGCTGGCTGTTCGCCTTGGCGAGCCCGAAGTCCACGATCTTCACCTCCCCGTACTTCGTGATGAGCACGTTGGGCGGCGACATGTCGCGGTGCACGATGTAGAGGGGAACCCCGTTGGGGTCCGTCAGCTCGTGGGCGTACGAGAGCCCCTTGCAGATCTCGAGGGAGATGTGGACCGCCGCTTCGACCGGAAAGTCGCGGCCGTGCTTCTTGATGTGCTCGATGATCGCCTTGAGGTTCGCCCCGTCGACGAACTCCATGACGATGAAGAACGCGCTGTCGCCGACGCCGATGTCGAAGACCTGAACGCAGTTCGAATGCGAGAGCTGCGCCGAGAGGCGCGCCTCGTCGAGGAACATCGAGATAAACTTCTTCTTCGAAGACAGGTGCGGCAGAACCCGCTTGATGGCCACCTGCTTCTTGAAGCCCTGGAGCCCTTCGCTCTCGGCCCGAAAGACCTCCGCCATGCCGCCCGATTCGAGCTTCTCGATGACGCGATACCGTTGCTGACTGTCGGACATGGGCGCTGGGGCCCTCGCGGGCTCCCTCTAGGGTGCCATCCACGCGGAGTCATGGTCAAGGTAGCGATCGAGACGGAGCACGGCAGCTTTGCCGGTTTGTCCACGGCGGACGGCGCGGCGCTCGGGCCTGCCTACCCTCCTATGTGAGCAAGGCGTTTTGTCGTCGTTGACACGGCGCCCGGTTGAAACCATTCTCGCCGCCGCACGTAGGGAGGCCTGCGTGCACGCGGGAGGCTGGCACCGTGGACAGCGAGTTCGAGAACGCAAAGAAGCTCGTCGAGGCCACGATCCGCAAGCTGGGTCTCGACCCGGCCACCACGCGAGCGCCATCGGCCGGCGAGGGGCAGGCGGCGTGGACGCTGAAGAGGGGAAGCGCGTCGGTGCTCGTGGCCGTCACCAAGCACGAAGGCGAAGGCAAAGCCTACCTGCGAGTCGCCTCTCCCGTCGTCACCTTGCCGGCCGACGCCGCCAAGCATGGGCCCCTTTTTCGTAAGATCCTCGAGCTGAACGCCGCCGGTCTGGCCAACGCGGCCTTCGGTCTCATCGGGGACCGGGTGGTCGTGGTGAGCGAGCGCCCCGTCGCCGGTCTGGACGAGGGCGAGGTCGAGCAGACCGTCCGACACCTCGCCGCGGTCGCCGACACGTTCGACGATCGCCTCGAGAAGGACTTCGGCGCCACCCGAGCATGACCGGCATGACGGTCGCGAGCGCACGGCGAAGGAGCCGCGTCCCGGCGTGGCTGCTGGGGCTGGCCGCCACACTCGCGCCCGCGACGGCCCACGCCCTCGACGCGGAGGTCACGAGCGACAGCGCGGCGCAGTTCTACGACGTCCGCTCCCCCGCGGCCTCGGCCCTGGGAAACGTGACGATCCTCGATCGCCGGCGGCTCACGACGTCGCTCGGCCTCGGTCTGTACAATCTCATGGACGCGCCCCAGGGCGACCCCAAGGCGCCCGACCTCTCCTTCCGGGCGCGCATCCGCTACGACGCCGACTACGGGGTCGCGAGCGCAGAGACGGACCCGACGAATCCGGCGAATTTCCCGGTCTTCGTGCCCGGCCTCAATCAGCAGCTCGTCGACCTCATGTACGGCTACGTCGAAGGGCGCCGGTTCGCCGGCGGCTGGCTCGGGTTCAAGCTGGGACGCCAGTACGTGACGGACGTCCTCGGGTGGTGGGCATTCGACGGCGCCGAGGCCAGCGTGACCACGCCCTACTACCTGAAGGCCGAGATCTACGGAGGGCTCGAGGAGCGCGGCGGCATGCCCCTCAGCACGCCGCGTTTCGAGGCCGACGGCGTCTGGGCAGGGAGCCGGACGGGGTTTCCTTCGTCGCTTTACACCCCGTTTCAGCCGGCGCGCCTCGCCCCGGCGTACGCCGTGGCGCTGGAATCGACCGGCGTGACCTGGATTCACGGGCGGCTCACCTACCGGCGCGTCTACAACACGGGGAGCTCGAACACGTCGGAGTTCGCCAACGGGACGCCGACGCTCTACGACGCAAGCCGGATCTCCTCCGATCGCCTCGGATACGCGATGGACGCGAGCCTCTCGAACCTCGGAGGCGTCAAGGCCGGAATCGTCTACGACTTCTACCGAGGGGACGTGACGTCGATCTATGGCTCGATCGACGGCTATCTGTCGAGCCGGATCACCGTGAGCGCCGACTACGACTACTACGTACCGTCGTTCGACGGCGACAGCATCTGGAACTTCTTCGCCGGCGAACCGATGAACGACGTGGGCTTGCGCGCGAACGTCGATTTCAACGACCAGCTCTCGGTCGCGGGGGGCGCCCATGTGCGCGTCTACGACGTGCAGACGGCAGCGTTCACTTATCCCTCGTGCGCGGCCCCGGGCAACTGCACGGCCTCGCCGCTCTACCTCCAGGCGGGCCCGACGTACTTCCCGACCAACGGGCACCCGTTCGACGAGGGCGCGGACCTGCGGGCGCGCTGGCGGACGAACGAGACCAACCTCGGTCTGCGCTTCAGCGGCGCCTGGGGCGACGAGGGAGATCGCGTCGGCGCCGATCTCAGCGGCGAGCACGTCTTCGAGTCGCGTTACGTCGCCAGCGCCCGAACGGGCGTCTGGGAGTGGGACGACAAGCTACGCGAGGACCGAAGCTCGACGACCTTCAACTATGTCCTCGGCCTCGGATACCTGTTCGCGCCGCGGTCGCAGGGGTCGGTCGAGTGGGAGCACGACTTCAGCGGGCTCGTAGGGCAGCGGTTCCGGCTCATGTTCTTGCTCACGCTGGCGGCGGTCAAATGAGCCAAACGAGAAAATTCGGTCTCGCGGTCCTGCGGGTCTTCGCGCCGCTCTTCGCGATCTTCATGGTCGTGCCCCTCGCGCTGGCCGAAAATCCGGCGTCCACGACTGCGCTGCACGGCATGGCGCCGCTCCCCGACGATCGCCGGGTCCCGCGCAACATGCTGCCCCCCGGCTCGTCCGAGCTCGATACGGGTCCGAGCGACGTCATCTTCCCGCAGCAGCAGGTCACGATCCGGTTCAACCACGCCAAGCACCTCGGCAAAGACATCGGCACCACTTGCAAGACGTGCCACGCCGGGGCGTACCGAAGCACGTCCGCCAACGACGCCCTCGTCCCGAGCGGCGAGCTGTGTGACGCGTGTCACTCCACGGATCACTCGGACCCTTCGCATGTCAAGGCCGGCGACGACGCGATGGGGCAGTGCGCGTACTGCCACGTCGGGTACAAGAGCGGGGACGCGAACGTCGTCCCCACGCTGAGCCTGCCGCGGGCGAACCTGCTCTTCAATCACAAGGCGCACGCGGACCGGAACATCGGCTGCTCGCAGTGCCACGGCTCGGTGGACCAGCTCGAGCTCGCGACCCGCGATCAGCTGCCGCGGATGCGAGGCTGCTTCAACTGCCATCAGAAGGCCGACTCCGCGTCGCGGGGCGAAGCCAAGAGCGCTTGCGACACGTGCCACTTCCGCGGAGATCGTGGCACGCTGATCAAGACGATGTTCGCGAGCGGCACGTTGACGCCGCCGCAGTGGCTCCACAACTCGGAGCACACGCCCGACTTCATCGAACGCCACAAGTGGGTGGCCGCCGACGACTCGCAGTTCTGCGCGAACTGCCACAAGGAAGACTTCTGCACCGACTGCCACGATGGCCGCGTCCGCCCGCGGACGATTCACCCCAGCGACTATCTGAACATGCACGCCATCGAGGCGCGAATGGGCACGCAGCAGTGCGAGAGCTGCCACCGCGACCAGAGCTTCTGCCTCGATTGCCACCTGCGCGTCGGCGTCGGCGAGTCGAGCCCGACCAACGCGAAGGACAACTCCCGCTTCCATCCGCCGAAGTCCATCTGGAGCGATCCGCCGCGCAAGCCCGGACACCATTCGTTCGAAGCCGAGCGCAACCTGAACCAATGCGTGAGCTGCCACACCGAACGCGACTGCGTCGTGTGCCACGGAGCGCTCGGCGTGGGCGGCGGGTTCAACCCGCACCAGACCGGCTTCCTCAGCGGCTGCGCGACCCAGTTCCGCAGAAACCCGCGGCCGTGCCTAGTCTGTCACGAGCCGACCGACCGAGTGCTCGCCCAATGCAAGTGAAGCGGCAAACGCGGCCATTGCGGCAGACGGAGCAAACGGGACAGACCGTCGCTGCGCCCGGCCCGAGCGCAAGCGAATATGCTCGGCATGGCCCGAAACCTAGGCGAAAGGTGCGAAAGGTCGAGGTGCCAAACTGCCCGCGTCGCCGCGAAACGGCCTTGCAACCTTCGTGCTGCGGGGGATATGTGTCCATCCCTTGCAGTGCTGGCAAGCTTGGTGTGAAGGAGGACGACGGTGAAAGAGCTGGTGCGCTACCTCTTGGAGAACATGTACCTGGATTTCCAGGGCGAGATCTCCCTCGACACCGTCCGTCAATTCCTGCGCACCGACGACAGTCGCGAGGCCCGGCAACTTCTCCAGAAACTCATCGAGGACAAGGGGGTCGACGAGCTCCTGCTGACGCTGGCCGACTGCCTGAAAGATCACTTGCGATCGGGAGTCAACGAAGAGGTGGTTCGCGAGCAGCTGGCCCTCTACTCGGAGAGCTGATCGCGGCGATCGCGCTGATCTGCGCCGCTTTCGTGGTCTGCGGCTGCGACCAGGGGACCCAGCGCGACGAACCGCCCGGCACGGTGGGGGTTCCGCGGCCGCCGATCCATCTCGTAAGCGCCAACGTCGGACAGAATCTGACGTTGCCGGCCAACGGGCGCATCGAGCTCGGGTTCGACCGGCTCCTCTTGCCGGCCAGCATCAGCCGACAGACCTTCGTTCTCGAGAACGCGGGGAACACGAAGGGCTACACGCCGACCATCGCCTACGACCCGGTCGCGCGGATCGTCACGATCACGCCCCTGACGGACCCCACCCAGGCGCTCGTCTCGGGGCAGAGCTACGACGTCGTCATCCTGGCCCCGCAAAATGCCGCCGACGTGAACGGGCTTCGCGCCATCGACGGGGCGACGCTGGAGCCGCCTTCCCCCCGGGTGATCGCATTCTCGGTCACGGACGCGACGCCCACGCCCCCGAGCACGGTCAGCATCGACTTCTGCCGTGACATCTATCCGATCACCTCGGCTAGTTGTGCGCTCTCGCAGTGCCATGAAGGCCCTGCCACGACTTCGGCCGCGGGGCTTGTCCTCGATCCCCCCAGCGGCATATCCGCCACGGCGGTGGGCCGCGTCGCGCAGGGGTCGAACACGGGACCGCAGTCGATGACCAGCCCGCCCAGCCTTCTTTTCGCCGAAGACATGCCGATCATCGACGCGACCGGCAACCCGGGAAACAGCTGGACGATGTACAAAGTGCTGCTCGCCGTGCCCTCCCCGGAGCCCGTAGCCCAGGATGCCGGAGTGGGAGCCGAAGACGCCGGCGGGCAACAAGAGGCCGGCGCACCGGACGCAACGACGGACGCCAGCGGCCAGGACGCCACCGCCGACGCCGGCACCCCAGACGCAAGCGCGACCCCGGCGGCGGACGCCGGAGCCGCGGACGCCAGTCCTGACGCCGACGAAGACGCGGCACCCGCGACCCCGGCGAAGGTCCCGCAAGTGAGCGTCAGCGGCGCTCATTCCATCCCGTGGCAAGGCATTTCGGACGCCGAGCGCGCGAGCCTATCGAACTACATCCTCGGGCGCGAGATGCCCTACCCGCCGGCGTTCCCGCCGCTAATGCTCGACGACATGGAGCGCCTGAGCCTCTGGATCACCCAAGGCGCCGGAGCCCCCGCGACCTGCCCCTAGCGCCACCGGCGCTCATTCAGGGCCAACCGTCGATGAGGGACGCGCATCCCGCGAGGAGACGCGAGCCGCCCCAACGCATGGCGACGCGGATCGACGGGATGCCAGCGCCCCTCTCGCGCAAAGGCGTATCCTTCTCGTGCATAGGGTCGCGCCTCCCGTGGATGCGGCCACGTATCCGACGGATGGGGGACCGAATGAGCCTCATGGGCTTGCCCATCCCGAAGGGAGACACGCCTCCCTCGAGGGGAGGCGAGCCTCCCCGACGGAGGGAGACGCGAACGAGCGCGATGCGTGCGTCCCTCTCGGCGAGAGGCGCGTCGCTCTCGTGGATGGGCTCGCGCATCCAGCGGACGCGGTCGCGCATCCAGCGGACGCGGTCGCGCGTCTATCGGACGGGGTCGCGTATCCAGCGGATGGGTGGCCGAATGAGCCTCATGGGCTTGCCCATCCCGAAGGGAGACACGCCTCCCTCGAGGGGACGCGAGCCTCCCCAACGGAGGGAGACGCGAACGAGCGCGATGCGTGCGTCCCTCTCGGCGAGAGGCGCGTCGCTCTCGTGGATGGGCTCGCGCATCCAGCGGACGCGGTCGCGCATCCAGCGGACGCGGTCGTGCATCCAGCGGAGGGGTGGCCGAATGAGCCTCGTGGGCTTGCCCATCCCGAAAGGAGACACGCCTCCCTCGAGGGGACGCGCCTCTATCGAGGGGACGCGAGGTCCCCCAACGGATACGGACGTCCAATACCGACCGTGGAGCGCGCGCATTCCGAACGTCCGCCGCGTCTCGCGCGTCTTCGTCCACGACCACGACCCCAACGGTCGTGGCCCAACGGCGACCGGGGAGCTCCTGCGACCCGGGAGCGACCCGGAGCCCACCTACCCCAAGACCAAGACTAGGAGGAAATGCGGTTGCGGCCAGACTGCTTCGCCTCGTAGAGGCGCTCGTCGGCGCGCTTGTACAGGTCCTCGGGCGTGGCGTCTTCGAGGAGCGTGGCGACGCCGAGGCTCACGGTGATGCGGATCTGCTCGAGCTCGTGCTTGAGCGTCGTGCTCTGCGCGATGCTGCGAACCTTCTCGGCGGTCACGAGAGCCCCCTCCATCCCGATCTCGGGCAGGAGCACGGCAAACTCTTCCCCCCCGGTCCGGGCGAAGATGTCTTCGCGCCTGAGTCGTGGCTTCACCGCAGATGCGATGAGGCGAAGCACGCTGTCTCCCACGAGGTGGCCGTAGGTGTCGTTGATCGTCTTGAAGTGATCGAGATCGAAGGCGATAAGCGATAGGACGCGCGAGTAGCGCTTCGACCGGTTGACCTCGCGCTCCAGGGCCTCGTTGAAGTAGCGGCGGTTGAAGATCTGCGTGAGGCCGTCCACCGTCATCAGGCGGTAGATCTCCTCGTGGTAATGGACCTCGACGTTCTCGCCGGTCATAAACTTGAGGATCGATCGGCCGATGCGGACCTGATCGCCGTCGCGCAGCCGCTGCTCGCGAACCAGCTCGTCGTTCACGTACGTCCCGTTGGTCGAGCCCAGATCCGTGGCCCAGTACGACGTGCCGTCGAAGGAGATGCGCGCGTGATGGCGGCTAATGCTTTCCTGGTCGATGAAGAGATCGTTGCTCGAAGAGCGCCCGATCTCGAAGGGCGCGGTTCCGAGCTGCACTCGCCGTCCGAGCTCCGTGCCGTAGATGACCACGATGCACGCATCGCCGGGCCGGCCCGCGTCGGGACCCGCCGCGAGCTCGGTGATGCGTGTAACGCGGGTTCGCTCGGAATCGTCGGGGACCACGGGAGTTTCGATTTTACAGCAGAGCCCGACTCCAAAGGAAACGTGTTGCGATCCGGCCCTGGGTAGACGCCCTTGACGGGGCCAACCCGCGCCGAAACGCCCTTGGAGCTCCGGGCGGAGGCCCCGACATACGGGCTCTCAGATCGTGATGTCCCGAAGGACGATCTTGTTCAGATCCCCGATCCCGACCCCGAGATCGGCCGCGGCCTGGATGTACAAGGGGGCCCTGCCCTCGTCGGTCAGCGATTTCAGGTGGAACCCGGCACGCGCCTTTTCGACCTGGTCCCAGCCGACCGTGTCCATGGCCACGGGGTCCGTGGATACATACACCGACTCGTGGGGGATCACATACTCCGGGTGCTTGTACAGCGGCCCGCCGTGCGCCATCAGCTTGAACCCGTCGAAGACGCAGAGCCGAAGGCGCGAGCGCAGGACGTCCTGCGCGGAGAGGATCGCGATCTGCGGGCTGGCGTGGTGATCGTGGAAGTCCTGCGGGTTGACGCTGCAGCCATGCGTCATGTTCTTGAGCGACCCGGTGTATCCACAGATCGAGTGATCCTTGATCAGCGCGAAATTGATGAGCGCCGTCGACTCGGTCAGCGCGCGGACGAACTTCGTGTGACGCTGCGTCCCCGGGATGTCGCGCCAGTCCATCGTGGCGTCTTTGTTCGAATGCCAGACGACGCTGACCCCATCGGGAACGCTGCGGGCCGTGATCCGCGTACCCTGCATGAAGCCCGGATACTGCTCGAGCACCGTGATGTTCTTCGCGGGCACCCCGGACGCGATCATCGCGTCGAGCAGCGGGAGCACGAGCTCCTTGTTCGTCGCCATGTTCTGCAGGGCGATCCCGTTGACCTTCACGCACACCTTGTCGTCCGGGTGGACGAAGAGCTTGGCGGCCTCCGCGAGATCGGCCTTCCCCGTCAGCTCTTCGAGGGCGCGGCGGAGCATCTCCTTCGCGTCGTCCGGCTTGGGGAAGATCTTGTTCGCCTCGAGACAGCCCGCCTTCTTGACCCGAACGACTCGACCGGGTGCCGAAAGCGGGACGAACCCCGCGGGCGGCTGCGCCGCGAGGTTCGGCGCCGCGCTCGCGAAGGCGGCGCCCGACCGGACGAACGCCGCCCCGGCGGCAGCGGCCGCTGCCCCACGGAGAAAGGACCGTCGCGTCGATGCTGAAGCATCGCGGTCGATCCGGGCGTGCACTTCGCGCTCACGGTCCATGTCGTGCTCGACCATCTGGCAGCCTCCGCGCGCTAGTTTCGTACCACGGACGCAGCCGGATGGCCAAGCACGGGGGCTGCGCTCAGTGCTTGGGGGGGTCTTGGTGGGTGTCGCTGCCGCCGTGGCGCGGCGGGAGCTTCGAGATCCACTCGTCGACCTGCTTCTCGGCCTCGTCGCGCAAGATGCCGTAGCGCTCCTGGACCTTGCCGACGAGGGCGTCCTTCTTCGCGCTGACGATCTTCATGTCCTCGTCGGTCAGCTTGGCCCACTTCGACCTCACCTGCGACGAGAGCTGCTTCCATTCACCTTGAATGCGGTCCCAGTTCATGTTGCGTCCTCCGTTGGTTGGGGTGTGGCGGCGCCGGCTCGACGCCGGCTGAGTGCGATCGGAAAGGTGCAGCTGAGCGGAGCACTCGGCGGAGCCTCGACGCCCTGCGGCGCGTCGGCGCCGCCGAGAGCAACATCCGGGCTCGTCTCGGGAGGCTCCCACGCGACGTCGATCTCGAGCTCGAGGGGCTCCGCGGCGAGCGCGCCGCGGAGCGCGCTCCAGAGCTGGCTCGCGTTCGCAAAGCGATCCTCGAGGCGAACAGCCAGCGCTCGCTCGAGCGCATGCTCGAGGTCGTCGGTCACGACGGCGCCCAACCTTCTGGCCGTGGGCCGGACCTCCGGGTCGCACGACTGCGCCGCGAGGGTGCCGACCGCGTCGCCCTGGAGCGCCTCCCGGCCTGCGAGGAGCTCGACGACGATGAGCCCGAGGGCATAGACGTCTGTCCATGGGCCCGTGGTCCCATACGCCGCCGAGAACTGCTCCGGCGCCCCGTAACTCGGCGTGAACGACTGCGTCGCAGTCGGACCGGCGGGCGCCGCAGCGCCGCGCATCATCTTGGCGACCCCGAAGTCGAGGAGCTTCGCGCGAGGGGCTTCTCCCTGGACGGCCCCGAGAACGAAGATGTTGCCCGGCTTGACGTCCCGATGAACGACCCCTCGCTCGTGTGCGACGGCGAGCGCCTCCGCGATGGGGTTCAAGAGCTCGAGCGCGGCCGAGAGCGTTCGAGGCGGGCGGCCCTCGGCGCGCTCGCGACGCAGCAGCTCCTCGAGGCTCTCGCCGTCGAGCCACTCGAGCACGGTGTACGGGACCCAGTCGCCGCGCGAAGTGGTCAGCGAAGAGACGTCGCGAGCCTGGCAGATCGAAGCGCAGCGCTCCGACAGGTCCATCAGCAGGCGTCCCTCCTCCACGAAGCTCGCTAGAAGCTGCTGCCGGGCGTCGTCGGAGAGCGACGGCGCGGTGAACGCTTTGATCGCGACGCTCCGTTGCCAGACGCGGTGTGTGGCTCGATAGACCACGGACAGCGCGGTCTGTGCGACGACCTGCTCGACGTCGTACTTGCCCGCGATCGTGCTCCCCACGAGCTCGAAAGGGTCGGTGCTTAAGGTTGGCATGAGGGTGGGATCGAGGTCTTGCAAGGTTTCACCCAGCGCTCGGGCTCGGGCCCGTGGCTCGGCCGTGTGCAACGGCCGTGCGCGCGGTGCGCGAGGCCCGATCTCGCGCGTGGAGCGTTCGATGTTCCCGGTCGAGCGCCGAGAGCCCATGCGAGCTCTGCGTCGAGCCGCCCTTTCCCTGGGCAGGTCGCGACATGCCCCGATGCTGTGGCGAAATGCGACACCTCGCGGCCGCCGGAAGACATGTCTCTGATTGACGAGAGCTGAGCCTCCGTCCAGCCTGCGGCGGGATGCCCAACCTTCTCGCGATGTGCTTCGAGGGCGAACTGGCGCCGTCCTTCGACATGCGTTGCCTGACCGACGACGGACAGTCGCTGCCCGATGGCTGGGGTCTCGGCTACTACCCCGCCGGCGAACCCTCGGCCTCCGTCCTCAAGGAGCCGGCGCCCTCGCGAGGAAGCATCCGCGGCGAGCTGGTCAAGGCGTGGGAGCACCTCGAATCGTCTCTCTTCGTGCTTCACGTGCGAACCGCAACGTGGGGCTCGAACACCGACGCGAACACGCAGCCGTTCGTCCGGGGATGGGGCGGTCGCGAGTGGATGATCGGGCACGCGGGCAGCCTCGTGTCCCGGCTCGACGAGGACTCCGAGCGGCGGTTCGAGCCGATCGGCGCCACCGACACCGAGCGTATCTTCTGCGTGCTCTTGGGACGCATCGCGGCTCGAGGTTGGCGATCGATCGGCGAGGCCGATCCGCGGGCGCTGCACGAATGGCTCCTCGAGCTCAACACACGAGGGACGCTCGACCTCGTCTTGTGCGACGGCAGCAGCCTGCTCGCCTACGGGGATCGCTCCACTCCCGGGCTGCACGTCGCGGCGCTGCTCCCCCCGTATGCGGGTCTCTCGTTCGGCGACGACGACGTTCGCATCGACCTCACGCGCCGCGGCAGCAAGCCCCGCAAGGGGATCGTCGTGAGTTCGGCGCCCCTCGCGGGAGAGGGCCCCGCAGCCGAGCTGTCGTGGCGCTGTCTCGCGCCGGGGGAGCTCGTCGTGCTTCGGCAGGGCGCGACGGTGGGGGGGGCCTTACCCGACGAGAACGGGCACGCAGGGCTGCCCCGGAAGGCCGCCCTGCCCCCAACCCGCGCCGAGCGCCGCCAGGCGGCGCGAAAGCCACCGGCCCGCATCTCGATCGTTCACCGCACGTCGTATCGGTACCTCAACGCCGTCGAGCGGAGCACGCACCTGCTTCGACTCTTCCCCGCACACGACCGGCTGCAGACGCTGCTCCATTCGGAGGTGACCGTCTCGGTCGCCGGACGCGCCCACGACTTCGACGATGCCTTCGGCAACCGCTCGCGTCGCGTCATCCTCGAGACGCCGTACCGGGAGCTCACGATCACGGCGCGATCGCGCGTCGAGGCGCTCGACGAGGATCCGCTGGGGTTCGACGCGCGCCACGTGCGAAGCGTGATCCCGCTCGTCTGGATGCCCTGGCAGAAGACGATGCTGCAACCGTACCTGCACGCCCCCGAACTGGCCGAGAGCGAGCTCGCGGAGCTCGTCGACTATGCGATGCGGTTCGTCACCCGCAACGACGGCGATGTGCTCGACACGTTGCTCGATCTCAACGACGCCATTCATCGCGAATACACGTACGTCCAGGGATCGACGACGCTGGCGACCACCGCGTTCGACACGTATTCGAAGCGGCGGGGCGTCTGTCAGGATTTCACCAACCTGTTCATTTGCCTGGCGCGGCTCATGGGGGTCCCGGCCCGCTACGTGTGCGGCTATCTCTTCACGGGGCCGAAGCACGCGAACAAACGACAGGCCGAGGCGTCGCACGCCTGGGTGCAGGTCTACCTGCCCGAGGTCGGCTGGCGCGGCCTCGATCCGACCAACGGCGTCGTGACGAGCACCGAGCACGTTCGGCTCGCGGTCGGCTGCGGCTATCGGGACGCGACGCCCACGTCGGGGACGATCTACGTAGGCGGCGGCGGCGAGACGCTGGAGGTCGAGGTTCGGGTCGAGCGCGAGGACCTCCCGGCGGCGTGAAGCGGCTTACGGCTCGCGGAAGCCCAGCGTGACCTCGGCGACGCCTCCGGAACCATCGACCTGGGCCTTGCCGATCCGCAGGCCCGACGCCATCTCCTGCACGCAGCGCGCAAGGCCCGGCAAGAAGTCCGCCCCCGTGAGGATCGCCGAACGCGCAAGGCCGCTGTCGTCGAACGACAAGTTGAGCGTGGCGATCCCTGTCGATCGCGCGCCCCGGGCGTGAAGGGCGGACTTGTAGCAACGCGACAGGCCGAGACCGTGCAGTGCGCCGCGGACCGCGCGCTCCTTCACACCCTCCGCGTTGATCATCCCCACCTCGACGTAGGCCCTGTCGGGGTCGAAATCAGGGTCCGCCGCCGCGGGTCCTCCTTCGGCCGTCGAGGCGGGCGTTGACGCGGGCGCCGGCGTGACCTCCGGCGCGGAGGCGACGGCGGCCGCAAACGAGGGCGCGGACGTGGGGTTCGGCGCGAGGGCGGCACTCGCGCTCGGGGATGGGGGCGTTTCGCTCGCGCTCGCGGCAAGGGCCTTCGCGCTGGCCGCCGGGGCCGCGGCGTTCTTCGCATGAAGCGATGCACTCGCCGGACCCGTCGGGTGAGGCCCTGCCAGCGGACGCGAGGTCGGCTCGTCGGCCACCCGGGTCTCGGCGAGCGGGGGAATCGATCCGCCGGCGGAGAGAGGCACGAGGGTCGCGGCGGCGGGCGCCACGAGCGGCGCGACGTACGCGTGGGCCGCGCGAGGAGGGCGCCGCAGCATGAGCGCCGTCCCGGTCGCACCGGCCGCCAACGCGGCGACGACCACGCCGACCATGACCAGCCCGCGGCGGCGGTTCGGCGGGCCCGCGACCGAAGCGGTCGTTCCCTGCAACGTCGGCTTGGGGCCGGCGGCGGGAAGCGCAGTGACTGCGGGGGGCACCGGCATCGCTACGGTTGCCGCGGTGACGAAGGACGCCGGGCGGACCGCCGAGGCGGGGGGCGTCGCACCCGCCGGCGCGACCGGGGGCGCATCGGAGCTCTCGGCGACGACGCGCAGCTCGGCCCGCATCTCGCGGGCGCTCGGATACCGCTCCTCGCGAAACTTCCGCAGCGCACGCAGCGCGATCGCATCGAGCCGAGGGTCCACGCCCGGCACGAGCCGCGACGGGACCGGCGGCTCCTCCGTGATGTGCTTGAGAACGACCCCGATGGCGTTTTCCGCTTCGAAGGGGACGCGCTTGGTCAGCATCTCGAACAGGATGACGCCAACGGAGTAGAGATCGCTGCGAGGATCGAGCCTCTCGCCGCGTCCCTGCTCGGGCGACATGTACTCGGGCGTACCCACGAGGAACCCCGCCGTCGTCACCGGCCCCTCCGAGTCGCGCTCTCCGCTTCCTCGATAGGCCCGAGGATCCGTGATCTTCGCGATGCCGAAGTCGCAGACCTTGACGATGTCCTTCGGCCGCCCGTCGTCGTCGGTGCCGCTCAGCACCATGACGTTCTCGGGCTTGAGGTCCCGGTGAACGATGCCCATGTCGTGGGCGACGGCCAGCGCCGCGAGGGTCTGCATCAAGAGGTCTGCGACGCGCCCCGGCGCGAGCGGCCACTCGTCGCGCAAGACATGATGCAGGCTCCGCCCGTCGAGGTACTCCATCGCGATGTAGAGCAGCCCGTCGGGCTCGGCGCCGAAGTCGAGGACCTGGATCGAATTCGGGTGGTTCAGGCGCGACGCCGCCTTCGCCTCGCGATGAAAACGCCCGGCGAAAGCGGGGTCGTCCGCGTGCTCGCCATGCATCACCTTGATCGCGACGGTCTTCTCGAGGGCGACCTGCCGAGCCCGGAAGACGGCACCCATCGCACCGCTGCCGATGAGGTTCTCGACCACGTATTTGCCGGCAATCGTTCGCCCGACAAGGAGGTCGTGGCCGGCCTTCTTCATCCCTATGCCAGTGTAGCTGGGTCGCGTGGCTCAAGCGACGCATCCATCGCCCACACGACCCCGCAGAGGGCGATACGCGCCCTTACTGCGCCGCTTCCACGAGAGGCTCGGCGACCGGATCGGGCCGCGTCGCGAAGAACGTCTCGTGGATCGCGGCGCCGGTGTGGTTGAGCTTCAGCTGGAGGCCGTCGAGGTGGTCGTGGAGGCCCTGGCCGAGGATCTCCTCCACCGTGGCGTAGGCGTACTCGGCGGCGAGCCGCCCCAAGAGTCGCTCGGGCTTCGTGGCCGCCATGTCCGACCGCGTCTCCGTGATGGCGTAGAGCGACCGCTGCGCCTTCTCGAGGCAATGCCGGATCGAGCGGGGGAACAGCCTGTCGAGCACGAGAAAGCTGATGACCGACGAATGCTCGAGGCGCCCGTGCTTCTTGCGGTACATCTCGAGCGCGCTGACGGATCGAAGCAGCGCGGAGAGATGAATCTCGTCGAGGCTCGCCCCGACCTCGGGCGGCTTCACCAGGATGAGCGACTGCTTCGCGTCGACGATACGGCTGGTCTGGTCGGCGCGCTCGAGCAAGCGCCCGAGGCGACCGAAGTGCCACCCCTCGCCGTGCGTCATCGTCAGGTACGTGACGCCGACGAAGAGGTGCGAGGCCTCCTTCACGGCCGCGAGAAAGTCGTACGGGTCCTCGACGACCGACCCGCTCGCGGCCGCTTCGCGTACCGCCAGGTACCACTTGTTGATCTGTTCCCAGGTCTCCGACGAGATCGAGTCGCGAATCGATCGCGCGTTGTCGCGCGCGTAGCGCAGACACGACACGATCGAATTGGGCGAGTCGGGGTCGACCGTCAAGAAACGGACGACGGAATCGCGCGTCGGCGCCTCGTAGCGAGCCGCGAAGCCCTTGTGATCCCCGCTGGCCGCGACGACCGCGGCCCACGGGTCGCCATCGGGGTCGGGCAAGTCGAGAGCGACCTGCAGGCTGACGTCGAGGAAGCGCGCGACGTTCTCCGCGCGCTCCGCGTACCGGCACATCCAGTAGAGGGCATCGGCGGCGCGGCTCAGCACGACGTCTCTCCCTGGCTCTGGGTCTGGCTCTGGGTCTGGCTCTGGCTCGCGACCTCCGGCGCGTCGGCCGGCTTCGTCCACACGGTGGCGGGAGCCTCGGCCGTAGCGTCGGCCAGCACCCACGTGTCCTTGCTCCCTCCCCCTTGCGACGAGTTCACGACGTACGAGCCCTTCTTGAGCGCTACGCGGGTGAGACCGCCCGGCAGCACGAAAATATCTTCGCCGTGAAGGATGTAGGGGCGCAAGTCGACATGCCGGCCCTCGAGAGAATCCCCGACGAGCGTCGGCACCCGCGACAGACCGAGCAGGGGCTGCGCGATGTAGTTGCGAGGGTTCTTGCGAATGTGATCGGCGAAGGCGGCGCGCTCGGCGACCGACGCCTGCGGACCCATGAGCATCCCGTAGCCGCCGGACTCGTTGGCCGCCTTGACGACGAGCTTGTCGAGGTTCGCGAGCACGTGGGCCCGCTGCTTGTCGTCGAAGCAGACGAACGTCGGCACGTTCGGCAGGATCGCCTCCTCGCCGAGGTAGTACTTGATGATCTCCGGCACGTACGCGTAGATGACCTTGTCGTCGGCGACGCCCGTGCCGGGGGCGTTGGCGAGCGTGACGCGGCCGGCGCGGACGACGTTCATGATCCCCGGAACGCCCAGCATCGAGTCGGGCCGAAAGACCGTTGGATCGATGAAGGCGTCGTCGATGCGGCGGTAAATGACGTCGACGCGCGCCATTCCGCGAGTGGTCCGCATCCAGACGAACCCGTCACGCACCGCGAGATCGCGCGGCTCGACGAGCTCGACGCCCATTTGCTGGGCGAGAAACGAGTGCTCCGAATAGGCCGAATTGTACGGCCCAGGGGTGAGAACCACCACGGTCGGCGACGCGACGCCGCGCGGCCGGACATGCTGCAACATCCGGAGAAGTTCGCTCGGGTACCCGTCGACCGGGCGGACACGGGAGGCCTCGAAGACGTTCGGAAACGTGCGCTTCATGACCTGACGGTTGTGCAGCACGTACGAGACGCCCGACGGACATCGTAGGTTGTCCTCGAGGACGTAGTACCGCCCGTCCGAGTGGCGAACGAGGTCGGTGCCGGTGATGTGCGCCCACACGCCCTGCGGCGGATCCAGCCCTCTGCACCCCGGCAGGTACGACGACGCGCTTTCGATGATCTCGCGCGGGACCACGCCGTCCGACACGACACGCCTCGCATGATAGACGTCGTCGATGAAGAGGTTCAGCGCGCGCGCGCGCTGGGCCAGGCCCCGTCCGATCGTCGTCCACTCGGACGCGGGCACCACGCGCGGCACGAGGTCGAACGGGAGGATCTTCTCGGTCCCTGCGTCGTGGCCATACACGCTGAACGTGATGCCCATGTGCAGCATCGCTCGCTCGGCGGAGCGCTGCCGACGCGCGAGATCCGCGTCGGGCAGCCCCGCCAGGGTGCGCACGAGCAGCCCACAGCCAGCACGGGGACGGCGCTCGACGTCGAACATCTCGTCGAAGAAACCACCGGGCTCGTAGCTCGTGACGTCCATGAGCTCCTCGACTCACGGGCTATCATGTTCGACGTTTCTCGGGGGTTTCCTGCGAGGAGGGGCCGGGGTCGGGAGATCGGCTCCTTCAGTGCACCAGCGTCACCTCGGCGCGGCGATTCTGGGCGCGATCTTGACCGTTGTCGTTGGGGGCGACCGGGTTGCTCTCGCCCATGCCAGAGGTCTCGATGCGGTTGGCGTCGATTCCCTTGGCGACCAGCGCGTCCTTGATCGACCCGGCACGGTTCGCAGAGAGGTTCTCGTTCGCAGCGGCGTTGCCCGTGCTGTCGGCGAACCCTTCGATGTGGATGACCGAGTCGGGGCTGCCCTTCAGAAAGTGCGCCAGCTCGTCCACGCTCGCCTCGGAGCCCGATGTCAGCTTGGTCGACGCGGGCTCGAAGTTGAACTTCACGTCGGGCAGCGTCGCCTCGGGATGAGCTACCTCGGGCGCGGCCATCTGCGGAGCGGTCGTCGTCGGGGCACCCCCAGGCTCGGCCGGCGGGCCCTGCCTTTCCTGCACGCCCGGAGCTTGCCGCATCGTGGGGTTGTCGACGTGGACGTCCGGGACCTGCGGGCGACCCTTGAACATGTTCGATAGACCCCAGAGCGCGAGGACGCCGAGGAGCAGCGCCGGCAAGAGCATGATCGGCCACTTCGACGGCCGTTTCGGGTTGGGGATATCCTCCCGGACGCGCTCCCTCGTCTTCTCGACGCTGGGACGCGCCGTCTCGACCGTGCTCACGGCTGGGCCGGTCACGACCGCGGCAGGCCCGCCCAGTTCCGCGAGGCTCCCCAACCCGAGCGCCCCCGCAAGGCCCTTCGGCACGTTCGGATTGTCGAGGATGGCCTTCTTGTGACTGAAAAGCAGGTCGGCGAGACCGCCCCCGCCCAGGCCACGCGAGGCGACTTCCTTTCCGGTGGCGCCGAGCGCAAGCGGCCCGAGCAAGGCGAGGATCCCGGCCGCGGACGCGGGCTTGACCCCAGCGTGGCTCGCGAGCGCATCGGTGACGCCCTCGGCGCGAGCCCCGAACACGCTCGAGAGCAGCCCCGGACCTCCGGCCTCCTTGGGTTTCGCGGCGGCTCGGGAGACCAGGGCAAGGACACCCGTGGCGCCCGAGGGGGTCGACGCACCTTGGGCGAGTCCTGCAAACAGAGTGGGCACCGCGCCCAGTAGCGCGGCGCGAGTTCCTTCCGGGGATTCGCCGGAGGCCCCAGCCGCCTTCTGGACGAGATCGGGGCTGATGAGACCAGAAACGGCGTCCATGAGATTGGCGGCCATGGTCGAGACCTCGCGTTGGGGTTTCGAGTTTTCGGACGGCGAGCGCGTACGGCCCGGGCAGGGCAAGCGGTGCGAGCAACATGCCCACCCGGCCGATCCGTTTCACCGCCAGAGCTTCGCCACAGCTCCATCGACGGAATCGACGGAAGCGCCATCGACGGAAGTGGAAGTGGAAGTGGAAGTGGAGAAGAGAAGTGGAAGAGAAGAGAAGAGAAGTGGAAGAAGTGGTGGTTCGTGCTCGTTTGGCTACGGCTCGGCCATGTCCCGTGCGCGCACGCCGTGGCGGCACTGCGTCCCCGCCGGTCGGGGTCGCGCGACGTTCTCGCCTTCGCGAGGCAGCCACTCGCGAGCCCGCTACCGGCGTCTGCCGCGGGTCGTGAGCTCGGCCTTCGGCGGCGTGCGCGAGTGGGCGGCGCGCGCCGTGCACGGGGCCGCCACACAACATTCTGCGCGCATCACTCTCCCCCCGGCCTCCCGCCGGCGGGCGCCGGGGTCGCACGCGCGGCAGCAGCAAAGGAGCACCACCATGAGAACCGTCATTGGACTGTTCGGCAACGCGGGCGAGGCAGGGCGCGCAATCGACGAATTGCAAGGCCTCGGGTACGCGCCCGAAAAGATAAGTGTCGTGACGAACGTCGCGAGCCAGGACGCGCTCCAGGCACGGAAGGCGATGGCGCTCCAGAGCCTCAACCTGGCCGACGTCGGCAAGGTGGCCACCGGCGGACCTCTGCGAGAGGTGCTGGGCAAGCAGCCGGAAGCCACGGGGTTTCTGGGATCCGCTCTGCAGCTCTTCGGCCTGACGCCGGAGCTCGCCGAACACTACGTGAGCGGCGTCAAACACGGCGAAACGCTGGAGTCGCTCACGGTCGACGACAAGGACTCGGACCGCGTCCTCGCGGTGATGCGGAGGCGCTCTGCGAACCCGGCGCCCGCGGAGGAGCAAGCCGCACCGCTCGCGGGGGCCGGCGCGACCGCCAAGATCGGCGCCGCAGCCGCGGGCGCGAGCGCCGGTTTGAGCGCAGAGGCAGGCGTGAAGAAGAAGGCGAACGGTCACGTCGAGCTCGACGATCGCGAGGAGGAGCGGGTCATCCCGATCGTCCGCGAAGAGATGCGTGTGGGACGCCGCACGGTCGAGCGCGGCGGCGTACGAGTCAGCTCGCATGTCGTAGAGAGGCCGGTCTCCGAACAGGTGCGCTTGCGCGAGACGCACGTCGACATCGAGCGGCGCGCGGTCGACCGCCCCCTCCGCGGCGACGAAAAGGCCTTCGTCGACGACACGATCGAGATGGTCGAGATGGCCGACGAGCCCGTGGTCTCCAAGCAGGCACGGGTCATCGAAGAGGTCGTGGTGCGCAAGCACGTCGAGGACCGGACCGCGACGATCTCGGATCAGGTCCGATCCACCGAGATCGAATTCGGCAAGCTGCGGGTCTTCGAAGCGGACGAGTATCGCGGCCATTTCGAGAGCCTGAAGAGCGGCGGCTCGTTCGAGCCGTACCTGCCCGCGTACCAGTTCGGCCACGAGCTCCACCGTCATAGAGCCGCGGAACGGTGGGAAGATATCGAGGCCTACGCCCGCGATCGCTGGGAGTCCGACAACCCGGGGACCTGGGACAAGTACAGGGGCGCGATCCGACACGCCTGGACGCACGCGAGAGTGAACTGAGCTCCGAGACCGGCCGAGGCGTACGAGATCTCTGCGAGAGGATCTGCCGGAGACGGGCGCCTATCGCGACGTGGGGTCGGGTGCGGCAACGGCGGCCGACCGCTCCATCGGGACGAACCGGACGGACCCGAGGTACTCGGCCCGAAGGTCGGCCCCCGCTTTTCGGCCGCGGACGAGCACCTGCGGCCCGTCCGAGGGTCCGACGGGCGACACGAGAATGCCGCCCTGGGCGAGTTGCGCAACCAGCTCGCCCGGGATCTCGGGGGGCGCGGCCGTCACGATGACCCGATCGAACGGAGCCTGCTGGGGCCAACCCCCGAAGCCATCCCCCACGCGCACCTCGACGTTGGCATAGCCGAGCTCCGCGAGACGATCGCGCGCTGACTGAGCAAGTGGGGCGATGGCTTCGAGCGAGAAGACCCTCGACGACAGAAGCGACAGAATCGCTGTCTGGTAGCCCGATCCCGTTCCGATCTCGAGAACGCGCTCGCGTCCCGTCAGCTCGAGCGCCTCCGTCATGATCGCCACGACCGTCGGCTGCGAGATCGTTTGACCGAACCCGGTTGGCAGCGGCCGGTTTTCGTACGAAGCGCGCAGCGAGTCGCCCTCTACGAAGGAGTGGCGAGGGACGGCGAGCATGGCCTCCGTCACCCGCGTCGTCCGTAAGTCGCCGCTACGGGCGAGCCTCCCGACCAGCTCCGCGCGAAGCTCTCGAGCCAGCACGCGGCCCGGAGGTGCGGGGATCGTGCCTGTCCACGTTGGACACGGAGTGCGCGGCGGCGACGTTGGACACGGAGTGCGCGGCGGCGACCCGTGCGTTCTGACGGGGACCTAATCTCGAGGATAGGCGTCCGACCCCATCTCGAGGTCGTCGAGCCCCGCCGTCTCGACCTCGGCGGCGACGCGGTTGCCGATGAGCCGATCGAGGACGACGAAAAGCAGATAGGCAGTCCCGAAGACGAAGGCTACGTTCGTCACGACGCCGATGGTCTGGGCCACGAGCTGACCGGCGTCGCCGAAGAGCAATCCGCGAACCGGCCCGGTGACCCCATTCCAGCCCTCGCCGAAGCTTCCGTCCGCGAAGAGGCCGACGGCGAGAGCGCCCCACGCGCCGCAAAGGCCGTGAACGGAGATCGCGCCCACGGGGTCGTCCACCCGTAGCCATCGCTCGAGACCTCCGACGGAGAGCGCGACGATCAGCCCGGCCACGACGCCGATCAGGGCGGCCGCCGGCGGCGCGACGAACGCGCACGCCGCGGTGATCGAGACCAGACCCCCCAGAAAGCCGTTGCACGCCATGCCCACGTCCGGCCGGCGGTGGCGCTGCCAGACGTACCCGAGCGACGTGAGTGCCCCGGTGGCCGAGGCAATCGTCGTGTTCGCGGCGATTTCGGCGATGCGCGGCTCGGTCGCCGCGAGCGTGGAACCGGCGTTGAACCCGAACCATCCGAACCCGAGGACCAGCGTGCCCATGACCGCCATGGGCAGGTTGTGCCCCTGGATCATGCTTATCGTTCCGTCTTTGCGAAACTTCCCGATGCGCGGCCCGATGATCAGCACGCCGGCGAGAGCGGTCACCCCCCCCGTCATGTGAACGACCGACGAACCGGCGAAGTCGACGACGCCGTGGCCCATGCCGAAGTCCGCGCCGAGAGAGCTCAACCAGCCGCCGCCCCAGACCCAGTTCGCGAAGACCGGATACAGGATCATCGACATGAACAGGCCGTACGCGACGAAGGACGCGAACCGCCAGCGCTCGGCCAGCGCCCCGGTCGGGATCGTGGCCGCGGTGTCCATGAAGACCGCCGAGAAGAGGAACATTGCGAGGTTCGCCGGGTCGTGCGCGACGCTCATGAGCCCGAACTTCGAGCCACCCATCAGGCCGAAGAAGCGACCCCCTAGACGGAAGCCCAGCTCCACGTGGTCGGTCGCCGACGGGCCGAGCGACCGCCACCCCTCGACGCCGCCCATGGCGATGCCGTACCCGACGAGCCAGAACCCCACGATCCCGATCGGGTAGATGACGAAGTTCATCGCCATCGTGTGAACGGCGTTCTTCGAGCGGGTAAACCCCGTCTCGACCATCGCGAACCCGAGCTGCATGAACATCACGAGGAACGCGCAGACCAGGACCCAGGCGAGGTTGAGCGAGTGTTCGACCATGCTCACCGGCCGCTGCTGGAGGCCCCGGGGATCGCCGGCACGGGTCCCGCGTGGGTGCGCCGCGACTTGCCGCTGGCCAAGGTCAGGATGAGCAGCGTGCCGATCACGAGCGCGAGAACGGCGCGGGCCAAGATGCGGCGCGGGATGTGGAGTCGATCGAAGAGAGGGACCCCCTGTCGCGCGGACCGATCGCGAAGGACGACCTGCGACGGGTTCTCGAGGTCCGTGAGCATCTCCTTGGCCGTCCCGTAACGCTCCCGGGGCGAGCGCTGGATCGCGTGCATGATGATCTCTTCGATCTTCGGATCGATGCTCGACATCACCTCGCTCGGAGGCCGCGGGTCCTGATTGAGCTTCGTACGCATGGTCACGTGCACGTTCCCGTGCGGGTACGGCAGCTCGCCCGTGATCATCTCGTAGAGCATCGTCCCGAGGGCATAAACGTCGGTTCGCACGTCACCGCGCTTGCCGCGCACCTGCTCGGGGGCCATGTAGTCGGGGGTCCCGACCGGGGGCGTCAGCCCGAACCATGTGAGCCGCCGCGCCGCCTCGTCCATCGCGATGCCGAAATCGAGGAGCTTGATCTGCCCGTCCGCCGTGAGCATCACGTTGTCCGGCTTGAGATCGCGGTGAACGATCCCGCGCGAATGGAGGTAGACGAGGGCGCTGGCGATCTGGGTCGCGATGTCGAGCGCGCGCCCGACCTCCATGGGCTTGTCACCCTGGACCGCGCGGAGCGACTGGCCCTCCGCGAGCTCCATGACCAGGTACATCCGCGTCTTCTTCTCCGGCGAGAGCACGCGGACGATGTTGGGATGGTCGAGTTTCTGACCGATCTTCTCCTCGCGCTCGAAGCGTTGATAGAAGGCAATGTCGGCCTCGTATTGAAGGTGCGGGACCTTCAGCGCGACGGCTTTGCCCGTGGAACGGTCGATCGCCTTGAAGATCGACGCCATCCCGCTCCGGGCGAGAAGCTCGGTGAGCTCGTATTGGTCTACGCGGTCGCCCGCGACGAGTTCGTGCATTCTGGGGGCAGCCTCGGATCACGGGCCATGTAACACCCCTCGAGTCCGGAGCGCTCGAAAAAGAAAACGCGGGCCACGCCCCCCCTTTGGGCGCGGCCCGCGCGATCGGTACTGCCAGGGAACAGAGCCTGTCAGCGGGACGGGACCCTCCCCCGGGGACCCGGGAGGAGGGCACGGACCCGCGACCCGCTACGAGACGACCGGCTTCTCCGACAAGAGGACCGGCTTCGAGGACTTCTTGCTCGACCGCAAGAAGTAGATCGCCGCCGTAGATGCCCCACATCGCGCAGATGCCCAGCGCGATGAACGGCTCCTTGACGCTCATCCCGCTGACCGCGAACGGGTCCGATGAGGTAGAAGAGCATGCAGGCGAGGTTCGCGAAGAGCCCGAACACCGGCACGAACATGTGCTTGAAGCCGTGGAAGCTGTGGTGCTCACGGAACGCCACGATCGCGACGATGCACGTGATCATGTAGAGGAGGAACGTTCCGAAGTTGCTGATCAGCGTGACGATGACCAGCGTGTTCGGCAGCTTCGCGATGAGGTCCGGGTTGAAGATGCCGAAGCTGTACCAGATGTTGTGGTACTTCGGATCGAGCGCGGCCGGCGTCGTGCCGCCGAGGTAGACCGTGACGGTCGCCATGCCGATGAAGATCGACAGGATGGCGAGCGTCCAGATCGACGCGGTGCGGAGTGTTGCTTCTTGCCGTGCAGCATCCCGAAGTGGGCGGGGACTTCTTCGTCCTTGCCCATCGCGTAGGTCACGCGAGCGCCGGTGTTGATGCACGACAGCGTCGTTCCGATGAGCGCGAGGAACACCGTGAAGGCCTGGATGAGCATGAACGCTCGCCCAGCGCTGTACGAACCGAAGAGCCACGTGCCCACGATGACCATCATGTCGCCGAGGGGCGCGCCCGAGGCTCCGGCGTTGGTCAGCGTGTATCCTTTGTTCAGGAAGTAGTTCGCCGCGAAGTACTCGATCAGGTAGCAGAACGCGCCCTGGATCGCGAGCGAGAGCAGAACGGCTTTCGGGATGTCCCGCTTGGCGTTCTTGGCCTCCTCACCCATCGACGTGACCGACTCGAACCCGACGAGGATCAGGATCGCGACGCACGCCTGGATGAACATGTACGAGAACCCGTGCGGCGCGACGACGGACCCGGCGGTCGGGTGGAACTGGAAGTGCGGCGTCAGGTCCTTCGGGTGGTCCGCGTCGACGGGGTCCTTCGTGACCGCGTCGTCCGCCCCGTAGCTGAGAATGAACGGAACGGGCTGGCCGTCCTTCATCTCGGGGACCGGATCGCCGGTCTTGTCGTCCATCTTGTTCTGCATGACGGGTTGGCCCGAGTCGTCGACCTTGGGCTTGCCGTCCTCGACGACCGGCTCTTGCGCGACGACGTAGTCGATCGGCGTTCCGTTCACGAGCTGGAAGCCCGCGCGACCCGTCCGGGTGCTGCACGCGGTACGCGAGCGCCATGACCGAGAAGACCAGCAGGGCGGTGATCTGGATCGACGTTGATCGCCACGCTGACGCCGGTCGAGCCCGTGACCCCGCGGAAGGCGATGTACGCGACGCCCAGCGAGAAGACGATGCAGAAGATGTACATGAAGAGCGGACTGTTGAAGCCGCCGCTGAACGTGTCCGGGAAGAACTGGTTGAGCAGGTAGCCGCTCAAGAGAGCGGTCACGCCGACCATGCAGCCCGGGTAGACCCAGTAGTAGAGGTGGCTGGCCCAGCCGGTGATGAACTTCGCCATCCGGGCGAACTTGTAGGCCTTCGTCTTCGACAGGAAGGCCTGCTCCGCGAAGAAGTAGGACGAGCCTGCGCCCGGATACAGCTTCGACAGCTCCGCGTAGCTGATGGCGGTTGCGAAACAGAGAAGCAACGCCGCCACGATCCCGAACCACATGGCGCTGCCCGCCATGGGAGCGCCGTAGAGCGCCTGGATCTTCGAACGTGAGCCAAAGGAAGGCTCCTGGCGCAATGAGCGCCATTGCGTTCATAGTAAGGCCCGTTAAGCCGAGAGTTCCTCGGCTCGCGGGCGGTCCCGATTCCGCCGGTTTTGTGATGTCAGACATGGTGAGGTCCCCTGGTTGGTGAAGGGACCGTACAAGGCCGATGTTTCGGGACAATTGCGCGTTCACTTCGCGACAGGCCCCACGACTTTTTTGTTCTTTGTTTCCTGTCCATTTCCGGATGCGTTCCGGCGCTGCGCGTTGGCTGCGATTGTGGAATAGTCGCGACCGTGACGATGACGGCCAAAGGTGAAGACGAGCCCTCGGAGGTTTCGGGATGGGGCGTCGAGCACGCGACGCTCTCCGACTGTGGCACCGAGCGAGGCCACAACGAGGACGCGTGCGGTACGTACATCGAGAGCTCGACGCACGTGCTCGTCGCCGTGGCCGACGGGGTGAGCGGCGAGGAGGGCGGAGAGATCGCCAGCCGCACCGCGATCGACGTGACGATGCGAGCGTACAAGGACAGCCCTGCGGCTTGGGGCGCGCTGAGGCGGCTTTACCGGGCCGCGCAGCAAGCGAACATCGAGATCCACGATCGCGCACTCGTCGTGACCGAGCTGCGCCGCATGTCGACGACGCTCACGGCCATCGTGGTCGAAGGAGGCATGGTGCACGCTGCGCACGTGGGCGACAGCCGCCTCTATCTGATCCGTGGCGGTACGATCGTCCAGAAGACGAAAGACCATACGGTGGCGGGCGACCGACGGCGCATCGGCCTGATCAGCGCCGAGCGCGCCAAGTCACACCCGGACCGTTCGGTGCTGACGCGAAGCCTCGGCAGGGAACTCATCGCCGCCGTCGATCGCATCTCGTTTCCGGTCGGCGGGGGTGACACGCTCGTCGTGTGCAGCGACGGCCTCTACAACGTGCTCGAAGACGACGACGTGCGCGAGGCGGCGATCGCCGACGACGCTGCGAAGGTATGCAAGGCGCTCGTCGACGCCGCCAATGCGCGCGGCACGCCCGACAACGTGACCGTGGGCGTCGTGAAGATCACGGGGCAAGCGCCGGAGAACCAGGCCCCCGGGTTGCGCGGGCTCCTCGCGAAGTGGCTTGGACGCTGAACGACCGAGGGGGCTCGCGTGAAGTTCGTCGTGGGCAGTGACGACGCGGTCCCCGTTCTCGAGCGCATCGCAGAGCTCTTGCGGGGGCACGGCCACGAGGTGACCGCCGTCGTCGTGAAGGGATGGGGCGAGGTCGCGCTCGAAGTGGCCCACGCCGTCGCGTCGGGGACCGTCGATCAAGGCATCGTGATGTGCTGGACGGGTACCGGCGTGGCGATGGCTGCGAACAAGGTGCCCGGGATTCGCGCGGCGCTGTGCGTCGACTCCGCGACGGCCGCGGGAGCACGCAAATGGAACGACGCGAATGTCCTTGCTCTCAGCTTGCGACTCCTCTCCGATCCACTCGCCGCCGAGATCATCGACGCCTGGCTCTCCGCCACCTACGGGGGCACCGAGAGCGAGAGCCTCGAGCGGGTTCGGCGGCAGGAGGAAGCATGACGAGGTTCTTGTTGATTGGCTTTGCGGGCTCCCTGGGCACGATCGCCCGCTACCAGGTCGGCCTCTGGGCGAGCAAGACGCTCGGGACCGGCTTCCCGTACGGCACGCTGATCGTCAACGTCGTGGGATGCTTCCTCATCGCGCTCGTGGCCGAGATCGCGGTCTCCACCGCCTTGATCTCCCCGACGCTGCGGCTCACGCTCACGACCGGCTTCATGGGCGGACTCACGACGTACTCGTCGTTCAACTACGAGACCACCGGCTTCTTCCGGGAGCGCGCGTGGGCGAACGGACTGCTGAACCTCGGCATCACGGTGGCGGCCTGCTTCGTCGCTGGGCTCGTGGGACTCGCGGTGGCCAGGCGCTTCGCCGCGGTCGTTTGAAAAGGACGAATCCATCATGCGCGTTCTCGACGGTCAGCAGACGCTCGTACGCATCTTCATCGGCGACGCCGACAAGTGGCATCACCAGCCGCTCCACCGCGCGATCCTGGAGCGCCTCCGCAGGGAGGGCTTCGCGGGCGCGACGGTCCTGCACGGCGTCGCCGGCTTCGGGGCCGCGAGCGTCATTCACACGTCGAGCCTCGTCGACCTATCGGGGGACCTGCCGATCGTCATCGAGGTGGTCGATGACGAGGATCACGTCCAGAAGCTCCTCCCCATCCTCGACGAGATGGTCACCAAGGGCGCCCTCGTCACGATGGAGAAGGTCCACGTCGTCCGGTATGCGCCTGGCGAACCGCGCTCGCGACCTGCGTCCCCCTAGAGACGGAGAACAAAGTAGTAGAGCGACGCTCCCGGGACGCCTACGTTTGCGGGAACCTCATGGACTTCCGCCATTCCGAGCGCTCTCAGGGGTACGTCGACCGCGTGCGCGCGTTCGTTCGCGACGTGATCCGCCCGGTCGAGCTCCAGTACTTCGCCGAGCTCGTGGCCCGGGCGGGCAACGGCGACTGGACGAAGTGGACCGTGTCCCCCGCAGTGCAGGCCCTCAAGGACCGCGCGCGGGCCGAGGGGCTCTGGAACCTCTTTCTGCCCGATCCCAAGCGCGGGGCCGGCCTCTCGACCGTGGAGTATGCGCCCCTCGCCGAGGAGATGGGCAAGAGCTTCATCGCCTCCGAGGTCTTCAACTGCAACGCGCCGGACACCGGGAACATGGAAGTGCTCTGGCACTTCGGCACACCCGAGCAGAAAGAGCGCTGGCTCGAGCCCCTCCTCGCCGGACAGATCCGCTCGGCCTTCTGCATGACCGAGCCGGACGTGGCGTCCTCGGACGCCACGAACATGCGCGCCACGGCCGCTCTCGACGGCGACGAGATCGTCGTGAACGGCAAGAAGTGGTGGTCGTCGGGGATCGGTCACCCAAGCTGCAAGTTCGCCATCTTCATGGGGCTTACCGACGCGAGCGCGGGCCGGCACAACCAGCACAGCATGGTGATCGTGCCGCTCGACACGAAGGGCGTGACCATCAAGCGGATGCTTCCGGTCTTCGGCGCGTACGACGAGCCGTACGGTCACGGCGAAGTGTGGTTCGAGAACGTTCGCGTTCCGCGCGCCAACTTCATCGCGGGCCCCGGCAAGGGCTTCGAGATCGCGCAGGCGCGCCTGGGTCCGGGCCGGATACACCACTGCATGCGAGCCATCGGCGCGTCCGAGCTCGCGCTGCAGCTCCTCATCGAGCGAGGCCTCTCGCGCGTCGCGTTCGGCAAGCCGATCGTGAACCTGGGCGGCAACCGCGAGCGCATCGCCGACCTGCGGATCGCGATCGACCAGGCTCGCCTACTCACGATGTACGCGGCATGGAAGATCGACCAGGTCGGCGCCCTCGCGGCGCTCACCGAGATCTCGGCGATCAAGGTCGTGGCGCCTAACGTACTGCAGCAGGTGGTCGACGAGGCCATCCAGATCCACGGCGGCGCGGGGGTCTCGTTCGACGTGCCCCTCACGGCGCTCTTCGCCCATGCGCGAGTGCTGCGGATCGTCGACGGCCCCGACGCGGTTCATCGAGGGGTCATCGCGCGCATGGAGCTCGCGAAGTACGGCGGGCGGCTCCCGGGCGACCGGCGCGCCTCGTGAGCGAGAATCCAGCACGCCATGGGCGCGCACCGCGGGGTCGATCGGCGGGCGCCGCGCGCCCCGGCGAGGAGCTCGACGTCGCCGCGGTCGACCCGTGGCTCAAGTCCCGCGTGCCTGGCCTCGAGGGCGCGCCGCGCGTGACGCAGTACTCCGGGGGGGCGTCGAACTGGACGTACCGCCTCGAGTACGACTCGCACGATCTCGTCCTTCGCAGGCCGCCCGCGGGCACGAAGGCGAAGTCGGCTCACGACATGGGCCGCGAGTTTCGCATCCAGAAGGCGCTCGGACCCGTCTTTCCCCTCGTGCCGGAGATGATCGCCTTCTGCGACGACGCGGCAGTGCTGGGGAGCGACTTCTACGTCATGCGCCGCGTCGACGGGATCATCCCTCGAGCGAAGCTCGGCGTCGACCTCGACCGCAGCCGGACGCGCGCATTGTGCCTGGCGGTGATCGACACGCTCGTGAGGCTCCACAAGGTGGACGCGGAGAGCGCGGGTCTCTCGAATCTCGGCAAGGGAGCGGGCTACGCGCGCCGGCAGGTCGAGGGTTGGACGGAGCGCTACCGGCGGGCCCGCACCTGGAACACGCCGAGCTTTCGCGAGGTCATGGCGTGGCTGGCGGCGAACACCCCGGCGGACGTCGCCACCTGCGTCATCCACAACGACTTTCGCCTGGACAACGTGGTGCTCGATCGGGCGGATCCGACGCGCGTCGTCGGGGTCCTCGATTGGGAGATGGCGACCCTCGGGGATCCGCTCATGGATCTCGGAGGCAGCCTCGCCTACTGGATCGAGGCGGCCGACGACATCGTCGCGCGGGCGACGCGCCGCCAGCCCACGCACCTGCCCGGGATGCTGACGCGCTCCGAGTTGGTCGACTACTATTGCGATCGCATGGGCTTGCGCATCGCCGGCCGCGCATTTTACGAGGTCTTCGGCCTCTTTCGCCTCGCGGGAATCGTTCAGCAAATCTACTATCGTTATCATCATCGCGAGACGCGAAATCCCGCGTTCAGGCACTTCTGGTTCATGGCCCACTACATCGACCGGCGCTGTCGGCGCCTCATCCGAGAGAGCCGCATCTGATGGGAGCCATCTATCTGATTCGCCACGCCCAGGCGTCCTTCGGAGCCGCGGACTACGACCAGCTCTCGGAGCTCGGGTTGACGCAGGCCCGGGTGCTCGGGCAGGCGCTCCGCTCCCGACGTCCTCGCGTGGATCGCGTCGTCTGTGGCACGCTGCGCCGCCACCACCAGACCGCGGAGGGCTGCCTGCAGGCGATGGAGCTTCCCGCGCGGTGGGACAGCGATCCCGGCTGGAACGAGTACGACCACCAGAACGTGATCAACATCTTCGATCCTCGCTACGTCGACCCGGCGGCGATGCCGGCCGACCTCGCCGCGAGCGACAATCCACGCAAACGCTTCCAGGAGATCTTCGTCCGGGCGATGGACCGGTGGTCCGGCGGCCAGCACGACGCCGAGTATCGCGAGAGCTGGCCGACCTTTCGATCGCGCGTGCACGATGCGCTTGCTCGCCTCAACGCGTCGCTCGGCAAGTCGCAGGGCGCCCTCGTATTCACCTCGGGCGGCCCGATCGCCGCGGCCTGCGCGGCGCTCCTCAACCTTCGCGCCGAAGACGCGCTACGCCTCAACACGAAGCTCGCGAACGCCGCCATCACCAAACTGGTGTGCAGCGAGACCGTCATTCATCTGAGCACCGTGAACGAACACGGCCACTTCGAAGGACAAGACTCGGCGCTCATCACGTACCGCTGATAGGACGTCTCTGCGGCTCCCCTCTCTTCTTCAGTCACCCGGCGAGTGAGTCGGCACGGGCCGACCGAACGGAGCGACGCTCATGGACTCGACGCGGGCGAGTCCAGTGGACGGCCGGTCACGCCCAGGCGTCGCAACGCGCGCCTCACCCGCGGCCCGGGCCCCGCGAGGTGGCGCGCCAGCGCCGGAGCCGCGTACGCGGCGCCGCAGACGAAGCGGAAGAGGGGCCCGAACGAGAGCGCCGCGACCGGCCCCGAGAAGTACGCGCCCGGCACGGAGGACTCGAAGTTCATCGAGAGAGAGGGACCGAGTTCGACGCGACGTAGCCGCCGACGAAGGCCGTCGTCGAGATAGTCGAGGCGGTCGAGGTTCGGCACGTAGCCGGTCCCCGCGATGACGTGATCGGCCTCGATTGATTCTGTCGCTCTGCCCCTCGACCTGCAACCGCAGGCGCACGCGCTGTCCGGTGGGCTCGGCGGCCACGACCGAGGTGCGCGTGAAGATCGGCACGACTCCGTCCACCCGGTCCTTGATCCACCAGGGCGCCGCGGGCCCGAGGTACCCCTTGATGAAGCGCACGCGGCGGCGCTCCGGGACGAAGTGGAGCGCGAGCGGGAGCGCCTGGAAGATCCGGTTTTTCATGCCCGGACCGATGACGGAGACCGGTTTGCGAAGACGCTCGTACAGCGAGCGGTTGACGTCCATGCGTCCGTGGAAGATCGCCTCGTTTTCACGCACGAGGATCTGCGCGCGGCCGCCCGCTTCATGGACCATCGCCCCCGCCTCGATTGCCGAAGCGCCCGCGCCCAGGACCACGACTTCTTTGCCGCGAAAGACCGAGTAGTCGGTGAGATGGCCCGTGTGAGTGGCCAGGTGTTGCGGCAGACTCGCGACTGCGGAGGGCAAATACTCGAGATGCGTCAGACCCGTGGCGAAGACGACGCGCCGCGCTCGAACTTGTTCGCCGCTGCCGAGCACGAGGTCGAAGTGCCCTCCTCCCGCCAGCGACACCCGCTTGACCTCGACGGTCTCGATGTTCGGCACGAACCGCGCCTGCATCCCCATACCGTACGCCGCGAAGGAGGCCATCGTGCACGGCTCGAAGTCCTCGAGGCCCTGCGTCCGACACCACTCCGGAAAGGTGTGGCCCTTGATTGGCACGTAGACGTTCGTCGCGAACGCGAACGACTTCAGATTGATGCCCGCCGGCATGTCGCGCCAGAACTTCATCGGCGGACCGAAGATGCGAAACTCGACCCCTCGCGCGCGAAGCTGGGCGGCAATCGACAGGCCGTACGGCCCCGACCCTACGATGGCAACGTCGGTTTCGTGTGTCACGGTGGCATGTATATCGCGCCCCGATGCCGGCGCGAAGCCCTGCTCGGTCTTCGGCAGCGCTCAGTTGCGGCGGATCGCCGCGCGCAACGTCGCGCGTGGATGGAGGACGGCGCTCGCGACCTGCTTCACGCTGTCGAGGAGACCGGGCAGCCAGTCGTCGGAGTCGACGGACGCGTCGAGCTGACGGATGCCGTGCGACGCCCCGTTCGCCCACGGGTCCAGGGTGCGGCCGACGACACGCTCCGCGGCACGCGTCCAGCGCAGAGCGGTCCGGTTACCGAAGCGGATGGTCCCGTTCGCGCGCCACTTTCGGGCCGCCTCGATCGCCGAGTTCAGGCGGACGGTGTCTCCCGTCGCGGCCAGGTACACCAAGAGCGGAGACGGAAGCGCGCGCGCCACGTCGAACCCCATCTGTCCGAAGAAACGAGGGTTGAAGTCGATGAGCACCAGGTCGGCGCCCGCCTGCACGAACTCGGCCTCGAAGACGCCGAAGAACCCGGCCCGCTCGCACATGCGCTGAATTCCGCGGGCGAGGTCCTCGCTCACCGGAGCGTCTTCGAACAAGATGCCGACGCCGGCTTGCCGAGGCCACTGCAGAAGCTTGTACGTCCCCCGGGCGACGAACACGCCGCTGCGCGGATCGCAATAGCCGGAGACGCTGTAGACGGGGTCGCCCGGGTTGCCGCAAAACTCCTGCAGCATCGGCCATTCGATCCCGGGGTGCCGCTCGAGCACGCGCGGGTCGTACCGGTTTTGGCTGAAGAAAGCCTCGTAGGTCTCGCGAAGCTTGGCCGTCGACGCCACGACGCTACCCTTGCGCATCGAGTGAAACAGCACCTGGGTGCGCGGCTTCACGATGAGCGAAGGGGGCCCCTGGCGTGCGATCCGATCGACGTCTTCCCAGCTTGCGGGGAGCCAGGTCCGTGGAGTGCGCAAGTCCGCGTCTCTGCAGATCTCGTAGAGTGCCCCCTTGTCGAGCAAGGACGACATCGCGGCGAAGGGCGGCGTCAACATGTGGAAATGCTTGCGAAGCTCGGCTTCGTGCAAGGCGAAGATCCACGCGAGGTCGTCGCTCGTAGCGTAAAGGACGTGCCCCGGATGGCGGGTTCCCAGGTCGACGAGCCAGGCGAGAAAGGCGTCGACCGACCGCACCGGCGGGCACCGGAGGCGCGTCGTCACGTGACGTGACCAGAGCGCCGGTGCGTACGGCTCGGAGTCCGCCATGATTACGGACACCTCCGCCTTGCCGAGGCAGCGAGCCGCAGCAAGCGTCCCGTAATAGGACGCCATCGTGAGCACGAACGCCTTCCGAGGCATGGGCCGCCAAACTATCACGGCGGCGCGACGCGCGCGTACATCGGCCCCATCGTGGCCATCCGGAGCCCGGACGCGCGCCGGGGGGGGCGCCTGGCTCGCTGTAGACTGCACCTTACTATCGGCCTCGCCCCGGAGACCGTTTCTGGTGCTCGCGTGGCCACGTCAGGCCCGCATCCGCAGACCGGAGAGCATCCGCCGGAGACTGGGCGCCGCGAAGCCCGCTGTCTTTCGTGGCGCGAACGCTCCGAAAACCAGGGCGCCTACGACGAACGCCACGACCGCGCTCGCGTCGGCCGTCGGGAGCGTGCCGCGCGAACGGCGCTGCACGTGCGCGACCTCGGCGTCCATCATGCGCCGCACCTTGGCGAAGAGCACCGGATCGCCGAGAGCCTCGGCGAAGAGACCCACCCATGCGCGCGCGGCGGCGACGTCGCTCCGCCCGTCGAGCCCGAGCGCCGCGCTGACGTAGGCCTCGAGCGGGTCGGCGTCCGGGTGGGCGTCGAGGCGGCGCCGGAACTCCGCGAGCAGCTCCTCGAGCAGCGTCGCGTAGAGATCCTGTTTGCTCTCGAAGTAGTGATGGACCAGCCCCGGAGCGATGCCCGCCTCCGCGGCGACCGCGACGATGGTTGCGCCGCCCTGTCCGTGGGTGCCGAGGACGCGCGCGAAGGCTCTCGCCACCTCCGAGCGGCGCCGCGTCCGAACGCTGGGCCGTGCCATAGATTGGTTGTATCACCAATCAATTCGGCCCACGCTCCAGCCATGGACGCACAACTCCAAACCGACCTGGCCGGCCGCTTGTCGTTCGACTGCCCCGTGAGTCTGTTGCGGAACGTCGCCGCGCGGTATTCGGAGCCGCATCGCCGGTACCATACGTGGGCGCACGTCCTCGCGTGCCTGGACGCCCGGAATCAGATCACCGACGCGCGGTTGCCCGAGATCGACCTTGCGCTGCTCTTTCACGACGCGGTCTACGACCCCCTCGCGAGCGACAACGAGGACCGGAGCGCGGGCCTGCTCGTCGAGGAGGGTCGCCGCGCATGGCTCAACGAGGAACTCCTGCAGCGCGCGCAGGTCCTCGTCGCGGCGACGAAGTACGCCGGCGACAGCGTCGTCGACACGGAGGAAGCGTGCGTCGTCGTCGATGCCGACCTCTCCATCCTCGGGTCCGACGCCGCGTCCTTCGCGGAATACGAGCGGGTCGTGAGGCACGAGTTCGCCCGATTCGACGATGCGACCTACGCCTCGGGCCGCAGCCAGGTCTTGCGGGCATTCCTCGAGCGACCGTCGATCTACTCGACCCGTCGCGGCCTTCGGCTGTGGGAGGCCCGCGCGCGTCGAAACCTCGAGGGGAGCCTCGCAACGCTGACGCGATGACGGGGAGTGGGCGAGTCGTTCCCGGGCGCCCCAGCGGCGTCGATTCGAGGGGCATCGCGCCCCGCCTCACGGCTCCCCCACGATGAGTGCCGGTCATGCTCGCAAACCATCGTGAGGATTCGAACTTTCCTAACGGCGCTGCCATCCCGCGCGGTTCGTCCGAATCGAGCGCCCGCCCGTGCGATTGTCGATGCGCGTGCCCCGTGCGTCCGTACGTTTCGATGCGAACGCGGAAGCGAACATGGGGAAAGCTCGGCAAGAGGCTGGGACCACGGGGACCCACGCGGGCTCAGCCAGGCTCGCGTGGATGCTCGTCGGCATCATGGTCCTCGTAGTGTTGAGCTTCGTCTCGGTCTTCTTCCTTGCGCTCTCGCGCGGGCGAGTGATCGGCCTCGACATCGACGGGATTGTCTGGAACGCGTTGCCCAGCGTGGAGAGGCTCACGGCGGCTCGCGGCGATGTTCGGCGCCTCGACACCCTCGTGCGCGAGGACGCTGACTCGACCTCGACCGAGCCCCGCCCCAGCGTCGAGCCCGAGACGATTGGCACCATTCGCGTCCAGCTCGACCAAGCCCTGACCGCTTACTTCGACCTTCCGACGTTCCCCGGCGAGCGCGCGCTGTCGACCGCGATTGCCGGCGAGCTGTCCGACCTCGATCGGGCGATTGCCTCGGTCGAGTGGGACGTCGCCCGCTCGAAGGCCGTTGACGCCCAGAACGCGAAGCGAGACGAGATACGCGACGCAGAGCGCCTGGACGACACGCTCGAGCAGCTCGTCAATCTGAATGCGATGGAGGGACAGAAGCTCGGGCTCTCGGTCGAGGCGACGCGCGCCCAGACCCGGCGCCTCGCCCTGAGCCTCGACGCGCTCGCCGCGGGGCTGGCCATCCTTGCGACAGGGGCCGCGGTCCTCACCATGCGCCGGACGGTCCGGTCGCTCGAGATCGATCGCGAGTCGGCGGCTCGACGAGCTCGGGCGATGGGCGAGCGATCCGCGGAGCTCGACCAGTTCGCCGGCAGGATGGCCCACGACGTATTGAGTCCCCTGAGCAGCGTCAGCCTGGCGCTGGAGTTTCTGCGCCGCCGCGTCGCCGGCGACGGGAGAATGGAAGCGACTGTGGTGCGCGCGCTGGCGAGCCTCCAGCGTGTCCGACGGATCGTCGACGGATTGCTCGAGTTCGCCCGCGCAGGCGCCCGGCCCGAGCCCGGCTCGGGAGCCGACCTTCGGGCGGTGGTCGACGACGTCATCGAGGGCGCTCAGCCGGAGGCGGTCGAGGGGAGGATCCGTCTCGTCGCCGAGCCGTTCGCGACGTGCCGGCTCGCATGCAGCCCGGGCGTCCTCACGAGTCTCTGCGCGAACCTCGTGCACAACGCCATCCGGCACATGAACGGCGGGACCGAGAGGACCGTCGTCGTCCGAGTCATGGCCCTCGAGGAGTACCGCCGCGTCGAGATCGACGACACGGGCCCCGGAGTGCCCCCGGAGATCGAGAAGAGACTCTTCGACCCCTTCGTCCGCGCTCACGGTCACGACCCCGGCGTGGGCCTCGGTCTCGCCACCGTTCGGCGGCTGGCGCAGGGACACGGCGGCGAAGTGGGCTTCCGATCCAAACCCGAGGGCGGATCCATCTTCTGGTTCGAGCTCGCGATCGCGCGCGGGGCCGGCCCGGAGCGCGGGTAAGCTACCCTGCGCGCCGTGGCCCTCACCGCGACGATCCACCGCTTTCTCGTGACGCTCTCGGACGTCGATCGTGCCGTGTACGAGAGCCTCGACGTTCGCGTCGCGCGCCACCCCTCGGAGAGCGGCCGCTACCTCGTCACGCGGATGCTGGCCTACTGTCTGTCCTACGAGGAGGGGATCGCCTTCAGCAAAGGGGGCCTCTCGTCCGCGGACGAGCCGCCGATCTCGGTGCACGATCGCACGGGGATCCTGCGCGCGTGGATTGATGTCGGATCGCCGTCGGCCGAGCGTCTTCACAAGGCCGCGAAGGCCGCGCGGCGGGTGGTCCTGTACACGCACGTCGACCCGGTGCTTCTGCGGCGTGAGGCTTCGAGTCGCGCCGTACACAGGCGGGACGAGATCGAGGTGTACCGCCTCGAGCCGGGGCTCACGGACGCGATCGAGGGCGCGGTCGACCGGAGCACCGAGCTCGAGATCGTGCGGACCGAGGGCCGGCTCTACGTGACGATCGAGGGCAAGGTCATCGAGGGAGACCTCACGAGGGTGAGCCTGGCCGACAGCGGGTGAGCGCGAGTGGCCGATCTCGGCGTCGGCTGAAACGCGCTTCGACGCTTCGAGCCGGCGGCCTCGCCGAGGACACGGGGCGATGTGTCCTCGACACCTCGCGCGGCGCCCGATCCGCGAAGAAGTCGCGGCACGCGCCGTGGCACGGCGGTCGCACTGCCACTCTGCGCGCGCGGATGATGGCGCGCGAATGGAGAGATGTTTTCATGGAAGAGCCCTTCAACAAGAACATGAAGTCGGTCTACACGGTCATCGATCGCGGCCAGGGAAAGTCCATCTGGGTGCGCGTGGGTGTCGGCTTCACGAACCGGGACGGATCCCTGAATCTTCGGCTCGACGCGATCCCGGTGAACGGCACGCTGCAGGTCCGCGAGTGGGAGCCGGGGGATCGACGGTCTGATGCGCTCGACGCCCAGCCGCATTCGCGGTCGAGCGTTCGCGACAAGCCGATCGACTCGGTGGTCTGAGGGCGACGGTGAGCGCCCGCCTAGAAGGGGCACTCGCGCGCGGGACGGCGCGCGTGATGAGCTCGCGTTTCGCGAAGCCCATCGCGCGCGTCGCGCTCGTCGCGATGGGCCTCGCGCTCCTGGCCGTGATCGGCCGCGCCAGCTCCGCCGGGGCCTTCGGCGGATCGACGGCCGCGGCGCTCATCCCGGCCGACGCCTCGCCGGACCTGGGGGTCGTCGTCGCCGCGCCCGCAGCCCCATCCGCCCCGCCGAGTGCCCAAGCGGCCCTTCCTCACGGGGCGCAAGGGTCGGCGTCGGCCGAGGACCCGGTCATCCTGAACACCGCCGCAGCCGAAGACCTGCGCCGCCTCCCGGGGATCGGGCAAAAGCGCGCCGACGCCATCCTGGCGTTGCGGACGCGCCTCGGTCGGTTCCGCGCGATCGAAGACCTGCTGAAGGTCAAGGGCATCGGGCGCGCGACGCTCAAGCGCCTGCGACCCCTCGTGCGACTCGAAGCGCCCGCGCAACCTTCACCCGACGCGGGTACGTCCGTGGCCAAGGGCTAGGCGAAGAAAGAGTCGCAAGGAAGGAAGGGAGGAAAGCGAAAAGGAAATCTCTACCTCCTCTCCTCCTCCCCTCCTTGTTTCTCTGCTCTCGAGTGAGCACCGTCGACGGCCCTGCGCAGGGCCTCGACGAGCGGCTTCACCTGCTCCTGACGCAACTTGTACGAGGCGCGATTGGCCACCAGAACGCTCGAGATGGGCGCCACCTCTTCGCGCACCTCCAGCCCGTTCTGCTCGAGGGTCACGCCCGTCTCGACGAGATCCACGATGAGATCCGCGAGACCTACGATCGGCGCCAGCTCGACGGACCCCTGCACGTAGACGACATCGGCCTGCACGCCGCGTCGCGCGAAGTGATGCGCAGCGATCCGCGGATACTTCGTCGCGACCCGCGGAACGCCCTTTGGCTCGGGGCGTCCGCGGAGGCCGGCGACGACCATTCGACAGATGCCCACCTGGAGATCGAGCGGTCGATAGAGGTCCGCGGTCCGCTCCATGAGGACATCGCGCCCACAGACCCCGAGATCGGCCGCCCCGTATTCCACATACGTGGGCACGTCGTCGGGCTTGAGGAGGAGAAAACGAAGGCCCGCTGCGGGCGACTCGCGCATGAGCGAGCGGTCGTCAGCTAGCAGCGCCTCGACGTCGGCCCCGGCGCGCGACAGCAAGGGCGCCACCGCGCGAAGGACCCGCCCTTTCGGCAGAGCCACCGTCAACACGTCGGTCACGCCTCGGCTCCTTTCACACGCTCGATCTTCGCGCCGAGCCCTCGCAGCTTCTCTTCGATGCGCTCGTAGCCGCGATCGATGTGGTAGACGCGCCGCACCTCGGTCTCGTCTTCGGCGACGAGGCCCGCGATGACGAGCGACGCGCTCGCGCGCAGGTCGGTCGCCATCACGCTCGCTCCGTAGAGCTTGTCGACGCCCTGCACCACCGCGGTGTTGCCGCGGAGAGCGACGCTCGCCCCCATGCGCTGCAGCTCGGGGACGTGCATGAATCGATTCTCGAAGATGGTCTCACTGATGACACTCTCGCCTCGCGCGAAGCACATCAGTACCAGGAACTGAGCCTGCATGTCGGTCGGGAACCCGGGGTGCGGCGCGGTCGTGACGTTGACGGGGCGCAGAGGCTTCGTTCGCCGGACAAGGACGTTCTGGCCTTCGCTCGCGATCTCGACCCCCGCCGCGCGCATCTTCACGACGAGGGGCTCCATGGCCGCGAGCTCGGCGCCCTGCAGCGTGACCTCCCCTCCCTCGGCGAGTGCAGCGGCGACCATATAGGTGCCCGCTTCGATCCGATCGGGGATGATCGCGTGGTCGAAGGGCGCGAGCTCGCCGCGTTCGGATCCGCGGATGTGAATGACGTCCGTCCCGGCGCCATCGACCTCCGCGCCCATCTTGTTGAGGACCCGAGCAAGCTCTTCGACTTCGGGCTCGCGCGCGCAGTTGACGAGAGTGGTGCGTCCCTTCGCCAGGGCGGCGGCCATCATGAGGTTCTCGGTCCCCGTCACCGTCGGAATGTCGAAGTAGACTTCGCCGGCCCGGAGACGGCCGCGGTCGCCCGGTCCCTCGACGTGAACGTAGCCTCGCTCGAGGCGGATGCGGCAGCCCATCGCCTCGAGCCCTTTGAGGTGCTGATCGATTGGTCGCGCGCCGATCGCGCAGCCACCGGGGAGCGAGACCTTGGCATGCCCGAAGCGCGCGACGAGCGGCCCGAGGACGAGGACGCTCGCGCGCATCTGCTTCACGAGCTCGTAGGGGGCTTCAGGACGGACGCTCGAGCCCGCCGCGACGTCGACCTCGGGCGCCGCGACCTTCACGTCTCGCCCCAGGAAGCGAAGGAGCGCGGCGGTCGTATCGATGTCGCGCAGCGCCGGCACATTGCGCAGGCGGCTCGCGCCGTCCGACAGGAGCGTGGCGCACAGGATGGGAAGCGCCGCGTTCTTCGCCCCACTGACTTGAACGGAGCCCCGGAGCGGACCGCCGGCGCGGATGCGAATTGCGTCCATCTCCCCGGTTTGCCTGAATTCAGGCTCCCGGCCAAGTAGTGCGTTCCGGCGGTCGCCGGCGGCTCGGAGCTCTACCGTACGGCGGGGAGGCGCACGCCCCGCACCGCAGGGTTATTGGAGCGGATGAGCGCGTGGGCCTCCGTCGTGACGACCCAGATTGGGGGGCGAGACCCCAGTACGTCGGCGCCCAGCGTCTCGAGCTGGGAATCGGCGAGCGCTGCTTCGACGCGCGGGAAGACCGCCGTCTCCTCGACCTCGACGTGGTGCGCGAAGAGAAGGCGAAGGGCCTCGGACCGGGGCTGGAACGCCGGCTCTTGAACACGCGTGGCGAGCACCCTCCGCAGCTGGGCGCGCAGCATGAAATGCGGGTCGACCTGCGACCCCTCAATGGAGGCCCCGTCGAAGGTCACCGCCCCGTCGAAGCGGACGGCTCCCGGCCTCTCCCCGGGACCGACGGCGTCGCCGAGCATCCGCCGGACGGCCGGGTAGAAGATCGCCTCCTCCCCGGCCATGTGCGCGATGAGCTCTTCGGCCAGCTGCGAGGCGGCGCGTGCGCGCGCCTGGCGGCGGGTCTCGCGTGCGAGGTCCTCGAAGAGGGCCTCGATGGCTCGGTGCTGCGCGATCAGAATGCGCGTGGCTTTCATCGTCTGGCTCGTCTTTCCTCTGACGAAGTTGCGTTTGCGCGAAGGCCGTGTGCCTTTCGCGGTGATGGCGTCCTTTCAAGGTGACGCCGGCGAGAGCGTGATCTCGACGCGCTTGGAACAGTCCGCGCCGCCCTGACACTCCGCGGCACCCTGCGCTACCGGTGTGGCGATGACGCGAGTGGGGGCGACGCCTCGCGACCCAAGCACTTCTCGCACCACATGCCGGTGCTCCTCATCGCCCGAAACGCCGATGCTCTGTTCGGCCATGGGCCCCCCCTGCCCCATGCACTCCCCGAGAGACTCGAGGACCGCGAGCCATACCATGTCTGGATCGAATTCGGCGACGTGCTGTCGCACGAGCCGCAGCTTTGGGCAGCGTGCCACCACGTCGCGACTCACGACGAGCTCGGCATCGTCTTCGTCGTCTTGCTCGCCGGCGCCCGGCGGCGCTGCGTTGCCGTGGGGCGCGCCGGCCGCCCCGCTCGCTCCGCCGGGCTGGCTCGGCTGCACCGGCGCCCCCTGCGTCGTGGGTTGCCCGACCGGTGCGCCGGGCTGCGCGGCCGCCGCGGACTGGGGAGCCTTCGACTGCGCATGAGTTGTCGCGCAGGCCATCAGGGCCCCGGCGAAGAGCAGCGAAAGCGTCGCGCCTGTGACGTGACTCCGATGATGAATGGACATGCCGTTCCCTCCACGCCCGCCGACCCTGCGGCCGAGACGAACGGGGCGGGTGCAGCGGCCATGCCGCGCGCCTCGGCGAGGCATTCGGCCACGAACGACCAAAGCGCCGCGCCACGCCGCACGGTCGGCGTGGACCCGCACCCCGGGCCCCCGGGTAAGGCTCGCGGCTACTTGCCCTTCGTGTCGCTCTCGCGCGCGGCCTTGAACCGAGCGCGGAGGCGGGGCGCGTAGCCCTCCTTGTTCTGCTGGGGCGCGCGCCCGATGGCGAGGGCGTCGGCCGGCACGTCGCGCGTCACGGTCGTTCCCGTCGCAACGTACGCGTCACGTCCGATGGTCACCGGGGCGACGATCTGCGAGTCGCTTCCGATGAACACCCCCGCCTCGATCGTCGTCGTGTGCTTGCCCGCGCCGTCGTAGTTGCAGAAGATCGTGCCCGCGCCGATGTTCGCGCCCGCGCCGATGATCCCGTCGCCGAGGTACGAGAGATGGTCGGCCTTGGACCCCCTGGCCATCCGCGTCTTCTTGGTCTCGACGAAGTTGCCCACGTGCACGTCCTCGCCGAGTTCGGTTCCTGGGCGCAGATGAGCAAAGGGCCCAACCTGCGCGCCCGGGCCGATGTGCGAGTCGGTCGCCACGGAGTACGGCCTCACGACCGCCCCCTCGCCGACGACGACGTCGGTCAGGACGCACCCGACGTCGACCCGGGCCCCGCGCCCGATGCGCGTCGACCCCCGAAGGACCGCGCCCCCCTCGACAACGGCGTCGGGCTCCAGGGTCACGCCCGCATCCAGGCGGGCGCCGTCGCGCACAGTGGCCCCCGCGAGGCGGCCGGCGCGGACGAGGCGGCGATGCATCGCGTCTTCGACCTGCGCGAGCTGGTCGCGATCGTTGATCCCGGCGAGCACGTCGGCGCCGAGCGAGACCGTGCCGATGCGCTCACTCGCGTTGCTTGCGAACGCAACGATGTCCGTGAGGTAGAGCTCCTCTTGGGCGTTGTCGGGAGCCAAGGTCCCCACGGCCTCCCTCAAAAAGACCACGTTGGCCGCGTAGATCCCCGCGTTGATTTCGCAGACGGCTCGCTCGCCATCGCCCCGCAGATCGCGGTGCTCGCGGATCTCCACGACGCGCCCCGCCTTCCGCAGGATGCGCCCGTAGCCGCTGGGATCGTCGACGACGCAGGTCGCGATCGAAAGAGCCGCCGGCGCAGCTGCGTCGTCGAGCGGACGCGTGACAGCCAGCAGGTGATCGCCTCCTAGGAGCGGGACGTCACCATTGAGGATGAGCGCGCGGACCATGTCGCTTCGCACGACCGCGAGGCCCACGCGAGCCGCATCGCCCGTCCCTCGCTGCTCCTCCTGGACGACCGTCCGCACGCGCTCCTTCGGGAACGCACGCTCGAGGTACTCCTCGACGAGCTGCCGTCCGTGGCCCACTACGACGACGACTTCGCCACACCCCGCGTCGAGCGCGGCGCGCACCCCGAAGTGGACGATGGGCAGACCGCAGACGCGGTGCATCACCTTCGGGAGGGCGCTTTTCATCCGCGTCCCCTGCCCCGCCGCCAGCAAGATGGCCGTCGTCGTTTGCATGCCCGCTCCTCGTGAGTCGACCGAAGCTCCTCGACGCCGCGCAAACGATTGCGCAGGCGCGCCTCACCCGGCGTTGTCTAGAATGTAGCGCACCAGAGGTTGGAGGAACTTACATGGTGAAACGCGCGAGGTCCTGGCGCGTAAGGGGACTCTTCGCCCCTGTTGTCCTTGGCCTTCTGGCCGCGGCGGCCTGCAGCAACGACTTCGACGCGACCCGTTCCGTGCCCTCGCGGGGGACTCTGGGAACGGAGCTCTTCGGCGTCGTCTGCGACCGCGTCGGAGCCCAGTCGCTTCACGAGGATCTGTCCGGCGACTCGTATCGGGTCATCTGCCACGGAGAAAACGGGGATGGGGTCTTCGGAGCGAGCTCGTTTGCGGTCAACCAGGCGGCGCTTCCGCCGATCGCCGGCGACCGGCCCAATGTCGACGGCGGGGTCGTGTCTGCGTCGCAGCAAAATGCAGACCGAAGCTACGGCGTAGCCCGCCTCGAGCGGCTCGCTCAGGACCGCGCCCGCCTCATCGCGGCGCTCGACGCGACGCTGCCTCCCATCGACGTTCCGATCAAAAACCTAGGAGCCGCGGACCCAACGCAGTCTTGTCAGGCCGATCCAACCGGCCAGGGGCCTCTGCGCACGGAGCTGGCGGACCTCATCGATCGCTTCACCGCCCTCTACGACGACGGGACGATCCCCACGTCGACGGAGGCGCTGGGCGCCGTCGCGCAGGCGCTCGGCCAGTCGGCCGCCGCACAGAACGCGTGGAGCCATTTCAACTCGCGCTCCGGGTACCGCCCGTTCGACCTCGCCGTCGGCGCAGTTCGCCCGACCCTCGCGTACAAGAACCTGCGCGGCTTGGTCAACACGACGGTGAAGCTCCTGTCGCCCGACTCCGACCCGTACGACCCGGCCCCGAAGACGGACGCCCACGGCAACCGCGTTCCGGTACCGGGCGCGGCCTACGCCGCGATGGCACAGCTGAACGCGGCGGTGCATGCGGACTTCGCGAACCAGACGCCGGACCCGACCCCGTCACCCCTCGTGCTCGCGAAGACGGCAGACGCGACGACCGCGGCGACGGTGCTCAATCGCCCGATGACGGACCTCGAGGTGCTGCAATCGCTGCTCTTCGCCCAGGACCCGGCCTTCGGCAGCGCCCCGTTCGCGACCGGCTCGGCCAGCGTGAACGCCCCCCACTACATCGTGGAGCGAGACCCACGCGGCTACGCGGCGGTGGCCGAGTCGAAGGGCACCCTCCCCGCCCCGTTCATGCTCGGACCCGATGGTTTGCCGGCCGTCGACGGCGTCGGGCGCTTCGTGACGAGCGGCGGACAGGCGCCGACCCCCTTCGCGCTCGACCCCTCGGACATGCAGTCGCGCGACCCGTTCGGCCGCGCGCTCAACGCCGCCGGACAGCCGATCTACGACTACGTCGATACGAGCCAGTCGTACCTCTCGGCGCTCGTCGGGCACCTCCAGGGCGCCGTCAGTGGCACGTCGCTGCTCGACTCCAAGCCGGCGGACAACCACGAGAGTCTCATGGACTCTCTCGCGGGAGCGTACGTGCTCTTCGGCCCGCGTTCGAGCGCGACACGGAGCTACGCGGACGGCTCGAAGGTCGCGTACAGCGGCTACGCGCCCGTGGGGTCGCCCCTCGGCGACTTGATCTACGCGCTCGGCCAGCTGCTCGCCGACCCCACGGTCGACCCGACGCTCTCGCTGACGAGCACCCTCGTCACGAAGAACACGGCGGACATCGCCCGCGTCATCGGCGACATGCTCTACGCGAAGGCGCAGGCGAATGGCGCCGCAGAAGCGCAGATCCCGGCCACGTCGACCTTCTGGGACGAGATCATCGATCTGTTGGTGCTGATCGCGCAAGACAAGTCGACGGCCGGCACGGGGCAGACGCGCCTGCTCGAGGACGTCTTGACCGCGTTTGCGGCGCCCGCCTCCCTGGGGCTGTCGAAAGGCCTCGCGGCCCAGGCGGCCGACCTCGACGTCATCACGTACGACCGGAGCAACCTCAACGGACCGGTGGTCAACCAGACGACGAGCGACCCCACGTCGCCGCCGAAGACGCCGACGGACCACACCAAGCCAGATGCCAACGCGAACCGGAGCGAGCTGCAGCGGTTCGCGCAGCTCGTTCACGACACCAACGGCGTGACCTTGTGCAACAAGGAGGGCGCGATCCTGCACGCCGCCGACCTTCCCATCTTCAACACGTCGAACGCATGCGCATCGACGGCGGGCAATAACGGCGAGCTTTGCCTCGCGCCAGACACGACGTGCACGTGCAATAATTCGCGGCCGTTTCACGAATGCGAGATGCTCAAGGTGAGTAACCTCGCGAGCTTCTACCTCGACGCGATCGCGGGCAAGGCGAGCCTCTACTTCCGGAACAAGCTCGTACGCGAGGGGATCGGTACCGCCCCGGCCGGAACGGGGGCGACGAGCGTCGCCGTCACGGAGGCGTCGAGCCAGATCGGACTGCACCCGGCGCCGACGACCGCCACCCCGTCTCCAACGCCCGACGACACGTACAACGGACCGACCAACATGGACCCGGCGGCGCCCGGCTTCTGGGATCCCGGCCTCACCGTCTGGAACCCGACCGCGACCCCTCCCACGCTGCTCCGGCCCAAGCCTGGGTGGATCAACCGCCAGATCGGGTTCGACCTCGTCAACGACAGCCCGAAGATGGGCACGAATTTCACGACCAACCAGTTTCTCTCCGGGCTGCAGGGGCTCGACATCGGAACGTCGGTGTGTCCGGAGCGCCTGATCCCCGATCCGTGCGCCACCGACACGAAGTGCTTCGACTCCATGGCGGACAACGACGTCGCGGCCGACGGCATGGTCCACGGACTGAGGAGCTGCCAGGACGGCGATTGGTTTTATCAGCGCGACGCCGACACGAGCTTCACGTGGGAAGAGAACGGGTTTCTGACTGCGCTGCAGCCGCTCGCCACCGCGTTCGTCAGCCACGCTCGAGAGGACCTCTTCATCCAGCTCATGGAGGTCATCCACAAGCACTGGCAGACCGCGGCGGGGGCCGCCGCGGCGCCCGATGAGTGCAAGCTCTCCACCGACTCGAGCAACAAGACGACGAGCTGCTCGAAGGACGGCGCCGACACGTACGAGCCGCTCCTCTCGACGATCTTCGCTTCGGACCTCCTGCCGGCGCTCAACAACATCACGAGCATCGCGCAGACCCTCAAGGTCCCCACGTGCTCGGCAGTCGACCCCGTGAAGCACACGTGCACGACGCCCGGCCCGTCGCTGAGCGGCGTCGGCGTCCTCGCGGCGGCTGCCCGCGCTCTCGTCGATCCCGCGGTGGCCATCTCGTACAAGCTGAAGGACAGTACGGGCAAGGCGACCGCGCTCCGCAACGACGGGACGACCAATCCGCAGGTGACGCCGCTCTACCTCGTGCTCGAGGCCCTCGACGAGATCGATGCCGCGCTCGCGGCCGACTCGGCCAGCGCGCAGGAGCCCGACAAGAATCGGTTCGCCGAGTGGCGGCTCGGCCGCTCGCAACTCGTCGACGAGCTCTTGACCGTGAACGGCGAGAATACGCAAAAGCAGAGCTTCGCCGATCCGTCGTTCGTGAAGATCGCGCCCATCCTCATCGACACGCTTCGCTCGCAGGTCCTCGCCGAGTGCGGGAGCGATGTGACCACCGGACGGTGCGCCTGGGCGCGCGGCATCGCGCCGAGCGCAACCTGCCCGCCAGGGATGGTGCAGGGCACCGGCGGGGCCTCGGGTTGCGTCGTCCCGAGGGCGCTCTGGAACGAGATGGTCGCGACCGCGGGCGGACCGCTGTTTGCCGGCGCGATGGACGTGATCGACACGCTGCGACGGGACCCGACCGGGCGCGCCGCGCTCGAGGACCTGCTCGTGTACCTCGGAAACCCGAAGCAGGCGGACGCCGTGGGTCAGGTCGAATCGCTCACCGAGTTCCTGTCGACATCGCATGATCTCTTGCAGGTACTTCGCGACGACACGAATCTCGTGCCCGTCTACAAGGTCTTCGCGGCCGCGTTCGCGCCGCCCCCCGGGGACCCGCAGGGCCCCAGCGTGATCGACGCGACGACGACGCTCCTGACCCGCCTCGCGGGGCAGGCCTTCGACGCCAAGGGCAACGAAATCTGCGCGAAGGAGATCGACCCCAACAGCGTGCTCGACGTCGCGCTCGCGCGTCTGGTCACTCCGATGCCCACGGGGACCGATGCCTCCGCCGGCAGCTCGCCGGGCGTAACGCCGCTCGAGGTCATCGTCGATACGGTGGCCGACGTGAACCGCGCGAACCCGAGCGACACGGCCGACCCGCTGCAGTCGCCCGACTACGCCAACATCTCCGGTGAGCTCGACGCGTTCCTGACGGATCCCGAGCGTGGCATCGAGCAGTTTTACGCGATCGTTCGCAACGCAACCGAGCCCAAAGAATGAAGAGTCGAGACCTGGTCGCCGGCGCGGCGATCGCATGTGCCGCGCTCGGTGCAACGGCGGTTTCTCGCGACGCGAACGGCGCGGGGCTCTACGTCTCCGATCGCGGGGTTCGTCCCCTCGGCCGCGGCGGCGCGTTCGTGGCCGGCGCGGACGACCTGGGGGCCATCTGGTACAACCCGGCCGGGATCGTCGATGCACCTTCGAGCCTCCTGCTCGACGGCTCGTACGTGCACTACACCGACACGTTCACGCGCCAGGGGCTCGCGCCGAGCGCCACCGGCGCGGAGCTCGTGACGAACTTCCCGACCGTGCGCGGGACGACGCCGTTCCTTCCGATCCCGACGATCGTGGGCTCGTACCGGTTCGGGGCGCAGAAGCAGTTCGCCGCGGCCCTCGGCGTCTACGCGCCGGACGCGGCCCTGCTGACGTATCCGACGACGATCGAGGGCGGAGCGCAGGCGCCCCAGCGCTACTCGCTCCTATCGCTGAGCGGATCGATCCTCGCCGTCATCGGCGGGTGGTTCGCCTACAAGCCCATCGAGTCGATCCGGATCGGCGTCGGCGTCCAGATGCTCACGGGCTACTTCAAGGCGACCCTCGATCTGAGCGCGTGCCCTCCGGACAACCTGGTTTGCGCGCCCGAAGACCCGAACTACGCGGCGCTCACCTCGCTCAACGCGGGGCCGATCTTCGCGCCGAGCGCGAACGCCGGGGTGACGTGGGTGCCGGATCGCAGGGTCCGCGTCGGATTGAGCGGCCAGGCGCCTTTCGTGATCGACGCGCCGACGACCGTGAACGTGCGCTTGCCCGCGGCCCCCGTGTTCGACGGCGCGACCCAGGGGGGCAATAGCGCCCATTTGCACCTCGAGCTCCCACCGATCCTGCGGGTCGGCGTCGAGGTCCGTCCCCTTCACAACGACGACCTTCGCATCGAGCTCGCGTACGTCCGCGAGTTCTGGTCCGTCGAGAAGTCGCTCGACATCACGCCCGAGAACATAGAGCTCTACAACATCACCGGATTCCCGAGCCCGTTCGTCATCAACCCGATCTCCGTTCCGAGAGGGATGAAGGACAGTAACTCGATCCGCCTTGGCTTCGAGTACACCCCCCCCATCGCCCAGCAGCGGCTCGTGGCCCGCGCCGGCGTCTCGTACGAGACGAGCGCGGTCCCCACGGCCTACGTCTCGCCGCTGACGATCGACAACAGCAAGGTCGTAGCGTCGATCGGCGGCAGCATCATCGTAAGCGAGCACCTTCGCCTCGACGGGGTGCTCTCGCACACGATCCAGGGCGACGTGCGCCTCGCAGCCGAGGACGCCCAGGTCCCCATCCTCAACCCCGTCAACGGCAACCCGACCCGCCCCGACTACGTGAACGGCGGGACGTACCACGCCAACCTCTGGATCATCGGCGGGGGTCTCGAATACCGGTTTTGAGGCGAGCGTCACGGATTCGCTTTGGCATGCGCAACCAGTACCGAACAGTCCATGAGTGGCAACGTACCGTCCGCCGCCATACTTACACGTGTCAGGCCGGCGCCGACCAAGGCGACCGCCAACGCGATCGCGGCTTTCGACGGAGAGTTAGGGTCGCGGGTGAACACGAACAGACCCACCGGCCAATCCGGACCGTTGGGACCCTTTGAGTCCGGCAACCATGTTGCGCCAGCAACTTCGATGCTCCACTGTGCAGCGACGATGGCTCGAGCGAGCTGTCCAGCCAGTCGCGACGCTTCAGCGTCGTTCGCTACGGAGGACACCGTCCGCACGTGCTGATTGGCGTCCCCCTTCAGGGCGTCTCTAAGCTTCGCCCAGTGCGCGTCATCGAGGTCTCGGTTGTCGGGATCGGAATCCTTGCGCTGCGTGCCGTTTGGCCAGGTGACCCCGCTGCTTGCAATCCCGGCATCGACCGTCGACGCCGATGACGCGGCCGGCGGCGCGCTTGGCGGCAACGTCGCCAACTGGGCCGCGACGGGGCCGGGGGCGGGGCCCGGGACCGCCGGGACGGCCGACTCGCCCTTGTCGCAGGTCTTGAGCGCCGCGCCCAGAGCAACGAGCCCGAAGAGCGGGCTAAGGACGACGACCGACACGACCACGGCTCGCGCGGCCCACTTCATCCGGCCCTCGGTTGCCCAGAGTTTCTGAAGCCACCCCTCGGGGAGTTCTTCTGGCACCGCCATCGCCGCGGAGCATACGCGGCTTCTTGGTCCTCGGTCACTCGACCACCCACGTCGCCTCGGCGGCCCGCTCAGCAAGTCCCAGAACCCCGAGAGACGCATCCCTTGACGAATCTCGCGGGAGAGGCACGTAGGCGACGGCGCTCCCTGTCGTCCCTCAGACTCGTCTCCCGGATCCTTCCTTGCTCTCTCGGTGACCATGAGGGCTCATGGATGAACTGGCTGCTTCGTGAGAACGGCTCCGAGCTTCGTCCGTACGCCCATGAATATGGACTCGTCGCCGATGAGCATTCACTCCCATGGGAGAGAGACGTGATCCTCTCGGGATGAAGGTTCGCCGCGGGAATCCGACCCTCGTCGGGCACGCCCTCCAGCTCGTCGGTGTCCGAATGAACGCATGGGGCCACGTCCAGCAGCCCGGAGTCGATGTCAAAGCGCGCCGTGGCCGCCGAAGCGCTCGGAGACCGTCTCCTCCTCTTGCTCGAGCCAGCCGCTCAGGCCAAAGACACGAAGGTGCGTCCCCTGGGGATCGAGGCGGACCCCGACGCTCATGGGGCCGCCCTCGACGACGAAAGCCCCGAGGTGATCGCCACCGCCGGCCGCGAAGAGGCCGTAGACGGTGAGCGCGCCGCCGCGGGCCTGCAGCTCGCGGAGCTCCACGCCGCGGGCGTCCACGGCGAGGCGCCCGGACGCGAGCAGTCGGGGGAGATTCAAGAGGCCACGGAAGGGGCCCGGCACGTGGTCGCGCACGCTCGCGAGAAGAGCCGTCGCGTCCGTCACCTCGGCCGAGGCGACCCCCTCCAGATCGGGCCTGTCGAGGCGCAGCGTGGCCTCGTGCAGCGACGCGTCCCCCCGCGAAGAGGTGGCCGGCTGCCCCGCGACCACCATGTTGCGGAGTGCGACTGCCGAGCCCGACACGTCGACCGTCTTGTCGCGCTCGTCGAAGCCGCGCGCGAGCGCGACCGCACGGACATCCGCCGCGTACCTGTCGCGAGCCGGCGCTTGCGGCCGCCCTATCTCCACGCGCGAGCGGACCGTCACCGAACCCTCCGGTCGCTCGATGAGGCCCGTGTCCCAGCTAAAGGAAGCCAGCGACGCCTTGGCGTCGACCGTTCCGCTCGCGCGGATGTCCGCGACGCGCACGTCGAGATCCTCGGCCTGCATGCTCGCGCGTCCCGCGGCGCGACCCTCCTCGGGCCACGCCTCCGCCCTGACTTCGGCACGCGCGTGCCCCCGCTCGATCGTGACCGCCGCCGACGGCGGGAGGTACGACGAGAGCACGCGCACGTCGGGGACCTCGACGCTCGCCGACTCGGCGGTGACGTGCAGACCGTCGACCCCGCGTTCGAGGTCGGGTCGCCCCGATGTGCCGGCCACATCGACGCGCTGCGCGAGGACGACGACTTCGCCCGCTCGCTCGAGACGCGCATCGCCCGCGGCGGCGTGGAACGCGAGTCGTTCGTCGGCGTCGCCGATGTCCCCGGTCACCGCGAGGGAGCTCGAGACCCGATGGTCGCCCTTCTCCACGAACATCCGCGGGCCGGTCGCCTCGACGCGACTGCCGCGGCGAGGCGATCCGCCGCTGAAGCGCAGGTCGAGGCGGGGCAGGTCGAGGGCGCCGTGGACACGAACGTCGCGAGGCAGCGGAAGCGGGAGGCGGCCCACGTCGGGCAGCGAGCCGTGAGTCTCGACTGCGATCGACATCTTCCTCAGCAGCGCCTCTCCGCCGTTCACCCGCGGGTCGAACCGCGGCAGAGTGAAGTCGGCGCTCCCGCCGAGCCCCTCGGCCCACGCAGCACCACCGACCGAGACGCGGCTCCCCCGGAGCACGGTGTGCACGGGGCCGACCTCGACCGCGCGCACGGGCTTGAGGTAGAAGCTCCCCGTCGACGACGTGTCTCCGTCGAGCCGGTAGCCGTTGATCCAGAGCTCCTTGACCGCATCGGCGTGGATGTCATCGAGCTCTATCGTCCACAGGTGGTAGTGCGCATCGGACCACTCGCTGGCGCTGCACTGGCTGTAGGGCCGCACCGGCACGGCCGGGTAGCCGTCGATCGGCGGCAGGCCCGCCACGCGCTCGGGATTGACCTCCCACGGGTCGAGGCGGTTTCTCAGCCGGAACGAGCCGCCGATTCCGTGGACGTTCTTCACCTGGAATCGCTGCTGGATCAGTGCGCGAAATGAGAGGTCGAACACGACGTCGTCGATCCGAAGCATCCACTCGACGCTGCCGTCCCGGCTGCGGATGGAGAGATCCTTCGCGTGGACCCGGCCAGGCCGCAGCGACCAGCCCCTCGCGAAATGGACATCGAGCGTCTTCGGATCGGCATCGATCGCCATCTCGAAGAGCGCCGTCGACAGAAAGACGTTGATGCCGACGAGGTACGCCAGATAGGCGCCCCCCACCGCGAAGAAGCACAGCTTCGCGGCGGCGCCGAAGAGATGCCGCAGCGACGCTCCGGGTTCGCGGCTCACGCCGGGAGCCATGCATCTCGCGGCCCAGCCCGAAACGGCTCACGTCACCCGAGACCTCATCGGGTCGCTGGCTCGTAGACTGCACGCGCACCAGCGCATGGCATCCCTCATCGAAAACTACGGATTCATCGGCGATCTCCACGGCTCGGCGCTCGTGTCCCGCGACGGATTGGTCGACTGGCTATGTATGCCGCGGTTCGACTCGGACGCCTGCATGGCCGCGCTGCTCGGGCGCGACGAACACGGTTGCTGGACGATGTACCCCCGCGTACCCGTCCGCCGGATCGAGCGCCGCTATCGACCCGGCACTCTCATCCTCGAGACCGACTACGAGTGCGACGGCGGCAAGGTCCGCCTCATCGACTTCATGCCGTTCGGGCCGAAGCACGGCTCGCTGCTGCGAATCGTCGAGGGGCTCGAGGGGAGCGTCCCCATATACACGACCGTTCGCGCGCGCTTCGGCTACGGCGGGTACCGCCCCTGGATCACGAAGGAGAACGGCGTCGTCCGCATGACGACGGCGCCCAACTCGCTCGCGCTGCACACGCCGGCGCCCGTCAAGGTCGAGCACGACGAGCACGATGTCACAGCCCTCTTCACAGTGAAGAAGGGCGAGCGTATGCCGTTCGAGCTCGCGTTCAACCCGGCGCACGACGTGACCTGCGCCAAGGCGCTCGACCCCGACGCGACGCTCGCGGAGACGGAGCGCAACTGGAAGGAGTGGTCCGGGCGCTCCAAGTACAAGGGGCCCTACGCAGAGGTCGTCAACCGATCGCTCATCACGCTCAAGGGCATGATCTACGCGCCGAGCGGCGGCATCGTCGCCGCGCCGACGGCGGGGCTCCCCGAGGAGATTGGCGGCGTGCGCAACTGGGACTACCGATTCTGCTGGTTGCGCGACGCGACGCTGACGCTCGACGGGCTCATGCTCGGCGGGTACGTCGACGAGGCCAAGCAGTGGCGGCAGTGGCTCATGAACGCCGTCGCCGGCGCGCCGGACGAGATCCAGATCATGTACGGGATCGATGGTGAGCGCCGCCTCACCGAGTTCGAGGTCCCCTGGCTGCCGGGCTACGAGGAGTCCCGGCCCGTGCGCATCGGCAACGCGGCGAGCGAGCAGTTCCAACTCGACGTCTACGGCGAGGTCATCCAGGCGCTCTACGAGGCGCGCCGCCTCGGCGTTCCCGAAATGCCCGGGGTGCGCCCATCGGCCCGCAAGCTCGTCGAGTTCATCGAGACGGCATGGCAGAAGCCCGACGATGGAATCTGGGAGGTGCGCGGAGGCCGTCGTCACTTCACGCATTCCAAGATGATGGCGTGGGTCGCGGTGGATCGCATGGCGCGGCTCGCCGAGGAGTTCACGACCCCCACCGACCCGGTGCGCGAGATCCTTCCGCGCTTGCTCGCGTTACGCGATCGTATTCACCGGAACGTCTGCGAGCACGGCTTCGACAAGAAGCAGAACTCGTTCACCCAGGCGTACAACCTCCCGGCGCTCGACGCGGGCGTGCTCCTCATGCCGGCGCTCGGCTTCTTGCCGGCGACCGACCCGCGCGTTCAGGGGACGATCCGTGCGATCGAGAAGAACCTCATGCGCGACGGCTTCGTCCTCCGCTACAAGCCGGAGCACACGGGCGACGGCTTGGCGGGCTCCGAAGGAGCCTTCCTCGCCTGTAGCTTCTGGCTCGTCGACGCGTACGCGTACTCGGGTCGCCGCCAGGAAGCGGAGGCGCTCTTCGAGAGGCTCATCGCGCTCCGCAACGATCTCGACCTCTTGTCCGAAGAGTACGAACCGACGTCGGGACGCCTGATCGGCAACTTCCCTCAAGCGTTCTCCCACCTCGCCCTCGTGCACTCGGCGAGCGTCCTCGCCAACGCCGAGCTCACCCCGCGCGCATCGACCAACGGCCACGCAAAAGCCCCACAGCAAGCCCCCGCGCGCCCTTGAGAGGAGAGAGAAACCGCCAGGACGTCCGCGTTCCGCTGCTCGTCATGCGGCAGCAGCCTAATCGGCGCGCCTGATGGGGGGCGGCTTCCAGGTGGCGTCGAGGATCGAGGGGTTCGTTTCGGTCGGCCAGTAGAGGCGGAGCATCGCGATGAACTTGCCGGGCGGCGCCGGTAGCCAGTTGGCTTCCTTGTCGCCGCCCGGGTTGTCTCGCTGCAGATAGAGGTCGACCGAGCCGTCCGCGTTCGTTGTGAGTTTGTTACGCGGGCTGAGCGTGAAGCGATTCAGTGGATTGGGCACGAAGAAGTACTTGTCGTCGTACATCGTGAGAGACCAGAAACCCTTCACCGGCGGCTCCCGGCCCTTGTCGAAATGGAGGACGTATTTGTACAGTCCGCTGTAGGCGTGACCGTCCGCCTCCTTCTCGGACGTCGGGTAAACCGCGTCCTGGGGACGATTGGCCCCTAGGCCGATGGCCGTGACCGTCGCGCGCTGCAGGTACTCGGTCCCGTACTGACCCGTCCTCGTCGTGACGACCCAGCCGTTTTCAAGGGCCCCGGCGTCCTTCACGTGGGCCATGATCTTGGCGTGCGCGAGCTTCGGAGCCGCCTTTAGGGCAATGCCCAGTGCGGCGGGCAGCTTGCTCGCGTCGAAGTCCTGTCCGGGGACGATCCCGATCTTCGCAATCCGCTCGATCATCGGCGTATCCGCCGGCGCGGGCGGGTTCTTCTTCAGCGCCTGGGCAAGGACACCCAGGTAGGCGGCCATATCCATCCGGTCGACCTGCTCGCGCACCGGCGTCTCCACGTCGATCGCCGGGTCGATCCGTCCGGGCGCGGGCGGCGCGGCCGGCTGGCCGTAGGCGCTCAACGGCGCCAGCGAGAGCTGGCCCTGGATCTTGTGCACCTCGCCGTAGTCGTCCGGTGTGCCGGTCGAATAGATGCGACCGAGGATCCAGACCACGTTCGTGGGGGACTTGTACTCGGTGACGCCCGTGGGCAGCGCCCCCTTCCAGCCGGGACCCGTGATCGCGTAGGTCTGGGGTCCTGTGCCCGTCGTCCTCTTGCCCGGGACCGCGAACACGTTGGTCCACGCGTCGAGCATCGGCAGCAAGTAGTAGCGGCCCTTCGTCTCCGGAACGCCGAGGACGTACGGCTCGCGCGAGAGATCGAGCCAGGCGGTCGAGTAGAGCGTGTCGGCGTTGGGCGCGGTCACGTCGCGGTCGGAGGGCGAGGGGTACGACCGCATGTTCGCGAACTGTCCCATCGGCGCGCGCATGTCCGCGGCGACCGCCACATTCGTCATCACCCGACGGGTCATCTCGGTAGTGACGAGCGGGTAGCCGTACACGTACGCGTCGATTCCGATATCGAGCGCTTCGGCCTCGCTGATGGGCGACGCTTCTCGAACGTCCTGGGTTCCAGACATCGCCACGGTCGATGCGAGCGCGGTGACCACGCCCACGCCGAGTACGCAGGCGACAACAGGCACAGCCTTCATGAGCGCCTGAGAGACGCAATGGCAATGCCAGACGGAGCTCGAGCGTTTCGAGATTCAGGTCTGGAGCCGCACCAAGCTCGCCCAGTGCTCCAGCGCGCTCACACTGAGATAGTGATCCCGGACCCGCCGGTATCCCGCGTCGCCGAGACGTTGCCCGAGCGCCGCGTCGTTCAAGACGCGCCGCAGCGCCGCGGCGAACTCCCCGAGGTCGGTCGGATCGCGCAGCAGAAGGCCGTCGACGCCATCACGAATCTGGTCCTGGATGCCGCCGACCGCGCTCGCCACGACGGGCCGACGCTTCCACATCGCTTCGGTCACGGTGAGGCCGAAGCCCTCCTGCAGGCTCTTCTGAACGATGACCGCGGCGTGCCGCTGGAGAGCGTTGACCAGAGCGGCGTTCTCTTCCTCGTCGTCCATCGGCAGCATCGCGAGGTGCACGGCGCGGCGGGCCGCGGTCGGGAGCGCCAGCCACGCTCTCTGCAGCTCGCCGAAGACCTTCGCCCCCTCGGGGTCGTCGGCCACGGCGTTCACGTTCGGTCCGGCGAGCACGAGCTCCGCACCGTGCGGAGCGTTGGGCTCGAGAAAGCGCGCGAAGCCCTCGAGCACACCGATCGGATCCTTCATCGCGTCCCACCGCGAAACCTGCACGACGAGCGGAGTGCCCCATGACGGAGGACGCCCAAGGCGAACCACGTCTGCCTCGCGCGCCACGCGGCTCGAGCTGCCGTCGTCGCGTACGAAGGTGGGCGACGCCGGTCCGGAGGGCCCCTCGACGAGACCGGCAAGGACCAGGATCGCGCGGATCGTCGGGTCGTCCATCGGCCGGTTCTTCGCCGAGAACGGGTCGATCGTGGGCGGAAGCACGATCGTGCGCTTGCCGTGCAGCCAGGCCGGCGCATAGGCGGCCCGAGAGAAGACCGCGACGGGAACTCGGTCGAGGTACGGGCGAAGGAAGCTCCAGCCACCGTCCACTTCCGCGTCGTGTCGGTCGTGGCCGATGTGGCACCGCCAGACGACCCGAACGCCCTTTGCGAGCAAGTGCGGAACGAGGCCGGCGGTCTGCGGGTCGTGGCAGACGACGATGTCGCCCGCCCTCACGAGCGCGTCGAGAGCGACGGCGTTCTCGGTCGTCACGCGATTGTAGACCGCGGCCTGCTCGGGTCCGAGCGGCGAGCCGTCTCCATGCGAGCCGTGCAGCGCGTTGTGCACTCGCTTGGTGATACGAAAGAACTCGGCCGGCCCCTCGAAGACGAGCCATCGAACGTCGATGTCGAGTCCGCGCGCGTAGCGCAGGAACGAGCGGAGCATCTCGGCGACGCCGCCCCCTGACGCGGCCGTGTTCACGTTCCAGACCGTGCGCTGCCCGAGGAGACCACGCAGGGCCTGGGCGTCGCTCTCGAGCGAGCGGATACGCTCGTTGCCGAGGATCTCGGCGAACGGCTCGACGGGGCGCGCGGTGACGTGGACTTCGTGCACGGGTTTCTCCTAGTGTGGGGCTCTTCGGCGATTGGCTAGTTCGACGCGGCCGCCTGGACGACGCCCGGCGGCCTGTAAGAGCCATCGAGAACGGACGGCTTCGGCCAGTAGATGCGCAAGAGCAGAGTGAATGGAGCGCCTCTTGGCGCGGGGAGCCAGTTGGCCTCGCGGTCTTTCCCTGGCGAATCGGGTTGAAGGTAGATGTCGACGCCGCCGTCCGAGTTCATCTTGAGCTGCGAGTCGCGCGCCGCGTAGCGCTGCAGCGGGTTCGGTACGAGGTACCCGTCCTGGTCGTACATCGTCAGCGACCAGAACGCGTCGACGGGCGGGAGCTGGTCCTTGCCGAAGTGCAAGACGTACGGCTTGTCGCCCTTGAGCGGCCGGCCGGACGCGTCCACGACGGCGCTCGGGTACACGGCGTCCGCGGGCAGGGTCGCCCCGAGCGCGAACTGCGCGACCGCGGCGCGCCGCAGGTAGTCCGTGCCATAGGTGCCGACGTCGCGGGTCATGATGCGCCAGCCGTTGACCCCCTCGCCGAGGGCCGGCACCTTCTCGCGGATAGACTGGAGCGCCCGCTGCCTCGCCCTCCCGAGAGTGAGGGCGAGATTGGGGCTCGGGTTGAACGGCTGGCCGGCGATGAGCCCGATCGTCGCGAAGCGCTTCAGGACCCCCGCCTCCGCCGCGGGAGGGGGGTTGTCGCGCAGGAGAATGGCCATCTTGTTGAAGTACGCCGGCGCGTCCATGCTCTCGACCTCGGCGGGCGGGGTGCTGCCGGCGCTCTCGGCCATCTTCATCGGGGCGGCCTTGACCGCGCCCTTCGGCCACTCGCTCAGCGGGGCGATCGCGAGGTGCTGCTGGATGTCGTTGACCGCGCCGATGTCCTTGTCGCCTTCCAGCTGCGTTCGGTTGATGACCCACGCGAGGTTCGTGGGGCAGTGGATCGCCGCCATGCCGGCGGTGAGCTGAACGGGGTGGTGCCACCCAGGCCCGATGATGACGAAGTCGCGGGCGTTGGTGCCCGTCGTGCGCTTGCCCAGCGACGCGAAGACGTTGGTGTTCGCGTCGAGCATCTGCATCACGTAGTAGCGCCCGTGCGTGTCGGGCGCGTGGATGACCACCGGCTCGGAGGTCAGATCGAGGAAGGTCGTCGCGTAGAGCGTGTCGACGTTCGGGCGAATGACCGCCTTGTCGCTCGCGGCCGGCGGCGCAGGCATGTATGCGAAGCGATTCGTGACGTCATGGAAGACCTGGCGGGTCTGGTCGAGGACCATCATCGGGTAGCCGTAGACGTACGCCTCCTGTCCAACCGCGAGCGTGCCGGTGGCCTCGGCCGGCGCTGCCGGCGGCTCTGCCGTCTCCTTGCTCTGTGGCGATGCCGCGACGAGGCTACCTATCAGACACGCCGCCACCGCGACCCCTCCGCTCCTCACCTGGTGGGCTAGCGCCATGCCTCGCTGGCGACGCAACGACGATGCCAGAGCGTCTCAGTGCGGGGCTGGATCGATGCGATGGCCGAGGCCCTGGCGGTCGCGCGGCGCCGTGCGTGCGTGCCCGACGAGCCACTCGACCGCGGCCCGCCGGCCCTCGGGGAGGTGCTGGGCGAGAAAGGCAAAGAGCTCCGCGAGTCGGCGTTCGACCTGGACCGACGCTGCGCCGTAGTGCTGGATCTCGGTCAGGCCGAGCTCGAGGTAGTCCTCCCACGTGGTGGCCTCGTAGACGAGCCGCAGCGCGCCCGTGGAGTCGCGCATCGCCCCGATCTCGAGGTTGCAGTGGCCGAGGCTCGTGAGCAGCGCCTGGATGTGATCGAGCGCCTCGATGGTCGTCGTTGGCTCCTTGTGCCCCGCCGCCAGCGCGCGGATGGCGATGTCGACGAGGAGGCGCAGCGCGTACTTGGGGTCCTCGTCCAGCTCGCGGTCCCGACCCACGCGGATTGCGTCGCGCACCTCCTTCCGCGGCTCCCCGAGGTCCACGGGCGCAGGAACGCCTCCCGGCGGCAGCGGCAAGTACAGACGATCGATCTCACGCTGGCCGGTGTCCCCAAGGAGAAAGAGCACGTTCGTCTGCATCAGACTCATGACGAGGTGACCGAGCTGACCGAGCATGGCGACGCTCCCGACCAGCCAGGCGAACGCCACCCATAGCGTCAGATCGCTCGTCGCTCCGCCGCCCAGGGCCCCCACGCCGCGAAGCGCCATGAGCGCGTAGAGGAACGTCCCGATGAAGACGCCCCCGGCCCTGCCGAGCGTCCGCGGGCGCGCGACCACGGCGACGATGCGCGGCGAGTACGCCGTGCTCCCGAACTGCAGCATCAAGAAGAGGAGGGAGAACACGATCCCGGTGAACGACATCATCCCGGAGGCGACGGCCTGGAGAAACGCGATGATCTGGCGCTCTCCCAGATGGCTCGCCAGCCACGGCGCCCCGCGGTCGTCGAACCGGGGAGTGAAGTAGCCGAGCGCAAGCGACAGGACGATGTACCGCCAGGTCGTCGCGGCGCCGATCTTGACGCCGCCGCCGGTCTGTCGACCTCTCCCGTCGGTCGTCATCGCGGCAGCAGCCATGCGAGCTGCACGCGAAGCTCCCAGGCGGCCTCCATGGTCTTTCGTCGGCCGCGACTCGTTTCATGATCTCCCTGCGCCGCGCCCGACAGGCGACTTGCAGCGAGCCGGGCGGCCCTCGCGGCCCAACGAACGGGCGCATCCCACGCCACGGGCACCTGAGTTGCACGGCGTCTCGGCCGTTCCAAATCAGGGAAAAGGGAGGGGACAATTGATGAAATCGAATCTCACTTATGCAGTTTCGCTCGTTCCGGTGGTCCTGGTCGCCGCGTCCTGCGGCGGGACGACCAGCATCGACGTGCCCGCCGCCACAGCGACGGCCGACGAAGTCGCGGCCACGGACTACGAGTCCGGCCTCGCGTGGGCCGCGGCCGATACCGTCCCCGTCGGCCTCTTGCCGGCCGACGTGGTCATCACGACGGACGCGGCGAGCGGCTCGACCATCGCGGCCGCCTCCGCCGCCGCCGCGCGAAACGCCTTCTCTCCATCGGGGTGCGTCGCCGCGACCGCCGGCGGCAACGTGGCCACCTTCGTTCTCAGCAACTGCTCGGGCCCCCTCGAGGTCGCGAGCGCGAGCGGTACGTTCACCGCGACCTTCTCGCCGGCCGCCTCCGGCCTGGGAGTCACGATCTCGGGAAACAGCGTGAAGATCAACAACGCCACCCTCGACATCGAGACCCAGGGCACCTTCACGTCGGTCAATGGCACGAACACGTTCGCGGCCAACTCGACGAGCAGCGGGACAGGGCCGAACGGCAACAGCACGGCGCGCTCCGGCAGCTACACGATCGCGTGGCCGGTCCAGAGCACCTGCGGGACGCTCAACGCCGGCTTCAACGACTCCGAGGCCGGGACGAGCACGAAGATCAACAACGTCGCCGTCTGCCGCGGCATGTGCCCCACGTCCGGCACGGCGACCCGGACCCTCCCGAGCGGAAGCGTCACGGTCACGTACAACGGAACGGACAACCTGGCGTGGAAGGCCAGCAGCGGCAGCACGGGTACGATCACGATCCGCTGCCCGTGACGCGGACGCTCGAGGACGAGGCCGGGCCGCATCGTGCGGAGCGTGCGATCTCGCCTCCGCCTCGCGCGCACGGCCCCGCTCTGGGCCGCGGCGGACCGCGGCTTGCACCGAACCGGAGCCATGCATGCGCTGCGAACGCTGACGACGGTCCTGGCCGCCATCTACCTCGTCAGCATGATGTTCGCGCTCGGGCTCGAGCTGGGCGGGGCGCCCAAGGAGTCGAAGGAGAAGAAGAGAGCGAAGCGCCGCATGCTTTTGCGCGGGCTCGCCATGAATCTGATCCTCTATCCCGCGGTGGCCTTCGCGATCACGCGCGCGCTGCACGCGTCGAGCGACGTCGCGATCGCGCTCTTGCTCCTCGCGGCGGTTCCCGGGGGTCGGTTCGCGCCGCACCTGGTCAAGCTCGGCGGCGGCGACGTGCCCCTGTCCATCGAGGTGACGCTCTTTCTGGCGAAGCTCACCGCCTTCACGGCGGCGCCCACCGCCCGGTGGCTGCTCGGGATCTCCGGGATCGACGTGCGGGAGATTCCGCTGATCTTGCAGCTCGTCCTGCTCCAGATCGTCCCGCTCTACGCGGGCAAGTGGCTAAGGCGCAAGCGCCGGCCGCTGGCCGATCGAATGCTGAGGCCCGTTCACGCGATCGCCGTAGGGGCGATGGTGGCCGTGTTCGTGACCGTCTTGCTCAAGGAAGATCGCGGCCTCGTCGAGATCCTGCACGATCGGGCGTGGTTGGCCGTGGCCGTGACCGCCATAGTCTGGCCCGCGCTCGGTTGGCTGCTCGCCGGTCGAAACGACGGGGACCGTCGCGCCTTCTCGATCACCGCCAACGCCCGCGAGATCGCGCTCGCGCTGCTGCTGGCGAGCCTGGCGTTTCCAGGTCGCGGCGTTCACACCGCGATCTTCGGGATCTGGTCGATCTACACGCTCCTGACGCTCCTGCTCGCCGCGGGCATGCGCGCGATTCCGAAGATCAGGGCAGGAGGTCCGGCACGGGAGGCGCCGGCAGGGGCCCGTTCGGCACCGGCTCGTTGACCGCCGTCGGTCCCGCCGCGCCGCCCGTCACGGCGACGGTGTTCGGCACGTACACGACCACGGTGTCCCCGGCCTTGAGCACGTGGCCGCGGTTCTGGTGGTTGACGCGCTCCATCGTTCGCGGGGTGACGTCGAAGCGACGGCCGATCGATTCGACCGTGTCGCCGGCCCTCGCGACGACCGTGATCCGCTTGACCCCCTTGTCGTGCTCGAGCGCGGCGAAGAACTCCTCGGACCCGACAGACACGACGCGCACGTCGCTCTCGGGTACCACGACGACCCGCGTGAGGTCGGCGTCCGGCGCGACGAACGCCTGCAGCGTCATCCCCTCCTGAAGGCGCGCGCCGGGGTCGAGACCGTTCCAGCGGGCCAGCTCGTCGGGCGTGACGCGCACCGCGCTGCCGATCTCCTTGAGCGTATCGCCGACGAGGACCCGGTAAAATACGCGCTTGCGGTCGGGGTAAACGAAGACGTCCGACGGGACCACCACGGCCGGCTTGGGCCCCGTCGCCGTCGGCGTCTCCGTAGCAGTCGCCTCGACATGGGGCACGAGGAGCACGGTTCCCCCGCGCACGGCCTCGCCGGGCGCGATCCCATTGAGTTCGACGAGCTTCTGCGTCGTGGTCCGGTGCGCTGCGGCGATCTGATCGAGCGTCTCGCCGAAGCGCACGACGTAGCGATCGAGCGGGGGCTGATCTCTTCGCAGGCGCACGAGGGCTTGCGCGGCGACCGCGCCCTTCCCCTGCGGAACGTTCACCGCGCAGGCATTCGTGTCGGCGTCCGCGGCGGGAGGAGTCCGCGACGCGCGAAGCTCCGGGTTGAGCGTCTCCAGGTCCTTGGTCGTGCAGCCCACGGCCTGGGCCACGAGGGCGAGCGGAGTCCCCGGCGGAACGTTGACCTCGTCGGTCTCCACGGGGGCATCGACGACGATGTCCGCGAACCCGAACGCCGCCAGGTTGTGCGCGACGACGGCGGCCGCGAATACCTTCGGCACGTACAGCGTCGTCTCCCAGGGGAGCGCTCCTTCGGTCCGCGAGAGCGACCAGAAGTCGTTCGTGTTGAAGCGCTTGAGGACGGACGCGAGCCCCGCGTACCCCATGTTGAACCCGGCGAGCGCCAGCTCCCAGCCGCCGAAGCGACGGTGGAGGTCGCCGAGCATGTCCGCCGCCGCGTCCGTCGCGAGCGTGGCGCTCTGACGCTGGTCGAGCCAGCGGTCGAAGGTCAGACCGTAGATCCTCGCGGTCTCGGGCATGAGCTGCCACAGCCCCGCGGCGCCCGCCACGGAATGGGCCGTCGGGTCGAACCCGCTCTCGATCATCGATACCCATACGAGGTCGGTCGGTAGCGATTTGCGTCGAAGGGCGCGCCGCATCATGTCGCGCCATCGCCCGGAGTGCCGAAAGAGGTTGGCGAACGTCGCGTGCCCACGTGGGTCGTCCCGGAAAAACTCGAGGTAGCGGACGACGCGCTCGTCCCACCGGACAGGCAGATCCGGCATCTCGAGGTGCTCGAGCCACGCGAGGTCCTGCGCGCTCTCCTCCGGAGGCGGATGCGACGTGGGCATCGCTCGGGCAGGCGGGACCCCCGACGCCTCGATCTCGGGAGGACTGTCGCCGGGCAGCACGAGAGGAAGATTCGACGGCCACGCACTCCCCGGCGCGGGCGTCGCGGGCGGGAAGAGCTCGCGCTCGGCCTCTCGCAGGGTTCGAAGCTCGGGGCTCTCGGCCCCCATCGACGCGTCGTCCGCGGTGGGTCCCCCCGCGATCGCCCTACGGGCCGCGGCGTCCACGCCCCGGGTCGACTTCGAGGGCTTCGCGCCGTGCTTCGTGGCCGCGACAGGCTTCGGAGGGCCTGTCTTCGCCGGAGGCACGGGGGCGGCCGCCGTCGCGGTCGGCGCCGGTGAATGCGCATCGGCGGCGCGCGCTTGCCCAGGCGCGGCCAGAACCATGACCGCCGTCAGCGCCAGGGCCGACGCGTCCGGGCCCAATCCGCTGGCGGCGTGCCGCAAGAGACGCCTCGCCATCGACCCGGACGCTCGCACGCGGGCCCCGGGCCGGTCAAATTCGTGCGCTGCCGAGGGCCTTGCGCAAACGGCGGCGATCGGGTGGGCTCTTTGTATGCTCGCCACAGGCGGCTGAGTTTTCCGAGCCATGAAGGCCTGCCCCCAGTGCCACATCCGGTACCCGACCGACGCGGTCCACTGCCTGCTGGACGGCGCCGAGCTCGCGGCCATCCTCGATCCGCTCATCGGTAAGACGATCGCGGGCTGCTACGTCATCGAGGACATGCTCGGCGAGGGGGGGATGTCGACGGTCTACCGGGCCCATCACAAGCTGGTCGATCGCCCGTGCGCCATCAAGGTGATGAACCCTGTGCTGGCCACCGACGCCAACGTCCGCGAGCGGTTCCGGCGCGAGGCGCGGAGCACGCAGGCGATCGCCCACCCCAACGTGATCGAGATCTTCGATCAGGGCGAGATGGAAGACGGCGTCCCGTACATCGTCATGGATCTCCTCGACGGCAGCACGCTCTCGACGCTCGTCGACTTGGGTCCGATCGCGCCGATGAGGGCCCTTCCGATCATGATCCAGATCGCGCGAGGCATCGCGCGGGCTCACGACCTCGGCGTGGTCCACCGCGATCTCAAGCCGGACAACATCTTCATCAGCCGGCGCGGCGACCGTGGCGACCTGGTCAAGATTCTCGACTTCGGGATCGCCCGCTCGCGCGCGGACACCCGCCTGACGAACGCCGGTGAGCTCTTCGGCACGCCACAGTACATGGCGCCCGAGCGCATCACGAGCGGCGAGGCCGGGCCGAGCGTCGATCTCTACGCGCTCGGGATCATCTTCTTCGAGATGGCCACGGGCCAGCTACCGTTTCACGCGCCCGACCCAGCCACGTTCCTGATCCGCCACATCAAGGACGCCGCCCCCTCGCCGCGCAAGATCGACTCGCGCGTACCGGAGCGCCTGGATGCGCTCGTCCTGCAGCTCCTCGAGAAAGACCCGCGCGCGCGGCCGGTCGACGCGCACCGGGTGGAGCACGATCTCGTCGACCTGGCGCGTGCGCTGCGTGCGCCCGTGCCGCCCGAGCCCGAAGCGGACCCGTCGAGCTCCCGTCCTGCGGCTCGAACGCTGCCGGCGGCCGCGATCGATCGGTGGTCGCAGCGGCTCGAGGTGTTCGAGCAGATGGCGGAGCGTGCCTACGGAGCCACCCTGCCGGAGGCCCAGGGTCGGGCGCTCGCGGATCTCAAGAGACTCGTGCGCGAGTACGGGCAGGTGCGGGCGGCAAGCGCGACCGAGCAGCGCGCACTCGAGGACATCGACGCGCGGGGCCGCGATGGTCGACAAAGGCTCGGCTTCGCGGTGGACGCGCTGGGGCTCGACGCCTCGAAGGCGAGAGACGAGCTGCGTGCGGCCCGCGGGGAACTCGAGGAGCCCACCGAAGCGGCGCGCCGCGCAGCGCAGGCCTACGTCGAGACCCAGCGGGAGCTCGTGACGTGGGAGGGCCGCTCCGCCCAGCGGGAGCCGTACAAGCAGCTCGCCGAGGCCTACCGAAAGTGCGCACAGGCGGTCGACGCGTGGCTTATCGAGCGAAAACGTGAGCGCGCCGCGCAGAGCACGCTCGAGAGCAAGGAACGCAGCGTCAGTGACCTGGAGTACCAGATCGCCGAGCTCCGCGCGGCGCTCGCGAAGCACGAGCAGGGCATCGACCGCGATCGGGACGCCGCCCAGAGGCGGGCCGTCGAGCTCAGCGCACGCCAGGAGCTCCTCGAACCGCGGGTGCTGCAGCTGGCGACGACGTTCTGCGCGCCCCTGCGCTCACGGTCAGACCTCGGGCCTCTCTTTCAGCGCCTCGAGATGTCGCTTGGTTCCACGTGACGCCTCGGGCGCGTAGAGTGCGGCGCATGCGCCTCCCACCGCGAGCTGACCGCGCCGCGCTCTCCGTCTTGGTCGCCCTCTTCGCGGCGGCATGCGGCGCCGACAAGCCAGCCGCCTCCCCACCCCAACCCGTGATCCCGGCGGCTGCTCCGCCGGTCGCCGCGAACGCGAGCGGCCCCGATGCGGGTACCCCGGGCGAAACACGAGCCGGTGCGCCTCCCGACGGCTCCGCGCCAAAGGCCGCGGCCGACCCCACCCACCCTCGCGCCGAGCCGCTCAGCGTGTCGCCCGAAGCGACGACGATCGTGGGCGCGCCCGACCGCACCGACGCCGACCGTCAGCTCGACGCCGGACGCCATCCGGGCGAGCTCTTGACGTTTCTCGCGCTGGCGCCGGGAATGCACGCCGCGGAGATCGTCGCGGGCACCGGCTATACGACGGAGCTTCTCGCCCGGGCGGTCGGTCCCAACGGGAAAATCTGGGCGGAGAACCCCGCAGGCTTCCTCAAGTTCGTGGGGGAGCCATACAAGGAGCGCCTGGCCAGGCCCGCGCTCAAGAATGTCGTCCGCGCCGATCGGCCGATTGACTCACCCTTCCCTCCCGACGCCAAGAACCTCGACGCGGTGGTCAGCGTGCTCGTGTATCACGACACGGTCTGGCTCGGCGTCGACCGCGACAAGATGAACAAGGCCGCGTTCAACGCCCTCAAGAAGGGCGGCGAGTACGTCATCGTCGACCACAGCGCCGCTCCGGGGCACGGCACCGACGACGTGAAGACGCTGCACCGGATCGACGAGGACGCCGTCATCCGCGAAGTGGTCCGCGCGGGGTTCCAGCCGGCAACCCCAGGGGCGGCCGCGAATTTCTTGCGCAACCCCGATGACGGCCGCGACTGGAACGACTCGCCGAACGCCGCGGCCGATAGGCGCGGCACAAGCGACCGGTTCGTCCTCAAGTTCGTTCGTCCATAGGTGCGCCCGGCGGGGATCGCGCGCTATGTTGGCGCGGCGATGGGCCCCCTGACTCTCAACTTCGACCAGAACCGGGTGCTCGTCATGGTGCTCGCCGGCGGCGAGGGCCGGCGGCTCTTTCCGCTGACGCTCGACCGGGCGAAGCCGGCCGTTCCGTTCGGAGGTCGCTACCGCATCATCGACATCGTCCTCTCGAACTTCGTCAACTCGGGCCTGTCGCGCATCAAGGTGCTCACCCAGTACAAGAGCGCGTCGCTCGAGGAGCACATCGCGCGAAACTGGCGGCTCGCGCCGATCCTCGATCAGTACATCGAGGCCATCCCCGCCCAGCAGCGCACCGGCAAGACGTGGTACCGCGGTTCGGCCGACGCGGTCTGGCAATGCCAGCACGTCATCGACGACGAGAGTCCCGAGCTCGTGTGCATCTTCGGCGGAGACCACGTGTACAAGATGGACGTGCGCCAGATGATCCTCTTTCACCAGGAGGTGAAGGCGGATGCGACGGTCGCGGCGATCCCGATTCCGCGCGCCGAGGCACGCGACTTCGGCGTCCTCGAGGTGGGCGAGGGCGGCCGGATCGTCGCGTTCCACGAGAAGGTGGAGAGCCCACCGCCGATGCCGGGCAACGAGAACATGTGCCTCGCGTCGATGGGAAACTACATCTTCCGTCCGGACCTGCTCCTGCAAGAGCTGCGGGAAGACGAGAACCTCGAGGAGAGCCGCCACGACTTCGGGCATGACATCTTGCCGAGGCTCGTGAGAAAGGGCGGCGAGGTCTACGCGTACGACTTCGCGACCAACAAGGTGCCGGGCGAAGAGGAGCCGGGTAAAGGATACTGGCGCGACATCGGAACGATCGATGCCTACTGGGAAGCGCAGATGGACCTCATCGAGATCCATCCGCAGTTCAACCTCTACAATTTTCGCTGGCCGATCCGCACCGGGGCGACGCACGACCCACCGGCGAAGTTCGTGTTCCGTGACGAAGCGCAGGCGCGCGTCGGCATCGCGACCGACTCGATGGTCAGCCACGGGTGCATCATCTCCGGGGGGCGCATCCACAGGAGCGTCCTGGGCGTCGGCTGCCGCGTGAACTCGTTCAGCGAGGTCGAGGAGAGCGTCCTCTTCGAGAGCGTACGGGTCGGCCGGCACGCGAAGATCCGCCGCGCGATCATCGACAAGGACGTCGAGATCCCCGCGGGCACGATCATCGGCTTCGACCGGGAGGCGGATCGGCAGCGCTTCTTCGTGACCGACCAGGGCACGGTGGTCATCCCCAAGCGCGCGAAGCTGACGGGCCCCTGAGCTCGATGTCGCCCGGATGCCGCGACGCGACGTCGCCCGCAGGGCTCGACCGAGCCAGAGTGACAAATGAGCAACCGACGCCCGTACGCGCTGCGTGGTGGTCAGCGCCGCGCTAGATAATATCGGGATGGCGAAACGCGGGCGCACGCTGATCGTGGGCGACGTTCACGGCTGCCCCGAGGAGTTCGAGGCGCTCCTAGAAGCAGCGCAGTTCGCGGCAGCAACCGATCGCCTGGTGCTGGTGGGGGACGTCGTCGTCCGCGGGCCGGATTCGCGCGGTGCCCTCAAGCGCGCCATCGAACGCGGAGCCACGATCGTGCGGGGAAATCATGAACAAAAGCTCCTTGCCGGACGCGCCGGGACGATCCGTCTAGGCCCCGAGCACCAGGCCGTGGCCGAGGCTCTGTCCGCGGGCGACTGGCGAGCGCTCGAGGCCATGCCGCTCTGGCTGGACCTGCCGGAGCACCACCTGCGCGTGGTTCATGCCGGGGTCGTGCCCGGCCTCGAGGTCACGCGTGCCCCCAAGGAAGCGCTGCTGAGGATGCGCACGATCGACTCGCACGGCCGGTGGAGCGACGCGCGGGACGGCGGGACGCTGTGGGGCGCCCTCTACGCGGGCCCGCCCCACGTGGTCTTCGGCCACAACGCGCGCCCGACGCCTCAGTTTCACCCGTGGGCGACCGGGATCGACACCGGGTGCGTGTACGGCCAGCGCCTGACTGGCATGCTCCTGGACGCGGGGGAGTCGGTGCCGCGCGGCGACGACGCTCGCGCGAAGCTCGTGAGCGTTCCGGCGCGACGCGCGTACTACGCCGCCCGCGCTGGAAGCCGCGACTCCTGAGCGACCGCCGCTCGAACGACGCGTGAACTCCAGATCAACCGCCGCGTGCCATCCAATCGACGGTTGATCTAGAACACCCATCCGAGATCCGCGTCCACCTCCGGGCGCAGGCCCCCGAGCGCGAACGCCGCCTGGCCGTCGCGGACGATCCCGTTCGCATACGCGATGCCGCCGCCTAGCCGGGCGGACGCGCCGGCTATCCACGTCCAGGCGTAGCCGACCGTGACTCCGCCGCCGACGGCGCTGGCCACGACGCCGGCCTTCGGTCGACCGATCCCACTCGAATGTCGGGTGGACGTAGAGCCCGTGAAACGAGAACCGCTGAGGAAACAGCGCCACGCCCAGCAAGGTGCGAAACCCACGAACCCCGAAGAACCACCGGGCATCGCCTTCGACGGTGAGCGTCGCATGATCACCGCACGACGCGTCGACCTCGGCGCCGAGCCAGCCGGCGGCGATCTCGAGTGGATGGAGCAGGATTCCGGCCGTCCGGGGACCCCCGTCGTCGGTGGCGTCGATGTGATCGGTCTCGACATCCCCCGGACCCTCGAGGGCCCGGGCGAGTCGCGCCGCGGTAAGCGCCCCCGCGACCGCGACCGCCGATAGCGCGCGTTTCATTCCCCCTTCTCGGCCGCCTTCGCTCACGGGTTGCGTACCGAATGGCCTGTCGAGAGAGAGGGAGAGCCGCCAAGCCGCCAAGAGAAGGGTGGGTCGTGACGAGGTGAGCCAGAGGGCTCGCGGGGCGACCGCACACGAGCTCCGTCCCGCCCATGCAGGGCCAACCGTCGTGGTCGTGGCCTGACCGAGCGGCATTGGGTTAGTGCTCTTGGCTTGGCCGCTTGGCGGCTCCTCTCTCTCGCGCGATAGTCGATCTGTGAGCGAGCCGCGCTATCCCTATGTCGCCGTCGACGTCGCTCCCGATGAGGCCGACGAGGCGGGCGCGCTGCTGTTCGAACTCGGCGCTCAGGGGGTCGAGGAGCGGGATGCGACGACGCTGGTTCGCGGCGCAGCGGGCAAGGTGACGCTGGTCGCGAGCTTCGACGACGAAAGCGCGGCCCGGAGCGCGATCGCCCTGATACCTTCTGGCTGGTCGGCGCGCCTCGAGCAGGTCGTCGGCGACGCGTGGCGCGATGAGTGGAAGAAGCACTTCGAACCCTTTCGGATCTGCGAAGGGATCGTGATTCGCCCCCCGTGGCGCGCGTACTCGCCGGAGCCTGGCGAGCGAGTCATCGAGCTGGAGCCCGGGCGGGCGTTCGGGACCGGTCTGCACGAAACGACGCGACTCGTCGCCGAGATCCTCGCCGGTCGGACCGCCGCCGCCGCGGGCTCGCGTGTCCTCGATGTGGGGTGCGGGAGCGGAATCCTGTCGCTCGTGGCGCTTGCGCTCGGCGCCGGGTCGGTCCGCGCAATAGACGTGGATCCAGACGCCGTGGCCGTGACCCGGGAGAACGCGGAGCGCAACGGGCTATCCCCGCGCGTCCACGTCGACGAGACCCCCGTGAGCTCCCTGGGCGAACGCTATGCGACCGTCCTGGCCAATATCGAGGCAAAGACGCTCATCGAGCTCGCGCCGAGCCTCATCGGGTGCGTCGCGGCGGGAGGGCTGCTCGTGCTGAGTGGAGTTCTCGCGAAGTCCGCTTCACCCAATCAGGTGGAAGACGTCAAGCGCGCGTTCGGGGCGCTCGAGCTCGACGGCGTCCGCGAGATGGGGGAGTGGGCGGCGATCTCGTGGACGACTCCCCGGTGGAGCACGGAGTGACCCGCGCCCCCATCGCGGGCCTGGGCGCAGGCGAGCGGAGGCTCGACGGCAGCGTCGCGCACTACCTGGCGCATGTACTTCGCCTTCGTGCCGGAGACGAGTTCGTCGCATTCGACCCGGCCGCCGGGACCGAGGCGGACGCCGTGGTCGTGCACGCAGAGAGCGACTCGATCGCCGTGCGCTTCGGAGCGCCACGCGCCGGACGAGCGCTGCCGCAGCGTACGCTGACGTGGATTCAAGGCTTCGCAAAGGCGGACAAGTGCGACGCCATCGTGCGCGACGCCACCGAGCTGGGCGCGACGCGGATCATCGTGGCGACGACGCGGCGCAGCGTCGTGAGACTCGACGAAGCCCGCGCAAACGCCCGGCTCACCCGGTGGACCCGCATCGCCGAGGAGGCGGCGCGCCAGTGTGGACGCAGCGAGGCGCCGCTCGTCGATCGCCCGATGGCCTGGGCCGAGGCGCTCGGCAGCGCCGAGGTGAAGGCGGCCCGTTTCTGTCTGTGGGAGCGCGCCACCCAGCCGCTCGCGCCTGCGCTCTTCGAAGCCCTCGCCCAGGGCGCGGCGCTCGCCTTCGCGTGCGGCCCCGAGGGCGGGATCGAGGACGATGAGGTCGACCTTGCAACGGCGCGCGGCTGGAAGACGGCATCGCTCGGCCCGCTTGTGTTGCGGACCGAGACCGTCGCCGCCGCCGTTCTGGGAGCCGTCCGGATCGGCTCCGGGTTCTGGGGCTAGCCTCGCACCCCCAGGCGCAGCGCTCAGAAGCCGATGCCACCGCTCGCGAAGACGGCGAGCGTGGCCGGGGTCGGCGTCACGAGCCAGCGCGCGTCGGCGCCGAGGAACGCCTGCCCGAAGTGGTACATGAGAAGCACGCTCGGCTGGACCGCAAAGCTCGTGTTGCTGTTGGAGAAGAACGGGTTGTTCTGCACCTGCGTGATGAACGACGGACCGAGGAACACGTAGGGACGGATCTCGAATCGCTTGCTCGTGAGACCTTGTATCCGAGCTCGCCGCCCACGAACGTCGCGTGGTTCGACTGATTGTTTATCGACGTCCCGGCATAGTACGGATGACATGGAGTAAGCTGCTGAGGCCCTTTTGCTCGAGCGCATCGCCCTTCACCAGACGCGCCTCCACACGCCGGGGTTGGGCCTCGATGCGAAGGGAGTCGCGCTGGGATCGAAGGGCCTCGTCCTCTTGCCGTCAATCGACCGTCTCGTGGCGCTGCTCTCGGTGTACACGCGGGAGCGCTCGCTCGAAGACATCATCCCCAGCCTCGGCATCCTCGTGGTCCGCTCCAAGCTCGGGATGCGCGAGGTGGTCTTCGAATTCGCCGCGGAGTCGAGCGATCGAATGGACCGGATCGCCGATACCGCGCGGCTCGTGGGCGGCTTCGCGTTCACGGGAACCTCGCGCCACTTCGTCCAGTACCGCGACGCCGCAGCGCCCTTCGGATACGACTCCACGACGCTCGTCTCGACCGACGCGGCGCTGGCGCTCTATCACGATCGCTTCTCGCAGACGTACGAGGTCGAGCGCAAGATCGAGCTCCGCGCGCTCCTCTTGCGCCTGATGCTGCGAACCAGCCCGTCGACGGGGCTGGAGCCAGGTCTGCGGTTCCTCGTCGCGGAGGCAGGTCTCGGCCCTGCCCTCGCGCACTACCTGGTGCGGTCGAACGTGGAGGGCGACGTCTGCGTCGTTGAGTGGCCGCCTCCGAGCGCCTTCGTAGAGACCCCGGTCCGCCGCTGGGTGATGCGCGTCCCAGAGCTCCCTGCGCGCATGCGCCCGCTCCTGCACACGACGCCGGGGATCACGTCCTTCGTGCCTGCCGGGCGGGCCGTCGCCGTCGAGGCGGGGTTCCGTCACCCGATCGATCTCCGCGCATGCCCCCTCTTCGATCCCGCGGGACTCGTCCTGCTTCGCGGACGAGGCGACGAACCATGGACCATCGACCGTCTGCCGCCGATGGGCGCGCTGACCTCTCTGTCGCGCGTCGAGCTACGCGGCGACCGACCGGCGGTCGCGTCTGCCTCGAGCCACGTCGAACCCGGCGCGCTCGTCGTACCCCTACGGGTCGTCCCGTGCGAGACGCCGTGGCGAAACGTTACTGCCGCGTGGATCCCGGTCGCTCAGCTGCCACTGCTCCGGCGGCTCGCGTACGCTCTGCCGCACGCGACCGTCGCCCAGGTCCGGATCGCGTTGACGGCGCACGGCGCGTTCGTCCGGTGCCCCGGCGGCGTCGAAGCGATCCCGCTGGGGACGTTCTTCGCCGAGGTCCATCCTCGCCTCTTCGTCCTCGCAGGCCACGAGGTCGCGCCCGCCGTGGCGCCCGAGGTCTTGTCGCAGGCGTTCGGTCTCCCGGCTTCCCAGCTGCTCTTCGTCGCGCAAGACGCGCACGCCGTGGCGGTCGAGGAGAGCGCGTTCGTTCCTCTCGAAGCCGCGCTTCTCGACGCCCCTCCCTGGGAGCCCGCCGTCGCCGCCGCGATCGACCAAGTCCTCGAGGAGCCGCTGGTGGATCTCAAGACGACGTCGATCGGTCTCGTACCGCTTCGAGGGGTCGAGCCTCCGGCAACGGAAGAATGACGCATGGCGGTCGACCTCGCTGCGATCGCCGAGAGACTCTTCGCGGGCGTGATGGCGCCGCTGGTCCTCGGAGGTCCGCTCCTTCCGGGCCACGCGATCGGAGCGCGCGCCGCGCTCGCGCTCGGCGAGGATCGGCTCCCGTCGGACGGTGACCTCGGAGCGCGCGTCGCCGCCGGCCGCATTCGACGCGCGCGCCGGCTCGCCCCCGTCGATACGCTGCCCGATCCCAGCGGCGCCGATTGGGCGCTCGCCGCGGCGCTGCACGACGTCCTTCAAGCGGCCAACCCGCTCTTTGACGCCCCCCTTCGGCGGGGGGCCGCCCGGCGCATCCTCGCGCTGGCCGCGACGGTCATCGACCGGGTGCCCTTTCCGGCGACCGTGGGCCAGGCGCTCTCGCGTCATGCGTGGCTCGCGCGAGTGCCCGAGGTGACGAGGACGGACACTTCCGTGCGATGGTGGACCGGCAGTCGTGAGTTTCTCGGAGTGGAGCCCCCGCAGCGACTGAAGGCGTGGCCGCACGTTCGCCGCGTCGAGGTCGTTCGCACGCCGCGCCCCCTTCTCGAGCTCGAGCCGCTCGCGGTCGATCGCGCGAGCCTGACCGACGCGGTCTCGGCGCTCCTCGCGCGCACGCCTCTCACGGACCTCGCGACCTGCGCGCGAGCCGCGCCGGCGTTCACGTGGCACGCCGCCGTGCTCAATCTCGTCGCGAACCCCGCCGGTCGGACGCTTGCCGTCCGCGCCCTTGCTCGCCTCGCGCCCGACGCGACCGAGGCCGCGTTGGGACGCGCCACGCGCGCCATGCTTGCCGCCGGCTATCGCGACGTCGCCGCCCCTGCACTCGCGCTCCTTGCGGATCGCGCCATGGCCCTGGCCGCGCGGCGCCTGGACTCCGAAGGCGACGCGCGAGCGATCGAACCGATCGGCGGCGAGGACGCCCCTCGCGCGCAGCCTGTCGACGTCCCGACGGTCGACGCGCAACGGATCGACGCAGAGAATGCTCGGTTCGCTCGGGCGGTGGGGGCCCTGATAGCTCGTCGAGCCCTCAGGGCCGGCGATGGCGTGTGGTCGGACGCGTCACGGCTGCGACTCGTCCAGGCGCTCACGCGCGCCGCACAATCGTCGGCCGCGCGAGAAGCGAGCGCACTCCTCGACAGAGCAGGTACGGCAACGCGATGAGAGAGCCGCAGAGGACGCCGAGGGCGCAGAGGAAGTTGGATTGATCTATGCGTCCTCTGCATCTCTGCGGCTCTCTTCTCTTCTCTTGGATCGCCTCCTCCGAACGGTTGCCGTCCTTTGGTGGCCACGGCTGGCTCCGCTACGCCCGAGCTGTACCGGCGATGGCCCGTGAGCCACGATGGGTGAGGAGGCGATTGCCTCAAGGGAGGTCATCATGGCCGACTTCAAGCGCATCCTGGTTCCGACCGACTTCACCGAAACTTCGGACCGGGCCATCGAGTGGGCGCTGTCGCTCGCCGAACGGCTCGGGTCGTGGGTGACGTTGATGCACTCGTACGAGATCCCGATCATCGGCTTTCCCGATGGCGCCCTCGTGGCCACGGCGGACATCGCGACGAGGATCGCGGACGCGTCGCGCGCCGCACTCGACAGCGCCGTGGCGAAGCGGCAAGGACGCAAGGTCAAGGTCGACGGCGTCCTGCGAGACGGGGTGGCGTGGGAAGAGATCGACCATGTGGCCGAGGAGATCGACGCCGACCTCGTCGTGATCGGCACGCATGGCCGCCGCGGCCTCGCCCGCGCCCTCCTGGGGAGCGTCGCCGAAAACGTGGTTCGCACGGCCCGTCGCCCCATCCTGACGATCCACGGGCCCCGCGACAAAGAAAAGTAGACGCTCGTCCGGTTACGTCTTGAGGAGCTGGCGAAGGACGTACTGGAGGATGCCGCCGTGGCGGTAGTACTCGCGCTCCTGCGGCGTATCGATGCGGATCGTGGCGACGAACTCGACCATCCGTCCGCCGTCGCTCTTGGCACGCACCGTCACTTTGCGCAGCGGGATCGCGTCGGCGAGGCCCTCGATCGAGAAGGTCTCCTCGCCCGTCAAGCCGAGCGAAGCCGCGGTCTCGCCGGCTCCGAACTCGAGCGGCAAGACGCCCATTCCCACCAGGTTGCTCCGGTGGATGCGCTCGTAGCTCTCCGCGATGACCGCGCGCACCCCGAGCAGCTTCGGCCCTTTCGCGGCCCAGTCGCGCGATGACCCCGAGCCGTACTCCTTGCCCGCCAGGATGACGAGCGGCACCTTCTCGCCTTCGTAGCGGACGGCGGCGTCGAAGATGCTCATCGCGTCACCCGACGGGATGTGACGCGTCACGCCCCCCTCGGTGCCCGGAGCGAGCTGGTTTCGCAGGCGCACGTTCGCGAAGGTACCGCGCACCATCGCCTCGTGGTTTCCGCGCCGCGACCCGTACGAGTTGAAGTCCTTCACGTCGACTCCGTGCTCGATCAGGTACTGACCTCCCGGGCTGCTCTTCTTGATGTTGCCCGCCGGCGAGATGTGGTCGGTCGTGATGCTGTCGGCGAGCACCGCGAGGACGCGCGCGCCCTTGATGTCCGCGATCGCCGAGGGCTCGCGGTTCATTCCTTCGAAGTACGGCGGGTGCTTCACGTAGGTCGACTGCGTGTCCCACGCGTAGAGATCTCCGGTCGGTACGCGAAGCTTCTTCCAGTCCTCGTCGCCGTCGAAGATGTGTCCGTAGACGCGCTCGAACATCCCACGGTCGATCGACGCGTCGATCGCCGCCTGCACCTCGGCGCGCGTCGGCCAGACATCGCGGAGCATCACCGGTTTGCCGTCCGTCCCCGTTCCAAGCGGGTCCTTGTATGGATCGAAGTCCATCGTTCCGGCGAGCGCGTACGCAACGACGAGCGGGGGCGACGCAAGGTAGTTCGCCCGCACCTCGGCGTGCACTCGGCCCTCGAAATTCCGGTTGCCGCTTAGGACGGCCGCGACGACGAGCGCCCCCTGCTCGATGGCCTTCGACACGGCCTCGGGGAGCGGTCCGCTATTGCCGATGCACGTCGTGCACCCATAGCCCACGGTCTGGAAGCCCATCTTCTCGAGATAAGGAGTGAGCCCCGCCTTCGCGAGGTACTCCGTCACGACCTTCGAGCCGGGCGCGAGGCTCGTCTTCACCCAGGGCTTGCTCTTGAGCCCCTTCTCGGACGCCTTCTTCGCGACCAACCCCGCCGCCACGAGGACGCTCGGGTTCGACGTATTCGTGCAGCTCGTGATCGCGGCGATGACCACCGACCCGTGAGCCAGCTCGACCTCTTTGCCGTCGATCGTCGCAGCCCCCTTCGAGTTGGGCGCGCTGGGCTTCGGCGACTTCGCCAGGAGCTTCGCGAGAGACGAATGAAAGTCCGTCTTCGCGTCCGTCAGCTTGACTCTGTCCTGTGGGCGCGTCGGCCCCGCGAGGCTCGGCACGATCGAGCCGAGGTCCAAGTGCATCGCGTCCGTGTACTTGGCCTCCGGCGCGCCCGGCGCGTGAAAGAGGCCCTGCGCCTTGCAGTACGCCTCGACGAGCTTGACCTGCGCCTCGTCGCGCCCCGAGAAGCGCAAGTACGCGAGCGTCACGTCGTCGACCGGGAAGATGCCGCACGTGGCGCCGTACTCCGGCGCCATGTTCGCGATCGTGGCGCGATCCGCGAGTGGAAGCTGGGCCAGACCGTCGCCGAAGAACTCGACGAACTTGCCGACGACGCCCTTCTTGCGAAGCATCTCGGTGACCGTGAGGACGAGATCGGTCGCCGTGGTCCCTTCGGGCAGCGCGCCGGTCAACTTCACGCCGATGACCTGCGGAATCAGCATCGATACGGGCTGTCCGAGCATCGCGGCCTCGGCCTCGATGCCGCCGACGCCCCAGCCGAGGACGCCCAGACCGTTGATCATCGTCGTGTGCGAGTCGGTGCCGACGAGCGTGTCGGGATAGAGCGTCGCGCCGTCTTCGCTCTTCATGACGACGCGGGCCAGATACTCGAGATTGACCTGATGCACGATGCCCTGGTCCGGGGGGACGACCTTGAAGTTGCGGAAGGCGGTCTGTCCCCACTTCAGGAACTGATAACGCTCCTTGTTCCGCTGAAACTCGAGCTGCGCGTTGATCGTCATCGCGTCGCGCGAACCGAACGCGTCGACCTGCACGGAGTGGTCGATGACGAGCTCCACCGGCTGGAGCGGGTTGATCTTCTTCGGATCGCCCCCGAGCGCCTTCATCGCATCGCGCATCGCGGCGAGGTCGACCACGGCCGGAACTCCGGTGAAGTCTTGCAACAGAACGCGCGCCGGCGTGAAAGCGATCTCTCGCGTGGGCTGGGCGGTAACGTCCACCGTGGCGAGGGCCTCGACGTCCTCAGCGGTGACGGCGACGCCGTCCTCGGTGCGGAGCAGGTTCTCGAGGAGGATCTTGAGCGAGAACGGGAGGCGCTCGGCCTGCGGGAGCTTCGTGTAGAGCGCGCCGAGGCGGAAGTACGAGTACGACGCGGAGCCTACGGACAGGGCGGATTTGACGGCGAAGGAATCGGGCATGGCAACGCAGAGGACTAGTCTCCGGGGCGCGCGGGAGCAAGGGCGCAAGGCCCTCTGCCCGCGGGACAACTTCCGTGCTCTTCTTCGGGCCCGTGGGGCCGGTTTGGCCGCCCTCGAGGGAACATGCGCGCAGCGACGAACGGTCTCGAACTCGAGTACGAAACGTTAGGAAACGAAGGGGACCCGCCGGTCCTCCTCGTGATGGGGTTTTCGCAGCAGCTCATCGCGTGGGATGTCGGCTTCTGCACGGAGCTCGCCGCGCGGGGCTTCTACGTGATCCGGTTCGACAACCGCGACGTGGGGCTGTCGAGCAAGATCGCGACCGCGACACGACCGAACATCATGGCCATCATGGGAGGGGACCGGTCGAGCGTTCCCTACGGGCTCGAGGACATGGCCGACGACGCGGACGGCCTGCTGGCCGCGCTCGGGCTCTCCGCCGCGACCGTCGTGGGCGTCTCGATGGGCGGAATGATCGCGCAGGCGCTCGCGATCCGCCACCCGGCGCGCGTGCGCGCCCTCGTGTCGATCATGTCGAGCACGGGCAGCCCCTCCGTCGGGCACCCGACTCCCCAGGCGTTCAGCGCGCTGACCAAGCGCCCCCCGACGGCACGCGACGAGTACATCGAGCACGGCGTCCGCGTCTGGCGCGTCCTTCGGTCGCCGGGGTTCGCCCATGACGACGCGCAGAGTCGCGAGCGGATCGCGCAGGCTTACGACCGGTGTTTCTCGACGGAGGGCGCCGCGCGGCAGCTGGCGGCGATCCTGTCGCAGCGCGACCGAACGGCGCCGCTGCACGACTTGAAGGTCCCCGCCACGATCATCCACGGCGCAGACGATCCGCTCGTCGACCGATCCGGCGGCGAGGCCACGGCGCGCGCGATCCCCGGCGCGCGCCTCCTCGTGATTCCCGGCATGGGCCACGACCTGCCCGAGGGCGCATGGACGACCGTCATCGACGCGATCGTCGAGACGGCACGGCGCGCCTAACACACCGGCACGGCACCCGGCCGCGACCGATGCAAAACGCGGGCGGAATCTCGAAACCCGTCTAACCTCGCCCCATGCCGAAGCGTCCGCTCCTCATGATCCCGGGCCCGGTCGAGTTCGAGCCGGAAGTCCTCGCCGCGCTCGCGAGCCCGAGCCCTAGCCACATGGACCCCGATTTCGCGCGCGTGTTCGGTCGTGCGCTGGGGAGAATGCGCGAGGTCTTCGGCGCCGCGGGCGGTCAGCCGTTCGTCGTGGCGGGAACCGGCACGCTGGCGATGGAGCTGGCGGCGGCCAACCTGGTCGAGGCGGGCGATCGCGTGGTCGTCGTGAATACGGGCTTCTTCGGCGACCGCATGGGCCGGATCGTCGAGCGGCTCGGAGCGACCGCGGATCACGTTCGAGCCGAGATCGGCGGCGTCCCGGACCTCGAGGCCATCGAGCGCGCGGTGTCACGCGGACCGTGCAAGGCGGTCGCGGTCACGCACGTCGACACGTCGACATCGGTCCTGGCGCCCATCGAGGCGATCGCGAAGATCGGACGCAAGCACGGCGCGCTCGTGATCGTCGACGGCGTATGCGCAACCGGCGGCGAGACGTTCCGGCAAGACGCCTGGGGCGTCGATGTGTGCCTGACGGCGAGCCAGAAGGCGATCGGTGTCCCCCCTGGATTGGCCCTCGTCGTCGCGAGCCCCTCGGCCATGGCGGCCTGGCGCGCGCGCAAGGCGCCAGTCGCGTCGCTCTACCTCGACTTCGGTGAGTGGCTTCCCATCATGGAGTCGTACGAACGCGGGGCGCCGCAGTACTTCGCTACGCCGGCCGTGAACCTCGTGGCCGCGCTCGAGGTGAGCCTCGGACGCATCTGCGCCGAGGGCATCGAAACGCGCGCCGCGCGGCACGAGCGCGTCGCGAGGGCATTCCGGGGGGCGTGGCGGGCGCTCGGGCTGTCGACGCTTCCGAAGAGCGAGGAGATCTCGGCGCACACGATGAGCGCGGTCTGGTACCCGGAGGGGGTCGACGCGTCGCTGGTCGGGCGGGCCCGGGAAGAGGGGGTCGTCCTCGCCGGGGGCCTGCATCCGGAGGTCAAGACGAAGTACTTCCGCGTCGGCCACATGGGCGCGGTCGACGCGAGCGACACTGTCGCCACCGTCGCGGCAATCGAGCGAGCCCTGGTCCAATCCGGCCGACGCATCGAGCTCGGCGTCGGCGTCGCCGCGGCGCAGAACGCCCTCACCCCGCGCTGAACCAGGGCTGCGCTCACAGGTCGATCTGCAAGCCGATCTCGATGACCTGCTCGGGCGGGATTCGAAAGTGCGCCGTTGCGGAGCGCGCGTTTCGTACGAGGAAGGCGAAGAGAGTCTCGCTGACCTTGCCCATGCTCCCCGCGGACGTGGCGAGAAACGTCTCACGACCGAGACAGTAAGTGACCGTCTGCGGGTCGACGGGGAGCCCGAAGCGGGCAATCGCGCGATCGAGCAGCGGCGCGATGTGCGGCACGTCCATGAAGCCGCGCTCGATCGTCAGCCGGACGATGCCGGCCCCGAGCGGTTCGAGGCGCATCGCGTCCGCGGACGCGTGTGGCAAATGCACGATGTCGATCGTGAGCAAGACGACGGCCTCGGGGAGGACGTGGATACGACTCACGTAGTGGACGAGCGAGAGGGGCACGCCCGTGAGACGCCCGGTGAGGAAGATGCCGGCCCCCGGGATGCGCGCGGCAAGCTTGGCGGGGAGTTCCGCCAGGAAGACGTCGCATGGAGGGGCGATGGCGGCCGCGCGCTCGCCGTAGATCCTTCGCCCGCGGTTCCAGGTGATCATCACGCACGTGAGCGCGGCGGCGACGAGGACGGGGACATATCCGCCATCGACGAACTTGAACAGGTTCGCGATGAAGAAGGGCACGTCGAACGACAGAAAGAGCGCCAGGAGAGGCACCGATCTCCAGAGCGACCAGCGCCAGGTGCAGCGCGTGACCTCGAAGTAGATGAGGGACGTGATGACCATGGTGCCCGTCACCGCGATGCCGTAGGCCGCTGCAAGCCGGCTGGAATGCCTGAACCCCAGGACCAGCGCGACGCACGCGATGGCGAGACTCCAGTTGATCTCCGGAACGTAGATCTGCCCCTCGGCCTCCTTCGACGTGTGCGTGACCGTGACGCGCGGGAAGTAGCCGAGCGCGATGGCCTGATGCGTGAGGGAGAAGGCGCCGGAGATAAGCGCCTGCGACGCAATGACGGTCGCGCAGGCGGCGAGGACGACCAGGGCGACGGTCCATCGCCCCGCCGCCATCGCGAAGAACGGGTTGGCCGCCGCGGCCGGACTCGAGAGCATGAGCGCCCCCTGCCCCATGTAGTTCATGACGAGCGAGGGCATGACGAGCCAGAGCCACACGACCCGGATCGGGCGGGCGCCGAAATGGCCCATGTCGGCGTAGAGGGCCTCGCCCCCTGTGACCGCGAGGACGACCGCGCCCAGGACGAGCGACCCGCGCGCGCCGTGCGCCGCGAAGAACGCCGCGCCGTAGGTGGGGCTGAGCGCCGCCAGGACCGACGGGTGACGGACGATTTGCGACGCGCCGAGAGCGCCGATCGTCACGAACCAGACGAGCATCACCGGGCCGAACAGCGCGCCGACCCGACCCGTCCCGCGACTCTGGATCGCGAAGAGCCCGACGAGGACCACGCACGTCAACGGCAGGACGAGCGGCTTGAGCGCCGGCGTCGCGACCTCGAGCCCCTCCATCGCGCTGAGTACCGAGATCGCGGGCGTGATCATGCCGTCGCCATAGAGGAGCGCTGCGCCCACCACGACGAGGACCGCCGCCCATCCGATGGCGCCCGATCGGGCCGTTCGCAGCCGGTCGGGGATGAGCGCGAGGAGCGCGAAGATGCCGCCCTCCCCGTGATTGTCCGCTCGCATGATGAACGTCAGGTACTTCACCGTGACGACCATCGTGAGCGACCAGAACACGAGCGAGAGCACGCCGAGGACGTCGGCCGGCGTTACCGCCTTCGACCCGTCGAAGTGGACGCACTCGTGCAGTGTGTAGAGCGGGCTCGTCCCGATGTCGCCGAAGACGATGCCGAGCGCACCGAGCGCGGGCCCCGCGAGGCTGCGGTCGCGCCCATCGCGCCCGCCAGTCCGGGCGTGGGGGGAAGCGCTCGAGCCCGGCATTCACTGCGCCTCGGAGCATTGGCCGTGCCGCGGTCGAGCGCCCGGGGTCCCCCTCAGTCGGGAGACACCATCTTCTCGGGCCGCACGTGCTTGTCGAAGTCTTCCGGCTTGACGAGGCCGAGCTCCGCTGCCGCCTGCCTGAGCGTGATGTTCTTCTTGTGGGCGAGCTTCGCGACCTTCGCTGCGTTGTCGTAGCCGATGACCTCGTTGAGCGCCGTGACGAGCATCAGCGTGTTCTCCACGTGACGGGCGATCACGTCGCGATTCGGCTCGATGCCGACGACGCAGTTGTCGAGGAAGCTATGGCACGCGTCGGCCAGGAGGCCGCAGCTCTCGAGGACGTTGTGCACGATGACCGGCTTGAACACGTTGAGCTCCAGGTGCCCGCTCGCCCCCGCGAACCCGACGGCGACGTCGCTGCCCATCACGTGCACGCAGACCATCGTCATCGCCTCGGCCTGCGTCGGGTTCACCTTGCCGGGCATGATGCTGCTCCCCGGCTCGTTCTCCGGGAGGGCAAGCTCGCCGATGCCGCAGCGCGGGCCGCTCCCGAGGAGGCGCACGTCGCTCGCGATCTTGAAGCACGCGACGGCCAGCGTCCGCAGCGCGCCGCTCGCCGCGACGAGCGCCTCGTGGCCGCGCGAGCGCGGCGAACTTGTTCGGTGCGGTGCGGAAGGGCGCGCCCGCGAGCTCCGCGATCTTCTCCGGCGACGCCCTCCGCCCACTTCGGGGATGCGTGTTGAGCCCGGTGCCGACGGCGGTGCCGCCGAGCGCCAGCTCGTGAAGGCCGTCGAGCGATCGCGTCGAGCGCGCTCTCGCAGAACGCGAGCTGCGCGGCCCACCCGCTGAACTCCTGCCCCAGCGTCAGCGGCGTCGCGTCCATCAGGTGCGTGCGCCCGACCTTCACGATGTCCTTGAATGCCTCGCTCTTCGCCTCGATGCCCTTGCGAAGCGCGGCGACCGCCGGCAGGAGGCGCTCCTTGATCTCGAGAGCGACGGCGACGTGCATCACCGTCGGGAACACGTCGTTGGACGACTGCGAGCGGTTCACGTCGTCGTTCGGGTGGATCGGCTTCTTGGAGCCCATGATTCCGCCGGCCATCTCGATCGCGCGGTTCGAGATCACCTCGTTGGCGTTCATGTTCGACTGCGTGCCGCTCCCGGTCTGCCAGACGACCAGCGGGAAGTGGGCGTCGAGCGTCCCGGCGATGACCTCGTCGGCCGCGCGTACGATGAGATCGCACTTGGCCGCGTCGAGCTTGCCGAGGTCCTTGTTGGCGAGGGCCGCGGCCTTCTTGACGATGCCGAAGGCGCGGATGACCGGGCGGCCGAAGCGGTGACCGCCGATCTTGAAGTTTTGCAGGCTGCGCTGCGTCTGCGCGCCCCAGTACTTGTCTGCGCCCACTTCGATCTGGCCCATGCTGTCTGACTCGATGCGCACGTTCATGGCGGCTAGCGGCGCTCATAGGCCGTTTTTGGCGCCACGTCACCTCCTCATGGCCCCTCCTTCAGGTGGAGCCCAGCGCGCCGGGGGGTTCGGGCCCACCGTCCGCGCCGGACGCTCGCAACACGAACGAAAAGACGCTCCCCTGCTCCACCCGGCTCTCGACCTCGATCTTGCTCCCGTGAAGCTCAGCCAGCCCCTGGGCAATCGCGAGCCCGAGGCCGGGCCCGTCGCGCGGGGTGCGACGAGCGTTGGCCGCGTGGTCGAAGATCGAAGAGAGCCGGTCGGAGGGAATGCCCCTGCCGCTGTCGGAGACCGCGACGCGTACGGCTCCCCCCTGTCCTCGGCGCGGACGACGACGCTCCCCTCCGCGCTGGTGAACTTGATGGCATTGCCGACGAGCTTCGCGACGACCTGGAGGAGGCGAGCGCGGTCGGAAAGCGCGACGAGGGGCGACTGCGGGACTTCGAGCTCGAGGCGAACGCCTCGCTCGCGCGCCCTGGATTCGAACGTCGGGATCGCGGCGTGGAGGACCGCCGTCACGTCGCACGGACGTAGGTCGAGCGCGATGCGTCCCGCCTCGAGCTTGGCGAGATCATGAAAGTCTCCGATGACTTGGCTCATCCGGTCGGTCGACCGCGCGATCGCGTCGACCACGCGCCGGGCTGCGCCGTCGTCGGCCGAGACGGTCTTTCGTAGAAACCCCGCGCCCATCACGATCGAAGCGAGCGGATCCTTCAGATCGTGGCAGACGATCGAAATGAGATCGGACTCGCTCGCTTCTTTTCCTTCGAAGCGCGCCAGGCTCTGCTCGATCTCTCGGACGATCTTCCTGGCAACCCCAGCTTCGCCGGGCTCCGGCGGGGCCGCAGCCAGGAGCGCGAGCGCGCCGCGGAGCGCAATGACAAACGGACTCGCCATGGTCCTCCGATGGGAAGGCTCCAAAACCCCGAGGGGCGTTGCACTCGACGCGCCGTGAGCGCGGCTCGCGGGAGAGCGCGGGAGAGGCAGAAGGCCAGCCAGACCCGCTCAGAGGCGGATCTTGCATGTCGTTACGCGGCCGGGTCAAGGGGGCTGAGTCCGTCGCCGGCAATGGGGTGGCGGATCGCCTGCACCGGCCATACAGTGCCTCCCTCGCCCCAGCGACCTGCGATCACCACTGAATGGACCGCCGCATCCTCATCATTGACGACGATCGCAGCCTCTGCGAAGTGCTCGAAAGCGAGCTCCGCCGGCGCGAGTTCGAGGTGACCTGGGTCACCGATCCTCACGCGGCCATTGCCCTCTTCGAACGCGAGGACTTCGGGCTGGCGATCACCGACGTGAACATGGCTGGCATGAACGGCGTCGAGCTCTGCAAGCAGCTGGTCGGCCGCCGGGAAGACATGCCGGTCATCGTGATCACGGCGTACGCGAACATGGAGACCGCGATCGCGGCCATCCGGGCCGGCGCGTACGACTTCGTCACGAAACCGTTCGATATGGACGAGCTCGCGCTCACGATCGAACGAGCGATCCGGCATCGGGTGCTCCGCGAGGAGGTCAAGCGCCTCCGAAAAGAGGTCGACAGCACCCAGCGCTTCGAGGAGATCCTCGGGACCAGCAGCGCGATGCTGAAGATGTGTGAACTCGTCACGCGCGTGGCCGACACCGAGACCACGGTGCTCATCACTGGCGAGAGCGGGACCGGCAAAGAGCTCGTCGCGAAGGCGCTGCACACGAAGAGCGGGCGCAGCGGGGGGCCTTTCGTGGCGATCAACTGCGCGGCGATGCCCGAGAACCTGCTCGAAAGCGAGCTGTTCGGGCACGTGAAGGGCGCCTTCACCGACGCGCGTACCGCGCGACCCGGCCTCTTCATCCGGGCGAGCAAGGGCACGCTCTTCCTCGACGAGATCGGGGAGATGCCCGCGGGAATGCAGGCCAAGCTCCTGCGTGCCTTGCAGGAGCGCACCGTCCGCCCGGTCGGCGGCGACCAAGAGCAGCCTTTCGACACGCGCATTCTCGCGGCCACGAACCGCGACCTCGAGACGGAAGTGGAAGAGAAGCGCTTCCGTGAAGACCTCTTCTACCGCATCAACGTCGTTCGCACGCACGTGCCCCCGCTGCGAGCCCGCGGCGGCGACATCCTCCTTCTGGCGCAGCATTTTCTCGAGCGCTACGCCAACCAGAGCCGCCGGGCCGTCCTCGGCATGACGAGCGCCGCGGCTGACAAGCTCCTGCAGTATCCCTGGCCGGGCAACGTGCGGGAGCTTCAAAACTGCATCGAGCGCGCCGTCGCGCTCGCGCAGTTCGACCAGATCGGGGTCGACGACCTTCCCGAGAAGATTCGCGACTACAAGACGGTGCGAATCAATATCGAGTCCAACGATCCGGCCGAGCTCCTGCCCATGGAAGAAGTGGAGCGGCGCTACATCCTCAAGGTGCTCGAGGCGGTCGGCGGCAACAAGACCCTGGCGGCGCAGGTGCTCGGCTTCGACCGACGGACGCTCTACCGGAAGCTCGAGCGCGCGCGCGACCCGGTGAGTCGGGAGCGCTCGGGCGGCAAGACCGGTGGCGAAGACAGCACCCGGACGCCGAGCGAGCCTCCTCCAATCAAACCACCGGACGCTCAGTAGCGCCACGGCCGAGCGGCACGTGTGGTGCATGCGCTCGGCCGCATGAGCCGAACGGAGCCCACGGGCAAGTTTCTTTCCGACATCCAAGAGATCCGGCGCCGCGCGCGCGAGCACATCGAGCAAGGAGCCGTCACGTCCGCTTACAAGGCCGACCGCGCGACGGTCATCAAGCTCCTGAACGAGGCGCTGGCCACCGAAATCGTCTGCGTGCTGCGCTACAAGCGCCACTACTTCATGGCGCAGGGACTCGCGTCGACCAGCGTCGCGCAGGAGTTTCTCGAGCACGCCAACGACGAGCAGCAGCATGCCGACAGCATCGCTCAGCGGATCACGCAGCTCGACGGCGAGCCGAACTTCAATCCAGAGGGCCTCTTGTCACGCAGTCACGCCGAGTACAAGGAAGGCAAGGATCTCGTCGAGATGCTCCGGGAGGACCTGGTCGCCGAGCGGATCGCGATCGAGTCGTACACCGAGATCGTCCGGTACATCGGCCACGACGACTCGACGACGCGACGCTTGATGGAGGAAATCCTCGCGAAGGAAGAGGAGCACGCGAACGATCTCGCGGACCTGCTGGCGCGCGTCGACAAGGCCCGACTGTAGCTCCAGCCGGGCCTCGCACGGCACCGCTACGTCGACGCAGGTGTCGACGTAGCGTTCGCGTCGGCGTTGCGGTGCTTGCTCGACTCTCTCTTCACCCGCTCGCGGATCTGGTCGAGGCGCCCGCTCATGTCCTCGCGCAGACGCCGCCCCGACGAAGGGGCGAACGCCACGCCGATGCCCGCGCCAATCGCGGCGCCCGCGGCGAGCAGACCGAGGGCCGGCAGCAGCATCGTCGCTGCCGATCGCCGGCGGGCCAGACCGATGAGCCGGAGAGCGTCGTCTAGTTCGTATCCTCGAAGCAATCTTTCGATCCTCATGATCTTCTCCTGGGGGATGGCAGTCGGGGTAGAAAACGAGTCGAGGGGCGTTTCTCAAAGAAGCTGCTTCAGAAGCTCGCGCGCGACGTGGCGGGCCCCCGCTCCCAGCAGGATGCGACCGACCCGAAACGACAGCGCTCCGCCGACCACGAAGCCGGCCGCAGCGCCGATCGCCACGGCCGCGAGCGGCCGCCGGCGCATTCGTCGCGCCAGGACAATGACGAGCTCGAGGATGCGCGCCTCCTGCCGTTCGAGTCCGAGCGCGGCGGGAAGGCGGCGCCAGCTCCGAATCGTGGCCGGACGGGCGGTGGCCGGCTCGCCGCCTCCCACGAAAGGTTCGCCAGGCGAACGCCGCGCGGCCCCCGGCTCGTCGTCGTCGCAGGCTTCCCCGAAGGGCGCGTCGACGTCAAGCCACTCCGCGATGCGCTGGTCGTTCATGGGGCTCCGAGACGAACGTGCGACGCTCGTGCCATTCACGCGACGCGACCGGGCGTCGGCGCCCTCAGCAGTCGCAGTTCGCCACGCGTGTGGCGCCTTTGTAGGGCCCGGCCGAGGGAAAGAGCCCTTTTCCCCCCATGACCCGGGAACTATGCGGGCACAGCCCAGCCGGCACGTGGCCTGCACACGCATCGCTTGAGGCACGGCACCCGGGGGGAGAACGAGCCATCGTGGAACGTCGCATTCTCATCATCGATGACGACCGAAGCATGTGTGACGTCCTCGACGCCGAGCTGAGGAGGCGCGGCTTCGAGGTCACCACGACCACGGTTCCGGAGAACGCTCTTCACCGGCTCGCGGAGGGCGACTTCGACCTCGTGTTGACGGACATCAACATGCACGGGATGAGCGGAGTCGACCTCTGCCAGAAGATCGTTCAAAGTCGCGAAGATCTCCCCGTCGTCGTGATGACGGCCTTCGGCAGCATGGAGTCGGCGATCGCCGCCATCCGCGCCGGAGCCTACGACTTCGTCACCAAGCCGTTCGAGATGGACGACATCGCACTGACGATCGAGCGGGCCCTCAAGCACCGCGCGCTGCGCGAGGAGGTCAAGCGCCTACGACGGGCGGTGACCGACAGCCAAAAGTTCGACGACATCCTCGGCACGAGCGCGTCGATGAAGAAGATGTACGATCTCGTGGCGCGCGTCGCCGAGACGGAAACGACGGCGCTCGTCACCGGGGAGAGCGGCACCGGCAAGGAGCTCGTCGCCAAGGCGATCCACCAGCGCAGCCCCCGAAAGGACGGCCCGTTCGTCGCGATCAACTGCGCGGCGATGCCCGAGAGCCTCCTCGAGAGCGAGCTTTTCGGGCACGTCAAAGGCGCGTTCACCGACGCGCGCACCGCGCGTCCAGGCCTCTTCATCAAGGCCACCAAAGGCACGCTCTTCCTCGACGAGATCGGCGAGATGCCCGCGGGCATGCAGGCCAAGCTCCTGCGCGCCCTGCAGGAGCGGACCGTTCGCCCTGTCGGCGGCGATCAAGAGCAGTCGTTCGATGCCCGGTTGATCGCCGCCACCAACCGCGATCTCGAGACCGAGGTCGAAGAGAAGCGCTTCCGCGAGGATCTCTTCTACCGCATCAACGTCGTGCGGATCCGCGTTCCGCCGCTGCGCTCGCGCGGGAGCGACATTCTGCTCTTGGCGCAGCATTTCCTGCAGCGGTACTCGCAGCGGGTCGTCGGCATCAAGAGCAACGCGGCCGACAAACTGCTCTCGTACACGTGGCCCGGCAATGTGCGCGAGCTGCAAAATTGCGTCGAGCGGGCGGTCGCCCTGGCGCAATTCGACCACATCGGCATCGACGATCTGCCCGAGCGCGTTCGAGAGTTCAAGAGCTCGCGAGTCACCGTCGAGAGCAACGACCCGGCGGAGCTTCTCCCGATGGAAGAGGTGGAGCGCCGCTACATCCTGCGGGTTCTCGAGGCCGTGGGCGGAAACAAGACGCTCGCCGCGCAAGTGCTCGGCTTCGATCGGCGCACGCTGTACCGAAAGCTCGAACGCTGTCGCGACGTCCCGCCGAAGCGCGAGATCCACTCCGCGCATCCGTAGAGCACTTTTCGTCGTCGTCGATGGGCCCGCCTCGGCGCTCGCGGTGCTCGCGTACGGGAAGTACGGCTGCGCGCCGCGAACGCCGATTCGGACCCGCTCGACTTAGACGAAAAGCGCTCTACCGCACGTCTGGGGTGCGGTGGCACCGCGACTCGAAGACTCGTCGCGGGGCGCTTTTCGACTCGTCGCGGTGGCGCTGCGACTCGAGGCCAACTCGTCGCGGTGGCGCTGTGACTCGGAGACTCGTCACACGTCGAGCTTGGGGGCACGCGCGTTGCTTTGGGAGTACCGAGCCCGACGGAGGTAAGGCCCATGCAAATGCACGCAACTGCGCTCTTCGCCGATCGACACTCCGCGCACGCGGCGGTCGAGCAGCTTGCCCAGGCCGGATTCGCTCGCGATGAAGTCAGCATCGCGATGTCGGAGGATACGCACGAACGCGAGTTCGGGACGTCGCCTTCGACGCGGTCGGGCATAAGACCGGCTCCCTCGTCGGGCGGCGTGCTCAATGCCATCGTCGCGGGGCTCGCGGTGTTCTCGACGCCCGGGGGCGCCGCGCTTCGCGTCGGCGGACCGCTCCGCAGGGCTCTGCTCCGGGCCGGGGCTCTCTCGGTCGCGCTGTTCGCAGTGGGCATGGCGGAGCCCGAAGCCAGGGCTGTCCGCGACGGGTTGCTCAACGGCAGCATCGTCGTGGGCGTGCACGCGAGCAGCGACAGGGTCGCGCTCGCGATGCAGCTGCTCGAGCTCTCCGGAGGCGAGGCCCTTCAGGCCGCGTGAGGCGCCTGCGCGCCCGCGGGCCCTTCGAACGACGTCGAGCTCACTTCGTGGGAGGGGGCGGCAGACCGCCCGCGCCCTGATCCGGCGGCGTGATGCACCCAGAGAGATCGAAGAGCATGAACTCGAGCGCCTTCTCCTGCGGCGAGAGCGCGTTGTTCGCGCATCCGCTCGGTACCATGGAATTGGCCGGAATCGTGTCTTGCATTTGCGCGGCCACCTGGCCGTAGTCCCCGGAGGCGGCGCCGACGTGCAGGTCGCTGTAGACGACGCGGCCGCACTGCTCGACGGGGGCCACGCCGAACGGCGTGTCGAACGAGAAGTACTCCGTCTCGTTGGGCGGCTGCGCCATCGCATCGGTGACGATCCACGGCACCGACGCCGTATTCGCGGCGCCCACGACCGCGTTGTGACGAGCCTGCACGATGTGAAGCTCGCCGTTGGCGTTGAGGGCGTTGACGTTGGTGAGCCACTGCTTCATGGCTTCGCCTCGAGGGAACGCGGCCCCGCCGGGCAGCGTCGTCTCGATGTTCGCGTTCGGGTCGACGTTGTAGCTCTGCGTGTTCGTCGTCCACGTCGCGAGGTTCTCCGCGCCGAACGGCCCGGTGTTGAACCACGCGTAGTGAAAGTGCGATGCGAACACGCGGCCGCCGGCCGCCGCGTAGTTGAAGAGCGCCTGCTGCTGCATCGTCGAGAGACCCGCCCCGCCGCCGAGACCGCCGAGGCCGCCGCGACCGCCGCCGCCCCCTCCGGTGGTCTCGTGCCCCTCGCACGTGAGCAGCGTGATGTCGTAGGCGGAGAAATCAGCGACCGCCGTGGTGGTGTTGTTCGGCCAGAGGCCCGTCGAGGCGATCGGCGCCGCAGGGGTGGTGTTCGCTCCGCCGTCGCCCTGGTAAATGTGAATGCGGCCGGCGCCGCCGGGACCTGGCGTGTACTCGCTCTTGTCGACGCCGATGCGACTGAGGAGGCACTCGAGCGAGTCGGCCCCGCCAGTCGCGATCGCCATGTTCGGGATGTCGCCCTCGGTGTGGTTCGTCGGAAGGCGCAGCACGTTCGGCGCCGCGGTCTTCGTGGCCGCGACCGTCCCGTCGTTGTCCTGGCACCGGGTCACGTTCGGCACCGTGTATTGCATGCGCCACTTTCCGACCTGCACGACGAGCGGGATGTTCGCCCCGTCGGGCACGTTGGTGAGCGTGAAGTGACCGGCGGCGTCGGTCACGGTGTACGCGATCGGCATCCCCGACTCGTAGAGGGCGGAGCAGGAGTAGCAGAGGCCTGCCGGCAAGGGGCCCGGCGGAACGCTCGGCACGTAGACGACGATCCCGTAGAGGGGGTCCCTTCCCGCGGGATCGTAGACGGTGCCCGTGATGTTGGTCGTCGTCGTGCCCCCGCACGACGACACGCACTGGTTGGTGGCCACGATGCAGCGAGCCAAGACGATGCCGCCGTCGCCGCCGGCGTCGTCGCCACCGACGCCGAAGATGGCGTTGGCACCGCCGCCCGCCGCAGTCCCGCCCGCGCTGCTGCCATTGGAGCCGCAGCCGGCCGCGAAGCCTACGGCAATCGAGAGACTCCCGAGAGCGCAGACAGAGAAGAGATGACGAGCGATGGACATGGGCTCCTCCGAAGGAGAAAGGATGTAACCCCTCAGGGTCGCTTGCTTCGTCGCCGAGCCGACCACCAAGCGGGAAGCCCGGATCTAGTGTGACCGTACCACGCAAAGGTTACAGGAACTCGCCCCGGGCCAGCGGAAGGCGGTCTTCTATGGGGGCATATCCCACCGGCGGCCTGTGCCCCCACCACTGCCATGACCACTTCCCCGACACCGAATGGCCGGCCGGGCGCCGGTCCTTCACGAGCACCGCGACGCGTCAGTCGATCTGGATGTCCGTCTTCAGCGGGCCGCCCGTCACGTCCAACTTGTCCACGTGACAGCGCTTTCCGACGCGCCGGAAGCTGATGCTCACGAGGGCGCTTCCGATCCTCATTCCGTGGATCTCGAGCTTGCGAACGCTGCGAGGGAGCCGGGGGTTTTTCACGACCAGGCGCCGGTGCGGCGCGTCGGCCTCGATGCCGAGAATCGACTGGACGAGAAGCAGCGGCGCGGCGCTCGCCCACGCCTGCGGGCTGCAGGCGACGGGATAGCGAACCACGGCGCCCGCGCGCTTGCCGATGCCGCAAAAGAGCTCCGGCAAGCGTCGATCGCGAAAGTACGCCATCGCCGCGACGAGCCCGTCGAACGCCTTCATCGCCTCGTGATAGAGCCCGTAGCTCGCAAGGCCGCGAACGATGAGCGCGTTGTCGTGCGGCCACACCGTGCCGTTGTGGTAGCTGAGGGGGTTGTAAACGGGCTGATCGGCCGCGAGCGTGCGGATGCCGTATCCGCTGAAGCTCGAGGACGCGAGGAGCGTGTGCGCAGTCGCGGTCGCTCGATCCGGCGGGGCCACGCGCGACCAGAGCAAGTGACCGATGTTCGATACGACGGTCGGCAAGACGCGGTCGCGACCGTCGATCGCGTACGCGTACCGGTTGGCCTCGGCCATCCAGAAGGCGCGGTTGACCAGCTCGCGCATGCTCGCGGCGCGCTCTTCGTAGATCCGCCCGAGCACCTCGTCGCCCAGGGAGCGGAAGATCTCGGCGCCGCGAGCGTACGCGTCGGCGCAGTACCCTTGCACCTCGACGAGCGCGATCGGCGGCTCCGCCGCGCGGCCGTCGGGGAACGACACGCCCGCGCGCGAGTCCTTCCAGCCCTGGTTGAGGAGGCCATGTGGGCTCTGCTTCTCGTAGCGGACGAGCTTCGTCGCGTCCTCGCTGCGGGCGTCGATCCAGCCAAGCGCCGCCTCGATCGACGGCCGCAGCTCGCGCAAGAACGCCGCGTCCCCCGCGAACCGGTGCAGGGCCTCCGCGACGATCACGAAGAGGGGCGTCGCGTCGATGCTCCCGTAGTACGGCGAGTGTGGGATCTCGCCGGCGCGCGCCATCTCGCCGAAGCGCAGTTCGTGGAAGATCTTGCCCGGCTCTTCTTCGGTTCCGGAATCGAACTTCTTGCCCTGAAAGGCCGCGAGCGTGCGAAGCGCCTCGGTCGCGAAGTCCGGGTTCAGCGTGAGCGCCTCGTACGCGGTGATGAGCGCGTCGCGCCCGAACGGCGCGCAAAACCAGGGGATCCCGGCGCCGACAATCGTGTGCCGGTCGAACTCGACGCGAAGCGCGTGCAGGTCGGCGGCCGATTGATCGAGGACGTCCTGCAACATCCCGCTGTCACAGACGTAGCTCGTCGAGCCCGCGCGGAACGCCTGGACGTCGCTCGCGCGCATCTCGGCGCTGCGCGTGAACGGCAGGCCAGGGCGGCTGCGCGTGACGCCGTCGATGACGGGCGCGACCCGGATCTCGATCGTCGTGCTCCGATCGGGCGACAGGTTCAGTTCGAAGACGGCATAGTCGGCGCCGAGCTCCGCGGGCGGGACTCCGAACGACACGATGGTCTCGTACATCCTCCCGCAGAGGCCCGTGTAGCCGAGAACGACCGAGGCACCCTCGACCCGCGCCCGGTGCGTCGTGCCCCGCTTCGCGCGCTTTGCGCCGCGCACCTCGAAGACGTCGGCGAAGTCCGCTCCGAAGCGGACGACCACCTCGACGTCGCAGGCCCGGAGCAAGAAGTTCGTGAAGACGATCTCCTCGAGGAGCCCACCATCGAGGATCTGCCGGCGGCGGATGTGGAGGAAGTTCGATGGATCCTCGAGGAGCTCCTCGTGCTCGGGGTCGCTGAGCATGAGGTCGACCTGGTTGTAGGCCGGATGCGAAGTCTCCGCGCTCAGTCGGGCCGCTCGTGCGTTTCGGATCTCGAGCTCGTAGTGCGAAAGGAAACGAGTGTCCTGGTAGAAGAGGCCCAGCTCCCGCGCTCCCGCGGGGGTCACGTCCCCCTGGCGCGTCGTCACGAGGAACATCGCGCCGCGCGCGCGCACGAGCCGCTCGATCTCGCCGGCCATCGGCAGGTGAAGGACGTCTTGGCGGGGCTCTTCGGGTTCGACCATTCTTATCGCCTCCGTCCGCGCCTCCCGGCTCCGCAGCCTGTGAAATCTCGCTCTCGCTCGAGCCCACCGTGCGGTGGCGGGGGGATCGTGCTCCGTGGTTTAGCGCATGGCGGCTCTCACGAGCTCTACGCCGCTCGGGGCGAGCGGGCGCGGTGGCGAATCGCGACGCGACGCGATCGCGTCGGCGTAGACGCGCTCGTAGTCCCGCGACATGCGCATCGAGTTGAAGCGCTCCCTGGCTCGCGCTCGACACCTGGCGCGATCGATCTCGCCGATGCGCTTTATCCGATCGATCATCTCGTCCTTGTCGCGCACGAGGAAGCCCGTCACCCCTTCGTCGACCACTTCGGGCGCAGCGCCGCGCGAGAACGCGACGACCGGCGTGCCGACGAGCATCGACTCAATCATCACGAGACCGAACGGCTCCTCCCAGGCGATCGGGAAGAGCGTCGCTCGCGCGCCTCGCAGGATGTCGAGCTTCGGTCCGAAAGACACCTCCCCTTCCCACCGAACGAGGCTCCTGCCGTGCTCGAGGCGCGGCTTGATCTCCTTATCGAAGAACTCGCCGTTCGCCCAGTGCGGCTTGCCGCCCATGCGAATCGGCAGGCGGAGCGCCGAAGCGACGTCGATGGCGATGTCGGGGCCCTTCTCCGGAGCGAAGCGGCCCACGAACGCCAGCCAGCCGTCCTGGCCCTGACCGGCGTCGTAGCGATCGATATCGAGGCCATGGTGCACGACGTGACGCACACCCAGCTCCGGGAGAAGCTCGGCCTGTCGCTTCGAGATCGCCACGGGCGTCACCGTGCGAAAGTCGCGGTAGTACTCGACGAGCTTCTCGATGCGCTCGTGGTGAAACGTGACCACCGTCGGCACGGGCCACAGCGCGCTGAACGCGATGGCGGGAGCCTGATGAGCGTGGATCACGTCGAAGGGCGGGTCTTCGGCGCAGATCGAGGTCCACGCGAACGCCGAGTGACGGAGCTCGGCAAGGTCGTCGGGCGGCCACACGGGGAGGGCGAAGTGCGAGCGCAGCTCGGCGTCCGGCGTGGAGTCCCCCGTGGCGAACACGGTGACGTGGTGGCCGTCGCGCTTCAGGGTGCGGGCAAGCTCCGCGATGATCAGCTCCGTTCCTCCGTATCCCCGAGGCGGGACCGCCACGGCACACGTCGACAAGAGCGCAATCCGCATGGGGTCAGCGCGAGCAGTACGCACAGATCGGGCCGCGTCGAGCGCGCCCGGATGCCCGAGAGGCCGCTGCGAGATCGCGTGCGAGCCCGCGGCGACGGAGCCTGGGACAAAACGCTACATCGAGTGCGTGGCTGTGGCGGACGCACGGTCCGGAGAAGGCTACGAAGGGCGATTGCGAGCTCGCGATCGCATGGACTCTCGACGGCGACGCGGGCGACGCGGCGCCGGTCGGGTGGAATCTACCGACGATGCTCGGCATGCTTCCCGCACGCCGGCGCAGAGGATGACTTCGGGGGGACATACGAAATGTTTTGGCACATGACTTCCCAGACTCCTCAGAGCCCAGCTCGACCCGTTCCTCAGGGTCTGCCGGACCAGAAGAAGGGCCGCAGCAGCCATCTCGTGCTCGTCGTGGACGACTTCGAGGACAACCGCTCGATGTACGCCGTGTACCTCACCTATTCGGGATACGACGTGGTGGAGGCCGCCGATGGGCAGGAAGCCGTCGAGGTAGCCACCCTCCGGATGCCCGATGTGATCGTGATGGACCTCACCCTTCCGGTCATGGACGGATGGGAAGCGACTCGTCGACTCAAGTCGAACGAGCAGACCCGGCACATCCCGATCATCGCGCTGACCGGACACGCGCTCGCCGGTCAGGCGCGCGACGCGCGCAAGGCCGGCTGCGACGCCTTCCTCGCGAAGCCCTGCCTGCCCGAGATGCTCGTCGAAAAGGTCCAGGAGCTCCTGCAGAGGCAGTAGGCGAGAGCTCCTAGCAAGTGATGAGGCCGAGCTTCATCGCAATACCCTCCCCGGGTCGACGGCGAATGAGTGCAGGGCACGTGCCGTCCCCCTTTTGGTCCGCCCCGAGCCTCCTCGCCTCAGCGACCCGCCGATGAGCCTTGATCGAGGTCGCGATCGCCGCCCCCGCTCGGGGCCGCGCGCGGCGGGGCCTCGGGGCCGGCCCGCTGTACGCGAAGCCGGTTGTGAACCTCTGTGACCCCCGTGACCTCATCGGCGATGTCTTCGGCAAGGCGCTTCTGCGAACGCGTCGCGACCGTGCCCGACAGCATCGCCTCTCCCCCGGTCACGCTGACCTCGATGTCGCTCGCGTCCAGATCGCCGTGAGCGGTCATGCGCTCGCAGACGTCCTCGTGAATTCGCTCGTCGGTCCGATGATAGCCGCGAGGCCCATAGCCCACGTACGGCCCACGCGCGCTGGGCCGCCGCGTTGCTGCGAGAGACGAACGTGGCACCCGCCGATCGACGCTCAAGCCCCCGGTGCCCCAGCGAGGGTCCCCACCGTGGCGCGCGAAGCGCCGCTCGCTCTCGAGCCCCTGGTCCTCGCGCTCGCGCTCCTCTTCCCAGCGCCAGCGCTCGCGTGGATCGTAGCGATCACTCATCGCGATTCCTCGGTTTCGCTCAGGTGACGGTGCGCGGTCCCTGGAGCAGCGAGACTCCCGTCAAGACGAGGCAAGTGCAGAAGATCCATTTGCCCGCGACGGCCGCTTCTCTCGCGATTCCCGTGAACCCGACAAGAGCCGCCACGATCGCGAGACCCAGAAATCCGAATGCCCAGCGGACCATCGTCACCTCCTTCCACCGAAGACGACGGCTGCAGCGCCCGTGCCGGCGAGAACGGTAGGGCCGCACCGGGCTGCGCTTCGTCGGCACGCTCGCGGCGCCGTTCGCGCGTCTTCGCGACGCCGCGGCTCGGATCGTGCACATCCCATCCGTCGATGGACGAAGCGCACATCGTCACGGATGAAGCCATCTTGCGTGCGCGGCTTCGCGGCCTCGTACGTGAGCGACCCTGGCTCGCTGTGGCAGCGGCCGCGACCGCTGGGGGGCTGCTCGGACGAATCCTGTTCCCGCGGGCGGCCAGGCTCGTCTTCGCGGCGACGACCGGGTTCGTCGCTCACGAGCTGTGGCATCGCGAGGAGCGGCTCGCGATAGACGACGTCGTCGCGAACCTCTCGAGCGACGCCCCCTCTTCGATGCGGTGAGCCGGATGCGCCGGCTTGCGTCGATATGCGCGTTCGCAGCGCTGGGGCTCGCGTTTTGCCAGCCCGCCGAGCCGCCGCCCGTGTCACCGCCGAAGCCGACCGATCCCACATCTCTGGCGCAGCTGGGCCCGGCCGTGGTGCCGGCCATGGTGATCGATGCTTCGATCGTCACCGAAGGCGGGACGGGGTGGGACGGAGCGGGGTTCGAGCTGGACACCGGGGCAACTCTCGGTCGCGCCGCGTCTCCGTGACGGATGCGCTCCTCGTGGCAAGTGGCCCCACCCACCGGCGCGCCATTTTGCGCGCGTCCCGCATCGCGGAGCACGGAACGAGGAGTGCATAAGCTCGAGGCGAGCACCGTCCGAAATCACTTCCGAATTGCTGTGCAGGAGGCACCGCCTTGCGCTCATGAAAGCGACGACCCTCCTCGAACGCCATCATCGGAATCTCCAGCAGCTCTGTGAAGCGGTCGAGCGCGGGAGCGCGGGGATTCGCGAGTCGCTCATGCCACAGCTCGCCACCGACCTCACCGCGCACATCGCGGTCGAGGCGCAGCTCTTCTACCCGGCGATCAGCGCCACCCTGGGCGAAGAGGCCTGGGCCGTCGAGGGCCGCATGAGGCACGCGCAAGTCACGGTGTCGCTCGAGCACGCGCTCGAAGCCTCGGTCGACGGGTCGGACTTCGAGCGGGCGATCGCGGAGCTCCGCGCGGGGCTCGAGCAGCACGCCGCGGAGGACGAGGTAGGGCTCTTCGCACGCTTCGAGCGGACGCTCGACGCGGGCGCCTCGCGCGAGCTCGCCCGTACGATGATGTCGCTCTATCACGCGAAGGTCGAGGCGGGATATTCCCGCTGACGGGCTCCTTCGAGGCACGCGCCTTGCGACGTCGACTTGTGATGCGTTCGTCTCGGCGCTCGCGCCCTGTGGAGAGAGAAATCAGAGCCGGCGGGGCCGCGATTCATCCCGTCCTCGCGACCGCCGCGTTCGGTCTGCTCGGGCTGGGCTCGGCGCTCGACATCATCGCCCAGCGGGGCGCGCTGACGTGGCTGTCGTTTTACTCGCTCGCCGCCGGCGTCGCTCTCGGTACGTGGTGCGCCGTCTTCGCGCTGCTCGACTGGATCTGCTTCGCCGATCTGGGCAAGTCCGGACCGTGGGGGGTCGACGGCATCCCGACGATCGTCGTGGTCGGTCTCTACAGCAGCGCAGTTCTGCTGCGCATCGACACGACATGCCACGTGGCCAACTCGGCGGCGATGGCGCTCGAAGTGGCGGGCGCGGGCTTGCTCGCGAACAAGGCGTGGATCGGTCGGGAGCTCGCGGTCTCGATCGCCAGTCGCCGCTAAGTGCGCTCCAGGACCCGCGGCAGCCTCTTCGCGGCCGAGAGGAGAAAGACGCGGAGCGCGCAGAGTCGACGGCCTCATCGCGCCCGCGCGTGGCCGCGCACGCGGTTGGAGGCCATCCTGTCTCGAGCCTCACGGCGACGCGCGGCGGGCGCGGGCTCCAGGGTCGCCGCGAAAGTCGCGAGAGCGACGCGAACGTGACCCAGGCGCGCGCTCGCACGCGCGATGCAATATCGCCTGGCTTCCGGCTCACGGCCCCGCAAGATGGAAACGAGCTCAGTCGTCTGCGAAGAGGGCACGGCGCGGCCCCCCACCCCCGGCGACGTCGTCTGCGGCAAGTACCGGCTGCTTCGACCGCTTGGCGAGGGAGGCATGGGCCTCGTCTTCGAGGCCGAGCACCTGCGCCTGCGCCAGAGCGTCGCGATCAAGTTCTTGCGTCACGAGGTCCTCTCCCTGCCGGACGCGGTGGAGCGGTTCGACCGCGAGGCCCGCGCGAGCGCGCGCATCCGAGGACCTCACGTCGTGCAGGTGCTCGACGTCGACACCGACGAGCGTGGCCGACCGTACATGGTCATGGAGCTCTTGCGAGGCCGCGACCTCGAGGCCGAGCTGCGCGTCCGGGGGCCCTTTCCGGTCGCGGCCGCGGTCGACCTCGTTCTGCAGGCGTGCGTCGCGGTCGCGCAGGCGCACGCGGCGGGGATCGTTCACCGCGATCTCAAGCCGTCGAATCTCTTTTTGACCGAGGAGGCCGGGAAGCGAGTCCTCAAGGTGCTCGACTTCGGGATCTCGAAGATCACCCCCGATGCCGACGCGCCGCCCGCGTCGGCCACTTCGACCTGCGTGACCGTCGGGACGCCGCTCTACATGTCTCCCGAGCAGATGCGCTCGTCCCGGGACGTGGATGGACGGAGCGACATCTGGTCGCTGGGCGTCATTCTCTACGAGCTCGTCGCAGGGACTCCGCCGTTTCTCGGGACGACCACCGCCGCCATCGCGGCCATCGTCGCCGATGCGATGCCCAGCCTTCGCCGCGTGCGACCGGACGTTCCGGAGGAGCTCGAGCGGGTCATCGTCACGGCGCTGGCGAAGACCCCTGACGATCGACTCCCCACCGCCGAGGCGCTCGGCGCAGCGCTGATGCCGTTCGCATCGGCGGACGGAGTGGCCGGGCCCTTTTCGCTGCGACCGTCGCAGCGCGACTTCGCCCTCGCCGTCAGCGCGATGGCGCGCACGCCTGCGTCGCAACGGGTGAGCGACGCGACCGAGCTGCTCGACCTTCGCACGTCGCGGACGCCGCGACCCTCGAGCTCCGGAGGTTTGCCGCGGCCCGCGAGAGCGCACTTCCCGCGCGAGGCCCTCCGGACGTTCGCCGGCACGCTCGTCATCGGCATGGGCCTGGCCAGCGCGATGACGGTCGCCCTCTCGCGCCGGGACGTGACGCCGCCGGCAGCCTCGTCGGCAACGAGGGCGAACCCCGGTCGACGCGAACTCGATCCGCGACTGAGTCGGGCCACCGGGGTACCCGCATCCCCGAGCGCCGACGCCCCCGCGCGACCGGCCGCGCCCGTCGAAGCGCTCCTGCCGGTGAGGCTCGTGGCCACGAGTGCAGTCTCGATGGGCCCTGCGGAAGCCCGCTCGGCGTCGGGCGCAGGCGCTGGCGATAGCGGCCGAAGCGCGCCCCTCGCGGTGCTCGCAACACGCCGCCGAGTGCTCGCACCCCCTGCGGGCCCGGCTCCCGCCGCGGTGCGGCGCGCGACGCAGGCGCCCGGGGCTGGCTCCGCGACAGGCCTGCCGCGCGGGATCCCGACACCTTCGCCGTACCTGTAAGGCAGTCTCGGGCCCGTCTCCGGCGGTGCGCAAGGCGGGGACTCCTTGTAGAGGTTGAGCCGATAGGTAGACTGAAAGAATGCACTTTGGCGGGCGCCTTGCGGCCGGTGGGGTCGTGTTGCTTTCAGTCGGGACCCTCTTGTTCGCGTGCGCCACGAGCGGCCCCGGAGACGGCGCCACCGGCGACGGCGGGAAGGGCTTCGGGAGCAGCAGCAGCGGCAGCACGAGCGAAGGTGGAAGCAGCAGCACCAGCAGCAGCAACGGCGGAAGCAGCAGCAGTGGGGGTGGCAGCAGCAGCAACGGTGGCAGCAGCAGTAATGGTGGCAGCAGCGAGCAGCGGCGGCAGCACGAGCAGCGGCGGCAGCACGAGCAGCGGCGGGGCCGCGAACCCCTGCATGGCGATGTGCACCACCGGTTGCTGCGACAGCAGCGGCAACTGCCAGATCGGCGTCGACACCGCCTGCGGCACCGGCGGGGGGACGTGTACGGACTGCACGATGACCAGCCAAACGTGCAGCCCCATGGGCACCTGCACGGGCGGCTCGTCGACCTCGGGGGGCGGCTCCACGAGCAGCGGCGGCTCCTCGAGCGGCGGCTGCGTAGCGTCGGCCTGCCCGGCCTGCATGCTGATGACTACGCCTTGTTGCAACATGATGGGTGCATGCGCGTGCGCCCTCGCCGGGTTCTGCCTGTGACGCGCCCGACCTCCCTCGATGCCCCAAGCGTGTGCCGTGCCGTGAGTCGGCGATCTTGAATCTTGAACAGTTGTCGGTGATGTCGCCTTCAACTGGACGACCCCGGAACTGAGTCGCGCTTCGGCGTGGGTCACACGGGGGTCCTTAGCTCTTAGAGGTTCAACCGTCACTGGCAGGCGTGTGGCACTACGATGATCCGAATCTACTTCGAGGCTTAGCTCTCGTACTCGGCGCACTCGCCAATCAAGAACCCGTCCTCTCCACGGAGGCTTCGATCGGTCGAGATCGGGGCTCGGGGAGCTCGTCCGTGGGGACGCGAGGGCAATGCTGCGTGCTTGTCTAACTAGGTCGTCGGCAAATGAGGCCGCGCCGCTCAAGCTCGACGACCATCCCGTGGACGGAGGCCTGGGCATTTGGTGGACAAGCACACCCGAACGCCGAGCGGCCTCCGTGAGGGCCCGCGCAGGGGAATGCACGCACGGTCCGGCGTTCCTTCGCGAAGCTCGCGATCGACAAGTGCGCCGACGCGACGCCGATTGTCCCGTCGAGAAAGCGGTCGCGTCGAGTCGGAATCCCATCTCACGCAGCACGCGACCTGACGGGTCGCGGTCGATCGGCTCTCCTCGCTCAAGGTCGTCACGCTACGCGCAGTCTGCCTCGGCTCGCGCACTGCCGCCAGGACAAGAGCCACGGGCATGGCCGGCCCGGGCGACGCTACACGCACAAGCTGCTCGGTCAAGGACGCGGCGGAGCAAACAGTTCACCTCAGCCGCGACCGAGCTCACCGATCGCGGGCTGAGGATGACACAGTGTGACGAGGACTCTTAGCTTGTCAGGCTGCCCACTCGGGCCGCCTTCGTCGCGAAATCAGCACTGCGCCTGCCACCGCCAAAAGGCCGAAGCCAATGCCTCCCTCACCGACCCCTGAGATCATGGGACGTCGATTGGCTTCCAATGACCTGACTCGATCTTCGAGAGCCGCCGTCCTGGCCCGGAGTACGTCATTTTCGGTCTTGAGCGTGCGGACGCTATCAACAAGCAGGACCGGAAGGCTGGTCGTATTAATTGTCTTGAAGCCTTGATCATCTACCCCGACCCACTCTGGCTTCACCTTCTCCACCTCTTGCGCGATAAAGCCGAATTGTTTTCCAGCCGAATATCCACGCTCCTCCGGGTTCTTCCACTCGAAAGTCACCGGACGAAGCTTGGCGAGATCGTCAAGGGAGCCAGAAAGAGATTCCACGTTTTTCTTAAGTCGAATATCGGAGCTACAGGTGGTGCCTGTACAACTTCCACCAAGCACCAGGTTGCCGACAATCGAGACCCGGCCATTGAAGTAGCCTGCGTAGCCACTCGTATTACTGTCGGCATTGGTACCATAGACCCCGATGCCACCGCTCGTGTTGGAGCCATAAACGCCTGATGCATTTGAACTCGATGAAACGCCCGCAACACCATTTGCGAACACGCCAGCTGCTGCTTCCCCGAAGACCGCCGACGCGCCGCTTACCGCCGTAATGCCGAAAACACCGGCGCCATCGAGACCGCTACCGGCCGCAGTAGTCCCATTAGCGCCGACCACGCCACTTCCAGAAGGAGTATCGGAGATGCCGACAACTCCGTAACCTGCGCCGGAGGTCGCGGCGCTCACGCCCTGGACCCCAATACTGGAGCCGCTTCCGAGATTCGAAGTGCTCTCCCCAACCACACCGGTGCCGCCGTTCGAGTTCGTGCCGTATACTCCGAAGCCTGAGGCTGACGCATTATCTCCCTGAACACCATACTGGGTGCCCGTAGTAAAAGGGCTATGGCCATAAATGGCGCTCCCGGACGAGGTAGTATTACTAACTTCAAAACAGTTACCGGTGAGAGTGCAGCTTCCGTTACTGGGCAACGCTGCCGTGGGACAGCACTGCGCTCTTGCGTCATGTGACACGCCGAGTGCTGCGACGAACGTGGCTCCCAAAACGACAATTCGTTTTTTCATTGAATCCTCCCATCCCGAGGTTCGAGCGCTTTCCGCGTCCACAATGGATTCGGAGCGTGCAGGGACGGTACGCTCGTGCGCCCTTGACGTCAACGCGCCGGAAACGCGCGTAAGAGGCGGGTCAGTTTGGTTCTACATTTCACTCTGAACGCAATTTGTGCCGCGTGCGTCCAATCGGCCACGCCGAAAATGGGCGTTCACGCGACGATGGGGCGCCACCCGAATACGACGTCGAAACGGTAGGAGATTCGCACGAGTGCAAGTTCTTGGCCCATGCGCGAGAGGCTGACGTGCACCCTGGCGGTATGGCGGCGAGTGCGTGCGGGACGCAGCGCGTTGAGGCGCGTCGAAATTTGCGGCCTCGCTTCGAAAGCCAAAAAGTGCCCTCCACCAGTCCCGTACACGCGATTTCGCAAACGATGCACCCGACGGGAGCAGCGACCCCGAGTGCGGCGCCGGCGAGCAGCTCGTGGGCGCGCTTCCTCGTACTCCCCCAGCCAAGGTGACGCTGATGCCGATGCACCCTATGGGTGCTTGTCGTGGTCGAGGTCGCAAGACCTCGTCCAGGGTTATCGACGCAGTCAGTCGGCGATCTTGAGGAGCTGCTTGCCCTGGTTGTCGCCTTGAAATAGGCGGCGAAGGGCGGCGGGAGCGTTCTCGAGGCCCTCCTTCACGTCGACCTGATTGACGATCTGGCCGGCCTGGATCCAGCCCCACAGCTCCATGACCGCCTCCGGCGCGCGCTTGAGGTAGTCGAGGATGATGAAACCCTCCATGCGTCCGCGCTTGACGATGAGGTTGAGGTAGTTCTTCGGACCGGGTCGCAGGTCGGAGTCGTTGTACGTGGCGATCGCGCCGCAGAGGACGACGCGCCCGCGCATCGCCAGGTGAGCGAGCGCGTGGTCCAGGATGTCGCCCCCGACGTTGTCGAAGTAGACGTCGATCCCCTTCGGGCAGAGCGCGCTCAGCCGGGCTCCGACGTCCTCGGACTTGTAGTCGATCGCCGCGTCGAAGTGCGCCTGCGTTACGAGCCAGTCGCACTTCGCTTTGCCCCCGGCGATGCCAATCGCGCGGCACCCCTTGATGCGCGCGATCTGGCCGGCGATCGATCCCGTGGCCCCGGCGGCCCCGGAGACGACGACCGTTTCCCCGGCCTTGGGCCGACCGATCTCGAGGAGGCCGAAGTACGCGGTGAGTCCGGTCGCCCCCAGCGCGCTCATGGCCAGGGGGATCGGCACGCCAGGCGGAAGCTTCCTCAACCCGGTCGCTCCGGCGGCCTTGATCGTGGCGTAGTCCTGCCAGCCGACGAGACCCGAGACGACGTCGCCCACGGCGAAGTCGGCGCTTCGCGATTGCTCGACGCGCCCCACCCCGCCGGACCGCACCACGTCGCCGATGGCGACGGCGGGCAGGTACGTGTCTCGAGCCAGCCAGCCGCGCTGCGTCGGATCGAGGGAGAGATAGAGGTTTCGCACCAGGATCTCGCCGTCGGCGAGCTCGGGCACCGCCTCTTGCACCCAGCGAAAGTTGCGGTCCTCGAGCATCCCCGTGGGGCGCTCGGCAAGGAGCCACCGGCGATTCGTCCGTTCGGTCATCCTCCGACTCCTCGCGCGCCCACCCGGCCGTGTCAATCGCGATGGGGGGCGGCCATCATCATCCCCATGATGACGGCCCAGCCGACCCGTGACGACCGGAGGTCATCCCGATGAGGTTCGCCCATCACGCCCAGGAGGACCGGAAGTCATCCCGATGACCATCGCCCATCCCACCCGTGAGGACCGGAAGTCATCCCGATGACCATCGCCCATCCCACCCGTGAGGACCGGAAGTCATCCCGATGACCGTCGCCCATCCCACCCGCGAGGACCGGAAGTCATCCCGATGACCATCGCCCATCCCACCCGCGAGGACCGGAAGTCATCCCGATGACCATCGCCCATCCCACCCGTGAGGACCGGAAGTCATCCCGATGACGACCACGAGGCCCACCCATCCCAATCCTCTGCGTACTCTGCGTCTCCGCGGCTCCCTCCTCTCTCCTTCAGTCACCCTCCCATCGGGCCTAATCCATCGTGTCGCGGATCTCTTCCTGACTGGCCGGCGCGGGGGGGAGCTCGATGCGGCGCTCGTCGCACCCGTAGGCCGTCGGCTCGAGCTCGAGCACCGTGTGAAGCGGAATCGACACGAACGGGCACTCGTGCGGCGGCCTGTCCATCATGTACGCGTAGAGGGCGCGAAGCACGGCCTGATGGCCGATCACGAGCACGGGCGCGCGCTCGCGTTCGAGCTCGAAGATCACGGGCTCGAGGCGCTGGATGACGTCTTGATACGACTCGCCGCGAGGGTAGCGGTAGCGAAACTTGTCGACCGCGCGGCCCTCGTACTCGTGGGGCATGACCTTCGCGATCTCGGCATACGTCATCCCGTCGCAGACGCCGGCGTCGATCTCGTCGAGCGCGCGCCAGGTGCGGAAGGGCAGCCCGAGGATCTCGGCCGTCCCGATCGTGCGGCGCAACGTGCTCGTCCAGACGACCACGTCGGCGCCGACGCGATCGCGGACCACGTTCGCGAGCTGCGCGGCGTACCCGCGACCCGCGTCGCTGAGAGGCGCGTCGCCCCCGATGCGCCCCAGGACGTTGAACGAACTCTCGCCGTGCCGCGTCAGCCAGACGCTCCGCGGCTGCACGTGCAGGTTGAGCAGGAAGTGCACGACGCGCGCGAGCAGGTACCCCTGGACGCGATGCAGCACCATCTTTCGCCCGACGTCGATGATCCGCACGAAGGGGCCTTCGTTCTCCCCCACCTCTTCGTAGGCGGCCTCGTAGTGCGCGATCCGAAGGCGGAAGTCTCGGACGGCCTCCTCCTCGGGGACGCCCTCGTAGTCGGGCGACCGCGCCTTCGTCGCGCGGATGTTCGATTCGACGATGGCGGGATCGGTGCAGGTCGACTCGACGAAGACGACCTCGAGGCCGGCCGCGACGCAGCGCGCGCTGACGAGCGAACGTCGCTCGCGGGTGCTGTTGGTGGCGTCGTAGATCGCGACGTCTCCGCCCTCGCCGAGGAACCCGAGCATGTCGTCGAGGGCGGCGAGCGCCACGTCGAGGCGCGCGGTCTGGCCCGCCTCGTTTCGCGGATCGAAAAACGAATGCCGCTGGTGGCTACCGAGCCTCGCGCGCCGGTACGAACCGACGTTGAACATCTGCGTGCGGTAGCCCAGCCAGGAGAGGTAGCGCCCGATCTTTCGAGCGATGAACGTCTTGCCGCGGGCCGGGAGGCCGACCATCACGACGGCGAGCTTGGGCGGAGTGGTGGAGGACAAAGGTGAGGCCCCAGCATAGCGGCGCCGGGTTCTCCCGCCCTCCCACGACTCCGCCCGCGTCAGTCCCGCGCGGACATGTAGTGCTCGCGAATCGACGGCCCCGAGGACGGCGCGTTCATCGCCGTGACGTCGGCGACGTAGTCCCCGAAGCGATACATCACCGTCGAGATGCTGCCCGCCGCGGGGGCTCCGAGGCTCGACGCCTCGAAGTCGCCCGCGCGCCTCTCGGCCGGGCCGAGCTTGTTCGCGAGCGACGCGACGATCGCGTGCGCATCCGTGGAAGCGACGGAAGGGCGCAGGTGCGTGCGGAACGTCGTCACGTTGACGAGACGGTCGTTCGGATCGAACTCGAGGGCGAGCTCATCGACCGTGCCCTGCGCCGCCGGAAGACCGAGGACCTCGGGCCGGACGCCCGCGCACTTGAGCATGCCCGGCCGGGAGTCCTCGCAGTCGACGTGCTCGCGATGAGCCCATTGTCGGGCTTCGGCGAGCGTCGTCGAGTCGAGCGCGAACCCCAACGCCGGGCGCGCAGGAGCGGACGCTCCGGCTCGATCGGGGCCGAGCCCCATCTGGCGGGCTCTCTCGGCCTGCGCGGCCGTCATGTGCGCGCCGGCCATCGGGCAGCCGCCGAGCGACATCAAGAGCGACCGCGCAAACGGCGCGTGCGCGAGGCCGATGAGCCCCGTCGCGACGAGGACGGCGCCGGCCGCCACGACGGCGGGATGTCTCGCCTTACTGCGCATCCGCCGTCCCTGGGAAGGGTTGCAGCCCTGCGTCCGTCAGAGCCGGGTCGACGATCGCGGTCTTTTCGCCGACGAGCACCCCCGCCACCGTGCCGATGTCGGCCGTCGTGAACGTGTAGGGTCCCGTGCCCATTGCCGACGTGAGAACGCCGCCCGCGATCATGACGAACTTGTCGAACGTCCCGCCCGAGATGAGGAGCGGCGCGTGGATGGTCGTCATGTTGCCGCGGCACATGAAGCTGCCCGCATCGGCCCCCGCGTCGTCGAGGGTGACGACGGTCGTCGGAAAGGTCTCCGGCCCGCCCGCGGCGCCTCCGAGCTGGTCGGTCAGGCACTCCTCGATCTGGTCGGCCGTCGGATGGCCGTCCGGCACGGGCGTCATCACCTGATTGAAGAAGTACGTCTTCATATCGGGATCCATCAGCTCCGCCGCGACGATCGCGTTGATCGCGCCGCGGATGCCGGCATGCCCTCCGAGCCGCGTGTAAAGCGTGGAACCCGCGTCGGCGGCGCCGCTGCTGCCGCTGCTGCTGCCGCTGCTGCTCCCGCTGCTGCTGCCGCTTCCGCTGCTGCTGCCGCTTCCGCTGCTGCTGCCGCTGCTGCTTCCGCTGCTGCTGCTCGAATTCCCGGCGTCGTCGCCGGGAGCCGCCGCGGGCGTGCTGCTGGAGCTACACGCTACTGCCACCGCGCCCGCCACGCAGGCGACGCTCACGCCGACGATCACTCTCTTTATCTGCACGGATCACCTCCTGAAGAAAAGCCACGACGCAGCCCCGACCCGGACGCCAACTGGGCCTCCGGTGGACTCGCGATTCGCCTTCCGGAGGCCCCTACGCGCCAGCAGCCCGGAAGGTTGCGCGAAGACTGAAAACGCGATGGCGATTCAAGTAGCCTTCACCCAGGGCCGCCATCGACGGTGCGCGCGGTCGACGAAAGAGCAACGCGCATGCGCGACGGAGACGTCCCCGTGATCGAGCGAGCGAGTCTTCTGGTCGCTCTGGCCGTGCTCGCGATCGCCTCGTTCGACGCGCCGTTGACTCCTCTCTCCGCGTCCAGGCCGCGGCCGGCGGGCCCGACCGCGCCGGCTACCGCATGCGAAGGAGCGCGCGACGCCCTGCCGGAGGGGCTCTTCTACGAGCTCCGGGCCGGCGCATTTCCGGGTTCGTCGCGCCCCGATGTGGCCGTCCACGTCCCGCCCGGCTTCGATGCGACGAGGCGGCCGGGGCTGGTGGTCTACTTTCACGGATGGCAGGGCTGCGTCGCCGCGGCGCTCTCGGCCGGCGACGAGCCGTGCACGGACGCCGGACCGCCGCGGCCCGGGACCGACCTTGCGTCGGCCTTCGACGCAGCCGGGGTTAACGCCTTGCTCGTCGCCGTCGAGCTCCGGAGCGACATGCCGACGGGCGAACCGGGGAAGCTGGCCATGCCGGGGGGACTGCGGGACCTGCTGCGCGAGCTCTTCTCGGAGCATCTAGCCGACCCGCTCGGGTGCGCGCTCGACGTGGACGCGCTCGATCGGGTCGTGCTCGTCGCGCACTCGGGGGGCTACCAGGCGGCCGCGAGCGCGCTTGCGCTCGGAGACGTCGCGCGGGTCACGGAGGTCGATTTGCTCGACGCTCTGTACGGCGCGGACGATCTCTTCTCGCGCTGGATCGAGGCGCAAGCTCTGCGATTCGATCCGAGGGTGAGCGACCCGCTCCGTTTCGTCGACCTCTACACCTGCTGCGGCGGAACGACCGAGCCGTCGCGAGCGCTCGCCCGGCGCCTCGGCAGCGAGCTCTCGCGCGCGGGCCTCGCGGAAGCTCTGTCGGACGACGACGTCGAAGCGCCGGTGACGGCGAGCGCCCTGGCGCATGGCGTCGTATTCAAGCGTGTTCCAGGGCCCCACGGCGACCTCCCTCGTGCGTACTTCCGCGAGCTCTTGCAGGCCGCCGGCTTCGCGCACATCGAGAGCTACGCGTCGCACTCGCTACGACCGAAGTGAAGCTCGGCCGGGCGTTTTGTCACTGTGCCGTGCGCTCGGGCACGCTAGCGTGAGAAGTACGCGCGGCTGGCGGAGCGCAGAGCGAGTGTCGGGCGTCCCGCCGACCCTCCCCTGCGTTTGCGGAATCCTGCGGCGCGCGTGCCCCACGCATGAGCCGTACCCCCCTCCTCGCTCTCTTCACCGCGCGCTTCCCGCGCCTCATCGCCGTCGCATCGCTCGCGCTCGTCGCGCTGGTGGCCACGCCGTCTTCCGGAGGACCTCCGGTCTCCCGGTACGATGCCCTTCCGCAGCCGAGCGAGAAGCTCACGCAGGCCGTCCTGCTGCCGCACTGCGGGATGAAGGTCGTCGAGTGGAGGTCCACCTCGGCCCTCCGCGCGGAGACCGCACCGAGCGCGCAGGCCTACGCCCTTCTCGACGACACGTGCCGCGACACCTTCGATCGCTACACGGCCTTTCTGCGCTCCAAGAAGCTGCCGCGCCTGCGCGATCAAGCGACGACGTTGCCGGCGATCTCGCTTCTGCCGGGCAACGTCCTTCTCGACGGCAAGTCGCTCCGCGCGCTCAACGACCTCCCGTCCCGCTTCGAAGCCGTGGCGCCGGGATGCTGCTACTGGGGCCTCTACGTCGACTCGCTCGACCATCTCTTTCTGCGAAACGATCCGCTCATCAAGGACGGAGACGGCAAGCTCGTGCCGAACCCGCGCTTCGTCAGGACGTTGACGCACGAGATCTCGCACGTGCTCAGCTCCCGCCTGGGCGTCTGGGACGTGGTCGGCTACGACCGGCAGCGCGACGAGGACCTCGCCGAGGACTTCGTCGCGTACATGGGGATGCACTTCCCCGCGGAGAGCTCGGCCGAGGATCTCGCGTTTCACCGCGGTCGCGTCCCGTACGCGCCGCCGGGGGCGGAGCCGGCTTCGCCAAGCGTCGTCGCGAAGACTTCGACCCCCCCTGCGCAGGTCGTAGCTCCGAGCGCGTCGGCCAACACGAGCCCCCAGAGGTAGAGACGGACCGCGGCCCGGCGCGCGACCTGGCGTAAGCTCGGCGGCCATGCCCCTGCGCTCCCTTCTGCCCGGATTCGGGCTCGTGATCGCGCTGGCGGGGTGCGGCGCGCACGGCCCCTCGCCGGCGGCCCCGACCGCCGGGACGTCGCCGGCGGCCCCCGTCGACAGCGCGCAACGTCTTCGCGCGGCCAGCGACCAGCTCGCAGCCACGAAGGCTCAGGCCGACGCGTGGCGCGCTGCGCACCGGCTCATCGACTTGCACCTGCACGTCGACGCGACGCCGGCCGCCATGGACCAGGCCGTCCGGGTCATGGACGCGGTCGGAATCGGCGTCGGGATCAACCTGAGCGGCGGCACGGTGACTCGCGACCACGAGGGCGGCTCGGTGTTCGAGCGGGTCAAGAAGTTCACCGACGAGCGCTTCCCGGGACGCTTCCTCGAGTACATGAACCTCGACTACGCCGACTGGGACGCGCCCGACTTCGCCTCGAAGGCCGTCGCGCAGGTCGAAGAGGGCGCTCGCCTGGGCGCCGCGGGCTTCAAGGAGTTCAAGCGCCTGGGGCTCTTCCTGCGCGACAAGAACAACCAGCTCATGAAGATCGACGACGCGAGGCTCGATCCGATGTGGCAGGCGCTCGGGCGCCTCGGGATGCCCGTCTCGATCCACGTGGCCGATCCGAAGGCGTTCTGGGCGCCCAACGACCCGAGCAACGAGCGCTGGAAGGAGCTCAAGGATCACCCGCGCTGGTGGTTCGGCGACCCCAAGACGTACCCGCCGCGCGAAGAGCTCCTCGCGGCGCTCGAGCGCGTGGTCACTCGACACCCCGAGACCACGTTCGTCTGCGTGCACTTCGGCAACAACGCGGAGGACCTCGACTGGGTCGACGCGCAGCTCGATCGCCACCCGAACATGATGGTCGACATCGCCGCTCGCGTGCCGGAGATCGGGCGCCACGATCCCCAGCGCGTGCGCGCCTTCTTCGTCAAGCACCAGGATCGCATCCTCTTCGCGACCGACTTCCAGAGCTACGATCGAATGACGCTCGGCTCGGGCGGCAACGGCCCGGCCCCGACCGAGATCGAGGCGATCGATTTCTTCCAGAAGCACTGGCGCTTCTTCGAGACGGCCGACAAGGACTTCGTCCACATGACGCCCATCCAGGGCGACTGGACGATCAGCGCGATTCATCTGCCGGCCGAGGTTCTCGAGAAGGTGTACTTCGGAAACGCGACCCGCCTGCTCGCGAAGCCGCTCGCCAAGCTCCGTGGCGGGGCCTGAACCTACCCGCCAGCGTCCAGGGCCGGGGGCGGGGCCTCGATCGCCCGTGCGACGTCGCACGTGAAGATGTCTACCTCGCGCGACGCCGCGCGCAGGAGACGGGCGCGCTCGGCCGGCGTCTCGGCGCTTCGCAGCGGGCCGGCGAGCGCCTTCGTTCGATCGTTCGCCGCCCGGCTCTCGATCCATTCCTCGAGTGCGGCCAGCCGCGCCGAGTCGTCGCCCTCGGCCAGATCGGGGAACGTGACGTACGAGCAGAGGCGCTGCAGATCCGCCCGGTAGTCCCCTTCGGCCACAAGCCCTTCGTACGCCTCGGCCATCGGACAGGCGCCGATGCCCAGCTCGGCGGCCACGCTGCGGAGGCGCGGCGCGCGGTCCGCCATGGGCGCGTCGCCGAGTCTCGCCAGTAGCTCGCTGCCGTCGGGCGTCGCGAGGTGGCCGTGAAGCCAGGCGGTCAGAGCGGGCATGTCCTTGCCGAGCGTCAGTCTGGAGCGCGCCTCGGCGCGGCAGATCGTCTCGACGTCGGCGCGGTACGTCGCTCCCGCGAGCCGCCAGGCGATCACGCCGCCGATCAGCGCCAGGCCCAGCGCTCCGATCGCGACCATCCTCGCCTCGCTGGCCTCGCGCAACATGTTGGGAAAACCGCAGGGACGCCAGGGACGCCAGGGACGCCGAGTAGACACGATGAAGTCCGACGCCTACCTCGGTATCTTAGTCTGGGCGCGGCGCAGCGTCGTCCGCGGACAGCACGTGGCCGCCCGCGGACCGGTTCGCGAGCCTCAAGGGGGGAGGACCCTCTCGGCCCAGAAAACACCCCTCGAGCCCGCCGAATCGTTAGCTTGCTCACGATTCAGCACGAAGGTCGGGCGTTTTCGGGAGCGAGAGGGTCGCTCGGCTCGGCGACTTGGGCGTCGGCACGGGGAGTGCTCGGGGTTGGTTCGTCGCGAGGGCATGGCTTCGCGCCGTCCTCCCCATGATCCGCGTATTTTTTGGCCTCAAACGCGCCTATCACGGCACGTTGCGCGTCCTTCGCCGTGCGCTCGCACGCCTTGGACTGACCGCGGCTCGATTCGACTTGCTCTACATCCTGCACAAGGCGCGGGGGCGGCTGCTGCAGCGCGAGCTGCAGAAAACGCTCGGCGTCGCGGCCTCCACAGTCAGTCGAATGCTCTCGTCGCTCGAGCAGCTCGGCTTGGTGGGACGCGAACCAGCGGAAGTCGATGGGCGCGCACGCGAGGTGGTGCTGACCAAGGCTGGCCGTCGCTGCGTGCTGCGAGCGGCCCACCGGCTCATCCACACCGGGCGCGTGCAGCTCGCGGTCGATAGCGCACTCTGCCCCGAGCGCTGGCACGAGCCACTCGCCTGCCTGATGGCCAGCGGCGCCTGCGAAGTAACCACACTTCGCCTGCGCGAAGCCCTCGGCGACGTCGCAACCGACGAATATCCGTACCTCCCCGAAGGCGAACGATGCGAATTGCCCGCCTCCTGGTTGAATCCGCGGAGATAGGGACTCGGGCGAGCACGGGGGCTCGAGGCAGTCAGTCGTGACGAACTCCCGGAGCGATGACCACGCGGCGACCCTGCGTCGGTGACACGCCGATTCGCGCCCTCTCGCGCACCGGCATCAATCGATCCGATCGCGGACTAAGAAGCACTTTCGCCACGATCTATGAACGCTTGCTCCAGCCTCGGAATACATGCCCTCGCCCTCGGCGGCTTCGGCGGCTTGCCGGCGGATCTGCGGTTGATCTCTCAGGCGAGAACTTGGCCCGCCAGCCCTGGGTGCGCGAAGGTGCGCCGATGATGACGGTGCTTGGTTCATCGTGCTGCGTGTGCGGCGCCCGCGATGCGCGCGCGCTCGAGGACGTCGTTCTGATCGGGGGGGCGCCGGCGACGCTCTGCGGCTCGCACGCGCTCATGCACCGGCGCGGCGCGACGCAGGCGCGGTCGACGGCCCAGCTCCGCCAGCTTCTCGGCGAACGCAGGGGCCGGAGCGAGCGGCGCAGCGTGGGCGACGAGCTCGGGGCCGCCCTTTCGGCCGCGTTCAGCGACGACCGTCGCGTGGCCGATCGCCGCCTGGGCTGACGGTCACGTCGGCTCGCGGCGCGCGCGAGCTGCGGCGGGAACCTCGTAGTCGAGATACGCAGCGGGAGAGCCGCCCAGGCCGTCCATGGCGGCGCGGGCCACGTTGTACATCTCGCGGGCAGTGACGTAGTGCACGCGAAAAGGCCCGCGCGACGGGAGCGTCGCCAGAGCCTCGTGCATACCCGCCATCGGCGCGCCGAGCAGCGTGTTCGCGTTCGGCTCGGGGGCTCCGTGGGTGTGCAGCTTCACGAAGGTCCACTCCGGTCGACCGTCCACGTGAACGAACTGGTCGATCCACGTCTTGAGTCGCGACGCGGTCGGCGGATCCCCTGCGTCGAGCGCGCCCGTCTCGAGGCGCAGGCCGAGGCCCCGGTGGGCTTCGCGGCGCGCGAGCGCCAGAGGGCCCTGCACGAGGAGCACGCGAGCCGGCCTCGCGTCGCCGGCACGGGAGCGATCCATGAAGTCGTAGGCGCGACGGCGCGCCGCGTCGCGCGGATAGTAGATGCGGTTGACGATTGCGGGCTGGCACGGGTCGGGCGCGCTCGGGAACGTGAAGTCGGCGTAGCAGCCGAGCTCGTGAAGGAGCGCGAGCTCGTCGTCCACGCCGCACCAGCGTCCGTCGGGCCGGCCGTTCGCGAGCGCCCAGTTGCCGTGGATGAACGCCCACGCCGGACGCCCCGACCGCTCCGGTACGACGCCGTGGCGCGCCAGCGCCGACAGCGTGCGCAGGAGCTTGTCCTGCAGCGACGCGCGTGTGTCGCCGTCGTGATGCAGGTGCACCTCCACCTCGCCGAGCCCCGCCTCGACCAGCTCGCCCAGCGGCTCGAGAAAGGCGGGGTCGTACTCCTCGCCGGGAAAGAAGAAGGTATGACGCGGCTCTCGCCCGTCGGCGTCGCGAAAGCGGCTCGCCAGCGCGGGGTAGCGCTCGCGCCACGCGCGGACGCGCGCGAGGCCGACGTCGCGGCCCACCCGCCCGTGGAGCGGCTCGAAGTGGTCGCAGACGGCGACGAGGACGTGACGATCCCCTTCGGGTCGCGCGATCATCGCCTTTCGCGCCCGATCGCGAGCATAGCCTGCGATCCACCGGTGCATCCGCGCGGACACCACGCGACCGAGGGGCGCCGGCAACGCCTCCAGCCACGACGGCTCGCCGCGAAGACCGCGCGTCAAGGGCTGCGGTCCCCGGCCGCGCGCGCGGCGTCCCACATGACGACGCCGACCGCCTTGCGTGCGCCGAGCTGCTTCATTGCCGCGCGCAGATTGGTGCCGCGCGACTTGCGGCTACGAGCGACCACGATCATTCCGTCGACGACCTCCTCGACGACGTTCGCGTCCCCCGAGCCCAGCACGCTGGGTGCGTCGACAATCACCCAGTCGTACGCGCGACCGAGCCGGTCGATGGCCTGCCGAAAGGGCGGGGCGTACAGCGCTCCCGGATAGCCGGGCTGCGCGTCGCTCTCGACGAGCGCGTGGAGCGCGGGCCCCAACGCGAGCACCGCCCACGGTTCGGTACCGCCGCGCATGCGCCTCGAGATCTGCACCGAGAAGGCGAGACCGTCGGGGACCTGGAAGCCGAGCAACCGCGCGAGCGTCGGCCGCTCGAGGCTGGCCTCGACCAGGAGAACTCGGGCGCGCTGCGCTTCGCTCAAAACGAGCGCGAGCTGCGCGGCGAGCGTGCTCTTTCCTTCGCCGTCGCGCGCGCTGGTGACCCCGAACGTCCAGATCCCCTCGGCTCGCCGAAGCTCGAGCCGGTGCCTGAGCACCCGGAGCGCCGCCGGCGCATCGGCCCGCGTCTCTCCCAGCATGACGAGGATGGGCGGATTGGGGGGCGAGGCCCAGACGGGCACCGCGCGGACGATGTCGTCTTCGCGCGGACCGATCTCCGGCGTGCGGAGCGCGAGGGCGGGGCTGCCCTCGTCAGGCGGCTTCATCGCCGTCGACCTTTCTCGTCGAATCCTTGGGTCCACCGGAGGGCCCAGGCGCCAGCGGTCCGAGCCTGGGCACGACGCAGAGCACGGGCAGGAGGCCGAGGGCTTCGATGTCCTCGGCGTCGATGAGGCGGTCGTCGATCGCGACACGCGTCGACGCGTAGGCGATCGAGAGCAGAAACGCCGCGGCGAGCCCTGTGAGCGCGACGTTCGTGCGCCCTCCCTTCGACGGGTGCGTCGGGCGGACCGCCGGATCGACGACAGCCATCTGTTCGTTGGCCTGCACGTGCGCCGCCTCGAGCGCGAGCTTGGATTGCTGGGCGCGAAGCTTGAGGTCGTCATGGTGCGACCTGGCCTCGCCAAGCGCGCGGACCAGTCGCTGCCAGTCGGTCTCCAGCTCGACGACGGCCGTGACTTCTGGGCTCGCTGCGCGCGACGGAGGCGCGCTCGCGCCCTGCGAGCGCGCGAGCTGCGAGCGCCTGGCGGCGATTTGCGAGTTGACCTGCCGCAACTTTCCGGCGATTTCAGGCGGGACGAGCGCTGGATCGATCGGAGCCCCCCCGCTCTCTTTGAGTTGCTGCAGGCTCGCGAAGGTCAACTTCGCTTCGTGGAGCTGTCGCGCCGCGGCGTCGGCCGCCATTCGCGCCGCGCGCATGTCGGGATGGTCCTCGGTCAGGTTCGACTTCGAGGCGAGGTCCGCCTGGGTCTCCGCGACCCGCTTCGCCGCCGTCTCCACGGAGGCTTGCGCCTGCGCCAGCGACTCGTCGACCTGCTTGCTGGACGACAGCACGGTGGCCCCCGCGCGCGACGGGCCCACCCCGTGCACCTCGCCGTCGAGTCGACCGTGTTCGCGGTAGAGCGCCGCAAGCTCGGCGTCCGCGCCGGGGGCGCCTTGCGGCATCCGGGGCATCAGCGGGATCCCCGCCCCCGCGCTGGGGCCGAACGGCGCGGCGGCCTGCTTCGCTTCGACCGCGAACTCGGGGTGCGCCGCGAGGAACACGGTGAGCTCGCGCGTCGACGCCTCGAGACCGGCGAGCGAGGCACCCTCCTCCTTCTCGAGGAAGTCGGCGTCGCGACGCAGGTCGTCCAGGTCGCCGGCGGCGTAGTCGTCGATGAGCGAGTCCGACAGGTACGCCGTGACCTTCTGGACGAGGTCCGGCTGATGTCCGTCGAAGCTGATGACGTAGAGCGCGCCCTCGAGCGACCGGAAGCCCACGTGCGGCTTCATCTCCTCGACCGCGTCGAGCATCGACCGGTTCGAGAGCGTCTCGGGATAGAGATGAAACGTCTTGATCGCCATCTCGAGCCGGCCGCGCGTCGTCAACATGTCCTTGAGGCGCGCGCCCTGCCGGACGACCTGGTCGGGCGAAGGCGCACCGTCGTCGCGGTCGTCGGTCCGGATGCGAGCCTTCGCGAAGACCGTGCACTCCGCGCGATAGACCGGTTTGGTGTTCTTCGCGACGCAGACCGCGACCGCCGAACCGACGACCAGGATGGAGAGCGAGCCCCTCGAGTACGCAAGCCCACGACGCACGAGCGCACGCAGCCGCGCGAGGCGCTCTCGCGGGCTCATCGGCCCGCGCGTCTCGACGTGGCCCATTTGCTCTCGCATGGATGCGTTCGATTCCCCGCTCACGATGTCCTTTCACCCGGGACCCGAAGTCCCGACGCCCTCGGGGCCCCCGTTTTGCGAGAGCTTGCGAAAGTCGTGCACGCTCGCAGCGGCTCGCGGACGCGCGGTCGCACTGACCTGCCCGAGCGAGCGCGGCGGCGCCCAGTGATGTATAGGGCTTGCAAGGCTCGCTCGGAGTCGAGGCCTTCGGGAGGAACATGGCACTTCACTTGGTCACTGGGGGAGCCGGATTCATCGGCTCGTCGATCGCGGAGGCGCTCCTGGCGAGTGGAGAGCGCGTGCGCGTCCTCGACGACTTCTCCAGCGGACGCCGCGAGAACCTCGAAGCACTCGCCGGGCCGCTCGAGCTCATCGAGGGCACCATCACGGCCGCCGCGACGGTCAAGAAGGCCATGGAGGGCGTCCAGGTCGTCTTTCACGAAGCGGCGATCCCGAGCGTCGCGCGCTCCGTCGAGGACCCGCAGGCCACGATGCTCGCGGGCGCGCAGGGGACGACGATCGTCCTCGACCAGGCGCGCCGCGCGGGCGTTCGCCGCGTCGTCTTCGCGGCGAGCTCCTCGGCGTACGGTGATACGCCGACGCTGCCCAAGGTCGAGACGATGGAGCCGCAACCGCTCTCGCCCTATGCCGCAAGCAAGCTGACGGGCGAGCACCTCATGCGGATCTTCGCGCAGCTCTATGGCATCGAGACGGTGAGCTTGCGCTACTTCAACGTGTTCGGGCCTCGCCAGGATCCGAAGAGCGACTACGCCGCGGTGATCCCGAAGTTCATCACGGCGGCGATTCGAAAGGAGCGGGCGCTCGTCTACGGGGACGGCGAGCAGACCCGTGATTTCTGCCACATCGACAACGCCGTCCGAGCGAACCTCCTCGCGGCCGGCAGCTCGCGCAAGCTCGCGGGCGAGGTCGTCAACATCGCGTGCGGCGAGAAGACGTCGCTCAACCAGCTGCTGAAGTACATCGCCGAGCTTGCGGGAACGCACATCGAGCCGCAGTACCTCGCGGCGCGCGCAGGCGACGTGCGCGATTCGCTCGCCGACATCGCGGTGGCGCGCGATCTCCTCGGCTACCAGCCGGTCGTGGACGTGCGAGAGGGACTCAAGCGAACCTTCACGGCGTTCCAGCGCTTCACGAGGTGACCGCGCGGTGACCGGTCGGGGGGACGGCAGACTGGGGCGCCTGGTGGAGACGGTGGGGGCTCCTGCTGGCAGTCGCGACGTTGCTGCGCGGGCTCGTGGCCTTCGTGCTGCTCGGATCGATGCCCATGGTCAGCGACGCGCACGACTACGTCGGGCTCGCGCTCCGGCTGGGCGCGGGCGACGTCGGCGGCGCCTTCTACTGGCCTCCCGGCGAGAGCCTCGTCCTCACGGCGGGCTTTGCGCTCCTCGGCCCCTCGATCGCCGTCGCGCGCGCGCTCACGGTCGCCATCAGCACGGCCACGACCGTATTTACCGCGCTCCTCGCCCGTGAGCTCGCTGGGGATCGGACGGAGCGCGCGGCCGGGTGGATGTGGGCCGCGTACGCGCCGAGCGTCTTGCTCTGCGGTCAGTCCTATGCCCAGCACCTCGCGGCGCTCTGTCTCGCAGTGGTCGCCTATTGCGGGATGCGCGCGGCGCGCGAGCGGGCAATGGTCCACTTCGCGGCGACCGGGTTCGCGCTCGGGCTGGGCATCTTGACGCGACCGTCGATGATGAGCGTTGCGCCCGTGGTTGCCGGCGCCTGGGCCGCCCTTGCCCATCGCGAGCCCCTGGCGCGCCGCGCCATCGCCCTGGGCGGTGCGGCCGCGGTTTGCATCGGGCTCGCGTGCGTGTTGCCGATCTGCGCGCACGACGCGCGTGCCGGCGCGGGCTGGACCGTCTCGACCAACAACGAACGCAACCTCTTCCTCGGAAACAACCCATACACGCCCGACTACAAGACGAGCCACCTCGGCCAGCGATTGCTCGACGAGCTGGAGCCGCAGACGCGAAGCTACCTCGAGTCTTTCTACGCGCGTGATGACAGCCGGTCGGCGATGCAGCACGCGGCGGCCGTCTACATGATGCGGCACCCGGCCCGAACGTCGCTCAGGACGCTCAATCGAGCGACCTCTTTCTGGGGATTCGACTACCTCGCTTCGCGCGAAGTCCAGAGCTGGCGACGCTGGGATACGGCCGCAACCCTGCCGCTCCTGATCGTCGAGGCCGCGAGCTATCTCGCGGTCGCCGCGCTCGCGCTCGTCGCTCTCTTCGCGCTCCCGGCCGCGGGGCACCCGGGGTGGCGCTGGTGGCTGGTGATGCTCGCGGCCGCCTACGAAATCCCGTACGCGATCGCGTTCTCCGGCGGGACGTACCACTTCCCGGTGATGCCCCTGGTCGCCGCGCTGGCCGCCGTCGCGGCCGCGAGACCCGCGCGGGCATGGCGGTGTTTGCGCCGGAGCCGCAGGGGCCATTTTGCGCTGTGCATTTTTGCCATCGTGGAAGTTCAATATGCTTACTACGCGGTGATGATGAGTGGCTGAGCCTTTGCATGGTGAGCCCCTCGTCATGAGTACAACACAACCAGGGAAGACCGCCGGCCTCGGCGCGATGGCACTTGTCTGCTTCGGGGCGCTCGCCCACTGCAGCAGCGGCAGCAGCGGCGCTGCGCCGCCGGGCGAAGTCGCGACCACGAGCGTGCGCGATGGGGGTGCGGGCCTCACGGGCGACGGCTCGCAGCTGGGAGATGGGGCCGCTGTCACCGCTCCGCCGCGAGTGGGGTGCAAGTCCGCGGCATCGTGCACCGGCGGGGCCACGGCGGCGTGCTGCGACGGCTTTTGCACCGATACGTCGAAGGACCCGAACAACTGCGGCCAATGCGGGACGGCGTGCACGACGAGCCAGTTCTGCACCGGCGCCGCGTGCGATGAGGCGATCATCGCCAACGTGTGCGACAACCACCGGGCCACGGTCGCCTTCGATCCGTACCAGGAAGACAACGGGGCGGGATCCGCCATGGGCGGCGCGCTGACCGCCGACTGCACGCCAGCCGTTTCCCTTCTTCAGACGTCGCAGCATAGTGGCGGGATCCTCGATCCCGGCTCGGGCCGTCCGATCACCGGCGTCGGCGACACGTTCATCACCGGCGGCGGCAGCTACGGACAGAACGGCGTGGCGTACATGGAATCGGCGCTCACGCCCGTCTATCTCTGGACCGACGGCACCACGGCGCAGATCAAGACGCGCGCCGGCAATGCCGTCGTCAACACGGCCGTCTCCGCGCTCACGGCCCATCACGACTTTTTCTACGTGCAGGTCTCCGTCGAGCCGCAGAGCGGCACGCTCTGCTTCGACGGCGCCGGAATCCTGGCGCCCGGCACGGTCGCCGCGGGCTATTACGCTCAGTCGGAGCTCATCCCAAACCGCGCGAAGTACACATCGAGCTCGTACGTATACGAATGGGTCGACACCAATAACGATTCCACCCCGAACGCTGGCGACACGTTCACGCAGATGTCGGGAGGCGAATGAAAAGGGCGGCCCCCTTTGCCGCCACGGTCCGCCGACCCTAAAGTTCGGGGTATGTCGCTACCGCCCGGCCCGACCACTCTTCACCCCTCGATCCAGGTCGTTCGCTGGGTGCGCAATCCGCTCCAGGTGATGGACGAGTGCAGGGCGCGGTTCGGCGACACCTTCACGCTGCGCTTGCCGCCGTTCGGCGCAATGGTCCTCGTGTCGGATCCAGACGACGTCAAAGAGGTCTTCGCGCTCGGGCCCGACGATGGACACGCCGGGAAGGCCAACTTCGTCCTCAAGCCGTTTCTCGGAAGGCACTCCCTCCTGCTGCTCGACGGCGCCGAGCACCTGCGCCAGCGAAAGATGATGCTCCCTGCCTTCCACGGCGAGCGGATGCAAGCGTATGGGCTGGCGATGGCCGAGCTCGCCCACGACTCGATCGATCGCTGGCCCATCGGGGCGGGCTTCGCCGTTCACCGCCCGATGCAGGCGGTCACGATGCAGGTGATCGTCCGCACCGTCTTCGGCATCGCCGAAGGCCCGCGCTTCTCGGAGCTGGCAGACCTTTTGACTCGCACGCTCGACGCGGGGGCGTGGCCGGGTCTGCTCTTTCCCTTCCTGCAAAGAGACCTCGGGCCCTTCAGTCCCTGGGGGCGATTTCTGCGCCTTCAGCGCCGCGGGAGCGATCTCCTGCGGGGCGAGATTCGCCGCGGCCGGGAGCGGGGCACCGCCGGTCGCGCCGACGTGCTCGCGATGCTCCTCGACGCGCGAGACGAACGGGGAAGGCCGCTCACCGAGGATGAAGTTCACGACGAGCTCATCACGCTCCTCGTCGCCGGGCACGAGACGACGGCCACGTCGCTCGCGTGGGCTCTGCGGTGGATCTTGCCGGACCGGGCGCTCATCGCGCGCTTGCGCGACGAGATCGCGTCGGCCGGCGGCGACCCCGCCCGCATCGCGAAGCTCGAGCTGCTCGACGCGACGGTCAAGGAGTCGCTACGACTGCAGCCGATCATCCCCGTCGTCGGCCGCGTGCTACAGCGCCCGATGAAGCTCGGAGGCCGCGATCTGGACGCCGGGACCCTGGTGGCCCCCGCGGTCTACCTCGTTCATCAGCGCGAGTCGCTCTACCCCGACCCGCGGAGCTTCCGGCCCGAGCGCTTCCTCACGTTCAAGCCGAGCCCGTCGGAGTGGCTCCCCTTCGGCGGCGGCCTGCGCCGGTGCATCGGCGCCGCGTTCGCGCTCTTCGAGATGAAGATGGTCCTCGCGTCGATGTTGCCGCGGGTCGACGCGCGCCTCACGGGCGATCGCGTGCGCATGTCTCGACGCGCGGTCACGCTCGCGCCGTCGGGAGGACTGCCCATCGTCGTCACGGCGCGCCGACCGCGACCGGGCGTGGCGCGCGCGAAGGCGGCGTGATCACGCAGCCGGGTCCGAGGTCGAGAACCACGAGGCCCGCGTCGGAGGCCACCCTGCCCTCCGCCGGAGCGAACGAAACCCGGCACGCCGCGCCCTCTGGACGCGCCGAGACGGCGTACCGTGCGTGCGGCGCGAGCGAAGCGACGACGTGCCGTATCGCCGCGACCGGCGCCGCGTACTCGACCGCCGCGGCGCGGAGCTGCACTCCGGCGCGCTGAAAGACGTACGCCTCGTCCTCGATCGCGACCCCATCGACCCCTTCGCCGCGGACCGCCACGGGTGAAGGGGCGCGCGCGCCCGTACCCGCGACGACGATGGCGTGCAAGAACCTTCGCTCGCGGTCGCCGGGCGACGATCGCACCTCGACGCGCACACTCCGCGTCCCCTCGGGCGGATCGTTCGCAAAGTACGGGCCGTCCCCGAGCGACGTCGGCTCGGGCACGACGACCGGCGCCGCGCCCGCCGGCAGAAGGGTCGTCGCGAAGGCGACGCTCCGGCCAGTCGAGTAGCGCAGCCCGGCGCCCTGCACGAGGGGCGCCCCGGCGCCATGAAGGAGGAACGTGGCCGCGTACGACGGCTTGGTGAGCGTGACGCGATCGTAGACGACGACGCGAGCGGATTCGGAGCCGAGGCCCGGCACCGGGGACCGCGAGAAGACCACCTCGCGCTCCGCGCGCGACACCGAGCGCGCCGGATGGTCCTCGGGGTATCCGGACGGGTCGTACGCGCTCGCGTAGTCGGCCAGCGCGTAGACGAAGCGGCCCTCGTCCTCGTGTCGGGCAATGGCGGCGGCGTCGCCCCAGACGCCCTGGCTCGGCGCGTATCGATCGTTGTCCCGGCGGTCGTCGATCGCGATGACGTTGTGGCTGAGGCTCGAGTACGAGCCGTAGCCGCCGGCGTCGACCAGCAGCGGGTCGCTACCCCGGACGACCTCGAAGTGGCCCGCGTCGAGGTGCTGGTGGTCCGAGAGGGCGGGGGCGCTCGTGATCGCGAACCACACGCCCTCGCGAGACCAGTCGGTCCGCGCGGTGACGGTCCCGGTGCCTGGCGACAGGTAGCTCGTCGCGTCGCGCCGCGGGTCTTCGGTGACGCGAGTCGGGTCGTCTCCGAGGGCCGCGAGCCAGTGCCACTCTTCGCCTCGCGGATCGCTGGCGAGGCGCGCGAGGGCGCGCGCGCGACTCGACGCTTCGTCGGCGGAAGGGAGCACCGTCGCCAGCGCGAGGAGCGTGTGGGTCGGCGCGACCGCGGGCTTCTCGGACCAGTCGCCGGTGTCGAGCATGTGTTTGCCGTCGGGCCAGAGGGCGTGCGCGCGGAACGCGAGGGTCTGACGGAGCCAGGGCAGCTCGTCGAACGACGACCGCGCCGCGCCCGGCCGCGACTCCGCGTCGGCGAAGATCGCCAGGATGGCGCCGACCATGTCTCCGTACTGCCACCCCTCCGGGAAGTCGCCGCCCGCGAGCTTGCGCGTATAGCTCGGGACGATGCCCGATCCGTACATGCGCTGCGCCGCGCGCAGGAGATCGGTCGCGCGGGGGTCGTCGCCCTGCGCCGCGATCCCTCCGAAGGCCAGCGCACCGAACCAGCCGACGTAGTAGTTCGCGATCGGTTGGTCGCGGCTGTAGCCGCTCTCTCCGAACCACCCATTCCACGCCACGAAGCGATCCACCGCATGCTTGCGCAGCTCGGCGGTCATCTCCGGCGAATCGTGGAGCCAGTCGTACGCGATGGCGCCAAAGCAACCGCGCGTGCGGATCGAGTACCCGTCGTCGTGACGGACGACCGCGTCGCCGCCGGCGCCGTCTCCCACCTTGTGCCCGTCGTCGAGCAGGGCACGGAAGTATTGCACGGCCGCACGGCTGTATTCGGGGCGCGGCGAGACGGCGCCGCACAGGGCAAGGTCGAGGGTCGCGTTTGCCCAGTCCCACGCCTCGTAGCCCGCGTCGATCGGGCGGCCGGCGTCCTCGTCGCACTGCGCGACGAGCCGGCGCCAGCTCGGGGTCGCGGGCGGATGCAGCCCGCGAAGGGCCGCCAGCCGCTCGGGCGTGAGCAGAATGCGCGGGTGGTCGCCGTGGGGCCGCTCGAGATCGACCGCCAGCGCCGGGATGGACGCGGCGGGCGCGTCGGGCTGGGCGCGAGGAGCTGGAAGCGCGGGCCCCGGCCACGACTCGGCGCGCATGCATGCGCGCGCGCCGGCGGCGCACGCGACGCCGGCGGACAGGACGATGGCGGCGCACAGGCGCAGGCTCATACGTGGCTCATTTGCCAGCGGCTGTACGCGAAGATGAAGACGAGCAGAGCCGCGTCCGCCGCGCCGACGAGCGCGACTTCTCTCGCCGAGACGCGTACGTCGAAGTCGGGGCAGGTCTCCTTGACCGCGACGAAGAGCGCGCCCGACAGTCCGAAGTAGACGAAGAGGACGGCCTTGTAACAGAACGACAGAAAGAAGACCCCGACGAGGATGCCGGCGAACGCGACGAAGAGCGCGCGCGCCATCGATCGCACGCGGGCGTCTTGCGCGCTGCTCGCGCCCGCGCTCGCAGCCGGACGCGTCGCGATCGCCCACGGGATTCTGACGGACACGTACACGAGCATCGTCCAGAGAAGGCAGCCGGGCAGTCCGAGCTCGGCGGCCGCCAGCACGTACGAATTGTGCGCCGTCATCGCTCCGAAGGCGTGGTCGGTGAACTGGTTGACCCCCACGCCGAGCACTGGATACGCCCGGATCATGTTCCATTCCCTCGTAGAGCAGCCCGATGCGTTCGAGCGACGACGAGTCGGCCTCTTCGCCCGCACGCCCTCCGAAGAGCAGCACGGGGAATGCGAGGATCGCGCCGAGGAGCAGGCCCCTGCTGCCATATCGCCGGACGAAGTAGGCGCCGAACACGGTCATGACCACGAGCTGACCGCCCCGCGATCCCGTCAAGACGACGCACGCGAGCGCGAGTCCGACTGCGCCCGCCATGACGGCGCTGACCCACTTGCTCCGCGCGATGCCGGCGAGCGCGAAGGCCAGGGGCATGATCGCGCCGAGCAGGAGCGCGAGCTCGTTCGGGTCGCCGAGCGTGCCGCGCCAACGCACGCGCTGCCCCTCGGTGAACGTGTCGAAGAGGCCGACCTTTTCGCACGCGTACGCGGTGTGAGGCTTTCCCTGGGCTTCGCAGATGTACTCGTTGTCGCAGCTGCGTCCGTCGGAGGTCCCCTCGCCCGAGCGGTCGCCGCCGACGCTCGACGTATCGATGGCGATGCACTCGGCGGGCTGCTGCGCCTGGTGAATGCAAACGCACGCGATGAGGGTGCCCACCGCGACCAGCGATGCGGCCACGATCCGCCAGCGCGCGAAGCTGCCGGCCGCCGCGACGACCGCCATCATGAAGATCGCGCTGAGCCCGACCGCCTCCCACACCACGCCGAGGCCCGAGAGACCGACGCGCCTCACCGTGACGAGGAAGCACCAGGCCAGAAAGCCCAAAAGCCAGGGGACCTGAGGCGTCCACGGCGGTTTCTGCTTGCCGAGAAATACCTCGATGACCACGCCGAGCGCCGTGATCGCCGTCACCGCGTTGAGCAGGCTGAACGTCTGCAGCGCGGGAACGAACTCCTGCGGCCGCACGAGCAGCACGAAGACGACCAAGAGCACGCCAACGAGCGCCACGCGCGCGCCCGTTGCGAACCCCGTTCCCGGCTCAGATGCGGCGCGAACCGCGCTCTTCTAGGACAGCCCCTCGTCCATCCGCCGCATCCCTTCGAGGAGCAGGGCCTCGGCCGACTGGTCGATCACGCGGCCGGCCGGCTTGAACGAGGGGTCGAGCGCGAAGTCGCCGTCGGTCAGCTTGAGCATCGCGTAAAACGCCGCCTCGCCGCGCGCGTCTCCCCACTTTGCATCGACGACGCTGCCCTCGGCGAAGTGGATCTCGCCGGATCCCTTGGGCGCCCGGATCTCGAGCTTGCCTGTCTTGCGGCCGTGAAAGAGCACCTGCACCATGTCGGGGAGCCCCATCTCGCGCAGCGATCCGCTGACGCCCCGGGTGTTGCGCGGGCTCGCGCTGGCGCGCTGGTCGAGCAGAGCCTTGAGCTTGGCGACGAGCAGATCGGCCGACGCCGGCTTCGTCACGTAGTCGAGGACGCCGAGCTCGAACGCCTTCTGCGCGACCGTCCGCTCCTGGCGCCGCGTGTAGATCACCCACGCCAGATCCTTGCCCCAGACCTGCTTGCGGGCGTCCGCGATGAGGGCGAGCCCGTCCCCCGATCCGATGTCGATCTCGCTGACGACGAGGTCGGTCTCGCCTTCGGCCAGCACCTTGGCCGCCTGCTCCGCGCTCCGCGCCGTCTTCACGACGAAGCCCTGCTCGATCATCCTGAGCTCGAGGACCGTGGTCTCCTCCGGGTCCGCATCGACGAGGAGCGCCTGCGAACGGGTGGCGAGCAGACGTGCGGTCAGCTCCTCGCCGAGCACTGGTGTTGCGGAACACATCGACCAGGTTCGGATCGAAGATCGTGTCCTTGTGCTTGGCGATCGCGACGCACGCCTCCTGCGGCGTCAGTGTTTTGCGGAACGGGTTGCGCGGGTTGCTGGTCAGGTCCGCATACGTGTCGCAGATCGCGAGGATCCGCGCGCCCAAGGGGATGTCCTTGCCGCCGAGCCCGTCCGGGAACCCTTTGCCGTCGTAGCGCTCGTACATCCGCGAGGCGATCTGGATCGCGTCCGGGGGAAGACGGACGGGCTCGAGCAGACGGGCCGGCAGCTCCCACGCCTTCTGCGCGGCGGCCTTGTGTCCGTCGTACTCGCTGCAGTTGAGGGTCGTCAGGTGAAACTGCCCCATCTTGCCGAGATCGTGGATGAAAGCCGACACGACGAGCATCGCCGTGCTCGCGCTCTCGAGCCCGAGTTTTTCCCCCAGCCGCCGCACCAGGCGCGCCACTTCTGCCGAGTGCCCGCGCAAGTCGGCGCGCGTGCTCTCGAGCAGGCTGACGAGCACGTGGAGTAGCTCGACGAACGAAGCGTCGCTGACCTTCTGGATCCGACCGCGCTCCGGCGAAGCCGCGGACATCTCTCTCTCGCTCGGCGCCGGGGTCGCCACCGGGGCGGGCGCCTGACGGGACGAAGGCGGCAGGGGGGGAGGCTCCCTCTTGGCCTCGACACGGGGAGGCGGCGGAGGCGGCGACCCGTCGTCGAGCGCGATGTCGTTACCGCCATAGACGCGCATGTGCATCTGCGCGTGCGCCTGACGGTCGAGGAGCGCGAAGGCGTGGATGTCGCCGAGGTACGCCTTCGCGATCAACGCCCGGACCGCCGCCGGGCGCGCGTACACGCCCTTGACCTCGCGCGCGCCGGACGCGAACTGCGCCTCGCGCAGCGCCTCGACGTCTTCAGGGTCCGCCGTCGCCACGCTCAGCGCGAGACTCTTGGCGTCGAACAGGAGAGGACACATGCCGAGCTTCTCGGCGAAGCGCTGCGGGATCATGTCGACCACGGCCCGCGCGAGGTCGGCCTTCGACAGCTTCTCCGACGAGATGAAGTAAACCTTGTAGTGCGTCGCCAGCGCCTTGAGCAGCTCGGTCTCGCCTACGAGCCCTAGATCGAGGATCACCTCTTCGACGCGGTCCCCGGATCGCGAGACGCGCCCGACCACGGACTCGACCGAATCCGGCCGGAGCAAGCGCTCGCGCACGAGCACGTCGCACACCATCTTGGTCTTGGCCGGCGAGGGAGGCACGAGAAGCCCACGGATTGTACCAAAATCCGCGTTCGCAAACCCCAGAGAGCGCGGGGCCGCTCACCGCGCGGCGACGAGCCACCTCAGAGGACGGCGATAGTTCGTGATCATGCGGTCGGACGGGACCTCGTGCCCCATCCCGGGCTCGATCTTCACCCTCACGCGGATGTGGGCCGTCTTGAGCATCTCGCCGGCCCGTTTGGTGTTCTCGGCGACTTCGTCGTTCTCGCCCGTCATCAGGTAAACGCGCCGGATCTTCGAGTGGTTTTGCTCGAGGAGCTGCGGAGCGTCGCCGAACCAGTACCGGTCGTTCGCCGCCAGGATCAGCCAGCGGCTGAAGTGGACTGGATCGCGAACGCCGATCTGCTGCGCGATGAACGCGCCCTCGCTGAAGCCGATGAGAATGTTCCCGCGCGAGCGCAAGCGTCCCTGGTACTTGTCGCTCAGGGCCGCGAGCGTGGCGTCGACGATGCGCTTCGCCGAGTCGGCGTCGTTGTTCCAGGTGCGGCCGCCGGTGTCGGTCGGGCTCGGGCCCTGCGGGCAGACGACCCAGCCGAAGATTCGGGCCACCCTCGCCCACTTGCGGCAGTCTTCGAAGGCGTTGCCGCCCCGACCGTGCAAATAAAGAATGACCTGGCGGCGGGATTTGCTTCGCGGCTTTACGTAGTAGGCATCCGGAAAGCCAGGGACCTCGAGGACCATCGGGTCCGGAGCGCTCGCCGCCTCGTGGGCTCGAGCGGCCCTCGGAAACAGCCACGCGACAACTGCGAACAGGGCAGCGACAGCGAGGCGGGTACGGCGTGGCACGGCGAGCTCGGCCAAGGGTATCACCGCCCGGGGAGGCAAGTCGGGCTACCTTGGTCCAGCCCCAATGACCCCTCCCACGACCCTGACGATCGCCACCCGCCGCTCGGCCCTGGCGCTGGCGCAGTGCCGGGCCTTCGTCCAGCGCCTCGGCGCCCTCCATCCCACCGTGCGCCTCGAGGAGCTGCAGGTCGTCACGAGCGGCGACCGGATCCAGGACCGGCCGCTGGCGGAGATTGGCGGCAAGGGCCTCTTCGTCAAGGAAATCGAGGAAGCGCTCCTCGAGCGGCGGGCCGATTTCGCGGTGCATTCGATCAAGGACGTGCCCGGCCTCCTGCCGGCGGGGCTGACCATCGCGTGCATCCCCGTCCGGGAGGATCCGCGCGACGTCCTGGTCGCCCCCACTCACGGCACCCTGAGCGCGCTGCCCCCGGGCGCACGAGTCGGGACGTCGAGCCTAAGGCGCATGGCCTCGCTGAAGGCCCTCCGACCGGACCTGGTCATCGTGGCCATTCGGGGCAACGTCGATACACGCCTTCGCAAGATCGACGAGGGCGAGTTCGACGCAATCGTCCTCGCTCGGGCCGGGCTCGTGCGCCTCGGATTGGCGGCGCGGGCGACCGAGATCCTGTCGACCGACATGTCGCTCCCGGCGGTTGGCCAGGGGGCTCTCGGGATCGAGTGCCGTGAGAACGACGAGAGCGTCCGTCTGCGGCTCGCGCCCCTGCACGACGCGGAAACGGCGACGTGCGTCGCCGCCGAACGAGGGGTGCTGATCGCGCTCGGCGGCGACTGCCGAACCCCCCTCGGGGCCCTCGCGGAACGGGTTGGAGGCTCGATCCGACTGCGGGCTTTCGTCGCGGACGCCGATGCCGCCGCCCTGCGGCGGGCCGAGCGACAGAGCCCCTGGCCGTCCACCGCGATCGAGGCGCACGACCTCGGACTCTCCCTCGGGCGCGAGCTCCACTGAGAACGACTCGGGTCGGGCGCATCATGTTGCATCGCGTCGGGAAATGAGTGGCGGCAAGGACGCGCCGGAGACTCAACAAATGCGGTACCTCCCAGTCCGAGGGACTACCATTCACAAGTGATGGGGTTGGAAGCCGAGTGCACAGTCCGTGTCGGTCGGAAGGCCTCCGTCGGCAAAGCCCTCCTCGAGGGGGAAACCCTCGTATTCAGAGGGGATTTTCGCCTCGACATTCCCTTCGATCGCATGAAAGACGTCGCCGTCGACGGGGGCGCGCTGGTCGTCAAGACTGACGACAACGAAGCCCGTCTCGAGCTGGGCGCGCCGATGGCCGATCGCTGGGCGCGGCTCATCAAGGAGCCCAAAGGCCTCTTCGAGAAGCTCGAAGTCGGGCCGCAATCGCGCGTCGCCGTCGTCGACGTGCGCGACACGCTCTTTCTCACAGCCCTGCGGGAGCGAGCCGCAAGCGTCGCCGAGGGGCGAGTGCCGGGCGGGGCCCCGATCATCTTCTTCGGCGCCGAAACGCGCGACGCGCTGCGCAAGATCCACCTTCTGCGCGCGCGCCTCGTCGACACGGGAGTCCTCTGGATCGTGCGCCCCAAGGGGAGCAAGGCCATCTCGGAGGCCGACGTGTTCGACGCATTGCGGACTGCGGGGCTCGTCGACACGAAGGTCGTCGCGTTCTCGAAGACTCACACGGCGCACAAGGCGATGATTCCCGTCGAGATGCGCGGCCAGGCGGTGCGCCGGCCCCCGATCGTCTCGCTCCCGCCGCCCCCGCCGGGCACGGTCATCGCCAGACCCGCCGCCCCCGCGAAGCCCAAGGTCGCCGCGAAGAAGCCCGCCGCGAAGCCCGCCAAGAAGCACAAATAGCCCATCGCGTGGGGCGCGAGCGAGAAGAAGAAACAGGGAGGGGAAGAGGGAAGGAGCCGAGAAAAGAGCCGAGAATTCTTTCTCCGCTCCTTTCTGAGCTCCTCCGTCTCCTTCCCTCCCTGTTTCTCCCTCTCGAAGGGTCTGGCTAGTTCGGCAGGCGCTCGTCGCTCTCGGAGTCTGCCGCGGCGCCCTCGAGCTGGGCCGATGCGCCGCCGAGCTCCTGGAGATCGAAGAGAAAGCGCATGGCGGCGGCCAGCTCTCGCGCGTCTTCGCCGTCGGCGGCGCGCTCCTTGAGACGCGTCGTCGGCGCGTGCAGCAGCTTGCCCACTGCGCTCTCGAGCATCTGCTTGAGCGCCGCGCGGTCCGCCTCCGCGAGGTGCTTCAGGCGCCCGGCGAGCGATCGCTCGAGCTCCGAGAAGAACACGGCGTGCGCCTTCGCGCGCATCGCGACCACCGTCGGCTGCACCTCGAGCCCGCGCGTCCATGCGAGGAACCGCGCGAGCTCTTCCTCGACGATCTTGTCGGCGGCCCCGCGCTCGGCCTGGCGCGCCTTGAGGCTGCGCGCGACCTCCTTCTCGAGGTCGTCCACGTTGAAGACGTATACGTTGTCGATGCCGTGCACCGACGGCTCGACGTTTCGAGGTACGGCGATATCGACGAAGAAGAGCGTGCGCCCCTTGCGCAGCTTCATCGCGCGCCGGACCATCTCGCGGGTGACGACGCACGTCGTGCTCGCGGTGCTGGCCACGACGACGTCGGCGTGAACGAGCTCGGAGTCGAGCCCGTCCCACGGAACGGCCGCTGCGTTGAGATCGCGCGCGAGGGCCGCGGCGCGGTCGAAGCTCCGGTTGCAGATACGCAGCGCGCGAGCCCCCTGGCCGAGGCTCCGCGCCGCGGCCTCGGCCATCTCGCCCGCGCCGAGCAAGAGCACGGCGTGATCGGCGAGGCCGCCGAAGATCCGCCCCGCGAGGTCGACCGCCACGCTCGAGATGCTCACGGTCCCCGCGCCGATGGCCGTCTCGGTCCGCACGCGCTTGGCCACCGCGAACGCGCGCGTCACGCACCGCGCGAGCATGCCCTTGAGCGCTCCCGCGGCGACCGCCGCTTCGTACGCCTCCTTGACCTGCCCCAGGATCTGCGGCTCGCCGAGCACCATCGAGTCGAGACTCGCCGCGACGCGGAACACGTGCTCCACGGCCTCTTCGCCGCGCTTGTCGTAGAGATAGCTGGCGAGGTCGTCGCCGCTGCGGGCCCCGCCGTGCCGGGCGAGCTCCTCGCGGATCGCGTGCAATGCCGCGTCGACCCCCTCTTCGCCGGCCGAGGAGGGGGCGAGCGCGAAGACCTCGACGCGATTGCACGTCGACAGAAAGAGGACCTCGGTGAGCTCGGTGCGAGCGGCAAGGCGCGCGAGCACCGCGGGCAGCGCATCGGCGCCGGCGGCGAGCTTCTCGCGGACATCGACGGGCGCTGTGCGGTGCGAGAGGCCGACGACGACGATCATGCGGGGCCGCCGGGCACGCTGACCGTCGCCAAACTCCGGATGAGATAGATGAAAAGGACGAGCAGCGTGAGACCGAAGCCCAGGATCGTCCCGAAGGCGGCGCGCCGCCCGCGCCACCCCGCGGCGGCGCGCAGGAGCAGCACGCCCCCGATGAGCACCCACGACGCGTACGACAGGGCCGCGCGCGCGATCGCCGCGGCGCCGCCCGCCTCGATCTCGCGCGACCAGATCGTGCCCGTCAGGATGCCAATCGTGAGCAGCGGAAAGCCGGCGACGAGGAAGCGATGCTCGGCGCGGTCGAGCGCGTCGATGGGAGGCAGTCGCTCGAAGCCCGCGAACTGCTTGTGCTTGAGCCGCCGCTCCTGGAGCAAGTAGGCGACGGCCGCCGCGAACGCGAGCGTGAAGAGCGCGATCCCGATGAGGTTACTGATGACGTGGAACGGCAGGAGCGCGCTTCTCAGGCGGGGCTCGTCTTCCACCGGTCCGACGAACCGCGAAGCCAGGAGGAACGCCAGAGCCTGCGGGGCGACGAACGCGCCCACGACATCGACCCGGTAACGCGTCCGCGCGAGCACGTACGCGCAGCATGTGAGCAGGGCGGCCACGCTGAGCGCGAAGTGGATTCCCTCGACCGGGCACACATGCAAGACGACCGACCAGAGCGCGATGTGGGCCGCGTGCAGCGGGACCCCGATGGCCACCAGCCGCGGCGCCCACTTCCCTGCCAGACCGGCCCGACCCAGCAAGTCCGCGACGAACAGCACGGACGCCGTGAAGTACACGGCCGCCGTGGCCCCAAAGAGCAGGTTCACGATCTGAAGCGTCACGTCAGGAGGATCGTGGCACGATCCCGGGACGGCGTCACGGCGACCGCGGGCTTGGGGTGGTGGGGTCTTGGGGGCGCGAGTCGCGCGCGGTCAGGGCCGCTTGGCGGCAAACGTCGCGAGCAGCTCCTCGTCGCTCGCCGGGTCGGCGGCGCCCGTGGCCCCGGCGGCGCCTTTGCGGGGCTTGCCCGAGGTCGATCCCGCGTAGTCGGCGAAGGGCACGGTCGGCACTCCGATCCACCCGGGCTCCACGTCGTACGCCGCGTCGCCGAGGAGCATCGAAGTCTCGACGATCTCGGCGCCAAGCTGCTCGAGATAGACGCGCGCCTTGACGCGTCCCAGGAGCTCCACGTCGCCCCCGCCGCTCGCGTCGCTCACGACGTGCACGGCCTCGGCCAGCCGGTAGCGGCGGCCCACCCCGAGGAGAGTCAACTCGCCGTCCTGGAGTTCCGCCGTCCCTTCGACGATCCACTCGTCGAGCGCAACCTGGGGGAAGAAGATCCGGTTTTCCATGCGCGCTCGATCGCGACAGAGTACACCAGCGCGCGCCGAATGGGAGTGCTCGAGGCAGCGGCGCGGATCATCCAGCTCGGCGGCGCAGCCCTGGAGAGCGAGCGCGGGCGCCGCGTCGGGACCATGCGCGCGGAGTTCGAGGCGCGAACGGGCGCCTTCGCTCCGGAGGACGCGTGGTTCGAGGAGCGCAGCCGGGCGTTCTGGTGCGACGCGGTCACGCGAGGACGTTTCGGGCGAGAAGTCGAGGGCGAGCTAGGCCCGGAGGACCGCGCGTGGCTCGGGCCGCTCGAACGCGCTCATCGGGGACTCTTCCAGCGCGGATCGGGTCGAGATGGCCGACGCGGCGATACGCGAGGAGATGGCTCGGAGGGCGAGACCCTGGTCGACGTCTGGAGCGGCGCCGAGGTGGTGGTGACGACGCTCGACGACGAGTCGCGCGCAGAGCTCGAGGCGGGGGCCGGCCAGCTCCTCGACGCGAGGGTCGTCGGTACCGACGAGCCGCTCGTCATAGCGCTTCTGCCGGGAGCCGTCTTTCATCCGCGTCACGCGACGGCGGCCATCCACGACGTCTTGAAGGCGGCGCACGCGAGCCACGTCTCGACGAACGACACGCTCGACGCGCTCCTTCGTATGGAACGAACGCTGCGCGCGCTCTCGCGGGTGAAGGCGACCTACGCTTACCGCGCGGAGGCGCTGTCGGCTCAACCTTCGGGGGCCCAGAGGCCAGTGCGGCGAGCGACGAAAGGCCCTAAATAGACAGTTGATGGCCCACCTGCCCCCGACCTTCGATGCCCGCCTCGCGCGGGCACGAGCGCTCACTCCGGGCGTTCGTGAGCTCGTGTTCGAGCGTGTGGACGGGCAGCCGATGTCGTTCGTTCCAGGGCAGTGGGTGAGCACGGTCTTCGACGCCGCCGCCGGCTCCAACGCGGCGTCCGTCGACGCCGCCGCGTCCGTCGCGCCGGTCGGCCCGGGCGATCTGGAGGTGAAGCGGTCGTATTCGATCGCGTCGTCGCCCGATGGATCTCCGCGGTTCGAGATCGCGGTCACGCACGTGCAAGGCGGCCCGGGATCGACGCGCTTACACGCGATGAGCCCAGGCGCCGTGATGCGGTTCGTCGGGCCGCAGGGCTTCTTCACGCGGTCTGGCCCGTCGTGCGAGTCGCCCGCGCTCATGATCGCGACGGGGACGGGCGTCACGCCGATCCGCAGCATGCTGCGAGCGGCGGCCGCGCACGGGTCGCATTCGGCGATCTGGCTTCTACTCGGAGTGCGTCACGAGGAGGACATTCTCTACGAGGACGAGTTTCGCGCGCTGGCTCGCGAGCATGCGTTCTTCCGTTTCGAGCCGACGCTCTCTCGACCGCGCGGTCCCTGGGAGGGCAGGCGCGGCTACGTGCAGACGCACGTGCGCGAGCTCTGGAACGAGCTTGCCGCGCGGGGCGGGCGCCCACCGCACGCCTACGTGTGCGGCCTCGAACGGATGGTCGGCTCCGTGCGGGAGATGCTGCGCAAAGAGATGGGGCTTCCCAGGCAGCAAGTGCACACGGAACGATACGACTGAGGGGCGCGAGCGCGCGCAATGGTCGATCACGAACAGGAGAGAGAGCACAGGGAGGGAAGGAGCAGAGGAGGAAAAGGAGAAAGAAAAAGAATCTCGACTCCTTTTTCTCCTCTTCTCCTCCCCTCCCTGTTTTCTGGCTCTTCTCTTAGCCGCCGAGGACGAAGAAGCTCACTCCGAGGCGGAGCTGGAAGGCGCTCGTCGGGTGAGAGTCGGGCGAATACCAGGTGGCGGGATTGAGCGGGCTATTGGCGGTGTAGCCGGGCTGTCCTGGCGCGAGCGCGGGGCCTGTCGCGACGCGGCTATTCTCTAGTTTGTCGAAGTACATGAGGTCGCGGAGCTCCAGCGATATCGCCATCCGCGGGTCCACGAGGAGGCGCACCCCTATGCCGAGCGTCAGATCGACGAGCGCGTTGGCGTCGAAGGACCGATCGCGGGGATCGACGACGGCGATGGGGCGGGTCGCGATGACGCCGAGTCCCCCTACGAGGTACGGCTCGAACGCCCCCGCGGCAGCGCCCGAGCGCGCGCGCGCCGGCCAGGGGACGATGTACGCGTCCACGTCTCCGGATCGGAGCGTCTCGTTGAGTGGGTACGACGGCTGGGGCCCGGGCGAACGGTCGAACGGCGCGTACCACGCGAAATCGCCGCCGAGCGCGAAGAACCGACTGAGACGCACCGCGACGTCGGCCCCCACGAAGGCGCCCGTCGCCGAATTGGGCGCCGCGGCCCAGCCGCCGAACGGCCGGAGTTCGAGCCGATGCAACGCGAGGACCTCCTGGTGCATCCTCGGATCGTCCTCCTGCGCGCCGACGCCCTCGGCGATCAGGATCACGAAGGACATCGAGAGCCCCAGAGCGACGGTCTTCATTGCTGGTCATGTCCGCGCCGGGGGAAGTTGATTGCAGTTTCGACTCCCGCGGACGGCGAACCGGCCCGGCTACGCAGGGCGCGCGGGGCGGGCCCGCCGGGCGTGAGCGGCCCGCGCCTTGCGCTCGCGCCTACTTCTTCCCGGCGGCGTCTCGACAGCAACGAAAGCCCGTCTCGTAGAACCGGAACTCCGGTCCGTGGGCGTTGTTCGTCGAGTGGCACGTCGGTTTGTTGCCGCCGTAGCAGCCGGCCCAGTAGCAGCCGATGAGAATGTACGGAAACGCGTTCGCGTGCTCGCGCGTGCGCAGGACCCATTCCTCGACGTTGCCCGTCATGTCGCGGGCGCCCGCCTCGGAGACGCACTTGCGTTTCGAGCCGCTCGGCGTCGCCTGGTAGAGCTCCTTCGCGTGGGCTTTCGCCTCGGGGGCCGGCCACTTCGCGAGGAGCGCCTCGTCGACCTTCTGCCACTCCTTGTCGTCGTTGCAGCGACCGTCGACGTGTTCGTTGCCGTACGGGTAGGTCCGCCGCTGCTCGCCCTGGCACGCCGAGATCCACTCGTCCTCCGTGCACAAACGCTTGTGGTGGTCCTGGCACCACCCGTTGGCATCGTTCGCCGATTGCATCACGAGCGGCCGCCCCCCACGCCGGTTGGGCGCCTCGTACCGGTCGATGCAGAAGTTGCCGGCGCGCACCATCGTCGAGGGACATCCGCCGCGAGGTCGGTGCTTTCCGCCGTCCGGCCCGTCGACCAGCGGCGCTTCGTCGGCGGCAGGGTCGTCTTCGCCTTCCGCGTCGTCCGCGCCGTCTGACCCATCGGCGCCCAGGTCCGCTTCGCCCACGTCGTCTGGTTCGCTCAGGCGGTCGCCCTCGCCCGGGGCGCGATCGGCGTCCGCGCCGCTCGCCCTGCCGTCGGCAGAGCTGTCGTCGGGAGCCGGCTCGAACGCTTCGCGCTTGCCGCCGAACGCCAGAAGCACTGCGGCGACGACGACAAGAGACCCGAGCTGGAGGACGGATCGCACGTCGCCCAGCGCTTACCGCTAGTAGCCCTTTCGCGCCACCGCCAGGTCGCTCACCTCGATCTCATGGCGCGACTGCGTGACAAGGCAGGCGGCGGTGTCTTTCTTGACGGCCAGGACCCGAAGCTCCGCAACGACTTCGTCGGGGTACTTGTCTTCCTCGTGCCGGGCGCCCGGGGTCTTCTCCATCGGAGGCATGGGCCGCTCGTCGTCCGCCGATACGCGGTAACCCGCCCCCGGGGTCACGAGGCTTTGCCGCCAGGCGTCTCCGCGACGGATGACGAATAGTCGGTTGCCCGGCTTGAGGCCCGCGGCGTCGCCCTTGTCGATGAAGACGACCTGGTTCTGACCGAAGAGGATGTTCGGGTGCAGGCTCGCGAGGACGTGCGCTTGGACGTCGATGTCGTTCCGGCGCGGCGAGACGACCCGGAAGCTTCGCTCGATCGGGCCGACGGACGCGCCGCGCTCGATGACGTCGAGCGACTCGACGACCCTCGCCCGAGCCGTGTGATCCTGGGGCGTGTACTGATCGACGCGCACGGTCCCGAGGATCTGCACGATCTCGCCGGCGGCCTCGGTCTTTCGCGGACGGAACACCGAGAGCTCCTGCCCGAGCTGGACGTCGTGGCCAGGCTGCAGGGTCAGGTAGACCTCGTCGAGGTCCGACAGGAACATCTTGTCTTGCGAAGAGCCGGTCAGCTTGCCCCAGACGTCGTCGGAGTCGTCGTGAATCCATCCCTGATCGCGCAGGAAGACCGTGCCGCTCGGCACCTGCCGCCGCCGGTCCACGATCGACATCTTGTTGGTGTCGATCGGGGACTTACCCGCGCCCGCGCCCGGGTGAGCCGCGGTCGCCGCGTCGGTCCCGCCGCTCTCCTTCAAATGCAGCGAGTCTCCGGGATAGATCCAGTGCGGGTTCTTGATCTGCGGGTTGTAGGACCAGAGGCGCGGCCACTGGTATGGGTTCTGGAAATAGAAGTCGCAGAGATCCCAGAGCGTGTCGCCACGCCGCACCGTGTGCGTATCGGGAGGCTCCTCGCCGGAGAAGGTGGGTCGCCCGGCGAAGATGGGGCCGTTCTGGCCGCCATGCGCTGCGCCCGGCGCGCCGCGGGCGCTCTCGCCGAGGTCGAACGAGTCTTCCTGGTCGCCCGTGACGGGATGGGCACTCGACTCGGTGGCGTTTCCCCCGCCGATGGTGCCATTCGGGGCTTGCGGGTTGCCGTATCCGTAGGGGCCGAGGCTCTGCGCCGCGGTCGTCGCCGCCGGCGCCGCCGGGGCCGGCGCGGGGGCACCGTTGTCGTCGGCGGGCGGCGTCAACCCGGCCTGGCCCGTGGCGGGCTCGGGGGGCCCCGCCTGAGCCGATGCCGTTCGCGCGACGGCACTCGACGCCAGGAGCATGGCCGCCAGGCAAGCCGCGGCTCGGCCTCCGTCGCGATGCGGTCGGAAGCGTGACGTGGACCCAGCGGCGGCATTGCGAATCATCGATGGTCCTCGGGCGCGGGTCCACGCGGGGTGGTGGCGGGAATGGTGACGGGCGGGATTCGCCGGGCGGCGTCGCTCTGCGGGTAGAGCTCCGTGAGGCGATCGAAGGACTCCTTGGCCTTCACGGGGTCGCCGAGCTTCTGCTGCGACATGCCCAGCTTGAGCAGCGCGTCGGGCGCCTTGTTGCCCGCCGGAAAGCGCGCGACGACGCCCTCGAACTGCTCGGCCGCACGCCGGTAGTCGCCGCGCGCGAAGTAGCACTCGCCGCGCCAGTACATCGCGTTGTTGGCGTACGGGTGGTCGGGCCAGCGAACGAGAAACGCCGCGAACGCGTCGAGCGCCTTGTCGTATTGCTTGGCGTTGACGAGCGACATCGCCGCGTCGTACGCGCCGCTCGCGGCGGGATCGAGCCTGCCGGTCCCGGTCGACGGCGTGGCGCTGTCGTCGGGGAGCGTCTGTTCGACGCGGTCTTCGCCGCGCCAGCCCCCACGTTCGTTCGTGCGCGGCGAGCCCAGCACCCGGATGTTGGGGCGAGGTGTCGGGTCTTCGGTGTCGGCGTAGTCATCGGTGACCTCGGCCTCGGGTGCGCCGAGCGTCAGCGCGTCCTCATCGGCCGGTTCGGCCCTGGGCGCCGGCGCGGGCGGAGCCACGGCGGCGGCGTGGGAGTCGGCCGCGGCAGGCTCCATGACGGCCTGGTCCGCCTTGTCACGGCTCTCCTGGATCCGATCGATTTCGGCCCGCATGTCGTCGAGCTGGCGCTCCTCCGCGGTACGCGCGCAGGCGGCAAGAGCGCAGAGCGCGAGCGCAGCGCCCGCCAGCCTGGAGCTCATCAGCCTGTAAGCGATCGTCGAAGGTCTCATCGGGACGCGGCCATCGCGGCAGGGAGACGGCCTGGCCCAAAGGGTACGGTCCGCCCACATCAAGGGCCAATTTCTCGCCGCATTCTCTGCCGCTTGCTTTACCCTCGGCCCGTTCTGAGGGAGGATCCCTCCCCCAAGAACAGGGCCCTCGACGTTGCCGCACACAGCCCGCAAGCTCGACCTGCGGAAGACGCTGTTTCTCCTGCCGAACATGATCACGCTTTCGAGCGTGTTCTGCGGGTTCGACTCGATCCGCATCAGCGCGAACGCGCAGGGCGACGACGACTACTACCGAGCGTCGCTGCTCCTCGTCTTCGCGCTCTTCTTCGACACGCTCGACGGACGGGTCGCGCGCCTGACCAAGACCCAGAGCGCGTTCGGTCTCCAGATCGACTCCCTCGCCGATGCCATCTCGTTCGGCGTCGCGCCGGCGATCCTCGTCTACAAGTGGTCGCTCTGGCAGCGCCCGTTCGAGGGGCTCGTGGCCGGGTTCCTGTTCACGGCAGCGGGAGCGGTGCGGCTTGCGCGATTCAACGTCCTGTCGATGGGCGAGAAGGGCGCGCCGACCAAGCCCGGGAAGTACATCGTCGGCCTTCCGGTACCGGGAGCCGCCGGGATCCTCATCTCGCTCGTCCTCGCCAACCACGCGATGGGCGACGAATTGCGCCTGCACGGGCCCAAGTACGTGTGGGCGATGATCGCGCTCACGGTCTTCCTGAGCTTCCTCATGGTCTCGACAATCCGGTTCCGGAGCTTCAAGGACCTGAAGCTCAACGCGCGTACCTTCGCCCTCGTGGCGTTCGCGGTGGGTTCGAGCGCGCTCGTGAGCCTGCAGACGCGACCCGCCTTCGTCCTCGTGTGGCTGCTCTCGTGTTACGTCGTCATCGGCCTGCTCGAGACCGCCCTCAGCCTCTCGAGACGCGCGGCGAGGCGAGGCGAGGCGCGCCGGAGCCTGCCTCCCACGGGATGAACCGCCCGGGCGCGACGCTTCGCGCACGGGCCGCTGCAAAGCTCGACCGCGCATGATCGAGGAGATCGAGATCCTCCGCGAGCAGGCCCGCGCGGCGATGGCGCGCGGCGACAACGCCCAGGCGGTGACGGCTCTGCTATCGGCCGCGTCGAAGACCCACGCGGCGGACCGCGACTACGACGCCGTGCTTCGTCCGCTGGTGGACGTGCTCACGAAGACCGGCGACCCGCGCCGGGCGCTGACGGTGGTCGAGGCGCTCGCGTCGAACGACCCATCGGCGTGGAGCCGCGCGAAGGCGATCTTGCCGGCGGTCCCGGCCAGCGACCGCGCGCGGGCTCTCGGCGCCCAGGGCTTCACCGTCGAGGCCGCGCGCGAGGCCGAAGAGGCCGGGATGGTGGCGTGCGCCGCGTTCTATCGAGAGACGGCGGGCGACTGGCCGGCCGCGCGCGCCCTCTGGGCGCGCCTTGCATCGCGCGGCCAGGTCGCCGCGACGGGCGCGGCCAGCGTCGACGGCGAGAGCATGTACGTCGCCGCCCTCGTGAGGTTCAACCTCGCGCGATGCGCCAGGCAATGCCAGGACGCGTCCCAGCTCCGCGAGGCGACCGTGGCCTGCGTACGCCTGCTCGAGGAGGCGGCCGATCACTTCGAGTCGATTGGACAGCGCGAGCGCGCGTTCGATTGCTTCCAGGTGCTCGCGCAGATCGGCCGTGACGGCGGCGCGTTCGAGGACGTCCTCGAAGGCTTCGTCAACTCGGTCCGCATTTTGCGCGAAGACCACCTGAAGTACTTCGCGCTGCAGCACTACGACGAAGCGATCGGCGCGGCCGCCGAGCGCGGGGAGGCCGGCGCGGCGGCCACCCTAGCCCGGGAGGCCGCCGCGTACGCGCGATCGCTCGGCCTCGGCCCGGCCTCCGGCGGATACGCCCTGCGGCAAGCGGAGCTCTGGCGCATGTCGGCGCGGCAGAACCTCGATCGCGGGGCCCCTCCCGAGATCGCCGAGAACGCGCTCCTCGCCTCGATCGTCGCGTTTGGCGAGATCGGTCAGGCCACGCGCGTCGGGCAGGTGTACGGCGAGCTCGCCGCGCTGGATCTCGACCCCGCGCGACGCGAGCATTACGGTCGCGCGGCGCAGCGGTACGCGAAGGTGAAGGACCAGCCGCTCGAGACGGCGGCCGCCGCGCGCCCGGCGGTCGCGCGCGGCACGGCGCACTTCAACGAGGTCTGGCGGGCAGACGTGCTCGAGTGGGAGCGGGCGGGGAGCGCGTCGGAGGCCTGCGCGGACGTGATGCTCGACCGACGATTCCCGGAGTTCATGCGCCGCCGCGCCATGCTCGCCCGGCTCACCGCGATCGAGGTGGAGGGGGTCGCCGGCGACCGGGGGCCCGCATCCGAACGGCTGCGCGTGCGGCTCGCGGGCGAGCTCGCGCAAGTGCAGCTCTACGCGGTCCTGTCACCCCTCGAGCATCTGTTCACCTCTCCCGAGCGCCGCGTGAAGATCGCGGTCCTCGAAGCGATCGAGACGCTCTTCTTCAAGCGGAGCTTCGCGACCGTGCGGGCCGGGCTCGCCGACGCAGACCCCAAGGTGGTGGCGCAGGCCGTGAAGGCGGTGGGCGCGTTCCAGCTGGAGCACGCGTTCGATCCGCTCGCGCGCCTGGTGCGCGAGTCCAGCAACCCCGACGCGCGCGCCGCTGCGCTGGGAGCGCTCGCGCACATCGACACGATCGAGGCCGCCGAACTGCTCCTCGGGGTGCTCGAGCACGGGTCGAACGCGGAGCGCGCGGTTGCAGCCGCCGCGCTGAAGGAGACTTCAGCCACGAAGTTCCGTCTACTCACCCGCCAGATCCTCGCCAACGGCACCTCGAACGAGCCGCGCCTACAAGGCGTCCTTCGCGACATCCTCTCCAGCCGCGGCCCGAGCTGAGCTAGGGGACCGGATCGGGCGACACTCCGTGCTGCGTCGCGTTCGCGCAGCCTAGGTCGACGCCCGTGGGTCCGTCCTGGGTCTTGACGATCTTGAACTCGACGCGGCGGTTCTGCTCCCAGGCGGTCTCGTTGTGTCCTTCGTCGATGCGGGCAGTACTCACCGTATCCCTTGCTCCGAAGCCGCGACTTCTCGAGGCCGCGCCCGATGAGCGCGCGCACGACCGAGTTGACGCGGTCCTGCGTGAGCTTGAGGTTGTACTCGTCGCTCGCCCGCTCGTCGGCGTGGCCGGCCACCTCGACGAGCGTGAACTCGGGGTGGTGCGAGAGCGTCGTCGCCACGGCGTCGAGGATCTTGTTCGACTCCGGGAGGATCTCGGCGCTCGCCGTCTTGAACTTGATCTTGTCGAGGATGACGATGTTGTTGTCCTGGATGATGACGCTCCCCTTGTCGGGGCAGCCGTCTTCGTCCTGGTAGCCGTTGAAGGTCTCCGGCTCGTTCGGGCACTTGTCCTTGATGTCGGGGATGCCGTCGTGGTCGTTGTCCGGGTCCGGGCAGCCGTCCGCGTCCTCGAAGCCGTCCTTGTCTTCGGGGTCGTTCGGACACTTGTCGAGCTTGTCGGGGATGCCGTCGTTGTCGTTGTCCGGGTCCGGGCAGCCGTCGGCGTCCTGGAAGCCGTCGCGGTCCTCCGGCTCGTCGGGGCACTTGTCGAGCTTGTCGGGGATCCCGTCGCCGTCGCGATCGCCGTCGCCGCCCTCGGGGCAGCCGTCTTCGTCCTGATCGCCGTCGCGGTCCTCGGGGACGTTCGGGCAGCGATCGTTCACGTCGAGGATGCCGTCGTTGTCGTTGTCCGGGTCGGGGCAGCCGTCGGCGTCCTGGAAGCCGTCGAAGTCTTCCGGATCGTCCGGGCACTTGTCGACGTCGTCCTTGATGCCGTCGCCGTCGCGGTCGCCGATCGACGGCTCGAAGATGAAGCCGAGGAACGCGCGCTGATCCGCAGCCTCGAAGCCGCCCGTGTACCGCACGCCGCCGCCCAGCATCAGGTACGAGTTTCGCTCGGTGAAGAGCTTGATGCCGCCGACCGCTTCGTTGCTTGCCTTGACGCCGTTGCCGGCGTCCGAGGAGAGCAGATACGTGCCGTAAGTCTCGGCGACCAGGTCGAGCGAGTCGAGAACGCGCAGACTGGCTCCTCCGCCGTACGTCCAGAGGTTGCCGTCCACGTAGGTGCCTCCCTGCAAGGGGAGGGTCGTGTCGCTCAGGATGTGCCCCCGAAATCCACCGTTGGCCGCGAGGCGAAGCTGGCCGGTGGAGCCGAAACGCTTCTCGACCATGAGCTGGGGCCAGTACCAGAAGCCCGGGTCGGCCGCGGCGTTGGCGGCCGCGCTTCCGAGGCCCTGGCCGATCTGGATGCCGACCGCGAGCCCGAACCCGTGCTCGACCTTCAAGAGGCGCCACTTGGCATGTGCGCCGAGGTAACCGATGCCCTGGAAATCGAGCTTCGTCGGGCCCCACTTGCCCGAGTAGAGGGCCTGCGACCCGGTGTCGTCGAGCGGGCCGCCGGACATCAGGTCGATCGGGAGATCGAGACCGACGACGACCCGGTTCGCGATGCCGTAGTTGAACTGCAGCGTGCCCTGAAACGAGTCGTCTATGAGCTGGCTGTGGCTCTGGAGCGGGGTGCGCAAGAGGACGTGCGCGTAGTCGAGAATGAGACCGCCGCTGAAGTCTTTGGCGCCGAGGATGTCGGTGCCGTTGACGGTAAAGAGCCCCTTCGAGTCCATCGCAGGACGAAAGAGGTGCGTGTCCATGCCGTTGCTGTTCGTGGACGGGATGGCGTTCGGCGTACTGGCCGACTGCGCGTGCACTGGGTCGCCGGCACTCAAGATCGCGAACGCGGCCCCGAAGGCCAGCATCCGCGCCGATCCACGATCCATCATCCGGGTCTCTCCCACACTCGCTTAGTACGCGATCTGCACCCGACTTCGGCCCGTATCGCTCGCGGGAGAGTACCACAAGGGCCCTATCCACTGCCCAATCGAAGGAGAGTCGACACGGCCGCCGACCCCGCGCGCCGAGGGTAGGCGCCGACGCCGCGGCTTCGCCGACGCGAAGTCTCCTCTGCTAGTCTCGCGCTGAGTGAATCTCCGGGCGCCCGGCTTCCCCGTCCTCTTGTGCCTCGTCTGCGCGGCCGCTGTCGCCACAGCCCTGCCGCGGCTCGCCAGCGCCGACGACCCGACGCCCGGTCTCGACGGCCCCTGGAACATGACGGCGGTAAACGAGGCGTTCACCGTGCAGCAGTGGAGCAACGCCTGCGGCCCGGCGCCGGTGTCGGGGACGTCGCAGCCGGGAGGGGTCGTGAGGGTCCGGAGCGACGGCGCCGAATTCGCGATCGAGGGCGGCCGCCGCACCCTCCGCACCGACGGGTGCCTCGACGGCATGCCCACCCTCGCGAGCGAGGCCCACTCGACCGACGGCAAATCGTGGCGGACGCGATGCTCGACCCCCCCCAGCGATCCGCGCCGAGCCACGATCAACACCGCGTACTTTCTCCTGTCAGGCGACACGATCCAGATCGCCGAGACCGGACGCTACGAGCTGACCATCAACAACGCGCGCTGCATCGCGGACGTCAAGCGCGACGCGTCGTTGAGGCGACTGACCGGCGTGGAAACGCCGGGCCCGACCCCCGCCGTAGGGGTCGCCGCGAATCCCGCGATTGGCGCGCCGTCGAACGCCGCGATCGGCCCGAGCCCGGCGGCCCGCCCGACGCCGCCCGATACGAGCCCGGGGCCGACCGCCTCCAGGCCCGACTGCAGCTCGCCGGGCGCTCCGTCCCGCCTCGAGGTCCGCCCGTCGCGAAAGCTCCTGCGCGTGGGCGACGCGTTCGGATTTCGCGCCGTCGTCGTCGACGCGGCGGGGTGCCTCACGGGGACCCCCATCCAGTGGGCCGTCGGCGCGCTACGCTTCAAGGACGGTGAGGTCCACCCGTCGGCGCCCACCATCGACGGCACCGGCAAGCTCAGCGTGCCCGGAGATTGCACCGATGCCACCTTCGACGTCGTGGCCACCGCCGCCGGTCGAAGCGCGCGATCGTCGGTCGACGTCACGTCGCCGGCGACGTACGACGCGCTCCTCGCGCAGTCGGGTCTGGGCCCGAGCGGACAGCAGGACGAACCCGCCGTGGCGGTGCTGGCGACGGGCTCGATCGGCGCATCGGACGTACGCGCCGAGGACGGCGCGCGGCAGCGGCGGGCCATCTTCGTCGTGGTCGTGGCCGGCCTCGCCGTGGGCCTCGGCGTCGTGGCCGCGATCGGCGCGATGCGGTCACGCAAGGCCCGCGGAGTCGAGCAAGCCGCGGAGTCGCGACACGCCGAACGAATGCGCGAATACGAGCGGCAGAAGCGGGAGCGGGAAGAGACGCACGCGGCGCAGATGCACGCGCACCTGGAGAGCGTCGCGAACGCCCAGCGGGCCGCCGAGGCGGCGGCCGCGCGCGGCGTTGCCTCCGGGCCGATGTTCTGCCCGTCGTGCCGGCGGGAGTTCTCCGGCGGAGGCGCCTTTTGCCCGTTCGACTCCAACCGCCTGGTCGAGATCGAGGGTCACCAGGATCTCGATGATCGGGCCATCGGGTGGCATCTGTCCCACATGCCGCAGGGGTTTCAATCCTGGAGTCAAAGTCTGCCCTCACGACGGCGAGGAGCTCGTTCCCCCGGGCATGCTCACGGCCGCGGCCGCGGCCCCCCCTACCGTGCGGGGGAAGATTTGCCCCACCTGCGGGGACCGCTTCGACGGAGCCGCAGGCTTTTGTGGTAAGGACGGGACGCAGTTGGTGTTGCTCAACTGAGGAGCGTTTCGGCCATGTAACAGGCCTGGATCGCACGGCGAGGCGGACGCGAGACGCGGCGCGCGCTACGATTCGAGCTATGCGAAGGACCCGATGAAGATCACGTGCCAGTCGTGTCAGGCCAAATACACGATCGCGGACGAAAAAGTCCTCGGCAAGATCGTCAAGATTCGCTGCAAGAAGTGCTCTTCGACGATCGTCGTCAATGGGGCGGACCCGTCGGGCGCGCCCGCTTACGGCGCGTCGGACTCCGCGGGGCAGGGCGGGCAAGGCGGAGACGAGGCGTGGACCGTCAACGTGGCCGACGGTGACCAGCGCACGATGACCGACGCGGACGTCGTAGCGGCCTACCAGAGTGGGGTCATCGGGACGGAGACGTTCTGCTGGAAGGACGGGATGAGCGACTGGCTCCCGCTCCGCGAGATCGAGACGCTCTACGAGGCGTGCAACGCGACGCGCATGGTGCCGGCGTCGGCGCCCGCACAAGTCAGCGACGACAGAGCGCGTGCGCGGAGCGTGGCTCCGGTCGCCGACTACGCGGCCGCCGCGGGCAACGGCTCCGCGAACGGCGGTGCGGCGCGCCGCGCGGGCGGACGCGCGCCGGGCGCAGACCTCTTCCATGGGGCCGCCCAGGCGGGCGGCGAGGAAGACGTGTTGACGAGCGCTCCCGCGGGCGCGCAGCAGGCCTACGAGGAGCAGAAGCCGACCGGGGCCCGCAACGAGAACAGCGTCCTCTTCTCTCTCTCGGCCTTGACGAGCAAGGGCACCGATCGCCCTCCGCCCGTACCCGGGGTGGAGGCATCGGGTCTCATCGACATCCGACAGCTCAGCGCGCAGATGGGCCGAGGCGACGACAAGAAGCGGAGCCGGGTCGACGACATCATGAATCTGTCGAGCGGCGGCGCGTTCAACGGCACCCTCGCCGTCCCGACGCTCACGGCCCCGGCCATCGATCAGTATGGTCCCCCCGCGGGCGAGGCGGTCGGCCCCCAAGAGCAAGGCGCTGATCTTCCTCGCGCTCGGCGCGGGGACGTTCGTGATCGTCGGCGCCATCGGGGCGACGATGCTCCTCATGCACGGCAAGGGGACCGATACGGATAGCGCGAGTGCGAGCGCCGCCGCGGCGGCGACCGCTTCGGCCATCCCTTCGGCGGCCCTCGCAGCGACCGCGGCAACCGCGACAGCTTCCGCGGCGGCACCCGAAGCGACCGCAGCCGCCAGCGACTCCGCCGGAACCGCCGCCGCCCCCTCCGCCACGGCCGCAGCGGCCACCGCGACGGCAGCCCCGGTCGCGGTCGCGACGGCGACCCCCCACGCGCAGGCAGCCCCGGCCCACACGACCGCGCCCGCCGCCGCCCCCGCGCCCGCGCCCGCGGCTCCGGCCGCCGAGTTCAACATGGGCGAGGCGAAGTCCAAGCTCGCCGCGGCCGCGGCCTCGGCTCAGACGTGCAAGAAGGGCGACGCCGCCGTGGGAACAGGCCGCGTCGTGGTCGTCTTCGCGCCGAGCGGCGGCGCGCAATCGGCCACGATCACGGGACCGCCATTCGAGGGGACGGCGACCGGCACCTGCGTGGCGGCTCGCTTCCGGGGTGTCCACGTGCCCGCGTTCGGCGGGAGCCCGTTCTCGGTCAGCAAGAGCTTCACCATCAACTAGGCGGGAGACGGTCCTGGTCGGCGTCGGGCTAGCGATCTTCGCGGCGTTCTTGCTCGGTCTCCGCGTGGGAATCGGCGTCGGGCATCGATCGGCAAAAGCGCAGCGAACGTGACCTTCGCGCGCGAAGTCGTTAGCGTCTCGCGGAGATGGACGGAGCCTCGGTCCCGATGGACCCGCCCGCGATTTGGGCGGAGGTCTCGTCGTCGCCCGTCGCGCTGAGCGAGCCTCCGGATCCCCTCGAGCGCGAGGCCCTCCAGCGATGCGGAACCGGGGACGCGGGTCTGCGCCGCGCCGCGGACGACGTCGTCTTTCGCGCCCTTCGCGGCCTGCCCATGCCCGACTCCGACGCCATCGCCTTCGCGCAGCGCGCGGCCGGCGAGCCACACCCGTGGGCGCGCGCCTGGGCAGCGAGCGCGAGGTCGCTCTCGAGCGACGCGACGCTGCGAAAGCTCGACGAGTGGCTCGCCGAAGATCGCGAGCCTCGCCTCCGGCGATGTGCGGTCGCGAGCGGCGTCGGACCGGACGGGACTCGCGCGCTCGCGGTCGTCGCCGTGGACGCGCTCGCCGACCTCGCCCCCTTGCCGACGCGCGCGCGAACGGGGCAATGGCTCACGGTCAGCGCGCGCCTCCGCGTCCCGGCGAGCGCGGGCGCGGTGCTCGTGCTCGGTCCGAGCGGCGCGCCGCGGCGAGTGCCGGCGTGGTTCGACGGAGCGACGTTGCACGCGCGATTCGCGCTCGACCGGCCGGGGGAGTTTACGGTGCAGGTGCTGGCGACGACCGCGATCGGTCCGCGACCGGTCGTCGAAGCGAGCGTCTTCGCGGACGCAGACCCACCCGCGCGGGTGACCGGCGAGGGTGCGCCGGGTGAAGACGCAGCGGCCGCCGCCGCGTCTGAGGACGGCCGCGAAGACGATTCTCTCGCGCTGGCGAGCATGCTGGCCGCGGCGAGGACGACCAGCGGGGAGGCGCCGCTCGCGCGCGACCCCCGGCTCGACGCGGTGGCGCGCGAGCACGCTCGGCGCATGGTCTCCGCGCGTGCGTTGGCCCACGACGCCGGGGACGGCGATCCCGCCGAGCGCCTGCAGGCCGCGGGGCTATCGTCGCAGACGCTCGGCGAAAACGTCGCTCACGCGGCGACCGTGGCGCTCGCCCATCGGTCGTTGTGGGCGAGCCCCTCGCACAGAGCGAACATGCTGAGGCGCGACTTCGACCGGGTCGGAGTCGCGGCCGCGCGCGACGAGCGAGGCGAAGTGTGGGTCGTCGAGACCTTCGCGTCCGGACTTCGATAGCGCCTATTTGTCCTGCACAGGGGCGCCGCCGCCCTCCTCTTCGAGGATCTTGAACTCGACGCGCCGGTTGGCGAGGCGCCCCGCGTCGGTGTCGTTGGTCTCGATGGGCCGGGTCAGGCCGTAACCCTCGCTCTCGAGTCGGTTGCCCTCGACGCCGTGCTGCTCGAGCCACGTCCGGACGCTCGCTGCGCGTCGCTTCGAGAGATCGAGGTTGTAGTCGGCGTTGCCGCGGTTGTCGGTGTGCCCCTCGATCCGCATCTTCTTGATCGCCGGGTTCGCCTTCAGGAGGGCCGCGATCTCGCCGAGCATCGGGAAGCTGTCGGGCAGGATCGTCGCCGATCCCGTCGCGAAGTGCACCTGCTGGAGCACGCGCACCGTCGAGCCCTCGAGCTTGATGAACTTCGGGCAACCGTTCTTCTTCGGATCGGGATCGGGCTGGCCGGGCTCCTTCGGGCAGGCGTCCTTGGTGTCGGGGATGCCGTCGTTGTCGGCGTCGTCCTCGGGGCAACCGTCCTGGTCCTCGATGCCGTCCTTGTCCTCGGGCTCGTCGGGGCACTTGTCGAACTGGTCGGGAATGCCGTCGCCGTCGCGATCGCTCGGCGCGGGGCAGCCGTCGTTCGGATCCGGGTCCTTGTGGTCCTCGGGCTCGGTCGGGCACGCGTCGATGTCGTCCGGAATGCCGTCGCCGTCGGTGTCCTTGAGCGACTCGTGAATGCTCTCGCGAACCCGATCGCGCGCTTCGGGCGAGTGCGGGTTCGTGTCCTCGATCGGCAAGTACGTCCCGACGAGCGCCACGAGCGCAGGTCGGGCGCGCCGTAGCCGGGCAGGATGAGCGTGCCCCCGCTGCCGCTCGCGAACCACCGGTCCGCCCGAGATCGGCAGCTTCGCGCGCACCTCGACGTTCCACTCGATCGGGCGTGTTCTGGGCGGTGAAGAACGTCGGCCCCGTGATGTCGATCGCTCGACAGCCCGGTCTGACCGAAGATCGTCGCCCGCGATCCGGTACTTGCCGCCGCTGAGGGGGATGAACGCGCCGATCGCCCAGCGCACTCGTCGCCGATCCCGAGCCCCTGAACGGGACCGGTGCTGTTACCGGCGGGGTTGTTGATCGAGTTGTCGGGACGGAAGTCGATGCCGAGTGTTCGCGACGAACGTGGGCAAGTGGTGCGGCGTCCACTCTCCGGTCACCATGGGGAGCGCGGAGAACGCGCCGTCGCCCCCGAAGTTGCTCGACGAGCCGTCGCCCGTGGGAATCGCAGATGCTGAGCTGGACGCCGACGGCCTTGTCGCCCTCCGGGCTCCGCCAGGCGACGTACCGCCCGTCGAGCCGCATGTCGCCCACGGCCGGACCGCTGGTCGAGAAAACCGTGTTCGCCGCGTTCCCGAAGACCGAGGTCGGATAGACCGGCTGATTGCCCGTCTCGACCCAGGTGACCGGCAGCGTGACGCCCAGCGGTGAGCCGGTCGAGGAGCTCGAAGCCTGCGGACATATACGTCGTGAACTGCGTCGTGATGACGTTCGCCGGCGACGCGCGGAGCGCGGCGTCGAAGTTCGTGATGTTGTCCGTGCGCAGCGGGTTGATCGAGAGCCCCAGCCCGAGCTGCGCGTAGAAGATCGACTCCTCTTTGGTCACCGGCCGGAAGAGCACGACGCCGTCGTCGGGGGCGCCCGGCACCTCGAGCCGGTCGAGGTGAAACGTCGCTTGCTGCGCGAGGGCGAGCGCCGGCACCAAAAGCGTCGCGCAGCCCGCGAGCAGCGCGACCGGCGCGAGCAAGCCCGCGCGCCCACGATCCCGGTTGGGCCCGTTGCGCCCTCTGGCCGTGGCGGCTGCGGCTCATCGAAGACCGAGGCTGACTGCGGGGTGGAAGCGGTCGATAGGCAAGGCGGGGCGCGTCATTCGAGCTGCAGAGTAAAACACCGCCTGGCCCTGCCGTAGCAACAAATGCCTAGGCACCTGGCACTTGACCGAGGGGCGGTCCGATGCTCTCTTGTCGCGCCGGAAACGCGCCGCCCATGAAACGCACCTACCAGCCTCACAACATCCGCCGAGCACGAACGCACGGCTTTCGCGCCCGCATGGCCACCTCGGGTGGCCGCAAGGTGCTCACGAATCGCCGTCGCAAGGGCCGCAAGCGGCTGGTTCCGACCCTCTACAAGAAGTAGACGGGCGAGAGCCGCAGCACCTCAAGCGGCGCAGTCATGGCCTTCGGCGCCGATCGCAGACTCCGCAGCCATGCGGAGTTCGCGCGCGCGCAGAGCGATCGCGGCACGCGCCGCGTGGGAACCGCGCACTTCACGCTCCTCCTGGCGGCCCAGCGCCGGCCCGGACCGTCGCGCCTCGGGCTGGTCGTGGGCCGCCGGATCGGCGGCGCCGTCCAGAGAAACCGGGTCAAACGCCTCTGCCGCGAGTGCTTTCGGGCCCACCCCGACCTTCTGCCGGCGGGGGTCGACCTGATCGTCATCGCGCGCCCGGGTGCGCCTGAGCTCGACCTCGAGCGCGTTCGGTCGGAGTGGCTGGGGGTCGAGCGCCTCCTCCAGAAGCGCGCTGCGGAAGCGCTGGCGCGAGCGTCCGGGCCGCATCATCCTGCCAGCAGCCGAGGACGCGAGCGAACGTGAAAGCCAGCGCAAACGTGAACGTGAACGTGAACGTGAACGCGAACGCGAACGCCCTTGCGGACGCGGACGCGCAGCCGTCCACCTGACCGAACCCATGGCGCCGCTACTCATCTGGCTGATTCGCCTGTACCAGCGAACGATTTCGCGGCTCCTCGGGCCACGTTGCCGCTTCGAGCCGTCGTGCTCGAGGTACGCGGCTGCGTGCCTCGAGTCTCACGGGCGTGTGGAGGGGCGGCTTGCTTTCAATCGTGCGCGTGTGTAAGTGCCATCCTTTTCACCCTGGGGGCTACGATCCCCCGCCAAGGGCGCGCACCGCAGAGCGGGGCACGTCGGCGGCGCGCTGAGGACTCATGGATCGCAACACGATTGTGCGCTGGATCTTCATCGCCGGCCTGATGTTCCTGGGCTACCACTTCTTTCTCGACAAGAAGTCGGGCGATACCCAGCCGCAGGTCACCGGTGAGGCGTACATCGACGCGCCGGGGTTCGCGCCTGATGTGCTCGACGTTCAGCCCGGCAAGCCCGCGCCCGGACCTCCGCCTCCTGGCGAGATGTGCACCATCCACGGCAATCGGTTCGAGGCGGACCTGTCGTCGCGCGGCGCAGGCGTGACGCACCTTCGCCTGACCGACCCGCGCTACGCCAACAGCGCGGCAGCCGACATGTCGACGACGCCGGACCACGAGCGCTGGCGAAATCTGCGCACGCTGTTCCGGCGCGCAGGGACTCCGCCGTCGCCCGACGACCAGGTGAAATACGACCGCTTCGACTGGAAGCTCGAGGCTCCGCAGGAGCCCGAATCGTGCCGGTTCACTTACGCCGACGACCGGGTGCAGATCGTCAAGACGATCAGCGCCGGCGAGCGCCCGTTCGAGCTGAACGTCGAGACCACGCTGACCAACCTGTCAGACACCCCCAAGCGGCACGCCGACGTCGATCGAGGCCTTCGCCTACCGGACCAACGCCGAGGTCAAGGGCAAGCTCGGGCGCGTCTCGCCGTTCCAGACGGGGCTCGAGTGCGCGCGCGACGACCAGGTCGAGCGAAAAGCCAAAGACGACAAGGCCTTCAAGCAGCCGCCGTTCTGGTTCGAGCTGCCGCTCGTCGACCGCTACGCGGCCATCTCGAACTACTACTTCGCGCAGGCGCTCGTCCCGCTCGACATGGCGCCGGGCGAGGGCGGCGACAAGCCGGCGTGCTCGGTGCTCGCCGAGCAGTGGTTCGGCGCCGACCAGAAGGCCGACGACGACACGGCGGGCGACATCTACCACGCGCGCCTCGAGTACCCGGGGCGCACCCTCGGCCCGCACGAGTCCGCGACCTACCGGCAGATCGCGTTCTTCGGCCCGAAGGAGCGCGACGTTCTCGCGAAGGCGGCCGGCGGGCGGCCGCGCCTTCAGGACCTCATCAACCTCGGGACGTTCTCGATCGTCGCGAAGTTCCTCGTCACGATCATCACGTGGATCCACGCCCACATGGCCTTCGGCAACTGGGGCATCGCGATCATCGTGTTGACGATCGGCCTTCGAACCGTGCCTTTTCCCGCTCACGTGGAAGCAGATCCAGAGCACGATCGCGATGCGCCGGCTCAAGCCCGAGATCGACGTGCTCAACGCGAAGTTCAAGGACGACGCCCAGGCGAAGAACCTGGCGATGATGGAGCTCTGGCGCAAGAACAAGGTGAACCCGCTCGGCGGGTGCCTGCCGGCGCTCGTGCAGATGCCGATCTGGTTCGCGCTCTACGCGACGCTCCAGACGGCCGTCGAGTTTTATCACTCGAGGTTCCTGTGGTTCACGGACCTGTCCGCGCCCGACAAGCTCTTCATCCTGCCGATCGTTCTCGGCGCCGCGATGATCGTCCAGCAGCGGATCGTGCCGCAGCAGGGGATGGACCCCATGCAGCGAAGATGATGACGTTCCTGATGCCGGGCGTCTTCACGGTCATGATGCTCTTTTTGCCCGCAGCGCTCGGCGTCTACATGCTGACCAACAGCGTGCTCGGGATCACCCAGCAGCTCGTCGTCGAGAAGCTCTTCCCGCGCGTGGGCGCTGCCCCGCCGTCATCGGACATCGTCGTGAAGTCGGAAAACAAGAAAGGGAAACGCTCGTGAGTGAGCAGCCATTGGATGAGCGAGCGTCGACGCCCGCCGTCGACGAGGCGACGCTGGACCCGCAGACGCAGAAGGCGCTCGCCTTCGTGCGGACGCTCGTCGGCAAGATGCAGATGGCCGTCGAGGCGAACGTCGCCCCGGACGACGGCGAGGGCTCGCCCGACGAGATCCGCATCGAGATCGAAGGGCCGGACTCGGGCCGCATCATCGGCAAGAAGGGCACCGTGCTGGACGCCATCCAGTACCTGACGGCGCGCGTCGCCGTCCGCCCGGGCGATGCGCGGCGTCACGTCATCGTCGACGCCGAGGGCTACCGCGCGCGCCACGAGGACCAGCTGGCCCAGATGGCGCGCCGCCTCGCGCAGCGCGTGGCCGCCGAAGGCAAGGTCATCACGTTCGACCCGATGAGCGCGCGCGAGCGGCGCATCGTGCACATGGCCCTGCGCGACATCAAAGGCGTGCGCACCGAGAGCATGGGGCAGGAACCCCAGCGGCGCGTCCAGATCATTCCGGAGAAGGCGGCTCCGTAGCGCCTCGCGTCGAATCGTCGAACGGCGCGGTGGCGCGCCGGCTCAGTTGCAATCGCCGTTTCCGCCGAAGTTCGTCTTGCACCCGCAGGTCTCGTCGCTCTTGCAGCAGGACGACTGGTAGACGGGAATGCACGGCTTGCACTTCGACGCGGTGCACGTCGGCGGGGGCGCGGCGTCCGCGACTTTGGTCGCGCACTCGCCGGCGCTGCTGCACGCGCCGCCCATGCTCGTGCAGTCCTTGCACGACCCGCCGCCGGCGCCGCACGTGGCGACCGACTGGCCGCCGACGCATTGGCCACTCTTGCAGCAGCCGGGGCACGTCGTCGTGTCGCACGTGGTGTTCACGTCCGCGGTCAAGATCGCGTCGCCCGCGGTGTCGGCGTCGTCGGCAACGGCGATGAACGGCGAATCGGTTCCGGCGTCGCTCTCGTCGTCGGTCGGCGCGGCTTCACCGTTGAGTGGCGGATCGGTGGCATCGTCGGTCGAGCCCACGGCGGCGTCGGCCTTGATCACACGTGCAACCGAGCTGTCGCCCGCGCCGGGGGCCCCTTCGTAGTCGCCCAGCCCAGCGATCAATCCGCATGCGCACATGCCCATTGCGAGTAGAACGACGCTGGCAAACAATGCGCGCATCTTAGAAAGATACCTCGAGCAGCCTGATGAACGCCATTGGCCTCTTCAAGAGCCACCGGAGCCTTCGCGCAGATGGTCATGTGGCCGTGGCCGCGGCTCTGGCGGCCGGCTCGCGGCGATGACCATGGGATCTCTCGGACGCCTACATCGAGGGTGCTCTTGGGCCGGGAGGTCGAACGTGGAGGCGGGCGCTACACCTACATCGCTCCCGAGGGCCTTGGCCGCCGCTCTGGTGACCGCGACGCTGGCCCTCGCACCCGCAACCGCTGCAATCGGCTGCGGAAGCGGTGACGCCGCATCGGCCGAAGCGGGGCCGAGCGACGCCCAGGCGCCGCTGCTCGATCTGTGCGACGCCTTCACCGGCGTGGGCACGACCTGCCCCGTGGCGAGCCCCATCGTCTGCTTTCCCATGTGCGAGGCCGGAGGCTGCTTCTGCAGCGAGACGCCGGATGGGGCCCGATGGAGCTGCGTGACGGACACGTCGTGCGAACAGGTGTGCGCGCCCATCGACGACGCATGCGCGGCCGAAGCGGCCTCAGAGTGACCTCTTGTCGACCGGGCCGTCGAGGGGCGGGCGCTGCATCCGACCGAGCCGCGCGAGGCGCGCGTGCGGGGGAGCGATCGCGACCGGTGGTTTGGAGCCGCGGCTCCCCACGGTGACCACGGACCGCGCGATGGGCGCGAGCCGATCGCGCGCTTCTGCCGCCGACGCGACCGGGACGACGAGGACATGGCGACCGGCGGGCGGAACGGCCAGAGGCAACTCCGCCGCGGCGAGCGCGACGGCGTGATCGGCCCCGCCCCAGACGCGGCCTGCGAACGCGAGCGTGTCGCGCCAGCGCACGACCTCGCTGCGCTCGTCGGGGGTCAACGCGCCGCGCGGCACGCGCGACCCCAGCGCGGCGAGTCGCTCGTGCAGGGCGACGGCGAAGGCTTCGCCCTGCGCCATCGACCCAAGGACGAAGGCGACGCGAGGACTCAGGCAGCCCCGCTGGTCGAACGCGGCGACATCGGCAGCGAGCGCCTCGGCGGCCCTCTCCCACTCGTCCGCGACGAACGCCACACCGAGCCCCGCGCCGTGACCGCGGACGACGACGCCGGGGCGCGCGAGGGACCGCACGCGCGCGATCGTCTCGTCGCGCCCATAGACGTCGATCCGATCGGCTCCGGCGGGGAGGCCGCGGTCGGTCGCGATCGAGACGGCCGGGTCGCCCGCCGCGGCCACGAGCGCGGCGGCGAGCGTGGGATCGCGAGACGAGGGCCGCACCGTGACGCGGACGGAGGCGGCCCGCGCGATCGCGATTGCGCGCAGCGGCGCGACGAAGACGTTCGCAGAGAGGATGACGTGGACGCTCGGCGCGTCCCCGGCGGACGCGACGAGCGCTCGCAGCTCTTCGGGCGTCGCGGCGCGCTCGAGGCAGTCGAAGCCGAGCTCGACGCCCTCCGGGGATAGCCCGGTGCTCGCCGCGATCGCCGCGACGTGACGCGCCCGATGCGCGTGGACTGCGCGGGCCGCTTCGACCCAGCCGCGCACGTCGCGTAGGCGCTCGTCGACCGTCCGGCTCATGGGGCGCTCATCGGGCCGCGGGCACCGCCCGCCCGCGAGAGCATCTCGTCGAGCGCTATCGAACACCCCCGCGGCGACGCCCCGGGGGCGCGTCCCAGCAGCTCGAATCGGGCGTCCGACCCGGCGCACGCGATCCTGGGTGAGCACGGCGAAGGCGCTGTCGACGTTGGCAAGGTCCTCGATGCGCGCGATCCCGACGGCTCCGTCGGCGACGGGCGCCAGCGTCTCGGGGTCGACGGGGACCACGCGCGCCCAGGGCGGCTCGGCATACTCGCCGTGGACGGCGGCTTCGTCGACGAGGGTCGCCTCCCAGAACTGGCTCGAGAGCTCGGTCATCCCGTACTCCCCGACGACGGCGCGCTCGTCCACGGCGAACGCCTGCGAGACCGCCCCGCGCAGCTCGGCCGCCGAGACCTCGCGCGATTGCCCCTTGATTCCGCCCGTCTGCATGACGCGGCTGCGCGGAGGGAGCGCCGCGGTCCGCCCTCTCATCGCGTCGAGGCAGTGCACGAGCGCGAAGCTGGTCGCGAGGACGAGCGCAGGCCGCTCGCGCGGAAGCGACGCCACGCGAGCGAGCAGCGCGTCGATTTCGAGCTTCCCGTCGTTCACGAAGAACGTGGGCTCCGGCCCGGCGGCACCGAACGTCCGCACGAGCAGCGCGCACATGTGCGAGAGCGACGAGTCCGGGGCCTCGACGTCGGACGGTCCGACGACGAGGACGGGCACGCGCTCGCCTTCGGGCGCGAGACCTCGCACGAACATCGCGCGCGCCGAACGCGAGCGCCGCCGCGTCGTACGTGCCGTCGTCGCGCATGGCATGGGCGCCGCGAGCTCCGACGGTGGTGCCGCTGGTGCGGAACGTGAAGGCGACGTCGCGCTCGTCGAAGGCGAAGACGCGGGCGACCTTGAACGCCTCGGCCGGGACGGCGGGCGCGTCGGCGGCTTGCGTGATCGACCGCGGGTCGACGCCTCGCGCGAGACAAAGGCGCCCGTAGCCAGGGACGTGGGCCGCCTGGAATGCAGCGAGGTCGACGGCGAGGGCGTCGAACGACTCGGGCATCGACCGCCGACCCTCGAACGCGCGGATCATCGCGCGCACCCGCGCGTGCAGCGCGTCACTCGTCTCTTGCCTTGCGCGGTCCACGACAGGGACGAGTCTCAGGCGCCCTGGGCCGCTGCGGCGAGCGCATCGGCGAAGGCAACGAGGAGGATCTCGTCGATGTCGAGCGGAGGCGTGAGCGTGAGCACGTCGCCCGCGGCGCCGCCGGTCAGCACGATCCAGCCGCGCTGCAGCAGGCGTCGGGTCACGGCGAGGGCCCGCGGCGCGCCGCCCTCGAGCTCGACGCCGATCATCAGCCCGCGCCCGCGGACGTCCGAAACGCCGCAGCCCTGCAGTCCACCGCGCAGCCGATCGGCCCAGCGCGCCCCGACGTCGCGCGCGCGCGCCAGGAGCCGCCCGTCCTCGATCGCGGTCGAGCGTGGCCAGCGCCGCGGCGCAGGCGGGCGGAGCGCCGAAGTGGGTCGCCGTGTGAATCGTCGTTCCCCCGTGTGCGCCCCACGCCGCCATCACGCTCGCGCGCCCGACGCAAGCGCTGATGGGCAAGCCGCCTCCGAGACCTTTGCCGAGGCAGACGAGGTCGGCCACGACCCCGGCTTCGACGCTCGCCAGCCACGCGCCGCTCCGACCCAGCCCGGTCCAGATCTCGTCGCACACGAGCAGCGCGCCCGACCTCATCGCACGCCTCGCGCAGCGCGGCCAGAAACCCCGCCGGCGGAACGACGCAGCCCCCTCGGCCGAGGATCGGCTCGACGAGCACCGCGCCGATCGTCCGCGTCGCGAGCGCGCGCATCCACCGCGGCCATCGAGACCCCGAGCGACGCGGCGTCCCGAGGGTACGGCGCGAACGCGACGTGCGCGTTGAGCTGATCGGCGAACGGCTCGCGGAAGGTCGGTCGCAATCCGCACGCGGCCAGGGGTCCGTGCGAGAGACCGTGGTAGCCGCCCTCGAACGCGACGACCCCCGGCCGGCCCGTCGCGAGCACGGCCGTCTTGAGGGCCGCGGTCACCGCGTCGGCGCCGCTCGCTCCGAGCATCACGCGCGCCCCCGGCTCCGGGTAGAGCGCGACCAGCCGCTCGCACAGACGCGACCTTCGCCTCCGCGGCGTAGACGTCCCCGAGCGCGAGCCACAGTCAGGCGCTCCTGCGCGCCCAGGGCCTCCGCGACGCCGGCGGGCACGTGCCCGAGGAGCAGCGCGCCGAAGCCAGCGGCGAGATCGACGTACCGGTTGCCGTCGACGTCGACGACGTTCGACCCCTCGCCCCGCTCGTAGACGATCGGCGCTTGCTCCTCGCCGCTCGCCTTCTCCCGGGCCTCCCGCCGCGCGTCCACCGCGGGCGACTCGACCGCCGCGAGGCGCGCCGCGAGCGCCCGCGATCGCGGCCCCGGCGGCGGGACGCGAATCTCCGGCAGGCGCGGCTCACGTGACGACGCGGTTGCGGCCGGCGCGCTTGGCTTCGTAGAGCTTCTCGTCCGCGCGCTTGATGAGGTCGAGGCTCGTGCGATCGCTGTCTTGCAGCAAGGCGCCGCCGATCGAGATCGTCACGCGGATCGTCTCGCTCTGGAACACGAAGCGGCTCTCCTCGATCTTCTCGCGCAGCCCTTCGGCGAGCGCGCGAGCGCCCTCGAGCGTTGGTCTCCGGGCAGGATGATGGCGAACTCCTCGCCGCCGTAGCGCGCGAGCACCTCGTCGCGCCGGATTCGCTGCTGGATGATCCGCGCGACCTCCTTGAGCACGTAGTCGCCCGCGAGGTGGCCGTGGACGTCGTTGATCTTCTTGAAGTGGTCGATGTCGAGCATCAGGAAGCTCAGATCGCGCATGTGCCGCCGCGCGCGCATGAGCTCCTTGTCGAGCGCCTCGAGCAGATAGCGCTTCACGTGCACCTGCGTGAGACCATCGATGATGGTCATCCGGTAAATCTCTTCGTGGTACTGCGCTTCCACGTCCTGCCGCTCGAGAGGAACTTGAAGATGGTCGGCCCGATCTTGATTCGATCGCCGTTGCCGAGGTGCGCCTCGCGCATGATCTGCTCGTCGTTGACGTACGACCCGTTGGTCGACCCGTCGTCGACGCACCACCACGCGCCGCTCCGCTGCTCGAAGTGCGCGTGACGCCGCGAGACGCTGTCGCCCTCGAGCACGATGTGGTTCTCCGCGCCGCGGCCGATGCGGATCGGGCTCGTATCGAGGACGAAGCGCCGCCCGAGGAGAGTCGGCTCCTTCGTGTAGATGACCACGAGGCAGTCATTGCCCTTGGGGCCGCCGTCGCCACCCCCCAAAGGCTTCTGCACGATGGCTGTGACTCGAGTTTTCTCCTCGGACTCGCTCACGCGCGGGGCCTCATATCGTCGTATTCGCCGCTGGCGGCGAGCGGCGTGGCTGGCGGCGCGTAGGGGGCCGCCGTCGAACGGACTATTCTGGTACTTTCCAGTACTTCAAGGCTATTAGTGCCCCCTCCCCCGGTCAAGCAGGCGGCGTGGGCGATCCCGCGCAAGTGCTTGCGCAGCGAAGGATCGAGCGCAACGGAGTGGTCCAGGACCGCGACCGGCAACCCCGGTAGACCGCGGGCCGCGTGGAGCGCGCACTTGGGGGTCGCGAGCCAGACATCGATCCCACGGAGCTCGGCCGAGCGCGCGGCCCACCGCGCGCGAGCCCGGAAGGGACCGTGGTCTCGCCCGCGGACGACCGCGCGCGCAGCGACACCGCGCCGCTCCAACCATCGGACCACGCGCTGGGGCCGCCCAAGAGCAACGAGGAGGCCGACCCGCAGGGAGCGCATGGCCTCCCACGTCAGGAGCTCCCCCCATCGACCCAGGCTCCCCGCGATTGGGCCCGCGCGGGCCACATGTTCCGACCGGCCGTCTCGACCTCTGCGAGCGGGCTGCCGTCGAGCCGGTCCGCGACGTCTGCCTCGGCGTCGGCCAAGGGCACGATCGCGTCGCACGCGGAGACGAGCGTCGCCAGCGGGGCCCGCAGCGCGCCGCGCGGGGGCAGCGCTCGACGGCGCCCCCACGGGTCTTGTGCGTCCACCGACAGGAGGGCGAGCGTCGCGCGAGCCGGGCGCCAGCTGAGCGACCCCGTCGAGCACGAGGACGTCCGCCCCCCGCGCGGCGAACGCCATCGCGCCGGCCCGCGTCGGGCCGACGACGACCCGCGCGCCGTGGGGCTCGAGGGCGCGCGCAGCCAGGAGCGCCTCGTCGCCGACCTCGGCGAGTCGGTCGCGAGGGGACACCCACCGCGGTCGCCGCGGGCTGGCCCGGTACGCGTGACCCACCAGCACCACGCGCGCGCCGGCGCGCGCCAGCTCGGCGGCGCACTCGATGGCCAGCGGCGTCTTGCCCGAGCCGCCGAGCGTCGAACCCCCGACCGCGACGATGGCCACCCCTGCGGGCGCGCCCAGGCGCCGGACGACCGCCCTCTCGAAGAGCCTTCCGAGGCTCCTCTCGAGCAGCCGACCGCCCCACGTCGCGTTGGCTGCCTCGATCACGGTTTGGCGAATGTAGTCCAGGACGCGTGTACCTTGGTCTGCCCGATCCATGCTGACCGTCGATCCCATCCGCCTCGCGCGCCGCCAAATCGAGATCGACCGCGGCCGGCTCGGAGAGCTCCCGCATCTCTTCGCGCACAAGGCCGCGCGCATGACGGCCTCGCCGCTGGCGCTCCTGCGCGGCTCGGCGCCGCTCTTCTACGAAGTGCTCGCGCGCCACCCGGCGCTCTGCGAAGGGCCTCCGGGCGAGGGGTGGCTCGTCGGCGACGCGCACCTCGAGAACTTCGGGGCCTATCGCACCGGCGCCCTCTCGATGACCGAGACGCGGCAGACGCACGCGAAAGAGGGGGTCGTCTTCGATCTGAACGATTTCGACGACGCGTTCGTCGGCGCGTGGCGCTTCGACGTCCTTCGCCTCTTGACGAGCCTGATCCTCGGCGGGCGCGAGATGGGGGTCGATGGTCGGCGAGCGCTCGGCCTCTGCGATGCCCTGCTCGACGCGTACGTCGGGAGCGCGTTTCATGGCAAGCGGATCCCCACGGGGCCCGAGGTGATCACGAAGCTCGTCGCGACGGTCCAGGGCCGCACGCGAAGGGAGCTGCTCGACGCGCGAACGGAGATGGTCCGCGGAAACCGCCGGTTCGTGCGGGGCCCGCGGTACGAAGCGCTCACGCCCAAGCTTCGCGCGAAGGCCGAGAAGGCCTTCGCCAAGTACGGCAAGAAGCTGTCGCGAGCGGACCGTGTCCCCGCCGAGGCGCTCGAAGTCATCGACGCGGCGTTCCGCATCGCCGGGACCGGCAGCCTCGGCTGCCTTCGCGTCGCGCTCCTCGTGCGCGGCAAGGGCGGCCGCGACGGCGCGTGGATCTTCGACATGAAGGCCCAGGGCACCCCGTCGGCCGCGTGCCTCGTTCGCCCCCCTCGGCTCGAGCCGGCGGAGCGCGTGGCCGCCGCGATTGGCGCGTGCCTCGCGCGCCCTCCGCGCATGGTCGGGGCGACGCGGCTCCGGGGCGACTCGATGTTCGTGCGCCGTCTCATGCCCCAGGAAGACAAGCTCGACCTCGCGCGGCTCGCCGACGCCGACCTCGAGCCGCTCGCGCGCCATCTCGGCGCCCTGCTCGGCGCGGCGCACCGGCGAGGCGCCAAGCGACTGCCGCGGCGACCCTGGAACGCCGAGGACCGCGCCGGTCTCCTCGCGCGGGCCATCGCGCTCGCCGGCGCCCACGAGTCGATGTACCTGGCGTACTGCGATCAGGTCCGCCGTTGACCGCCGACGGCGGAGGCGTTCTTCGACGCCATCGCCGGGCGCTACGAGCGCGCCTACGCGCTTCCCGCGGCGCAGTCGCGCGCCCGGATGGACCGTGTCCTCGCCGTTCTCCCCGCGGCCCCGGCGCGCGTGCTCGACCTCGGCGTCGGGACGGGCCGGGAGCTCACGGCGATGCTCGACGCGGGGCACGCGCCCACGGGGCTCGACGCTTCGCGCGCGATGCTCGAGCGGTGCGCGCGGCGCGCGCGAGTCGTACCGCTCGTCCGCGCGGACTTCTGGGTCGCGCCCTTGCCCTTCGACGACGCCGCGTTCGATGCGGTCGTGGCGCTGCACGGGACGCTCGCGCACCCGCCGGACGAGGGCGCGATGGGCCGACTCGCGCGCGAGCTCGCTCGCGTCGTACGACCCGGCGGGGCCTTCGTGGCCGAGGTCCCCTCGCCCGCCTGGCTCGAGCGTCTGGAGACCGCCGCGCCGCAGGCGGATCGACGGGTACGCCGGACCGGGCCGCGCACGTGCGTCTACGAAGACCTCGTCACCGGCGCGTCGATCGAAGCCACGCTCCTCGATGAGGCCGAGTGGAGCGCGGCGCTCGCGCCCGATTGGGAGCCCACGATCGAATCGATCGATGAGCTCGAGTGGTTGATGGTCGCTCGCCGCCGGTGAAGCGCTACGCTTACGCGTGCGCATCTCGGGGGGGATCGCCGCGGCGCTCTGCGCGGCCGCGACGCTGTCGGCGCGCGAGGCGACCGCGAACGGTCGGTACCCCGCGTCCACGCAGATCGTCTTCTCGACGGACGCCGCGGATCCCGATCTGATCGTCGTGCGCGCGACCTACGGGCTGCTCGTCTCTCGCGACAACGGGGCCACCTGGCGCTGGCTCTGCGAGAGCGCCCTCGGCGTGCCGATCGTCTCCGTCGAGGACCCCTCCGTCGCCCTCACCGCGAACGACGGCCTCGTCGTCGGCCTGAACGAGGGACTCGAGGTGTCGCGCGGCGCATCGGGAGGCGCGCCGCCCGACCTCGGCTGCAACGTCGGCTGCACCGGCGGACCGCTCGCCGGGCTCTCGATCGTCGATCTCGCCGTCCGGCCCGGCGCGCCGGACGCGGTCCTCGCTCTCAGCTCGTCGTACGTATTCAGCGACGCCGCGATCGCGACGCTCGACAACCGCGTCTGGCAGACCCCCGACGACGGAGCCCACTGGACGCAGCTGGGCGCGACCCTCGATCCCACCGTCACCGTCACGACGATCGACGTGGCCGCGAGCGACCCGACGCGCGTGTACGTTTCCGGCACGCGCGGATTCGGCGCGACGCGCTCGGCTTCGCTCTTCGTCTCGACCGACGCGGGGCAGACCTGGACCGAGCGGCCCTTGCCCTTCGATCCGGTGACCGAGGTCGGCGTCTTCATCGGGGCCGTCGACCCACAGTCCGCCGACCGGGTGTACGTGCGCTCGAGCGGTCTCTCGAGGCTTTTCGTCACGAGCGACGCGGGCCGCTCGTTTCAGATTGCGCTCACGCTGACGGGACAGATGCTCGGCTTTGCCATCCGGCCTGACGGGAACGAGGTGTACGCGGGGAGCGTCGAGGACGGCCTCCTCGTGGGCGCGCCCGGCGGCGACGGAGGGCTCGCGTTCACGAACGTCTCGCCCATCCACGTGGGGTGCCTCGCGACGCGCGGAAGCGAACTCTGGGCGTGCTCCGACGAGTCGAGTGGCTTCTCGGTAGGCGTCTCGACGAACGACGGCGCGAAATTCGCGTCGAGATTGCAGCTCGATGGCCTCGCGAGCGCCCTCGCGTGCGCGCCGAGCGGGCAAGGTCCGTTCGCGTGCGGAGCCACGGCCAACGCGTCGCAGTGCAGCGGCGCGGCGTTCGAGGCCGTGTGCGCGACGCTCGGCGGCTGCGGGGTCGACGCAGGCTTCGGCGATGCGGGTGAGGCACTGCGCCTCACCCCCGACGGCTCCGCGGCCCGGGTCTCGCTGGCGCCGTCCCCCGCGTGCGGGTGCTCGACGGCACCCCACGGCGGCTCGACCGAGGTCAGCGCGGCGTGCGTGCTCGCGGCTATCGCCGCCTGTCGAAGGAGACGCAGGAGCGACTGACCACGCGACGCCCAAGCGAAGCCCACGTGCCACGCCGCGCGCGCGACGCTACGATGCGCGCGTGCGCAGAGCCCTTCCTTTCATCACCTCCGCAGCCGCTGTCCTCTTGGTCTCCATCCCGGCCGCCGCGAACGGTCGCTTCCCGGCGTCCAACCAGCTGGTGTTCTCGCCCACGGACCCCAACCTCCTCGTCCTGCGAACCTCGTACGGCGTCTTGCCGTCGCACGACAACGGAACGACGTGGGGCTACATCTGCGAAAGCGCGCTCGGGCTGCCGTCGATCGGCGGCGAGGATCCCTCCATTGGCCTGACCGAGAATAGCTCGCTCGTCCTGGGCGTGGCGGTCGGTCTCAACGTCTCGACCGACGTCGGGTGCAACTGGAACTGCATCGGGGGCCCGCTCGCCGGGCAGGTGATCACCGACATCGCCGTCCGGCCGGATAACCCCGCGGGCACGGTCGCGCTGACGAGCACCCTCCTCCCGAGCGACTCCTCGCAATCCGGGTCGTCCAATCAGGTCTTCGAGACCACGGACAACGGAGTCACCTGGGCGCCCCTCGGCAACAACAGCAGCCCGATCCCCGAGTTCGTCATCGTGACCACGATCGACGTCGCCAAGACGAACCCCAACGTCCTCTACGTTTCCGGGATGCGCGGCTACGGGACGTCGAGGACCGCCTCTCTCTTCGTCTCGACGAACAAGGGAACGACGTGGACCGAACGCGTGCTCCCCGCCGGCGAGTACGACCCGACCATGGAAGACTTGGTCTTCATCGGCGCCGTCGACCCGGGCAACGCCGATCGCGTCTACATGCGCTCGAGCGCCCTGATGACAGGCGGGAAGTCGCGCCTCACGGTCGTCAACGGGGCGTCGACGTCGTCCCCGACCTTCGCGAACGTCGACGTCTTCGACGTCGGAATGGCGAAGACCGGCGAGATCACCGGCGAGCTCCTGGGGTTCGCGCTCTCGCCCGACGGCTCGAAGGTGTACGTCGGGACCGAGGAGAGCGGGCTCTTTGTCGCGGCCGCCAGCGACCTCAAGTTCACGAACAAGTCCTCCAAGGTCGTGCAGTGCCTGGCGACGCGCGGCGACGAACTCTGGATGTGCTCCGCCGAGGTGAGCGGCTTCGTCCTCGGCGTGTCGACCGATGACGGAGCGACGTTCACGGCCAAGCTCCCCACCCTGGGCGACCTGACGGGGGCGATCGCGTGCACCGCGAACCCGAAAGGGGCCGCGTGCAACACGACGCAGAACTCGTCGACGTGCCCCGCCGATTTCACGACGTTCTGCATGACGTACGGATGCGGAGCCCCCGAGGGCGGCACGGGCGACGCCGAAGGCGCGGCCCCCAAGTCGAGCTCGTCGCAGCCGCTCTCTCGTCGGTCTCGTAGGGGGCGGAGGCGGCGCGATGTTCGCCGGAGCCGTCGCGGTCCTGGGGGTCGCCATTCGGCGGAGGAGAAGGTCCCGATGAAACGCGCTTGGGTCTGTCTCGTCGCCCTCGTGTCGGCGGGGGGGGCAGGCGGGGCGGGCGGCTGCAGCAGCAGCAGCGCCCCACCGGCGCCGATCGTCCTGTCGCGAGCCGACATGCTCAAGCCGGAGACGTGCGCGCCGTGCCACAAGAGCCACTTCGACGACTGGTCCCAGAGCATGCACGCGCAGGCGACCGACGATCCGGTCTTCATCGCGATGAACAAGCGCGGCCAGCGGGAGACGGGCGGCAAGCTCGGCACGTTCTGCCTCCAGTGCCACGCGCCGATGGCCGTGCGCGACGGTCTGTTCGACGGTGGGAGTGACGGCGGCAGCGACGGCGGGACGGCCGACCTCGCGTTTCTCCCCGCGTACTACAAGGGCGTCACCTGCTTTTTCTGCCATTCGATCGACTCGGTCGGGGCGCAGCACAACAACGCGTCGGTCAACCTCGCGACCGACCTCGTGATGAGAGGCGAGCTCGCCGCGCCGGGTTCGGGTGAGCCGCCGCCCGTCGCGAACATCGCGCACGCGTCGGCGTACTCGACCTTCCACGACGATGCGCAGAAGGACAGCGCCACGATGTGCGGGTCGTGCCACGACATCGACTCGCCCGCGGGGGGACACATCGAGCGAACGTTCGCGGAGTGGTCCGCATCGGCGTTCTCGGGACCCGCCGGGCTGACCTGCACTGCCTCGGGCTGCCACATGACGTCGCCTCCGAAGCCGGTTCCGATCGCGACCGGAGGCCCCAAGCGCCTCTACCACCCGCACAATTTCCCCGGGGTCGACATCTCGCTCGAGACCAGCACGGCCATCGCCGAAAGCCCCGATGGCGGGGCATCGTCGGGGGACGACGAGGGATCGCCCGTGGACGGCGGGGCCTCATCGGTGGACGGTGGCGTCCTGCCGGCCACGGCGGCGGTCCAGTTCGCGCTCAACGACGACGCGCTCATCGGCGCGCTTTGCGTCGGCATCCGCGACAAGGCCATCCGCGTCATCCTCGATACGGCCGGCGTTGGCCACCACTGGCCGAGCGGCGCCACGCAGGACCGGCGCGCGTGGGTCGAGGTCATCGCGTACAACGCCGACGGCAGCGTGATGTACTCGAGCGGCGTCGTCCCGGACGGCACGCCCGTCACGTCGATCCAGGATCCGGACCTGTGGCTCCTTCGCGACTGCATGTTCAACGCTCAATCGCAGCGGGTCGACAACTTCTGGGAGGCTGCACAGGTGACCGGCACCGGGTCCGAGCTGCCCGCGCTGCCGACGTTCGACGCGAGCAGCCCGCTGTATTACGGAAACCACATCGTGCAGTCGTATCCTCGACCCTTCGAGGGCACGGGGTTGCTGAAGGGGCCGCCTGCGCGGGTGACGATGCGCGTCCGGATCCAGCCCGTAGGGCTCGACGTCCTCAGCGACCTCGCGTCGACGGGCGACCTCGATCCGTCCGTGGCGTCGAAGATGCCCACCTTCGACGTGTCGCTCCAGGGACCGATCGTTCCCGGCATCAATAGCCCGGGCGGGCTCGTGTGGACGCCCGATTCGAACGACGCGACCTTCCCGGAGGATGACATTGGCGGAGCCACCTGCGCCACGACCCCGAACTTCAGGCCCGTGACCGCCACTGCGGCCCAATCTTCGGCTACGTGCCCCGCGCCTACACAATAGGCTCTGTCCTCGCGGGTTTCGTCCCCGCCTTTCCGCCCCCGACTCCCCGTCGAGCGTGACCCGACGTCCTCGCGACGCCGAGGCGTCCCCTTCGACGCAAGCGTGCCCTTGCGTCAGAGTCGTGTCCACACGGCCGATGCCCGTCCGTATCCGGCGAAGCGGAAGGGCGAAGCGAGGCATGCGGCCGTCCCTCGGCTTGATACGCCTCGGTATCGCGACGAAGGGTGTGCCCATCCGCGAGGAGCGCACGTCTCTCCCGCGGAGACGGACGCGCAGCCGCAGGAGGCGTGCGCGCGTCGCGCTCACCCGCCACCGCCTTCCGCAGATGCCCGTCCGAGTCGACGGGAAGGACGTCCGCATCGACGAGATGGGCGCATGGCTCTCGCGCAGCCGCCACCCACTCACACGAGAGGGATGCACGCATCGACGCGAGCGGGACACGAGTCTCGCGGAGGCGCCGACCCGCACCGTGGATGCGCGCATCCCTCGCATAGACGGGGACGCGTGCGCCGTGAAGAGATGCACCCGTCGCGAAGAGAGCAGCGTCCTTCCAAGGAGAAGATGCACCCGTCTCGAGGACGGATCCGTCCTTCCACGAGAAGGGTGCACCTGACCCCCGCGCCGACCCGCCGCTCAAAAAAAGAGGCACGTCTTTTCGCGCAGTTGCAAGACGCGACGAAAAAAACGTCGTTTCGGATCGCTCGGATCGCGATCCGGTCGGCTTTACCCATTGAGGGACGCCGAAGCGGGCACCCGCCACGCGCTGAGGCGTGGGTGTTTGACCGCAGTGGCCGCTCTTGGAAAGGAGGAAATCAATCATGGCAACGAAAAAGAACACGAAAAGCCAGGTCGTCGTCACCGCGCAGCAGTTGATCGCGGGGACGTCGAAGCACCTCTCGAGCACGACGCAAGTCGCGCTCCTGGGGGGCTCGTTCACGGCGGACCAGATCACGAGCAAGCTTCAAACGCTCGTGAACCTGCGCTCCGACGTGGACGCCGCCAAGGCAACGGCCAAGGCGAAGATCGCCAACGAAGCTGCCCAAACGCCGGCTCTGCTCGCTTTTATGAGCGCGCTCGAGTCGTACGTGAGGGCGGCCTTCGGATCCTCGCCTGACGTGCTCGCCGACTTCGGAATGACTCCGAAGCCGCGCGCGCAACTCACGGTCGAGGCCAAGGCAGCGGCGGTCGCGAAGCGCGCGGCGACGCGCGCGGCGCGACACACGATGGGATCGACGCAGAAAAAGGGAATCAAGGGGGATGTCACAGGCATCCTCGTGACCCCGGTCACTGCTACGCCCCCCACCGTGACGGTACCGAGCAGCCCGACGGCCCCTGCGACGAGCACGGGCACGACGGCTGCGGCTACGGCACACATCGCGTGAGCGGTTGTGCGCGTAAAACCAGGGAAGGGGGAGGGTCGCTCTCGATGAGAGAGGCCCTCCCCCCGCCCGCTTGCCAGTCCATTCCGACGACGTCATCTACGAAGAAAGAGAGACCGGGGACATCGTGGACGTTCGCAAGCTGACCGAAGACAAGCGGCGAGAGCTCCGCGAGCTGGTTCTCCTCGTGGCCTACAGGGCTACGAGGTCGACCTCGGCCGCCGCCGACCTGACGCAAGAGGCGTTCTTGCGGCTCGACACCACGCGTCCGTGGGATCCGAGCCGCCCGACCTCCCTCGAGCAACACATGATCGGCATCGTCAGGAGCCTGGTGTCGCATCAGCGCGCCTCGGACACGACGCGTCGCGAGTTCGAGCTTCAGGCCGGGACCGAAATGGCCTACCTGTCCGATGCCGGCCGTTCGACCGAGGCGCTGTGGCTCGAACGCGCCGAACGCGACGGCCTCGAAGCGCGCGCGACGAAGCGACTTGCGGCGCTGCGCGTCCGGGTGGCGGCCTTCGAGCTCGACCTCCGGATCCTCGATCTCATGGCTGAAGACGTGACCAAGCGCGCCGAGCTCGCGCTCGGGACGGGCCGGTCGCTCGACGAGGTCAAGACGGCATTGGCCCGTATTCGCCGACATATGCGAAGCATTCTGGCCGCCGAGCGCGGCGAAGACGAAGAGGTGAAGTGATGACGAAGCGAACTCCGAATGAAGTCTGGGCGGCCCTCGAAGAGGGCGCCCAGGAGGCCGAGATGGAGGCCGTGCTCGCGATGAGCCCCGAAGAGCGTCGCCGCGAGCTTCGCGAGGCCGGGTTCGATCTCGAGAAGGTGCACGCGCAGGCCGACGCTCTCGGGGCCGCGCCCGCCCCGCCGGAGCCGGCGGCCCGCGTTCGTCCGAGGCGACTGCGCCTGGCGGTCGTCATCCCGCTGGCCGCCGCGCTCGCGGCGGCCGTCGCCCTCGTGGTGAAGAGCGCCCTGCCTCCGGCCCCCGTGGCGGAGGGCCGTCCGGACTCCCCGTCCGAGCTGCGCGCAGCCGCCTTGCGCCGGGAGGCCCGCCAAGCGTGCGACGCACGAAGCTGGCCGACGTGTCTCGACAAGCTGAACGAAGCGCGCGCGCTCGACCCGAGCGGCGATCAGGCTCCCGAGGTTCAGTCGTGGCGAAGCGCCGCGCGCGCCGCGGGAGCTCCGCCCGGCCCGTGAAAGGCGCGCTTGGCGCCGGCTGGGGCATGCCGGCACACGTTCGCCAGTTCACCTCGCGATGGCTGGCGCGCGAACCCGAAGGGTCAGGTGTTGACGCAGAACGTGAACGTCGTGCTGTCCGTGACCGATCCCACGTTCGCTTGGATGTACGTCGACCAGATGCCGCCCATGAAGAAGTACAGCGGCGCGATGGTGTACGTGCCGTCGTTGTTGTTCACCGCCTTCGCGGGAAGCGCACCGTGGCTGTGGTCGGGCATCCACGGATCGGACGGGTGAACGGTGGCCGGGAACGACAGCACGGCGTCCTTCACCGCCTGCCCGTTCGCATCGAGGATCTTCAGCCTCCACGTGTTGTCGTCGACCGCCGGCGGGTTGTCGTTCGCGCTGACGATGACAAACGACAGCATGCCGCTATCGCCTTTGTGGGTGAGATTCGGCGTGAAGTCCTCGGCGCGCGGGTCCGTCGTGCAGCCGACACTGCCGTCCGCCGTGAGTTGGCTGCCGTTCGAGCCCGGCGCTTCGCTGCCCGAAGAAGAGCAGCCACCGAGTCCACCGAGCGCGGCGCCGATCGTCGCAAGCAAAGACAGCTTGATGAAGCCCGGTACCAGCCCGGTCCGCGTTTGCTCAGCCATGACGAAGCCTCTTCCTTCCGAAGACCGATAAAGATCGATGAAGTGTAGCGCCAGCTCGAACCGCGGCTTGTGCTGCACATGGACATTTGTTGGGTATCGCTCCCGTGGCACATTTCCGCTGGCGCGGCTTGCCCGCGCTCCGCGCGACCTGCCCGCTTCCGGGCGGCTGCACCAAGCGCACCAGCCGCCGGGGAGCCGGGCGCGAGATCCACACCCGAATGGGACTACGCACGCAGGCGCGATTGGTTACGCGCGCGTACACGCGCGCCCGCGCTGCGGCACGCCGCCCCACCCCGCGCCCGGCGAGGCCGTCGCCTGTGCTACTCACGTAGCGAGCATCGGGGCTGAACGTGGACCTTCTGTATTTCGTCCTCCTCGTCAGCTCCCTCATCTTCATCCACGAGTCGGGGCACTTCGCCTTCGCGAAGATCTTCGGCGTGAAGGTGCTCACCTTCTCGATCGGCTTCGGGCCGAAGGTCCTGCGCATCCGGGGCAAGGAGACCGAGTACTGCGTGGGTCTCCTGCCCTTCGGCGGCTTCGTGAAGATGCTCGAGGAGAGCAAGCAGAGCGAGCCGATCTTGCCGGAGGACCGGCATCGCACGTTCGAGGCGCAGGCGCTCTGGAAGCGGGTGGTCATCGTCCTCGCGGGGCCGGCGATGAACCTTCTCTTTCCGATCGCGCTCTACACGTCGGTGTTCCTCGAGGACGAGCAGTTCTTGCCGCCCACCGTGGGCCAGGTCCTCCCCGGCAAGCCGGCCGACGGCAAGCTCTATCCGGGCGATCGCATCGCGCGCGTCGACGGCGAAGAGGTCACGAGCTTCCCCGAGATCCAGCAGGTCATCGCGCAGCGGGCGGGCAAGCCGGTGACGCTCGGCGTCGAGCGAGACGGCAAGACGCTCGACGTGACCGTCACGCCCACCGACGAGTCGGAGACGCGCGAGCTCGACATCGTCGAGCACGTGGGGCGCATCGGCATCGCGCCGCGCTTCCCCGCCGCCGTCATCGGCGTCGCGCACCCCGACTCGCCGGCTGCGCAGGCCAAGCTCCAGACGTTCGACCAGATCACCGCGATCAACGGGCGGCGCATCGAGCGGTTCGTCGAGTTCGTCGACGCCCTCGCGCAGAACCGCGGGGACCAGGTCGTCGTCAGCTACCTGCGGCCCGTCTACGTGCCGCAGGCGATGGGCGGCCTCTGCGAGCTCGCCGTCCTCGAGCCCGGCCTCGCGCAGCTGACCCCGACGCCCCGGCCCCCGGGGGCCACGCCGCCTGCGGACGAGCAGGGGCGCGCGGCCGACGTCCTGGCGCGCACGGGCATCGAGAGCGCCGACATGTACGTGGCGTTCGTGCCCGAGGCGTCGAGCGAGTGGCGCGCCGGCCTGCGGCCGGGCGATCGCATCACGAGCCTCGACGGGTCGCCGCAGCGGCTCTGGCGCACGATGGAGGACGAGCTCGTCGCCGGCGCCGACCGGCGCCACGAGCTCACGTGGACGCGCGACGGCATGCCGATGCGCGGGTTCTTCCAGCTCCGCAAGGAGCAGTGGGACGACGAGTTCGGTCAGCACTACGAGCGCTACGTCTTCCGCTACGGACGACTGGCTCCCCAACGCGCCCGACCGCCTCGTCCCCAACCCGCACCCGCTCGCGTACGCGCTGCGACGCGGCATCGAGGAGACCCGCAGCGTCATCAAGTTCATCAGCGTCGGCGTCCTGCGCCTCGCGCAAGGGCGGCGTGTCGCTGTCGACGCGTGAGCGGCCCGATCACGATCTACGACATCGCCGGGCAGGCGGGCGCGAAGGGGCCGGACGTACTTCGTCTGGGCGATGGCGCTCATCTCGGTCAACCTGGGGCTCATCAACCTGCTGCCGATCCCGGTGCTCGACGGCGGCCACCTCCTCTTCTTCCTCTTCGAGGCGGCGCGCCGCAGGCCGCTTGCCGCTGCGCATCCGGGAGGTGGCGAGCCTGGCCGGGATGGTCGTGCTGATGCTCCTCATGATGGTCGCGTTCAAGAACGACGTCGAGCGCCGCTGGGACGTCATCGTCACCCAGGTGCGCGAGCTCATGTCGTGAGCCGCCCCGGAGCGATGAGCGGCGCCCGGGACGTCGCCGCGCGCGTGCTCGTGCGCGTCGAGAAGGAGCACGCGTTCGCGGCCGCGGCGCTGGAGGCCGAGCTCACGCGCGCCGCGGACCTCGACGCGCGCGACCGGGCGCTGGCGACCGAGCTCGTGTACGGCACGCTGCGCGTGGCGCCGTGGCTCGAGGCGCAGATCGCGCAGCACGCTCCCCGCGGGACCGGGAAGCTCGACGCCCACGTGCGCGCGTGCATGACGCTCGCGGCGTACCAGCTGCTCTTCATGCGCGTCCCGGCGTTCGCCGCCGTCAACGAGGCGGTGCAGGCCGTCGGCGACGCGCGCGGACCGCGCGTCGGCGCGTTCGCCAACGCGGTCCTCCGCAAGGTGGCCGCGCAGGCGGCGGCCGCCCGCGCGCCGGAGGGCGCCGATTCGCGCCTCCTCGTCGACGCGACGGTCGCGTCGACCCCGACGTGGCTCCGCGAGGCGCTCGAGCGCTCGCTCGGCGCCGACGAAGCCCGCGCGTTTCTCCGCTGCGGCGTCGATCCGCCCGCGGTGGCGCTGCGAGTCGAGGGAGCCGTGGAGCGGCCCGAAGAGCGCGACGCGTGGGTCGAGCGCCTGCGGGTGGCGGCTCCCGAGGCGTCGATTCGAGCCGGGACGCGCGTCGCCGCTCGCGATCCTCGTCCGGGGCGCGGGCAAGCCGCAGCGACTCCTCGGCTTCTCCGAAGGGGCGTGGTCGGTGCAGGAGGAGGGTTCGCAGGTCGCGGCGCTCGCCCTGGGCGCGCGTCCCGGCGAGACGGTGCTCGACGCGTGCGCGGGCCGCGGAAACAAGACGGCGCTCCTCGCGCGCGCCGTCGGCGCCGGCGGAGCCGTCGACGCGTGCGATTCGAGCCCTGCGAAGCTCGAGCGGCTGGGCGAGGAGCTCGCGCGCGTGGGGCTCCGCGCGCGGGCCACGTTCGCGGTCGACTGGAGCGTCGGCTCCGGCGAGGTCACGGGCCGTTACGACCGCGTGCTCGTCGACGCCCCGTGCAGCGGCGTCGGCACGCTGCGGCGGCGACCGGAGATCGCGCTGCGCCGCAAACCCGACGACCTCGGCGCGCTCGCGCGCGTCCAGGGCGGCATCGCCCTGCGGGCCGCGGAGCACGTGCGGCCGGGCGGGTCGCTGATCTACGTCGTCTGCAGCGTGCTTCGCGAAGAGGGCGAGGAGGTCATCGACGCTCTGCTCGAGGCCCTGCCCGACTTCGAACCGGAGACGCCGCCCCTTCGCCTGCTGCCGCACGTCCACGGAACGGACGGCTACTTCGTCGCGACGCTCGTGCGACGCGGATTGCGGTCTCGAGGGGCGACGCTATAGGCTCTCGTCGGCCTGCCTCGCGGTTCGCTCGCATTTTTCTCCACGGAGAGCTTGTGCCTCATGCTCATCGACGTAGTCCTTCCCCAGCTCGGCGAGAGCGTCGCCGAGGGAACGATCTCCAAGTGGCTCGTGCGCGAGGGCGACGCGGTCCAGAAAGACCAGGCGCTGGTCTCGATCGCGACCGACAAGGCCGATAGCGAGCTGCCCTCCCCGGTGGGAGGCCGCGTCGCGAAGCTCCTCGCGACCGAAGGATCGGTCGTGGCGGTGAAGACCGTGATCGCGCAGATCGACGAGGGCGCCGCGGGCACGACAAACGCTTCCCTCTCGGCGGCGCCGGGCTCGCCGGTCTCGCTTCCCCCGTTCTACCCCCGCCTCCGAAGGTGCCCGACGTGCCGGCGCCCGCCGCGCGCACCCCGATGGCCACGCCCACCGTGCGCCGCGCCGCGCTCGAGAACGACGTGGACCTGGAGCGCGTGCAGGGCACGGGCGAACGTGGCCGCGTGACGAGAGACGACGTGCTCCGGGCCGCAAACGCGCCGGTCGCCAAGGAGCGCCCGTCGACTCCGCCTCCCGCGATCGAGCCGCCGCAGACGCGAGCGACTCCGCAGACGCAGCAGCTCGCGCAGATCATCAATAACGGGGGCGGGTTCGTGCCGCCGATTCCGGGCGTGGGCTTCGGGGCGTTCAAGGTCCCGGCGTACAAGCCGTCGCCCGGCGACAAGGTCGTTCCGTTCACGCGGCGCCGGCGCATCACCGCCGACCACATGATTTACTCCAAGTTCGCGTCGCCGCACGTCGTGACCGTCGCCGAGGTCGACGTGCACAAGGCGAGCAAGCTTCGCGAGGCGCACAAGGAGCGCTACAAGGCCGAAGGGATGAGCCTGACCATGCTCGCCTTCGCGGTCGTGGCGACGGCGCGCGCGATCCGTGAGAACCCGCAGGTCAATACGCGGGTCCTCGACGACTCGTACGTCGTCCTGCAGGACATCAACGTGGGCGTGGCCGTCGACTCGCCCGACGGGCTGGTCGTCCCCGTGGTGCGCCGGGCCGACGAGCTCGGGGTCCGCGGAATCGTGCGCGCCATCGACGACGTGGCCAAGCGCGCGCGCGCGGGGAAGATCACGATCGACGACCTGAGCGGAGCGACCTTCAGCGTCTCGAACCCCGGCATCAAAGGAAACCTGTTCGGCGGCGCGATCATCAACCAGCCGAACGCGGGCATCCTGCGGATGGGCGAAGTCCAGAAGCGCGTCGTGGTGGTCGAAGCGAACGGCGAAGACGTCCTGGCGATCCACCCCGTGATGTACATGGCCCTCTCGTACGACCACCGCGTGGTCGACGGCGTCGCCGCGAACGCGTTCCTGTGGCGGGTGACCGAGATCCTCGAGAAGGCCGAATTCGAAGTCTGACGGTGTGGCGGTCGCGCGGCTGTCGCGGGACACCTCGGGGAGCGCCAGCGATCGCGTGGGCGCAGGGAATTCAGCGCTGGCCCGAGGCTTGAATGGACCGCTCAGGACGCTAGACTCGGGGAGGGTGTCATGGACGAACAGGTCGAACTGCTACGCGCCATCTGCAGCGAGATGAAGGCGCTGAACGGTCGAATCGACACGACGAACGTGGCGCTCCGCAGTGAGCTCGGGGGCCTGCGCTCCGAGTTCAAAGAGGAGATCCGTGGTCTGCGCTCGGGGTTCGCGGAGGACTTCCTTCTGATGCGCGCAGATCTCAAGGGCGAGATCAGGAGAAACGTCGAGCGCGATCTACGCCTCGGCACCGCCGTCGCAGAGCTGTCGCTCGACGTCCGCGAGCTGACGGGCATCGTCCACGCGTGGCGCGACGAGCACCGTATCGATCGCGAAGACCTGCGCGAGCGCGTCACGCGCCTCGAGCGGCGCATCGGCATCGACCCGCGCTGACCGACAGCGTCTGGGAGCCGTGGCTAAAGCGCCTGCGAGAGGACGCGCTCGAAGAGCTTCCGGCCGTCGGCGCCGCCGATGAGGACCTCGCTCATGCGCTCCGGATGCGGCATCAGGCCGAAGACGTTCTTGCGCGGACCCCCGTAGATGCCCGCGATCGCGTCGAGGCTGCCGTTCGGGTTGGCGCGCTCGTCGATCGCGCCCGCGGGCGTGCAGTAGCGGAGCCCGATCCGGCCCTCGCCCTCGAGCTCCCTGAGCGTTTCGGGGTCGGCCTGGTAGCGCCCCTCGCCATGAGCGATCGGGAGCTTCCACACCTGACCGAGTCCCGCGGTGAACGGCCCCTCGCTCGTGACCTTCACGAACCAGTCGCCGCACTCGAAGCGCTGCCTCATGTTGCGCGTGAGCGCGCCGGGGAGAAGCTCCGCCTCCGTGAGGATCTGGAAGCCGTTGCAGACGCCGAGCACGTACCCGCCACGCTCGGCGTGCGCGCGAACCGCCCGGATGACGGGGCTCGTCTTGGCGATCGCGCCCGTCCGGAGGTAGTCGCCGTAGCTGAAGCCACCCGGAATCGCGACGAGGTCCGTCCCCGCGGGCAGCTCGGCGTCGGTGTGCCAGACCACGTCGGTCGGCGCGCCGCATACGTCGCGCAGGGTGTGAACCATCTCGGCGTCCGCGTTGGAGCCCGGGAAGACGACGACGCAAGCCCGCATGGCGAAGAGACCGATAGCATAGGCCGGCTCCGGCGGAGTCCATACCGTGCTCCCTGGACCCCGCCCCCGTTTCCCGCTACCTCCTCGCCACTCCCCCCCCTCGTCCATCCGCATCGCCCATGCCAACCGACCCGCCGATCACGCCCGCCCTCATCAAGCAGCACAAGCTGACGGACGACGAGTACGCCAGCGTCCTCCGCAGCTCTCGGGCGCGCGCCGACGTACGCCGAGCTCGGAGTCTTCAGCGTGATGTGGAGCGAGCACTGCTCCTACAAGTCGAGCCGCGTGCACCTGCGGCGGCTGCCCACGAAGGGGCCGCGCGTCATCCAGGGCCCCGGCGAGAACGCGGGCGTCGTCGACATCGGCGACGGATTCGCCGCCGTCTTCAAGATGGAGTCGCACAACCACCCGAGCTTCATCGAGCCCCACCAGGGCGCGGCGACGGGCGTCGGCGGCATCCTGCGCGACGTCTTCACCATGGGCGCGCGGCCCATCGCCAGCCTCAACTCGCTGCGCTTCGGCCGCCCCGATCACCCGCGCACGGCCGAGCTGCTCCGCGGCGTCGTCGCCGGCATCGGCGGCTACGGCAACTGCATCGGCGTGCCCACGGTCGGCGGCGAGGTCCAGTTCGACGCGCGCTACGACGGCAACATCCTGGTCAACGCGTTCACCTGCGGCGTCGCCCGGACGGATCGCATCTTCTACGGGCGCGCGAGCGGCGTCGGCAACAGCATCCTCTACATCGGCGCAAAGACGGGGCGCGACGGCATCCACGGCGCGACGATGGCGAGCGACGAGTTCACGAGCACCGGCACGCGCCCGGCGATCCGCACGACGATGCAGGTGGGCGACCCGTTCATGGGCAAGCTCCTCATCGAGGCCTGCCTCGAGCTCTTCTCGGAAGACGTGCTCGAGGGCATCCAGGACATGGGCGCCGCGGGGCTCACGTCGTCGAGCGTCGAGATGGCGGGACGCGCCGACAACGGCATCGAGATCGACCTCGACAGCGTCCCTCGCCGCGCGAAGGCGATGACGCCCGTACGAGATCCTGCTCAGCGAGTCGCAGGAGCGGATGCTCCTCGTCGCCAAGCCGGGCAAGGAGGCGCGGGTCCTCGAGATCTGCGCGCGAGTGGGAGCTCGACGCCGCCGTCATCGGCAAGGTGACCGACACGAAGCGCTGGGTCATCAAGGCCACGCCCGGCTACGACCCGCTCGCCTCGGGCGCGTCCGAGCGCGCGCCCGTCGTCGTCTGCGACATTCCCATCGGCGTCCTCACCGACGAGGCGCCCAGTCTACGACCGCCCGCGCGCGCCGCCGAGGCCCGCCGCGACTGCGCCCGAGGTGGGCGCGATCCCGATCCCGAGCGACCTCGGGCGCGAGCTGCTCGATCTCGTGGGCTCGCCGAACGTCGGCTCGCGCGCGTGGGTCTGGCGGCAGTACGACCAGATCGTCCGCGGCGGCACCGTCGTGCGCCCCGGGTCCGACGCCGCGGTCGTGCGGGTCCCGTGCGAGCGACGACGGCAGACGATCGAGAAGTTTCTCGCCTTCGCCGTCGACTGCAACGGCCGCACGTGCGAGCTCGATCGCGTTCATCGGCGCCGCGATGGCGATCGCCGAGGTGTGCCGCAACCTCGTCTGCGACCGGGGCGGAGCCCATCGGCATCACCGATTGCCTCAACTTCGGCAACCCGGAGCGGCCCGAGGTGATGGAGTCGTTCGCGCGCGCCGTCGACGGGATCGCGGCGGCGTGCAAGGCGCTCGACGTGCCGATCGTCAGCGGCAACGTGAGCCTCTACAACGAGACGGTCGTTCAGCGGGGGGGGTGTCGACCTCGGTCGCGATCCTGCCGACCCCGACGGTCGCCGCGGTGGGCCTGGTGCGCTCGGCGGACGACGTCGTCACGACGCCCTTCAAGCGCTCCGGCGACGCGGTGATCCTGCTCGGCGCCTCGGTCTCCAGGGGCGCACGCGCGCTCGGCGGCGAGCGAGTGGCTCGTGCGCAAGCTCGGGAGACTCGCGGGCGAGGCGCCGCTCATCGATCTCGACGCGGAGGTGCGGCTGCAGAAGCTGGTCCTGGGGCTCGCGCGCGCGCATCGCCTCGCGAGCGCGCACGACGTGAGCGACGGCGGCCTCGCGGTCACCCTCGCCGAGTGCTGCGCGCCCGAGTCCCCCGGTCATGGGGTCATCGGGGCTCGCGTCGAGCTCCCGGCCGTCCCCGGCGCGAGCGCGATCGACGCGCTGGCTGCGCTCTTCGGAGAGGGCCCTTCGCGCATCGTCGTGAGCGTGTCCCCCGAGGGTGCGGCCGACGTTCTCGAGCGCGCGCGCGCGGCGGGCGTCCCGGCGGTCCGGATCGGGACGACGGGGGGCGACGCGCTCTCCATCGCCGCGCCCCCCCTGGGCTCCCTGTCGGTGGGCGTGCGCGAGCTGCGCGCCCGCGCCGATGCCTGCCTTGCGCCGATCGTCGGAGACTAGGCCGTCCCAGACTGTCCAGACTGGCCCCTTGCCCTCGCTCGGGCTGTGGTACCGTTGGAGAGACGAGCCGCGTGAGCGGCCCTTGCCATGCCGGTGAAGCATCCGTCGCCCCTGCTCGGCTACAACAACAACGTCCGCCACAAGGGCAAGGTCTTCCACGTTCAGACGGAAGACTCGGGCGTAAAGTACGGCCACATCATCACGCACCTCTTCATGGATGGGGGGCGCATCCTCAAGAGCGTCAAGACGAGCTACGCCGAGTACGTCGACAACGATCGGATGGGCGAGATCGTCCGCGAGATGATGAAGCAGCAGCACAAGGCGATGTTCATCGCCCTGCGCGACGGCAAGTTCGACCCGATCATCGACGGCGCGGAGTCGTCGCAGTCGACCCAGGCGTTCCCGGCCGCGCCCCCCGTCTCCCCAGCCCCGGCGGCCAACGATTCTGGGGCGGCGAAGGCGGCGGTCCAGGCAAGAGCCCCTGGCGCCGGCGCGACGCGTCATGCGGCGGCGGCGCCACCGACCGCGCAGATCGCGGACGATGAGGCGCCGCAGACCTTGCGCCAGGCCTCCGAAGAGCTGGCTCTCGACATCGACGCCGTCGAGCGCGCGGCCGCCGCGGCCAGCACGAGCTCGCCATCGCTACGCGCTTCGGCCGATCTTCCGCCGCCGCCGGCGAACCTCTTCCGCGAGAAGGCATCGGGCGGCAAGTATCGCGTGACGTCACCCCCAAGCGGATCGACGAGGGCCGTCGTCGGGCCGGGGCCCGCCGCGGCGCGACCTCCGCCGTCGCCGATTCCGGCGAAAGTGGCGCGCGCACCGGGGGGCGGCGAACGGGGCGAGCGCCGGTATGCCCCGACGAGGCCCGCGTCGATCTTCGGTCAGGCGCGACCGCAGCAGGGCAAGTCGATCTTCGGGGAGGACCTCATCAGCGACAAGTCGCTGGACGAAGTCATCCTCAGCTATCTCGCCGAAGACCTCGACGGCGACAACAAGAAATAGACAGCACAAAAAAACGCGTCCGGAACGACTTTCGTCGCCCGGACGCGGCGGACTCGCGCGGTGGGGGAGGGGGCTCGCGCGAGCCCTCAAGGCACGGCCGTCGGGGTCCACCGTCAGGAGGGAGACGGCGGCATCGACCCGCACATGGCTCTTACATGTGTCTGGTACGCGGGACGGGCAAGAGGGTTACGGTTTCTTTTTCGGTGTCGACCATCTTCTCGTCTGCTCGTGGTACGGGGCGCGCTCTGTATGACAAGACGTCCGAAGCAGCGTCGCTATTCCGATGGGCCTCAAAGGGATCCGATGCGCGACGAAGAAAAAGGTTCCGGATGTGGCCGTCGAATCGCTGAGCTGTCGACCCGCCGCCCCTAGTCCGAACGCGTTCGGTTGGGGCGATCGGCGCGCCAACACGCCGCCCGCGCAGCGTCACACCTTCCGCGCTCGGCCGGCCTCCATCGCCTCGAGTACGATGGCACGATCGGCGTCGTCCACGGACGCGATGGCATCCGCGACCAGGCGGGGCGAGTCGCCCCGCAGGATGCGCTCGCGCGCCTCGGAGTCGCCCGTCAGCAGATCGAACGCCGGCACGTCGTCGCGAAACTCGTACTTCTCCGTCCGGAAGGCGAAGCGATCGGCTGACTGCGAGTGCGCCAGCGTGATGAGGGCCAGGTAGGCCGCCACAGGCCGGAACGCCGCTGGATCCGTCACGTGGACCTGGACGCCGCCGCACACGGTGCCCGCGTGCTTTTGAAACGCCGGCAGAAACGTGAGCGGCCGTGCACGCATCCCCGGAAGCGCCAGCGCGTGCAGATCGTCGGCGAGCTTGGCCCCGTCAATCCAGGGCGCCCCCACGATCTCGAACGGGCGCGTCGTGCCGCGCCCCTCGGAGAGGTTGGTCCCTTCGACGAGGCACCCGCCGGGGTAGACGAGCGCGGTCGCGTACGTCGGCATGTTGGGCGACGGCGCTACGAAAGGCCTGTCCCAGCCGGTCGCGTGCTCTTCCCGCTCCAGCCCCGCCACGCCGACGATCCGTACGAGCTCGCTGGCCACGTTCTCGACTTCGGCACGCCACGCCACGATCTCGCCCAGCGTGAGCGAGTGGCGCACCGGGACGGGCTCGAGCCCGACGAACGAGCAGAACGCCCGTGACTGGCGCCGGCCCTCGATGCGCGACACGTCCCCGCCGAGCGGGTTGGGGCGATCGAGGACGAGCACGCGAACTCCGGCGCGGGCGCAGGCGCGCATCGCGAGCACCGCCGTCCACACGAAGGTGTAGTACCGAGCGCCGACGTCTTGCAGGTCGACGACGAGGACGTCGATCTGCGCGAGGTCGTCGGCGCTGGGCGCGAGATCGTCGAAGGACTCGCCGTAGAGGCTGCGTACACGCGTGCCGAAGACGTCGCGCGCGTCGGAGACGCCGATCATGTCTTGCGCCTCGCCGCCGTATCCGTGCTCGGGGCCGAGCACGAGCGCGACGCGATACCCCGAGCGCGTCGAGGATCGTGCGCGCATGCACGAGCCGCCGGTCGACGGCCGCCGGGTGCGCCAGTAGCCCCACGCGGGCGCCGCGCAGCTCGGCGCCGAGTTTCGGATGCGTAGCGAGTCGATCGAGTCCCGTGCGCACGCTCTAGTCATACTCGAGCGCACGGCGCCGGCTGACAAACGCGCGCCGACATGGAGTCGAGCGGGGCACCAGCGGACGCGCGACGGCGCTCCTGCGAGCTACGCAAAGGTTGCGGACGAGATTCGGCCGCTCGCGACGACGGCGCATTTGACGTAGGCTGACCGTGAAGAGTTTTCATACCATGCGCCGCGTCCTGGTCGTCGACGACGAGGAGAACATCCGCCTCGTCCTGCGCACACTGCTCAAGAAGCACGGCTACGAGGTCGAGGTCGCCGACAGCGGCGAGGCCGCGCTGGCGCTGCTCGACGCGTTCGACCCCGACGTCATCCTCACCGACGTGCGCATGCCGCGCATGGGCGGGCTCGATCTGCTCGGCGACGCTCAAGGCCAAGCAGCACCCCGCGACGGTCATCGTGATGAGCGCGTACGGCAACGTCGACCTCGCCATCGAGGCGATGAAGGCGGGCGCGTACGACTACGTCAGCAAGCCCTTCAAGCCGGACGAGATCGTCCTCGCGCTGCGCAAGGCCGAGGAGCGCGAGACGCTGCGGCGCGAGAACCGCGCTCTGAGAGAGCAGATCCAGAAGGACAACCAGTTCGAGTCGATCCTCGCCAAGAGCCGCGAGATGCTCGACATCTTCCGGACGATCTCGAAGATCGCCGACTTCAAGACGACCGTGCTCATCACGGGCGAGAGCGGCACGGGCAAGGAGCTCGTCGCCCGGGCGATCCACAAGCGCTCGAGCCGCAAGCCGACGCGCCGTTCGTGGCCATCAACTGCGGCGCCATCCCCGAGAACCTGCTCGAGTCGGAGCTCTTCGGACACAAGAAGGGCGCCTTCACCGACGCGATCGTCCGACCGGCGCGGGCCTCTTCGAGGAGGCCAACGGCGGCACGCTCTTCCTCGACGAGATCGGCGAGCTGCCGCTCAACCTGCAGGTCAAGCTCCTGCGCGTCGCTGCAGGAGGAGCAGCATCCGCCGCCTCGGCGACACGCAAGGACATCGAAGTCGACGTGCGCATCATCGCGGCGACCCACCGCGACCTCGCCGCCGACGTGAAGGCCGGTCGCTTCCGCGAAGACCTCTTCTACCGCATCAACGTCCTTCTCATTCACATCCCGCCGCTCCGCGAAGCCGCCGCGAGGACGTGAACCTGCTCATCGATCACTTCGTCTCGCGCAACAACGCGCGCCTCGGCACGCGCAGCCGCGGCGTGTCGACGGAGGCGCGCAAGCTCCTGCTCGAGTACGCGTGGCCCGGCAACGTGCGCGAGCTCGAGAACACGATCGAGCGGGCCATGGTGCTCGCCGAGACCGACGTGCTCGAGGTCGAGCGACCTTCCGGAGCGCATCCGCGACGCGCTCGATCCGGTTCAGGTGCACCTGGCGAGCGGCGAGCTCTCGATCAAGCAGACCGCCGCCGCGATCGAGCAGATCCTCATCCGCCGGGCGCTCACGAAGACGAAGGGCAACCGTACGCGCGCTGCAGACCTACTGGAAATCAGCCACCGCGCGCTCCTTTACAAGATCAAGGACTACAAGATCACCGACCTTTAATCGTTTGCCAGAAGCGCTATCATGCGGCCCATGAACGAGCGAAACGCAGGTGGATTGGGCGTGGTGGCGGGCGCTCTTTGCGCTGGTCTCGTCTCCGTCACGGCGTGCGGAGGGGGCGGCGGAAAGGGGGCTGACTCTCCCGGCAACTGCCCGGATGGCACGGTCCTCAGCGGGTCGGACTGCGTTCCGCCCTCGGCGGGGTCGAGCCATTCTTCGGACGATTCGTCTTCATCCTCCAGCTCGAGCGACACCGCCTCCGGCGGAAGCTCAGGCGGGAGCAGCTCGGCGACCGCGCCAAGCCCGGATCCCACGCCGACCGCATCGAGCGGCGGCAAGACGCCGTACGACAAGGACTCGGTCGAAATCGAGCTCAAACGCGCTTCGCGGCAGGTGAAGGCGAACTGCGGATCGGCCACGGACGACAACGGAACGGCCACCGGCCCGTGGGGCAAGACGTCGGCGGCGGTGACCCTCGGCCGCAATGGCCATATCAAAGAGGTGGTAGTACCCGCCCCCTACGACGGCCAGCCGGATGGTCTTTGCGCCGTGAATGCATTCACGAAAATTCAATTCCCACCGTACGCGTCGTCGTCGGATGTCGTCGTTCAGTGGGACATCGAGTTCGTGAAGCCGAAGCACTGATGTCCCAGGCTCCGGCGCCCGTCGAGCGCGAAGCTCTTACGCACGAGAACATGTGGCGCCACATGCGCCGGCTCCTCGATCGCGCCTTCGTCGCGCTCGAGAAGGACCTGGCGGTCGACGAGTGCCTCGACATCGTCGTCGATCTGCTCGGCGCCGATCGGGGCATGATTCTCCTGCAGCAGCCGGACGGCGGCATGCGGGTCATCAATGCCCGCGGCCACAAGCGCGCCCTCGCAGCGGAAGAGCGCGAGGAGATGAGCCGCACGATCGTGCGGCGCGCGCTCGAGCAGGATGAATGCGTGCTGTGGGATCCCGCGGCGGCGCCGACCACGAGCGCGAGCTTCGCGATGCTGCGCATCGTCGCTGCGCTCGCGGCTCCACTGCGCGGTGTGCGGACGGCGCCGGCGGGCGTCCTCTACGTGGACTTCCGCGACCCGCGGCTGGCCGTCGACGAGCGCCGGGTCGAGTTCTTCATGACCACGGCCGCCCTGTTCGGCGCGCTCCTCGAGCAACACGACCGCGCCCGGACCGATCGCGAGCTGCTGCGCGAGGTGCGGACCCTCTTCGTCGAGAGCCGGCGAACGCCCACGCTCGACGAGCTGCTCGCCCCGCCCAGCATGGGCGCCATCCGGCAGGAGGTCGCCGCGGCCCTCGCGAGCGAGGGGCCCGTGCTCATCCTCGGCGAGTCGGGCACCGGCAAGACGCTGCTCGCCCACTCGCTCGCGGAGGCGAGCGGACGAAGGCCGATCGTGCGCGCCACTCTCGGATCGAGCGACGACCTCGCCACGATCACCTCGGAGCTCTTCGGCCATGAACCCGGCGCGCGGCCGGGGGCAACGGCCAGACGCGTCGGTCTCGTCGAGTACGCGAACGGCGGCACCCTCATCCTCGACGAGATCTTGAACCTGCCCCCTCACGCGCAGCAGATCCTCCTCGACTTCAGCGAGTTCGGGACCTACCGGCCGCTCGGCTACGAGGGCGCGGAGCCCAAGCGCGCGCGCGTGCGCATCATCGCGGCCAGCAACGGCGACGTGCGCGCGGCCATCAAGGAGCAGCGCTTCCGACAGGACCTCTACTACCGGCTCGCGGGCGTCACGATCGATCTTCCGCCGCTGCGAGCGCGGCGGCAAGACATCCCCGCGCTGGCCGAGTCGACGCTTCGACGCATCGACCCTTCCCGTCCGTGGACGCTGTCAGCGGGGCTTCGCCAGCTGCTCGTTTCGCCGGACATCGGGTGGTCGGGCAACGTGCGCCAGCTCGAGCATGCCATCGAGCGGGCACGCGAGCGGGCCCTCGTGCGCGACAGCGAGGCCACGGAGCTTCTATCCGAACACCTTGCGCCGCGCGACATCGACGGCACGGCGATCGACGGCCCGCCGGCGGCGCCGGCGCAGCCGCTCAGCGCACGGTGGCAGAAGGTGCATGCCGACCGGGCGACGCTCGAAGAGCTCGAGAAGGACGTGCTTCGCCAGGCCCTCGGTGAGGCCGGCGGCGTCGTCGCGTACGCGGCCCGCGCGCTCGGCATCGCGCGGACCACGCTGGCGAGCCGCCTCGAGGCCCTCGGGCTCCGTGCCGCGAAGGGGCCGCCCAGGTGACGCGGCACCTGGTATCGTGTGCCGGGTGTCGTACGACTATGACCTCGTCGTCCTCGGCGTCGGTCCCGCGGGCGAGAAGGGGGCCGCTCAGGCGGCGTACTACGGCAAGCGGGTGGCGTGCGTCGAGACGCGCGCGCGAACCTGGCGGCGCGGCGGTCCACACCGGCACCCTCCCCAGCAAGACGCTGCGCGAGACGGCGCTCTTTCTCTCCGGCTTTCGCCAGCGCGAGCTCTACGGACTGAGCGTCGACCTGAACCCGGCGACGGCGGTGCCGAAGCTCCTGTCGCGCAAGAACGCCGTGGTCGAGCTGGAGGTCGCGCGAATCAAGTGGAACCTCGAACGCCACCGCATCCCGCTCCTCCGCGGCACGGCGCAATTCGTCGATGCACACACCGTCGAGCTGCTCAGCACGGAGGGCGCACCGAGGCGGGTCACGGGCGAGGTATTCCTCGTGGCGACGGGATCGCGGCCGCATCACCCGCCGGACATTCCGTTCGACGACGAAGACGTCGACGACTCGGACACCATCCTGCAGATCGATCGGCTGCCCCGCAGCCTGGTCGTCGTGGGCGGAGGCGTCATCGGATGCGAGTACGCCACGATGTTCGCGGCGATGCGCGTCGCCGTCACGCTCGTCGAGGCGCGCCCCCGGCTTCTGTCGTTCCTCGACGAAGAGATCGCCGAGCGCCTGCGCGGCGCGATGCAGGCGCTCGGCGTGACGATCCACCTGGGCCAGACCACGAGGAGCATCCGCCGCGTCGACGGGCGAGGGATCGTGACGACGCTCGACAGCGGCCTCGAGATCGACGCGGAGAAGGTCCTCGCCTCGAGCGGGCGCTCCGGGTGGACGGAGGGGCTCGGGCTCGAGGCCCTCGGCGTCGAGGTCGACAAGCGCGGCGCCGTGAAGGTCGACGGCGATTTCCGGACGACGGTGCCGAACATCTACGCCGCCGGAGACGTCATCGGCTTCCCTGCCCTCGCGTCGACGTCGATGGAGCAGGCGCGCGTCGCGGTGTGCCACGCCTTCGGCTTCGCCTACAAGCGGCAGATGTCACACCTCTATCCCTTCGGCATCTACACGATCCCGGAGGTCGGCTCGGTCGGCTTCTCCGAAGAGGCGGCCAAGGCGGCGGGACGCGACGCGGTCGTGGGCCGCGCCTTCTACCGGGACAACGCGCGCGGGAAGATCGTCGGCGACAAGGACGGGATCATCAAGCTCGTCGTCGAGCGGAGCTCGAGGAAGCTGCTCGGTTGCCACTGCATCGGCGAGCGGGCCACGGAGCTCGTGCACATCGGCCAGGCGGTGATGCTGCTCGAGGGGACGCTCGACGCCTTCATCGAGATGGTCTTCAACTACCCGACGCTCTCCGAGATGTTCAAGTACGCCGCCTACGACGCGCTGGGCGCGCTCGCTCGCAAATAGGGCCGTGAACTCTGGCGCCAATCAAGCCGCGGCTTGCCTCCTCGCCGTCCTCGTGGCGGCGTCGGTCTGCGGGGTCCTCGTGTTTCGTCGCGGCGTGCCGCGACGCGGCGCGTACCTCGCGCTCCTGGCGGCGGCCGTGCTGGCGATGGCGAGCTGGGTCCGCTTCGGCGACTTCCACACCATCTTCGTAGACGCCGACGCGGCGGACGCGTCGAACCGACACCGCCAGAAGATCGAGCGCCACGAGCCCTTCCACTTCCACGAATTCTTCCACTACTACCTCGGTTCGAAATACTTCCACGACCTCGGCTACCTCGGCCTCTACGACTGCGCGACCCTCGCCGACTCCGAGATTGCGGCCGAAGACCACGCGCTCCCTCGCATCAGCGGATACGTCCGCAACCTGGAGGACGTGCTCGTCGACAAGCCCTACTCGGGCGCCATGAATCATTGCCGTGACGAGGTGCGCCCGCACATCTCCGACGCGCGCTGGGCGTCACTGAAGCACGACATCCGCGAGCTGCAGCGCCTCGTTCCGGACGACTGGTGGAACAGCGTCGTCTACGACGCGGGTTTCAATCCCCCACCGAGCTGGGTCGTCACGAGCGGCCCGGTCGCCAACCTCATCCCCATCCGGGCCGGGCGCGTCCCGACGTACCTGATCGCGACGTCGATCGACCTCGCGCTCATCCTGGTCTGTTTCCTCGCGCTGCGATCGGCGTTCGGCGCGACGGTGGCCGTCCTGGCGGCCGTCTACTTCGGCTCGAGCTTCATCTCGAACTACGGCTGGAACGGGGGCGCGTTCCTGCGGTTCACATGGGTGACGGCCGTCGTGCTGTCGCTCGCAGCCATGAAGTGGGAGAGGTGGGCGCTGGCCGGCGCCTTCCTGGGCTTCGCCACCTGCGATCGCTTGTTTCCGGCGGGATTCGCGATCGGCGCGCTCGTGCCGCTCGCCTTCCGGGGGATCCGATCCGCCTCCCACAGGAGGGCGGCCGCGCGCTTCGGCGCGGGCTTCGTGGCGGTGATCGCGATCCTCTTCGTCGTCAGCTCTGCCGTCTTCGGCTTTTCGGCGTGGAGCGTCTTCGTCACCCGGATCCTGCGCCACGGAGACGTGTACTTCGTCATGCACGTCGGCCTCAAGAAGGTGCTGACGTTCCGCGACTGGGTTCCCAGACAGAACTTCAACGGTCACGACGGGCTCGCCCGCTTCCACGACTGGAACGTCAAGCTCCGCGCTACCTGGAGGAGCATGCGACCCGTCGCCCTTCCGCTGCAGCTCGCCGCGGCCCTCGGCGCGGGCCTCGCATCGGTCCGGGCGCGTCCGTACGAGGCGGCGCTCCTGTGCGGCGTCGTCTTCATGTTCGCCTTCAACCTGCCGGCCAACTACTACTACGTGATCCTGGCGGTCGTTCCGGCGATCCTGCTGCGACGAGCCGCGACGGCCACGTCCGTCGGCAGGCGCTCGCGCGAGTTTATCGCGCTCGCCTCGTTCAACGTGTTCTGGGTGTGCACGCTCGTCGCGCCGCATCTCTGGGGAGACGACATCGTCTTCGACTACGTCATTTCGCTGTCGCTCGGCGTCTTCCTCGCGATCTGGATCGCCGTCTGGCTCGACGTCCGTTCGCTCCGGAGCCTCTGGGCGACGGCGCTACGACGCGGCGACCGCCGCGTCGTCGTCGCCTGAAACGGGCGCGAGGCACTCGGGAGCCGTCCAGTCAGGACGCGCCAGGTACTTCACCAGACCCACCGCGAAGCCGGCGCCGTGCGACGCGTGCAGCACGGGGAAGATTGCCCACACCACCGGGATCGCCGCGAGGCCCTCGCCGCGGCCGACGCGCACCGCCTCCGCGCCGGTCGCGAGGGCGTAGGCCGCCAGCGACAGGCCGCCGAGCTGCCACGGCGCCACGGCCAGCATCACCGCCTCGCTCACGAGGCCCAGGAACGGCAGCGCCGGCCGAGCCGAGGGGAGCTTGCCGTGCTTGAGCAAGGTGCGAGCGCGCCCCTGTCCGTACTTGAAATACTGACGCGCGAGCGAGCGCATCGAGTCGCGCGGATAATAGTGAGAGACGATGTCGCGGCTCATGTAGATGCGCCCTCCCGATTCCAGGATGCGCTGATTGAGCTCCGCGTCCTCGTTCGTGATCGCCTTCGGATCGAACATACCCACGCGCTCGAAGACCCGCCGATGGAAAGCGCCAGGCCAAACGCTCTCGACGAACCCCTCCTGATCGGACTTGCGATACTTCGAGCCGCCGATTCCGAGGGGGCTGCGGAGGGCCGCCGAGACGCACCTCTGGAAGAACGTCTTCGCCCTCGGGCGCGCCGCGCCGCCGACGTTGTCGGCCCCCGTTCGCTCGAGCTCCGCGACGCACTTCTGCACGAAATCCGGCGCGTAATCGGCGTGGACGTCCATGCGGACGATCACCTCCCCCCGGGCGCGTCGGATGCACTCGTTGAGGCCAGCGGCCTGGACACGCCCCGGGTTGTCGATGAGCCGAATGCGGCCGTCAGCGACGGCGAGGCGCCCGAGGATCTCGCGGGTGGCGTCGACGCTCATCCCGTCGGCGACGAGGATCTCGATGCGATCGCGGGGCCACTCTTGGGCCTGCACCGCCTGGATGCACGCCTCGATGTAAGGCTCTTCGTCGAGGCACGGGATCGCGATGGTCACGAATGGTTTCACGATTACCGGGCAGTATAGGGCGCGCGACGGGTTTCGGGAGGCGGCGTCGGCGCGGGATCGGAAGGTGCAACGGTACGCCGCCGCTGTGGACGTTCGCGTTCTGCTCGTGTCGTACAGTTTTCCTCCGGTAGGGGGTGCTGGCGTGCAACGCGTGGTCAAGCTCGCCAAGTACCTGCCCCATCACGGGGTGTGGCCCGCGGTCCTCACCGCGGCCAACCCGAGCGTCCCCCTCCACGACCCGTCATTGCTTCGCGACCTGCCGCGCGGACTCGAAATCGAGCGCGCTCGAACCCTCGAGCCGGGATACCGGGTGAAGCGGGCTGCCTGGCGTGCCCAGGCGGCGCCCTCACGCCGCTCGCCGCCGCGCTCGCTCGGGACCCGAGGCGTGCGGGCGCTCACCCGGGTCGCGAGGCAGGCCCTCTTTCCGGATCCCCAGGTTCTCTGGCAGCCCGCCGCGCTCGTCGCGCTCGCGCATCGGCTCGCCGCCCGGCGCGACGACGCTGTGCTCGTCAGCGGTCCGCCATTCTCCCAGTTCCTGCTCGCGCCCCTCGCGCGCGCGGGGCGCGTCGGCGTCGTGCTCGACTACCGCGACGAGTGGAGCACGCTGCGCACCACGTACGAGATGACGCGCTCGCGCCTCGCGCGCGTCCTCGGCGATCCGCTGGAGGCGGCTCTCCTGCGCCAGGCGCACGCCATCGTGACGGCCACCGACGAGTTTCGCGACAACCTGCTCGCCCGCTTCCCCTTCATCGACCCCGGCCGCGTCTTCGCCATCCCCAACGGATACGACCCGGACGACTTCCCGGATCCCCTCCCATCACCTCCGGACGACCGTCTCGTCATCACGTACGCCGGCACGGTCTTCTCGCTGACGAGCGCTCGAGGTCTGCTCGGCGCGGTTCGCCTCCTGCACCAGCGCAGCCCGGAAGTCGCGAAGGCGCTGAGGCTGCGGTTCGTCGGGCGCGTCGTCGACACCGAGCTCGATTCGTTCGAGGGGACCGAAGCGCTCGGGGTCGAGCGCGCGGGCTACGTCCCGCACGACGACGTGCTCCACGAGCTCGCCGCGAGCCACCGGACGCTCTGCCTGCTCGACGACGTGCCGGGCGCGCAGCGCATCTACCCCGCGAAGATCTTCGAGCTGATGCGGCTCGGTCGCCCCATCATGACGCTGGCGCCCCCTGGCAGCGCGCTGACGCGTCTGATCGATCGCCACGGGCTCGGCCCCGCCCTACACCCCCGCGACGACCAGGCGATCTGCACGGCCCTCGAGCTCGCCCTGCGCGCCTTTCGCCGGAGAGGCAACGCGCCCGCAACGTGGCGGAAGACGCCGGGCATCGAGCGCTACGACAGGCGATCTCTCGCAGGCGAGTTCGCGGACATCTTGAAGGAAGCCGCCGGGTGCGCGCGCCGGCGCGGCACGTGATGGTCGCTCGATGCATGTCCCTTCCGTGGTCGGCCGCGCTCGCCCTCGCGATGGCGTGCGCGTCGTACGCCTGCGCGCCGTCGCCGACGTACAACTGGAAAGAGGAGAGCGCCCTCGGATACCGCATCGGCCCCGGCGACGCGCTGCGAGTCGTCGTCTGGAAGCACGACGAACTGAGCACGCAGGTGGCCGTCCGGCCTGATGGCGCGATCTCGCTTCCGCTCGTCGGCGACGTCCCGGCAACCGGGCGCAGCGCGGCGGAGATCGCGGCCGACGTGCAGAACCGCCTGCACCGCTTCTACCAGGACGATCCCCCCGTCACCGTCCAGGTGCAAGAGGTGAAGTCTTACAAGATCTACGTCGTCGGCGAGGTGAACAAGCCCGGCGAGTACGCGCCGAGCCACGAGGTGACGGTCCTCATGGGCCTCTCGCTCGCAGGCGGGTTCACACGGTTCGCGGACGCGAATCGAATCGTCATCGTCCGCCGCGACGCGCGGGGCGAGCGGCGCATTCCATTCGACTACAGCGCGGTGGTCGAGCACGGCGACCTGCAGCAGAACATCGCGCTCGAGCTGGGCGATACCGTCATCATTCCTTGACGGGCCCATGGTCGAGCTCTTCCGGTCTCCTCGAAAGCTGCTCCTCTTCTGTTACGAGGGGACCCTCGTCGCAATCACGGTGCTCGTCGCGGCGTGCCTACGCCTCGGCGTGCACGCCGGCCTCACGATGCCGCACGTCGCCAAGAAGTCGCTGCTCTTCGCGCTCGTGGTCGAAGCCGCCTTCTACTATGCGGGGCTGTACGACCTCGCGGCGACCCGGCACGCCCGGGTCGTCCACGACCGCGCGCTGCGCGGGGTCATCCTGGGAGCGCTCGTTCTGCTCCTCGCGTTCTATGTCGTCCCGGCGCTCGAGATCGGGAGGGGCATCTTTCTCGTCGCGATCGCTCTGTCGGCCCTCGTCGTCCCGGCGTGGCGCACGGCCTACAACGGGGTGACGGAGGGCTCCGGTTTCCTTCGGCGCACCCTCATCGTGGGGAGCGGCACGCTGGCGCGCGAACTGGCGCTGACGGCGCGGTCGCGGCCGGACCTGGGTCTCGCCCTCGTCGGCATGCTCGCTCGAGATCGCTCGCAGGTCGACCCCGCGTCGGGCGTGGTCGGCACGTACCGGGACCTCACGCGGATCGTCGAGGCCGAGCGTATCGGGCTCGTTCTCGTCGCGTATCCCGATCGGCGCGGCACCCTTCCGGTCGAGCAGCTGCTCGAGGTGAAGTTCCGGGGCGTCGAGGTGGCCGAGGGGGGCGCGTTCTACGAGCGCGAGACCGCGAGGATCTTCGTACGCGAGCTCAAGCCGTCGCAGCTCATCTTCGCCGAGGGTTTCGCCGCGAGGCCGACGGCGCGTCGCCTGAAGAGGATGCTCGATCTCGTCTTCGGTGCTCTCGGCCTGCTGCTCGCCGCGCCGCTCATGCTTCTGGCGGCGATCGCCATCAAGCTGGACTCGTCGGGACCGGTTCTCTACCGGCAGCTCCGGGCAGGGGAGTACGGGCGGGCGTTCATGTTGAACAAGTTCCGCTCGATGCGGATCGACGCCGAGGTCCGGGGCGCGCGGTTCGCCGAGGAGAACGACCCTCGCGTCACGCGCGTCGGTCGGTTCATCCGGAAGGCGCGCATCGACGAGCTGCCGCAGCTCTGGAACGTGCTCAAGGGCGAGATGAGCATGGTGGGCCCCCGCCCGGAGCGCCCGGTGTTCATCGAGCGGCTCGAGCAGCAGGTCCCGTTCTTCAAGCAGCGCCTGTACGTGAAACCCGGCATCACCGGCCACGCCCAGGTGAGATGCCCCTACGGCGCGACGACCGAGGACCACCTCGAGAAGCTCGAGTACGATCTCTATTACATCAAGAGCCACTCGGTCATGTTCGACCTCTCGATCATGCTCGACACCGTGAAGGTCGTTCTGCTCCGCATCGGCGCGCGCTAGAGCGACTCGCTCACGCCGGCGGCTGCACGGGCGCAGCGAAGTTAACGAGCGGCAGCTGCACTCGGTCGGTCGACCAGTAGCCGCTGACGCCGAAGAAGAGGATGTGCTGCAGAAACGGCGGCTCATAGTCCGGCGCGTCGAAGGTGGCATACCGGACGTTGTAGCCGCCGATGAGGCCAAGCCAGTCGTTTAGGCCGTAGCGGACCTCGAGGCCACCCGCGTAGAGGCCCAGCTTCGTCGACTCCCCTACCCCCGTGATCAGCGACGACAGTGAGAGCTGGATCGTGCCTATGAGCGCGAGGTTCTGCCAGCGACCGACGTGGTAGGGAACGCCGACCGCGAAGACGCTGGCGTTCGCCGTGGGCCCCGATCCGAGTCGCGGATTGACGGTGCCCCACGTGTAGCTGCCAGCGGCGACGACGTTGAAGAAGTCACGCGTGTAGTAGAGCTCGGCGGCGGCCGACGGCGCCAGAACGGCGCGCTGGTCGACGTCGCGGGGGGGCGCCGACGCGAGGACGGCACCGGCGCGCACCACGGTCGTGAGCTCCGGGTTGAAGTTGTACGTGTAGCCCGCGAGGGTCGTGAGAAACGCCGTCTTGTCGGGCCCGATGTTCCTCGGCGGGTTCTGCGTCAGATCGAGGACGAAGAGCTCGTACGCGTACTGATAGAGGACGATGAGGTCCGTCTCCGAGCGCCCCGTCAGCGCATGGTTCAGGTCCGTCTCGACGTACGGAAGGACGTAATCGAAGCCGCGGTGCTCGACGAGCTCGCCGCTCTGCACCAGCACGGGAGCCGACGCGATCGTGCCGGAGAGCGTCGCGCCGAGCGACTGAGTGAGCCGCCAGTTCGGCGACATCTGGTAGGTGAGCGACGCGTTGAAGTCGTCGAGCCAGTACGTGCTCCTGACCTGGGTGGGATCGAACGCGAAGAGGGTGCCGTCGGTCGTATGCGCGGCGTTGAAGCTCGTCACCGAGACGGCCTCGTTGATCGCCAGAAAGGTGCGCGGCGCGAGCGTGAGGCGAGACGTGAGCAGGCCGTTCAACGCGCCGTCGTCGGACTGGTTCTCGTGCTGCAGTGGCTCGTAGTGGTTGACCCGCGCGCCGAAAAGTACCGTGGTCCGGTCGGTATCGCGGCCGAGGAAACGCAGCTCGACGGTGCCGTCGAGCCCCGTGAAGGGCGAGGGGTGGCGCTCGATGAGGGGAACGTTCGGATCGTCCTGCGCCTGGTAGGTGTTCGAGTTGTATCCCTCCACGACCGCCGCACGCGCGATGACGTCGGTGTCTGGGAGAGCCGGCAGGGCCAACATGAGCTCAGTCGCCGCGGTAAATGAGCTCGTAGGCGTCGACCATGTGTTCGATCGAGAAGTGCGCCAGCGCGTGACGACGGGCCGCCGCGCCAATGTCGTGCGTGCGCGACCGATCGCGGACGAGCGCGTCGATCGTCCTCGCTAGGCCGGCCTCGTCGCCCGGCCGGACGAGGACGCCGCACCCCGCCGGGACGACGCTCGGCAAGCCCCCGACGGCCGTCGCGACCACTGGCAGTGCGCACGCCATCGCCTCCGGGACGGCGAGCGGCAGCCCCTCGGTGCGCGACGAGAGCGCGAAGAGGTCGAACGACGCGAGCATGGCCGGGATGTCGCGGCGCAGTCCCGTCAGGGTGACGTAGCGCGAGCGCGCGGGGGGGATGGCGCGCTCGATCTCCGCGCGCGCGGCGCCCTCGCCGACGATGACGAGGCGCACGCGATCCGACAGCAAGTGATCGACCGCGCGCAGCAGCATCGGATAGTCCTTGTCGGCGACGAGCCTGCCCACCGAGCCGATGACGAACGCGTCTTGAGCGATGCCGAGCTCGGCGCGTACACGCGCTCTGGCGTGCGCGTCCGGGTGGAACGGTCGGAGCGGGATGCCGTTGGGGACGACGCGAAGGCGTCGCTCCGGGACGCGCTCCTTTGCGCGCGCGACGTCGGCTGTTTGCGGCGAGACGGCCACGACCACGTGCAGGGTGCGCACGAGCACGCGGGCGGCCCAGAGCGCGCGACGACCGTAGCGGTTCGCGCCGTGCTTGGTGTGCACTCTGCGCCCGACGCGCGCGAGCAGCGCCGCGGGCGCCGCGTGGATCATCGGCGCGGGGTTGTGGGTGTGAACGACGTCGGCGCCGTGCGCGTGCAAGAGGCCGGCGAGGCGCGCCACGAGCGAGAGATCAGCGCCGCCGGCGCGCAGCATGTCGTGGACCGGGACGCCGTGCGCCTCCGCGCGCAGCTCGCCGCCGAGAGACAGCGACACGATTGTGGGCTCGTGCCCGCGCCGAGCGAGCTCCTGGGACAGATGGATGACGAGCCGCTCCTGGCCGCCGATGCCGAGCCCTTGCACGACGTGGACGATGCGCATCGCTCCGAGCGCCTTACGTTGCACGAGGCATGCGCGTCGTCGTCGTCACGAAGATCTTCCCGAGCTCGCTCGAGCCCCTGAGCGCCCCCTTCAACTTGCATCAGATCGCGGAGCTCTCTCGCCGCTGCGACCTCGAGGTGCTCGAGGCGATTCCGCACGTGCCCTTCGCGCGGATGCTGTCGATGCCCGAGCGCGCCGCGCGGCTGGCGGCGCTGCCCGCGCGCGAACGCGTGCACGGGATCGACGTGACGTACGTCCGTCAACTTTACGTGCCACGCGTCGGTCTCGCGGTCGCCGTGCCTCTTTACCTTGCCTCGCTCCTTCCCCACGCTAAGAGGCTCCGCGCGGCCGACGTGCTGCTCGCGACCTGGGCGTACCCGGATGGCTGCGCGATGGTCCTGGCGGCGCGCGCGGTCGACAAGCCGTGCGTAGTGAAGGTGCACGGCTCCGACGTCAACGTCGTCCTGCGGACGCGCGCGGCGCGCGCCGTGGCTTCGCGCGTCTTGCCGCTGGCCGATGCCGTGATCGCCGTCTCGAGACCGCTCGCCGAGGAGCTCGTGAATCTCGGGGTCCCCCCCTCGCGCGTGCACGTGGTCTTGAACGGTGTCGACGCTGCGCGCTTTCACCCACGCGACCGGCGTGCGGCCCGCCGCGAGCTGGGCGTCGCCGAGGAGGCGCGCATCGTGCTCTTCGTCGGGCGCCTCGAGCCGCAGAAAGGGATTGGCGAGCTTCTCGAGGCGTTCGAGCGCCTGCGTGCCCGCATGCCCCACGCCACTCTCGCGCTCGTCGGAGACGGCGTTGCGTCAGCGGAGGTCCGCGCCCGGGTCGCGCGCTGGGGGGACGGTGGCGCGCTCGTCCTCGGAGCGCGGCCGCCGACAGAGGTCGCCGCCTGGATGGGGGCGTGCGACGTGCTGACGCTTCCGAGCTGGGCCGAGGGCACGCCGAACGTCGTCCTCGAAGCGCTCGCCAGCGGGCGCCCGGTCGTGGCCACGGGCGTCGGAGGGATCCCCGACGTGCTGCGCGACGAGCGATCTCGGACTCGTCGTGCCGCCCCGGGACGCGGGCGCCCTGGCCGTGGCCCTGCACGACGCGCTGGAGCGACGGTGGGACGAGGCGGCCATCCAAAGCTGCGGGCCCGGCTCGTGGGGAGCGAGCGCCGAGGGGGTCGCGTGCGTCCTCGAGCAGGCTCGCGCGGCTGGCGGGAGCTCGCCCGACCTGTGGGAGCGAGCTCGATCCCGTGTCGCATGACGTCCTCCCCGCGGGTACGGCCCCGCAGGCTTCAAGACGCGGGCGCGGCGGCGCAAGGACGCGCCAACGAAGACCCGGCGCGACGCCGGCAAGCCATGACGCCGCGAAACCGTGGCGACAACTTGCTATGGTCGGATACTCATCATGTGCCGGCTTCTCGGCATCGCTGCAAGCGAGCCCACAGAGTTCAGGATCGTCCTCCGCGAGGCTCCGCGGTCGCTCGCGGCCCTCTCCCGCGAGCACCGCGACGGGTGGGGCATCGCGATCTTCGATGCGTGCACGGCGACCTGGCGCGTCGAGAAAGGGGTCGCGTGCGCGGGCGAAGACGAGCGATTCCATCGCCTCGCGGTCGGAACGCGCGGCGAGCTCCTCGTCTGTCACGTCCGCCAGAAGACGATCGGCGACCTATCGCTCGCCAACACGCACCCTTTCGTGCGCGGGCGGTGGATCTTCGCTCACAACGGCACGGTGAAAGACGTGCCTTGGCTCCGAGCGGGCGCTTCGGCCGAGCGCCTCGCCGAGATCGCGGGCGAGACCGACAGCGAGCTACTCTTCGCATGGATGCTCACGCGTCTCGACGAGGTCGGAGTTGCCGCATCGCCCGCAGGCGCTGACACGGACCGAGCGCTCGGGGCGATTGCGCGCGCGGGCCGTGAGCGCCCAGGCTTCGGCGCGTTCAATTTTCTTCTGTCCGACGGTGCGACGACGTACGCGCACCGCTTCGGGCGATCGATGTTCCTGCTCGAGCGCCGCCCCGAAGACGTTGTCGTCCCGAGCCGCACGAGCCGGGACGGAACCGTCCTCGAGACGCCGTGGTCCCCGGCGAGGAGCGCGGTCTTCGTCGCCTCCGAGCGCATGACGGACGAGCCCTGGCAGAGCATCGAGGACGGCACGCTGCTGCGCATCGAGCGAGCCCCCGCGCCAAACTGGCGCCTCGTGGCGACCTGAATCTCACATCGCCGCGATCTGCTCGAGCGACTTTCGCTCCGCAGCGACGCCGAACACGGCGGCGGTCGCGGCCCCCACGAGAAAGAGCGCGCCCCCGAACACGTACGCGGCGGCGACGCGCGATCGGCTGCCGCTCTCGATGAGCGCGCCCAGCAAGGCGGGCGCTCCAAGGCCCCCGATCGCCGTGCCCACGGCATAGAAGAAGGCGATGGCCATCCCGCGCAGCTCTACGGGAAAGAGCTCGCTCACCGTCAGGTACGCAGAACTGGCCGCGGCCGAGGCGACGAAGAACACGCCGCACCAGAGGGCGGTCTGCGTCGCGGCCGTGAGGCGCCCCGCGGCGAAGAAGAGACCGGTGACCGCGAGCAAGACCCCCGCGCTCGCGTACGACAGCGCGATCATCGGTCGCCGCCCGATCGTGTCGAAGAGTCGGGACAGCACGATCGGCCCCAGAAGATTGCTCGCCGCGAAGGGCAAGAGGTAGAGCCCGACGTCGTGCGCGCGCACCTGGTAAAAGCGGCTCAAGACGAGCGCGTACGTGAAGAAGATCGCGTTGTACGCGAACGCCTGCGACGCCATGAGCGAGAGGCCGAGGATGGTCCGGCGACGGTATTGCCGAAAGAGCACCCGCGCGATCTCCCGGAAGCCGATCGCGCCGCGGGCCCTCATACGGACGGGGGCACCCACGGGAGGCAGCGGACCCTGGTCACGAGCAATGTCGGCTTCGATCGCCGCGACCACGGTCTGCGCCTCGTCGACGCGTCCGTGGAGCAATAGCCATCGTGGGCTCTCCGGCAGGTGACGGCGCACCAGGAGAACGAAGCCCCCCAGTGCGGCGCCGAGAATGAAGGCGAGACGCCATCCGAGAAACGTGGGCACCCAGCGCGGATTGAGGAGGAAGATCGTCGCGGCGGCGCCGAGCGCCGTCCCGAGCCAGTACGTGCTGTTGACGACGAGGTCGACCGTGCCGCGCACGTGCGCGGGCATCAGCTCGTCGATCGCCGAGTTGACGGCGGCGCACTCGCCGCCGATCCCGGCGCCGGTGACGGCGCGCCAGAACGCGAAGCTCGCGAAGCCGAAGGAGAGCCCCGTCATGAGCGTTGCCCCGAGATAGATGGAGAGCGTGACGAAGAAGAGCCGCCGTCGGCCGAGCGTGTCGGTCAGGCGTCCAAAGACGAGCGCCCCCGCGATCGCCCCCGCGAGGTACGCGCTCGCCGCGGCGCCGATCTGCGACTCGCTGAGGTGGAGAGTCTGCGGCTCGCGCAGCACGCCGGCGACGGCGCCGACGAGCGTCACCTCGAGCCCGTCGAGGATCCACGTGATGCCGAGCGCGAGGACCGCGCGCGCGTGCCACCGCGACCACGGGAGCCGATCGAGGCGCGCGGGCACGTCCGTCTCGAACCACTCGCCGCTCGCCCGCCTCACCGCCGGCGTCGCGCCCAGGCGAGCGCCAGCAGCGCACCGCCGATGACCGCGGACCCTCGTCCGGACCTCGAGCGGCCCAGGCGGCACGACAGGGTGGGGAGCGCGCTGATGGCCGCGCTCCCGTGCGCCGGGTACGCAGCGCAGAGGCCCGCGGCGTCGTCCGCCGTGAGCTCCCGCGATTCCTGCCCGTAGTAGGCGTACATCACCGCAGTGTCGCTCGTCGCGTGCGCCAGGCCAAAGAAGTGACCCGCCTCGTGGGTCAAGATCGTCTGCAGATCGAACGCGCCTGGCGGCGCGGGCTGCTGCGTGGTCAGGGTGTGGTCGTGCGAGTTGATCTCGATCTCGGCGTCGAAGAGGACCGCGGAATCGATGCCGTACGTCACCGTCGTGAGGGCGAGCGTGTTGCTCGGATCGTCGTAGGCCCAACCGTCGTCGCGGAACACGATCAGATGATAAGCCCCGGGTTGCGTCGGGTCGCAAGGCGTGGCGCTGCAATCCAGGGCGACGCTCGACGCGTCGACGGGGCCGTCGTCGTACGCCGTGACGTTCGGCGGGCCGCCTTCGCACTGCACGCTGCTCCATCGGGCGAAGGCTTGGTCGGCCGCGAGGGTGGCGTCCGCGAGGGTGATCTGCCGGCTCGCGGCGGCGTCGAGCTCGTACGGCACGCGCTCGTCCCAGAGCCAGGCGATCGGGCTGCCCTGTGTCCAGCACCCGCGGACCATCGGATCATAGCCCGCCGGAATCGACGAGGTCGTCGTGCGGCAAAACGCACCGGCGTCGCTGGAAGCGAGGACAATCGCGACAAGCGCCGCCGCGAAGATCCACGGTGTTCGCACGCCAAGGCACTTGCAAACTCGAGACCTCGAGGGCGCGCAGAGGGAGCTCTAGTCGTCGGGGTGGGATTCTGATCCATTCGCAGGCGCGCGTGTCGCCGAGGTCGCAGGCGCGCGCCATCGCCCGCATCGACTTTTCCTCGTCGCGTGACACGCCGTCCGGACCGTCTTCGTACATGACGCCGACGAACGCGCACGCGCGGGCGATGCGCCCGTGCTCGCACGCGTGGCGCCAATGCTCGAGCGCACGGCCCGGATCGCGCGGCGCTCCGGCGTCCTGGGCGGCGAGCAGATCGAGATGCAGACAGCCGTAGACGTCCCCCGCGGTGCACGCCTGCCGATAGAGCCCGCGAGCTCGCAGCACGTCGCGGGGGATCCCTTCGCCGTGCTCGGCCATATAGCCGAGGTTGGCGCACCCGAGCGCCTCGCCGAGCCGGCAAGCCTTGAGATACGACGTCGAAGCGGCCTCGACATCACGGCCAACGCCGTCTCCATACTCCATGGCGTCGCCGAGGTTGTTGCAAGCCCGCGAGTCGCCGAGGTCGCATCCCCGCGAGAACGCCTTCGAGGAGCTCGCGCGGTCGCGCGGATACGATTCGCGCCCGTAATAGAAGAGCACCCCGGTCTGGAAGCACGACTCCGCGTGCCCGACCAGGCACGCGCTCTCAGCCTCGAGACGGGCCAGGAGTTCCTGCGCGCCGGGCACGTCGGCGGCATGGCTTGCGTCGCCGAGCCAGCGCGCCGCGACGTCGCACGCCATGGTCACGTCGCCGTCACATCCGCGCACCAGCATGGCGAGGCCGCGCTGTACGTCCCGCGGGGTGCCGCGGCCGTCGAGCGAAAGCCGGCCCGCAAACGCGCACCCTCGCGGGTCGTCGAGCGAGCACGCCTCCCCGAGCATTCGCGCCACGCACGCCACAGCGCGGTCGTCCGTCGCCTCGCTCCAGGCCGACAGCGCACGCGCGGTGCACTCGCCGGGGGCCGCGCCGGCGCAGGGCGCGTCGCCCGCTGTCGAGCAGAGCGGCGCCGACGGGCCCCGCGCGGTCGCAGGGGGGTCTTCGGGGGCGCTGCATCCGCCGATGGGACAGGTCGGCGGCGAGGGCGCCAGGGGCGTAAGGGCCGCGGGCGCGGGAGCGCAGGCGCCACAAGCGCCGACGGCCACGAAGACCAGCGCGGCACGATCTCGACCGGACAAACGCACGCAGCCAAGAATGCCACCGCCGAAGGGCGTGCGCATCCGCGGCGGCGCGGGGTAGATTGCCGCGCATGATCGACGAATCCGTGGCCTTGCTCGGCTACGGGCGCTTCGGACGGGCGCTCGGGCAGCTCCTTGCCGAGGCGGGGGTAGCGCACAGGGCCTACGACGAACACGCCGACGTTCCGCGCGAGTTCCGCGCGACCTCGCTCCACGACTTGGCGAGAGGCGCCGCATTCGTGATCGTGGCCGTCCCCGTCCCCCACATGCGAGCGGCGCTCCAGGAGCTCCGGCCCCATCTCGAGCCGTCGCAGATCGTGCTCGACGTGGGCAGCGTGAAGGTCTTACCGGAGGCGGCATTCGCGGAAGTGCTCGGCGACTCGATCCCTTGGTGCGGAACGCACCCGCTCTTCGGTCCCCTGAGCCTGGCCCTCGCGGAGCGACCGCTACGGGTCGTCGTCTGCCCTGCCAAAGCGCACCCCGCGGCCGCCGCGCGCGTTCGCTCTCTGTACGAACGCATCGGTTGCGAAGTCGTCGTTCAGACGCCCGAGGGCCACGACCGGGTGATGGCGCACACGCACGCGCTCACGTTCTTCGTCGCCAAGGGGATGATCGACGCAGGGGCGGCCACGGCCGTTCCCTTCGCGCCCCCGAGCTTTCAGGCCATCTCGAGGACCATCGAGACGGTTCGCTCCGACGCCGGGCACCTCTTCGCCGCGATCGCGCGCGACAACCCGTTCGCCCCCGAGGCACGCAAGGAGCTCGTGCGGGCGCTCGCGGCAATCGACGCGGCGCTCGACGCCCAGGGCGGGCCGGAAGGAGTACTCGAGGGTAGCGCGGAGGGTCGGGCGCCCGCCGACTCACTCGCGATCCCCGATCTCGGCGAGCAATCGCCCGACCTGAAGGCGGTCCGCGATCACATCGACGCGATCGACCAGGAGATCGTACGCCTCCTCGGGCAGCGAATGCAGCTCTCCCAGCGCGCGGCCCAAGCCAAGGCTGCGCTCGGGGCTCCCGTGCTCGACGGCGCCCGCGAGGCGGAGCTTATCCAAGCGCGCCGGCAGTGGGCGGCGGCGTCGAGGATCGATCCCGAGGCGGTGGCCGAGGTGTTTCGGGCCGTCCTGACGATGTCCCGCCGCGGGCAACACTAGGTCAACCCAGGCCGTCGCCTCCCGGACCCGGAGGCCATGCGGTCTTGAAACGACGCCGCAACGCAAGCTCGAGTACCGTCCTGCCACCTTGAGCATCCGCGTCGCTCTGCACCATACGACTCGCTACAGCTACGACCGGGCGGTCAGCCCCTCTCCGCACGTCGTACGCCTCCGTCCCGCCCCGCACTGCCGCACGCCGATCCTCGCCTACTCCCTTCGGGTGCAGCCAGAGACCCACTTTCTCAACTGGCAGCAAGATCCGTTCGGAAACTACGAAGCGCGGCTCGTGTTTCCCAAGCAGGCGACCGAGCTGGTGTTCGAAGTCGACCTCGTCGCGGACATGACGGTCATCAACCCGTTCGACTTCTTTCTGGAAAAAGATGCCGAGCACTTTCCCTTCGTCTATCCGCCGGCGTTGAAAAGAGACCTCGAGCCTTACCTGCGGACAGGAGCGTTCGGTCCTCGCTTCGCCGAGTTCGTCGAAGTCGCGCGCTCGAAGGCCGGGTCGGGTAGGCGCGTCGTCGACGTGCTCGTCGACCTCAATCGCTTCGTGCAACAAAGCGTTCGCTACGACATCCGGATGGAGCCAGGGGTCTTTCCGCCCGAGGAGACGCTCGTGCGCGGCCACGGTTCGTGCCGCGACTTCGCGTGGCTTCTCGTGCAAGTGCTGAGGCACCTCGGGCTGGCCGCGCGCTTCGTGTCCGGATACTCGATCCAGCTTCGCGCCGACGAGAAGCCGCTGCGCGGCCCCGCCGGCGTCGAGCGCGATTCGACCGACCTCCACGCGTGGGCCGAGGTCTTCCTTATCGGAGCGGGCTGGGTCGGCCTCGACGCGACCAGCGGCCTGATGGCAGGCGAGGGGCACATCCCGCTCGCCTGTACGCCGGACCCGGAGACGGCGGCCGCCGTCACGGGGAGCTTTGCGTGGACCAAGACGAAGGAAGACGACAAGGTCGCCGAGACCTTCGCCGTCTCGATGTCGGTCCAGAGGATGTATGAATCCCCGCGCGTCACCCTGCCGTACACCGAAGAGACATGGAGCGAGATCCTCTCGCTCGGCCGCACGGTCGACGCGGCGCTCGTGGCGGGAGACGTTCGCCTGACGATGGGCGGCGAGCCGACCTTCATCGCCGACGCCGATCGCGAGGCACCCGAGTGGAGCGTCGACGCGCTGGGCCCGACCAAGCGGCGGTACGCGACCGACCTGCTTCGGCGACTGTACGCCCGCTTCGCGCCCCACGGACTGCTCCACGAGGGGCAGGGCAAGTGGTACCCGGGCGAGCCGCTCCCGCGCTGGGCGCTGTCCTGCTACTTCCGCAAGGACGGCCTACCCATCTGGCACAACGCGGACCTCTTCGCGAAGCCGGGGCCAGGCTCGGACACCGCAGCCGATGCCGGGGCGTTCGCGAGCGCCCTCGCCCGCGAGCTGGGGGTCGAACCGCAGCTGGCGCTCGCCGCGTACGAGGACGCGTGGCACTACATGTGGCGAGAGCGAAAGCTCCCGGTGAACGTCGACCCGCACGATTCCAAGATCGACGACCCCATAGAGCGAGAGCGCCTCGCGCGCGTCTTCGAGCAGGGGCTCGCCAGCGTCGTCGGCTACGCGCTGCCCCTGCGGCGCGCCGTCGTCGACGGGCACAGGGCGTGGCAGAGCGGCCGGTGGCTCGTTCGGCCGGACCGGCTTTACCTCATCCCCGGCGACTCCCCCATGGGCTATCGCCTGCCGCTCGACTCGCTGCCCTGGGCCGTTCCCGGGGACAAAGACGTCCTCTATCCACCCGATCCGTTCGCGCCGCGTGACCCGCTGCCTGCGCCGCGCGAACGGGCGCAGCCCCGCCTTCGGCCGCCGGCGCCGGGGGCCCCCTTCGACACGGCGCCTGCGGAGCCCAAGCCATTCGAGTCCGCGTCCGGAATCGTCAGGAGCGCGCTGTGCGTCGAGCCGCGCGAGGGCGTGATCCACGTCTTCCTGCCCCCCGTGGAGACGGTCGAGGACTACCTCGATCTCTGCGCGTGCGTCGAGGCCACCGCCGAGCAGCTCCACAAGCGCGTTCGTCTCGAGGGTTACCTTCCGCCTTCCGATCCGCGTCTCGGACGCTTCCAGATCACGCCGGACCCCGGAGTCATCGAGGTCAACATCCAGCCGGCGGCCAGCTGGGAAGAGCTGGTCTGGAACACGACGGCCATGTACCAGGAGGCGCGCAACACCGAACTTCGCGCCGACAAGTTCATGCTCGACGGCCGGCACTGCGGCACGGGCGGCGGAAATCACATCGTCCTGGGAGGAGCCACGGCGAGCGACAGCCCGATCCTGCGGCGCCCGGACCTGCTCCGGAGCCTCGCCGGCTACTGGCTGAATCATCCTTCGCTCTCGTACCTGTTCTCGGGGATGTTCGTCGGCCCGACGAGCCAGTCGCCCCGCGTCGACGAGGCTCGTGACGACAGCATCTACGAGCTCGACCTCGCGTTCCGCCAGCTCGAAGCCAACGCGCGCTCCGGCGCCACCACGCCCCCGTGGCTCGTCGACCGTCTTTTTCGCAACCTGTTCATCGACGTCACCGGCAACACGCATCGCACCGAGTTCTGCATCGACAAGCTTTACAGCCCCGACAGCAGCACCGGTCGACTCGGACTCGTCGAGCTCCGCTCCTTCGAGATGCCGCCGCACGAGCGGATGAGCCTCACCCAGCAGCTGCTCGTGCGTGGGCTCGTCGCACGGTTCTGGCAAACCCCCTACCGCACGCGCCAGGTGCGCTGGGGCACCGAGCTGCACGATCGATTCTTGCTGCCCGCGTTCGTCCGCGCGGACTTCGAGGACGTGCTCGACGACCTGCGCGACAGCGGCTTCCGCTTCGACCCCCGCTGGTTCGACCCGCACCACGAGTTCCGCTTCCCGCTCCTCGGGTCGGTCGAGGCTCGCGGCGGCGTCGTCTGCGAGCTGCGTCAGGCGATCGAGCCATGGCACGTCCTCGGCGAGGAGACGACGGCCGGAGGCACGGCGCGATACGTCGATTCGTCGGTGGAGCGCGTCGAGCTCAAGGTGCGCGGGATGGTCGAGGGGCGTCACGTCGTCGCCTGCAACGGTCGCGCGGTTCCCTTGCAGCCGACCGGCACGAGGGGCGAGCGAGTCGCTGGCGTCCGCTACCGCGCCTGGCGGCCACCCTCGGCGCTTCACCCGACGATCGGCATCCACACGCCTCTCGTCTTCGACGTGATCGACAGCTGGAACGACCGAGCGATTGCCGGCTTCACCTATCACGTGTCCCATCCCGGCGGGCGCGCGGTCGACACGTTCCCGGCCAATAGCTTCGAGGCCGAGAGCCGCCGGACGGCCCGCTTCTATTCGTTCGGCCACACGCCCGGGCGCCACCCTGCCCCGCCGTACGTGTACAATCCCGAGTTCCCGTTCACGCTCGACCTCAGGCGGTGAGCGCACCGGAGCTCTCTTCGATCCCGACCGACGATTCCCTGGGATGGCCTTGGCGCTACTCGGATCCGAACGGCACGGGCAGCTACGACGAGCTCTTCGATCCGACCGGCCAGCCGCGCGCAGACTGGGGCCCGCTCGTCACGCAGCTCCGGACGCTGGGCCTCGAGGAGCTTCGGCGGCGGTGGGAAGAGGCCCGCCGCCTTCTTCACGAGCACGGCGTCAGCTACGACGTCCACGGCGACCGCGACGGGGCGGCTCGTCCATGGAACCTATCGCCGATCCCGGTCGTCTTCGGGCCGGATACCTGGACGCCGCTGACGGCGGGCCTGTCGCAGCGCGCACGGCTCCTCGACCGCGTGCTCGCCGACATCTACGGCCCCCAGAAGCTCGTGGCCGAGGGCCGGCTCCCGCCGGAGCTGCTGTTCGGCCACCCCGGATTTCTGCGGCCGTGCGTCGGAATCGTCCCGCCGCTGGGGCGGTTTCTTCCGCTCTACTCGGCCGACGTCGTCCGGGGCCGAGACGGGAGGTTCTCCGTCCTGGCCGATCGCCCACAGGCCCCGTCGGGTGTCGGCTACGCCCTGGAGAACCGCATCGTCCTGTCGCGATCGTTACCCGAAGTCTTCCGCGATTGCGGCGTCCAGCGCCTCGCCGCGTTCTTCCGGACGACGCGGAACCTGCTCCGCGAGATCGCGCCGCGCGGGCGGGACAACCCGCTCATCGTGCTGCTCACGCCGGGCCCCTACAGCTCGACGTACTTCGAGCAGGCGTTCCTTGCGCAGTATCTCGCGCTCACGCTGGTCCGCGGCGAGGACCTCGTCGTCAGGGATGCCCGCGTATACCTGAGGACGCTGGGAGGTCTGAAGAAAGTCGACGTCATCTTGCGCCGGGTGAACGACGACTTCTGCGACCCGCTCGAACTCCGTCCGGAGTCGTTCCTCGGGGTGCCGGGCCTCGTCGAGGCGGTACGCGCAGGCGAGGTCGCCGTGGTCAACCCGCTGGGCAGCGGTGTCGCCCAGACCGAGGCGCTCTTGCCGTTTCTGCCGGCGATCTGCCGGCGCGTCCTCGACGAGGAGCTCGAGCTACCCTCCGTACCGACGTACTGGTGCGGTGACGCGGAGTCTCTCTTGCTCGTCGAGTCGCGGCTCGCGCAGCTGGTGATCAAGCCGGCGTTCCCCCTGGGGCCCTCCGAGCCGATTTTCGGGGACCAGCTTGCGTCCGGCGAGCTCGCCGAGCTGCGCGCCCGGATCCGCGCGAACCCGCGGCGGTACGTCGCGCAGGAGCGCGTCGATCTGTCCGTGGTTCCTTCGCTCGCGGGCGACGAGCTGTCGCCGGGGCGCTTCTGGATGCGCACGTACGCGGTCGCGTCCGACCACGGCTACGAGGTCATGCCTGGCGCCCTCTCGCGCGTCGGTGGGCTCGCCGAGAGGTTCGTCCTGTCGCTCGAACCCGGCGGTGAGAGCAAGGACACGTGGGTCCTCGCGCGAGGGCCGGTACAGCCCCTCAGCCTGCTTCCCCCCCCAGCGCGCCCGTCGAGCTCTCGCGCGACGATAGCGACCTGCCCAGCCGGATCGCCGACAACCTTTTCTGGCTCGGCCGCTACGTCGAGCGCGCCGAGGGTACGGCGCGGCTCATGCGGGCCGTCGCCGTGCGCCTGTCGGACCCCAACGGCTCGAGCGATTCCGACCTGGCGTCCGACGTCGATCCGCTCCTGCGCATGCTGGAGGCGCAGACCTACGTGCGACGGCAGCTCGAAGTCGACGCCGACGCGCAACGTGCCCGGACCGCATGGCCGAAGTACGCGGAGTCATGGCTTCTAGGGGCGGTGTTCGATTCCCAGCCCGCAGGGACGCTCTGGGCGACGCTGGCGGAGACCCACCGCGTCGCGCGCGCGCTCAGAGACTGGCTGTCGCTCGACGCCTGGCGCGCGGTCGCCCACCTGGACCAGGAGCTACGACGACCTTACGCCGCGTCGGAGGCGAGCACCCCGCGCGCTCTCGTTGATCTGCTCAATCGCGTCGTGACGCTGCTTGCGGCGCTCGAGGGCCTGCTCACCGAGAGCATGACGCACGACCAAGCATGGCGCTTTCTCGACATCGGCCGAAGGCTCGAGCGCGCATCGCTCGTCATCGGCCTTCTTCGGAGCGCCCTCGGGACTGCGTCGCCGCGAGAAGGGCCCGTGCTCGAGGCGCTCCTCGAGATCGCCGCGAGCTCGACGACGTACCGGCGGCGGTACCTGGCGACGCTGCAGGCCGCGCCAGTGGTCGACCTGCTTCTCTGCGACGAAACGAACCCGCGGTCGGCGCTCTTTCAGTTCGAGGCGCTCGCGGCCCACGTGGAAGCCCTGCCTCGCGCGGCGCGCACGACCCGGACACCCCAGGAGAAGCTCGTTCTCTCCGCGCTGACCGAGCTGCGCCTCGTCGAGGTGACGGACGTCTGCGAGGCCGTCGATCAACGGGAGCGCCGCCGCTTGCTTGCCCTTCTCGACCGCGTCGGCGCCCACTTGCCGGCCCTTTCGAATTCGCTGGCCGCGGCGTACTTCAACCACGCAGTCCTATCGGCATGAAGCTCCGCGTCATCCACAAGACCGTATACCTGTACGGCCAGCCGGTGGCCTCCTCCCACCACGAGGCGCACCTCGCGCCCCGCGACGGGCGATCGCAGGTGTGTCTCGCGCACGGCGTCCGGATCTCGCCCGCACCGACCACGACCCGCGAGCGGCGCGACTACTTCGACAACCGAACGCTGTACTTTGGAATCCACGAGTCCCACCGTTCGATGGAGGTCGTCGCCGAGAGCGACATTCTCGTGCGCGAACGCGAGCACTCGCTGCTGCTCGACAGGACCTCGTGGGAGACGGCGCGCGACGTCGTCGCCCACGACCGCCAGGTCGAGTCGCTCGCTGCGTACTCGTTCGTGTTCGACTCGCCTTACGTGAGCGGCGCTCACGACGAGCTGCGGGAGTTTGCGCGGCCGTCATTCGAGCCGCGCCGGCCGCTGCTCGAGGCCGTCGCCGACCTCACGCATCGAATCTTTCTGGGCCTCGTCTACGACACGGCGGCGACGCAGACGTCGACCCCGCTCACGGACGTCATCCGACAGCGGCGCGGCGTGTGCCAGGACTTTGCTCACTTCCAGATCGGCTGCCTGCGCGCCATGGGCTTGCCGGCGCGTTACGTGAGCGGATACCTGTCGACCACGCCCCCCGCCAATGGGCCGCGCCTAGTCGGATGCGACGCCTCGCACGCCTGGGTCTCGACGTACGTACCGAGCGTGGGGTGGGTCGACTTCGATCCGGTCAACGACCTCGTCCCCGAGGAGCGGCACGTGACCATCGCGTACGGCCGCGACTACGGCGACGTCACGCCGATCCGCGGCGTTCTCGTCGGCGGAGGCCACCACATCGTCAACGTCTCCGTCGACGTCGCCGCCATTGACGACTCGTGAGAGGGAAAAAATAGGGGGAGGGTCTTCTCGTCAGCGCGAGACGAGGCGCTCGAAGCGCTGGACGGCTTGCTCGAGGACGGCCAGTTCGGGGCCGAAGGAGAAGCGCACGTAGCTTTTGAAGCGAGAGCCGTGCCCGGGTCGGCGCTTGCCGGGGTTGACGTCGAAGAACTCGCCGGGCACGACGATCACCTTCTCTTCGAGCGCGGCGCGGAAGAAGCCCATGCCGTCGCTCAGGGGCGGCGGGAGGCTGATCGACGCTTCCCCAGACGTAGAACGTCCCGTCGGGCGCGCGGTCGATGCGAACGCCGAGCCGCTGGAGCTGCGACAGCAGGTAGTCGCGCTTGACGCGGAACGTCGCCTGGATCGCCTGCGTCTCGGCGATGACGTGGTCCTCGGCCAAGAGCGGGATCGCGGCGCGCTGAAGGGGCTTGCTCCCGCCGCCGTCGAGGAACGACCCGGCGCTGGCCAGCGCCTCGACGACGTTCTTCGGTCCGACGGTCCAGGTGACGCGCCAGCCCGGGTAGCGCCAGTTCTTCGTGAGGCCGTCGAACAGCACGACCGGATCGCGATCGACGTCCTCGACGTAGCGGGCTGCGCTCTCGACGGGAAGACGCCCCGGCGGCGACCGGTAGACGTAGTGCGAGTAGAACTCGTCGAGGAGCAGCGTGCAGTCGAGCTCGCGCGCCGTCGCGACCCAGCGCGCGAGGTCATCGCCCTCGACGAGCTTGCCCGTCGGGTTGCAGGGGTTGCTCAGCAGCACCGCACCGAACCCGCGGCCGATGATCTCGCGCCGCAGGTCGTCCGCGCCGAAGGCGTAGCCGCGCTCGCCCTCGAGGAGGATCGGGATCGCGGTGAACGCCTTGAAGATGTCGAGCAGCTCTTCGTAGGCCGTGTAGTCGGGCAAGAAGTGCCCGAGGTTGACGTGCCCGAGGCTCGCGGCGGCGCGCGTGAGCGAGGCCCGCCCGCCGCCCGAGACGCAGACGTTCTCGGCGCTGTACTGCGACGGCATCCCGCGCCGGTAGAGCGCGTTGTAGAGAGACGCGATGGCCTCGCGCAGCTCCCAGAGCCCGGCGACGGGCGCGTACTCCTGATCGTCGAGCGCGATCTCGACGCGCTTCACGCGCGGGGGCGCGCCGGGCAGGTCGTGCGTCTCGGGCTGTCCCTGGCCGAGGTTCGACCAGGTGGGGTCCGTCGCCGAGAAGCCGAGCTTCTGGGCCTCGGTCGTCACGTAGATGACCCCTGTGCGGGGTACGGTGCGAAAGGTGGAGTGCTCGTAGGACATCGCCAGCCAAGGTTACCGTGGACGCATGACGTGCGCCGCTCCGGGATTCGCGAAAGTCGATGCGGTCATCATCGGAGGCGGAATCGTCGGCCTGGCGACCGGGCTCGCGCTCCTCGCGGCACGCCCCGGAGCGACCGCGATCGTGCTCGAGAAGGAAGCGACGCTTGCCGCGCACCAGACCGGGCGAAACAGTGGAGTGATCCACGCGGGCCTCTACTACAAGCCCGGTTCCCTCAAAGCACGCGCCTGCGCGCGGGGACGAGCGCTCCTCGAGCGCTTCTGCGAAGAGCACGGCGTGCGCTTCGAGCGCTGCGGCAAGATCGTGGTCGCGAGCAGCGCAGAGGAGATCCCCCGACTCGACGAACTCCAGCGCCGCGGCCGCGCCAACGGCCTCGCGGGGGTCAAGCGCATCGGCATCGAGGAGCTTCGAGAGCACGAGCCGAACGCCGCGGGCGTCGCCGCCCTCTTCGTCCCGGAGACGGGGATCGTCGACTACAAGGAGGTGGCGCGAGCCTACGCGCGCGAGCTCACCCGCCGCGGCGGCGAGCTGCGAACGACCGCCCGCGCGACCGCGATCACGAGGCGTGACGGCCGCGTGATCGTGGAATCGAGCGCCGGCGTCGTCGAGGCGCGTGTCCTGGTGTCGTGCGCGGGGCTGGCCAGCGATCGGATCGCACGCCTTGCCGGACTCGACGTCGACGTGGCGATCGTCCCCTTTCGCGGCGAGTACTGGATGCTCTCGCCCGAGCGAGCGCACCTCGTGAAAAACCTCATCTACCCGGTCCCCGACCCGGCGTTCCCGTTTCTCGGCGTGCATTTCACGAGGCGCATCGGCGACGCGCATTCGGTCGAAGCCGGGCCCAACGCCGTCCTCGCCTTCAAGCGCGAGGGCTACACTCGGGCGAGCTTCGACAGGCGCGATGCGTGGGCCATGGCAACGTGGCCAGGGTTCTGGCGCATGGCCGCCAGGCACTGGCGCGCGGGGATGGAAGAGCAATGGCGATCGCTCAGCCGCAGCGCGTTCGCCAGGGCATGCGCTGCGCTCGTCCCCGAGATCACGGAGCATGACCTCGCCCCGGGCGGCGCGGGCGTACGCGCGCAGGCGGTCGCCCGAAGCGGCGCACTCGTCGACGATTTCTCGATCGCCGAGGGCGAGCGGATGGTCCACGTTCTCAACGCGCCCTCCCCCGCGGCCACTGCCTCCCTCGCAATCGGCGAGGAAATCGCCGCACGCGCGACCGCTTGGCTATGATGGCGGTGCTCCCATGCTCGGCGCGCTGTTCGTCATCGCCTCGGCGGCTGCGATCATCGGCGCATCCCTAGCCGCGCGTAACGCGCGCCTACGCGTCGTCGAAGAGGCGTTTCGCTCTCTTGGCGGCGAGCCCAAGCGAGAATTCGGGAGCGTCGTGGGCTCGGTGCACGGCCTCGTCGTGAACTTCGATCCCTACACGGGCAACCGCAACCAGAGGCGCACCATCTGCCGCGTCGTGCTCTCGACCGAACGGCCGAACCTCGAGATGGACCTGCGGCCGGAGACACGCTGGGGAATCCGGGACGTCGAGCAGGGGCGTGCGATCGATCTCGTGCTCGGCGACCCACAGTTCGACGATTCGTTCATCGTGGAGGCTGCCCCCGCTGACCTCGCGCGCGCCCTGATCGATCCACAGACGCGCACGGCCATGCTGACGTTCCACCCCTGCCGGCTCACCGTGAACGGCAACGAGCTTCGCTTCACGAAGTCGCAGTCTCTGAGCGAGTATGCGGAGGTTCGCCGCGTCCTCGAGCTTTGCACTCACGTGGCCTCGCGTCTCGAGTCGCTGCCCGCACTGCTCCAGGAGCGGCGACTGGCCCAGGCGCGCGAGGGCGAGTCGGCCGGCTACCGAGGACCATCGCCGGCGGCAATCCAGGCCCTCGCCACGTCCTCGCAGTCCGCTGGCGAGCTCGCAGCGCTGCAGCGCATGCGAGCGCGCCGAGCGGTCCTTCGTGCCGTTCAAGCGGCCGTCGTCGTGGCGCTCGGAATCGTGGTGTGGCTACTGCTCGCGTCTTCAGGGCACCGGTAGAGCCGTCCGTCCCGCTGAACCGCGAGAAAGATTCACTCCGGTCGAGGCACCGCGAGTCAGTGGAGAAAGCGCTCGAACGCGACGTAGGCGAGCGCCGCGAGGGCGACGAGCGCAAGGACCAGCGTCGACGACGACTTCCGCGCGGGCGCATGGACCGCTGGGCCGGGCGCGGGCGTCGACGCCGACGCCGACGCCGACGCCGACGCCGACTCACGCGCAGAGGCCGACGCGGACTCAGGGCCGGGCGCCGAAGCGGACGCGGACTCAGGGCGCGGGGGCCGACGCGGGCGCGGACGCAGGCGCGGAGGCCGACATGGGCGCGGAGGCCGACGCGGGCGCGGACGCAGGCGCGGAGGCCGACATGGGCGCGGAGGCCGACGCGGGGGCCGACGCGGGCGCGGGTGCGGGCGTGGGCGTGGGCCGGGCGACGGGTTCGGGGCGCGGAGGGATCGGAGTGAGCCGGAGCTGCGCCGGTTTCACTCCCTTCGAAGCCTCGCCGATGACCGGAGCGACGCGAGCGGGCGACGGCGTGGGCGAGACCCTTGCGGGCACGGGCGTCGACGGCCTCGTGGGCACCGGCGACGGCCGCGCCGGTAAAGGGGTCGAAAGGCGCCTTGCCGGCTGGGGGCTCGGCGACGGCCGCGCTGGAACTGGGCTCGGCGACGGCCTCACCTCTTCGCGGGGCGTGCCCGTCACGGTCCAGAGAGGCGGCCCGGGGAGCTTCAGGGTCTTGCCGGCGACCACCACTACGAGGGCCGGCTTGTCTTCTCGCCGGGCATCGCCGAAGAGAGCGACGCGGGTCGAGCGGAGCCCCTTGCGAGCCGCGTCCTCGAGCGCCTGTGGGATGCGGCGAGCGGAGGCCTCCCAGCGCGCCGCGCGAGCGGCGAAGGTGCCCGCTTGCGCCTCGAAGGTCTCGAGATCGGTACCCTCGAGGCCCGTTCCGTCGCGCGAGAGGCGCGGCAGCGCGTCAGCCAGCTCGACGGCGAGCTCCGAAACGGCGCCCTCCGAGAGGGAAAGCAGGAGGCGATCGATCAGGCCATCCAGGGCCGCCGAGAGCTCGTCGTTCGTGCTGGACGAGCCGATCGACGGGGCGAGCATCTCGACGAGGTTGCCCTGAACGCGCAGAGCATCGCGCCCCCCCCCCTCCTCGAAGTAGTAGAAGTCGCCGGACACGCGATCGACACCTACTGTGTACACGCGCACACCTTGGGCTCGCGCGTCCTCGACGAGATTGCCGGAGAGCGCGAGGAGCGGGCTCGTATCGACCGCTCGCTTGGCCATCGGGAAGCGCTTCGGCGCGATCTGCTCGTCCGCGAGGGTCGCGCGGAGCGCGCTCGCGAGCCCTGGGGTCATGCCGGCGCGCGGCACGAACGAGAGCTCCCGCTCCCACTGTGCGATTCCTCTCGGCGCCATCCAGCCGGCAGCCGGCCCCACCCGGACCCCGCTTCGGCCCGACGCGGGAGGCCCCACGAAGACGAGGCCCGGCACGGCCAGAATTGCGTCGCTGCTGCTGCTGTCTCGATCTTCAGGCATGTCCGCCACGTACAGCTTGCCCGGGGCCGACCATCGCCGTCCACCGGTTCATGCGGGCAAGCGTCTCATGCATAGGTGCGCAAGAAGAAATATCCTGTCATCGCCCACGCGACGACGAGAACCAGCCTGCGCACCAGGCTGGGCTGGACCCGTCGCGCGATCGCGGCCCCGGCGTAGCCGCCGGCGATGCCACCGACGACCATCACCGCCCCAGGCGCCCACGCGACGGCCCCGGCGACGACGAACGCCACGACCGCCACGCCGTTGACCAGGGTCCCGAGGACGGCTTTGAGGGAATTCATGCGGTGGATGTCCGTCATGCCCAGCAGCGACAGGACCGCGAGCATCATGATGCCCATCCCTCCGCCGAAGTAGCCGCCGTAGAGGCCGATGAAGAGCTGGGCCCCGATGCCCACGGCGAGCGGCGCCTCCGCGCCTCCGCCGATCTTGCGAGTCAGCGCGGGGCCGAACGAGAAGAGCACCGTCGCGAAGAGCAAGAGCCAAGGGATGAGCAGGACGAAGGTATGGTCCGAAGTGCGGAGCAGCAGAGCGGACCCGCGCCGCCCCCCGACCAAGCTGGCGACGCCGAGAGGGAGTAGCTCGCGCCGGACGTCGTGCAGTTCGCGCCGGTAGGCGACGGCGCTTGCAACGCTGCCGGGCCAAAGCGCGATCGTGTTCGTCGCGTTGGCCGGTATCGGCGCGACCCCGGCGAAGAGCAGCGCCGGGAAGGCGATGAAGCTGCCGCCGCCGGCGACCGAATTGATCGCCCCGCCCATGGCCGCTGCGACGAAAAGGAGCGCGTAGGTGGCAAGCGTCAAGGGCGCCAGGGAGCGAGCGACGCGCGCTCAGCTGCGGGTGAAGAGCAGGAGCTTGTAGTCCGCGAGCGCATAGAGCCACGGCGCGGCGTCGAGGAGCCGCTCACCTGCATGGAAGATGGGGGCGACGAACGGGCGCGGCAAGTCGCGCACGCTGAAGACCAGCCGCACCGGAACGAACCCCATGCGATCGGCGTCGACGAGGGCGAGGCCCGCGAGGTTCGCGGCCGCGATCCACCCCTCGATCCCCAGGTCGAGTACGCGCCGTAGGAGCGGCGACCGGTGGATTGGCTCGAGGATCAGCACGCGACCCCCGCGCCGCACGAGCCGAGCGACGTGGAACATCGCGCGCTCGAGGGAGGCGCGATCGCGGCACGCGACCGACAGGCAGCCGAGCACGATGGCGTCGTCGAAGGAGTCCGCACCGACGTCGTCGAGCCCCGCAAGCACATCGCCTTGCTCGAAGCGCACCAGCCCGGACGACACGAGCGCGCTCGACTCGAGACGCGCGGCCGCCACCGTGGCCTGCGAGAAGTCGATCCCCGTGACCTGCCGTGCGCGGCGGTCCTCGGCGAGCCACCGCGTGATCCGCCCCGTCCCGCAGCCCACGTCGGCGATGCGGCGGCCGGTCGTGTCGCCCAGGGCTCGCGCGACAATCGCCCGCTGGCGCTCGTCCCACAGGACGTTGAACGAATTGGACGGCCACAGCGAGCGGGCCATGCCGTGTCGGGCGGAGGCGCGGGCGTCCCAGTACGACGCGACGCCGTACATCGCGTCGCGCGCGAGCCGCTCGCGAAGGAGCTGCCAGACGCCGGACGATCCCGTTCCGTTGGTGTTCTGCTCGGTCTGCGTCACGCGCTCGCCTCGTCGCACGAGTCGTCGCCGGTGTCGATGGAGACGCACGCGAGCGCCTCGTCGGCTCTGGCCATCGCCTCGCCGCGCGTGGCGCCGTGCGCTAGCGCGTAGGCTGCGCGCTTCGCGCTGTCGGTGAGGGGCCAGACCCGCCCGCCGACGCCGACGAACGCCTGCACGTCATCGACCCCGCGGACCGCGCGGGCCTCTTCCACCCCGCGCACACCGCGAACGATGCCCGGCTTCGCGACGAGGAACTTCGCGATCGCGCCTCGGCGGACCGGGCCGACGACACCTTGGCGCTCGAGGGTGACGTCGCCGAAGGCCACTCCGATGAGGCGATCGTAGAGGTCGACGCCGCTGGCCAGCCGCGTCACGTCCGCGTCGAAGCCGCCTCCGAGGCGCGCGGCGGTCTCGAAGAGGAAGCAGCCGCGAGGACCAAGCGCAGACCTGGGAGTAGCAGGGTCCGCGCAGGTGGCCGAGGGCGCTCGCCCCACGCCGGGCCTCATCGGACGACCTGCAACTCCTCGTCGGCCGAGAGGCCGGACGGATACACCTCGGCGACCATGACGCCGAGCGGCCTGTTCCCGGAGACCGTGATGCGCTCCGTCACGCAATAGCTGACCAGGGCCCCGCTCTCGATCCATCCGTTGACGGAGTACTCGCGGCCCTCGAGCCACTCCTCGACGACCGCCGAGGGCAGGCCCACGCTCGCGGAGTGCGAGCGCGCCTCTTCGAACGCGCGCGGCAGCTCAGACTCGTCATTCACGCGCGCGACGCCGCGCTGCCCCCAACCGCGCGAGGGCTTGACGACCAGCGGATACCCGCGCGCGCGCGCGAACGCCAGCGCCTCGCCCAGGTGCTCGCAGCGAGCGAACTCCGGAACGGCGAGGCCCGCGCCTCGATAGCCGGCGCGCATCGCGTCCTTGTCCTGGCAACGGCGAACGGTCTCGGAGTCGGCGTAGAACGGCAGGCCGAGGCGGGCCGCGACCTGCGCGGTCGCCTTGAGAGATACCTCGCTGCCACGTCGTCGTCACGGCGCGAGCGCCCGCGCGCCGCACGACGTCACACAAGCCGTCGACGTCGCTCGTCGAGACCTCGAAGAACTCGTCGCAATGCGCGACTGCCACGGCGCGCGGGTTCGCGTCGGCGCCGACGACGAAGACCCCGTGCTGCCGCGCGGCGCGCACGAGCGAGAGCTGCGGGAAGCCGCAGCCTACGACGAGGAGGCGGGTCACGAAGTCGCGCCCTTCGCGAGGGGGGCCGGCGCGGAGGCAGGCGCGGACGGGGCCGCAGGCGCGGAGGCGGGCGCAGATGCGAGGGAGACTCGTTGGAGCTCGTCCTGGGCCTGGACGGGGTCGAAGTTCAGGCGCTCCGCCACGTTGTAGAGGGGCCGCGCCTGGGCCTGGACGTAGATGCGCGCGATGTACTCGCCGATCACGCTCGTCGCGATGAGCTGCATGCCGCCGAGGATCACGACCGCCGCGAAAAGCGACGGCCAGCCCATCATGCCGTAGTCCCAGAGGAGCTTGCGCGCGATGACCCAGAGGCCAAGGCCCAGACCCGACGACCGCGAAGACGAACCCCAGCGTTCCGATGTACCGGAGGGGCTTGCTCGAGAAGCCCACGATGAGATCGAAGGTGTGGTTGAGGAGCTTCGTGAAGCCGTAGTGCGTCGCCCCGGCGTGGCGCGGCGCGTGGCTCACATTGACCGTCCCGATGCGTGCGCCGCTCCAGACCAGCAGCGCGCTGAAGAACTTTCGTCGCTCCGGCAGCGCCGCGACCAGGCGCGCGATGGGCGCGCTCATCAGACGGAACGTCGAGACGTCGTCGGGTAGCTCGATCTCCATCATCGAGCGCATCGTCCACTGCATCGCGCGCGAGGCAGCGACGCGAAAGAGGGCATCTTGCCGCTTCTGACGCACGCCGTAGACGACGTCGTACCCCTCATCCTTCTTCGCGATGAGCCGCGGGATCTCCTCGGGCGGGTGCTGCAGGTCGCCGTCCATCTGGATGAGCCACCGCCCACGCGCGTTCAGATACAGCGCCTCGACGGCGGCCTCTTGCCCGTAGTTTCGGGTGAACCGGACGACGCGCACCCGCGGGTCCCGCAAGGCGACCCCACGGAGTAGTTCGGGCGTGCCGTCGCTCGACCCGTCGTCGACGAAGAGGAGCTCGAACGGAGCGCCCACCGCTTCCATCGTCGCGACGACACGCGACGCGAGCGCCTCGACGTTCCCCTCCTCGTTGAAGACGGGAACGATGACGCTGTACGACAGGCGACCGCCGCCGTCGCCGGCGGGGCTGGGGGTGGGGCTCGGAGCGCTCAACGGCGCGGCAACGTAGCGCGAATCGCGCTGGCGTGGCAGACCCTTGGCAGGATGCGCCTCCTCGAAAGGATGGTCGAGAAGCCGCATGCATGCGCCTACTTACCCGCCCAGAGCGCGAGCCTGGAGGTGCGCGTCATGCTCGACGTGTCCGCCGACGAAATGGACGCCTTGCTCGAGAGAGGGTGGCGGCGATTCGGGCCAATCTACTTCCGACCCGCGTGCGCCTCGTGCACCGAATGCGTGAGTCTCCGCGTCGTGGCCGATCGTTTCGAGCCGAGCAAGAGCCAGCGTCGCGCAGCGCGCGCTTGCAGCCGCTTGCGGCGCGTGGTCGGGCCGCCGCGCGTCGACGACGAGCGCCTCGAGCTCTACGCGCGCTGGCACGAGGGACGCGAGGACGCGCGCGGATGGCAGCCCAACGGTCAGACGCGAGAGCGCTACTCGCTCGAGTTCGCGTTCCCCCACCCGTGCGCGCGCGAGGCGGCCTTCTACGACGACGAGGGCGGAGGGCGGCTCGTCGGCGTCGGGCTGTTCGACGCAACGCCGCGCGCGCTTTCGGCCGCGTTCTTCTTCCACGATCCCGAGTACGCGCGCCTGTCGCTCGGAACCGCCAACGTCCTCGGCGCTCATCGACGACGCGCGGCGATCGGCGCGCGCGCACGTGTACCTCGGCTACCGTGTCGAGGAGTGCGCATCGCTCCGCTACAAGGCGGCGTTTCGGCCGCACCAGCTGCTTCGGGAACGGCCGGAGTCGCTTGACGACGAGTCACGGTGGGACTGAAAAGGGGGGCGCCACACGAAGGGAAACCATGTCCGAAATCGTCCGTGTCCTCGGGATCTCCGGGAGCCTGCGCAAAGCCTCGTTCAACACGGCCCTGCTCCGGGCGGCGATCGCGCTCGCCCCGGCTGGGGTCCATATCGAGGTCGCGAACATCGCCAGGATCCCGCTCTACGACGAGGACGTTCGCGCGCAAGGCTTCCCGGAGTCCGTCGCGAAGCTCCGCGATCAGATCGCCGCGTCGGACGCCCTGCTCGTCGTCACCCCCGAGTACAACTACTCCGTCCCCGGCGTCCTCAAGAACGCGTTCGACTGGGCTTCGCGCCCACCCAAACCTCCTTTCGCCGGGAAAGCCCTCGCCATCATGGGCGCCAGCACGAGCCTCGGCGGAACGATGCGGGCCCAGTATCACCTGCGACAGATCGCGGTGTTCCTCGACATGCACCCGCTCAACAAGCCCGAGATCTTCGTCCGGAGCGCGGCGAGCGCCTTCGACGCCGAGGGCAGGCTCACCGACGAGACGACCAGGAAGCTCATCTCGCAACAGCTCGAGGCGCTCGCCTCCTGGGTCCATCGACTCAAAGCGTAGAAGGGAGACTTCCCCTCCTCTATCCTTTTCAGTCCTTCCCGGCGCGGGCGATGATGCTGCGGAGTTTGCTCGTGTCGAGGGGCTTCTCGAGGCAGGGATTGTTGACGCTCTCGAGGAAGGCGCGGGCGCGGGGAGTGAAAGCGCCGCCCGTCATGAACACGAGGCGGCCGACGAGCTTGGGCGCGACGCGCACGACCTCCGCATAGAGGTCCATGCCGGTCATCACGGGCATCATGAGGTCGCAGAGGATGAGGTCATAGGGGTCGCCCTTCGCGATGCGCGAGAGCGCGTGCCGCGCCTCGGTGACGACGTCGACGTCATTCTCCTCTGAGAGCGCGCGCGCGATGGCCTCGCCGACGAGCCGCTCGTCGTCGACCACGAGCACCCGCCGCCTGGTGATCGCGCGGACCTCGTGCGAGCTGACGGGAGCGGCGCGGCGCCAGGTCTTCGCCGGCGGGAGGACGACCTGAAAGGTTGTTCCCTGCCCGGGTGCGCTGATGACCCTGATGTCGCCGCCGAGGCTCCGGATCGCGCCGTGCGAGATCGACAGCCCCAGCCCCGTGCCCGTTTCGCCCTTGGTCGTGAAGAACGGATCGAAGATGCGCGTGATGTTCTCCGGGAGGATGCCCATACCGGTGTCGCTCACCTCGACGAGCACGTTGCCGTGTTCGTCGGTGCGAGTGCCGACGCGAATCTCGTGCTTGTCGGCTTGGCCCTCGGGGATGGCCTGCGCTGCGTTGACGAGGAGGTTCAAGAACACCTGGCCGAGGCGCGCTTCGTTCGCGTCGACGGGGGGTACCTCGCCCAGGGACTTCACGAGACGCGCCCGATGCCGGATCTCGTGCCACGCCATCTGCATCGCGCTCTCGACGATGCCGCGCACGTCGGCCATGCCGCGTTGCTCCACGTTGCCCTGCGAGAAGGTCAGCAAATCGCGGACGATCTGCCGTACCCGGTTCGCGCCCTCCACGGCCTGCTGGAGCGACAGAGCCAGAGCCGCCAGCCCTCCGCTCCCGGCGGCCGCGAGTTCTTCGATCGGGTCGTCGCTGGCGCTCGCCGCTCGGAGGCGCCGGAGCACGTGCTCCAGGTTGACGAGCAGATAGGTGAGCGGATTGTTGATCTCGTGCGCGACACCCGCCGAGAGCGTCCCCAGCGCGGCCATGCGCTCGCGCTGCAAGAGCTGATGCTGGAATTCGACGCGCTCGGTCACGTCACGGGCGACGACGACCACGGCGGCCGATCCGTCGAGCTCGATCGGCGCCGCCGCGGCCTCGGTCGTCCGGTACGTTCCGCCCTTCCCGAGCCAGCGCAGGCCGAACGTCTCATGGGCGGAGTTCGCCGCGGGCGCCACGACGCGTGACTCGACGATGCCGCGATCCTCCTCGTGGAATGCGTCCGCGATGGGCGTCCCGATCCGTTCGTCTGCGGACGAGAGACCGAGCGCCCGGACCGACGCCGGGTTCAGATAGGCGACCTGCCCGTCGCGGTGAACGAGGACGAGCTCCGGCGAAATATCGAGGAGCGAGTGAAAGCTCGCCCGCGCGCGATGCAGCGCGGCCCCAAACTCGTCCGCAGTCGCGGGATCCGGCGGGGCAGACGATTCGTGTCGGGAGGGCTGCGGCATGGCGAGGGTGATCGGTTCGCAAACGCAAATCCCGTGGCAACGCCGAGGTCGGATATCCACCGAGACCGCCGCCAGCGCGATTTCCCGGCGTTTGTCCCAGGCCTTCCGGGCCCTGCGCTGCAATCTCGCCCTCCTGACCTCGCGCCCGTCGCGGTGCATTGTGCCCCTCGCGTGGCCGCCTTGCCCGGGGCCGTCCCGCGCCGCCACGCCCGCGCCCGGCCCCCCTCCCCCTTGGCTTGACACGAGGTCGAGACCCACCTAGGTTCCCGCGCCTTCTCGTCGGCCCTGCGTCCGGCGGTCGCCGCGCTGAAAGGTTCGTTCTCGACATGGCTTCCACGGAGTCGGTTCCCCGCGTGCAGAGCGTCTCGGCGCACGCCCCCAACAGGTCGTTCGTGATGACCAAGGCGCAAGCCCAGGGCTCGCGGGCCTGGTGGGTCATCGACGCCACGGGAAAGCCGCTCGGCCGCCTGGCCAGCCAGGTCGCGCACGTGCTCCGCGGCAAGCACAAGCCCGAGTACACGCCCCACGAAGACACGGGAGACTTCGTCGTCGTCGTCAACGCCGACAAGATCCTGCTCACGGGCGGAAAGCTCGACAAGAAGTTCTACTACCGACACTCAGGCATTCCGGGCGGGTTCCGCGCTGAGAGTTACCGCGATCTCCTCGCTCGGGACGGCACGTTCCCAGTCGAAAAGGCCGTGCGCGGAATGCTCCCCAAGGGCGTTCTCGGCCGCCAGATGATCACCAAGCTCAAGCTCTACGCGACGCCGGACCATCCGCACGGCGCGCAGAAGCCGCTCCCCCTGACCTCGCCGACCTCCCAGACGCGGAAGCCTTCGGCTTCCAAGCGATAAGCTACCCATGCCCACAGCCGACTCTCGTACGTATGCCACCGGCAAGCGAAAGACCGCCATTGCGCGGATCTGGCTCAAGCAAGGGACGGGGGTCATCGTCGTCAACGGGAAGCCCGTCGACGAGTACTTCGAGCGCGAGACATCGCGCATGGTGCTGCGCCAAGCGTTCGAGCTCATCGAGGCCCCCGATCAGTTCGATGTGTGGGCCACGTGCAAGGGCGGCGGCAAAAGCGCGCAGGCCGAGGCGATGCGTCACGGCATTTCACGGGCGCTCATCGCGCTCGACCCGGAGAAGCGTGGCGTCGTGAAGCGCGCAGGGTTTCTGACGCGCGACGCGCGCAAGAAGGAACGCAAGAAGTACGGCCAGCCGGGCGCGCGCAAGCGGTTCCAGTACAGCAAACGCTAGAAAGCGCGGGCGGTTGCACTGAGCGCATCGTGCTAAGCGTGGGGAGCGTGAAGCATCCGAAGCTGCTCTTGGCGTTCGCTGCGGTCGCGCTGCTCGTCGCGGCGCCCGTGGCGCACGCGACCATCGTCGAGCGCGTCGTTGCCGTCATCGGCGAGCGGCCCGTACTCTGGACCGAGCTTCTCCACCGCGCGATCTCCGGGCGCGTTCAGATCCGGACGCAGACGCGCGACCCGAACGTCATCAGCGTTCAGGAGCAGGAGATGTACAAGGAGCTGCTCGATCGAATGATCGACGATCGGCTCGAGGAGCAGCAGGCCGACAAGGCGCACATCGGCGTGACGCCCGAGGAGATCGACCGCGGCATCGCGAACATCGCGTCGCAGGCGCAGGCACAGCAAGGTCGCGCTGTCACTACGGCCGACGTCCTCGACGAGGTCCGGCGGCGCGGCCTTACGGAGCAAGACTTCCGGGACGAGATCAAGCGACAGATCCTCGAGGGCAAGCTGATCGAGCTGCGCGTGCGACCGCGCGTGCACATCACCGATCAAGACGCTCTGTCGGCCTATCAGCACTGGATCAAAGAAGTCAGAGATCAGGAGACCGTCGACGTACGCGTCCTGGCGCTTCGGGTGCCAGCGGGCGCGTCGCAGCTTCAGCTCCAGAAAACGATCGACGAGGCCCAAGACCTGGCGAAGAAAGCGCGCGGCGGCGAGGACTTCTGCAAGCTCGTCGAGAGATACAGCGACGACCTCTCGAGCCGCCCGTCCTGCGGATCGCGCGGGCCGCAGCCATTCGGGACGCTCCTGCCCGCCATCCAGGACGCGGTGCGAGCGGTCAAGCCGGGACAGGTGTCCGACCCGATCCCGGTCAACATCGGGCAGGAAGAGGCGATCGTCCTCGTCATGCCGCTCGGGGCCGCGCGCGTCCCGGCCTACGCGGATGTAAAAGACGACATGATGCAGAAGGCCCTGATCGACGGCCTCGAACGCGCCCGCAAGCAGTGGCTCGCCGACCTGCGCCGCAGCGTCTACATCGACGTCCGGCTCTGACTCAGACGTCGGAGGAGAGAGATTCACCCTCTCGATCCTTGACCGGGCCGTGGAGCTGCCACGCGTTCGTGCTCGCGAGGCGCGCCCGCGCTAGGCTCCGGCTCGCCCCCGATGTTCGTTCCGTTTCTTTACGAGCTCCGCAAGCGCAAGGTCAAGGTGGGCCTCCAGGAGGCCATGGCGCTCGCTCGCGCGCTCAAGCTGGGCCTCCACGACAGCTCGCTCGACGGCTTCTATCATGTGGCCCGCGCGGTCTGCGTCCACACCGAGTCGGACCTTGACGCCTTCGACGAGGCTTACCTCTCGTGCTTCAAGGGCGTCCAGTCGAAGTCGGCGGAGCTGGCGAAGGAGCTCGAGGAGTGGCTGCGCGACCCGAAGATGCGCAAGAGCCTCACGCCCGAAGAGCTCGAGATGCTCCAGCACCTCGATCCCGAAGCGCTCCGGAAGCTGTTCGAGGAGCGGCTCAAGGAACAGAAGGAGCGCCACGACGGCGGCAACCGATGGATCGGCACCGGCGGCACGAGCCCCTTCGGGGCCAACGGCGCGCACCCCACCGGAATGCGCGTCGGCTCGCAGGGTGGCGGCAAGAGCGCCATGGCCGTGGCAGACGCGCGCGCCTACCGCGCGTACCGCTCGGACCTGGTGCTCGACGTGCGCCAGATCGAGGTCGCGCTACGCAAGCTTCGCGCTTTCGCGCGGGAAGGCAACGAGCTCGAGCTCGATCTCGACGCGACGGTCGACGAAACGGCGCGCAACGCCGGTGAGCTGGAGATCGTCCTTCGGCCGCCGAAGAAGCCGAACGTGCGCGTGCTCCTTCTCATGGACGTCGGCGGGTCGATGGACCCGCACGCGGAGCTCGTGAGCCAGCTGTTCTCTGCGGCCAAGCGCGCGTCGAACTTTCGCGAGCTCAAGACGTACTACTTCCACAACTGCATCTACGGCAAAGTCTACGAGACCGACACGTTCCGCGAGGGCGTCGCGCTCCACGACCTCACGCGCCACTGCACGCGCGAATGGAAGCTCGTGATGGTGGGGGACGCGGCGATGCACCCGGCCGAGCTCCTCGGCGGAGGCGGCTGGTACGGTTCGACCGACGAGGGCGAGAGAATGGCCGGTATTCGCTGGATGCAGCTGCTGGCCGATCACTTCGACCGGAGCGCCTGGCTCAATCCCGATTCGCCGACGTACTGGAAGGGCGGCACGGCCGAGATGCTCGGCGGGCTCTACCCGATGTACCACCTCACGCTCGAGGGGCTTGGCGAAGCGATGGGCCACCTGTCGAAGGGCCCAGCGCGCAAACGCTGACGAGCGCGGGCGCGAGCGTCGCGCGAGCGTCACGCACCCATGAGGGTCGAGAGGAGTTCGGGCCAGACCTCGTAGGAGAGAAAGTGCCCGTAGGGCGCGAAGAAGCGCGCGCGGCTTGTGGGAATCGCAGCGGCTAGACAGCGCGCCATGGCCACGGGCGTCGAGACATCGAGCGCGCCGTGCCAGACGTGCACCGGAACGCGGATGCCTTGCAGCGGAAATCCCCACGGACGAGAGGCCAGCGCCAGCTCGAGGGCGAAGCCCCGGGGACCCGCGCGAAAGGCTTCCCGCTTCGAGGCCATGTACGGCTCGCGTATGCGCTCCAGGACGCGCCGGTCACACTCGGGGACATCGGCCGTCATCGCGCGGTCGATGCCGGTCGGTCCCAGGAGGCGCAGCAACGGAATGGCGTACGGAGCCAGCCCCACCATGCGGTATAGAGCGCGCCGCCGCACGGTCATTCCGTCGCGGACACCGGGAGCGTCGAGAGGGGCGACGACCCCCATCATGGCGGCGGCACGCACGCGATCGGGCAACGCGTAAGCGCACGCCGCAACGTAAGGACCGCCGCCCGACGACCCTCCCACCGCGAACGTGTCCAATCCGAGGGCGTCGGCGACCTCCGTCACATCGCGCGGCCAGTCGAGCACGCGCCGGTTCGATTGAAAGTCGCTGACGCCGAACCCCGGCCTCTCGATCACGACGACGCGAATACCCGCCGCGCGCGCTGCCTCCGCGCCGGGCACCGGCCACAGACGAGAGCTCGGCGTGCCGGGAAACCAGAGCAAGGGCCGGCCGCGAGGATCGCCATGCTCGGTCAGGCCGATGGCACGGCCGTCGCTCGTGAACGCGCGCATCCCGGTTCCGTCGGCCATCGGCTCCGGGTGGCGGGGCATGAAGACCCTCTACCACCGCCTTCCCCGTGCGACTCAGGTCAAGCGAATGCCGACTCGGCCAGGATGCCTACGGCATCGACGCGCAGCGACAGGGCCGGCTGCTACCAGCCGAGCGCACGCTCCGGATGAATGGGGAGCGACGGCGCTCTAGTAGTCCGTCGTCAAGCTGGCGCCCCACATCCCGGCGCCACCGTAGTTGCCCGGACCGACGTATTGCCCCGCGTCGTTGACCCCACCGCCCTCGGGCAGGGTTCCGGCGTCGTCCAGGGCGGGCAGTTCCTGGCCGTTCCAGGTTCCGTCGTAAAACGAGAAGGTCTTCCCGTTGTAGTCAGCGGTGAGCGGCCCTTCGAAGTGACCGTAGATGCTGCATCCTCCGCCGTCGGTGGAGACGAACAAGCCGACGCAGTACCAGCAGTTCTTGAGCTCGCCGCCCACGAGCTTCTTCGTGTTGCAATCGAGCGTGCCGACCATGTCGCAGTGGTAGGGGAAGACCTTGTTCGCGTATCCCGAAATGGTCCCGTTCGCGATGCTGAACGTGGACGTGATGACCTCCCCCGTCGTAGTCGACATCATCTCCTGCAGATCCAGTTCGACGTCGCCGGTGACGTTGAGTGGGACTCCCCCAAGACCGAAGAGCGACGTCAGGTACGACGTGTACGAACCGGTGAAACTGCCGGAGTAGTGCCCGCCCTTGCAGTCGGTGGCCTGTGGGCCGCCGCCATCGACGCCAGCGAACGAGCCGACAGGGCCCGATGAGCCGTCGTCCGACGACGCTGGGTTCGTCGTGGTCGCATCGTCGCCGCGGCCGCCGCCGCCGTCATCATCGCCTAGCCCGAGACCGCTGGAACTCTTGCTCGAGCAGGCTACAAACCCGACGAGCAAACATGCCGGGAGAAACAGAGCCAGGGTCGTGGAAGGACGCATCTGGAGTTTTTCCAAGGTTTGCGGCACACCGCCTGCGGGCGCGGCGCGAGTCTGGTGCCGTGGTGTAACCACCGTATCATGGCTGGGACCCGACGCGCCTAGGGGGCGTACTTGCCCAGGCGCCGCCCACGATCTGCACAACTATCACCTGGCCGGAGGTCGAACGGGACTTTCTCGCCGCCCAGGACTCGAGGATCGCGCCTGGCACAGACTGGCACCTCGGAGGCGCCTGCGCGAAGCGTCCCCGCGGCTCTTACCGGCGCAATCCGCGGCGCATCGAGCTCGCTTCTCGGGGGCACGCAACGTGCTCTTCGCTGGGCACGATGGGCTGCGGCATCCACGGACCGACAAGCCGGCTCTTGGCGGGATTGGTCCTGCCCCTGATGGCCGCATCCGCCTGTCGAGGCGAAACAAGCCACGAACAACCGTTCGAAAGCGCGCGACCGGACGCATCGCGTGGCGCCCCATTCGCGAGCGCGGACGCCAACGCCGGAGAGGCGGACTCGGATTCGAGCCCCGAGGAGGCGGGAGCCCAAGACACGCCCGACGCGAGGGACCCGGATTCCTCCGACGCCAGCGTCGACGATACAGTCGTGATCGCCGATGTATGTCGAGAGACGCAGGACGGCGGCACGAGCGCGGAGAGCTTCGCCACCGACGATACGGCGTTCGCGCTCGCATTCTATCCTCCCGCCGTGGCGGCCGCCGGGGCCAGCGGGAACGTGATCCTCTCGCCGTACAGCGTGTCGGCAACCATGACGATGGTCGACGTCGGCGCCGCCGGACAGACCGGCGCGCAGATCGAGAGCGTGCTGCACCTTCCCGGCAACGGAGCCGCCGTGGCGCCGGCCTACGCCGCGCTCGCGTGCAGCGTGGAGAGCGACGGCTCCTCGAGCGGAAACGAGCTTCTCATCGCGAACTCTCTCTGGGGCCAACAAGCGTTCCCGTTCGAGCCGAACTTCGAGTCCGTCCTCGCGAATGGGTACGACGCCCCGCTGCAGGAGGTCGATTTCGAGGGTGATTCGACCGCCGCGTTGACCGGCATCAACTCGTGGGTCGCCGGCAAGACGCAAGGCATCATCCGCTCTCTCTTGCAGCCAGGCGACGTGACGGGCTCGACGCGACTCGTGCTCGTTGATGCCATCTACTTCAAGGGCACCTGGGCTGCGGGATTCGACGCGAGCGCGACCGGCCCGGCTCCGTTCATGCTCTCGAACGGCTCGCAGGTGTCGGCGACGACGATGCACGGAACGGTCAATGCGCGCACGGCGAGCACCCAGGCGCTCTCCGTCGTCGAGCTGCCTTACCGAGGCGGGGCGCTCGCGATGGACTTCCTGATGCCTGCTCTCGCGTCGGGCGGCCTCGCAACCTTCGAGGCCAACCTCACGCCGGCCGCGCTGAGCGCCGCGCTCGAGCCGCTCGGCGACGCCCAGCTGGCTCTCTCTCTGCCGAAGTTCTCGTTCACGACACGCCTCGCTCTCGCGCCCGTTCTGTCGGGCATGGGAATGACCGACGCGTTCGTTCGCGGACAGGCGAACCTGTCGGGGATGGATGGCTCGACGGACCTCTACATCACGACCGCCGTGCAGCAAGCGTTCGTCGAGGTCGACGAGCAAGGGACCGTCGCAGCCGCAGCGACCGCCGCGGGCGGCTCGATCGCCAGCGTGGTGACCGAGCCCCCGATCCTCAACATCGACCACCCGTTCGTCTTCCTCATTCGCGACACACGTGACGGCGCCATCCTCTTTATGGGCCGCGTGGTGGACCCCCGCGAGTAGCTGCGCGCCCACGAAAACGTGCGCGGGGGGGCACGTGCGGGGCGATGGGCCCCTCGTGACGACTTTGTCACAGAGCCGAACGAGGCTCTGGTCAGCCCCGCCGAGGTAGGCGATGCTCGTGGGAACATGGAGGGACTCATGAAGTCTTGGTGCGCGTGGTTCGCGATGGGCATGACGTTCCTCGCATGCAGCAGCAGCAACGGCGGCAGCTCCGGCAGCGGCGGAGGAACCTGCGGAACGGTTTCGGCCTGCGGAGGCGACATCGTCGGGACATGGAAGGTCGTCAACGCGTGCGCCGGTCTCTCCTCCTCGTCGACGACCAACGGCACGTGCGCGGGCGAGACGGTTCAGGTGGGCTCCTACACCGCCAACGGCACGATCACGTTCAACGCCGACATGACGTACGCGGTCTCCGTGACCCAGTCGTTCTCGGAGACCGCCACGCTGCCGGCGAGCTGTCTCATGATGAATGGAATCACCGTGACCTGCGATGAGCTGACAACCGCGCTGAACGAGACGACGCAAGCCGACGCGGGAGCGGGCATGACGACCTGCACGGCCGCCGGGTCAAGTTGCAATTGCACCATCGCGTTGTCCGGGCTCAGCAGCACCGAAATGGGCACCTACACCCTGTCCGGCGACACGTTCTCGACGACCTCGGGCGCGGCCGGGACGACGAGCAGCAGCACCACCGGCTACTGCGTCCAGGGCAACACCTTGCACATCATCTCGAGCGTGATGGGCAGCACGGGCATGACCACGGGCAACGAAGACTTCGTGGCAACCAAGGAGTAACGCAGGGAGCCTGCGGGGCCAAGGGCAGCTTCGCTCGAGGGGCCCGCCACGGTTGGGCTTCCGCTCCCCGTCGATCACGTCGGCGCGAACTGGCGCTGGTGCGCGCGATCCCGGAGGATGGGGAGCGCGATGAGCGGTGCGGGCCTCACGAAGGGGACGGTCCTGCTGGTGGAGGACGAACGCGACACACGCGAGCTCCTCGCGGGGGCGATCGAGCGTGCCGGCTACCGCTGCGTGACGGCCGCCGACGGGCCAGAGGCCATCGAGCGGGCTATCGCCGCGGGGTTCGTCGACGTCGTCGTGACGGACATCGTGATCGGGCCCGACGACCGCGCGGGTCTCGGCCTGATGACCGAGCTGAAGGCCGCGGGCGTGCTCGCACCGGTCATCGTCATCACGGCGTACGCCGACGTCGAGAAGGTCAAGATCGCGCTCAATCAGGGCGCAGCCCACCTGATCGAGAAGCCGTTTCGCGCGCCCGCGCTGGTCCAGATCATCGACCGCGTGAAGGCGCAAGGCGGCGACGTCCGGCACACCGTCGAGCAGGTGCTCGTGCGAGCGAGCCTGACCGACAAGGAGCTCGTCGTGGCCCGCCACCTGCTCGACGGGCTTTCGTACGGAGAGATCGCAGAGCTCGAGAGCAACAGCCCGAAGACGATTCGCCAGCACGTGAGCTCGATTTATTCGAAGTGCGGGGTGGGGAGCCGCGCCGAGTTCTTCCGCCTCGTGTACGCGAGATGATCCCCGGTTGCGCGTTCTACCCCTGCACCATGGGCGGAGGCGGGTGAGCGCTCACTCACGCCGCCAGTACGGCTCGCGGAGCTCTCGCTTGACGACCTTGCCGATCGCATTGCGCGGCAGCTCGCCACGGAGCTCCACGGCCGAGAGGCGCTGCGCCTTGCCTACGCGCTCGTTGCAGTACTCGCGGAGCTCCTCCGGGGTGGCGACGAGGCCGGACCGCAGCACGACGAGCGCGATCGGGGTCTCGCCCCATCGTTCGCTCGGGACGCCGATCACCGTGACCTCGGCCACGGCGGGATGCCGCGACAGGACGCTCTCGAGATCCGTCGCGTAGATGTTGAAGCCTCCCGAGATGATGACGTCCTTCTTTCGGTCCAGGAGATAGAGAAAGCCGTCCGCGTCGAAGCGGCCGAGGTCCCCTGACCGAAAAAAGAGGGCGCCGCTGGGGTCGCGCCAGAGCATGGCCTGCGTGTCGTCCGGTCGGTTCAGGTAGCCGCTCATCATGTTGGCCGAGCGCCCGACGACTTCGCCCGCGTCGCCGGGCGGAACGTCGCGGCCTGCCTCGTCGATGATCCGGACCTCGATGCCCGGCGCAGGCTGACCCACGCTCGCGAGCTTGTCCGGGTGGCGGCGTCCCTCGAGGATCGTGACGGGGCCGCCCTCGGTGAGGCCGTAGATCTCCACGAGCTCCGCTTGCGTCTCGTCGAGGATGCGACGCTTCGTGTCGGCGCCGAGCGGCGCGCTGGTCGAGAAGAGGTATCGAAGGCTCGAGCGGTCGGTCGCTGCGAAGCGCTCACTGCGGAGGAGTCGCTCGTACTGCACCGGAACGAGCATCGCGTGGGTCACGCGGTGGCGCGCAACTGCGTCGAGCAGCGCCTCGGGCGAGAACTTGCCGAGAATCACGTTCGTGCCGCCGCGCGCCGTCGTGATAAACCACGTGACGCTCGTCGTGTTCGAGTAGAAGGGCGTGGCGAGGATGTTCACGCTATCGGCGCCGAAGTACCCGGCGCGCGATCCGCCGTAGCTCGCCTTTCGCGCGGCGTGGCTGTGGACGATCCCCTTCGGCACCCCGGTGGTCCCGGAGCTGTAGATGACGTCGAACGCGTCGTCGGGCCCGATCCGCACCGCGGCGGGCGCGCCGTTCGCTCGCTCGAGAAGCGCCCGGTACGAGAGCGCAGACGCCTCGGAACTCCCGGCGTCGCCGTCGAACGAGACTCGCAGCGCGATCCCCTCGCCCGCGATCGCGCTACCCACGTCGCGATAAGCGCCGCTCACGAAGAGCGCTCGGGCCCCGGAATCGGAGAGCATTCGCGCCAGCGAGTCAGTGGACGCCATCGTAGGGAGCGGCACGACGCAGGCGCCGGCGCGGAGCGCGCCGAAGAAGACCTCGGCGTACTCGATCGAGTTGTCGCCGAGGACTGCCACCTTGTCGCCAGGGCGTGACCCCGAAGCGAGCAGGGCGCTCGCCGCGTGGTCGACGCGCGAATCGAGCTGCGCCCACGTCAGCGTCCGTTCGGCGTGCACCAGGGCGGAGCGGTCCGGGGCTTCGCGCGCGTGACGAGCGATGATCGCGGCCAGGTCGTCGCCCGGCTGAAAGCCGATGCTCGGCGTGTCGAGACTCATTGGCGCGGGACTTTACACGGTGCCCGCCGCGGTATCTCGCCACGTACCCGCGCCTGGGTGCGCATTTCCTGACGGTTCAACGGCAATCGGACGTTGACCGCCTCATCCTGGTCCTGCGGGTCCTCGCGGTCGCCGTTACGGGCGACGCCGCGCTACTCTGAGAGGCGTGCTCCTCCAGGCGCCCACAGTTCGTGTCCCGGGACGCGCCGCCGTTGACCGCGCGAAGCTGGAGCTCGAGCGGCGTCTCGGCCCTTCCAAGGTGCTCACCTCGAGCGACGCGTGCGCCCCGTACGCGAGCGACGACAGCGACGTTGGGGGACGAACGCCGGACGCGGTGGTGATCGCGGCGTCGGCCGTCGACGTGGCGCTCGTGCTCGAGGTCGCCGAGGCGTGCGAGGTGCCCGTCACGCCACGCGCCGGGGGGACCGGTCGCACCGGCGGCGCCGTGCCCGTGGCGGGCGGGATCGTCCTTGCGACGCACGCGCTTGCCCGCATCAAGGAAATCGACCGCGCGAACCTCGTTGCCGTCGTCGAGCCGGGCGTCATCACGGGCGCGCTTCACGAAGCCGTCGAGCGCGAGGGCCTCTTCTACGCGCCGGATCCCAACTCGCTCGAGAGCTGCTGCATCGGCGGCAATCTCGCCGAGAACGCGGGGGGGCCGCGCGCCTTCAAGTACGGCGTGACCCGCGACTGGGTGCTGGGCCTCGAGACGTGCCTGATGGGCGGACGCACCGTCCGCACCGGCAAGCGCACGCTCAAGGGGGTGACCGGTTACGACGTGACCGCGCTCCTCGTCGGCAGCGAAGGCACGCTCGGCGTGTTCACGGAGGCGACGCTGCGCCTCGTGCCCAGGCCGCCCGCAGTCGCGACGGCCCTCGCGCTCTTCACCGACGTTCGCGCCGCAGCCGACGCAGTCGGGGCGATCGTCGCCGCCGGAATCGTACCCCGGTGCCTCGAGCTGCTCGACGCGGCGACGCTCGGCGCCGTCCGCGCGGCCGGGGTGGCGATCGACCTGCGCGCCGGCGCGATGCTCCTCGTCGAGGTCGACGGCGAGGCGGCCGACGCGGTACTCGAACGCGTTGGGGAGGTCGCGGCCCAGCGCGCCGGGTGCATCGACGTGGTCGTCGCGCAGGACGCGGGCCAGCGCGACCGTCTCTGGGCGGCGCGGCGCATGCTCTCGAAGGCGACGCGCAAGCTCGCTCGTCACAAGCTGAGCGAGGACATCGTCGTGCCGCGGACGCGCATCGTGGAGCTCCTCGCGCGCACCGATGCGATCGGCGAAGCGACGGGGGTGCGGCACCTTGCGTACGGCCACGCGGGCGACGGCAACCTGCACGTCAATTTTCTCTGGGACGACGACGCCGAGCGGCCCGCGGTCGACCGCGCGATCGGCATGCTCATGCAGGCGACGGTGGAGCTCGGCGGCACGCTGAGCGGCGAGCACGGGATCGGCGTGTCGAAGGCGCAGTACCTTCGCCTCGAGCAGAGCGAAGAGCTCATCGCGCTGCAGCGCGACATCAAGCGGGCGTTCGACCCGCGGGACCTGCTCAACCCGGGAAAGATTTTCCCGAGCGATGGAGGCCATCGGGCCTGCTGACGGGCGCACGGCGCATCCATGCATCGATGCCCTCCCAGATGCTGCGCACGCGACGGCTCGTGACGAGCCCCATGTGGCTCGGCGCGTCGCCGCCGTCGTCCCCGCGCGCGACGCGAACGACCTGCCGCGGCCCACCGCAGCAGGCGACGAACCGCTCCCCGCACTCCGGGACGCACTCGAATCGATCCCGCTCGCTCACCACCTGCAGGACCGGGACCCGCACCTTCCCAAGGGCCGCGAGGTAGTCGGCGTGCCCGTCGCGGCTCGTCCACCGGCCGGTACGGGCGGTACGGTCGAAGTCCTCGCAGCTGGCCAGCGTCTCGTCGTCGCTACCGAGCCGCAGGCTTCGCGCTGGGAAGCGGCCGACCCGTCGAGCGGTCGCGAGCATCGAGGCGAAGATCGCTCGTTTGAGCCACCAGCGAGCGCGCGACGGCTCGTGCTCGCCGAGAAACGGGGGAGCCGCGCCCAGGCCGACGATCGCGTCGACTTCGATCGCGCCGATTCCCTGCGCAGCGAGCGCGGCGTGCCCCCCGAGCGAGTGGCCCACGACGACGAGCGGCTCAAGGGGGCCCGCCTGTTCGCGAGCGAAGGCGCACACGGCCGCGAGGTCACCCGTGACCAGATCGTCGTAGCCGTATGACGCGCCCTCGTGCGGCGCCGGACGGCTCTCCCCGTGGCCGCGAAAGTCGAAGGTGACGACCCGCCAGCCCCGGTCGACCAGGAAGGTCGCGAAGCTCGCCCCCCGGTTGCGATAGAACTCGGTCCGTCGCGCCATGAGCGCGTGGGCAAGCACCGCGACGCCCCGGGGGGCCCCCTCGGGCGAGTGCACGTCCGTCCGCAGCGACCAGCCGTCATTGGTACGGATGTCGAGCGACTCGAGCGGAATCGCGGCGCGCAATGCGGCCGCGGCCACTCCGTTGGGCTGATGCGATCGACCTCGTGGCATCGAGCGCCGAGTCTTGCATGGCAGCGCGTTCGCGTCGCGAGCGCCGAAAGAGGAGGGAGCGGGCGCTGGTCGCTACTCGAGGGGAAGGAGCCAAACGGTGTCGCCCTCGTCGATGCCGAGGCGTTCTGCGGCTTCGCGACCAATCGCAGCGCCTTCGTCCTCGGGCCTCCAGGGCGCCGAGGTCGCCTCGAAGAAGGGCGCCTCGCTCCGCTCGACGGCGACAAGCGCCCGAGTCTTGACCGACTCGTCAGGCCCGAGGTGCCGGACGACGCGCGCCGCGTGCGAAGCGCGCACCAGGGTCACCTCGTCGGTCGCCGCCGTGAAGTGCGGCCCGCCGTCGAACGGGTCGACCCGCCAGGCGTAGCGAAAGCCCACGCGACGAAGCATCTTTTCGACTCCGCGTGTCTGCGTTCCCACCTTGCCGATGACGCTCTGCGCGTTCTCTGGAAGGAGCGAGGCGTAGATGGGCCCTTCGGGGAACAGACCCTTCACGAACTCCTTGTTCTTCTTCGAGAGGCGGTCGGCCTCGGCGTAGGTCATCTCCGTGAACTTGCGGCCTACGGCGTCCCACAGGTGCGACGTCCCGTCCGGCTCGAGGGGCGGCAAGAGCTCCGCGAGAAGCTCGTCGCGAAACCACTCCCGGTGCATCGCGATGTAGAGAAAGCGCACGTGCGAGATGAGCACGCCCAGCCGCTCGGGCTTCTTTCGATACTCCGGGGTCACGATGAGGCCGCCGATCTCGGTCGGGCCGGCGTACGAGTAGCCGATCTTGAGGACGACGTGCCTGAAGTGCCGGTCGAGCGTCGCGGAGTAGCGCTCCTCCTCGAAGGTATCGACGTAGATGTACGGCGCGTCGCGGCGACCGAGCTGGCCGATGATCATCGAGGTGCCGACGATGCGCTGCTCGGCGCGGTCGACGACGACGAAGACGTACTCGCGACGCCGCGGATCCTTGATGGCTCCGTTGAAGCTCCTCTGCGAGAGCTCCAGGATTCCGCGGATCTCGTCACGGTCGGCCGGGAGATTGACCGTGTTCAGGTGGTGGGCCACAACGAGAAGCTGGTCCTCGTCGGCTGAGACCGCACCGCGAATCTCGTAAGGGAACGGCATGGCCCCGCGTGGTTCTATCACGGGGTCCCGGCCGGCCCCGCTCGCGCGCGCATCCGGTTTGCAACGTCCGCGCGGGTGAACATGGGGGATGCGCGCCTCGACGCTCGATCGCCATTCTGGGCCGCGGCGCTCGCCTGCCTTGGTCTGGGCTTTCTGGGCTGCAGCTCCGACTCGATCGGGGCCGGCGCGTCTTCTCCGCCGCCGTCACCGGACGGGGGCGGCCCGTTCGTGGGAGAGGCGGTGGACTCACGGGACGCGACCGCCGAGGCGACCGCGGCCCGCGACGCCGTAGGCGGCGCCGTGTGTGCGAGCGCGCCGCTCTTTCCGGTGTGCTCCGACGGACAGATCTTCGCCATCCTTGCGGCCGAATTCGCGGCGCACGTCGATCTCGCGAACGCCGTGCGGGGCAACCTCGCCAGCGCCGGGGCGATCGACCTGGCCGAGAAGCTCATCACCGACGACTCGGTCCTGGCCGTCCAGGTCGAGGGCGAGGTTCGCGAGACTGGCATCGCCACGGTCCCCGGCGGCGTCGACCGCGCGATCGCCGCCGAGACGCAAGAGGCTGTGCAGGCTCTGGCCGCCGAGGGCGCGCCCGCGCTCGATGCGTCGTACGTCGACCGCGAGGTGCTGTCACACCTTCGCGCGCTCGGCCTCATCGACCGCGTGCTCGCGCCGAGCGTGCACGACCCCCGCGTCGCAGACCTGCTCGCCCGTGTGCGGGACCTGGCCGTCCAGCATGCCCAGGCCGCCTTCCAGGCTCAATCCGAGCTCGAGGGTCCCTGCGCTTCCCGACCCGAGTGAGGCACGCCGCCCCGGCCCACCCCTGGGCACATTGTCCAAGGATTCTGCGGCAGCGCTGCCGCGCGGGACCGGGCTTCCGCGCGGCCGACGTGTTAAGGTCTGCGCGACGGGCGCCGGCAACGCCTCGACGCTTCGGCTTTCGGTACGTAACTTGTAGTGACTTGGTGGGGCTGTCACGGGACGGCCGCGCCCCCACGGTCGAACCCAGAGGCGCCGAGCACGGTTATGCGGACGCGCGACGTCACCATCCCCCTTGCACTGTGGATCTGCGCCGCAATTTGCGCGCACTTCCTCCTTGGCACGGGGGGGTTGGTCGTTGCCGAGGTCCACGACGACCGCTCGGAGCTTCGCAGGTTGTCGCTCGCCGCGAGCAACCTTGCCCGGCGGGAGGAGCAGACCTTCGAGGTGTCGCTCGGCGAGCCGGGCGAGGAGGCCAAAGAAGAGGTGCCGCCGCCGCCCCCCCCGAAGCCGCCGGAGGAGCAGCCGAAGCCCGCTCCGGTGGCGAGCGAGAAGCCCATCGAGAAGCCCAAGCCCGAAGAGAAGAAGGAAGAGAAGAAGGTCGTCGTCGTCGAGAAGAAGGCAGAGACGAAGCCCATGGCTTTGCCCGAAGATCCTCTCAAGGATCGGCGGATCGCCGTTCGGCAGCATGCCAAGGCGGATCAGAAGGACAACCCGACAGCGAAGTTCATCGCCGATCAGGCCAACCATGTGGACAACGAGACGCGCGCCACGCAGACGGCGCACGATCGCGACGACGAGCAACCGACTCCGGGTGGCAATCATCCCGGCAGCGACCAGGCGCCTGGCGACAGCGAAAAGACGCGGATCGCCGAGAGCGAAGCCCACAAGGGCGACAAGAACCGCGCGCCGGGCGAAAAGGGGACCGACGACGACGTCGTCCACGAGCCGAAGATCCCGAAGCTCGAGGTCGAGCCGAACCGGACCGCCGCCGTGACGCCGCCCGCGCAGGGCGGTCAGCGCGCGGCCAGCAACGACTCGACGCCGCAGTCTCCACAGGCGCCCCAGTCCGAGCCGCAGCCCACGCCGGGCGGGGCGACGCCCCCATCGCCCGAGGTCGAGAGCTCGGCCGACGGGACGTGGACGTTCAATCCTGCGCGGCCGGGCGGCCCGCAGGGGTCGACGCCGCAGCGCACGGCGGGCTCGTCCACGCCGAACCTGCCCGGCGGGAAGATGTGGTCCCTACCCGGCCTTGGCCAGAGCGCGACTCCCGGCGCGATCAACACGAACCTCACGCAGGTACAGGTCGCCTCCATCGTCGGCCTCGACAACCTGCGCAAGCTGCGCGAGGCCGACGGCGAGCGCAGGAAGAGCGAGCACCGCGGTTCGTGGATCGCTTCGAACTTCGAGCGGTGGCGCAGCGCGATCGAGAACTACGTATCGAGCGTGAAGCCCGGCAACCAGACGGCGCTCAACACGGCGCAGGTGCCGTTCGCGTCGTACCTCAACGGGATGCACAACCGCATCCACCCGATCTTCGCCGACAGCTTCCTCGAGTCGCTCGACGGCTTGCCGCCGAATCACCCGATGAACGACCAGCACCTGGTGACCCGCCTCGAGATCGTCCTCACCAAGGAGGGCCACCTCAGGAAGATGGGGATCGTGAAGACCAGCGGCCTGACGGCGTTCGACATCGCCGCCCTCGACGCAATCGATCGCGCGCAGCCGTTCGGCCCCGCGCCGGGGGCGATCGTGTCGCCCGACGGCAACGTGTACCTGCACTGGGAGTTTCACCGCGACGAGGTCTACGCGTGCTCCACGCAGGGCGCGCGGCCGTTCATCCTGAACACACCGGGGCCGACCAAGGAAGAGACGCAGCCACCCGCCCCGTCGCCTGCGAGCCCGGCCAAGGAGCGCGGGGCTCCGCCGTCGAGCCCGAACGACGCACGCGAGGGTTTGCTCTTGACCGCGCCGCCGCCGGGCCTGGCGGGGCGTCGCGCGGCGCTCTCGAACGATGCGCCCGCGCAAAGGGCGTTGTACTAGGCTCTCAGGCGCATGATCACGGCCGACGCGGTGCGCGACGACGCCTCGCCGGAGAAGAAGCCGGACGAGCCGACGGAGAAGAGTCCCTCCGAGACTCCCCGGCGGCCTGCTCCGTCGTCGCCGATCTCGCCTGCCGCCTGGTTGCTTCGATCCACAGCGATCGCGGCGGCCATCGCGGGCTTCCTGGCCGCGATCGTGGCCCCCGGCGTGCAGGGCAATGCCAGCGAGCAAGTCGTCGTCTGGACGGGCTGGGGGTCGAGCGCGTTCGCGTTCTTCTTGCTGATCCAGCTCGTCACGCTCGCGGTGTGGGGCGCTGTCGAGCTGCTGCGCGCGCGTGGTTTGCCCGCGCCGGCGCGAGGTCTGCTGCTCGGAGGGGGCGCCGTGGTCGTTGCGATGTCCTCGCCAGGGCTGCGCGACCGCCTGCCTCCCCTTTACTCGAGCGTCATCGCGCTTGCCGCCGTGGTCGCAGCGTTGGCCGGGGCGTACGCATCGGCCGGTGCTCCGCATACGCGGGCGGTGGCCGCCGTGCTGGCGGTGCTGTCGCTTGCCGCCATGGCACGCTTCGGGGCGTGGTGGGTCGCGGTCTATGCGGGAGACGCGGCCAGCGTGAAGCTCTTCTACACAGCGCGAGCGCTGGCGACTGCGGGAATCCTCTTCGAGGCCGCGGGGCAGCTCCTGGCAGTCACCTGGCTGAGCACGCGCAGCCGCGGCGGCGGTTTCGGCCAGCTCGGGGCGTTCGTCGCGCTGGGCGGAGCGGTCGCGCTCACCTGGGGGGTCGCGCAGGGCGTGCACTCGACCGCGTCGCTGTGGCAGGCGGTTCTGCACACGGCTCTGGCCGATGCGCCGGGGGTTCCCCCGCCTTACGGCTTCGACGCTCTCGCGACGTTCCTCGTTCCCGCGTCGCTGCTCCTGGCTCTGGCCACGGCGGCCCAGCCGAGGCAGGTGGTGGCCGTCCTGGTAGCCATGGCGCTGGCCCTCGTTTCGCGCGGGGCCTTCGACGCCCCGCTTCGCGCGCTTTGCGTGGTCGTCGCCGCGTACTGGGCGGTGCTCGCTCGGGGCGACGAGCACGCGATGTGGAAGACGCTGATCCGCGAGCGGCAGGCCCGACTGGAGGAAGAAGACGAGCCGCGCGACGGGGCAAGATCCACAAGGGGGGTGCGGTCCTCTTGACACGGCCCCGCGGCCGCTGGTACGGCGGGGCGCGACTTTCCCCGTACGTTCTCGGGTTTGGATCGCGGCGTCCCCGCTTGCTTGAGAGCGCGTGGGGCCCTAAAACTCTGGCTCCCCCGGAGCGCGAGGTTCTGCGAGCGTGGCCAACACCGAGCTGATTCTGTCCACGGCGCAGGCGACCCCGCGGGCGCGTTCGCGCGGCGCGCTGGCGATTGGTCGCGACCTCGTGGCGCTCACCAAGCCCCGGATCACGACCCTCGTCCTCGCCACGGGAGCGGCGGGCGCCACGCTCGCGCCCGGCCACGTCGGCGGGCGCGCCCTGGGTCTCTCGCTCACGGGCACCGCCCTCATCGTGGGCTCGGCCAACGCCCTGAACATGTGGTGGGAGCGCGACATCGACGCCCGGATGACACGAACGCGCAACCGCCCCTTGCCAGCAGGTCGTCTTTCGGCGGACGTGGCGCTCGGGTTCGGCCTGGCGTTGGCGGTCGTGTCCGTTCCGATGCTCTTCATAGTGAACGTCGCAACGGGGCTCCTCGGCCTCGCGGCGCTTCTCAGCTATGTCGCGGTCTACACGCCGCTGAAGCCCCACACGCACCTGGCGCTGCTCGTCGGCGCGGTGCCGGGCGCGATTCCGCCGCTGCTCGGGTGGGCGACGGTCACCGGGACGGTCGGGCTCGGCGGATTGCTGCTCTTCGGCGTCCTCTTTCTCTGGCAGATCCCGCACTTCGCTGCGATCACGATCTTCCGCGCCGAGGACTACGCGAGGGCGGGGTTGCAGGTCGTCAGCGTGCAGCACGGCGAGCGCGCCGCACGACACACGATCGCGCTCTACACGGTGCTCCTCGTGGCGGCGACGATGCTCTTCGTTCCGTTCGGCCTCGCTGGGCGATACTACCCCGGTGCCGCGACGTTGCTGGGCGCCGCGTTTCTCGCGCTCTCGCTGCGGGGGCTGCGCGCCGGCGCGCGGTTTGACACCAGCCGCTGGGCCAAGCACGTGTTCGCCTTCTCGGTCGTCTACTTGCCAGCGCTCCTCGTCGCTTTGCTGGTCGCGCGGGCGTGAGCGAACCCGACTCGTACTCGCGCGGACACTGGGCGAAGCGCCTGGGCCTACGGCTTCTGACTCTCGTGTTCGGCCTCGCTCTCGTGAGCGGCGTCGGGTACGTGATGCGTCAGCGTCATCCCCCCGCGCCGCTCGCGGTCTACGGGCGCGTTCCGACGTTCCAGCTCGTCGACCAGCACGGCGCGCCGTTCACGGATGGATCGATGGCGGGCCATGTCAGCGTCGTCGACTTCATCTTCACGCGGTGCGCGGCCTCGTGTCCGCGCCTCACCGCGCGCATGGCCGACCTGCAGGGTCGCCTGGCGCGCGTCGGGAGCACTGCGCGCCTCGTCTCCTTCACAGTCGATCCGGAGAACGACACCCCCGCGGTGCTCGCCGATTATGCCACGCGCAGCGCAGCCGACCCGTCGCGCTGGTCTTTCGTCACCGGCCCGGTCGACAGCGTGAAGAACGCGGTCGTCACGGGCTTCAAGATCGCCCTCGAGAAGCTGCCCAAGGGCGCGAACGACTACGACGTGACGCACGGCGACTGGTTCGTCCTCGTAGACGCCGGCGGAAACCTGCGCGGTTACTACACGACCGACGAACCCAACGATGTCGACCGCCTCATGCGCGACGTGCTCCGCCTCGAGCACGGCGGTTGATCTACGATCAACGTTCCCAACGTTCCGTAACTATCGAGCCGCGGCCGCCGCTGCGCGGATGGCCGCGCAGCCCGCGGCGATGCGCTCCTCGCTCGCCGCATAGCTGAACCGAACGTATCCCGGGGCGCCGAAGCCGCTGCCCGGGACGGCCGCGACGTGCGCCTTGTCGAGCATCCAGAACGCGACGTCTTCGTCGGTGGCGATCGTCTTCCCGTTCCAGTCGAGGCCGTAGAGGCCGCGCACGTCGGCGAACGCGTAGAACGCGCCGTCCGGCTTGCGGCACTTGATGCCCGGGATCGACTGAGAGCCCGGCGACCATCGCGTTGCGGCGCTTCTCGAACATCGACCGGATGCGGCCGAAGTCCTCGGTCGGGCCCTTGAGCGCCGCGATCGCAGCGTGCTGGGCGACGGCCGTGGGGTTCGTCGTGCTCTGCCCTTGCACCACGTCGAGCGCCTTGATGAGCGGCGCGGGCGCGAGCGCCCAGCCGATACGCCAGCCGGTCATCGCGTACGTCTTCGACACGCCGTCGACGACGACCATGCGGTCGCGCAGATCGGGCGCGATCTTCGCCGCGGAGACGAAGCGCAGCCCCTCGTACACGAGCTCGGCGTAAATCTCGTCGACGATGAGCCAGCAGTCGCTGCTTTCGCACGACGTCGACGAGCGCACGCGTCTCGTCTTCGGTGTAGGCGAGGCCGGTGGGGTTGGACGGCGTGCAGAGCACGACGGCCTTCGTGCGAGGCGTGAGCGCCTTCTCGAGCTGGGCCGGCGAGAGCTTCCACCCGTCTTCCTCGCGCGTGTCGACGAGCACCGGGCGTCGCGCCGACGAGACGAACCTGCTCCGGGTAGCTCACCCAGTACGGCTTGGGGATGACGACCTCGTCTCCCGGCTCGTAGAGAGCGAGCGCCAGGTTGAAGAGCGTGTGCTTGGCGCCGACGCTCACGCAGACGTTCTCGTTCTTCGGACGCCAGCCCCGCGAGCGCTCCGTCGCCTCGCAGATGGCCTCCTTGAGCGCCGGAATGCCTGTGACGGCCGTGTACTTGGAGCAGCCGGCGTCGATGGCGCGCTTGGCCGCTTCGCGCACGTGCTCGGGCGGCTCGAAGTCGGGCTCGCCGACGCCGAACGCGAAGACGTCGACGCCCTTGGCCTTGAGCTCCAGGGCCTTGGATTCATAGCCAGCGTGATGCTCGGAGCGACCACGCTCAACCGTGAGGCGAATGTTCGAGGCACGGGCCCCGTCTAGCTCGTCACCGATTCAGGAGCAAGCTCAGGCCTTGGCGCCGCCGTCCTCTTTCGCCGGCGGGGCGGCGGGCGGGAGCTGGTCGACCTTCTTCGGGGCGTCGAGCTCCTCGGCCTCCTTCAAGCCTTGCTTGAAGTTCTTGATCCCCTGCCCCAGGCCCTTGCCGATGTCCGCGATGCGGCCGGCACCGAACAGGAGCAGCGCGACGATCGCGATGAGCAGGATTTCCATCGGGCCGATGTTGGCCATTTGTTACCTCTAAAACCGTCCCGTTACCCCTGACTCGTAGCAGCGCGCCGCCGCCCCCGCAAGCGAGAGACCAGCTCGCCGGCGAAGAGCGCTGACGCAGCCCCCACCAGGGGGACCACGGCGAAACCCATCGGCCGGGCGTCCGCGGTCTCGAGCAGGCGCACGAGCCCGAGCGCGACAATCGGCCCCGCCGCGCCGAGGACGAGAGCATGGGCCCGCGCGGCGGCCGCGCGCTTCAAGACGACGTACGCGGCCACGGACGCCGAGAGCCACGCGGTCATGCCGAGGACGAGCGCCCGGGCGGGCGCGGAGAGCGTCGACGCCCGCGCCCACGGGGCCATACCGTGCATCGAGAGGGACCCGACGCTCACGAGCACGGGCGGGGTGGAGGGAAGTAGGACCCGGGCATCGTCGAGGTCGAGCGCCCGGAAGTCTCCGGCGACCCGGGCCGCGCGGGCGCTCAGGGTGACACTCGCCATCTGCCCGGGGCCGGAGCCGACCACGCGGGGCTCGCGGTCGGGGGCGCACAGCCACGTGAGGTCCGTAAAGGGGATCGAGTACGTGACCGGGGCCTTCGCCGCCTCGCACGACGCTCGCGCCTGGCCGATGAGGTCCGTCACGACGCGACCGGGCGCGCTCGCGTCGCTGCCGTAGACGAGCGCGACGCCGGCGAGCGCCAGCGCTAGGGGGGCTCCACCGGGGATCAGGCGTGCGACCGTCTCGAGAGGGGGTTGACCGAGGGTTTGCAGGACGCGAGCCTCTCCGCGCTCCACGAATCGAAAGCAGGCGAGCGCCCAGCCCGATCGGCCAGCCGACCAGCAGGGCGGCCTCGAAGGAGACCGCGGCGAGGCCCCGCGCGAAGGGTTGCGCGACGCGCCAGGGGACCGCCGGGTCGAGCAGCCACGGCAAGACCCTCACCGCACCCGCGAGCAGGCCCACGAGCGCAAGGATCGCCGTGGCCACGAGCGCCGCGTTGCGAGCGGCGGCGCCGAGTTGCCGCACCGCCGAGCTCGTCCGCCGGAGCATCGCTCGACTATTCCACGTCGAGGACGATCTTGCCGAACGCCACGCGCGACTCGAGGGCCCGATGCGCGTCGGCCGCCTGCCATAGCGGCAGGACGCGATCGACGACGGGACGCAGCTTGCCGGCCCTGACGTGCTCCAGGATGCCGAAGAGGCTGCCCTTCGGACCCATCGTCGAGCCGAGGATCTCGATCTGCCGGAAAAAGACGTGACGCAAGTCGATCTTCGGCTCAAACCCCGCGGTGGCGCCGCACGTGACGATCCGACCGCCGGCCGTCGTCGACAGGATGCTCCGGGTCATCACGTCGCCGCCGACGTGCTCGATGACCACGTCGGCTCCTCGCTTGCCGGTGAGCCGCTTCACTTCGGCGACGAAGTCGCTCGTCTTGTAGTTGATGACTTCGTCGGCTCCCAGTGCGCGCGCGCGCTCCGCTTTCGAGTCGCTCCCGGCCGTCGCCAATACGCGCGCGCCGTGAAGCTTCGCGATCTGGATCGCGGCGCTCGACACCCCGCTGCCCGCGGCCTGAACGAGAACCGTCTGCCCCGGCCGCACCTGCCCCTTGTCGACGACCATCTGCCAGGCGGTCAGAAAGACGAGCGGCACCGCCGCGACCTGCGTGAAGGGCAAGTCGCCCGGGTACGGCAGGAGGTTGGCGTCGGGCACGTTGACGTGCTGCGCGTAGCCGCCGTGCGTGTGCTCACCGAGAATGGCGTACTGCCGGCACAGGTGGTCCTGCCCCGAGAGGCAGCGCTCGCACACGCCGCACGAGACGCCCGGGCTGACGACGACGCGCTCGCCGACCCTTGCGCCGCGGGCGCCCGGGCCGAGGGCCTCGACCTCACCGACGACGTCGGCCCCCAGCCGATGCGGATACTCGAGCTTGAGTCCGGGTAGTCCGCGACGCACCCAGAGATCGAGATGGTTCAGGGCCACGGCCCGGACCCGGATCCGCACCTCGCGCGGGCCCGGATCCGGGACGTCGATGGTCTCGCGGACGAGGACCTCGGGGCCCCCGTGCTCGCGCAGGACGATCGCTTCGGTCTTCATGGACGGGCAGCGACTACGTCAGCTTCGCGCTGAGGGCGATCTTCGTCCCCGCGAGCGCCTTGGAGACCGGACAGCCCCTCTTCGTCTCCTCCGCGATCTGCTGGAAACGCGCCGCGTCCACCCCGGGCACGGCGGCCTCGGTCGTCAGGTCGATGCTCGTGATCGCGAAGCCGCCGCCGTCGCGATCGAGCCGGACGGAGGCCGACGTCTTCACGCTCTGCGGCTTGAGGCCCGCCATCTCGAGGCTCAGGGTGAGGGCCATCGAGAAGCACCCGGCCAGTCCAGCGCCGATGAGCTCTTCGGGGTTGCTGCTCGGCGCCCCCTCGAAGCGCGACGCGAGCGTGAATGCCGCCTCGGGCGCGTGCGCGGGCTTCATCACGCCTTTCCCGTCCTTGAGTCCCCCGGTCCACTGCGCACTCGCGTTGCTGATGGCCATGGTCGTCTCCTGCCGGTGAGTGGAGTCCAGCCGAACTCGGCTGGCGTCGCGCCATGCGACGGACGCACCATGCGACAACGTGGCCCGCGCGCCAACCCCTCTCCGCTTACGCCATGAGCTCGCGACTGCCGCGCGTCGCTCCGTCCACCGGGAGCACGGCGTGCGAGAGGCACAGCGTCAGGAGCACGACGGCGCGGTAGACGCTGTGGACGTCGTCGACGTCGACCTCTCGGTCCTCGGTCTGCGCGCCCGACCCGGCGGACCCGTGCAGCGCGGGGTCGAGCGCCGCGTCGACGTGCTCGTGCACGAAGGCCAGCACGTTCGGCTGCTCGATCGAGACCACGTCGTCGAGATCGAAGGGCTCGTCGCCGTGGGCCGCGCGCAACTCCTCCTCGAGCTTGATGGCCTGCTGGGTCGCGTCGATCGCGTCCTCGGACACTTCGCGCAGGCGCGCGTCGCCGAAGGTGCGTTCGAAGGCGAGCCAGATGGCGATCGACAGGAAATACCCGAGCGCAAGCGCCGTATCGTCGAGGGGCTTCGAGAGCACGTGAGAGATGGCGTCCGCGAGGTGAGGTTGCGTCGTCTCGAAGCGAGCGAAGGCGCCGTCGAGCTCTCCGCGGGCACGTGGCGAGTCGTCCGCCAGCTCGCGCTCGATCTGATCGAGCGTCGCCGCGTCAACCACGGCGTACCGCGGGACCGGGCGGATCGCCGCGCCTCTCACCCACATGATCCCCATGTTAGCAGCAGGCCACGGGAGCTTGAGAAGGGCCATCGGCAGCTCCAGCGGACCCAGCCAGCGCGACGAACCGATGGCTCCGCCGCCTCACGAGCCCTCGGCTCCCATTCGATTGAGCCAGCGAACGGTCCACGCGATCCCGAGCGCCAGCACGACGCCCATCAGGAGAACACCCTTGCCGAGTGGGCTCGCGCTGATCGGCTGCGTACCGAAGTCGCCGTGGTACTGGGCGTACGTGCCGCTGACCGCGAGCCGGTGAGCCGAGAGCGTCAGACCCGCCACGGCGAGCACGGTCGGCCCAACGATGACGGCAACGAGGGGACCGAAGCGCCGCTTGCGAACCGGCTCGACCGCAAGCCAGAAGCTACCGACGACCGCCGCCCCCGCCAGGAGCACGAGCCCCAGGTCAATCGCGCTCGGGACGCCCCGCCAGGGCACGACGTAGAGGTACGACCAGTCGCCGTGGAACGCGACGAAGTAACCCACGACGGGCAGCCATACGAACCCCGCGAACGCCGCGACGATCGCAAACGACCGCGAGGCCACGATCGGGCCGTCGTCGCGAGCCAGCTCCGCGGCGGCGATCCACGCGAGCGCCGCGCCGAGCGCGAGCCCGAAGAGAGGCGCAAACGCGATGGGCACCCCACGAGCCTACGGTCAGGTCAGGGCGCCCGTCTACGAGCGCTCGCTGTTCGATTCGGGCGCGCAGGTGGGGGGGTTCGGTCGGTGCTACGCTCGCGCCGATCATGGACCCCGCACGGATACGGCAGCTCCTCGAGGGAGTGCGGCGCGGCGCGACGAGCGTGGACGACGCAGTCGCGGAGCTCAAGGACCTGCCGTACGCGGATCTCGGGTACGCCGCAGTCGATCACCACCGCGCGCTGAGGCAGGGGTCGCCCGAGGTGGTGTTCGGGCCGGGAAAGACGGCGGTCCAGATCGTCGGGATCGCGCGCGAACTGGCCCGGACAGGACAGAACGTCCTGGTCACGCGGCTCGAAGCCGAGAAGGCTCGCGAGACGATCGCAGCGTTACCGGAGCTCCGGTACGTCGAGCTCGCGCGAACCGCAACGCTCGAGCACGTGCCCATCCCGCCGCTCGGGACGCGACCGGTGGCCCTCGTGAGCGCCGGCACGAGCGATCTCCCCGTAGCCGAAGAGTGCGCGGAGACGCTGCGCATGCTCGGGGCCGCAGTCGAGCGCGTGTACGACGTGGGAGTCGCCGGGATCCACCGCCTCCTCTCGAAGCGCGACGTGTTCGATCGCACGGGCGTCGTCGTCGTCGTCGCCGGCATGGAGGGGGCTCTCCCGAGCGTCATCGGGGGATTGGTCTCGGGGCCCGTCATCGCGGTGCCCACGTCCGTGGGTTACGGCGTGAGCTTCGGGGGCCTGGCTGCACTGGCGGGCATGCTTTCGAGCTGCGCGTCGGGGGTGGTCGTGTGCAACATCGACAACGGGTTCGGCGCGGCGTACGCGGCGGCGCGGATCCTGCGCGGCCGCGAGCGCTACTGAGGGTCGGAGCGAGGGCGGAGCGGCATGGGTCACGAAGGGCACGACCACGACGAAAGCGGGCACGAGCATGGCGTGGGCCACCCCGGCCACAGCCACGACCACGACCAGGACCATCCCCACGGGGCGCACGGCCACGGCGACCGGTGCGACGATCGCGACACTACCCAATCGCTCCCGCGGCTCGCAGGGGTGGGAAAGACACTGTTTCTCGACGCCCCGAGCGGCCTTGCAGGAGACATGATCGTCGCGGCGCTCGTCGATCTCGGCGTGCCCGCAAAGGTGATCGGGGACGCCCTGGCGACGCTCGCGGTCACGGGGTTCCACGTGCACTTCGGGACACGGGTCCGGAGCGGGATCGTCGCGACCTCCTTCGAGGTGCACGTCGACACGCCGCAGCCGCCCCGCACGTACGCGAGCGTGCGCGCGCTGTTGGACCAGGCCGCCCTCTCCGACGGGGTGCGTGCCCGCGCCCATCGTACGTTTCTGCGCCTTGCGACGGCCGAAGCGAAGGTGCATCGCGCGCCGATCGACGACGTGCACTTTCACGAGGTGGGCGCCATCGACGCCATCGCCGATGTCGTCGGCAGCGCCGCGGCGCTCGACTACCTGGGCGCCGAGGTCCTCGTCTCCCCGCTGCCGATGGGGCGCGGGTTCGTCTCCGCCGCGCACGGCACGCTCCCTCTGCCCGCTCCGGCCACCATCGAGTGCCTCGCCGGGCTCGCGACCTACGACGGAGGCCTCGACTTCGAGTTCGTCACCCCGACGGGGGCCGCGATCGTCGGCGCACACGCCACCGGCTCCCACCGCTGGCCCTCGATCGCGCCCGAGCACGTGGGCTGGGGCGCCGGCACCGCAGACCTTCGCGATCGACCGAACGTGCTCCGTGCGGTGCTCGGCTCCCACTTGTCGCAGCTCAGCGCCCCCGGGCCCCACGAAGGCCGTGACGCCGCCGCCACGCACGCGGTCCTCGAGGCCAACGTCGACGACGCCACGGGAGAGCTCGCGGCGAGCTGGATCGAGCAGCTCATCGCCGCGGGGGCGCTCGACGCCTGGGTCACACCGATCGCGATGAAGAAAGGTCGGCCGGCCATGACGATCTCCGCCCTGGCGCCGCTTGCCCGGGCGGATGCCGTCGCGCAAGCGATGCTCCGCGAGACGACGAGCCTCGGAGTGCGCCGGTATTCCATCGCGCGCCTCGAGCGCCCACGAACGATCGAGCAGGTGGACACGCCCTACGGGCGGATTCCCGTGAAGGTCGCGACCGGGCCCTTCGGGCCCCCCCAGGTGAAGCCGGAATTCGACGCGTGCGCGGCGGCCGCAGCCGCGCATGGGGTCCCGGTGCGCGAGGTCCTTCGTGCCGCCATCGTCGCCGCCGCGGCCCACCGGGCCGACAGGTAGAGCCGTTCGGTCACTGCAAGCTCGCACTTCTGCGCGCGACTTCGTTATGATCCCCGGCGCGTGCCATGCCCCCGCCCGGGGGCTCCGGCTCGCAGAAGGCACGAGGGCAACACCATGAGCGCGTGCTCGAGATGCGGCACCGTGGCAAAAGCGACGGACAAGTTCTGCAACGTCTGCGGTACGCCGCTGGCGCGCACGGGCGCGTCGAACGCGCCCCCGCCGCAGGCCGCCCCGCAGTACGCCCCCACGCCTCCGCCCGGGGGTGCGGCGGCCGTCGGCTTCGCCCAGACCCAGGCGCCTCCCCCGCAGCAAGGCGGCTTCGGGGTCGGGTCGATCGCAAGGTGCCAGATGGGTCACGAGATCGCCGCAGGGGCCAGCTACTGCGTTCAGGGCCACCCCATCGCGCTCGACCAGATGCAGTTTGCGAACGAGCCGTCGTACGGCGGCGGCGCCCCCCAAGGCTACGCCCCCCCAGGGGCCCAGGGGTACGGTGCGCCGCAGGGGCCCGGCCCTGGCGGGTATGGAGCCTCGCAGCCGCAGGGAGGCGGGTACGGCGCGGCGCCGCAGTACGCGCCGCCGGCTCCCGCGCAGCCGCAGGCCTACGCGCCGGCCGCGTCGCCGTTCGGCGCTCAGCCGGGCCAGCCTTTCGGGGGCACGCCCGCACCTCAAGGGGCGTACGCCCCGGCCCAGCAGCCTGGATACGCGCCCGCCGCCCCGGCCGGGTACGGCGCTCAACCCGGTGCACCCGCGACATTCCCGAGCGACACGGCACGCGACGCGGCGCCGCCCAGGATCTTGCGAGGCTTCCTCGTGGCATACGACGCCAACCCCAGCGGCGACTTCTGGCCGTTGACCGGCGGCCGCCTGATCGTCGGCCGCCTGGGCGCGGTCGAGGGCATCGACATCTCCATGCAAGCGCCGACGATTTCGTCGCGGCACGCGGCCATGGTGGTCGACGCCGCGAGCGGCTCGATCGCGGTCGAGGATACCGGCTCGACGAACGGTACGTTCGTGAACGACGAACACATCGGCTTCAACGGACGCCGTGAGCTTCGCGACGGTGACCGCCTGCGGTTCGGCGGGTACACGACGATCGTGAAGGTCATCGGCCGTTTTTGAGCGACCATGTCCACCGCAGTGCCCTTCCTGACGAGGTCCCGAGGCGATGGCCCGACGACGTTTCCTTGTTCTCTTGCTCGTAGCGCTGTTCCCTCTCTCGTGGCTCGCGCTCGCGCGTGACGCGAGCGCCGCACCCGAAGCGCACATCCTTCGCATCGACCCGAGCACGGGGCTCAAGGACGGCAAGCCGCTCCTGACGACCGTGATCGAGGTCGTTCAGTTCAAGCGCCTGAGCGACGTGCTGCAGCCGTGCGCCGGGGTCACCGGCGCGGCGACGATGAACTGCTGGAGCGAGCAGCTCGAGAAGCCCGGCGCGCTCTTCGACTCCTTCCCCTTCCCCGAGCAGAACGCGCACTTCCTCGTTCAGGTCGCCGGCGAGGACCAGCCCACGAAGTTCGCGGACAAGACGCAGTGGGGAAAGGCGCAGACCCAGCCGAACGTCGGCACTGCGTGGCTGGTCGCGGTCGACTCTTCGAGCGCGATGGGAGGCCGCTTCGGCGACGCGCGGGCGATCGCGCACGAGCTCATCGAGGAGATGCAGCCCAACGATCTGCTCGACCTCATGTTCTTCGACGACGTGCAGGTCGTCAGCGACACGAAGTGGAAGACGTACAAGCAGCGCGCGGACCTCGGCAACGCGCTCAACGCGTTCAAGTCGACGAGCCCGTCGCACGGACGCGATCGCGCGCTCTTCTCGCAGATCAAGAACATGACGCAAGACGCGTTCGGCTCGCTCGGCAACTCCGACCAGCCGGACACGATTCCCCTTCATCAGGCGATGGTCGTCCTGTCGAACGGCTCGGGGCGCGGGGATCCCGAGAGCGCCAGCCCGAGCGCGGACGTGTTCCATCAGTACCTCGATCAGGGCCGCTTCCCGGCGGACAACACGTCGCTGCCCAAGACGCCGCTCCCGGTCATCTCGATCTGGCTCCCCAACCCTTCGAGCCTTACCGAGAACATCTATCGCAACAACGAAGCGCAGTTCATGCAGTCGCTCGCCAACCCGGAGATCGGCGGCTTCTTCGACATCGTGCAGGAGGGCGCAAGGCGGGGGAAAGGCCAAGACGATCATCGGCCTCGTACGCGCGCGCTTCAACGCGATGTGGCTCATCCACTGGACGATGAGCTGCATCAACTCGAGCATCGAGCAGACGTTCAACCTCGTCTTCGAGAACACCAAGCCGATGATCGCCCCCGACGGGACGTTCAAGGACGTGCCGATCGGCATGGACCCGACGCAGTGGCCGCTCGACGTCGACGTCGCGAAGACGACGAAGGCCGCGCAGGACAACCCGCTCTACCCAGGCGGTCAGTTCACCGTCTACGGCGACTTTTGCTGGAGCGGTGACAAGACGCGCGCCGAGTCGTACTTCATCCCCGCGGGGACCAACCCCAGCTCGGCTCAGACCAACAGCCGCGATCCCGCCGTCGCCAAGCAGGCGATGCAGCAGCTTCAGGCCGAGCACATGCTCGGGACCGCGACCGCCGCGGGCGACACGTACGTCACGTTCACGGTGCCCGACGACGACAAGGTCCTGAGCGGCGACGGCGACAACGCGGTCGCGCGGCTCGTCGTGTACGACAACAAGGCGCACCGCGCCTCGGCCATCGACGCCAAGACGGTCCTGTCGCTCAAGGCGACGAAGAAGCCTCTCTCCCTGCCGCTCATCGGGGGCATCGCCGGCCTCGCGGTCGTCATCATCCTCCTCGTCCTGGTCCTCCTGCGAGGCGGCGGCGGAGGAAAGAAGCGCGGCGGAGGACCGCCTCCGCAGACACCACCGCCCGGCTACGGGGCGCCCCCGGGCGGGTACGGAGCTCCCCCCGGCGGATACGGGCAGCCGCCGCCCGGCTACGGCGGGCCGCCTGGAGCCGGCCATAGCGCCCAGTACGGCGCCGGTCCTGGCATCGCCTATGCAGCCGGCCAGGGCGGCGCCGTGGTCGCAGTGCCTTCGCAGGCGCTCTTTGCGACGCCCGCGCAGCCGCCTCCCGGAACGACTCCATTATCGTCGCCGGACTCCGGTGCGGGGCCACCCCCCATCGTCAAGATCCCGTGCCCGTCGTGCGGGATGATCACGATGGCGACACCCGGCCAGACGTCGGTCTGCTTTTCGTGCGGACACCCGATCCCCAGCGAACTGACGAAGGGAGGTGGGGGCGGTGGCGCCCCCGGGTTTCCCGCTACGAGCGCCATGGGCGCGTTCCCCGTCACCCACGTCATGAACGCACAGCCTTACGCTGCCCCCCCGCCAACGCAGCCGCCGCCCGGTGCCTTGCCGGCCCCGGGCGCCGCCACGCTCCGCGGATCGTCGGGTCAGTTCATCGATCCGCGCGGGCGCCGAGGTCCGCGTGGGGCGCGACCCGGGGCAGTGCACGATTTTCCTCAGCGAGCCGCGCGTCAGCGGGGTGCACGCGACGCTTCGCTTCGAAGCGGGGCAACTGCTGGTGCGCGACGAGACGTCGAACAACGGAACGTGGGTATCGGGCGCGCGCATCGCGCCGGGCGCGTGGACCCCCGTGCCGATGGGGACGCCGCTGCGCTTCGGCCCCATCGAGTTCAACGTTCAGCCTGAAGCCTAGCCCCGCCGACCGCCAGGATGACCATGGAGCCGATCGACCTTCCGGCGGTGGAATACGCCGAGCGGTCGGATCCGGGACGCGATCCGAGCAAACAGGTCAACGAGGACGCGTGCGGACGGCGCGAGACGCGCCTCGGCCACCTGTGCGTCGTCTGCGACGGAATGGGCGGGCACGCCGCGGGTCGCGAGGCCGCCGAACTTGCAGTGGCGACCATCTTCGCCACATTCGATCAGGCCGCGGAGGACGCCGCGCCTGCGACGGTTCTCCGCGCGGCGATCGAAGAGGCGAGCCGCCGCGTGTACGCGATGCCGACCACCGAGATCTCGCTCGGGCGACCGGGATCCACGGTGGTGGCGGTCCTGATGCACGCGCAAGGGACCGAGGTCGCGCACGTCGGCGACAGCCGCGCGTACCTCGTCCACGAGGGCCAGATCTTCCGCGTGACGCGCGACCACTCGATCGTCCAGGAGATGGTCGATCGCGGCCTCCTTACGCTGCAGCAGGCGGCGCATCATCCGGACGCGAACCGGATCACGCGCGCGTTGGGGATGGCCCCGGAGGTCGAGGCCGACGTGCGACCGGAGCCGCTGCACCACGTCACCGGAGACGCGTTCGTTCTGTGCTCGGACGGCCTGAGCGACCTGGTCGAGGACGCCGAGATTCTCGAGGCCGTCGGCAGCGCGCCCGCCGCGCAGGCCACGGGAAAGCTCGTGGACCTCGCCAACGCGCGCGGCGGCCACGACAACATCACGGTCCTCGTCCTGCGGGCACGGACCAGCGCGATGGCGCTCTCGGCCGGCGTCGCTCCCACGATCGCGCAGACGCAGGTGACGCAGGCGCAGACGACGGCCCCGTCCGGGACGCTCGGCGAACCGGCGGAGCGAGCTGCGGCAATGCCCCCGATCCACCCACCCGCGCAGGCAGGAGATCGCGCCACGGAGATCCCGCTGGCCGCGCCCCTCGAGCCCACTCGACCTCCGCCGCCGACGCGACCTCCGCAGGGGAGCGCGCGGCTCGCTCCGATGGTCATCGCAGGGGTCGGGCTCGCTCTCGTCGCGGTCGCGGTCCTGATCGCCGTTCTTGCGGCACACTTCGCCGGGCGCAGCGGAACGCACAATCCGTCGAGTGAACCGGTGCCCTCCAGCGTACCGTCGAACCAGCCCGGCCCCGCAAGAGAGTCCCCGGAAGGCGGCGGCGCGCAGGCGGTGCCCACTACGCTCGTACCCCAAAAGGTGGAACTCCCCGTCCAGAGCGCGGCTCCGATCGCGCCGCTCGAGCCGCCAGCGCTCCAGCCATCGCTGCACAGAAAGAGGAAACCGAAAGAGGACGCAGTAGAATGACGCGAATGTCGCGCGCAGCCCCCCTGGCCTGGGTCGCCCTGGCCCTCGCGACGGCGGCTGGCTGCAAGGGCTCGAAGCACGCGCGCGTCGCGTCGTTCGTGGCGCCGGTGCTCCCGGCGGGCTTCGTCCCGCAGAGCGGCAACGGCTGGCGGGTCGCCGTCCCGTCGACGTGGAAAGAGGCGGCCCAGAAGGGCACCGCGGCCTGGGCCGTTGCCGACCCCCAGGCGGTCGACGACTTCCAGGCGAGCGTCAACGTGTTGACCGAACCTTTCCCCGACGAGTCGTACGACTATGCGAAGGCGAGCGAGGCCGCGCTGCGGACCGATCCGCACGCGACCGTCGAAGCCGCGCGCGACGACGTCGTCGACGGCGATCCCACGCTCGTCATCGAGTCGCGCTGGTCGCCGACTGCGCCATCGACCACGACGTACCGCACGATGCAAACAGCGCTGTCGTCGCGCGGCACCGGCTACGTCGTCACCTGCGCGGCGTCGGCGAGCGCGTTCGAGCGCTACCGATCGACGTGCGAGTCGATCGTTCGGTCGTTCGCGGTCGAGCGCTGAGAGTCGAGCGCTTCTTCGTCGCTCTGGGGTTTGGGGTAGACTCCAGGCCGTGAAATCCGTGTCCTACACCGCCCTAGTCCTGCTCGGTGGGTTCCTTGCTCTCGGGACGGGCTGCGCCGGGCTGCAGCTGACGACCATCAAGGCCACCCAGCAGAAGCCGAGCAACGTCGCGGTCTACTTCAAGGTGCAGGACGGCACCGGCGCTCCCCTCGCCGGCCTGACGGCGGACCGTTTCCGGATCTACGAGGACGGTCAGCTCGTCTCGCAGTACGAGAGCAAGCAGACGATCCTCAACCCGGAGGTCGCCGCCGTGCACTACACGCTGCTGCTCGTCGACATGAGCGGCAGCGTCAGCGAGAGCGGGACGGTCGACACGCTCGTGCAGGCGGTCGGCACGTTCACGGACCGCGTCGAGAAGCAGCAGAAGGTCGCGATCTACGCCTTCGACGGCAGCCCGGACCTCACCCCATCGCGCCCTTCAGCGACCAGGCGGGGAGCGCGAAGGCAGGCGTGCAGGTGCTCTCGACGTTCAAGCCGAAGGACCCCAGCACGAACCTCAACGGCGCCGTCGTCCGCGCTCTCGACGAGCTCGACACGGCGCTCGGCAAGGCGACGCAGCCCCTCAAGTTCGGCACCCTCGTCGTCTTCACCGACGGCACCGATCGCGCGAACCGCGTGCCGGCCGCCGACATGCAGCAGCACATCAAGGAGAAGCCGTTCGATGTCTTCGCCATCGGCCTTGGCGCCGAGATCCAGCCCGATCAGCTCGCGAACATCGGCAAGAGCGGCACCGCGATGGCCGCGGACAAGAACGCCATCGTCAAGGCGTTCGACGAGGTCGGCGCGAAGGTCGAGGCGGCCACCAAGAGCTACTACCTGCTCTCGTACTGCTCCCCTTCGCGCGCCGGCAAGCACGAGGTCCGCATCGAGGCCTTCGTGAAGAACGGCGCGAACGCCAACGAGGAGGTCGGCAGCTTGAAGGACGACTTCGACGCCACGGGCTTCGCACCCGGGTGCGACCCGAACACGCCGCCGAGCTTCGACGTGACACGCGGCGAGCTGCTCGCCCCTCCCCCGCCACCGGACAAGGCCAAGAAGGACGACGCGAAGAAGGACGTGAAGGTCACGGTGAAGGCGTCGGTGTCGGCGGGAGCGACCGTGAAGGCCGCATCCCCGCCGCATCTTCCGCCTCCGCCCCCGCCGAAGGCGGAGCCAGCGCCGGCGCCAGCGCCGAAGCCGGAGCCACCGCCCCCGCCGCCAGCGCAGACGCCACCGCCCCCGCCGCAGGACTTTACGCCGTAGGGGGCTGGGCGCGTCACCGGGGATAGGCGGCGCCCTGGGCGGGTGGAAGCATCCAGCCCTCAGCCGAATTCGACGACCGCGCGAATGGACGTTCCGGCGTGCATCAGATCGAACGCCTCGTTGATGCGAGGGAGCGGGAGCTTGTGCGTGATGAGAGGGTCGATCTCGATCTTCTTTTGCATGTACCAATCGACGATTTTGGGCACGTCGGTGCGGCCGCGCGCCCCGCCGAAGGCCGATCCCTTCCAGACGCGCCCGGTGACCAGCTGGAAGGGGCGAGTCGAGATCTCCTGGCCGGCGCCGGCCACGCCGATGACGACGCTGACGCCCCAGCCGCGGTGGCAGCACTCGAGGGCCTGACGCATCAGCTTCACGTTACCCACGCACTCGAAGCTGTAGTCGGCGCCGCCGCCCGTCGCCTCGACGAGGTGCGCGACGAGGTCGCCGGGCACGTCGTTCGGATTGACGAAGCCGGTCATTCCGAAGCTTCGCCCGAGCGCCTCGCGCGCCGGGTTGATGTCGACCCCGAGGATCGTGGCGGCCCCCGCGATGCGCGCCCCCTGGATCACGTTGAGGCCGATCCCGCCGAGCCCGAAGACGACGACGCTGGCGCCCGGCTCGACCTTCGCCGTGTAGATGACGGCGCCGATGCCGGTCGTGACCCCGCAGCCGATGTAACAGATCTTGTCGAACGGAGCGTCGCCGCGCACCTTCGCGACGGCGATCTCCGGAAGCACTGTGTAGTTCGAGAACGTCGAGCAGCCCATGTAGTGATGGATCTTCGTCTTTCCGATCGAGAAGCGGCTCGTGCCGTCGGGCATGAGGCCTTTGCCCTGCGTCGCGCGAATGGCGGTGCAGAGGTTCGTCTTGCGACTGAGGCACGATTTGCAGCTGCGACATTCGGGCGTGTAGAGGGGAATGACGTGGTCGCCCTTCTTCACAGTCGTCACCCCGGCGCCGACATCGACGACCATGCCCGCCCCCTCGTGCCCGAAGATGGCGGGGAAGAGCCCCTCGGGGTCGGCGCCGCTGCGCGTGAACTCGTCGGTGTGGCAAACCCCGCTGGCCTTGATCTCGACGAGCACCTCGCCGGCTCGGGGTCCGTCGAGCTCGACGTCTTCGACGACGAGCGGCTTCCCTGCTTCGTAGGCAACGGCGGCTTTCGTTCGCATGCCGGCAGACGATACTCTCCGCGGGCGTAGGTCGCGAGCGCGCCACGGGCGCCTTTTCCATGCGATTCTGACGGCCACCCGATGACCCGACCCTTCAAACTTCGAGCAGGGATCTTCCTCGCGCCCTTCCATCCTCTCGACGAAGACCCGACGGAGGCCCTGCACAGGGACCTCGAGCTCGTGGAGTTCCTCGACCGAGTCGGCTTCGACGAGGCGTGGATCGGAGAGCATCACTCGGGCGGTTTCGAGATCATCTCGTCGCCCGAGCTCTTCATCGCGGCGGCCGCCATGAGAACGCGCCGCATCAAGCTCGGGACGGGCGTCGTGAGCCTGCCGTACCACAACCCATTGATGGTGGCCGACCGCATCATCCAGCTCGATCACATGACGCGCGGGCGCGTGATGTTCGGCGTGGGCCCGGGCCTCTTGCCCTCGGATGCGTTCATGCTCGGCATCGACGTGGCCCAGCAGCGCGACCGTATGATGCAAGGCCTCGACGTGATCTTGCGCCTCATGAGAGGCGAGACGGTGACCGAGAAGACCGAGTGGTACGACCTCCGAGGCGCGCGCTGCCAGCTCCTGCCTTACACCCGGCCGATGCCCGAAGTCGCCGTGGCCAGTTCGGTCACGCCGTCCGGCGGAAAGGCCGCGGGAAAGTACGGCCTCGGCATGCTCTGCGTCGCGGCGACCGTCGCGCAGGGCTACGACGCGCTCGACGTCAACTGGCGCGCCGCCAACGAGGTCGCCGCCCGGCGCGGCAGCACGATGGATCCGAGCCGCCTGAGACTCGTCGGCCCCATGCACCTCGCCGAGACGCGTGAGCAGGCACGCAAAGATGTCCGCTTCGGCATCGACAAGTGGGTGGACTACTTCTCCAAGATCAGCCCCCTCACGCTGCAGGGCGTCGAGGGCCATGGCGACATCGTGGACCGGATGGTCTCGTCGGGACGCGCCGCCGTCGGCACGCCGGACGACGCCATCGCGGCGATCGAGAAGCTCGAACAGAAGCAGGGCCACTTCGGCGCGCTGCTCCTGCTCGCGCACAACTGGGCATCGTTCGAGGCCACCAAGAAATCCTACGAGCTCTTCGCGCGGCACGTGCTGCCGAGGTTCAACGGCGCCAACGTCGGCCGAGAGGGATCGCTCGGATGGGTGGCCGCGCATTCCGATGAATTCATGGGCGCCGCGGTCAACGCCGCGATGGCCACGATCCAGAAGCACGCCGCCGAATCCAGCAAGGACTGAGCAGGCCACCATGGCTCTGCGCGGGCCCCGCACCGATTTGAACCGCGGATTGACGACGAACCACTCGCTCCTGTCTCCCATCGGAAAGAAGGCGACGTACGCGCCGATCGAGAGCACGGTACCGGCGAGGACCCAGTAGAGCAGCCAGTTCGTCAGGCCGCCTTTCCGATGGGCAGGATCGACCACCCCGCCGGCCAGTCCCCACCCGATGGCCGAGGCGACGATGAGAGGCGCGATCGGGGGAGCGAACTGGATCGACAGCAGCCACGAGACGCTCCACACCGGGACGCTGATGGCGATCTGAGTGAGCACGATCGCCACGCTGACGAGGCGCCGGGTGCGATGAAACGCATAGGCCCCGAACACCACGAGTTGGCACAGTAACCAGAGGACGATGCGACGGTCGTAGGGGTCCATCGCTACTCCGTCAGAGCTGGTCTGAGCCTACCTACGACAGCCACGACGCAGCAACCCGTCGGCATGGGAGCCGCGCCAGCGCTATCCTGATTGGGTGAAGTCGGCGGTCTCCCACGCGCTCCTAGCCGGAGGCCTCGTGGCGAGTTTGGCCCTCGCCTTCCTCCTGGGCCGAGACGGCGTGCCCGAGGGGCTTGGACCGCGCTCCGCGCCCGCCGTCGTGCTCGCCGTGCGCGACATGGCTCGCCTCGAGGCGACGAGCTTTCACATCGAGAAGGTCGTCGAGGCGAGCGATGCGCAGTCGCGTTTGTGGGGCTTCGTCGAGGCCAAGGACACGATCCTCCTCGTGGCGGTCGGCGACGTCATGGCCGGCGTGGACCTCTCGAAGCTGCGCGACGACGACGTGACCGCCGATCCCGCGGCCAAGTCGGTCCGCATCCGGCTCCCCGCGCCAGACATTACCTCGGCGACGCTGGACGATCGCGCGACCCACGTGTACTCGCGCTCGACCGACGTGCTCGCCGAGCGCAGCGAGCAGCTCGAGGGAGAGGCAAGGCGGCGCGCCGAGGAGCAGATGCGCAAGGCCGCCGTCGACGGCGGGATCCTGGACCGCGCGCGAGCGAGCGCCGAGGGGACCCTTCGCACGCTCCTGCGATCCCTGGGGTTCGAACACGTCGAGATCGACTGGGCGGACCGGAGCTGACGCGCCTCACGGCACGGCCGGGCAACTGCCGGCGCCGGTGTAACAATAGAATGTGCCGATGGCCCCACCGTGGCAGCACTGGCCCGGGTCACACGGGCCACTGTGCTCGCCGGCGTCGTCCATCCATCCGCACGCGCCGACTTCGCCGGCGTCGTACGAGCCGCTGTCCGATGCGCCGCTGTCGGGCGAGGCGCCGTCGGGCGAACGTCCGTCCGACGCCGCCGCGTCCGTGGGAGCGTTGTTCGCGTCCGCGCCGGCGCTCGCATCGTCGGTCGCGCCCGCGTCGCTGGACGCGCCCGAATCGTCCGCGCGGGACGCTCCGGAGTCCTGGCCGGCAGCCGCTTCCGCGTCCTGCACGACGCTCACGGCGGAGTCCGACGCGGTCGTCACGCCCCCATCCGATCCCCCGTCGCCGCTGCATCCCGCCCAGACCGCCAGGACGATCGCCACGACCGCCGGCGTGGCAACGGTACCCAGGACGAACGCCGCTCGCATGGCTTGACCTTAGAGCCCATCCCGGTAGGCCGGTAGTTCCATGTGTTCCATGAAGGTCCATCTGCGACCGATCGTTGCCACGAACTTTTCCATCCGCGCGTGCTCAGGCGAGTTGGCGTGGCATGGGACTGGTAGAGCGTGGGGATGGGTGGCGGATTCCGGACGTGCTTTGGTCGCAGATCGAGCCGTTGATTCCGTCGGGCAAGCCGCATCCGCTGGGATGCCATAACCCGCGGGTGCGCGATCGCGATGCGATGACGGCGATCTTGTTCGTACTGCGCACGGGCTGCCAATGGAATGCGCTGAACGCCACGGGCATCTGCTCCAGCTCCTCGGCGCATCGGCGCTTCGTGGAATGGACCGAGGCCGGTGTGTTCGAGCAGGCTTGGGTGGCGGCTCTGGCCGACTACGACGAGTTTGTCGGAGTAGACTGGCGCTGGTTGTCGATGGACGGGGCGATGACCAAGGCGCCGCTCGGGGAAAAAAAAACGGGGCCGAATCCGACCGACCGCGCCAAGGGTGGCACCAAGCGCAGCTTGCTGACCGAGGCCAACGGCGTCCCCCTCGCCATCGTCGTCGCCGGGGCGAACCGCAACGACTTCAAGCTGGCGCGTGAGACCCTCGAAAGCATCGTCATCGCACGTCCCAAGCCGACCCGCGACGAGCCCCAGGGGCTCTGCCTCGACAAAGGCTACGACTACGATGAGGTGCGTGAGTTGGCCGACGCCTTTCGCTTCACCGCGCACATCCGACGTCGTGGCGAAGAGGCCCGAGCCGCCAAGAAGACCGGCGGCTTCAAGGCGCGTCGCTGGGTGGTCGAACGCACGCACAGCTGGATGAACCGATTCCGAAGGATCCTCATCCGCTGGGAGAAGCGTCCCGACACCTATCTCGCCATGCTCCATCTCGCTTGCGCCCTCATCACCTGGAAAGCGTGCGGTCTACTGGGATAGGTTCTTAGCAGACGGACGCTCGCCTCGCGCTTGACACCGAGCGCGGCGCTCCGTCATCGTCAACGCCGGCTTCAAATTCGGGGCGGCACTTCGGTCAGGCCCGCACCGTCGATCACCAGAGCACGTGCTCGGGACGTGAGCAGACGTGCTTGGGTCGTGAGCACCCGCGCTCGTGCCCTTAGCAGTCGATCAGGCGACGCAAGCACTCGTCGCATCTTCAGCAGCACGAGTTGCGTCAACCTGAGCACGAGTTGCATCGCAGTGACCGCCAGCTGCGTCGCCGCGAGCACGACCTGCGTCGCCGCGAGCACGACCTGCGTCGCCGCGAGCATGACCTGCGTCGGCGCGAGCATGACCTGCGTCGCCGCGAGCACGACTTGCGTCCGCGCGAGCACGACTTGCGTCCGCGCGAGCACGACTTGCGTCGGCGCGAGAACGACCTGCATCTGTGTACGGACGGAAAATAAATCGTCGCGGGGTTCCCAATTCTGGACCGAGGCCGGCTTAACAGAGTGAAGGGCGCGAACCGGCGCATGGTGCTCCGGCGCGTCGCTCTTCTCGACACGCAATCACAACAGTCACGTCAATGGAAAAGAGGTCAATCATGTCATCGATAAGCAATAGTCGTCTCGTTTCAGAAACCGCCGACCAGAAGATGGTCGTCGGCACACAGCAGTTCCTTTCGAAGCTCACAACCATGACCGCCGGCAGCCAGTCACTCACGCCGGCGGACATCGTCAAGATCTTCCAGGACCGCGTCGCCAGCAGCCAAGCCGTGCAAACGGCAACCGCTGCTCGGACCGCCGCGGTCAAGGCGGATCGCGACAAACACACGCAGACAGCGCCTCTTGTCAAGGCGCTCAAGCGTGTGGTGCAGGGGATGTTCTCGGAATCTCCGGACATCCTCGCCGTCTTCGGACTCCAACCCGTAAAGGTTGGAACGAAGACGGTCGCCACGAAGGCCGCGGCCGTCGAAAAGACGCTCGCGACCCGCGCGGCGAGGCACACCATGGGCAAGGAGCAGAAGAAGGACATCAAGGGCACGCCGCCGAGCGCCACCACGGGCTCGACGGCGGCTCCGGCGCCCACACCGGCGCCGGTCGCGACGCCGGCGCCGACGCCGGTCGTGGCGACGCCGGCACCGGCCAAGGGCGCGCCGGCGGCCTCGTGAGGACCGCGATGCAGTAGGCACTGGACCGGGCGAGGAGGGCGGAGTTCTCGGTGGCTCCGCTCTCCTCGTCTTTTTTTCAGCGTTCGCCTACCGGTTGACCGGCTCGCGGACCGGCACCGACGACCTCACGCAAGAGGCCCTCACGCGATTGACGACGACGCGGCGATTGGACCCATTGAGCGAGCCGTCGCTCGAGAAGAGATCCTCGCGGCCATCGAAGAGCGGCCAACGCGGGTCACTCGGTCTCAAGAGCCGGTCAGGTGGCCTTGCGTCACAAGAGCGAGCCCTGAGTCTTGACGCATAGGGCAAACACCATTAGCGGTGTTTTGTGGAGCCGAGCGGCATCGAAACGCCTTCCCCCCGCGCACGGCAGCTCACCGTCAGGCGGCGGAGAGCTCTGGTGGCGGTGTCGTTCATCCTCTGCGTGTCTTACGCAGACTTGTTTACGAGCGGCCTCGGTTGCGTCAGCAATGACAACAACAAACCCGCGAGAGATGCGTCGGACACTTTCGATTTGTCGAGCGAATTGACCGAGGCCGGGGAGCCCGGGGACTCCTCGACGGAAGGCGTCGACGCCACGGTGCGCGACAGCGCTGCAGTCGACGCAACCGTGACGGCACCGAACACCGGAGGATGTCAGGCGGCCTTCACGCAGCTCGTCTCCGGCGCCGGCAACGGCGGGAGCCTTCAGGTGATTGGCCTTGCGGGTGGCGGCCTCCAGCTCGCAGGCTTCGAGACCGGTGGAGTTGCCGCGCCGGCTGGATGGCAACCGGGCACCGCCCTGCCCAGCCTGACGACGCAGCTCGCCTCCATTGCAACCGGCAGTGTCGGCACCGAGCTCGCGGTCTTTGGCGTGGGAGCCAGCGACGGCTTCGCGTATCTGGGCGCGATTCAGGACGGGACCGGCGCGTGGAGCGGCGGCTCGGAGTTGCCCGGGCAGACCGTGGCGCTCTCGGCCCTCACCACCGGCCCGGGCTGGACGAGCGCGGGAGCGCCGGCCCTGCAGGTGCTCGGGCTCGGGACCGGTGATGGGTTCGCACACGTCGCCGCGTCCCAGGCGGCGGGCAGTACCTGGGCGAGCGGAATGTCGCTTCCCAATCAAACCAAGTTGTCCACCCTGCTCACGGGCACGGGCCGCGACAGCAGCCATAACCCGACGCTCGTCGTCGTCGGGCTCGGTGCCAGCGACGGGTACGCGTACCTGGCCGCTGCCGAGAGTGGCACGGGCACATGGAGCGGGGGCATGCTGCTTCCGAATCAGAGCGTGCGCTTCTCGGCGCTCGCGGCAGGTCCGGGGGGCAACGTCAGCACTCCGGCATTCCAGATGGTCGGCCTCGGGGCGACCAATGGGCTGCCTTACCTGGCGGCTTGGCAAGACAACTCGGGTACCTGGTACGGCGGCTTCGCGCTCACGGCGCAGACCGTCGCCCTGTCTTCCATCGGAGCCGCCCTCGGGACCGACACGACCGGCGCCGCGGCGCTGCAGGTAGTCGGCCTCGGGAAGGCCGACGGCTTGCCCTACGTCGCGACGTGGCAGAACGCGAACGGGAACTGGAATCCAAACAATGTCGGCTGGGTCGATGCGACGGGGACCACGCGGGCGGCGAGCGTTGCGTTGCCGAATCCTGGCGTGCCGCTTTCGGAGCTGACGGTCATCGCCGCCGACGGCGTGGTCCAGGTGTTCGCGTTCGACGCGACCCACGGACAGGCGATCCTGGTCACCTACCAGGTCAAGGGCGAGTGGTATCCCGGCTTCTCGCTGTGCCAGGCCCCTTCCGACGCGGGCTCCGCTCCGAGCGTCGACTCGGGCACGAACGACTCGTCGGCTGCGATCGACTCTTCCGTCGACTCGTCCGGATTGCCTGCCATCGATTCTGGATCGCGATTGCTCGACGGCGGCCCGTAGCGCCGCCACCGGACGCGGCCTTTGTGGGTGAACGGGACGCGATGGGACCCGCCGAGGTCGATCGCCTGCTTCGCGACCTCGGCGTCACCGAAGTCCGTTCGCTGTCGCCTGTGCCGGACAAAGTGCTCCTCGACGCGATCGTCGCGAAGGGATACGGCCGGACCCGGATCCACGACGACATGTGGACGCACGGGGAAGAGGCGCCTCGAAGCTTCTCGATGACCGGCGAGCGATACGTCCTCGACACGCGCGTCCTCGAGGCCCTGTCCAAACCGCCGCAGTTCGCGCCGAACGCGCTGTACGTCGCGTACAGCGTGCTCCGCAGCGACCCCGCGAAGGCGCTTCTCGGGCGCGAAGCGAGCCCTCCCGGAATCCTCTCGGCGCTCGAGAGGGTCCGCGCCGAGGTCGACTCGCGGGACCCGGCCTTCTGGACGTCCAGCGTCTTCGCGGCATGGCTCGACGCTCTTCGCGGTCTTTCGCCCGCGAGCGACGCGCCCCTTCCGAGCTTTGCAACGAGCGAATCGTGGGAGCGCCGCGTGCTCGGCTCGCAACTGGCGCATCGCCGATGAGCAGAGAACGGATTCGAGCCCTGTCGCCCGAGGATCTCGAGTTCGTCAATCGCGCCGTCGTCCTTGACCCGCCCCTCCACGGCGGCTGCCGCCCGCTACCGCCTCCGGCCCACGGCTGGTATGTCGACCTCTTCTACGACGGGAGCCCGCTCGAATTCGATCCGACGATCGCCGACATTTACACCCAACCAACGGCCACGGCGCTGGTCGGGCACGTCCTTCACGTGGCCACGGGCTACCCTCGACTCCTGGTGGTCGACATTCCTCGCAGGGGACGACCCACCCCGTTCGTCGGCCTCGTCTCGACGTACGCCGAGATCACGACCAGCAACTTCAAGCGCTACACCGATCGCGCCTGGAAGAGCGAGATCGGCGGTCAGAATCCGGAAGACGTGCCCTGGATGCGCGACCTCGTCGTTCGGTGATCGAGCCGCCCCGACGAAGCCACGCCGATCGTACCGATCACTTCCCGAGGAGCTTGTGCATCGCCGCCATTCCCTGGGCGCCGCTGTTCATGGATCCCGCGGCCGTGATCGACCCGGGCCAGAACTGCAGGATCTTCATCGTCGTCAGGTCGATGATGTAGCACTGGTCGCGCCGGCCGAGGGTGTTGTTGGTCGTCAGCGCGGAGCTGAGGTCCGCCACCGTCGTGAAGGAAAGGTTGTATTTCTCGATCCACGATTGGAGATTGGCCATCGTCGGGGGCGCAACGAAGCCCGCCGTCATGAGCACTTCGACGATGACGCCGCCGGCCTGGTCGACCGACGCGCCGCCCCCCGTGGCCGCCCCCATCTGCATCGCGCTCGACTGACACCCCGGGCAATCGAACTCGGCGATGTTGACCATCCCGTACTTCTTGCCCGACACCTTGGCGTCGTTATACATGTCGAGCAGCGAGTAGGCGACGTACGGCTTGGTCGTCGCGACCGCGTCGGCCGTGTCGTCGACGTAGCCCATCCAGCTCATGGTGTTCGGAATCACGCACCCCGTGGCCATCATCCCGCCCGACCCGGCATTCGCGCAGTAAGGCCCGGGCGGATACGGGTATGCCGGGACGCTGCCGTCCCCGCTCGGAGCCACTCCGCCGTCGCCACCGCTCGACGACCCTCCGCTGCCACTCGCGGTTCCAGTGCCGCCCGAGCTCCCGCTGCCGGAGCTCGTCGCGCTGGAGGTCGAACCGCCGGAGCTCGCGCTGCCGGAGGTCGAGGAGCTCCCGGAGCTCGAGGAGCTTCCGGACGAACTCCCGGAGCTCGCGCTGCCGGAGCTGGCTCCGGAGCTCGTGTTGGAACTGCCCGTGCTGCCGGAGTCGCTGCTGCTCGAGCAGGCCGAAGCCGCCGCGATGGAGGCCGCGCCGATCGTGAGGATCGTGGCGATCGAGAATTGAGTCCGCATTCTAGTTTTCCTTTCGACGCACGCCGAGCCACGTGAGCTCACTGATGCCTTCGCCCGGATCCGTCTGGATCGTCTGACCGTCGGCCGACACGTGCGCGGAGGCTGCCACGGCAAGAGTGCCGACGTTCGGGGGCGTCGAGGAGTAGTCGTCGCCGAGGACCATGAGGTCGACCGCGGCCGACGCAGGAAGCATCGCCGAGTTCTTCAGCGTGACCCCCATCTTGACCAGAAGCACCGCGCCCCCGTCGACATCGGGGCGAGACTTCGCGCTCGACGGCGCGATCGCGTAGATCGCGTCGACCTTCGCCGCGGTCGCGTAACCCGGGGCGCTCGCGAGCGGCACGGAGGCGACGCGAAGGATGCGGCCGACGGTCGTCCCGTAATCCTCGATGTCGAGGTCGAACATCGTGTTGTCCGGGATGAGCAGCGTCAGGTCCCCCACGGTGACGCTCGACGCGGGCGCGCCGTCGGGCGGCAACGACACCGTGCTCGGCGGAAGCGAGGGCAGATGCATCGTCGCGGTGATGACCGACGGTTCGTCCGCCGCGAAGCGGAGGTAGTCGACGGCGTGATCGGGTCGGCCGTCGGCATGAAGGGCGTAGTCGTTGGTCGGAAGGAACGTCCCGATTGGAGAGATCGTAAAGGCGCCCGCGTCGTTGCTCTGCGTGCCGAAGCACTCGAAACCGCAGAAGGTCATCACGAGCTGGTCGAGGGGGGTGCCCGAGAGATCCTCGACGGTCCCCTTGACCTCGAGGACGCACGTGGCGCCCGGTGGGCGCGCATCGGGAGGCTCGCTGCAGGGTGCAGCGCCGTCGCTCTCGGACGCCACGCTCGCATCGCCTCCCTTTGCATTCGTTCCCGACGTGGCCGCGCTTGCGCCACACGCGGTCGATGCGGATACGATGACAAGGAGACTGATAACCCGGTGCATGCCCGTCCAGACGATGGACCGGGAATGCCGTGGTGTCACGTTGATTTGAAGCCGTTTCCGTCTCCGCGGCGGCCGGATATCCAACCCGGCAACACCGCCGACGCACCCGATGATGGAGAGCCGGGATGGTGGCGCGTCGTGCGCAACGTGCGCAACGCGCGCGCCCGAGGTTCGTCTTGACCGGGCGCGCGGCGAGGTTAGGCTGCGGAGCACTCAACGCCAGGGGGCGAACGAGGAACCATCAGGATGCGGGCGCACTCGACTCCTTCGCTCCGTACGGTGGGCGCGATTGCGCTCGTTTTTCTTTCCTCCGTGTTGGCGTGCAGCAGCTCGAACCAGGCCGCGCCGCCCGCCTCCACGGGGGACGGCGGCGCCCCCACGGCCGCCGCGGTGAATCCCGACGGGGTGCCCTATCCCAGCTCTTCCGGGGGACACAGCGCGCGCGCGGGAAGCACGCCCGGCAGCGTGATCCAGGACTTCTCGTTCCAGGGCTACCCGGACGCCGACGAGTCGAAGGGGCTGCAGACGATCTCCCTCGCCAACTACTACGATCCGTGCGGCAAGCGCCTCAAGCTGCTGCACTTGACTGTCGCCGGGGCCTGGTGCGTCCCCTGCGGCGACGAGACGGACGCCCTCGTCGCCGCCAAGGCTCAGCTCGCGTCCGAGCGCGTCACCGTCATCCAGGTGCTCGGCGACGGACCGACCGAAGGCGTCACGGCCACGGTGATGGATCTCGACAACTGGATCTCGAAGCACGGCTCGAACTTCACGGAGATGCTCGATCCGAACCTCGCGAACCTCGGCTCGTTCTTCAACGCGGCGAACGTCCCCTGGAACTGCGACATCGATCCGAGGACCATGGAGATCATCCACGAGAGCACCGGCTGGCCAGCCGACCTCAACACGGAGCTGCAGCCTGCCCTGACGGCGCTGCCCGCCACACCCGGCTACCCGATCCCTGCCGTATGCGGCGACCAATGACGCGGGCTCCCACCCTCGCCACGCATGGTCTCGTCGGCCTCGTTGGCTTCATGTGCGTCCTCGGCGCCGCGCTCGCGTCTGGGTGTGGCGGGGGTCCGGCAGGCGCGCCCGGTGCGCAAGCGCCCGCGCAGAGCGGGTCGGCGACGGGCACGATCGCGCCCGACTTCACCGCGAGCGACGTGGACGGCAAGACCTTTCGGCTGAGCGATCACCTCGGCAAGAGCGTCGTCTTGCTCGATTTCTGGTCGACGTTCTGCGAACCGTGCAAGGCCGAATTTCCGCACCTGCGGGCCCTTTACGATGAGGACAAAAGCAAGGGGCTCCTCGTCGTCGGCGTCGCGATGGACGGCCCCGAGACGATCGCCGACGTCCACGCGTTCGTGAAGCGCTTCGAGCTCGACTTCCCCGTCGTGACCGACGACGATTCGCGCATCGCCAGCCTGTACGATCCGAAGAAGTCGATGCCGCTCAGCATCCTCATCGCGCGCAATGGCCACATCGTCGTCGTTCGAGAAGGGTACAATCCGGGCGAAGAGAAGCTCGTCGCGGCCGACGTCGAGAAGGAGCTCGCCGCTCCCCAAACCGCGGCTCCTTCTCCGTAACGGCACGAGCACGAGCAGCCTTCCAGCCGTGCGACACGTCCGGGCCTGTCTCGCGATCTCGGTCGTTCTCTGGTCGATTCCGGCCCGCGCCGTCGACGTCGGGGATGTCAGCGGCGACCCGGTGCAGCTCGACGTGACGGAGACGAGCATCGCCGCGCAGCACTTCAACGCGCGCACGCCTCCGGGAGAGATGGCGCCCCCGGTAGCCCCCAACTTCGAGGACAGCGGCTGGTTCGGGTGGATCAACCGCCTGAACACCACCCTCCGCTGGGGACACTGGACGGTCGGCCTCCGCCTCGACTCGGCCGTCTACGCCCTGCGCCCCGTCGACCACAGTCTCTCCGATTACACTACGGCCAATAACCAACTTGTGGCGGCCAAAGAGCAAGTCGGTCAGGACAACGAGTCTCGCTACAAGAATTCAATCTATCCGGCGAAGCTGTGGGCCACGTATTCGGCGTCCGGCCTCGAGGTCACCGCCGGCGACTCGTACGCGCAGTTCGGGCGTGGGCTGACGCTCTCGATGCGCAAGGTCGACGAGCTCGGGATCGACACGACCATCCGCGGCATCAAGGTGCAGATCACGCGGGACCCCTTCTCCGTCACCGCCGTCGCCGGATTCGCGAACCCGTCGCGCGTGGACGAGGCCACCGGCCGCTCGCTGTGGGTGACGAGCAATCTTGCGCAGAACGACATCGCCGCGCCCATGTATCGGAAGCGATCGCCTCGTCGGGGCTCGATCTGCAGGCAGGGCGCGGGCTGCCCGTGACGCTGTCGACCCATGCCGTCCATTTCTCGCGCTGCGCGCCCTATCACTACTCAGGCCTGAACATCGACACCAGCTTCGCCGACGACCCGGCGACGGTGACTTTCGGGACGTGCGATACGACCGACACGGACATCTGGCTCGCGTTCGCTCAACGCGGTTCCGCGCGGGCTGCTGGCGCACGACATCACGATGGCCGGGCAGTCGCTCGAGGTGCCCAGCCTCTGGGGCCACGGCACGCTGTACGTCGAGGCGGCCGTCCAGCAGCGCGAGGGCGACCCCGGGCGGACGCAACGAGCCCGAACGGCAACGCGCTCTACGGGGCGCTCTCGTTCGACGTGGGTCCGGTGTCCACGACGCTCGAGGTGAAGAGCAACCGCAACTTCTACACGGTGGCCGCCTCCGTCGGGACAGCAAGCGGCCGGAGTTCGCGATCGTCGCATACTCGTTCCTGCCGCCGGCCGAGTCGTTCAACATGCTCGATGCCGAGGGCACCGGGGACTTCAATGCCTGCGTCGAAGGTGGACGCCTTCGCGAGGACGTGAACGTGAGCCGCGACTTGCTCATCTACGGGCAGGGCGTCTTCGCGTACTCGCTTACCGAGCAGTCCGAGCGGTCGATGCGACGCAACTGGGCCACACGGAGCCAGCCGAGGGCAAATCGGCGGCGAGCGTCCAGGACGTCGTGTGGGATGGCGTGGCGGGCTTCGAGTACTCGTTCGACGACCGCTTGAGCCACGTGTTCGGATCGGCAGGGGTGCGCGACGACACGCAAAGAGACGGCGCAATTTCAGTACCGGGAGCAGCACCTCGAGTACTCGTTCGCCAAGTACCTCCGAGGTCCTTGGTCGCATCGAGATCCAGGGCCGTCATCGGCACCGGGAGGAGCAGGGCTTCAACCAGGACGTGACGGGCACGCCGGGTTGGTGGTCCGAAGGGGAGAACTACGTCGCGCTGCGGATGGCCCCGAAGTGGGTCTTCACCGCAGGGCTTCGAGTACACGACGCTCATCGGGCAGCCGAGGACGTACGTGAACAGCGCGGTGCTCTACAAGTTCACGAGCAGCTCGAACCTGCGCTTCTTCGTCGGCGAGCAGCGCGGAGCGTTCCGATGTGCGAGCGGGATCTGCCGCTTCTTTCCGGCGTTCGAGGGGGCAAGAGCGGAGTTGACGCTGCGGTTCTAGCGTCGATTGCGCGCCGCTCACGCCCTGGGCGGCCACTTCGGGAGGATCTGCTCTGACTTTCGCCGGTACGCCGCGGGCGTCATGCCCGTCCACCGTTGAAAGGCGCGCTCGAAGTTCCGGACGTGGCCATAGTCCAGTCGCTCCGCCACCTCGTTCATCGACAGCTCGTGCATGCGCAGAAGCAAGAACGCCCGATCGCGACGCTCCTCATCGAGCAGCAACGACAGCGAACTGCCGTGGAGCAGGAGCTGTCGTCGCAGCGTCCGCGGCGACATGCCCATCGCGTCGGCCACCTGGCGCGCGGAGCGGAAGCCGCCTTCGCGACGGGCCAGGAGGCTCCTCACCGTCCGCGTCAGGCGGCCTCCGGTGCCGAACGCTTGCAGCTCCCGCGCGCACTGATCGGTGGCCAGCCGCAGCGCGACGGGGTTGGCCGTCACGAGCGGGTAGCTCAATACCTCGGCGGGCATCAGGCAGCGCGTCGTCGGCTGGCCGAATCGGACAAGCGGCACGAGGCGCGCGAACCGGGCGAAATAGGGGGGCTCGGGAAACGCCACCTCGGCGGTCGCATTCAGGGTGCGCCCGGTGAGGGTCTCGGCGATCCGCCAGAGGCCCGTGATGCGGGCAAGGGCCACGACGTCACGTACGCTACCGAAGTCGGCCAGCTCGTCGAGGATGAGCGAAGCGATGTCGTCTTCCACCTGAAGGCGCAGGCCTTCGGCAGTCGACCCCAGCTGTGAGAGCTCGATCGCCAGCCTGATCGCGTCGCCCAACGTCGCGACGCTCATCGTCGCGAAGCCGAGATAGCCGAACGTCGAGATGCGCATCTGCATCCCCCAGCCGAAGCCGAGGCCGGGCTCCCCGGTCAGCGCGCGTGCTCGCTCGATGATCGAGAGGTAGAGAGAGTGCGAGAAGCGGGTCATCGGCTGAGTGATGTCGCGCTCGGAGAGGCCGAACGGGCCGAGCAATTCGTCCGGACTCACCCCCCAGTGCTTTACGAGCTCGACGAGCGGAGACAGGACGCCTGCGGGCACGGTGTGCTCCTCGCCCGGGTTCCGGAGGTCGATCGGAGCCGGCAAGGACGCCATGCGCGCATGATGCCACGCCATCGGCGCCGTCGCAGCCCGCGAGTTCCCGACGGGGCCACCAGCGCTCACGTCCTGCGCCGCTACTGGGCGATGCAGTCGTCTTGCATCGTCTTCCAGACCAGGGCGGCCAGGGCCTGGCCGCCCATGGCGTTCGGGTGAATGTTGTCGCTCTGAAACCAGTAGGTGGACGCGTTTGCCTCGACGTTGTGCCCCTGGAACGTGGGCCCCGAGTCGATCATGATGCAATCGGTGCCGGCGGCGTTGCCCCGACACGAAACTTGCGTCGCGGTCGTCGTGAAGCTCGCGCCGCAGCAGATCTCCTCGGCCTTGGGCAGCGCGTAGTTGAGCGAGAGGTCCACGCCCGGTCTGCCGGTGGGATCCAGCTGGGGATAGAAATAATAGACGATGTGCTTGACCCCGTTGCCGGCCATCTCCATCAAAAGCTGCTTGGCTCTGGCGATCGTGCCGTCGATCGCCGTCGTGCACATGGAAGTCAGGGGGGCGGTCGTCAGGCACTCGTTATTGTCGATGAGCACGTCGTTGCCTCCCCCGTCCATGATGACGACCTTGATGTCCTTCGGCATCGTCACCGCCGTGTCCATCAACGCTTCGTTCTCGTACTGATACGGGATGTTGAAGGCACCCAATCCGTAGTTCATGGCCGCGCCGGCTTGGTAGTAGTGGCGATACATCGCCATCGCGTCGCTGATGACGTCCGGCCCGATCATTCCGATGTCCATGTACGAGTCCCCGAGCATGATGACCTCGTCGGCCATCGTGTCGCCCTTCACGCAGGGGGGCGGCGCGGAGGCCTCGGCGCCGGTCGAGCCCGCGGGAGAATCCGTGTCCGAGCTCGAACTGTCAGGCCCCCCTCCGGAGTCCGTGTCGGAGCCGCCGGACGCGGTCCCGGTGCTGCCGGACCCACTCCCCGTCTCCACGCCGCCACTGGAACCGCCCAGGGTGCCCGAGCTGCCCGAGCTGCCCGAGGTCCCCGAGCTGCCCGAGCTGCCCGAGCCACCAACCTTCGAAGCACCCTGGCCGTTGCCCGCGGACGGGGAAGAGCCGCACGCTGGCGTCGTGAGCGGCGCGGCAACCAACAACCCGACCGCAATGCGCGCTCGCAACTTCATTGGAAGGCTCCTCGACATGCCCCTATCCACTGCATCGCGTCGGGTATTGCCAAAACGCCCCCGGACGCACAACCGGATGGCCTCAACTGGGGGAAATTCGGCCACGAGGCAGGTGCCGCCCACGAAGAATCCGTTTGGGCCGAAGGTCGGGCTAGAGGCGGGTCGACCTCGCCCGGTTCCGCTCACTCCCGGGACGCCGCGTCGAGCACCTCCGCCATGAAGTGCACGAGCGCGAACTTCTCCCGCACGCTCGGCGTCCCTTCCATCTCCACGTGGACGACCGCGGGGCTCACGAGGACATCGCGCGCGAGCCCTTGCGGCACGTCGTGCGCGAGCCAGAGGGTCTCGGTCGCCGGGATGACCGAGTCGCCCGCGCCGTGCAGGAGATAGACCGGCGCGCGCAGGCCGGCGAGCCGTCCGTGGGGAGACGCTGCGCGCAATGCCCCCTCGTTCGCATCGACCTCCGCGAGGAGCTGAGGCGCGATCGAGGCGATGTTGCCGTCGAAGAGAGCGCCGAGCTTCGAGCGCGCTTCAGGGGCGAGAGACGCGAGGCGCGCGCGGGCCGCATCTTTGTCCTCCCAGAGCCAGAGACGCAGGGCCTCCTTCGCGGCCGCGAGGTCCGCGACCGGCAGGAAGTCCTGGACGTGATCGTAGACGAGCACGAGCGGCCCATACGGATGCGCCGCGAGATGGAGGATCGATCCATCGGGGCGCGCGATCGCATCGGTCGCGAAGAAGCGCGCCACGCGGGCGAGGTCGTCGTGCGCGCCCACGGCCACGACGAACGCAACGTCGGCAGCGAACCGCGGATCGCTGGCCGCGAGCAGCGCGAGGCCCCCCGCGAAGCTCATTCCCATGACGCCGACGGGCGTCCCGACGCGCTCGTGAAGGGCGTGCGCCGCGTCGCCGATCTCGTCCGCGGAGGCCCCCTCGATCCGGTAGTCGATGAGCGCGGCGATCTCCGGCGTCAGGACGACGACGCCGCTCGCGGAGACAGCGCGGGCGAAGCGCGCGAGCCGTGGCTCGTCGATGCCGAGGTGGTGCACGCCGGGGACGAGGACGACCGCGCCGCGCGAGGGGCCGCGTGGGAGATAGAGACGCGCGCGCATGGGGACGCCGTCCGGGCGGGCGATGGCAAGCGGCTCCTCGCTCACGTCCGGCGAGGCGCTCGCGCTCGCGTCGCCGAAGCGCTCGAGGAGCGACGCCGCGCGGAGGTGGGTCTGCAGGGGCCGCCAGAGGACGATCCCAATCGACGCGATCGCGAAGAGGGCGATCCGCCAGCGGGTCCCGGTCCTTCGTGCGAACCGCATCGATGATCCCGATGCTACGAGGGTCGCGAGCGCCTTGCGATCCCGGGGGCCGGGCTGCAGCGCAGCTCGGCGCTCGGACGGCGCCCTACCCCTGGCCTTCCGAAAGAAACACCCGCAGGCGATCGCGCTCGGCCTCCGTCAGGCTGCCGCCGAGCCAGCGGTGCAGGTCATGTTGATCGGTGAAGACGCGGCGTCGCGCGTGACCGGCGCACTGGACGATGCGTTCAATCTGCAAGTTGAAGGTCGTGTTGGTCGGACTGAGCAAGATGGCGCTCCGACTCACGCTTGGATTGCCCGCGCGCATGCCACGCGACCAAGCGTCGGCCACGTCGGGCGACAGGATGGGCGACGCGAACCGATGGTCCGCGCAGGCCACGGCGCCGGGTCCCGCCGTGTGGAACGCGGCGATGATCGCAGCATGGAGCGACTCGACGTCCGCGAGGGCACGCAGCCGGCCGACGCGCACCTCGACGAGACAGCCGACGCGCACGCGCGCGAACGCGCCCGCCATCGGGTACCTGACGCCCGCCGTCTCCCCTGACTGCTCCAAAAGTGACTCTCCCCTACCTATCCCATCCTCTTCCAACACGCCGTCGCGATCAACTCGCGTCTCACTGCGACGTGGGCGCGGGCGGCGCGCAGAGCGAGACCCCGCTGAGCCGCCAGCCGGAAGTCGTGCGGTCGGGGCTCGGCGGAGCGCGTTCGAGGAGCCCAGTCGCGACGACGACCTGCCCGTAGGCGGGCGCGTTGCAGCACGTCGCCGAGTCATCGCCGGTGCAGTACAGACCCTCGAGCGCGAGCGTTTGGGCCGCACCCCCGAGCAGGACGGGACCGCCCGCGTGGTTGCAACACAGGCGACCGTTGCGCGTGGGGCAGCCCATCAGCGTCGAACCCATCGAACCCACCCCCATCGGACCGCGGACGCTTACGGTCTGACCGGAAAGAGCCTGCGGCGACGCAAGGACGTCGGCCCAGTCGCGTACGGCGCGCGGCGCGGCGTGTCGGCGCAGCTCGCCAGGGTCGACAGGATCAGGAGTAACCGAATGCGTCGCGGTTCGCGCCTGGTCCATGAGACCTCGGAGATCACGGACACGTCGAGGCGAGGCGTGGTTCCAAGGCCGTCACGTTAGCCTGGTACGTTGAAGGCGCGTCGCTCACATTCACGGCGACGACGCCATCGGCGATGAGCGCGTTGATCGTCGCGGCGCTCTGGTTGGACCATGTGTCGGTTTGCTGGGACGCGCCCGCGCTCTCGTCGACGACAATCTTCTTCCCGGTGTACCCGTGGAGCCAGGAGTACGTACCGGTCTTGCCGTTGCCGGCGGTCGCGGTCTCGCCCGTGCTGACGAACGGGGGATTGCTCCCGGCTCCGGTGGTCCACACCAGGTCGTAGTCGGTGTGGCCCTCGACGATCCCCTGCCAGTAGAGGGGTCGCTCCGTGTCGTCGATCCAGGACGAATCGTCGAACGCGACGACCGCGTTGGGCATGTTCGACTTGATGGCCGTGGCGATGAGCGCCGCGAGCTGTCCCAGCTGGGTATACGAGAGCCCCGCGGACGCGCCGCTCGTGGTCGTCAGGCTCGCGACTTGCGAGGCGTCCGTATACTGGATGAAGTCACCTTCGATGAGCCACACCATCGGTTTGGTCGGCCAAGCCTTGTAGGTCTGCTGCGCATAGTAGGCATAGGCCTGGACGATGAGGTTCTTCGCGCAGAACGTCGTCGTCGAATTGCAGGGGGCGTTCGCGCCCGTGGGGTCGCCGAGGAGCAGGTACGCGGCGCCCGTCGTGAGGTTGGGCTCGGCGGCGGTGCAGACGGTGCAATTCGATCCGCCGCAGCAATTCTGATCGGGCAGCTTGTTGGCCTTACCGTAGTACCCGATGAGATACGCATAGTAGACGGGAATCAGATTCGTCGGCGCCAGCTGGCTCAGGAAACTGCCATTGTCGAAGGTGTCGATGCTGCCGTTGGCCTGGATCTCGTAACCCGCCCAGCTCGTCATGAACTGCAGCCACGAGTCGCCGCTGATCGAGCCGGTCGGGAGCGGCTCGCCCCAGGCGAACTTGCAACCGAAGGGGCTCGCCCCGCTCGACCCGCCTTCCGTCCCCGCCTCGGCCGCGCTCTCGAGTTCGCCGCCATCGGAGCCCGCCCCGCCGCTGCTGGCGGCGGGGCCTACTCCGGCGCGACTTGCGTCGTCGCCTGCTCCGCCGCCGCTCGCGTCATCGCCCGCTCCGCCGCGGGTGGCGTCTGCGATCGCGCCGACTCCGCTGTCGTCGGTCCCGGTCGAGCCGGCTCTCGCAGAGGAATCTGCCCCCGACGAGCACGCGCTTGCCAGCGTGAAGACCGCGGTCACGCCGAGCCTTCGAACCACCGACTTCGAGCGAGGACCGGGGACCGGCACGGAGATCATCCATGGATGGTGGGCGGGCGACCCCGTCACGGCTCGACATTCGCTGTCTTCTCGCTTCTGCACCGACGGGGATCGCGCTCGCCGACCTCGAGCCCGACCCTTGACCCTTGGCGTCACCCGCGTCCTTGATAGGCTCCGCCCATGGCCGGAACCGTTGTCCCTTCGACCCTGCGAATTGGTGACCTCGAGGTGGTGCGCCTCGGCTTTGGCGCGATGCGCTTGCCTGGCCCGGACGTGTGGGGCGAGCCCGAGGATCCCGCGCGGGCCCGGGAGGTCCTGCGCCGCGTCATATCCCTGGGCATCAACCTCATCGACACGGCCTGGTACTACGGCCCGCACGTCGCGAACCGCCTCATCGCGGAGACGCTCCACCCGTACCCGAAGGACCTCGTCATCGCGACGAAGCTCGGCGGCAAGCGCCTTCCCGACAAGGGATGGGCGTTCTTCGGTCGGCCGGAGGAGCTACGCGAGGGCTGCGAGACGGACCTGCGCGAGCTGCGCCGCGACGTGCTCGACGTCGTCCACTTCCGCTACATGGGCAAGCACGCGCCTGTGTCGTTCACCGAGTCCCTCGACGCGATGATCGCGCTCAAAAACGAGGGAAAGATCCGGCACCTCGCCCTCAGCAACGTGGGAGTGAAGGAGCTCGAGGTCGCGCTCGCTCGAACGCCGATCGTCGCGGTGCAGAACCTCTACAGCGTGGCGGGCGGTGGAGGGGCCGTCGCTCGAATGACGCACGCGGAGGTCGAGTCGCCCGATCTCGTGCTCGATGCATGCGCGTCGCGAGGCATCGCCTTCTTGCCCTTCTTTCCGCTCGGCATCGGCGCGCTCACGAAGCCCGGGGGTCCCGTCGCGGCCGCGGCCGAGCGTCACCGCGCGACGCCGGCGCAGATCGCGCTGGCCTGGCTGCTGGCGCGCTCACCGGTCGTCGTCCCGATCCCGGGGACGAGCCGGCCCGAGCATGTCGAAGAGAACTGGGCCGCGAGGACCATCGCCCTCACTCGCGACGAAGTCACGGAGATCGCAGCGGCCGCGCGCTCGACCTGACCGCGACGCCCGCTTTCCTTCGCAAACGGACGCGGGATCTCCTCGCGTCGGGAGCTCACGACGCAGGCGCCCACGCCGATCCATTCCAGAGAAGCAGCGTGCCGTTGTTGCCCACGGCCCAGGCCGACGTGGGGCTCGAGCTCCAGACCGACCAGACCATCTGGTTCGTTCCCGTGGCGGGCGTCGTCCATGCGCCCCCGCGGAAGTGCAGCGTCTGGCCGCTGGTGCCCACCGCCCAGACGTCGTCGGGCCCACTGCCTCCCATGCGGGACCAGGATCCGTCCGGCGTCGTCGCTTCCGCCCACGCGGTCCCATTCCAGTGCTGCAGAGCGCCCTGATAGGGGGCTACCCACACGTCGTCAGGTCGAGCGCACCACACCGCGCGCGCCGCGGGTCCCTTGTAGCCGTTGGCGTCGAAGTGCTTGCCGTCGCCGTGAATGACGTAGCCCTTCCCATTGGAGTTGCTCCCGACCATCCATACGTCGGTCGGACCGGTCCCCCCAATCCCCCACAGGCTGCCGGAGCCGGGGATGGCCTGGCTCTCCCATTTCGTCCCGTTCCAGTGGCGCATGACCCCGACCTCGTCGCTGGTGTCGAGGCCCACGGCCCATACGTCATCGGGCCCGCTGGACCACATATGGACCAGCGCCGTCTCGGGACTGCCAGACACCTGGCGCCAGCCCTGGCCGTCCCAGTGCAGGATCGTTCCCTTCTGGCCCGAAGCGTAGACGTTCGTCGGCCCCGTACCCGTGAGACCGGTGAGGTCTTCGTCGGTCCCACTCACGGACGGAGCCCAGACCTTCCCGTCGAAGTGCAGGATCGTTCCCTTGTCGCCGGCCGCCCATACGTCGGTCGGCCCACTGCCCCAGACCGCGCGAAGGTTCTTCGTGGTGACCTGAGAAGCCGATGGGCCGCGACTGCTCTCCTCGACCTTGTGACAGGAGGCAAGGCCGAGGACCGCAAGCCAGAGGAAGGAAACGACGCGCATGGGCGCAGCCTAAATCACCGAGCACGATCCTGCACCACCGCACGGTGGGCTCGAGAGAGAGCGAGATTTCTCTCTGCGGACCGTCAGAAGCAGTCGGTGAACGAGGTGGCGGCGATCGGCTGGCAGACCGACCCACCCGAGTACGTGAAGGTCGGGGTGACCGTCACGGCGTTCGTTCGCTGAGCGTTGCAATTCGGGGCAATAAACCGAGTTGCGATCAACGTCGTCGACGTGCTTCCGCCGGCGAGGACCTGGTTCGGGTTGGCGCCGATCGTGATGTCGGCCGGCGAGAACGCCGTCGAGACGCTCACCGTCTGCGTCCCCGAGTTGGTGAACGTGACGGTCGAGCTGGTTCTCGAGATGGCCCTCGTGCTGGCGCTGACCGACAGCACAGCGCCGTTGAGCGTCCACGAGATCGGCGTCACGAGATGGGTCGTGCCGTCGATCGTGACCGTCAGGTTCGCGGCGTACGCAGCGGATCCAGCGGCGACGCCGGCTCCGGGCGTCACAGTCTGAGGCGTCACCGTGATGACTGCGGTGCCGTTCGCCGCCAGGCTGCCGCCGTTGGGATCGGCGATTTGGTAGAAGGTCGGGCTGCTGACGCTCACGGTGTACGTGTGCGCCAGGTTCGTCGAGTTCGTGAGGGTGACCGACTGACCGGCGGGGGCCGCAGAGCCGCAGTCGGATCCGGGGAAGGCCAGGCTTCCCGAAAGCGCGAACGAAGGCGCGCCGCTCGACGTGCCGGCGACGTTGATCGTCGGCGTCTGCCACTGCGCGGGCAGCGGCTCGCAGAAGGCGGTGCTCGTCGAGACGACCAGCGTTCCCTGATCGCTCCAGCTTCCGCTGGCCGACGGCGGGGTGAACTGCCCGACGATCGAGGTCGCCACCTTGGGCGTCGCCGTGACCGTGCCGCCCTGGACGTCGAAGATCGACGGCTGCGAGATGCCGTTGAGGACGACGGTGGCGGGCGCGTTGCCCGTGTTGTTGATGATGCTGGTGAACGTGCCGATCGACCCGAAGCTTATCTGGCCGAAGTTCCACGTCGTCGAAAGCGGAGGCGTGCCCGTGATGACCGCGCCGCGGGCTTGCTCGGTCAAGTGGACGGTGTGCGGCGTGTCCATCGCCGCGTCCGTCGTGACCGTCAGAGTGTCGGTGAAGGGCGACGGATCGCTCGGATTCGCCACCTGCGCCGGGATCGGATTCGGGGTGATGTTGATGGTCACCGACCCACCGTTGGCCGCGACCGTCGCCGGCAGCACGCTGCCGCTACCGGAAAGCACGTAGGGCGACGCCGCGCCGAGGCCGAGCGTGAGCGCCGTGATGTTGAAGTCCTGATTGCCGGTGTTGCTGACGGTGATGGACTGAGGCGTGCCGGTCGCGCCGCAGTTGACGAAGCCGGAGGGATCGGACGGATCGGTTCCGAACGTCAGGCTCGTGGTCGGCAGGAGCACCTTGCCCTGGCTGCCGGTCCCGTTGACCGTTACGGCCGCCGGGAGAGCGGAGCATAGGACGTCTCCCGTCTGGAAGGCGATGGTGGCCGGGTACGCGATCGGGTTGACCGGGCTGAACGTCACCCCAATCGCGGGCGAGACCGCGCCGTTCGTTCCGAGGTTCGTCACTTGCGTCGCCGAGAGCGTGTAGGCGCCCGCGCCAGTGCCCGCGAGCTGCAGCTGGACATTGGCGTCGGCGGAGCCGGGGTTCGCGTTGTTCGTGAGGGTGAACGTCTGCGGCGTCGTCGACGAGCCAATCGGCACCAGAATCGAACTCGAGGTCGGACGACGAGAGCACGAGCTGATCGCCGAGCGGCGTTTCGCTCAGCGAAACCGGGTGCGCCGTGTCGTTCGGAACGTCGGTCGTGATGCTGAGCTGCGCGGCGAAGGCCGTGGGGCTCGGGTTTGGCGCCGGCGACGGGATGGCCGCCGGGGTGACCGTGATGGTCGAGCTGTCGCCCGGTGCAAGCACGCCCGGAGCCGGGACGGCGGCGACCGTGTACTGCGCGGCGCCCGCGCCCGTGAGCGCGCTCATCGCCCAGGTCATGTTCGCGTTGCCGTTGTTGGTCACCTGGAACGTCTGGGGCGGCGCCGCGCCGCCGCCGCAAGGCGCCGCGAACGCGAGCGAGGTGGGCCCAACGGCGGGGCCGCCGCCCACGCCGAAGCCGGCGAGCGAAAGGGAGGACGGCGGCGCCGCGCAGAGCGCGCCCGTGGCCGTCAGCGACAGAGTTCCCGATACGCCGTTGAGGCCGACCGGGGCGAACGTCGCCGAGTCGGGCTGCGAGCCGTTCGCGGCGAGCGTGAAGCTCCCCGTCGCGACGGAATAAGGAGGCGAAGCCGCGGCGGTCAGCGTGACGTTGGCCGCCGAGTTGCCGGTGTTGACGACCGCGAAGTTCTGCGTCGCTTGAGCCCCCAGGTTCACGTTGCCGAAGCTTCCGAAGCCGGGCGTGGCCGTCGTGTCGAACGCCAGGATGGCGCCCTGCGGCTCCACGGTCAGCGTGATGACGTGAGCGGAGTCGCCCGGCGCGTCGGTCGTGATGCTCAGCGTTCCCGAGATGGGATCGAGCGTCGAAGGCGTCGGGACCGCCGGCGCGTTCACCGTGATCACAAGCGTGCCGTTAGTGGCCCCGATCGTCTGCGCGTTCTGCGCGCTCGTCGTGAACCCGGACGCGCCTGAGAGCGTGACGTTGGTGAGGTGAACGTCGGTTCCGCCCGGGTTCGTCAGAGTGAAGGTCTGGGCGTTCGGCACGGCGCCGCCGCACGCGCTGGGACCAAAGTCGATCCCGGAGGACGGGAAGCCGCTGACTTGCCCCGGCTGGGCGCCCACGCCTGACAGCGTGAGCGACGACACGCTCTGGCCGCAGACCGCTCCCGTGGCCGTGATGCTCTCCGTCGCCTGAGGGCTCGTCGATGTGGTCGGGGTGAAGCCGGCCGTGGCCGTCACCTGAGCTCCGGCGGCCAGCGTCACGGGGGACGCGGGCGACTCGGTCAGCGTGAACGGTCCGGAAGCCGGGGCTCCGAAGGCGAACTGGGCGGAGGCATTGCCCGTGTTCGTGAGCACCATGGCGATGGGCGTCGCCGCGACGTTCAGCTGGGTCGTCGGGAAAGCCGCCGCGGTGGGCGAGCCGGTCGCGAACGCGAGCGTCGCGCCGGTCGGCGTCACGCTCAAATCCAGGGTCAAGCTGTCGTGGGCTGCGTCGTTCGCCGTCAGCTTCAGCGAGCCGGCGAGCGGCGTACCCGCCGTCGACGAACCGGGGACCGTCGCTGTGAGCGTCAACGTCTGGGAAGCGCCGGCGGCCACGCTGAGGCTCGCGCTGTCCGCCGCGAAGGCCGCGCCCGTGACCGCGACCGCGACAATCAGGGCGCTGGTGCCGGTATTGCTCACCGATACCGTCTTGGTGACGGCCGCACCGCCGCAAGAGCCCGGGCCGAAGACGACGCTCGAAGCGGGGACCTTCAGCGGGCCGCTGCTCGTAGGACTTCCGCCGTCGCCCGATGCGTCGGCGGTGGTGCCATCGGGCGCGCCCGTGTCGCCGACGGTGGCGTCCGGACCGGCCTCGCTCGAGCTCGAGTCCATGGGGGCCGAATCGAACGTGGACGTATCGGGCGTCGCGTCTTCGGTAGCGTCGCCGCCGGCCGAGCTATCGGGTTCTACGCTGCTCTCCACGCCCCCGTCGCTGCCGGGTGACGTGGAGCTGCTGTTGTCTCCACCGCATCCGATCGCGGCGGCACCCGCCACGAACGTCGTCAGGACAAGCCAATGGGCCCCGTTCAATCGTCGAATCATGTGGTCCACCCTGAATAAGTCGAAAGGCCGTACCGGTGCGCAGAGCGACGGAGCGCAGCTCGCTGAGCCGACGCAAGGCTAATCGCCCTCACTCGCAGGTGACAAGAGTGAAACGGGGTGGTTTCCGGACGATGGGCTGACGATGTCGGTGTGCATGAGGGGGCGCATGTCTCACCCCCCGACGCCCCGGGGAGATCGACGCGCGGGCAGCGCTCGCGCTAATCGCAGGAAACGTCGCCTGCGGGAAAGTAGTACCCGATCGCCATGCACTTCTCGCTAGACGCCTGGCTCTGTCCCACCGTCACGGCGGCGGCGCCGCTGTTGGAGTACGAGCATCGGTACGCGAACGAGTCGCCAGCGCCCACCGTGAAAAACTGCGGCGCCGTCCAGAGGCTCACGTCTGGACTCCTCCAGTCGGTGGTGTGAACGATGTTCGTCGACCGCCCCGCGCTCACGAAGTTCACGTCTGCGGCCGTCGCGTGTCCATTCGTCTGCGTCCCCATGAGGAAGAACTTGGTCCCTGCAGGGACGGTGCATGTCCCTGATACCGTCTGCGTGCCCGCTCCGGCCGCCGTTGCGCCAGGGATGTCGATCTGCTCGTTGAAAGACACCATGGACGCCGCCGCGTACTCGAGATCGTGAGCGCGCACGAGGTTCACTTTGACCTGCGGCTGCTGGGGCGAGGTGCCCAGGTTGATGAGGTGCATGCTGAGCACGATCTGCGTGCCCGCCAGAAGCGGTACCCCAACGCCGTCGGGCATCTTGAGCTCGACGACCTGCCCCGCGATCGACGCGGCGTACATCCAGGCGCCCTGCGCCAGGGCACACGTGCCCTGAGTGCCGCCGGGTGAGCCGCTGGCCGGCTGGTGGTAGACGATGAGCTCGTGGCTGCTACCGGCCGTCATCCACGACTGCACGGTGCCGACATCGAACTCCGACGTATTCGGTAGTGACACGCAGTAAAACGGGAATTGCTCCTCGCCGGGTTGCAGCGTGAACATGCCGGGCGGCGTCGCGAGCTGAAAGCCGTCTGCCTGGGCGGGCGGCGAGAGGTCGTCGCCTGTTGCGCACGACGTGCCGAGACCGCATCCGCGCGGAGCCCCGCTGGATCCTCCGCCGGCCCCGGCGCGACCTTCGCGCTGCATGCGGCAAGAACCAGCGCAATCGAGGCGGTCCGAACGATGCGCCCGGGTTCGACAGCTCGATTCATGGAGAGCGCCCTCTCGCGCGATTCGACGCCTACGGTGTTACCACCCCAGGAGCGAACGGCAACTCCTCGTCGATCGCGAGAAGAGCGAGAACACAGTCTTCTCTTCTGTTCGTGTGATCGAAAATGGTAGTCGGTGATTTTCGATCACGGGATCCCTGCGTCGTTGACCGGAAGGGACGGAAGGAAGGACCCCGCACTGACGGTGCAGAAGCCCCGCGCGCTGGTCGAAGGGGCTTTGAAACAGGCCCCGCCCTCTCCACAGTCGTCATCGGTCGCGCAAAGCGGCGAGGTCCCGGTCGTGCAAGACGGCTGACACGACGTCTGGAGGGACCCGCCGTCGTCTATGACCAGTGCGATGCTGCTGTCTCCGAACTCCACGCAGCAGACGTAGCCGGCGGCGCAGCGTGCCATGTCGGGACAGCCGAGGGCGCCGACCAAGCCGACCGAAGGACCGTCTTCGGTGGCCGCGTCCGCGACGAGGACCGAAAGAGCAGCCGCGGTCGCGTCGGCGCCGAGCGCGGCGTCGAACTCGGCATCCGGCTCATCGCGAGTCGGCGGTCCATCGGCGGTCCCGCTGGCGTTGCCGCCCGTGACCCCCGCGTCGATGTCGGCGGACGATTCGTCGTCTGGAGGCGCGGGCGGCGCCTCACTGCCTCGGTCGGGAGCGGCGGGCGCTACCCTCTCGAGTCCGGACGTTCCGATGCCACACGCGCCGATCAACGTCGCCGTGGCTCCGATCGGGAAGCATTTGCGGGGGGACATCGACACACCTCCAGCGGTGGCCGTCGTGCGGAGTCACCGACGGCGCGGCGCGCGGGCCAGCGATCGTTCTGTGCGTCGTGGCCAAACGAACGAGTCAGCCGACCGGGCCTTCCGGTCCATCATTGTTGCCCCGCGCCGCGGCGGCGACGATTTCATGACGGATGCAGCCGCAGGACCCAATCACGGCCTCGCCTGTCGCGCGTCTCCTCTAGCGCCCGGGCGCTGCGCGCAGGCGGTCGGTGATCTCCTGTAGCACCGCGAAGTCGAGCGGCTTGACGAGGTGGCGGTCGAACCCCGCCTCGCTGGAGCGACGCAAGTGATCGTCTTGCCCGTAGCCCGTGAGGGCAATCAGCGTGGCGCCTGCGTGCCCGGCGGCTCGAAGCCGGGCCGCGACCGCGTAGCCATCCATGCCGGGCAAACCGATGTCGAGAAGCACGAGCTCCGGCGGCGCGGCGGCGGCCGCGGCGAGCGCGCCGGGGCCGTCGTAGGCGAGCGTTACCCGATGTCCGAGCAGCTCGAGCAGATGCCCGACGGCATTCGCCGCGTCCACGTTGTCGTCGACCACCAGGACGCGCAATGGACGGCCCGACGCCGATGTCGCCGGCGGAGCGTCGCTGGTGCCCGGCACCCGCGCCCGGGCGGCGAGCGGCAACCTCACGACGAACTCACTGCCGCGACCCGGGCCGTCGCTGAACGCTCGCACCGATCCGCCGTGCATCTTGGCCAGGGTCCGGACCATGGTCAGACCGATTCCCAGCCCGCCCTGAGCCCGGTCGAGAGATCGCGTCTCCTGCACGAACAGATCGAAGGCTCGAGCGAGGAGCTCCGAGCTCATTCCCATTCCATCGTCGCGCACCCTGACCACCGCCTCCCCGCTCTCAGCCGCCACGGTGATCCCGATGTGCCCTCCGCGGTCGGTGTACTTGGAGGCGTTGTTGACGAGGTTTGCGAACACCTGCACGAGGCGCGTCGGATCGGCGTCGAGCGGCAGCGGTCCCGGCGCCAGCGTCATCGAGAGCTCCTGCCGCTTCTCCACGATCATCGGGCGGCTGACCTCGACCGCTTGCAGCAACACGGCGCCGAGCTCGAGGGGCTCCTTGCGGAGCTGGATCTTGCCCTGGCTGACCCGCGACACGTCGAGCAGGTCGTCGAGCAGGCGCTTCATGTGCCGCACCTGCCGAGCGATGATCTCGCGGTATCTCGACGTCAGTTTCTCGTCCGCCGGCGCAGCGGAAGCGGCCGCGCGATCGAGGACCTCGACGGCGTTGAGAATGGGCGCCAGCGGATTGCGAAGCTCGTGCGACAACATCGCCAGAAACTCGTCCTTGCGCCGATCGGCGTCGCGCAGCTCCTGCAGCGCGCACTCGCGCTCGTGCTCGTCGACCACCGTCCCGATCCACTCGCGGACCGACCCATCGGGGTTGCGGATGGCCACCGCGCTGGCTTCGCAGAAGCGATACCCGCCGCTCGGCGCGTGCCATACCCGGCACGCCGCACGGTACGGGGCCCCCGTGCGCGCCGCCTCGATCCAGCGTCTCTCGATCCTCGCGCGATCGTCCGCGTGAACGGCGGCCCTCCAGCCCCAATCTCGATGATCCTGCCAGCTCTGACCCGTATAGGCCTCCCAGGCGTGCTGGGGCTCGACGCACCTTCCCTCGGCGTCCGCGGTCCACACGACCGAGGTGATGGCCCCGACCAGCGACCGATAGCGCTCCTCGCTCAGGCGCAGCGCGCGTTCGAGCCCCTTGCGCTCGGTGATGTCCTGGCAGGTGCCGAGCACTCGCACTGGCTTGCCGCCGCCATCGCGCTCGAATCGGTTCCAGCTGTGGATCACCCGCACGGCCCCGTCCGGCCGGACGATCCGGTATTCCTTCTCGAACGGCTCGCCGCGCTGGAGGCCGGCGTTCGAGATCGCCTGCAACGCGGCGCGATCCTCGGGGTGGACGGACCGGAAGAACACGCGCCTCGTGACCTCGCCGCGCTCGCGGCCGAAGATCCGATACATCTCGTCCGACCAGCGTAGCGAGGCGGCGTCCGTCGCCTCGCCCGCTACGAGGGTCAATTCCCAGCTTCCCACGCGCGCCGTCGACTGCGAATGCTCGAGCATGTGCTCGCTCCGGCGCAATGCTTGATCGGCGCTCCGGATCTCGGTGATGTCGTTGACCAGTCCGACGAAGCCGCGAACCCTCCCGGCGCCGTCGAAGTGGGGTACGTAGGTCGCCCGGATGTCTCGAGCCGGGCCGCTCTTGTAGACCAGCCGGTCGTCGAAGGTGACCTCTTCGCCTGCGAGGGCTCGCTCCACATAGGGCTGGATCGACGCCCACGCGGAGGCCCCGAGCACATCGCTCACATGGCGCCCGCGAATCTGCTCGGGCGGGTAGCCGTACCAGCGGCGGTAGCTCTCGTTGCCCCAGACGTATCGCGCGTCGGTGTCGACGTACGCGATGAGCGCGGGCACTGCGTTGGCCACGAACCGCAGCTGCTCCGCGTTCTCGTCCAGGGCATGCTCCGCGGTGGCGAGGGTCGTCACGTCGCTGACGACGCTCACGATGCGCCCGTCGTCCAGCGCCTGCGCCGTCCCGTCGGTCAAGCGGTACCGGCCGTCCTTGTGGAGCAAACGCCGGCGCACCCCCAGCGTCTGGCCCGGGTTGAGTATGCCGGGCGATTTGCGAACGTCTTCGGGGTGGGTGAAAGCGGCGAGGTTCTTACCGGCCAGCTCTTCCGGCGAATAGCCCAGCATGCCCGCGGCGGCGCCGTTGACCGCGAGAACGTCACCCAGCGCGTCCGTCACGAAGATGCCTGCGGCAAACCGATCGAAGAGATCGCGCGGAAGGAGAGAAGGGAGGGCGTCGACCGGCTGCACGGGGCGAATCTCCCCCTTCATCCACGAAATGGGAAGCCTGTAGCTTGGAGAATGACGCCAGCCTGCTGCTCGGGGCGCGGTGCTCCCATGAGCTCGCCGTTACACTCGCCGGCTCGGCCTATCCCCCCACGAACGCGAGAAGGTCTTCGCCGAGCTGCCTCTTGTGCGTTTCGGGCAACCCGTGAGGGGCGCCGGGATAGACGGAGAGCTTCGCTCCCTTGACGATCTTGGCCGAGGCGCGTCCCCCGGCGTCGATCGGCACGATCTGATCGCCATCGCCGTGGATGATCAGCGTCGGCACGTCGAACTTCTCGAGGTCGCGCGTGAAGTCCGTCTCGGAGAAGGCCTTGATGCACTCGAACGCGCCTCTGAGGCCGACCTGCATGCTCGCGAGCCAGAATGCCTCGCGCACCCCCTGCGAGACCTTGGATCCCGTCCGGTTGGCGCCGAAGAACGGCGCGCTGAGGTCCTTGTAGAACTGCGAGCGATCGGCGAGCAAACCGGCTCGAAGTCCGTCGAAGGTCTCGATCGGCAACCCGCCCGGGTTGGCCGCGGTCTTGAGCATGAGCGGCGGCACGGCGCTCACCAGCACGGCCTTGCCCACGCGTGAGGTGCCGTGTCGACCGATGTAGCGGGCGACTTCCCCCCCTCCGGTGGAGTGCCCGACCAGGACTGCCTTCTTGAGTTCGAGCTTGTCGACGAGCGTCGCGAGGTCGTCGGCGTACGTGTCCATGTCGTTGCCGTTCCACGGCTGGCTCGAACGGCCGTGCCCGCGACGGTCGTGAGCGATGCAGCGATACCCGCTGGAAGCCAGGAGGAGCATCTGCGAATCCCATGCGTCGGCGTTCAATGGCCAGCCGTGGCTGAAGAGCACCGGCGGACCGCTGCCCCAGTCCTTGAAGAAGATCTGCGTGCCGTCCTTGGTCGCGATGGTGCCCATGGTGTCGCCTCGCTTTGGCTGCTGCTGTGCAGCGCGGAGCGGCGAAGCAACCAATGCGCCAGTTCTCGACGGGGAGAGTGAGTGTGGCCGCGATTGCGGCGAAGATGGACGTCATGATCCCCTCCAACGCCGCCTTTTTCGACGCTCTCGCCGACTGCCTGGGGTCGGGCGACACGCTCTTCGAGGCGCTCGCGAAGATCGAGTCGGCGAAGGGCGCGGCCGAGGCCTGGGCGCAGCAGGTCCGTCGGTCGGTGCGCTCCGAGGTCCCGCTCGCGAGGGCGTTGCGCGAATCCGGCGTGCTCGACGAGGACGAGCTTCCGCTGTTCTCCGGCGAAGGCGCGGACGCCGCCTCGGCTCTCCACGCCGTGGCCCTTCGAAGACAGAGGAGCCTCGCACGACGATCTGCGATCCGCTGGGGCCTCGTGGCACCCTTCGCGTTCGGCGCTCTCGCGGTGGTCCTCGACCCGCTCCCGAACCTCATCACCGGCGGGGCCTTCCTGTGGCCGGCGTTTCGCGGACTATTCACGTTCGTCATCCCGACGCTCGCGATCTTCGCAGGCCTACCGGCCCTCCTCCGGGGCCGCCGGACGCGATCCGGCGCCCTGCGGCTCTGCAGCGCGATCCCGGGCGTTCGACGCCTCGCCGACCTCTACGCCGAGGAGGAGCTCACCACGGCGCTCGCGCCGTTCGTCGACAACAGTGGAGGCGCGAGCACGGCCGGGCTCACGGCAGCCGCGTCCCTCCTCGCGTGGTCCCCTTCCCTCGGCGAAGCTTTGCGGGTCGCTGCGCGATTGGTCCAGCCCTCACCCGGGCCGCTTGCGATGGGGCGGCTCGAACCCCTCGCCCGCCATCTCTCGCTCGCCACCGACCTCGCCATCGTCGGAGGGGTCGCGTCCCAGCGCCTCGCGCACCGCCTTACCCAGCGCGGAGAGGCGATCGCACCGCTCCTCACCGCACGGCTTCGTCTGGTGACGCGCGTCGGCGCCTATACGCTCGTGGTCCTCTTCTCGATCAGCAGCTTGGTGGACATGGTCTCGCGGGGCCTTCCGGGAATGTCCTCGGTGCTCGGAGGCGCGGCGACGACCCCGGATCAGAAGCAGCTCGAAGATCTGTTGAAGCAGCTCGAACAGTAGCCCTCGGACGCGCGAAGATCCGCATGTCGACATGAGTCGACGGACGGGAGCTGCTCGGCCGCTGCGGGCGGGTGAACGGAATTACGGCCCGACGATCTCGAGCTTGCCGCTCGCGAAGTCCGAAGCCCACTGCGCCATCGTGATGCCGCCGTCGTTCGTGATGGCCTGGTAGAACTCATCGCGGAAGATGTGCTGGTGATACGTCGGATTCATGTAGTTCGGGTTCGCCCCACCGATCAGGTACCCAGCGACCCGGCCCGTGCACTGGAACGTGCCCAGCAGATCGTTGATCCCTGCGGTGTACTGAGCGCAGGTGTACCCGCCGCAGAGCGCCTGCCCGACGGTCAGCGCCGTCGCGTTGTTCGACGCGCAGCTATTCAGGCTCTGCGAGAAGAAGAGGCGGATCACCTCGTCCTCCATCGTCGTGACGACGCCGACCTTCGCGGTTGGATACTTCTGTAGCCAGTAGTAGACGACGTTCGTCAACCCGCTGCCGTCGGCGTTGAAGCACTCGGTGCAGTCCGAGGGGAGCACGGCGTCGAAGCCCCACAGGTTTCGCCAGATCTTCTGCAAGCACGCCGGCAAGTACTGCGCGCTGAACGGCGGGCCCGAGTCGTCGATGACGGTGACGGGGATCTTCGTCGTGAACGTGTCCTGCACCATGCCGTAGTTGAGCCCCGCGCCGAACCCGCCCGCGCTCGCTCCCGTGAGGATCACCTGGCTCAGGTTCGGGAAGGTCGGAACGATCCGCCCGATGTACGATTCGAGGTTCCTGCGGCCCACGAAATGCTGGTGCGGCTCGTCGGCCAGGAGGCCGTCGCTGGGGATGTCGACGTCGTCGAGCGTCCCGAAGTGAACGTCGCCCGTGCAATACGGGACGTAGACGCCGTTCCAGTCCTTGAACGGGTTCGCCGTGTTCGTCGTGTCGAAGATGCCGGGGCTGTACCCGTTCGAGGGGACGTACGGCAGCTGGCCGGTGGAGGCGAAGGTCAGCGATCCGATGATCGTCTGGCCCTGCGTCGCCGCGCCGCCGGCAAAGACCGTCTCGAGGTTCGGCGGGTTGTGGCTGCAGAACGTGGCGCTGTCGCACGCGCCGCCTCCCTCGAGATAGATGTAGAGCTTGTCCGAGTTCGTCGGCGAGAAGTGAACGAAGAACCCCGCCGGCGACCCGTCGCGGCAGAGCCCCCCTTGATGGAAGTCCCATCCGGCCGGCGTGGTGATGCCGGCGTCGCTCGGAATCGCGTCGCTCTGCCCCTGCGTCAGCTTGGTGCCGAGAGGAACGGCGAGGTTTACGAACTGCGTCTGCGGGTACAGGCCATTCGCAGGGCAGGACGTCCCGGCGTCGACCGGGGGCGGGCTGCTCGCGCCGTCCCCTGGCGCCGTGTTGGCGTCCGGCGCCTCGTCGTCCCCGGACGTCGTGGCCTCGCCGGACGTGGTGGCATCTTCGGAGGGGGTCGCGTCGGGCGTCGTGGCCTCGCCGGACATCGTCGCGTCGCGGGGCGTCGTGGCATCACTGGACGTCGTGGCATCGCGTGCGATCGTCGCGTCGCCGGGCGCCGTGTCGTCCCCGGACGCCGCGGCGTCCCCGGGGGTCGTGTCGTCGCCGGACGACGCGGCGCTGCCGCTGCTCGATGTGCCCTGGCCCCCCGACGAGGACGACCCGGAGCTGGAGTCGTCCGAGGTTCCGAAGCCGTCGTTCGCGGCCGGGGACTTACCGCAATGCGTGAGGGCGAGCGCGAGGGCGCAACCCGCAGGGGCCACGACGCGCCGCAGGCGCAGCGACAGGAAAAGGGTCCGCGTCATTCGTCGTCTCCCTCGAGGTGACATCCGCTGCCGTTGCCGCTGCACTTGGGGCGCCTGACGAGAAATTCGCTAGCCCAAGATCCCGGAATATTATCACCCGAGGACATCGGGGGCCATCGATTGCGGGCTCCGAGGAAAACTCCACCCTTTCTGGAGTCACCTCTTCCCACTTCAATGCGCGGCGCTTCAATGCGCGCGTATACGCTCGTAACCGAGGGAACGACTCCGTTACCGAAGGATTGGGTCGTCGTGAGACTACGACGTCCTGCACGATCGTCGCGTTCCAGTCGGCCCGTTGCAGCGTCCGAGAGAACACGATCTCGTTGGTTCATCCGTCGAAGGGCGGGTCCCGAAGCTCCTGCGAGAGCGGAAGCGAGCGGGGCGTAGTGCGTCCCGGCCAGTGCGCGTAGAGTCGTAGACGTGCCGGCGCCGAGCCAGGGCAGCCTCGAAGTCGACCAGACGCTTCGTCTCGCGCGTGACGCGGTCGAGCGCGAGATCGCGCGCTATCGCGTCGTCGTCTTCGCGTCGGTGGTCGTCCTCACGGCCGTCTTGCGAATCGTCGGTCTCAGCGATCTGTGGATGCCGACGCTCCTCTTCGCGGGCGCTCTTGTCTATGCGCTTGTCGTGCGGCGGGTCCTCGTCCGCTACGGCAATCCACCGGCGCTCGCGCCCGTTGCGCTCCTCGCCGACCTCGGACTCTGCGTCGCCCCCTTCACCATCGCGGCGCATCTGGCCTCGGCCGCCTCCCGACAGAGCAACGTCGCGTTCGTCACGTACATCGTCGGACCTGCGATGGCCCTCACGCTGCTCATCAGCGCGCTCCGCAACAGCACAGGGACCGCGGTGATCGGCGGCGTCGTCGCGGTCGCCCTTTACCTCACCGTCGTCCCGAGCATCGCAGCGTTTCACCCGGGTCAGATCGCGGTGAGCCTGATCCTCCTCCTCGGCGGATTCATCGGCGTCGCCTCCGCCATCCAGGCGCGAAAGAGCCTCGAGACGTTCGCTCGCCTTCAGCTCCTCCGCCGCTTCCTGCCGCAGGAGGCGGTGGACCGCGTGATGGGCGACGATCCGGAGGCCGCCCTCTCCCTCGGCGGCCGACTCGTGACCGTGACTCTCCTCGCCGCCGACCTGCGGGGCTTCACCGCGATGAGCGAGGAGCTTCCCCCCGGCGAAGTGATGGCTCAGCTCAACGCCTACCACGGCGCGATGATCGACGTCATCGAGCGGCACGGCGGCGCGATCGACAAGTTCATCGGCGATGGGACGCTCGTCGTATTCGGGCTTACGGGCCCCGCGCGGGCCGCGGCGCAGGCCGCGGTCGCCTGCGCCGGAGCGATGATCGACGCCCTCGCCATCCACAACGAGGCGCGGGCACGGGCAGGAGCGCCGCCGCTCGCCATGGGCATTGGAGTGCACAGCGGACCCGTCATCGCCGGCAACCTCGGCGTTCCCGGCAGGAGGCTCGAGTTCACGGTGATCGGCGATGCCGTCAATACGGTCTCGCGCCTCGAAGGTCAGACCAAGTCGAGCGGAAGTCCGGTCATCGTTTCGGCCGAGACCGCGGCCCTCCTGCCGAGCACGGGCAGCCTCTGCGAGCTTGCGCCCGTCAGCCTCCGCGGCAAGCAGCGCGAGCTGCGCGTGTACGGACTGGCCTCCGCCACCAAACGGGGCGAGATCGCGTAGCGGGTCTTGCCTTCGCGGCCCTGGCGTCGGTGATATCGCCGCCCCGGTCAGTCGTCGAAGGCCGGGCCGCCGTCATCCTCGTTGTTGCACGAGGAGGTGTAGCAACTCGCGTATCCTCCGCTGCCGCAATAGCAAGAGAACTGCGTTCCTACGTTGCCATGGCACGCGCCGTAGACGCATTGCGTACCGTACGGGCAGGTCCCTTCGCCCGGTATAGTGCACGCCGGCGGAGGCGGACAGGTGAGGTCGCACGTCGCCGTGCCGTCCGCGTTGCAGAGGCAACCGTATTGCGTCGTGCCGTCAGGACACGTCCCGAGCGCGCAGTACGACCCCGCGTTGCACGAGTAGTAGCCCTCGAGCAGGCACGTCGCTCCCCCGTCGGAGCTCCCGGCATCGGCAAGGTAAGGCCCGCCGTCGGCGCAGGAGGCCGTATTGCAATAAGCTGAACCTCCGTTGTAACAGGAACAGACGAACACGGAGCCGGCCGGGTCATCGGCGCAGCTCCCGTATACGCACTGCGAGCCGTACGGGCACGTGCCCTCGCCCGGAATCGTGCACGCCGGCGGCTTCGGACAGGTGAGGTTGCACGTCGCCGTGCCGTCCGTGTTGCAGTAGCAGCCGTATTGCGTCGTATCGTCGGGGCAAATGCCGAGCTCGCACCACGAGCCCGCCGCGCACCGATCGGAGCCCTGGAGCAGGCAGGTCACGGCGGTTGCGGCGTCCGCGTCATTGACGATTCCCGCGTCGGTCCCGTGGGGGACGCAGCTGCAGCCTGGGGCGTTGTCGAAGCCCGCGGGGCACGTGTCGTTGCACGCGACGCAGTCGCTGCATCCGGGGCCCGGAGTCTTGCCGAGCGGGCAGGTGGTCGCGCATGGAGCGCACTGGCAATACTGGTTCAGCGCGTAGCCGTTACCGCAGTAATAATTGGGGCAGCCGGAATCGGATTCGTAGGGCGAATCCTCGTAGAAGGGGCTGTCGTCGGATACGGTTACGTCCCCGGGGTACGGCTCCTCCGAAACGTCCGAATACGTGGCGTCTTCGATTGACGCGTCGAGACCGTCGGTCGGAAAAACGCACTCGCATACGCCGCCAAGCACTTCCGAGACACCCCCCCTGGGGCACCGGAGTCCGTAGCACTGGGGGCTCGTCGCGTCGAAGCCGCTGGGTCCGACGGGCGGGCCTGCATCGAGGATCAAATCACACGTGCAGGTCGCGGGGTCCCAGCCCAGGCTCGAAGGGCAAGGCGAGGGAATGCACCCAACGACTCCCGCGTCGTCCGTCGGTCCCTCGAACGAGGTCCCCGCCTTGCCTCCGCACGCCAAAAGAAGCGCGCTCGACGCAAGCGCCAGAAGGAGGAGTGCGACGCGTGAGCGTGCGTGGTTCATCGTGGAAATTCCTCGCCGGCGAGCCTAGCAAGGCGTGGACCGGGACTGGAGTGCGGTCGGTATCGACTTTCCTGAGCGTGCTCCATCCCCCGAATCATGCCGACGCATGATCGATGGGTCGCACCTCGCGGAATATGGCCCAGTGGCACACAATCCGTCTCGCCATCTGCGGACTTCGATGGATCCGGGGGCGAGCCACCCCGGATCCTGCGCAAGGCGGAGTGCCTGTGAGGGCCGCGGCGGGCGACCGTTCGCTAGTCCTGCTGGTTTTGCGCGGCGTCCAGGTGGACGATCCACTGCTGCGCATCGCTCGCGTTGCAGAGCGCCAGGTTGACCGCCGTTCCGGCCGCGGTGTTGTCGCCCGCGAGGTTGAGGCACGAGGCGCCAAACTCGGTGAATTCGAGCAGATTGTGGATCGTGACGGCCGTGCCGTCCTTGTATTTGGAAGAAGGTTCGAGGTACCAGTTCTGGCCGGTCGGCGTGCCGGTGCACGTCCCGTTCTCGTTCATGAAGAGTTGCCCGGATCCGTTGCTGATGGTCTCGCCCACGACGTCGAGACAGACGAAATCCGTGGTCCCCGCCCAGTCGAGCTGGTTGCCGCGTCGTTGCACTTCGCGATGGTCACGGCCTGACCGGCCGCGTTGTCGCCACCCGCGATATCGAGGCAGTACCCGTTGCTGCTGCCGCTCGGAATCGAGCGAATTTGTCCGCTTTCGTACTCTCAACTTTCGTAGGTACCGCCGCCGGTGCCGCACGTCTCGAGATGGACGGCTCCGGCAGCGAAGTTGCCTCCCGGGACCCCCAGACACAGGCCGTTGATGGTCCACTCATTGGGGGACACCGTAAAGTGCTGCGCGAGAAGCATGTTCGAAGAACAGGTCTCCAGGTTCAGCGTCGATCCCGATCCGGAGCCCGACTGTGTGACGCAGAAATCCGAGAAAAGCCCGCCAAACGAGGTAAAAGTTCCGCCCGCGTCCGGGCTGAACGTCGAGGCGCTCGACGTCCACACGAGGCCCGACGCCGATGCGGCGGCCCACGGCGACATCACACTGCGACCCTGTGGCCGTCGCGCGACGGCCTGGGCTTCATAGTCGAACGCGGCTCGCATCGCAAGATGGTTCGATCACTTTCGTTGTGAACGAATCGATTCGCTTCCGTCGGGAACCGATTCCCGCACGCGCGTGTCCGCCCTCATGGCCGGCGCCCATTGCGCATCCGGCGGCCCGCAGGGCCGTATCACCCGGCTCGTGCGCGGTCTCTGGTCATTTCATTTACCTCCTGACCATTCTCACTGCACATTCATGGATGGATCGGCGGCGACGACCGTCTTTGGCTTCGACCACGAGACTCGCCCCCGAATGCTTCGGAGCTCTCTCTATGATCCATGAAGGTTCATGCATGCACCGACGAGACATGGCCCGAGGCGGGGATATCTCGAAGGCGTATCCATGAAGCTCGGAACCGCAGCCATGAGCTTGATGAGGGGATCCATCATGGCCGCGCCGGAGAAGCACGTCCCGCGCACCCATGAGTGCAGATGACGTCGGACTCCGACTCGGCGCCGTCAGGATGAAGGTTCATGGCCACCTCCCGGAGGCTCGTCGACAGACCGGACACGCGCCAAGGTCACGGTCGAGCCCATAGGGGTCCGGACCCGGCCGAAAGTCCGGCGCGGCTCGTGCGCGAAACCCGGGCCGGAAGCCGCCAGTCCAGGCCGATCTCGCGAGGGGCTCCGCCCGTTCCGACGGGGGAAGTGAACCTCCGGCGTCGCAAGCCGAGGCCTTTACGGAGTGTTTCGGGTGAAAGTCCGGGTGGCTGGACAAATTTCTCGCTTTGATTCCAGGCGGCTACACGCTACGCCTCGGACACCATGCGCCGTGCCCACCGTCTCCCCGTAGCCACCCTCGCTCTCGTCGTCGTCGCCGCCCCGCTGGCCTGGCTCGCCTGCGGCGGAGGGGAATCCAAGCCAGCCGAGAGCCCGGCTGGCGAGAGCTCCGCGGCGGCCAGCTCCGAAGCGCCTGCGGCTTCGGAGTCCGCGGCGCCTGCCGAGTCGGCGTCCGCCGCTCCCGCAGCCGACACGTCCAGCCCGAGCTCCGACTCCACGGCCGCGGCCGCTCCCGCGTCCCCCTCCCTCGGGAACACGGACTGCGGCACGTGCCTCCACAAGGCCTGCTCGAAGCAAGAAGCGGCCTGCGGCAAGAACACCGACTGTCAGCCGACACTCGACTCAATCCATAGCTGTACGTCAGGCGCCGCCTCGTGCATCGACGGAGCGACTCCGCCCTCGGCCGCGAAGCCGAAGAAGCTCGCGACGGCCTACGAGACCTGCGCAAAGAAGGCGGTCGCGAAGGCGTGCAAGGCGAAGTGCCAGTAGGGTCGCCGACTCCGCGCACGTTCTGCCGATGACGCGGTCCGAGTCGCGCGAGATCTTCATCTACGACATCGCGGTGCGGGTCGATCACCGGCGACGAGGCGTTGGCAGACTTCTGATGTCCCATCTGACGCGGATCGCCCGAGACGCTGGGATCCACGACTTGTTCGTCCCCGCAGACGACGAAGACGCGCACGCGCTCGAATCTTATCGGGCGCTCGGCGGGGTCGCGTCAGCCGTCACGTTCTTCACGTTCGGTCGCGGGGTTTGCCCGGACCTCGTTTCGTCCTAGCCTCGCCCGTATGCGCGTCTTGTCGCGGGCGTGGACGGCCAGCGCGGCCCTTGGACTCGCCGGCGCGATCGGATCGACTGCCATGGCGCAGAACGCGGCACTTCCGCCGCTGCCTCTGCCGCCGGGAGAGGACCCTGGACCACCCACGACAGTGCCGCCCGTGTCCGCAACGAGCTCGGACATGCCGCCGAAACCGCCGGCGCCGAATCCGGTGCGCGTGGACCCTTCACTGGGCGACGCCGCACAGCCGGACGGGGCGGTGCCTGACGCCGTGGTCTCTCCGCCTCGCCCGTCGGACCCCTGGGAGGCCCGGCCATTCATGATCGAAGGCCACCTGGGAATCGGGACCCCCGTGGGCCTCGTGGGGATCGCATTCGACTACTCGCCATGGGCGCTGGTCGGCCTCAACCTGGGCGTCGGCCTGGGCGTCTCGGGGCCCCAGTACGCGTTCACGTCCAGAGTTCGCCTGTTCCGAGTGGGCCGCCGAACCCGGGTCGCCCTCTACCTCGGCGCGGGCGTGTCAGGGGGTTCTTACGACCAACCGACCGCCCTGGACTCGTTCCCCGTCGACGGCAGCCAAACCGAATCCGCGATCGACAGCGCGCACTTCCACTGGGACATGGCGTACTGGACCAACTTCGAGGCCGGGGTCGAAATTCGTTTGCCCTCCAACGTGTCGCTTCGTCCGTATCTCGGCCTCTCGCGCCTCCTCAATCCCGACCCTTCGTCGACGATCGCGGACGCATACAGCGGCATGCCCCCCGCGGACCCCGTCGTCCCGTGGTCCGAATACATGGGGTTCGCGCTCGGCTACGCGATGCCAGGATGGTGAGCGCGCGGTTGCCCTCAGTCAGGGACTGCGCGCTGCCAGCGGTATAGCGTCGAAAGATCGACTCCCAGGATCTCGGCCGCGCGTTGCTTGTCGCCATCGGTCGCGACTAGCACCCAGTCGGTGTAGGCGCGGCTCAATCGCCGGAGCGTCCACGGCGCGTCGCTCGTGCATGGCCACGCCTTCGCGGGCGCGCCGCTCTGAGCCGACGTGAGCTGATTGGCGTCGACCATCTCGTCGACGCCAAACACTACCGCGCGCTCGATGGAGCTCGCGAGCTCGCGCACGTTGCCCGGCCACGCCGCGTCCGAGAGCACGCGAAGCGCGTCGGGCCCGAGCGATCGGACCGGCGACAGCGGCGCGCGCTGGCAGGCCTCCGCCAGGAAATACGCCGCGAGTGCCGGGATGTCCTCCCGCCGGTCGCGCAGCGGCGGCACGCATACGGGCAAGACGTTCAACCGGAAGTACAGGTCCTCGCGAAACACGCCCTCCTTGACGAGGGCCGGCAGGTCCCGGTGAGTCGCGGCTATGACGCGGACGTCGACGTGGTGGGTCCGCTCGCTGCCCACGGGGCGCACGTCTCCCGACTGAAGGACTCGGAGGAGCTTCGCCTGAAGACTGAACGACATGTCGCCGATCTCGTCGAGCAGAAGCGTCCCGCTGTCGGCCGACGTGAAGAGGCCTTTGCGCGGCTGCGTCGCGCCGGTGAAGGCTCCGCGGACGTGCCCGAAGATCTCCCCCTCGAGGAGTTCCTGCGGGATGGCGGACATGTTCACCGCGACGAATGGCTGACTGCTGCGAGCGCTTCGACCGTGGATGGCGCGCGCGACGAGTTCCTTGCCCGCGCCGGTTTCACCCGTGATGAGGACGGGGGCGCTCGACCGTGCGACGGCATCGATCGCGGTCTGGAGCATTCGCATCGCCGGCCCGCTGCCGACGAGGTCGAGCCTCCCCACGAGGGGCGCCGGGCGAGAGACGCGCGCGCTTTCGCCGGGGTGACGTCGCCCATCGAGCGCGCTCGCAACGACGCGCCTCAGTTCGTCCGCGCCGCACGGCTTGACCACGAACTCGAACGCGCCCCGCTTGATGGCGTCGATCGCCTGCCGGACGCCCCCTGCCCCCGTGATGAGGATGACCGGCAACGCCGGATGCGTCCGCTTCACCCGGTCGAGAAGTTCGAGCCCGCTCATGCCGTCCATCACCACGTCGCAGACGACGACATCGAACGTCTGGCTGTCGACCAGCCCCAGGGCGGCAATCGCGTCGGGGGCGACCCTACAGCCGTGCCCCTCGCTCGAGAAGAGCGCCTCGAGCGACTCGCGCATCTCGGCGTCGTCGTCGACGATGAGGACCCGAGATTGCATCACGCAGAGAACGTGACCACCCGATTCGCGTTTTGCAGAAAGAGTTCTCTGAAATTGCGGAATCGGCCCAGTTCGGACTGATTCTTCCTCGAAGGCGCGCCCTCAAACGGCCGGCGGCAGTCGCGGAAGATCGATCGTGAAGACGCACCCGACTCCAGGCAGATCGCGTACCCGGAGCTCGCCCCCATCGGCTTCGATGCTCTTTCGACTGATCGACAGCCCGAGCCCAAGGCCCGTCCGGTTGGCGCTTCGCTGCTCGAACGGACGGAAAAGAGTCTCGGCCTGGCCCGGCGGAAGGCCGCCACACTCGTCCTCGATTTCGACGAGCGCGCGCGCGTCCGTCGAGCAGGTCCGCAAGGCCACATGGCCCCCCGCGCGACCGAACTTGAACGCATTGTTCAGCAGGTTGGCGACCGCCGCAGCGAGGAGCGCCCGGTCGACCTCCACGTCGACCGCGCGTTCGACGGGCGTCACGATCAGCGTGGCGCCCCGCGCGCTGGCCTCCATCGTGGCGCCCACCTCGATCTCTTCGATGAACTCACGCAGCGAGACTCGCTCGGGCGCACGGAGCCCGGCTTCCAGGCGCACACCCGCAAGCGATGAATCGATGAGCGAGGAGAGGCGCCTCAGACTTGCTGCGAGAACGTTCGCGGTGCTTCCCCCGTACCCGACGCTGCCCGTCCTGAGAATATCGAACGAGATCATCGCACTGCCGAGCGAGTTGCGAAGCTCGTGGGCGAGGGCTCCCAGCCTCTCCCTTCCGTCGTTGGCGATCGACTCCTCGCGCTGGCGCGTGTACTCGGTGACCGCCAGGGCCATTGCGTCGTCGAGGAACCGGTTGAGCGTGTGAAATTCCTCCGCCGTGATCGGCGCATTCGTTTCGACCGCGAGTTCGGTGATCGCCTGGCAAACTCCCCCGTAGTCGTGCACCACCTGGCCCACGGTGAAGCCCCTTCGCAGAAGGTGTCCGCCGTGAAGGGTGGCGCTCGCTCGGATCGTGGCGGGCGAACCGGAAGATGACCCCATCACGGCGATGAGCTGGTCCAGGAGGTGCGGGATCCCGTTCTCGAGCTCCTCGGCGGTCACGCTGGGAGTCACCCTTGCGGCGACCTTCGAGCGCGTTCGAATCGAGGATCGCGGCCCGCTGCGCGGAGAGAAACTCGCGAAGGACCACCCGAGGACACTACGCCCGCCTTCAGCCGAGCGGCAAGAGGCGGACCTCGGCCGAGCCCGTCTCTCGAAAGCTCAGCCGTCGCTCTTATTTCGCAGTCGGAGATTTGCACTTTGCCTAGGCGCGTACGCCGCCGGAAAGGCCCGCATGCCCAGCGCGAAGCGAGTAGCTTGCGGCGGTCAGACTCACATGCTCCACGAATTCCTCCTCTCGAACAGGGCCGCGATTGTTACGCGGGCCCGCGCGAAGACGACGGCGAGGCCCGCGGCCCTCACAACCGACGACGAGCTCGAGAGCGGAATTCCCCTCTTTCTGGATCAGCTGATTGGAGCCCTCGGGCTCTCGCAGACGTCGACCGAGGCGCTCGAAGAGAGCGCCACGAGACACGGAAGCGATCTCCTCAAGAGGGGCTTCACCGTGGGCCAGGTCGTCCATGACTACGGGGGCGTCTGTCAGGCCGTCACGGAGCTGGCCGACGAAGCGAACGTGCTCATCACGCCAGACGAGTTTCGCTTCTTCAACCGATACCTCGACGACTCGATCGCCGGGGCCGTCACAGAATATTCGCGTCAGCGCGAGCTCTCGATCACCGCCGAAGGGAGGGAGCGTCTGGCCGAGCTGGCGCACGAGCTCCGCAGCTCGCTCGGCGCCGCGATGCTCGCGTTCCAGTCTCTTCAAACGGGGAGGGTCGGTCCCGGTGGAAGTACCGCGGCTCTGCTCGGGCGCAGCCTGACGCGCCTGTCGGGCGCCGTCCATTCGTCGATTGCCCGCGTGCGGCTGGAAGCGGGAGTTGTGGCAACGGGTCGAGTGTCGCTGCGCCAACTGGTGGAAGAGATCGAAGTCGGCGCCGCGCTGGAAGCCAACGCGCGGGGCGTGACGCTGGTCGTCGCCCCGGTCGAGCGCGGAGTCGATGTGGAGGCCGACGGGCAGCTCCTGGCGGCGGCCGTGGCCAACCTTCTCCGGAACGCATTCCGATTCACGCCCGCGGGAGGGCGCGTGTCCCTCAAGACCTTCTCGACCTCCGATCGAGCGCTCATCGAAGTCGCGGACGGGTGCGGCGGCCTTACCCCCGAGCAGGCGGACGAACTGGGTTCCCCCGTCGAACCGTTCGACGAGAGCCTCGGCCTGGGACTCTCCATCAGTCGCAGGAGCATCGCCAAGAGCGGCGGCACGATGCGTGTGCGAGACGTCCCGGGGAGCGGGTGCGTCTTCACGATCGATCTTCCCAGGCGCGTGTTCGCGGACTGAACGCGGCGAGGGCGCCCTCGCGTGGCATGTCGCTTGCTGCGATCCGGTCTGGACGCCAATGGACCTCCAATCCTCGGTCCCCCAGCCTGCGCGCAAGTGCATCCTCGTCGTCGATGACGACGAAGACTTGCGCGACGCAGTCGCCATGGTGCTCTCTCCGAGCTACGGCGTGAGGTTCGCCGTCGACGGCATGGACGGGTACACGAAGGCCCACGATAGGCCACGTCCCGATCTGATCATCGCCGACGTGTCGATGCCGGGCCTCGACGGCATCACCATGGTGCGGCGCATCCGGGAGAGTGACGAGCTAAGGCGCGTGCCCGTCATCTTCTTCACCGGGCAGATGTCGCCGGAGAGCGTCATCGCGGGTCTGTCGGTCGGCACGTTCGCGTACCTCTCGAAGACATCCGTGCCCGGCGTGCTCGAGAGCAAGGTGAAACGCGCATTGGGGCGCTGAGCGCCGTCAGCGCGAAAACGCGTCTCACGCCGCAGCCGGCGCGCACGTGCTCTCCGATGGCCCGCCGCTTGCTGAGCACGACTGCAGAAATGGGGAGGCCTTAGCATGTCGTGTCCAATCTGCCGATGCCCGGTCGTACGGGATCTGACGCTCTCTGCGAACCAGGAGATCGCTCACCAAGGCTGCGTCGATCGTCGTGAGGGCCTGCGCGCCAGCGAGATCCGCCGCGCGCGAGATGTCCGCGCGCCGCAACCCGTGAAGGCCGGTCTCTATGACTCGGCGTGGTGGGCCGCGATCCTTTCGAGCCGACACGAGCGCGCGTCACGGGCCGAAGCGGCAAATGTCCTGGTGGCTCTCGCAAACTGCCCGAAGGAGGGCTCCGTCGCGTAGTCCCGGCTGCAGCGGGCGGCTCAACCCGCGCGCCGTTGGCCCTCGGCGCGGGCGTCGACCAGCCGCGCCCCGGGAAGGCCCGGCGCGTCGAGGAACGTCAGGAGCACCTGAACGTAGCGCGCGGGCTCCTGCCGGTGTGGGAAGTGCCCCACTCCCGGGAAACGCGTCAACGTGACCCCTTCGAGCAGAGAAGCGGCATTGACCCCGTGCGCGATGGGAATGAGCGGGTCGTCTTCGCCCCACAGGAGCGCGATGGGCGGCAACGACGGCACTTCGCGGGCGCGATCGAGGAAGTGCCGGTGCTGTCCCCACGCGTTGATGACGTCGCGAACACTGCGCGAGAAAGCGCGCGCGGTGCCCGGACGGGCATTGAACTCCGCGAGCGTCGCGATCTCTTCGTCCGAAAAGGCCGCCCCGGCTGCGTCGAGGGCCCGGGTCGTGCCGAGCGCCATGAACGGTTGGCCGAAGCGCTCGACGAAGAAGGGAAACGACGCCCACCGCAGGGAGGATCCGACCTCGCGACCCAGGCCTCCGGACGCCTCGAGGGCGAGCCGCCGGATGCGCCTGCGATGATCGAGGAGCATCCACTGCGCGATGCCGCCTCCGTACGAGTGACCGACCAGGTCGACCTCGTCGAGGCCGAGCTTCTCGATCCAGGCCGCGACGATGCTCGCGTGCCATTCGAGCGAGTAGCTCGCGTCCGGTCGCGACGATTCGCCGTGACCGGCGAGGTCGACCATGAGGACACGCCGCGAGCGCGCGAGGGCGGGGGCCACGGGGAACCACGTGCGATGCGAATCGCAGAGCCCATGCAGAAGAACGAGAGGAGGCCCGCTTCCGACCTCGGCCCAGTGAAGGTCGACCCCGAGGACATGCGCGACGGAGCTCGTCGGGACGAAGCGTGCGCTTGCGGGATCGACCGATGTGCGCGTCATGAAGTCGTGCGATCGCTCATGGGTGGGCGCATTGTAGCGACAAGCGACAAACATGCCGGCGCCTACGCTCTCGTCGCCGACGATGAGGCCAGAACCGGGTGTTCGGTCATACGGTTCAGCGATGAGCGCTGCGGCGAACCACCGCCCGCGCCCGATACGGCTCGTAGGAGCGGCGCATCGGCGGGCCCGCGGAGCGGCGCTGGTAGAGCGCAGGCGGCTCCCTGTCGTAGTGGCCCCAGCGACCGCCGTCGCGGTAGTACCAGCGACCGCCATACCAGTACGAGGCGTGCCCCTCGAAGTAGACCGGCTCCGTCGTGGCGATGTAGGCGTCGGGCGGATAGCCGTCGTAGTAGGCGCCGGGATAGTCGGCCCCCACCCCGACGTCGCAGCCCGTCGCGCCCATGAGCGTCGCCCCGAGAATGGAAGCCCCGGCGATTCGTCGGAAGGTCGAGGTCTGCTTGGATGGCTTCATAGGTTTGCCTGGACGCTTGGGTCGTGGCTCGCGTGTTCGCGAAGCCTCTGCGCGAGATTGGCGCGCTGGTCCGGGGTGAGCACTGGGCTCACCGTTTCGACGAAGTACGCCATGTGCGCCGCGCCCCAGGCGATCATGTGCGCGTTCGCGTCGCTCGCCGCGGTGATCGCGCCGGGGTCGAAGGTCTCGCTGCGGAAGGCGTCCCCGAAGGCGCCGAGGCGCGTCGCGATCTCCTGAACATCGAGCGGCGCGGTGGCCGTTGTAGCCAGCCCGGCGCGAATCCTGTCCAGCTGGTCCGGCGTGAGGCCGAGATCGGCCGCGAGCATCGCCAGGTAACTGCCCTCTGCCGTTGCCGGCGCGGTTACGTCGGCATTCGCCGTCTGCCAGACCGTCCAGTGGGCCGCGACCTTGTCGACCAGCGCCGCCCGCTGAGGGGGCGTAAGCGCCGCGTGGAGCTCCTTCAGCGCGTCGGCGCAAGCGCCTTGCACCTGCGCTGCCGTGGCAGTCACCTGCGCCACGCCCGCGTTCACTTTCGCCACATCGATACTTCCCGCGGCAAGGCCGTCTGCGAGCGTGGCCACGAGGGCCTGCTCCGCCACCCGCGCTGGCTCCATGCGAGCGTGCAGATCGCTGCGGATCTTCTCCACGGCGGGTCGCTGTTCGGGCGAGATGCCGAGCGTCTCGAGGCTCATCGCGATGAAGAGCGTCACGCCGCCGTGGTGGTGATACCGGTGATGCTCGAGCAGAGCGGCGGTTTCATCGTCGGCGCTGGGGCCCGCCGTGGCCACCGCGGACTGGTTGTTCGCGGCGCCGCCGCCACACGCCGCCGTGACCCCGGTAGCGAAGAACGCCGCCGCTACAAATCCAAGTTTGCTCGCGATCGAAGCCATCAGACTCTCCGTCCTGCGCTCTTGCGCGTCAAAACACGTCCAAACGACGGCGAATCCCTTAGCCATGCACGCCATGCACCCCTGCAGCGCCGTCCGGGCGCGCGCTCTTCTCGCGGAGGTAGGCGCGCGCCAGCTCGACGATCCCGTACGAGACCGTGCTCGCGAGAACCGTCCGCAGAATGCGAGAGCCCAGAACGATGCCCACGCCCAGGCCGGCGGCAGCAGCCAAACCGAGCGTCCTGTACGGGTCCTTCTTCATCCGGTCCCCCAGGTTCGATGGAAATCCGGATACGCCGGCCTTCGCGCGCTGGGCCACCTCCCGCCAGTGGATCCGGGAGGCGCCGTTCCCGTGCGAGCCCGTTCGTTCCGTGCTGCCCTTGTCGGTGCTTGCTTCGTGGCTGTTCATGCCGACAGGCAAGTGCACGTGACGTACCGCGCTGCGCGCAACCGGCTTGACGGTCGCGGGTCGAATCCAAGACGGCAAACGGCGCGCGGGAATCGGGGAGCAGGAGTTTGATTTCGCGTTTTGCGGACGCTCTTGGCAACGTGCGAGAGAACGTGCGAGGGCATGTGGCTCGGGGCTTGCTTTGGAACGCGGCGTCGACCCGCCGTGATGGACCCAGGATTCTCTCTCGAATTGCGAAACGCGGAAGGCGCGGCGGGGGTCGTATGGGTTCGCGGGCGGCTCGAGTTCGCGGACGCAGAGGCCCTGTGGGACGAGACGACGAAGCTCCTTCTCGCGCGCGCCGCCCGCGGCCTCGTCGCGGCTCGATTTCGATTTGTCCGGCGTGACGAACGTGGACGGCGGGGCCATGGCGCTCCTGGTGCACCTGCGAAATCGGCTCGAGGGGCAGGGGGTCCACTCGGAGTTCGTGGGAGCCGCACAGAGTGTCCAGGAGATCGTCCACCTCTATGAAGGGGACGTACACCTGCCGCCTCGCAAGAAGCGGAGAGCGGAGAGTGCACTCGCACAGATAGGGCGAGCCACCGTCGCGGTCCTCCTCGAAGCGAAGCTCGTCTTCGCCTTCTTCGGTCAGATGCTCCTGTCGGCCGTCGGCACGATCCGATCGCCCCGCACGGGCAACTGGAAAGACGTGACGCCCACGATGGAGCGAGCGGGCGCGGACGCCGTGCCGATCGTCGTTTTGATCAATTTTCTGATCGGCTTCGTGATGGCCTTTCAGGGGGCCGTTCAGCTCAAGCAGTTCGGCGCGGACATCTTCGTCGCCGATCTCGTCGGCCTCTCGGTCACGCGCGAGCTCGGACCGCTGATGACCGCGATCATCGTCTGCGGGCGCTCGGGGGCCGCGTTCGCCGCGGAGCTCGGGTCCATGAAAGTGTCCGAGGAGATCGACGCGCTGCGGACGATGGGCTTCGGGCCGATGCGCTACCTCGTCCTGCCGCGCGCGCTCGCGCTCATCGTGGTTCTCCCGATCCTGACGCTCATCGCCGACTTCGTCGGGATCCTGGGTGGACTCGTCGTCGGACTCGTGAGCCTCCACCTCAGCGTCGCTGGGTACGTCACGGAGACGGTGAAGTCCGTCCACGTCGTGGGACGTCTACTCCGGGATCCTCAAGAGCATGGTCTTTGCGCTCGCCATCGTCCTGGTCGCGTGCCAGCAGGGCCTCGCCACGACCGGCGGCGCCGAAGGAGTCGGCAGGCGGACGACGGCCTCGGTGGTGACCACGCTCTTCTCGCTCATCGTCCTGGACGCGGGCTTCACCATCCTCTTCCACGCGTTCCACCTATGAACGGCGACATCATGGTCCGCGTGTCCGATCTGACGATTGGATGGGAAGAAGTGATCGTCCAGGAGCACGCGACGTTCGACGTAGCCCGTGGAGAGATCTTCGCGATCCTCGGCGGGAGCGGGTGCGGAAAGTCGACGATGCTTCGCTATCTCATCGGCCTCGAAGATCCGATGCAAGGAAGCGTGACGGTGGCCGGCGTCGGCGCTCCGCACCTCGAGGTCGGCAAACCTCCGTTCGGTGTCATGTTCCAGTCCGGCGCCCTCATCGGCTCCCTGTCGGTGGGCGAGAACGTCGGGCTGCCTCTCCAGGAATGGACAGGGCTCGTCCCCGAAGCCATCGGCGCCATCGTGCGGGCCAAGCTGCGGCTCGTGGGGCTGAGCGGCACGCAGGACAAGCTGCCCTCCGAGCTGTCCGGTGGAATGAAGAAACGTGCCGCGATCGCGCGCGCGATGGCGCTGGAGCCCGATCTGATGTTCCTCGATGAACCATCGGCCGGCCTCGACCCGGTGAGCGCGGTCGAGCTCGACGAGCTCATTCTCACGCTCAATCGAAGGCTGGGGATGACGGTCGTCGTCGTGACGCACGAGCTCCCGAGCATCTTCAAGATCGTGTCGAAGTGCATCATGCTCGACAAGGAGAGCCGGAGCATCATCGCGGCCGGAGATCCACGCGCGCTGCGGGACGAATGCGACGATCCGCGCGTAAGTCATTTCTTTCATCGCACCGCGCAGGAGGAATGAATGGCCGCTCCGACGAATCATTGGAAACTAGGACTCTTCGTTGTCGTCGGCTTCTTCGTCGCGATGGGGACCGTCGTGGCTCTCGGCGCGCGGTCGCTGGACAAGACGACGGTGAGCTATCGGTCGTATTTCGACGAATCGGTCCAAGGGCTCGACGTCGGGTCGCCGGTCAAGTTCCGAGGCGTCACGATCGGAAGCGTGTCGGCCATCGGCGTCGCCCCCGACCATCAGCATGTGGAGGTGACGTGCGACCTGGTCGTAGACCAGCTGAACGATCTCGGACTGAACGTCGTCGGGGACCGGAAGGCTCCGCGGATCGCGCTCCCGCCGGGGTTGCGCGTTCAGCTCGGGTCCGCCGGGATCACCGGCGTCAAATTCATCCTCATCGACTTCTTCTCGGTCGGCGACAACCCGATTATGCCGCTCTCGTTCCGCGTGCCGGAAAACTACATCCCCTCGGCTCGATCGACGATGAAGAACCTCGAAGACTCGGTGGTCCGCGCAGTCGATCGGTTTCCCGATGTCGCCGATCAGGTCGTCCTGGTCCTCGGAAAGATCGACCGCATCCTGGAGGACGTCGATTCGCACCATCTGCCCGAGAAGTTGGGGGTGGCTCTGGGGCGCGCCGACCGTGTCATGGCGGACGTGCAAACCGCCGTGCGCGGCGTGGACTCGCCGAAGCTCTCGGCGGACCTTCAGCAGACGATGGCCAACCTGAACGTGACGGTCACCCGGATGAATGGCGTGCTCGAGCGGGTCCAGGGAAACAAGGGATTGCTCGCGAGCGCCGAGCGGGCGTCCAACGCGCTGGGTGACGTCGCACAAAACGCCAACGGGCTCGGTCTCGAGGTCGAAGAGACGCTCCGAGAGGTCCAGCAGGCGGCGGACACGATTCAACGCCTGGGAGACGCGCTGGAAAGGGATTCCGACATGCTGCTCAAAGGGCGAAGCAGGGCGGCGCGATGAACTCCGTCGGTCTCGCGGCCATGGTTCTCCTCGTTCTGGCGCCCGGCTGCGCGCTTCTATCGAAGAGCGACCCCGTCGTCCCGCGCTACTTCAGCCCCGAAGCGGCGGCTCCATCCAGACCGAATGTCGCCGCGGACGCGACCGGCCTCGAGCTGCGACTCGGACGCGTAAACGCCGACGCGTACCTCAAGGATCGGATCGTTCACCGCGATTCGGCCTTCGAGATCGGGTACTACGAGGACCGCGTCTGGACCGAGAAGCCCGAAGCGTATGTCCGGCGGGCCCTGGCCCGCGCTCTGTTCGACGAGCGCGGCGTGAGGCAGCTCCTCTCGGGCGTGGGCGCGACATTGGACGTCGACATCGTCGCGTTCGAAGAGGTGCGCGTGCCGGCGCACGTGGCCCGGATCGAGCTCGTCTATGTGGTCTACGACGATCGCGTCGTCCGGCTCTCGCGATCGGTCGCCGTGGAGCGTCCCATCCCCGCGGCGAAGGGGTCCGCGGCAGCCAACGAGGCCGTGCAGGCGATGTCGGAGGCGCTCGTCGCGGCGGTCGATGCTGTCGCTGACGCGGCGACCTCCGAGCTTCGAGCGGAGGAGGCGTCCGCTACGAAGTCGTCGCAGTCGTCCCAGTAGGCGTTCGACGAAGGTCCCGGCGGCCCAAAACCGGCGGCGCGCCCCTCTTCACGGGAGGCCGTAAGGATCGTCCGTCGAAGGCGATGGATTGGCGGTCGGCGGCGGCTCCGGCGCACTCGGCCTCGCGGTCCATGCCGAGCCCGCCGCGTGCACGATGGGCGCCTCTTCGCGAGCGGGGGCCAGACGCCTGGCTTTCGCGGATGTCGCGTCGGGTCGTATCACCTGCTCCGGCAGCACGAAGACCGTCCTCGGGGCGTTCGCGTCGGCCAACGGCGGAAGGATCCGGGGCGGCTCGGCGCTCGGAGCCGTTTCCGGACCGCTGTTCGCAAACGACGTGGCCCGCCGCCCCAGAGCCCCCGCGAATGCTCTTCCCATGCGCGCGGCGATCGACCAGTCGGGCGCCGCGCCGGGGTCCCACGAGCCGAGGGCGCCGAAGACGAGCGCCGACACGACGACGAGTGACACGACCGTCTTCAGCACCCACGGCTTGCGGGGGCGCCGCCTCTCCGGGTGCGTCGCACGATCCTCGAGCGTCGGCGACTCCACCAGCGACAGAGAGGCGGTGTTCGCAAGGGGCACATCGGTCGAATCGACGACGACGGCCGCGGATAGAGCGGTGGACATCTCGGCCGCAGATCCAAAGCGTTCCTCGGGGGTACGATTGAGGGCCCTGCGGAACCAAGCATCGAGGGCCGCGGGCAAGCCCGGTCGGTGCTCGCTCGGGTCGACGAGTGTGCCGTTGTGGACCGAGAGGCAGACGGCGCCAAACGTTTCGCCGGCGAACGGCAGCTCGCCGGTGAGACAGGCGTACGCCACGACCGCCAGCGACCAGAGAATCCGCGCGCCCGTCGATCGCTTTCTCGCCCATGAGCTGCTCCGGGCTCATGTAACTGGGCGTGCCGATCGTGGCTCCGGTGCGCGTCACGTCGCCGTTGTCGACGTCGAGCGCCTTCACGATTCCAAAGTCGAGCAGCTTCGCCGTGAACGCGTCCCCTTCCCCGCGGATCAGGACGATGTTCTCCGGCTTGATGTCGCGGTGTACGAGGCCGAGGCCGTGGGCGAGCGACAGAACAGTGCACATCTGATGGACGAGGCGCTCGCTTTGCGCGAGCGAGAGCGCCCCTTCCTTTTCGAGGCGCGACTGGAGGTCGACGCCGTCGAGAAGCTCCATCACGATGAACGGCGCTCCGTCGGGCATCGTCCCGAAGTCGAAGACCTGCGGCACGTACGGGCACTGCAGGCGCCCGATCGTCTGCGCCTCGAGCGAGAAGCGTTGAAGCGCCGCCGCGTTCTCGGCGAGTGGCCCGGAGAGAAACTTGACGGCCACCTCGCGCTGAAGGGTTCGATGGAACGCGGACCACACCTGGCCCATTCCGCCTTCTCCGATCAGTAAGCGTAGCTCGATGCTCTCTGTGACACGGAGTCCTGGTTCTAGATTCATCTGGGATTGAACGGGGCCACGCGCGAATGGGATCGCTTCGGTCGCTAGAGCAACGACCGTGCCGTCTGTTTGGTCACCTGTGGGCGTGGAGCGGCCTGCCGCCGGAGCGTGCCGGCGGCCGCCAGTTCATTGCGCGCTCGCGTTTCGCCAGCCTTCCTGGCGCGAGGACCCTGCGTCTCGCTTTGGCTTTTTGCCAACGCGGCGGCGTGGACCGAGAAATCGGAGCCGACCCGTATCTTTTCGCCGATCGTCTACGTTCTTCCGGCATGACCGCCACAAGCGAGCTGCCGCGATCGGTGCAGACGTCATGGCACGGCTTTCTCGAGACGTACGAGCCGCTCCGGTCCGATCTCTATCGTTACTGCCGTCACCTCACGCGAAGCCCCTGGGATGCCGAGGACCTCGCGCAAGACGCGCTGGCCCGCGCGTTCGTCACACTCGGTCAGATGGGTCAGGCGCCTCCGAATGCGCGCGCGTGGTTGCTGCGCGTCGCATCGAACCTCTGGATCGATCGGACGCGCCGGCGCCGGCGCGAGGAGCCGCTCGCCCCGGACGCGCGAGACCCGGGCGCGGCAAGCGATCCGAGGGGCACGCGTGAAGCGGCGGGCACCCTGCTCGGCCAGCTCTCGCCCCAAGAGCGGGCGGCGGTGGTCCTCAAGGACGTGTTCGATCTCTCGCTCGAGGAGACCGCCGATGCGCTCTCCACGACCGTCGGCGCCGTCAAAGCCGCGCTGCATCGCGCGAGAGGGAGGCTCGTCGAGCCGCCGGGCGACGAGCCGACCGCGCCGGCTCCTGCCGTGCTCGACGCATTTTGCGAAGCGTTCAACGCGGGCGATCTCGAGCGGCTGACGGCGCTCTTGCTCGACAATGCGAGTGTCGAGGTGGTCAGCGCGACCACGCAGTACGGCCAGGAGGCGGCGCGACGTACGGTCCTGCAGGGGATGCTCTTCGGCGTGAAACGCATGGTTTTGGCCGACGTCCACGGCGGGATGGAAGCGCGCTTCGTGCAAGGCGTGCTGCCGAGGGCTCCACGCGTCGAAGTGCGCGCCCACCGGGGGGCGTGGGTGCTGCTCCACTGGTACGCGCATCACGACGGCGAATCGGTCCGCGCGCTCACGCGCGTCGAGGCCGCCGGCGATCGCGTGGCGCGCCTGCAGAACTACTTCTTCAACCCCGACCTCATCGCCGAGGTCTGCGGAGAGCTGGGGTTGCCGTCGCGCGCGAACGGCTACCGCTGGTGGCTCCCGGCTCGATAGATCCCTTGCCGACCTTCGGAGGCTTCCATGTCGCTCACGCTCCATTTTCATCCGCTGTCGTCGTTCTGTCAGAAGGCGCTCGTCGGGCTCTACGAGCTCGATATCCCGTTCGCGAAGCGGATCGTCAATCTCGGCGAACGACGCCGAGCGCGCCGCGCTCGTGAAGCTCTGGCCGATGGGCAAGTTCCCCGTCCTGCGCGACGAGGCGCGCGGACTCACGGTGGCCGAGTCGAGTATCATCCTCGAATACGTCGACCTGCGCTGCCCCGAGCCACGACGCTTGACGCCACCCGCCCCCGATGGGGCGCGTGAGTGTCGGCTGCGCGACCGCTTCTACGACCTCTACGTGAACGCCCCGATGGGGAAGATCGTGACGGACAAGTTGCGGCCCATGGACAAGCGGGACCCCTACGGCGTCGAGCAAGCGAGGGCGCAGCTCGAGACGGCGTACGCGGTCGCCGACGAGTGGATGCGCGCGGGTCCCTGGGCGCTGGGTGACGCGTTCACGATGGCCGACTGCGCGGCAGCGCCGGCGCTCTTCTACGCGAACCAGGTCGCGCCGTTCGGAGCCGGACGACGGCACCTCGCGGAGTACTTCGCCCGCCTCGCGACCCGGCCGTCGTTCGCGCGGGTCGTGGAGGAGGCGAAGCCCTACTGGTCGATGTTCCCTGGCTGAGAGCGCGCCAGGTCAACCGAGAACGGCGCTGGCGACGGCTTCGGCTGTGACCTTCGAGAGAAGGATGCCGTTGCGATGATGGCCGGTCGCGAGAAAGAGACCGGGGAGCGGCGAGGCGCCGATGAGTGGCGCCTCGCCCTCGACGTGGGGGCGGAAGTTACTCCATGCAGAAGTGAACTGCGCCCCTCCGAGCGAAGGGACGCACGCGAGCGCGCCCGCGAGGATCGCCTCGAGGCCGGCCGCGGTGACCTCCTTGCGGAACCCTGCGTTCTCCATCGTCGAGCCGCACACGACGCGACCGTCTCCGCGCGGGACGACGTAGGTGCTCGCGCCGAAGACGATCGCGCGCACACGCGGGGGACGTTCGTCGAGCAGGACCATCTGACCGCGAACGGGCCTCACGACCGGGAGCGACCGGGGCACACCAGGCACGAGCGACGACCAGCTCCCCGCGGCGAGGACGACCGCATCCGCGTGGAGGTCTCCGTCGTCGAGCGCGACCCCGACGCATCGCTGCGGCTCGACGATTAGGTTTCGCACGGTCGCCCCGGATCGGATCGTGATGCGCGGGCTGCGCGCGGCCGCGGCCACCAGCGCGCGAAGCAGGGCCGGGGGATCGACCTGGCCGTCGTCGGGGAAGAAGGCCGCCGCGAGCACCGCATGCGATAGCTCCGGCTCGACCTCGCGCGCGCCGTTCGCGTCGAGGAGCGACGCACGCAGGCCACGCGACTGCTGCCAGGAGACATCGAGCGCGAGAGCCTCGCGATCGGATGCGGCGAGCGCCACGCGCAGCACGCCGGAGACCCGGTAGCCGACGTCGATGCCACTCGCCTCGCGTAGCTCTCGCGCCCATGGCCCCCAGGCGTCGCGCGCGCGGGCGAAGAGGGGGGCGCTTCGTTCGCGAAGCGGCCCGTGAAGCTCTGCCTGGGCGCCGAGGATTCCCGCGGCGGCGCTCGAGGCTTCGGCGCCCGGTACGGCCCGTTCGAGCACGATGGCGTGGGCGCCGCGCTGGGCGATCGCCAGCGCGGTCGCGCAGCCCATCACGCCGCCGCCGACGATCGCGACCCTCACGCCCGAATCCGTAGCACGGCAGCGCCGGAACGGGGCGCGTCACGCGGCGAGCTAGACCGGGGCGCGCGGATGTGATGGATGGGCCACCCAAATGGCGACCTCCTTCCCTTCGCGGATCTCAACCGTTCGACTCGCGGCGTGCCTCGGCGGCGCCGCCCTCACGCTCGCGGTGCCGGCGTTCGCGCAGACCGCCGCGCCAGCCGCACCTACGGGCGCGCCTCCCCCCGATGCGACGGCGCTCGTGACGGCGCCCAAGGCAGACACCCTGCCCGACCTGAAGAAGCCGCTCGACGGTACGAGCATATCGCTCTCGGCGGGCGCCCAGTACGCCACCGGCAACACGCGCCTTCTCGCGGCCACGATGAACGGCCAGTACGACTCGCGCTGGGGGGCAAACGGGATCGGCGCATCCATCCTCGGCAACTACGGTCAGGGAGCGCCGCCCGGAGCCGCGGTCGTCGAGACCGCGGAGAACGTCCAGGGGCGCGTGCGCTACGACCGCTACGTCATCGACCAGGCGAGCGTGTTTCTCATCAACACGGTCCGGCACGACAGGTTTCAGGGGCTCGAGGTTCGATACAACCTCGACCCTGGATTCAAGTACCTCTTTCTCACCGCCGAGACGAACCTGCTGTGGGTCGAAGCCGGCTACGACTTCCAGTACGACGTGAGGGAAGACGACGCGCGCATCCAGCTCGACTCGACCGGAGCTCCGATCCCGATGGCGCCGCTTCTGCCGAAGACCGCCGTCAATCACTCGATCCGCCTCTACGCAGGCTTCAAGCACGACTTCAATGACGAGGTCACGCTGTCGACCGGGCTCGAGTACATCCAGAGCGTCTCCGACGCTCCACACCACTGGCTCAACTACGACGCCCTCTTTGCCGCGAAGGTCGGCGGGGGTCTCGCGCTGGGTCTCGGCCTCAACGCGCGATACGACAGCGACCCGCTCCCTGGAAAGAAGAACACCGACCTCGCGACGACCCTGAGCCTCATCTACGCGTTCAGCGACGCAGTGCCCCCGAAAGCGCCCGACGTCCCGTGCGCCCCACCCGCGCCCATCCCCGCAGTCAACCCTGCGCCCACGCTCACGCCCGCGCCCGCCCTCCTCCGAGCCCGCGCCCGCAACCATCGCGCCGCCCCCGCCACCGGCGACCATGCCTCCGCCGGCGACCATGCCCCCGCCCGCGACCATGTCTCCGCCCGCGAACCCTACGCCTTGACCTTGCGCAGGATTCGCGCAGTCGCCGCGACGTTCCACCCGACGAAGCCGAGAAACATCAGCGAGAGGACGATCGCCCAGCGCGTGTCGGCGGGATCCTCGCCGTCTACGATGAGCCATGCGCTCTTGGGGATCTGCTCGTGCGTCGCCTGCTCGATCGCGGAGCGAAGGCCCCGATGGCGCGGTCCCGCCGAGTCGAGACGCACGAGGCGACCGGTGAAGGTCCGCGGCGGCTCCCATCGCCCGCTCTCCTGCCCCTGCGGCACGCGGACTTCGACCCACATGTCGAACGGCTCCGCTCGCCCCGCAACCGGCAGCGTTCGAAACGTGTCGCTCACCAGCGGCCTCTCGTAGCGGATCCCGCCCGCCGCCCCGAGCATGCCGTCTCCACGGACCGGCCGGTTCTCGCTGGCGGCAAGCGCAGCGCTCGTGGCCGACCGCAGGTCCCCTAGAGCAGCCGGGGAGTCACCCGCGAGCGCATACGCCACCTCGCGGAGCAGACTGAACGTCGCAAGGAGCGCCGCGGCGGCCGCCAGCGCCAGAACGAGCACGGTCAGACTTCGAGCGCGACGGGGCGGATCCGGCAGCGCCGCGAGCTCCGGGTCGGGCTCGTCTGCGGAGGCGACCCCCGCCAGCGCAAGCGCGGGCAAGGGCGGTAGCGGTTGCGGCTCTTCGGACACTCCTCTCACAGCATAGCTCGGACAGGCCCACGTTCGCGTTGTTCCCGCTTGGCGGCCGGGCCGCGGGGACGGTACCGTAGTGGCGATGCCCGCCGCGAAAGCCATCGTCTGCCCGTCGTGTGGATTTCAGAAGAACCCTCCCGGCTCGGCTCGCTGCGCTTCCTGCGGCGCCAAGATCGAGGACATCTCTCGCTCGAAGCGCTCGCGCGAAGAGGAGCTCGGTCGCCGCTATCAGCAAGAGGGCGTCAGCGTGCAGTGGCTCGTCATCGCCTTCCTCGTGCAGGGAGTGCTCACCGCGGCGCTCGTGTTCGGGCTGCCGATGGTGATCCCGATGCTCGACTTCGAGGGACAGAACGGCATGTTGATGTGCATCCCGGTCTGGTTTCTCGGCGGGCTTCTCGTCGGGATGATTTCGCCAGGACGCACGTTCATCGAGCCGGCGGTGGCGAGCCTACTCGTCGCCATCCCGACGACGTTCTTGCTCATCCAGAGCCAGACGGTCCGTACGATGCCGCTCTTTCTCTACCTGATCTTCGCGGGCATCGGCATTCTCCTGACGCTCATCGGGGCGTACATCGGCGAGCGCATTCAGCTCGGGCCTCCTCCCAAGACCGCCGAGTGAACCAGTTCGATGCCGCGGTGATCGGCGGCGGCCCCGGAGGGGCGGTGTTTGCGGCACGCCTGGCCGCGCTCGGGCGCAGCGTCGTCGTGCTGGAGCGCGACCACCACCCGCGCTTTCACCTCGGCGAGTCGCTCTTGCCGGCGAGCATGGGGGTGCTCGAGACCATCGGCGTCCTCGAAGAGGTGCGCGACACGTTCATGGTCAAGCGAGGCGCTCGCTTCGTCGAAGGCGCGGGTGGACCTGCAGCGCGCACGGCGCGCTATGCGTTCGCGGAGGCGTTCGCGGCGCGGTGGAACCACGCGTTTCAGGTGCCGCGCGACCGATTCGACGAGCTCCTCTTGCGCCGTGCCAGCGCGTGCGGCGCGGAGATCCGCGAAGGGTGCGAGGTCACGCGCGTCGTCTTCGAGGGCGGCCGCGCCGTGGGCGTCATGGCCCAGTCCGAAGACGGCACCCCGCAGGCGATTGCAGCGCGGGTCGTGGTCGACGCCAGCGGGCGCGAGGCGGTCGTCGCGCGCGCGGCCCGCGCTGTCGAACGCATTGCGCACCTCGATCGCACGGCCCTCTTCACGCAGGTCCGAGGAGCCTGGCGCGACGTGGACGAGCGCGAGGGCGACATCCAGATCGTCATCTTCGGCGAGGGCGCGGAGCGAGGGTGGTTCTGGCTCATTCCGTTTCTGGACGGGCGCACGAGCGTCGGCGCCGTCGTCTCGGGAGCGTGGATCCGCGCCCGACAGCACCTCGGTGGCGCGGCGGCGCTCTTCGAGGCCGCGGTCGAAGAGACGCCCACGGTGGCCTGGATGCTCGAAGGCGCCCAACGGGTGCTGGCACCCGGCGCGACCGCCGACTTCAGCTTCCGCGTCGGCGCGCTGTGCGGCGACGGGTGGGTGGCGGTTGGAGATGCCGGAGGGTTCATCGATCCGCTCTTCTCGACGGGTGCGCACCTGGCGATGCACAGCGCGCTGGCGGGGGCCGAAGCCGTCCACGCGGCGCTCGAGACCGGTGACATGACCGCCGCGCAGCTCGAGCCGTGGGAGCAGGAGATCCGCGCGGGAACGGAGCTCTTCACGGGCGTCGTCCAGGCCTTTTACACCGGCGACCTGATCTCCGCAGATCTTCGCCGACCCGCAGCACCCGTTCCTGCGTCGAGCCATCACCTCGCTCCTCGCGGGAGACGTCTTCGGTAGCGACGCAAGGTGGGTCCGCGAAATGCGCGCTCGCTTCCCCGCGCAGCACTGATCACGCCGCGAGGAGAGGTGAGCCGCAGAGACGCAGAGGGCGCGGAGGTCAGAGGCCAAGATTCGGCATCCCTCGTCACGGGCTCCCCGCACCGACGCGCCCCGCGAACAGCCTACCTAGCCGTGGCCTCCAGGAGCCAGCGCTCGCCTAGCAGTGGCTCCCAGGAGCCAGCGCTCGCCTAGCAGTGGCTTCCAGGAGCCAGCACTCGCCTGGCAGTGGCTCCCAGGTGGGGAGCTCGAGGGGAGCGTCTGCGCTCCCCCCTCGACCAAAACAGCTCACTGCGCTCCCCTCGACCAGGACTAAACGTCTTTCTGGTCGCGGACGCGGGCGGCTTTGCCGGCGAGGTCGCGCAAGTAGAAGAGGCGAGCGCGGCGAACGACGCCCTTGCTCACCACCTCGACCTTCTCGATGCGCGGCGAGTGCGACAGGAAGATACGCTCGACGCCGACGTTGAAGCTCACCTTGCGCACAGTGAAGGTGCTGCGCGCGCCCGCGCGGTGCCGCTTGATGACGACACCCTGGAAGACCTGCGTCCGCTCCTTGTCGCCCTCGACGATTCGGTAGTGCACGCGCACGGTGTCGCCGACCCGGAAGTCAGGCAGGTCCGTGCGGAGGAGCTTGGACTCGATTTCGGCGATCTTGGTCGAGGTATTCATGAGCGGATGGTGCTGACGGGAGCGCGGGCTTAAAGCATGAGGGTCAGGGCATGTCAACGCGGGCTGCGCGCGGCCCCTTGACGGCCACGTGGGCGCCGCTAGAGTCCCGCGCCTCGTAAACGGTCTCTCTGTCTCTCTCTACCTCGCACCTCGCGCGACCTCGCGGAGCCGTGACACGTCGCCTCGCCCGGCGACCATCTTGCTCGGCGCGGCGCGCGTCACCCGTCCCTTTCGCTTGTGGACGGCGCGCACCAACGGGCCGGCTGACACTCACCCCACATCCCGCCGCGCAAGCGAACAGGAGCGCCCCATGAATCTCCAGCCTGGCATCTTCGGCCGAAAGCTCGGCTCGACCCAGCTCTTCGAGCCGGACGGCAGCGTCACCCGCGTCACGGTCATCGAGGCGGGCCCCGTGGTCGTCCTCGGCAAGCGCACGCTCGAGAAGGACGGGTACATCGCGCTCATCCTCGGCCTCGATGAGCGCAAGGAGAAGCCACACGACCAAGCCGCTCGCTGGCTTCTTCAAGAAGGCGAACGTCACCCCGAAGCGCGTCATCAAAGAGCTCCGTTGCAGCGCGGAGTTCGCCGGCAAGTGGGAGGTCGGGGCAGACGCTCAAGCTCGACGAGATCTTCCAGCCCGGCATGTATGTCGACGCGCGCGGCACGACGCGCGGCCGCGGCTTCACCGGCGTCATGCGCCGCTGGAACTTCGCCGGCGCCGGCTCGGACACGCACGGCACCCACGAGTACCGCCGGCACGGCGGGTCGATTGGTACGAACATGACGCCGGGGCGCACGCTCCCCAACCTGAAGATGGGTGGCCAATACGGCAACGAGACCGTCTCGATCCTCAACCTGAAGGTCGCCCGGGTCGACGCCGAAAAGCACCAGATCATGATCGAGGGCGGCGTTCCTGGCGCGAAAAACGGCTTCGTGCTCGTGCGCGTGGCCGTCAAGACCGAGAAGAAGTCCACGAAGCGATAGTTACGGCGCGCGGTCGAACCGTCGCCCGTCGAACGCGGGTCGGCCACGCGCGCACGCCTCGCGCTACCTTGGGGTTCGCCCCGATGTCGTCGCGCAAGAACCCCTACGCCAGGCCCGACCGCTTCACGCGCGCGGCGAAGGACGCCGGGTTCCCCGCGCGCAGCGTCTTCAAGCTCGAGGAGATCGACCGGCGAGTGCGGCTGCTCCGCGGCGGCATGCGCGTGCTCGACCTGGGCGCCGCCCCGGGGAGCTGGTCGATGTACGCGGCTCAGAAGATCGGGCACGACGGGCCATCTCCTCGCCGTCGACCTCGAGCCGCTGCCCGTGGTCCTGCCGCCCCATGCCGTCTTCGTGCAGGGCGACGCGCTCTCGCTCGCCAACGAGGATCTCGGCCGATTCGCGCCGTACGACGTCGTCCTGAGCGACATGGCGCCGCGGACGACGGGCAACCGCGTCACCGATCAGGCGCGAAGCTTCGAGCTCTTCATGCGCGCCCTCGCCGTGGCGGCCGCGCTCGGCGCTCGCGGGGGATCGTTCGTCGGCAAGATCTTCATGAGCGACGACCTGCCCGCCGCCCGCGCCGAGCTGCGGCGGCACTACGAGTCCGAGCGCCTCATCCGGCCGGAGGGGACGCGCGTCGGTGAGCACCGAGATCTTCGTCGGTGGGCTCGGGGAAGCGCGCGTGATCGCTCCTCGCTCTCAGCCGCTCGCCGGGCGCTTCGTCATCGAGCGCGAGGTCGGCCGTGGGGGCGTCGGGATCGTCTACCGGGCCAGGGACGAGGTCACCGGACAGCCCGTCGCGCTCAAGGTCATCGCGCTGCCCGGGGTCGACGCGGGCGAAGAGGCGCGGTTCCGGCGCGAGGGCCGCGTGCTCGCGGGCCTGCGTCACACCGGGATCGTGCAGGTCGTCGCGTTCGGTCAGCTCGACGACGGGCAGCCCTACATCGCGATGGAGTGGCTCGAGGGCGAAGACATCGCGCAGCGCCAGCGCCGATCGCGCCTGCCCCTCGTACGGTCGCGTGATCGTCGCGGCCGATGTGGCCGACGCGCTCGCGGCGGCGCACGCGGCCGGCATCGTGCATCGCGACGTGAAGCCGTCGAACGTGCTCCTCGTCGGGAGCTGCCCCGGCCGACGGCGACACGTTCCGCGTCAAGCTCGTCGACTTCGGCGTCGCGTCCGCGGAAGACGCGAAGCTCACGCGGACGGGGGCGATCGTCGGGACGCCCGCGTACATGGCGCCCGAGCAGGCCCGCGGCGACGGCGAGGTCGACGCGCGGGCCGACCTCTACGCGCTCGGGGCGACGCTCTTCGAGATGATCGCCGGGCGGCCGCCGCACGTCGGCCCGACGCCGATCGCGATCCTCGCTCGCCTCGTGACGACGCCGCGCCGCGCCTCTCGGAGGTCTTCGTCAGACGCGCCGCCGCGGCTCGACGAGATCATGGCGCGCCTGCTGGCGACCGCCCCGACCGACCGACCCGCGTCGGCGAGCGAGGTGGCGCGCGAGCTGCGCGAGATCGCCGCAGAGCTGAGCGCCGACGCGGCCGAGGGCCGCACGAGAAGCTTTCCGTCCCAGGAGGTCCCGACCGCCAGCCAGACCACCGACAAGAGCGGCGGCACGCGCCTCGTCACGACCATCGTCGCGACGCGCGTGCCCGAAGGGCGCCCTGCGCGCGCGCCTCCTCACCCATCTTCGCGCCCGCGGAGCCGACGCGACCGAGCTCGGAGGCGACGCGATCGTGTGCCACCTCGGCGTGCGCAAGACCGCTCGGCGACGAGGCGGTCACGTGCGCTCGACCTCGGGCTTCGCGTCGCCAAGATCAACGCGACCGTGGGCATCGCGACGGGCCGCACGCGCATCGACCGCACGCGGCCCACGGGCGAGGTGGTCGATCGCGCCGCCGCCCTCGCGCGCGACGCGTTGCGCGGGCAGGTGCTCGCCGACACGACGACGACCGAGCTGACGCGAGGCCGCTACGAGCTGCAGCTCCGGGGCGACGGCAGCGCCATCGTCGGCGCCGCCCTGCGCGGGAAGAAGGAGAGCGGCGGCGGGGTGCCCTTCGTTGGACGCGAAGCGGAGCTCGCGCAGATCGTCGCGGCGTTCGAGCGCTGCGTCGAGGACCGGACGCCGATCGTGGTGACCGTGACCGGCGCGCCTGGAATGGGCAAGACGCGGCTGCGGCGCGAGGCGCTCTCGCGGATCGCGAGCCACGCGAGCGCGCCGCGCGTCGCTCTTCGCGCGCAGCGAGTCGTTCTCGAAGAGCCACGCGCTCGGGGTCGTCGGCGGACATTGCGCGCGGGCTCACGGGCGTGGCCAAGGGCGCGCCCGCTGCAGGAGGCGCTACGACGCGACCGACGTGCTCATCGCCGTCAGCGAGGTCTCGTGCTCGCACGCGCCACGCGAGCTCATCGCGCGACTCGTCGCCAACGAGCCGCTTCCGGAGGTCGACGACACGCGCGGCGCGCGCGACGCGCTGTGGCTCGTGCTTGACCGACATGATGGTCGGCATGACCAGGCACAACCCGCTCGTCGTCGTCCTCGAGGACGCGCAATGGGCGGACGTCGAGAGCCTGTCGTGGGTCGACCACCTGCTCGCGCGGGCGGCCGGCTCCCCGGTCTTCGTGCTCGCGGCGGCTCGCCCGTCGTTCTGGCGCGAAGACTCCGCGCGCTTCGAGGGGCGCGATCACGTCCGCATCGAGCTCCGGCCCCTCTCGCGCAAGCAGTCGCGCTCCATCGCGTCGTCCATCCTCGGCGACCGGGCGAGCGGCGATCGGGGCGAGGCGCTCGTCGACTCGATCGCCCAGCAGTCGGCGGGCCTCCCGCTCTTCGCCGAGGAGCTCGCGCGCATCGCCGCGGCCGGACGCAACGCATCGGACGCGCCCACGATCGAGGCCGCGATGCAGGTGCACCTCGACGCGCTCGACGACTTCGGCCGCGACGCGGCCGCGAAGCTCGCGGTCTTCGGGCAGGCGGGCTGGGACGTGGGGCTCGAGGCGATCGGCGTGCCCAACGCGGCCGAGGTGCTGCGCGAGCTTGCCGCGGCCGAGATCCTCGTCGAGCAGGCCCACGCGCACTTCGCAGGCACGCGCGAGTTCGCGTTCAAGCACGCGCTGATGCGCGAGGTCGCGTACGCGTCGCTCGGCGAAGAGCAGCTGCGCGAGTATCACCGCCGCGCCGGCCAGTGGCTCGCGAAGGTCGGCGAGGACGACGCGATCGTCGCGCGCCACCTCGAGCTGGGGGGCGACGAAGCCGCGGCCGCGCAGTACCTCGAGAAGGCCGCGCGCAGCGCGCTCGCCGCGCACGCGCTCGCGGAGTCGGTGGCGCTCGCCGAGAAGGCGCTCGCGTTCGCGGAGGACAAGCCGACGCAGTTCGCGCGCGCGCAGCTGCTCGACGAGGCGTGGAACCGCCTCGACGCGCGCGCGGCCGAGCGCGACACGGCCGTTCGCGCGATGGAGGAGGCCGTGCACGACAAGGCGAGCGAGGTGCGCGCCGCCGGTGCGCGCGTGCGATACGAAGACGCGTGCGGAGGCGGCGCCGACACGAGCGCGCGGCTCGACGAGGTGCGCCTCGCGGCGCAGGAGGCCAAGCTCCCCGACGAAGAGGCGCGCAACGCGGCGGCCCTGGCGGCGCGCTACGCGTACGCGGGAGAGCTCGACGCGGCGCAGCGAGGTCGCCGACGAGCTTCTCACGCTCGCGCAGAAGCACAACATCCCGGTCGCCGCCGTCGACGCGTGGCAGACGCTCGCCGTCGTGCGCCAGACACGCGGCGAGGTGGGCGCGGCGCTCGAGGCGCGGCGAAGCGCCGCGCGAACGGCCAAGAGCGCCGGCGCTCAAGACGCGCGAGGCCACGCTGACGATCAACGTCGGGCTTCGCGCTCACGACCGTGGGCGCACGCGACGAGGCGCGGCTCGCGATCGAGAGCGGCATCGCCCTCGGCCAGGCGATCGGCTCGCCCGGGGTCGAGCGGCACGGCAAGATGATCCTGCTCTGCTGGGCGGCGACGTTCGGCACCGACGCCGCCGCTCGACGGGCCCCTCGCCGAGACGCGCGCTGCCGCCGACGCGGCGCTCGCCGGGAGCTGGGTGCCGCACGACCGCGCGACGCTCGGGGTCCTCTTCTACCGCGGCATGGAGCGGCTGCGTACGGCGGGCGGCGAGACCGACGCCCGAACGCTCCTGCGCCTCGCCGCGCAGGGATACCGCGCGACCAAGATGCTCGACGTACTCCCCGTGGCCCGTGGGACTCTGGGCCGAGGCCGAGCGGCGCTGCGGCGACGCCGAGCGCGCGCGGGCGCTCGCGAGCGAAGCAGCGGCGCTGCTCGACGAAGGCTCGCCCAGCCTGCTCAACGAGGCGCCGGTGTTTCTCGCGCTGCACGACGCCTGCGTCGACCTCGGCCGATCTGGAGGAGGCGAGGCTCGCGATCGCGCGCGGGGTACCGCGGCTCGTGACGCGAATGCGGGGCCTGGCAGGCACCCCGTACGCGCGCGCGTTCCTCACGCAGCTGACTCCGAACGCGGGACTGCTCGCCGCCGGCGGAGGCCTACGGCCTGGTGCCCGCGGAGCTGAGCTCGATCCTCGCGGTGGATGGCCTACGGGCGGGCACGGAGGCAACGCAGCCCGAAGCGTGAGGCGGGCAGCCGGTTCGCGGGCATCCGTACTGCCGCGTCGACAATTGGTGGCCGTACTGCAGCGCCGACATCGTGCGCCGCTCCGGCGGGCTCCCTGGTAAGCTCGCCGCCGTATGAAGACGGCGATCCTTGGGGCAATCCTGCTGGTGCCGGCCGCGATGGCCTGCGACGAACCGTCGAGCGAGAGCCCGGCCGCGCCGGAAGCGGCGGCCGCAGCGGCCCCCGCCCCGACGCCTACACCCACCCCCACTCAGTCGGCGCCCCCGGCGCCGAAGTTCGTGAAGAAATCCGCCGCGGACTGCAAGCCGCATCCGGCGGAGATCGACTTCGGCGAAGACGCGCTGCTCGAAAAGGAAGTGCGGCGCAAGCTCGGCAAGGACAAGGGACCCATCACTCCGTCGGACCTCGCGCAGATCAAGTCGATCAACCTGTCGACTTCGACGATCCACCAGGTCGACCCGTGCATCTTCCCGATGTTCACGGGAATCAAGGACCTCTTTCTCGGTCCAGGCGAGTACGACGACCTCAGCCCGCTGCAGAAGCTGACGACGCTCGAGTCGCTCGGCGCGTCGCTGAGCGCCGTGAAGAACCTTCACCCCATCGAGGGGCTGAAGCGGCTCGATCGACTCGACCTGTCGCACACGCTCGTCGACGACGACACGATCAAGTCGCTCGGCACGCTGATCAACGTCACGGAGCTCATGCTCGACGAGAACACCGTCTCCGACCTGACGCCCATCGCGAACATGAAGAAGCTACAAAAGCTCAGCCTCAAGAAGACGCAGGTCCAGAACCTCGCGCCGATCGCCGGGATCAAGACGCTGAAGTTTCTCTACATCGCCGAAACCCCGGTCGCGGACATCTCGCCCGTCCAGCCGCTCATCTCGGGCGGAATGAAGCTGATTCAGAACTGAGGGCGCGTTGGAATCGTCGTTGAACGAGTCCGTTCTCGGCGCTCGCGATGTCGTCGGGTCGGGCACGGCGAGGGCTGGATCGCGCGATGGAGTCACTCCGCGGGAACGGGAACGACGTCCTCGACACGCGCTGCGAGGGTGCGCGGCGCCGTCCAGAGCGACGACGCCATCGCGCCGAAGGCCAGGAGCGCGATCGCCGCGAAGCGAACGGCCGCAGCGTTTTCCGTGTGGGTGCCCAGCGCCCCGAGCGCAGCTACCGCCAATGAACCGCCGAGCATGCGCGCTGCGTACACCGTACTCGTGACCGCCCCGCGGTATCGCCAGGCGACGCTGCTCTGCGCCGCCACCAGCGAGCTGCTCGCGGCCGGGCCGGTTCCCAGACCGAGGAGCGCCATCGCCACGAGGGCGACCGCCACGGGAAGCCTGCACGCGACCGCGACGGCCAGCCCCACGGCGCCCACGAAGGCGATCGCGAAGCCGCCGCCGACGCTGGCGCGCATCCCGCGCCGGACGAGCACCTTCACGCCAAAGGCCGAACCGAACGCCCATCCCACCAGGAGCGGCATGAGGGCGAGCCCGGCATCGAGTGCGCTGCGAGTGCCGTGCCCGCTCATCCAGAGCGGAATGTAGGCGGCGCAGGCATAGAGAATCGCACCGACGAACGCGCCCGCCACCAGGCCCGAGCGAACGACGGGGTGTTCGAGCGCCGCCGCGGGCAGAATGGGCTTCGCAGTGCGGCGCTCGTGCCGCCAGAGCGCCCAGACGGCAGCCCCGGCGACAGCCGCGAGCGCCACTCGCACCTCGGCTCCGAGATCGCCCGGCTCGATCGCGAGGGAGGCCAGCGCGACGGCGCAGCCCGCGAGGAGGGCGCCGTGCGCGCCGATAGGCTCGCGACGTTTGCGCACCGGATCGCGGTACGACCCCACCAGGAGCGCGGCCGACAGAACGCCGACCGGCACGTTGACGAGGAAGACCCAGCGCCACGACGCGTGCATGACGATCCAGCCGCCCATCACGGGACCCACGACATTCGCGATGCCCCACGCGCCGTTGAAGAGCGCCTGGATACGAGCGCGCTCCTCGAGCGTGTAGAGATCGGCGCTGACCGTCATGGCGACGGGCTGGATCGCGCCCGCGCCCAGCCCCTGGATCACGCGGAAGGCGACGAGCTCCGCGAACGTGGTCGATGCTCCGCAGAGCGCAGAGCCGAGCAGGAACAGCGCCATCCCGCCGACGAAGACGGGGCGGCGCCCGAACGCGTCGGCGAGCTTGCCGCACACGAGCACGGCCAGCGTCGAGGCGACCAGAAAGGCCGAGAAGACCCATGCGTAGGCTCGCATGCCGCCGAGCTCGCGCACGATCGTGGGCATCGCGCTGGTGACGACCGTTCCTTCGAACGCTGCAACGACGAGCCCGAGAAGGACGCCCGCGGTGGCCACCTGCCTGCGAAGACCCGGAGCGCGATTGCTAGTTGGACCTACCGAGGACGACGCCATCGTCCAGCAAATGTACCTCGCTGGACGAATGCGGAAAGCGCATGGATCGGCATATCGACAATGCGTCTTTTGCATCGTAGACGTCGGGGGTGGATCTCGAGCAGCTGCGTGCTTTCGTCACGGTCGCGCGCGCCCGGCGCTTCACGCGGGCCGCCCGCCAGCTCGGGACGTCGCAACCCAACCTGTCGCGTCGCCTCCAGCAGCTCGAACGCGAGGTGGGCGCCAAGCTGGTCGTGCGGACGCCGGCTGGGGTGGTCCTGACGAGCGCAGGAGAGCGGTTTCTGAGCTACGCCGAGAGCGCGATCGCGTCGGTCGACGCGGGTCGCACGGCGCTCGACGAGCTGGGCGGACAGCCCCGCGGCGCGGTCGCGCTGGGCAGCCAGCCGACGATAGGGGCGTACGCGCTGCCGGAGGCTCTCGCGCGCTTTCACGCGGAGCAGCCAGGCATCGTCCTTCGCTTGCGCGAAGGGCTTGCCGAGAACATCGAGGAGCGGCTCGCGTCGGGCGAGCTCGACCTCGGGCTGCTGAACCTGCCCGTTCGCCGGCTCGATCTGTCGGCGCACAAGCTCTGGCAAGAGGACTATCTGCTCGCCGTGCCCGCTGGCCATCGCCTGGCGACGAGCGAGCGCCCGATCGCCCTCGGCGAGGCGGCCACCGAACCGCTCGTCGTGGTCGACGGGGTCGCGTCGACCGCGGCGCTCGTGGCCGCCTGCGAAGAGCGTGGCGCGCGACCGCGGATCGTCGTCGAGGCGGACAACCTCGAAGCGGTCCGTCGCATGGTGGAGCGCGGCGTCGGAATCGCTCTCTTGCCGCGCATCATGGCCGAAGCCGCCGTGTCCGATCGCCTGCGCACGGTCGAGGTGGCACGCGGGGGCCTGCGGCGACAGATCGCCCTCGTGCACCGCGGCGAGGCCTACCTGACGGGCGCAGCGCGCGCCCTCCGAACGACCCTCATCGCCGTGCTCGCCCGTCGCCGTGCGCCGACGCGACCAGGCCGTGGCGAGGGCTCCTGATGCGCCCGCGCCCGGGCTTCGAAAAGGGCGCCCAGCCGCCACCCTCACGTGGGCCTCGAGGCCTTCGGGAGCCCCTCGCCGCACCAGCCGCCATCCCCCGGCCGGACTCACGCGTTCGCGATCACCGAGCGGATCGCGAACGCCGTGCGCCCGCACGGCGCGCGGGTACGGCGCGGGACTGTGCGCGATCGAAGGCCGCTCGCCTCCGCGCGGGACCACCGGATGTGCGCGACGCGCTCGAGGTCAGGTGCTCGTGAGCTCGCCGTGGTCGTCGCAGTGACCGTCATGGGGATGATGCAGGTGGCCATCCATGAGGTAGTCGACGTGGTCCCCGTGAGGAACCGCCTCATGGCCGCAGCCTGGGCCGTGACGGTGCGACTTGTCGTGCGCGCCGCACGCGTGCGACGGCGTGCATGCACTGGGGTTCGCGCCGCCGACCCCGATCCGGTGTTCCTCTACTCCGCTGCCATTCGGGTGATGCAAGTGCCCGTCGTGTAGATAGTCGGTATGGCCTTCGTGCAGGACCGCGGTATGACCGCAATTCGCGCCGTGCCGATGGGAGTGGTTCTCGTGCATATGAGTGGCCATCGAAATCCCCCTTTTTGTTACTCACTAGTCCGGTTGTGAATCGTCTTCTTCCTCGTGCCGTGAGTGCTGTTCCTCCGAGGCGTGCTCGAGCGCGTTCGCGATGAGCTCGATGATGTGGCGATCGGCGAGCGAATAGAAGATATGCTTGCCTGTGCGCCGCCTCTCGACGATGCGTTCGGCTCGCAACATACGAAGCTGCTGGGACACCGTGGAGAGCCCGACGCCCGCGGTTTCGGCGAGCTCGGTGACGCACCATTCGCGCTCCGAGAGGCGATCGAGAAGCCTGAGACGCGCCACGTCTCCTACGACTCGAAACAGCGACGCAGCCCGAGAAAAGGCCTCCTCGGACACCGTCGCTTTTTTGGTGGCGCGCTTTGCATGCTCTTCCGGTGCACAGGTTGCCATCACCATCTTCGTCGCCCCGCTTCGTGACGTCTTGCGATTCATCACCTTACCAGCCCAGGCAGACCGTCAAGCGAGCTCCGCGAAGTCTCCATACCAACCGACGCCTCCCATGCACGCCTCGCGGCGAGACGGTGGCCACCGAGGAGGCAGCGAACCGGTCTGCAGCTCTCGACTTCGAAAGAAGTGCTGTCTGAGGTCCGATGCGCGTTCGCGCCCGTGACCGATCTTGCAGCGGGCGAGCGGATCGTCCACGGCCGCGGCACCAGGATGGCCGGCCCGTCACGATGCGGCCCGGTAGCCGGGCGCCGTCGACCTCCGACACGACTGCGAGAGCACGCCGACGGCCCATCGGCACGATCAGTATAACGACGTACGAATCACAGCAATCGGAAAGTGGTGGGAACTCCGAGGCGTGACGGCCCGTGGAGCAACGATGCACATACCGCGCCGACCGAAGAAGGTAGCGGGTGGTGGGAGGACTCAGCCCCCGACGGTGGCCGCGAGCGACAGAAAGAGCATCCGCGGAGCTCCGGCCGTGAAGGACCGCTCCGGAGCGAGCGTCGGCTGGGCCTGCGTATGGAAGTCGGAGATGAACGTGAACTCGCTCAGCCGGTACTTGGTGTCGAGCAGGTTCGTCGCGATGAGGCCCAGCTCGAACGCCCGCCAATTGAACTTCAGCGCGGCGTCGACGAGCACGTACGCGTCACTGGTCTGCTCGTAGGGGAGCGATCGAGCCCCGACGTACGTGATGGCGGGCCCGAACGAGGCGCGCACGGGATGCTGATCGATCTCCCAGGGCAGATCCCCGAAGAGCGCCGTGTCGGATCGCGCCATCACGTGCGGTACGTACGGGATCGCCTCTCCGGTCCCATCGACGACCCCGCGAACGGCGCCGACGTTCGCGAGCTCGTCGAAGAAGCGCCCGGTGAAGCGGCCCACGCCGGTCCATCCGGTGCGACTGGTGGCACCCGTGTCGACCGTTCGCCCGAACGAGGGGTTGAAGATCTCGTCGCGGCTTATCTGCGTGCCGTAGAAGACCGAGCTCAGCGAGAGCGTGCCGGCTGGGCTGGTCCGCGCGTACGAGACGCCGCCCTCGTAGGAAGAGATCGTCGCGAGCGAGGGCGCCGGGACGGCCGTGACCTCGTCGATCGCAAGCGAGCGGACTCCACGCCCGTAGCTGCCGGAGAGCGTGAAGCCGTCGAACGCGCCGAGGAGCAGCGAAGCGCGCGGCAAGAAGGCGCTGTCGGCGAGGCTCGTCCGCGGGTTGCCGGATGGCAGAGGATCCTCGTCGCACGTGGGGGTAGCCGTCGGACAATGATCCTCGACGTCATACGTGAAGAGCTCCTCGCGCACGCCGCCGCGCAGCGTGACCCAGGAGACCGGCTTGAGGCTCGTATCGGCATAGAGCGCGAGGTCGCCCAGGACGCCGGAGAGGCTCGCGTTGGTCGCGTACGGAACCTGCGTGGCGCGAGCGACGAGGTTCTGGACGTTGCTGACAATGTCGCCACGCCCGAAGTAGCCGATCTCGAGCTCCTGTGGCTGCCCGAGCGCCTCGACGTGCGTGCGCGCCGACCCTCGCACCCCCAAAGACTGCTCGTTCATCGCCAGGTCGAGCATCGTGCCTCGCGGGTCTTCGCAGACCGGCGGCATATCCGATGATCCCGGAGCCGCGACGCAGGTCACCGGGGGGGCGTCGGCCGTGCCGGTATCGGTCACGTACCCGGTGAAGTCCTCGCGGATGCGGACGGAGCGGTCGATGAGAAAGAGCTGCTGGGTGAAAGCAGTGTTGCCGCTGCGCGTCTCGAGGTCCGCGGCGATCGAGTAGCGCGACGAGTCTTGCCCCTGGTTGGGGTCGTATGTGTCGTAAAATCCGATGCGACCCGCCTCGTAGTCGTCCTCGCGGATGACGCCCGCCGCCTGCGAGACGACCGAATACGCCTGGCCGGTGACGCGCCACAGACCTCGGTCGCCGAACTTGCCCTCGTACTGCGCGAGCGCCGACCCGCGCTGAAACGCTCGGTTCTCGCCGTAGCCGTTCGATTGCGCGTACTCCGCGGCAGCGAACGTGTGCGGCCCCTGATCCTCGGGACCCCAGGCGACGAGCGTCCTTACGGTGCCGTAGCTGCCGACGGTCTGCTTCGCCGTGAGGCCTCGCCGCGCGAAGCCAAGCTCGTAGTCGCCGCTACCCGCCACGGCGAAGTTGCCCTGCCGAGGGTCGAAGGGCCCTTCGAGCACGCGAAGAGACTCGACGGCCTCCGGGATGATGAAGTGGGTGTCGGCGTAGCCGTTGCCGTGGAAGTTTCCCGGATCGTTGATGGGCACCCCCCCGACGGAGAGCTCCATCGCCTCGCCTTCGCCGGCATCGAAGCCGCGCAGGATGATCGAGTCAGCGTGCCCCTCGCCTCCTTCGTTGGTCACGAGGATGCCCGGGGCCAGCTTGAGGAAGTCGGCCGCGTTCGTCCGGGGCACGACGCGGAGCTCCCCGACGGGGATCTCGAAGTCCGAAGGCCCGCGGCTCGGCGGCCGGGAGCGACCGGTGATCACGACCTCTTCCACTCCCGGCGTGGGGGGTGGCTGCGCGGGTGGCGCCTCCGCAGCGCCCTGCGCCGCTTCATGCACGGGGACGTCGCCAGGGGCTCTGGGAGTCTCGACGATCTCCGGGGCGGGCGCCGGCGGCGCGAAGTGGAACGGCATCTTGATGCGACTCGCGACGGGCTTGCCGTTGCGCGTTGCGGGCACGAACGTCCATTCGCGCGCGGCGACGATCGCGGCCTCGTCGAGATCGGCTCCGCCGGATTCGGCGACGTCTACCTTCGAGACGTGACCGTCGGCGTCCACCGTGACGGTGAGCACGACGTCGGCGTCTTTGCGCTCGGCGAGGGCCGACGGCGGGTACACCGCGTCGACATGGTGGACGACGACCGGCGGCTTCACGTCGACCGGAACCTGGGCCAACCCGGTGGACGCAACGGCGACCCCGGCGGCGAGGAACGCGGCGAACACCGGGCAGCGGCGCATGGTCATCCGTCGATCCGGGACAGCTCGCGGAGCGTACCCGAAGACACCCAGGCGTCGATCGTGCCGAAGCGAACGCGGGTCGATGCCCCCCTTGACTCCACGATTTCGACGCGCGCGCCTTCGGGCAGGGCCTTCGCGCCCGGCACGGCGAGCCCACGGAGATCTGTGACTCTCGCGCCGGGGGCCACCACCACCGCTTCCCGGAGGCTCCAGCGGTCGTGGCGCGCGGCGAGGGTCATCCCGACCGCCACGGCCAGGGCCGGGGCGGCGATCGACGCGACCACCCCCCCGGCGATGCGAGTCCGCGGACGGCGACCCCATACGCGCGCGAAGAGCCCCGCCGCAAGCGCCGCCGAGAGCACCACCGCCATCGCCGACCAGAGCGCCTCGGGCAGAAGCCCCGCGAGCGTCCGCCCGAGCGAGCGGCCCGGATCGACCTCGACGGGCTCCCCAGCCCTCAGACGCCGGCGTGCGATCTCGCCCCGGACCACGACGAGGGCGCGCGCGGCGGCGTCGGTCAGCCCGGGATCGCGCGACAGGTCGCGTGCCTCCTCGAACCCCTGCGCGGCGCGGCCCAGATCCCCCGGCACCTCCGCGCCGATGCGCACGCGCAGCGCATAGGAGAGGCCCCGATCGTAGCTCGCCACCGCGTCGACGACGCCGTCGTCGGCGAGGGTCTCGAACGCGCCGATCGCGTCGCCGGCGCGACCTTCGTGGAGTGCCTTGCTCGCCGTGGCAAAGAGCGCTCCCGTATCGTCGCCCGCGGGCGACGAGTCCGCGCGCGCCGGGCGAGAAGTCACTGCGACAGCGGCCAGCGAGACCAGAAAGACACCGAGCGCAGACCTCCACCCCCCGAGCGTCCACCGCGCGATCGAGGGTCGTTCTCGCCAGCGTGGAGACGAGGGACGGAGGAGGCGCCGGTTCATCCTCTCTTCTCCATACCCCGGATGACGCCCTGGGCGCGGATCCAGCGGTCGCGGGCGGCCACGACGTCGGTCGCGTCCGGAGAGAAACGAGCGGCCTCGCACTCGCGCAGAAGGTCGGCGATACCAGCGGCCGCGTCGCGAGCGACTCCGGCGCGCCGTAGCCGATCGACGACCTCCCCGCCCACGGCGGCGCGCACGCTCACGCCGGCGTGCACCACCGTGGCCGCCTCAAGGGCGCGCGAGATTGCCGCGTCGGCCTCTCGCGCGTCTTTCCCCTCGCAAGCGACATGCGCGAGCGCGACCCGCTCCCTGAGATCGCTCGCCGGGGATGCGCGGCGTCCCTGCCAAGCGCGGCGCACGCGACGAGCGGCTGCGCGCCCCACGAAGGCGATGCCAAACGCGAGAGGCCACGCCCCGACACCCGCGATCCAGAAGACCGCCGTGTCGTCGGCGAAGCTCCGGCGCTCGCCCGCGCCCTGGAGCATGTCGCGCTGCGGCGGCAGGCCGGGCAAGATGGGCTCGGCCGTATCGGCAGTGGGGGCGGCGCCCGGTGCGGCAGTCACGCGAACGGCTCCGAGGGGCGCGCGCGCCACCTCGTAACGCTTTTGCTCGGGGTCCCAGAACGGCAAGACGAGGCTGCCGAGATCGACGTTGCCCGGCTTCTTGAGGCGCACGACGAAGTCGAAGGACCGCTTTCCGCCGTAGAGATCGTGCCCGACCGGCCCAAGCTCGTCGTGCACCTCGGGCGTGAGCCACTCCACCCCTTCGCGGGCGCCGGGAATGAGGCTGCCAGGAAGGTTTCCGGTCCCGGAGAGCTCGACGTGAACGCCGACGGCGCCGCCCGGCTTCGAGTCTGCCGTGGCTGCACCTGCGCAGCGAGCGCGAAGTGCCCGACGTCGCCCAGCGAGTAGCCCGGCCGGACGCCCGGCGAGCGGCGGCTCGGTCACGTGCACGTGCAGCTCTTCGGTGGTGCGAGGCTGCCCCGCGAGCGAGCGCGGTCGCAACATCGTCTCGCTCATCGGTCCGATGACGAGGTCCCCGGTCTTTAGCGGGAAGAGCGCCCAGCGGCGCACGAGCTTCACGATCCAGGTCCGCCCGCCCACCGCTGCGTAGCCCGCGAGAACGGCGTCCTGATCCTCCGCGCTGAAGCGGGTGCTTCACGAAGTCGGGCACTTGCGCGTCGCGTGCGTCGTCGTCGATGGCGACGTCCGACGCAGTCACGTCGAGGTACTCGTAGACGCTGAAGGTGACCTGCTCGCCGACCACCGCGCTGGTCTTGTCGACCGTCGCGTGCAGGAAGTAGACGCTGCCGCGCGGCGTGATCGAGCGCGAGCTTCGGGTCGGTGGTGGGCGCGGGCGGCGGGGACGGCGTCTGGTCGAGGCTGTCGAGCCCGGGCATCAGCGCCCTCCACGGATCGAACGGCGAGAACCCGAAGGGGCTCTGCTGCATCTGCGAAGGCCGCGGACGACGCGGCGGCGCCTGACCGGCCGGGACGACGCGGAGCTTGAACGCCTGTCCGGCGAAGCGCGTGCCCCCGAGCGCGACGCTGGGCGGGCCGACGGTGAACGTGCCGACGCGCTGCGCCTGGAGTGTCCACTCGACGGTCAGCGCGTAGCGGTCCGATGCGGTTGCCGTTGATGATGATGTGCGTCTGCGACGGCGACTCGCTCTGGCCGCGCACGGCGAACCCGGGGGTCGACCCCACGCGCGGATCGCCCGGCATGCTTTCGGCGCTCGTCGCGTTCATCACGACCGTCACGACGTCGCCGACGCCGACCGTGTCCTCGTCGATCTGCACCTGGATCTGCGGCGCGCTCTGCGCCCGCGCGAAAGGCGACCAAAGGATCGCCAGAGCGATGAGAAGCATCGCCCGCCCGAGGCGCGCCGGGCTCATTTGTCCGCCATCCCGCGCACGCGCTTCTTGCCCGCGCGCTTGGCCTCCTCCTGCTGCAGCGTGGGCGCGTTCTCGAGCTGGTCGAGCATCCGCTCGTCTTCGTCGGTGCTCGGCGGAGGCGGGGCGCCGGCCTCCGGGGAGGCTCGGGACCCGCGTCGGGCGGGGGCGTCGGCGGCGACTCGGCGTCCTTCCCGCCGTCATCGCCGCCCTTGGGCGCGCCGCCGTCGGACCCGCCCGAGTCTCTGGAAGCATCCTGCCCACCTCCCCCGTCGGGTTCGCGCGAGGCGTCGGAGCTGGCGTCTCCCGGCGGCGACGCGTCGGGCCCGGCGTCCTTCTTGTCCTCGATGCGGCGGAGCGCGATCGCGCGGTTCCATGCCGCGTCGCGTCCGACCGGATCGCCCGCTGTCGGCCTCGCCCGGCGCCAGGACGAGGGCGCGGTCGTACGCCGTCACGGCGTCTCTCGTAGGCGCCGTCGAGGAACGCGAGGTTGCCCGAGAGATAGTGGGCGCGCGCGCGCAGCTCGCCCGGCACCGCCGTCGTCCTCGGCGATGGCCTGCGACGACGCGACGCGCGCACTCGATCTGCGCGTGGCGCTTGCGCGCGCACCGCTTCGGTCACGCCCGCGTCGACCTCTTCCTCGCCGAAGCGACGGCCGAACTGCTCGCCAATGCGGAAGAGCGCGAGCCCGAGGTCGAAGGTCCCGTCGGCTCGACGCTTCAGCAGGTCCGGCGTCCCGATGATCCCGTCCTTGCACGCGCCGGTGGACAGGTAGTCCTCGAGCCGGCTCGCGGCGCGACGCGGCGTCCCCGGCGTCGAGATCGGCGATCGCCTCCTTGACCCGCGGGCGCGTCGCGATCGAACGGGCCGCGACGGATCCCATGCGCAGCCGGCGAGCGAGGCGAGCGCGAGGCAAGAAGCCGCCAGATGGAGAAGCGACGACCGCGGATTCATCCTTCCGCCCTCAGGGGGCGCCGTCGCCGGCGCGGCGCCTCGCCGATCAGCGCGTCGACGATGAGGAGAAGCACCGCGAGCCCCAGCGGCCACGCGTACTCCTCGGCGTACACGGTCTCGACCTTCTCGCTCAGCTCCTCGCGCATCATCCGCTGCAGCGCCTTGGCGATCTGGTCGATCCCTGTCGTCGCCGTGCTCGGCGCGGACGATCGTCCCGCTCGGTCGCCTGCGCGACGCGCGCGAGCTGCGCCTCGCCCTCCGCCGAGAGCTCGGTCGTCAGGGGCTTGCCTTCGTCGTCGCGCCGGACGCCGTTGATCTTCCCGTCGGCGCCGACCTCGGGGATCACCTCGGGCGCGCGACCGCCGATCTGTACGACGTCGATGCGCGTCCCCTCCTGCGCGCAGTTCTGCGCGACGGCTCACCGGGATCGCCCTCCAGGTCCTCGCCGTCGGTGACGAGGACCATGACGCGCACGTGGTCCTTCGACTTCGGGTCGCGCGCGAAGACCTCGCGCGCCCGCCTCGAGCGCGCGCGCCGTCGCCGTCCCGCCGACGGGCATGTCGTTCGGGTCGAGCTGGCGGAAGAACTGCGCGATGGCCGCGCCGTCGCTCGTCAGCGGAAAGCTCATCGGCTCGCCCGCGAACGCCACGGCGCCGAAGCGCGCGCCGGGCAGATCCTGGATGAGCCGCGCGACCTCGGCCTTCGCGCGCGCGATGCGGCTCGGCGCGATGTCGCGCGCGTACATGCTCTTCGAGTAGTCGAGCACGATGACCACATCGAGGTTGGTCGCCGGGATGAGCCTGCGTGCCGCTGCCGAACTGGGGACGCGCCAGCGCGACGAACGCGAGCAGCATCGCGAGCGACGAGCAAGCACCGCCTTGACCGCCCGGCGCGCCGTCGCGTCGTACGTCATGAGCGGCGCGACCACGGCGGGATCGCCGAAGGTCCGCGCCGCGCGCGCCTGCCGCACGCTCGCCCAGGCGACGGCTCCGGCGTAGCCGAGGAACGCGAGCGCGCAGAAGGCGGCCACGAGCGACGCCAGCGAGCGACCCGAAGTCGTGTCCCCACCTCACGGGAACCTCCGCACGAGCGCGAGCCGCACGAGCGCCTCGAATGCGATGAGGACGACGGCCGGCACGAGCAGGAACGGGAAGAGGTCCTCCATCGTCGCCGCCTGCGACTCGAACCTCGTCTTCTCGAGGTGGTCGAGGATCGAGTGCATGCTGTTCTCGAGCCCGGACTTGTCGGTCGCGATGAACGCCTCGCCGCCCGTCTCGTGCGACATCGAGCGCGAGCAGCTCCGGGTTCACCGGGAAGCGCTTCCGCTGCGTAGACCGGCTGGCCGAAGAGATCGTGCCCGTCTGCACGTCGACGTCGTCGCCGTTGCCGATCTGCACCGTGTAGACGCGCACGCCCTCCTTCTGCGGCGAGGTGCGCCGAGTACTCGGGCGAGATGACGCCCTCGTTCGAGTCGCCGTCGGTGAGAAGGACGACCGCCTTGCTGCGCGCGTTGCTGCGCCGCATCCGGGCCACCGCGGTCCCGACCGCGTCGCCGATGGCGGTCTTGCTGCTGTCGATGACGCCGAGCTCGATGCGTGAGACGAGCGACGCGATGAGGCCGTAGTCGAGCGTAGGCGGCGACAGGACGAAGGCCTGCTTCGCGAAGACGACGACGCCGATGCGGTCGGTCTTCCGGCGCCGGACGAAGTCGATGAGCACGTCCTTGGCCACGTCGATGCGCGTCGGCCGATGCGCGGCGCGGGTGCCCTGCCCCGGGACCAGGTCGGCTGCCGGCGCGTCCATCACGGCGGCCATCGACCCGGAGAGGTCGAGGACGAGGACGATGTCGATGCCCTTCTCCTCCTCGTTCTCGCCGCGCAGGACGCTCTGCGGTCGCCCGAGAGCGAGCACGGCGAGCACGAGCGCCGCGCCCCGCGAGCACTCCCGGGCGCGTCGCGCAGCGGCGTCCGCCAGCCGCGCGGCCCGAGCACGAGCGGAGCGATGGTCGGCAGGCCGAGCCGAGGGACCCGCGCGTCCGCGCCGAGCGTCATCCTCCAGACGATGTACGGGACGGCGAGCAGCGCGGCGCACGAGCGCGACGCACCACGCCGGCGCGCGCGAGCCAGGCGAGCGTGTCGGCCGTCGACGGATGCGGCCCGAGCGGGCCCGGCCAGGCGGTCCACTTCGCGTCCCGCCACGCCTCGCCGCGGGCGAGCGCCGGGCCAGACGAGGGCGAGCGCCAGGACCGCGAGCGTCGACAGCGCCACGAGCGCCCCGCGGACCAGCGCTCCTTCGGCGCGGTCACGGCCGCGCCTCCGGGCGCGGGGCGACCGACGGCGCGCGGACGCTCGCCCTCGCCGGCATCGTCGCCCGCACCATGCGCTCGGCCTCCACGAGCGCGCGCTCGCACTCCTCGAGCGTCGGCGTCACGTCGCGAACTTCACGAGGTCGCACTGCTGCAGGAACCCGGCGACCTCGGGCATCGGGAGCCCGAAGTGCGGGAGCGCGCCGCAGCGCCGCGAGGGTCTCGTCGGTCGTCGACTCGAGCCCGTCGAAGCCGAAGCGGGCGCCGAGGTATTCGCGGACGGCGTCGTTGACCCGATCGAAGAAGTCCGCGAAGCGCTGCCATCTCGAGCAGACCGGCGTGACGGGCCTCGTCGAGCGCTCGAAGGCGACCTCCCAGGGCACGCGCGGAGGCGGAGGCGGCGGGACCGGCTTCGGACGCCTGCAGCCAGCGGTAGCACCAGCCAAGCGACGAGCGATCCGACCACGCCGCACCGAGCGACGAGCCATGCGAGGCCCCGCTCCAGCGCCACCCACTCTTCGCGCTGCACGCCGCGGAGGCGGGTTGGGCGGGGCTGCGCGTTCGGGGTGGACGCGGTGGGATCTTCGACGACGATCGTGTGCGGCTTCGTGCAGAGCGTGACGACGTCGCTGCTCGCGCGCGCGATCGCGACCGGCAGCGGCGGCAGCGTCAGCGTGTGGCGCCCCGGCTCGCTCGGCAGGGCGACGAGCGGCAGATCGAGCGTCGTCTGGCGGCGACCGCTCTTGGCGTCGACGTCGGCGCTCGACAGGCGCGCCGCTCCGCCCCCGTCTCTGATCGGGGAACGCGAAGCCCGCGCTCTTGAGCGCTCGCGCGGTGTCGCTCTCGCTCTGCAGCTCGAGCCCGCGGGGCAGCACCGTCTCGCCCTTCCCGTGGGATACGACCGACGTGCAGCGTCGCGGCGTAGCCGCTCGTCCCGCGCTCCGGGAACGTGTCGACCAGCGTCGGCCGCTCGGCGCCCGCAGGCCCGGTCTCGACGCACTCGGCCCGCGCGACGGACGCCGAGAGGAGAATCGAGCAGGGAAGCGCCAGCAGCAGGAGGAGGACGAGTCTCCTCATCGCCGGATCCTCCGGGCGCGGCGAGCGAAGAGGTCACGCAGCGGACGGACGAAGGAGCCGCCGGTCTCGATTTCGACCGAGTCGAGGCCCAGCTTGTGAAACGACGTTCGCCGGCTCTCGGCGATCTTCCCCATCGCGGCCGCGTACCACGCGCGGACGCGCGCGTCGCTCGTGTCGACGACGACGCTCTCGCCGCTCTCGAGGTCCTCGAAGCGTCGCGAGCCCCACGTCGGGCAGCTCGGCGTCGCGCGGATCGAGCGAGCACCACCGGGACGACGTCGTGCTTCGCGGACGCGAGCGCGAGCGCCCGCTCGTACGCCGTGTCGTAGAAGTCGCTGACGATGAACGCGACGCTCCGGCGGCGCGACACGCGCACGAGCGCCTCGAGCGCCGCCTTGAGGTTCGTCCCGGCGCCCGAGCGGCACCCGACCTCGATCGGTCAGCGCACGGGCCCGCGCCTCCGCGTCCAGCCCCGCGCCGCCGGTGCGTCGAAGCCGAGGATCTCGCGCACGACGCGCATGACGTGCTTCTCGCCCTTCTTGGGCGGCACGATGCGCTCGACCTGGTCGGTCGCGATGATGAGGCCGACGCGGTCGTTGTTGCGGATCGCGCTGAACGCGAGGAGCGCCGCGACCTCGCTCGCCACGCGCACCTTCGCGGCGCGACGCGTCCCGAACCGCTCGCTCGCCGACAGGTCGACGACGAGCATCACGGTCATCTCGCGCTCTTCGACGAAGACCTTCACGAAGGTGTCGTTCATCCGCGCCGACACGTTCCAGTCGATGACGCGCACGTCGTCGCCCGGCTGGTACGGGCGCACCTCGCGGAACGCGAGGCCCTGCCCCTTGAAGCTCGAGCTGTACGTCCCCGACAGCTGCTCGTTGGCGAGCCGCGCAGTGTGAATCTCGATGACGCGGAGGGCCGCGAGGAGCTCCTTCGGAATCACGGGCGCATTCCCAAAGCCGCTAGGGCACCTCGACGACCTCGAACACCCGCTTGACGATCTGCTCGCTCGTCACCTCTTCGGCGTCGGCCTCGTAGGTGAGGACGAGCCGGTGGCGCAGCACGTCGGGCCCGATGGCCTTCACGTCCTCCGGCGTGACGTAGCCGCGGTGCCGGAGAAACGCGTGCGCGCGCGCGGCCAGGTTGAGGGCGATGCTCGCGCGCGGGCTGGCGCCGTACTCGATGAGCGGCGCCAGGTCCTTCAGGCCGTGCTTGGCGGGCTCGCGCGTCGCGAAGACGACGTCGACGATGTACTCCTTCACCTTCTCGTCGACGTACACCTGCTTGACGACCTTGCGCGCCTCGAGCAGCTCCGCCGGAGTGACGCACGGCATCGGCGTGCAGCGGCTCGGGCTGCGTCATGCGGTCCATGATCTTCCGCTCTTCTTCGCGCGTCGGATAGCCGACCTTCACCATCAGCATGAAGCGGTCGATCTGCGCCTCGGGGAGCGGGTAGGTGCCCTCCTGCTCGATCGGGTTCTGCGTCGCCATGACGATGAACGGCTCGGGCAGCGGGTAGGTCTTGTCGCCGATCGTGACCTGCCGCTCCTGCATCGCCTCGAGCAGCGCGCTCTGCACCTTGGCGGGCGCGCGGTTGATCTCGTCGGCGAGGACGAGGTTGGCGAAGATGGGGCCGAGCTTCGAGGTGAACTCGCCCTTCTGCTGGTTGTAGACGACCGTGCCGACGAGGTCGGCCGGGAGCAGGTCGGGCGTGAACTGGATGCGGGCGAACTTGGCGTGGATGGCGTCGCAGAGCGTGCGCACCGTGAGCGTCTTGGCGAGCCCGGGCACGCCCTCGAGCAGGACGTGGCCGCCCGTGAGCAGGCCGACCAGGATGCGCTCGACCATGTACTGCTGGCCGACGATGACCTTGCCGACCTCGTTCGTGAGGCGGTCGACGAAGGCGCTCTCCTTGGCGACGAGCTCGTTCAGGGCGCGGACGTCGTACATGGGGGGGCTCCGAGAAAGGGGGGGGCTCCGAGGGGGGGGCTCCGAGGAGGGGCTCCGAGAAAAAGGGGGGCTCCGAGAAAGGGGGCTCCGAGAAAGGCTGGCGGAAACGAACGTCGATACGGCGCGCGTTCTAACACGGCACGTCGAAGGCGCGGGAGGCCGACGCGCGACTCTGCCCCTTTATTCCCAGCCTTGTACGCCCCAGGCTGGCTTTGTGGGGCTGAGGTCGAGCGGCGACTTGACGGCCCTGCGAACCGCCCGCGATTCTGGAAGGCGTGACGCATCACGCGAAAAGCGCGCCCCCCGACGATCCCCAGCTCGTTGCCGCCCGAGGTCGCGTCGGTCAGACGTTGAACGCCAAGTGGCACGTGGACAGGCTGATCGACGTCGGCGGGATGGGGGCCGTCTACGAGGCCACGCATCGCAACGGGCGGCGGGCGGCCCTCAAGCTACTGCACGCCCGGTTCGCGCTCGATCCCGAGATCCGCAAGCGCTTTCTACGCGAGGGGTATGTCGCCAACAAGATCGATCACCCCGGCGCCGTCGCGATCCTCGACGACGACATCGCCCAAGACGGGGCACCGTTTCTGGTGATGGAGCTGCTCGACGGAGAGTCGCTGTCGGCGTCGCTCTCGCGCTCGGGCGGCGTGCTTCCCGTCGCGGACGCGCTGGCCATCACGGGCCAGGTGCTCGAGGTCCTGTCGGCGGCGCACGACCACGGCATCATCCATCGCGATCTCAAGCCAGGGAACATCTTCGTGACCCGCACCGGACACGCGAAGCTCCTCGACTTCGGGCTCGCGCGCATCCGCGACGGGACGCTCTCGCTCATCCCGACTGCGGTGGGGATCGTCATGGGAACGGCCGGGTACATGGCGCCCGAGCAGGCGCGCGGGCAACCTGACCAGATCGACGCGCGCTCGGACATTTTCGCCGTCGGGGCGGTGCTCTTCCGCGCACTCTCCGGCCGCCGCGTCCACGAGATGAAGACGGCGTTCGACATGACCCTCTCCGCGATGAAGGACCGCGCTCCGTCGCTCTCGACGGTAGCGCCGCACGCGGGACCCGCGCTCGTGGCTGCCGTCGATCGCGCGCTGGCCTTCGAGAAAGAGGGCCGATGGCAGAGCGCGCGCGCGATGTTCGACGCGCTCCGCCTGGCCTACGACGAGCTGACGCTCGCCGGGCCTTCGAGCCGGTCGATCGAGGTCCCGATCACGTTCGAAGCAGACGGAGCGCCGAGCCTGGTCGTCGACGTAGCCTTCGGCGCCGACCACGACGACGCCGTCGAGCGCGAACGCGCCCGGACCCGCGAGGTCATCGAAGGCCTGTCGGCCGTTTCCGTCGTCGTCGCTTCGGACCCACGGCCCGACCGATGAGCCGAGGGCAATTCCTCCTCTTCTCCTCCCCTCCCTGTGCTCTCGCTCTTCTCGCGATGAACGAGAATCTCGCTCGCTGATTTTAGTTGGTGCAGGGGCCGCCGACCGTTGCCATGTCCCCGGCGGCGGCCGGTGGGTTCAAGCTCGGAAAGGCGGTGTGCCAGCAATGCTCGCTCGGCAGACCTTCCTGGATCGACGTCTCGAGGTGCCAGAGCCGGCAGTTGAGGGTATTGCCGCTACTGATCCCGCCGCCGGCATCGTCGGTTATGTCCCCCACGCTCTGGTTGTAGACGAAGCCGGCGTCTTGCGGGGCGCTCCCGACGGTGTCGATGCACACGTCCTGGCAAGCCATCTGCGTGGGGTACGTCTCGACGTTGTGGTCATCGACGCAGTAGCGGTAGTCGAGGTTGCAAAAGGACGCGCAGGGGTCGCCGCAGAGCGTGGAACCGAGCGGTCCGGCGTGACGGCAGTGGATCTCCGGGTGGCCCGTCGAGGCCGCGGCGTGCGCGTGCCACAGGCGACAGGCGAGCGTATCGACTGCCGGGGGCTCGGCCCCATCGGGAGGATCGTACGTTCCAGGGCTCAGGTAGTGATTGCAGAGGTAGAGGCAAGGGTCGGTCAATCCGTCCTCCTCCGGATTCGTCGACGGGAGATACTCGAGGTACTCGCCGGTGCAGTTCTGAGCCACGACCTTGCAGTAGTTCGCGCAGTCGAGCGGGTCGGAGTTCGTTACGGCAAGGGCATCGCCCGCGCCGCCCTTGGCGCTCGCGTCCCCAGCGTCGGCCCCGGGGAGCGCCGCTTCGTCGATGCCCAGGACGGCGTTGCACGCGACGATGGAAGTCCCCGCGGCGATCGCGAGGCCGAAGGCCACAAGCACGATGCGCATCAAAAGGCTCCTCTCGCGACGAACCCGCCGAGAGTGGGCGACACCTGCAGGGGCGCACTCGCCAGCTGCATCCCCGCGTGCCCCGCCGTGAACCAGAGCACCCCCCCGGCAACGATCGCGGCGGCGCCGACTCCGAACGCCACGGTCGCGATGTTCCCGGCGTCGCGCGCGCTATTGCGCTCGGAGACGCCCGTCGAATCGCAGATGTTGGGGTCCGTCGGGCACTGGCCGTTCGCGATGGAGTCGTTGTATTTGCTCTTCGCGCTGAAGGCGAACGCCGTTCCGATCCCCAGACCGACGACGCCGAGCCCGGCGACGACGACGCCGATGGCCCGTTGCGTACCGCCCGCCCCGGGCCGCGCTTCCGGCGGGGGCTTCGCGGGGCTCGACGGCGAAGCGGGCAACGCGGTCGCATCCGCCGGCGGCGTCGCGGCGAGGGCGGGCGCGGCCGGCAACTCCTCGAGGGCCGGCACCGTCACCGACGCTTGCGCTCCGTCTTGCGCCACATCGAGGGCCACCTGCCACGCCTTGTGGCCCGGGGCGCTCGCCTCGATGGAGTGCGAGCCGGTGTCCACCGGGATGCCGGTTCCCCACTCTGCCGATTCGACGACGACTCCGTCGCGTTTGACTTCGAGCCCCGGGACGGGCTGCGTGATGGTCACGGTCACGCGGGCCAGCTTCGGCGCGAGACCGTCGGCGCGCCGGAGCGCGGTCGCCAGGTAGTCCTTTCGACCTGCTGCGTCGGCCGCGCTCGCCGCCTGGCGGTACGTCGCCCACGCAGTGGCGGTGCGACCGGCCTTTTCCCAGCAGTTGGCCAGGTTGAGGAGCGTCGACACGGACGGACCAAGGCGCTCGCTGTCCGCGAACTTCGGGCACGCCTCGGCGTACTTGCCCGCCGCGGCGAGCGCACGGGCATCCTCGAACAGGGCCTCCGCGGCCACGTTGCTGCCGCTCGGACTCGGCGCCTGTGCAAGCGCCGGGGCGCCGGCGGCGACGGAGGCGGCGATCACGGCGACCAGGACGGTCCCCGGGCCTCTCTGGCATCGCATGCTCTTTCTCTAGAGCAACCGTCGCCCGTATGGAACGAGAACCGCTCAGCGCAGCGACGGGATGTCGTCGTCGGGCTTGGCGACGGCCGCGGGCACGCTGGACGCCCGCCCGACGCGGGGCGCTGGCGACGCCGGAGCGGCGCTGCCCGTCGTCTTTGCGGCGCCCGAAGACTCCGCCGTCCGGTTGGACGCGGCGGCCGGAGCCACGGTCGCCTCGACGACCTCGGACGCGGACGGCAGCGCGGACGGTAACGCGGACGGTAACAGGGTATCGGCGATCTGCGGCAACTCCGCGTGCTCGGGCGCGATCTCGGTGACGGCCGGAGGGGGCTGCACCGCCGGAGGGGCCGCCGACGCCGCGGGGACGCGCGTCCCACCCGGACGGCCCACCTCGAAGGCCACGATGGCAGCCCCGACGGCGAGCAAGGCCACCACCGCCCACGTTGCCGCCGCCGCCCGCCGAGCCGGAGCTTGCTGGGACTCGCGGCGATCCTCGGTGCCCCAGGCGGCTGGAATGGACGCGATCCGCGGGGGCCCGCCGGAAGCCGGCACGGCCTCCGCGGGGGCGACGACAGAACGGGGCGCGACGGCTTGGACCCCGAGCGATGGATGCCCCGTGAAGACGACCGAGCGAGGCGGCGCGAACGAGGCGAGAGCCTGGGCCAGCTCCGAGGCGCTGTCGTAGCGCTTGGTCTTCTCCTTCTCGAGACATCGTTCGACGATCTCGACGAGCGTCGGCGGGAGATCGGGCCGGAGCTGCGCCAGCGAGAGCGGCGGCTCCGAGACGATCTTCAAGCAGAGCTCGGGCATGGTCTCGGCCTCGAACGGACTGCGACCGGTGAGAAGCTCGAAGAGCACGACCCCCAGGGCCCACACGTCGCCGCGCGCGTCGACGTCTCTCGAAGAGCGCATTTGCTCGGGGGGCATGTACAGCGGCGATCCGAGCACGGTTCGCGTTCGCGTGAGCTTGACCCTAGGGTCGTCGGCGAGGCGTGCCGACTTCGACACGCCGAAGTCGAGCACCTTCATCTTCGGCGAGCCGCCGATGGTCCGCGTCAAAAACAGGTTCTCGGGCTTGAGATCGCGGTGGACGATTCCCGCGGCATGGGCCTCCGCGACGGCCTCGCACACCTGCATCATCAACGCGGCGGCGAGATCGACGGCCATGGGCCCGTCGCGCGTCAACGTCTGCGCGAGGTCGCTGCCCTCGAGAAACTCCATCACCATGTACGGGGCGCCCGAGTCGAGCTTCCCGACGTCGAGCACTCGAGCCACATGCTCGCTCTTGAGCTTTGCCGCCGAGCGCGCCTCGCGGATGAAGCGCTCGACCGCTTCCTCGTTGTCGAGCGCGTCGTCGCGAATGAACTTGATCGCCACGAGCTGATCGAGCTCGACGTGCCGAGCGGCGACGACGACTCCCATCCCGCCGACCCCGAGGAGGCGCTCGATGCGGTACTTGCCCGCAAGAACATCGCCTTCGCGAACCTGAATGGAGCCGAACGCGTTCATCCCACGTGGGAGACGGTAACACACCCCTCCGATCCGCGCAGGGGTCCTGACCCTGGGCGCGTCGTCCGCTGGGATCAGCGAATCGTGGGGATATCGTCGTCGGTCGACGCCGATTTCCCGGGGGGCTGCGCGTGCACAGGAGCCGCCTTGCTTCGTGCGGCGGGGGCGCCCGAGCCCAGCGCGGCGACGCTCGATTGGGGCCCGGAGTTGAGTTGGGGTCTAGGAGTGATGCGCGGGGTGGCGACGGCGGCGGCGCTCGGCTGCGCGCTGGGAGTCGTCAGGCTCGGGGGCGCAAGGGTCGCGGCTTCGAGTGGCGCGCTCGGACGCTCGACGGGCGCGGGCGCGGGTAACGCAGCGGCCGACCGAGGGGGGTCCGACCCGACGGCGACGGGCGCCTCCGCCCGAGCGGGGGCCGTGCCCGCCGGGCCTCGTCCCACGAGCAGGAGCCCCGCGACGCCGGCGACCACGATCACGCCGACGCCGATCGCAACGCGCGACGCGCCGGATCGCTTCAGGGCGGGCTGCGGGGTGGGAGTGGCGACGCGATCGGTCCCCCACGGGGCAGACGTCCCGGGGGTCGAACCCGACGCACCGCCTTCCAGCGTCGGCGACGACGGCGCGCGTGCGAACTGCCGGGGCAGCGAATTGATTCCCGAGCCGGCCCCCATGGCCAGACGAGCCCTCTCCGCCAGGACCCGCGACGCCGGAGCCACGAAGGGCTCGAGCGCGGTCGCGAGCTCGGCGGCGTTGGCGAAACGCTTGGTCGGATCCTTCACGAGGCACCGCTCGATCACGCCCACGATCCCGGACGGGACATCCGGGCGGAGCGAGGAGAGCGCCATCGGCGGCTCCGTCACGACCTTCAGGCACAGCTCGGGCATCGTCTCGGCCTCGAAGGGCCAGCGCGCCGTGAGGAGCTGAAACAGAACGACGCCGAGCGCCCAGACGTCGGCGCGCGCATCGACGTCCCGGGACGAACGCATCTGCTCCGGAGCCATGTAGAGCGGCGAGCCGAGCATCGCGCGCGTTCGCGTGAGCCCGGACAATTCGCCGCTCGCCCCGCCGATCGCCTTCGAGACGCCGAAGTCGAGCACCTTGATCTTCTGGCCGCCGCCGACGGTGCGCGCGAGAAACAGGTTCTCCGGCTTGAGATCGCGATGCACGATGCCCGCGGCGTGCGCCTCGGCGACGGCCTCGCACGCCTGCAAGATCCAGTCGGCCGAGGACTCGACCGGCAGGGGACCATTGTCGCTGAGGATCTTGCCGAGGTCGTCGCCCTCGAGAAACTCCATGACCATGTACGGCGCGCCCGATTCGAGCTTGCCGACGTCGAGCACGCGAGCCACGTGCTCGCTCCGGAGCTTCACCGCAGCGCGCGCCTCGCGAAGGAATCGCTGAACGGCGTCTTCGCTCGCGATCGCTTCGTCGCGCACGAACTTGATCGCCACGAGCTGGTCGAGCTCGACATGCCGGGCGGCGACGACGATGCCCATGCCCCCCGCGCCGAGCACACGCTCGACCCGGTACTTGCCGGCGAGCAGATCGCCCTCGCGCACTGGGCCGGAGCCGAGGGGGGTCATTGAGCCAAACTAGCACGGAGAGGTCTCCGCCCGGGTCCCGCGAAACCCCTGACGCTTCACTTATGGCGCATTATTCCTTACTCAGCGGACAGGAGGTATCTTTCGGCGTCTCACGGCGCGGCGGGCGTGGACGAAGCGGCGCGAGCGCGGCACGCTCTTGCCCCTGGAGCGTCTTGCCATGGGAATCCGACAAACGAGCGCGTTGACCTTCTTCGTGGCTCTGGGGCTTATCGCGCTCGCGCCAAGCTCCGGATGTTCTTCCAAATCAAATGGGAGCGCCGCGGAAAGCGGCGACGGAGGCGGCCAAGGGGGGAGTAGTAGCGGGGGCGGGATGATGGGTTTCGGGGGCCCGGTTGGGGACGCGGCCCCGGTCCAGACGTGCACCGCCGGCACTAACTTCAAGTGCCAGCAGGTGAGCTGCGGGGCCGGCAAGACCACGTCGCTGACGGGCACCGTTTACGACCCCGCTGGCAAGATCCCGCTCTACAACGTGTCGGTATACGTCCCGAACACGATACCGCAGGCGCTCCCGCAGGGCGTCGACTGCGGGAGTTGCTCGACCTGGTACACGTCGCCGGTGGTCAGCGCCGTCACCGATCCCGGGGGCAACTTCACGATCACGAACATGCCTGTCGGAGCCAACATTCCGCTCATCGTTCAGGTCGGCAAATGGCGGATGCAGTACACGCTCTCGAACGTCGTCCAGTGCGTCGAGAACCAGGCCGAGACCCTCACGGGGAAGAAGCTCCAGATGCCGCACAACCATATGGTGGGCGACATCCCGAACATCGCCGTCTCCACCGGCTCCGCTGACTCGCTCGAGTGCCTCCTCCTCCGCATGGGACTCGACTCGAACGAGTACACCGGCGACCCGATGGGCGCGGGGCGCATCAAGATCTTCACAGGCGGCGACTCGGCGGCCGGCCTGGGTGGAGCCATCACGAACGCCCCGCAGTCGAAGCAGTCCTACCAATATCTCTGGAACACCGACGCCGCGATGGAGGCCTTCGACCTCGTGCTTCTGTCTTGCGAGGGAAGCGAGACTTCGTTCCTGAGCGACGCGGGTCGCACAGTCCTGTCGGACTACACGAACGATGGCGGGCGCGTCTTCGCGTCGCACTATCATTACTCGTGGTTCACGCCGACGGGCCCGTTCTCCATGGTGAGTCCTCCCCTGGCGACGTGGACGACGAACACCAACGGATTCGTTGGGACCGACCAGACGGTGCCCTACAACGGCGACATCGTGACGACGCTCAATGGTGGAGGGGCTTTCCCCGAGGGCGCGGCCTTCAAGATGTGGCTGAGCAACGTCAACGCGCTCACCAACGGGCTCTTGCCGATCTATTACACGCGCGACAATGCGACCGTGACGGCGGCGAACACTCACTCGCAGCCGTGGGTCACTCTCGATCCCTCGACGCCGGCCCCGAATGCAGCGCAGTACTTCTCGTTCGACACGCCGATCGGCGTAGGACCGACCGAGCAGTGCGGGCGCATCGTCTACTCCGACTTGCACGTGAGCGGCGGCGCCGGCTCCCAGGACGAGCCCGGCATCCAGCCCGACTACCCGGGCACCGCGCAAGGGTCGTCCGGCATCGTCCCCGACGGCTGCGCCATGCATGATCTGACCCCGCAGGAGAAAGCCCTCGAGTTCATGATCTTCGATCTCTCCTCGTGTTTGACCCCGCCCGGGGTGATGCCGCCGCCGCCGACGCCGGAGTGACGGGCGCCCCGCTCGCTTGACGGCGCAACCGCTGCGCCTCAGGTGTCGATGGGGGAATCATGGTGCTCTCCGCGCCAGAGCGGATCACACGACTCATTGAAGTAGCGGCTGCCCTCTCGAAGACGATGACGCCGGAGCAAGTCGCCGAGGTCGTCACGACGAAAGGCCTCACCGCACTGGGCGCCCGCGGGGGTGCCCTGCTCCGCCTGGACGACGAGGCGGGCGACTACGTCCTCCATGCGTGCGCAGACGGAGAGCCGAGGTCGCTGGTGCGCCTGCCGCTCGGCGCGGACCTGCCCATCGCAGTGTGCGCACGAACCGGGCGCGTTCTGACCGCCGGGCCCGAGACCATGTGCCTTCCGCTCCTCATCCGCGGGCACGCGATCGGCGCGATTGCGCTCGAGTTCGATCCGCGCGGCCCCCTCGAGCCCGAGGCGCTCGCCTTCCTCGAGGCGACCGTCGAGCAATGCTCACAGGCGCTCGAACGGGCCCGGCTCTACGCCCTCGAGCGCGTTCGCCGAGAAGAGCTCGAGCACAGCAACCGGATGAAGGACGATTTTTTGGGGATCGTCTCGCACGAGCTGCGCACCCCCCTGTCCGCCATCCTCGGATGGGCGCGAATGCTCAAGCGCGGCATGCTGACGAGCCCGCGCGCCCGGGAGCGCGCACTCGAAGCCATCGAACGAAACGCGTCGCTGCAGGCGCGCCTCGTCGACGACCTGCTCGACGTGTCGCGCATCGTCAGCGGCAAGCTGGCGCTCGACATGGCCCCCGTCGATCTCGCGGCGGTCATCGAGGCGGCCATCGACTCCGTTCGGCCGTCTCTGCTGTCGAAGGGACTCGAGATTGGCACGACGCTCGACGCCCAGCACGTGATCGTCCAGGGCGACGCGCGTCGGCTCCAGCAGGTCATTTGGAACCTGCTCGCGAACGCGATCAAGTTCACGCCGCCGGGGGGCCGCATCGAGATCGTGCTCGAGCGAAGGGAGCGGACGGCGTTCGTCTCGATCCGCGACAGCGGCATCGGCATCCCCGCGGACGTGCTACCCAAGATCTTCGAACGCTTCAAGCAGGCGGACGGCACCGCCACGCGCCTGTACGGCGGGCTCGGCCTCGGGCTGTCCATCGTGCGGCACGTCGTCGAATCGCACGGCGGCCGCGCCGAGGCCCGCAGCGAGGGCGAGGGCCTCGGCGCCGAGATGGTGATCGAGCTGCCGATGGCCGAGGCCGATCTTCCCTCTTCGGCGCGGACGGGAGATGTCGAGTCCGACCGGGCGCGCCTCGTGGGCGCGCGCGTTCTCCTCGTGGACGAGAACGACGAATCGCGCGAGCTCCTCGCCACGGCGCTCGAATCGGAGGGCGCCGAGCTGTGGACGGTCGCGCGCGTGCGCGAGGCGCTCGCGACGATCGGATCGTGGCGGCCGGACGTCATCGTCTCGGATATCGCGACCCACGAGGAGGAAGGCTACGCCTTCATCCGCGAAGTGCGGGCGCTCGCGCCCGATTCGGGGGGACACACGCCCGCCGTGGCGCTCACGGCGTTCGCGCGCCCGACCGACCGTCTGCGCGTCCTCTCCGCCGGCTTCCAGACGCACCTGCCCAAGCCGGTGGATCCCCGAGAACTCGTCCGAGCCGTCGCGCGCCTCTGGCCGCCATCTCGCGAGCCCGGCTGACCGCCCCTAGCTCTTCACGTGGACTTCGCGCTGGGGGAACGGCATGACGATGTTTGCCCCTCGGAAGGCCTTCTCGATTGCGAACCTCAGCATGCTGCCCACGCGGAGGTCGTCGCGGGCGTTGGGGATCCAGCAAAGCAGCGCGAACAGCATCGCCGAGTCGGCGAAGTCCTCCAGGCGGACCTCGGCCGCCGGCGTAGCCAGCACCCCTTCGGTGCTCTTCGCGACCTCGAGCAGGACGCGCCTCACTTGCTCGGTGTCGGTGCCGTACGCGACGCCAACCGTCACGCGGATGCGCAGGCTCGTCGTCGGCCGCGAATGGTTGACCACCTCGGCGGTGATGAGCGCGCTGTTCGGGACGATCATCGTCACTTCGTCGCGCGTGATGATGTGCGTGGCGCGCAGGCCGATGTCCTCGACCGTCCCGAGCGTGCCGCCGACGCGAATGAAGTCGCCGTGACGCACCGGTTGCTCGAGCAGGAGGATCAACCCGCTGATGAAGTTCTGCGCGATGTTCTGCAGGCCGAAGCCGATGCCGACGGCCAGGACCGCGGACGCCGCGAGGAGCGCGTCGAGCCGGAAGCCCATCGCATTGATGGCCCCAACGAGGCCGATCGCGGTCACCGTGTAGCGAACGATCTTCGCGACCGCGAACTGCACGCCCTGCGCGGTACCGCGCGCACGGAGCACGCGGCGAACGGAGAACGCGAGAAGATTGGCGACGGCAAACGCGACGAACACGACCGCCGCGCCGACGAGGAGCGACCCGGGCGTGATCGGCGCCCCGGCCAGATCGAGCAGCTTGCGGTCGAGAAACTCCTTGATGTCGTTGGGCATGCGCGCGTCAGGCGAGCGCTCGTTCGACGAGCGCGATGCGGTCTTGCCCCCAGAAGAGCTCTCGTCCGTCCACGATCCATGTCGGCGCGCCGAAGACTCCGCGATCAATCGCGCCCTGCGTCGCGTCCACGAGCTCCCTCTTGATCTCCGGTGATTGGATGCGCGCCGCGAGCGCGCTGGGGTCTTCACCGGCAAGCTCGGCGAGGACCGTCTCGTCGGCGATGTCGCGATCCTCGCCCCAGTACGCGCGGAACGTCCGCTCGCGAAAGGCCCCGCGGCGATCTTCGGGGAGCGCGAGGTAGGCGCGCAGCGCCTTCAGGGTCAGCATCGGAAAGCGCGTCGGGAACCGGAACGGAACGCCGTAAAGCTCGGCCCAGCGCTCGAGATCCTTGAAGTAGTAGGCTCGCTTCGCCTGGCCCCACGAGAGGATCGGCGCTTGCTCCTGTCCGATGGCCTTGAACACCGCGCCGAGGAGCATCGGTCGCCACGACAGCGTGGCACCCGTGCGCGCGGCGAGCGCTTCGGCCTGAGTCGCGCCCAGGTACGCAAACGGAGACGAGAAGTCCCAGTACAGATCGAGGGTTCGGGCCACGGCAGCGAGCTTAGCTGCCGATTGTGCCTCAAGAACAGCAGTAGGCATGAACGCCATGGTACGGTAGACCCACATAAGATACGGAGATCGACCCATGCCCTTGCCCCGCCCGACAGGCCACCGCCCCGGCTTTGCGCCCGCTGTCGCCCTTGCCGCTCTTCTTGGCGTCGTCGCCGTCTCCGCGCCGGCACGCGAGGCGCGCGCGGACGAGGTGTCGCCCGACGGAAAAGGCATCGTGGGCGGCGCGCTCCTGGGCGCCGAGGTCATCACCATCACCGAGGCGCTGGCGGGCGCGAAGCCCGCGTGGGCGTACGTGGTGGGCGCAATCGTCGGCGCAGGCGGCGGCGGAGTCGCCGGGCACTTCATCGAGAACGGAAGCACCGACGGCAAGGTGCCCATGTACATGCTGGCCGGAGGGCTCGCTCTCATCATCCCGGCCGTGGTGCTCACGCTCGACGCAACTCGCTGGCAACCGGAAGAAGGCGCCACCGAAGACAACGTGCCTACGGGGCCCGCCGCCGAGCCCGGAGCCGTGGGGGGCAGCGTCGTCGGGGCGCCGAACGTTCCGCCGCCGCCCACCACCGCGCCTTCGGCCCCCACGCCTGCGTTGCCGCCACCGGCCGCAGCGCCTCCCGCACCTACACCTCCTCCGCAATCGCTCTTCGACGTTCACGGTGGTTCGCTCCGTCTGGGCGTTCCGGTACCCGACGTTCGTCCGGTGTTCTCGCTCGCAGAGCAGAGACAGTATGGACTGCACGCGGAGACCGAGCTCCGAATGCCAATGCTTCATATGACGTTCTGATCTCGGTTCCCAAGCGATAGCGGCGCGCTGTACCATTCGAAGAACGCTCGGCCGGAGAGGGTCGGGAGCGGAGGCGAATGCAAGGCGCACAGCGAATTCCTCAACCGGCAAAGCCGGCGGATCCGATGCTCGGCCGGTCGATCGCCGGCCGCTATCGCCTCGAGGCGCGCATCGGCGAAGGCGGAATGGGCGTCGTCTACCGCGCACGGCACGTGCTCATCGACCGCGTCGTCGCGCGTGAAGCTCATCCGGCCCGACCTTCGCGGCGAGACGCACCTGCGCGCCTGGATGCTCCGCGAAGCCCGCGCGGCGAACCGCGTCGACCACGCGCACATCATCGACATCCACGACATCGGCGAGACCGAGGAGGGCGAGCTCTATCTCGTGATGGAGTACCTCGTCGGCACGTCGCTCTCGAGCGAGCTTGCGCGCGGCTCGATGGCCGCTGGCGCGCGGCGTCGACATCCTCGAGCAGATGTGCGCGGCGCTCGCGCGCGCCCACGACCTCGGCGTCGTTCACCGCGACCTCAAGAGCGACAACATCCTGCTCACGACGCGCGGCGGCCGGAAGGACTTCGTCAAGATCCTCGACTTCGGGCTGGCCCACCTGGCCATGGACCCGCGCCTCGCGCCGAAGGGCGCCGTCTTCGGGACGCCCGAGTACATGGCGCCCGAGCAGGCGCGCGGAGAAGAGGCGACGGCCCAGAGCGATCTCTACGCGCTCGGCGTCCTCTTCTTCGAGATGCTCACCGGGCAGCTGCCCGTTCCGCAGCGACGACCGCGAGACGCTGCTCGAGATGCAGCGCACGGCCATTGCTCCGCGACCCGCGGTCGATCAAGCCCGACGTGCTTCCGGCGGCCGAGTCGATCGTCGTCAGGCTGCTCGAGAAGGACCGCCGCAAGCGCTTCCAGGACGCGCACCACCTCCACGAAGAGCTCAAGACGCTGCAGCGCAGCCTGCCGAGCACGCCGTGGGACGTGGCGCCGCGGGCGAGAACGCCGCGCCGCCGCCGCCGCCGCCGCCGCAGTCGCCGGGGGTCATCGAGTGGGCGAGCCGCGCCGCGCTCTTCTCGCGCATGGTGTCGCGCGCATACCCGACGGGCAACGCGCCGTCCGGACGTGCAGAGCGCGGTCTCGCAAGCGTGGGACCTCGCGTCGCGCGCAACGCGCCTCGAGGGCGAGGTGGCGAGCCACACGCGCAAGCTCGAGGCGCTCGAGCGGCGCGGTCGCGCGCTGCGCGCGGAGATCGGGCGCAAGGTCGAGGAGCTCGCGCACGAAGAGTCGCGCGCGCTGCGCGACCTGTCGTCCGAGCAGACCGAGGTGACGCGCCTGCGCGAGGGGCTGCTGCAGGGCGAGAAGCGTCGTCGCCCAGGCGAAGCAGGCGGCCGATCAGGCGAGCGGCGCCGCCGGCGCAGCTGCGCGCGATCTTCGAGCGGGCGGGCGCCGCGCTGGCGACTCGTCGAGGCCAGGCGCGAGCAGCTCAAGGAGCACGAGCAGAAGGCCGCCGCACAAGGAGGCGCAGGCGCGCGACCTGCGCCGTCAGATCGAGGAGCTCCGCGCGCAGCTCTCGCGCTACGCCGAGGCGCTCGAAGAAGACCTTGCGAGCGGCCGCGAGAAGGTGGCCGCGCGAACGCGCGAGGGCCTCGCGTACGAGAAGGCGTTCAGCGAGGTTTCGACCCTGCTCCTCGACCACCTGAAGGCGCAAGCCCGAGGCGCGCGATCTCCTGCAAGAGCTCATCGCCGCCATGCACGGCCAGACCTACAACACGCCCGTGAGAAACGACAGCCGAGGGCCGACCTGATCGCTCGACTGCGATGACGCACGCGTACCCCGGTCGGCTCGCCGAGTTCGCGCGCGCGCGCTGGCGAGAGCTCGAGGGCCTGGAGGACCCGGGACCGTGCGATCCCCACCGGGGGACCCTGCCCGATCCCGAGGCGTTCGAGCAGCTGCTGTCGGTCGCCTACCAGGCGTCGCTGCTCCAAGAGGAGGACCGGCCGGTTCGATTCCGTCTCTTCGTCGGAGATCCGGCGCGGCTGCCCGCGGGCGTGGGGCCGCCGCAGGGCCTTCATTGCCTGCGGTTCAAGCAGCCCCGCCGATACGACGAGCACGAGATCCGCCGCCTGGCGCCTGCGGCGAAGTTCACGCGGGCGCTCATCGGCGTGCGCAGCGTCGGGGAGGGGTTCGAGATCTGGGGCATGTTGCAGTCGGGACCGCGCTGGCTGCAGAGCGCTCGCGGAGGGCGCCCGCTGCCGTCGCCGGTGCCGAGCGACGCGGTCGTCGTCCGGGCCGTCGGTCCAGGGAGGCTCGCCATTGCGCTGGGCGAGGTGATTCTCGCGGAGCTGCGCGGAGGTCAACTCCAGAGCGCGACGATGGACGTCTTCGAGTCACGCTGGCTGTCGTCGCGCTTCGTCCGGCTCCGCACCGAGCTCTTCACGGAGCACGAGGCCGCGATGGTCGGCCTGGCGAGCGCTCCGCTCGACCCGGATGTGACGCGGAAAGTCGCCCAGCAGATGGTCAAGCGTCTCATCGCCACGATGCGCGACGCGCACCACGGGGGCACGCTCCTGCTCGTTCCGCGCGAGCGCGCGAGCGCCCTGGTCGACGACGGCGGCGCGATCCGCCTCAAGTACGCGTTCGCCGACGAGGAGCCCCGCCGGCGCTATCGGACCCTCATCCTGGCCGTGATGCGCGATCTCGCCCTGGCAGGTGCCGGGAGCGACCGGGCATCGTGGCCCGTCGACTGGAACGCGTATCGATCCTCGACTCGCGCGTCGATCGCGTCGCTCGACGAGGCGATCCTCGAGATGTCTCAGCTCCTGGCGGCCCTTGGCGAAGTGGACGGCGCGGTGCTCCTGACCGACAGCTTCGAAGTCCTGGGGTTCGGAGGCGAGATCGTAGGGACGCTTCCCGAGATCCGGAGCGTGCGCCAGGCGCTCGACATCGAGGCCACGGTCTGCGAAGAGGTGCCGATCGATCACGTCGGCACCCGCCACCGGTCCGCTTATCGCCTGTGCGCGCAGGAGCCCACGGCGGTCGCCATCGTCGTCTCGCACGACGGCGGCGTGCAGTTCGTCGCGAACCGCGAAGGTGCCACGACCTACTGGGAGCACGTGCCCCTGACCGGCGCCGAGATCTGAGCCCGGCCCGTCGCGCAAAGGCGCATCGACGAGAGCGGCTCCCTGTGCTCTCTCTCTCCCGTTCGTGAGCGAGGATGGCGCTCGTGACTACGGCAGCTTGGCGTTGAGGAACGCCTTGAGCTTCACGAGCGTCTTTTGATCGCGCGTGAAGTTCGGCACCTGGTACGCCGCCGACCACGCCCGGACCTCCTGGAGAAACTGGCCGCGCGTCGGCGCGTCCGTCACGATCTCCTCGACTGTACGCCCGCGCGCGGCTCCCTTTCGGAGACCCTTCACGTACGTCTCGAGGCGCGGATAGTCGTCGCCGAGAAAGTCCTTCACCGCGCGGGCGTCGTCGGTGAGGCGCGCGACGACCCCTTTCTTGTCGTTCGCTTTCGCGTCCGCCGCGAACGCGCACGAGACCCGGAGAACGAACGCGTCGTCGAGGAAACCGAGGTCGTCGATGCCGTCCGGGATGAGATCGAGCGACTTGAAGATGTAGTTGAGCCCCGAGACGAGGGAACGCGCCGCATCGTCGCTCACTTCGGCGGATGCGAGCAGCTCGCCCACGGCGCCTGCGTCCTCACCGAGGGTGCGGAGCCACCGGGGAAACACTTCGAGGTAACGCGGATCGATCGAGGCTTGGCTCATGGTCACACTCTGTCCCGTTTGGGTCGAGGTTCTACTTCACGTTTCGCTTCGCGTTCGGCGAATCAATGAACATACTCCAGGCACGTCAGGGAATTCTACATTCGCCCGAAGGCCCAGCCGAGCAGGAATCCTGCCGCCAGGCTGGCGGCAACGAGCATGGCGACGAGGTTTACCGACACGACCCGCCCGCGGCGGGGATCGGCGCTCGCCTCGCCGCCGCTGCCGCGGGCGCTGCGGCCGCCGCGGCCACCGTCCTTGGAGGGTAGCGTCTCGCCGAACGACGCCTTGGGCGCGGCGAAGGCGACGTTGACGGGAGGATCGACCACGGCGGGGGAGCCGGGAGCGGCGGGACTCGAAAGAGTGCCGCCGGGCGCGCGCGCCGGCGAGGCGGGCACGTGCACGGCATCGGGAGATGGGGGCGCGGGAGTCGCGGCGCCGGGTCGTGCGCTCTCGCGTAAGCCGAGGGGGCTGGCGGCCGTGGGTGTGGGATCCCCTGGCGGCCCGAAGACCGACGGAACGTCCGGCAAGCGACTGAGGGGGATCGGCGGCCCCGATGCCCGGGCGCCCATGCCGGGCACGGCCGCGGCCAGCGCGCGTGCCATTTCGCCGGCGGTCGAGAAACGCTCGTTGCGATCCTTCTTCAGCGCGCGCTCGAAGAAACCTGCCAGCGGCGCGAGCGCCGGATCGATCTTCTGGACCGGCTCCGGCTCCGAGGACAGCAGCGCAGCCAGACGCGCGAACTCGGTCGGCGCCGGGAACGCCGAGCGGCCGGTGAGCATTTCGTAGAAGAGGACCCCGGCGCTCCAGAGATCCGCGCGCTGGTCCACGTCGCGCGCGCTGCGCGCTTGCTCCGGACTCATGTAGGCGGGGGTCCCCAGAAACACGCCCGTCCGCGTGCGAGCGCCCATACCGCCTGCGACGTCCATCACCTTCGCGATCCCGAAGTCGAGGACCTTCACGACGAACGTCCCGCCCGCATCGCGCGTCAGGAGGACGTTGTCGGGCTTGAGATCGCGATGGACGATGCCCTCTGCGTGTGCCGCCGCGAGCCCGGCGAGGATTCCCTGGAGGATGGGCACGGCCTGCGGGAGCGGAACACGCCCCCCGTTTTGGGTGTAGGCACCAAGCGGTACGCCGTCGAGCAGCTCCATGACGAGAAAGGGCGACCCGTCCTCGGCCTGCGCGCCCTCGAGTACGCGCACGATGTTCGGGTGCACGAGGCGCATCGAGGTGCGAGCCTCTTCGAGGAACCGGAAGAGAACGTCTCGATCGGCGACGAACTCCGGGCGGAGCACCTTGATGGCAACGCGCGGTCCGCCGCCGACAGGATCGGCGGCGTACACCTCGCCCATGCCACCTTCGCCGAGCTTGGCGCCAATCCGCCACTTGCGCGAGACAACGGAGCCGGTGAGCAAGCGGGGCGGGCCGGGCTGCGCGGTGGCCATGGCCCCACGATGTTACCCCGGTTTGCCCGCCTCGGACGCCCCTCGCAAGCTAGCTCCGAAACGTTTTTCGAGCGCCGCGAGCACCTCGGCGTGGCGGGCGTCGACGTCGGCGTCCGTCAGCGTCCGGTCCGGGGCGCGATAGACGACGTGCAGAGCAAGGCTGGCATGGCCGGTCGGTACGTTGCCTCCGACGAAGCGGTCGAAGAGCGAGACTTCCTCGGCCAGATCGCCCGCTGCGTCGCGCGCGGCGTGCTCGACATCTCCCGCGGCGACGTCGTCGCGAACGACGAGCGAGAGATCGCGCGCGCTCGCCGGGAACCTCGGCAGGGCCGCGAAACGGGTCGGCTCGACGCCCAGCGATTGCAACGCTTCGAGATCGAACTCGACCACGACGGCGTCCTCGCCGATCTCGAAGGCTTCGCTCGCGTCTGGGTGAAGCGGGCCGAGCGCGCCGACCCGCTTTCCGGCCACTTCGATCCACGCCGCGCCGCGGGGATGCAGCGCGCGCGACAGATCGCCGGCGCCCATGGGACGCAGCGTCGCGGTGCGCCGGAGCAGGCGCTGCGCCATCCCTTCGGCGATCCCCTTTGCGTCCCACACGTCGACGCGCTGCGATCGGGTGAGCCACGCCGGGCGGTCCCCTGCGAGGAGCGCAGCAAAGGCGAGGCGCTCGTCCGGAAGCTCCTCGGTGGACTCGAGAAACAGCGGGCCGACGGTGAACAGCCGCGCGTCTCTCTCGCCGTGTCGGCGCGCGTTCGCCAGGGCCCGCAAGAGACCGGGCAAGAGGCTCGTACGCATCACGGAATGCTCTTCGCTCATCGGGTTTCGCAGAACGACCGCCGCCTCGGGGGCGCCGAGCGACCCGAGGTCGCGCGGGCTCACGAACGAGTAGGTGATCGCTTCGCTGAGTCCCATCGCGACCGCCGCCGCGCGGGCGCGCCGCGCGAGCGACTCGCGCGGCGCCGCGTCGCGCGAAGGACGGATGGCCGGAAGGGTCGTCGGGATCGCGTCGTATCCGCGCACGCGGGCCACTTCCTCGATGAGATCGACCTCGCGCGCCACGTCGGGCCGAAAGCTCGGGACGCTCCAGACTTCGTGCCGAGGGCCATTTGACGACGTCGACTGCGAAGCCTGTGATGACGTCGCCACCGCCCCAGGTCCAGAGGGATCCTGGTGCGCGTCGCGGGCTACGAAGCCGAGGCGGGTGAGGATCCCGCGGGCCTCTCGCGGATCGACCGCGGCGCCGAGGAGCCCGTCGAGGCGCTCTTGCCGCAACGCCACGGTGCGCGGCGCGAGCGGCCTCGCCTCCACGACATGCGTCGCACGCGCCACGCCCTCGCCCAGCGTCGTCACCAGCGAGGACGCGCGCGCCAGCGCCGCACGCGTATCGCCCCAATCGACTCCGCGCTCGAAGCGATGGCTCGACTCGGTATGCAGCCCGTGTCTGCGCGCCGCGCGCCGGACCCCTCGCGCCTCGAAGTAGGCGCATTCGAGCAGGACGTGCCGCGTCTCGGCCGTGATCTCGCTCCCGCCGCCGCCCATCACGCCCGCCAGGGCGACCGGGCCTTCGCCGTCGCAGATCACGAGATCGTCCTCGAAGAGCGCGCGGTCCACGCCGTCGAGCGTCCGCAGCTTCTCCCCGCCGCGCGCTCGGCGCACGACGATCGCGCGGCCTCGCACGCGGTCGAGATCGAACGCGTGCATCGGGTGGCCGAGCTCCAGCATGACGAGGTTGGTCACGTCGACGACGTTCGAGATGGGCCGTACCCCGAGCGAGGCGAGCCGCCAACGCACGTCGAGCGGCGAGGGGCCGACCCTCACGTCGACGAGGACCGCCGCGCCGTAGTGCGGGCAGCGCTCGGGGTCCTCGATCGCGATCGACACGTGCTTCGTGAGGTCGTCCGGTGATGCGCTCTCTGGGCTGTCGCCCGGGAACGGCGGACACGCCAGCTCGAAGAGGGCAGCCGCCTCGCGCGCGAGGCCGCGATGCCCGAGCGCGTCGGGACGGTTCGGCGTCAGCCCGAGCTCGAGGATCGTGTCGCGCGCGGCCGGGAGCGCGACGACGAGCGGCGTCCCCGGCGCGACCGTGCCCGACGGCAATACGAGGATGCCGTCGCCGTCGTCGCCGAGGCCCAACTCGGCCTCGCTGCAGAGCATCCCTTCGCTCGGGACCCCCGCGATCATCCGGCGCTCGATCGTCGCGCCCTTGGCCGGCAGATACGTGCCGAGCGGCGCGAGGACCACGAGCCCCCCGGCTCCGGAACGTTGGGTGCTCCGCACACGAGCTCCTGGGTTCGCGATGCGGTCGCGTCGATCCGCGATCCCCCATGGTCCACGGTGACCAGGCGAAGGCCGCCGCGCGATGGGTGCGGACGGGTGGATACGACGCTCGCCACGACGCATGCCTCGGCGCCCAGGCCGAAGGCGTGCGTGGCCTCGACCTCGAGGCCCGCGGCGGTGAGGCGTGCGGCGATGGCGGTCGCGTCATCGGGCAGCGAAGGACACAGCTCGCGGAGCCATCGAACGGAGGCTTTCATCAGGGGCCCAGGGTGGGGCCATGCGTAGCCCAACCCCTCATGTTGGTCGAGGCCCTCTCGCCCCGCGCCCGCAGCACTCCTCGAGCGCACACGCTGGGATCAAACCGCCAGGACGCCGGAAGACGCCAAAAACGCCAGGGTGGAAGGGGGAGCATTCCGGGCTCGGATGCACGAGGCCCAGCTCGAACTTGATCGTGTCTACTTGGCACCCTGGCGTCTTCTGGGCGTCCTGGCGGTTTTTCGAACGTGTTCGAGAACCGCGCTAGCCGGGGAGCGTGACTCGAGTCAGCTCTTCGGGACTACGAAGCTTCGCGTCGTCTTCGATTTGCCCCGCGAGGGCCCGGTCGACTGCGGGCATCGTGCGCTCGGGCGCGTCGAGCGCGAGCGCCGCAACTACAGACGGCGGAATGCCGAGCGCGAGGCTCTCGTAGATCGCGTGTCCGAACACGATCGCCGCCGCGGGGTCGCCCCCGAGCAAGACGACGCCTCCCTCATCGAGGAGCGCCAGCGCGTCGAGCTCACGTGTGCGCGCGGGAGGCAGCGTGCGCGCGCCGGGGGCGACGCGCTCCGTGATGGCACGGTGCTGACGGGCGTGAAGCGCCCTCTTGGCTTGTGGGAACGTGCCCCACACGAGGGCGTTCATCAGATCGTGCCACGACCGAGCCCGGGTCGGTACGACGCGATCGACGGTGATCCGGGCATCGTAGAGTGCGGTCACGTCGACGGTTTGCCGCCGGCGGCCGCGCCGCACACGCGGCGGCGCCGGGACGAAGCGCACCGGGGCATTGCTCCCATCGCCCCCGAAGACGCGATCGAACCACTGCACGGGAGGAAACTCCGGCGGAGCATCGGCCCCCGTGTGCCCGCGCGGGCCGCGCCCGAGCAAGGCGAGCGCCGCGGGAACGACGGGCCAGAAGAGGGGCGAACGCTCCAGGAAGTCCGGATCGAACGGCGCGGCGCGAGGTGGGCGGGGCACGGGGGAGCTCTTGCACCACGGTAAACGATGCCGATACCCGTCGGGACCTCAGGCCGCGAAGCCGGCGTACTCCCGCGCGAACCAGCGCTCGAACCCCTTCAGCTGGCCACGGGCGCCGGCTTCTGCGGCGCCCTGGAGCTTGCCCGCGAGTGGCCTGACGTGCGTGAGCAGCCCCGTCCACGGCTCGATGGAGTGGATCCGCGTGACCTTCTCGCCCACGGCCTCGAAGGTGAACGTGTGGCGCGCATGGAGCACGCCGGGTACCCCGCCCCCCCAGCGGACCTCGCGGGGTGCATCGACGTGCTCCACCGTGATGAACGAGGGCAAGCCGGAGACGTTGATGAGCAGGCGGTCACCGGCCCGGAGCGGCCTCGATGGACCGCGCATCGGGCGAAACAGCGGCGGCATCCAGGCGTCCCAGGATCGATAGTCGATGAATCGTGAGAAGACCGTGTCGATCGGTCCGGGAATCGTGTGCTCGACGTCTGCAATGAGCGGCATGGCAGAGGTTCCTCTCAGAACTGCGCGAGAAGGCGCGGGTCATTCTCGAAGAGCACGCGCATGTCCGGGATGCCGTAACGGACCACGGCGACCCGCTCGAGCCCCATGCCGAATGCGAAGCCGGTCCACTGTTCGGGATCGATGCCGCAGCTCTCGAAGACGACGGGGTGAATCATCCCGCAGCCGAGGATCTCGATCCAGCCTGTGCGCTTGCACACGCTGCAGCCTCGCGCGCGCGCCGTCCGGCCAGCTTGCAGAACGGGCAGCCGACGTCGACCTCTGCGCCGGGCTCGACGAACGGGAAGTAGCTCGGACGCAGGCGGATCGGCGTGCCCGCGCCGAAGAAGCGCTCGGCGAACTCCGCGAGGACGCCCTTGAGGTGCGCCATCGTCACGTTCCGATCGACGAGGAAGCACTCGATCTGGTGAAACATCGGCGAGTGCGTCGCGTCGTCGTCGCGGCGAAAGACCGTCCCCGGCGCGATGAACGCCATGGGCGGCGGCGCGGCCCGCCATCGCCCGGACCTGGATGTTGCTCGTGTGCGTACGCAGCAGCATGGGCGCCGCGCCGGAAACCGCCGCGCCCTTGACGGCGTCGGCGCGGCGCACGTCGACCCAGAACGTGTCCTGCATGTCGGTGGCCGGATGGTCCGGCGGGATAGCCGAGCTTGCCGAAATTGTTCTCCTCGATCTCGACCTCGGGGCCGTCGTGCACTGCGAAGCCGAGGCTGACGAGCACGTCGACGATCTCGTCGCGCACGATCGAGATGGGGTGCGCATGGCCCAGCGGCCCCTGGAGGCGCGCCGGAAGCGTGAGGTCGAACGGGGGCGCGCTGAGCTCCGCCTCGCGCACGGCCGCGCTCGATGGCGTGGAGGCGCTCGTCGAACGCGGCTTCGACCTCCTTTCTGAGCGCGTTCGCCTGCTCTCCGAGGGCCTTGCGGTCGGTCGCCGGCACCGCGGCCATCTGCTTCAGGATCGCGGTGAGCTCGCCCTTCTTGCCGAGGATCTTGGCGTTCTCGTTGCGGAGCGCCTGCTCGGTCGATGCCGCTTCGAAGCGACCGCGGAACGTCGCACGCAAGGTCTCGAGCGACCGAGCCATGAGGGAATCCGCTGAATTCATCTGCGCGCAATCCGTAGCACAGCGGCTCGCGGTCGGTCGGGGCTTGCAAGGCGTTTGACTTCGCTCTGCCCCGCTCTACCTTCAGGAGGAGATTCGCCCATGCCGGATGAGACCGAGCCGGACGCCGACGACGAGGTCGAACTGGCCGTGGTCCCCACGCCGGTGGCTTCGCCGGGCGATCAGGCGCCCGTCCTGCTCATCGTCGACGACGACCCGGAGATCCGGGCGATGCTCGTGCGAGCCCTCGGTCGCACGTACACCGTCTACGAAGCGCACGACGGCCAGCAAGCCAAGGACATCCTCGACGCCATCCCCGCACCCGACGGCATCGTGTGCGACGTGATGATGCCGCGACTCGACGGCGTCGAGCTCGCGAAGATCCTTCGAAAGGACCGCGTGCTGCAGCGCGTGCCGATTCTGTTCCTGACGGCCAAGGGCGGCGCGATGGACGTCATTGCCGGCATCAATGCCGGGGCTCGTCACTACGTGACGAAGCCCTTCAAGATCGCCGAGGTTCTCACGAAGGTCGCCTCGATGACCGCGCGCGGCAAGCGCTAGGTCGACCCCTCGCTCGAGGGCGGTCCGGCGCGTGCCGCCGCTGCCGGCGTCAGCTGGCGGCCGCGCTCTTGACGATCTCGGAGAAGGTCTTGGCGTCCGCGATGGCCAGGTCCGCGAGGATCTTGCGGTCGAGGCCCACGTTCGACTTCTTGAGCGAGTGCATGAGCCGCGAGTAGGTCGTCCCGTTCTGGCGCGCGCCGGCGTTGATGCGCGCAATCCAGAGACGGCGGAAGTCGCGCTTCCGGAGCTTGCGATGGGCGTAGGAGTAGACCCACGCCTTCATCACGACCTCTTTGGCGTAAGCAAAGAGGCGCGAGCGGGCGCTGTGATAGCCCTTGGCGAGCTTCAGGATGCGGTTGCGGCGGCGGCGAGCCTTGAATCCTCGTTTGGCGCGGGGCATGTGTTTTCTCAGCCGTAAGGCAGCATGCGCTTCGCGCGCTTCTGCATCGACTTGTCGACCATGTCGTTCTGGCGCAAACGACGCAGACGCTTGCGCGACTTCTCCTGCATCCCGTGGTTGCCGCCCGCCTTCGGGCGACGCACGCGGCCCGTTCCGGTCACCCGGAAGCGCTTGGCCGCGGCCTTTTTCGTCTTCATCTTCGGCATGGTGCTGATCCGCTGAAACGGCCGCTTAAAGCTCGGCGGGGTGCGCAAAATGATGGCAAACCCCGGTCTTGTCAAGGCCCGCTCCGTGGACGACCCGCCGGCCACGGTTTATGTTGCTTTGTCTTGCTCGCGTCTTTGCTCGCGCGCTCCTCTCGCCTGCATCGCCCGGCCTGGTCTTGCCGGCTCTTGCCGGCTCTTGCCTTGCTCTTGCCTGGTGACGCCCGGCCGTCAGGCCCTCCGCGCCAGCTCGTCCATGAACGCCGCCTTGAGACGAACCATGGCCTCTAGAGCCTGCGATTGAGCGGCTGCGAGCTCGCCAGGCGCCACGGGCTGGCGGACGTCGAAGTAGAACTTGGCCTTGGGCTCGGTCCCGCTCGGCCGCGCGATGACGCGGCTGCCCGACGCGAGCTCGAGCGCGAGGACGTTGCTCCTAGGCAGCGGGAGCGGCGTCGTCGCCCGCGCGCAGCCTCGGTGCGCCTCCGCGCCTCGTAGTCGGCGATGGCGACGACCTCGTCGCCCGCGAGGTGCTTCGGCGGGGAGGCCCGCAGGGCCGTCATCATCGCGCGGATCTCCGCGACGCCGCTCGCCCCCTTGCGCGTCAAGTTCACCTGGGCGCTCGTGAAGACGCCCCAGCGCCGGGCGATGGCGTCGAGCGCGCTCAGAAGCGTCTCGCCGCGCTCGCGAAGAACGGCCGCGAGCTCCGCGGCCAGCAGCGCCGCCGAGATGCCGTCCTTGTCGCGCACGACGTCGCCCGACGCAGTAGCCGAGCGCCTCCTCGTAGCCGAAGACGAACTCGCAGCCCTCGCGCTCGAGCGCGATCGCGCGGTTGGCGATCCACTTGAAGCCCGTGAGCGTCTCCTCGTAACGCACGCCGAGATCCGCGGCGATGCGCCCGAGCAAGGGCGACGAGACGATCGAGGCGAGGACGACGCGCGGCTTGCTCGCGGGCTTCTCGGTCAAGAGGTAGTGCCCCAGCAGCACGCCGACCTCGTTGCCCGTGAGCTGGCGGTACTCGTCGCCGTCGCGGACCGCCACGGCGAGGCGATCGGCGTCCGGATCGTTGGCGAGGACGAGGTCGCGCCGAGCTTGCCCTGCGCGAGCGCGAAGCGCCAGGTCCATGGCGCCCGTCTCCTCCGGGTTCGGGAACGCGACCGTCGGGAAGGCGCCGTCGGGCTTCTGCTGCTCGGGGACGCTCGTCGACGCTGCGTGAATCGCGCCGCCGCGAGCGCTCGGCGGACCAGCGCGTCGCCCACGCCGTGCAGCGGCGTGTAGACGATGCGCAGACCCGCGGTCGCCCGCGCCCGGATGAACGGCGAGCGAGCGCGCACCGCGTCGAGGTACGCTTGCTCGGAATCGGCGGGCGGGTCGGCGACCGCCGCCTTCGCTCGCAACGCCTCGAGCGGGGGCCGCACGACCACGCGCGCCGAGGGCGCCCGATCGATGGCGGAGGCGATCCGCGCGTCGACTGGAGGGACGATCTGCGCCGCGTTCTCCCAGTACACCTTGTAGCCGTTGTATTCGGGCGGGTTGTGGCTCGCGGTGATGACCACGCCCGCCGCCGCGCCGAGGCGCTTGACCGCGAAGCCGACGAGGGGCGTCGGCACGGGCTCGCGGAACAGCAGGACCCGCAGATCCCGCGCCGCGCCGAGGATCGCCGCCACGTCCTCGGAGAGCTCGCGGCTCATTCGGCGCGCGTCGCCGCCGACGACGACCCCGCGCTCTGACGGCGCCCGGGACGCTCGCGAGGAGCTCCCGCGCCAGCCCCCACGTGGCGCGGGCGACGACCGCGCGGTTCATTCGGTTGGGCCCCGCGCCGAGCACGCCGCGCAGTCCGGCCGTGCCGAACTCGAGGGTGCCGGCGAAGCGGTCGGCCGAGGTCGGTCGCCTCGGGGTCGGGGTGCGCGAGCAGCGCGAACAGCTCGGCCCGCGTCGCGGGATCGGGGTCGTCGGCGATCCAGCGCTCGGCGCGCGCGCGTAGGTCGGCGGGGTCCATGCCGGGCGTCATGCTAGCTGGGGCGGCGCGACAAGGGGGGGTCGAGAAGCGCGTCGGTCGAGCTCGCGTTCGAGCGGGCAGTCCCGGCTACACTCCCCCTGCCAGCCTCGTCGCCTCGCCCTCCCCATGCTCCGCTACGCCCTGCGCCGCGTCCTCTGGGCGATCCCGACGCTCCTTGCCACGAGCCTGGTTCTCTTCTTGGTGGTGACGACGCTCGCGCCCGATCCGATCGGGCGCGAGAGCAGAGGGCCCGTCGACGCCGCGTCCGAGCGCATCGAAGAGGCGCACCGATCGCAGTTCTTCGATCTACCGCGCTTCGTGAACTACGACCCGCGAGACGTTCGTTCGCGGGCCGAGGGCGCGCTGGCGCAGTTGGCCTCCGACGACCCGCACCAACAAGACGAGGGAGCGAGCGCGCTGCAACGACTCGGCGGGGCCGCGCTGCCGTACGTGCTTCCGCTCTTCGACACGCTCTCTCCGGACGCGCGCGGTCGCGCGGCGGTGGCCCTCGCGCCGGTCGCGGCCCGCATGGGCCTCGCCGATCGCGTCGGACTCGACCAGCCCGAGAGCGCCACGCCGTTCTGGGCGCGCTTCTGGGACGACCGCGCCCTCGACTTCACGCGCACCGCCGTCGATCGCGCCGTGGAGCGCCTCGTCGAGCACGGCAGCGACATGCGCGAACGCGACCTCGCAGCGCTCGACACCTTCGCTCTGCCGGAGATCCTGGGCGCGATCGGCGACCCGCGTGGACCGCGCGACGCTCGAACGGCTCACGCGCCTCGCGCACCACGCCAGCGAGCGGGGGCCTGTCGTCGCCGAGGACGCCCCCGCGGACGAAGTGCGGCGCGACGTCGCCGACTGGCGAGAATGGTGGTTCGTTCACGCCACCGACTTCGTCGCCCTCGACGGAGCCGACCGCGCGATCGCGGTGATCACCGAGACGCGCTACGGCAAGTGGCTGAGGCGAGCGGCCAGCGGCGAGCTCGGCGTCAGCGCGATCGACGGCGAGCCCATCGTCGACAAGCTGCGGTCGCGGGCGCCGGTGACGCTCCTGGTGTGCGCGCTGGCCATGGCGCTCAGCTGGGCGCTCGCCGTCCCCATCGGAGCGGTGGGGGCGTGGCGCCGGGGGAAGGCCTTCGACGTCGCGAGCTCGGCGGTGATGTTCCTGCTCTACGCCACGCCGACCTTCGCCGTCGCCGAGCTGCTGCGGCGGACCGCGGCCGCGCACGGGGCCCTCGGAGAACGCGTGTGGTTCGCGGTCGCGGCGCTCTCGGCGGGGTCGCTCGCGACGCTGTTCTCGGTGGCAGCGCGCGGCGATGCTCGACGTCGTGCGCCAGGACTTCGTGCGCACCGCGCACGCCAAGGGACTCTCCGGGTCGCGGGTGCTCGTGGTCCACGCGCTGCGCAACGCGCTCATGCCCACCGTGACGCTCGCCGGGCTCCACCTGCCGGCGCTCCTGGGCGGCGCCTTCGTGGTCGAGGAGGTCTTTGGCCTGCCGGGGATGGGCTTCGAGACGCTGCGGGCGATCGAGGCGCACGACGCGGCCTGGCTCATGGCGGTCATCCTCGTCGCGGCGGTCGCCATCACGTTCGGCCTCGTCCTCGAGCGACGTCGTGTACGGCGCGCTCGATCCGCGCGTGCGCGAGGAGCTCGCGCGCCGGCAAGGCGGCATCTCGTGAGCAAGAAGCGCCCGTCCGATCCCGCGGATCGCAGCGTCGCGATCGACCTCTCTCGCCGCAAGCTCCACGTCACCGCGGCGACCACCGACGAGATCGTGCGAGCGTCGCTCGTCGAGGTCCGACGCGGAGCCGCGCCGTACGTGACGATGACGCGCATCGCGCTCGCGCACCTCGCGCGGAGCCGCCTCGCGCGCCTCGGCGGACTCGTCCTGGCCGCCTTCCTGCTCGTCGCCGTGTTCGCCGACATGCTCGCCAGCGATCTGCCCGTCCTGTGCCGGTGGCACGGCGCGCTCTATTTCCTTCCGAACGTCACCCATCCGGCCGCGCTCGACGGCGTCGACTGCGCGCAGATGGGCCGCCAGGCGCAGAGCGGAGACTGGAAGATCGAGCCGCTCGTCGCGTTCGGGCCGACCCACGCCGACCCGGCCCGCGCGCTGCTGCCGCCGCTCGCGCAGCGCCATCTCTTCGGCACCGATGCGCGAGGACGCGACGTCTTCGCGCGCATCGTGCACGGCGCGCGCACCGCGTACGGGCTGGGACTGGGCGCGTCGGCCGTCCTCGTGCTCCTCGGCGTGGCGCTCGGCGCGCTGGCGGGCTTCGCGGGAGGCGCGATCGACACGATCGTGACGCGCACCGTCGAGTCGTTCACGGCGATCCCGACGCTGATCCTCGTCCTCATCGTCGGCGCGATGGTCCCTCACCCCACGACCGCGACCCTCCTCTGGACGATCGCGTTGACTCGGTGGACCGATCTCGCTCGCATGGTGCGCGCCGAGGTCCTGCTCGCCCTCGGCTCCGACTACGTCACCGCGGCGCGCGCGCTCGGCGCGTCCCCCGCGCGTGTCCTGCGCCGCCACGTGCTCCCCAACGCGATCGGACCGGCCATCGTCGCCGCGGCGTTCGGCATCGCCTCGGTCGTCCTCATCGAAGCCGCCGTCGACTTCCTGCACGTGGGACCCGCCGACGCGACCGCGTCGTGGGGCGAGGCGCTCGGCCAGGCGCGCGGACACCCAGAGGCCTGGTGGCTCATCGTCTTTCCCGGATCGGCGCTGCTCGCGATGCTCGTCGCGCTCAATCTCGTGGGCGAGGCCGCCCGCGACGCGCTCGACCCGAGGCTCCGCGGCGTCGGCGAAGAGCTCACCGAGGCGATGCGCAGCTAGTGGGCTCGGACTCGGAAAACCGCCAGGACGCCAGAGGACGCCACGGACGCCAAGGGAATACGAACAAGTCCTAAGCTGAGGCTCGCATATCGGGCCTCGGAATGCTCCCCTCGGCCCTGGCGTTTTTTGGCGTCTCCTGGCTCCCTGGCGGTTTGATCACCGCCCGGCGGTGCGCTCGGCGAGCTCGAGGGTTTCTTTGATGATGGGCATCGCCTGGTCCATCATCGCGGCGATCGAGGGGGCGATCTCGTCGGGCAGGAGGTCCGCGGTCCATACGAATCGGCAGCGGGCCTCCCCTTCCGCGAAGACCTGCGCGGCCCCGTTGTGATGCGTCATTCGCGTCCCGACGATGCTCCAAACGAGGCGGCGCGCCGGGTCGTCGAGGCTGACGATGACCTCGCGGGCCACGGTCCCGTTGCCGAAGGTGACGATTCGCGCCCCCTCTTCGAGGCGGACGTCCGTGACAAAACCCGGGACCAGTCGCGTATGGAGTGCGCCGATGTCGCGGACGGCAGACCAGGCGGTCTCCGGGCGCGCGTGGATGAGGATCTCTCTGCGGATCGTGGCCATGTTCGTGCTCCTTCCGGCGTCATCGTGACGGGAGGAGGGCGAGACGCTCTTGGAGAATCTTGCGATCTCCCTTCGCCGCACGGCGGAACGCGCGCGGCGACACGCCGGCGGCGCGGTGGAACGAGCGGACGAAGTTGGAGAGGTCGCCAAACCCCACGTCGAACGCGACGTCGGTGATCGGGCCGGCTCCCCTCGCCAGAAGGCGCGCCGCGCGGCGGAGTCTCGCGCGAACCAGGAACTGGTGCGGTGTCACGCCGATGACGGTCGAAAAGACGCGCAAGAAGTGAAACGGGCTGAGCCCGACCTCGCGCGCGGCGCCCGCGAGGTCGACGTCATCGCTCGAGTGCGCGTCCAGCCAGAGCGCCGCCCGCACCGCGCGGCGGCAATCGCGTGGGCTCGGACGCGGCGACGTTGGCTTCCTCCCGGAGGCGACGCCGACGAACGCAGCGGCCAGGATCATGCCCGCCTCGTCGGGCCCGAGGTCGCTTCCGCTCTCGACCGTCGCCTGGGCGAGCTCCGCGAGAACCACGAGCTCCGCCAGGGGCGGCATCGCACCCATCTGCCAGAGGAGGGGGGGCCCGCCCAGCGCGTCGACGACCTCGGGCGAGAAATGAAAGGAGAGGCACTCGTCGCCATACGCGTGCTCGTGCGTCGCCGTGTATTCGAAATGCGGATGCCCGATGAGGATCGAACCGGTCACGAGCTCGAAGGATTCGCTCCCCAGTCGAACCCCGAACGTCCCCTTTCGCACGTACGAGAGGGAGAAGCTGCGATGCACCTCCGTAGGCGGCGGACCGTCGGTCGGACCGACGGTGCACTGGTAGTCGACGACCGTGACGTGCTCTCGACGGAGGACCGTGGTCGCCGGCATGGCGAAGCCGATCGTACTACGGCCCGCAGTCGCTAGCTGCGCCGGGAGTGCCGTCGTCGGAGCCGGACACCCAGGGAGACTGGGCGACGCACCATTTTCCCGGATCGGTCGCGTCGGACTGCGGCGTCTCGAGCTCGATGCTCTGCCCGACCCAGGACGCGTCCCACATTCCGTACGGCACGTCCGCCAGGAGGGTGCTCCCGCTCCAGAGCGACAGGTCTCCGTCGGTCCCGTCGTCGAGCTCGATTCCATCGCTGGACGCGAGGCCCGCCCCGTAGGCGTAGACGATCGACGAGGCGGGGACGAAGGCCTGCTGGGCCGCCGTTTCGTCGCGGACGAGCAGCGCGTAGGTCGCGGCGGGCACGACGACCGCTGCCGACGACGCGATGACGTCCGTGTCGCCGTCGCCGTCTTCGATCGTGAGGCCGTTTAACAAACGGGCCGACGACGCCAGGTTGTAGATCTCGAACCACTCGGACTGGGGCTCCGGCCCGGAGGGCGAGAGCATGATCTCGGTGATCGCGAGATCGCCGGGCGCGGGCGTTCCGATCGATGGATCGACGCCGGGGGGCTCGTCTCCCGCGTCGTCTGCCGCGAGGCCCGTGGCGTCGTCTGCCGCGTCCCCGTCCTCGAACTCGCCGGCATCGAACTCCCCGTCGTCGCTCGCGTCATCGGCCGCGACCGCGACGATCGCACCGCCGTCGGTCGACGCGCCGCTCGATGCGTACGGGGCCGACGCCTCGAGGTCGTTCCCGGGGGAAGGCGCGGTCGCCGCTGCGGCCGCGAGGGGAATGCTGCCGGGGTTTTCCATACCCCTCGCGCAGGAGACGCCTGCGAGAAAGACGACGACGGCGGAGCGCGCGGACGAGCGCGCGGGGCGATGCGGCATGACGGAACCTCCGCCCGACCCATCGACCAGCGAAGGCGCCTGTTGCGCCCGGCACGAGAAAAAAACTCCTCGTCTCCTCCCCTCCCTGTTTCTCGATCTCGTGCGAGCGCTACAACGCCGAGAGCGCGGCAATGAGCGCGTCCGTGTCGTCGGACGTCCCGACCGTGATTCGCAGCTTGTCGTCGAGACCGGGGGAATCGAAGTAGCGCACGAGCACGCCGCGGGCCTTGAGCCCCGCGTGGATCTGCGCGGCGCGCCCGCGCGCGCCGGCGCCGCTGGCCACCGCGGCGAGGACGAAGTTTGCCTCGCTCGGAAGCACGCACCACCCGAGCCCCTCGAGGGCGCGCGTGAGGCGGTCGCGTTCCGCGCGGATCTTGACCCAGGTTGCGCGCGCGTAGTCCTGGTCGGTGATCGCCGCCGCCGCCGCGGCGATCGACACGGCGTCGCAGTTGTAGCTGTCCTTGACCTTCGCCATCTCGCGCACGAGCTCGGGACGCGTCACCGCGAACCCGAAGCGCACCCCCGCGAGCGCATACGCCTTGCTCAGCGTGCGCGAGACCACCACGTTCGGCAGACGCAGCGCCAGCTCGAGGCAATGCTCGTCGGCGAAATCGACGTACGCCTCGTCGACGAGGACCACGCCGTCGAAGGCCCGCGCGAGCGCCTCGACCGCCGCGACCGAAACGCGCGTCCCGCTCGGCGCGTTCGGGTTCGCGAGGTAGATGGCGCGCGCACCGGTCGCCGCCAGGGCCTTGATGGGGAGCGACCATCCCTCGGCCCATGGCACGGCGACAACGCGCGCGTCCTGCAGGTGCGCGAGGACCGGGTAGAGCGAGTACGTGGGCGCCGGGTACGCCAGCGCGTCGCCCGGGGCGAGGAACGTGCGGGTCGCGATCGTGAGGATGTCGTCGCTGCCGTTGCCCGCCAGGATCGCGTCCGCCGGCACGCCGAGCACGCGAGACGCCGCCTCACGAAACTCGCGAGCCATCGGATGCGGGTAGCGTTGCAGCGCGTGGGCCGGGACGGCGCGGATGGCCTCGAGTACGCGGGGGCTCGGCGGATAGGGGTTCTCGTTCGTGTTGAGCTTGACCACGCGGGCGCCCGGCAAGGGCTGCTCGCCGGGAACGTACCCGTCGATGGCGCAAACGGTGGAGCGTGCGAGAGGGCGTGACATCCGAGGCGGGAGCATAGCCGAGCCCGGCGGCGAGGCCCGCGGCCTACGACGTTACGGCGCCGCGATGCCGTTGATTGTGTTGTCGCCGTTCAGCCAGTAGATGGCCCCTCCCGCGACGGCGATGGCGTACGGCTGTTGACCATCCTTGAGCGACCGCGGAGCGGCGCTCCCGTCAACGGGGGCGTAGAGGAGCTCCACCTGATTGTCGCCGCCAATGAAGTAGAGGTTCGTTCCGTCGGTCCCCATGCCGCTCAGCGTGCCGCTCGTGCTTGCGACAACGGACGTGACCGTCCCGGGGCTCGACTGGGGCGTGCGGGCAATGGAGAAGGACGCCGCGCCCGCATCCGCCGGGGAGACGTCGACCCAGTAGACGTAGGTCGCATCGAGGGCGAGGAGACAAGGCGCGCTTTGACCCGACACCGCCACGCCCATCTGGTTCGTGGAATAGTCGGCACGAAGGACGCTGCCGGCCGCGGAGTCCGTCCAGAAGAGGCGCGCGCCGCCAAAAGCGACGTCGTTCGACAGCAAGAACGACTGCGGGAGAGTCACGTCGTACAAGAGAGAGCACGATTTATTTCCCAGATCGCACTTGTAGAGTCCCGGGGAGTGGGGCGAAGGATTCGAACCGTTCTGGGAGTCCAGGAAGTAGGCATTCGCCCCGGTCGCGTCGAGCGCCAGACCGGACGGGAGGTCCCCTGCCGAACTCGACCCCAGCGAGGCGACGGCGGCGCCGGAGTTGGCGACTCCCTCCGTCGCCGTCCAGACGGAGACTCCGTTATTGACGTCCAACACGGTCCAAACGACGACCCCGTTTGCCATCGCGAGGCTCGAGGGCGAAGAGGTGGTCGAACGCTGGAACGGCGCGAGGTTGACGATGGGGGCGGACGCACCGGCAGCGGACACCTGCAGGACCCCCTCGGTGGCGTCGATCCAGACGACGCTGCTTCCGTCCGCGGCCATGTCGGCGACTCCGTATACGCCGCCGCGCACGACCGGCAGACCTGTGTTCTGCGCCGACGTGTTTGCCACGACCCATGACTGGCACTCGCCCGCGGCGCACGCGCCGCGGGCGCACCCGTGCCCGCACCGGCCGCAGTTGTTCGAATCGCTCTGCAAGTCAACGCACGAGCCCCCGCAGTGCGTGAGGTTCATGCCGCACGCAATGCCGCACGAATAGACGCGACTGGCTTCGGTGCAGGTCGCGGTTCCCCCGTCGGGCGCCGCGCACTTCATGCCGCACGCGCCGCAGTTGGTCGTGTCGATGGGAACGCAGAGGCCACCGCACTCGAGCTCGGATGGGGAACAGGACGGCGTGATCGACGTCGCGTCGACCGCTGCCTGCGCGTCCGCCGCTGCGTCGGTTCCGGCATCGGGGCTCGCGGCCTCCTCGCTTGCGCCTTCGCTCGCGTCGTCGCCGTTCGGATTGGCGATCACGACGACGCCGGCATCGGAGTCGTCGGAGCTCTGGGACGCGCCGGACATGCTTCCGTCCATCGCCGAACCCTTGTCCGAAAAACCACTACTGCCGCTGCAAGCGAGCGCGTGCATACCCAATAACGCGCACCCGGCCATGATCGATCCGCAAGGCAAAAACGCTTCGTACCTGGACATCGTTCCCCTCTTTTTTTGGTCTCTGATGAAACCGTTCGGCGCCATGGCACGAGTGCCGGCGCGACACAACACTCCGTGGCACCTGGTTTCTCCTATCGGCCGGCGCGCGCGAGTGTTGCGAGCGATCTTCGAGCGCGCCCGAGCGCGCCCGGCTCAGAAGGGCCCGGCTGCCCGCGGAGCGACTGCAGTCCGTCGGAGGGCCACGCGACAGCAAGGCGGCATCCCGATGTCCAGGTGCATGGCCAATCCGTCGTGGATCTCCCTGACGTAGCGCGCCAGCTTGGCCGCGGCGGCTTCGCCGGACAGCCGCTGCTGGTGCCAGTCGAGCGCGACGAGAGCCACGACGCACTGGATCTCGCCCGCTCGGCCCGTGAGCCACGGCGCTCCAGGGTCCCCAGGACGAGCGCGACCCTCACGGTCCTCGACGAAGGTCCGGAGGCGCTGCGCGTGGTTCATGACCGCCTGAAGGACGATCGGATAGTGCGTGCCGAAGGTGGGCATGCCCACCCTTCGGCGGGGCCACGGAGAAAGTTGCGTGGGCGCTCGCCCTCCGTAGCAGGCTGCTGAAAAAGGCGTTGAAGGAGAGAAAACCGCCGGGACGCCAGGACCGCCAGGTGAGAAATTCTCGAGATTTTCAGGGCTCCAACCCTGGCGTCTTCGGCGTCCTGGCGGTCAAATTCTCTTTTTCAGCGCCTGCTAGGCAGAAAGTCCTGGTCCTCGCACCCGCTGCCTCTTCGGAGCCGCCGGCGTCTCGGCGACCGCGGGCTCCGAACGAGGAGAGAGGGCGCTGTCCACCTCGACCACGGTGAGGCCGAGCGCGGACGCGCGCGTGAACGCGATGCGCAGGACCGCAGTGACCGCGGCGACGGGATCGCGAGCCGGATCCTCGCCTTCCAACGCTCTCGCCGCCACGTGGACGATCGAGTCGATCAGGAGAGCGATGGGCGGGAACGGTCGCGGCGGCGGGCCGATCGGCGCCGAGGGCGCGGCGGGAGGAGGCGCGGGGGCGCGGGCGGCCGACGGCGCGGGCGTGGCCAATGGCGCGCGCGGCGCCGTGGGCGCCGGCGATCGCAGGCCGAGCGTCTCGAGGGTCGCGTCGCCTTCGGTCGCGAGCGCCTCCGCGAGCGCAGGGTCCTTCGAGTGGACGACGCGCGCGAGGTGGCGCAGCTGGTCGATGGACGGGGCGCTCGCGCCGGCCTCCCATCGGCCTACCGTGCGTCGGGTCACGCCGAGCAGCTTCGCGAGCTCGTTCTGGGTCGTGCCGAGGGTCACGCGAAAGCGGCCGAGCAGCTTGACCACGACCTGGGTCTCCGGGATGCGGTGCATGACCCATAATGTCGCATGAGGAGAGGAGCGATGTCGCCTGAGAAGCGATGGATGTCGCATCGGAGCGACGTCCTTTGTCGCATTCGTGCGCGCGAAGAGACACAGGATGTCTCTTCATGGGTCCCATGCTGTCGCCTGCACGCGACGGCCACGAGACACGGTGTGTCGCATCCACAGCGCGGCGATGTCTCCTCGAATTCCGTCGAATTGCCCGCGATCTCCGGCCGAGAGTCGCAGGTTGCCGCGCGATGGGGCGACAAACCGGGCTCCGGATGTCCCATGGGGCGACAGGGAGGCGACACGTCCCGTCGCTCGATGTCGCACTCGTTGCGGCACGAGAAGCGACACCCCGTGTCGCCTCGAGCGACGTCGCCAGTCGCCTCGTGAGACACGCGATGTCCCATGGATCTCCCTCGGTCGCCCTCGGAGCGACAGGGCGAGGGATCACAAAGCGACACGCGCCGTCTTCGAGGCGACATCGGTCCGCTCCGATGAGACATCGGGACGTCCGTCGGGAGACACTGCTCCTGCTCTCCCTCTAATCGGATGATCCCCGGGGTCTCAGAAGGTCGCGGAGGGCCGGTTCGACGTCCTCGGCGGTGCGGAGGGGCACCTCGAGCAGGAGGCCGACCACGCGCACGACCCGGAGGCGGATCGACGCGAAGTCGAGGCCGAACGAGGTCGTCAAGCGCAAGGCGTCGAGGCGTTCGACCATCTGCTGGACCGGGTGGGTCACGTGGCGCGAGGCATCGAGCCACGCGTGGAGCACTTCGAGGCCGCGGACTCGCTCGCGGAGCGCGGCGTCGCCGGGCGTGCGGGCGAGGTGACTGCGAGCGAAGCGGAAGAAGCTGGCGGCATGCCGGGCTTCGTCGCCTGCGATGCGCGAAGCCAGCCCGCGGAGCGCCGGCTCGGGCGAACCGCGCGCGAGCAGCCGGTACGCCTGGGCCGCGGTGATCTCCGAAACGACGTTGGTCACGAGCGTGCCCAGCGTCGACCGCATGAACGGCGTCGAGACTCGCCCCTTCAGAACGAAGTCGGCCGAGGTCGGCTCACCGGCGCGGCGCAGCCACTCCATGAGGACGTACGGATGCCGCGTCTCTTCGTAGAACCAGATCGAGACCCACCGCGAGAAGTCGACGTCGTCGCAGAACGCCTCGAGGAAGCGCTGGGTCGCCGAGTACGTCGCGTTCTCCGAGAAGGCCATTTCGCGTACGACCGCGCGGAGCTCGGCGGGGGCAGCCTCGCCGTCGAACTCGTTCCAGGGGAGGTCGGCGAGCGACCACCGTACGGCCTCTGCCCCGGCCGCGAGCTCGTCGAAGAGGGGCGCGCTTGCTTCCAAGGATGGCGTCGGCTCCTCGTCGGGCGGGACGGTCTCCTGCCAGTGCCCCAGCCCGGCTCCGTCGTCTTCGGGATCGCGGACCGCGGTCGCGGAGCTCGCGTGGATCGAGTCGGTGGGACAGATCCGGCGGGCGGCTTCGGCATAGAGCCGCTCGGCCCCCACGGGCTGTCGGGCGATGCGGCAGGGCCCGGCCCGGACGTCGAACACCGTCGGGCAGAGCGCGCTGCATGCGCCGCAGCGCGTGCACCGGGACGCATCGACGCGAAGCTCGAGCCTGCGGGTCACGATCCCTGGTCTCCGGAGTGCGATAGATAGAGCGCGAGCTCCGCCGACACCCAGGCTCCGAGGCGCGCGGCGGGGTCGCCGCCGGGGCTCCCGAAGAACTCCTCGGCGTCGAACGACATGCGACGCCGGCCGTCGACGACGAGGAAGAGCCGCCGCTCGGCGAGCGAACCGGCCAGCGCCGCCCAGTGCCTTGCGTCGCGGCTGAATCGCAGCGTGCGGTCCACCGCGACGTCGAACGCGTAGCGCTCTCCATCGACGACGATCACGGCCCGTCCGGCGTCGCGATAGAACCACCCCGTTCGGGCGCCGTCGTCGCTGAAGGTCAGGGCCGTCGCGGGCGCAGCCGACTCCCACACGACTCGATCGTCGATCGCGACCACGCTGCGCCCCGGATCCCTTGCCACATAGCCGACGCGCGGAGCCGTCGCGGCGAACACGGGGGGCTCGACTTCCGCATACGCGGGGCTCACCCGTCCGCCCGTGACCGCGTGCCAGCCGTGGTCGCGGCGTGCCACATAGGCCACCGCATCTCCGCCAGGTGCCCAGACCACGTGGTCGATCTCGTCGAACGACTCCTCCGCGCGGCCGTCGACCACGAGATGCCACCCGTCGGGAGAGCCCGCGGTCGCGGCCCAGTGCCGGACGCCCGGATCGACCGCGATCGCCCGGACGCGCGGGAGGTCGAGCACGCGACGCGCACCCACCAGCACGTGGGCCGCGCTTCCATCGATGGCCTCGGCCAGGACCGTCACGTCGTCCGCCGGGGCGTTGCCCGGCGCGAACCCGACGATGCGCACGGCGCACTCACCGGGCGTCGCGTCGACGACGACGCGGGCACAATGGCCGTCGTCGGCGACGTACGCCACCCGCGTCCCGTCGGGGCTGAACGCGAGGGAGTCGACGTCCACGCTGGCGTACGACCGCTCGGGGACGCCGTCGACCACCATCCGCCACCACCCGCCGTCGAGAGCGGCGTACACGAATCGCCTCCCGGTGGGTCCAAAGCGCAGCCCGGCGACGGCCTCCCATGGCCTTCCCTCGACGAAGTCGACGACGACGCTCCAGCGTTCAGGACGCTGGGCGACCTCTGCGGCGAAGGCGAACCTGCGGCCGTCCCGGTCGAAGGCGATGTCGGCGGCTGCGATGGCGCGGTAGCGGCGGCTCGTGCGTCCATCGATCGCCAGCCACTGGGAGTCCCCTTGCTGGCGGACCTCCACGCGCCGCGCGCGATTGGGGGTGTGCCCGTACCACGCGAGCTGGGGCCCCGCGCACGCCGAGACCGCCGCAAGGACGAGCGCGCCCCCGTGCGCCCGCGTCCCTGCGGTCACCGGGACCCCGAAGTGCCGAGGGCCTCCCTCGTGGCGTACGAGTGCTTGTGGGGATCGACGCGCATGCTCAGGTTGTCGACGAGCGGCGTCGTGCAGGTCCGGAGGCTCGTCCGCCCCGCGCCCGATTGGACCGAGAGCGTGAGATGAGGGTGCGCGAGGCGCCTCGCGAGGAGGGCGGAGCCGATGACGGTTCCGAGCGTGGGCGAAAAGCACGACGCGAGGACCTCCCCGGCGTCCTCGTCTCCGCGCTGGATTGTCTGCCCCGCATCGACTGGCCCGCTCGCGGTGAAGCAGGTGGCCCGGAATCGCGCGTCCGCGCGGCGGGCCCGCAGCGCCTCCGCGCCCACGAAGTCGCTCGCGTACGCGACGCGCCACTGCAGCTGAAGCTCGATCGGCGTGAGCGGTCGGGCCAGCGGGGTCTCCCGCTGGAAGCGCATCGAGAAGTGCCAGTTCTCGAGCGCGCAGACGTCGAGCGCCTCCCGCCGCACGGCCACGAGGCCGAGCGTCCGCCCCACGTCGAGGAGCCTCGCCTCGATCGAGCCGGCCGCCGTCCGCGGCGCGAGGACGAGATACCCGTACTCCCCCGTCTTGCCCGCGCGCAGGCAGAGCGCCTCGCCGCGACGCAAGAGCGACAGATAGGGCATCCCGAGCACCACGCGCCCGAGCAGCCCCGACGCCACCTCCCACGCGTACGGTCCGTCGACTCCGAAGACGACGAACGCCTCCGACAGGCCATGGATCTGCACGGCCTTTCCCCCCGGCCGCCGCCCTCGGACGCTCTCCAGCCACGCCACGAGCTCCGACTCGGTCGGCCCCTCGGCGAGCACGTAGAAGCCGTCGTCCGCGGCGCCGATGAACACGTCCGCGAAGAGGCTCGCGTCGTCACGCAGCAGGAGCGTGTGGCGCACGCGGCCTTCGCGCAGGTAGAGCGGTTGCGTGCTCGCGTACTCCAGGAGATCGAAGGCGCCCGGACCATCGACGAGGACGGCCGTCACGTGCTCTCCGCGCCACCACCCGGCCGAAGATCGCAGGGCCCCGACCTCCGCGTCGAGGCTCACGGAAGCTCTCCCCGGGCGAGCATGACCACGTCGACCAGCGCGTTGACGCTGCGCAGCCCGAGGCGCACCGGATCGTCGCCCTGCAGCTTGATCCCGAGATCGACCTCGAGGCCGATGAGAATCTCGACCGCGTCGAGCGAATCCATCCCGAGGCCGGTGCCGAAGAGCGCGGCGTCGGGATCGATGTCGGCGGGCGAGCCTTTGAGATCCAGGGTCCGCGCCACGAGCGTGCGCACGTCCGCGAGAGTACGCTCGCGCCGGCCGAGATAGACCTCGACGTCGACCTCGGACGCCGACGTCATGGCTCGCCTCGCTCGAGCAAGAGCGCGACGCTCGAGCCGCCGCGCGCCGTGACCACCAGGACCGACGCGGCATTCCCTGCGTCGAGGTGAGCCACCGCGAGGGCCGCCATGACGCACGATCGCGACGCCTCCGCCGTCGACCAGAAGCGCGAGCCGTCGACCAGGCCGAGCCGCGCGCCCGGGGCGATCCGCTCGGTAAGCCCCGCGACATCCCGGACCTCGCCGTCCACGATCACGCCGTCGACCCATCCGCGGTGGCCGAGGGCGTGCCGTACGACCTCTTCGGATCGGTCCGGACCGGCGATCGCCCACCCCGCCACGACGACATGCGGGCCGCGAGCGGGTCCCCGGGCGAGACCGAGGCATGCGGCGCCTTCAGCCTCGTCCACCGACGACGGTCGGCGCTCGTCCACGCCGCCCGCGACGATGCAGTCGACGTCGCTTCGCAGCGCGAGCCACTCCGCCGCCAGCACCACGGCGAGCAGACCGCTGCCCTCGCCGACGGACACCGTCGTCGTCGGCCCGAGCAGTCCGAGGGCGCGCGAGCAGGCGCCTGCCGGGGCGTTCACCGACATGCGGGCAAACGCGGACGCAGAGGTCCCCGCCACTCCGTTGCGGCGGATCGCCTCCTGGCACCGCCTTGAGCTCTCGTCGGGCATCCGCGTCGAGCCGACGAACAACCCGGTGCGCGCCATGGCCTCCCCACGAAGGGGTCGACCGTCGTCGCCGATGGCGAGAGCCGTGGCCGCAGTGAGCCATCGCGCCGAACGATCCATTCGCCTCGGATCGAAGCCGATGCCACCCAGGTCCACTTCGCGGCACGGGCCGACGGCCCGCAGGCGCGTCAGGTCGTCGACGCCCGGCCCCCGGAACGACCCGGTGGGACCGACCACGCCTACGCCGCGAACGACGACGCGCGACGCAGGCGCGCGCGGCAGGGCCCGATCGATCCGAGGTGCGCCGTACGCCAGCACGGCATTCGCGCCGCCGAACGCCGCCGAGAACTTGAGAGCGCGCGCAACGGGGTGCGTCCGCGGCCGTGATGCGGCCACCGGATCGCCCGGACACCCGGCGCGGGGTCCACGAAAGTGCAGGGTCGCGGGGATCGCTCCGTCCCGATGGCATAGGAGCGCCAGGATGAGCTCGAGCGCTCCCGCGGCCCCTTGCGTGTGCCCGATCTGGCTCTTCGAGGCGCTCAAGGGCGGCGGCGCGCCCTGCGCTCCGAGCTCGCGCTCGACGACCGACCACTCGATCCGATTGTTGTTGGTCGTCCCCGTGGCGTGGGCGCTCACGAAGTCGACGCTCTCCCGCGTCCAGCCCGCATCTTGAAGCGCGCAGCGAATCGCTCGCGCGAGGCCCGAGCCCGTGGGGTCCGGCGTCGTCTCGTGAAAGCCATCCGCGGACAATCCGTAGCCATGGACGCTGGCCCAGGGGCGCGCGCCACGGCGCGCTGCATCCGCCTCGCGCTCGACCACGACCATCCCGGCCCCCTCGCCCAGCGTCGTTCCCTCGGGCTCGCTGAACGGTGCGCACTTCGCGGGGCTGAGGACTCCGAGCGCGGAGAAACCCGCGAAGGCCTCGCGCAGAAGCGTGTCGGCCCCACCGGCGACCACGACGTCCGCGTGCCCATTGAGCAGGAGATCGCGCGCCATCCCGATGGCGTTGGTGGAAGAGGCGCACGCGGTCGAGATCGTGATCCGCGGTCCGGTGAGCTCGAGGCCGGCCGCGATGCGATCGGTGACCTCGTGAAATTCGCGGAAGCCGTGGCCGAAGCACGTGCCGAAGACGAGCGCGGTGCGCCCCGGACTCGCCCCATCGAGCCTCGCGTCGCGCCACGCTTCGCGCGCGGCGATGAGCGCCAGCTCGTGCAGCGGGAAGTCGGCCGCCGTGGCGGCGAGATCGCGATCGCTCCCCGCTTCGGGCTGCACGCGTCCGTCCCATCCGGGCCACGTTCCTGCGAGGCGGGTGTTCATCCGGCTCGTATCGAAGCGCTCGATCGTGCGGAGACCGTCGCGGCCAGCCCAGAGCGCGGCGCGGTGCGCCGCTGCACCGGTCCCGAGCGAGGAGACTACGCCGAGCCCCGTGATGACCACGGCGCCGCCCGCCGCTTCGGTCATTCCATGGCCCGCATCGAGAGTCCGACGATGACGATGACGAGACCGACGACGAGAAGGATTGGCCCGATCGTCGCGCCGAAGATGAGCGCCGGGATGATGAGCCCCGAGGCGGATGTGGCCGACGCGAGGCCCGCGAAGATCAGTCCGACCACCACGGAGCCCAGACCAAAGCCCATCACGATCCCGCCGGTGCCCATCGTGCGGCTTCCGGGCGTGGAGCCGTGCTGCGAAGGAGCGGCCGCCCCCCCGTCGCTCGCATCGGGGTCGGGCCGGGCCGCCTCCGATCGCATCGGAGCCCCAGCGCCCGTCGTCGAGGCAGTCGCCGCTTCCAACCCGAGCCGCATCGCCCAGGCGTCGCGCAGCAGCGCGATCCGCTCCTGGTGGGCCCAGAACGCCTGCTCGCCCATGCGGGCGGCGAGGATCCGCGCGCCTTCGGCGTCCGCGCGCGGGTGGGCCTCGATGCGCCGCACCTTCTGGACCAGCGGATCGGTGACGAGCGCCGGCGACTGCGCCGACATGCGTTCGCTCGCCTGAAGCGTCGCGGCCCGCACGCCGAAGGTCGTCTGGAAAGAGAGACCGTCGTCCGCGGCGGTGCGCTCGAGGACCTTGGCGAGCCGATCGCCGAAGAGCCGATCACCCTTCAGGTGGGCCTGGATGCGCCGGTGATCGTCGGGGGTCAGGCGTTCGAGGCGCTCGGTCATGCCGAGCACCGCGTCGTCCATCTCGGGCTGCATGTCCCGAAGGCGACTCTGCATGCCCGGGTGTACCTTCATCGCGTCGGGCAGGTCGAGGAAACGCCCGGTCAGGTAGAGCGTCCGCACCGACTTGCGGATGAGCGCATCGTTGACCGCGAGCTCCCGATCGAAGTCGGCGCCGCGCGAGAGCCTGGAGAGCGGCAAGACGTCATCGGGAAGCGAGGTTTCGTTGATCCAGGCCATTCTGTTGTCGATTCTCGCCAGCAGGGCGTCGGCCGCCCCCGGATCGAGCTTCGCGGCCACGTCGGCCACGCTTGCGGGGTCGCGTCGCGCGTTGGGCCCGCATCCGGCCGCCGACCCGGCGAGGCACACCCCCGCCCCGAGCTTGAGTAAGTCTCGTCGTACCAGTGGATTTTCGCTCAAGACACCCTCGCGAGGCTTCTGCAATCCAGCAAGGGTAGCACTTCTCGGAATCGAGGAGTTCTCGGGCAGTCAGTTGACGAAGTAGCTCCTCGAGAGTGTCACGTCGTCCCCGTCGAAGACCGGGACACTGGCCACCTGGAGCTGCTGCGCGATGCACGCGAGCGCCTCGTCCGGGGGCGGGGCCGGCCGCTCCACGCTGGCGCGGACGACGTGGCCGCTGTGGCGGAAGGTCACCCGCATATGCAAGTATCCCTTCTCGAGTCCCTGGTCACGGCACGGCGCGAAGTCGATCTGTCCGAGCACCCCGTACCCTGCGCCGATGCGGAAGAGGGCCGGGTCGGGCGGGTAGAATCGCGGGGGGGCCGGCGCCGACGCGACGACGACGTCGGGAGCCTCCTCCGCGGGCGCGGCGCCCTCGTACGACACGACGACGTCCCTCGCCGTGGTGGGCTCCGCGATCGGCTCGTACGGGGCCTGCGCGGGCTCGAGCGGCATCGCAGGCTCGAGGACGCAGCCCGTGGCAGTAGTGAACAGCACAAGGACCAGGGAGAGCGGGGCGCTTCGCATGGCCGCTCTGTCGTAGCAGCCGTGGCGGGTGAGGCCAGGATTTGTCGCTTCGCTCCGTCCGCCGAGCGGCCACGGCCACCTCAGTACGAGTGCGCCGCGTATCCCGCCGCCGCCGCGTACTGCTTGTAGGCCGTCACGACGGGGCCGTCGTAGTCCGTGTTGTACACGGTGCAGCTCTTCGTACTTCCGTAGTTATTGTAATTGCCCACGGCCATCATCGTGTACTGGTCGACGGTGCACCCAGGGAACTGCTTCTCGACCTGCGCGCGGTTGCCGGCGACGCCGGAGATCCCCGTCTCGATGTTGACGTTGGGGTTGAAGATCGATGTCGCCCACCCCGCCGCGGACATGTCGGTCGTGAGGTTCGGCTGCCCGTTCGCCAGCAGCCCCGCGTCGCCCGGCTGGTCGTGGCACGCCGGCACCACCTGCATCAGGCCGTAGCAACCCGACTCCGCGGGGGTCCACCCCATTGGCGTTCCGCAGGGGTCGTTCGAGCACGCGACCGACGTGTCGTCGAACCTCGATTCGACATAGATGATCGCCTTGAAGATCATCGGATCGGGCTCGCTGTACTTCGCGGTCCACTCGAGGATCGGGCAATCGAACGCGTCGACGCTCACGCCCGTCTGCTGCGCCGTGAGGCCCGTGTGGAGCGGATCGGGGTCGCACGAACCCGGGGCGCCTGCGTCCGCGCCTGCGCCTGCACCTGTGTCCGCGCCCGCGCGCTGCGTCCGCGCCCGCGCCCGCGCTGCCGCTCGCCCGCGCCCGCGCCCGCGCCCGCGCCCTCTCCGCTGCCACACGCGTAGAGCGACGCCGCGAGGGCGCCGCACGACCATGCGACCCGTATCGACCTGCAGATCCCGTTCGTCACGGCTTGCATCCGATGGCCCATCCCTTCACGTCACGATCCTTCGACCGCACCGAGCGTGCACGCGGTCTTGCGTGGTTGCCCTGTCTGGTCGGTGGTCGGGCACCCACTCCCCTTGCCCATCGCGGGGCTGCCGGCCGCGGGGGTCATCGTCTGCGTGACGCCGCCGCCGGCCTGCAGGGGGCCGAGCTCGGGATCGGCGACGAGGACCGACGGCGTGCACGGTGAGCTCGAGTCGCCGGGGTATTCCATGTTGGCGCCCGCCCCGGCGTGGCCATGGTCGCAGCTCACTTCGCCCTCGAGGCTCCCCTTCGTGTTGCCCGCGACCAGGGTGTTCTGCAGCGTGACGCCCGTATCGCCGCCGGCCATTCCGTTGCCCGCGTTGTCGGCGACGGTGACGTTGAGCAGCGTCCCGGTCACTCCCCCTGCGAACCACACGCCGCCGCCCATCGTGGCGGTGTTCTTGGCGATCGTATCGTTGGTCAGCTTCGCGATCGCGTCGTGACCGATCCAGATTCCTCCGCCGAAGTGGCCCGAGTTGTTCGATATCGTCGTCGCGGTCATCGTGATCGTCGCGTACTCGAGATAGAGGCCTCCGGCGTTGCCGGTCGTCGCGTCCACGGAGTTGCCGTCGAACGTGGATCGGTCGATCGTCACCGCCTCGTCGTTATACGCGACGCGGAAGATGGCGCCTCCCGAGGCGACCGCGCGGTTCTGCGAGAAGGTGTCGCCGCACATCGTCCACGAGACCATCGCGCCGTCGTACGACATGGCGCCCCCGTCGCCGCCGTTCCCGGGATTGCCTCCCGTGCCCGTGGCGCTGTTGCCGGTGAACGTGCTGTTCACGATGGTGACGTTCTCGTCCTGCGTGCCGATCGCGCCGCCGTTGGAGCCGCTGTTGCCGGTGAAGGTGCTCCCCTCGACGATGAGCGTGCCGACCCCCTGGCCGTTGATCGCGCCGCCCGACACGTCCTCTCCGCTCGACGCGCACTGGTTATTCGTGAAGGTGCTGTCGATGACCGTCAGCGAACCGCCGTCTTCGAAGATGGCGGCGCCGCCCTGCGTGGTCGACGTCGTGTTCATCACGTCCGTGGTGAAGCCGTCGGACAGCGTGAGGTTCTGCACGGTCAGCAGCGGCGTCGCCACGTTCCAGGCGCTCTTGATGTGAAGGATGCGCGTCGACTTGCCGCCGCTCAAGGTCACGAGCTTGCCGCCGTCGATCGTCGTGTCCTTCGTGACGGGCACCTCGGAGGAAACGGTGATCGTCACGGGCGCGGGCCCGCAATCGAACGTCACGACGCCGCCGGCAGCCACGGCCGACGTCAGCGCCTGCGCCGTGCAGCTCGCGGCGGTGCCCGTCCCCACGACGGTCGTGGGCTTCGACACGTCGACCGCCTGCGCCGGCAAGGCGCACGTGGCCGCAGGAGGCGGCGGCGCCGCGCCGTCGTACCCCGTCGAGGCGTCATCGGAGCCGCCGCTCGACGACCCGCTGTTCGCTCCCGAGCTGCCGCCCGAGCTCGCGCCCGAAGATCCCGAACTGGCGCCCGAGCTCGCGCCCGACGACCCCGAACTGGCGCCCGAGCTCGAACCGCTGGAACCGCCGCCCCCATCGCCGGGCGATCCCGGTGACGATGAACTTCCCCCACACGCAACCGCCACAACCACCGGAATGAGCAGCAGTCCCCGCATCTATCAAGACTATCAGAGGTCGGCCAGGCCATGGGAGCCGCCCGCGGGCGCTGCCCGGAGAGGGTATCGAGCTCCCCACCCGCGACGGATCGCACGGGCACCGGCCATTCGGGGGGATGAGCGTACGCCCACACGCCCCCCGCAGGATGGGCGGCGGTGGGGCTCGCTGCGATCGGGACGGGCGCTACGTCCGAAGCGTCACTGCTTGCTGGCCGCGTCGTTGAGGCTCCACGTGCAGCTCGAGCCGTCGCTCCCTTGCAGGACCAGCGTCGACTGGCCCGCGAATCCGGTCGACGTGAACGTCCAGTCGGCCGTCAGCTTCGCCGACCCGGCGGGGTTGCCGCTCGAATCGGTGACGTTGATGTTGCACTGCGCGTGGAGCGAGCACCCGCTCGACGTCGCCGGGCACGACCCCTGAAGGCTCGGGAAGGCGACCTCGTGGTCGGGACCCGGCCCGGTGATCGTGACCGTGCCCATCCCGCCCGTGGGAAGCGCGCAGCTTCCCGCGCCCGACGACGACAACGCGGACGACACCGTCTCGCTGTCCGAGTAGGCGCCCGAGATCGTCCCGCACGCGTCCGAGTTGCCCCCCGACGAGCAGGCGAAGAGCGGCCATCCGAGCACGCACAGCGCAATCGCTTTGAGCATCTTTCCTCGCGAACTCGTCCCGCCGCAGGATGACGACACGAGCGAGCGCCGGACGCAACAACGTTTCCACTCGAAGGAACGACGCGATAGGTTCAGGCGACGAATGCGCGCACGGCTGGCCGCCGCCACGCTCCTCGCCTGCATCCTGGCTGCGCCACGCGCGCACGCGCAGGCGGTCGCTCCTCCATCGCCGTGGGCCTGGGACTCGACTGGGCCCGGGACCTTCCTGCGCGCGTGGCGAGCGTTCGCAAGGAAGACCTGGTCCGCGTGGCGAATCAGTATCTGACCGACCCCGCCTTGCACGTCGCCTTCCAGGGCGAAGAGCGGTGGTTCAACCCCGGTCCGCTGGGCATGGGGCCGCCCGTGCGGCTCGAGTTGAACCGCTAAAGCACCGAGCGCAATCGTCGGTCATGAAGAGCAGAGAGAGCCCTGTTCTCTCGTTCTTCTCGGGGTGGACGAGAATCGCGCTCAGAGATTCTTCGACTCGATTTCCGCCCAGCCGGGGTCCTTGCAGATGCCGCAGCCCGCGCCGCCCTTGAAGAGAGCGCACGCCGTATTGTCGCTGGCGAGGTAACACCGATACCAGGCGGTCATCAGGCGGACGAACTGGATCGTCCCCGGATCCTGCTTGATCCAGCCCGACTCCGTCGGGGTCGTCAGGTGATCGCCTCCGTCCCAGTCCGCGAGAAACGCGGGCCCCGTGGTCCCGGGATAGGTCATCTGGATGACGTCGACATTCACGGAGTTGATCGAGTTGACCGACGGGCTCTGGTTGCCCGTGAGGCAGAGCGTCGACACGCCCGCCTTCGGAACGCCGCCCCCCTCGACGCAGACCTCGCTGACGACGTTGGCCCCCTGCGTGGCCTCCGTGGCCGCGAAGCCGCCCTGCGAGTGTCCCGCGACGCCGGCCTTCGTGCCGAGCTTGCCGTAAAAGACGCTGCTCGAATCCTTGTTCTGGGCGAGCAGGTAGTCGATGCCGGCCTGGAGGTACGGCTGCGACGCCACGTTCGAGTTGTCCGAAGCGATGACGACGATTCCCCAGCTCGCGACGTTGTTATTGAAGAAACCGTACACCGTCGAGCCGGTCACGCCCGTACCGTTGCCCCACGCGGCGATCGGATGTGGGCAATTCGCTTCGAGGGTCGTCGGGTAATAGATGGTGGCCGTGGTCGGTCCTGCGTCGACCTCGCCGGTGGTCGCGAGGTCCACGCTCTTCGTGGACACCGCGTAGGGCCCCGGCTTCGAGTAGTCGCCGCTGCCCGCCTTGAGGCAGAGGCTCGTGCTCGCGGGCGGCGTGGTGGAGCCGGCGTCGGACTGCGTGCCCCCGCTCGACGTGCCCCCGCTCGACGTACTGCCGCTCGACGTGCCGCCGGTCCCGGACGAAGAGCCGCCCGTCGAGTCATCGCCGCCCTGGGCGGCGCCGCTCGATGCACCGGAGCTGCCGGAGCCTCCACCGCTCGATCCACCGCTGGCCACGCCAGAGTCGTCGCCGCCGTTTCCGTTCCCCTCTCCGGAACCGTTACCGCTCGTCCCTTTCGCTCCGCACGCCGAGATGAGCTCGGCGGTCGCGGGAATGAGCAGCAGGGTCGCGATGAAACCAGAAAGCCAAGGGCTGAGCCGTCGCATGGTGCCTCCTTTGACCCGAAATGGGTCATGGCCTTTGACCCGAAATGGGCCACGGCTGGAACGCGGAGGTAGTTCTGCCTCGCGAACGGGCCACCGCGCAATGATTTTGGCCCCTCCGTCATGGGCTTTTGTTGGGCAATCGACTATTCGGGAAAAGTCGATTGACAACGGTAGCCTTCAATCGCAGGGCGACGGATTTTTCAGGTTAGCGAGGAATCGGCGCGCGGACTTGGTAAGCTCCGGGCGCGGCCCATGAGCGTCCGGGTCCCTGGCTTGTTCCTCCTCGCAGTGATCGCGTCGGTCGTTGCGTGCGGGGACAGCGGGGGCGTAGCACCGGCTCCCGCATCGACCCCTCCCGACGCGCCCGCTTCCGACGCGGCCGCCGGACCCCCAGGCCTCGCGTACGCGGCCCCGGGGCCGTGGAGTGTGAGCACCTGCGAGGTCGCTGCGGCGTCCGCGCCCTGCACGCCCTTGGGCCTCGCCGGGGACGCGGCCAGCGCTCTCTACGTCGTCTTCTATCCAATGGACCTGAGCGCCGTGGGGTTCAAGCACCCGATCGTCACGTGGGGGAACGGCACGGGCGCGGCGCCCGCGCAGTACAGCGTTCTCCTGACGCACGTGGCTTCTTGGGGCTTCGTGGTCATCGCGTCGACGAGCCCGAACACGGGGACCGGAAAGGAGATGCTCGCCGGCGAGGACTATCTGGTCGCCGCCAGCGCCGAAGCGGAGAGCCCGTTCTTCGGGACCCTCGACGTCGACCACATCGGGGCGATGGGACACTCGCAGGGCGCCGACGGCGCCGCGCAAGCCCTGCTGGCCGCCGACGCGCCGGGGTCGCCCCATCGCTTCGTCACGACGCTCCTGCCCATCGAGCTGCCCGCGCAGGAGTGGACCTGCGTCGGCAGCTCGGACCCCACCTGCCTGGCGGCCGAGTCGTTCGACGCGAAGAACCTGACCCACGGGTCGGTCTTCTTCGTCGACGGCAGTCACGACACGCTGATCGCGCCGCCCACGCAGACCGCAGCCACATCGGGCCAGCAGTCCATCGAGGCGTACTACGACGCGACGCCGCAAGGGACCCCGAGGGCGAAGGCCACCCTCGTCGGAGCCGATCACAACGACATCCAGGATCAGTGCACCCCGGGCCTCGCCTGCGCGGGAGTCGGCCCGAAGGGATACCTCGGGTACGTCACCGCCTGGCTCCTGTACCAGCTCCGCGGCGACGCCCGGGCGCGCTCGGCCTTCGCTGGCACCGCGCCGGAGATCGATCGCGATCCGGCGTGGGAGGATACGGCACAAGCGAGCCTTCCGTGACGTCCGCTGGGGTATCCTCCCGACCCAACAGAAGCGGAGGCCTCGAATGGATTGGGTCCAGACGGTCACGGGGCGCGTACGGCCCGAAGAGCTCGGGACGACGCTGGTGCACGAACACCTTTTGATCGGCTACCCCGGCTGGCAGATGGATGCGCTGGCCCCGAGGTTCCGGCGAGCCGACGCGCTGGCGCGCGGCGTCGATCGGATGCAGGAGCTCCGCGGCTTCGGCGTGGCGACGTTCCTCGATCCCTGTCCGATGGATCTCGGGCGCGACGTGGAGTTCATGGCCGAAGTCGCGTCGCGCTCGGGGATGCGCATCGTGTGCACGACGGGTGCCTACAAGCAGGACGAGGGCCTGATCTACACGTTTCGCGCACTCCCGGTCGAGGACATCGAGGCGATCTACATCAAAGAGCTGACCGAGGGCATCGGCGAATCGGGCATTCGCGCGGGGCTGGTCAAGGTCGCGACCGGGGCCCCGGAGATCAGCGACTACGAGAGGAAGCTCCTGGTGGCCGGCGGTCGAGCGGCCGCCGCCGTCGGCTGCCCGGTCATCACGCACACCGATCATGCGAGTCTGGGGCTCGAGCAGATTGCAGTCTTGATGGCCCAGGGCGTCCCGGCGCATCGCATCCTCGTCGGCCACTCCGACGGGCGCGACGACCACGAATACCATCGAAGCCTCGCGGACAAGGGCGCCTACGTCGGATTCGACCGGTTCGGGATCGAGGTCTTGATCAGTGACGACAAGCGCATCGAGAGTGTGGGCAAGATGGTCGACGCCGGATATGCGCGCTCGGTCTGCCTCTCGCACGACGCGACCTGCGCGGCCTGGCTGGGCCGCCCCGTCTTCAACGGCCGCATCGTCGCGACGCCCGAGGCGATCGCGGCCTCGTTGCCGAAGTGGGAATCGACGCACCTCTTCAAGCGAATCTTGCCGCGGCTTCGAGAGCGCGGCATGACGGAAGCCGACGTCCACACGATCTTCGTCGAGAATCCGCGCCGGTACTTCCGGGGAGAGGAGCCGCCGCGATAACGGAGCGGCGCCGCCGATATACGCCATTGGAGTCTGCCCAGTATCGAGCAAGATGGCAGTACTCACACCGCGGCACCCCGGGAGGGAGAGAGAGCAGTTGTCGTCATCGTAGCCTCGACCTCCCTCGGGAGCCGGCCCCGTGACGGTCGGGAATGGCGCAAACGCCCATTAGTCGCTCGGGCACGCCATCGGGCTCTGCACAACCCCGTTGATGATGAACGCGAAGCCCGCCAGCCCGGGGGGAGCCGCGTCGTAAGCCCCGTTGAAGAGGCCCGCGTCCGTCAAGCCACCGGGGCTCGCGCCGCTGCTCGATCCCCCGCTGGCGTCGTCGCCGCCCCGGTGCCGCTGCTTCCGGTGGTGCCGCTGCTCCCGGTAATTGCGCCGCTTCCGCCGAGCCCGCTGCCGCCGCTCGACGGGGTCCTCCCCGCGGCCTCCGCTGCTTCCGATGAGCGGGGCTCCGCCGGTGCTTCCGCGGCTGCCCGCGCGCGTCCTGCTCCCGCCGCCACCGTCGCCGCCACCGCCTCCCGAGTCGCGGCGGCCGGGTTGGATGAAAGGGCCCGACCTCCGCATCCCCCGAGGGTCTAGGCAGCAACCACCGGGCAAGCTACTGCCCCCCATTTACGCAGGCATATTCCGGACTTTAACATGCACCAAGCGGCGCGCTACGGACGCGGCCATCAAGGGTCCGCTCGCGGTCCAGGGCACGTCGGTCCGATTGTGGCATTGCCTTGGAGAGACCGCCGACGCCGTGCGTCAGGGCGCAGGGAGAGGACCGCGGCCTCCGGGGAGGCACTGGCTCCGAGGCCCCCCTTGGAGGGGGACCGGAGACGCCGGAGAGGGCTCCGCGAGGCCCCAGGAGAGGGCCTTCCGAGGCCCCAATGCAACGAACATCGTTGACGCGCACCGCTGCTGGCGCTCTTCTCGCACGTGCGAAGGAGCCCAAACATGGCAAAACCCACGACGACGAAGAAGAAGCCGCTCTCGAAGAGCGAGATCCTGAACGCGGTCAGCGAAGAGGTCGGTGAGGACGTCTCGCGCAAGCATGTGAAGCAGATCATCGAGACGCTCGTGACCGTCGGTCACAAGGAGCTGAAGAAGAACGGCATCTTCGTTCTCCACGGCTTCGCGAAGTTCGTCGTCGTCAAGAAGCCGGCCCGCCCCGCGCGGGAGGGCATCAACCCCTTCACGAAAGAGAAGCAGATGTTCGCGGCCAAGCCGGCGAGCAAGGCGATCCGGGCAAGGCCCGTGAAGGCGGTCAAGGACGCGGTGAAGTGAAGTAACGAAGGACATCAGCCGCACGATCCATTCGTGACGTGCGGCTGAATCCTGCTTCGGTCTCGAAGTCCGCGGGGTGAGCCGATTGACCCAGGCGCGCCGTCGTGAGCAGAGTTCACGATACCCATGCGCAAGCGATGCATCGTGCTCAGTGCGGCGTTCATCGCCCTATCGCCCGCCGTTGGATGCGGAGGCAAGGCGATATCCAGCCAGGAGGATGACGCCGGGCCGCTCGCTGCGTGCGGCGACAGCTGCTCTGCCACGACGGTCGCCGCTTCGTGCTCGGACATCTGCGACAAGATTGGGCGCGCCGCGTGCTCGTCGGGAATGAATACGAGCTGCACGGCGAGCTGCGCGGGGCTGGTCTCGGCGTCGCCGTCCTGCGCGTCCGCCGCCATCGCGTTCCTTCGCTGCATCGAGCCCCTGCAGCCGACCTGTGTCAACTCGGGGATTGCGCAATATCCGGCCGGATGCGACTCCCTGCAGGAAGACGTTCAGGCGTGCCTCGACGATTCTGGTACGTCCACCGTGGTCACGAACCCGACCCCCGTACCGGGAAGCAGCGTACCGAGCGACGTGTGCCCCAACATTCCACGGCCCGCCGGAACCGTGAATGGGTGCTCGGGCGGAGGAAGCGCGGGAGGCAGCGGGCCGATGACGTGCACGTCGACGTGCGGGGACGGCGCAGGCAATGTTTGGCAAGCCGAGTGCACGGGCTCGACCTGCACGTGCACGTACAACGGGATCGACGCATGCACCTGCACGATGACGGGCTCGCCCGACTCGTGCGTTCCGTGCTGTCCCGGATTGGCGTGACGGCGGGCCCGGATTTCCCCGGGGACCGGTAGCCATCGAAGTAGGGCTTCGTCTTCCGGGCTTCTCGCGATGACCTAGTTTAGGCGCGGCGCAGCGTCGTCCGCGGACAGCGCGTGGCCGCACGCGGACAGGTTCGCGCGTCTCAAGGGGGAGGACCCTCTCGGCCCAGAAAACACCCCTCGAGCCCGCCGAATCGTTAGCTTGCTCACGATTCTGCACGAAGGTCGGGCGTTTTCGGGAGCGAGAGGGTCGCTCGGCTCGGCGACTTGGGCGTCGGCACGGGGAGTGCTCGGGGTTGGTTCGTCGCGAGGGCATGGCTTCGCGGCACTCTCCCCATGATCCGCGTATTTTTTGGCCTCAAACGCGCCTATCACGGCACGCTGCGCGTGCTTCGCCGTGCGCTCGCGCGCCTTGGACTGACCGCGGCTCGATTCGACCTCCTCTACATCCTGCACAAGTCGCGAGGGCGCATGCTGCAGCGCGAGCTGCAGAAAACGCTCGGCGTCGCGGCCTCCACCGTCAGTCGAATGCTCTCGTCGCTCGAGCAGCTCGGCTTGGTGGGACGCGAACCGGCGGAAGTCGATGGGCGCGCACGCGAGGTGGTGCTGACCAAAGCGGGCCGTCGCTGCGTCCTGCGAGCGGCCCACCGGCTCATCCACACCGGGCGCGTGCAGCTCGCGGTCGATAGCGCGCTCTGCCCCGAGCGCTGGCACGAGCCGCTCGCCTGCCTGATGGCCAGCGGCGCCTGCGAAGTAACCACACTTCGCCTGCGCGAAGCCTTCGGCGACGTCGCAACCGACGAATATCCGTACCTCCCCGAAGGCGAACGATGCGAATTGCCCGCCTCCTGGTCGAATCCGCGGAGATAGTGACTCAGCCCAGCACGGGGGCTCGAGGCAGTCGCTCGTGACTAGCTCCCCATGCGCGATCTGAAAGCACTCTCGCCACGATCTAGGGATGGCTGCTCTAACACTGAATCGCATCGCCTGTCGCTACTGGCCCGCCACCTGAATCCCGGTCGACCCGTTGATGCCGTCGTTCGTACCCGGCACGCCGCCCGCACCCTTGAGTCCCGCGGCCCCTTGTGTGAAGTTCGAAGTGGTCGCCGTGTCCACTGTCGGGGCAGTGCCTTTGTAAAGAATGCCGGCGCTCACGCCGCCCGCGCCACCGCCACCGGCACCACCCGCGCCGCCGCTGCCCCCGCGGCCACCTGGGCAGGCAGCTCGGACTCGCGCTGCCCCCGCCGGCCTTGGTTGTCGACTGTCCCGGCTGCCCGGACACTCCGCCCCGCCGTTGCCTCCCGTTGCGCTGATCAAGGACTGCGTTTGTAAACGTCAGTCCGGATTCAACTGCCACGACAGCCGCGCTCGCGCCGCCGCCACCTCCCCCGCCTCCGCCCGCTCCGCCGCAACCTCCAGCGCCACCACCGCCGCCGCCGCCGATGTTCCGCGGCGCCGCCACCACCTCCACCTTGCCCCGGCGTGCCCGATCGGACCTGTCGCGCCGGCTCCGGGCTGCCAGGCCGCGCTCACGAAGCTGCCCGGCCCGAGAGCCCCGCCACCGTTCGCCAGCAGCCGTTGCAGTTGCTGCCATTTCCACCGCCGAGATTGCTGCTGAAGCAATCCGAGCTCGTGCCTGCGGCACCCGCCCCGAGCGAGGGAAGCCCAACGCTTCCGTTTCCGTTCGGCGCGTCACCACCCTTGCCACCGGTTGTGACGCCGCCGCCCGGGCATGTCGGAGAATTCGCGGCGCCGCCGGTCCCTCCGTCAGCTGGGTTTCCGTTGAGCTCCGCTGTTGCGGGGAACGCATACCCCACGAGTACCCCGTCGGCTCCGGGCTGTCCGTTGCTCGCTACGAGCTTGGTTCGCCGAAACTCGACGCCCGTCGCGCCGTTTGCGAGGACGGCGATGCTCGATGCGCCGGCCGCCGATCCTGCGTCGGGGGGAGTCGACGGAGCGCTCTGGGCGTCGATCTCCGAGATCCACGAAGAGCGCGCTCGTCAGCCCCGTCAGCGTCAGAGCAGGACCCTGCGTCGATGGCGCAAGGACGGGCATGACCCCCGTGTACGACCAGTCCGAGCACGCGAACCCGCCGTATACCTTCACCTTGTCGCGCGCGGCGGCGATGGCGATCGTCTCGTCGTAGGTGCCTGCGCATACGTAGACGCTCTTCGGCGTCGCGCCGCCTTGCATCACCGCCAGCGAGATGCCCGCGTCGATCGAGTTCAGCGGCGACTCTTGCGTCCCGGCGCCGCTCGCCGTCCCCTTCGGCGAGACGAACACTCCGTACGTCGCGTCTACGAGGCACGCCTCGTCCTTCGGCTCGAGCGTCGTATTGCATGCGCCGGGGCCGGCCTCCCCGGTCGCCGCGTCCCGATGCGGCGGGACGCTCCCGTCGTCGCCCGCTCCGCCGTCCGGGGGCGGCACGACGACGTCCGTGGAGGTGTCGCCCGCGCTCGTGCCGTCGAGGAGCCCGCCGTCGCGTATGCAGGTGCCGTTGTCTGCGCAGGTTCCGAAGCTCGTCTCGCCACATCCGTACGCGAGCGCGGCCACGAGCAGCCCCGTAGCCATCAGTCCGACCCAAAGAATCCAACTGCGCATTGCGCTGCTCCTCCCGCCCGAGTCCCCTGGAATCGCGATCAGAACCGCCCTCCGGCCTCGACCCCTGCCTGGTCCGGCCCCACGTTCGGCAGCACCCACGTGGTCTTCACGTGATTCGGCTTCGGCCACAAGAACCAGCTCACCGCCGCGCCCAGCGCGAGCGCGCCGGCGGTGAAATAGATGGCATTCGAGATGTTTGCATCTCGGTTTTGCGCATTGAGGGCGTTGTTCCACGGTCGGCAATCCGCCGCCGTGGGCGTGTCCGTACAGTAATAAATCCCGTCCCGGGTCTGGTACCCCGTGACGGTGCTCTTGTTGCTCTGCGACGCGAGGCCAAAGGCGGCGCCGAACCCCGCGGCAACGACCGCCGCGCCGGCGAACACGGTCGCAGTGATGGTGCGCGTCGTCCAGAATGGCTTGGGGGACTCACCGTCGACCGCGGCGGGGGGCGGCGGCAGATCGGTCGCTGCGGGCGCGGGAGCGGCGGCCGTGGCGGGCACGGCGGGGGCCGGCGTCACGAGGGACGCAGGCGCAGGAGCGTCGGCGACGAAACTGACGTGGGCGACCTGTCCGGCGACCGCGTCCACGTCCGTCGTCTTGGTCGTCCCGGCGGCCATCTTGGCGGCCACCACGTGGTGGCCCGGCGTGACGTCGAGCGGCTCGCCGAGAGGCGCGGTTCCTGCGACGTCGCCACCGTCGAGGGCGAGGGCGGTTCCCGGAGGCGCCTGCACGTCGATGCGCGCGAGCTGCCCGAGGAGCGTGTCGACATGCTTTTGCGCGCTCGCCCGGTCCGCGTCGGTCGGAGCCTCGCGCGCCACCTGGCGGAAGTGCGCGAGCGCGTCGAGCGCGTGGTCGGTCTTCTCTTCGCTGAGCGCCAGGTTCCAGAGGATGAGCGGCCGGTGCAGCACCGCGTAGGCCTGCGCAAAGGAGAGGCGGGCCGCCTCGTAGTCCTTGCTCTTGACCCGCGTGAGCCCCTCTTTGAAGCGGGCCTCGGCCTCCCGGTTGGCCCGGTCGTCGTCAGCTCGGGCCGACGACGAAGGAGCGAGGACCAGGGCTGCGATCAGCATCCCCCATCGAGCGCGTCGTCCCATCGTGGTGGCCTCTTCATCGTGACGTTACGGTGTGCGTCCGTGGCCGCGCCTGTATGTACCGCGGCTGGCTCCGCAGAACCAAACGTTCCGTGATCATTGGGGCGATCGCCGGGTCACGGCCCCTATCGACCGCGCTCGCCCCGAAGTTGCGGAGAGAGCGTCGAGCCGGGTCAGAACTTCGCTTTGAACTCGCCGAGGTCGGCGCCCTGACCGGCCGGCGCGGCTTCCCCGGGGTTACGATGATGCCGCGGCGTAGCTCCGGTGCCTTGTGCGCGCACAGGAGCGGAGGATCGCGGGTCGTCGCGCGCCGGGTCGGACGCCCTCGTCGTCGCGCTTGGGGCGACTGGCTCCGCTGCGGTGGTCTGCGCGGTCACCGCCGGAGAAGGAGCCTCGATAGGCTGCGAGGTCGTCGCGACGGTCGATCCGGTCGTCTCGGGTGACGCCATCGTCTCGGCCGTGGACGCCGGCGCGGCGATGTCGCGCTGCCGGCTGAGGCGCAGCGCCATGAAGGACAGGAAAACGAAGAGAACTCCGGCGACGAGCGCCATCGCGACACGCCGCCGGAGCACGCGAGCGGGCACGAACGTCGAGAGCGCCTCGCGCGACCCGGCTGGCGACTTCTGCGGCTCGGGGCGAAGACGGGCGCTCGCGCGCAAGCGCCGCCGGGCGCTCGACCACGACCTTCGGGCCGGCCGGCTCCGACGTCCGCGCGCGGCGAAGGCTGTGCTCCGCGTGATACGAGGCCGACGCTTCCCCGTCACTCTGGGGCATGGTCTTGCGGCGGTCCGGTCGCGGCCCCGCCATCCCCTCGAGCAAGAGCTCGACCGAGTCCTTGTTCGACGAGGGCGTCGCCGAAACGGGCGCCGCAATCGGGCGGAACTCCGGGGGGGTGATCGCGCTCGGTCCAGGCCTGGGACGCACCGACGGCGCGGGAACCGTGACCGCCATGGGCCGGCGGGCCGACGCGGGCGGCGGGGCCGAGGACGGTCCGAGGCCGGGATTGGTCGTCGGCTTGCCCTCCGGGGGCGATTTCAGGGCACGGGCCGCGGCGGAGGCGCCGGCGGGCTGCAAGCTTGGGCGGAGAGCGCCTGGGCTGGAAGGATCGGTGTCTTCCTTGTCCGTCACCATCGCCATGGCCCTCACAGACCCCTCACCCGCTCTTTTACCGCCGATCCTTCGCCAACGCGACATTCGCGAGTGCGGCGGAACGTCCGCTCCGGACGTGTCGTGACGAGAAAGTGGGACCCCTCCGGGCGCCTCACCCCTCGACGCCGCGAAACGCATGCGTATTAACCCGGGCACCATGACGATTTTGGGCGGATTCGGAGGGCGGGGACGGGGGACGGGACCGGGCGGCGATGCGCCGGCCTCGAAGGGCACCGTCCCGTACGTGACCGAGCGCGATTTCGAGAGCGAGGTGCTGCGGAGCGAGCTGCCCGTCCTCATCGAGTTCACGGCCGACTGGTGCCAGCCGTGCAAGGCGATCGCGCCCGAGGTCGAGGCCTTCGCGCGCGAGTTCGCGGGCAAGGCGAAGGTCGTCAAGATCGACATCGACAAGGCGCCGGTCATCGCGCAGCAGCTGCGGATCCAGAGCGTGCCGACCTTCATGGTCGTGGCCGAGGGGCGCATCCAGGACGCGGTCGTCGGCGCGATCCGCAAGAAGAAGATGCAGGAGCTCGTCGAGCCGTTCTTGCCGCGCGCGGCCGGCGCGCTCAAAGCGCCCGAGCTCGCTCAGCTGCTCGCGGGCGGAGCGGTGGTGCCCATCGACACGCGCGACGAGGGCGCTTTCAAGCGCGCACATCTGCCTCGCGCGGTGAACATGCCCATCGAGGGGATCGAGTCGCGCCTCGCCGAGCTCCACATGCTGCAAGGGCAGCCGGTGCTCTACTGCCGCTCCGGCGACAAGACGAAGGAGCTCAGCGAAAAGCTCGCCGAGCAGGGCATGCCGGTCGCTTTCCTCGAGGGCGGGATGCTGTCCTGGGAAGCCGAGGGTCTGCCCATCGAACGCGTTCGCTGACACGCCATTTGGGCGCGTTCCGGAGGGGTGTGAGGCCGTGGCACACCTCTAGCAACCCGGAGCCGCACCATGATGTGGAGTCCGGCTCCGACCACGAACACGGACAGCGCAGCGAAGAGAGCAATCGCGGCGAACGGGGCCGCGATGGCGACGGAGAGGACGAGCGGCCTCAGCTTCAGCCGCGCCCGCCGCGTGACCGTCGAAGTGGCCACCACACCGCAGCGCCTGGCCGCGCTCAAGCCCGAATACGATCGGCTGCACGTGGCCTGTCGAAACACGCTGCCGTTCGCGCTCCACGAGTGGCACTCGGTCTGGTGGGACCACTTCGCGAAGACCGAGGGGCCCGTCCGAGACGAGCTCCGGATTCACGTCGTCCGGGACGACCAGGGCGAGTGCGTGGCGATCGTCCCCTTTGTGTCGACGCGAAGAGAGGTCGGCTACTTCGGGACCGAGTCGCTCACTCTGCTGGGAGCCGATCCCAACTTGACCGAGCTGCGCTGCCCTCTCGTCTTGCCCGGCAGCGAGACGCTGGCGGCCGACGCCGTCACGCGCCACCTCGCCGCCGAGAGCGAGTGGGACTGGGTCCAGTGGACGGGCATCCAGGGGCCGTTCGGCGAGGCCCTCGGGGCGCGCGCGTCGCTCGGCTGGCAGCCGCCGAGCCTCGACTACATGGTCGATCTCCCGCCGACGTGGGACGAGTTTCGCGGAGGGCTCAAGCGCAACATCCGCGAGTCGCTACGGCATTGCTACAACTCGCTGAAGCGCGACGGACTGAGCTTCGAGCTCGAGGTCGCGGAGGCGCCCGACGCGGTCCGCAACGCGCTCCACACGTTCATCTCGCTTCACTCGATGCGCGCCGGACTGACCCGCACCGTCACGCATCCCGACCGGTTCGCGAGCGACACCTCGCGGCGCTTCCTCTACGAGGTGTGCGATCGGCTCGCCGCGCGAGGCGTCGCGCGCGTGTTCGTCATGAAGATCCGCGGGTGCGCCGTCGCGGTGCGCATCGCGTTCGTGGTCGGAAAGCACCTCTACTTCTACTATTCGGGCTTCGATCCGCGCTGGTCGAAGTACAGCGTGTCGACCACGGTCGTCGCGGAGGCCCTCCGGTACGCGATCGACCAGGGCCTGACGGGGGCCAACCTCTCGACCGGCACCGATATCTCCAAGACGCGCTGGGGCGCGCGACTCGTTCCCTTCCAGGAGGCGATCCAGCTCCGTCCCCGCATTCGCTCGCGGGTGACCTACTCCGCGTACCGTCGCCTCCTCGGCGGGCAGCCGGTCGAGCCGACCGGTTGGCTGCGCGCCGTCCGGCGGGTGTTGCCCGTCCGAACGTGGGCCTAGCGCCCGCGCCCGTGGCCTCGCTAGCCCCGCACCGCTCGGAGCAAGTGCTTCTGCGCGACGGCGAACAGCGCGAGGACCGGCGCGGAGAGGACCACGTTGCCAGCCATGACGATGTGCCAGCGCACGCCGGTCCCCTGCTCGCGCAGCAGCGCGACGCCGAGCGGCAGCGTGCGAACCGTGTCGTCGGTCGTCATCACGAGCGGCCAGAAGTAGTCGCTGTAGTGGAACACGAAGCTGACGAGAAAGAGCGAAACGAGCGTCGGCCGCAGCATCGGGGCGAGGATCCGGTAGACGATCGTCCACTCGCCCGGCGCCGTCCATGCGCGCCGCTTCGATGATCTCGTCGGGGACGCCGAGGAGCGCCTGGCGCACGAGGAAGATCCCGAGCGCGCTCGCCGCGAAGGGCAGGACGAGCGCCGTCATCGTGTCGACCAGACGGACCTTCGCGAGCATGAGAAACACCGGCACGAACGTGGCCTGCGCCGGCACGAGCAGGCACGCGAGCACGGTCGCGAACGCGAAGCGCGACCCGGCGAAGCGGAGCTTCGCGAGCGCGTAGCCCGCCGGCAGGGCCAGCGCGATCTGCGCCGTCGCGATGGCACCCGCCATGGCGATCGTCACTGCCATGTATCGGGCGACGGGCATCGCGGCGAAGACCTCGCGGTACGCGCCCAGGTCGAGGTGCTCGGGTAGCGGAGCGGTCGGATGGGCGACGATCTCGGGCAGCGTCTTGAACGAAGTGGCGACCATCCACGCGTAGGGGACGACCCACGCCGCGGCGGCGACGGTCCCCGCGGCATAGGGCAGCGCGGCCCGCACGCCCCGGGCGAAGGACCGAACGTGGGCGGCGATCATCGCGCCGCGGCTCCTCGCCCGCGCCAGGCGCGCAGCTGCAGCGCGGACAGCGCGAGGAGCAACGCGAAGAAGACCACAGTGAGCGCGCTGGCCCGGCCCACGCTGAGGTCGAGGAAGACCTGCTCGTAGATCGCGTAGACGAAGAGCTCCGTCGCTCGCCCCGGACCGCCTTGCGTCATGATCCGCACGACGTCGAATGCCTGGAAGCTCGTGACGAGCGTCGTCGTCGCGACGAACGCGGCGGTCGGCATCAGGAGCGGCAGCGTCACGTAGCGAAAGCGCGCCCATGCGCCGGCTCCGTCGAGCGCCGCGGCCTCGAGCAGCGATCGAGGGACGCCCTGCAGACCGGCGAGGAAGAGCGATCATCGCGTACCCGGCGAGCTTCCAGATGCCCACCAGCGCCAGCGCCGGGAGAGCCCAGCGCGGATCTCCCAGGAGCGAACCGCCGCTGCCGATCGAAGAGGCCCATCCAGAGCAGCGCAACGGCGACCCAGCTGACGACGTACGCGCTGAAGATGCTCGCGCGGACGAGGGCGAAGAAACGCCCTCGGCGGTCGACCAGGATCGCCAGTCGCGAGCCCGAGCGACATCGTGCCGGCGACGACGAGCGCGCTGTAGCCGAGCGTCCGCAGGGCGATTCGCAGGAGCTCTCCGTGCGCGGCGAGCGCGCGGTAGTTCGCGGCACCGACGAAGCGCGGGGGCGTCAGCAGGTCCCAGGAGAACAGGCTCTCGCATGCCGCGACGCCGATGGGCACGAGGAAGAAGACGAAGAGCAGCACCAGCGACGGCGCGAGCATCGCCCACGGGTGCCATCGAGAGCGGGGCGTCACGAAGGCCTCGTCGCGAAGCACGAACGCCTCTCGCGGAGCGCGGCGTCATCCGGGCCTCAGCGCCTCGGCACGCGCCTCGGCCATGACCTCGCCCGCGTCGCGTCCGGTGAGCACGGCGTCCTCCAGGCGCGGCTCGACGACGTCGCGCTCCACGCGGAAGAGATCGGGCGCCCACGGCCACGGGTCCACGTCCGCAAGCTGGTCGTAGGCCACGCGGTCGTTCGGGTGTTGCGCGTACCATCCGGTCGCCGTCAGTCGCTCGACGGCCGAGCGGGTGACGGGCATGTACCCGGTGCGCGTCGACCAGGCGATCGTCTGCTCGTCCTCGCACATCCATCGAACGAACTCCCACGCCGCGAGCTTCTCTTCCTCGGGAGCGGCGCGCATCAGGACGAACATCGTTCCCCCGGTGGGCACGCTGGCGCGAACGCGCCGGGGGAGAGGCGCCGCGACGACGGGGAAGCGCGCGGTGCCCTCGAGGTAGCGCACGTACGCGGTGCTGCTCCACATCATGGCGACGTGTTCGCGCAGAAAGCTCTCGTTGGTCGATTGCCACGCCTGGTAGTCGCGCCCCGGCGGAGGGCGCATGACGCGATCGACGTTGACGAGCCGTTGCCAGAAGCGCAGCGCCTCCTCCCCCGCCGCGCCGCCGAGCGAGACGCGCCCATCGGGCTCGACGACGCGCCCCCCCGCCTGGCCGACCATGGCGACCCAGTACCACCACGAGATGGGCACCTCGAATCCCCAACGGACCTCGCCGCCGGGGCCCCGCTGCGTGAGCCTCGACGCCACGTCCGCGAGCTCGTCCCACGTCCGCGGGATCGAGGCGCGTTCACGCTCCAGCCAGCGCCCGTTGGCGAAGACGATGGGCGTCGACCGGTTGAACGGGATCCCGTAGAGCGGCTCGCGATCGGCGCCGGGCGCGGCCGAGGCGAAGGATCCGCGCTGCTCGAGCGCCGGCACGAGGGCGAGCGAGCTGGCCCCTTCGTAGGCGTCGAGAGGCTCGAGGACGCCTGCGCGCCCCAGGTACGGGATCACCTCGAGGACGACGTGCGAGAGCGCCGGCGCCGCTCCCGCCGCGATCGCCGTGCGCAGCTTCGCGAGCGCCTCGAAGTAGTCGCCCTGATGCACGGCCTTGACGACGATTCGCGACTGGCTCGCGTTGTAGCGCGCGACGAGGTCGAGCAGCACCTTGCGGACGAGATCTCCGTAGGCGTACCAGAACGAGACGACCAGCCGCCCGTCCTCGTGGACCGGCCCGGACCGGCGGCAGCCCGTCCCCTCGCTCAGCGCCAGACCGGCCAGGGACGCGAGGGACGCGCGGAGCAGAGCGCGGCGCGACGCGAGCACCGCGCCAAGATACACGCACTCAGGGCTGCGCGGCCACGGACGCGGGGGACGGCGAAGGCGAGACGGCCACGGGCTTCGTGTATTCGAACGAGATCTCGGTCTTGCCTTGGAGATCGATCTCCATCGGGTGCTTCGGCCCCTCGAAGAGGACCTTCCCCGTCTCGTCGAGCGAAGCGCTGTGATTGACCATCGTCGCCGGCTCGGTCAGGAGCGTTCCCTGCATCGAGTACGTCGCGGACTGGACGTTCATCTTCGACGGTGGTCGGCCGGCCCAGCGCGCGTAGTCGGCCACGATGTCGTTGGCCACCACGAGCATCATCCTCGGGTTGAGCGTGTAGATCGCCTGAAGGTCCGCGCACATCATCGGACCGCAGGGCTCCATCTTGTCGACGGTGACCGTGCGCGCGAGGATCGGACCTCCCGGCCGACCCTGCGCCGTCCACGACGTTCCGGCCTTCGTGGGGCGTCCCACGACGTCGCCGATCGTCTGGTAGCGGGTCGCCACGAGCGCCTTCAGGGTCTGCGGGGAGAGGGCTCGCTCGGTCGCGCGGCCGGGGTCGGACGCCGCCAGCGCCTGGAGCGCCTTCGACTCTCCCTCCAGCCCTCGCACGTCGACGAGGTTGCCCGCCTTGTCGACGATGAGCTGGGCGACCACCGCGCCGGGCGCGAGGTCCTTGTCGATCACGGTCTCTCCGTCGTGCTTTATCGTCACGTGCGCGAGCTCCTGGCTGACTGTGAACTGATCGCCGGTGTGCCTGGACTCGATGTTCCAGCGAAGCTCTCGCTCTTCCAGATTCCGCAGCGGCGCCCCGACGAGCGACACCTCGTAGCGGCGGTGCTCGGTCCGCACGCCCCGCATGCCGTCCGGCGGCGCGAACGTGAAGCTCTCGGGCTGCATCTCGGCCGAGGCGGAGCGCGACGACTCCTGCTCGTCGGACATGGAGCAGGCGGCGACGCCTAGCAGCAGAGCGACGACGGACGAGGCTGCGATGCAGCGCGCCACGCGACGGGGTCGTACAAGCGGCGGCTGGATGATCATGGGGCGGCGCTCCTCCTCCGCCGTGACCGGCGGCGATGCGAGCGCAAGTGCAAGAGAGATGCGCGCCGCAGCGCGGCCGTGCGCGCCCCCCGTCCCGTCCGTCCCGTCCGTCGCCCCCCGTCCCCGTGATGAAGCGCCGTGTCCCGCGATGAAGCGCCGTGAGCCGTGAGATGAAGCGAAGCACCTCGGCCGTCCGTGAGGACCGGCCCGCTTGATGCACCCCCCTCCAGACCTCTCCAGACCTCTCAGATCAGACCTCGGAGGAGACGCCCATGGAAACCACCTCGACCACCCGCAACGCCGGAATCGCCGCGCTGGTGCTCACCATCATCGGAGCGGTCAACTGGCTGCTTGTCGGTCTCTTCAGGTTCAACCTGGTGTCGGCCATATTCGGCGACATGTCGACCCTGACGCGGATCATCTACGTACTCGTTGGCCTGAGCGGCCTCTATCTCATCGCTTCCGCTCGCACCTTCTTGCCACGTGCGTCCGAGCACGGTGGGACCGGAGTCACGGCGCGACGTCAACCGGTTGCGTGACCGCAAGAGGCGGAGGCGCGAACGGCGACAGAGCCGCAAAGCCGCAGTCGTCGAAGGTCAGGATACGGATGCGCGAGGCGCTCGTGACGGCGCTCGTCTGGCGGAAGATGATCCGCCGTCCGTCCTCGCTCCACTGATTGTCGGCGACGACTTGGTTGTCGTTCGTCAGCTGCTGCAGGTGCGTCCCATCGGTGCTCATCATCGTCAGCTCGGTCGTATACCCGGCGGGCGGGTTGGCGAACTCGAAGAAGATGCCCGGGACGATCCAGAAGAAGTCGTAGATCGGCGAGAGCGAACCATCGTTCAGCGCGGCCACGGCGGCGGGCTGGTAGCGGCTCGAGATCCACGCGAGCTTCCCGCCGTCCGGCGAGAGGTGCGCGTGCTCGTCCCACGTGAGGTTGCTGGTGAGGCGCTTGCGGAAGCCGGTAACGAGGTCGATCGCGTAGATGTCGGTCGATTGAAAGCCAGCGCGCGTGTTGGTGGTGATGATGCTGCGCTCGTCGGGCGTGAATCCGTGCGTCTCCCACCACGTCGTGTCGTGCACGATGCGGCGCTGGTTGACCAGGCGCATGCCCGCGGCGTCTTCGACGAAGTCAGCCACCATCACGTCCCACGTGCGGTTCTCCGTGCGGCCCCAGACGATGTGCCGTCCGTCGGGAGACCAGTTGGCGTGGTAGTTCGTGGCCCATAGGTCGCTGAAGGTCAGGCGGGTCGGGTTCGACCCGTCCGGGCGCATCGCGTAGAGCTCCTGACCGATGCCCGCGCCGTCGCCGCCGATCGCGTTCGGGTGATCGCGCGTCGAGACGAAGAGGATGACGTCGGCCGGGAACGGTCGCCAGCGCGTCCCGTCGTTGTTGCCCGGCTGGCCGCAGGTCAGGCAGGTCTGGTCGGACCCATCGAGGTTCATCGAGTAGATCTGCGACTTGCCATCGACCGTGAGCGGAATGCCCGCCTTGACCCCGTCGGGCGAGAAGGTGAGCCCGTCAGCGCCGCTGACGTTCGCGCCGCTCGCGAGGTCGTCGATGTGAAACTTCTGGTACCCGCAGCGAGGAGGCGGCAAGGCGAACGTCGGCGTGAGGGGCAGCTGCGGCAGCGCCTGACCCGGAACGAACTCGGCGTCCGAGAAGTCGAAGACGCGGCGGTTGGTGCCCGGTACGAAGATGTCGATCAGGAGCTCGTCGGCAGAATCGGGGATGAGATCGCCGTTGCGATCGAACCATCCGCCCTGAAGCTGCGCCGGCGTCGTCGGTTGCGTGAAGAGGAGCGCCTGATTCAGCTGGAGGAACTGCTTCATCGCGGCCAGGAGCGGCGGCAAGTCCGGATTGGACTGCCCCGCGTCGGGCAGCGAGACCGGCTGCGGATCGGCGAGGGTCTGGAAGTCGTAGAGGAAGGCGCTGTGGATCGCGCCGAGCAGGGACGCGGTGCGCGTCGTCCACAGCCCGCGGACCTCTCCGTTGACGATCGGATCCGACGCGTCGCCGATGAGCAGCGGCATCGAGGCGAGATCGTACGTGCACCCGAGGGTGACCACCGTCTGGGAGGCCTGCAAGGCCAGCTCCAGCCTCTCGGCGTAGAGCGTTCCCAGTTGCTGGTTGATGGCCGGCGGGGGCGGGCCGTTGCGCTCGCCCGGGAGGACGTACGTGTTGATCGAGTCGACGACCATCATCGTGGTCGCAATGAGGTTGGCGTAGTTCGCGTCGCAGTCGGTCGGCGCCGTGGCGAGGAACTCCTGCGCCGCCGCGAAGGCGTCGTTGAAGTCTCCCGTGGAGAGCAGCTGATCGACCGTTGCCTTCGGAAAGGACGTTGCCGCCTGGCTCGTCTTTCCGATGTGCTCGTCGCCGGGCGACGAGGAACAAGCAACGACAAGCGCCGCCGCAGCGGCGAAGCCCACTGCTACGCGAATCCCCCTCGACCCCAATCGCATGGCGACGGGTCTACGCTCCGCCACGTTGGGTCGCAATAGTCATTTATGCCGTTTCCGAATCGGCACATCGACGGGCCGAATTCGGCTATTCCAGAGAACATTTCCGCGTGCCCGGATTCCTCGAATACGGCCACTCCGCACGCAAGCCTCACGCTAGCCGCTCGCCGGCGCCGTCGGCGCTGAAGACCATGGCGCGCGCCGCGTCGATCGAGACGCGAACCGCGTCGCCGCGGTGAGGAGCCCCCCAGCCGCGCGCGTGGGCACGAAGTTCGAGCTCGCCGATGCGCACGACCAGGTGAGTCTCGGCGCCGAGCGGCTCGACGGCCACGACTTCGCCGATCTCACTGCACTGGGCCTTGTCGTCGCCTGCATCGCCTGCACCACGTGCATCGCCTGCCTCGGCGCCGCAGTGCACGTCCTCGGGCCGCACACCAACCTCGAGCCCGGGGGGCAGCGGCCCCCTCGGAAGGGGCAAGCGGAAGGGGCCCGCCACGAGCGAGTCACCGTCGGCGCGAGCGGGGATGAGGTTCATACGCGGCGAACCGAGGAATGCCCCGACGAACGACGTCGCGGGTCGCTCGTAGACCTCTCGCGGCGTTCCGACCTGAACCAGCCGGCCGGCCTTCATGACGGCGATGCGATCGGCGAGCGTCATGGCCTCGACGTGGTCGTGGGTGACGTAGAGCGCGGTGACTCCGAGTCGCCGGACGAGACGGCCGATCTCCAGCCGCAGGTCGCCGCGCAGCGATGCGTCGAGGTTCGAGAGCGGCTCGTCGAACAGAAACACACGCGGCTTGCGGACGATGGCGCGGCCCATCGCGACGCGCTGGCGCTCGCCGCCGGAAAGCTCGCCCGGCCGGCGGTCGAGAAGGCGCTCGATGCGGAGCATCGCGGCGGCTTCGCCCACGGCCTGCGATCGGGCGCTCGCCGTCGCCTTGCGCATCTTGAGTGGAAACTCGAGGATCTGACGCACGGTCATCTGCGGGTAGAGCGCGTACCCCTGGAACACCATGGCGACGTCGCGCTCCTGAGGGGCGACGCCCTTCATCGAACGCCCGGCGATCGCGATGGTCCCGTCGTCGGGTTCGTCGAGCCCCGCGACGAGGCGCAGCGTCGTCGACTTTCCGCACCCGCTCGGTCCCACGACCACGACGATCTCGCCGCGCGCGACCGACAGCGAGACCGCCTCGAGCGCCGCGTGCGTCCCGTGAGTGCCGCCTGCCTCGGGCCCGCGCGCCTCGGAGAACCGCTTGCTCACGCGATCGAGCACGATCTCCGGGTCCGTCACGGCTGCGTCGCTCCTGCCTCTCGCGCGCGCCTCATTCCGGCACGGATTCGCGCCACCACTTCTCGGCGCAGGCCAGGTCTTCGCGGGTATCGATTTCCATGTAGCCGCCGTGCGTGTCGACGCGATGGAACGTGGAGCCGTGCTCGATCATCTCCTGGAAGAGGTCGATGAGGTACGCGCGTTCGAACGTGCGTCCCTCGCGCCAGGGCCCGGCGGCGTGACGGGCCTGCGCCTCGTCGAACGCGCCCACCATCTCGCGCGCTCCTTCGCCCGAGAACTTCGTGACGCCGATGAACTCGCCGCTGGCGCGCTCGGAGGCGATGCGTCGCGAAAGCTCGAGGACGACGTCTCCGTCCGCGCGCATCTTCTCGGCGTCGGTCTCGGGGTGCGAGACTGCGGTCGACGTAGCGGCGGCGCCAGTCCGTGTCGCAAGCGAGCACCTTGTCGTGGCGCCGAGGCGACGAGCTTCTTCACGGTCGAGCCGCGGTAGACGATGTCGGCGTACGTCGAGACGAACCCGGCGGAGAGCGCGCTCGCGGGCGCAGAGGAGCGAGCCGAGGATGTTGTTGCGCTCCCAGTTCCCGTTCTCGACGTACGAGAGCTCCGGATAGCGAGCGCGCACGACGTCGGTCCGGTAGCCGCCGATGAAGAGCGACGTCCTTGCGGGCGAACCCGGCGGCGCCGAGCGCGTCGAGGATCCAGTCGAGCATCGGCCGTCCCATGACGGGCACGAGCGCCTTGGGGACTTCGTCCGTTTCCGGTCCGAGGCGGCTGCCTCGTCCCGCGCCGATCACGATGGGCCGCATCGATCAAGACGAGTACCATACCTTTTCAGGCTCGGCCGGAGCCGCGGCGAGGCGGCCCTCCCGGGATTGGATCTCAGGCGGCGATTTGAGGCACCCTGGACAGGTCATGGCCACGACGGACGGCTCACGATCGGCATCGTCACGGACCTGCACTTTGGCCCGCAGGCGCTCTTTCACGGCAAGCTCCGCAAGATGACGCACCTCGCCGCGGAGCTGACGCGCGCCTTCGTGCGAGCGCATGAACGAGGAGGTGCGACCGGACCTCATCGTCAACCTGGGCGACGACATCGAGGACGAGTCGCGCGAGGCGGACCTCGAGCGCTACGGCGAGTGCCAGGTCGATCCTGCGGGGGGCCGCGCGCGCCGCTCGTGAATGTCGCGGGCAACCACGACCTCGTCCATCTGAACCGCGACGACTCTGAACCGCTTCTGGCAGCGAAGCGGACCGCTCTACTACTCGTTCGACCAGCGTGGGTGGCACTTCGTCGTGCTCCACACGCTCGAGGAAAAGGGCATCCAGATCCGCGTACCCGAAACGCAGCTCGAATGGCTGCGCGCCGACCTCGCCGCGACCGACAGGCCCACGATCGTGCTGGATGCACCACTCGGCGAGCGAGCAGGACGCTCGACGACTCGCGGTGGTGGCCGGGACGATCGCACATCGCCCTCGTCAAGGAGCGGGCCGAGCTCCGGGGGATCTTCGAGCGAGTCGGGGCGCGTGCGCGCCGTCTTCAACGGGCACCTGCACTGGAACCACCTCGACGTCATCGCCGGAATCCCGTACGTGACGGTGCAGAGCTTGATCGAGAACCTCGACGACGACGCGCCAGGGCGCGCGGCCGCGGCGCATGCCGAGGTCCACGCGACCGACCGCCGCATGACCGTCCGGGTGCGCGGCAACGATCCCGCGCGGTATCAGTTCGAGTGGTGATCGTGCGAAGCGCCGCGTTGTCGCTCCTGGCCCTCGTCGGAGCCTGCCGCCACCCGTCGAGCGTGGACGCGGCGGGAGCCCTGGCAACACACGCCACTTCGGCATCCGCGTCCACCTCGGACCTCGCGTCCGCGCCCGCGCCCGCATCCGCGCCCGCGCCCGCGCCCGCGTCCGCGCCCGCGCTCGCGCCCGCGTCCGCGCCCGCGCTCGCGCCTGCGCCCGCGCCCGCGCCCGATCCGTTTGGCGTCGCGACCCCCTTTCCCCGCTATGGCTGCACGGTCATCCAGCGCGGCGGCTCCTTCCACTCGTTTCTCGCAGCGGCCGACACGCGGCTCGCGTTCGTCGACGGCGACAGCGGACTTGCCCTCGTCAACCGCTCCCCCACCGGCGCCCTCTCGCCCACGTATTCGCCTTCGGACCTCGTCGATCTGCAGGACCGCCGCCCTCGCGCCGCCGGCCAGTGCGATGCGGCACGCGAGTGCCTCCGCCGCGACGCCGCGACGGCTCTCGATGGCCTGCTCGGCGAGATGCGCACGGCGAAGGTCCCCGGCCACGTCGCGTCGTCGTTCCGGGGGTTCGGCACGCAGTGCTGGGTCTTCGCAAACTGGGCCAACAAAGCCCGCGGGGGTTTCTGCGAGGCGACCGAGCAGAGCGCGCTCCCGGGACACAGCCAGCATCAGCTCGGGACGACCGTCGACCTGTTCACCGACGAGTGGGCGGCCGAGGGGGCCCGCACGGGCGCCGGCGTATTCCGCAACGGCTTCGGCTGCACGACCGGCGGCGAGTGGCTCGACGACAACGCGTGGCGCCACGGCTTCGTCGTGCCGTACCCGATCCACCCCGACGACCGCAAAGACGGATCGCGGTGCGAGGCGCGCCGCGACCGACCGGTGCCGATCGATCCGAAGACGGGGTACAAGAACGAGCCCTGGCATCTGCGCTTCATCGGCGTCGACGCGGCGGCCCGCTACCACGACGCGTGGCTCGCGAGCGGACCCGGAACCCCCGACGAGATCACGCTCGAGCAGTGGCTGCGAGCCGAGCGCGGGCTCGTGGGCGACGCCGAGCTGCCCGTGTGCGACGGCTGCCAGTGCGGCGCATGCGCGACGCTCGCGGAAGACGACGCGGCGACGCCCTGCGGAAAAGAATCGCTGCACCTCGACGCCCAGGGCCGGGTGTCCGCGCCCTCGGAGTCGCCGCACCTGCTCGACGCCCGCGTGACCGCGACGGCGGACGGGTCGACGCGCATCGAGATGACCGTGGACGCGCCTGCGCACACGCCGACGCAGCCCCCGGTGATCGGCGCAGAAGGTCCCGTCTACACGGCCGGCGCCACGTACGCCGCGCTCGCGCCCTACCCCGACGCGCGCGCCCGTCGCTACGTCGACCTGCCCGGCGCCTGGCGAGTGGCGATCGAGCCCGTGCCGGTGTCGCCGGCGAACCGATGGCCCTGGCGCGCGTCACTGGCGAATCGCCAGCTCGCCGAGACCTGGAACCGCGCCAACGTCGTCCTTCCCGCGAAGTCCGGCGTCACGATCGTGGCCGTCGTCGTCGCGCTGCCCGCCGGAGTGCGACGCCTCCAGGTGGCGCTCCTTCGCGACGGAATCGAGCAAGACACGCGCGCCCTCGACACGCCCTAATCAGGGAGCGTTAGCGAGGGTGATTCTCGACGTCTCGGAAAATCGCCAGGACGCCAGAAGACGCCAGGGTCGCCAAGTAAACATGATCAAGGTCGAGCTCTGCCTCGTGGTTCTCGAGCCTCGGAAGCTCCCCCTCTCGCCCTGGCGTCTTCTGGCGTCCTGGCGGTTCTCTCTCGGCCTTACGCGTCGTCGTCCGGGGCGCCTTTGCGCTTGCGCGGCTCGATGCCTGCGGCGCGTCCGAGCTCGCGGTGCACGCGGGCGACGCGTTCGACCTGTCCCTTGGCCGGAAAGCGCTCGTAGAAGCCGTCGACGCGGAAGCTCTTCTGCAGGTCGCTCCAGGGGGCGAGCTTGCGCGTCCACCGGGCCGATGCGACCTTCGGCCGGATCGGCGTCGACGCGCGCCAGGTCCGCGCAGACGCGAAGCATCGCCTTGATCGTCACCGGTCGCGTCACCATGAAGCCGGCGTTGCCCCACGCGGTGCCCCACACCTTCTCTGCGGCCTTCAAGAAATCGCGAACGACGTCATAGAAGCGCTCGGCCTCGCGCTTCGGGCTCCGCTTCTCGATCGTGGCCCAATCCGCGGCGGCCCACCTGTGAACCTCGTTGAATAGCTCCGCCTGCAGCACCCATTTTTCCTGCCGCGAGCGGCCCCCCAGGCGATTGATCCGGTACCGGAGCGGGCTGTCGCTCTCGCTGTAGAGACGTTCGACGACGCTCGCCGCGAACTTCTTGTCCGGAGCCGCCCACGACACGCGCTCGTAGAGATCGACCAGGTGGCTTTTGTTGATGCGCGTCGGCGTCGAGTTGATGATGACGAACATCTCCGACGCGAAGTCCTCGCTCCTGCCGTCGAAGATGATGCACGGCACGTGCATCGTCCGCGCCTCGGCGGGGCGTTGCTTCATGTAAAAGTGCAGAGCCGCGAGCCTGTGCTGGCCGTCGATGATGAGGTACTTGCGCTGCGGCTCCTCGAGGTTGCCGACATTCGCGAAGGGCTTGATGGGCTCGAAGGCGAGAGTGTCGGCCGTGAAGAGGAGCACCGTGCCCGGGATCGGGCGGCTGGCTCACCGCTGTGTCGTAGAAGTTCCTGATCGCTCCCACCTTCGTGCGGGACATCTCCCGCTGGAAGGCGGCGTCGGTCCGCTCGATCTTCGCGATGAAGTTCGCCACATCGTCGTCGCTTTCGGCTTGTTCAGGGATAAGGGTTCGTTCGCCCTCGGAGTAGAAGCGCGAGATGAATCGCACGCGATCGAGCAGATCTTCGGCGCCGTAGGCGGCGAAGTAAAAAACGCTGTCCTTCTGGCGTACCTGCGTGGCGAGCATGGCCGGGTGCGACTCCTTTTTTGCGGCTCGAGAGTTTTTGCGGCTCGGGAGAAAGCGGCAGAACGCGATAATACCCGATCTCACCGCCGCTTCGTCGCCGGCCGTGGTAGCGTGAGACGCTGTCACCTCGCACGTTTCGGAAGGGAAGCCTCCGAAGAAAGGGGAGCCTCTTCTTGGTAGACCGGCCGCCCACGCTCGCGCCTCCGTCGAACAGCCTTTCCGGAGCGCCGAGCGCCGTGAATGTTTCCGGCAGCGATGAGGCTCGTTTCTTCGACCAGCTCGTGAAGCCCGAGGACCTCTCGGCCGTGTTCCAGCCCATCGTGTCGTTGGACAACGGAGAGCTCTTTGCGTACGAGGCGCTCGTCCGCTGCAGGATCCCGAACTTCACGCCGCCGGTGCTCTTCGAACACGCGGCCGCCATGCAGGCGACCGGAAGGCTCGGCCGGATGATCCGCGAGATCGCCGTGCCGCTTTGCAGCGGGACCCCCCTCTTCGTCAACCTGCACCCGACCGAGCTCGAAGAGAGCTGGCTCGTACGACCCGACGATCCCGTGTTTTTCCACGACGACGACATCTATCTCGAGGTGACCGAGTCGGCGCCGATGACGCATCTCGCGCTCTGCATGAACGTGCTTCGCGAGGTGTGCGGGCGCGCGGGCGTACACCTCGTCATCGACGATCTCGGCGCCGGCTACTCGAACCTCAACCTCATCGCCGACCTCGAACCGCGCGTCGTGAAGCTCGACCGCAAACTGGTTCAGGACCTGCACAAGAAGCCGCGCCAGCAAAAGGTCGTGGCCATGGTCGTGCGCCTCTGCGAGGAGCTCGGCGCCACCGTCGTGGCCGAAGGGATCGAGACTCGCGACGAGTTCAGGGCCGTGTGCGACTCGGGCTCGCAGTACGGGCAGGGCTATCTCTTCGCGCGCCCGGCCTTCCCGGCTCCGAAGATCACCTGGCCGAGCTTGAAGAGCGAGCCCCCGCCGACCCGCCCCCAGGGCAGCGCCGCGCACTGAGCTGGAACTAGAGCAAGCGTCAGCTAAGTGGAACGGCCCTAGCTCGGCGCCGAGGAGCGCAGCCGTACTTTCGTACGGCGAGCACCGGAAGCGTCGAGATGGGGTCGTTCCACGACGCTGGCGCTTGCTCTAGGGGAAGCGGCCGCTGGCGGCCAGGAGATCGAGGCGGGCTTCGCGGGCCGCGTCTTCTGCGAGCGCGGACTGGCTCTCCGCGTCGCGGGCCTGGCGCTCGGCGTCGATGACCTCGAGGTTCGTCGTGGCCCCCGCGCGATACGCGATGTTCGCGAGCTCGAGCGCCCGCTTCGCGAAGGCGGCGGACTGCTCGGCCTGATCGAGGGCGATGTCCGCGCGCTGGATCTCCTCGAACGCGACGCGCACGTCGCTGCGGGCCTGACGGAGCGTCGCCTCCGCGGTCAGGCGCGCCTCGTCGGCGAACGCCTTGCGTTGTTCCTGCTGCCCGTACCGGAGGCCCCCGTCGTAGAAGGGCACGGTGAGCACGAGCTCGGCCTCCCAGCCCGTGCGAGGGATCGTGGGCTCCGGAGGGTCCTGGTAGAAGGGAAACGCGATGAGGTTCAGGTAGGGCATGTAGTCCCCCCATGCGTGATGCACGGTGCGCTCTGCGGCGCGAGTCGCCTCGTCGCGCGCGCGCACGTCGGGACGGAGCTTCTCGGCCTCGTTCATCGCTTCGCTGCGAGTGGGCATCTGGTTGGGCGTGTCTTCGCTGGCCGCATCGACGGGCCCCGCGGTCGCGAGGAACACCCCGAGCGCCTCGCGAGCGCGCACCAGCGCCACGGCCTGGGTCTGTACGTTCACCTCTTCGCTCGTGAACTCCTGCGCGGCGCGCACCTCGTCGAGGCGGTTGCCGACCCCTCCGATGCGCTGCGCGCGCGTGAACTCGTAATGCGCCTTTGCGTTGTCGCGGGCGATGTCGGCCGTCTCGAGCAAACGCCTCTGCGTGAGGATGGCGAGGTAGGCCCGAGCCGTCGAGACCGCGACGGTGCGTCGTACGTCCTTCTCGTTGGCCTTGGCGACATCGACCTCGTCGCTCGCCTCGCTCCACGTGAGCCATCCTCGCGGATAGATGAGCGGCGCGTTGAGCGTCACGTTCATGTTGAGCCCTCCGGCGGGCACCGTGACCACCCCGGACGACACGCGATCGTGATCGAGGCGCGTATAGGTCGCGTACCCGTTGACCGTCGGGAGCGAGGCCGAGCGCACCTGCTCCATGAGCGCGCGAAACCGACGGACCTCCTCGACGGCCTCGCCGACGCTCGGGTTTCGGGCCAGAGCGCGGGCCACCGCGTCGTCGAACGTCACGTGCTCGACGCGCGTCTCGTCGCTCGGGAGGACCGCCTCCGCGGGAGGGCGAGGCCCGTCGAGCGGAGGCAGCGAGGGGATCGGCGCGGGGGCGCTCGGTGGCGCGGACGCGGCCGAGGTCGCGGGAGGCGCCAGCGGAACCGACGGCGCGGGGCCTCGCGACTGGGCCCGGGCCGCGGGGGTCGCCCACAGGCTCCACGGAAGGATCAGCGAGATGGCAAACGCGAGCGCGAGGTGGGCCGTTGGCTTCTTGAATCGACGGGGCATGGTGCGGTGCCGACGAATGTAGGACAGCCGCGACCGCATCGACGAATCTACGCGCGCTCGAACTTTCCGGCGATCAAGGTCCCTGCGGCCATGGCCGACACGAACAGAAGAACGCCCGGCCCGAACGATGCGAGTGCCACGAGCGACGGACCGGGGCAGTAGCCGGCCAGCCCCCACCCGATCCCGAAGAGCGCCGCGCCCGCGAGCAGGCGCGCATCGATCCTGCCCTCCGGAGGCCACGTGAAACGTGGGGCCATCCGGGGCGAGGCGCGGCGGCGCGCGCGGCGGACGAACAGAAAGTGAACGCCGATGGCGCCGACCATCACGAAGGCCAGACTGGGGTCCCAGCTTCCGGCTACATCGAGAAACCCGAGGACCTTGCTCGGCCGCGTCATTCCCGACAGCCCGAGTCCGAGCGCGAAGACGAGCCCGGAGGCGAACGCGACCGCGTTCGCCGCCTTCGTCGCGCTCATCGCGCTCACTTGCGCACCCCGAGGACGTGATGGACGAGGCTCGCCGTGAGGATCCCGACGGCCATGAAGGTCAGCGTCGCCGCGAGCGATCGGACCGACAGGCGGCTCAACCCGCAGACCCCGTGACCGCTCGTGCACCCGGCGCCGACGCGGGTGCCGATCCCGACCAGAAGCCCGGCCGCGAGCAAGAGAGGCCAGGGCGTCCGAGGTGGCTCGATCGCCCCGGGAAAGAAGCACGCGAGGAGCACTCCGCCGGCGACGAGACCCACCAGGAAGAGCGCTCGCCACGCGACCTCGCCCGATTGGGGCAGGACCAGCCCGCCGAAGATGCCGCTGATCCCCGCGACGCGCCCGGTCAGGAGCAGGAGCGCCGAAGCGCTCGCCCCGATGAGGGCGCCGCCAGCCAGTGACGCGATGGGGGTGAAGGTCGACACGCTGGACACCGTAGCAAACGCCGCTCGAGTCGAAAGAGGGGGCGCCATGGGCTAGCGTCTGCGGTTGGTCATGCGAGACGCTTGGTCACCGCGTCCGAGCGAGCTTCGCCTCGCCGCGTACACCGCGCTGGGGGCCGCTGCGGGACTGACGTACGTGGTCTTCGACGTCCTCTCCGAGGCCAGGATCCGGAGCGGGACGCTCACCGGGCCGCTGGCGCACGCGCACGACCTCGTCGACCACACGCTGCCCGTCGTCGTCGGCGTCCTCCTGGGGGTGGGCGCGCACTACTTGCGACTACGCGCCCAGCTCCTGGCCGCCGAGGAGGCGGCCGGGCGCGCCGAGGCGCTGCGCGTGCGCCTGCAGAAGGTCGAGCGCGATCAGGCCGTATGGGTCCTGGCCGCGGCGATCCTCCACGAGGTCAACAATCCCCTCCACGCCCTCGGCCTCCTTCTCGACGAGCTGCCGGCGTGCGCGGAGCGCGACGAGGCGCGGCGCGCCGATCTGATCGCGAGGGCCCGGGCGCAGGCCGATCGCGCGCTGTCGCAGCTGCGGCTCCTGCGGTCCGTCGGGGGCGCCGGCGAACCCGATCTGCAGCGGATCGCGCTCGACCGCGTGGTCGGCTCGGTCGCCGACGACATCGGCTCGCTCGCGCGTGAAGACGGGCTCTCGGTCACGCTCGAGTGCGAACGGCCCGTGCGGGCGAGCGCGGACCCGGTCTACGTCCGGACGATCCTGGAGAACCTGCTCGACAACAGCCTCCAGTCGCTGCAGGGCCGCGGCGGCCACATCACGATCCGCCTGGGCGTGGAAGAAGGGCGCGCCGTCGTGCGCGTGCGCGACGACGGACCGCCGGTCGACCCCAGCGTCCGGGCGACGCTCTTCGAGCCCCTTCGAACGACCAAGGCGCAGGGGCTGGGGCTTGGCCTTCCGATCGCACGAGCCCTCGCGCGCGCGATGCGAGGCGACCTCGCGCTCGACGAGGGCGACGCCGGATTGAAGTCGTTCCGGCTCGAGCTCCCGCTGGGCGAGGGGCCGTAAGCCCAAGCCGCGTTTCGTACGCCGCTCGGGCTCGACACGAGCGAGAGAAAAAAACAGGGAGGAAAAGAGGAAAGGAGCCGAGAGATCTCTCAGCTCCTCGTCTCATCTCCTCGCTGTCGATCCTCTCCGAGCCGTCAGGTCCGGAGAGGCGCTCTCGTGAAACACCGCAGGGTCAGTGGCCCGCGGCGCCCGCCTCGGCAGCAGGCGCAGGCGTCGTGGGCGTGGTGACGGTCCCCACGGACCCGCCGATGATGGCGGTGGACGCCTCGAGGCACTGCAGGCTCGTGGTCACGCCCCCCTGGAGGGCGTCCTTGCTGAAGAGGATCTCCTGGGCGCATCCCGTCGAGGTCCCGTTGTTCTCGATGTAGCACCAGCCGTGCTCCGAGTCCGTCGCGCAAGGCACGTTGGGCATCAGCTGCCGGAGCTCGCATGTGAGGTAGGTCGACGGATCGTCGCCGACGCTGCCGCCTTGCACCCACGCGCCGTGCTGATCGGTCTTGAACTCCTTGAGAACGGACGGGTCCGGATCCTCGTAAGCCGCCGTGACGTTCGGGTCGTCGCAGCTCGCCGGGATGCCGTTGCCGCTCCCCGCGGCGCCTGGGAACGTTCCCAGGACGAGGCACGGGACCTGGTTGGTCGTCGTGTCGATTGACAGCCGCTGCGGCAGGCACTGTACCGCGAGCGCCTGGCTGAGCTTCGCGATGATCGCGGCCATCGCCGGGCGATACCCGAAGAGTGGGTCCGTGCCGTTGCCGGATTGATCGGTCGTGTGGATCGGGCAGAGCGACGAGATGATGCCCTCGTTCGCGCCGTTGACCTGCCCCAGAAGGTGTGCGAGCTCGAGCTCGCGGATTGTCGGGTAGGCCTTCGCGTAGTCCTGCTGAGTCGGCGTCGTGTCGTCGCAGACGGCCGGGACCTCGGCGTGCGAGAACGCCCCCGTGGTCGTCGGATCGGGCGGCGTGCAATCGCACGAGTCGAGGAGCGTCGGATTGGCCGTGGTCGCCGTGTTGCTGCAATCCCTCGGCGTCTGGAGCTTGAAGGTGCACGCATATTCGCGGTCGACGAGGAGGCCCTGATGCAGGGGGGTCGTCGAGTCGGTCTGCCATTCGCGGCCGGAGATCGGGTCCGTTCCGGTGGGCTGGCTCTGGTCGGCCACCGGGAAGCCGCCGGTGGGCACCGGCACGTTCGTGCGCTGGTTGTACTGCTCGACCATGTGCGGATCGATGCCCGAGTAGTCGAACTTCTCCGGATCATTGCCGAGAATGAGCGTCCAGTCCGCGGCCGTGAGTGTGAGCTTCTGAGGGCTGTCCGGCATCGTCGGATCCACCTGCAAGAGCTGGTGGGGAACCCCGCCGATGTGCGCGTAGAAGACGAGGTTGGGCTTTCGCGTTCCCGGGTTCAGGCTGCAAAGCTCGTCGGATGTGGGGTTCCAGTTCGAAGCGCCCCCGGAGGGCGGCCGGGGAAGGGCGGCTGCGTAGAGCGGGTTCGTGCACTTGAGGTTCGCCGTCGCGAGCCCCTGGTAGCTCGTCGCGTTCGTCGGATACTCGCCGTCGCGGTTGGGGACCTTGATCGACGTCAACCCGAGCACGTACCGCTGGATCGGGAACTGCACCGAGACTCCGTACTTCTGCTTTTCGTGCACGTGCCGGAGATTCAGGTCGTATCCCCAGTCGGTCCTGGCCGTCGTGGGGTAAACGCCGCCGTTCATCATGCAGCTCGAGTCGTTGTTGTTGTTCCCGAACGCGCACGATGTGCAGCCAGGATCGAGCGGGTTCGTCTGGCACACCGCCGTGCCACGCGGCGGCGGAAAGTCCGTGGACATGAAGTTCCACGCCGTTCCGCCGAACGATCGAACGTCGACTTCGGAGTCGTTCTCGTCGGTCAAGACGAGGATCGCGACCAGCGAATCCGGCCGCAAGAAGTCGGCGCGCTGCGCGAGGATCGTCGTGTCGACGCCACTCCACTGCGCGTACTTGCCCGTCTTGTCCTTGATGAGCGACCCGTACGGATCGGGCTGGATGAGGAAGCGGTACCAGGTCTCGAGCTGCGACTCGATGCCGCAGCCGAACTGGTGAACGCCGACGACCATCGTCTGGAAGTCGGTGTTGAGCGTCGCAGCGACGGTGACCGGCGCGGGCCCGGTCGGCGTCTTTCCGGTGTTGGCCGAGTTCACGCTTGCCGGCGGGAACCAGTCGAGAAAGTCATCGGGATCGGGGGCGTCGCCGACCGGTGTCTCGGTGTAGTCTTTGAGGTTGTTCGGATCGGCGCCGCGATTGAGCAGGTGCGCCTGATCGTCGTTGTGTCGGTTGAGGGTCCCGCCGGTCCACTTCTGCACCGAGGAGGGGTTCGTCGGATCGTACTCAGGGCACGCGTTGCCGAGCCGAGGGCCGAGCGAGGAGCTCAGGATCCCGATGTGCAGGTTGTGCACGGGCGGAAACTCAGCCGCGGACCCGGCCGGGCAGTCGCCGGCGAGGGTGGCCTGCCCGTTGACGGTCATGGTCCCGTCCGTCGAGACGCAGTTCGGCTGAACGAGGCGCGTGATGAGGTCGGGGACGGCCTGCTCGAGGTAGGCCTGCTTGTCGCCCATCGATGCCGAGTTGTCGATGTCGAACAGGAGATCCACCTTGTCGATCGAGCCTTGCGGGATCGACGTGATGAAGTTCGTGTTCGTGATCGGCGGGTTTGACACCACGGGCCTCGTGAGGCAACCGCCGACAAGCCCGAGGACCGCGCAGGTCGCGACGCCGAGGGTGACGCCGGAAACGATCCTTCGAAACATTGCATTCCTCCTGGAGAGCCGTGGTGTCTGGGGCCGGCTTTGCCGCCTGCCCCTCATGCCCGGTCAAGCTTCATTTCGTCGAAACGGGGCGCCGCGTGAACTGCGTAGCCACCCCCGGAGTACGTTGGCGGAGCGGCGAGCATTGTCGCGAGCCCCGGCGGATTTAGCAACCTGCGTGCCCCGCGTCTAGACAATGATCCGTCTCAAGACCGCCGAGGTTTTCGGGGGGAAAGGCCGCGCCCCGGCACCCAGGGGTGCCAACCATGGTGGCGCAAACGACAACGATCCTGGCTGCGGCCCTGCCCGCCGAGTCACCGCCAGGAGCCCGGAAACCGCGAGGGGCGCCGAGCCACCAGGTAGGGAGAAGGGAGAGAGGCCTCTGCGCCCCCCGCGGCTCTCTCCCTCTCGCTCTCCGACCCCCTCGCTCTCCTGGCGTCTTTGGCGTCCTGCGGTTCTCCTCAAGGCCGCCGCCGTAGGGCCTTTCGTGGATGTAGGAGGAGCTGCGTCGTGTTCATTGGCCGTTTCGCCGCTGCGGTGAAGTTCCTGGAGAGACGGATCCGAAGAGGGGCTTCTGCGTCGAGTGCTTCCCTTGCTCTTCCGCGTCTCACCAACGACAATTGTCTGACGATGGGCCGGATTGCGATCGTCTTTCCAGGTCAAGGCTCGCAGCGAAACGGGATGGCGCGTGACTTCTGCGACGCCTTCGCCGCGTCGCGCGCGGTCTTCGACGAGGCCAGCGAGGCGCTCGGGCTCGACGTCGCGGCGCTCTGCTTCGCCGACGATCCCCGGCTCGAGCTCACGGAGTTCACGCAGCCGGCCATCCTTACAGCCGAGATCGCGATGTTTCGCGCCCTGGAGGGCGAGTTCGGCGTCTCGGCCACCGTGTTCGGCGGCCACAGCCTGGGCGAATTCACGGCCCTCTGCGCGGCCGACGCGATCCCTTTCGACGTCGCGGTCAGGCTCGTTCGCCGCCGCGGGGCGCTCATGCAGGCGGCCGTGCCCCCGGGCGAGGGCGCGATGGTCGCCGTCCGCGCCATCGGGGTGGCGGCGCTCGATCTCGCGAGCGCCCTCGACGGCGACGGGGTGGACGTGGCCAACGAGAATTCGCCCGACCAGGTGGTCCTCTCGGGGCCCCGGTCGGCCATGGAGCGCGCCTGCGACCGGACGAGAGAGCTCGCAAAGGGAGTCGACGTCGAGTTCGTGGCCCTCGCCGTCAGCGCGCCGTTTCACTCGCGGCGAATGCGCGCCGTCGAGGCCGACTTCCGCCTCGCGCTCGAGGAGGCCGCGCCCCGGCTGTCGGCCGAGCGATCCTCGGTGGTGACATCGAACTTCCGCGGAGGCTTTCACACCGGCCAGCGCGGCGACCTGCTCGATGCGCTCGAGCACCAGATCGGCGGCACCGTCCGCTGGACCGCCAACATGCGCGCGCTCATCCCGGTCGCGGACCGCATCCTCGAGGTCGGGCCGGGACGACCGCTCCGCGGGTTCTTCAAGAGCCTCGGCGTCGAGATAACGTCGATCATTTCCTCGAAATCCGCAGAGAAGGCCATCGCGGCGTGATCCGCTTCTCCGGCAACCAATGGGCGCTCATCCTCGGAGGTTCGAGCGGCTTCGGCCTCGCGTGCGCGAAGAAGCTCGCCGGGGCCGGCATGAGCGTCGCGGTCGTGCACCGCGACCGCAAGGGGGCCATGGCCGCGATCGAGCCGGAGTTTGCCGCCATCCGCGCCGCCGGCGGTGACCTCCTCACGTTCAACCTCGACGCGCTCTCGAACGAGGGTCGGGCCAAGGTCCTCGACGCGCTCACCGAGCGCATGGCTCGCGAAGGCCGCGTGCGGCTCCTCCTTCACTCGATCGCGTTCGGCAACCTGAAGCTCCTGGCGCCCTTGCCCCCGAGCCCGAACCCGGCCGACCAGGCGCGCGCGCGGTTGGCCGCCGCGCTCGGGATCGCCGAGGACGAGCTCTCGGCGGCCCTCGAGGTGGCCGCGGCCGGGTCCGACGTCCTCGCCGAGGTCGCGTGGCCGACGCGGTACGACTCGAGCTCGGTGCTGGAAGACGAGGACTTCGCCCGCACGATCCACGCGATGGGGACCAGCCTGGCGACGTGGGCGCAAGACGTGCTGGCGCGCGGCCTCTTCGCCGCCGATGCGCGCGTCCTCGGGCTGACCAGCGAGGGCAACGAGGTCGCGTGGCGGGGATACGCGGCGGTGGCGGCGGCGAAGGTGGCGCTCGAATCGGTCACCCGCGCCATGGCGGTCGAGCTCGCACCCTACGGGATTCCGCTCGAACGTCGTGCAGGCGGGCGTCGCCGACACGCCCGCCTTGCGCCTGATCCCCGGGAGCGCGCGGATGAAGGCCGCGGCCCGCCGGCGCAACCCGTTCGGACGGCTCACGACGCCGGAAGACGTGGCCGACGTCGTGTACCTGCTCTGCACCGACGAGGCGCGCTGGATCAACGGGACGATCGTCCGTGCCGACGGCGGCGAGCACGTGGCAGGCTGAAGTCGTGCAGCCTCTCTATCTTCACTCGCTCGGCCACTTCTACCCGGAGAACGTCGTCGACAACCGCTTCCTCGAGGAGCTCGACATCGGCACGAGCGACGAGTGGATCCTCGAGCGCGTCGGCATCCGCGAGCGACGCACCGTACTGCCCCTCGACTACATCCGTCGGACCCGCAACGCCGACGTCCGCGCCGGGCAGGAGGCTGCGATCTACTCCAACGTCGAGACGGCGAAGCGCGCGGCGACCGTCGCGCTCGAGCGCGCGGGACTCCAGGCCAAGGACATCGGCATGGTCATCGCGGGGGGGTGTTGCCCCGAGATGGCCATCCCCTCCGAGGCGTGCCGCGTCGCGGCGGCGCTCGGAATCGAGGCCCCCGCGCTCGACATCAACAGCGCGTGCTCGAGCTTCGGCGCTCAGATACACCTCCTGGCTTCGATGCAGGGGCTGCCGCCGTACGTCCTGGTCGTCAACCCCGAGAACACGACGCGAGTCGTCGACTACGCGGACCGCGCGTCGTGCGTGCTCTGGGGCGATGCCGCGAGCGCGGCGATCCTCTCGCGCGAAGCGCCGGCGCGCGTGCGCGTGGTGCACACGACGCTCGCGTCGTCGCCCGCGGGCTGCGCTCTCGTGACCATCCCGCGGTTCGGGCACTTCGCGCAGGAGGGCAGCTCCGTCCAGCGCTTCGCGATCAAGACGACGCAGGCGTGCCTCGAGGGGATGCTGCCGGCGGCGCGCGCGCGCCTGCTCGAGACCGGAGGCGCGCTGCACTTCGTGGCGCACCAGGCCAACCTGCTCGTCCTCGAGTCGGTCGCCCGGCGGGCGGGCCTCGCGGAGAGCGAGCACTGGCTGAACGTCGTCGATCGCGGCAACACCGGAGCGGCGGGCGCGCCGGGTGTGCTCTCGCAGCGCTGGGCCGACCTCGCCAAGGGAGACGTCGCGATCCTCGCCGTCGTCGGCTCCGGGCTCACGTGGTCGAGCCTGCGCCTGGAGGTCGATTGATGACGCAAGCCGAGCGCGTCGTCGTCACGGGGCTGGGCGTCGTCGCGCCCAACGCCAACGACGCCGGGACCTTCGCGCGGGCGCTGCGCGAGGGCAAGAGCGGCATCCGCTTTCACGAGCACCTGCGCGACACGAAGTTCAGCTGCCAGGTCGGCGGAATCCCGGAGGGCATCGACGCGATCTCGCGGCGCGTCCTGTGCGAGGACGAGCTCCTCGCGATGAACTCGAACATGATCTACGCGGCGATTGCCGCGCTCGACGCGTGGGCCGATGCGGGCCTGCCGCGCGTCGCCCCCGACGCGGACGAAGTCGACTGGGACAGCGGCGGGATCATCGGCACCGGCAGCGGCGGGATGGATACGATGGGCGAGAAGCTGGTGCCGCGCACCGACGCCGGCAAGGTCAGTCGCCTGGGCAGCGCGATGGTCGAGCAGACGATGTGCAGCGGCAACACCGCGCGCATCGCCGGCCTCCTCGGGCTCGGCAACCAGGTGACCACCAACTCGAGCGCGTGCAACACCGGCACCGAGGCGGTCGTCGACGCGTTCCACCGCATCCGCGCGGGCCGCGCGAAGCGCATGCTCGCGGGCGGGTCGGAGGGGCACTCGAAGTACTTCTGGGCGGGGTTCGACGCGATGAAGGTGCTCTGCCGCACGCACAACGACTCGCCCGAGAAGGCGTCGCGGCCGATGAGCGCGAGCGCATCCGGGTTCGTGCCGGGCTCCGGGGCGGGCATCTTGCTCCTCGAGAGCCTCCCGTCGGCGCACGCGCGCGGCGCCCGGATCTACGCCGAGGTGCTCGGGGGATACGTGAACTGCGGCGGCCATCGGATGGGCGGGAGCATGACCGCGCCCAACCCCGAGGGCGTGCGCCGCTGCGTCAGCGCCGCGATGGCGATCGCGGGCGTCGAGGCCCACGAGATCGACGCGATCAACGGACACCTCACGGCGACGATCGCCGATCCCCGCGAAGTCGAGAGCTGGCGCGCGGCGCTCGGCGTGCCACCGTCGAGGATGCCGCTCATCCACTCCACCAAGTCGCTCATCGGCCACGCGCTCGGCGCGGCGGGCGGGATCGAGTGCGTCGCGTCGGTGCTGGAGCTCCACCACGGCTTCGTGCACGGATCGCTCAACTGCGAGGACCTGCACCCCGCGCTCGCGGCCTACGCCGAGCGAATCCCGCACACGACCGTCGACGTGCCCGACATGAAGATCATGGCGAAGGCCAGCTTCGGCTTCGGAGACGTCAACGGGTGTGTGATCTTCCGCAAGTTCGAGAACTGACGCGCGATAAAAAGACAGGAGCCAAAGCCCCATGGATCAGAAGGAAGTGTTCGACCAGGTCGTCGCGATCCTCAAGCCGTTCGCGAAGAACCCGGCAGCCCTCGCGAGCGTGACGATCGAGAGTTCGATCCAGAAGGACCTGAAGGTCAACTCGGCGCGCCTCGTCGACGTCGTCCTCGAAATCGAGGAGCGCTTCGGCATCCAGGTGAAGGACGAGGACGCCGACAAGGTCCGCACGGTCGGCGACGCCGTGAGCCTCATCCTCCGCGAAAAGGCCAGTTAATCGGACGCTCAGGCCGTGAGCGCGCGGCCCGCGCCGTTCGTGAGCGCTCGGCGAGCCTCGCTCGCTTCGCGCGCTTCGGTCATGAGATCGTCGCCCTCGAGCATGTCCTTGATGGCCTCGAGCAGCTCGGCGCACCGCAGCCCGTCGGTCGAGCCGTGGTCCGCGCACAGCGACAGCCACACGGTCGGGCGCACCACGGCCTGACCGTCGACTGCGACGACGCGGTCGCGAAGGGCCGAAACCGCGAGGAGGCTCCCGGTGTAAAAGAGCAGCGGGGCGAAGAAGTCCACCGCCGGCAGGATGCTCACCTGGAAGGTGCCCACCAGCTTGCGCCGGAACCAGATGGACTTGCCGAGCATCCGGATGATGAACCGGCGCAGAAAGCCGAAGGGGATGAGCCACATCTGCTTTCGCATGTTCTCGAGATCGACGCGCTCCTTCACGACGGCCGCGTCGATGGCCTCGATCACGAAGGGGACCAGCGCCGAAAGAGGCTTCTGGTCGACGCCGTGGATCACGACGACGGGCGCGTAAGTGGTCTGCCCGGCCAGCGAGAGGCCGATATCGACCTGACCCGGCGTGAGCACCCGGTAGTTGCAGACGAGCTGATGCCACTGCGGGTTGCGCGCCAAGACGAGCGCGCACGCGCGCAGGATGATGTGCGTCATCGTCGCCGGGATCTTCGCGTCGCGCATGACTCGCAGCGCCGCCTTGGCCTTCGTCATGTCGGCGATGCGCATCGCCAGACCACCGGCGATCGGCGCGACCGTGAAGGCGTCGTTGATCCACCGCAGCCCGAGCGGGATCTTCTCGATTCGATCCGGCGATGCACCGGGCGAGGCTTTTTCGAGCGACGAACGACTTTCGCTCATGTTTTCGTACGCTAGCCAGGGTGACCTTCGAAGTCCAGCCAGCCACCCCCCCCACGTTTGCGCGCGCCACGAGCCTCGATCGCGCCCGACGCGGCCTTGCACGGCCGGCACCCGAGCGCAGGCCTTGCGACGGCCGGCCCTAACCGAGCGGCATTGGTTCTAAGCTGCCCCCCGACGCCAGTCCATGCGCTACCGCTACCGATCGCTCCTCGAAGGTGCTCTTGTCTTCTTCGCCTGCCTCGCGAGCGGAACGCTCGAGTGCGGGGGCGCCCTGGTCACCCCACAAGAGAAGCGCGGCGAGCTCCTCTACGCGCGCATGTGCGCCGTATGCCACGGGCGCTCGGGCCAAGGCTACGCCGCCGACCAGGCTCCGATGCTCTCGAACGCGAACTTCCTCGCGTCTGCAAGCGACGATTTTCTTCGCAGCGCGATCGCCAACGGCCGCAGCGGCACCACGATGTCTGCGTGGGCGAGGGCGCGCGGCGGACCACTCGGCGCCGGCGACATCGACGCGATCGTCGCCACGATCCACGAGTGGCGGGAAGGGCCACGCGCCGTCACCGACGAACGCCCGGCCCTTGGCGACGCCACCCGCGGCGCCGACGTCTTCGCGCGCGAGTGCGTGCAGTGCCACGGGGCCGAGGGCACCGGCGGCCCGAACTTGCACATCGGCAACTACGATCTCCTCTCGACCGCGAGCACGGGTTTCTTGCGGTATGCGGTCCAAGGGGGCCGCCCAGGCACGGCGATGCGGAGCTTCGGTTCCACCCTCGGCGATCGCGGCGTCGAGGACGTCGTCGCGCTCCTCCGGAGCTGGCAGGCTCGGGGCGCAGCGACGCCGCACCCGGCGCCCCCTCGCCCGCCACCGCTGCCTCTCGGCCCGGTTCCGCTCAATCCACGCGGACCGGAGCCGGTCGGCTTTCGCACCACCCCGCTGACGACGGGCGCGGACGCGATCAAGGCCCAGCTCGATCGCGGCGCTCGCATGGGGATCCTCGACGCTCGCGCGCCGTCGGACTACCTGAACGAGCACATCGCAGGCGCGGTGAGCGTGCCGTTTTACGATCCGGATCCGTACGTGGCGCAGCTCCCGAAGGACGCGTGGCTTGTTTGCTATTGCTCCTGCCCGCACGCCGAGTCGGGAACGCTCGCGCAAAAGCTCGCGGCGAAAGGATTCGCCAAGGTCACGGTGCTCGACGAGGGGCTCGGCGTCTGGAAGGCGCGAAAATACGGGACGCGGGTCGGGCTCGACCCGTAATCGGGACGGAGGACGCCGCCCGGAACGCGGCCGAGAGAGAAGGGAAGTTCCAGGATTCGGAGCCGCGCTCTACTCTTGGCCCATGCGACTCCCTTCGTCTCGCTTCTTTCTCCCGCTTCTCCCCGTCTTGTCACTCGCGACGCTCGCCGTTGCACCGCGCGCGTGGGCGCAGACCGACGCGCCCGCAGCGCCGCTGCCGACGCTACCGGCGGAGCCAACCCCGCCCACCACGTCTCCGACGACGCCCGCGCCCACGGCGCCCCCCGCGACTGAGCCCGCGCCGGCAGACGCAGCGCCCGCGGCTCCAGCGCCCCCCGCCGGCGGCGGAGCCAGTGAGTCGGTTGGTTTCTACGTGGCGCGGTATCGGCACGAAGGCTTCTACCTGGCCGCCGATACGGGCCTCGGGTACCTCTCCGCGTGGGGCAGCGGCCCGGTGGGCTCCGCCTCGATCTCGGGGCTCGGCAGCGTGGCCGATGTGGCCATCGGCGGCACGGTCGCTCCCGGCCTGGTGCTGGGCGGCGTCGCTCGGGAGTGGTCGACGACGGGGACGTTCAATGGCGGGCCGACCATCTCGGCGAGGACGACGTACTACATGAACGGCGTCGCCACGCCGACCCAGCTCACGCTGAGCGGCAACGCGCACGCGGAGTCGATCGAGGCCGGGGCCTTCCTTGACTGGTACCCCAACCCCGAGAAGGGATGGCACGTCGGCCTGTCGGTGGGCCTCGGCGGGATGTCCATGACCGACGACGCCGGCACGAGGTCGACGAGCATCGCGGTCGCGGGATTGATCTTCGGCGGCTATCAGTGGTGGCTGGGCCCCGCCTGGTCGCTCGGGCTCGCCGGCGTCCTCTCGGCCTCGACCGCAGGCCGATTCGACTACCCGTCGACCGAGAGCGACCCGAACCAAGTCGACTCCGGTTACAAGCTCACCCCCCTCGGCGTCGGCCTCGTCACCCAGCTCCTCTATTACTGAGCGGCGGGACGGGGCAGGAGCGCGGCACCGAGGACGCCGGCGCTATCGCCGAGGGCGTTCTTCACGATGGGCGTTCGAAGCTCGTCGTTGAAGACCCAGCGGGCGACGGACGCAGGCCCCTCTTCGTAGAGGAGCTCCAGGTTCGATACGCCACCGCCCAGGACGATCGCGTCCGGATCGAGGATGTTGATCACCGTCGCGACCGCGCGCCCGAAGTTCGCGATCATCTCGGCGAGCACCACGCGCGCGTGGGCGTCGACGCCTCGGGCCGCCGCGATCGCCGCGAGCGGGCGCTTCGTGCCGGAGCGAGCGGCGTACGCCGCCTCGAGCGCCGGGCCGCAGAGGAAGCACTCGATGCAGCCGCGCCGGCCGCAATAGCAGGACAGCGGCGACGCGGCGTCGAGGACCACGTGCCCCCATTCGCCGGCGATTCCGTGCAGCCCGTCCCAGGCGGTTACGCCGTCCCCTTGACGGATCACGATGCCGCCGCCGACGCCCGTCCCGAGGATGATGCCGAACGCGACGCGCGCGCCCCGGACGGCGCCGTACTGCGCCTCGGCGAGCGCGAAGCAGTTCGCGTCGTTGGCGAAGGCGAGCGAATCGCTCGCGTCGCTGGCGAAGGAAAGCGACGCGCTCGCGCGAAGCGTGCGGGCCAGGTCCGACCGGAACGGGTGCCCGTTGAGGCAGGTCGTGTTCGAGTTCTTGACGAGCGCCGCGTCCGAGCGCGTGCCATCGGCCCTCCGCATCGTCACGCTCCCCGGCATTCCGACGCCGATGGGCGGGAGGGTGCGAAGACCCGCAAGGGCCGCGACGTCATCGATGAGCTTCGCGGTCGCGGCCACGATGGCCTCGTACCCGCCCTCGCGCGCAGTCGCCGTCCGCGTTCGCGCGAGGATCTCCGGCTCGTCCGGCCCGACGCGCAGGACGACCGCTTCCGTCTTCGTACCGCCGAGGTCGACCCCCAGTCTCAGCCTCGAATCGATGCTCGTCATCGGATCACCTGCCCTCGTGCTGCCCTTGTGCTGCCGTTGTGCCCACGCCCGTCGCGACTACGCTACCCTCGCCGCATGAAGGATCGAGTCGTGGTCATCACGGGGGCCAGCGCGGGCATCGGCGCGGCGCTTTCGGAGCTCGTCGGGGCGCGCGGCGGTCTTTCGGTCCTCGTCGCGCGCCGGCAGCGCGAGCTCGCGGAGGTCGCGGCGCGATCGGGTCCGCGCGCGCTCGCCGTCGTCGCCGACGTGACCCGCCGGGCCGACGTCACGCGCGCGTTCGACGCGGCGATCGAGCGCTTCGGCGCGGTCGACGTATGGGTGAACAACGCCGGTCGCGGGATCACGCAGATGGTCTCGGAGCTCGGCGACGACGACCTCGACGAGATGATGCTCGTGAACGTGAAGTCGGCGCTCTACGGGATGCAGGCGGTGCTTCCGCACTTCCGCGCCAGGGGCCGCGGCCACATCGTCAACGTGTCGTCGATGCTCGCCCGACTCCCGCTCGCGCCCTTCCGCTCCGCGTACTCCGCGTCCAAGCACGCCCTGGCCGCGCTCACGGCGAGCCTGCGCATGGAGCTTCGAGCCGCCTTCCCGGACATCCACGTCTCGAGCGTGCACCCCGGCATCGTCGCCACCGAGTTCGGCGTCAACGCGCTGCACGGCGGGATCGACTCGCGCAAGATGCCCGGCGCCCAGACCGCGGCGGAGGTCGCCGAGGTCATCGCCAGCGTCATCGAGCACCCCCGGGCCGACGTGTATACGCGACCCGGCGCGCAGCAGACCGTGGCCGCGTACTTCGCCGCGAGGGACATGGGCCTCGCAGAGCTTGCCCCGCCGTTCTTCACGGCGCCGCCCGTCACCTGAAACGGAGCTCTCTCCTAAGAAACGAACAGGGAGGAAAGGAGGAGAGGAGCCGAGAAAGAGATTCTTGAGATTCCTTGATCAAAAAATTTCTCACCCTCCTTTCTGAACTCCTCTCCTCCTCCTCTCCTTTGTCTCTCGGGTGACGCACGTGAAGTTGTTTCGTCTGTACGCTCGGGTCATCGGTCAGCTCGGTCCCGAGGGCCTTCTGGGCGTGTGGCTCGCGATCGCGAACGTCTTGCTCGCGATCGCGTCGTTCGCCGAGCCCGTCCTCTTCGGCCGCATCGTCGACTCGCTCTACGCGGCGGGAGCGGCGCTCACGGTCCGCGGGATTGTGCCGATGATGAGCGCGTGGGCGGCCTTCGGGCTCTTCACGATCGTCACCGGCGTCTTCGTGGCGCTCCACGCCGACCGCCTCGCGCATCGTCGCAAGCTCGTCGTGCTCTCGAACTACTTCGAGCACGCCCTGCGGCTGCCCCTCGAGTTTCACTGGGGGACGCACTCCGGGCGCGTCCTCAAGGTGATGCTCGAGGGGTCGCAGAGCATGTGGGGCCTGTGGCTGGCCTTCTTCCGAACGCACTGCGCGGGCTTCGTCACGGTCTTCGTGCTCCTGCCCTTCACGCTCTTTCTCAACCTGCGCATGGGCCTCCTGCTCGTGGGCCTCGTGGCGACCTTCGGGGTGCTGACGGCGCTCGTCATCCGCAAGACCGAGGGGCTCCAGGGGCAGGTCGAGAGATTCAGCTCCGAGCTCGCCGAGCGGGCGTCCGACGCGCTCGGCAATCTGCCGGTCGTTCAGAGCTTCACCCGCATCGAAAGCGAGGTGCGCGACCTGCAGAGCACCGTGGCGCGCTTGCTCGACGCGCAGATCCCGATCCTCTCGTGGTGGGCCGTCGTCTCGGTCGCGACGCGCGCGTCGTCGACGATCACGGTGCTCTGCGTCTTCTTCGTCGGGGCGTATCTGCGCGTCCACGGGGCGATCACCGTCGGCGAGATCGTCACCTTCACGAGCTTCGCCACGCTGCTCATCGGCCGCCTGGAGCAGGTCGTCAACTTCTCGAACTTCGTCTTCGCCCAGGCGCCGAAGCTCGCCGAGTTCTTCGCGGTGCTCGACACGATCCCCACGGTGGCCGACCCGCCCGGAGCGCCGGATGTGGGGCGGGTCGCGGGCGCCGTTCGCTTCGAGGGGGTGACGTTCTCGTACGACGGAGCGCGAGCCGCCGTCGAGGAGCTGTCCTTCGACGTACAGCCCGGGGAGACCGTGGCGTTCGTCGGCGCGACGGGATCGGGCAAATCGACGACGCTCGGCCTCCTTCACCGCGCGTTCGATCCGCAGGTCGGGCGCATCCTGGTCGACGGCGTGGACATCCGCGACGTGACGGTCGCCTCGCTGCGGCGCAACATCGGCGTCGTCTTCCAGGAGCCGATGCTCTTCGCGCGCACGATCCGTGAGAACCTCCTCGTCGGCAATCCCGACGCCACCGACGGCGAGGTGATCGCGGCGCTGGCGCGCGCGCAGGCCACCGAGATCATGATGCGTCAGGCCGGCGGGCTCGACGCGATCGTCGGCGAGCGCGGTCGCACGCTGTCGGGCGGCGAGCGGCAGCGTCTCTCGATCGCGCGCGCCCTGCTCAAGAACCCGCCGATCCTGATCCTCGACGAGGCCACGTCGGCCCTCGACGCCGCCACCGAGGCGAAGGTGAAGCGCGCGCTCGACGAGGTCATGCGCGGTCGGACGACGTTCGTCATCGCCCATCGCCTGGCGACCATCCGCAACGCGACGCGGATCCTCGTCTTCGATCAGGGTCGCGTCGTCGAGACGGGCACCTTCGCCGAGCTGGTGGCGCGGGGCGGCCCCTTCGCGGCCCTGGCCACGGCGCAGTTCATGGCCGCCGCGCCGCAGGAGCCAGAACAGGAGCGGGCGTGAGAAACCGTGGTAGAGGCAGGGCGTGAACCGTCTTTTCCTCGTGCTTGCCGCGTCGCTCGTGGGCGGCGCGGCCCTGGGCTGCAACTCCACCGACAGCGGGACGATCCGAGATCATCACCGACGAGGAGGCGGGCACGTTCACCGAGAGCCCCGCCCCCACCGAGCTCCAGGTCGCCGCCGTGGAATCGGCCGACGCGAGCACCGTTCTTGCGACCGCACAGCTCCCGACGAGCACGATCGATCTCGGCCAGCTGAGCGAGAGCGCGCCGGTCGTCTCGCTCAACATCACGGGCTTCGACTCCAGCAAGAAGCGACGCGTCTTCGGCGCGTCCCTCCCCGTGCAGTACGCGGCCCTCGCGGGACAAACGATCCCGATCTTCGTGCAGCGCACCGGGGAGCTCGCGCGACTGCCCGGGCCTCTGTCGGACTCGCGGCACGCGCCGGTGCTTTCCGTGGTCCAGGGCGAGTTTCTCCTCGTCGCCGGCGGGAGCGACTCGTCGCTCGCGACCACGACGCAGATCTTCGATTTCGGCCAGTTCGCGGCCCTGGGCGCGCCGCCGACCTTGCCGGTGGTGCCCCAGTCGATCGCGCTGTCGGGAACGATCGCGTGGCTCATCAACGCGACGGGCAGCACGTACTACGACTTCTCGGGCATCGACGCGCCCTCGTCCATTTCGGTCCCCACGGGCGGATCGTTCTCGGACGTGGCGGGCGGCGCGACCGTCATCGATCCGAACGGCGCGCAATACATCGTGGGCGGCACCCGCACCAGCACCCCGTCGGCGATGGTCCTCAAGATCGATCCGAACGACCTGAGCAACGCGACCTACCCCTTCGGAAACGCGACGTGGCTCAAGCTCTCCAGTGCTCGCATGGGCGCGGGGGCGACGTGGGCCGGCGGCCTCGTGGTCGCGGGCGGAAACACGAGCGCGTCCGGACCGGGAGCCGAGATCGTCAATGCGGACTTCACCGGCAGCTCCCCGTTCGCGTCCCCGGCCGACCCGTCGATCGGAGTGGGCGCCACCGCGCTCGATTCGAGTCACGTGCTGCTCGCGGGCGGCCTCTTGCCTTCGCTCCAGAATCCGGCCGTGCGCGTCCTCGACCTCGGCTGCACGCCGTCGGCGCAGACGTCTTGCGTGACCCCGTGGGCGCCCCTGCCTCTCGGTCTGGCGGCCGCGCAGGCCTTCACGCTGACTTCCGACACGGGGCTGGTCGTGGGCAGCGAGTTTTTCACGGGCAAGACTCGTGTCTTCAGTCTGGCGTCGACGTCGGCCACGGAGATCCCGACCAAGGTGCCCCACGTCGATGCGCGCGCGGTCTGGTCTCCCGTGGGATCGATTGTCCTCTTCGGGGGGGCAAACATGATCGAGTCGTTCACTCCACTCACTCCGTAAGCGTTGTTAGCGTTCGCAAGGCCGGCTGGCTTCGACGGGGCGACGGTCGCCACGTAGATCGATGCGGGCAAAGTGGTGATTGTCATGAACACGCTCGCAACCATCCTCGCGGCATCCGGCTTCTCGGTACTCGCGCTCGCCTGCGGCGCCGGCGGGAACGGCGCCGCGCCCGATGCATCCGGCCCTGGCCGCGGAGACTCGAGCCCGAGCGACGGGAGCCTTCCCGAGGCGACCGATGACGCGAGCGTCGATGGCGCGACGCCCGAGGGCGCGACCCCCGATGGCCCGAGCGCCAGCGGCGGAGACGCAGGAGAGCCGCCGGATGCATCCATCGGGACGGCGCCGACCCTCGTCCAGCACGTGAGCGCCTCGAGCACCCGCGACAACGGCTTTGCGAGTCCCTATTGCTACTATTACCAACTTCCCAACCCCACGACGGCTGGGAACGCCGTCGTGGTCGGATTCACCTTCAACGGCAATCCGACGCCGACGGTGACCGACGACAAGAACGACACATTCGCGATCGCGCAGAACTACTACGACGCGAACGATACGCAATCGATCGGCATCGCCACGGCGTTCGGCGTCTCGGCCGGGGCTCGCGTCATCTCGCTGTGCTTCAGCGCAGACCCAGGCGGCTACGTGCAACCAATGGCCACCGAGTTCGCCAACGTGACGGCAATCGACGGTGCGGGGGCCGGAGACCGTGGCACGGGCACCTCGGTGACGCCGGGGAGCCTGACTCCCAGCGCCAGCAGCGCCAGCGGAGACCTCGTCTTCCAGGTGGTCGCGAGTCTCGGCGTGAAGCAGTCGAGCTTCGCTGCCGGCACGATGGGTGGCGGCAGCGGGCACCTCTTGAGCGCCGACCTTATGGACGGGTGGGCCGGGCAATACGGCGTCGCGTCGGCGGGTGCCATCCGTCCGACGATGAGCATGGGAACGAGTGACAAGTGGGTATCGGCGGCAGTTCTGCTGAAGGCGGGGAGCTCCGGCGGCGTTCCTGCGGGCATGCGGATCGTCCACCTCGTGCACGAGAACGTGCCGTACAACCCCCCGGCGGGCGGCAGCGGCAAGCCCTTTCCCAATCCGCTGTCGCTCCAGTTCCCCTGCTCCGGCGACCTGCTCGTGGCGATGGAAGGAGGCGGCAACGCGCCCGAGACCGTCACGAGTCTGTCGGACACGAGCCACGATGCGTGGAGTCAGGCCGGAAAGACCTACGCGCAGGGAGACGCCGTCGTTCAGGCCTTCTATGCGGCCGCGGCCACGTCCTCGGAGGATCTCGGTCTATCCGTGAACTGGAGCGGCACGAGTGGGGACTACACGTTCTTTCTCTACGACGTGACCGGGGCGGCCTCCTCGCCACTCGATACGACGGTGGGAGGCGGCGGAACCCAGGACACCGCGGGGAGCCTGACGTTCCCGTTCACGCTCACGCCGGCGGCTCCCGTGGAGATCGTCTTCTCCGAGGTGATGTGGGACTTCAACACCGGCTCCGGACTCGTCGGCCAACTCTTCGACACGAACACGTTCACCGGAGAGAGCGAGAGCGGGCCCGAGCCCGTCGACGAGAACAACGGCTGGGGTCACGTCATCACCACGACGAGGTCGCCGGTGAACTTCACGTGGTCCGTCTTGTTCGACGGCTTGGCGGTGGGCTCCTGGGCGGGAATGGCGGCCGCCTTCAAGGCGGGTCCTTAGGGCGTCCTAACGGTTTTCTTTCTCATGGAGGACCCTCCCGATGTTCCTCGCGGCTCGGGAGACGAGAAGTGAGCATCGCCCCCGACCACCCTTACGACGATCGGGCGGATCGACTCAGAGCACGAACGCGAGCGCGAGACGCACGCCGTAGAGCTGGTCTCGCGCGCTGCCCGCCTCGAACGCCGCGCCGGGCGGCGGGTGGAACGCAAAGGAGTAGAGCTCGTAGTCGAAGCCGAGGCGCGCCTCGATCCCCCGGTGGAGCAGCAGAGCCGCTCCGACCTCGGCAACGACGCCATACCCCCGCGGCCCGTAGAAGCGAGTCGAAATGGCGTCCTGGTCGACGAGGGCGCGAAACGCGACCTCTTGGAAGACCGAAAGACGGCCGAAGTACACGCGCGTGTCGATCGCGGGCCGCACCGACCGGTAGGTCACGTTCGGCAGCTCGAACGGCGCCGGCCCGACGGCAAGACGTGACGTGGACGTGTATTCGACGGAGAGGCCGAGGATGAGACGCGGATTTTCCCCCGGATGGATTCGAGCGCGAAGGCCCGCCGAGTACGAGGACGGCGAGACGTCATCGGGCAGACTGCTCGTATCGTTCATCTGGGAGAATATCCGCAGATACTCGGCGACGAACCCGATGTCCCGCGCCCACGAGACGTTCGCATTGGCCAGCGGATAGAGCTGTCCGCGAATGTCGACCCCCGCTGCGGGGAATAGAGTGTACCGGGCGCCCTCGGGCTGAATCCCGCTCGTGTAGTCGAAGTGACGAGCCACGATCTCGCTCCCCACGGCGATGTCGAGGACCGATGTCGCCATGAGCTCCGCGGGCGTCCGCGTCGGTCGAATCGCTCCTTCGGTGACGTCGAAGGCAGTCGCCGGCCGAGTCGCGAAAGGCGGCTGCGTGACGGCGGGAGCGGCCGGCGCCGAGTTCTGCCCCTCGCGGAGCCCGCTTTCTGACGCCGGAGGAGCGGCCGCGGGAACCTCTGTCGAGCGGGCGGGCGGCGGTGCGTAGGGATCGAGACTCTGACCGAGCGCCGACGCGAGCGTGGCGACGTCCTCCGCGTGCGGCGTGAGCGCCAGAGGCACCTCCTCGGCCGACGCCGGCGTCTTCCACGCGGGTACCACCAGCAGCATCACTCGGCGCGCCGTCTGATCCCTACGGACACGAACGACCAGCGCCGCAGCAACCCCCGTGACGCGGGCGGCTCTGCGGACCCGGTCGATCGCCGCCAGGTCGAGATCCTTGCCGAGAGGTCGATTCTGCCCCTCGCGCACGAACTCCTGACGAAAGGCGCTCTCGTCGGCCAGCTTGATTCCTGGCGGCAGAGCTTCGAGCACCGCGGTTCGCACCGCTTCGGCGCCGGGACCTTCGACGTAGAGGGCGACCGCGTCGGTTTGCGCGAGCGCCGCGCCGGGAGCGGCGAGCGACCCGAGCAGCGCCAGCAACGCCGCGCATGCAACGCGCGCCCATGGTCCGGGCGGTGCCCGGTGCGCCGATACCGGCTCGCCTGCGCGTCGCGTCGTCGAAAGCTGGGCCGTCATTTTGGCCCGCCGGGCCGTCCTGCAACGACCAGAGCACGGCCCCGCTGGCCCCGTCAAACGCGACCCTCGTTCGACCGCCCGAGTGGTCGCCCGCGCCTTACTCACGAGCGGCGACGATCATGTCAATCAGTTGGCGATAGGCCGACACCCCGACCTCTTCTTTCGACTCATGGACGACCTTGTGAGCAATCACCATGTCGAGACGGGGAAGGACCGTGATGAATTGACCATACGCTCCGATCGCGCAATAGCCCCCTTGGAGCGGGCCGCCCGCGCGAGAGGGCGGATCGTCGAACAACTCGCCAACGGCTCACGGGCCGCTCAGGGGTTCACTGGGGGAATCCGCACATGGAGAACACGTCTTGGGGGCTGAGCGTACTGGGCGAGTTGAGGGCGGAATCCGGGCAGTATGGACAGCTGCCGATGTCGATGACCGTCGTCGTATCGCCGAAGCACACGCAACGGCCTTGAGGACAGGCGCAGACCGCCTGGTATTCCGTGGCGCCGCAGGTCTCCTGGATCGTCGACGAGCACGCGCCGTTTCCGGAGGTGCTCCCCCCGCCGGTCATCATGCACGTCGGGGGCGGCGGCGTTATGCCGCCGTCGTCCCCTCCACCAGGCGCATTCACCTGGCAAGCGCAGTCGCTTCCCGCTTGAAGCAGGCAGGTGGTGAGCGACGAAGCCGCGTTGTCGCCTGTCATGAGCGCGGGCCCGAAGCACGAGATCGCCGATCCGCCCCCGTTGACGCAGTCGAGCGCCGACACGACCGCCATGTTGCAGTCGCAATCCGCCGCGCATTCCATGAGGGCCGTCGTGCACCCCCCCTCGACGCAGCTCCAGCACTTCGCGAAGCTCGGGGCGATGCCGGTATCGAGCAAGTTCGGGGAGCACGGACCCGTCGATCCGGAGGAGCTCGAGCTCGACCCTACGACTCCGCTCGATCCGAAACCCCCGCCCGATCCGCTCGATCCGAAACCCCCGCCCGATCCGCTCGATCCGAAGCCCCCGCTCGATCCGCTCGCGCCGCTCGAACTGCTGATACCGATCGAACCGCTGCTGCTGCTCGATCCGGCGCCAGACGAAGAAACGGTTGCGCCGCTCGAGGAGCCCGAGGCCGACTGGCCATCTCCCGACGAGCCCCCGTCGTCGAAGCCATCGTCGAGGCCGATATCGCTGCGGCTGCAGGCGGCGACGCACGCGACGAGGAAAGCGAGAAGCCCGATGCCCAGACGTCCGGTGCGCATCTCAAGTTCATTCCTTTTGCGGGAGGACCCCGCCCCGGTCGCCTCAGCATAGCCGATGGCCTTGCGGAGTCCTTTTCGTCGAACTTTTCGCCAGGCGACGACGGAACGTCGCCGCAGGTCGATGTCACCTCTGCGCCAAATCAATGGCAAGAACGGAAGGCGCGACCTTTCACCAAACGACGGGCGTCGGCACGAGCGAGGGCGTGTTCGTCCCGTTTCCGAGCTGCCCGTAGGTATTGTCGCTCCAGCACGAGACCGCGCCGGTCGAGAGGAGCGCGCATTTGTGGTCCTGGCCGATGGCGATGGCCGTCGCGCCGGTCAGGTTCGAGGCCGCCACGGGCGTGCTCGCCTCGTTGGTCGAGCCGTCGCCGAGCGGCGAGGTGCCCCAGCATGCGACGGCGCCGCCCGAGACGACCGCGCAGGCCGCCTCGTCCCCGACCCCGATGGCCGAGACCGCGCTCAGGTTTGCCACCATGATGGGCGTGGTCGACTCGCCCGTCGCGGCCATGTCGCCGAGGCCCTGCTGGAAATAGCCCCAGCACTTCATGGTGGTCCCGACGAGAGCGCAGGTATGCGTGGCTCCGGCTGCGATCGCCGTGACGACCGTGAGACCGCCGACCTGCATCGGCGTATCCGAGCAAGTGTCGCTCGTGTTGCAAGTGGTGGTCGTGTACCCGAGCTCGTCGGCGTCGTCGTCGCCCCAGCAATCGACCGTGTGATCCGACAGGATCGCGCACGCGTGCAGCTCGCCGAGCGCGACCGCCGTTGCCGTCGTGATCACGGACACGAGCTGGGGGCCCGTCTCCGCGGTCGTGGAACCGTTGCCCAGCTGACCCACCATGTTACCGCCCCAGCACTCGACGGTGCCGCCCGACATGACCGCGCACGTTGCCGAGTAGCCCGCGGCGATGGCGATCGCAGTGCTCGAGAGAGGCACCGTGACGGGCATCATCGAGAAGCACGAGGGGCTGGCCGCGCAAGAGCCGCTCGGGGCCACTCCGAGCTGACCGTAGTTGTTGTAGCCCCAGCACTTGACGGTGCCGTTGGTGAGCAGCGCGCAGTTCGTCAAGTCGGCGACCGTGAGCGCCACGACCCCCGTGAGGTTCGGGACGACCTGCGGCGACAGCGAGCACGGGGTGGCGGACGAGCTGCACGTCTGTGTCGTCGCGTATCCGAGCTCGCCGTAATTGTTGTCGCCCCAGCACTCGACCGTGCCATTCGACAGGAGCGCGCACGAGTGCAAGACCCCGGCGCCGATGGCGATCGCCTTGACGCACTGGGAGCCCGTGCACGAGACGGGACAGCTGACTCCGCACCCTCCGCAATTGCCGTTTTTCGTCTCGTCGACGCACGTGCTGCCGCACTGGGTGAAGCCGCCGCTGCACCCGATCCCACACGAGGTCCCGTCGCACGTGGCCGACCCGTTGGCGGGGACGGGGCAGGCCGAACACGACGTCGCGCCGCAAGACGCGGTCGACGAGTTGCTATCGCAGGTGCCGCTGCAGTCGTGAGTGCCGCCCGGGCAGGCGCAGCCGCCTGCCTGACACGTCATTCCTCCGGTGCACGCGTGGCCGCACGTGCCGCAGTTGCTGCTGTCGTTGCTGAAGTTGACGCAGCCCCCGTTGCAGGCGTTCGGGTAGCTCGCAGTGCACGCGTACCCGCACGTGCTCATCGAGCACGTAGCCTGCGCGTGCGCCACCGCCGTCGTGCACGGCATGTTGCAGGCCATGCAGTTTTCCGCGTCGTCCGTCGTGTTCACGCACGTGGTGCCGTTGCAGAGCGTCGGCGCCGTGCCCATGCAGCCCGAGACGCACCCGTACGACGATCCGTTGCTGGAGCAGAGCGGAGCGGCCACGCCGCACTCGGTGCCACAGCCGCCGCAGTTATTCTGCGTCGTGATGCTCGTCTCGCATCCGAGATCGGGACTGCCCGAGCAATGCGCGAACCCCGGCTTGCACGCGCTCTGCGCGAAGGCGCAGACGCCGCTGACGCAGGTGACCGCCCCGCTGACGTTGGCGAGGTTGGTGCAGTCGTGGCCGCACGTGCCGCAGTTGAGCGGATCGTTGGGGACGCACGCCTGGCCGCAGACGAGGTCCGTCGCGGGGCAGACGGGGCCGGTCATCGCGTCCGGCGCTGAATCGGCTCCGGCGTCGGGGGTGGAGGCCTCGCCCGCCTCTTCGCCCGCGTCCGGCTCCCTTTCGACGACGGTGGCGTCCGCGCCGGCGTCGGTCCTGGCGATGACCATCACGTCGGAGCCCGCGTCGCCGGTCGGAATGGCCGGCTCGTCGCCCACGCACGCGGCGAGGAGCACCGACAGCGCGGCGAAACTCGCAAGGACTTCCATTCGGCTCGCGCACGCAGGCCAAGACATCGGCAAGCTCCTCCGCAATCGCGCGGCTCTTGACCGCGCAGCGTCGATTTGACCAGAAGCCCTTCGGTCCTGCCAGCCGCCCATTCGGGTGACGCCTCTTTCCGCACCTACCCGGGCGCCTTTCCGCTTCGAGGACGCTTCGAGAATGAACGGAGCGGTTCGATCGTCTATGATGCTGGGCCAGAGTTGAGGATCATGGGTCGCAAGAGGGCTTGGTCGGCCGCCGCGGCGTGGGCCATGAGCGCGTTCGCGTCGATCTCCGTGGAGAACCGCGCCGAAGCGCAATCCAACGCCGCGATCGCCGAGAAGCTCTTCCTCGACGGGCGGGCGCTCTTGACGGCGGGGAAGGTCCACGAGGCGTGCGACAAGTTCGCCGACAGCCAGCGGGCCAATCCCGCGCTCGGGACCCTCATGCACCTGGCGTCTTGTCACGAGAAGGACCACCGGCCCGCCACGGCGTGGAGTGAGTTCACCGACGCGGCGGAGCAAGCGCGAAACTCCGGGCAGCACGAGCGCGAACAGTTCGCGCGAACGCACGCCGCGGCTCTGGAGAAGCAGCTGCAGAAGGTCGTCATCGAGGTCTCGCCCGCCGTCGCGGGGATCGCGGTCACGCTCGATTCGCAGCCTCTGCCGGCCGGAGTCGTCGGGACGGAGATCCCTCTCGACCCGGGCAACCACGATCTCGAGGTCACCGCGCCCGGCAAGAAGCCCTGGCACCAGCCCGCGCTCAACCTGGGGGCAAGCGCGGCCGTGACCCATGTCTCGGTCGCGCTCGAGGAGGAGGCGCCGCCCGCGGCCCCCGCGCCCCTCGCCGCCGGGCCGTCGAGCCCCCCACCCGTCTTGGCAGCATCCCGCGCACCCGACGAGGTTCCACCGACGGGTCAAACGGCCAAGCGCATCGCGGGGTTCGGCGCGGGTGCCGTGGGCCTCGGCCTCCTCGTGGTCGCCGGGGTCGAGGAGAGCACCTCGATCTCTCGCGACCACGACGAGTCGAAGTATCCGACGACGACCGCGGCGACCCAGCGAGCGGAGGTCGCCGACCAATCGAAGACCGCGCAGACGTACGCGATCGTCTTCGGCGCCGCCGGGCTCGTGGCCGTGGGCGTCGGCGTCTATCTCGTGCTCACGGCGCACGGAGATACGACTCGCGACGTCCCGTCCGCCGGTCCTGCCCTTCGGGTGGCGCCGTACGCCGACGCTCGCGGGGGCGGATTGTTCATCGACGGTCGGCTCTGACCGGGGGATGCAGCGTGGATCCTACCCAGCCCGAAATCGGCAGCCTCTTCGTGGGAAAGTACCGCATCGAGCGCAAGCTCGGGCAAGGTGGCATGGGCGCCGTCTTCGCGGCGCATCACGAGCTCCTGCATCAACGGGTGGCCATCAAGGTGCTGAGTCCGGGCGTCGTGGCCGAGGGCGAGGTCGTCACGCGCTTCCTCAACGAGGCGCGCGCGGCCGCTCGCATCGTGAGCGACCACGTCGCGCGCGTGACCGACGTGGCGACGCTCGACAACGGCGTGCCTTACATGGTCCTCGAGCTACTCGAAGGGGCCGATTCTGTCGAACGTGCTCGAGGAGCGAGGGGCCCTGCCCGTGACGCTGGCGGTCGACTGGGTGCTCCAGGCGTGCGCGGGCGTCGCGAAGGCGCACGCACTGGGGATCGTGCATCGCGACCTCAAGCCGTCGAACCTGTTCCTCGCGAAACTCGAAGACGGGACGAGCGTCGTCAAGGTCCTCGATTTTGGCATTTCGAAATCGACCAATCCGGCGCTCGCGCCGAGCAGCGTCCTGACGGCGACAGGATCCATGATCGGCTCGCCCTGCTACATGGCGCCCGAGCAGGTGCGCAACGCCAAGCAGGTCGACGGGCGCACGGATATCTGGGCGATCGGGGTCATTCTCTACGAGCTCTTGACGGGCAGCAGACCGTTCGGCGGCGAGACGCTCGGAGAGCTCTTGGTCGCCATCGTCGAGCAGCAGCCCGCCCCCATCTCCGCGACCCGCCGCGACGTACCGCCGGGGCTCGAGCAGGTCGTGGCGCGGTGCCTGCAGCGAACGCCAACGCAGCGATTCGCGTCGATAGGTGAGCTCGCCCGGGCCCTGGAGCCATACTCCTCGCGCGCGGGCGGGCCTTCGTCCGCGGCGAAGTTCCACGACGCGCCGCCCCGTTCGCAGGCCCTGTCGGGGGGGCAGTCCGATGTGGGGTCAGGGACCCAGACGCCGCCGCCCGGGTACGGGACGGAGACCGCCGAGTCGTGGGGCGAGACCGGGACGCCGGCCCCCCGCCGCTCCTCGAGCGGACGCTTCGCTCCCATCGCGGCCGGTGCCGGCGCGGTCCTGTTGCTGGTGCTGGTCGGCGGCCTCGGGTACCGCACGCTCAGCGCTCGTCACGACGCGATCGCGCCCCCCTCGGCGGAGCCGCTCCTCCCTGCGGCTGCGGCTGCGCCGCCGAGCGCCATCCCGGTTCGCAGCGAAGGGCTCGCCCCGATCGCGCCGCCACCGAGCGAACCGATGCCGGCGCCTTCCACCCACGCGCCGCCCGTCGATTCCGAAGAGCTCGCGCCGTTGCGGCCGCCACCGAAGCGCAAGCGCGATCCGCGACCCGCGGCGCCCACCGCGCCGCCCCGTTCGACCGGGACCGGCGCGGCCGACGACCTGCCGGACCAGAGCCGCCAGTAAGCCGCGCCGGTCGACGGCTCTCGCGGTCGCCCGAGCACGTCGAACCATGCAGCGCGCGAGTCGCGGATTGCATTCAGGTTCAAGCCGCCGAACCGCGATTACGAGCCCAGGCCGCCCGGACTCCACACGAACCGATCGACGAGCACCGGCGGACTCCCGCCGACCGGGTCGACGACGCCGATGACGAAGGCCTCGACGGTCGGTGGCCCGCCGTCCGGATCGCGCACTCGCAGGCGAACGAAGTGCTTGAACCCCGGCTCTCCGAGGGCCGCGAAGGGCTGCGACAGGTTGAGCGAGAGGCGCGCGATCGTCGCGAGCATCGCGCCGAACGCGGCCCCGCTCGCGAGCGTGGATGCCAGCACCGAGATCCAGACGACCAGGACGCGCCCGGTGCGGGTGCCCCCGAGCTCTTCGAGGCCCGCCGCTCGGGCCGCGACCCCGAGCGCCACGGGAAGCGCCCCCGTGGCCAGGCCGAACGCGAAGGAGAAGGCCACGACCCGGGCCATCCGCCTGCGGTTGCCGATGAGAAACGCGGTGCCTATCGCCACGACGATGCTTGTCACCATGGCAATCGACACGCCCGCGCGCAGGCTGTCGCGGAAGTAGGCCCTCAGCGCGACGGCATCGGCGATGGCGAAGAGCGACGTGATCACCCAGCCGGCGCGCCCGAGCGCCAGGTGCCACGGCAGACGCAGGCACATCGCCCACGACGCGCGCGGACCCGGGAACTCCACGTCGCGAACGTAGCGCGCCCCTCGCTCCGAGACGCGGGCGCCATGCAGGAACGCGCCACCGCCACCCGCGACCACGTGCACGCTCGGGCCCTCGCGCGACCGCTCGTAGTGGTGGATATCGCCGGACAGGACGACCGTGGGGTCACGCGCCGGGACGACGTCGATGGCCGCGAGCGCCCCTTCGCCCGTGGGCCTGCTCTCGCCCCACGCGCGCGCCGGATCGGGCAGGATCACGACGCGCGCCGCCCCCGGGGCGGACGCGAAGTACGCGCGCTGACGCCGGTCGACGTCCCGGAGCTGGCGGTCCACGCCGAAGAGCTCGAGGCCGCGCGCCAGCGGGAGCCTGAAGTAGCTCGACTGCTGCACGGGCACGTAGCCGGCGATCGCCATGGCTCCGGGCTTCTGCACTTGCTCGCCGCTCGCGAACGCGTGCGCCCACGCGAGCACCGGGCTCTCGTTGGGGCGGGGGTGGAGGGCGTCCTCCATCTCGAGCGGCTCCTCGAACGTGCACGGGGCCTGGCAGAGACGCGCGAAGCCGTCGAGCCCGTCGTACCAGTCATGGTTGCCCGGGATGGAGAGGAGAACGCGCGGCTTGCTCCAGTCGCACAGGGGCTCGAAGACGCGGTTGAACGGCGTGATGAGGCGGCGGCTCATCTCGCGCACGGTCGCGACCGGATACGCGAGGTCGCCCCCGTGGATCAGGATGTCGCCGCGCGGCAAGAGCTCGCTTCCCGCCGTGTACTCGGCCGCGACGAGCCTCGCGACGGCCTCGCTCACGGTGCTGTCGTCGCCGGTGTCGGCGATGAAGTCGAGCCAGATCTCGCCCCCCATCGCCGCGGCGAGGGTCGGCGCGCCGCGTGCGCCGCGCGGGCCGAGGACCGCCGCGATCCGCCCGAGCAGCTCGGCGGGGGGCTCGGGGACCATCCATTGCCGCGAGTCGACGCTGTCGGTCGCGATCGCGCTCGCCAGGAGATGCCGCAGATGCCCCCAGAACGAGCTGAAGCCGAACCAGGCGATGGCGCGCGGGGAAAGGCGACCGCGGGTGCGTCGAAAGGTCGAGCCGTCCGGCGGACAGCTCGCGAGGCGGATGGGCAGGGGCTGCAAAGCGCCCATGCATACTACGCGGCGGCGGGGCTGCTATGTTGACATCGCGCGCTCATGACCCTCGCTTCCGATATCGCGCGATCGATCCGCGACGGCTTCGACAAGCACTACCGCCTCTTCCGTGAGACGAGCGCCGCGTCAAAGCAGCGCTTCGAGCGCGGCGACTGGGCCGACGTCCGCGCGGCGTCGAAGGCGCGCATCCAGATGTACGACCAGCGAGTCAACGAGGCGGTCGCCATCATTCGCGAGACCTTCCCGGTCGTCGTACGCGACGAGTTCATCTGGCCCGAGATCAAGATCGCGTACATCGGTCTCCTGCACGAACACCGGCAGCCGGAGTGCGCCGAGACCTTCTTCAACTCGGTCGCCTGCCGGGTGCTCGATCGCCGGTACTACCGACACGAGTACATCTTCTGGCGCCCCGCGATCTCGACCGAGCACCTCGACGGCAACGAACCCACGTACCTCTGCTACTACCCGATGAAGGACGGGCTCCGCAGCACCGTCCTGGCGATCTTGACGGGCTTCGGCCTGTCGGGGCGCTTTCAGGATCTCGACCGCGACGTGCGAAACATCGTCCACGCCGTGCGCGATCACTTCCCCGGCAAGTGGAAGGTGCAGCCCAACTTCCAGATCCAGGTCCTCTCGTCGCTCTTTTACCGTAACAAGGCGGCGTACCTCGTCGGCCGGGCGATCAACGGGACCGAGATCTTTCCCCTCGTCATGCCGCTGCTCAAGGACGAGCAGGGGGCGATCTACGTCGACGCTCTCCTGCTCAAGCCCGAGAACATCGGCCGCGTCTTCAGCCTCGCGCGCGCCTATTTCATGGTCGACATGGAGGTGCCCTCGGCGTACGTCGCGTTTCTCCAGACGATCTTGCCGAGCAAGCCGAAGGCCGAGTTTTACACGATGCTCGGGCTGCAGAAGCAGGGCAAGACGCACTTCTTCCGCGATCTGATGGAGCACATGAAGCACTCGACGGACACGTTCGTCCCCGCGCCGGGGACGAAGGGGCTCGTCATGGTCGTCTTCACGTGCCCGTCGTTTCCGTACGTCTTCAAGGTCATCCGCGACTGGTTCGAGCCGCCCAAGCAGGGCGATCGGCGCCGCGTGCAGGAGAAGTACCTGCTCGTGAAGTATCACGACCGCGCGGGTCGGATGGCCGACACGCTCGAGTACTCGAACGTGGCGTTTCCGCTGGCCCGCTTCGACCCGGCGCTCCTCGCCGAGCTTCGGCGCGTCGCACCGTCGTGCATGGAAGTCGACGGCGACCGCCTCGTCATCCGGCACGTGTACATCGAGCGGCGCATGATGCCGATGGACCTCTACATCCGCGACGCCGACGAGGGAGCCCTGCGCCACTGCGTCACGGAGTACGGAGCGGCGATCAAGGAGCTCGCGAGCGCCAACATCTTCCCGGGCGACATGCTCCTCAAGAACTTCGGGGTCACGCGGTACGGGCGCGTCGTCTTCTACGACTACGACGAGATTGCGTTGCTCACGGACGTCAACTTCCGGCGCCTCCCGGAGGCGACGTCCGACGACGAGGAGACCTCGGCCGAGCCCTGGTTCTCGGTCTCGCCGAACGACGTCTTTCCCCAGGAGCTGCCGACGTTCCTCTTCTCGCCCGGGCCCGCGCGCGACATCTTCATGGAGCTGCACGCGGACCTGGCCGATCCCGCCTTCTGGATCGCGACGCAGGAGCGCATCCGCGCCAACATCCAGGACGACGTCTTTCCGTATCCGCAGGACATCCGCTTCAGGAGCCGGTGAGCGGGAGCGGGCTCGGGACGGCGACAGCGCCTCCGGCGAGATGGGGACTCGCGGCGGGAGTCGCGCTCGCGGCTGTCCTTGCGCACGCGAGGAGCGTGGGGTTTTCGTTCACCGATCTCGACGATCGCGACCTCATCGTCGACGACCACGCCTTCCTGGCGCGCGCGGCGAACCTCGCGCGCGCCTTCGGGCGGACGTACATGCACGTCGTCGATCCGGCGCACGCGTACTACCGGCCGCTCGTGACGATCTCGTACGGGCTCGACGCGCAGTGGAGCGGCGCTGCGCCCTTCGGGTATCACCTGACGAACGTCGCTCTGCACGCGATCGCGTGCGTGCTCTTTCTGGCCGTGCTTCGCCGCTTCGCGCTGCCGCCCGCCATCGCGGCGCTCGGGGCGATCGCCTTCGCCGTGCATCCGGGGCTCGCGGCGGCCGTCGCATGGATCCCGGGACGCAACGATTCGCTCCTGGCCGTCTTCTCGCTCGCGTCGTGGCTTCTGCTCCTGCGAGATCGGGCCTGCGCGTCGCGCGTGGACCGCGCGCTTCACCTGGTGCTGTTCGGGCTCGCCCTGCTGACCAAGGAGACGGCGATGGCTCTGCCCCTGGTCTGGCTGGTTGAGAGCGCGCTGGTCGACCCATGGCCGCCGCAGCGGCGCGGAGACGCGGCCGTCTATGTGGCCGGATGGGCCTCGCTCGTCGGGGCGGCGCTGCTCGTGCATCGCGCCCTCGACGGAGGCCTCCGCGGCGCGAGTCTCGGGGCGCTCGCGAGCCACTTGCCGCAGCTCCTCCCGAGCCTCGGTAAGGTCGTCTTCCCCGTCGACCCCACCGTCCTCTCCGCGCCGGAGGACCTCTCGTGGTGGCCTGGCGTGATCGCTGCGGCTTGCATCGCAGCCGGAGCGCGCTTCGTCCACGGTGTGCGCCCGCGCGTCGTGGCGTTCGGCGTGGCCACGTTCGTCGTCTTGCTGATGCCCGTGCTCGCCGCGGCCGGAACGCTCGTCCTCGACAACCGCCTGTACCTGCCCGCGTGCGGGGCCATCCTCGCGATCGCCGAGATTGCACGAGCCGCGGCGTTCGAGCGCGCCGCGCCCGTCGAGCCAAGGCTCGTCGTCGCGCTCGCGGCCGTCGTCTTGCTCGTCCTGGTCGCGATCACCGCCGGCTACGAGGAGTCGTTTCGCGACCCGCGCGCCTTCGCCCGAGCCGCCGTCGCGGGCGCGCCGCACTCGGCGCTCGCGCACTTCTGCCTGGGACGGGCCTACCAGGCCGACGGCAACGAGGAGCGTGCCCTCGCCGAGTACGCGACCTCGCTTTCGCTCGGCCCGGGCGAGGTCGTCCACAACAACATCGCGGTCATTCACATGGCCCACGCGCGCTGGGCGGAGGCCGAGTACGAGCTCCGCGAAGAGCTCGCGCTCGATCCGAGCTACGCGCGCGCCTACGAGAACCTCGCGATCGTCCTCCACCGCGAAGGCCGCGAAGACGAATCCAACGCGGCGGCCGAGAAGGCGCGCCAGCTCGAGGCGGAGTGAGTCGGCGCTCGTTCGGGAGCGACCGTCATGGCTCCGGGACTACGGCGGAGCGCCGCACCCGGCGGGGTCGCCGGAGGTGCCGATGACGTCTTCGCCGTTCTCGCAGAGCACCTCCGGGCCTTGGCCGTAGTGGGCGGTGGCAAACGCGAGGAAGGCGCCCGGATCGAAGCAGTTGGCGCGGAGCGTCCAGCCCCAGGCGCTCGCGGCGAAACGAACGTCGAGGCGGGGATCGGGCGTCATCACGAGCCGGTGGCGGACGCCCTGGCCTTGCTCGGTGCACAGAGAGTCGGTCGGGAACTGGTCCATCATCTGCTGCGCGGCCGCGATGTCGTCCGCGCAGCCCGCCTCGCCGCAGTTGTAGGAGAGCACGATCGTGCCGTGCTCCAGGTTGTGGACCCAGTACCCCTCCGGCACGGGCTGGTCGTACGTCATGTACGCGGCCCAGTACGGGTAGTGGTCGCCGGAAGACGGAGGGAGCGTGTGATAGTCGACGTACGAGCACACGTCGACGTGGGTCCTCCCCTCGATGGCATGCTGCTGCGTCACGGCGCCGCAGGACCCCACCGGCGCGCTGGCCGGATACGTAGCGGCGGTCGCGACCGCGGCCGACGATGGCCCTTCGGGCTTCGACTGGCCGCAGGCGACCCCCGCCGCGACGGCGACCACGACGAACCCCGACCGACCGCGAAGCATCGGCCGAAGCGTAGCGCGGTCGCCGCGGACCGCTAAGCCACGATAACGCTCGGCTAGGGCCTACCGAGAGGGGAGCCGAACACCGACACCGCGACTTGCCGGGCGAAGGCGATCCGCCGGGCATCCAGCTCCCTGCAAAGGGCTCGCTCGTAGAGTCACTCTAATCCGGGACCGAGCTCGCGATGAACCTCGATGGCCGCTCCGATCACGGCCTCCGTCAGTAGATTCAGACTCTCGTCAGGTTCGCGTCTTGTCCCTCTGACCTCGGCGCCCTCTGCGTCTCTGCGGCTCACCTCTCCTCTTCGGTCGAGCCCTTCCAAACGTTGCGCATACAAGGCGGACATCGGCGCCAGGCCGTTACTTGAGGACGAAGTTGTTCAGGGCCGCGACCATGACGCCGACGATGCTCTCGCCGGCGATGACTCCCGACGAGATGGGGATGACGAAGCGATCGGCCTGGCGCCTGTCGACGCGCCCGAACGCCCACGCCAGGGCCGCGCCGAGCACGAACGAGAGCGACGTGGCGAAGGGCAAGAGCATCCCGAGGCCGAGCCCGGTGGCGGAAGGGAGCCACTCGCCTGCCTTCGGAAAGAGCCACTCGACGATGGCGAGCGCCGTCCCGGCGAGGAGCCCGATGGCGATGCCCTCGCGCGCGAGCGGATGCAGATTGCCGATCCCGACGCGAAAGAGCTCGGCGACGGCCCTCCACTGCTGGGCCGACGGAGCGGCGAACTGCGGCGGAGAACCGGGACGGCCGGTGAGCACGGTCGCGTCGGGGACGAGCAGGAAGTAGCCGAGCACCGACGCGACGGCGCCGCTGAAGATGCCGAGGAACTGCGCGACGAACTGCCGCCGTGGGTGCGCTCCGAGCAGGTAGCCGGACTTCAGATCGTTGAGGAGGTCCGCCGACTCGGCCGACGCGCTCGCCGTGATCGACGCGGTCATCAGGTTGGCCGCGTAGTTCTGGGGGATGAGCACGCCGTACGTGAGCTGCATGATCTTGCCCATCGCGCCGATGGGCGTGATGTCGGTCTCGCCGGTCGCGCGGCAGGCGACGAGCGCGAGAAAGAACGTGAGGAAGACGGCGAGGGCGCCGTAGTGGAGCGGGATGTCGAACGCGACCCATGCGAGGATGACGACGACGACCCCGGCCACGGCCGTCCCCACGACGAACCAGGCAATCGGGACCTCGACCTGGCTCACCGGATCGTCGGCCTCGACCGCGACCGCTCCGCGCAGACCGGAGAAGGCGCGGCCGATCGTTCGAAACCCGAGCGCGAACGTGACGAGCCCGTAGGCCACCATCATGGGCGCGCCGAACCAGATGCCGATCTCCTTCCAGGCCGCGCCGGGACGCGTCGCGGCCGTCACGAGGTGTCCGCTCGCGTTCGTCCACTCCGCGCCGAGGGCCACCGGGCCGATGAGGAGGACGAGCAGGAGGCCGCCCGCTGCCATCGACAGCGTCGTGCGCAGACCGATGATCGCGCCGGCCGCCACCAGCACGAGGCTGAGGTCGAGCGAGACGTTCCACGCGGAGAGCGGCTGGCCGGCGACCTTCGGAAGCCAGTCGAAGATCTTCACCTGCGAGGGCAGGATCGAGCTTCGCTCGGTGCGACCCGCGGGGTCGACGGTCTTGACGACGTTGAGCTCCGTCAGCAGGGGGACGAGCACGCCGACGCCCCCCGACCAGAGGAGCGCGCGGCCCTTCGCGAGCGCCTCGGCTCCCTCGCTGTAGAGGCTCTGTAGCAAGACGGCCGCGGCGGTCCCGGACGGGAACTTCAGGCGCTCGCGGTTGATCAGGCTCCGCTTCATCGGAATCGCCATGAGGACGCCGAGCGCCCCCACCGTCAGGACCCAGGCGAGGACGACGTACCACTTCATCTGCGTCCCGAGCGGGTTCGCGTCGGTGACGGAGAGAAGCAGCATCGCCGGGATGGCCGAGACCATGATCGAGACCGTGGCCAGGCCGGCCGACGAGGCGGCCGACTGCATGCAGTTGTTCTCGAGGATCGTCATCGGCGATTTGACGAGGCCGGCCCGTAGAAGGCCCGACCACACGGTGAAGGACGTGATGCACGCGGTCAGTGCGACGCCGAGGCCCCACCCCGACTTGAGGCCGACGTACACGTTCGAGAACGCCAGGAAGAACCCGAGCACGCAGCCCATGACGATCGATCGCGTCGTGAGCTGCACCGCGTCCGGTCCGCGAAACGCTCGCTCGTACCACTCGCGCTCGTCCATTTGCGCGACCACCTCGGGCGGGATGGCGAGCGGCTTGTTTCGCTCGATCTCTTCGGGGGTCGTCGGGGGCTTCTGGAAGAGGGGCATCGCGGGCCCAGTATGCCCGTGAACGCGCCCTTTACCCGAGGTTCAGCGCTTCTTTTTGACGGTCCGCGCGACCGCGAGGCCGAAGCGCCGAAAGGGAGAGCCGCAGAGACGCAGAGGACGCGGAGATCGGAGTGACTGCCGAACCAGCCGAACCAGCCGAGCCAAATCGACGCGTCGTTCAACCCCTCAAATCCTCTGCGCCCTCAGCGTCTCGGCGGCTCTCTCTCTGGTTCGAGGAGCGTGTGGGGGTCTACGCCCGCCACTTGATGTTGCAGCCGATGCTTGGCTTCTGCGTCGCCGAGGGCTTCTTGCCCGCGACGACGGCGTCGATCGCGGCGCGCAGATCGCTCCCGGTCACCGGCTTTCCGTTCGACGGGCGGCTGTCGTCGAACTGGCCCCGGTACGCGAGCTTGCCCTCCGCGTCGAAGAGGTAGAGGTCCGGCGTGCACTCCGCGCGAAAGGCGCGCGCCACGTCTTGCGACGCGTCGAAGAGAAACGGAAAGCGCCACTTCTCGTCCTTCGCGAGGCGCCCCATCGGGCCCGGACCGTCTTGCGGATACGCCTCGGCGTCGTTCGAGTTGATCGCGACGACCGCGATCCCGCGATCTAGCGCGTCGTGCCCGACGCGCACGAGCTCTTTGCGCAGGTGCACGACGTACGGGCAGTGGTTGCAGATGAAGGCGACGAGGACTCCCTTTCCGCCGGCGAGCTTCGCAACGTCGACTTCGCTGCCGTCGACGGCATTGGTCAGGCGGATCGGAGGAAGGGCCGTGCCCAGCGGAAGCATGCTCGAAGGCGTCGCCATGGTGTACCTCGTGCGCGCGAGAGGCCGGGACTGTAGTTGCCGCATCACCGGCTCGCCAGCCACCTCGAGACGAGGTACGCGACCGCGCTCACGAGCCAGACCACGGCCCGGCCCGCCATGCCGGCGCGAATTCCCCAGGCGGGCGCGAGAGGCGGGACGAGCGCGGCGGCCGCCGCTCGCCACCGCGGCCGACGCGCGAAGAGTCCCACGACGAGCGCGACGTGCGCGGTGACGAGCGCCGCGAAGGCCACGACCAGCGCCAAGGTGACCCACTCGTCGCGCGTCATCGGTTCGCCGTCCTCACCCGGCCGCTCAGTAGCGATGCTGCCAGATGAGGTCGAGGATGGAGGTGCCCTGATCGCCGACGGTGGTCTCGAGCGACCACTTGCGCGCGAAGCGCCAATCGAGGGTCACGAGCGTCGTGTCGGGATTGGTCCCGGGCAGCGGGGCGCCGATGACCCATGCGATCTGCACCGAGATGTCGCGGGCGATCTGGACCTCGACCTCGGGCCTCGGGTTGGCCGTCGTCGTGTCGATCTTCGCGGTGATCCCGCCCGCCAGGCCGAACTTGTCGAGCGCCTTGTTGACGCCCCCGAGCACCTTGTTGATCGGTTGCACCGCCGCCCCCGCGGCGATTCCGGCGATGGGTGAGGTATCCGAAACGGCGCTCGACGTGTTCGTGTCCCGGTCGGTCGTCCCGTAGAGGAGCAGCGCGAGGATGTCGTTCTGCCCGCCAGGGAGGACGGGATCGGACCGGAGCGTGACCTTGCCCGTCTTCAGCGGCCCGACGAAGTCGGCGTACACACGCGTTCGGCCTTGGTCCTGCGCGGTCCATTCGGCGGTGAGAACGACCTGGGGGTTGGTCGGGTCGTCGCCCACGAAGGTCACCGTGCCCTTGTCGATCGTGAACGGCTTGCCCTGGACGTCGATCTGCCCGCGCAAGAGGCGAATCTGCCCGCTCACCTGCACCTCGTCGGCGATCGTCACGATCGGCTCGCCTTGCAGGCGAACGTCGAGGTCGGTGCCGCGCGTGACCTGCACCTCGTTTCCCAGGCGGATGTCGAGCTTGATGGGCGCGCGCGGGGCTCCGCCGGTCCCCGTGCTGACCGTCGCGTCGAGCGGCACCTCGACGAATCCGGCCGCGCCCAGGTGCACTCCCGTCGTGACGCCTTCGAGATCGCCCAGCGTCTGCACGTCGTGCGTCCCGGTGTCCGGCAGCGCCATGTGCAGCGTGGGGACGCTGATGGTCACCACGAGGCCACGCTCCGGTCCGGGGTCGGCCTGGATGTCGAAGTGACCATCGAGCGTTCCCATCTGCACGCCGTCGAAGACGACCGGGATCGCCGCGTTGCTCGCCACCTGCACGGTGGCGCGCGCCCCGCCGAAGGCGAAGCCGGTCATGCGCGCGGTCGCGGCGGCTTCGACCGTGCCGGTCAAGGGGTGCGCCACGAAGTTCTCGAGATGGATCAGCCCGTCCGGAGCCACCTTCAGTGTGCCCGAGACGTCTGCGAACTCCCCGCCGAGCGACACGAGCTCGAAGGCCCCGCCGGTCAGCGAGACGGTTCCCTGGGGGCGGGCCGTGCCGGTGGCCGGATCGAGGTCGACGCGCGCGTCGGCGCCGATGCGTCCGTCGAGCTGGGTGAAGACCCCCGACACGAAGGGCAAGAGGAGCGCCGCCCGGAACTTCCTCGCCGAGAGGATCACGTTCGCCGCCTGCGACGAGTCGAGGGCCGGTACGAGCGCGCGGCCCCAATGGGCGCCCGAGTTGGCGCGGAGGTCGATGTAGCCGTCGTCGTCCTGCTCGAACCGGGCCGCCGCGGCGAACGCGTGCCCGTCGAGGGTGGCCTGCATGTGCGCCGATCGGCACGTGACTTCGCCGACCGTCAGGCCGTCGAACGTGAGCTTCGCGCTCGCGCGCGCGTCGTCGTGCAGGCGGTCGAGCGTGAAATCGCCGCTGGCCTTTCCGCGCACCTGCCGGTCGCTGAGGAACGTGAACCCACGGAGCGACATCCCGTCGAGCTTCGCGCGCGCCGAGGCGGTCCATGGAACGACGGCCCCTCCGAGCCCGGCGAGCAGGTCGCCTGCGTTCGCGTCGGCGCGCGCGGTCGCGTCGAGGACGACCTTTTCCTTGTTGATCCCCTCGAGCGTCAACTCGGCATGGGCGCCGTCGTAGTGCGCCGTCATCGACAGATCGACCGGGAGCACCGAAGCGCTCGTCTCGTCCTTCTCGCGCGTCAGCGCCGCGTCCGCGGCGAGCGTCGGCTTCTCGACGGCGCCGTGCCACTCGACGTTCGCGTGAACCGTCCCGTGAACGTCACCCAGACCCAGGATGGCGGGGAGCGACTCGAGCGACCGCTCGGGAACCGACAGGTGCGCGTCGAAGGGCATCGCACGGAGCGCCTCGAGCAACCCCTCGCCGCTCGAGACGAGGGCATAGGGGACCGCGCTGGAGGTCGCGTCGACCACCGCGATGGGGCCCTTGGCGTCGTTGACGCCGACCTCGAGCGCCGTCTCCCCGGTGTCGCCGTCGACGGTGACATGCAGTGTCGGGTCGAGCCCGTCGAGACGCCACGCCGTCGCCCCCGCTCCGCCGGCGAGCAGCAGCCCGGTCGTGGCCGCGGTGAGGTCGACCGCGGGGCTCGCGTCGTTCATCGAGTCGCGGTCGATCTTCGCGTTCAGGTCGAAGACGCCGCCGGCGATCCGGATGGGAAGGGTGCCGGCAGGCAACTGCGCGATGAGCTTCGGCAGGTCCACGTGCGCCTTCGCGTTCACGGTACCCCACGCTCGCCGCCACGAAGAGCGCGACAGCGCCCCGGCCTCCCCGACCTGCACGGACGACGACTGCACGTCGATCGATCCGATGTCCGCGACGCTGGCGGTGATGTGACCCGCGGCCTGCCGGCCCTTGAGCGTCGCCTCGACGTGGGCATTCGCGTCCTCGAACGCCCCGAACGCGGCGCGCGAGACGTCGATGTCGATCCGCCCATCGGCGACCCCCCTTCCGACGGTCGCGTCGACGTCGAGCGCCACGCGCCCCTTGCGAAGAAACGAGACGCGCGCGAAGCGTGCGATCTGCACGAGATCGAGCTCGCCGCTGCGGGCGCGCACGTACAGGCGCCCGGGCTCGTAGGTCAGCGTTCCCTCGATCGGCGCGCCGAACCCCTTGACCACGGCGTCTTCGATGCGGACGCGGTCGCCCGAGACGCTGACGAACCTCGCGTTCGCGTGCGCGCGCTGCTCGGAGGCGCGCGTATCGAGGTCGACGTCGCGCAGAGTCAGGCCCCCGTCGAAACCGACGCGGCCGCTCGCGCTGAGCGAGGAGCACTGCAGCCGCCAGACCTCGATCCCCTCCCCCGCGACCTGCACGTCCAGCGCCGGGGAGCTCAGACGACCGGTCGCGTGCACCTGCGCGCTGGCCGCGTGCGCGCTCGCCCCGAACGCCTCGAGCTCCTCTCCGGCGACCGACAGGCGCGCGTCGACGACCCCGGCCCCGAGATCGATCGTCCCGTCGACCTGGGCTAGCGCGCTCCCCGTCGCGCGGCGATCGAGGAGCGCCACCTGCGCGAGGTCCGGCGTGTTCGTCTCGACATGGAAGGACAGCAACTGCGACCCCTTCTTCGGCGCGAGCCGCGCGGTGACGACCGTCGGCGCGCCGGGCAGATGAATCGCCACCTTCGCGTTCGCGGAGATCTGCCCGCCTTGACCCGCCGCGCGGGTGACCTGGCCAGTCAAGGACGCGGTCGGCGTATGGACGGAGCCCACGCTCCCGGACGCGAGGCCCATGGCCACCTGCATCGTGATCGCCCCGTCGGGCTTCGTGACGATCGACACGTCGCCCGAGGCGCCGAGATCGGTGTGCGGCGGTGAGGACGAGGGCGCGAGGGCGCGCGCGTCGATCCCCTTCGCGTCGACGTGCAGGGAGGCCTGAAGGCGGGGCACGAGCGTGACCGGACCGTCGAGGTCCAGCGTCGCGGCCTCGAGCGATGCGTGCGCGCGCACGGCCAGCTGCGGCAAGGCGCCATGCGCCTCCGCATGCACCGACACGGGCGCCGCGAGGGGCCAGGCCGCAAAGAGAGCGCGCGCCTGATCCGGCGTCGCCGACGGGACATCGGCGGTCGCGTCGAGGTGGCCGCTGTCGTACGCGGCGTCGGCCTGCACGCCGATCGCCGCGACGGTGGCGCGAGTGGCGACGCGCAGCCCGAGGCCCTGTCCCTGCGCCGAAGGCAGCGCCAGGTGCCCTTCCGCGTCCCCTTGCGCGTCGAGCTGCCCCGGCAGCTTGCGGGCCGCCCAGCGAGCACGGGCGATGTCGATCGCCACCTTGCCGGGTGAGACGGCCAGGCTCCCGTCGGCGTCGTCGACGTTCGCGTCCAGCAGGGGGGCGCCCTCGGGCTGTCCGTGCACCGATACGTGCTTCAAGTGCACGCGAGGCATCGACAGACGAACGTCCGGGCCGGGCGTCGTGCTCGTCGACTCGGTGCGCGGAAGAAAGGCCTCCGCGATCCGGAGCGTCCCCGCGCGATCCGCGTCGAGGTTCACCTCGGCGCTGACGAGCGAGGCCTCGGGAATCCCGACGACGATGTCGCTCGAGAAGAGCGACCGAACGAGCGCGAGGGTCGAGACGCGGCCGGCGATCCCGGTGGCGCGGATCACCGTCGTCCCGTCGGGGTCGTCCATGTGCGCATCGACGCCCGCGACGGCCATGAGTCCGAGAGAGCCGACACGGTCGATCGTGAGCTTGCCGGCAAAGACGGGGCCGAGCAGCCCGTTGACCCGAGCGACCACGGCGCGCCGCGCGGAGGGAACATCGAGATGAAGCACGAGCCCGAGCACGATCGCGGCGACGAAGACGGCGCCCGCTCCGAGGGCTCGCGCCACCGCCCGCAGCATTCAGAACGCCTCCCCGATACCGAAGGACACCGTCATCGGCACGCCGAAGATCGTCGGCTGGTCGCCGTAGGTCGGATTGGCGTTGAACACTGCGGTCTCGTTGCGGAACCCGATGACCTGGAGCGGCTGGATTCGGTAGCCGAGATCGAGGCGAATCGGGCCCACGGGAGTGTCGTAGCGCGCGCCGGCGCCGCAGGACATGTGCAAGTAGCTGAGCCTGAGATTGAACTCGTTCGGCGACACGTCGCCCGTGTCGCAAAACAGGGCGACGCCGAGGGGACCGCTGATGTCGAACCGCACCTCGGCCGAGGCTTCCCACAGCGTGAAGCCGCCGATCGGGATCAGGCAGTCGGTGACGTCGACGGAGTGCGTCGAGTTCGTGCACATGGCGACCTGCGTCGTCGCGGTCACGGGGCTCAGGAAGGGGACGATCCCGTACGGCGACGCGCCGCGGAGCGCGAACCCTCGGTTCGAGCTCGGGCCCCCGGTGAAGAAGCCGCGGAAGTAGACGGTCTGGATGTCGCTGTCGAGCCCCGGGGTCTCGGTCACGGGCTTCTCGGGCTTTGCTTGCACCGCGTCCAGATCGGCGCGAAACGCGGTTCCGTAGCTGGCCCCGAACAAGAACCCGAGCTTTCCCCGGACGGCGAACGTCACGCCGTGGGCGAGCGGCACGTACCCGCGAATCTCAGGCTGCACGCGAAAGTCACTCGGGAGCGACGTCCCGGGGAGACCCGCCACCTGGAAGTCGTTCGTCACGAAGACCCCCGCGTGCGGGTGAATGGCGTTGTCGCGGAAGTCGAGCGTCGTGATGAGCTGCGGAAAGAGCAGCCCCAGGGGGTTCAAGTTCGGATCGAGGGCGTGCACGTACGGAAAGGGGAACTCGGCTTGCACGTTGTACGCCACGGTCGCGTTGACGTGCTTTCCGAAGCGCCGGTTGAGACCGACCGACCCCTTCGGTTCGACGTAACCAACCACTGGCGAATTCGGGAGGGGATTGGTCTCGACGAGGAGCGGGAAGACGTTGAACTCGGGCTGGATGAAGCCGACGGTGCGCGCCTCGAGAAACCCTGGCTGCCGGTACTGCACGCGGAGGCGCTCGGCGGGTAGCAGGTTGGTCGGCGTCGTGAAGTTATTGACGCGGGTCGGGTAGAAGACGAGCGCCGGCTTGAGCTCGACGCTGAAGTCGCGCAGGCCCCCGAGGAAGTTGTGGTCCTCCCAGCCGATGAGGCCGTGGACGTCGGTCTTGATGGCGTCGAACTCGGCGCCTCCGCCGAGGCGTAGCAGGCGCAGATTGGCGGGCGCGACCTCGACGACGAGAGGGACCACGCGCGAGGGCGGATCGGACAGCGTGGGCTCGATGCGCACGGAGCTGAAGACCTCGAGGTCGAGCAGCGCCTGGGTCGACGACTCGATCTCCGTCGCCGAATACCGGGCGCCGGGGCGGAGGTCGATCGCGCGGAGCAGCGGCTTCTGGTCGACGAACGAGGGCAAGGGACCGCCGCCGTCCGGATCGAGACCGATGAACGTGATCGAGCCGAAGACCGCCTGGATCCCCGGGCTGATCGACAGCACGTAGTCGATGGCGTGCGCGCCGAGGTCGGCCTGCGCCTCCGCCTTGAGCGTCGCGTAGGCGTATCCGCGGTCCTGGAGCGCGCGCACGATCGTGTCTTGCGCTTTCTTGTACGCGTCCTCGTCGAAGCGCGCGCCGCGTGGAAGCGCCGCGTCCGCGGCCTTGCGAACGACCTCGATGTCCGCCGCAGGGAGCCCATCGATGCCGACGAGCTGGACCTCCCGATCGAGCGTCGGCGGCCCCTCGTCGACTTCGATGTCGACGCGCACGTGGTTGTCGCTCACCTGGGTCACCCGAGCGGCGCGCGCGTGCGCGTCGAGAAAGCCGCGCCCGCGGTAGTATCGCTCGACGCGGGCGAGGTCGCGCTGCAAGACCGACTCGTCGTAGATCGAGTAGTCGTAGACGATGCCTCGCATCAGGCCGAGAAACTTGGGGCTCGCGGCGGTGGCGAGCCGATCGGTGATCTCGTCCGAGCTCAGCGTGTCCGCCCCGTGCACCTGCACCGTGTCGATGGCCGACCGACCCGCCGGAACGTAGGTGCACCCGGCCGGGATCACGGCCGCGACGAGGAGCGCGAGCACGCTGGAGGGGGAGAATCGCATCGCGCTGGTCGCGCCGCGATTGTACGTGCTCTAGTGCGGTGCGCATGCGTCTCGCTCTCGCGATCGGCGGATCGCTACTCGTGGCGTGCGCAGGCCGTTTTCCCCGGCCGCCGTATTCTCCGCAACCGACGAGTGCGCTCACCGAGCTGACGGTCCCTCCCCCGCCGGCCCGCGTCGAGGCGGTGCCGCCGCGTCCGAAACGGACGGCGATGTGGATCGACGGCGAGTGGACGTGGAGGCGCGGCCGGTGGTCGTGGCTGCCCGGCCGGTGGATCGAGCCGCCGGCAGGCGAGACGTTCTCTCCGTGGGTCGTCGTCCGCGGGAAGGACGGAAAGCTCTGGATCGCACCCGGCACGTGGCGCGACGCCAAGGGCAACCCCGTCGACGGTCCGACGCCGCTCGCCCTCGGGGTCGTCGACTCGGGTCAAGTCGTGAATGCGAGCGGCGCGATCGAGCCAACGGGTCGGACGCTGAAAGCGACCGGGACCAAGCCGGCCCACTGAGCGGACGCGGCGTCGTGGGCTACGTGCCGGAGGCGTGATCGGGAGGCGGCTCCGCGGCCATGGCGCCCGTCTTGCCGCGGCGCAAGAGCTCGCGCCACTGCTCGCCGCTGTGGACGGGCGGGCTCGTCGTCGAGAGAAAGTCGCGAAGCACGGCGAGGAAGCGCGCGGGCTCGGCGTGGTGAGGAAAGTGGCCCGCGGTCTCGAAGGTCTCCAGGCGACTTCCGGGCATGGCGGCGTGCGCGATGAGCGCGTGGCTGTAGGGGATGATCGCGTCGTGCGCGCCCCAGACGAGCAGCGTCGGCATTCCGCGCGTGAGGTAGCACCGGTCGAGCATCGTGATGACCTGGCCGCGGTGGTCGATGACGGCGCGCAACGTGCGGACGAAGGCGCGGCGCGAGGTCGCGTCCGGGAGCGTGTCGAAGACCCGCAGAAAGTCGGTGGCGTCGCGACCGAGGTCGGTCCCCAGCTTCTGGAATGCTTGAAACACGCCCCGAACGGCGAGGCGCGTGAGGTCGTATCCGACGAGCGGCAGAAACAGGTCTGCGTCGGGGAGCGAGGCCAGGCGAAGGATCGGATGGACGTCGTTCGACACCCCCCCCGTGCTGACCAGGACGAGCCGCTCGCAGCGCTCGGGGTACTGGTAGGCGAACTGCATGGCGACGCCGCCGCCGAGCGAGTGACCGACGACCGTGACGCGGTCGACGCCGAGCACGCTGAGCAGATCGCGCATGCCGTTCGCGTACCCCGCCACCGAGTAGTCCGCGCGGGGCTTGTCCGATGCCCCGTGCCCGAGCAGGTCCGGCGCGATGACCGTGTGGTCGATCGCGAGAAACGGAAGCAAGTGCTCCCACGTCGCCGAGCTGTCGCCGATGCCGTGGATGAGCAGCAGAGCGGGCCCGCGACCGGTGCGGATGAACGCGCGCCGGTATCCGTGAATGGTGCGAAACTGGACGCGGTAGTTCCAGACCGGCTCGCCGCCGATGCGTGGCCGAGCTTCCAGGGTGTTCACCGATTCGCACCCTTTCGCGTCGAGACTCTCGCTACGCGCGAGAAATTCAGCCTCGCTGTCGCAGACATCCAGCACAAGAGAGTAGCAGGCTCAGGTTGCGGGTACGTTTCATGTGCGAGCCGCGGCCGGCGGCCTCGCGAGCGCACTTGCCACGGCGACGCCCGCCAGCGTGGTGACCGCCAGCGCGAAGGCCACGAGCAGACTCGGAACGTCGCCGATGCGCGTTGCGATCGCCGCGAGCGCGAGAGGCGTCGCGAACCCGAGGTAGGTGAGCGCGTAGTAGAGACCCGTGAGCCGACCCCGCGTCGCGGGGACCCCGTTGGCTTCGATGAATCGAAGCCCCGAGATGAGGCAGCCGCCGTACCCGGACCCGAGGAGGAAGGCCGCGAGCAGCGCACCGACCGGCGACAGGGCGGCGGCCGCGCCGGCCGCACAAAGGAGACCGATCGCTCCCGCGACGAGCCCGAAGGTGCCCGCGGCCGAAGGGCGCCAGGTTCGCAGGATCGGTTGAACGAGCACGCCGCAAAGGAGCGTCGCCCCGGTGAGCACGCCCGCGAACAGCACCGCGAACGAGCCGACCCTCGCCCGGAGGAGCGTCGGAAGCACGGCGTTCGAGACGGACGGAAACGCAAAGACCCACGGAGCGACGAAGGCGACGCTCGCGAACCCCGCGGGGAGGCGCAGAGGGTCGCGCGGACGTTCGAGCCGCGCGAGACGCTCACGTCGGACCGGCTGGGCCGGCGGAGGCTCGCTCTTGCCAATCGACGCGTGCGGCCACGCAGCGGCGGCGATGGCTGAAGTCAGGATCGCGCCGTGCACGACGTACGGCAAGACCATCGGCCCGGGCAGCCACTGCGCGATGATTCCCCCGACGAGCGGCCCGCCGCCGAACCCGCTCGAGAGCGCAACGGCGGCATGACGCGCACCGGTTCCGGGCGCCGAGTCGACGGCGAGATCCTGCACCCACGCCGTCCCCGCGCTGAACGTGGCGCCCGCGCCCATTCCCACGACGAAGCGCCCGGCGAGCAGCACTCCGAAGCCCGCGGCGCCCCACGCCAAGATGCACGTCCCGACGAGCGCCACGACCGACGCCGGGACAGCGACCCGACGCCGACCCCAGCGATCGGAGGCCGGACCCCCAAGCAAGAGCCCCGGCACCAGCCCAACCGCATAGACTCCGAAGAGCACCGCCAGCTCTACAGCGGAGAGTGCGAGACGGGCGCGATAGACGACCAAGAGCGGTACAAAATGATTGGTTCCCCACGCGACCGCAAAGAGCAGTAAAGGAACGCGCAGCGACGACCGCATCTCGCGGTAGCCTTGTAGGGGCGCGAAGGCCCCCGCGTCGAGTAGACTTTCGGCCGACCATGGATCAGGACACCATCTCCGAAGCGAAGCCGCGTCTTCCCGCGTCCGTCACGAACTTCGGTATCAACCTGGTCGGCCTCGCGTCGATCTTGGGGACGCTCTTTCTTTTGCGCAGCCGGTCGCTGTCCTTGCAAGACAACGTCTTCGCCTTGCTCGGGGCCGCCGCCATCCCGATCGTGATCCTCGACGTCCTCGTCCTGCGCGTGCACCGGCGGTCGTCGACGGGGCTCGACTGGGCCAAGAACTTCGCGCCCGACTACCCGCGCATTGCCACGAAGCTCCTGGGCCTGGCGGTCACGATCGGCCTCATCGCGCTCGGGTACTGGGCGTTCTCCGAGTACCACGGCGCGTTCTACGACCCGTTTTACCGGGGTCTCCGGCGAGTCTGGATGCCGCTCGTGGTCGCGACGCCCGCGTACTTCACGCTCGTCGACGGCATCATGGTCGAGCCGCACGACTCGTACTGGCAGCTCGGCCGCGCCGTCCTGGGCCGCAGCGCGGACGTGCGCGGCCCGGTCCTCGCGAACCACTTCCGCACGTGGCTCGTGAAGGCGTTCTTTCTGCCCCTGATGCTCGTCTGGATGCACGGCGAATCGCGCAACCTGATCCGCTTCGACTTCTCGAGCGTCGAGTGGTCGAACCTGCGCCTCTACGACTTTCTTTACTCGCTCATCTTCGGGGTCGACCTCATCCTGGCGACGGTCGGGTACGTGCTGTCGCTGCGTGTGATCGACACCCACGTCCGCAGCGCCGAGCCCACCATGGTCGGCTGGGTGGTCGCGCTCTTCTGTTACCAGCCGTTCTACGGACTGATGGAGGCGCAGTTCGTGCGCTACTCGAACGACTACGCCTTCGGGTCGTGGCTCGCTCCGTGGCCGACGCTCCGCTGGGTCTGGGCCGGTACGATCGTGACCCTCATCACGATCTATACGCTCGGCACCGTGGCCTTCGGGGTGCGCTTTTCGAACCTGACGCACCGCGGGATCCTGACGAACGGGCCCTACCGCTTCACCAAGCACCCCGCGTACGTGGCGAAGAACCTGTCGTGGTGGCTCATCTCGATCCCGTTCGTCCCGCACACGGGCGTCTTCGACGCGATACGGCACTCACTCCTGCTCGGGTGCATCAACACGATCTACTTCCTGCGCGCGCGCACCGAAGAGAAGCACCTGTCGCGCGACCCCACGTACGTGGCCTACGCGCTCTGGATGAACGAGCACGGCGCGCTGCGCTTTCTGGCGCGGCTCATCCCGGCGCTCAAGTACAAGAGCCCGCCGGAGCCGACCCCGCAGCCCGCCGCCGTCGCCGCCGCCTGACGCTGCCTGACGGCCGGGGGCGTGAGCGCCGGCCGCTCGCCGTGAATTTCACGGCCCCGGGCGGATCTGTGTAGCATCGCCGTTTGACCGGCTGGCGCAGCACGGGCCACGGCGCAAAACCAGGACCAGGAGGCCTCTTTCATGAGAACCGCTTCGATTGTCGCCGCTGCGTTCGCTTTTGGCATCGGGACCTTCGCGATGACCCGCAATGCCCACGCCCTCGGCCCGCTCGATGTCGAGATCGGCGCCAAGGTCGGCTTCGCCACCAACCCGGTGAGCTCCAACAACGGTGTCAGCGGGCCCAACCCGCTCGGCTTCGGCCTGGGCGCGCGCGGCGGCATCGACATCGTCGGCATCTACGCGGGCGTCCAGCTGATGTACTACTTCGGCGGCAGCGACACCGTGTCGGCGCTCGGGCAGTCCGTGTCCGTCAAGGACCATACGTTCATGTACGGGGTCGAGGCCGGCTACGGCTTCACGCTCATCGACATCCTGACCATCCGCCCGCAGATCGGGATCGGGAACGCCACCTTCAGCACGAGCGGCGAAAGCTCGGGCGTGGTCAGCGCCAACGTGGCCGGCCAGAGTACGAGCAACCTCTATCTCGAGCCGGGCGTCACGGCCCTCATCTCGCTTGGCGGATGGTTCGTCGGCGCCGACGCGAACCTGCTCGACTTCCCGGGCCTGAACGACGGCCAGCTCGCGTTCTCGTTCCACGGCCAGGTCGGCTACAAGTTCTAGATCAAGGGCGCGCTACCGCTTGGGGGGCGCCGGCGGCATCGAGGTCGGTCGGATCGGGGCGAACTGACCGGTGTTCGGGTCGAATTCGTGCACGTCGCCGCTCGCGATCTCGAAGACCCACGCGCTCACCTGCAGCGCGCCGCTCTCGAGGCGCTTGGCGACGTTCGGGAACTCGCGGAGGTTCTCGATCTGGACGAGGACGTTCTCCTCGACGGCGGCGAGCATCCGCCCGGCTTCGTCCAGATGCGAGTAGCGTTCGGCGACGATCCGGCGGACGCGTTCGCCCTGCGCGAGCCACTTCTTGACGAAGGGCAGGCTGTCCATCTTCTCCGGGTCGAGGATGGCGTTTATCGCCCCGCAGTGGGTATGGCCGCACACGATGACGTTCGACACGCCGAGGACCTCGACGGCGTATTCGATCGCGGCCGCCGTTCCGCCGGGCATCGTCACCTGCGGGACGACGTTACCCACGTTGCGCACGATGAAGAGATCGCCGGGCTCCGTGCTCGTGATGAGGTTGGGCACGACGCGCGAGTCCGAGCAGGTGATAAAGAGCGTCTCCGGGTGCTGGCCGCGCTCGGCGAGGCGGCGAAAGAGCGCGCGGTGCGTCGCAAAGTATTGCGCGTGAAACGCGTGGACGCCGTCGGCGAGCTTGTGCATCTCGAGATCGCTCGTAGCGACGGAGCGCGCCGGGAGCAAGCGTGGTCGACCGGGCGGGCCCCTTTCGTCCCGGTGCGGGGACGACTCGTCGGCACGGACCTTCCCCTCGTCCGGAGCGCAGGGCCGCGGCGCGGGCGTGCAGGCATGGTGACGCTCGGGCTCGATGCCGGCGTGATAACCTCCTCTCCCCCATGCCTGCGCCGGCATCGGGCCTTTGTTCTCCGAGCCGACTCCGTGGGGCTGAACGTCTAGTTGGACGATTCGGCGGCCGCCGCCGTGAGCTGTCGAACCTCGCCACGGTGCGTCTCGCATCGCCGAGCGAGGACCGTCGTGCTCGTCGACCCGTCTGCGCCCGCGCGGGTCTCGCTCACGGCCGCCGGGGTCACTTCGATATGCCGCGTCGGCGGCGGACTCGCGTCCGACAGGACGCGTATCGCGACAAGAACCCCCTTGTCGAACTCGAACCTCGCCCAGCGCGCTTGCGTCGCGTGGGCGTCGCCCCGGCTCCACTCGAGCGTCGTGCCGCAGCAGCCCGGGGGGGAGGACCAGTTGCCCGCCGCACCGTCGAGGAACGCGGCACGGGCCTCCTCGAGACTCATGCCCAGGTGCACGCCCAGGACCGGCGGACTGTCCAGTGGCACGCGCCGCGACCGATTCAACGCGAGCCACAACGCTCCGGTGACGACCACGAAGATCACCAGACCCAGGCTCACGCGATGGAGCAGCAGCCGCTGCCGCGAGCACGACGCCGCTCGAGCCTCGGCGCTACGGGCGCTTGCGCACGCTCGTGAGGACTCGACGCCCATCCTCGGTCTCCGTGAATTCGAACTCGACGCGGTCGCTGACGGCGAGCCCGTCAAGCTGCTCGACGCGCTGAGGCCAGAACGACATGACCATGGCGGCCATGTAACCGGGGATGTCCTCGTGCGCGATGTTCACGTAGGCGCGACCGGGGCCGAATGACTTGATGGTTCCCGTCGCGCGGTAGGTCGTCGGATCTGCATGCCGCGCCGTCGAGGCTTGCTCCCGGCCTGCAACCGCCGGCCCGGAAGCGCCCCCGGCCAGGAGCGAGCCGCTCACGAGAGCGACGGCCATGTCGATGCGGCCCACTACGGAGCTCCCAGTGCGAGATCGAGGACGTCGTGCGCGAGCCCAGCCATCCGCTCCGGGTCGCTCGCCGCGTAGTAGCCGCGGATCGTACCGTTGCCGTCCACGAGCACGAGCCATTCGCCATGCATGATGGTGGCGATACCGGCCGCCGGGTCGGCCCGCTGGAAGGTCGTGTTGAAACCTCGAACGACGACCCGGTCAAGGTCCGCGCTCCGACCTGACAGGAAGGACCAGCGGTCCGCGTCGGCGCCGTACCGTGCCGCATACTGGTTGAGCATGTCGGGGGTGTCGTTCTCGGGATTGAGCGTGATCGACACGAGGTGAACCGGGAGCCTCCGTCCGATCCGGCGCTCACGCTCCTCGATGGCCGTCTCGACCGAGCGCATCCGCATCGTGAGCATGGGACACGACGTCGTGCACGACGCGAAGAAGAAGTCGACGACGAGCGCCTGCGCGCGCAGCGACAGGTCGCTCACTGGCCGACCGCGCTGGTCGGGCATCTCGAAGGACGGGATCCGGCCCAGGCCAGGGACGGACCTGGCGACGGCGGCCGCGCGTCCACCGACCGTAGCGACCCAGCCCAGAGCCAGGGCCGAGACCGCGGCCGCAATCAGCACCGTCCAAAGCGGAGTCGACCAACGGCGAGCCCGTATCGCGCGATTCGCAGCAGGCTCCATCGGGGTCGGATTATGGGGCTGGCAGCGCACCCGGAACATGCGGCGCGTTGTCGCAGGGGCGCCCCTCATGGCGAGCGCATCATCGCGTTGCCGGGCGCTTGTAGAGCTTGCGTTGCAGGCTTCGCCGGTGGAGCCTCAGCAGGCGCGCGGCCTGGGAGAGGTTGCCGTTGCAATCGGTCAATACACGCTGAATGTGCTCCCACTCCGTGCGTGCGAGCGACGGCGTTTCGTGATCGGCGTCGGGGGTCGAATCGGCAGGACGATGCGGACGATCGAAAGCGGCGAGGATCTCGTCGGCATCCGCGGGCTTCGTCAGGTAATGCGTCGCGCCCAGGCGCACCGCCTCGAGCGCCGTTGCGATGCTCCCATATCCCGTCAAGATGACCACGCTCGTCTCCGGATCGATGGCCTTGAGCTCACGGACCACCTCGAGGCCCGAGCGATCGGGCATGCGCAGATCGACGACGGCGAGCTCGGGGCTGTCGGCGCTGGCCGACGTCACCGCGGCCGCGGCGCAGTCCGCCCCTCGCGCGTCGAGCCCTCGTTCGGCAAACGCTCGGACGAGGCGCGTCCGGAAGACTTCGTCGTCATCGACGACCAGGACCGAGCGCTTCTCCTCGGTGCTCACGACTCGACCGCCACGGGAATCTCGAGGGTCGCCCGCGTGCCGCGGCCGGCGACCGAGTCGATGGCGAGGCGTCCATCCCACCTTTCGGCGAACGCTCGCGCGAGGAAGACGCCGAGCCCCATTCCCTCGCCGGTGGGCTTGGTCGTGAAGAAGGGCTCGCCCAGTCGCTCGAGGATGTCCGCCGCGATCCCGCTCCCGTGGTCTTCCACGTCGAACCTCAGTCGACCCTCCTCGAGGAGCACTCGGAGGCGGATACCGGCCCGGGGAGAGCTCGCGTCGACGGCGTTGCGAACGAGGAAGCCAAGGGCCTGCACGAGTCCTTCGCGTGGGACTGCGACGCGGCGCGGAACGCGTGGATCGATCGCGACATCTAGGCGGTCGGGAGGGTCCAACCCCATGCGCTCGCGGAGGTCGCCCACCACCGCGTCGATCGACGCGCGCTGCGGGACTTCGCCAAGCCCTTCGACCGAACGGCCGCTCATCTGCAAGACGATGCCCCTGCAGCGCTCGACGGAGCTCCGGATCAGGCGGGCATCGTCCGACCACGCGAGGCCTTCGCGCAGCAGTCCTCGTTCGAGCTCGCGGGCGGCCACCGCGATCGTCGACAGCGGCGTCCCGAGTTCGTGGGCCGCCCCCGCGGCGAGGGTGCTCAGCGACACGAGCTTCTCGTTGCGGGCAGCGACGCGCTGCGCTCGCACGAGCTGCGCGTCGCGCTCACGCAACGCGGCGGCGACGCGCGACACGAAGTAGGCGATCAGCGTCCCGGTAACGGCAAAGGCCACCCACATGGCTTGCAGGTGCGCAGGCAAGCCGGCGCCAAGATGGTGCTCGTGCTCGAGCACGCCGACCGGGACGTGGGCATGAAAGAGCAGCGCATAGCCAGCGGCCGCCGCGACGACGACGGCGCTTGCCCACCGCATTCCCAGGGAGAGCGCGGCCAGCGTGACGTACACGAGGTAGAGCGAGGTGAACGGATTCCAGGGTCCGCCCGAGAAATAGAGCAGCGTCGTGAGGAGAGCCGTGTCGGCGAGGAGGACCGCGCCAATCGTCGAGCTCGCGATCGGGCGGTCCGCTCGACGCCATACATCGAGGGCGGCATTCGACAAGGCAGTGACGGCGATGACGGCTGCAAGCGAGCCCGTCACGAGCGGCACGTGCAGAGCCGCGACGGCAAAGACAACGGTCGCCGATTCGGCGATGACGGATCCCCAGCGAAGCCGGGCGATCCATCGGACGGTAACCGCCGGTTCCGATACCGAGGCCCCTGTCACGAGGGGATGGGTAGCGACAATCGCAGGAGACATCGTGACCCTCATCGCGTCTGAAAGCGTGGCCGACCGCTCGGACAAATCGGCCGACGTCGGACTGACTCAGGCGCCACTCGGTCTAGCCCGACCCTCGGGAGTTCGCAGATCCTTGGGCGGACGGCGCAGACGCGCGCGCCCATGCCGGCACTCGCTGCGATGGCAGCCAACGCCGAACCGTCTGGTTGACTAGATTGGCGATGATCGAGGCGGCGGTGTTGCCGGTTCGGCGAACCGGTCTTCGATATCGCGTCGGTCCGGCACCACGATTCGCTGCCGAACGGCGGCGACCCATATCCCCCGGAAGGGACCAGGCAGCGCGGTCGGGTCGCTCGCCGCGATCACGGCGACACCGCGGCCGCCGCAGGGAACGCCTTCGGCCTCGGGTCGACCCGAGCGTCGATGGCCGTGCGATGCGGGGTTGCAGACCGGGCAGGACGCATGAGTCCCGCCACTCGCGCACGTGCAAACGTGGGCGGACGCACCGCTCAGGGCGCGCACCAGACCGGGCAAGCCGGTGCCGCCGGCGAGCATCGCGACGAGGATCGCGATGACCGGAGCGAGGGAGCGGACGGTCCGTGTGAGCGCTCGCATGGCGACGACCTGCCGCGCATCTTGGAGTCATGACTTCGCCCCGGCAACCTCCTTTTTCGCGATGCGGCATGGACCCGCGACAACTTGCCGCATCCCGTCTGCCTTCGAAGGGAGCTACCGTCGCGCTGGCGGCGCGTCGGATACGAGCCTCGCGCATAGACTCGCGTGCGGCGCGTCGCCGTCGGAAACCCGGGTAGGGCGGCTACAGCCCGCGACAACATGCCGCACACCCGGCGGCTTTGAACGGAGCTATGAGGGTCTGACGGTGGCGCGTCGAGCGCGGAGATCCCCGCACAGAGATGCGCGCGCGGCGCGCCGCCGTCCAAACTCTCCGCAACGGCGGCCCAGTCTCCAGTGCTCCGCGCGGGGAGCTTGCGCGCCAAAGGTGATGGGGCTGACTCAATTGTTGGGCGCTCCGCAGGCGAGCCACTCGAGAAGCGTGTCCCAATCGGCGGGTGGCAACGGCGGCGCGGGCGACGGCGGCATCACGCACCGATGGACATCGGTGAGGGCAGTCGTCAGGCCATGTCGCAGCCCTTCGGACGTCGTGTACACGTATCCATTCCCCGTTCCAGCGCCTCCGTTGAAGTGACAGGGAGAGCAGTACGTATCGACGATCGCCTGAACCTGCCCTTTCCAGCTCGGCGCGGGTGACGGGCAGGCCGGATACCCCGCGTCGGGGCAGCGTATGACGATCGCTGCTGCTGCGTCCGCGTCCCCCACCCCCTCGTCTTCGGTGGTGGCCACCGGCTCGAATCTGGGACTCGCCGGGTCCCCCGTCGAGCACGCGCAGACGAATGCAGCCCTCGAAAGGGACGCCAAAACCAAAGTCCAAGTTGACGCCGAAATTGACGCCATTCAAAAGCCTGTGCCCGCTTCGGTCACGCTCCGCCTGCGATTGCAGCCGATCGGAATCGACGTGCTCAACGATCTCGTTGCAAGCGGGGACCTGGACGCCGGCGTCGTTGCCCCGCCCATCGACATCCCGCTGGGCGAGGGCGAGCCCACGACTCTCACGTGGACTCCGGAGGCGGCGGCCGATGGCGGCGTGATGTCCTCGACACGAACGAGGGCGGGAGGCGATATGTGTCGGTTCGCTCGCCATTCCGGGCAATCAATTCCCGGCGCCAACCCACGCGAACCCGAAGTGCTCCCTCTGAACCCTTGGCCTCGCACCGGGGCTAGCTGTCCCGGCGCCTACTGCAGGCAGAACGAGAACTCGGCGCTGTCCGTGACGGAGGCCGTCTGAGCCACGAGGTAGATCTGCCAGAGCCCCGGCATGAAGAAGTACAGGGACACGGCGTAGGTGCCATCTCCGTTGCTCGTTATCGTCGGCACGATCGACGACCCGTGCTGGTGCAGCGGCATCCACGGGTTCTTCGAGAAGGGCCACCCGAGCGCCTGGTTGTCCGTCGGAAGCGTCACCATCGCATCCTTGACCGGCTGGCCCGTGGCGTCGAGTAGCTCGAGGGTGAAGAGATTCGTGTACGGCTCGAGCGGAGGAGCGGCCGCGTCCCCGACCTCATTGCCCTTGAGGATGAACGTCAACGCGCCTGACGCCCCCCCTTCGGCTGGCGGATCGCCCGATGCGGGCTTGCCCGGCATCATGATTCCGGGCGTATACGATTCCGTGGGCAGGCCCCCAGTCTGGCAGCTCGCGGCCGCCTCTTCGGCTGCGTCGTCTTCGACCGCAGCGCCGGCAGCGTCAGCCGTGTCGCCGCCCGAAGCGGGCATATCACCGGTCGACACTTCGTCATTGCTGCCGACATGTGAACTTGCGTTCGTGCCGGATGAGCATGCCGCGGCTCCGATGATCGCCCAGCTGAAAGCCGCCCAACTGCTGATGGATCGCGCAGTCATTGGAAGCCTACCTTGCTGCGGGGACTCGATCCCCGCCATCGCTAGCACGTCTCGAACGAGTCCCGTTGCTTGTTACACCACGCGTTGGCTCACCACCTCTCGAGCGAGCAACCCAGAGTCTTGCCCTCGGCCACCCGTGGTGAACGACCGGCGAGCAGATCATCCAGCGCGTCCCGCAGGTAGGCCGTCGCGTCGTCGCGCAGGTGGTTCATGTCCGAGTCGATGCCCCCGCGATAGCGGATCCGGCCTTCGCCGTCCGTGACGACGGAGTACGTCGCGTATCGCGCGCTCAACTGATCCGCGAGCCGCCCGCCGCGATCGCCGAGGATCGGGAAAGGGTAACCGCGGCGCTGCGCCTCGGCCTCGTCGCGCTCCGGTGAGGCGTTCGCTTCAGAGTCGATCATCAAGAGCTGGACGCCCCGCGCTCTGTATTGGTCGTACAGCGCCTTGAGCCGCTCCTCATGCTGATCCAGGCAGCGGCAACGCGCAGAGAAGAATACGAGGACCGTCAACCTTGCGCTCCCCGCGAGCTCGCGCACATCGACGGTCTCGCCGCCCGATCGAACGAGCGGTGCGCTTGGCACCTGCGGCACGGGCGGACCGGCCGCGCACGAGGAGCAGGCAAGAAGCCAGAAGACGGTCGACATCGCGTGTGTCGCCGGCGGCACGGACGATTTCTTACCACGTCGTCCGGAGGTGCCAAGGCCGCGGGAAGAGGCTCCATCGCGAACTTCCGGTTCCGAACTTCCTCGGGGACACGGGCATTTGCCGAAGGCGACCGTCCCCGCGCTTGCCGAATCGAACCTGCGCGTCCAATATGCCCGGGAAGGAAGGGCCCCGGCAGCCGAGATCCTTTTCAGGAGTGCTTGCAGGTGGGCGCGCAAGCCCAGGAGACCGCCAATCGACGAGGAGATTTCCATGAGGACCACGGGCAACTTCATCGCCATCGCGCTCGCAATGGCGGCCGCGGGGTGTTCATCGAGCGGACCCGCCGAGTCGACGGTGCTCGCAACGTCGGGGCCCGTCACGCTGACCACTCAATCAGGTCAGCTCAAGGTCGAGATCCGTACCTTGCCGGAGCCGGCGACACGGGGCAATAACCAGGTCGAGCTGACGGTCACGGGGGCGATCGACGGTCAGCCGCGCGACGGGCTTACGATCGCCTGCAAGCCATGGATGCCCGCGATGGGCCACGGGACTTCGATTGTGCCCAGCTTCGCCCCTGAGATGATGGGCAAGTACATGATATCCGATGTCGATCTCTTCATGCCCGGACTCTGGCAACTGCGCCTGACCATTTCTGGGCCGATCGAAGACTATGTGGCGCCCGAGTACGAGATCCAGTGAAGCCGCGTTGCTCGCGCTCGTCGCTGTAAGCTGGCCTTCCCGTGCCTATGGTCAAGCGTGCTGCGCGGGCGGGAGCGCGGTAACGCCGGGGCGTCTCGAGTTGCACGAAGACGCCCTCGTCGGCGCAGAGCTCCGAGCGGCGAGCGTCATCGGCTCGTATCAGTTCGACGCGTACCGCCCGTCGCCGCCCGGAACGCCCGAGTACGACTACGAGGAGGACGTGTTCGGCGCCGTGCGGTTTCTGAGGCGAGGGCAGGTGGCCCTTCTCGTTCCCTTCGACGAGACCTACCGGCACACGCCGACGGATGGCGGCCACTTCGGCGGAGGCGTGGGTGACATCAACCTCAGCGGGCGATACGACCTCGTTCTCCAGGGAGACTGGCGCTACGTTCCGGGCGTCGCGCTGCTCGCGGGGGTCACTTTCCCGACCGGCAAGCCACCGGAATCGGCGACACAGCCCCTCGCGGTCGACGCCACCGGCATCGGCGCGTTCCAGGTGAACGCGGCCCTAGCCCTCGAGCAGACGTTCGGGCCGTGGCTCGCCAATGCCACGGCGATCGTCGCCAAGCGCACGGAACACGGCGGCGAAACGTTGGGGACGCAGATCACACTGCTCGCGGCCGGGGCCTACACCTGGGCAAGCGGAGTGTCGGCCGCTCTGTCGGCGTCGTACACCTTTGAGGGCGACGGCACGATTGACGGTGCCGACGTGCCAGACAGCGCGAAGAGCGTGACGGTCGTCACGGCTTCCGGGCTCTGGCCTGTCACCGATACCTTCCGGCTGCTCGGTGGCGTCTTCGTCGATCCACCCGTCGGTGCCCTCGGGAGCAACCAACCGACCCAGATCGGCGTCACCTTCACCGGAATCCGGTCTTGGATGTGAAGCACGAATCTACTTGACCGGGAATCGACGAGGTTTGCGCCCTCGCCACCTCAATTGTTAGGCGCGCCGCAGCCGAGCCACTCCATGAGCGTTTCCCTCCTCGATGTGGGCATGACGGCTGCGTCCTGGGGCGGCATCGAGCAGTTGTGGAGATCGGTCAGCGAGGTCGTGAGAACGTGCTGCACTCCCGCGGGCGTCGAGAAGTCGTCTCCCTTTTGCACTCCGGTGCCCCCGTTGAAGTGACATGGCGAGCAATACAGATCGACAATCGGCCGAACCTCCGTCGCCCAGCTCGGTGGTGGCGAGGGGCACGCCGGGTAACCGAGGTCTGGACACGGCGGAGGGGAAGTCGCCTCCGGCGCGCCGCCGTCGGACGGGCCGTCCGCTGGCGCGCCGCCGTCGGACGGGGCGTTCTCAAAAGCAGTGTCCGCGGAAGCGTCCACAGTCGGCCCCAAGCTCGGGATCTGGTTTTCCGCGCAGGCCCACAGGCCGCCGACGCGTGCGCCCACGCAAGCAACTAAAGCCCCCTTCAGGACAGCACCCTTCACATCCATGATCGTACCGCCCTGAGCTCGAGGTCGACCCGGGCCGTCACCGCGCTCGCGCCCACGCGGTACGCCCGCGCGTGTGCGCGGGGCCACCAGCTGAAAGCGTGGAATAGCACGGCACGACCTTCCTGGATTTTTCTGCTCGACTACTCAGCCGCGGTCCGGGGTCCGGCAAGTCGGTCTCCCAACGCCCATCCTCACCCGCGCGGTGACGAGAACGGGGACGACGAGAGTGGCTGCGCGCGTGCTTCGCATCGGGATGCTCAGGCCCGGATAGTGGATCTGGAGGCCGAACCAGGCAAGCGACGAGGCGTCTTTTTCCCGAGCGGCGTAGCCTTCACCCACAAACACAAAATGCCCATGTCGGGAGCAAGGATGCCCCCTTGGCAATGCCGGCCGGCGTGGTAAAGCACCCACGTGCAACGGGCGACGTCTGCGATGGCGACGCTGAAACGGTTCGCGCGAAGCGCGGCGGCGGCCCTCGCCATGCTCGTGGTCCTCGCTCCTGTCGGCCTGGGGCCGACGACCGGGGCCATCGCCCGGGCACTCGGCGCGCTCGATCACTTCTGCGCGTGCGGCATGGCGCCGGGCACGTGCGGCTGTCCGGCCTGCGAGCAGCTGCGACGCCAACGGGATGCGAGAGACCGTGTTTCGCCCGTCCTCGGCTCCTGCGGGCGCGACGGTCGCGCACTCCCGACCGCGCCGCTGCCACCGTGCGTCTTGCCCTCGGCGCCGGCGCCGGGCGCGCTTGTCTTCCGAGAGGCCGTGCCGTCACCACAGCTCGCGCGAGTGCGCCTCTCCGACAAGGACAGGCCGCCGACCCCACCTCCTCGAGTCTGAGCGAATCACCCCAGTCGGTTGGTGCAGTTCCACGGTTTTCGGCGGCGTGCTCTTCGGAGCATGCCGAGCCGGCAATCGGGGCTGCGCTCGTAGGGTATCGATCCGCACAGCAAGTCTTGAGGAGATTCGTCATGCCCAGTTCCCAGAAGTTCTTGTTCTTGTCCATGCACCGCATAGCCTTCGGGTCGGCCTGCGCTCTGACGCTCGCCATAGTCGACGCATGCAGCTCGTCGAGTGCGAACCCCGGCACCGCTGACGACGCCGGCACGTCCGATGCGACCTCCAGTTCGAGCTCCGGCTCGAGCTCCGGCTCGAGCTCCGGCTCGAGCTCCGGTTCGAGCTCCGGCTCGAGCTCCGGTTCAAGCTCCGGCGGCACCGGGCTTTGCAGCGCGGGAAACATCCAAAAAGATCCGTCGGGACCGGGGATGTACTCGGACTCGTGCTCCTCGATAACCGTAGGCGCTTGCGGCACCCTGACAGACGCCGGGATCGATGCCGCGGTCTCGTCATGCGCATCCCCGGGCGGGCCCACCGCGGGACAGCCGGACACGCACTGCACGATGGAGGGAAACGACGCGGGCACACCTCCGCAAACGGTGAACCCAGCCTCCTGCTGCGTGGGCGCGGACGCGGGTACGGGGGACGACGGCGGCCCTCAGCCCTGCCCCTATGGCTCCACGATGTGGGGAACGAAAGGGGACGACGACGACTGCAAGTACCAAGTGAGCTGGACTTCGTCGCCGATCTGCGAGGGAAGCCCGGGGTCGCAGTTCGTCCTCACCGCGTTCTACCAGACCGAATTCACGGACGCGGGCACGCCGCTGCCCCTCACCGGCGCTAACGTCATGACCGAGGTCTTCACGACGACCCCCGGGGACGCGAGTGCACCGACCTACTGCGACGACGAGTCCACGCACCCGGGGCCGACCAGCGGGAATCACATGGTCGAAGGCCCGCCGGGGACGTACACGGCGAACATCGCGTTCGACCAGCCGGGCCAATGGACCGTGCGTTTCCATTTCAACGAGGAGTGCGCAGACGTCGCGGACGACTCGCCGCATGGGCACGCCGCGTTCTTCATCACCGTCCCCTGACGGGTGGAGAGCACGACGAAGGTGGGGAGACCGAGGATGAGCCGTCCCAAGCTGTGCGCTCTCTCGGTTCTCCCCGGTCCTCGGTTTCGACGCGGCTTCTGCGCGGAGGCGGCGAGCTCGCCGACCGCAACTCCAGGGTGCGTTTCCAGCGCTCGATGAATCGTTGCAACCGTGAGTCATCGCTCCTCGACGTTCGTTGCGGCTGTCCTCGCGGGGCTCGCGCCGGCCCAGCTCGCGGGCTGTGGGTACGGTTCGAGTCCGCTCGGTGGTCCCTACGGCGGGACTGCGAGCTCGCCGCCGCCGAGCCCGGAGGACTCCTCCACAGGTCCTTCGGATGACAGCGCTTCGCGGGGAGGCGCGGACGCGAGTGGCGGTAGCAGCGACTCCGCTACCATCACGGCGCCCATGACCTGGAGCGAGATTTTCAACTCGTACCTCGCCGCGGGCACGATCGGCAATTGCACGGACGCCAGCTGCCACAACTATCCCACGCCCAGGGCGCTGTACGCGTATCTGCAGGACCAAGGGCAGCTCGGGGTCGGCGGCCCGAACCCGCCGCTCACCAATTCCAGCGTCTCCTGCCTCTCGTGGTACGGCGGGGACATGCCTCTGGACGGTGCTCAAGGCGCGCCGCAGGCCGTCATGCAATTGAACGCGTGGGCGGCGGCCGGGGCGCAGGACAACTGAGCGATGTTTCCCGGAGACAAGGGTCGAATGCGCACTTCGTTCTGGTCGGTCGTCCTGGCCCTCTCGAGCGCTGCGTGCGCGCACGTCGCGCCCTACGAGCGCGGCAAGCTCGCCTCTCCGATGATGACCGCGGATGACCTTCAGGGGCCCGCCGCCGCGCATGTTCAAGCCGTGCACGAGGGCGCAACCGGGGGCGGCGCGCTCACGGAAAGCGGCTGCGGGTGCAACTGAAGCCGATCGCGGCGGCCGGGGTGCTGGGCATCGCTCATGCCCTCGCCGGGTGCTCTACCGTGCCGTCGGACGTCAGCATCGGGCTCGTCGCGCCGAGTGACTCGCAGCCAGAGTTCGGCCCAGTCGCCGACTTCCTCGAGCACCGGTGCGGCTCGCTCGACTGCCACGGGCAGGTCGGACGAAACCTTCGCATCTGGGGCTGCGAGGGAATGCGTCTCGCTCCGACGGACGTCCCGCAGTGCAGCCGGCAGCTGGGCGGCAGGGGGACGACGTCAGCCGAGCATGAGGCGACGTACCGATCGCTCGTGGGTCTCGAGCCGACCGTCATGAGCGCCGTCGTCGAGCACCAGGGGCAGGATCCCGAGCTTCTCACGTTCGTGCGCAAGGCTCGCGGTACCGAGGCGCACAAGGGAGGCGCCCTCATCACGCCCGGGGACCCTCAAGACGAGTGCATCTCCTCCTGGCTCGCTGGGAACACCAACTCGATAGCGTGCGCGACCGCCATCGGGTTTCCGATGTTTCCGATTCTGCGCGACGCGTCGGCCGAATGACCCTTTATCGCTGCATCCTGGCCGCTTCGGTGGCCGCGTCGTTCGCGCTCTCCCTTGCGGTCGCGTGGCCTGCGCTCGCGGGCGACCCGAGCGGCGAGCCCGCGGCGGCCGGGGAGCCGTGTGACCAGTGCGACGCATCCGCGGACACGGCAGCACCGTCCAAGGAGACCGCAGAAGCGTCGGAAAGGGCACAAAAGACGTGGAACACCGGGAAAGTCGAGAATGGGGAGGCGGGGCCGCACAAGGACGACGAGGGTCTCAAGGACACGGCGTCGAAGCATGCCTCGTTGGAGTTCGCCGCCTATAGCGACAGCGATCACGTGACCGTCATCACGCCGTCGGTCAACGTCGGCGTCGACAACCTCAGCGGCGCATCGCTCAACGCAAGCTACCTCGTCGACATCGTGTCCGCAGCCTCGGTCGACATCGTCTCGACCGCCTCGAGCCGCTGGCAGGAGGTGAGACAGGCGGGCACGCTCGCGGGGACGTACATGCCGAAGGACTTCGGGGTCGGCGTGGGCGGCTCGGTCTCGCGCGAGCCGGACTACCTGTCGTACGGCGGCTACGCGACGATCGTGAAGGACTTCGCCGAGAAGAACTGGACGGCCATGTTCGGCTTCGGCGCGGGCCACGACACGATCGGCCGCTGCGGAGCGGCGGGGGTGTGCACGCCCTTCAGCGTGTTCTCGCGCGACCTCTCGCGTGCGACCTTCAACGGCGGCCTGGCCTTCGTCATCGACCGAGCGTCTCTCGGCTCGTTGACGCTCGACGTCATCGCCGAGAACGGTGACCAGTCCAAACCGTACCGCTACATCCCGATGTTCTCGCCGAGCGTCGCGCCCACCGTGCCCAAAGGGGCGTCGATCGCCTGGGTCAACGCGAATCGCCTCCCGGAGCGGCCCCTCGAGCAGCTGCCTCTCGAACGACACCGCGCGGCGTTGACCGGCCGCTACGCGCGCCGCTTCGACGGCTCGACGCTGCGCCTCGAGGAGCGCCTCTACGACGACAACTGGGGCCTCCTCGCCACGACGACCGACGTGCGAGTGCCCATCGATCTGGGATCGCGCTTCGAGCTCTGGCCGCACGTGCGGCTGCACGCTCAATCCGCGGTGACCTTCTGGAAGCTCGCTTACGTCTCGGAGTCGGCGACCGGCTGGACCCTGCCCGAGTACCGCACGGGGGACCGGGAGCTTGGGCCGCTCGTCACCGTCGGCGCAGGTCTTGGCCTGCGGTGGTACTTGGGGAGCACCGCGGAGCCGCAGACGTGGATGCTGCAGCTCTCGGGGGACGGCATGTATACCTGGTTCCTCGACGACCTTTACCTCTCGAGTCGCATCGCCATCCTCGGCGCTCTCGCCTTCGGGGCGCAGCTATGACCTTACGTTTGGCGACCGTCGTCCTTGTCGTCCTGCCTCCGCTGATGCCCTTCGCTGGATGCGTCGACGCGACGCACGACGACCAAGTGGCGGCCCTCGGCCCCGAGGACCCTGACGTTCCCCGCGGGCCCTTTCATCGTCCGGGCCAGCCGTGCCTGACGTGTCATGGCGGCTCCGGACCCGCGTCGAAGCAGTTCAGTGTCGGAGGCACGATCTACGCGCTCGAGGGTCAACCTGCCCCTGCCGTGGGTGCAACGGTGCAGATCGAGGACATCGCCGGCCGAGTGGGCACCGTCCAATCCAACAGGGTCGGCAACTTCTATCTCACCGAGCCAGAGTGGACGCCGACCTACCCGACCCTTCCGCAGGTCACGCTTGCGGGCGTGAACCAGCAGATGATCACGCACGTGGGCGCCGACGGCTCCTGCGCGGGCTGCCACCAGGATCCGGCGGGTCCGACGTCCGCCGGGCACATCTACATCATGACGAGCACCGCGACGGCTTCGGATGGAGGGCCGTGATGCGCGGTCGCGCTCCGGTCGGCGCTTCGGCCGTAGCGACCCTTGCGTCGGCGCTGCTGTTCGCGCTCCCCTCGCGAGCCCTCGATGCCCCGGCTGAAGCGGAGCCGGCGCACAGCGGCCCCCGCGTGGCCTATGCCCATTTGTGGGTAGGGGCCTCGCTGGCCCTCGACTTCCTGTCGATGCCGTCGGGCAACGACGTCTGTGCGCTATCGCCGCGAGGTCAACCGCTGAACCCGCCGGGGCTCTACTGCACCAATCCCAACGGAACGGACTTTCCTTCGGGGCTCCAGCAGAACTCCTTGCTGGTCCCGGGCCACGCGGGGCAATCCGCGGGAGGCCTGCAGGGCGGCGATGTTCGCCTCCTGTTGAACGTGGACTATGCACTCCTTCCGAACCTTCTCGTCGGCGGGCGCGTGGGCTATGTCGCCAACGCGTACACGGGGTCGGCGGCCCTGAAGGATGACCGCGCGGTCGGCTTCAGGTTCCATGTCGAAGGGCGAGCGACGTACCTCTTCGGCGACAACCCGCTCGCGACCGTCGGGTTTCTGCCCATGGCGTTCGCGGGGCTTGGCCTCGCCGAGTTCGACGGACATTCGTTGACCTTCGTCACGCTGAGCAACTTCGCGGGGCAGAACCCGATCAACGTGTGGCGCACCGATGGCCCGTTCTTTCTCATGCTCGGCGGCGGCACGCGGTATCAGCTCTCCCAGCGGATCGCGTTCAAGGGCGCCCTGCGGCTAAATCTCGCCGTCGGAAATGGCGCCCTCGTCACGTTCGGACCGGAGTTCGGGGTCGAGTACGGATTCTGAAACCGGGCTGGGCGGCGCGCGCCGCGACGGATGTGCGCGTGGTGTCGACGTCACGCCGGCGGCCATCGTCGAAGTGCGCCCAGGCGCCGACGGATTGACGAGCACCACCGTCCTTGCGCTGGGGTGCGAAAGGCATCTGGCCGAAGTGAGGCAGGTCTTGGCCAGCTCAGCGTCGCCGTAGAATTGCCGACCGCGCTCTCCCTGTATCCATCTTGTGGCACGACCCTCGCACCCTCGGAGGCTTGGCGGAAACCAGAAACTGTTGCATAACCTGGCAAGGTCGCATGTTCAGCCGAGAACGCCAACCATGGGTCGATCGCGGCCTCGCCGCCGGCCGCGGCTTCGCGCTCGCGCTCTCGTCGATCGGGGTTGCGTGCTCTTCGGCCACCGGAGGGCCCGCCAACAGCGCCGGTGCCACGGTCCCTGATGACGAAGCGGGAGCCGACGCTTCGGTGTGTCAGAGCGACCCGGCTATCGAAGCGTACAGCGCGAACCTGCCGATGGCGGGGTCAGCCGGTCTGCTCAAGTTCGTTCTGGTGAGCGCGAGTCCCGCGCCCCCCGTGAGAGGGATCAATTCCTGGACGCTCAAGCTGCTCGACGCTTCCGGGACCCCCGTCACGAACGCGACCTTCCCCACCATCAAGCTTTGGATGCCTTACATGCGCCACGGTTCGTCCATCATCCCGACCGTGAAGTCCAATGGAGATGGCACCTATCAAATCACCGAGCTCGATCTCATCATGGCGGGGGTCTGGCAGTTTACGTTTACGGCGCAATCGGCGTCCATCAAGGATACGGCCATGTACACGTTCTGCGTTGGCGGCTAGCAGTCAGTTGTCGGGGGCGCCTCATGCGAGCGTGGCGAGACCGATGCGGGCCGTCTCATGCGCTTGCAGGATCATCGTCGGGCTTCCGGGGTCGAGAGGATCGGCCTGCGCGCCGCGGCGGCGACGGCTGTCGACGCGAGCACGTAAATTCCGAGGTGAGAAATGACTTCCATTCCGCATGTTGCGCCTTCGCCTCGTATGTCGCGTCGGCTCACGGGCGCATTCGGCGCCAGTGGCGTGATCGCCCTCGTTGCCGCATGCAGCAGTAGCAGCAGTCCGACCACGACGACGGATGTTCAAGGGGTGACCTGCTCTCCGGAGGGCTCTGCGGCGAGCGGACCGGCCGACACGCACTGCATCGTGAATGGTGTCCCGTTCGTTCAGGCGACGGGCGCATGCGAGACGACCGTGCCCGACGCGGATTTAGGGGGCGACGACGCCGACGCGGCAGGAGATGCGGCGAGCGGAGACGACGGGGGCGGCGACGCGGGGAACAACGGCACCTGCGGCGAGTCCAGCTACAGCGCGACGATGTACGGGATGAGCGGGAGCGACGATCGCTGCAAGTACGACGTGTCATGGACGTCCACTCCCCTTTGCGAGAACGGCAACGTGTACTTCACGGTGACCGCCCGCAAGCGCGCCGGGCTCGACGGCGGCCCTTCGCTCGGGGACGAGCTGCCGCTGACCGGTGCCATGGTCGTGGCGGAGGTCTACTACCATGATTGCATGCACCCCGCGCCCAACGCGTCCCAGACGACGTCCACCGAGCTCGGAAACGGAGTGTACAGGGTCGGCCCCATCGTCTTCGACGAGAAAGGCTTGTGGGTCGTCCGGTTTCACTTCAACCCGCAATGCACGGACCTCGTGGCAAACTCTCCGCACGGCCACGCGGCGTTCTGGATGAACTTGCCATGACCGCGGCCCTCGTCGTTACGTCAGCCGCAGAGAGCTGATCATGCGCGAGCGGTAGTTGGTCGCAACCTCCGACGTTGTGGTGGCCAAATACCCGCTCGACGGTCACGCCCTCGAATAGCGGTGATGCAGGCCGCCGACTCGCGGAAGCGCGACGCCTTCTCCTGCGCTCGGTGGTTCGACGGCTCGCGCGACCGGGGACGCGGACAGCGGCGGCATCACCCAATTGTGGACGTCGGTGAGGGCGGGTCGTCAGGCCATGCCGCAGCCCTTCGGACGTCGAGTATCCGTATCCATTCCCCGTTGCAGTGGAGATCGATCGAGACAGCTCGCCGAGCAGGCAGCGCCCTCCCTCTCCCCGTCTTCTACGTTTCGCGCTTGCGAAACCGTGCCCCCGTCGGGACGTAGTCAGGCTGGCGCGGGGCCAGTTTGAAGGAAGGTGGTCGTGCGATGAATGAGCGAACCCTCACGTGTTCGACGGCTGCCGCCGTCGCAGCGGCCTGCGTATGGCTGGGGGCGGCAGGGTGCTCCGCAGCGAGTGCGGACGCAAAATCACCTGCTCAGAGCAGTAGCGACGCCGATGGGTCGACCGTTGCCCCGGCGGACGCGGTTACTGCATCGGCCGACGCGGCTGACGACGACGCGGACGCAGGTTCCAGCTGTCAGACCGGCGGCCTACCCACGGATACATATGCTCCGAATCTGAAGAAGATCGGCCGACCGGCGTCCGGCGATCCGCAAGGGGATGCAGGCTCGTCCGGCGCCTTGACCTTCGTGCTCGAGAGTGACGAGGTAGCAGACGCGGCCTCGGGTCCCCTTGAGCCGTACACCAACAGCTTCACGCTTCAGCTTCTCGACTCCACGGGCCAGCCTGTCAAGGACGCGACCGTGACCCTTCCATCGAACGACCAAGCCCTCGGGTGGCCCTTCTCGAAGAATCCTTGGATGCCGCTCCACCAGCACGGATCGTCGATCATTTCCACGGTGACCAACAACGGGGACGGGACCTACGCCATCTCGACGTACTTCTTCATGCCCGGCCTCTGGCAGATCTACCTCGTGGCGCAGACGGCCTCGGTGACTGACAGCGCCGAGTACTCGTTCTGCTTGCAGTAGCCCGCGAGGGTACGGAAAAACGGGTACCCGAGAGAGTCAGGGCGAACATTTCGCGTTGGTGTGGCTGGGCGCAGGATACTGATTGGCTGGAATGGAGAGCGAGCCGACGCAGGTCGCCTCCCTGCCTTCGTTCGTGTCGAGATACGGCATCACCGCGCCGGCATCGGCCGCGGCCTCCGCAGCCGATGCGGTCCACGTGAGCGTGGTCGGCTCGCCGAAGCCCAGGGGGATGTCGATGGGAGGAGGCAAGTCGGCGACGAGGCCGGCGTCCAGATCTCCTGTCGATACGAGGTCGTTCAAGACATCGATTCCGATCGGTTGCAGTCGCAGGCGGAGCGTAACCGAGGCGGGCATTTGCAGGCTGCCGGCGTCATTCGTCAGAGGGGCCCCGCTCTTGGGAAAGAACCGCACCTTGTGCGAGACATAAGCCCCCGGGTTCGGAAAGAAGGCTTGAATCGGAGGGAGCTCGTTGGGGTCGGTGGTTGCGCCCTGCCAGAACATATCGACCAGGTTCCCTTGCGTGTCGAACATGCAATCCCGGAGGAGCCACATGTCCGGGTCGCTCTTGCCGACGTCCACCGGCGACATGCCATCCGGTACGACCCCGCTCTGGTAGATGACGTTGCCGGCGGCGTCGTAGGCGATGACTTCGGCCCAGAGACGCCGGTCCTGGGCGGCTCCGCTCGGGAAGTCGTGACCGAGGCTGACGGTGTCGAGGATGACGCTGATGCGTCCGACTTCCTGCGTGACGCAGAGGGCGCCTTGGACGGCGTTCGTGAGCTTCTGCTCGACGGCCGCCTGTTCCGTCTGCTGCTGCTGGACGTTCGGGAACGGGGTGCGTGCCTGGTCTACCGCGGGGAAGTCGTGCCCCGTGTTGATGCGGTTGGGGAAGGTTCCTCCGTCCGAGGTCGGGATCGTCACAATCGGTCGAGGCTGCGATTCCTGAACCATGTGGCAACCGCTGGCCGCGCACGTCGTCACCCCCTCCGATGCGTCGGTCTCGCCGGAAAAAGGCGAGGCTTGCCACTCGGCAAACGTCCGCTCAATATGGCCATTCACCGGCGAAACAATGTCGTGGCACGCGCCGCACATCGCCGCGCTTTCGGGGCGAGTCTGGTCCTGGAAGGGCGAGTACTTCGCGTCGTGAACGGTGTTTGCGACCGGGTTCGAGAACTCGCCACGCATCACGCGGTCGCCGGCCAGGTTGACGGCCGCGTTGAAGGGATGCGCCGTATCGACCGATTCGATGCTGTGGCAAAAATAACATGTCACCCCCAGATAGCCGGGGCTCAAGCTGGAAAGATTCAGTCCGTCGGTCGTCTTGCCGGCAAGGACCGCCATCGGCGCGTGGCACTTCACGCAGAACGTGCCGAGCGTCGGGTTCTCGCGTTGCATGCGCTTGTTCATCGCGAGAAATACAGGATCCTGCGATGCGTAGGCGTGCATGCTCGCCGACCAGTCTTTGTAGTGGTTCGCGTGGCACTCTTTGCACACCGCCGGGTCGAACAAGGCGGTCGCATCGGCCTGGAGGACGCTTGCGTCGGGCGCGGTGGCCGAGACATTGCTGTTACCGCAGCCCGGGGCGAAGCCCAGGGCGACCGCGACGAGCAGGGCTCCGGTCACCCACGCACTGTTCACCGTGACCTCCGTCGCAGGAGCGCGAGCCCCAGGATCGCGGATCCGGCAAAAAGGCCGGCGGCACCTCCGCCGCCGACGACCGAGCATCCGCAGCTCGAGTTTCCCGCCACGGGCGGCTTGTTGCCGCTGCCCCCATCGCCGCCGCCGTCATCGCCGCCGCCTTCGCTTGCGGGAGCGGGGGTCAGGCCGCAGCCAGCGCAGGCGCTGTTCATCTCGACGCTACAGAAATTCTGATAGCTCGAGCAACTGCAGATGGAAGCGTTCCCAGTTGCGAAACAAGCGCTCGAGGTCGTGCCCTTCGGGCTGCACGCGACCAGCCCGCTCGTGCTGGTGACCTGGGCCATCATCGGCGTGAAGCTCACCCCGCCGTTCGTGGACTTTCCGATGACGAAGCCGCTGATTCTCGGGCGCACAAGCCCAGAGCTCTGCGACCCCGGCGCTCGTTTGTCGAGCCGCGAGGCATTGCACCTGGATCTTGGGATTGACCTGGGTGAACGCAAGGTCGGTCTTGGACGCCTTCCACAGCCCGGTCTCCCTCGTCCCGACGTAGATCGTCGACCCGTCCGGCGTGAGCGCGAAACCGAGCATTTCTCCGATGACGATGAAATCGGAGCTTTGCTGTGTGGGCAGGGTGAAACTCTTGGCGACCTGGAAGGTTTGCCCCCCGTCGGTCGTCACGTAGAGGCGCGAACTGCCGGGAGTTCCCGTGCCGGCGAGGCCGTTCGACCGAAGATAGACGCGGTTCGGGTCCGTCGGATTGACCGCGGCGATGAAGAGCGAGTCTTCACTCGGGCACTGGCCCGGGGTGTCCACGCAAGGAATGGATGGGTTGAACGGCGTGACTGGGTGCTCGACCCACGTGTTGCCCGCGTCCATCGAAACGAAGAGAGATGCTGTGCGCGAGGTGTTGAAGGCTCGGGTTCCCGAGACGTAGATCCGATTCGGATTGCCCTTGGCGACGTCGATCGTCGCCACGGTCACCGTGGGGTCGAGGGGCGAGCCGAGCGTCGTCCACGTCGCGCCGTCGTCGGTGCTCTGGTAGACTTGCGAGGTAGTTGCCCCGTCGGTGACGGTGTATGACGTGCCGGTAAGCGCCAGCACCTGATGCGGCAAATCCGGCCTCACGACGACGTCCGCGATCTGCTGGTTCGCGAGCGGGCCGCCGATGCAGTCCCAGTTGCACCCCAGATCGTTCGAAACGTCGAGACCGACCGTCGGAATGGATAGACCGGCGATGAGCGCGTTGTTCGCGGTGAGCCCGAGCTCGGGGTCCTCGTAGGACGCCGCACCGGGCAGCGCAAGGGTGTCTTCGCAGAGATAGCCCCACGTCTTTCCATTGTCGGTCGACGGGAGAACGGCCCACGTGGCGCGGCCGACGATGATGTTCTCGTTCGTCGGTGAGAAGATGATCTGATTCGATGCAGGGAAGCGCCCGTTCGCGCTCGCCGGTCGAACCGCAAGGAACGTGACAGCGGCCGCTATCGCCCAAAGGAAGGTGTTCCGCACGGCGCCAGAGTAGCCCGTCAGGACTCCGGAGGCACGACGGTCCGTGCCACGACCGGCCACCTCCCGTCCGCTTTTTCCTGTCGACGCAGTGCCAAACTCGAGGCACAAGTGCGCAATCGCTTGCGCGCACGCTCATCACGCGCGTCGCGTCGCGTTCCTCGCCGACGAGCCCCGCGCCAGCGGCGGTGCGCGGCCTTCGGTCGGTGGCCCGACGTCTCACTCGAGAGCACCGCATTGGATCCAGTCAAGGACGGCCAGGCGGTCGGCCGCGGTGATGTCGACGCCGCCGTCGAGCGGCGGCATCTGGTACGTGCAAAGATCGTCCTGGACCAGAGCGGCCCAGGGGCCGACGTCGCTGTAGTCGGTCAGCGGCCATTCGCCATCCGAGGCGTCGCCGGAGTGGCATGGGACACAGCTCCTTTCGACGATCGGCGCGATGTCCGAATAGTGCGGCGGCATCGGGCAGGCGGCCGGCTCGGCCAAGTCGCACGAGTTTCGGATCGCGTCGGCCACGGTGGTGGCGCCGCCATCGGGGGCTGCGGCCCCGGTGGCGCCCGCGTCGGGCGCCGCAGCCGAGCTCCCGCATGCCGTGAGGAGCCCGAACCCTGAGCCACTCGCGGCGAAGACAGCCAGCCAGGCGAAACGGAGATCCACCCGCGACGCCATAGGATGCGTGGCTCATGGTAGCGCGTCGTCGCCGATGGCGCACTGCGGCGATCCGAGGCGTTGTCGTCCACGCGCAAGGAGCGAAGGGCGCGTATCCGTCCCCCTTTACAGTCCAGTGGCGCCAAGCCCGCACAATGGATCGGCCCGCAAACCTTGCAGCGCACATTCGGTCGAACCAGGCTCCGCGGCGGCAAGCGGCGGCAAGCGGTCAAAAAGAAGGTCGAACGGCAGCCCGAGAGTAGGTAAAACGAAAAGGATGGCGACAGTGCACTTCATTTGCGGATCGACGGGCGCGGGCAAGACGACGTACGCGGTCGCCCTCGCTCAGCGCGCGAAGGCGGTGCGCTTCACGATCGACGAATGGATGGCCAACCTCTTCGTCGCCGACCGACCCACCCCGGCGAGCTTCGAATGGGCCCTCGAGCGCACCGCCCGCTGCGAAGCCCAGATGTGGGCGCTCGCCGATGACCTCGTCGCGCGGAAGATCGACGTCGTCTTCGACATCGGGATGTCGCGGCGCGACCACCGCGATCGCTTCCGCGCGCGGGCGAGCCAGACGGCGGCCGCGATCAAGATGCACTACCTGGATGTACCTCGCGAGACCCGCAAGGCCCGCGTCGCCGCGCGCAACGCCTCCGGCGCGTACGCCTACCAGGTCAACGACGCGATGTTCGACTGGATGGAGCAGTGGTTCGAGCCCCCCTCCGACGATGAGCTCTACGGCGCCATGATCGTCTGCGACGGCTGAACCGTCACGGGCTAAGGTCGGGGACTTCGACCTGCTCGGTCGGGAGCGCCGGCGTCGGGGCGACGCTCGGGACGTTGATTGCCTGGCCGAACGACAGGAGAAACGCGAACGGCGCGATTGGCAGTCCAGTCGACGAGTCGATGGGCCGCTCGAGGGGAAAGCCGAAGTCGGCGCGGAAGACGCCGCGATCGAGCTGAGGGAAGAGCGCCCGGAGTCCCACGCCCACCGATTGAAAGGCCTCGAAGTTCGCCCACCCGTTGAACGCGTCGCCCGCGTCGAAGAAGGCGACCCCCGCGAGCTGGCACGAGAGAATCTCGACGGGCCGCGAGCGAAACTCGGCGTTATACGCGATGAAGTCCCAGCCGAAGAAGAAGTCCGTCGGATACCCGCGCAGCCGATCGCCGCCGCCGAGGTACTCCTTCAGGTTCAGGTAATTGCGCCACCGGTACTGCAGCGCGCCGTCGACGACGATGCGCCCGACCCCCGCGATCGTGGGCGACACCAGGTGCGCGAAGGGCTCGACGTACGCCTGCGCGACGCGATCCGTCGTCGGCTCGGTGAGCGTGATGGCCCCGACGCGAAAGAGGCCGTCGCGCACCGCGAACGTGTATTGCGCCGACGCGGTCAGGCTGAGCAGGTTGAGCGTCGAGCCGAGCGCGTGAAAGCTGGGCGCCACGCCGACGACGATGTCGTGCCCGAGGCGGTAGTCCTCCTGAAGGGCGAGCGTGTCGAAGTCGATGACGCGCAGGTAGCGCTTCGTGTACGTCTCGTACTGGATCGCGGGCCCCACGCGCGTGTCGCTCACGGGAACGTTGTTGGCGTTGAAGTCGGCGACGGTCTGCGGATCGGCGCCCGGGAAGTCGGTGCGGTAGATCGACTGGTCGATGCCCACGCCGAGCGTGAAGTCGTGCTTGGTGTCCCAGCCGAACGACCGGCGGAGCTCGAAGAGGGTCGTGTACTCGCGCTGCCTCCACTCGAAGGGCACGGTCTGTTTGGTGACGGGGTCGGTGTACGTGTAGACCTTCGCGTTGACGTAGCGTGGAACGACGATGTCCACCCACGACGTCGTCGCGTCCCACGCCCACTCGGTGAGCGCCGAGTAGAGGGGCTGGCCGGCGACGAGCGACCCGAACGACCCCTCCGTCGACCCGCTGGACCGGTTGAACATCAGGCCGGCGTTGGTCACGACGGCGACGCGCGACGTGTCGATGCGCGGGATCGCGTAGCCGACACCGATCGTGTACGCCGCCGGCTGCAGGAGGAAGGTGGCGTTGACCGTCTGGTGCCGGCCGAAGAGGTTGCGCTCTTCGGGGTGCAGCTCGAGGTCTTCGAGGCCGCCGGGAGTGAGTACGACGTCCCAGCTCGCCCGCAGGCTCCAGACGTCCTTGGTGACGACGACGACGCCGATGCGGCCCGGCGCGCTGCCGACGGTCGCGACGACGAGGACGACCGAGAGCTGCGTGAGCTGGCGGAGGTTGCGGATGGTGTCGTCGACGAGCGCCTGGTCGTAGGGCTGGCCCACGCGCAGGAGCATCTCGCGGCGGATGACGGACGCGCGGCTCGTGGCGTGGAAGATGTTGAGCCATCCCGGGAGCGGATCGCGCTTCTCGATGACCTCGAGCGGCACGACGTCGATTCGCTCGACCGTCTTGCCCTCCGGGTGCGGGTCCTGCTTGGCGTCGAGCGACGCGAGCGCCTCGGCGATCGTCTGCTGCTCGTAGGGCGAGTAGATCTGCGCTCGCTGAGCCGCCGGCGGCGCCTGCGCGAGGGCCTCGCGCGCCGTGGCGCACACGAGGAGCGCGAGAGCCGAGGAGAGCGCGCCGCGACTCACGCGGTCACGCGATTGGCGGGCTGCCGGCGACGCGAAGGCCGTCCCGCGCGGGCTCGCTCCTGGGCGCGAGCACGTAGCTCTCGGTGTCGAAGCGGCGCATCTTGAGCCGGAACTCGAACGTGAAGCCCGGCCACGTGACGGTGTTCCGGCCCGAGCTCGAGAAGTACCAGCTCGCGCAGCCGCCCGAGTTCCACACGGTCCCGGCGAGGCGCTTCTGGAGCTGCTCGTTATAGCGGACCTCGACGTCGCGCCGGACGTCGACGTATTTGAGCCGGCGCGACCGGATCGTACGGATCGCGTCGAGGACGTACGCGAACTGCGACTCCATCATGAAGATCATCGACGAGTGCCCGAGCGTCGTGTTCGGGCCGACCAGGAGGAACGCGTTCGGGAAGCCCGAGATCGTGGTCCCCGCGTAGGCCATGACGCCGCCGCGCCACACGTCGGCGAGGTCGACGCCGCCGCGGCCGACGATGGGGAACGGGGGCTTGACCTCGGCGGCTTCGTACCCGGTCGCATAGACGATTGCGTCGACCCGGCGCTCCTTGCCGTCGCCCGTCACGATCGAGTGCTCGCGGACCTCGGCGATCGGGTCGGTCACGAGCTCGACGTTGTCCTGCTGCAGGACGCGGTAGTAGTCGCTCGAGATGAGGATGCGCTTGCAGCCGAGCCGGAAGTGGGGCGTCAGCTTGGCGCGGAGCGCCGGGTCGCTGACGTTGTCGCGGAGATAGCGCAGCGCGGTGAGCTCGCGGAGCCGGTTGATGCGCGGTTCGACCACGTATCCGACCGCCATGCTCTCGAGGGCCCAGTAAATCGCGCGCCGCGCGAACGTCTGCAGGGATGGGTGGTCGCGAAAGAGCGCCTTCTGGCGGTCGGTGAAAAGGCGATCCGGCTTGGGCTGCACCCACGACGCGGTCCGCTGAAAGACGTGCATCGTCCCGACGTCGCCGGCGATTGTGGGGATGATTTGGATGGCGCTCGCGCCCGTGCCGACGACCGCGACGGCCTTGCCCGCCAGGGAGTAGGCGTGGTCCCACCGCGCCGAGTGCATCGTCTTGCCGAGAAAGCGCTCGCGCCCGGGCACGTTCGGGTAGACGGGCTTGCTGAGCGCGAGGCCCGAGCCCGACACGAGCACCCGGGCCGTCAGCACGGTGCCCTGACTGGTCCCGATCGTCCAGAGGCCGGTGCGCTCGTCGAAGGACGCGCCGGTCACGGCCGTGCCGAATCGAATGTGCTGCCTCACGCCGTACTTGTCGGCGCAGTGCTCGAGGTACGCGAGGATCTCCTCCTGGGGCGCGAACATCCGCGACCAGTTGGGGTTCGGCTCGAACGAGTACGAGTACAGATGCGAGGGGACGTCGCAGGCGATCCCCGGGTACGTGTTGTCCCGCCACGTGCCGCCGAGCCGGTCGGAGCGCTCGAGGATCGTGAAGTCGTGGATGCCCTCTTGCTTCAGGCGAATGGCCATGCCGAGGCCCGCGAACCCCGCGCCGACGACGACCACGTGCTCGGTGTCGCCGCCGGCGGAGCCGTCGAGGCGGGAGACGCCGTTGGCGCGGGTCGGGGTAGCTTGCAGAGCCATCGCCCCCCACGGTAGCGGCTGTCGAATCGGCGTCAACGAACGGTCATGGCGGGCGCGTCGCGACAAGGGTCTTGCTTCGGCGCTCGATCCCCCGCAAAGGTCCGCCGTGGACCGAGAAGCCCTGATTCGACGGTACAAGCAGATCCGCGGCCGGACCGAGGCCCTCGCCGCGCCCCTTTCCGCGGAAGACGCGCTCGTGCAGTCGATGCCGGACGCGAGCCCGACCAAGTGGCACCTGGCCCATACGACCTGGTTCTTCGAAGAGTTCGTGCTCGCGCGCTTCGACCCGACTCACCGGTGGCGCGACGACCGATGGCGCTTCCTCTTCAACTCGTACTACGAGGCGGCCGGGCCTCGCCATCCGCGGGCCTCGCGGGGCCTGCTCACGCGGCCCTCCCTCGATGAGGTGCGCGCGTGGCGAACGCGCGTCGATGAGCGGGTGGTCGCGCTCCTGGCCGCGGGCGACGCGGGCGCTCTGCCGGTGGTCCTGCTCGGCACCCATCACGAAGAGCAGCATCAGGAGCTCATTCTCACGGACGTGAAGCACGCGCTTGCCGCCAACCCGCTTCGCCCGGCGTACGTGAGGACAGCGGCGCCCGCGTCGCCGATCAAGTCGCCGGCGCCGATCGAGTGGCTCCCGTACGAGGGGCGCGTCGCGTGGATCGGGCACGAGGGCCCCGGGTTCGCGTTCGACAACGAAGGTCCGCGCCACCGGGTGCTCGTCGAGTCGTACCTGCTGGCCTCGCGGCTGGTGACGAATGCCGAGTACGCGCGCTTCGTGAGCGACGGCGGGTACCAGCGGGCCGATCTCCTGGCTCTCGGATGGGTGGGCGGCGGTGACGAGCGAGGGATGGCAGGCGCCCCTTTACTGGGAGCGCGCGGGCGAAGCGTGGAGTGTCTTCACGTTCCGCGGCGTCGAGCCCATCGAGGGCGCTGCGCCCGTGACCCACGTGAGCTTCTACGAGGCCGACGCGTACGCGCGGTGGGCCGGTCAAAGGCTGCCGACCGAGGCCGAATGGGAGATTGCCGCGGCGGGACGCGCGGTCGAAGGCAACTTCCTCGAGACGGGGCTCGAGACCGGACGGTTCGCGGCGAGGGCCGCTGAAGGAGGGATTGAAGGGCGGACCGTCGAAGGACGCGTCGCAGGACGGCCCGACGAAGGTACGCCCGACCAAGGCGCGCTCCAGCTCTTCGGCGACGCGTGGGAATGGACCGCCAGCGCGTACCTGCCGTATCCGAAGTTTCGGCCGGCCGCCGGGGCGCTGGGCGAATACAATGGCAAGTTCATGAGCGGCCAGATGGTGCTCCGCGGGGGCTCGTGCCTGTCGCCCCAGGCGCACCTGCGCGCCAGCTACCGGAACTTCTTCCCACCGCACGCGCGGTGGCAGATGACGGGGATCCGGCTCGCGCGGGATACGTAGCTCATCAGAGCGTCGCGATGAGGTCACCGAGCTTCGAGACATCGATCGGCTTGACGACGTGCTCGGAGAACCCTGCCTGCAGGGCTGCTGCGCGGTCCCGCGCCTGACCGTAGCCCGTGACGGCGATGAGCCGAACGCCGGCGCCGCCGGGCATCCTCTTGAGGCGCGACGCGAGCTCGTAGCCGTCCATGACGGGCAGCCCGATGTCGAGCAGCGCGACCTCCGGGCGAAAGGTCGCCGCGACGTCCAGCGCCGTCTTCCCGTCGAAAGCAACCTGCACCCGGTGCCCCATGGCCTCCAGCAGGTGCGCGAGCGTTTCGGCCGCGTCTTCGTTGTCGTCGACGACGAGCACCCGGTGCATCGCTGCGCGCCCTTCGTCATTGTCGCTCACGGAACTGGCTGGTCGCAAACCTTCCGGGTCGGATGTCGCCAGCGGTAGGTCGACGATGAATTCGCTACCCGCGCCAACCCCGCCGCTCTCGGCGCGCACCGAGCCGCCGTGCGCCTTCACGAGGTTCTGCACGATGGCGAGCCCGAGCCCGAGGCCGCCCGCCGATCGGTCCAGAGACTGCGGCTGCTGGACGAACAGGTCGAACACGCGTTCGAGCAGGTCCGCGCGAATGCCGATGCCGCGATCGCGGACGCGAACCTCCACACGGTCCCCGAGAGCCCGCGCCCACACCCGGATCTCGGTGCCCGGATCGCTGTACTTCGAAGCGTTCGTCAGCAGATTGCCGAAGACCTGCGCGAGCCGGCCTGGATCTCCGCGGACCATGAGCGTGTCCGGAACGCTCACAACGAGAGGGTGCCGTCGCTGCTCGAGCAACGGACTCGTCGTCTCGATGGCGCGCGTCACGACGTCGAAGAGGGCCACGCGTTCCTCGTGGAGATCGATCGTGCCGCGCGTGATCCTCGAGACGTCGAGTAGATCGTCAACGAGGCGCACGAGCTGCCGGAGCTGCCGCTCGATGATCTGGATTTCTTTGCCGTTCACGCCGCGAACCTTCAGCAGCCGCGTCGCCGTGACGATGGGCGACAGCGGGTTGCGGAGCTCGTGCCCCAGCATCGCCAGAAATTCGTCCTTCGCGCGCGTCGCGTCCTCGGCGGCACGACGCGCCTCCACCGCGCGCTCGAGCAACTTGCGGCGGAGCTGGGCAAGCGTCAGATGCACCTTCACGCGCGCCAGAAGCTCCCGGGCGGAGAACGGCTTGACCAGGTAGTCGTCCGCGCCTGCGCGGAGCCCCTCGATCCTGGATTCCTCGCCGGCGCGGGCCGACAGCATGATCACGGGAATGTCGGCGGTGCCCTCGGTCTGCCGGAGCCGCGCGATGAGCCCGAACCCGTCGAGGTTCGGCATCATGCCGTCCGTGAGAATGACGTCCGGGCGATGACTCAAGGCCGCCGCGAAGGCGATCTCGCCGTCGGCCGCGGTCTCCACCGTCCAGTGGTGGGCGAGCACGCGCACCAGGTAGTCTCGCATGTCGGCGTTGTCGTCGACGACGAGTACGCGTGCCGGGGTCTCGCCCGATTCCGCCGCGGCGGGCGCCGTTGCGTTCGAGGCGGCGGTCGACCAGGGAATGGCGTTCGGCAGCCAGCGAAGCGCCTCTTCGACGAATGGAGCCGCGATCTCCGTGGTGCGAGGAGCCGTCGGCTGGGCGAGGCGGCTTTCCGAAGCGTCCAGCGTCGTTCGCATCGGGATGGCGACGGTGAAGGTCGTGCCAACCTCGAGCCGGCTCTTCACCGTGACGGAGCCGCGGTGGATCCGCACGAGCTCGTGCACCAGCGCGAGGCCGATCCCGGAGCCTTCGACGGTGCGTGCGCGCGCACCTGGCACACGATGAAAGCGATCGAAGACATGCGGGAGCTCGTCGTCCGGGATGCCAGCGCCGGTGTCTTCCACGGTGAGCGCGACCTGGTCATCCCGATGCGTGAGCGAGACCCGGATCCGGCCTTCGAAGGTGAACTTCAGCGCGTTCGAGACGAGATTCAGCAGGATCTTCTCCCACATGTCCGGATCCACGTAGACCGGGTGCGGCAGCGGCTCGCAGCGGACCTCGTAGACGAGCCCCGCGCCGTCCATGGCCGATTCGAAGGCGCTCGCCAGTTCGGCGGTCAGCGCGCCGAGCTCGACGAGCTCGAAGGCTGCCTTCGCCCGGCCCGACTCGATGCGGGCGAAGTCGAGGAGCGTCCCCACGAGCCGCTGGAGACGGAGCGCGTTCCGGTGCACGGCCTCGAGTCCGGGCCCCTCCAGCCGTCGCTCGGGTGCCAGCAGCGCGTCCGTCGTGGGGCCGAGCATCAACGTCAACGGCGTCCGCAGCTCGTGGCTCACGTTGCTGAAGAAGAGCGTCTTGGCGCGATCGAGCTCCGCCATCGCCTCGGTGCGCTGCCGCTGCTCTTCCGCCGCGCGCGCCCTCGCCAGCGCCGAGGTGAGCTGCGCCGCGAGGAGGGTCAGGAAGCTCGTGTAGCGTTCGGTGACCGCACGCCAGGGACCGAGCCCGAGCACGACGAACCCGTAGTGTTTGTTCGCGTCGCGCGACAGAGGAAGGACCATGGCCTTCTCGGGTGGCGCGCCATACCGCCCTCCCGGCATCGGGCCGAACCGGTTCTTCAGGTCGTCGATCAGCACAGCCTGGCCGGAGCCGAGCACCTCACGGAAGGCCCAGCGCTCATCGCCCGGCGCGCTCGCCGAGAGAGGGACGACACTCGGCACGTCGGACGGCACGGCCGGTGGACTCGACGCCGTCAGGCGCGCCTCCGTACCGTCAGGGGTCAGCAGGTAGATCAGCGCAAACGGGACTTCGGCGTCGGCCGTGCCGAGGATGGACGCCGCGAGCTCGCTCGCTTCCGCCATCGACGTCGCGGAGCTGGAGCGCTCGGCGAGCGCGCGCAGAACCTCGAGCTGCCGCTCTCCCTGCACCTGCTCGGTCGTCTCCTGAACGGTGAGGAGCACGCCTCCGACCCCGCCGTGGTCGTCCGGAACCGGACTCTGCGAGAACGTGTGGAACGTCTCCTGCGCGAAACCGCGGCTGTTGATGAAGAGCAGCTGGTGTTCGCGCCAGAGGGCGGGTCCGCCGGCGAGCACACTGTGCAAGAGCGGCCCCACGACGTCCCAGATCTCGGACCAGACCTGCGAAACGGGAGCGCCCAGGGAGCTCGGATGCTTCACGCCGAGCACCGGAATGTAAGCGTCGTTGTAGAACTGGATCAGCGACGGGCCCCAGCCGAGCATCATGGGGAATCGACTGCCGAGCATGACGCCGATCATCGTCTTCAGGCTGCGCGGCCACCTCGACAGCGGCCCCAGACTGGTCTTGGACCAGTCAATCGCGCGAAGCAGCGCGGCCGTCTCGCCCGCGAGCGTGGAGAATTCGCCGGACCGTTGGGCCAACTCGCCCTCTGCAGGTTCCTCCGACACGCTCGAAGCTTAGGTCGCGGGGCATGTTTTGGCCCGCGGGGTGGGCTCCGAAGTGAGCCGTCGCATTCCTCCTCACCCGTCGCGTGAGGGCGCAGCCTCAATGGTCCTGGTCGGGCCCTCGAGCCACACGTCGACGTCCTTGGTCGTTCTCGGCCGCGCGTGGACCTCGACGGCGTGTCCTCCCACGATCAGGTACCGGACTCGTAGCACGCCTCATTTCGGCGCAGAACGTCGCGAACGACGACTGTCTCATTCGCGCATCGGCGGTCCAATCGCGTGACGGAGGGGTATCGTCGACCCAAAGGAGAGGCATGAAGAGGCAGCTGCGTCACTGGGCCGAAGCGCTCGCGGCTGCGCTGCTCCTCGGATGCGGCGGATCCGGAACGAGCGCCTTGGCCGGCGGGACTGGCCCGCAGACAGGTCCGGGACGCGGCGACGACGGCGGCGCGCCGACCGACAACGGGGACGCCACGGTCTCGGGCGGCGGCGATACGGACGCGGAGGTCTTCCGGCCCACTGCGACCGACGGCGACGCGGGCACCATCGTCGTGCAGGGCGCCTGCGCTCCGGGCGTCTACCAGGGCCAGTTCATGACGTACGTCGGAGCGGGGGCCGACGGAGGCACCGCCGGGGGCCTCTTCTCGTTCATGTGGAACGGCAACCTCACGATCGACCTGAGCGCGCAGAAGATCACGATGACGTCGATGTCCGGCGGGGAGATCCCGACGACGTCATCGACCAGCACGCTCGCGATCACCGACGGCGGCGCGCTCGACGGAAGCGACATGTTCGGAGGCTCGTTCTTCGCGAACCTGAACGGGGAGCTCAATTGCGCTCCGGACGCCGGTCCCCCCTATCGCCTGGGCGCGACCCTCAGCAGCGGCACGTACAGCGAGAGTTTCTTCAAGATCCCCATCGTCGGCAACCTGACGGCGGACTACCAGGAAGGCGGCGCCGGTAGCCCGCCGATGCTCGTCAACGGCGCGATCCTCGTCGGAGGCATCTTCGTGGACGGCGGTGCACCGACCTCGTCCGCGAGCGGCACCTGGTCGGCCACCTGGATCTCGCCCTGAACGGATTGACCACCTCGCGAGCGCAGCGCCGTCCTCCAATTCTCACATCACACTTGTTCCCCCGTGAAACCGCCCGCCGTCACGAAGAAGGCTCCCGCGTCGTGATCTGCTTGACGAAGGTAGAGTTGATCAGTCGGGCGTGAGGATCCCGCGTTGGTAGAGCTCCCGGCAAATGGCGCGCCTGACTTTACCCGAAGTGGTCTTGGGCACCGCACCCGGCTTGACCAGGACCACGTCTCTGGGACCAGCGCGAAGTGCTGGTGGACGATCTCGCGCACGCGCGGAGGCAGGTCCACGTCTCCGGCGGTGCGGGGCTCGACGCCGACGACAATATAGAGATCATCAGTCCCCGCCGGGCCCCGCATCGCGAAGGCGATCACCGATCCAGGCCGCACGCCGGTCAAGGTCGCGACCACGCGTTCGACATCGGAGGGGACGACATTTCCGGCCGCCCAAGATGAGGATGTCCTTGATGCGGTCCACCACGTAGAGTTCGCCGTCCGCGACGTAACCGAGATCCCCCGTTTGAAGCTCCTCGCGAGACGGCGCGCAGCGGCCGTCATTGCGGAAGTAACCGGGCGTGACCGAAGGACCACTGACGACGATCTCGCCCAGGTGTCGTTCGGGCAACTCCGTCCGGCTGCCGGGCTCCACTATCCGCACGCGATGAGCCGGAAGGGCCCGTCCCACGCCCGTGAAGCACGCCGCCGACGGCGAGTCCGGAGACGTCTGCGACGCTCGACCCGTGGAACTCAGAAGCGCGCGGTCGACGAAGTCGAGACGCACCGGAGCACCCGGCGTGGGAAGGGATATCGCCAGAGTACACTCGGCCATTCCGTAAACCGGATACATGCTCTCCAGTGGCAGTCCCGCCGGGGCGAGCCGGCGTGCGAACTCGTTCACCGTGACGCGATCGATCGGCTCCGCACCGTTGAAGGCCAGTCGCCAGCTGGACAGGTCCAGGCCTGCTAGTGCCCTTTCCGAGAGACGCCGAGCAAGCATGTTGTAGGCGAAGTTCGGGGCGCACGCGAAGGTGGCCTTGAATCTGCTGATCGCCCGCAGCCAAGAGTCGGGCCTTCCCAGGAACGATCGGCTGCGCATGACGAAGGTGCCTGCCCCGAGATACACGCCGAGCAACATTCCCCCGATCAGCCCCATGTCATGATAGAGCGGCAGCCAGGAGACCGAGCGATCGGCCGGACCCAGTCCCGCGACCTCCGCGCTCGCACGCATGTTCGCGACAAGATTGCCGTGAGTCACGATGACGCCCTTCGGAGCGGCGGTGCTGCCTGAGGTGTACTGAATGAACGCCGTCTCGCCAAATGAGCGATTGAACACCAAGGGTGGGAAGGCCGCTCCGTCGGCGCCGGCGCGCCCCTCGCGCGCGTCGAGCACCCGTGGCCCAGCGGTCTCGCCCGGCCATGACAGGTCGGACGCTTGACCCGTATCGTCCACGACCACCCGAGGCTCGCAATCGACGAAAGCGGCGCCAACCCGCTCGTGGAAACCGGCGTGCGCGCGGAAGTCGGAACCCGAAGGCAACGGCACCGGACGGCGCCGAGCGCGTGCGACGCGATGAAGAAAGACAGGAATGTCGACGCGCTCGCCACGCACAAGGCCACGCGATTGCCGGGGGTGACCCCGGCTTGGGTGGGCGCTTGGCGGCGTATCGGACGAGAGTGTCGAGATCGCGGAAGGTATACGGCGTGGCGAGCGGCTCGGATCCTTGAAACGTGACCTCGCAAAGCGCGGCCTGGTGCGGGCTCGTGGCCACCCGGTGGGCGAACACCGCCGGGAACGCCAAACCGGGGTCCGGAAGAACGCCCATGCGCTATCCGTTCCGTGGAAGCGGTGACAGCCTCCCCGTCCGCGATCCCTCGCCGCATGACACACGAGCCCGCCCCGATGCCGCTGCCCATCAGAGGGAAGTCCGCATGGCAATCGTGGCTTCTCGTCCGTCCGCACCACATCGAAACGACGCCACACGAAGCGGCTGACGACCCTTCGGGAGAACCAGGACGCTGCCTGGGGCAACCTCGGTCCCCTCGTCGCCCTCTTCGGAGCCGCGACAGTGTCGCTCCACGAGCTCTCGGGTAAGGCCGGCCCGAAGTCGTTCGGTGGCCGCCGACGGCCGAACGAGGACTCCCAGCATGCCCTCGAGGCGTTCACTGTCGGCGTCGATCTCTGCCGGCTGGACCACTTGTCCCCCCTCGGAGGCAAACGCCACGCTGAGCGGATTGCTGGCCGTCGGCGTGCCCCAGTCCGGCGCGAGTCCGCATGTTGACAGGACGGCTCCCGCGGCACGCTCGAGCGCCGGAAGACGGCACACAGGGGCAGCCGCATGAAGAACGAACAGAGTCGTGAGGCAGAACCCGATGGCCGTTGGAAGATTGAAGCGGGACACGCGCCCTGCAGTGCGCTCTCGCGCGACCGGGACGAAGGTTCGCAGAAGAACGAGCGCGCAGACCGCGAGGGACAGGAGGCACGCGAGCGCGGCACCCTCGAAGCGCGTGAGTTGCCACGCGCACCACGCCGCAGGCACGGAGGCCAGGCCGCGCCACAGCCCCACAGGTGCCACAGCCCACGCGGCTGCGACAAACAGCCCCAAGCTCGCGGCAGAGTCTCCGGTCGTCAGGCAAAGGCGGCCCAACACGGCGAAGAAAAAGAGGACGCAGCAGAGCCAAGGCCAGCCGTTCACTTCATCCAGAAGCCACGACTTCCAGTCCCGTCTTCCCGCCACGACCATCCTCCTGCCCACGGGCAACAGGACGAGCCAGAGCGGAAGCGCCACCGCGAGGACGTCGTCCGGCGTCACGGCGGGGAAGAGCGCCTGATAGGTGATGGCCGAGAAACAGAACAGGAGAACGGCGAACAGGCGGAGCGCGAGACCCACCACCACGAGCGCCGAGAGCGCGCTCCCGAGCACGAACCAGACTCGAAGGTGGAAGGCGTGCATCCGGAAGAGGGCCGCCGAGAGCCCCAGGAAGACCGAGGCCGAGCTCGAATGCCCGACCACCTCGACCCCGACGAGGGGAGCCGTGAATCGTACCCGGGCGAGAAAATGGGCGCACAGGAGACCGGCAGCTACGACGCGGAACGCATCCTGGAGGGAGGCAGGCTGCGCCAGCCGTCGCGGGACGGACCCCTCGACGACGAACGCGGGGGCCGAGGCATCAGCCAAGAAACGTACTCCGGTTTGACACCCCAACCGCGCAGCGACGCCGAAGCGAGGACTTGCGAAGCATCGGACCCCGGTCATTTGCATTACCCCCAGACGAGCGCCGCGCCGACCAGTGCCCCGCCAAGACACGCGCGTCCCGACAGGCGCGCTGCGAGGTCGAACTGCTTCTGCCGCGCGCCGGTCAACCGCCCGCGGATCCTGTTTCCAAGGCGGTCAGCGAGTCGCCACACGACCAGGAGCAGGCCCGCGGCGGCGAAGAGGGCGAGCTTGGCGCCGGTGAACGTCTGGTGACCTGCCAGCTCGTATCCATCATGCAAGAGGCCCGACGCGGCCAGAGTGGCCACCGCAGCGATCACCGGCGCCGCGCTCCGGTTCGATCTTCCAAGTCTTCGCACCAGCGGCAGAAAGACGTAGGCCTCCAGCCAAACGCGAACATAGATGTTCCAACGTCGCCAGAACTGCATAGGCCCCGTGGCCGCCAGAGGATGGTCGTAGCGCTCTGGCACGGCCCAGCCCACGTGACGCATCAGCCCGATCTGGAGGCTTGCGAGCCCAGAGTGCGCCGCGTAGAGCGCCAGGAAGCGAAACGCGCCCGAGGAGAGCCACAGCGCGAGGATCACCCCGCCCGGTAGTCGGGCCACGTCGGCACCGCTTTTGAGGCGCTCCGCGAGGGGGCTCAGAAGGACCACCTCGAGGACAAGGAGCCCAATGCCCTGGACCGCGCGCAGGACCCCCTTTAATCGGTCACCCGCCGCGGCCGGCGCGCCACGGACCGTGTAAAGAACGGTCGGATTGACGAGCAAAAAAAACAGACAGTCTCCCAGCGGCGCTTCCCTCGCCCCGGGCCTCGATATCTCCGCGCAATAGCTGTAGGCCGACAACGCCAGCTCCCATCCCACGATCAGGAAAGCCGATGCTGCGACCCCCGGGAGTGCCACTCCAGGTAGGAAGAGGCAGACGAAGAAGATGACGACGAACGCCGCCCCGCGGGTCATGCTCCCCCCCCGCACCAAGGCTCCGAGACGGCTCAAGCCGATGCTCAGCAGCAGGTAGTAAGTCCAGCCGATCGCCACGAAGAGGACCGTGCCTCGGGCTCCCAGAAGACACGCCAGCAGCGGAAACATTGCGTAGGCGGCTACTGCCGCGGCCTTGCTTCGAACCGCTGGTTTCGACAGGAGGTAGTATACCGCAAACGGCAGTAGTCGAAGCGATAGCAGGACCGACATGTGACGTATCGCCGACGCGACGGTTACGCCCATCAGCGCATGTCCATCACTTTGTCGGACACTTTGTTGACAAGCATCTGGTGATATTGATCATACTGATTCTCGGACAGCATTTGCGCAACTCTTGGTCGAACGCCACGTACGCCCGCTCGCGCGTCTGGCCCGATTCCTCGACGGCAAACGCCGCCGCGAGCTGCTCGTGCAGCGCACCGAACTGCACGCTGTCGGGCGGCGCCAGGCCGAGGAGTTTCGACCCGTCGGCGCCGAGACTTCGAATGAATTTCTGAACCGCGGCGCCCGAAGTACTCTTCACGATGCGCCGAACGTCCACCTCGACGGGTGAGGGGACCTCGAACAAGAGCGCGGGAGGGGGCGCGCTATCCAGATCGACGCGTTTTACGATGATAAAGCTGGAGTCGTATTCGAGCGGGGTCTTCGTGACACCCCCGAGCGGAAGGAGGGCCACGGCCTCCAAGATGCCGTGAGGAGAGCGTCCCCGGCTCCATCGCCGCGTGTCCGGAATCCAGAACTCACGCTGCAACTCGTCGAAACGATCTGGCGTGATTGCCACGGTATGCGCCGCGGATTGGGCGTTTTTGAGGGCCGCGTCTCGGATTCGGGGTTCGGCACCGGGCCCTTCATGGCATAGCTAAACTCTATCTCTTGCGTCGCGGACTCCTGAGCGGGGGACCGGAATACGAAGGAAGACCTGAAGGCCCTCCCGGCTATCGATTGGACCCGTGACACCTCCGGCTGTAGCAGCGCAATTTGCTCGCGCTCGCGTTCGAAGGCCCCTGGCTCTCGATTCGTCCACACCCCGATGATCCGTCCGCCGCAGTAGCCTGGGACGGGGGATACTCAGCCAGCAGTGTATCGAATGCCCCGGTGTCACGCCGCAGCTCATCGCAGCCTCTGTGCGAGCCTCAGCGCGTCGGCTCGCGAGCGCCCCTGGCCGAGGGCCAGCATCCGTAGCGGATGCCTGGGATGATCGTACGTCACCAGCAGCCTGCGCGCGGCGACGTTTTCGTGGAGGCGGGTGTCGACGCAGGAGAATCTCGACCCTGGCTCACTTTCAACGACGCCGGACACTTCGTCCGGCTTCATGACGGCCAGCGCGTCCAGCAGTTGGGTGCGTTCGACAGGTGCTCGCGGCAACGCCGCCGAGCGACCCGCCGAACTGAGCGGTCGTTATGTCCTCCGAGTACTCCTGGCAAGGCGCGGGTAGAGATCGGGGTGCGCACGCAACTTCGTGGCGAGCGACGTCGCGAGCTCGAGGGCTTCGCGCGTTGTCCGCTCCGGTGCTGGCGCTCGATATCCCACATGGGCGAGAATGGACTTGAGGGGTCGAGCGCTTATGACGAATGAGGATATGAGAAACCCACAGGACGGTGCGATCCAATTCTTCCTTGGGGCGAGGCGCCATCGCCCATGCCGGCGGGGCGGCGCACTGACACCGCTCGTCGCCGCGCCAGCTTGCGCGCGTGGCGCGGCCCCGCCGGTTTCCCCCAGACTATCGCGAAGCAGAGGAGAGTCGCCAGCCCAGCGAATATCGGCCGCCTATGCCACCGCGAATCTTGAGAGCGGAACGTTCGCCGGCGCGACTATCCTTGTGGATCGCCTATTGCTTGTAGCTCGCCAGTCGCTAGCAGTTGCCTTGACTTGCTCGGTCTTTGATCCCGTTGCACTCCTGCTCGTACCAGTACGCATAGGTCCCCGCGCAATTGCCACTGCAGGTCTGTCCGCTGTCGACTGCAGATCCATCGCTATTGACGTAGTCCCATCGTCCGTGGTGTCCGCGTTGTAGCTCGTTTCCGCCCAGTAGGTGTTGACCCTTCCGCCATTGTGCACAAATTCTGTCTCGCCGAGTATGTTGCACGCATAGGCGCAGTGTACTGGCCTTGTTCTCCTTGAGTAGAGGTTCTTCCCGAGCCACCGCTTTGTACCCAGTTGCCAGAGTTAGATTGCCCGCGCCGTCCCCATTGGTGTTGTCGCTACCGCCCCACACAACCCCGCCAGCTCCATTGCAGCCTTACTGGTTCTGTCCCGCTGTATGTACGTTGTGCCTTAGTAAACCAACTGGCAGTCCTCTTACGCGCCCCAAACAGCCGGTCGACGTGCTTGAGGCTTCGACGCTCTAAGAGCAAACCCCTGCGTTGTCGGAGCGTCCGACTACGTCGCCGCTATCTACGAGCCAACTGACGCAGCAACTTGCAGCCATTGCGGACATTCTTTTGCGCTCCTTTCGCTATGTATCGCGATCCCCATTTACACTCCTGAATGTTTCCTTGCAACGCCCATCAAATCAGCCACTAGCTCTTTCGATCTCCGTATCTGCCCGCGTTCTCTGCCTCCCCATATCTCTTCCGATGCGACGACGCTTCGTCGTCACGTGGATCTCGCTTAGGTTCCGCCGCGCGCAACTCTATTCCGTGCTCTCGTTAGGCTCCTTCCCCTAGACGTCGCCTCTCTCGTAGCTGTACGTAGCTCTACTTCTGCGTCTTCTATTTTCTCACGTTGTTTGGTCTGTCTAGTGACTGTTTGTACCATCTCCTCTTTTTTCTTCTCTTTTTTTCTTTTTTTTTTTCTTTTCTCTATCTCTCTTCTCTTTTATTCGTTTTTTTTTTTTTTCTCTTCTTCTCTTTTCTTTTCTCTTTTTTTTTTTTTTTTTTTTCTTTTTTTTTCTTTTTTCTATTTTCTTATCTTTTTTCTTTTTTATCTCTTCTTCTTCTTATCTATCTTTCTCTTTTTTTTCTTTCTCTTTTCTTTTTTCCTCACCAGCCAGCGGATGTTGTCACTAGCCTGTGCCGCGCAGGGTGTCCCCTCGCGTTTACAATATTGCAGATTAATCGAAGCAGATCCCGCATCCGCGCTCCAGTTAGCACCGACCGCCGCAGCGCCTTCCAGCAGCGAACTGCGCTATCGAACGGTCACGTTCATCGTTTCAAACGCCGCAAAAGCTGCACTCTTTCCCAGCTGTATCAATCGAGTCTTTGCGATGGTTTCAAATACGCAACTGCCATTAATGCAGTTACCATGCATTCCAGCTTACCCCCTTACACATCCAACACCCAACTAATCGATATCTCCTAATCATAACAGCTCAAACCTTTTTTCCTCAACCTAACACCTCCCATCTCACACTCTACTCCACCCAACTCTACCTTCTTCTCCTCTCTACTCCCACCCCCACACCAAACTCACCACCCCTCGCTTCATCTCCCAATCGGCCCTCTCCGTTCACCTCCCCAGGACTCGTGCAGCGGCCTTGCGTGACCGGCGACGGAACGCGACCAAGAGGCCCCCGAGCGCCGCCCAGAACCACTCGGCATCGGCGTTGCCGCCGCCCACGGTGCAGCCACCCTGCGAGTCGCTGGCGTTCGGATGGGTTGCGGCCGGCGCCTTCGGGGTGTCGTCGCCCAGAGAGGGTGTTGTGGTATTTTCGACGGCGCCCGCGTCGCTGCCGCCGCCGGTGCCCGCGGCGCCGAACGTGGGCCCCGCCGCCCCGTTCTCACCGCCAAAGGTGCTGAGGTCCGAGTTCGGCGCGAGGCACGTCTTCGCGCAGGACGCGTCGGTGGCGATGTCGGCGTCGACGGGGAGCACGACGTCGCCGCCGCCGCCGAACCCTCCCTGTTCGCACCCGCACGTCCACGTCGACGGGCAGTCGGAGTCGACTGCGCACGACCCAGGCGCCTGGCTCTCGCACGTCTTGTACGTGTTCGCCGTGCAGGTCGAACCCGGCTGGCAGATCGGCGGGACATCGAACCCGCTGTCGGGCGGTGGCAGAAACGGCGGCTTCGGCACGTCCTCGCACGGGACGGTCATCGTCGTGCCGTACGGGTACCCCGCGTCCTGGTGCGCGCCGCAGTTGAAACCGCCGACGCTTCCCGAGCAAGCGAAGCCGGGACCGCAGTCGCCGTCGGTCGCGCACGGCACGTCGTATTGCGGCTGACATACCGACGCGAGACTGCACGCGGTCCCGACGCACTGGGTGTACGCGTCGACCTCGCAGCGGAACGCGGGCGCGCAGTCGCTGTCGGTCTGGCAGGCCGACGCCGAGCAGGCGCCGGTGCTGCCTCCGTCGTCGCTCGTCGTGGTCCCCATGCAGGTGTACCCCCGCGGGCAATCCGAATCCGTCGCGCAATCGCGTGCGTACGCGGCGCGGGCGCCGAAGAGCGTCGCGCCGAACGCGAACGGAAGGATCCAGACGGAAGGATGTACGCGCATCGATGGCCTCCACGGGCACGCGCCGGCGGGCTGCTTGCGAATCGCCAGGGCGACTCCAGCCTCGTCACAGCAGCCCGCGTGCCAGCCTCATTTCGCGGGTCGCGGGGACATTCGCGGTCCCTCGCGTCGGATCCGGGTGCCACGGGGTTGCTCACAATGGCACACGGGGGGTCTGCCGCTGTGGAACACGCCCGCCGTCACGAAAAAGGGCTCCCGTGACCGCGCGCCGACGAGCGGATGCTCGCGCGCCTGGGAGTGTCCATCGTCGGTCATGTTCGAGGGCGATGCCGAGACGCCGGCGGCTTGGATTTGCGACCCCGTCAGTCTTGCGTGACGGATCCCGTATCGGCGACCTCGAGGTCCGCCGTCGTGATCTGCTTGATGAGGTACGCCGGGTCGCTGAGCGCGCTCATGAGCGTCGCGTCCGTCGACCCGGTGATGAACATCGGGGTGCTATTGCCGCCGTTGTCCGCGAGGAGGAGGCCATACTTCTGGATCGCCTTGAGGATCGCGACGATGGGCGCGGGAAACGAGTGCGCCGTCGGGTCGTAGCTCGCCTTGAGCCGCACGCGCATGCCCATGGGAGGGAACGTGAGGTCGTGCGGGTCGCTCGGAACGCCGCTCCCCGCGGAGCTCGACGCCGAGGCGCGCGCCGGCGCGATGTGTCCTTGCTCCGAAGCCGCGCACGTGAAGCGCAGCGCGTGGTCGATGGCGCCGGCGCCAACGAGCTCGTCGCCGCGAATGAGCAGCGGCGTGATCGGCAGTCCGGCCGCGTCCGAATCCGCTCCCGTTGCCGGGGTCGTCGATCGTCGTGTCCCAGACGGTGCCCGAGGCCGCCGTGAACGTGGTCATCCCCGAGCCCCAGAGGATGTTGTAGACCTCGTAGAGCTTGCAGTCGCCGACGTCGAAGGCGAGGCAATGGTGGTCGCCGCTGGTGGTCGGATCGCCCCCTTCGATGACCGCGTTGGCCGGGAACGGCCACGGGTTGGGATAGGGCTTCGAGTTGTAGTCGAAGCTCGTCGCGGTGACCGGAGGGGTATTCGCGGCCACGATGTTGTACGGCATGCTGAGGTCGAGCTGCAGGTACGCGTGCGCGGGCGAGCAGTTCGCGAGCCAGTCGGCCGAGTGCGAGCTCACGGGGAGCGTGTCGATGGCCGTATTGATCGGATGGTCGGCGGGGAACATGCGATAGCCCTTGAAGTCGCCATCGGGCCCGACCTGGGCGACGCTGCACGCGGGACCGGAGCCACCTTCCGCCGTCCCGCCCTCGGTGCCGCCGCCGCTCGAGCCGCTCGCATCGCTGCCGCCGCCGCTGCTGCTCGAGCCGCTGGCGTCGTCGCCGCCGCTGCTCGAGGCGCTGGCGTCGTTGGCGCTGGCGCCCCCGCTGCTGCTCAATCCACCGGGGGGCGGCAATCCGACGCTGCCGTCCCCACCGGCCGCGGCGTCGGCCGCGAGGCTCGTTGCGCCCGTCTTGCTTCCGCTCCCGCAGGCGGCGGCGCAGCACGCGATCATGACGAGAGACGCGAAGCCCGAGGGCCGATGTCGCGGATTGCCCATGCTCGAAGGGTACCCTCCCCGGGCTCAAAAGGCCGAAGCGAAGCACGGGTGTGCCGCGCTCGCCGTGGCACTCACAAGGAGGGACCCGGCCTTCGTTCGATCATCTTCGGATTTTCTCACGCGGTGGACTCCACCGAGATCGATTTCGGCGCGTTCGATTCGGTCATGGTCACGCTCCTCGCCATCCCCGCGGCGGACGGAGACCCGATGAGCCTCCGGCTTCGGGTTCACTTTGTGGATGGCCGGGTCCTCGACGAGACGTTCTCCGCAAGTGCCACCACAACCCGATCGAACTGTTCGTCGTCGTCGGGCGGTTGATTGCATCGAGCCCGACGAGCGGCCTCGGGCTTGCGCACGTAAGGCCAGCTGCACACAAGGTCCGACAGGCCCAGAGTCAGCGATGTCCTGTCCTAGACCGGGATGACCCGCCTCCGTTCGCAGCCACATGGGGCCACCTGGAGGATTTTCGCAGGCTCATGGGGCCACCCCTTTCGCAGCATGATGGGGCCACCGGCAAGGGAGGGGTGACGCGTTTTTCGCAGCGTCATGGGGCCACCTCGGACCCTGTTTTCGCAGGGTCATGGGGCCACCCGGCGCGAGCGACCTGAAGTGGTCCAGATTCATCCCGACGGACGGCGCCGGTCGCCGTCGGGAGGGAATCGATGGCGTTCAGGGAGCTCACCATGATCGATGTCAAAGAGTGCTCGCCGCTGGTCGGCGGGGCAAAGCGACAGGAAGATCGGCCGCGAGGCCGGCGTCGACCGCAAGACGGTCGCGCGCTACACGGCCACGGCGACTCGGCTCGGGCTCGCGCGCGGCGAAGAGGGACCGACGAGGAGGTTCACCAGGTCGCGCAGTGCGTTCAAGCGCGTCCGCTCGTCGCGCCGAGCGACGAGTGGAACGAAGTCACGCAACACCGCGATCGCATCGAGCGCTGGCTCGCGGGCGATGATCAAACGCGCCCGCTGCGGCTGATCCAAGATGCACACGCTGCTCGCTCGCGATCACGGTCTGCCGCCAGCTACGACACGCTCTGGCGCTACGTGCACCAGCATCTCTCGTGGCGCGACAAGCCCTCCACGGTGCGCGTCGACGATCCACCTCCCGGTCAGGAGGCGCAGGTCGACTTCGGCAAGATGGGCTGGCTCGTCGACGCCGAGACGGGCACATCGCCGGACGCTCTGGGTGCTCGTCGTGACGCTCGCGTTCAGCCGCTACCAGTTCGTCTGGCCGACGTTCCGACAAACCACCGAGGCCGTCTGCGAGGGGCTCGACCGCGCCTGGATGTTCTTCGGCGCCATCATCGCCACGCTGATCCCCGACAACACCAAGGCGATGATGCTCGATCCGACGCGCTCAACGCGACGCTCGTCCCCGCGTTCCTCGACTACGTCCAAGCGCGCGGCCTCTTCGTCGACCCGGCCCGCGTTCGCTCGCCAAAGGACAAGCCTCGCGTCGAGAATCAAGTGCCCTTCGTTCGCGAGAGCTGGTTCGACGGCGAGACCTTCACCGGCCTCGATCACGCTCGGCGCGAGCGCCGAGCACTGGTGTCGCGAGATCGCCGGCGCACGCGTGCACGGCACCACGCGTCGCGTTCCCCGCGAGACGTTCGAGTCGACCGAGAGGCCCGCCGATGCGCCGTCGCACCGACGGAGATCTTCGACGTACCCGTCTACATCCCCAAGCCAAGGTCCATCCCGATCATCACATCCAGGTCCTTGCAGGCCCTCTACTCCGTTCCGCATCCCTACCTCGCAAGCACGTCCGCGTGCGCGTCGACCGCAAGCTGGTGAAGATCTACTTCGGCACCGAGCTCATCAAGATGCACGAGCGCCAGCCGCCCGGAGGCCGTTCAACCGATGCCGCCGACTACCCCGTGCACAAGAGCGTGTACGCGCTGCGCGACGTCGACGCGCTGCGCGCGCAGAGCCATGACCAAGGGATCGCACGTCGGCACGTACGCCGCGCGCCTGCTCGGCGGACCGTTGCCATGGACCAAGATGCGTCAGGCGTACGCTCTGCTCGCTCTCTGCGACAAGTTCGGCGAAGGACGCGTCGAGGCCATCTGCCAGAGCGCCCTCGCGTTCGACGTCGTCGATGTCTCGCGTCTGACCAAGATGCTCAAGTCGGCCGCGAAGCCCGCGCGACCACCGAGCACGCGGGCAAGGTCGTGCAGCTCCCCTTGCCTCGCTTCGTTCGCCCCACCACGCACTTCGAGACCCGCTCGGACTCGAGCAAGAAGGAGGGCGTCTGATGACCACTCCGACAGATCAACCACGAGCTCGTCGACGCTCTGAAGCGTCTTCGTCTCGGCCGCATTGCCGCCACCCTGCCCGAGCGCCTCGTTCTCGCCGACAAGCAGGAGATGGCGTTCGACGAGCTCCTCCTGATGATCCTCACCGACGAGATCGCGCGCCGCGACAACACCGCCGCCGACAATCGCGCCGCCGAGGCCGAGTCTCGATCCCGCGATGCATCTCGAGCTCTGGGACAAGACCGCCAAGGTCTCCTTCGACAAGCGCATCCTCTCCGAGCTCGTGAGCTTGCGCTTCCTCGAAACGCATCGTCACGTCTGCATCCTCGGACCCGTCGGCGTCGGCAAGACCTTCCTCGCCAGCGCCCTCGGACACCTCGCCTGCCGTCACGGCTATCATGTGCAGTTTGCACGTGCCGACGAGACGCTCAAGCGTCTGCGACAGAGCCGCTTCGACAACTCACGCGATGCCGTGATGACGTCGCTGACCACCGTCGACCTTCTCATCATCGACGACTTCGCGCTCGAGCCCATGAGCAAGGAGGAGAGCAAGGATGTCTATCAACTCTTCCTCGAGCGCACCGGCCGCGCCTCGATGATCGTCACTTCCAATCGCGACACCGCCGAGTGGCTCGCGATGTTCGACGATGTGCTGCTCGCGCAGAGCGCTGTCGATCGATTTCGCAATGCGGCCTTCGACTTCGTCGTCGAGGGCGAGTCCTATCGCTCGAGGCTCAAGCCGACCTCGACACCGCGACCCGCCGCCCGCCTCGCCCGCCATGAAGCACGAATCGATCCCATCCGCGCGCTCGCTCACGACGACGACGCTGACCCACCCGTCGCTGCCAGGTGGCCCCATGACCCTGCGAAGATCTCGCCGACGGACCTGATACCGACGCCACTTTCGATCCCGTGGACGCGACGGCAATCCGAGGCACCCTCTGACGTCGGTTGTTCGCTCCGTCTCCCCGGCCCCATGACCCTGCGAAGGGGTGGCCCCATGAGCCTGCGAACTGGCACCCGCCTTCGCGACAGCGGTCGGAACCCATGTCGATCGCGGTGACCGATCATCGCGAGGCGCATGACGAACCGTCGAGACCGCGATGACTGGTCATGGCGACCCGGGTCACCGATCGTCCCGACCGCGAGGAGTGCTCATCGCGAGGCGCATGGCGAACCGTCGCGACCGCGGTGACTGGTCATGGCGACCCGGGTCACGGATCGTCGCGACCGCGATGACCGGTCATGACGACCGGGGTCACCGATCGTCACGACCGCCGTGACGACTCATCGCGACGCGCATGACGAACCGTCGCGACCGCGATGAGCGGTCATGGCGACCCGGGTCACGGATCGTCGCGACCGCGACGACCACTCATCGCGACGCGCATGACGAATCGTCGCGACCGCGATGACGGCTCATCACGACGCGCCTGACGAACCATCGCGACCGCCATGAGCACTCATCACGAGAGGCATGACGAATCGTCGCGACCTGCGCGATGCCTCATGGCGACACGGATCCCAACCCATCGCGACCGCCATGACCACCCATCGGGACCGCGATGACGGACCTGCGCGCCATGGAAGATCGCTCATCGCGACCGCGAGAGTCGCCCATCCCTCGAGCGCCGTCGTTCCATGGCGACCGACCGCGCCGCGATCGCGCCGATGGAAGGCCGGGCCGCCGTCAGCCCCCGAAGAGCTCGGGCTCGGCCACACCCAGGACGAGCGCGAGGCGTCGCCGCTCATCCGCGGTCGCCGAGCGCCTTCCGCGTACGATGCGGCTTAGCTCGTTCTCGGTGAGTCCAACCTCCCGGGCAATCTGGTACTGGCGTCTACCGGTCTGTGTCAGGCAAATTTTCAACTTCGAGTTCATGGTGTAGCCAACGGGCTCCCCTTCCCATTGGTCCGAACCATGCCTCGCGGATGACGCTCCGCTCCATAGTCATTTGTTGAGGGTCGAGCGATGCGGGGCCGGGGCGTGCTAGACGACGCTCCGTCGTCGCCCGCGATGCTCCCCTCGCGCCTGCCCTCGTTCGCGCGCGCCTTCCCGCGCTCCCCCGACCTGGACCCCCTGGTCGAGGCCTTCGCGCGCGGCGACTACGCGAGCGTCCGATCGCGCGCCCCTGACCTCGAGCGCTCGAGCAACGACCCGGCAATCCAGCAAGCCGCGCGCACGCTCGTCGAGCGGACACGCCCCGAGCCGCTCGCGGTGGTGCTCCTCGCGCTGGCCGCGCTCCTCCTCTGCGTGCTCGCGGCCTGGGCCATCATGCACGGCAAGCCTCCCCCCCGAACCGAGGCCCCACCGAGAAGCGAAAGCCCACCCCGTCACGAGAGTCCACCCCGAGACCAAGGCCAACCCCGCCCGACGGGCCCAAGGGCGGGCGCCGAGAGGTCCCCTTTGGTCGCGACCTCGAGAGCGCTTTTCCTCTAAGTCGAGCGGGTCCGGATCGGCGTTCGCGGCGCGGAGCCGTACTCCCGTACGGCGAGCACCGCGGACGTCGAGACGGGCCCGATCGACGACGAGGAAAAGCGCTCGAGCACCGCGGACGTCGAGACGGGCCCGATCGACGACGAGGAAAAGCGCTCTCGATCAGCCGCCGGGTTCGTTGGAACCCGGGACCGATTTGATTTCTTTGCGCGCGTGCTTCCACGCCCGCTGCACGACCCACGACATCGATCGCTGCAGTCGGTGCGCTTCCTTCTGTATCTCCTCGAGCATCGTCTCGGGGAAGTACAGACTTTGCTTGCGCTTGTCGCTCTTGGCGACGTCCGGACCGCTCTTCTGCTCGTTGTCCGTCATGGCTGCTTGACAGGCATTGTGGCACGCCCCGCGGGCGCCCGTCGAGAGAACTCTCGCGCGGGGGAGACCAGGTCTCCGTGCGTCACCGCTCGGTGAAGCACCGTGGGCTTTAGACCCGGTGAAAAGGCGCTCGGAGTCACCTCGCTCGACGGGAACATCTGCGCGAAGGCCGGGGCGCGTTTCAGGCGGCCCACGATGGTCTTCTCGAGAACCATCGAGGTGTACTGATCCGCCCCGTTCTCGGGCGTGTTCGCGTTCAGGACGATGTCGAGGTCCTGCTTGCGGCAGATCGCGGGGAGCCCCGGGATCTTGCTCTCGAGCGGCGACCAGTTGTCCGCCGCGGTGCCGTTCTCGCTGACCCCCCACACGCCCTCGCTCGTGTTGACGAAGAGCGTCTGGTTGCCGGTCGTGTGGCCCGGAGTTCGGAGGAGCATCACGCCGTCGCCGAGCATCAGGTCGGAGCTCGTGAGGGCGACGCGCTCGGGGCGGACGTCGCGCCGGCCGTCGGCCACGAACCATGCGCGCTGGAGCGGGTGCAGATCGTCCCAGAGCTCCCACTCGACGCGGGGCACGAGGAGCGTCGCGTTCGGAAAGCGCGCCGGGACGCGCCCGTCGCTCGTGCCGAGGATCGGGCGAAGGTCCTGCACGTGCATGTGATCGAAGGCGACGTAGTCGATGCTGGCCGGATCGAGGCCCAGACGGCCGAGCTGCTCGGTGAGGGGCTCGGCTTGCGACGACACGAATCGCTTGAGGCGCTCGGGGATCCCCTTGGCGAGGCGCGCAAAGTAAGGGGTCGTCGCCGCGCCGGCGAGGTCGGTCGGGTTGAAGAGGAGCGTCTTCAGAGCCCCGCCCTGAAGGAACTGCACGAGCAGGCAACGGTGCGTGAGCACGACGTACGGCGCGAGCGACAGCGCTGCCTGGAAGAACGCGTACTTCGTCGGGTAGGGCAGGTCGACGAGCGGCAGGGTGCGGACGGCGACGGCGCGGGGCCCGGCGCCGAAGCGCGGTCCCAGACCCTCGGCGGCAACGCGCACCGCACGGAGACGGGCACCGGGCGATGCCGTGGACCACGCAGCATCGAGATCGGTGATGGGGGTCGTACCCGGCGGGAACGCCTCCGGCGGAGTGCCCCGGGACGTCGTGGCCGGCGCCATGCGCGGAGCATAGTCCCGGCGACCCCTCACGCAATGCTATGAATCAGGGATGAGCGGAGGGCGGCTCGGGACCGCATTGGCCATCGCTGGGCTCGGTCTCGCGTCGGCCGCGGTCGGCTGCGGCGCCGCGTTCACGAGCGCAGCGCCCGACGGCGGACCCATCGCGGCGGGCGCGATGCCCGACGGGGCCACGAGCCAGGTCGCCGTCGTCGTCGATGCCGCCGTCGACGCCGGCGCGGGATGGTGCGCCACCCAGACGGCCGCGCACACGTTCTGCGAAGACTTCCTCCAAAGCGTGCCCGACAAGCTCGACGGCATCAGCGCCAACGCGATCCTCGAGCCCGACACGACCGACTTCGAGTCGGCGCCCCAGTCGATGGCGGCGATCACGCCGAAGCTGCCGAACAAGGGCGACTCGGCGACCGCGCTGGGCACCCGCAGCTTCCCCGACGCGACGGGCACGCAGTTCACCCTCGCCACGTACTTCAAGATCGCCAGCTCGTGTTTCCCCGCCAGCGGTCAGACCGATCCCGTATCGATCGCCATCCTCGAGTTCCCCGACGACAACTACGGAATCGCCATCGCCGTGGCCCCGAACGCGGTCGCGCTCGTCGAGGTCACGACCGGCCCGGACGGGGGCATCACGGGCAGCCCGCAGATCACGCCGGTCGCCACCCCGGACAACCTGTTCGACTCGTGGCAGCTCTGGACGCTCACGGTCGACGGCGGGATCGGCAAATCGGTGACCCTCACCGTCGGCGGCACCACCCTGACTCCGACGCGAACGGTGCTCAAGAACTCCCAGTCGCTCGTCTTGCAGCACCCGACGATCCTCCTGGGCGCGACCGTCAAGAACGACCAGGGCCTCTCGCCCGGCTGCAAGGTCAACGTCGACGACATCCTCTTCGACGCCAAGGCCGCCGCCACACCCGCGAACTAGATCGGCGAGCGGCTCATCTCGAAACACGTTCAGAAACCGCCAGGGCGCCAGAAGACGCCAGGAACGCCAAGTAGAGACGATTCACTCAGAGTGATGGGCTTCGTGCATCTGAGCCTCGGAAATCCTTCGCCCCTATCCCCTGGCGTTCTTGGCGTCTTCTCGGCGCCCTGGCGGTTGATCATTCCGCGCGTAGTCGGAAGGCCTCTGGGATCCGACGGCTTTGACGTGCTGGCGCGGGTCTGCGAAAAAGGGGGTCAATGAAGATCGACCGATCCGTGGCTCTCCTCGTCCTCTCGGCGGCCGGCTCCCTCGGCGCGATCTCCGCCTGTCAGGTCATCGTCGACGAGCCCCCGAAGCACCCGGCTCCGCCCCCGCCTCCGCCCCCCACCGCGGCGCAGGCTGCCCCGGCAGCGCCGCCGGCGGCGCCCAAGGAGGTCAAGGTCGTCCCGATGCACTTGCATGGGCCGGGCCCCGCGCCCGCGGGCGGAGGCACCGCGCCGGCGGCCGCGTGCCTCGATACGGGCGGGGCGACCGTGGGCGACTGCGCAGCGATACAGGCCGGGACCTGCACGGCCACGCCGACCCCGCAGCAGAAGTGCAACGCCTTCAAGACGTACTTCGCGCCGAAAGTCGCGGCCGCCGCGGTTTCGTGCCTCGCGGCCCTCACGAGCGCGCAGATGTGCGACGCAGCGCAAGTCTCCGCGTGCGGCAGGGCGGCCCTTGCGCAGGCGTGTGCGGTCCCTGCCGTCGCCCAGCTTTGCCAGGTCGCGGCGGGGCCCTGCAAGACGACCGCGGCGGACTGCACGTCGGCCATCTCGGGACTCGACGGCCAAGGGCAGCAGGCGATTGCCCAGTGCGTGGCGCGGGGGTGCACGGCCGGCTTGTCGGCCTGCCTCGACGGCCTGGCCTCCGCCAACTCCGCCGTCTCGTCGGCGCACTGATCACCGAACGCTATTGTCGATCACGGCTCGCGGGAAACGAGAGGGCCCGTGCCCCGCCTCTACGGGACGATCTGGAGAGAGCAGCCCGTCGTGGCCGACATCATGTAGATGATCGAGATCGCGATGAAGAGCGTCACCGCGCCGAGACCCATGAACTTCGGGGCGGTCCAGCGCTTGTCGTCTTCGTCGAACTTCTTCTGCGCGAGCTCTTCGGCTGTGGGCATTGCGGCCCCCGCTTTCTAGGCGCAAAGCCGGGCCGTTTCAAGCGCCACGTCCCACCGAAGGGGCCCCGGGCCGGGGTCAGAGGACGAAGTGGCGGCCTTTCTGGCGGCGGCAGAACATGGCGATCGTCGTCTCGGCGTCGCCGACGCCGGTATTGCCGCTCTCGCCGACGCCGCTCGCCCCGAACTCCTCCCACTCGAGGGCGCTGTCGGTGCCGTCGTTTTCTTTGAGCATCCCGCCGATCGTGCTGCGCGCGAGCGAAAGCTTCGCGTCGTCGCGAGTCCACAGGCTCGTCGCGAGGTCGTGCGGATTGACCTCGAGGCAGAAGCGCACGAAGGGCTCGATGCCCGACGCCTCCATGGTGACCAGGATGGGCATGAAAAACTCGGTGGTCGCGAGCGCGATCTCCTTCGCCTGGCCGTCCCAGTCGACGACGACGCGGGTCGACGGCGTGACCCGGCCGAGCACGACGGGCGCCGCGACCTCCGCGTGATCGGCATAGCCCCCCGTAACCCGGCCGCCCTCGAGGAGCACCTGGACCCCGGCGGCGCGCGCGCTCTCCTGGATGCTGGTCACGGTGGCCGCCTTGTGCACCATGAGGGGGCTCACGATCTTCGTCTCGCCGGGCCCCGCGGCGGCGGCGCGAGGATCAGCCGCCTTCCATGACCGCATCTCCAGGGCGATCATCGGCTCGAACCGATCGAGCGTCTGCGCGGTCGCTGCGACGCCGTGGAGCGTCGTGCACTTGTGCGACCCCAGCCCGAGCTTCGAGTACGCCAGGCGCGCGGCGATCTTGCGCAGCTCGTCGTCCGTGAACCCATCGTCGATCCACGACCAGTTGCATCCGCCGCCCTCGAACCGCACGGGCCGTACGCCCCGCGGCCGCCTGGATCGCCTTCGCCGTCTCCGCGCTCCCCGTCACGCTGACGACTGCGACGCGCGGGTCGGACACGAGCGGCGCGATGTCGCCGCCGAATCCCTCGACCTTGTGAACCGCGCGCGGGTCCGCTCCGGCGGCGACGAGCATCTTGATCAGCGTCGTCGACGTGATCGCGCTGAGCGGGTGGCCCTTGAAGATCAGCGGCGAGCCGCTGAGGTAGCAGGCGGCGATCTGGATGCCGGGAATGCCGTAGATGAAGTTCATCGGCGTGATGACGGTGCACACCCCCGCCGGCAGGAACGCGTTCTTCCAGTACGTCTGCCCGGCGACCATCGTCGGGACGACCTCGCCCCTCATGGCCTTCTCGGCGTTGCCCTCGAGGTGGTCGGCCGCGCGCTTGGCCTCCCAGAAGTCCTTGTCGGCCTCGAGCCGCGTCTTGGGCGTCTGCTGCCTTAGCTCGTCGAGGCACTCCTCGTAGAAGTGCTCGAGGAGGCGCGAGACAGTTCTTCAGGACGTGCTTTCGATAGGCCAGCCCTTCGCGGGCCCATTCGAGCGACGTCCAGAAGGCGTGAGCCCTGTCGACCGCGAACGTGCAGTCGCTCTCGCGCGAGCGCGCCAGCTCGAAGAGGGTCACGCGGCGATCGGCGAGGGACGGGCGCGGCGCGAGCTCGGACGGGACGGCGCCACTCGCCGTCGACCAGGTTGAGGCAGGTGACGGGCCGATCGCCCGGCTTGCGCGGGATGGGCTGACCGAAGAGGTACGGCCGGAGCGCCTCGCAGTCCGCGTCGGCGAGCTGGAGCGAGAAGAGCGAGTACGCGCGCCGGCGCTCGGCGTAGAGCGCCGCCACCGGGTCGCGGCCGCCGCGCTCGCCCACGGCGTTCGAACCGAAGCGCGCAGCCGCTTCTCCGAGGCGTTGGCGGAGGATCTCGGGCGCCATGTCCATCGCCTCGACGAACGTATCGCAAGTCTAGATCTCCACCACCCTCACGGGCGCGTCCGCCCGGAGCTTACGCATGAGCGGCAGGGCGACGTTGTAGACGGGGATCCCGTTGGTCGTCTTTCCCTCGGGCGCCCCGTGGTGGGCGTGGCCATGGAACACCGCGTCGACGGGGAACCGGTGCAGCGGCTCCTCGAGGCGGCCGCAGCCGAGGTACGGATAGATCTCCATCGGCTCGCCCTCGCACGTCTCGCGTATCGGCGCGTAATGCAGCACGGCGATGCGCCGGTCGGTGCGCAGCCGGCTGAGCGCGGATTCGAGCTTCATGCTCTCTTCGAGCGCCTCCTGTACGAGCGCCTTGATCGCGGACTCGCCCCAGGGGCCGAGCGTCCCGCGGCCGAAGCCGCCGACGAAGCCCTTGGCCCCCGCGAAGCCAATCCCGAGGACCTCGACAGCGTCTCCGTCGAGCAGCTGCACGCCCGCGTCGACCAGGACTCGCGTGACGGCCGCGTCGGCGTTGCTCTGGTAGTCGTGGTTGCCGAGCACGCCGATCATCGGGATGCGAACGGCGGCCAGCTCCTTGGCGAGCACCCGGGCCTCGTCCTCGAGCCCGTGGTCCGCCAGGTCACCGCAGAGCAGGAGAACGTCCGCGGAGGCGCTCGCTTGCGCGAGAATCGGCGCAAACTGCCCGGCGGATGTCTTGCGGCAATGAAGGTCCCCGATGGCAGCGATGCGCACGGTCATGGCTCCGGATGGGCAAGAGCCGCGCCCGACCGCTCGACAGCGGGCGGGCACACCCGTTGCGTCGAACGCCGGCGCAAGCTTGGGCCCGAAAACCGTCATCGAGCCGACCGGCGCGGAGCCGCCGAGCTACGCGTGCGGCCTCGAGGCGCTCAACGAGAGCGGCGTGCCGTTTCTCGTCGGCGGTGCGGTCGCGATCGCCGCGTACTGCGGGATCCGCCGCTACACGAAAGATCTCGACCTCTTCGTGTGCGAGGGCGACGCGGCGCGAGTGCTCGACGTGCTCACCCGCGTCGGGTTTCGCACGGAGGCGACCTTCCCGCACTGGCTCTCGAAGGCGCACGCGGACGGGCATTTCATCGACGTCATCTTCAATTCGGGCAACGGCGAGGTGCCGGTGGACCGGGAGTGGTTCGACAACGCTCTGCCCGCGGAGGTGTTCGGGGTGCCCGTCGCCATCTGCCCTGCGGAAGAGACGATCTGGTCGAAGGGCTTCGTGATGGAGCGCGAGCGCTTCGACGGAGCCGACGTGGCGCATCTGCTGCTCGCTTGCGCGTCGACCCTGGACTGGCACCGCCTCCTGCGTCGCTTCGGCGGCCATGCGCGCGTCCTCTTCGCGCACCTGGTGCTGTTCGGCTACGTGTTCCCCGGCGAGACGGAGCGGATCCCCCGATGGGTCATGGACGAGCTCTCCGCGCGCGTGCAGGGAGACGTGAGCGACGACGCGCGCATGTGCCGAGGTACGATGCTCTCGCGCGAGCAGTACCTGCCCGACCTGACGCGGGGCTGGCGCGACGCGCGGCTGCCCCCGACCGGCTCGATGTCCACGGAAGCGATCGCGCTATGGACCGAGGCGATCGGCCGGCACTGAGGCCGTCATGGCTCGTCGGCGCAGCAACGGAAGCCCGTCGAGTAGTCGTAGTGCGAGAACGGGTGCGCGGTCGTCCGGTAGTTGCAGCCGTCGCCGTTGAGGTGGGTATCGAGGTAGTAGCCGCCCTGGAACGTCCCGTTCGGATCGTCGACCCACTCGTGGAGGTTGCCGACCATGTCGAAGACCCCGAACGCGTTCGTGCAGCCGGCGCGCTCGCCGGCGCGCGTGAGCGTCCCCGCGAGCTGATTGAGCCGGGGATCGATCATGTTGCCGCCGTGACCCCACATCCAGCGGTGCTCGGGTTTGCCGTCCAGACCCGGGTTGAAGAAGCGCATTGGGCTGCGCCCGTTGTCGTTGCAGCGGCCGACCACCCGCACGTTGCCATAAGGAAACGTGGTCCTTTTGGGGCCCATGCACGCGTTCTTCCATTCGTCGGCCCTACAGAGGCGCTTTCCGCTGCGCTCGCACGCGGCCCGCGCCTGAAGCCCACTGATGTAGCCCTGCGGATAGACCCCGCGAGAGCTCACGGCACGCACGACGACGCCGGCCGGAACCGTCTGGTAGTAGGGCCACGCGGTCTCGGTCCCGTCAGCCACGGTCTCGACGAGCGACGCTTCGTACGCGTCGATGCAGTAGGCCCCGCCGATCGACGCCATGCCCTCCGGGCACTCGCGAGCAGCCGACGGCAACGCGGCCACGACCAGGCTGGCCGCAAACATCGGGAACACGACCAAGCATTAAGCGGTATCTCAAGCAGGAGGCACCTTGGAAGCCTCAATGCACATGGAGGCCGCCGGGGGAGAGAAAACGGTAAGTGCTCGTGGGAGAATGGCGCCCTGCCCTTGGGGCCCTCGCCCGGCCTCGCGGTCGCCGCTCGCCGCTCGCCGCTCGCCCCTCGCCCCTCGCGCTCGCCTCGCGCTCGCCTCGTTCCTCGCCTCGCCCTCGCCTCGCTGCCAACGTCGCCACGTGGCGCGATGGCTACAGTGAGGCTCGTTGGCCTCGGGGCCGCACGCGACTGCGAAGTGGTTTGACGTGGACCGCGTGAGCGAGTGCTTCTCGCCGCTCACGACGCCTCGGCCCCCCCTCGCCGAACCTCTTCGCGTGCAGCCCCGAGGCCGGACCGCCTACTTCCCGCTACGCTTCTTCGAACTCGCGCCGCCTTTTCGCGAGGCCGAGGCCGAGGCAGGGGCCGGACGCTTCGCGGCGGACGCCGGCTTGCGGCCAGGGCCGGGAGCCGCCGTCGTGCGCTTGGCCGGCGTCGGGCGCGAGGTCGCGGTCGACCGGCGCGCGGCCGAACGCGGCGTCGTCGAACGGCGGCCATACTCGCGCTCTGCGACCATCGCCTTGTCGTCCTTCTTATCCGCCTTCTGCTTCATCTTCTTCGCCACACCGGTTCCGCGGACCATCGCTGTTCTCCTTTGCGTTCGGCGACGCGCCGTCGAGCAAAGCCTCGACGCGCACGTTGCCAGTGGTCGAGGCGGTGCACGCTGTAGGCCAACGGCTTCTCGTAACAGCCGCTAGCGCGTTAGAGTTGGTCTCGAATGTTCCGACGCGCGACGCCGCCGCCTCCGTCCAGGGGCACCGCTTCGCGAGCCTCGACCGTCGGGCTCGTCCTCGCCGGGGGCTCCGCGCGCGGCGCCTACGAGGTGGGGGTCGTCCAGTACGTGGTCGAGGAGGTCTCGCGCGCTCTCGGCCGCGACGTGCCCATCGACATCATTTCGGGGACCTCAGCGGGAAGCATCAACGCGGGTTTGCTCGCTGCTTATGCCGACAGGCCGGGCGAGCGCGGCGGCTTGCTGGCGCGTGAGTGGACGAACCTCGAGCTCGAGGACGTCGTTCGCCTGGCCCCGGGCGAGCTCCTTAATGTGGCAACCCGCATGTTCGGTCGCAAAGCGCGCGACGGCGAGCAGCGTCGCGGGGGCGTCCTCGATCCGACCGGAATCGAGCGCATCGTGCGCGACCACATCCCCTTCGACGCGATCGACGAGCACGTTCGCGCCGGTCGGCTCACGGCGCTCTCCATCTCGACGACGCACGTGGCGAGCGGGCGGACTGTGATCTTCGTGCAACGGCGGGAGGCGGGGGTCCCGCGATGGGGGAGCGACCCGACGATGGTCGCGCGAAGCGCCCGGATCCGAGCGGACCACGTGCTGGCGTCCGCGGCGGTACCGCTCCTCTTTCCCGCCGTGGAGATCGACGGCCAGTTCTTCTGCGACGGCGGGCTGAGGCAGAACGTGCCCCTCTCCCCGGCCCGGCGCCTCGGCGCGGACGGGCTCATCGTCGTCAACCCCCGGTACATCCGCGACGAGACGCCTTCGCCCGAGCTCGCCGACGCGCGCGAGCGGGGCTACCCCGACCCGCTCTTCGTCTTCGGCAAGGCGATGAACGCGCTCCTCTTGGATCGAATCGAGAACGACATCCGCCGCCTCGAGAAGCTCAACGCGGTCCTTGCCGCCGGCGAGAGGAGCTACGGCGCGGATTTCGGGGCCACCCTCAACGCGGAGCTCGGTCGAAACGGCGAGAGCGCGCTCCGCCCGCTCGATGTCGTCTACATCCGCGCGTCGGAGGACATCGGCGTGCTCGCGGCGGAGTACGTGCGCTCCCCGGAGTTCGCCAAGCGGGTGCCCGGTCTCCTCGGTCGCGGGCTACGGCGGATCGGAGAGGGCGTGAGCGAAGCCGATCTCCTCTCGTACGTGCTCTTCGACGGAGCCTTCGCGGCTCGACTCATCGAGATAGGGCGCAGCGATGCGCGCGCGCGTCACGACGAGCTCGCCACGTTCTTCGCCAAGCGGCTCGAGGGCCGATAGGCCATGCCGCTCGTGCTCGGCGTCGACTCGTCGACGCAGTCGACGAAGGTCGAGCTGCGCGACGCCGACGACGGGCGCCTCGTCGCCACGGGTCGCGCGCCCCATCCGCCCACCGTGCCGCCGCGGAGCGAGCAGGACCCTGCGGCGTGGTGGGTCGCGCTGCGCGCCGCGGTCGGTTCGCTGCCGCGCGTGGACATCGCGGCGATCGCAGTCGCGGCGCAGCAGATGGGGCTCGTCACGCTCGACTCCGCCTGGCAGCCGGTGAGGCCGGCAAAGCTCTGGAACGACACCGAGTCCGCGGACCAGTCGCGCCGACTCGTCCTTGCGCTCGGCGCGGCCGAGTGGGCACGGGCGTGCGGCAGCGTCCCCGTCGCGTCGTTCACGATCACCAAGCTCGCGTGGCTCAAGGAGCGCGAGCCCTCGTCGTGGGAGCGCGTCGCGCGGGTGCTCGTCCCCCACGACTGGCTCACCTGGCGGCTTACCGGGCGCTTCGTCACCGACCGAGGCGACGCGTCCGGCACGGGCTGGTGGTCGCCCGCGGAGGAGCGGTACCGCGAGGATCTCCTCGCGCTCGTCGACGACCGACGCGATTGGGGCCACGCGCTGCCCGAAGTGCTCGGACCGTTCGAAGTCGCCGGCCGGGTCACGCCCGACGCGGCGCGGGAGCTCGCGCCGGGCCTCTCGGGAGCGCTCGTGGCGCCGGGGACCGGAGACAACATGGCGGCCGCGCTGGGCGTCGGGCTGCGGGCCGGCGAGGTCGTCTTCTCGCTAGGCACTTCGGGGACCGTCTACGCGGTCTCCGAGCGCGCCGTCGCCGACGCAACGGGGAGCGTCGGGAGCTTCGCGGACGCGACGGGACGCCACCTGCCGCTCGCGTGCACACTCAACGCGACCAAGGTGACCGACACGTTCGGGCGCGTCCTGTCGCTCGGGCGTGAGGCGTTCGAGGCCGCGGCTCTCGCGGCGCCGGCGGGGGCCCGAGGCGTCGTACTCGTGCCTTACCTCGACGGCGAGCGCACTCCGAACCGACCCGACGCCACCGGGACCCTCGTCGGACTCCGCTCCGACGTCGAGCCGGGGACCGTGGCGCGGGCCGCGTTCGAGGGCGTCGTGTGCGGCCTGCTCGAAGCGCTGGACGCGCTCACCGCCGCGGGCGTCGCCACGGGGGGCCACCTCTGGCTCGTCGGCGGCGGCGCACGGTCGCTCGCGTACCCGCGCATCGTCGCGGACCTCGCGCAGCGATCGGCGACCGTGCCTCGGGGCGACGAGCTCGTGGCCACGGGAGCCTGCGTGCAAGCGGCGGCGGTCCTGCACCAGCGCCCGCCCGACGAGATCGCGCGCGCCTGGCGTCTTCGAGAGGGCGTCGCCCACGACCCCGATCCCGGCATCGACGCCGACGCCATCCGGACCGCCTACGCGCGCGCGCGCACCGCCGCATCAGGGTGACCGCGCCCTTCACGAACAAGAGCGAGAGCTCTCTCGCGATGGACGAGAATCGCGCTAGCGCTTCACCCGCGTCAGGTCGGCGACGGAGCGCTTGGCCGCGAGCAGGCGCACGATTTCGCCGACCATGGCGGCGCCGAGCACGGGTTTGGCGAGGAACGCGTCGCACCCGGCGGCCCGGGCCATGGCCTCGAGCTTCTCGGAGGTCAGGACCGCCACGGCGATGATGACGACGTCGCTGGTGCGGTCGTCGGCGCGCAGACGGCGAGCCACCTTGAAGCCGTCGACGCCGGGCAGCATGAGGTCGAGGACGACCGCGTGGGGCCCGAAGCGGAGTGCCTTCTCGATCGCGGTTGCGCCGTCCGCCGCTTCGAGGACCATGAAACCGGACGCCGCCAGCTCCGCCGAGTAGACCTCGCGCGCGCTGGCGGCCTCCTCGACGACGAGGACGAGTGGCCCTCGCGGGCGCACGCCAGAGAACGGTCTCGGAGAGGGAACCGAGGGCGCCATGGTTCTCTCTTAGACCTAGCAGCCGCGACCCTGGACGGCCACGTCGTCCGGATGAGCCGCCCTGGCCGCTGTACCGGCGGACGGTTTCGGTCAGCTTCGGTCAGCGAACGGCGGCGCCCGCCGGAGGCTCCGCGACCGGCCCAGGCTTCGCCGGCGCGGTGCTCACGACCCGGTCCGGGTTCACGATCTTGTCGGGGTCGCCGAGAAACTCGAAGTGCATCGTGTCGCGCAGGACATCGTGACCGAGCCAGTAGAAGCCGAACCGCTCGAAGGCGTGGACCCAGCACTCGGGCATGTCCATGTGGTCGTACTCGCTCTTGCCGGGGCGCTTGCATGCGGGCGCGTCGTTCCAGGGCGGCACGCATCCGCAGCACGTGTTGCGCGCGGGGTCGACGTCGATGGCAATGCCGTACGCGTGGTTGGTGACCTCGCCGCCGCGGTACGTGTTGCGGAAGCGGATGCCCGCGAGCGCTTGCGGAACGTACCGGTGGTCCGCGCACGCTCGCGCGATCTCCGTCTCGACGCACGCGAGCGCGGGGACGACCTTGCGGTGCATCCGGACGGGCAACCCCATGAAGGTCGTCGAGACCACCTGGGCGCTGGGCGGCTCCGCGCCCGGCGGCGGGCGCCCGAAGCCCTTGAAGTAGCCGTATTGCTCCGTACGGTACTGGATCGCGCGCTCGTTCCCGTTCGGCTGCTTGAGAAAGTTGCCACGGATGAGGAAGTCCTGCGGCGTCTGGTCGTTGCAGGCGCTGGCTGACGCCGGCGCCGCCGGCGGATTCGGCGGGGGCGCCGCCGACGCGCTGGCGGAGGCAGCAGGCGGTTCGACGGGGCTCGCCGAAGCGGCCGGCGGCGTGCCGACCGCCGCGATCGGTGGGTTGGGGTTCTCCACGGTCGACGACGGCGGCGGCGGGCTCGGCGTCACGGGGGTGGGCGCGGACGCCGCACATGCGGCACTCGCTCCAAGCACGGCAAGCGCAACGACAGCAAGCGCACTCCTCATGAGGGGCCTCTTATCGCACAACTCGCTCCGGCGGTGCACGGACGGGCGCGATTCTCCGGCGACTTCTCCAGAGGGTTCGCGGAGGAAGCGCCGCCGCTGCCGCCGGCTCGCGTCCCGCCCGCACCGCATGGCCTGGCTTTCGCACACCTCGGAGCCGGCGATGGGCCCGGCGTCGTGGCGAAAATTTCGCAACGCGTCGAACCGCGTTCTCTGTCCAGTCTCGCAGCCTCGTAACTTCGTAGACCCCCGGAGACCGCGTCGGAACGAAACGATGACGAACCGCGCAGTAGAGCTGAGCTGGGACATCCCGGAGAGGGGGTACACGATCGCGGGCAAGTACGTGGTCGAGGCCCCGTGCGGCCGCGGCGGCCTGGCCGTGGTCCTCTCGGCGATGCACCTCGGGCTCGACCGCCGCGTCGCGATCAAGGTGCTCTTGCCGGAGTGGGCGGGCGACGCCGAAGTCGTCCGGCGCTTCGTGCGCGAAGGGCGAACGGCCACGCGAATCAAGAGCGAGCACGTCGTGCGCGTCTTCGACGTCGGCACGCTCGATAGCGGCGCGCCCTATCTGGTGCTCGAGTACCTCGAGGGACACAACCTCGAAGACGTCGTGACCAACTGGGGACCCGTCGCGGTCCCGACCGCGATCGACTGGGTCCTGCAGGCCGCCGAGGCGATCGCCGAGGCGCACGCGCACGGCATCGTGCACCGCGATCTGAAGCCCGCGAACCTCTTTCTCACGCGGCGAGCCGACGGCAGCGCTTGCATCAAGGTCATCGACTTCGGCCTCTCGAAGCTCACGGACCCCCGGCTCCGTGGCGTCCCCAAGATCACGCTCCCGACCGACGTCATGGGGTCGCCGCACTACATGGCCCCGGAGCAGCTTCGGGCCAGCTGCAACGCCGACGAGCGCGCCGACATCTGGGCGCTCGGGGCGGTCTTGTACGAACTCATCACCGGGCACCCTCCCTTCGGAGGCGCGACCGTCGCCGAGGTGTGCGCCACGGTGTTGACGCAGCCAACGCCGCGGATCTCCGAGGTTCGCGCCAACGTGCCGCAAGGGCTCGAGCGCGCGGTCCTTCGCTGCCTCGAGAAGGCGGCCGACGCGCGCTTCGCCTCGGTCGCCGAGATGGCGTACGCGATCGCGCCGTTCGGGACCGTGATCGCCGGCGGGTCCTACGAGCGAATCGCGCGAATGGCAGGCCCCCCCGCACCGCCTGCGCTGCCCCAGCCGCCCTCGGGCCTCCCGAACGAGGTCACGCTGCCCTCGCTACCGTCGCTGCCCCCGCCCCCGGCCGACGACGCCGCCCTCACGCGCACGTCGTGGCCGAGCCAACCAGAGGGCCGACGTTTCGTCCGGCGCGCCGCCGGCGGCGACGCCTCGGCCCGCGTGGTGGTCGGATCGATCTTGATGCTCGCCGGAGTCGGAGCCGGCGTCTTCATGTTCATGTTCAGCAGCGTGCACGGGGTCGAACCGGCCAGGGTCGGAGTGACGGCGCCGCAGCCCACGGAGAGCATGCCCGGCGCGCCCCCGGTGGACCTGGCCACTCTGCCTCCGCCGACGGCACCTCGGCCGACGGCTCCCACGGCCCAGGTCCCCCCCGCTACGCCGACCGCGGCGGAGCCCGCGGCCCAGGTCCCCCCCGCTACGCCGACCGCGGCGGAGCCCGCGGCCCAGGTCCCGCCCGCGGCGCCCGTGCCGAACACCGCGGACCGCCCCGGACCTCACATCGCCCCGGGCGTTCGCGCGCCGATCGGGCACGCGGCGCCCCTGGGCGCCGATCGGGCGATGGCGACCCCGGCGCATCCGAGCGCGCCGCCGAAGACCCCACGCAACGCGGGCGCGGCGCCGCACGCTCATGTCCCGGCCGCCATCGCGCCAGCACCCGCGGATCCCCCCGACCGCACGAACGACGACGCGCCCGACAAGCCCCCCCCTCCTCCGGGAGACGACCTCTTCGACGGTCGCAAGTAACCCCATGCCCGTCCCCCGCACCCGATGGCTCCTCACGCTCGCTTTCCTTTGCCTGCCCTCGGTCGCGCGCGCCGCGGACCCGATCGCCGCGCAAGCGCTCTTCGACGAAGCCAAGCAACTCATGGCCGACGGCCGCTACACGGCGGCCTGCCCGAAGTTCGCGGAGAGCCAGCAGGTGGATCCGGGACTGGGCACGCAGTTTCACCTCGCCGATTGCTGGCAACACGTGGGCCGGCTGGCGAGCGCGTGGGCCCTCTTCCGCGACGTGGAGTCCCAGGCACACGCCCGCGGCGAATTCAGCCGCGAGCGGGTGGCCCACGATTGCGCGGCCGCCCTCGAGCCGTTCCTCCCGAAGCTCGTCATCGTGCCACCCGACGTCGGACCCGGCTCGACAATGACCCTCCGCCGCGACGGCGTCGACGTCGGGCGCGAGCAGTGGGGCGTCGCGGTTCCGATCGATCCGGGGGCGCACGCCGTCGCCGTCACCGCGCCGGGCAAGCAACCTTGGGAAATCGCGGTCGAAGTGCCGATGGAGGGCAAGATCGTGACGGTCGAGGTACCGCCGCTCGTGAACACCCCGAGCGCGCCTGCCGGGGCCGTCGCAGCGATGTCACGGCCTGCGTCGGCGACCGCGACCAACCCGCCCGGCGTGACCTCGATGATGCCCGAAGGCCCCTCCGAGACGCCCGTCATCGCGAACGGCGGAGGAGTCCAGCGCGCCTTCGGGTGGTTCTTCGTCGGGGCCGGCGTCGTCGGCCTCGCCTCCGGGGCGTACTTCGGCTCGCAGTGGCTCGACTACCGCAATCAATCCAACCCACACTGCGTCGGCGACTCCTGCGACGCAGCCGGAGCGCAGCTCCGGAGCAACGCGGCGACCCAGGGTCGGGGGGCGATCATCACCGGAGGAGGCGGCGCGGTGGCCCTCATCGTCGGCTCCCTGCTCGTCGCGACGGCGCCGGGGCCGCATGTCGTCTCGACGCCCGCGGCGCGGGTGCAGGTCGTGCCGATCGTGGAGGCGCATCGCGGCGGCCTCGGTCTTCAGGGCATCTGGTGATTGCTCGGAAAGCTGCGCGCCGGGCGCCACGGACTTGGGCGCCCGGTTCGCTGCCGATATGCTCGGGCCGCAGGCAGGCCCATGGCAAAAGCGCACTTTCTCATCAAGAGCGAACCGTCCACGTACTCCTTCGACCGGCTCGTTGCCGACGGCCATGCCGTCTGGGACGGGGTCCGAAACTTCGAGGCCCGGAATAACCTCCGGGCCATGAAGAAGGGAGACCTCGCGCTTTACTACCACTCGAACGAGGGCAAAGCCGTCGTGGGCATCGCGCGCGTGTCGCGAGAGGCGTATCCGGACCCGACAGCGAAGGGCGAAGACTGGAGCGTCGTCGAGGTCGAGCCGGTTCGGCCGCTGACCCGGCCGGTCGGGCTCGACGAGATGCGAGCCCACCGCGTGCTCGCCAACATGATGATGCTGCGCCGACCCCGCCTGTCGGTCGTGCCAGTGACCGGCGAGGAGTTCGAGGCGGTCCTCGACCTCGCAAAGAAAAAGCCCGCCTAGAAGACGCGCAAAACGCGCGCGATCGCCTTACCGCGCGATCGACGTGCCGCACTGGTTGGCGATCCCGCCGCCGCCGCAGGTCTGGGGGGGGTGCACGTGCCGCAGCCGCCCAGGATGAGGTTACCGCAGCCGTCACCCGCGGCGCCGCAGTCGAAGTTGAGCTGCTGGCAAGTGCGCGGAACGCAGCCTTGGGTGGTGCTGCATTGGCCGCCCACTCCCCCGCCGCCGCAGGTGTCGGGCGGGGTGCAGACCCCGCAGCCGCCGGATATCGCGTTGCCGCAGCCGTCGCCCGCCGCGCCGCACGTGATCCCCTGCTGGGCGCACGTCTCGGGAGAGCACGAGCCCGGCGGCGTCGTGCTTCCGCTGCAAACGCCCGGCATTCCCCCCGCCCCGCACGTCTGACCCATCGGGCAGGAGCCGCAGCCGCCGGGGATCAAGTTGCCGCACGTGTCGCCGGCGGCGCCGCAGGCGATGTGCTGGTCGGCGCAGCTCTTCGGGGTGCACATCGAGGGCGGCGGCGGGCCGGGGACGCACGACGCGAGGTCCCAGATCATGTACTCGAGGATGCGCTCCTGGGCCGTGAGCGCGGCCTGGCCGCACTCGTTCGGGAACATCATCCCGCTCGACTCGGTGCCGTTGACGTGGAAGTCGCTGTAGATGGCGTGCCCGCACTGGCTCGCCTGACCGATCGGCATGTCGAAGGTGAAGTGCAGTAGCATCTGGGCTTTGCTGGCGCTGGGCGGACTCGGGTCCGTCCCGTCGATCCAGTCGGTCGAAGCTCCGAGCACCTTGTCGACGTCGTGGCGGCCCTCGTCGATCGTGACGGTCGGACTCGCGGGAGGGGCCCCTCCCGGGTTGCCGTTCGCGAGCGCGCCCACCTGATTGAGCCACTGCACGAAGAGCCCCGGATTGGTCGTCGGCACGTTCACGGAGACGTTGCCCGTGAACGGCTGCCCGGTGGGGAACGGGTTCGTGTTGTTCGTATTCGCCTTCGGATCCCACTGGGCCGTTCCGTCGAGAACGCCGTTTCCCTGGAGCCACGAGTAGCTGTAGTGCGTGGCAAAGAAGCGCCCGCCAGCGTTTCCGTAGCCAATCAGGTTGCCGAGCTCGCCCGCGGTCTTGGCGAACGCATCGCCCCAGCACGGCAGCAAGATCTGGTCGTACTTCATGTACGTCCCATTGGTCGGGCCCGCGTCAGCGCCCGCGCCCATCAGCACCGTCTCGTCTTCCTGGGGCGCCAGGACGGCGCCGGGGCCGATGTTGAAGCCCTCGGTGTTCGTCTGCTTGCTCGTGTAGATGTGAACGCGGCCCGGCTTGGGCGCGGCCCCGTTCGCCGCTTCTCCCGACCAGGTCGAGTAGCTCATGAATTCGGTCTGAGCGACGCCCATCTTGAGCAGGACGCACTCGATCGAGTCATACGAGCCGGTGGAGATCGCGGTAAGCGGAATGTCGCCCTCGGCCGCGGTGGAGGGCATGTTGAGGTCAGGGACCGGATTCGCTGCGCACGAGTTACTGACGGTGAACGCGAACTGGCGCCGCCAACGGCCGAGCTGAATGACGACCGGGATCTTGTCGGCGTCGCTCGTGCTCTTGCTCACCGGCACGTTGGAGAGCGTGAAGGTGCCATCGAAGTTCGTGGTCGTCTGCACCAGCGGGCTCCCGGACACGTCGGCACCGCACTGCTGACACTGAACCTGCGGATTGTTCGGATCGGAATCGAACGGGGTCAGCGGCGCCGTCGGGACGTAGACGAGCACGCCGGGAATCGGGTCCGGGGTCGTGTTCGCAGGCACCCAGGACGTCGCGCCCTCCTGAAGGCCCGCGCGCACCGTGCCCGTCAGGGTGGTGGTCGCGCCCGCGGCGCACGCGGCCTGCTGCGCGCAAAGCCCCGTGCACGGAGTGCCGTTACCGCAGACGTTGGGCTGGACCGCGCCGCATGTGAGCGTGCCCGAGCAGGTCCCACAAGGCCCGATGATGCCGCCGCACCCGTCGCCAGCCTGTCCACAGTTGTAGCCGAGGCTCGCGCACGTGGCGGGAACGCACGGCGGCGGCCCGGCGTCGGAGACGGTCGCCACGAGACTCCCGCCGCATTTGTCGAACCCACCGCCGCCGCAGAACTCGACTCCGGGACAAGTGATCGGCCCGCAGTCGAGGCTGTTGCCGCAGCCGTCCGAGGCCATGCCGCAGTTGTACCCGAGGTCGGCGCAGGTCTTGGGCGTGCAAGCGGGCCCCCCGTCGGGGGCGATCGTTGCGTTGCCGCACTGGCTGTATCCCCCGCCGGCGCCGCACTGCTGATTTCCGGTGCACGTCCCGCAATCCTGGGTGCCGCCGCAGCCGTCCCCGTTGAGACCGCAGGTGTAACCGAGCGCGGAGCACGACTTGGGCGCGCACGAGTTGCCGCCCTTGCCGGCATCCTCCGTGAAGCCCTGGCTGAATCCGTCGAAGAGCGATGCGTCCGGGCCTCCCGCTGCGTTGTTGTTGCCTGCACCGCCGCACGAGGCCGCGACAAGGAAGATGACGCACGTCAAGACGAGCGGCGACACAAGACGGCCCACGTTCGTGCCCATCGCGATACGACCTTTCAAGAGACGCGCGGATCGACCACCCTCCGCGGCGCGCGCAGTATGCAAGCGGCAAGTCGCTCACGCAATCCTAGTGACGGTGTCGATGATGAACGTCCAGCCCGTGGGCGTGGACGTGAGTCGCCTCTTCGTGGCGGTGCGGATGCGAGTGCTCGTCGGTCGGATAGGTCGCGTGGTCGTGCGCGTGGTGAAGGTCGCCGTGCGAGTGCGCATGATCGTGCTCAACGGCGCCGTGAGTGTGCTCGTGCTGGTGGGCCTCGGTGAGGTGAAGCCACAGGCCCACGGCGAGGAGCGCGCCCGCAGCGAGGGTGGCGGCCCCCGCCGCGCGCTGCCCCATGGCCCACGCGAGCGCGGCACCGACGAAAGGAGCCGCCGCGAAGATCGATCCGGTGCGCGCGGCGCCGATCGCTCGCTGCGCCCGGAGGTAGAGCGTGAGGCTCGCGCCGTAACCGAGCGCGCCGCAGAGCGCGAGAGCCGGGATCGCCGCGCCCGCGGGCCCGCGCTCGCCGAACGCGATCGCGAGCGCCGTCGAGGCCCCCGCTCCGAGCACCCCCTTCGCGAGAACGACACGCGCTGGATCCCGATCGGCCAACGGACGGCCCACGGCGTTGTCCGCGGCCCAGGCGAGCGTCGCGCCGATGACCGCCAGCGCGGCCCATCCGGTGCCCGGGCTGGACGTCCGTCCACCCGTGACGAGCAAGGCGCCGCCGGCGGTCATCGCGAGCAAGGCGCACCCTGCGCGAGCCCCGATCGGCTCGCCCCAGAGTGCCCGGGCGAGCAAGACCGTGAAGACGGCCTCGAGGTTGAGAAGCAGCGAGGCGCTTACGCCGCTCATCCGCTGCAGCCCCCAGGCGAGCGCGACGGGCGCGACCACGGCCCCGAGCGAAGCCACGAGCACCAGACGCGGCAGGTCGCGCACACGGAGCCCTGCAGGCTCGCGCCCGCCTCGGGGGAGCACGGAGAACAGGGCCGCCCCTCCGTAGAGGAGAGCCGCCGTCGTGAACGGCCCGAGTCCGCGCCCGAACCGCTGAACCAACGGTGTCGTCGCGCCGAATGCGACCGCCGACACCAGGGCCAGCCCGCCGCCGGCGGCCATGGGGCCGGCTCGATGGCGATGGGCGCCGGGCGCGTCGCTCATGCCGCCGGGACGTTCCCGGGCGTCGCAAGCGTTTCGCGCAGGCGGCGGGCCAAAAGGTCCATCATTCGCGCGGATTCGTCGATCGCGCCGGCCGTGTTGATGAAGCCGTGCATCGACCCCTCCGAGCACACGTACTCCACCTGGACCCCGGCTTCGCGCAGCCGATCGGCGTAGGCACGCCCCTCGTCGCGGAGCGGATCGAAGCCCGCCGTGACGACGAGCGCACGCGGCAAGCCCGACAGATCGCTCGCGAAGAGCGGGGAGACGCGCGGATCGCTCTCGAGCTTCAGGTCGGGCAGGTAGCGGTCGCGAAACCAGAGGATCGCGGGCTCCGGGAGCGTGAACCCCTCCCGAAAGAACCGATGCGACGGCTGGCTCCGCGTCAGGTCCGTCGCGGGATAGACGAGCACTTGAAACGCGGGTTCGACCGGGGCTCCGCGCAGCGCGAGAGCGACCAGTGCGGCAAAGTTTCCGCCTGCACTGTCGCCCCCGACCGCGACCGCCGAGGGATCGACGCCCAGCGAAGCGGCGTTCTCGAGGACCCACCGCGTGGCCGCGACCGCGTCGTCGATTCCAGCGGGGAAGCGATGCTCCGGCGCGAGCCGGTAGTCGACCGACACGACGACGACCCCGGCGCGGCTCGCGAGCGCGCGGCATACGCCGTCGTGCGTCTCGATCGAACCGATGACCCACCCTCCGCCGTGAAACCAGACGAGCCCCGGCGCCTGCGCACCGCGTGCGCTGGCCGGCGTGTAGACCCGTATTCGCCTCGCGCCGCCGGCCGTCGGCACGGTGCGATCGACCGTGACGACGTCGCCGATTCCACGGATCTCGAGCAAGCCCCCGACGCGCTCGAAGGCGCGCCGGCCGCCCTCGACGCCGCCTTCGTGGAGCTCCGGCTGCTTCGAGACGCGCATCAACCAGAGCTGCGCCTGCCCCTGCAGATCGAGCTCGTAGCCCTCCGGTGATCGCACCGGCGCGCCGACCAGCCGGCGCAGGAGGGCCCTTGGCAAACCGAGGACGGCGAGCGTGACGGCGCGATCGACGCGTGAGCGCAGACTCATCCTGCGATTATGCTCCGAGTCTGGATGACTTGGCACGTACTGGTCCCCGAGGCCATCCGAGCGTTCCGGGTCGTCTTCTTGATAATCGGGCTGGCGCTCGTCCCGCTCGTGCTCATCCGTCGCAAGGAGCCCTCGTCGACCATCGCCTGGATCCTCGTTCTCGTCTTCCTTCCGGCGGTCGGGTCGCTCCTCTTCCTCCTCTTCGGCCGTGACCGCGTTCGCCTCCCGGCCCGTCGAAAGCGTGAGCTCGACGCGATCGTCCGCGCTCAGGTGTCGGCCTCGCGAAACGAGACCCCCGACGCGGACCGGACTTCGAACCTGCGCATCGTGGCGGTCAGCCCGCTCGAGCAGGCGATGTTCCGCATCGGGCAGCGGCTCACGCACCTGCGCGCGACCGACGGCAACAAGGTCGACGTGCTCGTCGAGGGCAAGACCATGTACGACGCGCTCGGCGACGCCATCGACGGGGCGCGCCACCACGTGCACGCGCAGTACTACCTGATCCGCAACGACGCGACGGGCGCCTGGTTTCGCGACCGCCTCGTGGCCGCAGCCAAGCGCGGCGTGACCGTCCGGCTCTTGATGGACGGATTCGGATGCTTCGCGCTCGGCCCCGGCTGGAGGCGGCCGCTGCGCAAGGCGGGCGTGAGCGTCGCCGACTTTCTGCCGATGCGAAGCGCTCTCTTGCAGCCCGTGAACCTCAGGAATCACCGCAAGATCGTCGTTGTCGACGGCGAGACGGCGTTCACGGGCGGCTTCAACATCGGCGACGAGTACAGGGGGAACATGCCCGGCCTCGGCTCCTGGCGCGACGTGCACCTGCGCATCCTGGGGCCGGCGGCGGCGGAGCTACAGCGCGTCTTCTTCCAGGACTGGGCGTTCGCCACGAACGAACCCATCGACCCGCGCGCGTACTTCGCGCGCGAGGTGCCCGTCCGCGGAGACGCCAAGATCGCGATCGTCACGAGCGGCCCGGACACGCGCACCGAGGCCATCCATCGCATGTTCTTCGGCGCCATCGTGGGGGCCACGAAGGAGGTGGCGCTGACCACCCCGTACTTCGTGCCGACGGAGTCGCTCACGGTGGCGATGGAGCTCGCGGCGATGCGGGGCGTCGACCTCAAGATCGTGTTGCCGGGTCGGTCCAACCACAAGGTGACGTTTCACGCAGGGCGCAGCTTCTACACGGACCTCCTCAAGGCGGGCGTCGACATCCGCGAGTACCAGCCCGGGATCGTCCACGCCAAGACGCTCGTCGCCGACTCGCAGATCGCGCTCGTCGGGAGCGCGAACATGGACCTCCGGAGCTTTCGCCTCAACTTCGAGGTGCACGCGCTCGTGCACGACGCGACCACGGCGATCCGCCTCCGCGAGACGTTCGAGGACGATCTCGCGAAGAGCCGCCGCGTCGACCTCGACGAGTGGGACTCCCGCGCCTGGACGTACCGCGTGAAGGAAGGCGCGGCCCGCCTGGTCTCGCCGCTGCTCTAACTCATCGAGCGCACTCATCGATCACGAAGAGCAGAGAGAGCCCGCCGATTCGCGTCGCTAGGGCACGCGCAGCGAGTCGACGAGGGCGTCGAACTCCGGGGTGGCCGAGCGGACGGTGGCATCGGATCCGGTCAGCTTGAAGAACCAAAATCCACTGGGCGCTTCGACGATGGCTCCGACGAGGCGCGCTCCCTGGAGCGTGCCGGGCGCGGGCGGGGCGCCGGGCATGGCCATCGGATGATACGACCCGGCGACTTCGACCCTCGTCACGTCCATCCCACCGACACGTCGCGTCGCCTTCGTAGGCGCGCCCGAGAGGGGATTGAACTGCCGCACCCAGCGGTCGACGTTGTCGGAGATACTGCCGCCCTGGCTCGGCCCGAAGGTGATGACGGTGCACTCGGCGTCGCTAGCGTCGCCTGCAGCGCGCGGCACGACGTACTCGGCCACGCGCATCGGGCTCGAGGCAGGTCGCCGACGCCACCGCGACGGGTCGTCCCAGCGAAGACCGGTGCCGGGCGCTGGCGTCGAGGTCGCGATCGCGTTCGAGCTCGGCGATGGACCGGTCGTCGAGGTCGAGATCGACGAAGGGGCTGGCGACAGCTGCTCAGCGGGAGCCCGCGAGCACCGAGGCAGAGCTGTCAGCAGCGCGACGAGCCCAGCTAGCCTCGCGAGTCGCGACGCCGCGAGCGAAGAGGGGGAAGAGGGGAACGGAAAGGGATGACGGATGAGAATCTTGCGCATGCACCGCACCGAGGTGCGTGCCACTCTACTTCGGCATGAGCGCGGGGCGAAACTCACCGGGCCCTACGTTGACCGCCCGGGCAGTCGATCGTAAGGGCCACGCTGATCCCATGGCTCACACGCGGTCCCCAAGTGGCCCCTGGCGCAGCCTGGTCTTCGACGAGGTTCTCGACGGCGTCGTCGTCGCCGACGACGAGCGCCGGTACGTCGACGCGAACGCCGCCGCCTGCGCCCTCTTCGGCGTCGCGCCGGGCGGCTTGATCGGAAAGCGCATCGAGGACTTTGCCCCGCCGCCGCCTAGCTACGACGTGGCCGCCGCGTGGCGCCGGTTCATCGCGCGGGGCCACGACTCCGGCGAGTTCCCGCTCGTGCGGCCCGACGGTTCGCGCGTGGTCGTCGAATACCGCGCGAGGGCGAACGTCGCCCCGGGCATCCACCTCTCCATCATGCGCGACGCGACCGCGCGCGTCGCGATCGGGCAGCGACTGGTCGATTCGGGTGCGCGAGCCGAGCGACTTCAAGAGATGGCATCGAAGCTCGTCGAGGCGTCCTCGGTCAACGAGATCTTCGATCTGGTCGTGAAGGGCGGCGTCGAGCACCTGGGGATCCGGCGCGCCTGGATGGGGATGCTCGATCGAGCGGCGGGTCAGCTCGTCGAGCTCCGGTACGCGAGCCCTGTCGGCGAGCCGTCGCCGCCGGACTCCGCCCCGCTCACGATCCCGCTCACGGCGCCGATCCCGATCGTCGCCGCCGCGCTCGACGGGCGAGCCGTCTACGTCGAGACGCCCGAGCAGCTCGCGGAGCAGTGGCCTGGCGCGGAGCGCCTCTTCCCGTCCGCCGACGATCTCGCCCTCGCCGCGGCCCCGCTGGTCGTCCGCCGGGTCGCCATCGGCGCGATCATGCTCGGCTACGACCGCCCACACGTGTTCGACGAGACCGAGCGCGCCTTCATCCAGGCAATGGCCCAGCTCTGCGCGGCGGCCATCGACCGGGAGACGGCGCACCGCACGCTGCAAGACAGCGAACGCGCGCACAGGTTCCTCGCCGACGCGGGGGTCGCCCTCGCGCAGTCGCTCGACGAGGTCGACACGTTGCGCAACGTCGCCGAGCTGGCGATCGGATCGTTCGCCGACTGGTGCTGGGTCGATCTCCGCGATCCGAGCACCGGCGAGATCGTGCGCGTCGCCATCGCGAGCGCTCGCCAGAGCAGGACGGGCTTGACCGAGACGGTTCAGGCCGGACCCACGCCCATCAAGCCGGATCCAGCGTATCCGGGGCTGCGCGCGCTCCGCGAGGGCGAGCCGGTGCTCGTGCGCGATTTCACCGAAGCGGCGTGGCGCGACGCCATGTCGAGCGACGCCCGCCTGATGCGCGAGCCCGGGCCCCGATCGGTGATGGCCGTTCCGCTTCGAGCCCGCGGCGAGAGCTTCGGCGCGCTGACGCTCGCACGCAACGACGCGTCGAGGCCCTACGACGATCGCGACCTGCAGTTCGCGACGGAGGTCGGCCGGCGCGCCTCGGTCGCCATCGAAAACGCGCGCCTGTACGCGACGGCCCGCCGCGATCGCGCAGCCGCCGAGGAGGCCAGCCGCGCGAAGGACCAGTTTCTCGCGGTGCTCGGCCACGAGCTCAGAAACCCCCTCGCGCCCATCGCGACCGCGCTCCGGTTGATGTCGCTACGCGCCGGCAATGCGTGCATCTCGGAGCGCGCGATCATCGAGCGCCAGGTCCAGCACATGACTCGCCTCGTCGACGATCTGCTCGATGTCTCGCGCATCACGAGGGGCAAGGTCGAGCTGCGCCGGCGGCCCGTCGAGATCGCCGACGTCATCGCGAAGGCGGTCGAGATCGCGAGCCCCGCGCTCGAGCAAAGGCAGCATCGACTCGAGGTCGACGTACCGGCCCGGGGGCTGACGGTGAACGGCGATGCCGGGCGCCTCGCGCAGGTCTTCGCGAACCTGCTGACGAACTCCGCCAAGTACACGCCTCCGTACGGAGACGTCGCCGTCCGCGCCACCGGTGACCGCCGCATTGCGCGGGTGAGCGTGCGCGACACGGGGATGGGCATCGCTCCCGACGTGCTTCCGCACGTCTTCGAGGTGTTCGTGCAGGGCTCACGGCGCGACGCGGTCCGGGCCGGCCTCGGCCTCGGTCTGGCCATCGTGCGGAGCCTGACCGAGCTGCACGGCGGGCGCGTCGAGGCCCGGAGCGCCGGCTTGAATCAGGGGAGCGAGTTCGTGGTCGAGCTGCCGCTTCTCGAGGCGCCGCCGCGGGAAGCGGTGCGCCCTACCCCCCGCGATCATCCCGCGCCAGTAGGCCGGCCGATGCGCGTTCTCGTCGTCGACGACAACCTCGACGCCGCCGAGATGCTCGCCGAGTGGCTCGGGGCGATCGGACACGGCGTTCGCGTCGCGGCCGACGGGCCGACCGCCCTCGAGATCGCCGAAGAGTTCAAGCCTGACGTCGCGCTGCTCGACATCGGCCTTCCCGTCATGGACGGCTACGAGGTCGCGCGGCGCCTGCGCGAGCAGCCCGGCTGCGCGAACATTCGGCTGATCGCGCTCACCGGGTACGGCCAGGAATCGGATCACGACCGATCGCGCCGCGCCGGCTTCGAAGACCACCTCGTCAAGCCGGTCGACCTCGACGCCATCACCCACGCCGTCTCGTTCCCGCCGACCGGCGCTTAGGTCGCCGACGCGGTTCTCGAGCGCGCGAAAGATCAAACCGCCAGGGCGCCAGAGGGCGCCAGAGGGCGCCAAAAAGGCCGGGCGAGAGGAGCGTTCGCAGGCTCAGATGCACGAAGGCTCCGCTCGGACGGATCGTATCTCCTTTGGCGTCCGTGGCGTCTTCTGCGCCCTGGCGGTTCTCTTCTCTCTCTCACGCCGCGTGCGCGAGGCGATCGGAGGCTGCCTCGAGGATGGCCAGGCATCCTTCGAGCGAGTCGCACAGGTTGAGCTCTTGCCTCAAGGCGGCGGCGCCCGGGAGGCCCTTGAGGTACCCGGAGAGGTGGCGGCGCGTGCAGTGGACGCCGAAGGGCTCGCCGCGCTGAGCCACGTTGGCGATGAGATGCTCCCGGCAGAGGGTGAGCCGCTCGGCGGCGGTCGGCGCCGGCGCCTCCCGGCCGTGATCGAGGAGTGCTCTCGCCTCGCGAAAGACCCACGGATGCTCGATCGCCCGGCGGCCGACCATCGCGCCCTCGCAGCCCGTCTCGCGGAGCGCGCGCTCCGCGTCCGCCGCGCTGCGCACGTCCCCGTTGACGATGACCGGGATGCTCACGACCTCACGAGCGCGCGCAGCCCAGGACCAATCCGCGGCACCCGAGTGCCCCATGAGCGCCGTGCGGCAGTGAAGAGTGATCGCCGCCACGCCCACGTCCTCCAGGCGCCGCGCGAGATCGACGATCGGCATGTGCGACTCCGGCCCCAGGCCGATGCGCGTCTTGACGGTCACCGGCAGCGACACCCCGGACGCAGTCAACCGGGCCATCTCCACCATGGCCGCCGGGTCGCGCAGCCACCCGGCGCCGGCGCCCCGCCCGGCGATCTTGGGGACCCAGCAGCCGCAATTGATGTCGATGAAGAGCGGCTCGGCCTGCTCGGCGAAGCGGGCCGCCTCGGCCAGACGCTCGGGGTTCGATCCGTAGATCTGGATGCCGGTGAGCTCGTCGTCGTCCGCGAGCTCGATCTTGCGCCTCGCGTTGCGGCAGCCGCGCAGGAGCCCCTCGGTGTTGACGAACTCGGTCATGGCGACGGTCGCGCCGTGCTTGCGGCAGAGGCGCCGAAAGACCACGTCCGTCACGTCCTCCATCGGGGCGAGAACCACGGGCTTTTGAGCGTAGAGCGCGAGCAGGCGTTCGCGAGGCGAGGGCACAGCCGCGAGGCTCTAGCACGCCCCGGCGCGCCCGCTACCCGATACCTCGTACGCTTCACACGCAGGTGCGCGCCCTACCCGGCGCGCTCGAGCATGCCCATCGACGCGCGGCGCCGCGCCTGCTCGACCTTCTCGGCGAGCGCCTGCCCCTCGATGCGCGCGAAGCGGCGCCTCACCACCAGCGGCTCGCCGCTCCTTCGCTCGAGCACGAGCTCGACCCTCGCCTCGTCCCAGCGGGCCCGCGCCAGCTCGCTCCAGACGAGCAGCGTCTCGCGCGACGCCGCTTGGAACACGACACCGTCGGTCCGGATCGCGAGGTACGCGTCGTCGAGCAGGATGCGGACCATGCCGGCCAGGGTGAAGCCCGCACCGCCGGCGACGAGCGCCAACCCTACGACGGCGGCGGCCGATCGCACCTCGTGCGGCGCGCGCGTCGCGAACGAGACGGCGACGACGAGACCTCCGAGCGACAAGGTCGCCGGACCGGCGATGAGCACGCGGCGCATTCTCGGCCACGGGTCGGCCCGGTACCAATCCAGGATCCGTGCGGACGGGTCCATGTCAGTCCTCCGGGTCCTCTTCCCCGCTTGCACCGCGTGACCGGCGGCCGGAGCCGGCGCGATCGGGCCGGCCCCGCCGCACGACGCGGCTGCGGCGGCGATGGCCGCGTCGTCACGTGCCAGGTCGACCTCGCAGCGGCCGAGGATCGACGTGAGCGCCCGCTTCGCCCACTCGCGGACGAGCGGATAGTCCCCGACGAGCTGCCGGGCGATGAGGGGCGCAGCGGAGCGGTCGCGCAGGGCGCCGAACGTGGCCATCGCCACCGCCTGCTCGTGGGGTTTGCCCAGCTCGAGCGTCGCGCGCATGACGTTGGCGTCGAGCGACCCGTAGAGCTCTCCGAGGCGCTGCCGCGGGTAGCGGACGGGCCACCACCGCTCCATCGCGTCTACGAGCGCACCGACGCTGCGGTCGGCGTGGCAAAGGGCGCACTCGAGCGGGCGGTCGCCGAGCACGCGAGCGGCGTCCGTGGGCGAACCGATGCGGTGATACCGGGTGAGCGTGCCGTCGAGGCCCATGTTCTTTCGTGGCATGTGGCAAGCGATGCAAGAGCCTCCCGCGCCGTCGGGATCGTGGTGGGCATGGTCCTTCAAGCGGCCCCGATCGGCGAGCTCGGCGTGGCACCCGGTGCAGGTCGAGTTGCCCGCGGGCGTCGCGAGCGCGCGGAGCTTCTCGCCCGCCTCGGCGCCATGTGGGTCGTGGCAGCGGGTGCACGCCATCGCCCCCGCGCACCCGCCCAGCAAGAAGTCGCGCGCCTCTCCCGAGTTGATGTGGCTGCCCCCGGCGGTCGCGTCGCGGCGGCCGCCCTCCCACGTGAACGGGTACCGTGAAAAGAGCACCTGGTGGCAGCGGGCGCAGACGCGGTTGATCGCCTGCGCGTCCGTCGCGATCTCGGGGCGCGCGGGCGCAGCCGCGGCGACCTCCGGGGACGCGAACGTCGTCGCCGCAGGCGAGGCGACATCGAGCCACGGCGCGACCGGCACCAGCGAAGGACGCACGCGTGGATCGCGTACGTGCTCGCGGGCTCCCCCGTGGCACGCCTCGCAGCCGATGCCGACCTCGAGGAGCGCGCTGCCGTCGAACCCGGACCGCACGACGTCCAGCGCGCGGCGCGCGATCCCCGGAGCGCCGTCGCCCGCACCGGGAGGGGCGCCCCCCAGGCGCGCGATCTCGGCTCCGGCCGCGCTCGCGAAGGCGCCCTCGTCGGTCACGCGGACGTGCGCGCGCCGGTCGCTGGGCAGCCATCGGTCGACCTGCTCGCCCTGGTAGCCGGGCGCGCCGGGTCCCGCGATCGCGCCGAGGAGGCGGTCCATCTCGGGGACCGTGTTGTGACAGAAGATGCAGGTGCGGCTCCAGATGGGCCCCGCGCGCAGCGTCGTCCGCTCGCGCACCATCACGGAGTAGCCCTTGTAACGGAGCGTGCCGGTCGCCAGAAGGTAAGAGACGGGCAGCACCACCTCTTCGCCGTGGCCGCCCACTTCCACCCCGGCGAAGTCTTCGCGCGTCCGACCGCCGATGACCCGCGTCACCCGGTACGTCCTCGAGTCCCGGAGCCCGCCGATCTTGTCGTTGCTCGAGGCGCGCTCCACCCGAACGAAGCGATCGTCGCCGCGCCGCTCGAGCACGACCGCGTCGTCCTTGAACCTGAAGGTCGTGCCGTCGAACGGCGCGCGTATCTCGGCGCCCTGGGCGTCGCGCGTCATGCGGTGCATCGGGGAGTGCTCCCACGCGGCCGCCACGTCGGCGTGGCACGCAGCGCACGCCGCCGATCCGGCGTAGTCGGCTCGGACGACGTTGCTCCGGACGACGTCCGGGGAGCCTCCTTCGGTCGGCGCGCGCCGCGCGCCTGTCGCCGCGCGCGCCGCGCGGCGCGGCGCCCCGGAGCATCCGGCGATCGCGAGACCGGCGCATGCCGCGAGGAGCGCGGCGTGAGCGAGAAGCGCGGTAGGATGGCGATCGATGGCGGTCATGACGATCCGGAGGGAGTCTACTTGAGCGGCGGCAAGGGCCCGCCCAAGCCTCCCCCGAAGTCGAGAATCGGGCTCACCGAGGTGGAGCGCGCGATCTCGGTGCTCGAAGGGCGGCACCCCGAGCACGAGAAGATCAGGCGCCAGACGCGTGAAGCCGCGGAGCAACGTCGCGGACAGCTCGACGTCGAGCTCGCCCGCAACGCGCGCGCGCGCCGTCGGCGGAGGGTCACCCTCGCGCTAGGCACGGCCGCCGCGCTCGCCGCGGGGCTGGTCGCGTGGAGGGTGGCGCAGCGGACGCGCGCGCTCCGCGCCTCGCTCGAAGGCGTCGAGGCACCCTGGCTCGCGCGCGGGTTCTCGGCGGCCTTTTCGAACGAACTGACCGCGAAGCGGACGCTCGAAGTGGACCTTCCGGGATCGAGCTGCTTCGTCGCGACGACCACGGTCGACGGGCTGATTCGCGCCCAGGCGGGGGGCGCACCGATCGAGGGACCGCGGTCGGTGGCATGGTGCTCGTGTGAAGCGGGCCATGCGACGATCGAGGCACCGCCCGCCGCCGGACCCGTGGGCCTTTCGGTGCTGCGGATCGACGCAGCCTCCGTCGGCGGTCCGCTCGCGCGATCGTGGGCGGACTTCACGCCCGGCGCCTGGGGCGACGGCGGGCGCGAGTGCGCCGACGCCACCCTCGACCGCTGGATTGCCTCCCGGGGGGCGAGCGGGACAACTCCAGCCACGTGGCTCGACGGCGACCCCGCGCGCACGGGTCTCCATCGCGCCGGGCTGCGCGCGGTCGCTGCGATCGACGCGGCGCACCCCTTCGAGATCGTCCAGACGGCCCCGGGCGACTGCGCGCTGGCGATCTCCAAGTCCGGCGAACCGCTCTCGCTCCGGGGCGCGGGCGGGACGTGGCTCGTTTCACGCGCCCACGGCGCCCTCGCCTGGTGCAGCTCGTCCGCGGATCGGCTGACGGTCTGGCGCGACGGCAATGGACCGGTGGCCGTACTGAAGGCGCCCGCCCTTCGGATCGGCGGTCTGCTCGGCGCGCGCGAGTGTGCCGAGAGCGTCGGCGTGACGATCGCCCCGGAGGCCACCTGGCTGGGCGCCGCCGACCTGCCCTGGGACGCCGAGGTCCTGCTGCGCGCGAGCGGCCTCTCCGACGTGACGTCGTCCCCTTTGCGCGTGGAGCCCGGGCCCCCCGACGCGCGCGTGGTCGGGCTCGCGCTGGCGCCCGATGCCGGCGTCGTATCCGAGCCCGAAGGCGTGGTCATCGCCTGCGATCCGCCTCTGGCTGCAGGCGCCCGCGAGAGTCTCTGCGCGCATAGCGCGCCCGTCTCCTGGTTCAACAAGAAGGACGCGCCGGCGGGCAGCGCCCGAGGTTCGCTCCCGGTCTGGCTCTCGCCGCTCGAGGGACGCCGCGAGATCGACGCCGTGGCCCGCATCCCGGAGCTGCTCGCCCTGACGAGACGCCTCGCGCGCGACGGCTTCGAACCGACGTCGCTCGAGGGCGTCACCGAGCTGCCCGACGGCGTGCGAATCGTCGGACGCGCCGGTGAAGACGCGGTCGTGGCGGTGGGCCTCGAGCCGAAGCCGCCGTGGGCCTTGCCGTACTTCGAGGCCGTGAAGGGCGGCGTTCCGTGGGACCTCGGCGACGCGCCGGGCGAGGTCGCGCTCAAGCCCGGAGACGCGGTCAAGCTCACGTCTTCGCCCCCGTCAACGGCTCCGCTCGCCGCCCGGCGCACGGTCGTGTTTCGACACGCTGTGGCTTTATGAACCGCACGGCGTCGCGGGCGCGCAAGACCTGCCGGCGGACTGGCCCGGCCGTTGCGTATGGGGCCGCTCATGCGCATCCCCTCGTCCCTCAAGCTGATCGCAGGCATGTGGATCGCTGCGCTCCTCGGCGCCCTCGCCGGGCGCTCTCTGGCTGAGGCCTCGAACGCGCCCGCGCGCCAAGCGGTTGCCCCGCCGGCCGACTGGGTCGGCGCGCGCTGACGGTTGGGGCTGGGCGCGTCGTGAACCGCGAGCCGGTCGAGCGCACGGTCGACTCGGCGCATGCGCGCGCGCGGATCGCGAGGCTCCATTACGCCCCAGCCGAGTCGCGCGCGCTCGGTACCCTCGCGATCCTCGGCGTCCTCGCGATCCTGTGGGTCATGGTGCCTGTGGGGCTCGGCGTGTTGATCGGGACTCTGCTCGCGTTCACGGCGTACCCCCGCTATCGCTACCTTGCGCGCCGCACGCACAAGCCGTTGCTCGTCGCGTCGCTGGTCACGGCTGCGGTGACCCTCGTCGTCGCCGCCGCGGTCGGCGTGATCTCGTACTTGCTCATCCTGAAGGGAATGGCCGTGATCGCCGCGGTGCCGCAGTCGCTGGCCCCTGGCGGCGCGGGGAACAAGCTCGTGGAGCGGTTGCAGCCGCCGCTTCACGTCGTCGGGCTGGAGCCCTCGGCGCTCGCGGACCGCCTCCGCGGCGCCGTCGGCGGCATCGCGACCTCGCTCGCGACGTGGGCCACGCAGGTCGCGGGGGCCGTGTTCGACGGCGCGCTCGCGCTGTTCTTCATGGCGATGACGATGTTCTTCGTCCTGCGACACTGGCGAGAGCTCGGCAGGCGCGCCGAGCACCTGATGCCCATCAACCCGCGTCACACGCGTCGCTTGCTCCGCGAGCTACGCCGGCTCGGACAAGTCGTCGTCATCGGGAACTTCGGGACCGCCGTCATCCAGGGGCTGATCGCGGGCGCTGGCTTCTTGATCGCGGGCGTCCCGGAGGCCGCGTTCCTGGGGGCCATGACGGCCGTCGCATCCCTCCTGCCGGTCGTCGGCACGATGCTCGTGTGGGTACCGGCGGGCCTGCTGCTCCTGGCCGGAGGCCACGCGGTCGCGGCCGCGTTCGTGTGCACGTGGAACGTGCTGGCCGTCGTCGGTCTCTGCGACTACATCGTGCGGCCCCGGCTCGTCGGCGCGGGCGCGACGATGTCGTCCTGGCTGACGTTCGTCGCCCTCTTCGGTGGCATCAAGCTGTTCGGATTCGCGGGCCTCCTCCTCGGGCCGATGATCGTGGGCATCTCCGTCGCAGCGCTGCGTCTCTACGAGCGCACTCGCCTCTTCCGCCTCGAACTGCACTAGTCGCAACCGGGCGCGGAGCTACCCCTCCCAGGCCAGGAGGAAGTCGGCGGAATCCCGGGCTCCGGCTCGCGAGCTGTACGGTGCCCGTGACCTTGGCGAACCGGAGAACCCCTTCGAACGAGCCCACGTGGTGCGAGTCCAGAAAGTAGGGGACTTTGTCCAACCGGACGACCGCCCAGTTCGCCCCGCTATCGGTGGTCGAGACACGACTGGGTCGCAGATTGAGCTCGTATGCGTTGCCCATCGCCCCGACGGCCGCGTGCACCCCCTCGGTGGAGCCGAGGGTCACCTTGCCGAGCGTGGACGAGAGGAAGGCCTCCGGGGCCGACCGACCTAGCGTTCTCAGGGCATGCCGGAGCGAACGCCCGGGATAGAACCGCTCCGAGGCCTCGACGAGAAGGCGCGCGAGCTCGGTAACGGGGTAGAAGTTGAAAGGGACGTACCGCTCGCGCGCCGAAGGCAGCGTCTGGGCTCGCGCCTTGGCGCCCGCCACCAGAGCGACGAAGAACATGCCCGAGATCCTCGCGTCGGCCGGGATGATCGAGAGGACGCGCTCCACTTCGAGCGGGGCATCCCAGGGAGGCTCGACGAATGGCCGACCCTCGTCGGACACCCTGGGTCGCTCTCTGGCCGATGCCGCTTCCCGGTCACGCATACCCGCCGCCCAAGCCATGAACGATACCACAGCGCGCTGGCCGCACGCCGCGTACCCGCGCCGGCAGCCGCGCCTGCAGTCATTGACGGGCGACGCCCGAAAGGCGTCACGTCACTGCCACATGCTGCTCGTCTGTACGGTCCACCCCGATGCCGTGCACAGATCGCAGGGCTTTTCGAACCACTGCTCCGCGCTGGGATCGCCCATCAACTTCCAGCGGAACCAGGCCGTCATCGGACCGGCGTACGCCCCGCCGTTGCCGAGCACCTCGAAGTGAGTCGAGCCCGCGTGGGTGCCCCAGAAGATCGGCACGGGAGCGGTCATGAAGATCGGCTGCTGGTTGTTGTTCGCCGGCGCCACCGTATCGGCCGATCCGGAGATCATGAAAAGCGGGTGGATCTGCGCCGCGGCGTAGGTGCTCGGGTCGTAGCTCCCGAGCGAGATGACCACGTAGGGCGAGACGGCCAGAACCGTCGTGAAGCGCTTGTCTTCCCCGGCGGCCAGGCAGCCGGCTCCTCCCTGCGAGTAGCCCGACGACGCGATGTGGTTGACGTCGATGTGACCGTTGAAGGGGCTGCCGGCCGTGGTGTTCTGGGCGAGGATGTAGTTGAGACAGGCGAGCATCTCCATGCCGCTGCCCGCATTCGACGTGTCGGCCGCGGCCACGATGAAGCCGTGCGTGGCGAAGTGATTGAAGAGGGCCGTATAACTCGACGGCGTATTGAGCGTGCCGTTGCCCCAGACGATGACCGGATTGAGGCACCCCCCGCTGCCGAGGACCGTGGGTTGGAAGATCGTGCAAGACACCGTCGTGTTGTCGGCGCTCGTGGCCATGAGCGGGCCGTCGGAGGTGAAGTCCGTGCCCGAGCCCGCCGGGAAGCACTGGCTGTCGCCACCGTCGCGGCCTCGGGCCTCGCCGCCGTCGTCGCCGGACGACTCATTCGAGGAGCCGCCCGACGAGCCCGACGGCTGGCCTCCGGAGGATCCACTCGCAGTGCCACCCGAGCTCGAGCTGGAGCTCGAGCCCGAGCCCGAACCTCCGCCGCTCGCGCCGCTGCTGCTCTTTGGCGATTTTCCCGAGCTGATCGATTCCGGGTCAAGAGAAGTCGGCTCCGCTCCACCGCAGTGCGCCGCGAGAACGAGGCCAAAAAGGGTAACGAAGCGACACGCTACATTCATGGAAAGATACCTCGAAAGCAGAACGATATGAGCGTTCCTCGCGCTCTCGTCGCCAGTATCGCCAGCAATTATCTCTATGCCACGCCGATCGCCCGGTCGAGGAATCGAACGCTGTGGAGACGCCGTTTCACGGCGCAATCTGGTGCAAATTTATGACTTCGCGAGAGCAAGACGTGGGCGCGTGTCCGCGAAAGGTAATTCCTCGCGCCCTGCGGATTGCATCGCTCCTGCCGTCGGCCACCGAGATCGTTTGCGCACTCGGAGCCCGCGAAGAGCTCGTCGGACGAAGTCACGAATGCGACTACCCGCCAGGAATCGAGAAGGTCGCCGTGCTCACGAGCGCGCGTATCGGTCCGATCCTCACGAGCAAGGGGATCGACACCGCGGTACGCGACGTACTGAGAGACGCACTGGCCGTCTACGAGATCGACATCGAGGGCCTCCGGAAGGCGGGGCCGGACGTGATCGTCACCCAGGACCTGTGCGATGTGTGCGCGGTATCGCTCGACGATGTGCGGTCGGCGTTGGCTCGCCTTGCGCCGCGCGCCAGGCACGAGGGCCACGAGGGCGTGGCCATCGCGAATCTTCATCCGACGCGCCTCGCAGACGTGTGGACCGACATCGAGCGCGTGGCCGACGCGATTGGCCGACCCGCCGCGGGCCGAGACGTCGTCGCGGATCTCACGGCGAGGGTGGCGCGCATCGCCGATCGCGCGAGCGCGTGCGTCGGGCGGCCGACCGTGCTCTCGATCGAATGGATCGATCCCGTGATGGTCGGCGGGATGTGGATGCCCGAACTCATTGCGCTCGCGGGCGGCCAGCCCCTGGTCACCCGGCCTGGCCAGCACGCGCCGACCCTCGACGAGGCGCAGCTCGCGGCGCTGCGCCCCGATGTCGTCGTGGTGAAGCCTTGCGGATTCGCGCTCGACCGCACCCTGACGGAGCTGGCGGTCCTGCGCGAGACACTCCCCTGGACCTCGTGGGAGGCTGTCGCCGAGCCGCGCGTGTATGTGGCCGACGGCAACGCCTACTTCAACAGGCCCGGCCCGAGGATCGTCGAGTCGCTGGAGATCCTGGCGGCGTGCGTGCATCCGGACGCGTTCGGGGACCTCGCCGCGAAGCACCGCGCGAGCTTCGTCCGACTGGGACGCGACCTCGCTCCGGTCGAGTCGCTGTAGGCCCTCGAGGCCCGGCCCCGCGCCGGGGTGCTATCACTGGGCATGCCCAGCCGCCCTGTCGCGTACTGCCTCCTCGCGCTCGTTGCCTCGGTCGGTTGCTCGCGGGACCGCGCAGACCTCTCGACTCCCGCGTACGCCGCCTCATCGGTCGCGGCGGGGTCGACGGCACCGGCCGATATCGGAAAGGCCGCCCCCGACTTCACCCTCCAGGACCTCGACGGCCACGACGTTCGCCTGTCGAGCTACCACGGCAAGGTCGTCGTCCTCGAGTGGTTCAATCCGAAGTGCCCGTTCGTGAACCTTTCGCACACGAAGGGCTCGCTGAACGGCACGGCGGCTCGCCATATCGCCGAAGGGGTCGTGTGGCTCGGGGTCGACTCGTCGGCCCCGGGCAAGCAAGGCTACGAGCCCGACGACATCCGCGACGCCGCGAAGCGATTCGGCCTGACGCATCCCATCTTGCGCGACCCCAGCGGCGCTGTGGGCCGCACGTACGGCGCGACGAATACGCCCCATCTGTTCGTGATCGACAAGGGCGGCACGCTCGTCTACGCCGGCGCGATCGACAACTCGCCGGACGCCGAAGGCGAGTCGCCGCAAGGAGGGCCGCTCGTGAACTACGTGGACGCGGCGCTGGTCGATCTGGCCGCCGGTCGACCCGTGCGAACGCCGCGGACCAAGGCGTACGGCTGCGGCGTGAAGTACGGCTCCTAGGCGCGGGGCCTCCGCCATCTTCGCGCGCGCCGGCCAATGCGGTATAGCCTCGCTACGTGCGCGCTCGTGGCGTCGTTGCCTTCGCTGCCTCCTTCGCTGCGTTCGCTGTCGCGGCGTCGCCGGCGCGCGCGGAGCCGGATCCCGCCGTCGGCGTCGTGGTCGGGAGCGCGGTCTTGCTTCTCGGAATGACGGTCGGCAGCACGATCGTGGCGACCGCGAACGGGGAGAATGGACCGACCAACGCCGGATGGCTGGTCATGGAGTCGGGCTCCGTGCTCGCGCCGTGGATGGCGCATGCGGCGGTCGGACAGTGGACGCGCGGCCTCGCGTTCGCCGCGCTGCCCGCCGCTGCGGCCGGGGGCACCGTCGGCCTCTTCGACTATTCGCCGGGCACCGTCTTGCACGGCACGCTCGTTCAGCAGCGCATCCTCTGGGGACTCTTCGGAACGGGGCTCGTGTCGAGCGTCATCGGAGTGCTCGACGTGACGCGCTCGAGCCCGCGAGCCGGATCGATCGCGATGACGCCGATGGTGGGGCCGGGACAGGTGGGAATGGAGGTCGGCGGATGTCTATGACGGCACGCACCCTGGCGGTGTCCCTCGTCGCCACGGTCCTCGTCGGCTGCGCCACCGTGCCGCAGAATCGTCGCGGACGCCTCGCCGATCCGATGATGAACCTCAGCGAGGAGCCGCTCGACGCGGCCCGGCACCAGAAGATGTACGACACGCGCGAGGGGGCGGCCGGCGGCGACGGCGCCAACGCCGGCGGCGGCTGCGGCTGCCAGTGACCGCGCCGAGGACGCGGCTACGGCCATCGCGGCTCCGGAGAGTGAGCAAGACGATCGCGGTCGTCGCCGTCATCGCGTCGGCGCGAACGGGCCGGGCTGACGGCCCAGCCGCGCCAGGCGCGCTCCTTCGCGACCAAGACATCCTGGGCCCGGCGACGCCGACATTTCACGTGGACGCCGTGACGACGCGACTCACGTCGTTCAATCAGTACGGCAACGGCTACCAGGCGCAGGGAGGTCCCACGCCGTCGTCTCCCGGATCCGAGCGAGCGACCATCTTCGAGCCGCAGGTCGAGGTCGACGCGACCCAGGGGCCGCGGCTCTCGCACCGGTTCTGGGTCCCGGTCGACGTCGTCACGAACGCGTCGGCCGACGCGATCGACGTGATGACGAATGCTTCGAGGCACGTCGAGTCCGGCGCGATCGATTGGGCCGCGAAGTACAAGGTCGACCGAGACTCGGACGTCACGGTCCGCAGCGGGATCCACCTCGAGAACCCGTTCCGCTCCTGGACCGCCGGGCTCGCGTGGAGCCGCTCGCTGGCAGACGGCGACACCGTCGTGTCCGCGAGCTCACTCGAGGTGTTCGACTGGTTCGATCGCTTCGACATCCACGGAGGTAGGCACGGCCGAACCGATCGGACGAGCACGACCGTCAGCGCCGGCGTCACGCAGATCCTGACGCCGACCACGGTCGCGAACGTCAACTACGGCATCACGATGCAGCGCGGCGAGATGGGCAACACGTGGAACAGCGTGCCGATCGAGGGCGACACGCGCGGCCCCGAGCTCTTGCCGAACGAGCGCGTCCGGCACGCGCTCGTCGCGCGGGCGGCGCAGTTTCTCCCGTGGAACGGGGCGCTCCACGTCTACTACCGCTTCTACGCCGACGACTGGGGCAACGTGGCCCACTCCGCCGAGACCGAGCTTTTGCAACGCGTCTCGCGCGCGCTCACGCTCGGAGCGCTGTACCGATTCCACAGGCAAACCGGCGTCGACTTCTTCACCACCCTGGCCGATCCCGACGCGCTGCTGCGCACGGCCGACAGCGACCTGGCCCCGTTCGACGCGCAGACCGTCGGCGGAAAGGTCATGGTCGACGCGCCGGTTCGAGGGGAGATCCGTGCGCTTCACATCGAGGTCGGCTACGAACGATACTTTCGGACCAACGATCTACACATCGACGTCTTCACATGCGCCACCGGCTACCGCTTTTGATCACGCTCTTGCTGGGCGCCGGCTGCGGGCCCGCCGTGGCGCCCACGCCGGAGCCGCGAGTGCTCCCCGCAGAATCGCTGCTCACGATCGACGGGGCCCCGGCGAACCTCGGCTCGATCGTCCGCGGTCGCCCTGCGGTCATCAGCCTCTGGGCCACGTGGTGCGACGCCTGCTCCGCCGAGATCGGCGCGCTCAATCGTCTCGACGAGCAGGCCGACTCGCGGGGAGACGCGCTCGTCCTCGGGATCGCGGTCGGCGAGCCCCGCGCGAAGGTCGCCGCCTTCGCGCGCGAGCGCGGCGTGAAGTACGCGCGCCTCGTCGACGAGAACTTCCGCCTCGCCGACGTGCTCGGCGAGCGCCGCGTCCCGACGACGCTCGTCGTCGACCGCACCGGCCGCATCGTCTATCGCGGCGGCGCGCTCGACGCCGCGGGCCTCGCCGCCTTCCGCAGCGTCCTGGGCAACTAGTCTTGGTCGAGGGGAGCGCGGCCGCTCCCCTCGAGCTCCCCATCCGGGACTCGAGCGCACGCGGCGGAGAGCGTCGGGCCGCGATCGGCCAGCGTTCGTTGACGCGCGTTCCTGCAGTCGCGACGATGCGATAGGCGTCATGCGTTGACCTCGATACGCTGCAAGGCGAATGCTCGCCGCTCCTCCGCTCGCGCCCGGGCTGCCGTTCTTCGGGAACTCGGTCTCTTTCCTTCGAGACCCGCTCGGCTTCCTCCGTTCGATGCGCAAAAAGCACGGCGACGTCGTGCGCCTGGCGATCGGTCCGCTGAGGATGACGCTCGTCAGCCACCCGGACCTCGTCGAAGACGTGCTGGTCACGCAGAACCGGCTCTTCCAGAAGGACCGCTTTCTGCGGGTGCTTCGCCCGGTCCTCGGCGACGGTCTGCTCTCGAGCGAAGGGGACTTCTGGCGAAGGCAAAGGCGGCTCGCGCAGCCCGCGTTTCACCGCGAACGCATCGCGGCGTACGCCGGCATCATGGTCGAGAAGGCAGCGCGTCTCGCCGGCCAGTGGCGCGACGGCGAGATCCGCGACGTGCACAAGGATATGATGCGGGTCACGCTCGAGATCGTCGCCGAGACGCTCTTCGGCGCAGAGGTCGGCGATCACGCCGAGGACGTCGGCGAGTCGCTCGAGGCCGTGCTCACGATCGTCTCGGACCCCGTCGAGCTCTTCTTGCCATTCCTCAAGCGGCTCCCCACGCCGCAGAGGAGACGCTTCGATCGCGCCGTCGCGAAGCTCGACTCGATCCTCTACGGCGTGTTCGAGCAGCGGCGCCGTAGCGGAGTCGGCGAGACGAGCGATCTGCTCTCGATGCTCCTCCACGCGCGAGACGACGACGGCACGCGGATGTCCGACAAGCAGCTGCGCGACGAGTGCATGACGCTCTTCCTCGCCGGCCACGAGACGACGGCGATCAACCTGTCGTGGACGTGGCTTCTGCTCTCGCAGCACCCGGACGTCGACGCGAAGCTGGCCCGCGAGCTGCGCGACGTCCTGGGCGATCGACCCGCGACGTTCGCGGACCTCTCGAACCTTCGCTACACGGGGCACGTCATCGCCGAGTCGCTCCGCATGTACCCTCCCGCGTGGTCGATGGGCCGCGAGGCGCGCGAGGACGTCGACCTCGGCGGCTATCGCGTACCGCGCGGAGGGCAGGTGTGGTTCTGCCCATGGGCGATCCAGCGCGACGAGCGGTGGTTCGACGAGCCGGACGCGTTCCGGCCCGAGCGCTGGGACGGCGATCTGGCCAGGAGGCTCCCTCGGTACGCATACTTCCCGTTCGGCGGCGGGCCGCGCCTGTGCATCGGGCAGGCGTTCGCGCAGATGGAAGCGGTGCTGGTCCTCGCGACGCTCGCGCGTCCCTTCCGCGCCGAGGTCCAGCCGAGGCCCGCCGTCGTGCCCTTCCCATCGGTGACGTTGCGACCGAAGCACGGGCTCGGGGTACGGCTCGTCGCGAGATCACAGCCATGACGCCGTCTTGACGCTCGTCGATGCCAGCGGCACGCTCGGGTCACGGTCATGATCGCGTGCGCAGTCGTCACGCTGCTCCTCCTGCTCGTATGCGAGGCCGCGGGCCGTTGGATCCCGTTTTACGCGCGCCTGATGCGGACGCCCCTTCGAGGCTTCGGTGCCATCGAAGGGCTTCGCGGTTTTCTGGCCGTCGCGGTGTTCTTTCACCACGCGGAGTTGACTCGAAACCTCGTCCAGGTGGGCAAATGGGGCCTCGGGTCCCAGGCCTTTCTGTTCCTCGGGCGCGCCGGAGTTTCGTGCTTCTTCATGATCACGGCGCTTCTCTTCTGGACCAAGGTTCTGGCGGCCGACGGCAAGCTCGACTTCGTGAGCCTCTATCGCTCGCGCCTCCGCCGTATCGTGCCGATGTACGAGTTCTACGTCGCGTGCATCCTTGCGGGGGTCGCCTGGTCATCGAAGTTCACGCTTCGCGTTCCTCTGCAGCAGCTCGTCGACACGACCGGAGCATGGGCGGCGTTCGCGGTGTGCGGATTTCCGGACGTGAACGGCGTCCCCTATACGCGCCTGATCGGCGCGGGCGTGCACTGGACGCTCATGTACGAGTGGGCCTTTTACGCGGCGCTCCCCCTCCTGGCCGTGTTTCGCAAGGGAATTCCCTTTGCCTTCATGCTGGTGGGTTGCTGGTTCTGCTTCGTCCATCTCGGGCTCTTCGCCGAGGTCCAGTACTTCCTCGTCGGGATGGTCGTGGCCACAGCGCTCCGGTTCAAGGCGCCGCCCGCGGCCGTGCGGCACCCGGCTGCGGCGGCCCTGGCGCTCCTCCTCGTCGTCCTGTCGTGCTCGACGCTCCAGTTCCGTCAGCTGGGATCGAGCGGTATCGCCATGATGGGTCTCTTCTTCTACATCGTGGCTGCCGGCAACACGCTCGGGGGTCTTCTCGTCTCGCGACCGGCGCGCGTCCTCGGGACCATCAGCTATAGCCTCTATCTGATGCAGGGCATTGTGCTCTTCGCCGTCCGATCGATCATGTCGCTCAAGGGCGCCACTCCCGAGAAGATATGGCTCTACTTTTCGGTGTGCGGCGTGGTCCTGGTGCTCGTTTCTTTGGCGACGTACCGGTGGATTGAGCATCCATTCCTCGCGCCTCGGACCGAACCCGGGCCGGCCCCGGCGCCTCGGCCGGCGGTGCCCATCCCCGCCGTGCCCACGCTCGAACCGCCGTCCATTGCATGAGAGGGCGGGACCGGGGAGCCCCGCCCATGCGGCGAGGCTCCCCGTTTTCCCTGGTTGTCACCTCACGCGCTTACGCGACGTGCGGCGTGGTGCCGGCGGTCGTGCTCCCCGCAGGGGGGGCACTCGCGCCGGGCGGCGGGGCGGGCGGCGAAGCAGGGACCGCGGGCGGGGAGACGGTGGCATCGACCGTCCCCTTCACCTGCTTTCTCTGATTGCTGCCCATCGTGTGGCGCGCTTCGCGCGTCGCACGACCCTTTTCGGCGGCCGCCGCTTTGGTCGCTGCCGACTTCTCAGCGACTTTCTGCGGCGCATAGCCGAAATCGGCCAGCGTGCTGCCCGCGTCCTGGGTGTCGCCGAACTGCGCGAGCACCTGGCGTTTGAGCGCACGGAGGACCGGGCCCACCTTCTGGTGCGAGTCCGTCTGGGCTTGCACCGCTGCCAGCCAGTCGGCGCGGACCTTGTCGGCCGCGTCGGTGGCGTCGATGTCCGCCTGGATGAACTTCACCAGGTCGGACGGCAGGTTGAAGGTTTGACTCGCAAGGGCCATCTGCCCGCTCGGGTAGTGCTTTTGCACCCCCGAGATGATGAGGCGCAGCTGGTCTTTGCGGGTCGGCTTGTTTCGATCGAGCGTGGACATGACATTTCTCTTTTTCTTGGTTTCTCGATGACATGAGGACGCCTCGGGCGCGGAGCACCATGCGCCGCGTCCAGTCGCCTCCCCCCTAATGCCCTGTGAGCGGGCCTCTTTCCGCAAAAATACTTTGAAATAGGTCGCACCATGTAGGTGTCGACCCAACGGAGGCCACGCGCGCGAGGTGCAACCGCGCACGCCGCACGTGCAACCGCGTCCGCTGAACGAGCAACCGCACCCGTCCGACGGACGCGAGCCCTCGGCCCGGGGCCGGGAGCGCTCGGCCGCGCGACGAGCGCGACTGCCCGTGCGGCGCGCGCGCTCGACCGCGCATCAAGGGCTCTCGGCCGACCGGCGAGCGGGGTCGCCGGTGCGCCGTGAGCCCTTGCTCGCGTAGCGGGAGCCCTCGGCCGACGGACGAACCGGCTCGCACGCCCGCCGCGAGCCCTCGGCCGACGGCCGACCGGACTTGCACGCGCGCCGCGAGCCCTCGGCCGACGGCCGACCGGACTTGCACGCGCGCCGCGAGCCCTCGGCCGACGCCGACCGGGCGGTGCGCTCGTGGGGACGTGGGGACGTGGGGAAACGGGCAGAAACGGGGTCGCGCGGGCCCCATTGCCCGGGAGGGCCTCTTGGTGACATTTTACCATGGAGGAAGTTTTCCCATGAAGCACGCGCTGACCGGAATCGTGGTGGGGGCCATCGCAGTCAGCCTGATGGCGAGCTGCGGGGGCCTCGGCGTCAGCGGCACCGGCCCCACGGGCGACGCGGGCGCTGCGGGCAGCTCGCACGCGAGCACTCCTTGTGGCGGTTCAGGCGATCCTTGCTGCGACCAGACGGCCTGCAACGCGGGCCTCACGTGCAGCGCGGGCACGTGCTCCGGGTCGGGGCAGAGCCAGGGCGATGGGGCGGCGGATTCGATCGCCGATTCTTCCGCGGGCATGCTCGGCGATTCGACGGTGAGCGCCGAGGCGGGCGACGACGCGGACGGAGACAGCGCCGACGCCGCGAGCGCCGCGGCGGCCGATGCTGCGGTCGACGCTCCGCCCGATGCTTACGTCGACGCGGGGGCCCCGCGGGAGGCCGCGGCCGTCTGCGTCGCGAGCGCGGCCGCGTGCATGACGACCAACCCCGGCGCCTGCGCCGAGGGCACCTCGGAGTGCGACGACGCCGGAGCCCCCACGTGCCGGCCGGTCCACACGACGCAAGCGTGCTACTCGGGAGCCACGGGGACGCAAGGGGTCGGTACCTGCAAGGGCGGGACGCAGTCGTGCGTCGGCGCTCTCGGCGCATGCGCGGGCGAGATGGTGCCCGCGGCGCACGACGACTGCTTCACGGCGACGGACAACGACTGCAATGGCACGGTCGGCAACGGATGTCCGCAGTCGCTCACGATCGGCGCTGACCGCCCGCTGGCGGGGGCCGGCGGATTGGCCGGAGCGGCGTCCACGGTGCACTGCCCGAAGGGCGCGTTCGTCACGCGCGTCGATTCGTGGTTCGACGACACCGACGAGCACGTGTCGGGGGTCTCGATCTACTGCGCCACGCCGGCGCTCGTTCAAGGCGCGACCTCGTATTCGGTCACGCTCACGGCCAGCACGCCGGCGCCGTATCAGAAGGCCACCGGGACCGTCGACCCGACGGATGAACGCGACGACGACTGCGGCAGCACCGGCCTCACGGCGATCACCACTACGGTGGGCCTCGCCGACATGTTCATCGAGGGCCTGGGCAATCACTGCGGCACGAGCGCGGTGACCCTGGCGGCCGACAACACCATCACGATCGACTTCGCGACGACGAGCGACGAGAGCTACAACACCTGGGCCAATCAGACCGGCACCTTCTTCGACCAGTCCTGCAACTCGAACGAGGCGGTCGTGGGCTTTAGCCTGCGCATCGGGGGCTGGCTCGACAACATCAAGCCGATCTGCGCGGCGGTCGCGGTGACGTACAAGTAGCTTCAGTTCATCGCGCACGACACGGGCGTAGCGAGAACGTCGAACTCGCCCTCGATCGAGGCGACGTAGGTGACGAGGCCGTAGCCCGTCGGCGCGACCACCACGCTGGGACGACCGATCACGCTCGCCTCCGAGGGCGACAGGACCATGGCCGGGCCGAGGGGGTCGCCCCAGCCGACGACCGACTGCGCGCGAAGCTGATGGCTTTCGCTGCTGCCCTCGACCCAGGCGAGCAGGAAGCGGTCGTGACCGATCGCAGCGAGCGCCGGCGCCGCCTCGCCGGACCGCGCGCTCGGCGCCGGAGCGTGGAACGTCCGCTCGGCGATGTGCCGCTCTCCCGGGATCCCGAATCCGAAGAACGCGCGCGGCGCGTCGTTGACCACGACGCCGAGGTCGATGCGCGGCTCGGCGCCGTCGCGCGACTCCCACGCGAGCATCGTCTCTTCCGGGTTGCTGGCGCGGCTGGCCGTCGCGGTGCCCACTCGAGCGCACGACCCGGGCTGGGGCCGCTGCGTGGCCGAAGGCCAGTCGGCCGCGACGCAGTGCGACCGGTCGGCCGCGAACCGGACCGAGAACGCTCCGTCCTGCACGGAGGCCTCGACGCCGCCCGGGACGAACACCCGCCGGGCGACCACCTTCGCGGCGCTCGTGGCATGGCACACGGCCGCGCCGGTCGAGAGGGGCGCGACGGGCGCGACCGGCGGCGTCCCCGCAGTCGCCGAGGAGCACGCCGCGCTGCCGATCGACAGGGCCAGCGCGGCCGCGACCCGCGTGAGTCCGCCGAGCATCGGGCGGGAGCTTGCGAGTGGGTCGGCGCGGTGAGTCGCGACGAGACCGTTGACGTGTGCGCTGCGGCGGCTGTGAATGGCGTTCATGGCGTCTGCTCCCCGTTTCGCGTCGTTCGTCGACGCTCTCTGTTGGGGAAGAGACCCGGCTCGCCCGATGTGACGCGCTGGCCCACACTTTTTCTTCCGATTTCGCTTCCGATTTCGCTTCCGATTTCGTCCGACCGGTTCGTCCGACCGGGGGGAGTTCCCCCCTTTCCCGGCTCCTCCGTCCACCCGCAGGCCCATCCTGACGAGGGACCTCGAGCGCCGCCATCCGTGGCTTTGCGGCGGTCCAAACAACGGGCAAACTGTGCGAAGTGCCTCGCGATCGCCCGAAGATGCAGCCGCCTTCGGAGGAGGACGCCGCGGGGGCGCCCGCCGACTCGATCGACTCGTTTCTGCGCGAGGCCGCGGCGATCTCGGAGCCCGGCGCCGGCGATCCGCTTCCCGCGGGACGGCTCGAAGCGGGAGAGATCGTCGGCGAGCGCTTCCGGATCGAGCGTCTCGCCGGCACGGGCGGCATGGGCGCCGTCTACCGGGCCGAGGATCAAGCCACGGGCGCGAAGGCCGCGATCAAAGTGGTCGGGATCCAGAGCGCATCGGCTCGCGAGCGGTTCTTGCGCGAGGGCGTCGTCCTGGCCGAGCTCTCCCATCCCTGCATCGTGCGCTACGTCGCTCACGGTCTGACGCCCGAAGGCTTGCCGTTCCTCGCGATGGACTGGCTCGACGGTGAAGACCTCTGCGCGCGCCTCGCCCGATCGGCCCTCGATCCGAGCGAGAGCCTCGCGGTCGTCCGCCGGGCGTGCGAGGGGCTCGCCGTTGCGCACGCGCGCGGGATCGTTCATCGAGACATCAAGCCGAGTAACCTCTTTCTCGTCGGCGGCGACCCTGCCCAGACGAAGATCATCGACTTCGGCGTCGCGCGCCTCGAGGCCGGATCGACCACGTTGACCCGCCCGGGGACTTCGCTGGGGACCGCCGGCTACATGGCGCCCGAGCAGGCCATGGAAGCGGCGGACGTCGACGCGCGCGCCGACTTCTTTGCGCTCGGGTGCGTGCTCTTCGAGTGCCTGACGGGGCGTCCGGCGTTCGGGGGACGACCGGCGTCCGTGCTCGTCAAGGTGCTTCGCGAGCAGCCTCCCAGGCCGAGCGAGCTGCGTCCCGGACTCGACGAGGCGGTCGACGCCCTGGTCGCGCGCCTGCTCGCGAAGGACCGCGAGGCGCGGCCGCAAGACGCGGCCGCGGTGCTGCGCGCGCTCGATGCGCTCGCGGCGCACGCGGCGCACGCAACGGATTAGCGCGCACCTCGGTTTGAGGTCGCGTTTGAGGTTTGCGAGGTATCGGTTGGGTCAATAGTCATTTCTTGCGAACGCTTCTCGCTGCGGGACTTCGTTGACCCGTGGGGGTGTGCCCACTACGGTCCCATGTTGGGTAAGTGGACGTGCCCGACCTCGACCTTCCTTCGCGGATTGGCGGCAAATACCGGCCGGTGCGCCTCCTCGGCAAGGGGGGAATGGGCGCCGTCTACGAGGTGGAGCACGAGCACACCGGACAGCGCCTGGCGCTGAAGATCCTCACGCAGCAGCCAGGAGCCTCGGTCGAGCGGTTCCGCCGCGAGGCGCGCGCCGCGTCGCTGATCAAGAGCGACCACATCGTTCGCGTCACGGACGCCGACGTCGCGCCCGAGCTCGGTGGCACGCCGTTCCTCGTGATGGAGCTGCTCGAAGGGCAAGACCTCGAGCGCGCCACGGGGGACCAACCCGCGCCGCCGGCGCACGTCGTCGGGTGGCTCCGCCAGGTCGCCCGCGCGCTGGTCAAGGCGCACGAGGCGGGCCTCGTGCATCGCGACCTCAAACCCGAGAACCTGTTTCTCACGCGGGGCGATGACGGCACGCCCATCGTGAAGATCCTCGACTTCGGCATCGCCAAGATGGCGGCGGAAGCCAGCTCGCTGACGGCGTCCGACACGTTCCTGGGAACCCCGGGGTACATGGCGCCCGAGCAGACCGACAGCCGCGGGCCGCCGGTCACGTTTCGCGCGGACCTCTACACGCTCGGGCTCATCGCGTTCAAGCTCCTCATGGGGCGCGCCTACTGGAGGAGCGGGAGCCTCGCGCAGCTACTCGCGCAGATCCTCGCCGAGCCGATGGCCCCCGCGTCGGAGCGCGGCTCGACGCTCGGACCGGCGTTCGACGCATGGTTCAAGCGCGCCTGCGACCGCGCCCCCGAGAAGCGATTCGCTTCGGCGGCCGAGCAGATCGAGGCGCTCGCTGCGGCCCTCGGGTTGCCGGAGGCGCAGCGCCCCTCCCATCCGACTCCCATGCCCTCGGGGCGCGAGTCGACCGAGACTCAAGGGGCGGCCTCCCTCAACGGATTGTTCACGGACCTGACGACGGCGCGCAGGCGAACGGCCCGCCGACGGCTCTTCCGCGGAGGCGTCGCGGCGAGCTTGGTGGGCGTCGGGATCGTGGGGGCGCTCCTGCATGGAGCCGCCACGAAAGACGCGCGATCGCCGGCCGACAGCACGGCCGCAGGGGTGTCGACGCCTCCGCCCGTGGCGACCGCCCCGTCCAGCATCCCCTCGGCCACCACGCTCGTGGCCCTGCCCTCCGCTTTGCCGGCGGCGTCCGCGTCTGCGGCCGCCGTCACGTCGGCGCCTCCCTCGATCGCCGCGGCCCCCATCGCGTCGGCCGGCGCCTTGCCCGCTCGCCGCGCCCATCCGTCGACCCCCGTTCCCGCCTCGTCTCCCGCAGGCGCTGCGTCTCGAGGTCGAGACCCGCTCGAGGGACCATGGTAGGGTCCGGTCTCGCATGAGCGCGGTTCGCGGGGTCCGGGCGTGTGCGGCGGCGGGTGTCGTGCTCGGGATGCTGGTGGGCGCGCCCGCGCGCGCGCAGCTCAGCGACGAAGACAAGGCGCTCGCGCTGCAGCTCTTCGACCAGGGGCGGTCTCTTCTCGCTGCGGGCAAGGTCAACGAGGCCTGCCCCAAGCTCGAGGAGAGCCGGCGACTCGATCCGCTGCCAGGCACGGTCCTCAACGTGGCCGTCTGTCACGAGCAGCAGGGGCGGGCCGCGACCGCGGTGGCCGAGTTCCGCGAGGCACGCGCGCTGGCCGAGCGCGACCAGCGGCCCGACCGCGTCGCGCTCATCGATCAGCACCTTTTGGCGCTCGATGGCAAGGTGTCGAGCCTCGTCATCGTCGTTCCCCCGGCAGCCGATAGCCCCGACCTCAGCATCACGCGCGACGCGACGCCGGTCGGACGCACCGCGTGGGGGACGCGCCTCCCGGTCGATCCGGGGCCGCACACGATCGAGGCCTCCGCGGCGAGCAAGAAGCCGTGGAAGGTCGTCCTGACTGTGGCGCCGAACGGCGACGTGCAGACCGCCACGCTGACGCCGCTCGAGGACGCGCCGGCCCCCGTGGCCGCGGAGCCGGTGGCTCCGGCGCCCGTACCCTTGGCCGCGCCCGTCGCGCCCCCCGCGCCGGAGACCCCACCGGAGAGCCACGGGCTCTCGACGCGACGCACGATCGCGGTGGTGACCGCGGGCGTCGCTGTGGCCGCCGCGGGCGTGGGCACGTACTTCGGAGTGACGGCGCTGTCGAAGCACAACGACCCCGCAGCCACCTGCACGCTCGAGCCCTGCACGGCCGCCATCAACTTGAACAGCAGCGCGAAGACGGCCGCCGACGCCTCGACGCTCAGCTTCGCGGTGGCTCTCGCGGCGCTCGGCGGCAGCGCCGTCCTGTGGTTCAGCGACACGAGCGGACACGGAGACCACGCCGGGATCCACGTGACGCCGAGCCTCGCGTGGGGCCGCGGCTCGATCGATGTCGGGGGAAGCTTCTAGAAGGTGGGTCGCCGCGTCGACCGCACGACCCGGCGCCATGTTCCGCTCGTCGCAAGCGCCGTCGCGATCGGTGCCGCGGCCATCGGCGCGATCGCCATCGGCGCGGTCGCGATCATCGTCGCGACCACGTCCCTGCTCTCCTGCCGCCAGATCGCAGGCATCACGAGCAACCCAGTCGAGGATCTGACCACCCGCAGCTGCGGCTTGCCGTATGGATCGAACGCGTGCGCTTCATGCGCGTCGGCGAGCTGCTGCAGCGAGTCGACGACGTGCGCGGCCGACCCGGTGTGCGCGGCCTACGAGGGCTTCCTCGGCCAGTGCAACGGCGACGCGGACTGCCGCTCGCAGTGCACGATCGACCACCGGGTCGGCACGTCGAGCGATGTGTCCGCGCTGAGCGCGTGCCTCGCCTCGACGTGCGAGACCGCGTGCGGCCTCGGGTGCGGCGCCCTCGCGGGGTACATCACCGAGCCGCGAAACGGCGGCGCGACTTCCTGCCAGACCTGCGTGGAGACGACGACCGCCGCGTGCACTCACGCGCGCGCGACGAGAGCATCGTTGCTTTATTCGAAAACTGGGGATATCCGATAAGCGAGCCCGTGGTCACGATCCCGATGGCATACACCGCGAGCGTGGGGGCTCAGACGGTCACCCCCGCGGAGTTAGCTGCGTTCGAGGAGGGGGACTTCGGGGTCATCCAAGATGACGCGAACGGGTACGTTTCGACGTTCGTCCACGACTGCCTCGGCGCGTCATCGCCGGGCGTCGAAGTCGCGAGTGACAACAAGCAGCTGAGCGCGATCTATGCCGGCGGTGAGGTGGTCGCGACCACTTCGGGCGGCTTCGCGATCTTCTTCAACGCGCCTCCGGGCGTCATTACCGTGACGGCAACTCCCCTCGCGACCGGGAAGATGGCCAGTAGCTATACCCTTCTCGTCGCGAAGGGGACCATGACGGGGATCGGCATGTTCCCGACGCCATGAGCAGCGGTGTCCTGCTGAGGGGATCCTGCGCTCCCCTCGAGCCGATGACGCGCGTACGGAGCGCGGAGATCCGCCCCATCGCCGAGGCCACGGGGAACATTGCGCCAGTCACGGCGCCCCTCCGCGTCGACGTGCGCAGCACCGTAACGAGGGAGAAGCGCGGGCGCTTCGTGGTGGCGACGGGCCTGGGGGCCGAGCGCGAAGGGTCCGGAGATCGGGACTAGCCGCGAGCCGCGGCTAGCCTGGCTCAGCCCTTGCTCCTCTCGAGCCCCATGATCGCCATCCTGCTCCTCGTTCTTTTCGTCATGATGATTGGCAGCGCGCCGGCTTGGCCGCACGCGCGCAGCTGGGGGTACTACCCGAGCGGAGGCCTCGGTCTCGTCCTGCTCATCGTCCTTCTCTTCGTCTTCCTCGGACCCCACCGCGTTTGGTGACGCCTTCCTCGGACCCACCGCGCGTTTGGTGACGTCCTCCCCGGGCCCCCGCGTTTGGTGGCGTCTTCCTGGGGCCCCACCGCGTTTGGTGGCGTCTTCCTGGGACCCCACCGCGTTTGGTGCCCCCGGCGCCGTTGAGATGTTCGATGTTCGGGCGTGCGTGCGCGGCCTCGAAGCCTCCGCGCCCCGCAAGGGCCAGCCAGCCGCAGAAGCGGTGCGGTTGAAGCAGCCTCAGTTCACGGAGTAGTCCGGGCGGCGCTCCACCGGCGACGGCGGCTTCGCCCGAGGCGGGCTCGCCTGGACGTCGGTGTCGGTATGGACGGGCTCGGCGCCGGCGGCGCGACGGGCCATGCGGTACTCGGCCAGCCGACGGTACTCGGCGAGCCGATCGCGGACGGCGCCATAGACCGTCCACCCGAGAAGAACCGCGACATGCAACGGGGTCGGTGGGAAGGAGGCACGCATGACGACCTGCAAAGCAGGATCGATGCCTCCGCCCTGGCCCCCGTTGCGGCACGCCGCGACACCCCGGCCGTGGCGGCCCCGCGCGCGCGCGCCACGCTGCGCAATCCGCGCGCTTGAGTCGACGCACACCCCGTCCCATGCGGCCACGCGCGCGCCTGAGCCGCGCGCGCGTGCCCGCTGCCGGCCCTACTTCGCCGGCTCGACCGAGACCGCGATCGCCTGCGTGTACGTCACGTCGACGCTGTCGCCCGCCTTGATCTTGCCGAGCTGCGCCTGAAGATCGGGATCCTGCACCTGGATCACGTGCGTACCGCCGTTCGGGCCGCGGAGCGCGACCGAGTTCGCGGCGGTATCCACAGCGAGGACCTTCGCCGTGACGGTCGTCTGCTGCGCCGTGACGCCTCCGCGCTCGGTGACGGTCTGGGTCATCTTCGGCCCCTGCTGGCCTGACTTCTGGAGGGCGATGGCGACCTCGCGATAGTAGGCCGCGTTGACCCGATCGCCGACCTTGAGCTTGGCCAGGTTCACGTTCGGGCCGACCTTCACGTCGACGACCGCGCCCTGCGAGCCCAGGAGCGTGATCGTGCGGCTGTCCTTGTCGATCTTCTGGATGGTCCCGGTCCCGGTCACCACCTCGGCCGCCGCCGTGTCCGGAGCGGGAGCCGGGTCGTCCGCCTTCGAAACCCCAGGGATCGCGGCCACGCCCATCGCAATCGCGAAGGCTGCCAGGGCTCTGCCGACTTTCGTTGACTGATGCATTGATCTCTCCTTGCAGGGTTCCGTGCGAACCGTTTCCGCCGGGGTCGCCTGCAAGTTGTGGACACGAAGCACGGCGCGGGTGGGCCGCGCCGCGCGCGCGTCTCAGCTCCCCGCGCGCGTCGACAGGCGCGGCGCCACGGGGCGAACGATGCGAGTCGCAACGTGCAGGCTCTTCTCGAGCAGCGCGTCGCGCTTCGGACGTTCGAGGCAGCGGATGAGCAGCGTCGCCTCCTCGGGGATCCCGACGCGGAGGGTCTGCGGCGGGACGGGCGCCCCCGGCGCCTCGCGCGACCAGAGGAAGATCTGCGGATTGTCCTGGCGCACGACCTCGAAGCGCGCGCCGTCGCACTCGATCGCGACGCGCAGGATGCTCCCGGACGGCACATCGGTCCGCGCCCGCGCTTCGAAGCGCGCGACGACGCGCCCGAGCGTCGCTTCGGCCCACCCGGTGCCGCGCTTCCAGCCCACCGTCTCGCCGCCGAGCGACAGCGCGTTCGCCATCCAGCCGATCAAGAGGCCCGCCTGGGTGCTCGCCACGTCTTGCTCGCCCTCGCGCGGCGCGAACTCGATCGTGACGCGCTCGACCGAGCGAAGGCACGCCAGCGCGGTCTCGTCGTCGAAGAAGCGCGCGATCAGATCCTGGATCGGCCGCAAGCGGATCCACATCAGGTCGCTCAGCGCGGCGCCGCCGTGGCAGCGCGTCACGATCGTCGACAGCTTCTCGAGGTCGCGGAGATCCATCTCGCCCGAGTTGACGACGATCACGTCCGCGTTGGCGGCCAGCCGGTCGAACAGCTGGTCGAAGTCGGGCAGGTCGCCGACCCACCAGACGCAGACCGGCAGATCGGGCAGCGCGAGGCGGTCGACGTTCTCGGGCAGCCAGTCGCGCGCTGTGCCGGTGGCCTCGAGCACGATCGCGTCGCCGCACGCAGCTCCCGACGAGACGTGATGGAGCGACACCTCGGCCGTGATGGCGTCGTTGGCCCCCTGTCGGCAAGCGGCGACGATCGTGCGCGAGGGATACGTGGCCGCGACCGCCGCGACGACCCTCTGCGCGCGCCCGAGCAGCGCGAGCTCGCTCGCCAGCGCGACGACCGTGAAGAGCTCGATGCGCGGCGCGCCGCCTCGATCGGCCTCGTCCTTCCAGAGCCCGGCGAGCGCCGGCTCGACGGCGTCGAGGGGCAGCCTCACAGCCGCCTCCACGTACGCCCGTCGCGCTCGATCAGGTCGAACGCGGCCTTCGGGCCCCACGTGCCTGCCGGGTAGTTGGGGAACTGCGGCGGCGGGCCCTTCTCCCACGTCTGGAGGATGGGCGTCATGAATCGCCACGCGGCGGTCACCTCGTCGGCGCGCGCGAAGAGCGTCGGGTCGCCGAGCATCGCGTCGAGCAGGAGGCGCTCGTACGCCTCCGGGCCGCTCCCGCCGAACGTCGACCCGTAGCGAAAGTCCATCGTGACCGGGCGCAGCGTCATCGTGGGCCCCGGGACCTTCGCCGCGAAGCGCAGGCCGATGCCCTCGTCGGGCTGGATGCGGATGGCGAGCACGTCGGGCTCGACGTCGGATCCCGCCTCCCCGGTCGTGCCGGAGCGCGCGACGAGCTGGTCGCGATTGAGGAGCGCGTGCGGGACGCGCTTGAAGTGGACGCTCAGCTCGGTGGTGCGCTTGCCGAGCCGCTTGCCGGCGCGGATGTAGATCGGCACCCCGGCGAAGCGCCAGTTGTCGATCTCGAGGCGCATGGCGACGAACGTCTCGACGTTCGACGTCGGGCTGACGTTCGGCTCTTCCCGGTAGCCGGCGACCGCCTTGCCCGCGAAGTTGCCGGGCCCGTACTGGCCGCGCACGGTGAGGGTCTTCACGTCGTCGCCGACGATGGGCCGCAGGGCGCGAAGGACCTTCACCTTCTCGTCGCGCACCTCGTCGGCCGTGAACGCCACGGGCGGCTCCATCCCCATGACCATCAGGAGCTGCAGGAGGTGGTTTTGCACGATGTCGCGCGCGGCCCCGGCCTCCTCGTAGAACTTGCCCCGCCCCTCGACGCCGATGTCCTCGGCGACGGTGATCTGCACGTGATCGATGTGATTGCGGTTCCAGAGCGGCTCGAAGATCGTGTTGCCGAAGCGGAGCGCCACGAGGTTCTGGACGGTCTCCTTGCCGAGGTAGTGGTCGATCCGGAAGATCTGGCGTTCGGCGAAGACGCGGTGCAGATCGCCGTTGAGCGCCTCGGCGCTCACGAGGTCGCGCCCGAAGGGCTTCTCGATGATGATGCGCGCGTAGTTACCGCGTTCTTCGGAGACCATGCCCGCGAGGGCGAGGTTGTCGTTGACGGGGCGGAACGCGCTCGGCGGGATCGCCAGGTAGTAGATGCGATTGCCGCGTGTGCCGTTGGTGCGATCGAGCTGGTCGAGCTTCTCGCGAAGGCGAGCGAAGTTCGCGGGGTCCTCGAACCTGCCCGACACGTAGTGGAGGCGGCTGGCAAAGTCGGCCCAGACGACCTCGTCGATGGGCTTGCGCCTCGAGAACTCGGCGACCGCGTCGTGCATGTTCGACCGGAACTTGTCCTCGTCGACCTCGGTCAACGCGAAGCCCACGATCGACATTCCCGGCGGCAAGAGCCGTGAGACGGCGAGGTTGTAGAGCGCGGGGATCAGCTTGCGGCGCGTCAGGTCACCCGATGCGCCGAAGATGACGAAGACGCATGGCGCGGGGGCGCGCTCGGTCTCGAGGCCGGCTCGGAAAGGGTTGTCGGTCATCCGTGGGCTCCGGAGATGCGGGGGAGGGAGAGCGAGTATACGGCGGCGAGGCTCAGGCGCGTGGCTGTCGCCACATGAGCCACATCGGGGGCGCGTCGGGCGCCATCGTCACTTCTTCGGTCATGCGGAACCCATGCCGCTCGTAGAGGCGGCGGTTGTCGGGCGTGGAGGCCTCGAGGTAGGCGGGCACTCGCTCGGCGTCGCAGCGCCCGAGCACCGCGCCGAGGAGCGCGCCGCCGATCCCGTGGCCCTGGCGGTCGGGGTCGACGCCTATCGCGAAGAGGTAGAAGTGGGGCGGCCGCGGGTGCTTGCTTTGCACGCGGTTGGCGGCGACCGCCATGCGCGCCGCACGCGACCACCCGACCGCGCGAAGAAGTGACGGGCCCATCGCGAGCGCGCTACGGAGCCCGACGTCCCAGCGTCCCGGCGGCGTCCAGAGCGCGGCGCCTGCCCCGCCGTCGGCGATCCACGTCTCGCCATGAGGCATCGTGGCGTGCTCGAGGAAGGCGCCGAAGCAGAGCTCGAAGCCGCGCTTGCGGCCGGCGTCGCGGCGCAAGAGATAGTTGGCGACGGGATCCGCGTCGAAGGCTCGCACGAGCACGCGGACGATCGCGTCATGGTCCTGGGGCCTGGCCCGAGCCAACGTCGGGGGCAAGGACGGTCACTCCTTCTTCACGGCGTGTCCGCCGAACTGATTTCGAAGGGCCGCCAGGACCTTCGCTCCGTACGACTCGACCTGCCGCGAGCGCAGCCGCGTCTGCAGCGAGAGCGTGATGATCGGCGCCGGGACGTCCTGGTCGATGGCGGCCTGGACGGTCCATCGGCCCTCGCCCGAGTCCTCGACCCAACCCTTGATGGCGTGCAGATCCGTGTCGTCCTTGAGCGCCGACTCGAGCAGCTCGAGCAGCCAGGAGCGAACGACCGACCCGTGGCCCCAGATCGCCGCGATGTTGTGGAGGTCGAGCTTGAAGGGCGCCGTCTTCATGATCTCGAAGCCCTCGGCGTAGGCCTGCATCAGCCCGTACTCGATGCCGTTGTGCACCATCTTCACGTAGTGCCCCGCGCCCGCCGGCCCGACGTGCGCGTAGCCGTCGGCCGGAGCAAGCGTCTTGTAGATGGGCTCGCAGATCTTGATCGCTTCGGGTGCGCCGCCCACCATCAGGCAGTAGCCGTTCTTGAGGCCCCACACGCCGCCGCTGGTGCCGGCGTCGCAGAAGAGGATGCCCTTTTCGGCCAGCTTCTCCCCGTGGACGCGCGAGTCCTTCCAGTTCGAGTTGCCGCCGTCGATGATGACGTCGCCCTTCGAGAGCCGCCCCGCGACATCCTGGATCACCGCGTCGGTGACCTGGGACGGAACCATGACCCAGACGACTCGCGGGGCCGGGAGCTTCGCGATCGCATCGGCCGCGCTTTCGCCGAAGATCGCGCCCTTGGTCGCGAGCTCTCGCGCGAGGTCGGCGTTGCGATCGACCGCGACGACCTCGTGCCCGCCCTCGAGCAGGCGGAGGGTCATGTTGTAGCCCATCTTGCCCAGACCGATCAGTGCGATGCGCATGCGTCGAGCACTAGCCCGAAACTCGCTCGGCAGGAACTGGGAGGGGTTCGGCGAACCTTCGCGCGCGGGGTTTCTCGCCCCTCGCCCAGCCCGCCCGGCCTCGCCCCTCCTCGCGATCGCCACCCGCCGCGCCGCGGATGGGCAGCGCAATCTCAGGACTCGACGAGATCTTCGGCGACGGGTTGCGGTCCGGGGACGATCCCCGCGATGTCGGGGTCTTCGCCCTCGCCGCCTGGGACGCGCGCCACCTTCTCTTCTTTCCGCTGCTTTCGCTTCTCGGCCTTCGCCCGCTGGCGGTCCTGGCGTTCGCGCTCCTTTTGACGCTTCTGAATGCTCGGATTGGCCATAGGGAACCTCGAGAGCACACGTCGCCGGGGCGACCGCGCCAGGTCGCCGGCCTTCTCGGAAAGAAGCCGCCGGATCGGCCTAGGAAGCGATGCGACCGCGCGCGCCGGAGACGATCACTCGCCCTCGGCGCGCGAGCGTTCGCGGTTCACCAGCGATTGCGTCGATCGCCGCCGCCACCACCACCACCGCCACCACCGCCGCGACCGCCACGGCGATCGCCGCCGCCGCCGCCGCCGCCGTGGCCGCCACCACCCCCGAAGCCACCGCCACCCCCGCCGCGCTGCGGACGCTCTTCCGCTTCGTTCACGCGCAGAGGGCGACCGTCGAGGTTCGCGCCGTTCATGGCCTCGATGGCCTTCTGAGCTTCTGCCGGGGTGCCCATCGTCACGAACCCGAACCCACGCGATTGGCCCGACGTACGATCGGTCACAATGTGCACATCCGTGACCTCGCCGATGCGCGCAAAGGCCTCACGCACGGTCTCTCCGGTGGACGAAAACGACAGGTTTCCGACATACAGACGCGTTCCCATGTCTCTCTCTTCTCTCGCTTACGGCCTCGAGTGCGCCTCAGAAGCGCTCGACCAAGTACCTGGCATCCAATCGACCGCAGAAAATCAGCACCAGGCCGCGGCGGCGAAATCCGCCGCGTCGACACGTTGCGTTACCGTCGATCGCCGAGCCGCGGTCCCGAAATCGAGAGAGCAGTCGTTGCCGGGGAAACGTCCGTGAGCAAGTCCAAACATAACGGACGGAACTGCCCGCGCAAGCTTTTCGCCCACGGCCCGCGAGCCGCGACGCACGCTCCCGAACGCCCGACGTCAGGGGATGGGTTTCGCGAACTTCGCCGGCTCGGGCGCTGGCTGAAGCGTGTCCACTTTCTGCAGGGCCATGACGCCACCGGTGGGCTCGCTGACCATGTCGGACACAACCGTCTTCGCAACGTTGTAAGCGCCCGTGATCTTTACCTGGGCGCCCACGGCGGGCAGCGGGAACGGCAGCGGCACGTTCAGCATGTCGTCGGTGACGACCTGCTTGTCGGTGGGCTGCTCGCCTGGCTTGACCTTCTTGTACATCACCATCGCGTCGTAAATGACGGCGAAGTTACGCGCCCAACCGACGACGCGGACCTTGAGTCCTTTGGTGTCGTCCTTGTTGTCGGCGATCCAGAAGCTCGGCACCTCGGGGGTGCACCCGTCGGGGTCGGCCTTGCCTGTCTTGTGGATGGCGCAGTCGGGGGCGCGCGGGATGTTCGAGTCGACGATGTAGCCGACGATCGAGATCGCCGGCGGACTCGTCACATCCTTGCTGTGCATCATGCTCCGTAGCTGATGCACTGCGCCGTACACGGTGTAGGCATCCCCATTCTTGATGGGGGTGCTCGGAAGTGTGGGCGGGGCGGGCAGACTCGCCGCCTTGCCGGACCACACAGGCTGAGGCTTGTAGGGGTTGTCGTCCCCCCCGCCGCCACAACCGACCGCGGTTCCAAGGACTGCGGCAAGACCAAGCGTGCAACCTGCTCGCTTCGCCAATGTTTGCAGCGTGCGCATGATGACGTTCTCTCCTCCTGCTCCTCGAAACGTCGCGGCGCTGGACGAGTAACACGCTCGAAAGCGGCGAGACAAGCGCAACTCTCTGGTCGTCTCGCGTGGAGACGCGAGGCGTGGCCTCGCCTTCGCACCTACATCACGCCGATAGCGGATCTTTACGGCTGCTCGGCTCGGCGTTGCGGTTCGGCTCGGCGATGAGGCCCAGCGAGTCCACGTCGGCCGGGCGTACGACGTCGCCTTCGCATCGAGAGACGAGGCGCTGGGCGATCGCCAGGAGTTCCACGTCTTCGCCGGGGAACTCGTAGTCGACGAGCCGCGCGTACGCCGCGTGGTCGATCCCCACGGGCCGACCGCGCACCCGCAGCCCCTCGCGAGCGAGGCGATCGGTGAGGATGGCGCGAAGGTCCTCGGGGCGATCGCGCAGGCGAGGCAAGGCGATCGGCGCCTCGAGCGCGTCGCCAAGTCGATGCGCGAGCGCGGGGTCGAGCCTTCCTTGCGCGACGAGATCTTCGGGCAGCGAGATTGTCGTGAGCGCCAGCTGCACGTCGAGCGGGTCGAGCCGCGCCCAGGGCGCGCGCTTTTCGCCGCACGCGCGCGCGACGAGGCGCTGGATGTCGCCCGGCAGCGCGGCGCCGTCGAGGAGCACGAGCGTCCCGCGATCCGCCAGCGCCAGCGGGGACACCGTCGGATCGGACCACCTTGCCGGGTCGTGCTCGCGAACGCTGGTCGCGTCGACCAAGACGATCGGCGCCCTGGCGCGGACCCCTGCGAGGTGAGCACGCGCGAGGTAGGGCACCGGATCGGCACCGCTCGGCGCGACGACCACGATCGGCGCCCCGATCGACGTGCGCCGCTCGAGCGCTTCGAGCAGCGAGCGCGAGGTCGCCGAGTAGACCCCCACGGTGGCCGGGCGGGCGAGCCGCGTGGTCGCGAGCGCGTCGCGTTCGGCGTCGCGGTTGCGATCGTGAAGGAGCTTCGCGACTCGCTCCTCGGCCTCCGCCGCGCGCACCGTGGCGTCGCGCGCACGATCGAGCATCCGCGCCTGCGTGCCCCGCGCGCGGCACGCGGTGGCCAGCCGATCGGCGACGCGCTTGAACGCGCGCACCTCTTCGAGGGTCACGGGCTCGCCGCGCCCCCCTCGTGGCAGGACCAGGAGGCCTTCGGTCTCGCCGCCGCACGCAATCACGGTGGCGACCATGGCTCCCCGTTCGGCCATCCATTGAACGAGCGGACGGATGTCGGGGCGTCGAACCTCCAGCGCCTCGAGCACCTCGGCGCGGAGCGTGGCCTCCGGCTCCGCAGACGCCACGAGGAGGAGAGCGTCGGGCAGGTCCGCGTCGCGCTGGTGCAGGTAACCCGCAGGGTCGATGGTCGTGACCCGGATGGGCGCGAACGTCCAGAGCTCTGGCGACGGCGCGCCGTCGCCCTCCGGCGCTCGCAGGGCGAGGAGTGTCGCCTGGATCGCGTCCTGTGGGTCGGCCCGCACGGCCTCGTCCGCCGCCCGCGCCGACGCGTCGAGCCACGCGCCGGCAGCCGGCCGGACGGGGGCTTCGAGCACGTCGACGGCCGACCCGATGACGAGCGCCGCGGCGCCGGTCAGCAACGTGACGAACCACGCGTCGTCGGAGTAGCTGCCCGCGGCGATCGAGGCTCCCAAGACGGCGACCCCGCCGCCGACCAGGGCGAGCACCACCGTGCGGCGCGCCGTCCGGCCGACGGCGACTGCGTCGGCATGAACAGCCGAGGCAGTGAGCAGCATGCCGCCGAGCGCAAGCGCGAGACAGGCGACCTCGTCGCTGCGCGCGCGGCCCATGAGACCGACGAGCGCCACGGCGATCACGAGCGCCCAGAGGAGGGCGCGCATCGCGCCGGCACGTTCGACCACGCCGAGCTCGAGGCGGCGCGTGCGCAGCGTCCACTCGGTCCATCCGAAGAGGGTCGACGTCGTGACGGCGATCGCGCCCCAGAGCCACTCCCGCGGGTAGTCGATCATCCAGGCGACCGCCGACCGATTGGGCCCGAGTCGCGCGAGGATCGCGGCCCACCAGACGACGGCGAGCACGCCGATGCTCAGGGCCGGCGACGAGGGCTTCGGCCGGACGACGAGCCCCCCTGCCGCGCCCATGTGCGCGACGGCCCACGAAGCTCCCGCCGCGCACGCGAACACGCCGATCGCGCGGCATCCGTCGAGGGCATGGCTCGAACGCGAAGCACCCAGAGAGGCGACGACGACGGCCAGCCCCCACCCGACGGCCCGACCCACCTGGCTCGAGCGGCCCGACGCCAGGGCCGCGAGGGCGACTCCGACCGCCGCCGCGAGCCACGCGCGCGCGCCGAGCCCCTGGTCGGTCCAGAGGGCGAGCGCCGCAATGTACGCGACGCTCGCGAGGTGTGGCATCCGGCGCCGCCAGGGCAGGATCGGCGAGGTCATCGCGGTCGCGTACCGGCGCGCACGCGTCAGTCTTGCACGTCCGCTGGCGCATTGCTGCCCCGTGTGGTCTCGTTGCGCCATGGAGGCGCCCCGCGGAAGGCCGCGCACGCTGGCGCTGGGCATCTGGCTCACGACGCGCGGCGCGCTCGTTCGCGCGAGCCTGGCCCTCACCGTCCTCGGCGCCCTCGGCTCGATCGCAGCGGCGCTCGCGACGCGAGGGACCCCCACGCTCGCCGAGCTCCCGGCGCTCGCGTCGATGGGGTTCACGTGGGGCGCCGGCACGTCGCTGGCCTTCGGTGGAGCGCTCCGCGCGCTTCGTCAGGATCGAGAGCGAGGGGTCATCGCGCTGGCGCGCGCGCGCGGCGTCGGCGTCGGCGGGTACAGCATCGGTCGCGTGGGAGGACTCGTCGCCGTGCTCGCCCTCGCCATGGGAGGCGCCACGCTCGTCGCGGGGCTCGCCGCGACCGCGGTGGCCGGCGGCGAAGTCCTCGCGGTCGCGCGCGCGAGCCTCGCCGCCTTCGTCTACGCGCTGGCGTTTGCCGTCACGCTCGGACCGGTGGCCATGGCCGCTCTTGGCGGTCGATCGCGAGCCGGCGGGTACCTCGCGCTCGTTGCGGTCCTCGTGCTCCCCGAGCTCTTGGCCCCATGGACCGCCGCGCTCCTTCCGAGCGGCTGGCGAGAATTGACGTCGATTCCGGCGGCGCTCGAAGCCGTGCGGACAGGCGTGGAGTCCGCCGGACCTGCGGTCCTTCATGCCGCCCGCGCCACCGTTGCGCTCGTGGCGGTCGTGGCGGCGTCGCTGCTCCTCGTGCACGCCCGCGTGTCGGTCGACGCGTTGCGCGACGACGCCACAGGGAGCGCATGATCGCTCTGGAAGAGGTGGCCGCGCGGCGCCGGCCCCTGACGCTGGCGAGGATTTCTCACGTCTGGGCGGCCGGATCGCACGCCGTCGTCGGATCGCGAAGCGACGGCGGGCCGCTCCTGCTCGCGCTCATCGCGGGGCTCGCGCGACCCCGGTCCGGACGCGTGCGCGTGCTCGACGCGGCGCCGATCGAGGCCGCCGTGCGCAGGCAGATCGCGCTCGTCTCGCTCGACCCGGCGCTCCCCGAGGCGATGCGCGTGCACGAGGCCCTCGCTCTCGCCGCGGCCGTGCGAAAGGAGACCGGCCGCGATGCCGCGGACCGCCTCGCGGTGCTCGGCGTCGAGATGCTCGCCGAGCGTAGGGTCCAGTCCTTGTCGCGCGGGGAAGCGAGGGCGGTCGCCCTGGCCGAGGCACTGACGTCGGCGAGCGTGCGCGTCCTGCTGGTCGAAGAGCCCCTCGTCGCGATGGATCCGCGCGCGCAGGGACGCGTGCCGGAGGCCTTGCGCGCACGCGGACGGGACGGGTGCGCGGTGGTCGTGACGACCGCCTCGATGAGGGACGCCGGGGAGCTGGCCGACGATTGGCTCGCTCTGCGCGCCGGAGCGATCGTGGGGCAGGCCGCCTGCGTCGACACGCTCACCGAGGCGGCACCGGACGGCGCGAGCCTTCGCGTGGTCCTCCGCCACGCGCGGGAAGTACCGGCCCTCGTCGCGGCGCTCGCACGAGAAGGCGACGTCGACACGATCGAACGAGACCAGGGCTCCGTGCGACTGCACGGACGAGACGCGACCGCCCTGGCGCGCGCGATCGGCCGCGCTGCCCTCGAGGCCGACACCGACATCGCCGAGCTTCGACTCGACACGGCGCCGGCCGGGCGAGCCACGGGCGACCCGACCGGCGGGGGGCCCACGTGATCGCGGCGCTGGCACGCCCTCCCCTGGCGCGCTTGCTCCGCGGGCCGCGGGCATGGTTCGGGGTCGTGGCGTGGTGCGCGCTCGCCTTCGTGTTCGCCATGGCGGCGCGCGAGCGCGGCTCGGCCCACGGGGCCGATCACGTGCTCATCGATACCTACGGCTCCCTGGCGCTGCCGCTGATGTCGTACGTCATCGTCGGCGCGACCGTCGCTTCGCAGTCGCTGCGCGCGTCGACGGCGGCTCTGGTGGCGTTCGGCGCGCAACCCGCGCGCGCGGCGGCGGCTGCGATCGCGGTCGCGGCGGCGAGCTGCGCGGTGGTGGGGGCGCTCGTCGCGGCAGCCGTCGCGGTCGTGGCGCACGGGATCGCCGATCCCCCGCGCCTGCACGACGCGGCCGCCAGCGCTTACGTCGGCGCTCTCGGCGGGGTCGCGTACGCCGCATGGTTCTCGCTCGGTGCCTCCATCGGCCGGCGAGGCGGAGGCCGCGTCGTCCTGCTCGTCGTCGACTGGATCCTGGGCGCAACCGGCGGCGCCGCGGCGCTCGCCAGCCCGCGTGGGCACCTGCGCAACCTGCTAGGAGGCGTGCCCCCTATGGACCTCTCGCAGCGGACCAGCGCAGCGGCCCTGACGCTCCTCGCGATCGCGTGCGCAGCCGCCGCGATAACTCGAGCCCGTCGCTGAGCGGAGGGCGTCGCTCGAGACATTCGAGCGACGGTTGATCAAAGGCCCGGCCAGGTCTGGGTCGTCGGCGCCCCCTCCTTGGTCACGCCGTTTCCCGCCGACGCCTGGCGGTCCACCCACTGCTGGGTCATCTGCCCGGCGACGTTGCGACTTCCGAGGCCGAACGCAAGCGCGGCCGCGAGCGCGATCGCCGCGAGCGTGATTGTGAACGCGATCGTGACGATCTCGGGAGCGATCTGCAGCTCGCGCAGCGCCATGAACGCGCCCAGCGCGAGGACGGCGGCGCGCACGGCCGAGGCGACGAGCGGCTTCTGCCCAAGGCGCGCGCCCTCACCGCGGGCCATCCGGCCCCGGACCCAGTCTCCGAAGTAGAGAGCGGCGGCGAAGATGACGGCTGCGCCGATGAGGTGCGGGATGTAAGCGATGAGCGCCGCTACGCCCGAGGCGACCATCTGGAGGTTCCAGGCCCGGGCGGCCTGCATCACGGCCGCGAGCATGACGAGCGCGTACACTGCCGAGCCCGTCCATCGCGTGCCGACGCGCGATTCGCTCGAGTCGACGAGCCCGATCTTCGCCAGGAATCGGTCGTACCCGATGCGGCTGAGCAGTGCGCGCGTCACGCTCGCGAGGACCTTCGCGACGACGTACCCGACCAGTAGAATGAGCACGCCGGCAAAGAGACTCGGGATGAAGCCCACGGCCCCGTCGAACGCCGTCGTGAACCAGTGCATGGTCGAGTTCATGTCAGTACCCCTCGGGTCTGGAGCCTCAGCAAGCCACGTGCCTCACGAGCGACTCTGGCACGGGCCGTGGCTCGACCTTCCGGGACGTCCGGACGCGGTAGGCTGAAGCGTGCGTCGTCACTCTTCGAGCTCCGCGCGTACTCGAATTCTCGGAGGCTTCTTCGGCGCCGTCGTAATGGTCGTCTCGGTCCACGACCGAACCGGCGACGATCTCTCGATCGAGAAGCTCCTGGTCCCGGGCCCGCCGTCGCGCCCGTGGACGTTGATCGGGGGCAAGCACTGGCAGATCGCATCGACGGAGACCGAAGACCCGGGCGTGACCGACGAAGCCGAAGGCACGCGGGGCGCATGCCCGCAGGGCATGGTCGAGGTGCGGGGCCCGATGAAGGTCGACAGCGAACGAGGGACCGTCGAGGCGCTTCAGGACACCGTGTGCACCGACTGGATCAACCACGATTTCCCGGAGCGCTGCGCGCGCTTCGACGCGGATCGGTGGCAGCCGATCTCGAGGGAGCTTCCCGTCAAGGCCCAGCACTTCTGCGTCGATCGCTACGAGTACCCCGATCGCAAGGGGGCCTATCCGATCATCGCCGTCACCTGGCGAGAAGCGATCGGGCTCTGTGAGGACCGCGGCGCCCGTCTGTGCACGGAAGACGAGTGGACGTTCGCGTGCGAGGGGGAAGACGCGCGACCCTACCCGACGGGGTTCGAGCGCGACGAGAAGGCGTGCGTCATCGATCGCCCATGGCGGCTCTTCGACGAGCGTCTCCTTGCGGTGCGCGACAGCGCGTTCGCGATCGGCGAGATTGACTACGTCTGGCAAGGCGAAGCCTCGGGCGCCCGGCCGCTCTGCCGCAGCCCCTTCGGCGTGTACGACACGACGGGCAACGTCGACGAATGGACCCGCTCGACGCAGCGCGAAGGCTACGAGTCGGTCTTCAAGGGCGGGTACTGGGGACCGGTGCGCGCGCGCTGCCGCGCCGCGACGCGCGCCCACAACGAAGACTTCTACTTTTACCAGCAGGGCTTCCGCTGCTGCGCGGACGTGCCCACCCCCGACAGCGTCGACTCGGGAGCCCCCCCGGAGGCCTCGACACGCTGACTACGGCGGCGGCGGCGGCGCGATCGCGGCCTCGAGCCTCGCGCGGACTTCGCGCGTCGCGTCGAGGAGCCGGCCCTCGATGATGAAGTCTCCCTCCGGCTGCCGCTTCGAGGCGTGCACCTTGACGCGCACCGTGGCGGGCGGCTCGCCCTCGAGTCGGCCCTCGATTCGCGATCCCGGCGGCGCCGGCACCGTCGAGCGCAAGACGATCGCGTCTGCCGCGACCGCGGCGACACGAGCCGCGCCGCCCTTCGCCCAGTGCACGTGCGGCGCGGTCACCGGCGCGTCCCCTCGCGGGCGGCGACGCGCGCGTCGCGCTCGGCATCGCGCTTCGCGATGTCGGCCCGCTTGTCGTAGTGCTTCTTGCCCTTGCCCATCCCGAGCTCCACCTTCACGCGGCCGCCCTTGAAGTAAAGCCGCATCGGAACGACCGTGTAGCCGCCGCGCGCGAGCGCTTGTTGGATCACCTCGATCTCGCGCCCGTGGAGTAGGAGCTTGCGAGACCGGCGCGTCTCGTGAGGGAACGCGCTCGCTTGCTCGAACGGGGCGACGAAGAGTTGCTTGAGCCACGCCTCGCCTCGGTCGACCTGCACGTAGGCGTCGACCACGTCGACCTTGCCTGCGCGCATCGACTTCACCTCGCTGCCGGCCAGGACCATCCCGGCCTCGAAGCGCTCTTCGATGTCGTAGTCGAAGAGCGCGCGGCGGTTCTTGACGATGAGCTGCTCGTCCTTGGCAGTGGCCGGCTTCGTCATGGTCCGAGACAATGGCGCTCGCAGAGGCGTTCAGCCTCCGTCGGCCCGGGGCAGCTCCTCGCCGTCGTATGGCAAGAGAAACGGCGGCTCCACGTCGGACACGCCGAGCTTGCGCTCGAGCACGGCGACGCGCTCGCGCAGCCGCTCGTTCTGCTCGGCGAGCGCGCGAATCATGTCCGTCACCGGATCGGGGAGAGCCGCGTGGTCGAGGGCCGCGTCGAAGCGAGCGTGCTTGGGGACGATGACGCGCGCTGGAACGCCGACCACCGTGGCCTCGGGCGCGACGTCGGCGACGACGACGCTTCCCGACCCGATGCGCGCGTGGTCCCCGACGTGGATCGCCCCGAGGATGCAGGCGTTCGAGCCGATGACCACGTTGTCGCCGACCTGCGGGTGGCGGACCTTGCGCTCGAGCGACGTGCCCCCCAAAACTACGCCTTTGTAGAGAATGCAACCGTCGCCCACGGTCGCCGTCTCGCCGATGACGATGCCCATGCCATGGTCGATGAAGACCCTCCGCCCGAGGCGCGCGGCCGGATGGATGTCGATCCCGGTCAGGAACCGATTCGCGTGGGAGACGATGCGCGCTCCGAGCTTGATCTCGCGCTGCCAGAGCGCGTGCGCGCCGCGGTGCACCCAGAGCGCGTGGAGGCCCGGATACACCAGCGCGACCTCGAGCGGGTAGCGCGCGGCCGGATCGTTGGCGCACGCTGCGCGGATGTCTTCCGCGACGATCTCGACCCCGCGCCGGATCCGTTGCACCCAACGGCCTATCACCATCAACGCGGAGCTTAGCATCCCGCCCGGATGCGCTACGCTAACGCCTGCCTTCCACGGTGCGTGCCCGCGTGACCCCGAAGCCAGCCCTCGTCACGCCTCCTCCAGAGCTCCGCAAGTGGCGGCGCGTTCGCGACGAGCCCGAGGGCTCGTACCGCGTATTCGAAGTCCATCGCATCGAGCTCGAGGACGCCGGCGGTCGCGATCGAGGGCACGCGTTCACCATCCGCGCCCGCGACTGGTGCAACGTCGTCGCGATCACCCCGAGCGACGAGATCGTCCTCGTGTGGCAGTACCGCTTCGGCACCGACGCGCTCTCGCTCGAGATCCCGGGCGGCGTCATCGATGCCGGCGAAGAGCCGGAGCACGCGGCGCTTCGAGAGCTCCGCGAGGAGACCGGATACGAGGCCGAGCGCGTCGAGACGCTTCTCGTCGTCGAACCGAACCCGGCCCTGCAGAACAACCGCTGCTACACCTTCGTCGCGAGGAGCGCGCGACCCACCGCGGCGACTCGGTTCGACCCGATGGAGGAGCTAGAGACGGCGCTGCTCCCCGTTTCCCGCATCGGCGAGCTACTCGACAGCGGACAGGTGACGCACGCGCTCGTCCAGGGAGCGCTCGAGGCATTCTGGCGGAAGTGCCGCCGGTAGCCCGGACTGTCGCTCGGGCAGTGCGCGGGCCTAGACTCTCGCCCGCATGATCACGTGGGCCACCATCGAGGAGCTCGTGACCGAGCTCGAGGATCTGCAAAGGCGAAAGGTGCTCGACCTCGCGCGCCGCCTTCGGCCTGGGCTTACCCTCGAGGACGTGCGCAATCCCCACGACTTTCCCGAGCTCGGCGATCCGGACTGGCAGCACGCCGACGGCGTGCTCGTGGGCATCCAGAGCGTTCTCGCGGCCGTGCGCGCCCGGCAGCGCGAGGACGAACCTCCCAGGGAACCAGGGGAGGGGGAATCACCGGAGGGGGAACCAGGGGAGGGGGAACCAGGGGAGGGGGAGCCACGATGAGCGCGAGGAAGAAGCCGAAGAAGCCCCCGGGCCCGTTCGACGCGCTCCGCGCGTTGAAGGAAGACATGAGGAAGCGCGACGAGGCCACGCCGAACAAGAAGCCGCTGCCGCCCCGCCCCGCGCCCACGCCCGCGACCGCGCCCGAAGACGACGCGCTGGTGATGCATCGCCTCTTCGCCGGGGTCCAGCCGCTCGACCGGACGCGGGCGCGCGTCCCGAAGCAAGCGATCGAACGGTCTCGCGACCTCGAGCAGCTCTCGAGGCGAGCCGCGGACGCCGCGCGCGTCGACGCGGACGCCGTGCACGAGCACCTGCGCGCCCTGGTCGAGGGGCGCGCGCGCTTCGAGGTGGAGGACGACGGCGCGCGGGTGCAGGGCCGGCGAATCGACGTGCCCTTCGACGCGCTGCGGAGATTGCGCCGCGGTCTTCTGCCGATCGACGCGCGAGTCGATCTCCACGGCAGCACCGCACGGCAGGCCCGAACGGAGCTGGCGCTCTTTCTCCGGACGATGCGAGCGCGCGGCGAGCGGTGCGTGCTGGTGATCCACGGCAAGGGGGAACACTCCCCCGACGGCGCCGGGGTCCTGCGCGGGGAGATCGCCGCGTGGCTGTCCCAGAGCGCGGCGAGCGAGCACGTCGCCGCGTTTGCAACGGCGACGAGCGGCGACGGAGGCGAGGGCGCGGTCTACGTGCTGCTACGACGCTGACCGAGCCAGGCTACGCGCCGCGCGGCGCTCGCTCCTTCCTTGATCGCGCAGCAACGGAAACGGAATGCCTACGCGGCATCAGAGCGAGACGTTCCGGCAACACGGCGGTAGCGATTGCGTCGGCGTCAGTGTGACCGCCGGCTCATCATTCGCACAAGGCGACGGAAGGCAACGGAACCGACGGGTTGGCGACCATTCAGGCGAAGAAAAGACTAGCTTCCGCATGGGTGAAAAAAGCATATAGATGCGAACTACAAACGTGCATGTCACCTCCCGGCAACGTTTGCTTTCTAAGGTGAGCCGTCATGGCATCGTCTCCTCCAGCTCGTTCAAGCACGCTCTTACCCCCGCCCCGACCTATCTCGTATCCCCCGCGGTCCGCGTCGTATTCCCCGCCCCGAAATGGATCGTCGCCGCCGCCGTCCGCCCGCCGACCCGTCTCGCCGCTCCCGCCCCGCCATGAGGATCTCGACGGCGCGAGCGATCAGGCGGTGCGCTTCCGTCCTACGCGCCTGAGCGCGGCCGAGGTTCCCGCGACCCTTGCCTGCCGATTCCGCTGCGACGGCGCTTTCGTAGGGCCACTGTCCGTGATCGACCTCAGCTCCGCGGGCTTCGCCGCGGCCGCGTCGCCGCAATTCACCATCGCGCCAGGGGCCTTACTGGACTCCTTCGAGCTGCTCGTGGAAGGGCAGCCCGTCTGGACAGGTGCGGCTGTAGTCGTCCACGGCAGCCCGGAGCGGCTCGGTGGCCGTTTCACCTCCAGCATGCTGGATCTGCAGCACCTTCACCTGGGCGCGACGCTCGACGGGCGGCTTGCCCTCAATCGCGAATGCGCGAAGCGCTTGCCGGCCGAGTGGCGGGCCGCGGTGGGCGACTTGACGCATCTCCTCGAGGGTGCACGGCGCGAGATCGACGAGCTGGAACGAATGCAATTTCACGAGTTCCAGCACGCGAGCATCGAGAAGTCCGCGCTATTCGATGGATTCCGCACCCGCTGGGAGCGTGCCTTCTACGAAACGGTCAGCGAACTATTCGAGATGAGCCGGGGCTTCGACGAAGCCACCGCGGCGCTCGGGCGCGTCTACGCCGTGTCCATGATCCTGCCCTTCACGATCGCCTCCCCGTTCCACCGGCGCGCGCACGAGAAGCCACTCGGCTACGCCGGGGACTACCGCATGATGGAGCTTTGTTTCTCCGAGCCGGCGGGGGACGGTCTCTTCGGCGGGTTCATCGACGCGGTCATCAAGAGCTCGACGCTCATTCGTGCGGTCGTGGCGCGCGAGCTCGTGATGCGACAGGCCGTGCGCGAGGCGATCGAAGCCCCCGGCGACCGGCCCGTTCGGGTCCTGGCGCTGGCCGCGGGGCCGGCGATCGAGCTCCGCCGGCTGCTTGCGGAGCTAGGGCCCATTCGCCGTCCGGTGGAGTTCATCCTCCTCGACCAGGACCGGTCGGCTCACGAAGTCGCGCATCAGCACTTGACGCGCATCTTGCTCGAGCAGCACCGCGGCACGTTGCCCGTCGACGTTCATTGCCTGCACTTCTCCGTGCGTCAGTTGCTCAAGCCCCGCACGGATGAAGACGAGCGCGTGGTGAACGAGACGCTGGCCGGCGTTGACCTCATCTATTCGGCGGGCCTCTACGACTACCTGTCCCAACCCGTGGCCGCGTCGCTCACGAAGCTGCTCTACGGGCGACTGCGCCCGGGGGGTCGCCTGCTGATTGGCAACCTCGTCGAGACGGCGGACAGCACGTGGGTGATGGACTACATCCTCGACTGGCGGCTGCTCTATCGAACCGAAGAGACGTTGATGGCGCTGGCCAATGGCCTCATGCCCACGCCTGCACGGTCCCGGATCATCCCCGACGCAACGGGACGCTGCCTGTTTCTCGACGTCACCCGTTCGACATCGACTTGAAGGGCGGACCGTCGACCGCCGGTCCGGCCTCGTCGCCAAGCTCCGCCCACTCGCGTGGGACGGGGGGCGCGCGCATGGCGGGCAGCGCGGCCCCGACCATCCCCGACGGAGGCGGCCTGCTGCTCTTGCGGGCAACGAAGGTCGCGTCTCCGAACGTCCAAGTGCCCGCGAGGCTGCACGACGCCAGGGCCAATGCGAGCTCCGCGGCCGTCTGGTAGCGCGCGGACGGGTCCTTCTCGAGCGCGCGCATCACCACGGCTTCCACGTCGCCTGGAAGCTGGCGACCCAGTATGCGAGAGGGCGAGACCACCCGCTCGTGCACGTGGGCGTAGATCAGAGCTCCCGCGGACTCGGCCTCGAACGGCGGTCTACCGCAGAGCAAGTAGTAGAGAACGGCGCCCAGGCCGTAGACGTCCGAGCGGGCATCGGCCACCTGGCCCGTCGCCACTTCCGGTGAGATGTACGCGGGCGTTCCGAGGACGCACCCGGTATCGGTCATTTCCCCGTCCGCGCTCTGCACCTTTGCGATGCCGAAATCGAGGACCTTCACGAAGTCGTGCTCGCCGCCGAGCGACGTGATGAACAGGTTCTCCGGCTTCACGTCGCGATGCACGATTCCGTGTTCATGCGCTTCGCCGAGCGCCCGGGCGGCCTGCCCGACCATGTGGACCGCCCGGGCGGGCAAGAGGGCGCCGAGACGCATGACGTGCTCGGCGAGGGTCTCGCCCTCGAGCAATTCCATCACGTAGTACCAGAGGCCGTCTTCCGTGGTGCCGTAGTCGAAGACGCGAACCGTATTCGGGTGCATCAATTCTGCGGTCGCCCGGACTTCGCGCTCGAAACGAGTGAGAGCGCTCGACGATCGCTCGAGGTAATCCGGGCGCAAGATCTTGACCGCGACGTCGCGCTTGAGGCCGGGGTGGTAGGCGACCCAGACATCTCCCATGCCTCCCGCGGCGATCCTCCGCTTGAGGCGATAGCGCCCCAGGTTGCGTGCCTCGAAGACCTGCCGCCGGAGCGACCAGACCACGTGCCCGCCGACCACCTGGAACACATAGGTCCCCAGCACGTACGCGAGGCTGATGAGGAACGTCGTGACGGCCGCGGAGTCATGAAACTGAGCGGCGACGCGCGGCGAGAACGCGGCCGCGCCCAGAAGGAGAGCGAGCGCGAGGACGATCGGGATCCCCGTCATGATGAGCCCGCGCTTCCACTGGTAGTGCAGCGTCACGGTCCGCGAGAGGAGCACCAGGCAGATCCCCGGAACGTAAGGGCTCGCTATGCCGTGGAATTCGACGCATAGGAACGCGGTCCCCATCGTCGCCGCCCCGCACGAGACGACGTCTGCCGCCGTGAGCGTCCATTCGGTCGCCTTGCGGCCTCGATGCAGGAAGAGAAGCACGCCGAGCAGGACCGCGAGCACGGCGATCCGGGCCGCCAAGAAATGGCTGAGCCTCCCAGCGTTGAGATAACGAATCACGACGAGGTCGAGGACGATGAACGACGCCCACATTCCGCAGCCGACGGTGAGAGCGCGGCGAAAGCCGATCTGCATCGCCACCCAGTCCTCGGCCGGGCGCGTGTCGCGACCCATCGCGGTGGCCGACGACCGCGGAGTGCGGAGCGCTCCCGGCCGCTGCAGGGGCAACGCCGTGACGGTCTTGTCTAGTTCAGGGCCGCCCAGAGGTTGCGCACAGCTTTTCACCACGACGCTATCAGACGCTCTCTGCAGCCCCGGTCAATCTCGGACGTTTGTGCAGTATTTTAGAATCCTTAGCGAAACAAACGAGGAACGCGAACGTTGCGAAGTTGGCGCGGAGGTCGGCGCTATGGACCTCGTACGATTCGTTCGTAGATGGCCCCCGGGACTGCCTGACCGAGCCGGGTCAAGAGCGCGAGAGGCCAAGGGAACGCGACTATTCGTGGTGCCCGCTCGAGCCTGCGCGCAATGACGCGCGCGGCTTTGTCCACAGGCCACAGCAGCGGCGTTGGGTGCTTGCCGTGAGCGATTGCCGACGTCGCCACGAAACCGGGCTGGACATCTGTCACCCGGATCCCGGCGCGCGCCAGATCGATCCGCAGCGACTCGAGAAATACCGACAAGGCGGCCTTCGACGCGCAGTAGGCAGCGGACTGCGGGAGCGCGCGCCGTCCCGCGAGGCTCGTGATCCCGACGAGGTGCCCGGAGCCGCGCGCCATCATGATGGGCACCGCCGCGAGCAGCGTCGCCATGGCGCCGTCGACGTTCGTGCGGATCATCGGCGCGATCTCGCTCCACTGCACCGTCGACGCATGGTGCATGTCGCCGAACCCGGCGTTGGCGATCACCATGTCGAGCGATCCGAGCTCCCGGTCCGCGCGCTCCACCGCCGCTTTGACCGCAACGGGATCCGTCACGTCGAGCTCGATCGCGATCCCCGATCCGCCGCGCTGTTTCACGCCGTGGAGCGTGACCTCGAGCTCGTCAACGCGGCGCGCCGCGAGCGCCACGAGCGCCCCGCCCCCCGCGTACTCACGGGCCAGGGCCCGCCCGATCCCGCTCGAGGCCCCAGTGATCAGCACGCTCTCGGGTCTCGCCATTTCCAAATCCTCAGGTAGCCATCAGATGATGCCGCTGTTTCGCAGCATCTCCTTGACCGCGCGGAAGCCGGCTCCCCGCCATGTCTGCAAGAGGTGACCGCCATGTACCCGCAGGAGCGGGACATCGAAGTGGGCGGCGAGCCGTTCGGCGTGCGCGATGGGGGTCACGCGATCGGCCACCGCGGCCGCGATGAGCACGCGATCGCTTGGAACCAGACTCGGGCGGGCGAACGGGCTGACGACGCGGTTGGCCGCCTCGAGCGCCTCGTGCTGGAGCGCTGCGTTCTCGCCCGTGCCGAGTCGGCCCTGATCGCGCGCGAAGTCGGCCACCGAGGCGAGCGGGATGAGAGGGACCGCGAAGGCGAGGTCGGCCTCGAGTGTCGCCAGGAGCGCGGTCGAATAGCCCCCCAAGCTCATGCCCATCACGCCCACGGCCGTGGCGCCACGCCCGCGCAAGATGCCGGCCAGCGAGCGCAAGTCGGTCACGACCTGGCGAAAACCCTCGTTGGTCGCGCGTGGATCGCCGCCAGGAAATGGCGGAGCGCCGGTCCCTGGGCTTGCGCGCACCCCGTGGAACGGCAGCACCGCGACGGCGACGTCGAGACCCCAGCGGTTGAGCGAACGGATCGGCCACGCGCGCTCTTCGATCGCCCAGTGGCCGCCCATGTAGCCATGGATCGCGATGACGGCCGGACGCGCACCGCCCTTCGCGTAGAGCCGTGCGTACGCGGTGCGATTCGACACCTGGGCGAGGTACCGCTCGCCTGCGCGAGGATCGAAGGGCTGAAACGCGCTCGGCCAGGAGAGCTCGACGCACTCGCCGCCCCACGGCAACTCGCGAACGTGGCGAACGGTCGCCGCGACGGGGCCCGGCGGAGGGAAGAACGCGTCCCGATCGGTGAAGAGCTCCGCGGCGCCGTAGATCTTCTGGATCCGCGCGAGCGATTCGAGGCGCTCGGCGTGCGAGAGCGACTCCGCACGGGCGCGTACGCGCCGGTTGCTCACCTGCATCGCCGCGACGAACGCGCGATCGACGGCTGACGCGGCGGAGCCCAGCAGGCGGCGCGTGAGGGGGTTCATCGTCAAGCGTACAGCTTAGCCCGGACGCGCGGCTCGCATCGCGGGATGCCTCGCGAGTCGGCGCAGGGCCTTGTCGAGCAGCGTCTTGCCCGGCTCGATCTTGTGCCATGGCGACGCGCCGCTCGGATGAGGCAGAGGGATGACGTCGACCTCGCGGCCGTGCCAGCGAGCGCGGCGCGTCGTGCCGACGATCTCGGCCAGCGGGGCCTTGGAGCCGAGCACCCGCTCGATGGCGAGCGTTCCGACGGCGACGACGAGGTCGGGCTCGAGGATGGCCACCTCGCGAGCGAGCCATTTCTCGCATCGGAGCACCTCTTCGGCGTCGGGCTTGCGATCGCCGCCACCGCTCGCCTTCCCTGGAAAGCATCGGGCCACGGCGGCGATGTACACGGAGGCACGGAAGCGCTCTTCGTCCATGCCGAGCGCCCGCTCGAACCAGCCGAACATCGTGCGCCCCGCCGTCCACGCGAACGGCCTACCGAAGCTGCCCTCGCGCGGACCGGGCGCTTGCCCCACGAGGAGGACGCGACTGACGACCGGCGGGCCGTGAACGACCGGCCGGATCATCTTGGGGCACGCGCAGCACGCGTCGAGTTCGCGATGCAGGAGGCGGAGATCGCGCTTCTTGCGCTCGTGGGTCGGACCCGAGGAGCCCTCGCCCGCGGTCAACGGGGCACCTGTCTTTTCGAGACGTCGTCTTGCTCTGCGGCCTGGGCACCACCCGGGTCGTCGTCGGACTCGCCGACGCGTACGCGACCGTCGGGCGGCGGAGCTTCGGCGAACGCACGCGCGACGCGGTACCAGACCACCCCCTGATCGTCGACGTCGACCGCGATCCGCTCTGGTTCGCGCTTGGCGAGCTCCGTGAGCATCGCGTCTGCGGCGGCGACGGTGACATTGAGCAGTCGCGCGGCATCGACCGCGTTGACCGGACCATGGTGCCCCGCCATCGAGAGGAGGGCCTGGTCGAGGGTCGCCCGCTCGGCGTCGGCGCCCGACCGGCGGAGCGAGCTCCCGCTCCGGAGGAGCAGGAAGCCGACGGCGCCCGCGATGAGCGCGAAGGGCAGAGCCACCGCAGCAGCGACGATCCCCGAGAAGATGGCCCAGAGGAGGAGCCCGATGCCGAGCGCGATCGAAAGGCCCACGAGGAGGACGAGCCATCCCGCCACGCTCGCCACCGCTCCCCCCATCTGCGAGGGCTTGCCGGCGAGGTTGATCGACGGCGTCGCGAGCGGTGCGCGAAGAGCCCCGCATGCCGTGCAATAGGGCACGACTCCGCGATAAACGATGGGCGCGTCGCGCCCGCATTGGGGACACATGGAGGGCTTGATCGGGTCAGGCAGCGATGAACGTCGATAACCACCGACTAGCACCCCCGGGCCACCGTTGCTGCGGCGGGCCACCTGAAGCGCGCACCTGATGGGACACCGTGCCCCCTCTCCCGCCGAACCCCTGGCACCGGGAGCGTGGCCCGACTAGATTCGGACGTTGCGCGCTATGGTCGACAAGGAAAAGAAAATCTGGCTCGACGGAGAGTTCATCGATTGGGACGAGGCGAAGGTCCACGTCCTGACGCACTCGCTGCACTACGGGCTAGCGGCGTTCGACGGGATGCGCGCCTACCAGCGGAGCGACGGGGGAACCTACGTCTTCCGGCTTCGCGAGCACGTCGATCGCCTCTTCGACTCCTGCAAGATGTGCCTCTTGCAGCCCAAGTTCACGCGCGAGGTCGTCGAGCGCGTGTGCGTCGAGACGCTCAAGATCAACGGCATGGTCGACGGGTACCTCCGCCCCATGGTCTTCATCGGCGAGGGCGCGATGGGCATCTACGTGCCTCAGAACCCCGTCCGGACGGCGGTCATCGCGTGGCAATGGGGCGCGTACCTGGGCGACGAAGCGCTCAAGAACGGCATCCGCGCGAAGATCGGCTCGTTCGCGCGCCACCACATCAACGTGAGCCTCGCGAAGGCCAAGATGAACGGGCAATACACCAACAGCGTGCTCGCCAAGCGCGAGGCGAAGCTCGGCGGCTACGACGAGGCGATCCTCCTCGATGCGAACGGGTACGTGAGCGAAGGCTCCGGCGAGAACATCTTCGTCGTCCGCAAGGGCGTCGTCTACACGCCGGACCTCTCGTGCTCGATCCTCGAGGGAGTGACGCGCGACACGGTCATCACGCTCGCGCGCGAGATGGGGATCACCGTCGTGGAGTGCCGCCTCACGCGCGACCAGCTCTGGCTGGCCGACGAGGTGTTCCTCACCGGTACGGCGGCGGAGATCACGCCCGTGCGCGAGGTCGACAACCGGGCGATCGGGGCGGGCACGGTCGGTCCGATCACCAAGCAGATCCAGGCGCGCTTCTTCGACGTGGTGCGCGGCAGCGACGCCTCGCATCCCGAGTGGCTGACGCGGGTGTGAGCCCGCACGGTGGGGGGGGCCGCCGCGCGCGCCTCCTTGTCGTGTCCACCGTGGTGTCGCTGGCGCCATGGACTTCGGCGGCGTGCGCAGCGACGGCGCGTCCGGCGGCGGCGCAGCCCGTATCCCCCGCGGCGGCGAGCTTCCCCGACGACGATCGGCCGCTCCCGCGCTATCGTTCGCGGCGCCTAGCGCTGTCGCTTCCGCTTCCCGACGGCCGGGCGTGGCGCATCGACGACCACACTCAGCCTGCGCTCGTCGCCACGCACGCGCCGACGCGGTCGCGCCTGGTGGTCTCCGTGTTCTCGACGGGCGAACTGGTCGGCCGCGCACAATGCGAGGAGCTCGCGCGGGCGCGACAGCTCGTGCCCGACGAGGAGCCGCGGGCACGTCGAACCGTCGAGGACGAAGTCGCCATCACCCAGGTGACGTTCGACACGCGCATCGAGGTCACGCTGGAGCCCGGAAGCGGACCCGATCACTCGCTCGGCGGGCGCGTGATGGCCTTCGGAGGCTTTTTGCGCAAGTGCTACGCGTTCGTCTATTCGACGGAGGTCGATGCCGCCACGGATGAGGCGGTTCTGTCGGCGCGCCTTGCCCTCGTGCGCACGCGTGTTCTAGGCGGACTCGAGCTCGAAGCGTTCGACGCCGTGTCGCGCGACGCTCCCCCTGGTCCGAAGCTTGCGCCGGGTCCATGAATGCGGCTCATCGCCATCTGCGTCGTGGCGCTGGTGTTCGGCTTCGTCGGGTCGATGCCCCTCGCCGGACCGATCGCGCTCATGGCGGTGGCGCGCTCGTCGCATGGCAAGTACAGCGAAGCGCTGCGTATCGGGCTTGGCGCGGCTGCCGCCGAGGGACTCTACGCGGCCATCGCATTCTGGGGGTTCACGACGTTCCTCGCGAGTCACGCGTTCGTCGTGCCGCTCTCGCACGCTGTGACGGCGATCGTGCTCGCCGCGGTCGGCATTCGGTTCGTGTTCTGGAAGCCCTCGGAGGGGAAGGACACGCGAGAGAACAAGGCGGGCACGGCGCTCCTCGGATTCTCGGTGTCGGCCATCAATCCGACTCTTCTCCTCACGTGGAGCGCGGCGGTCGCGGCCCTCTACTCGAGGGGTCTCAAGGAGCCGTCGTCGGCGTACGCGATCCCGTTCGGCCTATGCGCCGCGGCCGGCATCGGTTCGTGGTTTCTCACGCTGGTCGCCTTGTTCAAGAGATACGGGGACAAGCTACCGCGCGCCGCGATGACGTGGGTCATCCGCGTGATGGGGCTCGTGCTCGTCGTGTTCGCGCTCTGGTCCGCCGCGAAGCTCGTCCACTTCCTCGCCTAGCCCGGCGAGCGTGATCCTCGAACACGCTCGGAAAACGGTGATCGACACAGCCGACGACGTATGATTCCCAAGTGGACACTCGGCGCGCGTCCGTCTCCCTCCTCTTCGACCGCGCGCACTACGAGCAGGTGACGCTGGCGATCGCTCGAGCCAGGACGTCGGTCTGGATCTCGACCGCGAACGTGAAGCAGCTCCTCGTCGAGGCGCCGATCGGGACGCGCGCGCGCGCGAGCGGCCGCTACGTTCCCATCCTCGACACGCTGCAGTCGCTCTGCGACCGCCAGGTCTTCGTCCGCCTGCTCCACGCGACCCCTCCCTCCCGGCCCTTCCGCGAAGAGCTCCGCGCGCGCGCCCACCGGCTCACGCGCCCTCACTTCGAGATGCGCGCGTGCCCGCGAGTGCACCTGAAGATGATCGCGATCGACGGGGCGCTGCTCTACCTCGGCAGCGCGAACTTCACGGGCGCCGGCCTCGGCGCGAAGGGAGACGGACGTCGAAACTTCGAGATGGGGCTCCTGACCGACGACGAGTGGCTCCTCGATCAGGCGCAGGCGCGCTTCGATCGCATCTGGCGTGGCAACGAGTGCGCCGGATGCCGCCTCCGGGGGGAATGTCCCGCGCCGCTCGACGGACTCAGCGCGGCGGGTTCCCCTTCTTCGCCAGCAGGTCGCCGAAGGTGAAGCGCGCCTCGGCCTTGAGCTGCTGGCGGTACTGCTGGTACGCGCTGCGCTCCTGATCCTCGCTGAGCGCCTTGATCGAGAGCTTCACCTCGCCGCGGCGCGGGTCCATCTCGATGACCTTCGCGTCGATCTGCTGGCCGACCTTGAACGCCTTGCGCAGCTCGGTGCCGCGCGGGGTTCCGGTCCCCGCCGCGGTGACGTAGCCGCGCGCGTTGCGACCCGTCACGCCGAGGATGCGGACGACCAGGCCGCCGCTCTCGATGGCGACGACCTTCGCCTTGACCGGCTTGTGCGGCGCCACCCTCTGCGGAGCCTCGTTCGCGGCGTCGCCCTGGAGCGCGGGGTGAAGCGCGATCTTGTGGTTGCGACGGATCGACGTGCGCGACGACGACCTCGATCGCGTCGCCCACCTTGACCACCTCGCTCGGGCGTCTCGATGCGCTTGATCGAGAGGTCCTGCGGTGTGAATGCAGCCCGTCGACCCCGGGCTCGAGCTCGATGAACGCGCCGAACGGCTGGAGGCGAACGACCTTGCCTGCGTGGCGCGTCCCGGTCGCGTACTTCTGCGCGACCTGCTGCCAGGGATCGGGGATCGTCGCCTTGTGCGAGAGCCAGATCTTCCCCTTGTCGTCGATCTTCGATGACGACGACGCGCGTCGGCTCGCCGGCCTTGAAGACGTCGCTCGGGCCGTCGGCGCGGTTGTGGCTCATCTCCTGGAGCGGGACGAGCCCCTCGATGCCGCCGACGTCGACGAACGCGCCGAACGGCACGACGCTGCGGACGATCCCCTCGACCTCTTCGCCGACCTTGAGCTTCGACGAGCGCGTCGGCTCCGCGCCTTTCGGCTCTCTTCCTCGAGCATGGCTCGGCGCGAGAGCACGACGTCGCGCCCGCGCTTCGCGTACTGCGTGACGTAGAACGGCAGGCGCTTCGCGACGAGGTGCGAGAGGTCGGCGCCGAGGCGCAGATCGACGTGCGAGCCGGGCGCGAACGCGCGCAGGCCGTCGACGTCGACCTCGATGCCGCCCTTGATGACGCCCGTGACGAGCCCGAGCACGGTCGTCTTCTCCTGGAACGCCTTCTCGACGAGCGGACTTGGCCTTCTCGAGCGCGCTTGGGGTGATGCGTGAGCACGACGAGCCCGCCGCGCGCGCCGTCGTTGTGAACGACGCCGATGAAGTCGGCGCCCACCTCGAGGATCACGCGCGGAACCTTCGGCTCCTTCGGTGCCTCCGGTTCCTTCGGCGCCTCCGGTGTGGTGGCTACGACCGCTTCCACGGTCGGCTCCGCGGGCGACACGTCGGCAGGAGACGCCTCGGCAGGAGATGCCTCGGCAGGAAGCGCCTCGGCAGGAGACGCCTCGGCGGGCTCCGCTACGGCCGTCGGGGGCGTCTCGACGACTACGGCGGCGGACTCGACCGACTCGCCGGCAGAAGCTGCGTCGACTTGGACCGGCGCTGCCCTTCGCGATGGCGCGGGCGACGCGGCATCGTCTTCGTCGGCGAGGAGCATCTCGCGACGATCGAAGATCGCGTGCGCCTTGCCGGGGATGTCGATGAGGATGGCCTCGTCGTCGATCTCGAGGATCTTGCCGAAGACGATGTCGCCGGCGTTGACGGGCGGACGCTCGCGCGGCGGCCCCGCCTTCTTCTCGCGCCTCGGTTCGCGCCTCTCGGGCTTCTCGGCCGGCTTCGCCCCTTCGGCTTCGACTGCACCGCCTTCGCCCTCCGCGGGACCCGACGCGCTCGCGCCCTCGCCTGGGGCGCCCGACTTGTCGCCCTTCTTGCGGCGTCGGCGCCGACGGCGCTTCTTCTCGCCTGTCGGGTGCGCACCAGCCGTCTCGCTCGCCCCCTGCCCCTCTCCGGCCTCGGCCCCGCCTGGCGCCTCGTCGTGCCCCTCGTCGCCGTGCGGCTCGTCGCCGTGCCCCTCGTCGCCGTGCGGCTCGTCCCCGTGCGGCTCGTCTCCGTGCGGCTCTCCCGACGCGGCGTCCGCGTTCGCGCCCTCGGAGTGAGGCGCGGGCTCGGCCGGCGCGGCCGCTGCAGCTTGCCCATTGCCCGGCGAGTTGCTGGGCGTGGACGCATCACTCGGCGCGGGAGAATGCCCGTCCGAGACGTCCGGCGTCGGGTTCTGCGGAGGCGTGTCCGGGGTACTCATGGTGAAGAGGCGCGAGAGCCTAGCGCAAACCGTGCCGCTTTTCCCGTCAACTCGCGGCGGAGCGCTCCGAGGCGAACGCGGACACGCCGCGGCGTGACGCGGCCGCCCCACCGACGCCACCGTGTGTGAGGAGATCCGGGGCGAGCCCCTGGCTCGTGAGTCGGTTCTGGTAATAGAAGATGAGGCGCGTGTCGGCGAGGACGAGGTTCGCGCCGCGCGGCTCGAGCACGGGCGTCGTGTGATAGCCGCTGAAGGCGCGTAGGGCCTCGTCGAGGATCTCCCGGCCGCTCGCCCGCGCGAGGTGCGCGCCGAGCACGATGCGCCCGCGCCCCTCCAGGTCTCTCGCCCGATCGCGCAGCTGCTCGACGCTCTCGGCCAGCGCCGAGCGCGAGACCGTCACGTCGTCCTTGCTTCTCAGCATCGCGAAGATGTCCGCGGCCGCCTCGCTTTGCGCGCGCGTCGAGCGACCCACCGGACCCGCCACCGACTCGCGAAGCTTCTCGAACGCGCATGCCGCGACGAGGTGGGTAGCGAGCGCCACCGTGTTGCGCGAATAGGACGTCGACGATCGCATCGGAGAGCTCCCGCGTGTACTGCGCGTCGCGCGACGGGTCGTGACAGACGCGGCCCTCGCCGTCGGTGAGGTACGACAGCGGGCTGACCGCATGGCCGCGGGCGTCGTAGGAGATGCCGTCGTCGTCGACCCGGTTGCCGAAGCAGTCGAGCGGCTGACCGAACCGCACGACGCAGCCCGCATCGAGCCCGAGCAGCTTCCGCATGAAGGCCGCGATGCGCCCGGGGCGCGCCGACTCGTCGTCCTCGATGATGTAGCGGTGCTTTCCCTCCTCCTGGAGGAAGTCGCCGATGAGCGTCTCGGCCTCGAGCGTCAGAAGGTAGTTGATGGTCGCGGGAACGAAGAAGACCTTGCGCATCTGCCCTCGCGCCGCCGTTCGCGCCATGGCTTCGACGCCGGTCCCCGCGAGTCCGAGCTTGAGCCTGCGCTCGACGGCGCCCGATCGCGAGCGGGTGCCGCCCGGGAAGAAGAGCGAGTGGTATCCCCGCTCGAGGATGACGCACGAGTAGGCCTTGAGCACCTCCTTGTAGAGACCGTGCTTCAGGCGACGGTCGATCCGGTAGGCGCCGAGGTTGTGCATGAAGAACGAAAGAGCGGGGTTCGTGAACAGGTTCTTTCCCGCGCCGTAGGTCGCCGGCGGCAAGCCGACCCGCTCGAGCGCGAACCCGAAGACCACGGAGTCCAGGTTCGAGAGGTGCGTCGGGACGTAGATGACCGTCCCTTTCTGGGTGAGCGACCGGATCGTGCCGATCGGACCGTTGACCACGACGCGCCCGTCGAGCGCCCGAAGATCGAACGCGCCCCCGAGGTGCCGCACCGTCTGCATCGGCGACATCAGCATCCCGATGAGGGGGGCGATGGTTCGGGAGGCGAACTTGTACACGCGGGGGTCGAAGTTGCCGGCGACGTCGCGCGCGTAGCGGGCGACGATCTCGCGCAGGCGCCAGATGCAGTCGGTGTCGCTCATGCGCGCGAGCGACCGAGCCAGCGAGCGCCACTCCCCGAGGGGGACGACATCGTCGACGCCGCTCGATTGTTGCCGCTTGACCTCGAGGAACGCGGCCTCGCTGAGCGCGAGTCGCGGATCGGGCACCGCTTCGCACGCGCGAGCGACGACCTGGTCGACGATCTCGTCGCGGGATTGATTGAAGGTGAAGATCGGGGGCTGCGGGGACATCGGCCTGGCCCAGTCCTTTAGCAGCTCGGGCCGGACTTCAAAGGCCTCTCAGAACTGGACGCCGACCCGCGCAGAGAACTCGCTCAGCGTATGGCCGGAGTTGCGCGCGCCGTCGTCCGCTCCCTTCGCGAGGAGCTGAGCCGGCGCCAGCGCCCGCTGCTGCGGCCCCTGCTGCGGGCCGCCGACGGTGGTCGGACTCACGGGCTCGCTGTCGGGGAACACGTTGAAGTCGTAGTTGACTCCGATTCGCAGGTGCTTCGTGGCCCAGTAGTTGAGGCCGAATTCCAGCGTGTCGACGTTGATCTCGCCGTTCGGCGTCTTCGAGTCGAGGCCTCCGCCGCGGGAGTTGCCGTCGTACGTGAGTCGTAGCTGCTCGAACTTTGCGAGCGCCTGGAGCCCCTGGGTGTGCTGCCTCTGCGGCGCCGTGAGATCGATGTGCACGGGCCGGCCGTAGCTCGGGTACCCGATGATGTCGTGGTCTCCGACGAGCCAGTAGCCGACCTGCGCGTACCAGCCGTAGCCTTTGAGGTCGCCGAGTCGCTCCGTGTGGTTCGAGAGCTGGTAGCCGTCGACGGCCTCACGCGTATTGTCGACCGCGTAGATGAACTCGCCGGTGAAGTCGAAGCTCTCGATCGGTAGGTACACGTCCCCGGCGAGCGCCCATTGCCCGGTGCTCGGGATGATGTGGATCAGCCGGTTATACGAATCCCGGTAGGTCGGCTTCCAGAAGACGAACCCGTCCTGCGTCGAGAGGCTGGGCAGGTCGTAGCCGACCCTCGTGGGATCCGCGGAGCTCTGGCGCGCGGAGAAGCCGATCTGCGCCCACTTCGTCGGCGACGTCGTCGACGCCGCGAACGGGCGCAAGACCGCGCGCCCCGAGACTTCGTACCGCGTATCGACGTTGAGCCGGTTGGGACCGTCTCCGTTGAGCAGCGCCACGGCGTAATAGAGGAGGTGGTCCGGCGACTCGCCCCAGAACATCGCCCCGATGTCTCGCTGGAGGGGCGCACCGATGTTGCGCACGGCAAGCGATCGCTCGAGAAACGGAGTCGTGTTGTCGCTGATCCGGTTCTCGAGCGTGAAGGGCAGATAGAACTGACCGACCTGGAGGTTGGCCCAGGGCAGCGGACCGAAGTTGACGAAGACGTCGGTTGGGATCGGCTTGACGGTCGGGTTTTCGACCGGATTCTCGACGTTCGCACACGGGAGCGCGCCGGTCGTCGGATTGGGCGTGCACGTCGGCGTGGTCTGCGTCGCCGCGGCGTTGTCGATCGACGTCGACGACGAGAACTCCGCACCCACCTGCCATTGCCAGGTCTGGTAAAATTCGCCTGCGAGCTCGAGTCGAGCGCGGCGGATGAAGAACCCGTCGTTGATGTTGCTTCCAGGGGGGACGTTCGACGTGCCTGGACCGAACTGATCGATCCAGTCGGAGTGCACGCGGCCCATGATGTACAGCCGGAAGAAGTCGTCCGGGCTGCGAATGTAGAAGGCCCCGCCGTGGTACGAGGCGAGCGGGTACGCGGCGAGCGGATTGCCGGGCGCAGGAGATGGCCACGACGGAGTCGCCGAATACCCGGGCGCCTGTATCGGAGGCGGCGGGGGCGCGGCGCCCGGCGAAGGCATGTTCAGCGGGCCGAAGGGCTGCGGCGGGCTGACGGGCTGCGGCGGGCTGACCGCCTGCGAAGGGCCGGTCGGCTGGGATGGGCCGGCGGGCTCCGGCGGACTGACCGGCACGCTCGGCGCCGTCGGACCCGTGTCGGTCTGCCCGTAGGCGACCGACGACATTGCGAGCGTCGCCACGAAAAGCGAGCCGAGAGAACGAGCGGAGGACGGAGTCATGAGAACCCTGCTAGGCCGTTGGGGTCGCGGAGACTCACGCATGACGATTTAGAAGTCAAGACGCTCGTCCGTCATGTTAGACGAGATCGACGGTCGGGCCGCCCGATGGAGCCCGCGCCCCAATTCGTCTGAATGAACCCAGTTTGCTGGTGAGCCTGCGACCCTTTCCGGGCAGCTGCCCGCCAAGATCGCCTCGAGGACCGCGATGAAAAAGACCCCCACCCCAATCGTCCTCGTCCTCGGCGCACTGCTCCTAGCGGGCTGCGCGGGCGACGACACCGTCAACCCGCTGCCTCCGCCGGATGCCAGCACTTCGGGCGCGTCGAAGGACGCGACCGCGAAAGACGCCGCCAGCGCCCATGACGCCGCGGATGGCGAAGCCCTCGACGCGGGCGAGAAGGACGCGAGCGAGAAGGACGCGGCCGCCGACGCCGCGGATGGAGCGGCGGTCGATGCGACCAGCTCGAACTCGGGGGATTCGGGACCCGACGCGACCCCGATCGACGCCTCCCTGGACGGCGACTAGCTTGGCGATAGGCGGGTTCTCGCGGCCAGGGCGAGCAGCTCCTCACACGACGGCCGGCCTCGCGCGTTGGCCATCGGGACGCCCCCTCAGTGCGTGTCCTCGATCGGAAGGACCGCGACGCCCTCGATTTCGACGAGCGCGCCCGGCTCGAGCAGCCCGGCGACTTTGACGAGGCTCATCGCGGGGTAGTACGAGCCCATGCGGGCGCGCCACCCCTCTCCGATGGGTCGCTGCGCGGCGCGGTACTTGTCGAGATCGGTCACGAACGCCAAGAGCTTGACGATGTGCTCCGTCCCGCCGCCCGCCGCGCGCACGACGTCGATCACGTTGTCGAGCGACGCGAGAAACTGGGTCGCGAAGTCGGGGCTGACGATGCGCGCGTCCTTGTCGAAAGCCACCTGGCCCGCCACATGGAGCGTGCGCCCGGGTGCGCACAGTACGCCGTTGGTGTAACCGCGCGGCTTCGGGAAGTGAGGCGGGTCGATGAGCTTCTTCATGAGGTACGCTTCCAACCTTTACGCCTGAAGGACCGTCGGCGCCAGGAGGCGCAGGCGACGACGCGACGCGCGGGTTTGGCCGAGCGCACCGCGCGCTTCAGGGTCGACGGGGAACCTCCGAAGCCGCGCCGGGGGCTACGCCATGTCCGGTGCGCCGGCGGCTTTGCTCACGCGCCGAAGGGGGAGCAACCGATTAACAGGACATGGTTCCGTTATTATGAACTCGACGAAAGCGCGCTATTTTCGCAAATAATTCGCGCGTCCCGGGTGAACCCGATTCCTGTTTGACTGGGCAGGTCCGTTATATTAGACAGTTACTCGTCATCGACCCGGACGTTCCGGGCTCCGAAGCCCCTGGGAGAGGTTGTTCTTCATGTTCCGCAATCCAAGGCGGCGAGCGAGGGTGGCGCTGACCGGAGGCCTGGGCGCGGTCGCGCTCCTGGCGTGCGCGTCGGAAGCTCTTGGCGCCCCCGTCCCCGACTGCTCGACCCTGCCTCACGTCATCTACACCGCGGGGGGCACCTCCCAGGTGACCCTGATGCAGACGATCGCGACCGAATACGCCAACCTCAGCCCGCCGATCACTCTCCTCTACAACTCCGAGACTGCGTGCACCGCCTACGGGGATCTGGTGAACCAGACCGCGGAGACATCGTTTCTCTACTGGACGGCCGCCGGGGTGCAGGAGAGCTGCACGGACGTCGGGACCGCGCCCGTTCTGGCCGTGATGGGCAACTCGCAGGATCTCTGCACCGGCACGGGGCTGAACCCGGACGGAGGCCTCGTCTCCGGGCTGGGGGTGTTCCTCGGGCCGGTGCAGCCGATCGACTTCATCGTCCCGTACTCCTCGAACGCGCAATCGATCAGCACGGAGGCCGCGTTCTTCGTCTACGGCTACGACGCCGCTGCCGCGAACGAGACGGTATCGCCCTGGAGCACCCCGGCGAACATCTTCACGCGCAGCTCGACCTCGTTCGCGACGCTCTTCCTGGGCCTCGAGACAGGAATTCCGGTGAGCGTCCTTCAGGGAACCGGAGCGCGCAAGGAGGCCAGCGGAACGGCGCTCGTGAACGCAGTGGCCGCCTTCAACGGCATGGCCGGTCCCGATCAGACGGCCATCGGTATCGCTTCCGGAGAAGGCCCGGACCAGAACCGCTCGGCCCCGGGCGGCGCCACGATCAAGGAGCTGGCTTACCAGCACACCGGGCAGACCTGCGGATACTGGCCCGACTCGAACTTCAACACGTTCGACAAGGTGAACGTGCGCGACGGTCAGTATTGGCTCTGGTCGCCCGTCCACCTCTTCACGGCGGTCGGCGCGAACAACGCCATCACGAACGCGGACGCCGCGGCCCTCATCGGCGCGTGGTCGGAGACGACGGCGCCCCTCGCCGGCCTGGACGTCTTCGCGGCCGACACGAACGCCTTCGCCGTGCCGAAGTGCGCGATGCAGGTGTGGCGCGACGGGGATCTCGCGGAGCCCTACTCCTACGCGCCGGCCGCCCCTTGCAGCTGCAAGTTCGACTTTGCAGAGGGCAACGCCAACAAGCCGTCGACCTGCAAGACATGCACGCAGGACAGCGACTGCTCGACGAACCACTGCCGGAACATCGGACCGCCCCTCAACGCGGACGCGGGCGCACCGGTCGGCTACTGCGAGGTGAACTGACATGGCCCCGACAAGCAAATTCCGCCTCGCAGCGGCCGTGACGGTAGCTCTCGGAGTCCCCGCGGCGCTCGTCGCCGCGTGCTCGAGCAACAACTCGAATCCCACGCCGAACACCCCCATCGTCTACACGGTCGCCGACAGCGGAGACGACTCGACGACGAGCACGATCGGACCCGACGGCAGCGTCGTGACCACGCCGGATGGCTCGGTGCCCCCCACCGGCGACGCCGGAGCGGCCGACGCGTCCAGCGAAGCCCAGGCGCCCTCGTGCGCCTCCCAGCAGACCGACGCAGGGTGCTGGATCTGCCCGTCGCAGACGCCGACGTCGAACGAGTTCTTGAATCAGTGCAACGCGGCGGGCGTGCACTGCAGCCCGTACAGCAACGCCGGCAACATTCCCGGGTACGACGGCGGCCCGCTCGTCTGGTCGAACTAGACGTAGTCGCCAGTCATGTTGCAGCGCGTTCTGGTCGCGGCGACTCTCGTGCTCGCCGCGACGACGGTGTACTCAGCGGCCGCCTCTGCGGATCCGCCCGACGCCCCCCATCCGGCGCCGGATGACGACATGGAAGTGCCGGCTGCGGCGTCTGGCGCCCCGGCCCCTGCGGCCGCGGCTTCAGTGGCGCCGACTCCGCCGGCCTCGCCCCCACCGTCCGCTCCCCCTGCGGCGCCCGTGACGGAGTCGGCGGCCGCCGTGGGAGCTCCGGTCGCGCCTCCGGCGTTGCCTGCAGAGACTTCCGACAAGACGGCCGCGCAGCAGCAGGAGATCGCAGCGCTCCGTGCGCGCCTCGACGCGCTCGAGACCCGGTCGTCGCTGGAGCCGGCGCACCCCGTCGTGCGCGACGATCCGCCGAGTCTGCCCACGACGTCGTTCGACGCGAGCCCGTGGTCACGCTCGTGGGCGCGAGGGTTTCTCATCAGCGGTTACGTTCAGGGCCAGTATCAGCAGAGCCAGGTCTCCGAGAACCAGCTCGATGCGAACGGGGCTCCGCTGAATCAAGACCGGTTCCTCGTTCGACGCGCGCGGCTGCGCTTCGACCGGGGCTGGGACTGGGCCTTCGCGACCCTCGAGTTCGACGGCAACAACGAAGACGGGTTCGCCTTCGGGCTGCGGCGTGCGCAAGCGTCTCTGCTCTGGCGCGCTCCGGACCCGCTGGCGCCTCCGCGGCTCGCCTTCGGCGTAGGGCTCACGGACATCCCGTTTGGCTACGAGCTGTACGAGCCGAATCGCACGCGCCTCTTTCTCGAGCGAACGACCGCGTCGCGCGCCTTCTTTCCCGGCGACACGGACTTCGGGGCGCAGGTCACCGGCGCCGTCGGTTTCTTCCGGTACGCCGTCGCGGCGATGAACGGCACGCCCGTCGCGGACAGCGATCCGACGGCGGCGGGCTTCGACCCGACGTCCGAGAAGGACCTTCTGGCCCGGTTCGGGGCCGAGACGGCGCCCACCCGCGATCTCGGAGTCTCCGGCGGCGTCTCCTTCGATCGAGGCACCGGGTTTCACCCCGGGGCCACGGCCACACAGGACTCGCTGCAGTGGCGCGACGTCAACAACAACGGAACGATCGACGCAGGGGAAACCACCGCCGTCCTCGGACAGGCGGCGCAGCCGTCGAAGACCTTCAGCCGGTGGCTGCTGGGCTTCGACGCTCAGATGCGGCTGATGACGCCCATCGGGCGAGGGCTCCTCTACGGGGAGGCCTACGTGGGGAGCAACAACGACCGTGGCCTCTTTCTGCCGGACCCCACGACGACCGGCGTCAACCTTCGCGAGGTCGGATGGTACGTCGCCTACGTACAGGAGATTTCCCGGTACGGCCTGCTCGGATTCCGCGTCGACGCCTACGACCCGAACGCAGACTCGACGCGGACCGTCGCCGGGAACGTCTTGCCGGTCGACCAGACGATCACGACCTTTTCGCCGCTCGTCGGCCTCGTACTCCCCAACCGCGGGCGTCTGGTGTTCGAGTACGACCGGATCGTCGACCACGAGGGCCTCGACGCGCGCGGCGTACCGACCGATCTGCGCAATGACCAGTGGGCGCTTCGCCTCCAGGTGGAGATGTGATGCACGCGCCGCGCGTCGCCATGGCCGCATCGCTTGCCGCACTCGGCACGGTCGCGTGCACGAGCCAGCAGGTGTCGGGCAGCGCCAACCTGACAGAGCCGGTGCGCGTCGAGTCGGGCCAGTTCATTGCGGGAGCGCTCCCAGGGATCGCCGCGCCGTCTTCGGCCGATGGGGGCAACGCGGTCGACGCGGGGGCGGGCATCGACCCGCAGGTGACGGACGTGAGCTTTCCCGGCATCGTCGTGCGGCCGGGGACGGAGGGCATCACGGTCACGGGGCACGCGACCCCTACGACGCAAACCGTGGGACTGCGCTTCGCCGGGCTCGGAACCGGGTACTGGGTGGTGCCCGTCGGCGCTCCCGATCCGTCCGACCTCGGGCTCCTATCGTGGCAACTCGTGCTGGACGTCGCGCGCGACCTGGCCCCGGGCCCCGAGAGCCTCGTCTTTTCGGCCATCGATGCGAGTGGCGCCAGCGGGACGCAGAGCGCCCTCAGCGTGTGCATCGACACTCCCGTGCCCGACAACCTCAACGCGTGCGCTCACGGTCGTGCCCCCCCCGGCGCGGTCCTGTCGCTCGACTGGGACGCTCCGGTCGACCTCGATCTCATCGTGCAGACCCCATCGGGGGCGACCGTGGGCGGCAAGAACTTCACGACGGGAGGCGCTTCCGCCGGCGTGCTCGACCATCACTCGAACGAAAACTGCGTCATCGACAACATCGACCGCGACGACGTCGCCTGGCAATCGACCCCCCCGCGCGGGACCTATCAGGTCTGGGTCGATCTGGTCGGCGCCTGCGGCCAGCCGGCCGCCAGCTTCAACGTCTCTCTCTGGCTTGCCGAGGCGCAACCGGACGGCACTCAGCGGCTCGTCCAGCAGCCAGCGCTGGCGCACGGCGTCCTCACGGCCAGCCAGGCCAACGGTGGGGCCGACCACGGCCTGTTCGTCGGAAACTTCGAAATACGGTGAGTCGGGAAAAGGAGCGAAGCCATGCTCGTCGAACGTCTCTCGGGGATCGCGCTGCTCGGTAGCACCTGGGTCCTCTATCTCCTGCTGCTGCTGTCGGTCGTTTCGCTCGCGTCGGCGCTGGAGCGATGGATGTACTTCGCGCGTCGCAGCGAAGACATAGACGCGCTCGCGAACCGCTTCTCCGAGGCGCTCGAGGTCGAGGACTTCGACCGCGCGCGCCAGATCCTGCGCGAGAGCCGATCGCTCGAGGCGGGGATCGTCCTCGGCGCGCTGCGCTGGGTCCACGGCGGCCCGCGCGCGTTCGCGGACGCAATCGATGCGTCGGTCGCCAGGGCGCGCAGCCAGCTGCTCCGGTCCACGTATTTGCTGGGCACGCTCGGCAACAACGCGCCATTCATCGGCTTGCTCGGGACCGTCATCGGCGTCATCGACGCCTTCCACCAGCTCGGGGACGTGGGCCAGAACCATGGCGCCATGGGGAACGTGATGACCGGCATCGCCGAGGCGCTGGTGGCGACCGGCGTGGGCCTCTTCGTCGCCCTCCCGGCGGTCGTCGCGTACAACCTCGTGCAGAAGAAGGTCGCCGAGGTGGAGACCGGCGTCCAGGTGCTCGGCAAGCTCGTGGGAGCGTTCGTCGAGACGCGCGAGCACGCAGGCGAGGCGCTGCCGCGCGTGGGGATCGACCGGATCCTCGAGCCCGCGGGCATCGAGATCGTGCCTGCCGCCGAGGGGGGCTGAAGCCATGGCTGGTGCCTCTTCGAACGGGACCCCCGGGCCGATCGTCGGCATCAACGTGACGCCGATGGTCGACGTCGTCCTCGTGCTCCTCGTCATCATGATGGTGTCTGCGACGTACATCGTGTCGCAGAGCCTCAAGGTCGAGTTGCCGAAGACCGCGACGTCGGACGAAGCGGCGAGCTCGCCGGCAGCGGTCACCATCACGCGCGAGGGAGCGTTTCTCTTCGACGGGACGCCGGTCGACGAGCGCGAGCTCATCGCCCGCCTGCATGTCGCCGCTGCGGACCACCCGGACGTGAACCTGATCGTCACCGCGGACGAGCACGCCTTCCACGGGAGCGTCGTGCACGTCATCGATCTCGCCAAGGTCGAAGGGATCGCCAAGTTCGCGATCAACGTCGACCGATCGAAGTGATCGAGGCCCATGCAACTCGGCCGGGCGCAGGTATTTGCAGTCAGCTTGGGGGCCCACTTCGCCCTCGGGTTGGGGCTCGCCTCGATGCCGCAGCGGCACGATCACGAGGTGATCGCCATATCGATCGCGGAGACGAAGAAGGCCACGACGCCGGCGCACGTCGACCCGCCGCCCGATCCGCCGGAGCCGACGAAGGCCGCGCCCCGGCCCTCGCGCGCCAAGTCGGCGGCGGCGCGGAAGGCCGTGGCAGCGGCCAACGCGCAGGCTTCGTCGCCCGTCGACGCCCTGCCGGACTTCGGGCTGTCGCTCTCGGGGGGCGGGCCTGGGCTCGCCGTCCCCACGGGAGGCGGATCGGGGCCCGCGGCGGCGACGCCCACCAAGGCCAAGGTGCTCTCGCGTGCGGTCGCCGCCCGCTCCGATGACTGCGCCGACGGGCCGGCCAAGCCCCGGCTCCTGTCGCGGCCGAGCCCCGCGTATACGGACGCGGCGCGCGCGGCGGGCATCTCCGGGAAGGTTCGCGTCGAGATCACGGTCGACGAGACCGGGCGCGTCGTCTCGGCGCGCCTGCTCCAGGGGCTGGGATACGGCCTCGACGAGGCAGCGCTCGCGGCCGCCCGCGCGATGACGTTCGAGGCGGCGGTCCGCTGCGGCAAGCCGACGCCGGCGACCTTCAAGATCGGCTTCAACTTCAATCCCTGACCCTTGAGCCGCCTCCTCGCCTCCGCCGTGTTCGTCGTCGGCGCGCTCGTGGCGCCAGTGCGCGCGTCCGCGCAGACCGCGCCCGCCACCGGCGCGCACAAGCTCACGAAGCCGCCTCGCCTGGTGCACTTCGTCGAGGCGCCGTACCCCGAGGGCGAGAAGGCCGCCGGACGCGCGGCGTCGGTCGTACTCCAGATCGCAATCGGACCCACCGGCGCGGTCGATCAGGTCGCCGTCGCGCAATCCGCGGGCCCGGCGTTCGACGAAGCCGCGGAGCTTGCCGCCCGACAGTTCGTCTTCGAGCCGGCGGAGATCGACGGCAAGGCGGCCGCCATCCGGATCCTCTACCGCTACGATTTCGTTCTCCGCGTGGAGGCGCCGACGACCGCCGTCTTCACGGGGCAGGTACGCGACCGGCGCACGAAGCAGCCTCTCGCCGACGTGCGCGTCACCATCGAAGGTGGCGCCAGCGCGATCACGGACGCCGACGGTCGCTTCCGGTTCGACGCGGTGGCTTCGGGTGACCACGTGATCGTGCTCGGGGGCAAGCGCCTGACGGAGCTTCAGACGACCGAGACGCTCGAGGCGGGCAAGCAGCTCTCCGTGACGTACGACGTCGAGCCGCAGGACCCGACCAAGCCCGCAGGGGACGAGGACGATCTCGAGGTGGTCGTCACGCCGCCGCCCGTAGAGAAGCAGGTCGTCTCGACCGTCGTCTCCGCCGACGAGGGACGGCGCGTCCCCGGTACGCAGGGGGACGTGCTCAAGGTCGTCGAGAACATGCCCGGCGTCGCGAGGGCCGCGCTCGGGTCGGCGAACATCGTGGTCTGGGGAGCGGCGCCAGAGGACACGCGCGTCTACCTCGACGGCGTTCCGCTGCCGGCTCTCTACCACCAGGGAGGCTTTCGCTCGGTCGTCCACTCCGACATGGTGGACTCCGTGGAGCTCCTGCCGGGCGGCTGGGGCGCGGAGTACGGCCGGGGGATCGGCGGACTGGTCGACGTCCACCTCAAGGCGCTCGACCAGGACGGGTTTCACGGGAGCGCGTCGTCGGACCTCATCGACTCGTCGGTCGACGTCCGCGACCGCCTCTCCGACCACGTCGGCGTGGAGATCGCGGGGCGAAAGAGCTACCTCGATCAGCTGCTCCCGGTGTTCACGTCGAGCAACATCGGCCAGTACATCCCGATCCCGCGCTACTACGACGCGCAGGCGCGCATCGTCTGGGACCTTGCCCCCGGCGAGTCGCTCGAGCTCGGCGGCCTCCTGTCGGCCGACGCCGTCGACGACACCGTTCCGAGCACGAACCCCGCAGACTTCCAGCAGCAGTCGCACGACACGTCGTTCCAGCGGGTCTGGCTCCGATGGAAGAAGCGGACGCAGGACGGAGCCGAGGTCAACGTCGTCCCGTCGTTCGGGAAGAACTCCGACGCACTCGTCGATCGCTTCGGCCCGGTCCCCACGAATCTCGATGTCGACGCGACCGTGGCGAGTCTGCGTGCGACGTGGCAAAAGCGGCTCTCGAGCTGGATCACCCTGACGGCGGGGGCCGACGGACAGCTGACACGAAGTCACTTCACCCGCACCGGGTCGAACTCGACGCCGCCCCGCACCGGCGACGAAGCCGTCTTCGGGCAGGCTCCCACCAACGAGATCGACTCCGACGACGCGACCGCGATCGCCGCGAGCATGGCCCCGTTCGGGACGGCCGACATCGCGCTCGCCGACGGCACGGTGCACATCGTCCCCGGGCTGCGGTTCGAACCGTCGCTGCTGTCAGTGAACCGCACCTCCCCGGCGCTCCCCAACGTGCCGCCCACCGGGCTGTTTCAGGAGTTCACGGAGATCGAGCCGCGCCTGTCCGTGCGCTGGAACCCGGTGCCCGCGCTGACGTGGAAGGTCGGGTGGGGTCTCTATCACGAGCCCCCCGCGCCGGCGGACCTCTCGTCGGTCTTCGGCAACCCCACCCTGCCGCCGGAGTCCGCCGAACACCTGCTCGGCGGCGTGGCCGTCGGAACGCCCGAACTCCTCTATTTCGAGGCGACGGCCTTCCGCGTGACGTCCGAGGACATCGCCGTCCGTAGCCCGGTGCAATCGCCGCGGATCGCGGAGGCGCTCCTCGCGAGCGGCATCGGACGGTCCCGCGGCATCCAGTTTCTCTTGAGAGAGCAGATCGGCAAGCGCTTCTTCGGGTGGGTCACGTACACGCTCTCGAAGAGCGAGAGGGCGACCTCGGAAGGGGCACCGTATTACCCCTACGACTTCGACCAGACCCACGTGCTCGGGGCGGTGGCTTCGGTTGACCTCGGGGCCGGATTCGAGGTCGGCGGACGATTCCGCTACGCGACCGGATATCCGAGAACGCCCGTGGTCGGGTCGTACTTCGACGTCCAGACGGGCACGTACGAACCGCTCTTCGGTCCGCTCAACTCGATCCGCATTCCCCCATTCTGGCAGGCGGACGTTCGCGTCTCGAAGCGATTCGCGATCGGGCGGAGCTCTCTCGAGGCCTACCTGGACCTGCAAAACGTCACCGGCCGCAGTAACCCCGAGGAGATCGTGTACTCGCCCGACTACTCGCAGCGAAGCTACATCACTGGATTGCCCATCCTTCCCGTCCTCGGAGCGAGGCTCTCGTGGTGACGCGAGGCGGGAGGGCCGTTGCCCTGGCGTGCGGAGTCGCGGCATGCGTCCCGGGCCTCAGCGATCGGACGACCCAAGTCGCGGCCCCACGCTTGCTGGCCGTGCAGGCGGAGCCGCCCGAGGTGGCCACGGGTGGAACGTTCTCGATGACGGCTCTCTACGTGGGTCCCGACGGACCTGAGACGCCGTCGTCGGTAGAGTGGGCGATCTGCACCCTGCAAAACCCGCTCGACCAGTCCGGTCCCATCAATCCGGCCTGCTTCGAGCCCGCGTCGAGCGGTCTTTTGCCGCTCGGCTCCGGTGCTGCGGTGAACGGGACCGTCCCGCAAGATGCCTGCGAGCTCTTTGGGCCCGAGAGCCCGCCGCCCTCGCCCGGTCAGCCCGCCGCCAGACCTACGGCCCCGGATACGACGGGCGGGTTTTACTTGCCGGTTCGCCTCGACCTCGGCGCTGGGCAGTGGTCCTCCGCGTCGGAGCGCATCGCGTGCCAGCCGGTCGGCGTGAGCCAGGCCGTCTTCGTGCAGTTTTTCGATGGCTATCAGCTCAACGCGAACCCTGCCGTGTCTGCGCTCTCTTTCGCAGGGCCCGACGGTGGCCTGACCCGGATCGATCCGAGCGCTCCGGGCACGCCCGCCGTCGTCTCGCCCGGCCAGCACGTCTCGCTCCAGGTCGACTGGCCCGCGTGCCCGACGACACCCGTATGCGGGGACGGCGTTTGCTCCGCGGGCGAGACCGCCACCTCGTGCCCGAAGGATTGCACCGCACCGAAAGGGTGCGGCGGCGCGGAGACCTACCTCTATATCGACCCGACCTCGAGGCAGGTCACGACGCGCCGCGAGTCGATGGCCGCGTCCTTCTACGCAACGGGCGGGACCTTCGACGACGACAGCGTCGGCCGCGACGAGACCGACCCGGCCACGAACGCGATCGACGGATGGACCGCGCCGAGCACGGCAGGTCCAGTGCATCTCTGGGTCGTCTTGCGCGACGCGCGCGGCGGCATCGGCTGGGGAAGCGCCGCCGTGACCGTTCAGCCGTGAGCGGGCGATGGCGCTGCCGCTACTCGGTCCTCGTCGACGCGCGCGCGAGCCGATCGGCCACCGCCCACCACGCCGGCTCGTCGGGCACCGCCTGCACGACGATGGCGCACACTCCGGCGTCGTCGAGGTCGTGGAGCGCTGCGTAGAGGAGTCGCGCATAGTCCGAGGCGTGACCAGGCAGCACCCGGAGGACGAGACCGCGCGTACCCTCTTGCGCCGACGGTTCGCGCAGGACGAGGCCGGCCGGCTTGCCCTCGCCCTCGGCGATGCAGCGCGCCATCGAGACGGCCGCCCCCCGCGTCGGTGCGATCCGTAGAGGCGCTCGCGGAGCGTAGTGACGTGAGTCCATGCCCGGGGAGTCCCGAGTCTCGCCCGGTGCGAGCCCTTGCGGGCACGCTTCAAGGTCCGGCGCCATCGCCCTCAGCGCCTCGAACCCCAGCGCACCGGGACGCAGCAAGAGAAGCGGATGGACGCGGGCGTCGACGACGGTCGACTCGATGCCCGCGTCGCACGGTCCGCCGTCGAGCACGAGGTCGACGCGATCGCCCAGTTGTTTGACCACGTGCGCCGCCGTCGTCGGAGATATGCACTGGTAGCGGTTCGCGCTCGGAGCCGCGACAGGTTCGCCGAGCGCCCCGAGGAGCGCGCGAGCGACGGGATGGGAAGGGACGCGCAACGCGATCGACGACGCGCCGCCCGCAAGGGCCGCCGGAACATGAGCGCCCCTGTCGACGACGAGCGTCAGGGGGCCGGGCCAGAAAGCCCGCGCGAGGCGCGCCGCGGCGTCTGGCCACGAGCGGGCGAGCGCCCGGGCCTGCGCTTCGCCGCCCACGTGCGCGATGAGCGGGTGGTTGGCCGGTCGGCCCTTCGCTTCGTACACGCGGCCCAGAGCCCGCTCGTCGAGCGCGAGAGCGCCCAGCCCGTAGACGGTCTCGGTCGGGAACGCCACTAGTCCCCCGCCTCGAAGGACGCGTGCAGCTTCGGCCATGGCGCCCGCGTCCGGGTGGCGGGGGTCCACGGCGATGAGACGGGGCATGGGGGAGCCTGGCCCATTTAGCACGCCTTTCCTCTTGCAATGGGGCCCCCAACTGCGCTTTAGCCATTCCTCACATGCTGAACTACCGAAACAGCCGCGCCCTGCCCGTCCTCTTCCTCGCAGGGGCCGCTTGCCTGCCGCTCGGCGTAGGGCTGGGCGCCTGCGGCGGCGGGGAAGCGCCTCCGCCCGCAACTCCGCCCGCCCCCTCGGCCTCCCCGGTGGCGAGCGCAGTCCAGTCAGCCGAGCCGGCGCCGGCCGCGTCGGCCTCCGCCGCTCCAAGCGAGACCGCAGCCGCCCCTCCCGCGCCGCCACCCAACCCCGGCTCCACGAAGGTCACGGCCAAGAACGACCCCACGTGGGCCACGTGCCATCAGAGCTACGAGGCCAAGAAGAAGGACGTGTCCAAGGACGTGGCGGCCATGGCCAGCGGCTGCGCGAAGGTCACGAAGATGAAGATCGTCGGCAAGCCGCTGACGGGCAAGCAAAGCGATCAGGATTCCCCGCAGAGCTTCCCCCTCAAGGCCGAGGCCGACCACTGCTATCGCGTGTACGCGCAGGCTTCGGAAGGGATCAAAGACCTCGATCTCGCCCTCAAAGACTCGACGGGCGCGGTGGCCGGCGAAGACTCGACGGACGATCCGAGCCCGGTCATCCTCGAAGACGGCGCCGTCTGCTTCAAGGAAGCCGACAGCGCGACCGTCGTCGTCTCCGTGGGCATGGGCAAGGGCGCCTACGCGCTCGAGATTCTGGAAGGACTAGAGTGCTCTCTCTCGCTTCTGTTCGTGATCGAAAATTGCGCTAAGTGATTTAGCGGGAAGGACACGCCCGTCTTCGAGACGGGCGCACCTTCGGAGTGGCAGCAATGGGCGTCGCCGTGGCGCCTCATCTCGGACCGAAGGGCCCAGAGGAGGTCGGCGCTTACTGCGGACGCGTGAGCGACGCCAGCTTGGTGATGGCCGCGACGACCCCTTCGTAAACGGCGATCACCAAGACCCCGCCGACGGCCGCCATGATTGCGGACCTCGAGGACTGCGAAGCGATGCGGACGTCGAACCTGTGCGCCTGCTCCGCCAGAAAGGCCTCTCGCCCGAGCGCTCGCCATTTCTCGCGGTCGTGGGCGACGAACACGGCAGACAAAACGCCAACCGATGCCGCGGCGAAGACCCGAATCAGGAACGCAGGCTTCATGGCCCCGGCATCGCAGGCCGCACGGACCGAAGCAAGTGCCCTCGTCAGCGCGACAGCGCGCGCGTCGCGGACGGGAGCGGCGCGAGTCCGGGTCACCTCCCGAAGCGGGTCGCCGACGAAGGTGCGCTCGAGCGACGTTGATAGCTGACGGGATCGCCCCTTTCGACGAGGATCTCAGCGACGAGCAGCTCGTGGCAGCCGTCGAAGTGAAACGATTGAACGGGTGCCTCGCACGCCGTACATCTTCTCATTCGAAAGACGCCGCCCTCTGCGAGACGGGGGCACCTCTTGAGTGGAAGGACGCGGCCCTCTGCGAGGCGGGGGCATCTCTTGAGTGGAGGGACGCGGCCCTCTGCGAAACGGGGGCACCTCTTGAGTGGAGGGACGCGGCCCTCTGCGAAACGGGGGCACCTCTTGAGTGGAAGGACGCGGCCCTCTGCGAAACGGGGGCATCTCTTGGGTGGAGGGACGCGGCCCTCTGCGAGACGGGGGCACCTCTTGAGTGGAAGGACGCGGCCTTCTGCGAGACGGGGGCACCTCTTGAGTGGAAGGACGCGGCCTCATGCGAGACGGGGGCATCTCTCGTCACGTCGGGCGTCCCCGTCATGCGAAGGGATCCGCCCATCCGCGGTGCGGGTCCGTGCCCCGTCTTTCACTCGTGCCGCAAGGCCTCGATGGGATCGAGGCTCGCGGCGCGGCGCGCAGGGATGAAGCCGAAGGCCACGCCGATCGCGCCGCTGACGGCGATGCTGATGCCGATCGCCAGAGGGCTGAGCGACATGTGCCACTCGAGCAGCGACTTGAGCACGATGATGGTCACGCTCCCGAGAGCCACCCCCGCGACGCCGCCGAGGACCGAGAGCGCGACCGCCTCGACCAGGAACTGGGTACGGATGTCCTGCTCGCGGGCCCCGATGGCCATGCGGATTCCCACCTCGCGTGTCCGCTCGGTCACGCTGACGAGCATGATGTTCATGACGCCGATCCCGCCGACGATGAGGCTGATGGCGGCCACGAAGACGAGCAGGTCCGTCAGGATGCCGTAGATCTTGTCACCCAGATCGGCGAATTGCTTCTGCGTGCTGATCGCAAAGTCGCCGTCGTGACCGGCTGCGATGTGATGCCGCTGCCGCAGGATCGCGTCGACCTGGCGTACGGCGCGATCGGTCGTGTCGGCCGAGGTGGCCGAAGCCATCAATGCCCCCGCGAAGCCCGGTGGCGTGTGCAGCACGCGCGCGCGAAAGCTCGTGGACGGCATCAGGATGATGTCGTCCTGATCGAGGCCGAAGGGCGCCTCTCCCTTCGGCGCAAGGACGCCGACGACCCGGTACGGATAGCGACCCATTCGAAGCGTGCGACCCACCGGGTCTTCGGTGCCGAAGAGGTTCCGAGCCACGGTGGCGCCGAGGACGACGACCTTGGTCTTGGCCGCCTCGTCGTGCGCGTCCCACGCCGCGCCACGATCCACCGACCAGTTTCGTACGGTCAAGTACGAGAGCGTCGTCCCGACCGCCTGGGTCGACCAGTTCTGGTCCCCGTAGACCACCTGGACGACCGAGCGCACGACAGGAGCGATCGCGAGAATGCTGCTGGAGTCGCGGAGGATCGCGCGACCGTCGTCCTCGGTGAGGCGCATCCCGGCGCCCTGCGCGCCGCGCGCACCGGAAGCCTGGACGGATTGAGGAAAGACGATGATGAAGTTCGAACCGATCGCCTGGATCTGCTGGGAAACGTGCTCGCGCGCGCCCGAACCCAGCGCGGTGACGGTCACCACGGCGGCCACGCCGATGAGGATCCCGAGCACCGTCAGCGACGCGCGCATCGGGTTGCGCACGACCGCGCGAATCGCGAGCCGGATGCCGTCGAGCAGCGCGCGCACGTTCACTCCACCCGCAGCGCGGCCATCGGATCGAGCTGCGCCGCGCGACAGGCCGGCAGGAAACCGAAGACCGTGCCGATGGCGACGCTCGTGCTCACCGCGATCACGAGCGACTGCGGGCTGGGCACCATCGGCGACGACAGGACGCGACCGATCGCCGATCGTGATGCCGCTGCCGGCGACGATCCCGAGGACGCCGCCGATCATCGTCAGGACGATCGCCTCGACCAGGAACTGGACGAGGATGTCTCCCTCGCGCGCGCCGATCGACATGCGGATCCCGATCTCCCGCGTCCGCTCGGCGACGCTCACGAGCATGATGTTCATGACGCCGATGCCGCCGACCAGCAGGCTGACCATCGCCACCCCGAACGTCAGCTTCGTGACCGTGCCCAGGATCGCGTCGGTGGACTGCCGGAGCTCGGCCTGCGAGTTGACGATGAAGTCCTCGCGACCGCGCTCGACCCGATGGCGCTGGCGGAGGATCCCCTCGATCTGGGTCTTTGCGCGCCCCGTAGTCTGATCGCTCGTCGCGCTGATGAGCAGCTGGTCGGTCGCGTCCGGGTGCGGTGTGCATTACTCGCGCGCGAAACGAGCCGATCGGCATCATGAGGATGTCGTCCTGGTCGTCGCCGAAGAACGAGGTGCCCCGCGAAGCGAGCACGCCGATCACCGCGTACGGCGAGCGTCCGACGCGGATCGTGCGACCGACGGGATCGGCGGTCCCGAACAGGTTCGTGGCGACCGTCTGGCCGATGACGCACACCTTCGTCTTGAAGATCTCGTCGCTCTCCGTCCAGCTCGCGCCGTTTGCGATCGTGTATCGGCGGATCGGAAAGAACGAGAGCCCCGTCCCGATGAGGGTCGTCGACCAGTTCTTGTCGCCATAGACGATCTGACCCGGCGTTGAGAGCCACGGGGCGACGCCGGACACGCTGACCGCCTCGCGCGCGATCGCCCGCCCGTCGGCTTCGGTGAGCCGGCCTGCGGTCTTGGACCTCGCGCCCGAGGCCTGCGAGGGTTGCGGCCGACACGTAGAGGGCGTTGGCGGCCGACGCTGTCGATCGCGTTGGCGATCGAGTCGGTGGCGCTCGTCGACGCCGCGGTGACGATGACGACCGCGGTGATTCCGATGAAGATGCCCAGGACGGTCAGCGCCGCGCGCATCTTGTTGCGCGCGATGGCCGCGAGGGCCAGACGCAGCGCGCCGAGCAACGTCGCCATCATCGACGCCTCGTCACGAGGGCGATCATCAGCCCCGCGCGGCCCGCCATTGCGGCCGCGAAGACGGCGAGCGCGCCGGCCACGCGAGGCAGCGTCAGGAAGGAGTAGCCGACCCCTCCGGAGACCTCCGCCGCGTGCGAAGCCGCCATCCAGACGAGGAGCGGCACCGAAACGCCCGCGAGCACGAGCGAGTACGTCCACGACACGCGGGCGCACCGCCGGGGGTCGAGCGGCAGCCCGCCGCGCGATGCGCCGAAGCGCACCGCGACCAGCGCCTCGAGCACCACGCTGCACGCGAGCGGAACCCAGAGGCTGCGCGATCCCGACGCCGGCGTCGATGGCGATCCCGACGAGCTGGCCGGCCACCGTGCCCCCCAGCATCGCAGGGTACCGCGAGAACGAGCTCCAGCTCGAAAAGAGCTCGTCTTCGGCGGCGGAGTCGTTCATGCCGGCCTCCTCGGGTTGAAGGCCGTCAGGAGCAGGTAGCGGAGCAGGACCGTGAAGCACACCGATACGAAGACCATCGCCACGAGAAAGGGCGCCCCCGGGGCTGAAGCTCGCGCCAGAAACGCGAAGACCCCGTCGAGCCAGTGCTGCGCTCCCATCGCGTTCACCAGGGTCAAGAAGAGCGCCGCGCCGGACCCTAGTTCGACGATCGAGTACCAGAAGGCCATTCGAAACCGCTGGTCGTTGGTCGCCGGGTGCGACAGACGGCGCCGAGCCCAGCGAGCCCCGAGCCACCCCTGTACGATCTCGGCGCAGCCCACCGCGAACCAGGAGTGCTTGAGCACGCCCAGGTCGAGCACGAGGCCGAGGTAGGCGCCGCCAAGCAGCAGCCCGAGCACCGCGCCGAGCGCCATCATCGCAAAGACGCCGAAGGGAACCGGGCCGCCCACGCGAGCGGCCGCCAGCTCTCTCGCGTCGCTCTTGTGCGCGCCCGCCGCGAGGCCGTCATCGGCTCGGGGCAGGCTCGCGAGCTCGGCCGCAGCGTCGAGCGGCTCGTCCTGCACGACGTCGGTCACGATGCGACCGTCGCGCATCGTGACGACGCGCGACGCGCACGCCGCGATGTCGCGCTCGTGGGTGACGAGCACGATCGTGATGCCGCGGTCGCGATTGAGCTTCTGCAGGAGCGCGAGGACCTCGAGGCTCGTGCGCGTGTCGAGGTTGCCCGTGGGCTCGTCGGCCAGGAGCAGCGGCGGATCGGTCACGAGGGCGCGGGCGATCGCGACGCGCTGCTGCTGGCCGCCGGAGAGCTGGTTCGGCGTGTGGTCGAGGCGGTCGCCGAGGCCGACGGCCGTCGAGCGCCGCCGTAGCGCGCCTCCGGCGCTCGCGCGCGCGGACGCCGCGGTACTGGAGCGGCAGCTCGACGTTCTCGAGCGCCGTCGTCCGCGAGAGCAGGTTGAACCCCTGGAAGATGAAGCCGATGACGCGATTTCGGACGATGGCGCGCGAGTCGCCCGCCCGGCCGCCGACGTCGATGCCCGCGAGGGTGTAGGTGCCGCGCGTCGGCCGGTCGAGGCAGCCGAGGATGTTCATCATCGTCGACTTGCCCGACCCGCTCGTGCCGACGATCGCCACGAACTCGCCGTGCGCGATCGAGAGGTCCACGTCGCGCATCGCGCGCACGACGCCGCCGCCCGTGTCGTAGTCCTTCGAGACGTGCGACAGCTCGATGATCGGCGGCTGCCCTTCGAAGAGCGGGGCCACGGCGACCATCAGAATATCCTTTTCTTCTTCTTGTCGTCCGCGTCCGCCTCGTCGGTCACGACGCTTGGTGCCGACGCGCGAGCGCGGGATCGGTCACCTCGGTGAAGATGCCGTCGGTGATCCCGACCGACACGATGCGCATCTCGTCCTTCTCGTCGCCGGGCTTGTCGCTCGTGAGGACCCAGACGCGCGCCTGGCCCTTGGCGAAGCGCGGGCTCCGGCGGCTGCAGGATCGGCTTGCCGTCCGGCCCCACCGGCGGCGTCGGGCTGGTAGCGCAGCGCGGCGTTCGGGATCCGGGCAACGCCGTGGGCCTCGTGCGTGTGCACGGTGATGGTCGTCGTCATGCCGGGGCGCAGCTTCTCGTCGGGGTTGTCGACGTCGACGACCGCCGAGTAGGTGACGACGCCGGAGACGTTGTTGGGGCTGTAGCGGACCTGCGAGACCTTGCCGTGGAAGATCTCGCCCGGGAAGGCGTCGACGACGCAGTCGGCGTCCATCCCGTCCTGCGATCTTGCCCACGTCGGCCTCGTCGACGTCGGCCAGGACGCGCATCTTGCGAAGGTCCTGCGCGATGACGAAGAGCACCGGCGCCTGGAAGCTCGACTACGACGGTGGCGCCCGGGTCGATCCCGCGCGTGACGACCACGCCGTCGACCGGCGAGTAGATCTTCGTGTACCCGAGGTTCGCCGTCGACTGGCGGAGCTGCGCGGTCTGGGCGCCGATGGCCGCGTCCTGGCTCTCGACGTTGGCCATCGAGGCTTCGTACTGGGCGCTCGCGCGCTTCGAAGTTGCCCTTCGCCGTGTCGAGATCGCCGCGGCTCGCGAGGTTCTGCAGCGAAGAGCTTCTGCGGTGCGCTCGGCCGTGATGCGCGCGATGTCGCGCTGCGCCTTCGTGCTCGCCGCCGACGCCTTCGCCTGCTCGAGCTGCGCGCGGCTGCGCCAGGAGGTTGGCCTGCTGAGCGCTCACCTGCGTGCCGTAGATGAGCGGATCGATCTCGGCGAGGACGTCGCCCTTCTTGACGACCGAGTTGATAGTCGACCAGGACCTGGGTCACCCGCCCGTTGACCTGCGCGCCGACGTTGACCTGCAGGAGCGGCTGCACGGTGCCCGTGGCCTGCACCTTCTCGAGCACGTCGCCGACGGCCACGGTCGCCGTGGTGAACCGCGCAGCCGGCGGCGGGCGATGCTGCGCCGACCACGCCAACCCGCCCCCGACCGCCAGCACGACCCCGAGCGCCATCGCGAGCCGCCGCACCCAGCGCCGAGCGCCCTCTTCCGCGGCCAGTGCCTTCTTCAGCTCTTCGGTGGCGGCGATGGTGTCGGTCATGGGCAGGAGCGATGGCAAGCGCACGGCTCACGCCGCGCTTTCTTACCGGACGGGGGCCTCGTGAGCCATTTCCCCGGCGACTTTTGAGCCTAACAGCTCTCGGATGTTCCCGAGGAGCACGGAGTCGCGCGGGACCGAGCGGTGAAGGGGCTGACACGTGTCGTTGCATGTCGGGCAAGAGGCGGCGCGGGCTCGGCGGTTGACAAGGGCGCGCGCTGACGTACCCTCCGCAGCCCTTTCCCCCCGGAGCGACCCGATGGTCTCCTCGACACAGCAGTTCGAGCGCATTCGCAAGCGCAAGAAGACGACGAGCGGCAAGCGCAACAAGCGCGATCGCCGCCGGATCGGGACCCCCGCGTTCCCCGTGCACGTCGCCGGGTACGACGCGAGCGCGGCCGACGCCCCGCCCAAGACGGCCAAGTAGGTTCGGCCGCTACGTCGGCTACCGGGTCGGGGCTACCGGCGCGACAGCGCGTGGATGGCCTCGAGGACCTCGATCTGGACGATCCCGCGCCGGTTTCGCCGGATGGGCGTCCCATCGACCTCGACGATTGAGAACCGGTCGACGACGCGACCCGCGCGTGTGACCGCGTCGGAGGCGATGATCTGGACGTTCGCGCGGAAGAGCGCCAGCGTGATGGCGAGCAGCAGGCCCGGCCGGTCGAAGGTCTCGACGGTCAAGATGACAAGCCCCTCGTCGTCGTCCTCGTCGAAGGTGACGTTCGTCGACGCGCCCGGCGGCACCGGCCGAGACGACCGTGCGCGCTCGGCGGCGGACTCGATCGAGAGCTCGCCCGTGATGAGCTGCCGCAATACGTCCGCGATCCGCTCGACATCCGCCTCGAGGAGCGGCATCGCGTGCTCGGCCTCGGCGTCGCGACGCAACCACAGAAAGTCGACCGCTTCCCCCCCACCCTCGGGAAGGCGGCGCGTGTACGCCTGCGCCGAGAGTACGTCCATCTTGTGCAAGACGAGAGACGCGCTGATAAACGAGAGCAAACCCGGCCGGTCGTCGGCGACGACGCAGACGACGCCCACTCCCTTCGGGAGCTGCCGCCAGATCTCCAGGTGCGCGACGGCGGCACCTCGCCGGTTGACGATCGCGGCGTGCTCCCCGATGGCGGCGTCATCGAAGGCCTGGCGATATCGCTCCGACATCGATGCGCGGAAGGCTGAGGTGGGGTCGATTGGGGACAAGGCGCGCATCACCGAGGGATGATGGTGTGCAAGCGGCGCCAACGAGTTGCGCGCGCGTTTCGGGGCCGTGTCTTTGCCCATGTTTTGCCCCGCGCGGCGCCTCGAGCCACTACACTGACACTGCGTGCGTCCACCCAGGTTCCGCCCGGTCCCTGCTCCCGCTGTCCTCGCGGCTTCGCTCGCGGCCGGGACTCTTCTCGCGCTCGGCGCGAGCATCCCGCTGGCGCGGGGCGACGCGAAGCTTCCGACGATCTCGCCCGCAGAGATCAAGGAGGGCATGAAGGGCTACGGGCTCACGGTCTTCAAAGGAACGCAGCCGGAGCGATTCGACGTCGAGGTCATCGGCGTGCTCCACCAGTTCCGACCCGGGCAGGAGCTCATCGTCATCAAGACGCCGAACCCGCGGCTCGACGTCGTCAAGACCGTGAAAGGGATGAGCGGAAGTCCCATCTATCTCGACGGTCGACTCGCGGGGGCGTACTCGTACAGCCTCTCGGCGTTCGAGGTGGAGCCCGTTGCGGGCGTCACGCCCATCGGACTCATGCTCACCGAGATGCGCCGGCCCATCCCGCCGGGCTTCTGGCCCGCAGTCGGCGCCGCCCCCTTGCCCGGCGGGCGCGGCCCCTCCCCCGCCGCTCGCTCCCAGGAGGCTCCGCACGCGTCGCTCACGACGTTCGACGGACCGCCCGGCCACTACGACCTCGAAGAGCACGCGCGACAGCTCGTCGACCGCCTGGGGATGGCGCCGGATTCGACCCGCACCATGATCCCCTCGGCGACGCCGCTCATGATGTCGGGGGTCGGCGACCGCGCCCGCGAGGCGCTGCGCAAGCTCGTCGAGCCGCTCGGCCTCGAACCGTTGCAAGGCGGCGGCGGGACGGCAAACGATCCGGACGCGCCGCTGCACTTCGTCAACGGTGGCGGCCTCGGCGTCCAGCTCGTCCGGGGCGACGTGTCGATCATGGGCCTCGGAACGGCGACATACGTCGACGGCGAGGGCAAAGTCGCCGGGTTCGGCCATCCGATGCTCAATGGCGGCGACGAGGAGCTCCCCGCGTGCATCGGGCGCATCTTGTGGATCGACGCGAGCGCGCAGGCCTCGCACAAAGTCGGGGAGTGCGCGCGACCGCTCGGGACGCTGGTGCAGGATCGTCAGTCGGCGATCGTCGTCGACGAGCGGATCGTGACGCCCGTCATCCCGCTCGACGTGGACATCGCGGGCGTGGTGGGGGCGCCCAAGCTCCACTGGCATGCGGAGTTGACCGACGACAAGTTCCTCGCGCCCGGGCTCGCGGCCACGGTGATCGAATCCGCGATCGAGGCGACCTCGAGCGAGCGCCGTGACCTGACGTGGAAGATGACGTCGCGCGTGACCGTCGCCGGGCACGGCGCCGTGGACCTCGAAGACAACGGCATCGCGAGCGGCGGCTCGCCGGACTCGGGCGACTGGATACGCTCGAAGCTGGTCACCACCGTCGGCGACGTGCTGAACAATCCGTGGGAGCACGCACGGATCGAGGGCGTTGTAGCCCGCTTCGAGGTGAAGTACGCGCGGGACCTCTGGCGACTGCGCGGAGTCGAGCTGCTCGACCCGGTGGTCGACGCGGGGGACAAGGCGCGGATGCGGCTGCACTTGGTCCCCGAGAACGGCCCCGAGGTCACGCGGGTCGTCGAGACGACGATGCCCGCCGAGCTCGCCGGGAAAGACGTCGATGTCGACATCGTCCCCGGTTACGATCTCGTCCCGGAGCTGCCCGCGCCGGAGAGCCTCGACCAGCTGCTCGCCAACGAGCCCCGGCAGACGGCGACCGCGCGAGCGGTCGTCGTGCAGTTTCGTGTCCCGTCGCAGGGAATCGCGTATCGAGGGCGCGTGACGCAGCGGCTGCCAACGTTCACCCTCGACGCTCTGCGCCCCCAGAGCAGCGACACCGGCCCGGACGCTTTCCAGAGCTGGTCGCGCACCGTGGTCCCGTTGGACTTCTACGTCGAGGGCCGCGACAAGGTGAAGATAAAGGTACGAAGCGTCCTGCGGTAGCGCGCAACGGCGCGCACACGGCCGCACCTTTCGAGGCGCTTCGTGGCCGCGCGACTCTTGACGCGCCGCGCCTATGGGTCAAAGACAGGTCGGGGGGGCCGCGCGCTCCGTATCCCGAATTCGGGAGCGGCAGCGCGACAGCCTCGAGACCCATTTGCCCGATCGAGGGGCCGGGTCGAAGGGGGGTTGGGGGGATGGCGAGGCTCGAGGAAATGTCGAAGGAGGAGCTGATCCGGGAGGTCCACCGGGTCCGGCCGGCGCTCCGACGATTCGGAGACCCGGTCGAGCAGCAGGAGCCCGCTCGCCTCGTCAGGGATCTTCGCGCCCACCAAGTAGAGCTCGAAATGCAGAATCGCGAGCTCCGCGAGACGCAGTCGCTGATCGAGAACTCCCGCAATCGCTATTCCGATCTTTATGACTTTGCGCCGGTCGGATATTGCACCCTCGATTCCCACGGTCGCATCCAGGACATCAACCTGACCGGGTCGGCTCTCCTGCGAACCTCGCGGGAACGCCTCGTCGACCTGCCCCTCACCACGTTCATCTGGGCGGAGGACCATGCGCCCTTTCGGACTCATCTTCACGAGTGCGGCCTCGGCAATGGCCGACTGGCGACCGAGGTGAGGCTCGCCATCGAGGGCCGAGGCGCCCTCGTGGCGCAGCTCGTGAGCATCCCGCTCCGCGACGCGAGCGCCCGCGTCACGGGGTACCGAACCGCGATCGTCGACATCACGACGCTGACCCAGTTCGAAGACAGGCTCCGGTTCCTCGCGGACCTCGGCGACCGACTGGCCTGGTCGCTGGACTTCCGGAAGATCGTGGCGGCAGTCGCAGAGCTCGCCGTTCCGTTCCTGGCCGATCTCTGCCTCATCGATCTGGTCGATGACGCCGGCGTCTGCAAGCGCGTCGAGGCGGTCTTCGCCGATTGAAAAGTGCAGGCGAAGCTGGGCGAGCGGACGAAGCGGCAGGCGCCCGCCGACAATCGCCTTCTACCCCGGGCAAGCGTTCTCTCGTCGGGCGACCCCGTACTCCACGAGGAGCTCGCCGAGGGCCTCTTCGAGGAGTTGGCCAAGGACGACGAACACCTGCGCCTCTTGCGCGTCACGGGCCCGAAGTCGCTCATGGTCGTCGCCCTCCGTACCGGAGGGGGAGTGGTCGGCACGCTCACGTTCGTGGCCTCCGAGTCCGGCAGGCGCTACGGCGCGGACGACCTCGTGTTCGCCCAGGAGATCGCGCGGCGCGCCTCGATGGCGATGGACAACGCCCATCTCCACGAACAGGCGCGGCGGGCGGTCCAGGCGCGCGAGGACCTCCTGGCCGTCGTGTCGCACGATCTGCGAAACCCTCTCAGCGTCATCCTCGTGAGCGCGACCCTCGCGCTGCGGGCCTGGCCACCGGGCGACACCAATCGTCGAGCCATCGAGGCCATCCGTCGATTGGCGCTGCGGATGGATTGCCTCATCGGCGACCTCCTCGACGCGTCCACCATCGAGGCCGGTCGACTCTCGCTCGAGACGGCCGTCCAGTCCGTCGACCAGGTGGTGCGCGACGCCATCGAGGCGCTCGAGGCTCAGGCCGCGCAGAAGAGGGTCCGCCTCGAGGCGATCGGCTGCGGCGACCTCGGCGTTTTTTGCGACCGAGGCAGGATGATGCAGGTCTTCTCGAACCTCATCGGCAACGCGATCAAGTTCACCCCGGAAGGCGGGTCGATCACCGTTCGCGTCGAACCGCGCGACCGCGATGTCTGGTTCTTCGTCACCGACACCGGCCCCGGCATCCCCGAGGACCAGCTCCCTCGCCTCTTCGACCGTTTCTGGCAGGCCAAGAGAACGGCGCGGCTGGGGACGGGACTCGGGCTCACGATTGCGAAGGGGATCATCGAGGCGCAGGACGGGCGCATCGGGGTCGAGAGCCAGCTCGGGGTGGGCAGCACCTTCTTCTTCACGCTGCCGCGCGCGAATCTGCCGACCGCCGGCGCGGTCCCGGAGTCGCAGAAGGAAGCCAACGCGGAGGCGCGAGACGCCGCGAACCCGGCGCGACCGGCGAGGCTCGTCCTCGTGGTCGACGACGACGAGGATTCGCGGGCGGCGATCGGCGCGACGTTGAAGCAGCGAGGCTACGAGGTCGCGTGCGCCACCAACGGTGACGAAGCGCTCGCGTACCTTCAAAAGGCGCCGGCGCCGTTCGCCGTGCTCCTCGATTTGGCGATGCCCGTGAGGGACGGCTGGTCTTTTCTCGTCGAGCGCAATCGCGACTCCGCGCTGCGGTCGATCCCGGTCATCGTGGTGTCCGCTCAGCGCGACGTGGCCGATCGCCTCGCCGAGGCCAACGCGCGCTACCTGCCCAAGCCGGTGCACGTCGAGAACCTTCTCGACGCGATGGATTGCGTCTGATCGTCGCCAAGCGCTTCACGCGGCTGCCAGCCGCCCGAGGCGCGCAAGGGCGCCCACGGTCCGTTCGCTCCAACCCTGGGCGAAGTTGAGACGAACGAAGTGCCGATACCTCTCGCGCGCCGAGAAGAGCGGGCCCGGCGCGATGCTGATCCCCTCGGCCAGGGCGCGCCGGTAGAGCGCCACCGCGTCGACCGTCTTCGGTAACTCGAGCCAGGCGACGAACCCCCCGGCGGGACGCGTCACGCGCGTCTCGCGTGGGAAGTGCTTCCCCACGAGGTCGATGAGGCGGTCTCGCGACTGCCGGTAGTGGACACGGGCCGCGCGGAGGTGCCGGTCATAGCCGCCGTGCGCGAGGTACTCCGCCACCGCGATCTGCGGCAAGGTGGCGCTGGCCATGCTGCTCACGAGCTTGAGGTAGTTGACCTGGCTCACCCGTCGTCCGGGTACCGCCCAGCCCACGCGCAGGCCAGGTGCGATCGACTTCGACACCGACGAGCAGAGGAGCACCTGACCGCGGGTGTCCCACGACTTGATCGCCCGCGGTCTCGGCGACCCGTAGACCAGCTCGCCGTAGATGTCGTCCTCGATGAGCGGTACATCGTGCGCCTCGAGCATCCGCAGGAGCGCGAGCTTGCGGTCGTCGGGCATGACGTACCCGAGCGGGTTGCTCGCGTTGGGCGTCACGACCAGACCGCCGATCGCGAACTCTACGATGGCCATCTCCAGCGACTCGAGGCTGATTCCGGTCTCCGGATGGGTCGGGATCTCGAGCGCGCGAAGGCCGAGCGATCGAATCGCTTGCAGCGTCCCGTAAAAGGTAGGCGACTCGACGGCAATCGTCGCGCCCGGGGTCGAGATCGCGCGAAGGCAGAGGACCATGGCTTCCTGGCAGCCGCTGGTGATCACGACGTCGTCGGGGCCGAACGTGCACCCGGCGTCGACGCCTCGTCGCGCGATCTGCACGCGAAGGTCGCGATGACCCGGCGGCACCTCGTAAGCGAGGGCGCGGGTCCCGTGCGCCCGCGCCACGCCGGTCATGAGCCGCCGAACCGCGCTGGGCGCGTCGAGGCCGAGGTCGGGCAGTGCGCTGCCGAACGCCACGAGCTTCGGGTCGGACGCCGCATGCACCACCTCCATGGCGATCTCGCCGACGGCGACCGCGGTCGGCGCGACGCGCGGGCGCGACATCGCCGGCGTGTCGGGCGTTCGCTCCGCAGCCCGAACGTAGAAGCCCGACTGCGGGCGGCTCTCGACGAGACCGCGATCGAGGAGCTGCCCGTACGCCTCGAGCACGGTCGACGTGCTCAACGCCAGGCGCCGCGCCGCCTCGCGCACGGACGGGAGGCGATCGCCGGGCGAATAGAGGCCCTCGCGGATCTCGCTCGCGAGCCGGTCGGCCAGGCGCGCATAGAGCGTCAGCGGGGGCAAACTGTATGCCTCGTGTTTCGCGGACTCTGCATCTGTACCGGATACAGTGTCGCCGCCATCCTGCGAAGCCGCAACAGTCGAAAGGACGGTCTTCATGGGATTTCCCGCCATATGGATGAACGGACGCATCGCCGACCCCGCCGAGGCGCGCGTGTCCATCTTCAATCACGGGCTCCTCTACGGCGACGGCGTCTTCGAAGGGATTCGCTTCTACGATGGCCGCTCGTTCCGCCTCGACGCGCACCTCTCGCGCCTCGAGCGGTCCGCCGCCGCGATCGAGCTCGACCTCCCCTACCCGCGCGACGCGCTACGCGCGGCGATCGACTCCGTCATCTCACGCGCGGGGGCCCCGGACGGGTACCTGCGAATTCTGGTGACCCGGGGGGAAGGCGACCTCGGGCTCGACCCGCGATCGTGCAAGCGGCCGACGACGGTCGTGGCCGCGGCGCCTCTGCGGGTCTTCGAGAACGCGGACGCCGGAGTCTCGGTGATCGTCGCTTCGACCCGCCAGGCGCCGGCCGACGTTCTCGACCCGCGCATCAAGAGCTTGAATTACCTCAATCGACTGCTCGCGCGCCTCGAGGCCATCCGGAGCGGCGCCGACGAGGCGCTGATGCTCGATGCGCGGGGACACCTCGCCGAAGGGACTACCGACAACGTGTTCCTTGTTCGCGATGGAGTCCTCCTCACGCCCCCGGCCAGCGATGGCGCCCTCGAGGGGATCACGCGCGAGGCCGTCCTCGCGCTCGCGAGGGGCCTCGGCATCCCGACGCTGGAGGCCTCGCTGGGGACCTACGATCTGCGCGCCGCCGAGGAGGCGTTTCTCGTGGGCACCGGCGCGGGGCTCGTGGCGATTCGGAGCCTCGACGGCCGCCCGGTCGCGTCGTGCCCCGGGCCGATGTTCGGACGGATCCGGGAAGCGTTCGACGCGCTCGTGCGCCGCGAGACCGCGGTCGCCTGATCCGCCCATCGCTCTCGTCGACCACGCACTCACCTGCGCGCTGGAAGAGATTCAGAGGAAGGCGCCGCCTTGCCGCGCCTTCCTATGAATCTCTCTCTCTCCGCTAGCCACGCGATCGGGCCAGGGTCCTCGCCTCTTCGGCGACGATGCCGATCGCCGCGCGTAGCTCGTCGGGCGCGGCTCGCGAGAAGGCCATGCGAGCCCCGTGCGAAGGCGTTGTCTGGGCCGATGAGGGCGCGACGCGAACGGCGCTCTCGGCCACGGAGAGGACGCCCCGGTCGCGAGCCCGAAGGGCGAGCGCCAGGCTGTCGAGGGCGCCCCAGTGCGTCCAGAGGGCCAGTCCACCTTCGGGAAGGCGGCACGAGACGTCGCTCCCGGCCTCGCGAGCGCGTTCGATGGCCGAGAAGGCGGCGTCGCGGCGCTCGCGGTACGCCTGCCGGCCGCGGCGCAAGTGGCGCTCGAACCCACCCTCCTCGATCCAGGCGGCGATGGCGGCCTGGGTGATGCCGTCGTTTCCTCGCGTCCCCATGCGGCGAAGACGAACGAGGCGCTCGACGACGGCGGCGCCGGCGGCGACGAATCCGATGCGGATGCCGGGGGCAATCGCCTTCGAGAGCGTCGACACGTAGATCACGTGCGGCGCCTCGAGCGCCAGAGGCGGCGGGGGGCTCGCGCGAAAATGGTGTTCGTGGTCGTAGTCGTCCTCGAGGATCGCGACGCCCGCGCGTCGCGTCATCTCGAGGAGCGCGACCCTCCGGGGCGCCGACAGCGAGGCGGTCGTCCAATCTGGTCCTGGCTCCTGTACCACGGTCCTCTACATTCGCCCATCATGCAGCTGCGCCCGACTGTCCTCGAAGGCCGCCTCGTTCGACTCGAACCGCTCGAGTCTCGCCACTTCGACGCCGTGCTCGCGGCCGCGCTCACGGACCCCGCGATCTGGACGCACATCCCGTATCGAGTTCGCGAGAGGGCCGACGTCGAGCGCCTCTTCGCGATCGCGGAGCGAATGCACGCCGCGGCGTCCGCCGTCGTCTTCGCGACATGCGCGGGCCCGGGCGGGCGAGTCGTCGGCAGCACGTCGATACGGCTCGTGGACCCCGAGACGCCGTCCGTGGAGATCGGCGGCACCTGGCTCGTGCCCGAGTGGCAGCGGACGCGCGTCAACACCGAGGCGAAGTACTTGCAGCTCGCGCATGCCTTCGAAACGCTGGGTATCGCGCGCGTCGAGCTCAAGACCGATGCGCGCAACGAGCGGTCGCGCGCCGCCATGCGGCGCATCGGCGCGACCGAAGAGGGGACCTTTCGCAGCCACATGCGACGCCACGACGGCACGCTGCGCGACTCGGTCTTCTTCTCGATCGTCGCCGGCGAATGGCCCGCCGTGAAGGCGAAGCTCGAGGCTCGGTTGGCCTAGTAGGGGGCGTCGTCGAAGGGATCGTGACTGGCGCGCACTTTTCGTGTTACGCGTCGGCGCTGCCGATGACGCTGCGCCCACTCGCTGCCGTCCCGCTCGCCGTCGCCGGGCTCGCTCTCGCCCTGTCGAGCGCCCTCGACGCGAGCGCCCGCGACGGAGAGGCCGCTGCGGCGACGACGCGCGCGATGATCGTCACCCCGAAGGAGTCGACGCGGGGTTCGCACGGGCACGGCGGCACGGGGGGCACCCGCGGCACCGCGAAGAGGTCGTTCTGCGCCTGGGGCGATTGTGCGGTCTCCGAGGGCAAGCTCCCCGACGCCAGACCGGCGATGGCGTGTCCTCCCGAGACCGCGAACGTGGACGATCGCTTCTGCATCGACCGGTGGGAGGCGTCGCTCGTAGAGGAGCTGCCCGACGGTCGCGAAGCTCCTTGGCCCCCCTTCAACGCCGTCGAGGACGGCCGCGCCGTTCGCGCCGTCAGCGCCCCGAACGTCTACCCGCAGGCGTACATCAGCGGCGCTCAGGCCGCGAAGGCGTGCGCGGCAGCGGGCAAGCGCCTCTGCGCTCCCGTCGAGTGGCGAAGGGCGTGCATGGGGCCGGGTGGGCGGGCGTTCGGCTACGGCGCCGAGCGCGTCAATGGCCGCTGCAACGATCAGGGACGAAGCCCGATGCTGCGCCTCTATCCGCAGGTGGCGTCGTCGTGGTCGCTCGTCGGCATGACCGAGATGAACGATCCGCGCTTGAATCAGCTCTCCGACACGCTCGCCCGCACCGGGTCGTACGAGGGCTGCACGAACGACTACGGCGTCTTCGACATGGTCGGCAATCTGCACGAGTGGACCAATGATCCGCACGGCACGTTTCAGGGCGGGTACTACCTCGACACGCATCGAAACGGCGATGGATGCGCGTACCGGACGGTCGCTCACGAGGTGACGTATCACGACTACTCTACCGGGTTCCGGTGCTGCGCCGATGCGACCGGACCGGACTCGGACCGATAGGATTCTCGCCGAGGAACCCGGCAGCGCTCGACCCGTCCGGCGTTCGCCGAACCCCGGTGGGGAATCCGCGATGACGGAGCTCCGGGCGCTGCTGCGCCTGTCGATCCCCATGGCGATCGCGCAGCTCGGAATCATCGCGCTGTCGCTCGTCGATACGGCGGCCATCGGCCGCGTGTCCGTCGACGACCTCGCAGGCGCGGGGATAGGTCGCTCGATCGGTTTCGCCGCCATGGTGGTCGGCATCGGCGTCGCGGCGGGCCTCGAGCCGCTGGCGGCGCAGGCGATCGGCGCCGGCGAGGACGGCCGCGCGTGGCAGGGGTTCGTGACGAACCTGCGCGCGACGCTGCTTCTGTGGCCCTTCTTGCTGGCCGCCGCCTTCGCCGTGACCCTCACGCTGCCCGTCGTCGGTCTCGATGCCGCCGTCATCGGCCGCGTACGGCTCTATCTCGCCGGGCAAGCCGTCGGGTTCGCCGCCATGCTGGCGCTCGTCTCGGCCAAGACGTTTCTTCAGACGCACGGGCGCACGACGCCTGCGCTCGTCGGCAGCGTCGTCGCCAACGTGATCAACGTTCCTGTGAGCAACCTGCTCGTTCGAGGCGACGGCGCCCTGCGCGCGGTGGGCATGCGCCCGCGCGGCCTCCCTGCCCTCGGAGCCCTGGGCGGCGGGATCGCGTTCAGCGTCGCCATGCTCGTCTTGCTCGCCTTCGTCGGCGTCGCCGCGCTCGAGTACCGGACGAAGGAGGACGCCGCGCCCATCTCCCTCGCGACCGCGTACCACCTGGGCCTCCCCGCGGGCCTTCAGATGTTCGCGGAGGTGGGCGTCTTCTCGCTGGTCGCGCTCCTGTCCGGAGCGCTCGGTCCGGAGGTCGCGTCGGCACACCACATCGCGATCGGACTGGCGAGCTTCACGTTCATGGCCGCCTTGGGGGTGAGCGGAGCCACGTCGGTGCGCGTGGCGTACGCGATCGGCGCGGGCACCTCGGCGCGGCGGCCGGGAGTCGTCGGCATCGCGCTCGGCGCGGTAGGCATGACCTTCAGCGCCGTTGTGTTCATGGCGGCCCCCCACGCGCTCATGCGCGTCTTCACGACCGACGCGCGGGTGATCGCCATCGGCGTGAAGCTCGTTCGCATCGCGGCGATCTTCCAGGTCTTCGACGGCGTCCAGGGCGTCGCGACCGGCGCCCTGCGCGGAGCCGGCGATGTGCGATTCCCCTTCGTGGCGAATGTCTTCGCGCACTGGTTGGTCGGCTTTCCGGCGGCGATGGTGCTCGGCTTCGCGCTGCATCGCGGGGCCCGCGGGCTCTGGTGGGGCCTGACGGCGGGCCTCGTCTTCGTGAGCGTCTTGCTCGCGGGGAGGTTCTGGATCCTCACGCGGACCGCGATCGCGCGGGTGTGAGAGGACGCGTACTCTCGGGGCAGCATGAGCCCACGCCACCACCGGCCCATCGACACGCACCGCGCGATCGTACGCGTCGCGATCTCCCTGGTCGCCGGCGGAGCGGCGTACGTCGCGGTCAGCGGCCGGCTGCTCTCGACGGCCGCCGCCCTCGTGTCGTGGGACGCGTTCGCCCTCGTCCTTCTCGCGCTCTCCTGGGGCGGCGTCAGCAGCGCCGACGCAAAGGCGACGCGCGACCGCGCGGGATCCGAGGACCCCGGGCGCACGCTCGTCTACGTCATCGTCGTCCTGACGTCGTCGGTGAGCCTCCTCGGCGCGACGCTGCTCGTGCGAGATGCGCACGCGCCGGCGTCGCCGGGCCTCACCGGCGCCGCGGCCGCGCTCTGCCTCACCACGGTGGCGCTCGCCTGGACGACGACGCACTTCGCGTTCACCTTCCGCTACGCGCACCTCTACTACCGCGAAGACGCCGAAGGCGTCGGCGGTCTCGAGTTCCCCGGGGGCGTGGCACCGATGTACTTCGACTTCGCCTACTTCGCGTTCACGATCGGCATGTGTTTTCAGGTGTCCGACGTCTGCGTGACCAGCCACCAGATCCGCCGCGCGGTGCTCCTGCACGCGGTCATCAGCTTCGCTTACAACACGATCATCCTTGCCTTCGTGCTCGGCTTCGTCTTCGGCCACGTCGGGGGCTGATCTCGACCTCTCACCGAGCCTTGTCCGCGAAATACTCGTCGTAGCGCGTGCGGGCCGCGGTCCCGAAGAGAAGCTCGCAGGCCTCGTGGAGACCCGGCGCATCCCGCAAGGCCTGCTGCGTGACGACGAGCGCGATCTTCGAGCGGCGCCGCAGAAAGTCGTCGAGCTTCACGATCATCTCGTGGCGCGCCGCGAGCTCGATCTCGCAGCGCAGGTATTCCGCCTCCTCGATGAGCACCTCGGCCATGCTCGGATCGCGCCGGATGTCTTCGAGGAGACCGAACGCCTGCGCGCCGTAGCGACGCCAGAGGCGCGGAGTCAGCATCTCCGACGATCGCGGAGAGGTCATCGCGTCGAGGTTCATCAGCCGCGCCTGGTGCCAGAACTCGCGACGCGCGCCGTCCGGTGGCTCGCCGTACCAGCGCGCGTCCGGATAGGGCAGGTCGACTCCGAGCGACCGCACGTGCTCGGCGACTTCTTCCCCGACGTTGAGGCAGTCGGTCAGCTTTCCACCGAAGATGCTCAGGTGCCTGGCGCCGACGTCGACTTCGACGACGTGCTTGCGCGACAGCTGCATCCAGTCGGCCGTCTTCCGGCCTCCGTTCGCGACGGACACGGCGAGCGGACGCACGCCGCAACGCTCGGCGATCACGTCGTCGTCGGTCAGTGGCGCAGGGAGGCGCAGGCGCTTGTTGATGTTGTCGAGAACGAACCGACGGTCCTCCTCGGTGACGTGGGCGAGGGGGCTCTCGACGCGCGTGTCGGTCGTGCCGATGCACGTCCGCGGTCCCATCGGGATGACGAAGAAGAGGCGGCCGTCGTCCGCGAAGAAGGTGAGCACCCGGCGGTTGGGCGTCAGGCGGTCGACGATGAGGTGGATCCCCTTGGAGAACACGTGCCGGTGCGCGGTCTGCACGGCCGCTTGCCCGTTCAGTGCGTCGACGAACGGCCCGGCGGCGTTGAGCAGAACGCGCGAGCGGATCGTCGTCTCGGCGCCGCCTGCGATGTCCCTCGCTCGGGTGACCCAGACGCCGTCGTCGCCGCGCTTCGATCCGAGCGATTCGACGTAGTTCGCGGCGATGCAGCCGTAGTCGAGAGCGCCGCGAATGAACTTGAAGACGAAGCGGGCGTCGTTGTCATGCAGGTAGGCGTCCGAGTACTCGAAGCCCCCATCGCTGCCGGTCAGGTCGATGATGGGCTCCTCGCGCTCGATCGTCGCCCTCGGCAGGCGGCGCGGCGCCCTGGTGAAGAAGTTCCCGATCAGCCAGTAGAGCCAGGTCCCGAGGATCAGCTTCAGGAGCCCATGCCGGAAGCCGCGCGCGTGCACCGCGTAGAAACGGATCTCCTGCACCGTCGATGGGTAGCTGCGAATCAGGTGGTTGCGCGACAAGCAGAGCTTGCGCACCAACCCGAACTCGAACGACTCCATGTACTTGATGCCGCCCCACGCCAGGTTGGACGACTCCTGGCTCGTCAGCGACGCGAAGTCGCCCTTGTCGATGAGCGCGACCTTCGCTCCGCGGGCCGCGAGGCACGCCGCCGACACCGCGCCGTTGATGCCGCCGCCCACCACGAGGACATCGAACACCGTCGCGCCGAGGCGAGCCACGTTCGCGTTGCGCAAGGAAGACATCGAGAACCGCGCAATCCTACCGTCGACGATGCGGCCGGGTCGAGCGACGGACCTGGCCCACGACCCACCTCGAGCCAATGCCGGTCGGTTAGGGCGAGCGCCGTCGTGGTCGTGGTCGTGGCCGTCGTTCCCTGCAGCGAACGGTTGCTCTAAGATGCCCGTCACGATGTCGATGATTCAGTTCGTCCAGAACTACGAGGACCTGTCGACCGACAAGGGCTACCAGTTCAAATTCCACTGCGACAAGTGCGGCAATGGCTTCATGACGGAGTTCCAGACGTCGGCCATCGGGATGGCCGAGTCCGCGCTGCGCGTCGCCGGGAGCGTCTTTGGCGGCTTCTTCAACACGGCGGGCAATTCGGCGTACGAGATCCAGCGAGCGATCGGCGGGCCGGCGCACGACTCGGCGCTCGCGAAGGCCGTCGAAGAGGGCAAGACCCACTTTCACCAGTGCACTCGCTGCGGCAAGTGGGTCTGTCCGGACGTGTGCTGGAACGCCGATGCCAGCATGTGCGACGGCTGCGCGCCGAGGTTCCAACAGGAGCTTGCGAGCGCTCACGCCCACGCCAAGGCCGACGCCGCGCGACAGCAGCTCCTCGCCAAGGCCCAGAAGACCGACTTCGTGTCGGACATCGAGATGAGCGCGCAGGCGGTGGTGCGAGCGCCCGCACCGAGCGCCGGCGCCGCGAACAAGTGCACGGCGTGCGGGGTCGCCCTGGGCGACGGGCGCTTCTGTCCGCAGTGTGGGGCGGAAAAGCACGCGATGGGGTGCTCTGGCTGCGGAGCGATCCTCCCGCAAGGGACGCACTTTTGCGCCCAGTGCGGGACACGCGTCGGCTGACTCACGTTCGCCGCCAAAGCCGTGTAAATAAGCAGCTATGCGCTCTGGTGCACTCTTCGTCCTTGCGGCCGCGACGGCCGCGGCGGCCGTCGTCGCAGGGGACGCGCGGGCCGTGGGCACCCGCACGTTCGAGCTCGATTCACTCGAAAAGCTCTCGGGCGGCGACGTCAAGGGAGTGAGCGTCGGCTCCGACGGCGTCGTGCGGGCCGGGTGGACTCTCGGCAACGTACCCCTCCCGAGCGACGCCGGGACAACGGCCACGTGCGCCGTCGCGCTCGCCGATGGGAGCGTCCTCGTGGGGACCGGGCCGGCGACCGGCGGCAAGATCGTGCGCGTCGCCGGCGACCAGGCCGTCGTGCTGGCGGACACCCGGGAGAGCGCCGTCAACGCGCTCGCGGTCGACAGGGCCGGCGCCGTCTATGCCGCCACGACGAGCGGTCGCGTCTACAAGGTAGGGCCCGGCCCAGGGGCCAAGGCGGCGGTGTTTGCCACGCTGGCCGGCGTCGACAGCGTCCTGTCGCTGGTGACCGACAAGGCCGGGACGGGCCTCTTCGCCGGCACCGGGTCAGAAGGCAAGGTCTTCCACATCGAGCCCTCGGGAGCCTCGAGCATCTACTACACGACCGAGGATCCGTTCGTCGTCTCGCTGGCGCTCGCGCCCGACGGCGCCGTCCTGGCGGGTACGAGCGGCAAGGGCCTCCTCTATCGCATCGCGTCTGCCGGTCGGGCCACCGTCCTCTACGATTTTCCCGGCGACGACGTGCACGGGATCGCGACGGGCCCCGGCGGCACCGTCTACGCGATCGTGAACGAGGAGCCTGCCAGCGCCTCCGGCGAGGGCAGCGAAACGTCCACTCCGCGACGCAACGCCAGCGGCCGTAACCCGGCCGGCCCCGCGACTGCGACGAAATCGAAGCCCGGCAAGGGGAGCCTCTGGCGCTTCGACGCGCGAGGACGCCCCGAGCGCCTGATGCACCATGACGAATTTCACTACGTCTCGCTCGCGGTCGACGAGCGCGGAACGCCCTATGTCGGAACGGGGGCCGAAGGGCGGGTGTACACGGTCGACGATGCGCACACGGTGTCGCTGGTGGGCGATACCGACGAACGGCAGGTGGGCGCGATCGGCGTCGCGGGCAAGACGAGGTTCGCCGTCGGGAGCGATCCCGCGGTCTTTCACCGCGTGCTGTCGGTCGGGGGACCGGATGCGGTATGGACGAGCAAGGCGCTCGACGCAGGACTTCGGGCACGTTTCGGCCACCTCACGTGGCAGGGCAGCGGGCCCGTCGAGGTGTCGACGCGATCGGGCGACACGCGAGCCCCCGATTCGACCTGGAGCGCGTGGCAAGGCCCGATCGCCGAGGGCGGGGCGTCGCCCAGCCCGGCCGCGCGCTTCGTGCAGGTGCGGGCGCGTCTGCGCGACGCAGGCGCGACGATCGCGGACGTGACCGTCGCCTTTGCGACGGAGAACCTGCGAGCCGTCGTGACCGACGTCGAGGCGCGCGAGAAGGGCGCGGTGCACGAGACGAAAGAGGGGCTCCCGACGAGCGGCGGCGAGCCCCCCAAGCACGACAGCGTCGTGCACGTTTCGTGGAAGGTAGACAACCCCGACAGCGACGAACTCCGCTACCGCGTGCAGTTCCGTCGCGAAGGACAGCCGCGCTGGATCGACGCGACCCCGCCCGACGACGTCCTGACGAAGCCGGAGCTCGAGTGGGACACGGCAGCGCTCCCGGAGGGAAGCTATCGCTTGCGCGTGGACGCGAGCGACGAGATCGCGAACCCGCCCGACGACGTGACCCACCACGCGCTCGAGAGCGGGCCCGTGCGCGTGGACAACACGCCGCCGGTCTTCAAGACCCTCGGGATTAGCGCCCGCCGGCTCCGGGCCGAGGTCGTCGACGGGATCGGACCCATCGCCCGGGTCGAGGTGGCCGTCGACGGGCGGGTCGAGTGGCGACCGGTCCTCCCGGTCGACGGAATCTTCGACACCGCCGACGAGACCGTCGACGCCGACATCACCTCGCTCATCCCTACGGGCCCGGGGCCGCATGTGGTGGCCGTACGGGCCTTCGACGCGGCGGGTAACGCGGTCGTACGCGAGGTGGAAGCGCCCTGACGGATTGCGTCCCGCGGGGCCAGCCGCGACACGGGAGTCAGGGTAGGAGGGCGCCGTCGCATCGCGATGGCGGGATTTCTGGCGATCTCGCGGCGCTCCGGCCACAATTCATCGACCGGCACGGGTCGTGAATCCCACGGGTCGTTGCGGTAGATTTCTTCTTCGCTTCAATGCTCCCTCGCGCCGTCGTCTTCATCGGGTGGGCCCTCGTCGGGCCGCTCCTCTTCGCGGGCTGCGGCGACCGCGAAGTCCCCTCGACGCCTCCGGCCACCCCCACCGGCATCCGCGCCTACGAGCCCGACGCGGCCGACGCGGGCATCCCGGACGACGCGCTGCCGGTGGCACCGGCCGCGGTCGCAGCCCCCGCCCTGGTTCAGGGAAACGCCCTGTGCAACGCGTCGCGCGTTTCCGGCTGCTACCCGGACGACATGATCAACGCCTGCGACCTCCCGCCCGACGCCGGCTCATCCGACGGCGACGTGGACGCAGATCTGAACGTGGCGCCCGCGTGCCACGTCGTCGGGGACGGCCCGACGTTGCACACGGAGTGTGAGCCGTCGACGGTGGCCGGCATGTACGCTTCGATCTGCACGCGCTCTACCGAGTGTTCGCCAGGCTACGAGTGCGTCGAGGGCGGGACCTGCCGCCACTACTGCTGCAGCGGCAACAGCGCATGCTCCACGAATCAGTTCTGCGACGTGCAGCCCGTGGAGCAGTCGCCGACGACGCTCGTCCCCGTGTGCCTGACGGAGCTCCCGTGCATCCTGCTCGACGATGACACCTGCCCTCCGACCGACCAGTGCGCCGTCGTTCGCGACGACGGCTCGACGAGCTGCGTGGCCGTGGGTACCGCGCAGGACGGTCAGCCGTGCGAAGCCGAGCACTGCGCGCGCGGGCTCGTCTGCCTCGGCGCGCAGGGCTCGCGAACGTGCGAGCCGCTCTGCTACACGGCGTACCCGTCCCGATGCACGAGCACGGGCCGCTTGTGCGTGGGCACCCTGCCCCTCTTCCAGAACCCGGCGTTCGGGGTCTGTCAGTAGTCCGGCGAGCCGCGGCGAACGGCTCGGCCATCGTCGCCGCGGTCTCCGAGGACGGGCGCGGCGCCGTCCCGGACAGGCCCCTCGGACGAAAACGTCGCGCGAACGGGCGACTGCGCACTGGCACACGGCCTGCGATGAGTGCGGCGGTGAACACGAGCATCTCGGAAGCATGGGCCGGCCCGCGCGAGCGCGCGGTCGCCGTGGGCGTCGAGCACCTGGGAGATGGCGAGCTTTTGGCGCTGGTGCTCGGAACCGGGCGCGCCGGCCTCCCTGTCAGCGTCCTGGCGGTGATGCTGCTCGAGGAGCATGGGGGCGTCGGCGGTCTCGCCCGCGCCGGGATCGGTGAACTCGTTCAGCGCGCGGGCGTCGGCACCGCCAAGGCGGCTCGCCTGATGGCCGCGGTCGAGCTCGGGCGCCGCGCCGTCCTGGCCGCGGCGCGCGACACGGTGGCGCGCATGCCCGATCGAGCGGCCGTCGAGGCGTGGGCTCGCCCGCGCCTGGCGACGCTCGATCACGAGGAGCTATGGCTGCTCGCGCTCGACGGCCATCACGGCCTTCGCGCGGCTCGCCTCGTGGCGTCCGGCGGCATCCACGGCCTGCACGTCGCCGCGCGCGACGGGCTGCGCATCGCCCTTCGCGAAGGCGCAAGCGCGTTCGTGCTCGTCCACAACCACCCGAGCGGCGACCCGGCGCCGAGCCCCGAGGACGTCGCGTTCACCCGCGCGGTCGAGCGCGCGGCCGCCGTCGTAGGTACGCCCTTGCTCGATCACGTCGTCATCGCACGAAGTCGCGCCACCTCGATGCTCGAAGCCGGCCTCCTCACGGGCCCGCGATGAGCGCGATTTTCGTCGTGACGACCGACGAGGAGAAGTGAGCCGCATGCGGCTCCCCTCTCCTCCCTTCGCCGGCGTCCCCCTCGCGTCTAGGGTGTGGCGACCGTTTGCGGGGCGACGAGATGGGCGGGCATCGCCAGGATCTCGTCGAGGACCGGCGGGGCGTAGAGGTATGCGTAGGCGGCTTCGCTCGCGAGGACGTGCTTGACGTAGTTGCGCGTTTCGTCGAACGGAATGTGCTCGACGAAGACGTCGAAGTCGTCCCCTCCATGTTGCTGGAGCCAGCGGCGCACCGCGTTCGAGCCGCCGTTGTAGGCGGCGATCGCGAAGGCGGGGTGGCTCGGGAACGACGAGCGCAGCGCGGAGAGCAGGCGCGTGCCGAGGGCGATCGAGACATCGGGCCGATGAAGCGCCTGCTCGTCGAAGGGCAGGTCCGTGTCGTGCGCGACGAGCCGTGCCGTCCCCGCCATGAGCTGCATGAGGCCAATCGCGTTCGCGACGCTCTTGGCTTCCGGGTTGAACGCGGACTCCTCGCGCATGATCGCCCACGTGAGCGCCGAGGGGATCCGCGTCGAGTCGCTCTCGCGTGTGACGACGGCGTCGAATGCGCGAGGAAACGCGACCTCCCACGCCAGTTTCCACCGCCCGGCCGGCCAGTGCGCGCGATAGTCGGCGAGCCGGCCGCGCGCGAACGAATGGCCGAGCTCCGGCGCGCCGGCGCGATCGTAGAGCCAGGCGATCGACCAGAGGACCGCCGGGTCGACGCCTTCGGCGGTGAGCCCGCCGGCGCTCGCTTCGCGGCGCGCGGCGTCGACCTCGCCGACCTCGAGCAAGCTGACGAATCGCTCGAACGCGGGCGACGCGAGCTCGGGATGATCCTGGGTGACGAGAGCGCCTGCCGGCTCGCGCGCCACGGCGGCCTGAAGGGTCGAGCGCGCGAGCGCGTCGTCGGCCGCGCGCAGGCGCGCGTACGCGAGCAGCATGTAGTAGTCGAGCGGTGCATCGGAGACGAGCGACACGTAGCGCCGCTTTGCGTCGTCGGGGTCGCCGGCCAGCTCGTCGACCCGCGCGCGAAAGTACTGGGCGCGGCGAGCCCCGGGACCCTCCGGCGCGAGGACGAGAGCGCGATCGAGCGCCGAGCGGGCCGCGTCGAAGTCGTGGCCCTGGAGTTTGTCGAGCGCGACCCGGAAGAGCGCCTCGGCCCCCATGTCGCCCTCCGGATACGCGTCGGGGATCGACGCGAGCATCGCAAGGGCGCGCGTCGCATCGCCCTGATCTTCGACGAGCAGAGCCGATTGAAAGCGCGCGTCGTCGGCGAGCCGGTGCTTGGGGAACAGCTTTTCGACCTTTCCGAACCGGTCGAGCGCCTCGCCATCGCGACGCGCGTTCGCGCTCGCACGCGCGCCGTAATAGAGCGCCGTCACGAGGGCGTCGTCCTTGTCGCACCGTCCGATGGCCGTGCCCCACGCACCGGCCGGGTCGTCGCCCTTGCCTCGAGGCGTGGCCTGCGCCCTCACGATCGCCGCGCTGCACGCCGCCTGGCGGCGAGGCCCCTCGCGCTCGCTCCTCGGAATGGCTGCGAGCGCTTCGTCGGCGGCCTCGCGCGCCCGCTTCGGCTGCGAAGCATCGAGCCAGGCCTGGGCGAGGCGAGCGTGCTCCTCCGGGGTGAACGGCTTGAGGGGGGTCTTCGCGACGGTCGCGGCGCGCTGGCGAACCGTCGCGGCATCGAGCTTCTCGGCGGTGACGGGGGCCTCGATGACGACGCGCGTCGTCCGATCGAGGGCCTCCTGCGCGCCCGCCGAAGGCGGCCCGTCGACCCCGTCGAGCAAGGCGGTCGCGATCTGGAGAGAGAGGTCCACCCAGCGCAGGCCGCGCGGATTGGCGGCCAGGAACGCACGCCAGATCGCCAGGGCCGCGGCGCGATCCCCTTTGCACGACAGCGCGTCGGCGAGCGTCAGCTTCGTCTCGTCGTGCGCGGCGATCTCGTCACCGACGCTCTGGGCCGACGCTACGGCCTCATCGTACCGGCCGGCGCGGACCAGCGCCGCAGCCCCCCGGAGGCGCGCGTACGAGCCGAGAGCGCAGGGGGGCGCCCCGCCGTCGCCGGGTGGCGCCGCGCGCTCGAACGCCGCAGCCGCCTCGGTCGCCTCGCCAGCCGACAGGTGCAGCCGCCCCGACAGATAGCTCCACTCGCACCGGGCGCGCGCGTCGAGTGAGACCAAGGCCTCGACGCGGTCCACCTCTTGCGCCGCAGCGGCGTCGTCCTTCGCCTCGGCCCGTTCGCGTGCGAGCGACAGGCGTGGATCGTCGAGGACGACCGACAGGCGGGGCATCCCCTCGGGCGTGGCGAGCGCGACCGGGTCCCCTCCGTCCGCCGGGACCGCCGCCCCCTGGATGGACGAGGGCTCCGCGGGAGGCCGCGCCTCGGGCGCGCTGCCACCCCGGCACCCACCGCCACACGCCAGCGCAGCGAACGCCCACGCGACCCCGCGCCACCTCGGCGCCTTCAACGTCGTGGACGCCACGCCTCGGACAACGCCTCCTCTTCGCGCGCTTCGACGGCGCGGCGGCGATCCTCGTTCCAGCGCTCGCGATGACGGGCGACGACGTGCGCATCGGCGCTCCGGGAAGCGAGCGCCACTTGCACCTCCCGCTCGTGATCGCGCGCCTTCGCCTCGGCGACCCCGGCGCGACGTACGACACCGGACAGGGCCTCTTGCTCGACCGCCGTCCGGGCCGCCCACGCATGCGCCCGGGCGAGATCGTGCGCGCGAAGGTCCCCGCGGGCCAGCGCCTCGAGCTCTGCCTTGCGTACCCCCGCCGCGACGCGTGCGGCCGCGTCGCGGCGAATCTCGGCCCCACGCAACGCGCGTGCAGCGGCCTCGCGTGTGCGCACGGCCTCGGCGAGCGACGCCGTGGCCTCTTCCACCTTCTTTTTGCGCACCGCTGCGAGCGGCTCGAGGGGGTACTTCGGCATCGAGGGCCAGCGTACCTGTCCGAGACCAAAGGCTCCAGATCTGGTGCCCTCGCGCGAACCCCCGAGGCCGGGGGTCGCGACCACCGCCGCCGCGACCTGCGGGCGCCTCGACACGCTGCGCGAACGTTGCAAGATGGAGAGGATGTTGCGCGCGCGTCTCTGCGATCCGCTCGGACCGCGCTGGCTCCGGACGATCGCCCCCGCGCTGGCCACGACGATGGTCGTCGCTGCGCCGTTCGCGGCCGGCTCGTCCGTCGTGCGGGTGACGATCGCGCTCCTCGGCGCCGCGCTCTTCTTCGGGCGGCGGCTCTTCCGACCCCGCTTTCGTCCGCGGGACGCAAACGTAGACGTCCGCGCCGGGTCGATCCGGATCGCGAACGCGGGCCTCCTCGACCAGTACGTTCAAGCGACGGACGTCCTCGGCGCGTCGAGCGCCCGCACGACGGCGGGCGTGGCGCTCGCCCTCGTTCGACGCGGAGCGGTCGAGCGCCCGCTCCTGCTCGACTTCGCCTGCGAAGACGATCTGGCGGCCGTGCGCCGCGCGCTCGGGCTCGGCCACTTCGCGTTCGGCGAGGTGAGCTGGCCGACGAAGGACCGCACGACGGCGCTCCAGGGATCGACGGTGCTCTCGCTGGCGTGGCTGGCCACCGCGGCCAGCGCGGCCTTCGGTTTCACGACGCTCGGTTGCGCGCTCGCGCTGGTCGTCATTCCTTTCACGCTCGCGGCATTGCTCCTCGCGTGCCTCCAAGACCCGCGTGGTCCGCGCGTGACCCTCACGGCGGGGGGCGCTCGCCTCTCTGACCTCCCCCCGTGGATCCCCGCCATCCGCTACGCCGAGGTGCTCGCGGCACGCGTCGACCCCACGGGCGTCCTTCTGACGACGAACGCCGGCCCGGTCATGGTCTCGATGGGCAAATCGCTCCCCGAGGAGCGCGAGCACCTGGCCGCGCAGGTCCTGTCGGCCGCAGCGCGGGCCCGAGGCGAGGGACCCCCGCCGCCGACGCTGCCGCCCCCGCTCGCGCGCCTGGCCCCGCGGGGCGAAACGGCGCGCGCCTGGTTGCAGCGAGTCGATGGAGCCGCCGCATCGATCGCGCAAGCCGGCGCCTACCGCGGGTACGAGCTCGACCCGAAGGACCTCTGGCTCGCGCTCGAGAGCCCCGACGCGCCGACGCGCGTGCGAGCCGCCGCCGCCCGGGTCCTGGCGCGGGTGGCCCCGGACGAGGCCAAGACGCGCGTCGCGAACGTGCTCGCGTCCGACCGCGACGCGCATGCCTGCGCCGTCATCCGGGTCGCCCTGGAAGACGACGTCGACATCGCGGCCCGCGAGCTCGAGGAGCTGGGCGAACCGTCACGCAATCGCTGACGGCTCTCCCCACTCCTGGAGCGACCGCACGCGGACCTCCGCGTCCGCCTGCGCCGCTTCGAGCGCGTCGCACGCGGCGAGCGCCGCGGCGATCGTGGTGAAGTACGGGATGTTCGCGAGGAGCGTCTGGCGGCGCAGCGAGTAGCTGTCGCGCACCTCCCGCGCGCCGATCGTGGTGTTGACGACGATCGCCACGGTCCCGCTGCGGATCGTGTCGACGACGTGCGGCGAGCCCTCGTTGACCTTCTTCACGACCTCGGCGGCGATGCGCGCTCGCGTGAGCGCCGCCGCGGTGCCCCGCGTGGCGAGCACCTCGAAGCCGAGCGCCGACAGGCGCCGCGCGATGTGGATTGCCGCCGGCTTGTCCTCGTCCTTGACGCTCATGAAGGCGCCGCGGCGCGGGGAATCCGGCGCTCGGGCAGCGCGAGCTCGATGCCGCTCGCGAGCATGGCCTTGCCGAACGCGCGCGCGAACGTGTCCGCGATGCCCATCACCTCGCCCGTCGAGCGCATCTCGGGGCCCGAGGATGGTGTCGGCGCCCGGGAACTTCGCGAACGGAAAGACGCTCTCCTTGACGCTCGTGTGCCTGCGGCGCCGCCAGAGTCGTCGATCCCCAGCTCGTCGAGCGTCTTGCCCACCATGAGCAGCGCGGCGATCTTCGCGAGCGGACGCGCCCGTCGCCTTCGAGACGAACGGCACCGTGCGGCTCGCGCGCGGGTTGACCTCGAGGATGTAGACCTCGCCGCCCTTCACCGCGAACTGCACGTTCATCAGGCCCACGACGCCGAGCTCGAGCGCGAGCATGCGCGACTGCTCCTCGATGCTCAGCGACGATCTCCGGCGGCAGCGAGTGCGGCGGCAGGACGCTCGAGCTGTCGCCCGAGTGCACGCCGGCCTCCTCGATGTGCTGCATCACGCCGCCGATGACGCAGCGCTTGCCGTCGGCCACGCAGTCGACGTCGACCTCGATGGCGTCCTTGAGGAACTCGTCGACGAGGATCGTCTGCGTGCCGGCCTCGCGCGCCGCCTCGAACGCGCGCGTCACGAAGAGCTCGAGCTCGCTCGCGCGCGTACACGATCATCATCGCGCGCCCGCCGAGCACGTAGCTCGGGCGCACGAGCACCGGGAAGCCGATGCCGTCGGCGATCGCCGATCGCCTCCTCGGGCGACGTGCGCGATGCCGCTCCGCGGCCGCTTGAGCGCGAGCTTGGTGAGCAGCTCGTCGAACCGACCGCGGTCCTCGGCGCGGTCGATCGCGTCGGCGCTCGTGCCGAGCAGGTGCACGCCGCGCTTCTCGAGCGGCACGGCGAGCTTGAGCGGCGTCTGCCCGCCGAACTGCACGATGACGCCCTCGGGCTTCTCTTCGTCGACGATGTTGAGCACGTCCTCGAGCGTGAGCGGCTCGAAGTAGAGGCGGTCGGACGTGTCGTAGTCCGTCGACACGGTCTCGGGGTTGCAGTTGACCATGACGGTCTCGAAGCCCGCCTCGCCGCAGCGCCATGACCGCGTGGACGCAGCAGTAGTCGAACTCGATCCCCTGCCCGATCCGGTTGGGACCGCCGCCGAGGATGACCACCTTGCGCCGGGTCGGCGTCGGGCTGCGCCTCGCTCTCCGACTCGTAGGTCGAGTAGAGGTAGGGCGTGTGCGCCACGAACTCGGCGGCGCAGGTGTCGACCCGCGCGTAGACGGCGCGCAGTCCCTGCGAAAGGCGCAGAGCGCGCACGTCGTCCTCGCAGCCGCCCGCGAGCGTGGCGATCTGCCGGTCGCTGAAGCCGAGGCGCTTGGCCGCGCGCAGCTGGCTCGGGCCCGTCTCGCCGCGCGCGAGCTGGCTCCTCCGCGGCGACGATGCCGGCGAATGTGGGCCAGAAACCAGGGATCGATGGCCGTGCGCGCGTAGAGCTCGTCGTCGGTGAAGCCCGACGCGCATCGCGTCGGCGACGTAGAAGAGGCGGTCCGCCGTGGGCGTCGCGACGAGCTTCTCGAGCGCGCGCCGCGTCTCGTCGTCGGTCGCGGGCGGCAGCGTCTTCGGCGTCTCGACCTCCGGGCGCCTCCATCGAGAGGTCGCGCTGTCTGCTTCGGCTCGGCGAGCGCGCGGTAGTCGACCCGGCCGAAGAGCGACACGAGGCCGTCCTTGCCCGTCTCGAGCGAGCGCGCCGCCTTCTGCAGCGCCTCGCAGAACGTGCGCCCGATGCTCATCACCTCGCCGACGCTCTTCATCTGCGTGCCGAGCGTCGTGTCCGCGCCGGGGAACTTCTCGAACGCGAAGCGCGGCCACTTCACGACGACGTAGTCGATGACCGGCTCGAACGCGGCGCTCGTGCTGCGTGATGTCGTTCTGGAGCTCGTCGAGCGTGTAGCCGACCGCGAGCTTCGCCGCGATCTTCGCGATGGGGTACCCCGTCGCCTTGCTCGCCAGGCGCCGAGCTCCGCGACACGCGCGGGTTCATCTCGATGACGTGGAAGCGCCCGGTCTTCGGGTCGACCGCGAACTGCACGTTCGCGCCGCCCGTCTCGACGCCGATCTCGGTCATGACCGCGCGCGCCGCGTCGCGCAGGCGCTGGTACTCGCGGTCGGTCAGCGTCATCGCCGGGGCGACGGTGATCGAGTCGCCCGTGTGGACGCCCATCGGGTCGAGGTTCTCGATGGAGCAGACGACGATGAAGTTGTCCGCCCGGTCGCGCATCACCTCGAGCTCGAACTCCTTCCACCCGAGGACGCTCTCCTCGATGAGGCACCTCGTGCGTCGGCGACTGCGCGAGCGCCCACGCCACCTTCTCGTCGAACTCGGCCGTCGAGTACGCGATGCCGCCGCCCGAGCCGCCCAGCGTGAAGCTCGGTCGCAGGATGGCGGGGAAGCCCGTGTCCTCGGACGATGGCCCGCGCCTCCTCGACCGAGTGCGCGACCCCGGCGCGCGGGCACGTCGAGGCCGATCTTCTCCATCGCCGCCTTGAAGAGCGCGCGGTCCTCGGCCTTCGCGATCGACGTCGGGCCTCGCCCCGAGCATCTCGACGCCGAACCGCTCGAGCACGCCCTCCTCGCGAAGCTTCAGCGCGAGGTTGAGCGCCGTCTGCCCGCCGAGCGTGGGCAGGAGCGCGTGCGGCCGCTCGCGCTCGATGATGGCGGCGACGCGTGCGCCACTCGAGCGGCTCGACGTACGTCCGCGCCGCGAGCTCCGGGTCGGTCATGATCGTCGCCGGGTTCGAGTTGACGAGGACGACGTCGAACCCCTCTTCGCGCAGCGCCTTGGCGCCCTGCGTGCCCGAGTAGTCGAACTCGCACGCCTGCCCGATGACGATGGGGCCCGCGCCGATGAGGAGGATGCGCTGGAGGTCGGTGCGGCGGGGCATGGCTTGGCTGGCGGGGCGCGACCCGGATTAGCAGGAGAGGCGGCGGAGGGGTAGAGAAAGGCGGGCGGCGATCTCAGGCGCGGCCCGTGGCATCCTGAGCGCCGATAGGGCGACGGGGGGGGCGCTTGGCTCGGGCGGCCGCGATCACCAGCCCCCTTCGAGCCCGATGCTCGGCAGCGCGATCGGACCGATGTACTCGGCCGTGCAGAGGCGCGTCAGGTAGACGCACTTGTAATCGACGGCCTCTCTCGTCAACGTCGCGTCGAAGAACTCGGCCACGACCGTCAGCCACTCGCGGCGGCCGAGCTCCCAGCGCTTGTCGAGCCGCGCGTCGAGTCGATAGTAGTCGGGCAGGCGATGCTGATTGCTCACCTGCGGCAAGGAGTTCGGGATCGACGCGATATCCGGGCGCCCCGTGTAGTACGTCCCGCGCAGGCCAGCGCCGAAACCCCGTCCCAGATCGTAGTGGGCGACCGCCGAAAGGACGTGGGTGCGATCGAAGGGCGAGAGATACAGAGTGTTCGCCAGAACGCGCTCCGCCCGGGAGAGGGTGTACGACAGCCAGCCGCCGAAACGGCGCGTGAGGGCGCGCTGGACGAGGAGCTCCATTCCGTACGTGCTTCCGTCCACGCTGGTCACCGAGGTGCAGGCGAAGCTCGCGCCGCAGGCAGCCACGAAGTCGCTGACGTCGCGGTCGGCGTCGAAGAAGCCCGTCAGCCTGGCCTTGAGGCTCCCGGGCAGGCGCACCTCGGCGCTCTCCGCGAGCGAGTACACCTTCTGAAGCCCCGCCGTCGGAATGACCCGAAGGCCCGGGATGGGCAAGACGTAGCTGGGCTCCTGGTGGGCGAGGCCCAGCGTCGAGACCCACGTCACGCTCCGCGACAGCGCCACCCGTGCCGCGAGCTTGGGGTCGAACGCGAAGGCCGCCGGCCCCGGCAGCCCCGAAGACGGGTGGTACTCGTCGACGCGGGCGCCGGGGATCAGATCGACGCCCGGCAGCAGGTGCAGCGTCACGTCCGCGTACGCGCCTGCGACTTCCTCGCTGCCGACCGGCGAGGCGGGCGCGCCTTGACTGATCCCGTACCCGTAGTGGACCGCGCTCGTATCGGCTCCGGCCGTGAGCTCGGCGCCGGAGCCAAGGCGATCGACGAGCTCGAAGCGAAGGCGAACGCTCGTCGACGCGACCGTCTCGTCGACGCTGGCCGGGATGTTGCCGGCGGTCCGGTCGTAGCCGAACGTGGTCGCGACGCGCAGCGATCCGGTCGCCCAGCGGTGGTCGTAACGAAGGTCGATCCGGTGAAACTGCGAGTCGATGGGGACGAGGTTTTCGGTCGAGTCTTCCTCGTGATTGTAGGCGCCCAGGGCGAAGAGCGAGATCCGGTCGGAGTCCGAGAGCGACTGCGTCCAGCGAAACGTGTAGTCGCCGTAGTGAAGCGAGAGGGTCGGGGCGAAGATCGAGAGAAGAAGGTTCGGGTAGCCGTAGCGTCCAGCGACGACCACGTTCGATGACTCGCCCACGGGACTCTCGACGAAGGCGCTCGCGTCGAAGAGGCGAACGCTCGCTTCGCCGCGGGCGACCGGGCTCGGATCGGTGGTCTGGCCGGCGATGATCCCGCCGACGAAGCGGCCGTAGCGCGCAGGGGCAGCCCCCGGGAAGAAGTCGACGTGGTCGACCAACGCCTCCGGAACGATCGAGGCGCCCGGCCCGATGTGGAAGAGCGTCGGGACCGGGACGCCGTCGACGAAGTAGCCGGTGTCTGCCGGCGGCGCGCCCCGGACGTAAAAGAAGGGCAGGCCGCTCGCCATCGGCGCGAGGCCCGGCAGGGCAGCCAGCGCCTGAAACGGGTCCCCGAAAGTCCCCGGTATCGCACGCGCATCGCTCGATGTGACCTCGTCCGCGCCCGGCGGAGCGCTCGACTTCTTGCCGTGGACTGTGACCTCCACGGGCGCGTCCCCGGACGGCGGAGCCGGCGGCGCGGAGGGGGCCTGCGCCGGGGCCGGTGCGGAGTCCCCCGGCGCCGGCGACCGCGCGGGGTCCGCCTGCGGCAGGGTCGCCGGCGCCCGCGGGGCGGCCTGCGCGACCGCCGTTCGGGCCGCGGCGAGCGTGGCCAGCGAGGAGCCCACAAACGCCGCCGAGAGACCGACGCGCACGCGCGCCTGAATCGACCGTCGGTGCGGATGCGTCGAGAGCACGCGCGCCCATGGTAGCTATTTTCGAGGGCGACACCCCCGACCCCCGATGCGACCTCTTGCCCGTCTGCCAGCGAATCTTTCCACGCTTGCCGCATGCGCGCTGGCCCCCTGGCTCGCGGCCTGCACCGGCGAGGCCAGCTTCGAGCTGCCTTCGATCGACGCGGGCGCCCCGAGCGCGCGCTACGCGACCGCGTGCGCCGCGTGGGCGAGTCACCACTGCGCGTACGCGGACCGGTGCATGGTCAGCGTCGTCGCGAGGTGGGAGGACGACGCGCAGTGCCTCGAGAGGGAGACCCTCTTGTGCGAGCTCCAGGCGAGTGATCCGAACGTGTCGTTCGATCCCGGCCGCGTGGAGGCGTGCACTTTCTCCGCCAACTGCGCCGACGACGTCGGCATCTTTCCCGCGCCGTTCTCGCCCTCACTCTGCCTGCCCGCCGGCAAGGCCAGGGCGGGAGCCGCCTGCGTCTGGAACAGCGCATGCCAGAGCGGAAACTGCGTCTACACGTTCGACGCCGACGACTCGGAGGGGGCGTGCGGGAAGTGCGAGCCGCAAGTGACGTGCGCGTGTGCCGCCAACGCCAACCAGCGGTGCGTCCGCGGCGACGGCGGCATCGAGTGCGTGACGCTTCCTGATGCGGGAGAGCCGTGCGGGTCGCCTCTCTACGCCTGCAATGGCGCCCAGTGCGTGTCGCCCGGCGACAGCCCCGACGGGACGTGCCAGATCGTCCCGATGGCGGGGATCGGCATGCCATGCACGACGACGGCGGCGGGCCCGCAGTGCTCTATCGCGAACGACCTCGCGTACTGCGATCACACCAATCACTGCCGCGCGTTCGAGCCCGCCACGTACGGCGAGGCGTGCGTCTTGTCGACCGGCGGCGAGGGCAACCTTTGCCTCGGCGACGGCTGGTGCGATTCGCGCAGCACCGGGACCTGTCAGCCCCCCGTGCTCGACGGCGAACCATGCGAGTACCCGGAGCTGCCATGCCTGTCGCCTGCCCGCTGCCTGGGGGGGGCGTGCGTCTTCCCGACGCTCGCGACCTGCGCTGGTCCGTAGGCCGGGGGCGGTCGAGAGCGGCCGGGAACGAGGCGAGGGCGCCCTGCCCCATCCTGAACATCCGCGCCCGTGGCGACAGAGGACATGAGCTCGAAACATTGCTAATCTTGGCTCGTGCGCGTTCCGGCTGATCCCGCCTGCCCATCGACGGCCCAGCAGGTGCTCGTGCACGGCGCCAACGCGGTGTGCGGGGTACCGGCGCCGCACTACGCCAGAGACGATCGCTCGACGACCGCCCTCGCGCTGAGCGCGTCGCTCGCCGTCGCTTTCGCGTTCGCGCTCATGCATCGCCAGGGTCTGTCCCCGAAGCGGATCGCCGTGCTCCTGCTCGCAGCCGCGGCGATCGCGGCCCCCGGCCTGCGGGCCGTCTGGATGGATTGGGCAGACGCTCCGATGCATGCGAGCGAGACGTCGAAGAAGGTCGTCGCGCTCGTTGACGAGATGGATACGTTCGCGTCGGCGCGCAACGAGTGCCTCCAGGAAGTGAGAAACGACTGCGAGGAGTGCCAGCCTCTCGTCCGGTTCGTCCTGCCGGTCCACACGGCTTGCGCCCACCCGCGCGGACGCATCGAGCTGCGGCGCGACGCGCTGGCCACGGGGTGCGTCGTCGTCGGCGACACGCTCGAATGCGGCAGCTCGAGTCTCTGATTGGATCCGTTCTGACTCGACGATGCTCCCCATCTGGCGCGCCTTCATCCCCCTGCTCTTCTTCGCAGCGACAGGCGCGGTGCTCGATCGCGTGCTGGGGCTCGATCTCGGCCCCCGCGGCGCGGGCGTCGGCCGATGGCCGCGATGGGCCATGTGCGGCATCGTCGCGTCCTTCGCGGCGGCCCTGCACCCCGCGGTCCTCGGCGCGCTGGTCCTCCTTGCCGTCGCCGCTCGCGTCGCGAAGGGGCGGGCCCGCCATGACCGCGCGCCGCTCGCCAGGACAACCTCGCGCCGGCCCTTCTCTCATGGGCCGCCGTGGTGGGGCGTCGCGGCCGCGGCGCTGACGCTGGTCGTCGTCTGCCGCCAGGCCACCCCTGCCTACTGGGACAGCTTCGTCTGGCTCGCGAAGGCCAGGATCGAGTCCGGAGGCTGGGGCGCCCTCCGCGCTGCCTCCCTCGATCAATCGACGGACGTCGTGCCCAGCGGCTACCCGCTGCTCTGGCCCCTCGCCGCCTCCTGGCTGTCGATGGGCGGGCGCTCGATGGAGGCTCTCGCCGCCGGCGCTGCGGCGATGACCCTGGTCACGCTCATGCTCTTTCTCGACGCCGCCGCCGACGCCTCGGGCCTCGGTCGCACCGCCGGGGCGCCGGCCGATCCGCCGCCGCGCGAGCCGGGATGGTCCGCGCTCGGCCTGGCCCTCGTCGGGGTCACGCCCCTCGTCTTCGTGCACCTGCGCTCCGCGTACGCCGATCTCCCGGTGGGGCTCCTGGCCGCCACGTGCACGCTGCGGCTCGCCCGCAGCGTCGAGAGGGGCGGCGAGAGCCCGGGCGATCTCTCCATCGCGGCGATGACCGCCGCGGCGCTCGCAGGCATGAAGGACGAGGGGATGGCCCACGTAGCGGCGCTCGTCGTCGCCCTGATCGTCGTGAAGGTGTGGAAGCTATGGGCGGGTGAGCGACTCCCGCTCGCCCCGGGAATCGTCGTCCTCGCGGCGGCGGCGATCCCCTTCAACGGGTGGCGCCTCCTCCTCGTCTCGCACCACGTGATCGACGCAGACCACAGTCCGAGCGCGCCCGACCTCCATGCCGTCGGGGCGATCGGCCGGACCGTCCTGTCGCAGCTGGCCGATACGCGAAGCTGGGGCGCGCTCTGGCCGATCGCGTTCGCGTGCGCCGCGCTCGTCCTCGCGCGCGGCAATACCTTCCGCTCCGCGACGCGCCTCGCGACGTTCGCGTTTCTGGCCGAGGGCGCGCTGCTGGTCTCCGCGATCTTGTTCGGGCCGGCGCGCGTTCGCATCTTCGCGTTCGAGGGAACGCTGGTCAACCGTCTTCTCCTTCAGGTCGCGCCGGCCGCCGGCGTGATGCTGATGTTCGCGCTCGCGGATGCGGCCATGGCGTGGCAGACGGTTCATCGGCCGACCGCAAAGCCGCTGGCTGCGCCGGCATCGGCGGGCGCGCCGGTCCCCGCCCTCACGCGATCGTCGGACTGAATCCGACTCGCTAGACGCGCTCGGCGTGCACGATGCCGGCGTCGACGTCCCACTCGAGGCGCCAGATCGCACCGTTCGCGATCGGGCCCACGGGTAGACCCGTCGCCTTGTGGACCGCGCTGCGAAGCGCGCCGCCGTGGGTCACCAGCAGCACGGGCGCCCCGTTGGGTGCGATCCGCTCGGCCGCCCGGCCAATCGCGGCGGTCACGCGGGCGGCGACGACCCCTGGCGGCTCGACGCCCTCGGCAGGCCGCTGCTCTTCGACCCAGGCTCGCCACGCGTCGGGGTGCAGGCGCTCGCACTCCACGCGCGTGAGTCCCTCGAAGACGCCGAACGTCCGCTCGCGCAGATCGGGGTCGACGTACGCCACGGCCAGCCCGAGCGCCGCGCCCACGATATCGGCCGTCTCGCGCGCCCGGGAGAGATCGCTCGAGACGAGCCCCGAAAGCCCCTCGGCCCGCAACACCTCGGCGATCGACCGCGCCTGCGCTCGACCGTTCTCGTTGAGCGGGACATCGGTGTGCCCTTGCCAGCGACCCTCGACATTCCAGTCCGTTTCGCCGTGACGAGTCAAAAGGAAGAGACGCCGGGGCATCGCGCCAGACTATAGCGGGAGCGGCTGCGGCCTGGGTGCCGCGCGGGTCTGGTACCTTTGCCTCATGCGTGCGGCAAGACGTGGGGCTCCGGGCTGGCTGTGCGCGGCCGTTGCGGCAGCCTGGGCGTGCACCTCCGGAAACTCGTCGAAGAGCGGGGACAAGGCGGCAGCGACCGGAGGTGGTGGCGACGCATCCGGCGCCGGCGGTGGCGCCTCCAGCTCGGGCGGCAGCGCAGCGGGAGCCGACAGCGGAAGCGGAGCCTCGGGCTCCGACGCGGGCGGCAACGACGGGAGCCCCGGCGACAGCGCGGTCGACGCGGGTCCCCTGGCCACGATCCACTACCTGGGTCGCTTCGACACTCGAGACCCGGCCGGGCCGCGCTTCGCATGGCCGGGGAGCGGCATCGCCGCCACCTTTCAGGGGACGGGCATCGACGTCACGCTCTCGGACACGGGCACGAACTACCTGGTGGTCGTCGTAGACGGCGGGCCTCCGACGACAGTCGCCACGAGCGGTAGCAACAAGACGTACACGCTGGCGTCGAACCTGCCAGGAGGCCAGCACACGCTCGTGCTCACGAAGCGGACCGAGGCCAACGTCGGGGTCGAGCAGCTCCTGGGCCTCGCGGCGCATGGCGGCGCGCTCGCCCCTTCGCCCGACCCGTTCACGCGACGAATCGAGTACGTCGGCGACTCGATCACTTGCGGCTACGGCGATCTCGGCAACGGCCCGAACTGCCACTTCAGCCCCGACACCGAGGACGAGACGGTCGCGTACGGAGCCCTCGCGGCGGCAGCCGTTCACGCAGGGCAGACCGTGATCGCCTACTCGGGCAAGGGGATGTACCGCGACAACGGGGGCTCCACGACCAACCAGATGCCCGTTCTCTTCAACCTCGCGCTGCCCGACGACCCGTCGAGCACGTGGGGCTTCACGACGCCCGCCCCCGACGTCGTCGTCATCAATCTCAGCACCAACGACTTCGCGACGGGCGACCCGGGCAACGCGTTCGTGCAGGCGTACGTGGCGTTCTTGCAGCAGCTACGCCAGCACTACCCGAGCGCCTACGTGGTCTGCACCGGCTCGCCCATGCTGGGCGACCCGGACCGCACGACGGCGGCCGGCTACATCCAAGGGGCCGTGCAACAGGTCCGCTCGGCGGGCGACCTGCGCGTCACGACGCTGCAGATCCCCGCCGAGGGCGGGTCGCTGTTCGGCTTCGCGACGCAGCTCGCGAGCGATGGCTACGGGTGCGACTACCACCCCACCGTGAAGACGCACAGCCTGATGGGCGCCGAGCTCGCGGCGGCGATCCCCCCGATCCTCGGCTGGTAGCGGCGCGTCGCGCGGCACGTCCCCGCAAAAGTTGGCCGGAGCCCGCCGCGCTTCTTAGCGTGGCGCCTGCAATGAGCGAAGCTGGCAAGGGCATCTCCTCGGCCGCGGCCTTGCCGCTCCCGCGGATGCAGGGCCGGCGCATCCTGCTCAAGCTCGCCGCGCGGGGCGGGATGGGCGACGTGTACCTCGCGGCCTCGATCGGCATCGAGGGCGCCGAGCGCCCTTGCATCGTCAAGACCGTGCGCCGCGATCACATGCACGACGGGTCGTTTCTCGCGCGGTTCCTCGACGAGGCGCGGGTGCAGTCGCAGCTGCAGCATCCCGGCGTGGCACAGGTGCTCGAGGCGGCGACCGACGAGAACGGCGAGCCCTACACCGCCGTCGAGTACGTCGAGGGGCGCTCGCTCAGCGACCTGCGGCAGCGCGCCGTTCAGATGGGCGTCCGCGTCGCCTGGGCGGACGCGGTCGCGATCGCGATCGAGGTAGCCCAGGCCCTCGCGCACGTGCACGACCGCGCGGGCGTCGACGGGACGCCGCTCGGGATCGTTCACCGCGACCTGTCCCCCCAGAACGTGATGGTGAGCTACGCGGGAGAGGTCAAGCTCATCGACTTCGGGACCGCGCGCGGTCACAACCGCCGCTGCCGGACGGTCGCCGGGGTCGTCTTTGCGAAGCCCGGGTACGTCGCGCCCGAGGTGGCGCGCCAGCAGGTCGGCGACGGGCGCATCGATCTCTACGCCCTCGGCATCATGCTCTGGGAGCTCAGCGCCGGCCGCCGATTCCTGGCGGGGATCCGCAGAAGCACCTCGACGACACCGCCGCGGGCCTGGTGACCGTACCCGCCATCGCGGCAAGCTGCGGCGCTCCGCCGGCGCTCGACGAGGCCATCGCCAGGCTGACGCACAACGACCCCGACGAGCGCTACTCGCGCGCGGCGGGCGCCGTGGCGGACCTCGCGAAGCTCCTGTCGTCCGCGCCTTCGGTCGAGGGCCACGAGCGCGGCGTTCGCCCGCGGATCTCCGGGATGATGCGCAAGCTGTGGCCGCACGAGCCCGCGCGGTCGCGCACGGAGTTCGCCCGCCTGCTGCGCGAGGGGCGCGAGGCCCTGGAGGCAGCCCCCGCGCCGACCCCCGCCGCCGGGCCGGTGAGCGAGGCGCTGGCCATGCGAATGACGCCGGCGGACCCATCGCAGCTCGCGGGCACGCCCTATCGCCTCGGACGCAAGCTGGGCGAAGGAGCGAGCGGCGCCGTCTACGAGGGCGAGCACGTCGAGATCGGGCGCAAGCTGGCGGTGAAGATCCTCGGGCCCGAGCACGCGGCCTCGCCAGGCGCGCTCGAGCGCTTTCGCCACGAGGCTCGCGCGGTGGCGAACCTGGCCCATCACAACATCGTGCAGCTCTACGATTTCGGCAAGTCGCTCGACGGGCGCGCCTTCATCGCGATGGAGCTCTGCGTGGGCCAGACGCTCGACGCGCGCCTGCGGAGCGGAGACCTGCCCTGGCGCGAGGCGGTGCGCATCGCGATCGAGGTGGCCAAGGCGCTCGAGGCGGCGCACGCGGCGGGCCTCGTGCACCGGGATCTCAAGCCGCAGAACTTGATGCTGACCGGGACGGGCGACGAGGCCGACGTCAAACTGCTCGACTTCGGGCTCGCCACCGCGCTGACCGACAGCGAGAAGCGGCCGCCGACCGAGCGCGAGCGCTCGCTCCGCGGCTTCGCGGTCTTCGGGACGCCGGAATACATGGCGCCGGAGCAAGTCGCGGGCGACCCCGTCGACGGCCGGGCAGACCTCTACGCGCTCGGGTGCGTGCTCTACGAGATGCTGACGGGGACGGCCGCGTTCGAAGGGTCTTCGAGCGTCGTGGTGATGGGCAAGCAGCTCCACGAGACGCCTCCCGCGCCTCGCGTCCGTGCGCCGAAGCGGCCGATCCCTCGCGCCGTCGAAGCGGTGGTCGTGAAGGCCATGGCCAAGAGTCCGGCGGCTCGATTCGCCACGGCGGCCGCGATGCGCGAGGCGCTCGAAGAGGCCCGCGGAGCGCCCGTGCGACGACGACAGCGCGCGAGGCGAGTGGCGGGCGCCGTGCTGATGGGGGCGGCGATCGCCGCGGCCGCCGTCGGCTCCGCGCGGTGGGCGCGCGTGCATGCGCCCGCGCTCGAGACCGCGGTGGCCGCTCCCACGTCACCGGCGAGCGCGCCGGCGCCCGCGCCGCTCGAGGCCGAGCCGGGCGCGCCAGCGCTTCCGCGATCGCCGCCCATCGCGGCCATCGCGCCGGCCCCTTCCATCCCCTCTCTGCGCGAGGCCCGCGCTCGCGCACATGCGCACCCAAGTAGCCCTGCGGCCCTCGACGCCTGGGCTCGCGCCGCGCTTCGGGCAGGCGAGCTTCGCGAGGCGCATCGCGCGGTAGCCGCCTGGGTCAGCCGCGACGGTTCGGTCGAGCCGCGGCTCGTCATGGCCGACGTCCTCGACGCCAGCGGGAGGCGGCCGGAGGCCACGGCCCTGCTGACCGAGTGGCTCGAGGCCCACCCGGACGCCGCCGACGCCCGGGCTGCGCTCTCGCGCCTTTCCAGTGACGCGGTCGCTCGGCGATAGCCCAGCTTGTCTTTCGCCACGTGCCCGCTAAAGTCGCGGCACTTTCCGCCCTTTTCGCATGGAGACGGTCGACCTCGCAGCGCCGCTCGTGCACGAGAGAGATCGCTACTCGGCGATCCTGCGGCTCGCGCTGCCCACGGTGGTCGCGATGCTCTCGCAGAGCATCGTCAACGAGATTGACGTCGTCTTCTTCTCGCACCTGCCCTGCCCGGAGTCGTCGAACGGACAGGCCGCGCTCTTGCCGTCGCTCATCCTGGTCTGGCTCTTCGGCGGAAGCTTGAGCGCACTCAGCGTCGGCACCCAGGCCATCGTCGCGCGTCGATACGCCGAGGGAGACCGGCCCGCCGCCGGCGCCGTCCTGACGAACTCCGCGTTCTTCTGCCTCGTGGCCGGCGCAGGGTTCTCCGTCATCGGGATCGCGTGCTTGCCCTGGCTCGTCAAGACGATGATCAGCGTGCCCGAGGTGCAGGCGGTCGCGCTCGACTACACGCGCTGGCGACTGCTCGGTGTCGTGTCGATGGCGGCGACGATGGCCATCAAGGCGTTCTTCGACGGCCTCGGCAAGACGCACGTGCACCTCGTGGCGGCCCTCGTCATGAACGTGGCGAACGTCATTCTGTGCTGGATGCTGATCTTCGGCCACGGCGGAGCGCCGCGCATGGGCGCCCCGGGCGCGGGACTCAGCGCGTTCATCGCGACCTGGATCGGCCTCGCGATCATGATCGGATACGCCGGGTTGATACGTCGCGAATACCAGCCGATGCGCCTGGGCAACCTCTCGCGCAAGCTGACGATGTCGATCCTCTCGCTCTCCGTCCCGGCGGCGGCCGCCACGGTGATCATGATGATCGGCTTCGGGCTCTTCGCGCGCACCGCGGGACAGCTCGACGCGACGGTCAGCGCGAGCCGCGGCGCGGCCGTCGGGCGCTGCGGCGCCGTCGAGGCGGTCAACAGCGCCGCGAACACCGACATCGTCGAGACGCTCAAGCTCACGTTCACCGCGTGCATCGCGTTCGGAACGGCGACGGCCACGCTCATCGGCCAATCGCTCGGGCGGCGACGGCCGGACGAGGCGCAGAAGTGGGGCTGGGCGAGCGTGCGCCTGGGCTTCGTTCTGTTCGGAATCGTCGGCTTGTGCGAGGGCGTGCTCTTCACGGAGCCGGTCGTCGCGTTTCTCTCGAACTCGCCGGCGGTCCGGGCCGCCGCGATCTTCCCGATGCGAATCATGGGGGTCGTGACGCCGATCATCGCGATCGCGCTCATCCTGAGCGAAGGCCTCTTCGGCGCGGGGAGCACGGCCTTCGTGGCGGGAGCGCAGCTATTGATGGTCTTCGGTTGGCTGGTCCCGGGCGCGTACGTCCTCGGCGTGGTCCTCCACATGGGGCTCAACGGCATCTGGATCGCGGCCTTCGCCTACGCCTGCATCGCGGCCGTCGTCATGAGCGCCAAGTTCGCCGGCGGCAGCTGGAAGAAGATCAAGCTCTGAACCGCGACGCGGCGACGAGCGCGAACGCCGCACGTGCAATCGAGCCCGTCCCGGCGACGACCCGGCTCGTCCGACCGCCGAGAGCGCCCGCCGCGCGTGCAAGCCCTCTCGTCCGGCGGCCGAGAGCGCCCGCCGCGCGTGCAAGCCCTCTCGTCCGGCGGCCGAGGACGCCCGCCGCGCGTGCAATCGAGCCCGTCCCGGCGGCGACCCGGCTCGTCCGACCGCCGAGCGCCCGCGGCGCGCGTGCAAGCCCTCTCGTCCGACGGCCGACCGCACTTGCACGCAAGCCGAGCCCGGTCGCACGCCCAGCAAGCCCTCGCGCCGGCCCCCCGAGCGCGGAGCCGATGTAGATCCACCGTCGATTGGATGGCCCGCGGCGGCGAGGCCAAGGCGGGCGCGAGCACGGAGCGGAATGGCCTCCTGGCCATGAGCACCGCGCGCAGCAACCAACGCCGGCATCGCCGTCGCGGGACATTCAAGCGACGGTGGATCTAGCCGCCGTCGGGGCAGGGTCCGAAGTCGGGATTGCAGCCGGCGTCGATGTCGCCGTTATCGAGCGTGTCGTCCGTCGTCGTCCCCGGAGCTGCGCCCGCCGGAGCCGGCATCTGGCCGCCGGGGTACTTCACGCGATCCTCGTCGGAGCAAGGCTGCGGGTTGGTCGGGTCCTCCTGGACGCACTGCATCATCCACGCCTCGCGGGGGGGCGCCCCTTCCTTCAAGGCCTTCGCGCGCGCGATCGCAACGTCGCCTTTGACCGCGACGTCGCTGTACCAGGGCACGTAGCTGACGAGCAGGAGACCGATCCCGAGGATCCCCACGAACGGCAAGACGACCTTGTAGAGGCTCGCGATCGGGCGGTTGAACCGGAAGCTCGCGATGAACAGGTTCAGCCCGAGCGGGGGCATGCAGTACGCGATCTCGAGGTTCAGGAGGAAGATCATCGCCAGCTGGAAGGGCGACATCTTCTCGAGCGGATGGCGCATGCCGAGGTCCGCGACGAACGGAACGATGAGCGGCACCGAGACCAGGATCGCGCTGAAGCCCTCCATCAGCATGCCGAGCATGAGGAGGAACACGTTCATCACGATCAGGAACTGCCACTTGTGCTCGATCCCGATCTTGACCATGAACTCGAGGACCTTCGTCGGCACGTGCTGGTCGACGACGTAGTTCATGAGCGAGTTGGCCATCGCGAGGATGATGATGATCGCCCCGGCGAGGCTCATCGACGCCTTCACGATGCGGACGAAGTCCTTCTTCCAATCGAGATCGCGATAGACGAAAAACTCGATGATGACGACGTAGAGAGCCACGAGACCCGCCGCCTCGTCGAGGCCCGCGACCCCGGAGGCGAGGCACACGAGGAGCAAGACGGGGATCCCGAGCTCCCACTTCAGCTCCCAGACCGCGGCGGCCATGGTGGAGAGCTGCGCCGGGCTGCGATCGATGTTCTGGCGCGCGCCGACGTACGCCGCGTACATGCTGAGCAGGGCGATCACGAGCAGCCCAGGCACGACCACGGCCTTGAACAGCTCGATGAAATCGACGTGCGCGACGAGCGCGTAAATGATGAGCGGGAGCGAACCCGGCAAGAGCAGGCCGACCGAGCCGCCCGGTGGTGACGACGCCGAGCGAGAAGGCGTCGGAGTACCCCTGCTTGCGCAAGGCCGGGTAGAGCAGGCCGCCGATGGCGATGATCGTGACGCCGCTGCCGCCCGTGAGCACCGTGAAGATCGCGCTCGCGATGATGCAGACGATGGCGAGGCCCCCCGGCATCCATCCGAGCACCGTCTTGGCCGCGTTGACGAGGCGGTCGGGCGTCTTCGCCTCCGCCAGCACGTAGCCGATGAACGTGAAGAGCGGGATCGTGACGATGATCGGCGTGTCCGCGAAGCGCTCGTCGAGCACCGTGGGCGCGATGAAACGCAGGTGGTGGTACGCCGCGTCGGGATGCAGCATCCACAGGATCTCGGCCGAGCCGCCCATGATGCTGAAGAGCGGCATGCCGAACAGGGCGAGCACGACCACCCCCGCGGCGACGACGCTCCCGAAAATGCCCAGGCTGGCGACGGCGACGCCCGCGACGCTGAGACCGACCTTCGCGCCCTGCGAGAGCGGGGCGTCTTTTGCCGGAGGGGAGCTCATGCCGGCTCCTCGGCCGCGGCCTGGTCACGCTTTTCTGCGCGGATGAGCGCGTCTTCCTCCGGCTCGGCCGCTGCATCGAGCCGGATGTTGCCGGAGAGCAAGATCGCGATTCGCAAGAGGAACTTCAGGGCGATCATCATCAGCCCGAACGGGAAGATGAAATCGAGCTCACGCACCAGGAGTCCCCGGGCGGTCCCGCCGCTCCCCGGCACCTCGACCGCGGGAATGTGCGTCGCGCCGGGGGCGCTGGCGTCCATCTTCTGCGCTTCGACCGCCGCCTTGTCGAAGTGACTCCCCCAGTCGGCGCCGTCGAGCCAGTCGTTCCATGCGGACGCGCTCATCCACGTCTCGTACGAGGTGCCGGCGAGAACGTGCGGCAGCGACCGGATGTCGAGCGACGCCTGTCGCCCCAGGACGAAGAAGTCCGAAGCCGTCTCCTTGGCGACGACTCCGAGCTTGTCGCTCACGGGCGCGTCGCAAACGGCCGTCGAATCGGCCGGACAGGGCACCGTGGCCGTCGCCTGGTACTGGGCAATCGCGATGTAGTCGACGAAGCCGCAGAACGCGACCAGACAGACCACCGCCGCGCCGAGCCACCCGACGATCGCCGTGGGCACCCGGAGCTTCTCGGGCACGTACCGGAGCAGGACGTCGATGTGGATGTGCTTCGCCCGCGACGTGGCGAGCGAAGCGCCGAGAAACGCCATCCAGAACGTGAGCCGGGTCACCAGGCCCCGGAGCCCGCCGATGAGCATGAACACCGACGCGTTCTGCAGCCAGTTCAGCAGATTCGACGACCAGGCGACGCCCGCGTGCGCCCACAGCCGGCCCGCGATGAGGCCCAGGAACAACGCGGCGCTGACGCCCGCGCGATGAGCCGCGAGACCGCGCTTGCGCGTCGCCAGGTGTCCCAGGGTGCCGAGCGCTGCCGCAGAGAGAAGCGAGCGGCAGATGAGGCCCGCCGCGTTCTCTCCGGGGAAGTAGTCGCTGGCGAGACCGCGGAGAAACACCCAGAGCGCGAGCGCCGCGATCTCGGCCAGGAGAACACCCGCACAAAGTCGCGATTCGAACGCCTGCCACGCCGTGTCGAAGCGTACGAGGGGCTTCCCCCAGTCGGCCCCATCCGGGGCGGCCTGATCGTCAGCTTGCATGGGCGCGGAATATACGAAAGAAGAGACTCAGTCCGCCATCGTATTCCCGGAGAGCTGCACGATGCGGTCGAAGAGGCCCGGATCGAACACGGAACCGCGAAGCTCCTTGGAGACCCGCACGAAGATGTGTCGCCACTCGTCGTGCTCCGCCGGCGTGAGCTCGTAGGTCTGCTTCTGCTGCTTCATGCGCGCGAAGGCCTGCGCGTCGATGTTGCGGATCGCCTTCGTCAGGCGGTCCCCCGACTCGAGGGAGCGGGCCTCGAGCACCTGCCGGAGCTTCGGCGGCAAGGACTGCAGACGGGCCGACGACGCGATCGTGGCGCCGATGACGTAGGCCAGCGTCTCGGTGTTCATGTGCGTGACGCGCGAGCCCCACTGGAGCTGTTCGGCCCCGATGCACGGGGTCTGGAGGACGTTGATTGCGCCGGAGGTCAGGTTCGGGAGGACCTCCTGGATCGTCAGCTGCTTCGGGGTAATGCCGCCGATGGCCGCGTAGAGCTTCGGCGTCATCGGGTCGCCCGAGTAGAAGAAGACGCCCTTGCCGCGGAGGTCGGCCGGGTGATGAATCTCGAAGCCGACGCTCATCTGCTTCGCGGCGCCGACATCGCCCCAACCGAGGACGGTGAAGCCCTTGGACTCGAAGCGGTGATTGAAGTCGTCCTTCATCGCTTCGCGGGTGGAGTCGAGCTTCGCCCAGCTGTTGAAGAGGCCCGGGAGCTGGAAGAGGAGGATGTCGGTCACGCCGGTCTGAGCCAGACCGAAGACCGTCACGGCGGCCGCGTCGAGCTGACCCGAGCGGATCTTCTGGACCATCAGGTTTTCGTCGCCTGCCTGGCCGTTCCACTGGAAGTCGAGCTGGAGCTCGCCGTTCGTGTCGTCGGACACGTCCTTGGCCAGGCGCCTGAACTCCTTGCCCCAGGATGACTCTTGCGGAGCGAGCGTCCCGATCTTGAGGACCGTCGTCGCTCCGGCAACATCCGCGATGCCCGTCACGAACGTGGCCGCGGCGAACATCGTCACAAACTTGCGGAACATTCTTTCTACCTCCCGGGATGCCTGACCCTTGGACGGGGCAGTCACGTCGCTATTGCAAAATCATTTGGGCGGCTGGGGCCTTGAGCCGCGGGCGTAATTGGTCAGCGGGTCAGTGGGTCGACGAAGTGTCCGGCTTGGCCATCGCCGTCGGCTTGTGTACGTGCTCCGGCTTTGCGGGTTTTGCTGGTTTCGCATCGGCCGGAGGCGAGGGCTCGGGCGAGGAGGGGGCCGCCGCCGGCGCGGGAGCCGGAGTGGGCTCCTGACTGCTCGAGGTGCTGCCGCCGAGGTCGATGCCGCACTGGTCCTTGGCGCGGTGCTTGCCGAGCCAGCGCTTGGCCGCGCGCTTGGCGACGGCGTTCGGCATGCGCACGTCGGGATCCGGGTCCTGGGACTGAACGACCTTGTTCAACATGCTCTGGTAGAGCACCGCGTCGCCCTTGGCACACGCGTAGCGCACTGCGTAAGAGTACGGGATGAGGAGCGCGTTCCCCTGCGTCTTCTCCATGGCCGTATCGAACATCTGCTTGGCTTCGTCGAGCTCGGCCATGTTGGTTCGAGCGTGGTACGAGGCCAGGACCATGAGGCCCGTGTAGTGCTCGGCCGCCGGGTCGAGCGCCACGGCGCGCTCGACGATGGCGACCCCGACGTAGAGCTCCGCGATGAACGCCGGGCCCTCTTCGTCGTCGCCCGCCATGAGACCGGCGCGCGCCATCCAGGGAACTCCGGTCCAGAGAAGGTAGACCGCGTCTTCCTTGTGGGTGAAGTTCTTCTTGAGCCAGGCCTCGAGCGTCTGCTCGCTTCCCTTGACCTTGTTGAAGTCCGGGTCTTTCTGCCCGAGGAGCTGCAGTCCGTAAAAGACCGCGCGGTCGTAGGCCATTCGCGCGCGCCTGCGGTTGTAGGCTTCGAGGTCGTCGTTGCCTTGATCCTGCGCGACCTGCATGTCGTCTTCGACGAAGGCCGACGCGTAGCCGGTCCACGTCTTCGCGAGAAGGAAGAGCGCGTCGGGGTTGTCGGGCGACAGAGCGTGCATCCCCTCGAACTGCGCGAGGCCCGCTTGCGCGGCGGCGCGCCCGAGATCGTAATCCGCGATCGTGTCGGTGGCCCCGGCGGCATTGCGGGTCGACTCGATCTGCCCGTCGACCAGCACCTTCTTGATGCAACCGGTCGAACCGAGACCGAGCGCGGTCGTGAGCGTAAGGATGAGCATGTGCGAGCGCATGGCGAGACGAGTGGTAGGTGATGAGCGCGGCGAGGTCAACGCGCGCCTACAAATAGGGGCGTTCGAGACCCCAGGGGGACGATTGAAACTTTCCGTCCCCAATGATCGCCTTGGCACCTAGAGTTAGTGCGCCCAGCGGGCGCCCATCACGATGGTGCAGGCGGCTCGCACGCGGACGGCCGGGTCGGCGTCGGCGAGCAAAGGCGCCGCTCGCGCAGGAACCCCCAGAGTCGCGAGCGACGTGGCGGCGCCGAGACGGTCTTCCGGAGCCGGAGCGCCCAGGTCTCCCTCGATCCAAGCCTGCACGCGGCGGTCGCCGGCGCTGGCCAGGGCGAAGCGGGCGCGCTGCGACACGGCGCCGCCGGGCTGCGCAAGGGCCTCGAGGGCGGCGACCGCGTCTGACGCTTGCGCGCTCCGCCCGCTGCCGGTCGCGGCGAGGCGCGAGAGCGCCCCGACACGCACCTCGAGGTCGTCGTCAGACGCGGCTTTCCGGACTGCGTCGAGCAGGTCGCTGCGATCGAGGGGCGCCTGCGCGAGCGCCTGCAGACGCGCCGCGCGCGACCCCGTCTCGATCGATCGCGCGAGCTGTCCGATCGCCGCCTGCACGGACTCCGCGGGCGCGTCGCCATGCCGGAGAACGGCGGCGGCAGCCTCGATGGCGCCCGGGCCCCGACCGGCGGCCACGAGGATGCGCAGCGCTTCCCTTCCCCCGGCATCCCACACGGTCGGAGAAGCCCACGCGAGCGCGATGTCCTCGCGCAGGCCGTCGTCACCCCCGGTCCAGAGATCGCGGAGCAGGTCGGCCACCTGGGCGCCGGGGGTAGGCGGCAGACCCGCCAGGGCTCGGACGGCCTCGGTCCGAACGATGGGCTCCGGATCGAGGCGCGCGGCTTCGCCGAGCGCCGTGACGTCCGCGACGTCCGCGGCGTCTCGGGCGGCGCGCGCCGCCTGGCGGCGTACGAAGGGATTGTCGTCGACCAGCGCGCGGAGCCGGGCCTCGCGGTCTTCCGGCTCGGACGAGCGCGCGCACGCCCACGGCCCGCCAGCGCGGGTCCGCATCGCCGGCGAAGGCGCGCGCAGCGCCGAGGCTCAGGCCGCGCCCCGCGATGCGCGCGAGGGCCGCGTCGGCGCCGGCGGCGTCGTGGACGCGCATCCGATCGGCCAGCGCGTCATCGAGCTCGTGTGCGCACGCAAGCACGTCGCGAACGCGGTCGGTGGCCTCGGCGGGCGGCGCAGAGCGCAGTTCCCGGCCCGCCACTTCTCTCGCGATCGACGCTGCGTCGCCGTTGGACAGCGTGCCTACCCGCTCTCGCGCCGCGATCGCGTCGCGCAGCGCGGCCTGATCGCCTCGGCCCGCGGCGCGCATCTCCGGCGACGCGGCGCAAGCCGTCGACAGCGCAGCGACGAGGGCGCAACCGAGAGCGCGCGTCGCGAAGATCTGCGCGAGGGCGCTCGCCATGTTCGTCCGCCACGTAGCCCGATTCCGCGGGCCGTGCTAGCCGCCAGCCCTCACGTGGCCGCCGGCACCGACGTCATTGTCAACCGCGAGGCGAGCCGGCTCTCTTTCGGCGGCAGTAACGGCGGCCTCCGCGAGGTCATCAAGGAGGCCGCTGCGCGAGGCGGCGCGCGAGTGCACGAGACGCGCACGCTCGAGGACCTCGAGCAGGTCGCGCGCGCGATCGCGGCGCGCGAGAGCCGCGGCGTAATTCTCGCGGGGGGTGACGGCTCGTACATGGCGGGCGTCAGCGCGCTCGCGCGCGCGTTCGGGAGCCGACCCTTGCCTCCGATCGCCCTCGCTCCGGGCGGCACCGTCTGCACGGTCGCGCGCAACCTCGGCATGAGCGGGAGCGCGCGCGGCTATGCCCGAAGGATCGTGCGCGCGGTCTGCGACGGGACGGCGCGCTCCCACCCGCAGTCGACGCTCCGTGTCGTCGACGAGAGCGGCGGCAATCGCGTCGGGTTCGTCTTCGGGGCGGGGCTGGTCGTGCGATTCTTCGAGGCGTATTATGAGTCTCCGCGGCAGGGGCTCGCCTCGGCCGCGGCGATGGTCGCTCGCATCTTCGCCGGATCGCTCGCCGGCTCCGACCACGCGCGGCGCATGCTCGGCCCGACGCGCTGCTCGCTCCGCGTCGACGGCGACGCGCAGGAGGCGCGGCAGTGGAGCCTCGTGCTCGCCAGCGTCGTACGCGACGTCGGCCTTCACCTGCTCGTGCCCTACCGGGCGGGCGAGGAGTCCGAGCGCTTTCACGTCGTCGCGAGCGGCCTGGCTCCGCGCGCGCTCGGAGCGCAGCTTGCGCGAGCGCTCGCGGGACGTCCGCTGAGAGGAGAGCCGCGCGTGGACACTCTGGCCGGTGCGCTCGACATCGACTTCGAGGGCGACCTGGGCGGCTACGTCCTCGATGGGGATTCGTTTCGGGCCCGCGCCGCGAGCGTCGGACCGGGGCCGGTCCTTTCGTTACTGAGCGCTTGAAACGCCGAGCGCGCGGCAACAGCGGAAACCCGCCTCGTAGGTTCGAAACGTGCCGGGGTGAGCGGTGTTCCGGAAGGCGCAGTTCGGCTCCGGCTCGTGGTAGCAGCCCGCCCAGTAGCAGCCTTTGAGCACGTGCTCGTAACCGGGTCGTGGGGCAGGCCCGTCACGCCGTACCCATTCCGCCACGTTGCCGGTGAGATCGTACACCCCCTCCTCGGACACGCAGTTGACCCGGGCGCCGCTCTTGTCGGCCTGGAAGAGGCGCTTCGCCTCGGCGACGGCCACTTCGTCGGGCCAGAGGGCGAGCGACTTCCAGCTCACGGGGATCCACGGGCGGTCGTCGTTGCAGGCCGACGCGCGATGCGACTCCCCGTACGGAAAGCGACGCCCGTGCGGGCCTTGGCATGCGCGGACCCACTCGTCTTCGGTGCAGAGACGCTTGCCGCGAGCGCCGCACCACTGCTCGCCGTCGGCGGCGGTGCGCAGCGAGAACGGCAGGACGCCCGCGACGTTCGGGGCTTCGTAACGGTCGATGCAGACGCTCGGGAGAGCGACCATGTCGGAGGGGCAATCGGTCTCGCTGGTACGTGGCGGGGGCGTGATCACGGGCGCGGGCGCGGGCGTGGGCGAGGGGGTGGGCGCGGGCGCGGGCTGAGCGGGGGCAGGGTCGAGGGCGTGGGCGTCGGCGACGAGCGCACCGCGCCGGGGGGTGGCAGGTTCGGGGGGGCGGAGCCGCTCGGGCAGGGGGGCGGCGGGCCAGGACGGTTCACGTCGAGCACCCCGCACGCGACGGCCCCGCAGAGATTGAGAGCCAGACCGAAACGAACACCCAGCAGCAGCGCGCGGAGCCCCCTCATGCCGCTCTTTCAATAGCTCCTCGGGCGTCGAGCCGCACGACGACATCGGCGATGCAAAGAGGCTCAGGCCGGTGCGTGACGAGGAGCACGGTTCTCTTGCCGCGGAGCCTGGCGATGGCGGTCAGGACGCGCTGCTGCGACGCGGGGTCGAGCCCGCTCGTGGGCTCGTCCAGGAGCAGTACCGGTTGCCGCGTCGCGATCGCGCGAGCCAGCGCGATCCACTGGCGCTCGCCGCCGGAAACGACGCGCCCGCCGGCGCCGAGCCGCTCGGCGCGCAGGGCCGGGACGAGGTGCGCCGCGCCCATCGCCTCGAGCGCGTCGATCGCGACGGCCACACCGGCGTCGGGCGCGCCGAGCGCGATGTTCGCCGCGAGGGTGTCGGCGAGGACCGGCGCGTCCTGAGGGACCCACGCGAAGGGCCGCCCACCCGGACCCGCCGGGGCGTCGCCGAGCCGTTCGCCGTCGAAGAAGATGTCGCCGCTCGCGGGGCGCTCGAGCCCGAGGAGCGTGCGAAGCAGCGTCGTCTTGCCAACTCCGGTCGGACCGGCGAGGACCGCGATCGCGCCGGCCTCGATGCGCAGCGTCAAGGGGGCGCCCTCGCCCGACGCGCTCGGCCCGAGGGCGAGACGAAGAGAGCGCAGCTCGAGCGAGCCCGCCGGCCACGAGCGAGCGCCCACGACCCGGGCCGCCACTTGCGCAGAGCCCGACGCGCGCGCGCGCCCTACGGCGCTCTCGTCGATGACGCGCTCCCGATCCGAGCCGTCGTCGATGACACGCTCCCGATCCGAGCCGTCGTCGATCACGCGCCGCAAATCTTCGTAGGCGACCTGAGCGCGCGCCATGGCCAGGCGCGCGTCGGCGATCTCCCGAAGCGGGCGATACGCGAGGAAGAACGCGATCGCAAAGAGCAGCAGCGTCTTGCCGTCCGGAGCCCGCCCGAGAAGCCCGGCCCGGGATGCGGCGATGGCGGCCACCAGCGCCGCGGCTCCGAGGACCTCATTGGCCCCGCTCAGCAGGGCCGCGCGAACTTGAAGGCGCGCGGCGCCTGCGGTGATGGCTTCGCCCAGCCGGCGCACCAGACTGCGCACCTTGGCCTCCGCGCCGTAGGTGACCCAGAGTTCGGCATGCCGCACCGCTTCATCAGCGGCCTCGAGCAGCTGCTCCCGCGCCCGGGCTCCGCGCTGCGTCGCGCGTCGATACCCGGCTCGAACCCGGCCGAGCAAGGCCCCGAACGCTCCGAGAACGAGCGCGGCCGCAATGGCCATGCGTCCGGAGAGGACGAAAAGAAGCGCAGCGATCGGCGCGAGCTGCGCTGCGGCTCGCGCACCACCCAGGAGACCTTGCTCAATGCCCACCTCGACGTCGCGGACCCGATCGGTGAGCGCGACGACGGCCTGCGCTGTGCCACCGACATTGGAGCCCTGATCGTCCTGTCGTGGTCGGTGCAAGCGGTGAACAGTCAGAAGCGCGTCGAGCAGTTCGAGTCGGAGGTCGCTTCCCACCTCGCCCGCCACTCTCGCCTGGACGAAAGTGGCGTACGCGCCGGCGGCTCCCTTGACGAAGACGACGCCGAGACCCACTAGCGACAGCAAAAGCGCTCGGTCGGCGGTGAAATCTGCACTGGCCGGCAGGCCCGAAGACTCGAACGGGCGAAGAGAAACCGGTGTGCGCGCACCGAACCGGTCAGATAGCGAGAGCGCGACGGCCCCGGCGACGAGAGCCACGACCGCATGGCCGATGGCATGCAACGCGGACGCAACGAGGAAGCTCAAGAGCCGCGGGGCCCCGTGCAAAACTCGCCCTAGCCTCTGTACGTAGAACCTCGCGACGGATCTCGACGACATGGCGTCTCATCCCTTCATAACCCGATGAGGGATCACAGCCGAGCCGGCCATCTCTCATTCATCTGCCCTTCACGTTCCCTCTCGTTTGCCCAGCGCGCCCATCGACGATGCCCAGACCTGTACGCCGTCCCACGCACACGAATAGCGCCGGCACACCTCCCCCGCGGCGGGGCGGCGAGGACGGGCCCGCCGATCGGTCGAACGGCAAAGGTACGAGAGGTGCATCACGCGGAGCTTCCGCGTCGGGTTCGCCGAGGCGGCACCTTGCTGCACCGAGTCGATCGAAGCGCTCGGTTCCTTCGTCTTCCTCGTCCGATTCTGCGTCCGTTTTCGGCCCATCGAAGACTTCCGCCCAAACCGCCCACCCGCTCGCGAGCGAGGAAGCATCGGTCATGAGCAAGAGCAAGAGCAGCGCGGCCACGGTCGTCGGCCATGAACGAACCCGTGGTAACGCGCCGCTCCATCCCATGACGGGGGGGGCCTCCAAAGCCTCGTCGCGCGGCGGCGCTCACGCCAAGCAGGAGCCGCAGGCGGCCGAGGCTCCTCCGGACGAGGATTTCGAAGGCGAAACCCCGGCGATCGGCTCGACCACGCAGACCGCCGAAGTCGAGCTGATCGAGGAGGAGTTCGACCTCGAAGCGCCGCAGGTCGATGGCCCGGTCGATCGGGACGCGGGGATGTCGCCGCGCAGGGCCCCGTCCGACAAAGAGATCGAAGAGGGCGGCGGCGACTCGATGCTCGCGCGGTACTTCCGCGAGATGGCGACCCATCCGGTCATGGGTCCCGAGGAGGAGCTGCAGACGGCGGTCGAGGTCGAGCGCGCCGAGGTCGATCACTGGGTCGCGATCCTCAGCTATCTGCCCGGCCGCAGACAGCGCGCTCGACTCTCTCGAGAAAGATCTGCCCAAGGGCGAAGAGGCGCTGACGCTCCCGCAGCTCGACGAGCTTCGGAAGCTGCTGCGAACGTTCAAGAAGCAGCGCAACAAGCTCACGCGCGACCAGGAGAAGAAGTACCGCGGCGTCTGCGCGTCGCTCGCGAAGGCCATCCGCCTGGCGGACAGCGACCGTCTCTGGATCGCCCACGCCGAGGAGGCAGCCCGGAAGCTCGGCGAGGAGCCCGACGAGGAAGCGCAAGAAGCGGCACTCGACGAGATGGCTCAACCGGAGGCGGCCCCCGGTCGGGGAGCCCCGCACCTGCCGGCCACGGCGAGCTTCAAGAAATTCGTCGAGAAGATGAGCGGCGCTGCCGCCCACTCGCGGGTCGTCAAGAACAAGTTCGTGAAGGCGAACCTCCGCCTCGTGGTCTCGATCGCGCGCCGATACAACCGGGGCCGTCTGCCCCTGATCGACCTGATCCAGGAGGGCAACATTGGCCTGATGAAGGCCGTGGAGCGCTTCGATCACACCCGCGGCTATCGCTTCTCGACGTACGCCTCGTGGTGGATCCGTCACGCGATCAGCCGCGCGCTCGCAGACAAGGGGCGCGCCGTTCGGATCCCCGTCCACATGCTCGACACCCACAACCGCATCCAGCGGGCGACGCAGGCGGTTCTGGCGCGAACGGGCCGCGACCCCACGCTGGGCGAGCTCGAGCACGAGACGGGCATCCCGCAGGAGAAGCTCGACAAGGTGAAGGGCTCCTGGGCGGAAACGCCGTTCTCGCTCGACCGCCCCGTCGGCGACGAAGACGGGCGCAAGTTCATCGACTTCCTTCAGGACGACGGCGCGCTCTCGCCCTACGATTCGCTCGCGAACCACAAGTGGAACGCCGAGGTTCGGCGCCTGCTGACCACGCTGACGCCAATCGAGTCGCGCATCATCCGGTGGCGCTTCGGCCTCGACGACGAAGACGAGCTCACGCTCAAGGAGATCGGCGACAAGTACAACCTGTCGCGCGAGCGCATCCGGCAGCTCCAGGAGCAGGCGCTCGGCAAGATCCGCAAGCACATGCGCGAGTAGGCTCCCCCGCCTCCGAAGCCATCGCGCTCGGAGAGCTAGAGCAAGCGTCAGCTAAGTGGAACGACCCTAGCTCGGCGCCGAGGAGCGCAGCCGTACTCTCGTACGGCGAGCACCGGAAGCGTCGAGATGGGGTCGTTCCACGACGCTGGCGCTTGCTCTAGGGGTTCTTGGACGACCAGCGGGCGATGAGATCGACGAGGCGGTCCGCGGCGTGGCGCGCGCCGTCCTGCTTGCCGCCCACGTGATTGAAGAAGATCGAGAAGGCGATGGGGCCGCGGCCGCCGTCGCGGAGCACGTAGCCGCTGAGCGCGATGACGTCGTCGAGTGTGCCCGTCTTCGCGCGGACGCGGCGGCGGGTGAGCTCGCCCCGGAAGCGTTTGCGGAGAGTGCCGTCGACGCCTCCGACCGAGAGCTGAGCGACGTACTCGGGCTGTACGTCCGGCGCGCGCCAGGCCCAGCGCAGCAGGCGCACGGTGCTCGAGGCGCTGACGCGGTCCGAGTCGAAGAGACCCGATCCGTTCTTGAGCACGACGCCGGCGTCGCTCGCGCCGATGCGGGCGAGCCATTGCCCGACGAGCTCCGTCGAGTCGGGGCTCCTGGCCGGCCGCCCCTTGCCCTCGCCCGCCAGGCTTCGGAAGATCATCTCGGCGTAGAAGTTGTCGCTCTGTTTGCCGAGCGAATAAAGGAGCGACGAGAGGGGCTCCGACAGGTGCTTCGCGAGCACGTGCCCGCGCGCGGCGCCGAGCTTCACGCTGCCCGACACCTTCACGCCCGCCTTCTCGAGCAGCGCCTGGAGCGCGTAGCCGGCGAGGAGCCGCGGATCGTCGGCGCGCCGCGTGTAGCGGACCAGCCGAGAGTCTGACGAGATGGCCCCGCTCACCTGGGCGGAGAGTCGACCGCCGTTCGCCGACAGCGCGAGCTCCACCGTATCGGCGCCACCCGAAGAACCCGTGCGGATGCTCCCGTCGACGTCGACGAACCCCGGCGGATCGAACTCGACCCGAGCCTGACCGCCCGACGAAGGACGCACCGTCATCGCCACGCAGTTCTCGTCGAGCGCGACCGCGCTGATCGGGGCGCGAAAGGCCGCCCACTCGTTGGGCTGCTGGTCGAAGGCGGCCGGCGTCGTCTGGTCGTCGTAAAATCCCTGGTCGACGACGATGTCCCCGTCGACTCGCGTGACCCCGTACTCCTTGAGCTGCTGCACGAGCGACCACAGATCTTCGGTCGCCAGCGACGGATCGCCGTACCCCCGCAGCGCGAGCCCCGACACGGCGTCCCCCTCGAGGTTGCCGGAGAGGGTCGTCTCGAACCGGTGCTCGCCGTGAAGCGTCGCGAGCGCCGCCCCGGCGGTGTAAAGCTTGGCGTTCGAGGCGGGATTGAGCGCAAGGTGCTCGTTGACCGCGGCCAGCATGCGACCCGAATCGACGTCGAGAATCGCGATGCCGACGCTCGCCTCCCCGAGCGCACGGTCCGACGCCATCGCGCGGACCGCTGCGTCGAGCTCCGGGACGACGTCGGCCGCGGGGGCCGCGCTCGACGCGGTCGCAGGCGCCGGATGGACGTCGCTCGAAAAGAGCGCAACCGCGCACCCGAACGCGAACAGAAACCCAGTGCGGCGCATGGCGGGGGGAATCAGCAAGCCCTTCTCTAGACTGCGGCGGGCCGGGTGGGAAGCGGCCGTCCTCGCCCTCCTGCTCGCGGGGTGCGGACGCTCTGCGGGCGAGCGGCAGACGGGGTGGAAGGACGGCGACGGCCCCCTCGAGATGCTCGTCGCGAACGACCCCGAGACGCTCGACCCCCGCTACGTCACCGACGCCGTCGGCCTGCGCGCGACCCGCCTCGTCCACGCCGGGCTCGTACGACTCGATCCCGACACGCTGGCGCCGCTGCCGTACGTGGCGCGCGGCTGGCGATGGATCGACCCGCTCACGCTCGAGGTGGACCTGCGCGACGACCTCCGCTTCCACTCGGGCGCTCCGCTGCGCGCGAGCGACGTCGTGGCGACGCTCCGCGCCTTCGCCTCGCCCGCGGTGGCGTCGCGGCACGCGAGCGTGGTCGACGCGATCGCAGAAGTGAGCGCGGAGGGGGAGCACCGGGTCGTCATCCGCCTCGCCCGGCCCCACGCGACCCTGCTCACGGATCTGGAGCTGCCGATCCTGCGCGCCGACCAGGCCGCGTCGCCGCCGGCACCGGACGGATCGCTCGATGGCCTCGGCCCGTACGTGGTCTCGCATGCGGCCACCGGCGAGGTGCGACTCGTGCCGGCCGACGAGGGCGCGCTGCCTCGACCCGCCCGGGCGGTGACGCTCCGCGTGGTCCACGACGAGAACGCGCGCGCGCTCCGGCTCGAGGCGGGGACGCGCCGACGTCGCGTTGAACCTCGTGTCGCCGACGCTGCTCCCTGCGATGGCCTCGCAGCCCGGGCTGGCCGTCGCGTCGCGCCCGGGCGCGAACCTCACGTACATCGTCGTCGAAGAGGGGCGCCCCCCGCTCGACGACGCGCGCGTCCGCCGGGGGCTCTCGGCGGCGATCGATCGACGCGATGCTCTGCGCGACGCTCTTCGACGGGCACGCACGGCCCGCGGGTGGCCTCATCGCGCCCGCGCACTGGGCCCACGCGGACTCGGCGCCCCTGCCGTTCGACCCGGCCGCGGCGCGCGACGCGTGGGCGCAGGCCTCCCAGGCGAAAGCCGACCGAGCCGAGCGACCGCGTCTCACGCTCCTGACCTCGACCGAACGCTTTCGCGGCGACGTGGCGCGCGTCATCGCGCAGGAGCTCGCGGACGCCGGCATCGAGGTCGACGTCATCCCTCTCGAGCTGGGCACGATGATCGCGCGGTTGAACGCGGGGGACTTCGATCTCGCCATCCTGCAGCTACCGGAGATGACGGAGCCCAACGTCCTGCGCCGGTTCCTCCACGGATCGTTCATCCCGCCGGCCGGCGCCAACCGCGGGCGCGTGCGCGACGCCGCGCTCGACGCGCTCCTCGACGAGGGCGATCGCGTTTCGGACCCGGACGCCCGCCGCAGCGATCTACGCGCGCCTCGAGGCCTTCGAGCGCGACGCGATGCACCTTGTCCCGCTCTGGTACGAAGACCAGGTCGTCGTCACGAGCGTGCGCGCACGCGCCTTCGCTCCGAGCGCCGAGGGCCGCTGGCTCGATCTTGCGCGCCTGCCGTGACGCCGGCGGCGCGAGGCTCGTTCACGGCTCGCCGCCGCGCGCGGACCCCTCGCGCCCCGCCACCCATGACTCGTGGTAGCCACGGTCTTCCAGGTTCGCCGCTTGCGGGGTCGGCGCGAGCGGCTTCCACGTATCGCACATCACCGCCAGCTCTTCGGTCCGCGTCGCGCCGATGCTCGCCTCGTACGCGCCCGGGTGCGGCCCGTGTGCGATCCCCGAGGGGTGCAGCGAGATCGCGCCCGGCCCGACGCCGCGCCGGCTCGTGAAGTTGCCGCGCAAGTAGAGGATCACCTCGTCGCAGTCGACGCTCGAGTGCGGATACGGGCAAGGGATCGCCTCGGGGTGCGTGTCGAGGAGCCGCGGGACGAACGAGCAGACGAGGAGCCCCGGCGCCTCGAAGGTCGAGTGCACGGTTGGGGGCAGATGAACGAGTCCCGTCTTGGGCTGAAACTTCTCGATCGACAGCGCGACGGGATAGACGAAGCCCTCCCAGCCGACGACGTCCATCGCGGGCGTGTCGAATGTGTAGCGCGTGAAGATCCCCTGCCTCTTCACGATGAGCTCGCGCGGCCCCTCGAGCGGCGACTCGAGCGTGGCGATCGGCCCGACGGGTCTCTCGAAGTCGCGGTGCGTGTAGGGCGCGTCCATGCGTAGCTGCCCGACGGGGTTACGCAGCGCCGACGGGATCGAGACGCCGCCGCGGGCCTCGAAGCAGAGCATGCGCACCGGGCCCTCGGTCACGTGCCACCGGTGGATCATCGCCTTCGGGATCCAGACGTAGTCTCCCGCCTTGACGTCGAGCCACCCGCACGGCGACTCGACTCGCGCGCCGCCGTCGCGCAGAAACCAGAGTTCGTCGCCGTCGCCGTTGGCGAAGTACACGTCGTCGGTCGCGACGGCGTGAGCGACGAGCACGGTCACGTCCTCGTTGAACAGGATCGGAAGGCGCCGGTCGACGAGCATGCCCAGCGGCGCGACCCGATCGGACAGATACAGGCGGCGCCTGAGCGAATGCGGACCAGCCGGGTCGACCTCGGGCGCGGGCCAGCCCCTGTGCGAGACGCCGGCGTCGCGATGGGCCCCGACGGGGAAGCGATGGTAAAAGTACGAGAACGCGCCGCCGAAGCCGCCGCGCGTGAGCAGCTCCTCGTAAAGGAGCTGCCCGTCGGGCGCTCGGTACGCGGTGTGCGGCTTTTGCGGCAGGACGCCCGCGCAATGCCGATCGATCATCGATCGTCCCCGGTCGCGGCGGGGCTGTCGTCTGCCCGCTGCCGCGCTTGTGCGCGCTCGATGCTCTCGAAGAGCGCCCGGAAGTTCCCGTACCCGAAGCCCTGGTCCCCGCAGCGCTGGATGATCTCGTAGAAGAACGGACCAGCGCGCTCGTCCGAGTAGAGCGCGCGCGCCTCGCGGAGAAAGATCTGGAGCATGTAAGCGTCGCGCGAGCCGTCGAGCAGCACGCGATGCTTCTCGAGGAGCCCGAGCTCTTCGCGCACGTCGGCGATGCCGAGCGCCTCGAGGCGGCGGGGCAGATCCCGGTAGTACGCCTCCGGGGTGTCCATGAACTCGACGCCGCGGCGCTTCAGCTCCTCGACGGTGGCGAGGATGTCCGTCACGTTGAACGCGACGTGCTGTACGCCGGGGCCGTCGTTGTCTTCGACGAACTTGTAGATCTGCGACTCGCGGAAATGCGGGCGCAGCGGCTCGTTCGTGGCGAACTTCACCTGGCTTTCCGGATCCCACATCACCATCGATTTGAGACCGGAGCCCAGATCGAGGTCGGGCGAGGCTGCCGCCCTTGCGTCCTGGGTGTGAAAGCGCACCTCCCAGAACGGCTCGAACCCGAGGACGTCGCGATAGAACGCGATGACCGGCTGCATCGTGAGCCCGTTGCACGTGACGTGATCGACCTGGCGGATACCGAAGGCGTTGTCCGGCCTGGCGGCGGCGCCGGGCCCCGAATCGGCGAAGCCGGGAGCGAACGCGTCGTACCCGTTTCGCTCGACGAACCGGAACGCGACGTCGCCGAGCGGCGTCGCGATCTCGACCGCGCGGTATCGGCCGCCGCGCGGGTCGACGTCTTCGACGGGATCGCCCAGAAGGGTGCCGCCGCGCTCGTCGAGCAGCGCCATGGTCGAGTCGAGGTCCTTCACGCGAAAGCCCAGGCTCATCATCCCGGCCGGGTGCCTCCGTAGATAGCGCGCGGCCTTCGATCTGGGTCCGGTCGGCGCCGAGACGCAGATGCGCACGGCCCCCGCGCCGAACACGACCGACCGCTGGTCGCTCCGCGCGGTGAGATCGTCGCCCGACCTGGCGACCTCGTGGAAGTCGAGCTTCTTGTAGAAATGCCTGGAGCGCTCGATGTCTTCGACGACGAAGTGGAGCGAGTCGTACCCGACGAGGCCAATGCCGCCGCGCACCATGGCTACCCACAGCATGACCCGCGATAGGGCGCGCCACCAGCACGGCCCCAGCGCTCCCACCCAGATGCGCATGCGGCGCGCGCGGGCGGGAGCGCGAGCATGAGCACCGACCCGGCTGAGCTGGGCTTCATTTACGCGGATGATTTGAGCGGAGACGAGGCGCGCCCACACCGTGCCAGCGTTCCCTCTCTCGCGCGGCTCGTTCCGGTGTGCTAATCGGCAAGTCCGGCATGAGCAGCCGGAAGCCCACCAAGTACGTCTTCGTCACAGGCGGGGTCGTCTCGTCGATCGGCAAAGGGCTCGCGAGCGCCTCGGTGGGGGCCTTGCTCGAAGCGCGCGGACTGCGCGTGACGCACGTCAAGCTCGACCCGTACATCAACGTCGATCCGGGGACGATGAGCCCGTACCAGCACGGCGAGGTGTTCGTCACCGACGACGGCGCCGAGACCGACCTCGACCTCGGCCACTACGAGCGCTTCACCACGGCGCGGATGACGCGGCAGCACAACTTCACGACCGGCCGCATCTACGAGGCCGTCATCTCGAAGGAGCGCCGCGGCGAGTACCTGGGGGCGACCGTCCAGGTGATCCCGCACATCACCGACGAGATCAAGGCGCGCGTGCGCGACGCGACCGAGGGGGTCGACGTGGCGATCATCGAGATCGGCGGCACGGCCGGCGACATCGAGTCGCTTCCGTTCCTCGAGGCCATCCGCCAGATGAAGATCGAGGCCGGGCCGCAGAACGCGCTCAACATCCACGTGACGCTCGTGCCGTACATCCCGACGGCGGGCGAGCTGAAGACGAAGCCGACGCAGCACTCGGTCAAGGAGATGCGCGAGATCGGCATCCAGCCCGACGTCCTGCTCTGCCGGACGCAGATGGCGCTGTCGCGCGCCGTAAAGGAAAAGATCGCGCTGTTCTCGAACGTCGCGGTCGAGGCGGTCATCGGCGCGATGGACGTGAACTGCATCTACGAGGTCCCGTTGATGCTCCACGCCGAGGGGCTCGACGATCTCGATCGCCGAACGCCTCAACATCTGGAGCCGCGCGCCGGATCTCGCCACGTGGCAGCGGGTCGTCGCGCGGTTCAAGAGCGCGCCGCGCGGGACGATCAAGATCGGCATCGTCGGCAAGTACGTGCACCTGAAGGACTCGTACAAGTCGCTGCACGAGGCGCTGGTGCACGGCGGTCTCGACAACGAGTGCAAGGTCGAGCTCGAGTACATCGACTCGGAGCAAGTGGAGCAGCAAGGGCCCGAGGCGCTCCTCGCGAACCTCGACGCCGTCCTCGTTCCGGGCGGCTTCGGCGACCGCGGCACCGAGGGCAAGATCGCGGCGATCGGCTACGCGCGGACCAACCGGATCCCGTTCTTCGGTATCTGCCTGGGCATGCAGCTCGCCGTCGTCGAGTTCGCGCGCAACGTCGCCGGCCTGGCCGGGCGCGAACTCGAGCGAGTTCGACAAGGACAGCGCGCACGCGGTGATCGACCTCATGCCCGACCAGCGGGGCGTCCGCAACAAGGGGGCGACGATGCGCCTCGGCGCGTACCCGTGCGTGCTCGTGGCGGGCACCGTCGCCGCGGACGCGTACGGGCAGACGGAGATCAACGAGCGCCACCGCCACCGCTACGAGTTCGCGAACGACTACCGCGAGGCGCTGTCGACGGCCGGGCTGATCCTCAGCGGCACGTCGCCGGACAAGCGCCTCGTCGAGATGGTCGAGCTGCGCGAGCACCCGTTCTTCGTGGGCTGCCAGTTTCACCCGGAGTTCAAGAGCCGCCCCGCGTCGCCGCACCCGCTCTTCGCGCGGTTCGTGCGAGCGGCTCTCGAGCGACAGGCCGCGCGCGCTCGCACCGAGGGGCGCAAGCTCCCCGAGAGTCAGAGCGTCATCAATTGACGTCCGGCCCGAGGTTCTCGCTCTGCGACTTCGCGCGCACGCCGAGGGTGCGCGTCGGGTCGTAGACCAACGTGAACGCGAGGCGGAAGCCCCACAGACGATCGCTCGCGCCCTGGAGCGGGGTCCCGATGTTCGTGAACGCGCTGATCGCCGGCTCGACCCACGGCAGGACAAGGCGAACGTTCGGCGAGATGACGACGGCGGCCCGCTCGCCGTCGCTGATTCCGGGGACGTTGATCGCGTACGACTCGAACGCCTCGAAGCCGGCGGCGACTTCGCGGGTGGCCCATAGACCCAGGTAGACCCCGACGGTCGCGTAGATGTACGGCGTCCCGAACGAGTCCGTGGTCGTGAGCACGTCGAGCGCCTGGCGAAACTGGGCGACGAACGGCCCATCGATCGCGCGAACGTCGACGAACGAGCGGCCACCGAAGGCGCTCGGTACGAAGAATGCGACGTCCCACGGGCGCAGGGTCGCTGCATCGAGGGCGGTCTTGGCCGCGGGCCCGAACTGGTCGAATCGCGCCGTGGGTACGATGAGGTCGACGCCCCCGCCGAAGGCGAGGCCCGTGGGTGTCGCCCAGAGCGTGCGGCCGCCGAGCTCGAAGTTCCCGCTGACCGCCCGGCCGTCGGCCGCAGCGAGCTCGTAGTTGGCGTCGATGTACCAGCGCCGCAGACCTACGGGGACCTCGACGGCGACGCGCTGGACATAGGCGTGCGTGACCTCGCCGCCCGCGTTCGGCAAGATCGCGCCGGCGGTCGCCTCGAGGGTGCCTTCGGGCTCGGAGTGCGTCAGCTCCGGCAGCGTCGGGGGCCGGGGCGCCAACGGGACATTGTACGGGTCGTCGAACGGGTTACCCGCCGCGTGCGCGAGCGTCGATGCGGCCGTGGCGGAGAGGGCGACGATCGCGAGGACTGCCGGACGCACTCCCCGCTTTCTAACATCAGTCGGCCGTGACGATCCCCTCTGCTCGCGCGCGCCTGGCGGCGACCGCATTCGCGGCGTGACCGGGCCTCACGACGCGCAGGTGGCCGAGCGGCGGACCGCCGGACAGATACAGGTCACCCAGGAGGTCGAGGAGCTTGTGACGCGCGGGCTCGTCGGGCGAAAACGCCCTGCCGGCGTGGAGGATGGCCTCTGGCGCGAGGACGACGACCGAAGCGGGTTCGACGTGGCGCGCGAGTCCGCCCGCCACCAGATCGCCGATGTCGCGGGCGAGCACGAACGTGCGCGCCGGCGCGATACGAAGGCGGAAGTCGTCCGCCTCACCGTCCCAGCGAGCCTCCGGGGCCACGCAGGCCTCGTCGAATCCGTCGAGCTCGAGGCGCACCTCGACCTCGAGGCGAGCGCCGGGGGCGAACTCGTAACGGCTCGCGCCAACCTCCAGTACCGCCTTGCGAGCGACGCGCAGGCGCGGACGCCGAGACGTCACCCCGAGGCGATCGATGGCGTCACACCACGCCACCGAGCCGCCGTCGAGCAGCGGAAGCTCGGGGCCGTCGACCGAGAGCGAGAGCCCTTCGTACACTCCGAGACCCGCCAGCGCGGCAAACGCGTGCTCCACTGTGCCGACGCGGAGCGCTCCGTCGTGGGCCTCCACGCTCGTCGCTCGCGCGGTCGACGCGACCGAGAGCTGATCGACGCGGGCTTCGAGCCCGCCGGCTCCGAGCGTCACCGGTCCGGCGCGCCTCCGCAGCAGAACGCGGACGGGCGCCCCCGAGTGCAGCCCTACGCCCTCGACAGGGATCTCGATCAACGGCTCGCCGCGTCGCAACAAGCCGCGCTCCCGCCGTCACGCCATGATGCGAAAGTCGGAGAACTCGCCGGTGTATCCGCGCCAGCGCACGTCGACGTCGTCGACCCGGGCGGCCGACGGGCCATGGTGGGCCCAGGAGACGATCTCCTTGATCGCGTCTTCCTCACCCTCGGCGACGAGCTCGATCGTGCCGTCGGGCCGGTTCTTGACCCAGCCGGTGATCCCCAGGCGGCGCGCTTCGCGCTGCGTCGCCGCCCGAAAGAAGACGCCAGTCACCCGCCCACGAACGATGACCTGAACACGCTTCGTCGCCATGACCGTGTGACCTGAGCTGCCCTTCACTGTCACCTAGCCAATCGGCCAGGTTCCGGCAACTTTGTCCCTACGTTCGCGGGATTCGCCCAGCTATTCGACTTTCGCGGCCTGCGTAGGCGCCGCCGCCGTCGCGGTCTTGGACGAAGTGCTCACGGCTTTTGCGCCGCCTTTTCCCTTGTCGGCCTTGTCTGCCTTGTCGGCCGAGTCGCCCACGAGCTCGATGAGCGAGATGGGGGCGTTGTCGCCCCGACGCGGCCCGAACTTCACGATGCGCGTGTAGCCCCCGGGCCGGGTCGCGTAGCGCTTGCGCGAGATCGAGGAGCACCTTCTCGACGAGGTCGACCCGGTTGGGCGCGCCGCCGGTCTCGATTCGCACGCCGAAGCGCGGGATGTACGCCGCGATCGATGCGCGACGCAGAGAGCCGCCGCGCCTTGTCGGCGGGAGAGAGCTCGGCCTGCGCGGTGTACGCGACCGTGCCCGAGACGACGCGCCTTGGTGATGAGCCGCTCCGCGACGCGCCGCAGCTCCTTCGCCTTGGCGTCCGTCGTCTCGATCCGCTCGTGCAGGATCGAGGTTGGCCGTCAGATTGCGCAACATCGCGCGCCGGCTGCTGGTGTTGCGGTCGAACTTCCGACCCGAGTTCTTGTGGCGCATCTTCCTCTGCTCGCTCTTAGTGAGAGATCCGTTAGTTCTGCTGCTGCTGCTGCTTCCAGCGCTCGAGCATCTGGGGCCAGTTGTCGATCTTCATGCCGAGCGAGAGGCCCATGTTCGCGAGGATCTCCTTGATCTCCTTGAGGCTCTTGCGGCCGAAGTTCTTCGTCTTGAGCATGTCCTGCTCGGTGCGCTGAACGAGCTCGCCGATGAGCTGGATGTTCGCGTTCTGGAGGCAGTTCGCGCTGCGGACGCTCAGCTCGAGCTCGTCGACGCTGCGGAACAGGTTCTCGTTGAGCGGCTCTTCCTCGGCGCCGGACGGAGCGTACTGCGTCTCTTCGGCTCTCCTCGAAGTTGATGAAGATCGAGAGCTGCTCCTTGAGGATCTTGGCGGCGTAGGCGACCGCGTCCTGCGGCTTCACGCTGCCGTTGGTCCACACCTCGAGGGTGAGCTTGTCGTAGTCGGTCTGCTGCCCGACGCGCGCGTTGGTGACCGTGTAGTTGACCTTGCGGATCGGCGAGAAGAGCGCGTCGATGGGGATCGTGCCGATCGACATGCGCCGGCGTCTTGTTTCGCTCGGCGGGCACGTAGCCGCGGCCGACGTTGACGGTCAGCTCCATCGACGAGCGGGCCCTTCTTGTCGAGCGTCGCGACGACGTGGTCCGGGTTGAGGACCTGCAGCCCGTCGACGAGCTGGATGTCGCGCGCGTGGACGGCGCCCGGACCTTCCTTGTCGATGCGGACGGTGTACGTCTTCGCCTGTCGCGGCCTTGAGGACGACCTCCTTGAGGTTGAGGACGATGTCGGTCACGTCCTCGACGACGTCGCTCACGGTCGTGAACTCGTGGAGCGCGCCGTCGACGCGAAGGGCCGTGATGGCCGCGCCCTGGAGCGACGAGAGCAGAATGCGGCGCAGCGAGTTGCCGACGGTGATGCCGTAGCCGCGCTCGAGCGGCTCGGCGGTGAACTTGCCGTAGAACTCCGTGAGCGTCTCGGCTCTCGATGTGAATGCCTCGCGGGCGAATGAGGTCGCGCCAGTTGCGAGTGATGATGTTCGAGGTGCTCATGCTTCTCTCTTCTCTCCAGTGACGTTCACGCGATGGTCCCGGCGCGCCTTCGAACCCGCTCTCCAGCGGCGCCCGTCACCTGCCCGTGTGCTGCTCGTCTCGTTATCGTCGAGTAGTATTCGACGACGTACTGCTCGCGAATCGCCGGCTCGTTCAGCTCCTCGCGGACGGGCAGCGCCCTTGAAGGTGCCTGCGAAATTGGCCTTGTCGAGCTCGAGCCAGGAGAGCGATGGGCCGCTTGTCGACCTGCGCGAGCGAGGCGTCGATCTCCTTGATCTCGCGGCTCTTCTGGCGAATCTCGATCTTGTCGCCCGGGCGCAGGATGACGCTCGGGATGTCGAGGCGCTTGCCGTTGACGAGGACGTGCCCGTGCCGGACGACCTGCCGCGCCTGCGAGCGCGTGAAGGCGAAGCCGAGGCGGTGCACGACGTTGTCGAGCCGCGACTCGAGGAGGCCCAGCATCTGCTCGCCCGTCCGCCCCTTCCGGCGGGCGGCGTCGAAGTAGTACTTCTGGAACTGCCGCTCGAGGACGCCGTAGATGCGCCGCACCTTCTGCTTCTCGCGCAGACGGATCGCGTACTCGCTCAGCTTGATGCGCGCCTGGCCGTGCTGGCCCGGGCGGATAAGGCCGGCGCGTGTACGAGCACTTCTCGGTGTAGCAGCGCTCGCCCTTCAGGAAGAGCTTCATCCCCTCGCGGCGACAGAGCTTGCAAACGGGACCATGATAACGAGCCATCGTTCTCTCTCTTCTTGCTCTTCCGTCAAGCACGATCAGACGCGGCGCCGCTTGGGGGGCCGGCAGCCGTTGTGCGGCACCGGGGTGACGTCGCGGATCAGCGTGACCTTGAAGCCCACGCCCTGAAGCGCTCGCAGCGCGCTCTCGCGGCCGGCGCCGGGCCCCTTCACGAACACGGCCACCGAGCGCATCCCGTGCTCCATCGCCTTGCGTGCCGCCTCTTCGGCCGCGAGCTGCGCGGCGAACGGCGTGCTCTTGCGCGAGCCCTTGAAGCCGCGCGAGCCGGCGCTCGACCACGCCACGGTGTTGCCGTTGACGTCGGTGATCGTCACGACGGTGTTGTTGAACGTCGACTGGATGTGAGCGATCCCGGTCGAGATGTTCTTCTTCGCCTTCTTCTTCGCCGACTTGGCCTTGGGCCCACCCGAGGCGGGTGCGCCACCGGGGCCCGCCGGGGGAATGCTGGTCTTCGATTGGGACATGACGCGGCTGCTCCTCTAACTCGTACGCTCAGGTGGTGGGCTTGCGAGCGCGCGCGAGGACGCCCTTGCGGGGGCCCTTCCGCGTGCGCGCGTTCGTGTGGGTGCGCTGCCCGTTGACGGGCAGCCCCCGGCGGTGCCGGAGCCCGCGGTAGCAACCGAGGTCCATGAGCCGCTTGATGTTCATCTGGATCTCGCGGCGCAGATCGCCTTCGACCTTGTAGTCGGCCTCGAGAAGCTCGCGGATCTTCTTGATCTCGCTCTCGGTCAGCTCCTCCGTCTTGCGGTTCGGCGCGATGCCGGTCTGCTCGCAGATCTGGCGCGCCGCGGCGGGGCCGATACCGAAGAGGTACGGCAGCGCATACACGATGTGCTTGTGACGGGGTAGGTCGACGCCTGCGATGCGAGCCATGTTTCTCTTCGCCTCAGCCTTGCCGCTGCTTGTGACGCGGGTTCTCGCAAATGATCCGGACGACGCCCTTGCGGCGGACCACCTTGCACTTGTCGCACATCTTCTTGACGCTCGGTCGGACCTTCATGACGCTCTCGCTCTGCGCTCACTTGTGCCGGTAGGTGATTCGTCCGCGGCTCGGATCGTAGGGGCTGACTTCGACGGTGACGCGGTCGCCCGGGAGAATCCGGATGTAGAACTGACGCATCCTGCCGCTGATGGTCGCGAGCACGACGAGCCCGTTGTCGCACTTCACGCGGAACATCGCGTTCGGCAGCGCCTCTTGAACGACGCCATCGAACTCCAGCTTGTCGCCCTTCGGCTCCTTGCGCTCGCGACGTTCGACTCATGTAAGACAGGTCTCCTCGTATTGTCACTTGCTCATCTGCCTCGTCGCGTGGCGCCGAGCGCCGCGAGGACGCGCTCCGTGACTTCCTCCACGCTTCCAACTCCGTCGATTCGCCTCAGGATGCCGAGCGCCTCGTAGTAGGGGAGAAGCTCGGCGGTCATTGCCTCGTACGTATCGAGCGCGTTTGCGGACGACCTCTTCGCGATCGTCCGCCCGGTGCTCGAGGTCAGCCCCGGGGGGAGGAGGGCTATACTTCAAGTGGTAAATCTGTCCAGTGCGTTTGTCCGTCCGCCGGAGTACTGCACGCTCGATCAGCAGTCAGCGCGGCACCTCGAGGGCGAGGACGTGGTCGAGCTTCGACTCCGCGTGACGCGAGCGTCGCCCCGAGGGCCTCGGCCTGCGGCACGGTGCGCGGGAAGCCGTCGAGCAGGAAGCCGCGCTCGCAGTCGGGCGCCCGGGTCCGCTCGTCGATGAGCCGGATGACGACCTCGTCGGGGACCAGCGCCCCGGCTGCCATCTTCGCGACGAGGTCCGCCGGAAGGCGTCCGTCGGTCTTCGCCGCGCGGAGCATGTCCCCGGTCGAGACCTGGAGAATCCCCAACTTGGCGCAGACGACCTTGGCCTGCGTCCCCTTCCCCGCCCCCGGGGGACCGACGAAGACGAGCCGCATGCCCCCCCTCAATCCTTCCGTACGCGAATGCGCGAAGTCCGCACGCCGCCGCCGGACAGGCCCTCGTAGTTGCGCGTGATGAGGTGGGCCTCGATCTGGTTGACGGTGTCGAGCGCGACGCCGACGACGATCATGATCGACGTGCCACCCCAGCGGAACGGGACGTGGAACCGCTGCGCTGATGATGCTCGGCACGATGCAGACGACGGCGACGTAGAGCGACCCGCCGAACGTGATGCGCGTCAGGACGTAGTCGATGTAGTCCGCCGTCTGCTTGCCCTGGCGGACGCTCGGGATGAACGCCTGCTGCTTCTTCAGGTTGTCGGCCACGTCGACCGGCTGGAAGGTGACGGCCGTGTAGAAGTGGCAGAAGAAGATGATGAGCACGACGTAGAACGTGTTGAACGCCCAGTCGCCGCGCTGCAGCATCGCCTGGAGCGGCGCCATCCCCGGGACCTTGAAGTTCGCGAGCGTCGCCGGGAACATCAGCAGCGACGAGGCGAAGATCGGCGGGATGGTGCCGCTCGTGTTCACGCGCAGCGGCAGGTGCGCCGTCTGCCCGCCGTAGACCCGCCGGCCGACGGTTCGTCGCGCGTAGTAGATGGGGATCTGCCGCTGCGCCGCGCTCGAAGAAGACGATCGTCGCGACGGTCGCGAGGACGATCGCGACGACGACCGCGAGGTTGAGCGGCTGGATGTTGCCCTTGTTCGTCGCGAAGTAGCTCGACGACGCCGCTCGGGAATGCCGTCGACGATCCCCGCGAAGATGAGGAGCGAGATCCCGTTGCCGATGCCGCGCTCGGTGATCTGCTCGCCGACCCACATCATGAACGCGGTGCCGGTCGTGAGCGTGAGCATGCTCATCAAGCGGAAGCCCCAGCCCGGCGTGGGTCACGACGTCGCCGACGCGCGGCCGAGTCGGAGAGGTCGCCGTTGTTCATCGCCTCGAGGCTCATCGCGATGCCGAAGCCCTGGACGAGCGAGAGCGCGATCGTGCCGTAGCGCGTGTACTGGTTGATCTTGCGCTGGCCCTGCTCGCCCTCCTTGCGGAGCTCGTCGAGCGGCTTGAAGACCATCGTCAGCAGCTGCAGGATGATGCTCGCGCTGACGTACGGCATGATGCCGAGCGCGAAGATCGACAGGTTCCCGAGCGCCCCTCCGCTGAACATGTTGAAGAGGCCGAGGAGGCCCGCCGCCCTGCTTGTGGATGACCGCGTTCATCACGGTCCGGTCGACGCCGGGGATCGTGACGAAGACGCCGATGCGGTAGACCGCCAGCAGCCCGACCGTGAACAGGATGCGCCTGCGAAGCTCGGGGACCTTCCCGATGTTGGCGAAGGCGGAGAGGGCGGACATGGCTGGCGCTCGGCGCTACGCGCTCGCGCTGCGCTCGACGACGGCCGGCCGCCGAGGAGGACGACCTTGCCGCCGGCCTTCTCGATCTTCTCTGCCGCGGACTTCGAGAACGCGTGCGCCGAGACGGTCACGGCCTTGGTGAGCTCGCCGTTGCCGAGGATCTTGATGCGGTCGTAGCGGCCCTTCACGAGCCCGCTCGAGCGCAGCGCCGCCTCGTCGACCTTCGCGCCCGCCGCGAAGACCGTCGAGGTCGCCCACGTTGACCTCGGCGGTGACGCTCGGGAACGGGTTGTTGAAGCCGCGCTTCGGCAGGCGGCGCTGCATGCGGCGTCTGCCCGCCCTCGAAGTGCGGCTTGAAGCCGCGCGTCCGCGCGTACTGGCCCTTCTGGCCGCGACCGGACGTCTTGCCCAGGCCGGAGCCCACGCCGCGGCCGAGACGCGTCTTCGGACGGGTCGCGCCCGGCGGGCTTCGCGAGCTTGCTCAACGTGTCAGCCATGGTCGATCTCCTCGACGCGCACGAAGTGAATGACCTTCTTGACCGCGCCGCGAAACGAAGGCGTGTTGCTCACGACGACCGAGCTCCCCGGACCCCGGAGGCCCAGGCCGTGCACCGTCGCGCGCGCGCCGTGCTGCTGCCCGATCGTGCTCTTGATCTGCGTGACGCGAAGCTTCGACTTCATGGCCATCCTCAACGCAAACTCAGCCGTTCGCCTGCGTCGCCTGCTGAACGCTGGGCGCCGCCTTCTTTTCGACGATGTCGTCGACCTGCTTGCCGCGCTTGCCCGCGACCTGCTCGAGGCTGCGGAGCGACTTGAGCGCGGCGATGGTCGCGCGGACGACGTTGTGCGGGTTGGAGCTGCCGAGGCACTTGGTGAGGATGTCGTGGATCCCGGCGCTCTCGACGACGGCGCGCACCGCGCCGCCGGCGATGACGCCCGTTCCGGGCGAGGCCGGCTTGAGGAACACGCGCCCGCGCCGAAGTGGCCGAGCGTCTCGTGCGGAATGGTGACGCCGTCGAGCGGGACCCGGAAGACGTTCTTTCGGGCCTGGTCGTTCCCCTTGCGGATCGCCTCGGGCACCTCGTTGGCCTTGCCGAGACCGACGCCGACGTGCCCCGCCTCGTCGCCCACGACGACGAGCGCGCTGAAGCTGAAGCGCCGGCCGCCCTTGACGACCTTGGCGACGCGGTTGATGTAGATGACGCGCTCCTTGAGCTTCTCTTCGTCGATCTGCAGAGCGTCGCCCCTGACGTTTTCGAAAGCCATCTTCGTTTCTCCCGATCAAAACTTCAGGCCGGCCGCGCGTGCGGCGTCGGCGAGGGCGCGAACGCGCCCGTGGTAGAGGTAGCCGTTTCGGTCGAAGACGATCTCTGTCGATCCCCTTCGCGAGCAGCAGCTTTCGCGATGGCCTGACCGACCTTCTTGGCCGCGTCGACCTTGGTCGCCTCGGCGATGCCGGCTCGCACGTCGCGCGAGAGCGTCGACGCGTGCGCGACGGTCTTGCCGGCTGACGTCGTCGACCACCTGCGCGTAGATGTGCTTCGCGCTTCGGAAGACGCTGAGGCGCGGCCGCTCGGCCGTCCCGCTGATCTTCCGGCGGATGCGCAGCTTCCGCCGCTCTCGCCCTACGATTTGCATCGCCATGGCGTCACTTCCCTCCCGGCCTTGCGCGGCCTTGCCCGCCTTCTCGCGGACCTTCTCACCCTGGTAGCGCACGCCCTTGCCGCCGTACGGCTCCGGCGGCCGGAAGCCGCGGATCTTCGCGGCCGTCTGACCCATCTTCTCCTTGTCCGAACCCGTGAGGATGAGCAGCGTTCCCTTCGAGTCGCCCGGGATCTCGCACTTGACCCCCTTGGGCAGCGGGAAAAGCGATCGGGTGCGAGAAGCCGAGGCGAGGTTGAGCGACGTGCCCTTGAGCTCCGCGCGATAGCCCGTTCCGACGAGCTGCAGCGTCTTCGTGTAGCCCTCGGCCACGCCCGTGACCATGCCGGCCAGGAGCGCCCGCGCGAGCCCCTGAAAGCGCGCGCCGTCGCGGCCCTCGATGGTGGCCGTGACGAGCAGCGACGCCGCGTCGACCTTCACGTTCACGTTCGGCGGCAGCTCCCGTGAGAGCGTTCCCTTCGGTCCCTTGATCTCGATCGAACGCCCCTTCACGGACGCGGTGACGCCCTTCGGCAGCGCGATGGGCCGCTTGCCGATCCGGGACTGATAGACCCGCTCGCCCTGGTTGTGCGTCTGCTCCTGCGTCGTCATGACCTCACCAAACCTCGCAGAGGAGCTCGCCGCCGACGCGCTGGCGCGCGCGCTTCGCGGTCCGTCATCACGCCCCGGCTCGTGCTGAGGATCGAGATGCCCATGCCCGAGCAGACGCGGTCGATGCGGTCGTGGCGGACGTAGACGCGGCGGCCCGGGGTCGACACGCGACGGATGCCGTCGATGGCGCGACTGGCGGTCGCGCCCGTAGCGGAGCACGACCGTGAGCGTCTTGGGCTCCTCGCCCTCGCTGACGCGCACGTCGTCGAGATAGCCCTCGGCCTTGAGCACGCCTGCGACGTGCTCCTTCAGCCGGAGTGCGGCATCTCGGCGCGCTCGTGCCGCGCGATGCGACGCGTTGCGGATACGGGTGAGCATGTCCGCGATCGGATCGGTCATCATGGGATCACCAGCTCGCCTTGATCACGCCGGGAATCTCCCCGCGGAGCGCGAGGAGCCGGAAGCAAATCCTGCACAGCTCGAACTTGCGGTAATAGCCGCGCGCGCGGCCGCACACCTTGCAGCGGCTGCGGTGACGCACGGCGAACTTGGGCCTGCGATTGAGTTTCGCGAACTGAGAAGCACGCGCCATGGTTCTCTTCCTCTCTTTTCTTGCCCTTGCCGTCAGGCCGCCCGGAACGGCATGCCGAGCTGCTGCAAGAGGGCGCGCCCCTCTTCGTCGGTGTCTCGCCGTCGTCACGAAGCTGATGTTGAGCCCCTTGATCGCGTCGATCTTGTCGTAGTCGATCTCGGGGAAGATGATCTGTTCCTTGAGGCCGAGCGTGTAGTTGCCCTTGCCGTCGAACGCCTTGCGCGAGACGCCCTTGAAGTCACGGGTGCGCGGGAGCGCCAGGTCACGAGGCGGTCGAGGAACTCCCACATGCGCGCGCTGCGCAGCGTGACCATCGCGCCGATGGGGATCCCCGCGCGGAGCTTGAAGTTCGCGATCGCCTTCTTCGCGCGCGTCACGACCGGCTTCTGCCCGCTGATCGCCTTGAGCTCCTCGACCGCGGTGTCGATGATCTTCGGGTTCGCGACGGCCGCGCCGAGACCCATGTTGACCACGATCTTCTGCAGCCGGGGAACCTGCATCGGGTTCTTGTAGCTGAACTGCTTGGTCAGCGCGGGGATGACGTCTGCTGCTTGTACTTCTCGAGCAAGCGCGGAGGGACGGCCTCGACGGTCGTCGTGACCTTGACCGCCTCGGACGCAGAGCCGCCCTCGCCGCCCTTGGCCCTCTTGCCGCCGGCTTCTGTGCCGCCCCACCGGCCTTCTCGGCGCGGGGCTTCTGCTCGCTCTTCGGCTTCTTCTCGTCGGCCATGATCGCTTACTCCCCGACGACCGCGGGGAGCTCCTCTCCGCTCTTGACGGCGATACGAACCTTCTTGCCGCCCTCGAGCTCCTTGAAGCGTACGCGCGTGCCCTTGCCCGTCTTCGGGTCGACCGGCATCACCTTGCGAAGCGTGGATCGCCTGCTCGCGCTCGATGATCCCGCCCGACGGGTTGCGCGGCGTCGGGCGCGTGTGGCGCTTGACCAGGTTGATGCCCTCGACGACGACGCGGTCGTCCTCGACGAGGACCCGGGTGACCTTGCCGGTCTTGCCCTTGTCCTTGCCGCTGATGACGACGACGCTGTCGCCCTTGCGGATGCGCGCGGCCATCAGAGCACCTCCGGGGCGAGCGAGATGATCTTCATGAACTTCTTGCCGCGCAGCTCGCGGGCGACCGGGCCGAAGATGCGGGTGCCGATGGGCTCGCGCTCCTTGTTGATGAGCACCGCGCTGTTCTCGTCGAACCGGATGTAGCTGCCGTCGGCGCGCGACGTCTGGTGCTTGATGCGGACGACGACGGCCTGCGCCGTGTCGCCCTTCTTCACCTTGGTGCCCGGCATCGCCTCCTTGATGGAGACGACGATGACGTCGCCGAGGCCGGCGTAGCGGCGCCGCGAGCCGCCGAGCACCTTGATGCACTGCACTCGCTTGGCGCCGGAGTTGTCGGCCACCTCCAGTATCGTCCGCATCTGGATCATGGCGCCTACTCCTCCACGAACTTCTTGACGAGGCGCGTGACGATGAAGCGCTTGTCGCGACTGATCGGGCGGTGCTCCTGGATCTCGACTTGGTCGCCCGCCTTGAACTGGTTCTTCTCGTCGTGCGCCTTGTAGCGGCGCGCGAGCGGACGTACTTGCCGTAGAGCGGGTCGCGGCGGTGCGTGACCACCTCGACGACGACCGTCTTCTTCATCTTGGCGCTGACGACCTTGCCGACCATCTTGCGGCGGAAGCCGTGCTGCTGCTTCTCGTGGGCCGACGCGGCGCTGTCGCCCGTGCCCGGCTGGGTGCTCTCCGTCATGACTGCTTCGCCTCGCTCTTCTTGGCGGACTTCTTCTTCTTCGGGGCGGCCTCGGGCTCGCTCGGGACAGCGGCCGGGGCCGCGACGGCGATCGCCTCCACCTTCGTGCTGGCGGCGGGTGCGGCGGCGGGACCCGTGGGGGCCGTCGCCGCTTCTGCGCTTCGCTCGCCGAGGAGCGTGATCACCCGCGCCAGATCCTGCTTCGTCTTGCGGATGAGGCTCGTGTCGTCGAGGCGGTTGGTGAAGTTCTTCAGGCGGTTCTGGAACATGTCGCGAGCGAGCGACGCCTGCAGCTCGCGAAGGTCCTCGACGCTCTTCTCACGCAGGTCGGTGGCTTTCATACGATCTCTCCGCGCATGAGGAACTTGTAGCCGACGGGAAGCTTGTGACCCGCGAGGCGGAACGCTTCGCGCGCGGTCTTCTCGTCGACGCCCTGCAGCTCGTACATGACGCGGCCCGGCAGAACCACGGCCGCCCACTCTTCGACGGCGCCCTTGCCGCCACCCATGCGCACTTCGAGCGGCTTCTTGGTGACGGGGCGGTCCGGGAAGACGCGGATCCAGAGCTTGCCGGCGCGCTTGACGTGGCGCGTGATGGCCATGCGGGCGGCCTCGATCTGGCGCGACGTGATGCGCCCGGGCTCGACCGCCTGCATCGCGAAGTCGCCGAACGAGACGTCGCTGCCGCGGTGCGCGGTGCCGCGGTTGTTGCCCTTCTGGGCCTTACGGTACTTGGTGCGCTTGGGCGAAAGCATCTCTCAAGCTCCTGCGATCTGCGGGCGACGATTGCGGCGCTGGAGCACCTCGCCCTTGAAGATCCACACCTTGACGCCGATGATCCCGTACTTCGTGCGGGCCTCGGCGGTGCCGAACTCGATGTCGGCGCGGAGGGTGTGCAGCGGAACGCGGCCCTCGCGGTACGTCTCGACGCGGCTCATCTCGCTGCCGCCGAGGCGACCCGAGCAGCGCACGCGGATGCCCTTGGCGCCGAACTTCATCGCCGTGGTGAGCGCCTTCTTCATGGCGCGGCGGAACGCGACGCGGCGCTCGAGCTGGGTGGCGATGTTCTCGGCCACGAGCTGCGCCGCCGTCTCGGCCTTGCGCACCTCTTGAACGTCGATGAAGACCTCGTTCTCGGTGAACGACTGCACGCCCGGGAAGAGCGTCTCGCCCTTGGCCGCCGTCTTGAGGTTGCCGATCTTGAGGGTCTCGATGCCCTTGCCGCCCTTGCCGATGACCATGCCCGGCCGCGCCGTGAAGACGATGACCTTGCACTTGTTGGCGGCGCGCTCGATCTCGACGCCGGCGATGCCCGGCGTTCTGGAGGTACTCCTTGACCGCGCGCTTGATGCGGATGTCCTCGTGGAGCCACTTTGCGTAGCTCTTGTCCTCGAACCACTTCGAGTTCCACGTCTTGATGACGCCGAGGCGGAAGCCGTACGGGTGGACTTTCTGACCCATGAGATTCGCGTCCTTTTCCTATCGCTCGGCGAGAATGACGGTGATGTGGCTGAGGCCCTTTTGGACTCGCGTCGCGCGGCCCATCGCGCGGGGGCGCCAGCGGCGCATGTGCTTGTTCGGCGCCTTGTCGACGAAGGCGGTCTCGACGAAGAGAGCGTCGACGTCGACGCCCGGGCTCTGCGTCTTGGCGTTCGCGACGGCGCTCTCGATGAGCTTCTTGAGGATGGGCGCCGCGGCCTTGTGAGTGAACTCGAGGAGCTGAAGCGCCTCGCCGGCCTGACGGCCGCGGACGAGGTCCACGATGACGCGTGCCTTGCGCGGACTGATCCGCGTGAAACGGGCGATTGCCTTGCTGACCATGGTCGTGTCCTCGGGGCGAGCTGTCGTACCCACGGGCATCGAGCCTTTGCTCGCGGCACGGGCCGTTACGGACGCCGAAGAAATTCGAAAAAACGCTGAGGAATGCGCCCTGCGCGCCTATCCGGCGCGAAGGGACGGGTACTTTACGCGCGAACGCGCGCTTTGCAAGTCCGAAGCCGCAGGAGCGACCCGGACGGACCACTTCTTCGTCTTCTTCGTCTTCACCCCCTACTTCTTCGGTCCGGCCGCCGGCTTGGCCGCCGCCGGAGCGGGAGCTCCACCGGACGAGACCTTGCCCTTCCTGTCGCCGGAGTGGCCGTGGAAGGTGCGCGTCGGCGCGAACTCGCCGAGCTTGTGCCCCACCATGTTCTCCGTGACGAAGACGGGGACGAACTTTCGCCCGTTGTGCACGGCGAAGGTCAGCCCCACCGCGTCCGGCGTGATCGTGCTTCGACGCGACCAGGTCTTGATGACCTTCTTGCTCTGAGCGGCCTGCGCCGCTGCGATCTTCTCGGAGAGGTGACCGTCGACGAAAGGGCCCTTCTTTACCGAACGAGCCATGCCGCTATCCTCTAACCCTTCTCGCCGCGGCGCTTCACGATCATGCCGTCGGTGCGCTTGTTGTTGCGCGTCTTGAGCCCCTTGGAGAGCTGGCCCCAGGGAGAGCACGGATGCCGCCCGCCCGAGGTACGGCCCTCGCCGCCGCCCATCGGATGGTCGACCGGGTTCATCGTGACGCCGCGGTTGTGCGGACGGCGTCCGAGCCAGCGCGAGCGCCCCGCCTTGCCGAGCGAGATGTTCGCGTGGTCGAGGTTCGAGACCTGGCCGATGGTCGCGTGGCACTCGAGGTGGACCATGCGGACCTCGCCCGAGGGCAAGCCGGACCTGCGCGTAGTCGCCGTCCTTCGCCATGAGCACCGCGGAGGCGCCGGCGGAGCGGACGAGCTGGCCGCCCTTGCCCTTCTTGAGCTCGATGTTGTGGATCATCGTCCCGAGGGGGATGTGCCGCAGCGTCATCGAGTTGCCGGGCTTGATGTCGGCGTTGCGGCTCGAGACGATCTTGTCGCCGACCTTCATGCCGTCGGGGGCGAGGATGTAGCGCTTCTCGCCGTCGACGTAGTGAAGGAGCGCGATGCGCGCGGTGCGGTTGGGGTCGTACTCGATCGTCGCGACGACGGCCGGGACGCCGACCTTGTCGCGCTTCCAGTCGATGAGGCGGTAGCGCTGCTTGTGGCCGCCGCCGCGGAAGCGCGACGTGATGCGGCCGTTGTGGTTTCGGCCGCCCGTGCGCGTCTGGTGCTCGACGCAGCTTGCGGAGCGGCTTCGCGTCCTTCGGTGATCTCCTTGAAGTCCGACACCGAGTAGAAGCGCCGGGCCGGGGAGGTCGGCTTGAAGTTCTTGATTCCCATGGCTACCGCCTATTCGCTCGCGTCCGTGAAGAAGTCGATCGAGTCGCCCTCTTTGAGCGTCACGATCGCCTTCTTCCAGTTCTGCATCTTGCCGTGGCCGCGCCCCATGCGGCGCTCCTTGCCGCGCATCAGCATCGTGTTGACGCCGGTGACGTTGACCTTGAAGAGCCGCTGGACGGCGTCCCGGATCTGCACCTTGTTGGCGTCGCGGGCGACCTCGAAGATCGACCTGGTTGTGCTTCTCGCGAAGCAGGGTGGCCTTCTCCGTGAGGATGATCGGCCTGCGGATGATCTGCTCGGGCGTCATTGCGCACCTCCGTCGGCGGCGCGCTCGCTGCGGGCGGCGCTCTGCTTCAAGCAGCGCTCCTCGAGCTCCTTGGCCGCGTCCTTCGACAAGATGAGGGTGTCGTGCCGCAGGAGGTCGTACACGTTGAGCCCCTCGGGGGGCAGAAACTGGTGACTCTTGCAGTTGCGGATCGAGAGCTTGAGCTTCTCGTTCTCCCCGGAGTCGACGACGAGCGTCCGCTCCTGGGCCTTGAGGGCCCCGAGCGCCTCGAGGAGGCGCTTCGTCTTGATCTCGGCGAGCTCGAAGCGGTCGACGACGAGGAGACGGCCTTCCTTGCCGAACTTCGTGAGAGCGCTCGACAGCGCCTGCGCGCGGACGCGGCGCGGCGGCTCGTAACCCCAGTCCTGGGGACGCGGCGGGTGCGCCTTGCCACCGCCCACGTAGAGGGGCGCGCGGATCGAGCCGTGACGCGCGCGGCCGGTGCCCTTCTGCTTGTAGAGCTTCTTGGTGCTGCCGCTGACCGCCGAGCGGTTCTTGCGCGGCGCTGCGTGCCTTGTCGCTTCGACGCGAGCTGCGCCTTCACGACCTCGTAGAAGAGGTGCTCCTTGACCTCGGTCGCCGAAGACCTCGTCCGCGAGATCGATCGAGCCGACCTTCTCGCGCTTCATGTTGAAGACGTCGAAAGTTGCCATCTCTCGCTACTCCGGGGGCGTCAGCTCTTGATTTCGACGTCGACGCCCGCAGACAGATCGAGCTTCATCAGCGCATCGAGCGTCTGCTGCGTCGGCTCGAGGATGTCGAGGAGGCGCTTGTGCGTGCGAATTTCGAACTGCTCGCGCGACTTCTTGTCGACGTGCGGGCCGCGAAGGACCGTGTAGCGCGCGATGTGCGTCGGGAGCGGGATGGGACCGGCGACGCGCGCGCCGGTGCGCTTCGCCGTCTCGACGATGTCGCTGGCCGACTTGTCGAGCAGCTGGTGATCGAACGCCTTGAGGCGAATGCGGATCTTCGTGGTGGCAGCCATTGTTTTCTTTCGGCGGTTCTCTAGCCTACGCGACCGTCATGCGAGGATCTTGGTGACGATGCCGGCGCCGACGGTGCGGCCGCCCTCGCGGATGGCGAAGCGCTGCTGCTCCTCGAGAGCCACCGGCGTGATGAGCTCGATGGTCATCTTGGTGTTGTCGCCCGGCATGACCATCTTGGTCCCCTCCGGCAGCGCCACCGTCCCGGTCACGTCCGTCGTGCGCATGTAGAACTGCGGGCGGTAGTTGGTGAAGAACGGCGTGTGACGCCCGCCCTCCTCCTTCTTCAGGACGTACACCTCCGCCTCGAACTTCGTGTGCGGCGTCACCGACCCCGGCTTGGCCAGGATCTGACCGCGCTCGATCTCGTGCTTCTCGATCCCGCGAAGCAGCACCCCGATGTTGTCGCCCGCCTGACCCTGGTCCAGAAGCTTGCGGAACATCTCCACGCCCGTCACCACCAGCTTGCGCGTGTCGCGTGAAGCCGACAAGCTCCACCTCTTCGCCCACCTTCACCACGCCGCGCTCCACGCGACCCGTCGCCACCGTCCCGCGACCCTTGATCGAGAACACGTCCTCCACCGCCATCAGGAACGGCTTGTCCATGTCCCGCACCGGGTCCGGGATCTGCGTGTCCAGAGCCGCGATCAGCTCGTCGATCGACTTCTCCCACTTCGCGTCCCCGTTGAGCGCCGGAAGCGCCGCACCGCGGACCACCTTCGCGTTGTCCCCGTCGAACTTGTACTTCGTTCAGAAGCTCGCGGACCTCCATCTCCACTAGGTCGAGCATCTCCGGGTCGTCGACCGCGTCGCACTTGTTCAGGAACACCACGATGTGGCTCAGACCCACCTGACGGGCCAGAAGCACGTGCTCGCGCGTCTGCGGCATCACGCTGTCGAGCGCGCTCACCACCAGGATCGCCCCGTCCATCTGCGCCGCACCCGTGATCATGTTCTTGATGTAGTCCGCGTGACCCGGGCAATCGACGTGCGCGTAGTGACGCTTCGTCGCTCTCGTACTCCACGTGAGCCACCGCGATCGTCACCGTCTTGGTGTCGTCGCGGACCGTCCCGCCCTTCGCGATGTCCTTGTAGCTGATCAGCCTTCGCAAGGCCCTTCTTCGACTGCACCTTCACCAGCGCCGCCGTCAGCGTCGTCTTGCCGTGGTCGATGTGACCGATCGTGCCCACGTTCACGTGCGGCTTGTTGCGGACGAATTTCTCCTTGGCCATGATCGAGTCTCTCTCTTTCGAATCGGTTGATCTTGTGGCCTCAGTTCCCCTTCACCTTCGCGACGATCTCTTCCTGGATGGCAGGGGAGACCGGCGCGTAGTGGGAGAACTGCATCGAGGACGTTCCGCGTCCCTGGGTCATCGAGCGCAAGTCAGTCACGTATCCGAACATCGTCGCGAGCGGGATCTCGGCGTCGATCACCTGCGCGTTGCCGCGCTGGGACATGCCGAGGATGCGACCGCGACGCGCGTTGAGGTCGCCGATGACGTCGCCCATGTACTGCTCGGGGACGACGACCTCGATCTTCATCACCGGCTCGAGGATCGTGACGCCGGCGCGCTTGGCGCCCTCCTGAAAGCAGAGCGACGCCGCGACCTCGAACGCCTGCGCGCTCGAGTCGACCTCGTGGTAGCTGCCGTCGGTCAGGCGACAGAGCATGTCGACGAGCGGGATATCCGGCGAGGACGCCGCGGGCCATCGCCTCGCGCACGCCCTTCTCGATCGCCGGGATGAACTCCTTGGGGATCACGCCGCCGACGATGTCGTTCTCGAACTCGAAGCCCGCGCCGCGCTCGCGCGGCTCGATCTCCATGACGACGTGGCCGTACTGGCCGCGGCCGCCGGACTGCTTCGCGTACTTGTACTCGCAGCTTTGCTTCTTCGTGATCGCCTCGCGGTACGCGACCTCGGGCTTGCCGATGTTCGACTCGACCTTGAACTCGCGCTTCAGGCGGTCGACGATGATCTCGAGGTGCAGCTCGCCCATCCCGCTGATGATGGTCTGGCCGCTCTCCTCGTCGGTGTGCACGCGGAAGCTCGGGTCTTCCTGGGCGAGCTTCTGCAAGCCCACGCCGAGCTTCTCGACGTCGACCTTCGTCTTCGGCTCGATCGCGATCGAGATGACGGGCTCGGGGAAGATCATCTGCTCGAGCAGGATGGGGTGCTTCTCGTCGCAGAGCGTGTCGCCGGTGCGCGTGTCGCGGAAGCCGACGGCCGCGAAGATGTTGCCCGCGTCGGCCTCCTGCACCTCCTCGCGCTTGTTCGCGTGCATGCGCAGGATGCGCCCGATCCGCTCGCGCTTGTCGCGCGACGAGTTGAGGACCATCGTGCCGCTCGAGACCTTGCCCGAGTAGACGCGGAAGAACGTGAGGTTGCCGTGCGGGTCGTTCAGGATCTTGAAGGCGAGGGCGCTGAAGGGCTCGTCGTCGGACGCCTTGCGCGCGATCTCCGGCTTGTCCTTCTTGCTCGGGTCGATGCCCTTGACCGGCGGGATGTCGATCGGCGACGGCAGGTAGTTGACGACGGCGTCGAGCAGCATCTGGACGCCCTTGTTCTTGAACGCGGAGCCGCAGATGACCGGAACGAGCTTGAAGTTGATGGTGCCGAAGCGGAGCGCCCGGTGGATCATCGCGCCTGTCACCTTCTCGGGGTGACCGTCGAGGTAGAGCGCCATGATCTCGTCGTCGACGTCGGCGCACGACTCGATGAGCTTGTCGTGCCACTCGGTGGCCGTCGCCCTGATGTCGTCGGGGATCTCGACCCAGCTCGTACTTCTGGCCCTTCGACTCCTCGTCGAAGACGGCCGCCTTCATCTTGATGAGGTCGATGATGCCCGCGGTGCTGGTCTTCCTCGCCGAGCGGCCACTGGATGGGGACGGGGTTGGTGCCGAGGCGCTCCTTCATGCTGTTGACGCACATGAGGAAGTCGGCGCCGACCTTGTCCATCTTGTTCATGAACGCGACGCGGGGGACGTTGTACTTGTCCGCCTGGCGCCACACCGTCTCGCTCTGCGGCTCGACGCCGTTGCCGCCGTCGAACACCGCGACCGCGCCGTCGAGCACGCGCAGGCTCGCGCTCGACCTCGATCGTGAAGTCGACGTGGCCCGGCGTGTCGATGATGTTGATGCGGTTGCATGATGCCGGCCGAGGGACCCTCGATGGGCCGCCAGAAGCAGTTGGTCGCGGCCGAGGTGATCGTGATCCCGCGCTCCTGCTCCTGGACCATGTAGTCCATGGTCGCGGCGCCCTCGTGGACCTCGCCGATCTTGTAGTTGACGCCCGTGTAGTAGAGGACGCGCTCGGTGGTCGTCGTCTTGCCCGCATCGATGTGGGCCATGATGCCGATGTTGCGCGTCCTTTCGAGCGGGTACTCACGAGCCACGGAAGTCTCTCCTCTGGTCGTGCTGCGGTGGCTGCGGGTGCGGTCGCGGAGTCTGGGGTGCTGAATGCAAGAAACCCCCTCTGGCCTGCTCTCCCGCGGTTTGGGAGGGCGCCTCGCTCGTCGGCGAGGCGTCGGAGATGCCAGAGAGGGTGTCGGGGCACTGCGTGAGGCACTCGCGAGCTGCGCGGTGTCGCGAGTGACCCGATCCTTATGTCGGCTTCGTCATGGTCTGGGTATCGAGTTCCTCGTGCTTCCGTGCGCTACCAGGCGTGGAGCCTGGCAGTCCTTGCTGGGATTACCAGCGGTAGTGGGCGAAGGCCTTGTTGGCCTCGGCCATCTTGTGGGTGTCGTCCTTCTTCTTCACGGCGTTGCCGCGGCCGTTCGCCGCGTCGACGAACTCGGCCGCGAGTCGCTCGCGCATCGTCTTCTCGCCGCGATCGCGCGAGTAGAGGACCAGCCAGCGCATGGCCAGGGTCGACGCGCCGCTCGGGGCGAACCTCGACCGGGACCTGGTAGGTCGCGCCGCCGACGCGTCGGCTCTTGACCTCGAGCTTCGGCTTCACGTTGTCGAGCGCCTTGCGAAAGACCTCGAGCGGGTCCTCCTTGAAGCGGTCGCGGATGACGTCGAGCGCCCCGTAGAGGATGCCCTCTGCCGTGGCCTTCTTGCCCCCGAACATCAGCGTGTTCGTGAACTTGGAGACGAGCTTGTCCTTGAACTTGGGGTCCGGAATGATCCGGCGCTTGGGGACTTCGCGGCGGCGGGGCATGAGGGTCTTGCTGATTCCTACAGGTGAAGATTAGGCCTTCGGCCGCTTTACGCCGTACTTCGAGCGCTTGCGGTTGCGGTTGACCTTGTTGGTGGACGACGGGCCGATGGCGCCCGACGCGTCGAGCGTGCCGCGGACGACGTGGTAGCGAACGCCCGGCAGGTCCTTCACGCGGCCGCCGCGGATGAGGACGACCGAGTGCTCCTGGAGGTTGTGCCCCTCGCCCGGGATGTACGACGTGACTTCCATGCCGTTCGTCAGGCGAACGCGGCAGACCTTGCGAAGGGCCGAGTTCGGCTTCTTCGGCGTGGTCGTGTAGACGCGAACGCAGACGCCGCGCTTCTGCGGGCAGGCCTTGAGCGCAGGCGACGCGGTCTTCACGCGAGCCGCCGTGCGGCCGTGACGAATGAGCTGATTTATCGTAGGCATCGGTCAGTTCCCGCGGGGGGTGGAGCCGGGCGCACCTCGGCCGGCCCCGGGGCCCCGGGGGAGGCGCACTTTACTTAGGGACCTCTCTCTGTCAAGAGCGCAGGCGAGGATCCCCGCTACCGCTCAGCCCTCCCGATGGCCACTTTTCCCATCACCGAGACTCCACAGGCGATTCGCGACGCGCTCGGCCCGCTTCGCAGCGACTTCTCGATCGCGCTCGTCGCGGCCGGTAACGCCTTCGCCATCGGCGCGGTGATCCGCGTCGCGCATAGCTTCCTCGCGCGCGAGGTCTTCGTGATCGGCGAAGGCGGGTGGTACGCGAAGGCCACGATGGGCATGCACAAGTACGAGAGCGATCGTGCGCCTGCCGGACGTCGCGGCGCTGCGGGCGGCCACCGTCGGGCGGCCTCTGTGGGTCGTGGAGAAGGACTATGCGCGCCGGTCGGTGACCTCCTTAAAGGAGTTCCCGCGCGACGTGGTCTTCGTGCTCGGCAGCGAACGCTTCGGAATCCCCAAGGAAGTCGCGGACTCCGCGGATGAGGTCGTGGGTATCCCCATCTATGGGGTCAACCATTCGCTCCCGGTGGCGGTCGCCGCAGGCATCGTGATGCACGAGTGGGCGCGACGGCGGTTCGCGGACGGCGCGGTCCGCTGAGCGGACGCAATCGGACGAGCCCATCGCTGCCCGCTCAGCACGGCGGGTTCTGCTTTCTTGCCCCGATCCCTCGGGCGAGCGCCTACTATCCTACATGGAGTACCACGCGTTCGAGCGCCGGGTTACGCCGTGCGCCGAGTTCCCGAACGACAACCCGGACTTGCATCACGGGGCCATGTGGGTCTGCATGGAACTGGGCCGCGAACCCACGTGCAAACTGCCCCTGCCCCGCGCGCTTGCGCCGGCCGAAGGAGTCGTCAGCTGGCTGGTGAACGAGGAACCGGAGCCAGAGCGAGAGCCAGAGCCAGAGCTGGAGGCTCCCGTCTCGCTTCCTTCTCTTCCGGTCTCTCACCTCGCGCTAGCGGACGGTCTCGACGATGACCTGCTCGACGACGACCCGGAACCGATCGAGATCGTCGACGATCTCTCGTTCGAGGATGCCGCTGACGACGAGCGCGCCGACGCGGAGGCCGTCGAGTGCGCAGCCGAGCGTGCCCCCGAGGACCCGTTCGCCCGCCTCGTGAATGCGGCCGAAGACGTTGCCCGAACGCTCGGCGCTGGCCACGACGACGTCGCCTGTCTCCACGGTCTCTTCGGACAGTCGCGCCTCGAAGGGATCGCGCCGGGAGAGCGCGCCATGGAGGCGCTCGTCGCCGGCGGCGTGATCGCCCAGGGCCCGAGGGGACTCGTGCGTTCGAGCGGCTTCGCGTCTAAGGTGCTCGCGTGGCAGGGGATCCTCCGCGGCGAGAGCGAGGACTTCTCGCAGTCCGATGGGGGCGCTCTCGAGCCACTCGACGAGTGGGTTGCCGACGTTCTTGCACGGGTCCTCGGAACTCCGGCGCGCGCCGACGGGATCCGGCGCGAGCTTCGACGCCGAGGAATCGCGGCCTTCGGGGTCGTCGCCGAAGCGGCATGACAGACGGGCGTCTTCCACGAAGGGGGCTCTGCGTCTCTGCGGCTCACTTCTACTTCGCTGGCGGCTGCGAGGTGCTGCACACGTCGTTGATGCACGTGATCCCTTGCTGGTAGCCGCAGCAGTCGGTGTCCTTCGCGCACTTCTCGTACTCCGCCGAGCACGAGGGCATCGTCGACGAACACACGAGGCCCCCGTCGGCGCTCGGCTGGCAGTACCCGCCGCAGCACTGGTCGCCGGTCTGGCATGACTGACCATCGGCATGGCAAGCCTCGACGCTCCAGAAGCCGCGCGAGTTGCCGGCGTGGAGCTCCTGGGCCGGCAGGTAGAAGGCCGGATGGCTCGGATCGGTGCCCGGCGGTGCGTTGAGGTCCACGGCCGCCACCCACAGCTTCTTGTCGGTGACCTCGTCGAGCCACGGGTAGTTTCGTGGATCGCTGACCCACGGCCCGAGCTGGGCAACGTTGCCGTACATCCGCCGGCTCGTGAAGACGACCCAGGCGTAGCCGCCGGACGCGATCGGGTTCACCGTCGGCTCGTAGTTGACGGTCGTGTCCTGCGCGGACGTATGCGTGTTCGCTCCCCCGGTGTTGTTGGGGAGGTACGAGTTGCCGCCGGCGTATCCGTTGAGCTGATCGAGGCGATGGCCCATCCCGGTCGCGACGTCGACCCACCAGAGCTCGCCGGTGTTCTGGTTACGCGTGTAACCCCAGGAGCCCGCGGGGTTCGAGAGCTCGGTCTCGAAGACGACCCCGGTGCTGCTCGGCAAGAACGACGAGAACGTGACCGACGTGCCGCCGGGCGGCGTGTAGAGGACGCGCGGATTCGAGAATGAACTAATCCCGTCGAAGTCGAGGATGGCCAGCGAGACGGCGTCGCCGTTGAGCGTGGCGCCTGCGTCGCCGTTGGTCAGCGTGCCGCTCCAGAAGTTGAACGACGTGTGCTTTCCGTCGGGCGAGAACGCCGGTAGCGCCGCCTGCAAGTTGGCCGACAGGCCCGTGACCCCCGCGACCGGAGTCCCGGCCGGCAAGGAGTAGAGACGGGTCGCCGTGTCGCCGTCGATCATGCCCCCAGCGCTCGACAGAAGAAGGCTGCCGTCCTTGTACAGCGCCGGGAACGCGAGGTCCTTCGTCGCGAGCGACATCCCGGCGCCGGCCGTCGTGTCGTTGGCGAGGTTCACGTAGACGGTGTTCGAATAGTCGTTGGCGCTGGCGTTGGAGGCCTGGGTCACGAGCGACTTTCCGTCCGCCGATACCGTGTGACAGACGCGGCACCCGGTGCCGCCCATGCCCGCCGAGTCGATGCCGGCCACGAGCACGGGCGCCGTCGCCCCGGACGTGATCGCCAGCGTTCCCGCTCCGTACTGGTGGCCGTAGCTGTCGTTCGAATCCGAGTTTTTCACGAGGGCCGTGCCATACGAGTTGTAGTAGATCGTGCCCTGCAGCGGCGCCTGCGCGATCGTCCACGTCTCGGTGTACGGGCCGACGACGTTCGTGCCCTCTGCGAACACGAGCGAGATGACGAACGGCTCACCGCCGTTCGAGAGCGTCGCGGCGGTCCACACGGCCTCGGGGATGGGCAAGTTCAGAAACGGCGTCTTGTTCGCCGCGAAGTAGCCCTGGTACTCGTAGCTCTTCTCCTTGATGTGCACGTAGACCGAGTCGAACGAATGCGAGCCCGCGTTCCACTGCAAGAGCGGCGCGAGCAGGCCCTGCGGCCAGACGGTGCCGTCGTAGGGATAGATCAGCGACACGCCCGGATCGCCGGCGTCGGCACCCGGCGTCATGCTCAAGGCAGTCATCTGCGCCATCGAGGGCGCGCCGCCCGGCCCATCGCCGCCCACGCCTTGATATCCACCCGCGCCGGCATCGAGGGGACCCGCCATCCACGCGGGGTCGCCCTGCTGCGTCGTGAGGATGTTCACGGTGATCGTCGTCGTCACCTTCTGGCTGCCGTAGTCGGCCGTGATCGTCGCCGTGCCGCCGAGGGTCCCCGTTGGCGTGAAGAGACCGGTGGCGCTGATGGTTCCGAGCTCGCCGCGATCGATGCCCCACGCGACGGCCGTCGGCGTCCCTCCCACGGAGGCCGTGAACTGAACGGTCATGGGCATCTGCCCGGTCGTCACGGTCACTGCGGGAGTGAGCGGCGTGATCGTCAACGCGCCCTGCAGCGGCCCCGGCGCGCCGTCGGTACCACCGTCGCTCCCGCCATAGAACATCATCCCGCCGTCGCTGGGCGGGAGGATGGTGCCCGCTTCGTGCTCGGCGCTTTCGTTGGTACCCGTGGAGCTGCCGCACCCGACCGCCGCGCCCGAAGTCGCCGCCGAGACAAGTAGCAGCCCTACAAGAAAACTTGAGGAGGGCTTCACTACCCTATGGTGCTGAACTCAAGCGATCCTTGCAATGTACGCATGATCCCGCGCACATAGCACCCTCTGCGCAGAGGGGCGCCCTGTGTGCCCGCTCTTACTCCTCGTTGACCGCCGTGAGCGCAGCCTCGGCGGGTCGAGGCGCCGCCGGAGACGGGTAGCGCTCCTCGTCCGCCCCCCCTCGACGATCACCTTGAGCTGCTTGTACGCGGGCAGGCCGGTGCCGGCCGGGATGAGCCGGCCCATGATGACGTTCTCCTTGAGGCCGCGCAGGTAGTCGACCTTGCCGGAGACCGCCGCCTCGGTGAGCACCTTGGTCGTCTCCTGGAAGGAGCGCGCGCGGATGAACGACTCGGTCGAGAGGCTCGCCTTCGTGATGCCGAGGAGCAGCGGCTCGGCCACCGCCGGGCGTGCCGCCGCGCTCGATGACGCGCTGGTTCTCCCGCTCGAAGATGTGCTTCTCGACCTGCTCGTCGATGAGGAAGTTCGTGTCGCCCACGTCCTTGATCCGGACGCGGCGGAGCATCTGGCGGACGATGACCTCGATGTGCTTGTCGTTGATGGCGACGCCCTGCAGGCGGTAGACCTGCTGGATCTCGTTGACGAGGTACGCCGCCAGCTCCTTCTCGCCCTTCACGCGCAGGATGTCGTGCGGGTTGGCCGGCCCGTCCATCGAGCGGCTCGCCCGCGCGGACGCGGTCGCCCGGCTGCACCTGGATGTGCTTGCCCTTGGGGATCAGGTACTCGCGCGCCTGGTCGGTCGAGCAGCGCGCCGTCCGGCGAGAACGGGCGTGATGACGACCTTGCGCTTGCCCTTCGTGTCCTTGCCGAAGCGACACCTCGCCGTCGATCTCGGCGATGATGGCGTGGTCCTTCGGCTTGCGGGCCTCGAAGAGCTCGGCCACGCGGGGCAGACCGCCCGTGATGTCCTGCGTCTTCGTGGTCTCGCGCGGGATCTTCGCGATGACGTCGCCGGCGCTCGATGCTCGTCGCCGTCCTGCACGACGATGTTCGCGCCGACCGGCAGGAGGTAGCGCGCGTCGAGCGTGCTGCTCGGCAGCTTGAGCGTCTCGCCCGTCTTCGGGTCCTTGATCGAGATGCGCGGGCGGAGATCCGCGGCGCTGCGACTCGATGATGACCTTGCGCGAGAGGCCGGTGACCTCGTCGAGCTTCTCGGTCATCGTGACGCCTTCGACGATGTCGCCGAACTTCACGATGCCGCCGACCTCGCTGAGGATCGGCACGGCGAACGCGTCCCACTCGGCGAGGAGCTGGCCGGCCTTCACCTTGTCGCCCTCGTTGACCTTGAGCAGCGCGCCGTACACGAGGCGGTGGTGCTCGCGCTCGCGGCCGGTGTCGTCGACGAGGACGATCTCGCCGTGGCGGTTCATGACGATCGAGCCGTCCTGCTTCTTCGCGATGTTCGCGTTGCGGATGCGCACGTAGCCTTCGTTGCGCGCCTCGAGCGAGCTCTGCTCGATCTTGCCGCGCGCCGCCGCGCCGCCGATGTGGAAGGTCCGCATCGTGAGCTGCGTGCCCGGCTCGCCGATCGACTGGCTGGCGATGATGCCGACCGCCTCGCCGATGTTCACCTTGTAGCCGCGGGCGAGATCGCGCCCGTAGCACTTGGCGCACACGCCGCGCTTGGTCTGGCAGGTGAGCACCGAGCGGATGACGACCTCCTCGATGCCGGCGTCCTCGATGACGTGGACGAGGTGCTCGTCGAGCTCCGTGTTCGCCGCGACGAGCACCTCGCCGGTGAGCGGGTCGACGATGTCCTCGAGCGCGACGCGGCCGAGGATGCGGTCGCCGAGCGGCTGGATGACCTCGCCGGCGTCCTCGAGCTTGGTGACGCGGATGCCGTCGAGCGTCCCGCAGTCGAACTCGGTGATGACCGCGTCCTGCGCGACGTCGACGAGGCGCCGCGTGAGGTACCCGGAGTTCGCCGTCTTGAGCGCCGTGTCGGCGAGACCCTTGCGGGCGCCGTGCGTCGAGATGAAGTACTGGAGCACCGTGAGTCCCTCGCGGAAGTTCGCCGTGATCGGCGTCTCGATGATCTCGCCCGACGGCTTGGCCATCAGGCCGCGCATGGCGGCGAGCTGGCGGATCTGCTGGGTCGAGCCTCGGGCGCCCGAGTCGGCCATGATGTAGATCGGGTTGAAGCTCGGCTCGATGAGCTCCTTGCCGGTCTCGGGATCGACGATCTTCTCCTTGCCGATCTCGCTCATCATCTCCTGCGTGACCTTGTCGGCGACGCCGGCCCAGATGTCGACGATCTTGTTGTAGCGCTCGCCGTCGGTGATGAGCCCTTCCTGGTACTGGTCGATGACGCGCTGGACCTCGGCCTGCGCCTCGCCGAGCAGCACGCCCTTCGCCTGCGGGATCACCATGTGGTCCATGCAGATCGAGACGCCGGCGCGCGTCGCGTAGTCGAAGCCGAGCGTGCGCAGGCGGTCGGCGAGGAGGACCGTCGCCTTGTTGCGGTGCTTGCGGTAGCAGGCGTCGATGAGCGCGCGAGAGCGCCTTCTTGTCGAGCGTCTTGTTGACGAGATCGAACGGCAGACCCTCGGGCAGGATCTCGGCGATGAGGCAGCGGCCCACGGTCGTGGTCAGGATCTTGCACCTCGCCCTCGGACGTCGTCGCGCGCACGCGGATGCCCGAGTGCAGCGTGACCTCGCCGTGGTCGTACGCCATGCGCACTTCGTCGACGCTCGAGAAGACGCCGCGGAGGTACCCCTCGGCGTGCCCCTTCTTGTCGACCGTGAGCGACGCCCTCGCGGTAGCAGCCCTTCGCGAACTTGCGCTCGCGGGTCGCGTAGTAGAGGCCCGAGGACGATGTCCTGCGTCGGGTTGATGATCGGCTTGCCGTTCGCGGGCGAGAGGATGTTGTTCGTGCTCATCATGAGCACGCGCGCTTCCATCTGCGCCTCGACCGAGAGCGGCACGTGGACCGCCATCTGGTCGCCGTCGAAGTCGGCGTTGAACGCCGCGCAGACGAGCGGGTGGAGCTGGATGGCCTTGCCCTCGATGAGCACCGGCTCGAACGCCTGGATGCCGAGGCGGTGGAGCGTCGGCGCGCGGTTGAGGAGCACCGGGTGCTCGGTGATGACCTCTTCGAGGATGTCCCAGACCTCGGGACGCTCCTTCTCCACCATCTTCTTGGCGCTCTTGATGGTGTTGACGTACCCGCGCTCTTCGAGCTTGTTGTAGATGAACGGCTTGAAGAGCTCGAGCGCCATCTTCTTCGGCAGGCCGCACTGGTGCAGCTTGAGCGTCGGGCCGACGACGATGACCGAGCGGCCCGAGTAGTCGACGCGCTTGCCGAGCAGGTTCTGGCGGAACCGGCCCTGCTTGCCCTTGAGCATGTCGCTCAGGCGCTTGAGCGGGCGCTTGTTCGGGCCGGTGATGGTCTTGCCGCGGCGGCCGTTGTCGAAGAGGGCGTCGACCGCCTCCTGGAGCATGCGGCGCTCGTTGCGGATGATGATCTCGGGCGCGTTGAGCTCGAGCAGGCGCTTGAGGCGGTTGTTGCGGTTGATGACGCGGCGGTAGAGGTCGTTGAGATCGCTCGTCGCGAACCGGCCGCCGTCGAGCGGGACGAGCGGGCGCAGGTCCGGCGGGAGGACCGGGATGACCGTGAGCATCATCCACTCGGGCCGGTTGCCGCTCTCGCGGAAGGCCTCGCACACCTTCAGGCGCTTGACGATCTTCTTGCGCTTGGCCTCGCTCGTCGCCGCGCGCATCTCCTGGCGCAGCGTCTCGCTCGAGCGTGTGGACGTCGACCTGCTTGAGCATCTCGAGGACGGCCTCGCCGCCCATGCCGGCGGGAACTTGTCGTCGCCGTACTCCTCGACGAGCTGCATGTAGCGCTCCTCGCTGAGGAGCTCGGCCTTCGCGCAGCCCCGTCTCCTTCGGGTCGATGACGATGTAGCTCTCGCAGTAGAGGACCTTCTCGAGGTCCTTCAGCGAGATGTCGAGGATGTTGCCGATGCGGCTCGGCAGCGACTTCAGGAACCAGATGTGCGCGACCGGCGTGGCCAGGTTGATGTGGCCCGAGGCGCTCGCGGCGCACCTTGCGACTGGATGACCTCGACGCCGCACTTCTCGCACACGATCCCCCGGTGCTTCATGCGCTTGTACTTGCCGCAGTTGCACTCGTAGTCCTTCACCGGGCCGAAGATCTTCGCGCAGAAGAGCCCGTCCCGCTCCGGCTTGAACGTGCGGTAGTTGATCGTCTCGGGCTTCTTGACCTCGCCGTGCGACCACTCGCGGATCTTCTCGGGCGACGCGAGCGAGATGCGGATCGCGCTGAACGACAGCGGATCCTTGGGCTTCTCGAAGAAGCTGAAGATGTCGCGCATCGGGTTTTTCCTTTTCCTGACTGCTGACGAACCGAAATTGAAAACTTGGGGGAGAAGCGGGAGAGACAGGGAAGCGGAAGGAGCGGAGGAGGCCTCGTCTCCTCTCCTCCCGACTCCCTGTTCACTCTCACTCTTCCGCGGCGTGCTCGGCGCGGCCGTCGCGGCGGACGGCTCGATGAGCTCGACGTTCAGGCAGAGCGCCTGGAGCTCCTTGATGAGGACGTTGAAGCTCTCCGGCAGACCCGGCTCGAGGTTGTACTCGCCCTTGACGATCGCCTCGTACATCCGGGTGCGGCCCTGCACGTCGTCGCTCTTGACGGTCAGGAACTCCTGGAGCGCGTACGCGGTGCCGTACGCCTCCATCGCCCAGACCTCCATCTCGCCGAGCCGCTGCCCGCCGAACTGCGCCTTGCCGCCCAGCGGCTGCTGGGTGACGAGCGAGTAGGGCCCGATCGAGCGCGCGTGGATCTTGTCGTCGACCAGGTGGTGCAGCTTGAGCATGTACATGACGCCGACGGTGACCTCCTGGTCGAACGCCTCGCCGGTGCGGCCGTCGAAGAGCACCGTCTGGCCGCTCGTCGGGGAGGCCCGCGAGCGCGAGCGTGTTCTTGATCTGCGTCTCCTGCGCGCCGTCGAACACGGGGCTCGCGTAGTGGACGCCGCTGCGCGAGCTTGCTCGCGAGCTGCCGCACGTCGTCCTCCGAGAGCTTCGACGAGCGAGCTTGGCGATGCTCCTCGTCGCCGTCGAAGATCTTCTTCGACGTGCTCGCGCAGCGCGTGCCACGCCGAACTTCTCGCTCGAGCATGTACCGGAGCTGCGCGCCGAGCACGCGCGCGCCCCAGCCGAGGTGCGTCTCGAGGATCTGCCCGACGTTCATGCGGCTCGGAACGCCGAGCGGGTTGAGCACGATGTCGACCGGCGTGCCGTCCTGCGAGGTACGGCATGTCCTCTTCCGGCAGGATGCGCGAGATGACGCCCTTGTTGCCGTGGCGGCCGGCCATCTTGTCGCCGACCTGGAGCTTGCGCTTGATGGCGATGTAGACCTTCACCATCTTGATGACGCCCGGCGGCAGCTCGTCGCCCTTCGAGAGGCGATCGATCTTGTCGCGGAAGTGCTCCTCGCGGAGCGTCACGATCTCCTCGAGCTCGCGGACCTTCTGCGCGATGTCCTCCGCGCCCTCGACCGGCAGCTCCGTCCAGTACTTGCGCGGGATCGGCCTCGAGCGGTCGCCTCGTCGAGCGTCGGCGCCCTTCTGGAGGAGGACCTTGCCCTTGTCGTCGACGAGCTTGCCCGTCGTCGTCGTGCTCGACGAGCTGCTTCTTGATCTGGCGGTAGAACGAGTCGCGGAGGATTTTGATCTCCTCGTCGCGCATCTTCTCGAGGCGCACGCGCTCCTGGTCCTCGATGTCCTTGGCGCGCTCGTCCTTCTCGGTCCCCTTGCGGGAGAAGACGCGGGCGTTGATGACGATGCCGCCGACGCCCGGCGGGACGCGGAGCGAGCTGTCGCGCACGTCGCCGGCCTTCTCGCCGAAGATCGCGCGGAGCAGCTTCTCCTCGGGGGAGAGCTGCGTCTCGCCCTTCGGCGTGATCTTGCCGACGAGGATGTCGCCCGGCTTCACCTCGGCGCCGATGCGCACGATGCCCGACTCGTCGAGGTCCTTCAGGGCCTCCTCGCCGACGTTCGGGATGTCGCGCGTGATCTCTTCCTTGCCGAGCTTCGTGTCGCGGGCGACGCACTCGAACTCCTCGATGTGGATCGAGGTGAAGACGTCGTCCTTGGCGATGCGCTCGGAGACGAGGATCGAGTCCTCGAAGTTGTAGCCCTGCCACGGCATGAACGCGACGAGCACGTTCTGCCCGAGCGCGAGCTCGCCCATGTCGCAGCTCGGACCGTCGGCGAGGACGTCGCCGGCCTTCACCCGCTCGCCCGCGCGGACGATCGGCTTCTGGTTGTAGCAAGTCGACTGGTTCGACCGCTGGAACTTCATCAGCGGGTAGATGTCCGGGATCTCCGGCCTTGTCGCTGTCGGGCGCGGACGACGATGCGCGTCGCGTCGACGCTCTCGACGATGCCGTCGCGGCGCGGCGAGCGTGCACACGCCCGAGTCGCGCGCGAGCTTGCCCTCCATGCCCGTGCCGACGAGCGGCGCGTGGCTGCGGATGAGCGGCACGGCCTGGCGCTGCATGTTCGCGCCCATGAGCGCGCGGTTCGCGTCGTCGTGCTCGAGGAAGGGCACGAGCGCCGCGGCGACGCGACACCATCTGGTTCGGCGACACGTCCATGAGCTGGATCATGTCCGGCGTGACCATGTGGAAGTCGCCGTTGAGGCGCGCGCTGACGAGCGACTCGCGGAACTTGCCCTTCTCGTCGATCGTGCGCCGACGCCTGGGCGATGTACTTCCCCTCCTCCTCGAGGGCCGAGTACCACGCGACCTCGTCGGTGACGCGGCCCTCGGCGACCTGCGGTACGGCGTCTCGACGAAGCCGTACTCGTTGACGCGCGCGAAGGTCGAGAGCGACGCGATGAGGCCGATGTTCGGACCTTCCGGCGTCTCGATCGGGCAGATGCGGCCGTAGTGCGTCGGGTGGACGTCGCGCACTTCGAAGCCGGCGCGCTCGCGCGTGAGGCCGCCGGGGCCGAGCGCGCGAGAGGCGCCGCTTGTGCGTCACCTCGCGAGAGCGGGTTGGTCTGGTCCATGAACTGCGAGAGCTGCGAGCTGCCGAAGTACTCCTTGACCACCGCGCTGACGGGCTTGGCGTTGATGAGGTCGTGCGGCATCAGCGTGTCGATCTCCTGCGACATGCTCATGCGCTCTTTGATGGCGCGCTCCATGCGGACGAGGCCGATGCGGTACTGGTTCTCCATCAGCTCGCCGACCGCGCGCACGCGGCGGTTGCCGAGGTGGTCGATGTCGTCGACCGAGCCGCGGCCGTTCTTGAGCTCGATCAGGTGGCGAACCGTCTCGAGGATGTCCTGCGGCGTGAGCACCGCGGTGTCGAGCGCCGGGCGCTGATCCTCGGGCAGGTCGCGGTAGAACTTGTAGTTCAGCTTGAGGCGGCCGACCTTCGACAGGTCGTAGCGCTCGGGGTTGAAGAACAGGTTGTGGAAGAGCGTCTTCGCCGTCTCGAGCGTGGGCGGATCGCCCGGGCGCAGGCGGCGGTAGATCTCCATGATCGCGTCTTCGGTCGTCTTGACCTTCTCGGCGAGGAGCGTGTCGCGCAGGTAGCGAGCCGACGTTGAGGCCGTCGATGAAGAGGATCTTGAACTCCTCGATGCCCGCCTCGCGGAGCTTCTCGAGCTTCGCCTCGGTGACCTCCTCGTTGCACCTCGAGGACGACCTCGCCGGTCTCCTTGTCGACGACGTCGTGCGCGGCGACCTTGCCGACGAGCTCCTCGAGGTCGATCGGCAGGCGATCGATCTTCGCGTCGCTGGAGCTTCTTGATCGCGGCCTTGGTGAACTTGGTGTTCTTCTTGACGATCGATCTCGCTGCCGACCTTGATGTCGCGCGTCGCGCGCTGGCCGGCGAGCAGGTCGAACTCGACGCTCTTCGCGTACTTGCCGCCCTTCTCGAGGAAGACCTCTTCGGTGTTGTAGAAGTAGTTGAGGAGGTCCTGCGTCGAGTAGCCGAGCGCGCGCAGGAGCACCGTCGCGTGCATCTTCCGGCGGCGGTCGATGCGGACGAACATGATGTCCTTCGGGTCGAACTCGAAGTCGAGCCACGAGCCGCGGTACGGGATGATGCGGGCGCTGTAGAGCACCTTGCCGCTCGAGTGGGTCTTGCCCTTGTCGTGGTCGAAGAAGACGCCCGGGCTGCGGTGCAGCTGGCTGACGACGACGCGCTCGGTCCCGTTGATGATGAACGTCCCGGTGTCCGTCATCAGCGGGATCTCGCCGAAGTAGACCTCCTGCTCCTTGATGTCGCGGACGATGCGCTCGCCGCCCTCGCGGGTGTCGTAGATCATGAGCTGCGTCGTCACCTTGATCGGCGCGGCGTAGGTCATGCCGCGCTGGCGGCACTCCTCGACGTCGTACTTCGGCTTCTCGAGGTTGTAGCTGACGAAGACGAGCTCACTCGTCCCGTTGAAGTCCTTGATCGGGAAGACGCTCCGGAAGACGGCCTGCAGGCCGACCTCGGCTCGCTCGTTCTGCGGCGACGTTCGACTGGAGGAACTTGTCGTACGACGTCTTCTGGATGTCGATGAGGTTCGGAACCTCGATGACCTTCCGGACACGACCGAGATGCTTGCGGATGCGGAAGTTGGACTGGATGACGCTCGCCATCGGTGCTCCTGACCTTTTCGTCTGCGACCGCTGCCTCGACGCTTCCCTGCCGAGCGACGCGGGCCATAAACTTTTTTTTGACGCGGCGCTCGGGCAATGCGCGTTTTGCCCGGCGTGGGACCTGCCTGCCGCCGTGGACCTTCAGTCGGAAATTAGAGCGCGTAAAGCAAAAGGCACGCCGCCGAGGGATCGGTAGCCTAGTCGGCGGGAAGGATTGTGCAAACGACTGAGCCGCAGCAAACCCTGCCCAGGCGGAAACCCCGCCGGGCAAGGCAAGTGCGGCAGCTGGGAACGGAGCCCCGGCGCGGCGAAAGAGGCGTCTCTTCCTCGCGCGGTGCTGCGGTTCCCTTGGACAGACAAAGTCTTGTTGATTCCAGCAGTTACTTGAGCTCGACCTTGGCGCCGGCGTCCTCGAGCTTCTTCTTGATCTCCTCGGCCTCGGCCTTGGACACGCCTTCCTTCAGGGTCTTGGGCGCGCCCTCGACCAGGTCCTTGGCCTCCTTGAGGCCGAGGCCCGTGATCTCGCGGACCACCTTGATGACGGCGATCTTGTTCGCGCCGGCTTCCTTGAGCTCGACGTTGAACTCCGTCTGCTCCTCGGCTGCCGCGGCCGGGGCGGCCGCAGCGGCTGCCGGACCGGCGGCCACGGCGACGGGGGCCGCCTTGACGCCCCACTTGTCCTCGAGGGTCTTGATGAGCTCCGCGAGCTGGATGACCGGCAGGTTCGAAAGGTAGTCGACGACCTGCTCACGCGTGATGTCAGCCATTTGAAATTCTCCGTAGAACGATTATCAGAAGTCTGTGGACTCTTGTTGGTCGAGGCGAGCGCGCGTCCGGAGCTGCGGACGGGTGCGTCGAGCTACTTGGCCGCTCTTCGCGCTCCTTCGCCGCCAGGAGGTAGGCGAAGTTCTGGGCGGGAGCCTGCGAGCAGCGCGACGAAGCTCTGAAGCGGCGCTTGCAGCGTCGCGAGCAGCATGGCGCGAAGCTCGTTCTTGCCGGGCATCGTCGCGAGCTGGTCCTCGACGCCCTTCGCGTCGAGCACCGAGCCCTCGATGAGGCCGGCCTTGATCTGGAGCTTCTCCCCGGCGGGGTCCTTGCGGAACGCCTTCACGACCTTCGCGGCCGCGCTCGGGTCTTCGTAGCTCCAGGCGATGCCCGTCATGCCGACGAGGACGTCGTCCAGCTTCGCCTTGATACGGAGCGTCCTTGAGGGCGTGCTTGACGAGCGTGTTCTTGACGACCTTGTACTCGACGCCGGCCTTGCGGAACTCGGCGCGGAGCTTGGTCACGTTCTCGACGGTCATCCCCTTGAAGTCGAGGAAGACGGCGGCGGTCATCTTGTCGAAGCGCGATCGGATCTCGCCGAGCTGCGCGTCTTTGGCGGTGCGGTCCATGGCTTAGCCCTCCTCGGCCGCGCTCATGAAGTGAGCCGGGATCGATCTTGATGCCGGGGCCCATGGTCGAGCTGACCGTGATGCTCCGCAGGTAGCTGCCCTTGGCGGTCGACGGCTTCTGCCGGACGAGCGCGCTGATGAGCGCCTTCGCGTTGTCGGCGAGCGCCTGCTCGTTGAACGAGCACCTTGCCGATGCGGGCGTGGACGATGCCCGCCTTCTCGACGCGGTACTCGATCTTGCCGCCCTTGGCGTCCTTCACGGCGGCTGCCGACGTCGAACGTCACGGTCCCGACCTTCGGGTTGGGCATGAGGCCACGCGGACCGAGGACGCGACCGAGCTTGCCCACGGCGCCCATCATGTCGGGCGTCGCGATGACGCGATCGAAGTCCAGGAACCCTTCGGAGACCTTCGCGACCAGGTCGTCGCTCCCGGCGAAGTCGGCGCCGGCCTCTCGGGCCTCGCGCTCCTTCTCGCCCTTGGCGAAGACGAGGACGCGCACGGTCTTTCCGGTCCCGTGCGGCAGAACGAGCGCCCCGCGGACCATCTGATCGGCGTGCTTTGGATTCACGCCCAGACGGACCGCGAGGTCGACCGTCTCGTCGAACTTGGCGAACTTGGCCTTCTTGACCAGAGCGCACGCCTCCTCGACGCTGTATTTGCGCTCACGGTCGACGATCGTCGTCGACCTTCGCGCGGTTCTTCGGGACTTTCGGCATTTTCCTCCTTGTCGGCTTGTTGGCCTCCCACCGTGGGTCCGCAGACGTTCGCCGGGGTCGGTGGTGCTTCGTGGCACATGTCAGTCACGCCTCGACGTCGATGCCCATCGACCGCGCGGTCCCCATCGACGGTGCGGATCGGCGGACTCGATGTCGGTGCAGTTCATGTCGGGCATCTTCTGCTCGGCGAGCTCGCGCACCTGCTTCATCGTCACCTTGCCGACCTTCGTCTTGTTCGGCTCCTTCGAGCCGGCGCCGGGCTTCTTGCCCGTCGGCAGGCCCGCGGCCTTCTTGAGAAGGACGCTCGTCGGCGGCGTCTTCAGGAGCATGCTGAAGCTGCGGTCGGAGTAGACCGTGAGCACGACGGGGATGATCATGTCGCTCCCCTGCGTCTTGGCGTTGAACTCCTTGCAGAAGGCCATGATGTTGATGCCGTGCGGGCCGAGCGCGGGCCCGACGGGCGGCGCCGGGCTGGCCTTGCCCGCGGCGAGCTGGAGCTTGACGATTCCCGAGACTTTCTTCGCCATGGCCTTAGACCCTCTTCTCCACCTGACTGAAATCCAGCTCGACCGGCGTCGCGCGGCCGAAGATCGAGACCTTCACCCGGAGCTTCTGCTTGTCGGGCTTGACCTCTTCGACGGTGCCCGAGAAGTTCGCGAACGCCCCGTCGATGACGCGGATCTCGTCGCCCGCCTCGAACGAGACGCGCGGCTTCGGCTTCACGGCGCCCTCGACGATGCTCTTGCGCAGGTCGTCGATCTGCGGCGGCGTCACCTCTTGCGGCCGCTGGTTGCCGATGAAGCCGGTGACCTTGGGCGTGTCCTTGACGAGGTGCCAGACCTCCTCGCTCATCTCCATCTCGACGAAGATGTAGCCGGGGAAGCTCGTCTTCTGGCGCGTCGCGCGTCTTGCCGCCGGCGCGCTGCTCGGTCACGGTCTCGGTCGGGATGAGGACCTCGCCGAAGCGATCCTCCATGTGGTGCTCCTTGATGCGCTGGAGGAGCGCCTCTTTGACCTTGTTCTCGTATCCCGAGTAGGTCTGGATGACGTACCACTTCTTGGCCATGACGCCTCAGGTCCCCCCGTAGACGAGATTGGTGACGAAACCCCAGAACTTGTCCATGAGCGCGAAGAACACCGTCGAGACGATCGTCGTCACGATGACGACGAACGGTGCCGTTGGTGACCTCGGTCCGCGTCGGCCAGTGACCTTCGACATCTCCGTCGCCACCTCTTCCGCGAGCTCGCGAGCGCGCGTCCGGTACCAGTAGTAGAGCGCGGCGCCTGCGCCGATGAGCGCCGACGAGCGGCATGACGATCTCGTCGCGCGGCTCGCCGATCGACGGCTTGTAGTTCTGCAGCTTGATCCAGGCGAAATCGAGCGACCTTCGACGAGATGAACGCGATGCGCGATCGCGCCGGCGAAGTACGCCGCGTAGACGAACCGCCGCGCGCCGAGCTGCGTCGGAGCGACCGGCGCGACCGTCGTGCGTCCTCGTCGCTCGGCGTCGTCGGGCGCACCCTCGCGCACGACCGCGTCCGGACGCCGCGCGTCTCGACGCGTCGGCACGTCCGCGTCGTCGCATCGGAGTCCGGCCGCCGCCTTGGCTCGTCCTCGTCGGCGCGCCTTCGGCGGCGCGCTCTCGCTTTGACGTCTTCTTCGACGGTCATCGGTGATTCTCGACTGCGTTTGGGAATCTCGAGCAGGGGCTGAGGGGCTCGAACCCACGACCTGCGGATTTGGAATCCGCTGCTCTACCAACTGAGCTAAACCCCTATGCGCTCGGCCGGTTCCTCGGAGCATGCGACGGATTTCGCGACGTCTATTCCTCGCTGAGCCTGGAGCCCTGGTCGAGCTCACTTCGTCTCCTTGTGGACCGTGTGCGCGTTGCAGCTCGGGCAGAACTTCTTCAGCGCGAGCTGCCCCATCCGCTCGGGCTTGCGCGTCGTGCGGTAGTTTCTCGATTCACACTCCGTGCAGGCGAGCGCATCGATCCGCTCGCGACCGTCCGCTCCGCGCCATCGGCTGCTCGTACTGCGAGGATCTTGGTGACGATGCCGGCGCCGACGGTGCGGCCGCCCTCGCGGATGGCGAAGCGCTGCTGCTCCTCGAGACGCCACCGGCGTGATGAGCTCGATGGTCATCTTGGTGTTGTCGCCCGGCATGACCATCTTGGTCCCCTCCGGCAGCGCCACCGTCCCGGTCACGTCCGTCGTCCGCATGTAGAACTGCGGGCGGTAGTTGGTGAAGAACGGCGTGTGACGCCCGCCCTCCTCCTTCTTCAGGACGTACACCTCCCCCTCGAACTTCGTGTGCGGCGTCACCGACCCCGGCTTGCGCCAGGATCTGACCGCGCTCGATCTCGTTCTTCTCGATCCCGCGCAGCAGCACCCCGATGTTGTCGCCCGCCTGCCCCTGGTCCAGAAGCTTGCGGAACATCTCCACGCCCGTCACCACCAGCTTGCGCGTGTCGCGTGAAGCCGACGAGCTCCACCTCTTCGCCCACCTTCACCACGCCGCGCTCCACGCGACCCGTCGCCACCGTCCCGCGACCCTTGATCGAGAACACGTCCTCGACCGCCATCAGGAACGGCTTGTCGATGTCGCGCACCGGGTCCGGGATCTGCGTGTCCAGCGCCGTCGATCAGCTCGTCGATCGTCTTCTCCCACTTCGCGTCCCCGTTGAGCGCCGGAAGCGCCGCGCCGCGGACGACCTTCGCGTTGTCCCCGTCGAACTTGTACTTGTTCAGAAGCTCGCGGACCTCCATCTCCACCAGGTCCAGCATCTCCGGGTCGTCCACCGCGTCGCACTTGTTCAGGAACACCACGATGTGGTTCAGACCCACCTGACGCGCCAGAAGCACGTGCTCGCGCGTCTGCGGCATCACGCTGTCGAGCGCGCTCACCACCAGGATCGCGCCGTCCATCTGCGCCGCGCCCGTGATCATGTTCTTGATGTAGTCCGCGTGACCCGGGCAATCGACGTGCGCGTAGTGACGCTTGTCGCTCTCGTACTCCACGTGCGCCACCGCGATCGTCACCGTCTTGGTCGTCGTCGCGGACCGTCCCGCCCTTCGCGATGTCCTTGTAGCTGATGACCTTCGCCAGACCCTTCTTCGACTGCACCTTCACCAGCGCCGCCGTCAGCGTCGTCTTGCCGTGGTCGATGTGACCGATCGTGCCCACGTTCACGTGCGGCTTGTTCCGGACGAATTTCTCCTTGCGCCATGACTGTCGTCTCCTCGGGAACTCTCGAAAGGTGTCGAAGCGAACCGTTGCGGGTCGAGCCCACCACGGGGCTTGAACCCGTGACCTCTTCCTTACCAAGGAAGTGCTCTACCACTGAGCTAGGTGGGCGTTGCGTGTGGCTCGTGTTCGCGTGCGAGGTGTCGTCTCGGGTCTCTATGCGAAGTGCGTGCGTCGTGGGCTGGATACGAGCGGGAGACCGGGTTCGAACCGGCGACGTTCAGCTTGGAAGGCTGACGCTCTACCAACTGAGCTACTCCCGCGAGGTGATGGGTCGTCGTGTCGGATTTCTTCGGGACCGTGGAGGGTGATGGATTCGAACCATCGAAGGCATAGCCGGCAGATTTACAGTCTGCTCCCTTTGGCCACTCGGGCAACCCTCCGGATTGTTGGCTTTCTTGGCCTTCTTCGTTCGGCCGGTGGCCTCGATCGATGTTCGCCTCGCTCTTCGTCTCGGTCTCAGCTGCTGCTCGATGCGGCTATGAGCTAGCGAGGGGACTTGAACCCCTAACCACCTGTTTACAAAACAGGTGCTCTGCCAGTTGAGCTACGCCAGCCCGCGCGACGGAGAGCCCGCCGCTTTGGGGGCGCGTACCTTACTTGGCGACGGGCGGCCGCGCAAGCAACAAGGAAGCCATGTTCGATCGAGCGGGGCTGCGGCCGCCGCCGCCAGCCGCCTCCTACGTCTGGCGCTTCAAATACGTAAGTAAAGTGAATGGTTACCTCAGTTTGTGGATACACCGCTCCTGTGCGACTCGCCGCAAGAGAGGACCGCTCGCTAGCGCGAGGCACTGCGTGCGTCAAGGCGGCCGACTCGTGTTGCTCTTCTTGCCCAGAAGCTCGAGGGCCTTGGCGATCTCCTCTTCGGTGAACGGCATGCGCTCGATCTGCGCCTTCTCGTCGGCGAGCGCGGTCTGCATCTCCGCGCGCGCCTCGCGCGCCCGCTGAGATCCAGCTCGAAGAATCCTGAGTCCGCTCGCCGAGAGCGACCGTCTGCTCGATCTCTCGCAGCCCCTTTTCGAGGAGGATCGCGGTAGCGGACGTGCATGAAGGCGAAGAAGATCTGCCGCTGGCGCTCGGTCTTCGACGTGGCGGGCGGCGGGATCTGCATCAGGTCGTGGTGAAGGCGGCGGTACATCGCGCCCACGCGGTAGCCCGACATGGCGGCCCAGTGCGGATCGACGGAGCGAACGGCCTGCGAGTAGGCGGCTTGGGCCTCGAGCAGCCCCGCGCAACGCTCGTCGAGCTTGGCAACGAAATCGGGAGGGAGCGGCTCGAACGCGATGCGCTCGGACCGGACGCGCCGAAGCTCGCCGAGCGCGAAGCGCAGCTGCGCGACGGCCACCGGGAGCACATCGCGATCGCCGTAGTGAAACCGGTCGGACAGGTCGAGCCCCGCGAGGATGTCCTCGGACGCCCGCAGGTCGAGCGTCGGATCGACCGCGTGAGGCTCCTCGGGCGCAGGCGCGACCGCCGCGACCGGCGCCGCAAGCGTCGCCTGCTCCACTCGTTCGACGCGCGCGAGTCCGCGCGCCCCGAGGCCCACGATGCGTTCGATGTCCTCGATGTCCGGCCGCGCGAGCAGCTCTTCGCCGATGGCCTCGAGAGCCGCCCAGTCCTCGAGGTACGCGTCCAGAGTCGCCGTACGCACGAGTGCCGCCCGCGCCTTGGGTCCCTCCGGGAAGCGCCGCGCGAGATCGAGGAAGGTATCGCGTGCGTCGGCTCGTCTCTCGAGGCCCTCGAGCGATAGCCCCAGGTCGAACATGTACCCGGAAGCGCGCGCACCGCTCGGGTCCGCGGCGAGAAGCAGGCGATACGCGTCCGCTGCGTCTTTCCAGCGTTGCTCGAGGAGCGCGCGCTCGCCTCGAGATTCGAGCTCCGCCTGCGTCGTGACGTCGTCGGCGGTCACGATGCGAGGCTCCGCCTCGATGTGGGGGGGCGGACCGCTCGGACCCGCCGGCGGCACCGCCGGGGCGCAGCCGCAAGCGAGCCCTCCGATCACCGCCGCGCCGGCCCAACTCCACCAGGTTCCCACTGGAGAGAGAGTATCGAAAGTCCGCGAGAGTTCCGGGAATGGGCGTCGGCGGTCGCGCGCTTGAGGAGTGCCCCCGGCGTACGGGCCTGAAGAAGCCGCCACGCTGCCACTGAACACACGCCTCGGTTGACGCTCGATCCATGCAGAGAGAGGGTCACCGAGTAGGGACACGCAGCGCGGGGCGGCATGCTCGTGCCTTTCCCGCGGGGCAGGAGGTCACGGTTCCGATGAAGATCCTCGACGTCCACGTGCTCGAGCTTCGCCACCGCACGCTCGACCAGCAGATCCACAAACTCGACCGCCGCGGAGAGCACATGACCCCGCGGGAGCGCGAACGAGCGGCCGAGTTGAAGAAGAGACGTCTGGCGGCCAAGGACCAGCTTTACGCCCTCGGGCTCCGCTAGCGCGGCTAGCGAGAGCGGAAGCGGCCCGGCCTTATTCGTCGCCGGCGTTTGGCTTTGGGGGAGCGGGGGTCGAGTCGTCCTCCCCCTCTCCCTCGCCGGGCTTCGTCGGCGCCGTCGGCGTGTTCGACAGCGAGGCGATCCCGCCGGCATAGACGGCGTCGTTGAGCTCCTTCAGCGCCTCTGCCATTCGCTTCCCCCAGTCGGCGGGCAGCGAACCGGGGGCCTGCTTCTCGATCGCCGCTGCGGTCGCCAGCCAGTGCCGGGACTCGGCCTTGTAGCCGATGCGGAAGTCCGTCATCCCGCGCAGGTAGGCGTAGTGCGCGCGATCCGTGAGCGACAGTCGTCCGAGGTCCGGCTCGAGGGCGCGCAGGATCGCGAGAGCGCGCTCGTGTTCGCTCTCTTCGAACGCTCGCTGGCTGCGCGAGAGATCGTCCGCGTACGTGTTGCACGCCGCGGCCCCGAGCATCAGGGCGAGGCACAGGCACGCGGCGGTGGAGCGCATCGATTCACAAGCGTATCGGCGAGCGGCGCCGGGGATCAACCCCGTCGGCGCAACCGGGCCAACGAGAGGGCCGCCACGGCGGCCAGCGTCATAGCCGAGCCGCGGGCGGCTCCCCCCGCTCCTACCCCCGCCGAGCACGCGCACCCGCGCGTCGGCGACGCGGGCGGGGTGACCGGCGCCGAGGCGGATGCGGTGGGGGTGGGCGCCGGCGGGGCGTCGCAATCCCACGGCCCGCCTTGCGTGAAGCCGCACCGGTCGAGCACCGAGCCGTCGTCGCGCCGCGCCACGATCTGCAGCGCATCGCCGCGGGTGCTCACCTCGACGAAGTGGTGCGTCGCCTCGACTTTGCGAGTGCCGGGCGCCGCGTGGAAATCGCGGTAGAGAGGCGCGCCGCCGCCCCCCGACACGATGTACTTGAGGAGCCCTGCGTCCCCTCTCTCGTAGAGATGGTCGTGGCCCGAGAAGAGCAGATCGACCTTGTGCGACGCGAGAAGTTGCGGCACGCCCGCAAGGACGAGTTTGGTGTTCGGTCCGTGCGGGCCGGACGACCACGGACCTTGATGGACGACCACGAAGCGCCACGACAGGCCAGGCTCGCCATCGGCCTTCGAAAGCTCGCGCTGTAGCCACTGGCGCTCCTCGCCCGTCGACCAGTCGTCCATCCCGTTGAGGAACAAGAAGCGCGCATTGCCGAAGCGCACCGTGCCGTAAGGCCTCGTCACTCCGCTGTCGTCGAGGAAGCCGAAGTACCGGGCGAAGTTCGTGCCTGCAGCGTCGTCGTAAAGCTCGTGGTTGCCGATCGCCGACAGCAGCGCGCGGTCGTGGAGCAAGGGCTTCTCGATGTCGAAGAACATCTGCCAGTTCGCAGCGCTGGCGCCGTCTGCCACCATGTCGCCGGTGTTCACGAGGAAATCGGACGGGACCGCCATCATGGCGTGCGCCACGCTGGCGTGCGCAGCGTCGTCGGATCGATCGTCGCCGTAGACGAGAAACGTGAGCGGCGCGGTCGACTCCGGTCGCGGGGCGGTGACGAAGCGGCCTTCGCCGACGACCGCGCCGCCGGCACGCGCTACGAAGGAGTACGGCGTCGCGGGCTCCAGGCCGGTGACGAGCACCCGGTGAAACGCCGAGACTTCGCGGCTCTCGTAGCGGCTCGGTCCGATCGTGGAGCCATCGGCGCTCGTCCGGGCGGTCACTTCGATCGTGGCAGGGGCGGCCGTTTGCAGTTCGAAGCGAACGGTGGCGTCTCGGTCGGAAAGGGCCGTCACATAGGGACCCTTTTGCGCGCTCTGCGCCGCGTGAAGCGGGCTTGTGAACGCGAGAGTCGCCGCAGCCGCCAGAGCGACCATCGGCCGAAGAGCACGGCAAGCGAGCCGGCGGAGGGCGAGTCGACCGAGCCGGGAAAAGGCAGCACAAGAGGAGCTCATGAAGTCCGGCGCAGCAGGCGAGTGTGCATTGACCGGCTAGCTCGTGCCCGCTAGCTTAGCGCGCGGATCGACAGCCGGTGCGCGCCGCACCCGCGCGTCGATCGAAGGAGCGCGGAGGGACCAAGAGATGCCGGCGCAGACGTGTGACCCGTCCGTCGCGGGGCTGCCCCGCCAGCTCGGGCGGTACACGCTCGTGCGCAAGCTCGCAACGGGGGGCATGGCAGAGCTCTTCTTGGCGATCCAGCGCAGCGTCGGCGGCTTCGAGAAGCTCACCGTCATCAAGCGGATCTTACCCGCGATGAACCAGGATCAAGCGTTCATCGAGATGCTCCTTCACGAGGCGCGGATCGCGGCCACGCTTTCACACCCGAACGTCGTGCAGGTCTTCGATCTCGGAATGGCCGACGGGGCCTACTTCATCGCCATGGAACACGTCCACGGCGAGGACCTGCGCGCGATCGTGCGCCAGATGAAGAGCCGCGACGCAAGCGAGTTCCCGATGGAGCACGCGCTCTCGATCGTGCTGGGTGTCTGCGCCGGGCTCGCGTACGCGCACGGGAAACGCGACCTCAACGGAGCGCCGCTCAACATCGTTCATCGGGACGTCTCGCCACAGAACGTCATCATCACCTTCAGCGGCGACGTGAAGGTCGTCGACTTCGGGATCGCCAAGAGCGACGTGCGATTGGGCGACGACACCGAGAGCGGCCGGTTGAAGGGGAAGGCCCCTTACATGTCGCCGGAGCAGGCCCGCGGCGAACCCGTGGACTGGCGAAGCGACATCTTCGCCGTCGGGGTCATTCTCTTCGAGTTGACCACGGGGCGGCGCCTCTTCAAGACGGCGAGCGAATACGAGACGCTCAAGCTCATCTGCGATCGCGATTACCCGCTGCCGTCGAGTATCCGACCGGGATATCCGCCGGCCCTCGAGGCGATCGTCATGCGCGCACTGGCCAAGGACCGAGACCAACGCTGGCAAAGCGCCCGCGAGATGCAAGGAGCGCTCGAGGAGTTCGTTCGTCAGGGCCGCATCGGCGCGAGCCGCACGGGCCTTTCGAAGTTCATGGGTTCGCTCTTCGAAGACAAGCTCGTGGGCCATACCGAGGCGCTCCTGCAAGACAAGCAGCTCGCCGACAGCGTCGCCATCGGGAGTCTCGACGCGGGCGTCGCCGGCGGCATCGAAAGCGGGCGGCCCTGGAGCCTCGGTCCCACGGTGTCGCGCACGGTCACGGACGCTCGCGTCCACGGCCAGAGCCGCGCCGGGATCGTTCTCGGCGCCCTGGGTCTGCTCGTCGCGGTCGGCACCGCGAGCGGGGCCGCGCGATCGTGGAGCAAGCATCCCGCCGGAACCGTGGCACTGCCGGCGGTCGCGGCGACGCCCCCGGCCCACGATCACGGCGTGATCGCAATCGCGAGCGTCCCCACTGGCGCAGCGATCTTCATCAACGGAGAGCTCACCCGTCAGACCACGCCCGCGACGCTGACGAACATGGCGCTCGGTCTGCCCTTCGTGGTCGCACTCACAGCCGATGGCTTCGAGCCCGCCTCGCAGACCGTGACGCTGACAGGCGCAGACCCGAGCGGCGCAATCAGCGTCGTCCTCGAGCCCGACCCGCGTCCCAAGCACTGAGAAGAGAGGGAGAGTCCTCCGCGTCTCGGCGGCATCGGTCAGGCGCGGCGCTTCCAGCGAAGGCGGTGGATGGGGAGGCCGTCGGCGATCGCGCGGCGCTCCCGCGAGCTGCGCGCGGCGTAGGGGTTCTCGGCGAGCCTCGGGGAGCCGGGCGCATCGCCGTCGGAAACGAAGCGGTCGTCGAGCGCTGCGAGCTCTTCGTAGCCCGCCGCACGTTCCTCGACGTCCGTCTGGACGAAGAGCTCGCCGTGCGGCTCGAGGAGGCGCGCGATCTCGTCGAGGAATCCGGCCTGCACGAGCAACCGCTTGGCGTGGCGCTTCTTCCACCACGGATCGGGAAAGTGGACGAAGAAACGACGCACGGCGTGGTCGGGGCCGAGCCGGGGCAACGCGAACCGCGCATCCTCTGCAAAGACGCGCGCACGCGCTGCGAAGCCCTTCGCCGAGAGCCGGCCGTCCACGATCGAGGCCCACTTGCGACGGATCTCGAGCCCGATGAGCGCCGCGCGTGGCTCGACCTCCGCGCGCTCGACGAGAAACCAGCCGCGCCCAGGACCGAGCTCGATCTCGACCCAATCGCCGCGCACCAGCGAGTCGAGCTCGACGCGCTCGCCCTCGGGCACGCGCGGGGCGTCATGGTAGAGGCGAGGCATGCTCAGGCTTGTACCCCGAAGCGCGCCGGGAGGGCGGGCTTGACCACGACGGGTCCGGTCAGCGACCGTCCGGGCGTGCAGGCCGGCGAGCCCCCCGATGCCGCGCCGTGGGGCGTCTGGAAGGCGCGTGCCCTTGCGTACGGTCCGCTCGCCCTCGCGGTGGCGTTCGTCGCGCATCGAACGATCGGCGCCGTGCTCGCCAAGGTCGGCCACGCGGGGGCCACGCTCGACGACGCGTACATCCATTTCCAGTACGCGCGCGCCATCGCGACAGGGCACCCGCTGCGGTTCCAGGCCGGCGCGCCGGTGACGAGCGGCGCGACCAGCATGCTCTGGCCCGCCGTGCTCGCCCCGTTCTGGGCGTTCGGCATGCGCGACGACGCGATCGTGTGGGCGGCGTGGGCCCTTTCGTTCGTCGCCCTGGGCGCGCTCGCTTGGGAGGTGTCGACGCTGACGAGGCGCCTCGCAGGCGACGCCGCCGCCGTAGGCGCCGGGGCGATGACGATCGTGTTCGGCGGGTTCGTCTGGTGCGCAGCGAGCGGGATGGAGGTCGTGCCCTTCGCGTGGGCCATCGCGCGCGCTTCGCGGCGAGCGAGCGAGTGGTCGGAGGAGGGCCTCGAGAAGCGCTCGAGCCGTCGCGCCGCAGAGCTCGTCGCGCTCGCGTGGATCGTCGCCCTTTTCCGACCCGAGGGGGCCGTGACGTCCCTCTTCGTAGCGGCAACGCTCGCCACCTTCCCGCGGCGCCCCGTCTGGCGCGAGCGCGCGCGATCACTGGCGGCGGCAGGCGCCGTGCTCGCGACGCCCCTCTTGCTCTGGGCGCTCACCGGCTCGCCCCGGAGCAACACGGCCGTCGTGAAGCTCCTGCCCGGCAACCCCTACTACCCCGACTCGACGCTGGTCGCGGCGGTCGAGGGGTACGTCAGGCTCCTCGTTGGGACGCTGCTCAACGGCGACGAGCACGCAGCCGAGTTCTTGCCGCACGGCGGGGCCCCGCTCGCGATGGCGGGCCTGGCGGCGGTGGCCCTGCTCGGTGGCCGCACGCGATCGCGATGGCGATCCGCGGCCGTGTTGCTCATGGCGCTGACGATGTTCGCGCCGTGCTTCTACTACACGTTCCTCTGGAACCGCCTGCGTTACCTCTGGCCCTTCGCCGGGGGGTGGATCATCGGCCTCGCTTGCCTCGCGCGGCTCGCGGGAGACGCGGCCGGCGCGGTCCGCCCGCGGTGGCGCGTGATCACGGGGCTCATCTGCGGCGGCTTCGTGGGCCTCTTCGCGTCCAAGCTCGACTGGGTGATCGACGACGTCGCGCAGTCCGCGAGCGGGATCGACCGCCAGCAAGTCGCGCTCGGGCGATGGGCGAAGGAAACCCTCAGTCCGACGGCGCGCATCGGCGTCAACGACACGGGCGCGATCGCATACTTCGGGGAGCGCTCGACGTTCGACATCGTCGGGCTGACGACCGAGGGAGAGGGCCGGTACTGGGTCGCGGGCGCCGGATCGCGACTCGAGCACTACGAGAACCTGCTGTCGACCGACCCGGCGAAGCTGCCGACGCACTTCATCGTCTACCCCCAGTGGATGGGCATCGACGCCGTCCTCGGCGAACCTCTCCACGAGGCGACCGTGACCGACGCGACGATCCTGGGCGGGGCGACGATGCGCGCGTACGTCGCCGACTGGTCGAAGCTCGGGACCGGCGACAGCCCGTGGACGCCGATCGGCGGCGGCAAGATCGTCGACGCGCTCGACGTCGCCGACCTCGATAGCGAGGACGGCCACGCCTACGAGCTGCTCGGCGCGCATGAAGGCGAAGAGGTGGCGCACGAAGGAATCTCGCCCGATGGGGCCACCGTGGTCGATGGCGGGCGCACGCGCCGCACGGTCGAGCGATTCTACGCGATGCTGCCGCAGGGTATCGCCACGCGCGGCATCGTCCGCCTCGACGGCCGGGCCGGGACGCGCGTGCAAGTGCTCGCGAACGAGCGGGCAGTCGGCTCGTTCGAGCTCGGTGACGACGAGGACTGGGTGGAGCGCACGTTCGACATCCCCGGCGCAGGCGGCCGAGGGCCGACGAACATCGAGCTGCGGGCCGAGGGCGGCGCCATCACGACGTTCCACTATTGGTTCGTCACCGGGATCACTCCGGACTGAACACGATCGGATAGACGACGGTCACCGCGCCGTTCTCGGGTGAGGGGAACGAGAGCGACAGGAAGCTCGAGACGACGCAGCGACGCACCCCCTCGTCCGGGATGTCGCTGCCGCCGTCGGCGGCCAGGGCGACCGCGCCCGTGCGGTCGATCACGAATTTCACCGTGACCCGACCCTGCAAGCTCGGATTGGTCCGCAGGCCGCCCTCGTAACAGGCGCGGTAGCGACCGTCGTTCATGCGAACGACGCGCCTTATGACTTCCGCCGCGAGGCGCCCGTTGACCTGTGGCTCCGCATAGCGCGGGCCCTTGAAGCGCGAGACGCGTCCGCGAGGTATGCCGCCCGTGCCGTACCCATGACCGTGACCGGATCCAAGGCACGGAGCGGGGCCATCGCACGTCCCCGAGCCGTGGCCCAGCCCGTCGAGGCCATTGAGACCGATCGAGTTCGACACTCCCCCGCCGCCCTCGCCGACTCCGCTGAGGCCGAGGCCTCCGGAGCCTCGACCGTCGTCGATCGTGTCCCCGAAGAGTTTGCCGATCTTGCTCTCGGCGTCGCTGCCATTGAGCACCGTCCCCCACGCCGCGACCGGCGCGTTGGGGTCACTCGCGAAGGCCGCAGACAGCACCCCGATCGCGGCGAAGGTCTGCGCTTCGACGAGGTCGTGCTCTCGCGCCAGGGTCGCGTCCTCCGGCTTTGCGGCGCCCTTCGCGGCCCAGCGGCCGCTCTTGGTCGTATCCGGGCGACCCGCGACCCCTTCGGCGCCGCGCGCCGGTTGTCCCGCGCTGACGTCCCCTCCCCCCGCCGGAGACGCCGCGTCTTCGGGCGGATGCACGGCCTCCGCCTCGCGCTGCGCGCTGGCGTCGAGCATCCGCTGGAGCAGCGCCATGCGGTCGGCGTCGAACGGGTCCTCCTCGGTCGCCCCGAGCGAGCGCGCGAAGAGCGCGATCGCCGCGAACACGGCGGCGTGAAACAGCGCTGATCCGGCGATGAACCCCGCGCCGCTGCGGCGCAGCTCGTCGAGCGCCGGGGCCGGGCGGCATCGCTCTTCCGGCACGCGCGCGAGCTTCACCGAGAACGGACCCACGTTGATCTCGACGAGCCGCCCCGGTTCGAGGATGAGGCCCACGTAGCCCTGGTCGCAGCCATCGACGCGCAGCCTCGCCCCCTGGGGGACGGAGACGCTCGCGAGCTCTCCGTCGTAGCGAACGAGCTCCACGCGGTCGGTTCCGAGGATGTCGGCGGGCAGCAGCATGTCGCCCCGTTCGCCGAGGGTCAGCGCACACCCTGCCTTCACATGCGCCACGGCGAGCACCGTGACGTCCCACGACAGCACCACTTCGACGACGTCCATGTCGTGAAGGACATCGCCGAATCCGGCGGAGTTCCCGCCAGCGTTTCTACTTGTTCGGCTTGTCGCCCAGAGCCGCTGCCGCCGGCTTGGGCGACGCGACCGGCTTGTCGCCCGGCATCTTCAGCGCGCCGGTCTGCTGCAACACCTCGACGAGGTTCGCGTACCCCCACCCGTGCTGGAGCTTGCCGTCCGCCGTCGGCTGCATGATGTCGAGCCAGTGCCAGTCCTTGACCGGCTTGTTCGAGGGTGGAAGAGGACCAAGGCGGCCCTTCTGGGTGCCCGTCATCGTGTGCTCGACGATCGCGAAGCCGTCGATCCCCCACGCGTTGACCGTGGTCCACTTCTGATCCGGGAATGCCTTGAAGAAGCCCTCGAGGTCCTTGCCGAGGTCCTTCTTGCCCTTGATCGCCGGCGCGCCCGTGAAGTTGATCCAGTAGTCGCCGTCGTCTGCGGTGCCGGCGGCGACCGCCTTCGCGTCGTCGTTGCTGAAGGTCACGTCGCCCGCCTTGCCCAAGTCGGCGAGCTTGTCTTCGTCGGGCGTCCCCTTCGCGACGTGCAGCTCGGGCATGCTCGTCGGCAGGGCCGGCACGGGCGGCGCGCCCTTCTTGCCCGACATCTGGGCCATCAGCCCCGCGTCGTCGCCGTATTCGTGCATCTCTTTGACGAGACCGTCGTCGTTGAACCACATCACATCGACGCGGAACTGACCGGCCGGCTTCTTCGTGGCCTTCATCCCCATGAAGTCGCCCGTCATCGTCCCGCTCCAGACGGTCTCGGCGACGACCACGTTGCCCTTGATCCACACGCGCGCCGGCACCGATTTCGAATCACCGAACGTCGCGAAGAGGCCATCCATCGCTTTGGTGAGATCGTCCCGGCCGTGAGCGCTGGGCTCCCCGTAGACCTCGGTGACGGCATCCTCCGTGAAATACGACGCGATCACCTTGCCGTCGTGTGCGTTGAAGGCCTCCTCGATCCCCTTGAGCGCTTGCGGGATGAGCTCGGCCAGCGTCGGCTTCGGGGGGGGCGGCGGCGTCGTGTCGGCCGGAGGGGGTGTCGCGCTCGCCGTCGCGACAGGCGGCGGAATGGGTGGGGCCGCGGGCGGCGGCGCAGGGGCGACGCAGGCAGTCAGGCCCAGGCCCAGGCCCAGGATGCTCATCCAGATCGGTGCAAGACGTCCCTTCGTTCCGGTTCGCATCGCTCTCCTCCCAGGCTGCGCCCATGCTCTCGGGCAAGCGTGCTTTACCCGGTTTGAGCTCGACCGGGAAGCGCCAATCTTTCGGCAGGCGCGGGGCTGCCGGCCTCGTCGAAGCGCGCTAAACGTTGTGGTGCAGTGCGTACTCGTGCCCTCGGAAAGACCGGCCTGCGTGTCAGCGAACTCGCGCTGGGCACGTGGGGTCTCTCGGGGGATGCCTACGGCCGCGTCGACGAGCCGGAGCAAGAGCGCGTCCTTTCGCGCGCGCTCGAGATGGGCGTATCGCTCATCGACACCGCCGACGCGTATGGCGATGGCAGCATGGAGCGCGCCGTCGGGAGGGCCATCGCCGGCCGCGGCGAGATCGTCGTCGTCACGAAGGGCGGAGTCGACCGCGCGACGTCGCCCCCTCGCAAGCGGTTCGACGGCGCTTACCTGCGAGCGGCGGTCGAGCGATCACTCCGGCGACTGTCGCGCGATTGGATCGACGTCTACCTGCTGCACAACCCCCAGGCGGACACGCTGAGCGGCGCCGAGGCGATCGACACGCTGCTCGATCTCAAGCGACAAGGCCGGATCGCGCACTGGGGAGTCAGCGCCGGCGACATCGAGGTCGGGCGGGCCGCGCTGCATCGAGGAGCCGAGGTCATCGAGCTCGCCTACAACCTGCTGCACTGCTCGGACCTCCACCGGCTCGCCGGCGCCGTGATGGTCGGGGGGGCGGGCGTTCTCGCGCGCTCGACGTTGGCCTATGGTCTGCTCGGATCGGACTGGCCGAGGGACCGTGACTTCGCGCCCGGCGATCACCGAGCCGACCGATGGACGAAGCCCGAGCTCGCCCGACGCGTAGACCAGGTGGGCGCCTTCCGGTTTCTCGTGCAAGGCGAGGTCGAGACCATGCGCTCGGCCGCGATCCGCTACGTGCTCTCGAGCTCCATCGTCGCGAGCGCGGTCCTCGGTCCGCGAACGGTGACGCAGCTGGAAGACGTGGTGCGCGAGGTGGGCGTGGGGCCCGTGTACCTGCGCGACGCGGCGCTCGCGCGCATCCCGCGCGCGCTCGAGAGCATTGGGATCGACGCATGACCGATCTCGCGCGCAAAGCCGTCGAGGTCGCACTCGCCGCCGCCCGCGAAGCGAGCGACCTGGTGATGCGAGTGTATGGCACGGCGTTCGAGGTGGCCTACAAGGGCAAAGACGATCCGGTCACGCGCGCGGACCAGGAGTCCAACGCGCTGCTCTGCGACCGCCTGTCGCGGGCATTTCCTGGGCTTCCCATCGTCGCCGAAGAGAGCGACCCCAGCTCGTATGCCAATTTTGCGGACGCTGAGGCGGTCTGGTTCGTCGATCCGCTCGACGGCACGAGCGAGTTCGTCGCGAGGAACGGCGAGTTCGCGGTCATGATCGGGCTCGCCGAGCACGGCCGAGCGACGATGGGCGTCATCACCGCGCCGGCGTGGGGGCGCGCGTTCATCGGCGTCGTCGGCGAGGGCGCATGGGAGGTCGCGGCCAACGGGGCGCGGACGCCGATCCACGTGTCCGCACGCGACTCGCTCGACGGGGCGTCGATGGTCGTGTCGCGCTCGCGTACGCCTCCGCAGCTCGCCGTGCTGGCGACGGCCATGGGAGGACGCGCGCCCGTCGTGCTCGGGAGCTCGGGCCTCAAGGCGGTCGTCGTCGCCGCCGGCGACTACGACATCTACGTGCAGCCGGGGCGCGCGGGCATGCGGTGGGACGCTTGCTCGAGCGAGGCCATCGTGCGGGCGGCCGGCGGCCAGCTGACCGAGACGACCGGCGCGACCATCGAGTACGCAACGCCGGAGCTGGCGAACACTCGGGGCCTTCTCGCGACGAACGGCCTCCTCCACGAGCGCGTCATCGACGCGCTGAAGCGCCCGTGAGGCTCCTCGGTCGTGCGTGACCGCGCGGACGTCGTGGTCGTCGGCGCCGGGATCATGGGACTGTCGATCGCGTACCACCTCGCCGCGCGGGGGGTGACCCGTGTCTCCGTGATCGACCGGGGCTACCTGTGCGGCGGCGCGAGCGGACGCAACGGCGGCGGCGTCCGCGCGCAATGGTCGAGCGAGGCCAACGTGCGGCTGATGCTCGAGAGCATCCGCATGTGCCGCGAGTTCGCGGCGAAGATGAAGATCAACGTGTGGCTCCGGCAGGGGGGCTACCTCTTTCTCGCGCGGACGTCCCGGCAGCGCGAGACGCTCGAGAAGAGCGTCACGCTGCAGAACGAGTGCGGTCTCCCGACGCGCATGCTCGCACCGCACGAAGTACGGCGCATCGTGCCGGAGCTCGACGTCGCGGGCGTGCAGGCGGCCAGCTACAACCCCGACGACGGCGTCGTCTTTCCATGGCCCTTCGTCTGGGGCTACGCGCAGGCAGCGCGCAAGCTCGGCGTCGAGGTGGCGGACTGGCACGAGGTCGTGGGCTTCGACACGAGAGGCGCCCGCATCGAAGGCGTTCGCGTACGCCGCTCCGGCCCGCCGGGCGCGGCTTCGCCCGAGGAGGTGTTCACGATCGCCACCCACCGCGTCGTGAACGCCGCCGGCGCGTGGTCACCGCAGATCGCCCGAATGCTCGGCGTGGAGCTCCCGAATCGCGCGCACCGACACGAGATCTGCTCGAGCGAGCCGCTCAAGCCGTGGCTCAAGCCGCTGGTCGCCGATCTCTCGGACGGCCTTTACTTCTCTCAGTCGACGCGTGGCGAGATTGTCGGCGGCATCGGCAGCGAGTACGTCCCGCCCGGGCTCGACCAGGAGAGCTCGCACGCGTTCCTCGGCCGCTACGCCCGCTCGCTGATCCGCGCCTGCCCGGTCCTCGGGGGCGTCAAGGTGCTGCGGCAGTGGGCCGGATGCTACGACATCACGCCCGATTCGAACCCGATCGTCGGCGCGGTCGACGGCGTCGACGAATTTTATCAGGCGAGCGGGTTCATGGGGCACGGCTTCATGATGGCGCCTGTAGTCGGCAAGCGGATGGCGGCGGTGGTCGCAGGGGAACCCGTGCCCGAGTTCGATCGATGGAACCTGAGGAGGTTCAGGGAAGGAAGGCTCCTCGAAGAGGGGATGATCATCGGGTGAAAGCGTCCCCGACCGCGAGACGCTGGTCCTGACAGAATCTTCCGGCTCCGCCGCATACGCGACCGTCCCGCGCGCGGGCCGTCCCGCCCCGGGCTCCGTGTCCTCCTCTATCCCCTCTCCTCTATCCTCTATCCCCTCTCCTCTATATGGAGGACGTGGGCGATGGAGGATGTAGGCGCGGGTATCCCCCAAAAAGCTCGACGGCCACGGACACGACCATCCGGGATCGGGCCCGGGGAGCTCCTGGGTGGACAGCGGCGGGCGCGAGGGGCCCCGACCTCAACCTTCCCGCCGCCAATTTGCGCGACGTGTGTTTGACACTCGCTCCCGCGCCCTTGTACCGTCGCCACCGTTACTCTGCAGGCGATGCCTCCGCATCGACGCCCGCCGCCGGTTTCGTCCGAGCTGCGGCGTCCGAAGACGCGACGCTTCGCGGCACCACAGGGAGAGTCTCCATGAAGACGGTGCGTACGCTTTGCTGCACGCTTCGTATGCTGTCTGCCACCGCAGGCATCGCGGCCCCGCTCGCCGGGATCGCGCTCGCCGCCACTCTGGTCGCATGTGAGGACGAGAACGACCCGGCCACGTGGGTCAAGCGGCTCGACGACCCGGCGCAGCGCGCCAACGCGATCAAGCGGTTGACGCAGTTCTACGAGGACGACATGACGCGCGCGAGCAACGACGCCAGCGCGCCAGAGGTCAAGCAGCTCCTCGACACCATCGTCGAGCCGCTGACCAAGCAGTACACGGGCGGCGGCCTCGACGACCTGACGCGAGTGGACCTCATGAAGTTCCTCGCCGAGACCCACGATCCCCGCAGCCAGCCGGCGCTCGCGAAGGCCCTCAAGGACTTCGAGATGGGCAAGACCGACGACGAGGTTCGCGTCACGTGCGAGTCGATCAACGAGATGGCCAAGCAGGGGATCAAGCTCGACAAGACCACGATCGACCCGCTCTGGGACACCTTCGCCAAGTTCCAGCTCTCGAAGGCGCAGAGCCAGCGCCTCTACCAGTCGCTTCACGAGGCGATCCTGAACGTGCACGACGTGAGCTACGGCGACAAGGCCATCGAGAAGCTGAAGGCTCCGGTCGTGCCCGATAGCGTCGATTCGCAGAAGGATCAGATCAACTGGTGGCAGCTCACCTCGATCCAGGTCATCAGCGAGCTGCACTACGACAAGGCGGTCAAGCAGCTCGTCCTCGTTCTTCTCACGCCTACGAAGATCGATCTGAACGCGTCGACGCGCATGGCCCTGCTCAAGATGGCGCCGGCCGCAGAGCCCGAGCTCATCAAGGCCCTCAACGGGCAGGACCCCGACTACAACAAGGCCGGCGAAGCGTTCAAGGACAAGACGAACCTGGCCATCGTCGCCGACACGCTCGCGCTCCTTTCGCGGACGGGCGGGCGCGACGCAATCCTCAACGCTCTGCCGGGCGCCGACACCGACACGATGAAGACCGGGTTGGCGCAGGCGCTCGTCCAGTTTCCGTCGGACCCGCGTGTCGAGCCGGCGTTCCTCGCGGCGTACAACAAGCTCACGTGGAACGCTTCGGTGGAGCTCCTCGGAGCGCTCAAGCCGCGGGCCGCGCTCGCGCAGGCGTCCGCGAGCTTGTACGACTCGAACCTAACCGACTGGCTCGTGAAGGAAACGCTTGCCGCGCCGGACGCGGCGAGCAAGCTGCTACCCATCGAGGCGGCGCTGAAGTTGATGCCGGCCAACAAGAAGGCCGACGTCGGCGCCGCGCTGCAGAAGGCCAAGAGCGAGCTGCCCGCCGACGTCTTCCAGGCGAGCAAGCAGATGTTCGACTACGCGAGTCAGGCGCTCGACAAGTGCGGCGCGGGGCCCAGCTGCTACCTCGGCGTGCTCGACGAGCCGGTCCCGACGTCTCCGACGACGGCGAACTGGCGCGCGGTCAAGTCGGCGTGGATGGCCGTCATCTACGGACAGAGCTCGCCGGACGCGACGCGCGCCGAGCTGCTCAAGCGGGTCGACAAGATAAAGGACGCGAGCGCCCGCCTCGCGCTGGTCGAGGCGATCGACCGCCTGGCCCCGAAGGGGGACACGGCCGCGGCAGACGCGCTCGACAAGATCGTCGCGTCGGACACGAAGGCGGGCGACAAGCTCGTCCTGATGGCCGACGACGCGGTCGTCAAGATCGCCTTGCGCCTCCGCGCGCGCGCGGCACCCTAAGAATAGCGCTCCCAGCAAGGGGGCCTCGCTGGCTCCTCCTGTATGCTGGCTTCTGATGATTCGTCTGGAGGTCACACAAGGTCTCGCCAGAGGATCGCTCCATGAATCCTCGGCGGGGCTCATCCGGCTAGGGCGCGCCTCGGGCAACGACGTGGTGCTGCCGGACGAGCACGTCTCGGGGGAGCACGCGCACATCGTCTCGGGCGACGAGCGGTACCTGCTGCGCGATCTCCGGTCGACCAACGGCACCGCGGTAGTACGCGGTCAGCGGCGCATCGCCCTCGACGAGGACAACGGCCGCGAGGTCACGCTCGAGGCGGGTGACGTGGTCGAGCTGGGCCAGGGCGACACCGTCGTGCGCCTGGTCATCACTCTCGCCGAGGCGTCGCGAGACGCCTCCGGCGCGCACGTCCTGGCGGTCCGAAACATCGACGAGCTCGGGCGAGCCGAATCGACCGTCGAGCGCGACGCGAGCCGCCTCCGCGCGCTCTACGACGCGCAGAAGCGCATCGGCAACGCCGAGCACCTCAACGCGGTGGTCCACGCCATCTGCGACGGCGCGCTTGGCGCTCGTGCCCGGAGCGACCCACGTCACGGTCGTCCTGCGGGAAGACGGCGAGGACGGCGGTCCCGGCGGCGCGCCGGGCTACGTGCCGATCATGACCCGCGTTCGCGGCCAGCAGGGACCCGCGACTGCGCCGATCCCGGTGACGCGGAGCGTGTTCCGCAAGGTGGTGATCGAACGCGCCGCCGTCATCGCCGCCGACGCGCCGCTCGAGGTCGGACACACCGAGTCGCTCATGGGCGCGCACATCCGGAGCGTGATCGGCGTCCCGCTCTGGAAGGGCGACGAGATCCTCGGCGTGCTCCAGATGGACAACCGCGAGAGCACCGGCGTCTTCACGAGCGCGGACCTCGACGTTTGCGCCGTGCTCGCGCACCACGCGTCGCTTGCCGTGGCCAACGCGCGGCTGGTGCAGCGGCTGCGCGCGGCCGACGAGCGCCTCAAGAAAGAGAACGCGTTCCTCAAGACGCGCGAGGAGTCGCGGCGCGTCGGGCAAGGGCGAGCAGGAGATCATCGGTCATAGCCCGGCGATGCGCGCGCTCCTCGAGCAGCTCGCGAAGGTGGTCGACACGCGCGTCACCGTCCTCATCGAGGGAGAGACGGGCGTCGGCAAGGAGCTCATCGCCGCCGCGGTGCACTACGGGTCGCGCCGGCGCGCGCAGCTCTTCGTGACGCAGAACTGCGCGGCGATGCCCGAGAACCTGCTCGAGAGCGAGCTCTTCGGCCATCAAGAAGGGCAGCTTCACGGGGGCGCACGAGGACAAGAAGGGGCTCTTCGAGATCGCCGACGGCGGGACGCTGTTCCTCGACGAAGTGACCGAGATGCCGCTGTCCTTGCAATCGAAGCTATTGCGCGCACTGCAAGAGGGCGAGATCCGCCCGATCGGAGCGACGCCACGAGAAGACGGTAAACGTGCGGATCGTCGCCGCGACCAATCGCAACCTCGAGAAAGAGGTCGCCGAGGGCCGCTTCCGGGAGGACCTCTACTACCGGCTCAACGTGTTCCCCATTCGCGTGCCGCCGCTGCGCGAGCGGCGCGAGGACATCCCGCTGCTCGCGGAGCACTTTCTCAAGCGGTACTCGACGGAGCTCGGCAAGCCGGCCGCCGGCTTCTCGCAGCAGGCGATGGAGCTGCTTCAGGCTTACGACTTGCCAGGCAACGTGCGCGAGCTGCAGAACGAAGTGCAGCGCCTCGTCATCCAGATCGAGGGCGGCGGTTTCGTCACGCCCGAGCTGCTCTCGCAGCGCATACGGCAGATCGAGGGCGTGGTCGAACGCATCAAGCCGACGAAGGGAACCCTCAAAGAGATGATGGACCAGATCGAGCGCTGGCTGCTCGTCGAGGCCCTTCGCGAGCACGACAACAACAAGACCGCGACCGCGAAGACCCTCGGCATCACCCGCGAAGGCCTCCACAAGAAGCTCCGCGCCTTCGGCCTGTGAGTCGGGATTCAGAGAGCGAGTCGGGCGCAAACCGTTCGCTACCTGCAGCGACGGCCACGGCAACCGTTGCTCTAGAGTGTCTCGCCGGTGTCGCGGATGGCGCCCGGGGGAACCGTGTAACGGGCGCCGGTCCGCGGATCTCGCGCTCCCGGGGCGAGCTCGAGGAGAGGCACGAGGGCGAAGGCGCGTTCGTGGAGACGCGGGTGCGGGACGACGAGGCGCGGCGCGTCGACCGCGAGGCCCTCGATCCACAGCAGATCGAGGTCGAGGGTTCGCGGACCCCATGGCTCGGTGCGCACGCGGCCGAGGTGCGCTTCGACCCCCTGCAGGCGATCGAGCAGATCGAGCGGTGCGCCTCCGTAGAGGACGCTCGCTGCCGCATTGAAGAACTCCGGCTGCGGCGGCCCCCCGACGGGTGCGGTCGCGTAGACGCGAGACGTCTTCTCGACGCGCACGAAGCGCGCGATCTCGCTCACCGCCGCGCGCATCGTCGCCAGCCGATCGCCGAGGTTCGCGCCGATGCCGATGACCCCGCGCACCGTCAGCCGCCCACGCCACCCGCGGTCAAGGACTCGACGGCTGGAGCATCAACGGGTTGGTCAGGGCGCCCTTGTAGCCGCCGTTGACCTGGTTGTCCTGGACGAAGAAGAACGACACGGGAGCATTGAGCGTGACCGTGAGCGTGATCGCCGCCCCGGGGGTCGCGTCGAACAGCATCGCGTCGACGCCGGTCGTCGTGGTGGTCACGGCCTCGATCTGCTGCGGGCCGGCTTGAGAGAGGGAATCGCCGGCCTCGAGGCCGTCGCCCTCTGGGCTCGTGATGGCGCCCACCGTCACCGACGCGTCGACGACGAAATTGCACGAAAGGCTGGTCAGGGCGGTGTCGCAGGTCCACGAGATGCGCCAGAGGCCGCCGGTCTGGTACTCGACGTAGACGCCGATGCCGTTGCCCGGCGTCGTCACCAGCGTTCCGCCCGTGTCGACGTCGACGAGAAGAGGTTGCGTAGAGCCACCTCCGGACGACGAAGCGTAGCCCCCCGTCGGACCGCCGGCGCTTCCGCTGCCGCTGCTGCTGCTGCCGCCGTCGGCGAAGCACCCGGCGAGAGAGCCCGCGCCCACCAGCATCGCCGCGCCCGACCATCGAACGCCGGCCGCCCGCGCATATTTCCAAGCGTTCTCACCCGACATCCTCGTCCTCCTTGCCAAGAGTCGAAAATAAGGAAACCCGAAGCTCTCGTCCCCGACCCCACTTCTTGCCACGGATCGTCAGCGATGGCCGCCGGAATGACCCCCACCGCCCCCATGATAACCGCCCCCGCCGTGGAACCCGCCGCTGGTGGCGCCGCCGCCGTGAAAGGTCGATGCGCTCGGTGCCGACCGGAAAGCACCGCCGGAAGGCGACGACCTCACACTCGATGGCGCCGAGTAGGACCGATAGGCCGACGCGGAGCTGCGGAGGGACTGCGACGCCGGCGCCGAGCCGAAGTACGGGCGAGCGCCACTGCTGTACGAGGGATACGAGCGCATCGGGGCCGACGCGGCGGCGCTCCCGGAGAACCCGCCACCAAGTCGCCGTCCGCCGAAGTGCGATTCCGCAAGGGCCGAGGACGACCGATACGCAGGCACCGCTGCGCCTCGCGAAAACGCCGCCGGCGCGGCTCGCGCGCCGACGCCCTCGGGTGCCCGTGCGCCGAGAGCCATCGCCGTCGACGGGCGCGAGAACGCCCGCGCCTGCGTGAGGCCGCGGTTGTCCGCGGTGGCGCGCGTCACCGAATCGGGCGCGATGTGCAGCGAGCTGGGAGACGGGCCCCCCACGACGGGACGAGCGGCAACGCGGCCGCCGACGCTCGCGGACGCCGGCACGTAAGGCCGGGTGTGCGACGCGATGGCGCCGACCTGCGCCCCCACGACTACGCGAGCGCCGACCCTCGGCGCGAAGAGCTCGCCGGTGCCGACGAATGCGTACGGCGCCCTCGGTACGAATCCGAGTCCGACGGCCATACCGCCGCGCCAGCACCAGGTCGGAGCGAGGGGCGCCCAGCCGACGTACGCCCAGTCGTCGACGCCGTACCTCCAAGAGACCCACGCTCCGGCGTACTCGCGCCCCGGAATCCACTCCCAGCCAGGGCCGGCGGCATAGGCCCACCGGCCGTAGTGAAACGGCGCCCAGCCCCAGTCGTAGTCGCTGACCCACGCGTAGTCGGAGTCGTAGGCCCAATGGCCCGCGCTGACGTACGGGGTGAAGTCGTCGCCTACCACCGACTGCGACGGCACCCACACCGTGCCGTACGTGGGGTCGTCGGTCCACGTTCCGTAGGGCTCCAGCGTGGAGCGGAAGTCCGAGAGCGCGGACGGATCGGTATCGTCGTAACCGCCGTCCTCGGCGGTCGGAGGCGGGTCGGTCGGCCCGGCGGCCTCGTCACCGGCGGCGTCGTCCGCGGACGGAGCCCATTGCCACGCGCCAGGGGGACCCGCGGGTTGCGCCGGGCGCTGCTGGGGCGGCGCGGCGGGCGGAGGAGTCGCGGCCGGAGGGTTGGCCGCCACTGCGTCCGCCGGCGGCGTGTAACCGATTGGCGGGTAGGCGGCTTCCCCCGCTTCCGCCTCCTCCCCCGCGCAGCCCGTGAGGATCGGGATCCCCACCAAGAGGAGGGCGGCGGCGAGCGACAAGATAGCGGGCTTCATTGGCGACCCTCTGGGCGATCTGGACTGCAAGGGGCACGCCCCTCGGCGCACGCGCTCGCAAGCTCGCGTCTCCGCTGAGAATCGAAGCACGAGTTAGCCAGTTGTCCAGCTTTCCCGCGCAGGCGATCCGTCTGCGGCGGAAGCACGCGGGCGATTAAGCCAGCGTCGGACGGACGCACGCGGACGCAGAAGGGGCGGCCTGTCCCGAACCTGCGAGCTCAAGCGGGGCGATTCGCTCCCTGCTCGCCTGGCGCGTGCCCGCTGTCGCGCGCCGACGCCGATGGTATGGTGAACGGCAAGCTCCCAAGGACGCCGTGGACCCCCGTCACGAGCGCCGCGCCAACGCCCTATCCGCAGAGGAAACCCGATGGCCGAAACGCGCCCCTCGAACATGACCGACCGCATCGCGGCGATGCAGGACTTCAAGCTCTATCGCGAGCTTCACTGGGAGGGCGGCTTCGAGGAGTACCTCGGCGATCGTCCGCGAGAAGCCGCAGGTCACGCGCAACGCGTACCAGCGCCTTTACGACATGATCATCAGCTACGGGACCGAGGAGTACATCGACAACAAGAAGAAGCTCGTCCGCTACAACTTCTTCAAGGACGAGCAGAGCGGCGGCGCGAACGCGATCTTCGGCCTCGACATCCCGCTGATGCGGCTGGTGCACGTGCTCAAGGCCGCGGCCGAGGGCTACGGCCCGGAGCAGCGCGTCATCCTCCTGCACGGTCCGGTCGGCTCGTCGAAGAGCACGATCGCGCGCCTCCTCAAGCAGGGCGTCGAGCAGTACTCGCGCTCGCCCGACGGCGCGCTCTACACGTTCGACTGGGTCGAACCTCGCCGGGCACCGGGCATCGACAACGCACGAGGTCGATCGCTTCCCGAGCCCGATGAACGAGGAGCCGCTGCGCCTCATCCCGCCCGACTGGCGCGCCAAGGCGATCGACGCAGCTCGGCCTCTCGAACGACAAGTACAAGGTCCGCGTCGACGGCGACCTCGACCCGGCGAGCCGCTTCATCTTCAAGGCCCTGATGCAGAAGTACGAGGGCGACTGGGCGAAGATGGTGTCGCAACCACATCCGCGTGCGGCGCCTCGTCCTGAGCGAGAAGGACCGCGTCGGCATCGGCACGTTCCAGCCGAAGGACGAGAAGAACCAGGACTCGACCGAGCTCACGGGCGACATCAACTACCGGAAGATCGCCGAGTACGGCTCGGACTCGCGACCCGCGCGCGTTCAACTTCGACGGCGAGTTCAACATCGCCAACCGCGGCATGCTCGAGTTCATCGAGATCCTCAAGCTCGACGTCGCGTTCCTCTACGATCTGCTCGGCGCGACGCAGGAGCACAAGATCAAGCCGAAGAAGTTCGCGCAGACGGACATCGACGAGGTCATCATCGGCCACACGAACGAGGCCGAGTACAAGAAGCTCCTGAACAACGAGTTCATGGAGGCGCTGCGCGACCGCACGATCAAGATCGACATCCCCTACATCACGAAGCTGACCGAAGAGATCCGCATCTACGAGAAGGACTTCAACGCGCAGAAGATCAAGGGCAAGCACATCGCGCCGCACACGCTCGAAGTGGCCGCGATGTGGGCGGCGCTGACGCGCCTCGAGGACCCGAAGAAGCACAACCTGTCGCTCCTGCAGAAGCTGAAGCTCTACGACGGCAAGGTGCTGCCCGGGTACACGCAGGACACCGTCAAGGAGCTGCGCAAGGAGACCAAGCGCGAGGGGATGGAGGGCATCAGCCCGCGCTACGTGCAGGACAAGATCTCGAACGCGCTCGTCAACGAGTCGGGCGAGGGGACGATCAACCCGTTCATGGTCCTGAACGAGCTCGAGAAGGGCCTGCGGCACCACTCGCTCATCACGAGCGACGAGCATGCGCAAGCGCTTCGCGGAGATCATCGGGATGGTGAAGCGCGAGTACGAGGAGATCGTCAAGAACGAGGTCCAGCGCGCGATCAGCGCCGACGAGGACGCCATCAGCAAGCTCGCGGCGAACTACATCGACAACATCAAGGCCTTCACCCTCAAGGAGAAGGTGAAGAACCGCTACACCGGCCAGGACGAGGAGCCCGGACGAGCGCCTGATGCGGTCGATCGAGGAGAAGATCGACATCCCGGAGAACCGCAAGGACGACTTCCGGCGCGAGATCATGAACTTCATCGGCGCGCTCGCGGTCGACGGCAAGCGGTTCGAGTGGAACACCAACGACCGCCTGCGCCGGGCGCTCGAGCTCAAGCTCTTCGAGGACCAGAAGGACAGCATCAAGCTGAAGACGCTCGTGAGCGCGGTCGTCGACAAGGACACGCAGGAGAAGATCGACATCATCAAGTCGCGGCTCATCAAGAACTTCGGCTACAACGAGGTGAGCGCGACCGACGTGCTCAACTACGTCGCGTCGATCTTCGCGCGCGGCGACGCGAAGGAGTAGCGAGGTGGAAGGCGCGCGGCCGACGCTCTCTTTCCCGCCGGCCTGGGTAGACGGGCGCCGGCCGCTAGGTTAAGTGCGGAGCTGCGAGAATGAGCTCCCTCAAGAAGACCCTGATGCAGCAGGGCATGAAGTTGATGACCGACCCGCGCGTCATGAAGCTGATGCAGGACGAGCGGGTCATGAAGGCGATGATGGCGGCGATGAGCGTGCCCGGGAAGGCGCAGACCTTCGCCCGGGATCAGCTCGAGAACATCGCGAAGGCGATGGCGCTGGCGACGGAGGGAGAGGTCAAGGACCTCCGCCGCACGGTGCGCAAGCTCGAGGAAGAAGTCGCGAAGCTCCGAACGAATGCTCCGGCGAGCCCGTCGAAGAAGAAGAGCGGCGGCAGCAACGCGGCCGAGTGACCTTCGCGCGGCGACCCACGCCGGCGTCGCGGGCCGTTCGAGCGGCCGTCGATCTCAAGCCGCTCGCTTCTCGATCCAGTTGCTCACGAGAGACCACGTCATCAGGGGCGCGTCGCGGCCGACGATGAGATCGATGTGGCCGAGAGGCACGACGCGATACGTCTTGTCCCGCGAGCGGCTCCGCGTGAAGCCCGGCCGCACGCTCGCGGGCGGCGCGAGATCGTCGTTGTCTCCGGCCACCACGAGGAGGGGTAGGTCCATCGTCTCGAAGCGCTCGACATAGTCGGATTCGCTGCCACCGAAGCGGCGCTGGGCCGCCCAGTCGAACATATCGAGCATCTCCGCGAAGGCGGCGCGATCGAAGGCCAGCCGCAGATACTGTTCGAGGACGTGCGGCTCGCAGGAGCCGGCGTGCCAGCCGCGGAGCGGCAGTGGGTAGAAAGGGCTCTCCGCGAAGCGCCGGAGGAGGCGCATCGTCATCCCGACTGGCGCGAGCGGCAAGGGCGCGTTGGGCAGGGGTGCGAGCGCCACCGCCCGGAAGAAGAACGACAGCGCCCCGAGCGTCAGCGAGCCGCGCGTGAAGTGATAGGGGCTGCCGATCGAGGCCACGCCGCCGATGGCGCCCGAAAGAGTGGGCGCCGACGCGTAGGCGACCAGTCCACCCGAGGGAGTGCCCGACGACCCAGACGTTTCGGCCCCCGGAGAGCGCCTGCACCTCTTCCACGGCGGCCGGGATGTCCTCGCGCACATAGTCCTCCACCCCGCGACAGCGACGCGCCCCGAAATGACGCGACCGGCCGTGACCGCGCAGGTCGAGATTGAACACATCGAACCCCGCCCGCGCGAGGTAGTTCGAGAAGCTCCGCGCAGGCAAATGCCAGGTGTAGCGATTCTGGCCGAAGCCATGGACGAGGAGAACGGGCGCGCGCGTCCCCTCACCATCCGCGGCGCGCTTGCGCACCATGGCCAGGGGCACCCGGCTTCCCGTGACAATGATTTCTTTTCGAAACGCGGAAGTCTCGTCTCGATCGACCAATTGTCTGACGATGCGGCCGTGGAGAATCACTCGGGTGGTCCGGATGAGCGCTTCCCCCAAGCGCCAAACTGTAGTGTAGCATCGCGCGCGCCGACTAACTCGCCTCCTTGCACTCCAGAGCACACCAGAGGTTCTCCATGGCTCGCTCACTCGGACGACATCGACACTCCTTCTTTGCCACGGTGGCGCTGCTCACCTTCGCAGTCGCACCGCTCGCGCTGGCGCAAAGCGCGACCAAGGCAAAGAAGAAAGGAGCGAAGCCCGCGGCCTCCGCGTCCGCCTCCGCCTCCGCGTCCGATAGCCCCCCCGATACGCCTACAGCGAGCGTGGCCTCCGCGGAGGCTTCGGCGCCTCCCCCGGAGAGCGCGCCGCCGGACGTCGCGCCGGCCGGCGCGAGCGTCCCCGATGCGGAAGTCGCCGACGACATCACCAATACGGTGGAGCTTCCGGGGAAGACGTACCGGTTCATCGGCCTGCGGTACCGCGGGACGATCATCCCGTCCTTCCTCGAGCACCTCTTCGTCAACGACGGCGGCACCGTCTATTCGAACACGTTCGGCGCCGAGATCGATTTTCGCAAGGACGCGAAATCGACGATCATCTGGCTCCAGTACACCGAGTACGGCTTCGGCAACACGCTGTTCTTCCAGAAGGGCCAGCCGGACGAGCCGAACAACTACTCGATCGTCAGCAGCGGCCTGAAAGGCATCTACGCGGGGCTCGACGAGCTCTGGTCGACGCCAGTCGCCAATCACCTCGACTTCGAATACGGGTTCGGCCTCGGCCTCGGCGTGATCTTCGGCAATCTGTACAACGATTGGGTCTTTCAAGGCACGAGCACCACGACAGGCGCGATCCAGGGGAGCAACGGGAACTTCTACGCGCCGTGCAACTCGGTGACCGACGGCCCGCTCCTCGTGCAGAACGGCACGACGCAGGGATATTCGAGCTGCGCCCCGGCGGCGCACTCGAACGCCACGGTCGCGAAGGTCGGCAACTACGTCGAGCCGAACTGGTTCAACGGCGGCGCGGTGCCCGTGATCTTCCCGCACATCGCCGGGCAGCTGGGGCTGCGCTACAAGCCGATCAAGCAGCTGGAGACGCGCCTCAGCCTCGGGATTTCGCTGACGGGATTCTGGTTCGGCCTGAGCGCCGACTACGGCCTCGAGGACACGCATAGCGACACCCATCCGGCGTCCAAGCCCCCGACCAAGGAGCCCTCGCCCGACTCCTCTTCCAGCGACAAGTCGAGCCGCACGACAGGGGATCGCTGGACATTCTGAAGTAGTCTGACGATCGCGATGCCGGAGCTGCCGCCCCGTTACGAGCCGCTCAGCCGTCTCGGAGCGGGGGGAGGCGGCGAGGTCTGGTCTGTCCGCGATCGTGTGAGCGGGCGCGTGCTCGCCCTGAAGCTGCTTTCGAGCGACGCGGGCGAGCACGAAGTCGGCGCGCTCGTGCGGGAGGCGGTCGCGCTCAGCGGACTGGAGGGACTCGGCGTCCCGCGGGTCCTGGCGTTCGGCGCGCTACCGGGCGGCCGGCGCTACATGCTGCGCGAGCTCGTCGAGGGCTCGAGCCTGGAAGACGTGCTCCTGCGGGGGTCCCTGCCGTGGCTCGAAGCGATCGCCTCGGCATGCGACCAGCTCACGGTCGTGCATCGCGCGGGTCTCTTGCACGGGGACATCAAGCCGGCGAACGTCATCGTCGGTTCCGACGGCCGAGGTACGCTGGTCGACCTGGGGCTCGCCGCGCCCTGGCGCGACGGCGGCGCGGCCGCGCAAGGACTGACGCCGAAGTACGCGGCGCCGGAGCTCTTTCAGGGTCAACCGCTGACGGTGCGCGCCGAGGTCTACGCCCTCGGGGCCACGCTGGTCGAGGCCCTGGCACGACGGGGCGGCGAGCTTCCCGCGGATCGCCGCGCGGCGCTTGCGCAGGTCGCTGCGAGGGCGAGCGAGCCGGAAATGGCAGCCCGGTGGCCCAGCGTCGACGAGCTGGCGAGCGCGCTGCGCAGGGCGGCGGGGCTGCTTCCGGGCGCGCCGAGCGACACGCCGCCGTGGCCGGTCCTTGGCCTCGAGGCGACGGCGCGCGCCCTGCTCGAGCGGGTGCGCTCGATGGCCGCGGGCGGCGGCATCGCGCTCGAGGGGCCACGCGGGTCGGGCAAATCGACGCTCGTTCGCCGGCTTGCCTGGACTCTCGGCGTCGACGGGAGCGCGGTGGCGGTGATCGAGGCGCCGAAGGGCGGCATGCCGATTGGCGAGGTGGTGGCGCTCGAGCTCGCGCCGCATCCATCCGCGGAAGGCGCCGGCGGCGACCCCGCAGCGAATCGTCCGATCGTCATCGTCGACGACGCCGAACAGATCGACGAGATCGGCGTGAGAGCGCTGCGCAAGGCATCGGAGAGCGGCGCAAGGCTCGTCGTGGTCGCTCAACGCAGCGCGGTCGCGAAGATGGTGGCCGGCGACCAGGTGGCTTTCGTCGTGCCGCCGCTCGAGGCGCACGCCGCCGACGAGCTGATCCGGCGCGCCGTGCCGTCTCTGCCCGAGGCGCTGCGCGCGCACCTCGTCGAGCGCACGGGCAGCCGGCCGGGGACGCTGCGGGCCGCTGTGCTTCGCCTCGCGGGCCGGGCCATCGTGTCCAAGGAAGAAGTCGACGCCGCGCTCGATGCCCCTGCCCGGCCGGTCACACCCTCGGCGCCGCCGTCGCAGGCGGGTCGGGCGCAGGCCTTCGACGAGGTCGAGCGGGCGCTCGACATGGGCCGATTCGACGAGGCGGCGCGTGCCCTCTCGAGCATCGCTTCGCCGCGTGGGAACGCCGATCAGGTGCGCCTGGCGATGGTGCGAGCCCGGATCGCGATCGGCCGCGGCGACGCCGCGGGTGCGCTCTCGGAGCTCGCGGTCGTCGAACGCGCCGCGCTCGACGGGCCGCTCCGTCGGGGCTGGCAGGCGCTGAGAGCGCGCGCGTACCTTCGCGCCGGCGCCTACGCCGAGGCCGCGAGCCTCGCGAAGGCCGTGGTCGAGGCCAGCCCGGCCGACGTGTTCGCCGCCGAGGCGCTGAGCGTCCGCGGCGTCGCCCTCGCCTTCACGGGAGACGACACGGCAGCGCGCGAGACGCTCGACGACGCGATTCGCGTGGCTCGCGCGCTCGCGGACCCCCGCATCGAGGCCGTGGCGCTCGGGTCTTCGGCCATCGCCCACCAGCGCGCGGGGCGAAACGAGAACGCACGCGCCGCCTACGAAGCCTCGCTGGCCGCGGCCGAGAAGGCGCGCGACGCCGGGACGGTTGCGACCATGCGCCTGAACCTCGCGGGTCTGGCGCAGGTCGGAGGGCGATCTCGCGCAGGCGCTCGGTCACCTCGAGGCTGCGGTCGACATGGGACGTCGCGGCGGACAGCGGCGCGGCGGTGACGCAGGCCTGGCTGAACCTCGCGAATCTCGACCTCTACCTCGGTCGATGGGCGCGAGCCCGCGGTTCGATCGACCTCCTGGCCGAGAGGCGCGACCAGCTCTCCCCGGCCGCGCGCGCGCAGCTCCTCGGCCTCGAGGCGGAGCACGCCGCACGCACGGCCGCGACGAACCGAGGGGAGAACGCGGCGCGCGCGTACGAGGAGGCCGCGCGCGCATGGGAAGCGCAGGGTCGCCCGCACGACGCAGCCGAGTCGCGCCTCGAGGGGCTGCTCGTCCGTGCGCGTGAGCCGGGAGGCGACGCGCGAGCTCTCGAGCGCGAGCTGGCCCAGATCCGCGCCGGCGATGCGGGACTGGGCGAGCATGCGGCGCTGGCGGAGCTCGTGCGAGGGGCGATCGCGCACGCCGCCGGCGACGAGGAGGCGGCGCGGCGCGGGCTCGACGCGGCGATCGCGCTGGCTCGCGACGCAGGGCGACGCGAGTGGGCATGGCAAGCGCTCGACGCTCGCGCTCGGCTCGCCTCGGCACAGGGTGGCCTCGCGACGGCGCGGCGCGACACCGAGTCCGCGCTCGCGATGCTCGAGGAGACGGCGGCCAAGCTGCCGCGCGATCTGCGCGAGGTCTTCTGGGACGATCCGCGCCGCCGCGCCCTTCGCCAGGCCCATGCGGCGACCATCGCGGCCCCGGCGCTCGTGACGGGCGCGTCGTTCGCGCGCGACGGCTCTCGATCGACTTCGCTGGGAGCGGCCACCGAGGACCGCCTCGCCCGCATCCTCGAAATCACGCGCGAGCTCGCCAGCGAGCACGACGTGCCCAGGCTTCTCCAGCGTGTGACCGATCACGCCGTCGCACTCCTCGGCGCCGAGCGCGGGTTCGTGCTGCTCGTGGGCGAGCAGGGGGAGCTCGAAGCCCAGACCGCCCGCACGGGCTCGGGCGGAGACGACCCTCACGCGCGCTTCTCGCGATCCGTCGCCGAGCGCGTCGTCGAAGGCGGCGAGCCCGTGGTGACGATCAGCGCGCGCGACGACGAGCGCCTGGCCGAGGCGGTGAGCGTGCACCAGCTGATGATCCAGTCGATCGCGTGCGTCCCGATCCGTGGCGCGCCGCCCGTGGGGCGCACGATCGGCGCGCTCTACGTCGAGACTCGCCTTCGCCCCGGCGTCCGCTTCAAGGACGAGATGCCGACGCTCCGCGCGTTCGCCGACCAGGCCGCGATCGCGATCGAGAACGCGCGCCTCCTCGCGGAGAACTTCGCCCGCGCCGACGCGCTGGCGCGCGCGAACGTCGACCTCGCGGGCGCGCGCGACGAGCTCGCCCGGATGCTCGGCAAGCGCACCGAGCAGCTCGCCGAGGCGCGGCGCGACCTACGCCAGGTCCGCGCCGAGATTCGCGGCCACTTCGGATACGCGGGTCTCGTCGGCACGAGCGCCACGATGCGGCGCCTCTACGCGCTGATGGACCGCGTGAAGGACACGGACATCGCGCTGCTCGTCACCGGCGAGAGCGGCACGGGCAAGGAGATGGTCGCGCGCGCGATTCACCAGGCAGGCCCCCGAGCGAAGAAGCCGTTCCTCGGGGTCAACTGCGGGGCCATCCCGGCGAACCTCCTCGAGTCGGAGCTCTTCGGGAGCGTCCGCGGCGCGTTCACCGGCGCCGAGCGGGACCGCCGCGGTGTCTTCCAGGAGGCCGACGGCGGCACGCTGCTGCTCGACGAGATTGGCGAGATGCCGCAGAAGATGCAGGCGGGCCTGCTGCGCGTCCTCCAGGAGAGGCGTGTACGTCCCGTCGGCGGCACGGTCGAAGAGCCGGTCGACGTGCGGGTCATCGCGGCGACACACCGCGATCTCGAGGCGATGGTGGCCGAGGGCACGTTCCGCCAGGACCTCTACTATCGCCTCAACGTCGTTCAGTTGCATGTTCCGCCCCTGCGCGAGCGCTTCGAAGACATCCCGCCCCTCGTCGACCACTTTCTCTCGCTCCTCGCGGCGCGCTACCGCCGCGACCGAAAGACGGTGTCGCGCGAAGCGCTGCGCAAGCTGTGCGCACAACCGTGGCCCGGCAACGTGCGCCAGCTCGAGCACGTGCTGCTCAACGCCTGGCTGATGAGCGAAGGAGGAGAGATCGGCGTCGACGACCTCGAGCTCCCGTCGACGGCCGTTCGAGGAGGCGAACGGGGGCGCGCTCGCCGAAGCACGTCCGCTCCCCCTCGCGCCGAGAGTCGGGCGGAGTACAAGGAAGCGGAGCGACAGCGAATTCTCGCTGCGCTCGCCGCGTGCAACTGGAACCGGGTGAAGGCCGCGGAGATGGTCGGTGTCCCGCGAAGGACCTTTTACCGGCGGCTGAAGGAGTTCGGCCTGCTGTGACGTCGCTCACCGAGCTTGCGCCCGGCCCCGTTCGTCGCAAGATGCGGCCCGTGAAGAACCCCTTCCCGCTTGCGCTCTTCGCCCTCGTCGCGGCGTGCGCGAACCCGAGCTCGACGCCCGTGAGCCCCCCGGCGTCTGCGTCCGTGGCGCCGCTCGCGTCTGCGCCCACGTCCGCATCGGCGCCCGCGCTTGCGTCCGCGCCCGCGCCGCCCCCGACAATCTCGTCGGCAAGGCCGCGCCCGACATCAAGGCGGTCGCCCAGGACGGGACGCCCGTTCACCTCGCCGATCTGAAGGGCAAGCGCGTCGTCCTGTACTTCTACCCGAAGGACGAGACCCCCGGCTGCACCAAGGAAGCGTGTTCGTTTCGCGACTCCTGGCAGGACATTTCGAAGACCGGCGCGGTCCTCATCGGAATCTCCGCGGACACCGGGGACTCTCACAAGGACTTCGCGGCGCACTACAAGCTTCCGTTTTTGCTCCTCAGCGACCCGGATGGCAAGATCGGCGCGGCCTACGGCGTTCCCTTCTCGGGCCATCATCAGCGGCAGACTTTCGTCGTCGGCGCCGACGGGGTCGTGGTCAAGGTCTACCGAAGGGTCGACGTGACGGTCCACGCCGCTCAGATCCTCGACGATTTGAACCACGCGTGAGCAAGCATGACCGTCCGGGGCGGGCCCATCTCCGTCGCTTGACGCTCCCGGCGATGCCCCCACTCTGGACACTCGACCGTCGCAATGGTACTGGCCGCGGCGACTTTTACCCCCTATCCGACGGAGACGCATGCTTCTCGCCTCCATCGATGACGGCCTCCTGGCAGCGGCTCCGCAAGCCATTTCGGTCGACTTCGACGCGACGTTCCTCGTACAGCTCGTCCTCATGGCCGGGCTGACCTTGGTGCTCAAGCCCCTCCTGTTCGATCCCATGCTCAGGCTCTTCGAGGAGCGCGAACGGCGGATCGACGGGGCCAAGATGCAGGCACGCAAGATCGACGAGAAGTCCGCGAGCGCCCTCTCGAAATACGAGTCCGAAATGGCCAAGGCGCGCGCCGCGGCGAACGCGGAGCGCGAGAAGATCCGCGCCGAGGCCGTCCGGCGGGAGCAGGAGATCCTCGGCGATCCGTTCGCGAGTCGACCGCGAAGACGATCGAGGAAGGCAAGCGAGCCGCAGAGGGGGAGGCCGCGCGGGTGCGCGCCGCGCTGGCCGCGGGAACGGGCGCCCTGGCTAGGGACCTCGCGACTCGCGTTCTCGGACGCGAGGTGCAGTCGTGACTCGGCGTTCGCTCGAGGCGCGGGCGGCTCGCGCATCGCTGGGGAGACGGGTGGCGCTCGCGGTGATGGTGGTGTTGACCGCATGGTCGGTTTTCGCCTGGGTCCAGACCAAGGCGGCGGCCGCCGCCTCGAAGGAGAGCGCGCCATCGCCCACCGAGCAGCCGGCCAAGGCCGAGGGCGAAGCCGAGGGGCCGAGCCCGTTCAACGTCACGCAGTTCGGCGGGGAGACTCCCCCCTTCATTGCGATGCTGATCAACTTCGGCATTCTGGCGGCCGGCTACTACTTTCTCGGCCGAAAACCGGTGGCGGCCGGGCTCCAGGCGAGGCGCGACACGATCTCCAAGGAGATCGAAGAAGCTCAGAAGATGAAGCGCGAGGCCGAGGAGCGAGCGAAGACCTACCAGAGCAAGCTCGAAAAGCTCGAAGAGGAGCTCCAGAGCGCCCGCGAATCTCTGGTGCGCGCGGGCGAGGCCGAGAGCGAGCGCATCGTGCGGGAGGCCGAGGCCAAGGCCGAGCGCATGCGCAAGGACGCGGAGTTTCTCGTCGAGCAGGAGCTGAAGCAGCTCCGTGGTGAGCTCTGGCGCGATGCGGTCGAGGGGGCCGTCGCGGCCGCCGAGGAGCTCCTCAAGAAGCGGGTGACGCCGGCCGACCAGGAGCGCCTGGCAGAGGACTACCTCGCGGACCTGGGCGGCAAGCACAATGCGATCTCCGTCGAGGCCCCTCGAAGCGCGCCGCAATCGCTCGACCCCGATCGCGGGAGCGCGTCATGAGCGTGTCGATCGTCGCGCGTCGTTACGCACGAGCCGCTCCTCGACCTGGGGGTCGAGCTCGGTCAGCTCGACGCGATCGTCGATGAGATGAGCGCCTTTGCCGCGGCGTGGGAAGCGAGCCCCGAGCTTCGCAACGCGCTCGAGAACCCGCTCGTCGCGCACGCCGCCAAGAAGGCCGTGGTCAGCGAGCTGGCGGGTCGGCTCGGTGCCAGCGCGACGACGCGCCACACTCTCCTCTTGCTCGTCGACCGTCGCCGCGCCAAGGCGCTCCCATACGTCGCGCAGGCCCTGCGCGAGCTCGCCGACACGCGCAAGGGCCTGCTCCGCGCCGAGGTTACGACCGCCGCGCCGCTCTCGGAGGCGTACTACGCCCGCTTGCAGGCCCAGCTCGAGGCGATGACGGGCAAGCGGGTCGTCGTCGACCGCCGCACCGACCCGACCCTCATCGCAGGCGTCGTCACGCGCATCGGCGACCGCATCCTCGACGGCAGCCTCCGGACGCGCCTTCAGTCCCTCCGCGACGCGCTCATGCCCGCGGACGCCTAGACGCGCTCGCCGCTCCGCAGCTCACGACCCGATTCAGGTTCACCCAAGGAAACGCCGATGCAGCTTCGCGCCGAAGAGATCTCCGCGATCATCAAGAAGCAGATCCAGAACTACGAGAAGGCCGCGCTCACGACCGAGACCGGCACGGTCCTCAGCGTGGGCGACGGCATCGCGCGCATCTACGGCCTCGAGGGGGCGATGGCCGGCGAGCTCCTCGAGTTCCCGGGCAGCCTGATGGGCCTGGTCCTCAACCTCGAGACGGACAACGTCGGCGCGGTCTGCTTCGGCGAGGTGACGAACGTCAAAGGAGGGCGCCGTCGTCAAGCGCACCGGGCCGCATCCTCGACGTCCCCGTGGGCGAGGCGCTCGTCGGCCGCGTCGTCAACGCGCTCGGGCCAGCCGATCGACGGCAAGGGCCCCATCGAGACGCCGCACCGGCGCCGCGTCGAGATCAAGGCGCCGGGCATCCTCGCGCGCCAGCCGGTGAAGGAGCCGCTGCAGACGGGCATCAAGGCCATCGACGCGATGGTGCCGATCGGCCGCGGTCAGCGCGAGCTCATCATCGGCGACCGGCAGACCGGCAAGACGGCCGTCGCGCTCGACACGATCATCAACCAGAAGGGCCAGGGCGTTTACTGCTTCTACATCGCCATCGGGCAGAAGCAGTCGACGGTCGCCAGCGTCGTCGACAAGCTCACGCAGCACGGGGCGATGGAGTACACGACGGTCGTCATCGCCGGCGCGAGCGAGATGGCGCCGCTGCAGTTCATCGCCCCGTACACCGGCGTCACGATGGCGGAGTACTTCCGCGACAGCGGGCGCCACGCGCTCTGCATCTACGACGACCTTTCGAAGCAGGCCGTCGCGTACCGCCAGCTCTCGCTGCTCCTTCGCCGCCCGCCGGGGCGCGAGGCGTACCCGGGCGACGTCTTCTACATCCACTCGCGCCTGCTCGAGCGCGCGGCCAAGATGGCCGACGAGTTCGCGGTCGTCAAGAAGGAGGTGACCGAGTGGGACAAGCGCGGCGACGCCAAGGTCCACAAGGGCGAGCTCGGCAAGCACCACGCCGAGACGGAGCTCAAGGAGAAGGGCGACGGCTACCACATCGTCCGCAACCCGCGCTCGGGCGGCTCGCTCACGGCGCTCCCGATCATCGAGACGCAGGCGGGCGACGTCAGCGCGTACATCCCGACGAACGTCATCTCGATCACCGACGGGCAGATCTTCCTCGAGACGGACCTCTTCTACTCGGGCGTCCGTCCGGCCATCAACGTCGGCATCAGCGTCAGCCGCGTCGGCGGCAGCGCGCAGATCAAGGCGATGAAGGCGTTCGCCGGCAAGCTGAAGCTCGAGCTCGCGCAGTACCGCGAGATGGCGGCGTTCGCGCAGTTCGCGAGCGACCTCGACAAGGTCACGCGCGACCAGCTCGAGCGCGGCGCGCGCCTCGTCGAGATCCTGAAGCAGGGCCAGTACGTGCCCCTGCCCGTCGAGAAGCAGATCGTCATCATCTACGCCGGGACGCAGCGGCTACATCGACAAGCTCGCGATCTCGCAGATCGCCGCGTACGAGCAGCGGCCTCTACGACTTCATCGAGAAGAAGTACCCCGGCATCTACGAGACGATCCGCACGAAGAAGGTGCTCGACGAGGACACCGAGGCGACGCTCAAGAAGGCGCTCGACGAGTTCGCGAGCGCGTTCGGCAACGGGCGACGGGAAGAAGTAGCCGATGCCGTCGCTCAAGGCGATCCGGAAGCGCATCGCCAGCACCAAGGCGACGCAGAAGATCACGCGCGCCATGAAGATGGTCGCGGGCGCGCGGCTGACGCGCGCGCAGCAGCGCATCGTCGCGATGCGCCCGTACGCCGTGAAGACGGGCGAGGTGCTCGCAGTCGGTCGCGCGCACGATGAACGCCGCGGCCGAGTCGCAGGACGAGCCGGTTGCATCCGCTGCTCGCGATGCGGCCGGAGAAGAAGGCGCTCTTCGTGGTCTTCACGGCGGACCGCGGTCTCTGCGGCGCCCTCAACACGAACATCAACAAGGCCACCGAGCGCGCGTGGCGGGAGAAGGAGGCGGCAGGGGTCGAGCGTTGTCTTCGTCGACGCTCGGCCGCAAGGGCCGCGAGTACCTCGGCGCGCCGCGGCGGCGACGGTCGCGCAGGACTTCCCGCGGATCTACGACGGGCTCGACCTCGAGAAGGCGCGGCTCGTCGCGCGCTGGCTCGTGCCTCGCTTCCAGAAGGGCGAGTTCGACGCCGTCTATCTCGTCTTCAACGAGTTCAAGAGCGCGATCACGCAGAAGGTCGTCGTCGACCGCCTCTTGCCGCTCGGGGACGGCGACGGCGCCGCCGCGCAGGAGAGGGCCTCGGCGAACGCGCCGAGCGATTTCCTCTACGAGCCGAACCAGCGCGCGCTGCTCGAGCGCCTCGTGCCGATGTACGTCGAGATCAGCATCTACCGCGCGCTGCTCGAGAGCCAGGCCAGCTTCTTCGGCGCGCAGATGACCGCGATGGACGCGGCGACGCGCAACGCGAAGGAGATGATCGCGCGGCTGACGCTCGACTACAACCGCGCGCGCCAGGCGGCGATCACCAAGGAGCTGATGGAGATCATCGGCGGCGCCGAGGCGCTCAAGGAGTAGCGTCGAGGAGCGCGCTCGCGTCGCGCGCGGCGGACTCGATCGGCGAGAGAGCCGGAATCGGCCAGAGGCCGAGCACGAGGGCGACCGCCACGATGGGGACGAGCGCCACCATCTCGAGCGACGTCGCATCCGGAAGCCGGCCACCGAACGGTTCGAGATGCCGGCTATGTCGCCACGCAGGGTCGATTGGCTCGAAGAGCAGCAGGCGCGCCATCCGCGCGTGCGCCGCTGCAGACACGACGAGGGAACCGGCCAGCAGCAAGGCCAGCACCGGGTGCTTGCCGAACCCGCCCACGAACGTGAAGAGAATCCCCCAAGAGCCCACGAGGCCGGGAACGCCGAGCGACGCGGCGAGCGACGCGGCGAGAAGCGCGGCCAGCACGGGCGCCTCGCTCGCGAGGCCCTGGAGGCGCACCGCGTCGCACGTTCGCGTGCGACTCTCGAGTGCGTGCGCGATCGCGACGAGCGTCGCGGCCGCAAGCCCGTGCGCGAAGAGCGCGATGACTGCGCCCGCGATGCCCTGGGGCGTCAGCGCGCCGATGCCGTAGAGGCAGAGCCCCGCGTTCGCGACCACGGCGTACGCCACGAAGCGCCGAAGATCGCGCTGAACCGTCGCGCAGAGCGCGCCCCACGCGGCGGCGATGCCACCCACCACCGCCAGCGACGGCCCCGCCCACCGCGCCGCCTCGGGCAGAGCGCCGAGCCCGACCCGCACGAGCACGTACGGCCCCAGCGCGACGGTGATTCCCGCGACGACGACTGCGGCGCCGGCGGGCCCTTCTTCGAGGGCGTCCGGCAGCCAGCCGTGGAGCGGAACGAGCGGACTCGCCGCGGCGACGGCGACGAAGAGGAGCGCCCATGCGACGCCAGCGAAGGGAACGCCCAGAACCGGGGCCCTGGCCGCGAACGACGTACGAGCAAGCTCCGGGATCGACATCGTGTGCGTGACGGCCGACCCGTCGACGAGAAGCGCGCGCCCTGATCCCCCCGAGAGCGCGGCGAAGGCCATGAGCATCGCCAGCGATCCAAGGACCCCGATGACCCCGAGGCGCGCGGCGGCCCGGTGCGCGCGCGCCCCGCCCCAACCGGCCACGAGGGTCACCAGGGCCACCAGCACGATGGCCCACGCCATGAACATGACCGTCAGGTCGAGCGCGACGAGCACGCCCGCGACCCCGGAAGCGAGCAGCGCCAGCGCCGAATGGTACGCATCGGTGCGCCGCCGCTCGCCATCGACGAGCACCGCAACGAGTCCCGAGGCGGCCGCCAAGACGACCAGTAGAACGCTCGCACCATCGACGCCGACGTACCACTCGACGGCGAGCGACCGAACCCACACGCACCGCTCCACGAGCTGAAACCCGTCGTTGCCGTCGCCTCGGCCAAAGTCGGGCGCAAAGTGCCGGTAGCTCCACACGGCGAGCAGAAGCTCCACGACCGACGCTCCAATCGAAACCCGAGGCACGATCGGGTCGTCTCGGCGTCCGGCGAGGCGCAAGAGGCCGGCCGTCAGCACGACGACGAGGGGCCACGCCACGAGCAGCGAGAGCGCGTGTTCGCCGATCCAGCCGAGCGCCGTCGGGAGCTGCGCGTGGAAGCCAATCGCGACCTCGCCCGCCCCTTCGTCCGTCGACGTCGCGACGACGTGCCCGAACGCCTGGCGGACGTGCGGCGTCCTGTCCGGAGCCCAGGCCACGAGCAGATCGCGCGACGCGCCCGGCGCGAGCGTCGCCGATGTCGGCGCGCCCTCCGAAAAGCGCACGGATACGTAGAGAGGAGAGCGTACGTCGTCTTCGTCGCCGCGGATCGCGACCCGGGACACCGTGAGCGGCTCGACACCGACGTTGGTGATTCGCAGCTCCCCGGACCATCCCCCTGGGCCAGGCGCGAGCTCGAGCGGACCTCGACCGCCGTTTGGAAGCGTCAAGAGGATGTGCCCGGAGCGGGCCGCCGCGACGCCGGCCCAGGCGGGAACGGCCACCGACCACGAGATCCAGACGGCGACCAGCGCGGCCCAAATGCGCAAGGCGCGGGGCGTGCGGGACGTGCGGGACGTGCGGGACGTGCGGGACGTGCGGGACGTGCGGGACGTGCGGGACGTGCGGGACGTCATGGTCGCCTCGCATCCAGTCTCGAAAGGGCCCACGCGGACGCGTGCAGGAGCACGACGACGGCGCCCGCGAGCGAGTCGACGACCCAGCGCTCGAAGCTGAGGAGCAGCGTCCCGGCCCCCTCCGGTGCGCGTACCAGAAGTTCGGCCTCGAGATCCCTCCGGTCCACCGTCCCGGGGAGGCCGATCGGGCCCGCGCGCCCGGCCGCCGTCAGCAGCAGGAGCGCCGCGGTCAGCCCCGCCGACACGAGGACGAGCAGGCCGCCCTTCTCTCCGTCGCTGCCAAGGGAGATGCAGGTGACCCCCGCGGGGGCGCCGCCGGCCAGCGCGAGCCACCGCGATGTCCCGTCCGACCCGAGGAGGGCGCGACGCCCCACCCCGGCGAGCATGACGGCACCGGCGATCGCGATGAGGTGTCCGGCGCCCGAGAAGCTCGAGGGCGGCGCGAGCAGGGCGAGACGCAAGAGCAAGAACGGCCCGAGCAGCCCAATCGTCCCCCCACACCCGAGCGCGGCCAGAGCGAAGGGTGCCCCGAGCGGTGGCGCCGATGCGCTCATCGCGCCGGCGGCGACCAGGAACGCGACGAGAGCGAAGCCGGTCGTGCGGGCGTCGGCGCCGGGGTCGGCGTGCATCACGGCCCCGAGGAGCAGCGCGACGAGAGCCAGCGCGCCGCGCGTCGCGATCGCGGCGCCGCGACGCGCGGCCGTCCAGCCCCCGAGCCACGCCGCAGCGGCGGCCGCCAGAGCCCAGCCCACGAACGTCATCGCGAGACCGTCGGCCAGAAACGAGAGCAGGCCGCCGGCGAGCGCGAGCGGAAGCCACGCCCACACCGGTCCGCGCCCCTTCCCGGCCGGACGGACGGCCAGCAGCGCGGCGGTCGCGATCGCAACCGCGCAGGCCAACCCGCAGGCGGTAGCCGAGAGCGGATCGAACCGCAGACCCAGACTGGCGTCGAGCGGGCCCGCCACGATGCCGCCGATTCCCCGCTCCACGAACGCCGCCGTCCCGGCGGGCGCGCGCGCGAACCGCAGCGCATGACCGAGCGTCGCCCCCGACGCAAGAACCACCGACCCGACGCCGACGCGACGCTCCCACGCGTCCGATCCGCGGCCCGCGGGACGCGATCTGCGCGTCAGCCCTTTCGCGATCTGCCACAGAACGGCGATGATCGGCGGCGCGACGATGAGCCACAGCGTTCGTGAAGGGGCCAGGCTCTCCGGCATCGACGCGCCCCAGGCTACCAAGGACAAGGCCACGTCGCGACGCGGCGGCGCACCGGAGTAGCTTCCGCACCAGGCACGGTGGCTCTAGAGAAATGGGCTGAGGTGGCCATCCCCCCCGGGGGAGAGCACGCCGTGGCGGAGCCGCTGGACGACCACGACCGCAGCGAGCCCCGCCGTCGCCACGAGCGAGCCGCTGATGAGAAGCTGGGCCGCCCCTGGGGGGCTCCACCGTGTCCAGGCGGCCGTCGCCAGGAGTGCCGCGATCGCGAGGGGAAACTCCCGGCGAGTCGTCGCGCGTGTGGCTTCGATCAATCGCCGCGCCGGCACGGCCTCGCGAAGGACCCCGAGCCCGAAGACCAGCGTCCAGGTCTTCGCGAGGAGCCAGGCCGCCCCCGCCAATTCGAGGAGAACGCGACCGTCCTGCTGCGGCGACGAGAGCCCGGGGAGCGACCACCCGCCCAGGAACAGCGCGCTCGCGAGCCCCGCGATGATGAAGCGATGCGCGCGGCGAGCCGCGGCGAGCCAGCGTCCCCGAGGGGCCGGCGCCGGTGCCGACGCGTCGTCGACGAGGGACTCGACGCGCGCCCGCGCAGGCAACGAGCCCTCGTCCGGACCGATCTGCGCGCACCGGAGCAGCAGCACCAGAGAGAGCATGGCCGCTGGGCTGCGGAAGGCGAGCCAGTCCCATGGGCACCCCCCCTGCGCCCGATCGATCTCCTGAACCCGGAGCGAGCCCGTCGTCAAGACGACGCTCGCGACCGCGAGCGCCGCAGGGACATGCTGCCAGGCCACATGGGCGGCGCCACGAACGCCTTCCCACGCCGATCGGGCCGCGACGACCGCGACCACGGCCAGCGCGGTCGCCGCAATGAAGAACAGCAGCTCCACGTCCATGCGGGCGGCCACCAGGTATTGGCCGAACGGCATGACCGCGAGGAGCGCGGCCACGGCCGCGTCGATGAACGCCGGCGCCGAGGCTGGCGGGAGTGTATCGGCGGCGATGGCGCCGAGGATGGCGCGCGACGGTCCTGCCCACGACAAGCCCCGGGCCGATCGCCTCGCCAAGGCAGCGGCACCGGCAATCGCGCGGAGCCGCGACGCGCCTCGCTGCAGGGCCGTCGCGAGCGAAGACGGGGCTGGCGAGCCAAGGAGCAGGAGCAGGGCGAGCCCGGCCGCGACGAGGATCGCGGCGTCGATGAGCTCGGCCGGGGGCGCGCGGCGCAGGCCATCGACCGACACGCGACGCGGCGCCTCGGTCTGCATCCCACGGCTTCGAACGCCCAGGGTCGCTTCGCGCTCTCCCGGGGCGGGGACCAGGTCCCCGACCGCGGCGGCGCGGACGCCGTCGAAGGTCGCGATCACGTCGCCGACCGCGATGCTCGCCGCATCGGCGGGCGACCCGGTCTGGACAGCCTCGACGGCCAGCCCGAGGCCCCTTCGGCCGAGAGCCGCCAGACGAAGGCCCATGAACTCGAGAACGCGCTCGCCGTCGGCCTCGTGCGCGCGATCGACCGCACTGGCGCTGGGGCGAACGTCGAGCACGGCGTGCCGGAGCACTCCAGCGACAGGGGCCGCCCCGGGCGCCGCTGCTGCGAAGGCCACTTCGACGTCGCCCTCGAACGTCGTATGAACCGCGCGATCGCCGGCACCGCAGAAGAGAGCCTGGACGGCCTCTCGAAAGTCGACCTCGACCTGTTCGGGCCCGGTGACGGTCCCGGTGACGAGCACCTCGGCGTCCCGCAGCGGCTTTTCTCCGGGCCTGTAGAGCGTCCCCTGGAAGCGGACGCGCGCTTCCTTGCCTGCCGGGAACCCTTCGCCGGCGATCGCGATCCGATCTCCGGGCTCGACGTCGGTCGGCGTGAGCGAGAGCACCTGCACGAGCGGCGGCCCCGCAGGCGCAGCCCATGGGCCCGCCGCGGCGAGCAGTCCCGCGAATGCGAACGCGACGGCAAAGAGAGCCAGGGCCCGAGGCCAGTTCATCTTGTCTGTCGAACGAGTTGTAGACCGAGGGCCGCGTCCTGGGCGAATTCATGGGGAGAAACCGGCGTCGGGCGCCCGGCGCGACCTCCACTCGCGGGCTATCCTCGTCGCCCCTACCCGGAGGCCCCATGAGCGTTCTGACGGAATCCCCTGCCTGGCGCGCGCTCGCCGCCCACAGCGACGCGATGCTCGCCGTTCGCGTCCGCGACCTCTTCGCCTCGGACGCGGGGCGCTTCGAGCGTTTCTCACTCGAGCTGGGCGACGCGCTCGTCGACTATTCGAAGAACCGCGTCACCGAGGAGACGATGAAGCTGCTCTTCGATCTGGCGCGGCAAGCGCGGGTCTTCGAGTGGCGCGACCGCATGTTCGCGGGCGAGAAGATCAATCGCACCGAAGACCGGGCGGTTCTCCACGTCGCCCTGCGGAACCGTTCGAACCGCCCGATCGTCGTCGACGGCAAGGACGTCATGCCCGAGGTGAACGCCGTCCTCGCCAAGATGCGCGAGTTCACCACGGCCGTGCGTTCGGGCGCATGGAAGGGGCACACCGGGAAGCGCATCACCGACATCGTCAACATCGGCATCGGCGGCAGCGACCTCGGCCCGGCGATGGCCAGCCTTGCCCTCAAGCCGTACTGGCAGCCGGGCATGCGCGCTCATTTCGTCTCGAACGTCGACGGCACGCAGATCGTCGAGGCGCTCAAAGAGGTGAACCCCGAGCAGACGCTCTTCGTCGTCGAGAGCAAGACGTTCACGACGCAAGAGACGCTCATGAACGCCCGGAGCGCCCGCGCGTGGCTGGTCGAGAAGCTCGGGTCGCGAGGCCGCGGTCCCCAAGCACTTCGTGGCGGTCTCCACCGCGACCGCCGAGGTCGTGAAGTTCGGGATCGATCACGAAGAACATGTTCGGCTTCTGGGACTGGGTCGGCGGTCGCTACTCGCTCTGGAGCGCCATCGGGCTGCCGATCGCACTGCTCATCGGCATGGACTCGTTCGAGGAGATGCTCGCGGGCGGCCACGCGATCGACGAGCACTTCCGTTCGGCGCCCCTCGAGAAGAACGTCCCGGTCGTCCTGGGGCTGCTCGGCGATCTGGTACTCGAACTTCTTCGGCGCCTCGACGCACGCCATCCTGCCCTACGACCAGTACATGAGCCGCTTCGCCGCGTACTTCCAGCAGGGCGACATGGAGAGCAACGGCAAGCGCGTGACTCGCGACGGCCGCTTCATCGAGGACTACACGACCGGGCCCATCGTCTGGGGCGAGCCGGGCACCAACGGGCAGCACGCGTTCTACCAGCTCCTTCACCAGGGCACGCGCCTGGTCCCGTGCGATTTTCTGGCGCCGCTCGAGACGCACAACCCGCTCGGACATCACCACGAGGTGCTGCTCGCGAACTACTTCGCGCAGACCGAGGCCCTCATGCGCGGCAAGACCCCCGACGAGGCGCGCGCCGAGCTCGAGGCGCAGAAGCTCTCGCCCGCGCGGGTGGCCGAGCTCACGCCGCACAAGACGTTCCCGGGCAACCGGCCGACGACGTCGATCCTCTTCACGAAGCTGACGCCGAAGACGCTCGGGATGCTCGATCGCCATGTACGAGCACAAGATCTTCGTCCAGGGGATCGTCTGGGAGATCTTCAGCTTCGATCAGTGGGGCGTGGAGCTCGGCAAGCAGCTCGCGAAGAAGATCGAGCCGGAGCTCGAGGGCAAGGGCGTCGTGACCTCGCACGACGGATCGACCAACGCGCTCATCAACCGCTACAAGCGTCACTACGGGCGCGCGTAGCTGCGTGCACAGGCGCGCCTCGCGCTCGTCTCGTCCGCCCACTCACTGATCGCCGGCGCCGCCGTCCGCGGGGCCGGCGTAGGCGGCGTTCCATTGGCCCTGGCAATAACCCTCGCCGGGAATGGTCAGCGACCAGACGCCGTTGACGAAAGAGAAGGTCGTCCCGTTGTATTCGGCCATCAGCGGCCCGTCGAACGTCCCGGTTAGGAGGCCGAAGAAGACGCTGTACGTCCCGCCGGTCAGTGCGCCCGAGAAGGTCCCCGTCGAACAATCGAGGGTGCCGCCCAGCATCGCCGTACCCGACACGAAGAGGCCCGAACTGATGGCGAACGTGCCGCTCGCGACGTCTTCACCCAGCTCGCCGCTGATCGACTGCGTGAGCAAAAACGAGAGAGTCCCCGTGATCTGGAGAAGGCCGCCGTCGGCCGCGCCGCCGTCGACCGGAGCCGTCGTTCCGGAGTCCGGGTCCAGGTAGAACCCGCAGGAGAAGGGTCCGCTGTACGTTCCCGTCTGGCAGACGCCCGTCCCCATGCCCCCGCTGTCGGCTTGCGTGAAGGCCCCGGATGAGGCACCCGAAGAGCCACCCCCCGACGAGCCACCCGAAGAACTTCCCGCCGAGGAACCACCCGACGATGACGTCGAACCGGTCGCCGGATTGCCCCCTCCGCCGTCGTCCTGGCCGAAGCTCGAGCCCTTACTGCCACAGCCCAGCGGCGAGCACGCCGCACCGACCAGGGCAACGAACGTGACCGCCTCAATGTATTTTTTCATATCCCTCTACGCCCGCGCGAAGGGAAACCCATGCTTGCCCTGCCCGCTCGTCTCAACTCCGTCGCGATCCTGGGTAGTGTCGCGGGCTTTGCGGCGCTCGAGGTCGCGGCCATGTCCCTCTATCCGGGCGGCACGTGGTGGGACTCGACGACCTGCGGGCACCGGTTCTGGCAGAACTTCCTCTGCGACCTGGAGTGGCGGGTCGCCCTGAACGGAGCGCCGAATCCCCTCGGTTCGAGGCTGGCGATGGCCGCGATGTTGGTGCTCCTCGTGGGCCTCGCGGCCTTCTGGCTCGGCGTTCCGAGGGTGTTCGGCGGCCGGCCCCCGCGCGGCACCGCCGCCGTCCCCTGGCTCGGGCTCACCTCGGCGGTCGGCACCCTGGCGGTGGTCCTCATGCCCAGCGACCGATTTGGCTCCCTTCACGGCGCGATGGTGCTCACGGCAGGGGTGCCTGGGATCGCCGCCGCCGCGCTGACGGTCTTCGTGCTCGGCGTCGGCGAACCGCGGCCGAGGATCGCGGCGTGGACCGGCGGCTCGATGCTCGCGTTTGCGGTCGTGGACTTCGCCCTCTACGCCTGGCACTTCCTGTCGCAGACAGAGGGCTCGACCGTGGGGCCCGCGCTCCAGAAGGTCGCGTTGATCCTCCTTCTGGCGTGGATGGTCCTGGTCGCGGTCCGGGCCGCACGCGCCTGGCCCCAGCGACCCGGTTGAGACGCCTCGCTTTGTTCGGCGCGTCTTGACCCGAGACGAGGTCGCCCCCAATACTTCGCACACTAAAGATCCAAGATCCCAAGACGCGGACGGCTGTGCCGCCGCCAGAGGTTCGTCCATGTCCGATCTGCGCTTCGATAACCGCGTCGCCATCGTCACGGGAGCCGGCAACGGCCTGGGCCGCTCGCACGCGCTCCTCCTCGCGGCCCGCGGCGCCAAGGTGGTCGTCAACGACCTGGGCGGCGGACACACCGGGGGCGGCAAGTCGTCCGCCGCGGCGGACAAGGTCGTCGAGGAGATCAAGGCGGCCGGCGGCCAGGCCGTCGCCAACTACGACTCGGTCGAAGACGGCGCGAAGATTGTTCAGTGCGCGCTCGACACGTTCAAGCGCATCGACATCGTCGTCAACAACGCCGGCATCCTGCGAGACGCGAGCTTCCAGAAGATGACCGACCGAGGACTGGGACCTCATCTACCGGGTCCACGTCCTCGGCAGCTTCCGCGTCACGCAGGCCGCCTGGCACCACATGCGCGACGCAGGGTACGGCCGCATCATCATGACGGCGTCGGCCGCGGGCATCTACGGCAACTTCGGCCAGGCGAACTACTCGATGGCCAAGCTCGGCCTCCACGGCTTCGCGCAGACGCTCGCCATCGAAGGCAAGAAGCGCGGCGTCCACGTCAACACGATCGCGCCGATCGCGGGCTCCCGCATGACCGAGACGGTCCTCCCGCCGGACCTCGTCGCCGCGCTCAAGCCGGAGTTCGTCTCGCCGCTCGTCGCGTGGCTCTGTCACGAGTCGTGCGAAGAGAGCGGATCGCTCTTCGAGGTGGGCGGCGGCTTCGTCGGCAAGCTCCGCTGGGAGCGCACCCAGGGCGCGCTCTTCCGCCTCTCGCGGCCGATGACGCCCGAAGGCGTGCAGGCCAAGTGGAGCGCCATCGTCGACTTCGGCAAGGCGACCCACCCGACGAACGTCACCGAGTCGATGCAGCCGATCCTCGGCAACCTCGGCACGGCGAAGGGCAAGGGCGGCAACGAGTACATCGACGTCGACGAGGCGCTCGGCTTCGAGATGCCCGCCGTCACGAGCTCGTTCGACGAGCGCGACCTGGCGCTCTACGCGCTCGGCGTCGGCGCCGCCAGGGACCCGCTCGACACCAAGGAGCTCGCGTTCGTCTACGAGATGAGCGGCGAGGGCTTCAAGATGCTGCCCACCTTCCCGGTGGCGCCCGCGCTGAAGGCGGTGTTCGAACTCGCCAAGGAAGGCAAGCAGGCGCCCGGCCTTCACTACGGCTTCGATCGCGTCCTCCACGGCGAGCAGTACACCGAGATCCGCGCCCCCTGGCCGACGCACGGCAAGCTCACGCACAAGATCAAGATCAAGGACATCTTCGACAAGGGCAAGAACGCGCTCGTCGTCAGCGCGATCACGACGACCGACGAGAACGGGACGGAGCTCGCGTACAACGAGGTGACCACGTTCGTCCGCGGCGCCGGCGGCTGGGGCGGAGATCGCGGGCCGAGCGCCGACGTGAACGTCGCGCCGAGCCGCGCGCCCGACGCGGTCGTCGAGGAGAAGACGAGCCCGAACCAGGCGCTGCTCTATCGCCTGTCGGGCGACTGGAACCCGCTGCACGCCGACCCGGCGTTCGCGAAGAACTTCGGCTTCGAGCGGCCCATCCTCCACGGGCTCTGCACCTTCGGCTTCGCCGCGCGGCACGTCATCTCGAAGTTCGCGCCGGGCGGCGACCCGCGGTTCTTCAAGAGCATCAAGGTCCGCTTCGCCGAACTCGGTGCTTCCCGGGCGAGACGCTCGTCACCGAGATGTGGCAGGAGAGCGAGACGCGCGTCGTCTTCCAGACGAAGGTCAAGGAGCGCGGCGAGGTCGCGATCTCGAACGCGGCGGTCGAGCTCTACAAGGAGATCCCGAAGAAGGCCGAGAAGGCTGCGGCGCAGCCGGCGCCCGCGGCGGCGAACGCGCCGCTCACGCCTGACCAGTTCACGAGCGCGGACGTCTTCGCCGGGATCGAGGACCATGTCGCTCGCCATCCGGAGCTCGTGTCGAAGATCGGCAAGGTCTTCGTCTTCAAGCTCGACGAGCCCCGACAGCGCGTGGACGATCGACGTCAAGAACGGCGCCGGAGCCGTGACGCCGGGCGCGGGAACGGGCGACTGCACGCTCGAGCTCACCGACGCCGACTTCATGGCGATGACGAGCGGCAAGGCCGACGCGATGAAGCTCTACATGGGCGGCAAGCTCAAGATCAGCGGCGACGTCATGGCGTCGCAGAAGCTCAGCTTCCTGCAGAAGATCGACCCGAAGGAGGCGCTCGCAGCCATCACGAAGAAGCGAGGCGCGGGCGCTCCGGCAGCGGCCCCGGCGGCCCCGGCGCCCGCCGCGGCGATCGACCCCGCCTCGTTCGGCTCGGCGGACGTGTTCACGGCCATCGAGGACCACGTCGCGCGCAATCCGGATCTCGTGGCCAAGATCGGCAAGGTCTTCGTCTTCAAGCTCACGGGCCCCGACAGCGCGTGGACGATCGACGTGAAGAACGGCAAGGGCGGCGTGCAACCGGGCGCCGTCGACAAGGCCGACACGACGCTCGAGCTGACGGACGCCGACTTCCTCGCGATGACGAGCGGGAAGGCCGACGCCATGAAGCTCTACATGGGCGGCAAGCTGAAGATCGGCGGCGACGTGATGGCGTCGCAGAAGCTCGAGCTTCCTGCAGAAGATCGACCCGAAGCACGCGGTCGAGGCCGTGATGAAGAAGCGTGGCGGGAGCGTCGCCGCAGCGACCATCGAGGCCACGCCCGCCGCGAAGGCCAGTGCGCCCGCGGCCGGCGCGTCGGCGACGGCGATCTTCAAGGCGCTCGGCGATCGACTGGCCAAGAACCCGGCCTCGCGAAGGAGGTCGGCGCCATGCTCCAGTTCAACGTGAAGAACCCGACGGCGAGCTGGGTGGTCGACCTGACCGGCGCCGGCGCGGTGCGCGAAGGCACCGACGCCGAAGGCCGACGACCGCTCCGCATCGACGACGCGGACCTCGCGGCACTCTGCAAGGACCCGGCGCAGCGCGCGCGACCTCTACCAGCACGGCAAGCTGCGGGTCGACGGCGATGTTCGCGCTCGCCCACAAGCTCGGCTTCCTCAAGGACCTCGATCTGAGACCGCACAGCGAAGACGGTGAATGCGATGGGTCGACGAGTGAACGTGATCGGTGTCGGGATGACGAAGTTCGCCAAGCCCGGACAGAGCGAGGACTACCACGTGATGGCGGCGAAGGCGGCGCACGCCGCCCTCGAGCGACGCGAAGATCCCCTACGAGGCGGTCGAGCAGGCGTACGCCGGCTACGTCTACGGCGACAGCACGTGCGGGCAGCGCGCGGTCTACGAGGTTGGGCTCACGGGCATCCCCGTCTTCAACGTGAACAACAACTGCTCGACCGGATCGACCGCGCTGATGCTCGGCAAGCAGGCCGTCGAGGGCGGCATCGCCGAGTGCGTGCTCGTCGTCGGGCTTCGAGAAGATGGAGAAGGGCGCGCTCGGGTCGAAGTACGACGACCGCGAGAGCCCCGTCGCCAAGCACGCGCAGACGATGCTCGACGTGCAGGGCTTCGCGCAGGCGCCGCCGACCGCGCAGATGTTCGGCGGCGCGGGCCGCGAGTACCGCTGGAAGTACGGCGCCAAGCGCGAGACCTTCGCGAAGGTCAGCGAGAAGGCGCGCAAGCACGCCGTCGAACAACCCGTACGCGCTCTTCAACACGCGCCTGTCGGTCGAGGAGGTCATGGCCAGCGAGGAGGTGTTCGATCCGCTGACCCGCTACCAGTGCTGCCCGCCCGACGTGCGGCGCCGCCGCGGCGATCGTCTGCTCGGACGACTTCGCGCAAGAAGCACGGCCATCACGAGCCCCGTGTGGATCGCCGCGCAGGCGATGACGACCGACTACAAGTCGAGCTTCGAGAAGAGCATGATCAAGATGGTCGGCTACGACATGACCGTCAACGCCGCGCAAGAAGGTCTACGAGCAGGCGGGCCTCGGCCCGGACGACGTGCAGGTCGTGCGAGCTGCACGACTGCTTCACGGCCAACGAGATCCTCACCTACGAGGGGCTCGGCCTGTGCAGCGAAGGCGAGGCCGAGAAGTTCATCTGGGACGAGCAGAACACGTACGGCGGCAAGGTCGTGACCAACCCGTCGGGCGGCCTGCTGTCGAAGGGCCACCCGCTCGGCGCGACCGGGCTCGCGCAGTGCACGGAGCTCGTGTGGCAGCTGCGCGGCACGCCGACAAGCGCCAGGTGCCGAACGCGAAGGTCGCGCTGCAGCACAACCTGGGCCTCGGCGGCGCGTGCGTCGTGACGATGTACCGCAAGGACTGACAAGGGCTCGCCCCCTGACTGCTCGGGCATCGTCGGCACAACTCGGCACATCCCCGACCGGCGACACACCGGCCTCGAGCTGCGCCGGGGGGCCGGCGAATCAGCGGCCGGACGGGATCACGCGCGCCGTCGTCAAGACGATGCCGTCGAAGCGGCGCCAGCGAACCTCGATGAGGAACGGGCCCTCCCCGACCGGCAACCCGGCCGTCACGATCGCGGTCCCGTCGGGGCTCGGCGAAACGGCGACTTCACCGAAGCCGACGTACCGACGCACGAAGGGGTCGAGCGCCTTGTAGACCGCCTCTTTGGCGGAGAACCGGAGCAGGACCTCCCGCGCGCGATCGCTCGCGTCCAGGTGCGCGAGCTCGGCGATCTCGCCGGGCGTCAGGACGCGGGACCCGATGTCGTGCGATCGGACCACGTCGAGCTCGACGTCGACGCCGATTCGAGCGCGCAACGAAGGCGCGACGAGCGCCGCGGCCACGCTCTCTTTGTGCGTGACCGACCCCGCGAGGCCCGCGGGTAGGACCGGCGCGCCGCGGTCGTCGCTCGGCACGTGCAGCGGCGGCAAGCCGAGGCGACCGAGAGCTTCGCGCATCGCCGCCCGGCCCCCCACCCACGTGCGCCGGCGGGGAAGAGGCATACCGGCCGCGCGGGCGAGCTCCTCCGGCGAGAGGGCTGCCTTGGCCAGGGCCTCGAGTTCCGCGCTCGCCGCTGGGATCCGCACGCCGACGCAGCGGCCGTGCTCCAGCGCCAGGTCGAACGCAATGTCGGCGGTCACGGGGAGCTCATCGTGCCACGCGAGGGCCCGTGGTACGAAGCCCTGCATGCCTCATGTACATGCCGTGATCCTCGCCGGCGGCTCGGGCACCCGGTTCTGGCCCGCCTCGCGCCGGCACACCCCCAAGCAGCTCCTGCCGCTGGCCGGCCGGGTGGATGAGCCGCTCATCGCGGCGACCGTGAGGCGCATCGAGCCGCTCATCGCGCCCGACCGCGTCTGGATATCGACGGGCGCGAGCCTCGTCGAAGCCACGCTCGCGGCGTTGCCGCGCGTCGCGCCGTCGCACGTCATCGCCGAGCCGGTCGCCCGCAACACGGCGCCCTGCATCGGCTGGGCGAGCGCCACGATCGCCCGCCGCGACCCGGACGCGATCGTCGCGGTGCTCCCCGCGGACCACTTCATCGGCGACGAGGCCGCGTTCCTCGAAACCCTCGCCACCGCCGTCCGCGCCGCCGACGAAGGGTGGATCACGACCGTCGGCATCGTGCCCACGCGTCCCGAGACGGGGTACGGCTACATCGAGGTCGGCGCTCCCGTAGCGGAGGGCGTGCGCAAGGTCACGCAGTTCGTGGAGAAGCCCACGCGCGAGCGCGCCGAGGCTCTCGTGGCCGACGGGCGTTACCTCTGGAACGGGGGGATGTTCTTCTTCCGCGCGAGCGTCATGAAGGCCGCCATCGCCGAGCACCTGCCCGCGCTAGCCGCGGGGCTCGCCCGGATCGACGAGGCTGCGGCCCGCGGCGACGAGGCTCGCGTGCTGGGCGAGGTGTTCCCGACCTTACCGTCGATCTCGATTGACCACGGCATCATGGAGAAGGCGAAAGCCATCGCGGTGGTCCCGGGCGACTTCGGCTGGAACGACGTCGGAAGCTGGCAGGTCACCTGGGAGATGTCCGACAAGGACGCGGCGGGCAACTCGCTGCCGGCCGGCACGGTGGCGATCGAGTCGAGGGACAACCTCGTGCGCGATCTCTCGAGCGGCGCACGCAAGGCGCCGAAGCGCTGGGCGCTGGTCGGCGTGAGCGACCTCGTCGTCGTCGAGACGGACGACGCAGTCCTCATCGTCCCGCGGAGCCGCGCTCAGGACGTACGTGCCGTGGTCGACGCGCTCGCCAAGCGCGGCGAAACCGACAAGATCTAGCGCGCCTTGTAGCGACGGCCGTTGCGAGCGGCCGCGGGCTTGGCCTTGACGGTCCCCCGGCCCCGCTTGCCCTTCTTGCCCGCTGCGTACGGATCGAACGTGCCGTCGCCGGCGGCCGGCGCCGCGGGCTCGCCGCCCACGACGGCCTGGAACTTCTTGAGCTCGTCGCGAAGCCGCGCTGCCTTCTCGAAATCGAGGTTCTCGGCGGCCGTGAACATGTCGAGGCGCATCGCGGCGATCCGCTCCTGCATCTCGTCCTCGCCGCCGCTCGATGCCGCTGGCCGATCCCCCTTGGCGACCTTCGGGACGTTCAGATAGTCGATCGTCCCGCTCGCGGGATTGATGTTCATGATCGCGCGGACCACCGTCGTCCGGGATGATCCCGCGCTCGAGGTTGTACGCGCGCTGGACCTCGCGGCGGCGTCCGGTCTCCTCGATGGCCCTCTTCATCGCGGGCGTCACGGAGTCGGCGTACATGATGACGCGGCCGTTCACGTTTCGCGAGGCGCGCCCGATCGTCTGGATGAGCGAGCGCGGACTGCGGAGAAACCCCTCCTTGTCCGCGTCGAAGATCGCGACGAGCGACACCTCGGGCAGGTCGAGCCCCTCGCGCAAGAGATTGATCCCCACGAGCACGTCGAACTCGCCGAGCCGCAAATCGCGAAGGATGTCGATTCGCTCGAGCGTGTCGATGTCCGAGTGCAGGTACCGCACGCGGACGCCGAGCTCGCGGTAGTAGTCCGTCAGGTCCTCCGCCATGCGCTTGGTGAGCGTGGTCACGAGCACGCGCTCGTTCTTCTCGACCCGGATCTTGATCTCGCCGAGCAGGTCGTCGACCTGCCCGGACACGGGGCGCACCTCGACCTCGGGATCCATGAGTCCCGTCGGCCGGATGAGCTGCTCGACGACGACCCCTTGCACCTTGTTGAGCTCGTACTCGCCGGGGGTCGCCGAGACGTAGATCGCCTGGCGCACGTGGTCCTCGAACTCCTCGAACTTGAGCGGCCGGTTGTCGAGCGCGCTCGGCAGACGAAAGCCGTAGTCGACCAGCGTCTCTTTGCGCGCGCGGTCGCCCCGGTACATCGCCTGAACCTGCGGGACCGTCTGGTGGGACTCGTCGATGACGAGCAGGAAGTCAGGCGGGAAGTAGTCGATCAGCGTCGGAGGCGCTTCGCCCGGCTTGCGCCCCGAAAGGTGCCGCGAGTAGTTCTCGATGCCCGAGCAGAACCCCATCTGCTCCATCATCTCGAGGTCGTAGAGCGTCCGCTGCTCGAGCCGCTGCTTCTCGAGGAAGCGGCCCTCCTTGTCGTAGAAGTCGAGCCGTTCACGGAGCTCCTCGCGAATGCCTTCGATCGCGCGGCGCATCTGGGCCTGCGGCGTCACGTAGTGCGAGCCGGGGTAGATCGCGGTAGCGCTCGAGGGTTCCCTTCACGCGGCCGCGGAGCGGATCGACCTCCTTGATCGACTCGATCGTGTCGCCGAAGAACTCGATGCGGATGGCCGTTTCTTGCTCGTAGGTCGGGAAGATCTCGACCACGTCGCCGCGCACGCGGAAGCTTGCCGCGGTGGAAGTCGATGTCGTTGCGCTCGTACTGGATGTCGACCAGCTGCCGGAGCAGCGTGTCGCGACGAAGCTCTTCGCCGCGCGTCAGCTGAATGACGAGGCCATGGTAGCTCTCGGCGCTGCCGATGCCGTAGATGCAGCTGACGCTCGCCACGATGATGACGTCGCGGCGCGACAGGAGCGCGACCGTCGCCGAGTGGCGCATGCGATCGATCTGGTCGTTGATGATCGCGTCCTTGTCGATGAACGTGTCGGTCGACGGGATGTACGCCTCGGGCTGGTAGTAGTCGTAGTAGCTGACGAAGTACTCGACGGCGTTCTCCGGAAAGAGCTCGCGCATCTCCCCGTAGAGCTGGGCGGCGAGCGTCTTGTTCGGCGCCAGAATCAGCGTGGGCCGGCCGGTCTGCTGGATGACGTTCGCGATGGAGAACGTCTTTCCGGAGCCCGTGATGCCCAGCAGGACCTGATGGCGCTCCGACCGTCCGAGGCCGGCTACGAGCTGCTCGATGGCACGGGGCTGGTCACCCTTTGGCTCGAACCCGCTGGTCAGTCGGAAGGCAGACGGCATGGCAAAGGTGCACTATCGCCCGGCCCGCTCCCACACTCAAGCGGGCTCCACACGGTCGACGATCGCGCATCCCGAACCGAAAACGATGGCGTCGAGCGCGAAACGCGGCGGCACGAGCTCGAGCGAAGGGTGGCCCTGCCGGATGACGATCTGCCCCCCTGCCCCGTTGGCGAAGCCACAAGCTGCGGCGCCCTCGATCGAACCGGCCCGCCAGAGCTTTTCTGCCGGCGAAGGCGGATCGGCCCCTTCGACCCCCGCGGACCCCTCGAACGCCGCGGACCGCTCGGACGCGCCGGGCGCCCGCCGCTTCCCCAACGGGCGGCGGTCGCCCGCGGGCGCCGAGCCTCGCCACGCGCGCGTCACACGAGAGCGCGTGCGGAGCCGCTCGTGGGTCTCGAGGGCGCGGAGGTCTTCGATGGGGTCGACCAGCACATGACTGTCGACCCCCGTGCAGAGTCGAGCCCCGGCGCTCACGAGACGGCCCACGTCGGGCAGGCCGTCGCCCAGGTCGCGCTCCGTCGTCGGGCACAGGCACGCGAACGCTCGCGCTTGCCCGAGGAGCTCGGCCTCGTGCGCCTCGACGTTCGTCGCATGGACGGCCACGAACCTCTCGGACAAGACGCCGCTGTCCGCCAGGAGCTCCACCGGGCGTCGTCCGGTCTCGGCGAGGCACTCGGCCACCTCGCGCGGCTGCTCGGCGACGTGCATGTGCAGCGGCATCTGGTGAGCCGCCGCGTACTCGCTCAGCGGGGCGAGCCACGAAGGCGGCACCGCCCGAACCGAGTGGGGCGCGACGCCCACGACCACGTCCGGATCGCCGGCGTAGCGCGCCCTGAGCGTGTCGACGTCGCGCAGGACATCGTCGACCCGGGGGTCGCAGAACCGCCGCTGCCCCGCCTCGGCCTCCAGGCCGGGACCGGCGCGGTGGTACGCGACGCGCAGGAGCGCGATGCGCAGGCCGGCCTGCTTGGCGGCGAGGACGACCGCGTCCGCGAGGACCGTGCGATCGTCGTACGGGGTGCCGTCGGGCTGGTGATGCACGTAATGAAATTCGCCCACCGTGCGGACACCCGCGCGCGCGAGCTCGCGGAACGCAACGAGGCTGATCGCGTGGATCGACTCCGGCGTGAGCGAAGAGGCCAGCTCGTACATCGCGCCTCGCCACGTCCAGAAGTCGTCGACGTCTGGGGCGATCGGCCGCTGCCCCTGCCCGCGCAGCGCGCGCTGAAACGCGTGCGAGTGCGCCGTCGCCAGCGCGGGAAGGCGCAGCGTTCCGTCGGGGGCGCGCGTGAGCATCGCGGCGGCCGCCCTCACTGGCGCATGTCGCGCGCGCTCGCTCGGGTCACGTAGAACATCGCCGGCCAGTGCCTGTACCACGCGGCCCGCAGGACGGGGGAGCCGTCGGCGGGCGAAACGTCCTGACCGATCGTGCCGACGACGCGCACGAGCGACCGCATGCCCACGGCGTGGGGCCCGACGTTGTCCTCGCCGTGGAGCGAGACGAGCGCCCATACGATGCCGAAGTCCTTGTCGCTCACCGTGACCCGGCACGAATCGTCGTCGTCGGCGTTGTCGCAGAGGTTGCGCAGCTCGAGCCGGCGCACTCCGAGCTTGAGCATCGCCTGCCCGCTGGGCCCGGGGGTGCGACTGAGCACGACGCCGAACAGGGTCGTCGTGCCGGAGCGCCACGCGTCGGGCTGACGCTGCACCATGACCGGATCGTACTCGCGCGCGCCTGCCGTCGCGGCGGTCTCGTCGTCGAGCTCGACGTACCGCGGCGAGTGACCGTAGGGGCCGGCCCCGTGACAGGCGACCAGGAGCGCCCCAAGCAGGAGTGCCACCACCGCTCGAGTTGCGATTGTCATGCGCCTGACATCAAGCATCATCGGTGCGTCACGTGGCAAGGGGTCTGCGGGTCCACAGGCGCAGACCCATCTCGAGGGCCACGAGCGCAAGGAGCGCGAGCGCGACCTCTCCACTCGCGTCGACCGAGGCCCGCCGTTCGCCGACCGACGCGCCCGGCGCGCTGGACGTCGCTGGACGCGGGCGCAGGTCGAGCTCGCGCTCGTCAGGAGCCGCGACGCGCGTCTCGGTCCGCCCGTCGACCTTCACGAGGTAGCTGCCGAGGAGCGCCGGTGTCAGGGAGACGACGCCGTCGTCGCGATCGGGGACCACCTCGCCCCCCGGCCCGTTCGCCGCGACGTCGTGCGCCCCGAGGAATTTCCACGTGGTGCCGACGTCGCTCCGCGCGGGGACCGCATGGCCGCGGGCTTGCTCGGCCCATGCGGCGAGCAGCGCGAGAAACGCCGGGCGCAGCGTCAGGTCACTCGCGTCGACGGAAAATGGCAACGTCACGACCCACGCCTCGCCACGACCCACCGGGCGGCGGCCGACGAGAAGCGGTCCGTCGACCCACTTCGCCATCGCCTCGAAGGCTCCCGAGTCTTCCGGGGCAAGCGTCGCGCGCCGCGGGGCCGCCGAGCTGGGTGAGGCTCTGGGCCGATTCGGCGAGCGAGCCGGTCGCGCTCGCCGCGCTGGCCCCCGGCTGCGTCGTCTCGCTCCACGCGATCGGATGCGCGAGGATGGGCTCGAGCGTCGCCCCCAGTGGAGCGGCAGAGGCGCGGGGTCCGAGCGCCAGGAGCGCGACCCCACCGCCGATCCAGGAACGCGGCGAGCGCGTGGCGCTGCTCGGGGGTGAGCCCGGCCGGGTCGTCGAGGACGATGCCGAGCGCCCCGTCGAGATCTTCCACGCGATCGGGCATTGCGGGGAGCGGGCGCACATCGGTGTCGAGCTTCAGCGAGGACAGCGCCTGCTCCACGATGGGAGCGCCGCCGGTCGCCACGGCCTCGGTCGTGGCGTCGGCCACGACCGCGATGGCCCCTCGACTCGCCTCCGGGACGACGGGCGCCACGTCGTCGGCGGCGACGGCATCGGTCCCGCGCAGGCGTGCGCGCGCGGGCTTCGCGTCGGTCGACGGCAGGAGCACCGTGACCTCGGCGCCCGCGGACTGGTCGACGACGGCGTGGCCAAGAACGTTGCCGTCCGCGTCCTCCACGGTCACTTCGCGACCGGCCGCGCTCTTTCCAGGCCCGCAAGCCACGGCGACCCGTACGCGTACACCCTGACGGTCGGCCCGCATCACGGCGCAGTCGGTCCCGTCGTGCGCGAGCTCGGGGAGGGCGACCCAGAGCGGGAGATCGTTCGAACCGGCGAGCGGGGGTCCGTCGGGGTGCCCATCCGCGAGATCGCTGAGAACGACGACCCGCCGATCGAGCTGTGGCAGCGAGCCGATGAGGCCCCGCGCCAGGGTCACGGCGCCGTCCAGATCGGTGCTCCGGTCGGCGGGGGCAAGCGCCGCGATCGCATCGCGCGCGGCGCCGAGGTCGGTCGTTGGCGCGAGCCCTACGCGCGCCGGAGCTCCCGCAAGGACGACGGCGACGGCGTCCCCCTCGCGCATGGAGGCCAGGAGCTCGCGGGCGCCACGACGGACTCGATCGAAGCGCGACTCGTCGCCGGCCATCGCTCGCATGCTCATCGAATCGTCCACCACGAGCGCAATCGCGACCGAGGCCCCACCCGAGCGCTGAAGCGCCAGTCTCGAGCAACGAACGAAGGGCGTCGCGCCGAGCACCGCCAGCCCGATCACGGCGAGGGAGCGCGTCGCGAGGAGCGCCCGGTCCTCGAGCCGCGAGCGCCGGCGAGCCTTCTCGGGAGAGGGGACGACGAGGTGGGCCGGAGGAAACGGGAGATCCTGGGCCTTCAGCCTCCGCAGGCGGTGCGCGAGATAGGGCGCAACCACCAGGAGGGCGACGGCGAGCCCAAGCGTTGTCAGGAACGCCACGCCGAAGCGGTAGCGCGATCGGCCTCCGAGCTCCAGGGCTGTAGATCCGCAATCCGAAGCACGGCGGCCCCTTGCGGGCGGGCGGGGCGGCACCAGGATCGTCGGGATGAGGCGTGCGCTCTGGTTGGCGGTCGTCGTCTTGGCGCTGGTGCCGGTGAGCGCCAGAGCGCAGTACGGAGGCGCGCCTGCACCGGCGCCTGCGCCTGCGGGCGCGGCCATGGGCGTCGGAGTGGGCGGCGCGGGCGCGGGCGCGGGCGCGGGCGCGGGCGCGGGCGCGAGCGCGGGCGCGGGCGCGAACGCGGGCGCGAGCGCGGGCGCGGGCGCGAACGCGGGCGCGGGCTACGCGGGCGCGGAGCAACAGGCGCAGGCGTACTACTATCTTTACCTCTCGTTGCTCTACGGACTGCCGGGGGCCGGGTACGCGACGCCCGAGGTGCAGGCTCAAGTGGCACGTGGCGTGTCGGACTACTTCTCGAACGGCGCCGCAATGACTGCGGTGCCCACGGCGGGGCTGGCCGCGGCCTACTTCACCAATGGCGCCCAGGCGACCACCGCCCCGACGTCCGTGATGCCCGACTACACCTTTTCGCCGCCGCTCGCCGCGGCGCCGCCCCTGACGGTCGATGCGGGCGCGCCCGCCCAGGCGCCGCCGGTGCCTGTCGAAGCGGGCGTCGCCCCCGCAACGAGCGTCCCCGAGACCGCGGCTCCCACGAACGAAATCGCGGCGTCCGAGCCCCCTTCCGCCGCCGAGCCCGGAACCGAGCCCGAGCCCACGCCCACGCCCACGCCCACGCCCGCGCCCGCGCCCGCGCCCGCGCCCGCGCTCACGCCCACGCCCGCGCTCACGCCCACGCTCACGCCCACGCTCACGCCCGCGCCCACGCCCGCGCCCGCGCCCACGCCGCGCCATCTCTCGCCCAGCGCCGTCATCTGGCCCATGCTCGGCGGAATCGCCATCGGCGCCCTGCTCGTCCTCCTCGGGACACGGATCCGACCCCGCGCCCCTTCCGTCTGACCGACGGTTGATTTCAGCGGACGGCCCTGACGATCTCGCGGACGACCTGGATCGGCGCGTCGGCGCTCGTTGCGCGCACGAAGCGACCGCCGCGTCCCACGACCGCATCTCGCCATCGGGCCGTGAGCGCCTCGAGGGCTTCGAGGTACCTCGTACGCGCCGTCGCGGCGTCCGTCTCGACGACCGCCCCGCCCTCGAGGGAGCGGAGCCGAACGGTCCCCGTGAAGGGAAAGTCGACCTCGGCGGGATCGAGCGTCTGCACCACGACGAGTACGCGACCACTCGGCGCGATCTCGGAGATGCGGTCGGCCGCGTTCTCGGGCAAATCGAGGAGATCGCTGAGGACGACCACGATGGCACCGCGCCGCGTCGACCTCACGAGCGAATGGACGGCCCTCTCGACCATCGCTCCGTCTGCGCGCGCGTCGCCTCCGGTCTCGACCTGCTCGAGTGCCAGGACGATCCGCTCGAACTGATCGCGACCGCTCGCGCGAGCCACCGGCAACGCCAACGGCCCGCCGGCGACGAACGACACCGCCACCGGTTCGCCCCCGGCCAGCGCGACGCGCGCGAGCGCCGCCGCGAGGAGGGACGCGAAGGCGATCTTCGCCGCCGGGGCCCGAGACCCGCGATAGCCCATCGAGGCCGACGCATCGACGAGAAGCGAGAGCGTCCGATCGGTCTCCGTCTCGAACTGCCGGACGACGAGGCGGTCGTGGCGGAGCAGCGAGCGGCGATCGAGCCAGCGCAGGTCGTCTCCCGGGACGTACTCGCGATAACCGCCGAACTCGACCCCGGCCCCGCGCAGCGCGCTGCGGTGCACGCCTGCGTACACGCCTTCGGCGACCTGCCGCGCGCGCAGGCGGAGCGGGGCGAGCTCTCCCCAGTCGATCGCGGTCCGGATCGGATTCTTCGCAATCACGGAATCGAGACGTCCGGCGGGAGCGGCCCCCCGACCAGCGTGCGGGTCGGATCGAGCAGATCGCGCGCGAGGCTCACTTCCGCAGAGCTCGAGGCCCGTTCCCGCGACGACCTGGCGCAGCAGATCGTCGCCCCCCTTGGTATCGCCGGACGCGCGACGATCCATGGCCGAGTAAAACAGCGCCTCGTACTTCTGGATCGGCGTCGCGGCGCGCGCCACGAGCTCGTCGCCCTTGATACGGCCTTCGCCGAAGCGCGCGAGCGTGGCCACCCACGAGCCCTTGTTTGCTTGCTTGTTCTGGCCGCCGTCGTCTGCGATCGAGCCGAAGACGCGGTCGGGCGTGCCGTCGGTAGGGGCGCCCTTCTGCCGCTCGAGCAGCCGGACCCACAAGGCGAAGTAGACGAGGTCGTCCGCGTCGAGATCCGTCCCGAGCGCCCGCTCGAGCCCGTCGCGCGCCGCGGGGAGATCGCCGCGCACGAACGCCCGCCCGATGAGCAGCTCGATGGTCTGCGTGGCCTGATGCCGGTCTCCCGGCGCGGCCGCGTACGCCCTCTCGAGCGCTCGCTGCGCCGGCTGCGCGGCGCCGAAGCGATCGAGGACCCGCGAGAGGACGCGCTCGACCCGAGCACGGGCGTCGCCCCCTTGCGCTCCCCGCGACTGCACGAGCTCCTTGAGCGCCTCGGTCAAGGGCGTGCGCGCGGCGGCCACGTCTCCCTTGTCGCGCGCGACGTCGCTCATCAAGAGCAGGACCTCGCCGCGAAGCGCGGGGTCGTGCGACACGTCCTGCGCGGTGAGCGCGTCGGTCAAGTGGCTGAGCGCGGGCTGCGTCTGCCCGTCGCGCCACTCGATGCGGGCGAGCGAGAGCAGGACGCCTCCGGATTTCTCCTCGTCAGCCGATTGCTTCAGCAGCGCGCGGGCCTCGTCGATCCGCCCCTCGCGCAGGTCGATCTCGCCCATCGCGGCGCGAAGACGCGCGGCGCTCGGGTGGACCTTGCCGGCGAGCGCCTTGTCGGACGCCGCCGCGAGCAGCGGCTGGGCAGCTTTGAACGTGCGCCGCGCCGCGTCCGGATCCGCCGCGTCTTCCTCGCTCGCCATCGCGTCGAGGCTGAGCGCCAGCGCCTCGCTGGTCACGCGCGCGTCGGGGTGGCTGCGCACGGCGTCCACGAGGACCGCCGGCGTCGCCTCGGCCATGCCGAGCTCCTCGAGCGCGACTCCGATCGTGAGCGCAACCTGCGGCACGGTCGGATCGAGGCGGTAGCACTCGCTCGCGACGGAGAACGCCGCGGCGCCGAAGAGATCGCGGTCGTCGACGAAGTCTTCATCGTCGTGTCCGTCGTGTTCCGGTTCGCGCCCGGCGAGCGGCCGAAGCTGGGCGAGCAAGTCGATGCAGCGCGCGGCCCCCGGCTCCTGGGCGGCCGCCTCGAGAGCGGCGGCGAACTGCGGTCGCTCCGATTCCAGGAGCTCGCGCGCCTGCGCCCGGTCGATCGCGGCCAGCGCGCCGGACACGTCGGCATCGCGTAGATAGACCGACGCGAGCACGATCGGCCCCGTCTCGAGCGCTCGCCACGCCTCGGCCCCCTCTTCGCGCGCGGGCTGCACGCGCGTCTTGCGGAACTTGTCGCGCAGGGCCATCGCTCGCGTGACCCAGTCGCTGGTGGCCTTGACCGCGTCGGCCAGGGCGGCGTCGCTCGGCTCGAGAAGCCACCGGTGCACCGCGACCCGCTCGAGGCCGCCGGCGCTCTCGACTTCGCCGCCACCCGCGACCGCGTCGCGCATCCACGCGTCGAGCGCGGCGAGGTGCCGCTGCGCCTCGGGTCGATCGGCCTCCGGGCCAAGCAACACGGACAGGTTGTAGAGCGCGCGGGCGCGCCCCTCGTCGCCGCGCAGCGCGAGCTCGCGCGCGGCCGCCTTGACGGCATCGCCCCCCGCCGGCCCGAACGTGCTCTGCAGCGCCTCGTGCGCGCGCACCAGATAGAGGCCGCCGCTCACCGCCGCGAGGCCGCGATCGGTCGCCCGGGCCTTGAATCGCTGGTCTGCGCGCACCATCTGCCGCGCCTCGACCGCCCCGAGGCGCACGGCGCGCTCGGTCGTCCCCGGCTCGCTGACGAGCAGGTCGTGCACGGCGGCGGCGAAGGCGTCGTCGCTGACGGCCGACGTGGCCGGCGCGACGCGTTCGGGGCCGGTCATCGCCGGCTTACCCCCATGGGCAGCGCAGCCCTCGAGTACGGCGAGAAGCGCTGTAAGACCGAAAATCCCTGTCGATCGCAGCATCCACCTGGGAGTCTACACGGCGCAGCAACTTGATCGAGCGGGGGGGCCGAGCGGGAGGGGACTGCCGGGGCAGCAAGCGCCCCGCCGCCCCCGTCGGCGACCCTTTGCGGGCTCGGCGGGCCTTGCGGCGCGTGCCCACCCCCCACGCGGCTCGGCGGCGCGCGCGCTGCGGCTCGAGCCGCTACACTCGCGAGATGCCGCTCGCGCACCTTCTCGTCGTCGACGACGAGCCGTCCATCCTGACGACGCTGCAGAAGGCCCTCTCGCTCGAGGGGTACGCGGTCGACGTCGCCGGCGGCGTGAAGGTCGCCGAAGAGAAGCTGAAGAAGCGAGCCTACGACCTCTGCCTCTTCGACGTGATGCTCCCCGACGGGGACGGCGTCGAGCTTCTCGAGCGCCTGCGCGCCACCAAGAACGATACGCCCGTCATCATGATGAGCGGGCACGCGACGATCGACACGGCCGTGCGTGCCGTTCGCGTGGGCGCGCTGAACTTCCTCGAGAAGCCCCTCAACACCGACGCGCTTCTCATCGCGATCGACACGGCCCTGCGCCTGACGCGCGCCGAGGCCGAGGCGCTCGATCTGCGGCGCGCCGCGGGCAGGGCGGGCGATCTCGTCGGGGAGAGCCACGCGATCAAGCAGCCTCGTCGAGCAGATCGGGCGGGCGGCCAAGAGCGCCGCCAGCGTGCTGGTCACGGGCGAACGCGGCACGGGCAAGGAGCTCGTCGCGCGGGCGATCCACACGCTGAGTCCGCGGGCGAAGGGCCCGCTCGAGAAGCTCAACTGCGCGGCGTTGCCGAGCGAGCTGATCGAGTCCGAGCTCTTCGGCCACGAGGCGGGCGCGTTCACCGGCGCGACCAAGCAGCGCCGCGGCAAGTTCGAGCGCGCGAGCGGGCGGCACGCTGTTTCTCGACGAGGTCGGCGACATGCCGCTGCCCATGCAGGCAAAGCTGCTGCGGGTCCTGCAGGAGCGCGAGATCGAGCGCGTCGGCGGCAACGAGACCCTCAAGGTCGACGTGCGCGTCGTCGCCGCGACCAACCGCGATCTCGGTCGCGGCGTGCGAGAGCGGCGCGTTCCGGGCAGACCTCTACGATCGGCTCAACGTCCTGCCCCTGACGATCCCACCCCTGCGCGCGCACCGGGAAGACGTGCCGATGCTCGCCCGCCATTTCCTGCGACTCGTCGCCACGGCGAACGACCGGCGCGACGTCGTCCTCGAAGACGACGCCATCGACGCGCTCGCCGGCTACTCGTGGCCGGGCAACGTGCGCGAGCTCCGCAACGTGATCGAGCGCCTCGTCATCCTGACGCCCGACACCCACGTCGGCGGCGACGACGTGCGCAATTGCCTCCCGTCGGCCGCCGCGAAGGCCACCGGCATCTACCGCCCCGGCGTCCCGATGCGCGTCCTCGTCGAGGAGGCCGAGCGAGTGATCCTTCAGGAGGCAATCGCCCACCACGGGGGACAGATGTCCAAGGCGGCCCGCGCCCTCGATCTGGAGCGCAGCCACCTGTACAAGAAAGCGAGGGCCCTCGGCCTCCGATCCGGGCCAAGCGAGGCAAGCGAGGCAAGCGAGGCAAGCCGGAGCGCAGGCGCAGGTGCAGGCGCCGGCGCCGAACGTAGAGCGCCCGATGGCGGCGGCGGCAGCGAAGACGACGCCTAGGAACCTGTTGCGGCACGTGGCATCATGGGCCAGAGCGCAAATGAGGCTGAGCGACTCCATCCGTTTCTATGCCGCCACCGACGTCGGCAAGGTCCGTGACCACAACGAGGACAACTTCCTCGTCGACAAGAAGCTGGGCCTCTTCATCGTCGCCGACGGGATGGGCGGCCACGCGGCGGGCGAGGTGGCCAGCGCGATCGCCGTACGGACCGTTCACGAAGAGGTCAAGCGCGAGAAAGAGCTGCTCGACGACTACGAGTCGGGCGCCTCCGGCGCGAGCAAGGTCACCACGAAAGACATCGTGGCGCTCGTCGAGCACGCGGTGCAGCGCGCCTGCTCGAAGATCCACGAGGAGTCGAGCAACGACGCCGAACAAGCGCGGGATGGGCACGACGCTCAGCGCCGTCGTCATCGTGGGCCACCAGGGCTTCATCGCGCACGTGGGCGACAGCCGCATCTACCTCGCGCGCGACGGCCACATCCAGCAGGTCACCGAGGACCACACGGTCTTCAATGAGCTCATCAAGCGCGGGAAGCTGAGCCGCGAGCAGATCGAGAAGGTCCAGCAGAAGAACGCGATCACGCGCGCCGTCGGCGTCTACGAGCGGGTCGAGGTCGACACGCTCGTCATCGAGCTCATCGCGGGGGACACGCTCATCCTCGCGAGCGACGGGCTGCACGGCTACCTCGAGACCCCCGAGGAGCTCGGGCGCGTCGCTCGCTCTCGACGGCGACGCGAGCGTCAAGGCGCTCGTCGAGCTCGCGAACGACGCGGGGCGGCAAGGACAACATCACGACCGTCGTCGTGCGGGTCGGCGAGGAGGGCGCGGTCGACGCGGAGCGCGCGAAGCGGCTCGCGCTCAAGCGCGACGTGCTCGCGAACATGCCCCTCTTCTCGCGCCTCACCGAGCGCGAGCTGCTCCGGGTGATGCAGGCCGTCGAGGTCCGCGAGTACAAGGACGGCGATCTGGTCATCCGCGAGGGCGACAAGGGCGACGAGCTCTTCATCGTGCTCGAGGGCAAGGTCCGCGTGTCGCGCGGCGAGCAGACCCTCCTCGACCTGGGGCCGGGAGAGCACGTCGGCGAGATGGCCCTCATCCGCAGCGTGCCCCGCTCCGCGAGCGTCCACGCGGTGGGTGCCGCGGAGCTCATCGCGATCCGGCGGCAGGACTTCTTCGAGATCCTCCGCAAGGAGCACGAGGTCGCGGTCAAGATGCTCTGGCAGTTCCTCGGCGTCCTGGCGGATCGACTCGACCAGACGTCGAGCGCGCTCCACAACGCCAAGCGCGAGTTGGCGGCCGAAGACATGACCGCCGAGATCTTCCCCGAGATCGACTCCGACACCGATTCGCTGCCCCCACCGAGCCTCTCGAGGTGAGCCGCAGCCGGCGCCTCGTCTCTTTCGCAGCCCTCGCGGGCGCCCTCGCGTGCCAAGCGCCGAAGGCCAGCGAGCAGGACGCGGCGCCCGCCGCGAGCGGACCGGGTGCCGTGACGAGCGCGTCGCCGAGCGCCGTGGCGGAGGACCCGAGCGCCCGGATGGCACGCTGGGAGGCGGCCCGCAGCGCGGCGCTCCAGATTCCGTGCCGGGCGATCGCGGTCGACGGCTCCGTGCACGAGGAGGCCGCGGGAGACGCGGGCGCGGCTCTTGCGCTAGAGGGCGAGATTCCGACCGGGGTGTGGCTATCCCTCGCGAACGACGCCCGCCTGGTCGCAAAGGACCCACGAACGACCCGCGAGACCACGTTCGTCGGGCCCGCGCGCGTGCAGGCCTGCGTCGCTCACCGGGAGGAGTCGTGGCTCGGCAGCGGGCATTTCGACAGCGCCATCGGCGCGGGCGAGACTCCCGGCGCCGAGGAGTGGGTCGTAACGCCCCTGGGGGTCGTTCGGTACATGGCCGCGAAGCTTGCCGTCATCGTGCGCGCGAAGGACGCGGTCGTCGCGGTCGGCAGCGGGGTCGCGTTCCTGTGGCTCGACGACGGCGTCCACGCCTCCGCGCTTCGTCCGAGCGCGGGCGCGGGCGCGGGCGCGGGCGCGGACGCGGACGCGGGCGCGGGCGCGGGCGCAGGCGCGGGCGCGGGGCAGGCGCGGGCGCAGGCGCGGGCGCGGGCGCAGGCCTCGACGACGATGGGTGGCTGCGGGTGGCGGACGGCGAGGTCACCCTGACGGCGGCCGCCGGGCGGACTCCGACGGCGGCGGCCCGCGCCACGGTGGACCGATGCGCCGCGCTTTCGGGGCGCTCCGGGGAGCTGGCGGCGGCCCTCCTCGCAGGGTCGGCGGCCGCCGATGGCCGCACGGCAAAGGAGCAAATGCAGACGCGTCTCCTCGCGCGGGCGGCGTGTGCCGTGGCCTCCCTCCGTGTCGACACTCTGCCCCCATCGGCTCCCAGGGGCGAAATGTCGTCCCGACTGGAAGGCGCGAGCGCCGCCTGGGCCCCCCGGCCCGCCGCGTCCTCCCCGCCTTGACTGCAGTTGACATGCTTGACGCCGTCCCGTTAGCGTCGCTCAAAGGCGCATGATTCGGCTCGAGCTGAGCATCGCGGGAGCGCTCCTGTTGCTGTGCGCCGCGGGTCCGGCCGTGGCCGATGAACCCGTGGGTGCGCGCGAGCCTCACCTGATGAGTGAGACGGCGGAGGTCACCTCCGTCGTCGACGCGTTCGACGACGACGATCCCTTCGATCTGAACCTCGTCCTGGGGTTCACCCAGTCGTGGAAGCACGCGAAGGTCCGGCGCGAGACGCAGCTCAACCAGATCGGGCTGGCCGACGGAGGGTTCATCCCAGCCACCGAGAACATCGCGAGCTACTCGTCGTCGCGCTCGACGCTGCTCGTCGGGGCCGACGTGGGCCTCTACAAGGACCTCGCCCTCATCCTTCGCGTTCCGCTCATCCTCAGCTGGTCGCAGTCGCTCGGCGATCTGGACGGCTCGGCGGCGGCCGTGGCGGCGGGGCTCCTCGCCGATCCTCTCGGCGGCCAGCTCTTCACGGTGCCGTTCACGAGCCCGACGCGCAGCGGCGTCGACTACATCTCCGCCGGCATCGACTGGGCGATCTACAACCAGCAGCGCGACGCGACGAAGCCGACGTGGGTCATCGGCATCGAGGGCCGCCTGGCGGTCGGGGCGCCGCTCCACGCTTGCAACGCGAACCCGCCGGCCGGGACGGTCGAGTGCCCCGACCCGTCGGACTACACGAACCCGGCCAAGAACCGGCAGCCGGGGATCAGCCCTGCCTTCGATACGATCATCGGGCGCACGGTCTGGTCGCGCCGCTTCGGGTACGTCGAGCCGTACACGGGCTTCTCGGTGCAGGCGCAGTTCCCGCAGGCCCGCGGCGACTTCGGCGCCTACAACGCTCCGAACGACCTCGAGCGGATGCCGCCGCTCCTCGGGTCGTTCATGCTCGGCCTCGAAGTGGTCCCGTACGAGCACCGCGAGCAGTACCAGCGTCTCAGCGCGGACTTCCGATTCAAGGGGACCTACCAGTCGCCGGGCCGCGACTACTCCGAGCTGTTCGACGCGCTGGGGTCGACGACCGCCGCGTCGCTGCGCATCCCGAACCCGGCGGCCTACATGGGCGGCCCCGGGATCTCGAGCGTCGCCAAGACAGGAACCGAATCGGTCTACTTCACGGGGATCACCGAAGAGCAGGCGTACGGCAGCTTCACGCTGTCGGCGTCGGCGACGTGGCAGGCCGGCCAGTACATCAAGTTCACGGCCGGCAGCGCGTTCACGTACGCGCAGCCGCACCTCGTGACCGCCGCCGACACCTGCACGCCCAACAACACGGACCGCACCATGGCGGGGCCGTGCACGGGCGCGAACGGGGTGCTCGGCACCCCGAACCCCGACCACCACGACCTCATCGACCTGCCGGGCCACCGCTTCTCGATCGATGACACGACGATCGTGGACCTCTGGGTCATGGGCGTCGTGATGTTTTGAGCGCGCCGTACGATGCGCCGCATTGCCTCGTTGACCCTCGCGCTCGCGGCGCTGGCCGCGAGCCCTAGCGCGCGCGCGGAAGCGAAGCCCCCCGTCGTCATCTGGCCGACGCTGACCCCCACGGGCGACTCGCCGAGCGCCGGGCCGCTGCACAAGCCGCAGCCGGGCGCCGACAAGGACGCGTTCGCGCGCGCGATGGAGCTCGACGCGACCCTGCGCGACGCGGTGCAGGACCTCGGCTTCGACCTGTACGTCGCCGACGCTGGTCCGGCGCCGGGCCACACGCGCGACCAGGACCTCCTCGAGCGAGCGGCCGGATCGGCCGCCAGCGGCACTCCCGAAGGCGGAACGTGGGTCATCAGCCCGCGCATCGAGGCGTCGGGCGGCGGCGACTACGTCGTACGAATCGTCGCCGTGCCGCCCGACGGCCGCGAGCTCCGCGTGCGCGTCGAGACGGTCCCGGCGGACTCGGTCGGCGTGCGGGGCCTCGTGATGCTGCGAGACTTGCTCTCGCCGGGCGCTGCTGCCCAGGCGGCCGTCGAGCAGGAGCGCGAGGAGGCGGCGCGCGGCTCGGCGCAGGGGATCATGCACCCGACGCGGTCGCAGGGGCGCGCCGTCCTCGCGGTCAACTCGGCGCTCTTCGGCGGCTTCACCGCCTTCAGCCTGCAGCGATCCAGCGGCTCCGACGATCCCCGCGTGCTCTATCCCCTGCTCGCCCTGGGCACCGGCATGGGCATCGGCGCGGCCCTGCTCGTCACCGACGAGTGGGACATCACGACCGGCGACGCATGGTTTCTTTCGGCGGGCGCCTGGTGGGGGGCGACGTCGGCGTTCCTGCTCGCCGCGGGCAACGATTTGGAGCCGTTCGACGACCGGTACACGTGGGGCGTCGGCGGAGGGCTCATCGGCGTCAGCCTGGCGACGCTGGCGCTCACGCGCGGACCGATGGACGACGGCGACGCGATGCTCGCGCACTCGGGCGGCGCGCTCGGCCTGCTCCTCGGCGGAGCGACCCAGCTCCTCTACCAGGGCAAGACGCCCGCCGAGGCGACCCCCTACCGCGGGATGGGTTACGGGACGGCGGCCGGTCTCCTCGCGGCGGGCGCACTCGCCACGAGGGTGACGACGTCGCCCTCGCGCGTGCTCCTCATCGACGTGGGCGTCGGCGGCGGAGCGCTGCTCGGCGCGGCGGCCGCCAGCCCCCTCATCTTCAAGAACCTCACGAAGCCGGATGCGCGCGGGTGGCTGTCGGCGACGATGGGCGGGAGCGTCCTCGGGGGCGCGCTCGCGTGGTACCTCACGCGCGACTCGGTCCCCAAGCTCGGGTGGCTTCCGCCGGGCCTTCCGACGGCCGGCGTCCTCGGGACGAGCGTGAGCCCGGGCGGGAGCAAGCCGATCTACGGCATCGCGTGGGGAGGGTCGATGTGATGTCGCCCCGCGATCGGCGGTACCTGATCGTCACGTGCTGCATCGGCTCCGCGCTCGTCAACGCGGTCATCAACGGAGGGCTCGGCTGGGGCCTCACGCACACCTACCCGATCTTGCCGCTCTGGCGCATCCCCGGGGTGGTCGCGGACATCGCGGGGACCGCGTTCGGCGTGACGTTCGGGACGTGCCTGGGCATGGTGCTCCAGATCCGGCGGGACCTGAAGGCCGGCAGGGTCGGACCCGTCGACGCGTCGATGCTGTCGCCCGGCGTCGCCGCCCTCGTCGCTCGCTTCCCCCCGGGGACATTCCGGCGAAGCGTCAGCCTCGGCGCGCTGTCGGTCCCGATCTTCGCGCTCCCGGTCACCCTGGGGCTCGCGATGCTGGGTGTCGCCTCGATGGAGCGAGTGCCCTTCGTGGCGCTCAAGGCGGGATTCGCGGCCCTGCAAGCCGCGATGGTGACGCCGCTGATCGCGCTCGCCGCGCTCGGTGACGTGGCGCGCGGAGCGGTCGCACGTGGCGGACCGGAAGTCGCGCCGAACGTCTATTGAACGAACGGCCTCCGGGCGGGCGCGGGGTAGGGCGTGAACCTCGGGTTGAGGTCGCGTGGGAAGCTTTCGAGGTATCGGCGCGGGCGCGGGCGCGGGCGTGAACCTCGGGTTGAGGTCGCGTGGGAAGCTTTCGAGGTATCGGCGCGGGCGCGGGGTAGGGCGTGAACCTCGGGTTGAGGTCGCGTGGGAGGCTTTCGAGGTATCGGCGCGGGCGCGGGCGCGGGCGCGGGCGCGGGCGCGGGCGCGGGCGCGGGCGCGGGCGCGGGCGCGGGCGCGGGCGCGGGCGCGGGCGCGGGCGCGGGCGCGGGCGCGAACCACGTTACCTAGGAGCATGCAGCGGCGCGCGCGGCATGCAGCGATACCCGATACGAAACTACGGCTCGCTCGGCATTTCCATCGTGGCACCGAGCTGAGGGGGGCCTCAACCCCAAGCCGCCGACCCGGAGGTCGGCGGTGCGGCGCGGCCTTCGGCCGCTTGCAGGGTTGACCCCCCCCTCAGCTCGATGCCCTCGGGGCGGTGCCTTCGCGAGAGACGCGAGGGCACACAAGGAGATACTGGCGATGCTCAAGATCTACGACGACATGCTCGAAGCGTTGCGCTCGATGCGCGGGGCGATCGAGGCGATCGACAAGCGCGACGCCGATCTGGCGCGGCAGCTTCGGCGCGCGGCGAGCAGCGTGGTGCTCAACGTCGCCGAAGGCAGCGGTTCGTTCGGTCGGGTTCGCACGGTCCGGTACCGAACGGCGCTCGGGTCGGCGCGAGAGACGCTCGCGTGTCTGCGCGTCGGCGAAGCGCTCGGGTACGTCGACACGATGCCCGACGCGCTCACCGACCGGATCGATCGCGTGATCGGCACGCTGGTTCGCGTCGCGGCGTGAGAGGAGTGGCGCCCGCGCCGACGTGGCGCGGGCGCCGCTGCACTCAGACGACGTTCTTCACGAGTGTGGCCCGGACGAAGTCGAGTCGATCGCGCAGCACCGCGTCGACGCGCTCGAGGTAGCCGAGCGCCTCGGCGACATCGAGGCACGCGCCCGTCTCTCGCGCCGAGCCGAGCGCGTTGTGGTAGCGCTCGCGCCGTGTTCCGCCGCGCGACCCGCTGCCCTCGCTGACGTTGAGCGCCACGCTGGCCGCCGCCCGCCGAAGCTGCCGCGCCAGGTCGCGGTCGCGCGTTTCGATCTGCGCGACGACCGGCCGCAGCAACCCGAGCACCTCGATGACCGTTGTGTAGATTCGCAACATGGGACTCTCCTTGCCTTCGTCGTTCTTCTCTCCGAAGGCACCGCCCTGACGGCATCGAGCGGAGAGCGGGTCAACCCTGCAAGCGGGCGAAGCCCGCGCCGCACCGCCGACCTCCCGGTCGGCGGCTTGGGGTTGAGGCGCTCTCCGCTCGATGCCACGATGGAAATGCCGAGCGAGCATTCGCTGTATGCCGCACGCCCCGATGCATGCCGCGACCCGACGTGGTTCGAGCGGGCGCGGGCGCGGGCGCGGGCGCGGGCGCGGGCGCGGGCGCGGGCGCGGGCGCGGGCGCGGGCGCGGGCGCGGGCGCGGGCGCGGGCGCGGGCGCGGGCGCGGGCGCGAACCGGCACGAACGAACCGCCTAGACCGATACGAGCGCCCACCCATAGGACGTGAGCAGAGGTGCTCGGGGCGTGAGCAGTCGTGCTCATGCCCTTAGCAGTCGTGCTCGGGGCGTGAGCAGTCGTGCTCATGCCCTTAGCAGTCGTGCTCGGGGCGTGAGCAGTCGTGCTCGCGCCTTTAGCAGTCGTGCTCGGGGCGTGAGCAGTCGTGCTCGCGTCCTTAGCAGTCGTGCTCGGGGCGTGAGCAGTCGTGCTCGCGTCCTTAGCAGTCGTGCTCGGGGCGTGAGCAGTCGTGCTCGCGTCCTTAGCAGTCGTGCTCGGGGCGTGAGCAGTCGTGCTCGCGTCCTTAGCAGTCGATCGCGCGACGCGCGCACTCGTCGCGTCGCCGCCAAGGGCACGAGTTGCGTCCCGCTGAGCACGACCCGCGTCGGCGCGAGCACGAGCTGCGTCGCACTGAGCGCCACCTGCGTGACGTACAGCACGAGCTGCGTCGTCCTGAGCACGACCTGCGTCGTTGCGACCGCCCTACGAGCCGACCTGCGACGCGACGAACGGGACGAGCGCTTCGTTGACCGCTTTCGGCTGCTCGAGCGCGCTGATGTGGCCTGCGCCGTCGATGAGGACGAGCTTCGCGCCCGGGATGGCCGCCGCGATGCGCTCGGAGTGCGCCGGCTCGGTCGCTCGGTCCTCGCGACCGCAGAGGACGAGCGTCGGAGCGCGGATCGACCCGAGGCGAGGCAGGATGTCCTTGCGATGGACGACGACCGCGAGCGAGGCGCGAGCGAGGCCCTCGCGTGGATAGCCGTTGGCCGTGCGGATCCACCGGTCGATGAGCTCAGGGTCGCGCGCGCGCGTGGCCTCCGTGAAGTAAATGGGCGCGAGCTGGGCGTCGGCGAGCAACTTCGGGATGCCGAGGCGCCTGCCGAACGACACGAACGCCCGGTACTTGACGAGGCGAAGGCGCTCCTCGGCCTCCGCGTTCGTGTCGAGGAGCGCGAGCGCCCGCACGCGCTGTGGATGCTGCAGCGCAAGGCGCATGGCGAGCATCCCGCCCCACGAGAGGCCCGCGAAGACGACCTTCTCGATCCCGAGCTCGGCGAAGGCGTCGGTCAGCGCGTCCGCGTTGTCCTCGAGCGAGAAGGGCGGCGGCACTTCGCTCTTGCCGTGGCCCGGCCCGTCGAACACGACCACGCGGCCGAGCGCCGAGAGCGGTTCGACCTGGTGCTTCCACATCCCCCCGTCGAAGAGGAGGCTATGCCAGAGAACGATGACGGGGTCTCCCGGGCGCCTGGCCGTGCCGCGCTCCTCGTAAAACCACCGGCCCAGACGCGTGCGAACGTAGGACATGCGGGGCGAGACGGTACGCGCGACCGCCGCGCCGCTCAAGCCTTGGATGGTCCGGCGACCGGGCTCAGGGGAAGATCTCGCGCTCCTTGTAGACCGCCTCGATGCGGTGCAGCGCGATCGAGTACGCGGCGAGGCGCAAGTCGCACTTCTTCTGGCGGGCCTGCTCGCTGACCTCGCGGTACGCGCGCTTCATCGCCACCTCGAGACGCGCGTCGACCTCTTCTTCGGTCCACGTCTCCGAGCGCTTGTTCTGCACCCACTCGTAGTAGCTCACGGTCACGCCGCCCGCGTTCGCGAGCACGTCGGGCAGGATGTCGATGCCCTTCTCGAGCGCCAGGCGCTCACCCGTCGGATTGCACGGGCCGTTGGCCCCCTCGGCGATGAGCTTCACGTCGAGGGACTTTGCCTCCGCCTCGCCGATCTGATTCTCGAGCGCGCAGGGGGCGAAGATGTCGGCCTTCGTCGAGAAGAACTCTTCGCGCGTGATGGGCTTGCCGCCCGGGTAGCCGGCGATGCTGCCGTGGAGCTCGACGTAGTCCTGGAGCTTGTGGGCGTTGAGCCCCTCGGGGTTGTAGAGGTAGCCGGTGTGATCGCCCACGGCGACCATCGACACGCCGAGCTTCGACAGGATGACCGCGGTGTTCGAGCCGACGTTGCCGAACCCCTGGACGAGCATCGTCGCGCCCTCGAGGTTGAAGCTCCGCTCTTCCGCCCACTCGAGGATGCAGAAGACGAGCCCCTGCCCCGTGGCCTTCTGACGGCCCAGCGTCCCGCCGCTCGCGACCGGCTTGCCCGTGACGACCCCTTTGACCATCTGCTTCTGGTTGGAGCCGACCATGTTCGAGTACGTGTCCATCATCCAGGCCATCGTCTGGCTGTTGGTGCCCACGTCGGGCGCGGGGATGTCGTACTCGGGGCCGATGTTCTCGCCGAGGGCGTGAGTGAAGCGCCGTGTGATCTTCTGGAGCTCGTGCTTCGAAACCGAGTGCGGATCGAACTTGATGCCGCCCTTGCCGCCACCGAAGGGCAGACGCAAGAGGGCCGACTTCCAGGTCATCATCGCCGCGAGAGCCTTCACGTCGTCGAGGGCGACCTGCGGGTGGTAGCGCATTCCGCCCTTGAACGGCCCGATCAGGTTGTTGTGCTGGACGCGGTAGCCCTTGAAGAGGCGCACCTCGCCGCTGTCGAGCCGGACGGGAAAGTTGACGATCAGCTCGTTCTTCGGCTGGCTGAGGATCGTCTGCACGTACGGTTCGATCTTGGCGATCCGCGCGGCGCGATCGAGATAGTCCTGGACGACCTTGTAGAAATCGTACTCCTTGGCGGCCGATCCCGCGCGCAACGAGGCAGGAGGAGCGGAGGACATCTGGCGATCGTTCATGGGCGGTTCCTTCGGGTCGAAGCCTGACGTTGACAAGTCAGCTCAGGCCTATCCACTGCGTGTACAAGAATACCACGGCGCTGGTCATGAGCAGGGCGTCCACGCGGTCGAGGACCCCCCCGTGACCGGGGACGATGTCGCCGGAATCCTTGATGCCGGTCGACCGTTTGAGCAATGACTCGGCGAGGTCGCCCGCCTGACCCAGGACGCCCGCAACGATGGCCAGGGGGACCGCGTGGGCGAGCGGCAGCGCGCCGCGCAAAAACCACAGGGAGCCGAGCAGCGCCCAGACCACGCTGCCGAGCAGACCGCCGATCGCGCCCTCGACCGTCTTCTTGGGCGACACCGCCTCGTAGAGCTTGCGGCGGCCGAGGAAGCGGCCGGCGAAGTACGCGCTCGTGTCGGCGAACCAGGCGAGGCCCAGGCAGAGCAGCACCACGCCCGGGCCCACGCCCGCCCCCAGCGTGCGGCGCATCAGCGCGAGCAGCGTGAGGGGCACCGCGACGAAGAGCGGGCCGAAGCCGAGCGCGCACGCGCGAAGCGCCGCGGACTCGATCGCGCCGAGGCGAATCAACGTGAAGAGCGGCCCGACCATCGGGGCCGCGACGAACACCGTCACGAGGGTGCGCGCGTCGTCGCCGTGGAGGAAGACCGCGACCGACGCGGCGGCTCCGACGACCACGCCGACCGCCTGCGCGACGGCGTCGCCCGGATGGCTCATCGAGAGAAACTCGCGCACTCCGACGAGCGCCACCGTCACGACGAGCAGATAGAACGCCCAGGGCGGGGCCCGGTAGAGGAGCCCAAGGATGACGGGCACGCAGACCGCGGCGGTCGCGAGACGGATGGCGAGGTTCGACGCCCTCGAAGCCATTCTAGATGGCGATGCGCGTCATGGCGCCCGATGCTGCGGCGAGGGCGGATTCAATCGGTGACGAGGCGAGCTCGCACCTCGTCGCGTCCGCCGGCGCAGGAGCGCCGACGAGACCGAAACGGCGCTCGCGACGCTGGTAGCTGCCGATCGCGGCGAAGAGGTCGCGCTCGGTGAAATCGGGCCACAGCACGTCGGCGAAGTGGAGCTCGGCGTACGCGAGGCCGTAGAGGAGGAAGTTCGAAATGCGCCGCTCGCCGCCCGTTCGGATGACCAGATTGGGGTCGCCCACCGAGAGGCTGGGCATGTGCGCGCGGAGGGCGTCGGGGGTCACGTCGTCCACGCGGATGCGCCCCGCTGCGACGGCCTTGGCGAGCTCGCGGGCCGCGTTCGCGATCTCTTCGCGGCCGCCGTACGAGAGCGCGAGGGTTAGGACCATGTCCCCGTTTTGCTCGCTCTCGCGCCGGAGCGGATCGAGGACGGCGCGCACCAGGGCCGGGAGCCGGCCAAGGTTGCCGATCGCGTTGAGGCGAATGCCGTTGTCGAGGATCTCCTCACGCTCGTTGAGGAGGAAGTCGCGCAAGAGCTGCATGAGCGCGTCGACCTCCTCCTCCGGGCGAGCCCAATTCTGCTCGCTGAAGGCGTAGAGGGTCAGGGCGCGCAGACCGAGGCGGCGAGCCACGCGCACCGTGCGCCTGACAGCGGCGGCACCTTCTCGGTGCCCGGCCGCCCGCGGTTGGCCGCGCGACTGCGCCCAGCGGCCGTTCCCATCCATGATGATACCGACGTGCCCGGGGAGGTTTCGGGCTTCGACGAAGTCCATGCTCGAGTAAACGCGAGGTAACACGATGGCAACGCACGAGCAAATCACCGAGGCGGCTCGGCTACCGGGAATACGAGAACGAAGCTCTGCGGACCGGTGCGAAACAACGTAGCTTTCCGCCCGAGGCGGGTCCGGTCGTAGTGCGGCCACCAGGGCAGGCGCGCCCAGGTCTCATCGAGCCCGATGAACTCGGGCACGACCAGGTCGATCGCGGCGAAGCGCCCGTGGACGTGGGCGTCGAGCTCCGGAGCGTAGCTCCAGCGGGCCGCCTCCGGCGACGGAGACAGGTCGTTGTGCAGCGCACCGCCGTAGAGGACGACGATCTTGCCGCTGTCGGCGTCGGAGAGGGCGTCTCGGTCGACGAGGCGGGCCGCCTGCGCGCGCGATAGGCGCGCAATCGTGGCCAGTGAGGCCTCGATGATGCTCCCGCCGCCCTCCCCCGCACGGGCCGCGTCTTGCTCCCCCGCGTCTCGCCCCTCGATCGCGTCCATGTCCGCACATGTCGGCCGGAGCGTGTCGGGGACGATGCCCAGGGCGTGCGCGCGCTGGCCCATCACGACGTATTCGTCCGGGGCCGTCTCGGCGTGGCGAGACGTGACGGGCTCCTGGTCGCGTCGCACCTCGGCCACGGCGCTTGCGCAGCCGCTCGGCGGCATCATGAGCTCGAGGAGCAGGTCGGATGCGCGCCCGGCGAGGGTGGGGAGCAGGTCGCCGGTGAAGCGCGCGGCCGCCGAGGGGACCGTCGCCCCCTTCGGGGCATGGACCTCGCCGACCCCGAGAACGAGCGGCGCGCCCGCCCGGGCGAGCGCCTGCAGGAAGGCCTCGCGCGGGGAGTCGTACTGCGTGCATTCGAGGGCGCCGCAGGGGACGCCGGTGCCCGCCCCGTCTCCGGCGTCGCCCAGCGTCGCGCGCGAAGTGGACGAAGCCGGGTGGCAGCCGGCCCCCGCGAATAGCAGAGACACCAGACCCGTGGCGATGGCGGCGCTTGGGGCGCTTGCAGTCATCTGGACCTCGGCAAGACTACGCGCGTTTCAGGCGATCTCGGCTGACGAGATGTGACGCGACCGCGCTTGCGGCGGCGGCAGCCGGCCGTATCCTCCCCCCATGACTGCCGCCGCCCATCCGCAAGAGGCCGCGAAGCCGGCCTCGAAGGACCTCAGCGCCACGCTGGCCCGCATTCGCGCCGGCGCCGCCGTCGCCGGGGTGCCCACGTACGAGACGCGCATCGAGTCGCTCGAGAAGCTGGAGCGGGCGCTCCGCAAACGAAAAGACGCGATCGCGCAGGCCATCGCGCGCGACTTCGGCAACCGCTCCAAGCACGAGACGTTCGTCGCCGAGATCTTCGTCCTGCTCGGAGAGATCCGGCACGCCAAGCAGCATCTGCGCGACTGGATGGATCCGCAGGAGCGCGAGACGAGCTTCGAGTTCATGCCTGCGTCGTGCCGCATCCTCTACCAGCCCCTCGGCGTCATCGGGATCATCTCGCCGTGGAACTACCCGGTGTCGCTGGCGCTCGGGCCCCTCATCGCCGCCCTCGCCGCAGGCAACCGCGCGATGATCAAGCCGAGCGAGCTCGTTCCGGAGACGTCGGAGCTCTTGCGTGACCTCGTCGCCGACGCCTTCCCCGACGACCAGGTGGCGGTCATCACGGGCGGAGCCGACGTGGGCGAGGCGTTCTCGAAGCTCGCCTTCGATCACCTCGTTTTCACCGGGTCGACGCGCGTCGGCAAGATCGTGATGCGCGCGGCGAGCGAGAACCTCGTGCCCGTGACGCTGGAGCTCGGCGGCAAGTCGCCGACGATCGTCGGGACGGACTTCAACACGCGCGTCGCGGCCGAGCGCATCATGTCCGGCAAGACGTACAACGCCGGCCAGACGTGCATCGCGCCTGACTACGTGCTCTTGCCGGCGGCTTCGCGGGACGCGTTCGTCGAGGCTTGCAAGGCGGCGGTCACGAAGCTCTTCCCCACGCTCGAGAAGAACCCGGACTACACCTCGGTCGTCAACGACAAGCACTACGCGCGTCTGCGCTCGTACGTCGACGACGCGAAGGAGCGGGGCGCCAAGGTCGTCGAGCTCAACCCGGCGGCCGAGGCGCTCGACCCGGCGGCGCGCAAGCTCGCCCCGACGCTCGTGCTCGACCCGACCGACGAGATGCTGTGCATGCAGGAGGAGATCTTCGGCCCGGTGCTCCCGATCCTGACCTACACGAAGCTCGACGAGGCGCTCGCCTACGTGAACGCGCACCCGCGTCCGCTCGCGCTCTACTACTTCGGGCACGACCGCGAGACGATCGATCGGGTTCTCGCGGAGACGACGTCGGGCGGCGTGACCATCAACGAGACGATGCTCCACTTCGCCCAGGAAGATCTGCCCTTCGGCGGCGTCGGCCCGAGCGGGATGGGGGCCTACCACGCCAAGGAGGGCTTTCTGTCCTTCTCGAAGCAGAAGCCCGTCTTCCACCAGTCGCGCATCAACGCGCGCGGCTTTCTCCTGCCGCCCTACGGCAAGCTAGCCGACCGCCTCCTCGCGCTCCTCCTCGGCCGCTGAGCTTTTGGCGCTCTCGGCGCTCGCATTAGCTGGGGAGGTGCGGGGCGAGGCGGAACCACACGTCGCGGCGGGCGCCGCAGCGCGAGCAGAGTAGCTTCGCGACGCGGAGGCGGTCGCCGTCGATCACTACGGCCGCGTGCTCCTCGAGGCGATTGGGGCCGTCGCAGGTAAGGCAGGTGAGCGCGAGCGCGTGGGGCTCGACCTGCGAGGCCGACTCCACCTCGATCGGCCGCGCGCGATCGCCCCCCGGCTCGAGATAAGCTAAGCGCTCGCGGTCGCGCGTGAGCTTGTCGGCGGCGCGCTGACGGGACCGTCGTTCGGCGCGCGCCGATGCTTTCCTCTTGGCCACGGCCCATCCTACTCGCAGGCGCACGCGCGGAGACATGACCCGACCCATCCCCTCCTCCGACGTCCTCGTCCTCGGCGCAGGCCACAACGGCCTCGTCGCCGCGGTCTTCCTTGCGCGCGCGGGGCTCAAGGTGACCGTGGTCGAGGAGAAGGCGACGATCGGCGGCGCCTGCAAGACCGAGCGCCCCTTCCCGCTCGCGCCGAACCTCGCGACCTCGACGGGCGCGTACCTGCTGGGCCTCATGCCCCCCGAGCTCGTCGCGAAGCTCGGGATCGACGTCCCGACCGTCCGGCGCGACCCGCACTACTTTCTCCCCACGACCGACGGGCGATCGCTCCTCTTCGGCTCCGACCGCGAGGCGATGCGACGAAGCTTTGCTCGCTTCTTCTCGGAGCGCGACTGGAAGGCGAACGAGGCCCTCGCGGGCGAGATCGCGCAGCTGCGGGAAGACGTCGCTCCCACCTGGCTCGAAGAGCCGCGGTCGATCGAAGAGACGGCGGAGCGATACGTCCGCCCCGTGCTCCGCGCAGCGTTCGTCGATCTATGCCGCAAGCCAATCGCCGACTACCTCGCCCGCTTCGACTTCCGCAGCGATCTGCTCCGCGCGATGTACGCGGTCACCGACGGCTTCTCCGGCAGCACCGGGACGTGGAGCACGCCCGGGACGGGCCACAACTTCCTGGTCCACAACATGTGCCGGCTGCCGGGCGCCGACGGCACGTTCATGCTCGTGCGAGGCGGAATGGGAACGGTGACCGCTCGCATCGGCGACGCCGCGCGGGCCGCCGGCGCTGCGATCGAGACGGGCCGCCGGGTCGAGCGCATCCTCGTCGACCGCGGGGCGGTGCGCGGCGCCCTGCTCGATGACGGTCGCGAGCTCCGGGCGCGGACGGTCGTATGCAACGCCGACCCGTTCCGCATGCGCGATCTCCTCGAGGCGCGTTCCCTCTTTCCGGGCGAGTACAACCGTCGCCTCGACGCGTACCTGCGCGACGGCACGACGCTGAAGGTGAACCTCGCGCTGCGGGGCCTGCCGAAGTTCTCGTGCCTCCCGGACGACGCGGCCCAGGCGTCGGCGTACGGCCCGACGATTCACCTCTTGCCCGACGAGGGCGAGGTCATCGCGTCGCTGGAGCGCGGCTTCGCCGAAGTGCAGGCCGGGCGCCTCCCCGACTTCCCGACGATCGAGTGGTACATTCACACGACGCTCGATCCGACCATGAAAGACGAGCACGGCCACCACAACAGCGCGCTCTTCGTTCAATGGGTGCCGTACGCGCTGTCGGGCGGCAAGACGTGGGAGGCCGAGCAAGACGGCTACGTCAAGCGCCTCCTCTCGATCTGCGATCGCTTCGCGCCGGGCACGAGCGATCTCGTGCTCGACGCGATGGCCCTGCCGCCGCCGGCGATCGAGAAGCACTTCGGCATCACCCGCGGCCACATCCACCACGTCGACAACCAGTTCGGGTTCGCGGACCGCTTGCCCTATGCGACGCCGATCGCGGGGCTCTACAGCGCCAGCGCCGGAACGCACCCCGCCGGCAGCGTCATCGGCTGCGCCGGTCACAACGCGGCGATGCGGGTGCTGCGCGACCTGCGCGGGTCGGCGGGGTCGGCGGTGTCGGCGGCGGCCGACGAGCCCGGGCGAGCCTGATGCCCATCCGTCCGCTCGGGCGCGCGCTGGTGTTCCCGCCGCTCGACCATGCGGAAGACGGGCTGCTCGCGATTGGCGGAGATCTCTCGCCCGAGCGGCTCCTCGTCGCCTATCGGTCCGGGATCTTCCCCTGGTATGGCGAAAGCCTGCCGATCCTCTGGCATTCGCCCGATCCACGGTGCGTCCTGCCCGTCGACCGCCTTCACGTCGGCCGGACGCTCCGGCGCTTCGTGACCCGCGGAACGTACGACATCCGCTACGACACGGCGTTCGAGCGCGTGATACGCGCCTGCCAGAAGACGCCCCGGCCCGGACAGGACGGGACCTGGATCACCGACGACATGGCGAGCGCGTACCTCGTCTTGCACGGAATGGGCTACGCGCATTCGATCGAGGCGTGGCACGACGGAGAGCTCGCGGGGGGGCTCTACGGCGTGTCGCTCGGGCGCGTCTTCTTCGGGGAATCGATGTTCTCGTGGAAGCCCAACGCCTCGAAGGTGGCGCTCGTCCGGCTGGCAGAGCGCGTCGGTCGGTGGGGATTCCCGCTCATCGACGCGCAGGTGCCCACCCCGCACACGGTCGCCATGGGCGCCGAGGAGTGGCCCCGCGCGACGTTCGTCGAAGTGCTCCGTCGCGAGCTCGCTCATCCGACGCGCAGGGGCAGCTGGGCAGCCGACGAGCCCCCGCTCGAGCCTCCCTAGTGCGAGAAGAGCGAGAGCACAGGGAGGAAAGGAGAAGAGGAGGAAAAGGAGCGGAGATTTGAGGTTGAGCCCAACTTTCTCTTCTGGGCTCCTTCTCTCCTCCCCTCCCTGTGCTCTGTCTCCTGTTCGTGGGACCCCCTTGCCAGCCGTACGCCTCCGGGGCTACGAGCCCACGGCACGGAAAGGGCCGGGCTCCGCTTGACGCGCTCCCTATCTCGCGGCGAACCTGACCCCTCGATGGGGGAGCGCGCCGGTGAATTGCCCGCGGATGTCGACGTTGGCGCCCTTGGCCACGCGGTCCTGGAAGCCGCGCACGTCGCCCACATCGGCGTGACGGTGACGCTGACCGACCCGCCCATACCGCGGGTCATCTACGTCAACGAGGCCGCCGCCGAGATCGTCGGCTGGCCCATCGAAGACTTGATGACGGGAAACTCGCTCCGGCACGTGGCGCCCGAGGATCTGCCCCTCGTCCACGAGCGGTTCATGCGGCGGGCTGCGGGCGAGAAGGGCGAAAAGGCCTACGAGCTGACCGTGGTTCGCCGCGACGGCAAGCGCGTCAACATCGAGGTCACGGCGAGCCCCGCGACGGTCGGCGGGCGTCCGGCGGTGTTCGCCTTCGTGGTCGACGTGACGGCCCGCAAGGAAGCCGAGCGCGCGCGGCGCCTCAGCGAGGCGCACTTTCGCCAGCTGATGGAGATTGCACCCGAGCCGTTCGGAATCGTGCGCGATGGTCGCTTCGTGTTCGCCAACGTCGCGTACGCGAAGGTGATGGGCCTCGAGAACGTCGAGGAGCTCTACGAGATCGACGTGACCGATCTCGTGCCTCCGGAAGAGGCCGAGCTGATGCGAGCGCGGACCAAGTTCATGCTCGAAGGCGGACGGCCCTCGCCGACGACGTACCATATGCGGCGGCGCGACGGCTCGGTGGTCCAGCTCGAGGTGAGCAGCGGACCGTGCGAATTCGAGGGGCGGCCCGCCGTGCTCACCATCGGCCGCGACGTGAGCGCGCGCAAGACGCTCGAAGCGCAGCTCATTCAGGCCGACCGGCTCGCCGCCATCGGGACGATGGCCGCGGGCGTCGCACACGAGATCAACAACCCGCTCGGATACGTGATGCTAAACCTCGACTGGATCGCGCGAAAGCTCCCGGAGAGCGCGGGCGACCCCTCGAGCATGGAGGCGCTCATCGAGCTGCTCCACGAGGCCCATCGAGGCGCCGAGCGGGTCGCGTCGATCGTGCGGGAGCTCCGCACGTTCTCGCGCGCGGACGGCGAGACGCGTCGCCGGGTCGACCTCTCCAGGGTCGCGCGCTCGGCGATCAAGATCACGGGCCACGAGCTGCGCCACCGCGCCCGGGTGTCGACGTCGTTCGAGCCGTCGCCGGCGGTCTGGGCCAACGAGTCGCGGCTCGAGCAGGTCGTGCTCAACCTGCTCCTCAACGCGGCGCACGCGATGCCCGAGGACCGGGCCACGAGCAACGAGATTCGCGTCCAGGTGCGGCCGGACGGAGACGCGGGCGCCGTCCTCGAAGTGAGCGACAACGGAGAGGGGATCCCCCAGGAAATCCTACCGCGCATCTTCGATCCGTTCTTCACGACCAAGCCTCGCGGGGTCGGGATGGGGCTCGGGCTGTCGATCTGCCACGGGATCGTGATGTCGCTCGGCGGCAAGATCACGGTCCACAGCACGCCCAACGAGGGGACGACGTTCCGCGTCGCCCTGCCCGCCACCGACCGCGAAGACGTCGAAGCGGATGCGCCGGCGAGCGAGACGCCGTCGTCGCGGCCCGGGCCTCGAGCCCGCGTCCTGGTGATCGACGACGAGGTCCCGATCGCGAACACGATGCGCGATTTGCTAGGCGCCCAGCACGACGTCACCGCGACGACCAGCGTGCGCGACGCCCTCGCGGCCGTGGAGGGGGGCCGCGACTTCGATGTCATCTTCTGCGACCTGATGATGCCGGGCATGAGCGGCATCGAGCTCTACGAAGAGCTTCGCGAGGGTCGCCCGGCGCTCGCGACCCGCATCGTCTTCATGACCGGCGGCGCGTTCACCAAGCGCGCCGCGGAGTTTCTGGCCGCCACGGAAAACAGGCGCGTCGAAAAGCCGTTCAGCCTCGGCCTCATCGAGCGAATCGTGAGGGAGATGGCTTCGCCCCGATCCGTGTAGACTCGCCGCTCGCGATGCCCTTCGAAGAGCGGCAGTCCATCGTCCGCCAGGAGACACTCACCGTCCTCGCCAGGGTCCATCGGGAGCCGGAGCTCCGGGCGGCGCTCGACGGCATGAAGGCCGATGTCTTCGCCGATCCGGACCTCGGGATCCACTTCGCTCGGCTCGCGATACTCCCCAGGGACGAAACGTGCGCGCAGAGCGCCGTCTGGCTCCTCTTCGAGTCGAACTTCGATACGCAGTTCGCCGGCGAAGCGCAGGCACGCGAGGCGCACTTCGGCGCGCTCGCCGTGCGCGCGCACGCAAAGCTCGGACCTCTCTTCGCGTGCTGCGACGGCTATGGCAGCGCCCCTTCGCCGGGCGACCTCGCCTCGCACTGGAGCCGCGACGTCAAGGCGCCGACAGCCACCTATCAGGGTCACGCCGATCGCGCCCTTACGCGGATACGGCTCGAGAAGCGGCTCCGCGAGGTCGTCCTCACGTACCTCGAGACGGTGGACCGCGCCTCGCCCCAGGAGCTCTTCGAACGGATACGGAAGCACGTTCGCGCGTGCGCGGCCTCCGATCCGAGCCTGGCCGGGCTGGACATCGATCGCCCCGCGCCGGCGCTTCCCGACCCGGCGGTCCGCAGCCGTCACCTGCGCGAGAAGGTGTCGCCCTGGGTGATGAGCGCCAAGCTGAAGGACGTCGCGCCCATCGCAGCGCGAGTGCCGCAGGTGCTCCTCGAGTGGCAGCGTAACGACGTCGTGTACGACGTTCGCGGGCACCAGGAGAAGTGGACCGCGGCCGACAAGCGGGCCTTCTCGGCGATCGCGGCCACCGAAGACCACGGCACGCAGAACGCCCTGACGCACGTCGTGCCGCTCCGAGACGGACCGGGCCGGCTCTCGGTCCTCGAGCACGCGCACGCGATCATCAATCGCATCTCGAAGAACCACTTCGAGTACATCGGCCAGCTCGGGACGATCCCCTCGATCCACTTCGCAAAGTGGCTCCTGTTCGAGTCCGACCAGCGGCTCCTCTTTCTCAGCAACTACGACAAGAGCTGGGAGAGCTATCTGGGCGACTTCGTCGACAAGGCGCCGGAGGGCCTCAACCTCGCGTGGTCTTGCACGCAGGAGTACCCGCGCACCGTCGGCCTGGCGTTCGAGGGCGCCAAGGACGAGGAGACCTTCAAGGCGTGGGGCCGCGCGTACCAGGTGCCGACCCAGGTCTTCTACAGCGCCTATACCGACTTGACGATCGAGACGATCAACAACAATACCTGGATCCGCTACCGCCTTCACCAGCCGGCCGACGCGGGCGACCTCGACGCGTGGTTTCGGAGGCTCACATGAGGGCGCGGAGCGAGCTCGAGCTCGAACAGATCCAGGGGCTCGTAGTGAACGGTTACCGCCATCACACGGCGGCGCGTTACGCCTTGTTCGAGATCACCGACGCGGCGCGCGCGCGCCGGTGGATCGGAGAGGTGACGCGCAGCGTGCAGTTCGCCGATTACCGCAGGACCGCCCGGGACGAGCCGCCGTTCATCCGCGACGTCTGCGTCAATCTCGCCTTCTCGTATCCGGGGTTCGAGGCGCTGGCGCTGGACCGCGTCGCGCTCGACGGGTTCAGCCTGCCGTTTCAGGAGGGCCTCGCCGACGCGAACCGCGCGCGCCGCCTGGGAGACGACGGACCGAGCGATCCGAGGCGGTGGGCCTGGGGCCGGGCCGACCAGCCGGTGCACGGTCTCCTGGCGGTCTTTGGCACCCGGTGCACCCCGGAGGGCTACGCCGAGGTGCAGGCGGTCATCGATTCGAACCTGCAGGAGAGCCACGGAGTGCGCACGCTCCTCGTGCTCGAGACCAGTCCCGCCGATCCCTTCCTGCGAAAAGAGCACTTCGGCTTTCGCGACGGGATCACGAATCCAGCGCTCGCCGGCCTGGCGAAGGATCCGGCGGGCGACGTGATCGCGGACGGGGAGATGCTCCTGGGGTATCCGGACGCGTATGGCCACCTTTCGATGTCCCCCGAGGTGCCCTCCGAGACCGATCGCGCCGGCGCTCTGAAGGCGGCCACGGACAGGCCGGACCGCAAGGACTTCGGTCGCAATGGCAGCTACCTCGTGTTCCGGCAGCTCGCGCAAGACGTGCGCGCGTTCTGGCAGTACGTCTACAAGGCGAAGGACGCGATTCCAGGCGTCCCCGGGGGGCGCGCGGGAGCCGAGTGGCTCGGCTCGAGGCTCGTCGGCCGATGGCCGAACGGAACCGCGGTCACCCACTTTCCCGATCATCCGGGGCCCACCCGGGACGACGATATGAATCGCTTCCTCTACCACGAGAGGGGCGACCACAAGACGGGGGACGGGTTCGGCACGCGCTGCCCGATCGGGTCGCACATACGCCGCACCAATCCGCGCGACACGACGCTCCCGGTCCCGCACGACGTGGAGCTCAGCGGCTCACCGGACGATCCGGAGGCATGGCGGCCTCAGCTCAAGCTCACCGCAGCGCACCGGATCATGCGCCGCGGACGCATGTACGGCGAACCCTTCGACCCTTCGTTCGACCCCGACCGCCTGCGCGAGGCCGACCCTCGAGAGCGCGGCCTGCACTTTCTCTGCTTCAACGCGAACCTGAGCCGGCAGTTCGAGTTCGTCCAGTCCAACTGGGCGATGAACCCCACGTTCGCGGGCCTCAGCCGCGACCCCGATCCGCTCCTGGGAGCGAAGCGCGCGAGTCCGTTTCCCGCAGCCGACTTCACGATACCGGGGTGCCCGACCCGCCGCATCCACGACCTCCCGCGCGTCGTCGAGGTGCGCGGGGGCGCCTATTTCTTCATGCCGAGCCGCGGAGCTCTCGAGTACCTGGCCGCCGCGGGTTGACTCATGGCCGTGCGCGTCTGGCTCAACGTGGATCTCGGAGAGCTGCCCGACGAGCCGGAGGCGCTCTACGCCTGCACGCACCTCGCGAACGTCGCGTGCGGGGGTCACGCGGGCGACGAGGCGTCGATGCAGCGGGCGGTCGAGCTCTGCGCGAGGCACGGTGCAGCCCTCGGTGCGCACCCCTCGTACTCCGATCGCGAAGGATTCGGTCGGAGGCGCGTGGTGGTCGCGCAGGGCGATCTCCGCCGGAGCCTCGGCGAGCAGTGCGCGCGACTCGCGGCCGTCGCCCGAGTCGCCGGCGCGTCGATCGACTTCGTGAAGCCGCACGGCGCGCTCTATCACGTCGCGCACGAAGACGAGGCGACGGCGGAGGCGCTGGTCCTCGGCGCCCGGGAGGCGCTCGGTGCGCGCGTCACGGTCGTCGGACCCCCGGGCGGAGCCCTCGCCCGGGCCACCGCGAGGGCGGCGATGGCCTTCGCGCGCGAAGGCTTCGCGGATCGCGCCACGCGCGAAGACGGCACGCTCGTCCCCAGGGGAGAGCCCGGCGCTCTCGTGCTCGATCCCGGGGCCGCCGCGGCGCGCGCTCGCGCCATCGTCGCGACCGGCGAGGTCGACACGATCTGCGTCCACGGAGATACGCCCGGGGCCGTGGCCGTCGCGCGCGCCGTGCGCGCGGTTCTCGACGCCATCGGGAGCGGCCCGTGAGCGTCTCGCTCGAGCCCTTCGGGGACGCGGCGCTTCGCGCGCGCCTGCCCGAGGGCGCTCCCGCCCGCGCCGTCTTCGAGTCGCTGCGCGCGCTGCCGGGGGTGATCGACGCGGTGGTCACCGAGCGGCACGCGCTCGTCACGTTCGATCCCGCAGCGCCGCCCGGCGGCGTCGGGGAGGCGATCGCGCAGGCCCTCTCTGCGGCGGCGCCCGCGCCTGCGCCTCGAACGCACTCCATCGAGGTGCGCTACGACGGTCCCGACGTCGACGACGTGGCTCGCTCGGCAGGGCTCCGCCGCGAGCAAGTGGTCGCGCTGCACGCACAGACGCCGTACGTCGTGGCCGCGATTGGCTTCATGCCGGGCTTCGCATACCTCCGCGGGCTCGATCCCCGCCTCGTGATCCCCAGGCGCGCCACCCCTCGCCCTCGCGTCCCTGCAGGCGCGGTCGCCATCGGAGGGCCGTACACGGGCGTCTACCCGCTCGCGTCCCCCGGCGGATGGCACCTGCTCGGAACGGCCGTCGACGCAGTGCTGTTCGACGCTCGCTCCGGCGCGACGCTCGCGCTGGGCGACCGCGTCACGTTCATGAACAGCCCACGGGCGCGGCGGGACGTGGAGTCGCGTTGATCCGGGTCGTGAGCGTCACGGGCTTTGCGACCGTGCAGGACGGGGGACGCCCGGGGAGGATGCACGAGGGCATCCCGCCCGGGGGCGCGCTCGTCCTCGACCTACTCGCGAGCGCGAACGCAGCGGCCCGCAACCCGTGGGGAGAACCGGGGCTCGAGGTCTTCGGCGCGATCACGCTGGCCGCGGTCGAGCCGGTGTTCGTCGCCGCCGACGGAGACCGCGGACGCTGGCTTCGAGCCGGCGAGTCCTGGTCGGTCGCCACGGCCGGCGCGCGCGTCCGCTACGTCGCCGTTCGTGGGGGGCTCGACGTGGCTCCCGTGCTCGGCGGTCGGGGCACGTTGGTCGCCGGAGGCTTCGGAGGGCACGAGGGCAGGCCCCTTCGCCGGGGAGACGCGCTTCGCGTCGGGGGCGCCGCCCCGCACGACGGACCCGGCCCCGACCCGCTCGACCTAAGCGCCGCGATCCGCGTCGTCCCGGGGCCAGATCTGCAACGCTTCGCGCCGGACGCGCTCGGAGCGCTCGCGGCTTGCCCCTTCGAGGTCGCCGCGCAGAGCGACCGCGTCGGCGTTCGCCTGCATGGCGTCGCGCTCCATCGAACCGGCGACGACGCCGCGCTGTCGGCGCCCATGGTGCGCGGGGCGATCCAGGTACCCTTCGCCGGCGATCCGATCGTCCTCGGGCCCGACCACCCGACGACGGGCGGCTACCCGGTCCTGGCGACGGTCACTCTCGCCGACATCGGGGCGCTCATGGCCCGCCCCCTGGGGGCAACGGTCCGTTTCTCGCTCGAGCGACACCGAGCCGGACCTGCCGGCATCGATCCGCGGTTACCCTGACCGGAGGGTGAGCCGCAGAGACGCAGAGGACGTCTCTGCGGCGCATCTCTCTCTGGATCTCAGGACCTCCATCGAGACGAGGAATCGAAATGAAGTACTACTTCAGCCCCGGCGCGTGTTCGCTGCATCCCCAGATCGTGCTGCAGGAGACCGGGGTGCCGGCCGAGCTCGTGCGAGTCGATCTGCGCGCCCACAAGACGCAAGACGGCAGCGACTACTACGCCGTAAACCCGAAGGGATACGTGCCCGCCCTGCAACTCGACGACGGAACGATCCTCACCGAGGGGGCGATCATCGCCCAGTACATCGCCGACCAGAGGCCCGAGGCGAAGATGATCCCGCCGCCCGGAACGATCGAACGCTACCGCGTCCAGGAGTGGCAGAACTTCATCGCGACCGAGATCCACAAGGCCTTCGGCCCGCTCTTCGGCGGGTCGGACGAGGCCAAGGAGCAGGCTCGAGCCCGGGTGTCCAAGCGCCTGGACCTCGTGGCGCACGCGCTCGAAGCGCACCCGTTCCTGGTCGGCGACACGTTCAGCGTGGCCGACGCCTACCTCTTCAACATGCTCACGTGGACCACCTTCACCGGAATCGACCTGGCCAAATGGCCCGCCCTTCAGGCTTTTTTTGCTCGCGTACAGCAGCGTCCTTCGGTCCAGGCCGCCTTGGCTGCGCAGAAGAGCTGACTCTCCCGAAGCCGGGCCGAGCGGCGGAGGAAAAAGAGCGCCTGGCAGGCGCGGGCAGGGCGAGCAGGCTTGCGTCGGCGCGGCTTCGCGCGCGATTCTTGGCCGGCCCGCGAGCCTCTGAAGCCAAGGAGCCACTTCATCATGAGCAAACCAATCCGCCGCGCCGCCGTCATCGGCGCGGGCGTCATGGGCAGCGGCATCGCCGCGCACCTCGCGAACGCCGGCGTCGAGGTCCTGCTCATGGACATCGTGCCGCCGGACCTGAGCGACGCCGAGCAGAAGAACCGCGCCGCGCGCAACCGCTTCGCGGCGTCCGGCCTCGAGAAGGCCATCAAGGCGCGACCCGCCGCGTTCTTCCACAAGGACCGCGCGCGCCTCGTCTCGGTGGGCAACGTCGAGGACGACCTCGCAGAAGCTGGCCGCGGTGCGACCTGGTCATCGAGGCCATCATCGAGCAGGTCGAGCCCAAGCGCGCGCTCTTCGAGAAGCTCGAGAAGATCGTCAAGAGCGACTGCATCGTGGCCTCGAACACGAGCGGCCTGCGCATCGCCGACATGATGGCAGGGCCGCTCGCGAGGCGTTCCGGCAGCGCTTCCTCGTGATGCACTTCTTCAACCCGGTCCGCTACATGAAGCTCCTCGAGCTCGTGGCGGGTCCCGACACCGTCGCCCGAGGCGCTCGATCGCGATCCGCAGCTTCGGCGAGGACGTGCTCGGCAAGGGCATCGTCTTCGGCAAGGACACGCCGAACTTCGTCGGCAACCGCATCGGCGTGTCACGCGATGCTGACGACGATCCACCTGATGCTCGAGGAGGGGCTGCGCCCCGGAAGACGTCGACGCGCATCACCGGCGAGCCGATGGCGCACCCGAAGAGCGCGACGTTCCGCACGGCGGACCTCGTCGGCGTCGACACGTTCGTGCACGTCGCCGACAACTGCTACGCGTCGCTCACGGCCGACGAGGACCGCAAGGTCTTCGAGGTGCCGGCCTACATCCGGGCGATGGTCGAGAAGAAGCTCCTCGGCGACAAGACCAAGGGCGGCTTCTACCGCAAGGGCAAGGACGGCATCGGTCGAGACGCTCGATCCGAAGACGCTCGAGTACCGGCCGCGCGGCGGCGACAAGGAAATCCGCAGCGCAACTGCAAGGAGCTCGTCCAAGATCGAAGACGTACGCGAGCGCGTGCGCAAGCTCGTCGCCGACGCCGGGCAAGGCCGGGCAGCTTCGCGTGGAAGGTGCTCTCGCGGTCGCTCGCGTACTCGGCGCGACGCATCGGCGAGATCGCCGACGACGTCGCCGCGATCGATGAGGCGATGCGCTGGGGCTACAACTGGGAGCTCGGCCCCTTCGAGACGTGGGACGCCCTCGGCTTCGAGGTCGTCGTCGATCGGATGAAGAAGGACGGCGTGGCCCTGCCCGCGTCGATCGACAAGATGCGCGCCGCCGGGCGCGAAGAGCTTCTACACGGCCGACGGGCGCGTCTTCGACCTGCTCAAGAGCGGCGTACAAGGCGAAGCCGGACGACCCGCGGACCGCGACGCTCCCGGCGCTGCGCAAGGGCAGCGCGCCGGTGCTCAAGAACGACGGCGCCGAGGCCTGGGACCTGGGCGACGGCGTGCTCGGGCTGACCTTCAAGACGAAGGCGAACAGCATCGATCCCGACGTCATCAAGATGATCGAGGACTCCGTCGCGAAGGCCGAGACCGACTTCCGCGCGCTCGTCGTCGCCAACCAGGGCGAGCACTTCTGCGTCGGCGCGAACCTGTTGCTGGTCGTGATGGCGGCGCAGCAGAAGGAGTGGGAGCAGATCCGCTCGATGGTGAAGGGCTTCCAGCTCGCCTGCCAGCGGATGAAGTACGCGACGCGTCCCGGTCGTCGCCGCGCCCTACGGGATGACCCTCGGCGGCGGGCTCGAGGTCTGCCTCGGCGCCGGCGACGTGCAGGCCGCGGCGGAGACGTACGCCGGCCTCGTCGAGGTCGGCGTGGGTCTCGTCCCCGGCGGCGGCGGCACGATGAACCTGCTCTGGCGCGCGCTCGAGGGCGTGCCCGACGGGGCGACGCGTCGACACGTACGCGCTCGTCACGCAGGTGTTCAAGAACATCGCGATGGCGCGCGTCGCGACGAGCGCCGAAGAGGCGAAGGCCTTCGGCTACTTCCGGCGCACCGCGGGCGTCAGCTTCGACCGCGCGCGCCAGCTGGCCGACGCGAAGGCGCGCGCCTCGGCCTCGCGCAGAGCGGGCTGGCATCCGCCGGCTCCGCGCGCTTACGTGCTTGCCGGGCGAGAGCGGGATCGCCACGCTGGCGATGATGATCGGCACGCTGGTCGACGGCGGGCCAGGCGAGCGAGCACGACGCGAAGATCGCGGGCAAGCTCGCCGAGGTGCTCTGCGGCGGCGTGTCCGGCGGCGGCGCACGAGGTGACCGAGGACGAGATGCTCGAGCTCGAGCGCGAGGCCTTCGTGAGCCTCTGCGGCGAGGCCGAAGAGCCAGGAGCGCATGCAGTACATGCTCATGAACAACAAGCCGCTGAGGAACTAGCCATGGCCATGATCGAAAATGTCGTGATCGTGGAGGCCGTGCGCTCGGCCGTGGGGCGCGCGCACAAGGGCACGCTCGCGCAGACCCGTCCCGACGAGCTGGCGGGGCAGGTCGTCGCCGCGCTGCTCGCGCGGGTCCCGCAGGTCGAAGCCGGCCGACGTCGAGGACCTCGTCCTGGGCTGCGCCATGCCCGAGGGCGAGCAGGGCCTGAACGTCGCGCGCGTCGTGGGGCTTCTCGGCGGGCTGCCCGTCGAGTCGAGCGCGCATGACCATCAACCGCTTCTGCTCGAGCGGTCTGCAGGCCATCGCGATCGCCGCCGGGGCGATCGTCGACGGGTACGTACGACGTCGTCGTCGCCGGCGGCGTCGAGTCGATGACGATGGTGCCCGATGACGGGCAACAAGCTGAGCGCGTCGCCGGAGGCGATGCGCCGCTGCGCCGAGGTCTACACGCCGATGGGCATCACGGCGGAGAACGTCGCGAAGAAGTTCGGCGTCTCGCGCGCCGAGCAGGACGCGTTCGCGCTCAAGAGCCAGCAGAAGGCCGCGGCGGCGCAGTCAAGGCGGGCGTCTTCGACGAAGGAGATCGTCCCCGTCAAGGCGACGCGCTACGAGAGCGGGCAAGCGCGTCGAGGTCGAGTTCAAGCGCGACGAGCTGGTCCGCGGCGACACGACGCTCGAGGGCCTCGCGGCGCTCAAGCCGGCGTTCTCGAAGGACGGGAGCGTCACCGCCGGGCAACGCGTCGCCGCTGTCGGACGGCGCCGCCGCCGCGCTCGTGATGAGCAAGGCGAAGGCCGACTCGCTCGGCGTCGACGCCGCTCGGCTACTTCCGCGCGTTCGCGACCGCCGGCGTCGATCCGGCGCATCATGGGCATCGGCCCGATCCCGGCCGTGCGCAAGCTCCTCGCAGAAGACGGGCCTCTCGCTCGCGCGACATCGACGTCATCGAGCTCAACGAGGCCTTCGCGAGCCAGGCCGTCTACGTCCAGCGCACGCTCGAGATCCCCGACGAGAAGCTCAACGTCCACGGCGGCGCGATCGCGCTCGGCCATCCCGCTCGGGTGCACCGGCGCGAAGCTGACGGCCACCGCGCTCTACGAGCTCCGGCGTCGCGGCGGCCGATACGCCATCGTCACGATGTGCATCGGCGGCGGCCTGGGCGCGGCGGGCCTCTTCGAAGCCGCGCGCTGAGGGCTGCCTCGTCGCGGTGGCTACGGCGTCCTTGCGGTTACGACGTCGAGACGCCAGGGACGGGCCACCTCGGTCTCGGTCGTCCGGACATGAGGGGCGTGACCCCTACGCCATCGACGCGTTGACGCCGGCTTCGACGGCCGAGACGCTCGCGGTCTCGAGGTTCAGGTCGCCGCCGCTTGGCGGGTCGTAGGGGGCGCGGCCGACCTGCTTGGTCCGGAACTTCTCGCTGAGCGCGCCGAGCAGGTACGCCTTGAGGCAGAACCCGAAGATGCTGGCCTGGTTGAGCTCCGGATCGATGAGGTGCGCGATCTTCGCGTGCGCCGCGGGGAGCTTGCTCCAGTGAAGCCCGGCGCTCTCGTGGTGAGCCGTGTGGTAGCCGTTGTTGAAGACGAGAAAGTTGCCGAGGTTCGATACGAAGTTGCGCGAGTGGTTGTGCTCCGACCACGGGTCGCAGTGAACGTGCTGGATGTAATTGATGAAGATCATCGACCACGCAGCGAAGAGCGCCGGGATGGCAAAGCCGAACAGCCAGACCAGCGTCCCGATGCCCCACCCGCGCGTCGCCCAGCCGAGCGCCAGCAGCGAAAACTGGGTGCCCGCGAGCGCGATCCACTGGAGCGCGATCTGCCGGTAGAGCGCGCGGTTGCCCGCCCGAGCCTTCGCGACGTACTCCTTGAGAGGACCTGCCTGCCAGTACGCCGAGACGAAGTAGTACGTGCTCGCGATGAGCCACGTGTTGCGCTTCGAGTAGCGCCACGTGATCGTCGCGTCGCCGGCCTTGTTGACGAACTTGTGATGGTTCAGGTTGTGAGTCGGGATCCAGGCGAACGTCGGGTAGCCGTAAAACACGCTGAGCCACGCGGCGTAGAACGCGTTGAGCTTGCGACTCTTGAACATCGGGCAATGGTTCTGGTTGTGGCTGAAGCAGCCCGCGCAAAAGCCGAGGTACAGGCTCAGCGGCAGGATCCACGGGATGAGGTGCGGCCGCAGGTACGGCGCAAAACCGACCAGCGGAAAGAACACGAACGCCCAGAGCGCAGTTCGACGGTCAGAGCTGTGGCGAAGCATTTCCAAAAAACCAGGGACGGAGCGTAGTCGCGGGTCGGGGTCCGGGCACTATTTTTCCGCTCATCGGTACGTGCGCACGCGACTTCGCAGCGAAAATCGTTCTCCGCTCGCGCTCGCGGCCTCGACTCGGTCTCAAGGGGGCGCGCGGCGAAGCCGGCCGTCGGCGGTCGTGAGCACGTCGTAGAGCTCCGGACGGCGATCGCGGAAAAAACCCCAGGAAGCCCGGGCCCGCTCGATGGCGCCGAGGTCGAAGGTCGCCACGATGGCGCCCTCGTCGGTCCGCCCGAGCTCCACGCGCTTGTCACCTCGGGAGTCCGCGATGAACGACGATCCGTAGAAGACCTGTCCGGACTCGTCGCCGATCCGGTTCGCGGCCACGACCGGGACGATGTTCGATACGGCGTGGCCGACCATCGCCCGCTGCCAGGGGTCGCGCGTGTCGAGATCCGGGTCGTGCGGTTCGCTGCCGATGGCGGTGGGATAGAAGAGCACCTCCGCACCGAGGAGCATCATCGCGCGCGCCGACTCGGGGAACCACTGGTCCCAGCAGATGCCGACGCCGATCACGCCGAAGCGCGTCCGCCAGACGCGAAACCCCGTATCGCCGGGGCGGAAGTAGAATTTCTCCTCGTACCCAGGCCCGTCCGGGATGTGGCTCTTGCGGTACACGCCGAGGAGCGCGCCGTCGGCGTCGATGACCGCGACGCTGTTGTAGTAGGCCTGCCCGGCGCGCTCGAAGAACGAGACCGGCACGACCACGCCGAGCTCCCGCGCGACCTGGCGCATCCGCGTCACGGCGTCGTCGTCCTCGACGCTGCGCGCCTGCGCGAACCACTCCGCCTTCTCTTCGCGGCAGAAATACGGCCCCTCGAAGAGCTCGGGGGGAAGAATGACCGTGGCCCCTCGCGAGGCGGCGTCCCGGACGTGCTTCTCGACGCGCGCGATGTTCTCGGCCCGCGTTCCGGCCAGCGGGCACTGAATCGCGCCCACGGTCAGGTTTCGCACGCTGCCCCCGCCTGGCTCGCTCATGTCGCCTCCGCGCCGAAAGGCTGCTGCTGGGTGATGCAGTGAAACGCTCCGCCTCCCGAGAGGATCGCTCGGGCGTCGACGCCGATCGCGCGGCGCCCCGGAAAGAGCGCGCCGATGCGCTCGACCGCCTCGTCGTCGAACGGCGACCCGTACGTGGGCACGACGACGGCCGAATTCGCGATGTAGAAGTTGACGTAGCTCGCCGGCATGACCCGGTCGTCGGGGTCGACGACGCGCCCGGGCGACGGAACGGTCACGACCTCGAGCCGGCGACCCCGGGCATCGACGGACCCGCGGAGCTCGCGCAGAAGCGCGCCGAGCGCGTCCCGGTTCGGGTCGTCGTCTGCGCGCGCCTCCATGGCGACGACTCGCCCCGGCTCCACGAACCGCGCGACCGTGTCCACGTGCCCGTCGGTGTGATCGTTGCGCAGGCCGTCGCCGAGCCAGAGGACCTTCTCGGCGCCGAGGGCATCGATCAGAGCTCGCTCGACCGCTTCGCGCTTCATCGTCGGGTTGCGGTTCGGGTTGAGCAGACACTGTCGAGTCGTCAGGATGGTTGCTTCGCCGTCCACCTCGACCGCGCCTCCCTCGAGGACCATCGGCACCGTGAACGCCTTCGAACTCCCGGCGCGAGCGGCGACGCGTTCGGCGACGAGCTCGTCGTGCTCGAGTACGTACTTGCCGCCCCACCCGTTGAACCTGAATCGCACGGTCGCCGTCTGCCGGTCCGGTCCCTCGAGGAAGATCGGCGCGGTGTCGCGCAGCCAGATGTCTCCGAACGGCACGCGATGAAACCGTACGCGGTCGCCGGCCAGCGCTTGCCGGGCGAGCTTCTCCTGCGTCTCGTCGGGTACCAGGACTTCGGCGAGCTCGCCTTCGACGATCGCCGCGACGAGGCGAGCGAAGGCGGCGCGCGCGGGCGCCAGATTCTCTTGCCACAGGTCCCCGTGACTCGGCCACGCCACCCATGTCGCCGCATGCCGAGCCCATTCCGCCGGCATTCGAAAGCCATCTTCCCGCGGGCTCATCGCGCGCGGTATAGCCCAACGGGCCTCAGCGTGCCGATCGATTCCTCACGTAGCGAACGGCTCCGTGATCGGTAAGGACGACCTTTCCGCCACGCTTCTCCGCCAGGACGAGCCGCTGCGCGTCCCGACCCAAGGGGGCCACCAGCCTCCCGCCTTCCGGTAGCGTATCGAGCCATGAGCCTGGCCACGAGTCGATCGCGAACGTGACCACGACCCGGGCGGCCCCCTGCCATTCTTTCGAATCGTTCACGCCGTCGCCGTCGATCACGGTCACATTCGGCTCGCCTTGCAGCGCCCGCCGCGAACGCGCCGCCAAGGCGGGGTCGATCTCGAAGGTGACGACGCTCCCGCTCGGCCCGACGATGAACGCCGCGAGCGCAGCGCCATAGCCGGAGCCGGTACCGAGCTCGACGAGCGCATCTCCGGGGCAAAGGCCGAGTAGGCGGAACGACAGGAGGTACGCGTGCGGGGCACTGATGGTGGCGAGCCCCGTCGAGTCGAGGGCCAGCGGCGTGTCGGCGGCGCTGTGTTCCACGTCTTCTGGACGGACGAAGCGCTCGCGCGGGACCTCGAGCACGCCCGTCAGGTGGCGCTCGTCGAAGGGGCCGAGCCGCCGGGCAATCGACTCGACCAGCGCCAATCGACAGCCTCGCGCTACCTCGCCGAGCTCCTGAAGGCGGGGCGTGTCCGACCGATCGACGCCCCCCGGCCTCGACGCAAGAGACGCGAGCCATTCCTGCCGCTGGCGGGGGGAAAGCCCGGCCATCTTCCTGCGAAACTCGACGGTGAACAGAACGGGCGGAGAGGCCACGGGAGACTCCAGCGGGGGGCGCGCCCAGCGGGGGGGCATCAAGCGGGGGGGGCGCCCAACGGGGGGCCATCAAGAGGGGGCATCAAGCGGGGCAAGACGCCTGCCGAAGGAAGGAGATGCCCCATGGAGGTAAGTCGCCGCGAGGTCGCTGTCGACCGATGGCGATGGACAAATGCCGGCCGGCCAGCGGCCGTACTGCGCGTTTGCTTTGACGCGGACCCGCGCCACATGGTCGGCTCATGGTGTCGTGAGGCCGTGACGTGAGGACGACGTGAGGACGAAGCCGCCGCACGCCGTCTCTGCGGATCGAAGGCTGCTCGAGCGAGCGACCGCTTACTCGCGCTTTTTGGCGGACCTGACGCGCCGTTGCGTACGAGGCATGAGGGACCACGACGCCTTCGGCGCGGCGGCGACCATCGCGTTCTGGGTCTTTCTCAGCTTCGTTCCGCTGCTCGTGCTCGTGGGATTCCTGGTCGGCCTGGTCGCCCGGGCCCACGGGGTGGACGCCCTCGTCGGTCCGATCCTGGAGATCGTGCCCGGAACGGCCGAGGGGCTGGTCGGCAAGGAGCTCCAGCGGCTCGCGGGTGCCAGCTCGTCGTCGATGGCGCCGCTCGGCGTGGTGGGCTTCTTGTGGACCGCGTCGTCGGGCCTGCACAACCTCATGGACGTCTTCGAGAACGCAGTGAAGGTGACGCGCCGGCCGTGGTGGAAGCAGCGAGCCATCGCGCTCGCCTGGGTGGTCCTGGGTCTCGCCACCGCGTGCGCGCTCGCCTGGCTCCTCGTGAAGACGGACGCCGTCGTCAACGCCTACGATCCGCCGGCCGCCAGCGCGCACGATTCGCCCGCGCAGAGCGCGCACGAAGCGCCGGTCGTCGGCGCGCTGCCCCCCGCTGCGGGCCCGAGACGCGCCGGAGAGCGCGCGCCCCAGGCCCGCTCGCAGCCCCCCGGCGCGCATTCGAAGACCAACCTCCGCGGGCGGGTGAACAAGGCCCTGCACACCCCCGACGAACAGCTGATCGCCGCGGTACTCATGCTCGGGACCGGCGCCGCGTTCCTCGCGGGGTTCTACCGCTTCGCCGTCGAGCACCCGGCGGGTATGCGGCGGCGCGTGTGGCCAGGCGCGGTCACGGCGATCGTTTCGTGGCTCCTCGTCTCGTGGGCTTTCGGTAACTACGCCGTGTCGATCGGCGACTACGCGCTCTACTACGGGAGCCTGGCGGCCGTGGCGGTCCTGCTCGTCTGGCTCTACCTCTCGAGCCTGACGCTCGTGATCGGCGCCGAGGTCAACGCGCAGCTCGAAGGTTTGAGACGCGAGACGCGGCGCTAGGCGACGAGGTAGCGGAGAACGAGGTCGGTCAACTCGTCGGCCACGGCCCGGGATCGGGCCGGCTCGAGCTCCGCCAGAACGGCGGCGTGCGTCGCCGCTTCGACGACGGTGACGAGGAGCATGGCCACGGTCTCGAGGTTCGTCCGCCGGAGCTCCGACTTCCTCGCTTCGAGGAAGGCACCGACGAGCGTCTCCACGTCTCTCTCGACGCCCCGGAGGTTCTCGAGGCGGCCGATCCGCGGCACCTCTTCGATGAGCACCTTGTGCAACCTCGGGTCGACGGCGTGCGCCTCGAACATCGCCATGATGATCGTTCGCACGGCGGCGGCCATGGGAGCCTTCGCGACTTCGGAGAGCTTGGCCCTCACGAGGGCGGTCATCGCGGCCATGTGCCGCGCCGCGAGCGCCGCGACCAGCGCCTCCTTGCTCGGAAAGTACTGATAGAGCGAGCCCACGCTCACGCCGGCCGCGAGCGCGATCCGGTTGGTGCTCGCCCGGTCGTAGCCGGTCGTGCAGAGAACACGAGCGGTCGCGTCGAGGATCGCGTCGACGGTCGCGAGCGAGCGCTCCTGACGCGGTTTTTTTCGCGGCGTCGTGCGAGGTCGTCGGGGCATGGCGGGCCTCTCCTCGAATGCGAGTTGTCTACGTGAGCGATAGCTCGCATATTGAGGACGAGCAAGGAGATGCTTCTCATGAACGCTCTCAAGAACCGATTGCTGGCCGCTCGAGCGCTCTGGAGCTTCATCGACCTGGTCCGGCATCCGGAGCACCTCGATCGAGTCTTCGAGATTGCAGACGCGATGTCCGGTCCGAAGCGAGCCGTGCTCGAGAAGATGCGGGACCACTTCGCGATGGACCCCCGAGGAGCGGCGGCATTTCGCGACAAGCCGCGGCTCGTCGCGGCCCTCGGCGACCTCGAGAAGCTCCCCGCGGGTACGCTCGGACGAACGTACGCCGACCACATGCGCGACAACGGTCTCGACCCCTCGGCCCTCCCGACGCTGCCGTCGGACAGCGACGTCAATTTCATACGCGCTCACCTCCGCGAGACGCATGACGTCTGGCACGCCGTCACCGGCTTCAAGACGGACATCGCGGGCGAGCTCGGGCTCCAGGCGTTCTATGCAGCGCAGAGCCCCGGCGGCTTCCCGCTGATGCTCATCGCGATGGGGTTTCTCAACGCGGCGCTGTACGCCACGAGCGACCGTGATCGCCGCTTCGATGCGGTGGTGGACGGCTGGCAGATGGGCAAGCGCGCCGAGCCTCTCTTCGGGGTCCGCTGGGATGAGCTCTGGGCGCGACCAATCGACGAGGTACGCGGACTCCTCGGTGTCAAGCCCTGCGCCGCGGCGCTGAGCGCCGCCGCGTGAGGCGACACGGCGCGCGCGGCGACGCGCGCGCCGCGTCGAACATCACGCACAAAGCAAGGCCGTTGCCGGGAGACGCGATTTTTCTTTTTTGACTTCGGCGTCTCGTGAGAGTCTGTCGCACAAAATGCACGCAGGACGCCTCTTTGGAGTTCTTGGGCTTAGCGGCGCGGCCTTGGTATTCTCGCCGAACGCAGCAGCGCAGAGCCAGCCGGGGGCTCACGCCACCCCGGAGCCGATCGACGACAATGCGCGCTACGCGTGGCTCGACGCCGAGCTGACGCAGATCGAAGCGTCGACCGAGCGCTGGTACACCGGCTGGACGGCGACGTTCGCGTGGGTCGCCCTCGGGCAGTACTCCTTCGCTGCCGCCGCGCCCAACACGGGCCTGCGCGAGGTCTCCATCGTCGGCGCGATCAACTCGACCCTGGGCCTGGGGGCGATGCTCATCGCGCCGAACACACTCGCCGGCACCCTCGAGCGATTGCATTCGTTCGACGCGAGCAGCCCCCTGGGCGCCTGGGAGCGACGGCGCCGCGCAGAGTATCTGCTCCATGCCACGGCGGCGGAGGAGCACTTCTACCACTCGCCCATCCCGCTGGTGCTCGCCACGATCACGAGCGCCGTGGGCGCGTTCATCCTGATTCGAAAGTACGATCAAGTCGTCGGCGGCTGGGCGACGCTGGGATCGGGGGTCGCGGTCACGCTCCTCCAGATGTTCACGCGCCCCTTCTCGGCGACCCATGCGTGGGAGCGGTACAAGGACAAGTACGATCCCTCGCCTGGGGCCCAGGTGCCTCCGGACCAGCTGAACCTGTCGTTCGTGGTCACGCCGATGGGCGCCGGCGTTCACGGCACGTTCTGAGAGCGAGACCGGTCAGCCCGATTTGACGGCGATCTTGCGCGGCTTGACCGCAGCGATCTTCGGCAGACGCACCAGGACCGTGCCGTTCTTCGCTTCGGCGCTGATGTTCGCCGCGTCGATGCCCGCTGGAATCCGGAAGGTGCGGGCGAAGTCGACCACGTCGTACTCCCGCGCGAGCGCGGTGCCGCCCTGCTCCGCGGCGCGCCGGGCCTGGAGCGACAGCGTTCCGTTCTCGACGCGCACGTCGATCAGATCGGTCGATACCCCCGGGACGTCGGCGACCACCAGGACTTCGTCGGCGTTCTCGAAGACGTCGACGGGCGGTGCGATCGCTCGCGCCACGTACTGCTTGGCCTGGGTGACTCCGTTGTTCTGTACTGCAATCGTCTCGCTCATGATGAGATCTCCGCTTTGGTGTCTTGTGGACCGAGGTTTCCAAATGATTGGCGATCGGGGCGCCTCGAATCAGAGCGCCTTCACGGTGACCTGCCGGGGGAGCGTGTCTTTTGCCTTCGGCAAGGTCACGGTGAGGACTCCATCCTTCATCGTGGCCGTCACGCCCTCCGCCTCGACGCGGCCGGGAAGAGGCAGCTTGCGGGCAAACGCGATGGGAGCGCGCTCTCGCAGGTGAACTTCGTAGCCCTTCGGCGCCTCGCTCTTGCGCTCGCCTCGAAGCAGAAGCGACTCGTCCTCGACCTGTACGACGACGTCTCCCTCGCCGAGACCGGGGACTTCCGCCCGGTAGACGAACGAATCCTTCGTCTCGACGACGTTGACCGCCGGCCATGTCGCGCGCCGCCAGCCGCGCTCGCGGCCTGCTCCCGCCTGGTCGTCGAAGACGTGGTCGATGTGTCTGTGCAGCCGATCGATGGTCCTGAGCGCTTCGTCGAAATCTCTCCAGCCAGTGAGCATGGGACTCTCCTCTTCTTGTGCGGATTCCCGAGGCCGCCGCGCAGACGGAGGTCGCGCGCCGGCACTCGGCAATGATGTCGCCCGTGGAATGAAGGACCGGCCGGCGGCCGATCCCACGGTTCGCTTCGAGCTTGCACCAACAATTAAGCACGCCACCGGGCATGTAAAGGGTCCGGCGGGTATCCTCTCGGCGACGTGAAAACGCTCGCGCTCGGCCGCGCTGCCGGTCTTCTGCTGCTGCTGCCCGTAGTGACCTGCTCGCCGAAGCGCGCGGGGACTTCGTCGGCCCCTGCGCCGGGCGCTTCGCAGGCCTCGCACGGAGCGGAGAGCGCGACGGTCGGCGGGGCGCTCCCCTTCATCGACGACGACTATGGGCGGGCGCTCTCGGAGGCGCGCGCCCGGGGCGTGCCGCTCTTCGTCGATGCGTGGGCCCCGTGGTGCCACACGTGCCTGAGCATGCGCTGGTACGTGTTCTCGGACGCGAGTCTCGGCTCTCTATCGGCGCGGTTCGTGTGGCTCGCGCTCGACGCCGAACGAGCGCAGAACGCGGCGGTCGTCACGCGGCTCGGCGTCAAGGTGCTCCCCACGCTCTTCGTGATCGATCCGACGTCCGAGGGGACGCGCGTCGCCCATGAGGGTTCGCTCACCGCGCCCGAGCTCGTCCGCCTCCTCGAGAGCGACGAGGCCGGGGCCGACGGCAGCGGCGCAGCCGAGGCGACGGCGGCGAGGGTCTCGCGCCTGGCCGACGGCAAGAGGCTCGGCGAATGTGTCACCGCCGCCGCCGACGCCGCGCCTCGAATGCCTCCCGGGACGGCGCTCGCCGACGTTCTGCGCTCTGCGATCGCCTGCGCGAGCGAACTCCCCGCGCAAGCCCCCGAGCGCGCGCGCCTCCCCGAGCTCGTCGCCACGGGCGAGCACGTCGTCTCGGACGCGAACCAGCCCATCTTGGCGGACGACCGCTCCGACCTTTACGACTACCTGGTCGATGCGCTTCGCGGTCTCGGGCGCGGCGACGACGCGAAGCGGCTCGCGGGCGCGTGGGTCGCGTTCCTCGATGGGCAGGCCGCCCTTGCGCCATCGCCCGCCGCGCGAGCCGTGTTCGACGCGCACCGTTTGCTGGCCTACGAGGCGGTCGGAGAGCCGGCGCGGGCCGTTGCCATGCTCGAGCAGAGCGAGCGCGACTTCCCGGACGACTACAACCCACCGGCGCGCCTCGGCAAGGTCTTCTTCGATATGAAGCGCAACGACGACGCGGTGGCCGCGATCGAGCGCGCGCTCTCGCGGGCGTACGGACCGCGCAAGCTGCGGCTATGGTCGCTCGAGGCGGACGCCCTCGTCGCGAAGGGCGACGTCCTTGGCGCGCATCGAGCGCTGGAGAGCGCGCTCGATTTCGCCGCCTCGGTCCCGCTCACCGGCGCCTACCCCTCGCTGCGCGACGCGATCGCCGCGCGGCTGAAGGGCCTCTAGATCTCGACCACGATAGGACGCCGCTTGCCCGACTTGGACGCCGGGATCTCATCGCAGAACGTCACGCGGAACGGGAGGCCTTTGAAGTAGCCCCCGAGCCGGCGCGACGCTGCCGTGAAGCGCTCCTCGTGCCAGTCGCGGCCGCGCACGACCTTCAGCTCGACTTCGCCGCTCGCCTTCTGCACCACCTGGAACGCACGGAGGGCCCCGGCGTCGAGCTGCAGGATCGACGCGAAGAGCATCCCCGGCACCGGGTCCCCGTTGGCGTCGCGAAGCGTGTCCATTCGACGCCCCTCCACGCGGGCGAGTTTCCTCAGAGTCCGTCCGCACGGACAGACTCCGTCCACGGCCATCGAGCCGACGTCACCGTTCGCGTAGCGAATGAACGGCATCCCGTAGTTGTGCAGATCGGTCACGAGCAGATCGCCCGCCGCACCGACGACCGCAGGACGCCCGCCCGGCGCCACCTCGACGACGACGTTCTCCTCGGACATGTGCATCCCGGCGTGCGCCTCGCACTCGGCCGCGATGAGCATCGTCTCGCGCGATCCGTACGTCTCGTAGACCTCCGGGCCGAACGCCTTCTCGATGGCCTCGCGGTCGCGTGGCATCAGCCCCTCGGCGCAGCAGAGGACGCGCACGTCGGGCCAATCCCGGCATCCGTGCTCGTTGACCCACCGCGCGAACGACGCGAGCGCCTGCGTATACGCGAGGATGGCGTGAGGTCGCATCGCAGCGATGAGATCGGCGGTCCCACGCAAGGAGGCCTCGTCTTGCCGCACGGCGTCCACGTAGACCTCGCGCCGGAGCGCACGGTCGAGGCGGATCTTGCGCCCGGCGAGGCCGTACGGCATCACCGCCCCGGTGCCCCAGTAGTGCAGCGTCGGCATCCCGATCCGGTAGCCCGCCCACCCGTAGCCGCGCAGGCGTACGGCCTGGCGCCACGACTCGCTCTGGTTGCAGTGCTCGAACCGAAGCGGCACGCCGCTGGTCCCGCTCGTTCCCTTGAGGATGTTCCTGCCGCGGTGCGCCGGATCGATGAGATCGTCCCGTCGCTCCTGGACGGTCTCCCGGGTCAGGACGGGGAGCGCCACGAGGTCCGACAACGATCGAACCTGACGTGGGTCGAACCCGATCTCGCGGAAGAGCTGGCGCCAGTACGGCACGTTGCGGCCGGCGTGCTCGAGGAGGGCGCGCAGCGAGGCGAGCTGCAGCTTGTCTCGCTCGTCGCGTGACATCCACTGGCTCCGGGCGAGCAAGCGGCGCTGCGCTCCGATCGGACGCCGGCGGACGACGCCTTGCCACGCCGGAAAGAAGATCGATCCGTACGTCAGGGCATAGAGCGAGCGCAGAGGCCCGGCGGCATGGCCGCGCACGCTTCCGGTGGTCGCGTTCGACGGTTGCGAAGGGCGAGAAGCGCGAGGCGGATCCAGCTGGACGATTGAGGTCATGGCTGGGGCGGGGCCGTGCACCACCCGTACCGTTGCGCCTCGCAGCTCGACCCGGAAACCGCGCAGCTCCGTACCGATGGAGGGCAAGGGCGCGCGACAGCGCCACTCGCTGTAAGCTGTCGAGCTTCATGGAAGAAGCCAAGCGGGCCGCAGCACGCGCGGCGCTGAGCGAAGTCCCGGATCGCGACGGCGCAATCGTGGGTCTGGGAAGCGGATCGACGGCGCGCATTTTCGTCGAGGAGCTCGGCGCGCGCGTCCGCGCGGGCCTGCGTGTCACCGGCGTCCCCACGTCGGAGTCGACGCGCGCGCTCGCGGCGAGCCTGAACATCCCGCTCCTCGACGACGAAGGGCCGTGGGAAATCGACGTGAACGTGGACGGTGCCGACGAGGTCAGCGAGAACCTCGACCTCATCAAAGGCGGCGGCGCCGCCCATACGCGCGAGAAGATCGTCAACTATGCTGCGAAGCGGAACGTCATCATCGTGGACGCGAGCAAGCTCTCCGCGCGACTCGGCGAGCGATGGGCCGTGCCGATCGAGGTCCTCCCGTTCGCTCATGGAACGACTCACGCTCATCTCGCGCGCCTGGGCACGCCCGTTCTCCGAACGAAGGGCGGCGAGGTCGTCCGCACCGACGCGGGCAACCTGATCTTCGATCTGGCTGCCGGGCCCATTCGAGATCCGCGCGCGCTCGACGACCGGTTGCACGCAATCCCGGGCGTCGTCGAGACGGGGCTCTTCATCGGGCGCGCAGACGTCGTCCTCGTGGCCGACGCGCTCGCCGTTCGTCGCCTCGAACCGCGTCATCAGTGAGCGTAGCCGCGTGTCGTCTGGTGCAGGTGCAACTCGATCCAGCGCTGGACGTCGCGGCGGAGCAGCTGCCCGACGAGCGTCTCGCCGGGGTCCACGACGGGGAGCTGGCTCACGTCGGCGCGCGCGAGCTTGTCTGCCGCATCGGCGAGATCGTCGCGTGGAGAGGCGGTGACGAGCTCGGACCGCGGCGTCATGATCTGCGCGACCGGCGTTGTCCCCCACTCTTCGCGCGGCACGGTGCGAAGGTCGGTGAACGTCACGAGACCGACGAACGCGCCGTGGTCGTCGACAACGGGGAACGCGCGCTCGCCGCCGCGGATCATCCAGTCTATGGCCAGCGTGTTGAGGTCGACCTGCGGGGGCACGACCGGTCCGGGAGGCGTCAGAAGGCGCGACACCGTGACGCCCTCCAGCACCTCGCGGACGAACTGGCGCCGCCGGGTCTGGGCGGCCGCGGAGCTCAGAAACCAGCCGATGAAGGCGAGCCACAGCCCCGCGACGACGCCACGACCAAACATCGGCACCTCGGCCCCGAAGACGATCGCGACCCCGAGAAAGACGAGTCCCCAGCCGATCGCCTGACCCAACGCCGACGCCCACCACGTGGCCGCATGCAGATCCTTCGTGCCGCCCCAGATCGCAGCCCGGAGGATTCGACCGCCATCGAGCGGGAAGGCCGGGATCAGGTTGAAGACGCCGACGATGACGTTGATCGGACCGAGCCAGAGCAGCAGCGACTCGACCGGGGAAAGGCTCGATAGATCGGCCACGGGCTCGCGCATGGGATCCGCCGGCAGACGGATGGCCAACGAGCCGATGGCCATGAGGGCGACGCCGAGGAGGACGCTCGTGAGGGGCCCGACCGCGGCCGTGAGGAACTCGGCCATGGCGCTCGGCGGCTCGCGCTCGATGTTCGAAACCCCACCGAACAGAAACAGCGTGATCCGGTCGACGGGAACGCCGAACCGCTTGGCCACGAGCGAGTGCGCCAGCTCGTGCAACACGACCGAGACGAAGAAGAGAACGGTCGCGACGATGGCGGTGATGACTGCGGTTGCCGCGCTCCAGTCGGGGTGCCAGCGCGAGAAGGCGTGCGTCAAGCTCCAGCCCATCAAGAGCGCGATGAAAATCCACGACGCATCGATCGCGATCTCGATGCCGAATATGCGCCCCAGCCGCACGGCGCGCGCGCCATTCATCCTTCGGGTGCGAGGCGAGCGGCGTGCCAGAGCGGGCCGAAGCGGAGGCGCGATGCGATTCGGAGGGGGCGCGCCCGAGCGGGGGGCGCGCCCGAGCGCGCGACCGAGATCATTATCTCGCAAGCGGCCGCAGGTGGGTAGCTTCCTTCTCGGGGCCATAAGGGCGCCTAATGCGCGGGCGGATGCGCGAGATGGGTATGGGCGAAAAGACGGCGACCCTCGTGCCTCGAGCGCGCTCGCAGCGCAGGCGCCCGGCGTCGCTCATCGACGTCGACCTCGATCCCACCCAGCAGGGAGCGGTGGCGCTGCCCCATGGCCGCCCACTGCTGGTCCTCGGGGAGGCGGGGCACGGCAAGACCACGGTGGCGCTGCATCGGGTCGCGCACCTCTGGCGAACGTTCGAAGGCCGCTCGAGGCCCCGGATGGCCGTGGTCGTTCCCACCGGGGGTCTCGCACGCCTGATCCAGCCGCTGCTGCGGAGACTCGGCGTCGACGTCGAGGCGCAGACCTTCAGCCGCTGGGCGGCGTCCCAGGCCAGACGCGCCCTGAAAGGCTTGCCCCGCCGCGAGAGCGAGCAGGACAGCCCGCTGGTCGCTCGCCTCAAGCGCGATCCGGCGCTGCGCGTGGCCCTCGAAGATCTCGGCCGACGGCGCCCCGGGCGGATCGACGACGACGAGGACGAGCCGCCGAGCCCGTCGCGGGCGCTCGTGCGCCGTGGAGACCTTCAGCACCTCTTCGGCGACCGGCTCCTGCTCGAGACGATTGCCCGCGCCTCCGGGTCGATCACCCCCCGGATGATCGACGAGGTCCTGGAGCACACGCGGATCCAGTTTTCCCTGACTGCCGAAGACGAGTGGAGTCACGTGACCGACTCGCAGCGGCTCGTCGCGGTCGACCACCGTCGGCTCGACGACGGAACTGCCGCGGGTGACTCCGGGACGATCGACGTCGAAGACTATGCGGTCCTCTTCGAGCTCGATCGCATCCGCGCGGCGCTGCGCGGGCGACCGGCCGCAGCGCCGCGTCTCTACGATGTCATCGCCCTCGACGAGGCACAGGAGCTCGCGCCGCTGGAGCTCGCGCTGATCCGGCGAAGCCTGGCGCCGGACGGCACGCTGGTGGTGGCCGGAGACGTGGACCAACAGACCGACGAGACGACCGCGTTCGACGGCTGGGAGCCTGCCTTGCGCGAGCTTGGGTGCGTCGATCCCGCGATCGTGGAGCTCGACGTCGGCTACCGATGCCCGGCCGGAATCGCGCGGCTCGCGCGGAGGATCCGGAATTCGCCGATCCTCGAGTCGGCCTCGCCCTCGCTGCGCGCGCCGCGTCCCGGTATCGAGCCGGCGCTCCTGAAATTTGCCAGCGAGAAACAGCTGACCGACTGGTTCGGCCGCGCGATCGCCGCCGTGCAGCGTTGTGACCCGAACGCCTCGGTGACCATCGTTTGCCGTTCGCCTTCGACGGCGCGGCGACTCGCCGCCGCGCTCCGCTCGGAGATCCCTGTCCGGCTGGTGTTCGACGGGCGATTCCTCTCGCGTGGCCCGGCGCAAGCCACGATTGTCGACGAAGTGAAGGGACTCGAGTTCGATTTCGTCCTAATTCCCGACGCGACGCAGGTCCACTATCCGGACAGCCCAGCCGCGCGGCGCGCGCTCTACGTCGCGATGACACGCGCGCGCCACCAAGTGGTCTTCGCCGCCGTGGGCACGCCGACCCCCCTTCTGGGTGACCTACCCGCCCTCGAGCCGAGAAGCGCCCTCCACGCGGGCCCGCGTCGCTAGATGCCCCCGTCGCGGGGCTGCAATCGGGCTCGGAGTCGGACCCCGCGGGGATCCCAGGCGGACCTGCCGAGTACGCTTCGGGCTCCCGGTCGACGGCCCCCTGGAGCCTCCGAGAGACTCCCTGGCGGAGGTGGGGCGAGGCAAGGTCGTCACACGGTCGCAAGGACGCCACGCACCAGCCGCCCCATCTCCCCACCACTGAACGGCACGGATGCTCGAGAGGAGAAGGCTTTTCGCTGCTGAGGCACGTGAAGTGCTTCCCGGTTGCCGTCGCTGGTCGGTAATCAGGGCGAACGGGGAGGTTTGTCGTGAAGAGGAGTGACCTCATTCGGGGTTGGAGCTGTACGAGCCCCGTACGGATGCAATGCCTCCGCCCACCGGCCAAGCCGCGGTCCGCCGGGCGTAGGGCGATCGAGCGAGCCTCGTCGCGGTGCACCTGAGGCCGCGCTCGCCAACCATGGATCCCCGAGTCACCCGTTCCTTCGTGCGCCGCCGAGATGCCCAGAAGCCGGTCGTCCTCGTCGTCGACGATGGCGCCGAGGCACGCGACCTCTACTGCGCGTACCTGGAGTTCCACGGCTTCGGAGCCGAAGCCGCCGAGGATGGGCCCTCCGGAATCGCAATGGCCCTGGCGACGACGCCCGACGCGATCGTCCTCGACTTCTCGATGCCCAAGATGGACGGCGCAGAGGTCCTGCGGCGGCTCAAGGCCGACGAACGCACGCGATCCATTCCAGTCGTCATGGTGACCGCGGTTCCCGAGCTCGTCGGGCGCGACGCCCGCGCGTGGTGCGCCGCATTCCTCGAGAAGCCCTGCGAGCCGGACCGGTTGATGGAGACGATCGAGGACCTCGTGCGCGGTCACTCGCTGTACGAGCAGGAAAGCGGCGGTCGCTCCGGCGCCTGAAGGCCGGCTCAGAAGCTTGTCCCCACGGCGGGGCCTTCCGCTACGCTCGGTCGCAGTTCATGTTCCAGCGCTTGCGGACTGTCCGCGCCAAGCTCACGGCTCTCGTCGCGTTGTCCGTCGTCGTGATGCTCGCGGCGCTCCCCGTGCTGTCGTGGCTGCTGCACCGGCAACTCGTGGACGAGGTCGGCGACCGGGTCAGCGACGCCGAGCGCGGTTTTCAGACGGAGCTCGACGACGACTTGGCTGATCTGACGCTCGCGTCGCGCGTGCTCGCGGACGACGGAGCGACGATCCACGCGGTGGCGAGGCACGACGCGGGCAGGGCTCGGCATCTCGCCCAGATGTTCGTCGACGTGTACCCGAGCATCGACGTCTTGCTCGTAGAGGACGGGGGCCAGGTCCTCGCTCAAGTAGGAGTCGAGCACCCACCCGAAAGGATCGACGCGATCGCCGAGCTGGGGGATCTCCTGACGGGCAAGACGGTGAAGGCGGTCGTCGAGCACGGTTGTGAGTCGCCGACATCCGACGCGCCTCCGGCATACGTCATCGGGGTCCCCATCCCGGCGGGCGGGGTCGTCGTGTGCCTGCCGCTCGACCGCGGCTATCTCGAGAACTCGAGCGCGAAGCTGGGGCTGCAGCTCGCTCTCGCCGTCGTGGCCGAGCACAACGACCACCGTCTGGTGGGCGAGACGCCGGACTTCCCCAGTGGCGCGCTCGGCGTCGGAGGACGCGAGACGCAGATCGTCGACGTCGGCGATCGGTCCTGGGCCGTGGCGCGCTTCGAACCGCGGCAGCTCGGGGGGCGCCTCGGACAGGTCGGAATGCTCGCGGCGCTCGACGTGACCGACGTGCACATCATCGTCCGCCGGAACCTGCTCTACGCGCTCGCGGTGCTCGCCGTCGCCGCCGGCATCTCGGTCGTCGTCGGATCACGGCTCGCTTCGGTCATGTCGAACGCGCTCAAGCGCGTGAACTTCGCCCTGAAGCGAGTCGAACAGCTCGACTACGTCCACGTCGAGCCTGTGCACACGGGCGACGAGCTCGAGGATCTCGCGAGCGGATTCAACCGGATGGTCGACGGGCTCAAGGAACGCGACAAGCTGCGAACGACGTTCGGCAAGTACATGACCGCGGCGGTGATGGACCACCTGCTCGGGGGCAAGGTGGCGCTGGGAGGCGAGTCGCTGCGCGTCACCATTCTGTTCACCGACATTCGCGGCTTCACGAGCATCAGCGAGAAGATGGATCCGCAGCAGCTCGTCGGCCTCCTCAACGAGTACTTCACCGAGATGGTGAGCATCGTGATGGACGAGGGCGGGGTCGTCGACAAGTACATCGGCGACGCCATCATGGCCGTCTTTGGCGCCCCGGTCTCCAAGCCAGGCGACGCAGTGAACGCCGTCCGAGCCGCCGTGCGCATGCGGCGCGCGCTCCGCGATCTGAACGAACGCCTGACGTCGCGGGGGCTCCCGCCGCTGAAGACCGGGATCGGCATTCACACCGGCGAGGTCGTCGCGGGCAACATCGGCAGCGAGCGGCGCATGGAGTACACGGTCATCGGCGACGCCGTGAACCTCGCCTCGCGCCTGGAATCGAACACGAAGGAACTCGGCGTGAACGTCCTCATCAGCGAGGACACCTACGAGGTCACGAAGTCTGCGGTCGAGACGCGGGCCGTTCGCGAGATCGTCGTCAAGGGCCGCAAGCAGCCAGTGATGACCTACGAGGTCCTCGGCCTGGTGGGCGAGCCGAACGCCGACGCGAGCCGGCCTGACACGCCGGCGTCCTGACGGTCGATCCCCTCCGAGTGGGATTGAGATTCGTGCTCGGCAGTGCTCGGCGATTCAGGCTGCTCCCGCCTTCCGCCGGGCTCGCCGGCGGCGGCGCCTGAATGCGACGCCGATGCCGCCCACCGTGACGGTGAAGATGGCCACGGAGAGCCACCAGTAGTGGGGTCGATAGCGGAACATGACGGTCTCGTTCGTAGACCGGACTACCGTCGCCACCGCGTCGTGATACGCGACCGCGGGCACCCCGTCCGCGCGCCAACCCGGATCCCAGTTCTGGTTGAGGACCAGGAGATCTCCGGGGGTCGCATTGTCGACATGCACCGTCATCGCGTTCGGGGTGAAGTGAATGAGCTCCGCTTTTCCCTTGCCGTCGGCCGTGTACGCCTCGCCACGGTACGTGGGGTCGCCCCGGCCCTTGGCGCCCATCCCGTGGACGACGCCCTTGGCATCGCGCGCAAAGATGCTGAGGCCCGGGAAGAGCATGCACTCGAGCTGGTCGACGTTCGCCATCTCGGTCGGGAGCGACGCGTATCCGTACGAGACGCCGTCGTACATGTATTCGCTCGACATCTTGGCGTCGGTATGAAACTCCGCGGTGTGCTGCGGAATCGTCGGCATGTGCGAGCCGAACATCTGCGTCATGGGCAGGCGGGCGACCCGCGCAATGTCCCACGAGATCCACGCCGCACACGCCAACAGAACGACCTCGGCGATGCCTCGAAGGCCGCGAAGGCGCGCGATGCCCCGCTCGAGCATCGAGGCGAAGACGACCGCCAGGACGAGCGTCGCCGGGTATAGCCAGCGCGACGGAACGTGCTGCGACTTGAAGATGGGCGCGTGGTGCAGGAGCGTCCACGGCGCGTCTTCGTGGAACGCGCCGAACCCGAGCAGCACGAGCACGAGACCCATCGCCTTGAGGGGCACCTCCCGCCGGCTATGCGCGAAGATCGCGCCGACGAGCAACGCGAGGAACGCCACCCACCCGATGTAGATGCCCCACTCGTGCCACCCGTACGGGCTGACCGGCGCCGGACGCGAGCCGAAGTTCTGGTCGCGCGAGGTGAAGATCACGACGAACCCGCGCAGATCGAGCGCCTCGGTCGAGTCCACGAGACGCGGGTACCGGCGGACGACGTCGAGCGTCGGAATGAGCTTCGGCGCGGAGAGGCCGAACGCCACGAGGCCGCTCGCGAGGGCGACAAGGACGGGCCGGAGCGTGCGGTAAGAAACGGTGAGCAAGATCGACCACACGGCCACGGCGAGGATCGTCTGCGGCAGCGGATAGATGGCGCCCGTGTAGACCATCATCGCGATGGACGCCCCGCAGAGGACCACGTCGCGCCACCGGACCGCGGGCGCTCCGATCACGGGCCGATCGCCGCAGCCGCTCGCGCGATCGAAGAAGTAGAGCGTCCAGGGCGTCCACGCATAGTAGAGGTGCCAGGAGTGGCCCGAGGCGGCCTGCAACGCCCACCGTCCGTTGACCACGAAGACGGCGCAGCAGAACGCGCGGATCGCCGGACTCTTGGTGAAACGCCCGGCGAGCAGCCACGTGCCGATCGCGGAGATCAGCGCCGTACCGAAGATCTCGACCTTCAACGCGATGGGCAGCGGGGTAAAGAGATAGAAGGGGAGCCAGGGCGAGACGATCGTCGTTCCGCTCTCGACGCCGGCCCACGACGGATGGCCCCCGCAGCCGTAGGGGTTCCAGAACGGGAATTGCCCGTAGCTCCGCACCGACTTGTAGAGCAGGTACCGGTGGGACTCCATCTGGTCCCAGTCGTGCGTGCCCAGCGATCGGATCTCGTGAAAGATGGGCCCGACGACGGCCGCGATCGTCGCGAGGACGATGCCCCAGGCCAGGAGCGAGCCGCCGAGCCGAGCCCAATCCGCGCGGGTGCGAGGAGCCGATCGCGGCAGCGGGCCCCCGCTCTTGACGGCGGAGCCCGCGCGCTCGTGACTGACGTTCATCCTCGGACCATCCTCGACCTGGCCCGCAGTCTATAGCAAAGATCTCCTACGTTTTTCCGCCGTGGCGGCCTGCTCCGCCGGCGAAGCGCGCCGCTCCTTCGAAGGTCTCGCCTGAGGCGATCGTTGCGCGCCCAAACTCGAACTCGTTGGACAGCGCCGCGTCGAGGGGCAGAGCCCATTGCTCGATCGAGCTGCGCCGGTCGGACCGCAAGCATTGCTGCGGAAGGAGCGCCATCTCCGCCGCAAGAGCCTCGGCTTCCTCGCGCGCGCGCCCCAGCGGGACCACTCGATTGGCGAGGCCCCACGCGAGCGCCTCCTGGGCACGCACCGGTCGACCCGTGAGGATCATGTCGAGCGCGCGGCCCGCGCCGACGATCCGCGGCAGGCGCACCGTACCGCCGTCGATCAGCGGGACCCCCCAGCGCCGGCAATAGACGCCGAAGGTCGCGCCCTCCTCGGCGACTCTCATGTCGCACCAGAGCGCGAGCTCGAGCCCCCCTGCCACCGCGTGTCCTGCAACGGCCGCGATGACCGGCTTCGTGAGGACCATGCGCGTGGGGCCCATTGGACCGGGGCCGTCGCGCTCGATGCGGTTCGGGCGCCCCTCGGAGATCGCGACGAGATCGGCTCCCGCGCAGAAGTCTCCCCCCTCGCCCCACAATACGGCGACGCGAGCCCCGGGGTCGCGATCGAAGGCCTCGAACGCCTGGACGAGCGCGTCGGCGGTCTCGCGATCGACGGCGTTTCGCCGCTCCGGGCGCGCCAGGATCACCGTCACGACGGGACCCGCGGTTGCCGTGCGTACGGCCATCCCCGCGACTCAGCCGCTCAGGGCCGCGACGGCGAGACCGGGCACCTTGAGCCAGCTCGGGGCGGCCTCGAACTCGACGAGACGCCGCCCGACCTGGTCGAGCGTCTTGTGCGAAGGAAAGTAGATTTGCTTCGGCATCGGCTTGAGGGGCGCCCGGACGACGCACTTCTCGATGCCCTCGAGCATCACGCTGTTGTGCACCCAACCGAGGCCGCTCTGGACGTTCGCGAGGGTCGCGCTGGGATGGCCTCCCCACGGGGTGGTGACGAGCGCGTACCCGAGCGCCGGCCAGGCGTTGACGGCGACCGTTCCGAACCGAAGGTCGCGGAGAGAGTCGTCGAGTGCGCTCTTTGCGCTCGCCGACGCCTCGACCTTCGGGTGCACGAAGAGCGTCGCGTTCAACGTTCCCCAGACGCGATCGTTCGCGAACGCAGTGGCCGCCTGGAGGAATTCGACCGGATCGGTGCTCCCGATCGAGACCTCGCTCAGGATCGAGCAAAACGGCTCCGTGCAGAAGTTCTTCTCGCTGCCATCGGCGGCATCCAGCCCCAGAACGAGCGTCCATGGCAAGGCGTGTTCGCCCGGGGTCCCGATCTTTCGCACGTCGGCGTGACCGGTCGTCAGCGCCTCGTAGCGTTGCGATGCACCCGGGTAGTAGGCCTTTCGCGGGGGAACCGTGGAAAAGACGTCGGTCAGCTTCTTGATGAACGCGTCGCGCAGCGCCCAGCCCTTCGGCAAAATGAGGAGCTTGGCCGCGTTGCAGTTGAAGGACGCGTTGTTCGTGACCATCCCCGCCGCGTTCTCGGCCATGCTCGAGAGCTCGGCGTCGGTGTACGGGCCTGGCACCACGAGCACGGGGCTCACGTTACCGAGCTCGCTCGTGATGGGCTTCTTGAGGAGCGGGTCGTTGCGGCGCTTGCGATCTTCCCGCTCGGGTCCAGGAGGGCCCCACACGATGAGGTCGTGGGTCTTGTCCGAGCCGGTGATGTGCACGTCGCCGACGCTCGGGTGATAGGAGAGATACGAGCCGACCTCCGCGCCGCCGTAGACGATCGCGAGGTACCCTCGCTCGATGAGGGGCCGCAAGGCCCGCTCGAGCAGCGGGCCGAGGTACTCGTTGACGGGGTTCATCTTGAGGAGAACGACGCTCCCGTCGACGAACATCTTGTAGACGATGTCCATCGGCGGAATCGACGAGACGTTTCCCGCGCCGAGGACCAGCGATACGAGGCCGTCGGGATCGCGCTTCTTGTAGAAGGAGGCCTGGTGCTCCGCGATCGCCGTGCGAGCGATGCCCGGCTGCAGCCATGTCTCCGCGGTGATCCCGCCGTAGAGCGCGGAGTCGAAGGGATCGTACGGCGTGACTCGCACGCCGACGGCCCCGTGCGGAAGGTCGCGCAGGAGCTTCTCGCGCAGGACCGGAGCCCCGTGGTGGTTTATCTCGCGCAGCGTGCGAATCAAAAGGCGGATGTTGCGGAGCGTGAGCGCCGGGCCCGCAATCCACTCTTCTCCCGCGACCGGCGCATTCGGCGAGATCCCCTTGGCGCGGCATGCCGCGGCGACCCAGTCGGCGGCGACGCCGCGCGTTCCGCGCAGGCAGTCCTCGAGCAGCTCGACCTTGGTCGCCACGTGCAACCGCGCGAACTCCGTGGCGTGGTCGCGCAGACGCCCGATCTGGCGGTCGAGCTCCTTTTCGAGCGTGGGGGGTTGCGCGTCGAAAACCCGGGCAGGGATGGGGCCTACGGAGGGTCCAAGCGCTTCCTGATTGGCGACCATGGCCGAGTCATAGCGCCCCCGTCGGTTGGCGGCCACGCTCGTGGGACGCCGCCCGGGCAAATGGACGCAAATAGGTAACCGCCAGGCGCGCGCTTCGTAGGCCCTTCGTCTATGCGTGTCGCGCCGGCCGGGCTCGGCTCCCGAGCCGAGAATTTCAGGAGTTGACCATGTGGGTGACCATCGGTGAGAGTTCTGCCTTCCCGGCGGCTCTCTGGATGGTCGAACCCCGCGACAAGATCCTGTCGGCCTCGGCGGCGGCGACAGCGGCGGCAGTGGCCGCGCCGGCTCCCGGCGCCGTGGCCAGCGGCGAGCTCGATGGGATCATGGAGCGGTGCGCGACGGGCGACGACCGTGCGTTCGACGAGCTGTACCGGCGAGCCGCGCAGCGCGTGCGCGGCTTCCTCATTCGCTTGTCGGGCAACGCGTCGCTGGCCGACGATCTGACGCAGGAGACCTTCGTACGGATTCATCGCGCGCGCGGCAGCTTCGCGGTCGGCGCGGCGGCTCTCCCCTGGATGTTCGCCATCGCGCGCAACGCGTTCCTCGATCACGCGCGGCGTGAGCAGGTGCGTCGAAGCTCCAGCGCGACGAACGCCGAGCCCCGGGAAGCCGCGAAGGACACGCAGGGCGACGAGGTCCTTTCGGCTCAAGAGATGCTCGGCATCGTGCGCGAGACGCTCGACCGCTTGCCCATCCTGCAACGCGACGCGTTCGTGCTGATACGGTTCGAAGGGCTCAGCGTGAGCGAAGCCGCGGCGGTCCTGGGTGCCACCGAGGCCGCGGTGAAGGTCCGCGCGTTCCGCGCCTACGAGGCGCTGCGCGCGGCCCTCGCGCTTGGAGCCGGCGAGCCCGACGGAAAACGTGACCGAGAGCGTGCCCCAACGGTCCGGCGATGAACGACGATTTCGACCTCAAACGACTCGCCGACATCGGCGACCCCTTCGCGGAGGACGCGCGAGCGCCGGTCCGTCCGATGGACCCGTCGCCCCCCGGCGACTCGCCGACGCGCTCCCGCGTGCGCTCGGCGCGGGCGATCGCCCTTGCCGCCGCGCTACTCTACGACGTCGCGTGGCTCGTCTTTCGCGAGAGACGTCCCGACCTGGCCGCCGCGCCACTGGGGAGTCTGGTGCTCGGGGTCGCGATTCCCCTCGCGGCCGCGGGCCTTGCACTCGGCGCGGCGCTGCGGAGCGGTCCGCGTGGGCTCGGAGTCGCTGCGGGGCGCATGGCGACGCTGGCCGCGGCCGCACCGGTGCTCTTTGCCGTCGCCTCGTTCTTCTCGGCTCCCGCCAGCGCGAGCGACGGCCTCTTCTGGCGTCACGCGGTCAATTGCATGGCAGTGACGGCGATTCTAGCGATAGGCCCGATGGCGCTGGCGCTGTGGGCGTTCCGGCGCGCGTTCGCCGCGGCCGCGACGTGGCGCACGGCCGCGCTCGGAGTCGCAGCCGGCGCGCTCGCAGCGGCCACGATGAGCCTTGCGTGTCCCGATACCGCCGCGTCTCATGTGGTCATCGCCCACGGGCTCATGATGATCGTGGCCGGCCTCGCGGGAGCCCTTCTGGCGCCCGCCCTGGCCCGGAGCTGACGGCTATTTCGGCGCGACGCACACCTCGATGTCGAGGTCTCCCGCGAGCATGTAGCCGCCGCTCTGCAGATCGATATTCAACTTGCCCTTGCCGCCCTTGTCCATCGGGGCCGACACGACCGTCACGGTACCGCTCGGCTTGAAGCTGGCCGAAGCGGCCTTCTTGCTGGGAGAGAACGCAATCTCTCCGGGCCCCTTCTTGCCCCCCTTGAGCGCGGAGAGGTCGACCTTGTAGCCGTCCTGCCAGGGCACCACCATCGTGAGCCTGGCGTGGTCCGCGGTCGCGTCGCCGGGCGCGGGGCAGTCGGTCGCCTCCGTGAGGGTGACGACGATCCGGCCGTCCTTCTTCATCGGAGACAAGAATCTGCGCGACCTTCGGCGCGAAGGTCTTGCCGTCGATCGCACCGGTCACGCTCGGCGCCGGGTGGAAGGCCGCTGCGGGGGCGCCGCCGGACGTGGCGTCGGAGGTGGGGGCCGCCGAAGGGGCGGGCGACGCAGCCGCAGCCGGAGCGTCTGAAGGGGCGGGCGATGCCGAACCCTCGGGCGCGTCCTTGGAACCACCCGTCTCGAGCGAAGATGTGTCCGTCGACGGCGTCTGGGGCGGCGGAGCCGACCCTCCGCACGCGAGAAAGACGACCGAGGTGACGACGAGGGCGCGCATGCGAGACTCCTTGGAGCGGGCCGGCGAGCCTACCTCACGACGCCGGTCCTCGACCAATCCCAAAACGCCCCCTTGAGGTCGGCCCTCGAGGGGACAACAATGGCCAGGGTCGCGGGCGTCGAGACGAGGGAGACATGCCTCTGGATTTCGGCATCGACTTCGGAACCACGCGGACGGTCGTCGCGTGCGCAGACCGCGGCAATCACCCCGTGGTCAGCTTCCACGATGCCTCCGGCGACGCGGTGCCATGGATCCCGTCGATCGTCGCCGAGAAAGGCGGCGAGCTGCGCTACGGCCTCGATGCCGCCGCGGTCGACGGAGCTCACGTCGTCCGGTCGTTCAAGCGCCTCCTCTCGGGCGCACCCGGACCCGAGTTCAGGGTCCGGGTCGGCTCCAGCGAGATCGCGCTGGGCGACCTGGTCTCCGGCTTTATCGCTCACGTCCGCGAGGCGCTCGTCACGCGCTCGGACGTCCGGCGCTCCGTCACCAAGGGCGGCCTGCGCGCAGCGGTGGCGGTACCGGCGAACTCGCACAGCGCGCAACGGCTCATCACGCTCGACGCGTTCCGTCGCGCGGGCTTCGAGTCGGTCGCGATGCTCAACGAGCCCTCCGCTGCGGGCTTCGAATACACCCATCGCCATCGGGACACCCTCTCCTCGAAGCGCGACGTCGTCGGGGTCTACGACCTCGGGGGCGGCACGTTCGACGCCTCCGTCGTTCGAATGAGCGGGCGCCGTCACGAGATCCTCGCCACGGCCGGGATCGCGCGACTGGGCGGCGACGACTTCGACATGGCGCTGGTCGAGGTGACCCTCGCGCGCGCCGGGCTCGCTCGCGAAGCGCTCGAGAAGGGCGAGTTCGAGCGGCTGCTCGAGCATTGCCGCGCGGCGAAGGAGTCGCTCAACCCTGCATCGAAGAAAGTGACGATCGATCTCGAGGCCGCGCTCGGCGCGCGCGCGCCGATGACGGAGATCACGCTCGCCGTATCCGATTTCTACGATGCGTGCGCTCCGCTCGTGGACCGGACGGTGGACGCCATGATCCCCCTGATGACCCGCATGGACGACGAGGCTGGGCCTCCGGCGCTCGACGACATCGCGGGCATCTACGTCGTCGGCGGTGCGAGCGAGCTCCCGGTCGTCGCCCGAACACTCCGACAGCGCTTCGGCCGCCGCGTTCACCGGTCGCCGTACCCCTCGGCCGCCGTGGCGATCGGGCTGTCGATCGCGGCCGATGCCGGCGCCGGCTTCGAGCTGGTCGACCGCTACTCGCGCACCTTCGGCGTCTTCCGCGAAGGCGAGGGCGGGCGGGAGATCACGTTCGACCCGATCTTCACGCCGGACACCGCGCTGCCGCGAGCGCGCACCGAGCGCCTCACCGAGACGCGCGCGTACCGGGCGGCGCACAACGTGGGGCACTTTCGCTTCTTCGAGTGCGGCTCGGTCGATGGGAGCGGGCGCCCGCGAGGCGACATGACCTTGTACCGGGACGTCTATTTCCCGTTCGATCGCGCGCTGCGAGAGGCCGGAGATCTCGCGGACGTCCGCATCGAACGGCGCCGTGGCGAGGGGCCTCCCGTGCTCGAGCGCTACTCGCTCGACGACAGCGGGATCGTGGAGGTGGTCATCCGGGACGTCGACTCGGGCTACGAGCAGACCTATCGGCTCGCGCGAACCTGAGCGATTGCGCCTCGGATCGTGAGCAAGGCGACTTGGGCTCCGCCCGGATCGCGAGCAAGCTAACTCTGGATCGCGATGCCCGTTTCGCATAGCTACCGCCCCGCCCCGCTCGTCACGACGCTCGGAGACGGATTCTACGACGAGGTCGCTCCGGCTCGATTCCCCGCTCACACCCTGCGCTTTCGCAACCAGCGGTGGGCGGAGCGGATCGGCCTCGGTTCGCTGGACGACGCCGAGTGGGCGGCGCACCTCGCGAGGTTCGAGAGCCTCCCCGACAACCTCACGACGCCGCTCGCGCTTCGCTACCACGGCCACCAGTTCGACGTGTACAACCCCGGCCTCGGCGACGGGCGGGGCTTTCTCTTCGCCCAGCTGAGGGACGACGCCGGGCGCCTGCTCGAATCTCGGGACGAAAGGGAGCGGGACGACGCCGTGGTCACGCGGGGGCGACGGCCGCCTCACCCTCAAGGGCGGAGTTCGAGAAGTACTCGCGACCGAGATGCTCGAAGCCCTCGGCGTCGACACGTCCAAGTCGCTGAGCCTGTTCGAGACCGGTGAGGCGTTGACGCGGGGGGACGAACCGTCGCCCACGCGCTCGTCGGTCCTCGTTCGCCTCAGTCACTCGCACCTTCGCATCGGTACCTTCCAGCGACTCGCGTACGACCGCGACGCGCCGAGGCTCGAGCGGCTCCTTTCGTACGCAATCGCGCACTACTTTCCAGCGCTAGCGGGCGCGCCCGATCGCGCGTTGCGCCTCTTCGCCGAGGTCAGCCGGACCACCGCGCGACTTTGCGCGAGCACGATGGTCGCGGGGTTCGTCCACGGCGTTCTCAACTCGGACAACGCGTCAATCACGGCCGAGAGCTTCGACTACGGCCCCTACAGGTTCCTGCCGACCTACGACGTCGACTTCGTCGCCGCGTACTTCGACCACGCCGGCCTCTACTCGTATGGGCGGCAGCCGCGAGCGTTCCTGCGCAACGTCATGAGGCTCGCGGACTCGCTTCGCGTACTCGAGCCGCAGGTCGCGCTCGGACCCGTCGTCGCGGACTTCAAGGTGAGCCTCGAAGAGGAGATGACGAGGAAGATCGTCGAACGTCTGGGGCTGCGCCCGAACGGCGACATCGATCCGGCGCTGGCCGACGCTGTCGTCTCGTTCCTCGGCGATAGCCAGGTGGGCTACGAGCGGTTCTTCTTCGACTTCCGAGGCGGCCTCCCTCGCGAGGCGCGCGCTCTGGCGGGTCCGGCCGGTCGACACTATGTGGGCGCGCGATGGGAGGCGCTCCGTCGCCTTCTCGCGGTCTACGAGCCCACGGCCGCGGTGTTGCCCGCGTACTTCGACGGCGACGGCCCCTGCACGCTGCTCGTCGACGAGATCGAGGCCATCTGGGCGGCCATCGACGAGCGAGACGACTGGGGTCCCTTCGACGCGAAGGTCGACGCGATCCGCGCGATGGGCGCCGCCCAGGCGGCCGGCGGAGCGGCGCCAGCGACGGTCCGCCCGGAGGCGGACGGGCAACTAGCTGTCCTGCGCAGACAATAGGTTGGCGCGCGCAGATAGCCTCGGGCGGGTCATATTGTAGGGCCGGCGGCCATGGCGGACGCAATCACCTCATTGGACCTGGCGATGGAGATCCTGCGCGGACTCACGCCACTGCAGATCCGCGCCTTGATCCTCGCGCGAGTGCCGCACCGAGAGGTCGAGCTATGGGAACTCGAGACTCGCGGGGCAAGCTACGACGCCTTCGTCCTCGCGTCGGCGCGAAGACTCGTTGCGGGCCGCGGGTGAACGCGGCTCTCGCCAAATCACCGAGCGCGATCGTCATCCCGAATAGGAGAACTTCTCGCGATGGACGAGAATCTCGCTCGCTGATTTTAGCGGCTCTTTCGCTGCAACTGCCCGATGTCGCGGACGGCGCCGCGCGCGGCGCTGGTCGTCATGAGGGCATAGGCCTGGAGCGCCGTCGACACGGCACGCTCGCGAGCCGGCCGCCACGCGTCGGGCCCGCGAGCCGCCATGGCCGTCCGGCGCCGGGCGAGCTCGTCATCGCGGACCAGGAGGGCGATGCGGCGGGCCGCGACGTCGATGCGAATGCGGTCGCCCTCCTCGACCAGCGCGATCGCGCCGCCCTCGGCCGCCTCGGGCGACACGTGTCCGATGCTGAGGCCGGACGTGCCGCCGCTGAACCGACCGTCCGTGACGAGCGCGCACGACTTGCCTAGCCCTTTGCCTTTGAGAAACGACGTCGGGTAGAGCATCTCTTGCATGCCCGGGCCGCCTCGCGGGCCCTCGTAGGTGATGACGACCACGTCCCCCGCCTTGATCTGGTCCGCCATGACCGCGTCGCAGGCCGCCTCCTGGGAGTGAAAGACGCGCGCGGGTCCCTCGAACTCCAGACACGAGGCGTCGACGCCGGCCGTCTTGAGTATGCAGCCGTCGGTCGCGATGTTGCCGTAGAGCACGGCGAGTCCTCCGTCGCGGCTGTACGCGTGCTCGACGTCGCGGATGCAGCCGCGACCGGTGTCGGCGTCGGGCTCCGCAAAGTACTTGTCCTGCGAAAAAGCGACCTGCGTGCGCACCCCCCCCGGGGCTGCGAGCGCGCGCTTACGGGCTTCGGCCGTCGACGTCTTTCGGCGGATGTCGTTTTCGTCGATCGCCTTTCCGATCGACGGGCTGTGCACGGTCCGAGCGTCTCGATGGACGAGGCCGATCCGATCGAGCTCTCCGAGGATCGTGAAGACGCCGCCGGCGCGGTGGACGTCCTCGACGTGGTACGCCGACGAAGGGGCGACCTTGCAGATGTTCGGCACCTTGCGGGAGAGCCGATCAATGTCTTCCATGGTGAAGGCGACGCCGGCCTCCTGCGCGATGGCCAGCAAGTGGAGTACGGTGTTGGTCGAGCCGCCCATCGCGACGTCGAGGACCATCGCGTTCTCGAACGCGTCGAAGGTCGCGACGCTGCGCGGCAAGACGGTCGGGTCGCCGCCCACGTAGTGGCGCTTCGCCATGTCCACGATGAGACTCCCGGCGCGCTCGAAGAGCTCCCAGCGCATCGCGTGGGTCGCCAGGAGCGTCCCGTTGCCGGGGAGAGCGAGGCCGATGGCCTCGTTCAGGCAGTTCATGCTGTTCGCGGTGAACATGCCCGAGCACGACCCGCAGGTCGGGCACGCGGACCGCTCGAGGTCCGCCAGCTCGGCGTCGTTCACCCGCGCGTCGCTCGAGGCGATCATCGGATCGATAAGATCGAGCATCCGGACAATCGGCTTTCCGTCGCGTCCGTGCGTTCCGACGAGCTTGCCCGCCTCCATGGGGCCGCCCGAGACGAAGACGGTCGGGACGTTGAGGCGCACCGCGGCCAGCAGCATACCGGGCGTGATCTTGTCGCAGTTCGAGATGCAGACGAGCGCGTCCGCGCAGTGCGCGTTGACCATGTACTCGACGCTGTCGGCGATGAGCTCCCGGCTGGGGAGCGAATAGAGCATTCCGCCGTGGCCCATGGCGATCCCGTCGTCGACCGCGATCGTGTTGAACTCCACGCCCCAGCCGCCGGAGGTGTCGACGACCTTCTTCACGCGCTGGCCGACGTCGTGCAGGTGCACGTGCCCGGGCACGAACTGCGTGAAGCTATTGGCGATGGCGACGATCGGTTTCTCGAAGTCGGCGTCGCTCATCCCGGTAGCGCGCCAGAGGGCGCGGGCGCCCGACATGTTGCGTCCGGCGGTCGAGGTGCGGCTGCGGTAACCCTGCATGAGCGGCAGGTTAGGCCACGGGGCCGCCGCTCGTCACGCGGGAGACCTTCCCCGATAGGGGTGCACGTCGGGGCACTTCACGATAAGGTTTGGCGTTCCACATGTCGATTGAGCCTCGGCCGACAGAACATCTTGACGTCCTGATCGTCGGCGCGGGCATCTCCGGCATCGGAGCGGGCTACCACCTGCAGGCGAACTGCCCTCACCGGACGTACGCCATCCTCGAGGCGCGCGACTGCATCGGCGGGACGTGGGACCTCTTCCGCTATCCGGGCATCCGCTCGGACTCGGACATGTACACGCTGGGGTACTCGTTCCGGCCATGGACGAACCCGAAGGCGATCGCCGACGGCCCCGCCATCCTCAGCTACGTCCGGGAGACGGCGCGTGAGTACGGGATCGACCGGAAGATCCGGTTCCACCACCGCGTCAAGCGCGCCTCGTGGTCGACGGCGGACGCGAAGTGGACAGTCGAGGTGGAGCGAGGGCCGTCGCGAGAGGTCGTGCGCCTCACCTGCTCCTTCCTCTTCATGTGCAGCGGCTATTACGATTACGAGGCGGGCTACACACCGGAGTTCGAGGGGGTCGAGCGCTTCTCGGGTCGTGTCGTACACCCGCAGAAGTGGACGGACGACATCGAGTTCGCCGGCAAGCGCGTGGTGGTGATTGGCAGCGGGGCCACGGCCGTCACGCTCGTACCGGCCATGGCGAGGACCGCTGCTCACGTCACGATGCTGCAGCGCTCGCCGACGTACGTCATCTCTCGACCCGCGGAGGACGGCATCGCCAACCGGATACGCCCGCACCTGCCGCCGAAGGTCGCGTACGGCGTCACGCGATGGAAGAACGTCCTTCTCGGCATGCTCTTTTTCAAGATGAGCAAGCGGTCCCCGGAGCGCGTCAAGAGGATGCTCCTTCGAGGAGTGCGACGGGAGCTCGGGCCGGGCTACGACGTCAAGACGCACTTCACGCCCCACTACAATCCTTGGGACCAGCGCCTGTGCCTGGTGCCCGATGGAGATTTCTTCCGGGCGATCCGGGAGGGTCAGGTGTCCGTGGTCACCGATCACATCGAGACCTTCACGGAGAAGGGGCTCAAGCTTCGCTCCGGCGCGGAGCTCGAGGCGGACCTCATCGTCACCGCGACGGGCCTCAACCTCGTCGTCCTGGGCGATACCGAGTTCACTGTCGACGGCCGTCGCGTCGATCTCTCGAAGACCATGAACTACAAGGGCATGATGTTCAGCGACGTGCCGAACCTGGCGTCGTGTTTCGGGTACACGAACGCGTCGTGGACGCTCAAGTGCGACCTGACCTGCGAGTATGTCTGTCGACTGCTCAATCACCTGGAAAAGACGGGGCAACGGCAGTGCACGCCACGAAGAAACGACCCTTCGATCACCGAGGAGCCGTTCGTAGGCTTCTCGTCTGGCTACCTCCTGCGCTCGCTGGCCAAGTTCCCGAAGCAAGGCTCGAGAAGACCGTGGAGGCTTCACCAGAACTACGCGCTCGACCTCCTGGCCCTGCGATACAGCGCGGTCCAGGACGACGCGATTCAGTTCACGCGATGAGCGCGAGCTAGGTCCTCGCGAGGCGCGCGCGCAGGCGCGGATCGAGGCCAAGGGTCCAGTCGCCCGCCAGGTCCTTCTGCAACCACACGACGCTCTCCCACCGACCGCGCAGCCACGCGACCTCGGAGAGAACACCGACTGTCCGGAACCCCGCGGCCTCCAGGCCACGCAGGCTCGGCCGGTTCCTCTCGAACGTCAGCGAGACGAGGCTCCGGAAGCCGAAGCTCTTCGCTTCGGTGATCAGCTGGACGAAGAGCGCGGCGCCGACCGTGCGGCTCCGATGCGCCTCGTGCACGTAGACCGAGACCTCGGCGATCGACGGGTAGCTCTCGCGAACGGAGAATCGATTGAGCGACGCCCAGCCCAGCACGCGGCCGTCGTCGCCCTCGAACACGTAGGCCGGGTACGGGTCCCGGTGCCCGGCGAGCCAGCCGATCCGGCTCTCGGGAGTGACGGGAGCGACGTCGCACGTCGCGAATGTGCCCGCCGCCATCGCCTGGTTGTAGATGGTGGCAATCGCCGCGGCGTCCGACTCGCGGGCGCGACGGATCACGCGAAATCCTCCCGCGGCGCGGCGAGACGCAGCTGGCACAGAGTCACGTCGAGCCAGTGACCGTTGCGTGGATACGTGCCGCGGAGCGATCCGACCGTCGAGAAGGAGAGCTTCGCCGCCACCCTCATGGCGGGAGGCTCGGCGAACACCAGGATCACCAGCAGATGAAAGGAGAGCGACCGCGCGCGCTCTACCATGTGCTCTCCCAGCGCGAGCCCGATTCCGCGGCGGCGCGCGGCGGGCGTCACGTACAACGTCAGCTCGGCGGCCTTGCCGTACGCCTCCCGCTCGTGATGTCGCGTGAGCGACGCCCAGGCGATCGGCCCGGAGCCAGCGTCGACGACGTACGACTCGAACTGCGGCGCCGGGGTCAGAAGCCACGAGGCGAGCTGCTCGTCGGTCCGATGAGCGACGTCCGTCGTGAGCTCCCCGGCGTCGATCCCTTCGTTGAAGAGCCTCGCTACGGCCGACAGATCGCCGGGGACGAGACGTCGAAAAACCGCGCTCATTCCGCCGCGCGACGCGAGAGACCGAAGGCCTTGATGAGGTTGTAGAGGTGAGCCCGGGTCAGATCGAGCGTGCGCGCCGCGGCGGCCACGTTCCAGTCCGCCGCTTCGAGCGCGCGCTGCACGAGGCCCGCCTGAAAGCGGCGCGTCTCTTCCTGAAAAGTCAGCGGGGCTCGGCTGACGGATGCCGCGGCGGCCAGCGGGCCGAAGAGATGCGTGGCCTCGACGAACTTCGCGCCCTCTCCAGCGGCGCGAATCGCCGCGGCTTCGACTGCGTGCGCCAGCTCTCGAACGTTGCCCCGCCATTCGGACGCCTCGATCGCTCGCATCGCGCCCGGCGAGAGATCGCGCTCGGGCAGGCCGTGCGATCGCTGCGCGCGCGCACACAGGTGGCGCGAGAGCGGCGCGATGTCGGCGCGCCGCTCCGAGAGCGAGGGCATCCGGACGCTGAGCACTTGCAACCGATAGAAGAGATCACTGCGGAAACGCCGCTCGCGAACGCGCTCGTCGAGGTCGCTGTTGGTGGCCGCGATGATCCGCACGTCGGCCGTGTGCGAGGTCGACGAGCCGAGCGGGTAGTACTCCTTCGTGTGGAGGAACTGCAGGAGCTTGGCCTGCGCCGGAAGCGAGAGCTCGGCGACCTCGTCGAGGAAGAGCGTTCCCCCTTCGGCCGCCGCGACCTTCCCCTCGATCCGTCGCATCGCGGTCGAGTGCGCTCCGGGCAGCGCTCCGAACAGTTCGCTCTCGAGGAGATTCTCGGGAATCGCAGAGCAGTTGAGCTCCACGAATCGACGGGCGCGTCGGCGGCCGTTTTCGTGGATCACCCGCGCGAGCTGCGTCTTTCCGGTCCCGGTTTCGCCGGTGACGAGGACCGCGACGTCGAGCGGCGCCACGAGCTCGACCTCGCGCAGCACCTTCGCGAGCGACGAGCTGACGCCCACGATCTCGTCGAGACGCAGGCGGGCCCGGAAAGGTGACACTTCGTCGTTCTGTCTCTGGCGGGATCGAATGAAGAGGCCAAGGACGAGCGGCCCGAGATGACGCGCGAAGGCGCGGGCGCGATCGACCTCGCTCTCCGAGAAGGACCCGCCTGCGCGGCGCCCCTGAAGGTAGAGAGCACCGATTGGCGCGCTCTGCACGATCGGGACACAAAGGACCGCCTCGATCTGCGAGGCCTGCACGCTGGGGCGGTCCCGGAAGCGCGGATCGAGGATCGCCGAGGGGCAGACGACGGCCTCGCCGAGGGCCAGCGCTTCCTGGATGATCCCTCGCGACACGATTGTTCGGATCACTTCGACCTGCTCGTCCGAGCAGCCCGCGGCCCGCCACCAGGTGGGCCCCTCGTTCGGGTCGAAGACTTCGAGGTACCCCTGGTCGGCGCCGAGGACGCGAACGATGAGACCTAGCGCCTCGTCGAGAAAGGGCTCCGGATGCTCCCGGTCGCTGAGCCCGAGGAGGCCGAGGTAGAGATTGCGCTCCTGCCTGAGCCTTTCGTAGTCGCTGTTGCTGCTGCTGCTCGACATGGCCCCCGAACTCCGCCGACAAGAACTAGAACCAAGGAGAGGGTAGATGGACCGCCGCCGGCCAGGCAACTGGACCGCCCTTTCCTCGCCTTGACGGCACGCGGGCGGTATGGTTTCGGCAAGTACATGCCCACCTTAGGCAAGGCGGCCGGCCTCGACTCGGTGACCAGCGACGAGTCGGGCGCAGACAGCGAGGCGGGCGGGCCCAAGTCGGGAACGGGCTTCGCGGGCGAGGCCACGACGACGGTCCCGAGCTCTCGCGGACAGTCCGCTTCGGAGTCGACACTCGACACCGAGCGATTCGTCCCTCGCGGAGTGCTCGGCCGAGGCGGGTCGGGCGTGGTGATCCGTGCGCTCGATCGAGACATCCGGCGCGAAGTGGCCATCAAGATTCTCGCCCCCGAGTTCTCCGAGGGCACCCCGGAGATCGGCCGATTCGCCGAAGAGGCCCGGATCATGGGCCAGCTCGAGCACCCCAACATCGTTCCGGTCTACGAGTTCGGCGTCGATTGCGGCGGGCAGCGCTTTCTTTGCATGAGGCTCATCGAAGGGCGCACGCTGGAGGAGGCGCTTCACCGACTCGGCGACTCGCGACTCGACCCCGACCGCCTCGCGGAGTTGCTCCAGGTCTTCGTGAAGATCTGTGACGCCGCGTCCTTCGCGCACAGCCGCGGCATCATCCACCGCGATCTGAAGCCGACCAACGTGATGATCAGCGACTTCGGGCAGGTCTACGTGCTCGACTGGGGGATCGCGAGCCTCGTTCGGAGCGAGCTCGCGTCGGTCGATCTCGATCCGCCCGGAACGTTCATCGGGACGGCCTGCTACATGGCTCCCGAGCAGATCAAGGGCCACCACGAGGATCTCGACGAGCGCACCGACGTCTTCGCGCTCGGCGCCACGCTCTATCAGATCCTGACCGGGCAACCCCCGCTGACCCCCGAGATTGTTCGCGCGATCTGGATGCGCAGGCCCCCCCCTCAGATTGCGCCTCCAGAGCGCCTCGCGCCGGAAGGCCGCGTGCCGGCGGAGCTCTCGCGAATCGCTTTGCGCGCGCTCTCTTTCGATCCCGGTGCGCGGCACCCGTCGGTGATCGAGCTCAAACGCGAAGTCGAGACCTTCCAGCGCGGCTCGTGGGATCTGCCGCGTTCGTCCTTACCCGCCGGGACGGTCATCGTCACCGAGGGGGACCCCGGGAGGGCAGCGTACGTGATCCTCAAAGGGCGCTGCTCCGCGTACCGCCTCGTCGGCGACGCCGAGGTGGAGCTCCGCGTGATGGGACCGGGAGACGTGTTCGGCGAGACCGCCATCATCTCGGACAAGCCTCGGTCGGCGAGCGTCAAGGCGCTGACGGACGTCGTCCTCCTCGTCGTGACCCGCGACGTCCTCTCGAGTTCCCTTGGGCTTAGCTCGTGGATGGGCGCGTTCGTGAAGGCACTCGCCGATCGCTTTCGAGAAGCGGACGAGCGGCTGCGGGCGCACGAGTCGGGGCGCGCCTAGGACCAGGCGGCTCGGTCGGGGCCGGCCGTCGAGCACGTCCGTCCACTGCAGTTTCCTGCCGTCCAATTTTCTTGACGGTCACACGGCGCCAACCGACGCAAGTCCGATAGCTTGGCGCCGTCGTGAGGTTGGACCGTCTCGTGCTCTTCAGGGGCGCATGGTTCCAGCCCTCGTCCAACCCGCGCAACCGCGCCCAGCCGCCCGTGACGACGTCTCCGGCGTCCACATCGCACCGACCCGGTCCACCGGTCTCCTCATCGCTCCCGCCTTGGACCCGCTCTCCGCGGCCGCCATGGCTGCGGAACGTTCGGCGCGCCCGGGCGCCGACCTCGCCGCGATCTGGCAAGCGATCATGGACCGGCGACTGACCGTGTGCGGTGACGGTGCGACCTCCGGCGGTCGGTACCTGCTCGCGCGCGCGAACGATGACGCACCTCTCTCGTCGCACCCCCTCAGCCGCATTGAGACCGCTGTCCTCGTGCGCGTCCTCTGGGGCGAGCAGCAGAAGCTCGTCGCCGCCGAGCTGGGCATCGCCTGCTCGACCGCTTCGAAGTGGTACAAGCTGGCGCTCGCGAAGTTGCGCCTCACGCGAGGTCCCCTCCCCCTCGCCCTGGTCATCGCGGCTCAGGCCTGGGCGTCGGGCCAGAGTCCGCCCGTGAACGCTCGGGACTGCGGCTTCGAGCACGACGGCGAGCGCTATCTCTTGCTGAGCGTCCCGAGGCCCGTCGTCACCTTGCACACGCCCCTCACGCCCGCCGAATGCGAGGTCGCCCGCTTCCTCGTCGAGGGCGAATCCCGATGGGACGTCGCCGCGCGCCGGGGGACCTCCGCGCAGACCGTCGCCTGTCAGCTCCGCGGCATCTTCTCGAAGTGTCAGCTCGCAGGACGCTACGCGCTCATCCGACGCGCGGTCGATTTCCGGCTGGTTCCGGTGAGGGCGGCCCCGTCGGGCCTCGGGGCGAGGACGGGCCGCCGCTCCCTCACTGCGTCGAACACATCGGAATCCCGGGGCTCGCGAGCTGGCAGTGCATGCCATCGAAGTCCGTTCCAGACCCCGTGCACGGGCCGGCGCCGCTGCACTGATTCTGGGTGGTGTCGTTGATGCACTTGCCGCTGACCGGGCACGCGCTGTCGCTCGTGCACCAGCAGCACTGGAGCGACGTGCCGCAGAGGTCCTTGTCGGAGTTCTTGTTCCACCCGCTCGTCGGTCCCCCTTCGCACGTGGTCCCGGTCGGGCACTTGTTGATGTTGCAGGTGGAGTCCACCACGGAGCAGCCGGCGCTGTCGGAGAATTGCCCGCCCGAGCAATGACTCCCGCCGGAGCACTTGCCGCTGTGGCATCCGCCGCCATTGAGCCCGTTGCTGTTGCACTGCGTATCCTGGGTGCAGAGGCAGTAGTCGTGGGCCGAGTCGCACACCGGGAGGGGCGCGGCCAGCGTGGTCACGCACGCGTACGAGGGCGGCGCCGAGGACGGGGCGTCATCGCCGCTCGTAGCCGAATCGGTCGCGCCGTCATCGCCCGCAGCGTCGTCGCCGGCCGCCTCGTCGCCGCTGCCATCGTCGCCGGCGATCGCGTCGTCCCCGACTGCCGCTCCAACGTCGTCGGAGCCGCCGTTCGAATCCGCTGCCGCCGCCGCTGCCACTGCCGCCGGAGTCACTCGCGCCGCCGCTCGCGTCCCGTCCGGTACCGCCGCTGCTCGTCTGAGGGCCGAAACCGGGGTTGTCTGCCGACGAACCGCCATTTGCGCACGCCGAGGCCACAACAGCCACCACGCCCACGAGCAACAAGACGTGGCTTCTGGCTTGCCCGCGTGCCGGAATGGCGCAATTTTTCATTGTCGGTCACTTTAGTGTGTCCGAGGAGGCCGTTCGGCTCAAACGTTCGTGGCAGGTCGCACGCGTCGCGCCGGGTAGTTCTTTGGCTCGCAAGGTAGCTGATGCGCCTGCGAGCGGGTCCGACGCCTCTGGAAGGGCCGATGCGTGAGACGTACCGAAGACGCAGCGTGTCATCGCCGGGTCGAGAAAACGAGCCTCGCCGACAGGCCCTTCCCACTACCTCCTCTGTGAAACTTTCACGACGCGCAGGTCAACGACTCCGGCACGCGCTCTCGGTCGCATTGGTGGGAGGGGCGACGCTCGGGGGCGTCCTCGCCGGATGTGCGACCCGCGGAACGTCCACCCCGAGAAACACGGCGGGCGAAGGAATGGGCGAGACCTTCAGCGCGGACAGCGGGACCGGCGTAGCCGGCCCCACGTTCACGGGCGACTGCGCGTCGGGACTCAAGAGCATCGCGGTCACGCCGGCGGCGGCGACCGCGCAGATCACGTACCCGCAGGCGCCGCAACCCGTCTCGTTCAAGGCGACGGGCACATTTGCGGACGGCAGCACGATGGACGTGACCGGTTGCGCCGCATGGACGAGCAGCGCACCGGGACTGGCCACGGTCGCCGGCGGAACGTTCACCCCGAGCGGCGCGGGGCAATTCACCGTCACGGCCACGAACGGGTCGGTCTCCGCCAGTGCGACGGTCACCGTGAAGCTGGTCGGCGCCGCCAACCCGGGCAACGTCGACACGACGAAGCTCGACGGCACCCCCGCCGGCGCGGCGCCGACGATCGCGTATCCGCTCGATGGCGCGCTCTTCCCGTATCACTACGGCGATCTGGCTTTTCAGGTCGTCCCGACCGCGGCCAGCCAGACGCTCGCGCGCGTGGCCTTTCAGGGCGACGCGATCGATCTGAACGTCTACGCACCCTGCGCGCCGATCCCGGCGCCGACGCTCGCGGGCGCCTGCGCCATCGCGCTTCCGCCGGACCTCGAGAAAGACCTCGCGGGCGCGAGTGAAGCGACGCATCTGACGGAGACGGTGCGACTCGCGGCCGCGGACGGCTCGGACCTCGCCGAGAGCGCGCCCATCTCCGCGCGATGGTCGTCGATGTCGCTGTCGGGCGCGCTTTACTTCTGGAGCTCGCCGCCGACGACGGGCGGGACCACGAGTCAGCTGATAAGGCAGAACCTCGACGTGCCCGGGAGCCCGCCGGCGATCTACATGCAGAACGCGGATCTGGCGCCGCTCGATCCTTCGCTCATGTACTACCAGCCGTGCTTCGGTTGCCACGCGATCTCGCAGGACGGCACGAAGCTGGCGCTCACGATCGGGGGCTCCGACACGCAGAACGGGTCGCAGTTCGCGCTGATCGACGTGGCCACCAAGCAGGCCGTCTCGAGCGGAGGGCAATCCGCCCTGCGCCTCAAGGACAACAACTCGTCCTTCAAGGGTTTCGCGGTCTTCAGCACCTTCTCTCCGGACGGGATGCACCTCGTTCAGTCGCTCCAGGGCCAGCTCCAGCTTCGAAACGCCGATGCGACGCTCGCCGACGAGGGCGGCCCCCTCTTTGGTACGGGAGTGAGCGACCCCGCGCTGACGATGCCGTACTGGGCGCCCAAGGGCGATCTCTTGACGTTCGTCGGCTACACGCCGGCCGGCAGTCCGGCGTACGACACGGGAGACCTCAACGGCAACGAGACGATCGGCGCGGAGATCTGGACGGCGCCGGTCAGCGCGACGACCTTCGGAGCTCCGAAGCTGCTCGTACCGCGCGCCTCCGGCGTCAGCGAGTACTACCCGACCCTCTCGGACGACAGCGCGCTCGTCGCCTTCAACGAGTCCTCGTGCGCCGGGCCGAGCTCACCCGGCGCCGACGGATACGGGGAGAGTCCGTGCGACGGATACGACGACCCTTCGGCGCGTCTGCGGCTCGTGGCCGCGTCCGGGGGCACCCCCGTCGAGCTCGATCGCGCGAGCGGCCGGACCGCGCAATGGCCCACGAGCAGCACGTGGACGAACTCCTGGCCGCGCTGGGCACCCGCGCACGGGGCCTTCCAGGGCAAAAACCTCTACTGGATCGCGTTCTCGTCGCGACGGCCCTACGGCGCGACGGTGTCCGGCTCCGAGGACGGTTCGACGCAGCCTCAACTCTGGTTCGCGGCCATCGCCGTCGACCCGAGCGGCGCGCTCGCCGGGGATCCTAGCTTCGCGCCCGTCTATCTTCCGCAGCAGAACAGCGCCCAGCCGGAGCCGCTGGACGGCGGCGCACCGTCCACCGCGCCCGTGGCCGACGCGGGCGCGCCGAAGGGCAACCATATTCCGCAGTGGGTCGTGAAGTACGTGCCGATCACGCCGGTGATCCCGAGGTAGAGCGCGACGCGACGAACTCGAGCCGATTGCCCCACGGGTCGTCGGCAAAGAAGCGCGCCGCCTCCTCGATCTCGCGATCCTCGCGCGTCACGATGCCGGCGGCCGACAGGCGCTCCTTCAAGGCTTCGAGCGCCGCCTCGTCACGCAATCGGAACGCAGGGTGGGCTTTCCTGGCCGGTCGGAAGTCCTTCTCGATGCCGATGTGGATTTGCTGTCCGCCACACTGAAACCACAGACCTCCCCGAGCCGCCAGCGGGGCCGGCTTGGGCAACTCCGAAAGGCCGAGCAGCTCGCCGAAGAACCTCCGCCCCTCGGGCTCCGCGCCGGGAGGGGCCGCGAGCTGCACGTGATCGATGCCCTCGAAGGCGCTTCGCTCGGACGAGGCCATGGCTTCGGTTCTGTACCACCGGCGGCTACGGGGGGCACGCTGGCGGGAGCTACCAGACCCACGGCACGAGGCGGTAGCGCACCTTCCGGCGGTACTCGGCGTAGCCCTCGAGCTCGCCCGCCAACGTGCGCTCTTCGCCGACGATGCGAAAGGCGAGCAGGAGCGTGAGTGCCGCCGCCACCGCGAGCCCGATGGCCGAGCCGATCAAGAGAGGCGCCCCCACGAACATCAAGACGGCACCGAGGTACATCGGGTGCCGCACGAAGCCATAGACGCCCGTCGACACCACGCTCTGTCTTCGCTCGGTCTGGATGCGCACGAGCGGCGACAGGAACGTGTTGTCGTGGAAAGAGCGAAATAGAAGCCGCGCCGAGAGCATGAGCAGCGCCCCCCCCGCCGCCTTCAGCCCGATGGGGAGAGGCGGCGTCCAGCCGAAGCGTCGGGCGTCGAGCGGCATCAGGACGATCCACGCGCCGAAGCCCACGACCAGCGCATAGACGATCGCCTGGTCCCGGCCCTTCTGCCCGCCCGAACCAGGCCGTCGATAGCGCTCGGCCAGCAGCGCCGGGTCCTTTCGGTAGAGCCAGACGATCACCGTCGCGCAGAGCCCGAGAAACCACCCCGCGAAGAGCCATCCTTCGACCCAAAGCCCGCCCCCCGCGAGCACGAACATCAGCGCCGGCCAGAGGGCGATATACAGGGCCGCGCCCGTCAGCCGGAGCGGCGATACCGGGTGGGCCGCCGGCATGAATCGCATCCCTACAGCAGGTCCGCGAAAACGAACCCGTCACGTTCGACCACTTCACCGACCTCGATGCGGATCGGTCGGCTGAACATCGGGGCCGCCGACGCGAACGTGTGAAACTCGCCGTTCTCTCCGCATGGATCGACCCCGTCGGGCAGGTCCTCGAGCAGCGCCGCGTCGAAGCTGCGACCGGCGAACGATCGGTCGAGCTTTCTCGGATCGACGCACGTGAGCGTCGCGCGGATGCCCACATCGATCATCTCCCGGGCCAGCGCGTCGGTCTTGCGAGCCCACAGCGGGAAGATGCCCCGAAGCCCGACCTCGGCCAGCCGGGTCTCGCGGTAGCGCCGGATGTCCTCCAGGAAGAGGTCGCCGAATGCGACGGCCGTGACCCCGAGCCCCTGGAGCTCTCCGAGCACGCGAGCCATCTCGCGTTCGTACACCTCGTTCGGGCATGGCGCCGGGATCAGCACCTTCCAGCAGCGGAGCCCGAGGGCGTCGGCCTGCTGGTCGAGGAGCGACTCCCGGACGCCGTGCATCGAGACGCGACCGAACTCCGCGGTGATCGTCGTCAGGATCCCGACGACCTCGACATCACCCGAGCGCTGGATCTCGTGGAGCGCCAGGGCGGAGTCCTTTCCGCTGCTCCATGACATGACGGCCTTCGGGCGAGGAGCCATGAGTCAAGAGACCTACCACATAGGCGCTCAGAAGATCCCGCTGGGTCCCGGCGTCCACGCGATCGTCGTGCTCTCGCCGATGGCGGGAAACGCGAGCTCTTTCATGGCTCGGGCGTCCCAGACGAGCCACGCTACGCTCGGCGAGTCGAGGCCGACGTCGCTGTAGACCTCGATTCGCGACGGGAGTCCATCCTCGACGTCCGCGACGCGAACACGCGCGCCGCAGACTGTGACCTCGTCGCCGACGTGCAGCGGGAGCCACGGGGCCCGGTAGAGGTCCTCGAATGCCCCCCGCAAGAACGTGGTGCCGCTCGGCCGGAGGGCGAACGACGCGGCCCCGGTCCGCGTGATCGTCACGTCGGCCGTGGCGGCGGAGAGGAGCGCGCGGCAGCCGAGCGGCCCGCTGGTCTCGCTCGTCGCCGCGAAAAGGGCGTACGTCCCCGCCATCGGATCGGACGCAGCGACGACAAAGGCCCGCGTGCGACCGCCTATCTCTTGCTCGAGCGTTTGCGCCGTCGCCAGCGTCGCGCGCGACATCGCCCGCATCGAGAGCTGGCTGCCGACCTGGGAGAGAGGCGCGAGGACCACGTGAACGATGGCGAGGAGGCCGGCGCCGGCGCGCCGCGCAACGACGAAAGGCCCGCTCGGGAACGCGCTGAGCAGCACGGTGGCGATGACGGGCGCGAACCCGAGGTTTGCGACGAGGAGGACGCGACTGCCCGGGAAGCCGCCGACGGTCGCCGCCAGCGAAGCGAAGGCGCCGAGAGCGAGCCAGGCCAAGGTCGCGCGCTCCGCCTCCGGCACGACCCAGCGGCACGCGCGCCAGAGCCACCCGAACAGGCCCGTCGCGATGGCTCCCGTGATGGCCAGCCCACGGGCCATGTCGTGGCCCGCGAAGTCGCCCGGGGTGGCGAGGATCACGTCCCCGAGCAGCACGGGGACGCGCAGAGCCGCGGTGGCAAGAAACGCCGGGTCGCTGGGCCAAACGTAGGCGCCGCTGCCCCGTGCGCCGCCGCCGACGAGCGCATACACAACGAGGTACGCGAGCGCGAGCGCCGCGAGCGGGAGCGCGCAGAGGACCCGATCCCGCCAGCCCCCGCGACGGTGGCCGACCAGGTCGTAGGCGATCGCAAAGGCAAGTCCACCCAGGCCCGCCTCGCTGGCGAGAAGCCCCACGACCAAGGCGAGCGGCGCGAGAAGGCGTCCGGGGCGCCATCCCTCGCTGCGGTAGCGCACGTGCGCCGTCAGGCCGAGGATTGCGCAGACGGCGGCCAGCAAGAGGTGGCGTGCGGACATCCACCCGAACGGAAACACGTTCGCGTCGGAGAACGCGAAGACGATGAGCGCGACCGTGGCGGTGGCCGGCGGCAAGAGGCGGCGAAAAAAGAGGCCGGCTGCCGCAAGGAGCAACGCGTACCAGGCGAGGGAGTGCAGGTGCCAACCGACCGCGGCGCGACCGAACGCCGCGTGATCCAGCGCGAGGAGTACGCTCGCGAGCGGACGGACAAGATGCAAGTGCAGCGCCGGAGTGGTCCACCACGGCAGCTCCCCCGTGGCGATATCCTGGCGGATGGCGTCCGCGCCATCGGGCGTGAAGTGGTAGAGGTCCCACCAGGGCGGCGAGAAGGGAAGGCGATGCTCGAGCCAGTCGATGAGCGGGTAGTCGTCCGTCAAGAACCCGACGGCCAGCGAGGGGAGCGCGAGCAGGAGCCCGAACGCCACGACGAAGCGCGGCGCGCGCGGGTGACCAAGCCAGCGAAGCATCTTCGACATGGGTCTCGCAGCGCGGGTGCAGCGTAGGAGCGGATTCGAGGCGCGACCAGCTCCACTTGCCGGCGACGCCGTCGGCGCGCGCTCAGCGCAACGCGGTGCTCAGTGCCTCGAGAAGCGGGTTCTGCGACTGAAGGCTCGCGCCCGAAGAAATGTACCCCTCGCTGATGGTCCAGATGATCACCCCTCCGAGGCCCTGCGCTTTGATCCAGGCGCCCTTGGCGGCCAGGGACGTCGCGTCTTCGTAGGTCACGAAGGTGCACTTCTCGGCATTGCTCGTGGCAAGCGACAGGTAGGGAGCGTCCGCGGCCCCATCGTAGTGATACGCCGACTGCGAGTAATACGACGACATGATGTTGCGATACGCCATCGTGCCGTCGCTCGCGGCCACCTGGGAAGAGCCGAGACTCTGGCCAGGCGCGGAGACCGGCGACGTATAACACTCGCCATAGAAGCCCGCCCCGACGCCGAGCTTCGACGCGGGGACCTTCGCTGCCAGGTAGTGCGCCACGCTCGAGTCGATCCCCGTGGGCGTCGAGCTGCTCTTGTTCCAGTGGAGCGGCGAAGAGTGCCAGCTCTCCCATCCCGGCCACGCCCCGGACATGCCGTACGTCATGAGGTTGAGGCGATCGAGCTCGGAAGCCACGCTGCCATAGAACGAGAGATCGTCGAGGCTGTTCTCGTTCTCGTAGCCGGCCGTCATCGTCAGGAGGATTGTGGGGCTCGCGGCTCGGATCGCCTCGATGAGCGACTGCTCGAGCGACCGGTCCTGGGAGACCGAGAGATTGCCCCCCTCCCAGTCGATGTCGAGGCCGTCGTATCCCATGGCGATGAGGCTCTCCAATTGGGTGACGAACTTCGAGAGATTGGCCTGCGTGCAGCCTTCGAAGCTCGGGCCGGAGCCCGACCCGCCGATGGAGGCGATCGCCTTCTTGCCGTGGGCGTGAGCCGCCGCGATGATCTGCGCCGCCGTGGCCGCGTCGAACGAGCCAGAAGCAAGGCCGCCGCTCCCGTCCGGGAGATAGAACGCGGTCGCGATGTGCGTGAGGGCGCCCCAATCGATGGCCGACAGCGGGTAGAAGCCGCCATTGTCGGGCTCGTCCCACACGGCGTAATAGCCCATGACCCACGATCCCGGAGCTCCCGAGGCCGGCGCGCCGTCGGGCCCACCGCTCTCGCTCACGGAGTCGCCATCGGGCGCGCTCTCGCCCACGTCGGCGCCATCGGGCGGTCCGCTCCCGGCTTCCTCTACGCTGGAACCGGGGGCGCCGCCGTCGCTCCCGATCGGACCCTGCGACGCCCGGGTGCCTGGGCCGCTCGCATCCGCGGATGACGCGGCGCCTGCGCTCGAGGAGCCGCATCCAATGAGGGCTCCTCCGAGGAGAGCGACGAGCGAGTTCGCGACGAAGCGCGTTGGGGTCATGGTCTCCTCCAGCGGCGAGTCGGGGATCTCATCAGAGTACCGGGCATCGCGGGCGCGAGCGAGCGCCCTTGACCGGCGGCGGACGAGCACCCATGGTCGAGCGCGAGGAAGCGATGACTCTCCCGCTGCACGTCGAGGACTCGGGATCGGGCACGCCGGTCGTGCTCCTCCACAGCAGCGGACTCTCAAGTCGGCAGTGGCGTCGACTCGCTTCCGCGCTCGTGGCGGGCGGGCTACGCGCCGTCGCCGTGGACCTGACCGGTCACGGCGCGTCGGCGGCGTGGCCCGAGCCCACACCGTTCTCCTTTGTGACCGACGTCGAAGCGATCGCCGCGCTGCTCGAGGCGCACGGACCGGCTCATGTCGTGGGGCATTCCTACGGGGCGCTCATCGGTCTGCTCGCCGCGCTCGCGACGCCGCGGTCGATCCGTTCGGTGGTCCTCTTCGACCCCGTGGCGTTCGGGGCGCTCGATCCCGTGGTGGACGCCGATGCGCTCGCCGGCCTTTCGGGGGCCATTGCCCGCTGGGGCCCATCGGCTGCCGAGCGCGAACAGTGGCTACGGACATTCGTCGACTACTGGGGTGGCGATGGAGCCTGGAGCGCTCTGCGCGAGGAAGCGCGGACCGAGTTTCGGCGCGTGGGGTGGGTCGTGAGCGAGGGCGTGAGGACGCTCATGGAGGACAAGACGCCAGCGTCCACTTACCGCGCCATTCGGTTTCCCGCGCGCTTCTTGACTGGCGAGATGTCGCCACTCGCGGCACGGAGGGTCGCGCAGCGTCTAGGCGAATCCATTCCCGGTGCGTCGGTGATCACCATCCCGGGTGCCGGGCACATGGCTCCGCTGGCGCAAGCCGATCTCGTCAACGGCAAGATCCTCGAAGTCCTCGGCCCGACATGAAGGCGGGCGGTCCGCCGGTGACCGCACCGGGCCGTCTCAGCGACGCGCGAGATCGATCGCGCAGGCGAACAGAACGAACGCCGCGTACCCGATCGCGGGATAGAGGATGGTCGCCGGCATGACCCACGGGCCCTCGTACAGCCGCGCGGCGGCGCAGAGGCCGACGAGCGCGACGGGGGCGCCCCCGACGATGAGCGGCACCGCCGCCGCGTGGCTCCACGCCCGCTCGAGCCGCGGGGCGCGAGGCGCCCGATCGCCGGAGATCTGCGCTCGGTAAGGGTGCTGGACCACTCCACGCGCAGCCTAACGCCAAACGGGCCTGGGCGCCGGCCGACGGCCTCAGCGCGGCCCTCACGTCGACACGGTCATCGCGGGGGGCTCGTTCACGCCGGATCAGATCAGGAAGGCGCGCGCGCAACTCACAGTCGAAGCGAAGGCACTGGCGGGCGCAAAGCGCAAGACAACACGCGCGGCGCGGCACACGATGGGAGCGAAGCAGAAACGCCTTTTCTCCTCCCCTCCCTGTGCTCTCTCTCTCGCTGGTGATCGACAATTTCGCTCGGTGACTACGTCGAGAAATCGACTGTGAAATACGTGCGTCCGTCGAGTCTCGCGATGCCGACACCGAGTTTGCGCCATTCGGGTCGCAAGAGCGTGTCGTGGTGCGCGCCGCCCGGTCCCTCGCGGGTGAAGCGGAGGAGGACCTCCGCGATCTGATCCTGCAGCGGCCCGGACTGCGATCCGTCGGGGGAGCCCTGGACCTCCGCATTCCCGCCGGCGAGCTCTCGCCCGTGGTCGGCCATGTGCTGATTCGCTCGGTGGTCCTTCGCGAGCTCGTCGCTCCCCGCCTGCGCGAACGCGTCGAGCGCTCCGTCACGAACGAGCGGCCCATCGCCATTCAGCTTGCGCACGCCATTGAGATAACCGAGCACGTAGTCGCGCGCCTCGTCGTCGTTCATGTCCGCTTCGGGCGCGTCGGCGGCGGAGGGCGAGGCCGAGACGCTCAAGCACCCGTATTGCCCGTCGTTGTCGCAATTGGGCGACACGTTCACGCCCATCGACGGTGGGCCCACGGGAGCGTTATTGCGGGCGTGTTGCTCGGCGGCGGCCTGGGCCACCTGCACGGCACCCGCGGCCGCCGCGAAGGCCAACGCTTCTCCCAGCTTGGCGCCGTTGCTCGTGGGGTAGGCGGCCGCACCGCACCCGACGCAGGCGCACGCGACAGCGACGGCGCGGAGAAGACGGCGGCGCATGGCTCGATCATAGCTGCGGACCTACGCACGCGCACGCCGGCTTCCTTTGCCCAATCGCCGAGGGCGATGGGCGCGGCCCTTCAGACGAACGCGCTGAACCCCGTGACGGAGCGGCCCACGATCAGGCTGTTGATCTGCTTGGTCCCCTCGTACGAATAGAGGGCCTCGGAGTCTGCCACGAAGCGCGCCACGTCGTGCGAGAGGAGGATGCCGTTCCCGCCGTGGAGCTCGCGGGCCTGACTCACGACTTCACGACACCCGCTCGTGCAGAACACCTTCGCAAGCGACGCGTGCTCGTCGCGAAGCTTGCCCTCGTCTTGCATCTGGCTCAGGCGGAAGACGAGGGTTTGCATCGCGGTGAGCTGGCTGAGCATGTGCGCGACGAGGTCCTGCACCATCTGGAACGAGCCGATCGGTCGACCGAACTGGTGACGCTGCTGCACATAACGAACGGTGTGCTCGTAAGCGCCGCGCGCGCAGCCCACGGCTTGCCAGGCGACGCCCGCCCGCGTCATCCGGAGGACGCGCGCCGTGTCCTTGAAGGTGTTCGCGTTCTGAAGGCGCTTGGCCTCGGGAACGCGGCAGTCGGTCAGCGTGATCTCCGCGTTTTGCACGATGCGAAGGGCCATCTTGTCTTCGATCTTCTTCGCCTCGAAGCCGGGCGTCGCTCGGTCGACGACGAAGCCCTTGACCTCGCTATCGGCCTCGTCGCGCGCCCAGATGATCGTGAAGTCCGAGAAGGTGGCGTTGCCGATCCACTTCTTCTTGCCGTTGAGCACCCAGCTGTCGCCGTCGCGACGGCACGTCGTCGTGAGGCCGCCGGCAACGGCCGACCCGACGTCGGGCTCGGTGAGGCCGAAGGCCCCGAGGAGCTCGAAGGAGCGCATTTTGGGCAAGTACGTCCTCTTCTGTTCCTCGGAACCGCAGAGATAGATCGAGCCCATCGCGAGGCCGCTCTGCACGCCGAAGAACGTCGAGATCGAGACGTCGACGCGCGCAATCTCCTCCGCAACGAGCCCCTCGAGGACGCAGCTCCGCCCGGGGAAGCCGTAGCCCTTGAAGGTCAGCCCGGCGATGTCGAGCGCGGCCAGGCCCGGGATGACGTGCATCGGGAACTCGCCCCGGAGCCAGCAGTCGTTCACGATCGGGGCGATCTCGCGCTGCACGAACTCGCGAACACGGAGCTTGATCGCGAGCTCCTCCGGGGCAAGCTGTTCGCCGAGCGAATAGAAGTCGCCGTGGGCCTCGGGGAGCGGCGTCTTGCGGTGCTTGGCGCGAACCTGCGACGCGAGGTGCGCGAGGTCTTCGGGCTCGAGTTCGGCGAAGATGCCGACGAGCTTCGCGAGGTCGACGCGCCTGGCGAGCGCGGCGATGCGTTTGAAATCGATTCGCTCCGCAAGCGCCTTGAGTTCGGTCAGGGGGTGGGTCATGGGCTAGGCGAAGCATCGTAGCGGATGTGCGTCCGCCATCCGGTGGACCGCTTCACCACGAGACGCCGGGGCCTTTTCGGTCCGGCCCTTGCCCTCGCTCGGGCTCCCGGATCAGGCATTGCGACGACCCGCCGTCGGCGGATTGACCCAGCGACACCGTGCAGCCCTTCGATCCGAGGCCGTGCACGATGTCGAGAGTGACCTCGCCAGTTCGATCGACGAGGTCGAGCAGGCGAAACGCGCCTTCTGCAACGGGATCGCTGCCGCCCGTGTTCGTGCTCGCCGCGGACCCGACGCCGCGAGCCGCGGGAGCCTCGGCAGCACCCGAGGCGCGTGGCTCCGCGTCGAGTCGCTCCCCCGACGCGGTCCTGTCTCGCAGCTCCTGGTAGACGTCGGCCATGGCTTGCCCGCGCGATTGAATCTCGGCGCGCCCCGATCCGAAGACGACGCGGTAGCTCTCACGGGCCGCCGCGTCCGCCTCCGGGGCCGCGCAAGCTTGCGGACTCGACGAGCAGCTCGTGACCGTCATCGCGTGAGACGATTCGAGGGGCGGGGCGCCGACGCCGCTCGGTACGAGACCGGCATCGAGAGCGCCCGACGAGGATGGGGCCGCGAAGTTCTCGGCTGTGAGGGCATCGGAGGAGAAACGCTGCTGGCAGCCGAGGAGTCCGGCGAGAAGGACCGCGAGCGGCAGTTCGTAGAGCAAGGTCGTCATGGGTCGAGCCGTTGGAAGTGCTACAAGGGGACGAAGGCAGCCTATCCTCGCCGAGCGTTTTCTTGCTAACCAGGCCCCCCATGGGAACGAGGACGGCGTGATGTTCGAGGCGCTCGGCGCCGTCGTCTTTCGCTTCCGCTGGATCGTGCTCTTCGCGTCCGCGACGTTCCTCGCGCTGGCGGTGGCCGTCCTCGCGCGAGGCGGATTGCTGACCTCCGGTGTGATCCACGGGCTCGAGGCGGAGAAGGCGCAGCAGATTGTCGACGCCGTGAACGGTCGCGCCGCCGACACGACGCTCGTCGTCGTCTTCCACGCCGACGGCCTCGACGCGAGTGACCGCGCGTTCGCCGACGCGGCGAGCGCGTCGCTGGCGCCGCTGTACGACGATCCGCGCGTCGAGTCGATCGTCTCGCCCGAAGATCTCCCTGCGTCGTACGCGGCGGCGATGAGGGACGGCCCGGGAGGCACCGAGTTCGCGCTCGTCTCGCTCCGTGGCGACCTTCGGGAGGCGCTCCGCGAATATCCTGCCGTGCGCGAAGAGCTCCGATCCGATTGCCTGGCCATCGACTGCACCGGGCGCGTGCCGTACATGCACGACCTCGATCGCATCCTCGAACACGACCTTCTTCGCGCCGAGGTGGTCTCCCTTCCGCTGGCGATCCTCGTGCTCCTGTTCGTGTTCCGGACCGCCATGGCAGCGACTCTCCCCGTCGGCGTCGGCGCGCTCGCTGTGGTGGGCGGGATCGCGATTGTCACCGCGCTGTCGCACGTCACGGAGATCGCCCAGTACACGGTCAACGTCTGCTCGCTCATCGGCACGGGCGTCGCCATCGACTACTCGCTCTTCATCGTGAGCCGCTATCGCGAGGAGCTCGCGACCGGCCGCGGAGTGCGCGATGCGCTCGTGCGCGCCATGGGCACCGCGGGCCGCGTCGTCGGGTTCTCGGGCGTCGCCGTCGCGACGGGGCTCTCGGGCCTCCTCTTCTTCGACGGGTCGTACCTCTTTTCGATGGGTGTCGGCGGCATGATTGTCGTCGCGCTCGGCGTCGTGTTCGCGCTCACTTTCCTTCCGGCGCTGCTGGCCATCCTCGGTCCCCGTATCGACGCGGGCCGCCTTCCGGGGCGGCAGCAGCGGCCCGCCGGGTTCTGGCATCGCACCGCCGTCGGTGTGATGCGCCGCCCCCTCCTCGTCCTTCTGCCGACGCTGGCCCTTCTGCTCCTGATGGGCATGCCGTTTCTTCACATTCGCCTGGCGGCTGCCGACGTCCGCGTGCTGCCGGACGATGTCGAGGCTCGACGCGGGACCGAGCTGCTGCGCACCCACTTTCCGGACCAGGCGGCCAATCGCATCGCAGTGGCCGTTCGATTCCCATCGTCTCCCATGATGCCGGGGCGCCCGGCCGCCATCCGGGCTCTCGAGGCGCGCATCGCGGCGCTTCCGTCGGTGCGCGCCGTCGACGGCCCGTCGACCGATCCGACGATCGCGATGGGAGACGACGCGATCGTCCTCTACGCCATCACCGACGCGCACCCCGAGAGCGACGAGGCGCGAGCCATCGTGCGAGCTCTGCGTGTGGATCGCCACGTCGGGGACGGCACGCTCCTCGTCGGCGGCGACACGGCCAACGACGTCGACGTGACGAGCTACGTCCTCGCGCGCGCGCCGAAGGCCGTCGCGGTCGTGGTCGGCGCGACGACGATCGTCGTATTCTTGCTCCTCGGGTCGGTGGTCCTTCCGCTCAAGGCGGTCGCGATGAACTTCGTGTCCATCGCGGGCTCGTTCGGGGCGCTCGTATGGGTCTTCCAGGACGGCCACCTCTTCGTGCATGAAGGCCGACCCGTGGAGCCGTCGCTTCCGATCGTCCTCTTCTGCGTCATCTTCGGTCTCTCGATGGACTACGAGGTCCTGATGCTCTCGCGCATGAAGGAGTCGTGGGAGCAGACAGGCGACAACACGTATGCCGTGGCCGATGGGCTTGAGAAGACCGCCGGGCTCGTCACGAGCGCAGCGGCCATCATGGTCTCGGTATTCGGCGCCTTCGCGCTTGCCCGGGTGGTCCTCGTCAAGGCCATCGGTCTCGGGATGGCGCTGGCCGTCGCCGTGGATGCCACGCTGGTGCGCCTCTTGCTCGTGCCCGCCACCATGCGGTTGTTCGGGCATCTCAACTGGTGGGCGCCGGCGGTCCTGATACGCCTGCGCCGCGCCCTGGGCATCGACCGCGGATAACCGACAATCCCGCCCGATCCCCCTTCCCGACACGGCGCCTTCTTCTCGAAGCCCTTCTCTCGCGTTCCAAGGCGACCAGCGACGCGCTATTAAGGGAGCTTCCATGACGGCGCGATCGACTGGGGGGTGCTCTACCTGTCTGGCTCTCGCGTTGATCGCGGTCGGAACCGCCTGCGGCAGCGACCAGGTGCAACCGGGGTCCTACGGCGCGCTCGACGGCGCCGCAGGCGACGGGGGGGCGTCCACGCGCGCCTCCGATGCTCTGGCGCCGAGCTTGGAAGCGGGCACCCCGACGAGCCCGAACTGCAACATGAACGGGCGCTGGCTCGTCGCTCAGCGCGTCCTCGCCGACGCGATTGGCCAGAAGCAGGCCTCGCACAACTGGTTTTACTACGAACTCTACCAAAACGCCGATCAGGTGACCGTCACCAAGGGGCTACACTGCGGTTACGAGGTCGTGCACATCACGTCTCTCGGCGCCGACGTCAACTCGCAGAAGAGCTGGCCCGCCTTCCTTACGCACGACAGCGACACCGGCCGCAAGGGGACGATGGAGGTCGCCGCGTCAGGATGTCAGCTCAGCATCGAGAAGCGATACACGGTGCGGGGGGCGACGGTCTCCTTCTACAGCGATCCGAATCAGGCGATGCCGACGGCGTCCCAGGACGCCGACGGGGGCGCCCCGGGCTGGGAGGACTGGGACATGGACGGCCACCCCGGGATCACCCTGACCGTCGACGAGGGCGGGTCGCTCCTCGGCGATCTCTACTGCGCGCAGCGCGACTGGAACCAGTTCACCGGGCCGGTCGCCGCCGGCTCGGCGGCGTTCAGCGTCCCCGCGACGTGGGGCTCCGAACAGGACGCGCTCGGCTACACGATGTCGCAGCTCGTGACGATGTCGGCCACCCCCGACGTGGACCCTACGCAGAACTTCGCCTGGTTCGTCAAGCTCGGTCCGACGCAGGCCACGGGAGACGACACCGCGATCTGCGCCGCCGTTCGGTCGCTCGTCCCGACTCTCGCCCCCGCCGCGATGAACTAGGCGCGACGTGAGGCCCCTTGCGCGTCGAGCGCCCCTCCGGGGCTGGGCCTGGCCGCTCGTGGGCGTCATGTCTCTGGCCGCCGGCGACGCGCTGGCTTCGCCCCCCTTCGAGGTCATCGGAGGGGTGGGGGGACAGGGCGGCTTCAACGGACGGACCGTCGAGGGGGGCGCTTCGTCGTCCTATTACAATCCGGCGCTGCTCGTGGACGCGACGCCGGGCGTTTCGCTGGGGGTCTTCGTGTTGGACGAGGACATCGGAATCAACCTCGCGGGGCGCCCCGGCACCCAGTACGCGGTACCCGAGGGCATCGAGAACGCCACACACGCCAACGGCTCGCCGTGGAGCAGCGCGCCCATCCCCACCAACTGGCTCCAGTACGGGCGTCCGGCGACGGCGCTGAACGCGGCGCTCCCCGCGCGGCCGCGCCAGGGAGACGGCTCGGGAAGCGGCGTCTTCGCGTATCAGATGCTCGGCCTCGTCACGAAGCTCTTTCACGACCGCCTGGCGCTCGGCGCCTACGCCCTCATCCCGTACAGCAAATTCACCGGGGCCGACGCCTTCTACAGCGACGAGCGCGAGCAGTACTTCACCAACAGCCTGCACCCCGAGCTCTATGGCGATCGCCTGGTCGCCACGTCGATCGCGTTCGCCGGTGGGGTCAAGATCAGCGACGCACTCTCGGTCGGTCTCGGCTTCACGCTGAACCTGACGACCGAGGCGTTCACGCCGACGTACGTCGCGAACACGGGACAGCTGCAGAACATCCTGGTCGACTCCGACGTGAAGGTCGTCGCCGGGCTGTCCCCGCACGCGGGGGTCTCGTACAAGCCCACGCCGCGCTTGCGACTCACGGGGACGGCGCACGCGCCGGAGAAGCTCGAGATCGACACGAACTTCACGTTTCTCCTCGCGAACGGCGTCCAGCAAGCCGCGAGCGTCGACTTCACCCACGACTACATGCCCTGGCAGTTCGCGTTGGGAGCGTCGTACGACGTCCTGAAGACCGACAGCGATACCCTCACGCTGGCGGCCACGGCCGTCCTGGGCTTGTGGTCGACCTATCTCGATCGCCATAGCGAGGCTCCCATCGCGGCCTACGGCTGGTACGACACCCTCACCCCGGTCGTGGGCGCGCGTTACCAACACGGTCCGGTCGGCGTCATGCTCGACACGGAGTATCAGCCCACGCCCGTCCCGCTGCAGACGGGGCGCACGAACTACGTCGACAATGATCGCGTCGGGGCGGACGGGGGCGTCGACTACAGGTTCTCCCTGCTGGACACGACGTTCCACGTGGGAGCTCAGCTCGAGGTACAACGGCTCGTCCCGCGCTACCAGTCCAAGCTTCCGACGCCGACTTCGCCCGACGGACAGAACCACACCCCGGCGCTCGTGGCCGACGAAGTGCCTGACGACGGCGTGGTCAACGGTCAACCCATTGCCGGAAGCCAGGGGCTTCAGACGAACAACCCCGGATGGCCGGGCTTCGGCAGCGAAGGGTGGCTCGTCGGCGGCGGGATCTATCTCTCGGTGGCTCCGTGAAGTCCCTTCGCGCCCTCGCGGCCCTTGCCGTGCTGGCGAGCGCGTGCCGCTTCCCGGGTCCGTCGGGAACCCCCTGAGCATCACCCCCAGCGCAAGACGACCGCGAGCGCCGGGCCGTGCACGGCGTGGGAGACGGTGACGTTCGCCACGCGTGTCAGACTCAGGACATAGTGGAAGACCTCTGCGATGACGTATCGCATCAGGGGAATCTCGACGTACGGGTGATCGCTGAGCGACAGCTCCACACTCTGCTCGGCGATCGAGGTCGCCTCGAGTCGACCCGTCGAGTACTCGTCGCGCCAGAGCGAGACGACGCGCGGCGCCAGGGTCTTCGGCGTCGACATGCTGAGGAGGAATCTCTTCACCCGTCCGAAGCCCTGGTCGACGGTCGCGTGAATGTGCTCGGTCATGGTCTGCTCGTCGCGCTTGGCCGGGCCGTTCCAGACCGCCTCGTGCCAGGCAATCAGATCGCCAAGCAGGATCCAGTCCGGGAGCGGGCGCATGCCGGCCGTCCGCTCGCTGACGTCGGCGGGCAAGGCGCTGCGGACCGCCTCGTAACCGATTGGTCCCCACATCTGTTCGCACGCCGAACGGAAGCCAATGAGGCTTTTCCGATGCACCAGGGCCGGTGCCCGCGGGCGTACCGTGGGCCGTGACGACGCCGCCATGTCGTGCATGGTACGCCGCCGGCTCGCCCGACCGCAGTGGATTGGCTCCGCGAAGCAGCGTGCTGGGCCATGCTCTTCCTGAGTCTGCTCCGAGACGGGTCATGCGTGGCATAGTGCGACGATGCGCAGAGTTGCACCTCTCGTGGGGCGGGCGATCGCCGGCGTCCTCCTTCTGCTTCTGGCGCTCGTCGCCTGGCAATGGAAGAGCGATCTTCCGCTCGATCAGCTCAAGGCACGGTGGGGAGGCGGCACCTCGCGCTTCGTCGACGTCGACGGAATGAGCGTTCACTACCGCGACGAGGGGGCCGGTCCGCCGCTCCTCTTGATCCACGGCACCGGCGCGTCGCTTCACACGTGGGACGCCTGGAGCGCCGCGCTGTCCGGCACTCACCGCGTCGTGCGCCTCGACTTGCCGGGCTTCGGGCTCACTGGACCGCAGCCGGACGGCGACTACCGGATCGATACGTACGTCGACATGGTCGATCACTTCGCGACCAAGGTCGGGCTCGATCGCTTCGCTCTGGCGGGCAACTCGCTCGGAGGGCAGATCGCGTGGCGCTTCGCGGCCCGCCATCCAGAGGCGGTCAACGCGCTCATCCTCGTCGACGCCGCCGGGTATCCACGATCCGTGAAGCCGCCGCTCGTGTTTCGCCTCGGCCGCGTGCCGGTCGTTTCGTCGCTGATGGGCCACCTCGACCCGCACATGCTCGTGGAATCGACGCTGAAGAGGACATACGGGGATCCCACGCGCGTCACGCCGGATCTCGTCGAGCGCTACTACGAACTTTCGCTTCGTCCTGGGAACCGCGCGGCTTTCGGCGCGCGGACCGCGCTTCCGTTCGAGGATCGCACAGCGGAGCTACGCGAGCTCGACGTTCCCACGTTGATTCTCTGGGGCGCGAAGGACGCCCTGATCCCGGTCTCCGACGCGCAGCGCTTCGCCAGCGACATCCGTGGTTCCACCCTTCACGTTTACGACGACCTCGGGCACGTGCCGATGGAAGAGGACGGCGAGCACACCGCCGCCGACGCGAAAGCGTTTCTCGAGCGACGACTCTGAAGCGGCGCGCAGATCGCTCCCCCGCAGGGGTCTGGCGAACTCTCGGCTCCGGCCTCAGCCCGCCATCCTCATCAGGTCGGCGAAGTTCGCGGCGTAAAACGCGTGCTTCTCGGCCTCGCTCTTGCCCGCGAGCGATGCCTCGAACCGCTTCAACGGGTGCCGGCCGCCCTCGACGTGTGGATAGTCCGACGAGAACATGAAGAGCTCGGGGCCCGCGCGATCGATGAGGCGGCCCACGTCTTCCGTCGGGTAGGGCGTCACGCGCACCTGGCGGCGTACGTACTCCGTCGGTCGCAGCGGCAGGCCGCCGATCCGGCTCTCCGTGCGGCCGAACGTGTCCATCACGATCTCGAGCCTCTCCAGCCATGCCGGAACCCACACAGCGCCGAGCTCGATCACCCCGACTCGCAGCTTCGGGAACTTCTCGAGCACCTGGTCGAAGATGAGCGCGGCGAGAGCGACCTCCACCCAGTGGCTCACCGCCATGTAGAGCAGCCCGGTGAAGTTCTCGCCGCCGCCGTGGAAGTCGGTCTGCCCCTCCCAGCCGTTGTTCGTGAAGCCAGGTGCCGCCTTCCGGGGAGCGTCGCCCTCGACGTGAAAAAGGAGCGGCACGCCGCGGTTCTCGAGCTCTGCATAGAACGGGTGAAGCGACGGATGCGTGATCGAGTGGGTGGTGGGCGGCAGCGGCGATATCGTCACCCCCTTCACGCCCGCATCGAGCGCAAAGCGAACTTCGCGGATCGCGCGCTCTGGCACCGTCAGGGGGATGAAGGTCGCGGGCAAGAGGCGCGGATCGGACGCGCAGAACTCGACGATTCCGCGCGAGAGCGCGCGCGAGGCTGCGTAACTCACGTCCACGTCCCGGGCGGCCTCGGATTGCGTCGGCGCAAACGTCGAGAAGACCAACTGGGAGCGAAACCCGAGCAGATCGAGCGCCCGGCGCCGGTCGTCTGCATGGAAGGCGCCGTATGCTTCCCAGCTCTTGCGAGTCATGAGTTCGGCCTCGTGGCCCGCTCGCTCGGTCGGGGTCCCGGCGCGGGCCTTCCCTCGCGCGATCATCGGCTCGACGCGCGAGCGCGTCCCGCTGCTGAGAAGCGAGAACGGCGCAATGCGGTCTCTGAACTCCGGTTCGGCGTACGAAGGCAGCCAATCCGGCAGCTCCATCACGTGCGAATCGGCGTCGTGGAACGTGCGTCCTTCGGCGTACGGCATGGGCGTAGTAGAGCGGACGTTCCGGCCGGAGCCAACCGTGGGGGGGCCCGCGGCGCCGTCGGGGGACCTTTTCTTAATCTTTTCGGGCCACTTCGCCTTCGATCGGGAGTCTCGGACGTCGGACTGAAGTCTCTTTCGCATCAACGTCGCGCGATCTCTGTACTCGACCACGCGCGGCGGGACCTATGCTTCGGGCCCACAGCGGATGGCATCCACGCGCAAATCACCACCGACCCGACGCCCGAGGGACAGCCAGCGCCTGACTCTCAAGGTGCGGACCGCGGCCAGTCCTTCCGGCCCGGGCGAACGACGCCGATCTACGCCGCGAGTCGAAGCCGTCCCGCGCGATCCGCTCCGCCCGAAACGACACGAGGCAAACCCGGCTCTGAGCGTCATCGAGGTGGTGACCGCCGATCTGACGAAGGATCCGCGGCACGAGAAATGAGAGCCGACGCGCTACGCGGCGCGCCAGCGACCCGGCACGAGCGTCGCGGCGAATCGGGCGGGGACTCGAACTCCCTGGGCCTTCATGGCCTCTTCACCGGCTGCCACGAGCGCCGCGCCCTCCTCGCCTTCGAGTAGCGATCCGAGCTGATACCGCGCGGCCGCCGCGTAGCCCGCCATGTCCGCGACGAGAGCGAGGTCGATGGCTGCCCTGAGCGCCTGGCTTGCGCCTGGCCGGTCCCCGTCGGCGTTCGCCACGCCCGCCTTCAAGATCGCGGCAAAAGGCGCGCTCCACGCCATTCCCTCGTCTTCGAGGGCGCGCGCGAGACGTCGCGTCTCGGCGAGGCGCGCATCGCGCATCGCCGGCTCGGCCTCGAGCGAGGCGATGGCGCAGCGACCGCGGAGGAACGCGGTCTGAACGCGCATGTGCTGCACCTTCAAGAGCATGCTCTTCTTGAGCGGAATCGTGTCGCGGTCGACGCGCGCGTACGCCTTCGCTCCGTCCCCTGCGTAGAGCTCGATCTCGCCCTCGCCGTAGAGCCGATGCCAGTGCTGGAGCAGGTAGCGATCGTCGGGCCAGATCGCCATGGCCTGCGCGACGTCGCGGCGCGCGCCCTCGGGATCGTCGGCCACGAGGCGCAGGATCGCGAGCGAGCCGTCGCGGAGCTGCACGGACGTGTACAGGTCGCCACGCCGCTGGGCGTCGTCGAGGACGGCCGCGTATCGCTTCGCGAGCTCGCGGTGCTGGCCGAGGAAGTTGAGAGACCAGCAGGCGAAGACCATGGCGGTCGTCTGCCAGCCGGCGCTGTGGTCGTGCACCTCGCTGCCCGCCATCGCGAGGTCGAACACCTCGAGCGCCTTCTTCCACTCGCCCCGCAGGTAGACCCGGACCCCGTCGTTGCCGCTGGTGAAGCCGAGGGCGACGGGCGTCCCCTCTTCTTGGGCGAGGCGCTGCGAGAAGTCGACGAGCGTGCCCTCGAGCTTACCGACTTTTCCTCCCAGGCCCGCGTGCTGAGACGACTCGACGATCGCGGCGCGCATGATCTGGAATCGGTCGCCGAACCGCAGCGCCAGGAGGAGGCTGCGCGCAGACATGCAGGTCGCGAGGATGACGTTCGTGAACGCAAGCCCGATCGCGGCCGAGTAGACGGCGTCGACGCGCGCACGGTTGAGGCGCGAGATCGCGTCGGGCGAACGCGACTCGAACTTGAACTGGGAGCGCGACAAGAAGGCCAATCGCACGCGGTGGACGATGAGCCAGAACACGGCGCTCAGCACGGACCGCGGGGCCGACAGCCCGACCGCCGCCAGAACCCGGTGCAACACGGCGGTGCCCTCGACCATGCGCCCGCTCGAGAGAAGCTCGATCGAGGCGGCGCGTTCGAGCTCGGCGCGCTCGAGCGAAGGTGCGCCTTCGGCCGCCTCGAGGTACGCCCGAGCCGCCTCCTCGCCGCGACCCGCCCACTCGTAGACCGTGGCGAGACGGGCGCGCAGGCGACGCGTCTCCGCCGGCGAGCCCGGCGCGGTCTCGAGCGCCGTCCGGAGCAGGCGCGCGGCGTGATCGAAGGCCAGCTTGGCAATCGCCTCCTCCGCGGCGCGTTCGGCGAACTGGGAAGCGCGCGGGAGGTCCCCTGCCCCGAGGAGGTGTCCTGCGATGGCTTCCGCGTCCGCTCCCGGGGCGGCCTCGAGCGCGCGGGCGAGTTGCTCGTGATGCTCCCGTAGCCGGGGGGGTGCCAGCTGATCCACGATGGTCTGGCGAAAGCCGTCGTGGCTCGTCTCGACGATCTCTTGCCCATCGCGAAGGCCCGTCCGCAAGAACCGGCGGGCACGGGCCGCGGCGATGGCGTTCTCGACCCCGTCGCCGATCCCGGAGGCCTGCGCGATGACGGCAACCGGAAGCGGCCGGCCGCCCACGGCCACGATCTCGAGCAGGCGCCGCGCGTCGTTCGACAGACGATCGAGGCGCTGAGCGACCATCTCTCCCAGTGTGATCGCGCCCAGGGTCGCGCCGTCGTCGCGGGCCGCGAGGTTCACGTTGTGACGCACGAGCTCTTCGACGAGAAATGGACTCCCCCTAGACTCGCGCGCGGCCGCGCGCGCCGTTCGCTGCGCCATCTCGTCGGACCGATCGAGCAGCGCCAGGGCCAGGCTGCGCGCGTCGGCCGGGGCGAGCGGACCCACGGCGATGTCGCGCACCTCGGCGCCCTCGGGCCAGCGGATCCGTATCTCTTCGAGAAACGGACTGCTCTTCGCCTCTTCGTCGCGGTGGGTCATCACGTAGAGAACGGGCGGCGCGTCCGGGGGTCGCACCAGCTCGAGGAGAAGCGCGGCGCTGTCGGCGTCGCCCCACTGCGCATCGTCGACGTAGACGACGAGAGGCTGGCGGGCGGAGAGCGTCCGGAGGAGCGCGCGGAGCGCAGAAAACGCCTGCCGGCGGACGAGGTTCGGATCGCCCACCGCCTTCTCGGCGACCTCGCCGAGGCTCATCGCGCGCCGGAGAACGGGGAACACTCGCGCAAGAGCGCCGATGTCGGCCGGGAGGTCGATCGTCTCCCGCTGCTCCTCCAGGTGACTCAGGTGCCGGCTCAGGGCATCGATCACGGTGTCGACGGCCTTGTACGGCACCGATTCGCGCTCGTACGCGCGACCGCGCAGCACGAGCGCCTCGCCGCGCGCGACCAGCCCGTCGAGAAAGTGCGCTACGACAGCGGACTTGCCCATGCCGGAAGCGCCGCCGACGCGGACGGTGACCGCCCGCCCCGAGCGGACCTGTTCGAACCCGTCGCGCAGGGCCGCGAGTTGCGGCTCGCGCCCGACGAGGTCCGTGACGCGCCCGGGATCGGCGACGGGCAGCGACGATGGGACCGGTCGGAGGCTTCGCGTGCTCACGAGCCGCTTCAAGATCTCCGGACCGGTGGGCCGCCTCTCGGCGTCGCGATCGAGGAGAGCCCGGCACAGCTCGTCGAGTTCGGCGGGCACGCCCTCGACGCACTCGCCGGGCGGCACCGGATCATGCGACGTCTTCATCGTCATCACGTCGACCGCCGACCCGACGAAGGGCGCCCTTCCTACGAGCGCCTCGTAGAGGACGACGCCGACGCTGTACCAGTCCGAAGCCGGTGTCAGCGCCTCGGCCATCGCCTGCTCGGGCGCCATGTACCGGACCGTACCCACCACCTCTTCGGCCTCGGAGAGGTTCTCGTCGACCTTCCGCGACAGGTCAGTCGCGACACCGAAGTCGAGAATCACCACGCGACCGTCTTGCGTGACGAGGACGTTCGACGGCTTGATGTCGCGGTGCAGCTTGCCCGCGGCGTGCACCGCCTGCACGCCCTCCACGAGTTGGCGCAGCGCGCGCCGCAGCCGGTCGAAATCGGCCGGAGACGTCTTCGACAGCGCCTTTGAAGAGGTCGCCGCATCGCCAGCGCTGAGACGGACCGGCGCGGTGACCGGCTCCTGCCGCGTGTGTGCCACGCTCACGATACGAGAGGCGGGCTGCGGCTCGCGGCGCGTGCCCGGCTTCTGGACGTGCGTGAGAAAGTCGGTGCCGTTGACGAGCTCCATCGTGAAAAAGACGCTGTCGCCCTCCGCCACCACGAGCTCGTAGAGGCGTACGAGGTTCGCGTGGTGCACATCGGCGAGCGTCCGGAACTCCTGCTTGAACCGGAAAAGAGCCGCCGGCGTGAAGCTGAGGAGGCTCTTCAGGGCGACGATCTGCCCGCGCTCGCGATCGAGCGCCTCGTAGACGACGCCCATGCCGCCTTCGCCGATGCGGCGAACGATTTCGAAGCGTTCGTTGCCTTTCCACTCGGGTATCCCGGCCGTCTGGGCCGACGAATGCGCCGTCAGTGTCCCGCCATCGTCCTTCGCGTTGCGCGTCGGCTCCGCCCGATCTCCGGCCATGTTTGCATAATAGGAGGCGCTTGCCCGGATTGGGGACGACGAGGCCCGCGCCACTCGCTTTTGTGGCGCGTCGTGGGAAATGCAAGCGCGTGTAGGAGCTTGCCGACGCGCAGGTAAGGCGGACCCATGGCCGCCGAAGCGCACTCGGTGCCCTCTGAGTACCTCTGAGTTCGGCGCTTCCGTCTGGATTGGAACGGCCGTCAGTTGGCCGGTGCGCTCGCCGGTGCGCCGCCACCGCGCCGGTGCGAGTGAGCCCCGCCGCTGGCGCCGTGAGGTGTGCGCGCCGGCATCGCGCGTGGGACAGGCGAAGACGACGACGAAGCCGCAGGCGCAACCGGCGCTTCCGATCCACCCGGTTCGACGAAGGACGGCGGCGCCTCGGCCGCTGCGGTCTGCGGCGGGAGGTAGTCGCCCTTCGGGAAGCGAATCGACAGCGTGGCGCTTCCCTCCGACGCTCCCCCCTCTTTGCTGGGCGTTGGGTCCACCGAGACGGAGGGCTGCACCGGTGCGCGGACCTCCACAACGAACCACAGGTCGTGACCGTGAGGCTCGAGGCGCGCCGTGGTCACGGGGGTGTTGAAGAACCCGGTCACGAGCGGGTTGCAGTTGTTGCGCCGCGCGACATGTGTGTCTTTGAGAATGTAGGTGATCGATCCGTGCCCGACCTTCGTTTCGAAGGAGGTGGGCGCGGACAGGTCGACGAACAGCCGGGTGGAGCCGTCGTCCTGCGTCTCGAACCCGGGCAGAAGCGCCGTGGTGTGCGCGGCGTTGCGACGCGCCGTCGGGACGCTCGACGGCGTCGCGACCTGGGCGTGGGCGATCATGGGAAGGATCGCCGCGGCGACAAGGCCGATGACCTCGAGACGGAGCCTTTGGATCACGACTCCCTCAAGCGCACGGCGAAACGAACATCTTGGCAATACCCTTCGTCCGATTCCTCTGACCGCTCGCCACCATAAACGACCCGGCGGTTCTGGAGCGTCGCGGCCACCCCGACGCGGAGCGGCCTCGATGCCTGGTGTACCTTGCCCCCCTCGAGATGCCGCTCGCCTTGCTCCATCGAAGGCTCACGACGCGACACGACGCGCCCCCTTACCGGGAACTCGAAGGGGCGCTCGCGAGTCTCTCCGCGGACGAACTCGTCGCCGCCATCGGCCTGGCCGAAGCCCCGGCCCCGGCTCGCGCAGTGGCCGCAGCTGCGTTCGCCGCCGTGTCGGCGCCACTGGGCCGCGCGCTCGCGCGCTTCGACGACCGCATCGAAACGTCGGGACCGACGGCCGCAGCGGCAGCCATGCTCACCGATTCTCGGAGCACGCTGGACACGGCTCGGCGAACGCCCGCCGGCACGCGGGCCGCTTCTCGTCGTCGCCAACCACCCGGGCGCCTACGACGCGCTCGTCGTCCTGGCCGCGCTCGAACGAGACGACGTGGCGATCGTCGCCGCAGACCGCAGGCTGCTTCGCGCGATCCCCGCTCTCCAGCGTTATCTCGTCTTCGTTCCCGAAGCGCCGTCGGGCACGGCCATGGGACGTGCGGCCGGGCTACGGCGCGCGCTTGCCCACCTGGCGGGCGGCGGCGCGCTGGTCCATTTCGGTGCTGGTCGCATCGAGCCGGATCCAGCCTTCGCTCTCGCGAGGGCCGAGCGGCTCGCCCCATGGCAATCCGGCACCGGGACGCTGGTACGCGCGGCCGCCGCGAGCTCCGGGGCCGTCGTCGCGGCGATCGTCGCCGGGGTCCACTCAGCGCGGGCAAAGCGGCTCTTCGTCACTCGTGCGGCGGAACGTCGTGGGCTGACGACGCTGGCGCCCCTTCTGCAGGTCGCGCTGCGCCGATATCGCGATGTCGCGGCCGTCGTCCGGTTCGGAGACGCGATCGCCGCTCGCGAGCTCACCGGGGGCGCCGACGCCATGGTCGCCGCGCGGGTACGCGACGCCGCTCTGGCCCTATGGCCTTCGTCTCCGCGCGTTCGCGAGCACGTGGCCGAACGCTGCGATCGCGTCGGACCACGAGGGTAGAGCCAACGCGGAGGCGGCGTGGCGCATCGCCTCGCGCTGCGCCGGGGAGCGCACGAACCGCCGCACCACCTCCGTGAGGTCGGCGCCGTCGTCGAATGTGCGCACGGCGTCGAGCGCGTCGATCGCGGCCGCGACCGCGGCAGGACGAGCGGCGATGACGGGAAGCCCGGCGTGGAGGGCCTCGGTCAGGACCATTCCGTACCCCTCGAGGGACGACGGGAGCACGAGGGCGTCGGCCCGCGCCAGCCAACGAGCCAGGACGTCGTCGTCCACTACGCCCACTGCCGTCACGCTCGAACGAAGGACGACCGACGCTTCGATGCGGTCGGCGATCGCTCGAGCGTGCTCGGGTTCCCGATCCGGATCGCCGAGCAGCGTGAGCACGGGGCGCGAGGGCTCGGCGCAGAGGGTCTCGAGCGCGTCGAGCAGGAGGGCGACGCGTTTGCGTGGGACGAGGCTGCCGACGAAGAGAAGCTCGACGCGCCCGCCTACGACATCCGGGCTCGAGGAGCGCGGGTATCGAGGCAATCGGTCGGCTCCGGGGACGACGACATCCACCGGGACGCCCGCGCGGTCGCCCTGGAGTCGCAGTCGCGACGCGTCGCTCGTGGCGACCACGTGATCGCTTGCGGCCAGGGCGCGTGCTTCGTACCGACGCATCGACGCGCCATCGCTGCGTTCGAGCTCCCAGCTCGGAAGGTGATGAACGAGCAGCACGCGTGGCGCCGCGCACGCGACGCTCTCGAACAGCGGGCCGAGTTCGCGCACGCACAGCGCGTCTCCCACCACGACGTCGGCGCGTTGGCACCCCGCGGTTGCGACGAGTGGATCGAAGAGCTCCACCTCGTTGCCTCGGTCCCGAAGCCCCTCGACGAGGAGCCGGTCGTAACCATAGCCACCGGTCGCTTGGGCGAGGTCTCCGTAGACGATCCAGGCGATTCGCACGGCCTAGATCGCGCGCTCGTAGGCCGCGTACGCGATGGGGGACTCGCGCGCGACCACGCGCACCGACGCGCCGGAGACGGGCGCGGCGCCCGCCCCGAGACCGGCGATTCGCTCGGCGGCGCGATCGGCGACGTGCTGGGCCACACGCTCGGTGGTCGACAGGCGACCCGCGAAGGCGTCGTGCTCGTCGAGGTTCCGGTAGTCGAGCTCCGAGAGAATGGCGCGCAGCAGATCCCGGAGGGCGCCGATGTCCATCACGACCTCGTGCACCCCGAGGGACGCCGCGCGGATCTCGAGATCGATCCCATACGTGGCCCCGTGCAGCCGCTGGGCTGGACCGAAGAAAGGGTCCGCGAAGCTATGCGCGATCATCACGTGGTCAGAGACGCCGAGCGTGAACATGCCTCACTCGTACTCGAAGACCGTCTGGATCGCATCGCCGGGTGCCCGATCCAGGTGCTCGAAGACCGCTGGCGCATCGTCGAAGCGGCGTGACGCTGTGACGAGCGCGTCGAGGGAGGTGTCGAGCAGGAGCGAATGAACGAGATCGAAACGACGCGCCGGCGTCCATCGCGACGTGCGCGACGCCGGCAGCGCGGACACTTGACTCGACTGCAGCCGGAGGCGGCGCCGATGAAAGTCCGAGCCCAGGGCCACCGGCGCCGTGCGCGCACCGTAAAACGACGCGACGACCACCACGGCCTCGTGAGCGGCGTGGGCGATGGCGCGCTCGAGCGCGGCTGGATTCCCCGTCGCCTCGACCACGACGTCCGCGTCGGCGCGAGGGACGTCTTGCTCGGACGAAACCGCCGCGACCCCGAGGGCCTGCGCCATGGCGCGACGCCGGACCGAAGGTTCGACGAGGCGCACGCGCGCTCCCGCTGACGCCGCGAGCCTCGCGACGAGGAGTCCGATGACACCGCCTCCGAGGACGACCACGACGTCGCCGAGCGCAACCCCGGCGTCCCAAACGCAGGTGACGGCGGTTTCGAGGCTCGCCGCGAGAACCGCGCGCCTCGGCGGGATCGCCGGGGCGATGGGCCGGGCCGTGGCGACGTCGATCACGTGAAAGTCGCCGTGTGGGGCGAGCGCAAAGACGCGCGTGCCTGCCGAGAGGCCGTTGACCTGCGGTCCGCCGTCGACGACCTCGCCCACCCAGGCGTAGCCGTACCGGCGCGGATACGTGGGTGCGCCCGGGGCGTCGAGGGACGGATCGAAAGGTGTCGGTCCCTCGCCGCGGTAAAGCAAGAGCTCCGTACCCTGGCTCACGCCCGACGCGAGCGCGCGCGCGAGCACCTGCCCGGAGGTCGGCTCGGGAACCCGTCCCTCGCGGACCTGAACGGCGCGCGGCGCCGTGAACCATAGCTCGCGCGCGCGTCCGAGGCGCGCGTCAGTAGGCAAGCCGTCCCCGTACGACGATGCTCGCCTCGGCGCGTTCGACACGCGCATCTTCGAGCGCCACCGCGTGCTCCAGGGCGGTGACTCCGATCTCGCCGATCGCTGCGAGCGCTCCGCCTCCGAGCCATCGAGGCACGATCTCGATCGTGGCCTCGTCGGCCAGTCGATGCCGGAGAAAGGAGCTGAGGACGCAGCCTCCGCCCTCGACCAGCAGCCGCTTCACTCCCCACTCGAGGATGATCTCGAGGGCCTCGGGCAGCGACACGAGCCCGTCGTCCCCCGCGGGCACGAGCCTGACTTCGGCCCCTGCCGCGGTCAGGCGCGCCCGCGCGTCGGGCGAGGCGCGGCCTTCGACCCCGATGACGAGCGTGCCCGGGCCGCCGCGAAGGACGCGCGCTTGGGGCGAGATCTCGAGGGCGCTGGCGAGCACGATGCGCCGCGGCTGCCGGGCACCGGGCGCCGGTACCGTGAGCCGCGGGTCGTCCACCTGCACGGTCGCCCGGCCGACGAGGACCGCGTCGTTCTCGGTGCGCGCCCGGCGCGCGAGCTCGAACCCAGCGCGCGAACTCAGCGGGGTGCGCAGGCCGCCCAGGGCGATGCGTCCGTCGAGGGTCTGCGCGAAGTGCAGCGAGATGCGAGGGCGAGCAGCGAGCGTCATCTCGAAGCCCATCTTGGACTGGGCATCAATCCTTGTCTGCCCAGGCGATGGCGTAGCCACGGAAAAGGCGATTGCCGAATCGGCGCAGCCGAGCACGCTCGGCCCAATCAGCGAGCTCTTCGAGCGTCGGGGTGCGTACGCCGCAGGTCGACGCCAGCCACGACGTCGAGATGTCCCGCCGGACGAAGGTCGAGCACACCCAGCGCCCGCCGGGTGCGAGAACCCGCGCGGCTTCACCGATGGCTCGCGAGGGATCGGGGTAGAGATCGAGGGCCGCGAGATTCACGACCGCGCCGAACGTCCCGTCTTCGAATGGCAGCTCCTCCGCGTCGGCCCGCACGAGCGTCGCTTGGGGGGCGGCGACGCGCGCCCGTTCGAGCATGGCTCGCGAAAGGTCGAGACCGAAGACGGTTCGTGACCCGGCGGCCGCGACGAGATGGCAGAGCAGCGCGCCCGGACCACACGACAGATCGAGCCATGGGCCCTCGCGCTCTCCAATGAGTCCCATGACCTCACGAGCCTCTTGCTCCGCGCTCGGCGCGCCGAGCCCGGTGGAGAGCCCGAACAGCATCGGTCGCCACAGGCCGTCGTACACGCGGGCCAGCCACCCAGATTGCATGGCTCTCGGCCCCCACGACGCGGGCGGACCCCGCTCGGGCACGAAGTCCACCGCCACGGCGTCGACGCGAATCGGCGCGCCGCATCCGGGACAAGTCGCGACGGGAACGACGCCTCGCTCCGTTCGCCACGGACGTCGGCATCGCACGCAGCGCATTGCGTCGCGCAGTGTACTTGGGTCGACCTGAGCACACGACTTGCCCCGAGCTAGTTCCGTTTTGCCGAGTGACTCCTGCCCGAAGCTCGCGTCTCACCGCACTTGCATACAGATCGCGTGGCAGCGCATGAGTTTAGAATCGATGGAAATTGGGGGCCCCCACGCACGCCTGGGTCTTGCCGGCAAGGCGCCGCGACCATCGATCCCAATTTCTCGAGCAAGTAATCACTAGGAGTCGGGGCCGCAATCGCGGTAAAGGTCTGCGTCGATTCTCGGCGGGGTTCAGCCGCGTCTTCCTTGGTCGGCGCCTGAAGAGTTCGATGAGGAGGCAGGTGATGAACAGCGATTGCGATTCGTACCGGTGTGTCGTCGTCCGGCGTCGGCTTCTGGCGACGGGCATGGCTCTCGCGATGAGCATGCTCGCGGTGTTCGTCCTGGGCTGCAACAGCAGCTCGCAAGCCCCGGCTGCACCGGCGGCATCGGGGTCGGCCGCCACGGAAGGCACTTCGTCTGCCGCGCCGCCGGCCGACCCGGCGATCCTTGCCTACGCCCAGCACCAGATCGACCTCGCGTACGCGGGCACGGATCGCGATCCGCCGACGACGGCCGCCAAGCCGCAGCGCGGCAAGAAAGTCTGGATCATCTCCCCGTCGCAAATCGGAGAGAGCGCGTCGGTCGCGACGAACGCAGCAAAGGAAGCCGGCGAGCTAGTCGGCTGGAAGATGACCCTCTTCGATGCGAAGGGTGATCCCGCGAATTTCTCCGCCGGCATTCGCCAGGCGATCGCGGCGAAGGCCGACGGAATCATCCTCCACGCGATTGACTGCGCGTGGGTGAAGCAGGCGCTGGTCGAAGCGCAGGCTGCGAAGGTGAAGACGCTGGCCTACTACGCCCTCGACTGCGACGACCCATCGGTCAAAGGCGAACCGCTCTACAGCGGATCCGTGAACTTCGGATCGCAGTTCGGAGACTACGCGAGCCTCACGCGAGCGTGGGGCGCGGTGAAGGCCGACTGGGTGATCGTCAAGACCCAGGGCCAGGCAAAGGCGATCTCGTTCAAAGAGGACGAGCTCCTCGTCGTGAAGTACATCCGCGAGGGCTTCGAGCAGGAGCTTGCCAAGTGCACGACGTGCCAGGTCGTCAAGACGGTCGACTTCACGATCCCCGACTTTGGCCCCAAGCTGCAGCAAAAGGCTCAGGGAGCGCTTCTCCAGCACCCCGAGGCGAACGCGGTCCACGTCCCCTACGACACCCCGATGCTCCTTGGAATCGGAAGCGCGGTGCTCGAATCGGGTCGAAATGACCAGCTCTGGGTCATTGCGGGAGAGGGCTTTCCGTCCAACGTTCAGCTCATCCGCGACAATAGAGGTCAGGACGCGGCCAACGCGTTTCCGGCGGTGTGGACGGGCTACGCGGCCGTCGACTCCCTGAACAGCGTCTTCAACGGACAGAAGCCGCAAGACTCCGGGATCGGCTATCGCCTCATCGATCGCGAACACAACCTTCCCGCGGCCGGAAAGGGTTACGAAGCCTCCAAGGACTTCCGCACGGCCTACAAGAAGGCGTGGGGGGTTCTGTAGCAGTCGGCACGTGGAAGCAGCTCCCTCGAGCGATCTCGATCTTGTCCTGCGCGTCCGCGGCATAGGCAAGACGTTCCCCGGCACGCGCGCACTCGACGGGGTGAGCCTCGACGTGCGGCGTGGCGAGATCCACGCCCTCGTAGGGACCAACGGGTCGGGCAAATCGACGCTGATCAAGATCCTCGCGGGCATCTACGCCGCCGATCCGGGCGGCGAGATCGTGGTGGGCGGGACGGTGCTGTCGCCGAGCACGTTGACTCCCGCGAAGGCGAAGGCGATCGGACTGCACTTCGTCCATCAGATCCCGGCTGTCTTTCCCATGCTCACCGTGGCCGAAAACCTCGCCATCGGGCGGGGCTTCGTGACGGGCCGCGGCGGGCGGATTCGCTGGACGGAGCAACGCGAACGGACACGGCGCATCCTCGAGAGGTTTCACATCCACGCCGTGCCGGACATGCCCGCCGCGCTCCTCGGCCCGGCGGACGCCACACTGGTCGTCATCGCGCGCGCGCTGCAGGACCTCGACGGGGCGCGAAGCGGCGTTCTCATTCTCGACGAGCCGACCGCTTCGCTTCCGGGTCCCGAAGTCGATCGGCTTCTCGAGACCCTGCGCAAGTACGCCGCTCAGGGTCAGGCGATCCTCTACGTCACGCATCGCCTCGACGAGGTGCTGCGTGCGACGCAGCGAGTCACGGCCCTCCGCGACGGTAAGAACGTCGGCACCGTCGACACCGCCGGAATGGACAAGTCGAAGATCGTTTCGCTCATGCTCGGCCGTTCCGTCGATCAGGAGCTGCCGCAGGCGACGGCCGTCGCGAGCGACGACCCGCCGGTTCTGTCGGTTCGCGGCCTCGTCGGTGGCTATGTCTCCGGCACGAGCTTCGACGTCGGTCGACACGAGATTCTGGGCATCGCGGGCCTCATCGGCTCGGGCGCGGCCGATGTCCAGAGGCTCCTGTTCGGGACTTTGCCGAGGACCTCCGGCGAGGTCGTGCTCGACGGACGTCCGTTTCGCCCCGCCGGTCCTCGTGAGGCCATCGCGGCGAGGGTGGCTTACCTGCCTCCGGACCGGACGCGTGAAGCGGAGTTCCCGGCCCTGAGCCTTCGCGCCAACCTGACGGCCGGCAGCATGGCTCGCTACTTTCGCGGGCAGCGTCTACGCCACGATGTGGAGCGCTCCGAAGCGCGGACGTTGATCAAGCGCTTCTTCGTCCAGGCGTCATCCACCGAGCAGGTGCAGTCGACCCTTTCGGGTGGCAACCAGCAGAAGGCGGTCCTCGCGCGCTGCCTTCGGGACGAGCCGACCCTCCTCTTGCTCGACGAGCCGACGCAAGGAGTCGACGTCCATGCGCGCATCGAGATCCACAAGCTTCTTCGCGAAGCCGCGCACGGAAAGACGTCGATCGTGGTCGTGAGTTCGGACTTCGAAGAGCTTGCAGTGCTATGCGATCGCGTCGTCGCCATGGTACGCGGTCGCATCGTCGGTGAGGTCCGGCCTCCGGCGCTCGATAGCCACCGTTTGACCGAGCTTGCTCATTTCGCTTCCGAGGGCGACTCATGACGACCCCGACGCGCGGCGCCTCCCTTGCGCTCCTGCAGCGCTACTTTCTTCTGCTCCTCTTCGCGGCGATCGTCGTCGTCTTCAGCATCAAGCTCCCGGACTCGTTCGCCACCGTCCTCAACTTTCGCAACATCGTCGGCAACCAGGCCGTCCTGGCCATCCTCAGCATGTCGGCGATCATTCCGCTGGTCGGCGGTCAGTTCGACCTGTCGGTGGGATCGGTGCTCGGGCTCACGTCGATCGTGACGGCATCGATGCTGTCGCGGTTCTCGGTGCCCCTTTGGGCGGCCGTCTTCGTGGGCCCCGCGTTGGGCGCGTCCATCGGTCTGCTCAACGGGCTGCTCATTGCCAGGCTCGGCCTGAATTCGCTGATCACGACGCTCGCGGTCGCGACGGTGATCGTGGGATTCATCTCTTGGTACACCGAAGGTGTGAGCATCCTCACGGGCATCCCTTCCGGACTTACGGACATGGGGTCGGGCCTCTGGCTGGGCCTGCCTCGACCGCTCTACCTGCTCGCCGCGGTGGCCCTCCTCGTTTGGTACTTGCTCGATCACACCCCGTACGGCCGCTACTTGCAGGCCGTCGGCTCCAATCCAAACGCGGCCCGTCTGGTCGGGCTCGACGTAGATCGAATCACGGTCCAGAGCTTCGTCATCGCCGGCGCCATCACGGGCTTCGGCGGCGTCCTGCAGGTGGCCCGCGACGGCGGCGCGAATCCACAAACCGGAGGGTCGATCGCGCTGCCGGTTCTTGCCGTTGCCTTCCTGGGTGTGACCAGCATTCATCCGGGCCGGTTCAACGTCCCGGGGACGTTGCTCGCTGTCTTTTTCCTGGCGACGACGGTGAGCGGGCTCTCGCTCATCGGGGTCGACAACTGGGTGGAATCGGCTTTCAACGGGGCGGCGCTCCTGGCGGCCGTGGCGCTCTCGACCCTCGTCGGCCGTCGACGGGCCGGGGCCTGACCGGCCGAAGCGGCGTCACTGCGCGCGAGCCACAGCAAAGGTGCAATCGTCGCGTTCGAACGGACGGCGAAAGCGCCGGCGCCCTTTCCGCGCGACAGCGCGGAGTCGTTTCGGTACGGTACGCCGCGTCGAGAGGCGGCCCAGCTGGCACGGGAATCGACGTTTGGCCCAAGGAGGGCGTCTTCTCGATGAGTAGTCTCTCGAACCGAGTCATGGTGGCGTGCGCGTTGGTGGCGCTCGCCGCAGGAAGCGCGAGCGCGATCGCCGCGTGTGGAAGCGGCTCGAGCGGCGAAGCTGCGAAGGACGGCGGCGGCACGCAGACGTCGGAAGACCACGACAGCTCGATCACCGTTCGCCGGGACGCGGGGATCGGAACCGTGAGCAAGCAGCCCGGTTCCTGTACCAATCCTACGGTACAACTCATCTTTTCGCCGATGTACTCGGCGTTCATTCCTGGGAGCATGGACCACGCGTTCTCGGTTCCTGCCGTGACCTCGGACGGCAACCCGGCGACGTGGAGTCTCTCGGACCCCACGCAAGCGAACCTTCAGCTTCAATCGTTCCAGAGCGGCACGGACCTCGTACCGGGGGTGCTCATCACGATGGCGGGCTCCGGCGGCGACGCGGGCCAGGTGACTGTCATCGCGACCGAGAGCGACGGGACGTGCGGCACCTCGGTGCTCAACATCACGCAGAACACCGCAAGCGACTGGATGATCGGGAGCTCGCGCTACAACAACGGCACGGCGCTGGTCCCCTACATGCCCGATGGCGGGTTCGGCTTCGACGGCAACTTCCCCGAGGGTGGCTTCCTCTTCGACGGCAATTTCCCCGACGGCGGCTTCCTCTTCGACGGCAGCTTCCTGCCTCCCGCCGACGCCGCGAGCATCGCCGAGGTGGACGGGGGCACGGCGTGCACGAACTGCCACGGGCCGACGGCGACGAATGGTCCCTTCAAGACGGTGTCTCACACGCCGGAGCAGACGGGGGGATTCAGCGACACGGATCTCGCGAACATCATTCTGAACGGCCAGGTCCCCGAGGGCGGGTACTTCGACCCGACCGTCCTCGTCCCTAGTTGCGACGGCGGAGCCACGTGCACCGCGCAGGCGCTCGGCATCTGGCACTACTTTCATAGGTGGAGCGACATCACGCCCGCGGAGCTGCCCGGCGTGATCTGCTACCTTCGCTCGCTCACGCCGCAAGCCCAGACCGGAATGTCGAACTTCGGCGGGTTCTTCCGCCGTGACGCCGGAACACCGTGAAACGCGTCGCCTTGATCCTCTGCGGGCTGGCGACCGCATGCGGCAGCAGCAGCCCCGAGCAAGCCGGCGGAGCCCCGGATGCATCGGGACAGGACGAACCCGCGCCCGTCGACGCGGAGACAACCGACGCGACGATCATCGACGCGGGGCCGGAGGACGCGGCCGACGCAGCGCCCGATCCGTGCGCGGAGGCGGGCGTGCCTCCGTCCACGCTCGGGTGCACGGGCCTCTACGCCGATTTTGCGACGAAAGAGGTGTCTCCGACCGCGTTGGCCTACACGCCGTCCACGCCGCTCTGGTCAGACAACGCGCAGAAGCAGCGCTGGATCGAGCTGCCGACGAACACGCAGATCGACATCACCAATCCGAGCGAGTGGACCTTCCCAGTCGGGACGAAGCTCTTCAAGGAGTTTCGACTGGACGGTAAGCGCGTCGAGACGCGAATGTTCCAGAAGACCACGAGCACCTTCTGGGTCTACGCCACCTACGCCTGGAACAGCGACGACTCGGCGGCCACGATCAGCTTCGGCGGCCCCGTGCCGGTCGGCGACGGCGGCGTCACCTGGAACATCCCGACGAACGACGACTGCAACGAATGCCATCGAGGGAGGCAGGATCGAATCCTCGGCTTCGAACAGGTCAGCCTCGGACTTCCTGGCGCGCAGGGTTTGACGCTCGCGCAGCTCGTCGAGCAAAACCTGGTGACGCCCGTACCGGCGAGCGTGAGCCTCGCCGTGGGCGACGACGGAACCGGATTGGACGCGCTGGCGTTGGGCTGGCTCCACGTCAACTGCGGGGTCACCTGCCACAACTCGAACCCTTCCGCCGCGGGCAACGGCGCGGGGATGCTCCTGCGCCTCGATCCCGCGCAGCTCGACGGCAGCCCGCCAAACGCGGCCACGTGGGACATTCTCAAGACGACCGTGAACGTGCCGTGCGTCTCGGGCAGCCTGGTCGGGGTGCCGCGGATCCGGCCACACGACGTGGCGGGGAGCGCGATCCACCAGGTCATCAACCAGCGCGGCGCGCTCCAGATGCCGCCGATCGCGTCGCTGATCGTAGACGCCCCTGATGTCGCGATTGTCGGGGCGTGGATTCAAGCAATCGTCACCGACGCGGGCGTTTCGGTGCCCCTCGACGCGGGTGGGTTGCCCGACGCGGGACATGTCCTTCACGACGGAGGTTCCCTCGCCTCCGAAGCGGGGACTCCGCAGCCGGAAGGCGGGGCTGCGGAAGCGGGGACCGCTGACGCCGGCCCTGCCCTCGACGCGGCCGATGTCGACGGCGCCGCCCAGGACGCGACGGTCTCGCCGGACGACGCGGGCGATGACGCGGGCGACGCGACCGAGGAGCCGGGAGACTAACCCCGACACGAGCGCGAGGCCTCGCTCGGTCGTCGTGAAGCGCCATGCGCGACCGGCGCGTTTTCGATCAACCGCCGTGGGCCTAGTTGTTCATTGCCCCCTGGGTTATCCAGTTCTGGAGGACGCACGTCGCGAAGGGCTCGAGCGCGCCCCCGAGGGGCATCTGGACTCCGCACGGTGCGGCCGGCAAGCAGTCGCTGCAGGGGTTCGGGCCGTTCGCCTGGGGCTTGCAGCCACTCACGACCGTCGAATCCGAATTCTGGTCGCCGTCGACCTTGTGCCAGAGAAAGCTCTGCTCAAGATCGCCGGCGGTGACGATGTTCATCGAGGGATCTTCGACTGACTTCACACCGACGAGTCCCGCGTGGATTGTCGCCAGGTCGCTGGGGCCGATCGTCCCGCCCGACGCGCTGGGACCGAGGTAGAGATTCTCCACTCCGGGCTGGTCCATCTGTCCGTGACAGATCGAACTGGTGGTGCAGTTTGCGGCGAATACGGGCACTACGTCTTTTTGAAAGGAGACCGAAGCCGACGCGCACTCAGCGCTCGCCGCATCCGCCCCACTCGGGGAAGAGGACGCGGAACACCCGGCCACCGTGCAGGCGGACACGAGCACGGCGAGCCCCGATGCGACCCTTGCCGACAACGCGATCATCGCCCTTCGATACCACCGGGGCGCCGGCGTGGGTTAGGAGTTCGGCCACCTTACTTCCTGAGCCGACTCATGTCCGCCCCGCTTCGCTTCTCGACGAGGAGGCGCATCAACTCTCGGACGACCGCGGCTCCGAGGACCGGCTTGCTGAGGCACGAGTCGCAGCCCGCTTCGAGCGCCATCGCCTTGAGACGGCTCGAGGTCAGCGCGGTCACCGCGACGATGACCGCGTCGCGCGTGCGGTCGTTGCCGCGCAGGATGCGCGCGACGTTGAATCCGTTGATGCCCGGAAGCATGAGGTCGAGCACGATCGCGTCGGGCTCGAACCGCCGCGCCTTGTCGATCCCGGCTTCTCCATCCACCGCATCGATCACCAGAAACCCGTCGGTCGCGAGCTCCGCGGCGAAGAGATCGCGCAGATCGGTCGTATCCTCGATGATGAGAACCAGGGGCCCGCGGGGCCGAGCGGTGCGAGGATTGGCATCGTTGGCGGGCGGAGCCAAGGTCGACATTCGGAGGCTGCCATGCAAACCGGCGGCCGAGCGCGGCTGTTGAAAAATCAGCCGGAGCGCCGCATGCGCCCTGCAGCAAAACGCCACGCGCTGGCAAGTTTGCACCGCGGACTCGGATCGGCGTTGGAGCGCGGCCGCGGCCCCGATGGCGGCGCGGCCACGAGGGAGCACCGTCGCCCACGTCGCCCTTCACGCCGCCCTCACGCCGGACCTATCTGGGAGCGTTTGTCTTGAGCGCGCGTCTCTCCTTGCGCGGAAGCGCATCGTGGCAGAGCCACCCCTTGCGCGGAGGCGCATCGCGGCAGAGCCACCGCCGCCCGGCAACGGGGCCTCGCGCGCCGCTTATCCGTGATCAAGTCCGCCCCGAGCCCGCATCAATGGCAGGACCCACGCGCGCATGAAGGCCTTCGTCGCTCCCGCGGTCGCCCCCGAAGCCCCCCGCTCTGCTTCGACGGGGCTCGCTCCGAGGACCCTGATTGCAGCGACGCGTTCGGTCTTGGTGGCGCTTGGGTTGGCGAGCTCCCTATGCGCCGGGAGCGCACGCGCCGCGGAGAGCGAGCGCGTGCACCTTGAATACGCGGCGCCGGCGGGCTGCCCGACGGAAGCCGAGTTTCTCGATCTCGTCGCTCGCGACGGAGGCCGGTGGACTCGCGCAGGCGACGGAGACGTCGCGCGCTCCCTGGCCGTGACGGTCGACGCCACCTCGTCGTACGCGGGGCGACTCGTGGTCCGAGAACTCGACGGGACCGAGGCCACGAGGCCGATCGCGGGCGAGAATTGCGACGACGTGGTCCGCTCGCTCGCCGTGCTCGTCGCGTTGTCGTTCGAGCCCCCGGCGACCCCGCCCGCGCCGGCCACGCTGCAGGTCCGGAGTGCGCCCACCGAGGAGCCGCCGGTCCCTGACGAACCCCGCACGCCCGGATGGCGCCTGGGCGTCTCGCTCGAGGGGACCCTTAGCGGCGGCGCAACCCCGGCCCTCGATCTGGGGCTCGCAGAATACGTCGAGCTCTTCTACGAGGGTCCGCACGTCTTCGCCCCTGCCATTCGTCTCGGCACCGAGATAAGCCCGACCTTCACGCTCACCGAACGATCCGCGAACTTGTTTTCGACGGGATACACGAGGTTCCACAGGTGGGTCGTTCGCCTCGACGCGTGCCCTCTGCAATCGCAGTCCGCGCAGCCATGGGCCAGCGGGGCCTTGAACGCGGAGCTCTGCGTCCGGGGCGACCTGGGAGCGCTCACCTCGGAGGGTCAGGGGAACGGCGTGAACGCCGCGGGGACGCGCAACACCTGGGCCGCGGTGGGGACGCTCCTGCGAATTCGCTCGATCTCATCGGGCTTCTTCGTCGACGCGGAAGGTGGGGTCCTTTTCCCGCTCGTTCGCGATCGATTCGTCGCGGACTTCACGGGAACGCCGACCCAGGTCTTCGCCGTGCCTGTGGCCGCAGTGACGATGGGCCTCGGCATCGGTGCGTTCCTTTTTTGATCCGGTCCGGGGGCTCGGCCCGCTCAGAATAGAAACGGCAGCAGCGCCTTGCGACGGGGCGGATAGTCCGGAAACGTACGCCGGTACCACGCATGGTGCTGCATGGCCCGTGGACCCAGGTTCGCCATCGTGTAGATCGCGAAGGCCAGGCCGGGAAGCGACCAGGTCGCGAGCGCCCATCCGAACCATTCGACGATCTCGCCAAGGTAGTTCGGAGAGGACACGTACTCGTGCAGTCCACCGCGCGGGATCTTGTACCCCGTCTCGCCCGGGCCCCGGAGCGCAATGAGGCGGCGATCGGCCCGGACGTTGATGCTCCTTCCCGCGAAGAAGATCACGGCTCCAAGGACGAAGCGCGGATCGACGAGCCAGCGCGCGGGGTAGTTGCCGAGCTCGGAGACCCATCGGGCGTTGATCCACGCGTTCAGCAAATTGAACGCGAAACCCATCGCGGCGATCGAAACGGGCATGCGCTTGCGATCGGCTCGCATCGCGAACGGGAAGAAGAAGGCCCGGTGGATGTAGTGCACCTGCCAGAGAGCGAGGAGCGCGATGGGGGTCGGTTCGGCGCGGTGACGCCCCAAGAGGTAGAAGGCGACGAAGGCGACGACGGCCGGGGTCTCCATGGCGATCCAACCGGCTCGACTCGGGACCGTGGGGCCCCAACCTCCACGGGCGTAGCGGCCGTACGGAGCGGTGACGAAAGAGAGGGCGGCCAGCGTGAGCGCGGCGAGGCCCAGCATTGCGTACGCGGCCACTGGAGACGTGTATATCAGCGCTGGGGCGCTGCGGCGGCCGGCGCAAGCGCGACGCGCTCGGCGGCCTTGACCGGGCGCACATCGCGCGGTTAGCTGCGCCGTAGTGTCCGCGGTCGAATCGTTTCGGTATCTCTTGCGCGTCCGCTACGCCGAATGCGACGCGCAGAAGGTGGTGTTCAACGCCCGCTACGGCGACTACATCGACCTCGCGGTCACCGAATTCTTCCGCGCGCTCGGCTACGGCAGCGCGCTCGTCGACGGGAGTCTCGACTACCAGCTCGTCAAACAGACCCTCGAGTGGAAGGGGCCGGCGCGGTTCGACCAGGTGCTCGCGGTGGCCGTGCGTTCGGTACGCCTCGGGAGCACGTCGTTCGTTCTCGCGACGGAGTTCCGGATCCATCGGGAGGACCTCGTGCTCGCGCAAGGCGAAACCATCTACGTCCTCGTCGATACTGACTCGCTAAAGAAGCGCCCGATCCCGGACGACTTGCGCGCTGCCCTGGAGCGCGGCGCGCCGGGCCTCGTGATCGATCACGCCGGCGCGACGTCGGGGCCGTGATCGGCGAACGACGGATTGGGAGGCCGACAAGGAAGCCCCTCGGGCCGAAGGCTTCGCCCGAGATGCGTTGGAGACGGAAACTTCCGCCGAACGCCCTTGTCCGATCGCGATGGGGAGCGGAGGTCGCATGGCGCAGCGGCAAGAGTCATCGGTCAGGGTCTCCATCGAGGAGCTCCTGAGAGAGGCTCACTCGCGGGAAGAGCAAGAGCGGCGCGACGCCGAGGAGCGCGCGCGAGAGACCGAGCGGCGGCGCATCGACGAGCTCCGACAGAGGCAGCAGGCCGAGGAGGCGCGGCTTCGGGCCGCGGATGCAGATCGGGCGAGGCGCGCGTTCGACGAAGAAAAGCGTCGGGTCGAGCTGCAGGCGCTGCACGAGGGGACCGTCGCGCGGGCACGGACGGAGGCCGAGGCGCGAGCTCGCCTCGCCGAGATGACCTCACGGCAAGAGCACGAGCGCAGCCTCCATGCGTTGCGTCACGACCGACACAAGAAACGACTCACGCGGATCCTGGTCGCCCTCACCGCCTTCGCGGTCGTCGGCGGGACCGGAGCGGGCGTCGTTATCAAGAGGTCGGAGGACGATGCGGCCGCCGCCGACGGGCGACTTCGCGGTGTCCGTGACGAGAAGGACCGTCTCGAGCAGGAGCAAGCGCAGCTGAGGCAGGCGATCGGCAACGCTTCCGACCCGGCCGATGTGGCGCGTCTGGAGCAGCAGCTGGCGGATGCCCAGCGGCAGCTGCGATTGTTCACGGTGCCGACGGCCAGGACGCCCGCGGTCCGCGCGACGGCCGCGGCGACCGCCGTGCCACCCGTGAGGTCGGCCGGCCCCACGAAGGCCTCGGACACGTGCATCAAGGGCGACCCCATGTGTCCGACGATCCAGTAGTCGCGAGCCTTGCGAGCCGCGTAAGAAGGGGGGGATGTGTGGATCGATTTTCACCGGGCGCCGCCCCTGCGCAAGGGTCGCATGATCGCGGGCTTCCTCGCTCCCCTGGGGGTCTACGCGGCCGTCACGCTGCTCCACCTGGCGATCCCGGCGCGCCAGGTCGGCGGTTACGTGATCGATCCGCGTACGCAAAGGCCTTATCGATACCGCCTCAACGGCCTCGTCGTGTACTTGGCGGTCGTCGCGCTCTGGGCGCTTCTGTGCTGGCGCGGCTTCATCGCGTGGGACTTCTTCTGGACGACGCGATGGGAAGGCGTGGCGGGCGCGTGCACGCTCGGCCTCATCTTCACGGTCTCGGTGGTGCTCCCGGCAGCGAGCACGGGGAAGAGCTTCTTCGCCGACCTGTATCTCGGGCGCGTCGAAAACCCCCAATGGCTGGGCGGCCGCATCGACGCGAAGATGTGCCTCTACCTGATCGGCGCCACGATGCTCGGCCTCAACGTCTACTCACTGACGATGCACCATCGTCTTTCTTTTCCAGGTGACCCTTCACCGGGCGTCACTCTGTACGCAGTCCTATTCAGTTTCTTCCTCTGCGAGTACCTCTTCTTCGAGCACGTTCACCTTTATACGTACGACTTCTTCGCCGAACGAGTGGGCTTCAAGCTCGGTTGGGGTTGCCTGTGCTTTTATCCGTACTTCTATGCGATCGGTCTCTGGTCGGTCGCGGATCGTCCGAATCCGCATAGTTCGATCGCGGTCCTCGTCGGCGCGGCGATCACCTTCTACGTGGGCTGGTCGCTTGCGCGCGGTGCGAACATGCAGAAGTACGCGTTCAAGCGAGACTCGAACGCGAGATTCCTCGGGATTGCCCCTGTCGCGATCACCGACGGCAAGAGGAAGCTCCTCGTGAGCGGCTTCTGGCGCATCTCCCGACATGTGAACTACCTCGGCGAGATCGTCATGGCGACGGGTCTCACGCTGGCGCTCGGTCATCCAGAGGTCTGGACCACGTGGCTCTACCCGCTCTACTACGCGGCTCTCCTCGTGCCCCGCCAGATCGACGACGACCGTCGATGCGCCGAGAAGTACGGTCCGCTCTGGAAGGAGTACTGCGCAAAGGTGCCCTACCGGATCGTGCCGGGCGTGTATTGAAGGACGGGATCGGCCACGAGCATGCGCGCGCATCGTCAGCGCGTGCGCGCGGCGCGCAGACCGGGTGCGAAGACGCTCGCCAGACGGACCGGATCGACGACGCCCTGCGCACGCATGAACCTGTCGCCGGCCTCGACCATGGCCCTGCCTTCCTCCCCGCGCAGCGTGCCGAGGCGAATGCGGGCGGCAGCGCCTACCAGGCGAGCGGGCAAGGCATCGGCACCTGCGATCGCCTCCTCGAGGGCTGCGACGCAGAGCCGCCGCTCGCCTTGGAGATCCGCGAGCTCCGCCTCCATGGCCGCCGCCAGGTGACGAGCGTGGGGGGGCCCCTTCCGGCGAATCCACCTGGCGTCGCGTCGGGCGGCTAGGGCGAGGCGCGTCCGCTCGTCGCCGGTTGCCTGCACGGCCGCGAGGAGCGCGGCGCGTCCGCGCAGCACGCGCGCGTCGAGGTGTATGACCTCCATCTCGAACTTGAGAGCCCGTCGGGCGCGCGGAAACTCGCGCTCGACTCGGTCGAACGCCTCGCGGCCGCGCCCGTCGTAGAGATCGAGCACGACGAGGGCCCAGCACGCGAAGAGGTGTTGGTTGTGATAGACGCGCCGCGTCCACTTGGACACGCCCGTCTCGATCCACCCGCGGATCTCGTCGGGCTGATGGCAGCTTAGCCAGGCGATGGTGAACGACGATCCCGCCCGCAGCGTCGTGGCGGTCCAGACGTCGCCACAGGCCATCGCCTCGTCGACCGCGCGCGTCAGTCTCGCGGTGAGCTCCTTGAGCTCTCCGAGGCCGCCGAGAGCCCACAGCGCGTTCAGCTGCGTCGCCCGAAGCGCCCAGTACAGGCCTGGGCCCGTGCTCTGGATGGTCTCTGCGGCCCGATCACTCAGATCGAGCGCCTCTTCGTCGCGGCCCTGCACGACGGCGGCGAACCCGCGCATGGCCGGCGCGACGATCCGCCCGGCGCGCGGATTCCCGCTGACGCGCACGACGACCGCGGCGCGCTCGAAGGCGTCCTCCGCGCGCTCGCGCGCGACGACGCCCCTCACGGCTCGGTACGCTCCTTCGAGGCAAAGGGCATAGGCGAGGCGGTACGCTTCGCCGTAGCGCAGCGCGAGAAGCAGAAACCTCGCCTGGAAGTACGCGCCGAGGAGAGGGTCGGTCACGCTGAAGACGCGGGCCACGGCCGAGCAGGTGTCGAGCCGAACGAGCGCCGCCCTCGGGACGCTCGCCTCGTCGCGCAGAACGAACCGCGTTCCGCGCGCCCAGAGGAGCGCACGGAACACGAGCAGCATGACGATGAGCTTTACGCGCGACGAAGGCATTCGCATGCCCACCGAGGCCAGCACCTGGCAGAGCGTCTCGGTGGCGGCATCGAAGTTGGCCGCCATCACGAACTGTTCGGCCGCCTGACGCCGCAGGTCGAGCGCGGTCACGGGCTCCGTGTGCGAGGCTGCGTCGAGGAACGCGGGCGCAGCCTCCTCGACCCGCCCTGCGCTCGCCAGCGCTTCGGCACGGCGCGCCTGCATCGCGAGCTTCGAGGCCGGGTCGGCCACGAGCCCGATGGCGCGGGCATAGAGGCGCGCAGCGCGCTCGTAGGCCATGGCAGCGTAGGCCTGGTCGGCCGCGGTGGAGGCATAGGGCGCTCCGCGCTCCAGCAGCCCCGCCTCGATGAAGTGGGAGGCGATCGCATCCTGATCGGCGTCCCCTCGCTCCTCGAGGACCGTCGCCAGCTTCGCGTGGTGCGCGCGAAGCGTCGTCTCTGGCAAGAGAGACACGATGGTCTCTCGGATGCGATCGTGGATCGTCTCGATGACTTCGCGACCGTCACGCAAGCCGGTCCGTGCGAACCGCCTCGAGCAGGCGAACGCGACGAGCTCGTTGACCGTCCCTTCGACGCCCGACGCGGCCCCGACCACCGACACGGGGATTGGCCGTCCCGCCACGGCGACCAGCTCGGTGAGCCTTCGGACGTCCGCCGAGACTCGGTCGAGGCGCTGGCTGACCATCTGGTCGAGGGTGACGACGGCGAGCGTGGCCGTGGGATCGGCGGCCGTTCCGCGGTTGCTCCGCACGAGCTCTTCGATGAGAAAGGGGCTCCCACGCGACTCGCGCGCGACCGCTCGCGCGGTTCCCTGCGCGAGCTCGCCGCTCGATTCGAGAAGCGTCGAGGCCAGCCGACGCGCGTCCTCGATCTCGAGCGGCCCGACGGCGACATCTACGACCTCGGCGCGTTCGGGCCAGCGATCGCGCATCTCCCGCAGAAAGGGCGAGGCCGTCGCTTCTTCGCCGTCCCGATGCGTCATCAAGAGGAGCAGCGGCGGGGCACCCGGCTGCCGCAGGACGTCGAGCAGCAGAGCGGCGCTGTCGACATCGCCCCACTGCGCGTCGTCCACGAAGAGCACCAGCGGCTGCCTCTTCGCGAGCGACGCGAAGAGCGTGCGCAGCGCGGCGAACGCGCGCCGGCGGAACGCCTGCGGATCGAGGACCGCGGGCTGGGCGATACCGGCGACCGTCGGAACACGCTGCAGGACGGGGAACATCCGCGCGAGCAGCCCGATGTCCGCGGGCAAGTGGAGGCCGTCCCCCTCTTCGACCAGGCGCAGCCAATGGCGACTCACCGCGTCGACGATGGTGTCTACCGCCTTGTACGGGACCTCTTCGCGTTCGTACGCGCGCCCGCGCAGCACCACCGCATCGCTGGTGCGGACCACTTCGTCGAGGAAACGGTGCACGATCGTCGACTTGCCCATGCCGGGCGGGCCGCCGATGCGGACGGTGACGGCGCGGCCTCCGCGCGAGGCGTCGAACGCTTCGCGAAGCGCCCGCAGCTGACCTTCGCGGCCGATGAAGGCGACGGCGCCGTCGGCCGCCACGAATGCCGCCGGCGGAGCGCTGCTCTGGGACGCATCCAGGCGGCGCAGGATCTCTTCGCCCGACGGCCGCAGGGCCGGGTCGCGCCGGAGGAGCGCCATGCAGAGCGCGTCGAGGTCCTCGGGGGCTCCTTCGACGCACGCGGAAGGACGCGGCGGGTCGATCGCGTTCTTGAGCGTGAGAACGTCGGTGATTGAACCGACGAAAGGAGGACGCCCGACGAGCGCCTCGTAGAGCATCACGCCGACGCTGTACCAATCCGACGCGGGATCCGGCGCTTCTTCGCCGCCGACCTGCTCGGGCGCCATGTAGCGCGCGGTACCGACGGTCTCGCCTCGCTCGACCGACGACGCGCGGTCGATGTCGCAGAGCTCCGTAGCCACTCCGAAGTCGAGGATCACGACGCGGCCTTCCCGCGTAACGAGAACGTTGGACGGCTTGAGATCGCGGTGCAGCTTGCCCGCCGAGTGGATCGCGTGCACTCCTCGCACGAACTGCCGGAGCGCCGGGCGAAGTTTCTCCACGTTCGCCCGGCAAGCCGCGGGAGCGGTCGTCGCACTCGCGCGGGTCCCCGGTCGCAGCGTATCGCGCTGTCGCGGCGCCTCCGACAACGTCACGACGCTCCCCGGGGCGACGCTGCTCCGGGCGACCGCGCCCCGCACGAACGTCGTGAAGTCAATCCCGCTCACGAGCTCCATCGTGAAGAAGATCTCGCTCTCCTCGGAGACCACGAGCTCGTAGAGGTGAACCAGGTTCCTGTGGTGAACCCCGGCGAGCGTCCGAAACTCCTGCTTGAAGCGATAGATCGAGTCTGCGTCGAACCGCGGCAGGGTCTTGAGCGCCACGAGCTGCCGACGCTCGCGGTCGAACACCTCGTACACGACCCCCATGCCCCCTCTGCCCAGGCAGCCCAGGACCTCGTACCGCGCCGAACCCTTCCAGCCATCCGCGGCTTGCGCTTCGTAGCCGTCCGACGCTGGCGCCATGCTCATATCGAATCCCCGGCACCACGGCGCCGCGCGACGCTGTGCGAGACAAATGAATAGCAGTCGCCCTTCTTGGTGGGCCGGGCCCCGCGCCGCTCACTTCCAGAATACCGCGAAAGAACGCGACGGCGCCGCCCGGCAGTCGACAATATTCGATTTCCCTCCCCTTGCCTTACCTCTCGGATACAAGCGGAGCCCCGCCTACCTCGAATGGGTTCTGGGCGGCGCGCGGGGAATACCGTAGTTTGGTCGGAAGCGTCCTCCCTGCGAATACGGCGCGGCGGGGTTGCCACGAAGGACATGGGAACGTCGCCAGGATCTCAGCTCGCCGCGATCGGGGAGCCCGCGCCCCTGGCCCTCGATTGGGCTGGAACGGCTCGTTACGAGACCCTTCGCCGGATCGCGCGCGGCGCCATGGGTTCCGTGTACGAGGCGTACGACCGAGAACGGCGGCAGCGCGTCGCCCTCAAGAGGCTTCTCTATTCCAGCCCGAGCTCCCTCTTCATGTTCAAGCAGGAGTTTCGGACGCTGGTCGACATGTGCCATCCGAACCTCGTTCGCCTCTACGAGCTCGTCGCATGGGAAGGGGAGCGAATCTTCTTTTCGATGGAGCTGGTGCACGGCACCGATTTTTTGGCCTACGTGACCGAGCGACGAGTCTTGAGGCCACGAGACGCGGCCTCGGAGGAGCACCAACCGTCGCAGAGCGGGACCGACAGGCAGCTCCGCCCGACGCCGCTCCCGGATCCGCCCGAGAGCGGACCCATCGCGAGCCGCGCTCCGTCGTCGTTTCACAGGCTGCGCCTGGCGCTGCGACAGCTCGTCATGGGTCTGCACGCACTGCACACGGCGGGCAAGCTCCATCGGGACATCAAGCCCTCCAACGTGCTCGTCAGCCCCGAAGGTCGCGTCGTGATCCTCGACTTCGGAATCGCCACCGAGCTTCCGCGCACCGTAGACGCGAGCCTTCGCGAGCGTGAGGACCCGGTAGGCACCCCATGCTACATGGCGCCCGAAGCCACGTTCGGTCAGGAGCCGACGCCCGCGTCCGACTGGTACAGCGTCGGCGTCATGCTCTACGAGGCACTCGTCGGGCACGCGCCCTTCGAAGGCACTCAGGCCGAAGTGCTCCGATTGAAGGCAAAGGTCGACCCGACCCCTCCATCCCGATGCGGGGCGGGCATTCCGCCGGATCTCGAGGCCCTTTGTCTCGAGCTCCTCGAGAGAGATCCGACCCGGCGCCCGGACGGGCCGGACATCTTGCGTCGCTTGAACGCGCCTCGCGACTGGCCCGTCTCCGCCGCCCCTACGGCGGGGAGTGGCGATCGAATCAGCGGTGGCGAGAGCTTGCTCGTCGGCCGTGAAGGTCAGATGCTCGCGTTGCAGGATGCCTTCCAGGCCACGCGCGCCGGGCGCACGATCACCGTGCACGTCAGCGGGCGCACCGGGATGGGCAAGTCGGCCCTCGTGCGAGCGTTCCTCGACGGGCTCTCGCAACGGGGCGAGGCCCTCGTGCTCCGCGGACGCGCCTACGAGCGCGAGTCGATGCCGTACAAGACCGTCGATGCCGTCATCGACGCGTTGAGTCGCCACTTGATGCATCTGTCCGACAGCGCGAGCTGTCTGGAGCTCCCGATGCACATGGATGCCCTCGCCCGCCTGTTCCCCGTCTTGCGGCGCGTTCCGTCCGTGGGCGATCTCGCCCAGAACCCCCTGGAGGATCCACAACGCGCCCGGCAGCGGGGATTCGGAGCGCTGCGCGAGCTCGCGGCGAGTCTGGCGGCTCGGCAGCCGCTGGTTCTCGCCATCGACGACATTCAGTGGGGCGACAAGGACAGCGTGGCCATGCTCCTCGAGCTCGTGCGGCCGCCGCAGGCGCCGGCGATCTTGGTCCTTCTGGCGCACCGGGAGGAGGACGCACGGACCGCGCCGTTCCTCACCGAGCTCGAGACACGCTGGCCCGGCGCCGCCGAATCGCTCGACGTGCCGGTGGGGCCGCTGGAGCACGCGGAAGCGAAACGACTCGCTCTTGCCCTCCTCGGCTCGGCCGATGCTCCTGGGCAGGAGTTGGCCGACGCGGTGGCGCTCGAGTCGGGGGGGAGTCCGTTCCTGATCGAGGAGCTCGCGCGCCGGTCGACCCGTGAGCTCCTGACCACCCAACCCAAGGTGACGCTGGAAGACGTGGTCACCGCGCGCCTCTCGGACCTCCCGCAGAACGCAGGAAGGGTCGTCGAGATGGTCGCCGTGGCAGGCAGACCCCTTCTCGTCTCGACGCTGGCCGCGGCCTCACACGTCGAATCGATCGACGACACGGTCGCCGTTCTGGTAGCACACCGCTTCGTCCGTTCGGGGATGCGCGACGGCCGCGAGATCGTCGAGCTCGTTCACGATCGCATTCGCGAAACCCTCGTCGCTCACCTCTCGCCTTCGGTCGTTCGCCAGCATCACGCCGACCTCGCGCACGCGCTCGAGGCCACGCCCGACGCCGATCCGGAGGCGCTGGCGATGCACTGGTTGGCCGCGGGTGACGGCGAGCGCGCCGCGCGTTTCGCGGACACCGCCGGTCGGCAGGCGGCCGCGAAGCTCGCCTTCGATCAGGCCGCGCGCCTCTTTCGCGTCTGCCTCGAGCAGACCCCGGCGTCGCCCGCGTCGCCCGACGCGTGCCGCCAGCATGCGCGCCTGGCCGAGGCGCTCCAGTTCGCTGGGCGTTACGAGGAATCCGCGCGCGAATATCTCGCGGCGACGGAGGGCGCCGACGCCGAGAAGCGCATCGAGTATCAGCGGGCAGCCGCCGATCAACTCCTGATGGCCGGTCGCATGGACGAAGGGGCGGAGATGCTGCGTGCCGTGCTGGGGGCGATCGGCATGCCCACGCCCCGCTCGCCGCTCGCGGCCGTGTTCTGGCTGCTCGTGTGCCGGGTGTGGCTCGCCGCCATCGGCGTCCGGTTCCAGGATCGCGAGCCAGAATCCGTCCAGCGCGGGGACCGCGTCCGCGTCGATGCGCTCCTCACTCTGGCGATGGGGTTCTCGATCGTGGACGTGATCCTCGGAGCGTGCATGCAGACCCGGCACCTCATCGAGGCGTTGCGAAAGGGCGACCGCCTGCAGGTGGCGCGCGCCGCCAGCCTGGGGGCCGCGCACATGGCCGCGACGGGCAAGCGCGAGACGCGCACCGAGCTGGCGCTGGTCGAGATGACGAGGACCATCTCCGAGCGCGACGGGCGACCGGAGATACTCGTATTCCATGTGGGCGCGCGCGGCATCGGCCTCTGGAACCGCGGCCGCTGGAGAGAGGCGCAAGAGAACCTGGAGCGCGCCATGTCGCTGCACCTGCCCGGCTTCCCGGGCTTCTCGATGGTGCGCCTCTTCGATACCTACGTGCACTACTTCCAGGGCGCCTTCCGGGAGACCGGCCGGCGCATGAGGCGCCTCCTCGTCGACGCCGCAGACCGCAGTGACCTCTTCACATCGGTCAACGCGCGCACGGCCGTCGGGATCTGGTTGTCGCTCGTCGGCGACGAGCCGGACCATGCCCGGCGTGAGATGAGCGGCGCCTTGTCGCAATGGTCGCAGAAGGGATTCTCTCTCCAGCACTGGCAAGAGATGATCTGGGGGGCGGAAATCGAGCTTTACGCCGGCGACGGCGCGCGCGCCTACGAGCACGTCAAGGAGCGGCAAGCGAGGCTCAATGCGAGCTTCCTGCTCCACGCCGGGTTCATCCGAGCCATGACGTTCTACATCGGTGGTCGCGCGGCGATCGCTTCGATCGGATCGCGGCCCGAGCTCCGGCGCGACCGGATCGCCGAGGCGCGGCGGCTGGCCCGGCGCCTGGCGCGCGAATACGACGAGTGGACCACGGCGCTATCGCTGCTCCTGCGCGCGATGGCCGAGAACGCGGCGGGCCACCGCGTGGCCGCGATCGCGGTGCTGCGCCAGGGGATCGAGCGCGCAGAGGCCACCGACACCATGCTGTACGCGCAGCCCGCGCGCTACCGGTTGGGCGAGCTCCTGGGCGGGGACGAGGGACGGGCGCTGATACGCCAGGCGGTCGAGACGATGACCGCCGAAGGAGTGCGAAACCCGGCACGCTGGGTGGCCTGCCACATGCCGGGCGACTGGGGCCCTGGTTAGCGGAGCAGAAGAGAGGAGAAGGGGACGCAGAGAACGCGGAGCGCGGGTCCCCGCGATCGTCCGCGAAGAGGTCGTTGTGAGCTTTGCGCGTGTAGCACCCATGTCGTCGGCCCACTCAGCAATGGGAGCGACAATTGTGTTTCCGGACAGCCGATCAACGGCGCCAGACGTTCTTGACTTCCGATGTCTGGCCCGTACGCTCACGCTGAAATGGGGCGCGCGATTTGCCTGACAGCATGGGTCTTGGCCGCTTCGGTCGGTCTCGGTTGCAGCTCCTCGTCGAGCACCGGGGGTTCTTCGAGCACCGGGGGCGACTCGGGGTCTGGAGCGCCGGATTCGGCGGACGGCATCGCGAATGTCGACGCGGCGATCTCCGATAGGGATGGTTCGCCCACGGCGGATGCGCTCTTCGACGGGGGCGTTCCCCCCATCGATCCGAATCTCGACTCGAAGCAGCTCACGGCGGCCCAGAAGGACGAGCTTTGCGATTGGGAGAATTCTGCGCTGGGCGGCTACGGCGCGAGTTCGGACTGCGGCGGGACCGGTGTGATCGTGGTGAATGACGCAAATCAGGCGCAATGTGTGGCTGCTCAATTCACATCGTCCTGCCAGATGACCGTGGGTCAGCTCGAGGCGTGCATTCTGGCCAAGGCGCCCTCCCAGAGGGGTGCGACAGGGAATTCAACCTTTGCGCCCCGGTTCGCACTTGCTACGCGGTCGATTAGCCCGCGAATGCCGGCCGAGAGACTGATCAGGGCGTGACGGTCAGCATGATCCACTCTGCGAGCCGACCGTCTCGATGGCACTCGCTTCGTCGCCCGATTCGTGAAGCGTGTGTTACCGAGGGATCTGTACGGAGGGCGCCCTGATGAAGGGCGTTCCTACCGTGACCGGCTCACTTCAGGGACGCGCGGGGACGCGGACGAGAGCGAGCGGCTACTTCGGCGGAGGGACGCCGCCCGCGCCCTGATCCGGGGGGGTGATGCATCCCGACAGATCGAACAGCATGAACTCGAGCGCCTTCTCCTGCGGTGACAGGTCGCCGTCGCCGCACCCGGTCGGAACGATCGAGTTCGCGGGGATGTTGTCCGTGTACCCGCCGTAGTCGCCGGAAGCCGCGCCGACGTGCAGATCGCTGTAGACCACCCGCCCGCACTGCTCGGCGGGCGCCGTCCCGAACGGCGTGTCAAACGAGAAGTATTCGGTCTGGCTGGGCGGATCGGCCATGGTGTCCGTCTCGATCCAGGGCAAAGACGCCGTATTGGCCGCCGTGACGAGCGCGTTGTGGCGCGCCTGAACGATGTGGAGCTCTCCATTGGTGAGCGCGTTGACGTTGGTCATCCACTGTTGCATCGCGACGCCGCGCGGGAACGGCTGGCCGTTCGGCAAGGTCGTGAAGATGATCGCGTTCGGATCCGTATCGTAGTGCTGGCCGCCCGTCGTCCACGTGGCCAGGTTCTGCATGCCGAAGGGGCCCGCGTTGAACCAGTTGTAGTGGTAGTGCGACGCGAAGACGCGGCCGCCGCCCTGCGCGTAGTCGTAGAGCGCCTGGAGCATCGCGTCCGTGAGCGGGGCGTTGTTGCCGTCGCTGGTCGCCTCGTGCCCCTCGCAGGTGAGCAGCGTGATGTCGTACGCCATGAGATCCTGCTGCGTATCCCAGAGCGAGCTCCACGCGTCGGGGGCGGCCGGCGACGTGTTGGACCCGCCGTCGCCGTAGAAGATGTGGATGCGCCCCGGGCTGCTCGGCCCCGGACCGTATTCCGCTTCGTCGACGCCTATCCTGTGCAGGAGGCACTCGAGCGAGTCGGCGCCGCCCGTCGCGATGGCGATACTCGGGATATCGCCGACCTGGTGGTTGTTCGGCAGCGTGAGCTTCGTCTTCAGGATCGCGGCCGGATCGTTCGCCACGCAGGCGGTCACGCTCGGGAGCGTGTACTGCATGCGCCACTTGCCGACCTGCACGACGAGCGGGATGTTGGCGCCGTCCGGCACGCCATGAATCGTGAAGTTGCCCGCCGAATCGGTGACCGCGAACGCGATGGGATTGCCGGTGTAGAGGCTATTGCACGAGTAGCACGACGCGCCGGTCGTGATGGCCGCCGGCGGCTCGCTCGGTACGTACACGACAATCCCGTAGAGAGGATTCTTTCCCGCCGGGTCGTAGACCGTACCGGTCACGGTCGTCTCGCCGCCACCCGGACACGCGTTGACGCATTGCTGGGTCGCGGTGATGCATCGGGGCACCGTCGCACCGCCGTCGTCGGTCACCGTCGACTTGAAGATGCTGCCGCCGCCGTCGCCCACGGCGCCCGTGATGCTGCCATCGTCGCCCCCAGCGCCCGCGCCTCCCCCATCAGGCCCGCGCAGCGATTGGATCTTGCCGTCGGCGTCCGTTGGACTCGAACCGCACGCACCTGCGAGCCACAGCGCGCCGAACGCGAGCAACGGAGCGAACGGAGGCCGGAAGCGAACCTTCTGCACGAATTGCATGAATCGCTCCTTTCAGTTCGAAGCGCGGGCCGAACAGTCAGACTACCTTGTTACAGTCTCGTCGTGCGCGTGGGGTCGCGAATCGATGGGGGCTCGTGGGGGCACGACCTACCTTCGCGTGCATTGGGGCTCTCGAGTCCCCGCGACGAGACGCGTCGAACCGTGAGCCGCGGCTACTGCGGGCAGCCACTACTCGTCAGGATGCCGGCTTCGCCCAGGCGACGCATCTACGTGGAGCTCGCGTGGACGGCGGCCGCGGGCCTCGGGGTCGCTTGCGCCAGCCCAGGGCGGCGCTCCCCTGCGGACGTCTCCCCCGATGGTTCGCTCGCGGCGTCGCCCGAGGCCGGCTCGTTTTCGGCGCTCGACGCGGGCAGCGCGGCGTTCGTCGGCGGCGACTCGTCGGCCGGCGAGGACGCCGGGGCTCCGTTCGCCGGCCCGTTGCCCGGCCCCTTCTACGACTTCCCGTCATCGCCCGTCGTCGACGCCTCGGACGGCGGGACGCCGGCCGCGCCGACGAACGCCCCACAACTCTTCGGCCCGGCCACGCAAGGCGCGCAGAGCGGCGGGCCCTGCCTGGTCGAGCCCGAAGTGGGTGCCCTCTATCCGAACAACTGGCTTCGCCCCCGCTTCGCATGGACGACGCCGAACAGCGAAGACCTCTTCGAGCTGCGGGTCCACGCGGACAATCAGGCCAACGACCTCGTCGTCTACACGACCGAGACGCAATGGACGATGCCGAAGACGATGTGGCTCGCGCTCGCGACGCACTCGCAAGACGTCGCCATGACCGTCACCCTGCGCGGCGGTCTTCTCGAAGCGGGCTCGCTCGCCAGCGAGGCGCTCGGATCGAGCGGGCCGATCGGCATCGCACCCGTCGGCGCTCCTGGAAACATCGTGTACTGGGCTGTCGTCGAGAACGCCCAGACGGGCATCCTCAAGGGGTTCGCGATCGGCGACGAGACGGTCGGTGACGTCCTGACCCCCGCGCAGGTGCAAGAGCGCGGCGCGGGAGGCGTGCCGTGCATCGGATGCCACGCGTCGACGCCGGACGGCCTGAACGTCGGCTTCTCGATCGGATACGCGGAGGGCAGCCCCGGCGCGTACACCGACAGCATCGCGACGATCGGCACCAGCGCCACCCCGGGCTTCGTGCCTTCGTTTCTCACGGCCGACGCCAAAGCCGCGATGGACTCGTTGGGCGGCATCCCGGCGTATTCTCCGGCGCACTGGAAGACGGGCGACCGGATCGTGCTCCTCAGCGACGTGGGCGACCTTCGTTGGCTGAACCTCGAGGCGACGGGGGCCCAGGTCGCCGGAGTCGTCGCGCGCGGGCCGGCCGACAAGGAGCTCGCCACCGACCCGACGTGGAGCCGCGACGGGACGACGATCGTCTATACGTCGGCCCAGGGCGTCTACAATGGACGTCAAAACAGCGGGCCCATGGACCTCTATTCGGTCCCGTACAGCGGCGGGGCCGGAGGGGCCGCGGCTCCGATCGCGGGCGCCGCCATGACCGGGGTCGACGAGTATTACCCGGCGCTCTCGCCCGACGCCCAGTACGTCGTCTTCAACCGAGCTCCGACGGGCGACAATCCGTACTCGGATCCCCAGGCCCAGCTCTACATGGTGCCGACGGCGGGCGCCCCCGGTGGCGAGCCGCTCCGCCTCGCCGCGAACGACCCGCCCATGTGCACCGGCAAGACGAGTCCCGGCGTGACCAACAGCTGGGCGAAGTGGTCACCGAGCGTCCAGTTCGTTCCGTCGCTCGGGCTCACCTACTACTGGATCGTCTTCAGCTCGTCGCGGTATCCGGGCGGTGCGGCCCAGGACAGCCCGCAGCTCTACGTGACGGCGGTCGTCGCCGACGCGATGGGAAAGCTGACGACGTACCCGTCGCTCTATCTCTGGAACCAGCCCCCCGGCGAACACAACCACACGCCCGCGTGGGACGTGTTCCAGATTCCGCCGCCGCCGCCCCCGTCCAATCCGCGATAGCACGCGTCAACAAACGCTTGCCAAGTGGCAGACAAAGAACGCGGCGCGTACCGTGCGCGCCAACGTCTTGTGCGCTAGGAATCAGCAGCGAAGCTGCAGAGTCTTCCAATGAGTGTGTCGATGTCCATCGCCATCGGAGCGGATATACAGCCGCAACGTTAGGCGCCGAATTATGAAGAAGGAAAAGGGGAAACCCATGAGCTCCCATCGCGGACGCCACTTGGAACTTGGTTCGCTTGCGACTCTCCTGACCCTCGCGTTCGGCATCGCGGTGGGCTGCGGTGGGGCCTCCTCGGGCACCGGGTTTGGCGGAGGGAGCTCCTCGGAGGAGTCCGACGCGGGCACCGGGAGCGGGTCCTCCGGAGGTCCCTCCGGGAGCACCGGCGGGTCTTCGGGCGGTGGGGGATCGAGCACCGGCTCCGCTTCGGGCGGGTCGAGCGGCTCGCAGCCGTCGAGCGGCAGCTCGGGAAGCGGCGGGTCGAGCGGCTCCTCCAGCGGCTCTTCGAGTGGCTCCTCGAGTGGCTCCTCGAGCGGGACTCCACGGGGCAGCGGCGCGGTTCCCAGCATGCTCCCGACGGTGAAGGGCACGTGTCCGACCCTGAAGAGCGGCGGCATGCAGAGCATCATGCTCAACGGCACGTCGATGTCCTGGTCGATGTCGGTTGGAACGAAGGCGTCCTCGGCGACCGGCCCCATCGTCATCTACTGGCACGGCACGGGCACGAACGCGCAGGAGTCTGCGACGGCGCTGAACACTGGCATCACCGATATCGTCAACCTCGGGGGTCTCGTAGCGGCCGCCGACAGCACGAGCAGCACGGGCACCAACACGGGCGACGGCGTCTGGTACACGGGCGACGTCGACTATGCGGACTTCATCATCGCCTGCGCCATCCAGCAGCTCAACATCGACACGAGCCACATCCACGTCGCCGGCTACAGCGCGGGCGCCCTGCAAACCGGGTACATGTGGTACGCGCGGTCCGGGTATGTCGCGAGCGCCATCGTCTACTCCGGGGGCGCCTTCGGCGGGACGCTGCAGGACCCGAGCAACGCGCCGTCGCTCATCGGCGCGCATGGTGCGCCCGGCGACTCGAGCTGCACGATCACCTCGTCGAACTGCGACTTTCTCGCCGGGTCGACGACGATGTTCGAGGCGGCGGTCAAGGCGGCGGGGGCGCCGATCGTCATCGATTGCAACGACGGCAGCTCCCACGTCGACATCACGCGCCTCAGCAAGCTGTCCCCGGTCGCGTGGCAGTTCTTCAAGGACCACCCCTTCAAGGGGGCCAAGCCTGATCCGTACGCCAGCGGGCTTCCTTCAGCGTTCCCGACTTACTGCAAGATTCAGTAGCGACCCGGTCGGCGCTCTTGGATAGGGCCACGCGACTCGGCCCCGCATCCTTCTTGGCTCTCTCCAGCGATCATGAGACCTCATGGACGCACTCACGAGACATGGCCGGACGCGGGAATGTCATGAGGGCTTGTCCATGAAGCTCAGGGCCATGGGGCTATAGCTCAGAAGTGGATCCATGAAGGATCAAGGTTGCGCGGGAGAAGCATCGCCCGCGCGTCCATGAAGCTAGATGGCGTCGGGATGAACGTTGTCCCGCGCTCCATCATGCGTCGGGGGGACACGTCTGAGTCTCGCCCGTGCGTTCATTGACAGGGTCCTCGCGCCCATGAGCATTCATTCATGAGGGAGAGAGACTTGATCCCAGCGGGATGAATGTTCGCCCGGAAGTCCCGAGCCTCGTCGGCGTGCAACTGACGCTCGTCGGCGTGCGACTGACGCTCGTCGGCGTGCGCCTCACGCTCGCCCGTGTATCGGAGAGCGAGCATTGACCGACCGGAGGCGCGAAGGATGCAGACGGGGCCGGCATCAGACGCGGGTTGACGCGCGCGGCGAGTTGCAAGAGAAAGGTACCCTCGCGCGGCGTCCCCTCGCCTCGTCTCGGGCTGTGGCCCCCGAACCCCGGAACGGCGATATCCATGAATGATTTCAACGGAGAGCCCAAGGCGGATCGCGCGCGCGTCGCGTGGGCGTTGACTCTGGGCGCAGTCGCCGGGCTTACCGGCGGGTGCGGGATGACGCGCCCCTCGCCGGCGCCCCCGCCTCCGATGGCGGCGAGGCAGGTCGCCACGGATGTCGCGGTGACGCACAACGAACCGCCTCCCGCTCCGCTCCCGCCCCTCCCTCCCCCGGCGCCCGAGCCTCCGGCCCTGGAACTCCCGCGCGGCGGGCGGACGCTTTTCCCCGATTACCGATTGGTTGGCTTCTGCGGAACACCCGGCGCACCCGAGCTGGGCTCGCTTCAAGGGAACCTCCCGAGGCGTGCGAAGGCCCTCGACGCGCAAGCCGCGCGCTATGCCGACGCACGCAACGCAGACGACCGGAAGCTCTTGCCCGTCTTCGAGCTCATCGCCGTGGTGGTGCAGGGATATCCGGGGCCGGACGGCAAGTATCGCCGTCGCGTCGACGGCACCGTCATCGAGCAATACTTGAGCGCGGCTCGCGAATCCAAGGCCCTGCTCTTGCTCAACATCCAGCCGGGGCAGTCGGACTTCGTCACCGAGGTGAAGGCGTTCGAGAAGTACCTGCACGAACCCGACGTGGGCGTCGCGCTCGATCCGGAGTGGGCGATGAGGCCCAAGCAGCTGCCCGGCCGCTCCTTTGGACAGACCGACGGCGAGACGATCACCAGCGGTGGCCAACTACCTCTCGGGAATCGTGGCCGACGGGAAGCTCCCCGAGAAGGCGCTCGTCTTTCACCAGGTGAACAACTGGGTGCTCAAAGACGAGCCGGACATGAAGCCCGCGCCGGGCATCATATTCATCAAGAGCGTCGACGGCCTCGGACCCGTGGGCTCGAAGATCAAGACGTACGACTATCTGATGAAGTCGGCCGTCGCGGGAGTGCACGCGGGCTTCAAGCTCTTCTTCGACGAAGACACCCGCAACGGCAGCCGCTTGATGACGCCGAAAGAGGTCCTCGGGCTGTCGCCGAAGCCCGAGTACGTGATGTACGAGTAGCGGCCATCACCCTACGGATGGTACTCGTACGCTCCGCGGGTCCAGGTCGTCCTCATGTTGCCGTCCTTGTCGATGTTGTAGGGCGAGCCGAGGCTCTCCCCGGCGGGCGTGCTCGACGTGAGGTGGAAATCATCGGTCGCCGCCGCCACGAAGGGTGTCGACGCGACGGTGCACGCGTTGGTCTCCGCCTGCGTCACGGTCGTCGTCTCGGAGATACCCAGCGTGGATTGGTTCTTGGAGGCGAGATCGTTGTAGACCGCGTCGTAGTCGGAGCCCGGGGCGCTCTGCACGCAGACATCGCTGTTCCAGTACAGATTGTTCCGGGCCTGGCTGCCCGCGGTCCAGCCGACGGCGTTCGCGGGCCGGAACACGCAGTAGCCGCTGACGTTGGCGATCGTGTTGTTGTAGAAGTAGAGAGGGCCGGCGGTCGTGTTGTTCGCCTGAATGACGCTCGGATATCCGGAGTTGTCGGCGTCGTGAAACACGTTGCCGTAGACGTAGAGCGCGCCGCTCTTCGTCCAGACCATGATCCCTTCGACGCTCCAGTTCCACCACTCGTTGTAACGGAAGGTGACGTCGTCGTTGCCGGCGTACTGGACCATGTTGCCGTGACCGGCGCTGCCGTCGCCCGCGACGTTGTCGTAGAACATGCAGTGGTCGAAGATGACCCCGGTCGATCCGGAGACGTTCACGTTGTTGTTTGCGCCGTGGATACGGCAGTTGCTGAAGACGATGTTGCCCGTCGTGTTCAGGACCTGGATCGCGGCGTCGTACGACTGGTGCGTGAACTCGGCGGCGCCCGCAGGGCCCGCGAAGTCGACGTGGTCGAACGTGATGTCGTGGTTGTTCCCGCTGCCGGGGGCTCCCGAGGCCGTCCCGAGGTCGACCGCCGATTGCCCGAGCGACGTGTTGTTCGTCGGGCTCAGGCCCGCGATGTCCGAGGTCTGCAGCTTGATTCCGCTGTCGACGCGGCCGGCCCAGTACGTGTAGTTCCCGAGCGTCGTGCTGTTGAAGCACAGGACGTCGCCGGCGTTGCAGCTGGAGTTCTTGTTGTTGGCCGTCGTGTTGGTCACGAGGACCTGAGCGTCGAACGCCGCACTCCAGCCGGCCGCGCTGGTGGCCACGGTGTCCGTCGAGAGCGCGCGAGCGATCGTGATCGGCTTGCTCGCCGTGCCGCTGGCCCCGACGATGAAGCCCTTGGTGTATGTGCCCCCGGCCAGCCACACGGTGTCGCCGGGTTGAACGCACGACCAATGGATCTGGTCCATCTCGCCCCACGCGTTCGTCCACGTCGTCCCGGCGGAGCTGCAGGAGCTCGCAGCTGTGCCCGGCGCCCCTTTTGCGACATACCAGCTGCTGCCCGTCAATCCGAGAGGCGGTCCACTGTCGACCGTGCCGCTGCCCGCGGGACCTCCATCGGCAGCCTCCGAGTCGGTGCCCATCGCCGCGTCGGGCGTCGGGCTCGCGGCCGCATCGTCGGACGCCGACGTGCATCCGGATGGGCCTTGCGAGAGGCAACCGCCGTCGGCGCCCACCGTTCGGCTCGCGTCCCTGCCCGCGTCCGGCGAGGCCTCGGGCAGGTTTGAAGCGCTCCCGCAGGCGCTCAAGAGAGCGAGCGGTATCGCGAGCTTCAGAGGATGCAGGCTGCCCGGTTTGACTCTGCGCCGCATGAAGAACCTCCTGACCCTCAACGATGCCCGCTCTCGCGCTCGCGCGCAACGGCCCACGCGCCGGCGCGCAACGCGAGAGCCGGGACCCTCTAGGGCGCGCGGCGCGCACCTCGGTTTGAGGTCGCGTGCGGCGCCGGCACGGCCGGCGGCGCCAAGACCGCCTGGTTCAAGGACACCGAGGGCAACATCCTCGCGATCGTGCAGAGCGCGCCATAGCGCACGCCGCGGCCGCGGAGTTCGATGGCGACGATGGGATGCGCTAAGAAGCGGGCGCTCCCGCCATGCGTTACGAAGGAACCCTTTACCGCCCTCCCTCCGAGGCCGACGCGTACATCGTTCAGGCGACGATCGGCTGCTCGTGGAACCACTGCACGTACTGCGACATGTATCGCGAGAAGACGTTCCGCGTGCGCGAGCTCCGCGAGACGCTCGAGGACCTCGAACTCGGCGCGCGCTCCCTGGGGCCGGGCGTCCAGAAGCTCTTCGTCGCCGACGGCGACGCGCTCGTCATGCCGATGGACCACTGGCGCCCGATCCTCGCGCGGGCGCGCGCGCTCTTTCCGAACCTGCGGCGCGTGTCCGCCTATGCCATGGCGCGCAACGTTCGCGACAAGACCGACGCCGAGCTCCGCGAGCTCCGCGACGCGGGGCTCTCCACGCTCTACATCGGGCCCGAGTCGGGCGACGACGCGACCCTCAAGAGCATCGCGAAGGGCGACGACGCAGCGGCGCACGTCGAGGCGGCGCGGAGGGTTCACGCGGCCGGCATGTCGCTCAGCGTGATCGCGCTCCTCGGCATCGCGCGCGATCGAAGCGACCTGCACGCGCGGGCCACGGCCGACCTCGTGACGGCGATGAACCCCGAATACTTCGCGGCGCTGACGGTGACGGTCGTCCTGGGAACGCCGCTGGCGCAGCTCCGGGCGAAGGGGCGGTTCGAGGTTCCCGCGATCCCCGAGCTCCTTCGCGAGCTGCGCACGATGATCGATCTCGCCCGGCCGACCGACGCCATCTTTCGTACGAACCATGCCTCGAATCATTTGCCCCTCGCCGGGCGTCTACCGCGCGATCGAGCGCGCATCGTAGAGGTCATCGACGCGGCCTTGGCGGGGCGGATCCCGCTGCGTGGCGAACGATCGCGGGGGCTCTGAGCCGCGCAAGTGGTGCCGGAGCCGGCCCACTTCGACCGTACTTAAGGACGGTCGGTCGGATTCCCACCGCACTGGCGTGTGAGTTCTGCCACGGTCGCGTCCTGAGTCGCGGGCCGCTCGACGCAGCCGCTGCGTCACGCGCCGCCTTCCCGCGGGAGATCTCGATGAAACTACTCAAAGCCCCTCTGTCTCTCGGCCTGCTGCTCGGTTCGTTGTCGCTGTGCCTGATTGTCTACGCGGACGAACGTTCCAGACCTCCGCGGCCGGCGCCGCCGCCGTTTCAGGCCCACCCTCCGGGAGTGCATCCGCATGGCCCGATCGTCCGTCCACACCCGGTCCGCGTGTTGGCCCCCAGGGCCGTCGTCCACGGACGCAGTGGATGGGCACACTGGGACCACCCCGAGTTCGCGCGCCCGACCTACTACTGGAACTGGGAGGGCGTTCACAACGTGACCTGCATCGCCGAGGACTCGTACGGCGATCAGTATCCGGTCAGCGAGGCAGCGGCACCCGGGTTTGGCCTCACGAACATGACCGACGTCGAGGACGACGCGCTCGACCGCTGCTACTCCGAGTCAGGCCAGGACACGACCTGCTATCTCGCGACCTGCACGCACATCTAGGCGACCCCGTCATCCGAGGTCGCTCGTCATGACCTCGAGGATGTTCCGGATGAGGCGATCGCCGACTTGCCTGTGCCTCCGAATGTACCGCGCGGTCTCGGCGAGGATGCGCTCTCCCCCTGCCGGACCGTTCGCGGCGCGCACGAAGTCGGCGTCGTCGTGAACCCAGACGGCGACGTCGGCCGCGTCAATCTCCGCATGAAACTGGATGCCGAACGCACGACGGCCGAACCGGAACATCTGATTTCGACACGCGAGGGTACTCGCGAGCACCGTCGCGCCCCGGGGTAGCTCGAAGGTATCCCCGTGCCAGTGGAGCACGACCTCCGACTCGTCGAGCCCGACGAGGCATGGCTCGGTGTCCGGCGCGACGGTGAAGGTCACGGCGCCCCACCCGACCTCTCGATGGGAGACGGGCGGATCTCCCACCTTCAGTGGTGCCACGCGCGCACCGAGAGCGTGGGCCATCAGCTGGGCGCCCAGGCAGATTCCCAGGACCGGTCGCGCCTCTTGCTCTCGCAAGAGGCGTGCGAGGAGCTCCACCTCCGTCTGGAGGAAGGGCCAGCGTGCGTCGCCGATGTCGCCGACGCCCATGCCGCCCCCCATGACGACGAGGAGATCGCCATCCGGAATCGTCGCCGGCACGCGAGCGCCCTCGTAGAGGGCGTGGATGACCACGTCGAGTCCCATGGCGCGCGCCACCTCCCCGATGCGCGCGGGACCCTCCATGGTCACATGCTGGAGAACGTGAAGGGCCCTCATTCCGGCGCATGATCGAACGGGGCCACGTGGGTCCCTTCAGTCGAACGACTGGTTTTCAAGGAGAAGGTCCTCGTAGAAGGCACCGAACTTGCGCTCCGGGTGGATGATGGCGATCTCGAGCACCCAGAGCAAGGGCGACGGGCGGAAGTCCACGGCGGCCATCGCCCCGTCGTAGTGGACCGAGTGCGGGAACTCCGAGAGGCGATGCCCGGACAGGTCCCGGTTGAGCCGCCATCCCTTGGCGGCGGCCGTCTTCTCGGCGTAGTCGTAGAGGTCGCGGCCGGTGAGCCCCTCGCGAAACCACCGGTCGCGGACGTCGTCCCAGATCACCCTGACGTCGGCCTTGGCCCGGTGGTGGTCGGGATCCGATCCGAACACGAAGGTGTCGCCGCCGTCGCCCTCGTGGTCCCCGTGCACCGGTCCGATGTCGACGAAGAAGATGTCGTCGGATCCGAGCACGATGCCCTTGTCGGAGGGCTCCATGAAGTCCTTGGTCGTGTTCGGCCCGAAGCGGACGATGATGTGGTGCCAGCCCTTCTTCATTCCCTGGTCCGAGAGGAGATCGCGCGCCATGGCGCGCGCGTCCTCCTCGACCATTCCCACCTTCACGCGCGCCGCGATGTCGTTGACGGCGTGCCGTGTCCGCTGTCGCATTTCGAGGAACGGTTGGACCGAAAACCTCTCGCCTGTCGCCTCGAGCCCGCTGACCGCAGTCATGTGTGGACCTCCTGTTCTCGGGGTATGGATTTCTGGTTTGGCCTCGACGCCTCGACGTCAGCCGTTCGCGGTCGGCTGCACGGCGAGACCCACGGGAACGTGCTGAGTCTGGACCTCCTCGTGGATCCGCTGCAGGCGCTCCGGCGCGCGCATGCGAAGCCAGGCCACCCTCGCTCCGCCGATCAGCAGATATCCGACGAATATGTACGGGAAGTACCGCACGGGAGGATCGGGGACTGGATACACGCTTCCGACCGCCGGGATGAGCATGAGGACGATCGCCGCCACGCAAACCGCGACGTCCTTGCCCGTGAGCTCGTTGCGCTTCTTGATGAACGCGGGCGCCGCCAGGGTGATGAGGAAGTACGCGCCGAGGAAACCGAAGGCGCCCATCGTCCCGGCGTCGTTGAACTCGTCGAGCACCTCGAAGCTGAACGCGTATCGACAGAACGTGACGACGACGAGCATGGCGACGGCGACGACCCCCAGGGCGATGTGCGGCGTCCCGTGCACTTCGTGGGCGGCGCCCGTGGACCGGTGGAAGAACTGGTGGCGGCCCATCGCGTACATGACGCGGGCGTTGGCGTTCATGCACGACGACGCGAGCGCGAAGAAGCTGAACATCGCGCCGGCCGACAGCAGCGGCGACAGGAACGAGACGCCGTACGTATCGGCCAGGACGTTGAGCGGCGCGTCGATCTTGTCGAGCGAGTCCTTGTACCCGTGGGTGCCCAGCACCTCGGTGTAGGTCACGAAGATGAAGAAGGCGCCGGTGAGGACGAGACTCCAGACGATGGACCGAGGAATCGTCTTGAGCGGGTTCACCGATTCCTCGCCGAAGGCCGTCGAGCTCTCGAACCCGACGAGACTGAAGATGGCCACCACGACGCCCATCCCGAGGCTCGACAGCGACATGCCGCCGAAGCTGAATTGCGCGGAGTCTGGAGCCGGGTGATGCCCGATCACGATCAGGCAGAGGACGAAGATGAAGAAGCACGAGAACGCTTCGAGGCCGAGCATCACGAGCGTCGAAATCCGGATGTCCTTGTAGGCAAGAACGAAGCTCGTTCCGATGCACAGCCCGAAGAGAACGACCGGCGGTACGGTGACGTGGACCATGTCGAGGAGCTTCTGCGCGAAGATGGCGAAGCCCGTCGTGCCCGCGATGCCGATGAACAGATACGCCCAGACGAGGCACCATCCGCAGATCGCGCCTCCGCTGTAGCCGAGGCCGGAGATGGCGTAGCTGTACATCGATCCGGCGTTCGTGGTTCGCTTCGCGAACTGGTTCAGGTTGAATGCGACGAACAGCAACATGAGTGTGCCCACGGCGTACGACAGCCAGCTGACGTTGCCGGTGTTCGAGAACATCAAGGGCACGATGAGCGCCGCCGTCATCGTCGGCGAGATCAGCGCGATGTTTTGCGCGAGTAGCTCGACGAAGTTCAGGCAGTTCGGCCTGAGCCTCGATTCCATACTATCGGTCGTCATGGCCGTACTCCTTCTCGTGACTCGGGTCGAATGTCCTTCGAGGGCGTGTCCTCCGTCGGGCGCGTCCAGTCGCGGCGCCTCTATCTGTATGACGCAATGGGTACATGAACCGGGGCACATGGCGTTAGAGCCAGGGCCGCCGATTTGTCTGGAGCCAACGTGACCACGGAGATCATCCGATAGCCATCGTTCGGAAACATCCCGGCTCTCTCAGCGCAACGTCACGCTGTCAGAAAGAGATGGGGCCCGGCTGCACCGAGATGCCGGCCTCATGGTGCGACGATGAGCGCATTGGCACCTCCACCGCAACTACCGCTCGCGATTCGACGCCGCGGGCTCGAGCCGCTCCAAGCGCAGATCGCAGACCAGATCCGGCAGCTCGTCGACAAGGGCATCCTCGCGCCTTCGAGTCGCGTACCCTCGACGCGAGCGCTCTCCGAGCAGCTCGGCGTCTCGCGCAACACGGTCACCCTGGCGTACGACCTCTTGATTGCCGAGGGCATCCTCGAGGTGGAGTCCTCGGCCGGCACGATGGTGAGTCGCCAGCCGCCGGCCGCGTTCCGACGGGTCACGACGTCCTCCCAGAGCGCAGGCGAGCACGAGACCCCTGCGGCCCCGCGTCACCCCATCGCCTTCCGGGGGCGCGGCCCGCGGGTCTACGATCCGCTCGCAGGCCGGCTCGTCTACGACTTCCGGATGGGGCAGCCGGACCCGGCGCTCTTCCCCGAGACCGTCTGGCACCGCCTCATCGTCGACCGCCTCAGCCGAGCGGGGCCCGCGCTCGTTCGCTACGGCGACCCGGCCGGCCTCCGAGAGCTCCGCGTCGCGATTGCGGATCATCTGCGGCTCGCGCGCGGGATCCGCGCCGATGCCGACCAGATCGTCATCGTGGCGGGATGCCAGGAGGGCCTGAACCTCGTCGCCCGAGTGCTCGTGACGCCGGGGGTCCGGGCCGTCGTGGAGAACCCTTGCTACGAAGGCGCGGCGCTCGTTCTCTCCAGCTACGGAGCGCGGCTCGTGGCCGGCCCGGTGGACGACGAAGGGCTCTGCGTCGACCGGCTCCCGCGCGAGGCGGCCCTCGCGTACGTCACGCCATCGCATCAGTTTCCGCTGGGGCCGACGCTGTCGTTCGCTCGGCGCCTCGCGCTCCTCGACTGGGCGGCGAAGTCGGGCGCGTACGTGGTGGAAGACGACTACGACAGCGACTTTCGATACGAAGAGTCCCCGCTCCTGGCCCTTTATGCGCTCGATCGCGCCGATACCACGATTTACCTCGGCACCTTCTCCAAGTCGATCGGCGCCGCGCTTCGCCTCGGCTACGTCGTCTTCCCGTCGGCGCTCGCGGCGGCGGCGATCGGTGCCAAGGCCCTTCTCGACAACGGTCACCCGTGGCTCGAACAAGCGGCGGTGGCGGAATTTCTGAACAGCGGGGGCTTCGAAAGGCACCTCCACCGGATTCGACGTCGCTACCTCGCACGCCGCGACTGCCTGCTCCACGAGCTGCGAACCCATTTCGGGCGGGTCCGTGTCGACGGCGCCGAGGGCGGCATGCACGTGGCTTGGCATCTCCCTGCGGGGGCAGCCCCCGCGCCGGTGCTCCAGCGTCGTCTGACCGACGCGGGCGTAGGCGTCTACTCGCTCGCGGCCGCCCCGGTTCACGTCGTCGAACCGGTGAGCGCCAGCGACTCGGTCCTACTCCTCGGATATCCATGCCTCTCGGAAGAGCGGATCCGAAGCGCCGTCGAGCACATCGCCAGGGCCGTCGACCGCCCGGCCGACAAGGAATGCCGAGGCGAGACCGTGACCCGCGCGCCGAGGTCCTTGTGATGCTCTGTCTGCATGGCGGTCGGGACTGCCCGGCGAATCGCCGCTACTGACGAGTCACGGCGCTATTGGCAAGGCAGCACGAATACGCATTACCGGCAGGTGTACCACCGGCGGCGACACCGGCTCTCGCACTCGTTGTCCCGGTGGTCGAAGCGCAGCTGGTGCAAGACGCGCGCGGTCGTCCGGGATGCAGTCCGTACCCAGGCCGGATGGAGAGGACGGCCCCTCCTCTTCGCAGACTACCCCCCCACGGCCTGTCACCCAAACGGGCTACGTCAAGAGCGCCAAGGTCGCGCGGCCGTCGCGCGTGGGCCTTTTTTACGGGATCACGGCCGCTCCGGGCAAGCCGAGAGCGGCGCCCCCGTCTTTCGTCCGGGTGGTCGCCTGTGGTAAGTGCCTCTGTGAGTGCGGCGCGGAAACCAGGCGCCTCCGATGGATCGAACCATGGACGCCCGACCCGCAGGCACCGTCACGCTGGACTCCCCGCTCGGGCAAGATCTGACCTTTCGTTCGATGGGCGGTTTCGAAGCCCTCTCCCAGCCGTTCATCTACGAGGTCGACGTACTGAGCGCCCGCTCGAACATCAAGGCCGTGGAGCTCCTCGACCAGCCGGTGACGGTGCATCTCGATCTCTCGGGCGACGATGACCAGCTTCGCCACTGGAATGCTCGCGTGGTGCGCTTTCAGTACCTCAGCACCGACGACGACGGAATGTCGCGATATCGGCTGACGCTCCGCCCGTGGCTCTGGCAGCTGACGCTCAGCACCGATTGCCGCGTCTTCCAGAACATGACCATTCCGGACATCGTGGCGAAGGTCTTTCGGGATCGCAGTTTCACCGATTTCGAGGCGTCTCTCTCCGAAACGTATCCGCAGCGCGAGTACGTGGTGCAGTACCGCGAGACCGACTTTCAGTTCGTGTCGCGCCTTCTCGAGCGCGAGGGCATCTACTATTATTTCCGACACGAAGACGGCAAGCACACGCTCGTGATGGCCGACTCCGCCGTGGCCCATTCGCCCGCTCCTGGCTGCGAGTCGCTCCCGTTCGCGACCGTCGACGAGCACCGGGACTCCACGATGCAATACGTTCGCCGATGGATGGCGAACGCGCAGCTCGAGACGGGAGCGTACTCGCACTCGGACTTCGATTTCACCAAGCCGAGCGTGGACCTCTACGCCAGCCTGCGCTCCGCGGACGACCTCGCGCAGCCCCAGCTTCGCGCCTTTGACTATCCCGGCGGCTTCACGAGCTTCGCCGACGCGGAGAGCTACGCGCGTCTCCGGCTCGAGCAGGTGCGACGCGAGGCGAGCGGATGCACCGGAGACACGAACGCAAGGAGCCTGACGGTCGGCGCCACGTTCGAGCTGGTCGACCATCCCCGCGACGACCAGAACCAAACGTACCTCGTCGTGTCGGCGCGCTATCGCCTTCAGGGCGAGGAGCTGCGCAGCGCCCAGGACGCGGACGCGGAGCCCTTCTCGTGCACGTTCGCCGTCATCGACGCGAAGACGACCTTTCGACCGCCCTTCTCGGCGCCCAAGCCGACCGTACGCGGCCCCCAGACGGCGATTGTCGTCGGTCCGAGCGGTCAGGAGATCTGGACCGACCAGTACGGACGCATCAAGGTGCAGTTTCACTGGGACAGGCAGGGCCAGAACGACGAAAATAGCTCGTGCTGGGTGCGGGTTGCCCAGGCGTGGGCGGGCACCAACTGGGGTTCGATTCATATCCCCCGGATCGGTCAAGAGGTCATCGTCGACTTCTTCGAAGGGGATCCCGACCGGCCGATCATCACCGGGCGCGTGTACAACGCGAGCAACATGCCGCCGTACGCTCTACCGGCCAATGCGACGCAGAGCGGCACGAGGAGCCGGAGCAGCAAGGGCGGCAACTTCACGAACGCGAACGAGATCCGATTCGAAGACGCCATCGGCTCGGAGGAGCTCTTCGTTCAAGCGGAGAAGGACCTCAACGTCGTCGTCAAGAACAACGAGACCACGACCATCGGCGTCGACAGCACTCTGACTGTGGGCAAGGATCGCTCGCTCATCGTCGGAGGCGACCAGAGCGTGACCGTGGCGGGCAATCGGACGGTGTCGACGGCAGGGGCGGAAACGACGTCCGTCGCCCTGGGTCAGGCCGTGGCCGTGGCGGGGAGTCGGACCGTTGCCGTCGTGGGCGCCGCCATGACGACGATCGGAGGCGACTCGTCGCGCACGGTCACCGGCTCGACGGAAGAGACGTTGCAGGGCGACGTCACGCGCACGCTGGGCGGGAACGTCGAGGCGAGCACCGCGGGCGACACGCTCCTCAGCTTCGCCAGCGACTACACCGAACGCCACGCCGGGCACCGAACGGTCATCGTGGGGGCCGGCTCCGCGCACAGGACCGCCGTCGTTCACGTCGAGGGAAACGGCCGCGCGTACGCGTCGAAGTCGCTCGAAGTGGAGGTGCTCGAGAGCTTCGCCCTCGTCTGCGGAGACAGTCAGCTCATCGTGAGTCCCCAGGGAATCACGTTATCGAGCCCGGCCATCTCCTTCGTCAGCAAGGCCTTCGATGCGACTGTCGGGACCTTCACGGTCGCAGCTTCCGGCGACCTCACGCTGGGCGGCAAGACGGCGACGGTGGAGACCGCCGGCGCACAGCTCGCGCTCGACTCGAGCACCGCGAGCCTCAAGGGCTCGCAAGTGAAGCTCGGGAGTGGCAGCGGCGACAGCGCGCAGACCTCCGACAAGCCCGTGACGATCACGCATGTGCAGATGAAAGACGCGCAGGGCAAGCCGAGAGCCAACGCGCGCGTCCTTCTCCTCAAGGGAGGCAAGGACGGCGAGCAGCGCATGACGGTCCTCGACGAGAACGGGATGCTCGAGCTCATCGGAGAAGACTCGTACCAGCTCGTATTCCCGGACGACCCCGCGGCGAAGTGACAGGGATGCCCATCAGGGCTCGGAGGACGACGTGGAACCCTATGTAGTTCGACAAGGTGACTTCCTCGCCAGGCTCGCTTACCAGTTCGGCTTCGACGCCGATGCCGTATGGGGCGACGCCAAGAACGCGCAGCTCCGCGAGGATCGAACGGACCACAACATCCTGAGTCCGGCCGACCTCCTCTACATCCCGGATCAGGCCGGTACCCCCGCGATGCAGAGCCTGACGACCGGGACGACGAACACCTTCGTGTCGACCCCCCCGACGACGACCGTGACGATACGGTTCGTGGACGCGCCCTTCGCATCCCAGGCCTATTCGGTCCCCGAGCTTCCGGAGCTTGCCGGGCTGACGACGGGTCAAGACGGAACGGCGACGTTTTCAATCCCCGTAACGCTCGACACCTTCACGATCACGTTCACCGGATCCGGGACGAGCTTCTCGTTCGACGTCGGATGTCTCGATCCCATCAACACGCTCTCCGGGATCTTCCAGCGCCTCCAGAACCTCGGGTACATCGATCCCGACGTCACCGCCAATCCTCCGGACCTGGACGTCGTGAGGGCAGCGCTGAGAACCTTCCGCGCGGCATCTCAAGACCCCACTATCCTCGCGTCGACCTCTCCGGATGGAGATGCGAGTCCGCAGGGCGGCCCGGAGTCGTCCGACGATTCCGCTTCTACTTCGACCGACTCCTCCGACGCCTCGACCGACTCCGACGCATCGGACGCGTCCACCGACTCTGACTCCTCGGACGACGCGGACGCCTCGTCGGACGACGCTGGACTCACCGACGAGGGAAAGCTCGATGACGAGACGTCCAATGACCTAGTCACGGCGCACTGCTGCTGAAGCCCATGCGGAAAGCCCACGCAGGAAACTGACGATGGCCGACGACTTCGACGACGTTTCGGACCTGACGACGTTCAGCCAGGACCAGCGCGGTGCAGACACGGTCAAGCTCTCGAGCGTTGACGATGCACTGGCGGTGATCGACGCGTTCCGACACAAGCAGCTGACCTCTCGGTCTTTCCCGATCGCGGCCGGAACGACGGTCGCCGTGTCGGCCGGCTTGAGCCCATGGATCACGCTCGACCGCGCGACCGTGGCCGACGGCCTCGACGCGATCGTCAAGAACCCACGATCGATCAACCAGAGTGTGCTCAACCTGTGCGGGCCAGCTGCCTTCTTCAATATCGTCACCGGGCGTCACCCCGTCGCGGTCGCGCGCGCTGCGACGAGACTCTTCGACACCGGCGCGTGTGATCTTGGCGGGCTGCATATCCAACCACGTTCCGACTTGATGACGGCGAACTACGCCGATATGGCTGCGAAGATGTCGCAGAAGGCGCCGCCGTCGACGCAGGCCGAGTGGATGCTGCTGGGCGCGCTGCGGAACACCACGAACGTCTGGTGGCAACCCTCGTGGCGCGGCAATCCGGACCAGGAGCTGGCGGGCATGTCGCGGCCTGAAGAGATCGCGTCGTGGTTCAGGCGCACGGGGTTCTTTGCCTCCGTGGCCGACGGCGGCAGGTGGGCTACGAACCCGGGGATCCCGAACGCGGAGAGTCTGAACCTCTTCCCCGGAACGGACAATGCGCTCCTCATCAACGCGAACCTGCTCGCCTCGATAGGTCAGACGAAGTTCGATCACACGTTCATCTTGAGTTCGTTTCCCAATCACTGGATCACGCTCCTCAGCGAGATCGTCGTCGACGTCACGAAAAACGTCGTCCACATCAGTCTCTGGACGTGGGGCCAGCCGCTCTTGGCGCAACAGGTTCCCCTGAAAGACTTCCTCGACAACTATTACGGCGCGGTCACGACGAACCTCCCCGCCGGGGGAGGCTGAGAGCGTCCGTGCGACGCCTCGACCCGCGTGGGCGCCAACGATTGCGAAGCGCACGGATCGCCAGGTCGATCGGCGCCGCGCTGGCCCTCGTCTTCGCCCTGCTCGCCGCTTCTGACCCGGCGTCGGCCAACGCGGCCGCGCCTCTCTACGCACCGGATGACCTGGGAGGCGCGTTCATCGTCCGGCCGACGACGCTGGTCGTCGAACACGAAGAGCTCACCTTCCGGTGCGCAGAACGGCAGTGCGAGTTCGAGGCGGTGTACCACGTGCGCAACCCCGGCGACTCGCGCGAGGAGGTGATCGGCGCCTTCTACGGGATCAAGACGGACCAGTTCGCGACGACGGCGAACGGTGTCGACGCGCGGCATCCGCTCACTCCCGAGCAGCTTCGGGCCGTCGACAGCGCCGTGGGCGTCTTCGATCCCGCGATCGCCCACGACACCGCGATCGCGCGGGAGGGCTTTGCCCTCGGCGTCGATGCTCATGCCATCGCGACGCTCGTGTTCTCCGGACGCATGGCCCCGGTCTCTGGCACGGACGGCAACGCCGTGGGCTACATGGGCCTGCCGCCGCTCGAGACGCGCCATCCGTGGCTGGGCACGCACGCGCGTGTCGACCAGACCGATCGATACTCCTACGCACTGTCGCCGATCCGTGACTGGGCAGGCTCCCCGAACATCGAAGTGACCGTGCGCTGTCCGGATGCGCGCTTCTGGGAGCCAGGCCAGGACGGATGGACCGCGAGCCACGAAGACGGCGCCTTCGTCGCGCGACGCACCATCGCGGCCCGCGACGCGTCGAGGCTGAGCTTCACGATCGTCGACCGGCCCGGCAATACGGTGCTCAATGGCGGTCCCTTCGTGGGCATCGGCGATCGCCTCGACGCAGGACAGGTCCGTGCGCGCTTCGGCTACGAGATGGCGGTCCCCTGGTGGGTGATCTGGTCGGCCAGCGCCGAGACGAATTTCAAGGGCACGACGACCCTCGTTCCGCTCGGCGAGGTGGCGTCGCCCGACGTCATGGTGATCATCCCCTCGCTGGCCCTCGGTGCCGGGGTGCCCATTCAGATCCGGTCCGGCGCGGCGACCCACGTCGGCGTCCGGTTGCAGCTCACTATCTCCTTCCCGGTGCTCTCGATCGTCTTGCCGGTCGACGTGTTCCCCGGCGACGCCTCAGGCGAAACGTGGCAGGTCGGGCTCTTTGGGCAGGCGTCGTTCTGAGGGCTCGTGCGGCTCCGCCGGCGATCAGTCCGCAAGACGCGAGAGTAGCTCGGGAAGCGAAATACGGACCGCGCCGATATGCGTGTCCGCAATGGCGTAGGGAACGACTAGGTGGTCTCCATGCCGCATCGCGCCGCAAGAATAGACCACGTTGGGCACGTAGCCGTCGCGTTCGGCCGGCTCGGGCATGAGGAGGGGCTCGACGAGGTCGCCGATCACGCGCGACGGATCCTCCAGATCGAGCAGCAGCGCGCCCAACCAGTATTGGCGCATCGGCCCCACGCCGTGGGTCAGGAGCACCCATCCCTTCTCCGTCTCGATCGGAGAGCCGCAGTTTCCAATCTGAACGAACTCCCACGGGTGCTTCGGTCCGCGCACGAACGTCGACTCGTTCCAGAAGTGGATGTTGTCGGACCGCAGAAGGTAGATGTTCTCGCCATCGAGCCGCGACAACATCACGAAGTGGTCGCCGATCTTGCGCGGGAAGAGCGCCATCCCCTTGTTCTGGACGCAGCGACCGTTCAGCGTGTTCACCTTGAAATGCCGGAAATCGGTGGTCCACAGGAGCTGCGGCAGCACGCGAAATCCGTTGTACGCCGTGTACGTCGCGTAGTACTCGACCCGGCCATCGGGGTGCGTGAAGCGCACGAATCGCGCATCCTCGATGCCGCGGCTCTCGTTCTCGGTCACCGGAAAGATCACCCGCTCCGAGAGCACGCTGTCGGACGCGAAGTCGAGCTCGTAGTTCGAGTGAGCCAGCCAGAGCATGTGCGCCGTCGTATCGTCGAAGAGCGCGACGTCGTGCTCGCGGGGTCGGCAGGCCTCGATGGCGTCCCTCAAGTCGCGCGTCGTGAACTCGGCACCGAGGCGATCGAGCACGGAGTCCGCCCATCGGTTCCGGGTCGCCATTTCGGTGAATTTCTGGGCAAAGGAGCTCTTGTCGTAGCGCCGGTCGTCCGTGGTTCGCGCGGTCTGGGCGAAGCGGGTGGGAGCGTCGAACGACACGTCGAGAGCGGCGTCTACGGTGCCGGTGCGAAACTCGATCGACGAGAGGTGGCCCTCCCCGCACGCCCGGAGGCTCATGATGAAACGGACAGCGCCCACCGGAACGCCGTCCTGGTCGAAGTGAGGCACCATGGACGGGTTGAAGAGCGCCGCCGCCTCCAGCGAGTACTCGCTCGTGAAGTACGCCCCAGCGAGCTCCCGGCGCTCGTCGCTCAGCGCCGCCGGAGCGTCGTCCAGTGCGATCGCCGTCGCGTAGTTTCGTCGGAAGACTTCACGAATGTCCTTGTGCCGCTCCTGGTAGTCCGCAATCAAGGTCGAGAGAATCGACGAGACGTGGGCATCGGACAGGGATTGCACGCGCTCGACGATCGCGTGGACCTGCGGCCCACCCCTCGCAGGCAAGAACGGACGCGCGAGCACACGGCGCGAGTCGCCGGCGAGGCGCACCGCCAGGCGCGTGACCATCGGCTCCGGGTCGATCATCGCGGGCGGGTGCGACCCATCATCCGGCGAACACACTCACCATCTGACGCAAGATACCGTGGGGCTCCTCGAGCGCGAGTTCTACGATCTTGTCGGCGCGCGCTTGCGAGTCGCTGCACGCGTAGATGCGTAGCTGCGGCGCGTTGCCGGAGGGTCGCACATGGGCGACGTCGCCGCTCTTGAAGAAGATGCGCACGCCGTCGAGCACGTTGATCCGCACGATGTCGCCAAAGCCGAGCGCCTGGGTGAAGAACCTCGAGAGCGTGGCCCTGCGCTCCAGCCAGGCGGCGGCCACCGCGCCCGCGAGGGGCGCCGCTGCGGCTGCCGGCTCACCGCTGCCGTGGACGCGATCGCCGGCCTCGAAGGTCACCTCGATGGGGCCCTCGCCCGGTATGAGCCGCGCGAGAATGGCTCGGCTCACGGCGACGGGCACGTCGTCACGAAGGCCGGCACGCCCGAAGCGCGCGGGCAGTCGGCTCCAGAGAGCGGCCAATCCGACGCGTTGCTCCTTGGCCGCGAACAGGTTGGCCAGGATGGGCAGAGTCGAGTCGCGCGTCGGAAGAGCGGCAAGGGTTCCGGCGGCGAGCGGGATGTCACTCTGGGTGAGAAAGCCACCGTTGGCCTCCCAGCCGACGATTCGGGTGTAGGCGCCTGCGCTTCGCATCTCGCTGAGCGCGGCCACGACGTATGGGGAGCCGATCCGCGTGGTGCGCAGGACGACGCCGCGCTCGGCCATGCGCCGCTCGACTGCGTCGTTGGAGCTGATCGGGACCGCGGCGGCGTCCGCGCGCAGGTACTCGGCGACGACGATGCCGAGCAGGTCCCCCGACAAGAAGCGCACGCGCCTTCCGCTGGCTCCGACCTCGGCGGCGGGGAGCACCGCGATCACCAGGGGTCGATTGGAGTCGCCGTCGGTGGACACGATGGCGTCGAGGGGACCGTCGCCCTCGGCCGCCGTCGCGAGCGCCTCGAGGCGGTCGAGCTCTTCGTCCGCGATGTTCTCCGTGTCGATGGGAACGAACGTCTCGCTGCGGGAGGCCGTGCACACGTCCGCGCCCAGCTCGCGAAGGACTCGCGGCAAGAGGTCGCGCCCCACGGCCGAGTGCTGATAGACGAGCACGCGAAGCCCCGAGAGACCGCCCGGCGCGAAGCTGCCGACGAAGCGACGAACGTAGCCCTCTTCGGCTCCGCGATCGATCGGCGGCAGGCTCGAAGGCCGCTTCCACATACCGGCCGCGTCGAACGCAGACGCTTCGGCCGCCTTACCGTACTCGGCGGCGCGCACCCGCTCCACCTCGCGCGTGATACCCGCCTCGTCGGTCTTCAGAACTTCGCCGACGCTCTTATTCATCTTGATCCCGTTGCGATCGAACGGAATGTGACTGCCCGTCACCATGACTCCCGCCCGGCCGGAAGCCAGACAATGGGCCATCAAGGCCGGCGTCGGAATCTTGCCCGCGTTCTCCACCTGGCAGGCGGCGTCCACGACGGCGTGGGCGCATGCGCGCATGATGCGATCGGTGCTCGGCCGCAGGTCGCCCGCGAGGACGACGCGATCCCCCGCCTGGATGTCGCCGCAAGCCAGCAGATAGCGGAGCGCGCCGCTGACGTTGATGTAGGCCTCGAGATCGGTGATGTCTTTGACGAGCCCGCGCAGTCCGCTGGTGCCGAAGGCCAGCGCAGTCGGAGTGTGGTCGAGAAACGACGCCGTGGACATGGCGGATCCCACGTACCCTAGCCCGAGCGCCGCCGGCAGTGTCGAGGTGATTTGCATCGCGCGCGCATGAGGACGATTCAGCGTCGGAATACGTGACATCCGGAGCAGCTCGTCGCTTGCGGCTGGTGGTCGCGCTTGTCGGTGTGGCAACTCCCCGTGCATGCCGCGCGGTCGGCGCGTGGCGGCGCGTGGGGCGACGCGTGGCATTGGGCGCACTCGGCGTGTCCGGGGGCTGCGTGGAGGGCCGGCAGCGTGGCCGGCGCGTGGCACGTCTTGCAACCCGGTGAAGCGGCGACGCCGCTGGGGCCGTGCGCGCGATGGCAGGTCGCGCAACCACCCCGGACCGTCGCGTGCGGGCCGGCGGTCTCGCCGACGTGGCACGTGCTGCATGCAGGCGTCGGCTGCCCGGCGTGCGGCTCGTGGCACCCCACGCAGCGCTGATGGCCGGTGGGCGCGGACTTTTGCTCGGCCGCGTGACAGGTGCCGCAAGCCGCCGGCGTCGTCGGCGCGTGCGCCACCGAGGCGCCGTGGCACGACGTGCAGACGGCGTGACCCGGGTTCGAGGCGACGAGCGTCGTCTCGCGCGCGTGGCACTCCCGGCACAACGACACCTCGCTGAGCCCACCGAAGGCGTGCGGCTGGTGACACCCCTCACAGGCGATCCCTCCCTTGTGCGCGCCGGTGTCGGACGCGGCCACCTTCGTGTGGCAACTGGTGCAGGCGGCGGCGACGACCGCGGGGTCGTTGCCGTGGGGCGCGTGACAGGTGACACACGCTCCACCGCTGCCGTGGCGGACCTGCACGTCCTGGTGGCATCGCACGCAGGCCGCGGCCGCGTCCGCTGGAGCATGCGGCGTATGGCAGTTGATGCAGACGCCGTGAGCGGGCACCTTTTGGTCGGCGAGCGTGGCCTTTGCGCTGTGGCAGCCGGTGCACGCGCGGGCGCTCGCCGCAAAGTCGTGCGGCGCATGGCAGCCGATGCACGAATCGTGGCCCGCCGGGTGCGGCTCCGCCGCCTCCGCGTGGCACGACGAGCACCCGGCCGGCGCGACGGACGCAGGCTGGTGCGCGCGGTGGCAGTCAAGGCAACCCTTGGACTCCGCATGGTCGGCGTGCTTCGTCGCGCGCTCGGCGTGGCAGCCGGTGCAATCCGCAGGGGCGATGGACGGGCTCTCGTGCAGGCGGTGGCACTTCGAACAGTCGACCGTCGCGTGCTGCACCACGGCAGGCAGATCACCCTCCCGAAGGGTGTGGCAACCGATGCAGGTCGGCGCGGTGCGCCCGGGCGCGAAGACGTGGCAGGTGAAGCAGTCGGTCGCGCGGGCCCCCTGACCGCCGTGGTGGCCGAGCGCCGATTCCTTGGCATGGCAGGTCGCGCAGACGGTCGTGCCCGGATTCTTGAAGCCGTCCCGCTCGATCGCGTGGCAGTCCCGACAGGCGGCCTTCCCCCCACCGACGTGCGACACGTGCCCAGCGCTCGTGCGGTACTCGGCCCACGACGCCGGAACGACGTCGGGCGCAGCGCCGCGCGGCCCGTGCGGCCAGAGCTTCACGAGCGCCGCGCACGCGGCCAGGACCGCGAGCGCACCGACGAGGCCCCAGACGACCCACCGGTTGCGCCGTGTCAGCCGCCTCATCGACCCACCCCGTGACAGAGACGACACGGCAAGTCGTGATGCTCGTCCTTGCGGCTGGCGAAGCCCGGGCCATGCGGATTGCCGCCCGGCCCGCCGACGCTATGGCACCCGACGCATAGCTGCTCCCCCGCACCGCCGTGACAACCGGCGCACGACGTCGGATCGATGCGCGCCGCCGCGCCGTGCTCTCCGTTTGCCCACCCCGGCGGGTGCGGACTACGTACCGCGGCGCCGGCGACGTTCTCGCGCGTGTGGCAGTCGATGCAGGAGTTCTCGGTGTGGCAGGTCGTGCAGAGGCCCGGATCGGCGCGCGCCTCCTCGGCGTGACGTGCGGCGAAGCCGGCACGATGAAGGCCGGACAGGCTGACGTCGCCGAGGGCCAGCTTCCATGGCAGCGCGGGGACCGTGCCCTCGCCATGGCAGGACGCGCACTGCCGTTCGGTGTGGCAGCTCGCGCAGAGGTCGCGCGCCGTCGCCGCGCGGACACCGTGCTCGCGGATGAAGTCCCCGTCGTGAACGAGGTGATCGTCCGGCGGCGCGCCCTCGGCCGGAAGATCGACATGGCATCCGTCGCAGTCCCGCAGCGTCCACTGGTCGCGGTGCTCGTGACACCCGAAGCAGGTCGCCATCTTCGGCAAGACCGTCTCCGGACGGGCCTCGGTGACCTCGGAGTGACAACGCACGCAATCACCGTCCACCGCGACCATGTGGCGCGGGTGCTCGAAGCGAAGCTGCGCGCGGGCAAGCTCCGCAGCCTGACGCACGTACGGTTCGCCGTGACAGTTCATGCAGGGCCGATCGTCGTGAGGCTTCTCGTGACAGCGACGACACACGGCCTCGTCCGGAAGGTGAAGCGGGCCTGTCTCGCCTGCGTTGGCGACGTCGGCGTGGCACTCGACGCAGTTGACGCCTTTCAGCACGTGCGCGCGGTGCTCGAACGGGTGAGAAGGCGCGTCGTGCCGCAGGCCGAGGATGCCGGCGCAGGCCACCAGCGTGAAGGCCAGGATCATCGCCAACGTGAGACGCGTCCTCATCGAGAGCCCGACTGCCATCCGGGCGCGGGCGGGCTCGGGGACGCGCTGGCCAGGGCGTACGACAGGTGCACGAGGGCGTCGGCCTCGTAGCGCTGCTGCGGCGTCGAAGACGCTTCGAGCGCGCCCGCCACCTCCCATCCGTCGGCCGATCGCCACGACAGGGCCGACAGTCCCCACGGCCACGCCGCGCCCCTTCCATCGGAGGCGTCGGGCACGACGATCTCGATCTCGGACGAGTAGCGAAAGCCGTTGCCAAGGGGCAGTGCGGCGATGCCGCGCACCCCTGTCCACTCGGCGCCCGGGACATCCATGCGGCGCACCTCGAGCCCTAGGCTGCCGGCGCCCCGGTCATCGAGCCTGAGCGTCGTGCGCAGCCAGCCGTTGGCTCCGGGACCGGCCGCGACCTCCTGGTCGGCGACGCTTGCGAGCAGGTCGAGCCGGGGAGCGGCGCGCCAGCGCACGGTCGTCCCGACGGTCCGCGACGGCAGGTCGCCGAGCACGGAGAACAGCGACGTCGCCGGCAGCAGCCGGCCGGGCGAAAGCTGCGACGCGAACACCTCGAACCGCCAGTCGCTCGAACGCGCTGCGGCCGACGCGCGCGCCTCCGCGAGCCCGGGGCTCGTGAGGTCGTACGCGCCGAAGGCCGCGAGATCGAGCCACCGCGCGGGCGCTGCGGCCATGTCGGCTCCCACCTCTTCGTTCGAGAGCTCTCCGTCCTCGCGCCGCTGAACGTACGAGATGCCGAGGGCCGCGTGGCCGGCGATCGTCTGCGCAACGCGACCTCCGACGAGCCAGTCGTAGCTGCGCGTCCCGAATCGCGGGACCACAGGCAGGCCGCCGAACGCCTCCACCGTGGAGCCCCACGGAGCGCGCGCGATGACGTGCCCCCCGTCGATCTGCACCGGGTGCACGGCACCGGTGGCGAGCACGAAGCGACCGGCGCGGGCTTCGGCGTACCCGTGTGGTTCGCGGATGCGGACCGTCAGGACCAGGACGTCGCCGGTGACCGACGGGGCACCCGCGGGTGAGCCCGCCCATACGAGCCCCTCGACGCCGACCCACGGCCGGACCGGGTCTTGCCCCTGGAGCACGATGAGCCCCGCCGGTGAGGAGGCTCCTTGCGTCTCGGCAAGAGCGTCCCCCCGCAGCCGGAGGGGATCGGCCTGTCCGCGGGACGCGAGTCCCGCCGTGCTCGCGATCGCAACCCCCCACGAAACGAATCGTCGCTGGAGGCGACCGCTGGCCGTCGACTTGCACCACATCGAGGGCGTGGTGCCCGTGCAAGTCCCAGGCGCGCGTCGAGAGGCGACCCGGTGACCCTCGTCTCGTCGCTCTCATCGCCCCTGGCGATCGTCGAGTTCGCGTGCGCGGTGCTCTCGGCGTGCATCCTGGTCGCCTACCTCGCGCTCCACCCGCCGCTCGTGCGCGCGACCAAGCTCTGGCTCCTGCTCGGGCTCGGGGTGTTCCCCATCGGCGCCGCCTTTGCGGGCAACGTGCAAGGGTTCGAAGCGACCAAGGAACGTAGCTTCTGCGGCTCATGCCACGTCATGGCGCTGCACCAGGCGGACTCGGACGATCCCGCGAGCGGGTCGCTCGCCGCGAGGCACGCGCGCAACGCGATGTTCGGCGCCGAGAATTGCTACGTCTGCCACGCCAACTACGGGATGTTCGGAACGATCCTGACGAAGGCCGGCGGCATGCGCCACGTCTGGATGTACCTGACCGAGTACCGCAACACCCCGCTGGCCGAAGCCAAGAAGACCATCGTCCTCCGCGAACCCGCGCAGATGAACGGAAACTGCATGGAGTGCCATTCCACCCGGGACACGGTCTGGCTCAGAGTGCCCGACCACAAGGCGTCGCTCGAGGACGTGCGAGCCGGCCGCGTGAGCTGCGCGAGCGAAGGGTGCCACGGCCTCGCCCACCCATTCTTCCGCGCCCCGGGCCCAGGGGAGAACGGATGACGAACCGCCGGCGGCTGGACCTCGCCTGCGTGGGCGCCCTCGGCGCGCTCGCGCTCATGACCTGGCAGATCTTCGACCCGCGCGTCTGGCCGGTGATGGTCGCGATGTCGCTCGGTCAGGTCCTCGGGACGGCGTCCCTCGCTTTGTTCGGCTACGTGGTCGTTACGGACTTTCAAGCTCGGGGCCGAGCCGAGAGTTTTGGCAAAAAGCAAGAAGGCGATTGGCGAAACTCCACGCGAGACTCCACACGGAGGCCCTCCGATCCGCCGTCCGGGTTCGTCCCTGGGGAGCGCCCCTGATACGGACACCCCGAGGGCCGGCGATCGCCCCGGGCATGCATCCCGCATGGCCGCGCCTCTTCATGTCGATCCGGCTCGCGTCGTTCCTGGTCCTGGCGGCTCTCCTCGCGGCTGCGAGCTTGGCGCTGTTCGGCGGGGAGCACTCATCCGACGCGACCGCCGCGACCGTCCGTCCGCTCTCCTCTTCCCCTCCACTGGCGATGGGCGGTGAAGAGATGCCTTCGGAGAACGGTGGAATGCTGCCGCCGAACCACCCGCCGATCGGAGGGGCGACGTCGCCACACGGGTTCGCGCCGTCTGCCACGAGCGAAGCCCCTTCGCTCGTCTGGAAGACGCCCGTAGCCTGGCAAGAGGCGCCCAGCCCGAACGCGATGCGACTGGCGACGTACCGGGTCCCCGGCGGGGCCGAAGTGAGCGTCTCGCGCGCCGGCGGAGAGAAGGAAGCGAACATCCAGCGCTGGTTCGAGCAATTCGACGACGTCGGACACCAGGGACGCGTGGAAAAGACTGTGCACGGTCTTCACGTCGTCACGGTCGACATCGCCGGGACCTACGTCGGTGGTGGAATGGCCATGGGGGCCCAGGCCGAGGCGCACCCTCGCTGGGCCATGGTGGGTGCGATCGTCGAGGGCCCAGGCCTTCCGTACTTCTTCAAGATGACCGGACCGGCAGCGGGGGTCCGTTCGTCGCGCCCCGCGTTCGATCTCCTCATCGACAGCATCGCGCCGATGTGACGCATGTGAGGCGAGGGTGAACCGGGCGCCCGTCCTTTGCGCGTTCGCGTGCGCGACGCTGATCGCCGCATGCTCGGAGGGTCGAGCGAGCGCGCCCGCAGCGCCGGTCTACGACGCGGACGTCGCGCCGATTCTCCAGGCTCACTGCGTCACGTGCCATGGCGACGCCAATCCCGCGGGCGGGTGGAGCGCGACGTCATTCCTGCGCGTGATCGCATGCGTTGCGTCCTCGAGCGCGCCGGCAACGTCGCCGCCGGACCCGCGAGCTCCCATTCTCGCGGCACTCGAGGCCGCCCCGCACCGCGGCCTCCTCAGCACGGCCGAACGAACCGTCCTCGCGTCCTGGGTCGCGGGCGGGACGCCGGCGTTTCGCGGCAGCGTGCATGACCCGGGCATCATCGACCCGCGCTCGACGACTTTTCACGGCAACGTCTTGCGCGCGTCGCGGTGGTCGGCGATGCTCGATCCCGACGATCCGGCCGCATGCGGCCGCTGCCATGACGGCGCCCCGGCGCGCCCGAGCGGCGTGACGATGGCGGCGCCGGGGGCGCCGTCTTGCACGAGTTGCCACGACCAGCCCGGTGGGGTGCTCGCGTGCTCGACGTGCCACGGAGCGGGGTCGAGAGACTACCCGCCCCGCGATCCGTGCTTTTTCCCGGGCGACGTGGGCGGAGCTCACGCGGCGCACGTGGAGTCTTCACCGGTCCATGCGGCAGGGTTTGCATGCTCCACCTGCCACCCGGTGCCCGGTTCCCCGGTCATCGGGGGCCTGCACGGCGACGGGATCGTGGAGGTCACGTTCGATAAGGCCGCCGTTCCCGGTGAGGCCAGCTACGACGGTTCGACCGGCGCGTGTGCCGTTTCCTGCCACGATCAGGGGGGCGCGAAGCCGCGAGTCACCTGGACGGAGGCGGCGACTCCGATCGGATGCGGAGACTGCCATGCCTCGCCGCCTTCCGGCCATTTCTTGGGTCCGTGCACCGGCTGCCACGCGGAGGCCAATGCCAGCGGCACTTCGCTGAGCGCCGGACCCTTGCACGTGAATGGCAAGATCGACCTCGGCGACGGGAGCGGCCAATGCGGCGCCTGCCACGGAACGGGCGACAGTCCGTGGCCCGTCACGGCGGCGCACCCCGCGCACGAGACGCCCACCCTGACATCGCCCCTGCCCTGCCCCAGTTGCCACGTGGTGCCGACGGCGATCCTCGATCCCGTTCATCTCGACGGTACGGTGCACGTCGTCTTCTCGGGCCTCGCCACGGCGAGGGGCGCGGTCCCGGTCTGGAACGGAACTCAGTGCACCAACGTCGCCTGCCACGGGAGCAACCTCGCGGACCCTGCGGCGGTGCCGGCCTGGGACGACTCATCGGGAGCCCAGGCAAAATGCGGCGCGTGCCACGGCATTCCGCCTTCGCAACACACGACATCGGCGTCCTGTGATCGATCGGACTGCCACGGCGGCGAGATCATCCTCGATCCCGGAGGAGCGCCGCTCATTTCGGACAGTGGCAAGGCCCTTCATGTCGACGGGATCGTCGAGTCGGCGCGCTGAGGCGCGGTTCGTGCACCCGTATTCGGGTCCACCGCAGAGGAGCCCGCGCCAATGTCGAACGTCACCGCGCCCAACGACCAACCCTTCGTGCTCATCGTCGCTCTCGATCTGACCGACACGGCGTCGGGTGGCTACGCGCTCGATCAGGCGACGCGCATTGCCGGCCGGGTCCCCGGCAGTCAGCTGCACGTGCTCCACGTCAGCACCGAGGACGTGAAGGCCGAGACGTTGGGTCTCCTCCGTCACTACGTCTCGGAGAAAGCGACTGCCCTCGGCGGGCCGACGCAACAGAGGGTGGCTGTCCACGTGCGAAAGGGCGAGCCGGCGCACGAGATTGTGCAGCTCGCGACGGATCTGTCGGCCGACCTCATCGTCGTCGGTACCCACAAGGTGCCGCACCTGAAGAGCCTCTTCGTCGGATCGACGGCCGAACGCGTCATGCAGAGCGCATCGTGTCCGGTCGTGGTCGCAGGGCCCACGCCCAAGCCCCAGCCGTCGCACGTCATCGTCATCGAGCCGGCATGCCCGGTTTGCGTGCAGACGCGTTTTCAGACCGGGGGCCGCTCGTGGTGGTGCGAACGCCATTCCGAGCATCACGACGTACTGACGCATCACCACCTCTATTCGTACGAGTCCGGACTCCCGTTTGCGAACCACGACTACGAAGTAACGGCGTCGGGCACCGATTGACGCGGGCAGCGGTTGGCAAGCGGAGGCGAGTACCGATGCGAACGATTCGACTTGGGTTGGTGGCCGCGGTTCTTTGCAACATGTCCGCGTGCTCGGGGCCCGACGGCCCGGCGGGGCCCGCGGGGCCGGCGGGCGCCAGCGGAGAGGCCGGCGCCCAGGGCGTCGCGGGCTCTGCAGGCACCGCGGGGTCGACCGACGCGATGGAGTCGCCCGACGGGGCGATCGCCGGGAGCCTGCCGGTTGGATGTCTGTCGCCGTGCCACGGCTTCAACGGAGTGGTCGCGCAGTTTCAAACGAGTGTTCACTACACGGAGTACCTGGTGAACGTTTCGTCCGCGACCCCCGAGACGGAGTGGACGGCGCCCGGCGCCCCTTGCGGCAACTGCCACGCGATCGATGCGCTGCAGCAACGTGTCACGGGCAACGTCGGGACGACCCACGACGGCGGCGTGGCGAACCTCGCGACCGGCGAGCTCCAGTTTCGCGACCCGTCGACCGGCGCGCTCTCCAGCGCCACCTATGTCGGCAACGCGACGGTCGCAGAGGTCTACTGCACGACCTGCCACGCCGTGACGAACGCGAACGACCCTCACAAGACGGGCATCCCCTGGACACCCGGCTCGTTCCCGCTCCAGGTCGCCGAGGACGGCGGCGCGATCAACATCGAGCGCAGCGCGTCCACCGCCGCGGTCACCGGCACTCAGGCGACCGGGCCCGCCGGAGGCAACTACGGTCCGGGCGCCACATGCATGTGGTGTCACCGCTCGCGTGTCGACGTGACCAACTACCTGACGGCAACGGGCAACGCCATCACGAGCGTCCGCTGGGGACCTCACGAGGGCCCGCAAGCGGATCTCTTCACCGGCAAGGGCGGCTATCAGTATGCCAGCCAGACCTACGGGGAAGCCACGCACGAGCAGAAGCTCTCGTGCGTCGACTGCCACATGGTGACGGTCGCGGACAACAGCAACGTCCCCGACCACTCATTCAACCCGCAGCTATCGGCGTGCCTCGGGTGCCACGCCGGGGCCACGAGCTTCAACGTGAACGGCTTCGAGTCGCAGGTCCAGGCCGCGATGACGCAGATCGAGACGTGGTTCAACGCGGCGGGATTGCTCACACGCGCGGAGTCGGCCCCTTTCACGGCGCTGACGAGCGCCCAGCTCGGCGACGGCAGCTGGGATCAGGACCAACCAGTGCCCGGCGGCGCGATCGATGGTGGGCTGCTCACGCAGGACCAGGCTGGAGCTCTCTACAACTACATCCTCGTTGCACGCGGGGGCGCGTTCGGCGTCCACAATCCGAAGTACATCGCGGAGCTCCTCTTCGATTCGTACTTCGCGCTCTCGGGTCTCCCCCTGGCGGCGTTCCCGGCGCGCCCGTAGCGCGGCGCGCGGCGCCGCTGCGGGGGCGTGAGAGATGACCGGGACCCGCGGCAAAGCAGTCTCTCCTGTTCGTGATCGACAATTGCGCTCGCTGGCGCTCGCTGATTCAGTCGAAGGGCACGCGCTGCCATCGATAGAGGGTCGAAAGATCGATGTCCAGCATCTCGGCGGCGCGTCGCTTGTCGCCGCCCGCCTCGTCGATCACCCACTCGGCGTATGCGCGGTTCATTCGCCGGAGCGTCCACGGGGCGTCGCCGCACGGCCAGGCCTTGACCGACAACTCGCTTCGAACCGTCGAAAGGTGAACCGGATCGATCGTCTCCCGCAAGCCGAACACCACGGCGCGCTCGATCGCGCTCGCAAGTTCGCGCACGTTGCCGGGCCACGGTGCCTCCGAGAGGAGGCGAAGCGCGTCCTGCCCGATCGCGCGCACGGGCGACAGGGGTGTGCGCCCGCAAGCCTCCCCGAGGAAGTACTCCGCGAGCGCCGGGATGTCCTCCCGGTGGTCACGGAGCGGCGGCACGAACACCCGCAGCACATCCAGCCGGAAGTACAGGTCCTCCCGGAATCGACCCTCCTTGACGAGGGCCGGGAGGTCCCGATGAGTGGACGCGATCACGCGAACGTCCACGCGACGGGTCCTTTCGCTGCCGACCGGCCGGACGTCGCCCGATTGAAGCACCCTCAGGATCTTCGCCTGCAAGCCGAACGACATGTCGCCGATCTCGTCGAGCAGCAGCGTCCCTCCATCGGCGGCCGTGAACAGGCCTTTGCGCGGTTGCACGGCGCCGGTGAAGGCCCCGCGAACGTGCCCGAAGATCTCGGCTTCGAGGAGCTCCTGCGGGATTGCGGACATGTTCACCGTGACGAAGGGACGCTGGCTCCGGGCGCTTCGCGCGTGGATGGAGCGGGCGACCAGCTCCTTGCCCGCGCCGGTTTCACCGGTGACGAGCACGGGGGCGCTCGAGCGAGCGACGAGGTCGATCGCGGCCTCCAGCATTCGCATCACCGGTCCGTGCCCGACGATCACCGGGCTCTCGGGTGCGGCAGCGGGCGGTTGAGACGGCCGCAAGCTCTCGCCGGGCAGCTTTCGCCCGTCGATGGCGTTCGCGACGACCCTGCGCAATTCGTCGGCGCCGCACGGCTTGACCACGTACTCGAAGGCGCCACGCTTGATGGCATCGACCGCCTGCCGCACGTCTCCGACTGCGGTGATGATGATGAACGGCACCGCGGGGTGGGTCCGCTTGAGCCGATCGAGCAGGTCGAGCCCACTCATGCCCTCCATCCTGAGGTCCGAAACGACGACGTCGAAGGTCTGGCCATCGAAGGCATCGAGCGCCTCACTGCCGTCTGCCGCGACTTTGCATCCGTAGCCGTCGGCCGAGAACATCGCGTTGAGCGCGTCCCGCATCTCGGCGTCGTCGTCTACGATGAGGACTCGCGACTGCATCGGACGAGAACGTAGCCACGCGGAACGCTATTTGCTGATTGCTTTTTGCAAACAGCCGCCATCTACGCGGATTGCGCCGCGAAGTTCGTGAGGCCCGTTCAGGGCGCAGGGGGGGGCCGCGACTCCGAGCACCGCCGCATCCACGGACGCCGCGGGGCGCGGCACACCACGTGCTTGGGGTTGCGCGAAATGAGGTCTCCGCACTGCCACCAGTGTCGCCGAGGGCCCCTCCGGCGATTGAGGCGCCGCGGCGTCGAGAGAGTGCTTTCCCTGTTCGCGTTTTTCCCGTTTCGTTGCGAAGACTGTTCTGCGCGAAGCTGGCGCTTCGCTCCCCGAGAGGTGCGCTCCGCCTACCCTCGCGGCCCGGCGGCACCTCTTGCAATTCGCCCGACCCCTTTGGAGAAATGAGCGCCCGAGTGAATCCCTTGCTTCCCGTCACTTCGCGGCGGGCGGTGGTCCGGTCCCCACGGCTCGTTGGGCTTGTCCGTAGCGGCCGCGCCGGCCGAGAGGGGGCGGATTGTCGACGCGCAGCTGGCTACGTGCGGTCAGGAAGGTCTTGACCCAATCGTTCGGGCCGAGCGAGCAGATCGCGGAGTAGCCGAAGAGGACGAGGCTCTCGGCGAGCGGAAGCGGCGAGAGCTCGGCGACGCCATGGATGCCGACGACCATTCCGCCGACGGCAGCCGCTGCGAGAGAGGCGGCGAGGGCGGCGCTCGGGCGCGATTTCCAGAACGCGCGCCGCTCGCGCACCGACAGGAGGGAGCAGAGCGCAAAGAACAGGAAGGTCTGGAACGTGAACGTCTGCAGCGCGCCGGCGTCACTCGACAGGCCGAAGGGTCGCCAGCAGACGGCGAGCAGGCCCAGCGACTCGATCAACGTCAAGACGCCGAGGACGACGGCCACCCTCACCAGCGGACCGATGTTCCAGGTCTCCGGCTTCTGCGACGGCTGCACGCGATCGGTCGCCAGCGCGATGTGCGCGACGTCCGTGAAGCAGACGACCAGCAACATGACGAGCGCCGAGATCACGAACTTACCGGTCACCAGGAACGCGATCACGACGAAGCCGGCCTTCAGGATGGTTCGACTCACCTTGTTCACGATCCACGTGAGAATGCGCTGATACGTCGCGCGCCCGCTCTTGACCAGATCGACGATGTTCGCGAGCCCGTCGGTCGTCAGGACCGCGCTGGCGGCCCCCTTGGCGACGTCGGTCGCCCCGCTCACTGCGATGCCAACCTCCGCCTGACGGAGCGCGGGCGCGTCGTTGACGCCATCGCCGGTCATGCCGACCACGTGACCGGCCGCCTGCAATGTCTTGACGACCAGGAACTTGTCCTCGGGGAACACTTCGGCGAAGCCGCCGCCAGCGGGGTCGGGCGCCAACGCCGCCTTCGCCTGCGCGGCACGCAGCTCGGGGGCGAGGGTGATCTCACCCAGACCGAGCACTCGCGCGATCTCGCGCGCTACCGGGAGCGCATCGCCGGTCAGCATCTCGACCCGTATGCCGAGCGCCCGCAGCTCGTCGATGAGACCTCGAGACTCGGGGCGGGGCGCGTCGTAGAGGAGAGCGAGGCCGCAGAGTCGCAGCGGCCCGTCGCCGTCTGCGCGCGCCACCGCCAGCGCGCGGACGCCCCTCTGTGCTTCCTTTTCCGCCCGCTCCTCGAGCGCACCGATCGCCGAGGCGCCGAGGCCCGCCGCCTCCGCGACCGTGCGAAGAGCGCCCTTGATCACGTGCGACTTGCGACCGCCGATCTCGACGACCGCCTCGGTGCGGCGCGTCTTCGCGGAGAACGGTTCGAACGACAGCGTCTTTTTCCCCTCCCCGTCCAGCTTGCGGTCCCTGGCCGCATCGAGAAATGCGATGTCGATGGGGTCCGCGTTCGACTCGTTCGACGCGAGCGCGCCGGCGCGCACCACGTCGCTCTCGGTGAAGCCTGGCTGCGGCACCGCGCCGGTAAGGGATAGCCGGTTCATCGTGAGGGTGCCCGTCTTGTCGGCACACAGGACATCCATGTTGGCCGCGTCTTCGATCGCGCTCAGGTGGGTGATGAGGACCCCGCGGCGTCCGAGCTCGATGGATCCCACCGCCATGCTCACCGTGAACATGACGGGCAGCGCCACGGGCACCGCACTCATGAGAAGCACCAGCGTGATGGGCAGGACGTCGACGAGCCGTTGCCCGTGAAGGAGGGCCGTCACGAACGTTACCGCAGCCATTCCTCCGACGATGACGAGTAACCACCTCACGACCCGCGAGATGACCTCCTCGACGTGAAGCTTCGGGTGCGCTCCTTCGACCAGCTGAGTGGTGCGACCGAAGTACGTCCGCGCGCCGGTGGCCACCACGACCCCCGTCGCCTCCCCATCGCGCACGGTCGAACCAGAGTAGAGCGCCTGGTCGACGGTCTTGTCGACCTCGACCGACTCGCCCGTGAGCGCGGACTGATCGATCCGCAGAGCGCCGTCGCAGAGCTCCAGGTCCGCGGGAACGAAGTCACCGGCACGCACGCGGACCACGTCGCCCGTGACGAGCTGGCGCGCCGGAACGCCCTGCCAGCGCCCGTCGCGCAGGACTCGCGCCGTCACCTGGAGCTTCCCGCGCAGGGCGGTCACGGCCGCCGACGCGCGCTGCTCCTGAAAGAAGCTGAGGAGCGCGTTCGCGATCAGCAGCGTGAGCGCGACCCACAGATCCGCGCGCTTGTGCAGGACCAGCGAGAGCACCGCGATGAGCTCGATCATCCACGCGGAGAGGCCCCAGAACTTCTTCGCGAAACGGAGAACCGGGTGGCTCCGCTTCTCCGGGACCTCGTTCGGGCCCTGCTTGTCGAACCGAGCGGCGGCGGCGGCGCTGGCGAGGCCTGCGTCCCGGCTCGATCCCAAGGTCTCGAGCGTCTCTTTTGCCGTTCTTGTCGGTGCAGGCGCGAGGTCTTTCGCCATGATGCGTCGGGATCACGAGGCGGCGGAGGCGACGTACTCGTCGAGCGGCCCGCCTTCGATCATCGACGTATCTTCTCTGCGTCGCGGGTCGCGCCCCACTTCCATTGGCGGACCTCGGGCAAATCCTCGCCGTATTGGGCGATGTATTGTCTGTGCGTCATCAGCTTCTCCTTGAGCTGGCGCTTCAGAGAGAGGCCCTTGTCGCCGGTCTGCGGCAGGCGATCGATCACGTCAATCACGAGATGGAAGCGATCCAGATCGTTCAGCACCGTCATGTCGAACGGCGTCGTGATGGTGCCCTCTTCCTTGTACCCACGGACGTGAATGTTCGCGTGGTTGGTCCGACGATAGGTGAGCCGGTGGATCAGCCAGGGATAGGCATGGAAGGCGAAGATGACCGGCTTGTCCTTGGTAAAGAGCTCGTCGAAATCCACGTCGCTCATCCCGTGGGGGTGCTCGGCGCGGGGCTGCAGCCTCATGAGGTCGACCACGTTGACGACCCGGAGTCTCAGTTCGGGCAGGTGCTCGCGCAGGATGGAGACCGCGGCGAGGGTCTCGAGCGTCGGCACGTCACCGCAACACGCCATGACCACGTCGGGCGAAGCATCTTCGTCGCTGCTGGCCCACCCCCAGATGCCGATGCCTTCAATGCAATGCCTGACGGCGGCGTCCATCGTCAGCCACTGCGGAGCCGGGTGCTTGCCCGCGATCACGACGTTGACGTAGTGCCGGCTGCGAAGACAGTGGTCCATCACCGACAGCAGGCAGTTTGCGTCGGGTGGCATGTAAACCCGAACGACTTCGGCTTTCTTGTTCACGACATGATCGATGAAGCCGGGATCTTGATGGGTGAACCCATTGTGGTCCTGCCGCCAGACATGCGAGGAGAGCAGGTAGTTCAGCGAGGAGATCTTCGGGCGCCACGGCAGACCCGAAGAGACCTTCAGCCACTTGGCGTGCTGATTGAACATCGAATCGACGATGTGGATGAACGCCTCGTAGCAGTTGAAGACTCCGTGACGTCCCGTCAGAAGGTACCCCTCGAGCCAGCCCTCGCACTGGTGTTCGCTGAGCATCTCCATGACTCGCCCGCTCGGCGCGAGAAACTCGTCGCCGGGCTTGGTCGCGGCGTCCCACTGGCGCTCGGTTGCTTGAAAGAGCGCTTCCAGGCCGTTGGAGAGGGTCTCATCGGGGCCAAAGACTCGGAAGTTTCGGTGCTCGTCGTTCAACCTCGCCACGTCCCGGAGGAAGGGTCCGAGCGCGTGGGTATCGCCCGTGCCTGGCGCTCCTGGCGAAGGCACGTCGACGGCGTATTCGCGGAAGTCCGGCATCCGCAGGTCCCGGAGGAGGAGGCCGCCGTTGGCGTGAGGGTTGGCGCCCATGCGCCGCGTTCCGGTGGGTGCGAGCGCCGCCAACTCCGGGCTCAGGCGGCCCTGCGGGTCGAACAGTTCTTCCGGGCGGTAGCTCCGCAGCCACTCTTCCAATAGCCGGAGGTGCTCCGGGCGCGCGGCGGGATCGGAGAGCGGCACCTGGTGCGACCGGAATGTGCCTTCGACCTGCACGCCATCGACCGTCTTCGGTCCCGTCCAGCCTTTGGGCGAGTCGAGGACGATCATCGGCCACCGAGGACGCCCCTTGACGCCGTGGAGGCGGGCGTTCTGCTGGATCATCTTGATCTGGTCTACGGCCGCGTCGAGCGTCGTGGCCATGGCCTCATGCATTCGCGTGGGCTCGTGACCCTCGACGAAGTACGGCGTCCATCCGTACCCGCGCAGAAGCTGTTCCAGTTCCTCGCGCGTGATGCGGGCCAGCACGGTCGGGTTGGAAATCTTGTAGCCGTTGAGGTGCAGGATCGGCAGCACGGCGCCGTCCGTAGCCGGATCGAGAAACTTGTTGGAATGCCACGCCGTGGCGAGCGGCCCCGTTTCGGCCTCGCCATCGCCGACGACGCACGCGACGACGAGATCGGGGTTGTCGAACACGGCGCCGAACGAGTGGCTGAGCGAGTAGCCCAGCTCCCCGCCCTCGTGGATCGAGCCGGGACATTCGGGCGATGCGTGGCTCGGAATCCCTCCCGGAAACGAGAACTGAAGAAAGAGCTTCCGGAGCCCGGCCTCGTCCTGGCTGACGTCGGGATAGATCTCGCTGTAGGTGCCCTCGAGGTACGTGTTGCCCACGACGGCCGGGCCGCCGTGCCCGGGGCCAGACACGTAGATCATGTCGAGGTCGTACTTCTTGATGATCCGGTTCAAATGGACGTAGACGAAGTTTTGCCCCGGCGTCGTTCCCCAGTGCCCCAGCAGCAGACGTTTCACATCGGCAGGGATCAGCGGTCGCTTCAGCAGCGGATTGTCGTAGAGATAGATCTGGCCGACCGAGAGATAGTTGGCGGCGCGCCAGTAGGCGTCCATCGAGTGGAGCAATTCCGGCGTGAGAGTGTTCGGCGACATCGGTTACGTTCGACGCTCGGGCTGCAAGTTCGTATCCCGCGCGGTCGCTAGGAGGTCGGTGCAAAGAAAGCGCGCAGACGCCGACGACCGAGACGAAGGCTTCGCGTGTCGGATGGGCCCAGAACCCCTGTTCGCATTTTGCTTTGGAGAGATGCCACGGACACCTCGACATGCCTAGAGATGTCCTCGCAAACGCGGGCACGTTGGGATGGCACGGTCCTTGCGGACCGCGACCGTTCATGGGTCGCTTGCGCGACATTCTGTGGGCCGATTGTCTTCGCGCGCTGCGCCGCGCCGGCTTCGTCTGCGCCGCAGAATCGCCCTCCGCCGCGATGCTCGTGAGCGCCGAACGTTCCGTGCTTCTTCCGCGCATGCCCGCTCTCGACGAGATGGCGTTGCTCACCGCTCTTCGCGGCACCCGCCTCAGCGAAGAGGAATTCCTTGCGTTGCTCCAGGCCGAACCGCCGGCACCTTGAATCGCTCGACTGGGCCTCCGCGCCGACGGCAAGACGGGGGCGGCGCACAGCGCGGTAGGATTGCGTCGCTCAAGGTGAATCCATGAAGACGATTCTTGTCGGACTCGATGGCTCTCCGCGAGCGGACGACGTCCTTCGGTACGCTGAGTCACTTGCTAGGTCCACTGGGTCAAAGCTCGTTCTCTTCCGGTCGTTCGGGATCCCGCCAGACATGACTCTGGCGTGGCCCGCCTCCGACCAGACCCTCGAGCTGGCTCTGCAAACGCAGGCGCAGAAGTACCTGGAGACCTGCGCGGGAAACGTGCCGAGTGAGTTGCTCGGCGGAGTGCGCGTCGCGCTCGGAGTTCCGTGGCAGGCAGTGTGCAAGGCGGCCGTCGACGAGAAGGCGGATCTCATCGTCATCGGCTCGCACGGCTACGGCGGGATCGATCACCTGCTTGGAACGACGGCAGCAAAAGTCGTGAATCATGCCGACCGCCCCGTTCTCGTCGTCCGCGTGCCTTCAGCGTCGCGTTGACGGCGCGCCGTCCCGGCGGGAAAGGTCATCGGGCACGGACGCTAGCTCCTCGGGAACGGTTCCCGCGTTGCGCCGGTGGGGTTGGACCGGTCGGTCCCGTACGCGAACTCGGCTCCCGCCGCCGTCACGACGAAGGGACCGCCGTTCTCTTCGGGCATCACGGCATCGAGCATGGCTTCGCCCCCGCTTTCGCCGCTCGTCACCGCAATGAGAAACTCCTCCGCTGATTCCTCCGCGATGGGGTCCGCGCTCCACGTCCCGCTGACAAACGCCCGATCATTGGCCTTGCGGGCGCGGTAGGAAGCACGCTGCTCGAGACTGGCCCTGTAGACGGGGGCGAGGTGACCCGCGCCGTCGCGATGGTCCACCCGAGAAAGCTTCATGGTCGACGACTTGCGTTCGGTCGTCACGCCGCGTGCGATGCCAGTCGCGTTCATGGTGCGCATGCCTCCAGCGTAAGACCTCTAGCCGAGCGTGCCGCAGGACCTGGGAAGATAGCCGCAAAAACATTGGCTATGCGGTCCGCCAGCGAAGGACCTTCACGATGATTAAGCTTGCTCGAGATGAGTTCCGGACGCCTCTCAAGGACGGCACGATTCTTCGTCGGGGGGCTCAACGCCTCCGTTACGGAGATCGACCTGCGAGAGGCCTTCCTCGAGGTGGGTGTGGAGCTCGAGAGTATCGAGCTCATCATGAATCGGGCGACGGGTTGCAGTCGCGGCTTCGCGCTCGGCGTGCTCCGGCGCCCGTCGGTCGAAGCGCCGCTCGTGAGCGAGGACGAGCTCTTCCAGCAGATGAGGACGGCGGTTGTTTGCGGTGGTGCCGTGACCGTCCTGCCCGTTCCTGCATCCTCGAGCCGCCGCCCGCGGCCCTGAAAGGTCGGCGCTCGCCCTGCGGGTCTCCGTGAACGTTGAACGGGGTCGTGGGCCCGTGGGGCACGCGGACCGTTCGAGTCATTCGTAGCGTCGTACCGCCGAGTGGTTACCTTGGCCGCACGCAGCTCTGGCGCCTGCCCGCGCCTCGGTGCGCGTCGCGTCTCCCCCTTTTTGGGGCGGCGGCCGGAATCCATACGGGCCACGCGCTTTCAGCGGTGCCCACTGAACGACGAGACGCGATGCGTCTCGCGAGAAAGTCGGTCCCTGTGACGAAGCCCTCAGTAGTGTTCACGATGCACCGAAGTCTGTCGAAAACAGGGAGCGCGTTCGTGCTGGCGTGGCTGTCTGCCGCCTGCTCGAGTGCGAACGATGTGGGGTCCAACGACGGCGGGTCCAACGACGGCGAGAGCCACGCGGACCACGAGAACGCGGCGGACGCCGGAAGCGCCTCGGATGAGGGCACCATCACCGACGCGGCGGTCGGGCAGAGCGGGGGGTCGACGCTCGCCGTGAACCTTGGAACCGCCGGGGACTACGCGATCCTCGCGAAGACCGGAATCTCCACGGTTCCAACGTCGGCCGTGACGGGAAACATAGGCGTCAGCCCGGCAGCCGCAAGCTACATCACTGGATTCTCGCTCACGGCCGATTCTTCGAATGTGTTCTCGACGTCGCCGCAGGTGACCGGTCACGTTTTCGCATCCGACTATGCGCCGCCTACGCCGTCGAGTCTCACGACCGCGATCAGCGACATGCAACTCGCGTTCACCGACGCGTCGGGCCGCGCGCCCGACGTCACCGAGCTGGGCGCCGGAAACATCGGTGGCATGACCCTCACCCAGGGCGTTTACAAGTGGGGCACCGGCCTTGCCATTCCGACCAATGTCACTCTTTCGGGAACCGCCGCAGACGTATGGATCTTCCAGATTGCTCAGGGTCTCACGGTGAGCAGCGCCACCAGCATCTTGCTGACCGGCGGCGCGTTGCCCGAGCATGTCTTCTGGCAGGTCGCCGGGTTGGTGGACGTCGGCACGACGGCGCACCTCGAGGGAGTCATCCTCGGCATGACGTCGGTCGCCCTGCGGACCGGCGCGTCGATCAAAGGCAGGCTATTGGCCCAGACCGCCGTCAGCATCGACGGCAGCGCCGTCGTCCAGCCGTAACCGTCCTGAATGCGCTTTCACGCCGCGGGTGGCGCCAGGCCGATGCGAACCATCATGTCGGGCTCCGTTGGTCGACAGCCGCGACGCTTCGCGACAGCGCCCAGAGGCCCGCGGCGGCGAGTGCCGCCAGGTCGATGAACAGGAGCGGCGCGAATGCCGGCGCCCCGAACACGAAGCGCTGCTCCAGCGGGAGCGACCGTCGGTGAAGGTCGGCGTTGACGTGCAGCACGAATCCAATCGCACCGATCGCCGCCTGGAGACCGAGGACGCCGAACGTGATTCGGATGATCCTCAGATCGGATCGCACGAGGACGACGAAGAGGAAGCTCACGGCGAACGCAGCCGACAGAACCGGCAGCCACTCGCTCCAGTGGAAGAGCCCATTCTGCGCATGATCGAGGAGCGCCATGCCGAAGTTTCCGACGAACCCGCCGAGCGCGAGCACGATGACCCACCATCCGAACACCGGCGAGTCGACGCGCTCCATCCGCACCAGCAGGAGAAGCAATCCCACTCCCACGTAGGCCAGGGGCGCGAGGAAAGGCGCCGAGTATACGAGGTGCTGCAGGGTCTGCTCCACGAAGAACGCGCTGCGCAGGTGCAGGATCATCCCGGTCAACCCGACGAGTATCGCGCACCCGCCGACGAGCCGGTCGACGACAAGCCAGGCCGCGGCTCGCCTGGCGAACGCCATCGGCAACAAAGCCAGCGTCGCGAGGCCCGAAAAGACGATTGGAGCCCACTCGGCCGGTCGCTCGAACCCGTTCTCTTGGTGGGCGACGAGGATGTCGACGCCGAGGAAGGCGAGGTTGGCGACGACGAACCACTCGATGCACCGCTCGGGCGTGACTCGAGGGAAGCGGGAAAGCATCGTCACGGCCTTCCGTGCGCGGCTCGAAGTGCTGCCGCCGTTCCGTCGATCTTCGCGCTCAGGCGCAAGAGTTCGTAGTTGCCGTGCCACTGCACGAAATCCGCGCCCCCCATGAAGGCTCCATGCTTCGCCGTACGACCGTAGAAGTGCCAGGCGTCGAATTCGTCGAAGTCGATCGAGTCGGCGAACGGCGTCCTCGAGACGATTCCGTCTTTGCGCAGGCTGTCCATGACGGCCGTCACCGCCTCGACCTTCTCGTTCGTCGCAACGAGCACCTGCTCGGCCCTGGCGTAAAAGCTGTCGATGCTGGAGCGCGCGTGGCACTTCGCGCATAGGTCCTTCATCGCGGCCTGGCCTCGCTCGTAGTTGGGCCGCTTGGTCGACACCGGAGCGAAGAGGTACCAGGAGAGGCGCGCCGTCGTGTCGTGGGTCATCCCGAGCCCCTCGAGGCCACTCATGTGGCACGTGGAGCAAGTGGGCACGCTCATGTCGGCCGTGGTCAGCTTCTTCGGGTCGGCATCGAGGTTCATCTGCGCGCGCTGCGCGGCGAAGAGAGCCCCGTGCTTGGACTCGTCGTAGATTTCGATCTGCGAGTGGTCCGGTCCCATATGGCACTGGCCGCACGTCGTCGGCTCACGGGCAAGCGCCACGGAGGCAGAGTGTCGCGCGTGACACGCCGTGCAGTCGCCGAAGGAGCCGTCCGGGTTCGGGCGCCCAATCGCATGGCATCCGTTGCAGCCGCTCACGACGGCTGAGGCCCCCTCGAGCGCACCGATCCCCATCGGGAGCCGGTTGACCGCGCCCGGTTGGAACTGCTCGCCGAGAGCGAGCTGCCCGGGGCTGAAGTCCTTCGGACCGTGGATCGCCGCCCACGAGGCCGCTGCGTGCCGGCTTCGCGCAAACTGCTCGTACTCGGTGGCGTGGCACTGGGCGCAGTTCTTCGAGGTGAGGACCCTGGCAATCGTGAAGCCGCGATGTTCGATGCCGAGCTGCCCATCGACGGGACGGTGGCAATCGAGACAGTTCACGCCCTTGACTGCGTGCCTGCTCCGTTCGAACTGGTTGATGATGGCGGGAGTCTCGTGCCGGTGGCACTCGGCACACTTGCCGGTTGCCTCGACGAGCGCAGACGTCGGCTCGTTTCTCTCGACCCGCGGTCGCCGCGCGTTCACGAGAAACGCCGCGACGATCAGCGACGTACCGAGCACTACCGCCAGGAAGACGCTCTTGAAGGGCATGGAGTGTGGCGGATTGTGGTCGCCGCAGGCGACCCTCGCAATCGCGGCGTGACGCTATCGCGTCGTCAACGTCTGATAGAGCATCTGCCACTCGGCGACGGCGGCCGGATTGTTCTCGATGATCAGATCGGGAAATCCGCCCGGGGTACCCTCGTAGTACATGACCAGCTGCGCGCTCGGCCCCAGGTTCGCGAGGCCTGCGAGCCAGGTGGCCTGCTGCTCTTGCGTGCCGGTCACCGAGCTGTCCACGGCGACCTCGTCGATCTGAAACGGCTTGCCGTTTTCGTTCGCGTACTTCGTAAACGGCGCGATGACATCGAGGATCGCCGTGGAGTAGCCGGCCGTCGTCGAATCCGGATACACGTCGATTCCGATGTAATCGACGGCGGCGAGGATTCCCGAGGTGTAGTCCGGCGCGTAGGTCGCCTCTCCGTGCGTGAGCGGGTACGTCTGGTAAATGACGCCGCAGCGAACGCCGCTCGAGCGCACGGACGGCGCATACGTGCTGTACATCGTCTGAAACTGCGTCCCGGTGAGCTCGTGATACGGCTCGTGGTGAAGCGCGATCCAGGTCCTGGATGCATAGCCGCCGGAAGCGATGCTGGAGGCCAGCGCAGCCAGATTGGACTGGTTTTCGACCTCGCTGTCGGGGGATTCATCCGGCTTGATCGAGTACACGACGCTCTCGCCGGCGCTGTAATACTGTGTGAGCTTCGCGGCCGTGACCGAGGCCGGAATCGAATCGCCCCCCGTCAAGTAGACGCGCACGACCTGCGCGGTTAGCCCCGTGGCCTTCTCGAACTCCGCGTTGCCCGTCGCGTCGACGCCCATGAGCACGGGCTTGCCCGTGTCGCCGTCCGCATTCACGTCGGCGCCCGGGGCTGCATCGGCCTCGATGGGAGCGTCACCACCTTGAGCGGCGTCGAGGCTCGACGACGCGTCGGTCGTCGGAGTGCTTCCGCCCTCGACGCCCACCCCGATCGAAGACGCGTCCGGCCCTGCGTGTATCGAGGTGCCGCCGTCCTTGGCCGCAACGGCCGCCGCCGTCGATCCGGACCCGCACGCGATGCAGCCCGCGGCCAGCGATAGACGGCCGCCTACAAAAAGCATCCTTCGAAACCGGTAGAAGGTGTTTGTCGTCATGCCTCGTACCTCGCGGACTGAGTGGATTGGCGCCAGAGTGGCTCCTATTGTCCACGGGCCATCGTGCAGTGGTCTGCTGATGTTCGGCCAGCAGTTCTGGAACATCCCGCCCGCCACGCAGTCTTGCAGTCTGACGCCCTGACGCCGGCCTACTCGCCCGGGGAATATTCGCGCGTAGAGCCGCGTCGAAGGCGCTGATACGCTCGGCCCCCATGCGAATCGCCGTCACCGGCGCCACCGGTCATGTCGGCGCCAATCTGATCCGAGCGCTGCTCGACCATGGGCACGAGGTGCGAGTGCTCGTAGTGAACGACCGCCTCGGCCTCGACGGGCTGCCGGTCAGCGCCGTCTCCGGCGACGTGCTCGATCCCGGCTCCCTCGAGCGCGCGTTCGAAGGGATCGAGCGCGTGTTCCACCTTGCCGCGCGCATCTCGATAGCACCGGGCGATGAGCGCGAAGTGCACGCGGTGAACGTGGTGGGGACGCGAAACGTCGCGGCCGCTTGCCTGAGCCAGAAGGTGCGTCGCCTGATCCACTTCAGCTCCATTCACGCCCTCTCGGCCGAACCGAGCGATCGAATCATCGATGAAACGCGCCCTCTCGCCGCAGACCGCGGCCTTCTGCCGTACGATCGCTCCAAGGCGGACGGCGAGCGCGAGGTGCAGGCTGCCATCGCACGCGGCCTCGACGCTGTGATCGTCACCCCTACGGCCATCCTGGGGCCCAACGACTTTCGTCCCTCGCTGATGGGGACGGTGCTCCTGCAGCTCCAGGCGCGCAAGATGCCCGCGCTGGTCGATGGCGGGTTCGACTGGGTCGACGTGCGCGACGTCGTGGCGGGAGCGCTCCAGGCCGCCGATCGCGCAGAGGTCGGGGCGCGCTACCTGCTCTCGGGTACGCGACGCACAGTGGCCGAGCTGGCGGCGCTGGTGGAGGCGACGACTGGAATCCGAGCCCCGCGCCTCGTGGCACCCATGTGGCTCGCCCGTGCCGGCGCGCCGTTCGCCACGGCCTTGGCGCGCGCCACGGGAACGCGCCCGCTCCTCACGCGCGCATCACTGCACGCGCTCCGCAACCACCAGCGGGTGAGCCACGACAAGGCGAGCCGCGACCTTGGCTACGTCTCGCGTCCGCTCGACGAGACCTTGCGGGCCACGTTCGACTGGTTTCGCGCGGTGGGAATGACCGCAGGACGGACCTGAAGATGGCCTTCCGCGCATTCCGGGCTGGGCCGATCCCTGGCGATGAAGACGCCGGCTTCAGCCTGACTTCGCGCAACCGTACGGCCACGCGTGGCAGACTTGCAACCGGCCGCTGCCACCAATTGCTGCGCCGCCGACGGTGTCCCAGGTCCGGCACAAGCGTTGCCCGTTCGTCGCACCATGAAGACGAACAAGCCGACGCTTCTCAGCCTCGCCGTCGTCCTGGGCGCATGCGGGCACGCACAGTCCGCAAAGTCCCCTGACTCGATGCCGACTCCGGTAAGCAATGCCGCTGCAGCCCCCGCGCCAGCGGACCCTGCGGCCGGCATGTCCTCCACCCCCGTCAGCGCCACGCCGACCGAGACGCAGACCGCGAGTCCGAGCGCCGCCTCCGGAATGGTTGCGGACAATACCGCCGGCGTCCCGGAGGCCCAGCCGACGCTGACGGACAACCAGATTTTAGGGTTCACGCATGCCGCGAACGTTGGCGAGATCGAGCAGGGAAAGCTGGCCCAGACGAAGGCCAAAGACTCGAAGGTGAAGGCGTTCGCCGCGATGATGGTCAAGGACCACACCGACGCGGACAACAAGGGAAAGGCGCTCGCCAAGAAGGCGAACCTGAAGCCCGAACCGAGCCCGGTGACCGAGTCGCTCAAGACCGGCGCGGAAGCCGCGACCACGACGCTCAAGAGCGAGATGGGCGCCGACTTCGACAGGGGCTACGTGGACACCCAGGTCAAAGAGCACCAGGAGGTGCTCGATACTCTGGACCAGAAGCTCATTCCGAGCGCGACCAACGCCGACCTCAAGACGTATCTGGCCGACGTTCGCGACGCGGTCGCCATGCACCTGCAGCACGCGGAAGATCTGCAGAAGCAGATGAAATAGAGCGAAGGGGCGCTACGTCCACGTAGCGCCGCAGAGGGCTCATCACAGGCCGGTGCGGCTCTGTGCCGCCTTGTGCTCGCTCTCATTCGCCGGCGTTGACCGGCGCCGTCCAGGCGGAGCGCCTGGCGGTCGCGATGCTGATCCTCGTCTACGCGGTCGTCGTCATCCGCACGGCGTGGGTCATGGACGACGCGTACATCTCGTTTCGATGCGTCGACAACGCGATTCACGGCTACGGCCTCCGCTGGAACACGTTCGAGCGCGTCGAAGCGTTCACGAACCCGCTCTGGACCTTGGTGATGTGCGCCTTCTCGCTGGCGACGCGGGAGATCTTCTACACGGGCCTCGCGCTCCAGATCGCGATCTCGACGGCCGCCGTATGGCTCGTGGCCCGCTCGGCGCGCGCTCCGGTCGTCGCCTGCGGCTGCGTGGCGACGCTGTCGCTGTCGAAGGCATTCGTCGACTACTCCACAGTGCGGTCCTCGTTCCGGCAGCAAGTTGGCGTACGTCTGGGCGGTGGAGACGACGAACCGACGGACTGCATCGATCTCTACATGGCCGGCTGCTCTCGGAACCGTCGACCGCACGGCGCCAGCGGGTGAGCGCGAGACGTGGAAGGCACGGCAAGGCAATACGGTGTACGCTATGAAAGGTCGATGAGAGGCGCCCTGGTCCGTTCGCGGCTGTGGCTCGCCGGCGCGATCCTCGCGCTGGCGTTGGCGGGCGGGTGCGACCTCAATCCTCAACCGCTGCCCCCGGAGGAAGGGAATCCCGCGAATGGGAGCGGTGGATTGTTCGGGATGGGCGGGGCTGCGGGTTCTTCCAGTTCGGGGTCCAGTTCAGGCTCCAGCTCCGGAGGCTCCGCATCGGGAGCCAATTTTAGCCCACCAATGGGGCCGCCGGGGGGAGGCGGTACCGGCCCGACCGCAGATGCCGGGGCATCGGAGGAAGAGGACGCGGCCGTCGCGGTTGGAGGCGACGCCTCCATCGACGGCGCCGCGGACGCGGGGGCTCCGATCGACGGCGGCTCCGAAGGGCCGTCGCCGGACGCCGCGCCTGACGGTGGATCCGCGAGTGACGCCGGGTGTGTTCGCGCGCGGGAATGCTACGTCAGCTACCCCGGCAAGTGCGGCGTCTGCCCATGGCCGCTGGACTACCCCGTATGCGTCGAAGGTCGGTGCGCCTGCGCATGCGAAGAGAGGGATGCGGCCGGAGAGCAATGACCGGCGGCGGCCGATGGGCCGAGTCGCCCGAGCCCGTTACCCGTCGCATCGAGCGGACGGGGGGTCGCCGAGGCCCCGTGCGCCTCTCCTATGGATCGACTCATGAAAATCCAAACTTCGATACTGTATTTCATGGCTTCGTTGACTGTCGCGTGTTCGAGCTCGAGCTCGAGCTCGGGTGCGCCTACCCCGTGCAACGAGAATCCCTGGGAGTGCACAGCCGGCCAGACGTGCTGGCCGAAGACTGCGGCGGTCTTCGCGTGCCTGAATAGTGGCGACGGCAAGGTGGGGAGCGCCTGCCAGGACACAGTCGGAGTCGCGAGCTGTGCCGACGGGCTTACGTGTCTTCAGACCGGGACGTCGGGAGGAGTCTGTAGCCAGTATTGCGACAACACCGACGTGAGTCATGCGTGTCCGTCGGGCCAGACGTGCGCGACGGCATCTTTCGTCGGAGGCGGGCCGCAGTTTCAGATCTGTGTGGCACCGGGCGCCTTGACCCCCGATGCCGGCGGCGGCCCCGCGAATGCCGTGGACTCGGGCGGAGCTCTGCCGCCACCTGACGCGGGATCGGGCGATGGGGGCGCCGCAGCGGTATCCGCTGCGTGTACGGCATGGGCCAATCACGACGTCGCTCAGTGCCCGAGCGACGACCCGGCCGCCACGATCGCCGAGTGCACGCAGGGCGAGGCCCTGTACATCCCCGAGGGCTGCGGCTCCGAGTGGAGCGCGTACGTGACGTGCGCGACCATGGCCACGTACTCTTCGTCGTGCAGCGACGGCCCGACCAGCTGCGATACCCAGCAGAACGCCTACTTCGCGTGCCAATCTCGGTTCGCTTCGAGCACGAGCTGCAGCCGAGTGCCGGATCAGGACGCGAAGTGCAGCCCGACGGCGCCCTACGGGTACGGATGTCTCTCCACGCTGCCCTCGGGATGCGTTCAGCTGCCGGCCACGGGGGGCGCGACCCTCGCGTGCTGCACCCTGTTCCCCGCGCAATGACCCGCAGCGAAGGCCCGACGCGGAGCTCCGAGGAGCGCGTCGCAGTCGCGACGACGGACCCTGGTAGCTCTGCAGGCCCCTCGGGCGGCATCCTGCGACGATCGATCCTTTTGACACGGCTGGAACTCGGTCAGGGGTCGCTACGATTGACGTGCCGGCCTGTTGAGCGGTATTCAGCGCGCGGGACCGTCGCCCGGGAACCTCGATCACCACTTGGCGTCGCCGCGTTGCGAGAGACGCCGGAGAAGCTCGTCATGAAGATCGCTTGCCTTGTCGGATTTCAAGTCGCTGCCCTCGCCCTTCTCGGGTGCGGCAGCTCGAGCACCGCGACCCCCGGGAGCGACGGCGGTCCTTCGACCCCGGACGGAGGCACCGCCGCGTCGGCCACCCCGGAGGCAGGAGCCGACGGCGGCGGATCGGGGCCGTTCACCACGAGCACGCTGACGCCGGAGACCTGGAGCTGGGTCCCCGTCGATGGCGCCGTTTGCCGCGACGGCTCGCCGACGGGCTTCGGCGTGAGTATGGGCAGCGCGACCGACAAGCTCATGATCTACCTCGAGGGGGGCGGCGCCTGCTTCAACGCGGTGACCTGCGGCATGAACCCGGCGACGTACGGCAAGTCCAATTTCACGACGGACTTCGTCGGTGCGAACGCGGCCCACGCCAGCACCGGGATCTTCAACCGCGGGTTCGCGCCGAACCCCGTGAAGGATTGGACCTTCATCTACGTGCCGTACTGCACGGGCGACGTGCACGCCGGCAATCAGCCGGACCAGACCGTCGCCGGCGTCACCGGCAAACAGCAGTTCGTCGGGTACGTGAACGTCGGGAAGGATCTGCAACGCATCGTCCCGAGCTTCCCCGGCCTGACCCAGGTGCTGCTGACGGGGGTGAGCGCGGGCGGCTTCGGCGCCGCCTCCGACTACGTGCAGGTGGCCAAGGCGTTCGGCTCCGTCCCTGTGTACGAGATCGACGATTCGGGTCCCCCCATGCCCGACCCGTACAACCCCAAGTGCCTTCTGACCGAGCAGGTCAACCTCTGGGGCTTCGACAAGACGATCCTGCAGGACTGCGGGAGCGACTGCTCCGATCTCGGCACCTTTCCGATCGACTTCGCAAAGCACGTCGGCAAGACGTATCCGAACGTGCCGTTCGGTCTCATCGAGTCGACCGACGACGGCGTGATCACCGAATTCTTCGGCTTCGGGGCGAACAACTGCACGGCCGCGCTCCCCACCACGGTGTCTGCGGCGACGTTCACTGCGGGCCTCACGGCGGTCCAGTCGGACCTGCAGGGTTACCCGAACTTCGGCTCCTTCATCTTCGGAGCTCCCGGAGCCGCCAACAGCACGCAGCACACGTCGCTCGGGGGCGACTCCACGTTTCAAAACGAGGACACGAGCGCGGTCGACACGCTCCTGACCGACGCCGACGGCGGGGCGAGCCCGGAGGCGGGCGCAACCGACGGCGGGGCGAGCCCCGAAGCGGGAGCGGCCGACGGCGGAGCGCGGATCAAGCTCGTCGACTGGGTCACGCAGCTCGTCGGCGGAAAGACGAGCAACGTCGGTCCGTAAATCCGGCGGGCGTCCTCGACGTCCTCTCACAGCTTCATCGACCTCGGTGTCCGGGCCGTCCAGGCCGGCGCGCTTTCGTGAGCCGCGCGATTGTGGTGGCGTCACTTTGGCTTCGCACGGTGAGAACCCTTCGAAGACCGAATGGGCGCCCTCGCCATGCGTCGATGCGCCGTTGGAGACGCGATGCACCGTATCCGAGCGACATGGGTGATTGCTGCTCTCGTTGCCGCCGCGGGGTGCGCGCGCGACCCGGCTTCGACGGACGGTCCTGACGGCAACGGCGGATTGGGCGGCCCCTCGAGCTCGGGAGAGGGCCCATCCGACGGCGCGGGCGGTGCGTCCGGGATTGGAGACGCGACCTCGAGAAGCGGCGACGACGCCGACGGCCCCGGGCAGCTCGACGGTGGGGACGCGGGAGACCTGGTTGTCGCGTGCACGCCGGGGGGCGTAACCGGAGCCTCGGGCCCCGGCGAGACGACCTTCGTAGCCGCGCCGAGTCTTCCGACGCAAGGCACGAACGTCGCGGGCAACGCGTGCAGCCGAAGCCTCGGCGCCGATTGGGGAACCAACTTCGCGTATCCCGCCGATCCGTCCGCGCCCGCGAGCGACGGCGGACCCACGGTCAAGAACCAGTCGGTCCTCGGCTGGGAGGGCAACTACTACGCGCCGTTCGCCTACTTGAGCGGCGCGTTCTTCGCCCGCGGTGTCACCGGGAGCTACGCGCAGAGCGGAAATAGCTATTGCGGCACGATGTTCTCGTTCGGCGTGTACGGCGAGTACTCGCATCCGCCCGGGACCGTCCAGTGGAGCATGGGCGAGGGCTACCTGCCGGCGTTGACGACTGCGTTCACGAGCGGCAGCGTCGCCGTCTCGATCACGAACTTCGCGGACAAGGTCGCGGTGGGCGCCGGCACCTTCGAGCTCGTGTACAGCCGCGTAGCCATCACCAACCGCGGGACCTCGACCGTCACCGTCGATCCGCAACCGTCGGCAGGGCTCGCGTCGCTCGGCGCCGTCTCGGACACGGTCGCCGCGGGACAGACCGTCAATCACGACTACGTCGTCGCCGTAGACGACTTCGGCTCCGGGAGCGCGCTCCCGACCAGCGCGACGCTGGCCAGCAGCGCTCCGTCGTACGACACTGCGTACGCCCAGATGAAGGCCTACTGGGTGAACCGTTTGAGCGTCGTTCCCGCGCTGCAACTTCCAGACGTGGCGCTGCCGAATACGGGCGGCCTCTCCAGCCCCGGCACCGCCCTGTCCGACGCGTTCAAGGCGGCCTTCGTTTACACCCACATCGTGCAGAGCGGCGTCGCGCAGTTCAGCGCCGCAAACAACTACGACGACCTGCTCAATCACGACGTGCCCGAGATCCTCGCCAACCGCTTCACCCTGGGAGACTTTCAGGACGGGCCGAATCTGCTTCTCACGGCGCGGGTCTCCGAAGCGACGAACTACCCGGAGTACGGCGCCAACTGGTACTGGGACGGGGTCTGGAAGTCGCCATGGCCCTGGGCGATCTACCTCGCGAAGACGGGCGATGTCACCTTCGTCAGCAAGTACTTTCACGACGACTCGGGGGGCGCGAGCAGCTGGGGACCGAGCCTCTACACGATGATGCACGAGATCCCCGGTCAGCTCGGAGCGGCCGGATACCTCGACACGTCGAACGACAACGACTCGATGGGCCGGTGGCTCTTCGACGACTACTCGGCGTTCATCGGTCTTGCGGCATACAAGTACATCGCGACGGTCATCGGAAATACGACCGAGGCCAGCTGGGCCGACGGGCAGCTCACGTCGTTGATGAGCGCGACCAACACGGCGCTCGCCGCGAATCAGCAGGCAAACGCTTTCTCGTATTTGCCCTGCGAAGTCGACGTACCCACGAGCGCCGATCGCTGCAACACGCCGAGCGACGCCAACTGGGCGTCGGCGGCCTTCTACGGCCAGAACGCCTGGGATACGTTCCTGATGGGCGGCAACCCGACCGGAGTCGTCGGCGACCCGGCGCAGGTCGACGGCCTGTACACATGGGGCTTCGGAAGGCTCAGCGCGACGCTGCCTTACCCGACCATGGGAGGGTACAACGCGACCAGCTACAGCACCGCCGACAACACGGGATATGCGGAAGGGGCTCTCTTCGGAACGCAGTACCGCGATTTGCCGATCACGAGCTATGCGTGGCAGATCGCGACGACCACAGGGGGCCCGAACGCGTGGTGGGAAGCGACCAAGGCGGCGCCCGACCAGAGCGACTCCTGGGCGGGCAACCACGCGCCCGTCGAGTTCGGGGCGTGTCCGTACGCCTGGCCGATGGCAGGCCAGACGCTGGCTCTCTTGCGGTCGATCGTCGCCGAAGGGCTCGCCGCGACCCGCGGCGGCGGCTCGTTCGCGTTCACGCGACCGGTGTACGTCGGTCGAGGGATTCCAGACGCCTGGGTCGCGGCCGGACAGACGATCGCCGTTTCGAACCTGACGTCTTCGTACGTGGGCTCGAGCGGCGCGTCGTGCAACCGCGCCACGTACGGCGTCTCGATCGCCGTCACCAAGGTGGGATCGCAGCGCGCGGTCACGTTCTCGCTTTCGGGCTCGTGGCCAGCAGGCGCGGTCCTTCTCCAGCTCCCGGCGTTTCGTAGCTCCGGCGTCTCGAGCGTGCAGGGAGGAACGTACGACGCGACGACGAACACGGTCACCGTGACGCCCGGGACCTCACGGGTCGTCGTCACCCTCGACAGCTGAGTGTCCTCGCATCCGGCGCTACCACCAAAGTTCACCGATCATGGACCGAGCCGCCCACGTGCCTTGCATCACCCTCCGCGGCGGCGGAGGGGGGAGCCGGACGATGATTCGTGGCCGCAGGTGGGCGCTCGGTCTGACGGCCCTTCTCGCATGCGGCTCCGGTCCAGGCGCGACGCCCACGACGCCGCCCCTCGGGCCCGCAGGGCGACAGCAACAGTCGCACTCCGGATCGCTCGTCGTGAGTCCGGACGCCGCCCGTCTCTTCGTCGTGAACCCCGACTCGGACAGCGTCAGCGTGCTCGACGTCGCCACGCGAAAGATCCTGCACGAGGTGTTGCTCGCGCCGGCGGTGCCCGGGCCGAGCCCGGCGGGCCGCTACGAGCCCGCCGTGCAGCCGCGGGCCCTGGCGCTCAGCGCGGCCGGCAGCACCCTCTATGCAACGGGGCAGAGGTCGGGGCATCTCTATGCGATCGACGCCGCGACCGGCGGGAGACTGCGCGACGTCGCCGTGTGCTCCGAGCCGATTGGGGTGGTGCTGAGCGCCGACGACGCGAACGTCTTCGTGGCGTGCGCGCAAGACGACGAGATCGTGGAGCTCCGGGCGAGCGACTTGGCCGCCGTAGCGTCGGTCGCATGCCCACGAAAGCCGTGGGCCCTCGCCTGGGCGGCCGACGGCCAGACCCTTCTTGCGACCCACTTTCTGGGGCCCGGCGTCAGCCGCTTCGCCACGGCTCCGCTCGCTCTGCAGGCGACGTGGGCGCTGCCGGACGGACCGCCGCAGGACGATTCGACGGGCACCGAGGACCCCACCGAACCTCACGGTCAGGTGCGCGGCCTTTACGATGCAGTCGTCCGGCCCGGAACCTCCGAGCTCTGGGTCGCCCACTTGATGCTGGGTACGGACACGGGGCAACCCACCCTCGATTTTCAGGAAACGGTGTTCCCGTCGCTGTCGATTCTCGGCGAGGGTGGCGCGCAGCTTGCGCGCCTCTCGGTTCAGGCCAATCCTGGCGACGGCGAAGCGTTCGGCGACGTGGTATCGGGGCCGCATGCGATCACGTTTTCCGACGACGGCAGCCTTGCCTTCATCGCAGACGCCGACAGCGAGGACGTTCTCGTCGTCGACGCGGAGCGACGCATCGAAGCGGCCCTCGTTCGGCCGTTGCCGGGCCATTTGCCCGAGGGCATCGTGTGGGCCGGCGGCGAGGTCTACGTCCAGGAACGCAACACCGATGACATCGCTGCGTTTCGGGTGACGAGCGGCGACGCCGGGGTCGCCGTCGTGGCCGACGGCTCGGCGTTTCCTACCGTCACGAAGGACCCGATGCCGGCCAACCTTCGCCTGGGCCAGGAGCTCTTCTACTCGGCCAACAGCGATGAGTATCCCTTGACCCAGAACCACTGGGTTGCCTGCGCGAGCTGCCACCTCGAAGGACGGAGCGACGCCGTGACCTGGCGCTTCGTCCAGGGACCTCGCGATACGCCCAGCAACGCGGGAGGACTGCTCGACACGGGCTTTCTCTTTCGGACCGCCGATCGGACGCAGGTCCAGGACTACTGGCACACGATCGATGTCGAACAGGGCGGCCATTTCAATATCGACCAACCCTCGCAAGTGCCGCTGCTCGACGCGCTCGCGGCCTACGTCAACTACGCGATCCCGACACCCATCGCGCCGACGATGGACTCCAGCCACACGATCGACGGGAAGGCGTTGACGGCGCTGCGCGCCCGAGGAGAAGGCGTCTTCAATCGAGTCGGGTGTGCAAGCTGTCATGTCGGGCCCGCGAAAACCGATTCCGGCATGGGCAATCCAAAGCTCGACTTGACGGGCCCGGTCGTCTCGTCGGAGACGCTCGGCGGCGTCCTGCTCCACGACGTGGGGACGTGCGTGACGGACGGTCCGTGGCCGGACGCCGCGCACCAGGACATCGCCGGCGACGCGAGGGGCGCGTGCGCGTTCGACACCCCCGCGCTGCGCGGCGTCGCCGACTCGTCCCCCTATCTGCACGACGGCAGCGCGGCGACGCTCGCCGACGTGGTCCCCGTCATGCTGCGAGCCGGCGTCAGTCCGGGCACCACGCCCCCCGCGCTCTCGTCGGACGATCAGCAGGCGCTCGTCGAGTATCTGAGAGGTCTGTGAGCGGCAGGGTGGCGCTCTCGGACGTTTGGTGAGCCGTCGACCGGGCACCCCGCCACGATATCGTCTTCAGTCGCCCGGGCACGCGGCGCCGCACGTCACCGTGAGCCCGTCGGGGCAAATGACCGGACTGCCGGCGCCGCACGACACGATGTCGCAGTCCTGCGTGCCCGCGAGGCCCGCATTCGGGCAGCGGACTACGCAGCTCGCTCCGGCGGGACAGGACGTGTGACACGGGCCGCTCGCGCACGCGAAGTGGCAGACGCTCCCGGCCGCGCACATGCACGTCCCGTTCGCGCAGGTGCCATCGCATTGCGGGTTGGACCCTTCGCAGGTGACGTGGCACGGGGGGGCGCCGCACTCGAACGAGCAGGTCGCGCCCTCCTCGCACGTGCAGTCGCCGTTGGCGCACGTCCCGTCGCATGTCGCTCCGGAGCCGCAATCGACGTGGCACGGCGGACTGCGGCAAGAGAAGTCGCACGACGTACGGGCCGCGCACGTGCATGTCCCGTTCGAGCAGTCGGCGGCAGAGTCTTGATGCCCACAAGAGGCGACGAGCGTCGTGGCGATGGCCCCAGCGGCGAAGACGGCGGCAGCTTGACGGAACAAGTCTCCAGCATGGCACGAACCGCCATGCCCAGGGCCTGTCCCTGCGTCTCGCCCGGGCCGTGCCCGCGCCCGCTCAGGTGGCGTGGCGCTAGTACAGCACCTAGGACAGCGACTAGCGTCGCTATCCAATGCGGGATGGAGCGATGACGTCGTCTTGGCGACTCCCGGTCCTTGGTCTTCTCGCTGCGTCCGTGGCATGCAAGGCGAACGCGAACGGGGCGCAGTCCGTCGATGGCGGGCGCGATCCGCTGGTGCCCGCGGAGGTCACGTACGCGACGACGCCGGGGTCTCTGCGCGGGTTTCTCTACAGGCCCGAAGGGACCGGTCCCTTTCCCGCCGTCGTGTTCAATCACGGCAGCGAGCAGGAGCCGGGGGACATGCGCGACGAAGCGGAGTTCTACGTGCGGCGCGGGTTCGTTCTCTTCGCGCCACACCGCCGAGGACAGGGCCGGTCCGCGGACGCGGGGGAATACATCAACGAAGCGTGGATAGCGCTGGGGGAGCAACCGCAGACGCTCGTCGAGCTCCTCGACGAGCAGGTCGACGACGTGGCGGCCGCGGTGGCGTACGTTCGCGCCTTGCCGGACGTCGACGCGACGCGCGTCGCGCTCGTCGGGTGCTCGTTCGGTGGGATCGAGACCCTCCTCGCAGCCGAGCGTGACCTGGGGCTGCGCGCCGCCATCGACTTCGCCGGCGCGGCCGCCACCTGGGCCCGGAATCCTGCACTGCAGGATCGAATGAAGCGAGCCGCGCTCGGCGCGACGGTCCCGGTGCTTTTCATCCAGGCCGAGAACGACTTCAACACGGCACCGAGCCGCGTCCTCTCCGATGCGATGCAGGACGCGGGTCGACCGACGCGTGTTCGCATTTTCCCCGCCAACGGCGCCACCACCCTGGAGGGCCACATGTTCTGCAATGGCAGCGCGGACCCTCGGTGGGGTCCAGAGGTCCTCGAGTTCCTGCGCGACGCGATGGCCCCCGCGCGGCACGGCGAGGCCGACGTCTCCCGGTGATTGCTCACCGGTAGCGAGAGCGCCTCGCCTGAGCGCTAATACATTTCGCACCCGGCGTCGGCGTTGGGGCTCGTGGCGCGCTGCCGCAAGGTCGGCAGGGCGATGGGTGAGGTGGTGGCGAAGTCGAAGTCCTGGGTCATGTCGGCGGCGTTCGTGTCTCTCGCAGTGAGCGGCGGGAGACCGAAGTCCGTCTCGATGAACTTGAGCACCGAGCTGAACTCGGCGCGCGTGTGGTCGATGGTGCCCCCCTTGGCCAGCGGAGAGACGACGAGCAAAGGAACGCGGAAGCCGAAGCCGTAGACGTCGACCTGCGTCGGGGCGACGTGATCGTAAAAGCCCCCGAAATCGTCCCACGTGAGGAACGTCGCGCTCGTTGCCCATTGCGGCCCGGCGGCGATTGCCTGGAGCACGCTGACCGTCCAGTTCTCGCCCGTGCACACGCTCGCCGGCGTGTGCTCGCTGACGGGAGTGGGCGTCGAGATCCAGGACACGGAAGGCAGGTTGCCCGCTTTCGCGTCGACCACGAACTCGTCGATCGGCACGACGTGCGCGGCCCAGTCGGGGCTGTCGCGCATGTGCCGGATGGCGTCGTATACGGTCCAGATGTATCCGCCCGATCCCTGGAAGCCGCCGTCGTATTTGCCCTCGACGGGCGCGTACATCTTCCATGTCACGCCGGCGGCGTTGAGTTCGTCGCCGAGCGTCTGGAAGTCCAGGCACGGGTAGATCTCCTCGACCTCGCCCTCCTCGTCGAGCACGGGAACGCGAACCTTCGGATCGGCGTCGCAACCCCAGATGCCGGATGCGACCTTGTAGGGTGTCACGTTGGCCGGCTCGAGACCCGCCTCGCCGGGCTCCGGGCAATCCGTGGACGACGTGCAGGCGGCCACCTGCGGCGCGGCGGGGAGCGCGTCGTCGGACGCGGCCGGGTTGTCCGTGACGCCGCCGCTGGTGGCGGCGATCGTATAGAGGTGATTCGGGAAGCTTGGACCGTGCAGGCTCGAGTAGAAGTTGTCCGAGAGGACGAACGTCTTCGCCAGCTGCCAGTAGCTGGGAATGTCCGCCTCGTCGGCGACCTGATATCCGAGCGGTCCGCCGCCCGGGTAGCTGGCATTGGTGATCGTGTCGAAGCAGTTCATGCCGCCGTCGTTGTAAGACGTGAGCGCGGCGGCCCAGGCGTGCGTGATGTCGGGTGAGGAGCGGTCGAGCAGCGGCTGCAGAGGGATGGTCCCGCCGTCGCACGTCCGGCCCGTCGTCGAGCCATTCGCGCCAGGGAATTTGCCGAAGTAAACGTCGAACGTGCGGTTCTCCTTGACCATGAAGACCACGTTCTTGACCGGGAACTTCGCGACGTGCGGTGTCGCGCCACCGTCGACGGGCGCGGCGTCGCCGGCGCCTGCATCTCCTCCGTCCACCGTGGAGGCCTCCGTGGAGGTGGGAGCATCTGCGGTCATCGTCGCATCGACGCTTGCGTCCCTGGAGCCTGTGGGCCCGGTGTTTTCGTCCGATCCGCACCCCGTCGCGCCGCCTCCCAGGAGCACCCCGGCCCCGAGAACGACGGCGATGACTCCGCGCATCGCGCTCCGCGCGTGCATGCGCCGTGCCCTTCGGTCATTTTCGTATGGGGAGGGCACGGCGCCGGGACGAAAGCGCCCGGGACCTGCTCGTGCGCGTACCTCCCTGCCCCGCCCCGGTCCTCGCGCGCGATGGACGATCTTCCATGGCGCACACGTCGGTCATGGCGGTCGCAATGAGCGGTCATGGCGGTCGTGGTGGTTCGGGATCCGCGTCGCCATGATCGCTCATCGCAGTCGCGATAGTCGGTGACGCTTATCGCCATGGTCGCTCATCGCGGTCACCGTGGTGGGTCATGCGCGTCGACATGACTGCTCATCGCGGTCGCCGTGGTGGGGCAGGCGCGTCGACATGACCGCTCATCGCGATCGCCATGGTGGGGCAGGCGCGTCGACATGACTGCTCATCGCCGTCGCCGTGGTGGGTCATGCGCGTCGACATGACCGCTCATCGCGGTCACCGTGGTGGGTCATGCGCGTCGACATGACCGCTCATCGCCGTCGCCGTGGTGGGGCGTGCGCGTCGACATGACTGCTCATCGCGGTCGCCGTGGTGGGCGACGTGCGTCCACTTGATCGGTGATCGCGGTCCGGACGGCGGGTCATGCGAGTCGTCATGACCGATCATCGCCGTCGCCACGGATTCCGATCGCGCTCACGATGAGCGCGGATCGCGGTCGCCATAGTGGATCATGTGCGCCGCGAGGGCCTGTCATCGCGGTCGACGTGGTGGGGCACGCGCGTCGACATGACCCGTCATCGCGGTCGCCTTGGGTTCCGATCGCCGTCGCGACGACGGGTCAGGGCCTGTCAGATTCTCTGTGTAACTTGCCTCAGGCGGGCAGACGGGTCAGGCCCGAGTGCGGAGTCCTTCGACGAACTCAAGGGCACCTGTAACCTCGACCCACGGTGTTGCCGCGAGCTTGGTCGTCGAAGACGATATCCGTGGCGCCTTGATCGGCAGCAAGGTTTCGTACTTGATTGCTCCCCCAGGCCCCGGAGAGCGGCCGTGGCCCCATTCCCGCGACGAAGTCGCCGAGGTATTCGCACCTCTCGAGTCCGTTCCCGTCCGAGACGCGCACCTGAGAACCGCCGGCGGTCAGGACCGCAGACGTTGTCTTTGCACAGGCGACAGTGGCCGTGCACGCCACCGCCATCGTCACGAGCCCCCAGTGGACCACGAGTTCACGCTTTCACGGGACAGGGGGTCGGTCAATCGGACGGGCGTCCGAGAGATCCGGATGCTCTCACTTGCCCGCTGGAGCGTCGACGAGCACCGATGCTGCCCGTTCTTCACCTTCGCGATCGAGCGCGAGCCTGTCCCTCCGTCTTCGACTACGGGCCGCCCCTGACGCGGGCGACATGAGGGCAGGCGCCGACGGTGCCAGAGTGGGCCGCCCCAGGGTCGCGGTGTCATGGGTGGCCCGTCCGGCGCGGCGCGGAGGTGCGCCAACGTCGCGAGATCTCACGGACCTTCCGTGCCGATGGACCTGGCCCGAAGAATGCTCCGATGGAAATCGGAAGGGAGTGGGCTCGCCCGGGGGAGTGCCGGTGCGGGACGCGCGCGCCATGGAGAAATCGAAGCTCGCCCTGGCCATCGCGACGGCCATTTCCGCTGTGAGCCTGGCGGGGCCGCGAACGGCTTCGGCGTGCGGCGGCTGCTTCCAGCCGCCATCGCCATCGCAAACCGTCACCGACATCACCGACGAGCGCATGCTGCTGTCGGTATCGACGGCCCAGTCGACCCTCTACGACCAGATCGAGTACTCGGGGTCGCCGTCGTCCTTTGCCTGGGTGCTGCCCATCCACGGCACGGTGACCGTGGGCCTGAGCGCGGACGTCCTGTTTGACTCGATCGACTCGCTGACAGCGACGCAGATCAATGCCCCGCCTCAGAATTGCCCGTCGCCGAACTGCACCATCAGTGCCGCCCCCTCGGCAGGGTTGGCCGCCTCGGGCGGCGACGCGACGGGGACGGGGCCCGTGCAGATCCTCGCGCAAGCGAATGTGGGCCCCTACGCCACCGTCCAGCTCCATTCGAGCGACTCGAGCGCCCTCGACAGCTGGCTGACCGCGAATGGTTACGACATCCCCGCCGCCGTGCAGCCGATCCTCGACGCGTACGTCAAGGAGGGCTTCGACTTTCTCGCGATGAAGCTCCTGCCCAGTCAGGGCGTTCAGGCGATGCGCCCGGTGCGCGTGACGACCACCGGCGCCTCGTTCAGTCTTCCCCTGCGCATGGCGTCCGTCGGCACGGGCGCCGTCACCGGCATCACGATCTGGGTGGTCGCCGACGGCCGCTACGAGCCTCAAAACTTCCAGTTCTTCCACATCGACGACAGCCAGCTCGTGTGGGACTGGAGCACCAACAGCAGCAACTACACGACGCTCCGCGTCCAGAAAGAGGCGAGCCTCAAGAACGCCGGATGGGAGATCGAGAGCTCGCTCGACGTCAGCGAGCAGGTCATCAAGAACGTCATCTTGAGCGGCGGCCAGTACTACGGAAACGGCCTGGCCTCAGGCGCCCCTGCCGACGCCACGCAGGACTATCTCGCGATCGGGGACGCGGACGCGGGGGCCAGCGCTGGCGACGGAGGCTACGAGAGCGCCGAGGAAGTGCGCGACGACGACATCAACACGCTCTTCGTCGGCCTGACCGGATCGACCGTTCGGGTCACGCGCATCCGGAGCGACATCGCGCAAGCGGCGATGACTACGGATCTCGTCATGCAGGCCGCGGCCGATCAGTCAGAGCTGTCGAACATCCGCACGGTCACGCAGAGCGTGAACCTGACGTGCCCCATCTACAACGGCTGCAACGTCGTCGGCACGGGATCGCTGGCGCAGGCGCAAGCGAGCGTCAACGGGAGCGCAGGCTGCGCCACCTCGGCCCAGCGCAGCAGGGGTCCTGGCGTGGCCTTCGGCGCCCTGGCGGGCGTGCTGGGCCTCTTCGTCGGCCGCGCGATTCGCGCGCGACGCCGAAGGTCGCGATCGAAGGTCTGAAGTCGGTCCCGACCCCCGACCCGCCAAGGCAATGCCCAGCGCCCGAACAGTGGCGCGCGGGCGCCCTGGAGGCCACGGAAGGCGTGGCTGACGGACGGCTTTCATCGCGCACAGCGAAAACCGAGCTCCTCGTCGCGCCGCCGGGGCGAGTCGGAGTAGCGCGACCACGGGTAGGCCGGCTCGTTGCCCGTGCAGGTCCATCCTCCGCCGCGCGCGACCCGCCGGTGATCGCTGCACGCGTTATCGGGATAGATGCAAGGTGCGCTCGAGGTCCATTCCCATACGTTGCCGGATAGGTCCAGCACGAGCTCTCCTGAACGCGATGACGGGAAGCGTCCGACAGGGCACGTGCGGTCCGGGGCGCGGGAGGAGCGGCACGAGCACGTCGTCGCCGTGTCGTCCCAGTGTCCGGGCTGGCCGCTTCCGCCCCGCGCGGCGTATTCCCACTCGGCCTCGGTCGGGAGCCGCTTGCCGGCCCAGTGGCAGTAGGCGTCGGCCTGGTACCAGCTGACGCAGTTGATGGGGTGATTCGCGCGCGACTCGTCGTCCCAGTTGCAATACCTCAAGTAGGGGGCCGGGCTCTCGAGCCCGTCCGCGGAGCAGCCCTTCGCATTCACGCATTGACGGTACGCGGCCACGGTGACCTCGGTGTCATCGAGCTCGAAGGAGTCGACCGTCACCGAGTGTGGGGGAGACTCGTCCGAGAGCATCCAGCGCCGTGGCGGTGCCCACGGCGACCCCATGACGAACGTCCCGCCGCGGATCCACACGAGGTGCCCGACATGCGCCGGCAACGAGTCGATCGCCTCGAATGCGGCGTCGATCCATCTGGCCGTTGCGAGCGCTGGGCGCGTCAGGAACGCGGCCGCAGACAGGACGAAGAGGTATGCGGCCGCCACCGCCCGCGACGCGAGCCAGACCCGTCGTCGTCGCCTCACGCACCCGTCCGCTCCGGGTCGACGGGGTCCCTTCGCATCGCGGACGAGGAGCCACAGCGAACCCAAGGTGCACGCCGAGAGGGCGAGCGCGGCGCCGCCCATCGCGTCCCGCACGCCCGTCGTCGCGTACGCCTCGGCGACTCCGGCCCCACCGACGAAACCGAGCCACGTGAGGGCCAGGCTCGCCGCATCGGGGCGACCCACGGCGAACGTCGGCGCCGTCTCTCGCATCGCCCGCGCCACGATTCCCCACGACGCCCCGAGGAGGAATCCACACGCGAGTCCAAGCAAGCCCCCGTTGGCGAGCGCGAAGCGAAGGCCGGCGGCTACCGGCAAACCCCGCGACCGCAGGGCCGACGAGAGGAGGACGGTCCCAAACACGGCGCCACCCGCTGCGCCGGCGACCATGGAGACGCTCGCGGCGTGGCGGCTCCTGGACGCACAGCGAGCGAGGCCCGCACCGAATCCAGCGCCTGCGAGGAGCCAGGCCGCGTCGATCGGGGTTGTCGTGGACAGGAGCAACCGGCCGGTCAACATGGCGCTGACCCAGCCGACGGCGCACGAGGCGACGACGACGCGGGGCCGCGTCCGATCGGGTCCTCCGAAGTCTTCGCGCGAGCTCACGGGGAGTTCGCGGTAGGGCCCTTGCGTCATGGTTGCGTCCGCCGCGCGAGCAACGCCGCGCTACAGAGTGACTCCTCCAGCCCCGACGGGGTTCCCGTCCCGCGCGGCCTTCGTGTGTCACGGACCGGGGGCCGAGTGTGCGCCTAGCGGTCGCCGAAGACCAACGCGGCGGTCTTGCGCCACGCGGGGCGGGCCCAGAGGCGGTCGACCCAGGCCTGAACCGCGGGCGTGGCCGAATAGTCGAAGCCGCCCTCGGCGACGAGCCATAGGTGCGGGGCGTAGGCGATGTCGGCGAGAGAGAAGGCGCCCTCGAGCCACTCGCGCCCGGCGAGCGCTTGCTCGAGCACCTCGAGGTAGCGGGCGAGCTCCGTGCGCCCCGCTTCGAGCGACCGCGCGTCGCCCTGGAGGTTCCAGAACTTCTGCATGCGCGTGTTGGTCGCGCGGAAGATCGACGCGCACGCGGGGCTCACGTGACCGGTCTGGAAGAAGAGCCAGCGCTGCACGGCGGCCCGCCCCTCGATCGATGCGGGCAGCAGGCGCGTCTCCGGGTGCTTCTCGGCCACGTACCAGTTGATCGCGTTCGACTCCCAGAGGCGGAGCTCCCCGTCGGTGAGCGCGGGCACCTTGCCCGTCGGGTTCACGGCCAGGTACGCCGGCGATCGGTTCTCGCCGCTCGGCGTGTAGACGAGGTGGGTAGTGTAGTGAGCGCCGGCCTCGTTGAGCGCGAAGGCGGCGCGCGCGGAGTTGCCGGAGACGCGGCCGTAGTAGAGTTCCACGCGAGCAACGTAGCGGTTGGCGCGGGCGATTGCACAGGCATCGCGCGTGCGGAGTTGGACCGATGTTCGACCGCGACCAGTTGAGCGTTACTTCGGCGGCGGAGGCGTGACCTCCGGCGTCGTCTCGTCGCGGACGCACGCCGCGAGGTCGAAGAACAGGAACTCGAGAGCATTCTCCTGGGCGCTGAGGTCACCCGTCGTGCACGAGCCGGGGAGGTCGCCAGCGGGCCGGGTCCCGCCGGCGTGCAGGTCCGTGACGACCGCCTTCCCGCAGTACGCCTTGGTGGCCTCCGGTCCCGCGTCCCCGAGCGTGACGCCTCCGATGGGCGTGCCGAAGGACATGTACTTCGTCGGATCGATCACGCCGCTGTCACCGATCGAGCCGCCACCGTAGATCCACTGCAGCGTGGGCGCATTGACGGTGTTGATGCTGGCCGCAACGTTCGTGAGGGTGATGGTCCCGTCGGTGTTGAGCGCACCGACATTTCCGAGCCACGAGTCGAACGTCATTCCGCCGGAGAATGTGGTGTTGATATTGTAGTTCCCGGCGCCAATCGCGGGATCGAGGATCCCCGTGTTGCCCCAGGTCGCCACGCCCTTGAAGTCCGCAGGGCCGTCCTCGAACCAGTAGTACTGGTAGTGCGTCGCGAAGACCTTTCCCCCTTCGCCCAGCCAGTCGTGCATCGCGGTCAACGCGGCTGCGGGCTTGGTCTCGCCGTGCTCGCCCCCTTCGCACGCGAGGAGCACGATGTCGTAGGCCTCGAGGGTGGTCTTGGACTGCCACAGCGGACAGCCATTCGTGGTGCAGTTCCCGGCGGTGCCCCCGGTTACCCCCGGCGCACCGTTCCCGAGGCCCTGGTAGATGTCGAGCCGGCCGCCCGCGTGCGGGGCGGTGAACTCGCTCGACGCGATCCCGATCCCGCTGAGGAAGCACCCGAGATTGTCGGCGCTGCCGGTGAGCAGGGCCATCTGCGGCATGTCGCCTTCCATATGGTTTCTCGGGAGCCGGGCGACGCCGTTGGGCACGGCGGTGTTGGCGCAGTCGGCCGTGTTCACGTGAAAGACGTATCGCCATTTGCCCGTCTGCGCGACGAAGGGCACGTTCTTCCCCGTCGGCACGTCCGAGAGCGTGAAATGACCTTTGTAGTCGCTGATGACGGCCGCGTAGTAATCGCCGATAGGCGTGTTGCACGTGTTGCAGGTGTTCGTTCCCACCGCGATGCTGGGGAGCTGCGTGACGTCTCTCGGCGCGAAGACGACCACGTTGTTGAGCGGGTTCTTCCCCGCCGGGTCGAAGACGGTTCCCGAGATCGTCGTGTGGCCCCCGCCCGGGCAGTTCGTGTCGACGTAGCACCCCGTGCAGGCCGCGGCCTGGCTGCCACCCCCTCCATCGCTGTCGTCGCCGAACGTGCTGCCGGAGCTGCTGCCGCCGCCACCGCTGCCACCGCTCGACGAGCCGCCGCCTGCGGCGTCGTCGTCGCCCCCGCCCCCGAGACCGCCGCCCTGCAGGCCCTCGGGTTTGCTTCCGCAACCGCCCGAGGCCACGACGACTATCGAGGCTCCAAGGGCAAACGACACAAGGAAGGATCGGCCAGCACGCAGCATTCGGGACCTCGGCATCCAGATGGCTGCCGGCACGCACAGCCGTCAGCTCACCTTAAAGGATACTCGAAAAGCTACTCGATGCGCCTGCGCCCTCCCGAGACGCGCGCCGATCCCGGAGCGGGGTCACGGGCAACGATCGACACTCCCCGACGTAGCCTTACATTGTCATGGCTGGACGGCTTGAGCCGCGCGGCTCACGAGGTGATGATTCGCGGCCTCGACGTTTCGCGGGAGCCGTCCCCGACGTCTCTCCCTTCAGAAAGGCTCGCGCTTTTTCACTTGCGTCTCGACGTAGGCGCCGCGCACGAGTCGCCGCGTGGTCACGAGGCATTGTCCGGGATCCTGGGGGTCGATGCCGCACTTCTCGTTCACGCTCTCGAGGAGCGTCAGCCGCCCGTTCACGAAGCGGTAACGATCGGTCTGGTGCTCCATGGCGCCGTTGCGCCCTCCGGCGCGGATTTCCTTCTTGGCTGGGTCAACCTCGGGACAGTCGAGCTGCGACAGTTCGTTGCTGAATTCGAACTGTCGGGTGACGGGATTGTACAGGTAGAAGGTATCCATGTAGTTCGCGTTGCCCTCGATCGCCCGGAGCGAGAAATCCGGATATCCATCGAAGTTGGCGTCGACGACGCTGACGACGTCTTCGCAGGCGCTGCCTAGATACACCCCGAGGTCGTAGAGGATCTGCGATCGCCGGCCGGTCGCGCGCTCCTTGATCTCGATCGCGTCCGCATCGATGCCCCCCCCCGCGACGACCGTGCAGGCGGCCGCGAAGGCGTAGCGGGGCGCTGCTTGTCTCTGGGCGACCCACGGACCGCGGACGAAGTCTTCGCGGCGTAGCCAGCCCCGCGTGTCGTTTCGGGGGCCGAAGTAGTCGACGAGGAGCCAATCCTCGGTCTCTTGCAAGACGGCCACCTGGTCGTCGGCGACCACGTAGGCCGCGCCTCTCTTCGACACGTCGGGCGCGTTGTAGAAGAACGCCTGGCGTGGCACCGGCACGATATCGACATAGGGGCGCGCCTCGGAGAGGTCGAAGCGGCTGATCGCGTTCGAGCTGTCCTTCAGCGAAACGCTCGCGGGGGCGAGGTCGAGCTGCACGTCGCAGAACCCGGCGCCGCGGAAGAGCCCGGCCCAGATGGTGGCGTCCGCGGTCGTCTCGTATTCCGCGCCGTACGCCTTGCAGGGCGGATCCCCGCCGATCTGCGAGCTACTCGACCCGAGATCCGGCTCCCCCGGCATGGCCGGTCCCCGGCGAGCCACCAGGAGTTTCACCGCCTTGTCGTTCGAGTTCACCGCCAGGACCAGCCGGTCGATGCGCTGTGCCGCGGGAAAGAACGGCCTCGCCGGCGTAGCTCCCGCATCCGGCGGTTCTGCCGCACCGGAAGCGAGATAGATGCCCGGGCGGGGGAGATCCGCGTGCGCCGCGCCTGCATGACCTAGCGACGCGGCGACGACGCAGGCGCAGGCGATTCCCCGGGAAGTCATCTCTGCCAGAGTAACGCGCCAAACGCGAGACGCATGCCGACGCGCCGGACAATTCTCCGTCAGGCCGGTTGAACGGCCCCGCCGGGGATCCCCGTCAGCCGGGCAGTGACCTCCCAGAGCCGGGCCGCGATGCCGTCATGCACTTGCGATGGCGCGGCACCGTCGGACGTTGCGCCGGCGCGGCTCGCTGGTCCACTTATCCACTTGCCCAGTCCCCACTTCAGCCCGCCCCTGCGACCGTGGCGAAAGGGCGCGCCCAAAGCCATTCCTCGCGTCTCTCCAGCGCAAATTTGCGTTGCCGACAAAGCAGCTGAAGTTAATCGCTCGGCGTCGTTGCGCGAGTGCGGTGAGAGCGCTCCACTCCCCCGCACGGAAGGCGTTCGACGGGCAACGTCGCGGAGGGAGACACCATGTGGCGATCGCTTGCCATCGCGGGACTTGGATTCGTCGCGGCTTGCTCCGGTAAGACTACCGGGAGTCAAACCGGTTTCGGTGGACCAGGAGGCTCCAGCGGCAGCGGAGGGTCGGGCGCAGTCTCGAGCGGCGGCGACAGCGCTGGCTCCGACGGCGGCGCACCCGGCTCGTCATCCGGATCGAGCGGCGGATCCAACAGCGAGAGCTCCGGAGGCGGCTCGGAGGTGCCGAAGCCGCCGGAGTCTCCCGGCTCGAACGGCACCGACGCGAGCGCGGGCGGATCGTCGGTCGAAAGCGGCAAGTGCACCACGCCCCCGGCGAGCCAGTATCTCCCCGCCGTGAGCGGAACGTGCCCGACCCTCGCGACGGGAACCGTCACCGTTTCGAGCCAGCAAGTGCAGATCTGGGCCGGCACGGGGAGCCAGCCCGGCCCGCTCGTCTTCTACTGGCACGGGACCGGTGGCTCGTCGTCCGAGGCGACGTACACGTTTGGCCAGGCACAGATCGACGCTGTAACGGCGGCGGGCGGCGTGGTCGCCTCGTTCAACGGTTCCACGAGCCAGGGCACCGACACGGGCGACGCCGTCTGGTACACCGGCGATTTCGCCATGGCCGACCAGATCGTCGCGTGCGGGATCCAGCAACACCGCGTGGACCCTTGCCGCATTTACACGACGGGCGCGAGCGCAGGCGGACTTCAGACCACGTGGATGGCGTACGCGCGCTCGGGGTACATCGCCGCGGCGGCCTCTCTCTCCGGCGGAATGACGGGCGCCGGAGGCTTCAATCTCAATCCACCGCCTCAAGATACGAGCAACATCGTCCCCGGGATGGCCATTCACGGCGCCGAAGGCATGGACGTGGTCGTCATCGACTTCGCGGTCGCGAGCGCCGCGTGGGAGGCCGACATCGCGAGCAGGCATGGCTTCTCGATGGACTGCAACACGGGCGGCGGACACGTCAGCGGCCCGCCGCAGATCAGTCCGGGCATCTGGCGATTCTTCGAGGACCACCCCTTCAAGACCAAGCCCGAGCCCTACCCGCCGATCCCCTCCGTGTATCCGAGCTATTGCCAGATCGGCCCCCGCGGTGCGGACGGCGGAGCCCCGTAGCTTCGTACGTCTGAGGACGGTCCAGTGCGCCGGCCGTGAAGCACGCTTCGGTTTGGTCGGCGACCCGTCGGACCATTGGCAGGTAGACGTGGTGGGTCGGCTCCGGGATGTAGCTCGCAGTGCCGAACATGAGCCCGAGAAGAATCGCTGCTCCACGTTCCGCGCGGGGCCGGCGCCGCGTGGCGCGCGATCAAGTTGCTCAGCTCACGAAGCGGTTCCATCTCGCTGAGTCCAGCGCGTGAACGTCCGCTGCGCAAGGCGCGAGGTGCCTCATTCCCCCAGGATTGGTGCGCATCCGAGAGGCGCTTCAGTCCGAGCCGATTCAGCGCGGCGCCTCGGCGATGGCGGACGCGATGGCGAGCGAAGACGGCACGGGCGTAGCGACCCGCCGCCTCGAAGCTCTGGTGAACGAAGCTCGCCCGAGCCCCCACAAGAGCGGCCCCTCATCCTAGGCAGCGACCACCGAACGGAGCTCGCCCCCTCGTCCGATTGACGGCGACACCGGCAGCATCTGCGTCGACGCCATCGGTAGACGCGTCGGATCGCGAGCGATGGCCTATTCTGCCGCCGCGTCGGGGACCGGACCTCCGGCGGCGTCTCCACAAGGCTGCGGAGGCCCCTCGGCGCCTGGCACGAGCGCGCCCAGCACGGACAGCGAATTGCATCCGAGACCCAGCACGGAAAGGTTCACTCCGCAGACACCGCCCGCCGAGCAGCATGCGAGCAACGACATTCCCATGATCGACTGCGCAGGACAGGACGGATCCGGGCTGCCGGCGGCCGTGTCGATGCAGGAGCTCCCGCCGTCTCCGACGCCGGTCAGCACGGCGCCAATGGAAGCCCCGCATCGGTCGTTCGGAAGGCAGCAGGCCCCCAGGGGGATCATTCCGCCCGTGGGCGGAATGCACGTCATGCCGCCGCACATGACGCCGTTCGTCACCGCCGCCTCCGCGTTCAGCTCCTTGATGGCGCCGATCGACCCATCGCGCCCATCTTCGGCGCTGTCCGCGACCGCCGCGTCGCCGCTCTCGACCGCGGCGCCGTTCGAAGTGTTGCTGCACGCGACCGCGACCGCGAGCGGCGTCGCCAGGATCGCGGCCGCTCGCAGGACGCTTCGGCGCATGATGCGTGAGTGGTCCATCACTCTACTGCCTACTTCTGCGAGAGCTGGGGGCCCGTCGTCTCGAGATAGAGGACACACATCTCGGCGCCGAGGGCCTCGTTGGCGAAGTGGAGATCGGCCGTGGGTACGGGAACCCCCAGCTTCCTGGCCTCTGCCGCCGTGGTGTCGACGTGGCAAGTGAACTGCACCTCGTCTCCTTTATGCAAAATGGTCAGACCCGACATCGCTCCATCCGTCTGCGCCGCGACGTTCGCCGCGGGGTTGGTCGTGACGCTGTCCAGTTGAAAGGTGGGCATCTCGAGCCAGTTGAATGAGTCGTACAGCTCTACGGCGTCTCCATTGGCGCGGACGATCTGCGCGCTGAAGCGCGGCGTCCACGCGTGACGGTGACCGAAGACCGAGACGATCCGCGTGTCGCCCATGGCGACGGCGGTCGACGTATTGTCCAGCACCTCGTTGGGTGGATAGTCGATCGGTGCGCTCACCGCGTCCGCGACTACGGGGACGACGGTCTCTGCGTCGGGCACCCACCAGATGTTGATCCACACCTCGCGCAAGATGGGCACAAGCCCCGCATTGATGTGGTGCAGCTGAAAGCCCACGGACGCGCGGGCACCAAAGCTGGCCCCGAGCCCGTTGTCCTCCGGGGCGAGATCCAGTGCACTCGGCCGGTCCGAATGCGTGTTCTGCACGTTGTAGAACGTCGGCTCCGTGCCGATGCCCGACTGCTCGTTCCCCGTCACGGGCTCCCAGCCGTCGGGAACCGGCGTCGAATTGAACCAGGACACGAGGTGATGGGAGCCATCGCGCATGCGCGAGTCGAGACGGAAGTAGTCATGAGCCGCCGGGTTGGACGCCGTCGTGTCGAAGTTCTGGACGACCTCGGAATCGGCGGCGAGCTCGTAAGGTTTGGTGATCGCGTCGTTTGCATAATCGGAGTAGTCGTGCGCGTACATCTTCGCCCAATACGCATCGCCCTGCGGGTGCACGCCGACCTGGATCCCCTGGTCGGGCGGCGGCGGCAAGATGCAGAACTCGTCGCCGGGGTACGGCGTCTTGTAGGTGGGCATCGCGTCGACGCAGCGCACGGCGTACGGATTGTTCGTCACGGCGTCGAACGGCTTGCACGTATGCGGCAAGACGTTCCCGCCAGGGCTGTACTGAAGGCCGACGAGCGTAAACCCCGGACAACTCTCGTCGGCGAGCGAGGAGACGGTCTTTGGGCCGAGTCCAACCGAAGCAGTCCCTTGTGTGGATTGTCCTTGTCCGCAACCCGCCAGCAGGAGGCAAACGAAACCAATGATTCGCATGGCGCTTACCTTTGCCGCTGGCCTTCGCAGGTCCAAGCGACCGTGATCGGGGTTGAGTGTCGAGCCTTCGCGCACCGGAGAAGGCTGTCGTCGCCCGGCAGACTGCGATTGGGCCGCTCGCGGCGGCTCGCGTCGTCAGGAAGACGTCTGCGGTCCTTCTACCCCGCGCGCCGCTGTCCGAATCGGCCAAAGGGTACTCTTGTCGGCCAAACCGTTCCGTGAAGGACGATGACTTGCGATCGGTGGCCAGAGGGTAGGCCTCGTCGCGCCTCGGAGACGCGACGATGGTTCGTCGCCGCGGCTCTATGCTGTTTTTCGAGAGAAACGACTTCAAAGCGCATCGTATTTCGATATACCTCGCGTGGCCCGAGTCGTTGACGGGAGTCGTTGCGAGGGGCACTTGCGCAGGGTGCGCATCCGATCGCTTGCTGGCGATTTCGTGACGGGAGGCCACGAGTCGACCCAAGTGGAGTTTCGGGGAAAACCCTGACGTGAGTCCATCGGGAGCCGGTCGCCGGTTCCGGTCGCCCTGGTCCATAGTTTCGCGTTCATGCCTGGAGGCTCGTCATGAAGATCCATCGTGCAGTCGTTTTCGCCGGAACGTCCCTGCTCATCGGCTGCGCCGGCAATGTGGACGGTCAAGGCTTGTCGGAGCGGACGAGCGCGTCGGCCCAGTCGCTGACGCTGACGCAATGCGCCAGTCAGCGCGACTCGTGCTTGGCCAGCAATCCTCTCTTCGGGTGGTTCACGTGCCCGGCGCAGTACACGAAGTGCGCCGCCACGGCGAGCAACGGTCTGCCCGCACAGGTCAATCAGGCCATCTCCGACGCGGCCGCCTGCACCAGTGCCGACCTCGAGTGCACCAACGCCGCGACCACCGCGGCCGGGGCCGTCGCATGCGCGACGACCGAGGCCGAGTGCGTGGCCTCCATCGTCCAGGTGCAGCTGCCGAGCATCGTCACGGGCACCGCTACCTGCGTCGACGACAGCGTGAAGTGCATCAACGCCGCCGAGGAGGTCACCGACCTCACGACCTGCGCGAACAACCTGGAATCCTGCGCGGTGACCCAGGTCCAGACGGTGGTCCCTGCGCAGGTCGGCCAGGCCATCGGAGCGGTCAGCTCCTGCCAGACGACGCTGAACAGCTGCATCGCCGCCGCCACGACGCCCGCGGGCGTGACGCAGTGCTCGGAGACGGGTGCCACGTGTGTGGCAAGCGGTCTCGGGGTCACGTTGCCGGACGTCTCGGTTACCGCGGTCGTTCAGTGCGCAGAGACGGCGGCCAGCTGCGTGCTCAACGCGTCTTCCATCAACGCTGTGACCGAGTGCACGACGACCCTCACGTCGTGCGCGGCGAGCGCAGTGGGCACGACGGGCGCTCCGCCTGCGATGACCTGCGAGCAGAAGTGGACGGCCTGTCTGGCGGCGAATCCGCTCAACTTCCTGACGTGCGATCTCCAGCTCCTCACTTGCACCAACTGAACCCTCCCGCGGCGCCCATGCATCGAAACCGCTCGGTCCACGTGCATGGCGCCTGGTTCATCCTCCTGTGGGCAGGGTCCGTCGCGGGCTGTAGCAGCGGCACCGGTGGGGACGCTCCTCTGGGCCCCTCGAACCGCGGCGACGGCGGCTCCACCCTCGGCGATGCAACCATCGCGACCGGGGCAAGCGACTCCGGGACGGCGATGGGCGACGGCGCCCACCCACCGCCGGACGGCTCGCCGCCCGGACAAAGTGCGATGACGAGCCCCGACGGCGGCGTGGTTTCGTTCGACGGCGGAGGGGCGGACGGCGGAGGGACGGACGGCGACTCGGGGATCCGGGACGTCGGCAGCTGCTGCTCCGAGCAAGACACGCCAGGCTGCAGCGACCCCGATCTGGAGGTGTGCGTCTGCGAGAAGGTTCAGAGCTGCTGCACGACGGCGTGGAACCTCGATTGCGTCCTCATCGTCCAGCAGAAGTACTGCCAGCCCAACGTGCGCGACTGCGTGTGCGGAACGGACGCGGGCCAGTGGGGCCAGACCGATTGCTGCAACACGGACTGGACGTCCACCTGCGACAGCGTGGCGACGTTGAAGTGCAACGCAGTGCAGGGCTGCTTCTGAGTCATCCGGTCGGTGGAAGGTGCGCTCCGACATTCACTACGGCTGCGACAGCGGGGGCCCCGCATCGCTTTCGTCCGGCGGCGCTCCCGGCGTCTTGCGAGACCGCAGGAAGGCCACGAGGTCCGCGAGCTCCTCGGGGGACACGTTGCCGGCATACTTCGGCATGTTCGTGCCGCCGTTGATGATCCGTATCGTGACGTCGTCGGGCGTGAGCAAGCTGCCGATGTGCGAGAGGTCCGGTCCGCGCCTGCCGCCGTGGCCGTCGATGAGGTGGCAGTTGATGCAGCCCTTGTCGTAAAAGTCGCGTGCGCCCGCTGCCACCGGGCCCGTGGTTGCGCCGACGACGTCCGCGGAGAGGGGCTCGACAGCGAAGTTCGGTGACCAGGGCGCTCGGGCGCCCTCGAGCCAGAGGGAGCCCACCATCATCACGCTGAAGACAACGGCGGCGACGGCCCAGGGGCGCCTGCGCGCGCTGCGCTCGCCACGGTTCGAGATGAGGGGAACCGCGAAGAGAATGGCGCCGGCGACGAGGGGAGCTCCGATGATGACGTAGTTCTCGATCTTCGGCGGCATCAGCGCGAAGACGGCGTAGTACCAGAGCAGGTACCAGTCGGGCTGCGGGTAGGCGTCGATGGTCGCCGGGTCGGGAGGCTTGCCGAGCTTCGGGGGCCCGACGATCGCCGCGAGGCATGCGATGACGGCGATCACGGCGACGGAGAAGACGACGTCGCGCCACATGGCGTCCGGCCAGAACGGGCGGCCGGACTTCTTCATGCGCGCCTCGTACGCCGGGCGGTACGTCGCTGGATCGACGATCACGCCGGGAACCGGCGGCTCCGAGATACCGTTGTGCAAGACGAGAAAGAGGTGAATGCCGACGAAGAGGAAGATGCATGCCGGCACCAGAAAGACGTGAATGGCGAAGAATCGGCTGAGCGTCGCCCCGCCCACGGTGTCGCCCCCGAAGACGAAATGCGCGAGCGCGTGACCCAAGAAAGGCACACGCCCAGCCTGCTCCGCGGCGATGACGACCGACCACACGGCGGTCTGATCCCAGCGCAGAAGCTGCCCGGTGAATCCCATCAGGATGGTGAACAGGAGCAAAAGCACGCCCGTCATCCAGTTCATCTCGCGCGGGTACTTGTACGCGCCGAAGAGGAACGTCTGGGCCATGTGCACGCCGACCATGAGCACCATCGCCGACGCGCCGAAGTAGTGCAGGCCGCGCAGGAAGCGGCCGAACGTCGCGTCGTTCGTGATGAACTGGAGGGTGTCGTACGCCTGGGACGCCGACGGCACGTACGAGAACGCGAGCGTCACGCCGCTCAGCACCTGCACGATGAACGCAGCGAGCGTCGCGGTGCCGAAGACGTACCACCACTTCGCGTCCGCCGGGACGTGGTGCTTCATGATCGGCCCGAGCGTCTTCGAGACGCCGAGTCGGTCGTCGAGCCATCGACCGATCTTGCCGGGGAAGGCGCGCCTCATTCTTCACCCGATCGGAACGGGATCGGCGCGCACCAGCACGTCGTCTCCCTCGACGCGCGCCGGATACTGCCAGAGGCCGTGCGGGGGTGGACCTGCCGCGACGGTGCCGTCCTCGTAGTAGACGCCGCCGTGGCACGGGCACAGGAAGAGGCGCGCACCGGGCATCCAGCGCACCGGGCAGCCGAGATGCGCGCAATTTACGGAGAAGGCGATGAACTCGCGGTCCCCCGTACGCCGCAGCCACGCCGCGCTCTTGGCGGTGATCCCCGCCCAGGGCAGCGGCGAGGCGTCGATGAGGCTCACGTTCGTGGTCTCGCCGAGCTTGAAGTCGGCGACCTTGCCCACCACGCGCCAGACGACGGGCACCTTCTGGAGCAAGGGTCCGAGGGTGAAACCGACCAGCGGCACGGCAAGCGCACCGCACCCGGCGCCGAGCCCGACGCAGACGCGAGCGAGAAAGCGACGCCGCTCGGGTGACACGGCCGCGGCGCCGTCAGACTCGATCGCGGGATCTTCCTTACTTTGCGTCACGGGCAATCTCTCCGATCCAGTGGAAGAGTGAATAAAAGAGCAGGGCGCCACCGATGAGGCTCACCACGAACGAGCTGACGAGGCCCCATGCGAAGAGCGTCACGCCGAACGCGAAGAGCGCCGGCCAGGCGGTAGGCAGCGGCGCATGCGTCGGCGGGCAAGGGGTCCACCCGCTCGGAACGGGCCGTGCGGCGCGGCGCCCTTCGCTCACGCCGCCCCCTTCATCTTGACGTGCGGCGCGCCATAGAATCGCGCGACGATCGCGAGAATGGCGCCCGCGTATGCAGTACAACCGGGAACCCACATCAAGAGACCTCCCAGCTGCTGGTCGACCGTGGGCGTCAAGCCCCATGCCCACACGAGGGGCAGAGCGCCGAGCGGATCGGACGCGTGCCCGTACGCCGAGCACACACGGGCGGGGGAAAACGTGATCGCGACCCCCAGGATCGTGCAGGCCGCGCAGGCCGTGAACAGATACGCGACGGCCGTCATCTCCGGCAGGCGCTGGTCGACGCGCGGCCCGAGGATCGGCCACCAGAATGCCAGGCCCATCGCCGGAAGCGAGACGTTCTGCAGCGCGCGGACCGCGTCGCTCGTGGCAGCCGCATTGCACAGCGTCGGCGCGTGCCAGATCCACATGGCGCCGACGCCCATTGCCCAGGTCGCGATGGGCGGTGCACGCCGAGGCGCGGGCACGGCTTGCGTCGAGTTCTCCATCGCCGGGAACGCGAGGAGCACGAGCGGGGGAAGGGCGAGCGCAAGCAGCATGTGCTGCAGCATGTGAGCGCTGAAGAGCGTCCCGCGCGCGAGCGCGTCGATGGGCGACGCCAGGGCGAGCACCACCGCCGCTCCCGCAGCGACGAGCGCGAGCGTGCGCCACGGACGCGAAAGGCCTAGTCGCGCAAAGTGGAAAGCGAACGCCGCCGCGAGAGCCGCCGCAACGAGGGGCCGCCAGGTCCAGGCATGAAGGAGCAGGTCGCGCGTGGTCACAGCACTCCTCGCAGGTAGACGACGGTGAAGACGACGACCCAGACCGCATCGACGAAGTGCCAGTAGTAGCCCACCGCGCGAAGCCCCCTGGCCGGGCCTCCGGTCATGCCGCCTCGGAGGGCGAGGGCGAACATGATTGTCAGCGCGACGAGACCCGCGAAGACGTGGAGCCCGTGGAAGCCGGTGAGCGTGAAGAACGTCGTCGCGAACAAGTTGGTCCCGACCGTGACGCCGCTCCGGAACATCTGCCCGTACTCGGCGGCCTGGCCGAGGAGGAACGCGACCCCCAGCCCGATCGTCGCCGCGAGCCAGCCGATGCTCCCTCCGCGCCGCCCCGCGTCGTGGCTGCGCTCGGCGCGCCAGAACGTGACGCTGCTCGCGAGGAGCAGGACGGTGAACCCGCCGGTGCGCATTCGATTGAGCGACGCGTCGGGAGAGGGCCCGCCCCTGGATGTCGCCGTGTAAAAGACGTACGCGATGATGAGGAGCACGAAGAACGCAGTCTCGGAGGCAATAAATGAAAGGACGGCCACCTTCGCGGCTTGGGGCCGCGTGGTGGCGAGCGGCTCGTCGGGTCCGTCGTGCGCGTCAGGCGCTTCCGGGTGCGCGAGGTCCCAGAGCGGGCGCCGGCTGTTGACGGGTGGGAGGGCATCGAAGTTGTCGGGCGGCGGCGGCGAGGTGGCGGCCCACTCGAGCGTCCACGCGTTCCAGGGGTTATCGCCGGCGAGGGACCCGACGCGCAGTGAACGCGCGACATTGGCCAGAAGCACGAGCGCCGACGCGCCGAGAACGAACGCGCCGACCGTCGAACCCATGTTGAGCGCGCCCCAATGGGGAAGGTCGGGGTACGTGTACACGCGACGCGGCATCCCCAGCAGGCCCAGGAAATGCTGCACGAAGAAGGTCAGATTGAAGCCAAGGACCATCATCCAGAAGTGCGCGCGCCCCATCCGCTCGTCGAGCAGGCGGCCGGTCATCTTCGGGAACCAGTAGTAGACGGCCGCCATCACGGCGAACGCCGTCCCGCCGAAGAGGACATAGTGGAAGTGCGCGACGACGTAGTACGTGTCGGTCATCTGCCAGTCGATCGGGACGACGGCGAAGGTGACGCCGCTCAGGCCTCCGATGACGAACTGCACGAGGAACGCGACGGCAAAGAGCATCGCCGTCGTCAGGCGGATGGCGCCGCCCCACATCGTCGCGACCCAGCTGAAGATCTTGACGCCCGTCGGAACGGCGATGAGCAGGCTCGACGCTGCGAAGGCAGCGTCGGCCACGCGCCCCAGGCCCACCGCGAACATGTGGTGCGCCCAGACGCCGAAGGAGAGGACGGCGATCGCGACCGTCGACCCAGCGACGAACGCGTAACCGAAGATTGGCTTGCGCGCGAAGACGGGCACGACCTCCGAGATCATCCCGAAGGCCGGGAGCACCATGATGTAGACCTCGGGGTGACCGAAGCTCCAGAAGTAGTGCTGCCACATGATGGCCGAGCCACCGGCCGACGGCAGGAACAGGTGCGCGCTGAAGAGGCGGTCCACGAGAAGCAGGGCGCACGAGGCTGTGAGCGCGGGCAGCGCAAGCACCGTCAAGAATGAATTGACCAGCACCATCCAGACGAGGAGCGGCACGCGACGCATCGTCATGCCCGGCGCTCGCAGGGCGAAGATCGTCGCGATGAGGTTGATCGCGGTCGCCACCGTGCTGATGCCCAGCACGACGAGCGAAATCGCCCAATAATCGGCGCCGTGAGCGATGCCCGTGAACGGCGTCTCGCTGAGCGGAGCGTAGCTGAACCACCCCACGTTCGGCGCTCCACCCGCGAGCCAGCTGAAGTGCAAGAGGAAGCCGCCCAGCGGGAAGAGCCAGTAGCCCATTGCGTTCAGGCGCGGGAAGGCCATGTCACGCGCGCCGATCATGAGCGGCACGACGTAGTTGGCGAAGCCGGTGAGCACGGGCATCACGACGAGGAAGATCATCGTCGTGCCGTGCATCGTGAAGATCTGGTTGTAAGCCTCGGGCGAGAGCAAGTGTGCGCGCGGCACCGCGAGCTGCAAGCGCACGAGGAGCGCCTCGCAGCCGCCGATCAGGAAGAAGAAGAGCGCGGTCCAGATGTAGAGGACGCCGATGCGCTTGTGATCGACGGTGCCGACCCAGTCGAACCAGCGCACATCGATGGCGCGCTCCTCCGCGGACAGCGGGATCGACGGCGCCGTCATCGAAGCTCCTCGAGGTACGCGGCGAGATCGCTGACCTTAGCGTCAGTCAGGTTGAAATCCGGCATGTGGGAGCCCGGCTTGATGGACTGCGGGTCACGCAGCCACGCGGTCAGCTCTCCGGGCGAGTCGTTCGCCGCGCCGGCGCCGAGGGTGCTGCGCGTCGCGAGGTGCGTGAGGTCGGGCGCCACGTGGCCATCGAAGCCACGTCCCGTGATCGCATGGCAATTGCCGCACGCCTCGTCGTGGAAGACGCGCTCCCCGCGCGCGGCGCCGGCGGAGATCGGAGCGCGCGCGGGCGCGAGCTCTGCGGCCTGCCATGCGTCGAACGCAGCCGGCCCCTCCGCGACGACGAGCAGACGCATCCACGCGTGCTGCGTGCCGCAGTATTCGGCACACGCCCCGCCGTACTCCCCGGGCTCGTCGGCGCTCATCCAGAAGAAGTTCGCGTGTCCGGGGACCGCGTCCATCTTGCGCGCGAGCTGGGGCACCCAGAAGTCGTGGATGACATCGGCGGACTCGAGCCTGACGAGCAGCGGCTTGCCGGTCGGGACGTGGATCTCGTTGGCGATGACGACGCCCGACGCGTAGCGCGCCTCCCACCACCACTGGTGCCCGACGACGACGAGGTCGGGCCGCCGATCGGCCGGTGGGTCGGACTTGGCCATCGTCTCGAGGGTCATGACGAAGAGGCCGGCGACGATCGCGATCGGGACGGCGGTCCAGAGGATCTCGAGTTTGCGGTTGCCGTTGACCTGGGGCGGTTCGCCGCCGCCGGGGCGCGCACGGAACGCGAAGAGCGAGTACGCGATGGCCGCGGCAACGCCGAAGCCGATGACGGCGCAGACGACGAGCGTGATCTCGAACAGGCGCGCGATCGATGCGGCGAACGGCGAGCTCGGCGACAGTGGCGAGCTCGGCGCGAACAGAGATTGGCAGCTCAACCGAAGCCCTCCACCACTGCTGCCGAGTAAGTCGCTCGTCGTTCCTTGTCACGTGATGTGCCCGCTAGATTTTGCAACGACGACACGCTTTTTCGTCAAAAGTTCAATGCGACGGGACGCGGGGAGAAGGACGAGACGAGAGACGGGTGGCTCGTGGCGCTGTCGCACGGCGCCCGCACGCATGAGAGCGCTCCGATGAAGGCCATCAACGTCATGCCAAAGAAGGCGGGGCGCTGCGCGTCGACGAGGTCGGCGAGCCCAGGACCGCGAACGCAACGGCCTGGCGGCCCCGAACGGCGGCCCGTTGGCGAGCAATCTGCAAACCGGATCGCACCCTTCCGTCGCAATGCTCGCGATCGCGCTAACCGCTAACCAGGGAGTCTCAACTCATGCAATCCGTCGTGACGACGCTCCGGCGAACCGCGCCCTCTTCTTTGCGTTAGGGGTCCTTGTCTGCTGCGGGTCTGCACAGTCGCAAAAAGGGGCCACAAACCCGCAGCCCTGCGCGCCCATCGGCGCCAACTGCAGCGCTAACGACCAATGCTGCAGTCATAGCTGCCTCTCTGCATCCTGCGGCTCTGATTGAGCCTTGCGACGCGGTTCAGATCCAGCTCGACAACCGCACCGCCCACGCTCGACGCGATGATCGATGCGGCCCGCAAGCAATTCCAGATCGAGGCCCCCGGCGCCGACCTCCTGTTCAGCCATCCCTACGAGATCCTCACCGAACAGGTAACTGGCCAGCTCATCGGCCGCGAGACCATCGATGGAGTGGCGGCAAACCACCTCGCCTTCGCCGGAGAGGACATCGACTGGTGAGCATCTGCTGGCGCTGGTCGGGCTTGCCCTGGTAGCCGTCGACGCGTACGCGATCGTCGGCCGGCCGGCGACACCCGTGAGCTACGCAGGCGTCGCGCGCCGCTCGGTGCGTCGCGCGACGTATTGAGGAACGGCCGCGCACACACGCCTTCATCCCGAGGTGCCGCGCTTTCGGTGTGGCCTCTCTTCTCATCCCACCTGTCTGCACAGGTCGTCCTTGATCTGGAAGACAGATTTTGGGACACGAGGAGATGTTGTCCCGACGTCGGTCGCGCTTGTCGACCGAACCGACGCGCGTCGATCCCATCGGGGAAGCCGACCGCACCTGGCGGCAGACGAGCGCCCTCGCGTTCGGGGTCGCGCTCCTCCTCCAAGGGTGCGGCGGGCTCGGAGACTCGTACGTCGTGCAAGTCGACCCTCGTTTCACCCAGGACGAGCAGGCGACGATCGTGGCGGCGCTCGGCTCCTGGGAGGCCGCAGTCCCGGTCCACTTCGTTGCAGAGATCGAGCCTTGCTCGGGCATTCACGGAGGGACGATCTGCGTCCACGCATCCGACAGCGCGACCATCGCGGCGAATCAATCGCAGCCTGACGGCACCGGCGTGGGCCTGACGCTTCGCGAGAGGACATGGGGTCACGTCGTCGACGGCGGTGAGACCTTCATCGACGTGGCGACGGTCGAGGAGAGCTACCCTGCGGACTTTCAGCGCATCGTCGCTCACGAGATCGGGCATGCGATGCAACTGGATCACAACGCGCCCGGCAACGTCATGGCCGCGATGGCGACCGAGGACGCTCCGACGCCGACGTGCGCGGACGCCGCTCCGTGGTACGAAGCGCGCAGCCAATCCCCGCCTGCCTGCCCTCGATAACGATACCGCGCACGTACCTGAAGCACTGAGGCGCCTTCGCTCGGGGCACTCGCCTTGCACTGACGCGGTGCCGAAAAGGGGGACACTCATGAAGAAGGCATCTCTGCTGTTGGCGCCGGTGCTCGGGAGCGTCGCGCTCGTGGCTTGCACGAGCACGACGAGCTCGCCGGTCGTCGCGTGCGGTCCGGACAATGTCGCAGTGACGAACGCGGAGGTCGTGGCCGCGACCAATTACGAGGCGGCTTGGTATTACGGAGCACTCGATCCGGTTCCCCTCGGTTTCTACACCGTCGCGGACGTGTCGGTGGGCGCCGATCCGGACCCATCGTACGGCGGAAGCGGCGGAAGCCCAGCCACTCCGGTCGTCGACGCGGGAGGCGCAGTCGCTCCAGTCGCGGACGCCGGGGTCAGCGCATCATCGGCAGCCGCGGCCAGCGCCGTCGCTGCGTCCGTGAGCCATTACTTTCCCAACGGGTGCGCGACAGCGACCGCCAGTGGAAACGTCGTCACGTTCACGCTCAATAACTGCACCGGGCCGCTCGGCTTGGTGGGAAGCACCGGCACGGTCACCGCGACGCTGAACATCGTGAGCAATTCGGTTCAGATCCAGCTCGCCGGCAATGGCATCAGCGCGAATGGCGCAACGCTGAACCTGGCGACATCGGGCACCCTCACCGCCACAGCGAGCGGGCAGAAGACGCTCAAGGCCAACTCGCAAACCGGCGGCAACGGCCCCGGCGGCAACACCATCATGCACACGGGCATGTACACGCTCGTCTGGCCGACGGGCACCGGGTGCGCGACGCTCAACGGAACGCTGTCTGGCGTCGGCTCGGGCACCTACGCCGGGACGATGACGCAGATCACCAACTACGTGGCGTGCGCGAACAAGTGCCCGCAATCGGGCATGACCGTGAGCTCCTTCAACGGCGGCAACGTCACGCTCTCGTTCAACGGAAGCACCAACGCCCAGTGTACGTCGAGCATCGGGACGAGCGCGAGCATCGCGCTGAACTGTCCGTAACGACGAGGTCGCGGCGGGGTACGCAGGTCGTCGTTGCCGGCGACCACTGCCGCCGCGCGAGATCATCCAACGGAAAAACGCTCCGGGGCGATAGGGGCGCCGTCATCGCTCCGGGGCGATAGGGGCGCCGTCATCGCTCCGGGGCGATAGGGGCGCCGTCATCGCCCCGGGGCGATAGGGGCGCCGCCATCATCCACCAGCACGACCCGAGACCGTCCGAAACGTCAGGTTGATCCGCTCGCCGGCGGAGCCGGGCTGCCTGGGAACGCCGTGCCGGTAGTTGTGCTGACACGCTCCGGCCATAACGACGAGGCTTCCGTGTCCGAGCGTGACCTCGAGGGTCCGATGGCGCGCCGCCTTCTTCTTAGGCACGAGTACGAACCGGCGCTCGGCGCCGAGCGAAACGCTCGCGATGATCGGGTTGGGCCCGAGCTCGGGCTCGTCGTCCGAGTGAAGGCCCATGCTGTCGTAGCCGTCGCGATAGAGGTTGAGCAGGGCGGCGTTGAAGCGTGCGCCCGACGCGCCATCGACGCGGTCGCGCAACGCCGCGAGCGAGTCCGGCCAGGGCGCAGCTCGCAGGGTCCGACCCGAGTAGGTGTAGTCGGCTGCGCCGAACCAGGCGGTCAGCCGTGGTTCAGGCAGCTCGCGCCCGAACATCGTGATCACCCCCTGCTTCCACTCGACGCTCGACCGCAGCTCTTGCAGCAGCGTATCGGCTTCAGACGGGCCGAGCCATCCAGGCTCGTATCGAACGAGTCCGCCGAATTCGAGAAAAGTCTGGCCGGCGCCGAGCAGCATCAGGGCACGAGGAATACGCGATGTAGCGGACGGGGTACGAAGCGCCAGCGCCCCGAGCACCTGGCCTGCGGCTTGCTGCCGATGCGCAGCAGGAGAAAGGCAGGCGCGACATGCAGCGTCGGCTCGGCTTTTCCTTCGCGCTCGCGCTCGTGGCGGCGGTCATCGGGTTCGGTCGCTTCGCCGGAGATGCGCTGGGCACCGTCATGAGGGTCCTGTTCCTCGCTGCCCTCGTCTCGATGTTTGCGTCCGTGCTCTTCGCGCGGCGACGACGATGAGGGAGCAGCCGGAGTTCACAGTCCAGCTATCGCGTGGGGAGCGGCAGGCGACGCTCGTCGACGCTGCGTTCGCGTTCCAGCCTGCCCCCGGGTCGAAGCACGTCGATTCGCTCCCGACCTCGTGCGGGACGTCTCTATGCGACGCTCGACTGCGTGGCCCCAGCACCTCGCTCGATGACTCGATGAGAGGACGCGGTTTGGGCGAGCCGCTCGCTGGGCGCTGCAGCCCTACGGCCCGAAGGAGAAGATGCGCTTCCAGTCGTTCTTCATGGAGACGACGGCCCAGCCGCGCGAGCGCGCCTCGTCGAGCAAGGATTGCGGGAAGGTGCCCACCTTGGTTTCGGGCAGACCGGCCGCTGGACCGTAAGAGTACTCGCGCACCTTGTCGTCGTGCAGGACGAGCATGCCGAGCCGCGCGCCGCTTCCTGCGGTCGTGTACTCGAGCATTTCGCGGTCGCCGTCGGAGTTGCCAAAGGCCGCGGAGGGCCGCTTGCCGATGAAGAGGTTGATACCGACCGCCTTGCCGCCGTGGTTGTCGTCGAAGAAGATTTCGGGCTCCCGCTTCAGCACCGGCGTGCCGTCCTGAACCTCGTACTTCGTCCTGAGGCTCGACCCCACGACCTGCTCCGGCGGCACGCCGTAGACCCGGTCACTGTATGCACGAACGAACTCCTGGCCGCCGCCGGTTACGATGTATGTCTTGAAGCCGTTGGCGCGGAGATAGCTCATGAGCTCGAGCATGGGCTGGTAGACGAGCTTCGTGTACGGCTGGTGGAAGCGCGAGTCCTTTGTCGTGGACAGCCACTCGCCGACGAGGCGTAGGTACTGCTCGGTCGTCTTTCCGTGAATGGCCCCGTCAATCTTCTCCCAGTCCTCCTCGGCGACCTTGCCGATCGCGTCGAGGTCTCCTCGGAGAAGAGACGTGAAGGGCTCATTCTCCTTCCACTCGGGATGGTCGGAGACGACCTGCTTCAACCGGTCCAGGGCGAAGACCGCCTGCGTGTAGAGAGGGTGCTCGGTCCACAGCGTGCCGTCCTGGTCGAAGGTGGCGATGCGGTCCTCGGGTGCCACGAATTTGGGATTGGACCGCGTCGTCGCCTCCTGCACGAAGGACAGGAGGCGCGCCTTCGTCGGCCCTTCGTTCCACGAAGGCAGCGGATCGGTTTGCGCCTGCGTCCGCTGGGCGCTGGCGCTGCCGAACCAGCACATGAGCGCCAACGCGAGCGTCATGACGAAGGCGCGGCGTGTGTTCTTGGGTCGAATCACGGTCCCCTCCTTTTCGGGTGATCAGGCGGCCCGGGTCGAGCCCTGCCCCGCGGATCGGCTGTCCTCCCCGAGCAGGTCTTGTGCCCCTGCCCCATGGGCACTGTCGCCAGAGGTATTTCACTATCGGGCTTGTTTGGAATGGCCCCGGTCCACCGATTTACCCAGCTGGGTCAGAATGAATCCAGGAGCCAGGTGACTCATGAGCTTCCACTTGTTGGCTAGGAACCTATCCCAGTAGACCGCACGCTTTCCAGGTGATGAGGGCGCAAGCGAGATGGAGCATGGCGAGATAGGTGTCGGGACGCTTCTCCCAGCGGATGAGGATCCTTCGGAATCGGTTCATCCAGCTGTGCGTGCGTTCGACCACCCAGCGACGCGCCTTGAAGCCGCCGGTCTTCTTGGCGGCTCGGGCCTCTTCGCCACGACGTCGGATGTGCGCGGTGAAGCGAAAGGCGTCGGCCAACTCACGCACCTCATCGTAGTCGTAGCCTTTGTCGAGGCAGAGCCCCTGGGGCTCGTCGCGGGTCGGCTTGGGACGTGCGATGACGATGCTTTCGAGGGTCTCACGCGCCAGCTTGAAGTCGTTGCGGTTCGCCCCGGCGACGACGATGGCGAGGGGGACGCCGTTGGCCTCGGTCAGCAAGCTGCGCTTGGTGCCACCCTTGGCGCGGTCGGTCGGATTCGGCCCCGTTTTTTTTTCCCCCGAGCGGCGCCTTGGTCATCGCCCCGTCCATCGACAACCAGCGCCAGTCTACTCCGACAAACTCGTCGTAGTCGGCCAGAGCCGCCACCCAAGCCTGCTCGAACACACCGGCCTCGGTCCATTCCACGAAGCGCCGATGCGCCGAGGAGCTGGAGCAGATGCCCGTGGCGTTCAGCGCATTCCATTGGCAGCCCGTGCGCAGTACGAACAAGATCGCCGTCATCGCATCGCGATCGCGCACCCGCGGGTTATGGCATCCCAGCGGATGCGGCTTGCCCGACGGAATCAACGGCTCGATCTGCGACCAAAGCACGTCCGGAATCCGCCACCCATCCCCACGCTCTACCAGTCCCATGCCACGCCAACTCGCCTGAGCACGCGCGGATGGAAAAGTTCGTGGCAACGATCGGTCGCAGATGGACCTTCATGGAACACATGGAACTACCGGCCTACCGGGATGGGCTCTAGGCCAGGTCGATCGCCTCTCAGGTGTTCGCGACCTTGGCGCCGAACGCCGTCGGAAAGCTGAACAGGCGCAGACGCACCCGATCGAGGACTGAATCGGGGGCGACTCGCGCCAGCATCTCCAGCATGGCGGCGTGCTTGCCGACGGCGTACCGGACGCGCGGACGCCGGGCGGTGAGCGCGTGGCGTACCGCCTCAGCCACTACGTCCGGCGGGCTTCCGTTCGACTCTCGCGCGTGGCCGATACGCGCGAACGCGCGAAGCTCGTCGCCGTAGCGCGCCGCGCCTTCTGCGGGCAGAGCGCGGATCACGGACTCGACGTCTCCGAGCGTCTTGTCGACGCCAGGCGTGGAGATCGCGCCCGGCTCGACGAGACAGACGTGGATGCCGTGCGAGCGGAGCTCGATACGGAGAGCGTCGTTGAGGCTGCTGAGCGCGCTCTTGGATGCGCAGAGCGCGCCCCCGAACGGCATCGTGATGTGGCTACCGACCGAGCCGATGTTCACGATCCGACCCACGGCCTCGCGAATCATCGGAAGGAAGGCCTGCGTCACGGCAACCTGCCCGAAGACGTTGACCTCGAATTGGTGGCGGAGCTCGCTGCTGCTCACGAACTCGATCGGCGCGGTATTCGCGATCCCCGCGTTGTTGACGAGTCCGTCCAGACCGCGACCGTCGACGCGACTACCGACGAAGCGCATGGCCGCTTCGATCGTCGCTCCATTGGTCACGTCAATCTCGACTGGGACGATGGCTTCACCTCCGTCTCGATGGAGGGCCACCCCATCCTTGCTCTTGCGCACACCCGCGAAGACACGGAAACCGTGCCTCGCCAAATCGAGGGCACAGGCACGACCGATGCCGCTCGAGGCGCCCGTGATGACGACAGACTGCTGCGCCGACTTGGTCATGAACGCACCTTCTCTCTTCTCGATCCTGTTTCTCGTCTGGGCCCGAAGGCCGTGGTGCTGGGCCTTCCGCCGCGGCTTGGGGTGGGAACCGAGCGGCAACGCCCGTGCCGACGCGCGCCCTGCAGCCTTGCCCCGGCGCACTCGACGCCTCGCACTTCGCGACCGTGAGGGCACCTGTCGTGGCGAGCGGCCTGTCGCATCGGGCCGCCCTGACGCAGGTTGCGCTTAGGGGCGGTCGCCATCGTGGCGGGGTCGGGCTGCGGCGGCCTGACCACCGCGGCCGGTCCGGATGTCTCGATCGACGCCAGCGTATCCATCGCGGCCGACGCGTCGGGTGACGCCGCGTACTGTCCCCCGGGCTCCCCGCTCAGCTGCTACGTGAACACCCGCTGCCCGGACGCCGGGACGACGAGGGTCAGCACAGCTTCGAGGCGGGCGACCTGCAGTCCGGGAACGTCAAGGCGTTCTCGGTCGGCACGCCGATCGCCATGCCGGACGCGGGCAGCCAGGTCGCCTGCGGAAAGACCAAAGCGCGGGACTATGGGATTTGTGCCGGTGGGCTCGGCTAGTGGACCCACAGGCCCGTCGCCTGCGAGAACTCGCCGACTCCAGCGCCGACCTTTCCGTACCGGATCCAGTTTTTGCCCGTCATGTCGTCCATGCGCACGACGCCGTTGTCGTTCTGGTATGTGTTTGCGTCGTCGACGACATAGATGCGACCGTTGGCGTCGACGAAGATGCTCGCGGGCGAATAGAAGTCGCCCACGGCGCCCTGGCCGAAGGTGCCGTACGTGGTCCAGTTCGTTCCGTTCATGTCGTCCATGCGCACGACGCGCGCGTTGGTCCCCGCATCGGTGAGGTAGATGTGGCCGGCCGGGTCGACGAAGACGCCCCAGAGCGCCGAGAACTGATTGACCCCGCTGCCGTTGGTGCCGAAGGTCGTCCAGCTGGTGCCCGTCATGTCGTCGATGCGAACGACCCGGTCGAACTCGTTGGCGATGTCGGAGTCCGTGACGTAAATGCGTCCGGCCCCGTCGACGAAGATGCCCGTGGGAAATGAGAACTGGTCCACGCCCGTGCCGCGGGTTCCGAAGGTCGTCCAGTTCTTGCCGGTCATGTCGTCCATCCGGACGATCCGGTAGTTGAACGAGTCAGTCACATAGATATGTCCGCCGCTGTCGACGAACACGTTCTTCGGAGCGTTGAACTCCAGGGCGCCGCTGCCCATGGAGCCTACCGTCGTCCAGTTGGTGCCCGTCATGTCATCGATCCGAATGATCTGATCGGCGCCGAACGTGTCCGCGATGTAGATCTTGCCGGCACCATCGACGAACAGGCCCTCGGGCGAGCCAAGCGAGGTGGCCACGTCGGCGGCAGGATCGCTCTGAAGGGCGACCCAGTTGGTCCCGCACATGTCGTCGATGCGGACGAGGCGATCGTTGTTGAGACCGTCGGCGATGTAGATCTTACCCAGGTCCCCCGCGCAGGCCGCGCCGGCCTCTCCCGCCGATGCTTCCGGGGCGCCGTCCACCGATCCGCTCGCGTCGGTCGAGGCATCGGGACCGCTTCCCGGGTTCCCGGAGTCCGACGGAGCGGTGCCATCGGGTCCGCTCGCACCGGTGGTCGCGTCGGTGTTCGCGCCGATGCTCGCGTCGTCCGCGGCGTCGACGGGCGTGCTGGCGTCCGCGGACCCGCCGTCGCCAGGCGTGCTCGAATCGGAGAAACACGCAGCGAGTCCGAGCAGCGAGAACGCACAGAGCATCTGGTCAGCGGCGGTCTTGCCTTGCATCGTGTCCTCCGCGGATGCGCACTCAGGCGCGCCCGCACGGCGAACTCTAGCGAAGTTTGTCCCGCGCATCCCGGCCAGCCCGAACCCCGCACGCGTCGGCGGGGCGAAGTGACCCAGTCGGACGGATTCGTAGTGCCGGAGCACGCCGAGCGACGTGCTGGCTTTTGCGGGATCAGTCGTGGAAGTTGAGCTGATAGCCGGCGCACGCGCTCGCCGAGGTCACGTTGAGGAGTACGCGCCCTCCATCGCAGAAGTCGATCGCCATTCCGGTGAACGCACCCGGTTGTGCGGAGAGGCAGCACCCAGGCTGCCCGGACGACGTCGACGACGTCGTCCCGGCCGGACACGTCACGCTCTGGCAATTGAAATAGGCGCACATGGTGACGGGCGCGGTCGGCTCGATGTCGAAGTACGGATCGAACGTCGCCAGGAAGCCGGTCTGGTCATCGTAGTAAGTGTAGTAGTCGGCCGCCCCGGGGGGCGTGGCTCCGCAGAAGTAGCGACCGCCGGAGTCGGTGCGGCCGATGCCTTGAAAGTCGTAGGGTGACGTCGAGACGCGCGAGCCGACGCCCGGCTCGTCGCACGCCGCGTCCGGCGCGGGGCAGGTCGCGCACGTGCCGTCGCTCCCGCAGACGAAGCCGAGATTCGGAGCATTTGGCCGTCGGCTTGGCGGGCGTCGAGACGGCCGTTTCATCGTCGCAGCTGTAGTCGCCCACGTGGTGGGCGCCGGCACGTTCGTCGGATTCCGGCTCGATGCTCGTGCCGCCGTCGGCAGCACATCGGCCGCGCCGGTTGCGGCTTGGACTTCCTGCGCTCGTTCGAGGTCTACGTCCGTCGGCCACCGGGGCTGACGGCGAATGAGGCGTGCCAGGGTGTGCCCTGCCGGACAGGTAGGTCGCGCCGGCCACCCAGGCAAAGCGAGATTGGAGCCAGAAACGCAGGTGGCACGGCATGTGCCCACCCGTGCGACCCAAGAAAGACGACCGCCCTCGGTGCGCGACCGGACGATTCTTGGGTCGCGTCGGCCCCCGTTGGGCACTCCATCTCGGCCAGTCAGCTACGCCATGCCTGTCGTCTCCTTTACGCGAACACGTGACCACGGGGTCCCCTCCGTCTGCGTGCCCCTCATTGCCCGCGGCGACGACGCTGCTCTTGTTTCTGCCTTGACGCGCGGCGACCCGGCCGCCCGCGCCGAGCTCTTCGACCGGTATGCTTCACACGCGCAACGCGTTCTCGCCCGCTTGCTCGGGCATGACGCCGACCTCGCCGACCTTCTTCACGAGGTCTTCGCGCGAGCGCTCGCGCAGATCGATCGCCTCGAGGATCCGGCCGCACTCAAATGGTGGCTCACCACCATCGCCGTTTTTACCGCGCGTGAGCACATCCGCCGGCGAAAGCGCAGCCGCTGGCTCCGGTTTTTCGCGAGCGAAGATCTGCCGGATCTTCCGGCCATGACCGCCGATGAAGAGGTTCGAGAGTCGCTTCGAAGGACGTATGCGGTCCTCGACCGCCTTGGCGTCGACGACCGCATCGCGTTCTCGCTGAGGTTCGTCGAGGGGCTCGACCTGGCCGAGGTCGCCGCGGCGTGCGGCGTGTCCCTCAACACGATCAAGCGCCGATTGGCTCGAGCCGAAAAACGCTTCGTCGCGCTCGCACGGAGCGAGCCGGCACTTCACGACTGGTTGGAACGAGGCACGCGATGCCAGGACACCTGAAAAGGCTCGACGCGTTCGGAAAGCGCGTCAGAGAGGCGCAGGACGAAGCGCTCCTGGGACCGGGCGGAGATGGCGCCGTACGCGAAGCGCGGACCCTGTGGCTGTCGAGCCCGTCCGCATCGAAGGCGTCCCACCGGGCGGCCCATTGGCGCCCGTGGGTCGGCGCCATTTCGATCGTCGCCGCTGCGGCGTGCGCTCTCTTCTTCGCACGCATCTTCGCACCCACCGAGCGCGCGGCCTCGCTGACCTTTCAGGTGGGTCCGAGCGAGAGACCACTGACCCCCACGAAGGGGACGGCAACACCCGGTGTGCCGGGGCAGTGGGTCGCGGCGGCAACCTCCGACCGGCTCCCGCTCCGCTTCTCGGATGGCTCGCTCGTTCGTCTCGAACCGTCAGCGCGAGCACGCGTGGTCGACGTGACGGACACCGGGGGGAGGGTCGCGCTCGAGAGCGGGGCGGTGCACGCCGAGATCGTGCATCGCGAGACTACGCGATGGAGCGTCGAAGCGGGGCCGTTCGAGGTCCGCGTCACGGGGACGCAGTTCGACGTCGAGTGGGATCCGTCGCACCGTCAGTTCACGATCGCGCTGCTCGAAGGGAGCGTGGCCGTTTCGGGGTGCGATCTCGCGCATCCTCGCGTGGTGACGGCAGGCGAAACGTTCCACGCCACGTGCCACGATGACGCGCCCGTGAGCGCAGAGGATTTGACGTCTGCCCCCGCAGCTTCCCCCGTGCGCCCCACAGAAGCACCGCCCACGGTCGCCCCGCCTCCTTCGCTTGCCGCCTCTCCGCCATCGCGAGCGGCGTCCCCGAACGCAGCCGTCGTTGCGCCCGAGAGGCCGACCTGGCGTGAGGCCCTCTCTCTCGGTCGTTATGCCGAGGCCCTCGATCTCGCAGAATCGGTGGGGCTCTCTTCGGTCTGCGCGTCTGCGGACGTCGACGCGGTGATGGAGCTCGGCGATGCGGCCCGTTTCGCGGGGAGAGCGGATCGCGCCAGCGTCATCTTGCTCGAGGTGCGGCGACGGTTTCCCGGCGATTCGCGGGCGGCGACGGCCGCGTTCAATCTGGGACGCATTGCCTTCGACGACAATGCGGCGTACGCGGACGCGGCTCTTTGGTTCGACAAGTACCTGACTGAGCTGCCAGGCGGACCGCTTGCGCGCGAAGCATCGGGGCGCCGGATGGAGTCGCTCGAGAAGAGCGGCGACCACGCAAGCGCTGCACGCGCGGCGAAGGAGTACCTCGAGAACTTCCCCACGGGGCCGCACGCGAAGGTTGCAAGGAGCATCGAGGCTCGATGAACGAGCGTCGCGTGCGCGGCGCGCACGTCGGCATCCGTGCAGCCTTGATCCCGCTCCTGGTCGGCGTCTTCGTTGGCGCTCTCGCCGGCCCCTTCGTCGCAAGCGCCGCGCGTGCGGAGCAGCGCCCGTACGTCACGGTCTACGGCGCTTCGTCGGACCCCATCGTGCTTCGCCTCGTCCCCGAGCTCATCGCACTCGGGTGTGTGGTTCGAGTCGATGCATCGCCCACAACGGATCCGGACACGTTCCTGGAGGGGGATGCGGTCGTCCGCGTGACCGCCACGACCGTCACGTTCTGGCTCTTGGACCCGGGAAGCGGCCACGCGCCCGAGAAGGGCACCGTCGACATCGATGACCGGGGGCCCGAGGGGATTGAACTGACGTCCGTACGAGTGAGCGAGATCGTCCGCGCCCAGCTCTTGCGCGTGGCGCCATGGGCCGCGTCTTCGCAAACGGGGGTCGACACCTTGCTACCGGCGGCGGATGCCGGCGCCGCGCTGCCACTCGCGACGCCGCTTCGGACGCGTCCGCCCCGGAGGCACCATCGCCGTCCGCCGCGGTCGACACGGCGGCGCAACGTGACGACGCGCTCTCCCACGTGGCTCTCCCTGTCCCCGCGTCCACTCCACCGCGTCTCTCGGCGGGTCTTGGCCCGGTGCTTCTTCTGGGTCCGGGGGGAACGAAGCCCGCTCTCGACCTCGCGCTCTCGCCCGCATGGCACCCCTCGCGGAGCCTCCAGCTCCGCGCGCTTCTCGCCGCGCCGCTCACCGCCCCCAGCATCGTCGCCACGGGAGGAGCAGCCGCCGTCTCCACGTGGCTCGGCGGGGCCGCCATCGATTGGCAGCCGAGCTCCAACGACGGCAATTGGAGAGGGACGCTCGGAGGAGGGGCCGCCGCGGTTCTCTCCCACGCGCACGGGACCGCGACCGCGCCGTACGTCGCGTCGAACACCAACGCGGTCAGCGCATTGCCGTTCGTCGAGATGGGCGGCTCGCGGGGCCTCGGCACGCCGTCGGTCCGCCTTGGCGTCAGCGGGTTGCTCGGCGTTGCGCTCCCCGAGATGGTCGTCCAGTTCGCGGCGCTACAAGTGGCTACGTGGGGCCTTCCTCTCGTCGGGGCCGTGTCGGTGGCGCTCGACGTCGACGTTTGGTGACCTCGATGTCGAATGGTGGGTCGCCGCGGGAGCCTCTCGACACTTCATGGAGGATTGGTCAATCCACCCGCTCGGAGGACTTATGAAAAGACACATGACGCTTGCACTCGTCCCGATCGCGCTCTTCAGCATGGCCGCCAAGGGGGAGTGGTGCGCGACCACCGTTGAACCGATCTCCGGCCCTGGCGCAGAGGCAGGGACTCCACTCGTCGATTCGGGAACGCACCCTGACGACGCGGCCACGACCGGCAAGGATGCAGCTCCCGACGCGGGCGGCTCGAGCAGCGACGAGTGCAGCGAGGCCGCTGGCCAATGCCTGATCGGCGACGTGATATGCGCCGTGCCCGGTCCCCAAAGCTGCGGCGGCAGCACTCCGGCCGGTCTCTACTGTTGCCTGTCGAACGTTGCGGACTGCGGTCAACCCGATGCAACGACCTACGCATGCCCTGCCCCGGTGAACGGTGGGCCGTCTTGTCAGGGCGGAGCGCAGCCGCCTGTCGGCATTCCCAACTTTGAAGCGCTGCAGCAAGCTACCGACGGAGACGCGTCGTATCCCGCCGGCTGCAAAGTCACCTTCCCAGGCTGCAACAACGGAAAAGTTCCCTACTGCACGTGCAGCGGCAGCGGCCCCGGCAACAGCGGCTGGACCTGCTTCTACTAGAACCCCCACGGTGACGGCGCGCACGGGGAAGCCACCTGCCTCGACCGGCGATTCTGCGGGAGTTCGGTGCTCCGGCGGCCGGCGTTCGACGTTTGCGGGGGGCGGCTCGTCGGCAGACGAAAACCGCTGGTCGGATCGCGGCGAAGACGAGTACCCCTCTCTCCTAGCGTTGTCGTTCAACCATAGGGAGAGGGCGGGTCGCATGCGGATCGGTGCTTTTTTGTGGATCGGCGTGTGGGCAGGCTTCGTGGCCGCCTTCGAGGCGGGCTGCTCCAACTCGGACGCGACGGCCAAGGACATCGACGCCGGCGTGCCGCATCCGAGTACGACCGCCGACGGCGGCGATCCGGACGCCGCCGTCCTGGGCATCACTCTGACGCCCCTGACCCTCGTCCCGAGCTTCTCGCCGTCCATCCACGATTACACCGTGCGCTGCGCGGCGGGAGACAACGCCTTGAGGCTCACCGTCACCGACGAGAGCGGCAGTCAGTCGACCGCGGTCGATGCCGTCGAGGGCCAGGAGATCGACGTCCGAGGCCAGTACTGGATCCGCTGCTTGCCCCATGACTTTCCGCCCATCACGGTCACCACGCACCCGGACGCCGGCGCCCCCACGCCCGGGTGGTACCTGGCGGACGGCTCGAACTACGCCTTCGTGCTCGACACGAATGGGACGCCGGTCTGGTACGCCGCCGAAACGGCCGTCGGCAACGTCGACGCGCTCACGGTGGACACGATCTCGTTTCTCGGCAACTGGACGGGGCCGTTCATCACCGCCAGTCCCAGTCAGTTCGAATTGCATGCGCTCGATTCGATGAAGACGACGACGGTAACGACGGTCGGTTCCCCGACCGATGGGCATGAATTCAGGTTGTTGCCGAACGGCGATCACCTGCTCTTCACCTATCCGATCGAGAGCGGGATCGACCTCACCGGGCTGCAAACGTTCGGCGCCGGCGAGACGATGGCCGACTGCCAGATCCAGGACGTCGACGCATCGGGCAACCTCGTGTGGTCCTGGCTGGCGAGCGATCACATCGACCCGGTGCAAGAGTCGACCGGACCGACCGTGGACAAAGTCGGCAACGCGTCCGTGGTCGACGTATTTCACTGCAATTCGATCGACGTCGACGCGACCGGCAATTTACTTTTATCCGCCCGCCAAACGAATGCGATCTTCTACGTCGATCGGACGACGGGCGAGATTCTCTGGAAGATCGGGGGGAGCACGTACAGCAAGGATGGCGAACCCAGATTGCAGGTCGTGAGCGACCCAGAGACCGCGTTCAACTTGCAGCACGATGCACGCTGGCTCCCGAACGGCGACATCACTCTGTTCGACGATCACGGCGCGACGCCGGGGATCGGACGCGGCGTGGAGTACGCCATCGATCACGACGCGAACACCGCGACCTTCGTCTTTCAGTTCCTGGGGAGCACGCAGAGCCAGTACGCGGGCAGCTTCCGTCGGTACGCGGACGGCAGCAGCGTGATCGGCTGGGGATCCGTTCCCACGGACCCCCGGATCCTGACCGAAATCGACGCGAAAGGCGCGGACGTGCTCGACGTGTCGCTCGGGGGTCAGGTGTCGTACCGCGCAGTCAAGGTGGCGATCTCACAGCTCGACATCGCCACGCTTCGCGCGACGGCAGGAAAGTAGTGGAAGCGCCCTACCGCGAACCGGCGTCGCTCGTGGGAGCGAGCACGAGGAGCGCGCGCCGGTCCCTCCTCGACCTGCGTGCGGGTCACTCGCCATGCGTACCTCGAGCCGCGTCCCGGTAAATCCCGGGACTGATCGCGGCAACCGTCGTGCGTCGATTGCCGGTGGACGGACGCGCCACGGGCGGTCGCTCGACTGAAGCGCGCCGGACGCCGGAGCCAGCGCGCAGCGCGCATCGACCTCGACCGGCGGCCGCCCGTAGAGACAGCTCGGCCGCCCACTCCTGACGGCTCGCCCACTCCTGACGGCTCGTCACCGAGGACGCAGGTCTCGTTGAGACAAGCGCACGGGCCGCTCGGGTGCACCTTGACCGCGCTCGAGCGCTGAGTTTTCCTACGTACGGATAGCGTGGCTCGTCGCGCGGCCGAGGCTGCGGGCCCCATCCGTCCTCCATGATCACCCTGTACTGGCCTTCGATCCCGGCCGCGCTGGTGGCCGCGCATGTCCTCGCGAACCTCGTGTGGATCGGCGCGCTGCTCTCCGAGACTGTGCTCCTGGGTCAGGCGACCTGGGTGTCCGACCCGGCGGAGGTCGGCGCGCTCGCGCGCCGCGTGCATACCCGCCTGGCGATTCCAGCCTTTCTGGGGAGCCTCGCGGCAGGGCTCGCGCGCCTCTTGCCCGCCCGGCATGCCTACGCAGGGATGCATTGGATGTACGCAAAGCTCGGCTTCGCCGTCGCTGTCATCGTGCTGCATCACATGATCGGCGCGCGGAGCCGGCGCGTCGCCGGCGGCAGTGTTCGCGCAGCGCTCGGCACGGGGTCGCTCGGATGGCTGACGCTGCTTGGTGCCGGTGGCGCAGTGCTGTTCGCGATCGCCAAGTCGACGCCGTAACAAACAAGCGGACCCACGTGAGGTGCCGCGGGCTAGCGTTGCCAGAGTCCGTGTTCCACGTCTCCCTGGATTACGATTGCAAAGGTCCCCCGCTGTCCCTGTCGGGTCGGAGGATACGCCTCGCGCAGCCGGCTACGCACGCTTCGCGTAGAGTGCCCGCACGATGGCGAGCGACGAGACGTCGACGGTCCGACTCAAGCGGGACGTCGACCTCGCCCGGGACCACGTGCGGGGGGTGGGCGGGGACGACGCGGTCCTGGTGGTCTCCTACGCAGACTTCCTTTGCCCCTACTGCCGCCGCCTCATTCCGGTCCTCCGCAGGCTGCGCGAGGCGCTGGGCGATCGCCTCGTCTACGTGTTCCGGCACTTCCCCAACGAGCGCGCGCACCCGGGCGCCGAGCTCGTCGCGCACGCGGTCGAGGCCGCCGCGAGGCAGGGCCAGTTCTGGCCGATGCACGACCGCGTCTACGGGCGCGAGCCTCCGATCACCGAGCCCGTCCTGCTCGACTTCGCCCGCGAGCTCGGTCTCGACATGGAGCGGTTCGCCGCCGACATGCGCGGCGATGAGGCTCGCCGAAGCGTCGATGAGGATCTCGAGGAGGGGCGTGCCAACGGAGTGACGGGCACGCCAACGCTGTTCGTCGACGGCGTGCGCTACGACGGCGCCTGGGATTTCTACTCGCTCCTCGAGGCGCTCGAGCGCCCCGTGGCGGCTCGCGTCAAGCATGCGGGACGCGTGTTCGCCAGCCTCCCAGCGTCGGGCGGGCTCGTGCTGCTGCTGGCAGCAGCGGCGGCGATTGTGTGCGCAAACTCGCCTCTCGGCGACGCCTATCGCGCCCTCATCGAGTCCCCGCTCGTCCTCGGCTCGAACAAATGGCTATCGATGAGCGTCGGGGAGTGGTGCTCCGAGGGGTTGCTCGCGGTCTTCTTCCTGCTCGTCGGTCTCGAGATCCGTCGCGAGATGACCGCCGGGGCGCTCACCGACCATCGCGCGGCCGTGTTGCCGGTCGTGGCCGCCATCGGCGGCGTGATCGCCCCTGCGCTCATCTACCAGGCTCTCAATCGCGGCACCCCGGCCGCGCACGGCTGGTCGATACCGACCGCGACCGACGTGGCGTTCACGCTCGGCATCCTGGCGGTGCTCGGGGAAAAGATCCCGCCCGGGTTGCGCGTCTTCGTGGCGGCGCTCGCCGTCGTCGACGACGTAATCTCGGTGCTGATCCTCGCGATCTTCTTCCCAGTCTCGTTCGAGGTGACCTGGCTCGCCGGCAGCGCACTCGCCGTCCTCTTGCTGCTGCTTCTCAATCGTTGGCGGGTATATGCGACCTGGCCGTATGCGACGGTTACGGTCGCGTTGTGGGTCACGCTGCATCACGCCGGCGTGCACGGAGCACTGGCCGGGATGCTTCTGGCGGCGTTCCTGCCAACGCAGCCCGCACCCGCAGCGGGCCCGCTGCTCGCGCAGGCCGCGACAGCCCTCGCGGCCCTCGAGCACGCCGAGAGAGAGCTAGAGGAGCGGCAGAAGATCCAGATCGGCAAGAGCGATGCGCTACGAGTCGACCAGGAGCCGGTCTGGGACTGGGCGAGTCGCAATCTGTCGGCTGCGAGCGAGCGGCTTCTATCGCCGGCCGATCGCATCGAGAGGGCGCTCGCCCCCTGGAGCGCGTACGTGGTGCTACCGCTGTTCGCGTTCTCGGCGGCGGGGGTAAAGGTCGACCTCGACCTGTCGAGCCGCGGAGCGGCGCGTGTCCTGGCGGGTGTGGTCCTCGGGCTCGTGATCGGCAAACCGGTGGGGATCTCCCTGGCGTCCTGGCTCGCCATCAAGTCGCGCATCGCGCGAGCCCCCGTCGCCGTCTCCGTGCGCCAGTTTCTGGGCGCGGCGTGCCTCTGCGGCGTCGCCGACACAGTGGCCCTCTTGATGGCGGATCAGGCCTCGCTACCGAGAGCGACGGCGGCCATCGCGAAGATCGGGTGCCTCGTCGGATCGCTCATCGCCGCCGCTCTGGGCAGCGCCGTGCTCGTCGCGCGCGGCCCCGCAACGGGCGTGACCGGCGCGACTCGCGTTTGACCGGTCTCGATCCTCGGCGAATCTGCGCGGCGGGCCTCGACTTGCTTGCGCAGTGGGCGTTGCTCCTAGGGTTGCCCATCGAACGCAGCTCCGTCGAAATCGAGAACGACGCCACCGCCCGGTTCACCGCGCAGTTCGCTTCGCGCGAACGCGACGGCCGCCGACAGCGACGTGAAGATCCCTCCGATCCGGTCCGTATAGTCTTCGCTCAGGTGCCACTCGCCCGCCTGGAAGCGAATCCGCAGACATCGCTTCAGGCGACGACGGTCGCGCGAATGAACTCCGGTATATTCCCATACTGGAATCGCCATGTGTTTCTCCAGGGCCGGCCAGAACAGCGTGGGCCCACCGCGTCACGAACCATAGAGATAGGAATCTCAAAGCGGGCTAAAGATGCGCCGTCGAGCCCGGAGTCTGCGGCTCCGCTGACCAGAGCGATGAGCCCCCGCGATCGCGCGCCTCTTTGCCGTGGTCGTCAGTACGAACTCGGACGACTTCGACGACCTGGGATACGAGCATTCGGGCTTCGTCGGCCTCCGCGATCCCGAGCAGGTTCTTCAGGACCTCGAGAATTCCGGAGACGAGGTCGTCTTGGACCACCAGCTCCATCTTGACCTTGAGCGTGAAGTCCACGACGAACGCCGAGCCCCGGTAGACTTCTCGCCGGCGATTGGCCGGATCGACGACCCTCACTTCACCCAATGTCATGCTGTCGACGCCGATGTCGGCGAGGGCATCCTTGATCTCGTCGAGCTTGGCCGGCGGCAAAAGTACCTCCACCCGTCTCATGGGATCACGCCTCCAGGGTTGCTGCAAAAAGCACGATAGCCACCGCGCACTAAACGCGTGCTAAACGCCGGCGTCGCTGCCGAACCGCTCCGTTCCCCCGCTCGCGCGGGGGAACAGGCGGAATTCGGATGGCGGACGCATCTGGGCCGAAAACCGCGAGGGTGGCGGGGCCCTCTTCCGATTTGCGCTGCCGATCGACGCAGCGCCGCCGGAGCTCGCGCCCGAGGATCCGTCATGACCGTACTGACGCTCCTGGTCATCGACGACGAACCGCAGGTGCGGCGTTTCTTGCGCAGCTCGCTCGCGTCGACCGACTACAAGTTGATCGAGGCGGCAACGGGTGAAGCTGGGCTCGCCGAAGCCGCGTCGAAGCGTCCCGATATCATCCTGCTCGATCTCGGGCTGCCCGATCTCGACGGCATCGACGTGACCCGGCGCCTCCGCGAGTGGACGCAGACGCCGATCATCATCCTGTCGGCCCGCGGGCAAGACTTGGACAAGATCGCAGCGCTGGATGCGGGCGCGGACGACTATCTGACCAAGCCCTTCAGCTTCCCAGAGCTCCAGGCGCGGATCCGTGTCGCCGAGCGACACGCCGAACAGCTCGGCGACAAGAAGGGCGCCATCTTCACCCTCGGCGACCTGCGAATCGATCTGGCGAGCCGGATCGTGACGGTAAGCGGCGCCGAAGTTCGGCTGACACCGATCGAGTACAGGCTCCTCACGACGCTCGCGCGCAAGGCCGGTCGCGTCCTCACCTACCAGCAACTGCTCAAGGACGTGTGGGGACCACGCTACGCAACCCAGAAGCAATACCTCCACGTCTACATGGGCCACCTGCGCAACAAGCTCGAGCGCGACCCGGCAAGGCCTCGCTTTCTCGTGACGGAGCCCGGCGTCGGCTACCGGCTCAAGCTGGAGTGACAGCGTGGCGCTGCCGTTCGAGACCTCGCTCCAACCACAACATCACCCGCAACCGTCGCTGCAGTACCCTGGCCCAGCTGCCCGACAACATTCGCCTTACGAGCCCGATGCGGGCCCTCTCCGTTGAGTGGCGCTACGTTCGCTCACCCCCGTGAGCGCCGATCGACTCGCAGCCATGGAGATCTTCATCCGCGTCGTCGACGCCGGCTCGTTCTCCGCGGCTGCGAGCCAGCTCGGGGTGGGACAGCCTGCGGTCTCCAAGGCGGTCGCGCAGCTCGAAGAGCGCCTCGGGGTCCGGCTGCTCTTGCGGTCGACGCGCCGGCTCAACCTGACGGGCGCCGGGAAGACCTTCTACGAGAACGCGAAGCGGGCGATCGAACACGTGAACCAGGCCGAGTTGGCGGCACGGGGCGACGCCGGGCTCTCGGGCACGCTCCGCGTATCAGCGGCGGTCTGCTTCTCGCGCATCCACGTGTTGCCCCGGTTGCCCGAGTTTCTCGCGATGCATCCGGAGGTGGACATCGACGTCCTCATGGACGACCGCATCGTGAACCTCGTCGAGGAGGGCGTGGATTTGGCGCTTCGAACGGGCGACCTGACCGATCCTTCGCTGACGGCGCGCAAGATCGGCCAGGGGCGCCAGCGGGTGATGGGGACGGCCGCGTACTTCAAGGCCCACGGGGTGCCGAAGACGCCCGGCGATCTCCTGGCGCACGAGGCGGTGATTCTCCAGCGACGCGGCGTGACCGCCGACGAATGGACCTTTCGCAAGGGCACGGTGACGGCTCCCACGAAGACACGCGGGCGGGTGAAGATCTCGTCCGGCGAAGGCATGCGCGAGGCGGTGCTCTCGAACGTCGGGATCGCGATCGTGAATGAGTGGCTCTTCACGCCGGAGATGGCGTCCGGGCTGGTGCGGTCGGTGCTCGACGACTGGGCGCTGCCGTCCAAGGACCTCTGGGCGGTGTTCCCCACGGCCCAGCTCGTGAGCGCGAAGGCGCGCGCGTTCGTGCGCTTCGTCGAGCGGTGTATGGCGGGCCTCGAACATCCGCGACTCATGCGCGCGGCGGAATGAGTGATAGTCCGCGTGCCGGTCTAATCGCCGGCGACCCGCTGCCTACCTTGTCCTTCGAACCTCGGAGGACATCATGAATGCTGACAAGAAGCTCTCGGTTCTCATCACGGGCGCGTTGACCGGTATCGGACGCGCCACGGCGCTCGCCTTCGCGCGTGAGGGCGCCCGAGTCACGGTGTCCGGCCGCAAGGACGACGTGGGTCACGACCTGGTCACCGAGCTCCGCGCGCTCGGGGCCGAAGCCGAGTACGTGCGGGCCGACGTGCGCAAGGACGCCGACGTGCGCGATCTCGTCGACCAGGTGGTCGCGCGCTTTGGCCGGCTCGACGTGGCCGTCAACAACGCCGGCACCGAAGGGCAGCCGGGGCCGGTGACGGAGCAGACGGCAGACAGCTACAGCGCTACGTTCGACACCAACGTGCTCGGCACGCTGCTCAGCATGAAGCATGAGCTTCGCGTGATGCTCGGCCAGAAGCGCGGGAGCATCGTGAACATCTCGTCGGCCTACGGAAGCGTGGGCGCGGCGTATGCGTCCGTTTACGTGGCGAGCAAGCACGCGGTCGAGGGCATGACGAAGGCGGCGGCGCTCGAAGTGGCGAGGACCGGCGTGCGGATCAACGCGGTCGCGCCGGGCCCGGTGGAGACGGGGATGTTGAATCGATTCACCGGCACCGCCGAAGGGAAGACCGCATTGATCGGGCACGTGCCGCTGACGCGCACCGGAACCTCGGAGGAGATCGCGCAGGCCATCGTGTTCATCGGCTCCGACGACAGCGCGTCGTTCATCACGGGGACGATCCTCGGCGTCGACGGTGGAATGCTCGCGTGAGGCGAAACCAGCCCTGGGCGGCGCGAGGAGCCCAGTTCCGGTCTTTCCGTCATCGGAGCGTCTTCTTGAAGTTCACGCAGCGGTCCACCACCTCGAACCCCAGCGCTTCGTGGGCGCGCTGCGAGGACTCGTGGTCGAGCCAGGTATCGGAGGCCAGCTCGTGGCAACCCTGCGAACGCGCCCAGTTTTCCGCTGCCTGCATCAGCGCCCGTCCCACCCCGACACCACGTTTTTCCGCATCCACGTACCACCCTTCGACGAAGCCCACCGGATGGCGAGTGTCGCAGCCGTCGGCGTGGGAGCGAAGCCCGACTTCGATGAAGCCGATGGCCTCGCTGCCCGTCTCGGCAACGAACACCACCAGCGGCATGGTGCTGGGCGGCGCCCCGGCGAGAATCAACGCCGCGTCCTCGCGATGATCGGCAAGCGATCCCTCTGGCCACAGGGCCAAGAAGAGGCGGGACACCACCTCAACATCGGCGGGGACGCCGGGTCGAACTTGCAAGAGCGGGCTTACCATTCCACCGTTTCGTTCGATCCGCGGAACCTTGCCGGTCGCGACTCCGGTCATTGATTCCCGGCCGCAGAACTACATCACCTAGGGGCCGGACCGCAGCGTACAATAGGACGAAATGGTCGTCGCCGCGTCGAGGGTGGGCTGTCTTCTGGTGAGCGATCGGACGGCCGCTGTGCGGTTCGCCGTTCACAGGGGTGTTTCATGAGAAGACGTTGGCTCGCGATCGGATTGGCGCTCACCGCATGCGGAGGGGGAGCCTCCGGGGCGACGAGCTCGGACGGGGGCCTGCAAGACTCGGCGTCCGCGGCGGACACCGCGAGTGGCGCATCCGATGGCAACGGAGCTTCGGACGATGGCGCAGGCCCCGGAGGAGGCATGGACGGTGGAGGCCCCGGAGGAAGCGGGGATGGCGGTCGTCTCGACGGAGGCGCGGACGGCGGCCCTCCCGTGGCGACCGCGGTCTGCGGGACAAGCATGCTCGATGGCCCGACCTCGGCGCCAGCCGGGGCCGTGACCCTCTCGCCGGGTCCATCGACGATCCAGAACGCCATCGCCGCGCACCCGTCCGGAGGCACGACGTACTACCTGACGGCGGGGACGTATTCCATCAACAGCTCGATCAACCCGAACGACAACGACATGTTCGTCGGCGCGCCCGGGGCCATCATCGACGGCTCGAACACACAACAAGTCGCCTTCGGCCTGAACGACCACGCGTCCGGCGTGACGATCGAGTACCTCACGATCCAGCACTTCGTGGGCCCCCAGAACAACGGCATCGTCAATCAGGGGCAAGGGGCCGGTTGGACGATCGAGTACAACGCCATCCAGAACAACCCCGACATGAACGGCGGAGCCAACGGCATCATGCTCGGTGACGACGACATCGTGTCGTACAACTGCTTGACCAACACCGCGCAGACGGGCCTCTCCGCCGACGGAGCCACCGGATTCGTGGTGGACCACAACGAAGTCTCGAACAACGGCGACGGCTACGAGGCGGTCCACAATTGCGGTTGCTCGGGCGGAATGAAGTTCTTCACCTCGACCAAGGGCACGGTCACGAACAACTGGATCCACGACAACGGCAACGTCGGGCTGTGGATCGACACGAACAACTCGTTCTTTTTGATCCAGGGCAACGTCATCGAGAACAATTACGCCGAAGGGCTCATGTACGAGATCAGCTACAACGGCGTCATCGAGAACAATCTCCTTCGACTCAATGGAATCGCCGGGAACGCACAGGCCAGCGATTTTCCCGAGCCCTCGATCTATGTCTCCGAATCTGGGGGGTACGACGCGGGAATGGCCGTGATGCTGTCCGGAGTCGACGTGAACGGCGTCCTCCGCATCGCCGGCAACACCTTCTACGACAACGCCGACGGTGTCGTGCTCTACCAGAACGCCGATCGGTGCTGCGGGGCGAAAGACGGGTGCAGCGGGACATGCAGTCCCCTACCCCTCTACCCGGAGGTCGACACCGACGGGGACCAGCGGTGGAACACGCAAAACGTCACTGTCTCGGGCAATACGTTCACCTACGACGCAGACGCCGGCTGCACCACGCAGTCCGCACAGCACAACTACTGCGCCGTCACCGGCCTGTTCTCGACCAGCATGACGATCGACCAGGCCATCGCCTTCAAGCAGAATAATCTCTTCGAGAACAATACCTATACGGGCTCCTGGCAGTTTCTCACGCCCGACCAAGGGAGCTCGCTCCTCTCGCCCGCGGCCTGGCAGGCGGCGCCCGTCAATCAGGATCGCGGCAGCGTCTTTCACTAGCGCGTACTGTCCCGAACGTGGATCGCAGCGATTGTCGCCGAACTGGGTTCGCTGCGGAGGGGCTCGGTTCGTGGGGTCCGGCGAGGGAGCAACCGGCATGTCGCCCGACAGAGGACCGCCACGCCCACGCTCCACGGAGACGATCGCGCCACGACCAGGACTACGGCACGAACGCTGCGCATTCGGCTCCGCCCCGGTGAGAGGCGCTGGCGGCCGCCGCGGTCTATCGATTGCAATGCGCACGGTGATGACCTTGCGCGAGCGAATATGGAAGGCCATTGACGATGCCGCGCTCGAAAGGCACGCACGCCTGCAGGATGCGCTGTATCGGCTTCTGGTCCTGATCGATACCGTGCGGTGCGCGCCGTCACGCGTGGAGGACTGCCTGGAGCACGTCGACGAAGCCCTTCGAGACGGCAGCGCCGTGGCCGTGATGCAAGCGCGCGCGACGGTAGGGGGTCTCGTCGCCCTGCTAACGGCGGGGATAACTTCCACGCGCTGTGACGAAAAAGTCGTCCGGGACGATCAGGCTGCCCTCGAAACGGTGCTCGCCGGGTCAGCGGCGGCTTCCGGGAGCACGACGACGTGCACGGGGCCCCGGGCATCGTAGCGCCGGCGCCCCGTCAAGGGCGGGCAAGGGCGGGTCGCAGGGCATTCACCGCACGAGCCTGACTCGTGCGGTCGCGGATTGGCGCCGAGAGGTAGGCCCCAGTCTCGAGTTTGCGGACACACTTCGGCCATGGGTGCTATCTTGCCTCGGGCTCGTCGAGTGAGGCCTGATCGACCCGAGACCGCGAGCCCCGTCCGCGCACGAGCGCGCGCGGTGCGAAGGGTGCTTGCGTCGCGCCGCCTGCCGGTCGTCCTCGCCGTCGCGACTTCGGTCGCCCTGCTGCCGGCGCTCTGGATCGGCCTCGTGGTGGACGACTTCTTCCAGCGCCTTGCCGTCGAAGGCCGTCTCGGTTTCCAGCTCGATGCGCTGCAGCTCTTCAGCTTCGCCCCGCGAGACGCGCTCGTACGCGCGCACGAGATGGAGATGGGCTTCACTCCCTGGTGGACTCTGCCCACGACGCAGGTCGATTACTACCGGCCGCTCGCGTCGTTGACGCACGCCATCGACTACGCGGTGTGGCCCACCCAGGCGTGGCTGATGCACCTCGAGAACCTCGGGTGGTACGCGGCCCTCGTCGTGGTCTGTGCGGCATTCTATCGAGAATGGCTGGCGCCGCGCTGGGTGGCCGGGCTCGCCGCCGCGCTCTACGCGTTCGACCACGCGCACGCGGGGCCGGTCTCGTGGATCGCCAACCGAAACGCATTGATGTCGACGCTCTTCGGCATCCTGTCGCTCATGGCCCACCGGCGCTGGCGCGCGGGGGCTCCGTCGGGGCTCGCGCGCGGGGCCTTCGCAGGGGGCGCAGTCGCGCTCTTTGCGCTCACGCTCCTCTCGGGCGAGGCGGGGATCGCGATCGCCGGCTACCTCGCCGCGTTCGCTCTCTGCGTCGACGGCGGGAGTCTCCGCTCCCGGCTCGCGTCGCTCGCTCCTTATGGAGCGGTCGTCGTTGGATGGCGAATCCTGTACCGGGCCCTGGGCCACGGCGTCGTCGGCGCATTCGCCAGCGACGCTCTACTCGACCCGATCCGCTTCGCCGTTCGCGCGCTGCAAGGTCTGCCGATCCTTCTCGTCAGCGACGTCGTCGGGGTCCCGGGCGAGGTGCTCGGCGCGTGGCCCCGGGCGCTGCCGGCGGCGGCGATCGCGTCGTACGGCGTGCTCGCGCTGGTGGTCCTGTCTCTGTGGCCCGTTCTTCGGCGCGACCGGGGCGCGCGATTCCTCGGGATTGGCGCGCTGCTCAGCGCCATCCCGATCGCGTCGGCACCTCCGAGCGACCGGTACGTCTTCTGGGAGGGCATCGGCATCATGGGGCTCGTCGCGCAGCTCGGCCCGGCTGTGCTCGGCGGCGACGATGCGGCAGACTCGCCCTCACGACTCACGCGCTCGATGGCCGTGGTGGCGCTGACCCTGCGCGGCCTGATGTCGCCGTTGCTCTTTCCGATGCGCCCGGCCGGCATCAGCTACCTCCAAGACGAGCACGAGCGCATCGCGGCGACGCTGCCCTCGACGCCGGAGACGGCGCACCGCACCGTCGTCCTCGTCAACGCGCCCTTCGACCTCATGTGTTCGTTCCTTCCGATCCTGCGGATGGCGCACCACGAGCCGGTCGCGGAGCACATGTACCTGCTTCGCTCGGGGCTCGATGCCGTGACCGTCGTGCGCACAGGCCCGCGCTCGCTGGAGCTTGGTCGCCCGGCCGGCTGGCAACCGGGCCTGCTCGACGCCACATTCCGTACCGCTCCCTTTCACGTGGGCGAGCGCGTCGACCTCGAGCGCATGAGCGCCGAGGTGCGCACCGTCGCGGCGTCGGCCGCAGACCGCGTCGCGTTCACTTTTCCCGTCCCACTCGAAGATCCGTCGCTCGTGTTCATGCAATGGGGCGTGCACGGACTGGAGCCGTTCCCGCTTCCCCATCTCGAGGAGACCACCGTCGTCGCCGCGCCGCCGGCCGTCGTCTCCGGCGGCATTCGATTGGGCATGAAGAACCGCGCGATCGAGCCCGACTGAGGAGGGTCGGCCGTCCGCGGGCGCGGGCACCAAGGAAAGGGTGTATCGCATTTCCGGTGACGCCATCCCATATCGTTCACCGATTCGCGCTCGCGTGGATTGCCGCGCTGGCGGCGTGCACACCGGTCAGCCCGAGCGCGGCGCCCGGTCCGCCTCCGCTCGCGAAGGCGATGAGCAAGCCCGACCTTCGCCGGGGGATGAACCTTGGAGACGCGCTCGATGCGCCGACGGAGGGGGCATGGGGAGTGGTCCTGGCGGCGTCGGACTTCGTGTCGATTCGCAAGGCGGGGTTCGACCATGTCCGGTTGCCGGTCCGATTCAGCGCACATGCCGGATCGAGCTTGCCTTTCGCGATTGACGCCGACTTCTTCGCGCGGGTCGACTGGGCCATCGGCCAGGCCCTCGCCCAGGGTCTCGCCGTCATCGTGGACGTGCACCACTACGAGGAGCTCATGACGGAGCCCGAAGCGGAGCGCGCACGATTCTGCGCAATCTGGCGCCAGATTGCCGAGAGGTACAGGGGTGCGTCGGAGGGCGTCGTCTTCGAGCTCCTCAACGAGCCCAACGGAGCTCTCACGGCCCCGGAATGGAACGCGATCCTCGCAGACGCGCTCGGCGTCGTGCGCGAGTCGAACCCGACGCGCCTGGTCGTCGTGGAGGGAATCGAGTGGGCATCCGCCAAGAACCTGCGCGACACGTTGACCGTCCCCGAGGGCGATCCGAACCTCGTCGGCAGCTTCCACATGTATCAACCCATCCTGTTCACACACCAGGGCGCGGACTGGATGCCGCCCGAATTTCATACGCAAGGCGTCGTCTTTCCGGGGCCTCCCGCGTCGCCGCTCACCCCGGCTGCCGAGGCGAGCGCGGTAGGGTGGGTGCGCGAGTGGTTCGGCCGATACAACGCGCTGCCGGGCGACCGCAACCCGAGCGGTCCTGGGGCGATCGCCGACCAGCTCGACATGGCAGCCACCTTTGCCCAGCGCCGCCACCTCCGCGTTTACATGGGAGAGTTCGGCGTCATCGACCATGCCGACTCCGCGTCGCGCGCCGCGTGGACGCGCGCGACCCGCATGGAAGCCGAGCGTCGCGGTTTCGGCTGGGCCTACTGGGACGACGGGGGCGGCTTCAAGGCGTACGATCGAACGGCGCGGACATGGGTCCCGTACCTGAAGGCCGCACTACTTGAGTAGTGCACGTAGACCCAACGCTTCGGGGGCACCTTGACGGGGCTGGAGCGTTTGGACGAGCGCGCCAAGGAGGTGCACGGCGAAGACATGGCCATCCCGTTCGCCCTCTCGGGGCCTCACGGCGGTGGATGCCGAAGCTCGGGTACGGTCAGCTCGTCGGGTGACCGTTCAATCGGTCTCGGCGAGAGCGCGTTGGCAAGGCCGTCGACCATGGCGCTCAGCCGGTCCTTCATCCGCAGAGTCGGGACCTCCACGAAACGATGCGCGGCCTCCGCGAAACAAAGCGTAAGCAATAGCCCCAGGAACCGAAACGGCCAAGGCGCCAGGGGCTTGGCGAGGAGGCCTGCCCACTCGAAGGCGAGCGCGGTCGAGAAGAGGGCGAATGGGTGAAGAAGGTACACGGCGTAGCTTCGCCTGCCGAGCGCGCTGACCGGCGTCCACGCGAGGAAGCGGCTTCGGGGCCCATGGGAGAGCGTTGCGAGCGCGAATGCATAGACGAGCGCAGGACCGAGCTCTGTGTGCCAATTGAGATAGAAGTACCAACCGAATGGTAGCGCCAGGTAGGCGAAGACACGCGCTGCGGGATCGGCGGCGAGCCGTTCGAGTAGCCGCCGCTCGTGTACCGCGCCCCAACCCACGAACGCGCCAATGGCCATCGCCTCCATGTGCGCATGATCGGCGTACATGCGCAGGTGCTCGAGCGCGTCGCCGCCGACCAACCGTCGGAGCTCCTCGGCCCATGGGAACACGAGGTCATTGAGGGCAAAGCCCGCCAGTACGACCAGCGTGAACATGGCGAGCGGCCGTCGGCCGGCGAGCCGCATGAGCCATGGCCACACGATGTAAAACTGCTCTTCGACGCCGATTGACCAAAGGTGCGCGGCGCAAAGAACCGGAGGCGCGGTGAAGTAGGCGATATGCGGCAAGAGGACGACGTAGAGAAGCAGGCGCCCGTCGCCCGGGATGCCGTCGAGGTACCAGCTCCACGCATCACGCACGTACACGCCGGCCGCATGGTGCATGAGCCAAGGCACGCCGCCGAAGGCGACGAAGACAGCGAGGTAGTACATGGGCCAGATTCGCAGCGCACGGCGCACGTAGAAGGCAGAGATTGAAACGCGCCCACGAGCCTCTTGCTCGAGGAGCATGCGGTACGTGATGAGGTATCCACTCAAAACGAAGAACAGCTCGACCCCCTGGCGCCCGAGGGCCTGCAGCGCGGGCCCGTAGACATGCGGCCAGGACAACCACTCCGCGTACTGTTCGACGTGGTCGACGAAAACGGCGAGACACGCGACGCCGCGGAGCCCATCGAGCCCCTCAAGGTGGGGCGGTTTCGCAATCGCGGTCACGCCCCGACCTTATCAAGGTGTGGCGTGGCCTGGCACGAGGACCGACGGCGAGGACGCCCGCTTGCCTGACGCTTGCTGGAGGAACCCCAGCGGGGCTGTCAGAGCTTCGATCCGCCATCCACGCGGAGCGTGTCGCCCGTGATCCACCGAGCCTCGGCGGACGCGAGAAATGCGACAGTGCCAGCGATGTCGTCCGGCTGAGCGACGCGCTTCAGGGCTTGCATGCCGAGCGTGAGGTCCCTTCCTCCCTCCGTCTTGGTGAAGCTCGACATGTCCGTCTCGACCACCCCGGGCGCCACGGCGTTGACCCGAATGCCGCGACCACCCAGCGCCGCCGCGAGGTGCTTCACGAGCGTATCGACCGCGCCCTTCGTAGCCGCGTAGGCCGAAAGGGTGCCGAGTGCCGCGTGCGCAGCCAGCGAGGAGACCAGGACGACGCTGCTGTCCTTCGACAGGATGGGAAGGAGCTGTTGGACGAGAAAGAAGGGCGCCCGGACATTGACCGCGAAGAGGCGGTCGAAGTCTTCGACCTCGGTCTCCTCGATGGTGGCGCTCTTCGAGACGCCCGCGTTCGCGACGAGAATGTCGAGCCGGTCCCCGACGATGCGCCTCACCTGGGCTGCGAGCTTCATCGGCCCATCGGGTGCTGCAAGGTCTGCGGACACGGCATCTGCCCGGCCGCCCGCTCGGCGAATCTCCTCGACGACCGCTTCCGCTTCCTTCGCTCCGCGGCCGTAGTGGACGAGAACCTGTGCCCCCGCCTTGGCGAGGGCGAGAGCACTTGCGCGGCCGATCCCGCGAGAGGCGCCGGTGACGAGCGCGGTCTTTCCTGAAAGGTTGTTCATCGCTCTCTCCATACTCATGGGGTTGGTGCAAACGTCGGCCGTGCGGCCCTGCTGCCCTCTCGCGCTCGCGGCAACCGACCAGGCCGACCTTCTCGATGGGGTTCTTGACGGGACCGGAGGTCGATTGGCTCCCCACGCCACGAGCGTCCTCCGCGACGAGCTGCCAAACATCGAGGTGCGTGTGGTGAGCAACTACTCACCCCAGCTGGCCGAAGACCTTCAGCGCGGAAGGTTGGGACGTCGCCTTCCTGCGACACGAGGAACGTGCGGACATCGCCTACAAGATTGTTGCCATCGGATCCTCGGGGCGCGTTGATCTGTGTGAAGGGACGTCCTTCGGTGCGCAACTTGCACAGGTCCGGTTACGGCGCGTGGAGAAGATCATGTCGCAGACGAACGAAGAGAAGAACAAGGCGCTCGTGCTGGAGGCCTTCGACACGCTGTTCAACAAGCGGGACTTCGAAGCGGCCAAGCGGTTTTGGGCGTCAGAGTACGTTCAGCACAGCGCGCACATTCCACCGGGCCGCGATGGCCTCTTCGATCTGATCAGAAACGCTCCGCGAGAGCTGCGTTACGAAAACGGGACCATCATGGCCGAAGGCAACCTTCTCATGCTGCATGGCAGGTTCTCCGGAATCGGCGCACCAGCAAACTGGATCGTGCTGGACGTCGTCCGTCTCGAGGACGGTCTTCTCAAGGAACATTGGGACGTGATCGAGGATGAGGCGACGCGCGCGTCGTCCAGGAGCGGGCTACCGATGTTCGGCCCCACGTTCCCCGTCTAGCCGGATGCCCCGGTACCGACTCGGCGAGACCAGGTCCGCGACCGACATCTCGACCGGAAGCCGAGTACGTGCCTAGAGCGCCTGGCGATAGACCGCGACGATGTCCTGCACTGATGACACACTTCGCGGATTCGTCGTCGTCGCCCCGTCGGTGAGAGCGAGCGCTGCGCACTCGTCGAGATCGCCGGCGCTCACCCCTACTTTGGCCAGCTGGGTGGGGTGCTCGAGGCGGACCAGCAGGGCCGCCACGGCGTCTGCCGCAGCCAGAGCCAGCCGGCCATCGTCTGCCCCTCCGGCATGCCCGAGCGCGCGGGCCACGAGCGCGAGCTTCGGGGCCGCCGCGCTCGCGTTGTAGCGCATGACGTGCGGCAACAAGATGCCGTTGCCGGTGCCATGGGGGACACCGCAGCGCGCACCCACCGCGTGAGACATGCCATGCACGAGCCCGACCCCGGCGACGGAGAAGGCCCAGCCCGCCATGGTCGACGCCATCTGCATCTGCACCCGCGCCTCGAGGTCTTTCGGTCGCTCGACGCAGACCGGCAGGTGGTCGCAGATCATGCGTATGGCCTGCAGCGCCAGCCCTTCACTGATTGGGTTGGCCTGCTTGCTCACCACCGCCTCGATGGCATGCGTGAGCGCGTCCATCCCGGTCGAAGCGGTGAGGCCGCGAGGCAAGCCCATGGTCAGAAGCGGATCGAGGATGGCCGTCGGGGGGATGATCTTGTCGTCCAGAAAGTAGACCTTGCGGCGCAGCTCCGAGTGACGAATCACCGCGGTGTTGCTCACCTCGCTACCGGTGCCGGCGGTGGTCGGCAAGACCACGTGCGGAAGTGGGCCGCGCCGCACCATATAAAGGCCCACGTGATCGACGGCTTTGCCCCCCTCGCCGAGGCAGACGGCGGTGGCCTTGGCCGTATCGATGACGCTGCCGCCCCCCACGCTCACCACCGCGTCCACCCCCGCAGCACGACCGGCCAGGGTCGCCGCGTCGACCGTCTCGAGCCCGGAGTCCTGCGGCACGTTGGTGAAAGTGGCCCCCAGCAACGATCCGAGCGCGCCCCTGATCGACTCGAGCAGGCCGGCCTTCTCGACACCGGGATCGCTGATGAGGAGCACGCGCGTTCCGCCGAGTTTCTTGACCTCGTCGGCCACCGCCGCGGCCCTTCCCGCGCCGATGATCAGCTTGGTGGGGCCAGCCCACGAGAACCCCGTCGTGCGGGGGTAACTGAGCACCAGTCGGTTTCCGGGTCGCAGCGCTGGGTGCCCCTCGGATCCGATGTGGACGTGCTTGACCTCGGTGTACTCCTCGAGTCCCCACGCGCCGAGCTCGCGGCCGATACCGCTCTGCTTGTAGCCGCCGAACGGCGCCTGGTCACTGAAGACGTGGTAGTCGTTGATCCACATCGTCCCGGTTCGAATCTGTGCGGCGACCCGCTCGGCGCGCGCGATGTCCCGCGACCAGACCCCACCCGCGAGCCCGTAGATCGAATCATTGGCGATGGCGATCGCTTCTTCCTCGGTGTCGTAGGGGATCACGCTGAGCACTGGGCCGAAGATCTCTTCGCGCGCAATCCGCATGCGATTGTGTACGTGTCCAAAGATCGTCGGCGTGTAGTAAAAGCCCTTGGAAAAGCCGTCGACTTCGATCGGACTGCCACCCGTGACCAGCTCGGCGCCCTCCTCGCGCCCGATCCGGACGTAGTCGGAGACCGTGAGGAGCTGTTTGCGGCTCACGAGCGGCCCCATCTTCGTCTTGGGGTGCAACTGGTAGCCGACCCGGATTTCGGCCGTGCGGGCCCGCAGCCGATTCATGAAGCGCTCGTAGAGCGACTTCGGTAAGAGCAACCGTGTGCCCGACTCGCAGACCTGGCCCGAATGAAGAAACGATCCCAGGATGGCGCCATCCACGGCCGACTCGAAGTCGGCGTCGTCGAGAACGATGTTGGCCGATTTCCCGCCCAGCTCGAGCGTCACCTTTTTGATGGTCTTGGACGCCATCGCCATGATCTGAGCGCCGACCTCGGTCGAGCCCGTAAAGGCCACCTTGTCGACTTTCGGGTGCGTGCAGAGCACTTCCCCGAGCACGCCGCCGGGCCCCGAAAGGACGTTGATGACCCCCTTGGGGACCTTCGACCCGGCCACGACCTTGGCGAGAGCAAGCGCGGATAGCGGTGTCTCGCTGGCCGGCTTGAGGATGACACTGTTGCCCATCATCGCTGCCATGGCGACCTTCCAGATCGCCATGGTGAACGGAAAGTTCCAGGGGACGATGCCGACACAGACGCCAATCGGTTCTCGCCGCACGTAGTGCCGGCTCGGCAAGAGGTTGCCGGCTCCCGGCACCTCGGTGAACCATGGAAATTCGTCCTGCGCGGAGCGGGCGAGGTTGCGGATCAACCGCGCACCCATGAGCACGTCGCCCATGGTGCGCCGGACCAGGCCGCCGCTGTCGCGCGCCTCGAGGAGCCCGATCTCGGCGGCTTGATCCTGGATGCGATCGGCCAGATCCATCATGATCCGGGCCCGGTCGGCCGGGTCCATCCCCCGCCAATCCCCCGTTTCGAAAGCGCGAGATGCTGCCTCGATCGCGTGCTCGGCATCGCGAACGCCCGCTTGCGGACACGTGGCCACGACTTCGCCCGAGCCGGGATCGATGCTCTCGCGCCGTGCGCCGTCGACGGCGTCAACGAGCTCCCCTCCGATCAGCATCCTGAAGTGTTCCATGGGACCTCCCTTTTGCATGGCCCGGCCGACGGGCGGGTGGAGGCGAAGCTAGGCACCCGGCCTGGTTCGCGTCAACCCGCCGCAATCGTTTCCTCTGCGCAGTAGGCGCTGGAGGTTCGTTCCGACCGCACCGGCAAGTGGCTCCGCCGCCGAAAGACAGCCTTTTGAACGAGCTCCCCTGCACACCCTACTTCGCTATACCGATGAAGTATTCCGACTATGCGCCGTAGTCAGCCGTGGCAGATCTGACAGACTGCATGCAGTGCGGTTCCGCTTCCCGATCTTCGAGTTTCCTCCACAGGCCGAGGCGCTGCGCTCCGACGTCCGCGCGTTCGTCGCCAGGGAACTGGCCGCCGGGCTCTGGCGACCTGGCGGCGACTTCGCGAGCAGCTACGACGCCGCCTTCTCGCAGCGCATAGGCGCGCGCGGCTGGCTCGGCATGACCTGGCCGCGGCGCTACGGCGGCCACGAGCGCTCGATGCTCGAGCGGCTCGTGGTGACCGAGGAATTGCTCGCGGCAAGTGCACCGGTCTCGGCCCACTGGATCGGCGACCGGCAGAGCGGCCCCTTGCTCCTGCGCTACGGCAGCGAGGCGCAACGGACCGAATTCCTCCCGCGCCTCGCGCGCGGGGAGATCTTCTTCTCAATCGGCATGAGCGAACCGGATTCCGGCTCGGACCTCGCTTCGGTGCGGACCCGCGCCGTGAAAGTCGCTGGCGGCTGGTCCATCACGGGCCGCAAGGTCTGGACCACCTTCGCCCATTTGAATCACTTCGCGATCGTCTTGGCGCGCACCGGCGAGGGCGGCGCGTCCCGCCACGGCGGGCTGTCGCAATTCATCGTCGATCTCAGAGCGCCGGACGTGAAGGTGCGCCCGATCGTCAACATGGCCGGCCGGCCAGAGTTCAACGAGGTCGTCTTCGACGCCACCTTCGTCGCCGACGAGCGCCTCGTCGGCGATCCCGGCAACGGCTGGCAGCAGGTGACCAGCGAGCTCGCCTTCGAGCGCAGCGGCCCAGAACGCTACCTCTCCTCCATCCGCCTGGTGGAGTCCGCGCTCGCCTGCGCGCGCGAACGGCCATCGCCGCGGATGCGCGAGGCGCTCGGCCGAATGGCGGCAAGGCTGATCGCGCTGCGCACCATGTCGATCGCCGTCGCCGCCCAGCTGCAGAACGGCGAGACGCCGAACCTCGAGGCCGCGCTGATCAAGGATCTGGGCAACGCGTTCGAGCGCGAGCAGATAGCCGTGTTCCGCGCGCTTGGAGCCGAGTTGCCAAGGCGTAGCGACGATTACCTTGTGGCGCTCGCCGAGGCCACGATCTGCTCGCCTTCATGGACGCTGCGAGGCGGAACGCGCGAGGTGTTGCGGGGCATCGTGGCTCGCGGGCTGGGATTGCGATGACGGTCGCGCCGATGCTCGCCGTGGATGCGCTGGTGCACGACGCCGCGACGCGCGCCTTCGCGGACCTCGCCCTCGGGTGGTTCTCGCGCAACTCCGGACGCGAGGGCGTGCTCGCAGCGGTGGAACGGCTCGGCTTCGCCGACGCCCTGCCCTCCCCGGACGACCGCGACGCCTGGCCGGTGGCCGCGGCGATCATCCGCGCCCAGGCGCGCTCCGCGGCGCCGATCGACATGGCGCTGCTGCTTGCGACAGGCGACCGCGCCGGTTCGATCTCGCAGCCGCCTGGCGCGTATGCCTGCGCCGCAGGCGCAGACCCGCCAGGTTCGCCCGCCGCCCTCGCCGCGCTTTCGCTCGGGCGGTGCCTCCAGATCGGCGCGGCGATGGAGGCCGCGCTCGAGCTGTCGCTGCAATACGTGCAGGACCGCACGCAGTTCGGCCAGCCGTTGGCGAAGTTCCAGGCGATCCAGCACAGCCTCGCCCTCGCCGCCGAGGAAGTCGCCGCGTCCAACTCGATCTCCGACCTCGCGCTGGCCTGCGCGGCGCGCGAAGGCATTCTTGGCGATCGCATGGCTGCGCTGCTGGACGCCGCGGCTCTCGTCGTCGGTCGCGGCGTGGACGTGGTCTACGACGTGTGCCACCAAGTTCACGGCGCCATCGGCTTCACCCAGGAGTACGCCCTGCACCGCCATAGCCTCGATCTTCTGCGCTGGCGCGACCACCTGCACCTGCTGCGCGGCGGCGAGCTATGCTGCGCCGAGCGGCTGGGCGACGCCGCGCTCGCAGCGGGGTCCCTCTGGCGCGCCGTCACCTCGGTGATGAATCCCGGAGAATCCCATGACTGATTTCGTGCTGTTCGAGCGCGATGAGGCGATCGTTACGCTCACCCTAAACCGGCCCGAAGAGCGCAACGCCCTCTCGACGCAGGCGCAATGGGAGGAGTTGGTGGACTGCTGCGCACGGGTCCGTGCCGACGAGTCGGTGAAGGTGCTGATCCTGACCGGCGCCGGAACGGCGTTCTCGGCGGGCGGCAACGTCAAGGACATGCGCGATAAGAAGGGCATCGCCAGCGGCACGCCCTACGCCATCTCGAGGGGCTATCAGGGCGGCATCCAGCGCATTCCGCTGGCGCTCCACCAGCTCGAGGTGCCGACCATCGCGGCGGTCAACGGCGCTGCGATCGGCGCCGGCTGCGACCTGGCCTGCATGTGCGACATCCGCATCGCCTCCGACACCGCAAAGTTCGCGGAGAGCTTCGTCAAGCTCGGCATCATTCCCGGCGACGGCGGAGCCTGGCTGCTGCAGCGGGCGATCGGCTACCAGCGCGCCGCGGAACTCACCTTTACCGGCGACACGATCGACGCGCAGGCGGCGCTCGCCATGGGCCTCGTGACCCGCGTGGTCGCACCCGAGGCGCTCATGCCGAGCGCTCGCGAACTGGCTGCGCGCATAGCGGCAAACTCCGGCCCGGCGCTGCGCATGACCAAGCAGCTGCTCAGGCAGGCGCAAACCGCCCGGCTGGACGAGACGCTGCAGCTCTCCGCGGCGCTGCAGGCACTCGCGCACCACACAGGGGAGCACGAAGCCGCTGTGGCCGCGTTCTTCGCGTCGCGGCCATCGCGCTAGGGTGTCCGAGTCATTCGACGAGCCAACCATGCGCGACACCGTCATTTGTGAACCGCTGCGGACGCCGGTCGGCCGCGCCGGCGGCATGTTCAAATCCCTCTACGCGCACGAGCTTGGCGCAACCGTCGTCGAGGCGCTGCTCGCGCGCACCAAGCTGCCGCCCGAAGCGGTGGACGATGTCCTCTTCGCGCAATGCTATTCGAGCATGGAGGCGCCCGCGCTCGGCCGCGTGGTCGGCCTCGACGCAGGCTTGCCCATCACTTCGGCCGGGCTGCAGATCGATCGCCGGTGCGGCTCGGGCCTTCAGGCCATCGTGTACGCCATGCTGCAAGTGGGCTCAGGAGCCTCCGAGGTCGTGCTCGCGGGGGGCGCGGAGTCGATGAGCAATGCGCCGATCTACTCGCAGACGGCGCGGTGGGGCATCGGCAACGATCCGGCGCTCCATTTCCAGGACTCGCTCGTGCGCGGACGGGTGACCGCCGGCGGAAAGCGTTTCCCGGTGGCGGGCGGCATGGTCGAGACCGCCGAGAATCTACGACGCGACTACAAGATCGACCGACTCGAGCAGGACGAATTCGCGGTGCGCTCGCATCAGCGCGCGGTGGCCGCGCAAAAATCCGGCTTTCTGAGCGAGGAGATCGTGCCGGTCACGGTGAAATCCAAGAAGGGCGAAGAGATCATCCGTGTCGACGAGCATCCGCGTGCCGACACCAGCGTGGAGATTCTCGGCAAGCTGAGGCCGATGCGCCTCGGTGCCGATCCGGAAGCGACGGTGACAGCCGGCAATTCGAGCGGCCAGAACGACGCGGCCTCGGTCTGCATCGTCACCACGCGCGAAAACGCCGACCGCTACGGCTTGAAGCCGCTCGCCCGCCTGAAGAGCTGGGGCGTGGCGGGCGTGGCGCCGAGCATCATGGGAATCGGTCCGGTGCCGGCGACGGCGAAGGCGCTCGGTAGCGCGGCCCTTGCGTTGAAGGACATTGACCTCATCGAATTGAACGAAGCGTTCGCGTCGCAAGTGATCGCCTGCACGCGCGAATGGAAATTCGCGCCGTCCGACTTCGACCGCATGAACGTGCATGGCTCGGGCATTTCGCTCGGCCACCCGGTCGGCGCGACGGGCGGACGCATCCTGGCCACGCTGCTGCGCGAAATGGATCGCCGCGGTGCACGCTACGGCCTCGAAACCATGTGCATCGGCGGCGGCCAGGGCATCGCCGCGGTATTCGAGCGGTCGCCGTAGTGTCCCTGAGTGTCCCTGAGTCCGACGGTTGAGCCAGACGGTGAGCGGGGGCCGCCGTTCGCGTTGTCGCGCTGGATGGCCTGCCGTACCTTGGGAGCCTCGTGTCACGCTCCGTCAAGCCTCCTCCGGCGCGAAGGTCGTCGTCGACGATGCCGCGCATCGCTGTCCCGCGAAGCGAGAGCCCACGAACCGAGAGCGCCGAGCAAGGTCCCGCGCGCCGCGGCACCGACGGGCTCCAGGACGACCTGGCGCGCCAGCTCACGCTGATGGCGCACCGATCGACGCCGTACAAGCGGCTCGTGCCGCAGATCGTGCAGCTCATCGAGGATCCGGAGCACGGCCCCACGGTGATCGCGTTCATGCAGCGCGCGTGGAAAAACCGAGAGTTCCTCGCGTTCTACGAGCGGCCCCTCCTGCTCTTCGCGGCCCTGCGCTCGGACGCGATGGGCGACGGACCGTCGCACTCCCTGCACGCGGCGCTTCGTGACTCCGCGCCGGATTATGACGTCATCACGGAGGCCGCCGTGCGCAGCGCGCTCGACGCGTCGCGCACAGGGCTCTGGACGACCCTCGGCCTTCGCCGCGTCCAGACGAACGACACGTCGCGCGGACTGGCCTGGCTGTGGCCCGCGGCGATCGCGGGTTGCTCGGACGGAGCCCGGCCCCTGTTGCTCGTCGATGTGGGGTGCAGCGCGGGGTTGAACCTGACCGCGGATGCGCTGCCGTCCATCTGGACGAAGGCGGCAGGCGTTCCCATCGACGTGGTGGCGCGGCCGCAGGTCGTAGGTCGCATCGGGATTGACGAGCGACCGCTTGACGTCTCACGAGCGGACGACGCGCGGTGGCTCCATGCGTGCATCTGGCCCGGCGAGACCAACCGATTGGAGCGCCTCCAGGCCGCAATCACGGCGTTTCGCGAGGCCCGCCAGCGCGGCGAACGAGTCGAGATCCAGCGACGGCACGCCGTCGGAACACACGGCATGGTGCGCACGGCGGCGGCCTCGGCCCCCGCGAACACGCTGACCATCGTGTACCAGACGATGATGTCGGGCTACCTCGACGCGGAGTCGCGTCGCTCGTTCGAAGACGGCCTTCATGAGCTCGTCGTGTCGTCGGCACCGGGCTCCCTGCTCTGGGTCGACCTCGAAGTGACGGGACCCAGCACGTCGCCGCGCCCGGCGGAGCTGTGGGTCCACGCGCGCTCCGGTCATCGGCGCGTCAGTTTCTTGATCGGAACGATGGGCTATCACCCATCGGAGGTCAGCGTGCGCGAGGACGCCGTTCGCGATTTGGCGGCGGTCCTGCGCTCGTCGCTGTGACGTGGCTCGTGCGCTCGACAACGTCGCCTTCCGCACGCCGAATCACGCCGACCTCCGCGACGGCGACGGCGCGATTGAGCGCGACGACCGGGGTCGGTGCGATCGACATGAGCTGATCGCAGAGCCGCAGGATCTACGACCAGTCGGTGTCGGCTACATGAGCCAGGTCCGAAGCCACCATCGGAGCTGTCTGCGCTTCGCGTACCGGGGCAGCTGCGCGAACGTGCGCCGCGCGTCGACGATTGCCGCGCGGGCACCTTCGTGATCGCCGCGACGCTTTCGCACCTGGGCCAGTCGCACCCGCGGTTCGAGCATCGAGGAATTGAAGCTCGCGGCGACGCCGAGGGCCTCCTCGGCCTGAGGCAGGCGCTGAAGCCGCTCGAGAGCGACCGCGGCGCCCAGGAACGCGTCGGCAAAGCGCGTGAAGGCCCGGGTATTTCCCCGCACGCTCTGACTCGAGAAAGGCTCGCCGGCATCCGGGTCGATGCCCACGGCCTCGCCGAAGGCGCGCAGCCCACCCTCGGCGTCGCCGCAGAGCAGGAGCGCGCGACCGCGAAGGAAGGCGACGTCCTGGTTGCGGGCGTCGCGAGCACGCGCCTCGTCGAGGAATCGCAGCGCGGCGCGCGGTCGAAGGAGATCGAGGTACAGGGCGCCGAGGTCACGACGCGCCGTGATGTTCGCCGCGTTCAGCTCCGCCTGGCGCTTGAGCGCCCCGGCACGGGCGAACGCTCGGAGCAGGACGACGGGATCGGGCAGCCACGGGCGGACGACGACGAACCCGATCGCAACGAGCGCGATCTTCGGGTTCCGGTTCGCGAACGCAACGACGATCGGGAGGAGGTAGTAGAGCCAGTAGTAAGGCATCGGGTCGGAAGGCGGCAGCCGGTGCCTTCGGCTTCGAATCTAGCATCCCGCCGCTCCTCTCGGTGACGCGGTCCGGGCGGCAGCAGCGCGACGGTCGCCGACTCGTTTTCCGCTCTCGAGACGTTGCTCTGCGACGCATTCGTCTGCCCCCTCCACTGGCGACCAACCCGCCACTTGCCGCGCGTGGAGTTGGAGACGTCGACTCCCGAGAGCGCATGAGCGCGGGTATTGGGAGGCGGTTCAGAAATTCCAGAAGTGGATCGTCAAGGAAGCACGTACGAATGGCCTACCCCCTGAGCGTCTGGGCGAAGCCGTCCACGTGGCGCTCAGCACGGCGAAACCGAAGGCACGCTACGCGGTCATTCCGCAACGCTTCAAGAACTGGACTCTGCCCAACCTTCTTCCTGCGAGGATGGTCGACGCCGAGCTCGCAAAGCAACTCGGGCTCGCAAAGCAGTAGCCAGGCTCGAACGTCGGGTTCAGGCGGTCGGAGTCGTCTCGAGCTCGATGTTCGTGACGTCGCCTCGGTGATCGGGGCCGTGGACGAGGTTTACGGAGCCATTGGAGGACTGGACCTCCTCGTCACCGACGCAGGGTCGGATGCGCACGGTCAACTCTCGGTTCAGCACGGAGCCGCGGCCGTTCTACGAGGTCTCCACCGGCCGGCTTTCGCGATATCCTCGAGACGAAGGTGACCGGCGCGCTTCTGGTGGCGCGGGCCGTGGTGCCGGGGAACGCACGCCGACGGCGCAGGGCGCGTCGTCACGATCTCGATGAACGAGCAGACGATGGTTCGCCGGGGCTTCGTTCCTTATGACGTCTGATCTACGCAGGCTCGAACCCGACCGACGGGTCGCCGAGGTGATGCGTGCCATCTGTGCTCAATCCCGTCTGATCGGCACGACGAATCTCGTCGACCGAGACAATCCGTTGGGCGAAGCTCGTACTGTCCCGATGGTCACTCTCCTGAAAGACGCGTCCTCGATCATCGACAATCCCGCAAGGCGACGACCGGTCGTCGTCGGACGGGACGAGGAACCGTCGTGCACAAGAAGGGTGCGCCGCGGTTGCCGGCTGGTAGAGGTTACCGGTGCGCCGCTCTCTCGAAGCGCTGGTCTCGTCGTCTGCGGCGGTGGGCCTCTGCGTCCTCGCGGCGTTCGCCTCGATGAGCGCATGCACGACGCAGGACGCGGCGACGCACGACGCCGGCGATGCGACGTCGGACGGCGGCGTTTCTTCCGGCGGAGACATCGACGCACCGACCTTTCCTGCCGCGACGTCGTCGAGCGACGGCGCCGTCGTGAACCCTGTTGACCTCGAGCGCGCCGGGGACGCCGCGCCGTCTACCGAGGATGACGCGGGACCTCCCGTGACGAGCGACGGCGCGCTCTGCCACGTCGAGTGGCCACAGCCCGACGGGTTGTCCATCGGACACATGCAGACTGCAATGGACGGCGCGGGCAACACGTATGTCGCCATCAACTATGGCAGCTCCGCAGCCGACGCGGGGCCTCCCCCGCTGCTGAGCGTGGGCACGGCGTCGCCCCAGTATCCGCTCGGATTCGCGGTTGCAAAGTTCGACGACGCCTGCCATCTCGTCTGGATCCGGGAGTTCGGCGCCGCGGACGCGAGTGGTTCCTCCGCGGCCGAGAGTGTCGCGATCCAGACCGACGCACAATCCAACGTGACGATCCTCGGCTGGTTCAACGGGACCGTCGACCTGGGAGCCGGGAGCCCCGCGGGCCCGCAGATCCAGAACGGGTTTCTCCTGCGCCTCGACCCATCCGCAAAGACGCTGTTCAGCACGCGGTTCACGAACACAGGCCCCGATTCGCTCAGCGAGCGCGACCTCGCCGTCACGCCCGCAGGGATCTCGACCATCGCAGTCAGCGCCGACAGCACCACCGACTTCGGCAACGGTCCCGGTCTGGCGAATCCCCTCTCCTCATCGACCTACGACCTCGTCCAGTTCGACGCGAACGGGAAGGTCCTCTTCCGGGAGACCGATCCGGCGACCGGTTCGGACCTCGACGAGATTGACAATATCCTGAAGCTCGCCACGAACTCGTCGGGGTTCCTCTGGGCGACGGGGGGCGAGTGGTCGGGCCTCGCGGCCGCCTCCGTGAGCCGGGTCCAGGCGCTGACGATGGGCATCACGTCCTCCGGAACCTACGCGTCGTGGGTGCAGGATGACGACACCTACAACCTCGTCGCGGCAGGCGCCGGCGGCGCCGTGCAATTGGGCACGTCGGACAAGGCCCCGTCGCCGAACGAGACTCTGCAGGCGTTCTCGTCGACCGGAGCCTCTGCGTGGACCGTCACGACGGCGGTCACCGCCAGCGTGTATTCCACGGAGCAGATGGTCATCGACGGCAGCGGCGCCCCGGTCGTCGGTGGATTGTTCCAGGGGACGCTGACCCTCGGCTCGGCGCCCACCCTCATGAGCGCAGGGGGCCAGGACCTGCAGTACCAGACGTTCGACACCACGGGCCATCTCCGCTCGCAGGGCCGATGGGGCGGTCCCGACGACGAGACGTTTGGCGGCATCGGCGTCGACCCGGCGGGCAACATCTTCATGGCCGGAAGGACAGCACCGCTCGCCTCGAGCAACGCGAGTTCGCCACGGAGCCTGTCAACGAGTTTGAGACACCCGATGCGTGAGATTACTGAGCAGCCAGATCGGTCGCGACCTCCGGCGCGGGCTTGTTGATCCAGACTTCGTGGGGTGGCGTCGCGGGGACGGGGCGGCCTCGCGCGAAGCGCTCCGGGTGAGCGAGGAACGCGGCGTCGAGGACGGCGGCACGGCGCTGCAGGGTCTGAGCCGCGAGGCCGTAGTGCACGTCGTGCGGCGTGCAGAGGCCGAGGGAGCCGTGGTGATGGTCGTTGTTGTACCAGTCGAAGAAGGGGCCGCCGTGGGCGCGGGCGTGCTCGATGTGCATGAAACGGTCGGGGAAGCCGGGCCGGTACTTGAGCGTCTTGAAGGCCGACTCCGAGAAGGGGTTGTCGTTGGAGACGTGGGGACGCGAGTGCGTCTTGGTGACGCCCAGGTCGGCGAGCAGCAGCGCCACCGACTTGCTGGTCATCGAGCTTCCCCGGTCGGCGTGCAGCGTGAGCTGGTCGGGCTCGACGCCCTGGCGGCGGCACGTCTCCTCGATCAGCTTGCGGGCCAGCGCCGCGCTCTCCTCGTGCGCGATCATCCAGCCGACCACGTAGCGACTGAAGACGTCGAGGATCACGTACAGGTAAAAGTACGTCCACTTCTGCGGCCCGAGCAGCTTGGTGATGTCCCAGCTCCACAGCTCGTTGGGGCGCGTGGCGAGCAGCTCGGGGCGCGGATGGTTCTGGTGGCGGAGCTGGTCGCGTCGCTCGCGCACCTCCTGATTGGCCGCGAGAATCCGGTACATCGTGCGCTCCGAGCAGAGGTAACGGCTCTCGTCGAGCAGCGTCGCATAGACCTCGACGGGCGCCAGGTCGACGAAGCGCGGCTCGTGCAGCACGTCGAGCACGGCCTGCCGCTCGCCCGGACCCAACGCCCGAGGCGGCGTCGGTCGGGCTGGCGGCAGGATGCGTGGTCGCAGCGAGCGGTAGTAGGTCGCCCGCGCCACCGCGAGCATCACGCACGCCATCACGATGCCGACCAGCGGCGCGACCTCGGTGACGGCGTTCACGACGACCCCTTGGTGCTCTTGCCGTCCTCGGGGATCGTCGGCAGCGTCACCCCCAAGAGCAGTGAGACTTTTTTTTGGACCTCGCAGATGATCTGCAGCTTCGCGTTCTCCGCCTTGAGGTGCGCGATCTCGCGCTCCTTGGCCGCCAGCTCCCTGGCGAGCGGGTTGGGCTCCTGCGCCTTCGGACCGCGCTTCCTCGACGCCAGGCCCTCCAGCTCGCCGCGTTCACGAGCATGCCGCCAGGTCACCAGGTGAGACGAATACAGGCCCTCGCGCCGGAGCAACGCGCCGATCTGACCGGCCTCCGTGCAGGCGTCGGCCTCCTGCAGGACCTTCCTCTTGTACTCGGCGGTGTAGCGCCGCCTCGTGGCCTTGGACGTCACTTCCGTGGGGGAGCGCGGGGGAACGGGGAGATGGTTCGATGATGTCGTCACGAGCAGCCTTCGCTTGCTCGCCCTCTACACTAAACTTCGAGCGGGCGTCTGTCTCACGCACGTTGGCAGAGAGGGCCGTGCGAAGCCGCGCCGATGCCACGCGATCACTGGCAGGTCGCACGATCGCCAGCGAATCCGTCCACCGTTACCACACGCGGGAGACGACGACCCAGAACGCACAGTCGATGGGCCGAAGCCGCGGCCGAGGATTTGCCCAACGAAGAATCGCAAGCTGGTGGCGGAGCACGAGGTGCTCGACGACCAGGCTCGCCCGAGGCCGCGGCGCTGCGAGCAACGCGCCAACGAGGCCTCCAGGATCCGAAGCATCCCGGCGAGGTTCGCGCCGGCCGCCGCCCCTGTCACCGGCGAATCGCTCCGGTGGACGCGGCATGCTGCCACCCCCCCCCGGCCCCGGCTCTCTGCCGTGAAATGGGTCATCACAGCTCAGAGCGCAGCCACTCAGCCATCGTGGTCGTGAGCAAGGCCTGGCGTCCGTTCGTGCTTCCGCTCAAACAAGCCGCCGTGAGGTCCGCGTCCCCAAGTCTTGCGCGCAACGTGCGGGTTCCGCGCGATCGTGAACGCGGGGATGATACGCGCAATTCAAGATCCATTCATGGGCACACACTGAAGCGTTTGCGGCGGCCCGCTTCACGCTGCCCCGAGACTTGCCCGCTGCGCCGTCGTCGAGCATCTCGCCAACGCCGCCCACGTCGAAAGGCGATGTAGCCCTGCGACGCGTGGGAGGGCAGTGACGTTCCCAGTCCCAGAAGTTAGCGATTCAGTTCAGAGGACCGTAGAAGGAGAAGGTGCGCGTACCTCACGGAATCCTGGCGCACCGGAATCCGACGGTAAATTCGCGCGACAACGTCCCTTCGAGGGTGCGGCCTTGGGGCCCGTACACGGGGAGGGTGAAGTTGCCACCCTGAGCCGACACGTCCGATGTTTCCTTCAAATCGGCACAATCTAAGCACGGATCAGCGAAGACAGAAGAATAGGAGTCAAGTTCCAACTCCCACACATTCCCAACCAGATCCAGTTGACCCCAAAGGCCCGGCCCCGACGAAGCAGTCCCGACAGGCGCAATGTTACCCAGGCTCGTGCACATCGCGAGAGACGCATCCGACAACCCGGCGGGGAAGTGGCATCCGTAGATTGAATATTGGTTTTCGGTTCCGGGATCCGTCTGTCCCCACGGGTACTTGCGCTGCTGGCTACCACCGGCCGCGGCGTATTCCAACTCCGCCTGGCTTGGAAGAAAGCCAGCATCCCAGATGCAGAACGCGTATGCCTCGTACCAATTCACGCAGTTAATCGGCAAATTCTCATTGAAGGTTCCAGCGGTAGACCACGTTACGTAACTGTGGTCGCATACGAGATTCGCGTCCGTGGGCGCGATGTTGCTGTTATACGTGGCGACCCAACCCGTCTCGTAGGCGACACCACCGTCACTCCCACTGTTCAGAAGCCCTTGGCCACCGTTCGTGTTCGTGTGTCTGCCAGACCCTGGCGGTGGCTCATAGCCGGCACCGCCATCCAGACCACTTCCCCCGTCCCACGCATTCACGAATTGACGAAAGCGACCCACCGTCACGAGGTACTTATCCAGCAGAAAACTGCTCACCGTCGCGGGATCAGCCAAGCCCGTCGTTCCCCGTCGGACGCGGTCGTGTAAGTTCGATAGAAGGTCCCGCCTTCCACTTCAAGGCTGGTGGAGCAACTCTCGCTCCCGCCGTCTCCGCCACAGGTCAGTCCGGACCCGCTCGTCAGGCAGCTGCTCGGTACGGTGATGCCAGCGCCTCCACTGTCTTCGCCCGAGTCAGTACCGGCGTCGGCTTTAGCCTTTCCCGCGTCTGCACCGACGCTCCCATCTCCCCCCATTGGGCTGCCCGACGACGGACCTCCGGAGTCGGTGCTCGACGAGATCGCGGTTCCCCCGTCTGGCGAGGAGCCGGGGCCCCCGCCGTTCGACGTGGAGCACGCCCCGACGCATGCTAGCGTCGAGACCACCTCAACGAATCCGGTGAAGCGAAGAACTCGGCCGGGCACAAGGTCGCCACTACCACTTCAATCTGTACCACCACAAGAATGAAGGTGGTCACGTCCGACTTTGTCTCTGAACGGTGTCGCGTTCGACACGGCGTCTATACCGCTCCCCTGACCACGGCCTGGAAAGGGGCCATGGCTCGCAGCACATCCGAGCGCTGGCCAGATCGAAGCTGTGGTGACGAGAAACTCATTTAGGGGGCTTGAGGCGAGGGATAGCGCTGGCTGGACTCAGCATACTGCGCCGGCCGGAAGCGATTCGCCGGTGACAGGGAGGAGTTGCTGGCGCGAACCTCTGCGGGAGGCTCACACTCCTGGAGGCCGTCGTCGGCGCGTTGCTGCCGGCCTACGGCCTCGGGCGAGCCTGGTCGCAGAGAATCTCGTGCTCCGCCACATCACAGTGCGGAAATAGGTGCTCGCAAAGGGTAGAGCACCGCGACGCCGCGAACGGACCGCTCGACCAGCCCGCCACGGTAGTGAACCATGCCGCCCTCGAGAGCTAGCTGGGTTGTACTTCAAGGACCGATCCCCGTTCGACGGTGCGCGGCTTCCTGTTCAACGAGTCGGCGGTTCGCAGCGACGTCGCGGCATGATCTTCCCCCGCGGCCGTGGACATTCGGACTATGCCGCAAGCGCGGCGATTTGTGATCTCAATTCGAACTCGATGGGGCTGACGTAGCCGAGCGACGAGTGTCGCCGGGCGGTGTTGTAAAAGCGCTCGATGTAGTCGGCGATGGAGGCGTGAGCCTGCTCGCGCGAGGCAAACTGTTCGTGGTCGACATGCTCGGTCTTGAGAGTCGCGAAGAAACTCTCCGCGACGGCGTTGTCGTAACAGTCGCCTGTCCTGCTCATGCTGGCGACGAGGCCACGTTGCGTCAGCGCCGCACGATAGTCGTCGCTCGCGTATGGGCTTCCGCGGTCGGTGTGATGCACGAGACCGGCGCCGGGATGCCGTTTGCGGACGGCCTGGTCGAGCGCTGCCAAGGCGAGGGCCCGGTCGTTGGTTGCGCTCGTCGCCCAGCCCACGACGCGTCGAGAGAAGAGGTCGAGGAGGACCGCGAGATAGAGCCAGCCATCGTCCGTCGCGATGTACGTCACGTCCCCGACCCAGGCCGCGTTCGGGGTCTCCCTTTCGAAGTGACGCTCGAGCAGGTTGGGCGCGATGGGGAACGCGTGCCGCGAATCGGTCGTTCGAACGAATCGGCGCTTTTGCCGCCCTTGCAGGCCGTTTTCACGCATCAACCGTTCGACGCGCTTCTTGCTCACGCGGACGCCGTGTGCGCGCAGCTCCTGATGCACGCGAGGACTTCCGTAGATGCCGTGACTGCGCTTGTGCGCGACACCGATTTCGGTCGCGAGCCGCGCGTCCGTCGACCTTCGAGCGGACGCAGGTCGCTTGCAGAATGCATAGTATCCGCTGGGCGAGACGCCGAGCACCCTGCACATCGCGCTGACGGGGAAGGCCACCTGCTTCGAGGCGATGAACTCGAACTTCATTCGCTCTCCTTCGCGAAGAAGGTGGCCGCTGCTTTTAAAATGTCACGCTCCATCTGGAGCCGCTTGTTGTCGCGACGGAGCCTCGTCAGCTCCTCGCGCTCGGCGGTCGTCAGCACGCCCGGCGGACCCTTCCCGGCGTCCACCTCCGCGCGCTTGGTCCACTCGCGCAGCGCCGTCTCGGTCAGGTCGAGGTCCTTCGCGACCTGCGCCACCGAGGCACCCGGCACCTGCGTCAAGCGCACGGCTTCGGCCTTAAACTCCAGCGTGAACTTCCTTCGCTTCCTTCGAGCCATGAACAACTCCTCGCGCATCTTCGCGCTTTCGGGGTCGTCCACAAACCGGGGGGAGGATCAGTCTCGCGGTCGACTCCGCGCACATCTACTGGACGGACCCGGGGCGCAACTTGGTGATGATGGCCGCGAAGTGATTCGGGGCCCGTGTTTTGCTACTTTTCCGTCCACGGAAAGCCTTTATGTCGGCGCGCCCGTCCCCTCCTCCTCCGTGATCTCGAGTTTCTGCGGTGAACGGGCGTCCTCGAGGCTCGAGCGCGGGGCGTCAGAGCTTCGGGTCACGGGCTCCACCACGCGCAAGACCTCTGCCTGCAACAAGCCTCGCCGGTACTGGTCGGGCGCCCGGCCGTCATGCTCGGCGAGCGAGAACTGGTGGATGACCCGCGCGCCCTGGGCGCTTGCTCGCTTCGACGAGATGATGCGCACGTTGGCGTCGAGGAGCGCGGACGTGACGGCACGAAAGAGGCCCGGACGCTCGACGGTCTCGAGCCTGAGGGTTGCCGGACCGCCCTCGGGCCCGTCTTCCAAGCGGACGAGCGTCGCCGAGGCCTGCGAAGCCGCGTGACGCGCCGCGAGGGGCCGCCCGTCCATTCTCAGATCGCCGGTCATCAAGCCGCCGAGGAGATCGGCGACGCGAGCCAGGTCGCTCGGGGCGATCGCTGCGGCGGTCCCCTCCTCACGGCAGAGCCAGAACAGATCGACGACCTCGGCGCCGCATGGATCGGCCCGCGAATAGACGTGCGCCGACAGGATGTCGATCGACCGCGTCGTGAACACCGTCCCGACATGCGAGAGGAGCCCCCGCCGATCTTCGGCCACGAGGCATGCGATGGCCCCCCCGTTGGGCAGCCGACGCCAGATCTCCGCATGCGCCGGGGCGCCGCCTCGACGTGCTGCGATCGCCGCGTGCTCGTCCACCGTCGGACCCCGGAAGAGTTGGCGGTAGCGAGCCGGCATCGTTTCGTAGAACGCGAGTTCGCGTCGGCTCGCCGGCGACATGCGGCGACACAAGCACCACCGGTGCCAACACCAGCTTTGCGCATCATTTCAGCGAGTGGCACCGGAACTTAACGTTGGGGCCCCGCGAGCGCCGTTGCCCGCGAGGCCTCAACCCGTCGCAATCGTTGCTGATCAGAAGTCGCCGCGGCCGTGACCCGCGTGGCTCCCGGCGCCGCCGGCCTTCCTCCTTCTTCGGCCACTCGACCACCTGGCACTCGGTGTGATCATCAGGCTCGCCACGCTCGCGGCATTCTGCAGCGCCATGCGGACGACCTTCACCGGATCGATGACTGTCGTGGATACTTCCCTCCTCCACCACACGATCACCCTGGAGAGCCGGCAGAACAAGCCCTTGATGAACATCCTCGGTTTCGGTCCGATCCCACCGTGCTCCGCATCTTCGGCCCGCTTGCCGCAACGGCTGTCAAGCTTGCGGAACGACTGATGAGGGTGCTTCCCAACGCAAGCCGGCCCTCGGGCGTCGCGGGTGGCCTCGTCTCCGATCTGACCCGTTCTCGCTCCGAGCTGATCGCCGAGAACGCGTTTCTGCGCCAGTAGCTCATCGTCGCCTCTCGCGGCGTCAAACGCCCCGCCTTCGCGGCCACGAGCGTAAGTCTGCTTGTCCTGCTCGCGAGGCTTCTTCCCCGGTGGCGCTGCGCCCTGCTCCTCGTCAAGCCCGAGACCGTTCTTCGCTGCGGACGCCGTCGTAAGGGCTGCCCGCGTACACCCGACGAGGGCCTCTCGACACCGGCTTGCGTCCGGCGATCAGCGGTGCCGCGGAGCATCTGGACCATGGTCCGCGAATTGCTCCTTTTCTCCGACAGCGATCGCCTTTGCCATCGCGGCCTGATCGAAAGCGGGAACAATCAATGGCGGCCATTTCGCTCTCTTCGTGGCAGCCGTTCGCACCGAACACGCCGTACGACCTGTCGCCCATGCAGGCGGGCATGCTGTACCGAAGCCTGCTGGGAGAGAACGGCACCCGCGACGGATACGACATCGAGCAGATGCACTTGGTGGTCTCCGACGAGCTTCTGGCGGATGCGTTCTCGCGAGCGTGGACGCTGGTGGCCAGACGTCACCCCGTCCTCTCCACCACCTTTCATTGGGAGGGGACGCAGCGTCCGAATCAACGAGTGGAGGCGCACGTCGTCGTGGCGGTCGAGAGCGAGGACTGGAGCGGTCTCGGCGCCGAGGCGCGCGCGGCTCGACTCGTGGAATTCCTGGCCTGCGATCGCCGCCGCGGCTTCGATTTGACGCACGCGCCGTTGATGCGTGTGACGGTATTCCCGGTCGCACCAGGTCGCTCCGAGGTGGTTTGGACGTTCCACCACATGCTTCTCGATGGTCGCTCGATGGCGCCTGTGCTCTGCGAGGTGTTCGAGGCATACGCCGCGTTCGCGCGGAGTGAGTTGCCGAAGTTGCCGCCGCCACCGCGCCCGTATCGCCACTACATCGACTGGCTCGCGACGCGCGATCCACAGAAGAGTGGGGTGTTCTTTCGCGATCTCCTCCGGGGAGCGTCGACGACGCCGTTGCCCTTGGCCGAACCCGCGGAGCGCCCGCTTGGGCGCCAAGGGTACGGCGAGAGAGTCCAGCTCCTCGACCGTGAAGTCAGCGCGCGTGCGCGCGACGTCGTCCGTCGCACGAGGACGACAATGGGTACCCTCGTGCAGGCAGCGTGGGCGTTGGTGCTGTCGCGGACGACCGGGCGCGATGACGTCGTCTTCGGCGCCACGCGCGCATGTAGACGCTCCTCGTTGGGCGGGGACGCGGAGAAGATGGTCGGACTCTTCATCAACTCGATCCCGGTGCGCGCCTGGGTGGGCGACGAGCTCACCGTGGCCGAGCTCCTCGGCCGGCTGCGTGACCAGAGCGTCCTCATGCGCGAGCACGAGCATACGCCACTCGTCGACATCCACGGGGTGAGCGAGGTGCCGCAGGGGGTTCCGCTCTTTGAGACCCTCGTGATGTTCGAAAACCGCAACCTGAATCGAACCTTACGCGTCGCCGACCCGCGCTGGGCGGATCGTACGGTCACGCTGCACGAGCAACCCTCCCTCCCGCTCTGCGTCCGCGTGTTCGACGACCAGGAGATTGAGATCCGCGTGCTCTTCGATCGAGGCCGCTATCGAGATGAAGTCGTCCAGCGAATCGTCGATTACTTCGTCACTGCGCTCGCGGAGCTCATCCGCGACGAGCACCGCAAGATGGCCGCGATCGACGTCCTTCCTCCCGTCGAGCGTCGGAGGGTCCTCTTCGACTGGAACGATACGACGCGCCCCTTCGAGCGCGAGCTCATCCACGCGCCCTTTGAACGGCAGGTCCGCAGCCGGCCGGAAGCCATCGCGCTGGAGGCCGACGGCGCATCGCTTACTTACGTAGAGCTCGACGAACGCGCGAACCGCCTCGCGCACGCCCTCGTCGAACGTGGCGCGGGTCCTGGCGTGTACGTCGGGCTCTGTCTCGAGCGCGGCCTTGAGCTCGTGGTCGCGCTCATCGCCATAGCCAAGTCGGGCGCGGCGTACGTTCCGCTCGACGCGGCGTACCCGGTCGAGCGGCTCGGATTCATGCTCGAGGACGCGCAGGCGGCCCTGGTCGTGACCGAGAAGGCGCATGCGGGGCTCTTCTCCACGCCGCGTCTCGTCATCGATGGCGTCGACGCCGATGCGATAGCGCGTATGCCCGCGACCGCTCCGCCGCGCTCGGCGACGCCGAGCGACGTCTGCTATGCGATCTACACGTCGGGCAGCACTGGCCGGCCGAAGGGCGTCGTGCTCACGCACGCGGCCGTCGCGAACACCTTCGATTGGGTCACGCGCACGTTCTCCGTCGGACCCGCCGACCGCCTCCTTTTCGTCACCTCGCCATGCTTCGACCTTTCCGTGTACGACACGTTCGGGGCCCTCGGCGCGGGGGCGACCGTCGTGGTCGCGAGCCGAGAGCTGCTCGAGGCCCCAGAGGCCCTCGCCGCCGCGATCGTCGAGCGGCAGATCACCATATGGGACTCCGCTCCGGCGGCGCTCCAGCGCCTCGTCACTTTCTTTCTCCCTGCGACTGCGAGCCGGGGTGCGCCGCTCCGTCTCGTGATGTTGAGCGGCGACTGGATTCCGCTCTCGCTCGTCGATAACGTGCGCGCCGCCTTTCCGCTGGCGCGCGTGATGAGCCTCGGCGGAGCCACCGAGGCGGCCATCTGGTCGAACTGGTTCCCGATCGACGTGATCGACCCGCGCTGGATAAGCGTCCCCTACGGTCGCCCAATTCAGAACGCGCGCTACCACGTACTCGACGGCCAGATGCGCCCCGTCCCCATCGGTGTCGCCGGCGACCTCTATATCGGGGGCGCGTGCCTCGCGCAGGGGTACCTGCGACGCCCCGAGCTGACTGCGGACCGCTTCGTCGCCGACCCGTTCACCGAGGAGCCGGGCGAGCGCCTCTACAAGACGGGCGACGTGGCGCGCTACTTCGACAACGGCGAGCTCGAGTTCCTCGGGCGCGCCGACCTTCAGGTGAAGATCCGCGGCTTCCGGGTGGAACTCGGCGAGATCGAGGCCACGTTGGTACAAGTCGAGGGCGTACGGGAGGCAGTGTGCGTCGCCCGCGCGGACGCGTCGGGGCAGAAGTCGCTCGTCGGCTACGTCGTCGGGCGCGAGGGCGTGACGCTCGACCCAGAAGCCATCAAAGCCAATGTCGCCACGAAGCTCGCCGACTTCATGGTCCCTTCGCGAATCGTAGTGCTCGGGTCGATCCCGCTGTCGTCGAACGGCAAGGTCGATCGCAAGGCCCTTCCCGACCCCGGCACATGCGCGGCGACCGCGGACTACGTCGCACCGCGCACGGACGTCGAGCGCAAGATGGCCGCCCTATGGCAGGAGCTTCTTCGTTGCGATTGCATCGGCGTCCACGACGACTTCTTCGCGCTCGGGGGTCAGTCCCTTCTCGCGGTGATGCTCGTATCGCGTATCGAACGCGACTTCGGGGTCAAGCTCCTTCTTTCGAGCATCTTGGAGAAGCCCACGATCGCTGCGCTCGCCGCGTCCCTCCGCGACACGACGACCTCCGTCCGTCATGGCCCCCACGTCGTGACTCTGAGAGCCTCGGGGGCGCGCCCACCGCTCGTTCTCGTTTCCGGCGCAGGGGGCTTTGGGTTCGCCTTCCAGGGCATCGCACGTTTCATCGGCGACCGGCACGCGGTGCACGTGATCAACGCGATCGGGGCGGAGGGCGAGAGCGACGGGCTCGACCGGAGCATCGAAGAGATGGCCTCCATCTACCTGCCGCAGGTCCTTTCCGCGTCCCCCGAGGGAAGCGTAATCGTCGGCGGTTACAGCTTCGGCATTCTCGTGGCCTTCGAGCTCGCCCACCGACTGCGTGTCATGGGCCGCGAGGTGCCGCTCCTCGTCTCTTTCGACGGCTTCGCCCCGGGGTTCCCGGAGCTCCTGCCACTCCCGCAGCGGCTTCTCGTGCACGCCAAGGAGCTCATGCGGGGTGACGCGAAGGCGTACGTGAGGGACCGTCTGCACAACATCAAGGGGCGGGTGCTCGAAAAGCTCGGCCGGGCCGAGGACAAGCTGCCGCCGACCTGCGTCGCCGACCCAGTGATCGACCGCCGACTCCGGAGGCTCGAAATCGCGCTCTGGCATGCGCGTGCCCAGTACAAGCCCGCTCACCGCTTGGAGGGCGATCTCCTGCTTCTCAAGACCTCGCTGTCGGAGCATTGGCTCGGCAACAAGATGGACGATCCGCTCTACGGCTGGAGCCGAGTCGTCGACGGGCGCATTCACGTCGCGACCATCGAGGGCGCCCACCTCACGCTGTTCGAGCACGCGAATCAGCGTCGGATGGCCGAGGCTCTCCTCCAGGCGACGGCGACGATTGGCGGGCGCGGACTATGAAGGGTGGAGTTTCGTTCGGACGTCGTCGGCTCCTCACGGGAGGAGTCATCGCGGTGGTGACTCTCGGAACGCTGAAGCTCGCGCCTCGCGCGTACAACGCGCGGCGGCTCAGCGCCCTCAGGGGCCGCCGAATCTACGACGTGGACGCCGATCCGATCGACCAGCTGACACGCGCCCTCGCGCAGGCGCGCAGCGAGCAAAAGCGTGTCCTGGCAATCCTGGGAGGGAACTGGTGCCGGTGGTGCCTCGCGCTGGACGACCTCATGACCCACGATGCTGAAATCCGCGACTTCGTGAAGACCCACTTTGTGACCGTTCACCTCGACAGTGCCACCGCGGAGTCCCTCGACGAGGAATGGGGATGGCCGTCGCGTCAGGGGGTCCCCGTTCTCGTGTTTCTGAACGCGGACGGAAGCGTCGCTCATGTCCAGGAGACCGTCTCGCTCGAGATGCTCGGCGGTCGATTGCTCGAGCACGATCGCGGTCGTCTCCTCGCCGCCCTCGACGCTCACCACTGATATCCCGTCATTCACGCGCCCCCCGTGATGGCCCCCCCACCGGGTCGTGCGTGTGCCCGTAGCACTGGGTCGACGTGATCAAAAAATGAGAATGATTCGGAGGCGCAACGGCCAGCGATTACACCTTTGTCAATACGTGCCGGTCAGAAATGCGCGAGCATGCGGACGACGGCGGACAACGAAAGCGCCGCACCGTCGGCGACGCGACGCGCGCGATGCGATCCTGGACGGGGCCGAAAAGCGCATCAAGGATTCGGGCCGGACGCTAGCCCGCAGACAGAAAAGGGTACGATTCGTAGGTCTGGACGTCCGGGGGCGAGCCTGATGTGCTGCTACTAGGCGGGGCCGACCGGGTTTGTCCTGCAGCGCGCGCTTGCTGCGGCGGGCATCGAGTGTGCGGTTCCGAATTGCCTTGGTCGTCGCGGCGGGCGCCGCGGCCCCGGCATGACCCCTTGAATGCTTGACGCTCACCCTAGACCCGGCGGAATCTCGCCTGGGTATGCCTCGAGCCGAGCGCGTGGAGTGGGTCGATCACATCGTCGCGTCACGCCTGCAAACCATCCGAGACGTCGCCGTGGCTGGCATGGGTACCGTGGCCGTCATCGCCGGGGACGGGGACGCCACACCCGTCATCGACGCGCTCGTGGATTCCGCGCTCTCCAATGGCTTCGTGGTCGCTATGGCCTCGCTCGCTGAGCACGGCCTACAGGACCTGCATGCTGTCGTCGGCGCCCTCGCAGCGTCGATGCGCGCACCGCGCGCGGATGCCGGGCGTCGACACGGCGTCATTGCCGCGCTCGACGCGTTCGCGAGCGCGCACGGCCGCAGCGCCGAGGCGCTCTTCGAGGAGAGCGCCGACGAGGAGGCCGTCGGCGGCGAGCTCTGCTTGCTCGCGCGCGAGTACATCGCCTCCGCATCGGGCACGGGCCCAGCCCGCAAGCTCCAGGCGTGGCTCGGGGGGCGCGACGTCGCGCGTGAGACGGACGAGCTTCGCCCGCTCTCGGCACGGACGGCAAAGCGGGCGCTGGCCGATTCTGACGCGCCTCGTCCGCGCCCTCGGTCACCGCGGCACTCGCATCGTGTTGCGCGATGCCGAGGCGCTGATCGACCTCTCGGCTGGGCGCCGCGACGTCGCGTACACGGTTCTGCGCGAGATCATCGACAATTCGGACGGGGGTCACGGCGTCGTGGCCTGCGAGACCCTCCTCGTCGGGACGAGGGACCTCGATCGTCGCGTGCACTCGCTCTTCGATCATCCCGCGCTCGCCACGCGCATCGTCGCGGACGTGCCGCCCGGACCGCCGATCCCGCACCAGACGTGGATCGCGCTGTCGCCCGACGATCCGGCCGCGCCGCTCCCTCCCGTACCGAAGCCATACGAGACAAGCGAGCGCCATGCCTCGCAGCTGGCCGCCCTCGTGAGGATCATACAAGGATTGCCCCCGATCGAGGCGATCTCGAACCTCACGGTCGGCATGGAGGAGGTCGACGGCCGCATCGCGCAGCTCTTCGAGACGGCTTCGAACGACGGCTCCGTCTTCGCCGTCCTCCTGGGCGAGTACGGCGCCGGCAAGACACATCACCTGCTGCACCTCGAGGCGCGCGCGCTCGCCGAGAGGCGGCCCGTCCTCCGGCTCTCCGTTGAGCGCCTCGACGAGGACCTCGGCAATCCGCAGCGGCACTTGCGGCGTCTGATCGAGAGCGCGACGTTTCCGGGGAAGCGACCCGAGGGCTTTCTAGAGCGGCTCGACGCGTGGCTGGCGAAGCCGGCCGCGCGCAAGCGTCTGCGCCACGCGCTCGATGCCGTCTTCGAGGCCCACGACGAGACGGCACGACCGGCGGCGCGCGCCGTCGCAGGCGCTCCGGACGACGACGTCGACGACGATGCCGTGCGCGAGATCTTCGGTGCGTTCGACCTGGTGGACAAGCCGAGCAGCCCCTCGTACCGCAAGGACGCGTACGCGCGCCTCCACCTGTGGCTCGAGGTCCTCGAGCGTCTCGAGGGCTGCGCCGGCCCGGTGCTCATCCTCGACGAGGCGGAGAACCTGTATCGCGTGGGCGTCTCGCGCGCCGAACGTCGAACCGCGCTGCGCTCGCTCGCTCACTACTGCGGCGGTGCGCTACCGCGCGCGACGGTCGTACTCGCCGTGACGCCCGATACGCTGGAAGCGCTGCGCGAGGAGGCGGGCGCTCTGCTCGACGAGATCGAGGTGCAGGCGACCCTCTTGCCGAGCGAAGATGTGGCTATGCTGCGGCGCCGCCTGCTCAGGGCTCGCCCCATCCGAGTCAAGAAGCTCGGGCCGAGCGAGCTCGAGACACTCGCCGAGCAGGCACGCAGCATCGCGCGCAACGTGCGCGGCAAGCACGTCGACCGGGGCATCGGCGCGTTTCTCGAGAGAGCGATGAAAGACAGCGACACCCCGCGCGACTTGCTCCGGCGCGTCATGCTCCGCGAGGAGCGGATCGCGTGGCTCGACGACGCCGGCGATCACTGAACCGGGAGGCGCTCGAGCGCGCGCAGGCCGAACGGCCGCGCGACAGATGCGAGACTCTTTGTCCCGCGCGCCGTCGTCGCCGCCGAGAACTGCTGCCTCGCCAGCAGCTCATCGTGCTCCGCCGCTCGTCGCCGCGTCCCCAGCTCCGCCGACTGGACCGGTGGCTGATCGCGACCCTGGCAACGCGAAACCGCTCCCTCCTCGAGACTGTAGTCGTCGTGCGACCCGCGACGGTTCTCCAGTGGCATCGTGAGGTATGGCGGCATTGGTCCGAGAGGGACTTCACAGAACCCGTGTTAGTGGACTCGGACCTGGTCACTTCCAAGCGCACTGAACGGCCGAGCCAAACGGGCTCCTGTCCGATGAGCGGCGGTCAACCTACGGGGCCCTGGGGCCCCAGACGGTCACGACGATCTGCTGCGGGACTTGAGCCTAGCTTCGTCAGTAGCCCAGATCGCGGCGACTCTACGGGGCCGGCTGGACGACCGTGCTACCGGCAACGCTCACTGCAGTCTGAGCCAGAAGTCGGCCGTTGATCGACGCTCCGGTCTGCAGCGTGATTGCCGTTTTGCCCAGGATGACGCCCTCGAGGTGCGCGGTCGTTCCGAGCGTCACCGAACCCGAAACCTGCCAGAAAATGTTCTTGGGCAGCGCGCCGCCGGTCAGGGTGACTATCGCGGCGTTGCTCACCGTGAGGTTCTGGGCGACCTGGAAGATCCAGACAGCGGTGGATCCACCAGCGAGAGTGATGCTCGTCGGGATGAGAAGGCCGGAGCTCCATTTGTAAACCCCCGGGGTGAGCGTCATGCCGCCGATGTTCCCGGCGCCCAGCTCGGTCACGTTGGATGGGCGCCCCGCGGCGTCCGTGAACGCGAGCTGCATGTCGCTGACGGCGGTGGTGAGGTTCGAGGGGGTGGGCGGCGTGTAGTTCGATGCGTACACCTTTCCGGTGACCTGCGGAGACGTCGAAAACACATTCGTGGAATCTGCGATCAGGCCGAACCCCGTGATGTAGGTGGCGGCAGCGGGACTGACACCAAGGTTTCCCGTGATCGCGGAAGTCGGTACCGTGGAGACTCCACTTTTGGCGAGCACCGCGAAGGTGCCCGCCGTCCCCAGGTTCACGGCGAGCGGCCCGGTGCCGCCTGCGTCGGTCGGGTCGTAACCGTCGAGGGCGCCCGCGGCATCGGTCGCGCCCCCACCGTCGGTCGAGGTCACGCCGCTCGAGGAGCTCGTACCGCCGGACGATCCGCCAACGCCCGACGAGGTGCCGCCGCCGGACGAACTCGCGCCGCCGGAGGTGCTCCCGCCGTCTCCATTGTCGCCAGCGTCCGTCGAGCTCGCGACCTCCGGGCTGGCACTGCACGCGGCACCAACGTAGAGCAGCATCAGGCCGGCTCCCGCCTTCGAGAGATTCGACATCACAATCATCCGCTTACCGAATCGTGTCATGAGGCCCCTTTTCTTTTTTTGCGACCGCTGTCGAAATGAAACTCCGACGTGATCGTCGGACGACCAAGACCTGTCGTGAACGTGTCGTGGTCGCCGGCATGCACATGCGCGCCGTCGCGATCGTGAGAAGAATGCGAACGTCGGCGGCCGGTTCGCGGCAGGGCCCGTCATCCTGGAACAGCGCGAACGCGGCCAGATCGGCCACCGCCCTCGCTGCGCGGACGATCCACTCTGTCCGTCGAGCCCAGGTGCAAGACAGGGGCCGTCACTCATTTCCCACGGCAATCGCTCGGTCTCGCCCTTCATTCGGCAACCGCGACGGCCAGCAGGGCCGGGCGGTCGCACTTCGCGAGGTGCGCTTGGCGAATTGCCCGCAGTATTCACGCTGCGCTGGAGGCGATCATGCGATTTCGCGGCTTATGCCGTGCTCCGGATGAGCCGCGGATCCGGACGATCGACTCCACTGACGGTGACCTGTTCGCCGTTGCGCCTGACCACACGGGCACCTATTGAAAGCCGAACGGTTTGGCCTGAATGCGAGCTTCGGTGCTTCGCAGACAAGCACCGCTCCGCTAGGCAGCCCTACCGCTTCAACGAAGCCGCCGTCCTCGACACCTGTGTCGATACGTACGCGCGTGTTGGCGCACGCGACGCTCGTCGCGTCAGCGCGCTCGCACGCTCGACAGGATCCCCGCCGTGACGGCGTCGACCAGGGCGCGGAACTGCTCCGCGTCGAAGCCGCTGCCGCTCCACAGCGAGTTGATGTGCCCGGGCGGGTCGGCGCCGTAGTCGCCGACGACGTCGAGGTGGTCGCCGTATCCAGCCCAGGCGAGCGTGCCCCAGACCTTAGACCGGAGGGAACCACCCCGTCGTTCGCGCGGAGCGGCGGAGGGCTGCCCGAAGGCTGCCACGAGAGCGCTCTCGCTCTGGACGTCGCGCTCGGCGGGGGCGCGAGGTCGATGAGCCGTCGGCGGAGGAACAGCCTCGATGGGCGTGCTTGGTGGGCTGCACCACGACTACCACGCGGCAGCTTGAGGACTGCGGACGACGAAAGGAGCCAGGACAGCTCCCGCCGCCGCCGCCATCAGCCTGCTGGTGTCCGCGAGCATACCGGGACCCGCTAGACCGCGAGGGATGGGCAGCTCGACGTTGTCGAGCTTGCGCGAGACGAACTGCGCAAGCTTCTCGGCCGTCCCGTCGCGTCGTGGGCGCTCGCGTTCTTCCTCGCGCCCCGTATCTCGATCGACGCATCCAGGGGCTACAAACCGCGCTCGTAACCAACGCGTCGGTACGGTGGCCTCGTCGGCCACCGGTACATCCCATCTGCTACTTCGTGGCCGGGGGAAAACGCAGAGCCGCTCTACGATCCGGGTGCACGCGTGACATCGTGATGGCCGTCGCCAGGTCCCGCGAAGGGGACCGAGTCCAGACTACTTCTGGAGCTCGGTCTGCACGTCCTGGGCGTGCTGTAGGTGAGAGGCGACCGCAGCACGAATCTCCGTGAGGTACGCCCTGAGGTCCGGATTCGTTGCGTTGACGACGAGCTTCTGGTCGATCGTGTCGAGAACGGCCTGATGCTCGCGGATCTGCACATCGATGTAGTTCTTGTCGAAGTCCGCTGCCGGCTCCGCCCTGAGCGTCCCAGTCGTGCTCTGGGCGTCGCTCTCGAGCGACTCGCTCGTGGCGCTCGGCAAACGCTCGAGGTTCTCTTTTTTGGCGAGGACCATTCCCTTCTTGTCGGCTTGCGAGTGGTCCTGCACCATCATCTGGGCGAGGCTTCGCACGCGCGCGTCCTTGCTTCTCGACAGGGCGAGCCTAGCCTGCTCGATCTCGCCGATGTTTGCGGTGTGCGTGATCTGGAGGATCTGGCCGTTCGACAGCGGGATGGCGGGCTGGGCCTCGGCATTGCCGGCGCGCGGCCCTTCGCGCGGAACGTCAGCCGACGTCGGCTCGGCCACGGTGTTCACGGGCGCCGGCGACTCGGTCATCGCGTCGGGGGACGGGTCGGGGGACGGGTGGACGGAGCCCTGCCCGGCGAAGGCCTGTGCAGGGGGTGCCTCGTACGCCGTCTTTGCGGGTTCCGAGTTCCCGCAAGCCGCAGCGAGCATGAACGCGACACTTGATGCGATCGTGTGGATGGTTTTCATGTCCGACGCCGACGAGCAACGCGCGTGCCGGCGCGGCACGCGGGCTAGTGGGCTACGTTCGCGAATCCGTTCCGGATCGCGGGGGCGGGGCCGGGAGTTTTCGCCACACGCCGGCTAGCGTCCGAGACGACGCACGCCGGGGGGGATGGCAGACCGAAGGTCGGTCATGGAACGCGAGTCGCTCGCGGCGCGAGGGTCCGCCATCGAGCGATGGATGAGCTCTTGCAGTTCAAAGGCGACGGCGGCGGGAAGGAGTCGCACATCCCCGAAGAGGGCGCGCGCAAGATCGACGGCCCCGCGTAGGATATCTTGACGCTGGTGCGGGGGCTGTGCCGGGCCGCGAGGAGCTTGTGAGTGCCGCGCAAGTCCGCGTCGAAGAGGTCGTGGCCGCTAGCCGCCATTCCGTGACTCGGCGCTGGGAGTTCCGAGATGACCTCGAACGAACGCGGCTGGTGACTCTCCTCGGAGGCGCTCGAGGAGTTCCTTGGCTGTACGATTCGGCTCAGCCTCCAACCACGCGACGACGCGCGGCCATGCAGGCTCCACTGATCGTCCGTAGAAGTTGAGGAGACCACCGAGCCTCTCGCGACGGAGATCCGCCTGTCTGGAGGAGTAATGGCGGACGCGAAAGGGATCACGTTGTCCAATCCCTGATGGTTGCGGGTCTTCGGGTACGAGGTGCTGTTCCAGACAAGGACGAGCTGGCGCTCGACATGATCCCACGCGCGTCGAGGACGGCGCACCTGGAGTACCCGTCAAGAACGAGAATTTTAGTCTGCGTGGATCGCCGGCCGGAAAGCTAGGGCGAATAGCCTCGGGAAAAAAAGCGAAGGCACGGAGCAAGAATGTTGCTACGACACACGCGTGTCGGACCCAAAGAGTGTCCCGCAGGGCAGGACGATCTCCGGTTGCCGGCCTCGTGCGATACGAGTGCTCGTCGTCGAAGACGAGCAGACCTCGCGCGAATTCTTGGCGTCCGAGCTGGAGCGCGCGGGTTTCCTCGTTTGCGAGGCGGCGAATGGAGAAGAGTGCCTCGAGCAGGTACCGCGCTTCGCGCCCGACGTCATTGTGCTCGACTTGATGCTTCCGGTGGTGAGCGGATTCGCCGTGGCGCGTGCGCTGCGTCCCCTGGCGCGGCGCCGGAACGTTGCGATCCTGGCAGTGACAGCCCTCGCTTCGGAGGCGCTCCGCATGGAGGCCCTCGCGGCGGGGTGCGACGGCTTTCTCAGAAAGCCGATCTCAGCAACGCTCGTCGTCGAGCAGGTGCGTCTGCTCGTGGATCGCCTTCCGTCGACGGTGCCATCGGGTGGACAGCCGTGATCCGCAACCTTTTAGGCGCCGAGGTCACCATGGAACGATGTCGGGACCGACCGCGCCTCATCGTGGACGGTTGCCGAAGCGTCGGCTGCGCGGAGGGTGAAGTAGAAGCTGCTTCCGCTCCCCGCCTCCGTCTCGACCCATATACGCCCGCCGTGCGCTTCGACAATTGCCTTGGCGATCGACAGGCCCAAGCCGGCACCGCTCTTTCGCTCTGAATTGGCCTTCCAATACGGCTCGAAGATATGGGGAACATGGTCGTCATGGATGCCCACCCCGGTGTCGCGCACGGAGACGACGACTTCCCCGTCTTTCCCGCTTGCGGCCACGTCGATAGCGCCTCGGCTGCGAGTGAACTTGATCGCATTGCCGATCAGGTTGGAGAGGACTTGTTGGACGCGGTCGCGATCGCAAAGGACGTACGTGGCCGCCGAAAGGCCTGTCTTGAGGGTGACCTGATTCGATTGCGCGAGGGGTTCCAGGAGCTCCGTGACCTCGAGGACCATTTCCGCCAGGTCGTGCTGGCCCACGTTCATCGCAAGAGGTTTCCCCGCGTCCAGCGTCGCAAGGTCGAGCAGATCGCCGACCAGCCGAGACATCCGATCGACCGCTCGGGCGATGAGCCCGGCTGCCTTCCGGACCCGAGCCCACTCATGGTCCTCGGCCGCGATCTCGATTTGGTGGGCGCCTAGAAGCACTGCATTGAGCGGGTTCCGAAGATCGTGCGACACGATCGCAAGCAGTTCGTCGCGCGCTCGCAGCGCCTCTTGCAGGAGTCGTCGTTGTTCGATCTCGACGACGAGGCGTTGCTTTGCGCAGTGGAGATCCGCGAAGATCGAGACCTTCGATCGCAGGACCTCCGGCTGCAGCGGCTTTTGAATGAAGTCGACGGCACCGCTCGCATAGGCAGTGAGGACGCGCGGCACGGTCGCGTCGGTGGCCGTCACGAAGATGATTGGAACGATGTGACCGTGTGCGTTGCCGAGCTGCCTGATCTTGAGCGCGGTCTCGACTCCGTCCATCACGGGCATCTGTAGATCGAGCAGGACGACCGCGAACTCCCTCATCTCGAGTTGGGCGAGGGCTTCTGGGCCCGAGCCGACGCTGACCAGCTCGTGGCCGGAGGCCGCGAGTACGGCTTGCAAGGCGACGAGGTTCGCCGGTGTGTCGTCCACCAGGAGGACGGGCGCACGCATGCTGGCGGGGTCGCAGTTCGGGGCAGTCATGGGCTCCATCGCTCCCCCCGAGCCCAATGGCTCGCTTCGATCGTTCACGCCACTCCCGATGCGAGCCCAAGCAAGACGCGAGCCTCCCTCCGTCCGCGCTCGCGGTGCGGCGCGAGTGCCCGCGTTCTCGCGGGTACGGCGTGGCCGTTCGCTTCGTTTGTGGCGAAGCGCCGCGCACCGGACCTGACGGCACCGTTGCTGGCTATTTCTCCGATCCGCGCGTCTGCCTCATTTTTTGTTTATGCGGCGGGCACTGGCCGACAGGTCTGGGCCGACGAGCTCGCTATGACGCGGGCCGATCGCCGCTTCGACGTCCCGCCCTTTTTCCCCGCGCCGACCCGGAACCAGGGGCGGGGGGTTGGCGGTCGGAAGGTAGAGTGCCAGCGTCGTCCCGCCGCTCGGCTGGCAGTGAAGCGCCAGGCAGCCTCGGCTCTGCGCGACGAAGCGCAGCACGGTGCGGAGACCGAGACCGGTCCCGACGCGTGGAGCTTCGCGAAGTGCTCGCTGCTGCCGTCTGCACGGACTCGCGCCGCAACTTTTGCCAGCCAGGCGCGCGTCGCCCCGCGTGCGCCGCCTGACACCATCGCCGCCTTTGGTGGGGAGCGCCGGTCGGCCGCTAGGTCGGAGCGGCTCTCGGTCCGGACAGCGGCAGCTCGACCGTGAAGGTCGAGCCCTCACCGAGCTCGCTCTGGACCGCGATGGTGCCGTCCATCGCTTCCACGATGGTTCGGCAGACATACAGGCCCAATCCGAGCCCGCCATAGCTCCGGCTGGACACTGCGCGTTCGAAACGCCCAAAGATGCGCGAGAGGTGTTCGGCGGCGATGCCGATGCCCTTGTCCTGAACAGTCAGTCGCGCCGTTTCGGCGGTCGCCTGAAGCCGAAGCCGAATGGGGTTGCCCAGCCCGAACTTTGTGGCGTTCTCGAGAAGATTGCTGACTGTCCTCCCGAGCAGAACCTCGTCCCAGTGGCCCATGATTCTCGGGGCGTCTACCTCCAGCACGCTGCCGGCCATTGCGGCATGCCGTCTGTGGAGAGCTACCGTCTCGAGCACGATGGCGCTGAAATCGACAGACTCGAGGTCCAGGGTCAACTTGCTCGAAGCTATCCGCGAGACGTCGAGCAGATCGGCAATGAGCGCCGATAATTTTTGCACCTGTGCCTTCGCGATTTCGATGTAGTCATTCACGTGTTGAGCAAATGGCGAGTCGGGGTGTGTTGCGGTTTCACGGGCGAGGGACTGAAGGCGAAGCGAAAGCGGGGTCAAAGGCGTGTTGAGCTCATGGCTTGCCAGCGCGACGAATTCGTCGCGGAGTCGCACAGCCTCTGCAAGCTCCGCGAAGATGCGCGCCAACCTCTCGTCGACGAACGCTCGCTCCAGCAGGAGATGCTTGTCAGTTTGCCCTCGCTCTACGCGAAGAAGGCTGGCAAGGGCGCGCCGGCGCTGTTGGCTTTGAGTCTCGAGCAAGAAGTCCGCCGTCCGGCGTTCGGTGTCCAGGGCGGTATCCTCTCTTTGCATGTTCCGCCCCGGCCTTGGCGAGAGCTTCGACGGAAGCCCCGGAGCTCTCAAGCTTGGAGGTGGCCTTCGTGCGCGCCCCTTCCAAGATGTCGTCTGCATGCTCGCGCGCGCGGTCTACGACTTCGCGTGCGCGCTCCTCGGCGCGACCGTGGGCGCCGGCGAGCTCTTCGTCCGACTTCTGACGCTCAGCGCGCAAGCTCTTGTCGGTCAGGTCGCGCTCTCGTTTGGCATGACTGTCCTTCGTCGCCATGGTAGTCCCCACCATAAGAGCCTGGGTAAGCGCTCGCCATGGGCCTCCTCGCTGCCGGCGCTTGTCGACCCGCGCGTGGCGTGCGCGCCGAGCAGATAGAGCTCGCCTCCGATGGGTTCGGAGGATCTCTCAAGCTGTCACTCGCTGAGGCGCGGTCGTGCTGGCGTCGCAAGCGTTCGGTAGCTCATCGGAGGCGCGGTGTCCGGTTTGTGCGATGGCGGCGTGCCCCGGCGACCCGCCGAAGCGGTGCTCTACGGCTCGTGCGCTACAGCCTGGAGACTTCCGTCGCCTGCGCCCGCGAGCACTACGGACCGGCTGCCGCGGTACATCGAAGGGCGAGCCGATGAAGGAACCCGCGCCCGTTTTCATTGTTGAGCAAAGTTGTCGCGGGGAAGCAGCATCGCTTCCTAGACGCACCACATGCTCCAGACCAACGGGCAGGTGCTCGTGGAATTCTTCAAAGCGCTGAGAGGGACCCTGCACGCGTGCCTGGAGGAGGGGACCCAAGCCGGCTGGCTCGTCGAGATCCTCTCGGCGCACGTCGAGCGGGTTGTCACCGTGCGCCTGCCCGAATCGCGCGGGCCAAGAGCGACGAGCTCGATGCCCTTGGTTTGGCCGAACGCCTGCGCACGGGCGCGATCGATTTGGGCGTGTACAAACAGGTCGGCCCCTTTGCGACGTTGCGTCAGCTCGTCGAAGCGCACCAGATGATCGTGCGCGACTCGGTTCGCGTCCAAAGCCGCATCAAGGCCGTCTTCCGCTCACGCGGCGTGCACGTCGTCGGCAATCATAGTAAACGATGAGGCCCGATGTTCTGAAAATGGTAGTCGGGTCGGACAGATTGTAGCGATCCAGCTCTCGGCCAGAAGCATCAGGTAGCGCGAATCCCACGCCTCCTGATGAAGAGCACGAGCGCTCCAACGAGCACGGTCGAGGAACCGGGGCAGAGGCGGGTCGCTCTCCGTGCGCGATCGCCACGTGCGGCCGCGAGGCTCTCCCGAGGTGCATCCGGCGCATCGGACACGGCGCAACGCCTTGAATCGACACCTACCGGCGTGAAGGCTCGGTCTGGCCGGCCGGGCAGTGATGGTGCGCGAGCGCATGTTGATCGCGAAGTCGCTCTTGCGGAGAGTGTCCGGTTGCGCGACACCCACGGCTTGCAGAGCACCTCGCCGCCGCGAGCGAAGACCTCCGAAGCCAGCGGACTGTTGATGTAACCGCGGTCTATCGACAGCTGGTCGATGTCGTTGGCAGAACGCCGTGAGCGATGTCGGCTTGAAGACTCGGGCACGAGCCTCCGCTTCGGGTCGGTTCGCCGGGGTGACGCCGCAGGCGATGATCAGTCGGTGTCCAGGTCGCAGGCGATGTGGCCCTTGTATCCGTTGAATCGCTTGGACTTGCTCTTGCGCCCGTGGCGCATGTCCTTGTCCTCAACCGAGACGCGCCGGTCTTCGGCGGTGCCTTTGCGAATGCGCGGCTTGCCGTCCGGCGGCTCAGGGTCGAGGTCTTGCTCGCGCAGTTGCCGCAGGTCGCCAGAGGCTCGGCCAGCGGCGGCTCTGCGGCGTTCTCTCGCCTAACTCGCGCTCGATCCAGCGCTCGAGCCGGTCGAGCTGTTCGACCAGCGTCCCGATGGCCGCGGCCTTCTGCGCCGGGTCGCTCCATTCGATGTCGAGCGCCGCCTTGACGCTGGTGCCCACCAGCAGCGGCGTGCTTGCGCGCTCGGCGATCTGCTCGGGCGTCAGGTCCACCAACGCGCCGCACACGCCAGGACTTTGCGAGCCGCGTGCGCGAGCAAGTTGAACGTGTCCTCGACGCGACCGGCTCCCTCCAGCGGTCGCGAATCGACCGCGACGCGCAGAGCCTTCGGCAGCTTCTTCCAATCGAACGCGGCCGTCTGACGAGCCAACTCGATGGTGCGCTCCAGCAGGCGACGATCCATCTCGTGAGCAGGACCTGTGGCCGCCTCTGCGACCGAGCGTACCCCGGCCCCGCCTGCGAATGGGAGCGCTCTCCTCGACGAATGCGCGGGACTAGCCGCCGTCGGCGGGAGTGCACGCGGTCACGCAATTCGTGTGCGTGCTCATGCAGCTCGCCTTGCAGCCGTCGTCGCTGCACTTCGCCGTGCACGAGCTCAGCGTGTCGTCGCAGGTCTTGGTGCACGTCGTTTCCGTGTCGTTCGCGTTCTCGTCCACCTTGGGATTCGAGACGTTGGCTGTACACCCGATGGCGGCGGACCCGATCATCGATGCGAGGACGAAGACACTGCTCTGGAACTTGGTCATTTCGAAACTCCTCTCCAAAGGCGCGGCAATCTCGCCGTGAAGGAGGAGCTGAGCAATGAGAGTGCCATCCGCTTCCATCGACCAGCCAGGGTCGTGCAACGTTCGGAGGGACGTGCGCCGGACTACCGCGTCTCGGAACGAGGCAAAGTTGTCCGGTTGCTCCGACGGGACTCGGGGCGCGCTCGGCGAGAGCCTTCAGGAAGAGCCTCAGCACTGCGGCGCCCCCGGGGACGGCGCTCGCGAAGAGCTCCCCGAAGCCCCAGAAGTCGCGATGGATGACGAGGCGTTCCTGGCGCGCCTGACCGCCATCGGCACGGCTTCGAGATCTGCAACACGGGCGGGGCAGACGAGAAGTTCCAGGTCAAAGACTCAGCGAAACCAATGACGGACGCTCTCGTGGCCCACGGTCCACGACAGCGCCCAGATCATCCGAGACCCGTACCGGACCCAGACCGCCGCATTCAGGGCCACAACCGCGATCGCCACGGCCAGCGCGAGGCGCTCCGCGGGGGTCGACGGCCGCCGAAAGGCCACCGCCGCGGACAGACACGCGCAGCTCGAGGCCGACATCAGCCAGCCGGCCCGGCTCAGCTGCTGACCTTGGGCGATCCTCGGAAGCCAGATGAACTCCGTTCCAGCAGGAGGAACGGGGCCAATGGCGCCGTACGCCGGAATCACGACGAAGAGAACGGCAGCGAGGCAAGCGACCCCCGACGCAAGCACGAAGCCGTACGACCACAACATGGCTCGCGACATCGATGCACCTCGGGCTAGTTGCGTGGATGGCATTGCGACAGGCCGACGCCCCGCCGCACGACGCAACCTTCCCGTCGCTCGGGTTGGTGGCCACGCAATTGTTGAGGGTGGCTTCCACGTCGTCGATGCACAGTACGGCGAGCTGCGCGGCAGGACCATGCGCGCCTTGGCGACGTTGTCGAGGAACGTGTTCGGGTTGTCGATCGGCGGTATCGCTTGATGCCAGCACGTCGTCGGTTCGCTCGTCGCGGAGGGCATGCTCTGTCGAGCTGCAGCGACGATGTCCTCGACGAAGTTGGTGCATGTTGTAGCGCGACGAGGCGCGAGCATGGCTTCGCTCGCCAGGATCCCCTGCCGTCCACGACGTCGAAGTCGAGCTGAGTCCCGGACAGCCGGACCGTTGCGGTATCGTGCAGAGGACCGTCCTCGCACGCGGCGTGCACCTTGGTGGTCCCGGCTCCCGCATCGACGATGCCTCGCGGCGCACCCGCGCGGACGCGAACAGGATGAAGAGGGACACGTCTGTGTCGGAGACGCCGACTGTGAGCGGTGCGAAGCCGACGCACTCGTCGATCTGCACCCGAGGGCGACCGCCGGCGTCCGGGGCCATTGATGCGCAAGGATCGGACGCCGGCGTGCCCGCCGCCGGCTGGACGGCGGCAGTGGCAGCGCCGTCGCCGGCGCGCGTCTCGGGGCGAGACAAGCTTCGCGGACGGACGACAGACGGCATCCGCCAAGATCGCGACAGCCGCGAGGCGAAGGTTGACGCGAACCGAGCGCCTCATGGGGGCCGCGCGCCGGACGCCGCGGGCGGACCGGAGCAGTTCGAGACGCAGGGAAGATCGTGCAGGACCACGCGAACGTCGCAGGGTACCGAGATTTGGCGCTGCGGCTTCAATCGCCCACGCTCGCCGGGTCGATGACCAATTGACCCGGAAGTGGCGTGACCTTCGCGTAGGCCGCGTCCTCCCCGGCGCTGCACTTGATCCACGCCCAGCCCCGCTTGGTGACGCCGCTTTCGCAGAGCTCGGGGTCGGAAGCCGCCTCGCCGATCGACGCGCGCAGCCCGAGTGCGGGGATCTCGAGGAGCAATGGCAGGAGCCCCGTCGTGCGCTCCTTCGTCCCTAGGCGGAGAAACCCGTCCGCCCTGCGCGAGGCCCCCGACAGGCACTCCCGATCCGAGGCGCGCAGCCCCCGACGGTACGGAATCAGACTGTCCGCGGCAAGGCGCCGCGTGCACCGCCCCAGGGGCGCGGAGAAGTGCTTTGGCGGACCGTCATCCCTGACGTCGGCCTCAAGCCGATCGCCGGAGATACACACGGTCGCGGACCGCATGACCTGGCCATCCTGACACTCGACCTGCAATCCGCCCGATCCCGCTCCGGCCTCCACCACGTCCGTCGAGCAGGTCACCGCGTCGTTCCCCTCGTCCGATCCTTCGAGCGAGAAGAGCGGCAGATACACGCCGCCCCCGAAGACCACGACTCGGTTCGGCGCAAAGCCCACGTGCGTCGGGTCGAACCCAACGCGCGCGTCGGTCTCGAACGACGGCGCCGACGCGCAAGGAGGCGGAGCCTGGGCGCCGGCCGTCCCATCGATGGCCTGCGGGGGCAGGGACTCGGCCTCCTCGGCGGGCTGGAGGCCGGGCGAGGGGCGGCAAGCGGCGCCGAGCGCCGACACGGCGAACGCCAGGGCGAGCGGCACCGACCGGGACACGCTCTTCTCGGCATTCAAAACGTCGATCTCGAGAGAAACTGCCCCATGAGAGTCATCCCCGCCTATGGCATGCTCGGCGGCGAATAGGAAACGCTAGCTCGTAGCGCTGGGGCAACAGCCCGTTCACCCCGTGCGGCGAAGCCAGCCGACGAGCGCCGCCCGCACGCCTGGTGAAGATTCAGATGCTTGGATCGGGCCTTTTCCTCGACCTCGCTCCAGATCGACGCCGGAAGACGAACGAACCGAACCACGGTCTTCCGTGTCTTGCCCTTGCCGGGATGTCCTCGGCGGAGAAGAACGGCATCGGTCGGGAGCTCCGGCATCTCCCACAAAGCCAGGAGCGAAGGGCCGCCCCTCTCGCCCGCGCCTGCGAACGCATTGCGCCTCACCGGCCCGAAGCGGGCGAAGTCGATCTCGTCGTCGAGCGGGTCAGTCGTCTTCGTAGTGCGCTTTTTCATGCTTCGTGGCCTTTCGCGCGCTGATGATCCGGATCGTGTGGAGCGCGACCTCTGCGTGCACCACGTAGAGCAGGCGGCGACGCTGCGAGTATCCGATGAGTATGAAACGCGTCTCGTTCAGCGAGTCCGGATAGTACGCGGCCAGCGGGTCGTCGAACGCCGTCCGCGCCGGCGGAGCAGAGCACGCCCGGCATCGCGCCTCGCTCCGCAGACGGTCGCTACGACGTTCTCGCCGTCGCCGTGACCGGCTACGACGACGCGAGCGACCGGATGCGCTGCGATGAGGCGGGGTTCGCCAGGCACGTCACCAAGCATTTCGACGTGGACACGTTGATCCAGCTCGTCGCGACCCTCGTCCGACACACTCACGGCACGTAGCGCGTCGCCCCTTGCTGTTCGGGCCCCGCTATTGGTCGAGGTTCACCACCGGACCGATTTGGGTCAAGTCAGGCGCGGTGTCGGTCAGGCCGAAGTCCGTGACACGGAAGGACTGCGCGTCGACGGTGAAGGTCAGAACGCTGCCGGACGGAGCGGGTACTCCGGGCGGGGTCGAGGCCGCGTTGTCCGTGAACGTCCCGCCCGTCACCTCGACCACGTACACGGCCACGTGGTCGTTGACGATGTCACCGCTCACGATCTTCTCGGCGGCTTGATGGTCAGGGGAGGCCACGGCCTCGATTGTCTTCGGCGAGGGGACCCCGTTGGCCAACGAAACCTGCAACGCCATGGTGCGGAGCGTGGCCCTGACGTTCGGGTCCGCCAAGCCCGTCTGCGCTACCGCAGTGGGCTCGTTCGACTGCCCGCACGCGCTCGCGGCAGCGAGCGTGAGCAATATGGCGACCGCGGTGCGCATGCCCAACTATAGGATGCCAGTGGCGGGCGCCATTCATGTCGTGGAGGGGATGGGGCGGCCCGACGTGGCCGCGTAGCGCCGCGATGGCGTGCCCAGAACTTCGCTTGCGCGTGGTACCGCGCCCGCTCAGGATTTCGACCCGCGATGTCGCCATTGACGCCCTGCCCAAATTGCGCCCGGCATGCGAAGCCGGATGAGGGAGCGTGTCTGCTCTACGGCAGCCAACTTCGGCCGAGGGACGAGGCGAGCCTGTTGGCTCGCGAGCAGCCGGACCGCTACGTCCGCGGTCGGACCACGGTCGGGGCAGCGGGGCTCCTCGACCCCATTCCATCGGAAGCTAATCGCTCGATGTGTCAGTCTCAGAAACCTGTCCGTCCGCGTCTACGATAATCGTCTTTAGCGGCTTGTTGTCGGGACCGTAGAGGATGAGTGTCTTCTTTCGTCGCACTCCCACCTCATCGTCGATCGGGATCCGCTCTATACGGCGCACTTCCGGACCCTGCTGCAAGTCGCGGGCGTACAACTGCTGCGCTTGCCTTCGAGGAGCCCAAACCTGAACGCCTACGCCGAGAGGTTCGTTCGGTCGATCAGGCACGATTGCCTCCGGCACATCGTTCCCCTTGGCGAACGTCATCTGCGCGCCGTGCTGCGCGAGTTCGTGGAGCACTACGAGGCCGAGCGCAACCACCAGGGCCTGGGCAACGTCATCCCCTTCCCCTCCCGCGATTCGGCCTCGCCCCTCGGCCGCATCGGCCGACGCCAAAGGCTCGGTGCTTGCCGCTGCAGTGATCGCCCGAGGCACGGGTGCCATCAGGCGGAGCAGGCCGCGTTCTGCCCGTCGTCCTCCTCCGGAATGCCACCGCGGGATTACGAGGGACCGCGGGCGCGGCGGATTCCGATGTAATACGTCCGCTCAGTGGGCGTCGGGGGGCTGGAGGCGCGGCTTAGCCCCACGCTCCCGATCCTGCCACGCATGGCCGGTCCGGTCACGAACGCCCGTCCGTCACATTCGGTTCAGCCCGCGGAAGCGCGGGAGGATCACCACGAGCTGGGTACCCCTCGACCGCGCGTCGTGTTACCGCCCAGGTCATGATCTTCCCGGACATCGTTCGATCCGTCGGTCGGACCCCGATGGTCGAGTTGAGCCGCCTCGACACGGCCGGGGCCCGCGTGTTCATCAAGCTGGAGTCGCGCAACCCCTGCGGCAGCGTCAAGGATTGCGTCGGGGTGGCCCTCGTCGAGGATGCCGAACGACGCGGCGCCCTGGCGCCCGGGGCGACCCTGGTCGAGCCTACGAGCGGCAACACCGGCATCGCCCTCGCGTTCGTGGCAGCCGCCAAGGGCTATCGCCTGAAGCTGACCATGCCCGAGCACATCGCGAAGGAGCGCGTCGCGTTTCTGCGGATGCTAGGTGCCGAGATCGTGTTCACGCCTGGCTCGCTGATGCGCGAAGCCGTGCGCAAGGCCGAAGAGATCGCGGCAACGACGCCGGGCGCGGTCATGCTCCAGCAGTTCCGTAACCCGGCCAACGCCGAGATCCATCGCCGCACTACGGCCGAAGAGATCTGGAGCGACACAGGCGGAGACGTCGACGTCCTCGTGGCAGGCGTCGGCACCGGAGGAACGATCACGGGGGTTGGCGAGGTGCTCAAGTCTCGCCGACCTGGGTTCCGGGTGGTCGCCGTGGAGCCGTCGGGCGCGGCGGTGCTCTCCGGACGCGCCGCCGGGTCGCACCATCTGCCCGGCCTGGGAGCCGGGTTTGTACCCGAAATCCTGAATCGGGAGATCATCGACGAGGTGCTCGTGGTCACCGAGGAGCAGGCCGTTATCGCGCAGCTCCGGCTCGCGCGACAGGAAGGGATCGCGGCGGGGATGTCCAGCGGGGCCGCTCTGCACGCGGCGCTCACCCTCACGAAACGCGCCGACGCGGCTGGAAAGCGCTTCGTGGTGATCTTGCCCGACGGGGGCGAGCGCTACGCGACCAACCCAATTTTCACCGACATCGCGAGCAAGGTCGGCTGATGGCGCCGGCTAGCGGATTCGAGACTCGCCGTCGGAGCATGGCCAAGGCGATATCGTGGCGCATCCTGGCCGCCTTCATCACGGCCGGCGTCGTACTGGCAATGACCCACCAACTGGATTTCGCGGCCAAGATCGGCGCCATCGACACGAGCGTCAAGCTTCTCATCTATTTCCTCCACGAGCGCCTGTGGAACAGATTTGGGTTCGGCCGCGTCCCGGCGCCCGACTACGAGGTTTGACGCGCAAGTCTGGGTTCGGCCCCGGCGAGCTCGCGAAGCTCGGCTGGCGCGTCTCGCCGCGTACGGTGGCGAAGTACCGCCCGAGGCACCTGGCGCGTGGCCACGGGCAGCGCTGGAGGACCTTTCTCCGGAACCACGCCTCGCAGGTTTGGGCCTGCGACTTCTTCACGGTGGTCACCGTGCACTTCCAGACGCTCTTCGCGTTCGTCGTCACCTCCTTCGAGCGCCGCCGGATTGTCCACGTCGGTGTTACCTCGCACCCGACGGGCGCGTGGGTAGCGCAGCGCACGATCGAAGCTGTTGGCGACGCGCCACCGCGCTATTTGCTGCACGACCGCGACAGCATCTACGAGGCGCGCTTCCGTGCTCGGCTCCGGCCTCGGGGTGCGATGCCTTCTCTCGCCGCCCAGAGCGCCGATGGCGAATGCGATTTGCGAGCGCCTCGTGGGGACGCTCCGTCGCGACTGTCTCGACCGAGATCCACTTTACACCGCGCACATGCAGACCCTTCTCGGCGTGGCAGGGGTTGCTCCTGCGGCTGCCGCCGAGCAGCCCCAAATTGAACGCGTACGCGGAACGGTTCGTTCGCTCGATCAAGCAGGAGTGCCTCCGGCACCTCGTCCCGCTCGGGGAGCGTCATCTGCGCACCGTCATCCGCGAACGTCGCGGCCCTCGGCTGCGGCCAGGTGCGATCGAGTTCTGGTACACTACGGGCTTCGCCCCGGCCTCCGCGCTTCTCGAAAGCAAGACGGAGCGCTCCTAGTCGGGCGCCGCTCTCACAGCAGGTCGAACGTCACGTCGTCGAACTCGACGTCGATCGACCCTGTGCTCGCGAGGCCTGCCGCGTAGTCGCCGAGGACGACGGACACGAACGCGGGGTGCCGGAGGCTGGGCGGAAGCACCAGACACGACGGGAGGAGCGCCGTCGATCCATCGAAGATCTGGGCGCATCCGTCCGCGGCGGAGTAGTCGACCTCGATCGCATAGCGTCCAGCCCAGACTCCGGACGCCGGGAACGCTCCGTTGGCGTTGGAGCTCCGAAAGCTTCCAGCGTCGCTCGGGCCTCCGTCGGCGGCATCCACCCACGCGCCCTGCAGCGTCGGACCGTTGCCGATGGCCAGCGCCGCATAGCCGTCGCTGATGGTGCTCCCGAAGGCGATCGCGGCGAGGCCGACCGCGGACAGAAATCCCACGTTTCCAGGCGAATCGATTCGCAGGTCGAACTCGAGATGCAGCTTGGTCGGGGAACCCGACACGGGGAGCGTCTTCAGCACGATCACCTTGGCGCCGCTCGCGCCGATGGCCTCGAGCGCGTTGGGCGGTGACGGCGCCCCGGCGGTGTCGAGCTTGAAGTTGCCGGTCATCTGCTCGAAGCTCGACCAGCTCCCGAACAGGGTGCTGACACTCTGGTATCCGTCGAAGTCCTCGCAGAACGTGTGTCCAGGGTGCCCGGCACACCAGCCAGCGGGCGCGGCATCGACCGCTGCGACGTCGGCCGGGGATACGACGTCCCCCTCGAAGGGGCTCGTGTCGGCGGCTCTCCCGTCGGGGTTGAGGACGCCGGCTTCCCCCGCGGTCCCATCCGGAGCCATGCCCCCATCGCTGGTCGTGAAGCTGTCCCCGCCGCAGGAGGGCGCGCTCAGCGCGAGCGCGGGCAGCGCACCGGTGCAGGCCCACGCTGCAGCAAGTCTCGCCCACCCTCCAGCGCGACGGCGGCCTCGGTCTCGCACCCGATCAGTCTAGCACTGAGTTGCGCCCTGCCTTCCCGGCATAGCGGGCCCTGTCTCGTGCCCGATCCGCTCGAACACGGGCCGGAGTGCGCCGAACGCGGGCGGCGAGAGGAGCGTAGGTCATACTCAGAAGGCGCTTTCCGGTTCGTCGCCGGCCGTGATGCCAAAGTGGGGAGGGGCCATCGAGCGAGTGGGGAGGGTCGGAGGCTGACTGCTGAGCGACAATCTCATCTCCCCGGCGGCGACAATTACATCGCCCCATCGTGACGCGCGGGCGTGAGCCGGTAGCGATCGAGGGTCGAAGCGGGCGACACCCTCGGCGTGAAGCCGGTGAGCGACGCGCAGGCGAGGAAGCTGATGGAAGAGATGACCAAGCACGGCAAGGTCGGCCTGGCCGCCATGAAGGCGGGCATGGACCGGAAGACGGCGAGGAAGTACGTGGCGGCGGGGAAGCTGCCGTCGGAGATGGCGGTGCCGCGTGACTGGCGCACCCGCCAGGACCCCTTCGCGGAGCACTGGCCCGAGGTCGAGGCGCTGGTACGCGAAACGCCGGCGCTCGAGGCGAAGACGCTCTTCGAAGTGCTGTCGGCGAAGTACCCCGATCGCTACGAGGCAGGGCAGCTGCGCACGTTGCAGAGGCGGGTGCGCCTGTGGCGCGCGACGCAGGGTCCGGACAGGGCGGTGATGTTTGCGCAACAGCATCGGCCCGGGGAGGCGGCGCAGACGGATTTCACGTCGACCTCGGAGCTCGGCGTCACGATCGCCGGCCAGCTGTTTGTACACCTGCTCTGCGTCTTCGTGCTGCCGTTCTCCAACTGGGTCTGGGCGACGGTCTGCCTGTCGGAGTCGATGGCGGCGCTACGCAAGGGCGTGCAGCGTGCGCTTTTTCAGCTCGGTCGTGTGCCGCGCTACCACCAGACCGACAACTCTACAGCGGCGACGCACCGCATCCCCGATGGAAAGAAGGTGTTCTACGAGGACGGCAAGCGTCCCTTCAACGACGACTACCTCGCGCTCATGCGTCACTTCGGGATGACGCCGCGCACGACGGCGATCGGAGCGAAGGAACAGAACGGCGACGTCGAGAGCGAGAACGGCGCGATCAAGCGCCGGCTCGAGCAGCTCCTCCTGGTGCGCGGGAGCCGTGACTTCGAGGACGTGGCCGCATGGCAGTCCTTCATCGACGACGCCCTCCGTGCACGCAACGCCGGGCGCAGAACGCGCGTCGGCGAAGACCTCGCGGCGATGCGCGAGCTCAACGTCGCGAAGCTGCCCGAGTACGTCGAGGAGGACGTGATGGTCAGCGAGTGGAGCACCATTCGGGTCAAGCACTGCGCGTACTCGGTGCCTTCGCGGCTCATGGGCGAGATGCTCCGCGTGCGCGTCTTCGAGGATCGCATCGAGGCCTACTTTGGCGACGCCGTGCAGCTCGCGTGCGAACGACTCGTCGGACGCAATCTGCATCGGATCGACTACCGGCACGTGATCTGGTCGCTCGTGAAGAAGCCCGGCGCCTTCGCGCGCTACGTCTACCGCGAGGAGATGTTCCCGTCGCTCGTCTTCCGGCGGGCGTACGACGCGATCCAGGCGCCGCAGCATGGCGGCAGGGGCGACCTCGAGTACCTGCGGATCCTTCATCTGGCGGCGAGCCGGATGCAGGCCGACGTCGAGGTCGTGCTCGCCGAGCTTTTGGCAGCGAGCGAGCCAATCACCAGCGAAGCCGTAAAAGCGAGGGTGACGACGAGCCTGAGGCCCACCGTGCCGGAAATGGTGGCGCCCGAGATCGACCTGGGCGCCTACGACGTGTTGCTGGATCAGGTGGGCACATGACGACGACAACGATGGTGCCGCCCGAGCCGACGCTCGCCATGCTTCTTCGCGTCCTGAAGCTCCCGACAATCGGTCGCCACGCCGATGACATTGCGACGAAGGCCGAACGCGAAGGTTGGTCTTTCGCGCAGTACCTTCGCCACCTCACCATCCTCGAAGTGGAGGAGCGCCGCCGTCGCCGCATCGAGCGCAACCAGAGCGCGTCGAACCTTCTGGCCGAGAAGACGCTCGCCACGTTGAACCGCAAGCGCCTGCCGGCGCCCGTGGCGAAGATGGTGCCCACCCTCTGCGACGGCGCCTTCGTCGAGCGCGGAGACAACGTCCTTCTCTTCGGACTCCCTGGGCGGGGCAAGACGCATCTGGCGTGCGCGATCGGCCACGAGCTCGTCCGCCGCGGGCACCGGGTGCTCTTCACGCCGACGTACGCCCTTGTGCAGCGTCTGCTCGGCGCCAAGCGGGATCTGCGGCTGGAAAAGGAGCTCGCCATGATCGACAGCTTCGACGCCGTGATCCTCGACTCATGTTGAGCGCCTCGTTATGTGAAGCAGCCCGCCGAAGTCCGCGCGACTGCTCGACCCGTCGCCATCCGACTCCACATAACGAGGGAGACCGGCGAACAGGATCAGAGGGCCTCGAGCCATTGGAGGATGGTTGCGTCGGTGCGCCATGCGGCGAGGGCGGGGTCGATCTCACCGAGGGGGCGTGCCTTGGCGACAGCGGCGCGCTTGGTCTCGAGATCGACAGCCGCGTAGCGATTGGTGGTCTCGACGCTGGCGTGTCCGAGCCAATGGCTGATCGTCACGAGGTCGACGCCGGCTTGGAGAAGGTGGACGGCGGTCGTGTGTCGGAGCACGTGCGGGTGGACGCGCTTTGCGCGGAGGGTCGTCACCGCGGACCGCTCGTCGTGAGCGTACTTGCGCAGGAGGTAGCGCACGCCGAAGCGGGTCAGCGGCTCGCCGCGGCGATTTCGGAACAAGGTTTGCGTCGCGCTCGGATCGATTCCGTGCTCGGCGAGCAGCGCGCGGAGGATCTCCGCAGTCTGCGGCCAGAGCGGGCACATGCGCTCCTTGCGTCCCTTGCCGCGGAGCCGCACCTGGAGAGGACGCGCGAGTTGGAGATCGCACGGGCGCACGTCGAGGATCTCTTGCACGCGGGCCCCCGTGTTGAAGAGCGCGAGGAGGAGCGCGTGATCGCGACGGCCGTCGGGAGTCGCGCGGTCTGGAGCATCGAGGAGGGCCCGGATCTCGTCGGCTTCGAGATACTCGACGACGCGCGCGCGTGCCCGCTTGAAGGGCACGGCGAGGACGCGCTGGCAGAGCTCGAGGTGCTCGGGGTGACTCGCGGCGGCGTACCGCGCGAAGGCGTGGACGGCGGCGAGCCGGGCGTTGCGCGTCGCTGCGCTGTTGTGTCGGTCGGTCTCGAGGTGGTCGAGGAACGCGAGGACGTCATCGACGCCGAGGTCGTGGAAGTCGAGAGCGACGACCAGACGCTCGCGACGCGTAGCGACGAATCGGAGAAGGAGCGTGAACGCGTCGCGGTAGCTGAGCACGGTGTGCGGGCTCATGCCGCGGACCCTGGGCAGGTGATCGGCGAAGAAGCCGCGCAGTGCACGGGCGAGCGCAGTCGGGAACGCGGCACTCATCGGTCGCCTCCTTCGCCCGAGACCGCGGCGACGACGTCACGGCAATGACGGGCGAACCGCAGGCTTGCGGCTTCGGCGATGGGCTCGACCAAGGCGAGGTAGTACGCCGTCGATGCGACGGAGACGTGGCCCATCGCGGTCGCGAGGACGGGGAGCTTCGCCTGGACGTCGACTCCGGCGCGGTACCAGCGAAGCAGCGCGTGAACAGCGTGGGTGTGGCGCAAATCATGAACGCGCGGGAGGCGGCCCATGGCTGTGCGGACATCGGCTCGGCGGAAGAGGTCACGCAGCCCCATGCCGATGCTTGCGCCGTCGTACGCCCGAAGTCCTCTACAGCTGCTCACGAGAAGCGGAGCGTCGGCGTCGTGCGGCAGCCGACGACGCGCGCGGAGGTAACGATCCATTTCGCGGGCGCCGTCATGGGAGAGGGCGACGAGGCGCGACTTGTGGAACTTCGACGCGCGCACGAGCAGCGTGCGCTCGGCGGCGTCGTAGTCGGAGAGGACGAGGCGGACGAGCTCTCCGCGCCGCAGCCCCAGCGTGTAGAGCAGCACGATCGCGAGGCGATACACCTCCGCACGCAAGGGCGATGACGATGCGGACCCGAGGTCGCCGGCGACGCGGAGGAGCCGGACGATCTGCTCCACGGTGAAGATGTGGGGACGCTGCGGCGGGTGCGGAGAGGGGAAACCGCTCGGATCGGGGACGAAGCAACCGGCGTCTGTGCGACGCAGGTAGAGGCACAGATTGCGGACGATACGCATCCGGTTGCGCCGCACGGTCGGCGTCAGATGGCCGAGCGTGACGCTCCATGCGGCGAAGCTGTCGGGCGTGAGGGCCGAGGGCTCGGCGCGCCCTGCAACGAGAAAGCGATCGAGATCCGCCATGACGACCGTCTCTGTCGCAAAGCGTCGCCCAAGAGCTTTCTTGAGCGCGAGGTAGGAGACGATCGCGGGGCCGAGCACTGAACTGAACGAGTCCGAGACGCTCATGAGCGCGCCTCCTTCGGCAGATCGAGCGCGGCGTCACGCAGGTCGTCCACGTGCAGACGCAAGTAGACGCATGTGCTCTCGGCGCTGCGATGGCCGAGCAGGTCACCAATCGCTTTCAGTGAAGTGCCTCGGCGCAGCAGGTGGACGGCCAGCGAGTGCCGCAGGCAGTGCGGTCCCTGGTACGGGATCGAGAGCGCACCGCGGCGCGACCAGCCTTGGAATGCCTCGGTGACGGCCGTCGGCGCGAGCGGTCCGGCCGGCGCGCGCACGCGCAGGAAGACTTCGCGGTGCGGCAGATTGGGGCGGGCGTGTCGCAGGTAGTCGAGGAGCGCTGCGCCGATCTCCTCCGTCAGGGGAAGGACAATCGGCGTCTTCGTTTTCGGCCGCGGTACTCGGAGCCGGCCCGCACGCCACTCGATATCGTCCAAACGGAGCGCCGCGACCTCGCTCGTGCGCAGGCCGTACGTCGCGATGAGCAGGAACATCGCGTAGTCGCGTCGGCCCATGGGAGTCGATCGATCGATCGCGACGAGGAATGCCTGCACAGTCTGCCAAGGAAGCGAGCGGGGGAGTCGCTCTCCGCGGTACACGCGCGGCGTGTCGATGGCGGAGTCGAGTCCGCGGGCGACCTCGCCGCGGCTCGCGAGGAAGCGGAGAAAGGACCGCAAGTGCGCCACGACGTGTTGGAGGCTCGCTCGACTGAGGCGCGTCCCCGAGGCGCGTACGAACGCCTCGATCTGTCGCTGATCGACGCGTCGTAGGACTGCGAGATCGCCGTCGAAGCCGAGGAACACGAGCAGCTCGGAGGCGGTGAAGCAGTGGTGCACCAGCGTCGATTCGGCGAGCCCGCGTACTCGCTCGAGGAAGCCGCGGTAGGCGGCGACCATCTGCTCGCACGGCGTCGTCGGCGCGGGGTGCGTGAGCAAACCGTACGCGTCGAGGTAGCACGCGAGCGAGCGGACCGTGGCCGCCAAGATGATGTCATCCTGCGAGTCCCGCGGCGCGAACTCGAGGAACTGCGCGCGGGAGAGGATTCCGAGTCGATGAACACGGCGCCGACGCAGCAGCGCATCGAGACGCGGCATCTCCCGGATGCGCAGGCGGATCGGAAGAAGCGGGTACCCCTGCGAGCGGAGCCAAATGACGAACCCGTCGAGATGCGGCCCCAGCAGGGGCAGGGACGCAAAGCGGGCGTGGGCCCGCGGAAAGATCTCGGCAAGCATCGCGACCTCCAAAGGTGGGCGCCATCAGCGGCGCGGTCGCGAGCGTACGGCGCCGAGTTATGTGGAGTCGGACGGCGACGGGTCGAGCAGTCGCTGCGGACTTCGGCGGGCTGCTTCACATAACGAGGCGCTCAACATGAGTCGACGACGAGAAGGCCGACCTTCGCGTAGTAATGGAGTCGCCGTTCGAGAGCACGGGTGGACTCCTGGGCTCCGAGATCGAGGAGGAGCTGGGCAGCGGAGAGAAACAGCACCGACCGCCCTGCGAGAACGGCGCGGTGCGCGATGTTTTGAGCGATCATCGTTTTTCCGAGGCCGCCCGGCGCGACGAGGACGACGTTTCGAGCCCCCTCGAGAAAGTCGAGCGAGAGGAGCGATTCGACGAGAGGTCGGTCGATGGCCGACGGCCAATTCCAGTCGAAGTCGGCCATCGGCTTGAACTTCTCGAGTCGCGAGCGTGACATGCGTCGTTCGAGTCCGCGTCGAGCGCGATCCTTCTCTTCGAGATCGGCGATGTGCTCGAGGGTCTCGGTCGGTCCCCAGCGCTTCTTGGTGGCGAGCGCGACGAGATCGTCGAGCGAGGTGCTGAGGGTGAGAAGTCCGAGGGCGCGAAGGCGGGTGCGAAGCTCGCTCATCGGGCCCCTCCCTTCTTGCCGTGGCCGGTCTTGTCGCCGGAGCGCGCGAGAGTGTCATAGGCGCTGAGCGAGCGGGTGGGCACAACCAGGTCGCGTACACGCGGATCGTTGGGGAGTACGACGGGGACGAGCGTCGGCGTGCCGCGAGCGCGTCGTCGTTGGTCGAGGACGTGGGCGACGGACTGTGCGGTGAAGGCGCAGCGCCGATGCGCCTCGGCCAGCGCGAACTCAACCTCGGCGGGTCCGTACTGATCGAGCAAGTGCAGAAGACGGGTCGTGGTGCCGCCGAGATGTCCGCCGTGGAGAGCGACCTTCTCGAAGAACGGTTGCGCGCTGGGGCACGTGGTCATCAGTCGATTCCGACCGCGGTGCTCACGCGCGTGACGCTTCTGGTCGGAGAGGCCGTCGAGGTGGCGAGGGTTTTCGACTTGGCGACCGCGTTCCCAGCAGCGCGGGTGGACGGCCACCTCCTTGTCGCCATCGAGCACGCGGACGGTGAGATCGGAGGCGAGGAGCGTGAGAGCCTTCTCCGTCTGCGTGTGAGGGATCGAGTAATCGTTGCGATCGAAGCGCAAGTAGGGCGTTTTGCCGGAGCGAAGGACCTGGACGAAGTCGCATCCAAGGGGATGGGCGGGCAGCGGCAACAGCCTCGGTCGCTCCTCGACGAGGGCGGCAGCGACGGTGCGCCTGTCGACGTCTCCCGGAACGACCCGCGCGTGCGCTACGCGCTCGGTCCAATCGTCGAGCTGACGATTGAGGTGCTCGAGGGAGTGGAACGTCCTGGCGGCGAAGAACGAATCGCGAAGATAGCGTATGGCGCGCTCGACGCGCCCTTTCTCGTTGCCGCGGGCGCGAGCGACGGGCCTCGGAGCAAAGTGGTAATGGCCTGCAAGCTCGAGAAGGCGGGGGTGGAACCGAATGACGTCGCCGACGCGCTCGAGCACGGCCGTTTTCAAGTTGTCGTAGTTCTGTGCCCGACTCGGTTACGTGGCCGCGTCCGCGAACTCTGCGAGTTGAACGCGAGGTCGTCGCGAACGCGGCCACATATCCAGCTAGAGTGTGTCCAGCCAGGCGAGCAGGCTCTCGTCGGTCCGCCAGACGGGTTTTCGCGGGAGTGGCGCCGAAGCTGTGGCAGGCGGCTCGCACGCCTGCAGCGCCGCCTCCTTCGCGCGCATGTTGATCTCGGCGTAGCGGTTGGTCGTGTCCAGGCCAACGTGGCCGAGCCAACCGCGGATCACGTTGACCTCTACGCCGGCCTCGAGCAGGTGTACGGCCGTCGTATGCCGAAATACGTGCGGACCGACTCGGCCGAGACGGGCTTCGAGATGACGTGTGTGACGACGCACGAGTTTGTAGATGCCGAAGCGCGTCAGCGGGCGACCGTGCCTCGTCGAGAAGACGGATCGCTCGGGTGGGCGCGGGCCGGGGCCGAGCAGCGCGTCGATCTGCCGCACGGTTTCGGTCCAGAGCGGGCACGTTCTCCATTTGTCGCCCTTGCCGTGAAGGCGTGCGCGTGCGGTGGGGGCGAGGTCGAGATCACGAACGCGCAGGTCGACAGCTTCCTGCACGCGTGCCCCCGTGTTGTACAGGAACAGGATGAGCGCCCGATCTCGCGCGGCGTTGCATCCGGATGATGGTAGTTGCGCGAACAACGTTGTGATCTCGTCGCGCTCCAGGAAGCGCGTCTCCGGTGGAGCGACGCGCTTGGGCGGGATCGCTGCGACGCGCTCGGCAACGGCGAGCATCTCGGGCGCGCGTAGAGCGAGGTACTCGAAGAAAGTGTGCAACAGGGCCAAGCGCTGGTTGCGCGTGCGCGCGTGATTGTGGCGGTTCTCCTCCAGGTGCCGGAGGAACTCGAGCACCCTGTCGAATGTCAGATCCGCGATCGTCAACTGCGTGATCCGGCGGTGCGCGGCATCGGCGACGAAGCGGAGGAACAGCTTGATGCCGTCGCGATAGCTACGCACCGACGACGGTCGGAGCCCCTTCATCGTGACGAGACCGTCGACGAAGAACGACTGCACGACCGGGCCGATCGGTTGCGGCGTCACGGTGCCACCCCCTTGAGCACGGGAGCGGCAAATCCTTCGAAGCGGCGATTCGCCGCGAACAGCAGCTCGGACGTGATGGTCAGGTAGACGGCCGTCGAGCTCGGGTTGACGTGGCCGAGAAACGTCGAAAGGTGGAAGAGGCGCGCGGCAGGGTCGACGCCCTCGCGGTACCAGCGCAGAAGGGTGCCCACCGCGAACGCATGGCGGAGATCGTGCACGCGAGGAGACGCGACTCCGGGCGGGATCACGAGGCAGAGCCGCGGCACGAGATGATGGAACGTCTGGCTGATTGTCCCCGGGTGAACCGGCCCCCGCCGCGTGAAGGAGAAGAACGCCGTATCCGGAGCCGGATTCTCTCCGTGATGTTTGCGGTATTCGTGCAGCATGTCACCGATGCGCGGACCAAACGGGACGAGACGGGTCTTGCCGAACTTGGTGTTGCGGATGACGAGCAACCGTCGGCCGAAGTCGACGTCGGCAAGCTGCAGCCGAGACACCTCGCCGACGCGAAGCCCCAGCCCATAGAGCAGGATGAAGATCGCTTTGTACGTGGCCGCCCGGAGTGGCGCGAGCGGATTGTCGACCATCGCGTCGACCAGATCGAGCAGACGCTGCATGTCGTCGGGGCCGATGAGGAACGGGATCCTCCGAGCTGAGTCGCGGCGTGGTCGCGCGCGAACGGGCGACCGGTCGAGGCGCTCCTGGCGCACCATCCACTCGAAAAGCCTGCTGACGTGCCCCAGCAGCTGGTTGTGGCTGCGCGGTCGGGCACGCGGCCGAGAAGCTAGAAAGGCCTCGATAAGCGCGGGCGTCACGTCCGCGGCGCTTGCAACCTCACGCTGTACCAGGAAGGCATCGAAGAGCCGCAGTTGCTTTTCTTCGCATACGTAGTGGCGACCAAGCGCCCGCTTCGCTGCGACGAACGCGTGCATGTCCGACGCCATGGCGCCATGGAAGTCCTGCCCTCGCGGCTTCACAGGAGCTTCTCCCCGTCGCCAAGGGCGACCTCACGAAGAGATTCGACGGCGACCTTCGCATAGATCTCCGTTGATTCCGGACCCCGGTGACCGACATAGTCGCCGATCACTTTGAATGGAAAGTCTGCGTCGACGAGCCTCTGCACGCAGGTATGGCGCAGCGTGTGCGAGCCCGCGCGGCGCACGCTGATCCCGGCGCGATGCATGTAATACGCGACGCGCCCAGAGATCGCACCGTCGGTGACCGGGCCCTGCGGCGCGAGAACGCGCAGGAAGATGCGTCGCTCGGTCGTCTTTGGGCGGCCGTGCTGGAGGTAGTCGAGCAATGCCGCTCCGACCGTCGGCGACAGCGGATAGCCCGTGCTGTGCCCAGCTTTGCGCTCGGGGACGCGGAGGCGCTCGCGCTTCCAGTCGACGTCGTCGAGCGTCATCGCCGCAACCTCACGTCCGCGGAGGCCGTACGTCACGAGGAGCACGAGGATCGCGTAGTCGCGCTTGCCAGCGACGGTGCGGCGATCGACGGATCGAGCGTGCGTCGCACGTCGTCCCACGGGATCGAACGGGGCACGCCCGATAGGCGGTACGCGCGCGACTTCTCGACGCAGTGACTCAGATCCTTCGCAATCAGGCGCTCGCGGTGGAGGTAACGCAGGAAAACACGGAGGACTCCGCATCGACCTCGTACGCTCGTGGCGCAAAGGTGGCTGGCACTCTCGGCAACGAACGCACCGAGAACGGGCGGCGAGAGCGCGGCGAGGTCCCTACAACCTACCCTCTCGAGGTAGGCCTCGAAGGGGCCAAGGTGATGGTGATAGTGCTGCACGCTGGCCTGGCGGAGTCCACGCTCCGCAGTGAGGTAATGGAAGAACCCTCCCGCCCGCCCTTCGAACGGAACGCGGGCCCACCGGGCGCGCCGCCGGCCCGTGAATCCGGGGATGGCGAGCCGGAGCATCTGCTCGACTGGATTGCGCACTGTGCTCGCGACCTTCCGCCGCGCCTCTCTCGTGGTGCCCTCGGTCCCGTGCTTCTCCGTCCAGTGCTCAACGAAGGCATCGATGTGGGCCTGAAGATCTTCGACACGCCTCGCACCACGCTCATGCGCGAACTCTCCGAACCAAACCAGCACGGGAACTCGGCGAAAGACGTTGCGAGCCGCGTAGCCCTTGTCGGCCAGCGACGTGACGTACTGCTCGATGGGTACCCCGATCACGACGCCCGGATGCGGTCGACGGTGGCAGGGCGAACGAAGTAGCGCTCCAGCATGACAACCTCCTGGCTGCGCGACGCGCAGCGAAGAGATGGTCCGACATACCCTCCTCGTTATGTGCCCCCATCGACGGGGTCGCAGCGCGGCGCGGGCTCCTGGGTCCGCGCGGCCACGTAACCGAGTCGGGCACAGAACTACGATTACGTGCCGCGCCACGTAATCGGGCAGCAGGCCTCGCGGCACGCCCTCGAACGCGGCGAACGCCGCGAGGTGGCAGCGCAGGAAGCTCTCGAGCGTCTGGTCGAGTACGAAGCGGGCGAAGATGCGCGCGCGACCAGGACAGCACCATCACGAAGCACGACAGCGGCCGCCGTGTATTGCCGATGGTGATGGAGCCGAAGCTGGCCCAGTCGACCTGCCCTTGCTCGCCGGGCAGCGTCGAGAGGCGGAAGAACGCCTCGCGCGCGCCGCCGGGTCGGACCCCCCGCACGAAGCGACGCAGCGGCCAGACCGAGCCCGTGTATCCGCGCCCCTGGATCATCTGCAGGAGTCGCGTCGCCCGGAGGCGCGGATGCTGCTCGAGCGTCGCGCGGACGAAGTCCTTGTACGGGATCGAGCAACGCGACCGTCGGGCGAAAAGCGATGTTGGTGAAACGCTCGGGCTCGACGGCGAGAGCGACGGTGTCGCGATGAACGCCCAGCTCCGCGGCGATGGTGCCCATCTTCCAGTGCTCGGCGTAAAACAGCCGCCGGATGCGAGCGCGCAGTTCCGGAGAGATCATCGCGCCACCTCCGCGATGAGCCGCCGCAGATCGGCGAAGTCGCCGACGCCGCGGATATCACGGCGACGGCGGCGGCCGAGGGCGGCGGCGGGGATCCACTCGAGCGTGTACAGCGGGCCGCCGAAGTCGGCGAACGCATCGCGATAGAGGCTCGAGTCGGACGCCCCATCCCTGTCGGCCGCACAGAGCGCAGCGTGGACCTGAACCCCCTGCCAGAGCGCGATCGCTTCCAGCAGCGTCGGCAGCGCCCGCGGGTGCGACGGTTGGCGCGACAGCCGCGCTTTCAAGATCGTGTCGCTCGGCCCCGCCATCGCGATCACGCGCGTGTCCCGCGGGCCCGGCGAGATCCCCATCGATAGATTGCTCATCGGTCTGTCTCCTCGCGCGCGGCGCGGGTCCCCTCGATGGAGATCGCGGCCGAGCGCTCGGAGACGGTCGCCGCGAGGGCAACTTCTCGGCGACCCGTGTCCGTCACTATTTGACGGCGGGCGGCGCGAAGGTCGCGCATCCGGCGCGCCGTGGCCCACCGCCCGTCGAAGCTTTGCCAGTAGCGTTGCTTGGACGCGCGACGGGCGACGGACCGCTGGAGATGCGCCGCACTCCGGCGAGCAGTAGATCTGGCCCCGATCACACGGCGCGCAGAAGTACACGACGCGCCGGCACGCATCGCGAACACACTGAACTTGCCGAAGATCGTCCACCCGCGCCGCACGCGACCGCCGGGAATTGGGCCCCCGCGAACGTCCCGTGCGACAACATCGTCGTCGTACGCGTCCACCCGCGGCGACCGAGGGCTCGGAGTCTCACCTCCGGGCCCTTCTCTTGATGGCGATCGTCGCCGATCGTCCCGAACCGACGAGCCGGGGGCCAACTACCCGGCCGGGGCGGCCTGCACCGAATCAGGCGGATCCTGGCGCCCGGCTACAGCCTCGGTAGCACGCTCGCGAACCTCCGGGGCCACATCGAGAGCCACGGCGGCGCCGTCGTCTTGGCGACCACGTTGAGCGCGAGCCGTCGAAGTGAGGTACTTGCGCTGCGCCCCGAGACGCTTCACTCTCTCTCTGAGAAGCATGGCGAACTCCTCGACAAATACTGGCGGGACCACGTCGGCTTCGGCATCGACGTCCTCACCGAAGCCGAGGCCGGCTATCTCCTCCGCACCCCGTCCGTTGACGCCATCCGAAGTGGAATGGCTCAGGCGAGAGGGGGCTGAGTTCCAGGCCGAGTACGCCGCCATCCGCGCCCGCATCGGCCATGCGGTCGGTGCCCGGGTCGGGCGCTCTCGGCGCTGACCGGAACCAGAACCAGGGGGCGGTCGCGCACCTCAATGGGTGAGCCCTGCTGAGGCGTCGGACATCGTGGAGTCGCGCCCGAGCTGCGCGACGATCGTCTCGCGGATGCGGTCGTGGCCGGGCTCGACGACGTCGCGCCCGTCGCGCAGCCCGACGCGCTTACAGCCCAAATCGGCCCTTGGCGACCCACGACCTTCCATCGACGTGGAACGGACCACTATCCATTCTGCGCCACGAAAGCATCCACGCGGTTCAATGCCACCGGAGAACCGTCGCGGGCCGTACGACGATCACGGCCTCAAGCGGGGAGCGCGTTCGCGTCGCCAGCATCGCGATCAGCCATCGGTCCAGTCGGCGGAGCCGGGGACGCGGCGACGAGCGGCGCAGCACGGTGAGTCGGTAGCGGAGCGCGCGGGCCGCGCGCCGAGTTTCTGCGGCGCACAGCGGCCATGCAGCCCGGCCACCTCCGCGAATTCCTCGCAAACGGGTTCTTCGTCACCACACCCGCAAGCGACGTCAGCTCTGCGCGCGTAGCTGTGCGACCACGCTGTCTTTTGGCTTTCCCAGACTGACGAATCCGGCCCAGACCGACCCATCCGGAGCGAACGCCGGCGCGCCCAGGTATTCGCCAGAACGCAAGGCCGATTCGCCGTTGGGCAGAAGCAACCTACTGGGATCGTTGACGGCGCAGGTCCAGAACACGGGTTCTGATGCCTTAAGGTTGCGGCAGATCGTCAGATAGCCGGAGTAAGGTCGCCCGTCGGGAAGTACCCGACCATCTCCGCGGGCCGAGGATTGCGTGCTGCCCCAGTAGGCGAGGGCGATATCGCCGGGAGCGCGCACGCTGATTGTGACCTTGGCCACGTGGCGGGTGCCGGGCGGCGTCAGCTCGAGCGGCGTGGACCAAGTCATCGCGCGATCGCGTGAGATGGCCAGATGGATTCGACTGGTGGCTCGATCGGCCCAGGCCAGATAGAGCGTGTCGTCGGTGTCGAGGGCGAGGGTGGGCTCGAGTATCGAGGAATGGGTGCCGGCGACCTGAAAGTGCTCCCAGCTCTGTCCTTCATTCAAGCTGCGCACCACGTTGACGTGGATGTTGCGCCCGGGAAAGACCGGCACGAAGTTGAGCGGCGAACCGGCCCAGGTCCGATAGATGGAGCCGTCCGAAGCGACCACGCCACCTTGCGGATAGCCCGCGCGAAACCCTGCCGCCTGCTTGGCCGGGAAGGTGTCGCTCACCCGCACGAAGATCTTGCCACCGTCGGTCGACTTGTACGTGAGCTGATTGGGTCCCACGATCAGGGTTGGGCCGGTGGCGGTGAAGTACACGAGTTTGGATAACCGCTCTGCGCCAAGGCCTTGCGCGAGGCTTCGGTCGCCGGCGGTCCCGTGAACACCTTACCCCAGTCCCAGGAGCCGATGCCTACGCGGCTCTGGGTCCATGTCTCGCCGTCGTCGTCGCTCATGGCGAGCACCGAACCGCTGCCGTCTTCGAAGGCGCCTTTCAACATCGACGCGAAGAGACGACCGGTCTTGGCATCTTGATAGAGAAATGGATGCATGGTGCATCCCTTCGGCAAGCGCTTGCTCAGCCACCTGAAATACTGGGGCAACAGGTTGACGATGCGCAGTCGGTAGCCGGGGGGCGTCGCGCGATACGGTCGCGGCGTTTCCACCAGTGATCCTCCTCCCGGTTTTGTGGATGACCCCCAACACGCGAAGATGCGCGAGGAGTTGTTCATGGCTCGAAGGAAGCGAAGGAAGTTCACGCCGTTTTTCAGGCCGAAGCCGTGCGCTCTGACGCAGGTGCCGGGTGCCTCGGTGGCGCAGGTCGCGAAGGACCTCGACCTGACCGAGACGGCGCTGCGC
>CAVXOZ010000014.1:0-15456 GCA_963763505.1 uncultured delta proteobacterium | reverse complement strand
TCCGCATGTTGTCACGTACCGGTGGGTACGTGACAGCCTCGGCCTCTGCGGCGACGGCTTGATCGGCTAGGGGCCTACGACGAGCTACACGCCGGGAGGCCTGGTTGCGACCCGGTTTGCTCAGAGAGGTCGCCTCGACGGCACCTCCCACAGCGATCGAGCGATCAGGGTGCGGCACGGTGCGGCACAACGTGGGCGCCGCTTCCTGCTCAGAAAGAGGGGCCCACGCCGGGCACGCAATCTGCTCCGCTGGCCCCTATGGCCCGGCCCCTCGCGTTCGCGGTCAGCCTCGTCCTCGAGTTACGTGTCGTGCAAGTCCAACGCGGACTGCACCCCAGCCCTCTCCACTGAAACGATGCGAGAGTCCTCGGTCCAGTCAGCAAGCGTCCTGCTACTCGTCGCGTCGAGCGCTCTTGGCGTGGTCATTGTCGTCTCGTGCGGAAAAGAGGCCGCGCCCGAATCCACCGATGCGGCGCCAACACCCGGTAGTCCCGAGGAGGGCGGGTACGGACCTGACAGTTCGTTTCCGGCAGACGGAGGCCTCCCAATCGAGGCCCACGACGGATTGGACGATTCAGCGGAGGTCGGTCCCGATGCGGCGTCCGGCGTGCCCCTTTTGCATCGTCCGAGCGCCACGGCCTGCCCTGGGCGCCCACCGGGGAACGTAGCGACCGCGCAGTTCGGCGGAGATGACGGCGGCCCCGTCCCCGACGGCGGCCCCGTTCCCGACGGCGGCTTTCCGGACGGCTGTGCGAGTGATAGCGACTGCACGAACGGCATCAACGGTCGCTGCTACCGCGCGCGCACGCCCGAGGACTCCGGCGTCTTCATCGGGTGCATCTACGACCAGTGTGCAACCGACAACGATTGCAGCCGCGGTCAGGCGTGCGATTGCGGTCCGTCGTACTCGGGCGCAACGGCTCTGTCCTGGCGATACGTCTGCACGACCGCGTACTGCCACACCGACTCGGACTGCGGGGATGGCGGGTACTGCTCCCCAAGCCTGCTGGCCCCCTGCGGATACGTTGGCCCGTTTGCCTGCCACACGGCGGACGACGAATGCGTCAACGACACCGATTGCGGGCCTTCCGGGGGGAATATCGGGTGCATCTTTAGCCCGAGTCTCGCGCACTGGGTTTGTGCGACGGTCCAGTGCCTCGACGGTGGCGTGTAGATCCGATGGCCCGCGTCTACGTCTGCGCGCTTCATCCACTCGCGCAACGCGCCCTCGCGAAGCCAGACCAACCTGGACGAAACGCTCATGATCCACAAGTCAGTGCGGGAAGCCGCAGGACTCGTACGCGACGTCTACTAGAGGCGAAGAGCAGCTCGCGGCACACCCGCTGAAGGGCATGCCTCCCCCGGGCAATCCGCTCTGCCCGTGCGGGCGCCGGAGCCGACCACGGCAGCCACCCACGCCACGACCCACGAAATGGCTGCGGACTTCAACGGCGCAGCTCCGGCGTCGCGAGCGGCGAGCTGAGACTCTGACTCTGCTGTTCGTGGATTTGCGAATCGCGTGCCGTGGCGTGGAGGCGAGCGTCTTGCATCTTCGACCCCTGCCATTCGCTGCGCCGCGACCCGCGGCGATCGCGGTGGCGCGTCCCGTACGGGCCCAAAGGGGGAGGAACTCACGTGAACACGAACAGGATATTCGTCACGAAGCGTATCGGTCTCTTTTTCGGTTTGATCGGAGCGCCGGCGTTGGTCGCGGCCATCGATGCGTGCTCGTCGAGCGGGGACCCGATGCCGCCGAGCACGCAGAGCTTCAACGGCAAAAAGGACGGAGGAGCGGACGCGGCCCCCGCCGCGCCCGTGGTAGCGAGGCCAGTTCTCCAGAGCGTGGACACCACGTTCCTCTTCGCTCAACAAGGTCCGCAGGTTGTCACGTACCGGCTCGCCGTCGCGCTTCTTGACGTACGCGAAGCCGTAGGGCGCACAGCCCAAAGGGCTGATCTCACCGTGCCGTGCGCGATGGATCTTGCCGCGTCGTGACCTCTCCAAGATCTTGGCGCGCTCGTACTCCGCGATCATGCCCTGCACCTGCACCAACAGCTCGTCCTCGGCCGTCTTGCCCGAAGGGCCGTTGAGGAAGACGGTCGTCACGCCCTGCTTGCGCAGCTCGTCGAGCAGCAGCACCTGGTAGGCGTACTTGCGCGCCAGTCGGTCTGGGCTGTGCACGTACAACCGGTCGACTCCTCCTTCGGCGACTCGATCGCGCAGCCGCTCGAGCGCAGGCCGCACCAAGGTCGAGCCGCTGAAGCCGTCGTCGAGGTAGACGTCTTGGGGCAACAGCACATGGCCGTCGGCCGCCACGCGCTCCTTGAGCGCCGCGACCTGACTGTCGATGGTGGCCTCCTGCGCCTGTTGCTCGGAAGAAACGCGTGCGTAAATCGCGATCGACCTCACTGCTTGCCTCCTTGCCGTCGTCGCACCATGAGGCGGTCGCCGTTACCCACGACTGGTCGCTCCGCACCGACCACGACCGTGCGTTCGACCACCGGGCTCGCGACCTCGTACACGGCGCGCAGATGCGTCGCCGACATGCGCGTCGGAGCGAATGCCATACGAATCTCGATCCCCCGCCGCATCTGCGCCCGACACCCTGCATGCTTCGACGCCCATGTCCAGAAAACGGCGAATCCGCGCCACCTCTGGTGACCACCGCAATTCTCACAGCCTCCGTCGCCGCGCGGCCCTCAGATCTTCCCGGTTTATCCGCCTGCGCCAGGTGAAATTGTCGATTGCGTTCATACAGCGGTGGGTACGTGACAGCCTCGGGCCCTGCGGCACGGCTTGATCGGCGAAAGGGCCTACGACCAGCTACACACCGGTGAAGGGGTCGAGGGACGCGGTCGAACTATCCGGCAGCGGCGGGAGGCAGCTCCGTCGGTCGCGCGAGGAGGCGGACCTCGTCGTCCGTGAGGGTGGGCGGAAGGCGCCGGTCGCGCGGGCGAGTCACGGGCCCAGCTCCCTGCCGAGCACCTTCGTCACGAAGCGCTCGCCCGCGCCTTCTGCGGCCACCAGCTTGCGCACGCGTTCCTTCACCGCGGCCGCGCTCCCGTGGCGCTCCGCGGCCGCGAGCGTCGCGCGGTAGGCGTCCCACACGTCGAGGCTCGTGACCTCGTAGCCGTAGCCCTGCACGAGCCAGTACAGCGCAAGCAACCCCGCCCCGACCGCGAAGCCTGGCTGCTTCTCGGTGTGGTCGCGCGCGGCGCGCGCGAGGGTCTTCGGATCACACGGCGTGCGGCTCGCGACCGCGAGCGCCTCGTCGTAGAGCCCTGCATCCTTCGCGGCCGCAAACCATTTGCCCTCGTCGCCGGGCGTGGTCCTGATAAGGTCGGCGAGAACTTCCCCCGCCGCCTTGTGCGGGTACTTCTTCGAGACGGCACGGAACCTCGCGAGGTAGGTGCCGCCCTGGTTCGCGCGCACGCCGTAGCGGGCGTAGGCCTCGTCGATCAGGCCCGACGAGAGCAGGATCTCCTCACAGACGGAGTCGACCTCGTGATCGCTCGCCCAGGGACTTCGACAGGACTCGGCGTAGCGAAGGGCCTCGGCCTTCTTGCCGCTCGCAGCCATCGCCCGCACGGCCCACTGCTTGTACGGCCAGATCGCATCGACGCGCAGCAGGTCGACAAGCTCGTCGAAGCGCTCGGCGCGGTAGAGAGCGCTCAGGCACGCCGAGGTCCCGTGGAAGTGCCCGCGCAGGTTCTTGTCCGGACTCAGCGCCATGACCGTGATGCCGACGAGCTTGTCCGCCCATGCGGAGGCGACCTCCTTCGACGCGCACAGCTCGCCCCAGTGGTCGGCGAGCCGCTCGATGTACGGGAGCTGATCGGCCCGATGCGCCTCGAACAGTCGCTCGAGCCAGGCGCCGCGCATCGTGGCGTCGGCGGGGGCGCTGGCAATGATCGGCACCAGCTCGGCGATGGCGTTGCCAACCGCCGTGCCGATCGATCCCGACGAGCTGTCGACGTGCTCGAGCGCGGGCGACACCCGCTCGAGGAACGCGATGGCCCCCTCGGCGGCGAGCACCGGCTCCTTCTTGGCGACCTTCTTGATCTCGGTGACCGCCTGTTTGATGCGCGTGATTGCGGGCTGCGACTTCCAACCGAATGCGTGCCGGCGGAAGCGCGCCTTGAACTCCCACTTGTGCGGCTCGGCGCTCGGCGTGGATCGCTTCGTGCTCATGGTGCACCCAAGGCTCGGTCGAGCTCGGCGCGGAGAGCGGGGAACCTCTTGTGCTGGGCCCGCAGCGCAGCAACCCAACGAGCCGTGTCCGTCGACGGGTCACACGAGAGGCAGGCCCCGACGAGCTGTGCGGCGTGGCCATAGTGGCGGCGCCGCTTCTGTTCGGTGACTCCAGCCAGCCGACTCTCCGCAGCCTTTCGCATGGCCGCGAGGACGGCGCTCCGGGTCCCGGGGTTCGGGATGCTGGAAACACCCGCCAGGTCCAGGAGCTGGTCGACCTCGGGCGCGGCGAGACGCGGCTCGTTGTCGTCGGCCGTCATCGCCTCGAGTTCCTCGATGTCCATCCCGCGATGCAGCGTCAGCTCGGTGCGCGGCGAGGTCACCTTCTTCTTCCCGCCCAAGAGCCGCGAGAACAGCGGGAACAGCAGATGCCCAGGATGTTCGCCATTGGACCAACCCAGACCGGGCGCCGCTGCCAGGAGCTTCGCCGCCGGTTCAATCTCTCCTTGAAGCACGTGGAGGAACGCGCGCTGTCGAGCCGCCTGCTTCGGGCACGCGAGAAGTGCCTCCGATGCTCGTTTCCGCAAGATTGTCTGGCTGCCCGCCCAACCGAGCCAGCGACGAAGTCGCAGCATGCTCGGACCAGCGCGCCATGCACGCTCGAGCCATGCCGAAAGGTCTTTGCGCCCGAGGTTCTGCGCCGCCAGTGCGGCGCCGTCGAGCAGCTCGCCTCGCGCGTAGTCCTTGTCCGCCACGAGCCCGGCGGCCTCCTCGAACGCCGGAAGCGCGCCTTTCCAGTCACCAGCGTCGACCAGGCTCCCGCACCACGCCCGGAGATCGTCGGCGCGCTTCGTCGTCCGCGCGATCTTTGCCAGCCCGCCCGATCCATCCATGCGTTGGACGACCTCGCGCATCCATCGGTCCTCGTCCGTGTCCCAGTCGCGATTGCGGTCCCCGGCCGGCTTCTGCGCGATGAGCGCACGCCACGCGGGCAGGAAGTCCTTGAGGCCGGGGAGCGGCTCGACGGCTACGCGCTCCAGTTCCTGGATGGGCTCCCAGAAGTGCCCGAGGCCCTTCACCTCGGCGATCGCTGCGCGGACCGCGGCGGCGCGCTCTGCGGGAGGCGAGAGCATGTAGGTCGACACGATGTACTGGGCCGCGCAGGCGCTGGTGTCGGCGCCGAGCACCTCATCGACCATCTCGTGCTGCCCGAGGTCGACCTCCCCGTCGCCGATGGGTCGCAGCAGCGCGCCGAAGATGCGGTGGGCCGCGGAATAGTCCCTCTGGAGGAACGCGCCGGAGGCGCGGCGAAGGTGCTCGTCCACGTCGGAGGGGATCCGCGCGCCCGATTCGTTCGGCCGCTTTCGCAAAAGCGAGTGCCTCCGTGACCTCGTCGTCGCTGAGCGCCGCTGGCGCCCATCCGGAGCCCCCGCGAGCCGCACGTTGGATCAAGGAGTTGATCACGCCGCTGTGCGCCTTGTCGTCCAGCTCGAGCAACATCTCTCGCACGACCTCGCGGAGAGTGTCGACGGACAGCGCGGCGAGCGCCGCATCGACGTCGTTGCGCGCGGGTTCGGCAGGCGTGGGTCGTCGTCTCATCGCGACGACTCCGAGCCCTTGTCATCGCCGTTCACACTCGCCGCGAGCCGCAGCGCGCGCTCCGCAGCCTCGCGCTCGCGGGCCAGCTCGGCGCGCAGCTCCTCCTCCGTGGGCAGGTACATCTGGTAGCGCGCGGCAAGGATCTGCTCGTTGTTCTCGGGCTCGCGGCTCGACCAGCTCTCGCGCACGGCCTCGATCTCGTAGAACGCGCGCGCCGTCGGGTTCGTAACCCGCAGCAGCACGAGGTAGTGCGTCCAGCCGAGGTGCGGAGGAAAGGGCGCGAGCACGACGGCAGATTTGGTCAGCGGCGCTGTCCGAATCTTCTCGGGCTTCGATTTGGACAGCGCCGCTGTCCGCTTCGCCGGCCCACCCAGCTCAGGAAGCAACGCGGAGCCTTCGGGGTAGGTGACGTAGAACTGCCGGATGCGCCGCAGTGTTCGAGCGCCGAATCCCTGGCCCACGCTCGCGGCAAGGCGCTGCGCGAGCCGCTCGATGACTTCGTCGCCATAGCCGGCTCGCTTCTCGCCGTGCTGCTCGACCTCGACGATCTCGCGCCCGATGAGCCAGTACGCCTGGACAATCGCCGTGTTGACCGAGCGCGAGACGTGGCCGCGCGCCGCCTCGATGATCTCGACGACGCGAGCAAAGAGCGCGTCCTCGTGGCTCGTGCTCGCTGGCTTCGTCACCGCGACGGCCTTCTTGCGCGACGGCCTCTTCATGGCGCCACCCGGCTGCGTGTGCCCGCCGAGGCATCGATGGAGTTACTCGAGTGCACGTTGAAGCTCACCGCTCCGCCGCAGCGCGATCGTCGTGTGTGTGTGTGCGGACGTTGACGACGACGAGGCCGGCGCGCTCCAGACCCTGGTGCGTGGGCGCCAGCTCCCAGCGCGCGGACGTCGGCCCCTTGGCGCGGAGTCTCTCTCCGTGCATCGCGGCGGCTCTGCCGATGGCGAGGGCGGCGATCGCGGGGCGGCATCTGACTGCAAGAAGGAGCTCTTCGATCGCCGACGCGGCCACCGCTGGCCTGCGCCGGTGGGTCCGCCGCAGGGAGCGCTTTGCCGGCAGGGAGCGGGGGCGCCACGAAGACCTCGAGATCGACGTACCCGACCGGGCACTCGCCCTCGATGAGGATGGCCTCCGAGAAGTCGCTCAGCACCTTGCTGCAGAAGAAGCCGTCGCCGTCCTGCTCCTCGGCCGGAAAGTCGAAGCGCCCGGCGCCCGAATGCGACCGATGCGCGGTAGCGCCGGAGCCCGGCATCGCGCGCGGGCGCGGACTCCTCGGACTCGTCGAGGTCATCGTCGCACCGGCAACGGACGGTGATCGCGGGGCCGTCGAAGGCGCGGAGGATCGCCTCGACCAGGTCGTCTTTCCCGACCGCGTCGGCCCTGCCACGTGGATGTATGCGCGCTCGATCATCCGCGTGATGGGACGCCTACCACAGAGGCGCGCTCGATTCCTGACCGCCTAGCCGACGGCATACACGGACCCCTCGGTCCGGCGACACGGAGGTACGCTCGTTTGGGCATCGGCTCACGGCTTCAACTTGTACGCTCGCTCGATCACCATCGCCAGGTCCGGCCCCTTCCAGTACGGCTCGATTCACCGCAGCTTCTGATCGGCCCACCCCTTCTGCGGGCGACGCCGGTGACCGCGCACCATGAACCGCGACAGCATCGATGGCCCAACGGCTCTCGGCGAGAGACCTCGCGGGGGGCGAGGGCCGCGACGCGCAGGGTCTCGTCGGTCGACCAGAGCTCCACGGAGTTCCCGGAGGCTCGTACATGCAGTGCCGCGGCCAGCTGGACCGCGTCGTAGCCACGCAGCGGGTGACGCACGACGAGTTCGGGCACGATGGCGAGCATCGACGCGCGCAGCTCGATCACCTGCGAGCGCGAGAAATCGAGCGTCAGCCGCGCCAAGACGGCATCGCGCTGCGCGTCCGTCGTTCGGAAGCTGGTCAATGACGCATCGCAGAGGGCAAGCGCGACATCTGAGGAATTCTGGAAAGCATGAGCCGCCCGCCCGTCACCCGAGACTTTGCCGAGCGCTTCGCCGAGGAGTGGATCGCCGCCTGGAGCGCCCACGGTCTGCCGCGCATCCTCTCGCATATGAGGAAGCCTTCGAGATGGCGTCGCCGCGCATCGTCGAGATCGCGGGTGAAGCGCCAGGCGTCCTTCGGGGAAAGGAGAGCATCGGCGCCTACTGGGAAAAGGCCCTGCGCATCATCCCGGATCTGCGGTTCGAGAAGCTCGCCGTCTTCGTCGGCGCCCGCAGTCTTGCCATCCACTACCGGACCGGGCAGGACCCCTGGCGGTGGAGACCTTCGAGATTGGCGAGACTGGGCGAGTGGTCCGAGCAGCCGCCGACTATGCCTGAAGGTGATCTGCGTGCCCGAGTTCCCCGTCTTCGTGAAGAGCCCGGCGAACCGATCGCGACTTCCCAAGGCCAGTGCCTCGTCAACCTGCACGCGACGCAGGACTGGCGTCGTCGTCGTCCGACGTGAGATCCAAGACGTAGCGCCGCCCATTCACGACAACCGCCACCTCGACGCTGCCGCCAAGTGCAGAGGCGTAGCGCGCAAGCGTCGAGAGCTTCACGTCCTCGCGCCCCTCCAGCCGGGAGACGTCCCCCTGGGCCATGCGTGCGGCCTCGGCGACCTCCGCTTGGGTCCTGCCGAGCGCCGCGCGCAGCGTCTTCAAGCCGTAGCGACGGCCCGTCTTGGTGCCGCGGCCGACAACACGCGCGCGGCTCCAGTCGATCTGTGCCTCGTGCTCGTCCGAGTGCGTCCGGCGTGCCTTGTGTGCTGCGTTCTTCATGGCTGGTCACCTCGTACGTTGTCCGTCCTCGTCCCGGCCGCCCGCGCCCAATACCGTCGTTCCTCCACCCGCTCGCGTCGCACCTGCTGCCAGCTGCGCGCCCGCATCATGAACTCCTCGTGTTCGACGCGGACGTCGGCGTCGATCTGCTCACGGCGCCTAGAGACGAACGCGCGGCATTGCGCGAGCCACTCGGCCCGGTTGTTGCGAAGCGCTCGGCTGATCTCGACGAGCGAGCAAGGGTCGTAGACGCCGACCTTTGGCGCAGTCGAGTAGCGCGGGTTCTTGACCCACGCGGCCGGAAGCACGAGCCCACGGAACACTTCACGCGACAGCCCGAGCAGCCCACGCGCGGGACCTTCGTACATCTGCCCGTATTGCTCCAGCGGTCGCCAGAGCCCGCCACGAGGGCCGCGCCGCGGCAGACCTCCTCCGTCGTCACCAGGCACGACGAACCCGAGGCTCCGCAAGGCGCCGACCCTGTCGCGCGCGGCCTCGGCGAGTGCCTTCCGGCGGTCAGCCTTCGTTCTCCTGCCCGGCGGCGCGCTTGGCTCGCCTTGTCCTTGCCGATAACGACGCTCGTCCTCCACCGTGGCTCGGTGAGCACTGATGATGCGCTCCCTTCTTCCTCGCTCGACGTGCACGACGGTCAAGAGCCGCCCGGTGATCGAGAAGCCGAGGAGCCAGTACGTTTCGCCGTCGCCGGAGCCGTCGTCCACGATGAGGTGGTTCGGATCCTCGAAGGCCGTGGCCGCTTCATCAAAGGACACGCCGTGCTTGCGCATGTTCGCCTCGGCCTTCGCGTCGTCCCACTCGAAGTCGCCGTAGACGACCGTGGCCATCCACTCCAATATGGCTTACAGTCCATATGGCGTCAAGTCTAAGTGGCGGCTGGGCGGAGGAAGCGTTCGTGGACCGTCGCCGCTGGTTGATTGCTCGCGGACCGCCGACGGTACCGCGCGGCACCGGCCGACCGCGGCCCATCCCGTGGTCACGCCCAAGGCGGTCGCCCTGACGCCAGCAATGGCTGGGCTTCAAGACGCCAGACGGGCGCTGACTTCTTGAGGTCGGAGCGCGAGCTTCACCGGCACGCCGCGCGCATCGTGAGGGAACTCTTGGCGTTTCCGGGGCTTGGACTCCGGCCTCAGGCTACGCGGCAGCCGCCAGCTCGACGAGCGCGGTTCTAAATTCATCCACGTAGGGACGCACGATTTCTACATGCCCGATTTCACAAGGTTTCTGGGCAACACTATCGCTCGGCTTTGGACCCGCTCGCCGCGCTCATTCGCGTAAGCGACTCGCTCGTCCGGCACCAGCGTCTCCAGGCAAGACGCTGGCAACGAGGCGCTCCGTCTCGGTCCATAGGCGCTCTGCGAGCACGTCGTCGAGCGCCGCAGCGCCCGGCTGCTTCGCTTTGGCGTCCGCAAAGTAGCGACCCGAGATCTCTGCCACCTCAGACGCGGTTGCCAAATAGAGCGACGTGCGCGCACCTTGCTCCGGCGACTTGAAGAACCACTTCGCCATCAGCCGGATGGGCGCTGCGTAGTCTCGCGCCAGGTCCGTCGAGATCACGCCGGGGTGCAGTCCGTTCACCACGACGTTGGTGCCCTCGAGCCGCTTTGCCAGAGCGCGAACGAACAGCATGTTCGCGAGCTTCGAGCGCGGGTACGAGCCACGCCAGCTCTTGTCCATCGCGATGTCGTCGAAGTCGATCTTCCCGCTCGAGTGCAGGTTCGACGAGACCACCACGATCCGCGACGGAGCCGACGCCTTCAGTAACGGCAGGAGCAGCTCGGTGAGCAGGAAGTGTCCGACGTGGTTCACGCCGAAGTTCATCTCGAGGCCGTCCGCTGTAAGCTGCCGCTTCTGCGTCATAACGCCGGCGTTCTCGACGAGCACGTCCAGTCGCGTGAACTTCGCCGTAAATGCCGCGGCGAATGAACGCACGGACTCGAGCGAAGCGAGGTCGAGGCGCATCACGTGCAGGTCGTTCGCGCCCGTTTTTGCCGCGATCTCCGCGAGCGCCACCTTCCCTTTGCCGACGTCACGACAAGCGATGACGACCGTCGCGCCTCGCTGCGCCAGCCCAGCGACCGTCGCCTTGCCGATGCCAGTGTTGCCGCCCGTCACGATGCAGATCTTGTCTTTCACGACGCCCTCCGAAGCGCCGGCGCGTACGCGTGCTCGAGGGCCGACGACGTCTGGCAGCCGACGATTGCCGGTGCCTGGCGGATCAGGGCGTCGTCGTCGATCGCGGCGACCATGAACCGGGCAAAGTCCACGCGGCGCGTGATGTTGCTCTCGAGGATGGGGTCCCCCACATGCCCGCTCCATACCGGCAGGCCCTGGCTCTCGCCTTCCTCAAGCGCGCTGCCCCGCACCACGGTCCAGAGTCGATCGCTCTCGAAGATGCGGCGACACGCGAGGACCTGGTCGTCGATCTCTCCATAACGAACGGCTCGAGCGACCCAGCCAGCAACCTTCACCGCCGTTAGGAACAGTCGCGAGTAGCGGTCATGGCCGTCGCGCGTGATGTGCCATCCGCACGAGAACACCAAGCGGGCGCGATCGGGTGCCAGATCGAGGACCGCCTGCGCCGTCCTCGAGGCGTACTGGTGGACCCCGAGCGGCGCCAGCACCGTCAGCACCGCGGCGCATCCCACGACGGCGCGCCCGATGACGTCTCGGTCACCAGAACGCCTTGTTCCGGGTGACCTTCGCGCGGACATCTGATTCGTCCTGCATTGCGCAGGAGGAGTCCACGGTGCGCGGCGGGTTCCGCAGCCGGGGAAGTGCATGCAGGTCACCTCGAGCCGGAAGAGAGACGCGGCCGTCGTGTCCGCCGCCTTTGCGGGTTCAGGTCGCCGGCGTCGCACAGATACAGCGCGGGCTTTGGCTCGGAATCCTTGATGAAATCGCGTGATGGTCCCTCTGGGGACGCTGCATTTCTATCTCCCGGTTTTCGCGACGCTTTTCGCCGCACGGTCATCGACGCACTAGGGGTTGCAAGTCTTTCCCGGCACTCGGCTGCGCGGTTTGGGAGAAAGCGGCGCCTTCCGTCGAACGCTACGCTAGCGAAATGCCGACCACCTGCGTCGCTGCACTTCCTGACGCTGACGGCGTCGTGTATGCGCTCGTCGTTCGAGGCGAAGGCGAGCGACTCTCCTCGACGATACACCGCGTGACAGATTTCTCCGCGGACGATGAGGTGCTCTACAAGGTGAAGCGATGGTTGACGGCGCTGTGGCTCTCGCCGAAGGGCTACCTCTACGCCGTAGACGCCGATGGCAACGTGCACACCAATCGCACGGGCAGCTGGAACGTCACCAGCGTTGATCGCCCGTCCGGCCTTACGTGGATCTGGGGATGGGACGACGACGCCATCTTCGCCTGCGGACGGGGCGGTGCCATCGTGCGTTTCCGTGCAGGCCTGTGGGAGCCCTTCGACGACAACGTCGAGGGCAATCTCTATGGCCTGCATGGGAGCGGACCGAACGACCTCTACGCCGTCGGCGAGGCGGGCCGCATCTTTCAGAGCGACGGAACGCGATGGCGACGCGTCGCGACACGGGAGAGCCGCGGCGTCCTGAACGCGGTCCTCTGCCGCTCGAAGGACAAAGTCTACCTGTGCGGCCAAGGCGGAGCCTTGTTCGAGGGCGCGGGGACGACATGGAGCCGCGTCGACGCGGGCGACAGGGACTTTTTTGCTCTCGCGATCTTCAAGGAGAAGCTCTATCTCGGCGCCGGCGACGGCGGCTTGTACACTTACGATTCCGGGAACGTCCAGCTCATGAAGGACAACATCGTGTCCTATGGGCTCGGTTCGTCGAGCGCCTATCTCGCGGCGGCTGGCAACGATGAAGCAGCTCGCTACGACGGCGCGCAGTGGGACGCCATCGGGTATTCGTAGACCTATTCAGCCCGCACGGTCGACGGGTTCGCGTCATGCGGCCTCGACCAACGCTACCAGCGCGGTTCTGAATTCATCCACGTAGGGACGCCCATTTGGCACCGCTATCGAGCGTGAGCAGGCGGCCGATCTCGGCAACGCCCTCGAGCTCGTAGCGGGGGCCGTCCGGAGTCGACACCGGCGTGAAGACGATTTGTCGAAGAGCGCCGCCACGACCTCGCGCGCCTGGTCGGGGTGCGCCTTGACGGTCTCCTGGAACCGCCGGATGGCGGCCAGGGACGCGTCGACGATCCGCGTGAGCGTATCCTCGACCATCGTACGGGACGTGTCGAGGCCATCGCGCACTCAAACCCGTTGGTTGCTGAGGATGTGCTCTCGTCCGAGTCGACGAGGGCCACGGCGGCGACGCCGACCGGCTCCGTGGCGGAAGTGATGAGGGCCTCGACGAACGAGACGGGCGACTGCTCGGCATCGAGGACGACCTCGCTGACGTAGCCCTTGAGCGAGAGGATCTCGTGGACGAGGGCGGTCTCCGCCGAGTCGAACGACGGGCGGCGGTAGGGAGCGAGATCCATGCTGTCACCGGTCCTCCGGTAGAGCACGACTCCGGGAATGCTTCCCTCGAACGGGAGCCACTTGGTCGTCGCGGCGGAGCTGGTCGTCTGGGGGATGTCGTCGTTTGTGGACGTAGAAGAAGAAGATGAGGGAGGAGATCGATGGTGGAGCTCCTCTCCTCCAACGGCTCTACGAGCGAGATGTCACGCCTAACTCGGGTGGAGGTAGGAAACGTGACGTCATCACGCGAGGTTGCGATCAGTTTTGCGGCCTTGGGGGTATGGCGCTTCTGGAGAGCTGCGAGCTGTTCACGCTTGAGCATGCGGCCACGGTAGGCGGCGAGAGGGAGCCGCGAGCGCAGCGGGTCGCGGTCGCCACGCTCAACGGGGCTCTCCGACGCACGCGGCTGCCACCGCGCGGGCTTGAGGACCGTTGAGAGTCGGAAGCGGTCCACGAGGTCGAGCAGGACTTCATCGAGGGCGGCGATGTCGCGCTCGAAGAACTCACCCCGGTCGGCGCGCTTGCCCCGGAGGCGGACCTCGAGCTTGAAGGGAGCGGTAGCTCCGGGCTCGATACGGTAGAGCGACAGGAGGGGCTGGGCCTTGCCACGCTTGCGGATGGGGATCTTGATGTCGAGAACGCGATCCTCGATGAGGCGGCGCTTGCGGCCGAGTCGTCCGCCCGCGAAGTGGTCGCGGCCTACGAGGGCCTCGGCAAGGCGGTGAGCTTCCGGTGGGTCGAGCACGACGTAGCGCTCGGCCTGGCGGTAGTGCAGGACGGCGTAGTCGTCGGGGCCTAGGCCGAGGACCTCCTCGAGCAGTCGCACGATGTCGCCGTTGCGAACGCCGACCACGTCGATCTCGAAGTGCTCTGGGAGCTCATCGACGGCGAGGGCATAGAGGACGGTCTTGTGGCGGCGATTGAGTCGGGCGAGCGGGAGCCGCTGGTTGCGCGGGGCGGTGTGCGTGAGCCACGCGGACCCGCCAAGGATTCGAGCGCGGGCGTCCGGACTTGGGCACGTACGTCTTCCACCCGGTGGCTCCGCCTGGCTTCCATCCGATGGCGCCGAGGGCTGCGCAGGCGGCGAGCTTCGCCCCGAGCAGCCGGACGCGGACGCTGAAGCCATGGGGGTAGATGGCGACGCCGCCGGGATGCGCGTCGGTGCGGGTGCGGTCGGCGATGCGGACGGACTCGTCGGAGTCGAAGTCGCCGAAGGAAACGTCGTTGTCAAAATCGTCGACGGTGTACGAACGCGCTAGACTTTCGGAAACCACGAAACACTCCTCGGCCCCGAGGCTCGCGAGAAAAGCGCCCACCACGACGCGAGCGAGCCCGGGGCCCTTTCGTTCTACGAGACGGGAGCCGGTCGTGCGAATGAGCTGGCGGCACTTTCTGCTTACCGCTGACCGCAACTCGACGAGTCTCTGGTCCCGCACGGGCGGTTTCACACCGCGAGGCTTCCCGTCTTCTTCAGACCCGCCACGGTGTTCGGGGTTCCTCACTGTGCGTCCTGTACCCTCCGAGAATGGAGCGTTGGGGGGTCCTTGGGCGGGTGCTCGCCGATGATTGCTTCGGGAGCGCTGGTGCCCCAAGGCGCTGTTGACCCGTTGCGAAACGCAGGTACATGTACATATGTGCCGACGATTCGTAACAGAAAACCCAACGCTTCAGCTCCCTCTCGCATGGCGGTCTTCCGCCCGCGCGACGTGGAAGGGGCAGGCCTCTCGCGAACCGCCCTCGGCCGCCTCGTAGCTGCTGGAACCCTCGAGCGCGTCGGCCGGGGCCTCTACACGCACGCGAACGCCAAGGTCACGCAGCACCACACCCTGGTCGAGGCGGCGAAGCGAGTCCCCAGCGGGGTCGTGTGTCTCCTCTCTGCACTGCGATTCCATGGGCTCACCACGCAGAACCCTCACGAGGTCTGGATCGCCATCGGCGTAAAGGCGAGGAAACCCGTCGCCGACTGGCCGCCGCTCCACCTCGTGAGGTTCTCGGGCGAGGCCCTCATGTACGGGATTGAGCCGCACGTCATCGAGGGCGTCGAGGTGCGCCTGACGTCACGCGAGAAGACGGTGGCGGACTGCTTCAAGTACCGGAACAAGATCGGCCTCGATGTCGCGCTCGAGGCTCTGCGGGCGTACCTGCGGGCAAAGCGGCGGTCGGTCGACGACCTCGTTCGTGCTGCGGAAGTCTGTCGCGTGGCCAAGGTCATGCGCCCCTACCTCGAAGGCATCGCGTGACGAAGAAGAGGCCCACCAACGTCGCCGCCTCCGTGCGGGCACGCCTGCTGCAACTCGCAAAGCAGGGCGGCGAGGACTTCCACTACGTCCTCACTCGTTACGGGCTAGAACGGCTCCTGGTCCGTCTCATGCGGTCGCCGCACC
>CAVXOZ010000013.1:0-82548 GCA_963763505.1 uncultured delta proteobacterium | reverse complement strand
GCGCATGAGTCCGCCGTCGGCCTGAGCACCCAGGTGTGGCGCCACGGCGAATGTGACCTTCCGCCCCAGGTCGGTCTGGCGAATGTCTTCGCAGATCCGGCCGACCATTTCCGACAAGTCGACCGCTTCTCGGCGGAGATCGGCGCGGCTGATGCGCGAGAGCGCGAGGAGATCGTCAATGAGTTCGCTCATGCGTTTTGCGCCGGCGCGAACCCGGCGGAGGTAGTCGCGCGCTCGCTCGTCGAGGCTGTCGCCGTATTCATCGAGGAGCACGTGGCTGAAGCCGTCCATCGCGCGCAGCGGCGCGCGCAGGTCGTGCGAGACCGAATAGCTGAACGCCTCGAGCTCCTTGTTCTTCCTCTCGAGCTCCATCACTAGCGAAGCGCGTGCTTCGGCAACTTGACGCGCGGCCCGTTCCTCCGCGGCCGAGATCTCTGCTTTGAGCAGCTCCTCCCGAATGCGGCGATGTTCGTCCTCGAACTGCTTGCGGCGCATCTGGGCGCGTACGCGAACGTTGAGGACCTCGAACTCGCTCGACTTGGATATGTAGTCGTCGGCCCCGATGCTGAGGCCTTCGAGCATCGACCCCCGATCCTCGAGCGCGGTGAGAAGGATGAGAGGGATGTCGCGGACCAGCGGGGACAGCTTGATGCGCTTGCAGGTCTCCTTTCCGCCGAGCCCCGGCATGAGCAGATCGAGCAGGATGCAATCGACGGACTGAACGGTGAGCATGTCGATCGCCTCCTCGCCCGATCGCGCCATGACGACGTCGTAGCCTTCGCTGCGCAACAGAGCCGCGAGGTCGTGCAGATACGTGGCGCTGTCGTCGACCGCGAGGATGCGTTTGGGACCGAAGAGGCTCGCGGTCTCGACTCGTGCGGTCGTCCTGGCCCTGAGAACCGCTGCCAGGCGCACGAGAATGACCTCGAGGTCGTCTTCCTTGCGCACGAACGCGTCAGCCCCGGCCTCGAGCGAACGGAGTTCGCTGTCCTTGTCGGAGGCACTCGTGAGGAGCATGCACGGGGTTCCGCGGAGCGCTGCGTCGAGCCGAATCTTGCGGATCACCGTCGCACCATCGCAGCCAGGGAGGACGCCGTCGACGAGCACGGCGTCCGGCCGGTTGCTCGCCGCGATGCGCAGCCCTTCTTCGCCGCTCGACGAGACGAGCACCGCGTACCCTGCGCCCTCGAGCGCACCGCGGACCGCGTCGCGGAAGGTCGGACTGTCGTCGATGACCAGCACGGTCGCGGTCGCAGTGATCGAAGACTTCGGCGCGAGAAGCTCGCGCGCCCGAGCGACCACGTATCGCAGGTCGTAGGGCTTTCCGACGTAGTCGTCTGCGCCAGTCTCCAGCGCACGGATCCGGTCTTTGACCTCCGCCTCACTCGACAGCATCAGGACGCGAACGTCGGAAGCCGCGGTGCGGATCTCCTTCAGCAGGTCGATTCCATCGCCGTCCGGCAGGATGACGTCCAGAACGACGAGCGCAATCGTCCCGGTCGCGAGAGCCGCCCGCGCCTCGGCCGCCGTGCCGCAGGGAACCGTACGAACTCCCTCGGCCTCGAGTGCTTCCGCGATGTCCATCCGGACCGTCAGACTGTCGTCGACAATGAGCACGGCCATCGTCATGACTCGCCTCCGTCCCGTGGGCGTGCGAGCGCCGCGAGAGACTCTCCGATCGCCTGGAGCGACAAGACGCGATCCACGGCGCCTAGGAGTACGGCCTCGCGCGGCATGCCGTAGACGACCGACGTGCTCTCGTCTTGAGCCATCGTGAACCCGCCGGCGCGCCGGATTGTCAGCAAGCCGCCAGCGCCATCGCGCCCCATGCCGGTCAGAAGACAGGCGACGACCGATGCTCCGTACTCGGGGGCCAGGCTTTCGAAGAGGACGTCGACCGACGGGCGGCACGAATGACGGGGGGATCCTTGGTGACGCGGAATCGCTTCTCGAGCACCGATAGGTGGCGGTCCGGAGGTGCCATCGCCACGCCGCCTCCGAAGGACTCGACGAGCTCGCCGCCACCTGGGTAGGAGACGCGACGCTGCGACTGTGCCTCCAGCCACTCGGCGAACGCCGTGCCGAAGGGCTCACCGATGTGAAGCACGATGACGATCGGGAGCCGGAACGTCGCAGGTAGGGCGCGGAGAACTCGCACCAGAGCGGCGGGCCCGCCCGTCGACGCGCCGAGCGCCACCACGCGGACGTTGTCGCCCGGGGCTTGCGGCGTGTCGTCGACCGGAGGGGCCGACCGCGGGCGCCCGAGCGCGCCCAGCCGTGCCCTCGGATGGGTGATCACCTTGATGCGCGACACGAGCTTGACCGCGGCGCAGAAGCGCCGTTCCCAGTCCCCATCGGGTTCGTCGCCCCGCGGCTTCTCCAGCACGTCGACCGCCCCGGCGGCGAGGGCGTCGTAGGTGTTGAACAACTCACCCCGATTGGTCGACGACGAGACAACGAGGATGGGCGTCGGTCGATGCGCCATGATGTACTCGGTGGCCGCCAGGCCGCTCAGGACCGGGAGAATCATGTCGAGCGTGATGACGTCCGGCGTCAGCGCGAGGCACAGCTCGATCGCGCGCTCGCCGTTCTCGGCCTCTCCGACCACCTCCAGCTCGGGGTCGGCGCCGAGTACCTCGCTGAGGCGATGGCGAACGGTGACGGAGTCTTCGACCAAGAGAACCCGGATCTTGCGCATGGGTCACCCGATGAGCTGGCGTACCGTCCGAAGAAAGCTCTCCTGGTCGAACTCGCCCTTGACGATGTACGCCTTTGCTCCGACTTCTTCTCCGCGCCGGCGGTCGGCTTCACCATCGCGCGAGCTCACCAGGATCGCGGGGACGGCGCCCAGCACTGGATCGGCTCGCGTGCGCGATACGAACTCGAAGCCGTCCATGCCCGGCATCTCGACGTCGACGAGGAAGAGGCAGTGCGGCGCCTCGCGCGCTCGGACGAAACCTTCTTCCGCGGACGTCGCCAGATCGACCGCGTAGCCCGCGGACTCCAGGATGCTCTGTTCGAGCATCCGGGTCGTCAGCGAGTCGTCCACGACCAGAACCGGCGCTCGGGGCTTCACGCTCGAGGCGCTGCGGCCGCTCGCGCGCCCGACGAGAGCGGCGTCGACCAGCCCCCGAGGGTCGAGGACGAGCCGCGGGTTTCCGTCCGCGTCCAGCGACACGCCCGCTGCCAGGGGGACCAGGCCCGCGGCCTTCGGAAGAGGCCGCAGAACGATGCTGGAGGTCCCCACGAGGCGATCGGCGCCAATGGCGGCGGACCGCGCGCCGGCCTGGATGACCACCGCAGACCAGGAGCGCTGCGGCTCGCGCGGCTCGCCACCGAGCACGCTCGCGAGCGGGAGAAACGGTATGACGGCGCCGTCCACCACGACCGAGTCGTAGTCGGCGAAGCGCGCGATGTCTCCGGAGGCGAGTCGCACCGAGCGCCGGACGGAATCGAGCGGTACCGAAAACGTCATCCCGTCGACCTCGATCGCGAGCGCCACTATCGATGAGAGGGACACGGGAACGGACAGTTCGACGGTCGTTCCCCGCCCGGGCTGGCTCGTGAGCTTCACGTCTCCCTTGAGTTCGGCGACCGTCGCCCGCAGAACGTCGAGTCCGACGCCTCGCCCCGATACGTCAGTAACTTCGTCGGCCGTGGTCACGCCATTCTCGAGCGCGAGCATCAGCACCTGGTCCCGCTCCATGGCGGCGGCCTCCCGAGCCGTCGTCACTCCCCGAGCGATTGCGGCGCGACGCACGGATTCTGCGTCGATGCCGCGGCCGTCGTCGCTGCAGACGAAAGCGACCCTGTGGCCGCGCCGCACGACCTCGAGTGCGACGCGGCCCGCAGGCGACTTTCCCGCGCGCCGGCGATCCGACTCCGGTTCGATCCCATGGGCCACGGCGTTTCTCACCACGTGCAGGAGCGCGTCGCGGAGCGCGAACAAGACCCCCGCCTCCAGACGGCACTCTCCGCCGATGGCTTCGAAGACGATCGACCGGCCGAGCGCGTGCGCCGCGTCGCGCGCCGCACGCTCGAGAGTCGGGAACGCCGCGCTGGCGGGCAAGAGACGCAATTGATTGGCGCGATCCCGAACCTGTGCGATCTCGCGGTGTGTGTGGTGGACTCCGGCATCGAGGCCACGCTCGACGCCGACCAGGAGCCCGCGGAGCTCCTCGGCCGACGACCGGGCTCGCGACGAAGCGGGCAACTGGTCGATCAGGGCGTCGGCGATTCTCCGGGCACGCGCGAGCTCACCGAGATCGCGCCGGACGCCGGCGAGCCGGACCGCGGCCTCCGAGAGCCCCTCGAATAGCGCGTCCATCTCCTCGATCTCGATCCGCACGGTCCGGAGGCTCTCGGGCGCCGTCGGCGTGCCGGCTTCGAGCGGCAGGGCAGCTGCAGGTTCGAGCGCAGCCAGCCGAGAAGAGATGTCGTCGAGCAGGTGAAGGAGCCGGTCGACCTGATCAGCAGAGAGGCCGCCGGAGCTTGCGTCCCGATGTGGCTCGAGCAGGTCCTCGATCTCGTGGGCCAGGTCGGCGATCGCCGCCTGTCGGACCACCCGCGAGGCGCCCTTGAGCGTATGCGCAAGCCGGAACATGCCGGCGAGGTGCTCGGCCCCTCCGATTCCCTTCTCGAGCTTGAGCGCCGCCCCGCCAAGCCCTTCGACGAGCTCGCGAGCCTCGACGCGAAAGTATTTGTAAGGGTCCTTAGCCACCGGGCTACGGGTGCTCCTGAGGCTGGATGAGCTGCGCCAGGTTCCTAGAGAGGGACGTGAGCTGCAACGACGTCTGGAGCGTCTGGCTGGAACTCGCCTCCGATTCGCGTGCAGCCTGCGACACGTTCACGACCGCGACGTTGACTTGCTCGACGGCCGTTGCCTGCTGCTTGGTGCTGAGTTCGATCTCCTTGGCCGCGTCCGACGTCGTGGCGACGAGCCCGGCGATCTGCTTGAACGAGGTCGCGACCTCTCCGAACTGCCGCGTTCCCAGATCGACCGCCTTCGACCCGCCCTCGGTCGCCATGACGGTTGTGTTCACGGCCGCGCGGATGTCGTCGACCAGGCCGCGGATCTCCTTGGTGGACCCCCCGACGCGATCGGCCAACTTGCGGATCTCGTCGGCGACGACGCTGAAGCGCTTCCCCATCTCGCCGGCACCGGCCGCCTCGATCGTCGCGTTGATGGCGAGGATGTTCGTCTGTTCGGCGAGCTCGTTGATGATTTCGAGGATGCCCCCGATCTGCTGCGACTTCTTCCCCAGATCGAGCATGTGGTTCGACGATCGCGTCGACCTGCCGCCGTATCGTCCCCACCGCGTCCTTGGTCCTCACCACCGACTCGTCGCCGCTCCGGGCTGCCGACCCCGCCTCACCGGCGATCTGAGCGACGCGACGGGCGCTCTCGGCGATCTGGCGGGAGGTCGCGAGAAGTTCGCTGATCGTCGTCGTGATCTGATTCATTGCCGTCGCCTGCTCCTTGGCGCCGGCCACTTGCTGGTTGGCGGCCGTCTGCAGCTCGGCTGACGAGCTGCGTACGTGTTGAACGGCCGATCCGATCTGGGTCGCCAGCGAGCGCGTGATGACGAGGCCCGCGCCCGTGACGAGCAGGAGACCGACCAACGTTCCCACGAGCAGGGTCCATCGGGCGCCCGTCGCGGACGCGTCGACCTCTTCGGCGCGCGCGCGGAGCAGGTCGCGCTCATCACGATCCATCTGGTCGACGACGTGGCGCACTTGGTCCATCGTCTTCTTTCCCTCCCCCCCCGCACGACCACGGCGGCCGACTCGAACCCGCCACTCCGGCGGAGGTCGACGGTCTGCTTGAGTTCCGCCATCTTCAGGGTCACGAGCGGCTCGAGCTCGTCGAGCCGCTTTTCCTGGCTGGCGCTGTCGGCCAGGAGGTCGCGGAGATCCCCGAGCGTTCCGGGCAGCGCGTCGACGGCGCTTCGATAGGGCTCGAGATAGGCCTCGTCCCCCGTGATGACGAACCCTCGCTGGCCCGTCTCCGCGTCCTTGAGCAAACTCAGGACGTTGGTCAGGTGCTCGAGCACGACATGCGTGTGCGTCACGGCATAGCTCGTCTTCGCCAGCGCGGTGATGCTCTGGTACGCGACGACGCCGACCCCAACGAGCAGCACGAACGAAAGCGCGAAGCCCCCTGCTACCTTTTTCCCGAACGTCCACATGGTCATCGCTCCTTGATCGGTCTTGCCGTCGTCGCGCTCTCCTCAATCGTCTTCGCCATCGACGTGAGCGCAATCACCCCTCGGAGCGCGTCGCCGGCTCGAAGCACTTCACGAACGTAGGTGCGTCCCGGTTCGCCGGCCGGGCGAACGTCGGACACGGGCAGCTCGAGGTACCCGTCGAAGTCCTCGAACGCCAGCGCAATCGGGACCGCGCCCCCGCCGAGAACGAACCACCGCGGGCGCTCGTCGCCACCGGTGTACCCCATTAGGGCGCGGAGGCTGAAGACGGGGACGACGGCTCCGCGGATGCCCGCCAGTCCGAGAAGAGCGTGAACGCCGCTTGGAACGGGTACGATCTTGCGCGCCGCCGCGAATCCGCGGATCTCTTCGACGCGAAGCGCGTACTCGTCAGCGTCGATCCGGATGGCCAGGAAGGAAGCCACGTCCGCGCTCCGTTCGGCGAACGGCTCCGCAAAGGCAGCGTCGAACTGCCTGCGCAGCGCCTCGGCGGCGCTGACCGGACGCTCTACGGCGCTCACGGCGCCACCCCGGCTGCGCGAAGCTCTGCCCGGCAGAGGCGAGTCAACGCCTCGCGGGTGAATCCGCCCCCGAACAGAAGGATGCGGGAAGCATCCTCGGTGGCGAGGAGGACGAGCGCCTGCTCGAGTTCGCGCTGTGCGGCGCGCATATCTCCGGCGCGACGCGCGAGCAGCCCTAGGTGCAGGCGAGGCATGGCGAAGTCCGGGTCGAGGTACGTGGCCATCTGATTGTTGGTGGCCGCCGCAGCCAGGTCGCCTGCTCGTTCGCGACAGAGGGCCAAAAGGTAGTGCGCGCCGGCTGCGTCCCCGGTGCCTCGCCCTTGGAGCTCCGAGCACACGGTTTCCGCCGCCTCGATCTGGCCGCTGTGCGTGAGAAGGACGGCCCGCAGGAGCTGGACATCGGTATCGCACGGTTCTTGTGGCGTGCGCTCGAGGAGAGCGAGGGCTTCCGCGAAGCGCTCCCTCGCGAGGAGCTCCATGGCCAGCGGTCCCGGGTTCGCAACCGACACGGCTCGTACGCGGCCGTCCGCTTCGGACCGCTCGCTCAGCTCTCGAATCCGCTCGCTCGATCGTTCGACGGATTCGATCCACTCGTCGTCCGATCCTTCCGTGGGCCGCCCATCCGGAGCCGAGTAGGACGCGGGAACCGTCGCGAACCCGGGTGTGGTGGGTCGAGCGGCATGGTCCATTCGCCGATAGTAGAAAGTGTTGTGGCTCTGGCAGAGGCTGAAGTCCTGCGACACATCGCGCAGCGACTCTGCGTGCCCCAAGAAGAGGTATCCATCGGGGACGAGGGCTCGTCCGATTCGGGCCACGACGGAGCGCGCGCTCTCGGTCGTGAAGTACATGAGGACGTTCCGGCAGAAGATCACGTCGTAGCTGCCGCGTTGCCAGAGGTCGCTCGCTTCGTCGGCGAGGTTTCGCTCCTCGAACCGGACGACGGATTGCGCGGCCGGGTGCACGACGTACTCGCGGCCCGCGGGCTGAAACCACCGGTGACGGACGTCGGCCGGTGTCTCACGTAGGGACCACGCCGAGTAGCGTCCGGCGGCGGCCCGCTCGAGCGCGGCCGGATTGACGTCGATGGCCGTGATCGAGATCTCTTCGTCGAAACGCGGGACCAGTTCGCTTGCGATGAGCGCGAGCGAGTAGGCTTCTTCCCCGGACGCGCAGCCCGCGGAAAGGATCCTCACCTTCCCGGGAGTCGCCCGCGACGCAATGCGCTCGGGAAGAGCCACTTCGGCAAATGCGCGAAGCTGCTCAGGGTTGCGGAAGAAGTACGTCTCACCGACCGTCAGGTGCCGCGCCAGGGCCCGGACGTCGTCGTACGGAGGGCGCGCGCCTTCGAGACGCGCCAGATACGGCTCCAGACCGCCCAGGTTCGCGCCGCCAAGCTTCTCGAGCACCTCGGCGAGCTCGCCCGAGCGCGACGCGTCGAATTGGAGGCCGAGGCGTGCGGCGACGACGGCGCGGAAGCGCGCGAGATGGGAAGAGCCCATGGCGGCGGTCACGGCGCACCGGATGCATCGAGGAGGGCCCATACGGAGGGGGGTACGATCTTGGCTCCGCGCAGGACAACGAGCAGGTCCGCGTCCAGTGTCCCGATTCCCTCGACCATGTCCGAAGTCGCATCGCGCAAGAGCGGCGGCAGCTCTTCGAGCGACCTCGACGACAGGGAACGGACGCCGAGTACCGCATCGACGGCGATCACCACCCGGCGATCGCCGATCCGGAGAGCGACGAACCTCGAGGTGCGCGGCGGACCCGCCACGCCGAGCATGCGGATCGCATCGACAACCGGCGTCGGTACACCGCGAACGATCGAGACTCCGGAGACGAACGACGGGGTCCCCGCGAGGGGCTCCACCGTCAGGGGTCGCATCGTCTCGGATACGTACTCCACGGGAAGAGCGCACAGCACCGAGCCCACCCGGCAGACGATGCAGAAGCCGCTCCAGAGCCCGGGTTCGTTCACGAGGTCCCCCTTGATTGGGTATGGAACCCGCAACCGTGAAACTTAGCGAATCTCTAAAAGAAAGCCGAGGGCGAAATTTTACGACGCCGAAGCCTTGGGCATCGACGTGCCCGTGTCCGAAGGAAGCAGTCCGCACCCTATTGGCGCCAATGTGGGACAGTGAGCAAGATAGGAGAGCACGGTCCAGTTTCATGACCGCTGCCTGAATCTGTGCAACGATTCCGCGTGCGAGAGACGAGGGGAAGGGGAGGGCCAATGCGACGCAAGACAGTCGGCCACAGGGCCACGTTTTCCTTCGCCCTCGGCGGACGCGAAGGTACATCTTGACGTCTTCGGGTGCGTGGCTGACGTCGTCGCTGCGCGACGCACGGATTCTCATCGTCGATGACGAAAAGGCGCAGCGCGGGCACCTTGCGCGGCTCGTTCAGGAGTGGGGGGCCGTCCCGCTGGTAGCGCAGACCACATCGGACGCTCTGCGGCTCTACCGCGACGACGCTCCGGACATCGTATTGCTCGACGTTCTCATGCCGCAAATCGACGGGTACAAGCTCGCCAAGATCTTCAAGAGCGACGGCAGGTACGTCCCGATCATCCTTCTGACGGCCCTGGAGGACCTCGACTCGAAACGGCGCGGTTTGGCGGCAGGGGCCGACGAATTCCTATCGAAGCCCGTCAACGTGCTGGAACTGCAAATGCGCGTCTCGTCGATGCTTCGCATTCGACGGCTCACCAACGAGCTCGAGGACGCGAATCGACAGCTCCAGACGCTGGCGACCATCGACCCACTGACCAAGCTCATGAATCGCCGCGTGCTCGACGCCCGACTCGATCAGGAGTTCGCGCGCGCCGCTCGCTATCGGCACCCCTTGGCCTGCGCCATCCTCGACGTCGATCATTTCAAGAAGGTCAACGACACCCACGGACACCTCGTCGGAGACCGAGTCCTTGCGCAGGTTGGGGCCATGATCACCAGCGACCATCCGCAAGACCGACGTTGCCGCGCGTTATGGCGGAGAGGAGTTCGTTGTCGTGGCCCCGGAGAGCTCGCGGAGCGGTGCAGAGGTCCTAGCAGAAAGGCTTCGCCACGCGGTCGCCTCGGGCGGACCGGACAGCGGCGATCTGCCGAAAGTCACCGTATCCGTCGGCATCGCGACCACGGAGCTGGGGGTTGCGTCGGCGCAGGACCTCCTGCGGCGCGCCGACGAGGCGCTCTACGAAGCGAAGGAGGCCGGGCGCAATCGCATCGTCGTCGCCAGGTGATGGCCAGCCCTGCGCCTGGGGAGCTCGACAAGCATCGCGCCCAGCAGGCCTTGCCGAGGAGTCGGCTCCCAGGTTCTGTACGGGGTGCTCACGGATCGACGCTATCCCCGAAGGCAAAGTGGAAGCAGGCCCCCTCGCCAACCGTGCCCTCCGCCCATACGCGGCCGCCGTGGCGATGCATGATCCGCTGAACGGTCGCCAGGCCAACGCCGGTCCCCTCGAATTCGGTCGTCCTGTGAAGCCGCTGAAAGACGCCGAAGAGTTTCGAGGCGAAGGCCATGTCGAAGCCCGCGCCGTTGTCGCGGACGAAGTAGGCAGTCTGCCCCCCCTCTCGGATGGCCCCGAACTCGATCCGCGCGTTCGGTTGGTTTCGCGTGAACTTCCACGCGTTCCCCAACAGATTTTCGATGGCTGCGCGGAGCAGAGTGCCATCCCCCTTCTCCGTCAACCCGTCGCCTATGACGAACTCCACGACACGGTCTGGCTGGGATTCCTTCAGTCGTTCGGCGGTTGCGCGGGCAAGGTCACTCAAGTCGACTTGCTGCCTGCGAATGCTGGCTTGCGTTACGTGGGCCAACGCGAGCAAGCTATCGATAAGTCGCCCCATGTGCTTGGCGGCGTCCCGCACGCGTTGAAGGTAGCGTTGGCCCTCGGCATCGAGTGTCTTGCCGTAGTCCTCCAGAAGCAGGTGGCTGAAGCCATCGATTCCGCGCAGCGGCGCTCGGAGATCGTGGGCGACCGAGTAGTTGAACGCCTCGAGGTCTCGGTTCGCCGCCTCCGCGGCCTCCCGCGCACGCAGAACCTCTGCCTCGGCGCGCTTCCAGCTCGTAATGTCGCGCGCTGCCATCGAAGCGCCGACGAGGTCGCCCCGGGAATCACGAATCGGCGAGATCGTCACCGAGATGTCGAGGGCGCCGCCATCCTTGCGCCTTCGCACGGTTTCGAAGGGGGCGACAGATTCTCCTTTCGCCATGCGCGCGATGAAGGCCAGCTCCTCGCCTGGGTGCCCAGGCAGGACGAGCAGGGAGATCGGCCGCCCGATCACTTCCTCCGCCCCGTAGCCGAACAGGCGTTCCGCCCCCTTGTTCCAACTTTGGATCACGCCCTCCAAGCTGCTGGCGATGATCGCGTCGCCCGAGGACTCGACAATGGCGGCCAGTTGAAACCGTTGCTCGTCGGCTCTCCGGCTATCCTCTCGCGCGCGCTCGGCCTGCAACGTTGCGTCCTGCGCGATCATCTGGCTGCGCTTGGTGATGTTCGCAAGCAATAGAATGGTGGCCAGACCCGGCACGTAAATGGAGTGGCGGAGCTGTCCCTGCACCGCCGCAGCGTCGAGGACGGACCCTAGGGCGAACAGCGAGAATACCGCGACCTCACCACGCGACTGCAGGCACATGCTCACTGCGGCGAAAGTGACGAACGCGCCCACCCACCAGGTCGACTCCCCGTGGTTTCCAATCAACAGGTAGCAGTAGTGGCCCACGAGAACGCAGACCCAGGCGGTGAATAGGGTCGACAAGCGGCGCTCCACCCAGCGACTCCGATAGCTTGCGCCGAGAAGCACCCCGCTCAGCCCGACAACCAGAAGACGCCCCGGCAATGGGTTGAACGAACCCGGGAGCAGGAGCTCGACCATGAACCACCAGGAAAGATAGATGCCACCCGCAATCGCGACGATGACTCGCAGGCGGCCGGTCCCCTTGTCGACGGCCTCTACCACCATCGCGAGCGCCTGCGCCGAAAGTCGGTTCGTCTGACGAAGGCCATTCTGCCGCCGCTCCCGCCTCGAAGAAGTGTACGCGCCACACGCGCCTTTCGTCACCGCATCCAGAGGGTCCGGCTTGCTGGCGGAACGCCGTCGGGGTTCGCGGCCGCTTCGCCCAGAAAAGCCAGCCCGAGCAGGCGTCTGGTGGCCGTCCCCGGTCGAGCCCCTCATCGACCGGAAGAGAGCGCAGGCGCCGATGGCGACGCCTGCGGAGAATGTGCCGCGCGTCAGCCGGTCAGTGCATCGCGAAGCCGTGATGTACGGCCATCCGCCGTCGCAGAATCGACCATCCTACGTGATGTCGAGGATGGGGAGCCCGAACTTCGTCGCAGCACCGTTCGGCGCTTCGATCCGGCCCGGCCGAAATGGGATCGAGCGCCTCGGCTCTCGGTGTATTGCCCTCGGATGCCGTCAGCTCGAAACACGCGCTGCGTCGCACGTCCCCACACGCGCGGACATCCCTGTCACCGCAGCTCCAGCCGCGCTCGACAACGTGAGCGGGGGATTGTCATCGTCGCATCGAGTAGGTGGCCCCGATAAACCGCGACGCGGCTGCAGAGAGCTCATCCCCCGAACACGCTCTTGTCCACGCGCACCACGAAACTCGGGTCGACCGCGTAGACGTACTGCGCATCCACGAGGACCCGCCGCGCCCCATACCAGCGACTCGAGGAAAGCGGCACCGTCTGAAGGCGGCCCGCCCGCGAGAGGTACGCGTCCGAGCCCTGTCCCCATCATGTAGGTCGGTCCGCCCGTGTCACCCGGGAACTGCTCCACCACTGTGGTCATGGCGAAGTACGCGTACGTGTCGTCGACGGCCATTCCCCAGCAGAGGAACGGCGCGTTCATGCCGTCGTAGATCTTCGCCGGCGGCCCATCCGCGTGGCTGGCGAACACGGCGCAGCCGGTTGCACCTGGCGTCGGCAGCGCCGAAGCCGCCCACGCCACGTACTGGTCGTTGGCGGCGATTCCCGTCAGGGTGTTCGAAGGCGCCGTGGCCACGATCTGCCCTGCGGACCACTGGCTCTTCGAAGCGCGCATCACGCTGTCGGCCGCCGCGCTCGAGGCGTCGAGCCAGTAGACCTCCTCACTGCTTTGCGCGAGCACGTGGGACGTCAGCGCCGTCGCGAGCGACGAGACGCCCGCGAGGGCCTGCATCGGAGCCGACACGTTTTGACGGTCGAAGCGCAGGAGGCTCGCGCCACCGCTCGGACCGGGCGTGAACTGCTGACCCGGCCAACCCTGCTGGTCGGGCAGGTTCGACGGGCCTGACGTCGGCATGGTGCTCGACGCGATCGCCGCGACGACCCACGTGTCGTCGGCGACGAGCCCGTAGACCGTTTGGGAGCCCGACGGCGTCCTTCCGTTGTTCGTGGAACAGACCACTGCGGTGGGCGTCGCCGCCGAATTGATTGTGAGAAACGCCGCGTCGCTGCTGGTCCACAACCCCATCACGGGGCCGCCCATCGCGCACTCCATGCCGGTGCCGTTCCCTCCCGCCCACCACACAGAGCCGTCGTTGGCCGCCACGGCGAGTTCGATGATTGACGAGTTCTCGTTGAACACACCAACACTCGATCCGCTCCCGTCGAAGCGCAGGCGCGCGAGGTTCCCGAAGAACGCCGTGTAGACCGCGTTCGAGCCCAGCGCAATTCCCTGCGTGTACCCGCCACCGCTGTTATCGGAGGGGTCGACCTGTACGCCGACGACCGCGCCGCCACGCGACGGGTCGGACCCCCCGCCGCACCCTGTCGCGCGCAGACCCATTGAGAGAAGGGCGAGACGGACGAGAGCGATATGGGCTCGGCGTGTCACGTTCACCTCGTGTCAAAAGGCCAACGACGTGCGCAGACCGAAGAAGAGCGACACATACGACGCCGGGCCGTTGTTGCCGTTGTCGTTGTTGCCCGGCTGCAGGTCGTTGTTTCCGCCGTTGTTGTTGCCGTTGTTGTTGTTCGCCGGGTTCTCGTCCGCGACCGGCGTGACGACCACCGATGCGTACGGTCCGATGGCCCAAGGCCGGTAACTGGCGACAGGGTGCCAATCGAGCCCGACGCGGAGGCCGAGGTCGAGGGCCGGGGTCGGGCCGCTATCATTGGAGACTTCCTGCTGTTCGCCTAGAGGATTGAAGTGCCGGTACTGGAAGAACGTCAGCCGGAAGCCCGGCTCGAATGCTACCCACGGGTCAAACCTGTGCGCAGGCAGCAAGTGCACGGCGATTTGGAAGCCGGCCTTCGCGTACGTGCAGCTCTGAAAGGAGTAGCGGAGATCGAGGTCGGTCGGCGTGGACGGCGAGGGGCCGTGCATGCTCGTGCCGCAGACGCCCGACGCCGCGATGTCGCCGAACTCGAGGTAAAGGCCAAGATTCGTCGACCAGCCGGGTCGCCACCCGACGTCCACTCGAACCATCTGCTCGAACGGCTGGTCGCCGTGCAACTTCACGCCGGGTCCGTACTGAAGACCCACCTCGAAGCCCGGGCCCTTGTCCTCGGGCGGCGGCGGCACGTACTCCTTCTCGAGAGGCACGTCGACGCTTCGGTTTTCGTCATCGGCGATTGTGACCTCGCTCTGGTAGGGGTGCATCCCCGCGGCCTCGACGCGGAGCGTGTGACCGCCGCTCTTGAGCTTGTCCTCGAAGTGCCCGGCACCGACACGCTGCCCGTCGATGAAGATGGCCGCGCCCGCGAGCGTGGTCACCGAGAGCTTGCCCTCGTGGACCTCGGCGAGCAGCGCGACCTCGACGTGCGCCTCGGCGCTACCTCCGATGGGCACCGTCTGCGAGAAGTCCTTGAAGCCGGTCTTCTTGACGACGATCTTGCGCGAGCCGATATCGACGACCAGTGGGCCAGGCAGCGGCGAGGTGCCGACGGTCTCGTCGTCGACGGTGACGCTGGCACCGGCTTCGCTCACGGCGATCGTCAGGTTCACCGTCAGAGACTCGATCGTGTCCACGAGTGCCTTGGCCTCCGCGCGGTCGGCGTCGGTCAAGAGAGCCCCGCCGTCGGTCACGTATTGGCGCAGAAGCGCGAGCGTGCGCGCGTAGTGCCGCTGGTTTTTCTCGCACGCGGCGACGTTCCAGAGCAGGCGCGGATCGCTCGAACGGTCGTACGCGCTCCTGAACTTCACCTCGGCCCCGACGAAGTCCCCATCGCCGATGAGCAACTTGCCTGCGTCGTAGTCGGCCTTGGCGTCGCCCACGAGTGCCTGGGAAAGGGGCTTGGGGCCCGGCGGCGACGAGGGCGGTGGGGGCGCGGCGCTCGCCGAGGCGGGCTTCTTCGGCTGTGCCCGCGCTGTGGTGGGCATGAGCGCAGGCATCATGACGCAGGCGCAAGCGCACGCGATTGCAAGCAGTCCGTCGCGCATGGCTCTCCAAAGACAATCCTGCACACAGCTCGGCGAGGCGATCAAGGTCGGGTATCATGCTTGCGTGGCCATGAGTGCACCGGTGTCCGTCGGCGACGTAGTGGCACGCAAGTACCGGATCGATCGCATCCTCGGCGAGGGGGGGATGGGCGTCGTCGTCGCAGCCACCGACACGCAGCTCGATCGGCGGGTGGCCATCAAGTTCCTGCTCCCCGACGCGCTCGCGAATTCCGACATCGTGGCTCGGTTCTCGCGCGAGGCTCGCGCGGCGGCAAAGATCCACAGCGAGCACGTCGCGCGCATCATCGACGTGGGCGAGCTCGAGACCGGGGCTCCCTACATGGTCATGGAGTACCTGGAGGGCAGCGACCTCGCCGAGCGAATCCGCTCGTCGCCGGGCGTGTCGCCGTCCGATGCAGCGCGCTATGTCTTGCAGGCGTGCGAAGCGCTCGCCGAAGCCCACGCGGCTGGGATCGTGCACCGCGACCTGAAGCCGGCCAACCTCTTCCTCGCGCAGCAACCGGATCGCTCGGTGAGCGTGAAGGTTCTCGATTTCGGAATCTCGAAGGCCCCCGTCGGCACCGGCGGCATCACCAGCACGCAGGCCGTGATGGGCTCGCCGCACTACATGTCGCCCGAGCAGCTCGTGTCGGCCAAGCACGTCGATCCCCGTTCCGACGTGTGGTCGCTGGGCATCGTGCTCTACGAAGTGCTCGTCGGAGCCCCTCCATTCACCGGCGACACGATGCCCGAGATCGTCGCGAAGATCCTTCAGTCGCCGCTGCCAAGCCTGCGCGCTCTACGCCCCGACGTGCCGGCGGAGTTCGAGCAAGTGATCGCCCGTTGCACTGCGAAGGATCCGATCGCTCGCTTCGCCGACGTGGCTGACCTCGCGCGTGCGCTCGTGGCCTTCGCGCCCGACGCGGCACGATCGGCGGATCGCGCGGCGCGCATCCTCGGCCTCTCCGGCGCGCCGTCCACCGACAGCCCTGCGACAGCGGGCGCCGTCGCGGGGTCGCCCTGGTCCGTGAAGGAGGGCGCGCGGTCCGAAGCGCGATCCCACGCCGCGTGGGGTAACACACGCGCGGCGGGCGTCCCGACGCGGCGCGTGGCGTTTTACGCCGTCGCCGGCGTGCTGGGCGTGGCTGCGATCGTCGTCGGTATCGCTGTCTTCGGAGGGCGAGGCCCGCTGCCAGCCGATGCGGCTATCTCCACGGCCGCGCGGCGTGCCGATCCGCTTCCGCCGAGTGCATCGACCCCAGCGCCGGTCGTGCTCGATCCACCGCCGACAGCAACCTTGGTGGAGTCGGCTGCTCCGTCCGCCGGGGCGGCGGTTGCCAAATCGAGTGCGGGCAAGGCTCCAGTCGTGCGGTCCAAGCCCGCGTCATCGACGATCGCGTCCGCAGCACCCAAGGCGGCAGCCGCTCCTCTGCCGCCAGCGCCGACGGATCCGCTGCAGATGGGCATCAAGTAGTGCCCGGAAGGGTTCGAGCAGGCGGTCGCATGGTGGGATCAGTGCAGTCGCCATCGCGTCGACGCGGGGTCGGGAAGAAGAGGCCCTCCCGCGCCCACTCTCGGCCACGCGTATGCACGCGTGACCGCCGGGCGTAGGCGCGCCTTTCGGCCACGATCCGAGGCGATCGAGCCGGGACCGATCCCCATTGTCACGGTATTGCGTGTTGCTTTTGCCTCCGGGATTCGATTTCGGGCCCGTGGTCAAGCGCCGGCGGCCCTTGAGTGTCCGCGCACGACAAGTCTCGTCGAGAACGACGCTCCCGAGCGACGAATCGGTGAGGGCCGAGAGATGGCACGCCTCTGGCTCTGCACGGGGGTTCGACTGAAAAAGGAGAGGCATCATGAAGCTCAGCCATGTCATCGCGCCGGCACTTGCGGCGCTCCTCGCGACCGCGTGCGCGGCCAACTCGGAACAGTCCGCGACCGACCGAGCGGCGCAGGCCGAAGTCGACCGAGATCGGGCGCGGGACGACGCGCGCAAGGCGCAGATGAACGCCGAGAGGGCCCGGGCGGACGCCCAGGACGCGGCCCGCGCGCAGTACGAAGCAGATCAGAAGGCACGCTTCGCGGCGCAGGCCGCGGCGCAGACCGAGCGCGACGCCCAGGCGGAGCGTGGGCCCGGCATCGCCGAGCCGCAGCCGGTTGGCGGGCGTGTGGCGGTGCGCGGCTGGAGTCCGGGCGTCGCCTTCGCTGTGAGCAGCGCCGACCTGACCGGCGACGACAAGGCGAGGCTGACGGAGATAGCCGACTCGCTGCGCGCGCACCCGTCGCAGAGGGTCATCGTCGAAGGCTACTCCGACGACGTCGACGCCGACGGGCAACTCTCACATCGGCGCGCGGACTGCGTCACGCACTACCTGGAAAAGAAGGGCGTTTCCAGCGATCGAATCACGACGAGGGTGGCCTCGCGCAACGCCGTACGGTACGCCGGAGACGACGCGAACCACCACGGCCTCAATCGAGGCGTCGAGATCTACGTCAACTGAAACGCGCCGCGGGCCACGACGGTCTCCCATAATTCGCGACCCGCGAGACATGGTTCGAGCGTGAGCTCCTCGTGCACCGCAAGGGCGCCGTGGCGGTCCGCGCGGAGACGCTGCGACAAGTTCGCGAGATGCGTCAAGGACCGGGAGGCGCGAAGGCGATTGTCGCGGTCTGGGTGCCTTGCATCGATGGCGGGAAGTGAAGGCCGAGAGCCGCGTCGCGCATGCACTCCTTCGCCCGGTCGTCGAATCGATTCCTGTACTTAAGATCGACCGTCTGTGGCCTTCCGTCGGTGTTGACGGCGAAGGTGACCTCCACCTTGGTACGGGCTAGGGCGGGATCGCTCATTCGCGCCTGCGCGTAGCACGCGTCGAACCCGGCGCGGCCACTCTCGACGACTTCGCTCGGTGTGGTGGGCCCGCTCGGCGGTGCCGGGGTCGGCGCGGGCGCCGCGGGGGTCGGGCTCGAGGCCACGGATGCGGCCGGTGGGGCGGCCGCCGGTTCCGGCGCGGGTGCGCAGGCGATGAAGGCTATCGCGACGAGCAAGGGGATCCTCGATTCCATCGGCGTGCCCGGAGCATACGCCATCCTCTCGGCTTGGCGGTCGGGCCGCGACGGGGGCATTTTTTGAGCCACGCCGAGGCATACGACGCTGCGGTCGCGCGAAGCGCGAACGCTATCGAGCGCGAGTTTCTGGAGCCAGGGACCTAAGCGAGCTCCTGCTCCAGCCAGCGCGACAGCCTCTCCTTCGGCAAGGGGCCGTGCTTCTCCGCGACCCGCTGTCCATTGCGGAAGAGAACCAGCGTCGGGATGCCAGGGATGCCGTACGCCTCGGCGATCTCCGGCTGCTCGTCCACGTCGACCGTGACGACCATCAGCCGGTTGCCGAACTCCGAGGCAAGTTGCCCCATGATCGGGAAGAGCTGGCGGCAGGACGCGCTCCATTCTGCCTCGAACCGGACAAGGACGGGTCCCGCCGATTGAAGCACTTGCGTCACGAACTCCGTCTCGGTCGTCCCACGGCCCATGCGATCTGGCCTACAACTCGCCGGCCGACGAGGACATTCCAAAACGTATAAAAAATGGGACGTGGCGAGAGGGGTCCCGGGAGCTGGGTCAGACCTTCACCACGATGTCAACTGCGGGCCTCGCCGGACGGGTACGTCCCTGCTGCCGGTACCGTGCCGAGGTTCCGAGCGATCGTGCTGGGCGAGGAAAGGGCGCTGCTACCTTCAGGGTGGTGGCATCTCGGTCTTTTCGCCCTTCTTCGCTATCTCGAACACGATGTCGGTGCCGTCCCACTCGCTCTTGTCGCGGACGAAGGTTGAGCTGGCTGTCCGTGACGTGCCACACGATCTTCTTCCCGGGCACCGACGCCCCGCAGCGAAGGGCGCGTCGAGGTTCTTGGGGTACTGGGCGGTCTGCATTGCTCGGAGCCGCTGCAGAACCGCGCTGGTATTGGAACGCAGTCGTGCGATAGTAATGCGGTGCCAGCGGCGCGATTCGCACCGCAGCACCGGTAGGGGGGTCCCGATGCCCACGTCGTCCCGTTCCGGTCCCGCCGCATCACCCAGCAGCTCGGCTTCCTCGAAACCACCGGCATCTGGAGTGACAAGATCCCAGCCCCCTCGAGCGTCCGGCGTCCCGGCGTTGCCGCCCCCGGCCACGACATCTTCCGCGCCTCGGTCTGCCTCGGGCGCGATCATGTCTCTATCGCCATCCTCACCATCGCCTCGAAAGACCGCTGCACCCTCGGTCGCTCCCGGCGCCGTCGCGGGGACCTCGCGGTCGGTGCCACCGCCGCTTCCGCCCGGAGCACGACGGTCCGTCGCCTCGTCGACGGCCGCTCCAGGCGGCGCGCCGCGCTCCTCTCAGCTACCGCCGCCGCTGCGGCCGTCGAGTCGCTCAGTGCCGCCGTCGCGGGCGCCTCTGCCATTGGCTGTCGCCACCACCCCTCCGCTCCCTCTCTCGAAGTCGCGCGCTCCTCTCCCGCCCGTGGCCCAGGTGAACCGGCAGACCGAGACGCCATCTTCTCCGCCGATGCCCGCGCCGCCGCGCATGCCGTCGGCCGTCGAACCAGAAGATATCGAGGAGCTGCCCGCAGAGCCGATACCCGAGGGTGCGCCGGAGGCGAGCGGGTCCGCGGATGCCACGATCGAGACCGCGACGCTGGTGCCCGCAATATCCGAAGTTCCCGCGTCCGAAGCCCCGACGCCCGTCGCAGCGGTCTCGGAGACCCCCGTACTCGTGGCAGCGGTCTCGGAGACCCCCGCACTCGTACCCGAGACTCCGGCGCCGGCGCGACCGTCCGCGGAGGCCGCTCCACGCGATGATGCACACCCAGAGGCCGTGGAGTTGGTGCCTTCGCCGGCCTCCGAGCAGGCGACGCCGGACCCGCCCGTGCCGGCTGCCGAGCAGAGCGCAGAGCACGTGCCGCCGCCCGTCGTCGTATCGCCGCAAGTGGCGTCCACCGAGCGAGTGACCAATCCGTCGCACGCGTCAGGGGTCACGCGCATACCGGGCCATCGGGCCGCCATCGCAGCAGTCCTCGTGGCTGTCGGCTTCGTCATGGGGCGGCTGACGGCCGCCGCGCCGGACGTCACCTCCGCCCCGGTGGCAGTGCATTCGCCGACCCCGCCCGAGACGACGTCGACCGTAGGTTCAGTCCCAATCAAGATTACGCCTCCTCCGCCCGCGCAGACCGTTGCGCCTTTGCCAGCAGCCCCGGAGGGAGTGGCCAGCGCACCACACGGGCTGGTCGAGGCGGTCGAGACGCCCCCGGCGCCGGTGAACCCGCCTGCTGCAGCGCACTCGCTTGCCGCACCGAAGTCTGCCGCCGATGGGCCGCGACGCATCGAGGGGACCGCACGCCCTGCAGCCACTGCTCGCAGCGAGCGGGTCGATCCGACGATCGAGTCGCTACCTCCAAGCGCGCCGCAACCGGTCAATCCCTTCGTTCAAGCAGTGCAAGACGACATCAAAGAAGACGAGGCGACGCCCACGAAGCGGTGACGACGAGGTTGCAACGAGCTCGCAGTGGAGACGAGGTGTAGCGTGCCCCTCGCCGTAGCGCTGCTCAACCGCATCGTCCAGGGCTCGCCATGTCGGCCGCGCGGATCTCGTATGGATGTGGCGCTCACCGGCGCGCCGGGCACGCTTCGTTCTCCACGACCGAGACGTACATCCGCGAGGCGGAGAAACCTCGCCGCTGGCTTCGGCGACGCAATCTCGGGCGCGGCAGCTGTCTGACGCACGTTGGCAGAGAGGGGGGCGGCAGCGGCCGTGCGATGGGACGTCGTTGCGCAGCTCGGCAGGGCCATCTGGCGAATGAGACTGGCCGCGCGCGTCGGCGGCCGACGGTGGGGCCGCGAACGCCGTTAGGAGTACACTTGGCTGCGTGGACAGAGGGGCTGCGCGCGAACCCGCGGTCGTAGCGTGCGTCGCGGGGACGCGCATGCTGGCCATGCGCGCAGTCATCAAGGAGCAGTTCGGGACAGCGCCCATCGCGAAGGCTCTGACCAGCGTTGCCCCGGACGTCCGCGCGGAGTACGAGCAGCTGTCATCGATCGCGTGGGTGCGCGCGAGCACCGACTACCTCGTACACGACGCCATCGCCGCGGCGCTCGGTCGCGAGCCTCTCGCCTTTCACGAGCAGACGCTCCGCGCCGCAATGGCGAGGTCGTTCAAGACGATCTGGCGCATCTTGCTCGGTCTCACGTCGGACGAGGCGCTCATCGCGCGAACGCCCGGCATCTACCGGCGCACTCGCAACGTCGGCCAGATGGAGGTGAAGGCGAATGCGCGCGGGAGCGCGGAGCTCGCTCTGACCCAGTATCCCGCCATCGGGTCCCGCGACATCCGCTCGATCGGAGCCGGCCTCGAGGTCGTTCTGTCCCTGACTGGCCGCGCCGGTGCGCGCGCCGCCGCGCGCCCGGCGGCCGACGGCACGATCTACACGGTGACCTGGCGCGCGTAGGAACGGCGGGCCGACTTCCATCGGCTAGGATCTCGGCGAATCGTGCGCGCCCAGGGCCTCACCGGCGCGTCGCTGACGGCGATCGGCGCGTTCTCTTCGGCGAAGGTCTGCTTACGGGGGAGCTGAGAGCCAGTTTGGGTCCGCCGTTCCGTGCGCTTGGAAGTGACGCAAGTCCGAGTCCCGCTCGAGGCCATCAAACGCGTAACGAGGGGGGACGGCGTGTGAAGCGGCCGACCTGATTGGCGTCCGTCAGTGGGGGTAGGTCCTCGTGATCTTCAATCCCTCAATCCCGATCCCGCCCATCAGGCCTCTCTGGTTGAACGTCACGACGTAAACGTCGGACTTGAGTGACCTCGCATCGAGCGACTCTGCCATTCCGTCGTCGACGACGACGACGCTCGGGCCGGTGCCGACCGCCCAACCGGCGCTCTGGTCGAGATATGCGAGGGCCCGTTCGGTCATGAAAAACAGTGCATACCCGAACTCTTCGCCGCCGGCCTGCAAGCCCAAAGATACGGCGGCTATCTTGTAATAGCCCGAGGTCTTATCGCCTCTGCGAAGAGCGCCGTGACCGCTCAGCCCTCCCACGATGAAGCCCCCTTTCTTAACCTTGGGAAAGACGAGGACGGCCTTTGCTTTTTCGCCGAGAAGCTTGGCCGCTGAGTTGCTCGCATACAATCGGTGCAGCGCCGCAGTGGCCTCCGTATCGATGTTGCTGGCGCTCCCAGCAGAGGCCGCGTGGGGCAACAGGGCCACCATTAGCAACACGACCATCACCCCCAACACAGCCGCCACCCGCCACCCTCTCTTCGTCATGCGCATCCCGGTCCCGCCTTTCGTTGTCGAACAGACCTGGTCGAGGCACTTCGCAGCAGGACGCGTGCCGTCGCTGCGCGAGCCGGCGTCGAGTCGATCCGCGAGACGCATGCTGCCCCGCATCTTCGATCAGGGCCGCGACCTCCTTCGGGCGCGATTCGTAGACGGAGCGGCGCCCGCCCGGGAGCTCGGCCGTGTGGCCGTGGACTCGACTACAGGGCGGCTCTCGCGCAACGAGGCATCGTCGCGAGCATGAGCCGCACCGGCGATTGCTACGACAACGCCGTCGCCGAGAGCTTCTTCGCGACGCTGAAGGCCGAGCACGTCGACCACGAAGACTTCCCCAGCCGCGAAGTCGCACGAGCCTCGATCGCCGACTACATCGAGGGCTTTTAGCCATGGCTGCGGGCGAGCCATGGCCGCCGGACCCGCCGAAGGAAAGCGGAGAATGGTGACGCGTAACCTACTCGCTTGGGGCGTCCGCAGCATCGCCGGCGCTGGCATCGGCAGCGGCGTCCACGACGGGCGGAGGATAGAGTCGCGCGCCGTCGGGAGCCTCCGTGCAGAGTGCCGCGCCCGGGTCGCAGTCGTCGCACGACCAATGGTTGTTGGTGCACGAGCAGATATAGCCGTCGGTCCGTTCTCCGCCGATGGACTTTTGCCAGTCAGGGCAAGGGTAGATGAGCGCCGAGCACTGAGCCGGAGCCGAACAGGAAAGCCCGCTCGGGAGCGCATCGAGGCCGCAGCCGATATCAGGGCGCGTGCAATCCACTGCGCCAGGCGCCACCGGGCACGTCGGTTGGCTCTGGAAATCGGGACACGCCAACGCTGCGGCGTCGGTAGCGGCGTCCTGCGCGCCGGCCTCGGGAGCGGGCGAAGGGAACGTGGCGAGCCCGCAAGTACCGGCGTTGCAGGCAATCGGGACGCCCGGGCAGGAACATGTGCCGGAGAAGCCCGAAACGGCGCTCTGGTACTTCGCCTGGTCGCGCACGTTGATCGCTGCATTCGCGCAACCGACGCAGCCCTGTTCGCACAGCTGGCCCTCGGCGATGCCCACGCAGTCCGAGTCCTGTGTGCACGACTGGTCGTAGTCCGAAGCGGGCAAACACGACTTCCCGCCGCAGGCACTTGTGGAGGCCGACGTCTTCAGGGCCGCCACGAGCACGAAGACGGAGACGAGGGCGCCCTTCATGAGCACGCGCGCGCCAGTACCGCACGCGGTGGCGGCCAACGCGCCCCCGGCCAAGAGCATCTCGCGCAAACGCCGCCCCCAGTCCATGGCCAGGGGCACAAGGCACTCCTCGTGCCGGCCGGTTTTTCGGGAATTTGCGGACCTTCGCGTGTGCCGAAGCGTGCCAGCCGGATCGGCGTGTCGGCGTCGATGGGGGTTGGCTCATGACCGCGGGCGACCGACCAAGTTCGACGATCTCACGGGCAAGCGCATCGTGGACGCCATCGCTATGGGGAACACCCGGCGGTGTGCAGCGACGGCGGCAGGCGTGAGCTCCACGACGATCAAGCAGTGGGTGCGACGAGGGCGCGCGGGCGAGGAGCCCTTTGCGGCCTTTCTGGCCCGCCTAGAAAAAGCCGACGCGGAGGCCGAGGCAAAGCAGGTCAAAGTCGTCGTCGACGCCGCGCAGGCTGGCGCGTGGCAGGCCGCGGCATGGTGGCTGGAGCGCCGTCGCTCGGAACGCGGGCGCGACGCGACGGGTTCAGCACGGAGGAGAGATCGCGACGAGACGAAGGGCGTGTGCGGGCCGCGAGCGACGAGGAGCTGCGGAGCCGCGTTCGGCAGTACGCTGCGCAGGTGCTGACGCCCAGCGATCTCCGCGCGGCCCTGGCGGAAGCCGAGGCGCGAACCTCGGCAAGCGGTGGGGCATCATGAGGCCCGGTGTTGCCGCACGAGTCGCGTTTGCGGTTGGTTGTTTCAGCACGGCCGGATGCCACAAGGCGACGTTCCCGCAGCCCATGCTCTGGCGGGCTTCATCCGTGACGACTGCCGATCTCTCCTGGGAAGAGCAATCGCACCTTGCTCCAGACATGGGCGCGGTCTGCGCCGCGACAGTCGACAATAGGGACTGGGATGGGTCGGTTTTCGAGAACGACTTCTCAACGAAGGATCGGTTTGTATGGATTCCCCAGGCCTACCCATCACCCATATGGTCCGTCGTAATCCCGACGGGGGAGGTGGGTGCGGACGACTGGATCAATTTGGCCCTCACGTTCAAGCCCACGCAGGAAGACCCGCTCGTCAAGGGATCCTTCCACGCGTGGGGGCGGCAAGCGCGGCAGGTCACCATCAAGACGGATCCTGCACACGACTTGGTGTCCGTGTCGTGGTGGGCCCCCCCCGCCCTTGGTCGTGATGGGCGGCCCAATTTCGGTTGGAGCGGGGAGTGCCTTGCGCGGCTTCCCTTCCGACATGCGCCGCCGTGACGTTCAGGACCGACACGTTACAGCGGGGGCCCGCCGTTACTTGCGCGATGACGCGACCCAGCATGACAGGCTGGCCGGACACGCACCTCTCCCAAGGCCCTCAAGGTGCGGCAACGACGGGTGGGTGTCCCGTCCCTCACGGAACGTGCAGCGCGAAGCTCGCGGTCGCCCCGGCAGCAGCCAGTGCGCACAGGATGGCGGCAACGACGTCGAGCTGGAGAGAGCGCAGGGTCGCGAACGGATCGCCGACGAACTGGGCCTCCTGCGCGACCGGGTGACGGTAGGGACTCTCGGGGCAGAGCGCCGTCCAGACTTGCTCGCCAATGCCGAGGTCCACGCCGGTCGGCCCGGGGACGGGACTCGGGCCCGAATGCTCTCGCAGCCGCAACGGGGCACAGCACAGGGCTCGTCTGCCCGAGAACATCGCCGCGGAGGCGCTTGCGGCGACGAGGGAGGCGAGCTCGCCGATGACGGCCACCACACAGAGGGCAGTCGCGTCGGGCGCTCGCACGCACCCGGGAGAAGGCCGACTCGCGGCGGCGGCGAGCGCGGCTCCCATGGCGATGCATAGCCCCCCAGCACACCAGGCCAGGAGATGGCGGCTCTGCGCCGCCAGCGAGCCGGCCCGGACGCGCCGGCTCGCGAGTTTCCCGATGACGCCGCCGGCCGCTGCCATTCCTCCGGGGACGAGAACGGTCAGCACAGCGCGGAGGGAGCCGTCATGGGCAAAGGACCCTGCGCGGAGCGAATCGCCGACGATCGCCCCGCCGGCGATGCCCATCGCACCGAAGAGGACGGCGCTCGGTCCCGCCGTGGACGCGTGTCTCCTCACGAATGTGATCGACAACCGCAACAGGCGAGGGTTCCGGCCGGCTGCAGCCATCGCCCAGCGACGCCGAATGATGGTCGGTGAACCGCTGATGGTCCATTGCCGCTTCGCCGCTGCTCGAGGTCAGGATCGTCTGGGCTCACCAGGAGTTTCGGCCTTCGTCGCTGCCCCACCCGCGGCGCAGCCAATTTCCCGCGGAGCATCAGGTCCGCTAAGCTCGCTCGGTCACGAGGGGGATCCTGTGTGACAAAATCGCGGTCCAATTGGTGTCTCGGCCGGTCTCGGGGCCAGACCTGCCTGCGTCCCTTCCAAGCGCACGTCACGGCCCCCGGTCTCCATCGATCTGACGATGGGGGGGAACTATTGCCTCTTCCGCCGCGCACCCGCAGACGGCTCGATCACGCCGTCCCCGGTCGCCGACTTCGCATGCCCCGGAGCTCCGATGAAGGCGTCGCCCCGAACGCGATGGGATGACCATGCGGCGGTGCAGAGGCGCTTCAGCGTCGGCGGCTCGCTACCACCAGCGCCGCAGCGAGGTCGCGTGGAGCGCGACGTCGGCACGCGCTTGCAAACTAGCGGGCCGGGGGCAGGCCACCCTCACGGGCGGCCCGCCCCCCTCCCTTGTTGTCACGCACGCACGCCGCTTACGCGGAGTGTGGCGTCGCCGTAGCGCCGACCGAGATGCTGCCCGTGCTCGTCGCAGGGGCTGTCACGGTCGGGCCACTCGTGGCCGCCACGGTGGGCGACGGAGCAGTGATCGGGGTCAAGGTGACGCCAGTGACGTCGCCCTTGATGGCCTTCCTCTGCTTCGTTCCCAGCGTGTGCCGCGCGGCGCGAGTTGACGCGCGCTTTGCGGCAGCCGCCGCCTTGGCCTCGACCGTGAGGGGCTCGCGCGCCTTCGGAGTGATTCCGAAGTCGGCGAGCACGTCAGGTGAAGATCCGAAGGCCGCCTTCACGTACGACTCGAACGCGCTCATGAAAGCGCGCAGAGCCGGCATCTGGGTGGCTTCGTTGGCGATCTTCGCCTTGGTCGAGGCTTTGGACGCGTCCACGTCGGAGCGTAGAGTCACGAGCGTTTGAAGCGTGCTCGTGACCTGCGCCAGCGTGTACGAGCTCCCCAGGAGCGAGACTTGCGTCGTGCTCGTGAGGTGCTTCTCCGCCCCCGCGACTAGCTGCTTCGCGGTGGCGGCGACCTGGCCTTTCGTATTCTTTTTCATCGTTGCCATGATTAGATTTCTCCTTTCTAAGGGCGGCCTCCGCGTTCGGACACTCACGCACCATCGCGTGGGTGCCCGCTTCGGCGTCCCTCACCAGGTAATGCCGACCCGATCGCGATCTGAGCGATCGCCGGCGGTCGATTTCTCGGGTTACGCACCCAAGTGCTCGAAACCACGGCAGAGTTTTTTTGCCTCGCCTCGAGGCGAGGCATCCCCCGGTCCATGTCTCGATGGGGCGACCGGCGACGCGGATGCGCGTGGCCTTTTGCGCGATGCGCGTGTCCATGTTCAGCATCGGGTGATCTCTCTTCGGAAGGGGCCCACGCATCCTCGGGATGACCAGCCGCACGTCCAGCATCCGTTTACCGATGTCGTTTCTGCGGGCATCCCTCCTACGCAAGGGACGCACGCATCACGCTCATGGATGGCCGCCTTTACGAGAGGGGCACGCGCAAGCGCTACACGCGCGTGCGCCATGACGAAAGGGGTACGCGCCATCGCGCTCCTTCGTACCCGCATCGGCCTCATGGATGCGCGCCTCTGCGGAAGGGGCACACGCCTCGCGCTCAGGCGTGCCCCCGTCGACGGGAGGACAGTGCCACTGTCGTTGATGGGTACACGCCTCCCCTTCATCGGGCTCCGCCTTCGCGGAAGGGCCACGCGCCCTCGCCGTAGGGGAGCAGGCCTCACGCTCGTTCGAGTGGGTCTTGACGGGAAGGCCAGACCGCTTCGCGCGATCGGGTTTTCCCTCTGCGTAAGGGCCACGCGCCTCGCGCTCAGCGTGCTTCCCAAGACACAACTGAGCCGCGCGCCTCCAGAAGACCGGTGGCCGCCCTCGCTTCATGGGCACGCTCTTCGAACGCGCGGATCGCGCTGATCGCGCTGCCGGTCCTGGGCATAACGCTCGACCAGGCGAACACTTACTCGTCGACGTTCGGCGACCTGATGAGGGCCCTCCCGAGCGGTGCGCCGGCCACGCGCTTTGCGACGACGACGGCCGCGACCAACCAATTTCCTGCTACGTTTCAGGTTGTGCGTCGCCTTTTCGCGTTTGGCTTCGTTCTCACGGCCTGTACGATGAATTTCGACGCTTTTCAGCCGCGCGGAGCAGGCACCGACGCGGCAGACGACCCGCACGCCTCCGACGCGATGTCGGCGGAGGCGCCACCCCCCGGCGAGCCGTTCGATCAGGGGTCCCCCGCGCAGCTCGGGACCGCGCAGGCGCTCGCGGAAATCGCGTTCGTCGCTTCCCCTTGCGTGCCGGACGTGGGGACCGGCCACTGGAACCCCACAAACAGCGCCGTCGCGTCGATCTGCGCCGTCGCGCAGAAATGCACGGTGACCGTCCCCCCGAAGGGGAGATCCGCCAGCGTCTGCATGATGAGCGGTTCCGCCAGCTGGCACGCGCCGCTCGAACTCGACGGCCACACTTCGAGATCCGGCGTCTGTCCGACGAGCTCGCGTATGTTCAGCGTGATGGTGCCGTCGTAGGCCTGACCGCGGACGAACGGCTTCGCGAGCGGGATCATCCAGTTCAAGTAGGTCGGATTGACCTCGAGTGAGTCGCATTCACCCGCGTCGAAGGGGTCGACCTCCTGGCCCGTCAGGTCCTCGCAGCCTGTCCACGAGGCGACCGGGGCTGGCCCGTCGATGGCGGCGCTGTCCGCAAGTCCACCGTGGCCCGCGTCCATGGGCGCTCCACCCTCCGAGCAGGACGCGTCGACGGTGACCGTGACGTTCGCGGAGCCCGAGAGGTCCGCCCGCTGGAGCTCCCCGCCGCTGCCCGAGCTGTCGGTCGCGTCTACGCCGTAGGTCGTTGTCTGGCTGGGGCAAACGGTGATGTTCCCTCCATCGGACGCGGCCTCCGGCGACCAGGCGAACGCGTACGGCGCGCGTCCGCCCGAGGCGGTGGCGACCAGCGTGACGCACTCGCCGGAGCAGACGGACGGCGCGGCCGGCGTGACGGCGACGGACAGGCCCGACGTGCTCGCGTCCGGGCCCCCGGTGAACGTCCCGCTCGCGTCGCTCTGGATGCCCATGGGCAAGGCGGTGGACGCGCTCGAACCGCATCCCACGACCACCACCACCAGCGCTCCGATCGCGGCCGTCACGGGCTTCACGGAAAGCTGTCGCCTCGCCGCGCGCGATTCTTGGCGCCCCCCATCGCTTTCCGACATCGCTCCGTCATGATGCCTCACTTCGACCCGGCGGGCCTCTGCGCGCATGCCGCGGCGCTCGCGGGCATCCTCGGGGAGTCCTGCCGACCGCCGCGGCCGACCCGCGCGTCGCCGGCGAACCCTGGGGCAGCGACGACCTCGACGCTCTCCCGCTGGAGAAAGTTCTCATCGTCGACCCTGATCGGTGATCAAGCCGGGCGCTCGAGATCACCAAGCTTGGTGGTCGAGAGCAACGACTGGCGCTGGCACGCCTGGACGGCGGACGCATTGCTCCTCGCGAGGGCTACTGCGTGGCAGAGCGCGCGAAGGTGAATTCGCCGGGGTGTACTCAACGTCGTGCGGTTCCGCGGAGGCGAGAAGGCGAGACGTGGGCCGCCGTAGGTCTCGCAGTGTGCTAACCGGACGGGCGGGCCGCCCGAGCATGGTAGCGTAGCCAGCCATCGTGCAATGGCGGGTCGGGGCTGTCGGAGTGGTGGCGATCGTTGCGTTCGCCGCGATCAGCGGCGCGCTCTCGTGCCGCCAGATCGTCGGCATCATGGACAACCCGCCCGCGGACCTCAGCACTAACGCTTGCGGTCTCCCCTACGGAACGACGACCTGCGCTTCGTGCGCGTCGACAAGCTGTTGCGCCGAGTCGAATGCGTGCGTTGGGGACCCCGACTTCTGCGCTCCCTACGAGAGCTGCCTGGGAGCCTGTAATGGCGACCCGGCGTGCCGCTCGAAGTGCACGATCGACCACCCCGTGCCGGCCGTCAACGCCGCCCCGGTCTCCGCGCTGAGCGCGTGCCTCGTGTCCCATTGCGAAGACGAGTGTGGCCTCGCGTGCGGTGGGTTCGCGGGCTACTTGAGCATGCCGGATGCCGCGACGGGGTGCGCATCATGCCTTGAGAAGAACGGGAGCGGCTGCAGCGACGAGCGCGCCTGCGGAACGTCAGCGGAGTGCGACACCTTCTGGCGCTGCTGGCTGGCGTGCCCCACGCCTGATTGCCAGTGGGCTTGTGCGCCGGAACACGATGCGGGCGCCGCGACGTTCCGCCCTCTTCAGCTCGATTTCGCCGGCGCCTGCGCCGCGGAATGCGGCTATGGCGCTTACTGGGCCTGCGCGGGTCACATCGAGTGGCCCGCCGCGAAATCCAGCACCGTGGAGAACGTGGACGTCGTCTACGACTTCTCCTCCCAGTCACCCGTTGCGGGTGCGACCGTGTCTGTCTGCGCCGGCTGCCCGTGTCCCCAGCCCAACACACCCCTGCTCGCTCAGGGGTCGACCGACGACGCCGGTGTCTTCACGCTGGCCTGGCAACAGCAGGTCTCACCGGCCGGCATTGGCTCGACATACTGCTGGCAGGTCACCGCGCCGGGCTACCTGCCCACGTTCGCGTACTCGACGGACCCGATCAGCGAGCCGCGCTGGTCGAACGGCGACTATCCCTTCCCGAATGGAAAGACGACGGTCGGCCTTGCCCTGGTGACCCCGGCTGCGCAGCAGGAGAATGCCAACGCCTCAGGGTACGACGGCGGTCGCGGGACACTGGGCGTCGGAGTCTTCGATTGCCTCTTCAGTCCAGCCGACGGAGTGGAGGTCACGATCGACAGCCGGGACCCCATGATGACGCCGACCGTCGCCCCGGACGGCGGGCCGGAGGCAGGGGCCACGTCCGTGACCGCCGGCGGCGGGCGCGCGTACTTCCTGAACGTGCCGGACGGGGGCTACACGCTCACCGTCACGCTGCCGAACGGGCAGCCGGTGAGCCAGGCGAACATCCAGATCGCGGGCGGCACCCTCAGCGAGATACAGATGCACTCGACCCAGTCGCCGTGAGCGCGAAGATCGCGGGCGTCTGCTCCAGGTGGACGGATACGCGGCGTCTCCCTGCCCGCGGCTTAGCCAATTCCCCTGGTACGGAGTGGAGCAACGGGGGATCGAACCCCGGACCTCTGCATTGCGAACGCAGCGCTCTCCCAGCTGAGCTATTGCCCCAAATACGACATCGCCGGGCACCCCATAGAGACGCGCCCGGCCACGAGAGGGCCCGGAAGATACGCCGGGCCTTTCCGATGTCAAGCCGCGTTACCCGCCGGTGGGCGCAGCCAGGGCCGGCGCTACGCGCAGGACGGATCGCACGCGCGCCGAGCCTGCGCGGCGACGCTGCGCCGCTCGCATTACTGGCACTGGTTTCCCGGTACGGCCGCATCGGTCATCGGTACCCCTCGACGAGCGAACGGGCGAGCAGCCCCCACCCGTCGATCGCCACGAAGAGCAGCAGCTTGAACGGCAGGCTCACCTGGGTCGGGCTCATCATCTGCATCCCGAGGGCGAGGAGCAGGTTCGAGACGACCAGGTCGATGACGAGAAACGGCAGGTAGATGAGGAAACCGAGCGCGAAGGCCTCGCCGAGCTCGGTGACCACGAACGCAGGGAGCAGCACGGAGAGGTCGTCGGGTCCGACCTCTCCGGGCGTCACCTGCGCGCTCGGCCCTGATTGGCCGGTCGGCCCTGCTCCCGACGGCCCCTGTCGCCGCGCGCGACGCGCGACGTCGTAGAACCGCTCGCGCTCGGTCTCGCTGGCGTTCGCCTTCAGGAACTCGCGGATGGGTTCGCGCACGGCTTCGATCCCGCCGCGCACCCAGGCCACGGTGTCCGCCTCCTTCGACGCGAGGAGCGGCGCGGCGCGGGCCGCGATCTTGTCACCGACCGGAGCCATCGCGACCAGCGTGAGCGCCGCCGAGAGCGCCATGATGACCGTGCTCGAAGGGACGCCCTGCGCGCCGATGGCGCTCCGCACGATCTGGAGCACCGTCGCGATCTTCACGAACGCCGTCACGGTCATGAACGCGAACGGCAAGAGCGACACGATCGCCAGCGCCACGACCAGGACGATCGGGCGCGAGAAGAGGTCGTCGACGCCGCCCAACCCCGTTGTGGCCGTCACGTCTTCTGCCTTCCCTTCAGCGCCCGCAAGGATGTCGGCGAAGGGACTCCCGCGTGTCGGGACGCCCTCGGGGACTTCGCTGGCGGCGATCTCGCCCAGCTTGGTGAACCCGCCCTCGCCCACGCCACGATGAACACCTGCGCCCCCACCCGAACCAGGTAAATCGAACGACGCGCGTCGAGCGGCAGGTGCCCGCAGAGCTCGATCGGGCCGCTCGGGCGCCCGACGCCCAGCCGACGCGCGCCCCAGAGGACCACGAGCGCGAGGGCGCACACGGCGGCGAGCGTGACGACGTCTCGATGAGGTACCCGATTCCACGGCGGGTCTGGTTTCCTTTACCGCATTGACGCCCCGCGCGCCCCGCTGCTAGAGCGAGGCCTCCCCGTGGCCCTCGTCGTCCAGAAGTTCGGTGGCACGTCCGTCGGCTCGATCGACCGCATCCGCAACGTCGCGCGCAGCGCCATCGCGACGCAGCGCGCAGGCCACCGCGTGGTGGTCATCGTCAGCGCGATGAGCGGCGAGACCAACCGCCTCCTCGGCCTCGCGCACGAAGTGACGAAAGTGCCCGACGCGCGCGAGATGGACGCCATCGCGGCCACGGGCGAGCAGGTCACCGCGGCGCTCACGGCGATGGCCATCCAGGCCGAGGGCGGCAAGGCGCGCTCGCTGCTCGGTCACCAGGTGCGCATCCTGACCGACGACGCCTTCACGAAGGCGCGCATCAAGACCATCGAGGGGACGAAGATCTTCGAGACGGTCGATCGCGGCGAGATCGCCGTCGTCGCCGGCTTCCAGGGCGTCGACGCCGACGGCAACATCACGACGCTCGGGCGCGGCGGGTCCGACACGAGCGCCGTCGCCGTGGCCGCAGCCATCGGCGCCGACGAGTGCGAGATCTACACCGACGTCGACGGCGTCTACACGACCGACCCGAACATCTGCCCGTCCGCGCGCAAGATTGCCCGCATCTCCTACGAAGAGATGCTCGAGCTCGCGTCGCTCGGCGCGAAGGTGCTCCAGATCCGTAGCGTCGAGATTGCGATGAAGTACAGCGTGCCGATCCACGTCCGAAGCTCGTTCAACGACCAGCCGGGGACGATCGTGACCAAAGAAGACTCGACCTTGGAAGGCGTCGTCGTCAGCGGAGTGGCGTACGACAAGGGCGAGGCGCGCGTTCACGTCGTCGGGATCGACGACCGGCCGGGCGTCGCCGCAGAGCTCTTCGAGAAGATCGCCGAGAAGAACATCTCCGTCGACATGATCGTGCAGAACGCCACGACCGACGCCGACCCGCACGCTGCGATCACCTTCACTCTAGCGAAGACCGACCTCGCGCGTGCCAAGCCGTGGATCGAGAGCGTGGCCAAGGGCCTGGGCGCGCGCGAAGTGCGCTACGACGAGGACGTCGTCAAGGTGTCGATCGTCGGCCTCGGCATGCGATCGCACGCGGGCATCGCCGCCAAGATGTTCCGCATCCTCGCGAACGAGGGCATCAACATCCAGGCCATCGCGACGAGCGAGATCCGCGTGAGTTGCCTCGTCGCCGCGAAGTACACCGAGCTCGCCGTACGCGCCCTGCACGACGGGTTTGGCCTGCACAGGGCCTGAGCGCAGCCCAAGCCTGACCCCGGGCACGCCGCCACGCCGCTCACGGAGAAGGGGCGGGGGCAGGGACAGGGGAAGACGAGGAGACGCAGCGTCCGATCGATCGGTCGCAATGCGGGCGCGACTGCGGGCACGGGTGGCTCGGGTCGCACTCGGGGACGCACGTGCCGCTGGTAGTGCAGATCGGGCCGTAGCGCACCGAGTCGCAGTCTTGGTTCGACCGGCAGCCCTGGCAAACATAGTGAGGCTCCGTGCAGACCGGCACGTTCTCCGGGCACGGAGAGCCGCTGGCGCACGACACGGGGCACCTCGAGGCGTCCGGGTTGCACGCGGCTTCCGCCGCGTCGCCCTCTGCCCTGGCGTCGTTGACCTCGTTGGCGTCGAACGCATCTTGGGCGTCAACGACCGCTGCGGCGTCGAGGCTCGCTTCGCCGCTGTCCGGCGGCGGATCGTAAAACCCCCATTCCTGCGTCCCGCAGGCTCCCAGCGCGACCCCGGTCGCCAGCGCAATCGTCGCGCGTCTCATCGCGCTCCCGCGAGGATGTCCTCCGCTTCGGCGTTTGCGAAGCCGCTCGGATAGCGCGCGAGATACTGTCGAGCCGCGGTGGCTGCACGAGGCGACTGAGCGGCGCGCAGAAGGCGCATTCGCTCGACCGCGGCGCTCTGCGCTAGCGGGCTTGCCGGATACGTCGCCAGGAACCGATCGAAGATCGCTAGGGCGGCCTGGCTCTCGCCTCGGCGCTTGGCGACGATGGCCTCGGCGAAGAGATCGTTCTGCTCGCCGAGCGTCGACGCCACCGACCCGGTGGCCGCCGGTGTGGTCGGAATCGCCGGCGCGGAGATTCTCGATCGGCGCAATGCAGTCGGCAGGCCACTGCTCTCCTGCGGCGACCCGCTTCTCGGCGCCGCCGTGACGCACGACGACGACTCCTTCGGTGACGACGATGTGGGTCACCGCGTCGTCGCTGCACGACGGATCCGCCGGTCCGATCGAGACGCGAAACTTCGTCCCGCGCACTTCGACCTCGGCGTCGGGCGTCGCCACGAGGAACCGATGGTCGGCGGAGACCTTCGCGACGTGGAGATCGACCGATCCGGCCGCGAGCCGCAGGACCTGCGCCTCATCATCGCCGTCGACGGTCAAGTCGGAGCTCTCGCCGAGCATTGCGCTCGTGCCGCTCGCGAAGGCCAACGCGGCGCGCCCGTTCGGCCGTGTCTCGATGCGGTTGCCTGCGCCCAGGCGGCCTCCCTCCGCCAGCGGACCTCCCGCAGCACCTTGCCAGACGCTGGCACCCCCTCCGAGAGGATACGCGACGATCGGGGAGGCGCGCGGGGGCGGGCCGGGATCGGCGGAGGCCAGGATCCCAGGACCCACGTGCCGGCGCACGCCGACGGTGACCGCGAAGGCTGCGGCCGCGGCGCCGGCGAATACTCCGGTCCAAAGTACCGCCCGCCGCCGGCGGGCCCCCCTCACGAGCGCGCGCTCGATCGCGTCGATCGCCTTTGTGCGCGCGTCCGCGCTCGGCGGCGCCATGGAGACGGGCGGGGCATACCGGGCGAGCACCCTCCCGGCGAGCCGTGCGTAGCGGGGGGCGCTCACGTTTCGCCTCCGAACGACTCGAGCAAGTTCGCGAGCTCCGGATCCGCCGCGATGCGCTCGTGCACCTCGCGCCGACCTCGCACGAGGCGCGTCTGCGCGGCGGTCATGCTCGCCCCGGTGATCTCGGCGATCTCGCGCAAGTCGTAGCCGCACACGTCATGCAAGAGGAACGTCCACGTCTTCGTCGAATCGATCGCCTCGAGGTGCGCGTGGACGCGGCGCATGACGTTGCGCAAGATCGCGTCGCGCAGCGTTCCGCTGCCCGAGCGCGTGGTCGCGAGGAGCTCGGCGTCGAGCGACCCGAAGATGCGCCGCTCGGTCTTGCGACGGCGCAGGTGCTTGTAGACGACCCGCGCGGTGAGGGTGCTCGTCCACGAGTCGAGCGAGCAGTCGCCGCGGTACCGTCCAATGGTGCTCACGAGCTCGATCATCGCCAGCTGCGCGATGTCTTCGTGATCGACGTCTCCGTGGCCCAGCAGGCGCCGGATCGTCGCGTCGACCATCGGTCGCGCGCGATCGTGGAGGGCCGCCCCGGAACCGGGTCTCTTGCCTCGGAGGGCGGCGAGCAGCTCGCCGTCGTCGAGTGGGCGCGGAAACCAGACCGCCACCGGACCCGATTGGTCGGGGGCCGGCTTGGGAATCAGCCACAAATTCGGCTGGGATCCGCTTCTCGGAGACATCCTGCAACCTAAGTACCGCGACCCCGGGGCGACCAGGCTCGGGCCGGTCAGAACCGAAGGCGAAGGCCCCCTTCTGCGATGGTGGTGAGCGGAGGCAACGTCGCCGTGCGCACACCGTTCATGTCGACATACGTCGTCGCGAACATCTCTTCGACTCCCGCGCCGGCGAGGAGATCCACGCTCCCTCCGAGGTGCCACTCCACCTCGATCAGGGCGTCGACGCCCGAGAGCGAGCGGGCCATCGTCGAGAGGTCCGCGCCGGCCGGCGAAAGGTGGGTCACCGTCTGGTTCATGAGCACATAGTCCGCGCGGAGCGAGGCCCCGAGACCGTGCGTCGCCGTCGTGGCCCACGGATGAAGCTCGACACCGGCCGTGCCGAAGAGCGAGAGCGTCCGGGCCGACCTCCCTGCGATGTCTCCGCCGCGCACCGCCCCGCCGATTCGAATGGCGAACCACGGCGTCAGGAACGTCTCGAGCGCGGCGCCTCCGCCCGCGGTCTGCACGTCGGCCCCGATGGCCGTCGCAGCGACCCCGAAGAAGTCCATCGCGTAGCGGACCTTTGCGGAGGTCGCCGAGATCACGGTCTCTTCGGCGATCTCCGGCTCCGGCTCCGGCGGCGCGCTCCGGAGCGGCTGTGGCGGCGCGCGCCGGACCGGCTGCGGCGGCGCCTCGGGCGGTGCGGGTGGAGCCGGGGCCATTGGGGTCGGGTCCGGGTCCGGGAGCATGGACGCCAGCGCGAGGCCGATCGTTCGACCTCGCTCCGAATCCGCGTCGGCCGCGCCGAACCCGATCGTCCGATCCATCCACCGCCGCCGCCCGGCGAGGTGGACTCGTAGCATTGCCAGGCGGTGTCCCCGGTCGTTCCATGTCACCTGGACCACCGCGGCTTCGTTCGCCTCCGACCCGAGTGCGAGCGCCTCGCCGTCGGTCGGAGCGCCCATCGACTCGCGAACGACGAGCCGCGCGGTGCGTCCGAGGGCTTCGCTCGCGGCTCGCTCGATGGCCAACGTCGTCGGCTCCGCCGAGCCGCCGGCTGCGACCAAAACAACGACCGAGAGCGGACCCCCCATGGCTCGTCCGGGAGGTGTACCACGCGGCGCGACTCGAGCCGCCCCGGGCGTGTATCCCTGCGAGTCTTTCGGTCCATTACAGCGCTCGCAGGAAGTCGAGGATCTCGGTCTGCTGCGAGGCGTTCCGCGCGTTGATGCTCTGGATGACCGCGTTGGCCTCGGATGCGTCTTCGGCGATCGTGCTGGTCGCCGCCGCCGCGTTCGACGCAGGTAAGGCCCAGGATGACTGCTCGCTCATGGACGGCTCCCTCTCTCCGCGCAGTCGGCTCTTCGACCGCACGGCAACGCGACGCGATCCGTCTCGGTGAAGCGGCGAAACGCCGCGGCCGAAACTCGGGTGATTCGGGGGGAGAGTACCGGCAGCCTCAACCGATCAGGCTGCTCGACTCACGAATCCCGCGACGCGTTCTGGGGCTCGAGGATCCCTCGACTCACCAGCCCCAGATGTATTCGATTCGCGCGAAGAGCTGCGTGAAGCTCGGATAGGTGGCGGTCTCCGACATGAAATGCTCACGGGCCGCGACGCCTACGGCGACCGACGGTCCCACACGGTAGTCGAGGCCGAGCGCCGCCTCGACGCCGGGCAAGAGCTTCGTCTCGGGGATCGTTCCGCCCGACAGGCTGTAGCCGCCCACGAGGATGCCGGCGTACGGCACCCACGTCAGCACGTCGAATACGTAACCGATCCCGATATCGGCGTTGGCGATCGACTCGGGGTACGTGTGCGGAGTCTTCGGGCTGTCGGCGGTCTGACCGAGCGCCACGAGCGAGTAGCCACCTTCGACCATCAGGTTGAAGGCGTCGCTCAGGCCGTAGGCGTAGTGAACCATGCCGCTGGCCCCGAGGTCGCTCGTGCTCTTGTTGCCAATGACGAGGAGGCCCCCGCCCAGGTCGACGCCGAAGTGCTGCTCGCGTTCGACCGCCCAAGCAGGCGACGCGACGGCGGCCCACGCGAGCACGACGGCAGCGGCGATCGCCTTCATCGCCCCAGCTCTGCGATCGCTCGCTCGATCACCTTGCGGAACTTGCCGAAGTCCTGCGCGCCCACCACGGTATACCCGGTCTTCGCGCCTGCGCCGACGATGACGAACGTCGGCGTCCCCGTGAACCCGAGCTTGCTCGCGGCGGCCGCGTCGAGGTCGATTTCCGCCTTGTGTCCGTCGCCGTCGAGCGCGTTGCCCCACTTGGCCATGTCGAGGCCCAGCGCTCGCGCGTCGGCGTCGAGATCGTCGCGCGAGAGCTTCGTGCGGTCTGCCAGGAGCGTGTCGTGCAGCTTCCAGAAGCCGGTATCCCCGCGCTGCTTGCGCGCTTCGCGAGCCGCGCGCGCCGCTGGGAGCGCGTTCTCGTGGAAGGGGAGCGGCAGGTCGTGCCACACGAAGCGAACGCGGTCGCCGAACGTCTTGGCGACCTGCTTCAGCGTGTCCTCGGCGCGCGAGCAGAAAGGACACTCGAAGTCGGCGAACTCGTGCACCGTCACCCGCGCGCTCGCGGGCCCACGGACCGGATCGCCCGCCGGCAGAGCGTCGACCGCGACGCGATCGGGCTGCGGCGCGGCGTGGCCGTCCTTCGTGAGCGCGTCGTAGACCGCGTCGGGCTTCGTCCCGCCGTCGATCAAGGCCTGCGCCTTTTTGATCTCCTCGTCGATGATCGCCGCGAACTGCGCCTTGGACTGGGCGCCGACGAGCCGGCGTCCGTTGATGAAAAAGTGCGGGGTACCGTTGGCTTGAAAGTCGTCCGCTGTGTCGTCATCGGCTTCGATCTCGGCCGAATGTGTGTGCTTCGCGATCGCCGCCTGCACCTTGTCGGCCCGCGCGCCCGCGGTCACCGCGAGCTCTATCAGCGTCTCATCGGTCAAGTCGTGAGGGCCGTCGAGCATCGAGTCGTGCATCGACCAGAACGCCGCGTCGCCCTTCTCGGCGCGCACTTCGAGCGCCGCTTCGGCGGCAGGCTCGGCCCGCTGGTGGAACGGAAGCGGTTCGTTCTTGAAGACCAGGCGCACCTTGTCGCCGTAATCTGCGCGCAGGTCGCGCAGCGTCGCCTCGGCGCGCGCGCAGAATGGACACTGGTAGTCCGCAAACTCCACGATCGTGACGAGCGCGCCCGCCGGGCCTCGAGCCGGGCTCGTCCCGACGGGGACCTTGAACACCGTCTTGGTGTCCTCGGGCTCGTCGTCGTCTTGATCGGGCGGCTGCGCGGCTCGGTTCTCCTTCGAGAGGACCGCGTACACGCGGTCGGGCGGGGTCCCGGAGGTCAGCTTCGCCTGGGCCGCGATGGCTTGCGCGTCGATCAGAGGCTGGAACGCGTCGAACCCGCGAGCGCCCACGACCGAGATGCCGTTCACGTAGAACGTGGGCGTGCCGTTCGCGCCGAGCTCTCGCGCCTCCGCGGCGTCGGCGTCCACCTTCGCCGCCCACGCGTGCGAGCGCATCCCGGCGCGCAGCCCGTCCGGATCGCGTACGCCCGCCTGCTGGGCCCAGGTGACGTACGCGTCGTCTCCCAGGTCTTCGGGGTGGTGGAACACGAGATCGAGAAAGCGCCAGAACGCGTCGTCCCCAGCGAGGGCGTGCACGCCCGCGGCCGCCTCGGCGGCGGAGCGCGCGTTCGCGTGGAATGGCAGGGGGTTGTTCTTCCAGACGATCCGGACCCGGTCCGGCCCGTACGCCTGGCGGATGTGCGCGAGCGTCGGCTCGGCGCGGGCGCAGAACGGGCACTGGAAGTCGGCGAACTCGACGATCGTCACCGGCGCCGTGCGACTGCCCCAGGTGGGGTCCGCCGCGTCGATCGGGACCCCCGCGTCGCCTTCCGGGGCGCTCGAAGAGCCCGGCGCTACGGGAGAACCTGCCGCGAGCACGGGGCTCGCCGCCGGCGACGACGTACGCGGGGAGACCCCGCCGCACGCGCCGAGGAGGCAGAGAGACGCGAAAAGGAAGCGATGGTTCATTTCGTTGGGATCTTGCGAGGGAATGGGGAACGGGTCCCGAAATATAAAGAGGTCCGGCCGGAAATGCCGGCCAGACCTCTCTCGAAGCGCATCCGCGGGTCGCGGCCGCTTGCCTAGGAGCTTACCTGGCCTCGCTCAGCGCCTTCTCGATGAGCTTGCGGAACTTGCGGTAACCCTGAGCGCCGCTGACGTAGTAGCCGTTCGATGCGCCGTTCGGGACGATGATGAACGCCGGCGTTCCGCTGATGCCGTCGTCGTTGCCCGCCTTCTTGTCGGCCTCGATCTCGCTCGTGTGCGTGCTGCCGTCGAGCGCGGACTTCCACTTGTCCATGTTCAAGGTTGAGGTCCTTCGCGTAGCCGTCGAGGTCGTCGCGCTTGATCTTCTGCTGGTTGGTGAACATCTTGTCGTGCATCGACCAGAAGGCGCTCGGGCCCTTCTGCGCGTAGGCCTCGCGGCCGGCCTGCGCCGCGAGCGGCGCATCGGGGTGCATCGGCAGCGGAAGGTCGTGCCAGACGAACTTGATGCGCTCGCCGTAGTCCTTCATCACCTGCGCGACCGTCGGCTCGACGCGCCCGCAGAACGGGCACTGGAAGTCGCTCCACTCGTGGATGGTGACCTTCGCGCTCAGGTTGCCGCGCGCGGGGTCGTTGGTCGGGAGCGACTTGGGGAGGTCCTTCTTCTCCGGCTCGGGGGGGCCCTTGCCGTCCTTCGTCAGCGCTGCGTAGACGTCGCTCGGCTTCGTGCCGTCCGCGATGAGCGCCTGCGCCTTCGTGATCTCCTCGTCGATGATCTTCTCGAACTTCTCCTGCGGCTGAGCGCCGACGAGGCGGCGGCCGTTGACGAAGAAGTGCGGCGTGCCGCTGGCCTGGAAGTCCTCGCTGAGGTCCTGGTCGGCGTCGATCTCCTTCTTGTGCGTCTGATCGCGATCGGCCTTCTTGATCTTGTCCGCGCTCGCGCCGGTCTCGCGTCGCCATCTTGACGATCGCGTCGACGTTCGGCGCCTGCCCGTTGACCAGGTCTTTCTGGTCGCCGAAGAAGCGGTCGTGCACGTCCCAGAAGCCCTTGTCGCCCTTCTCGGCGCGCACTTCCATGGCCGCCTCGGCGGCGGGGCTCGGCGGCGGGGTGGAAGGGGAGCGGCTCGTTCTTCCAGACGAGGCGGATCTTGTCGCCGTACTTGTCGCGAAGACCCTTGAGCGTCGGCTCGACTCGCGAGCAGAACGGGCACTGGAAGTCGCTGAACTCGACGATCGTGACGAGCGCGTTCGGGCTGCCGAGCACCGGGCTGGTGCCCACGGGGACCTTGAACACCGTCGTGGTGTCTTCCTTCTCGCCCTCGTCTTCGTTCTTGGCCGCGGGCGCGTTCTTCTTGTTCTCCTTGGACATCTCGACGTAGATGCGCGACTTCGACGTCCCCGAGGCGATCTTCGCCTGCGCCTTCTCGAGCTCCTGGTCGATCGTCTTCTTGAAGTTGTCGAACGGCTGCGCGCCGTTGATGAAGACGCCGTTGACGAAGAACGACGGGCGTCCCCTGCACGCCCGCGGCCTTGCCGTCGTTCAGGTCCTTGTCGACCTTGTCGGCCCACTTGTGGCTCGCCGAGGCCCGCCTTGTACGCGGCGATGTCCTTCACGCCGGCCTCGGTCGCCCACTTCGCGTAGCTGTCGGTCGCCGAGCGCGCCCTGGTTTTTGAACGCCGTGTCGTGGAACTTCCAGAACGCCGTCGCTGCCCGCGAGCGCGAAGACGCCCTGGGCCGCTTCGGCCGCGGGCTTCGCGTTCTGGTGGAAGGGCAGGGGGTTGTTCTTCCAGACGATGCGGACCTTGTCCGGTCCGTACGCCGTGCGCACCTGATCGAGCGTCGGCTCGACGCGAGAGCAGTACGGGCACTGGAAGTCGCTGTACTCGACGATGGTGACCGGCGCGTCGCGCTTGCCCCACATCGGGTCCTTGCTCGAGATGGGAACGGGCGACTCGCTGTCGTCCCACGCGGCGCCCGCGGTCTCCGTGTCGGCCGCGATTTCGCCGGACTTGCCGCCGATGCTGGTCGTAGCCCCACATCAGGGCGACGCCCGCGAGAAAGCAGAGAAGAAAGCCGACGACCGCGACGCCGGTATTGACGTTGGTCCCGGCCCCCGCTTCGGCAGCGGGCGCGTGGTCCTTCGTATCTTTGGACATTGAGCTCACCTGGGTTTTCGCTGTTGGTGGATCGCCGCGCCGTACCTAGCGCGGACAACCCGCGCCTGCGCGACGTAAAAGTGCCTGTGGCCCCGATCGGATAGGACATGTGCCCACACGCGCGCCCCGATCGAGGACCGACGCCGACCTGGGAATCGGTCGCCTCTTTTCGGCGCGGGTGCGGTTCAGGCGCGCGGAGGCCGCTCGACGCGGTAGCGCACGCCCGCTTGAGGCGGCGTTTCTCGGGCGACCGGCGCAAACGGTGCGTCGAGAGGAGGAGGCGTTAGCTGCGCTGGGGCCCCGGCGGCCGCCGGAGCTGCGTCGGTCAGAACCTCGCGCAGGATGCGATGGGCGGGGCCGAGCGCGAGACCGAAGAGCGGCGCGTCCGCGTCGCAGGGTGCGGCGGCGGCCCGACGCACCGCTTCGTCTGGGGCCTCGAGCGCGGGCTGCGCGGCGAGAGCGGTCGCGCCACGGTCATCGCAGAACGGCGCGAGCGTGGCGGCATGCGCAGGGCGGCCCAACGTCCAGACCGCGAGCATGACACCCGCGAAAATCGTTGCGCGAAACATCCTGGCCACCATCGAGCGGCCGTACTTTGGATCAGGGCCCACGAGTCAGGCAAGCCACGCGCTCGGCAAGAATGTGCAACGGAAGCGAAAACGACGCTTCCCTACACGCGACCGATCTACGCTTGGAGAGACCGCCCTGCCATGGCGAGCAAGGGGGCCACTGTCTCCAGCGGCAACCTCTGCGTTCCGTTCCGTCACGCAACCGGCTAAACTGTAAGACTTTTCACCCAGACGGTTTTTGAAGTGGCACCCTCCGATTGTAAGACCGTGCTCGTCGTGGACGACGATCGCGACATCCGCGATGTCCTCACCGACGCGCTGGAAGCCGAGGGCTACCGAGTCGTCACCGCCGCCGACGGTCAGGAAGCGCTGGACTGGCTCCGCACCGGCGGCGCTCGGCCCTGCATCATCCTCCTCGACCTCATGATGCCAAAAATGGACGGTATCCAGTTTCGTACCGAGGTCCTGAACGACGCCGAGCTGGCTTGCATTCCCGTCGTCGTCCTTTCTGCCGATCCGAGCGCCATCGTGGCCGCCAAGTCGCTGAGCTTCGCGGGATCGCTCCGCAAGCCGGTACCCCTCGAGGCGCTTCTGGCGGCCGTGCACGCCCACTGCGCGTGAGGGCCGTCAGCGCGGGGAGCCTTCCACGGTGCAGACGGTCCGGCTGACGGTCTGCGCGGCGGTCCAACCACTCGACTCGGTCGTCCAAAGGCGGGCGCGGGCCGACGCGAGCCCCCCGCGGGCCGCGGATCGGCGTTCAGTCACGGCGCGCGCTTCGCTCACGGCGTCGACCGGCAACCCGAGGAGCGCGGTTCGCGCGAGCGTTGCTGCATCGCGTCCGAGGGCCGTCCACCACCCCGCGGGGCCGAGCGCCCCAGTGAACCGGCGCAGTTCCTCGCTACGCGGGTCGCGCGGGTCGGCCTCGGGTACGACGCCCGCGCGTGCGCTCAGCACCCTCAGTCCGGCCGGCGATCGCATGAGAGAGGCGGCCTCCAGCGTCAGTGCGACCACGCCTCGCGCACGCGCCGCCGAGAGCTCCCCTACGAGATCGGTGGCGCACTCGGGCGAGCCGCTCACGATCCATGCGCTCGTGCCGTCGTGCTGCCAGTCCGCGATCGGGAACCGTGCCTCGCCTGCGCGCGCAGGCGGAATGTCGCACGACACCGGAGGGCCGAGCGTCAACGAAGCGAAGCGCCCGCCCGCCGGCGCGAACCACGACAGCTCGCTCGCGTCGACGATCGGCGCGGACTCGGCCGTCGTGAGCGAGGGGTCTGCGCGAGCGAGTGCTTCGAGAACCGGCTCGCGCGCTTCTCCGAGTTCGAAGCCGAACGACGCGCGTCCACCGTCGAGCCCGCGGGGCGCTGACGCGTCGAGTGAGCGCGACGGCTCCGCGGTGCCCGCGCGCGGCGGCACTAGGGCGACGACCGGCACGCCATGCTCTTCGCCCCATCGCACCGCGCGCTCTGCAGTCTCTCCGTCGAGCCCCGCGATCACCATCGCGGCCCCCTCGCCGGCCAGTTCGTCGAGCGACACCTCCGTACGAGCCAGGCTCCCCTCATCGTCGCGCGTCACGAGTCGGACCGCGTCTTCGGCGGTGGGCTCCGAGAGATCGGGGGCTGGCTCGAGGGGAGCGCAGGTGGCCGGCCCGGTGCCTCGGGCCGCGGCTCCGGAGGTCGACGGCGCATCCGCCGCGCCGGCGTCGGCCGTCGCCACGCGCGATCCGCGTGGGAGTCCAAGGGCCCAGAGCACCCCGCGCAGCACGTCGGCCGATTCGTCGCGAAGGCCCGGCGACTCGGTCGGCAGGAGCAGTCCGAGCGTGCGCCCCTCGACGATGTTGAGCCCCCTGCGGCTCGCAGCGAGTTCACCGAGCGCGGTCCCGGCGTCCCCCGCCGTGGTGAACGCCTGAGGGTCCGCCTCGAGGAGCATTCGCGCGAGCTCCGCGTCCCCGCTGGTGGTCGCGATCTGTCCGAGGCGCTGGGCGAGGATCCGCTCGATGTCGGCGCCGTACCCGAGGCTCGCGCGCTGCGCGCCCATGGCCTGCAGCGACCCCACCAGCGCCGCGCGCGGCAGCCGCTGCACGGCGGCCGTCACCTGCGCGATCGTCGCAGACCTCTCTTCCGGCGCGCTGGCTCGCAACCAGGCGTCCATGTACGAAATCGCCTCGTAGTCGCGGTGGGTCGCGAGCGCCGTGAGCGTCAGCTCTTCCTCGAAGAGGGCGCGCACGAGAGGGTCGACGCTCTTTCCGACGAACGGCCGCAGGAGGTCGAGCGCGGATTCGGAGTCGCGGCCCAGCCTCAGGCGACGCGCCTGGGCAACGGTCCAGAGCTCGCGGGTCGTTCCGGGCGGGACGTCCTCCGTGAGCGCGAGCTGCACGTCGGCTCCGGCCAGATCGCCGCCTCGCATGTCGGCCAACGCCAGGACCACCCGCGCGACGGGAACGAGCCCGTCCTTCGGGAACTGCGTGATGAAGCCCGCGGCCTTCGCGCGCAAGACCTCGGGCCTCGAATGCTCCGGGTCTCCAAGGGCCTCACGGATGGCCTCGAACGCCGACGCCGACTCCGGCGAAGACGGGACCATCGCCACGGGTTTGGAGTCCCATCGCCCGCCGCCGCACGCCCCGGCGCCGCACACCACCGCCGCGAACGCGACGCCCGCGAGCGTGGCAAACAAGGCCAGCGACGCGAGCGAGGCGCGCGAAAATGGCGTCGCGGGAGCGACCGGTGCCGTGACGCCCGCGGAAGGCCTCGGTCGATGCCGCATGCGCTACCATGCGTACCACGCTCCCCGTGTCCGTCCCCGGCTCCGATCTCGAAGCGAGCGCCTCGGCCGCCTTGCGCGTACGCCGCGCGTTCTCTCTCTCGGGCGTTGTCCCACTCGGTGCGTTCCTGGTGGTGCACCTCGCGATCAACGCGCGCGCTCTATGGGGCGGCTGGGCCTTCGTGGCTGCGGTCGACAGGCTCGACCGCGTCCCCGCGCTGCCTCTCATCGAGTCGCTGCTGGTGTTCGCGCCGCTCGTGTTCCACGGGATGCTGGGTCTCTGGTTCGTGGCGACGGGCAGGACGCTCACGCCCCAGGCGCCCTATCCGCGAGCGCTTCGCCTGGCGATGCGCGCCACGGGCGTCGTCGTGCTCGCGTTTCTCGCCTTTCATCTGTCCTCGCTGCGCTTTCGCGTGCCGGGGACGCGTCTTGCCGGGGGCGAGCTCGCGACGCTGCTCGACGCGGGCCTCTCGACGACGTCGCACGGCGTGCCGTGGCAGGGGCTCGTCTACCTCGTCGCAACGGGCTGCGTGACGCTTCACTTCGGGTGCGGACTCTGGGGCTTTTACGCGACGACGCGCGCCGGTCGCGAGAGCGCTCGTCGGCGACGCTGGGCCGCCTGGAGCGCCCTTGGCCTGGGGCTCGCCATGTGGGCCACGTTCGCCGACGTGGTCGTCCTCCGGGCGACGGGGTCCGCGCTGCTGGGAGGGGCCCCTCCGGAGCCCGCCTCGCTGCCCTGTCCCGCGCCGCCGTCTTCGGCGCCGTGAGCGAGCGGCCGCTGGCGCGCTCCGTCGCCCGAAGGCACACTGGTCGTCGCCCATGGCAAGCAGCGCCGTTTCGTTCTCGGAGTCGTCGGTAGTCAAAGCGATTCGAATCGCACGACCGAAGCCGAACAAGTGGCTCGTGACCGTGTCGATCACGTTCGGCACGCTGATGGGCGCGATCGACTCGTCGATCGTCGCCGTGGCGCTCCCGCACATGATGGGCACGCTCGGCGCGACGGTGCAGGAGATCACCTGGATCAGCACCGGGTACATCATCGCGAACGTCGTCGTGATGCCGCTCACGGCCTTCCTCGGGCGCCTCTTCGGCCAGAAGCGCGTCTACATGCTCTGCCTCGCGCTCTTCCTGGCTGGCTCCGTCCTTTGCGGCACGGCGCACACGCTGCCAGCGCTCCTCGTCTACCGAGCCATCCAGGGGCTTCGGCGCCGGCGCGCTGCAGCCGACCGAGCAGGCCATCTTGCGGCAGACGTTCCCCCCGAAGGAGCAGGGGATGGCGATGGCCCTCTTCGCCATGGCCGTCATGCTCGGCCCGGCCGTCGGCCCGACGCTCGGCGGGTGGATCGTCGACAACTACTCGTGGCCGTGGATCTTCTACATCAACATCCCGGTCGGGCTCCTCGGCCTCGTGATGGTGGCCGCGTTCGTCCACGAGGACGAGGAGATCGTCGCCAAGAACCGCGAGCTCGCCGAGGCCCAGCGCAAGAACATCGACTGGTGGGGCATCGGGCTGATGGTCGTCGGGCTCTGCTCGCTGCAGTACGTCCTCGAAGAAGGGCAGCAGGACGACTGGTTCCAGTCGCAAGCTCATCTTGGCCACGTCGGTCGTGGCCGTCGTGGTCATCGCGGCGTTCGTCATCCGCGAGCTGACGTGCGAGGTGCCGGCCGTCAACATCCGCCTCTTCAAGGACCCCGTGTTCCTCTCGGGCACGCTCATCGGCTCGCTGATGTTCGCGCTGCTGATGGCGACGATGTTCCTCCTGCCGCTCTTCATGCAGACGCTGCTCGGCTTCACGGCCACCGACGCGGGCTTCGCGCTCATGCCGCGCGTGCTCGTGATGATGATCGCGGTTCCCATCGTCGGGCGCATCTACAACGCCGTCTCGCCGCGGATCGTCATCGCCGTCGGCGTGTTCTTCATCGCCTGGGGCGCGTACGACATGAGCCACTTCACGACGCAGACCAGCCAGGCCGGGATCATCCTGGCGCTGACCACGCAGGGCGTCGGCTTCTCGTGCCTCTTCGTGCCGCTGTCGACGGTCGCGCTCTCGTCGATTCCCCGCCACCAGATGGCCGACGCCACCGGCCTGAACTCGCTCTTCCGCCAGGTGGGCGGCTCGATCGGCCTGGCCATCGCCGCGACGCTCCTCAGCCGCTACGGGGTGATGGCGCGCACGGCGCTCGTATCGCACGTGACCGCGGGCAACACCGCGACGATGGACCGCCTGCGCCAGACCGCGGGAGGACTGATGGCTCGTGGCCTCGACCCGGCGACCGCCCGCAACCTGGCGCTGCGCGCGATCGACGGGACGATCGCGATGCAGTCGCAGCTGCTCGCGTTCGAGCGCGTGTTCCTGCTAGCGGGGATCACGTTCCTCCTCGTCCTCCCGCTGCTCTTCTTCCTGAAGACGCCCGAGCAGACCGCCGCTTCCGCCTCGAACGCGGTCGCCAAGGCCGAGCCGGTGCACATCGAGATGTAGGGGTTCAGGTTCGCCTTCCAGGCGCCTGATCAACACCTGGAAGGCTCGAGCCATTGGGTGAAAGTTTCGATCTCGGCAGGATCGCCTCTACTTCGAACTTCATAGCGACCCTGCCCGGTCCCCCAATCTTGGGTGCGGGGCATCCGACGCTTGGGTCCGCATCGAACGCAGTGGCCAATCCGGTCCGTGTTCCTTGGCGAGCTCCAGCCCTGAGCGCTCGACCCCGCAAGACCGAAACCTTGGTTTTGCGTGTAGATCCGCAGGAGTGGCCGATGGTTCGGCCTGACGGACCGGTGTTCACGGCGCAGGGGATTGGTGATGGAGCCCTTGGGGTAGGCGGGCATCGAGCTCCGGATGGCGGGCGTCGAGCTTTGGAGCGCGGGCATCGGGCCTGGAAAGCCGCGGGCCCGATCTCGTCCGGGCTGGGATCGAAACCCTCGGGCCTTGGAGGGTCGAAGCCTCTCTAATCAGGGATCCAGGTAAGAATCGGCACGTCACCCAAGCGACCAAGGTGGCCTTCGAGCATCGGGGTGGCCATCGCCGTAGCTACCCAGGCCACCCTGTTCGCTATCAAACTCCGAGACCCAAGGTTCCTGGATGAGGGGGACAAGCTGACGGTGCCCGGTGGCGTTCATGCCGAGGCAAGGATTCGTGCGTCCGCTTTCACAGTCTTCACGCCAACCACGAGGAGGTAGAGGACCATCGAGATCTCGGCGACAGCCGACGGGATGATGACGAAGGCATGAATGGCTTGGCCGAGCGCGGGGATCAGGAACGCCGCGAGTAGGTCCACGAGGTAGCAGACGCCCCCCACGACGAGCACGACACCGAGCCACTTGGCGAACAACCCCGACTTGTAGGCGAGATACCCGAGCGGCACGAGCCACAGGCCGAAGAACACCTGCGCGATGAGAGTCCCGTAGTGCTGGGTGTCGAGCAGGAGCAGTACGAGGGCGTTCGAACCCTCGGTGCCGAAGGCGGCGGCATAGGAGCTGCCGGTTGCGACCCGCAAGCCCTCGAATTGGAAGACCGCGTTGAGGCAGATGATGCCGGTCGAGAGTGCGACGAGGACCAGCATCGCCCTCGCCACGCTCTTGTCCACATGCTCGAGCAGGAGGTAGAGGGCCAGGGCCAGGAAGACGAAGAACGTCCCATCGAGCAGGTGGGCGACGACGCCCATGCGGACGAGTCCGGAGCTCGCGACGACGTTCCCAGCCGTGGCCGCCGCGTTGCCGGCGACGTACATTTTGGGATCCACGAATCCCTCGGCAAAGCCGCCGAAGATGCCAACGAGCAGGTAGAGGACGCCGGCGATCCTCGCGAGACGCTTGGGTGATGACATGATCTTGTGAAGACCATACGCCGCTTTGCGGCGCCCACAGGCGTGTGCGAGCATTCCCGACGTGCCTCTCAAGGAGACGCTGGGCGAGAGCGAGGAGTCGCGACGTGGCGCCTCGATCCTCGCGCCGCGTCTCGTGCGCGTCATGCACTACGAGCGCCTCGAGGCGGGGGGTGGCCCCGCGATCGAGCTCGGCAAGTCGCCCCTGATCCTCGGCCGTGGCGACGCGCAGGCCGTGCGGCGCGGCGACGACGCCACGGAGCTCGACGTCGTCGATCCCATGATGTCGCGCCAGCACGCGCGCGTCGTCACGATGGGCGCGGGCGAGTACATCGTGGAGGATCTCGGCAGCCGCAATGGCACGTGGGTCGATGGCCGCTCCGTTCGGCACGAGCGCCTCACCGACGGCGCGATCTTCGAGACCGGGCGCACGGCCTGGCTCTTTCGGCGCGCGCCAAAGGGCGCCCCCGAGCACGTCACGATCGGTCCGACGCGAAGCTTCTCGCCCGCCATCCAGGGTCTCGTCGGGCAGCTCGAGAGCCTGGCTCCCGCGGCCGTCTCGCTGCTCCTCGTTGGGGAGACCGGTACGGGCAAGGAGGTCTTCGCGCGCGAGCTTCACGCGCGCAGCGGGCGTCGGGGGAAGTTCGTCGCCGTCAACTGCGGAGCCCTGACCGAATCGCTCCTCGAGAGCGAGCTTTTCGGTCACTCCCGTGGCGCATTCACGGGCGCCGCCGCCGACCGCGCCGGGCTCGTCGAGGCCGCGGACCACGGCACGCTCTTTCTCGACGAGATTGGCGAGATGCCCGCCTCGGTGCAGGTCCGGCTGCTTCGTGTGCTGCAGGAGGGGGAGGTCGTTCCGGTCGGAGCGACGGCTCCCCGCAAGGTCGACGTCCGCGTCGTAGCCGCCACGCATCGCAACCTCCTGCAGATGGTCGAGGAGCGAACGTTCCGCGAAGACCTCTACGCCCGACTCGAGGGCTGGGTGCTGCCCCTCCCTCGGCTTGCGGCTCGCCGCGAAGACCTCGGCGAGCTCGTCGCCCACGCGGTGCGCACGGCGGGTCTGCCGCGCGCCGCGGCCACTCTCCGAGCCGCCAGGGCTCTTCTCGCCTTCGACTGGCCCTTCAACGTCAGGCAGCTGCTCAAGGGGACCGAAGCCGCGCTAGCTCTCGCCCGCGGCGAACGCATCGAGTTCGAGCACTTGCCCGAACGGATCCGCGCCGGCGCGCGAGCGTCCACACCGCCTTCCAGTGAACCTGAACGGCCGCTCGCCGCCTCGCCCGGCGACGCGTCGCTGGGTCCCGCCGATCGCGAGCTACGCGAACGCATCGTCGCCGCTCTGCGAGCCCACAACGGCAACGTGACCCGCGCGGCGGAGACGCTCAGCAAACAGCGCCAGCAACTGCAGCGATGGATGCGCCGCTTTGGGCTGCGGGCCGAGGACTTCACCGAGACCTGATGTGCGTTGCGCACGAGCGTTGCGCCACGCGTTGCGCTACGCCGCTGGGCAGGCCGGTGAGTTCGCTCGTCTGCGGCGCGCGGCGCGATCTCGGGGCTCGATCGACCTCCCGGCGCCGCGGACACGACTCTTCGCGCCGCGGCACAGTCGTCGCAACGTCTCCGCGCTCACCCAGGAGAAACTCGCAAGATGGGACTCAAGACACGCTCGCGGCTCTGGCTCCCGGCTGCTCTCGGCGTCGGGGCGGGCTCCTTCGCGCTGGCGGCATGTTTCAGCAGCAGCAGCGCCCCGGCGACGCCCGTCGTCGACGAGCCCCTCGACGCCGCGGGGCTCGACGCGCAAGCGAGCGCCGACGCAGCGGAGCCTGGCGTCGATTCGGGCGCTCCCTCGCCGGACGCCGGGTCGCTGGATGCCGCGTCTCCCTCGGAGGGCGGTACGGACGCGGGCCCGAGTCCCGGGTCGTGCGTCGCCACCGGGAGCATGTCGGCGGGTCGGTCGTTCTCCCTTTCGGCAACGCTGAGTGACGGCAGGTTCCTCATCGCCGGGGGTGGCGGCACCCTCACGACCGCCGAGATCTACAATCCCACGACGGGCGCCTTCACCCCCACTGGGTCGATGTCGACGTTCCGGTGGGGCTATCCCAACCCGCTGGTCGAGCTCCCCGATGGCCGATTCCTCGTCGCCGGCGGCACGGATCCGCAGTGCACCACCGTGCTTTCGAGCGCCGAGATCTACGACCCGAGCACGGGCACGTGGTCGGGCACCGGGGGGATGGTCCAGGCCCGGTCCAATGCCATACTGATCACCCTGGGGAACGGACAAGTGCTCGTTCGCGGCGGGTACGGTCAGTCGTCGGCCGAGTGCGGCCGGGTCACTTTCAACGCGTTGACGAGCGCCGAGCTCTACGATCCCGGGTCAGGCATGTTCAGCCTCACCGGAACCGCGGCGACGCCCCGGGCGGCGGCCGCGTCGACGTTGCTGCTCACGGGCGAGGCCTTCATCGCCGACGGCGAGCAGTATGGCAACTCGCCCTTCAATTCGACCGCGGAGATCTTCACGCTCGGCGCCGACGGGGGCGCCGGTGGGGCGTTCACCTGGAGCGGAACCGTGCCCGGCGCCGCGGGGTATTCGAGCGTCTTCACGTTGCCGAACGGCCAGGTTCTCCTCAGCGGCAGCTACTCGAGCGGCACGTTTTCTCTCTTCGACCCGGCCACCACCCTGTTTGCGCCTGCCGCTCAGGACCTCATCTCCGGCGGCTCGGGCTGCAGCGTTCGACTCAAGAGCGGGAACGTCTTCTTCGCCGGCGGCCTCGCCGCGGGAGTCGGGACCACGCAGACGGAGGTCTACCAGGCGTCGACGGGCACTTGGGTCCAGCTCGGAGCCATGACCGCTTCCCGCTCGGTGTGTTCGATCGCCGAGCTGCCCGATGGCAATGTTCTCGTCGCGGGCGGTAACAGCCCCAGCGGAACTCCCCTCGCCAGCGCCGAGATCTGCAACCCGCGGCCGCCCCCGATGGCCGATGGCGGCGTGGCGGACGCGACCTCCGACAGCCCGTCGGAGTAGCTCGCCAGGCGGCTTCGTGACGGCACGCTGGGCGCGATCCGGGCAGCGTTCCCGCCTGGCGTCCCGCGTCTTGAGGCCGTTGTCCCGCCAGATCTGGCTCTGGCTCTGAATTTGAATCGGCTCGCGACGGAGCGTTGCGTTAGGAAAGTTGTACCCACACGGTATACGTGTGTGGTACATCTGCAACCTCGGCAATTTGCCCGATGCGCCCCTATCGGGCGCGAGCAGTCCCAAGGAGTTCCCTGAATGAAGGCCGCGCGAAGTAGAGCAGAGACAAGCGATCTCCTGGGGAGCCGCAGGGTCGACCACGTGGTCGTCCTCGGGGCGAACGGGGCCATGGGTTTCGGGAGCGGCGCGCTCTTCACGTCGGCTGGCCCGCGGGTGACCTTCCTGGCCCGGGCCAGAGACAAGGCAGAGCAGGGGCTCAAGGCGGCCGTTCAATCCGTCCGGTCGAGCACGGTCGCCGATCGGGTCGACACGGGCGACTACGACGGGGACTTCGACGCCGCGGTGTCGAAGGCCGACATCGTCTTCGAGGCGCTCACCGAAGACTTCGATCTGAAACGCAAGATGTTCGAGCGCGTCGACCGGCTGCGACGGCCCGACTCGATCGTGGCCACGGTCACCAGCGGCCTGTCCATCAACGCGCTCGCAGAGGGACGCAGCGACTCGTTTCGCAAGCACTTCCTCGGGCTCCACTTCTTCAACCCGCCGAACGTCATCGTCGGGACCGAGCTCATCGCGGGGAAAGACACCGACCCGAAGCTCGTCGAGTTCATCGACGCGTACGCCCAGAAGATGCTCGGCCGCGTGATGATCCGCACCGCCGACACGCCCGGTTTCGCCGGGAACCGGGTCGGCTTCAAAGTGCTCAACGAGGCGGCGCAGCTCGCGGAGGAGCACGGCCCCGTGCTCGTCGAGCGCATCATCGGCCCGTACACCGGGCGCGCGCTGACCCCGCTCGCGACGGTCGATCTCGTCGGTTGGGACATCCACCGCGCGATCGTGGACAACATTCATCGGCACGCGCCCGACGAGGCGCACGCCACGTTGCGTCTCCCCGCCTACATGGCGCGCCTCCTGGAGCGAGGGGTGCTCGGCAACAAGAGCGGCGGCGGCTTCTTCAAGGTCGACGGCAAGGTCAAGCTCGTGCTCGATCCGAAGACGGAGTCGTACCGGCCTGTCGCGGAGATCAAGCTGCCCGATCTGGGCTTCATCGATCGGGTCGCGAAGCTGCACCGCGACGGCCGATACCGCGAGGCGATGAAGGCCTTCACCGTTGCCCCCGGCCCGTGGGCGGCGCTCGCGCGCAAGGTCGTGGCGGGATACGTGAGCTACGCGTTCCACCGCGCGGGCGAGGTCACCGAGAGCATCGCGGGGATCGACGACATCATGGGCTTCGGCTTCAACTGGGCGCCGCCGAGCGTCCTCGTCGACGCCATCGGCGCGCGCGAGACCGTCGCGATGATCGAGCAAGCCGGGCTGCCGGTCCCCCGGCGCCTGGCCGGCGCGGCTGCGAGCGGCACTCCCCGGCGCTTCTATACGAACCCGCACGGCAACGTCGGTCGCTTCTTCGTTGCCGGTTGAAATATCGACTCTCGCACTCCAGGCAGGACCCCCTCCCAATGTCACAGAATCAGGAAGTCTATGTTCTCGGCGGCTACCAGACCGATTTCGCGCGCAACTGGACCAAGGAACGCAAGCACTTTTCGGCCATGATGCGCGAGGGCGTCCTCGGCGCCCTCGAGGCCACCGACATCGATCCGCGCGACGTGCAGGTGGGGCACGTCGGTAACTTCGCCGCGGAGCTCTATTGCAAGCAGGGGCACCTCGGCGCGTTCTTCGTAGAGGTCGATCCCGTCTTCAGCGGGCTGCCCACGGCCCGACACGAGGCGGCCTGCGCGTCCGGGAGCGTCGCGCTCCTCGCCGCCCTCGCGGAGCTCCAGGCGGGCTGGTACGACCTGGCCTGCGTCGTCGGCATCGAACAGATGAAGACCGTCGCGGCGACCGAGGGCGGCGACTACCTCGGCACGGCGGCCTGGTACGAGCAGGAGGCGAAGGGCGTCGAGTTCCCGTTTCCCAAGCTCTTCGGCAAGCTCGGCGACGAGTACGACAAGCGCTACGGCCTCAAAGACGAGCACCTCGCGGCCATCTCGGCGGTCAACTACGCGAACGCAAAGCAGAACCCGCTCGCGCAGACGCGCACGTGGTACATGAACAAGGCGCACGCCTGCTCGCGCGACGAGTTCAACGCGGCCGTCGGCGGGCGCATCCGAATCACGGACTGTTCGCAGGTGACCGACGGGTCGGCCGCGGTGTTCCTCGCCTCGCGCGCCTACGCGGAGAAGTTCGCGAAGACCCGGCGCATCGCCATCGAGTCGATCCCGCGCATCAAGGGATGGGGCCACCACACCGCGCGCCTGAAGTTTGCCGACAAGGTCTTCGAGAGCAAGGACAGCCCTTACGTGCTGCCGCACGTTCGCGCCACGATCACCGACGCGTGGCGTCGCGCAGGCGTCGCCGACGTCGGCGGCATCGACGGGATCGAGACTCACGACTGCTTCACGACGAGCGAGTACATGGCCATCGACCACTTCGGCATCACCAGGCCCGGCGAGAGCTGGAAGGCCATCGAAGAGCGGTGGATCGAGCTCCGCGGCAAGCACCCCATCAATCCGAGCGGCGGCCTCATTGGCGGGGGCCACCCGGTGGGCTGCACAGGCGTTCGGCAGCTTCTCGACTGCTACAAGCAGGTGACCGGAACCGCAGGCGACTACCAGGTCGAGGGAGCGAAGACCTTCCAGACGCTGAACATCGGCGGTAGCGGTACCACCAGCTTGAGCTTCGTCGTCGGGCAATAGGGAGCGGCGATACGACTGCGAAACCGCACGGCAACGGCGCCGCCGTGCGGCGTGGGGGATCCTTGCGGGGTCATGTCATGGCGGGCGGATTTCGACTGGGCGTCGCACGATGGGGACCCCGCCAGTGACCCGCCGGCCTCGGTGATCGAGGCCTTCGCCGTGTCGATGCCGACTCGCTATGGCGTGCTCTTCGATCCGCGCGCCATCCGCAAGCACGCGGCGATCGCGCATCGCCGCGGCAAGCGCCCCGCCTATGCGGAGGTCTGGCGCGCTCTCGGCGACGGGACCGCGGCGCTGTGCGTCGTGGCCGAAGACCGGCCCGGGCTCCTGTCGGCCATCGCCGCGGCGCTCGTCTCGCACCAGCTCGATGTGATCACGGCGCTCGTGTTCTCGCGCGTGGCCACGGGCGGGGACGTGGAAGCGGTCGACTTCCTGTGGGTCCGTCGCTCCGCGTCCTCCGACACCGCGGCGATCGGGGCCGACGAGGCCCAGTCCGTCGGCGAGGTCCTCAGCGCCATCCTCGCGGGCACCATCTCGATCGAGGAGATCGCGTCGCGTACCGCGGCCTCGGCGGCCCCGCGCGGCACGCCAGTGGTCGTGCAGTTCGATCCGGCCGACGAAGACGGACGAGCCGTCCTGTTCGTCGAGGCCCCCGATCGCCCGGGGATCCTGCTCACGATCACGCGCGAGCTGTTCCAGCACGGCACCCAGATCGCGCGGTCGCTCGTGCGCACCGCCGACGGTCGCGCCTACAACCGGTTCGAGCTGTCGGAGTTCAGCGGCCTGCCTCTCTCGCTCGAGCGCCGCGAACAGATTCGCGCGGCCGTCGTCGCCGCCCTCGCGTTCGGGGGGGAGAGCCCGCGTTGACACTGAAGCGGCTTTCCCCTACGTGCCTCCCTCGCGAGAATGGCAGCTTCGAAGTCGCTCACCCGCTCCGAATCGGGCAAGGTCCGCCGCGTCGTCGTCGTCGGCGGGGGCCTCGCGGGGCTGATGACCGTCATCAAGCTCTGCGAGGCCGGGGTCCCGGTCGACCTCTTCTCGCTCGTCCCGGTCAAGCGGTCGCACTCGGTGTGCGCGCAGGGCGGCATCAACGCGAGCGTCAACACCAAGGGCGAGGGCGACTCGCCGCAGGTCCACCTCGAGGAGACCGTCTACGGCGGCGACTTCCTCGCCAACCAGCCGCCCGTCAAGGGCATGTGCGACGCCGCGCCGAGCATCGTCTTCATGCTCGACCGCATGGGCGTCCCGTTCAACCGCACGCGCCGAGGGGCTGCTCGACTTCCGCCGCTTCGGCGGCACGCTCTTTCACCGCACGGCGTTCGCCGGCGCGACGACCGGCCAGCAGCTCCTCTACGCGCTCGACGAGCAGGTGCGCCGCTGGGAGACGGTCGACGTCGAGGACGACAAGGGCGAGCGCGTCCCCGGCGAGAAGATGGTGCGCAAGCTCGAGTGGTGGGACTTCCTCGGCGCTCGTGCTCGACGACGAGGGCATCTGCCGCGGCATCGTCGCGCAGGACCTCAAGACGATGGCCATCGACGCCTTCCCGGGCGACGCGGTGTGCCTCGCGACGGGCGGCTGCGGCATCGTCTTCGGCAAGTCGACCAACAGCGTCATCAACACCGGCACGGCGGCGAGCGCGGCCTACCAGCAGGGCGCCTGCTACGCGAACGGCGAGTTCATCCAGGTGCACCCGACCGCCATCCCCGGCGCCGACAAGCTCCGCCTCATCTCGGAGAGCGTGCGCGGCGAGGGCGGGCGCGTGTGGGTGCCGCGCGACCCCAAGGAGCGGCGCGCGGGCCGCGACGTGCCCGAGAGCGCGCGCGACTACTTCCTCGAGGAGAAGTACCCCGGCTACGGCAACCTCGTCCCGCGCGACATCGCGAGCCGCGAGCTCTTCAAGAAGTGCTTCCACGAGAAGCGCGGCGTCTACAACCCGACGAGCGGCGAGAACGAGAACGAGGTCTACCTCGACGTGACGCACCTGCCGCGCGAGGTGCTCCGCAAGAAGCTCGCCGGCGTGCTCGAGATCTACGAGAAGTTCGTCGGCGAGGACCCGTACGCCAACCCGATGCGCGTCTTCCCCGCCGTGCACTACTCGATGGGCGGCCTGTGGGTCGACTTCGAGCGCGCGCCGAACGGCGTCGCTCGTCATGGGCTCGCCGCGCAACCAGGCGACGAACATCCCGGGCCTCTACGCCGTGCGGCGAGGTCGACTACCAGTACCACGGCGCCAACCGGCTCGGCGCCAACTCGCTCCTCTCGTGCCTCTGGGGCGGCATGGTCACGGGCCCGGCGATCGCGGCGTACCGCAAGAACCTGCGCAGGAGCGCGTGGGACATGCCGTCGTCGCTCTTCGACAAGGCGCGAGAAGCGCGAGCAGAAGAAGTACGAGGCGATCCTCGCCATGGACGGCGACGAGAACCCGTACGCGCTCCACGAGGAGCTCGCGCAGACGATGCTCGTCGACTGCACGATCGAGCGCCACAACGCCGACGCTCGACGAGGTGCTCGCGAAGATCGAGGAGATCGACGAGCGCGCGAGCAGCGTCGGCGTGACCGACACGGCGACCGGCAAGATGAACCAGGGCGCGCAGTTCGTGCGGCACCTGCAGCAACATGATCGTGCTCGCGCGCGTCATCGCGCAGGGCGCGCGCAACCGCGACGAGTCGCGCGGCGCGCACTTCAAGCCCGAGTTCCCGCAGCGCGACGACGCCAACTGGCTCCGCACGACGCTCGCCTTCCACGAGGGCGCGGCGAACGGCTCGCCGGACGCGGTGCGCTTCGTGCGCGAGCTCGACTACTCGCTCCTCGGCGACGCGCGTCCACGTGACCGACGCGGTCGACGTGAGCCTCGTGCGGCCGCGCCCGCGCAAGTACGAGACCGCGGGCGCCGCGAGCGCGGTCGCGGCGCGGGCGAGCGCCGCGCAAGTCGGCCGCGCCTCCGCCGGTCGCCAGCAGCGTCGCACGGAGAAGGCATGGCACGATGGCCAAGCGCGAGCAGGAACGGTCCGCCTGAAGGTCAAGCGCCAGGACGGCCCGGGCGCTGACGAGCTACTGGCAGGAGTTCGAGGTGCCCTGGCAGCCGCAGATGAACGTCATCAGCGCGCTCATGGAGATCCAGAAGAGCCCCGTGACGGCCGGCGGCGAGAAGGTCGACGCCCGTGGTCTGGGAGTGCTCCTGCCTCGAGGAGGTGTGCGGCTCGTGCACGATGGTCATCAACGGCCGCGTGCGGCAGTCGTGCAGCGCGCTGGTCGACCCGATCGCGCCCGACGGGGCAGACGATCACGCTCGAGCCGATGACGAAGTTCCCGGTCGTGCGCGACCTCGTCGTCGACCGCTCGCGGATGTTCGAGGACCTCAAGCGCGTCAAGGCGTGGATCGAGCTCGACGGCTCGCACGAGCTCGGCCCCGGGCCCGCGCCAGTCGCAGGAGAACCAGGAGACGGCGTATCCGCTCTCGCGCTGCATGACGTGCGGCTGCTGCCTCGAGGCGTGCCCGCAGATCAACTCGGCGAGCGACTTCGTCGGTCCCGCGGCGCTCAACCAGGTGCGCCTCTTCAACCTGCACCCGAGCGGCAAGATGCACGCGGACGAGCGGCTCGACGCCGTGATGGGCGAGGGCGGCGTCGAGGGATGCGGCAAGGCGCAGAACTGCGTCGAGGTGTGCCCGAAGGAGATCCCGCTCGTCGACTCGATCGCGTCGGTCGGTCGCGACGACCACCAAGCGCATGCTCCTCGGGTGGCTTCTGAAGTAGACCCGTCCCAAACTTGGCCCTGCGTCTGCATGTTCGCTAGAGGGGCAAGAGACCCTAGGAGGCGCACATGCTTCAGCTATCGAACGGATCGCCGACCGCTGAGCCCTCTGCCATCGTCGAACGCGTCAGGAAAGTCGCGAGCGCGCTCGGCTGCGCCGGAGTCTGGGCGCGCGCGACCGGCCCCTACATCCTCCTCGGCCTTCGAGGAGGCGACGCGTTCGCTCGCCTGACGGCGCTCGGCGGCGCATCGTACGGCCTGGCCTTTCGCGCGGGCCTCGGCCGCGAGGACAGCGGCGCCTCAATGAAGGAGGCGACCAGCGCGGCGAGGCGTGGTGCGGGCAAGTGGGACCCCGTTCTCCTCATCGACGAACTGGTCGACGTCGTCGAGCACGCGCTCGTCGGTGCGAGCGCCTTGCCTTCGAGCTCGTAAAGCGTGTTAACGTCGATCCCGTGCGCCGACGGCTCGCGGTCTGCGGGATAATCACTGGTCTCGCCGTGTCGTCGGCTGCCGCCGCGCAGGACGCTCCGGCGCCCGCAGCCCCTGCGGCCCCCGCCGGCTCCGAGCTGGCTCCCGATGCGCACATCGACATCGCCGTGCAGCCCCCGGCGCCCACGGTCACCGAGGCCCCGACCGACGTCGGGCCGGAGGGCCTCGTCGAAGCACCGCCACCGCGACCGCACCGCAAGGGCCTCGTGCTCGAATCGACGCTCGGCGTGCTCGGCTTCGGCGGTCAGTTCCGGCACGTCGCGCCCCCCGCGTTCTGGCTTCACGCGCAGCTCGGGTACGATGTCACGAACTGGCTGATGCTCTTCGGCGAAGGGGAGCTCGCGTTCACCGAGACGAGCGAGTCGCAAGACGAGTCGGCCGCGATGGCGTTCCCCTTGTGGGGCTTCGGCGCCGGCGCGCGCGCGACGTTTCATCCGACGGCTCGCTTCGCATTCTTCGTTCAGGGTCGAGATCGACGGGCTCGCGGCCGACGTGCCCCACGACTCGCTCGCCATCCTCGGTTTTCGCAACGCCGAGACTCTCGGCGCGGCGTTCGGTGCGAGAGTCGGCGTCGAGTGGTACCAGATCGACCGACACATGGCGCTCATCGCGCAGATCGGCGCGCGCGATGCGCTGGGGTTCGCGAAGGTGGCATCGACGGGCGATACGCCCATCATGTGGGATGCAGCCGTGGGTCTGAGTTACACGTTCTGACTTGCCCCGCTTTGCCGGTAGCATCGCTTCCATGAGAGGCGCATGGCTATGTGTCGTCGCGGTCGCGCTCTGCGGCTGCGGCGTGTCGAAGTCGGAATACGACGCCAAGGTCCAGGAGGCGACCGCGGCCAAACAGGAGGCGGACGCGGCCAAGCAGCAGGTCGCGCAGCTTCAGCAGCAGGTCACCACCGACGATCAGCAGGTGGCCCAGCTCAAGGGCGCGTTGGGGTTGGCGCAGTCGCAGGCCATCACCGACGACCAGAAGCAGGCGCTCGACGACGCCAAACGCGCGCTGCAAGAGGCGCAGGACCGCGGCAAGCTCCTCGACGACCTGCAGACCAAGTTCAAGAGGATGATCGACGCGGGGCACCTCAAAGTGACGACGCGCCACGGTCGCATCGTCCTGCAGCTCCACAACGACGTCCTGTTCGCGACGGGGGATGCCGAGCTCAAGCCCGACGGAAAGCAAGCCATCGGCGAGATCGCCGCGACGCTTCGAGGCGTCGGCTTGAAGCGCTTCCAGGTGGCCGGGCACACCGACAGCGAGCCGATCACGACGGAGACGAAGAAGACGTATCCGACCAACTGGGAGCTCTCGTCGGCGCGCGCGATCGCGGTCGTCAAGCTCCTCGTCTCGAGTGGGGTCGCGCCGGGCGTGCTCTCCGCCGCCGGCTACGGGCCCTACGATCCCGTCGCAACGAACGCGACGCCCGACGGGCAGTCGAAGAACCGTCGCATCGAGATCACCCTCGTGCCCAACGTGGCTCCGCTCGTCGCGGCGGCCGAACCGGACAAGAAATAGCGTCGGCGCGGTCGGCGCCTTTCGGCCACCTTGCCCGTCAGTGCATCAGCGCGCCGCTCGGCGCATAGAGCTGCGTGCAGAGCGGCGTGTTCGAGCCGGGACGCGAAACGCTGACGTCGACGTTGCCGACCGCGCTGCCCCCCACGGCTCCAAAGTAGGTCCCGGCGACTCGTTCGCAGGTCGGCGTCTGCGTGCCGGGCACGTCGCACGTGACCACATAGCGCGGCTCGTTGGGCCGCACTGCGCCGGCGTCGCCGAGGAGTCGGCTCATGTCCATGACGATCGCCGGGTCGCAACCGAGCTGCCGGAGCGCGCTCGTCCCCGGTGCATTCATTCCCGCGCTGGCGACTTCGGCGCCCTGGCTCGGGCCGACGGTCGCCGGGCGGCTCGAGTCGTTCGAGAGAGCGCGGGCGGCCATCAGCCCCATCCCGATCACCGCGAACGCAGCCGCCCCCCCGGCGCTGGCCAGAGCGATCAGCCGCTTTTGAGACGAAGGCACGTCCTATAACGGTAGACGAGCCCCGCCCACGGGGAAAGCCCACACGGAGTGAGCTACGATTGCCGCGCCATGAGGCTCGTCCGCATCGCCCTCGCAAACGTCAACTCGACGGTGGGCGCATGCCGATCGAACGTCGACCGCGCCGTTGCCCTCGCGCGCTCGGCCGCGTCCGACGGCGCGACGCTCGTGGCCATGCCCGAGCAGCTCATCGGCGGCTATCCGCCCGAGGACCTGGTGCAGTGGCGCGCGTTCGTCGACGCGCAGCGCGTCGAGCTCGCGCGCTTCGCGAGGGAGACGGCGCCGCTCGGGTGCGCCTGCGCCCTCGGCCTCGTCGTGGCCCGCGGTTCGAACCTCTACAACGTCGCGGCGCTCGTCCACGCGGGGCATGTCTGGGGCTTCGTGCCCAAGGAGAAGCTCCCGCTCTACAACGTCTTCTACGAGGCCCGCACGCTCGCCCGCGGCTCGGCGGGCCTCTACGACACCCTGGCCGGCGTGCCCTTCGGCGACCTCGTCTTCGAGCTCGACTTCGGCACGCTCGCGCTCGAGGTCTGCGAAGACGGCTGGTCGCCCGACGGGCCGATGCGACGACGCTCGTACGCGGGCGCGGAGCTCGTGTGCAACCTCAGCGCCTCTCCTTTTCGACTCGGCGTCGCCGAGACGCGCCGCGAGATGATCGCGACGCGCGCCGCCGACTGCCAGGCGACGGTCGCGTACGTCAACGCGGTCGGAGCCAACGACGGGCTCGTGTTCGACGGCGGCGGCTTCGTGGCGCAAAACGGCAGGCTCCTTCACTCCTCGTCGCGCTTTCGCGAAGGGGTGGAGGCCGTCACCCTCGATCTCGACCGCACCCGACGCCTGCGCACCGAGAACACGACCTGGCGCGAAGACCAGGAGGCCTTCGCCGCACTCGCTCCGAGGGTGACGCGAGTGAGCGTCGACGCACCGACCAAGGGTCGCGATGCGCTCGTCTTCCCGGCGCCGGCCCACAAGAGCTTCTTTTTGCCCCTACCCGAGACCCCACGGAGCGCGCGCGACAAGTTCTGCGAGGAGCTGCTCGACGCCCTCGCCCTGGGCGTGGGCGACTACTTCGAGAAGACCGGCTGCGTTCAAGACGATCGGCGTCGCGCTCTCGGGCGGCCGCGACAGCCTCCTCGTCCTCGCCATCGCGCGCCGCTGGATCGACCGGCGCTGGGCCGATCGGCCCGAAGACGAACGCCGGGCGAAGGCCCGGGAGCTGCTCCGCGCCTTCTACCTGCCCACTCGGTTCTCGTCGGCCGAGACGCGCGCCGCCGCCGAGCAGCGTGGCGCTCGATCTCGACGCGCCCCTCGCGATCGTGTCGATCGACGACGCGTTCGAGCGCGAGCTCGCGGCCGTCGAGAAGATGCTGCAGCCGGGCGAGGCGCTGACGGCGCTGGCCCGCCAGAACGTTCAGGCGCGCGTGCGGGCCGAGCGAATGTGGACGTGGGCGAACGCGGCGCAGGGCCTCTTCCTGCAGACGAGCAACATGAGCGAGAAGGCCGTCGGCTACGTCGACCATCGGCGGCGACGGGGAGGGCGCGCTCAGCGTGATCGCGAACGTCCCGAAGACCGTCGTCAACTACGTTCTCGACTGGCTCTACGAGACGACGCACTGGGAGGGCATCCGCCTCACGCTGCTCAAGCCTGCGACCGCCGAGCTCGCGGAGGACCAGGAGGACGAGCGCGAGCTCATGCCGTTCCCCGTCCTCGACGCGTGCTTCGCGCTCTTCGCGGGCGAGAAGATGTCGCCCGACGAAGTGTCCGTGGCGCTCAAGGCGGTCTTCCCCGAGCACGCGCCCGAGCGGCTCGACGACTGGGCCGCGCGCTTCGTCAGGCTCTTCTCGGCGTCGATCTACAAGTGGGTCGCAGGCTCCCATCTCGATTCACGTGGGCAACCTCGATCTCGAGCGCGAGCGCGCCCTGCAGCTTCCGGTCGTGCAGCGCGGCGAGTGGCACAAGACATGAAAAGAGCCACCAAGACGCCAAGAGACGAGAGCCGCAGAGAGTACCGCCGGGAGACCGGCCAGCTCCACTCAAGCCCTCCCGCCATTCCTTGAGCTCCGCGTTCTCAGCGTCTCTTCGGCCCCTCTTCCCCTCTCTTGGCGGCCTGGCGGCTCTCGCCTCGGACGCGCGAGCGCCGCGAACAGTCCGATCGGGACCCAGAGGGGGAAGAGCAGGGGGATGCACCGCGCGACGGCGGCGACGGCGCGCACGCCCGTGGCCTGCGCGCCGTCGCGCTCGATCACGACCATTCCCTGATCGGCGTCACTGCGATCGGTGTAGCCGCGTCGGCTCGGTTGCAGCTCGAACCGCGCGAGCCAATCGAGCCATCCGATCCCGCGCGCGAGGGCGCGCTGCAGCGGGTGCGACGCGGCGTAGACGAGCTTGCGAGCCCGGGCGTCCGGGGTGGCGAAGAGCGCGTACATCGCCAGCGTGAGCCACGTAAAGCTCTCGACGCGGCTCGTTGCCTCGATCGTCAGGTGAAACCAGACGCCCCACCATAGCGCGAAGGCGCGCGTTCGACGGGGCCACAGGCCCACACTGAGGAGAAGCTCGGTGGCTATCGCCAGGGCGGCGAGCGCGTGGGCCGTCTCCGGTTCGGAGAGCCGTTCGACTACGACCTGCGGGACGCCCGCAGCGACGGCCTGCGAGCCGTAGAGCGACAGCCGCGCCATGACCACTCGACCGCTGCGCCAGTCGGGGTCGAGGAGCTTCGAGCCGCCCGACGCGACGTAGATCATGCGCGACCTGGACCTGGGCGAGCCGGGCGGCCCAGAGCGGCCCCACGCGCGGTCCGGATCGATCGCAAGGGGTGAGCGCCAGGAGCAGCGAGTAGCAGGCGAGCGCCCAGCGGTTGTGGTGAAAAGCAACCCGGTCGCAGAGCAGAACGTACGTGCCGAGCACGGCGGACGCGAAGAGCGCCCACCGCGCTCTCAAGCCGAGGACCACCATGACCCCCAGGACCATTTCGGTGGCGACGATCGTCGCGTAGACGAGCCGCGGCGCTACGAGGACCTCCGGCACGATCGGCCAGTGGAAGACGTCGCCGAAGTAGCCGCTTTGTAGCTCGCGCTCCGCGCGGATGGCCGCGTCGAGCAGCAACAGACCGAGCACGACGCGCGCCGCGCGGAGCGCGCTCGTGTCGCCCGTCTCGTCGCGCCACCGCCGGACGGCCGCGATCAAATCACGGGCTCCGGGCATGGCTCCGGAGCGAGACGGTCGTCGGCTCGCCGCCGTTTCGCCGGACCACCACCTCCGCCCGGAGCTGCCGCGTCTCCATGTCTTCCGGAACATGGTCCGCGACGTCGTCGAGGGCGTGCTCGAGGCGCGCGAGCTGGGCGTCGACGCCGTACGACGCGAAGACGCGCGCGTCGATCGACGAGAGAATCGGGTCGCGCACGCGGTCGCGCCACGAAAAGTGCCGCAGCTGTCCCGCCGCATCGCGGGCGCTCCACTCGCCCCGCAGCGCCCGCATCGCGCCGCCGGCCGTGTCGCGCCACAGATGGATCTCGATCGTCGAGCCCTCCGGGAACATGCGGAAGCCGAAGATGTGGTCAGGGCGCCCACCCGCCGTGAGAACGAGGGCACCCTGGCCTCCGATCCAGAGCGCCGCGAAGATCACGCGCAGACGGCTCACCCGGCGGACGCTACCTGCAAAGAGTCGAGGCTGGCAGGCGATTTGCGTCGCCTCCTCCCGGCGTGCCACGATTCAATAGGCCGTGCGTTTGGCGAAATTCGCCGCTCTGCTCTTGCTCCCGCTTGCCTGCGGAGAGGGCTCGGCCACAAAGGTCAACGGGCCGCCGTCGGACATTGCGTTCGCGCCGCGCGTCGAGCGAGGGCTCGACCGAACCGTTGGCACTTCGTCGCGCCAGGCCGCCGGTCCCAACACGGTGCCGACGACCGCCGCGGCGGTGAGCCGGACGGCCACGGCAAACCCCAGCGGTGTGGCGAGTGCGCAGCCGCTCTCGTCGGCTACGGTCGGCCATCTCGACGGTCCCGACCGCCTCGCTCATTTCTACCAACGGCTCGCCGGTCTCGAGGACGGTCGCGCTCATGACGACGTTCGCATCCTGCAGTACGGCGACTCGCACACGGCGAGCGACATGGGCACGTCTGCCTTCCGTCACCACCTTCAGTCGCGCTTCGGCGACGGTGGCCGCGGGTTCGTTTCGATCGGCCGCCCGTGGAAGACCTACGTGCAAGACGGCGTTCGCGGCTACATGACCGACGAGTTCGAGCCCGAGAAGACGCGCCTCAAGGACCCGCGCTCGGGTGGGGACGGCTGCTTCGGGTTGCTCGGGGTCGGCATCGCGGCCGAAGCCCCCGGGGCCCGCGCGTGGACCGAGATCGCGCCACGCTTCTCGCGCGTGGAGGTCGACTACTGGCAGGAGCCGCACGGTGGCACCTTCGACGTGATCATCGATGGCGCGCATGCCGGCCGTGTCGCGACGCATGCGGCGCAGCCTGGGTCGGGGTTCTCCAGGTTCGACGTCGCCGACGCGCCGCACCGGATCGACGTTCGCACCGTGGGCGACGGCGAGGTCCGCGTCTTCGGAATGACGCTCGATCGCCCGCAGGTCGGCGTCGTGGTCGACGCGCTTGGGATCAACGGGGCGCAGATCTTCACCCCGCTCCGATGGAACGAGGACCACTTCGCCGAACAGGTGCGCCACCAGTCGCCCGACCTCGTCGTACTCGCGTACGGCACCAACGAGGCGCTCGAACCGCGCCTCGAGGACGCCGCGTACGAGCAGGGCCTCGTCGATCTGCTCGGCCGAGTGTCGCGCGCCGCTTCGGGCGCGGCCTGCCTGCTCCTCGGCCCCCCGGATCTCGCGCGCTGGACGAAGGGGACCCGCGGCTATCACACATGGCCTCGCGTGCTCGAGATCGAAGCGATCCAGCGGCGGGTCGCGGGCGCCGCCGGCTGCGCGTTCTATTCGCAGATCGACGCGATGGGCGGCCCCGGAACCATCGCCGCGTGGGCGGAGGAGGCGGAGCCCCGGGCGCAGGGCGATCGAGTGCACCTCACGCGCACGGGCTACACGCAGGTCGGGACGGCCTTCGCCAGCGACCTGCTTCGCGCCTACGACGAGTGGCGCGCCGAGATGGGCCTGCCCCCCACCAACGCCGAGAAGACCTGGAACGTCGCGCGACGCTAGGGGTTGCGCGCGCCCTCGTTGGCTGTGCGGTTCTGGTAGGCGTCGATCAGGGCGTCGCTCAGCATGTCGCCCAGCACTTCGGCTCCGCGGGGCGTGGGGTGGGTCAGATCGCCGCCGCCCAGCTGGGGGCGCGTCTTGTACCACCGGCCCATCGCGCCCTCGCCGCCCATGGCCTCGAAGGTGTTCCAGAAGGCGGCGCCGTGAGCGAGCGCGACGCGCTGCTGGGTCGAGACGAGATCGAGGATGACGCGCCTGGTCGCGAATCGGCCGTCCTTGTACTCGGCTCGATCGAGGGGCGCGACGACGAGGATCGACGCGCCTGACGCGGCCTCTCGGAGTTCGTCGACCAGATCGCCGAGAGCGCGCTCGTACTGGGTGCGATCGAACCTCCGGAGATCGCTCTCGTTGGTGCCGTACTGCAAGATGACGAGCGCCGCGTCGCGCAACGCGAGCTGCTCCTTCCAGTGGGCGCGGTCCTGCCGTTGCCAGTGCAGGGCCATGGCTGCGTGTGAGCCCAGGGCGTCGTAGACGACCCCTGGCTCGTCGCGCTCAAGCGCGACGCCGAAGAGGCGTACGGGACCCCCGCCCGCCGCGCGCACCGTGAGCCTGGACTCGCCGTCGGTCGTTCGAACCGTGTGGACGCGCGAGACCTTCGCGCTCCCGCGCGTCGAGAAGCGCTCGGGCGGCGCGCCGCGGACCGTGAGTTCGACGTCGCCTCCGCCGGGTTGCTCGAGGTAGTAGAGATCGAAGCGCGAGACCTTGCGACCGAAGTCGCCTCGCGGCGCCGTGCCGAACGCGGCCAGGCCGCCCCCGTAGCTGGTGAACGACACGCCGCCGAGGCCGTAAAGGCCATCGGGTGCGGCCGGCCCGGCGAGGCGGCTCGCCTTCCAGTCGGCATTCGAGGCGTGCAGGACGTCGTTGTGGAAGTACCACTCCCAGGGGTTCGCGATGAGGATGAAGCCGTGCCCGGCGTCGCCGAAGCGCGCCTGCATTCGCCGACGAACCGTCCCGGAGACGTAGTCGCTCGCGATCGTCGAGTCGCCGTAGTGCAAGATGCGCGTGATCGCGCCGGCCTCGCGGCGATCGGTTCGCGCGAGGCGGGCGAAGAACGCGTCGAGCGCGTGGCCACCCGGATCCTCGATGGGTACGTCGCGCAGCGTCCCGCGCACCACGCTGTCGATCTCGGGCAGCGTGGTGTGCGACTCGCTCGGCAACGCGTTGTTGACGGTCGGTGTGTTCTCCGAGGCAGGGAGGGCCTGTTCACCCGAGACGGGCGCCGCCGGTAGCGGGAGCTCGGAAGCCAGCAGCACTTCGTCGGTCGGCGCAGCCGTCTCCCACGGCAATCGCGCGATCCGCAGCGGCCTCAACTTCGGTGTCGCGTAGGGGACGGCGAGCGCCGCGATCATCACGAGCAGGGCGCGCGTCGTCTTCCCGAGTAGAGGGTGCTCACTCAGTCCCACATCGACCGGCGCGGAGGATAGGACGGCGGCAGGACAATTGGGTCGGGAACTTTCTTGCCGCGACGGAGATCCATTCCATTGGGCCGTGCGTCCAAGACGCGAGCGCTTGCGAGGCGGGCAGTGAGTCTGCTCGGAGCGCGCCCAAGGAGCGGGTAGTGATGAGGATCCAAGGCTTTTCCGCGCGCACGCGCGCGGCGGTACGGGTGTGTTCGCTGCTGGCGCCGCTCGCGGCGGTCGGCGCGTGCACGACGGGCGACTCGGCGAGCTCCTCGGCAGAGGACGCCCCGATTCGCTCATTGGGCGTTCGCGCGATGCCCGAATCGTCGGCCGCGCCCGCGCCGATGGAGGGGTCGATGGGGCACGGCTCGTACGCGAACAGCGGGGGATCGGGCACGCGCGCCAAGGGCGAGGAATCGCCGGGGCGCGGGCTCAACTTCGCCGGGGGCAATGGGCTTGCAGCCGACGAAGGAGCGACGGCCCTCAAGAGCTTCGCCAATCGGAAGGCGCCGAGCCAACCGGCCTTCGCGATGCCGGCGTCTGGGCCCCCGCGCGCCGCGTCGATCGCGGCGGCCGGCGCCGTCCCCCTCGGCGGCGCATTCGGAATGTCACTCAATGGGCAGGCCGCCACGGCCGCCGGCTCTTCGGCGCCGTGGGGGCCCAGCGGCGCGATCGCCGAGCCCGTCGCGCCCGCGCTTGCCCGGCTCGACCCCAACGCGCGCTACGCGACCACCTATCGACCGGGCGGCGCCGCGCTGGCCGCGTTCGACGCCGCGGTCGCGCGCGGGCAGATCCCCACCTCGTACAAGGACCTCGTCGGTGAGTTCGGCGCCCGCTACGCCCCGGCGCTCGACGTGCCCAAGGACGGAGCGCTCACCGTCGCGGTCAGTACGGCGCGCGCGGCGGTGGGCCCGGCGGGGGGACCCATGAACCTGCTCGTCGCGCTGGCGTCGAGCGAGGCGACGCCGTCGCGCGCCCCTCTATCGGTTCACATCGTGCTCGACGTCAGCGGCTCGATGAGCGGAAAGGCGATCGAGGACGCGAAGAAGGCCGCGCAAGCCGCGGTCAACAAGCTCGAGGCGACCGACGACTTTTCGATGGTCACGTTCTCGGACACCGCCCAGGTCATCGTCCCGGACGGTCCCATCGGCCCGCGTCGCGGGCAGGTGCTGTCGCGCATCCGCGATGTCCAGGCCGACGGCGGCACCAACATCTGGGCGGGCCTCGACCTGGGGTACGCGGAGGCTCGCGCGCCGGGCGCCGGCGATGAAGCCGTGCGCCTCGTCATGCTCCTCTCGGACGGTCACGCCAACGGCGGCGACACGAGCCCCGAGCACCTGGCGGACCGCGCCGCGCGCGCCTTTCAAGACGGCATCCAGACGAGCGCGTTCGGGCTCGGCCCCGATTACGACGCGCCGCTGATGAGCGGCATCGCCGACCGCGGCGCCGGCGGCTACTACTACGTGGCCGATTCGTCGCAGATCGAGCCCGACCTCGCTCGCGAGATTGACGCACGCCTTCGCCCGGTCGCGACCGCCGTCGAGGTTCGTGTCCGCCTTCGCCCGGACATCTCGGCCACGCACGTCTTCGGCTCGCGCGAGCTCACGGCCATCGAGGCCGACGCCGTGCGCGCGCAGGAGATCGTGGTCGATCGGCACGAGAAAGAGCACGGAATCGCGTCCGACCGTCAGGTCGACGCCGCCGGTGGGATGCGCTTCTTCATCCCGGCGTTCGCCCGCGCCGACCGCCACGCCACGATGATCACGCTGCAGATGCCGCCCGGCACGGGCGACCGGCGCATCGCCAGCGTCGAGGTCCGCTACAAGGACCGCGTCCTCAAGAAGAACGTGACGCAGGAGCTCCCGGTGAACCTGCGCTGGGCCGCGAGCGACGCCGAGAGCGCGTCGACCGTGAACCACGACGTCGAGCGGGTCGAGCAGGCCTTCGCAGCCGGTGAGGCGATCCTCCAGGCGGCCCAGCGTGTCGACGCCGGGGACCGAACCGCGGCTCGCAACGTCCTCGAAGAGCGCGCGGCCGTCCTGCGGATCGCGTCGACGACGCTCGGCGAGCCGTGCTTCGTCGACGACGCCGCACGTCTCGACCGCCTCGGGGACGCGGTCGGAGGCAGTACGCAAATGGCGGAGTTGCCGCTCGTGGTCATGCTTCGAGGCTCCGGATACGGGTACCTCTGATGGACTCGCCCGCGCCGTTCACGATGATCGTGCCGCTCGATCGCATGACCACGCTCTCGATCGAGCCCGACGCGCACGTCGAGCTGCACGGCCGGGTGACCACGTCGACCGACGGCACTTCGTTCGACGCCGCGAGCCTCTTCGACTTCGCCGCCGGGGGGCTGCGCATCGTCGACACCGACCCCGCGCACTTCGCGTACGTCGTCGCGCCGACCGGGCAGTTCGTGCCGGCTTGCGGGGGCGGGCTCTCGTGCCTCGTGCCTCGGCTCGCAATCCTCGCGCATGAGCGATTGCACACCTCGGCGGAGCTCGCATCGACGCTGTCGGGGGGCATCGAGCTCGAGTCGCGTCCGCAGCCGAGCCAGGCGCCCGCGGTCCTCGGCGCGCTCGCACTTGGCGCCCTCTGCCTCTGTTCGGTCCTCGCGGTCGTGTGGGCCGCGGTCGCCCTGTCGAGGCGCGCTGCGCGAACGGCGATGGGGCGCGTTCGCATCGCCGCGCGGCGGGCACTCCGCGCCTCGCGAGGGGAGGCGACCCTCGACGGTGCGAGGGCCCAGATCCGCGCCCTCGTGGTTCGCGCCCGGCACCTCGACGCCCTGCGCCGCACCTGCGCGCGAAAGCTGGGGCGCATCGACCTCGGAGCGCTCGAACGCCGTGCCGACGCCTGCGCGCGAGCCACCGTCCCTGCGGCCGCGGCCGCGCTCGCGTGTCTCTCGGCCGAACGCGCGGCCGCCGCGCAGCTCGAGGCCGACCACGGTTCGGCCCTCGTCGAGCTCGAGCGGATCGAGAGTGTCCTGCGGACGGCCGCGCTTCGTGTCGGGGGCGGCGGAGGCGCCGCGGTATCGAACGCCGGGCGCCTGCGCCGTGGTGCCGCGTTCGCGGATCCCGTCGACGCCCTCGTCGCCGAGCTCGATCTGCGCGACGAGGCGATCGCCGAGGCCGACGCTTCCTGAGTACGGGCGAAGCGATCGCGAGGCCGGCGCCTCCCGAGCGCCGGGGCGCCGAGTGGAAGCGGCGAGGCCGCTCTGCTACTCGTCGCATCATGCCCCCTGCGCGCGTTCGCTTCGCCCCATCGCCGACGGGGTACCTGCACATCGGCGGCGTGCGAACGGCGCTCTTCAACTGGCTCTGGGCGAAAAAGACGAAGGGCTCCTTCATCCTTCGCATCGAGGACACCGACCAGGAGCGCAGCACGCGCGAGAGTGTCGGGGTCATCCTCGATTCGCTCCGGTGGCTCGGCCTCGAATGGGACGAGGGGCCCGAGGTGGGCGGGGCTCACGGGCCCTACACCCAGATGGAGCGCCTCGCGGTGTACCGCGAGTTCGCCGAGACGCTCATCGCGGCCGCCAAGGCGTACCGCTGCTACTGCACCAAGGAGGAGCTCGACGTGCAGCGCGCCGCGCTCAAGGCCCGCGATCCGAAGGCCCAGTTCCGGTATCCCGGCACGTGTCGCCACCGGACCGACGAGCCGGACCTTCCGTTCGTCGTGCGCTTCAACGTCCCCGAGACGGGCAGCGTCCGCTACGTCGACAAGGTCTTCGGCGAAGTCGTCACGCCGAACGCCGCGCAGCAAGACTTCGTCTTGCTCCGGTCCGACGGGGTCCCCCTCTACAACTTCGGCGCCGTGGTCGATGACGCCTCAATGGGCGTCACGCTGGTCGCGCGCGGCCGCGATCACATGGTCAACACGCCGCCGCAGATCATGATTTACGAGGCGCTCGGGCGACCCGCTCCGGACTTCGCTCACCTGCCGATGATGCTGGCGCCCAACGGCGAGAAGCTCAGCAAACGCCACGGGGCGGTGAGCGTCACCGAGTACCGCGATCAGGGGTATTCGCCGAACGCCGTGCTCAACTACCTCGCGCGCTTCGGCTGGTCCCACGGCGACCAGGAAGTGTTCTCGCGGGGAGAGCTCGTCGACGCGTTCGACTGGGAGCACTGCAACCGGAGCGACGGCAAGTTCGACGCGAAGAAGTTCCTCGCGATCAACCACGAGCACCTCAAGACGGCGCGCCTCACGGGCGACGCGGAGTACGCGGGGCGGGCATCGCCATTTCTCGCCGCGCGCGGCCTCGAGGTGTCGCCGGCCCGCGTGGAGCCGGTCGTCCCGCTCATCCGCGAGCGCGCCACCACGTTCGCCGACGCAGCCGATCGACTCGACTTCGTGTTTCGCGATCCGCCCGCCGTCGATGCGCCTGCCGCCGCGAAGTTTCTCGTGCCCGCGAGCGCGCCGCTCCTTCTCGGCCTCGCTGGGGCGCTCGAGGGGGTCGAGTCGTGGACGGCGCCGGCCCTGGAGGCCGCGGTCAACGCGTGGCTTCCGAGCACCGGCCTGCCGATGAAGGACATCGCGCAACCTGCCCGCGTCGCCCTGACCGGGCGCGCCGCAAGCCCGGGCCTCTTCGACGTCATCGCGGTCCTCGGCCGCTCCCGTGCCCTCGCGCGTCTCCGCGCCGCGGCCCAGGCGATCCGCGGATAGCCCGATCCCGCCCGAGGCTCGACTAGTGCGCGGACTGCTGGGCGAGCTCCCCGAGCTTGACCTTCACGTCGAACGGCCGAGTGGCGCGCTGCACTCGCAGGGTGATGGGGCGGCCCACCCCGGCTGTGCTCGCGAGCCACTGGAGCTGGGTGGACCGCTCGATGGGCTGTCCCTCGAAGGCCACGATGATGTCTCCGGGTTCGAGGCCGCCTTGGTCCGCGGGACCGCCCGGGTTGACGTACTCGACCACCGCGCCGTTGATCCGGCTTCCCTCGGGGAGCTTGAGGGCGGCGCGATCGTCGCTGGAGAGCTGGTGGGCGTCGACGATACGTACTCCGAGCGCGCTTCGCGTCACGTGTCCGTCGCGCAGCAACATCGGCAAGAGCTGCTTGACCATGTTGATGGGGATCGCGAACCCGATCCCTTGCGCGCCGCCTCCCCGGATCGCCGTGTTGATCGCGACGACCGCGCCCCGCAGGTTGAGGAGCGGTCCGCCGGAGTTGCCCGGGTTGATCGACGCGTCGGTCTGCATGAAATCGTAGTACCCGCTCGGATCGAGCGGCACGTCTTGCTGGGTGCGGCCCTTGGCGCTGACGATGCCCGCGCTGACCGTGTGCGAGAGCCCGAACGGGTTGCCGATCGCGACGACCCAATCGCCCACGTTGATCGCGTCGGAGTCTCCGAGCGGCAGCGCGCGCAGGTCCTTCGCGTCGATCCGCACGACGGCGATGTCCGTCTGCGGGTCGGTCCCCACGACCTTGCCCGGGAACTCGCGATCGTCCGACAGCTTGACCTGGATCTCGTCGGCCCCCTCGACGACGTGGTTGTTCGTGAGGACGACGCCGTTCTTGTCGACCACGAAGCCGGTTCCCAGCCCGTGCACTTCGCCGCGCGGCCGGCGCCGGTGCGTGAACGGCGAGACTTCCATGTCTTCGCCCACGGTCGTGATCGTCACGACGCTCGGGTCGGCAGCCTGCGCGATCGGCGCGAAGCTCACCGGCTCGAGGCGCACGCTGACCGAGCCTGCGGGAGACGACACGGTCGGAGGCGCGACCGGGGTGTCGCTGGCCACCGGGGTTGCGCCGGGCGGCATCGCGACGCCCGCGTCGTCGCTCTCCATGCCGTGGAGGCGGTATCCGCACCCCGCAGCGAGAAGGCACGTCAGGGCGCCGAAGATGCGTGCGCTCGGCATCACTTCATCTTCGACCGCTCGACGTAGCGCATGCGAAGATCGAACAGGATCTGCCCGATGAGGCGCTCTTCGTCGCCGGTCAGATTTCCCTTCGTCTTCTCCTCGAGCATTCCGACGAGATCGATCGTCTGACGCGCGAGCGCCAGGTTCTGCTCGATCGCGCCGGTCTCGGGGCTCGGCGCCTCGCCGAGGTGCATCAGCGCGGAATGGCTGAGCGACAGGACGAACGTCGTAAAGTCGACATGGGGAAGCGACTCATCGCCTTGCCCGTCGGGTCTGTTGTTCGCGTCGGTCACGGCACCCTCTCCCGTTTCTCGCTCGCGTTTCTCGTGTCTCGTGGCGCGCCCAGTCTCCCGCAGCGCCGCCGCTCAGTCCTCGCGGCCGCCCAGCGCCGGCTGCGGGTAGTTGACGGACTCGGCCTGTTCGCTCAGGTCGGCGAGTAGCGAGATTTGCTTCTCGACTTCCTTCGGGTCCAAAACGCCCTTCCTCAAATTGCGCTCGCGAACGCGCACGTCCCACTCCCAGCTGTTGATCGTCTTCTGGCTGCTGTTGCCGGTGGCCATTGGTCGGTTTCCTTACTTAGTTGACGCTTCGCTTGCCGATGGGGACGGGATCATGATCGTGATCGTGGTCGCAGTCGGCGCCGTGCACGTGCTCGTGCGCCTCGTCGAGCTGCGCCGCGGCGTGCTGGATCTCGTCGTCGGTGGCCGGGCGGATGTCGCGCACGGTCACGTGGTACTTCAGCGTCATCCCCGCGAGCGGGTGATTCGCGTCGACCAGGACGAGATCGTCGCGCACTTCGACGACGCTCATCGCGATCTCGTCGCCGTCGGGGGACTCGGCGACGAACTCGTCGCCCACGGCCACGCCCTTGGGGTCGGGCAGCTCGGAGCGATCGAGCTCGAGGAGCAGGTCGTCGTCGTACTCGCCGTACCCCGCTTCGGCCGGGACCACCACATCGCGCTCGTCGCCCGTGTGCAGGCCCACGAGCGCCGCCTCGAGCCCCGGCACGAGCATCCCGTAGCCGTGCACGTAGCGAATCGGCTCGCCGCCCTCGCCCGCGCTGGCCTCGAGCATGTCGCCCTCTTCGTCGCGAAGCTCGTAATCGATCGTGACGTGGGTGTTAGGCTGAATGGTCAATTCTGTCACGCGAGGGAGGAGTAGCGCGGTAGGCGGCCCCCGTCGAGTCACTTACGCCCCCTCCTCCGGGCCCCGCTGCGGTCGCGGCTCGGGCCGTGGTCGTGGTCCGGGTTACGGACCGGCGGCGCGGTCGCCGCGAGCTCACGGCGCACCCTGTCGAGCTCGGAGCGGAAGCGGCCCGCCAGCCTGCCGTCCGCCAGGACGGTCTCGACGAGGTCGCGCAGCACCGGGTCCTTCACGGTGGCCCAGCGGGACATCAAATCGAACACCGGTACGCCGAAGCGCAGGGCCACCCGGGGCGGCCCTTCCTCGAGGGCCTGGAGGAGGGCCTTGTGTCCGGGGTACCGGGCCGCCGCGCGGGGCGCGTCCCGCGCGAGCTCGAACGCCTCGTCGAGCCGCCGGATGGCCCCGTCCGGCTCGTGGACCTGCGAGAGCCACGACTCGCGAGCCAGGGCGCGTAAGACCGCAGCGGCGTGAAAGTAGCCGTCCATCCAGGAAGCCGTTTCCTCGACGAGGGCGTCGCCCGCGGCGCCCCCGATGCGCGCGAGCCCATCGACCACCGCTTCGCGTACGCGAAAGCGCAGGTCGTCGGCGAGCACGTGAAGCTCGGCGAGGAACGTCGCGCGGACCGCCTCGTCGGCCGTCGCCCGAGCGGCCAGGGCCAGGACACCACACGTCGGCAGGAACTCGAGCGGCGTGGCCCCGGGCGCCTCGTCGGCTGACAGGTGCGCCATCGCGAGCGCCAGCGCGTCGGCGCGCGCGCCCCGCGATCGACACGACTGAGCGAACGCCTCGGCCAGCGGGCCGTTCGCGCGGGGCCCCGGCAGACGTGAGCCGCGCGTCAGAAGCTCGAAGAGCGGCCCACGACGGCCGGCCACGGCCTCGTCGAGTGCGCGCGAAAGCGGATCGGACAGCATCGGACGGTCGAGGGTAGCGCGAGCGGAGTGCAGAGGAATCGGCATAGGGTTTGCTGAGCCACGGCGCATGGACTCGAGGCGACCGCGCGTCGCGATCATCGGCGCAGGCTTCGGTGGGCTCGCGGCGGCCAGGGCGCTCAAGCGCGCCCCGGTGGATGTGGTGGTCCTCGATCGCGAAAACTACCACCTCTTTCAGCCTCTGGTTTACCAGGTGGCCATGGCCCAGCTGGCGGGCACCGATATCTCCGCCTCGATCCGCGCCGTTCTCGCCCGGCAGCGCAACACGCGCGTCCTTCTGGGCGAAGTGACCTCGATCGATCTCGATCGACGCGAGCTCACTACGCAAGACGGCCCGATGGGCTACGACTACCTCATCGTTGCCGGGGGCGCGCGCCCCAACTACTTCGGGAAAGACGGGTGGGAGGCGATTGCGCCCAGCCCGAAGGGCCTCGACACGGCGCTCGAGATCCGCAGGCGCGTCCTCTTCGCCTTCGAGGAAGCCGAGGCGCTCGAGAGCGACTCGCCCTTCCGCCGCCGGCTGCTCGAGTTCGTGATCGTCGGTGGCGGACCCACGGGGGTCGAGTTCGCCGGGGCCCTCGCTGAGCTCTCACGCCGGGGGCTGGCCCGCGATTTCCGGCGCATCGATCCGAGCTTGGCGAAGGTGCATCTGGTCGAGGGCGGCCCCCACGTGTTGCCGGGCTTCCCCGAGGAGCTGTCCGTCAAGGCGGTCGAGCAGCTCGCCAGCCTCGGCGTCATCGTTCACACGGGCCAACGCGTCGTCGAGCTCGACGCCAACGGAGCCACGCTGTCGAGCGGCGAGCGCATCGACGCCGCGACCGTCATCTGGGCTGCGGGGGTCAAGCCCGTGGCGCTCGCCGAGGGGCTCCCCGGCTCGCGCGAGCACCGTGGTCGGGTCCCGGTGCAGCGCGATCTCTCCATCGCCGGCCATCCGGAGGTCTTCGTCATCGGCGACATGGCCTACCTGGAACAGAACGGCGAGGCGCTGCCTGGGCTCAGTCCCGTCGCGATCCAGGAGGGTCGCGCCGCCGCGCGGTCGATCGTCCGTACCGAGCGCGGTCAGGCACGCGAATCGTTTCGCTACTTCGACAAGGGAATGCTCGCGACGATCGGTCGCTCGCGCGCCGTGGGCGTAGTGTGGGGCGTGAAACTCAGCGGCTTCGTCGCGTGGGCCGTGTGGGCGATCGTGCATATCTTCTATCTGATCGGCTTTCGCAGCCGCGTGTTCGTCGCGCTCCAGTGGTCCTGGAGCTATCTGACCCAGAACCACGCGGCGCGGATCATCACCGGCCTCAAGCGCCCGCTGCCGAGCCTGCAAGAGCGCGTTCGCGGCCCCGATCCGTCGCCGCCGGCGCTATCGTCCTGACCCGAGGTTCCCGATGATCGAGCTGCTCATCGCCGATGTGGACGGCACTCTCGTGACGCATGAGAAGGAGCTGACCGAAAGGGCCCGCCGCGCCGTGCGCAAGCTGCACGACGCATCCATCGCGTTCGCCGTCACGAGCGGACGCCCGCCGCGCGGGATGAGCATGCTCGTCGATCCGCTCGCGATCACGACGCCCATCGCGGGCTTCAACGGCGGGATGTTCGTCCATCCGGACATGTCGCCCATCGAGGTGAAGTCGCTGCCGGCCGAAATCGTCCCCGATGTCGTGCGCGTCATCGAGCAGCGCCGCCTCGATGTCTGGGTGTACCAGGGCAACGACTGGTTTTTGCGCAAGGTCGACGCGCCGCACGTATCCCGCGAGCAGTGGACCGTGCGATTCGCGCCCACCGTTGCGCCCGACCTGTCGCGTCTGTCAGATGGGGTCGTCAAGATCGTCGGAGTCAGCGACGACCTGCCTGCGGTCGAGGCCTGCGAGCGTGACCTGCGCGAACGCTTCGGAGATCACGTGTCGGCCGCCCGGTCGCAGCCGTACTACGTCGATGTGACCCACCCGAGCGCGAACAAGGGCGCGGTGGTGCAGTACCTCTCGCAGAAGCTCGGGATCCCCGCCGAGAAGATCGCCACGATCGGAGACATGCCCAACGACGTCCTGATGTTTGCGAGGAGCGGCTTGAGCATCGCCATGGGCAACGCCAGTCCCGACGTGCAGCGGGCCGCGAGGCGTGTCACTGGCTCCAACGATCGAGAGGGGTTCGCCGACGCGGTCGAGCGCTTCGTGCTCGGCAAGGGTTGAGCGACCGCACGAGCACGCCGCGTGCAGGGCTGCGTCTGGAGGCCACGTCATGCAAGAGACCGATGTCCTCATCGTCGGCAGCGGTCAGGCGGCCAAACCGCTCGCGATTCGCCTCGCTCGAGCCGGCCGGCGCGTCGTCCTCTTCGAGGCCGTGGCCGTCGGCGGTACCTGCATCAACACGGGCTGCACTCCCACCAAGACGATGATCGCGAGCGCTCGTGCCGCGCATGTGGCGCGAACAGCGGCCCGCCTGGGCGTCCACGTCCGTGCGGTGGAGGTCGACCTCGCGCAGATCGTCGACCGTAAAGACGCCGTGGTGCGCTCGTATCGGACGGCCATCGAAGCCGCGCTCGCCGCGGCCGGGGAGCGCCTGCGCCTCGTGCGCCAGCACGCGCGATTCGTCGGCAAGGGAGCGATCGAGGCCGGAGGCGAGCAGTACCGCGCGCCGGTGATCGTCCTCGACGTGGGCGCTCGGCCGGCCACCGCTTCGATCGCGGGGCTCGATACGGTCTCGTGGCTCGACAACGCGTCGCTCCTGGCGCTCCGTCGCGTGCCCGAGCACCTCGTCGTGCTCGGGGGCGGTTATATCGGCTCCGAGATGGGGCAGATGTTCCGGCGCTTCGGCGCGCGCGTGACGATCGTGCACGCAGGAGAGCACCTGCTCAGCCGCGAGGACGGAGACATCGCCGCGGCGCTCCAGGGCGTCTTCAGCGCCGAGGGCATCGATCTGGCGCTCCGTTCAGCCGCCGTCGAGGTCGCGCGCGATGGCGACGGCGTCGCCGTTCGACTCGCCGACGGCCGCACGATCCGCGGCTCGCACCTGCTCGTCGCGCTCGGCCGCCGCGCGAACACCGAGACGCTCGGCTGCGAGGCTGGCGGCGTGCGCCTGGACCCACGCGGCAACGTCGTGGCCGACGAGTACTACGCGACGAGCGCGCCGGGCGTGTACGCCGTGGGCGACGTCCTCGGCGGGCCGCAGTTTACGCACACTTCATGGGACGACCATCGCCGCCTCTTCGACATCCTCATGAAGCCGGACGTACCCCGGCAGCCGCGCAGCGCGCGGCTCATTCCGTACGCCGTCTTCACCGATCCGCAGGTGGCCGCGGTCGGCCATAACGAGCAGAGCGCCCGCGCTCGCGGCATTCCGTACCAGGTCGCCACGATGCCGATGGCCGAAGTCGCGCGCGCCTTCGAGGTCGACGAGACGGCCGGCCTGATGAAGGTCCTGGTCGACCCGGACGCCGAGCGGATCCTGGGCGCGTCGATCGTGGGCGCCGAGGCGGGGGAGCTGATCCACGTCTTTCTGTCGCTCATGCAGGCCGGCGCGAGCCCGCGCGCGATGGTCGACGCCGAGTTCGTTCACCCGACGTTCTCGGAGGGGCTGCAGACGCTGGTGATGAAGCTGCCAAGGTACGCGCTCACGTGAGGAGTTGGACCGGATGAATCTCCCCTGGCTCTTGGCCTGGTCATTGACCCTCGCGCTGGGCGCGAGCGACGTCGCGACCGTCGACCTCGCGCGAGACGCGGGCGAATGGCGGGGCGCATGGGTCGTTCGCGATGCGGACTATCCCGGATCCGTGCAGGCATGGAGCGTCAACGGGAGCTCCGTCACCGTCTACGACGCGACCCGGCGCCGGACCGAGAAGCAGCGCTTCTCGCTCGTGTCGCCTTGCCGGATCGCCCGGACGCGCGCGCTCCCGGACGGAACCTCTGTGAAGACGTACGATACGTTCGTCTTCGCCCGCGACGGACTTCACGTGGCCCAGGCGCCCGCGAGCGGCGGCTTTCGTCGCGACGGCCGGGTGACCGCGTGCATCGACGATCACGTGTACACGTTCGAGGTGCAGAGCACGCGCTGCCGGCAATACAGCGCCAGGATGGCGGGGCCCTCCACGAGCGTCGAGTGCGCGGTTGCGAGCAACGGCGCGTCCTCTTCGTTCGTCGTGCGCCCCCTCCAGCGGGGCGAATCGTCGCGTTTCGACTTCTACGGTGACGCGCTCCTTTCGAGAGCGCTCCTGGCTCACGTCGCGGAGCGGTCCCCGTCGTTCTACGAGGCCCAGCGACGTGCCGACCGCCTGCGGTGACCGCGGCAGGCGTAGCGGCTCATGGACGCGACCCCTTCATGCTGGCGTTCCTGGCTGCGGCGTAACGGCTCTCCATCGCCTGGGTTGCGTCGCGGCCGAGGATGCGACTCGCGATGGGAAAGAACTCGTCCTCCTCTTCCTTGACGTGGCGCTCGACCAGGTTCGCCAGCTCGTCGAACGACGGGTCCCACAGGGGATCGTCGCAAGACATGGCGCCGAGCTGCTCGAGCTTGCGCTCGAAGGTGCCAGCCTCCCTCCGGTGCATCTCGGCGTATCCGGCGAGCTCCACGTGCCCGAAGAAGACCGGATAGACCTCGGCGAGCTCCCCCTTCTCGTGGGCTAGGAGCTCTTCGCGGATCTCGGGAAAGAGCTCGCGACGCACGGCGACGTCGGACGCGCTCTGGACCCGCACGATGAGAGCGGTGACCTCGCCGTGTTCACGCGACAGCTGCTTGAAGACGCCCGACAGATTCTCGACCGTCGCCTTGAGGACCTTGGCGGCCCCCCTCGCCTTGGAGGCAACTCTCTCGATTCGATTCGGCATGGCCGTGGGACTCCTTTCGGACAACGGGCGGACCCTTCGATAACGCATGCGCCGTACCGGCCGCGCCGCGTGTGCTGCAGGGCGCGACTGGGATGAGCAACGGTCCCGGTTGAGGCCGTGGACGCCTCCGCCGTCCGGTAAGTCGTCGGGCGGCAACGTTTGCGCCGTAGCTCAGCTGGGAAGTCCGGGGGCTTCGAGCCTCGCCGATTGTGGAGCGCGCCGCGATCCGGAACTGCCCGAGGGCTCGGGACGGATATGTACGGGTCGGCGTGCGCGCGGCCGCAGTGCTCGCCGCGCTCGCCAATCGCGGCCTCTTTCGCGGCGGGGCGGTCCTCGCGGGGTCGCACGCGCACGGCGTGCTGATGAACGAGCTCGGGGTGCGCGGTCCCGCCTTCCGCACAGAGGACGTCGACGTCGGCCGCGGCAAGCCGCTCGCACTGGCGCTCGGCCCCGAGGAGTCGTTCGAGACGGTCCTGGCCGAGTCGTTCGTACCGCTCCTGCGGGTCCCGGCGCTCGGGCGCAACAAGCCCTCGACTTCCTTCAAGGCGCGGGGTGCGGACGCGTTCCGGGTCGACCTGCTCGCGCCCGCAAGGGGCACCGAGCTTGCGACCCTTGCCGTGCCCGAGCTCCGCGCGCACGCGGCCGCCCTTCCCTACCTCGCCTACCTGCTGCGAGAGCCCCTGGCTCGCTCGCCGAGGCTTCTGTAAGTCGCGCGATCGGTTTCCGTCAAAGCCGCAAGGCGGCGTGAGGCGCGCCGACGCCCTTTCGGACACTGCGGGATGAAAGCAGCATCTCTCCAGGCGTCTACGGGCGCTCGCCCGTCGGCATCGAGCTTGGCCGACCTTCAGCCCCCGTCGACGCAGGCCCCCGTGTGCCGGAGCGGCTTGCTGACGTAGCCCGAGGGCAAGCCGGTGCACGCGATGCTGATCTCGGAGCCGTCGCACGCGCACCCGGGGCTGTACGCATTGCAGATCACTTGCTGCGCGGCGAAGCACGTCCCCTCGACGCCGCAACCGGCCGCCTCCGGGAATCCGCAGACCTGCCCCTTCGGGCACTCGACGTCCAAGGTGCACGGGCCGCCTCCCGCGTCGGTCGTGCACGACCCGACGAGCCACGAGCACGATCCGCTGGCGTTCGTCTCGCACGTCACGCTCGGGCTGCCTCCGCCAAGACAGGCGGCGACGGGCGGCGGCGGACCGCAGTCGCACCCGGCGTCCGACCCCGCATCTGGCGCCGGCGCGCAGATTCCGCAGGCCGGGCACCCGTTGGCGTCTGTTTGCGGGAGGACGCCGTACATGCAGTCGGGAAGGTTGCAGACCGGCGCTGGTGGGCAGGTGTCGACCGCGGCGTCGGCCGTGGACCCGCCATCCGTGGGGCACGGCGGAAAGCCCCATCCGCAGCGGCCGTCGCCCTGATCCTCGCAGACGGTCTCGCTCAAGGTCGTCCCGTCCGGACAGAGTTTCGCGAGCGCCGGCGCGCCAAGGCCGGCGCACGAGGCAGGGGTGCACACCGTGCTGCCGTCCTCCGGAACCACTCCGCCATCGCCTGCGGCGAACCGTCCTCCCTCGCAACCTCCGCCATCGGCGCCCATCAGCAGAGGAACGCACAGCACTAAGGGCATCGCCCACGCGGTGCGAGCCGGCAATCGAGAAGACGTCATGGCAACCTCCCACTCGGTGGCGTACAGAAGCACGAGGCGTACCGCGCTCGCGTACAGGAAAACCTGCATTTCGCGGTGTGCCAAGGTGCGCCAACCGCGCGCCGCCGATCAGGGTCGCGGAGCCGGCGCTGGCGGCAACTTCGGCCCCGTGCTCGCCGGGCTACACCACGAGTACCGCGTAGCAGCTT
>CAVXOZ010000012.1:0-274944 GCA_963763505.1 uncultured delta proteobacterium | reverse complement strand
GAATCAGATCTCGACGACCATCCGCGAGCTGCTCGCGACGTCGCGCCAGATCGCCGAGAGCGCGCAGCGCGTCGCCGCATCGCGGGGAGACGGGGCAGGCCGCCCGAGCGGCGACCAGACGGTGGAGCGCGCCAAGGACGCCATCGGGAGCATCAAGCGGCAGGTCGACGTGTCGTCGGCACATGCTCGAGCTCGGCAAGAAGTCGCAGCAGGCGGGGGCATCCTCGAGATCATCAACGAGCTCGCCGAGCAGACCAACATCCTCGCCATCAACGCCACCATCGAGGCCGCCGGCGCCGGCGAGACCGGCAAGCGCTTCGGCGTCGTCGCCGACGAGATCCGCAAGCTGGCCGATCGCGTCGGGGGCTCCACCAAGGAGATCCGCGGCCTCATCGACGACATCCGCGCCGCGGTCAACACCACCGTCATGGCGACCGAGGGCGGGACGAAGGCGGTCGACCCGGGACGCGCCAGTTCGCCGACGTGACGGCCTCGTTCAAGCAGATCGCCGGCCTGGTCGGGACGACGACGGAGGCGGCCCAGGAAATCGAGCTCAGCACCAAGCAGCAGGCGACGGCCGTCGAGCAGGTCAACGTCGCGATCTCCAACGTCGCGCAGGCCACGCGAAACGGAGGCGAGCTCCAGCCAGACGCTCCAGACGGCGACGCAGCTCACGTCCCTCTCGCGGAACCTGCTGCAGCTCATCCAGCCGCAGGAGCACCCGTAGCCCGGTGGCCCAGGACCCTTACCAGTACTTTCGCGTCGAGGCTCGCGAGCTCCTCGAAGGGCTTGGCGGGGCGGCGCTCGAGCTCGAGAAGGGAATCGGAGGGGCCGAGCACGTCGCCGGCATGTTCCGGCTTGCGCATACGCTCAAGGGCGCCTCGCGGGTGGTCCGACAGGCGGCGATCGCCGACCTGGCCCACGCGATCGAGGACCTGCTCGCGCCACATCGGGACGCAAGCTCCGGCGGCCTCTCTGCTCGATCAGGTCGACCGGCTCCTTCACCTGCTCGACGACATCTCTTCGCGGCTGGCTGCGCTCGAACCTGCAGCTGCCCTGCCGCTCGAAGCCGGCACGCCGACGGCGCCCGAGAGCCTCCGGACCGTGCGGATCGAGATCGACGAGATGGACGCGCTGTTCGAGGGGCTCACCGAGGCCGCGGTCCGGCTCGCCGGCGTCCGGCGCGATCTCGGTGAGCTCGCGCGTGCCCGGAGAATCGCCGACGCCCTGATCGACCAGTTGCCCGCTTCGTCGCGAGCCCGGTCGTCGGCCGAGGAGCTTCGCGGGCTCCTGGTCGGCGTCGAGCGTGGCCTCGATGCCGGAGTCCACCACACACACCGCGAGATCGCACAGGTTCGGGATCGCGCCGATCAATTCCGTCTCTTGCCCGCCAGCGCGGCGTTCCCGACTCTCGAGCGTGCGGCGCGCGACGCGGCGCACGCGCTCGGCCGGTCGATCGTCTTCGAAGCCATCGGCGGAGAGTGCCGTCTGGAGGCGGGGGTCTTGTTCGCGCTCCGCGACGCGCTCCTGCACGTGGTGAGAAACGCCGTGGCCCATGGGATCGAACCGGAGTCGGATCGCCGGCGCGCGGGAAAGTCGCCTGCGGGCCGCGTCGCACTCGAGGTCGTGCGGCGCGGCCACAGGGTCGCTTTCGTCTGCAGCGACGACGGCCGCGGCATCGACGCAGAATCCGTGCGTCGCGCCGCAATCGCTCGGGGAGTGACGACGGCTCGGGAGGCCGCCGCCATGGAGCGGGACCAGGTGCTGATGCTCGCGCTCGAGAATGGCGTGACCACGGCCGACGAAGTTACTGACGTATCGGGGCGAGGCGTCGGACTCGACGTTCTGCGGGCGACGGTCGCCGAACTCAAGGGAGACGTGAAGCTCACGAGCCAGCCCGGGCGGGGAACGACCGTCGAACTGTCCGTTCCCGTGTCCCTCTCATCGATAGTGGCGCTCGCGATCGAGGTCGACGGGATGACGTTTTCGGTACCGCTCGATTCCGTCCGGCGCTCGGTGCGACTCGCCTCCGGAGACATCGCGCGCTTCGCCGACTACGACTCGGTCGTGGTGGACGGCGCCGTCATACCGTTTCTCCCGCTCGCGAGCGTGCTCGGTGGCGAGCCGCGCGAGCCGCAGCGCTCCTGGTCTGCGGTGGTCATCCAGGCCGGCGCGCGGTCCGCCGCCATTGGCGCCGATCGCCTCGTGGGGACCTCCAGCATCGTTCTGCGGCCTCTTCCGAAGGCCGCGGGCCTGGTCCCCCTGGCAGCGGGCGTGTCGCTGGACGCGGACGGAAACCCGCGGCTCGTCCTCGACCCTCGGGGGCTGGTCGACGCCGCTCTCGTCGGGCGCGCGAGCGGCCGCAGCGCCTCGAGCGTGAAGCCCCGAGCGCCGGTTCTGGTCGTGGACGACTCGCTGACGACCCGGATGCTCGAACAGAGCATCCTGGAGTCCGCGGGCTACGCGGTCGATCTGGCGACGTCCGCGGAAGAAGGTTTCGTCCGAGCGCGCGAGGCGCCGCACTGCCTCTTCCTCGTCGACGTCGAGATGCCGGGCATGGACGGCTTCGAGTTCGTATCGCGCACGCGAGCCGATCCAGTGCTGGGCGCCGTCCCCGCGATCCTGGTGAGCTCGCGCGATGGTGAAGCCGACCGCCGGCGCGGAGAAGAAGTCGGAGCAAAGGCGTACATCGTCAAGGGCGAGTTCGACCAGGAGAGCTTTCTTCGGACGGTACGCCAGCTCATCGGGTGACCCATGCGCAAGATCCGGGTTCTCTTGGTCGAAGACTCCGTCACCGTTCGCCATCGCCTCAGCGAGGTACTCGGCGCCGACCCCGAGCTGGAGGTGGTCGGAGAGGCCGAGAACGGCGAGCGCGCGATCGAGCTGTGCCTCGCGCTGACGCCGGACGTCATCACGCTCGACATGATTCTCCCGGTCCTGAGCGGCCTGGCGGCCACCGAGTACATCATGGCGCATCGACCGACGCCCATCCTCGTTGTCTCGTCGTCGACCAATCGGGGTGAGTTGTTCAACACCTACGACGCCCTCGCCGCCGGGGCGGTCGACGTGCTGGAGAAGCCGCGGGGCGACGAACCCGATGGGGACTGGGAACGGCGCTTCTGCGCCGCGGTCAAGCTCGTGTCGCGCATCAAGGTGATCACCCATCCGAGGGCACGGCTGGGCGCGCTCGGGCGCCCGCGGTCGGCCCCTCCGGTCGACGACACGCCGCAAGCCCCGGGCGACAACGTCCGCGTGGTGGCGCTCGGCGCGTCGACGGGCGGGCCCGCCGCTCTGGTGCGAGTTCTCCGCGCCCTACCTGCGACGTTCCGGCTCCCGATCGTCATCGTGCTTCACATCGGTGAGCCCTTCGGCACGGCGTTCGCCGAGTGGCTGGAGGCACAGTCGCAGCGTCGCGTCTCCTACCCAGGTGGCGGCGAGCTCGTCGAGTCCTTCGGAGGCGGCGTGGCGATGGCACCTCCGGACCGCCACCTATCGGTGCTCGAGAAGCGATTCCGCGTCACCAAGGATCCCCCCCGTCATTCGTGCCGCCCGTCGGTCGACGTCCTCTTCGAAAGCCTGGCCCCCGAGTACGGAGCATCGGTCGTCGCCTGTCTTCTGACCGGCATGGGGCGCGATGGCGCTGGCGGCTTGCTGACGATCCGGCGCGCCGGCGGGTTCACGATGGCTCAAGACGAGAGCACGTCGGTCGTCTACGGCATGCCGCGCGAGGCCGTACTCCTAGGCGCCGTGGATCGCGTCTTGTCGCTCCAGGCGATCGGAGAGTCTCTCGCGGCGCTCGCACGCCCACGGGACGGAGGCGAGTCATGACGATGGCCGTGCTCATTGTCGACGACAGTCTGACGGTCCGGATGGACATCGCGGAAGCACTCGAGGCCGAGGGAGTTCGTACGGTTCCCTGCGGCACGGCGGCCGAGGCGCGGGCGGCTCTCGCGACCGGGACGATTGCGCTCGTCGTTCTGGACGTCATCCTGCCGGACGGCGATGGAATCGACCTGCTGAAGGAGATCCGCACCGCGGCTTCCGACGTTCGCGTCCTGATGCTGTCGAGTGAGGCGGAGGTCAAAGACCGGATCCGTGCGCTGGAGACTGGCGCAGACGACTACGTCGGAAAGCCCTACGACCTGCGATACGTGGTCGCTCGGGCGCGCGAGCTTCTCGCGCCGAAGTCTTCGATCACTGCGACCGCGACCGTGCTGGTCATCGACGACAGTCCGACCTTCCGCGACGCGGTCCGCGGTGCGCTCGAGGGCGCAGGGTACGCGGTGCTCGTCTCGTCGAGCGGCGAAGAAGGGCTGCGCATCGCGGCGAGCAACCGGCCGGACGCCGTGCTCGTCGACGGCGTCCTCCCTGGCTGCGATGGTGCGACGGTGATCCGCAAGATTCGGCTCGACGCAGCGCTCCGCGGAACCCCGTGCATGCTCCTCACGAGTGCCTCCGACAAGGACAGCGAACTCCGTTCGCTCGAGGCCGGGGCTGACGCGTTCGTGCGCAAGGAAGACGACCTCGAGGTCATTCTCGTGCGCCTGGCAGCGGTTCTCAGGGCCAGGACGACCGCACGAGTCGAGACCGCGAGCCTCTTCGGTCCCAAACGCATCCTCGCGGTCGACGACAGCGCCACGTATCTGCACGACCTCGCGGCTCTGTTGCGCAGCGAAGGCTACGACGTCGTCATGGCGCGATCGGGCGAGGAGGCGATCGACATGCTCACCGTTCAGTCCGTCGATTGCATCCTGCTCGATCTGCTCATGCCGGGGCTCGGCGGAAAGGAGACCTGCAAGCGCATCAAGCTGTCCCCGCTGGTCCGCGACATCCCTCTCATCCTTCTCACCGCGCTCGAGGATCGGGGGTCGATGCTCGAAGGCCTCAGCATTGGGGCCGACGACTACATATCCAAGTCGAGCGAGTTCGAGGTCCTCAACGTTCGCGTACGCGCCCAGATGCGCCGCAAGCAGTTCGAGGACGAACATCGCCGCATTCGGGAGGAGCTGCTCAAAGCAGAGATCTCGGCCGCGGAGGAACGGGCCGCGCGTCAAGTTGCCGAAGCACGCGCTTCGCTAGTGATGGAGCTCGAGAGGAAGAACAAGGAGCTCGAGGCGTTCAGCCATTCGGTCTCGCACGACCTGCGCGCGCCGCTGCGCGCGATGGACGGCTTCAGCCACGTGCTCCTCGATGAATACGGCGACAGCCTCGACGAGCGAGCGCGCGACTACCTCCGCCGGGTTCGCGCCGGCGCAAAACGCATGAGCGAACTCATTGACGATCTCCTCGCGCTCTCGCGCATCAGCCGCGCCGATCTCCGCCGAGAAGCGGTCGACTTGTCGGAAATGGTCGGCCGGATCTGCGAAGACATTCGCCAGACCGACCTGGGGCGGAAGGTCACATTCGCCGTGGCGCCACACCTGGGTGCTCAGGCCGACGGCGGACTCATGCGCGTTGTCTTCGAGAACCTGATCGGGAACGCGTGGAAGTTCACCGGGAAGGTCGATCGGGCACACATCGAGTTCGGCGTCGAAACGCGCGATGACGGTACCGTCTTTTTCATCCGGGACAACGGGGCAGGCTTCGACATGGCGTACGCGGGTACCCTCTTCGCTCCGTTCCGGCGCCTGCATCGGGAGAAGGACTTTCCCGGCACGGGAATCGGCCTCGCGACCGTCTATCGCGTCATCGATCGCCACGGCGGCCGGGTGTGGGCCGAGGGGGCCGTCGGCCGCGGGGCCACGGTCTTTTTCACGGTGCCGCCGCCGCGGGCGCGAGGCTAGAAGAAGCACTCCGAGAGTCGCAGGCCAGCGGGTGCGGGTCAACGATACGGAAACGGTAAATTCGGCAACCCGGCGCCCAGTGTGTGCATTTTTCGCCAGCAGCCGTAACGCCTGGCCTCCGTGGCATCCTCTACATGGCCAATGTCCCGGCGATGCAAGGGCGATGCAAGGCTGCGGAGATCGGTGCGACCGGGCGCTACATCATGCGCTGCAACATGGTCGTGAGCGGCGCCGCGATAGCGCAATGACGCTTGCCAAATGGCGTATGTCGCGCATGATTGATGGTTGGGGACGAGGACATTTCCAAGGGGGCTGACGGTTGTCCACGCGAACGAAGGCGAATGAGGATACGGGCGAGTCTTCGCCCATCGAGGACCTGGTCAGTGCGTCCCGCATCCGAGTCGGGCGAGCGGCAGGCAAGCCTCTGAGGGTGCTGCTCGTGGAAGACTCGGACGACGACGAGATGCTGGTCTTGCACGAGCTCGAAGCCGGTGGATACGCACCGATCTTCACGCGTGTGCAAACGGGCCCCGAATTTAGGGCTGCCCTCGAAGAGGTCGCGGTCGACGTCATCATCTCGGATCATACCGTGCCCGGGTACGGCGGACTGACGGCGCTCGCGGATCTGAAAGCGACGGGCAAGGACATCCCCTTCATCCTCGTGTCCGGGACCGTCGGGGAAGGCGTCGCGGTCTCCGCCATGAGGGCGGGAGCACACGACTACGTTTTGAAGGGCGACCTCACCCGCCTTCCCGCGGCGGTCGAGCGGGAGGTCCGCGAGCGCATTGTCCGTGCGGAGCGGACGAGGATGCGGGAGCAGCTCGTGATTTCCGAAAGGATGGCGTCCGCCGGGACACTGGCCGCGGGCGTCGCGCACGAGATCAACAACCCGCTGGGCGTGGCGATGGCCAACCTCGAGTTCGTGATCGAATCCCTCACGGGCATGCCGCCGAGCGTTCCAGGCCCCCCGGGCGGCCAGGCGGCGGCTGAAGTCGACTGGGGCTACGTCGGCGCGCTCGAGGAACCTCTTCGTGACATGAGCGAAGCGCTCCGACGCATCCGGGACATCGTCCGCGACGTGAAGCTATTTTCCAGACCGCAGGAGGACAAGGCCCGACCCGTTGACGTGCGTCTGGTGATCGATTCGTCCGTCCGGATGGCGTGGAACGAGATCCGGCATCGCGCCCGCCTGGTGAAGGAGTACGGGCCCACGCCCCTCGTCAGCGCGAACGAATCCCGCCTGGGTCAGGTAATCCTCAACCTCATCGTGAACGCGGCTCAGGCCATGCCCGAGGGCAATGTCGGCGGAAACCTGCTTCGCGTGGCGACACGGACGACGGAGGATGGGCGCGCCGCCATCGACGTGTCCGATACCGGGTGCGGAATACCGAGGCAGAACCTCGAGCGGATCTTCGATCCGTTCTACACGACGAAGCCGGTCGGCGTGGGGACCGGGCTCGGTCTCGCGATCTGCCACAGGATCGTGTCGGAGCTCGGCGGGGGAATCGAAGTAGACAGCGAGCTGGGCAGAGGAACAAGGTTTCGCGTCGTCCTTCCACCGGCGACCGCCGAACGCGTCGTCCAGGCTGGCGCGCCACGCCCGGGGGTGCGGCACCGAGTGCGCGTGCTCATCGTCGACGACGAACATGCGATCGGGCGGGCGCTCGAGCGGACACTGCGCGCGCACCACGATGTCGTCTCGCTCCCGAGCGCGAAGGAGGCGCTCGCGCGGATCGTGGAGGGTGAGCGTTTCGATGTCATCGTCTCGGACCTCATGATGCCCGAGTTGACGGGCATGGAACTGCACGCTCGTCTCCTTTCGATCGCCCAGGACCAGGCCAGCCGGATGATCTTCATGACCGGCGGAGCGTTCACGGCGACGGCTCGGGAGTTTCTGCAGCGCGTCTCGAATCCGAGAATCGACAAACCCGTGGAGTCCGCGAATCTCCTCGCCCTAATCGCCGGGCTCGCCACGACTCCCATGAGTGTCACAACCGACCCATCTCGCCCCGGTTCGGCGGCGACGGCGCGACCTTCGGCCGCGCCCGGATCCTGAGATTCACGTCCGCGGACAAACTCCGCTCCACGGCGAAGTGAGCGTCCGGTCCCGCGCGCGAGCGCGGAGGTGGATCAGAAGCGCGGCGTAGGAAGTCCGCGCTCCGGACGCGCGAACAAGTAACCTTGGAGCAAGTCGCAGCCAAGGTCTGCCAACGCGTCGCGCTCCGCTTCCTTCTCGACGCCCTCGGCGACGACGAGGATCCCCAACTCTTCGCAGAGCCGGCACATCGATCGAACGATCGTCTGCTTTCGTGGGTGGGCGTCGATTCCCCGGATGAGAGACATGTCGAGCTTGGCCAGCGCGGGATCCAATAGCGTGAAGCTGGTCAGCCCCGCGTACCCCGAGCCGAGATCGTCGACGGCGAGTACGAACCCGAGCTCTCGTAGCTTTTTCACTCGTACGTCGACGTTCTTCACGATCTCGAGCGACGCTCGTTCCGTGATTTCAAGGACCACGCGATCCGCCATTTTCACGAGAGGTGCGGCCGGGTCGAAGAGGTCGTCGTCATTGAGATCCGCGGCGTGCAGGTTCACGAAGAACTTGAGCCCGGCCGGCGCCTCCGCGGCCTGCTCCGCGACGCGCCGACGAATCAGGCGCCCTAGGTCCGGCAAACGACCGAGCCGTTCCGCAGCATCGAGGATCTCGGGAGGGCTGGGGAGGCTGGGCTCGGCCGATTGCAGAAGCGCCTCGTAGCCGAACACGCGCCGCTCCTTCCAGTTGACGATGGGCTGGCAGGCCATCCAGAGCCGTTCGAGCGTGCTCGCGAACCGAGCCTCAAGGCTCGCCCGATCACCGAGCGTCTTCGACGTGATGCCGGCCACCTCGAGCGCTTGCCGCTTCAGGCGCGCCAGGCGATGCAAACGGACGGCGCGCTGCACGCTCTCGTCGAGCGCCTTCGATTCCACCGGTTTGGTCAGGTAGCGGAAGGCGCCGTACTCGACGGCTTGCACGGCCGAATCGAGCCCCGGCTCCCCCGTCGTCAGGATCACCGGAACGTCGAGATCGCGCCGGCGCACGGCGCGCAAGAACTCCAGCCCGTCCATCTCCGGCATCGACACGTCGCTGACGATCACGTCGAACGGGACCGACTCCATCAGCGTGAGTCCTTCCCTGCCGTTGGTGGCCGTGTCGACGCTGCATCCGCGGGATGCCAGAAGCTTCTGGTACGCCCGAAGGACGGCGGGATCGTCGTCGACGAGAAGGATGCGAGGTTTCAGATCGGACATGACAGCCTCTGGGTTGGGTCTTCACTGGCGTTGCGGCAACGTGAGCCCCGCCACCATGGCGAGGAGATTCGTGGCTTCGACCGGCTTTTCGATTCTCGGATTCGGGACGCCGTCGAGGAACTCGCGCGCGGCCGCGGTGAACGCTCCGCCGGTGACAAAGATCATCCGCTCGGCCTGCTCGGCTGCGACGCGCTGCACGGAATGATAGAGGTCCATGCCCGACATCTCGGGCATCATCACGTCCGACAGGATCACATCGAAGCGCTCCCCCTCGGAGATCAGGGTCAGCGCTTCTTTCGCGCTGGTCAGGGCGACGATATCGAGGTGGTCGCGAAGCGCCCTCTGCAGCGCGCGACCCATCGCCGGTTCGTCGTCGACTACCAGCACTCGGGCCAGCTGGCCCGACGTCGGCCGCATCGTCTTTGCCTTCACGTTCTGGCTGTCACGGGCCGCCAACAGGATGACGCGAAAGAGAGTGCCTTGGCCGACTTTGCTTTCGACTTCGATTCTCCCACCGAGCTCCAGGACGATTCGATGGGAGATGGATAACCCGAGCCCCGTACCGACGCCGACGGGCTTCGTCGTGAAGAACGGATCAAAGATTCGGTCGAGGTTCTCTCTGGGAATTCCGGCGCCCGTATCGGAGACTTCGACGACCGCCTGGCCGTCCTCCGTACGTGTCGCCACGCGCAGCGTGTTTCGGTCCGCGTGGCCTTCCGCCATCGCCTGGGCGGCGTTCACGATGAGGTTCAAGAGCACCTGCCCCAGGCGCGACTCGTTGGCGTTCACCAGAGGCACCGGGTCGAAGTTCTTCACGACCCGCGCACGGTGTCGAATCTCGTTCCAGGCCATACGGATCGAAGACTCGATCACGCGCTGGACGTCGACGGCCTCGGTCTTGTCCTCCTGGGGCCTGGAAAATAGCTTCACGTCTTTCACGATGTCACGCATTCGTGTCAGCGCTTCACGCGTGTCGCGCACCGCCTCGTCGAGGGTGCCGAGCTGATTCAAGCCACCCCATTCGCCGACCGGAACGCGTCTCTCGCCGGGGTCGCGCGCCTCCGAGATCACCCGCGCCAGCGTCTCTGATACGAAGTCCAGGTTGGTCATCGCGATCGCCAGCGGGTTGTTGATCTCGTGCGCCACCCCGGCCGCGAGCGTGCCGGCCGAGGCCATGCGCTCGGACATCACGAGTCGTTCGCGCATCCTCGCTTGCTCCGCGCGAATGGCCGTCTCTCTCACCTCGCGGTCCACGGCGAGTGGCAGGCGCGACAAATCTCCCTTGAGCACGTAGTCATGCGCGCCGGCCTTCATGGCGGAGACCGCGCCCGCCTCGCCGACCGTTCCGGATACGAGGATGAATGGGATGTCCTTCCCGCTGGAATGCAGGTCCGCGAGGGCCCGGAGGCCGCTGTAGGTCGGAAGGGCGTAGTCGGAGATGATGACGTCCCAATCCCTTCCGGAGAGCGCATTCCGGAACGCATCGCGTGTCTCCACCCGCAGGCATGCCGGCTGATATCCGCCGCGTTGTAGCTCGCGGCTGATCAGCGCGGCGTCGTCGTCGGAGTCCTCCACGAGCAGCAGGCGAAGTGGGCGGCTCACGAGCGCCCGCCCGCGACCTGGGGGATCTCGTTGACCAGCAGCCAGAAGAGCCCGAGAGTTTTCACGGCTTCGACGAACTCGGAGAAGCTAACGGCTTTCCGGACATAGCCGTTGGCGCCGCGCGCGTAGCTTCCAGCGATGTCCTCCTCTTGCTTCGAAGACGTGAGAATGACCACTGCGAACAGGCGGGTCCGCTCGTGCGCCCGTATCCTCTGAAGCACCTCGAGGCCATCCAGGCGTGGCAGCTTGAGATCGAGCAAGATGACCTGGGGCTGGACGCTCAGGTCTCTGCCCGCGTACGTCCCCGTTCCGAATAGGTAGTCGAGGGCCTCCACACCGTCGCGAGCGACCACGATCTCGTTGGTGACGTTGTTCTTGTGGAGCGCTCGGAGGGTCAGCTCCTCGTCATCGGGATTGTCTTCCACGACGAGAATGGGGCGCAGGCTGCCCGCCGCAACCTCTTCGCACCGCTCGGATGCCACTTGCACGTGCCCGGTCCCCCTGTTCGCAAGCCTCTCTCTACCCCGCAGGGTCCCATGCTCCTTTCAATGTGACACGATGCCCCGCCCGTCGCCAAGCGCCTCGTGAGGCTGAACCAATGGATTTTCCACTGACGCCAATGTACGACGGTCAGCCAAATGTCGGTGGGGTCAAAACACCCTATCGCGGGGTGCCCGCTGCCCGCTGCCCGTAGGCCCAGTCGTCACTCATCGAGTCGACCTGTCCGGGATCAGCTATTGGGGGCATGACTGCCCACCTGGCGGCGTAGGTCGTCGCTCGCTTCTGGCCCTTGCTCACGAGCTTCTTCTACCGGAGGCCTTCCTTTCAGGATCGTGACAGCCGCTCTTTAGGGTCTGAGGAGCGGCTCGCCACGCCTCACCCACAGTGCATGCTGCGAAGGGCCACGACTTTTGCTGTGGGTGCGAAATATGCTTGCCGCGTGCTTGAGGGTGACGCAGGCTTGTCGACGCGTCCCGAAACGTGGTCTGCCGGCGTCGCGACATTGAGCGACGCCTGATGAGGAGGGGGATGGGGTCTTCGCCGCACATCGGGAGCTCAGATTCTGCTGGAGGCGGGACCGACCTCGGCGACGAAGAGGAGGTGACGGCCGTCATCGGACGCCCAGCTCCGGCTCAGGCCACGCGCGGAGAGAAAACGGCTGCTCGCCACCCGCAGCTCATCGTGCTCTTGGGCGAGAGCGTTGGGAAGACGTTCCCCCTCGACCGGCCGGCGATCATCGGTCGTGGGGAAGTCGCACAGGTGCGGCTCCACGACGACGGCGTCTCACGTCGGCACGCAATGGTCGTTCGGGTCGGCGGTGAGCTGTGCCTGGAAGATTTGCAGAGCGCCAATGGGACGAGGGTCAACGGCGAATCGATCACCCGACATGTCCTGCGCGACGGCGACAAGATCCAGCTCGGCGAGAAGACGATCCTCAAGTTCACCGACGCCGACTCCGTGGAAGAGGGATTCCACCAAGCGATGTACGAAGCCGCGGTCCGCGATGCGCTGACCCGCGTCTACAACCGACGGCACTTCGTCGAGCGGCTCGCCTCCGAGGTGGCCTACTCGCGACGGCATCGAAGCCCCCTGTCGCTGCTCATGATCGACATCGATCATTTCAAGCGGATCAATGACGGCTACGGTCACCCAGCGGGGGACTACGTTCTGGCCACGCTGGGTCAGATCCTGCTTGTAGCCGTTCGGAGCGAAGACATCGTCGCCCGCTATGGAGGAGAGGAGTTCGCGATCTTGTGCCGGGGAACGCCGCCCATGAGCGCCCTTCAACTCGCAGAGCGTTTGCGTCGAGGCGTCGAGGCGCATGCGTTCATGTACCGCGAGAAGCGGATTTCCGTGACGCTGAGCGTCGGCATTGCGACGTGCGCCGACTCACCGACTGCGGCGCAGTACCTGGTCGCGAAGGCCGACGGGGCGCTCTACGAGGCAAAGCGGACCGGGCGCAACCGGGCCGTCCTGCAGCACCCCATCGACGCTCAATAGCCGTGCGTGCCCGCTTCGGGCCGCTCGCTTCGTCGCTCCACCGGCGAGAAGCTCCGGTTGTCGTGTTGGGCCACACAAGGAACGCGACCTGCGTGAGGCGCGAACAGCGTGCGTGGATCGTGCGCTAAGGCGCCGGCGCGCAGAAGGCCCGCGGACCTCTTGCGGACCTTATCCCACCAGCCTTCGCGTCGGCCCCGCGCCGCGGTTGATCGCCCGAGGTAGCCAATATAATTTTACAGTGAGGTGTTCTGCATGCGCAGTCCGGCGAAGCTGACGTGGTTCACGCTGATGATGCTGTCCCTGGGCGCGGAGGGGGTCGCGGGGGCCCAATCGGCGCCCGCGCGCGCGAGTGATCCGACCCTCGTGCGCATCCAGCAGGGGGCTGCGTCGGTGGGGCCGGAGCTCGAGGCGGCGCGGGCGAGCCTCGGCGGAGCTGCGAAGAAGAGCGACGCGCCCGCGCCTGTCGATTGGGACAGTCTGGCGAACCGTCAAACGGCCGCAGGCGCGACGGGCGGCAGCTTCGTGATGGCCAGCGGCGCGGGCGCGCCGATTCAGTCAAACGCGGGAGGCGGCCAGAATCTCCAGATGCTCCACGGCGACGCGACGGGCACAACCTCGACGGCCGCGGGCCCGGCGACGCGGGTCGTAGCGCTCGCGGACCCCCAGGTCGGTGGCGCGTCGACAAACGCTCCGGCGCCGCACGCCGAGGCGGTGATTCGCGGCCAGATCAACCCGGCCGCGAGGGGCTGTTACCAGAGTGACCCCGACGCGAAGTCCAGAGGACCCGCCCGGCTGGTCATCCTCATCAAGCTCACGCCCGCCGGCGCAATCGACTCCGTGGGCGTATCGAGCAACATCGAGGTGAGCCCGTCCCTCGCCAGCTGCATCACCACCGCCGCTCGCGCGGCCAAGTTCGCGGCGCCGGGCGCGAACGGGGCGACGATTCGAACGGCGCTCGCCTTCCAAGGACCGGACGACGAGGCTTCCCCCGCCACGCGCATCAAAGGAGCCCCCGTCGCGAGCGCTCCCGGGCACGCGTCGCACGACACGCTGGCCAACGGCGGCACTCCGCCAACGAGCGGTGAGGGGGCCCGTCGATAAAGGTCGACGTTGCTCGCCCCAGCGGGCCCTCGCCGCGAGGGACGCGTCCCTCGGACGTGAGGGTCACTTTTTTCCACTATTTTCGGTTCGGCATCGCTCAGATCGAGAGCGGCTCGGCATTATCCAACCGGCGGCCCAGCTTCGTTCGAACCTCGTTGCGCACCTCGGCGAGCGCCGCGACGAACGAGTCGATGTCTTCGCTCTGGTTGTGGCGGCAGATCGTAAAGCGGATGCCGGGGCGATTGACTGGCACCGCCGGAAAGGTCACCGCGCAGCAATAATAACCGAGGTCGCGCATGCGCTTGACGATGGCGCGGGTCATGCGCGAGGAGTCGCAGTGGAGTTGAAAGATGGGTGAGCGAGCGGGCGCCCCGACCACGACCTCGTGACGCTCCAGCGAGCGCGCCGCGTGGGCGATCTTCACGGCGAGCTCGCGCTGAAGGGAGGGGAGATCCTCGCTCAGGTGCAGTCGTGCCGAGCCGACGGCCGCACCGAGCATGGGCGGCTGGATGGGCCCAGAGAACAGCATCGTGGAACCGGCGCGCCGGATCCGAAGCTTCATCGCTTCGGAGGGCACGGCCAAGGCGCCGCCTGCCGCGGAAAACGCCTTGTTCAACGACAGTGCGACGACGACCCGCGGATCCGATACGAAGTGTTCGAGCGCTGCGCCGCGACCGTGGACACCGGTCCAGCTCGTGCCGTGCGCATCGTCGATGTACAGCCGAAGCTTGGGATGCGCGTCGAGCAATTGCTTCAACACCTCGAAGTCAGCAAAGTCCCCGAGCATCGAGTAGAGGCCATCCGCCACGTACCAGATCTCCTTGCTGGTGGGGGCCAGGCGGGTCAACGCGGCGTCCAGCAAATCCATGCGGTTGTGTCGCACGATCTCCAGAGGAGCCGTCGGCACGAGCCGAAGCGCGGTGTGCAAGCTCGCGTGAGCGAACTGATCGATGACGACGCTGTCCCCATCTTCGATCAAGACCGGGAGCGCCGCCATGTGGGCCAAGCTGGTCGACGCCGCGACCAGCGTAGGGCGCCCGGTCATCGACGCCAGGCAAGACTCCAGCTCTTCGTAGAGCGGGCATTGCACGTACACCCGCGAGAAGTGGAACTGGGTACCCCATCGATCGATGGCCTCGTGGGCGGCGTCGCGAAGCTCCGGCCGGGTCTCGAGCGACATGTAGCTACAAGACCCGAAGCTCAGATACTGCTTGCCGTCGACTCCGACGTAACGCCCATTGGCGCTCGAACCCGTCTGGAGCACGAGGCCGGCTTCGGACAGCTCCGTGATGTGCCGATAGGTTCCCTCGACCGCCCGCGTATGCGAAATTCTGAAATGTTCGGCTCGTCCCATGATGAATGGCCCTCGTTTCAGTTGAACATGACCCTGCCGTCGGGCTCGAACGAGCCGGAGTCCCAGCACAAGCTCACGATGCGCCACCCGTCGTGTTCACGGAGGACCTGCAGCGAGTTGACGCCGCGTTCCAGGTAGTCGATGGCGTCGGGTGCCGCCTTGGTCTCGTAGGCGCTCGCGATGTGAAAGACGCGACCATAGCGATGCGCACTTCTCGTGAGCTCGTGCTCGTAGAAACTGGTGAACGCGCCGAGCTCGAGGAGTTCGCGCACCAGTGCATTGAAACCTTCCACGTCGAGGTGATCGATGCCCTCCGGCGTGATGCGCGTGATACGAGCGTGCCGCGAGAAGAGCGCGGTCAAGCGCTCGAAGTCGGGGGCGCCTCCCTCCTCGAAGCAGATCACTCGGTAAAATTCCCGCACCAGGCGGTCGAGCTGGATGAAGTCCTCATTGGACTCCTCGTGTGTAAGAGCGGACACCTGAGCACCTCCCGTGATGAAGGGGATTCGATGAAACGCGGGCCTCTTTCGCGAGAGGCGGCTCGCCTCTCTTGCAAGCGTCGCCCTCTCTGCAAGCAGCATTAGCCGGTAGGTGGATGCGTCTCAATAGTCATTAGTTCGGACCGCTCGTAAGTGGCCTTGCGGTCTCGATCATCGATGATCGGCTCGTCTTTTCGCGCGGGGCTCGGGAGACCTCCAAGCTGAGAACGACCTCCGTGCAGAACCCACGGATCGCGCGTGTCACGCCCTTTTTCGAGGGGCCTCGGCGGCCTTCATCCGGCGGCTGCTGGCTCGCCGCGGGCGACCTCGCGCAGGAACCTCCGGAGCTGAGCCTGGCGAGCGGACCTCGCCTCAAGGGCGGAGCTGCGCCTCAAGGGCGGAGCTGGTGGACGACCTCGGAGCGGGGCCCCTGCGGAACTTCATCCGGGCTCATTGCTTCAGTCCCGATCTGGCGGCACGCACGATGCTTCGACGGGAAGCGAGAAGGTGAACTCGATGCGAATCCTCTCATGCGTTCCCCTTGGGGCGGAGGCGTTCTCCGGACATCAAGTGTTCACGTGCGGGCCGCGCGAGAATCGTCGACCACGTGCGGGGAGTGGACGTGGTCGTGCCTGGGGTCAACGGCATCGTCGACCGCGCCGTTCTCGATCGAGGAAGCTTTGGCCTCGTTCTTCAAGCAGGTGTCGGGATCGATACGATCGACGTCGAGGCGACCACCGAGCAGGGCGTCTGGGTTGCGCACGTACCGGGCGTGAACGCCGCGTCCGTCGCCGAGCACGCAGTTTTCCTGGCGCTGGCGGTGTCGCGACGCCTGCACGAGGCGGAAGCGGCCCTCGCCGCGCGGAAGCTCGGCGAGCCTCTCGGCGCGGGCCTGAAGGGCAAGACTGCATGCATCATCGGCCTCGGACATGTCGGCTCAGAGCTGGCGCGGCGCCTTCAGGCATTCGAGATGACCCTCGTGGGAGTCAACCCGCACCGCGTCCAGATCGACGGCGCGACACTGAAAGCGCTCCATACTCCCGACCAGCTGTCGGCTGCCGTCGCCGATGCGGACTACGTCTTCCTCTGCGCGGCGGGCGAGACGAACACCCCGCTCATCGATCGCCGGATCCTTTCGGCGGTGAAGCGAGGTGCCTTCTTCGTGAACATCGCTCGCGGCAAGCTCGTAGACACGTCCGCGCTCGTCGAAGCGCTGCAGAGCCGGCAGCTCGGCGGCGCCGGCCTCGACGTCTTCGCCGACGAGCCAGTCGACCCCGCGGCGCCGCTGCTCAGGCAGTCGAACGTCGTCGCCACGCCGCACATCGCCGGCGACACGGACGTGAGCGTCGCAGCTTCATCCGCGGCGCTGAGGCGTGATCTCGAGGCCTACGCTCGGCACGAGCGGTTTCCCGGGCTCGTGAACGACCCAGCGCATCCGCGCTTTCCCCTGAGCAGCGCCGTCTGACCCGTCGGGGCGGGTGCCAGTCTTCCGCCGCGCGAGGTGCTCCCCCCATACCGCTCCGTTGGCACCGCGTTTCCCCGCAGCCTCGGCGTCGGATTCCGCTGCGCTCGAACTCCGTGACGCGAAAACGCCCACCGCGGAGCTGGCGTGATCCGCGTCGTTTCCGCGACGGACTCGCGCGCCCGATGACCCCACGCTGTGCTATTTTCTCCGAGGGTGCTGAAGTTCTCGCCCATCCGAGAGGGCCCCGGGGCCGAGGTCGAAGGCTTCGATTTCGACAACGCTCCGTCTCCCGAGGCCATTCAGGCGCTGCGCGAGGCGCTCCTCGCACGGGGTCTCTTGCTCTTTCGTGGCAGGAAGCTCGAACCGGGGCTCCAGATCGCCTTCACGCGCGTCCTAGGCGGCGGGATCCACAGGTGCTCGCCGCCCACCAGGGTGATTCCTGAGTTCCCGGAGATCTTTCGTGTCGCGAATCGACCCGACCAGGGCAACCTCAATAACGGAATGTACTGGCATTCGGACGGCGCCTATCTGGAGAGCCCCACGGCGGTGACGCTGCATCACATCATCCGGCCCACGGCGGACGGCGACACGCTCTACGCGGATCTCGCCCGCGCCTACGATCGCCTGCCCGCGCGGGACCGGGCCCGCTTGGCGACGATGAAGACGATCGCGCAGGTGCCGAGCGTCGCTCATCCGCTCGTCCGCCAGCATCCGGCGACGGAGCGGACGATCCTTTACGTGAACCTGGAGCCCACCGCGAAGATCGTCGACGAGGACGGCAAAGAGCAACCCGAGCTCGCGGCGTTCTTGCGCGAGCACCTCGACAACGGCTGCTATCGTCACAGGTGGCGCGCGGGAGACCTCGTCGTCGTCGACAACTTCGCGGCCGCCCACTGCGCGACCCTTGCGCAGCCGGATGCTCTTCGCGTCCTTCACCGGACGACGGTACCCGGCCCGCGCGTGTGGTGGACGGCGGGCGGGTCGATCACGGGGTCCAGACGTGGACCCAGTCGACCTTGAAGTCGGCGGTCATGGGTCCGTTGACGCCGCCGGGCCAGTTCGTCGGCATGGGTCCGGGAAGCCAGCCGAATGCCGAGCTCCCGAGCTGCATGCCCATCAGGATGGCCATCTGGCTCGACATCGACTGGGTGAACGCCTTCACGAGCTTGTTGTCGACGTAGAACGAAATGGTGGACGCTTCGTGGAGCACCGCGAGAACGTGATACCCCGGCGTAATCGTCGCATCGACCGAATTGCTCGGCTGCGCGGTCATCTGGATGGCGGTTTGATCGGCGCCGTAGCTCTCCAGGATGTCGATCTCGTCGCTGTTGGCGTAGGTGCTGTTGAGGAGCCACACCGCCGGCCATAGCCCCGTTTGCGACCCGGCCGCGACGTCGGGCATCTCGATGCGAAACTCGGCGTAGCCGTACTGGAACTGGAACTTGCCGTACGACGTGACGTAACCGGCAATGAACGACTTGCTGCCGTACGGGCCGGTGACGGGGCTGGACGCCTCGGTCGACAGGACGAGGTTGGAGTCGTGGAGCGTGACCATCGACGACGTGAGGTATTCCGCTTCCTGCGACTGATACGGCTTCCAGTACGTGGTCCCGTTGTCGACGAACGAGCCGAGGTTGGTCCCGACCGTCCAGGCGGGGCCCAGCAGGGAACCGTTGAACTCGTCGTCGAGGGCCAGCGTCCAGCCGGAGGGCACTTGCGATGGGGCCGCCGGAGGCCCGCCGTCGCCGCTCGATCCGACCTCGGTGTCCCCGGCGGCGCCGTCGATCGACCCGCCTTGATTGGCCCCACCGTCTTGGTCTCCGGCGCCGATGTCGCCGTCCGTTCCAGGACCGTCGCCTGCGTCCGGAGTCGGTGCCGCGTGAGCGTCAATCGAACTCGCGCTGTTGCCGAGTCCCGGTCCGCCGCCATCGGTGGGCCGTCCCTCTCCCGCGGGCGACGGGCTCGAGGAACCGCACGCGACGAGGGCGCCCAGAGCGACCGCCCCGAGGCACGCAACGCACGGACACGCGATCGCGGGGGGGTGGGTCATCCCTGGGCCTCCGCAGGTCGCGAGAGCAATCGCCATGCCCCGTCGAAGTCGGAGGAGCGCCGTGGGCTCCGCGGCGATTTCATTGCGCCGCCCCATTCGACGGGGCCTCGAGCCCCCTCGCGGTAGGGGATGGCCCCCCCCGCGTGGGGCGACGCGCCCTCGTCGCCGGTCATCTCGAACAGGCCAGTTTGCGGAACCGCAGAAGCGCCGAGAGGGTCCGCGCAGGAGCGTTCAGCGGAAAAAGGCGCGAATCCGTTCGGCGATGAATGCCAGCGAGTCTTCCAGGGCGAAGTGCCCGGTCTCGACGAAATGGAGTTGGGCTCTGGGAAGGTCCCGGAGATACGCTTTCGCGCCTTCGACGGTGAAGAACGGATCGTTCTTGCCCCAAACGATCAACATGCGCGGCTGATGCCTCCGAAAGTATTCGTGCCACCCTTCGTAGAGCGCCACGTTCGATTGATAGTCGTGCAGAAGGTCGAGCTGGATCGCGTCGTTGCCGGGACGGTCGAGAAAGAGCTGATCGAAGGTGTAGGAATCGGGACTGATCTGCGTCACATCCCTGACTCCGTGCGTGTACTGGAAGGTCGTCGTAGTGATCGTCAGGAGGCCGCGCACCGGTTTCTCCGTCTCGGCATTGCGGTTGGCCCAGAACGGCTTCATCGGATCGAATGCGCCGCCGATGCCTTCGACGTAGGCGTTGCCGTTCTGAACGACGATGCCTTCGATAGCTTCGGGGTGCTTGGAAGCGATGCGGTAGCCGATCGGCGCCCCGTAATCCTGAACGTAGAGGCTGAACTTCTTCAAACCGAGCGCTTTGAACAGCATCTCGTCCACATGGGCGGCCAGGTTGTCGAACGTGTAGGCGAATTCAGTCGCCTTCGGCGCATCGCTGTAGCCGAAACCAACATAGTCGGGGGCAACGACGTGAAGCTTGTCCGACAGCGCCGGGATGAGGTCGCGGTACATATGCGACGAGCTCGGAAAGCCGTGAAGAAGGACGATTGTCGGCGCGTCTTTGGGACCGGCTTCGCGATAAAAAAGCTTCTGTCCCCGAACGGTAGCGTGGTGATAGGCGGTCATGGACGATTCCTTTCCTGGCCGCCGAGTCGGCCGAGCAGAGCACCGAGAGGCTCGGCCGTCGTCGGGTGGGCGCAGTTGACGTTCGGGCACGAGCCGCCGATCCACTTGCGCTCGACGACAGCCGTTCGATGCCCTGCCTTGGCCGAGTGCCACGCGAGGAGCTTGCCACCGGTTCCGCTCCCGACCTCAAGGACTTCCACCTGCTCCGCCTGTGCCATGACCGACTCTTGACTTCTGGCAGACTGCCTCTCGTTGGCGGCCCCGGACCACCTATCGGTAAGCTGTTTCCCGGCTCGCGGTGCGACAAGCCCCTCGCCTGCCGAAAATGGTTGCCCGTCTGGCATCGAAGCACCGCGAGCCAAGTGTCTCCACGGGCGCGACGAGCCGTCGTCGCGTGAGAAGGGGCGGATCGAGAGAGCGAGAAAATGCTCGTCGCTCGGGGGGCGAGCAGTATGGTTCAGTCGTTTGAAGCGCCGGCCGCGATCCAAGCCTGGATCAGGTCGACCTGCGCCTCGGTCAGCGCAGCTGCCCGCGTCGGATTCGGCATCCGCACCAAGGAAGAATGAGGGATGACAGCATGGGTGTAGGACGATGACGCTCGATCTCGCCGAGACTCGGTGGCCATCCATGTTCGTCATTGCGGCACTCTGCGCCGGGTGCGGCACCCCCGCGAGTAAGGCGGGCGACGCGGGGCCCACGTACTGCGCGGAGAGCGTGGGACCCGTCGATTCGTGCGAAGCCAACGCGACCACTGGGCCCGTAAGGCAGTGCGGCCCACAGCTTCCCGTGTGCACTCCGCCGAGTCAGGCGGGGGATGGCGTCTGGGCCTGCTGCACCTCCACCAACGTCGGCGGCGGGGTCCAGGAGACAACCTGCACCTTGGGCGGGTCGAGCGACGCATCCTGCCCCTGCGTCGGATGCGGGGACGCCGGCTCGTAGCCGCCCCGCCAACGTACCCTCTCCCCCGTTGCTCCACGTGGGCTCTTTTCATGAGCGGCGGCGCCCTAGAAGACGCCGCGTGACGCGCCGCTATGCGCCCTCGAGGATCGACTTCAGCCGGGCCAGGTCCTTCTCGTTGGCCCGCCGCATCGCGCCCGCCATCAGCGGGGCGACCAGCTTGCCGAAGCCCGCAGGCTCGCCACGGTTCCTGAGCGTCATGCGCGTCTTCCCGTCACCCGCAGGCTGCCAGGTGTACGTCGTCTCCATGGGGAACGGGCCCTCGCTCGTCCTCATGACGAGGCGCGCGTGCGGGACGAGGTCCACAACCTCGTAAGTGTACGCGAGTCGTCGCCCGAGGAATTGCGCCACGAAGGCGATGCGGGACCCGACGGTCACCGGCGCGGGCGTCTTCCACTCGACGGATTTGATATTCTCGTACCACTTCGGCGCGTTGTCGGGATCCGAGGCGTATCCGGCGACTTCTGCGATCGGGCGCTCCACGACGACCTCGGTCAGCACATCGACGGGCATGCACGCACCCCCTGATCCGGCTTTAGCATCTTCAGCCGCCGTCTCGATCTCCAAAACATTACGGCGGGTCGCGACGAACGTGCTCGCCGACCACGAGTACCCGATGGCTCTCGAGGCTCCTCGCAGGTCACGCCGCGTGCGGCGCCCTAGGGGCTGTTCGGGCTCGTCGGAGCCACGCCGTTCGCGCGCAAGATGATCTTCGAGATGCAGCACGCCGTTCCGTCGGTCGACGTGACGGGGGCCGAGTAGTAGTCGTTGGTCCCGAACGAGGACGGCTGGCAGGCCGATGGATTGGGGTCGGCGAACGTCACCGTGGTCGAAGTGAAGATCACGTCGGAAATGGGCTCAACCCCATCCGATTCGATCTCGAAGAGGGTCCAGTTTTGCGCAAGTCCCTTCAGGTCCTGCTGGAAGGTCACGGTCTTGGCTGCCTGCACGTCGGTGATCGTCTGCGTCCAGACGGTCCCGCTCAGCGTGAAGGCGAGGTTCAACTGGTCGCCGACCGCGACGTACGGATGCCCAGGGCCTCCGCGCGTCCAGGGGCGCCCCGTCGAAAAGGACATCGCGTTTCACGCTGACTTGTGCGTCAGAAGATCCAGCCAGCTATCGTCAGTTGTTCAAGACGCCGAGCGCTGCGCAGATACCGCCCCAGGTGAGGACTGGCTGCAGAACCCCAACGTCGGAGGAGAGTGATTGGGTAAGCGGCTCGAGGCCAGGCCAGAGAAAGAGCGTCCCGCTCTGCGACGTGAGGCCCTGCGGGCACGGCCAGAGTCGTCGTGAAGACGTGATGTGCGTCTGGGTCGAAACCGTGAGCTCGACGTCCCCGTCCGTGTTGCTCCCGCTGCCGCTCGCGCTTGGCGTTCCCACTTTTCCACCCGCACACGCGCTTCCAGAGGGGTCGAAGCGCCCACGATCGCCGATGAGGCGGACGCCGCGCTCCCGCCGTCCGCGGGGCCGCTGCTCCGCCATGGTGCGGGGTGCTTCCGAGAGCGCCCCCTTCTCGCGCGCGGCGTACTGGGCGTACTCGGCGTCGAGCCGGGGCCGTTCGATGCCAGGCGCGCCCCGTCTTCGCCCCGACGTGTTGCTGGGGCCGCCGTCGGTCGCGCGGCGCCCGCGGAGCCGTCCCCGAGTCCCTTCCGCCGGTCGTCCCCGGGATGCGCCAAACCCCGACCCGTCGTTGCTCCCGGCAGCGCACCCGGTCGCACCGAGCGTGAGCGTTCCGATGATCGCAATCGCGCGACAGCGAGTCGCTACGGTGGGCATCAGCGCCTCCCTCCCTAGCGCTCCGTAGGCCCTATTCCCAGTTGGCGCACGTCGAAAAAGACAAAAGGCGTACGCCTGGCAGTGTGTTCGTAACTTTGCCAATCGATGACCTGACGCTCCGAACGGAATCGAAACGTCACGAGTCATCGACTACCCAAGAGCGCCATATCGACTAACCACAAGAGACGGCGGCGGGTGCAAGACCCGCGTCGGCGCTTGGCAAAGCGATCTGCACCCCTTACGCGGAGGCGGGCGCCCATTGCGTGAAATCATTCAGCCATGCCCCAGAGACGCGAGCCCCTTTCCATGCAGCGGATCCCGCTGCGTCCCCTCGGCATTTCGTCCTCCCATTCAACGGATGCAACCGCGTTCCCGCGGTGTCCGGGGGCGCCTCGTCGAAAAGGACATCGCGTTTCCGCTGACTTGTGCGTCAGAAGGGCCGAGGCGGCCGCGTCAGCATGCTCAAGACGCCGACGAACAGCGCTGCGCCGATGATCGACCATACGACCGGGAAAGCCTCGCGCCCGATCGAAAGGCTGAAGATCTCCGGCAGGTGAAGGTGCCGCGCGAGCCACATGCCGAGCAACGCCCCGACGAAGCCGAGCGCGATCGAGCCCAAGCATCCCGCGTTCTTGTGACCCGCGAGGCCCGAGCCAATCGAGCCGCAAAGGCCGGAGACGACGAGCAAAACGATGAAGGTGGTGAGCGTCACAGCGTCGAGTCGATCACGCCCTGAGCCGTCGCGCAAGCGAGTCTAGGGGAAGACCATCGCGGCTCGAGCGGGCGGTCGGCGCAGCAAGATGCGCGGACCGGCCGGATCGTCGTTTCCGATGACCAGGTGAGCCCTCTCCCTCGGACGACAGCGCGCATCGTAGGCGTCTCTGGCATTCGTCACCCAGTCCGCGAAACGACGGTACGCGGCCAGGTCGAGCCCGGAATAGGGCTCGTCGAGAAGGAGCTGGGGCGGGTCGTGCATGAGCGCGATCGCGAGGTTCAGCTTCTGCCGGGTGCCTCCGCTGAGCTCCTGGACGATCGTCCGGGCGTGCTCGCGCAATCCGAACCGATCGAGCAACGCCTCACCGCGCGCTCGCGCAAGCTGCGCGGAGAGCCCGTACGCGCATGCGAAGAGATCGAAGTGCTCGCGCGGCGTAAGGTACGGATAGAGAAGAGGGGCCTGCGGGCAGTAGCCGCATGCCCCGTGTCGGACCACCCGACCGCGGTCCGCGCCCTCCAAGCCTGCCAAGATGCGCAGCAGCGTGCTTTTGCCGCTGCCGTTCTCGCCAACGATGGCCACGAGCTGCCCGCCGTGGGCCTCGAAGCTCGCCCCGCGCAATACGCGCTTGGCCCCATAACGCTTGTGCACATCCTGCACCCTGAGAGCCGGCTCGTTCACGCCCAGCCAGTGGGCGCGCCGCACTGGGCCGTGTCAAGCGCCCGCCACCTCGTGCATGCTCGGCGGAGGCATGGGAAGTTTCCGCCTCTCGAAGTGGTACATGGATTGCGTCACCGACGCGGGTGACGTCCTCGTCGTGTACGCGGCTACGCTCGACTGGGGTCCGCTGACGGTCCGCTACGCAGCCGCGCTGACGAGTGTTCACGGCGGGCCGGCGCGCTCCCAATCGACCCTGCTCGGCGTCCAGGAACCCGTCCGAAGCGACGCACGTCTCGTCTGGGCGTCCGAGCGATTGGGCGTCGCGGGGTCATGGACTCCGCTCGCGCCGCCGCTCGAAGCAACGCTCTTCGAGTCCCCGAGCGGCAGCGTCGAGTGGACCTGCCATCAGCCTCGCGCGCTCGCTCGCGTGAACCTCTCGGGCGCTCCGTTCGAAGGATTCGGCTACGCGGAGCACCTCGTGCTCACGGTCGCGCCGTGGTCGTTGCCGATCGACGAGCTGCGGTGGGGACGCTTCCTCGGCCGAGACCATGCGCTGGTGTGGATCGACTGGCGCGGCCCCTACCGAAAGCAGCTGGTCGCGCTCGACGGGGCTCGCTCGGACGGGGCTCGGATCGACGATGGATCGGTGGTGAGCGACGACGGGCAGGTCGGGCTCTCGATCGAAGACAACGTGGTCTTGCGTCGCGGTCGCATCGGAAAGACTGCGCTCGCGAAGCTCGCCGCCCTCGAGGGGCGGGGACTGCAGCGCTTGCCGCTGCGCATCCTGGAGGTCGACGAGGTGAAATGGCGAGGTCGAGGGACGCTGCGGACGCAGGACCGGAGCGACAGGGGCTGGGTCATTCATGAGGTCGTGCGGTGGCCCGCGCAGACGGAGAAGCCGACGTGAAACGGGACGCCGCGGCGAAGGCTTCGTATGGCGTGCTCTTCGTCGTCGTCCTCCCGATCCTGCTCATTGCTTGGGCGCGGGCGACCGAGCGCGTAGTGCACGCGGCGGCCTGGAGCGAACCCGCGGTGGGCTTCCCTCTCGCCGCGACGGGCATGCTGCTCGTCTTCTGGGGCTGGTGGGCCTTGTGGCGTTACGGAGGCGGCCTTCCGATGAACGCCTTTCCGCCGCCGCGGCACGTCGAGCGTGGGCCCTACCGTGTCGTCGCTCACCCCATCTACGTGGGCTTCGGCGGGCTTTGCTTCGGAGCCTCGATCGCCACCGGTAGCGCCAGCGGCCTTTGGCTCGTCTCGCCGACCGTGGCGCTAGGCGCGCTAGCGCTCGTTCTGGGCTACGAAGCGCACGACCTCCGCGAGCGCTTCGGCGAGGTCCGTCGGCGACCTTGGATCTCGCCCTGTCCGGCGGGCCCGGAGCCGCCTCTCCTGCGCGAAAGGCTCGCGAGCTACGTCAGTGCGGTGCTGCCGTCGGTTCTCGTGCACCTCGTCGCGACCCACACGGCCTTCGCGTTCGACGGCGCCGCCTTCGCGCTTTTGTGCAGTGGTCCTTGGGCGGCGCGCTCTCGTGGAGACCTCCGCACGTTCGTCCTCCGCACGCTCCTCTCGACCGCGGTCGCTGCTTGGTTCGCGCTCGCGTCGCCTCTCGTCCCTTGGCTCCCCGCCGTCTGGTTGCTCATCGTCGCGGGCGCGTGGTCTTCGAGGGCGCCCCGGGCGCGTCCGCTCCTTCTGGGCCTGGCCATCGTCGCCGGCGCAGGTCGGATGTCGGCGGGGCGAGCCGCGCTCGCAGAGGTGCTGGCGGGCTTTCTCGTCTACGCGGTCGTCGCAAACGCCCGCCGGGTGTGGGACGGGCTGCGGCACGTCGTGGAATGGGTGGCCAACTCGTGGCGCGAGGTGCGACTCGGTCCGGTACGCATCATCGACCATGGAGCGTGGGCTGGCCTGGCGACCTTTCTCTGTGTCTCCATCGCCGGTGCGCTCACGGGCCCCGGGCATGTCGCTGCCATTTTGGTCGCCTCGCTCGCCTCGATGGTGTGCTCCGCGCTCTGGGCGCAAGTGATCGAGGGCTCGCCTGCCCTGTCCCGTCCTTACGGCTTTTACGGGGGACTGCTGGGCATCTGCGCGGGAGCGCTCGCCGCGCCCCTCCTGGGGACCCAAGTGTGGCTGCTTTTGGGAGCGCTCGCGGTGGCGGGTCCCTTCGTTCAAGCCACCGGACGCCTGCGGTGCCTCGTTCAGGGATGTTGCCACGGTCGTCAGGCTCCCCCCTCCGTGGGCATCCGCTACGTGCATCCGAACTCGCGCGTGTGCCGCCTCGCCAAGCTGCGCGACGTGCCCGTCCACCCGACGCAGCTCTATTCGATCCTGTGGAACGCCGCGACCGCGGTCGTCCTCGTCCGCCTCTGGCTGCTCCACGCCGCCGTTCATCTGATCGGCGGCCTGTTTCTGCTGTTGAACGGGCTGGGGCGTTTCGTGGAGGAGTCGTACCGTGGCGAGCCGCAGACGACGATCGTCGGAGGCCTTCGTCTGTACCAGTGGTTCGCGCTCGGCTGCGTCTTCGTCGGCGCCCTCGTGACGGCGCTCGGTACCAGCCCCGAGGCGCCGACGCCGGTCGTTGCCGCGCCCAGCGTCCTCGCGGGGGTGGCGTTCGGCGTCCTCACATGGTTCGCGACGGGCGTCGATTTCCCGGAGTCGAATCGGCGATTCTCGCGTCTCACCTGATGGGCGGTTCGAGGACACGAAGAAGGTCCTCGACGCGAACGGCCAGCCCGTCAGCGACGCCAACCTGTCGTTGTCGCGAGAGCCATCCAATCCGTGGAGGCCCGACCCCAGCCACGGCGCTTTCCCCTCGCCCGGGTGACGGCACGGCATGGCCAGTGCAAAGTCATCAGGGATGTCAGCCCCCATCGGCTCGCCTCCCGCTGCGGACATGGTCTGGATCCCCGGAGGCACCTTCCTCATGGGGTCGGACCAGCACTATCCCGAGGAGAGGCCCGTTCGCCGCGTCTCCGTCGACGGCTTCTGGATGAACCGGGGTCCTGTGGTCAACGCCGCGTTCCGCCGCTTCGTGGAGGAGACCGGGTACGTGACGTTCGCCGAGCGCCATCCGGATCCGAAGGTGTACGTCGATGCGGACCCGGCGCTGCTCGTCCCTGGCTCGGCGGTGTTCTTCAAGATGAGCCGCCGCACGGAGCTCAACGATTGCTCCCAGTGGTGGCAATACGTGCCCGGTGCGTCCTGGCGTCATCCGGAAGGACCGGACAGCTCGATCGCCGATCGGGACGATCATCCGGTGGTGCACGTCGCGTACGAGGACGTCGAGGCGTACGCGAAGTGGGCGAACAGGGACTTGCCGACAGAGGCCGAATGGGAATACGCGGCCCGCGGAGGCCTCGAGGGCTGCGCCTACGCCTGGGGAAACGAGCTCGCTCCCGACGGGAGGGTGATGGCCAACGCCTGGCAGGGTGAGTTCCCCTGGCAAAACCTGATGCTCGATGGCTACGAGCGGACTTCGCCCGTCGGCACGTTCCCCCCGAACGGCTTCGGCCTGTTCGACGTGTGCGGCAACATCTGGGAGTGGACTCGCGACTGGTTTTCCGTGCGCGCGGAGCCGGCCAGGCCCTGTTGCACGCCACGCAACCCGAAGGGGGGCACCCGGTCGGAGAGCATCGACGCAACCGCGACGGTACGGATCGCACGCAAGGTTCTCAAGGGAGGTTCGTTTCTCTGCGCTCCCAACTACTGCCTTCGTTATCGACCCGCGGCCCGGATCCCCGAGACCGTCGATACGACGACTTGCCACGTGGGGTTCCGCTGCGTCCTGCGGCCCGACGAGCGCTGAGCCGAGCCGACCGGAGTCTTTTGCAGCGGCCCATGGCGGGGATTGTGCACGCGCGAGGCGCGGAGGTTGGTCATGCCCAAGATGCGTGCAGTTCAGGTCGCACGGCCCGGGGCGGCGTTGGAGCTGGTCGAGCGAGAGGTGCCTCAGCCAGGTCCCGGCACCGTACGGATCAAGGTCGAGGCCTGCGGGGTCTGCCACAGCGATTCGGTCACGGTCGAGGGGCTCTTTCCCGGGATCGAGTACCCGAGGATCCCCGGGCACGAGGTCATCGGCACGATTGATGCGCTCGGCCCTGGCGTTTCGGACTTCTCGCCCGGGGCCCGCGTCGGGGTCGGGTGGCACGGGGGCCAAGACGGCCAGTGCGATGCTTGCCGCCGCGGCGAGTTCTTCGCCTGTCGCCTTCACCTGGCGACGGGCATCAGCTCGGATGGAGGGTATGCGGAGTACATGATCGCGCGCTCGGAGGCGCTGGCGCGCTTCCCGCATGGCATGTCGCCGATCGACTCGGCGCCGCTCGCCTGCGCCGGCGTGACGACCTACAACGCGCTTCGCAACAGCGGAGCGCAACCCGGCGACATCGTCGCCGTTCTCGGCGTCGGGGGCCTCGGGCACCTCGGCGTTCAGTACGCGGCGAAGATGGGGTTTCGCACCGTGGCCATCGCGCGCGGAGCGGACAAGGCGGAGCTCGCAAAGAAGCTCGGCGCTCACGTCTTCATCGACAGTGGCGCTCGCGACGCCGCGGCGGAGCTGAACAAGCTCGGGGGCGCAAAGGCCATCCTCTTCACCGCGACGAGCGCGAAGGCAGCCAGCGCCGTGATCGACGGTCTGCGCCCGAATGGCAGACTCCTCGTCGTGGGCGCTCCACCCGAGCCGATCGACGTATCGGCGATCGCGCTGCTCACGATGCAGCGGTCGGTCGTTGGTCACTACTCGGGGACCGCGATCGATACGCAAGACACGCTCGAGTTCAGCAAACTCACGGGCGTCAAGGCGATGAACGAGACGTTCCCGCTCGAGCGCGCCGCCGAGGCGTACCAGCGCATGATGAGCGGCAAGGCCGTGTTCCGCGCCGTACTCGTCGTCCAGTAGGCGAATGGCCCCAAGTAGGCGAATACGCCAGAGCGGCTCCGCAGAGAGAAATTCACAGGAAGACGGGAAAACCGGAAGTTCTTGAGGTCTCCGAGTGGCTGCGCGGACGTTCGAACCGAAAAGCCGTCTGCTCGTGCGTCGGGGCCGCGTCCCGCTCGGCTAACACTTGTGACCCCGCCCGCTAGGGCGCGCATCTCTGCGTGTGGCACGGTGCGCCCGAGCAGGGAGGCGGACCATGAGCATCATGACGCGGCGCAGGCGACTTCTCGGAGTCCCGCCCCAGGTCGCTCACGGCCGAATCGCTGTCTTGGGGTATCTCGCAATCGGTTGCGGTTCGACGGCGAGCCCGGCCAGTGTCGACGCGGGCGCCGGGCTGGGCGGTCCGAGCGCAAGCGGCGGCTCGTCGTCGGGTACGGAAAGCAGCAGCGGGGGCGGCCAAGGCAGCTCCGGGGGCTCTCCGGGAGCGAGCAGCTCCGGCGGGTCCATGACGGGCGGTCTCGGAGACGGTGGCGGTGGCCCAGGCGGAGACACCGACGGCGGAAATGGGCCCGCCGCCGATGCGGGAGCCGCCTGCACCAAGGTCATAACGCCCAGCATGGACTGCTCGGCCCCCCTAGCCCCCGGCGACTACAAGACCTGCACGCTTGGCTCGCGGCAATATCTGCTCTACGCGCCGAAGAACCTCAACGTGTGCGAGCCCACCGCGCTCGTCATCGACGCGCACGGCGCAACACAGTCCTCGCCATCGCAGCTGTTCGGCATGCCGGCGTTCTGCACCGGGACCACGTGCTGGAACGGGCCCGGGTCGGGCTGGCGCCTGGAGGCCGAGGCCCCTGGCGGCGGATTCGTCCTCGTCACCCCGGTGTCGGCGACGAGCGCGAACACGTGGGACACGACGAGCGATCCGGCGTTCATGGTTCAGATCGTCGGCGCCATCAAGCAGATCGCCATGATCGATCCGACGAAGGTCTACATGACCGGAATCTCCAACGGGGCGGAGCTCAGCTATGCGACCGGTTGCATGAATCCGGACGTCTTCTCGGGCATCTCGCCCAATTCGGGGGGCACCCTCGGCGGCACCGAGTGCAACATGATTTCGAAGCCCCTGGCCGACATCCAGTTCGACGACACGCCCGACTTCGCGTTCAGCGACAGTCAGTCGTCGGTCACGAACCTCGCGAAGGTCGACAACTGCAAGAGCGGGCCGACCGCCTGGAAGACGTTCGACTCGACGACCACGGACCCGGTGTGCCTCAAGAACCCGGACGACAACGCGACCACGCTGGTCCCGTGCAACTCCATCATGCCGGCGGTGCAGCCGACGACCTGCCAGCTCTGGGACCAGTGCGATGGCGGCGTGAGGGTCGTCTTTTGCACGGTGGCAGCGGGCACGCTCCACGGCGCTGCCAACGCCGCGATCGACGGGCACATCATCTACGAGAACAGCACGAACCTGAACACGCCGTCGGTCGCCTGGCGCTTCTTCAAAGGTGTTTACTGAGAGGGGCGGGCTCGCACCGTTGCGAAAGAGCTTCCGGATTCGCGTGCCTTCCGGGAGACTCTCGCGTTCGATGCCAAAGCGAAGGCCCCCTGATGTGCGCCGCGACCCAACCCCGGACCTCGAGGCCGCGACGCGCTCCGCGCGCCGGACAGAGGAGCCGAGGAGCGAAGGACGCCGAGGGCTGAACCTCGGGCCGCTCGCGGCGCTGCTCGGCTTCCGCCTGCGGAGAGCGCAGCTCGCGGTCTACGAGGACTTCCTCCGCGGCGCGCCGGTCCCGCAGCTCGCGCCGACTCAGTTCGGCATTCTCGTGATGATCGACGAGAACCCCGACAAGACGCAGCAGGAGCTGTGCGAGGGCATCCGCATCGACAAGTCGACGTTCGCCATCAGCCTGGACCGCCTCGCGGATCGGGGTCTTCTCCTGCGCGTGCGGTCCGAGGAAGACCGTCGCTCCAATTCGCTGCGGCTCACGGGGAAAGGCAAGGCGACCCTCAAGGCCATGCTCACCCACATCGAGCGCCACGAGCGACGCGTGTTCGCCAGGCTGTCGGCCGTCGAGCGCAAACAGTTGATGGCGATGCTGAAGAAGATTGGGGAGCCCGAAGTATCTCGGTAGCCGACCGCGGTCACCGCGGTCACGCCTGCGCCGCGACGCGCCCGACGCCCGCCCTTCGGTACGCAACCGGCGTCTCTCCCGTCCAGCGCTTGAAGGCCCGGTGAAACGACTCGACGTGGGAGAAGCCCAGCAAGAACGCGACCTCGGTCAGCTCCAGGCGGCGGTCGAGCACGTACGCGAGGGCCGTCTCGTGCCGGACCGTGTCGGCTATGGCCACGAAGCTCGTGCCCTCTTGCTCGAGCTTTCGACTCAACGTGCGCCGGCTCATGCGCATGGCGGTCGCGACGCGATCGGCCAGGGCACCCTCGCTCAGGGCGGTCTCGCGATTCATCTCCTGCACGACGAGACGTCGGACCGCCATCGTCATCGTCCGCGACCTCCCGAGCTGGCCCAGGAGCGAATCGAGACGCGCCCGGAGCATCGAATGCAGCGCGGAGTCGGCGCCGGGGCCGGGGGCGCCTTCGTACGCCTTGTCGAACGCGAACCCGCGGAATGGCGCGTTGAACCGCAGCAGCGCGCCGTCGAACGCGCGCTCGTGGTCGCGCAGGTCCGCGGGCGTCGGGTGCGGAAACCAGCACTCGATGTGCGCCGCGGAGGGCACTTGACCCGCGACGTGAAGCTTGTACCAGGCGCTCGAAGCAAAGTCGGCGGCTACCCTGGGCCATGGCGACTCGGATTCCAGGCGGATGACGGCGCGGGTCCCCACGATCTCGAAGCCCACGTGCAGCGGATCCGAGAGAAGCCTCGCGTAACGCTCCGCGAACGCCACCGAATCGCGGACGGTCGATGCCGACCGCATGCCGTAGTCGAAGAGCCCGCCGGCGCCGAGGCACATGTGGCGGCCGAGCTTGAGGCCGAGCGCTTCGTCGCGCGTGCGCTCGACGCCCCGGTCGAGCATCGCGTGGACCGCGTCGAGCGAGACGCGGGCGTCGCGATGAACGGACCAGAAGTGATCCGGCACGAGATCTCGACACGCCCCCTCGGCGGAAGCGAACTCGACGAACGGTTGCAGGAGCCTGGCGGAGCAAAAAGCATTCATGGGGCCACCGTTGCCGCCCAGAACCTATTCGTTGGTCATACCAACCATTATCGGGATCGCAAGAGGGGACGGATGGCCGGGGCTTTGTTTCGGCGTCGCGCATGGCTTGGGAGAAAAGTGCAGCGACGGCGCCCGGCCTTGGCCGGGACGCTCGGCGGGCGATTGCCCTTGGACCGCGGAACCGGAGCCAGATCAGTTGGTGGTGATGGAGAAGTCGTTGAACTCGTACGTGGCGTTCGCGCCACCGGTCCACACGATCTCGACGCCGAAATCGATCTGGCCCAGCGTCGAGTTCGACGGGAGCCAAGTCTGGGCGATAGTCCATTTGAAGATCTCGAGCAGGTCGACCATTCCCGAGGTGAACGGGACGGTCGACACGAGCGCGATGTAGGAGCTATCGGGAGTCATCCAAACGTCGTAGGTCCGATCCCCGAAGGTCTTCGTCGTCACCTGGCTTCCCTTGGGCACCTGATTGTAGTTGTCGACCCAGACCATGATCTCGGTGGAGCCCGCGGTGGCGATCCCGTTCAGCCAGACGTCGTACGCATCGTCGTAGATTCCGACGTGCGGACTCGTCTCGGCAAATGTGCTCATGACGCCGTGGAGTGAAGCGATCGGCACCTCGTTGAAATTCATCTGTGCGTTGGGATACGTCTTCACGGCGCCCGCGTTATCCGTCTGGTCCGAAACGACGTACCAGCTGTTGTACGAGCAGACGGACAGCGTCTGCGTACCGAGCCCCGCGTCGGCGTTCCACATGTTGTTGAAGACGAAGTAGCCCTCGTAGGGCTGTCCGTCGTTGGGCCATATGCCGAGCGGGCTTGAAGTGGAGAACACGGGGTTCGTGCACGAGGACGCATCAGGGCCGCCGTCCGGGCCGCCGTCCGGGCCGCCCTCCTCGCTCGAGGGGCGGGCCATGCCGTCGCGGGAGTCGTGCGCGGCGCCGTCGATCGGCCCTTCGCTGCCGGTGCCACCCGCGTCCACACTCGCGATCAGCTCGACGGCCGTCAACCGGTCGACGGCGCATCCGCCCGCGACGAACGCGGCGCTCCCGAGCGCCGCCGCCAGTCGAACCCGCCGCCGCGCCGTCATGCTCTATCGACTCCTCGTTTGAGGGTGGGCGAGCAGGCGAGCAGCCAAGGTGTCGAGGATCGCGGGATCATCGATCGTCAGAGACCTACGAGCACGCCGAGGGATGCTCCCACCGACGGGGTCCCGGCGCTGCCCGCGTCGCTTCCCGCGATGACCACCACGGGCTCGGGGTCCAGAAGGACCACCATGAGATCGGCGGTGAGCGCGACGCGAGGGCCGATCCGCGCCAGCCCCCCGAGGCCGGCGGTGGCGAGAAACGAGACGACTCCGCCGCTGATCCCGAGGTACGGCGTGGCCGCCGAGCCGCTCGCGTGCAGGTCGAATCCGCCGGCTCCGACCCACGCGTACGCTCCGAGCGGCTTCGGATCGGACGCCCAGCCGAGCGACAGTGCCCCGAACTCTTGACGGATCGTCACGCTGCCGGCGGCCATCCTCGGCCCCTGCCCGAGGAGCGGGCCGGCCAGGGTCACGCGAGCGAACCATGGGCCCTCGCCAAGGGAAAAGTTGACCGTCGGGCCGATGGCCAGTCCGATTCCGCTCAGCCCATGAAGGGCGAGGGCTCCGACGCCCAGCGCGCTTCCCTGAAGGAGCGGCCTCGGGGGCGCCTGGGGCAGCGCGGGCGCGATCCACTTCATGACGTCGTCCGGAGCGGACATCGGCGGCTGCGAGGGCGGGGCGGTCGCTGCTACCTCGAGCAAGCTCGCGCGAAGCAGCTCGAGGGCGCGGATGGCAAGGACGGCCGTCGCGTTCGGATCCACACCGACCTCGATGCGGCGCACGACCGTCTTGCCCGTGACGTGATCGCTGATCCAGACGTCGGCGAACGCGCCGTTCGGGGCGCGGCTCATCGCGATGGTGGCAAAGCTCGAGGTTTCCGGCGCCGCGTCCTCGACCTCGGATCGCGGATCGCCGGGCGGGCGGTCTACTTCCACCACCTCGAAGCCGGCGTCGAGCAGCTCCGCGCGCACGCGGGTGCTCGCCTCGCGCAAGACCCGGTCGCTCGATGAAGAGCGCACGAGCGCCACCCGCGACCGCGCGCCGTCCGCTCGTGCTCTCCCCTCGAGGGTGACCGGTGCCATGGCGAGAAGGACCCATGCGCAGACCCGGCGACTCATGGCTCCGGCATGTGTTCGCGCGCGTATGCGGCGTGTGCCCCGTGAGGGAAGCGCGACAGATATTCCGCGGCTACCGTGCGCGCGCGCACCGTGTCGCCCCACTCGACGAGTGCGACGAGCTTCCGGCCGAGCGCCTCCGCGACGAACGACCCTCGTGGAGACTCGGCGAGGTACGTGTCGTACCAGCGAATCGCCTCGTCCCGCGCGCTGCCGTCGTCCGCCATTCTTCCCAGCACGAACGCCGCGTCGCGAGCCTCGGCAGACCCGCCGAAGCGCGAACGCTCGGCGAGCAGTCCTCGCTTCGCGATCGCGCGTTCGTGCAAGTACCGCGCGGCATCCGCGAGGGCGACCACGTCGGCCAGGGAGCCGTGGCTCAGGGTGGCGTCGATGCCGCGCGCCGAGGCCGCTTCCACGACGCCGCGGAAGTTCCCGTCGGTGAGCATCTCCGACCAGGTCGGCTGCGGGCGCGACGCGGGATGGGGCGGCGACGGCTCCTCCGCCGCGCTGTCGGCTGGACCTGGGACGGGAGGGTCGGCGTGGGGCTGCGCTGCCAGCAGCGATGACAGCTGCGCCTCGCCGGTGCTCGCGCGGGCAACGAGTCGCTGACCTGCGGCCACGCGAAGGCCATCCGGCAGCGACGGGCCGCGAACGACGACGCTCCCGTCGTGCAGGCGCAGTTCGAGCTCCTCGTCTGCGGTCGACCAGGCGACGTCGAAGGCCGTGCCCGTCACCTCGATGGTGTAAGGCCCCGCGGCCACCGCCCAGCGGGCGCGCGGCCGATGCACCACGCGGGCTTGGAGAACGCCAGCCCCGAGGACGATACGCGCGCCGTCCGCGGTGACCTCCGCCACCCGTCCTTGGCTGCCGGGTCCGAAGTCCACCTCGGTCCCGTCCGAGAAGTTCACCGGGAGAGCCGCGCCGGAAGGTGCGACGCCAAGCCAGGGTCCGTCGGCCACTGCCGCCCCCGCGACGTGGTATTGCAGCCGCGCCGGCCTTCGCTCGAGGATGACCCCCAGCATGATCGCGAGACCCGCGGCCGCCGCGAGCCACGGCAGACTCCGAGTCGACCGGCGCGAGCGCTTCGACAGTGCCGATAGGAGTCGCTCGCGCCCTGCGGCGTGGCGGGGCTCGTCGATGTGTTCGTCGAGCACACGCGCGATGCGCGCCAGGCCCGCGGCACCCGCCTCGTAGCTCTTGTCCTCTGCGACGGGCGTCACGACGAGCCCTCGAGGTAGGGGGCGAGCAGGGGGTCGGAAGAAGCCAGAAGGCATACGCGGCGTGCCGAGTCGGCGACACGCCTCTTGGTGGTGGCGAGGGAGCAGTCCAGCACCGCCGACAACTCTCCGAGCTCGAGGCCCTCGACGTAGCGAAGCACGAACACGGTGCGGCGCTCGTCGCTCACGCGATCGAGGATCCGATAGAGTCGCAGAAGGGCGGCGCGCGGCTCCTGCCAGTCGTCCGCGGCAAGGGCATCGGGCTCGGCGACGACGGCTTCGTCAGACAGCAGCAGCCACCGCTTGGCGCGGCGCCTCCGGAGCTCGCTTTTCGCGACGTGGAGCGTGATGCCGATGAGAAAGCTGCGCAGGGCGGCCGGCTCACGCAGCGACCCCAGGTCGCGAAAGAGTCGCAAGAAAGCATCCTGGACGCCGTCCTCGACATCGACCGGACCGAGCATACGACGCAGGATGCGGCGAACGAGGCCAGTGTAACGGTCCCACATCCGGCCGGCGGCCCCCGGCTCTTTCGCCTTCACCCCGGCGACGAGCGCCGCGTCGTCCTGCGGTTCGCGCGGTTCATCGAGCGAAACGATCCGCAGCCGCGAGAGCGGTCTACTTTCTGCCGATCCAGGCGCCCGCACCATGGCCCAATTGAGCGTAGGCGCGTGGGCACGCCGGAGGAGCTCAGATTTCTTCGAGGCTCGCCCCGCGCCACATGGCCCCACATCGAGACTTCGACTACCCGCAGGTCCACGTGGGGGGGGCGGTCGTGGCGGGCGGGGTGCTCGTCAGGGCCGCGAGCGCGTCTGCGCACCCTTGCTTCGCGCGCTTCACCTCGGCGCCGTGCTTGCCGGCCGCGAAGAGGGCGGGCAGGACCGAGAGGTTGCCGGTCAGCACCCCGCCCAGCATCGCGCCGATGGCCGTCCCCGGCGAAACAACCTCGTAGGGCGAGAGCTCCCGGTTCGCCTGCGCCGACATTCGCGCCCTGAGCTCGGGCGTGCGGCTCGCTTTCCGATAGAGACGCTCGTTGAGGGCGTTCACGTAGCCGGGCTCGCCCATCTGTCGCGCGAAGGAGAAGAGCTCGATCGAATCGACGTCCCGCTGGCGCCAGTAGCGCGCGAGAGCCTCGTCGCCGCCGGCGAGGATCGCCCGACCGAGGTTGCGCGCGTCGCGCAGCGCGTCGGTGATGCCGTAGCCGGGGGTCGGGTCCTTGTGCAGCCCAGCGTCTCCGACGAGCGCGAACCCCGGGCCCGTAGCTTCGCGGAAGAAGTAGCGTAGCTTGAGGGCTCCCACGAGATCGCCCTGCAGCGCGCTCCCCTCGACGATCGGTCCGATGACCGGCGAGGCGCGAAGCGCTTCGAGGTACGCCTCTTCGAATCGACCCTTCCACGCCGGCAGCTCGGACGTCAGCGGCGCCGCCCCGAGCAGGAGCAGGTCACCGTCGGTCTGGAAGACGAAACGCATCAGGCGACGATCGTCGAAGTTGAAATAAGCGCCGAGGTGGCGGAGCTCATCGTTCCACGCCGGCTTCACCGGCCAGTAGGCCCAGTACCCGAAGCGCGGGTTGTCGTAACCCAAGTACTCCTTGGCGCCGGCGAGGTCGGCGACCTGCGAGCTTCGCCCGTCCGCGCCGACCACGAGACGAGCCCGGTACTCGCTTCGCGCATCGCCGTGAACCGCCTGGACCCCGACCACGCGACCCGCGTCGCGCACGAGCCCGACCACCTTGGTCCGATCGCGCAGTTCGGCGCCCGCGCGGACGGCCGCGTCCTGCAAGATGCGATCGAGATGCTGTCGGCGCAGGCAACGGGCCGTGCGTCCGGCCGGATAGGGAACGTCGACGCTGGCGGAGAGCATCTCGATGCGTAGGCCATGACACGGCGGGGCCAGCCTGCGCACCTCGTCGCCCACGCCGAGCTCGTCGAGCCAATCGACGCCGGGCGGGGAGACGGCATGGGTCGACAAGGGCTGGTCGCTCGGCAGCTTCGCCGAGTCGAGCAGCAGGACCCGCTGGCCCGCCTTCGCCAGATGGACGGCCAGCGATGCGCCCGCGCAGCGAGCGCCGACGACGATGGTGTCGAAAGACTCACCCATGCACGACCTCCGCGGCCCTCAGAGGATGGTAGTGCCTCCCGACTGCACCCGGCAACACGGACGCCGGCCCCGCGGCACCCAACCTCACGGTGGATACGGCGGTCGGGGCGGAACGTCGATGCGCGGGGGAAGCCGCCACAACGTCCATCGTCCCGCGACTCCCGCGAGTCTCGCCTCGCCCGTGTGGCCGCGCAGTAGGTCCGCGGGCGCCTGGAAGGCGAGGAGCCAATCGTAGTAGCGCGCATGACTCTCCCAGCGAAACGTCTCGGGGAAGCGCCAGCGCGGCGCGGGGAAGCGCTGCTTGTAACGGATCGGGAAGCCCTCGTCGAAATTGTCAGGATTGTAGCCGCCGTAGTACGCCTGGCGGAGCGCGTTCGAGCTTTGCGCAAAGTTCTGCTTCATCGAGGGCTCGTTCCACGGCGGAAACGCGAGCACGAGCACACGCTCGGTCGGAGCGACCCCTCTCGCGAGCTCGTCGAGGCCGGTCATCCAGAGATTGACCGCGCGCCAGTGCAGCAGCACCGCGATCGCAAACGCGGACGCGGACACTCCGACGGGGACAAGAAACCAGCGCCGCCATCCGCGGATCGGTCCGGGTACGCAAAGCGACGCGAACAAGCAGGCCGGCGCCGCAAACCGCACGTTGATCCCCCACCAATACGCCGGGGTGTAGATCGAGCGTGGCAGCGCGAAGTATCCGATCAAACAAACGAGCAGGCATCCTTCTGCCCGTCGTTCGTGTAGCCACCGATCGATCACGACGCGATTCGGCTTCGACGGCGCGAGGCGCAGCCCGAGGCGCGTGGCGAGCAGCGCGAGCCACGCGGCGAGCAGGACGACGCTGATCACGTCGTCGTCCCGGGTGCGAAAGACGTCGAGAACCCAATCCGGAAACTCTCGAAGCGACTGCCCGAAAGGCAGCATCCCCCGTGGAAGCTCGATGTGGCCCATGTGCATAGTCGACCCAAAACGGATCACCGCGAGGCCCGCAGCCGCCCCCGCACTCCACACCGCCGCGCGCGACGCGAGACGGCGAGCGGTTCGGCCCTCGTGCAGGAGTCCGATCATCCCGGCGCAGCCCAGGTACATCCCCCACGGTAGGAGATGACTGAAGAACTCTCCGACGCCGAGCAAGCCCGCGAGCACGCCGCGGCCGAAGGACGGGCGAGCGCAGAAGGCGTCGAACGCGACCAGCGCAAAGGGGAGAAGGGCGAGCGCGACCGCGAACGTGACGAAGCCGATGGCCAGGTTGAAGTTCCACGCGAGAGGAAACGCGAACAGCGCGAGCCAAGGGCTGCGATCGAATCGACTCGCCAGAGCCGCGAAGCCTACGGGTAACCCTACTACGCATACTGACAACATCACGCGATTGGCGGCGTCGAGTCCGACGACGTATGCGAGCAGATGCGTCGACAAATAGTAGGTCCAGTACGGGGTCGCGCCGAGGCGGAGCTCGTAGTAGCGCGCAAAGTCGAAGCGCGCGTCCTGCAGATGGTGCCAGATGGATACGGCCGCGAGGTGGTTGGGCAAATCCGGGAGCGGATGGGCCCGCACGCACCAGATCGGAATCAGCTGCACCGCCGACAGAACTCCGAAGACGACGAACAGACGGGCGCGCTCCCGAGCGAACATCAAACAGCGCCCGGAACGCGCCCGACGGCCACGACCGAGGTGCCGTACCACTGCGGGGGTACGAGCCGTTCTTCCCAGTCGAGGAGTCTCGCGAGTGCGAGGTGTACCAGCCGAAATCGCGGCGACTCGACGTTGACCGAACGGCCCTTCGTCGCGGCGAGCTTGGCCCGAAGAGGCCAGTACAGCGCGTGGAAGAAGTAGCCGCACTCCGCGACCTCGTAGCCGGCGCTCGAAATGAGCTCGCGAGTCGAAGCGATGTCGTAGCGCCGGACGTGTCGATTGTAGTCGTCGAAGTTGGACCAGAGTTCCGCGCGCGCGGGGAGCGTTATCAATACCACCGCCAGACGAGGAAATGCGCGCTTGGCCGACTCGAGCAGCTGCCTTGCGTCGCGCACGTGCTCGAGCACGTCCAAGAGCAGCACGGCACCGATGCGGCGACGAAGCTCCGCGGGGAGCGCGAACGCGTCCGCGCGCGAAAACACGAAGGATCGGCGGCGTTCGAGGATCGGGGCGGCTGCGATGTCCGCCCCGTATCCGTCGAACCCCGAATCGCGGAGAAACTCGACCATCCCGCCAAGCCCGCAGCCGATGTCGAGAAATGCGCATCCTGCCGGAAGACGCTCCGCGAGCTTTCTTCGGACGACGAGTTTTCGGGTCGTATGCCAGTAAGACCCCTCGATGTTCTCGGGGTAGAGGCGGGAGTACTGGTCGGCCGTGAACGCGCCCCCCTCCCCCTCTTGCGGTTCGGGTACGGCGGTCAATTGGCCCTCAACCGCACGACTCCGCTGTCCGCCAGCTCCTGGCCGCGCACCGCTTCGACGAGAAATGGAATCTCCGCTTCTCCCCCTCCGCTCGACGGGGCCCTAGCCTCGGCGCAAAGATAGCCGTTATCGGCCCAGCTGCCGGGCCAGGGCCAGATGCAATCGGTGAGCATCAGATAGGTCGGGCGCCGCGACAGTACGTAGTCGAGCCTCGCCAGACGCTGATGGCCCGGCCTGCTGCCGAGTGGAAGGCCATGTCGGGCGACCTCCGCGTCGTTCAAGCCGAGCAAGTCGAGGTTCGGAAGCCCCGAGTAATAAGGAGCCGCGCCGGCCGCGGCGTCGGCCATGGAATCGCCTGCCCGCGCGTGGGCGCGAAGAAAGCGGCCTGTGTCCGCCCAGGTGACGGCGTAACGCTTCGTCCACCCGAGCGGCTCGATCCCGGCCCCCGCTCGCTCCGGCTCCTCGATCTGGAGCGCGCGGCTCCGCAGCGAGATTCTGGCTGGCCAGGTAGGCCGGTGCGGCGAGCCCGAAGAGGACCATCCACGCGCGGGTCGTCATGCCTAGATAGGATTCGAGGGCGAGCGCCGAAGCCACGAGGGAGACGAGGAGAAGCGGCAAGATGGGGACGAAGAACCGGAAGAGGTCGAAGAAGTCGCCGCCGACATAGAGGACGTAGGCGATGTAGACGGGAATGATCGGTCGAATGATGCGGGTGGCCGGCGCCTTCCAAGGCGCCACGATGGCCGACAGGAGAAGCAGGGTCGAAAATGCGAATCCGAGCTCGCTCACCGTGAAGAACGAGTAACGCAGCCCCACCTGGATCCGGCGCCACGGGGCCGCCGAGAGCTTCGCGAAGAAGGTGTTGGGAAGAAGCTCGCCGTAGTACCAGAGGCGCCAGAGAACAAAGACCGACACGGGCGCCGCCGCCGCCAGCAAGAATGGAAGCAGCTGGAGCCGAGTCCCGCGGTTCAAGGCGAGACACACGAATGCGACGGCGCCAATCAGCGCGCCTTCCGGTCGGAGGAGTGTCGTCAGCGCGATCACCCCGCCCGCCACGTAGCCTCGCGCCCGCGTGGGCTGGCCGACAAACGCGGCGGCTTCGGCCACGGAGAGCGCGATCATGGCTGCGAAGGCGGTGGTTTCGAGCCCGCTCGAGCTCCAGGCGGCCAGGGGAGTGGAGGCGACGACAAGCCCCAGCACCACGAAGCCCGGTACGGGTCTCGCCGGCGCGACGACGGTCCAGAGACGCCAGACGGCGGCGACCAGGGCGACGCCCCCGAACAGCCCCATGAGCGAGAGCACCTTCGAACCCTCGATACCCAGAGCCAGCGGCGCGGCGCTGAGCAGCATCCAGAGAGGGCTCGTATACCCTTCCACCCGCTCGCCCAGGTTGTATACGGGCGCGCCGTGATCCACCAGGTTGCGCGCGTAGCGGAGGCTGATGAACGCGTCGTCGCAGACGGCGTCGATCGAGCGGGCGTGCAGGATGAAGACCGCGGCGGCGATTGCGACGACAGCCCAGCATCGCGGACGCGACCATGTTGCAGCCATCAACACGGCGGAGTCATCTCCGTAGCGGAGCCTAGTCGATCCTGGTTCACCACGGATGACAGATGGGCGACCCTTGCCGCATGGATCCCGGCGAGCGCGCGGCTGTCCCCGGACGCGCGGGGGTCGCCGGGTCGCGCGACGTCCCGGCGCAGGCGACGGCCGCGGCCCCCACACTCGCGTGGCGACGGGCCGCGACGCTCGCGACCCTGGCCGTCGTCGGCGTCTTCGTGGTGCTCTCGCTGCGAGGCATCGATTCGACCTTTCTCTGGGGCCACGACGGCTATCACGGGGGCGCGTATGGGGTCCGTGCGCGTCACACCCTGCGGAGCGGGACGCTCATCGCCGACGAGACGCCCGGCTGGGCGCCGCCCACCGGTCGGAACTACTACCTCCACGAACCCGTCCTCGGGCACTACATCGCCCTGATCGGGATTGCCACGCTCGGGGACCGGGAGGCTGGCGTGCGCTCCGGCTATCTGGCGGTCACGCTGCTCGCGCTCGCTCTCGTGCTGGCGCTGGCCGCTCGACGCGATGGCCCGCGGGGTCGTCTCGTCGCGGCCCTCGCGTTCGTGGCTCTCCCGTGCACATACCGCGTCGCGAGCCTCGCGGACTGCGGGATGGCTGGCCTGGCGGCGCTCCTCGCGAGCCTCCTCTTCTATCAGCGCTGGCTCGAGACGGGACGACTGAGGGCGGGGCTATGGGCTGCGGCGCTCCTCGCGCTCGGGTGCGGGTTCGAATGGTCCCCCTTCTTCGGCGCGGTGCCCCTGACCGTGCACGCCGCGTGGTCGGCGTGGCGGCGTCGCGGACCCTCCATCGCGGTGGCCTTGGCCCTCGTGGCCGCCCCCATTCTGGCCGGTCTTTTCCACGCGATGCTCGTGCTGCGCAACGGGCACCTCGCAGAAATGGTCGAGGCGTACCACGTGCGCGACCATCACGTGGTGGCGTCACGATGGCTGCAAATCGAATCGATCGCCTGGGGTGAAGCCGGGCCGGCCTACCGGGCAGCGTTCGTCGTATGGATTGCCACCCTGGCGGTCCGCTTTCGCGATCGAACGGTCGGCCCATGGTTGCTCGCGCCCGCGTCGCTGCTCTTTGCACTCGTGACCTACGTCTTGGTCTTCACGTCGGGGCTCCTGATCCACCCCCAACGGCTGCTCTATCTCGTGGCCATCGTGCCGCTCGTGGTGGTCGACGTCGTGGCCGCCGCCGCCGCCCACTGGCCCGACCGACGGCACATCGCCTGGGCCGTCGCCGGCCTTTATCTGGGCATCAACCTACCCAGCGCCGCGGTGCGGTGGCGCGAAGGCCGCGTACCGCTCGCGCTCGCGGGGTTCGATCGCGTCGCGGTCGTCGCGTCGGTCCGGGCGGCGACATCGCCGGGCGACGTCGTGGAGATTCATCGCTCGGCGTCGTGCGTGCACACGCGACAGGAGCTGGCCTGGCATCTCGACCGCGACGTGGAGACGAACGCCACGATCCCGTCCCCGGCGGACGCCCCGGAGCGCAACGGCGTCCTCGTCGTTGCGCCCGCGGCCCTCGATCCGATCGAACGCGCACGATGGGAGCAGCTCGGGGCAGGGCATCCGGTCCACGCGTTCGGGACCCTCGCCTGGATCGATACGCGAGTCACAGGTCCTTCGCCGTCATGCGTCCTCCGCTTCGATCGCAGGTCGGGCGTCGTCGGACGCTGGCTGCAAGGACCGTGGGGCCGACCCTTCATGGTCTGCACGCCTCCCGGGACCTAGTTTTGGCCGAGACCGGGCGCCTTGAAGGCCTTGGTTCTGCGACCGCCGCGTTTACACGCATTCGGCCCCTCGGATATGGTCGCCGGAGATGAGCAAGCTTTATGTGATCATGCCCGCGTTCAACGAGGCGGCCATGATCGGGTCGCTCATTCGCCGATTGCTGTCGTGTGACTTTCCCGGCGCGTCGGTCGCCGCGCTGGTCGTCGACGACGGCTCCACCGACGGCACGGGAAGTCGTGCGCGGGACGCCGGCGCGCTGACCGTGGTGCATCCTCGAAATCTCGGCGTCGGCGCGGCGCTTCGCTCGGGACTCGCGCGGGCGCGCAAGGACGGCGCTGACTACCTGGCGCATATCGACGCGGATGGCCAGCTTCTCCCGGAGGAGCTGCCGCGTCTCTTCTCGCCGGTTCGAAGTGGCGACTGCGATCTCGCAGTTGGATCGCGCTTCTTGCCAGGCCAGCCGCCGCCGCGAATGGCCTCCTGGCGGCGCAACACGCTCGCCGGGATCGCGCGGGGAGTCGGCCTGCTGACGGGATATCCCTTGACCGACATCTCGTGCGGTATGCGGTGTATGAACCGCAAGGTCATGGACGTCATGCGGCCGAGCTTCGACTACGACTACATTCAGGAAACGCTTCTGCAGGCGCTTGCTCGTCGCGTGGTCATCCAGGAGTTCCCGGTCACTGCGCAATACGGCGTCGAGCACGAGGGTGGGCTGAGCCATGACGTGCTGCGCTACGGTGGACGCTTCGTCCTGCTGACCGCACACGGCCTCGTCCAGTTTGCATGGACCCGCGGGGCGTCGAGAGGCGCATGACACGCGCCGTCCGGAACGGAAGCCTCTGGCTGGCGTTCGCCGGCGAGGTCACGGAGATCACGGACGCCTTGCCGTGGGCGGCACGGATCGACCGGAGCGACGGGGTGTAGCGCGTCTCCGTCGGCGGACGAGGGACCGCGCGGCGATCGCCCCTGCCAGGGCGATGCTGGCCAGCGTCAGGGTCTCTCCCGTTCGCCCCCAGGGCGGTTCGAACCACATCTCGACGCGGTGCCGGCCGAGCGGAACGGCCACGCCGCGCATCGCGTAGTTGGCATAGTGAATCGACGCCGGCTGACCGTCGATCCGCGCGCGCCATCCCGGGTACATCGTCTCGCTCACCACCAGTACGGCGTCGTTCGGGTCTTCCGTCTCGATCTCGAGGCGCGTCCGCGTCCTCGAAACGACCTGCGCGGGCAGGAAGGGCTCCTCTGCGGCCGTTGGGCTCGGAGAGGGCTCGTCATCGAGCACGACCTCGCGGCGCGGGTCGATCTGCGCCACGGCCTGCGCTTGCGCTCCGGAGTCGCGTTCGACGCGCACGCGGTGAACGAGGAACGCGGGAGGCATGGCTTCGAGGTTCTCGAAGAGGCGCAACTCGCGGGGCCCGGCCGGCGTGTCGCCGGTGCGCTCGGTCCATCCCGCCCCGGGCTCCGCGGTCGAAACGAGCCAGCGGACGTTCAGGGCATCGACCAGGGGCGATTCGAACCGATCGAGGTGCCCCACTCCCACGTCCTCCGTCAGGAGACTGTGGGGGTAGGGCGCTCCGGTCGACGCGATCCAGAGCAGCTCCACCCAGCGCCACACCGGGAACGGGTCGTACCCCCCGATCGAGCGGAAGTCGGCGGCGAGACCGAAGTTGTTGGCTCCGATGTCGACGCCCTGCCCGAACGCCGCGCGATCGTCGCCTACGACCGCGAGCATCCGCCTGACCGCAGGGTTGCGCGCGAGCGCCATGGGGCTCTCTGCGCTCCACGGTTCCAGGTACGCGTGCCCGATCGTGAAGAGATCGATCGCGAGTAGCGCGGTAGCCGCCCATGCGACCCTCGCGTAAGCGACGCCGGTGGCCACGAGCGCCCCGCCGCCGCACAGCGCGACCACTTGCAACGCGAGGTGGCTCGTCGCCATCTGCCGCTCCACGGGGAGCCCGCCCGACGAAGGCGAGACGCGGACGGCGAGAAGGAGGAGCCCGGAGGCCAGGAGCGCGGCAAGCCACCCTCGCAGTGCACGCTCCGAGGGGCGCGCGCCGCGAAGGCGGTGGATCCCTTCCGCGGCGAGAATGGGGACGGCCACTGCGACGACAATCAGCGCCCGCGCCGGACACCTCAGGGACCGGTAGCCCGGCATGAAACGGAAGAGAACCGGGTGGATCGGCCCCGCGACACCGAGCGCCAGGCCGACGCCGAGCACCGAAAGGACCGCCAGGGCGGCAAGCTCCCGCTTCCGGATCACGGGAGCCAGGAAAGCCAGGGCGACCGCGAGCGCGCCCGAGTAGTACCCCGCGAGCTCCCAGTGCGTGGGCGGGCCGAAGTAGCGCCCGAAGTGCGGGGTCCCCCACATGTCCGGCGCGAGGAGGGTCACGATCCAGCGAAAGTCGGGCCACGCGTGCCGGGAAGCGTACTCGTAGCTCAGTCCCGAGCGGCGCGGAGACAGCGCCAGGTGCCAGAGCGTCGGGACCAGCTGGGCCGCTCCGACGCACGCGGCGAAGCCCAGGCTCGCGACGAGGCCACCCCAGACGCGAAGCGAGCGCCCGGCGCGCCGGAGCGCGTAGGCGATCGCGATCGCGCAGACGAAGGGCACGAGCGGCAGCGCGCCCGCGAGGCAGACGAAGCCGAGCGCCAACCCCGCGAGCACGACGCCCCGACGCGTGCGTGCGCCGAGAATGTCGTCAAGCCCCAGCAGGAGCAGCGGGATCCAGGCGATCGCCTGCTCGAACGCGAGGTGGCGGATACGCTCGACCGAGAAGGTCCCGAGCGCGTAGGCGAACGCCCCGAAGGAAGCCGCGGGGAGGATAAGCCCGCGCCTACGAAGGAGCGCCAGCATGCCGACGCCGCCCGCAAGTTGGTGAGCCGCGACGGACCATGCGACCCCGCGCGCTGCGCCGAAGATCAGAAAGAGTGCGTTGGGCGGATAGAAGGTTCCGTAGTTGGGAACGGCGACGAGCGGGTAGCCGCCCCACGCGCGCGGCTCCCAGTCGGGAATCTCGCCGGCAGCCAGAGCTCTCAAGATGGCCACGCGGCTCGGCCAGTAGCCCTCGCCCACGTCGTCCGCGTGGTAGATGCGGCCCCCGAAGAGGGTCTCGGCGTGCAGGAGCGCGATTGTCGCGGCGAGCGCCAGAATGACCCCGATGACGACGCGCCGCTCCTGCGGCTCGCTCGCGAACGTCACGCCGCACCCGACCGCAGTGCGCGTCGCACGGACGCCGCGCCGAGGCCCACTCCGAACAAGAGGACGACGAGAAGGCGCGAGCCCACCGGCGTACCGGCGAGGTCGAGCGCCCACCAGTCGAGACGGAGCGCGGCCCAGTGGGCCGAGAGGTCTACGGGCTGCGGCACCAGGAGCTTCCAGGGCGCGTCTGCGTCGAGGTTGGGGTCGCCTCGCGCGAGGTGCTCCAGAAGCCAGAGATGGCCGCGCAGCGGCGAGAACTGAGGGATGTAGTGGCTGTGGCTGAGGGCATCGCGAAACCAGCCGGAAGCGCCCGTCTTGTTCTTCACGTCGATGATGATGTTTAGGAAGTGGTCCCAGTTGAGCGAGGCACCCAGGATCTGCACCGCCACTCCCGCGATCGCGAAGAGCCACACCTCCCTGGGGACGCGGTCCGCCCCTCGCCGCGCCGAGAGCCGGGGCACCGCGAGCAGCAGGAGAGCCGGCGTCAAGGCGACCAGGTGCCGAGGTCCCCAGCACCAATCTGCGTCCCAGTGCCGGAACTTCCCGTTCACGCAGGCCAGGACGAGCGCCAGCGCTGCGATCGTCCATGCCTCGACGGGCCGACTTCGCAGGGCATCGCGCAGTCCGAGCACCGCAAGCACGAGCGGCGGAGAGTACAGAAACAGGCTCTTGCCAGTCGACAGCGTGTAGCCATAGAGGGCGGCAAGGAGGTCCCCCGAGAACAGACCCTCGGCCTCACGGTAGCCGGTGTCGAGCGGGTTGCCCGTCTTCACTACGTTATGCCAGACCGCGATCGCGAAGAACGGCCCGAAGCCTGCCACGAACGCCGCTGCCGCCTTCCACGCGCTGCGACCGCTGCGGCGGAGGCCGAGCGCGAGCGGCGCGAGCAGGATCGGCAGCACGAGGACGTAAACGAGCTTCGTGTTGAAGAGAATACCGGCGGCCACACCGAGCAGGGATCCCGAACGAGGACCTGGATCATCGCCCGCGCGAAACGCTCGGTCGACCGACCAGGTGAGGGCGAACATCTGCAGCGCTTCGGAGAACGGACTCCGCGCATAGACGAAGGCGAACGTGGCGAACCCGAGGACGAGCGTCAGGGCCGTGGCGAGGCGCGGGCCGGCGCCCCACCGGCGCGCCAGGCCGAGGAAGACCACGCAGGCTGCGGCCACCAGGACCGCAGGCGCCAGGCGGGTCGTGAAGACCTGAATGGCGCCGGATCCGGTGAGGCCCAGCCGCTCGACGGCGCGGAAGAGCAAGTATCCGGGGATCTGCGCCACCACGTTCCCGAGCGGGAAGACGCCGTACAGTTTGCCATCTCGCAATGCGAAGAAACGCGTCAAAGCCGGCGCCTGCACGGCGAGCTCGCCGCGGTCGACGAGGGCGCGCGTCGTGTCATAGACGACTCGCGCGTCGGCCTCGGGATAGTCTCGACCCGTCGCGAGGAGGAAAGAGCAAGCAAGGAGCAGAAAGACCCATAAGGCGAGGCGCGGACGGACGAGTGCTTCCGTGCGCGTTCCGGAGGTCGCATCCACAGGAGAGTCACCCGGCTGAGTCACGAGCGTAGGAATTCCTGCGGGTCGGCCCCGCGGTAGGGCTACCATGGGAAGTCGATGAACGCGACGGCGACGGTCGCCAGGAGCCCCGACGCTGCGATGCAGCCCGGCACGATCCTCGTCACGGGTGGGGCGGGCTTCATCGGGTCGCACCTCGTCGAGACTCTCCTCGGGCGTGGACATCGCGTCTCGGTGATCGACGACCTCTCCACGGGCCGCATCGAGAACATCAAACACCTCCTCGAGTCGACGAGCTTCCACTTCGCTCGCGCGAGCGTCACCGACGCGATCGTCCTCGATCGCCTCATGTCGGGGGCGGATGTCGTCATCCACCTGGCGGCCACCGTGGGCGTGCGACTCATCGTCGAGCGACCGGTGCGCACCATCGAAACCAACGTGATGGGAACGGAGGCCGTCCTGCGGTCGGCGCTTCGCTACGGCTGCAGAACGCTCCTCGCCAGTTCGTCCGAGGTGTATGGCAAAGGGGCCCGCATTCCGTTTGGAGAGGACGACGACGTCCTGCTGGGAAGCACGTCGCGCAGCCGGTGGGCCTACGCGGCGAGCAAGATGCTCGACGAGTTCCTCGGCCTCGCTTATTTCCACGAGCACGGGCTTCCGGTCGTTCCGTTCCGCCTCTTCAACACGGTCGGCCCGAGGCAAACAGGGCGCTACGGCATGGTCGTCCCGCGCTTCATGGAAGCCGCGCTGGCCGGGGACCCGATCGACGTCTACGGCGATGGCACCCAGTCACGATGCTTCTGCGACGTAGCCGACATCGTTCGAGCGCTCGTGGGCCTCGCGTTCCATCCGGACGCGCCAGGTACGGTGTTCAACGTGGGAGCCACCGAAGAGACGACGATCCTCGCGCTCGCGGAGAAGACGAAGGCCATCGCCGGGAGTCGATCCGAGATCCGGCTGGTCCCGTATTCGGACGCGTATGGCCCGGGCTTCGAAGACATGCAGCGCCGGGTGCCATCCACCGCGCGGATCGAGCGACTCCTCGGTTGGAAGCCGGAGTACTCGCTCGATCAGATCCTGGCTCGCGTCAGGGACGCGACGACGGGGGCCTAGTGCCCGGCGGCAGCAGGGGTTGAATCGCAGTAGTAAAGTGGCACGGTTCCGCCAGAGCGGGGAGCCGACGCGTCGAGCGCGACGCAAGGTTCGATGTTTGGGGACTCGTACGGGCAACCGTAGTCGGTGGGACCCGTGCAGAGCTGGCTGCCGCAGCCAGCGGGGGTCTCCCCTCCGTTGACTACCGCGACGCAGGTCGCCGGGCCGCTTGCGGGCAGACAGCAGGTGAACCCGTAGCCCGAGCCTCCGGTCCTCGGGCAGTCACTTTCGTCCGTGCATTCCCACCCGCCGTCGAGGCCGGCTCCGGGTCCGGCATCGGGGCGGCCGACCGCGGCGTCGGGTAGCAAACGGACCCCGCCGTCCGGTGAGATCCCCGCGTCGTATTCGAGGACCGGCGAGTCGGAGCTCGGCGAGTCTTGTACGGTCACATCGGCCACCTGGACGTCCTCGCTCGTCGTGCTGTCGACGACTGCCGCTTCGGACACGGTGACGTCCGGCAGCTCCGCGGACAGGTCCGACATGGATCCGCCCGACGCGTCGATCAACTCCGCGGACAGGTCAGGATTGGGACCGCCCGGCCCACCGTCCGTCTCCTTCGAGTTGGACGTGCAACCGAGTCCAGACGTAAAGAGGTCGGCGTAGGCGAGACACAGGACAAACGAGACGACCACGAAGGCTCGGCGCCGCCGGGCCGCCAGCTGGCGCGCCCTCGCGGGGGCTGCCTCGACGTTACCCCGATCCATACTTACGGGCGGTACCAGGGTCTGGCTGGCGCGTCAAGACTCCGGGTCCGCAAGGCGACGCGACCCCGCGGGGAGGTCGCGGCTGCCCGCCCAAAGCAGGGCGGCGTATGAGAACAGCAAGAGTACGAAGGGCAGCCAGTTGGCGAACTCCCAGACATGCTGCACGACATGGAAGCGCGGCGTCCGGAGGAGCCGCGGGTTCAGGTGAGTCCACGGCTCGATCCAGAGGAGCGCGATGATGGCCGCCTGCGCCAGGACGAGGAGCAAGATGCCGGCCCGCGGCAGGCGGTGATGTCGATGCGCGCTCCAGGTGGCGGTCAGCGCCATGGCCAACGGCGGCACGAGCAACGTGTAGTAGTGCTCGAAGACCCACAGATTCCCGAAGATGGCCAGGACCACCATCATCATGAAGGGTAGGTCGGTGCGGTACGGCTCGATGGCCCTCCGCCCCTCGGGCACCCGGCTCCAGAGCTCGATGCTCAGGGCGAACAGCAGCGCCAGCGTCAGACTCCCCAGCGCCATCGCGACGGGGATCGCGCCGGGCTGCCGTATGCACACGGGTGAGAAGGCGCGCACGAGGATGCCGTAGAGGCTGGCGTTTCGCAGGTTGCCGATCCACATGTTCACGATGACGGGCTCACTCGAGAAGAACTGCGTCCACGATTCGACGCCGAAACGGGCCGTCATGGTCGCAGCCACCGTCAGATAGAGCAGGCCGGCGACGACGACCGCGCGCCAGCGTCGCGACAGCAGCAGAAAGATCGCAACGAGGCCGGGAAACACCTTGAGCGTGCAGGCGATCCCGAGGGGCACGCCCGCCAGCCAGTCGCGCCCACGTCGCAGGGCCATCCAGGTGAGCACGAACAAGAACGAGAGGACCTGGGAGAGCTGGGCGAGGTGCAGGTGAAACCGCATCCATTCGCGGTACAGCACGGCGACGCCGAGCAGCACGCCGATCGCCACCGGACAGCGCCACTTCAACTCCCGCGCGACGAGCACGCACTGAACGAGAAGGAGGGTGATGCTCAGGGTACCGAGCACTCTGCTCATCCCCTGCATATCGAGCAGCGCGAGAGGAATGAACCAAAACGAGGTCGTCGGCGGATGGCCCAAGCCATCGAGGCCGTCGGCCGCCAGCGCCGCAGGGCTGTAGGGGTTCTCGCCCGCCAGGAAGGCGCGCGCCGCGAGCCAGTCGACCTTGCCGTCCCACGGATACGTGTTCAGCGTCTGGATCAGGACAGGCAGGCGAATCCAGAACATCAGCGCCGCCAGGACGAGAAGCAGCAAAGACACGACGCGATCGACCCGTGCCGAACCGCCAGGGGTCCGTGTCGCGAGCCGCAGCGGCGCTCCCTGCATCACGGGCTCTGGCTCCAGAGAGCGGCAGTACCGATGTGCGCCCTTCCAGTCAACGGCCGCCTCGATGCGAAGGACGAGGCCCGCCTGTCGCTAGGGCTGAAGCGCGAAGACGAACACGGTTACGTCTCTTTCGAGTTGGACGAGCAACCGAGTCCGGACGTAAAGAGGTCCGCGTAGGCCAGACAGAGGACGAAGGAGACGGCCACGAACGCCTTGCGCCGCCGTGCCGCGAGCTGGCGCGCCCTCGCGGGCGATATCTCAAGGTCCCCCCCATTCATCGTATACGCGGTATCTGGGTTTGCGGATCGGGTCAATACTCGAGGTTCGGAAAAGACGAGGAAGGCCGTCGTTCTATCGCGCGAGCGCGCGGGGAGGCCAGAGATCCAGCAACGAAGCCGAGGAGTCCGGGGCGGACTGCCCCGCTTGCTACTCGCAGGCTCGCGAACGAGCGTCGGGACGGCCGATGGTAGTGTTCGGGCCGGGAATGCCGCCTGAGCGCCGAGGTTCGTGGGCCATCGACGTTTGCATCGCTCTCGGAGCGGCGCATGCGGCGCTCTTCGCCGTGGTGGCGATTGCTCGGCTGACCTATCCGTTCGACCTGGAGTGGATGGAGGGGGGCGAGCTGATGGCGGCCGTGCGGATCCTGGAGGGCAAGTCGCTCTACGCAAGTCCGAGCGTCGATTTCACGGCTTTCTTTTATACGCCGCTCTACCCGGCCGTCGTTGCATGTCTGGCGCACTTCTCCGGGGGAGTGACGTACGCGCTCGGGCGCGGCGTGTCGCTCGCCAGCACTCTCGCGGCCATGAGCCTTCTCGGCCTGGTCGTTCGACGCGAAGCCGGGGTGCGGTACGCGCTCCTCGCCGTCGGAACGTACGCCGCGCTCGACCGCTTCACCGGGACGTTCTCCGACCTGGCGCGCCCGGACGCGCTCGCGCTCACCCTGGCGTTCGGCTCGGCGGCGCTCGCGCGCTACGGAGCGCGCGACCGGAGCGCCGTCTTCGCGGCCATTCTCGTCGTTCTCGCGACGTTCGCCAAGCAGACGATGGGCGTCCTGGCGCTCGGCATCGCCCTCTTCCTCCTGATCCGTGATCGACGCCGCGGAGTGATCTTCTGCGGTGTGGCGGCCGTTCTCGGGGGCCTCGCGGCGCTCGTCCTGGAGCGCGCCACGGATGGGTGGTTCGCTTTCTACGTCCTCTCGGGGCACGGGAGTCACAAGTTCTATGGGGACAACCTCTTCTTCTATTTCTGGCGAGACGTCCTGATTCTGGCGCCCCTCGTTCTACTGCTGCCGCTCGCATGGGGCCGCGCCGCGTTCCCGGGATCCGTGGTCGTCTGGCTCCTCGGACTCCACCTCGCGGCAGCGTTCGCCCAGCGCGCGCTGACCCTGAACTATCCCCCGCACATGTATTTCAGGGACCTCGCGTACGAATCCCCTCGCGTGCTCGTGCTCGTGCCGCCCCTGCTCATCGCGGGGCTTCTCTTCCTGCGACCGATCGATCGATCGCCGGCGACGTTTCGCCCGGACCCCTTCTGGCTTTGCATGTTCGCGGCGTCGCTGCTGCAAAGCGCGATCGGGCACTCCACGCAGTGGGCGTACAAGAATGCCTTTCTACCTGCAGCGCTCTTCGGAGCCCTGTTTCTCGCCCTCGCGGCCCGCGACCTGGTCGAGCGTGGCGGGACCTACGTGGTCGCGGCGGCGTTCGCCCTTCAGCTCATTTCTCTCGCCGACGCGCCCTCTTCGCGCTTGCCCGACGCGGTCGACCGCTCGCTGGCCCGCGCGTTTCGTGATCGCCTCGCGCGCATCCAAGGTCCGGTCCTCGTCCTGGCCCATCCCTTCGAGGCTTACGAGCACGACGGAAGGACCTACTTTCACCAGCAGGCCCTCGCAGACGTCGCGCGGCTGGGCGGAGTCGAGGACTTCCGGGTGCGCGCGTCACAACACGCCTGGAGCGCCGTGGTCACGGACGAGGGGGACGGTCTTCCCACTCCGGACGCCATCCGGGAGTTCTACAAGCCCGTCGAAACGCTCGACGGGCCCTGGATGAAGACGGGGGTGCGCGTCCATCCCGCCACCCTTTGGACTGCGCGATGAGCGCAACGGCGCACGGGCAACGGCGCTGAAGGCCGGGTCGACAGGTCACCCATGCGCTCCCGTTACGGATGGTGGATCGCGATCGCGGCTGGACTCGCGTTTCGCGTGGCGCTGGTGCTCTCGTGGAACAGGCCCACGGGAGACCAACTTCAATACTACGCGCTGGCGCAGGAGCTCCTGACGCATCATCGCTTCGCGTTTCAACCCGAACCGTTCCCTCTCGCGTGGACGCGCCTGCCCGGGTATCCGCTTTTCGTCGCGTTTCTCGCTGCGCCCTTTCCCATGTCGCTCGAGAGTCACATCGTCCGCGTGACGCTCTGGAACGCGCTGCTCGATCTCGGCTCGGCGCTCATCGCGGCTCGCATCCTCGTGGAGATGGGACGTGCCGCCGCCGCCCGTTACGGATTCACCGCGGTCGTCGTTTGTCCCCTGATGATGTTTCTTTCGACCTGCGGCCTGACGGAATCGCTGGCGACGCTCCTCGCGGCTGTCGAGGTCTTGCTGATCTTGCGCATCTCGCGCGGCGTTCGAATCACGCGAAACGCGGCGCTGCTGGGAATCGCCGCGGGGTGCGCGCAGCTCGTTCGCGCCGACGCCCTCTTCCTCTTGCCCGCGGCCGTACTCGCGCTGGGAGTCGCCTCCGCGCCGCGGCGCGCCAAACTGCTTTCCGCGCTCGTTTTCTCGGGCGCCTTCGCCGTCGTCTTCGCGCCATGGCCAGTGCGCAATCAGCTGGAGTTCGGTTCGCCGCACCCCCTGGGTACGGCGTGGATCCGAATGGACGGCGCTGCGCAACGTCAGGGGATGCTCGACTGGATGCGCACCTGGTCTACGAGCCAGCCGGGCGACGGTTTCCTCATGGTTCCGCTGGCGTACGACCATCCACTCGACGTGAATCGGCCCGGCATCGTCTTGCCGGCAATGTACGACGATGATGCCGAGCGCTCCCGGGTGGTCGGTCTGTTCGAGGAGTACGACCGCACGCGCATCACTCCCGGACTGGACCAAGAATTCGCCGCCCTCGCCGCCGAGCGCGCGCACCGTGCGCCGCTGCGGACGTGGCTCCTGCTGCCCCTGCTCCGTGGCCTCGCCGCGTGGCGACCGCTGCCCGAATACGAGGTTTCGGTGCGGGCCTCCTGGCTCGGACTGCCGTCGATGCGGGGCGCATACGGACGGTTCGAGCGGTTGCTACTCGCTCTCGCCGTCGTCGGCGCCGCGGTGCTCTGGCGTGCGAGCGAGAGACGCGCGGTCGCGATCCTCCTCTGCGCAATCGCCACGCGCACCGCGCTGCCGGCGGCCTTGCAACCGTTCCCGATCGAGCGCTACGTGGTCGAGGTGTTCCCTGCGATCTTGGCGATGACCGGCGTCGGCGCCGCGTTCCTCGTCGAGAGCTTCAAGCCCGCGCGAGGCGATGCCGCCGCGAAGGGTCCCCGCCATCCGGAGAGCGCTGGGTGAAGCCCCTGGCGTCGCTTCTCGCCACTCGACGCCGCCGGTGCCCCGACGCTTCGTCGCCTCCGCCGCGCCTCGGCCTCTGGGTCTTCCTCTTCCTCGGTTGCGTGTTCTTGCTCGGGACCGGCCGCGAGCCCCCGTGGGCCGATGCCTCCGTGGTGTACCAAACGGCGTGCGCCATCGTCGATCGCGGCGAGGTCTCGCTCACCGGACCGCTCGGTCCGCGGTTCTTCGTCGAGCGTGACGGCAAGAGATACGGCGTCTTTCCGCTCGGCAACGCCGTCGCGCAGATTCCCGGGTACCTGATCTTCCGCGGGCTCGAGCCGCTGCGGCTCGCCGGGACCGACGCGATCCGCACTTTCACGACGCACCTGGCTCCGGCGGCGTGCATGGCCGGAGCTTGCTTGATCTTCCTCCGGCTGGCGCGGCGCTGGGGTGCCGGCCCTCGACTGGCCACCACGCTCACGTTCGTCCTCGCATTCGGAACGATCGCCTTCATCTATGCGCGGAGTGCGTACTCCGAGGCGCTCCAGACATTGGCGCTCACGTGGGCCATCGAGCGATCGTTTCTGGCGCGCGACGAGGTCGGCGCCCGCACCGGAGCGCTCCTGGGCATCGCCCTCGGTGTCCTTCTCAATAGCAAACTGGTTTATGCGCTGGTGCTCCCCATTCTGCTCGCGGCACCGGCGCTCGCCCTGCGGCATCGCCGCTACGGCGGCGTTCTCGAGGGAGGGCACGCGGCCTTCAGGGCGGCGGCTGCCTTCGTGGGGACCTTCGGCGCGCTGCTCGCCGTCGCGCTCCTTCACAACGTCCTGAAGACGGGTCGCCCCCTCGATAGCGGGTATCGCGAGGCCCAAGGGCTCTTTTCCGGGGACCTCTTGCCTGCGCTCTACGGCTTCACCTTGTCGTCGGGCAAGAGCGTGTTTCTGTACTCTCCTCCGCTTCTCCTCGGCGCACTCGGGCTGCGCGAAGCCCTTCGAAGCCGGCGCGTCGAGGCGTGGACGATCGCCGCGCTGGCGCTCGCGCTCGCGTGCATCAACGGCAAGTTTCGGCACTGGCACGCCGACTACTGCTGGGGGCCGCGCCATCTGGTCTCGCTCACGCCGGCGCTGCTCTTGCTCGCCGTCCCCTCCCTCGCGGCAAAGAGCCAGGGAGACCGCGTTCCGAGGGCCGTGTGGATCCTCGGCCTGTCCGGGCTCGCGGTGCAGATCCTCGGCGCTGCGTTCTACTGGGACCACTACATACGGATCCTCATCGCGGTCAAAGATCAGACCGGAGCCTCCGGGTGGTTTCAGGAGATGTTGACGCAAGGTCACTACATCCCGCAGTTCTCTCCGGTGCGCGGTCACCTGTGGCTCCTCGAGCACTTCGTCCGAGGCGATCCGGATCTGAACGCGGACGCGCCATGGCACCTGCTCGTGCCGCAGCCGGTAGACCTTGCGGCCCGCTGGGGCGCGCTCCGCATCGACTGGTGGGCGCTCGACCTCGCCGGCACGCCACTGGGCTCGCGGATGATCGTCGTTCTTCTCTTTGCCGTGGGCTGGACAGGCGCGCGCGTGCGACGCTCCATCCTCTCGGGCGCGCCGCGGCCGGTCTCGGAGGAGAGCGTAGCCTCGTGATGCTCACGATCGTCGTACCGGTCTATAACGAGCGCGCGACGGTGCGGGCGCTCCTCGACCGCGTGATGGCGCTTCCGGTGGAAAAGCAGGTCATCGTCGTCGACGACGGGTCGACGGACGGCACGAGCGACGTCCTTCGCGAACTGCCGCCGACTCCCGAGCTCGAGATCGTGCGCAATGCCGTGAACCTCGGGAAGGGCGCCTCGGTCCGGATCGCGGTCGACCGCGCCCGCGGCGAGATCGTCGCGATCCAGGACGCGGATCTCGAGCTCGACCCGGCGGATCTCGTGCGCCTCGCCGCGCCGATCGTCGACGGACGGGCTGACGTCGTCTTCGGGGTGCGGCGCACGGCTCCCGACCACCGCCAGGCTCTCTCGTTTCGCGCCGGCAATCGCGCGCTCTCGCTCATGACGAGCGTGCTGTTCGGCGCGCGCGTCTCCGACATGGAATCGTGCTTCAAGGTGCTCCGCACGGACGTCTTCCGCCAGCTCGACCTGCGCGCGAACCGCTTCGAGATCGAGCCCGAGATCGTCGCGCGCGTGCTCAAGCAAGGTCACCGCCGGCTCGAGCTCCCGGTCGCGTACTATCCTCGTGCGTCTTCGGCAGGAAAGAAGATCGGGTGGCACGACGGCGTCCTGGCCGTGCTGACCCTCCTTCACGAGCGCGTCCGACCGTGAGCGCGCCAGGCGCGCCGGACGAGCGTGGTGAGCTACGTGCCACCGCCCTCGTCGTCCTGGCACTCGCCCTGACGATCGCCACTCTGCACAGCAAGACCCTGTTCGGCGGCCGCGTCTACCACGCCGACGACGTCGGCGCCGGGTACTGGCCGAGCCACGTGGCCATCTTGCGGGCGCTGGCTGCGGGTGAGCTTCCGGTGTGGGAACCGCGGGCCTGGGGAGGGTATCCGCTCGTCGCGGTGCCGTACTACGGGACCTTTTATCCGCCCAACGCGCTCTTCTGGCTGCTGGGTACGACTCGCGCCGTGGCCTGGCTCGTGGCGGCTCACCAGCTCGCCGGCGGGATGGCGATGCTCTCGCTTCTGCGGCGTCGGGGACGGGCTCTGCCGGCCGCGTCCTTCGGGGCGTTCGCTTACGCGCTCGGCACGTTCTCCGTCGAGCGAATCCGGCATTTGCCATTCCAACAGATGGTGGCCTGGATCCCGCTGCTTCTCCTGGGCATCGGCGAGATCGTCGATACGCGCGCCCGTCGCGGGGTTCCGCTGGTCGCGCTGGCCCTCGGCGCCATGTGCCTCGCGGGCGCGGAACCGCTTCTTCCCTTCGTCCTGGCGCTGGCGCTCGCGTACTCACTCCCGCGCGCGCTCGGCGCCGGCTCGCTGCGCGTCTGGGGTGGACTCGTCGCGGGTCCCCTGCTGGGCGCCGGAATCGGGGCGGCGCAGCTGGTCCCCACGCTCTGGCACTTGCCTCTGTCTCCGCGCGCTCTGGGGACGAGCTACGAGTTCGCCTCCTCGTACGCGTGGCCCGACCTCCGATGGCTCGTGACGCTCGTGGCGCCGGATCTCTTCGGCGTGCCGCACGCCGGGCGCTGGTTCGGCCCGTACAATCACTGGGAGCTCGCTGGCTATTACGTCGGCGCGCTCGCCGTTGCGCTGGCGTTCGCGGCGCCCGTAGCCCGCAAGCGAGAGCTCGCCGCGCTCGCGGTGCTGTCGCTCGCCGCGATCGGTATTGCGCTCGGCGATGCGGGGCCGATCCATCCCATCCTCTTTCGTTACGCGCCGGCTTACGCGTCCCTCCGATGTCCGGCGCGCGCTCTGGTGATACTCACGGTCACCGTCCCCATCCTCGCTGCAGAGGGGGTCGATCGCCTTGGCGGCCTGGCCCCGTCCGACCGCGCTCTCGGAGGGTGGTTTGTGGCGCTCGTTCTGTGCACGCTCGCTCTTCTCGTCGCGGGCGGCCTGTCGCCACACGGCGGGCCGGCGGAGGCGCAGCGCGCCGCGACGCACCACCTGATCCTCCAGATCGTGGCGTTCTGCGCTTGCGGAGCTCTCCTGGCGGCAGGCATGGCCCACCACAAGGTGGCGTGGGCAGCGACGGCACTCCTCGCGCTCGACCTCTCGACGATCGGGCGCGGGTATCTGGAACCGGTCGACGCGCAGAGCGTCACGGCACTCTCGCGGGAGCCCGCGGTCCAGCGAATGCTGGCGGTCGTGGGGGACGACCGGGCGGCTTTCGGCCGAGACCTCGGCGTCGGGGCGCAGAACCTCGGACTCGTCGACGACTTCCGCGAAGTCGCCGGTTACGACTCGTTTCCAGTGTGGCGGTGGGTGCATCTCCTGTGGATCGCGTCCACGGGCCATCCTTATCCGCACCGCGAGCTTCGGCAGGACCTGGCGGCGCTCGTCCCGCGGTTCGGGTCACCCCTCGTCGACGTCCTCGACGTTCGCTGGCTCGTGTCGACCGAGGTCCCAGGCGCGCCCTGGATCGAGCGGCCCGTCGGCGACGTCGCGAGTCGCGACGCGGTTCGCCTCTTCGAGAATACGGAGGCGATGCCTCCGGCGTTTCTGATGCATCGGGTGCGAGTCGAGCCGAGCGCCGAGCAGCAGGCGCAAGCGGTCGCCCGGATCGATCCGCGGCGCGAGGTCGTGCTCGACACCCCGCCGAGTCCCAGCCCTCGAGGGGGGGACGGCGCTCCGATCCCCGCGCGCGTGGTGGTGCGGACGCGGACGCGGCTCCAGATCGAGACCGACGATCCCGACGACTCCGTGCTCGTCGTGACCGAGACGATGTACCCCGGATGGAAGGCCCGCGTCGACGGGCGCCTCGCGGAGGTGCATTACGCCGACTACGCCCTCCGTGGGGTCGCGGTCGCTTCCGGCAAGCACCACGTCGAGATGTGGTTCGAACCTCCCTGGGGCCACACCGGAGAGATCGTGACCTTCGTCAGCGTCGCCCTCGCAGGCGCCTTTGCAGCCTTGTCGCGCGCAAAGCGATCTCGCCCGGAACCTCGCCGTAACGAAGAGTGATACGTTGCGGGAGATTCGATGGTGGTCGGCGTCACGAGATCGGACCCCGACTCGGCCCCCGACGGCGTCGAGCTCTCGGTCGTCATTCCTTGCTACAACGAGGAACTGAACGTCCCCGAGATCGTCGCCCGCCTACTGGGTGTCTTCGAGATGGGCGGGTTCCTCGGCGAGGTCGTGCTGGTCGACGACGGGTCATCCGATGGCACGGCATCGGCCATCCGCAGGGCCATGGCGTCGCGGCCATCGGCCGTCATCGGCTGCTTCCACGAACGCAACCTGGGGATCGCCGCGGGCTGGCGGACCGGCGCCACCACGGCCCGCGGCAAGCTGGTCGCCACCCTCGACGGCGATCTTCAGTACCAGCCCGAAGATCTCTTGCGGCTGCGACGGGAACTCTACGACCACGGCGTGGACGTGGTGCAAGGCTGGCGCAGCCCCATCGGGCGCGAACGCGGCGAACGCTACTATCTCAGCCGCGGCTTCAACGCGATCCTGAACACCACCTTCGGGATGCGCATGAGGGACAACAAGAGCGGCTTCGTGCTCTGCTCGCGCGATGTCTTGCTCGACCTCCTGACGTACAAGGGCGACTACCGTTACTGGCAGTCGTTCATCATGGTGGCGGTGCACGCCAAGGGCTACTCGTACAGGGAAGTCGAGACGCTCTTCGAGAAACGCAAACAGGGTACGTCTTTTCTCGAAGGGAAAGGGGCGCTGGAGGCGGCGGCCGCTTCATTCGTCGACGTGGCCAAGGCCGTCCGCGAATACCGCGTGCCGCCTCCGCCTCCCCTCGCGCCGACGCAGTTTCTCATGCGGCATCCGGTCTCCAGGCCGAGGCAGCTTCGTTCGGCCGCGACCGAGGCGCGCTGGCGCGCGTACATGGCGACCTTCGACTACACGCACTGGACCATCACGAAGGACGTCGAGCGCTACTACGACGCACTCGAGCGCTCGCAGTGGCTGTCCGGGCCGGCATTGCGGGACCTTCAGGACGAGAAACTGCGTCGTCTCGTGCGTCACGCATACCGCAACGTGCCGTACTACCGCGCCCAGATGCGGGCACGAAACCTTCGTCCCGAGGACATCCGCGGCCAGCAGGACCTGCCCACGCTGCCTTTCTTGACCAAAGACGACGTTCGCAAGCACCTCTACTTCGACATCATGTCGGACAACCACATCAAGGCCGACGTGCTCCGCGTCACGACCAGTGGATCGACCGGCGAGCCGTTCGTTTGCTATGCGGATCGCGCGCAGCTCGAGTTTCGCTGGGCAGCGACGCTGAGGTCGCAGGAGTGGACCGGATACCGGTTCGGCGACCCCACTCTGCGCCTCTGGCACCAGACGCTGGGATTGTCGATGGCCCAGGCGTGGCGCGAGAGGGCCGACGCACGCCTCTCGAACCGGACGTTCATTCCCGTGTTCGAGCTGCACGCCGACCGCCTCACCGAAATGGTCCAGACCCTCGTGGACTGTAGCCCGGTGCTGGTGGACGGATATGCGGAGGCGCTCGACTTCCTCGCTCAGTACGTCAAGAGCCGCGGGCGCATCGACGTGCGGCCGCGCGCGATCATGTCGAGCGCGCAGACGCTCCCCGAGTCCAGCCGGCGCGTCATCGAGGACGCATTCCAGTGCAAGGTCTTCGACAAGTATGGCAGCCGGGAGTTCTCGGGTATCGCGTACGAGTGTGACGCGCACGACGGCCATCACGTCGTCGCCGAGGGATACGTCGTCGAGGTGCTAAAGGAAGGCCGCCCGGCCAGGCCCGGCGAGATCGGTGAGGTCGTGGTCACCGACCTGAACAACTACTGCTTGCCCTTCATACGCTACCGCATCGGGGATCTGGTCGAGGCGATGGACCCAGACGCGCTCTGCGCGTGCGGCCGACGGGCGCCGCGGATCGGCGCGATCGCCGGGCGAGTGCAGTCGATCATCGAGGGGGCCGATGGGCGCTTTCTGCCCGGCACCTTCTTCTCCCATTACCTGAAGGAGTTCGACCACGCGATCCGGTGTTTCCAGGTCATCCAGGAGCAGCGCGGGGCGATCACGTTTCGCATCGTCAAGGCAGGGCGCTACTCGGACGACGTCCTCGATGAGGTCATCGCCACGTTCCGTGAGTACCTGGGCGCAGGGATGCGCATCGATGTCGAGTTCGTGGACAACGTCAGCCTCGTGCAGACGGGCAAGCGCTTGGCGAGCGTCTCCGGGCTGGAGCTGGACTTTCAGCGGGACGCGCCCGCCGTGGTTCGACCGGATGCAGGGCGACGGCTCTCCCGCGGCGGAGGACGTACGCAGGGCACGGGAAGCGCCTGAACATGTCCGTTCGAACGCGGCGAGTCGTCACGGTCTCCAGACCAGGTCTGTCGTACGTCGACACGCCGCCATTCGACCCGCCGAATCCCGTGTACGAGGCCGTCGAGGCCCTGTGGCGGAGGCTCGGCCTCGATCTCGCGCGCGCCGGAACCCCCGAGTGGAACCCCCTCGGCGATCTCGTCGCGCCGGGCGACCGGGTCGTCATCAAGCCGAACCTCGTCTCGTCGAGGAATCTGCATCAGAGGGTCACGGGGATGCGCCTCGCGGCCTCGAGCACGCACGGCTCGCTGCTACGGCCCATCGTCGACTATGCCCTCAAGGCCGCCGGACCGCGCGGTCAGGTGCGGGTCGTCGATACGCCCGTCGAGGGCTGCGAGGTCGAGAAGGTCGCCGGGCCGCTGGGCATCTTCGCCATGATCGAGCACCTGCGCCGCAAGGGACACGACCTCGAATTCGTCGACCTGCGTCACTTCTGCGTCGCCCCCGTCTTCCCGATCGACGACGTGCGGCGCTCCGGGCGTTCGTACAACCTCGGGCTGCTCGTGCGGCGGCGCCTGTCGGGTGACCCGCACGGCTACCGCGTGGTCGACCTCGCGAGAGACAGCTTCTTTGCCCGCGACGACTCGCCACGGCCGTCGGCCCTTCGTTTCCATCGTAGCCACTACAAGACTCCGCTCGCCCAGCACACCGAGCAGCGCCACGCGTATTCCCTGCCCGGCACGGTGCTCCGCGCAGACGTCGTGATCAACGTCCCCAAGCTCAAGACGCACAAGAAGACGGCGGTGACGCTCTCGCTCAAGAGCGTCATCGGCCTCTCGAACGAGAAATACTGGCTCCCCCACTTTGCGGAAGGTCCCCCGTCCCGCGGCGGCGACGAGTTCGATCGCCCACAAGGCTGGCTCGAAGTCCTGGAGAACAAGCTCAGTCGCTTGCCCCTGCCCGGCGACCACTCGCTGGTGGCGCGCGCGCCCAGGATCGACGCCCCCCGGAAGGTGATCGACGGGAGCTGGGAGGGCAACAGGACACTATGGCGCACGGTCCTGGACTTGAACCGGATCCTCTTCTTTGCCGACCGGGAAGGGCGCCTACGCGGGGAACCGCAGCGGCGTTACATCACGGTGGTGGATGGCATCGTGGCGGGCGAGGGAGAAGGGCCGATGGGAGCGGCGCCGGTCCACACGGGGTTGCTCATCGGCGGATTCGACCCGAGCGTGGTCGACGTGGTCGCGACCGAGGCGATGGGCTTTGCTCCGGACCTGATTCCCCTCGTCCGGGAATCGCTCGGTGGCGCGCTCCTCCCCAGTGGCATCCGCGAGGACATCGACCGCGTCGTGGACGGACCCGCGCCGTCGCGCAGGTTCGTGCCCCCTCGAAGCTGGCCTTCGCTCGCGAAGCCCGCCGGAGGAGAAGTCCCATGAAGGAACGAATCGGCGTCATCGGTCTTGGCTATGTCGGTCTCCCGGTGGCGCTCGCGTTTGCGCGCAAGTTCCCCGACACCGTGGGTTACGACATCAACGGCGAGAAGGTCGGCGAACTGCGGTGCGGAATCGACCGCAACCAAGAGCAATCCCCGGACACGCTGCGGGCCACGACCCTCACGGTCACCAGCGACGCGAACGATCTCAGGAGCTGCACGCTCCTCGTCGTGGCCGTCCCGACGCCGGTCGACGACGACAACGTCCCCGATCTCGCGCCCCTCGAGCGTGCGACCGAGACCGTCGGGCGCGTCATGGCGAAGGGATGCGTCGTCGTCTTCGAGTCGACCGTCTATCCCGGAGTCACGGAGGAAGTGTGCGGTCCGATCCTCGAGGCCGCGAGCGGTCTGAAGCGGGGCGTCGACTTCAAGCTCGGCTACTCACCCGAACGCATCAACCCGGGGGACGAGGAGCACTCGCTCGAGAAGATCATCAAGGTGGTCAGCGGCGAAGACGCCGCGACGCTCGAGCGCGTCGCCGAAGCGTATGGCGCGATCGTCGATGCGGGCGTGCACCGCGCTCCGAGCATCAAGGTCGCCGAGGCGGCGAAGGCGATCGAGAACACGCAGCGCGATCTGAACATCGCGCTCATGAACGAGCTTGCCATCATCTTCGACCGGATCGGGATCCGAACGGCGGACGTGCTCTCGGTGGCCCGCACGAAGTGGAACTTCCTCGACTTCCGCCCCGGGCTCGTCGGCGGCCACTGCGTCGGCGTCGACCCGTACTACCTGACGATGAAAGCCCAGCAGCTCGGTTACCAGCCGGAGGTCATCCTGGCGGGGAGGCGCATCAACAGCAACGTCGGCTCGTACGTCGCTCAGCGGCTGGTCAAGCTGCTCATCGAGGCCGACATCACGGTCAAAAGCGCGCGCATCGGCATCCTCGGTCTGACCTTCAAGGAGGACTGCAAGGACATCCGCAACAGCAAGGTCGCCGACATCCTCCGCGATCTGGCGAGCTTCGGGATCGCGCCGATGGTGCACGATCCGGTGGCGAGCGCTGCCGAGGCGATGCGCGAGTACGGCGTGAAGCTGGCCTCGATCGAGGACCTCGTGGGTTTGGATGGGGTGGTGCTGGCGGTATCCCACAAGGGGTACCTGCGGCTCGGGCAGTCGGGCATCCAGGCCATGATCCGCGATGGCGGCGTCCTGGTCGACGTCAAGAGCGTCCTCGACCCGGCGCGAACGGAGCGAAGGATCCGCTATTGGAGCGTTTAGGAGCAACCCCTCCACGAATAGCGATTGCACTCGGATCGCTCGGGCGTCTTTTGCGCACGACGTTCGTCGTCGTCGTTGCGGCCTTCATCGTCGGCCTGTTCGACGCGAGCAGCATCCTCTGGCGGGGCGGTAGTCCGGCCATGATTCCGTTTACGTTCGCGCTCCTCAGCGCCGCCGCCGTTGCGGGCGGAGTGCTCTTCTGGATCGTCGCGGAGCTGTCGACGCGGCTTGGCACGGTGGTCGGCAGGGCGCTACGCGCACGCGGACTCTCCGGTCCGGATCCGCTCGAATGGCCCGCCCTCGTGGCGAGTCTCGGGCTCGCGGCGGCCGTATTCCCGATGCACCACGTCGTCGAGCGCGCGCTCGGGTCCGTCCGGGTGACCGGGTATGTGCTCTTCCCCGCGCTCGTGGCGGTTGCCACGTTTCGCGTCACGGGGCTCGTTCGGAAGGTCTACGAGAGGAGTACGTCGAGGACCCGGCTCGTCGGCGTCGCGGGCGCGGCCAGCGCGATCGCCTTTGCCATCCACTATGCGAACGCCCAGCTCTACTCGGGCCTGTATCCGGAGATTCATCGTCCGATGAGCGTCGCCGTGTTCGTCGTGGTCATTCTGGGGCTCGCCGGGCTCGGTGCCTCGTTGCCGATCCGGTCAGTCGCCTTGACCCTCGGGGCTCTGCTCGCGGTGAGCTCGATGCTCTTGCCCTTCACGGGTAGTCCCGTCCGCGCGCGCGCCCCGGTCGCGTTCTTCGGCACCGAGCTCCTGCACTTCCACGAAGGCATCGAGGCTCTGCTCGACCGCGACGGCGACGGCTACTCGTCATGGCTCGGGGGGGGAGACTGCGATGATGACGACGCGGCCGTCAACCCGTCGAGGATCGAGGTGGAGGACAACGGACGCGACGACAACTGCCTCCGCGGGGACATGAAGACGCGGCCGCGACCCGCGCCGCGCGTGCTCCCCCCTGACGACCGCGTGGCGGCGTGGCGCGCCGACCACCCGCACCCGAACGTCTTGCTCCTGTTCATCGACACGCTACGGGCCGATCGCCTCGGCACGCTGGGACTGCACCGGGACCTGACGCCGAACCTCGACGCGCTCGCCGCGAAGTCCGTCGTGTTCGACCAGGCTCGCACGACGGCGCCCCGCACTCCGCATGCTCTCATGGCGCTGCTGCGCGGGCGATTCAACGGCCGCATCCTCAAAGACCGCAATCGCATTGCCGATCCGGATCAAGATACGGTCGTATTTGGCTTACGCCATAGCGGATATACGACTTTCGCCCGACTCGTCGGGGGCGAGTGGCCCGACTTCCACCTGGGCGGCGGGTGGGACCACCTCGAGATGGGGGGCAACGTGTACAAGGTCACCGGCCCCGCGGTCACCTTCACGGCGAAGGAATGGCTCGCTACGGTCCCGTCGCCTTTCTTCATGATGCTGCACTACGCCGATCCCCACGCGCCTTACGTCGAGCACGCAGGGAATCCGAGCGGCCCATCGATGGGAGAGCGCTACGACGGCGAGGTCGCGTTCACCGACGCGCAGATGGGCGTGGTGATGGACGACCTCGCAGCCCGGGGCCTTCTCGACAGTACGATCGTCGCGGCCTTCGGCGATCACGGCGAGAACCTGGGCGATCACGGCGACGCCGGAGGGAACCACGGCGTCTCACTCTTCGAGGAAGTGATTCGCATTCCCATCATCCTGTACGTACCCGGCGCCACCCCGTCGCGCGTATCGGTCCCGGTCTCGATCGCCGACCTTGGCCCCACCTTGCTCGATCTCGCGGGCGGTCAGGCGCTCGACGACCCAGACGGCTGCAGCCTCGCCGGATACGCATTCGCGCGCGCGCCCGCGCCGGAATACACCATCAGTGAGTTCTACGACTTCGGTCACTTGCTCCGCGCGATCGTCAAGGGCCGCTACAAGCTGGTGGTCGACGTACGCCACAACGCGTGGATGCTCTTCGATATCGTCGACGATCCCGAAGAGCATCACGACCTCGCGGACTCGCGTCTGGACGTCGCGGCCGACTTACGCGACACGCTCGACACGTGGATCGAGGAGCGCGCCGATACGAACGTGGCTGCGAACACCCGCTGCGCGCGGTAGAGCGGTGCCCGCTAAAATCAGCGAGCGCGATTCCCGTCCGTCGCGAGAAGGGCGAGAGAACAGCTCTCTCTCCTGTTCGTGATCACGGGGTGCCGTAGCACGCGCTCGCGCTGAACGTGAGGACGTCGCCGCTGCCGTCGGCGGGGCCGGCCATGGGGCCGAGGAAGCAGTCCTCGGCGGGGATGGTGTTGGCGTGGCCGCCCAGGCCGGTGATGTTGCCCCCGGTGACGTCGGGGCCGATGGGGGGCCACGCCCTCGCGGCGGGCCACTGTGCGGGCTTCGCGGCGAGGAAGAACGACGCGGGGAGCGTCTGCGTCTTCGGGACGGCGCTGCCGTAGGGGGTGATCGCGCTCGGCACTTCGCTGGACTCGAAGCGCACGGCCGCGCTCGCGGTGTCGTAATTGCCCCAGCGCAGCAACGTCGAGAGGACCATCGGGTCCGCGGCCACGGTGACGGCGGCCTCGGTGTTCCCGCCCCCGAGGTTGAAGACGGTCCCGTCCGCGCCGGGCCCGGCGGTCGCCTGATACGTGGTCGTCGTCCGGGTGTCCCGAGGACGTTGCCGACGATGTTCATGTAACGAATGTAGGATTCGAGCGAAACGGCAGTCGTGTCATCGGGGCGCCCAGGATCGGTCCCGAGGAAATAGTTGCGGAAGAGGCTGTTCATCAGCTGGTTGCCGTGGAAGACGTCGCCCCCGAAGCCGGGGCCGACGTTGCCTTCGTAGAGCTGAAACTCGACACCGGCGTTGTGCTGGATGAACTCGCCTTGCAGCCAGTGGATACCCTGGCTGTCGGCGTAGGTATCGTTGATTGCGTAGTTGTACGCGTAGACCGAGCCGAGGCTCAGCTGGATGACCATGGGCGCGACGACGTGCTGGAAGACGTTGTTCTCGACCAGGTTGTCGGACGCGCCGTATGCCTCGACGCCGTAGTTCACCGACTGGCCCTGCGTGCCATAAAAGTAGCTGTCGGCCACCGTACAGTGGGCGGCCATGTTGAACTGGACGAGATCGCGCTCGCAGGTGCAGGTGCGGACGAGCCGGACGCCCCGGACCCAGACGTCGCTCGCGTTGTAGATGGCGACGTTCATCTGGCCGCCCGAGTTGGTCGCGTCCACCGAGAGGTCCTCGAGTCCGGCGTTCTGAATGGGCGTGGTCGGCCACCACGCGCCGGGGGATTGGCTCGCCCGCCAGTTGGGCGAGTAGAGCCCCGGCGTGATGGTGTACGTGCTGCCGCTGACCGCCGTGACCTTCACGATCTGGATCTGGCTCCGGAGCACGCCGTTGATGACGCGGCCGCCATTGCCGCCCTCGAGTGAGCACGACGCCATCGTCTCGTCGCACACGAAGAAGTCCGCGCCGGCGGCCGTGTCGTTCGCCTGGTCGAGGTAGAGGGTCTGTCCGACGGTGATCCCCGTGCTGCCGACGTTCGAGAGCGTGATCTGCGTCGCGCCTTGGGCGTAGCCACCCGTCCAGTCGGCCGCATTGGCGGCCCCCGGCTGCGTGTTGGACCCGCCGGACCAGTCGTTCGTACCGGAGAAGCAGATCGCGGCGCTCAGGTTGGAGCAGTAGTTCGTCTTCGAAAAGACGAGGAGCGTCTTGTCGGCGCCGGCGCCGCGGAGGGTGACGCCCGACTTCATGACGATGCCGTCGTCGGAGATCGGATAGGAGCCGGACGTGAGGGACACGACCTGCCCGCTCGGACACGCGGTGATGGCGGCGTTGATCTGGGCGGCGGTCGCGCCCGGATTCAGCGTGGCGCAGACGGTCGTGCGCGTCGGGATGCCGCCCACGACGCCGGCCCCGGACCAGTCGATGGCGCGGGCGGGGTCGAGGATTCCGGCCCACGGGGGCCCGCCCACGGCGGTACCGCTATCGTCGCCGCTCGCGCCGTCCGGAGCGCCATTGCCGGCCGCATCGACGCCGCCGACGGCACCGGCGTCGATGCCCGGTCCAGTCGCCGTCGTCCCGTGCGTACCTGCGCCTCCGTCCGTGCCGCTCCCCACGGACGACCTGCTGGCGCCGCACGCGACGGCGGATGCGAGCGCGAGAACCGCCAGGGAGAAGGAGGCAAAAGAGGGCCTCAGCATAAAGGCATCGTTTCATGGTTTCGCGGGCCCGGCGAGCCGCGCCCAGGCGCGATTTCCGGATCGCTGGCCGATGCGCTCCGCGAGGGTCGCCGGCCCGCAAGGGAGCGGAATCGTTCATGACGAAAAGGGGCCACAGAAGTGATCGGCGCCCTCGCAAGTTCAGCGGTGCGGGCCGCCGCCAAAGTGTCCACCCGGGGGCGCCGCCATGTGTCCGCCGAAGTCCGGGCGCGGCGCCATGACCGGCGCCGCGTGGTAGGCGGGCGGAGCGACGTACCGCGGAGCGGCAGGGGCGGGCGGCACGTACGGCCGGCCCTCGTAGCCGAAGTTCCCTGGCGCCACAGCGTGCGGGGCGACGTAGCGCGGGCCGACATAGGTTGGCGCCGGCCGCGGGGCGACGTAGCGCGGGCCCACGGAACTCGGGGCGACCTGCCGCGGTCCGATCGGCCGCGGCGTGAACGGCCCAGGCCCCACCGTACGCGGCCCACGGTAATAGGGATATCCGCCATAATGCCGGTAGCTACCGGAGTAGTGACGGGGAGCGTGGACCCAGGGCCCCACGAAGAAGGGCCCACCCCCCCACGGCGAGATGAACCACGACCAGCCGAAGGAAGGCGCGTAGAGGTACACGTACGGTTCGGTGTCCGTCTCGGAGGCGACCTCGGAGGCGACCGATCCGGCCGGGACCCAGAATCCACCCGTACGCGTCGGTATAGACCCACTGCCCATCTTGCCCATCCGTGGTCTGCGCATCAGGCGCGGACGGGGACGTGCCCCCGGGCGGCGCCGGGGGCGGCTGTCCGGGCGGCGCCGTGGGTGGCTCTTCGGCCGGCGATGTGTCCGGGGCCTGGTCCGAGGGACCCTCCCCTGGTTGAGCCAGGGCAACACTCGAGAAAAGCACGAGCGACGCTCCGAGCAATGGCAGCGAGATTGTGGACCTCATGGGCGGCCTCGCCTCCTCTCCTACAACTTAACGATTGCGAGAGCGGCTGCATCGATTCCGTGCCTGAGTCACGGGCCAGCGGCCTTCCGGGCGGGCTACTCCCGAAAGGGGGAGACGAACGTGGAATGTAGACTATTGACATGAGGCGTAGCGGCGTCGAAGCTCCGCTCGGATGGCGACGCCAGGTTCGGGAGTGAGTCTCCGTCTGCCGCCACGCGTGACCATGCTCCTCGTCGGGTGCTGCTGGTCGTGCCTGCCGTTCGACTATGACTCCACCCTGTCGACGTCCCTCGCGCGATCCGCGCCCAAGGACGATTACACGAACCTCGGCGTGACCGGCGCCGTGCAGGTCCGACCGGCGAGCTCGGGGGTCGATTTCGGTGCTGAGGGGGGCGTCGCGACGACCCTCGACCAGACGGTCACGCAATGGCGCGCTCTCGCCTCCTTGGGTTACGGGATCATGCCGCGTCCCTTCGAAGGCCACTGGGGATTCGTGATCGAGGGGCTCGCAGGCGTCGGCTCGATGGCCGTCATGAATAGTCCGCGATTCGGCGTCTTGACCGGGCCCTCCGAAGCCGTCTACTACCGCCTGACGGCCTCGAACGAAGTCTGGGACGAGGACGCGTCGCCGACGAAAGAGCTCTTTCTCTTCTTGGGGGGGCGCCTGCTCGGGACCATCCCGACCGCGGGCGCTGACCACGAGTTTCGAATCGAATATGCCGGCGCCCTCGGCTTGATGCTGTCCTGCTACAGCCTCGGTGCGCCATGAAGGCATCGCGCGCACTCGTCGTCTCGCTGTTGCGAATGTCCCTGCTGGTCCTCGGCGTCGCGCTCGCACCGGCGTGCACGCCGAAGATGCCCGGAGCCTGGGAGCCGGTCCGGCCGCCGCTAGGGCCGGCCACCGCGGGTGAGTTCCGTGTGGGTACCGCGCGTGTCGATATCACGCCGCCGCCCGGGGTGACCACGTTCGGCCATGGACCCGACGCGCTGGTCTCCAACGGGGTCTGGTCGCGCATCTACTGCCGCGTCTTCGTCCTGATCGGAACCGCCGGTCCCGTCGCCGTCATCCCGTGTGATCTCGCGGCGACGAGCACGCTCCTCCAGCGCTCGATCGCCGAGCGCGTCTCGGACCTCCTGCCGACGAGCCGCATCTTCCTCAGCGCGACGCACACGCACGCGGGGCCTGCCCACTACTTCGACGGCGACTCGTTCGACGGAGCGTTCAGCACTCACGTGCCCGGCTTCGACAAGAACATGGTCGACTTCCTCGCGAACCGGGTTGCCACGGGCGTTCGCGAAGCCTTCGCCTCAGCCCGCCCGGCGACGGTGCAGTCGTGGCACTACGATTCCGGCGAAGCCGCTGGCGGCCCGGGCGGAAGCCGGCGCGGCACCTGGGGAATCACCTGGAATCGAAGTCTCGGTGCGCACCGCGCCGGGGCCCCGCTGGCCCCCAATGCGCCCCCAGAGTTGTGCGAAGTCGAAAAGGCAATCGATCCCGCCATGCACGTCGTGCGCTTCGCGGAGCAGGGAGCGGACAAAGCAAACCAGAAGCCGATCGGGATGCTCGTCTATTTCGCGATGCACCCGACCGTACTGCCGAACACGAATACCCTGCTCGGAGCCGACGTCGACGGGGCCCTCTCGCGCATCCTCGAGCACGACATGCAGCGAGAGTGGAACGCGGTCGACCGATCGAACCTGCCAGCCCTGCCGCACGATCCCCTCGCCGGCATCGTGAACACGAACGAAGGCGACATCTCTCCGGTGTGGACTCGGGGCACCAAAGAGGAAGCCCTCGATGTGGCGACGAAGCTCAAGGTCCGCATCGATGACCTGATGGGGTCCGTAGGATACGCACCGAAGTGTTCGGCCGTCATCGATGCGCGCTACGTGGAGGCAGGACTGCCCAACGCGAAGACGTACGAGACCCCAACGCCCCAGCGCGTGTGCGCGACGGCGGAGGTCGGGCAATCCGTGCCCTTCGGCGCGTGCGATCACCCGGCCACCAGCACGAGCGGGATCCCCGCAGCCACCGCGTCGGAAGACGAGACCTGCCAGTTTCCCAAGGAGACCCCGGGCGGCCTTCTCGAAAACATCTTCGGCGGCGGCCGATTCTTCTTTCCGGAGACGGTGCCCCTGGGACTCGTGCGCATCGACGACACCCTGATCGGGGTCGTTCCCGCCGAGCTGACCATTTCGGCGGGGAAACTCGTGGACGACGAGGTCTTGCGCCGCTTCCACGCGGAGGCCGGCTCGATGCACGCTGTCATCTCGGGGTTGTCGAACGGATACATCCTCTACGTCACGACTCCGGCGGAGTACGATTACGTCGGAACGGGAGGTGGCTGCGCGGTCGTGACCGACGGATTGGCCCGTCAGAGCTACGAAGCGGCGTCCATGGTCTACGGTCCGCGGACCCTCGAGCTCCTGGTCGAGCGGCTCGGCTGGCTCGCGGACAGCATGGCGGTCGGGACCATTCACGACTTTCCGCAGATGGATCACGCGACCACTTTCCACTACGACACGGCGGGACCGAGCCGGGGTCGATTCCCCATGCCGACTGGTTCGAAGGTGGCTCCGACGGAGATCTCGACCTGTTGGCTGCCCGACGACCACAGCTTCTGCTTCGAGTGGAAGGACGGCGGCCCGGGCGACGTCGGCATCACCGACGCGCCGTGGGTGTACCTCGCGAACCATGACACGCCGGAGCGACGCGAAGTGCGCGCGTGCCCGCTGAGCGACTCGCGCTGCGATTTCTTCGATACGATCGACGATCGCGGTACAAGCTTCGTCACACGCGCCCTGAAGCAAGATGCGGGCGGCATGGACTGGGTGACCCTGTGGCACCCGGCGCCCGGCGAGTGGGACGCGATCCGGGACGCCGGCGTTCACGCGGTCGCGATACGCGTGCGCAGTCGGGACGGGAACGGAGTGGAATCGGAGCCAATCGCCTCGATGGCCGGCTCCAAGGTCTGCGACACGACCCAGGCGGAGGCTTGCGGCGTCTTCGACAAGCCGGCCAACTCGCTTCCCATTCCGTGTTCCTGCGTTCCCAAGAGCCCCTCGTGCGTGCCGGTGCCTACCAAACCACGGTGAGCGAAGCGCCTCCCGGCCAGGGTGAGAGCCACATCGCGGGGCTCGTGTCGACGCCGGCGGCCTTCGGCCGATGCAACGCGTAGGGGATGAGAATCCCGGACGCGGTTCCGAAGACCATGCCGGTCGCCACGTCCGTGAACCAGTGCTTGTCGGCCGCCATGCGCAGGTAGCCGGTGCCGAACGCCAGCACGCCGCCGGCGATCCACGTGAGCGGAGCCCAGCGGTACCCGCGCATCGTCGCGACCGTACCCGCGGCCGCGGCGAGCGCGAACGTGGCCGTCGTATGCCCCGAGAAAAACGAGAGGTTGTTGTCGTCCGGCTCGGGCGTCTTGCTCTTTTGCGAAGGCGATAGCTCATACACGAACGGGCGCTCGCGCCGGGCGACGTACTTCGTGATCTGGTTGAAGTCCATCGCGAGGACCGTCGCTTCGCCGACGATCAGCGCGTCGGACCAGAAGTCCTTGCAATACGCCCCTTCGTGGTTCGACGCGAGGGCGAGAGTGACGAACGCCGTGAGGGGGGCGACGCCGAAGGCGATCACGCCGCTCGCGGTGTCGGCGACCGACGTGTTGCCCCACACGAGGGCGTTGCGCACGTCGAGGTCGAAGCCATCGACGTTGCACCAGAGGCAGGTCTTCGCGCCGAGAGTAGGCTTAAGGAGCTCGCTGGCGATCCACGCGGCTCCGCCCGCGACGAAGATCGTCGCATCGGTCGCCGGATCGACCTCCAGATCGCGGGTTTCCGCCGCGGCAGGCGCGCTCGCAGCGAGGAGCGCGACCACGAACGCCGACGCCGGCCCATGGATGGCGGGGGCGACTCGCATCAGCGGTGGTGCTTGTTGGCGACGGTCGTGTATTCGATGCCCAGGACCACGCGCCCCTCCGGCACCCCCGGCGCCGCGGTCAGCCCGGCCCCGACGCCGGCGCGGAGCGTGAAGTGCCCGTCGTAGGTGCCGAGGGTCTCCGACCCGGTGAACATCATCTCGCCCGGGCTCTTGCGCGCGAAGGAGAGAGACGCGAGGGCGTCCGTGGAGAAGGGGAACGTCTCGGCGTATTCGACGGCGGCCCGAAATGCGTTCCCGCGTCGCGGATTCCAGCCGGGGAGCCTCAACCCGACCGCTGCCTTGACGGGTATGCCGCTGCCCATTCCGAAGCCCGTTTCGGCGTCCCCGAACCTCTGGGTCGGCCCGAGGAACAAGCCCGTCGAGGCCGCATACTCGAACGCCCATTCGCCGCTCGACGCTCCGCTCACGTTGAGCCTCACGTCGAAGCGGACGGCGCCATCCCCGGTGAGGGTCTCCTGGTCTCCGCTCTTGACCCAGAGGTCGGCCGCGCCGGCGATCTGCACGCTCGAGCAGCCGCACACGATCGGGAGCGGGGCCCGGAGCCCCAACCGCATGTCGCCCGCGTCGCCGCCCGACGGCGACGTGACCGGGGACGACGGAGGTATCTTCGGGTTCGAATTGTCGACCCAGACGCGCTGCTTGAGGACGAGCGGGAGATCTGCATTGAGGGCAAGGGTGTGGCCGACGGCGAAGGCGACCCCCAGGTCGAGGTTCAGCGCCTGCGACGCAGACGTGCCGCCGCTGGACTGAATCGTGAGCGGGGCGATTGCGCGGTCGGCAAGGAGGCGCGCGCTAAGCTCGTTGGTCGCTTCGTCCTGGGCGGCCGCCGCGTCGGGGACGATCAGGAAACGGTCCCCCGCCGGCGCGGGGTTGAAGGCGTCGAGCGCGAAGCCGCTGCCCAGGTAGGGCGGCAAGGCGGGGTCCGCCGCCGCGGGCCCCGCGACCGTCGTGACCGTCAGGGACAAGAGCGCGGCGCCGGCGGCCCGAAGAGCCGCGCTAGCGGGCCGCGGCCCGTGAGTGCTCATCGTCTTTCCTCAATCACGAAACCGACTTGATGCTAACGCTTGTGATTAGTAGTGTCGACGCGTGAGCGTGAAGCGGCTTTTCGGTTTTGCCGCCGGCCTCGCGCTCTTGGCGCTCGTCGCGCAGCTCTTCTTCTCGGGTTGCGAGGGCGCCACAGTCGGGGACGAGGGCGTGTGCGAGGCCGGGACCCCGTCGGGATTCGCGACCGCCAAGGTCGGCAACGGGGTCGTTTTCGGCCCTGACGGTGATTTCGCCGTCGTGGACGCCGGCGCGGAGGCCACGGTGCTACTCGGCGCGCGCCTCTCGACGCCGATCGGCACGCGGGTCGACGCCGGCATGGGTTTTCCCGTGAACCTGGTCATGCACCCTCACATGCCGGTCGCTTACGTGGTCGACATGGATCACGACGGCTACGCCGTGCGGTGCAATCCGAGGGAGGGATTTGCGGCCCTTCGCGGCATTCACGTGGTGAACACAGCGACCCATCAGGAGCTTCAGGCCCCCAAGGACATCCTGCTTCCACCCCTTCCGGTGCTGCCTGACACGGACGCCGGCAATCCGGTGGGGTGCAACAACGTCGGGGACCGAGGCATCGACGGCGGGGAAGCCGGCCTCCCGTACGACTCCTCGTATGGGATAGCAATCAGCCCTGACGGCAAGAAGCTTTACGCCACCAGCGGAGTTTCTGGATACGTCTACGTGTTCGACGTGTCGCCTGACAACGGGACGTTGGTGCCGGACCGGGCCATCTACGTCGGGGGCTACACGGCGGGCATCACGTTGTCGCCCGACGAGAAGCGGCTGTGGATCGTCCGCTTCCTCGATCCGCCGCCACCGATGTCGACCGAGACGGCGCCGACGTCCAGCATCATCGAGGTCAATCGGATCGACGGAGGACCGGGGCGCATGGTGCGCCTGCGGGCCCAGGGGGCGTACGCGATCGCCGACGTATCGCCGAACGCGGACGGCGACGGCGGCGATCGCCTCTACGTGAGCGGTTTCCGCCACGGCGCGGTGGTCGTCGTCGACCCGGACGACCCGGACGCGATGGTCTCCGTCGACGCCGGTTCGAACCCGGAGGCGGTGCTCGCGTGGCCCGAGGGCCACTGCGTGTTCGTCTCGGTCTCGAACGACGATGCGGTCGTGCGGATACCCACCGACGGCGGTCCCCTGACCTCGGTCGCCCTGGGCGAGCCCGAGATCCCGTACCCCGGCATGAGCCCGAGCGGCCTGGCCCTCGACAAGAACGCGCAGCTTCTCTACGTCGCCCGCTCGGCCGACAACGCCGTGTCGGTCGTGACGGTCGCGCCTGACGCCAGTTTCGCGCAGATCGGCTCAGTTCCGGTGGGCTTCTATCCTACGGCGGTGGGCATAACGGCGGACGGCGGCCAGCTGGTCGTGGCCAATGGCAAGGGCAACTACGTGCCCCCCACGGTCTGGCAGCCGTCGTATTGCACGGTAAGCCAGTTCAACGGGCAGTACATGCAAGGCACCCTCGACGTGGCCGACATGCCACTCGATCTCGACGCCGGGACGGCCGCGGTCGTCCGCGACATCATGGCGCCGCAGGCCGGCGACCCGCCATCGTGCCCCGGCCTCTTCCCCGTACCCTGGCCTGGCGGCGAATCGCCGATCAAGCACATCTTCCTCATCGTTCGCGAGAACAAGACGTTCGACTTCCTTCTCGGTGGGCTCCATGGCGATGCCGGCGCGGAAAATGCCATCGACGCCATTCGCGCAGGGTACCCGGGCTGCGATGCTGGGCAGTGCGCGATCACGACGAATATCCGCGATCTGGCGAAGCAATACGCCTATTCCGAGAACTTCTATGCAAACTCCGAAGTATCCATGCAGGGCCACGCCTGGCTGACCGCATCGTTCGTGAACGACTATGTCGAACGGGCCTACCTCGAAGAGAACGGCAATTCGCTCGCGAACTTCGACTTCGACAGCGAGTCGGGGCTCGCCCCGGGCGAGCCGGGGTTCGGCAATTTCTTCACTCATCTGCTCAAAAATCAGCGTAGTTTCACGATCTACGGCGAGGTCGTCGCCCTCTTCGGCCACTACGGCGACGACTACGTGCTCACGCACATCGATACGGGATACGGCTTCTTCGACCTCACGAAGACCGACACGGACCGGGTCGAGTACCTGAGCACCCACTTGTTCGACGCGGGCACGCCCCCGGACTTCGTCTACATCTCGCTGCCGCGCGACCACACCTATGGGCTTGCCGCCGGAGAGCCGACGCCCGAGGCGATGATCGCCGAGAACGACGAAGCCACGGGCAAGATCGTGGAGATGGCCAGCCATTCACCTTTCTGGAACAGCACGGCGATCTTCATCGTGGAGGACGACCCCCAGCAGGGGGTCGACCACGTCGACTACCACCGCACGATCTGCGTGATGGCGAGTCCCTGGGCGCGCTCCGACGGAAGGCCGAGCGACGTGCACACGGCCTTTCCGTCGCTCTTCCGCACCTTCGAGCTCATTCTCGGGCTGCCGCCCATGAACCGCTTCGACGCGTACGCCATGCCGCTGCGCGATCTGTTCCAGGGCACGCTGAACCCCAACTCGACCTACGTCGCCAAGGCGTCGAAGGTGCCGATCAGCCAGACGAACTCGAGCTGCTCGACGGTGGATTCCTTCGTCTCGTCGAAGATCGACTTCGGGGAGCCCGATCAAGAGCCGATCCTGGGCGAGGTCCTCTGGCATCGGATGACGGGACAGTATCTTCCGGGGTCGCGCATCGAGCACCTGCTCGAGACGGGGCACTTCAGCCTGCCCGACGAAAGCCGACCCGAGCCAGGCGAAGGGAGCGCGCGCGGATCAGAAGACGTGGTGGAGGAGAAGTGATCCCCCGCCTTCGAGGATCGAGCCCGCGGTCTCTTCCTGCACGAGAGGCCCGTCGTTCCGGACCCCGAAGTGGATGAAACCTGCGACGCCGGCCTGCAGGTGTGCCGTGACCGGCCACATGAGATCGAGGCCGATGAGGTTGTCCGTACGAGGAATCAGCGTCGAAGGGGGCTGCGCCGTCTGACCCACCGCGAACGTCGTCGTGCTCACGGTGAGCTGATATTCGAGCTGCACCCAGCGCCAGCCCAGCGCGAGGCCGAGACGGGGAGCCGCCCACGTGGTCGTCGACGTGAGAGCGTTCGCGACCGACAGGGGCGCGTAGGTGCGGTGGATGAACTCGATCCCCACCGCCCCCTGGAGATACCAATCGCGCGCTGCCACGTCGGCCCCGGCGAGATCGACCCGAGCGTGCCACTCTTGAAAGGGAACGAGGACACTGGCAAGACCCGGGCCGATCGCCGACGCGCCGTTGATGAGGCTGACCATCGTCGGGTCGACGCTGACGGAGTCGAGCGCGCGCTCGACGAGCACCGAGTCGCCCCAGTCGTGTTCGACGCGTGCGTTCAGGGACCAACGCTCCCGATGGGTCATATCGCGCTCCCACGGGCTGAAGATCAGGCCGACGAATCCCCCGCCGTCGAAGTCGATCCCCCGCGCGAGCAGGGTTCCTCCGTTCACGCCGGAGCTCGCGGTTCCCGTCGCCCCCGCGTAGATCGTCAGTAGAGACATCGGGCCGACCGCGAATTCCGGTGTGACGGTCAAGTCGATCTCTTTGATGGAAGCGTCCGCAGCTGAAAAGGGGGCTGGGCCGTGCCGGTACCCACCCGTCGTGCGAGTGCCGATATACTCGTCGAGCGACGACGTCGCGATGAACATCGTGCGCGGCGCGTTGCGAACGTCGTAGCCCTCCGTATCGATGTCCTGGTCGCCGGTGTCGCGGGCGTTCTGGGCCCAGGCCGACGCTGCGTTGGACACAAGGGCGGCGAAGAACCCCAGAGCGAGCGCCCGGCGCGGCTGCACGCGCGCGAGCATATCCTAGTCGGATTTTCCTGGCGACCGTAAGGAAGCGATCACCGATCCCGGTCTAACCATTAATTCGCCCGCGTTCGTCGTGCTGCGCCGGATAGGTCCGTATTGAAGGTCAGGGCTCCGGCACGTGCAGGAATCATCCACTGATGAAAACCCTCGCGTCCCCGGGTCTCTCGTGGCGAGCGACGTGTTGTGGTAGACCCAGTCCCGATCCGGTGAACCCTTCCGACCTCGATCAGCGCGCAGAGAGCCGCGTGGGGACCACGCTGCGCGGCAAGTACCGCATCGACTCCATCCTGGGAATCGGAGGAATGGCAGTCGTCTACGCGGCGACGCATCGAAATCAGAAACGGTTCGCGGTCAAGATGCTCCACCGGGAGCTCTCGCTCGAGGCCGACATCCGGGCTCGCTTTCTGCGCGAGGGGTACGCCGCGAACACCGTGAACCATCCGGGCGCTGTCGCCGTGCTCGACGACGACGTGGCCGAGGACGGTGCGGCGTTCCTGGTCATGGAGCTCCTCGAAGGAGACAGCGTCGATGATCTCTGGACCCGGGCGGGGCGAAGGCTGCCCTTGTGGGCGGCGCTCGGCGTCGCTCATCAGACGCTCGACGTGCTCGAAGCCGCGCACAAGTGCGCGATCGTTCATCGCGACATCAAGCCCGCCAACCTCTTTCTCGTTCGCGACGGGCGGCTCAAGGTGCTCGACTTCGGCATTGCGCGGCTGCGCGACGCCACGACGAGCCACCTGGCGACGCGCACGGGAGCGATGCTCGGAACGCCCGCGTTCATGGCGCCGGAGCAGGCGCTCGGCGAAGTAAGCGAGGTGGGTCCACAAACCGACGTATGGGCGCTGGGTGCCACGCTCTTCACGCTCATCTCGGGTGAGCTCGTTCACGAGGCCAACAACCCCTCCCAGCTCCTCGTGAAAGCGGCGACGACCCCCGCCAGGTCCTTGTCGGCAGTCGCCCCCGAGGCTCCCGATCCCGTCGTTCGACTCGTCGCCCAGGCGCTGGAATTCGATCGGGCCGCGCGGTGGCCGGACGCCGCATCGATGCGGCAAGCCGTCGAGAGCGTGCATCAGGAGCTGTTCGGCGAGCCTCCGAGGCACGAGCAACTCGCGTCGCTCTTCGAGGGCGGGAACCCCGCGGCGTCGCGGCCTCCGGCGAGGACCTCGAGGGCTCCCGCGACCCTGACGGCCGCCGAGACGGGACTCCGCTTGAGCGCGCCCCGCCCGACGCCCGCGCCTCCGGTCGCCACGACCACGGCGGCAAAGCCCGTGTCGGCGGGCCCGAGCGTCCCCGCGCCGCACGGCGGACCGCCATGGGGTTGGGTCGCCGCAGCCGCGATCGCGATCGCTTCGGCGGGGACGGCCGCGGTGCATTTCGTGGGAGGATCCAAGTCGGAAGCTGCTCCGCCGGCAACAGAGAAAGCCGCGCAGGGTGCTGCCCTGGCGCCGCCGCGCGAGGACGTGACGGTCGCTCCCCATGTTTCGGCAATGGACGCGTCGGCGCTCGCAACTCCGGCGATCAGCTTGGCTCCTCTGTCGCCCGGACCGGGGGCGAAGCTCGTCGGGCCGGCAAACGTGCGCCCCACGGCTGCTGCGCGGCCACCGCCGCCTCCGCCACCCACCGTGACCGCGTCGGTGACGACGGATCGAAATCCGCTCCGTATGCCGCTTCAGTGAGGCGGGTGCGATATCACTTGGGCATTTTCATGATCGTGCCGTCGAGATCGCCCGAACCGTAGTTCACCCAGTAGACGTTGGTTGCGTCGACGGCGATAGCGAGGATCCCTTGCCCGGAGGCGAGCGTCGTGGCGGAGCCCCCGCCGGATGGCTGCTTCAAGAGGCTGGTCCCGTCAGAGTAATAGACGTTCGTTCCATCGGTTGCGACGACGGATGATCCGGAGGCAAGGGTGACCGCCGATCCACCCCCCAGGGGAACCTCGAACAAGGCGGTGGGCTCCGAGTCGTGCGGGACTCCGGCCCAGTAAAGGCCGGTGGCGTCGACTGCCATGTCGCCGCCGGCCTCGGTTACGTTCGTCGTCCTCATCCACGCGAAGAGTTCCTTTGCGGTGCCTCCGCCGACGGGTATGGAGAAGAGTGCCGTTCCACTGATCTCGTCGGCCCAGTATACGTTGGTGCCGTCCGTGGCGATGCCTTCCAGGTCCGCACCCCCCGAGTGGAGCGTAGTGACCGTTCCGCCTGCCGTGGGAACCTTCAAGATGGCCCCCGAGACGTCCGTCCAATACACGCTCGAATTGCCCACGACGATGGCCTCGGGCTCGTAGTTCGACGCGAGGGTCACCGGAGGCCCGCCACCGGGCGCTACGCGCATGATGGCACCCGGCGTGGAAGGACCCAAGTCGACCGCGTAAAACACGTTCGTTCCATCGACGGCAACCGTATTCGCTAGAAAGGTCGACGACGCGAGGACGATCGGAGTACCGCCGTTGATGGGCACACCCAATAACTCGCCTGCGCCCGGATACGAGCTATCGCCATAGTTGACCCAGTACACGTTGGTTTGGTCAACCGCGATGGCGATCGGCCCGCTTTGAGCCGACGCCAAGACTACCGGACACACGCCACCCGGACACGTGCACTGGCCCGTCGCGCACGAAGCGCCATTCTGGCATACGGTGCCGCAGCCACCGCAGTTGTTGTCATCGTTCTGTTCGTCGACGCAGGCGCCGGCGCAATTCGTGTAGTTCGTGTTGCATGCGATCCCGCACGACGTGCCGTCGCAGGTGGCCGAGCCGTTGGTAGGGGTTGCACAAGGCGAACCGCAGGCTGTCCCGCAGTTGCTGGGGTTCGTGTTGTTCGCGCATGTCCCCCCGCAATTGTGAGAGCCGCTGGCGCAGGCGCAGGCGCCGCTCTGGCAGGTCATGCCTCCCGAGCACGCGATCCCGCAATCGCCGCAGTTGTTCGCGTCACTGGTCGTATCAACGCACGTCGAGCCGCTGCACAGCGTCGGCGCGCTCGAGGAGCACCCGGAGGTGCACTGATACGCAGTGCCGGAGACGGAGCAGACCGGGGTCCCGCCAGCGCAGGCCGTGGGCGTCGCCGCCGTGTTGCAGCCGCCGCAGTGGGTCGCTTGCGAGAGGTCCGTCTCGCAACCGTTCGCGGCAATGCCGTCGCAATCGGCGAACCCGGCGCTGCATGACGCGATGGCGCAGGCGCTCGCCACGCAAGAAGCGGTCCCGTGAGCCAGACTGCATGCGTTCCCGCAGCCGCCGCAGTGGCTGCTGTCACTCTCCGTGTCGACGCACGCGCCGCCACACACGGTCCCCGTGCACGTCGAGACGCACTGGGGCGACGACAGCCCCGATGCCGAGCACGCCGGGGTGGCCCCGGAACACGCGTTGCTGCAGGCGCCACAATGGTCGCTGGTCGAGAGGCTCGCCTCGCACCCGTCGGCCGGGTCACCGTTGCAATCGCCGAATCCCGACGCGCACGACGACGCGGGGAATGCGCACCGGCCACCGCTGCACGTCGCGGGGCCGCTGACATGGCTCAGACTCGCGCAGTCGTTGCTGCACGTCCCGCACGTGTGAACGTCGCTCGGCGACACGCAGGTCCCGGGCGCGCCGCAGGGGATCAGGTTGCCCGCACAACCGCACGATCCCCACTGGCACGTGACACTGCACGTCTGCGTCCCGCCCGTGCCGCAGGCCTGCGTCGCATCCGGCTGGCAAACGCCCTGTCCCGTGCATGGGGACCACGCCGACCAGGCCCCGTCGGTACAGGCGCGCGTCTCGGTGCCGCAGAGGCCACACGACTGGCTCGGCGGGCCCGCGCACGACACCCCCACCGGCGAGGGCTGCACGGTCGGCGTCATGGCCGAAGACCATGGGCCGCAGTCGGGGATCTCGTCGGTCTGCCGCGCGCAGGCCGTACTGACCACCAGCGTCGCGCCCTGGGCCGTGACCATCGTGCACGCCGCCGGTGGGAGCTTGATCTGCGTAGCGCTCGGGGTCCAGTCCGTGAGCACCACCCAGCACGCGTCCACGCCGCACACCCCCGTGCCGCCGATGGGGAACTGCAACGCGATGTTGACGCTCGCCGGGCTTACCCCCGGCGGGAGCGCCACCGTACAAGTCGCGCCGTTCACGCTCGCAGCCGTGGCCGATGCGAAGCACCCTTGCACGTCGAAGCAGCCGCTCGCACCGGCGTCGATCCCCGACGCGCCCATCGGCCCGCCGTTGGCTCCTCCGACGGCGCCCGGTTCGTACGTCGGAACCGCCGAGGGCGGCACCGTCGAGGTCGTGCAGGAGCCCTCCACGCACGTCAGGCCGTCGGGGCACGTCGAGTCAACGCCGCCGTCCGCGTCGGTCTCGGCCTGGCCGACGCAAAGATAATTGAGTGCCAGCTGCAGCTCGCCGGTGTGCCCTTGAGGAATCGGCGTGATGGCGTCGCGCTCCACGCGGACCTGACCGTTCTTGTACGCGACCCCCTGGATCGTGACGGGATCGCCATCGCCGTTGGACGTCACCTCGAAGGAGGCCGGGATCAAGAGCTCTCCGGGCCCCACTTCGCGGTCGACGTGCAGAAGCGATTGCCCTTTCTGCGTCACGTCGAGACGCATGCGGTCGATGTCCTTGGGCATCGACATGTCGCTCTCCAGAACGATCTCCAGGGCGCCCGTCGCCTCGAGGGATCCAGCCTTGCTGCACGCGGCCAGCACGGCGAACGCCAGGCTTGCAAACAGCGCGGCTCGCATCGGGTTCATGGGCATCCGTGTCGAGCGACCGCGGCGGTCCCGTCACGCCGCCAGATAGGAGAGGTGGCGGCCGTTGTATCGGCTCTCGTACTGGCCGCTCCAGTTGCCCCCGGCGAGGGGGGCCTTGCCGTTTGGCGGATAAATTCGCCGGCCGGATCCCGGCGCGACGACTTGCATGTGAACCCAGGTCGGAGTCCATCGAAAATCTTCCATCCAGATTCCCGTAGTCACGAGCAATGGCAAGTGATTCAAGCACCATTGCCTCAGCGTCCCGGTGTGGTCGCGAAAGTCGACCGCGAGTCCTCGCAGATGATTGGAGTGCGTCGCGGCCCAGGGCGTCGCCGCGTTGATCGATGCCGGGCGCCAGCCCGAGTTGACGTGCAGCGGGTGGCCCAGCACGTGTCGGACCGCGTTCACGCGTTTGGCGACCTCACCGAGATTTCGAAGTATCTCCGTAGTGAGCTCCGTGGGATGGGTCTTGTCCCGGCCCATCAACAACTCCGCCACAGTGATCATGATGGTGCTCCGAGTGACCGGCTGAGGGCTCAACGAGCCGTTAGTATCGTGAGCGTGCCCGGGCTGATCGTCCCCTGCGTCGCCGGCCCCGTCGTCTGCGAGGAAGGTCGAAACAGGAAGTACCCGCCGACTCCGAGCCCCGCCGCCGCCAGAAGGCTGCCCCCGATCCACCACGCGGGCGAGATCCCGCCGGACTGGCGTTGGAGGCTGATGTCCAGGCCTCGCGTTTCGCCGTCCTTGACTGCCACGTCCGCGGAGTAAGCAACCATGCCCGGCGCGGTGACGCGAATCGCATGGCTCCCGGCCGAGACCGGGCCCTCCCAGCGGCCGACACCGGCCGGCGCGCCGTCGACGGAGATGGCGCCGGCCGCATCGGTCGAGACGACGAGCCTTCCCGTCGGCACCTCGCGCTCGAGCACGACGCTGACCGTCAGATCCGATGCGCCGGCCACGTGCTGCGTGATGATCTGCTCTTTGAAGCCGGGCTTGCTCACCCGAATGCGCCGCTCGCCAAGGTCGACGAGCACGCCCTCCATCAGCGGCGTCGTTCCGACCGGCTCGTCGTCGACGAACACCGAGGCCCCGGCCTCGTTGACGATGAGCCGAACCGAGCTGACGAGCGAGCGGACCGTGCGAACGACCGCGGCGGCTTCGGCGCGCTGCGCCTCGGTGATCGACGTCTGCCCGTCGTGCAGATAACGCTCGACGAGCCGCAGGACGTGCACGTAGTGACGCAGGTTCTTCTCGCACGCTCCCATGTCCCAGAGCAGCCGCGAATCGGACGAGAGGTCGAAGGCATGCTGGAACTTGACCAGCGCGCCGGCGTTGTCGCCATTGTCGAACAAGATGCGGCCGGACTCGTAGTCGTCCTTGGCCTGGCCCGTCAGCGCGTCACTCAGCGCGGCCGGGGGGGTCGGCGGCGCGGGCGGCTGCGCGAGCGCCGCGGAGTCGGCAAGGAGCACGACGAGCAAGCTCGCAGCGAAGGACCGGCGCAGCCTGGATCTGGAGGTGGTCATGCCCTCACCGAAGCGCCGCCGCGGGCAGCCGGAACACCCGTCCGCCCTGGTTCAGCCAGAAGACATCGCCCGTGAAGGTCGGCGCCTGCACCTCGAAGATCGGTGCATCTCGCAGGAAACTCGCCACAATCCTCGGAGCGCCGCCGCTGGCGGGGATCACGAGGACCGAGCTCTCCGTCGAGGAGGCGCCGCCATCGGCTTGGGGCGTGATGTTGCGCACGATGAGGACCGCGCCGTTGACGGCTCCGAGGAGCCGAAGCTGGGCAATCGTCGGGTCGAGCACTTCGTCGTAGACCATCGTCGAGGGCGCGCCCGACAGCCCCAGCTTGAGGACTTGCGTATCCACGGTGCCGTCGGCGGCGGGCGCCGCTTCGTAGAGCGAAAAAAGCGACGTCCCGTCGTCCTCCAGCCCGATCGTCCCACCGTGATGGGGATCGGAGGTGGTCAGCGTGTTCTGTACGATCGTCGCCGAAGGGCCGCCGTTTTTGGGGAATTGCACGACCCGTGAGACCCTTTCCACGCCCGCGCTTTGCGTCGCGTCGGTATCGACGGCGACATAGGCCGCGTTGGCGTCCTGCGTGAACTGGAAGACCGGCTCGGCGCCCCCGGTGTCGAGCGGCGTAACCGCCCCCGTATCGCGCGCGATGCGCAGGAGCTGAACGGGCGCGGCGGTGGCCGGGAGGCCGCTCACGCTGTCCGCGAGGGCGTAGAGGTTCGTGGCATCCGCCAGAAGCACCGTCCCGTCGAGGTAAACATCTGCGCTCACCGTGGCGAGCGGCGCCCCCGTAGTCCCGTTGGTGGTGGACGTCGCGTAGACCGGGCAGCTGAAGCCGGCGTCGCCGCCCGGTGCTCGGTCCACCCAGTAGAGGTCCTGGCCGCCGACGACCGCCGCGTACTGCGTGCGTTGCGCCTGGGGCGAGAGCCGGCCGATGCTCGTGGTGGCGCCGCTCGACGGGTCGACCGCGACGATCTGCGGCTGCGAGGAGCCGTCGCAAAGGCACGTGTAAAGCCTGCTGCCGTCCGCCATCAGCGGGCAACAGGCCACGGTCGCCCCACCCTCCGGCGTGGCCTGAGTGACGAGCGTCGGCGTGGTCGGTACGGGGAGCGGGGCCCCATCGGAGCCCGCGCCCGCGCCCGCGTCGGCCGGCGGCGTGACGCTCGACCAGGGGCCGCAGGGAGGGTCGGCGTTGGTCTTCGACGGACACGTCGTGCTCACGACCACGCCGGCGATGAGCCCCGCCTGCAGCTTGGTGCAGACGGCAGGGGGTAGCGCGATGCGCCCGGCTTGCTCGGTCCAGCCCTCGGCGTTGTCGCCGTCGAGTGGGACGAAGCACGTCGTGCCGGTCGTGTCGCAAATGCCGTCGTTCGCCACCCGGAGGCCCACGTTCACGCCAGCGCCACCGGAAGGCATGTCGACCGTGCATTGATTGTCCGGGGCCTCCAGGGTTCCCGAGACCAGGCAAGAGATCGTATCGAAGCAAGTCCCGGCGCTCGTTCCCTTGCCCGAAGGGGCCACGGAACCTCCGAAGACGCTTTGGGCCTGATACGTCGGCAAGGTCGATGGGTCGACCTTCGCGGTCACGCAGCTCCCGGCCTGGCACGTCTCGCCGGCCCCACACGTCGACTCGTACCCGATCCCCCCGTCGGCGTCGGACATCGGCATCGCCGTCCCATCGCACAGCCACTGCACCGGCATACGAAGCGTCGCGAGACGGTCGGTCGGCACCGTGGTGGTGACCTGCCGCAGCGTGCGGGGCGCGCCGTTCCTCCAGCCCAGCACACGGATCGTCGCGGTGGCCGACGAGTCGCCGGCGACGAGCGTCAACGTGGCGGGGATCGGCTGCGCGTCGACTCCTGTGCCAACGGGCATCGGGTAGTCGAGGAGCGTCGCTCCGTCGGCCGTAACCTGGATCTCGATCGTGTCGATCTGATCGGGCAGCGCCATGTCCGTGTCGATCGCGACCACGAGCTGGCCCGGGGTCTTTTTCTCCTGACTGCACGCGCTCAGCTCGACGAGCAAGGAGACGACCAAAACCACGATCGCCCGCCCGGCGAGGGAGCGCGAGGGGCGGAGACGACGCATGCGCGCCGGACTCTAGGGTGCGAAACGCCACTACGCAACAGTCGCAGCGCCCATTCGCGCGTCGCGCGTGGCGCAATGCGTATTGCGTAGTTGTTTCTACCCGATGGCGGCCCATGGATATCGTCGGCGCGTGGCAGGTCGCAGACCCGGTCTCTCTCGATCCACCAAGTGGACGGCTCGAGAGCGAGTCGGCGAATCGCTGGCTGTAGCAGAAATCGTGGTCGGCCGATGCGCAATCACATGTGATCGGGGCACGTTGATGGCACGGACATTTCTGGGACAGGGCCCGGAGTAGAAAAATCTATTCGCCGTAGCGTCGCGGCGCGAGCTCGCGCGTGACAATTGACTATGGCTACAACGACGAACGCGGGTTACAGCGGGCCGTGGGTCGGATCTCAGTAAAGTTGTCGCTCCGCACACTCCGGAGGCTTCGCTGGCCCGGGATCCCGCAGGCCGCGGTCGCCCTCGCCGCGGCGCTCGCAGGTCTCGTCGGATGCGGCGAGCCCGTGCCATCGCTCGGCGACAGCGGGGGCCTGGCGATCGTGCTCGAGAGCGACATGTCGATTCCTAAGGACATCGACCACGTGACGCTTCAGGTGACGCAGCAGGGGCAATCGCTCCTGCACGTCGACCGTAGCGTGGGCGCGGGGGCCCTGCTGATTCCGTCGACGTTCGAGGTCAAATCGACCGGAAACGCGGCGCCCGTCTCGATTCAAGCCGTGGCATACAAGAGCGGTCAAGCGCGCGTCGAGCGCGACGCAGTGACACCGATCCCCGACGACCATGTCGGAGAGCTACAGCTCGCGCTCAACTATCTCTGCGTGGGGACCGCGCAGACCGAGGCCGACGGGGGGGTGGGCTCGACGTGCCCCGATGGGCAGACGTGCGCGCAGGGCGCGTGCGTCGCCGCGACCGTGCCGGCGTCGTCGTTGCCGACGTACGCCCCGAGTGCAGGCGACGCGGGCACAGCCGGGGCCGACGCGTCGGTGGCGAGCGGCTGTTTCGATGTGCAGGGATGCTTCGCGTCGGCCATGGCGACTCCGGTCGACATGGCCACCTGCATGGCATCGCTGCCGGCGGGGGCGAGCGCGGCGACGATCAACGTCGCGCTGCAATTCCCTTCCGGGTCCGCAGGGGTGTGCGGCCCCACGGCGTGCTGGGTGGTGTTCGACGAGGGGACCGACTGGACGGTCAGCGGGTCGCAGATCAAGCTGCCGGCCGGGGCTTGCTCCAGTGCGGCGGCGCAGGGGGCGACGCTGGTGGTCACGACGGCATGCACGGCCAAGACCGAGTCGGTGCCCGAGTGCGGCGCCTGGTCGCCGATGACGACGCCGATGTCCGAGCCCTCCGGGGGGATGTCGGCGGTGGGTACGTCGTGCGCCGGCCCGATGAGTCAGTCGTGCGGTCTCTGCGGCACCCAGATGCGCACGTGCTCCGAGGGGACCTGGTCGGCGTGGTCCGCGTGCGAGGGCGAGGGCGTGTGCCAGCCCGACGCGACGCAGAGCTGCGGCACGGGCGGCACGCAGACGTGCGGGAGCAGTTGCCAGTGGGGTGCGTGCGCCTGCGCGAGCGACTTGCTGACGTGCGGCGCGCCCGGCACCTGCGCGTTGCCGGGTGCCCCTGCAACGTGCGGCACGTGTGGCAACGACTGCACCGCGCTGGCGCACGTCGGCAGCACCGGGACGGCATGCGCCGCGGGCAAGTGCACGTACACATGCGCGCCCGGCTACGCCGATTGCTCGGGCGCCGGGGCCGGATGCACGACGGACCTCTCGCAGCCCGCCAGCTGCGGCGCCTGCGGACGCGATTGCACCGACCTGCCCCACGTGAGCGGCCCCGCGACGTGCGCCGCCGGCGCGTGCACGATCCCGTCGTCGTCGTGCACCTCCGGCTATGGCGACTGCAACGGCGATCCGAGCGATGGTTGCGAGACGAGCCTGACGCAGGCCACCGCGTGCGGCGCCTGCGGCAACGTCTGCTCGGGGGCCGCCCCGCTCTGCGCCAACGTCGGCGGAACGTACCAGTGCGTGGCGAACTGCTCGACAAGCCAGACGACGCTCTGCGGCTCGAGCTGCGTCGACACGACGAGCGACGCAAACAACTGCAGCGCCTGCGGCCAGGCTTGCAGCTCGAACGTGTCGCACGCGCAGGCCGCGTGCAAGTCGAGCGCGTGCACCTTCTCCTGCAACAGCGGGTACGCCGCGTGCGGCGGCGCGTGCGTCAACGAGCAGACCGACAACAGCAACTGCGGCGCCTGCAACAACGTTTGCCCTAGCGGCTCTTCATGCCAGAGCGGTTCCTGCGCGTGCAGTGGCGCATCCTCGCAAGGGTGCGGCAATTGCGGGACCGAGACGCGCACGTGCACCGGCGGCACCTGGTCGGCGTGGTCGGCGTGCTCGAACCAAGGCGCGTGCGCGCCAAGCGCCACGCAGAGCTGCGACACGAACGGAACGGAGACCTGCAGCAGCAGCACCTGCCAGTGGGGGACGTGCAGCTGCAACAGCGGCTTTTCGTCGTGCAACGGCGCCTGCGTCAACGAGAAGACCGATAGCAGCAACTGCGGCGCGTGTGGCAACGCCTGCCCGAGCGGCTCCTCGTGTCAGAGCGGTTCGTGCTCGTGCAGCGGCGCCTCGTCTCAGTCGTGCGGCGACTGCGGTACCCAGACGCGAACGTGCGAGGACGGCACCTGGTCGGCGTGGTCCGCGTGCTCGAGCCAGGGGCCGTGCGCGCCCAATGCCACGCAGAGCTGCGACACCAACGGAACACAGACCTGCGGCAGCAGCTGCCAGTGGGGAGCCTGCGCCTGCAACAGCGGCTTTTCGCTGTGCAGCGGAGCGTGCGTCGACGAACAGACGAATGACAGCAACTGCGGTGTGTGCGGCAAGGCATGCGCGACGGGCACGACCTGCTGCGGCGGCGCGTGCGTCAACGAGCAGAGCGACGCCAACAACTGCGGCGCGTGCGGCAATGTATGCTCGACGGTGTCCAACGGGGCGAGCGCGTGCAGCGCGGGTGCGTGCAGCGTCTCTTGCAGCAGCGGCTATAACGCGTGCGGCGCGTCGTGCGTCAGCACGCAGGTCTATTGCAACCCGACGGACACGACCGCCCCGGCATGCAACTACCCTGGAACAAGCAGCACCGGATGCCTCAGGACGTGCAACGCCCCACCCGGGGGAGACGGCGTCGAAATCTGCATGAGCAATTGCCAGTGGAGCAATTGCTGCAACGTGGACACGGGCTGCCAATGCAACGTGAACACCGGATGCCCGCCCTGAACGTGCCTCTAGTGAGCCCTCTTCTCGATCGGCGCGTGAGCCCTCTTTTCGACCAGCGCGCTCCCGAGGGCGCGAAGGCGAATCAGCAACCACCGCGCACCCGGACCGGCGAACGTGGCCACGCCCACCGTCGCCAGGCAGGTCAGCGTCGCGAGGCGGGGACCGCCCTGGCCGAGGACCAGCGCAATGGCGGTGAACGGAAGGCCATAGCCGCCGGCGATGCCGCTCGCTGCGCCGGCCGAACCGGCGAGATCACCCGGCACGCCGAGACCTGCTGCGAACACCCGTCCCCCGAGATCCCCGACCGCCAGAAACGGCACGAACAGACCCCCGCATCCGCCGGCCGCCGCGGCCGACGTGGTGGCCACCGCGCGGAGCAGAGCCACGGCTAGCACCGTGAACGCGGCGGGACTCGCGTTCTCCACCCAGACGATCGACCCGCCGCCCGGGCCCACGGCCGCCTGCGGAGCCGCGAGGATCGCGAGGGTCACCGCCGCGCAGGCCAGGGCGAGTCCGCCGAGCGCGAGCCGGACGACGGGTTTGGCCTGCCACGCTTTCGCTCGATAGATGGCGGCTCCCGTGAGCGACGTGATCGACCCGGCGAGCGCTCCGATGAGCAACGCCGTGATCACCGCTTGAGGGAGCGTGTGCGGCGGTTCTTTGGGCACGACCAGGCGGATCAGGTCCACCCCGAGAGCGATGTTCATGAGCCACCCGATGACTCCGCCCACCAGCGCCGCCGTGACCCGCTCGGCCGTGAGCGGGGCGTCGTGCCGTCGACCCAGCTCGAGAACGTACGCGGTGCCCACCAGGGGGATTCCCATGAGCGCGGCCACGCCGGCCGCGCCACCCCCCACGGCCGCTGGCCGGAGAAGCCGGCGCCACCGGCGCCCGCGGTCGCCGAGGGCCGATCCGACGGCGACTCCGAGATATGCCGCAGGCGCCTCGGTTCCCATCGGCGCGCCAAGACCGACCGTGGCGGCGAACGCCAGCACGCGAATGGGCATCAAGCGCCACGGGAAGCGCTCCTCTTCACCCGCGAAGGTCACGATGTCGGCTGTGATGTCCGAGCGCTTGACGTCGGGAGGAAAGGTTCGCCACAAGCGCGCCCACCGCGGGCGCTGCGCCGCCGACGACGACGGCTCTTCTTCGCTGCTCAGACCAAGTCCGTAGAGCACCAGAGTCGTCAGGGCCAACCCGAGCAGAGGTACTACGATGAGAACCCAGGTGTCCTGACTGGCGACGACGGCCAGCATTCCCTTGAGGACCTCGGTGACACCGATGACCAGGGCCGCCCCGGCGAACCCGCCCAGCAGTCCGCCGAGCGTGGACGTAGCCGCCCTCGCCAACCGCGAGCCCGCCGCTGGCAAAGGCAGTTCTCTCATCCAGTCCTCCCGCTTCGCTCGGGCGGCTCTCCCAGCCCGACCCAGGCGCACGGCGTAGCTATTCAATTGTGGTGCCAGACACGCGGGGAGCGCTCTTCAACCGGCCGATTCGGGCTCAGTCGATGGCTTATTGGGACTCGACGACACGGTTCGAATGCAAGCGCAGCCGGCGCTTTCGCCTCACCGCGCGTTCGCCGACAAGACGATCGCCGCGATTGGCAAGGCCAGAAGAAGCACGAACATCGGCCACGCCAGCGGATGCGAGAAGTTGATCGTCCAGCCCATGCCATTCAACTTGGGCACCCACAGTCGGCGGTCGCTACCATTCGCGTAGTAGAGCGCGTGATAGCCCTCGACCTTGCTGCGCTGCGCACCTTCACGGGCACTTCGGAGCGCCGCCGCAAGGCGGGTCCCGCCCGCAACCAGGGAGACGAGCACCGGCGCGACCGCGAGGGCAACGAGCGCCGGCAACGGCATGCTCGGACCGAGTGGCAGATCGACCGCGAACAGGGCCGTCATGACGGTGAGGCCGAACGTGACGATGCGAACGAAGTCGAGCGTCGCCAAGCGCATCGACGATTCGGCGCCGACCGCGTTACGGCCCCCCCGGATCGCCGCCATGGCTTCGTTGATGGCGATGAAGACCACGGGCAACGCGAGGAGGCCGTAGACGCCGGGCAACGTCCTCGTCGCCCACCCGTTGGGCTCCCCCCGTAGGCCCCAGTGGATGACCCACCGGGCGGGGATCGAGTCCCAGCGCACAGTGAGGTACGCCGCGGCGAGCAGCAGCACACCGAACGACGGCCAACGCGGAAACAGGCGACGACTTGGCTGGTCCATGGATACTCATCAACGTAGCCACGCGTCGACGCCTGGCCATGGGCCGCACGCAGCGGGCCAGAACCATTGGGGAAGTCCGGCGTGGAGGATGCGTCGAGTCGGAGCCCGTGGAGGGGTTCAGGTCGTTCTGCGGAGGCCATGAGCCGCGGTAAGCCATCAAGAGGGGCGCTCTTGATCGACAACGTTCACCTCCGGGGGCCACGGATTGCACGTCCGATTCGGACTCCGTGGCATCATATGACCATTATGGAAAGACGTTGATATCCTTGTACGTGAGTTCGAGATTGCCGGTCCCTGGAGCACGCGCCCGTCGCTAGAAAGGCGAGCGCGCAGATTGCCGTCCATCCGGACATGCGAGACCTCCTGGATCGAGGAAGTGCCGTTTTCGAGGGGCACCCGGGCATAGGTACCAACAGACGGGGAAATGGCATCTGAATTCGATCTGAATTCGCTCGCACGTTGGGGGGCCGCGAAGAGAAGCGAGCGAGCTACGCGGGTTGCAACGAACAGGTTCGGGGCATAGATTCAACATCGAATGATGCGGCACAGAGTTCTGCAGTACCTGAGCCTCCCGGGCGTCCTCGCGGTCGCAGGCTTCTGGCGGCGCGAATTCATCGCGTTTGCGCCCTTCACGGCGTTCGGCGGCCTCGACAGCGAGCGCCGTTGGGTTCGGGTCATCAGCTATGTTGGACTGATTGGCTTCGTCGAAAGCTTCAGGATCCTCGTTGGCCTGCTGACCCACTGAGAGCCGCGTCGCCGCGAGTGCGGTCGGCGCGGTGCCCCACTTCGCTCGCGGGGCCGCTGGCTGAGATCGAGGACTCGACCCGGGCGAGGCGAGCGGACGGCGTCGAGGTCCTTCGACGGTCCGACGGCGGTGACCTCGGTGCCCGCGTTACGGGCGAGCTGCACGCATGAGCGCCGATGTTGCCCTCGGCACCGACGATGACGCGCGCCTTCGCCGAGAACCGCGGACGCGAGGTTTCTGGCTTCAGGGACGAGGTCGGCTCCGGTACGTCGTTCGCCTGCACGGATGTTATGGAACCAGAAAACACAACATCTCAAGAAGAACTCGGAATTGTCGGGTTGGGACGCATGGGGGGCAACCTCGCGCTGCAGGCGATTGAGAAGGGACTCGGCGTCGTCGGCTTCACGCTCGGCGGCGTTCCGCAGAGTCTCCTCACGGCTGGCGTCGCGCCAGCGGGCTCCCTCGCGGCCCTCGCCGGGCAGCTGCGCCGTCCGCGGAAGATCTTTCTCTACATCCCATCGGGCGAAGCGGTCGATCAGCTCATCGACGAGCTCACTCCTCACCTGGCGCCCGGAGACATCATCGCGGACGGAGGAAACTCATACTGGGGCGACTCGATCAACCGCTTCAAGAAGGTCCAGCCGCTCGGGATCCACTTCGTCGATCTTGGGACGAGCGGAGGGCTGATCGGCGCCCGCAATGGCGCGTGCTTCATGGCCGGCGGCGAGCACGCTGCCGTGCGGCTACTGGAACCGATCCTCCGGCGGCTGAGCGTGGAGGGGGGCTATACGTATGCCGGGCCGCCAGGCGCGGGCCACTTCACGAAGCTCGTCCACAATGGCATCGAGTACGGCATGCTCGAAGCCATTGGCGAGGGCGTCACCATGCTCTCGCACCACAAGGACAAGCTCGACCTCGAAGCGATCCTTCAGTGCTGGCGGAACGGCTCGGTCATCCGATCGTGGCTCATTGACCTGATGGCGGCGGCGTATCGCGAAGACCGCGGATTCGAGCCTGTCTCGTCGTACGTCGATGACACGGGCGAGGTAAACTGGCGCGTCGCCGACGCGATGCGCATGGAGGTGCCCGTCCCCGTCATCGCGCAGTCCGTCATGCAGCTCTTGGAGTCGCGAGAAGCGGACAACGAATCGGATCGGGCGATCGCGATGATGCGCCACGGGTTCGGAGGCCACGCCTACGGCCCGAGCAAGCCGGCACGCGCCGAGCGGGTGCGTGGACGGGACCAAGAAATCTCGGCCGAACCGCCCCCCGGCCGGCCGGGCTAGACGACCTTGGTCGAGCGCGGGTCACCTCTTCCCGCCCGGGGGCCCGGGGGACCGCATGGCCCTGGCGCGGTCATCGCATCCCCGGTGGGCCCATGATTCTCCTCACAGGTGCGACGGGCACGGTGGGTCTGCAGCTCGCCCGAGCCTTGCGCAGGGCGGGGCATCCGGTGCGAGCCATCGTCCGGGAACGGCGCCGGGCGGCCCCGCTCGAGCAGCTCGGGGTCGAGGTCGCGCCCGGCGATTCTCGCGCGACCGGAGAGCTATCGCGATGCGCTGCGCGGCGCCGACCGAGCCTTCGTCCTCACTCCCGAGGGACCCTCGCAAGCGGAGCTCGAGATCCAGTTCATCGATGCAGCCATCAGCGCGGGCGCCTCGCTCATCGTGAAGCACTCGGCCGTTGGTGCCGATCCGGAGGCGACTGGCGTCGGCTCATCGCATGGGCGGGTCGAAGGGTATCTTGCGAAGAGGGGCGTCCCGAGCGTCGTCGTCCGGCCGACGCAGTTCATGCAGAACCTGCTGAGCTGGGCGCCGAGCATCGCGCGCGCCAGAGCGCTGGTGATGCCGCTCGTCGACGAAGCGGTGCGCGTGAACCTCGTCGATGTCCGTGACATCGCCGAGGTCGAAGCCGACGCCCTGACGCAGCCGGGGCACGCAGGCCACGTGTACACCGCGGCCGGCCCGGAGCTGCTCACGTATGCCGAGGTCGCGGGGCGGCTCTCGCGCGGCAGCGGCACGCAGATTCCGCTGCGCGTGCTGTCGACCGATCGCTATCGCGAGGAGGCGCGTGCGGCGGGCTATCCGCCCGCTCCTGTGGACCGGATCGCGGGCTACTACTCGACGCTGCGAACTGGTCAGACCGCGCTGGCGGTGACAGGGGGCGACGTCGCCGCGGTCACTGGCCACGCGCCTCGTTCGATCGAAGAATTCGCGCGCGACCACGCATCGTCGCTGCGCGAGCCGCAACCCGTGGCGGCCACCTGGATGGGATAGCTCGCGCTCACTCTCAGCTCTCAGGTTACGGTCGGGGTAAACGTACCGTACTGCCCTACTGCCTAAGAACCTATCCCAGTAGACCGCACGCTTTCCAGGTGATGAGGGCGCAAGCGAGATGGAGCATGGCGAGATAGGTGTCGGGACGCTTCTCCCAGCGGATGAGGATCCTTCGGAATCGGTTCATCCAGCTGTGCGTGCGTTCGACCACCCAGCGACGCGCCTTGAAGCCGCCGGTCTTCTTGGCGGCTCGGGCCTCTTCGCCACGACGTCGGATGTGCGCGGTGAAGCGAAAGGCGTCGGCCAACTCACGCACCTCATCGTAGTCGTAGCCTTTGTCGAGGCAGAGCCCCTGGGGCTCGTCGCGGGTCGGCTTGGGACGTGCGATGACGATGCTTTCGAGGGTCTCACGCGCCAGCTTGAAGTCGTTGCGGTTCGCCCCGGCGACGACGATGGCGAGGGGGACGCCGTTGGCCTCGGTCAGCAAGCTGCGCTTGGTGCCACCCTTGGCGCGGTCGGTCGGATTCGGCCCCGTTTTTTTTTCCCCCGAGCGGCGCCTTGGTCATCGCCCCGTCCATCGACAACCAGCGCCAGTCTACTCCGACAAACTCGTCGTAGTCGGCCAGAGCCGCCACCCAAGCCTGCTCGAACACACCGGCCTCGGTCCATTCCACGAAGCGCCGATGCGCCGAGGAGCTGGAGCAGATGCCCGTGGCGTTCAGCGCATTCCATTGGCAGCCCGTGCGCAGTACGAACAAGATCGCCGTCATCGCATCGCGATCGCGCACCCGCGGGTTATGGCATCCCAGCGGATGCGGCTTGCCCGACGGAATCAACGGCTCGATCTGCGACCAAAGCACGTCCGGAATCCGCCACCCATCCCCACGCTCTACCAGTCCCATGCCACGCCAACTCGCCTGAGCACGCGCGGATGGAAAAGTTCGTGGCAACGATCGGTCGCAGATGGACCTTCATGGAACACATGGAACTACCGGCCTACCGGGATGGGCTCTAAGCGTGGGGCGCCGATGCGCGGGGTCACCAGCCGCGCCCTCATGCAGGCAGAGAGGTGAAGGACCGGACGAGATCGGGCATCGAGGCGTAAAGAACGTCGGCCCTGGCGTCGACGAGTTCGTCGCGCGTGCCGTAGCCCCAGAGAACGCCGGCCGCCCGCAGACCGTTCTTCTTTGCGCCGACGACATCGTATGAGCGGTCTCCTATCATCCACGTTTCGTGCGCCAACGCACCTTCGGCGACCAGGACGTGGGCGATGAGCACTCCCTTGTCGCCGCCCAAGCCGCTCAACTCCGAGCCATAGACCTCGCGAAAGAAGCCGCGCAGGCCGAAATGCTCGATGATCCTCCGTGCGTACACGTGGGGTTTCGACGTGACTACACAGAGCCCGAGGCCGGCGGCGTGGAGTGTGTCGAGCCCGTCGGCCACGCCGGGGTACACGCGGCTCTCGAACATTCCGACGGTCGCGTAGCGGTCGCGATACGCCTGCACGGCTCGCTCGAGCTTGAGGCGATCCGTCGTGCCGAGGAGCTGCGCGAATGCGTCGTAGGTCGGCGGCCCGATGAGGCGCGCGAGGTCGTCGTCCGGAGGGGCCTCGACGCTCACGGCGCGCAGCGCGTGGCGCATGCTCGCGACGATGCCCAGCTTCGAGTCCGTCAGAGTTCCGTCGAGATCGAAGAACAGATGCATGGGCGGTGGCCGATTCGACCAACCTGCTCCGCCATCGCTCGCGGCGCAAGCCGGCGAAGCGCGCTCCACGGGCTGAGCGCTGCTGAGTTGCCGACCCTAGGCTGCGTCCTTTGGCAAGATCGGAAGTAACCGTTCAGGCCCCTCGTAAGTGGTCCAGATCGTTCCATCTTTTCATTTCGCCCTTTCCATTCGATCGCGGATGGGCGATTACGGCGCCGTGGCGGCGGATTGGCGCGACGAGCGAATCGCGGAGCTGGAGGCGGAGGGCGCGCGGAAGGACGCGCGGATCTCCGAGCTCGAAGCAGACGTCGTTCGGAAGGACGCGCAGATCGCCCAGCTCGAGGGCCAGGTGGCAACGTTGACCGCGCAGGTGGCGGCGCTCACGAAGCAGGTGGCCGAGCTGATGGAGCGGCTCGGCCGCAACTCGCGTAACTCGCACATGCCTCCGTCGAGCGATCCGCCGGGTACGCGCGGGTCGTCGGGTCAGGGCAAGGACAAGCAGGGGGGGCGCAAGCGCGGGGGGCAGCCGGGGCATGGCGGCTCGCGCCGCACGCTGCTACCGCCCGACCAGGTCGACGAGGTCGTCGACGTGTTCCCGTCGCATTGTGAGGGCTGCGCCGACGAGCTACCGCAGGTGCGCGATCCCGAGGCACATCGGTACCAGCAGGTCGAGATGCCACCGATCAAGCCGCACACCAAGGAGTGGCGCTGCCACGAGGTCGCGTGCCCCAAGTGCAGGCACAAGACCCGTGCCACGTACGACGCGGCAAAGATCCCAGCGTCGCCCTTCGGCCCGCGCCTGATGGCGATGATCGCGTTCCTCACGGGCGTTTACCACGTCAGCCGTCGCAAGACCGTCGTGCTGCTCTGGGAGCTGCTCGGGGTCCGCATCTCGCTGGGCGCTCTGAGCGCGGTCGAGGCGCGGGTCAGCGACGCGATCGCGCCTGCCGTCGAAGACGCCTGGAGGCGCGTGAGCGCGGGCGCGGTCAAGCACACGGACGGCACGAGCTGGCTGCAGGCCGGCGCGACGCGCGCGCTCTGGACGATCGCGACGAAGGCGGCGACGGTGTTCAAGATCCTCGCTGACAGCAGCAAGGCGACGCTTCAGCCGCTCTACGGTTCGCTTCGTGGGATCCTCGTGAGCGATCGCGCCAAGGCGCTCAACTTCTGGGCGATGGATCACCGCCAGATCTGCTGGGCCCACCTGCTGAGGAAATTCGTCTCCTTCTCCGAGCGCGCCGGTCCCGCCGCGGCGATGGGCCACGAGTTGCTCGACTACACGGGGATCCTCTTCGAGTACTGGCACGACTACCGCGACGGCAAGCTCCCGCGCGCGACGTTCCTCGCATGGATGGCGGCTCTCGGCCCGAAGGTGGAGGCCGTGCTCGCCCGCGGCGTCGCCGCCGGCATCGACGGCCTCTCGGGGTCGTGCGCCGACATCCTGGAGCACAAGCAGGCGCTCTGGACGTTCGTCACGCACGACGACGTCGAGCCCACGAATAATCACGCCGAAAGGGAGATCCGTGCCTTCGTGCTCTGGCGCAAGCGCTCCTACGGTGCGCAGAGCGACAGGGGCAATCTCTTCGCCGAGCGCGTGATGACCGTCGCGCACACGGCGCGAAAGCAGGACAAGAATGTCCTCGCGTTCCTCACGGCCTGCTGCAGGGGGCGCGGCCCACGCCCGTCGCTCTTCGCCCCCGACGTCGTCGCCGCCTAGACCGAGGGGCGCTGCGCCTCGCGTACCATCGGAAAGTAGCGCGTCGCATGCCGCGTCCCCGCGCTGCGGACCCTTCCGGCGCGCTTGAGCAGCGTCATCGGCCGATGCAGCTCGCGCGCCGTCCTCCCGACAACCGGCGCGAGCACCGTCATCGTCTCGCCGGGCGCCCGGCTCACTGCCTCATAGAGACGCTCGCTCAGCGTCCCAATCTCGTCGGACGCCCGGCGCTTGCCCGTGCGCGTTGGCGTCGCCTGCGCCGCCGATCGGCGCCGCGGCTTCGCGCTCGCGGCGGCGCCGCCGTCCATGCCGGCTGCAAAGGCTCGCTCAACCGCCGCCTTCGCCGTCATATGGATCGTGGTGATGTACTCCCGCACGAGACGCTCGATGCCCTCGGCGAGATTGCCTTGATTCGTGGTGTTCGTCATGCACGACCAATTCCCACGACCCGGCGCACACGCTCAATCCACCCCCTGAACGGGTACGATCGGAAGTGACCGGGCAGCGTAGCCGGCGACGAGGCTGGAGTGCTCCCCCGCACGGCGGACCGCCTCCCGCGCAGCGTTGCGGTGCTGACTGCCGGCGGGGCAGACGTGCAGCGCACGCGCGATCAGCTCGCCGACGCCCTCGCGGGGTCCCGCACCGCGACCCGGTTGACCCTCGAGGACGCTCGCAGAGCCATGGACGGAGCGCTGGAGCGCGGAGGGGACATCGCCTACGGGCGCTTTATGGAGTGGCTCGCCGACCGGGAGCCTCGATCCGAGCTCGCGATCCTGGAGTGCGATCGCTTCGATGCTTCCTGGCTGGACTTCTGCCTGCGACAGGCCGACCGCATCATGGTCCTCGCGGAGCAACGGGAGCTCCGACCCCTCGATGGAGGGCTCGCATGGTGGCGAAACGCGAGGCTCGGCGAGCGTACTTGTCATCTCGAACTGGCTATCGTGCACCCGCGCTCCGAATCCCTCCCGCGCGGCGCAGCGCCCTACGCCCGGCTCCCCGGCGTGTCGCGCCTTCATCACGTCCGGAGCGGGGACCCGCAGGACGCCGAAAGGCTTGCTCGCTGGCTGCTCGATTGGCCGGTGGGGGTCGTCCTCGGGGGCGGAGGCGCTCTCGGGATTGCCCACGTCGGTGTCTTCAAGGCTCTCGAGGAAGCCCACGTCCCGATCGACATCGTCGGGGGCACCAGCATGGGCGCCATCTTCGCCGGCGGTCATGCGCGCGGATGGTCCGCCGACACGATGATGGAGCAGGTGAGGAAGCTCTTCGCCTCCCGCTTCGCGCTCTACGACCCGACGATCCCCGTCACTGCGCTCCTCGCTGGGAAGAAGCTGGACCACGTGATGGAGGAGTTCTTCGAAGGCATCGACATCGCCGATCTGTGGACCCGCTTCTTCTGCGTCTCGACGAACATATCGAGCGCCAGCAGCGAAGTTCTCGACAGCGGCTCGCTTCGAGGCGCGATCCGAGCGAGCTGCTCCATCCCGGGTCTCTTCCCACCCCACCAACTGCTCAAGCAGCTCTTGGTCGACGGGGGGCTCATCAACAATCTGCCGATCGACGTCATGGCCGAGTTCTGTCACGGCCCCGTCATCGCCGTGGACGTCTTTCCCTACCAGCGCAACAAAGGGGCCGCTGCGGTCGGTCCGCGCAAGCGGCTGCTCGATCTCCTGCGCAAGTACAAACCATTTTCGACCGCGGGTCCCTGGCTGTTCGATGTCCTCGTGCACGCAACGCTCGTCGGCAGTCAGCGCACGACTGCGCTGTCTCTCGAGAGACATCCACCCGCACTCTATTTGGCGCCGGACCTAGGGAGGTATCGGGTGCTCGACTGGAGGGCCTACGAGGCCCTCTTCGAGGCGGGGTACATTTCGGCGAAACGCGAGCTCGAGTCCGGGGCAATCCCACGCGGTCTCTGGGAGGGACACCTCGACGACTCCGCCGAGTAAGAGAGGGGAGGCGATCACACTTCGCTGCGATCCATGCGGCCATGGTGGAAGAGGCCCCGGCTCGCCTGAAGCATCCAACACACGAGTGAATGTCGCCTCACTATCCTCGGTGAAGCGACATGCATGCATGTCCATGTCGCGCTCCCGGGTCGAGTGAGGCGACCTATGCGGTCGACAATGTCGCTCCATGAGACATGGGTCCTACAAGTGCCGGGTCGCTCCTGTCGCTCCAGACGATTGGGTCCGGCGACATGTTCCGCTCCCCATGTCGCTTGGGGCGACCGGGTGGAGCGACATTGTCCTCGATGCACGTCGCACTGCGCACGTTCGTGAGGCGACCCATTCGCGCCGGCATGTCGCCTTTCACGAGCTCGTCGAGCGACATGCAACGGTTGGAACGTCGCGCCTCGTGCGGATCCGGAGCGACATGCGTGGGTTGGAATGTCGCGCCTGGCGGGGATCCGGAGCGACATGCTCGCGTTGGCATGTCGCTCCGCACGCGTGCGAAGCGCGACATGGATCGGGTAGCAGCGTCGCCAGAGCGTTCGAGCAAGGCGACATTCACCCTCTAGCTTGTCGTACCGCGCGCGTGGGTCGGGCGACATGCCGCGGCCACATTGGCGACGACCGCGACAGAGACTGTCGCTTTTGGCTCGCGAGCCACGGGACCTCGTGAGACATCCTGAAGGGATTCGTCGAGTTCGCGAGCCGCCTTTCGTCTCACTCCAGCCGCGCGTCCCGACGCCCTCGAACGCCCGGGAGCCAGCGCATTCGGTCCGTCCAGCGCGTCGACGTCCAGGGCGCGGGCGGCGGATAGAAGCGGTCCGCCAGGAGGGTCGCGTGGAAGAGCATCGCATCTCGACGGGTGTACGCGGCATGCCCGAGTCCCGTCGCCCACAGGTTCGGGAGGGTACGGGCCTCGTCGCCGTAGTCGACCAGCACGGTGTGGCCGTGCGGCGAGACGCGCAGCCCTCGCTTGATGTGCGACAGCCATGTGGCCAGATCGGTGCCGACGCCCAGCACGCGGTCCAGGCGTGCATTGATCGCGCGGTCTCTCGCGACCGGTGCGGGCAAGTCGAAGCCCGGCAAGCCGAGCTGGTGCACGTAGTCGCCCCGCCGCGTGTGCAGCAGGCCGCGCCACGACAGGGGCCTCGACGTCTCCCCGCGGTGGTCGACGACATGGAGCAGTCGAAAGTTCGCGCCGCGCGCCCAGCCGTAGCGCGGCGGCGTCCCGAACGTCAGCACGTCGATGGGGCATCCGCGCAGAAGCGCGAGGTGCTCCTCGAGGGCGCCCACGTCTTCTCCGCGCGCACCGGCCGCCTTCACGAGCTCGTCGTAGCCGTGCGCACGAGAGAGAAGCTGGCTCAGGATCGCAAAGAGCTGCCCGCCGTGACTGTGTCCGATCAAGAGCGGGCGATCGCCCCTGCGTAGCGCGCCGCCTCCGTGAAGGACCATCGCCCGCGCCAGCCTCACGGCCCCCTGCACGCGCGCGGCATGATGGTTCTCGCCCGACCAGGTGTGATCGATCGCGTCGATCCCGGTCGCTGCCGCGAAGGTCTCGATGTAATCCGTGGAGAAGTTCGAGAGGTCGCCCAGCAAGCGCGAAATCTGCGTCCGCGTGAATCCGCGCAGAGCCCGCGCGATGTCCGGGAAGGCCGGCGCCGCTTCCTCGACGACCCTCGCGACGGCGAGCGGGTCGTCGCCCACGAACGAGCCGTGCACGAACACGACGAGCTGCACCCCGGCGTGCCGCATCCGCTCGCCCACCGCCTTCATGGCGAGACCCCACTCCGCCATTCCCTCGGAGGCGAGCGGGGTGAACGTCACGCGAGCGGGCTCCGCTTTGGGGCTCGCTTCGCCATCGACGGTCTCGATCGGGAGCGACGGCTCCGGCGCCGTCGGGCGCTTGCGGAGCGTCGCCACGGCGTACCCGGCGGCAAAGGCGGAGAGCGTTGCGAGCGCGAGAACGACGAAGTAGAGCACCGCTGGCTCGGTGGGTAGTCGCTCTCCGTTCGGGCCGCAACGCGGACGTGGATCGCTGAATCCCTCGGGCAAGCACGCGCGCCTCGAGTACCGCCATTGCACGCGGTTGTCGTCAGGATTCTCCACGCGCGTGATGAGCGCCTTGGCTTCGAGCTTATACGGTTCAAGTCGGCGAACCGCTCGGTTCGTTCGTGGTCGTGGCCCGTGACCGTGCGGGCTTCGAGATCGGCCGCTCGGCGGTGACGTCCGTCACGCCGTAGAAGCGAGGACACCGTGTTCAGCGTCTCTCGGCGTCACCGCGAGAGACGCTGTCGCGCGCGACCCCCTGATGAACTCGGAGAGCGAGCCGGGGAATCAGGGAGCCGCTGTCACCGTCGGATACGTGTACGTTCCTCCGGTCACCGCCGTCGACGGCAGGTAGATCCGCAGGATCATCTCGAACGCACCGCTCGCCGGCGACGGCAGCCAGTTGGCCTGCTGCCCCGCGGGCGCGGTGGCCTGGACGTAGATGTCGAGCGACCCGTCCGCGTTCAGCGCGAGGCCCTGGGTTCGGTTGCCCACCGCGTAGATGTTGGCCGAGTTGGCCACGAAGAAGTGATCGGGCCCATACATCGTGATGGACCAGAAGCCCAAGGGGCCGTAGGGCGGAAGCTGGCCGGGGGCGAAGTGCACGACGTAGCTCTTCGCGCCGTCGTACCCCGCGCCCGCAGAGTCGCTCTGGGAGAGCGCGTAGACGGCTTCGTCCGGGACGTTCGCGCCCCACGCGACCTGGGCGATCACCGCCCTCAAGAGAACGTCGCTCGTGTACACGCCAATGTCGAGCCGCGCCACCCAAGGCTGACCGGGCCCCGCTCCACTCGCCGCCTCGGCGGCGATTCTCGGAGCCCCCAGCGCTGACCCCGGCGGACAAGGCGGCCGTCGTCGCGGTGTCGCCGGCCGCCTCGGCCTTCGCAAACGGGTGCAAGCCGGGGCCGATGCCTAGCGACGCGAAGCCCGCCAACGCGGCCGTGTCGTAGGACGACCCGGGACCATCGAGGGCGAGCGCGTCGCCCAGTTCGTCGTAGAAGTCGCCGCCGGTACTGCCGACCTGCTGCGGGGTGCCCGGCGCTGCGCCCAGCGGCGACGGCGTCGCCGGCGCGGCGCTGCCGAGGGCCAAGTGCAGGGGCACGAGCGTCCGAGTGAGCGCGACGACATTGGCCACATCGGCTGCGTTCTGGAAGAGATAGCGCCCGAGCAGGAACGCCACGGGAGTGGGCGAGGCGATGGACTTCGCTCCGGGCGGGACCGCGCCCGTCCAACCGGGGGGGGTGATCACGAAAGTGCCGCCCTTTCCGGCCGTGGCGCGCGTGCCGATGTAAGAGAAAGAGTTCGTCCACGCGTCGATGAGCTGGTAGGTCCAGTAGCGATTGGTCACGTCGGGGACGGTGAGGACCACGGGCTCCGATCGCAGGTCGAGGACGGCCACCGAGTAGAGCGTGTCGACGTTGGGGGAGACGACGAGACGCGTGGAGGCGGTCGAGGGTGACGTCTGGTTGTAGAGCTGGTTGACGCCGATGAGCCCTGCGAACGTCTGAAGCGTGCGGCGAGTGACGACGAGCGGGTAGCCCCAGACGTACGCGCCGGCCTCGGGCGTCGGACTGCCCCCTTCGGCGCTCGCGTCGGGGCCCGCGGAGACGCCGCCGCCGCCCGAGCACGCCGCGAGCGAACCGGCTCCGACCACGAAGAGGAGCCCGACGAGATGACGACGACCGTGCCTACGGCGACGAGGGTCGGCCGGCGCGGTGGGATCGGAACACATCGGGAGGGTCATCTTTGTCCACTTTATGGGACACGACGTGCGAGCGCATCAAGTACCACGGCCGGATCGTCCTCGATGAATGGAACGCGAGCGAGGAGCGTCGGATGAAGACTCTGAGAGATTGGACGAGAACGAAGAGCGAAGAGGACACTCCGTGAGCGCTCCTGACAAGCCCGACCCCGCGCGCGGATGGCTCTACGTCGAGAAGCGACTCGACGAGGAAGAGGACGAGCGCATCAAAGGCCTCAGCGACGACGCGCTGCGGGCGGAGCTACGGCAGGGAGCGACGGATCCAGAAACGGAGTGGAGCGCCGACGAGCTGCTCGCGAGGGCGGAGGCTCTGGCGCTCGCGGCCCCGAAGATCGCTCCCGTCGTTCCGATCCGGAGAACGTGGAGGACCGTGGGCCTCCTCGCGGCGGCCTGCGTCGCGATGCTCCTGTTCGTCAAGCTGACGCAGGGGCCGGAAATCGTCGGGCGTCCGCCGTCCGACCACGAGCTGGCCGAGGCCCACCGGACCATGGCGGAAGAGAGCTGCGGCCGGCGCGATTGGGTGGCTTGCAAGGCGAGCCTCGACGAGGCCGCGAAGCTCGATCCCGCGGGGGAGACCGAGCCGCGCGTGCAGACGGCGCGGCAAGCGATCGCGGCCGGAATGGCGGGGCACTCGCCGAAGCCTGGACCTTAGATCGACGGAGAGGACGCAGAGATCAGAGTCCTCTGCGCCCTCTGCGTTTCTGCGGCTCACTTCTCGCGGAGCGTCTCGCCTACGGCACGTACTCCTCCCAGAGGCCGCTATTGAAACAGGACGAATAGAGGATGTGGTGGAAGCTGTCGTACGCCTCGTAGACCCCGAGGCCGCCCTGGCTATTGAGTCCTGCGTCGGGACCCGGCAGCGCCGTCCATTTCGTCGGGTCGCTCTGCGACGCGATGTAGTAGTGCGGATCGGCCTCGCTGCTCATGACGAGCTGAGTCGAGGTCGGGTAGAGGAACTGGGCTTGCGGTGACCCGGGGATGGCCGACCAGCGGCTCGTGTCGTTCGGCTCGCTCCGGATCACGCCGCCGGGGAGAAACCACGACTTGGTCGGCAGGTAGTAGCGCCCGCTCGAGTCCTTCCAGGAGTAGGGCTCGTAGTAGTTCGTCTCCGCATAGGCATTCGGGAGGCCCGGCGAGCTTCCGGCGTCGTTGACGGGCACCTCGGTCCAGTTCGCGCCTTCGTCCGTGGTCTGCCAGAGTCCGCCGAAGAAGCCGCCCCAGAGCCAGGTCTTTCGGCTGACCATGGCGACGGAGCTGTTCTCGGCCCAGGGCTGCGGGATCTCGAGCAGCGTCCAGGTCATGCCACTGTCGGTGCTCTCCGCCAGGCAGGTCCCGATGCCGCCGCCGTCCACGCCCGCATCGTAGCTGCAGCCGGAACCCTGATGGGACTCGATGACCAGGTGCGTGTGATCGCCGGGGTCCATCGCGATCCCGGTGATCTGCCCGCCGGAGTAGAAGGCATTGCTGATCTCGGGCGTCAGGATGTTGGTCCAGTCCACTCCCGCGTTGGTCGACTTCCACAGACCCGAAGTGCCGTATCCCTGCACCGTGTACATGACGTCCGGCGTGATGGGGTCGATGACGAGGCTCCACGGGCGACCGGTGCTCATCGCGGCGGCGTTCTGCCCTGTGTTGACGCGGGTCCAGGTTGCGCCGCAGTCGGTCGACCGGAACATGCCGTTGGAGTCGGCGCCTGCGTAGACGATCGCGGGGTTGTCCGGCCGGATCGCGACGGCGTTGATCCCGCTGTAGGTGCTCGCATAGTTCGAGCCGGGCGGCGAGATGTTCAGCCACCCGCCGTCGAGGAGCAGGGGGAGGTTGGGGCAAGCCCCGGCATCGACCGGCGGCGGGACTTCGGACGAACCATCGCCAGGACCGCCGGAGGAGCTCGCCGGGGACGAACTGTCCGCCATGCCCGATTCTTCTGCACCGCTCGACGACACGTCGCCGGGACCCGCGGTGGCGTCCATGCTCGCTCCGGAAGCGCGGCTCGCGGAGGAACCTCCGCAGCCTTGGGTGAGCGCCGCGACGGCTGCTGCGGCGATGGCGGGCACGCTTCGAGCCACGGCGATGTGGAGCATTTTCTTATGCCGGCAAAGATATCGCGCGTGGCGGGACCGGACCGACGTGCTCGCTGAATCGACGACGATTTGTCAGGGAATCTACGGCAACGGGCGACGTCGCAGCCTAACTTCCCCGACATGAACCTCGAGGGCAATACGATCTTGATCACAGGGGGGACCCGCGGGATCGGTCTCCAGATGGCCAGAGAGTTTCTGAAGCGCAATAATACGGTGATCGTGACGGGACGCGACCCCGCCACGCTCGATCGCGCGAAGAAGGAGCTCCCTGGGCTCCACGCGCTCCAGAGCGACGTGAGCCAGGTGGCGGACATCGAGGCGCTGCACGCGCACGTGGCCGCGCACTTTCCGAACTTGAACGTACTCGTGAACAACGCGGGCGAGATGCGGACGATCAATCTCCACGACGACGGGCCGAGCCTCGACGATCTCACGCGAGAGATCGACATCAACTTCAAGGGCCCCGTCCGGATGACGAAGCTCTTTCTCCCGGACCTCAAGAAGAGGCCGCGCGCCGCGATCGTCAACGTGTCATCGGGGTTGGCCTTCGTTCCGCTGCCGATCAATCCGATCTACTGCGCGACCAAAGCCGCAATGCACTCGTTCTCGCTGTCGCTCCGGGCCCAGCTCAAAGGCACGGAGGTCGAGGTCTTCGAGCTCGCCCCGCCGGCCACCGCGACCGACCTTCTGGGCGACCCGAATTCCCCCGATCTGAAAGGCGTGCCCGTCATGAAGGTCGAGGACATGGTGCGGCGGTTCCTTGAGGGGATGGGGAAAGACGAGCTCGAGATTTGCCCGGGGCCAGCGCGCTCGCTGAAGCTTATGAGTCGACTCGCTCCGAAATTCATTCTTGCCCAGCTGAGCAAGCCGGTGGATCGGATGCTGAGAGGCCACGGGTGACTTCTCCGCACTGGCCCGGTCCCGCGCACGTCCGTCAGGCCATCATCGCCTGCGTCGTGGTCACCCTCTTCGGCCCGCTGTGCGGGGCCGCCTGCGGCGGGAAAGAGAATGCCAGCGGAGCGCAACCGAGCGCGGCGACTCCGTCGGATCTCGCTGCGTTCACGGAAAGCCTCCTCTCACCCTGGCCTCCTGCGTCATTCATCATGATGTCAATGAGTTGACGCGACTGTGGGACGCCCGCGACGGGGCTCGATCCGTTCTGCACCCGCGCGCCGATCACGCGACGCGTCGTTTACGAGGGCCTCCTGCCTGCGCGCGGAGAGCGCGGAGCCCGAGACTTGGCCGCGGATGCGATTGGGTAACGTTCGCCGGCTGGTGTACTGTTAGCGGCCGTCGAGTGTGACTCAAACGCTCCTCTCGACTCCCCCTTCCCGGGATGGGCCAGGTGCCCTCGAGAGGTCTCATGATCGATTCTAGACCCTGGCTTCGGTTGGCCCTCGCGGGTGTGCTCGGGGGGAGTCTCGTGGCTGCCTGTGGCGGCGGCCCGAGCGTCAAGATCGACACGATCGACTTGGATGCCGCTGGAGAGGCGGGCTCCGCGACCGGGAGCAGCAGCGGCAGCGGCAGCAGTGGGGGGAGCACCAGCAGCAGCGGCGGAGGTACCGACGCATCCTCGGATGCGGAGTCGGAGCCGGGAGACGCGGGCGTGCCTGAGGCCGAAGCCCCGGAAGCGACCGTGGCCGATGCCGAGGTGCCCGACGCCATGAGCGCGGGCCAGGACGCGACCGTCGATGCGTCGGGCGAGGATGCGACGGTCGATGCGTCGCCTGGCGACGCGACCGTCGGCACGTTGCCCGAAGCCGCGACCGGAGACGCGACTGTGGACGCCGCGCCGGAAGCGGGCCCTGTCTGCTCTTCGGGGACGACCCAGTGCGTAGGCAACGGCGTCGAGGCGTGCTCGGGGGGCCAGTGGGGCACGCCGATGGACTGCGGCAACCAGGCGTGCGTGTCGGGCGGATGCAGCGGCGTCTGCGCGCCGAACAGCACGCAGTGCTCGGGCAACGGCGTTCAGACGTGCAACGCGAGCGGCAACTGGGGGACCTCCGTCGTCTGCACGAATCAAGCGTGCGTCGTCACGTCCGGGACGGCGTCGTGTCAGGGCGTGTGCACGCCGGGTGCGCCTCAATGCGATGGGGCCAGCCTCCAGACCTGCGATGCGACCGGCAACTGGGGCGCCGATCAGGCGTGCCCCAGCGGCGCTTGCACCGGCACGCAGTGCTCGGGCATCTGCGTTGCGGGAGCCACCCAGTGCTCGGGCAACGGGCTCCAGACATGCACGGCGGGCCAGTGGGGAAGCCCCGTCGACTGCGGCAATCAGGCCTGCGTCGGGACGGGCGCGGGAGCGTCGTGCCAGGGCGTGTGCGCACCGAACGCGACGAGCTGCGCGACGGACGCGGACGGTGGCTCGACCAGCACCGTGCAGACCTGCTCGGCCACGGGAACATGGACGCCCACGAGCGCATGCCCGTTCGCGTGCGTGAACGGAGCCTGCAGCGGCGTGTGCGCCCCGGGGACGACGAGCTGCTCGGGGAATGGCGTCCAGACCTGCGAGACGAACGGCCAATGGAGCAGCGCCGTCTCGTGCTCGAACCAGGCGTGCGTGAACGGGGCGTGCACGGGCTCGTGCACACCCACGGCGACCACCTGCTCGAACAACGGCATCGAGACCTGCGACAACACCGGGACGTTCGGAGCGCCCGCGCCTTGCGCGAACTCGGCGTGCGTCGGAGGGGCCTGCGTGGGGCAGTGCGTACCGGGCTCGACCCAGTGCTCGGGCCAGGGCGTGCAGACCTGCGACAGCAACGGCAACTGGGGCACCGCGGTCGCATGCGGCAGCTCCGCGTGCGTCGTCACCAACGGCACGGCGTCGTGCCAGGGCACGTGCGCCCCGGGAACCACGCAGTGCGCCGGCAGCTCCGCCTTCCAGACGTGCGACTCGACGGGGAACCTGGGAGCGCCGGTCAGTTGCACCAATCAGGCGTGCGTCACCAGTGGCAACTCGGGCGCGTGCCAGGGCGTGTGCTCCCCGGGCGCGACCGAGTGCGCGACCGACGCGAACGGCGTCTCGCTCAACGGCGTATCGACGTGCACGACCGCCGGCACCTGGGGGCCGCCCTCTACGTGCTCGAACATGACGTGTCTCGTTACGGGCGTCACCGCATCGTGCGGGGGTGTCTGCGCGCCCGGCCAGACGCAGTGCTCGGGCAACTCCGCCCTCCAGACGTGCACGGCGTCCGGCACGTGGGGGACCGCGGCGTCCTGCACGAACCAGGCGTGCGGCGGACCGGTGGGCACGGCTTCGTGCCAGGGGGTGTGCTCGCCAGGGGCGACCGAGTGCGCATCGGGAGCGGACGGCGGGTCGGTCAACGGCGTGTCGACGTGCAGCACCACCGGTACCTGGGGCCCGCCGTCGACGTGCTCGAACCAGGCGTGCGTGGGCGGCTCCTGCACGGGGTCGTGCGCCCCTGGGGCCACGCTGTGCAACGGCAATGGCGTCGAGACGTGCAGCGCGACGGGCGCCTATGGATCCCCGGTGGCCTGCAGCAACTCGGCATGCTCCGGCGGCGTGTGCACGGGGACGTGCACGCCGGGCACCTCGCAGTGTTCGGGCAACGCGGCGGTGCAGACCTGCGACGGCACCGGCACGCTGCAGCCGCCCGTCAACTGTTCGGGTCAGGCGTGCGTCGCGAACGGGACGACCGCGTCGTGCCAGGGCGTGTGCACGCCGGGCGCTACCGAGTGCACGAACAATGGCGTATCGACGTGCAGCGCGTCCGGCGCATGGGGCACTCCCCAGACGTGCTCCAACCAGACCTGCCTTGTGACCGGGAGCACCGCTTCGTGCCAGGGGGTTTGCGCTCCGGGGCAGTCGGAGTGTTCGAGCACCGCGGCGCTGCAGTCGTGCAGCCCCACGGGGACGTGGGCGACCCCCGTCAACTGCGTCAACCAGACCTGCGTCGGCACGGGCATCGGCTCATCGTGCCAGGGCGTCTGCTCGCCCGGGCAAACGGAGTGCTCGAGCGCCGCGGCGCAGCAGTCGTGCGGCCCCACGGGGGCCTGGGCGAACCCCGCGAACTGCACGAATCAGACATGCGTCGGCACGGGCGTCGGCTCAACGTGCCAGGGCGTCTGCTCGCCGACCCAGCTGCAGTGCAACGGCCAGCAGCCGCAGAACTGCAGCGCGACCGGGACCTGGCAGAACAACGGCTCTTGCGGAGGCCAGGTGTGCTTCAACGGGGTGTGCACGGGCGCCGACTGCAGCAGCTACACCGTGGCCGAATGCAACGGCACGCAGGCGTGCGATGTCCGGTCCAATACGTGCTGCGTCACGGTGTCCTTGAACCCGACGGGACGGTGCGTATCCGGCACGACCTCGACGTGCAACAGCAACGAGGCGCCGTTTCACTGCCGATACTCCTGCGACTGCCCGGCAGGCGACAGCTGCTGCGGGGCGATCAACACGCAGACGCTCACCGGGAACGCAACCTGTCAGGCCGTCGCCAGTGGGGGCTCGTGCAGCGTCCCGGCGGGCTTCACGGCAGCGGCGCAGCTCTGCGAGCAGGACGAGGAGTGCCAGAACGGCCAGCCCTGCATCGCTCAGACGTGCGTCTTCAACGCGATGTTCAAGTTCTGCGGCCTTCAGAGCCAGGCGCCGTACAAGTGCACGGCGAACTGAATTAAGCATCGCCGGCAGCGGGGTCTCGCCCGTCGAGACCATCGCGGCCGGCGAAGGACGCGCCGGCATCGAGTGACCGCTTGGTAGACTCGATCGATGAAGATCCGCGGCCCGTCTGCGGCGGTCGCCGGCGTGCTCGCGCTCTGCATGGGCGGGACGGCCGGGGCGGCGGTGACCGGGAGCGCGGTCCGGGAGACGCAGAAGGTTCGCCCGACCGACCCTCCCCCTCCGCCGGCGAACAGGGACGCCGGGCGCGAAGGACCTTACCGTAACGAGCCGGCCATCGGTGGCGAGGCCCCAGGCGCGTCGTCGGGGAGACCGGCCCTCGAGAGAAATGTGCGCAGAGAAAGGCGGCTGGTGTGACCCATGTGTGACCCATGATCATGCGCAGGAAAGACGCACCCGCCGTGGCCGGCACGCTCGCCCTGGTCCTTGTGGCGGCGTGCGGAGGGGGCGACGACGGAGGATCGACGACGAGGCAAGACGGCGGGCGGGCGACGACCGGCGGCAGCCCCGGCGGCGGCCCCGGGGGATCGACCGTTGGCAACGACGACGCCTCTCTTGTGCCCGGTTCCGCCTCGGACTCCGGCACCGACGCGGACGACCCGGGCTCCGTTTCGGGCGACGGGGGCTCCGCTCCCAACGACGCGGGCGCTCCTGCGCGGAGCGACGCCGGGATCGGTTCGCCCGACTCGGGCTCGGCCTCGGGCGCCACGGGGTGCAAGCGCGGCATCGCGTCGAACATGGCGCCGTCGTCCGCGCTCGCGCCGACCGCTTCGTCGCCGGGCGTCTCGTGGTGGTACAACTGGGCAATCAGCGGCTCCGGCGGCGACCCCGCGATCGAGTTCGTGCCGATGGTGTGGGGCAGCTCCACGGCCCAGAGTGCGCTGCCGGCAGGCGCCCGCTACGTCCTCGGCTTCAACGAGCCCAACTTCTCGGCGCAGTCCGACCTGTCGCCGCAGCAGGCCGCCGCGGCGTGGCCCGACATCGAGGCCCACGCGAAGGCAGCGGGCATTCCGCTCGTCTCGCCGGCCGTCAACTTCTGCGGCAGCGCGTCCGACTCGTCGCAGTGCACGGTGTCGACGATCACGGACCCCTATACCTATCTGAAGGACTTCCTCGCGGACTGCTCGGGATGCGAGGTCGATTACATCGCCGTGCACTGGTACAATTGCGATCTGCCCTCGCTGAAGGCCTATATCGAGGGGAACACGAGCACAGGCGGCGGCCTCGCGGGCTTCGTGCAATTCGGCAAGCCCATATGGCTCACCGAGTTCTCGTGCGGCGGGAGCAGCTCGGTCGCCGATCAGACCGCGTACATGCAAGCGGCCGTCCCGTACCTCGAGGGAAGCGCGAATATCGCGCGCTACTCGTGGTTTAGTGCGAGTCCGATCCCGAACGCGCAGCTCATGAATAGCGATGGCTCGCTGACCGACCTCGGGAAGACGTACGTCTCGCTCCCCGCGAGCTGCCGGTAGGTTGATCTAGTCACCGAGCACGATCCTCGATCACCCTCGGAGGGATCAAACCGCCAGGACGCCAGAAGACGCCAGGGCGAGAGGGGGAGCTTCCGAGGCTCGAGAACCACGAGGTAGAGCTCGAACTTAATCATGTTTACTTGGCGACCCTGGCGTCTTCCGGCGTCCTGGCGGTTCTCCGAGACGTCGAGAATCACGCGCGCCGATTTAGAATCCGAGCTTGGACACGAAGAAACGTGAGCGGGAGATCTGCGCGTGGGGCCTTCGTCCCGGCGCCGTGTTCAGGGTACGGCCTTCGCGGCCTGCTGCCCGACGATCTCGATCAGCTCTTGCATGGGCAGGTTCCAGTCGACCAGATGCAAGCCGAAGCCGAGCGACTCCGCGCTGGTGCTTTGATACGGCGGTTTGCCCCGTGGATCGCCGGGCTGCACCAGGTTGGTGATCTGGAGATAGCTCAAGCCGTTCTGGTTGACGCACTGGCCTTTGAACGCATCGCGATAAAGAACGAACGCGGTGCCCGCGTCTGGCGTGGGAGTCGACGAACCCAGGAGAGGGTTGTTGATGTGGGTCGGGAAATATGACCCTTGGTACGCGCCTGCGTCGTCGCCGGCCAGCGCTCCGGGTTCGGTGCAATCGGTTTGCTGTCCGCTCGGGGCCATCCCAAAGAGCGTGTTCGATCCGGGCGGACTCAGGACGTCGAACGACGAGTACGCCACCACGCAGCCCGTTTCGCCTTGGCTGGTGCAGGTGGGAATGTTCATGAAGGTCCCTCCCAACGTCTGACCGGCGGCGACCGTCAGTCCACCACCCAGCAGCACGGCGGAAATCATCTGCGCCCGTACGGCAGGCACGGTGTCCACATCCTGCTGCATCATGGCCCAGAGCAGACCAGAGCCCTGCGAGTGGCCCATGATCACGAACTTTCGGCCGCTATTGAAGTGATCCAGGTAGTACTTGAACGCATTCCGTACATCGCCGAGAGCCAGTTCGGCCGCGGGACCGCTCAAGAGGCTCGAGATGCCGCCGGGCGCCGCGGCATCACCGGCCGCCGGAGCTGCGTCGGCGGGGGCCGCGGGCGGAGGGGTCGAGCCCGGCATGATCTCGACCTGACGATAGAGCGGCGCATAGACCTCGCAGAGCTCCGACATCCGCGCGCCCTGAGCCATGAGCGCGTCGAGGACATAGCTGTCGTCCGACAGGTTCGTCTGGTTCCCGTTCCCGGTGAGATAGACGGTCGGGTACACGTAAAAGCAGTCGAACTTCGGGTCCGTGGCGCGCTGGTGCTTCAGGACTTGCCGGCCACCGTCCGGCAGAAGCTCGGTTGCATCGAGCTCGCCGTGCTCGCCGTAACACGGATTCGAATCGATCCCCGGGCGACAGACCCAGAGGTTCGGATTGCTGTAGTCGAGCGAGGCCGTAGTGCCGACGTCCTTCAATCCGCTGCGGTCGATGTGGAAGAGCCCCGCGTCCACGGCGGCGTCGGTCGAAGGCGTCGCGTTCTGGGCGCCGCTGCTGCTGCTACCGCAACCGGCAAGAACCGCCAACGCGCCAAGGCAGGTGCATATCTTTGCTAGCTTCGACATAGTCAAATTGGCCTCCAGATCGCGTCGGGTTGTGGTCCCGACCTCGGCAAGGCACGCAGTGTCGCGCATTTTCTCCAAAATGCACGCCCGCCACGTGGGGCGGCATGACCGCCATCTTGCGGCCTATGTCGAAGTTGGCTTTTTGCAGAGTCCATGGATTCATGGCCCATTCTGAGGGAGCTTTGTCCCGTTTGCTCCCGTTTGCTCCTGTCTGCGCCCGTTGCTCCCGTCTGCGTCGTCGCAATGGAGCGACCCAATCACTCGCTGGCCCGTGGCCTCCTCGGGCTCGCGGCTCCGAGGCGCTCGAGATGAGCCCCTGCGGCCAGCACGGTCGCCTCGTCCCACGCGTCTCCGACGAACTGGAGCCCGATCGGCAGCCCGGCGGGGTCCACGCCCACCGGGGCGGTCAACGCGGGCAGCCCGGTGAGGTTCCCGAGGAAATTGAAGCGGCACATGGCGTCGACGGCGCGCGCGTCGAGAAAGCCTCCGTCGAACTCGGCGTCCGTCACGGCCGGAGCGGTCGTCGCCGTCGTCGGGAGAGCGAGAACGTCGACGTCGCGGAGGACGTTCGCGAGCTCTCGTCGCAGCGCGCTCCGGACGCGCTGCGCGTGCATGAACTGGGTGGCGGACGCCCGCGCGAGGGTCGCGTGGGAGATCGCGAGATCGGCATTGAACGGCGCGGAGGCCGCGAACAGAATCCGCCTGCGATGCCAGGGCCTCGAGGCTGATCGTGAGATAGCCGACGGCCGCGGCGTGTCGCACGAGCGCGAGATGGACGTCGACCAGGATGGCGCCCTCGTTTGCGAGGGTCTGGAGCGCAGCGCGTCCGGCGTTGGCGACGTCGGCCGAGGCGTCGGCCCACTCGGAGGCGTCGATTCCAATCCTCAAGCCACGGACGCCGCGCGCGAGGGCAGCCACGAACGAACCGGCGGCGCGGGCCGGAGCGAGCTCCGTCTGTGAATCCTCGCGATCGAAGCCGCTCGCGATCTCGAGGAAGTGCGCCAGGTCGAGCGTCGAGGACGCGATGGGCCCGAGATGTCCGACCGTTCCCCCGAAGATGTCTCCGCTCCGGCTCACTCGTCCCCACGTCGGTTTGATGCCGAAGACGCCGCAGAGGCCAGCCGGAATGCGGATGGATCCGCCTCCATCGCCACCCGCGGCAAAGGGAACGACGCCCGTGGCCACGGCGACGCCGGATCCGGTCGACGACCCACCCGCCACGTGCCCCGTCGCATGCGGATTGCGCGGCATCACGCGCTTCGGGTTGAACCCGAGGGGAGTCATGCCGTACTCGGTCATCATCGTCGTCCCGAGGACAATCGCCCCGGCCGCGCGCAGGCGAGCGACGCACGTAGCGTCGTGAGCCGCGGGCGCGGCGTCGCCCAGGTCGCTGCCTCCCCGGGCCGGCAGTCCCGCGACGGCCGTCTGCTCCTTGACGAGCATCGGTACGCCGTCGAAGACGCCGAGCGCGCGGCCCGTCTGCCATCGCGCCGTGGAAGCCGCGGCCTCGGCGCGCGCGCCGTCCTCGCGAGCGTCGAGGATGGGACCACAGCTCGGTCTGCGCGCGGCGAGCGCCCGCGCCCTGACGAACGCGCCTTCGACGACCTGGGTCGGCGTCGTCGCGCCGGCCTTGTAGGCGGCCGTCAGCGTGGCAGACGTGCCGCTCCATGGCGCAGGCGGGAGCGGGAGGCCGGCCGTGGGGGCTTCTCGCGGCGCGCGGCCGGCGAGGGGTCGATTGTCGATCACGAGGTCGCCGAGCAGGGAAGCGGGGATCTTGTCGAGCTCGCCGAGTCGCATCTCGCCGCGGCAGAAGGCGTAGAGAAGAGACGCGCCGGCGCGAGTCCGGGAGAACCGGGTCAGTGCTTGCAGGGAGCGACCGGAGATTCGGCGAGGGAGTTCCATGGGGTATCCACGGGAGAACACGCCCCTCATGCGATGAGCGACCAGCAGACGATGGCGCTACAGACGGACGACCATCGTCCGAAGCCCTTGTAGATGGCGGTGGCGTCGTGTCCCTGCTGCTTCAGCGTCGCGCCCGGCTCGTTGATCTGTGGATCGGACACGTTGCGGACGATCACGTACGGCGGCGCTTTGTTCCCGAGCTGCTTCGCGACGTCGCCGAGTACGGCGTCGCCCATCTCGCTGAGATTTCCCAGGCCTTGAAGGTGGTACGTGTTCTCGACGTCGTCGAAACCGAAGAAATCTGTGGTCACGATCGAAGTGCGAACCGATTTCGACACCGAGATCTCGGGAATCTTTCTGCGGTTGGTGTTCGGAAGCTGGGCCGCGTTTGCCCGGAACAGCGTGACGGCCTGCTGAAACCTCGTCTGCCGGACCTTGTAGGGCGAGCGATAGTCGGAGTGAGCGAACGGCTTGCTCTTGAACTTCGCGGTGCAGTCGAAGCGGACGATGGGGCTCACGATGACGTCGCCCACCTCCCACTGCTTGCCGATCCCGCCTCCGGTGCCCGTGGTGATGACGAGCTTGGGTTGCACCTCCGCGATGAGCTGCCTCCAGACGTCGAAGTTCGGCATCTCGGGGCCGTCCTGGGAGAGGTGCGACTCCGATTTGAAGCAGAGGACTTTTTTGCCCGCGATGGTCGTCATCCAGTAGGCGCCCAGGCGCCCCGCCTCCAAGGCGGGAGAACCTCGCCGCATCTTCTTCGATATCGCGGAGAAGTTGTGGGCGTAGGGCTTCCAGTCGTTGTGGCTGTCGAAGCCGGGCGTCAAGACGCGGCTCAGCGCGTGGCCTTCGTCGACCGTCCACGTCACGACGAGGACGTCTGCGTGCGGAAGCGCCCCGGTGGCGCGTCCGGCCATGCGCGTCGCGGGCCGGGGCGCGAGGCCCTTGGGCCATGGGATGTCCTGGAACTTGGACAGCCCCGTGGCGCCCGTGGCGAACGCGAAGAACGCCGCGCCCTCGCTGCCCTCGGAGTCGAAATCGATGATCTCGCGCTGAAAGTCCTCGCTGGTGCTCGGGCGCTTGCCGAGCGCGATCGCGTCGCGCGGGACCGCCTGGCCAGGGCGAATGCCGAGATTGAGCTGCAGCCAGTCGCTGGTCTTGAGTGTCATGGTCGTCTCCGAGTCGACCATGTCTACCCGAACCCCGCGCGCGCCGCGACCAGGCGTGCCGGCCGCACGCTCGACCTCTCGCCCCCAAGGGGGCGCCGCTCTAGATCCCAAGCTCTTCGCACGCCCTGGCCCACTCGACGCCTCCGCCGGGCACCGGCTTGAGCATCGCCTCCACGATGGCATAGGGCTCCAGCCGACGGCCGCCTCTGTGGGCCACGACTGCGAGTCCGGGTTGCGCATCCACGCGAAATCCGCGGTCCGCCAGGTGCACCGTGAGCCACGCGCCAAGCAGGCGGGAGAGCTCGCGTCGCTCCGCCTCTGGCGACAGAATCGCCAGCCCGCGCCGGGTCGCCTGCGCAAGCGATTCCCAGCGCTCGAGCGCGCCGGGGAGAGCCGCGGCGGTGATCTTGCCGAGCGCGTCGGCGCGCGATGTCACGGCTTCTCGCCACGCGGGGAGCCAGACCTCGTCGGCGATGACCTCCCAGGTCACGGGCTTGAGCACCATCTTGGGGTCGCGCAGAAGTTCGCGCATCACGCGCTCCTCGACGTGCCGCACGTCATCGAGCAAGTCGAGCGCACCGCCCGTCGCGTCGGCCGCACCGACGGGATCCCCGAGCGCAGCGATCCGTTCTCCGAGAGGAGGATGCGTGTCGTCCGGCCGAACGCTCGTGTCGAGGGCGGACTTCAGCGCATCGAACGCCGGTGTCCCGGGCGTCTGCGCCGCTCGCCAGTAACGGTCGAAGCCCTCCAGCAGCGGCGGCAGGCGCGCCTTGTTCAGGATCGGGAGCACTTCGCCGTGGAAATACGCTTGCCAGGCGGTCGACAGGATCTCGGTCTTGCGCAATGCGCCTGCGGCCGCGGATGCGCCGGCGACCTGCGCGGCCACCGCGTCCGCCTGGAGCTCCTGCGCGCGCGAGATCCGCACGCTCGTCTTCATGAAGAAGTCGGCATACGCGATGAATGGCATGCCATCGGGCACCAGGCGCTCGGCGACGTCGGACGCGTCATCGCGACGGATGGCTTCGGCGAACAGAAGCATGTGGATCGCATTCGGAAGGCGCATCAGCGCCGCGGCGTTCGCCTCGCGGATCCGGGCGAGGGCGGCGTCGGGAGTCGAGCGCGCGGCTGCCGAGATGCGGAGCGCCTCCCGCATGGGCTCGTCCTTGACCTTTTCGATCGCCGCGGGCTCGATCGGAATGCCCGTCACCGCGAGCACGAAGAGGTGCGTCGCGGCCGGATCCTCGTCGTCCCCGGAAGCCACGTCGGGCGCGGCCTCGCCGATCCGGTGCGCGACGCGGAACGCGAGGATCGCCGCGTCGCGCCGGTTCGAAGAGGTCATGGATGAATCCGCGGCCACCCCTCTCAGCGTGCCGAGCGCGTCTTGTCCTCGCCCGACGCCGACGAACCCATCGACGCATTGGTCGATCGACTCGAGCCACAGCTTCGGGTCCAGCTCCTTCAGCGCGTCGCACGCGCTTGCGGTCGCGGGAAACTCGAGATCGGCATAGTGGGTCAAGGCCTGGGCGCGACGCAGATACGCGTGCTCCGGAAAGCGCGCCACCACCGCGTCGACCGTCTTGCGTTGCTGGTCTTCCGGCCGCACACGCAGCGCGAGGTACTCGGAGTCGGCCCCGGGCTTCACCGCCAGACGCGCGTCGTACTCGGCGCTCGCTCGCGCCTGCTGGTGACTCTCGAGCAAGACGTTCTGGTAGATGCGGTTCGCTTCGAGGGTGTCGTCGCGGGTGAGCAGGTCCTTGGCGAAGGCCTCTGCCTCGGCCGTCGGCAGCACGGCGAGCGCGCTGTCGATCTCCGGCCCCATCGCGGCGGCGGTGGCGCGCGTCGCGCGAGCGAGCTGCAGGGTCAGCCACGCTCCCTTCGCGAGCCCGCCGAGCGATGCGAGGTAGTTGATGCAGGAGCGCCATCCTCCGGGCGCGATCCCCATGTGAGTCTTCACGACCGAGGAGCTCCCGCTCGGTAGCGAGAGCTCCTTCGGAGGCGTCGAGAACACATAGTCGACGTCCTTTCCCACGATGAGCGACTGCCCGCACAAGACTTGGGGCGTGGGCGCATTGTCGGATGGGGAAGCCCCGTCCTTCGAGTAGGTCTCGTGGTCGACATACAGGGGCGCAGCGCCCAGGACGTTCCATGCCACGGCGCTGCGCCCGCGCGGCAGGTCGACGACGCTCGATTCGATCACGCGGTCGCCGTCGCGAATGTCGAGCTGGTGCTTCCCGACCGTGGTCCGGATCGGCGTCTGCTCTCCGGGTAGCACGGTCGCGCGAGCCGTGGCCCCGCGGAGCTCCACGCTGACCGGGCGATCGAGCCCGTTTACGACGTGAAGAGTGGCATGTCCGTACTCATCGATTGCGCTCGAGCTTGCCGCAAGGATGAGGGCGATGACGCCCAGAGCCACCGCTCGCTGCCAGAAGTACGTGAGGGATCCCATCGGGACCTTCGCCATGATGTTCCAGCTGCGGCGCCGGGACGCTTGACCGTCGCGCGCGAGGTAGCTGGCGATCGGGAAGACGGGGATGAAGAAGACGACGACGAAGAGCGTTGCAACGTAACTTCCGTCGTTGATGTCGAGATCCGCGCGGCCGTAAAGCGAGGTGCCGACGCCGTTGTACGTGAACATCCTCGGCACCGTCGTGAGCGCCTTGAGGAAGACGCGGCGCCGCGCGAGGAGCGTGGCGGCGACGGCGCCCTGATCGCCGAGGCGACGTAGCCGGTTGGCCCAGTAGAGGGCCCGGTAGGCGTCGAGCGGACGGCCCTGCTCGATCGCTCGCCGTACCGCGGGCACGCGATACGCCAGCGCCTCGAGTTCGGGTGCGCGCGCGAGAATGCCGGTCGGGTCGCGTAACGCAGCGGGAGGCACAGTACTGGGATACCGCGAGACGGGGGGACAAGTCACCCGCCGACCCGTTCACCCGCCGAGAGAGGAGAGAAACGGGCCGCGGGGCACAACGCTTGGAACGATCCCGCTCCAGCTGGGCTGCTCTCACGCACGCCTCGACCTGCCCTCGCCACCTCTCTCGCAGTTCGGCGGAATATCGCGGGCCGAACATCGCGGGGTGGGCTACGGTCGCGGGTATGAGCTTCGTCAGCGGCGATCTCGTTGTCGACCCGGTAGCGCCGGGCATCTCGTACATCGTGCTTGAAGTCGACGATCGAGTCATGCCGCCGCTCATGCGGGTTGTCCGTCAGGACAAGAAACCGATGCGCGCAAATACGTGGATGTCTCAAGAGGGATGGGTCGTCTCGACCCCTGCAAGCCCCGCTCCCTAGCCGCCGCTCTTCTCCCTAGCCGCCGCCCTTCCGGCGCTCCCTCGAATACGAGTACGGAGCACACGGATTGGCGGCGAGTGCCTGTCGTTCGAAGAGTCCGGTCGAGCTCGCCGCGAGCGCTCGCGCGGTGAGCGCAGCGCTGAGCCCACGTAAGTTCTCGGCGATCGAGCGTGGACCCCCCTCGTGGTCCGGGCTATCGCAGAAACGAACACCCTGCGTGGCGAGTGCAATCAAATGGCGCGCGCTGACCTCTTCAACGACTCCGACCCGATGTCGACGCTCATGCGTTCCATCGACTGGAAGAACACGCCGCTCGGGCCCATCGAGACGTGGCCCGACACCCTCGCGACGGCGCTGAGCATCTGCCTGGCGTCGCGCTTTCCGGTCATCATCGGCTGGGGCCCGCAGCTCCTGCTTCTTTACAACGAAGCGTACCGCCCGATCCTCGGCGCCAAGCACCCCCACGCCCTGGGACGACCTTGCTACGAGGTGTTCGAGGAGGTCGTCCCGATCCTGCAGCCGATGCTCGACGGCGTCCTGGCGACGGGCGTCGCCACTTGGGAACAGGACTTTCTCTTTCCCCTCGAGCGTGACGGCTACGTCGAGGATGCGTACTTCACCCTTTCGCATGGCGCGATCCGCGACGAGAGTCGGGCGATCGTGGGTATCTTCGCGATCATCGGCGAGACGACCGAGCGAGTGCTTTCGCTCCGCCGTCTGCAGGTCTCGAGCGAGCTTGCACGGCGGTCAGGGCGCGCGAGCGGCGCCGAGCACGCCTGTCGACTCGCCGCCGAAGTCTTCGAAGAGTTTCCCGCAGACATCCCGTGGTCGGCCCTCTACCTCGTCGAAGACCACGAAGCGCGCCTGGTCGCGACGTCGTGCACCCCGGCCGGGCTGCTGCCGCCGCGGCTCGATCTCGCTGGCCCCTCGAGCGTGGCTCGCGCCGCCCGTGAGATGCGACCGCTCCAGTCGACGGTCGAGCGCGAGCTTCCGGCCAGCCAGCGGCCCCCAGGCGACCCGGTGCTCATTCTGCCCATCGAGCGCGCGGGGCGCGAGGGCCCCGCGGCGGTGATCGTCGCAGGGCGAAACCCGAGGCATGCCCTCGACGAGGCCTATCGATCCTTCTTCGGCCTGGTCGTTCGCCAGATCGGGACCGCCATCGCCAATGCCATCGCGAACGCCGAAGAGCGCGAACGCGCGAAGGCCCTCGCCGTGGTCGCCCAGGCGAAGACGACCTTCTTCAGCAACGTGAGCCATGAGTTTCGAACCCCGCTGACCCTTCTCCTCGGCCCTCTGCAAGACGCGCTCGCGAGCACTTCCGACCCGCTGCCTCCGCGAGCGCGCGAAGCCGTCGAGCTCGCGCACCGAAACGCCGTACGGCTCGGGAAGCTCGTGAACGCCCTGCTCGACTTCTCGCGCATCGAGGCCGGGCGCGCGGAGGCGAACTACGTCGCGACCGATCTGGCGGCAGCCACGCGCGAGCTCGCGAGCATGTTCCGCTCGGCGATCGATCGCGCGGGGCTCGAGTTCGACATCACGGGAATCGAGGACCTTCCGCAGCCGGTCTTCGTCGACCGGGGAATGTGGGAAAAGATCGTCTCGAACCTGCTGTCGAACGCGTTCAAGTTCACCTTCGAAGGTCGGATCCGCGTCACCATGCGCGCCGCCGGCGAGCGAGCGGAGATCGCGGTCGAAGACACCGGAGTGGGGGTGTCCGAGCACGAGCTGGCGAGGCTCTTCGAGCGCTTTCATCGGATCGAGGGCACCCGTTCGCGAACGCACGAGGGGTCCGGGATCGGACTCTCGCTCGTGCATTCGCTGGTCGGACTGCACGGCGGCACGATCACCGTGGAAAGCCGCCTCGGCGAGGGCACCCGATTCGCGATCTCGATCGCCTTCGGCTCCGGCCACCTGCCCCGGGACCGCGTCGACACCAACCCGCCGACCGCGACGACGGCGCCATCCGCAGGTGCCGAGCCTTACGTGAGCGAGGCCCTCCGATGGCTGCCGACCGACGCGGGCGCTGCGTCGTCCGACGCCGACACGAGCGAGCGGCCTCTCGGCGCCGCGCGAATCCTCGTCGTCGACGACAACGCCGACATGCGCGAGTACATCGCGCGACTCCTGCGCCCGCACTGGACGGTCGAGGTGGCGCGGGACGGCGTCGACGCTCTCGCCGCGGTTCGCGCCCGAATCTTCGACCTCGTCTTGGCGGACGTGATGATGCCGAGACTCGATGGCTTCGGCTTGCTGCGCGAGATGCGCAGCGACCCGGCCACCGCCGAGATTCCCGTCGTCATGCTGTCGGCTCGGGCCGGCGACGAGTCGCGAATCGAGGGCTTCGAGGCTGGGACCGACGACTATCTGGCCAAGCCCTTCACGGGACGCGAGCTGGTGACTCGTGTGCGCTCGCAGCTGGCGCTGTCGCGGGCGCGCTCGTTCCAGGCCGCGGCCGTGCGCGACCTCGTGACCGCGCGAGCCGAGGCCGAGCGCGCCAATGCCGTGAAGGACGAGTTCCTGGCCATGCTCGGGCACGAGCTGCGCAACCCGCTGGCGCCGATCGTGACCGCCGTCGAGCTCATGGCCGCCCGCGGCGACGCGGGCCTGGAGCGCGAGAGGCTGATCATCGATCGGCAGGTCAAGCACCTGGTGCGACTGGTCGACGACCTTCTCGACGTGTCGCGAATCACGCGGGGCAAGATCACGCTGCAACGCCAAGAGGTCGACCTGGCCGATGTGGTCGCCGCAGGGATCGAAACCGCTAGCCCGCTTCTCGAGCAGCGTCGCCACGCGGTTCGGGTCAGCGTGCCACGCGGCCGCTTCCGCGTCCTCGGTGACAGGGAGCGGCTGGCCCAGGTCGTCTCGAACCTGGTGACGAACGCCGCCAAGTACACCGACGCGAGGGGGCGCATCGACATCGAAGCGCGCGAGGAGGGCGAGCAGGTGGTGCTCGGCGTGCGCGACAGCGGGATGGGCATGCCGGAGGAGCTCGTGCCGCGCGTCTTCGACCTCTTCGAGCAAGGCGCACGGACGATCGACCGCGCCGCCGGCGGTCTCGGGCTCGGCCTGGCGATCGTCAAGAGCATCACCTCGATGCACGGGGGTTCGGTGGCCGCCACGAGCGAGGGACCCGGACGCGGAAGCGAGTTCGTCGTGCGCCTGCCGCGAATGGCACCGGAGCAGCGGCCGGCGCCCGCGGAAACGACACCCGCCCAGCTACAGAAGTCGAGCCCGAAGGGCGCGAGACGCGTTCTCATCGTCGATGACAACGAAGACGGCGCGGACCTTCTCGATCTTGCGTTCCGTACGATGGGCCACACGACCCGTGTCGCGCACGACGGTCCCGAAGCGCTCGAGGCCGCCCGCGAGTTCCGACCCGACCTCGCCCTCATAGACATCGGACTTCCCGTCATGGACGGCTACGAGGTCGCGCAGCGACTGCGGACCATGTTCGAAGGCCGGTGCCCCAAGCTCGTCGCCGTCACGGGCTACGGCCAGGAGTCCGACCGCCGCCGCGCCCGCGAGGCCGGCTTCGACCGCCATCTCGTCAAGCCGGTCGAGCTCTCGCGCCTCTCGGAGCTCATGGCGCCAGTCTGACGGCGGGAGAGGAAACCACGCTCGCGCTACGTCTCGCTCCTGATCCGCGCCGAACCGGCATCCGGATTGCGTCGAGGGGCTCCAAGGAGCAAGCCAATGAAGATCGGCATGATTGGACTCGGCCGGATGGGCGCGAACATGGCGCTCCGCGTGGTCGACGCGGGTCAACAGGTGGTCGCGTTCGACCGCCATCCTGAAAAGGTCGAGTCGCTCGTGAAGCAAGGCACCCTCGGCGCGAGGTCGCTCGAAGAGCTGATGGGCAAGCTGGAGTCACCGCGGGCCGTCTGGCTGATGGTCCCCGCGGCAGCGGTCGACGCCACGATCCAGGCGCTTTACCCGTTGCTCGCGAAGGGCGACGTCATCGTCGACGGCGGCAATTCGTACTACCACGACGATATCCGGAGGGCGAAGACACTCGCGGCCGGCGGGGTGCACCATGTCGACGTGGGCACCTCGGGCGGCGTCTGGGGCAGGGAGCGCGGCTATTGCCAGATGATCGGCGGGGACTCCGGGCCCGTGAAGCGGCTCGACCCGATCTTCGCGGCTCTCGCGCCGCAGGTCGGTTCGGCGCCGCGCACGCCCGGCCGCAACGGGGACCCCTCGCCCGCCGAGCACGGCTACCTGCACTGTGGACCGCACGGGGCCGGCCACTTCGTGAAGATGGTGCACAACGGAATCGAGTACGGGATCATGGCCGCGTACTCGGAGGGAATGAACATCTTGCGCCACGCCAACGCAGGCAAGGTGGAGCGCGCCGTCGACGCCGAGACCACGCCGCTCGAAAACCCGGAGTTTTATCAATACGATTTCGACCTTTCCGACATCGCTGAAGTCTGGCGCCGGGGCAGCGTCATCGCCTCTTGGCTGCTCGACCTGACGGCCACCGCGCTGCAGCGCAGTCCCCAGCTCAAGGAGTTCGGGGGCCACGTCTCCGACTCTGGCGAGGGCCGATGGACGCTCAAGGCCGCGATCGACGAGAGCGTGCCGGCGCCCATTCTCTCGACCGCCGTCAGCGAGCGCTTCTCTTCGCGAGGCGAAGCCGACTTCGCCAACCGGCTCCTGTCGGCGATGCGCTTCGAGTTCGGCGGACACGAGGAGAAGCGCGCCTAGAGCGAGAAGCGCGCCTAGAGCGGCGTCCCGAATCATGGAACGTGGCCGCCGACGCCGCTCTAGCAAACGCGGGGGAGCGCGTTTTCGCAGGGGTGAGCGCCGAAGCCGCGAGGGGGGCGGCGCGCCCCCTTGAGACCGACTCGTCACCGGACGTCGTTGAGCGCGCGGTCGAGGCTGTAGGCCGCGCTGATGAGCGCCAGGTGCGTCAGCGCCTGCGGATAGTTCCCGAGCGCCTGGCCGTCCCCGCTCGTTTGCTCTGCGTAGAGACCCAGGTGGTTTCCGTACCCGAGCATCCGCTCGAACAGGAACCGCGCCTCCTCGAGCTTGCGCCTGTCGGTGCGCCCGGCGCGCGTGAGGGCTTCGACGAGCCAGAAGGTGCACATGTTGAACGTACCCTCGCGGCCGAGGACCCCGTCCTCCGGACGCTCGTTGTCGTATCGGTAGACGAGGCCGCCCGAGAGCAGGCCGCCCTGGCGGGGGGAGCGGCTCACCGCCTCCAGCATGTCGAGCATCTTCGGGTCGACCGGCGAGAGAAAGAAGACGAGCGGCATGATGAGATTCGACGCATCGATCGCCTCGCTGTCGTACCGCTGCACGAACGATCCCCGCCGCTCGCTCCAGCCGCGCGTCATGACCTCTTCGTAGATCGCGTCCCGCTCTCTCAGCCAGCGCTCGCGATCCGCGGGGAACGAGCGCTTCTCGGCGAGTCGAAGGCCCCTATCGAGGGCGACCCAGCACATGAGCTTCGAGTACACGAAGTGTCGCCGTCCGCCTCGCGTCTCCCAGATGCCCTCGTCCTCGCGCCGCCAGTTGTCGCACACCCAGTTGACGAGGTACCGGAGCTCGGTCCATAGGTCGGCCGAGATCGGGGCGCCGTACTTGTTGAAGAGATACACCGAGTCCATGAGCTCGCCGTAGATGTCGAGCTGCAACTGATCGTAGGCGCCATTGCCGATTCGTACGGGACGGGAGCCGCGATACCCGGCGAGGTGATCGAGCGTCGACTCCTTGAGGTCTCTTCGCCCGTCGATGCCGTAGACGATCTGCAGCGGGTGGCGACCGCCGCAGTCACGGCAGCGGGCCCCGACCCATTCCATGAAGTGCGCCGCTTCCTCCGTGAACCCGATGCGCAAAAGCGCGAACAGCGTGAACGCCGCGTCGCGCATCCACGTGTAGCGGTAGTCCCAGTTTCTGGCGCCCCCGAGCTCCTCCGGCAAGCTGCACGTGGGCGCAGCGACGATTGCGCCGGTGGGATCGAAGGTCAGGAGCTTGAGCAGCAGCGCGGAGCGGTTGACGCTCTCGCGCCAGCGACCGCGATACGTCGACTTCGACAACCAGCGCCGCCAGAAGCGGACGGTCTCTTCGAAGAGGATCTTCGCCTCCGGATCCGACGGCGGGCGAGCGCACACGGAGTCCGCGCACCGCTGCAGAACGAAGGTCGCCTGCTCGCCTTCGTCGAGAACGAAGCGGCCGCCGGCTCCGCGAGCCGTGGGCTGGAGCGCGACAGGGCTCGAGAGGGCGAGGACGAGCCCGGGGCCGGCGAACGACGCCCCGTGGGGGCTGCATGTCACGCTCGGGGTCGAGCGCGCGTAGTCGAACACGGGGTCGCAGGCGACCTCGAACGTGAGGCGGCCTCGCACGACGCTCACGCGGCGAACGAGCTGGTCTCGCCACTCGGGCGCGCCGGATGTGCCGCAGGGCATGAAGTCTTCGAGCTCCGCCACGCCATCGAGCGACAGGAAGCGAGTGATGAGGACGTTCGTGTCCGGCCAGTAGAGCTGCTTGCAGGTGACGTGAGGGGCCACGGGGTGAATGCTGAATCGACCGCCCTTCTCGTCGTCGAGGAGCGCCGAGAAGACGCTCGGCGAGTCGAAGTGCGGAAAGCAGAGCCAATCGATCGAATCCGCCAAGGCTCACCAGCGCGACCGTACGCAAGTTGCCGATGACCCCGTAGTTCTCGATGCGTTCGTACGCCATCCTCGGAACGTGGGCTCATCGCGGCCGAAGGCAACGACCGTTCGCTCTTGCTAACGGCGCCGAGACGGCCTTTTCCGCGGTCCGGCCTCGAGGAGCGGCGCGAGGTAGCGGCCCGTCGCCGTCGACTTCTTGCGAGCGACTTGCTCGGGGGTTCCCTCGGCGATGAGGAACCCGCCGCGCGCTCCCCCTCGGGGCCCAGGTCGATGACCCAGTCCGCGCATTTGACCACGTCGAGGTTGTGCTCGATGACCACAACGGTATTGCCAGCGTCGGCGAGGCGCTGCAGTACGGCCAGGAGCTTGTGGACGTCGTCGAAGTGCAGGCCCGTCGTCGGCTCGTCGAGCACGTAGAGCGTTCGGCCGGTCTGTACGCGCCCGAGCTCGCGGCTCAACTTGACGCGCTGGGCCTCGCCGCCGCTCAGCGTCGTCGCCGGCTGCCCGACCTTCATGTAGCCGAGGCCCACCTCCTGGAGGGTCCCGAGGATGCGCGCGAGCTGCGGGAAGGCGCTGAAGTGCTCGCGGCTCTCGTCGACACTCGACTCGAGCACGTCGTGGATCGACTTGCCCTTGAAGCGCACCTCGAGCGTCTCCGGGTTGTAGCGCTTCGTGCCGCACGCGTCGCACGGCACCCACACGTCGGCCAGGAAGTGCATCTCGACCTTGACCGACCCGTCGCCGCCACACGGTTCGCATCGGCCTCCCTTCACGTTGAAGCTGAATCGCCCCGCATCCCAGCCTCGGGTGCGCGCGTCCGGGAGCTGGGCGAAGACGGCGCGAATGGCGTCGAAGGCCTTGGTGTAAGTCCCTGGGTTCGAGCGTGGCGTACGGCCGATGGGCCTCTGGTCGATCGCAACGACCTTGTCGAGCGCTTCCAGCCCCTCGATGGCGTCGTGGGCCCCGACCGGGTCCGCGCCGTCGTGAAGACGCTGCCCGAGGGCCGGGAGCAAGATGCCATTGACGAGAGAGCTCTTGCCCGCGCCGCTCACGCCGGTGATCGCCGTGAAGACCCCGACCGGGAACCGCACATCGACGTTCTTGAGGTTGTGCTCGCGCGCGCCCTTGACCGTGATCCACGAGAGCGGGCGGCGCCGCGTCGCCGGCACGTCGATTCGACGCTTGCCCGAGAGATACTCGCCCGTGAGGCCGGCGCTCCCCTCGATCGCGTCGGCCGGTCCGTCGAAGACGACCCTCCCCCCTCCGTGCCGGCGCCCGGGCCGAAGTCGACGACGTGGTCGGCAGCGCGAATCGTCTCCTCGTCGTGCTCTACGACGATGACGCTGTTCCCGAGATCACGCAGACGCCGGAGGGTGGCGATGAGTCGCGCGTTGTCGCGCGCGTGGAGGCCGATGCTCGGCTCGTCGAGCACGTACATCACTCCAGACAGCTCGCTCCCGAGCTGGCTCGCGAGCCTTATGCGTTGAGCCTCGCCGCCGCTCAACGTCGGCCCCGACCGCTCGAGCGTGAGGTAGTCGAGACCGACGTCGATCAAGAATCGGAGGCGGCCCAGGATCTCGCGAAGCGCACCCTCGCAGATCGCGCGCTCCGACGGGCCAAGCGAAAGGCCGCCAACGTGAGCCGAGGCCTCGGCGACCGTCATCGAGGTCACCTCGGCGATGCTCTTGCCGGACACGCGGACCGCGAGGCTCTCGGCGCGCAGCCGCTTGCCGCCGCAAGCGTCGCAGGAGCGCTCCCGCACGAACCGCCGGTACTGTTCGCGCATCGCGTCCGACGACGTCTCGCGGAAGCGCCGCTCGAGGGTGGGGATCACGCCGGCATACTTCATGGCCCAGGTGCCGTGGTTCTCGGTCCCCTCCTTGCCCCACCGCACGCCGATGCGCGCTCCCTTGGCGCCGTACAGCACGAGGTTGCGCTTCGACTCGGACAGCTTGTTCCACGGCATGTCGAGGTCGATCTTGAAGGCGCGAGCCATCCCCTCGACGATGCGCGCCGTCCACCCTTCGCCGCGCTCCATCGCTCCCGCCCAGTGCGCGATGGCCCCCTGGCGGATCGACTTCTTGCGGTCGGGCACGAGGAGCTGCGGGTCGATCTCGTCGCGCATTCCGAGGCCGTTGCACGACGGGCACATCCCGAGGGGCGAGTTGAAAGAGAAGCTCTGCGGCGAGAGTTCCGGAGGGGCCACGCCGCAGCACGCGCGCGCCGCGCTGAACCGTCGCTCGCCCCCACCGTCGATCTTCACGCGGAGCTCGCCGTGTCCCTCGCGAAGACCGACCTCCACGCCTTCGGCGACGCGCGCGCGGTCGACTGGGCGGACGACGACGCGGTCGACGACGAGGCCGACATCGTGTTTCTTCTTCTTGTCGAGCGCGGGCACGGCGTCGAGAGCGTAGGTGCCGCCGTCGATCACCACGCGTGGGAAGCCGCGCGCCCGCAGGTCGTCGAAGACTTCGCGGAACTCTCCCTTGCGATGCACGACCAGCGGCGCAACGATCTCGATCTTGGTGCCCTCGGGCATGGCGAGCACCTCGCGCGTCACGGCCTGTGCGCCCTGCGCGGCGACCTTCTTTCCGCACGCGGGGCAGTGCTGCTGCCCGACCTTGGCGAAGAGGACGCGGAGGTAATCGTAGATCTCGGTGATCGTGCCGACGGTCGACCGGGGGTTCGACGACGCCGCCTTCTGCTCGATCGCGATCGTCGGCGAGAGTCCCCGGAGGTGCTCCACCTTCGGACGCTCGAGCTGCCCGAGGAACTGACGCGCATAGGCGCTCAACGTCTCGACGTAGCGCCGCTGACCCTCGGCGTAGAGCGTGTCGAACGCGAGGCTCGATTTCCCCGAGCCGGAGGGGCCGGTGAACACGACGAGCTGGCGCTTCGGGATCGAGAGGCGATCGATCGCGAGGTTATGCTCCCGCGCTCCGATGATTTCGACGAAGTCGGGCTCGCGGGCGCTCTTCATGGGGGTGGGACTCGGCCTGTCACCCTTCGCGGACGATCACCCCGACGGCGGTCTCCGCGAAAAGGAGCTCCGGATGGAATCGCTCGGCGGTATGGAGCGACCACTCGCCCTCGAAGAGGATGACCGGACGGTTGCGAGCGTCCACCGCGACGAGCCCTATCTCTTTGCGCGCGAGCTCGTGGAGGTCGACCGGCGCGCCGTCCACGCGCGAGACCCAGCGGGCCAGATGCTGAGGCACGGTCTCGATGCGCACCTGGACGTCGTACTCGCTCGCCATGCGGTACTTGACGACCTCGAGCTGCAGCTGGCCGACGGCGCCGAGAAGGAGCTCGCCGCCGTGCCCGCCCCGCGGTCGGTAGAGCTGAATCGTTCCTTCTTGCGCGAGCTGATCCATCCCCTTCGTGAGCTGCTTTCGCCGAAGCGGATCGGCCGGGACGAGGCGCGCGAAGTACTCCGGAGCGAAGCTGGGAATCCCTTCGAAGGTAAGATCGGCTCCATCGGTGAGCGTATCGCCGATTTCGAAGATACCGGTGTCGTAGAGGCCAATGACGTCACCCGCAAACGCCTCTTCGACGATGGTCCGCTCCTGAGCCACGAACTGCGTCGGGTTCGCGAGCCGCATCTCGCGACCGGTGCGGACGTGCACTACCTTCATTCCGCGCTCGAATCGCCCGGAGCAGATACGCAGGAACGCGACGCGATCGCGGTGCGCGCGGTCCATGTTCGCCTGGATCTTGAAGACGAAGCCGCTGAACCCGTCGGCCGACGGCTCCACCGATCCGGTGGTGGCCATTCGCGCAGAGGGCGGCGGCATGAGCTCGCAGAACGAATCGAGAAACGACTGCAGACCGAAGTTGTTGATGGCGCTCCCGAAGAACATCGGGGAGACCTCGCCGTCCAGGAATCGTTCCCGGTCGAAGCGATCGCCTGCCGCGTCGAGCAGCTCGATCTCCTCGCAGAGCCGGGCACGCGCGGCTTCGCCAATCGTATTCAAAACTACGGGGTCGCCGAGGCCCGCGTGCGTGCCCTGCGCCACCTCGGCCCCGATGGCAGCGCTCGAACCGGCACGCGACGGATCGAAGATGTGCACGTGCTTCGTCGTCCGCTCGTACACGCCGACGAACGTGCCCTCGCGGAAGATCGGCCACGTCATGGGATAGGCGCCGATGCCGAGGACGCTCTCGACCTCACCGACCAGGTCGAACGGATCGCGCCCGGGCCGGTCCATCTTGTTGACCAGCGTGAAGATCGGCATCTTGCGCTGCCTGCAGACGCGGAAGAGCTTCTTGGTCTGCGACTCGACACCCTTCGCGCAGTCGAGCAACATCACCGCCCCGTCGACGGCGTGGAGCGTTCGGTAGGTGTCTTCGCTGAAGTCGGCGTGACCCGGTGTGTCGAGGAGGTTCATCTGGAACTTCCCGTAGGGGAACTGCAAGACGCTCGTGGTGATCGAGAATCCCGCGCTCGCGCTCCATCTCCATCCAGTCGCTCACGGTCGAGGCGCGACCGCGCTTTGCCTTCACGGCCCCCGCCAATCTGAGCACACCCCCGTACAGGAGCAGCTTCTCGGTGAGCGTCGTCTTCCCGGCGTCGGGGTGAGCGATGATGGCGAACGTTTTGCGACGGGCAATCTCGGCCTTCATATCGGCGGCGCTCATCGGGGGCCGCCTTCGTAGGAACCGCAGAGATGGCCCGCTGGGAGCTGGCAAAGAGCACGGTCGAACATCGTCCTGGGAGCGGGCTGATACACCATCGGCGCCCGCAGCGCGAGACCCTGACCGTCGAAGGGAGCGCCCTTTTCACGCCCGCATCCCGGCGAGCGCTGAATCGATCGGCGGGGCTGGCCCTTCGGCAGGACCTCAGTCCGTGCTCTGCGCGTCTCCACCGTCAATCCCTGCGTCGTTGGGGACGCAGGGGCTGTAGTCCTGGGTCTCGATTGGCGCGCACGCGGGCTCGGTGAAGCCGAGCGGGCCCCCCAGGCACATCTCGTCGTCGCAGAAGACCGCGACGAGCTCGCCGCTCGCCTTCCCGTAGTAGTACGAGCATCCCACGTCGACGTTCTCGACGCGCCACCGGAGGTAGCTGCCGCAATCGGTCTGTGCGTATCCGAAGACCCCCGGGTACATGACGCAGAAGGCGATTGCGTCGTTCCACGTCGGCGGGCAGTTGCTGAAGTCCGAATTGCCTCCCAGGCTCGGCTGGTACGGAGTGCAGCCGACGGCGAGCGTCCACATGCAAACGGCCGGAGGCGGCATGCCCGCGGTGGAGGCAGCTTCTGCGTCGTCACGGGCGCCGGCGTCTCCTTCTTCATTGGCGTCAGCGGCATCGCCCGAGGGTCCCGCGTCCCCCATCACGGCGGCGTCTCCGCCGGTCGCTACGGGTTCGTGGGCCGCGCAGCTCGAGACGACGAGAAGACCCGCCGAAGCTAGCGCCTTGCCACATCGCGCGACCCTAGGGGGTGCCAACGCATATGCCGGCGCGGCCGAGGAGGCAGCGGAGCGGAGTCCCTGCGCGTGATGGACGGTGGCGATCTCAGTCCTCCGTCTTCGTTCGGTATTCCGTGGGGGTCATGCCCGTCCAGCGCTTGAATGCGCGGTGAAAAGCCGTCGGGTCCGAGAACCCCATGGCGTGGGCGGTCTCCTGGATCGATCGGCGAGAGTCGCTGAGCATTCGCGTGGCGACGGTCCCGAACGCCTCGTCGAGGACCGCCTTGTACGAGACGCCCTCTTCCTTCAGTCGACGCCGCAGGGATCGCACGCTCATCCCCAGGTCTCGCGCGACCATCACCATGTCGGGTATGGCACCAAGGGGGGGGCGAGCGAGAACGTACTGTTTGAGTCGTTCGGCCTGCCTGACTCCGTGCGTCAGGTGGGAGAGCGTCCGCTCGGCCTGCGACCGGAGTAGCTCGAAGAGCTCCGGGTGATGGTGCAGGCAAGGCTGCTCGAGGAGAGCGCGATCGAGCTCGATCCCGGTGAAGGGTCTTCGGTAGCGCTCGACGCCTCCGAAGATGCGGGCGTACTCGTGATGGTAGTCGGGTCGGGCGTGCTCGAAGTGCACGGCGGAAACCATGGGCCGCGGCCCGGCAAAGCCCTTGATCATCCGCAAGAGGCCCGCCATCACGAACTCGGCGTGCATCCGATCGGAGCGAAGCGTAGTGCGGGGGAAGCTGAGGCGGAGCGTGGCCGAGTCCTTCTTCTCCACGAAGGTGAGCTCGGAGTCGTCCGAGAACACGCGCTGGAATCGCAAGCAGAGCTCAATCCCATCGCGCAGCGTGGGGGCGTGGACGATGAGATGCGCGACGAGATCGAAGGCCGCCTCGCTGGCCTGCTCGGCAATGTGTAGACCGAGGGCCTCGTCGCCCGTCAGATCGACCGCCCGCGTCTGCAAGCGAGCGAACTCGCCGAACTCCAGGCGCGCGTCGCTGGCGTCGAGACGTTTCGGGTCGACGTTGGCCGCAGAGAGCAGCTCGTCACGGCCAACGCCGGCCCGCTCGACCACCTCGACGAAAGCACGCACGATGACGATCGACACGCTCACGAAGGCAACCTCGTGAAGCATCAAGATAGCACGCGGTCACGGACTCGATTCGACCCTCGTGACGGCGACGGGGTACGGCTTGGGGGACGGCTCGCACGACGTGTGCACATCGCCAATCAGGAAGGCATTGGCCGTGACGCGATAGCCGGAAAACCGCTGGGTAATCCACGCGGCTTCGGCGGACGTGACCTCGAGCTCGAACTCGAAGCTCGGCGGCGTGTAGGTCGCACCGTTCTCGACGTGGGCCGGGAGCACCAGGCTGACGGCACCTGCGCCGTGGACCACTCGCGCCGCGGGCCGGACGTTCGCGCTCCCGGTGGCGGGCACGACATGCGCCGAGCCTTCGACGTACGCCGTCCCCACGGGGATCGGCCACTCCGACCAGATGTCGAAGATGTAGTTGAGCCCGATGTGCGAGATTTTCCCGGTCTCGACGCCGTCCACTCGGACCTTGTATCGCGACCCGCGCGGGACACGGGACGGTACGGTGACGGACACATCGTGCTCCTGGCCGCTCGGGCCTCGCGAGCACGTCAGGGGGATGGAGACGCGACGGGGCGCGACCGCGGGCGAATCGAAGCCGAGCAAGACGAGGGCAAGGGAAATGGCGAGCCCCGACCTCACCGCCGCGCCCCATCGCGCGGTCATGCGAAGAACGCGTGGCGCCGGACCTGGTCCGGCAGCTCGCTCCGCTCGAAGAGAGGTCGGTCGACGTTCGCGCCTAGCTTCAACCCCAGCGACCGAAGCTCGGGGACGACGTCACCGAGCCCCGCAGCGACGATCGGGCAAAGCATCCGCGCCTGCGCGAGGCCCAGGGGCCCGAGGCACAACCGGTTGAAACTGACGTGCCCGATCTCGTCGACGATGACCTCGGTCAATCGCTCTTCGACGGCATCGCGCACCACGGGCAAATCATGTAGCACCTCGCGCGCCACACGGAGAAGGTCGAGGAAATAGATCGTTCCAACGAGCTCCGCGACGAGGACGATCGGCCGCGACATCGTGTGCGACACGCTGGCCATGGCGCCGATGAGGGCGCGCAGGCTCGCGCGCGGCCGGTACGGGGCCGTGACGGTCATCCCATAGAGACCGGACGTGCTGAGGAGAATCTTGGTGTGGTAGTCCTCTTCGATCGTGAGGATGAGCTCGAGGTCGTCGGATTCTCGGAGGACTCGGGCCATGAGGGGCTCGATCATCCGCTCCACTCCGTACGCCTCCGCGGCGTTGATCTTCACGAGCGCCAGCAAGAGGAGCATCTCGCGAGACATCTCTCGTCGCGGGTCGTATCGGGCGTACTGCTCCTCGAAGAGGACCTGATCGAGTTCACGCGCGCAAGAGGCCGGCGTCAGATACCGCTGCATGCTTTCCTCGCGTCGCGAGAGCGTGCGACGTTCGGCGTCGACCGCGCCGTCGCGAGCCTCGAGAAAGTCTCGATAGGCGAGGCGTTGCTCCCGACGGGCATCGAGCGAAAGCGGAGAGAATACGGAGTTCATGGCGATTCCTTTCCTGTCTTGCGCGTGGGTACATGCATTCAGCTAAAACGAAGTATCCTCACGCGAGCTAACGATTTGCATCGGGAGCGCGCCCCCCTAGTCGAGCGCGTCCGGAGTGAGAGATGGGACGAGTGCGCGAACGGCGGCGCAGATGGCCGTCGGATCGCCCGTGGCCTGCGTCGAATCGAGCCTCGCGAACCAGACGTAGTGTTGCGCGGCGTCGCCGTCGATGGCGGCCGTCTGCGTCACGAGCGACGAGCCGGCATATCCGAGCGGGTCTTGCTCCTCTCCCCACGTCACGGCGATCTTGAAGATCGACGGGCTCGCTGCGACGGCTCCCGACCACAGGCTCCAGTCGCGCTGAGCGAGATAGAGATTGCCCGAGGTGGCACCCGATACGGCGAGCGTGATTCCGGGATGCCCGTCGCCGTCCCAGTCCTCCCACCCGGGCGTCGTCCCGGACGCCTGCTCGGACGGCGTCGGCAGGGAGACGTTCGGATCGCTGTATGCCGACACGGTCGCTCCCGTGATGTTCCACTGCTTCGCGAGCTCGATCTGGCACCCGGACGCCGTGACCGTCATGGAGCCCTTGCGGCCGGTGTCGGTCTGGTGAGCGAGGAGGGCCGGCCACGCCAGCTGGGAGTCGACGTCGGCGCCGAGCGACGTGACCGCCGCTACCTGGTAGCCGCAGTGCAGCCCCCGGGTGACGGTCAACTGGTCCGCGTCCTGGCGAAGCTCGTAGTAAAACCAGTTGTGCGAGGCCTGCTTCTGGCCCAGAGCGTCCGCAAGCACTCGCGACGCCACGAGCCAGCGACCGTTCAGGTCGCACGCCGGGTTGGTAGGCGTTCCACCATCGAAGCCTTCCGCGCTGGGCGCGTCGCCGCCCCCGTCGGATGGCGCCGCATCGGCCGACGACACGGTCGAGAGCGGGCCGGTTGACAGGACAGACTGCGCGGCCGGTCCGGCGTCGTCGGGCGCGCCGTAGTATCCGAGTTCCACCGAGTCCGATGCGCATGCCGATTCCAGGCTCGCCAGACCAACGGCGATCATCGTGGGTAGTCGTCTTCGTCGCATCGGGGCTGGATATTGCCTAGCAGTCGTGCGGCGCACGATTTCGGCCAAGTCCTGACCGCGGAAGGTCGACGCGGTTCGCCGGATGACCGAGGGGCACCGGACCGACTGCATCGGGAGGCCGCGCGACGCGAACGCGCCCTTCGCGGGTACGAGCGATGATTCGAGATCTACAGGGCCCTCATGAGCCCGGCGGCCGCCGTCACGGACGCTGCGCCCGCCCCGGGCGTCGACCGCCCCCCGGGGCGAGATGACGCGCATTGCGCCCCGATTGCCTGCGGCTACCCTGAAGGGTGGAAGGTGACTCATGAGACGGCTCTTTCTTCCGCTCGTCATCGCCCTTTCGGCACCCCTTGCGGCGTCCAGCGCCCGCGCTGACGTCACGTCGCCCGCTCCCGCGTTCATGCCGGTACCCACCGCGCTGACGCTATGGCCGCTCTTCGGAGAGCCCACGGGCAACACCGTCGGACTCGCCCCCGCACTGGCTGTATTGCCCCTTCGCCTCTCGCTATTGGGCTCGGCGGTTCCCCGCGCCTCCACGTTGCCGGGCGATCCCTTCCACTGCGAATCGTACGAGGAGGCGAGCGGGAATTCCCAGGCGGGGTTTCCCGTGGAGCGCGAGGTCTACCTGGCGATGACGTCACGGCTCGTTTTGCACGGGTTCTCCAGGCTCGGCTGCCCTGTCGACGCCAGGGTCGGAGGCGGAGTCACGTACACAATGCCCCTCGCGCGCAACGTCTCGATCGTGCCCAGTGCGGGGGCGTACGCGAGGTCGAGCGTGGCCCAAGGGCGCGTGCTCACGCAGGGCAATGTCCGCGTCGACCTGCAGCTCAACACGTCCAGCGATTGGCCCCTGGGGATCGGCGTCGTGAAGCGAGGCGGACGGCAAGGGGTTCAGCTGACCGGGACGTGGTGACCCGAGGGCCGGCGGCCTTCGCGCGGGACGGTAAGATTCAGGCCCAAAGGAGGCCCGTTTTGATCTCGGGGGCGTCGGCGCGCGCGCCCCGCTCTTGCGCCTAGCGAGCGCCTCGACGACTCGTCGCTTTCAGCGCGGCAGGAGCTTGCGCAATCGTACCTGCGGTGGAAGGGTCACCGGGTGAGACCGTTCGTGGAAGACACGGGGGAGCACGACATCGAGGTCGAGTCCCAGTGGCCCGAAGACGTCTACCTGCCGCCACGGCGGCGGCGGCTCGGCATCTGGATCGTCGGGCTCTTCCTGGTGCCGTCGTTTGCACTTCTCGGCTGGGTGGCAGAGAAACGCTACCACCTGGTCGCCCTCATGCAGCATCGCGGGGTCCCTCAAGCGTCGGTCGATCCGCGCGTGGAGTCGTTTCTCGCGGAGGGCGAACGTGCTCTTTCGGAAGGCAATCTCGAGTTGGCACAGGGCGATTTCGACAAGGCCAGCGTCCTGACCGATCGAGACGCGCGCGTACTTCTCGGCGAGGCGCGCGTGGCCGCGGCGAAGGCCGATGTGCCGTGGCTGAAGCTGCGCCTGCTCCTACCCCACGCGAATGAAGAGGCGCGGGTCGCGAGCGCGGAGCTCCGCGAACGAGTCGCCGTTGCGGCGCAGACCGCGGACGACGCCGTGGCCGCCGCGCCGCAAGATCCCCGCGCGATGCGCGCGAAACTCGACGCGCTCCGTCTCGCAGGCGACGCGCAGGCCGCGCGCGGATACGTGGTCGCGGTGTTTGCGCAGGCCTCGGAGGCCGAGACGGCCTACGTGCTCGCCGCCCTCGATCTTGGCCAGCCAGCGTCGCCCTGGGCGACGGTCGTCGAGCGGCTCCGTCTGGCGACCGGGACCGAGGGGGGCTCGGGGAGGGCCAGGGCCGCGTTGATCTACGCGCTCGCGAGGTCTGGCGACTTGGCGGGCGCGAAGACCGAGCTCGCGAAACTCGACGCGCAGGCGCGCCTCTATCCGCTCTTGCCCGATCTCCACGCGTGGATGGGTCTCGAGCCTGCCGTGACGGCCGCAAGCCCGGCCGCCGAAGCGCCCGCAGCCGCCGCTGCGCCAAGCGGTGCCGACTCGTCTGCGCCGCCGCCGCCGCCCGCGCCGAGCGGAGCGGCGACGGCGACTCCCGGCGAACCCGGCCGCCCGAGCTCGCCTAGCACACTGCAATCGGCCGCCCAGGCGATGAGCCGGGGAGACTACGACCGGGCCGAGCGCATCTATCAGGGCATCCTCGCGATGGACCCGAACGATTCTCAGGCTCTGGCGGGCCTCGGCGACGTGCGCCGCTTGCACGGCGATCCCTGGGGCGCCATCGACGCGTACCAGAGCGCCATCAAGATCAATCCGTCGTATCTACCCGCGCTGCTCGGGCTCGCCGACACTCAGTGGGGTCGAGGCGACAAGGTCGGCGCCGCGCGGTCCTACAAGCACATCGTCGACAGCTTTCCCGACGGGATGTATCCCGACTACGTGAATCAGCGCATCGCGCCGTGAGGGGCCTGCGCGGTGTCGGAGCGTTCGTCGCGGCGGATTGCTCGATCGGTTTCTCGGGGAACATTGTTGGCGCCATGATGTCCGGCACACCATGAATCGGTCCCAGTGCGAGACGCTCGTTGTACGATGGGCTCACGAAGGCGTCGGAAAAGGACAAGTCGAGGTCTTCGATCACCTCGTCGCGGTCGACGCAGTCGACCACAGTGGCCCGGTCGAGATGCGAGGCGTCGAGGGCTTCAAGAACCGGACTCGCGGCGTACACGCCGTTTTTTCGGAGATCGAAGTCGTCGTCGAGGATTTGCTGGTAGATGGCGACAAGCTGGCGTGGCGCTGGAAGCTGACCGGGGCCCATACCGGACCGTTTCTCGGCGTCACGCCGACGAGAAAGCGCATCGTGATGTCGGGCATGAACATCCAGCGGGTCGCAAACGGCGTCGTAGTGGAGCACTGGAGCCTCGCCGATCAGCTCGGAGTGCTGCGGCAAGTGCAGACGCCGTAGCTCGTTGTTCGCACGATCGCCGGCGTTCCGGACGAATCTCGGTGTCGGTAAACAGCGAGAGTCCACCCGGAATGCGGGCGGTCTCTCATTCCGCGCCAGCGTCGGTCGCGCCGGCCTCGGTCGCGCCAGCGTCGTCCCGGGCCGGCCCCGCATCGAAGCGTCGCACGGCACCGGCTTCTCGGACCGCACGGCAAATCATGTCCATGCCACCGAACGGAGCGCATTGTTCTCCGTCGGGGCACTCCGCGGACGATGCGCAGAGTTGGAAGCTCCCCATGCCGCTGCACGAAGCCGCGCAGGCGATGTTCAGGGCTCCCATCCCGAAAGCGGTGCAGCACACTTGGCCGTTCTGGCAGTCCTGCGAGCTCGCGCACGACTGGTTCACGCCCGGGATCCTCGCGTCGAAGAGCGTGGCGGCATCGTCGCCACCGGACGTGGATCCCGAGCTCGAATCCCGAGCTCGATCCCGAGCTCGATCCCGAGCTCGATCCCGAGCTGGAGTTTAGCCCGCCGCCTCCGTCGCTCTCGTCGCCGCCGGAGGTGGTCGTTCCCCCGCCGCATGCGGCCACGAGCGCCGCGACGCCACTCCCAACAAAAAGAAGTCTACTGATTTTCATGAACGGAAACCTCCTCTGCCAAGCAGTCCCCACTGCACGCCAAATAGGTACCCTAACCCGTACGGGTGCAGGCAGGTTTGTCTCAGCGCCGTCACGTCCGACGTGCTACTTTCCGGCACACGTGGCAGATGCGGCTCCCCGCATTCCTCCGAACTCAGAGCCCGCCGTCGGGGCCCGGGCAGTTCGCGATCGAGTCGATCCACTGCCCGACGAGGGCGGTCGCCTGCGTATCCACGACGAAGCTCGCGACTGGTGGCATCCGGCCGACGTCCGCGACCTCGTTCGTGTCGGAGGCCGGGACGGGCGTGTTCATCCGGATCCACATCGCCGAGTCGGCGTGGTGACCCGGCGCGAAGTCGACCAGCGTCGCGCCGGTCATCCCCGGAATGCCGTTCTGCTGCGTGAGATTGCAGATCCCGGTCTGATAGAGCGACAGTGAGTAGCGCAGGTCGAACCCCTGGTCGTTGACGTCGGGCCGGTGACAGAAGCCGCAGTTCGCGCTGAGGTAGGAGCGCGCCTTCTGATCGAGCGTGGCGCTTGCGGCGGGTCCCTGCAGACCGAGCGCGGCGTTCGCGTACGGCTCGACCAGAGCCGCCGCATAGGGCTTGGTCGGGGCCGTGTCGTCGAAGAGGCCCATGGCCCTAAAGGTGTCGATCTGGTTGCCACCGTCGACTTCTCGGTTCATCTGGTCCGTCTCTGGACCGAGGGTGCCGACCGCGGCGCTGTGGCAGCCGACGCAATCGATGAAGTTCGGGTAGTTCCACTCCACCGTACGCTGGCCGGTGTTGAACATGACGGCGGTTCGCGCGTCCGGGACGATCGTGGCATCCGTCTGCTGCTCGTTCCAGGCGTAGTTGTAGCCGACCCAGTCGGTGCCATTCTGGATGACGGCGGCCGTCGCCGCGTCGACGTGCATCAAGAGCCGCGTCTCGACGAGCTTGCCGTCGAGCATGAAGCTCTTGATCATCACGGTGCCGACAGGAAATACCCACTTGCCCGTGTCGGCTGGGCCGCTCTGAATCATCGCGGGCGAGACGCACTCGGCGAGCCGAGCGGCTCCCGCGTCGGGCTCGCAGTTCTTCACGTGAATCGTGCCGCCGTCGGGCATCACGAACGCCCGCGTCTTCGCGGCTTCGTCCGACCACAGAGGGCTGTTGACCTCGTAGTACACGGCGCTGGCGACGAATCGGGTGGGACTCGCCGGGTCCATGCAGCCCGTCTGGCTCAGCTTGCAGATCGGCAAGGCCGTCTTTTCCGGCGGCGCGCACGACGGGGGCGTCGTGGGTGTGACGCAGCTGGGCAGCGAGGGAGCGCCGACATCGGCCCCAGCGTCGCGGGCCGAGGTGGCGTCGTCGAGATCGCTCGAGGGAGCGTCGACGCTCGAGAGCGCCCCGTCGGCCGACCGCGCAACGGTCGTCGCATCGGCCGGCGCGGCGGCTCCGTCGATGTTCGTGGCGGCGTCGCGGCTCTGCGAGCAAGCGACGCCGAGCGACGCCGCAACGAAGAGGCCCCACGCCGGCCGCGACATCGTCACCACCGCAGGAACTCGCCTTGCGTCGCGCCGACGGGCCTCACTGCCCATTCACCGACCACGAGCACAGGTGCCCGAGAGCCGATACGACGATGCGATTCTTTGCGGCGATGGGGAAGCTCATGCTCGGCACGTTGTCGCACTCGGTACCCGTGGTCGTCACCACCTCTTGACCCGTGTCGCCATCGACGGCCTCGAGCTGCGAACCGTTGATGAACCAGACGAGCGCATCGGCGCTGACGCCGTCGGTCGTCGTCGAGATGGGCGGATAGTTCATGTGCCCTCCTCCGGCGTTCGGCGCGCACCAGACTTCCTTGGCAATGGGCGTCTGACCCGGCTGCAGGAGCATCGAGATGACCATCTCGGAGCTGGTCTTGGTCCCGGCGGGGCAATTGGCCGGCCCGTCTCCCACGTTGATGGTCGCATGCAGCCCGGACGCCGACGTGTAGATCGTCGGCGCCGTGTACACCGACTCCGTCCCGGTATTGGCGACGACGAGGTCGGCGAGCGAGCCGCCCGCGGCCGGGTAGGTCCCCGCGCTCAGATCTGCGGCGTTGAGGACGTAGACCCTCCCGGCCTTCGCGGGCGCCACGAGGAGCCCCGGTGGATTCGAGCCCGCGGAAAGCGGAACGTAGGCGGGCGTGGACGCGCCGAAATCGAGATCGTGGTCAGGCTTTTCCCAGCCCGACCACTCGGTCGGAAAGAAGACGTTGGCCTCGTTCCGCGTGAACTTCGCCAGACCCGAGACCCGGACCACCTCCTCGGAATCCGACGAGCTGCGTGGCTGGCTGGTCGCGTCGCCGGTGACGCCAAAGACGTTCGTCCCGTCCGATGCGAGGCCGCCCGAACCCCAGATGCCCGAGCGCGGACTCTGCGTCGCCCATCCCGCGACCTGCGTCGGATTCGTGATGTCGACCGCGATGATCCATCCCAGGTACGTGCCGCCGTCCCCGTACTGCCCTCCGAACGGGATGTAGAGGATGTTGTTCACGAGGAGCGAGGCTCCGTGCTGGTTCTGGTCTGACGAGTTGAACCCCGTCGCATTGTACGTGACGGTCGTCTTCGACAGGGTCACCGGCCACCCCCCGGTGGTCACCTCGACGCCGGTGTCGACGGCGATGGCGTGCACGAGATGCGGGTTATTGCCCGTGACGACGAAGAGGCGACGAGACGCGTCGTCGATGACCGGCGTGCCACGGATCCCGTCTCCTCCGGTCATGACGTGCGCGGTCCACACGGGCAGCCCCGTCGTCTCGTCGAACGCCACGACGTTCGGATTCGCGCCGAGCGCAGGAAACGCGAAGAAGAGACCCGCGCTCGCCGCGCGGGTCGTTGCCGTGCACCCCGTTGCCCCGGCCGGGCAGCCCGCCTGCGCGGGACCATCCTCGAGGTAGAGGACCGAGGCGGTGCCCTGGTTCTGCTTGTTGCCGTCCATCGGAAACGTGGCATTGGCGTCGAACGTCGCGTCGGGCTTCATCATCGGGGCCGTCGACGCCGAGAGGCCGGGTTCGTTGAACGTGGCGCGCCGGAAGACGTCGTTGCCACGTTGAAGGACCGACTGCGTTGCCCCAATGGGCCCGCTGCTGCCCCCGGAGCCGCCCTCCAATCCGCTCCCAGCCACGTTCCCCGAGTCGCCGCCCGGCACGCTCCCGGATCCACTACCCGAGCCACTTCCCACCTGGATCCCCGAGCTGCTCCCGGAGCCGCTCCCCGTCCCGATCCCGACCGCAGCGTCGTTCCCAGCCAATTCCTTGCGGACGGCGCTCCCGGACGACGACGAGCACCGCACCGACGACACGGCCAGCGCCGTGAACGACAGCGCCCAGAAAAGCGACGGTTTGTTCATCGGAATGCCTCGTGAGTCACGGGGCCCTGCGGTATCCGCTCACCTTTCGGAGGCGCCGCCGCGACCCCCCACGTGCGCCTACGTTGGCCTCCAGGGTCCGGACGGGCCGCGCCGATCCGGCCGCCTGCAGTATCGTGCGACGAGTGCCGGGACGGGCTCTTCGTTTGACTCTGGATCTGGAAGAGAAGCTCGTCCTCGTTGGGCTGATCGTGGTCGCCGCGCTCGAGTGCAGCGGCGAGGGCGTCCTCGCGCCGGTCGATGCGATCCGCGCTGCCTACGTCGCGACATTCTTGCTCCTCCTGCCGCTGCCGGCGGTCGCGATTCGCTCGGGCGCCTCGCGAGCCCTCGTCGCGCTCCGGCGGTGTGCTCCCACGATCGGAGCGCTCTTCGTGTACGAGGGCGTAGCGGCGCACGGCAACCGCATCACCGAGTGGGTCGGCGTCCCGTCCAGGGACGCATGGATGATGCGGACCGATCGGGCGCTCCTCGGCGCGGAGCTCCCCGAACGGTTCCTTCGCGCCGCGACCTCGAGCGTCGTTGCGGTCGCGCGCGCCGTCGACTCGTGGGCCCCGCTGCTGGCGGTCCTCGTCGTCCTCGTGATCGCCGAATTCGCGCTCCGTGACGTGGCGCTCGTTCTGCGCCTTCGCCGGGCGCTCGTGTTCGCGCTATTCGGGTCGCTGCTCTGCCGAGTGCTCGTGCCGGTCGCCGGCCCCCGGTTCCTGCTCGACGACGCGGCCGCCCAGGGGCCCGTCGCGAGCGCGGCTCTGCATGGGCTCTACTTCCACCCCGACACCGACCTCTGGGACGCGTTCCCGGCAGTGGACGTCGCGCTCGCGGGGATCGTCGTCGCCGTGACCTGGCGACGGTTCGGACCGACGATGCGCGCGGTCTCGGTGGTCTTCGCCTGCGCCATTCTTTTCTCCGCGTCGGTGAGCGTCCACCACTACGGCGTCGACCTCGTCGCCGGCGCCGCGGTTGCCGTCGCAGCCATCGCGGCGGCCGACCGGCTCCCGTGGGGCGCTCGCGCCGTCACGTTGCCGGCACTCGAGCTGCTGGCGCGACCCCGCCGGCCCTTGCTCGTGCTCGCGCTCCTCTTCATGTCCACGGGGGCGGCCGCGCTGCTCTCGGAGCAGGCCTTCGAGAAGCTCCTGGGCGCGATGCTCGGTGCATCGACGCCGGCGGCGGCCGTCGTCCTCTCCGTCTACTTCGTCGGGCTCACGATCGGCGCCGGGGTCTACGGGCTTGCGTCGCGCCACATCGTGCGCCCGCTGGCCGCCTACGCGGTGCTCGAGGCGGGCGTCGCTGCATGGGCTCTGGTCCTGTGCATCGGTTACGAGGGGCTCACGCAGTGGTCGGTGCCGATCCTCGTCCGGGCCGTCGGGTCGCCGTTCAGGCTCGAGGCGACGCGCGCGGTCATCGCGTGCGCATGGATGCTTCCGCCGACGCTCTTCATGGGCGCCAGCTTTCCGGCGATGGTCGACACCCTCGAGGCCATGCGCGGCCCCAACCCGCGACGGGCGATGAGCACGTTCTACGCGCTGAACCTCCTTGGCGCCGTGGCCGGCGCGGTGGTCGGACCGTATTTCGCCTTCCCGCGCTGGGGCGTCGACGGCACGCTGCTGGCCGCCGCTGCCATCGACGGCGGCGCATGCATCACGGCCTTGCTCCTCGATCGCGCGCGGCGGTGGACCAAACCCCGCTCGGTCGCGCCGACGTCCGCCACGGCCATCCACCACCGCGCGTGGTGGCTCGTCGCCGCCGCCTTCCTGTCCGGGTTTCTGCTGTTTTCACTCGAGGTCCTGTGGACCCATCTGCTGTCGGCGACGATCGGCAACAGCGTCTACTCCTTCGCCGCCATGCTCGCGCTCGTCCTCATGGGCCTCTTCGTCGGCAGCGCCATCTCGGCGCGCGCGTTCCGCGGCGACGACACGATGCCCACGTGGGTCCTGGCCGCCGCGTGCGTACTCGGCGGCCTGGCCCTCGCGTTCGAAGAGCCGCGCTGGCCGACCATTTCCGGCCGACTCGCGATCGCGGGACCTCACATCGCCACCTTTGGCGCTTCAGAGGGCCTGCGGTGGTTTCACGCTGGCGTCCAGATCCTGCCCACGGCGACCGTGCTCGGCCTCCTCTACCCGACGCTCTTCCGGCTCCGCGAGTTCCCGGACGCCGGACGTGCCAGCTTGCTCGGCGGGCTCGCGGCCACCAACGCCGCCGGGTGCTGCATCGGAGCGCTTCTCACTGCGTTCGTGGCGATACCGCGTCTCGGCTCGCAGCGAAGCCTCGACCTCATCGCGTTCGCGTGTTCGCTCCTCGGGGCAGCGCTCGCGATCGCGTTCTCCACTGGAACCTTGCGCCGGATCCTCGTGGTCACCGCAGCGAGCGTCGCGGCCCTCACGTTCGCGCTGCCGCGATGGGATCGTCTGGCCCTCACGGCGGGCACCCACGTGTACCTGCGCCCCCTCTTCGTTTTTCCGGAGACCCATCTCTCTTTCTTCCGCGAGGACTCGTTCGGTGGGATCACGACGGTGGTCGAGAACGTCGGGCCGGTGGACGGCGCCCTCCGGCGGTATCGGACCCTCCTCACGAACGGAAAGTTTCAAGGCAACGACGCCGGTGAGACCGTCGCGCAGGTCGGCTTTGCCCTCTTGCCGATCCTCCACGCGCGGTCCTTCGGCCGCGCCTGCGTCGTCGGCCTGGGAACGGGGCAATCGGCGCGCGTCTTCTCCGACCTCGGCTTCGCCAGCGTCGACATCGCCGAGATCTCGCCGGGAATCGTCTCGGCGATGCCCTACTTCGCGGGAATCAACGGCGGCGTTCTGGCGCGCCCGAACGTGCACCTGTGGCTCGAGGACGGCCGGACCCTCCTCTCGCTGCACCCCGAGATCGAATGCGACGTCGTGTCCATGGAGATCTCGAGCATCTGGTTCGCCGGCGCGACGAATCTCTACTCGAGGGAGTTTTACGAGATCGCAAGGCAGCGCGTCGGCGACAAGGGGATCCTCCAGCAATGGATCCAGGTGCACCACATCGGGATCGCGGAGCTCGAGACCGTCCTCGCCACGGTTCGCGCGGTCTTTCCTCACGTCACCTTCTGGGTATTCGGATCGCAGGGCATCGTCGTTGCGTCCGGAAGCCCGCTCGAGCTGTCCGCCGAAGGCGCCGCACGCTTCTTCGCCGACGCGCCCGCGCTTGGGTTCGATCCGGTCCGTGCCCGAGCCCTCTTCGAGCAAGCACTCTCGAGCCAGATCCTGTCCGACGCCGACGTGACTCGCCTCGCGAGCGACTCGTCGATCTTGCTCAACACCGACCGCAATCGCCGGCTCGAATACGCGTCCGCGCGCTACGCCGTGAACGCGTCCGACCTCGCGTCGGAGAACATCAAGGCCTTCGCGCGCCGCGCGCTCTTCAGCCCGCTCGAAGTCGCGTCCAATTGTCCCGCTGACGTGCGGGCGCTCGTCGACCGCGCCGACGCAAAGCGACGAAGCGTGCTCGGGTCGGGATCGCAATAGCCACCGATACCGGGTCACCCTCGGGGACACGGAAGGGCCTGCGGCTGCGGTGGCCGCATCGCTCCGCGCTCAAGGCACGACACCGAGCAACGGGAGCTCGTCGACGAATCCTGACGGACCTCCCCCGGCGGTTCCGCTGAACGGCGCGACCGTCGACGGGCTACCCAAGTTGCTGTTCGTCCCGAGAGCCCCTCCCACCGCAGTTCCGCTGAAGCCCGGCACCGCGGACGGACTGTTCAAGCTGGAGTTCGTTCCCAGCACCCCTCCCGCGACCGTGCCGGTGAAGCCCGGCACCGCGGACGGAGTGTTCAAGTTGGAGTTGGCGTTGACGGGGGCGGCCGAGCCGGAGGAGGCGCTCGTGTTCGAGCCCGCGCCGGTGGCGGTCGTTGCGCTCGTCGAACCGAGGGAACCGAGGGTCGTCGCAGTGCCCGTCGGGGTCGCGGCAGAGGGGACGGTCATGCCCGTGACTGTGGTAGTCACGGTCCCGGACGCGCCGCCGGCGGTCGTGGCACTGACGACCGTCGTCGCGCTGACGACCGTCGCGGACACCGGGGCACCGCTCGCGCTCACGGGGCTCGGCGCCACGTCCGAAGGGATGGGGCTCGCGGCAGGGCCGCCAACGGCCGCGGAAACGATCGCGTCGGCTCCGGACGTGCCGCCGGTCCCCGGAGCGACCTGCGCGTCGGCCCGCATTCCGGCAAGCGCGAGCGCAGCTCCGAGCGCGAACGTCAGAGGCCTTCGCGTTCTCACGAGGCGTTCCATCGTCGGGCTAGGAGGCAATCGCCGTTCCGCCCGCTCCCCCGCCGAACTTCGCCGGCGGCACCCAAAAGCCACCGAGTGCCACGGCGCACAGGCGCACAGCGATGCCACAGAAGAGCTAGGGGTTGCTCTCTAGAGCGACACCGGGGCCGCAGCGAACTGCGCTTCGTACTGGCCGATCCAGAAGGTGCATTCGCTGGCCCGGAAGTTCGTGACGACGCTTGGCGTCAGCGTGAACTGCATGCGCTGGTTGCTGGCGGCGGTGAACGGAGGCCACATCAGATCGGTGCCGCCGTTCGGGTCGCCCGTGCCCGCAAAGCGCGTCCAGTACCTCTCCATGAGGGCGCTGATATTCGCCTGCCCCATGTCGGTCGCGAACTGCGGGGACGAGCCGAAGACGAACGACAGCTCCGAGCCGTGCGAGGCCCCGAGATAGAGCAGGTTTGGGCCCGTGCCCACGACGCCCGGGATCACGACGGGGATGTCGAAGTTGTACATGGACACGGCGACGCCCTGATTGGCCGCGAGCAGGGCCGAGTCGTACGTGGAGCAGACGAGGATCGAATCGCCGACGATGCGGGTGAGCGCGGCCTGGTAGGCGTTTGGCGCTCCGCCGTCGAACTCGGACACGGGATAGAGCTGCTCCACGGCGGCGCCCGCGTCCCCGAATTGCTGAGTGATGGCGGCGTTCAACCCCGTCTGGTCGGTCACCGGTGTCGCTCCGAGCTCGAAGAGCGTGCCCTCGTCGTTGTTGCTACCCAGGATGTACGGGGTCTTGGCGATCTTGCCGGCCTGGTACAGCGTCCGGGGCTGATCGGCGAAGAAGTCACCGTCGACGACGGGAGCGAACGGTCCGCCTAGGCCGGCGTCGGACTGGGCGGCGTCGAGAAGCATCTGCACCGGTACCTGACGCAGGCAGGCCAGAGAATCGGGGGTCGCGCCGGCCGCGCCGTCCGCCGTCGTGCCGGTCGCGCCGTCTGCCGTCGCGCCGTCCGCAGCGGCTCCGTCGGCGAGTGAGGCGTCATCGAGTCCACTGTCCACGGAAGCGACGCCTCCGGGACAACCGAGCTGCGCGGACAGACTGAGCAGGGCGGGCTGGTCGTCCGCGAGCGCCGGCTGTCGGGTCGTGCAGCCGCCGCTCTCGCTGATGGCGCGCTCGAAGAGGGGCGGCGTCTGCGGGGAGGCGACGTGCAGGCACACGTCGAGCGACCCGGCAGACTCGCCGAAGATGGTGACGTTGCTCGGGTCTCCGCCGAACTTGGAGATGTTGTCCTGCACCCACTGGAGCGCGAAACGCTGATCCCACAGCCCCTGGTTGCCCGCCTTCGAGCCCTCGGCGACCAGCCCCGGATAGGCGAAGAACCCGAAGACACCGAGGCGGTAGTTCAGAGTCACGACGACCACGTCGTGCCCCGCGAGGGACGCGCCGCTGTAAAAGTAGGGGCCGCCGTCGGAGAACGGAACGGGGTCGGAGGCCGAGCCACCGACGTTGCCGCCGCCGTGAAACCACACCATGACCGGGAGCTTCGTGGCCGACGCGTTTGGCGTCCACACATTGAGGTAAAGGCAATCCTCGTCGGTGCTCGCGGCGGTTTGCAGCGTGCCGTTCGCGACCTGGGCGCAGCGCTTGCCGAAGGTGGAAGCGTCGAAGACGCTCGTCCAGGGCGCGGGCTTCTGAGGCGGCGCCCACCGCAGCGGGCCGACCGGCGGCTTGGCGTAGGGGATCCCCAGGAACGCGGAGACGGCTCCATCGGCGTGGCCCTGGATCGGCCCATCGCATGATCGTGACGAGAGGCGAGGCGCCGCCTTCGGCCGAACCTGCGTCCGCGAGCGCGCCGACGTCGGCGGGTGCCGCGTCGCTCGGAGGGGCGCCTGGCTGGGCGCTGTTCGAACTGCACGCCGTGCACGCAAGCGAGACTCCGGCCGATAGCGCCGACACCCCGAAGAAAGCCAAGATTCGACGCCCGATTTGCATCGTTGTTCCTACCCGTAAGAACGGCCGCTCCGCGCGGACCGCCGGCACGGAGAGTGGTCGTTTTTCCGCCGACGCGCCATTCCGGAGAGAGCTCGTCTCGCAAGTTGACGGCCAAGTTCGCCTCCACGGCCAACGACGGTGAAGATTTCCACCCGCGCAGACGACCTACGGCGGGGCGGTCTGAGGGTCGCCCCCTCCGGCCACGATCTGCAGCAGGCGGGGCGCATCGACTGGCTTCACGAGATGAGCTTCGAAGCCCGACGCCTTGCTCTGCGCCCGGTCGCGCTCCTGTCCGTACCCGCTCAGCGCGATCAACCGACACCGCGCCCCTTCTGGAAGCTCGTGCAGCCGCCTTCCGAGCTCGTAGCCATCCATCACCGGAAGCCCGATGTCGAGCAGCGCGATGTCCGGCGAGAAGTGTTCGGCCATCGCGAGGGCCGATGGGCCGTCGTGCGCGACCGCGACCTCGTGACCGACCCATTGGAGCATCTCGCGCAGCAAGTCGGCGGAATCCTCGTTGTCGTCGACGACCAGCACGCGCTTCGACGCGACCTCGCCCTGCGCGGGGGGCGCGCGGACCGCCTGGACGCTCCCGACGCTCCGCGCGGTCGACGGAAGCCGGATCTCGAACTCGCTGCCTTTGCCTGGTCCCGCGCTGCGCGCAACGGTCGCTCCGCCGTGCAAGTCCACGAGGGTCTTCACGAGCCCTAGCCCCAGGCCAAGGCCCCCCTCTTTCCGGTCCGTGCTGCGCCGGCCTTGAACGAAGAGATCGAAGATTCGCGGCAATAACTCGGGAGCGATCCCGGTGCCGTTGTCTTTGACCGTGATGACGACTTCTTGCCCGCCGCCCGCGGCCCGAACCGAGACGACCCCGCCGGGGTCGGTATACCGGGCTGCGTTGGTGAGCAGATTGGCGATGACCTGAGCGAGTCTCACGGCGTCGCCCTCCACGCGAAGCCCCTGCGAAGGCACGTCGATCGAGAGCCGGTGCCTGCGCTGCTCGAACAGGTCGCCCGCGATCTCCACCGCCTTCGCGACGACGTCGGCGATCTCGAGGGGTTCCTTTCGCAGTGCGATCTTCCCGCGCGTGATCTTCGAGACGTCGAGCAGATCGTCGACGAGCCGGACCAGATGGCCGACCTGCCGCTCGATGATCTCCTGCTCGCGATTCGTCTCGCCGCCGCTGCGCCGCTTCAGGAGTTCGAGGGCGGTCACGATCGGCGAGAGCGGGTTTCGTAGCTCGTGGCCGAGCATGGCCAGAAACTCGTCCTTGGCTCGGTTCGCCGCTTCCAACTCCCGGAGCAGGTCGTCTCGCTCCGTCGCCGCCGCCTCCCTTGCCCGGTAGGTCTCGATACGGGCAAGCGCCAGCCCGACATGCTCGGCGAACTGCAGGAGGTGCTCCCGATACGCGGCGTCGAAGGAAAGTCGGGGGCTGAGGCCGAACACGAGGAACGCGCTCGGACCCGTCCGCCCGTCCCCGATCGGGGCGACGAAGGCCGCGGTCGACGGCTCCGGCCACGGACGACCTGGGAGCGACAGACCGAGCGTCTCGCTCCGGAGATCGATGGGGCCACGACCCGCCGCCGCCAGCTTCGCGCGACAACCGGCGTCGACGGCAACCCGTTCGGCGTCGCGGAGACCCACCGCGCGCGAGACGACGGGATCGCCGCTTACCTCGTCGACCTCGTAGATCAATGCAAACGGAACGTCGTTCGGCGTCTCCTCGAGGAGCTGCGACGACGACGCGAGCGCGGCCGGGACCGTGGTCGCGAGCGCCGTGCCCTTCGCGAGCGCGCGCATCGTGCCCTGCCTCCGCGCAGCGATGACGCGTACCGTGGTCTCACTGCAGACGACGAGCGTGCCTCCGACTGTCCCGTCTTCTCCGAACACCGGGGAGTAGCCGTACGTCCAGTAGGCCTCTTCGATGCGACCGTTGCGCCAGACGGGAACGAGCTGATCCTCGTTCCAGCTCGCCTTCGCGCGACTCATCACGTCGTCAATCTGGGGCCCGATGATGTGCCAGATTTCCGGCCAGCAGTCCTTGCCACGCTGCCCCATCGCAGCCGGGTGCTTTCCTTCGCCGAAGCTCGGCAGGTAAGCGTCGTTGTAGAACTGCACGAGCTCGGGCCCCCACCACAAGAACATCGGGTGGCGCGAGTTGAGCATGACGCCCACGATCGCCTTCAGGCTGGCGGGCCACGACTCGACGGCGCCGAGCGGCGTCTTCGACCAATCGAGCGCGCGCGCAAGAGCCCCGGCCTCACCTCCGCCTTGCAGCCATGATCGCGACGAGTCTTGCTCAGCTTCGCCCGGGTCCATGGCGACACGCACCGCTCGTGAACGTACGTTCGCGCCGATCGAATGGCCAGCCATGGGTCGGCGCCATCGCTCGCGCTCGCTGCGCGGCCACGCTGGCCGCTCCGGCGGTTGCGGTGGCTCTAGAACGCGAGCCCACGCGGCGTAAGCGCAATCTTCCCCGCGGGGCCCGCGACGGTCGTCACCGTCATCAGGCTCAGTGGGATTCCGACGGCCAGGACCACGAGACCCGCGGCGCCCGTGATGTACCCGGCCGTTCGTGCTTTGTCCTCATCGCTGAAGATCCCTTCGCCGGCGACGAGCGCTACGCCCACGATGACCGCGGCGAACCCTGTCGCGGCGAGGCCGGCGCCGACGCGGTGAGCCAGGAGGGTGCCCGCGTCCACCTTGAGTGACAGCGCGTCGCTCTCCTGCGGGAGACTGAACGATCGGGAACCCGAGACCCCGTTGCGCGCTGTCACGCGGTAGGTGGAGAAGCGATCGAGGTCGACCTGGCAGGGCGTGACACAGACCTCTTCCCAGATGGACGACCGGGACTGGATCGGGAGAAAGAAGTAGGCGCCTTCGGTCTCCGTGACCGAGACGCGCCGCTCGATGACGGTCGCGGGGTGGGTCGATTCGACGTCGACGGACACCCGCCGATGTCGCATCTCGGCGGGCGACGGAGCGGGCACGGGACTGGGGGCCGGAGCCGTCTGCGGAACCACTGCCTGCGGAGGCGGCGGCGGCGAGCCGTTTGCAGCGGGGGGGACGGCAGCGGGGACCGGGGAGGGTGACGATTGGGCCCACGCGCTCCGCGAAGTCCCGGCACAAGCCAAGACCGCAAGCACGACGACGGGACGCACGTTCTGAAGACACCTCATGGTGCGCGCGACTCTGCATGTCTCGAGCCCACGGTCGAGCCGACCCTCGGCGCGTGGCTGCCGACGCGCGGTACGAGCCGCGATTCGACGCGGCAACCGCGGACGACAGCCGCGAAATGGGCTCCTCTCCGCGCCCGGTTCTGCGCGGGCGCGTCGACATGGGTCCGAGCAACCTCGCCACACCCGGCAGCCTACCGCCACAGTAGCCACGCGAAGAGAGAGAGCACAGGGGCTCTTCTCGCGATGGACGAGAATCGCGCTCGCTGACTGGGCGCGTGCCGATCGCGGCTGCGTCAGGCCATCTTTTCGACGTCCTTCACGATCTCCTCGACGGTCTCGTTCACCGGTCGACCGCGGCGCAGGACCTCGTACGCGCCGTAGCCGCAGAGGACTGCGACGGCGAGCTCGCCCACGCCGGTCATCGAGGCCAGCGTGAAGCCGAGCGCCGACGCGACTGCGATTCCGGTGTACGGGCGATGCTTGAGCCTCTCCCAGACCTTCGCGCCGGCGCTCTTCGCGCCGTCTTCCACCGCGAAGAGAACCTCGCCGTGACCGAAGTGGCGCGTGTGGAGGGAGCGTTCGATGTCGGAGCGCAGCTCCTGCGCGACGGGAGCGACGGCCCGCGCCGACGGGTTGCAGTTGGTGGGGGCCGCTTCGTTTTCGCTCATCGAACTACCTCCGCTGGATTCTCGGGTGGAGTCTCGTGCGCCTTCGTGGACGGAGTCTCGCGCGACGTCGTGGCGTGCGACGTCGTGGTCGAAGCCTCGTGCGACGTTTTCGTTCGATCGGCTGCAAAGACGGCGCCATCTCGTAGCCAGCTCGCGTACGTCGACCTTCAGCTCGTCGAGCGTCTCGGAGTGCGCGTGCGACGGATTGTTGCAGGCCCGGTCGGTGTACGCGCCGAACGCGCCCGTCAGCGTCGCGGCGCTCGCGGCGTTCGCGGCCGCGGCGACGAACGGGATGTACGCGACGCCGAGGTTGACGGTCGCCCGCGCCGCGAGGCCGCCGAGGGCCGTCTTGGTGAACGCCTTCCACGGTAGCTCCTTCCAGCCGAGCCCATAGACGCGACCGATGCGCAAAGCCATCGCACCCAGCACGGGCAGCAAGAGGGCTTCGTCTGCGAGCGGTATCGGCGACAGCGCGACGCCCAACCCGGCGGCCACGGCGCTCGACTGATCGACGATCCGTTGAACGAGCGTCTTCATGGGGATCTCCGGCAGCGTTGACGGACCAGCGGCGCGAGGCCCGCGAGGCCCGCGACGACGGTCGACCCATTGTTCACGAGCGCCGCGAGAGCCGGCGGGCAGAGGCCGAGCGCCCCCATGACCATCGCGACGAGGTTGGGAGCGAGGACGATCGCGAGCCCCGTCCTCACCTGTTGCATCGCGGCGTCTGCGAGCTCGAAGGCCCGCGGTAGCTTCGAGAGTCCGCCGTCGACGAGCACGACGTCCGCGGTGTCGAGCGCCACGTCGCTGCCCCCGTGCAGCGAGATGCCGACGTCCGCGAGCGCGAGCGCGGGCGCGTCGTTGATCCCGTCGCCCACCATGGCGACGACGCGGCCCTCGCGTTGAAGCCTGCGGACGTGGCGCGCCTTGTCCTCCGGCATCAGCTCCGACATGACTCGGTCGACCCCGAGGCGCGCGGCCACAGCCTCGGCGACGCCGCGCGAGTCGCCCGACATCAGGAACACCGCTCGACGGCTTCCGGCGCGAAGCGCCTCGACCACGCCGGCGCTCTCCTCGCGAGGTTTGTCGGCGTACGCAAGCGCCGCCTCGAGACGATCATCGACGGCGACGAACAGCGACGAAGCGCCGAGCGACCGGTGGCGCAGGGCGATCGCCTCGACTTCCCGGCTGTCGAACCCGTGCGCTCGCATCAGTTTGCGGCGCCCGACGAGGACGCGATGCCCGGCGACCTGCGCTTGCACGCCCGCGCCGATCGTGTACCGCTCGGACCCGAGCTCCGCGGCGAGGAGATCTGCCCCCTCGAGCGCGGCCGCGCTTCGCATCGCCGTCGCGATCGGATGCTTGTGACGCGACTCGGCCGCCGCGGCGAACGCGAGCACGTCCTGTCGCGAGCGCAACCCGAGCGTGAGCACCTCGAGCACCTCGGGTTCGCCGAGGGTGAGCGTTCCGGTCTTGTCGAAGACGACGGCGTCCGCCTTCGAGAGCCTCTCGAGGTACTGACCGCCCTTGATGAGCACCCCGTGATCGGCTGCGACGGCCAACGCCGACAGGGCGGCCGTCGGGACGGCGATGCGGACACCGCTGCCGAAGTCCGTGATGAGAACGCTCGTCAGTCGATCGAGATTGCCGGAGAGACCTCCGGCCGCGAGCCCCAGAGCAATCGTAGGCAAGACGAGTCGATTGGCGATCGACTCCGCGGTGCGCTGCAACGTCATCGGCTTGTTCCCGGCCGCCTCGAGCATTCGCACGATCCTCGCGGCCGTCGTGTCCAGCCCCGCCCGCTGCACCTCGACCACGATCTGCCCTTCGACGACGACCGTCGCCGCGTGGACCGTCTCGCCCCTCTTCCGCGAGCGCGGGAGAGACTCGCCCGTGAGCGGCTTCTCGTCGACCGTCGCAACGCCGTCCGCCACGACCCCGTCGGCTCCGATCCGCTCGCCCGGATACACAACGATGCGATGACCCGGCCGGAGCTGACGGACCGCGACCCTCTCGGCGTCGCCGGACGTTTGCAGCAGCCAGGCGTGACTGGCTTGGAGATGCGCACGCGCGGACATCGTGCGACGCGCGCGGTCGGCGGTCCGCGCGAGAATGAGGTCGCCCGCGCCGAGCAGCCACGTGATGAGCGCCGCGGTGGTGGGCCGCCCGGTCGCGAGCGCGACCCCGACCGCGCCGACGTCGAGCGCGTCGATCGTGAGGCGCCCATGGGCCGCCGCGCGCGCGGCGCGCCCGATGACCGGCACGGCCGTCGCCGCGATCGCGCCGGCCTCGATGACCGGGTGGAGAGCGCCGACCGTGGTGGCCGCGAGCACCATCGTATCGAACAGGGCCTTCGCCTTCGGACTCGCCGGCGACGCCGGTCGAGCCATCGCGGGCCACTCGGACGACGGGGATGGATCGATCGACTCGACCAGGCGCTGGAGCGCGACCCCGGAGAGCTCGGAGCGCTCGTAGCTCACGAGCACCGAGCCGGACGTGGGCGACGCCTCGACGCGCAGGATGCGGCTGTCGTCTCGGAGCCGAGCGGCGAGACCGAGCACGAGCTCCGGCGGTCCGTCGACCACTCGAAAGCGAGCGCGCCCCGGGAGCCCGTGAACCAGGGAGAAGCGAGGCGTCGGGGGACGGCACGAAGCCCAGCGAACCACGGCCAGGTGGTCGCGCAGCGCCGCCTTCGACCGGGGCGCGGCGGTTGACGTCGACGCGCAGGTCATCGCGGCGGCTTTCGCGTCGACCGCTCGAGGTCTCGCGCGTGGACGTCTCGGAAGGTCGACCGCTCGAGGTCTCGCGCGTGGACGTCTCGGAAGAAGGTGTACGACCAGTACAGTAGGTTGTCCCAACGCGGCCACCTCGGCTGGCGGCCGAGCACGAGCGACGTCACCGCGCCGACACCGAGCGCCAAAGAGACGACCCCGTGCAGATCCGCGGCGCCGCGCGTCGCCTCTCCGACGTGCGCGTTGAGGCCCCGCGCTGCGCCGACGACGGCGCGGGAGACGTCCGGTCGACGGCGCCTCTCGTCGAGCCGGATCCCCGCGTCGGCCACCGCGCCGAGGATCACGTCGGCATCGATCCGTTCCGGCTCGTATTCGACCAGCAGACTGCCGCTCGTCTGGTTGTGGATCACCCGACCGACGCCGCTCATGCTGGAGAGCATGTCGCGTATACGCGCGGCAGCGCTCGCGCTCTTCACCAGGATGTCACCGCGCAGCCGGAGCCGACCCGGGTGATGGTGAACGAGGGCGACCTCCGGCAGGAGCTCGGGGGTGATCCTCGCGATCACGGAACCCCCCCGTTGCCGCTCGCCGACGCGCTGCCGTTGCTCGCGCTGCTCGCGCCGGCGGGGGCCTCACGCCAGCCTCGACCCTCCTCGACGTGCGAGCGCACCTCTGCGACGAAGTCCTCGAGGTAGTCGCCCTCGATCGCCGCCGCACGCTTCAGGCGCTCGAACAGATCCGCGGCCGTCGACGCGACGGCGACGACCGCCGCGCGCGAGGACTCGACCGTACTGCGAGCCGCCCACCCAGCAATGAACCCGACCGCAAATCCGACGACGCTTCTCATGGAAGACGGCGTCGTCTGCAAGTTGTGCACGCGGCGACATCGCGTTCGTCACGCCGATGTCGCCCCGACGTCACCATGCGCCCAAGTCGCGATGCGTCACGGTGCGGCGATATTGCGAGGCTCTCCGTTGAGCGACACCGGTTGACCCATCGGGAGCAGCCCCGCCTTCGCCATCGACGGCACGACCACCTTCGTCAGGCTCGAGACGAAGTCCTTTCCGGACGTCGGGTTTTCGGTCTGGGTCCCCGTGGACCAGACCATCTTCCCGCTGTTCGGGTCCCAGAGCGTCGTCTCGAACTTCACGAACTGATCGGTCTGCGCGTACACGGGCGCGCCCGGACCCCAGTACGCCCCGTAGAAGCCGTTGCCCCAGTCGGCGTCGGGGGCAACGAGAACCTGCTCGGACACCCCCTTGAGCGTCGAGACCAGCGCGCCGTCGTAGCCTCCCTTCCTCAGCGTCTCGCGGATCATCGCCTGATCGGGCGGAACCTGGTCGCCGAAGATCGTGTACGACTGCGTCGCGCGAACGCCGTACGCCGACAGCGCCGAGACGAAGCCGTCTTCGAGGGTATGGCGCTGCGTCGCGTCCACTCTTCCGCCGAACACGGCGATGCTCCTCATGGGCCCAGCCGCGTAGGTCGGGCTCTTCCAGACGTTGGTCTCGGTGGTCGGGGTCGAACACGCCGAGATCGCGGTCGAGGCGACGGCCCCCGCGAGGACGGCCGAGGCGTACACCGCTCTAGAGGCGCTCGATCGCAGTTCTGTTCGCATGATTGGGTGGCTCCTTCAGAGTCGGTGTGCCACGCAATCCCCAGGCCCGATCGCGCCGAGGCTCTGCCGCTCTCCCCGAAACGCCCGCGGCGGGCTCGCGCGTTGTACGCTGCGGCGCGTGAGCGAACCGACACCGCGCCGGGCGAAGATCGTCTGGGGCGTGACGTGGCTCTCGTACGCGACATATTACTTTGGTCGCAAGAACCTCAGCGTGACCAAAGCCGCGATTGGCCGCGCCCTTGGCAGCCACGCCCTCTACGGCGTCGAGACGGCGTACCTCGCGGCGTACGCGGTGGGCCAGTACGGAAGCGGGTGGCTCGGCGATCGGGTGGGCGCGCGCAAGCTCGTGGGCGTCGGGATGCTGGTCGCCGCGGCGGCGAGCTTCGCGTTCGGACTCTGGAGCTCCGGCGCGCTCTTTCTGGCGACCGCCGTCGTCAACGGCCTCGCGCAGTCGACCGGGTGGCCGGGCAACGTCAAGGCCATGCAGGAATGGACCACCCCGGAGAGTCGCGGGCGCGTGATGGGCGTTTGGGCCACCTGCTACCAGGTGGGCGGGATCGCGGCCACCGCGTTCGCAGCCTCGATGCTCGCGCGCGGCGGCTGGCGCGCCGCGTACTACGGCCCGGCCGCGGTCATCGCGGTCGTCGGGATCGTCGTGCTCGTCCTCGTCCCTCCCCGCCGGCAGTTGGCCCCTGCGGCAGACGCGCGCCACGCCGACCCCAGTGCACCGCAATGGTACGGGGACAGCCGTGCCCCTTCGCCGCAGCCTGAGCCTGATCTGGATCGCTCCGCGCGGCGAGCCGTGGTGCTGAGCGCGACGGTCTGGTGGTACGGGGCGAGCTACTTCTTCATCAAGCTCATTCGCTATTCGCTGCTCTTCTGGCTTCCGTTCTACCTGGAGATGGTGCTGGGGTATTCGTCGGCGAGGGCCGGGTACTTCTCGACGTCGTTCGAGGTCGGGGGCGTCCTCGGAACCATGGCGCTCGGGGCGCTCTCCGACCGGATGCCGGCGGTCCCTCGCTCGGTCGTCTGCGCGGCGTCGCTCGTCGGTCTCAGCGTGGCCCTCTTCGTATACACGCGCGTGGGGAGCCTCAACCCCGCGGCGAACTTCGCGGCGATGGCGGTCGTCGGGGCCCTCCTTTACGGGCCGGACTCGCTCCTGTCGGGCGCGGCCGCGCAGGACCTCGGAGGGCCGAGGGCGGCCGCGCTCGCGATCGGAATGATCAACGGCCTCGGATCGGTCGGCGCCGTCTCGCAAGAGTTCATCACGCGCGCGGTCAGCCGCGTCGCCGGGTGGAATGCCGTCTTCTACGTGCTGCTCGTGTCGGCCATCGCGGCAGCGCTCCTCCTCTCGCCGACGTTTCGGCGCACACCGCGGCCCGCCGGCGACTAAACTTAGTCACCGAGCACACCGGTCGATCACGAACAGAAGAGACTTCTCCTCCCCTCCCTGTGCTCTCGCTCTTCTCGCGACGGACGAGGATCGCGCTGATTCAGGGCAGGACGAGCTTGTGACCGGGCGCGGCGCTCGTGATGAGCACCGCGGCGTTGGCGCGCGACCCCGGAGACCCGAGCACCGTCGTGGCCAGATCGAAGACGAGGCCCCAGGTCATCGTGTCTTCGGCGCCGACCACGATCGCAGGGCTGCCGCAGCCGCCCCACTGCGTGCGCACGGCTTCTGTCCCGAGCGTCACGTCGGGCCCGGCGAGCCCGCGCCCGACGCGCTTCGCCGTGCCGCCTCCTGCCGGCCACACGTCGATGACGCCGTCCTTGGTAATCCACACGACCTCGGTGCAGTCAGGCACGCTCGAGGCGAACGAGAGAGAGAGAGCCTGAGTCGTGTCGTCGCGCGCGGCCGTCTTGATCTTCGCGCCGGTGGCCTTCGCGGCCCGCAGCGCGTCGACGACGGCGGCGACCTGGGACGGCTTGGCGTTGCGCATCGCCACGAGATCCGTCGTGTGACCCTCGATCGTCGGCTGCCCGCTCACGAGCGCCCCGATCTTCTCGGCCAGGGCCGGCTCCCCCGTGGCCACGTGCTCGCTCCCGATCGCGACGGTCGATCGGTCGACGATGATGTCGGGGGCGTGCGGCGGCTCGGGCGCGGGCGGGGGGCGCGGAGGCTGCGGCGCCCCGGAATCAGCGCTCAAGTCGGCCGCGGCGTTGTCGCCATCCGAAGAAGATTTGTCGCAGGCAGCGCTGCCGATCGCCGCCCAGAGGATGAAGCAGACCGGACCCAGCGTTCGAGGCGATCGAGGCATTCGAGGGGCCATCCTCGCCCGATCCGCACCCGCGCAGCAACGGGCCTTGGCTTTCGCGCCCGGCGGTCGCTACCCTTGGCTGCGCCCGCCCATGACCGAAGACGCGATTTCCATGAGCGACGCGCCCACGCTCGCCGGATCGATCGTCGGCGGCAAGTACCGGGTTCTGCGGCTCATCGGTAGCGGCGGCATGGGAACCGTATGGGAAGGAGTGCACGTCGCGCTCGGCACTCGCGTCGCCATCAAATTCATCAAGCCTCGCTTCTCGGACCAGGCCGAAGCCCGCGCGCGCTTCGAGATCGAGGCGCGCGCGGCGGCGAAGCTCAACTCGAAGCATGCCGTTCACGTCTTCGACTACGGCGTGAGCCCCGAGGGCCTCCCGTACATCGTCATGGAGTTCCTCGAGGGCGAGTCGCTGTCGGACGCGATCATCGGTCGCGGTCCACTGGACGCGACCGAGGTGGCTCGGATCATCGCGCAGGCGGCGCGCGCGCTCTCGAAAGCCCACGCGGCCGGCATCGTTCATCGCGATCTCAAGCCCGACAACATCTTCCTTGCGAGCACCGACGAGCCGGTCGAGGGACTGCCGTACGTAGTCAAGCTGGTCGACTTCGGGATCGCCAAGATGTTCGAAGAGGAACCGGCGAACGACGAGTCGTCGAAAATGGGCGGCCCGACCCGTGAAGGAACGGTCATCGGCACGCCGAACTTCATGGCCCCAGAGCAGCTGACCGTCGGCGGCGCTCCGGGGCCGCTCACCGATCTCTGGTCGGTCGGCGCCTGCACCTTCGCCGCGATGACGGGGCGGCTGCCCTTCGAGGGCGACGTGCTCGGCGACATCGTGCTCAAGGTCTGCGCGAGCCCGATGCCCGCTCCTTCGAAGATCAACCCCGGCGTCCCCCACGGGTTCGACGCCTGGTTCGCGCGTGCCTGCTCGCGCGATCCGGCAAGGCGGTTTCAGACGGCGGACGAGCTGGCGCAGGCGCTCGCGGGCGTATGCGGCATGGGACGCATCCGGATGGCGACCCTTGACGAGGATCAGATCCAGTACGTGATGCGTCCGAAACCGGACTCCGAGGACCGCCCCACGAGCGTGCCGCCACCCGCGCCGATGTCGGCGCGGACAGCCCTCCTCGCGGGCCTCGTCCTGGGCATCGCCGTCATGGTGGGCCTCCTCGGCTTCATGGCCTGGCACGAGCGCTCCGTAGCCCAGAGCGCCGCCCCGCAACCCACGCAATCGCCCTGAGAGGAAACGCCCCCATGGTGCGCGACGACGAACGGAAGGCTCGATCGGTGGAGACCCCCATCGTCGGTGGCCTGCCCGATGTCCCGGGCATCGTGGCCGCGATGCGGCTTTCTCCTGGCCTCGCCGTGCACTTGCGTGGCCTCGCCGACGAGCTTCTCGTCAAGAACGTGCCGGGCGCGACCCTGACGCGGTCCGAGCGCGAACTGCTCGCCACCGCGGTGTCCGCCGCAAACGACTGCTTTTACTGCATGGACTCGCATGGTGCGTTTGCGAGTGAACTACTCCGTCGGACCCACGCGGCCGGAATCGAGGCCGTCGTCGATGGCATCCAGTCTGGCAACTCCGGAGGCGTCGGACCGAAAATGGTCGCGCTGCTCGCCATCGCTCGCATCGTGCAGCGGAACCCTCGCGAGTTGACGCGAGAGGACGTCGCCTATGCGCTGGCAGCGGGCGCCACCGACGAGGATACGCAGCTCACTGTGCTCATCGCGTCGGCGTTCTGCATGTACAACCGAATGGTCGACGGCCTACGAGCCAAGACTCCCGCGAACACGGACGCCTACCGCGCCCGTGCAGCCGAAATCGCGGAGCACGGGTACAGTGATCCGAGGGTGAAGTCGATCCCCGGCTAGACCGAGGCCCGAAGCGCCGAGCTCTACCCAAGCGCCCAAGCCGTTCAGAAGGAGCGCAGTGCTCCCTTAAGCGGCTATGCGGCGGCGTAGCTCGACTCGCATCTCGTCGAAGCTCGGCGGATGCTTGCCGCGCGCGCGGCACAAGAGAAAGAGCGCGTGGTGGACTTCGGCGTCGTCCGGCGCGCTATGAGAGCCATCGAGCCTTGCGCAATCGACGGCCAACGCGTAGGCCGCGTTGAGCTCGTCGCCGCTCGAGTGGTCGAGATAGGCGACCGCCTCGTCGAGAGACACGTCCTCGAGGCTCTTGATGCTCGGCTTTCTCTTCATACTTGCCCCTTCGTCGCCGCTCGATTGCGGCACCAAGGACCCTGATTCGGCCAATCTGGCCCGCCACACGAGCGGATAAACGAGCGCGAGGGCGACCCCTGCGCTGAAGTCGCTGCGTTCTCGGCCGGCGCGGGCCATGCGGGCGCGCATGGGCCGCGCTTCCGGGGGGCCGCCGCGGTCGCTTTCGACGAGATCCCGGAGGCCGCGCGCCTGCGCGTTGTAAGCCGAGAGGCTCCGGCGCCCTTCGCGCCTGCTACCCACCACGTCTCTTCGGACCTGGGATTCCGGCATTTCCACCGCGAAGCGGGCTACACCGCCCCGACACTCAACAACGTAGCCCGTCCAACCGTCCGCGACCAATCTTTTCTTGGATTGCCGCAGCGGCTCACACACCGCGCACCGCGTCGACACGGGACAGCCACCGGATCAGCGCGCTCCCGGTGTGCTGCGCGTAGTCGATGCGAAGCTGCCAGTCGACCTCGCTTCCTGGCATCGCACCTTCGACCGCACCCGGGGCGGCGAACAGGAACCGAGGGCCCGGACGGAACTGATGACGCAAGAGCACGGCCAGGGACCGGCGCATCTGACCGTCGAGCCGCGACAGCTCTTCCGGCGGCAACGCGAACGGAGTCGCTGCGGCGCGCGCGGCCGCATCGAGCGTCGCGATCCCCGCTTCGGACCGGCTGCCGACCGGAGTGAGGCGCGGCGTGACGAGGGGTCCGAAGCCGTAGGCGCCTTCGGCGTCATACGGCGTTTCTTCAGCGCCATATTGAAGCTTGCGATCGTAGTCCTGCCAGCGCACGCAGAAGTCGAGGGCGCGCGGATCGGGCGCGCGATCCCAGAGGTCGTCCATGGCCTGGCAGGTCCAGTGCTCTTCGCCAAAATAATATCGGCTCCCGAAGAAGGCCCAGCCAGGGCCCACCAGATGCGCGAGCGCGAGGCTCGCGGCGCGCAAGTCGCGCGGATCGCCTCGCAGCGAAGAGGCACGCGACAACGACAGCGCGGCCTCGCCCGAATAGTAGAGGAGCTGGACGTCGATCGGTCGCTGCGCGGCGCGATCGTACTCGTGCATGAACTCTCCGTCCGGTCGCTGCTGCGCTCGCAGAAAGGCGGTCAACTCGGGCACGGCGTCCGCGAACGTCGGGTCGAGCTTCGCGGCCGCGATCTCGACGAACGCGATCACTGCGAGCGACGAAGAGCCGACGTCGACGATGTTCTGGTCGCCGATGCAGCGATGGTCGCCGCAGGCCACCATCGCGTGGTCTCGCAGCCAGCTCCCCGCGCGAATCGCGGCCTCCGAGAGCCCTGGGTCGCGCGTGAGCGCAGCGGCCTGCGCGAGGAAATACGTCGCCCCGGCGTGACGAGGCCAGTCGTAGCCCGGCAGCGTACGGTTGGTCGGCGCGTCCACGAGGTACCGAAACCGACCCTTGTCGTCGAGTCCGCGCGCCAGAAAGCGCGCCGCCTCGATCGCGCCGTCGCGAACGTCTTCGCGCGTCATCGTCTCGGCCGTGATGACGCGTGGCGGCACCTCGCCGGGGAGCGATCGGACGACCCGGATGCGTCGTAAACGTGCGCGCTCGAGGAGCTCCGGCACGGTCACCTCGAAGCGGTCGGCGAGCAGCGCGAGCGCGAGCGTCACGTCGAGTCCCGCCTTGAAACCGAAGCTCGGGGCCTCGAAGCCCTGGTCGTAGCTCTGGCGTGCGAGCAGCTCGTCGGGCGTCAGGTACTCCGTGCGATCCCCGAGGGTGACCGCCATCCCGTCCCTGCCCGGGACGAACGACAGCGCGAATGCGGGCGCCGGATGCGTGAGGACGGGGCCTTCACCGACGATCGTCTCGTAGACGAGCGTGGCGTCGGGATGGTCTGCCGTCGCCTGGTCGAGGCGAGCGTCGCGGTCGCCTTCGTGCGCGAGCGCGGCGCGGCCGACGAGCTGCCCGCCGCTCCAGACGCTCGCGACGACGACGCGCGGCGCGTCGAGGTCGAGCGCGAACGTGTGCCTCACGAGGGCGCAGGCGACCGCGGTCACCACGGCCCAGGCGAGGAGCGCGCGAGCGAGCGGATCGCGCGGACTCACTTTCCCGCTCCACGCGTTCCGCGCAACCACACGAGCCGCACGATGGGCAACACGACGAGGTACGGCAGCGCCAGGGCCGCGACCAGCGCGAGCACGACGGCGCCCCCCAGCCCGACCGGTCCATAGACGCCGCTCAGCCAGCTCGCGGTGACCGCAAGAACCGTGACGAGCCACAACCCGAGCGCGAGCGACAGAGCCGACGCGGCGCGAGCGACCCGCGGGCCCCAGGACGCTGCCGCCAGGAGACCGACGCCCGCAGCGAGATCGAGCGCGGTCAGCGCAACCGCCGCGATGTCGACCGGCGCCCAGCGCGAAGGCAGACCGACGAACACCCCGAAGACGATCAGCGCGGCCGTGACAAGGTCCGCGATCCCGAACACGAGGGCGGCGCGGCGCGAGAGCATGCGATGGCCGGCGTACCACGGCACAAGACGGAACGGGAGCTCGCGAGGGCGCTCGCGGCCGGCGTATCCATCCCATGGTCTCGCTGCCGCGCAGGCCCTAGCTCCTGGCAGGGGGACATGCCGCACCTTCTCACCGAGGCGACCGTCGCTGCCTGGCCCGACTTCACGCCCGAGAGACCGCTGCGTGTCCTCGCGAGCGGGTGTCTCGCGGGCCTGCCGTGCGGAGTCGATGGTTCGACGAACGGGGAGTATCCGACTAGAACTGCCCGTAGAGGAATGGTTCCGGTTTCAGGCCGGACGCGAGGTGCAGGGCGACCGCGGCGGCCGCGAGGACGAGGCCCTGGACGAGCGCGGGCGTCCGGACGAACGTCTCGCGAAGGCGCTCTTTCCATGCGGCCGGCGACACGTGCAGGACAGCCGCAGCCGCGAGGACCACTCCGACTCTCGGCGTGATGTGCTCGATCGTCCAGCCACCCCGGACCAGCTGCCGGAGGGCGAGCGCGGCGTCGTCCAGAGTGGGCGCACGGAAGAAGATCCACGCGAAGCACACGAAGTGGAACGTCGCGGTCGTCGCCAGCCACCGCGGCCATTCGCGCGGCATCTCGCCCGCGCCGGCGTGACGAGCGCGACGCGACGCGCGAGCGCGCTGCCAGATGCGCGTCGCCGCGAGCGCCGCTCCGTGCAGCGTTCCCCACACGACGAACGTCCACGAGGCGCCGTGCCAGAGGCCGCCGAGCACCATCGTGATCATCAGGTTCCGGTATGTCTTCACGGAGCCCCAGCGCGACCCTCCGAGCGGCTTGTACAGGTAGTCACGCAGCCAGGTGCTGAGAGAGATGTGCCAGCGACGCCAGAACTCCTGAAGATCGCTCGAGAGGTAGGGCGCGGCGAAATTCTCGGGGAGCACGTAGCCGAAGAGGGCCGCGCTGCCCACGGCGACGTCGCTGTATCCCGAGAAGTCCGCGTAGATCTGGATCGCATACGCGTACGCGGCGATGAGCACCTCGAGCGCCGTGAAGCGCTCCGGTGTGGCGAAGACGCGATTGACGACCGCCTGCGCGAGGTAGTCGCCGATGACGATCTTCTTCGCGAGCCCCGTCGCGATTCGCCACAGCCCCCGCGCCTGCATCTCGGCGTCGGCCTGCGGGGCGGCCGCGAGCTGGGGGAGCATCTGCGCGGGGCGCACGATCGGCCCCGCGACCAGGTGCGGGAAGAAACACACGAAGAGCAGGTAATCGAGATACCGGCGCGCCGGCTCGATCTCGCGCCGCCACACGTCGATCGTGTAGCTCATCGTCTCGAAGGTGAAAAATGAGATGCCGAACGGCAAGACGAGGCGCAGTCGCGTCACGCTCAGGTGCGCGCCCATGGCCGCGGCGATCGAGGCCAGCGACTCGGCGGCGAAGTTCCAGTACTTGAAGAACGAGAGGACGCCCAGGTAATAGCCGAGCGAGACGCAGAGCAGCACGTTGCGGGCCGCCGGGCGGGTCACGCGCGCGAGGGCGCGGCCGACGAAGAAGTCGATCGTGCTTCCCGCGAAGATGACCCCGAGGCAGAGCAGCGCCCAACGCGACGCCGTGAGCGGCAGCGATTCGTCGCGCGCGGCGTCCCAGGTGCCGTAAAAGTAGAATGCGTAGCTCGCGCCGACCAGGAAGAGCGCGCGGGCCGCCCGTCGCCTGGGCCCGAGCAGCCAGAACGCGGCCCAGGTCCCTACGAGGAAGACGCCGTAGAGGGGGCTGTTGAAGAGCATTTCAGTCCTCGGCCGTCATCAGGCGCACGACGCGCGACGCGACCCTCACGTCGAATGCCCCGCCGACGCGCTCCACCCGCTCGCCCCCGAGCGCGTCTTGTAGCGCGCCGACGCCGGCGAGCGAGACGCGCACGACCAGATCGCGGTCGGTCGGGTTCATGACGAAGACGACGCGCGGCGAGCCCCGCGCGTCTTCGTGCACGGCCACGTGAGCGTCGATGGGATCCGTGGGCCAAGTGGGGAGGCCGAGCTCGTCGATGCGGTGCGCGACAAGAACGTCCGCGCGGGCGAGGTCGTCGAGGGGTTCGATCTCGAAATCGCTCACGTCGACTGGGCGCTTGAGGGGCCGCATGGCGCCGTCGAGCTCGGGAGCGCGCGGCCCCAGCGTGACGATGGCGCCCGCGTCGGCCGCCGCACGGAGACTGTCGACGAGGTGCGGCTTGAGGCCCCCCGCGCTCGCGCACACGATCCACTGGGCGCCCGCCGTCGAGTGCTCGACCGTCTCGCCCCCAGCGTACGCGAAGGGGACGCCGCGCGCATGGAGCGCACGCTCGAACGCGCGCAGGTACGCCTCGGCCGCGATCACCGGCGGCGCGTCGAGCCCGAAGTCGCGCTCGAGTACGGACTCGCGCCACCCCGCGCCCGCGCACGTGGAAGAGCGCCGGGGTCAAGCGGCCCGAACGCGTGCGTCGACGCGCGCGAGCCGGCGCAGCGCGCGCGGCACGACGAGGCGCACCGGGGCGCGGCGGCGCAGCGTGTGCAGAGCGGTGCGATCGAGCGCGGCGAGGAGGCGGCGTGTACGACGCGGCCATCGGCCGAGGGCGACCGTGCGGATCGATCGGCGCGCCGATCCATCGATCGCGCTCGACCGCCATGTAAAGATTGAAGCCGCGAAGTCCGTAGGCCATCGCGCACATGAGCGCGTACATCGAATCGTGCTCGTCGAGCGGGGCGAAGAACGGCGGGAAGCCCGCGCCGACCTCCGCGCCGAACGCGGGCCGCTCCCGGCCTTCGCACCGGCTCGCGAGCTCGGTCGTGCGCCGCAGGATCGTCCAGTGCTCGGTGGGCGTCGCCCGGTGGTAGTAGTCGAGCCCGATCAGATCGATCGCCGTCATGCGGGCCGGGTTGAGGGGCGTCGCGCTCTCGCCGAGCGGCAGGTTGTGCGTCGTCGGGACTCCGCCGAGCCCCGCGTCGGACGAGCGCCGCCGCCATCCGTTCCATCGCCGTCGAGAGGAGCTGCTCGTGAAACTCGGCCCAGTCGACGTGCCGGGCGAGGTGCCGCGTCTCGCGCGCGTCGAAGCGCTTGGGCGGATCGACGGTGGCGAAGGCCAGCGTCTCGTCCTGCCACGCGGAGCGCAGCGCCGGCAGGCTGCGGTACTTGGTCTTGCAGAAAGTCGCGGAACGCCCGCACCGCGTCCGGGTGGTAGTCCTGGTCGTACTGCGCCGTCACGGAAGTAGAGCGCGCCCTCGTTGTCGACCTGCACGAGGACGATCGGCCCCTCGGGCCACCGAAGGTGCGCGAGCTCGCTTGCCGACCGCGCGGTACCAGCGCGCGGTCTCCTCGAGGAACGCGTCGCTCGCGTAGCTCGGCACCGGGAAGGCCACGGGCACGATCGGGAGCATCACCGGGTGGCCGCCCGGCGTGCGCGCCTGGCACTGCGCGTCCCAGACGATGCGCTCGGGGAGCCCGAAGAACGTCAGCTCCGCGTTGATGTGCGGCCCCGGCCGCATGACGCACCGCAGGCCGATCTCGTGCGCGAGCTCGAGGAAGCCGGCGACGTCGAGCGCGCGGGTCTCGCTCGCCGAAGTCGTAGCTCGCCGCGGCGCGGTCTCGTGCACGCCCCAGGGCACGTAGTGTCCACGAGGCGCAGGCCCATGGCGCGCATCGCTTCGAGGCCGGCGCGCCATTCGCCCGGCGGGTGACGCCAGTAGTGCATCGCGCCGGCCCAGAGGGGGAGCACCTCGCCGTCTCCGAGGTCGAGCCCGTGCGGAGACAGGCGGACGCGGGGCCCCTCGCGCGGCGCCTCCGGGGAGAGGGGCTCGGCCGAGGGTGCGGCGTGGCGTGCGACTCGACGACGCGGCACGGGCTCTATCCGGGCAGCACGCGCGTGAGCAGCTGCCCCGAGCACCCGCATGTCTTCGTCGTCGTCCAGTCGCGCGAGGCTTGCCCGCGCCTTCGCGATGGTCGGCTCGACGAACTTGCAGGAACGAACGCGTTGCTCTTCACTCGATCGATGAAGACGAAGCGCCCTGCGTCCTTGAGCTTGCGCTGCACCGTCACGCGATCGAACTCGCGGCCAAGCTCGGCTCGCCGGTCGGCGCCGAGCCGCGCCGCCTGGACGTACTCGTCGAGCCGCGCCTCGACGAACGGGCGATCGAAGGTCTGGTAGCTGTCGTTCAACAGGGCGACCAGGTCGTAGACGCGCGGCCCGAGGAGCGCGTCCTGGAAGTCGATCCAGCAGAGCGATCGCCAATCGCCGTCGCTGCCCTCGCGGCGAACCATGAGGTTGCGCGACTGGTAGTCGCGGTGGACGAAGACGCGCGGCCCGGCGGCGATGCGCGCCGCGAGGCGCCGGGCAATACCGTCGAACGCGGCGCGATCCGTCGGCCGACAGCGTGACGCCGCGCGCCTCGAGCGCCCACTCGCGAAAGTGGTGGATCTCCCAGAGGAGCAGGTCCTCGTCGAACGCACGCGACGCGACGACGCTGCCCGGCCGGCAGCTTCGCCAGCGCCTGCTGCGCCTGCGCGAGATCGCCTACGGCGCGCACGTAGAGCTCCTCGCGCGTTCGGGATGGGCCGCGAGGAACGCAGCGAGCGTGTCGTCGCCGAGGTCCTCGAGCAGCACCCAGCCGCGCGCGCGTGTCCTCGCCGAGGACGAGCGGCACGTCGACGCCGCGCGACGCGAGCAGGTCGCGCACCTCGAGGAACGGCCAGCGGGCCGCCGCGCCGCCGCTCTTGCCGACCTCCTCGGGCTTCGCGCCGTCCGGCACGAACATCCCGACGGCCGTGCCGCCCGGGACGCGACCCCGAAAGTAGCGCCGCGTGGAAGCGCCGCCGGGCATCGCCTCCCACCCGGAGCCGCCCGGCGCGCCGCGGGCTCCAGGGAAGGCGCGAGCGACGAGCGCGTCGAGCGGGCCGAAGTCGAGAGGCGTGGCGGCGGCGGGATCGGTCTGGGCGATCGGGGTCGAAGCGGACATGGCGTTGGGGCTCGCGGCGGCCCGGTCCGAGAGGTACCACTGCGAGTCGATGACCGCCAAGCTCGGAGCCCTGGTCTCGCGCGCCGCGGCGGCACTGGGTGGCACGCCGCTCGGCGAGCCGATCCGCGATGCCATCGCCCTGTGGCTGGAACGCCTCGAAGAGTGGAACGCGCGTATCGATCTGACCGCGGCGCGATCGCGCGAAGAGCTCGTCGATCTCATGGTCGCCGACGCGCTCGTCCTCGCGCCGCGTATGCCCACCGGCGCGCGCGTGGTCGACGTCGGCACGGGAGCCGGGGCCCCGGGGCTCGCCCTCGCGCTCCTGCGCGCAGATCTCCGCGTGACCCTCGTCGAGCCGCTCGGCGAAGCGAACGAGCTTCCTTCGCACGGTCCTCGGCGCGCTGCGCCGGGCCGACGTCGCCATCGAGCGCACGCGCGGCGAAGCGCTCGCCGGGCGACGGGCGTGGGACGTGGCCGTCTCGCGGGCGACGCTGGCGCCGGCCGCGTGGCTCGACGCTCGGCACGTCGCTCGCCGCCCCGGGCGGCGCCGTGTGGGTTCTCCTCGCGAAGGACGGGCCTCCGGCGCACCCGCGCGCCGTCCTCGAAGACGACCACACCTACCGTGGCCGCTGACGGGCGCCGAGCGCCGCGCCGTCTCGTACCGCGTCGTCTCGTAAGACCCCGCGTCTTTCTTGGCCCGGCGGCGGTGGTCGTGAGACCGCTCGTCGGATGACCGGCCCCCGCGAATCGGAGCTGGCCGCCCTTCGCAAGATCGCGGAGGACCTGGCCAAGGGACGCGGAGAGCGCGTGACCACCGGGCACCTGCTCGCGGCGATCGCCTCGAACGCAGGAGGAGCGGCGGAGCTGCTCAAGGAGCGGCGCCTCGACGCGGAGGTGCTGCTCAAGGCCGCGCGCGTCCTGACCGACGACCACGCCGACGCCGTGTCCCGCGCGTTCCAGCGGGCGCGCGAGCTCGCAGCGCGATCGCCTTCGCGCGAAGCCAGCGGCGTTCACCTCCTCTTCGCGCTCTGCCAGGAACGCGCGACCGCCGCCTACCGCGCGATCACGCAGTGCGGCTCGGACGTGACGAAGCTTCGGACCGCGGCGATGCAGCTCGCCATGGGCATCGTCGGCCCGCGACGCATCCCCGCCGCTACGCAGCTTTCGCTACCGCCGACCGCCACGAAGGCGGTCGCGCCGCACGTGGCGCCGCAGGCGCCCGCGAGGGCCACGACCGCGCCGGCGATCGGGCCGCGCACGAAGCGCCATCGTCAGCCGACGCCGAGCGCGACCGCGCACGCCAGGCCGAGCCCGGTCGCACGGCCCAGCGCGCACGCGACGCCGGCCGTCGGCGCGCAATCGCAGGAGCGCATCGAGCTCGACCCGAAGCGCTTTCCGACGCTCGCGTCGATCGGTCGCAACCTGACCGCCGCGGCGGCGCGGGGAGAGCTCGATCCGGTCCTCGGGCGCGAAGCGGAGATCGACCGCACGCTCGACGTCCTCGCCAAGCGCCACGGCAACTGCCCGTGCCTCGTCGGACCCGCCGGCGTGGGCAAGACGAGCGTCGTGCGCGGCCTCGCGCAGCGCGTCGCCGAGGGGGCGTCGCTCGACGATCGGATCATCATCGAGATCGACGCCGCGGGTCTGCTGGCGGGCACCGGGATCCGGGGGGCCCTGGCCGAACGGATGGCCCAGATCAAGGCCGAAGTCGCGCACTCCGACGGGCGCGTCGTCCTCTTCTTCGACGAGCTCCACGCCGTCCTCACGGCCGACGACGAGGTCGACCGCGGAGCTGAAGGTGGCGCTGGCGCGCGGGGAGCTCGCGTGCATCGGCGCGACGACGGTCGAGGACTACAAGCGCGTCGTCCTCGCGGACGCGGGGCTCGCCCGGCGCATGACGGCTATCGAGGTGGCGGAGCTCGCGCCCGACGAGGCGCGTCCTGGCCCTCGAGCGAGTCGCGCCGGCGTTCGAGCGGCACCACGGGGTTCGCTTCAGCGCCGACGCGATCGCAGCGGCCGTCGTCGTGGAGCGCGCGGTACATGCCCGACCGAGCGCTCCCCGACAAGGCCGTCAGCGTGCTCGATCTCGCCGGCGCGCGCGCGCGCCGGAGAGGCGAGCGCGAGCTCGGGCGCGAGCAGGTCGCCGAGGTCGTCAGCGAGAGCTGCGGCGTGCCGGTCGAGCGGCTCCTCGAGACCGACGGCGCGCGGATGCTGCGCCTCGAGCAGCTCATGGGCGCCGCGGATCGTGGGCCACGGCGAGGCCCTCGCGCGCATCGCACGCGTCCTGCGGCGCAACGCGAGCGGCTTCCGATCGCGGCGCCCCATCGGCTCGTTTCTCTTGCTCGGCCCCACCGGGGTCGGCAAGACCGAGACGGCAAAGGCGATCGCCGAGTGCCTCTTTCACTCGCCCCACGCGATGACGCGCCTCGATTTCTCCGAGTACGCCGAGGCGCACGCCATCGCGCGCCTCGTCGGCGCCCCTCCGGGCTACGTCGGTCACGAGGCGGGCGGGCAGCTCACGGAGGCCGTCCGCAAGCGCCCGTATCAGGTGCTCTTGCTCGACGAGATCGAGAAGGCGCACCGCGACGTGCTCGAGGCATTCCTGCAGGTGTTCGACGAGGGGCGCATGACCGACGGGCGGGGGCGCACGGTCGACTTCACCAACGTCGTCATCGTGATGACCTCCAACCTGGGCGCGGACGTGGCGCGACCTGCCCGACGCGCGGCCGGATCGGCTTCGGCGACGGCGACGGCGCGCGGGCCGAGCGCGACGCGCGCGAATACGAGGAGGCGCTCTGCGGGGCGGCGCGCGCGGGGCTGCCGCCGGAGCTCTACAACCGCATCGACGAGGTCCTCGCCTTCGCGCCGCTGGGCCGCGCGGACGTGGCCGAGGTCGCGCGCCGGATGCTGCGCGCGCTCGGCGAAGAGCTCGAGGCCGCGCGCGGCGTCTCGCTCGACGTGAGCGAAGCGGCGGTCGATGCCCTGCTCGACGAGGGTGGATTCGACGCGGAGCTCGGCGCGCGCCCGATGCGACGCGCCATCGGACGACTCGTCGAGGCCCCGATCGCGGAGATGATCCTCAAGGGCGAGCTCGATCGCGGTGACGTCGCCCTCATCGACGTCGAAGAGGGCCGCGTCGCGGTCGATGCGGTCCGGCGCTCGCGCAGCCGCGCCACCGCCTAATCGGCGAGCGCTTGGCGAGCGCGATTCTCGAACACGCTCGGAAAACCGCCAGGACCGCCCGAAAGACGCCAGAGGGCCCGTCTGGTCCGGAAGTCGCGGGCCATAGGAAGCGGGGCGGTCAGTAGCCGAGGTCGACGTCCATCGGGGAGATGACCGTCGCGACCGTCGAGGCCGGCAGGGCCGGCAGGGCCCCCGATGCGCGGGGAGCTTCTGCCGCGAGGCCGGGACGCAGGCTCCCCGCGGGGCGCTCGTGGTTGTCGTAGACTTCGAAGACGCCCCCGCGACCGTCGTACGACAGGCGCGCGACGATGTGCCCGTCGAGCGCGCGGAAGGCGAGACCCTCGGCCGGCACGTAGACGGCCGCCGTGTGCGCCGACTGGGCGCGCGCCTCGCGCTCGATCAGGTGCGACGACGCCGCCCCACCCCCGAACGCCGCGAACAGAGCCACGATCGCGAATGGGAGTCGAACCTGCATGACGTCCTGGCCTCCGGCAAAATTGACCACCGTGTCATGGTAGCGCAGGGCGCCCCTGCGGGCGCGCTGCAACTCGCCACGCTCACCCGGGCACGATCTTCCGTAGGGCCCCCTCGTCGCCGCGCTCCATCGCCGCCTCGGCCTCGAGCCCCGCGTGATCGCGCCCAATCGTGGCGATCGCAAGCGTCTTGCCGCCCAGGCGAAACGCGACCGCGCAGTCGCGCGCGGCCAGATCGCCGGTCACGTCGACCCGGTCCCAGCGCTCGGCGTGACCGACGTAGCCGATCGTCACGTCGTAATGAGCGCTCCAGAAGAAGGGCACGAGGTCGCAGCGCACGTTGGCCCCGAGGAGGCTCTTGGCCGCGATCTGGCCCATGCGCTCGGCGACCACCCAATGCTCTACGCGGATCGACTCGCCCGTGCGCGGATCGGGCCAGCGCGCCGCGTCGCCGATGGCCCAGACACCCGGCGCGCTCGTGCGCAGGCGCTCGTCGACGACGATCCCGCGGTCGATCGTGAGGCCCGCGTCCTTCGCGAGAGACACCTCCGGACTCACCCCCGCGCCCACGACGACCAGATCCGCTCCGACGCGCTCGCCGCTTGCGAGGACGACCCCGTCCGGCTCGATCGACTGCGGGGTCGCTCCCAGGTGGAAGCGGACACCGTGCTCCTCGTGGAGGCGCTTCACGAGGCCGCCGATCTCGTCCCCCATCACGCGCGCGAGCGGCACGGCCTCGGGCGCGACGACGTACACTTCCAGCCCGCGAGCGCGCAGACTCGCCGCGACCTCGAGGCCGATGAACCCCGCCCCGATCAGGACCGCGCGCTTGGAGCTCGCGGCCTTGGCGATGACGGCGCGGCTGTCGGCCAGCGTACGCAGGACGAAGACGTGCGGGGCATCGATCCCGGCGATCGGCGGCTTCACCGGCGTGGCGCCCGTCGCGAGGACGAGCGCGCCGTACGGGCGCGACCCGCCCCCCTCGAGCGTGATGTGCTTGCGTGCGATGTCGACCGCCGTGACGCGGGCGCCCGTCACGAGCTCCACCTCGTGCTCGCGGTAGAAGTCCTCGCCCCGAAGGGGCATCCACTCCTCGGGGGCATTGCCGGCGAGGTAGTCCTTCGAGAGGTTCGGGCGATCGACCGGTCCGGTCTCCTCGGCGCCGATGAGCGCGATCGGGCCCGCGTATCGCTCGCGCCGCAGCGCCTCGGCGCACGCGTTGCCCGCCGCGCCCGCGCCGACGATGACGATTGACGTGGGCCCCACGTCGGCCAGGCGGACCGTCGCCAGATCGCGCTTGCCCAGCACGTGGACCTTGCCGTCGCGCGTGGCCACGTCGAAGCACGCGATCGCGTTCAGAGCCGGTGCGCGCTGGACTTCGCCGGTGCGCAGAGAGAAGCATGCGTGATGCCACGGGCATCGAACCTCTTCGCCGATGACGAGGCCTTCGGCCAGCGGACCGCCGTAGTGCGAGCACGTCGCGGCGACCGCGAACACCTCCGCGCCCCGCCGAACCATGAGCACCGCTTCGCCGTGGGCGTGCCCGAGGAGCATGCCGCCGTCGGCCACGTCCTCCAACGCGATTCCGTGCGAGAGATCCGGCCCCGTCAGCTTGGTTTCGCCGCCCATGCGTGAACTGTGCGGCGGCGGGGGCCGCAGCGTCAACGGCAGGCGCTAGGCGCCCTCCGGTACCGCCTCGATGGCGCGCCGATAGCGATCGCGCCTCGCCGTATCCTTGAGGATCTCGTACGCCTCTTCGAGCACGACGGTGATCTTTCGCACCTCGGGCGCGAGGTCGGCCACGTCAGGGGTCAGCATCCGCGACGGGTCGAACGCCCGACGCAGCTCGAGGAACGCTCGACGCACCTCGTAGCCGGTCGCGTCACGCGCGACCCCGAGCACCGCGAAGTAATCGCCGTCGTCGACGAGCTGCGCACGCGCCCGTACGCGCTCGCGGATCGCCTCGGCGTCGAGGGCGGCGTCGCCCGCCGAGGCGCCGTCCGACTCGCCGGCCGGAGCGCCGATCGAGGGAAGCACCTCGAGCACGCCGAGCTGCGTGAGCGCGAAGATCACCGTGGCCAGATCGCCCTCGGGCGCCCCGTCGAGCGCCTCGTGAAGCGTGCCGCCCGCGCACGTGCGCAGCCGATCGAGCTCGTCGGGCCCGAGCGCGCACTCCACGATGAGCGCGGAGGTCGTCCCGCTGCCCAGGCGCGAGCCGACCCCCCCGAGCCGCTCGATCGCGTCGGCGGGCGCCACGATGCGGCGAACGAGCTCGACGAACACCTCCGCCCCCGTCGATCCGCCGAAGACGCTCGGCTCTCCTGCCAGGCGCCCGGGCGGGCGCGGCTCGATGACCAGCCGCCCCTCCCCCATCTGGAGCACGTGCCCGAACGCCCACTCGGCGTGCGCTCGCAGCGTCGGCCACATCTGGTCCTGTCCGAGGTAGCCCTTTGCGACGAGCGCCGCGCCGGCGTGACGGCCGTACGGCGGGAACTTGGAGCTCAGGCGCCGAACGGTCTCGCGGGGCAGATCGCCGCGCGCCCCGAGAAACGAGAGGAGCGACTCGTCTTCCAGGCTCGACGCGGCGGTCACGAGGTCGCCCTCGCGGAGGACGACCCTGCGCTCGATCTCCCCCTCGATGAAGCAGAGCGAACCGCCGATGCGCGACGCGATGGCGCGCGCCACGACGAGCATCGCCTCACCGGGTCCCAAGACGGAGGGGAACTCGCCGGCGTCGGGCAGCCGGGGGGGTGGCGACGCGCGCGGGGCCGCGGCGCGCGCGCGGTCCGCGCCCGCCGAAGCGCCCCCGCCGGGCGGCGCCCGATCGGGGCGCTCGCGGCGCTCGGACCCGGTCGTGGAGACCCCCGCGCCCGTGGATCCGGCGTGGGTGCCGCCGTGCGTGCCGGGGGGAGGAGCGGAACGGTGCTGCGGGGTCGCGCGCCTGCCGACCGAGGGCGTCGCGCCACTGCCCGTGGTCGAGGCCCCGGTCGTCCGCGGTGCGCCGCTGTCGCGCGTTCGCTCGCGCCCCAGCTGAGGCCCCTGGGTCGTGCGTGGCGGGGGGGCCGCGACTTCGTCCTCGTCGTCGTCGGCCTCCATGGGCTCGTCGAGCGCCGCAAGGAGCTCCGCCGGGAGGACCGCTTCGATCTCGTCCTCGGGCGACGGGAGCATCGACTCGGTCTCGGCGCGCACCTGGACGCGAAGCTCGGCATCGGCGAGGAGCTGCTGCAGCTCCGTGCTCACGGGTGGCGCGAGCCCCACCGCCCGCCGGATCGACGGCGTGCCCGGGGTCGCGGGCGGCTCCGATGGACTTCGCGTCGAGGGCCGCGCGAGGGTCGCCGGGGGCACGGGCGTCGCCGGCGTCGCGGGGATCGAGCGCATGCTCGCGGGCGGAAGCGACGGGGAGCCGTCCTGCGGCGGTCGTGGAGACGCGCGCCCGTGCGAGCCCGGCGGCGACGACGAAGGGACCGACGAGGGCGAGCGGGGCCCTCCCGCGAGCACCTCGACTTTGCGCACGAGGGCCGGCACGTCGACGGGGCGCACGAAGAGACCGCTCCCTTCGTGCGCGAGCGCCTCTTCGGGGCTCGAGACGGCGCCGCCGGGGCGCGCGATGAACACCACGTGGATGTCGTCGGCGTCCGGCAGCTCGCGCATGCGGCCGACGGCATCGAGCGCGCCGTCGCTGTCGGCGTCGATGAGAATGACGTGCGGGCACTGGACGGCGACGCGAGCCACGAGCATCGACAGCGGCACGTCGACGACCAGATAGCCGCCGACGCGCAGCGCCTGCGCCACGCGCTCGGCTTCGGCCGTCGGGTCGCTCACGAACACCGTGGTGACCTGACCGCGAGCGCCGCCGTCGTCGAGTCTCGCTCCGCCGACCAACGCCTACCCCCCGTCGCGCCCGCGTTTGGACGCGAAGCGCGCGCCCAGGCGCTCGCCGATGCGCGGGAGCACCCCCGCGCCCCAAACGAGCGCGAAGATGAACGCCACGAGAACGAGCTCACCCCGGCTCACCGCGAACATCCTTGCTACTTTACCATGGCCGCGCCCGGTCCCTGCCTTCGCCCGGATCCGATCTTTTGCTGCCCCTGCTCTCCTCGCTCTCCCGTTTGCCCTGGAAGAAGTGGCTGAAGCGCGCCGCCGCGATCGCCGCGATCGGCGCGATCGTGGCCGCGCTGGGGATCGCGCTCGTCGTCCGGCACTTCGAGGCGGGTCTGCCCGGCGTCGGCGAGCTGCGAGACTACCAGGCGCCCCAGGTCACGCGGGTCCTCGCGCGCGACGGGACGCTCCTCGCGGAGCTCTTCACGCAGCGGCGCACGGTCGTCCCCATCGCGTCGCTGCCCGCGCACGTGAAGCTGGCCGTACTGGCCGCGGAGGACGCCGGCTTCTACGAGCACCAGGGCCTCAACTACTGGGGCATCGCGCGAGCGATGCTGGTCAACCTGCGCTCGCGGGGAGCGCGGCAGGGCGGCTCGACGATCACGCAGCAGGTCGTGAAGAACCTGCTCCTCAACAGCCGCGAGCGCACGCTCTCGCGCAAGATCCGCGAGGCGCTCCTCTCGCGACGCCTCGAGCAAGAGCTCGGCAAGGACGAGATCCTCGAGCTCTACCTGAACAACATCTACTTCGGCCGCGGGCGCTACGGGATCGAGGAGGCGGCGCGCGACGACTTCGGCAAGAGCGCGAAAGACCTCGACGATCGCCGCAGGCAGCGCTCATCGCCGGGCCGCATCGCCGACCCGCGCGACTACGGCCCGCGGGCCAGCATGCCGCTCGCGCTCGCGCGCCGGGCGTACGTGCTCGGCCAGATGCGCGAGAAGGGTTTCCTCAGCGACGCGCAGTGGGCAGGCCGCGACGCAGGAGCCTGTCACGCTGGCGCCTGCGATCGAGGCGTCGAGCGAGCTCGCGCCCGGAGGCCGTCGAGCTCGGCCGAAGGCGTGCTCTATCGGATCGAGCCGGACGTCGCGCGCGTCGGCGGTTTCACCATCACGACGTCGATCGACGCGAAGCTGCAAGCCGCGGCGCGACGCGCGGTCCGCGAGGCGCTCGGGGCCTACGACAAGCGCCACGGCGCCCAGGACGCGCTCAAGGCCCCCGCAACCGCGGACCGCAAGGGCCGATCGCCGCCGCCACGCGACGCGCTCACGCCCTTCGAAGGGACGCCGAGCTTCGAGCAGCACCGGGTGCTCGTCGGCACGGTGGCCGCTGCGGACGACGCCGCGGGGACGTTCGACGTGCGCGTCGGCACGGCCCTCGGCGTCGTGCGGCTCGGCGACTACGAGCGCTACAACCCGCGCGGACTGGCGCCGAGCGCGTTCGCGCCCGTCGGCGCCCGGGTCCGCGTGAGCCTTCTCGGGCCCGTGCCGGCCGCCGGCGCAGGAGGGGTCGAGGTACGCGTCCCGTTGCGGCTGGAGTCTGGGCCCGAGGGCGCGCTGGTCGCGATCGACGTGCGCACGCGCGAGATCCTCGCGCTCGTCGGCAGCTACGAGGGTCAGGCCGGCGCGCTCGACCGCGCCACGCAGTCGCGGCGGCAGCCGGGATCCACCTTCAAGCCGATCGTCTACTCGTACGCGATCCACTCGCGCCGCTTCACGCCGGCGACGCTCGTCGACCCCACCCCGGACGTGTTCGAAGGGGGCTACCACCCGAGCAACTTCGAGGGCTGGAAGGGGCACGACCCGCTGCGCCTGCGCGAGGCGCTCGCCAACAGCGTCAACGTCGCCGCCGTGCGCGTGCTCGCCGACGTGGGACCCGCGAACGTCGTGGCGTGGGCGCAGGCGCTCGGCATCGAGTCGCCGATGAAGCCGGATCTGTCGCTCGCCCTCGGGCAGCTACGAGGTGCGGCCGATCGAGCTGGCGGGCGCCTACGCGACCTTCGCGGCGGGCGGCTCGTACGAGGAGCCCCGTCTGGTCATTCGCATCGTGGGCCCCGACGGCAAGGACGTTCCGCTCCCGGACCCGCCGCCGGCGCGGCGCGTCCTCGACGACGCCGAGGCCTACGTCGTGACGAACATGCTGACGAGCGTCATCGACCACGGCACGGCCGCCCGCGCCAAGACGCTAGGCCGCCCGCTTGGCCGGCAAGACGGGGACGTCGAACGGCCCGAAGGACACGTGGTTCGCCGGCTACTCCGCGGACATCGCCGCCGTCATGTGGGTCGGTTACGACGACGGACGTCTCCTGGGCGGCGGGCGAGCAGGGCGCGGTCACCGCGCTGCCGGCGTGGATGGCGTTCATGAAGGTGGCGCACGAGGGCCGACCTCGTGTCGACTTTCCGCGGCCCCCCGGCGTGACGACCGTGACGATCGATCAGCGCACGGGCGCCTTGCCGTATCCCGACGACCCGGACGTCCTCGACGAGGTCTTCCTCGCCGGCACCGAGCCCACCGCGACCGCAGAACCCCCGCCCCCCGACGACGCCGGCGTCCCCGACGCGGCGCCGTGAGGAGAGCCGCCAGGCCGCCGAGGCCTAGACGCCGAGATCGGGATCGGCCGATGCGAACCAGCGGCTGGCGACGCGCACGGCGTTGGTGGCGGCGCCGAGGCGCAGGTTGTCGCCGACGACGGTGAGACAGACGCTGCGGCCGGTGGGGTCGCGGTCGTCGGCGCGGAGTCGGCCGACGAGGGCGCGGTCGCGGTCGTGGACGCACGAGAGAGCGCTCAGACCCTCGCCCACGGCTCCGGGCAGCCAGCGGACGAACGGGGTTTGCCGAGGGTCGCCGAGAACCGCGGCGATCTCGTCGAGCGCAGCCTTCTTGCCGAGCGTGAGCCAAACGTTCTCGTAGTGACCGACGGCGACGGCGACGCGACAGCACTGCGCGGACACCGGAAACTCCGGCAGGCGCAGGATCTTACGGCTCTCGAACACGAGCTTGCGCTCCTCCGACGAGAACCCGGAGGCGTCGGTTCCGCCGTTGTGGGGCACCGTGTTGCCGGCGTAGCGGTTCGGCTCGAATCGCAGCCCGAGCCGCTCGGACTCGGCGTAGCCGCGCTGCGATTCGACCAGGAACTGGTCGAGCACGGCGACCCCGGCTCCGCTGACCGCCTGGTACGTGGCCACGGTGGCCGATTCCAGGCCGAAGCGGCGCTGCAGCGGCGCCAGCGCGAGCGTGAGCGGAACGGTCGTGCAGTTGGGGTTTGCGACGAGCCGTACGTCGGCCGTCACCAGATCGTGATTCACCCCCGCGGCGACCAGGGGAACCTTCGCGTCGGCGCGGTACGTGTTGCTCTTGTCGATGACGCGGTAGCCGAGCTCGAGCAGCCGGGGCACGTATCGTTTGCTGTGCTCGTCGTCGAGCGCGACAAACGCGAGGTCGCCACGCGGGGCGTCGGTCTCTTCGAGCCGCGCCGCGGACAGGACGAGGTGCTCCTTGCCGCCGTGCGTGATCGCCTGGTCTCGACTGGCGCAGAGCGCCAGGGTCGCGCCCGGCCAGGCTCGTCCTACCAGATCGAGGGTCTCGCGCCCGACCAACCCGGTGGCGCCCAGGATGCAGATTCGCATAGAGAGCGCGTATGACACGTCTCCCTTGTCGAGGCCAGTGTCGTAATCTCCTACGACGAAAGGACGTGACTCATGGCGAAGGGTATCGAGAAGGGCAAGAACAACAACAAGCCGAAGCTCTCGACGAAGGAGAAGCAAAAGAAGAAGAAGGAGAAGAACGCGGCGAAGGTTTGAGCAACGATTGAGCGCCGGTACGATCACGAGAGGGCGAAGATGGGGAGGATCTCGACCGTCTTGCCTCTCGTGGCTCCCCTCTTGATTCTCCAGCCCCGCCTCGCGCACGCGGGCGGGGCGCTGGAGGCCGTGACCGAGGGCGCCGTGCCGCTCTTGGGGCTGGGGCCCGCCGTCGCCAACGCGCCGGTCGCCGCGGCGCCCGCCGGGCCTGGCGTCGCCTGGCCCCCCGCGGCCGTGGCCCCCCACGCGGCGCCCGTGGTCGCGTCCACGACGGCAGCGAGCGTCGTCGTCGCGGCGCCGCTCGCGACCGACGACCCGGCCCCCCGAGGTGACGAGCTTGCGCTGCGCGTCGCTGCGCGGATCGCCGCACGGATCGGACCGGGCGCCAGGGCCGCGGCGCAGACCGCGGAGCTCGAGACGGCGCGAGCATTTGCGGGCCGGGCGAGCGTCCTGGTCTACGTGCGCACGCAGATCGTGAAGGGCGATCTTCGCGCGACGCTCGACGTCTACCCGTCGATCGCGAACGGCTGGGACCGAATTCGCAACCCGCTGCCCACGCCCACGGCCCACGCGTTCGCGAGCGCCAAGGTCGACGCGGAGGTCCGCGCTTTCCTGCCGCCGCTGCTCCTCGAGCAAGCGAGCGTCGAACGCGCGCGGCACGACGAGGGGGACGTCCTGGCGGCCGCGTGCGGAGACGCCGACGGCGACGGCGAGAACGAACTCGTGCTCGTGTCGGCGGCGCGCGTGGCCATCGGCCGCGTTCGGGCGGGCCGGTTCGTCGCGGAGCGGACCGCCGCATGGAGTGCGATCGGGCCGGCGCTGCCGGTGCCCACGCGCGATCCCATCGCGGAAGCCGTCGTCGTCGCGGGCTCCGTCGCGGTGGGATCGACCACCTACGGGGGCGTGCGCTTGACCCCCGCGCTCGCGGTCGACGCGCCGCTGCTCGGCTTGCCCGTGTGGGGCGGAGACGACGTCGTGTGCCTGAGACCCGAGCCCTCCGCGGGCGCGTTCGACGGCGCCCCCATCGAGTGCCCGCTAGGGCGCGATCCCCGGCCCAGGATGGCCGTGCCCGCGCCGCGCTTCGACGCGTTCGGCGCGGCGCTCGTCGCCGACGCCTCGGGCAATGCGCGCACCGTGGTGGCCGTGCGCGAGCCGAGCGGCCGGGTGCGGCTCAAGGCCGGCGACTCGCTGGTCGTCGCGGATGGGACCTACGGCGCGCAGCTCGCCATCGGCGATCTCGATCAGGATGGCGTCCCCGACGTCGCGACGAGCGCCGACCTTCCGGTCGGCGGCGTGCTGACCGGCCGGCCCGACGATGCGATCGACATCGCCTCGTGGTCCCCCGCAACGCCCGCCTCCCCCGCTGGAATCCGACCTGCGCAGCCGAGTCCACATCGCCGCGCCAGGCGGCGTCCACGCGCTCGCGATGTGCCCGCCCGGTGACCACGGCCAACCTGCGCTGGTCGCGGTGGTCGGCGGCGAAGTGTGGACCCTTCGCGCGGGCGTGGCGTCGACGAAGGCTCCGACGGCGGGGGACGCTACGAAGGCCTCGCGATGATCGCGCGAACGCGGCCGCTCGCCGGAGGCACATCGCCTCGCCCGAGGGACTGCGCGAGGATCACGCGAAGGCAGCTGCTCGCGGGGTCCGTGGCGGCGCTGGGCTGCGCGGCGACGCGCGAGGCGCCGGCTCGCGGCCGCGTTCCGTACGGCACGAGCCTCACGCTGCACGTCCCGTGGCCGACGGGCTCGCTCGACCCGCACCGCATCGACGACGCGATGGCAGCCTTCTTCGGCGAAGCCCTCTTCGACACGCTCTACGCGCCCGACGAGAGCGGAGCGCTCGCGCCCGCGCTTGCCGCGGGCGATCCGCAGCCCGACGGCGCGGGCCTGCGCGTAGCTCTCCGGCCCGGCCTTCGCTTCGCCTCGGGGACGCCGCTCGACGCCCGCGCGGTCGCCGAATCGATTGCGCGCGCCCGGGCTCACGACGCAGCCGCGTGGCTCGTCGGCGTCCCCACGCCGCGAGCGATTGGAGGCGACCTCGTGTTCCCGATGCACGACGCCCGAGCGCTGGTCGCGGCGCTCGCCTCGCCGCTCGTGGCCGTCGTGCCGCCGCGCTTCGCGCCCGAGCGGCCCGATGGGAGCGGGCCATTCCGGGCGGAGCCGCTGGCGGGCACGCTTAGCCTCGTACGAAACGGGCTCGCCGCGAGCGGCCCGGCCTTCCTCGACGGCATCGAGGCGCGCCGCGCCCCGGATCTCGCGGCGCCGCTCCGAGCCTTCGAGAGCGGCGAGGACGACGTCGGCTGGCTCGGCTCCTTTCTCCATGAACCCCGGCCGGGCGCGCGAAGCTTCGACGCGGGGGCGGTCGCGTGGGCGATCCTCCGGACGGGAAAGCAAGCGGGCGCGCTCGACGTCCCGGGGACGGCGCAGGCCCTCGCCGACGGAGTCCCTCACGCGGCGCTCGCTCCGCTGGTCGTCGGACCGCCGTGGGACCAGGGCGTCGCGCGTTGGACCGGCGCGCCGGGCGAGCTCCTCGTCGCCGACGACTCGCCGTGGCTCGTCGAGGCCGCGCGCGCGCTGGCGATCGCGCTGTCCGCGCCGGGCCGCGAGATCGCGGCTCGTCCGATCCCGGCCGCGGATCTTGCGGCGCGCCGCGCCTCGCGCGCCTTCGTCCTGATGCTCGACGTCGCCCGCCCCGCCGGGCCGGACGCGCTCGGGGTCGTTCTCGGTCTGGCCACAGCCGACGATCCGACGGGCGCGCTCGCGCTGGCCCGCCACCCGCCCCGAGGAGCGACGTCCGCGCGCAGGGCCACCCGCTCGATGCGGATCGGCGTCGTCGGCGAGATCCGCCTGCAAGGTGGCCGCGCGCAGAACGTCGTCCTGCCCCCCTCGCGCTGGGGCCGCGGTATCGACTGGGGCAGCGCCTTCCGGATCCACCACGAGAAGGCAATCTGAATGCGCCTCGCCCCTCGCCTCGTGCTCGCGTTTGGATTCGTCGCGGCGCTCTCGGTCGCAGGGCTGGGCGTCGTCGTTCGCGAAGACCAGCGAGCGACAGAGACCGAGCGCTTCGAGGACGAAGTGAAGAGCGCGTGCGAGCGCGTGGTCGCCGAGATCGGCCGCCAGGCCGAGAGCGATCGCAAGCTCGTCGCCGGCGCGTGCCAGTCGGGCGAGCTCGTCGACCGGGCGCTCATATGGCTCGAGGCGGGGACCCTCGACGACGAGCGTCGCCTCGCGCTCTCGCGCCTGGTCCCCGAAGAGCGCCAGGCATTCGATCTCGACGAGCTGGTCCTCGCCACAGCGGACGGCGATCGTCTCGGCCAGGACCCGATGACGCTTCTCAACCTGCCACGCTCCGAGGTCACGGCGCTTGTCGCCGGCGACATCTCGCACTTCGCGCTCCGTACGTCCGCGGACCCGGCGCAGGTGGCGCTGATGACCCGCTGCCGCAAGCCCGGCGCCGGCGGGATCGCCGTGGGGCTCGTCGGCGCGAGACACCTGGCGCCGGTCGTCGAGCGCCTCGGCAAGACGCTCGACACGGGCGTGACCCTCGGCGATCCGCCGCCCGCGTCGAGCGACGTCGCGCAGGCGAGCTGCACCCTCCGCGACGCGTCCGGCTCGAGCGCGGTCGTCGTCGTGAGCAAGTCGAAGGCGGAGCTCTTTCGCAGCCTGGCGCGGATCGACCAGACCACGATATACGCGGCGCTCGCGGCCACCGCTGTCGCGCTCCTTCTCGCGGTCCTGCTCGCACGCAGTCTCGGCGGCCCGATCGCCGAGCTCGCCGGCGAGGCGCGCAAGGTCGCGAGCGGCGAGGCGCGGCCGCTGCGGGTGCGCGGCGCCGGCGAGATCGCGGAGCTCGCTCAGGCCTTCGACACGATGCTCGTCGACCTCGAGGCGACGCGCCGGCGGCTCGCCGCGACGAGCCGTGTAGCGGCCTGGCGCGAAGTGGCGCGGCGCGTGGCCCACGAGATCAAGAATCCGCTCGCGCCGATCCGAGCCGCCGTGGAGACCTTGCGCCGTCTGCGCGCGCGAAAGGACCCGGAGTTCGATGCGTACTTCGACCAGGCGACGCGTACGGTCCTCGACGAGGTCGCGCGCATCGCCGGAATCGTGACGGAGTTCACTCGCTTCGCGCGCCTGCCGCCGCCGCGCCCCGAGGAGCTCGACCTCGTCGAGGTCGCGCGCCAGGTCGTGCAGATGCACCAGCCCGCGCCGGGCGACGATGCGGCGACATCAGGCGAGCGCAACGTAGCCAGCGCAGGCAACGCGGCCGGCTCGGGCAACGCGGGCGGCGTGGCCGATGCGGCCGGCGCGAAGGCCCCGCGCGTCACGCTCGCTGTCGAGGGCGCGCCGCCGCCCGTGCGCGCCGATCGCGACCAGATCGCGCGCGTCCTGACGAACCTCGTTCAGAACGCGCTCGACGCGGTCAAGGGCCAAGGCGAGCGCGGCCGGGTGGAGCTCACGGTCGGCAGCCAGGGTCCCGCGCAGGTCTTCGTGACGGTGAGCGACAATGGTCCGGGCCTTTCGCCAGCGATCGCCTCGCGCCTCTTCGAGCCCTACGCGACGAGCAAGCCCCAGGGCACGGGTCTGGGCCTCGCCATCGCGCAGCGCATCGCGATCGAGCACGACGGCGAGCTGTCCCACATCGGCGGGGCAGGCGCGGGCGGCGGGGCAGGCGCGAGCGGCGCGACTTTCCGTCTCGTCCTGCCCGTCCGCGGGCCGGCGCCGCCGGGGGACGTGGGTGCGCCATCGAGCAGTGGATCGAGGTAGCTCGCCTTGTGATATTGTGGGAGAAGTGACCGAAGCGCTCGTCGGGGAGACAGTCGACACCCGCTACGAGCTGCGAAGGCTCATTGCACATGGCGGCATGGGCCTCGTGTTCGAGGCGGCGCACAAGTTCACGCGCCGCGCCGTCGCGCTCAAGCTGCTGCCCGACGACCTCCGAGCTCAGAAGGAGGCCCGCGGCCGTCTCCTGCGCGAGGCGCACGCCCTGACCGCGGTACGCCATCCGGGCTTCGTCGAAGTGCTCGACGCCGGCGTCTGCGCAAACCACGGGCCCTACGTGGTGCTCGAGATGCTCGAGGGGCGCACGCTCGACGGCATCCTGACCGCCCGGCGCCGCCTTTCGATCGCCGACACCGTGCAGATCGGCCGGCAAGTCTGCGACGCCCTCGCTCACGCCCATGCCCGCGGCGTCATCCATCGGGACCTGAAGCCGAGCAACATCTTCGTGGCGCGCAACGAGATCGGCGACGAGATGGTCAAGCTCATCGATCTCGGCGTCGCGGCCATCGCCCAGGAGCAGCTCGCGGATCGGGATCGGAAGCTGACCGCGGCGCACGAAGTGATCGGCACCCCGGAGTACATGGCGCCCGAGCAGCTGTGGGGACGTGCGATCGACGCCCGCACGGACGTCTACGCCCTCGGCATGTCGCTCTACGAGTGCCTGACGGGCGACGTGCCGTACTCGGGCAGCTACCCGGAAGTGCTGGTGCAGGTCTCGAACTCGTCGAGCCCGCCGAGCGTGCGCGAGCGCCGCGGTGACGTACCGCCCGCGCTCGCGGTCGTGATCGAGAACGCTCTCGAGAAGGAGGCGTCGGCGCGCTTCCAGTCCGTCACGGAGCTCGCGCGCGCGCTCGTCGCCGCGAGCGGCTTGATGCCGGGTCCTTCGGGCCTCCTCGCGCTGTCGGACGACGACGATCCCGAGTCCGAGCCCGAGGAGCAGACCGAGCCCGAGATCAAGCTCGTGAAGAAGAAGAAGCGCTCCTCCGCGAAGGCGGCCGCCCCGACGGCCGACGACCGTCCGAGCGCGCCGGCCTCCGGGCCGGCGTCGGGGCCGACTCACAAGCGCCAGTTTCTGCGAGCGCCCTACGTCACGCCGGTCTCGCTCGTCCTGCCGGACGGCTCCACGGTGGAGGCGCGCAGCGAAGAGATCAGCGAAGAGGGGATGCTCGTCCTGTCACCGATGCACTTCGTGCTGGGCGCCCCGCTGTCCGTTCGCTTCGCGAGCCCCATCACCGGCGAGATGATCGCGATCGACGCGAGCGTCCGGTGGACACGAGACGGGCGCGGAAAGAGCGCGGTCGGGCTGGAGTTCGTGGGCGTCCCGCCGGTGCTGCGGCGCGTGGTGGCCGACTTCATCGCGTCGCTGACGACCTCGGTGGCCTGAAGGGCGTGGGCGCGGGCGCGGGGTAGGGCGTGCACCTCGGTTCGAAGTCGCGTGGGAAGCTTTCGAGGTATCGGCGCGGGCGCGGGCGCGGGCGCGGGCGCGGGCGTGCACCTCGGTTCGAAGTCGCGTGGGAAGCTTTCGAGGTATCGGCGCGGGCGCGGGCGCGGGCGCGGGCGCGGGCGCGGGCGCGGGCGCGGGCGCGGGCGCGGGCGCGGGCGCGGGCGCGGGCGCGGGCGCGGGCGCGGGCGCGGGCGCGGGCGCGGGCGCGGGCGCGGGCGCGGGCGCGAACCACGTTACCTAGGAGCATGCTGCGACACACGCAGCATGCAGCGGCGCGCGCGGCATGCAGCGATACCCGATACGAAACTACGGCTCGCTCGGCATTTCCATCGTGGCACCGAGAAAAGAGCGCCTCAACCCCAAGCCGCCGCCCAGGAGGCGGCGGTGCGGCGCGGCCTTCGGCCGCTTGCAGGGTTGACCCGCTCTTTTCTCGATGCCCTCGGGGCGGTGCCTTCGCGAGAGACGCGAGGGCACACAAGGAGACACGCCGATGCTCAAGATCTACGACGACATGCTCGAGGCGTTGCGCTCGATGCGCGGGGCGATCGAGGCCATCGACAAGCGCGACCCCGATCTGGCGCGACAGCTGCGGCGCGCGGCAAGCAGCGTGGTGCTCAACGTCGCCGAAGGCAGCGGTTCGTTCGGGCGCATGCGCACGGCGCGATACCGGACGGCACTCGGGAGCGCGCGTGAGACGCTCGCTTGCCTGCGCGTCGGCGAGGCGCTCGGGTACGTCGACACGATGCCCGACGCGCTCACCGACCGGATCGACCGGGTGATCGGCACGCTGGTTCGCGTCGCAGCGTGACCGGAGTGGCGCCCGCGCCGACGTGGCGCGGGCGCCGCTGCACTCAGACGACGTTCTTCACGAGCGTCGCCCGCACGAAGTCGAGCCGGTCACGCAGCACCCCATCGACGCGCCCGAGGTAGCCGAGCGCCTCCGCGACATCGAGGCACGCGCCCGTCTCTCGTGCCGAGCCTAGCGCGTTGTGGTAGCGCTCACGCCGCGTGCCGCCGCGCGACCCGCTGCCCTCGCTGACGTTGAGCGCCACGCTGGCCGCCGCCCGCCGAAGCTGTCGCGCCAGATCGCGGTCGTGCGTTTCGATCTGCGCCACGACCGGACGCAGCATCCCGAGTACTTCGATGACCGTTGTGTAGATTCGCAACATGGGACTCTCCTTGCCTTCGTCGTTCTTCTCTCCGAAGGCACCGCCCTGACGGCATCGAGCGGAGAGCGGATCAACCCTGCAAGCGGGCGAAGCCCGCGCCGCACCGCCGACCTCCTGGGCGGCGGCTTGGGGTTGAGGCGCTCTCCGCTCGGTGCCACGATGGAAATGCCGAGCGAGCCTTCGCTGTATGCCGCACGCCCCGATGCATGCCGCGACCCGACGTGGTTCGGGCGCGGGCGCGAGTTAGGGCGTGCACCTCGGTTTCAGGTCGCGTGGGAAGCTTACGAGGTATCGGCGCGGGCGCGGGCGCGGGGTAGGGCGTGCACCTCGGTTTCAGGTCGCGTGGGAAGCTTACGAGGTATCGGCGCGGGCGCGACGACCAACCGCACAACCGCATCAACGCGACCGATGGACGCGTCGGCGCGATGAACGGCGACATCGCCGCGACGGATAGAGGCGTCGGCGCGACGAGCAACGGAGTGAGCCTCAGCTAACGGACCGGTCGTTCAGCTCGTCGCTCGGCGAGCTTCGCTCATGGGCCGGTCGGCATTGCTCGTCGGCCATTGAGCTTGAGCTCGCCGGGCGATCGTTCGGCTGATCGGCCATTGAGCTTCGCTCGTGGGCTAACCGGCATCGCTCTTCAGCCATCGAGCTTCGCTCATAGGGCGGCCGGCATCGCTTTTCAGCCATCGAGCTTCGCTCATAGGCCGGTCGGCATTGCTCGGACTGTTATCGCCGTCGCTTGCCAATAGATCGGCTTCGTTCGTGGACCGGTGAGCTCCGCGGACCGACGCGTCTATCCGTCCAGTCGATGCCATTGCTCGTCGGGCCGACGCGTCTATCCGTCGACCGATGCCGCCGACGAGCGATGTCGATTGGCCCACGAGCGAAGCTCACTCATCGACAAGCGAAGCCGACGGACGAACGAGCGAAGCTCATTGATCGACAAGCGAAGCCCATTGGCCAATATGCGAAGCTCACGAACCTACGAGCGAAGCCCATTGCCCCACGTGCGAAGCCCATTGGCCTACGTGCGAAGCCCATTGGCCAATATGCGAAGCTCACGAACCGGAGGGCGGGAAGGCCGGCAGGATCGGTCATTGGTACGGGTGCGGATATGGGTGGTACTCCAACACCCACGCGATCATCGTCGCGACGATGACGAGCAGGTAGAGCACGCTCGCGATGCGCTTCAGCCGGATCTCGGTCAGCTTCGGCGCTGGGCTCACGACACAAAGCCTAGCCACGCCTCAAGCCAGCGCCACCGCTACGCGTCGCGTTACGGACGGCGATTTAGGACAGTACCCGAACAAGCGAAGCTCACGAACCTACGAGCGAAGCACACGGGGTTACCCGAGTCGCTCGCGGCCTTCGTCGAATCGCCGATGAACCTGCGAGTGAAGCTCCTGGCGAAGCGTCCGCATCGGATGAAGTGCATCGGAGACCCTGCTCCTGGACCAGACCACCGCACCCGGGGTAGTAGCGACGTGAGAGTCCGAAAGGGTGCCGCTACGGGCCGGTCGACGGTTTCAGATTCGGAATGCGACCATGGGCAACGAGTTCAAGGGACAAGCGACGCACTCCGCAGAGCATTTCGGTGACACTCGCGACCACTGGTGGAACCTTGACTTCCTGCGGCTCATGGCGAAGCGCTGGAAACTCGACGCGGTCCGGGACGCGCTCGACGTGGGCTGCGGCGTCGGTCACTGGGGCATGCTGCTTGCGTCGGTCATGCCCGAGCACGTGCGTGTCACAGGCATCGACCGCGAGCCGAGCTGGGTCGAGCATGCGAGCGCGCGCGCTCTGGCCCGCGGGCTCGAGGGGCGCTTCTCGTACCGGCAGGGAGAGGCGGAGTGCCTTCCCTTTCCCGACAACTCGTTCGACCTCACGACGTGCCAGACGATGCTCATCCACCTCCCCGATCCAACTGCCGCGATCTCCGAGATGATGCGTGTGACCAAACCGGGTGGGCTAGTCGCGGTCGCGGAGCCGAACAACATGACCGCATCCCTGCTCCTCGATTCCATCTCGAACCTGGCCAACATCGACGAGATCGTGGAGCTCGTGCGCTTCCAGCTGACGTGCGAGCGAGGCAAAGTGGCTCTCGGTGAAGGTGACAACTCGCTCGGCGATCGCGTGCCGGGGCTCTTCGTTGCGCATGGACTCGTGGACGTCTCGGTGCACGTCAATGACAAAGCAACGGCGGTCTTCCCGCCATATGCTCTGGGCGCGCAGCGCGCCTTCACCGAGGATGCGCGCGATCGCGCGAATCGCCGCCTATGGAACTGGACCGAGGCCGATACGCGACGGCTCTTTGTCGCCGGCGGTGGCGCCGAAGAGGCCTTCGCCGTCCACTTCGCGCGCGGGCTCGCCTCCCGTGAGAACATTGTGCGTGGCCTCGACGACTCCACGTATCACGGCATCGTCGGCGGCGAGTTCTACCTAGTGGCCGGCCGAAAGCCCGGAGACCACGCGTAAGGTCTCAAGGGACGCTCGTCCCGGGCACGGCCTCGTCTGGGATGCGAGCGAGCTCGCGGCTCACCGTGACGTCGGCGTCGACCGGAACGCGCACGATCGCCGTTTGAACATTGCGTCGCGCCGGTTCGCGTTCGGGATGCGCGGCGTCGAGGTCGAACGCCTCGACGCGAAGCTCCCCTGTCGCAAGGAGCACGTCCGCGCGCGCGAAGCTGCAGCCAAGGCTCGCGAGAGCCGCCGCGCCATCGATCCGCTCGCGAACGGCGCAGCCAGATGAGTCGCGACGCCCGAGCTGCACGCGCGACGGCGTCCCCCCGTTGACGAGCAGCTCGAAGATCGCGGACTGATGCGGGCCATCGCTGTCGAGCCAGTGGAGCGTCTCGAACAGGCGCCACGTAAGCTGCACTTGGGAACGTGGCCCGTCCCGATCCGATGCCAGCGCAGCACTCGAAGCGTCATCCTTCGTAACGCCGTCGCCCCCCGCTGAGGGCCGACACGCGACGGCCCAGGCGAGCGCCACCAATGTCCATCGGCGAACCATCCGCGGGAGACGCTACTTCACACGCGACACGCGCGCTCGCGACGATACCGCACGCCCATGCCGATACCTCGTAAGCTTCACACCCGACCTCAAACCGAGGTGCACGCCCTAATCCACGCCCGGGCCCTAACCCGCGCCCGCGCTCTATCCCGCGCTCGCTTCCGCGCAGCACCGCACTCCCGTCTGCACGTCGCGAAAGTGCTCGTCGTGGGACGTCGTGGCGGGTCGGCACCGATCGCGAGCGGGCATCCACCATCCGCCCTTGAGCGCGGAGCGCCAGCGGCCCTCGGTGCGGTCGCGCCAGACCCACTCGTCGACGTTGCCGGCCATGCTCCGGACGCCGAAGGGGCTCGTGCACTGGGCGAGCGACGCGGGCGTCTCTCGAAGATCCCGAAGCTTGCCCGTTACCGGATCGACAAGCCCTCCCTTGTCGACGTTGCAGGCGTCCGGGTCGCGCTCGTAACCGGTGGGGTACGGAAGCATCTGCTCGCCCTCGCACGCGAACTCCCACTCGGTCTCCTTACACAGGCGCTTGCTCTGCTGCCGGCAGACCCTCTGCGCGTCGGCCCACGACGCGCCGCCGAGCGGGAGCGAATCGCCTGGCGGTACGTACTCGTCCTGGTCGACGCAGAAGCGCTTGTGCATGCGCGCACCCGCGCACACGCTCGGAGCGAATCGGGCGCATCGCGCGAAGGGGTTCGCGGGGGGATCGACCCACTGCAAGCAGTCCTGACGGACCGCCGTGCAGTAGTCCCCCTCGACGAGCACCATCTGCTCGGGGCAGGCCGCGGGCCCCACCGGAGGCGCGTCGTCGGCGCGCGGGACCGTGGCGCCGGGGGGTGTCGCCTGCGGCGGCGCAAGCGGTGCCGCGGTGGGCGGCGGGTCCGCCGTCTCGACGACGCCGGTGTCGGTCCGCGTCGCGCAAGCAGCGAGCGACGCGGTCGACGCCAGCGACGCGGCCTGGGCGACGGCCGCCAAGAACACGAACGACGCGCCATGACTCATGACGAGCCACTCCGATTCTGACGGTCTCGAGCATGCAAGGAGGGAGCCGCCGTGCGGCTCGCTCACGGTCAGGAGCGGCGTCGCGAGCCGCGTCGATTCCCGCAAAGCCGCGGGCGGAGGCGATGCGCGCTCGGGGATCCCGGTGTCGCGCGTGCGCAACCGTTGCGCACGCGTCCACTCTTGTCTCGGCGGCGCCGCGGACGAGAATGCGTCGCATGCGGCGCGTCAATCCGGAGCTCGTACGACGCGCGGCGTTGGCGGCAGTGTGCGCCTGCGCGTGCGAGTCGAACGCGCCCGCGTCGTCGCGGGGCCCTGCGCGCCCGCCCGCCGCCGCGAGCGAATGGACCGGTGTGCACGACGAGCAAGCTCCGACGAGCGCGCCGGCGTCCGACGTGCAAGTAGCGGCGCGAGAGAGGCAAGCGCCGCGCGCGTGGGTGCTGCACATTGGCGACTCGTTCGCGCACGCGTTCCTGCGGCAGAACCTCGGGCCCCGGTTCCACGCCGCCGGCGCGGCCTACGTCGTCGACGCCGCGAGCTCGACGTTCACGACCACGTGGGCGAGCGATCCGGAGCTCGACCAGTGGCTCGCGCGCCGGCCCGCGCTGGTGCTCGTCACGCTCGGAGCCAACGAGTACGACCTCCCGAGCCCGGCGCTGCGCGGGCGCGACGTCGCGACGATCGCGCGCAAGATCGCGGCGTCGGGCGCGGCGTGCGTCTGGATCGCCCCTCCCATGTGGACCCGTGACACGGGCATTCTGCAGGTCATCTACGAGCACTGTGGGCCGTGCGTTTACTTCGACAGCGACGCGCTCCTCGGGGGCCTCGCGACCGACGAGCGCCAGCGAGACCGCGTTCACCCGAACAAGCGCGGGGGCGCGCGCTGGGCCGAGGTGTTCTGGGGGTGGCTCATGGACCACCGGGATCCCGACCGCGGCCCATGGGCCATCTCGCCCTTCGAGCGGCGCAGCGACTGACGTCGCGCGGTCCGGTCGGCGGGTACGGTCGCTGCACGCGCCATCGCGCGGAGGCATCATGGCCACAAGCTCGACCACCCAGTCAGGCCACGATCGGCGACTGCGCGAGGCGCAGCCCATCACCCAGCAACGCAGCCGCGAGATGCAGCCCTTCGGTACGCTGGCGCGCTACCCGCTCTCGCTCAGCGACGACGCGCGAGCCGCGAGCGTCGAGGCGCTAAACCACGTCCTTTGCGATACGATCGTCCTGCGCGACATGTACAAGAAGCACCACTGGCAGGTCTCGGGGCCGACGTTTTACGCGCTCCATCTCCTGTTCGACAAGCACGCCGGCGAGCAGGCCGAGCTCATCGACCTTCTGGCCGAACGGGTGCAGACGCTCGGCGGCGTGTCGATCGCGATGGCGCAGGACGTCGCCGAGATGACGTGCATCGAGCGCGCTCCGCGCGGGCGCGAGGAGGTCCCCGTGCAGCTCTCTCGTCTCCTCGAGACGCATGAGATCATCCTCAAAGAGGCGCGCGCCGCGGCGAAGCGGGCGGCCGAGATGAGCGACGACGGGACCAACGACGTTCTGGTGAGCGAAGTCATCCGGACCAACGAGCTAGAGGTCTGGTTCGTCGCCGAGCACCTTGTCGACACCCCGCTCGTCCGGGCCAGGTAACGCCGCCCCTTGCCCTCGGGCGTCGAGCAGGAATATGGAAGGTCGCATGACGCGCGTGCCGATGGCCGGCCGCCTCACGGCGTGCGTCGGCGCGTGGATTGTGGGCGCCGCCGTCAGCGGCTGCTCGGGAACGGCGCGGCAGGCGGCGACGGCACCCACGACGGCCGTCGCGCCGGCCCCGGCCCCCGCGCCGACCGCAGCCAGCTCGGCCCCGGCGCCCGGCGCGGCCGCGCCGGCGGCGGCAGGCGCCGCGACCGCAGCGACGTCCGACCCGGCGGCCTCCGACTCGGCAGGGCCGCCCGCGCCGGCGACAAGCGCGCCGCTCGCGCCGTTGCCCGTCCCGGAGACGCCGGCGCCCGCGCCGCCCCCCGCGCCGCGCGTGCTGCTCGCCGATGAGCTGCCTTACATCCCGGCGCACGTGCGAGCTCACGATTCGAAGGCCGAGCACCACCACGCCCGGGACTCCGGCCACGAGAGCGGCGCGCCGAGCGAGGCAGGCAAAAGGCCCTACCACCCCGCGCCCGGAATCGTGGTCGAGGTGGTCGCCGCACAGGGCGGCGGATCCGCTGCGGAGCTCCAGCGGGCGGCGCGTAACCTCGGCTACTGGCCCTTCCGGCAATGCTACGAAGACGGGCTTCGGAGCGATCCACACCTGGCGGGCAAGGTCTCGCTGGAGCTCGCGGTCAGCCCGAGCGGCGCCGTCGATCGCTCCGTCGTGACCGCGGCCACGGTACGCGACGAGATCGTCGCCGCCTGCGTGGCTCGCGAGGCGCTGCATCTCGCGCTGCCGGCCAGCGAGTCGCCGACGACCGCCAAGGTCGACGTGTCCCTCGCCGTCGGCGACGAACCGGTTCCGTCGGGGCGGCCCGTCCCCAACGCCGAGCCGCTCCGCGAGGCGCTGCGCGCGTCGTGGGACGCGGTCCGCAGGTGCTACGCGAGCGAGCTCGCGAGCCATCCGGGCGTCGGGGGCCGGATGGAGCTGCGCTTCCGCGTGCGACACGGCGAGATCGTCGAGGTCGGTGAGGTCAGCGGGCCCGGCGAAGGCGGGCGCTTCGGCGACGCGGAAGTCACCCGCTGCGTGACCGGGGTCTACCGGAAGGTCCGTCTGCCGACGCCGCACCTGGCGCGCGAGCGCTCGTTCGTCTACGCGCTGCACCTCGAGTCCACACCCGTCGACAGCGCGGCGCCGTAGCGGCGTCGCTCCGGACCCCCTCTCACGCCACGCCTGCCGCCTCCTTCGCGGGCCCGCTCCGGGAGGCCGCGGACGTGCTGCTCACGGCTCGGGGAAACCCGGTTCGATTCGCCACCCGCCTCCGGCCTGCACGCACGCGACGCTCGCGTGCTCGCTCTGCGGATCCTCGCCGAACACTTCGACGGTCGCCCGGTCGCCGACGACCGCGCCGCGCATCGCCGTCGGACGAAACGCCAGGCCAAAGAGCCCCGCCGCGAGCATGTCCCACGGCTCGACCTGACGCCCCTGCAGGCGGCTCGTGCGGTGAGCGCGTCCCGCGAGGTTGGCGCGAGCCGCAGGGCCGAGCAGATCGTAGGCGCGGCGCATCGCGGTCGGATCGTCGCCGTCGTCCATGTCGTCGAGAAAAAGGCGGAGCGCCCCCTCGGGCGTCGCATCCGCGGGGGGGTGACTGCACGCCGGCAGAGCCGGCAGCGCCAGCGCGAAGACGAGCGCGGACAGCCGCCGGCTCACCCGCACGCGCATCACGACGCCGGAGCTCCGCTCCCGAGGCCCATCGCCGGGCGAACCTCGCGCATCGTCTCGACGGCGATCCGCCGCGCCTTGGCGGCGCCGTCGCCGAGAGCTTCGCGCAAGCGTTCGGGGCGACTCTCGAGCTCCGCGCGCTTGATGCGGAGCGGTACGAGCTCGCGATCGAAGCTCTCCATGAGGATCTTCTTGCAGTCGACGCAGCCCCGCTGCGCCGTCGTGCACTCCTGGTAGGTGAGGTCGACCTGTTCGGGCGTCGAGATCGCCTTGTGCATCGTGTAGATGTTGCAGATTTCCGGGCGCCCGGGATCGCTCCTGCGGAGGCGCTGCGGATCGGTGAACGCGCCCCTGAGCTTGTTCCAGAAGGCGTCGCGCTCCTCGAAGAGGCCGATCGTGTTGCCCTTCGATTTGCTCATCTTCGCCTGCCCGTCGAGCCCCATGATCCGGGGCGCCGGCGACAGGCGCGGCTGCGGCTCGGGGAAGATCGGGCCGAAGCGGTAATTGAAGCGGCGCACGGTCTCGCGCGCGAGCTCCAGGTGCTGGAGCTGGTCCTCACCGACGGGGACGACCGTCGCCTTGTAGAGGAGGATGTCCGCGCTCATGAGCACCGGGTACGTGAAGAGGCCGACGAGCGAGTGCTCCTTGCCCTCGCTCTTCTCCTTGAACTGGGTCATCCGCGAGAGGTCGCCCAGCGGCGTCACGTTGGCGAGGTACCAGGCGAGCTCGGCGTGCTCGCGCACGTCGCTCTGAACGAAGAGGGTGCATCGCTCGGGATCGACGCCGCAGGCGATGAGGTCGGCGGCCAGGGTCAAGATGCGGCGATGCAGCCCGGCCGGGTCGTACTCGACGGTGATCGCGTGGGCGTCCACGATGCAGAAGAAGAGGTCCTCCTTCTGGGCGGCGACCTGATCAGCCCAGGTTCGCACCGCCCCGAGCCAGTTGCCGATGTGAAGCTCGCCGGTCGGCTGGATGCCCGAGAAGACGCGGGGCCTGGCTTGCGTGGGCGCGGTCATTCAGACGCGCGGTATAGCAGAGCGGGAATCGCCTCGCGGCTCGGCCGTGCGCGCGCCCCGATCCCGAGCGAAGCGCCGCCGGCACCGGGACGGTCGATGCTCCTCCCCCTCAGGATCGCCGCGGCGCTGAGGATCTGGACGCGAGGATGGCGACCGCTCGCCGATTCGTAGAATCCCGCCCTCGCGGCCTCCGCCGTCATGGCGGCCGTGGGCTCCTCCAGCGTGACCAGGACGCCGATGGTCGCGTCTTCGCGCGAAAGAGCGGCGCGGAGCTCGCGGACGTGCGCGGCGACGTGGCGGCCGCTCTTCACGGAGACGACGACGCGCCGATCCGGCGCGGCGCCGGGCGAGCTCCCGAAGAAAAGCTCGCCGTCGACTCCAGACTCCGCGCCGCCGTCTCGAGCGCCGCACGCTGCAGGTCGTGCGCCGAGTCGACCCAGGATCCACCACTGGAACTGGGACGGGGCGTCGTGGGCGAGCCGACGGGCCCCGGCGAGGTCGATCGGTTCGCCGTGGACCTCGAAAGACGCCGCCTTCATGCGCTCGCGGACGATGCCGATGGCGAGGTGCGTGACGTCGATCCCCATCCACCGGCGCTTCAGCCGCTCGGCCACGGCGATGGCCGTTCCGCACCCGCAGAACGGGTCGAGGACGAGGTCGCCCTCGTTGCTGCTCGATCGAATGATGCGCTCGAGGAGCGTCTCCGGCTTCTGGGTCGGGTAGCCCGTCCTCTCGCGGCCGATGGCGGCAATGACGCCGATCTCCCAGGCGTCCGAGAGCGGCGGGCCGCTGCCAGCCACCTCGTCGGGGTCCCAGAAGTCCGACAGCGGCGGGCCCTGCGTCTCGGCCTCTTCGACCCCCGGCTTGCGGTGCCCGGACGAGAAGTCCGCGCGCTGTTTCCGGGTGCCGAACGTCTTGCGCGTGGACTCTGCGAGCTTCTCGTAGCCGTAGAGCGTGTTGAAGGTGTGAGCCCGCTCGCGGCTGGCCGTGTAGAAGAGGAGAACGTCGTGCATCCTCTGGAACCGACGCGCCTTCGCCGGCCAGCGCCGGTAGCGCCAGATGACCTCGTTGCGAAAGCACGAGGGGCCGAAGATTCCATCGAGAAGGACCTTGAGATAGTGGCTCGCCGTCGGATCGCAGTGGAGATAGAGGCTCCCGCTCGCCTTGAGGACCCGGCGAAGCTCGACGAGCCGCGGCGCCATCATGCAGAGATAGGCCATGATGTCGCTCTCACCGAGAATGGCCCGGAGCGCCCGCGCCGTCCGGGCGACGGTCCCGCCGACACGCTCGACTTCGGCGTACGACGCCTCGGCGAGGGGGCCCCATCGCCACGTGTCCTTGAACGCCTCGGCGTGCGCGTGCGGCTGCTCCCGCGCGCCGGCGCGTGATTCGAAGACCAGATTGTAGTCTTTGCCGCTCTGAAACGGCGGGTCGAGGTAGACGAGATCGACCGAACCGTCGGGCACGTGCCGGCGAAGCACGTCGAGGTTGTCGCCGTAGTAAAGAGCGTTCGACACGATGTAGGCGATTGTCCTACGCGCTCACGCCCAGGGTGAAGTAAACGGCCATGACGCGGCCGGCGAGTAACCACATTCGCCTACGCAAGCTGCCGCAAAATCGTGGCACGCCGCGTTGCTCAGGTGGGCTCGCAATACGCACGCTTGTGCGCGATACTTTGAGGAGTGAGCCTCATGCCTCCCCGGCCATCGCCGCTCGCGCCCGGCTTTAAGCTGGATCGCTACGAGCTGCTCTGCCCGATCGCAGAGGGAGGTATGGCAAGTGTGTGGATCGCCCGCCACACAGGCAAGCATGGCTTCGAGAAATTCGTCGCCATCAAAACGGTACTGCCGAAGTTTGCGGCCGACGCCCGCTTTCAGCAAATGTTTCAGGACGAGGCGAGGATCGCGTCGCGCATCGAACACGCGAACGTTGCTCAGATTTTGGACGTCGGAGAGCAGCACGACATCACGTACCTCGTCATGGAGTACGTCGACGGGGAGTCGCTATCGACCGTCCACCGTACGCTGGTCAAGAAGGGAATGCTGGTCCCGCCGGGGGTGGTCCTGCGCGTCATGGCCGACGTGTGTGGAGGCCTTCATACGGCGCACGAGCTCCGCGAAGACGACGGGCCGCTCCTCGGGGTCGTGCATCGAGACGTCTCCCCTCAGAACGTTCTGGTCAGCGCGAAAGGCATCGCCAAGCTCATCGACTTCGGCATCGCGAAGGCCCGCGATCGCATCGCGGGCGATACGAACGCCGGACAGGTCAAGGGCAAGATCCGGTACATGTCGCCGGAGCAAGCGGTCGGCGGCGCGGTCGATCGCCGGGCCGACATCTGGGCGGTCGGCGCCATCCTCTACCACCTCTTGTCGGGCAAGGCGCCGTACGACGGCGAGAACGACGTCCAGGCGCTCATGGTGCTGACGAGCGGACGGCCGCCCGTGCCGCTCCCCGCGACGGTGCACCCGTCGGTCGCCGCGGTGGTCAAGCGCGCTCTGACGGCGACCGTCGAGAACCGGTTCCCGACGGCCGCGGACATGCAGGTGGCGATCGAAGAGGCGATGGACGCGGCGAAGATCGCGACCAACCCCGCCGCAATCTCGATGTTCCTGGCCGAGCACGTGGCCGAGCGGGCCAAGCGGCGCAAGGAGGCGATCGCGATCGGCGTCAAGGCCGCCGCCGAGCGCGAACGGTACGCGGAGATCATGCGCTCGAACGTGAAGGTCACGGCCGGGATCTCCGGTACGGTGGCCAACGCCGGGTTCAACGACGCGGCGGTCGGCTCCGGCTCGCGCAGCGGCCTCGGGTCCAGCCCGGGAGTGGGCTCGCGCAGCGGCGTCGGATCAAACCCGGAAGCGGCCTCGGGATCGAACCCGGCGTCGCGCGGCGGCGGGTCGAGCCCCGGGCCGGGCTCCGGACCCGGCAACTCGGTCGTGACCGGCGGGACGCTCGGCTCGGCGGCGATGGACGTCGGCGACGGCAAGCCCTCGCGCGGTCGTACCGTGGCCGTGGCGAGCATCGGGGCGGGCGTGGTGCTCGGCATCGGGGGGCTGGTGCTGCTGCTCACGCGGTCGCCGGCCGAGCATGTCGACCCAGTGGTGGTCGCGCCGCCGGCCGCGGGATCCGCCGTCGCCGCGCCGGCCGTCGTCGCGACGGTGACGACGCCCTGGACCGCCGCCACGGTCACGCCCGCCATGCCGGCTCCGACGCCGACCGTCACGGCGGACGCCAACGCCGCGACCAGCGAAGCGACGGTCGCGGCCACTCCGCCGCAGCGCCCGAGCCAGTCGGCGATCACGAACTGGGGAGCGATGGGCGCGGCCGCGCACCAAGCGTCCCACCCCACGACCCCGACGCCCGCGAAGACGAGTCACACCACGAAGACGAGGGTTGATGATGGGTTCTAGACGAGTGCGCCTCACGATGACCGCAACCGCCGTGGCGACGCTGCTCGCCGCGCCGGGGGCGTCGGCTCAGGTGAGCGCCGCCGACCGCGAGACGGCACGGTCCGCAATGCAAGAGGGCCGCGACCTGCGCGACAAGGGCGACCTCAAGGGCGCGCTCCAGCGATTCAAGACTGCCGACGACATCATGCACGTGCCGACCACGTCGCTCGAGGTCGCCCGGGCGCAGGTCGCCCTCGGGCTGCTCATCGAGGCCCTCGACACGATCGCAGCGATCCACAAGACGACGCCGCTCGCCGACGACCCGGCTCCCTTCAAGGAGGCCCGCACCAAGGCCGACGAGCTCGACGCCCAGGTGGAGGGGAAAGTCCCGTCGCTTGCGATCACCGTGACCGGGGCGGCCGAGGGAGAGACTCCGGCCATCTCCGTCGATGGCGTCTCGCTGCCCGCGGCCCTCGGGGGCGTACCGCGCAAGGTCGATCCGGGACACCACGTCGTGACGGCCCGGGCCGCGAGCGGCCAGGCCAAGGAGGAAGTCGACGTCGCGGAGGGCGAGAAGAAGGACGTTGCGCTCGTGCTCGTCGCGGGCGGAGAGGGCACGGAGGGCGGCGACAACAACGCGCCGAACGAGCCGGGCGCCGAGGGCTCGCACAACGTCGTGCACTCGCCTGGCCCGCTCACGTACGGCGGGATCGTGGTCGGTGGCGTCGGGCTCGTGGTCGGCAGCGTGACCGGGCTGATGACGTTGTCCAAGGCGTCGACGGTCAAGTCCGACTGCACGAAGAACAAGACCTGCACGGCCCCCGACGACATCTCGGCCCTCAACTCCGGCAACTCGCTGGCCACGGTTTCGACGATCGGGTTCGCGGTCGCGGGCGCCGGCGCGGTCGTCGCGGTCGTGTCGCTCATCGTGGGCCACAGGGCACCGGGGGCCGCGCCGGCGAGCGCGCCGCCGGCCGACCCGGATGCAGCCCCGGCGGGCGACGCTCCGCCGCCCCCGGCTCCGGAGTCTCGCCTCCACGTCACTCCTTGGATCGGCGTCGGTTCGGCGGGCTTCGTCGGCACGTTCTAGAGCGACCGTTCCCGTGGCCGTCGCTGCCGTGCAGCGAACGGTTGCTCTAACCACCGAGCGCCCGCTACGGCTCGAACGTCATCTGCGCGAAGACGTGCGGCGGCGCGTCGGGCGTGGCGGCGTCGACCAGTGAGGCGCAGACACCGAGGTTTCCCTGCGCCTCGAACGCCTGCTGCACGACGTGCATCGTTTGCCCGGCGAAGCACGGCTTGCGGTAGGCGATCTCGATTCTGCGCCCGAGCACGAGCGAGCCGCGCCCGAGCTCGACGAACCGACGCAAGGCCGCTTCCTCGAGCGCGCGAAGGTACGCGAGCGAATTGACGTGCATGTTGCTGTCGGTGTGAAAGATCCCCAGGACGATCGGCACGGGATCGATGCGCGGCGCGGCCTCGAGCGGGGTCGCGCCGTCCGGGAGGCGGGCGACCGACTCGACCGGCGGGGGCGAGGTGCGGGTCTCGGTCACTTCCGGGGCGCCCTCGAAGTCGAACGACGTGACCCGGCGCTGACCGGGAGGCGCAAGCGGGCGCGTGAAGATTTGCTCGGCCATGACCCGGCCGGCGAGGACTCTCTCGCCGTCGTGTGAGGGCGGGCCGTGGGTATGGCCGATGGGGGCGTAGAGGTCGACCCAGACCTCGAGGATGAAGCGACCGTCGCTCGCCCGGGCGAGCCGATACGACCCCTCGGCTTCGACGCGGCCGTTGGCCGAGAAGGGCCCCCTCGTCCCCTCGAGCATCAGCCGCGAGAGAATGGGAAAGACGCCGTTTTCATAGCAAGCACGGAAGCCCGGGGCCTTTTCGAGGAGGCCGCGCCAGACCGTGGGGCCGAGAGCGGTCGGCAGAGCCTCGAGGACCAGCCGCCCGTCCTGGGTCACGTCCTCGAACCGCAACGAGACCCTGCCGGTGGCCCGGGGGCCGTTCGGAGGCATGGCAGGGATCGGGGGCATCGGGATGGATGATCGTGGCGCCGCCGCGGAGGGGGGAGGCAGGACGCGGGCAAGACGGGGAGGCAGGACATGTAGTGCCGTCCCAGCCGTGCGGCGAGGCTCGCTTCGTGGTTTCCTTGCGCCGAGCGACCGAGCCCCGGTACCTTTCGACGGTCCCTCAAGCGATGACCCTGTCCCCCAAACAAGTCGCCGGCGCAGGTGTCCTGGTCGCCGTCGGGCTCGCGGTGGCGTTTTTCGCGCGCGACGCCGCGCCCCTCATTGCCGGAGTCGCCTTCCTCGGCGCCGTCGTCATCTTCTACGCAGGGTCCGGCGCGGCCGCTGCGGTGCCGCTCGACGGGGTCGTCGATGCCGCGCGCCGAGCCGCTTCGGGCGACAAGCTGAGCGTTCCGTCCCAGGCGACGGGCGACACGCTTCGGCTCTACGAGGTGCTGACGGCCCTCGCCGAGGACCGGCGCAAGGAACGCGACGAGCTCTCGGCGGCGCGAGAGCAGCTCGCGGAGCACGACGCGATGATCGAGGAGAGCGCGAAACGCCTCGAGGCGAACGTGCAGGCCCAGGTCACCGCGGCCGACGAGACGTCGCGCCTCATCACGGAGCTGACGGGCGCGGTCCACGAGATCGCGACGCACCTCGAGGCGCTGACGCAGAGCGCCGAGGAGTCGTCGAGCTCGATCCTCGAGATGACGGCGACCAACGACGAGGTGGCCGAGAACGTCGGCGAGCTCGCGGGCAGCGTGCGCGAGACCGTCAGCTCGATCGAGGAGATGGCGTACTCGATCAAGGAGGTCGCCAAGAACGTCGACGCGCTCTCGCTCACCGCCGAGGAGACGAGCAGCTCGATGAACCAGATGGACGTCTCGATCGACCAGGTGCAGAGCAACGCGAACGAGACGGCGCGCCTCTCGGAGGAAGTGGCGCTCGACGCCGAGAAGGGCGCCGAGGCCATCCTCAAGACGATCGGCGAGATCTACCGCATCAAGGAGAGCTCGCAGGAGGCCGTCTCGGTCATCTCGAGCCTCGGATCGCGCATCGAGGCCATCGGCCAGATCGTCAACGTGATCGACGACGTCGCCGAGCAGACGAACCTGCTCGCGCTCAACGCCGCCATCATCGCCGCGCAGGCGGGCGAGCAAGGCAAGGGCTTCGCCGTCGTCGCCGACGAGATCAAGGATCTGGCCGAGCGCGCCGGCGCGAGCACGCGCGAGATCACGGACCTCATCAAGACCGTCCAGGCCGAGAGCAAGAACGCGATCACGGCCGTCGAGCGCGGCGCGCACAACGTCGACCGCGGCGTCGAGGTCTCGAACGAGGCCGAGCGCGCGCTGAAGAAGATCCTCGAGAGCTCGCAGAAGAGCACGAACATGGTGCGCGCCATCGCGCGGGCGACGGTCGAGCAGGCCAAGGGCAGCAAGCAGGTGACCGACGCGATCGGCCGCATCGCCGAGACGGTGCAGCAGATCGCGGCGGCGACCGCCGAGCAGGCGCGCGGCTCGGAGCTCATCATGAAGAGCGCCGAGAAGATGCGGATCATCACCCAGCACGTCGAGCGCAGCTCGCAGGAGCAGGCGCGCGGCGGCCGTCAGATCTCCGGCGCGATCGAGAACATCTCGAACATGGTCGGCCAGCTCAACGCCAGCCACAAGACGCAGGCTCAGGGCAACCAGCGGCTCTTGGCGTCGGCGGCCAGGATCGAGAGCAGCGCGACCGCGCAGCAGCAAAGCCTGAAGATGCTGATGGTCGCGGTCGATCGTCTGAAGCGCGCGACCGCCTGAAGATCAACCGTCGCGGGACATTCAAGCGGCGGTCGATCGTTACATCCGGATGGCGCTCACCGAGCGCGCACCGCGAACGACGACAGCGCCCGAACCTGCATAGACCGTGGCGGCGCCGCCGAGGTCGCCGAGGTCGATCGTCCACCGCGGGACGGCGCGTCGCCCCAGGAGGCGCCCCTGGAGGTCGATGGCAAACCCTCCGACCTCGACGCGGCCGTCCTTGTTCTCCCGGTGCCCGAGGACCAGATCGCCCAGGGCCGCGTCGAGGACGTAGCGGCCGCGCGCCCCGAGGACAATCGAGTCGAGGCGGCCGTCGGGACGGGCGCAGATGAGCGGCGTGCAGGGGGTGCCGTCGGGGCCGAGGCTCTGGAAGAGGACCTCCCCGTTCGGACGGCGGGCGACGCGAGCCGAAGCCCCTGGCTGCGGCTTGATGGCCAGGCGATCGTCATTCGCGCGCCACCGGACCACCCCGGAGGTCCGGTCGACGGCGAAGACTTCGACGCGCGTCTGGTCCGGTTTGGACTGGTCCTCCGCGATCGCCACCGCGCAGACGACGCCGTCGCCCCCGAGCGCGTGGATCCTCGATCGCGGGCCGACGACCGTGGCCGAGACCCAGGCGGCCTCGGTGATCGCATTGCCGCCGCTGCGGTCGAGCCGCGAGATCCCGGGGGGGGTCGAGTCGGTCTCGCCGCTCCAACGCCCGTCGAGCGGGACAAACAGCTCGTGGCCGCCCGCGCATGCGTCGTGCGCGACGGGCGGGCCTTCCACCAGGAGATGCCCCTCGTTGACGCGGGGGGCGGCGGGGCCCCCGTTCGGATCGGCGAACGCGAAGCTTCGCACTCGCACCGACTCGCCTGGGGCCGCGGCGTCGAGCTCGAGCCACAGGCCCCCGTCGGGAGTCGCCCACGCGTCGAGCACGTCGTCGTGCTGGAGCCCGTCGGCGACCGCAACGATCCGGCGATGGCACGGCACGAGCTCGGCCGGAGTGAGCGCGTACCAGAAGATCGGCTCGCCTGTCCGAGTCGAGACGACGTGGACGACGCCGTCGTCCACGACCATCGCGGCCACGGGGACGGGATCGGGCAAGACGCGCCGGGCGATCTCGATCCCCGTGTGCGCATCGAGCACGTAGACCACCGCGTGCTCCCATCGCGGCGCCATCGGATCGCGGGGCATCATGGTCGCGACGATGACGGTGGTGCCCGCCACGCGCACCTGATCGACGCGCCCGCCGTGCTCGGGCCGCCACTGCCACACGACCGCGGGCCGCGGCCGATCGATCTCGGCGGGGACGGCGCGGGCACCCCCGGCATCGCCCCGCCGATGTGTCCAGTCCCCGAGAATGACGGAGGCCATCCTGCGGCCGGTATATCAGACTCGCCCTCGCGGCGCGCCCGCCCAGACGCGCGGGGTGGCCGGCTACTCGACCGTCACGGTCTTGGCGAGGTTGCGGGGCTGATCGACGTCGGTCCCCTTGAGATCGGCCATGTAGTAGGCGAGAAGCTGCAGGGGCAGCACCGTGAGCAGCGGGAGCACCTCCGGCGCCGCATCCGGGACCTCGAGGACGTCTGCCTCGGGCGCGAGCGGACCGGTCCGGTTGCTGCGTGGGACCGCGTCGGTCGAGAGAAGCGCGCGCACGTCCGCGTCGCCTTGCGTGCACACGGCGATGAGCTGCCCCTCGCGGGCCTTGACCTCTTGCATGTTCGAGAACGTCTTCTCGTAGTGCGCGTCGCGCGGACACGACGACGACCACGGGCATCTTCTCGTCGATGAGGGCGATGGGCCCGTGCTTCATCTCGCCCGCCGCGTAGCCCTCCGCGTGGATGTACGAGATCTCCTTGAGCTTGAGGGCCCCCTCGAGGGCGACCGGAAAGCCCGTTCCGCGCCCGAGAAAGAGCATGTGCTCGGTGCGCATGTACCGCTTCGCGAGCATGCGCACGTCCTCGGCCTTCGCCAGCACGTCTCGCATCTGCTGCGGAGTCCGCGCGAGCGCCTCGAGGATCCGCTGCGCCTCACCCTGCGCGAGCGACCCGCGGCGGCGGCCGAGGTACACGGCGAGCAAGAGCATCGCGACGAGCTGCGTCGTGAAGCACTTCGTCGACGCGACGCCGATCTCGGGCCCGGCGTGCGTGTAGAGCGCTGCGTCGCTCGCGCGCGGGATCGCGCTGTCGATGGACGTTGGCCACCGCCAGGACGTGAGCGCCCTTGCGCCTTGGCGGTCTTGACCGCGGCGAGTGTGTCGAGCGTCTCGCCGCTCTGGCTCACGGCGACGACGAGATCGGTGTCGCTGAAGACCGCGTCGCGATAACGGACCTCGCTGCCGATCTCGACGACCGCGGGGATGCGCGCGAGCTGCTCGATCCAGTACCGCCCGGCCATCGCCGCGTGCGAGCTCGTGCCGCAGGCGACGAAGCAGACGCGCCGGATCTTCTTCGCGACCTCGGCGCTGATGCCGATCTCTTCGCCGACCACGTCCCCCTCGCGGAGGTCCACGCGGCCGCGCAGCGTGTCTTCGACGGCACGCGGCTGCTCGTGGATCTCCTTGAGCATGAAGTGCTTGTAGCCGCCCTTCTCGGCCTGGGTCGGCGACCAGTCGATGCGCTTCGGCGCGCGCTCGACGCGGGCGCCGTCGAGCGTCAGTGATCTCCGCGCCTCGGCGCGTGAGCATCGCGACCTCGCCGTCGTCGAGGAAGACGACGTCGCGGGTATGGGCGAGCAGCGCCGGGATGTCGCTCGCGCAGAGCATCTCTCCGTCTCCGAGCCCGATGACGAGCGGGCTGTCGGCCTTGGCGACGACGATCTCGTCGGGCGCGTCGCCCGAGAGGACCGCGATCGCGTAGGCGCCTCGCACCTGCTGCAGCGCAGCTCGCACGGCGTCGACCAGGCGCGGCGTCCCAGCCGTCAGCGCCTGCGTCGACGAGGTGCGCGACGATCTCGGTGTCCGTATCGCTGCTGAAGCGGACTCCGGTGGCCTCGAGCTCGCCGCCGAAGGGCGACGTGGTTCTCGATGATCCCGTTGTGGACGACGGCGACCCGGCCGGCGACGTGCGGATGGGCGTTGGCTTCGCTGGGCCGTCCGTGCGTCGCCCAGCGGGTGTGGCCGATCCCGGTGCGACCGGCGAGCGGGTTCTTCTTCAGAGCGGCTTCGAGGTTGGCGAGCTTGCCCACGGCCCGCACGATCTCGATGCTCGCGGTTGCGTGGGTGGGCTGCGAGCCGGCCCCCGTGTGGATGGCGAGCCCGGCGGAGTCGTAGCCGCGGTACTCCAGCCGCCGCAGGCCCTCGACGAGGATTGGGGCGCAGTCCTTGGTGCCAACGTAGCCGACGATTCCGCACATGGGTTAGCTCGCTCCGAAGATAGGCCGACGCCTCAATCCGTAGTGTAGTGAGCCCGGAGCGGAAGTCTGCTCGGCTGGCGCCGCTTTCCGCGGAAGGAAGAATCAGCTCGCCACGGCCTCGCCGACGACCACGTGCGCTCGACCGCCGCGCTTGGCGCGATAGAGGCGGCGGTCCGCAGCGCGGATCAGCGCGTCGACGGTCGCCCCGTCGACCGGGAAACTCGAGATGCCTGCGCTGAAAGTGACGAAGAACGGCTCGCCCCGCTCGCTCTGGAAGGGCATCGTTCGAAACTCGTCGAGCACGCGCGACAGGACGCTGGCCGCGGTGGCCGCCGGCTCGTTCGGAAAGCCGATGACGAACTCTTCCCCGCCCCAGCGGCCGCGCAGATCCTCGAGGCGGAAGCGGGCGGTCAACAAACGACCGAGCGCCATGAGCACGTGGTCGCCGACGAGGTGGCCGTAGGAGTCGTTGACGCGCTTGAATCGATCGACGTCGATGAGCGCGACCGACAGCGTACGCGCATGCCTGCGCGCCTCCGACAGGCGGCTCGCCAGGGAGTCGAGGAGCGCGCCCCTCGACATGCATCGCGTGAGCGGATCGCGCTCGGTCGTCTCGCGGATCAGCCTTCGGCGATCGAGGCGCACCCGTACGCGCGAGAGGAGCTCCTCGGGCACCAGCGGTTTGGCCAGGTAGTCGTCGGCGCCCGCGTCGAACGCCGCGATACGGCTCTCGAGGTCGGTGCGCCCGGTGAGAAAGAGGATGGGGACGTCGCGCCACTCGGGCATGGTGCGCATGATGCGGATCGCGTCCCACCCGCTGACTTCGGGCAGCATCGCGTCGAGCAGCACGAGGTCCGGTCGTGCGTCGTCGAGCGTCTCCACGAGGCGGGTCGCGTCGAGCGCCGTTCGCACGACGATGCCTTGAGGCTCGAGCACGGCCGCGACGCAGGCCGCGAAGTCCGCGTCGTCGTCGATCACGAGCACGCGCATCTTCTCGTCGCGACCGAGCGCGAGCATCTGTTCGACGGCCGCTCCGAACCCGTACGGGTCGACCGGCTTCGGCAGGTAGAGCGAGGCGCCGGCGTTCGCGGCTGCAACGCGGCGCTCGACGTCCCCTCGCTCCGAGAGGAAGGCCATCGGAACGCGCTCGAGCCCGGGGATCGCGCGGAGCTCGTGCGCAAAGGCGACCGCGGCGGCGCCTAGCGTGCCGTCGATGATGGCGGCATCGACGCGTCCGCTGCGAGCGAACGCGAGCGCCTCGTTGGCCGTGGCCATGGCGACGACGACGAGCAGCCTCTCGCGACCGAGCTGCTCGAGCTGCTCACGGACACGGACGTCCGCGTCGACCACCAACAGGTGGGGGGCCGTGAGGCCGAGGACGGGCGAATAAGCTTTCCGCAAGCACGCCGAAAGTGCAAGCGGTGGACCGCAACCGCCACGCAGTCGGGTGGAGGATCGGCGGGCGAGAGAGCGGGCGCGGTGTCAGAACGCCGCCACGCGCGCCTCGCGCGTGGCGTTCTGGTAGGCCACGAAGCTCTCTTCTGGTTGCGCCCGCGTGTCCTCGACGCCAAGCGCCACGAGCTCCTTCAGAATCGCGGCGCGCCGCAGGGCCGACGCAAGTAGGACACCGTCGCACCCCGGACCCGACTTCGACGGCGACCCATCGGCGACGGGCATACACGACGCAACCACGCTCGCCTCGGCCGCGAGCGCGTCGTCGTTACGCCCCTGATCGAGCAACGCGCGGGCGTAAAGGTGCCGCGTGCGCGGGTCGCCGCGCAGGATGGCCGGGGCGGCCTCCAGGACGCCCAGGGCGAGCCCCGGCTGCAACGCATCCAGGTATGCCTGGGCGAGAGCCCGGATGGCCTCCGGGTCGTCCTGGCGGGCTGCGGCGCTCGCTTCGCAGGCGCGCACCCTCTCCGCCGCCACGCCCGGGCCGTCCGAGAGCACCGCCCTCTCCCGCTGCGTGCCGCTCGTTGCCCAGAGAAGCGCCAGGGCCGATGCCACCGCGATGCCAAACGCTCGGAGTCCCACCTTCGCCTCCCGGTGCAGGTATGACGGGCCAGAACGCAAAGCGCTCCAAGGCTCGCAGACGATTCTCGACAGCTCGACACATGGCCGCGGCCCGGTGTTCCCAGTATCTCAGTCCACGTCGTGGGCCAGCTCGCCGACGAGCCAGTCGCCGACCGCCCGCGTGCCGAGCTCGCCGCCCACGTCGCGCGTGCACTTTCGCTCGGCGATGGCGCGGGCGACGAGTCTCTCGAGCCGCGCCTCTTCGTCGGGCCACCCGAGGTGGGCCAGCATCATCCCCACGGTCAGCACGCTAGCCAACGGATTGGCGAGATCCTTGCCGGCCAGGGGTGGGGCCGATCCGTGAACCGGCTCGAACATCCCGACGGCCGCGCCGCGGTGGGGACCCTCGCAGCATCGCGCGACCGGCGGATGGACGTTCGCGCTGGAGGCCATCCCGAGCCCCCCCTGCAGCGCGGCGCCGAGGTCGGTCACGATGTCGCCGAACAGATTGCACGTGACGACGACCTCGAACTGCGACGGGTCCTGCACGAGCAGGAGGCAGAGCGCGTCGACATAGAGGTGCTTGGCTTCGATGCCCGGGTACTCGCCCGCCACCTCGAGGAACACGCGGTACCAGAGCTCGTGCGCGTGCCGCATCGCGTTCGACTTGTCGGCCATGTGGACGCGCCGTTTGCCGTGGGCGCGCGCGTACTCGAAGCCCGCGCGGATCAGGCGCTCGACCCCCTTGCGTGTGTTCACGTCCTCGTTGATGGCCACTTCGTCGCGGGTGCCGCGCTTGAACTGTCCGCCCATGCCGACGTAGATGCCCTCGGTGTTCTCGCGGAAGACGACCAGGTCGACGTCCGCGCGCGCGCCGGCCCTTGAGCGGGACCAGATCGTCGGACAGGGCGCGGATCGGGCGGATGTTCGCGTAGAGATCGAGGTCGAAGCGCAGCCCGAACAGGATGTCGCGCGCGTGCTCGAGGCCCGGCACGCGCGGATCGCCGAGGGCTCCGAGCAGCACCGCGGCCGCTTCGTTCGCGATGCGCTCGTGCACCTCCGGCGGATACGTGGTGCCGTCGCGGAGGTAGCGATCCGCCCCGAGATCGAGGGGCCACAGGTCGATCGGGAAGCCGCGAACGTCCCGGTAATGCTCGAGCACGCGCGTGGCCTGCGCGATGACCTCGGGGCCGATCCCGTCTCCGGCGATGATGGCGATCAGTTTCTGCGAGGCCATGGCGGACGTTGCCGAAGTTCTAGCGTGGCCCTGCACACCGCGCGCGGGGACACCAAGCTCGCCGTCAGCCGATGCGATCGCGCGCCGGGATGTATTCGAGGCGGTGCGCCCGCGCGACCGGCTCGTAGGTGACGTGGCCCTCGAAGGTGTTGATGCCCCGGAGAAGCGCGGCGTCGCCCCGAGCTGCCTCGACGAGCCCGAGGTCGGCGATCTTGACGGCATAAGGGATGGTCACGTTCGTGAGCGCCCAGGTGCTCGTCTGCGGCACGGCCCCCGGCATGTTCGGAACGCAATAGTGGACGACGCCGTGCACCTCGTACGTCGGCTGGTCGTGCGTCGTGGGGCGGCAGGTCTCGATGCACCCGCCCTGATCGACGGCCACGTCGACGATGACGCTCCCAGGGCTCATCTTCGCGACCAGCTCTTCGGTCACGAGCTTCGGCGCGGCCGCACCCGTGACGAGAACGGCGCCGATGAGCAGATCGGCGCGGGCCGTCATCTCCTCGATGTTCGTGGGGTTCGAGTAGAGCGTCTCGATGGCGCCGCCGAAGACGTCTTCGAGATACGCCATCGCTTCGGCGCGAAGGTCGATCACCGTGACCTGCGCCCCCATACCGACCGCGATCGTCGCCGCGTTCCTGCCGACCACGCCGCCGCCGAGGATGACCACCCTTCCGCGGCGCGTTCCGGGGACGCCGCCGAGCAGGACTCCCTTGCCGCCCCGCTCCTTTTCGAGGCACGTCGCTCCGACCTGGACGGCCATTCGGCCGGCGACCTCGCTCATGGGCCGCAAGAGCGGGAGGCTCCCGTCTTCGAACTCGATGGTCTCGTAGGCGATGCCCGTCACGCCGTCGCGCGCGAGGGCTCGCGTGAGCTCCGGCTCGTTGGCGAGGTGGAGGTACGTGTAAAGGAGAAGACCCTTGCGAAAGTAGCCGTGCTCGCTGGGCAAAGGCTCTTTCACCTTCACCACCATCTCGGCGGCCCATGCGGCGGCCGCGTTCGGGACGATCCGCGCGCCTTGCGCCTCGTATTCGCCGTCGCGGATTCCGCTGCCGGTGCCGGCATCGCGCTCGACGAGGACGGTGTGGCCGCGCGACGTCAGGCTACGGACTCCGGCCGGGGTCATCCCGACGCGGTACTCGCGAGTCTTGATTTCCTTCGGCACGCCGACGATCACGCGCGACTCCTTGGGAGATGAGACCCCCGAGTGAAGGATAGCAGACGGGTGGGAGGTCGCGGCCGGGAGCTCGAGCGCACTGTCACGCACGCCCGCGCTCGCCGCTCGCCGCTCGCGTGCCGTCGACGACCCCCGGTCATGTTCGCGTCATGCTCGCGTCATGCTCGCGCCCGCGCCTGGCGCGCTGGCCTCGCCCGTGCAGGCCGGGAAAGAAGTGAGGACGCCACGTCGACCGAGCGTCCTCGTCGTGGACGACGATGACTCGATCCGAGAGGTGCTTGCCGAGGTGCTTCGCGACGAGGGCTACGACGTCGCCTGCGCGGCGAACGGCGAGCAAGCGCTCGGCGAGCTGCGCCGACACGGCCACCCCGACCTGATGCTGCTCGACCTCATGATGCCGGTGCTGAGCGGATGGGAGGTCCTCGAGCTATTGCAGGCCAGCCCGGACCTGTCACAGATTCCCGTCGTCGTCGTCTCGGCCATGAGCGCGCCGGGCGCTTGCGAGCACCTGGCCAAGCCGATCGACCTCGATCGCCTTCTCGCTACAGTGAGCCGCCTCACGACGTGAGTCGCCTCGCGGGCGGGGTCTCCGCCAGTTGCGCTGCGGGCGAGCGACCGCTACCTGACGCGTCACGGCCATGAACGCGGTCCTCTACCGTCGAGCGCTGCGTCCCCTGCTGTTTCTTCTGCCGCCGGACGCGGCCCACGAGCTCGCGTTCGCAGCGCTCGGCCCCGTCGAGCATCTCGGATGGCTTCGCGCGGCCGTGCGCGCGGCCTTCGCTGCGGAGCCTCACGGTCGAATCGGGCGCCGGATCGCGGTGCGTCGGATGGGCCTGGACTTCCCATCCATCGTCGGCCTCGCCGGCGGATTCGACAAGAACGCGCGTCGCCCTCGAGCCCTCAGCGCCCTCGGCTTCGGGCACCTCGAGCTCGGCACGGTCACGGCACTCGCCCAGGAGGCGAACCCGCGGCCCAACCTCTTTCGCCTCCCTGCGGATCGCGCGCTCGTCAACCGGCTCGGCTTTCCGAACGAGGGGGCGGCGCGCCTGGCCGCCCGGTTGCGGATTTCCCGTCCCGACCTCCGCGTCCCCATCGGCGTCTCGATCGGCAAGTCGCGCGTCGTCCCGGTCGATGACCTCGACGCGGTGGTCTCCGACTACCTGGCCGCATTCGACGCCGTCCGGGACGTCGCCGATTTCGTGGTGGTCAACGTGTCGTCGCCGAACACGGTGGGGCTCCGGACGATGCAGGCGCGCGACCACGCGCGCTCGCTGCTCTCGGCGCTGCGAGCTCGGGCCACGGGCGCCCGACTTCTCGTGAAGATCGCGCCGGACCTCACCGACGCCCAGCTCGAGGACGTCCTCGCGGTGGTCGAAGAGGTGGGACTCGACGGGGTCGTCGCCACCAACACGACGATCGGCCGGACTCCGCTCTCCACGGATTCGAGCCGGGTCGAGGCGATCGGCGCGGGAGGGCTCAGCGGCCCGCCGCTTCGCCGCCGCTCCCTCGAGGTCGTGCGGCGCGTACGAGAGCGTCTCGGACGGGAGATCGTGATCATCGGGGTGGGGGGCGTCGAGACCGCGGACCATGCGATGGCGCTCGTACGCGCCGGGGCGGATCTCGTGCAGATGTACACGGGGTTCATCTACGAGGGCCCCCTGTCGGCCGCGCGGATCGGGCGCGAGCTCGCTCGGCAGGTCGAGCGCGAAGGGGCAGCGAGCATCGCGGACCTCGTCGGGGTCGAAGGCGCCTGACGAGGCAGACCAGGGCAAGAGCGCCCGCTCTCCACGCTGCGCTGCTACCCGCTCCGCGACGCTGCTACGCTACGGGGGGGTCTCGCGGACGGCTCAATGTACCCGCAAGTGTTCGGAAAGTACGTGCTCGAACGCGAGCTGGCTCGCGGCGGGATGGCCCGCGTCGTCCTGGCGACCCTTCGAGGGGCGGGCGGCTTCGAGAAGAAGCTCGTCGTGAAACAGATCCGCGACGAGCTCGCGTGCGACGACGACTTCGTGCGCCGGTTCGTCCTCGAGGCGAAGACCACCGTCAACCTGGCGCACCCGAACATCGTCCCGGTCTACGAGCTCGGCGTCGAGCTCGGGACGTACTTTCTGGCGATGGAGTTCGTCGAGGGCGCCAGCCTCGCCGAGCTCCTGCGCGCAAGCTCGCAGGCCGCGGCCGTGCAGGGAAGCGAGCCGCGGCCGGGACTCTCGCCCGAAGAGGTGGCGTACGTCGGGGTCGAGGTCTGTCGCGCACTCGACTACGCGCACCGGCGAATGAACGTCGTGCATCGCGACGTGACTCCGCGAAACGTGATGGTCGACGAGGAGGGTCAGGTCAAGGTCATCGACTTCGGGATCGCCGCGCCGGTGGCGACGGCTCCCAGCGGGCACGGAGTCTTCGGCTCGCCGGGCCACATGCCCCCCGAGCAGATGGACGCCAAGGAGCTCACGCCGGCCGCGGACGTCTTCGCCGTCGCCGTGCTCCTCATGGAGCTCTGGAGCGGACAAGCCCCGTTTCGCCGCCGGACCCGCGAGGAGATCGAAGAGGCCATGCGCGCGCCGCACCCGAAGCCGAGCGACGCGGACGCGCGCCTCCTCCCGCTCGACGACGTGATCGCGAGCGCGATGTCGCTCGATCCGGGGGCGAGACCGCAGCAGGCCGATGACCTGGGGCGAGCCCTGCGACGGTTCCTCGCCGGCACCGACCTGGGCGACCTGGCGCGGCACCTCGGGGACCGCGTTCGCGACCTGCGCGTGCACCCGCCGCCGCCGCCCACCGAGCCGCGACCCGTGTTGCAGCGCCCTCCGTCTCGACCCACGGCGACCCAGGTCGGGACCAAGACGTTCGCGGCACGCAGCGACGTGGGGGCGCTCCGATCGCCTTCGTCGCCGCTGGATCCGATCCCCGAGGTGTCGACGCGAAAGATCGAATCGATGCGTCCCGGCGCGCGGGCCAGCGAGGTCGAGCCGGTCGCCGAGCCGCTCGAGACCGATCCCCGCGGCGAGGGGCCGACCCCACGAAGGTGGGTCGCGATCGCGGGCGCCGTCGGCGCATGCGGCCTGGCCGTCGTGGCCTTCTTCCTCGGGCGCGCGGCGACGACCGAGACGACAACGTCGAGAGTCCCCCCGCAGGCGTCGATCGCCCCCACGGCGCTCCCCCGACAGGTCGAGGAGGTGCCCGCGTCGGCCCCGGCGCAGCCGCAGGCGCCCGCTCCCCCCGTGACCGCAGCGCCCACGGCGCGAGCCCAGCTCGTGCTGCTCGGCGACGGAACTCTGGTCAGCGTCGACGGGGCCCCGCGCGGAGCCTGCCCCGCCCACGTCAGCCTCGAACCGGGACCCCATACGGTGGTCTTCTCGTTTCCTCCGACAGGCGAATCCAAGGGCGAATCGTTGACGCTCCGCGGCGGGGACCACGCCACGCTTCACGCGGACTTCACCGGAGCCACGCCCTCGATCCGCCGCCGGGCCGACTGAGCGCAGCCGGCCGAGGCTGCGGAGACTTCCCGTGCCCCGATCACCCACCGTGTGCTAGCTCCAGGCTCGCGCCCATGCCCGACTTCTTCGACCTCGCCCGCCACTACTCCGCCGAGGAGCGCGTCGATTCGCGACAGCGTTCGAGCGTTCGTCGACGCGCGCATCCTTCCGAACATCGCCGACCACTGGGAGCGCGGCACCTTTCCCGCGGAGATCATCCCGGAGATCGGTGAGCTGGGCCTCCTCGGTTGCAACCTGCAAGGATACGGCTGCGCGGGGCTGAGCGAAGTCGGCTACGGGCTGGCGATGCAGGAGCTCGAGCGCGGCGACTCGGGACTGCGGTCTTTCGCGAGCGTGCAGGGGTCGCTCGTCATGTACCCGATCCACTCGTTCGGGTCGGAGGAGCAGAAGACGAAGCTCCTGCCCAAGATGGCGAAGGGCGAGATCATCGGCTGCTTCGGGCTGACGGAGCCTGATTTCGGCTCGAACCCGGGCGGCATGCGGACCGTCGCGATCGACGACGGCGACAGCTACGTGCTCAACGGAACCAAGCGCTGGATCACCAACGGCAACCTCGCCCAGATCGCGCTCGTCTGGGCAAAGGTCGGCGGCGTCCGGACGGCGAGGTCCGCGGCTTCCTCGTACCGACCGAAGCGCGGGGCTTCGAGGCGCGCCTGATCCACCAGAAGGTGAGCCTTCGTGCGAGCGTGACGAGCGAGCTCATTCTCGAGGACGTTCGCGTCCGGAAGGACGCGATCCTACCGGGCGTGCGCGGGCATGAAGGGGCCGCTCGCGACGCTGACGGCCGCGCGCTTCGGAATCGCGTGGGGCGTCATCGGGGCCGCCATGGCGTGCTTCGACTGCGCGGTCGACTACGCGAAGCACCGCGTGCAGTTCGCCGGCAAGCCGATCGCCTCGCACCAGCTCGTGCAGGCCAAGCTGGCGCGAGTGCCTCACGCAGATCACGAACATGCAGCTCCTGGCGCATGGAGGCCGCGCGCCTGAAGGCCGAGAAGAAGCTGCGGCCACCGCACGTGAGCATGATCAAGCGCCACAACGTGCGCGCCGCGCTCGAGATCGCGCGGGTATGCCGCGACATCCTGGGCGGCAACGGGATCACGCTCGAGTACCCGATCATGCGCCACATGTGCAACCTCGAGACGGTCTTCACCTACGAGGGAACGCACGACATCCACACGCTCATCCTCGGCCAGGAAGTGACCGGGATCGCGGCGTTCGAATAGTCTGGCTGGAAGGCCGGGCGGGCCTGCTCGCGGCCTCAACCCGTGTACGTCTGCGCCAGGGCGCCAAGCTCGCGGAGCGCCTCGTAGAGCACGATGCCCACGGCGTTGGCGAGGTTGAGCGAACGCACCGCCCCGAGGGTCGGGATCCCGACGACGCGGTCGGGAAAGCGTGCGAGAAGCTCGTCCGAGAGCCCCACGCTCTCCTTTCCGAAGACGAGCGCGTCCCCGGCGCGCGTACGCCGCCGTCGAGGTAGCTCTTGCGGGCGATCGCGCTGAAGAGGTGGAGCTTGGCCGCCGGGCGCCTCCTTCGACCACGCGTGGAGGAAGTGCTCGAAGTCGGCGTGCGTCCGAACGTCGACCAGGTGCCAGTAGTCGACGCCCGCCCGGCGTACGCTCTGCTCGTCGATGCGAAACCCCAGGGCCCCCACGAGGTGCAGCGGCGACGCGGTGGCGGCGCAAAGGCGGGCCACGTTGCCCGTGTTCGGGGGGATCTCCGGCTCCACCAGGACCACGTGGAGCGGTATAGGCAAGGGCTTGGCCCGGAGCCGCGCGGTTGTCGAGGAAGTCTTCGGCAATCTTCGGACACCAGCTTGACGCTCGGCGCAGGCAAACCGTAGCCTCGCCAGTTGAAGCCGCCACGCTACTCGGAGCCCTCTTGCCCCGCAATCCGAAGGTCGCAATCGCCGCTGCGTCTCTGGGGGTCGCCCTTTCCACGTTGGGGACGGCTGGCCCCGCGATGGCCGGGAACATGGACATCACGCCCGAGCGCCTCGCGGATTGCTCGATGAGCCCGTGCCTGCCGAACAACGTCGGCTGGGCCAACCTGATGAGCGAGCTCGGGATGGCCATCGCGCCGACCGCGTTTCACGCGGCGAGAACGACGGGGCTCGGAGGCTTCGCGCTGAGCCTCGAGGCGAGCTTCACCCACATGAACGTCGACGCGAGCGCCGGGGGCCAGCAGTACTGGCACCTGGGGACGGCCGGCCCGGTCGACCCCAACACCCACGCATTCTCGGTCGAGAACACCAACCCCGACTCGCTCCTCGGGGTCTACAGCTCAAGGCCCGCAAGGGCCTCGCCTACGGGTTCGAGATCGCAGGCGACCTCGGGTACCTCGCCAACACGTCGCTGTGGGTCGGCGGGGCCGACGTGCGCTGGGCGCTCCTCGAGGGCTACCGCACGGGCGTGCTCGGATACTTTCCGGACATCGCCATCGGCGGCGGCGTGCGCACGCTCGGAGGATCGCCGAAGTTCTTCCTGACGACGGTTGGAATCGACGCGCAGATCTCCAAGCCGATCGCGATCGACGACAGCGCGGTGCTCACGCCGTACGTCGGCGCCCAGCGCGTGATCATCTTCGCGGACTCCTCGGTGGTGGACCTGACGCCCAGCGTCGACCCGCTCAACTGCGGCTATCGCGGCCCGAATGTGCCGGGCAACCCGAACGCGACGCCGGCCAACCTGGGGGGCCAGCAGCTGAACACCGGGATGCCGATCTGCACGAACACGAACGCCGAGAACGACTTCGAAAACGACACCACGTTCCAGAAGCGCGCATCCACCGCTGGCGATGGATCGCCGGGCTCAATTACCGGTTCGAGGTCCTCTATCTCGCCGCGCAGTTCGCCATGGATCTCACCGATCCGAGCGCCGAGAACGGTGTCATCGGCGTCAACGGGGACAAGCAGTGGACGACGTCGTTCGAAGCCGGCGTCTCTTTCTGAGACTCGGGGCGGCCGCGCGCGCCACTGTAGCGGTGGCCCTGGTGAGCGGCAGCAGCACCAGCGCATGCGGCGGCCGCGACGTCGGGCCGGTGGGCATCTCGCCTCCGCGGGCGGCCGAGCGATTGCCCGCGCAAGGGGGGGCCTCGACGTCTCCCGTGCCGGCCGATTTCCGGGCGCGCTTGTCGCGGGTGAGCGACCGATTCCTGTCGGAGGGTCACGGGGACGACTTCGACGCGGTGGTCTGGTCGAACGAGGCTGCCCGCGCAGCCGCCGACGCCGGCGGGGGCTTTGCGGACGGCGCGATGTTCGTCGAAGAGGCCCTCGGCCGGGGAGCCCTCGACGCGGGCGCCTCCGTCGGGCTGCTGGTGATGGAGAAGCGCGCGGAAAGCTGGCGCTTCGTCGCGGTGGGGACGGACGGCGAGGTCGTCAGCGACGCTCGCGTCGCGCCCTGCGCAGAGTGCCATCGCGACGCCCCCCACGACTTCGTGTTCCGGACGCCACCGGCCCCGGCTCGTCAGAACAGCAGCACGGCCACGAGCGCCGCGATCACCGCGACGGCTCCGACGCCGGTGGCCACCGCCGCGGCCACGTACGACGCCCGCAGCGCGGGCTCGGCCGACGCGCCGTCGAGGCGATAACAGCCGCGCAGGAACGCCCTCGTGCTGCGCCCGGGCAAGTCCATGATGACCACACCAATCGAGAGGGCCTTGCCGAGACCCTCCTTCGCCGCGACGACGAGCGCCCCGAGCGGGCCGACCACGAGGTCCCAGCCGGTCGCGTAGAGACCGAATCGCAGCGCGCGCGTGGTCGCCCCGCGCGCCCCTGAGCGCCGCGCGCCCCGGTCGAGCGCCCATCCGTGGACGACGTGCGCGGCGACGAGGATGGTCGCGAGGGCGGGCACCCCGATGGCCGCCAGCCGCGCGGCAGCCGGCGCCTCGTCGATGAGCACGTGTTTGACCCACCGCGGCGCGATGACGGCCGCTGGCGCGATCGCCAGCAGAGCCATCGCCGCCGACGCGAGCAGCTCGCTCGCGAAGGCGAAGCGCAGCGCGGGGGCAATCGGGCCGTCGGGGAGCGACTCGAAGAAGCGATCGGACTCGAACGTGGTCGCCCTGGCGGTCGCCCAGAGTCGCGCAATGGCGGGGGCGCCCGGGCGCTCCCACGCCACGATGGCGACCACGCCCGAGCGGGTCTGTTCGTTGCGGCACCCTGCGCAATCGGCGTCGCCGCAGTGGGCGCACACGACGGCCGCGGGCACGTCGGTGTCCACAAGATCGTCGCGCTCGACTGGCGCTTTCGACCGATTCCGCGCGACCTTCATCGACGCCTCCGCTCGCGTTCGGGGCGAGCCGGGGGAAAGTCTGACACGGGTCGCCGTTCAGTGCACGAGCTGCCCGGCCGAGGACCCACGGCGCAGCCGGATATCGTCCGCGCGACCGCCCAGCAGCACCGCGGCTCCCAGCGCAAGGAGCGACAGGCCCAGCGTGGCGTAGAGCGCTGGCCCGAACGTGAAACGCAGGGGCACGCCGTGCGCGCCGTGCGGCGGCCGCGCGAGGAGGACGGCGACCGTCGTCCCGGGGACGGCCGCGAGAAACGCGACGGCGACGCGCGCACCGCGCAGCTGCAAGATGCTCCGCCGGCTGAGGACGGTGGGCACCAGAACGAACCAGGCCACGCCGGCACCCCACGCCCAACCGAGCCGCTGCGCGAGCGCAAACCCGGAGAACGCGATGACGTCGGGCATCGTGAGGTCCACCCATGGCAGGAAGAAGGCGACGAGCCCCGCGAGCCCGAGGCCGGCCAGCAGACCGCGCCCCCGACCCAGGTACGTGGCCGGCAGGAGCTCGCGCTCGGGCTCGGGGGGGAGGCCCTCTTCGTGAAGGGCGTCGCTCGAGGGCGGGAGCTTCTCGAAAGCGACCAGGGCCACGCCGCACACCGGGCAAGTGGCACGTTCGCCCGCCTGAAACATCTCGCGACAGAAGGGACAGGCCAGCAGCGCCATCACGAAAGCATAGCAGTCCGCTTCGGGACACCCGCGGGTGGCGCTAAATTGATGGCATGGATCGCCCCACGAAACTGGACGCCGCGACCGTCGATGCCTGGATCGCAACGCACCCCGGCTGGGAGCGAGCCGGACCGGGTGCGATCGCCAAGCGCTACGCTCTACCCGACTTCGCCTCTGCGCTCGCGTTCGTCGTTCGTATCGGCTGCCTGGCAGAGCGGCGGGACCACCACCCCGACGTGGAGCTGGGCTGGGGGCGCGCTCGCGTGGCCTGGTCCACGCATGACGCCGGCGGCGTGACGCAGCTCGACCTCGACGCGGCGGAAGCCACCGATCAGCGTTTCGGATGAACGAGGTCGAACGCCTCGCCGCCGCACGCGCCGGGCTCCGGTCGCAGATCGAGGCCCTCGTGGGACCGGGGCCGATCGACCGCTTCGACGAGGCATTGACCCATTCGAGCTTCGCGAACGAGATGGCGGTGCCGAACAACCAGCGCCTCGAGTTCCTCGGCGACGCAGTTCTCGGCCTCTGCGTGAGCGAGATGCTGGCCGAGGCGCACGGCGACGCAGACGAGGGAATGCTGACGCGGATGCGAAGCGCGCTGGTCAACGCCGACGCGCTCGCAGCATGGGCACGGCGGGTCGAGCTCGGACCGTGCATCGCCCTCGGCCGCGGCGCAACGCTGGGCTCGGAGCGAGAACAGACGAACGTGCTCGCGGACACCGCCGAGGCGCTCGTCGCCGCGGTCTACGAGGCGCACGGCCTCGCGGGGGCGCGCGCGGTCGTTCGCGACATCGTGGGGGAGCTCCTCGGAAAGGCCGCTTCGCTCGGCGTGCGGGATCCCAAGAGCGCCTTGCAAGAGAGGGTGCAGGGGCGCGGGCTTTCCCCGCCGACCTACCGGGTCGTCGAGGTGCGAGGCAACCCCCACGAGCAGGTGTTCGTCGTGGAGGTGCTGATCAGCGACGTCGCGGTCGCTCGAGGCGAAGGGCGAAGCAAGCGCCTCGCCGAGCGCGCCGCCGCGGCCTACGCCCTCGACGACCTCGACCGGGCGTGACGGGGGGCCGGGCCACGTCGCGGGTCCGAATCGGAGCAAATGTCCGCGGTGCTACGGGGCGCGCGAAGCGCCGGAGAGAGTCGAGAGATCGACCGCCTCGAGGAGCTCTTCGTGGACGTCGCGCACCTTCGCGGAGCGCAGGCTCGCGACGAGCGCGTCCACGGTCGTCTTGACGCGCTCCCTCGAGAGGATCTCGCGGATCGGCTCGGCGACCTCCTCGACCGCACGGCTGCGGGCCACGATCGACCCGCGGCGCCAAACCACGGAGAAGAAGTCTCCCTCGACCACGGGCGAGGGAACGAAGTCTCCGTCGCGCACTGCCTGTACGGCCCGCACGATCGCGGGGTCGACGCGGAGACCCGGCTCGCTGGATGTTCCGTCTGCCGCGAGAAACCCGAGGTTGCCGGAGCGAAGAGCCGTCGCTTTGTCCTGGCTGTGGTCCCGCGCGAGCTGCGCGAATGTCTTCGGAGTCGCATCGGCCTGGGCGGCCGCGAGTACGACCCCGGCCTCGTCGCTCGTCTTGCACAGGATCCGCCAGACCTGGTACTGCGCCGGAGCGTCGTAGCGTGCGCGATTGCGCTCGTAATACGCTCGCACGTCGCTCATCGGGATGTCGGCCGCCGGGCCGAGGCTGGCGCGGATCGCGCGGACGGCGGAGGAGGATACGGCGCGGTCGAGCGCGCGCGCGACCGCGGGCTGCGTTTCGAGCCCGGAGGCCTGCGCTCCGAGCGACAGAAGCCCTTCTCTCACCAGCACCTCGTCGAGAACGCGACGGCGGATGTCACCGGCCGACGCGCCGAACGTCGAGCGCTGGAAGCTCGGCATGGAAGCGAGGCGGTCCTCGAGATCGCCGATGGTGATGACGCGCGACCCCGGCCCATTGCCCACCGTCGCGACCGCCTTCGTCCGGCGGGCAGCGGCTCCTGCGTCGTCGGCCAGGGTGTCGCCGTGAACCAGCAGCACCCCCGCCACGAGGCCGGCGGACGCCGCGACCGCGCGTCGCATCACGCCCCCGCGGCTCTACGACGAGACGGCGGCGGGGCAGTCTTGAGGGCGCCGAGCACGCCCGCGGTGCGCAGCACTTCGTCGTCGACGCCCACGAACCGGTAGCACTCGGGCCTGAAGCCGTACGCCTTGTGAAGCCGGCTCACGACCTCGACCATCGCGTCCGGCGGCACGAGCGCCGTCCCCACCTTGGCCATTTTGGCCACCTTGCGAATGGATCGCAGCGGCTCGCCCAGCTCGAGCAGCTCGTGAACGCGAACGAGCACGTCGAGCGGCTTGAGCTCGCGGGCGCCGCGGACCTTGCCTTGCTCGAGCTCGCGCAGCAGCCGCTGCCGGCGCTTCTCGGTCCGCCCGTCCTGCTTGTGCGCTCCGACGCCTCGACCTCCGAGGATGTCGTTGAACAACCGCGCGACCCGACGCTTCTCGATCGCCTCCGGGCTGCCCCGTCGGTTCTGCGGTTTCGCGGCGGTTCGGGTCGTCTTCACGAATGCACGACTCGCAGTCAGACGCAGGAATGAGAGCGACGATAGCGAGCGAGGGTGACCGTGTCAATCCACCCAGCAGCGCGGAGACAATCCGCAAATCGCGCGCAGAAAGCGTCGAAATCCCTGCGCTTGTCTACGCAGGTCCGCCGAAAATGACATTGATCTCCCCGCCTGCCAGAGGGCCGTGGAGCCGGTAGAGCCAGTGGACCCGCGGCCCACGTGCCGCGATTGGGTCACGCCCTTGCCGTGCTGGATGACGCCGATGTCCAGGAACTGCCCACTCGCTCTCCGCGCTCTAAGTCGGTCTCAAGGGGGCGCGCCGCCCCCTCGCGCCTTCGGCTAGCGCATCGTGAGCTTCATGCACGCGGCCAGGCCGCCAGTCGTGCTCGACTGCATCCCGCACTCGTACTTGTTGGGAGTGAGTCCGTAGAAACAGGATTGCTCGAACCGGTCGAACGTGCCGCGCTTCGCGAGCTCCTCTGCCCAGCCGTCACGAAAAGCGACCTTCTCGGTCGAGGTGAGCGTGATGCCCTCGTGCTCGACGTACTCCCTCGCGTAGAGGTCGACGATGTGGTCCTGAAGGTCGAGACAGGCGAGGAGCTTTTGCTCCTCGCTCGGGAACTGCGGCGCGCGAGCCTCGGCGGAGTCGTGCGCGGCACAGCCGGCCAACGTGCCGATGAGGGCGATGAGAGAGCTGATACCGGCGAGTGTGAAGCGGAGCATCACCGGGAGGGGTTGCAACGATTATGCGACTCTTACATCGTAGCTTTCGATTGGGGCTGGCGCCCGCCGAGCCCAGTTTTGGCCCGTCTCCCCGGTCTTCTGCGGTCGCCCCCGCGCGCTGGCGGCTGACTGCCGGGTGCGAAACAGCCCCCGCAGGTCGCGAGCGGTGCTGCCACGACCGCGGCAAAAGCCCTCCACGACCATCGATGGCTCCGCCGGGCGTGGACTCCGCTCGGGAGTGAGGTGGAACGCGGGTTGCGATGACGGTCGCTCGAGGGGTCCGCGCCTTGCGCTCCCCTCGAGCTCCCCACCGCGTTTGGTAATGAGATGCCCTCTACTGAGTTCGTCAGTGATTCCGCGAGGAGTGAGCGACGACCTGGACCGGCATCGGCAATCGCCGCCCTGATCGCCATCGCGGCGGCCGTGGCGATCGCCGGGTGCTCGGCATCCGCGCCTCCCCGGCCCGCTCACGTCGCAGTCGACAGGCCCGACTCACCCAATCTGCAACGGCCACGCCCTCCGGCGGCGACCGACGGCTGGATTGTCGCGGTCTTGCTCCGCGAGCTGGAAGGCGACGCGGTCGTCGCTCGAGAGCACATCGAAGTCGACTGTGTGAACGGCGTCTTGACGTTGCACGGTGAGGTCGCCGCGCGACTCGCCAAGGACCGCGCCGTCGCAATCGCACAGGTCGTGCGCGGCGTGCGTGCCATCATCGACCGGATCAGCGTGGCGCCGGCGCCGCGCCCCGACTACGAGCTCGAGTTCGTCGCCGCCGGGGCGATCGCGGCGGACCCCGCGACCGCGGGAGACGCCATCGGCGCGCACGCACACGCCGGGATCGTACGGCTCTCCGGAAACGTGTACTCGAACGCGACCCGACGGATCGCCGAGAGCGACGTCCTTGCGCTGCCCGGCGTGCTCGACGTGATCGACGACCTCGCCGTCGTACCGGGTGAGCGCGGGGATGCCCGGCTCGAGAGCGAAGTCAGACGCCTGATGCGAGACGACCCGTGGCTCGACGACGCGCACCTGCGCATCGTCGCGCATGCCGGGAAGATCCGGATCGCCGGCTCCGTGAGGAGCGCCGCCGAGCGCGCCCGGGCCGAGGCCGATGCCCACGCCACCTCCCCGAGCGAGGTCGATGTCGCGTCCCTGCGCATCGACTTCGAATCGGACGGAACCTTGCGCGACGAGCCAGCGCCCCGGCGCACCGACGACGACATTGCGCGAGCGTTCGTCGACGCCGTAGCGCGTGATCCCCGCGTGCATCCGTTCCTGCCGGGCATCCAGGTTCGCGATCGCGTCATCGTGATCACGGGAGAGGCGCCCGACGTGGACGCAGCGCAAGCGGCGGCCGACGACGCGCGCAACGTGCCCGGCGTGGCCGACACGCACGCCGACATCAGGGTGGCGCCCCCGGTCGGCGAGAGCGACGGCGCCGTGCTCTACGAAGCGCGGGGCGCGATCGAACACGACCCCCGACTGTCCACGCGGCACATCACCGTCGAGGTCTTTCACGGTCGCGTTTCGCTGCGTGGAAGCGTCGGATCGGAAGCGGACAGGAGGCACGCCATCGCAGCGGCCACGAGCGTCCCCGGCGCGAGAGGTGTGGACGATCTTCTCGTCGTCGACCCCCCTCGGCTGGCGCGGTAGCCTTAGCGCATGGTGTCGGGGACCAGGGCGGCTACGCTGGCTCGCACGTCGCCGGGGACTTCGACCTTCTCCATCGTGCGGTAATCGACCAGGACGGCAACCGATGCGCCGCGCGCGCAGGGGCGCTCCGGCTCGTCGGCCATCCAGACGGCGTACTCCATCGTGATGCTCGTGCGCCCGACCTTGAGGATCCGTGCGCCCGCCACGATCGAGGCCGGATACACGACCGGCCGGATGAAGTCGCAGCTTGCCATGGCCAGGATGGGCCCGATGTCACGCGGCTTGTCAGCCACAATCCCGATCTTCGCGAAGAGGGCGATGCGGGCCGATTCGAACCACGTGAAGTAACGCGCGTGGTTCACGTGACCCATGACGTCCATCTCGCCCCAATGAACGGGGAAACTCACCGTGACGGGGAAGGGCACCATGGGACGATCACGCCGTCCTTAGCGCAAATCAGCGCTTGCCGCTCGTGTCGACGGCCACGTACTGGGACTGATCACCGCGCTTGATGCGCAGGAGAAGAGGCTTGCCGGCGGCCGTAGCGCGAACCTTGGACGCCAGGTCGCTCGCGCTCGCGACGCGCTGCCCGCCGATCTCCTCGATGACGTCGCCCGGGCGCAGCTTGCCGTCCGAGGGTCCATCCGGAGCGACGCGCGCGACGACCACATGCCCGTCTTCTTCCGCGACGCCTATCCCGAGGGCCGACGTGCGATTGGCCGGGCCGGCGCTCGGTGCCTGCGAAGACGAGTCTGCGTGCTCTCCCTCCTCTTTGAGTGCGGCGAGCGTGATGTCGACGTCCCGCTTCTGGCGGTCGTGCATCACGGCGAGCTTCACCTGGGTGCCGGGCGCGTGCCGCGCGACGAGGCGCGGCAGATCCTCGGAGTGCGGAACGTCTTGCCCGTCGACGGAGACGATGACGTCGCCGGAGCTGATGCCGGCCTTCTCGGCCGGGCTTGCCGGTTCCACCTCCTCGACGAGCGCGCCGTGCGGGTGATCGAGCCCGACCGCCTTGGCGAGGTCCTCGTCCATCCCCTGGATGACGACCCCGAGGCGACCCCGAGAGACGTGCCCGGTCGCCAAGAGCTGCGGGACGACGTCGCGAACGGCGTCGATCGGGATCGCGAAGCCGATCCCCTTGCCCTGCGGGTTGATGGCGGTGTTGATGCCGACCACTTGACCGCGCAGGTTGAAGAGCGGCCCGCCGCTGTTGCCCGGGTTGATGCTCGCGTCGGTCTGGATGAAGTCGTCGTACGGTCCTGCGCCGATCGTGCGTCCCTTGGCGCTGACGATGCCCATGGTCACGGTGTTGCCGAGACCGAACGGGTTCCCGATCGCGACGACGTATTCGCCGACGCGCAACGCGTCGCTCGAGCCGAGCGACGTCACGGGGAGATCGTTGGGCGGGTCCTCCAGCTTGAGCACGGCGACGTCGAGACGGTCGTCCTTGCCGATGACCTTCGCGCGGTACTCGCGATCGTCGGCCAGCTTGACCTTCACGAGATCGGCGTCGTCGACGACGTGGGCGTTGGTCACGACGTGCCCCTGCGCGTCGATGAGGAAGCCCGAGCCCAGCGCCTGCTGCTTCTGGACGGCGTCTCCGCCGCCCTCGCCCTGTTCCCCGCCCTGCCCGGGCCCCCGCTGGCCCTGGTGGAAGAACGGGAGGAGATCGCCGAAGCCGGGGAACCCGAAGTCCCCCCGGGGCATGTGGACTTCATGCACGGTCGTGATGTTGACGACGGCGGGGCGCACCCGGGCGGCCAGCGTCGCGATGTCCGGCGTCCCGGGAAGGACGGGCGGAGTGGCGAAGGGCGCAGGCGTCTGCGCGATGGATTCCTGCGGGGCGGCGGCGGCCGGATGCTGGCAGCCCGTTCCGGCCGCGAGGGCGGTCAAGAGGGGGAGAGCGGTGAGCGGGATGAGCTTTCGCGGAGTCATGGCTCCCGGTACAACAAGGCAAAGCGCGAAGGGATTCCCGGCGGGCGGAGGCCTTTTTCTCGGGCGCGGGCCTTCGCGATGGCGGCGACCGGATTCCGCGGGGCTGCCGCACCTCCGAGGGCGCCTGGGCCGTCAGCGCTCGTCCGTCGCGAACACGATCTTTCCGAGGCGCGCCTCCTCCTCGGCCGCCGCGTCGCGCTCGGCCGCGACCGCGGCAGCCTCGGTCTCGAGGTCCGGGAAGCGCCAGCGGGTCTCGGCGCCGCCACCCGCCTCGATGTCGACGTCACCGCCGAGCGCGACGAGCTCGCGGTCCAGGCGCTTGGCCTCGGCCGGGCGTCCCGTCGCGCCTCGCCAGGCCTCTGCCACGACGCGATCGGTCACGGGCTGCTTGCCTCGCACTCGCTCGAGCACCGCGCGCAGCACCGCGAGCCTACCCCGCTCCTCGACTTGCTTGCGCTGCTTCAGCGGGCGCACGAGGGCCCTGCCCACGGGCACCACGAAAAGCAAAGCGGAGAAGATGATCGGTACGACACCGAGCGCGATGGGCACCCCCGAGTCGATCATCGGAGGCGGCACGCGATCGAACAGGTGGGACACGCGCTCGAGGGTCAGCCCGTTGCCGATCGCCCAGAAGCCCATCAGGAGATTGAAGGCGTTGAGGGCCGCGATCCCCACGTTGGCACCCGCGGAATTGCCCGTCAGCGGCGGGAGCGGCTTCGGTTGACTGTCCCACGCGGCCGGCGGGGCCGAGGGGGGCCGGGACGTCTCGGACTCCGACGCGGTCTTCCTCATGGCGGGGAACGAGTAGAAGATTCCGCCGTCCTCGCTCACGCCGACGTCCCCCTCGTAGTCCAGCATCAGCCGGGCCATCATCGGGTCGGCCTTCTCGCGGGGCAGTCCCGTGGCCCGCATGACGTCGGCCAGGCCGATCCGGCCCTTTCCCGCGCGGATGGCGGCCAGCACGTGGCGCTCGGTTTCGCGGGGGTCTTCCGCAGGGAGTGCCGGACCGAAGAAGAAGCGGTTGACGCGTTCGTAGAGGGGCAAGCGGGGGCCGGCGGCTGCGCGCGGCGCGTAACGGCCGGCCTCGTAGCCTCTGTCCCACCCTCCGGTCGACGCGTAGACCGAGAACGGCGACCACGGATGGAACGTCCAGAAAAGGGCGTCGCCAAGAACGCGGAAGAAGGCGTACGCGAGCGCGCCGCCGGGAAGACTATCGCTGCGGCGCGAGTCATTGCCCTGGCGGGCGAAGGTCATCGCCAGGATGAGAGAAACGAAGATCGCGGCGTACCCGACGAGAACGATCGCGACCCACGCGCGTACGATGAAGCGAAGCACCCCCATGAGACCCCGCCCGAACGCCTGCGCGGCGCGCTTACGCGCGTCGCGGCCCTCCCAGGGCTTCGTGAAGCCCTGTGGGAAGAGGTGCACGAGCTGCCCCTCGCCGGTCACTCGGAGCTGGCCGCGGTACTCGGTCGACAGCCACTTCAACCCGCTCTCGGCGTCGCGAAGGGGCAGCCCGGTCTGGGCGGCCGCATCCGCGACCGTGAGCGGCGACCTCGGATCGACCCGCGCGCGGATCGCCTCGCCCGCCTTGGCGGCGGCCATGAACGTCGGCGGTTCAGCGTGCGCAGCAGTCGCCACAGGGCACAGGGTAAGCACCCGAGCGGCACCGGTCGAGCCGAGCCTTTTTCGCGCGCATCACGCTAGAGTGGCGCCGTGAGACTCGGCCTTCTCGGTCCGGCGGAAGGGGATCTGGCGGCGCTGGCGCGCACGGCGGAGCTTCTGCTGAACGGCGCGCGGGTCACGCGCGCCATCTACCTCGGCGCCGACGATGCGCTCGAGGATACGGTCGCGCTTTGGGCCGAGTCGCTGGTCGGACCGGACGCGAGCGACCGCGGACTCTGGGACCGCGCGTTCGCGGTGGCGGCGGAGGGCTCCCCCGACCAGATCGATACGTTTCTGAAGAGCGAGCGCGCTCGGCTGCGCCTCAAGTCGCTCGAGAGTCTGCCCCCGCGCGAGCTCCGTAGCATCGAGATGTTCGGCGATCGGGTCGCCGTCCTCGTGCACGACAAGGCGCTCCTCGACGAGGAAGACATCTTCGCGGCGACCTTTCTCGTCTACGGAAAGAGCGACGGCCCCCTCGTCAAGAAGATCGGCCCTCGCTGGTTTCTGACGCCAGGCCCCATCGGCCACGGCGATGGCGGCGCGGTGGTCCTCGACGACGCGGACGACGAGGTCGTCGCGACGTTCTACGACGCCGACGGGCGCGCCCTGCGAAACGAGAGGCTCCCGGCCGCCCGGCTGGCCAAGCTCAAGGTGAAGTCCTGACACGCGTCGCCGTCTTCGGGGGCAGCTTCAACCCGCCTCACGTCGCGCACGTTCTCGCGTGCGCCTTGGTCCTGTCGGTAGAGGACGTCGAGCGTCTCGTCGTCGTCCCGGCGTACAAGCACCCGTTCGCGAAGGCGCTCGCGCCCTTCGAGGACCGCGCGACCATGTGCGAGCTTGCGATGGCGCCGTTGCCGCGGGTCGAGGTGTCGCGGGTCGAGGAGGAGCTCGGCGGCGAGAGCCGGACGCTCCGAACGCTCGAGACCCTGGCACGCGACCACCCGGACTGGCATCTCCGGTTGGTCATCGGTGCCGACATTCTCGCGGAGGCGCCGCGGTGGTTCGGCTTCGATGCCATCGAGAAGCTCGCTCCCCCAATCGTGCTCGGGCGCGCCGGGTTCGCGGTGCAAGGGGCGGCTCCCGCGCTCTTGCCGGAGGTATCGAGCACGCGGGTGCGGGCGGCGATTGCGCGGGGCGCGTGGGCAGAGGTCGAGCCCCTGGTCCCGCGCGCAGTGCTCGCGCACGCGCGCGCCCGAGGGCTCTATGCCGCGCCGGAATGAGGCGACCGTCGCGGTCTTCGTCTATGGCGCGGGCAAGGCGGGGACGGCGCTCGCGCGCGCGCTCCGCGCGCGAAACGTGACGGCGCAGCTACGCCCGGCGCGGAGAGGGCTACCGCGAAGAATCGACGCGGACATCGTGATCCTCGCGGTGCGCGACCGGGACCTGACGCCACTCGCCGAGAAGATGCGCGACGCGCGCGTCGTGCCCAAGCGCGCCGTCGTGCTCCACGTGGCTGGCGCGCTGGGGGCCGCGCCGCTCGCCGCGCTGCGTGGCGCGTGCGCAGGCGTCGGGCAGATGCACCCGATGATCTCGTTCGCTTCGCCAAAGTGGGCGCCCGACCTCGCACGCGGCAACGTGCACGTGCAGGGTGATCCACTGGCGGTCTCACGCGCCCGCCGGCTCGCGCGCAGACTGGGGATGACGCCGAGGACGATCCCCGATCTCGATTCGATCGCCTACCATGCCGCGGCGGGGCTCGTCGCGAACGGCGCCGCGGCTCTTGCGGCTGTGGGCGCGGAGCTCCTCGTACGCGCCGGAGTCTCGCGGACGATCGCTCCGAAGATGCTCGGTCCGCTCCTCCGAAGCGTGGCCGAGAACGTCGAGCGCCTCGGCTTTCCCGAGGCGCTCACGGGCCCGGTCCGCCGCGGAGACGTGGCGGGACTCGAGAAGCACCTGTCTACCCTTCGCGCGAAGCTCCCCGAGGCGGTCTCCCTGTACCTGGCGGCGGCCCAGGCGCAGCTTCCGCTGGCCCGGGCCATCGCCGACGCCCCCCGGTCGAGCTTCGACGCGATCGAGAGGTCGCTCGCGGAGGCTACGGCGCCACGGTGAGATAGCCGTAGAGGCCGTCGCTCTCCATGTTCGGGCCGGACGTGAAGTACAGCTGATCCGGCAATGTGCCGGCCTCTGGAGCGTTGGCGCCCCACGCGAGAGACCAGAGCCCGTCGATGAGAAGCGGCGTCGTGCCGGAAACGAGCGTGCCGATGAGGGCGCCCGTGGTGGCGTTGAAGGCGTGGATCGCCCCGTCGCCGAAGTTGCCGACCAGGAGCGACCCCGCCGGCAGCATGCCCCAGCCACCCGTCGGAACGGTCGTGAGGGCCCACGGCGAGTTGAGCGAATTCGTCACGCTCTGGGGGATCAGGCTCTTGACGAGCGTCCCGGTGAGGTCGAAGACGCTGACCGCGCCGTTGCCGGCCCCGGCCAGGTCGTCGTGCTGCATGTCGTCTTGCTTGGCGTACGCGACGTAGACGTTCGTCCCGTCGGTGGCGATGTTGAACGCCGCGTAGCCCGTCGGAATGCTCGGGTCGGTCCACTTGCCCGCGCCCGCGTCGGCCGCGATCGGCGCGTAGTCCGTATCGAACATGTCGATCTTCCCGTTGTGGAAGTCGGCCGCGAGGAGGATCTGCGGGGTCGAGGGGATGATCGCGAGGCCCTTGAAGACCGCGTTCGCGGCCGACATGTCCACGCGCAGGGCTGCCTTCGTCGTGTCCGTCAGGGCCGGCGACCACCCCGAGATGGTGCCGTCTTCAGCCGAGATGATGAAGAAGTCGCCCATGAAGTCGTTGGTCGCGCCCGCATCGGGCACCGCGGCGCTCGCGTTGAATATCTGCCCCGAAGGCGCCGAAAACACGCCGCTGTCGAGCGCGTTGTAGATCGCACCGCCGCCGCCGTCGGGCAGCGGAACCTGGACGACGAGGCTGAGGGGAGTCGTGACGTTCGTCTTGTACAGCGTGGCCAACCCCGTCCCGTTGTCGGATATCCACGCGATACCTGCCGGGTTGAACGCGAGGCCCCAGGGGTTCACGAGGTTCGGATCGACGCTCGGTGCCCCTCCCTCCACGGTGTCCGCGAAGAGGTTGGTCTGGGTGACCTTCTGAAGGACGAGCGAACCGGCATCTCCGCCGCCGTCCGGGGTCGTGACCGGAGTCGTTCCAGCGTCGGTCGCAGGAGGCGTGACCGTGGTCGAGTCGGGCTCGCCACTGTCGGTCGATTCAACGGGGGTGACCGGCGCGCTCGAACTCGAGCATCCGTAGAACGCCGCAACGAGGGCCGAGAGGGCGACCAGTCCGCCGACTCCAAAGCGCATGTTGAAGCTACTCTTATTCATATTCACGGGGAAAACTCCTTTGATGTTGTCCAGCTAGTCAGAAGACGCGTCCATCAAAACCAGCAGTCAGCGCCGCCAGCTCGGCCCGCGCAGAGCTTCTTATATGGCGCGCAATCGGGTAAGCGCCACCAATCCCTACACGTCGATATTTGTTTTCCCCTGAAGCAACGTAGGCCGCTCCTCCGGCAAGGAACAAACGCGGACGCCACGACCCGGAGGTAGACTCCGCACGCTGCCATGGAAGATTTGCGCCCGAAGACGATCCTGTTCTGCGCCGTGCTCGCGCTCGCCATCGCGCTGAGCGTTCTCTTGCGCGGTCGTCGGGCCGTGCACTGGCTCTTCGCCGCCTTCGCCGCCGACATCGCGCTCTGGTACGCGAGCCAGTCGCTCTCCGGATTCTTCCGACGCCGACCTATGGGAGCGCGTGACGGGCGTTCTGACGGTGCTGCTGCCGCAGTTCGCGATCCACCTCTTCCAGAACGTCGTCCCGCGTGAGGCCGGGGCCCGGTCCACTCCGCTTGCGCGGTTCGCTGCACTCGTCGGCGTGCCGGTGCTCGTCGTGTCCGTGTCGCCGTACCACGACCGCTCCTTCGCGCTCGGCGCCGTCTACACCTACGTCTTCGGGCTGCTCGCGGCGGCGCTCATCACGCTGGCGCGCCGGGGCCAGCGCAACCCTTCGCGAGCCGTGCGCGACCGCGTGCGCTTCCTCGTGGCCGTCGGCGCCGCGGCGACGACCTTCTCGCTCGCCGACTTCCTCTCGTACCTCGGCGTGCACCTGCCGCCCATCGGCGCGGTGCTCGCGATCGTCTTTCTCTTCGTCCTCGCCGAGTCGGTGACGCGCGCGCGCCTCGCCGACATCTACGAGCTCGCGGGGCGGCTGCTCGTCTCGACCGCGCTCGCCTTCTGCCTGGCCGCCATCTTCTACCTGTTCGTGATGGTCATCGGCGGCTTCGAGACGATGTACCTGAACGCCGTCCTCGCGGCGATCGTGTTCCTCGTCCTCTTCGAGCCGCTGCAGACCGAGGTCGAGACGCGCATCCACCAGTTCTTCTTCCGCGAGCGCTACGACCTCGAGACGAGCGTCGCGGAGCTCCGGAAGCTCCTCGCGCACGTGCTCGAGATCGACGAGATGGTCACGACGCTGATGCCGGGCCTCGAGCGCTCGCGCCGCGTCACGACGGCGGCCATCTACCTGCGGGACCAGGACGGCGACGGCTTCGACCTCGTCGGGCTCGATCGGCGCGGCGGTGCCCAAGCGAGTCGAGAGCCTCGGCGCGCGACCCCTCCTCGATCGCCTCGAGCAGCCAGGCGTCGCTGTCGCTCGAGGAGGTCGCCCGCGAGGCGCAACGACAGTCGGACAGCCGCGGTGCGCGCCGCGGCCGAGGCGCTCGGCACGCTGCAGAGCGCCGTCGTCCTCGCGGTCCGCGGCGAACAAGAGGGCACGGTCGGCCTCATCTTCGTGGCCGACGACCGCGTGCGCGACGCGTTCACGCCGGAGGAAGTCGCGCTCCTCGAGACGGTCGCGGCGCAGATCGGCGTCGTGGTCGCCGAACAGCCGCATCTATTCGCGCATGAAGGAGCGCGATCGCCTCGCGGCGCTCGGCTCGATGGCCGCCGGCCTCGCGCACGAGGTGAAGAACCCGCTCGGCGCGATCAAGGGGGCGGCGCAGCTCCTCGAGGAGGTCGGCGCGTCGCACCCCGGACGACCCGACGGCGCGCGAGTTCGTCGGCATCATCCTCGAGGAGGTCAATCGCCTCGATCGCGTCGTCGGGAGCTTCCTCGACTACGCGCGCCCGCACGCGGGCAATCCGATCCCCTCGACATGAACGCCGCGGTTCGACGCACCGTGCAGATCCTCTCGAGCCAGATCACCGACGGCGCCATCGACGTGCACCTCGACGCTCAGCGAGCCGCTGCCGCGCACGCGGATCGACCCGGAGAAGTTCCGGCAGGTGCTGATGAACCTGATGCAGAACGCGATCCAGGCGATGGACGGACACGGCAAGATCACCGTATCGACCTCGGTGCGCCGTTCGCCGCGCGCGCGGATGCCCTCGTACGACGGCGCGCCGCCGCCGTCGCGCCGCTCGCTGGTCGAGGATGCCGAGCTCGTCGAGGTCGAGCGTGCGCGACACCGGGCCCGGGCATCTCGCCGAAGGTGCTGCGCAACCTCTTCATCCCGTTCTTCACGACGAAGACGCAAGGCACCGGCCTCGGCCTCGCGATCAGCCAGAGCATCGTGCAGAAACGCCGGCGGCACGATCGAGGTGCAGTCGCAGCCCGGCGCGGGCACGACGTTCACCATCGTCCTGCCCTCCGCGGGCGACTCGCTCGCAACGCCCGTCCCGAGCGACGGCCTGACCGCCGCGCCGCAAGAGCGAGCCTCTCGTCCGGCGTGAGCGGCTCGCCGCTGCTCCAGGCGCGTTCACCCGTAGCGGCGCTCGAAGAGGGCTCGCAGATCGGGCACGTCGCGGAGCAAGGCCAGCGTGTGCTCGGCGTGACCCGTGCGCGAAGCCGTTGCCGATGAAGAGGTCGACGTCCTTGCCGACGCCCTCGGCGCCCAGAGCGGCCTGGGTGAAGCTCGTCGACATCGCGAAGAAGTAGACGACGCCGCGGTCGCGCGTCACGAGGATGGCGCCCATCTCCGCGTCCGGTACGTTGACGCACGAGAATGTCACGTCGGCCTCTCGGCCGGCCGTTGCTTCGAGGACGGCCCCGCGCACGGCGAGCGGGTCGCGCGCGTCGATCGACACGACCGCGTCGCATAGGCCCAGCGCCCGAGCTCCTCGGCTGCAGCCTGGCTCGGCTCGACCCCGACGACGCACGCGCCCGCTCCCCCCGAGCGGCGCGCCTCGGCGACGCAGAGCACGCCGCTCTTGCCGCCTGCACCGAGAACGACGACCACGTGCGCCGGGCGGCGACGAGGCGCGCGACCTGCGGCGCCGCACCGGCGACGTCGAGCGCCGCGAGCGCGACGCGCTCGGGCAAGTCGGGCGGCAGCCTTGCGCAGGCTCCGCTCGCGAAGAGGACCGCCTCGCCGTCGACGTCGATCTGCGCGCTCGCTCGCCGAACCGCCGCGGACGCGGTCGACCCGCAGAGGCGTCAGCGAAAGCGACACGAGCGACGCAATCCGGTCGCCGGCACCGAGGGAGTCAGAGCGCCCCGCTCCCACCTGAAGGACTCGCCCGAGGAGCATCCCCCCGGAGCCGGTGACGGGGTTGTGCTGCTTCCCGCGGTCGGTGACCGTTCGTAAGACGATGTGTGCAACCTCTCCGTTGACCGCGCTCTCGCCGATCGCGCCGGCGTCGCGGGCCGCCCCCTCCATCTGCGCGAAGCTCGCCGCGTCGATGTTCAGGGTCTCGACGCCGAGGAGCGTTTCCCCGCCGAAAGAGGCGCGTGAAGTCGTTGTCGACGCGCCAGGCCTGCTGGGGAAGGGCCTCGAGGCGGCAGAAGCCCCCGGTGGGTCCCGTAGGCGTCGCCGCCCGGGGCCACGGGCCTCGCGGGCGGCTCTAGCTCGCCGCCCATAAAACCACCTCGACTTGACCGTTCAGCTTCGCACCCATTACCCTTTTTTTGCTCGGATTTCAGCGCTGTTGTCCGCGGCTGCCGTTGGGCACGCCGCCCGGTATGTCGTAGCCTGCTCCTAGTCTGCCCCCGCCTCCCCTAGCCTCCCGGTTTCGCCAGCTGCTTTCCGCCTCCCGCAGAGGCACTTTCTCTTCATAGCCCATGGCACGCGACGTTTCTGTCGGACGAGAGATGCAAGACCCGTCACCCAAGGCGCCCACGTCGATCGCACCGCGTACCGATGCGCGCTCGTTCGTCTTGCGCTTCATCAGCGGCAAGTACCAGGGCGGCGAGTTTCCGATCGCCACGGACAAGCAGATCCTCGTCGGGCGCTCGAGCGACCTGGACATGGTCCTGGTCGAGGACATGGTCTCGCGCAAGCACGCGCGCATCGCGATGCAGGGCGAGCAGATCTGGATCGAGGATCTCGGCTCGACCAACGGCACCTTCGTCAACGGCGAGAAGATCAAGCGCGCCCGCCTGAAGGAGGGCGACCGCGTCCTCATCGGGACGAGCATCCTCAAGGTCATCGCGGGCGACGCGCCGCGCGAGGGGCTCGACGCCAAGCGCGAGCTCGAGAACGTGGCGCACGCGCGGCGCAACAGCCAGCAGCGCACGATGAGCGGCAGCATCGAGGAGGTACCCCTCCCGGACCTCCTGCAGCTCTTCGGCACGTCGAAGAAGAGCGGCGTCCTCGTCATCCGGACGGACGACGACGTCGGGCGCATCCACCTGAAGAAGGGCGCGATCGCCTACGCGATCATCAACGACCTCGACGACGTCCAGCCGCTCAAGAGCCTCTACCGCATGCTCACCTGGCAGAAGGGGCTCTTCGACCTCGAACCGCCGGAGGAGCGCGAGTTGCCCGAGCGAGATGAACGCGTCGCGTCCAGGAGATCCTGATGGAGGGGATGCGGCAGCTCGACGAGTTCAACCGCATCCGCGAGGACCTGCCCGCGCTCGCGGCGCGAATCTCCGTGAGCGCGCCGCTCATCCCGCCGCTGCGCGACCTCAAGCCGGAGGAGCTCGACGTGCTCCAGCTCGCGCACAACTACGGCGTGTTCGAGACGGTCCTCAACAAGAGCCTGGCGACCGACCTCGAGACGGCCGAGATCCTCCTGAAGCTCATCAAGGCGACCTACGTACGCGTGGAGTGACCCGTCGCGCCCCGATGGATCGACCGGACCTTGGATCAACCGTCGATTGGATGGCACGCGGCGGTGAGGCCAAGGCGGGAGCGAGCACGGAGCGGAATGGCCTCTTGGCCATGAGCACCGCGCGCAGCGACCAACGCCGGCATCGCCGTCGCGGGACATTCAAGCGACGGTTGATCTAGAGCGGTCCGTACCCGTAGAAGAGCGTGAGCTCGCGGACGACGTCGATGTTCGACGTGAAGCTCTTGAGCATCGTCGCGGCGTTTTGGGCCGCGGGACTCGTGTTCGGCACGGGGTTGCCCGTCGCGTCGGACACGTAGACCAGCTCACCGCTCGGCAGCGTGCTCGCGACCTGATACGCGGTCTGCGCGAGCGAGTTGGCGTACTGGATCATGCGCGAACCGATCGACTTGGCCGTCGTGATGCCGTTGATCGACTCGACCCCGTAGTTTTTCGCCACGTACTCGATCCCGGTCGCGGGATCTCGATAGGCGACCTCCTGCGACGGTTGGATCGACAGACTCGCCGCGTCGCCTGGGGAGAAGATGCGAAGCTGATCGATGAAGTCCATCGAGAGCGTCGTCTGCCCGTAGAAGAACTCCTGCATGAGCCCCCAGTATTGCTCCTCCCACCCGAGCTGCGGGTCGAGCAGCACGGCCCCCGGCGGATACGCGAGCGTCGTCGTCGTGGGATCGGTGGCGTCGTACTTGTCCCAGGGGAAGTACTGCACGTCGGTCAACGGATTGGCGTTGCCGACGGTCGTCGACGCCGGCATTGCGTACGGCGCAACCGTGAAGATCTGCGCGGTAAGCCCCTGATCGAGCGTCTGGGTCGGGCTCTGAGCGACCATCACGTTCGCGAGCAGCCGGCGCACCTGGTCGGGATAGAGAGACGCGTAGTTCAAGTTCTTGTAGCGGCCGTCGATGTAGTCCTCGGGCTGATTCGAGACGAAGTCGTCGTAGGCTTGGAGCAGGTACTCGAACGCGTCCGCCTTCTCGTAGTAGCTCCCGACCTGCGTCTGGTACTCCGACCACCAGTATCCCTGCGAGTAGTCGTAGTCGTTGAAGAGGAAGCGCCCTTGCCCGTTGCCCAGCGCGACGTTCACGAGGCTCGACGGGGGCGCGTTCGGCGAGGCCGGGTCATCGAGTTGCCACACCCGACCCCACGGATTCGGCGGCCCGCCCGCCGAGGGCTGCGTGACCACGTACGTCCCCGGCCCCGGGCGGGTGAGCGCCCGCGCGAACATCGCGAACCCGTCGGCCGACCCGAGGGCCATCGGCATGAGATTGCCGGGATCCGCGGTGGGATCGGCGCCGCCCGGGATCGTCTCGAGCTCCACGCCCAGCGCGAGGCCCTTGCTGATCTGCTGGACCTTGTCCCAGTAGCGTTGCTCGGTGCGCTCCACGACCGCGTCGGTATTGAAGGTCACGATGTTGCGACGGAAATCGTTGAAGATGTACCGGTTCTCGTACGTCGAGATGAGAAACTGCATCTGCTCGTACGAATCGGCGCCGGCGTCGAAGCGAAAGACGGGGACGTTGCCGAAGTCCGCGAACTCGTCGCTGCCGAACATGTACGGATGGCGCACGCGGCCCTTCGGATCGACCGCGAAGTTCGCCGAAAACTCCGCGTTCGCCGCGGTGAGCTGCGGTGTGAACTGGTCGACCGTCTTCATGTCGCGCTCGGCGACGTAGTCGAGGTCGGGCCCGGTGCACTGCATCGCCAGCGGATCGCTGGGGCTCCCCGTCCACCCCGGGCGCGCGGAGCACGTGCCGAGGAGGCCGTATTTGTCGTTGTACGTGCTGTAGTGGTTTCCTCCGACCGACCGGCCGAAGATGCCGCCGAAGCCGTCGAGCTGCCTCACGTAGTCGAGGCCCGTTGCCGGCGGCGCTGCCGTCAGAGAGCACCGAGTACGTCTTGCTTTTCTCGACGTCGACGATGTCCGCGTACCCGAAGCGCATCGCCGCCTTGTCGTACTGGCCGATGTCGTTCATGTCCTGCGTGTTGTCGCCCGGGTAGTCCATCACCGTGGTCGAGCCCCACTTCCAGATGGCGTCGTTGACCTCCTGATCGGTCACCGGATCGACCCAGCGCGGACCGACGCAGTCGGTCCCGTTGGTGTGCGGCGTCGTCGCGTCGAGCGTTCCGGGATAGCCGCAGTAGTGCTCCGCGCCGTTGCGCGTACGGATCTGCCAGTACTCGGTGTGGTAGTTGAGCGCGTCGAAGCTGCCCGTGAAGTTGTGGCGCAGCCCCATCGAGTGCCCCATCTCGTGCGCGATGACGGAGAGGTGGAACTGCTCGCGGATCCACTCGTGCAGCGACTGGTCGCGCTGGAAGATCTCGGCCGGATAGTTCGGATCGGTCTGGGCGGGCAAGGGAAAGAGCAAGTTCGCCTGGCGCGCGAGGCCGACGAGCGAGTCGGGCTCGGGCATGTCGTTCGAGGATGCACATGCCCTTGTAGATCTGCGCGTTCGTCATCACGCCGTTGCTCCACTTCGAGAGCCGCGGGTCGAGGCCCCGGAGCCGCGATGCCATGCCCAGCGTGGTCGGGTCGCCCGCGAAGGGCTGGGTCGGGTTGAGCCCGGCCATCTGCAGCATGTTCGGCGTCACGAGCTGCGCCTCCCACTGCGAGCCGAGCGTGGTGGTCACCGCAGCCTGGAACTTCGCGTCGAGCGAGGGACCCGTGGCCGCCGCCAGGTTCTGGGCCGCGGTCGGCCCGAGCGCCCAAAGCGGGAGCGTCGAGCCCGCGGAGAGCCCGTTCAGGCGCGCGTTCGATCGATCGATCGAGGCGAGGCGAGACTGGATCTCCTTCGTCGACAGGACGGCCGGCGCGTACTGAGCGCTGCCCGAGCTGCGCTCGCCTGCAGCCATTGCGTCATGTACTGACCGTTGGCGATCTGCGTGTTGGTGATCTCGCCGTTGATCCACCGGATGAGGTCCTCGGTGTTCTGCGAGGCCAGGTCGAGCACGGCCTCCCACTCGTTGATGCTCGCCTGCACCTTCTCGCCGGTCAGCGGGTCGTTGAAGTCGGTCATCACCCCCCACGCCGACGGGTTCTGCGGGTCCGGGATGATGTTGACGACGCTGTAGCGAAGATCGCCGAGACGAACGGCCAGGCCGGGAGCACCCGCACGCAGCGCTGTCGCCCGCGATCACCGGGTTGTGGCAGAGGACGAAGATGTCCGGGACGGTGGTCCCGTTCTGCTGATCTGCGAGAAGGTCCGCCTCGCTCGTCAGGTAGCCGGGCGACGTCTGCCCCACGTCGACGTTGACCCGGGTCGCCTCGACCGCCTTGCCGAGCTGCACCGCGCGCTTCACCGCGATGTTCCACGAGTTGAGCGCCTGCGCCGTCGTCGCGTAGAGGTCCGGCGCCGACGTGGGACCGTAGTAGAGCGGCGTCGTCTTCGTGGTCCGATCGTAGAGCGGGATGTCGCACTTGTTCTTGACCTCGTCGCATCGCGAACCCGGGTTGACGACGACGCCCGCTCGAGTTCTTGAACTCGCACTCGTCTTCGGTGCCGTCGTGGTCCAGGTCGCGGTGCACGTCTTGCCCGACGGCGCTCAGCGTGAACGGCTGCCCGGCCGGGTCGGGAATCGGCAAGCCGCTCGTCGGGTCGAGGACGTAGCTGCCCGCGCTGTCGACCTCGGTAGTTCTGGACGTTTCCGTTGGCATCGCGCCACTCGTCGATCGCGCACTGCGTGCCGGCGACGTGGCTCTTCTGCCAGATGTTGTACCTGGCGGCGTATCGGTGCCAGTCCTGGTCGACGATGCCGTAGTTGCGGTCGTATCCGTAGCGGTCCTCGGTGAACCACCCGAACGCGTCCATCTTGTTGCCGTTCCAGTCCTCGGGCTCGTAGTCGTCGTCCACGACCTTCTTGAACGACAGGCGGACCGTGACCTCGGCGGGATTGCAGGTGACGTTCGGCGGCCCCCCGAAGACAGCGCAGAGGACCATGGGACCGAACGGAGTCGACACCGTCTGGGGGGTCGCGAAGACCTTGGTCGTGATGTCGAGGTACCCGTCCGCCTCGCTGTACACGGGGGCGTTCGGGTCGCTCGGGTCCTCGTAGTAGTAGGCGAGCGGATCGTACTTGATGCCGTCCATGCGCGGTGGCCGGCCGCGAACTGGTCGAAGTCGTACGCGTCGGTGACGAGGTTCTGTCGACCAGTCGACGCGAAAGTACTCGCGCTCGTACCAGGGGCGATCCGTCGTGTTCTCGACGATGACGTTGAGCTGCTCGCCGGTCTGCGGGTTGTAGTCGCGGATGATGTCGAAGTGGCTCGTCGATGTTGAACTCGGCGACGACCTGCCCGTCGTTGGTCGACTGCGAGCCGTGGTGGTCGCTGTTCTGAATGCGCTCGTAGGTGAGGCGGGCGATGAGGACGTTCTCCTGGATCTCCCACTTGATGCGGGCGAGCGATCCGACCGACTGATAGAGCCAGAAGTCCTGGCCGACGCCGTAGGGCTCGTCGATGATCCGGTCGCCCATGTAAAACTCGGGGTCGTCGGACGGATCGCTCAGGTTGGCGCCGACGAAGAAGTGCTTCGACAGGGCCATCGCTTGCACGCGGTTGATCGGGGCGCGCTCCTGCGCGCAGCCAACCGCGACGCCGACAGATCCCGATGACCAGCGCGGCGAGACCAAGGAAGCGAAAGAACCTCGAACGCATCCCGTCCTCCTTCAGACCCACGCGCGCAGCGACGGCCGCGCGCGACGCCGAGAACGGTACCGCGGCGGAACCGACACCCTGGCGTCGGCGAGCCTCGTCGAGCCGTCGCGATGCGCGAGCGCATGCGCGCCTCGACCGCCCGGGCGTGGGCCTCGAGCCCCTCGACCCGGGCAAAGGCGCACACGGCGCGCTCGTGCCGGGCAAGGGCGTCGGCCGAATAGCGGATGATCGAGGTCCGCGTCACGAAGTCGTAGACCCCCAGCGGCGAGCCGAAACGCACGGCGCCGCCCGTGGGCAAGACGTGCGACGGCCCCGCAAGGTAGTCGCCCATCGGCCTCGGGGGTCAGGCGGGCCGAGAAACGCCGCGCCCGCGTGGTGGATGTGGGCAAGCATGCCCTCGGGATCCGACACGTGCAGGGCAAGGTGCTCGGCGGCCAGGCGGTCGGCGACGGCGGCCATACGCTCGCGCGAGGGCGTCACGAACGCGGCGCCGTTGGCCAGCGCGACCCTGGCGATGGGCGCCCGCGGGAAGCGTCTCGAGCTGCAGCTCGAGCTCGCGACGCACGGCGCCCGCCATCAGGTCGGACGAGCAAACGAGGAGCGGGTACGCGGCCTCGTCGTGCTCGGCCTGCGAGAGGAGATCGGCCGCGATGAGGCGCGGATCGGCCTCGTCGTCCGCCACGACGACGATCTCGCTGGGGCCAGCGATGCCGTCGATGTCGACCGCGCCGAAGACCAGACGCTTGGCGCAGGCGACGTAGAGGTTGCCGGGCCCGACGATCTTGGCCACGCGGGGAACGCTCTCCGTGCCGTAGGCGAGCGCGGCGATCGCCTGCGCGCCGCCCGCGTCGACGATGGCGGCCACCCCGGAGAGGTGGGCGGCCGCGTAGATCGGGTCGTCGCTCTCGTCGCCGGCAAGGGGCGTCGCGAGGATGACCTCCTTGACGCCAGCCACGGCGGCCGGGACCGCCGACATGAGGACGCTCGACGGATACCGCGCCTTGCCTCCGGGCGCGTAGACTCCGGCGCGGGCGACGGGCAAGACGCGGAGCCCGAGGGTGATCCCCGCCTCTTCGTACCGAAAGCCGGCGTCGCGCTCGTGCTCGTGAAAGGAGCGGATGCGCGCCGCCGCGAGCTCCATCGCGGCGCGCACGTCCGGCGGGAGGCGCGCGAGGGCGGCGGCGCCGGGGTACTCGCGCGTGAAGAGGCGCGGCGCGCGCCTGCCGAAGCGCTCGTTGTAGCGCTGGACCGCCGCGTCCCCCTCGGCACGGACGGCGGCGAGGATCTCGCGAACCGCGGGCTCGACCCGCTCGAAATCGCTCTCGCCCCGCGACTCGAGGCGCCCGAGCGCCCTTTCGAACCCGGGCGTACCCTCCACGAACGTCGCGAGCATGACGCGAAGTCTGTAGCATCGCGCGAGATGCCACGCTCGGCGATGCGTGCGCTACCGGCGATGCTGATCCTGGTCGCCGTGGCGGGCTGCCCCCACGCACCCCCGTGCGACGGCGTGTCGTGCACGGCCGCGTGCCCGCGCGATTCGGCCATCGATGCGTCGGGCCGATGCGCCTGCGCCGAGGGCGATGTGCCCTTGCTGGGAGCGTGCGTGCCGCCGCCGGTGGGCGAAGCTTTCTGCGGCCCGGCCGCGCGCATCGCGAGCGAAGGCGCCACGAGCGGATGCGTCTTCCGGTCGTGCGGAGCAGGCCAGTCGCTCGACGTGGTCTCCGGGGCCTGCGTGCCGCAGGCCTCGCTCGCGCATGACGGATCGATCGAATGCCGCGAGCCGGCGGTCGCGCTCGTGGAGGCCGGCCGCACCGCGTGCGTTGCCCCGGCGGCGGCCTGCCCGCGCGGGACCACGCCCGGGTCCGGTGAAGGCAAGGGCGGCAAGCGGACGAAGACGTGCGAGCGGCCCCTGCCGTGCCCGCCGGGTTCGCTCGCAGAGGGGAGCACGTGCAGGCCCATCGTCACGCTCGGCGGCCGCGGCGGAAACCGCGTCGACGTAGGAGCCTGGGCGGCCCTGGCGCTTGGAATTCACGGGGGTCCGGGGGCGGCCGCGCTCTGTCAGCCGCTGGCGCAGCATCCCGGCGCTTTCGAGCGTGGACCCGGCGCCGGCGTGCCGCCGGGCGACGGGGGCGGCCAGGGCGACGGCGGCGCGCCCACGACGGTCCGCGTGGCCGTGGCGATCATGCTCCCTGACCAGGATGTCTCTCGGCTCCACGCCGAGGTCCGCGCCCGAGACGCAGACGACCACCCGCTCTCGACCGCGGCCGAGGCGGTGGTGTCCGGCGCGGTCGGCACCTTGGTCGAGGCGCTGCGCGGGCTCGGCGGCGAAGCCAGCGCGGCCTCGGTCGAGCTCGAAGTGACCTGCGCCGTGCTGCGCGATCCCTGACGCGTCGATGGATGCCGACGGATGGCGACCGGAATGCGTTTCCGGCACTTGGGGGAAGGAAAACTCTGCTACCGTAGGTGACGATTCTTTGCAGGCGGGCTGCGCATCGAGCGCAAGCGTACCTTGGCGCCGACTCGTCGCCGATTTGGCCGGCGCCGGTTCGGCGGTAAGCGCTCGGCGAGCAATTACCGGCATTTCGTTGCGAGGCGACCACGTGGATAGTGATCTCGCGGACGCGGTGGAGACTCTGAAGGCGATCTTTGCGAAGCGAAAGCTTCCCTGCTCCTTCACCAAGGCGCCGGCGGCGACAGTCGACGAACTGCGAAAACAGCTACGCGTCCCGCCCCGCTATCGCAACTTCCTCCTGGCGGCGAACCCGGAGAAGGTCGAGACGGTGACGCCGGTAGAGCGAATCCGGCTGATCCCGGCGGCGGAGCTCGCAAAGGCCCAGGCGCTCGTCCAGACGCCGGGGGCCAACGGTTCGGCGCCTCTCGATTGGAAAACGTCGTGGGTGGTCATCGGAGAGAGCTCCCTCCTGGGCGATCCCTACTTTCTCGATGTGAGCAAGCCGGACGCCGAAGGTGACTGCCCCGTCTACACGGCGATGAGCGGCCAGGACCGCTGGAACCCGACTCTCGCGGCGTCGAGTTTTGCCCAGTTCTTGCGAATCCTGTCGACCGCGATGGAGATCGCCGCGGGCTTCGGCGACGCCATCATGGACGACGAAGACGAGGACTCATTTCGGGAAGCGCTCGGACCAAAAGTGAAGACCATCGACTCGGCGGCCCTTCGCGCCGGTCACTGGACCTGACAGGCGCTTGCTAGCGGACGCGCCCTCGGCGCGGGTTGTGAGCTTCGACGAGCTCCACGTAGTCGGGGAGGGTGGTCGCCGCGGCGCGGACCGTTGTCTCCGCACTTGCCTCCATGGCGGGGAGTCGGGCGCGCAGTGCGCGGAGTTCGTCTCCAGCGGGAACGTGACCGCGCTCGAACCAGCCATCGAGCGCACCCCGGAGCGACGCGATTCCCGTGCCGCGCAGGTGCCCCCGGCGGGCGAGATCGAGATAGCTGCGCGCAAGCGCGTCGCCATCGAATCGGTGCTCGGTGACGAGCTCCACCGCGACGCGGAGCACGCCGTCGGCACCGAGGCGCCCGTCTTCCTGCAGGACGAATGCGGCCTGGAGGTAGTTGTAGAACGGAACGACCCGCAGCCCGTAGAGCCGGAAGTCGTCGGGCGGCGTCTGGCGCTCGAGGTGAATCAGGATGCGCTCGACCACGTCGCCGTGCTCGATCGTGCGGACGGCGTCGATCGTCTCGGCGACGACGTCTTCGTAGACGCGGCCCCGCTGAAGGACCCGCATGACGACGTCCTCGCCGATGCGGCCGGCGAGGAGGTCGGCGTAGAGCGAGTAGACGTAAGCGTCGGCCTCGGCGTCGTCGCCGAAGAGCGTCTCGCGGATGCTGGCCGCGGTCTCGCCGCTGTCGGCCAGGGCGGCCCGAGAACGCAAGAGCGCCGGCAGCTTGTAGCCGAGCTGATCGCGAACCGCGCGAAATCGAAGCCGCAGTAGGTTTTGCAGGTTCGGCTTGAGCGTGAAGCTGTCCCACGTGATCCCGTCGAGGCGGAGCTTGTCTTCGAGGTTCTTTCGCATCTGCTCCGGCGAACCGGACAAGATGTGGACTCGGATGCCCGCCCGCACCATTTCGCGCAGGAGCGTCGAGGCGCCGGGGTTCGTGCGCTTCTGATCGGGCCGCTCGAGCGCGGTCTTCACCAGATCGCGCAAAGAGTCGAACTCGGTGCGCAGATACGTCTTGTCGAGATCCCAGCGGGCGATGTGGGTGGCCAAACCGACAACGACTCGTTACCACAGGCGGTCGCGCGGCGACGTCCATCCACGAGAGAAGACGCCATCGAGCGGGACGGACTCAGGACGCCATCGAGCGGGGCGGACTCAGGACGCCATCGAGCGACGCAGCGTCTCGAGGGAAGCCACGAGCTCGTGGGCGCCCGAGCTCGAGGCGAGCTCCAGCGCCTCGCGCAAGTAGTGGCGTGCGTCGTGCCCGCGCTCGCGACCGTGAGCGACGTGCGCGAGCGCGCCGAGCACGGCCGCGCGGTCCGGCCCGCTCGGGCCCGCGACGTCGAGTGCCTCGCGAAGGACGCCGTCGGCGTCGTTGTACTGCCCGCCCTTGGCGAGCACTTCGCCCAGCTTGCGGCTGAAGATGAGCACGGCGCGCATCGGGTCGTCGAGCTCGCCCCGGAAGAGCTCGCGCCGGGCGAGGTCCAGGGCGCGGCGAAGGGCCATGATGGCCCCCTGATGGTCGCCCCGTGCGCTCGCCGCGACGCTGACGCGCTCGAGCAGGAGGAGCGCCTGGAAGGCCGTGCCACCGGCCAGCTCGTGGAGGGCGCGGACCTCGATCGAGCAGATCGCGCTCGTCGCACAACGACGGCCGCCGCGGTGTGCAGCTCGCGCTTCACCGCGGCGGGGATCGTCGCCAGCGCCACCTCGCGCAGGAGCGGATGCGACGTTCGGATCCCCTCCTCGCCGACGTGGACCATGCCCGCCGCGCGGAGAAAGCCCAGCGCCTCGACCAGATCGACGTCTCCGTCGAGCATGCGCATCAAGAGGCCTTCGTCGGCGTCGTCGCCCCAGACGGCCGCCGCCTGCAAGACGCGACGCGCGTCCGGCCGGCAGGCGCTCGAGGCGCGCGGCGATGATGTCCGCGAGCGTCTTCGGAACTGCGCCCGACTCCTCGCGCAGGAAGCGGAGGAGCTGCTCCGACGTAGAGCGGCACGATCGTGCGCGACCCGCCGAGCGCCGGCGAGCTCGGCCTGGCCACGCGCGCGAGAGCCTTGAGGAGGACGCCCGTGGGCAGCCGGAGCGAGCACGCGGGCCGCGGCCACGTCGGCCGGCCAGCCGGGGTCGAAGCTCGGGCGAGCTACGTGCCGATGAGCAGCGCGGGCACCAGCGGCGGGTCGCTGAGCGCGTCGGCGAACGCGTTGCGGCTCGCGCCGTCGACGCGAGCCGAGGTCGTCGACCGCCAGCACGACCCGGTGGCCGCGGGCCCGCTCGCTCGCGCGCACGACCGCCCAGCGCAGCGCCTCGGCCGCGGCGAACCGGCGCTCTTCCGGCGAGAGCCTGGCGCTGCGCTCGGGGCTTGCGTGATCGAACACGTCGGCGAGTCCGCGGCGGGCCTCGGGCGTGGCGGCGACCCAGTCGCGTGGGCCCCCTCCGGTGACCGGCAGGCCCGCGAGGTGGACGATCGCACGCCGGAGCGCCCAGTAGCCGACCTCCGCCCACGCCGGATCGGGACCGGTCTGCACGACGACGTCGCCCGCCGCCGCGGCGAGCTCGAGGAACTCGCGCACCAGCCGCGTCTTGCCGACGCCGACGTCGCCGACGATGCGTGCGCCGGTCAGCGAGCGCGCCTCCCCGCGACGTGCTTGGAGCCACGCCAGATCGTCCTCTCGCCCGATGAACGGCAGGGGCCACGCGAACTTCGACCCCGCCTTCGGGGCGCCGCGAGGCCGACGCGCCGGCGGGAAGCGACGCGGGACCCGCCGAGCTACGAGGCGGCACCGTCATCAAGTTCGTGCCCGTGGTCGCGTGTCCGCACTCGCCGCAGAACTTCTGCGCGGCCGGGTTGAGCGCGCCGCACGTCGGACACCGCGCGGCCCGCGCGGGCACGCTGGCGCCGCTCGCCCGGTCCTCGGACAGGATGAGCGCGCGAGAGAGCTCCGCCGAAAACCGTCCGCGTCCTGGAAGCGATCGGTCGGGGCTCCTTCGCGAGCGCCTTGAGGGTCACGTCGACCAGCGCCTGCGGGATCATGCCGTTCGGGCGCGACCACTCGCGGGGTCGGTCGGCGATCTGCGTCAGGTGCATCAGCACGACCTGCGTCGGCGACTCGGCCTCGAACGGCAGCCGGCCCGTCAGAGCTGGTAGAGAATGACGCCGACGGCGTAGAGGTCGCTGCGCGCGTCGAGCGGATCGCCGCGAGCCTGCTCGGGGCTCATGTACTCGGGCGTGCCGCAGACGATGCCCGGGCTCGTGATGCCCGGCTGCTGCGTCTCGGCTCGCATCTTGGCCAGGCCGAAGTCGACGACCTTGACGAAGTCGCCGCCCGAGCGCACGGGCTCGAGGATGATGTTCTCGGGCTTGAGATCGCGGTGGATGATGCTCTCGCTGTGCGCCTCGGCGAGCGCCGCGAGCGTCTGCCGGAGCACGTCGACGATGCGCCGGAACGGCAGCGCCCCGTCCTCGTACGTGACGCGCGCGAGGTCGCGCCCGCGCAGGAACTCCATGACGAGGTAGAGCTGCCCGTCGGGCGTCTTGCCGAAGTCGATGATGCCGACCGAGTTCGGGTGGTTCAGGCGGCTCGCGGCGCGCGCCTCGGTGATGAAGCGCGCCGCGGCGTTCTCCTCGCCGACCAGGTGAGGGTGGATGATCTTCACCGCGACGGTGCGGCCCAGGTTCGTCTGCTCGGCGCGGTAGACGCGGCCCATGCCCCCGATGCCGACGAGCTCGAGAATCAGGTAGCCGCCCGGGAAGCGTACCGCCCGATGAGCGGATCGTCGGCGCTGGCGGCGACCTTGCCGATCGGGAAGCCGCACGACGGACAGAACTTGTGGGAGTCGTCGCAGGAGCTTGCGCACTGGGGACAAGTCCGCATGGCTTTTCGCTGCGCGGGGTAGGTTCAGGCTAACACGCCAGCGGTGCCAGCGTGGCGAAGCAATCGCCCCGAAACAATACCTATGGCGCGGCCGCGAAAACCCTGCTCGGGCGGAGATTTCGGCGCCGAACCTCGGCCATGGCGTACGATGGGCCATCGTGGCCAAGCGCATCGGCGAGCTGCTTGTCGAGGCCGGCGTCCTGTCGCAGTCGCAGCTCGAGCAGGCGCTCTTCGCCCAGCGCAAGGACGGGCGGAAGCTCGGGCAGCTCTTGATCGAGCTGGGCCTCGTCAGCGAAATCCAGCTGACCCAGACGCTCTCGCGCCAGCTCACCGTGCCGTGGGTGTCGCTCTATCACGTCGATTTCTCGCGCTCGCTCCTCAACCTGGTCGCGCGCGAGGCCGCGGAGAAGTACTGCCTCGTGCCCATCTTCGTCCGCCGGGTCCGAAAGCAGGGCGAGACGCTGTACGTCGCCATGGACGACCCGACGAACGAGGCCGCGATCGAGGACGTCGCGCGCGCCGCGTCGCTCCCGGTGAAGCCGATGATTGCGTGCCCGAGCGACATCCGCGCCGCGATCCGCGTCTACTACCTGGGCGAAGCGGCCGCGCCGCCCCCCGCCCCCGGCTCGGCGCCGCAAATCACGCAGTTGGCCCCGGCGGCGCCCCCCGGCCCGGGCCCCACGACCCAGCTCGGGCCCCGGGCGGCTCCTCCGCCCGCCCCGGATCGGCCCGCGGCGGTGCCGACGGAGCCCCGCGCGGCCGAGCTGCCCCCCGCGAGACTCAAGATGGCGTCGGCGCCCGACTCGCGGGAGGCCTCGCCCGAGAGCCGGGCCACGGCCGGCGCATCGCCCGAGGGCGACGCCCGGGCACCGAAGCGAATGCGGCCCAGGATGATCTCGCTCACCCTGCTCGACGGCACGTCGATCTCGATCCCGGCGCCCGGCAAGAAGCAGCCGTCCAGGCCGGACGCGGTCGCGAAGAGCGACTCCCCTGCTGGCGAGCCGGCGGTGAGCGATCAGCTCACGGCGCGCGATCTGGTCAGCGCGCTGCGCGCGGTGTCCCACGGGGTCGACGCGAGCGAGATCCTCGGGACCGAACCCCGATGGGAGGCGCTCTTCTCGGCGCTCCTCTCGATCCTTCTGCGCAAGGGGATCATCGCGGACTGGGAGTTCATCGAGGAGTTTCGGAAGGTCTGACGATCTTCCCGGCAATCGCGCTCGCGGCGACGACGAGCGGACTCGCCAGGTACACCTTGCCCGGCCCGCTGCGGCCGGGGAAGTTGCGGTTCTGCGCGCTCACCGTCACCTGGTCCGGCGAGTCGCTCGACCCGGGACCCGCCTTGATGCACGCGCCGCACGACGGATCGACGAGCTCTGCGCCCACGCGCTCGAAGACCGTCGAGGTACCCCTTGTCCTCGGCGTAGCGGCGGATGTCTTGCGAGCCGAACTGCAGATAGAGGTGCACGCCCGGCGCGACGCGCTCTGCCGCGGGCCAGCGCGCCGGCGAGGACGCGCGCGTACATGTCCATGTCCGCCTTCTTGCCGCCCGTGCACGAGCCGCCGTACGCGATGTCGATCTTCACGTCGGGCCCGAGCTGCTCGAGCGGCACGCCGTTGCGCGGATCGCCGGGCGTGGCCACCATCGGCACGACGGCCGCCGAGGTCGATCTCGAACGTCGCGCAGTACGTCGGCGCCCGGATCGGCGCGGACGATCCGGCGTCGCACGTCGTCCGCTTCGACGCCGCGCTGCTCCACGAGGTACGTCGACGACGACCTCGTCGGCCTCGATGATCCCGGTGAAGCCGCCGGCCTCGACCGCCATGTTCGTCAGCGTGGCGCGCTCGTCGAGGGGCAGGCCGCGCGATCCCGTCGCCCGCGAACTCGAGCACCTTGCCGATCCCATCGCCCGATCTTGAAGAACGGCTGGCTGAGCACGTGGAGCATCACGTCCTTCGCGCACACGCCCGGCGCGAAGCCTCCCGCGGAGGACGAAGCGCGCCGTCTCGGGGACGCGTGACGCGCACGTCGCGCGTGACCCACGCGTTGGCCATGTCGGTCGAGCCGACGCCGAAGGCGAAGCACCCGAGCGCGCCCGCCATGCACGTGTGGCTGTCGGTGCCGACGACGACCTGGCCGGGAAGCGCGATCTCCTCGACGACCTTGTTGTGGCAGATGGCCTCCGAGCCTGCGGGCTTTCCGTCGCGAAGGACCTCGCCGTAGAGCTTGATCCCGGCGCGCTTCGCGAAGGCGTCCTGAACGGTCGGCGAGCTTGCGCGCCTGCACGTCGAGGCCCATGTCCCGGTGGGCCTTCGGCATGATGAGGTCGAGGAACGTCAGGTGATCGCGGAAGGCGTAGACGCTCTCCGGCTCGCTCACCGTCGGCGTCGGCCCCGAAGCCGAGCCGGAAGAGCGATTCGGCCATCGGCGTGACGTACTCGTGGGAGAAGCGCACGTCGGCGCGCGCGAAGAAGGCGTCGCCCGGCTTCGACGGCGGCGACGCCGATCGCCGCGGAGCGCGCGTCGACGACCGCGTGGCTCGCGAGGATCTTCTCGCAGAGCGTCATCGGGCGCGGCGGCGTCGTGATCGCCGGCGGCGACACCTCCCCCGAAAGTCGCGCCTTGTTGTAGGCGAAGAGGCCGCCGTGCTCGACGATCGCCGCGCTGATCGGGTCGAGCCCTCGCGTGAACTCCGCGATCGGGATCGCCTCGCCGCGCCGGATTCGCGCGATGAGGCCGAAGTCGGTGCTCGTGAGGAGGCCGATGTTCTGCGCGTTCTGGCGGTAGATCTTCTCGATGCTCGTGGCGACGACGAGCTTCACGCCCGCCGCGAGCTCGCTGTAAGGCGCCGTCTCGCGCGAGGAGCCGCAGCCCTTGGACGCGCCGCTCACGAGCACCGAAAAGCCCCCGTCGCGAACCGCGTCCGCGGCGACCTTGCCGCCGCGCAGGCCGACGAGGCAATAGCGACCGAGCGTCTCGTCGTAGTAGTAGCAAACCCAGCCTGGGGTGATCTCGTCGGTCGAGATGTTGGCGAGCAGCGGGGCGCTCGCGGCTTCGTCGTCCGTGAGGTCCTTGCCTGCGAGCTGCGCCTCGAGCACTCTCGGGTCCTCGGTCAAAAAGAGGATCCGACCGCCGAACGTCACCGCGGGGGCAGGGCTGGGCATGTTGTCTTTTTTTCTACCACCCGTGAGCGGCCGAGGCACCTCATGCGCATCCAAGGCGCTGCCCTCGAGCTGCCGCCTGTAGGCTGGCGTCGTGCGCGTCGCGATCGTAACTACCAGCTGGCCGGAGACGGACGACGATCCCGCCGGCCATTTCGTCCGAGCGACCGCGCGCGACCTCGAGCGGCAGGGACACGACGTGGAGGTCGTGTCGCCGACACCGGGAGGCGCGTTCGGCTGGCCGGGCACGGCGGCGCGGCTGCGCGAACGGCCCGGGCGTGCGCTCGAAGCGACGCGGTGGGTGCTTTCCGCGCGAACGCGCGTCGCGGGGCTCGACGCGGACCTCGTCGTGGCGCACTGGGCCGTCCCGTGTGCGTGGCCGATCGGGGTCGCCGCGTGCGGGCGCCTCGAGGTGGTCTCGCACGGCGGGGACGTACGACTCCTCGCCGCGTTGCCCAGGGTCGCGCGAAACCACGTCGCGCGCGCGATCGCGTCGCGCGCGTCGGCATGGACGTTCGCGTCGGAGGCGCTCTTGCAGGAGCTGCTTCTGGCGGTCGACGGCGCGGCTCGCGCGCGGGTCGAGCGCATCGCGCGTGTGTCGGCTCCTTTGATCGAGCTGCCGGACGTACGCGACGCCATCGACCGCCTGCGGCGACAGCTCGGACCGACCCGCGCCGCGGTGAGCGTCGGGAGGCTCGTCGCGAGCAAGCGGATCGACCGCGCGATCGAGCACGTGGCACGGACGCGCACCGTCGACGCTCTCGTCGTGGTCGGCGACGGCCCGGAGCGCGCGCGCCTCGAGCACCTCGCGCGAGCGCGCGGCATCGACGCACGATTCGTCGGCGCGCTCGGCCGCACCGCGGCGCTCGCGTGGATCGGAGCGGCGACGGAGCTCCTCCACGCGTCGGCGGCGGAAGGGTTGAGCACCGTCGTCCGCGAGGCGGAAGCCCTGGGGACGCGCGTCGTTCGGTTGTAGAGCGGGACGGGGCGGGGTAGGGCGCGCACCTCGGTTTGAGGTCGAGGGGGAAGCTTTACGTGGTATCGGCGCGGGCGCGGGGTAGGGCGTGAACCTCGGTTTGAGGTCGTGTGGGAAGCTTTCGAGGTATCGGCGCGGGCGCGGGCGCGGGGTAGGGCGTGAACCTCGGTTTGAGGTCGCGTGGGAAGCTTTCGAGGTATCGGCGCGGGCGCGGGCGCGGGGTAGGGCGTGAACCTCGGTTTGAGGTCGCGTGGGAAGCTTTCGAGGTATCGGCGCGGGCGCGGGCGCGGGCGCGGGCGCGGGCGCGAACCACGTTGCCTAGGAGCATGCAGCGACACACGCGGCATGCAGCGGCGCGCGCGGCATGCAGCGGTACCCGATACGAAACTACGGCTCGCTCGGCATTTCCATCGTGGCACCGAGAAAAGAGCGCCTCAACCCCACGCCGCCGCCAGGAGGCGGCGGTGCGGCGCGGCCTGCGGCCGCTTGCAGGGTTGACCCGCTCTTTTCTCGATGCCCTCGGGGCGGTGCCTTCGCGAGAACCGCGAGGGCACACAAGGAGATACGGGCGATGCTCAAGATCTACGACGACATGCTCGAAGCGTTGCGCGCGATGCGCGGGGCGATCGAGGCCATCGACAAGCGCGACCCCGATCTGGCGCGACAGCTGCGGCGCGCGGCAAGCAGCGTGGTGCTCAACGTCGCCGAAGGCAGCGGTTCGTTCGGGCGCATGCGCACGGCGCGATACCGAACGGCGCTCGGGTCGGCACGTGAGACGCTCGCGTGTCTGCGCGTGGGCGAGGCGCTCGGGTACGTCAACACGATGCCCGACGCGCTCACCGACCGGATCGATCGCGTGATCGGCACGCTGGTTCGCGTCGCGGCGTGAGAGAAGTGGCGCCCGCGCCGACGTGGCGCGGGCGCCGCTGCCCTCAGACGACGTTCTTCACGAGCGTCGCCCGCACGAAGTCGAGACGATCACGCAGCACCGCGTCGACGCGCTCGAGGTAGCCGAGTGCCTCTGCGACATCGAGGCACGCGCCCGTCTCTCGCGCCGAACCTAGCGCGTTGTGGTAGCGCTCGCGCCGCGTTCCACCGCGCGACCCGCTGCCTTCGCTGACGTTGAGCGCCACGCTCGCCGCCGCGCGCCGAAGCTGTCGCGCCAGGTCGCGGTCGTGCGTTTCGATCTGCGCCACGACCGGCCGCAGCATCCCGAGTACCTCGATGACCGTTGTGTAGATTCGCAACATGGGACTCTCCTTGCCTTCGTTGTTCTTCTCTCCGAAGGCACCGCCCTGACGGCATCGAGCGGAGAGCGGGTCAACCCTGCAAGCGGCCGCAGGCCGCGCCGCACCGGCGACCTCCTGGTCGGCGGCTTGGGGTTGAGGCGCTCTCCGCTCGGTGCCACGATGGAAATGCCGAGCGAGCATTCGCTGTATGCCGCACGCCCCGATGCATGCACCGACCCGCCGTGGTCGGGCGCGGGCGCGGGCGCGGGCGCGGGCGCGGGCGCGGGCGCGGGCGCGGGCGCGGGCGCGGGCGCGGGCGCGGGCGCGGGCGCGGGCGCGGGCGCGGGCGCGGGCGCGGGCGCGGGCGCGGGCGCGGGCGCGGGCGCGGGCGCGGGCGCGGGCGCGGGCGCGGGCGCGGGCCGCGGGGCGCGGGCGCGGGCGCGGGTTAGGGCGTGTACCTCGGTTTGAGGTCGCGTGGGAAGCTTACGAGGTATCGGCGCGGGCGCGGGCGCGAGGTCGCGTGGGAAGCCTACGAGCTATCGGCGCGGGCGCGGGTGCCTCGCGCGTCATGGACGCACACGTCGAGCGCATCGCCGCGCGCCTCCGCGCGCCGGCGCCGGCGCAGCCGTCGAGGGGGGGCCGCCATTCGCGGGAGGGGTTCACCCGACGCCGGCACGCGTCCGCCTCTTCGCGGTGAGATACGCGCGGCAGCGGGAGGAGCGCGCCCCTCTCGATGACGGGCCCGTCTTTCCAATGAGAAGACGCACCCGTCGCGAACAGGGGCCTGTCGCTCCAATGAGAAGATGTACCCGTCGCGAAGACGGACACGTCGCTCCAATGAGAAGATGTACCCGTCGCGAAGACGGACACGTCGCTCCAATGGGAAGGTGCACCCGTCGCGAAGACGGACACGTCGCTCCAATGAGAAGGTGCACCCGTCGCGAGGACGGACCCGTCGCTCCAACGAGAAGGTGCACCCGTCGCGAAGACGGACCCCTCGCTCCAATGAGAAGGTGCACCCGTCGCGAGGACGGACCCGTCGCTCCAACGAGAAGGTGCACCCGTCGCGAAGACGGACCCCTCGCTCCAATGAGAAGGTGCACCCGTCGCGAAGACGGACCCCTCGCTCCAACGAGAAGGTGCACCCGTCGCGAAGACGGACCCCTCGCTCCAATGAGAAGATGCACCCGTCGCGAGGACGGACCCGTCGCTCCAACGAGAAGGTGCACCCGTCGCGAAGACGGACCCCTCGCTCCAATGGGGGTACTGGTCGGTTTTGAACGGCGCTGACGCGCGGCGTCAGATGACGTCGGCCATAGGCGTGCGTACGCTGACGGCATGGCGAACGGACCGGTGGCCCCCCGCGTGAAACGCGATGCCGAAAGAGCGGTGCGCCTCAAGCATGGCGACGACGCGCCCGTCCATGTCTCTGACCCAACGGTCACGCCGCATCGGATCATCGTCTTCGTCCGGGTAGCGATGGGCGATGCCCCTCAGGCTTGTTACGAATGGCGAACCGATGCCCAGGGCAACGGCGGGGACTTGTGGCCATGCCCTCCATGATCGACGACGACGTCTCTATCGACGAGCTGCAGAAGGCCGTCGAGCACATGCACGGCGTACCGGCTCGCTTCGTCGAGACCGTCGAGGTGGACGAGCGGTTCAACGGCGAGATTGTCTGGCAGGGCGCAGTGAAGGTCTTCGCTCTGACGGGGCATCCGTCGGGGGCGACGACGGCCTACGCGTGGAGCTTCCGCACGGAGGGCACGCGGCGGAAGTTCAAGGCCGTGCTGGGCGTGCCGCCCGTGGATGGGCCGGTCATGGCGGTACGGGCGAGCATCCTGGCGGAGGAGCAGAGGAAGCGGAATTGAGGTAGAATTGCTTGCGGAAGGCGAGGGAGTCGAACCCCACCGAGGTACAAGCTCGGGCCCAATCGGGATGTAAAGACCTTGAGCGTTCCACAACGCGGGTCGCCTTCCAGGATCGCCAGAGGCGCAGCAAACGCCCCTGGCGGTCGTCTATTTTTTCCCCGCCTCCGCATCAGAAGGCACAGGCGTGCTCGCATCGTCGACGACTTCGTCGAACTGGGCGTCGGGAACGTCATCCTTGTCGCCGTTGCTCGCACCGCCTGCCGTCTTCTTCTTCTCGCGGTCTCGCTTCGCGTTCGGATACCACTCCCACAGGCCGTAGGTGCCGTTCGGAAGCTTGCGGGCGAGGCTGTCCTTGCCCAACGCGATGCGAAGTCCGCCCTTAGCCTCGTTTTTCGTGGACCCGAAGACGAAGCCGCCGCTCTCTAGTGCTTCGAAGATGGCGTCGAGGGTTGCCGAACCCTTCTCGCCATCACGAAGCTTCAGGAACGCTCGGGCCGCCTCGCTGGGGGCGGTGTAGTTCGCAAACAGATCGGCCCGGATGACAGCGCCACTTGCTGCTGGCACGTCGACATCCGTGAACGGGGCCTCAACGCCGTAGAGCGAGGCCATCGTGTTCGCGATCTTCTTCTTCTCGGCGAGCTGGACCTGAACTTTCTCCACGTCCTGCATGCTCGCGTCGAACGCCGTCTTGTATCGCTCATCCGTCATGTCGAGTCCCCTGGCCGACGCTGAACGGCACCACGTCGGCGCCGAACGCCGCGTGCCCGGCGCACCCGGAGCGCATCGCGGGCGTCACCGAATTTCCCGCGCGTTTCGAAGTCGGTCCTCGCGGAGTTTGCTTCAATGTCGGCGGAGCGATTCGATGCCGCGGTGCGATTCCCAGTCCGCGAGGCGGCGAGACGGCATTTCAAAACACGGTCGTGGCCTCGGAGGAGATGGCGCGCATCGTGGGTTGGCACGTGGCCCACGGCCCGGACGTGATCGCGGTGAGTCCCGGCCAAGACGCAAGCGCCTGTGCGATTCACGCCGACGGATCGGTCGTCTGTTGGGGCGAAGGTTATTCGCCGACCGAGGCCCCCGATCTGCCCGTCGCCGTGTCCTTCGAGACCGCCAGCCCGCCGTCGGAGGTGGCTGTGTACGGCATCAGTGGGAGCGCGGACGATTGGGGGGACGACGATTGTGTGATCCGTCGCGGTTGCACCCTGCGGCCGTCGGCCCTACCGAGTTGCGCACACGAGGAGGCCGCAGACTCGGGCGCGCACGACACCTCCACCTGGTCCGAGTTGGCCGGCTCAGCCGGACCGCACGAAGGTCAAATCGTTCGCGTGCGTGGGTCGCTCGGAGTCCGAGGGGGCCCCATGTCCCTCGTGGCCTGCTTCGCGCCGGGCGGCGGAAAGCCCGCGTGCTGTAACGGCTCGACCGGGACGGTCATCCTCGACGGTGTGCCCGTGCCGCTCAACCTCGAGGGGTTGTTCTGCGCAGGGGACGAGTCCGAGATGTGCTGCAATGCGCCGGCGTACGGTCAAACGGTCGTGGCGAGCGGACGCCTCCAGCGGTCGTCGTCCGCCTGGACCCTCACCGACGTGACGCTTTGCGAGCCGAGGAAATGAGTAGAGCTACGGCGTGCAGCTGCGATCGTCCGCCGCGTCGGAGCAGTCGAACGCGATGGCCGTGTACCCGTCGTACCAGAGGCCCGCCTCGCGGCCCGATTTCGACTCGCCCGGGGCGAGCGTCGTCGTGTGGCACGCCCCCTTGTCGACGTCGGCGCCCCGGGCCGGGCAGAACGAGCAGAACACGGCGCGATCGCAGTGGTTGGTCAGCGTCCCGAGGACCTCGCTCGTGTTGCGTTGCTTCACGTCGAGCGCGACGCACACGCGCAGATCGTGGCACACGGGCGCGAGGGCGTGGGCACGCGCGGGCGCGAGCGCGGGCGCGGGCGCGGGCGCGGGCGCGGGCGCGGGCGCGGACGCGGGCGCGGGCGCGGGCGCGGGCGCGGGCGGCGCGATCGTCGCGCCCAGCGAGGTTGCGCGGGCGCAGCTCGGGGAGTCCCCGAGGTCGCACGCGCGGGCGTAGAGGCGGCCCGCGTCCGTCGGGCTCCGGGGCTCCAGATCGAGATACAGCTCCGCGGTCTTGGCGCAGATCGGCGGCCGCGCGTCGACGCCGTCGGACGCGACGACCATTCCGGCGCACGCCTTTTCGCCCGCGACGCGCGCGCTCTGCAGCTCGGCCTGCACCAGCGACGGTTGTCCGCGGACGAGGCTCAGGTACTCCTCGCAGCCGCGCGCGTCCTCGAGCTGGCACGATTTGCGCGCGTAGACGACCGCCGGCCCCGGCCGTTCGTCGGCCGCCAAGCGACGCGCGAGGGACGCGCACGCCGGCCCTTGGCGCATCGTGAATGCGTCGTTCCCGTCCGCCAGGCCGAGGTTGCAGCGATCGACTTCGGCGCGCGGAAGAACGGAAGCGCAGGCGGCGAGGATCGCCGCAGCACCCGTCATCCCAGCCAGCGACCGCGGCAGCACGGCGCCAGCCTACCCCTTCAGCGAGGCTTTCGCTGGAAGGCCGGTACGTCCCAGTCGTGATCGAGGCTGGGGAAGACGTCCTGGCCCGAGGCGACGCGCGCAGACCGCGCCGGGACGCTGGACGGCGCGCGCGACTCGTGGCGCTCCTCGGCCCTCATGAAGGGCTGCGAAGGCGGCGGACGGCGGGCCGCCATCGCCGCTTCCATGGCCGGACGCATGCTCGGCGGCGCGTGGCCCTGCGCCGACCGCGTTTGCAGAGAGGCGATCGTCTGCGGCGCGGCCGACGCGCGCGTGGCCGTGGTCTCCGCGACGGCGTCGCTCTCGCCGTCGAATCCGGTCGCGATGACCGTGACCTTCACGTTCTCGCCGAGGGTCTCGTCGATGCTCGCGCCGAAGATGATGTTCGCGTCTTCGTGCGCCTGCTCCTGAACGAGGCTCGCGGCCTCCTGGATCTCCCTCATCTTGAGGTCGGGACCGCCCACGATGTTGATGAGCACCCCGGTCGCGCCTTCGACGCTGATGTCGTCGAGGAGCGGGGACGTGACGGCCATCTCGGCGGCGAGCCGCGCCCGGTTCTGACCCTTGGCGACGCCCGTGCCCATGAGCGCGCGGCCCATGTGGCTCATGACGGTCTTCACGTCGGCGAAGTCGACGTTGACGATGCCGCTCTGCGTGATGAGATCACTGATGCCCTTGACGGCCTGGTAGAGGACCTCGTCGGCCTTGCGGCACGCGTCGATGAACGTGAGGTCGTCGTCGCCGAGGAGAACGAGCTTCTGGTTCGGGATCGTGATGAGCGTGTCGACGTGCTCGCCGAGCATCGCGAGGCCGAGCTCCGCGCGCCGTGCCCGCTGGCGCCCCTCGAAGAGGAACGGCTTGGTCACGACGCCGACGGTGAGGGCGCCCTCTTCGCGCGCGATCTGCGCGATGATCGGGGCCGCGCCCGTCCCGGTGCCGCCCCCCATGCCCGCCGTGACGAAGACCATGTCGGCGCCGCCGATGAGCTCCTTGATGCGCTGAACGTCCTCGAGCGCCGCCTTGCGGCCCTTCTCCGGGTCCGCGCCTGCGCCCAGGCCGCGCGTGATGTTCGAACCGATCGGGAGCTTGGTCGGCGCCGCGCTGGCGTTGAGCGCCTGGGCGTCGGTGTTGACCACGATGAACTCGACGCCCTCGAGGCCGAAGTTGATCATCGTATTGACGGCGTTGCCGCCGGAGCCACCCACGCCGATCACCTTGATCCGCGCCTCGTAGGCCTGGGTCTCTTCCGCGAACTCAATCGAGAAACTCATCGCCGTCATCCTCCCGTCGATTTACCGGTCTCTAAGACACCGCACGATCATTGACCAAATTCTCTTCTGCGATTCGTAGGAGAAGGGCGCACTTGTCGAGTTTCAGTCCGCTCTCTCACTTCGTTCGAGCATGCGGACTAGAACGCCGCCTTGATCCACTCCCAGAACCCGGACTTCTGCGCCTCGATGATCTCCGACGCGGAGGGCGCGCGCGATCGCCCGGGCGGAGGGACGGAAGCGACGCCCGGCGCCGCGAGCAGGCTCTGCTCGCAGGTGACCTGGGCGCCGTACTTCACGAGGCCCACCCCCGCGGCGTACTCGGGCCCGTGAACGAGCTGCGTGATCCCCTTGATGCCCGTCGGCATGCCCATTCGCACGGGCATGCCGAGGATCTCTTCGGCGAACTCGCACATCCCCTGCAAGAGCACCGCGCCCCCGGTGAGCACGACGCCGGCGCTGAGCTGCTCGAGCATCCCCGTGTCCTCGATCCGCTTGCGAACGACGGCGAAGATCTCCTCGACGCGCGGCTCGATGATGTCGGACAAGACGCGACGGGCCGTCTTGCGCGGCACGTGCCCGCCGACGCCCGGGACTTCGATCTCCTCGTCGTCGCCCACCATTCGTCCGAGGGCGCAGCCCGAGAGGCGCTTGAGCCGATCGGCCTCCGCCATCGGGGTGCGAAGGCCCGCGGCGATGTCGCTCGTGATGTTGTTGCCCCCGACGGGGATGACGCTCGCGTGGGCGATCCCGCCGTCGACGTAGAGCAGGATGTCGGTCGTGCCGCCGCCGATGTCGATCACGGCGACGCCGATCTCCTTCTCGTCGTCGCTGAGGACCGCCTCGGCGCTGGCGAGCGGCTGCAGCACGACGTCGGCCACGGCGAGGCCGCCTCGTTCGGCGCAGCGGATGGCGTTCTGCACGCAGCTCGTCGCCGCGGTGACGAGGTTCACCTTCACGCCCAGGCGCACGCCCGCCATCCCGATGGGATCGCGGATGCCGTCTTGACTGTCGACCATGTATTCGCGCGGCAAGACGTGCAAGATCTGGCGGTCGGCGTCGACGGGGATCGCCCGCGCGCCTTCCAGCACGCGCTCGACGTCGCTCCGGGTGACCTCGCCGCCCGCGATGGCCGCGACGCCATCGCTCGCCGAGGAGCGAATGTGGCTCCCCCCGATGCCCGCGTAGATCGTCCGGATCTCGACGCCGGCCATCGTCTGCGCGCTCTCGATCGCGTCCTTGATCGAGCGCACGGTCCAGTCGATGTTCGCGACGATCCCCTTGCGAAGGCCCCGGCATGGGACGGTACCGACGCCGAGGATCGTGATCCCGTCGGCGCCGTCGACTTCCGCCACGACGGCGCAGACCTTCGTCGTGCCGATGTCCAGGCCCACGACGATCTCGCCCTGCGAAGCTGCAGTGCTCATCGTATGGGGCAATCGCATGCTCCCCGCCGGGTGGCCAAGTTGTTGGCGCCCTGGAGCCGCCGGACCGATTCACGGGCCCCTAGGGCGCGCACCTCGGTTTGAGGTCGCGTGTGAAGTTTACGAGGTATCGTCTAGCGCATCCGGACGACGACGCGCTCGGGGCGGGTGTCGTTGTCGAGCATGATGGCGTCGGCCTTGGCCCCGCGCTTGTCGAGCTCGGCGACGACGCGCGCGGCCTGATCGAGCTTGCGCCGGAAGGGCGGGGTCCCGAGGACGAGCTCGATGGCGCTGCGCCCGACGACGAGCGAAAAGACCCCGTCGGCCTCGACGTGGACCTCCTCGAGGGGCGCGCGCTTCGCGAGCGGCATTCGCTCGAATTCGGCCGCCAGGTCGATGGCGCGCCGGATGGTCCGCATCGTTCCGTCGCGATCCTCGGTCATCGATTCGGGGCGAAGCCCGGTCACGAGCGGCAGGGTCGCTATCTCTTCGGGCGGATCGTCGGCCTCGAGCTTCTTGAAGGGCTCGCCCTCGGCGGTCGTCAAGAACGTGTCGCCGAGCGCGACCAGCGCGGCCGCGTGGCGTTCGGTCACGCGCACGACGATCGTGCCGGGCAGCCGCCGCGCCAGCGCAGCGTCGGCGACCCACGGGTCGGCCAGGATGTGCGCCTGCGCGGCGTCGAGATCGGCGACGAACACGTTCGCCCCGATCTGCAGCCCGCTCTCGGCGACGATGGCGTCCGAGGGGCGGTGATCGTTGCCGGAGACGGCGATCTCCGCGATCGCGAAGCGCGGGCTCGTCATCACGTGCCTGCGCGCGACCCAGGCAACGCCGACGGACGTCCCGGCCACGAGCGCCACTCCTGCGAACGTGCGCAGCGCCGCGAGGATGCGCGCGGAACGTGCGGCGCCGGCCGGTGCGGGCCGGGCGGGGCCCGCCGAGGCGCGGAAACCCGGGTCGATGTCCGGGCGCGAGGAGCCGGGGACACGGCGGTTGCCCGGGGTCATCGGGGCGCCCCCCGCGAGAGACGGCCCGGGGTCATCGGGGTTCTCCCTGCGACAGGAGGGCGAGGAGCTCGCGCGCGCTCGCGTTGATGTCCCCCGCGCCCAGAGCGATCACGAGATCGCCCGGCTCGACGACCTCCGCCAGCGCCGAGGCGACCTGCTTCTTGTCCCCCACGAACGACACCGCGCGGTGGCCGTGCGCGCGGATCGCTTCCGCCAGTTCCTCGCCGGACGCCCCCTCGATCGGCTTCTCGCCTGCGGGGTACACGTCCGTCACGAGCACGAGATCGGCCTTGTTGAACGCGCGCGTGAACTCGTCGAAGAGGAGCTTCGTCCGGGTGTAGCGGTGGGGCTGGAACGCGACGACGACGCGTCGATCGAAGCCGCGCTGGGCGGCGTCGAGCGTCGCCTCGATCTCGGCGGGGTGATGGCCGTAATCGTCGACGATCATCACGTCGCCCGTGCGGCCGCCCTTCGCGTACGCCGGCTGACCCAGGACGGTGAAGCGGCGCTGGACCCCGTGGAAGCTCGCCATCGCCTCTCGCGTCACGTCGAGCGGCACCTCGAGTTCGTCGGCGACGGCGACCACCGCGAGCGCGTTGAGGACGTTGTGGGCGCCCGGCATGTGGACGACGAACGTGCCGAGCGACTCGCTCCTGCGATACGCGTCGAAATGCGTCGCGAGCCCCTCGAAGCGCAGGTTCTTCGCCCGGTACACCGCCTGCCGGGAGACGCCGTACGTGACGTGCCGCCGCTCGACGCGCGGGAGGATCTCCTGGACGCTCGGGTGGTCGATGCACAAGACGCACAGCCCGTAGAAGGGGACGCGGTTCGCGTGCGCGACGAACGCGGCCTTCACGGCGTCGTGCGTGCCGTAGTGATCGAGGTGCTCCGCGTCGATGTTCGTGACGACCGCGATCGTCGGCGTCAGCTTGAGAAACGACCCGTCGCTCTCGTCGGCCTCGGCTACGAACAGATCGCCCTCGCCGTGTCGCGCGTTCGTTCCGAGCGCGTTCACCTTGCCCCCGACTACGACCGTCGGGTCGAGCCCCGCCGCCCGAAGGACGGTGGCGACCAGCGAGGTCGTCGTCGTCTTCCCGTGCGAGCCCGCGATCGTGACCGCGTAGCGTGTTCGCATCAGCTCGGCGAGCATCTCGGCGCGCGGAATGATGGGGATCTCGAGCTCGCGCGCCCTCACGACCTCGGGGTTGTGCTGACTGATTGCGCTCGAGTACACGACGACATCGGCGCCGCCCACGTTGTCGGCGGCGTGGCCGAAGAAGACGCGGACCCCGAGCGCTTCGAGGCGGCGCGTGTTCTCGTTCGGCCTGAGGTCGGAGCCGCTCACCTCGAACTCGAGGGTGCAGAGGACCTCGGCGAGACCGCTCATGCCGATCCCGCCGATCCCGACGAAGTGGACGTGGCGCACGCGGCCGCGAAACATCAGCTTCGGCCCCCGTTGCCGCTGCGGAGCCGGGGGGGTTCGCGCGGCGCACGCTCGCCGATGGCGCCGAGCGCGAGGAGGTCCTTCGCGACGCGACGCGCGGCGTCGGGTCGACCGCGCGCGCGAGCCCGCTCGGCCATGGCGCGACGGGCCACGTCGTCGGCGAGGAGGCGGCCGATCTCGCTGGCCAGGAGCGCCGCGTCGGCCCGCTCCTGCAGAACGCAAACCGAGGCGCCCGCGAGCGCCAGCGCCTCCGCGTTCCGCGCCTGGTGATCGTCGGCTGCGTGCGGAAAGGGCACGAGCAGCGAAGCGCGGCCGATGGCCGTGATCTCGGCAATCGTCCCCGCGCCGGCCCGGGCGACCACCAGATCGGCGTCTGCGATCGCCTGGGCCACGTCGTCGATGAACGGGACCACACGCGCGCGCTCGACCTTCGCGCGCGCGTACGCGTCCCGAACGGGCCCGTCGCGATCGCGCCCCGTCTGGTGAAGCACGTCGATTCGAGCGACCCTCGAGCGCGAGGCGCCCGAGGGCCTCCGGGAGGCGCTCGTTGAGGACGGCCGCGCCCTGGCTGCCTCCCATGACGAGGACCCGAACGGCTGCGCCGCGCCTCGACGACGGGCGCGGCGAGAAGCCCGCCCGGAGCGGGACTCCGTACTGCCGGATCGCGCTCCCGCGGAAGCTCGGACTCGCCTCTTCCCACGCGAGAAAGGCGCGCCTCGCGAACGGCGCGAGGAGACGATTCGCGAGCCCGACGGTGCTGTTGGGCTCGAGCACGGCCACCGGCACCCCGAGGAGGGCGGCCGCGAGCGTGGCCGGACCGGACGCGTACCCGCCGACGCTGAGGGCGGCGCGTGGGCGGAGCCTGCGAACGATCCCGGCCGCGCGCAGCGTCGCGCGCATGGCGACGATGGCGCCGCGGATGGCTCGCACCGCGCCGCCACCCTTCATCGGTTCGACCTCGATCCGCTCGAGCCGCCAGCCCCCGGCCGGGACGACGCGCGCCTCGACCCCCCGATCGGTCCCGACGAAGACGACGTCGACGTCGGCGAGCGCCTGGACCGCCTCGGCGACGGCCACGGCCGGGAAGACGTGCCCCCCGGTGCCGCCGCCCGCGATGAGCAAGGTGGGCCGGCTCACGTGGACGACCCTTCGAAGTCGCGGACGACGCCCGCCTCGCCCGAGCCCGCGTCGGCCTCCGTGGCCAGCCCGTCTTCGAGGGTCTGCGTGTCCTCCAGCGCTTCGGCCGCCGCGGAGCCCTGCGCCTGCGGACGCTCGTCCGCGCTCGCGTGACGCGAGATGCTGAGGAGGATGCCGGCCGCGGCCGCGTTGACCAGCAGCGACGACCCCCCGAAGCTCACGAAGGGAAGGGTCAGCCCCTTGGTGGGCAGGATCGCGAGGGCGACGGCCAGGTTCACGAGGGCCTGGACTCCGAACATGGTCGAGAGCCCGAACGCCAGGAACGCGCCGAAGTCGTCCGGCGCGCGCAGCGCGGCGCGCACGCCGCGCGCGACGAGCAACAGGTACGCGGCGCAGAGGGTCGCGACCCCGAGGAAGCCGAGCTCCTCGCCCACGATCGCCGCGACGAAGTCGGTGTGGGCCTCGGGCAGGTAGAGCGTCTGGAGGCCGCGGCCGAGGCCGAGCCCCACCGGTCCTCCGGAGCCGAAGGACATGACGCTCTGAAACGGCTGGTAGGCCAGGTCCTGGCGGTGCTGGTCCATGTGCAGCCACGCGAGGTAGCGCTCGTAGCGGTACTCGCGGAAGCGAATGGCCGCGGCGCCGAAGCCCGCGCCGAGGATCGAAGCGCCGAGGATGTAGCCCACCTTCGCGCCGGCGAGAAACAGCATCGTGAACGTCAGGAGGAGCAAGACGACGGCGCTCCCGAAGTCGGGCTGCTTGAGGCAGAGCAGCATGTAGACGCCGGCGACGATGAGGTGCGGGAGAAACCCGACGGTGAAGGTCTTGACCCTCTCGGCCTTCTTCGCGAGCGAGTACGCAAGCCAGATGACGAGCGCCAGCTTGGCCATCTCGGCGGGTTGAACGTGGACGGGCCCGATCGAGAGCCAGCGGGCCGCGCCCCCGCCCGAGTGCCCGAAGCCCACGACGCACAGCACGAGCAAGACGCCGACGACGGCCAGGACCGGGTACGTCAGTCGGTAGAGGCGGTGGTAATCGATGCGGCTCGCCGCCCAGAGGACGACGAGGGCCGAAACCGCGTAGGCAACCTGACGCTTCAGGAAAAACTGGGGGTCGTGGTACTGCACGGTCGCCTGCACGGCGCTCGCGCTGTAGACCATCACGACTCCAAATCCGATCAGGGTCACGACGGTGGCCGCGAGCACGGCGTCGACCGGGCGGGAGGCTCCCGCGGCGCTCGGCTTGGCGTCGAGGGGGGCCGCGAGCTGCAGCTCGACGGTCCGCCGGACGTTGCGCAGACTGCCGATCATCGCGCGCCGTCCTCTCCGCGGTGCGCCGCATCCAGAGAATGGACGGCGCGGACGAACTCGTCGCCGCGATGCTTGTAGTCGCGGAACATGTCGAAGCTCGAACAGGCCGGCGACAGGAGCACGGCGTCGCCCGGGGCGGCGAGCGACGCGGCGATGCGCACGGCCTCGTCCATCGTGCCTGCGCGTCGCACCGGGACGTTGTCGCCGATCGCGCGGGCGATGGCGTCCGCCGACTCGCCCAGGAGAACCGCCGCGCGGCCCTTGCGGGCCAGGGCGCCCGCGAGGGGGGCGTAGCTGCCGCCCTTGTCGCGTCCGCCCGCGATGAGCACCGCCGCGGGCTCGAGGAGCCCCTCGAGGGCCGTCACCGCCGCCCCGACGTTCGTGCCCTTCGAGTCGTCGTAGAAGCGCACGCGGCCTATCTCGGCGACCAGCGCCGTCCGGTGCGGCAGGCCCCTGAACTCCCTCAGCACCCGGCGAAGGGTCGGCGCGTCGACCCCCAGCGGGGTGACGCACGCGATCGCCGCGGCCACGTTGAGCGCGTTGTGCCCGCCGGTGAGCGCCATGTCGGCGCGCGCGAACCGCTCGCCGGAACGCCAATCGACGACCGCGTCCGGCGTGACGTCGACGGTGCCGCCGGGTCCGAACGTGACCTGGCGACCCCCTCCCCGCCCCGCCTCGCGAGCGCACGTCGGATCGCCGGCGGGCACGACGGCCCAGTCGTCGGCGGTCTGATTGCGGAACGCGTTGCCCTTGGCGCGGGCGTAGTCGTCGAAGCTCGGGTACCGATCGAGGTGATCGTCGGTGACGTTGAGCAGCGCCGCGACACGCGGGCGAAAGCGGTCGACGCGCTCCATCTGGAAGCTCGACACCTCGAGGACCACGACGTCGAAGCGCTCGCTGGCGCGCTCGGCGAGCGGCTCTCCGAGGTTGCCGCCGACGAACGTGCGCCGGCCGCCCGCCTCGAGAAGCGCGCCCACCAGGGACGTCGTCGTGCTCTTGCCGTTCGTGCCGCCGACGGCGACGACGGGGGCCGGGTAGGTCATGGATCGAACGGCGAGCTCGACCTCGCCCCAGACCGGGATCCCGGCGCGGTGGGCCGCCTCGATCTCCGGCAGCGGGGGGACCCCCGGCGAGACCACGATGACGTCGGCTTCGTCCATCCGGGCGGCCGCGTGCCCGCCGGCGACCACGGTCGCGCCCTGACCTCCGAGCGCGCGGGCGTCCGCCGAGAGCGAGCCGACGGGCTTGCCGTCGTTGGCCGTGACGCGGGCCCCGAGGCGCAGGCAAAGACGCGCCGCGGCAACGCCGCTGGCACCAAGCCCGACGACCACCACGCGTTTACCGGAAAGCTCGGACACGGATCGGCCTCAACGCAACTTCAAGCTCGAAAGGCTGACGAGTGCCAAGAGAATGGAGATGATCCAGAAACGGACGATGATCTTGGGCTCGGCCCACCCCTTCTTTTCGAAGTGGTGGTGAATCGGCGCCATGAGGAAAATTCGGCGACCGGTCAGGCGGAAGCTGACGACCTGGACCACGACGCTGACCGCCTCGAGGAAGAAGACCCCCCCCAGGATGGTCGAGAGGAGCTCGTTCTTGGTGAAGACCGCGCACATGCCGAGGCCGCCGCCGAGGGCGAGCGACCCGACGTCTCCCATGAAGACCTGCGCCGGGTAGGTGTTGTACCAGAGAAAGCCGATCCCGGCCCCGACCATGGCCCCGCAATAGATCGAGAGCTCGCCCGCGCTCGCGATAAACGGGATGTCGAGATAGCGGGCGACGACGAACCGCTGCGCGACGTGGGCGATGCCGAACGTGGCCCCGGCGAGGTAGGCCCAGACCAGGTACGTGCCCGCGTTGATCATGACCGGGCCGATCGCGAGCCCATCGAGGCCGTCGGTGAGGTTGACCGCGTTCGACGTCCAGACGACGACCGTGACCGCGAACGGCATGTAGAGCCAGGCGGGCAAGACGATCGGGTGCTTCGAGAACGCCAGGAAGGGCACGCCGAGGTCGAAACGGATGTCCCACCAGTCCGCGGGCAGATGGTCCCTTGCGAGAAACGCGTACGAGAGGACCGCGCCGCCGATCGCGAACTGGCCGAGGAGCTTGTAGCGGCCCGGAACGCCGCGCGAGTTCTTGCCCTTGATCTTGAGGTAGTCGTCGAGATAGCCGATGACGCCGTAGCCGGCCGTCACGGCCGTGGTCGCCCACACGAACACGTTGCGCGGGTCGCACCACAGGATCGTGGGCAAGAGGACGCTGAGCAGGATGAGCGCGCCGCCCATCGTCGGGGTGCCGCTCTTGATCTTGTGGGTCTCGGGTCCGTCGGCGCGGACGACCTGGCCGATCTGCTTGCGCTGGAGCTCGCGAATGAACCAGGGCGCGAGAAGGAAAGCCAGGAGCATCGCCGTCACGGTCGCGGCGATCGCGCGAAACGGCAGGTACCGGAGGACGTTGAGGAAGCCGAGCCAGTCGGCCGCGTGCCGCAGGGGAAAGAGCAGCTCGTAGAGCATCTAGCGGCCCCCCGGGCGCGAGGACGAGGGCGACGGGGGCCCCCCCGAGGGCCGGGACGACGGCGACGGGGGCCCCCCCGAGGGCCGGGACGACGGCGGACCGACCGGGTCGACCTCACCGCCGCGCGCGCGCGCGAGCGCCTCGACCACCCGCTCGGCGCCCACGCTTCGCGACGCCTTCACGAGGACGACGTCGCCGGGCTCGACGCGCTCGACCGCGACCGCCACGGCTCCTTCCACGCTCGGAGCGCAGACGGCGCTCGCGCCGCCCCGCCCGGCGCCCTCGACGGCGAGGTCGGCGAGGCCCCCACAGCTCACGGCGAGCCGGGCCCCGGCTTCGACGATCGCCTCGCTCAGCGCCGCGTGCTCTTGCGACGCGGTGGGGCCGAGCTCACGCATCTCGCCGAGGACCACCACGGCGCGACGGCCCTGGGCGACCTCGCGCAGTGTGCGGAGCGCGGCGCGGACGCTCTGCGGGTTGGCGTTGTACGTGTCGTCGAGCAAGAGGGTGCCGTCGGCCAGTTGCCTCGCCTGCATGCGCCCGGCGGCGGCGCCGCGCCGGAATCGGGGATCGCGGAGCGCCGCGGCGAGCGCGTCGTCCGCGATCGGGCCGGCTACCGACTCCGCGGCGGCGAGAGCCGCGGTCAGGTCAAGAGCCGCCGCCTCCCCGAGCAACGGCAGCCACGCGTGGGCCTCGGTGAACTCACGGCGCCGCCGGATCCGGACGCGCGCGCCGGAAGCGCCCGCGTCGGTCCGCTCGATGAGCCGATAGTCCGCGTCGTCGCCCGTGCCGAAGGTACGCGCGTGGCGCGCGCGGGTCCGGGCGAGCTGCCCCGTCGCGGCGGCGTCGTCGAAGCAGGCGACCGCGACCGCGTGCTCGCCGAGCGCGGCGAAGAGATTGCCCTTCTCGCGAGCGACGTCGGCGCGCGTCCCTCCGACGCCCTCGGCGTGCGCGATTCCCACGTTGGTGAGGAGCGCGACGTCTGGCTCGAGGATGCGCGCCAGCGCGGCGATCTCGCCGCGGACGCTCATACCGACCTCGAAGACGGCGAAGCGGTGGTGAGGCTGGAGGGCGAAGGCGACCCCCGGGACTCCGACGCGGTTGTTCAGGTTCCCCGTGGTCGCGTGGCAGGGCCCGACCGATTGCAGGAGCGCAGCGCAGAGCTCCTTGGTCGTCGTCTTGCCGGCGCTGCCGGTGATCGCGAAGACCTGGGCGTCGACGCGCCCGCGGCGCCACGCGCGCAGATGGGCGCGGGCCAGATCGCCCCAGGCGACGAGCGTGTCGTCGACCTCGACGACGTCCGCGGAGCCTGACGCCATCGCCCTCGCCGCCCGCCCCTTCTCGACGACCACGATCTCGGCCCCATCACGGATCGCGAGCTCGACGAAATCGTGCCCGTCGTAGCGCTCGCCGCGCAGGGCGACGAACGCGCATCCACGCGAGACGGCGCGGCTGTCGCTCGTGATCCCGCGCGCGGCGGCGCCCTCTCCGCGCACGTGGGCCACTCGCCCGCCGGTGGCCGCTGCGGCGGACCACGGCGTCAGCGGGGCCGCGTTCACGGGAAGGGGCGTGCCCATGTCACGCGCCTCTCTGGACGCGCCGGTCCTCGAGCGCGCGACGCGCCTCGATCCGGTCGTCGAAGGGGTGCTTGACCATGCCGAGGATCTGATAGTCCTCGTGGCCCTTGCCGGCGATCAAGACGGCGTCCCCCCGAGACGCAGAACGGACGGCGAGGTCGATGGCCTTGCGGCGGTCGAGCTCGACGACGGGCTCGACTCCCGCGGCTCGCGCTCCCAGGGCGACCTGCGCGGCGATGGCGTCGGCTTGCTCGGTGCGTGGGTTGTCGCTCGTCACGACCGTCACGTCCGCGCGCCGCGCCGCGGCCTCGCCCATCGGCGCGCGCTTGGAGGCGTCACGGTCGCCGCCGCACCCGAAGACGCACCAGACGCGCCCCGCCGTCACTGCACGGACCGCGTCGAGCGCCCGCGCGAGGGCGTCGGGGGTGTGCGCGTAGTCCACGAGCACGATCACGTCGTCGCCCTCGCCGTCGCAGCGCTCGAAGCGACCGGGCGCGCCCGGCTCGCGGGAGAGGGCGTCGGCGGCTCGCTCGAGATCGAGCTCGAGGGCGTGCGCGATGCCCAGCGCGAGCAGCAGATTGTCGAGGTTGTGGGCCCCGACGAGGCGCGACGCGAGGGTCACGTCGCCGGTCGGCGTGCGGACCGTCGCCCGCGTGCGCGTGGCCTCGAGGCTCACGTCGCGCGGCGCGATCTCGGCGGACGAGGCGTCGGCGTCGGTGCGCGCGCTGACTCGCACGAGCGGGGCCTTGACGCGCGCGGCGAGGTCGCGCCCGAACGCGTCGTCCACGTTCAAGACGGCGGCGCCCGGTCCGAGCTCCGTGAAGAGGCGCGCCTTGGTCTCCCCGTAGGCCTGCATCGACCCGTGGAAATCGAGATGGTCCTGCGTGAGATTCGTCAGCGCGGCGACGCGTACGTGCACGCCGCGCAAGCGGCCAAGCGCCAGCGCGTGCGAAGAGACCTCCATCGCGACGTGCGTCGCGCCGCGCGCGCGCATCTCCGCCATCGTCCGCGCGATGTCGTCGGCCTCGGGCGTCGTATGCTCCGCGGGCACCGACCACGCCCCGAAGCGGTGCCCCACGGTGCCGAGGACGCCGCAGACGGTCGCACCCAGGGCCCCGTCGACGGCGGCGCGCGCGAGGTGTGCGGTCGTCGTCTTTCCGTTGGTGCCCGTGATGCCGACGACCTCGAGGGAGAACGAGGGGTGCCCGTACACCGCGGAGGACGCGAACCCCAGGGCCGCCGCGGGATCGTCGACCAGCAGGAGGGGCACGCGCGACGCCTGCGCATCGACCGCGCCCCGGGCCGCCATCACCGCGGTCGCGCCGCGCTCGATCGCGTCGCGCACGAAGCGAGCCCCGTCGACCTTCTCGCCGCGCCTCGCGACGAAGAGGTCCCCCGGCTCGACGGCCCTCGAATCGTGGCGCACGCCCCGGACGCGCACGGCGGCGTCGCCCACCACGTCGGCGTGCATCGGCAGCTCGCGCGAGAGCTCGTCGAGCGCCAGCCCGCCGGGCGCCGGACCGGGCCACGACCCGCGCGGACGCGCCGGCTTCGCGTCGTCGCTCATGACGCAGGCTCGAACACCACCCGCACGGCGCTCCCTCGCGGAGCGGGAGTCCCGGGCGCCGGGGTCTGCCGGACCGCGCGACCCCAGCCCTCGATCTGCGGCACGAACCCGGCCTTGCTGAGGGCGACGACCACGTCGTGCGCCGGCAGCCCGGTCGCGTCGGGGACGCGGATTCCGCCGGGCGCCGCCGGACCCTCGACGGCGCTCGCCGCGGGCGCGGGCACCGGCGGCGACGTCTTCATCGCCGCGAGCGTGGCGTCGGCCGGGTCGCCCTCCCGCTTGACCGACGCGATCTTGGCCGCGCCCGCAGAAGGCGTGACTCCGAGGTAGCGCAAGCTCGCCTCCGCCACGCGACGGAACACCGGCCCGGCGAGGTCGCCTCCGTAGTGCCCGATCATGGGCTCGTCGAGCACGACGGCGACGACGAGCCGCGGGTGCTCGACCGGTACGAAGCCGACGAACACGGCCGTGTACTTTTCGGTGGAGTACTTGCCCGTGGTGGGATCGACCTTCTGGGCCGTCGACGTCTTGCCCGCGACGCGATAGCCGGGGATCGCCGCCTCGACGGCGGTCCCGCCGTCCTCGGTCACCGCGGTCAGCATCTCGGCGACGGTCCGCGCGACCCCCGGAGGTATCGCTTCGCGGCGCACGTGGACGCTCGATTCACGGATCGTCTCCCCGCGGCCGTCGGTGACCTTCTTGACGAGGATCGGCTCGAGCAGGCGGCCCCCGTTGGCGATGGCGCTCATCGCCATGGCGAGCTGGAGCGTCGACACGCTGATCCCCTGACCGAAGCTCGCGCTCGCCGTCTCGGCGTCGTACCAGGCGCGTCCCTTCGGTCGGAGCACGCCGGACGCCTCGCCGGGCAGCGTGATGCCCGTGGGCTCGCCGAACCCGAAGCGACGGTACGTCGCGTAAAGCGCCGGCTCGCCGAGCTCGAGCCCGATCTTGAGGGCGCCGATGTTCGAGCTCTTCGCGAGGACCTGCGTCGGCGTGAGGGTGTCGTTCAGGTGGGTGTCGTGGATGGTCACGCCGCCAATCTGGTAGACGCCGTGCTCGCAGTTGATCGAGTCGGTGGGCTTGAGCGTCCCGGCGGCGAGCGCCCCCGCCATCAGGAACGGCTTCATGACCGAGCCCGGCTCGAAGCGATCGGTCACCGTTCGATCGCGCCGGTCGTCGGCCGCGCTCTCGGTGTAGTCGTTCGGGTTATACCCAGGGACGCTTGCGAGAGCGAGGATCTCTCCCGAGAACGGATCGACCACCACGAGGGAGCCGCCCTTGGTCTCGTAGGTGTGCATCGCCGCTTCGATCTCGCGCTCGGCGACGTGCTGGATCCCTTCGTCGATCGAGAGGACGATGTCGTCGCCTTGCAGGGCCTGGCCCTCGCCGCCGCCCTCGAAGATGAGCCGGCCACTCCGGTCGCGCAGGCCGTGCATCTCCTCGACCTTGCCACGCAGGTCCTCGTCGAGCGAGAGCTCGAGCCCGTCCTTGCCTTGCGCATCGGGCGCCACGAAACCCAGCAGCGGCCCGGCGAGCTCGCGACCCGGGTAGTAGCGGTGGCCCTCGCCTTCGATCGTCAAGCCGTGAACGGGGTGCGCCTGCCGCTTCGGATCGCCGAGGTCGCGGACCGCCTCGGCCTCGTCGCCGCTGATGCGTCGCTTGATCCACGCGAAGCGACGGCGCGAAGCGAGCTTGGCGTAGACGTCGGCCGCGTCGAGGGAGAGCGCCTTGCCGATCCGCGCGGAGGCGTCGCGCAGCGTCGCTTCCTGCGCGGCTTCGCCGTCCACGCCTCGGAGCAGCTCGGCGGCGTCGGCGCTGACGCTCGGGACCTCGATGCTCACCGCGAGAGAGGCCCCGTTTCGGTCGTAGATGGTGCCGCGCTTGGGCTCGATGTGCAGGCGGCGCTGCCTCTGCTTCTCGGCCATGTCGCGCCACTCCGGTCCGTCTTCGACCTGGACGCGCCAGGCGCTCGAGACGATGCCGCCCAGCGCGAGCCCCATGACGCCGCAGAGGACCCCCATCCGCGCGCGGATCCACCGGGCGCGCCGCGGATCGAGGTTTCTCACGGGAGCCCCCCGCGCGCAGGCGGCGGTGCGCCGTTGAGTCCGAGGACCGGGGACGCGGCCGTGTCGTCGCCCGCGGCCTGCGCCGGCACGGCCGGGATGGCGACAATCCGCTCGGGCGGAGGCGGTTCCATCCCGAGCAGCGAGCGCGCGACGATCTCGACGCGCTCGGGCGTCTTGTAGCTCGACGCCTCGAGCTCGAGCACTCGATGGACCTCGCGCAGGTGGGCCTGCTCCTGGCGCGCGCGGCCGAGGTCGTAGCCGAGCTGCACGGTCCGCCCACGCAGCGCCAGGTGCACGACGAACGCGCTGACGGTGGCTGCGACGGCGAGGGTCCACAGCGGGAGGAACGCCGGACGGACGCTCCTCATTCGCTCTCTCCCGCGTCGACCTCGCGGCGGGCAGCCCGCAGCTTCGCGCTCCGGGCGCGGGCGTTCACGCTGCACTCGTCGTCGGTCGGCGCCTGCGGCTTCCGGGTCAGCGGCGTCCAGGGCGGAAGCGCGAACGCGCGCTTGACGAGGCGGTCCTCGAGCGACTGAAACGACAACACCGCAGCGACGCCGCCGGGGCCGATCACTTCGGGTAGCGCCGTGAGAAGCTCGGTCAGCTCGTCGAGCTCGCGATTGACGGCGATTCGAAGGGCCTGAAAGCTGCGCGTCGCGGGATCGATGCCGCCGACGCGCGCCGGCCCGACGGCGCGCACGATGGCCCGGCGCAGATCGAGGGTCGTCAGGAGCTCGCCGGCGGCGAGGGCCTTCTTGATGCTCCTGGCGATCCTGCGAGACCGACGCTCGTCGCCGTAATCGTAAATTACGTTCGCGAGCTCGTCGTCCGACAGGCGCCCGATGAGCTCCAGGGCCGTCTCGCCGTCCTCGCGGTCCATGCGCATGTCGATCGGGCCCTCGCGCCGGAAGCTCATGCCGCGTTCGGGGTCGTCGAGCTGCGGCGAACTCACGCCCAGGTCCGCCACGACGCCGTCGACGCGGTCGATCGCCAGGTGGTCGAGCTGCGCGCGGATGCTCGAGAAGGCGGCCTGCACGAGGGTCACGCGATCGGCGACCGGGGCCAGGCGCTCGCGGGCCGCCTCGATTGCGACGGGATCGCGATTGAAGGCGACGATCCGGGCCCTCGGCTCGGCTTCGAGGAGGGCGACGACGTGGCCACCCCCCCCGAGCGTGGCGTCGACGTAGACGCCGCCGGGGCGCGGCGCGATCGCCCGGACGACCTCGTCGCGCATCACGGTGGCGTGTTCGAAGCGCTTCACGTCGGTCACCTCGTCGAACTCGTCTCGCCAGACCCACTCGTCGGACTCGCCGAGGAGACCCGGCAGGGCGA
>CAVXOZ010000011.1:0-18114 GCA_963763505.1 uncultured delta proteobacterium | reverse complement strand
CTGAGCAGGATGAGCGCGCCGCCCATCGTCGGGGTGCCGCTCTTGATCTTGTGGGTCTCGGGTCCGTCGGCGCGGACGACCTGGCCGATTTGCTTGCGCTGGAGCTCGCGAATGAACCAGGGCGCGAGAAGGAAAGCCAGGAGCATCGCCGTCACGGTCGCGGCGATCGCGCGAAACGGCAGGTACCGGAGGACGTTGAGGAAGCCGAGCCAGTCGGCCGCGTGCCGCAGGGGAAAGAGCAGCTCGTAGAGCATCTAGCGGCCCCCCGGGCGCGAGGACGAGGGCGACGGGGGCCCCCCCGAGGGCCGGGACGACGGCGACGGGGGCCCCCCCGAGGGCCGGGACGACGGCGGACCGACCGGGTCGACCTCACCGCCGCGCGCGCGCGCGAGCGCCTCGACCACCCGCTCGGCGCCCACGCTTCGCGACGCCTTCACGAGGACGACGTCGCCGGGCTCGACGCGCTCGACCGCGACCGCCACGGCTCCTTCCACGCTCGGAGCGCAGACGGCGCTCGCGCCGCCCCGCCCGGCGCCCTCGACGGCGAGGTCGGCGAGGCCCCCACAGCTCACGGCGAGCCGGGCCCCGGCTTCGACGATTGCCTCGCTCAGCGCCGCGTGCTCTTGCGACGCGGTGGGGCCGAGCTCACGCATCTCGCCGAGGACCACCACGGCGCGACGGCCCTGGGCGACCTCGCGCAGTGTGCGGAGCGCGGCGCGGACGCTCTGCGGGTTGGCGTTGTACGTGTCGTCGAGCAAGAGGGTGCCGTCGGCCAGTTGCCTCGCCTGCATGCGCCCGGCGGCGGCGCCGCGCCGGAATCGGGGATTGCGGAGCGCCGCGGCGAGCGCGTCGTCCGCGATCGGGCCGGCTACCGACTCCGCGGCGGCGAGAGCCGCGGTCAGGTCAAGAGCCGCCGCCTCCCCGAGCAACGGCAGCCACGCGTGGGCCTCGGTGAACTCACGGCGCCGCCGGATCCGGACGCGCGCGCCGGAAGCGCCCGCGTCGGTCCGCTCGATGAGCCGATAGTCCGCGTCGTCGCCCGTGCCGAAGGTACGCGCGTGGCGCGCGCGGGTCCGGGCGAGCTGCCCCGTCGCGGCGGCGTCGTCGAAGCAGGCGACCGCGACCGCGTGCTCGCCGAGCGCGGCGAAGAGATTGCCCTTCTCGCGAGCGACGTCGGCGCGCGTCCCTCCGACGCCCTCGGCGTGCGCGATTCCCACGTTGGTGAGGAGCGCGACGTCTGGCTCGAGGATGCGCGCCAGCGCGGCGATCTCGCCGCGGACGCTCATACCGACCTCGAAGACGGCGAAGCGGTGGTGAGGCTGGAGGGCGAAGGCGACCCCCGGGACTCCGACGCGGTTGTTCAGGTTCCCCGTGGTCGCGTGGCAGGGCCCGACCGATTGCAGGAGCGCAGCGCAGAGCTCCTTGGTCGTCGTCTTGCCGGCGCTGCCGGTGATCGCGAAGACCTGGGCGTCGACGCGCCCGCGGCGCCACGCGCGCAGATGGGCGCGGGCCAGATTGCCCCAGGCGACGAGCGTGTCGTCGACCTCGACGACGTCCGCGGAGCCTGACGCCATCGCCCTCGCCGCCCGCCCCTTCTCGACGACCACGATCTCGGCCCCATCACGGATTGCGAGCTCGACGAAATCGTGCCCGTCGTAGCGCTCGCCGCGCAGGGCGACGAACGCGCATCCACGCGAGACGGCGCGGCTGTCGCTCGTGATCCCGCGCGCGGCGGCGCCCTCTCCGCGCACGTGGGCCACTCGCCCGCCGGTGGCCGCTGCGGCGGACCACGGCGTCAGCGGGGCCGCGTTCACGGGAAGGGGCGTGCCCATGTCACGCGCCTCTCTGGACGCGCCGGTCCTCGAGCGCGCGACGCGCCTCGATCCGGTCGTCGAAGGGGTGCTTGACCATGCCGAGGATTTGATAGTCCTCGTGGCCCTTGCCGGCGATCAAGACGGCGTCCCCCCGAGACGCAGAACGGACGGCGAGGTCGATGGCCTTGCGGCGGTCGAGCTCGACGACGGGCTCGACTCCCGCGGCTCGCGCTCCCAGGGCGACCTGCGCGGCGATGGCGTCGGCTTGCTCGGTGCGTGGGTTGTCGCTCGTCACGACCGTCACGTCCGCGCGCCGCGCCGCGGCCTCGCCCATCGGCGCGCGCTTGGAGGCGTCACGGTCGCCGCCGCACCCGAAGACGCACCAGACGCGCCCCGCCGTCACTGCACGGACCGCGTCGAGCGCCCGCGCGAGGGCGTCGGGGGTGTGCGCGTAGTCCACGAGCACGATCACGTCGTCGCCCTCGCCGTCGCAGCGCTCGAAGCGACCGGGCGCGCCCGGCTCGCGGGAGAGGGCGTCGGCGGCTCGCTCGAGATTGAGCTCGAGGGCGTGCGCGATGCCCAGCGCGAGCAGCAGATTGTCGAGGTTGTGGGCCCCGACGAGGCGCGACGCGAGGGTCACGTCGCCGGTCGGCGTGCGGACCGTCGCCCGCGTGCGCGTGGCCTCGAGGCTCACGTCGCGCGGCGCGATTCCTCGGCGGACGAGGCGTCGGCGTCGGTGCGCGCGCTGACTCGCACGAGCGGGGCCTTGACGCGCGCGGCGAGGTCGCGCCCGAACGCGTCGTCCACGTTCAAGACGGCGGCGCCCGGTCCGAGCTCCGTGAAGAGGCGCGCCTTGGTCTCCCCGTAGGCCTGCATCGACCCGTGGAAATCGAGATGGTCCTGCGTGAGATTCGTCAGCGCGGCGACGCGTACGTGCACGCCGCGCAAGCGGCCAAGCGCCAGCGCGTGCGAAGAGACCTCCATCGCGACGTGCGTCGCGCCGCGCGCGCGCATCTCCGCCATCGTCCGCGCGATGTCGTCGGCCTCGGGCGTCGTATGCTCCGCGGGCACCGACCACGCCCCGAAGCGGTGCCCCACGGTGCCGAGGACGCCGCAGACGGTCGCACCCAGGGCCCCGTCGACGGCGGCGCGCGCGAGGTGTGCGGTCGTCGTCTTTCCGTTGGTGCCCGTGATGCCGACGACCTCGAGGGAGAACGAGGGGTGCCCGTACACCGCGGAGGACGCGAACCCCAGGGCCGCCGCGGGATCGTCGACCAGCAGGAGGGGCACGCGCGACGCCTGCGCATCGACCGCGCCCCGGGCCGCCATCACCGCGGTCGCGCCGCGCTCGATTGCGTCGCGCACGAAGCGAGCCCCGTCGACCTTCTCGCCGCGCCTCGCGACGAAGAGGTCCCCCGGCTCGACGGCCCTCGAATCGTGGCGCACGCCCCGGACGCGCACGGCGGCGTCGCCCACCACGTCGGCGTGCATCGGCAGCTCGCGCGAGAGCTCGTCGAGCGCCAGCCCGCCGGGCGCCGGACCGGGCCACGACCCGCGCGGACGCGCCGGCTTCGCGTCGTCGCTCATGACGCAGGCTCGAACACCACCCGCACGGCGCTCCCTCGCGGAGCGGGAGTCCCGGGCGCCGGGGTCTGCCGGACCGCGCGACCCCAGCCCTCGATTTGCGGCACGAACCCGGCCTTGCTGAGGGCGACGACCACGTCGTGCGCCGGCAGCCCGGTCGCGTCGGGGACGCGGATTCCGCCGGGCGCCGCCGGACCCTCGACGGCGCTCGCCGCGGGCGCGGGCACCGGCGGCGACGTCTTCATCGCCGCGAGCGTGGCGTCGGCCGGGTCGCCCTCCCGCTTGACCGACGCGATCTTGGCCGCGCCCGCAGAAGGCGTGACTCCGAGGTAGCGCAAGCTCGCCTCCGCCACGCGACGGAACACCGGCCCGGCGAGGTCGCCTCCGTAGTGCCCGATCATGGGCTCGTCGAGCACGACGGCGACGACGAGCCGCGGGTGCTCGACCGGTACGAAGCCGACGAACACGGCCGTGTACTTTTCGGTGGAGTACTTGCCCGTGGTGGGATTGACCTTCTGGGCCGTCGACGTCTTGCCCGCGACGCGATAGCCGGGGATTGCCGCCTCGACGGCGGTCCCGCCGTCCTCGGTCACCGCGGTCAGCATCTCGGCGACGGTCCGCGCGACCCCCGGAGGTATCGCTTCGCGGCGCACGTGGACGCTCGATTCACGGATTGTCTCCCCGCGGCCGTCGGTGACCTTCTTGACGAGGATTGGCTCGAGCAGGCGGCCCCCGTTGGCGATGGCGCTCATCGCCATGGCGAGCTGGAGCGTCGACACGCTGATCCCCTGACCGAAGCTCGCGCTCGCCGTCTCGGCGTCGTACCAGGCGCGTCCCTTCGGTCGGAGCACGCCGGACGCCTCGCCGGGCAGCGTGATGCCCGTGGGCTCGCCGAACCCGAAGCGACGGTACGTCGCGTAAAGCGCCGGCTCGCCGAGCTCGAGCCCGATCTTGAGGGCGCCGATGTTCGAGCTCTTCGCGAGGACCTGCGTCGGCGTGAGGGTGTCGTTCAGGTGGGTGTCGTGGATGGTCACGCCGCCGATCTGGTAGACGCCGTGCTCGCAGTTGATTGAGTCGGTGGGCTTGAGCGTCCCGGCGGCGAGCGCCCCCGCCATCAGGAACGGCTTCATGACCGAGCCCGGCTCGAAGCGATCGGTCACCGTTCGATCGCGCCGGTCGTCGGCCGCGCTCTCGGTGTAGTCGTTCGGGTTATACCCAGGGACGCTTGCGAGAGCGAGGATCTCTCCCGAGAACGGATTGACCACCACGAGGGAGCCGCCCTTGGTCTCGTAGGTGTGCATCGCCGCTTCGATCTCGCGCTCGGCGACGTGCTGGATCCCTTCGTCGATTGAGAGGACGATGTCGTCGCCTTGCAGGGCCTGGCCCTCGCCGCCGCCCTCGAAGATGAGCCGGCCACTCCGGTCGCGCAGGCCGTGCATCTCCTCGACCTTGCCACGCAGGTCCTCGTCGAGCGAGAGCTCGAGCCCGTCCTTGCCTTGCGCATCGGGCGCCACGAAACCCAGCAGCGGCCCGGCGAGCTCGCGACCCGGGTAGTAGCGGTGGCCCTCGCCTTCGATCGTCAAGCCGTGAACGGGGTGCGCCTGCCGCTTCGGATCGCCGAGGTCGCGGACCGCCTCGGCCTCGTCGCCGCTGATGCGTCGCTTGATCCACGCGAAGCGACGGCGCGAAGCGAGCTTGGCGTAGACGTCGGCCGCGTCGAGGGAGAGCGCCTTGCCGATCCGCGCGGAGGCGTCGCGCAGCGTCGCTTCCTGCGCGGCTTCGCCGTCCACGCCTCGGAGCAGCTCGGCGGCGTCGGCGCTGACGCTCGGGACCTCGATGCTCACCGCGAGAGAGGCCCCGTTTCGGTCGTAGATGGTGCCGCGCTTGGGCTCGATGTGCAGGCGGCGCTGCCTCTGCTTCTCGGCCATGTCGCGCCACTCCGGTCCGTCTTCGACCTGGACGCGCCAGGCGCTCGAGACGATGCCGCCCAGCGCGAGCCCCATGACGCCGCAGAGGACCCCCATCCGCGCGCGGATCCACCGGGCGCGCCGCGGATTGAGGTTTCTCACGGGAGCCCCCCGCGCGCAGGCGGCGGTGCGCCGTTGAGTCCGAGGACCGGGGACGCGGCCGTGTCGTCGCCCGCGGCCTGCGCCGGCACGGCCGGGATGGCGACGATCCGCTCGGGCGGAGGCGGTTCCATCCCGAGCAGCGAGCGCGCGACGATCTCGACGCGCTCGGGCGTCTTGTAGCTCGACGCCTCGAGCTCGAGCACTCGATGGACCTCGCGCAGGTGGGCCTGCTCCTGGCGCGCGCGGCCGAGGTCGTAGCCGAGCTGCACGGTCCGCCCACGCAGCGCCAGGTGCACGACGAACGCGCTGACGGTGGCTGCGACGGCGAGGGTCCACAGCGGGAGGAACGCCGGACGGACGCTCCTCATTCGCTCTCTCCCGCGTCGACCTCGCGGCGGGCAGCCCGCAGCTTCGCGCTCCGGGCGCGGGCGTTCACGCTGCACTCGTCGTCGGTCGGCGCCTGCGGCTTCCGGGTCAGCGGCGTCCAGGGCGGAAGCGCGAACGCGCGCTTGACGAGGCGGTCCTCGAGCGACTGAAACGACAACACCGCAGCGACGCCGCCGGGGCCGATCACTTCGGGTAGCGCCGTGAGAAGCTCGGTCAGCTCGTCGAGCTCGCGATTGACGGCGATTCGAAGGGCCTGAAAGCTGCGCGTCGCGGGATTGATGCCGCCGACGCGCGCCGGCCCGACGGCGCGCACGATGGCCCGGCGCAGATCGAGGGTCGTCAGGAGCTCGCCGGCGGCGAGGGCCTTCTTGATGCTCCTGGCGATCCTGCGAGACCGACGCTCGTCGCCGTAATCGTAAATTACGTTCGCGAGCTCGTCGTCCGACAGGCGCCCGATGAGCTCCAGGGCCGTCTCGCCGTCCTCGCGGTCCATGCGCATGTCGATCGGGCCCTCGCGCCGGAAGCTCATGCCGCGTTCGGGGTCGTCGAGCTGCGGCGAACTCACGCCCAGGTCCGCCACGACGCCGTCGACGCGGTCGATCGCCAGGTGGTCGAGCTGCGCGCGGATGCTCGAGAAGGCGGCCTGCACGAGGGTCACGCGATCGGCGACCGGGGCCAGGCGCTCGCGGGCCGCCTCGATTGCGACGGGATCGCGATTGAAGGCGACGATCCGGGCCCTCGGCTCGGCTTCGAGGAGGGCGACGACGTGGCCACCCCCCCCGAGCGTGGCGTCGACGTAGACGCCGCCGGGGCGCGGCGCGATCGCCCGGACGACCTCGTCGCGCATCACGGTGGCGTGTTCGAAGCGCTTCACGTCGGTCACCTCGTCGAACTCGTCTCGCCAGACCCACTCGTCGGACTCGCCGAGGAGACCCGGCAGGGCGAGCTGGTTGCTCATAGCCCCAGCTCCGCGAGGCGGGCAGCCATGTCTCGCCGTTCGGCGTCGGTGGTCTCGAAGTGCTTCGTCCACTCGTCTTTGTCCCAGAGCTCGGCGTAGCGCCCGGCGCCGGCCCAGAGCGCCTCCTTCCGGAGGCGAGCGTGGTCACGAAGCGTCGGCGGGACGAGGATCCTGCCGACGTCGTCGATCCCGCATTCGACGGCGCCCGAGACGTAGATGCGCTTGAGCTTCTGAACGGCCCTGTCGAACTGCGGCAGCTTCGCGAGGCGGTCTTCGAACGCGCCCCATTCGGACGCCGTGTACGCGACGAGACAAGGATCGAGCGCGCTCGTCAACACGATGCGCCGCTCTCCGGCCGCGTCGAGCACGTCGCGATACCGGGCAGGCACGCTCGTGCGGCCCTTCGCGTCGATGGTGTGCTCGTAACGCCCGCGGAACATCGACGCGCCTTCTCTCCACTGGCCTGGATCGCGGCTTGGCACTTCTTGCCACGATCTCCCACGTACAACGCCGACGGTATGGATGGACGCCCCGAGTGTCAATATTTCTCGGTACCTACACGCGTGTTCGAGCCTGCACCTCCGCGCAGGTATCGCGACCCACCGAGTGCGCCCAGGGTCGAAGCCCGGCACCCGGAAGCCGCGAGCCTTCTCTCCGGGGCCGTTACCGCGTCAGCACGTGCTTGGCGATGACCATGCGCTGAACCTCGCTCGTTCCCTCGCCGATCTCGCAGAGTTTGGCGTCGCGCAAGTGACGCTCCACGTCGAATTCGCGGACGTAGCCGTAGCCGCCGTGCACTTGAACGGCGCTGTTGCACGCGCGCGTCGCCGCCTCGCTCGCGAAGAGCTTGGCCATCGCCGCTTCCTTCGTGTGAGCCTCGCCTCGATCCGCGAGCCAGGCGGCCCGGGCGATGAGGAGCGCGGCGGCGTCGAGCTCCATCTTGGCATCCGCCAGGCTGAACTGAATCGCCTGAAACTCCGCGATGGGCCGCCCGAACGCGCGACGCTGCTTGGAGTAACTCACGGCCTTGTCGAGCGCTCCGTAGCCGAGGCCGAGCGCCATCGCCGCGATCGAGATCCGCCCGCGGTCGAGGATGCGCATCGTGTCGGCGAAGCCGCGTCCGAGCTCGCCGACACGCTGCGCATCCGGAATGCGCACGTTCTCGAGGACGAGCTCCGCGGTATCGCTCGAGCGACACCCGAGCTTGAGCAGATGCTTCGACGCCGTGAACCCCGGCGTGCCGTGCTCGACGACGAACGCCGTGATGCCCCGCTGCTTCGGGGCGCCCGCGTCGGTGCGCGCGAGCAGCACGCAAAAACCACCCACGGATCCCTGCGTGATGAAGGACTTCGTGCCGTCGAGCACCCAGCTGTCGCCGTCGCGGCGTGCCGTGGTCCGGAGCGCCGCGGAGTCACTTCCACTCCCCGGTTCGGTCAGCGCCCAGGCGGCGAGCCAGCGCCCGCTCGCGGCCGCCGGCAGGTACTTGCGCTTCTGCTCCTCGCTGCCGAAGGCCAGGAGGTGGCCGGTGCCGAGCCCGTTGTGCGAGGCGACCGTAAGCGCCGCTGACCCGTCGACCCGGGCGATCTCCTCGACGCAGAGGGCGTAGGCCTGCGTGTCCATTCCCGACCCGCCGTACGCCTCCGGGATGCGTATTCCCAGGAGGCCCATACTGGCAAGCTTTGGCACGAGCTCGGTCGGAAATCGCTCCTCGCGATCCCAGCGCTGCGCGTTCGGCGCAATCTCGGCGCGAGCGAACTCGCGGACCGTCTGGCGCAAAAGCCTGTGGTGTTCGTCGAAGTCGAAGTCCATGAAGGCCACGTACCCGGACTAACCAAAGACCATGTCAGGGCAGGCGCGCCTTCGCAAGCGCGGGTCCGGGCCGGCGGAGCGGCCGTCCGACCCTGGCTGCCGGCTGCCGAGCACGGCCGGCCACGCTTCCACGTCACGTGGCGCCGCCTCCGGGCACGTGGCGCCGCCTCCGGGCCTCGACGTACGGCCCAGTCACCGCGGGGGGAGCTCACGTCTTGATGCACGCCTCGTCGCCACTCTGGCTCCGCTGACACCTGAAACCGGCCGGACAGCGATCGTGCGACCCGCAGGTCTGCGAGCAGTACCGCTCGAGCCCCTCTGGACCCGCCGGTACCGACGCGCAGACCCCCGCGGCGCAGTCGGCGCCCGCCGCGCAATTGGCGCCCAGGTCGGCGGGGCCCTTCTTGTTCTTCAACCCCCGCGTGCTGGCGGCCGCGCTCTCGCTCTCGGCCAGGGCGCTCTCGATCAACGCGGCGAAGGCGTCTGCCCTCGTATAGACGGCGCGCGATGGGTCCGCGTCGCTCCTCGACAGGACGCCGAGCACCTCGGCGGTCGCTTCGTCGAGGGCCGGGCCGCCTGCGCCGCTGATCGCCTCGGCGAGCTCGAGCTCGGTGGGCGACGCGCCGAGGACGAGGAGATGGTCACGCAGGATCTTCGGCGCTCGCCCCGCGCGCATGGGGAGGCGCCAGCCGACCGTACGAACGTGGTCGCCCTGTGCGGCCCCGGTCGGCCGGACGACCAGAGGCTCCACGTCGTCAATCGCGACGTCGAGCAGGACCAAGGCGATGTCTGCGTCGCACATCGACGAAACGCCGGGTACGAGGATGCCCCTCCCGCGCGCGCGCTCGACCGCCGTGGCCATGTCGTCGCCGACGAGGACCCGCAGCGAGCCCGGCGCTCGTAGGGGCGGATCCGGCGAGGCGTCGTCGCTCGGACACGCGCTCGCCGGCACCAGGACGGCGACGCAGTGGCGCGCCGTGAGGACGACGTCGGGCGCGACGAGCGCACCCGCGCAAAGAGGCGCATCGCCGACGGCGATGGCGACGACGGCCGGGTCGTCGCCCCGGTCGGCGACGCCGGGCGGAGGCGCGACCACGTCGACGTTCGGTGCGGTGCTCGGGAGGCTCGACGACGCCGTGGCGCCGGAGCACGCCACGATCAGACCCAGTGCAGCGATGAGCAAGACCGAAGTGTCCATGCCGACCCGCCTTTGCGAGGTGCGTGCCGGAAGGCCCCCGAGACGCCGCACCCGCGCCGGCGCGCGCGGCGCGGTCGCGCGCCGCGCCCGCACCCTGGCCTGGCCATGCCGGCGGCTGTCCCCGGCCATGCGAGGCGGCGAGGCGCGACGGTCCTTATGTCTCAAGGGGGCGCGCCGCCCCCTCGCGCCTTCGGCGCTCACCCCTGCGAAAACGCTCCCACGCGTTTGCTCGAGCGGCGTCGGTGGCCGCGTTCCATGATTCGGGACGCCGCTCTAGCGCCGCGCCTTGTGCGCCTCCGCTGCCTCGTCGTCGTCCGCAGCCTCGCCCGTGCGCGGCGCGGCGGCAGCGTCGTCGACGCGAACCCTCGAGTCGCCTCCGGCGGCCACGCGGACTCGCTCGTCGCCCTCCCCTTCGCTCTCGGCCGCCGCCCCGCGAAACCACTGCCTCGAGCGGTCCAGCCCGGACATCGCGTCCTCGCCGGCCTCGCGAACCGCGTTCGCGGCCGCCGTGAGCCCGCGTGACGCCAGGAAGAACGACAGGAGCCGCAAGAGCCCCGGAACGACGACCTGCGTCGCGATCGCGACGGCGGCCATCCCGAGCGCGAAGACGAGCGAAAGCAGGAGCGCGACAGGCCACGGCGGCCGATTCGTCCCGCTCGCCTGGCGCCGTGCGGCGCGCGCGGTCCGCCGGGCCTCTTTGCGCGCGCGCCGGCGGGCTCGCTGGTCGGCTTCGAGCGCCTCGCGCACGAGGTGGCGATGGGCGGCCTCGCGAAGCTTCCCGGCGCCTTTGTGCCAGCCCGCGGCGGCCCGCCGCCAACCCTTCGCTCCCGGACCCCCGGCGGCGGCACGCTGTTCGTATTCGAGAGCGCGCTCTTCGTATTCCGCCGCTTGCTCCTTGAGACGCTCGCCGATCACGCTTCGCACGCGCGCATGCGGACCCTCGGCGGCCGGCTCCTGGCCGCGCTCGCCCCACTCGAGCTCCGAGAGCACCGGCGCGATCCTCGCCGGTCTCCGATCGGGGTCCGGATCGAGCATGAGAGCGAGCGCCTTCGCGAGGCGCGTGTCTCCGCGATCCCCGAGCGCGGCGCGGACGTCGATGGCAAGCCCCTTGTGGGGGAAGTCCTCGGGCTGCTGGCCGGTGAGCATCGACAGAGCGGTCGCGCCGATCGCGTACACGTCCGACGCCGGGAGCGCACGCCCCTGGAACTGCTCGGGCGCCATGTACCCGAACGTCCCGACGATCGTCGACCCTCCCTCGGGGCGGAGCTTGTCGCGGACGGCGCCGAAGTCGACGAAGGCGAACGAGCCGTCGGGACGCCGGATGACGTTGCCCGGCTTGAGATCGCGATGGATGACGGGCGGCGTGCGGCGGTGCAGGTAGTCGAGGACCTCGGAGGCGTCGTGCAGCAGGCGCAGGACCTCGCTCTCCGAGAGGCCCCCGCCGCGCTTCTGCAGGGCCGCCAGGCTCTCGCCCTCGATCTTTTCCATCACGAGGTAGAGCTCCCCGTCCTGCTCGAAGTGGTCGAGGTACTGCGGCAGGCGGGGGTGCGACAGCGACGAGAGGACGCGCGCCTCTCGCTCCGCCAGCTCGGCGTCCTTCCAGGTCTTCGCGAAGCGGACGTCGAAGCGCTTGATCGCGACCGCGCGGCCCTCGCGCTTGTCGACGCCGTCGAACGTGTGCCCTTGCGCCCCCGCGCCGAGAGACCCGACGATGACGAAACGGCCGTCCCGGAGCGCGTCCGTCACGTCAGAGCCTATAGCGCCCCGTCAGCGACCGCGCATCGTCCAGCGCGCCACCGCCCAGGCGAGGAGCACCAGGACCGCGGCGACGACCTTGGATTGCGCGACGAAGTCGTCCAGGAGAAACGGCAAAAAGAACACCGCGGCGACCACCCCGGCTCCGGAGAGGACGCGGATGCCGACCCCCAACCGAGGTCGCCGCTCGATGGGCCGCCAGCGCTCGAGGCCCGCGCGGACGTCGCCGAAGCGGTCGCCGCCGCGGGGGATGCTGGCCACGAGGACGACGCCGCGGACCGGGTCCGGCTCCGACTCGACGCGAAGGCCCCCGAGCGCGCCGTGGATCTCGACGATGCGTGCGATGCGCGCCCGCGGGATGGTCAGCGTGTCGCTCGGCGTCGCGGTGACGATGGCGTCTTCGTCGAGCGTCACGCGCAGGGCGCCGAGGCGGCGACGGGTCGTCGAATATTGCGACGCCGTGCGCGCCACGACGAGGGCGCCGATGGCCGCCGCAACGGCCCAGAACATGCCCGTCGGCGACCACCCGAGGCGGGGCACTAGCTCGAGCGCGAGGACGACCGGAGCGAGCGCCGTCGCCGCGCCGATCGCCGACCCAGCCGTGGCCCGCCGCCTCGCCGCCGCAGCGCCGAGTTCGTAGCGGATCACGCTTTCTGGCGCACGTTGTCCCGCACCCACTGGATGATCGCCTCGAGCGAGGTCCCCGGCGTGAAGATACCGCTCACCCCCGCGGTCTTGAGCCGCTCGAAGTCCGCGTCTGGAATGATGCCGCCGACGAAGACGAGGATGTCGCCGGCGTCGCGCTTCTTGAGCTCGTCGATGACCGCCGGGCAGAGCGTATTGTGCGCGCCGCTCATGATCGACAGCCCCACGGCGTCGACGTCTTCCTGGACGGCCGCGGCCGCGATCATCTCGGGCGTCTGGTGCAGGCCGGTGTAGATGACCTCCATGCCGGCATCGCGCAGCGCCCGCGCGATGACCTTGACGCCACGGTCGTGTCCGTCCAGACCCGGTTTGGCCATGAGGATGCGGAGCTTGGGATTTGGGGCTGCGGCGGCGTTCATCGACCCGAAAGCGATACCGCGCGGGCCAGGGCGCCGTCAAAGGGGAGCCGCGGGAGCCGGCTCGTGATTCGCGCGAGCACTCGGGCAGACGTGCCCGCCCTGCACGCGCTCATCCACGAGCTCGCGCGCTACGAAAAGCTCGAGGACGCGCACGTGGGCACCGAGGAGCTCTTGAGCGAGCACCTCTTCGGCGCCCGCACGTACTGCGAAGCGCTCGTCGCCGAAGGCGACGGGCCGGGCGGCCGGCGCGTCGTCGGGTTCGCCCTCTTCTTTCACAACTATTCGACGTTCCTCGCCCAGCCGGGGATGTACCTCGAGGATCTCTTCGTCCGCCCAGACGAGCGGCGCCGCGGACACGGCCGCGATCTGTTGCGGGCCGTGGCGCGGATCGCGATCGAGCGCGGCTGCGGCCGCTTCGAGTGGTCGGTGCTCCACTGGAACGAACCCGCCATCCGCTTCTACAAGGCGCTCGGCGCGACACCCCTCGACGATTGGGGCCTCTTCCGCATCGCCGGCGACGCCCTCGCGAACCTCGCGCGATAGCCCTGTTTCTCTCTCGAGTCAGGGCCGGACAGAGACGAGCATCGACTTGGTGACGGGGACGCCGTCGCGTCGAAGGCCCGTGACGGCGCCGGTTGCGTCGCGATCGAACACCCACGCGCGGCCCTCGAGTCGGAACGCGGTCGCAGCGCCCGTGGGACCCACGAGCACGTGCGTCAGCTGGGCCGCCGGCGGCCCCGTGGTCTTCGCAGGGCCGACGGTCACGGTCGCTCCCGCGGTCGCCGTTGGGGGCGGGGCCGCGAAGGCCGCGAGAGCGCCGATCGCGTCGGCCAGGCTGGCGGCGCTGGCCGTCGCGCCCGCGAGCAGGCGCGCGGCGGCCACTTCGACCGCAAGCGGACCGTTCGAGACGAGCATCGCCGTCGTCGCGGCGACCCCGCTCACCCCTCCGTCGCGATCGACCTGCGCGCGAAGGGCGTCGCTCCGGGCGACGGCGCGGGAGACCGCGGCGCTCGCGAGCCCGTACGCAACGACCGCGGTCCAGCCGTCGCCCGGGGGCGAGCGCACGTCGCTTCCCCAGAGCTGCGCCGGCCCCGCGCTGCCCGGATCGTCCGGCGCTATCACGATGGCCGCGCCGCCGCCATTCGCCGTGAGGGCCGCGGCGTCGCCGCCCACGACGATTGCCTCGAGGCCGTCGCGCAGCGCGGGCAGGCGATCGAGAAGAGGCCGGACCGAAGCGATGTGCGCGTCCGACCCGCCCGCGTCGAGCGCGAGCACCCCGCGCTCGACGAGCAGGGCCTTGCGCGGCCCGGTCAGCGCCAGCGCCTCGGCCGCGTCGATCCGGCGCGTCGGCGCGTCGGGCATGAGGTCCAGCAGCGCGATCGCAGCCTGCGCTCGCACGCGCGCGACGGCGGGGCCCACGGCGGCCTGCGGCGACAGCAACGTCGCGTTTCGGGCGAGGTGATCGGCGAGCGCGTGCGCACACTGCGCCCGCGCGGAGTCGGGCACGTTCGCCGCATTCGCCGGAGCGCCCGCGGATCGCGCCGCCTGCTCGACCCACCCGTAAATGCGCGCCAGCTCCGCGAGCGACGCGGGGGCCCGCTCGAGGTCGAGCCCATGCTGCCCGACGACCGCGTCGGCTCGGGCCAGCACGCCTCGCACCGTCGCCACGACGAGCACGGGTCGGGACGCGGCGGCCGCGTCTGCGAACACGAGATCGCGCAGGAACGCCGCATGCGCGGGATCGACGGTCGTCGTCGTCAGCGGCGCGATCATCGCCGCCGCCGCCTCGTCGCTCGAGAGGTCCGGACGCGCCACCAGCGCCCTGACGCGGCCGAGATCGGACGCGGTCTGAACGCCTCGGCGTACCTGCTCGGCCTCGCTCGGGGTGAGGGACGCCCGCGATGGGACGGCCACGGAAAGAACCGCCGCCACCGCCACCGCGAACGCGCGCCGCTTCATGCCCTTACCCTAGTTGGAACCCGACTCTCCGTCGCTGGTGGTCTCGTCGTCGTCGTCATCATCGTCGTCCGGATCGTCGGGCATCTCGGCCTCGGACGGCACCGGCGGGGGCGCTCGGCCCTCCTTCTCCGCCTGCTGCCGCGCCTTCTCCTGCGCGGCTCGCATCTGCGCGACCTTCTGCATGACCGCGGGCTTCGGCGCGACGATGACCGACATGGCGCGCGCCTCCATCATCGGGCGCGTCTCGACGTTCGCGATGTCCTCTAGCTGCTTGAGGATGATGTCGAGCTGCTCGTGCGCCTTCTCGGGGTGAGTGATCTCGCGGCCGCGGAAGCGCACCGTGAACTTCACTTTGTGGCCGCCTTCGAGGAAACGTCGCGAGGCCTTCACCTTGAAGTCGATGTCGTGATCGTCGGTCTTGGGCCGAAGCTTGACCTCCTTGATCTCGACGACCGCCTGGTTGCGCCGCGCCTGCGCCTGTTTCTTCTTCTCCTCGTACTTGTACTTGCCAAAATCGAGGATCTTGCAAACGGGCGGCTCGGCCTTGGGGTTGACCTCGACGAGATCGAGGTTCTGCTCCAGGGCCATGCGGAGCGCTTCGTGGGTCTGCAGCACGCCGAGCATGCTGCCGTCGGCGGCGATGACGCGCACTTCCGGGACGCGAATGCGGTGATTGACTCGGATCTGGTACCCGCGCTGCTGCTGGCGCGGGTCGAACCGGGGGAATGCCATTGTGGATTACTTGACCTCCGTGACTGAAGAAACGTTGGATAGCGGACGAAGCCGACGAGACAGGGGAGACGGCGCGCCCAGCCGACAGTCTCGACGCGAACCCACACGGCCGTCAATGCGGGACTGGCGCCTTTGGCGCGTCACGTCGCGGCACGGGCGGATCATGACGCACCCGGCGGGCGGGCTTCGACGAGTAGGCGGGCAGCGAGCTCGTCGAGCTTCATGGCCCCGAGCTCGCCGGCGTCGCGCGAGCGCACGCCCACCGAGTCGGTCTCGGCCTCCTTCGGGCCGACGACGAGCATGTAGGGGTAGCGCCACGGGCGGGCGCTCCGGATCTTGGCGCCGAGCTTGTCGCTCGAGAGATCGGCCTCGACGCGCAGGCCGTGAGCGCGCAGGCGGTCGACGACCTGACGGGCGTAGGCGTCGCTCTTCTCGCTGACCGTGAGGACGATGGCCTGCTTGGGCGCGAGCCAGGCCGGGAAGCTCCCGCCGCAGTGCTCGAGGTACACGCCGAAGAAGCGCTCGAGCGACCCGAAGATCGCCCGGTGCAGCATGACCGGTCGGTGCTCTTTGCCGTCTTCGCCGACGTAGCGGAGGTCGAACCGCTCTGGAAGGTTGGGGTCGTACTGGATCGTACCGAGCTGCCACGAGCGCTTGAGCGCGTCGTGCACGTGAAACTCGATCTTCGGCCCGTAGAAGGCGCCTTCGCCAGGCGCCGACGCGTACGCGAGGCCCGCGCGGTCGAGGCCGTCCGAGAGCGCGCGTTCGCTCTTGTCCCACGACTCGTCAGTGCCGAGCCGCTTGTCGGCAGCAGGCCGCGTCGCGACTTTGATGTCGATCTTCTCGAAGCGGAACGCCTTGTAGACGACGTGCAGCAGGCGAATAAACTTCTCGATCTCGGCGCCGACCTGGTCCTCGGCGCAGAAGATGTGCCCGTCGTCCTGCGCGAAGCTCCGGACCCGCGCCAGGCCGTGGACCACTCCGCCGCGCTCGTAGCGGTGCAGGCGGCCGAAGTCGGCCATGCGCCACGGAAGCTCGCGGTAGCTGCGGCGCTTGCTCCCGAAGATGACGCAGTGGCTCGGGCAGTTCATCGGCTTTAGCGCGAACGCGTCGTCCTGCAGGCCCTTTTTCAGGCCGGCCGCCTGACCCTCGGGGTGCTTCTCGAGCAGGTCTTCGGTCCACAGCCGGTACATGTTGTCGTTGTAATGGCCCAGGTGCCCGCTCTTCCGGAAGAGGTCGGGGTTGAAGATCTGAGGCGTTATCACCTCTTCGTAGCCGTCGCGCTCGGAGAGGCCGCGGACGTAGTCGACCATGCGCTGGTAGACGAACGCGCCGCGCGGCAAAAAGAACGGCATCGCCGGGGCGACCTCGTCGAACATGAAGAGCTCGAGCTCCTTGCCGAGCTTGCGGTGGTCGCGCTGCCGCGCCTCTTCGAGCAGCTTCAGGTGCTCCTCGAGGGCCTCCGGCGTCGGGAACGCGGTCCCGTAGATGCGCTGGAGCATGGGGTTACGCTCGTCGCCGCGCCAGTACGCCCCGGCCACGTGCGTGAGCTTCACCGCCTTGAGAAAGCCGGTCGCGGGCACGTGCGGGCCCTCGCACACGTCGACCCATTCGTGGGGCGCCGCGCCATGCTTGTAGAGGCTGACCTCTTCGCCGGGCGGGATCGCGTCGATGATCTCGAGCTTGTACGTCTCGCCCATCGCCGAGAACATCCGCTTGGCCTCGTCGCGCGTCACGACCACGCGACGGAACGGCGAATTCGCGCGTACGACCTCGAGCATGGTCTGCTCGACCATGCGGAGGTCCTCATCGGTGAACCCGCCGCCCGGCTTGTCGAAATCGTAATAAAAGCCGTCGTCGATGGCCGGGCCGATCGTCACCTTGGTGCCTGGAAAGAGGCGTTGCACGGCGTCTGCCATCACGTGCGCGGTGGAGTGCCGGATGACGGCGAGCCCGTCCGGATCGGTCGCGCGAACGGGCGTCAGCTCCGCGGCCGTCGCCTCGATCGGCGTGTGAAGGTCGACCACGTGCCCGCGGAAGAGCGCCGCGATGACGTCTTTGTCGAGCTTGCCGGCTGAAGTGAGGATCTCGCGCGGAGTCTGGCGGTCGGGCATGGGCAGGGGGGGTGGTCTTATAGCGCGGTGTGCCAATCGGCGCCCTGCGGAGGCGCGAACGCGCCTTCGAGCTCCGGCTACCTCAACGCGCAGGGCGGCGGAAACACGTTTTCCTTCCTCGCGAACGTGAGGGTCCGGGTTCAAGATGGACCTCTCGTCGTCAGCAAGAGAGGTTTCTCGTCGAGGGCAGTCCGTCTACTCGGTAGCAAAGACTGTGGCGCGAGCCGGGGCCGCGTTCGCCGCTCAGCGCACCGCCAGGGGAATGCGTCCTCCGTCGAGCCTGCGCCATGTCGTCCGAAACTCGCTGTCGTAGGTCCAGACGCGGACGCGTCTCTCTCGGCCAGACAGGACGGCGAGATACGCGTCTGCCCAGCCGGGCTCGTGCTGTGCGTAGCGACCCATCCAGCGGAAAGCGTCTTCCCAGACCGGCCCCTCGTCGGCTACCGCGATGGGCCGCACGGGCAATTCGACGAGCAACCGGCGGAGCCGCTCGCGCTGCAGCGCGTCCCGCGGATCGGAGAGCGCGACGAGCGAGGCCGTATCGACCAGGATCACTTCGTCCGTCTGGAGAGCTTGGCGCGCACGTGGCTGCGTACGGCTGGTCGATTCGCGAGGGAGAACTCCGGTGCGGGCAAGCCCGGCGGAAGACGATGCGTCTTTACGTCAATCGA
>CAVXOZ010000010.1:0-133046 GCA_963763505.1 uncultured delta proteobacterium | reverse complement strand
CCACTCCGATCCGGGTGATCTGCGGCCGGGAGATCGAGCGCCAGAAATTTCGTAACCCGCTGGGTGGGGGGTTACGAGGGAGCGGTACGCGCCCGATAGGACGAAGGCCGGGAGCGGCAACTCCCGGCCTTCCTTGTCGTGCGAGGTCGCGTCGACGGGACGCAGCCTCGCCCGAGAATGAGAGCCAAGGCAAGAAGTCGGCGCGTTCGAGGTCGTGGTCGATCACCGGCTCTTCACGTGCGCCTGCTGCAAGAAGCTCCTGTCGATTTGTCGGACGTGCGATTGGGGCCAGGAATATTGCCCCGGCTGGTGCCGTGACGAGTCGCGCAAGGTCATCGTGGCGGACGCGAAGCGCAGGCACCAGCAGAGCGACGAAGGGCGCGCGGACCACCGGGAGCACCAGGCCGCGTATCGCGCTCGGCTGAGGGCAGGCGTGACGGATTCTGGGTTCCGAAGACTTGGCCCATTCACCGACGGTGAGCGTGCCCGCGGCCGCGCGCGTCTCCGAGGTGGAGCCGCCCCAGGTTGCAGGCGGGAGCCACGACGATGATGACGAGCGACACGATCACCGTGACGATTGCGCCGGAGCCGGACCGCGTCCGGATTCTGGCAACGACGCCCACCCACGATCCCTTGAAGGCGGTCCTCGGGCCGCCGGAGCAAGCCCACCCCCGTGCAGCCGCGACGCTGCTCGAGGGGATTCCCCTGTGGTACCAAAGGCCGCTGTCGGTTGTGCTTTCTGCGGACGGTTCGGACGATGGGTGCGCGTTGGGCCTTTGCGACGCCCTCGGGTTCGGACGGACGCTTTACTACGAGGTCGGCGTCGCGATGGGCGAGCGTCGCGGGCGCCGCCGGCGTCGTGACCTTCGCGGCCTGGGCGACTTTCGGGACCTGCGTCAGCTCGCTCTCTGGGAGGTGACGCGATGACCGTCAGCAAGGCGGTGGCTGCGGAGATCCGTCGGCTGTACTTCGCGGAGCATTGGAAGCGCGGCACGATTGCCGCGCAGCTCGGGGTGCACTTCGATGTCGTCGTCCGCGTGCTGGGCAGCTTCGGCCCCAAGGGCGGCAGCCCTCGGCCCGACGCGCGCGTTCTCGAGCCGTACATTCCCTTCGTCGACGAGACGCTCTCGCGCTATCCGCGGCTGGTCGCGACGCGCATCCAGGACATGCTCGTCGAGCGCGGCTACGAGGGCAGCGTTCGGACGCTGCGCCGCTATGTCCGCGAAGCGCGGCCGGCGCCGCGCAACGAGGTGTTCTTGCGCGTCGAGACGCTGCCCGGCGAGCAGGCGCAGGTCGACTGGGCGCACGTCGGCTCGCTGCCCGTGCCCGGCGGACACCGCGCGCTCTGGGCCTTCGTGATGGTCCTCGCGTACTCGCGCGCCATGTGGGCGGAGCTCGTCGTCGACCTCGGCGTCGACTCCCTGTGTCGCTCGCTGGTGCGCGCGGTCGCGTTCTTCGGGGGCTGCACGCGTCAGTGGCTGTTCGATAACGCGAAGACCATCGTCATCGAGCGCTCGGGCGACGCCGTTCGCTTTCACCCCACGCTGCTCGATCTCGCCTCGCATCTTCACGTGCAGCCCGCGCTCTGCGGGCCGCGAAAACCTCAAGAAAAGGGGAAGGTCGAGCGAGCGATCCGCTACCTCAAGGAACGATTCTTCGCGGCGCGCTCGTTTCACTCCCTGCAGCACGGCAACGCGCAGCTCGTCGAGTTCTTCGCGACCATCGCCCATCCGCGGCCGCACCCGCGCTGGCCTGAGCGACGCGTGGTCGACGTGTTCGACGAGGAACGCCCGCGCCTGCTCGCCCTGCCCGAGCCCTTGCCGTCGACCGACTCGGTCGGCCCCATCGCCGTCGACAAGACGGCCTTCGTGAGGCTCGATACCAATCGCTATTCGGTGCCCGCGCTCTACGCACGGCGCACGCTCACGCTCGTCGCCGACGATTGGCTCGTGCGCCTGGTGGACGGCGCCGAGGAGGTCGCGCGCCACGAGCGCTCCTGGGGACGCCATCAGACGCTCGAGGCGCGCGAGCACCGCGTCGCGCTCTTGGCCGAAAAGAGGAAGGCCCGCGACCTCAAGGGACGCGACCGCTTGCGCGTCGAAGTCCCTGAGATTGTCGCGCTGCTCGAGCGCTGGGTGGAGGCCGGGCGAAACATCGGCTCGATGATCGGCTTCACCATCAAGCTGCTCGACGCCTACGGTGCCGCGGTGCTGCGCGGTGTCGTCGCCGACATGCTCGTGCGCGGAGTGCACGACCGCGGCGCGATGGCGATCCTTTGCGAGCAGACGAGAAAGCGGCAAGCCGGGCCCGCACCGACGATGATCGAGCTCGGCGCTCACGTCGTCGAGCGCGACGTCGTTCCGCACGACCTCGGAGGCTACGATGAGTGATGCCATCGACCTGGTCGAGTCGCTGCGAAAGATCGGCATCCGCGCCTCCCGGGAGGCGATCGACGCGTGGCTCACACATGCCGCGAAGATGAAGGCGTCCCCGGCGCAGGTGACCGAGCAGCTCTGCGCCCTCGAGCAACGCGAGCGGGAGCTGCGCAATCTCGCACGAAGACAAAAGATGGCGACCCTTGGCTCGCCCAAGACCCTCGACCGCTTCGACTGGAATCATCCCCGTTCCATCGACCGCGAGCTCTTCGAACAACTCCACTCCTCGCTCGACTTCATCCGTCGCGGCGAGAACATCCTGCTGCGCGGGCAGGCCGGCGTCGGCAAGACAACCCTCGCGCAAAACCTCGGGCTGCGAGCGCTGGAGCGGGGGTACACCGTCCGCTTCTGCACGCTCCCTGCCGCCCTCGCGGATCTCCTGCGCCAGGAGTCCATCCCCGCCACCGAGCGACGACTGCGACGCTACACGGCGCCCGACCTGCTGTGCCTGGACGAGCTGGGGTACGTGCCCTGCGACAGCCGCGCCGCGGATCTCCTCTTTCACATCGTCAGCCGGAGACACGAAGCCCGCTCCGTCGTCATCACCACCAACCTCGCGTACAAGCAGTGGGGCTCAGTGTTTCACGATGCCTCGTGCCTCGGCGCCCTGGTCGACCGCTTCGCCCAGCACTGCCACGTCATCGACATCGACGCCGAATCCTGGCGCAACAAGGAGGCCACGCTCAGGCGCGGCAAGAACCGCAAGCCGGCCCAGGACGAGTGACCGAGAGCCGCCCTCGGGCGGCGCTCACGCGCCGCCCCGCGGTCGTCTCCGATTCTTCCGGATTGGTGTGGCCGGCTACAGGTGGCGGATTCCGGACGTGCTTTGGTCGCAGATCGAGCCGTTGATTCCGTCGGGCAAGCCGCATCCGCTGGGATGCCATAACCCGCGGGTGCGCGATCGCGATGCGATGACGGCGATCTTGTTCGTACTGCGCACGGGCTGCCAATGGAATGCGCTGAACGCCACGGGCATCTGCTCCAGCTCCTCGGCGCATCGGCGCTTCGTGGAATGGACCGAGGCCGGTGTGTTCGAGCAGGCTTGGGTGGCGGCTCTGGCCGACTACGACGAGTTTGTCGGAGTAGACTGGCGCTGGTTGTCGATGGACGGGGCGATGACCAAGGCGCCGCTCGGGGGAAAAAAAAACGGGGCCGAATCCGACCGACCGCGCCAAGGGTGGCACCAAGCGCAGCTTGCTGACCGAGGCCAACGGCGTCCCCCTCGCCATCGTCGTCGCCGGGGCGAACCGCAACGACTTCAAGCTGGCGCGTGAGACCCTCGAAAGCATCGTCATCGCACGTCCCAAGCCGACCCGCGACGAGCCCCAGGGGCTCTGCCTCGACAAAGGCTACGACTACGATGAGGTGCGTGAGTTGGCCGACGCCTTTCGCTTCACCGCGCACATCCGACGTCGTGGCGAAGAGGCCCGAGCCGCCAAGAAGACCGGCGGCTTCAAGGCGCGTCGCTGGGTGGTCGAACGCACGCACAGCTGGATGAACCGATTCCGAAGGATCCTCATCCGCTGGGAGAAGCGTCCCGACACCTATCTCGCCATGCTCCATCTCGCTTGCGCCCTCATCACCTGGAAAGCGTGCGGTCTACTGGGATAGGTTCTAAGCCCCTTCGAGGGCCTTTCTCAGCGTCGGTTCAGGTGCCTCGCGAAGCGTTCGGTTGGCGCGGGTCGAAGGCAGCAGCGCACCGACGACGATGAGCCACACGATCCCCGTGAAGCGGGCGATCGGCAGCAGGTACATGGCCGGGCCGAGAGCGACAGACAGCGAGGACAGCTCCGCAACGCTCGCCACGAATAACCCCGACCACATCGCCCACCTGGGCAGCTTGCGCGACAAGCCGCCCGTCACCGCGACGCCCGCGACGAGCAGTCCGAAGGGAACGACGTACCCAGGTCCCCCAGTACTGAACGCGAGCAGGTGAAGGGCTCGTGTCTCGGTTCCAAGGTCCGGTTGGGCGAGAGACCATTGAGCGAGCGCCGAGAACGCTCCCATCGCTGACGCAAGAGTCCCGCCCACGAGGGTGATCAGTGTTCCGGCAGCCTCGATGCCGAGAAAGCGCAGCCGGCTGGATGCGGTTGCCGCGAAGATGGCCAGGGGAACGGAAGCGCCGAGCTGAAGGAACGCTCCGAATCGAAGTGCGTCTCGGTTCCCGGCAAAGAAGGCGTTTGTCGCAGCGATCGGTTCGAACGGCGAGGGGAAGTGCCCGCCGTGCGTCATGACAGCCACTACGACGAGGCTGCCAATGAAGAGACCTGCGAATACGAGCGCGAGGCCGAGAAGGGAAGGACCGCGATGGCGCTGTCCGTGCTCGGTGTCGGCGCCTGTGCGTGCTGAGCTGGAACTCATGAGCGCTCCTTTCGACCCACCCGAGGGCCAATCGCTCCGATGCACGAGTTCTTCAAATCGTTCTACGGAAGAACGATTTTTTGTCAAATCGGTTCGGCTCGATTACAACTTCGACGATGGAGAAACAGGGTTCCCGGCCAACCCATCCGCGGTCGACGGCGTTCCTGCTAGCTCAGGTAGGCGCGCAAGCGGCCGCGTTGTTCGCGACGCACCTTCAAGAGCTCGAGCTCGTCCCCGCGCACGCTGGAACGCTCCGCGCGATCGCGCGCAACGCTGGTATTAACCAGCAGGCGCTCGCTTCGCTGCTCGGTATCGTGCCGAGCCGGCTTGTTCCTCTGCTCGACGAACTCGAAAAACGGGGGCTCGCAGAGCGCCGCGACCACCCCGAGGATCGGCGCGTCTACGCGCTTCACTTGACCGAGAAGGGCTCTCGGGCGATGGCGGAGATCGGCCGCGTGGCGCGTGCACACGACGACGCCGTTTGCGCGTCTCTCTCGGAAAAAGAGCGGGAGCTCCTGAGGTCTCTGCTGTCCCGGATCGCTGACGACCAGAAGCTAACTCCCGGCGTGCACCCTGGGTTTGCGCACGTGGGCCGTGAGCCCAAGCCTGCCGAGGTTCAGGTCGCGGAGAAGCGGCGCTCCGCACGAGCGAAGGCGACGGGTCGCCGAAGGACCCCGGCGCCTTAGTCATCAAGATCGCGGCCGCGTTGCGCGGCACGTCAGGGCCCGACGCCGACCTAGCCCGATGCCGCGCTGGCGGGAGCCTGACGCTACCAGCCGACGGCGATCGCGCCCTCGAACGGCACCCACACCTCCGCAAGTCCTTGAATGTGTTGGACAGGAAAGTCGAGTTGCAGGCCCGCGCAACAGATTCGACGAGGGGGGAGCTGCGCCTCCCCCCTCGAGCTCCCCCTCGCCGGGGCGCGCTCGCTTCGCTCGCGCGGGACGGTGGGGGGGCGCGCTCGCTTCGCTCGTGGAGGGGGCCGCTGCGCAGGCAACGCTCTTGGTGGCGGCCTACGCGAGCCTGGGTCTTGTCCCACGTCTCGCGGTCGACGATGGCCAGCTCCGGAAAGCGGGTCGCCACCATGCGTTCGCGGTCGCTCGGGTTGTCCGCGTCGCGAGGCTTGCGCACGTCGCGGTGCTCAGCACGTAACAGGCGCATCAGAGGTGCACAGCAAGCCGAGACACGAGCCCGGCCCTTGGCCAGCTCGTCGATCGCGCTAATGCGCGAGTGCGTCGACTCGCTCGACTACGACATGATCCGGCACGGTCATCAGGTGCTCGCGACGCTGGGCGACGCGGCGTCGGTGCAGTGGCTGCGGGACGACCACGCCGAGTGCATCGCGGCGTACCGCGAGCGCCTGGGGTTCCCGTTCATCCTGCTGGACGTCTTCATCGCCAACGAGACCGACGAGCCGAGCCGGGTCGGTTGAGGCCGCGGCGTCCCGAACCGATCCCCGACCTGCGGAGACGACCATGAATACCCTCGAAACGAAGATCCCCGAAGCCACGACGGCGCCGCCGCACCCCGGCGCGACCACGGAAATCGACCCGCCGCTCCCCGCCAACGACAACGGCCTGCGCGGCGGCATCCCCGACACGACTCCGCTCGTCGCGCGCCCGGAGGTCGTGCGGTCCATACCGGCCACGCTGCGGCGCTACCGTGTCGCGCAGCAGGACATGGGCGACGCGATCGCCGAGGTGCAAGCCGTGTCGATCGAGGCGGCCCGCGCACGAGCGATGCCGTGCGACCTCGCGCAGTGGAAAGCGCTCGCCGCCAGGGTCGGAGCCCACTGGGCGCTCGACCGCCTGCGGGATGCGCGCCAAGTTCTGCGTGCGCCTCGCGGCCCTCGGGATGTTCGCCCTCGCTCTGCTGCTCCTCCTCGCTCTCCTGTCGCCCGGGCGTGACGTGAAGGTGTCCGCACCACCCCCGGTGGGAGAAAATCGTCTTCCCCTGTCAGAGGAAATCGCGCCCTTGCCGCTTGAGTAGTCGAGGGAAGCGCTCGACCGGGAGGGAGCGACACACGGTCAACCGGCAGTGACGCCGGTTCTATCGGGAGCGACGCGCTGCCAATGAGGAACGAGGCTCATCGAACAAGGAGCGCGGAATGTCCAACGAGCAGAGACGCTTCGCCAGCAAGGAGAGCGGCGTTGCAAGCAAGCAGCGACGCGCTGCCATCGAGCAATGACGCTTTGCCGATGAGCAGAGACGACCTTCCAACAGGAAGTGACGCTTCGCCCGTTGAACGAGAGGCTCTGCCAGGAAGACGAGTCGCTCTGCGAGCTGGACGAGACCTCCGTCGAACACGAAGAGACGCTCTGCGAACAGGACCAACCGCGCGTCGAACAGGAAGAGACGCTGTGCGAGGAGGGATCGACGCGCGGTCGAAGGGACAAGGCGCTTTCCCAATAGGAACTGCGGCTTTCACGAAACACATCGAGACATTTCCAACTCGCGTCGACGCTTTGCAAAAACAACGGTCGACATTTCCACCATCAAGAGATGCTCTGGCAACCCAACCATCACGAAAACGGAGAATCGCAATGAACAGCACGACCAAGTCCATCCGCCGTCCGACGATCACGCTCGCCCTGCCGAGGAGCGTTGTCGTGACGAAAAGCTAATGCGGAACGATCACGCCGCCCTCGAGTAACGGTGGTGGAGGCCGCCGACGCGCGGAAGCGCGACGACTTCGGCCGCGTTCGGCGGTTCGACGGCGCGCGCGACCGGCGCGTCGCCGCGGAGCGACATATGGGGTCGGTCCTCGTTGTATAGGCGACATGCCTTCTCGTCTGCGCCCCCTTCCCCTCCTCCGTGACCGATTCAGGGTTTCTGCGGCTGCGGACAGTCGTTCCCGACGCCATCGCTCGGATCAGCGTGGCCGTCTCCGTAGCAAGGCGCGACGCGGGGTGGCGTTTGACTCCGCCACCGCCAAAGAGCCTTGAAGCCGGCACGGTGCCAGCGAAGAAGGGTCTCGGGTTGGGCGATGCGCAGGACGTTTCTCCACGTCGGGGTGACGGCCGCGAGTGCGACCAGGACGATTCGGTCGAACCGCGCCACGCGCGGCGTGGCGATCGAGCGTTGAAGGACGGCGAGCTGGTGGCGGAGCAAGGCGATCTCTGTGAGCAATGCACAGCGCGGGCGAAAGGCGTCCGCCACGGCGGCGGCGAGCACGAGGACCGCTTCGAGCGTGGGCGCTCAAGGTAACGCCGACGCCCTGGATTTCTCGCTGATCGCGGAAGTAGCCAGGACGGAGAGGTACCTGCAAGGAGTGCCAAATTATCATGGCCCGAACGGGCCATTGGTACTACTTGGGAGCCGACCCGACATTTCTACTTTGCGTTGACAGACCCTAGAGGCGCGGACCCATTGAGAAGACCTAGATCGCATATCGGGACAGTACGGGGATGCCCCACACGCCGCGGAGAAAAGACGACGCGCTCGCACACTCAATAGCTGAGAGCCGTACCGTACGCGCCGCAGTTACCGAACCAACACCCCGGAGTAATGCCAAACGGACAATTCATCGGTTGATCGTTTTCGAAGAAGAGCGTGCCTGAACCAGGTCCAATAGTGGCAATGCGCTCCATTCGAACAAGACGACCCGGGTTCCAGGGGATCGATGAAGACCGCGGATTCAATCTCATCACCGGCATAAACCGCGCCAGGAAAATCGTTGGCAAGTATCGTGGTATTGAACGACGAAGTCCTGCATGCTCCACGAATCGACTCCCGCTTGACCAAATTGAAGCACGGGCTGGAGGAGAAACGGGGCGGCCGATTCAATACCTGACCAAGTGAACACGATATTTTGGCCATCTGGCGCCCGCGCGGACGGAACGTAGAAGTCTACCACCACCTGCTCGAAGTAGCTGTGAGCGTGCGCGAGTTGCGAGGCCGACTCTACCCAGCCATTGGACGACGGGGCGATGTCTGACTCTGAGCAGGGCGAAATGTGCTGGATCTTTTGGCCGCCAAGCCAAACGTCTTGGTTTTCGTCAATTTGGGATCCAGTTGGGATGGTACGGTTGCAAGACTTCGGGCTCAGGTCACCACTGCCGGGTACCACGATATAGCGATTTCCTGGACCGGTACCCGGTGCATTACTCAGCGGATTCTGACTAGGGACGCCAAGGTTGGCTATTGATCGCATCGTGGGCCACGCCGCGAGGGAACGGTAGTCGCGACGACCTGCGTAGGCACGACCAAATTTTCGCGCATGGAAGCGACGTTGTAATCGTGCCGAGAGATCAAGCGAAGTGTTGTCTCGGGCGTGTCTCCTTTATGGGAAAGCGGGAGCATCGCGTAGTCCAGCAATGGGATTGGGGGTCGTTCGCGAGTGACGTCCGGAACTCGCCGCCGGACGTCACGCAGCAGTCCGGCCATAGTAGTTGAGCGCTCCGCCGAGGCGCGACCGGCATCGGACGGCGTCGAGGGCCTTTCCCCAGCGATGAGACCGGACACGTTCGCGAGGCGACCCTGATCGAGGTGAGCGGGGCGTTCTGGAGCCTGGCGCCCATCAGCGAAATCCCGTGGGCATCGCAGGCGGAGAGGTCCGTGTCTCGGAGGTCAGCCCACGGAACGGAACAGGCTGGCAAAGCCGAAGCTTTCCCGCTGATCCGCGTGAACAACCTTGGTCCCGTGCTTGCGGGCGACCTGGGCGACTTCGACTAAGGGCGAGGCTTTGCCGAGGACGAGCCGCTCGCCGCTGCGGATGATCCGGCCCTTCCATGGGGACGCTCGCGCGTCAGTTCAACGACGAAGTCCAGGAACGCTCGAACCTTCGCCGACATGAGCTGTGCGGAGTGGTGGTACGCATAGAGCGGGTAGGTCTCGTCGACCCACGTCGGCAGAACCTGAACGAGGCGCCCGCTGGCCACGAGCTCGCGCGTGTACAGGTCGAGCACCTGCCCGATCCCTTGTCCCCCGAGACACGCCGCGAGGAGCGCGCCAACCTCGTTCACCATCAACTGGCCCGACGCGTTCACGGGCACGATCTTCTGGCCGCGGACAAACTCCCAGTCGAAGGGCCTGCCGGTGGCGTGGTCTCGCATCAAGACGCATTGGTGCTTCTCGATGTCGCTCGGGCGCGTCGGCATCCCGTGCCGCGCGACGTACTCCGGCGATGCGCACGTCACGACTCGTGTGCGCATCAGCAGCCGAGACTTCAGCACAGACGGCTCCGGGAAGCCAAACCGGACGCCGACGTCGAAGCCGTCCCGGACCAGGTCACCCATCCGCTCGCGGACCGCGATCTCCACGGAGAGATCGGGATGCTGCGCCAGGAACGGCTCCAGGCGAGGTGTCAGAACGAACTGCCCGATGCCGGCGTCGACGTTCACGCGCAGCCGACCCCGAACTTTGGTCGAGGAGCCACCCGCCTCGATCGTTGCGTCTTCGATGGCCGTGAGGTGCGGCGCGATCGACTCGTAGAAGCGCAATCCGTCGTCCGTGAGGGACACGGATCGCGCGGTCCTCCGAAACATCCGCACGCCGACGCGCTGCTCGAGGCGAGCGATCGCGCGACTGACGGCGGACTGTGTCAGCCCCAACGCCTCTCCGGCGCGCACGAAGGTTCCGGCTTCGACTGCCGCGCGAAGAACACCGAGGTCGTCCAGAGAGGGGCCTTCGAACCTGCGGGATGAATGACGTTCGAGCATGCTCAGACTTCCAAGTATGCACGTGCGGAGGGCTCGCGGAAGGCCCAATCTCTCTCTCGACGAAGCGAGGCACGCGCGGCCGAGGTGGCCAACGGGACGCGTACCGAGAAGGCCGAGCTCTTCAAGCAAATGAACCCGGAAAGCTGACAACAACCAAGGAGAAGCACCATGCGCATCTTCGTTACCGGCGCGTCCGGATTTGTCGGGACCGCAGTTGTTCGCGAGCTCCTCCAGGCGGGTCATCAGGTCGTGGGGCTCGCTCGCTCCGATGCGGGGGCGAAGATCGTCGCCGACGCGGGCCCCATTGTGTACCGCGGCGACGTCGGGACCCCCGAGAGTCTCACGCGCGGCGCCTCCGAGGCCGATGCCGTCATCCACACGGCGTTCAACCACGACTTCTCGAAGTTCAAGGAGAACAGCGAGAGCGATCGCAGGGCGATCGCGACGCTCGGGTCCGCGCTCGCGGGCTCGAAACGTCCGCTGGTCATCACGTCGGCGATCGGCGTGCTTCCGCCGGGGCAACTCGTGACCGAGCAGACGATGCCGCCGTCCCACAACGCGAGTCCGCGCGCAGCCTCGGAGGAAGCGGCTCGGGCCTTGGTGGAGCGAGGCATCAACGTCTCCGTCGTCCGCCTCCCGCCGTCGACGCACGGTGAAGGCGACCATGGCTTCGTGCCGAGCTTGATCAGGATCGCGCGCGAGAAACGCGCTTCGGCCTACGTCGGTGAGGGCCTCAATCGATGGCCGGCGGTCCATCGCGTCGACGCTGCGAAGGTGTTTCGCCTCGCGATGGAGCGGGCGACGCCGGGCGCCTACTACCACGCGGTCGCCGAGGAAGGCGTGCCGTTCCGCGAGATTGCCGAGGTCATCGGCCGACGGTTGACGGTCCCGGTGGTCGCGAAGAGTCAGGACGAGGCAGCGGCGCACTTTACATGGTTCGCGCACTTCGCGGCGATGAACGTGACGGCGTCGAGCAGGCAGACGCGGGAACGATTGGAGTGGCGACCTACGCTGCCCGGGCTGATCGCAGATCTGGACCAGCCTTACTACTTCGCATGACGCACGAGAGCCGATGATGAGCGCCCAGATGCAAGGAGTCGATGACGAGCGGGTCCGCCGTTTCATCGAAGGGGTCGTGGCGTCGTTCCGACAGCAGCCTCGCTCGCCGATCCTGGCGACGCCGAGCAGCGAGGGGCTGGAGTTCGAGAACGTGACGTTTCCCTCCGAGGACGGCGTTCCTCTCGAGGCTTGGTTCGTCCCGCGGCCGGGCTCGCGCAAGCTCGTCATCGCGAACCACCCGCGCTTCTTCAGCCGATACGGCTTCCCGTCCCACCTGGAGCCGTGGAGGTCGATGTTCGCGGCGGGCGGGAACGACTTCGAGGTCAACTTCATCCGCGACTACAAGATCCTGCACGACGCTGGCTACAACGTCCTGACGTACGATCTGCGCAACCTCGGTCACAGCGGCAGCGCGAACGGCGGCATGTGCACCGGCGGCATCTACGAGTCCCGCGACGTCGTCGGGTCGATTCAGTTCGCGAACCGCGAGCCGCGTCTTCGCGAAATGGCAATCGGTCTGTTCAGCCGCTGCCTAGGGTGCAGCGCGAGCATGCACGCGATGGCGCGTCGCCCCGATGCGTTCAAGGGCGTGACGTGCATGGTCGGCGTCCAACCGATCTCGCCGCGAGTGATCCTCGAAAGGACACTCGCGCTCGCCGGCATCTCCGGTGCTCGAATGGAGGAGCTCGACCGAGGGATCAGGCTCGCGATCAGCTTCGGCTTGGACGAGATGTCGCCTGTCGGACCTGCGAAGGGGGTGATCGTCCCGACGTTCCTCTGCCAGGTGCGCGGCGACGTCCTCACGCGCCCGAGCGACGTGCAGTCGATCTTCGACAACATCCCCATCCGGGAGAAGAAACTGCTCTGGATCGGCGGGACGACGAGACGGTGGGACGGCTACACCCGCTTTGCCAAGGAGCCCGGCCCGATGCTGGCCTGGTTCGAACGGTACATGGGCGGGCAGTGACGATCGGCGTGGGGCGGCCTGGTGCTCGCGGAGGCCTCGTCCATCACGGCTTCGTCTGGCGCGCGCGCGCAGCCAGGATTCGGTCGAGGTTGTTCTCTATCCAAACCGCGAGGCCCTTGACGCGATCAGCAACCTCGCTGCCCAACGGCGTGATGCTGTACTCAACGCGCGGCGGAACTCGAGGCACCATGTCCATCCCCCAAAAACGCCTCGAAACGAGTTCGTCGTCACCACGGGGGTGACGACAACAGGTGACGACAACAAGGGATGGGGACGCACCGTCGGAATCGACGGCGCCGTCCCCCCCGCCCACTCGACGTGGACCGAAGAGGGCCGCGGACTGTCGTTCGAGGCGGCCCCAAGCGCACTGGAACGACCGACCGTATTGGGCGCCTTCACGTCGACGGCGCCGGTCGCGTCGAACACGACCCCAACCCGCAGGGTGACTCACCAACCCATCTCTGTCAGAGCTACGGACGCAGACGAGAGGCCGACGCCAAATTGCCACCCGCAGAAGGGAATGGCGCTCGGCGCTGCGGTGGGAGGTCCTTGCAGAGGCTGAGGCGGGAACGCGCTATCGTAGGGAGCGGGCACATACGGAGCCGGAAGTCCCACGTCGACGTAATTCGGGCTGATGGCCGTGAACAAGCCGCCCGACCAAGTGAAAGTCATCAATTGCGTATACGCCGCAGTGCTCGTGCCGTGGGCGGGAAAGTTCGCGCATCCATCAAAATTTGGTGTCAACCCGAAGGCTCCCGTGGGTGCCTCAAACACCAGGGGCAGCGCATAATTCGGAGATGTGGGCACCTGAGCGTCCATCCTGACCGAGGAGAAGTTGGGCCCCGAACCCTGGGTTAGGTCCCAGAATCCGATATTGTAGTTGCAGCTTGCCCCCGTGAAGACGTTGCAGCCCGTCCCATAGTTGTTGTCGTCCATCCAGACGGCCGCCAGGATCCAGTCCATGGGGAAGACTTGGGTTTGACCGTTCGCGACGTCGCCTTGCGGAAGTGAGCCGCAGGCTCCGTTGCAATCCGACTCATTCTGCATCCACCAGTTCGTCGGCCCGTCGCCACCGAGAAAGCCCTCGTAGACGAGCACCGGCTGAAGAACGTAGGAGCCTCCTTGCGTGGTGCCCTCGAGGCCCGTCCAAAGACTCACGGGATTCATGAACGTCGTTGGGGCGGCCGGCACCTGGAATTCAGTAACTATTTCGGTATAGTATTGGACAGTCGAGGTGTCGCCTCCCGCCGAGACAGTTTGGTCCGCAGCCCACTGCTGGGATCCCATGATCCAGTCCGCGCTTGCGCGCCGGCTGCTCAACATGCTCGCCAAGGCAATGCCCATCATTAGAATACCATGGGCTAACTTGACCGAAAATAATCTGTATTTCATCTTATCCAACCTTTGCTGACTGGTCGGCCCACGAGCCCGTCGCAAGACGCTGCACGTAGGGCGAATTCGAGGATCGGCATCCCGAATGCTAGCCAGTGAAGACATGAGCATGGAAGGACTGCGCAGTCAACTATGACCTTCTGCCATCGATGCGAACGCTCGTCCGCATTGAAGGGACGGGCGACTCGGTACTGTGCCGATGGGACGGGCGATCCGCTGGATCTGGAATCGAAGCTCAATTCCGTTCGTCCGCTTACGAAAACGCTCCTAGAGCGCCGAACATGATGACTTCGCTTGTGATTGCTCTTGCGGCGGATAAGAGAAGCAAAGCCGCCCGAGTCGGCAAGGAGTCCACGAAACACTCAAAGGTGGCCACGACCCTGGAAGCGCGAACCGTTTGGCGGGCACCGTGAAGGCGCCCGTCGCAGGGGCACCGGACTACGCCAGCCTTCAGGGCACCGATAGCCGTCGGAACCGCTGCGCAAGCTCGTCGCGGTGGGCGACAAGCTCCCGCTCCGTCAGCTGGACGCGAGGGGGCCTGGATCGGCGTATTCGATGAGGCCACCGAGTCGCAGGACGTGAGGCTCCTGGACGCGCTCGCGAAGGCGCTCTCCGAGGCGACGGTTTGCCCGGCGTTGGCTGCGCTCGTGCACGACGGCGACGCCGACACCCGCTAGGACGCGTCTCGCCGTCCGGCCTGCTCGTCGCTCGAGAGTTCGGGACCTTCACCCGCCCGGCATCGATGCCCGTGAAGTGCGCCCTCTTCGCGCGCCCCACGACGCACGTGACCACTGCGGAGCCCAGAGCCGGTTCGAACTTGTCCACGCGCGCATCGCTCACGTCGCCGTTCGAGTCGATGTCGATTGCTAGTGAGAGGGTGCCCGGTTCCGCCATCCCGAGGCTCAGCGCGTGCTCGAAGCACAGGCGCGCGCCCGGAATGAGCTGGGAGCGAAGGTTCGACTCGACGTCCCCGCCGCGCCCCGACACCTCCACGTCGGTGATCCGGGCGTACTCGGGAAGTCGCGGGCCGATCAGCCCCCCGAGCCCGGCGGCCCGTGCGACGCTCGCCGATGGGGTGGACGGGGTGATCGACGACCCATCCACTGGCGCGGACGACGCCGAGCTGCGACACGCGCCGGCGAGGACCACGAGCATCAAACCGGCGGCTACGCGCATCGGTGGCCAATCAGGTTCGTAGCGCGATTGGCTGCGGACCCTGCGCAACGCAAGCCTCCCGTGCGCTCCGCCTTCGTGGTCGGCTCACCGCCGAGTTCCCGCACCAGCGGAGCGAGGTCGACGACGTGCCGCCGATGATCGCCGAGAAAGCGCGTCGGCTGCGCCTTGTCGTTGACCTCGTTCAGCCGCGCGATCGCCGCCTCGGAGCCTTCAATCCCATCGAAATCGAGCGCGATGAGTGCGTTCAACTGCTTGATTAGCGCCGTCGAATCGGCGCTCATTTTTGCCACGGGATTCTCCATTCAGAGGGTCGAGAGGATCGATTCGCGTTTACCGCGCCGATTGCCATTCCCGTGCTGTACCTCCACCGTGGGACCGAGCCTTGGGCCGAGAAGTCGTAGGGAGAGTCCGCGAGGGATCGTCGACCCTTTGGCCCCAGCGGTCGCCCAGCGAGGCTAGAACCGCCAGGCGGACGCCATCATCCGCGCGGCGATGAGGATGGCATGCGGGTTGCTCGACCCATGCGCACGATGAGACTCCGAATTCGCTGGGTTGCCGTGCCCTCCCTCGTCGCGCTGGCTCTCGCCGGATGCGCCCGTCAGGAACCGCCGGCGAATGGGCCCGGCGACATGCCGCTACCGAACATGGGCGATGCAGGGGATGCCGCGGCCGTCACGATGTTGCAGCGAGGCGACCGGCTCCGACTTCGACAAGGGCTACGCGGATACGCAGGTCAAAGAGCAGGCGGCGGTGTTGCAAACGGTCGAGGAGAGGCTGCTGCCGAGCGCGATGAATGACGATTTGAAGGCGTACTTGGCAGGTTTCAGGCGAAAGTAGGCGTCCAGTTGCAGCAAGCGCAGACGCTTCAGGGTGAGCTCGACCTCAAGGTGCGAGCGGGCCCCGAAGGCGGCGGCACCTACGCGGGGCCTCGGCGCCGACAGGGCGGGCGTCGGTCACTCGCTCCCTCGACGGCCCCTCGATGAAAGCGCTCGTTTTACAGCGGTCCATGACCTTGCCGCCGGGGGGCCGCGGCGCGAGGAGGGCTCGAGCTGGTCTGTGACTTGCTCTGCCTCGAGCTGGAGGTCGAACCATGACGCTCTCGAAGGAGCTCTCGAAGCAGGTCTCGAAGCTTGCGGGTCGAGCGCTGCGGCCCGTGCGATCCGGCGACGACAAGGTCGCGAAGGCCCGGAGGCGGACCCGCACTCCGGAGATCCGCGTCACGGCCGGCTCGTTCCCTCACGGAGGCCGCATCCCGGACCGCCATGCCGGCGAGGCGGGTCTCGCGCCAGAGCTAAGGTGGACAGGCGTGCCTGCCGATGCGAAAGAGGTCGCGATCCTCTGCGAGGATCCGGATGCGCCCATGCCCAGGCCCTTCGTCCACTGGGTCCTCTACGGACTTGCGCCGTCGCTGAGTTCACTGCCCGAGGGTATCGCCCCGGGGACCGCCCTGGCCGATGGGGGCGTCCAGGGCGAGAACTCCCTCGGCATGAAGGGCTTCACGGGGCCGAAGCCTCCACGTGGGCACGGCGTGCATCATTATCACTTCCAGGTGTTCGCTCTGGACGCGCTGCTGCCGCTGGGCACCGCGGCCGATCGCGACGCGCTCGTCGAGGCGATGCGCGGGCACGTGATCGCGAGCGGGGAAGTCGTCGGCGCCTACGAGAACAACTGAAGACACGACGCCTCCGTCGTCTCGCCCGGGAGAGACCGCTCGACCGGAAGGCTCGACGTCGCGCGCCGCGTGGACGCGCGCCACCCGCGTGGAAGCCGAGCGTCGCGCCTTCGGCTGGGCCTCCTGGGGACGACGGGGCGGCTTCAAGACGTGCGACCGAATGGCGCGGACATGGTCCCGTACCTGAAGGCTGCACTGCTTGAGTAGTGCACGTAGACCCACGTTGTCGGACGCGAGAACTTGATCCGTGGACAGCGAAACGACGGGCCGTGGCGGCGGGTCCGAGCGACTATTGGAGGTGAACGAGTGGCTACTGCCATGGAGGCACCCGCTCCCGCTGCGCGCGTGGTCGGGAGATACGTGCTGTACGGCGAGATTGCGTCGGGCGGCATGGCCACGGTGCATTTTGGCAGGCTGGTCGGACCCGCTGGGTTCTCGCGACCCGTCGCGATCAAGCGGCTGCACGCGCAGTTCGCCCGCGACCCGGACTTCGTGAAGATGTTCCTCGACGAGGCCCGGCTGGCCGCACGCATCGCCCACCCGAACGTGATCGCCACGCTCGACGTCGTGTCCGCGGAGGAAGACGAGGTGTTCCTCGTGATGGAGTACGTGCGCGGCGTTACGCTCGCGCAGCTCGCGCGCACGGCCAGGCATCGGGGCGACAGGATCCAGCCCGTGATCGCGGGAGGGGTCGTCAGCGGAATGCTCCATGGCCTGCATGCGGCCCATGAAGCGAAGAGCGACATGGGAGAGCGCCTCGATCTCGTACACCGCGACGTCTCGCCGCAGAACGCGCTGGTCGGCACGGACGGCGTGACCCGCCTGCTGGACTTCGGCATCGCCAAGGCGACGGGACGCTTGCAGACGACGCGCGACGGGCAGCTCAAGGGAAAGCTCGCCTACATGGCCCCCGAGCAGGTACGCGGCGAGGCCGTGACGCCCCGCACGGACATCTACGCGGCCTCCGTCGTCTTGTGGGAGGTGCTGACGGGCAAGCGCCTCTTTTACGGCGACAACGAGGCCAGCGTCCTCGCGAAGGTGCTCAGCGCCGAAGTGCCGGCGCCGAGCTCGATCGTCCCCGATTTGCCCGCGTCGCTCGACCGCGTCGTTCTCCGTGGCCTCGAGCGCGACCCGGCCAAGCGGTACCCGAGCGCGCGGGTCATGGCCGCGGAGATCGACGCCTGTCTCGGTGTCGCTTCGTCCACCGAGATCGGCGAATGGGTAGAGCGCACCGCGGGCGATCAGCTCCGCGAGGTCGCGGCGCGGATCGCGCTCATCGAGCGCAGCGCCGCCGAGTCGGCGGACAACCTGCCGCAGCTGCGTTTGGAGTCGGGAGAGGGCGCGAGCGAAGTCCCGGCTGCCGCGCTCGTCCTACCGAACGACCGTCCAACGTACGTCTGGGGGCAGACGACAAGGAACGAGCGCAATCCCCGCCCAGCATCGGAGCGCCCGAGCCCATGGCGGCGCCGCGCGATCGAGAAGGTCCTCGAGAGGAGCCAGATTCGCAGCCTCGTGGTGGGCCTCGGCGGATCGGTCCTTGCCGTGGCGGTCGGCGTGTCGCTCGTCTTCCTTCTGCGGGCTGAACCGGACCCGGCGCGCGCGGCGGTCGCCCAGCCGAGCCAGAAGCTCGTGAACCTCCCGCCTGTCGGACTGCCGCCCAGTGCTCCGACCGCCGTCGTGCCCACGCTCAACGTCGAAGATCTCGCGACGGCCGACTCGGCGCAAGTCTCGCCGTCCCCGCTTTCCGCCGCGACAAGTGCGGTCAGGCCCGCGCACTCCGCGACCAGCGCGGGCGCGCGCGCAGCACCTGCCCATCCCGCCGACGCGGACTGCAATCCGCCCTACACGGCTGACGCGAAGGGCCACATCCATTTCAAGCCGAACTGCCTATGACGCATCGGATGGCAGCCATCGCCGGCGGGCTCGCGGCCGCTCTCGTCACCCTTCCGGCCGTCTCGAGCGCCGACGGGGAGCCCGACGAGAAGCAGGAGTGCCTCACGGCGTCGGAGCAGGGCCAGAACCAGCGCGATGACGGGCTTTACCGCGCCGCGCGAAGTTCATTCGTCCAGTGCGCGAGCGACACCTGCCCCAAGGTCGTCGCGCAGTCGTGCACCCGGTGGCTACGCGAGCTGGATGAGGACGCGCCCACGATCGTCCTTGGCGCCAAGGACGAACAGGGGAACGATCTGACCGCCGTAACGGTCACCCTCGATGGCAAGGCGTTCGCGACGGTGCTCGACGGCAGGCCGGTGGAGTCCGACGCCGGAGAACACGTCCTTCGCTTCGAGCGCAACGGAAGCGTGCCGGCGGAGCAGAAGCTCGTACTGAGGGCTGGTGAGAAGGCCCGGGTCGTGACGGTCACGCTTCGGTCCGTCAATGGCCCGGTGGGGGGCGGCGAGGCGGAGCCGGCCAAGCCCGTGGCGCCCGCCGCGGAGGCGGCGTCCGAGGCTTTCATGTCCGCTCATCACGTCACCGCCGGCGCCCTCGCGCTGGGCGCCCTGGCAGCAGCGGGCAGCGGGATCCTCCTCACGGTCCTGTCGGGTCACGACGAGGACAGCGCCGCGAGCTTGCGCACGAACCTGTCGTCCGACTCGTGCACGCATTCGGCGTCGGCGACATGCCGGTCGCTGAGCGACGATGTCAGCGCCCAGCACCGGGACATGAACATCGCCACGGGCCTCCTCGCGGGAGCGGGCGTGCTCGCGGCCGGCGCCGTCGTCACATGGTTCGTATGGCCGCAGTCGGGTCCGGCGAAACCGCCGGCCGTAGGGATCGCCACGGTACGTGGAGGGACGCTGTTCCAAGTGGCTGGTGGCTTTTGAGAAGGGGTCATCCGGCGGCTCTTTTCGCTCTGGCCACAAGTGCAGCGCTTCTGGGGGCCGGGACGGATTGCAACTCGGCCGACTGCACGGAAACCGCGACCTGCGCCGAGGCGGGGGACGGCGCCGCCGAAGACCGCACGTCGACGCCCGCCGAAGCGAGCGCGCCCCCAACGGGCGAAGGGGGCGCGCGCCCATCCGACGGGACCGCCGGCTGCGATCCGAACGCGCCCGATTGTTCGAGTCCGCAATGCCAGCCGGGCTTCATGTGCGCGCCCGAGGCTCCGTCCGGATGGTTTGGCCCCGTGGCGCTCTTCGACCAGGGCGGAGGCCCTCCCGGCCCCGCGGCCGCCGCCTGCGCGGGCGCTTACACCGACGACGCATTCGACGGCAATTCGAGCCCGACGGCGCCCGCGGCATCGTGCAAGTGCACCTGCGGTTCCGCACAAGGGGTTTGCACGGACCCCATGGTCGCGGTCTTTGGCGACAACCAGTGTGTCCCGGCCAACCAGTGTGGCGCGGGAGGACCTGCGGCTTGCACCCCCGCGTCGAGCTCGATGTGCAGCGCCGGTGGCCAGTCCGCCGAAGTCACGTCGCTCCCGCAACCCACCGGCGCCGGTTCGTGCGCGCCGGGGGTCGCGCAGAGCGGGCTTCCGATGCCTCAGTGGGCGCGCACGGCGCGCATCTGCGCGTCCAGACGAGCGCTGGCTGCGGAGGGTTGCCCCGCACAAGAGGTCTGCGCGGACCGGCCGACGTCGGCGTTCCAGGCCAAACTTTGTGTCTGGAAGAACGGCGAAACGGATTGCACCGGGTTGTCGGGCTATTCCCTGCCTCACGTCTACTACGCGGGGCTCCTCGATACCCGCGGCTGCTCCCTCGGCACCTGTGGGTGCGGCTCACCCGTGAGCGTGTCGTGCTCGCTGACCGGCGTCACGACGTACACCACGTCAGGCTGCTCGGGTACCGGATCGAACCTACCGAATCTCGCCGTGGGACACTGCAACGTCGTCGGAAGCGGCCAGATCTCGGGCATGAAGACGTCGGTCTCGGGCGGAGCCCAGTGCGACTCCACGGGGAGTGCAGCGAGCACGGGATCGGTCTCGCCGGATCCGTCGATGGCCGTGACGGTCTGCTGCTCACAGTGATCGAGGCGATTCCGACGATCGGTCCGTTCTCTCCGGCGTGATCGTCCGGACACGGCGAGGAAACCGCCGGTGTGCAAGCTCGGAGCATGGACCTCCCGGGAACGAGCGACCGCGGCGGCACATCGCTCGAGATCACGCCGCTCGAGCCGCCTTCCGGGTCCGATGTGGATTTCGGGGCGGAAGTCGCGCCCTGCGATCTGTTGCGGCTGTCGGACGCAGACTTCGCCAGCCTCGAGAGCGCGGTCCTCACGTATCACGTCGTCGTCGTCCGGGGCCAGGCCGGCCTGAGCCCCGTGGATCAATTCGAGCTGACCCGCCGGTTTGATCCGACCGTGCAGACGTACGGACACGGCCACGACAAGAACCTGATGCGCAAGAGCGTCCTCGTTCAGGACCTCGTGTCCATTCCGGACGTGCCCCAGGTTCAGCTGCTCGGCAACGGGCTCGTCAAGAATCACGAGGGGCTGGACGAGGTGATGTTGCGTCACCCGTCCCATCGAACCTTCCATCGCGATCCGCTGACCGAAGCGCAAGAGGCGAGCGACGTCACACGATTCTATCGGTGGCACATCGACGCCGCGCTCTTCAAGCTGCATCCGCCGAAAGTCACCACCTTGCTCGCGCTCGAGGTCCCAAAGAACCGCGATCAGACGGTGGTCTACGACGACGGCAGCGGCGATACACTTTCCGTGTCCCTCGGCGCGACGGCCTTCATCTCGGGCTACCGCGCCTTTCGCGAGCTCTCCCCCGAGCAGAAGGACTTTGCGCTGCGCACCGTGGTCCGATACGCACCGCACCCGTACGTATGGATCCGAAACGCCCGGGCGATGTCCGATGGGCTGGGACTCGTGTCCGAAGGAAAGGAACTCGCGCGAGCGGACCTCCCGCCGTTCACAGAGGAGGAGCTGGCGACGCTGCCGCTCGTCTGGCTCAACCCGCTCACCCGGCAACCGGCGCTGCAGGTGCACGCCTGCTGCGTCGAGGATCTCATTACGGACGGCAAGCCCGTGGGCGATCTCGCCGAATGCCGCCGCGTCCTTCGCGCGCTGATGCGGCCGGCGATCGTGCCGCGGAAGGTGTACGCACACGCTTGGCGTCCCGGGGATCTAGTGATCTTCAACAACCGAGGCCTCTGGCACACAGTCGTGGGCGCCCTTCGCCCGAGCGACCGACGCGTGTACCACCAGTGCAACCTGGCCTCGAACGAGCCCCCACTCGGCCCATGGCCGGTCTTCGACGCGAAGCGCGTCTAGGGGAAGGTGCCTACGTAGCCGGGCCGCCGAGGTCGCGGGGCAGGCCGGCGGCTTCGAGGTCGTCGGCGTCTACGGCGCCGCAGGTCAGGGCGCGCCGGAGGTAGTTCGAGAGCGCGGCGACAGTCGCGGGCTCGTCGGCGATGGCGGTCGGGCCCCGCGCGGCCTCGTCGCCGTACCTTCGCAGGCGCGCCGCGGCGGGCGCGAACCCCTCGAGGAAGAAGGCGAAGCACGCGGCGTAGCGGGCGGGCAGCTGCGCGGGGTGGAGGTCCCAGCCCTGGTAGAACCCGCCCTCCAGCGAGCGGCGAATGTGGCCGTACGAGAGCTGCCAGGCGCGGTGAACGGCCGCGTGGTTCTCTGCCCGCTGCGGCTCGGTGAGCTCGTCCCCGGCGTGCGGGCCGACCGGCAGTACGTTCGTAGAACCGTCCGAAAGCCGCACCGCGCGACCGCCATACGCGAGCTTCATCAAGCCGCGGGCGAGATTGCACATCGGGTGCGCCATCGACTGGTGCGCGGCCGCGATCCCGCACGACGCGGTGAAATCGTACACGCCGAGATGGACGCCCGAGCATCGGCCCTCGCACGCGTCGAGAAAGGCCGGAAGCGGCGATTGGCCGTCGGCTCCCATCAGCGCCTGCGTCGTCTCGACCATCATCTCGAGGCGCAGCGATCCGGGCGCGAGGCCGTGCCGCGCCTCGAGTCGCTCGAGCCAGCGAGCCAGGGTCCGGGGCTGCTCCGCCCGGTTGACTTTCGGCAAGGTGACGACGAAGGCCTCCGGGAGAGCGCCCTTGCACTCCTCGAGCAGCGTGCCGACGAAGACCTCGAGGGTCCTGCCGGCGCGGCGTGTCGATGCCGATGCCCCGAGATTCTTGACTCGGATTCCCGTGAACGGCGGCGCGATCCCTCGAGCGCTCGCCAACCCCAGCGCGCGCGCCGCCGAGATCGCGGCCCGGTCCTCTTCATCGTCCGACCGTACGCCGAACCCGTCTTCGAAATCGATCCGGAGGTCTTCGACCGGCTCGCGTTGCAGCTTGGCGTGGACCCGCGCGTACACGGCCGAGGCCAGCGCTGCGTCCGCGCGCAGACCGACGCCTCGCGCGAGCTCGCCGGCGTCACGGGCGTAGCGCGCCATGCTCCGGAGCGCGATCTCACCGAACCGCCGCGCCGTCCCCGCCTCGAACCGCTGCGCGCCCACGTAGACGGTATGCACCGGCTGCCGGCCTCGCGGCTCGCCCGGATAGCTCGCCTCGAAGGCCTCGTTGGCCCTGCAGAGCGATTCGAACTCGGACGCGGATTCTTCCACCAGGGTCAATCGGATTCTCCTTCGCGCTCGCGTCCTCTTGACGTCGGACGCCCGCCCTCAGCTGCCGCGGTAGGTCGAGTAGCCGAACGGGCTGAGCAAGAGCGGAATGTGATAGTGCTCGTCGCCGCCGCCGACGGCGAAGACGATGTCGACCTGCGGATAGAACACGGGCCGGCCGCTCGCTTCCAGGTACGTGCTGGTGTCGAAGCAGAGGCGGTAGGTGCCAGCCTCGAGGGGGCCATCGGGCAAGAAGCGCTTGATGCGACCGTCCTCGTCGGTCAGCGCTTCGGCCAGGGTAGTCCAGTGCTGCGCGCCCTCGACGAGCTCCAGCCGCTGAAGTCGGGCCCGGAGGTTTCGCGCGGGCTGACCGAGCGCAGTGTCGAGTACGTGCGACGTGATCGAGCTCATGGCGATAACTTCTCCAGTCGCAAGCGGGTGATCTTCGCCTGCTCGGCGGCGGCTACGCGGAGCTCGGTCTCCGGGTCGTTGCCGATGCGCTGCTCGAGCCACGTCAGCACCTCTCGCGCGCCCTTGCCGGTGGCGCAGACGAGGAAGACGAACCCGAAACGCGCCTCGTAGGCCGCATTGCCTGCGCGCAGCGTCTCGAGGGTTGCGTCATCGGCGCGCGCGACGTCGGACTGTTCCTGTGCCGACCAGTCGGGGTCGAGGGGAAGGAGCTGCGCTCCCATCGAGCTCCCCTCGACTCTGGCGAAGCGCTCTCGCAGGCGCGCGGGATTGGCGCCGAGCCTCGGGTGGTGCGCGAACGCCTCCAGATAGTCCGCGCGATCGAGGCCCGACCACGCGCCCTCGGCCGCCGAGTAGAGGTCGGCGAGCGACGCGAAGGGGCGGCGCGCCAGGACGCGCTCGACCCAGCGCGCAGAGCCGCAGCAGCGAAGGAGAGCCGCCGCCGCCTCGTCGCGCGTCGACGCGTTGAGCCGCGCGTGGGCGAGCGTCACGATCGCGTCCCCCAGACGCGGACGCGACTCAGCCCGCCGTCCGGAAAGACGTTCACTCGCACGTGCGTCGCCGGCGACGAAGCTCGAGTGAGCTGTTCGTGGAAGAAGTGTCGGGCGTGTGCGCCGAGTTTCGTCTCGGGCAGGAGCGGGGACCATCGCGCGCCTGCGACGAGGTCCGTGATGTGTGCGCCTGGCGCATCGATCCATTCGACCGAGCAGCGGTCGGGGTAGTTCCCCTTGAAGTGGTTGGTGTCGATCTCGAGGACGCTCGCCAGTCCGCGAGCACCGAGCTGAAGGAGGATCCAGTCGTGTCCGGCGCTTCGCTTGCGTCGCGTCTCCCAGCCGCCCCCCATGTTCTCCGCGCGACCCGGTAGCAGGAGGTTGTTCATCGGGCCGAAGAACGCGTCCGAACACGCGAGAGCGAGCCCTCCGTTCCTCGTGGCGACGAGGTCGACGAGGTCGGTCGCCACGTGGAGCCGGGTCTCGTCGTCCAGCTCCGGCCGTCCCCAGTCGGCATCGACCCGCCCGAAGGCTCGAAAGCGGGCGACGCCCCCGTCCGGAAAGATGTTGAGTCGGAGGTGGCTTACCGGGTCGGCGGGCACGGTCGCGAAGAGGTTCTGCGAGGTCGGACGCAGTGGCGCCGGCGCGAGAACCTCCCTCCAGGGCATCAGCAAGAGCTCCCCGACGGGCGTTCTGGGAGGGGCGCGCAGCCCGTCTACCGACGCGAACGACGGGCAGTTGCCCACGAAGTGATTCGTGTCGATGTCGAGCCCCAGCACGCGCCCGGCGGCGCCGAGCTCCACCACGCACCAGTCGTGCGCGCCGGCGCCGAGATTGCGCTTGCGCCGGCTCTCCCAGCCGTCCATCCACTTGCCGCGGTCGGTGAACTTTCCTTCGATCAAGACGCCGCGTCCGGGCGCGACGAGGTTGCTCATCGGGCCGAAGAAGTCGTCGCTCGTTCCGACGGCGCGGCCCCCGAGAGCGGATGCGGCCAGATTGACTAGCCCCGTGAAACCCGGCGCCGGATCGATCACGCCGAGACCCCCATGCCGGCGCCGTCGCGCCGCAAGAGGCGCCGTCCGACCGGCCCGGCGGGGTGTCCAGCGCCGTCGAAGACCGGGACGCCGCGTAGGACGGTCTCGTGCACCCGGCCCGAGAGCTCCAGACCGAGGTACGGCGACACCTTGTGCCGGAAGAACAGCTGGTCGCGCGCAGCGATGAAGCTCGCGTCCGGATCCCACACGACGAGGTCGGCGTCGAGGCCGGGCGCGATGCGCCCCTTGCGGCGCTGGAGCCCCGCGAACGCCGCCGGCCCCGCACTCATCCAGGTCGCCATCTGCAACAGATCCGCGCCGCGCCGTCGCGCCTCAGTCCAGACCGCGGGAAGACCGAGCTGCAGAGAAGCGATGCCGCCCCAGGCGCGGTGGAAGTCTCCAGTCTCTGGCAGCTTGAGCGCAGGCGTGCACGGGCTGTGATCGGTGATGACGAAGTCGATCACCCCTTCGAAGAGGGCCGCCCAGAGCGCCTCTCGGTTCGCGCGACCGCGGATGGGGGGCGCGCACTTGAAGAGGGTCGCCCCATCGGGAATCGACTCCGCCTCGAGGCAAAGGTAGTGGGGGCAGGTCTCGACTGTCACGGGTAGCCCTTCGGCCCGCGCCGAGCGCAGCGTCTCGATCGAGGTGGCCGACGACAGGTGGACGATGTGCACGGGGCATCGCGTCTGCCGGCACAGCGCGACCAGAAGCCGGATCGCCTCGTCCTCCCACGATGCGGGGCGCGACTGCAGGTACCCGCGGTAAGTCTGCGGGCTCGGCTCGGTGACGCTTGCGCCCAGATCGAGCTCCGCGTGCACAAGCAGGGGTAACCCATGATCGCGCAGGACGGGCATGGCTTCGGCCAGATCGCGCTCGGTGGCGTTGGGAAAATCGTCGATCCCCGAGTGAACGAGGAACGCCTTGCACCCGAGGACCCCGCCCTCGGCCAGGCCCGCGAGGTCGCGCGTGTTGTCGGGAACGACGCCCCCCCAGAACCCGACGTCGACGAAGCAGCGGCCATCGCTTGCGGCGAGCTTCTCGTCGAGCGCGGCGCGGGTCGTCGTGACCGGCGTGCAGTTGAGCGGCATATCGACGACGGTGGTGACGCCGCCTGCAGCCGCCGCGCGCGTGGCGGTCTCGAAGCCTTCCCATTCGGTGCGGCCGGGCTCGTTCATGTGGACGTGGCAGTCGACGATGCCGGGCGAGATCGCGAGTGCGCCCACGTCGACCACCTCGACCCCGGGCGGCGCTTCGCCGACGATGTCGTCGATGGTGCCGTCGCGAATGAGCACCACGCCGGGCCCCACGCGGTGCGGCTGCACCACGCGCTGGCTTCTGAGCCCTCGGAGCGCCATCTAGAACTCCCTCTCCTCGAAGCGCCGCAGGCTCTCGAAGTGTGCCGCGCGATCCTCGACGAAGAGCGAGCCCGTCACGCCGGAGACCAGGCGCGGGATGGAGTACTTCATGCCGGAGATGCTGGCGCCGCCGAAGCCCAGGCTCAAGAGGCACCCGAACGTGTAGTTGTGCAGGGTGCGGATGTATGGCGCCGCTCCCGGCACGCGCTCGGTGAATTCGAAGCCCGGCCCGAGGTACGGGTGCCGCAGCAGGTCCTCGTGCCGTTCGCCGTGGGGGGGCGTGTATCGGTCGGCCCACCGCGCCAAGTGCCGCTCGATTCGCTCGAGCTCGGGGCGGACGCTCAGGTCTGTGACGAAGCCGGTTCCGGCGATGACGAAGTCGCATTCGACCGGGCCCTGGTTCGTGGAGATGCGGATCATCTCGCCGCGCGCCTCGAGCGAATTCCATTCCGTTCCCGGGTGGAGATGAAACCCCGGGTTTTGCGAGGCCCTGCGGTACGTGTCGGCCGGTGGGAGCTGGCCCATGCGCAGGATCTGGAGGATGAAGCGCCACTTCTCGTCGTCCGGCAGGTCCGCGTGGTGGTGCAGGAACCCCACGAACTCCGCCCACCGGTAGGGATTGACCTTCACGAGCTCGGAACGCCGAAAGAAGAGGCGCACCTCGCTCGCCCCGTGCTCGAGCGCCGTCGACGCGTTGTCGAACGACGATGCGCCGGCTCCCAGCACGGCGACGCGCTTACCGCGCAGGGCCTCGAAGTCGATGTCCGCGCGCGTGTGCGCGTAGAGGTGAGCCGGCAGGGCGCGGATCATCGCCGGCACGTGCCACTGCCCTGACCCCTCGATGCCCGTGGCGAGCACCACGCGGCGCGCGTGGACGACGCCCTCCGCGCCGCCGGCGGCGACCGCCGAGCACGGAGCCCGCCACGCGCGCTCTCGCTCGTCCCACTCGAGTGCCCCCACGCGGGTGTCGGGTCGGACCGGGATGCCGAGCGTTCGTCGGTACCAGGTCAGGTACGCGGCCCAGCTCTCCTTCGGAATCAGGCCGAGCCCCTCCCAGCTCCCGGCGCCGTGTTGCGCCTCGTACCAGGCGCGCGCGGTCAGGCTCGGGACGCCGAGATCCGGTCCGATCACGTGCTTGGGCGTTCGCAGCGTGTGCATGCGCGCGAAGTTGAGCCAGGGTCCGGCCCGATCGAGCGGGTTCTGGTCGATGACCAGGAGGTTGCCGACGCGCTCGCGCATGAGGCCGAAGGCCGCGGCCAGTCCGCCCTGCCCCGCGCCGACGATGACGACGTCGTACACGGGCTCGCCGCCGGCCGTGCGGCGCAGGTCGAGCCACTCGCGCCGAGGGTAGTCGAGGAGCTCGAGCTCGTGGCGCACTCGGTCCGCGAGGCTTTCGAGCCCCTCGCTCACCGGACGACCTGCGCGAGGGACCGCGCGAGGCGCGAACCGTTGAGGGCGAGCATGTCGTGGGTCACGATGAGGACCCAGTCGGCCACACCCAGCGCGGTACGCTGCAAAAAGTGCGAAGGATCTTCGACTTCGAGCCCGCATCCGGCGAAGCGCTCCTTGCAGTTGTAGTCCTCGCGGTCGTCGACGACCGTCACGTCGAAGCCGACGTTCCGGGCGAGGGCCGCGCTCGGCTTGGCCACGTGCCCGGCGCCGATCCGCCAGATCCGCGGCGCCTGTGGTGACAAGAAACTCATTTGGAGCGGTTCTTAATCTTAAGACGAGGGGCTAGCACACGCCGGCCCGAGCATACCGCGCCCGGCGCAGCGATTCGTCAGTGACACTGAAGTGCCCGCGCGAACCTCCGCGGGAAGCTCGCACTCCTTGAGGCTGTCGTTGGCGCGTTTCTGGCCTCGGGCGAGTCTGATCGCCGAAGACCTCCGGCACATCATCCCGCGCGTAGAACCGGCGCGGATCGACCGCGGGACACGACGGGGTCGGTCCGCCAGTTTCCAGACGGCATGCGCCGTGCGCGTGACAGAGACGGCCGTGATGGAACCGAGACGGATTAATTAATTGATTCGGTGCCTGGTACCCATCCGGTCGAATGTTAGGGTCGAGCCGATGGGACATCGGAGCCGCATCGGCAGCAGTCTCGTTCTCTCCCTGTCGCTGCTCGGGTGCGGCGGAGGCGTGTCGGCATCGGGCAGCAGCGACGCAGGCCCCGGCGGCGTGTCCTCTGGAAGGAGCGGCGCCGGTATGGATGCCACCTCAGAGAGCAGCAGCGGCGGCACGAGTTCGGGAAGTGCAGGCAGTGGCAGCGGTTCGGGATCCGGCAGTAGCAGCGGTGGATCCTCCTCGGGAAGTGGAAACGGATCCGGTTCCGGAAGCGCGAGCAGCGGGGGGTCGGGATCGGGCAGTGGAGGCAGTGGTGCATCTTCGTCAGGAAGTGTTGGCGCCTCTGGTTCTGGAAGTGGAGGCAACGACGGAGGATCGGACGCCGGGGGCAACAGCGACGGGTCCGGCTCGTCGAGCAGCGGCGGAAGCTCGTCGGGCCCATCGTGCTCCAGCTCCGGTCCTCAGTGCGGGGCGCCCGCCGTGTGCAACGTGCTGCCCGGCGCCAGCGCGGGGCAGTGCGGGTCTGCGTGCCAGTCCGACGGCGATTGCCCGGGGTGGCTCACGTGCAGCGGCGGGCAGTGCGCGCAGCTTTCTGCTTGCCCGCCGGGTCAGTCCATAAGCGGCTTCTTTCTGGAGGTGGGATGCGAGTCGAACTCCGACTGCCCGACGGGGAGCTTCTGCGCCCGCCCGTCTGCTCCTCCGTACAACTTCATGAGTGACGGCTGTGAGTCGTTCAATGAGTGCACCCCGTGCAACGGCTCCGGGTGCTCGGGTTGCAACGCGAATAGCCCCTGCACCGGAGGCCAGGTGTGCGTCGCGGGAGGCTGCGTGGCGTGCACGTCGAACAGCCAGTGCGCTGCGGGCCAGGTGTGCGCCGCGGGGGTCTGCGGACAGTGCTCCGCGAGCGCTCAATGTGGACCGAGCGCCCAGTGCACCGGGACGCACACGGTCTACCATTGCACGTGCTCGGTCAGCGGTGACTGCGCTTCCGGCGAAGCCTGCGCTTCGGGCATCTGTACGCCCGCGTGCACCGCGAACGCCGACTGCGGCAGCGGCCAGGCATGCGTTGCGGGGGTCTGTGCATCGTGCACGTCGAACGCAGAGTGCGGAAGTGGACCGTCGACGACCTGCCAGAGCGGATCGTGCCAGTGCTCGACGGAGGGGGACTGTCAGACCGGACTTAGCTGCGTCAACGGCACCTGCGGCGTGTGCCGGTCGAACGCAGATTGTGGGACGCAAGTGTGCAAGGCGGGGGTCTGCAGCCCGTGTTCGACATACACAGACTGCAACCCCATCAGTCCCTTTAGCATTGGTGGCTCGATGGCCGGAGCGCCTGGCCTTGCCTGCGTGAACGGCGCCTGTGGCGCGTGCACGACCAACAGCCAGTGCGGCGGCGGGGAGGCATGCGTGCAGGGAACCTGCGGCACGTGCATAGGCAATGCCCAGTGCGGTTCGCCGACAACCTGCAACGACGGGGGCCAAAGCGAAGGCGGCCAATGCTCGTCGACGACCGGGCAATGCACGAACGGCTACTGCACGTGCGCGACCAACCAGCAGTGCGCGCAGGGGCAGCGCTGCGGCGCAGGCGTCTGCGTTTCAATGTGAATCCGGAGCGAGACGGGGATACGGAGCTCGAGCGGCGTCCACCCGCTCACGCGGCCAGCATACCGCCGGGGCGATTCGCGGGTGACAGGCAGACCGACCGGCGCGACCCTCGCCGAAATGCTCACCGTCCTTGAGGCCGCACTTGGCGCGCTGCTCGCTGCGCTGCGGCCTCGGGCGAGCCTCGTCGCCGAGAACGGAGCCCGCGCGTCACCCAGCCCCAGTTTGGGTCGGCCGTTCCAGTGCGTTTGGAAGTGACGCTGGTCCGAGTCCACTAACGCGGGTTCCGTGAAGTCCTTCTCGGCGCGGCGCCTTTGCTTCGCCTGCGTCGGCGCGCGCTCTTGTCGACCTTTCCTGCCGCAGCGATCCGGCATATTCTGGCGAGGATATGATCGACCCCTCCATAGACGGCCTGCCCGCGCCGGGGGACGTACTCGGAGGAAAGTACCGTGTGACGCGCCTTCTGGGCCGCGGCGGAATGGGAGCGGTCTTCGCGGCGCAGCACGAGATGCTCGGCGAAGAGGTGGCGATCAAGCTGATGCTCGCCGAGGCCATGCGGGAGCCGGAGGCGGTCAAGCGCTTCGTCAACGAGGCTCGCGCGGCGGCGAAGATTCGCGGCGAGCACGTTGTACGCGTGCTCGACGTCGGCGTGCTCGACGACGGGCGCCCGTACATCTCGATGGAGCTCATGGAAGGCGAGGACCTCGGACAGCTGCTCGAGAAGAACGGTCCGCTGCCCATGACTGTCGCGGTGGACTATCTGCTTCAGGGGATGGAGGCGATCGCGCAGGCGCACGCACTCGGCGTCGTTCATCGTGACCTGAAGCCTTCGAATTTTTTCCTGGCGACCCGGCTCGATGGGTCGCGCATCGTCAAGGTGCTCGACTTCGGCATTGCCAAGGCGACCGGCGGCGGCATCGCCGGCCAGGCCATGACGAGCACGCGGGCCATGATGGGTTCGCCGCTCTACATGTCGCCCGAGCAGATCCGGAGCTCCAAGAGCGTCGATCCCCAGTCGGACCTGTGGGCCCTCGGTGTCATCGCCTACGAGCTCATCGACGGCGCGCCGCCCTTCAACGGCGAGACGGTGGGGGAGCTCTTCTTCGCCATCGTCGAACAGACCCCCCCTCCCATCCACACGCGAAAGCCGGGCATCGCCCCCGGGTTGAGCGCGGTCGTCGCGCGATGCCTCGAGCGGGACAAGGCTCTGCGCTTCCGGACGGTCGTCGACCTGGCAAGAGCTCTGCGGCCCTTCGCCTCGGCGAGCGGGGCGCTCGAGGTCGACCGCATTGCCACCGCGTTCGATCGAGCCAGCGCGCGCGGTGGGTTGGTCACCGGCGGCTCGTCCCCCGACGTCGCGCAGGCGTCGCCCTCGACCGGCCACGCCTCGGTGGGACGGGGCGCTCCTGCCCAGTTCATTTCCGGCCCCTCCTCTCCCGGCCTTTCGGACGTCGATCGGGCCGGCCCGCCGGCCATGGGCCCGGGCCTTCCTGCGAACAGCGCGATGCCGGCGCAGACCAACGGCTCCTGGGCCCAAAGTGGAGCTCTGTCCGCGCCGCCCCGATCGCTCAAGGCGCCGGTGGCCCTCGCCATCGCCGTGGGCATCGCCCTCCTCGGAGCGATGGCCCTTCTCGTCGTTTCGCTCACCAGCTCCCGGACCCGATCCGCGGCCGCGGCGCCGTCGGCCGCGGCATCCGCGGCCTTCCTGCCGGCCGCCGCGAACGAGCCTGCGCCGCCGGTCGAGACGGCAGCGGCCACGCCACCTGCGGCGCCCATCACCTCTGCGGCAAGCGCGCCGTCTGCGAGCGCCGAAGCGATCGCCCCCGCGCGCGTCGTTCCGTCGAGCCCTGCGACGACGGTTCACGACCACCCCCGCCGGAACGCCGGACCCGCGGCCTCCGTCGTCGCACCCGCGAAGCCGCCCGAGCTCTTGAAGGACCGAAATGCATTCTAGAGGCGATAGCGGAGTCTTTTCATGAACGTAGCGCCGCTCGCCATCATCGCAGCCGTTCTCTCCGTTGCAGGGAGCGCGGCCGCGCAGTCACCTTCTGCCGACGATCTGTTCCGACAGGGAACGCAGCTATTCGCCCGCGGCGAGACCAAGGCCGCGTGCGATCGATTCGCCGCGAGCTACCGGATGGACGCGGCTCCCGGCACCCTGTTCAACCTCGCCGCGTGCCACGAAAAAGATGGCCTCTTCTGGCAGGCACGCGCCGAGTTCCTGGACTTCATCGACCGCGCGAACAAGGCCGGCAAAGCGGACAAGGGCAAACCGGCGGCCGATCACGTTGCCGCGATCGAGACGCATCTGCCCAAGCTTAACCTCGTGATCCCGGCGCAGAGCAACGTTGCGACGATCGCCATCGACGGCGTCGCACTCGCGCGCGAGCAATGGCAGGCGCCGATCCCCGTCGACTTCGGCGCGCACACCCTCGACTTCCAGGGGCCCGACGCGGTCGCCGCGACGAGAGCCGTGACCGCGGGCAATGACCCGGCAGTCGTCAACGTGGACGTACCGATGCTCGATCCGATCTCCGTGACGGCGCCCCCGCCCGTGCCCGCCGCGGCGGCTCCGGAGCCGGTGCCGTCGCCCCCACCGAGGGGCACGCGGACCCGCACGATCGGTCTCGTCGTCGGGGGCGCAGGCGTCGTCGCGCTGGGCGTCGGAGGCTACTTCGGCTTTCACGCTCTCTCCCAGAAGAGCGATGCCGACAGCGCGTGTGGAGGTCAAAAGAGCCAGTGCCCCACGCCCTCCAAGACGGCGGCGGCGCAAGCAGACCTCGACAGTGCGCGGACGAGCGCCACGCTCTCGACGGTCGCTCTTGGCGTCGGGATCGTGGCCGTCGGCGTCGGCGCCTATCTGATTGTCAGGGGGGGCCCGCCCTCCGATGCGGCGTCCGCACCGGCCGCTGACCTGCGGGTGATCCCTTCGGTGGGCCCAGGCGGGGGCGGAATGTCGGTCGCCGGTATCTTCTGAAGCGAGGGCTTCTGCGCGAGAGCTTCCGAGAGAGAGGGCATTGCCGGATGCGACTGATTCACATGGGACTGTGCCTCGTCGGCTTGAGCAGCTGCAGCCTCGTGGCCGGCCTCGGGACGGACTACACGACCGAGGACGGCGGCCACGACGCATCGGTTCACCTCGCCGACGGCGCCGCACCTCGCGGCGATTCCGGCGGCGGCGATGCAGCCGGCGCGATGGACGCCGGAGGCGCCAGCTGTCCGGACGGGGGCCTGCAGTGCTCCGCCACTGGCGCGCCCCAGACGTGCTCGGGGGGCCAGTGGCAAAGCGGCGCCCCGTGCGCGTACGTGTGCTCCAGCGGGACCTGCACGGGCATGTGCACGCCGCAGACGGTGCAATGCGCAGCGGGCAACACGCCGCAGAAGTGCGACGACACGGGCACATGGCAGAGCGGCGCGCCGTGTCCCGCCGTCTGCAGCGCCGGCGTCTGCGCGGGGGCGTGCACGCCTCAGACGAAGCAGTGCTCTGCCGGGAACACGCCGCAAACGTGCACCAGCGGCGGCACGTGGATGAGCAGCACCGCCTGCCCCTACGTCTGTACCAACGGAAACTGCACGGGCCAGTGCGTGCCCGATGCGACAGGGTGCAGCGCCACGGTTCCCCAGACCTGCAGTTCGTCGGGCATGTGGGTCAACGGATCGATCACGCAAGGCACGTGTGGGGCCGTCTGCACGCCGAATGCGACGAGCTGCAGCGGCGCGGTCCCCCAGACCTGCAACGCGACGGGCACTGGCTACGTGGCGGGCACGGTGACGGCGGGCCAGTGCGGCGCGGTCTGCACGCCCGCTACGACGACGTGCAGCGGTCTCGTCCCGCAGACCTGCAGCGCCGCGGGCGCGTGGGTCAACGGTTCGATCGCGGTCGGCCAGTGCGGCGCGGTCTGCTCACCGGGCTCGGTCACGTGCTCGGGCGCGTCGAGCACGGAGACGTGCAGTTCGAGCTACGTGTGGGGGAGCGCCGTGCCCTGCTCCGTCAGCGGACAGACCTGCTCGAACGGCGTCTGCGGGTGCCCCGCGGGGGACACGATATGCGCCGGTGCCTGCGTCGACACGACGACCGACCCGAACAACTGCGGCACGTGCGGCGAGGCCTGCGGCGTGTTCGCCGGCAACGGATTGCAGATCCTCTGCACGATGAGTGCGTGCTGCCCGGCGCCGCCGTCGGGAGTGCTGCGCCCGGAGTACGTATGCAACGGGGTCTGCACGGACCCCGACGACAACAACAACTGCGGTGGCTGCGGCGTGGTCTGCCCGGCTGCGCACCCTTATTGCGACTGGGATCCTTTCGTTCAATGCTGCGACTCGACGTTCGAAAACTGCGTGAAGACGCCGTGATGATCGCACGCGGCGCAGTGGCCGCCGCACACGCAGGAACCGTCAGGGATCTTGGGGTTCACGTACGGATCGTGTCCGGCGGTGACGAAAAACCGAGGCCGCTCTCCAAGCGAGACCCGCCATGAACGCGACACGCGACGTCGTCCGCGACACCCTGCGCTCCGTCATTCTGCCGGCTTCGACGAACTCGGCGTACCCACGGGCGACGCCCTCGAGTGGTGGAAGCGCAGTTCGAAGCGTAAGGTCGTGCCCCGCCGGGCGCCTGCCAGGAGCACCGTGTACTGTTCCGAACTCGATGGCCGGGCATTCTCGCCAGAATTGCGGGCCGGCCGGGCCGGCAGCCGTTGCGCCAGAGGGTGCGGTGGAAGCTACTGCCGGGCGTCAAGGATTCTTCGCTTTGCTAGCCGCACCAGGGCCCACCTCGGTGGTCTTTCCTTCGGGTCTCCCGAGGATCCCGGAGAGCGTTCGGGTCTCCCGAGGATCCCGGAGAGCGTTAGGATGAAGGCGGGCGGAGGGCAAGCTTGTCGACGCGCACGCCACTGGAGCCCGATCTCATCGCAGCCATCGCGGGCCAGCTCCCGGTCGGCATCTACGTCGCCAGCGTGCCTGACGGCGCCTTCGTGTACGCGAACGACGCGTTCCAGAAGATCATGGGAGTGCCTCCGCACAAGGAGGCGCTGAGCGGCGCGAGTGGCGCCTCCTACGGCATCCATACGCGCGACGGGCAGCGATATCCGGACGATTGGCTGCCTTTCGCGCGAGTGCTACGGGAGAAGACGAGCGTCACGATTGACGACGTCGTCGTCCACCGAGCGGATGGGACGCGGGTGTTTGTCCGCGTCGTCGGCCAGCCGCTCGTCGACGCCGCGGGGGAGGTCAAGCACGTCGTCGTGGCCTTCTCCGACATGACCGAAGAGGTCCGCACGCGAGCTCGCGCCGATCTAGCCGAAGGCCACCTGACGCACCTCCTCGCGCACGCTCCCATCATTCTCTTCGCGTACGATTGGCAAGGCGTCGTGACGCTCACCGAGGGGCGTGGACTCGAAGGTCTTGGATTTCGCCCCAAGGAGCTCCTCGGTCGTTCGGTCTTCGATCTCTACGCACACGACGAGACGCTGGTCTCCCAGGCCCGCCGGGTGCTCTCGGGCGAGACCTTCACCGTCATCGGTCAGCAGGGCGGGACTTGGTTCGAAACGACCCTGACACCGGTACGAGGCGCGACGGGCGACGTCGATGGCGCCATCGGCGTGTCCATCGACATCACCGAACGTGTGACCGCACAGGCGCACCTCGTGCGCGCCGAGCGCCTTGCGTCGATGGGAACGCTCTCGGCGACGGTCGCCCACGAGATCAACAACCCGCTGACGTACATCCTGGGCAGCCTCGGGCTCGTCGCAGCGCGCCTGACCGACCCGCTGTCGCTTCTGCCGGGCGCGCAAGAGCTTGCAGGGCACGTCGAAAGTGCGCAGTACCTCGTCGAAATCGTCCTTGCCCAGTACGACGTAAGGCTCGAATCCGATGGATTCGAGGCGCGCCCAAACGTCCCTCACGCTTCGTGGAAGCCGATTCTCCAGAGCGCGGGAGACTCGAACTTGGACAGCTCGTGAATCATGCCAACGAGCTTGGTTATTCCGGAGAAGTACTCAGTGCGTAGATCGATGTATATTTCTGTCTTCGAGGAAGTCCGGAATCTCAGCGCTGCCTACGACCAGCGGAAGCATAACCGTCCGCCTCTCTGTCTGTTCGCGTGCCAAAGCCCTCTTGTACTCGGCTTTGGTCCAGACTGTCTTATTGTAGTTCTCAGTAATCAGGATGGCGATGAACCGAGATTCGTTCATCGCCTTGGCAAGCTCGTCGGTCAGGCTCTGACCAACCTCAAGCTCCCAATCGTCCAGCCATACGTCGATGGCGCAAAAATTAAGCGTCGTGGCCAGCTGCGTCGCGGCGGGTTTGTCGGACGATGAATGCTGATGAAGATGTCCGGCTCGGCTGTACGTTGTCTTCGTCACCGAGAGGGCGATCTGCGGAGCCATCGCTCGTCACGTTCTGCCGGCTCCGATCCACGTGACGGAGCGGTGGCACGATCCCTTCTTCTTCCCGCGGCCGGCGCTCGTGGCGAAGTACCGAAACCTCGACGCGGGATCGCCGGAGTTCTTGGCCAAGGACCGGGCAAACTTCCGCCTCGGGAAGGACGAAGTGGACGGCGTTGAGTTCACGGCTGATGCCAAGTGGGGGATGGGCAAGGTTCCATACTCCGGGAGGCTCATGTTGTCTCTGAAGGGCGGCCACAAGCGGGAACTGATTCTTCTTGGCAGGCAGGACGGGCCTGGGCTGTGTGACCGGCTAAGGGGGGAGGGATTCGGGCAGTCGCAGCCAGCACCCGCAGTGCGGTTAGGGTGATCTGGCCAGGCAGCCCGCCATCACCGTTCGGTCGGGCAGTGGACTCCGGCATGGAGCGGGCGCCCATGGGCATGGATGAAACGCGCATCGATGTGGAGAAACCCTTCACCGGTGCGGATGAACGGTTCCTCGGGGCTTGACCATCCGCCTCTCGCGGCCGGCGCTCGTGGAACCCGCGGCGTGTCCGCGGGGCTCACGGCGTCGCCGTGCAGCTGAACGACTCGGCCACCGGGGATCCGCAAACGTCCGTGCCGCCGAGGAAGACGAAGAGCGTGGCGTTCTGAACGACGAGCCAGCTGTTGTCGATCGTCATCGTCCGCGTCACGTCGCCTGGATCGTCGATGAGCCCCGCGTCGTTCGGCGGCGGGCCCGAGGAGCGGGACGGGCCCCAGCCGGACTCCTCGACGGACAGTTGCTGACCCGGCGCGACGAATGCAGCGCCGGCGTTGCTTGCCGGGAGGGTCAAGCCGGGCCCCACCGTCGCGATGCCGTTGAGGCCGCTCAGCGTCGCCGTCCAGAGGCCCTGGCTCATCGACACGGTGACCGAGCCCTCCCCCGGGAGCGTCGTCGTGCAATTCCCATAGGCACCGCCGGCAAAGGCCGGGGGCCCGGCGTCGGTGTCCTCGCAGAGCTCGGGTCCCGAGAGCTCTCCGGTCGGTTGCGAGGGCAGGGGGCACTGGACGAACCCTGCGATCGGGGTCCCGCAGCCTTCGCCCAGGATCGACAGGACGAGCTGGTTGCCGTCGAGGGCGAGCGCGCCCTCCGCGGCGGTCGACGTCGCGCAGGACACGACGGACAGGCCATAGGACTGACCCGGGGCGACGACCGCCGCGGCGTTCGAGACCGGCTGGAAGTCGAGCGTCCCCGGCGCGATGGCGAAGAGGCCTTCGCCGAGGGCCACGCTCAAGACGCCTTCGGCCTCGCTGAGCGTGAGCGTCCCCGTCGAATCGCCCCCGGCGCTCGAGACCTCGCTCGCGGTGAAGTCGGTCGCGCTCCCGCGCACGGCCCCAGGCAGAGCAATTCCGAGGCCGCGGCCGCCCTTCGAGGAAGCGCTGGCCATCGCGGTCACGCCGCGCCACGTTGTGCCAGTGCGCGACCGTTGGGTCATACCCAATCGACGAGCCGCGGTGCCCCACGTAGCCGCAGCTTGCATCACCTGCGTCGATCGAACCGAACATGCCAATGCACTGGCCGCGCAGCTGGGGGCAGAAAGGGCACGCGGGCCCGGGCCAGCGGGCACGACGCGCTCGCCCCAAGACGGCCGGAACCTGGCTCGCCGCGCCGCGATTCTGCGCGAGCGTCCGCGACGCGCACCGGAAGCAAGGCAAAGGGTCGAGGACCTGGCCAATCGCCTCGCGAAGCTCGAGCACGAGAACGCGCAGCTGAAGAAGGCGGTGCTCGGCGCAGGCGCGGCGTAGGGCGCGTCGGCGGCGCGGCTACCTTCATTCGAAGGAGACGACCAGCGGGGCGTGATCCGAATCGACCGTCATTGGCTCCGCCCGCTCGGGATCGAACACCCCGTGGTCGCGTAGCTCCGCGTTGAGGAAGTGCGCTCCGACGAGTCGAGCGTGCAGGCCGGCCGTCGCGAGCGCGTGATCGATCTGCGTCGGTCGACCGCGGTGAAGGACACTGAAGCGAGCGTCCGGGGCGACAACCGCGGCACAGTCGAAGAGCTCCCCCGCGCCTTCAGAGAGCAGCGCGCGCAGCGTCGGCGAACCGGGAACGTCGTTGAGGTCGCCCACGACGGCGACATGTGCGACCGGCTCACGGGCGAGCACCTCGTCGACGAGCCCGCGTACGTAGAGACTCTCGGCGGCCCGCCAGACCAGGCTGCGCAGCGCGCCTTCCGCGTGCTCTCGCGGGCCTGACGGCTCGACCTCCGCACCCGACGCGTCGCGCAAAGCCAGGGGCAGCGGCGACTTGAAATGGGCGACGAACACGTCGACCTCTCCGAGTCCCGGCGCCTCGACCCGCGCATGAACGATCCCCCGCCGCAGCGGGATGCGAGTGCCGAACGGCTGCGGATCCCCCGCTGAGAAAACCGGGAAAGAGAGCGCCTCTGCGGTCCGCACGCCTGCGGCAACGACTCGAACGCGCGCGAGGAGCGCGCAGCGGATTCCGCGCGAATCGGGCGTACCGACGATCGGCCCTCCGTAGCCGCAGGCCGGCAGCCTTGAAGCGACCGCGTGAAGGAGCTCCACCGGCCCGACCTCTTGCAGGCCGACGACGTCCGCGTCGCAGGCTCGCACCATTCGCGCGATCTCGTCGAGCTTGCGCGGCAGCAGCGATCGTCCTGCCTCGTCGCGCGGATCGAGCAGGTTTTTCACGTTGAAGGTCGCGAGCGACAACGACATCGTCATCCCGATCTAGCGGGTTTCGAGAGTCGCTGCTCTCCCCGCCACCGTGCGGCTCGTCCGGAGGTTTCGAAGATCCTTCGTTCACGTCAAGCCGACGGCGATCGACCCCTCGAACGGCACCCAGACTTCCGCAACCTTCTGAATTTGTTGGACTGGAAAGTCGAGTTGCGGGCCCGCGCAACTATCGAGGCTCGAACGGGATCTCGCCGCACGGCGCGGTCCCCTTTTGCGTTTCTTGGGCCAACTTTGGGCCACCGCTGGAACTCACGCCATCCGCAACACGCGAACACGCGAGGGCAGAACCTCGGGCGGCCGGAGGATCACAGTTCCGCACGGGCGCCGCGTCCCGGTCGTGGGCAGCCCTCGTTGCACGCTCGATCGCGCAGCGGTAGAGTCCGTCGCGTGGGGCCCGAGCGATTCGCGGTGGTCGTCCTCTGCGGCGCCGCCGTCGCCGCCGCGCGCAGCTCCTCGAGTCCGGCCAAGGACCAGAGCTGCAGCGACTCACTCGGCTATACCTGCGAAAACCTGCTCTTGCGGTAGCGGCCCACGACAATGCCGCGCACATCTGCACAGCACGCCGCGCTCTCCTACGCGCACGGCGTTGGCGACGCGCCGCTTCTCGGAGACACCATCGGCAGCGCGCTCGCCCGCACCGCCGCCCGCTTCGGCGATCGCGAGGCGCTCGTCGTGCGATCGCAAGGCTACCGCGCCACCTGGCGCGCGCTCGCCGACGAGTCGGCGATCATCGCCCGCGGCCTGCTCGCTCACGGCGTCGCCCGCGGCGATCGCGTTGGCCTGTGGTCGCCCAATCGCTACGAGTGGGTGATCGCCCAGCTCGCCTGCGCCCGCGCTGGCGCCATCCTCGTCAACCTCAACCCGGCGTACAAGACCGCCGAGATCGAGTACGCGCTCGCGCAATCGTCGACGAGCCTGCTGCTCCACGCGCGCGCCTTCCGCGCGAGCGACTACAGCGCCATGATCGCCGAGGTGCGCCCGCGCCTGCCCGCGCTGCGCGAGGGCATCTCTTTCGAGGACGGCTGGGCCGCGCTCGCCGACGCCGGCCGCGCCCACCCGGCCGGCGAGCTCGCCGCGCGCGAAGCTTCGCTGTCGTGCGACGACCCGATCAACATCCAGTACACCTCGGGCACCACCGGCTTCCCCAAGGGCGCCACGCTCACGCACCACAACATCCTCAACAACGGCTATTTCGTCGGCCGCGCGTGCCGCTTCACCGAGCACGATCGCGTGTGCATCCCGGTGCCCTTCTACCACTGCTTCGGCATGGTCATGGGCAACCTCGCCTGCATCGCGCTCGGTGCCGCCATGATCGTCCCCGACGAAGCGTTCGACGCTGGCCGCGTCCTCGAGACCGTCGCCGCCGAGCGCTGTACCGCGCTCTACGGCGTGCCGATGATGTTCATCGGCGAGCTCGAACACCCGCGCTTTTCCGACCACGACCTCACGTCGCTGCGGACCGGCATCATGGCCGGCTCGCCGTGCCCGGTCGAGATCATGCGCCAGGTGCTGGGGCGCATGCACATCCGCGAGATGACCATCTGCTACGGCATGACCGAGACCTCGCCCGTCTCCACGCAGACCGCCGTCGACGATCCCCTCGAGCTGCGCGTCGGTTCGGTCGGTCGCGTCCACCCGCACGTCGAGGTCAAGATCGTCGGCGACGACGGCCGCACCGTCGCGCGCGGCGAGCGCGGCGAACTGTGCACGCGCGGCTACTCGGTCATGCGCGGCTACTGGAACAACGACGACGCCACGGCTGCCAGCATCGACGACGCCGGCTGGATGAAGTCCGGCGACCTCGCCACCATGGACGCCAACGGCTACGTCAACATCGTCGGCCGCAAGAAGGACATGATCATCCGCGGCGGCGAGAACATCTACCCGCGTGAGGTCGAGGAGTTCCTGCACACCCACCCCGCCGTCTCCGAGGCGCAGGTGATCGGCGTACCGAGCGAGAAGTACGGCGAGGAAGTCATGGCCTGGGTGCGCCTCAAGGCGGGCGCCACCTGCGCCGACGGCGAGCTCGCCGCGCACTGTCAGGGACGCATCGCCACCTACAAGATCCCTCGCTTCTGGAAGCTCGTCGATGCCTTCCCCATGACCGTGACCGGCAAGGTGCAGAAGTTCCGGATGCGCGAGCTGGCGATCGCCGAGCTCGGCCTCGGGCGCGCCGCCGCCATCAAGACCGCGTGAGCGCGTCGCACCACACGAGCGCGAAACCGTCTCATGGCTGCGAGCCAAGAGCGACAGGCTCTCTCGCGATCGTCGCCCATGTGGCCGCGGCATGTCGCCCGACACACGTGCGTGGTGCGGCAAGCAAGAGGGTAAATGTCGCCTTACTCGAGCGGTCTGACGACGCCAGAACCCGATCGATGTCGCGCTTCACACGTGTGCGGCGCGACATGCTAGTGCGAGCATGTCGCTCGGGATCCGCGCGAGGCGTGACGTCAGAGCCCTTGCATGTCGCTCGGGATCCGCGCGAGGCGTGACGTCAGAGCCCTTGCATGTCGCTCGACGAGCTCGTGAAGGGCGACATGCCGGGGCGAATGCGACGCGTCAGGCGCGTGTGCAGTGCGACACGCTTCGTCGGCAAGGTCGCTCCACCCGGTCGCCCCAAGCGACATGTGGCGCGTAGCGTGTCGCTCCACCCGGTCGCCGCGAGCGACATGTGGCGCGTAGCGTGTCGCTCGACCCACTCGTCCGGAGCGACATGGATGACCAGGCATTTCGTAGACCCATGGCCCGTGGAGCGACATTCTCGACCGGATACCTCGCCTCACCCGACCGCGGACCGCGACATGGACACGCAGTCGTGTCGCTCCACCGGGGATGGGCACGCGATGGCGGCCGGTGCCCGGCCATTCCGCGAACCGCGAAGGCAGCGGCACGACGACGTGCGACTCTGGTACGCGATTCAGGCTCCGGCGGACCACTTCCCCGGCAGCTGCAACTGCAGCCAGCGCTCAGGATTCGGCGCGCCCCGCGCGATCATGTCGGCGATCGCCGCCTCGCTCATCGCCCGACCCTCGGAGCCGCCGAGCATTTGACCGAGGCGGTACCGCGCCGCCATCGCGTAGACGATGGAGTTGGTGGCCGTCGCCTTCTCGAGACCCGCGCGGAGCGCCGCGAGCGCGGCCCGACGATCGCCGGCGGCGTTCTCTGCGGTCGCCTTCACGAGGCAGGCCACCGCCCTCGCCCAGGGGTCGTACTCGCGCCCGAGCCTTCGCGCCATTTGCCGCGCCTCGGCGATGCGCTCGGCCCTGAGGTCGGGCCGAGCATCGATGGACTCGATCGCAAGCCGACCTTGCGCGAAATGCGTCATCGTGCGGACGACGCTCTCCACACTGAGCTCGTCGTCGGCCCGGCGCCGCTCCTTTCGCGATTGCCCGCGCAACCATTCGCAGCGCCATGCCGGGCCGACGACGAGCCATCGCGCCGGCGATGACGTTTCGTCCGGCCTCGCCGTCCTCCGGCGACGAACCGGAAAGCGCCTTCTGAGTGTGACCTTGCCCTGTCACCCATGAGGGCCAACATGGCATCTACGCACCACCGGCCCACTCGCCACATCAGTAGAAGAAGCGGAGGGTCGGGCATTTGCGGTCGAGGCGCATGTCTCGATGAGCACGCGATCCGCCAGCGGCGTCGATGCTGCGCCTGTGCGGGAGATTGTCGCGAACTACGAATGCGGCAAGCCCGGACGAGCTGGTCCTGGAGCTGCGATGGCCCCGAGGCGAACACGATCCCGGCCCCGGCCCGTCGCGCGCCGTGCGGATGGTGTGCGACATGCAGACGTGGAAAAGCTCACGGCCGCGGCATTCGCGGCCGACTTGTCGCGTCAGTCCGCACCCTCGCTTCGCTCGAGCCCTCGGGCTGGAGCGTGTCCATTCGTCGTTCTCGGCGGAGCCCGACGGCTCGCGGCCGGGCGATGCTGTCGCAGCAAGGAGGCCGCCGTGCACGGGATCATTCACGCGATCGTGGGCCTCGCTTCGTCGCAGCTCGTGACGCTTCTCTCGTTCGACATGGGGCTCTCGCTCCGGTGGGGTGACCTGCGAAAGGAGGTACGAAACCCGGTCCTCTGGCGCGCGCTCGTGGCCGCGGTCCTGGGCGTGCCCTTGCTGGCGATCCTCGTCGCCGCGACGCTCCCCCTCGGTCCGGCGGCGCGAGCCGTCATCGTTCTGATGGCAATCTCCCCAGGCGCCCCGATGTTGATGAACAAGGCGCACAAGTCGGGCAACGTGGCGCTGGCCGTGACGCTGGCGTTGGTTTTGACCCTTGCCGCGCTGGTGTCCGTGCCGGTCGAGATCGCGGTCCTCAACCGGCTATTTCCCGTGGACCTCCATGCGTCCTCGGCGGAGCTTCTCCGCCGGCTCGTTCCGAAGCTGCTTCTCCCGCTCGTGCTGGGGTTCGTGGTGCGGGGCGCATGGCCCGCGGTCGCGAACGCGATGGAGCCGTTCGTCCGCAGGCTCTTCCAGCTGGCGCTCCTCGTCGTCGCCATCGGCGCGGTCGCCACCAGCTGGTACGTCGTCGCGCACATGAGCCCGTGGGCATGGCTGGCCATGCTGCTCGTCACGATGGGCGCCGTCTTGCTCGGCGACACCATCGGTGGCCGCGATCCTCGGGAGCGCGCCACGGCGGCCTACGCCGTCGTCTTTGGGAACCCTGCGATCGCGATGACCGTGGTCGCCCTGAGCTACCCCGAGCTGCGCGCGCTCCCCATCATCTTGGCGTATGCCCTCTTGCGCGCGGTGTTGGTGCTCCCGTACGCCGTCCTGTCCTCCAGGCGTCTCTCGGTCCGAGACACGCCGATGGATTCCCGTTGAGCCAATGAGGCCCAAGCTTCCGCCACTACCCACTGCGGCTCCTAAGCGCGTGCGCCTCGCCGACTGGCTGAGGGGCCTCGAAGGCGGTCCGGGCGCCTCGGGATTGGGGGAGCGATGAGCCCGAGCGACGTCCTTCCCCCAGGCTTCGGCCGGCGGCGGTGCGAGGCTTGCCCGCCAGGGATGGGGCGCTTTGGAGCGCAGTGCGAGCGGGGGATGGCGGGACCGGTGCAGCGGTTGGTGCGGATCTGCCCACCCGAAGCGCTCGTGCTGGCGCCAGTGACCAGCGGTCACGCGACGAGCTTGATGAGGGCGGCCAACACGTTGTCGAGACGGACTATCGTGAAGATGAGCGGGACGAGCGGCAATGCGATGACGATGGCGAGGCGGAGAGCCATGGTCTTGCCGAAGGGTACGAGCCGCATCGCCCGGACGACCTCATAGCTGTTCGCGAGGTCGGCGAGGGACTGAATGTCGCTCGTGCCAAGCAGCGGCTCGCTACGACTCCCGTTTGCAGCGAGCCATTTGTCCTCGAACGAGTTCGCGTAGCGCGTTGCGAGCCGACCATATCGGCGGGTACCGCGAAGCTGCGCCGCGCGCAACCGTAGGGCGAAGAACGTGAGCGGAAGAAGCACGAAGAGAATGAGGAGCGCCACGAACGCCACGACCTCGTACCGGAAGTCCGAGAGCCTCGCACCCTGATGCCAGATTTGATCGCCCAGTACCGTCGCGAGATAAGTGCTCTGTGCGACGAGCACGGGCGCGAACGTCGGCGCCGAATCCTCGAGAAAGCCGAGGCCGCCCGCTCGGTCGGCGTGCAGCGGATTCAATCTCAGGCGCAACCGCGACACGCGCCACAGGAACGAGTACCAGATGAGCAGCCGGAAGTACCAGCGGAGGAGGATGAAGCGAGAGATCGGCAGGCTCACGAAAGCGAGCCAGTACCCGGCTTCCGTCAGCCGCATCGATCCATCGACGGGGACCACGTACCACGTGGCGACGTGCAGGCTGCCGTACGTGCGCCAAAACCAATAGCCGCCCGTGAACGCCAGCAGGAGGAGCGCCACTTCGGCGAAAAGAGAATTCCGAAGGCGCATTGCGCGGGCGACGAGGTCGTCGAAGCGCGACCGATCCTCCGCGGCCACCAGGTCGCGACCTACGAACTCCGGAACGAGCTGCCGGAGCCGGCGGTGGACCAGGACCTCCGCCCCGACCAGGAGGGGCAGCGTCGTCACGAATTGAAGGTTCGTGAGGTCGAGAAGAAACGGCACAGGGCCGCTCACGAACCGCCCCGTGAGCGCCGACAGCAACGCAGGAGGAAGCCAGGTGATCGCGACGAGCGCGAGTATGCGGCGCCGGACCAGCCCGAGCGGAGGCCGCGCCAGCCTCGTCCGCAAGAAGAGCTGGTAGAGCGGACCGCCCAGTACGAGTGAGAAGTCCTCAGTCGAACGCTGGACGTCCGGCTCGGGCGGGGCCCTAGGCGGCTTCGAGGAGCACCTCCAGCTTGCCTGCGCGGACCGCCCCTTCGAGGGCCCGACCGTATTTCCCCTTCTCGAGATGTTCGGTCGACCTGGGTTTCGTAACGGCCCGAAGGCGGATGTCCATGGGAGAGCTCCCCTCTGGCGCAAAGGGCGTACCACCCGAGGCGGGACCTCTCGTGGAGTCCGCCAATCGCCTACCTCACGCGGGTGAAAACCTCCACGGGATCGCCCTCATCGAAGTTGAGCGCAACGAAGAGCTCCAGCGGCTCGCCAATCTCTTGTTTCGAGAACCGAACCGAGATCTGCGGCGCCCCGGCGGCAATCGCTTCCCGGCTGAGAAACCGTCGCTCGCCCTGATAGACCAGCGTCAACCGTAGAGTCCGAAACTCCATCGCGAGCTCGTCCCCTCGGGCCTGGACCGTGAGCATCCCGTACGCGGGATGCTCGTATTTCCCCACCACCGTTTCGATCGGAAAGTCGAGCGCGACACCCGGGGCATTCTGCAGCGGTTCCGGCACTTCCTTGAGCCTTCCCTCCCAGTCGAGTGGCTCGAGCCCGAGAAGGCGATCGTAGGCGCTGTACGCAACCGCCATCAGAGCCGCAGCCGCGAGATCCCGGTTCATGAGGAGAATGAGCCCCTGCCCGGTCTCGGGAAGAAAGCCCAGATGCACCGTGAACCCGTCGATGGCCCCGTTGTGGACCACCAAGGGATGGCCACGGTAACTTTCGTTAATCCAGCCCAGCGCATAATAGGGGTGATTTACTTCAGGTTCGGCCGGCGCCGGCATTTCCGCTTGCGGGCGATGCAGCTCACGCCACATGCCTTCCCCGAGAAGCGGGGGCGACCTCGTCGCGTGAAACGTGAGCCAGCGGGCGAGGTCGTTGACGCTCGTCTGCACGCCGCCCGCAGGCGCGATCGCGCCCAAGCGCTTCAACATCGGTATCTTTTGTACACTGCCATTGCGTAGCGCGTACGGAACGGCATGATCGGAGTCGGCCTCCATCGCTTCCGCCGAAAGGAGAGTGCGACGCATGTCGAGGGGCAAGAGTACCCGGGCCCGCACGAAGCTCTCCCAGCTCTCTCCCGAGACCTGCTCCACGATTCGGCCGGCGACGACGAACATCAGGCTGTTGTATCGCCACTGCGCGCGGGGGGGGCCGCTGGGCTCGAGGAATCGAAGGCGGTGGTAGAGCTCATCGCGCGAGAATGGGGCCTGGTACCAGAAGAGATCGTGCCGGGGCAGTCCGCTCCTGTGGGTGAGAATGTCTCGCGTCGTCAAGGTCGCCGACGCCACCGGGTCTTCGAGGGCAAAATCGGCAAGGTAAGTGCGGACGGGAGTGTCGAGCGCGATCCTCCCCTCGTCCGCAAGCAGAGCGATCGCCGTTGCCGTGAACGCCTTCGAGCAGGACCCGAGAGGGAAGAGCGTGTCGGGCGTTACCGGCAGGCGCTCGTGCACATCGCGGTAGCCGAAGCCGCGGGCGAAGACGAGGTGTCCCTGCTCGACGACTCCCACGGCCAGGCCCGGAATCTGGTCCCGTGCCATGAGACGGCGGACCAGGGGCGCAAAGTCCATGGAGAGCCCCGGTTCGCGTCCACCCATTTCGGCTCTGGCCGTTTCGACTCGGGCCTCGCGCCCGAGCGACAGCAGGCCGATGACCACGAGTAGCGCCGCCTGGACCGGCCCTCGCCTCGGTGCGACGGCGCGCTCCACGACTTCCTCGGGAATCAGAAAGAGACAGCTCGTGAGGAGAATCATCACGCTCGAGAAGAAGACGAGCCCCATGAACAGGCAGGTGCCCAGGTGCAATCCGATCGTCACGATGCACCACACCTTCCGGGTGCGGCGTGGCCAGACGAGAAACGCGTAACCGACCTCCACGAGCAGCGTGGCCCAGCCTGCGAACATCGGGATCCAGGGATGCCTCGCCAGCGCGCTGAGATCGAAAGTGCTGAAGACGGGCTGAGAGACCGTCTGCCAGATGGCCTCGCCGTTCCACCACTGGCTCCCCATGGCCTTGTCCAGACCGGCGGCGAGATAGATCACGCAAAGGTGGACTTGCATGACCCTCAGGCAACCGACGGGAATCGTTTCCTCCCGGCGCGAGGAGGCCGGACGAGACGCGAACCTCCAGGCGCGTCCGGACGGAAGGACGAAGAGATAGAAGAGGAAGCTGTTCGCTAACTGGTCGACACCATAATAAGAGGCAAAACCGCTCGTCACGAGGCTGAGGTGAAGGCCCCACGCCAGAAACGCCGAGAGTCGAGTGTGAATCCCGAGCGCGAGCGAGAGGAGGCTTCCGGCATACCCCGACAGCAGGAGGGTGACGGCGGTGTGCTCGCTGATCCCCAGGGGCAGGAAGGCGCTCGCCAGGGTCGGGAGGCCAGGCACCCAGGGGTCGCGCAGCAGGTCCGTGAGCTCCCAGGGAATGATCCCTCGACTGCCATGAAGTGAGAGGAAATCGTTGGAGAGCCAGACCAGATGAAAGAGCAGTAGCAGCGGGAGCCCCACCCGGAGTCCGGCGAGCGGTCGAGGCGACACCGGCCGAAACCAGGCGGTGCTCCCCACGCTCCGTGACCTCATGGTTGGCTCGCCGGCGTGCGCTCGAACGTGGCATCGTGCAAGGTGCGCCACCGCGGCCGCGCCCCGGCGCGGTACTCGGCCATCGTGGGCATCTCCCACTCCTCGATGCTCACCTGCACGAGGTTCGCTTCAGGGTGTGCGCCGAAGCGATTCGCCGCGAGCGCGCCGAGAAACGCCCGTCGCAGGTCGGTATGCTTGGCCACGATATACACCGTTCCGGCGAGATTCCCGAGGCGGAAGCCGACCTCGCGACTCTTGCCGGCTTCCAGTGTCTCCTCGGAGCGCTCTCCCTGCGGAGTAGAAAGGGTAAACCGTGCCCGCAACTGGGGACCTACCGCTGGGGCGAAGAATGAGTAGGAGTCGCCGGCTCCCGACAGGGCATCATAAAAACGAAGTCCCCTCCCGGCAGGCCCATGCAGGTGAGAAGTGAGATGAGCGGCCCCTGCGACCACGAGTGCAAGGTGGCAACCAAAAGCTCCGACGAGGAGCCATCGTTTCATGTTTGCGCATGGCACGGGGGCTGCCAGCACAGGGGCTCCACGCATTTCGGGTCTATTCGGCGACGATGGCGATTTTCGGAACCTGGTTAGCCTTCGCCCTGATTTCGTCGTCGAAGTCGCTGGGGCTCAAGCGGATGCGAATGCCTGCCAGTGCGTCGGTCGGGCCAGGGTGCGAGTGCTCCGAGCGCTGGATGAGACGGATATCCTGCAGCCTCGCCGAGGTCTCCGGATGACTCGCGAGTTTCCATCCGACGCCGGCCACCACCGCGAGAATGGACACACCCGCCGCAATTTGTCGTTTCATGATGGGCTCCCTTCACTACCTGGCGCTGGCGGGGCTGCAACTCTTGATCCCGTCCTGCGCGGGTCCGCCGTCCCCTTGCGACGGGCTGGCGACGGGCGAGTCGAAGTGCGCATGGCTGAGACCTCCGCGTTCGGCTGGGAGTTGAGCGCCATGGCACGAGTTGCGACCGCGATGCCGTCGGGGTCGCCTACGGAACGGACGTTGCAGCGCGGCGAGGAGGGTATCTCGGAAGGAAGAACGAGCGGATGGAAAGCTCATCGGGCCGCGAACCCAAAAAAAGGAGAGAATCATGTTGCGCAAAAGCCTCGCAGCCATGTTCGTGTCCCTCTTCGTCGCCGGAGCGGCGTTCGCCGGCCTCCCGACCCCGGGTCAACCCGACACCCCTGAAAAAGCGGCCAAATTGAGCGAAGCTCTGTCGGCCCTGCACGCGGCCAGTCAGTGGTCCATGAATCTCAGCGAGATGGCAGACAAGAGGGCAGAGTCGGAGCTCGTGAAAAGCTATGCCCACACAATGGCGACTGCGAACGCCACTACGGACGCAAAGCTCCAGAGCATCGCCCAGAAAGATGGCGTCGAGATCGCACCGCTGAACCCGCAAACCGAGGAGGGGAAGAGCCTGCTCGACCGCATCAAGGGCGAGACGGAGCTGCTAGGCTCTCTCGAAGGGGATGCCTTCGACAAGGAGTACATGACCCTCGTGACCAACACTCAGCAAAGCGTCATTCATGTTCTGGAGACGAACAAGGCGCGGGCCACGGATCCAGGCGTCAAGCAATTGCTCGGTGACATGACGACCACGGTCCAGAATCGTCTGAAGACGGCGCAAGACGTCCTGGCAAAGGTCTACGGCGACAACATCTGAGCCGCGGATCGCAGTGTCGTGCTGGAGACCGGTTCGAGAGTCATGGTGGTTCGTTGCCGACCTCGCCAGTCGCCGCGATCCCTCGGCGCAATCCGCGCGCAGTGCATCGGGGGCGACGGGACCGCAGATCCGGCAGCGGGGCGGGGAACGCGGCGAGCGCTCACGGCGTGAGCGGCCGCTCCCCGCCCGATTCTTCCCGCGCCGGCAGACTCGCCGCGGCGATCGCCTGACCGTGGCGCCTGTCCTTCTCGCCGGGCATTCGGAGGTCGACGCGATGCGCGAGCTCGGGGAAGTCCGCGCGCAGGACCTCGCGCGCTTCCGCGAGGAGGACCTCCCCGCCGGGCCCCGACGTGACGCGGCCGAGCACGACGACGTGCCGGAAGTCGTAGACGTCCGTCAGGTGGCCGATCGCGTATCCCAGATAAACGCCGAGCGTCTGGTACACGTCCTTCGCGTGTGGATCGCCGGCCAGCATCAGCGCCTGCAGCGCCTTGAGCCGAGCCGGCAGAGACAGCGACGGGGCGACCTCGATGCCCGCAGGCGCGAGCAGTCGTCCCACGGCCTGTTGCGACAGGTACTGCACGCAGCACCCGTAGTCGCCGGACCACTCGTCGCGCGGCGCATCGGGGCAGTAGTCGATGGGGACGAAGGCCAGCTCGTTGAGCCACGGCGTGACGCGTCCGTCGCGCGTGACGTAGCCGCCGGCGGTGCTCGTGCCGAGCGCGACTCCGAGCACGCCGCCTCCGTCGTGGAAGGACATCGACCCGAACAGCGCGGTGACGTCGCCGTCGTTGATCACGTCGAACGGCACCTCGTGCCAGGCGTGCTTGAGGTCGTGGAAGATGTTCTTCACGTGCCTTTCGAATGTGTCGGGCGCGATGCCCCGAAAGAGCGAGGAGAAGCGCACCGTGTTATCCACGTAGACGCCGGCGGCGCTGCCCCCGATGGCGTCGACGCGCGGTAGATGCGACGCGGCGCGCTCGAGCGAGTCCATGATTCCGTTCCAGTGGTACTTCGGGTCGGCTTGGTGGTACGGGTCCCACTCGACCTCCTCGTTCCAGACGACGCGGCCGTCGACCACCGCCGCCACCTTGCGATCGCTGCCTCCGAGATCGAAGCCGATGCGGCAGCCCTCGAGATGCCCGCCGAGCGCCGTACCCGAGGACCGCGGCGGCGGCAGATTGGCGGCAGCCACCACTTCGATCGCGTGGTCGTACACGCGCTCGCCGACCATGGTCGAATCGAACCGTCCCGTCGCGCTCTCGCGGAAGTGGGCCCGCAGCCCCTCGACCAGCGCATCGGGAGCGTCGACGTGGATCCGGAAGCCTCCCCGGGCCCAGAGCGCAAGCTTGACCATGCGCTCGAGCATGCCGAGGTTCGCGGCGACTCCGGGATGGCCCTCCGGGAGCACGTCGATCGCGAAGTGGCTGACGGCGGCCCCCCCCTTCTGCTCGAGCGCGAAGCGCGCGCGGACGGGGCGCCCGGTGTCCCTCGCGCTCCGCTCGAACGCGCGCCGCGCGAGCGCGGCGGGCCGGAAGAGCGGGTCGAGCACCGGCGTCACGCTCGGGGCGACGAGCGGCAGGTCCCATCGGGGTGCATTGGCGTTGAGCGGAGGCATCAGCCGGGTCCGATCCAGTTTGGGTGACTTCGGCGGAGCTCACGGGTCGGCTCCACTTCTCCGGTCGCATCCGAACTCTCGAGCGAAGTCGCCCGCTGCGATGCGCTCGGTACGTACCGGCGAAACCTAAGACGCGGGCGCCGAAGCCACCATGACCAAGATGAAGAACCCGAACGGCGCCGATAGGAAGGCGCGCAGAAGGCACCGGCGAGGGCGCGCGCTCCAGATGGAGCGACTCTTGCCGGGCAAGGGCCCCATGTCCCGGGAGATCTGCACCACCTGCCATGAACCCGCCCTGTTTTACCGTCGAGACGGCGCCAACATGGTCTACGCCTGCCTCGAGCACACGGCCGCCCGGTTTCGCTGGACCCCGCTGACGGGGATCACGGGGCCGGCCAAGCACGTGTCAGCGAAGACGAAGGCGCTCATCCGACGGACGCTGGGGGTCTGACCGGTCGACTCCGCAAAAAAGAGGTTAGCCGCCTTGCCCGCTGACCAGCTTGCCGCTCACCGGCTCGTAGTGCTCAGTCGACGTGCTGAGCGCGAAGAGGCCGGTCCCCGCATCGGGCCGACGAACCGTGCGACGGCCTTTGCTCTACCTACGCACGGTCTACGTCTTCTTCGGATCACGTAATCGTGCTTGGAGAGCGCGGCAAGCTTGGCTTGCAGATCCGCCGGACCGGTAACAAGCTGGGCGTCAGTCCGCTCTTTTCCGGAACGCGAGGAACTGAAGGAAATCAGTGGGCCGAAACGCGTTGGCATGCGCTTCCTTCGTTCCCCAAGCCCCACTGGCCCGAGCGACCCGCGGCGGCGACGTGGTCGCTGGCGACGGTGGGCGCTGCGCTGTCTCGCGTGTCTGGTTGGATTGGTCGCGTTGGTCGTGGTGGCCCTGCTCGTCCTCGCCCATTCCCTCAATCAGGAGTGGCTCAAGCGCCGGCTTCAGGGGCTGGCGCGCACATCGGCCGGCGTTGAGCTCGACTATCGCACCGCGCGGGTCGAATGGCTCTCGGGCGTGGAAGTCGAGGGGCTGGTCGTGCAATCCCCGACGGAGGTCCGTCCGTTCGCGCCCGATCTCGTTCGCGTCGGTCGCATGGACGTGCGCTGGTCGCTGAGGCCACTCCTGCGGGTTCGCGGACCCCTGATCGGGCGAGTGGCGGTGTCGGACGGCACGCTGACGGTGGTCGTCGACGAACACGGAAGAACGTCCTTCGATGCTCTCTCTCCGGCCGGCTCCAGCTCCGCGCCTGGCCGAACTGTGCCGCTGTCTCGCCAGGCCTCGAGGCTCCTCGGAACCGCGCCCCCTATCGGTGAGCTCAACATCGATCGCATCACGCTCGCCCTCGTCCGAACGGAGCACGAGAAGGTGTCCGAGCGCACGGAGTTGCGTGGCCTTTCGGGCGTGCTGGGCACGAGCTCGGCAGAGCCGACAGCGAGAGGCTGGCGCGTGAACGGGAGACTCGGCTCGCCCGCAAGTCCCCTCGAGCTGGCGCTCACGCGTGCGCGCGAGGGTGCCCCGGAGGCCGTCGCTCGGGCAAGGCTCTGGGTCATGGTGGACGCGACCTCTTCGGCGCTGACCGCAGCTCTTGATCTGCGCATGATCGAGCAGACGTTCGCCGCGGGCGTTTCCGGCGATCATGGGCTCCACGCCGAAGCCAACCTTCGATTCGACCCGACCGCGGAGCGGACCGAGGTCACGGTCGACCATACCGAGGCGGGCGACGGAGCTGCGACCGTCGAAGCGTCCATCGAGGTGCCCGACGCCGGGGACCCGATCGTGCGCCATGCTCAAGGCGACATCGACCTCGCGCGGCTGCTCCAGTGGCTCCCCGCGGGCCTCGTCCCCCTCACCGCCGAGCGCGCGCGGGTGCGCTACCAGGTTGATTCCCTCGTCACGGGCCCCGTCGTCGGTCTGTCCAAGGGTGGAGCGGTCGACGTCGACGTGGACCTGTCGAACATGACGCTTGGCGCCCTCGCGGGATCGCTCCTGGTCGGCGAAGGGGAGCTCTCGTTGCGCGCGCAGCCCACGGAGGGGGGAGGGATCGCGGCCCGGGGGTCGATGAAGCTCGCCGGGGCGCGGCTCTCGTCGCCAGAGGGTCGCCTGGCCGCGGACGACCTCGCCGTCGACTTGGACGGCCAACAAGGTCCTGACGGCCTGCTCGCCGGCCGCGTCGGAGTGCGATTCAAGCGCGTCGAGCGTGGCGGCCCTTCGCTCGTCGTCGCTCGCGACGGTCACGTCGAGCTCCGTGTCCAGGGGCTTCACCTGGACGTCAACGAACCCGTGGCCACGCAAGGGGATCTCGCTCTGTCGATCGAGCTAGCCTCGCTCGACCTACATTCCCCAGGGGCGCGCGTGATCGTCGACGGTCCAACGCTGCGCGCACACACGGCCTTGGCGGGGCACGCTCCCTACGCCGTCGAGTTCGAAGCGGCCGCGCCCCGGCTGCGTGTGATCGGCGGCGACGACAGACTTCTCGCCGATGGTCCGGCGCGCATCGAGGGCCGGGCCCGCGACGTGCAGCCCGACGTCACGCATCCGCTGGCGAGTCGCGGCGTTGCGCACGTTGCCATCGACCTGGGCGAGATGCAGGCGTCGCTCGACGCGACGAAGGGAGTCGACGAGATCGACTTCGCGCTCCGCGCGACCGCACGAAGCCTGAAGGCCCTTCGCCCGTTCCTCCCACCCGCTCTAACAGACGAGGCCCCCTGGGATCGGATGGCGGTCGCGGTGCGATCGAGCGGCCACGTCGATCGCCTCAGCGGAGGGGTTCCCGCGGTTCGACAGACGACCGAGGTCGACGTCGAGCGGCCTGCGTTCGGGAACGTCCACGCGCGGTCGCTCTCGTTGACCCTCCAATCGCAGGGGACCGCGCTCCAGCAACAGGCCGATGCCGACCTGCGTACGCAGGACCTCACGTTCGACGGCGGCAACCCGAGTGACGACCACGTCGCGGTCTCGGCCACCGTGGATCGCGAGCGCCCGTCGCTCCAGTTCCAGCTCGCGACCGACGGCCGCGCGGCAACGAAGGTCTCGGGGGCGCTGTCGTTCGACCCGTCGCGACGGGCCCTCCGCTACGGGATCGAAGGTCACCTTGCGGGGCTGGCGGCCCTCGCGCCGCTCACGGCGAAGGTGCACGGGCTCGATGCCTTCGATCTATCGCGGCTCGAGCTCGGCCTCTCCGCCCACGGTGAGCTCCTCGGGCTTGTCGCGGAGGTCGGGCGCGACGGGACGATCGAGCTCGAGCCGAGCGCCGCGCGCACCGCCGCGATCGAGGGAAACACGGATCTTCGAGTCGCTCACTTCCGCTGGACCAAGGGAGACACCTCGATCGAGACGCCGGACCTCGCGTGGCACGGCAACCTGCGCGCAGTCGGGGCGCGCCGCATCCTGGACAGCCGCGTCGAGGTGGGCACAGTGCACTTCGATCTCGGGAAGGACGACGTGGACCTGAACGGAATCAGCGACGAATCCACCGTCGTGGTCATCGGGAACCTGGCCGACCCAGAGGTCGAGCTCACCCAGCGCCTCTCCGTGCGCGCCGTCGAGCAAAACGTCGTGCCCGAGTATCCGCTGGGCGACCTCGCCTTCGCGCTGTCGGCCGAGCGGGGCCCTGATGGGTTGGTACACATCTCCGACTTGAAGGTCGCAAACGGCTTGGGAGGGACGGCGCTCGCGGTCGCCGGGAATGTCGATCCGAGCGAAGGACGTCGCACCCTCTCGGTCACCGCCGCCCTCACCCAGGATCTCGCGCGCCTGTCGACCTTATCGGCGCGCTTCAAGGGGCAGGGAAAGGTGACCATGGACGCGAGCGTCACCTCGCCGGACCTCGCGAACTACCGCGTGCGGGCCATGGTGAAGGGGGAGGACGTCACCGTCGCGCTTCCCCGGGCGGGGGTCGACGTCGAGACCGCGAACGGCGAGGTGCCGATCACCGTCGCGCTCGAGGTCGGCGAGAACGGCGTCGAGTTCCAGCGGAGCGAGAAGGGGAGCCCGTACTCGATGCTCCGCTTCGCGGACCAGCACCCGCTCCTTACCCACAGCGGGTTCCTCTCGATCAGCCGCCTGAAGACGCCGTTCGTGTCGATCGCCCCGCTGGTCGGGAACCTCGAGATCGAGCAAAACGTGATCTCGCTCCAGCAGTTCGAGATGGGGATCCGCGGCGGGACCATCACCGGCCAATGCGGCGTCGACTGGGACGGCCTGAAGTCGACCCTCGAGCTGCACGTGCGTGCGAGCGGCGTGCAGTCGTCCCATGGCGAGCCGTTCGACGGGAACATCGCGGTCGTCATCTCGGCCGGCGATCGCACCGTCGATGGTCGCGCCGAGATCCTGCGCATCGGCAAGCGCCACTTGCTCGATCTGCTCGATCTCCAGGACCCGCTCCACGTCGATCCGCCGATGAACCGCGTCCGCACCGCGTTGGGCTTCGGCTATCCCGATAGCCTGCGCCTGATCTTCGACCACGGCTTCGCAAGCGCCCACCTGGAGCTCGGGGGGCTCGCGCGGCTCGTCAGCATCGGGGAGCTCCGCGGAATTCCGATGGGACCCATCGTCGACAAGATGCTCGCGCCCATGCTCGACGGGCTCGACGCGAAGGAAGCGCCATGAACCGAGTCCTCGCTCTCACTGTAGTCGTCGCGCTCGCGGCGGTCGCCGGTCTGTCCGCATGCTTCAAGCCGCCCGAGATCGTCATGGTCGATCGGGCGACGGCCCTCGAGCAGCAGGCGGCGGGCTCGTTCGATGACCTCGAGCGAACGCTGGATCGCGCCGGGATCGAGCCGCGCCCCGTGCCGCTGACGCCCGAGCAGCTCGACGCCCTCGGCATTCGTCCGCCGTCGCTCGTCGACGAGAGCGATCTCACGGATGCGGATCGGCTCGACGGACTCCTCGCGCAGCACTGCGTTGGCGAAGGAAAGGACGGACTGATCGTCGACACGCGCGACGCCTGCAGAGGTGCCGCGGACGCCGAACAGATCCAGACCCTCGTGGAGCGGGCGAACCGCGCTCGCCGTCAGCTTTGGCGATGGATGCACGAGCAGCGTGGTGACGTCTCGGAAGGGGAGCTGCAACGCTCGTGGCGCGAAAACCACGTGCGGAACGTCGTCTGCGGCGGATGGATCGAAGGGAGCGATGGACAAGTGGCAAGGAAAGTCGTGCTGAAGCCGTGCGTCCGGGCGGCTGCGGGCCTCGCGCTGGCCGCGTCCCTCGTCGGAGGGCGCGCGTCGGCCGACAACGTCGACGACGACGACCTTCGGATGCCCCAGCGCCTGACGGTGGGGGTGGCCGACGATCTGCTCGGTCAGCTGGGGCCCGACGGCAAGATGCTCTACTTCGTGTCGAACCGCGACACGACCAGCGAGCTCTTCGCTCAGAGCTTGGTCGACGGCCACGCGTGGCAGCTCTTCGACGACGGCGCGGACGTCACATGGCCGCGGGTGAGTCCGGACGGGCGGTCACTCCTGTACATCTCGTTCCGCGAGAGCGCCTCGGGGCAGCTCTGCGTCCGTCGCCTGCCGGAGGGGGACGGGCGCAGGTGCCTCCAGGACTCGTTTGCCGCCTTGCAGGCCGAGTGGATCGACCGCGATCGAATCGCGCTCGTCAGCCGCCAGTCAGTCCAGGGAGACCTTCGCCTCCTCGAGGTGACGATCGGCTCGAGCTTGTCGGCGCGGTTACTTCTCGATCGGAACATGACCAGCCCGGCCGTCTCGCCCGACGGGCGCTGGCTCGTGTATGTCCCGGTCGCGCGGACGGTGCAGACCGTGGGACCGGCGTTCGCTGCCCACGCGGCCCAGGCCCTCGAGGCGATTCCGCTCGCGTCGGCCTCGTCGGCCCCGCCGGCGAAGATCGTCCTCCAGCTCCCCGGACAGACGGGCCAGCCTGTGTTCGCCAAGGACGGCCGCTCGCTGTACGTGGTCCAGTTCTTCACCGACACGAACCACGACGGCACGGTCGACGCAAGCGACCACGGAGTTCTCTTCCGGGTGCCGATCTCGTTCACGGGGGGCACGCCGGTCGCCGGCCCCCCCGAGCAGCTCACCGAGACGTCGTGGAACTGCGAGTACCCCGCACCGTTTGCCGATCGGCTGATCGCGACATGCTCGCAGGACGCAAGCCTCGACGTGTACTCGTTGCCGCTTGAGGGCGAGGTCCCTGCGGAATGGACGATGCCGATGCTGGTCAACGCCATCGACGACGCGGATACGCTCGTCGAAGAGCAGCTCCTCAGAAGCCGCCGCCTTGCGCGCGAGACCACCCCGAGCGGCCGGCGGCGCGCGATGCTCGCATCTGGCCCTGGTGCACCTCGAGCGCGAAGAATTTCGGGCCGCCGAGTACTACGCGGAGCAAGTGGACTCGCTGCGCGACGAGGCGACGGCGGGGATCTCGCTGCCGCTGCGGATGCTCGTCGAGCAACGGCGAGCCGAGCGTCGCCGGGAGCAGGGTCGCTTGATGGAGGCGTTTCGGCCCAGGGGCGCACGAGCGACTCGACAAGCTGCGTGCGGACCGGGCCGAGAGCCCGATGGCCGAGGACCTGACGCACCTCGCGCGGAGCGAAGTCTTCGACTCGCTCGGGGACAAGGCGGAGGCCCGCAGCGAGCTCGAGGCCGTTACCGTCGACGAGACGACGCCCGCACCGATCGTCGAGATGTATTACCAGTACGCCGACGCCTTCTACCGCGAGCTCGACGACCGCGAGGCGCTCATCGCGCTATGCCGGGAGCTCTCCACCAACAGCGCGTTGAGACCCGACGACCAGCTCCGCTACGCGCGGGCCGCCGTGCGCGCCATGGTGCGCGGGCTTCCTTACGCGGACGCCGATGCCCGCCTCGCGCGCGAGCGAGCCGGAGCGAACGCGCGAGCATCGGAGCTGGTCTTCGCGATCGATCTCGCGCGTGATGTGCTCGCGATCCGCGACTCCCACGCGCCCCAGGCGGTGGGGGACGCGCTCCTCGCGCTCTACGCCGCGCAGACTCGCCCGGGTCGCCGCCGGGTGCTCATCGTCGATGCGGTGCAGCGGGCCGACGACGTGGACGCGGACGACGTGCTCGACGCCTTGGTCCAGCGGGACATCCACGACGTGAAGCGTGGGACGCACGAACGGGGGGAGACCGAGGACGTGTACGAGAGCCTGATTCTCGCGCGGGCTTACGAGCGCGCGGCGGCAAAGCACTATGACGACGCGCGCGGCGATTTCGACGCGGTTGCCGAGCAGACCGGATCGCTACGAGGCGGTCGTGGGGGCGATCGACATGCTCCTGAAGATGGGGGAGCGCCCGGCGACGATCGAAGCCCGGTACGACAAGCGCGAAATTCCTCCGGCGCGCGCGAACTTCGCCAAGGCGTACCTGATCGCCCGGCAGCTCCCGAAGCTCGAGGGGGACGCCCACGCGAAGGCCGCGGCCGCGGCGATGGCCGCGCTCGACGCTTCGTGGTCGGAGCTCAAAGAGGAGCGGGTCGCGCAGGCCCTCTTCGGCGCGCTCCTCCACGAGGAGTACCTGGAGACCACGGACCTCGGGACCGCCGAGCGGGCCAACGTGCACTACCTCATCGCGCTCGAGCTCGTCGGTGACAACGCCCGCTTTCGCGCGATGATCCTGGGTGAGCTGGGTCTTTTGCACACCGACGTGGGAAACTACCGGATCGCCCTCGGCTATCTGCTCGAGCGCGACAAACTCCCGTATAGCGACAACGCAGAGGGGCTGGACGTCCTCCTATCGAAGGCGCAGGCGCTCCTCCACGTAGGGCGTGAAGCCGATGCGGCGGTCGCCGGCGACGCAGCGCTCGCGATGATCGCTCGCAACCCGGCGCTCGCCCCGTACCGGCTCCTCGCCCTCGACTGGGCCGCGGTAGACAACCTCGCCGCGGGGCACTTCGGGCGCGCCCTCGCGCTGTACGACCAGGAGATCCCGCTCCTCGACGCGTCGCGTGCCCCCTTGGCCGAGCGGAATCGGATGGTGGCGCGCGTCGCGCGGTCGGCGGCGGCGGTCGGCGCGAAGGAGCCCTCGCGCGCGCTCGCCGATCTCGAATACCTGGACAAGCGCCTGGACGACCCGAAGACGGTCGCGACGCTCCAGTGGCCGCACGCGACCGCCGGTCAGGTGGCCCGCGCCTACCGGCTCATCACGAGCGGCCTGCGGGCCAACGCGAGCCGGGAGCTCGGTCGCTTGGACGCGGAAGCGCAAGCCATCGCCGCGCGCCGGGCGATTCTCGAGCAGCAACTCAAGGAGACGAATCGGGTGGAGATCGAGCGGGAGGAGATGCTCGCGGAGGCGCAGCTCGCGTTGAACGCGAGTCAGCGTCACGACGCGGCGGCCGCCGGTGACTGGCTCGGTCGAGCGCTGGCGCGCGCGGACGACCTTCGCGCTCGGGCGAACGGGGTGACCGACAGGGAGCAACTCGATGTGCTCTGGCTGGCCGCGGAGCTCACGGTGTCGATGCGGGGGACGCTCGTGGCGGATCTGCCGAAGCGGATCGAGGCGGCGTCGGCGGAGATGGCAACGCGCCGGGAGCCTTCGCTGCGATCGTATGAGCGGTGGTTCGAGATTTATGGCCCGCTCGTGACCCCGGTGGGTGCGAGCCCGCAAGCCGTGGCAGGGCAGCCCGCAGGAGGCGCGAGCCAGTGAGGTGGCCGCGGACTTCTTTGGCTGTCCGGGCGTGCGCGCCGCTCTCGGCGGTCGTGGCTTTCGGGGTCGAAGTCGTCAGCCCCGAAGCGGTAGCGCGAGCGCAGCCTCTCAACCGGCGTCATCGTCGCAAGCCATGAAGACGGCGTCAGCCGAGGCGCGAGCGCGAGCGAGCGCGTCGTTCTTCGGGTCCTCCTTCAGGCCCTTGACCGCTTCTCGCGCGGCGGAACCACCGGTCATGAGGGCATCTCGCGCGGCTTGCGACGTGCGGATGGTGGCCGAAGCGGCGTAGTAGCAAGCTTGTTTTTTCTTATCGCCCCACTCGTCGGCGCACGCGCCTGCGCCGGTCCGTCGTTGACCTTGGCCTTGACGATCGCCTCCTGCCACACCCTGTAGGCGGCTACTTTGGCCACGGCACACGACGCCGAACGATCGGTTGGTAGGACTCGGCCATCGCGCCGCCGGCGGGGTTGACGTGCGCCGTATGTTGGTCATATTACGTGCATCATATTTGTACGGAGGACGCGCCGGAGGAAACCATGACCGCGAAGGAAGAACAGAAGGAGCGGTCGCACGCGACGATCCTGGAGTCCGCGGCGCGGCTGCTCCGTGAAAGGGGCATTTCGGGTGCCCGGGTGGCGGACGTGATGAAGGGGGCCGGGCTCACGGTGGGCGGGTTCTACGCGCACTTCGGTTCGAAGGAGGACCTCGTCGACGAGGTGCTGCGCCGCGCGGCGACCGAGATCCGTGGGCGCCTCTTCGAGCGCCTCGATGAGAAGCCCCCCGCGGACCGTGCCGAGGTCGTGCTCAAGCGCTACCTGTCGCCCGCGCACCGGGATGACGTCGAGCGGGGGTGCCCCCTCCCTGCCGTCGTCGGGGAGGTCGGCACCACCGCCGCCGAACATCGCGATGCCCTGGCGGGGCAGGTCGACGCGTTCGCGTCGGAGCTCGCGGTGCATCTCCGGGTGTACGGGAGCGGGGTCCCCCGGCGTTACGTCGCGCTGGGCCTCGTCGCGCTGATGTACGGCGGCCTCAGTCTCTCGCGCGCGCTCCGGGGGACCGAGCTGTCCGACGAGGTTCTGAAGGCATGTCGCGCGCTCGGCCGGATGGCCGTGCGCGAGGAAAGGCACGACCCATGAGCGACCCCATTCGTCCCCCGAAGACCACCGGTCACCTTCGCCAGCTCGAGCAGGTGCTCCGCGGCGAGGTCCCGGCTCCGCCCATCGCAAAGCTGGTGGGGTTCACCATCGTCGGGATCGAGCTCGGGCGCTCGGTGTTCGAGATGAACGCCGGCCCGGAGCACGCCAACCCGATGGGCACGCTCCACGGTGGGGTCGTCTGTGACCTCTCCGACGCTGCCATGGGTACCGCGATGGCGACGTCGCTCGAAGACGACGAGTCGTTCACGACGCTCGACATCACGGCGAAGTACTTCAAGCCCATCTGGAAGGCTCGCCTGCGAGCGACGGCGCGGCTCGTGAAACGGACGCGGAGCCTGGGGCTCATCGAGTGTGACGTCGAGGACGATACGGGGAGCCTCGTCGCCAAGGTATTCAGCAGCTGCATGGTCCTGCGGGGCCAAGAGGCGCAGGGGCGGTGAGCGTCGGGGACAGATCTCAGGGGTCGAACGACGGAGGAAGCCATGTTGACGAGCTATGTGATCGACGCGGTTCGGACGCCTCGCGGGCGGGGCAAAGCCGGCAAGGGGGCGCTCTCGGCCATTCACCCGCAGGAGCTGTTCGCGCAGCTCCTCGTCGCCCTTACACGGCGCAGCGGCTTCGATCCGGTGCGCGTCGGAGACGTCATCGCGGGCTGCGTCTCGCAGGCGAACGAACAGGGGGCCAACATCGCGCGCAACGCCGTGCTCGCGGCCGGCTGGCCCGATGAGGTCAGCGCAACGACGGTGAACCGCTTCTGCGGCTCGGGGCTCCAGGCGGTGAACTTCGCCGCAATGGCTGTCGCCTCCGGCGCGATGGACCTCGCCGTGGCCGGGGGAGTCGAGAGCATGTCGCGCGTGCCGATGGGGTCGGATGGCGGCGGGCAAGATGGCGACAACCTGCGCCTGCGGGATCGGGTCTACCAGGTACCGCAGGGGATCAGCGCAGACCTCATCGCCACGATCGAGGGCTTCTCGCGCGGCGACGTCGACGGGTTCGCGATCCGCTCCCAGAAGCTCGCCGCGCAGGCGATCGAGGAGGGTCGCTTCGCAACGTCGCTGGTTCCCGTCAAGGACCCGCGCAGCGGAGCCATCGTGCTCGAGCGCGACGAGAGCGTCCGACCCGATACGACGCTCGTGGGGCTCGCAGCGCTCCCCGCGTCGTTCGCGGCGCTCGGGGCGACGGCCGTCGGGGCGAACGGCGAGACGCTCGATGGCATCGCCGAGCACGCCTATCCCCAGGCGAAGCCGATCCGCCACGTGCACACCGCGGGCAACTCGAGCGGTCTCGCCGACGGCGCGTCGGCCGTCGTCGTGGCGTCGGAGCGCTACGTGCGGGAGACCGGCGCGCGCCCGCGCGCCCGCATCCGCACGGTGACGACGCTCGGGAGCGAGCCGCTGATCATGCTCACGGCGCCCGCGCCCGTCAGCGAGAAGGCGCTGCGCCTCGCCGGCATGGACGCCCGCGACATCGATCTCTGGGAGATCAACGAAGCCTTCGCGGCCGTCGTCCTCCAGGCGATCCGCAAGCTCGACATCGACCCAGAGCGCGTGAACGTGAACGGCGGGGCGATCGCGCTGGGCCACCCGCTCGGCGCGACGGGGGCGATGCTCCTCGGCACTGCGCTCGACGAGCTCGAGCGGCGAGACAAGCAGACCGCGCTCGTCGCGATGTGCATCGGCGGCGGCCAGGGCATTGCGACGATCCTCGAGAGGGTGTGAACGTAAGCTTCGTCGGGATCGCTGAGCAGGAAAGGAAGGTTCCCATGGGCAAGCTCGATGGAAGGGTCGCGGTGGTCACGGGAGGAAGCAGCGGCATCGGACTCGCGGCGGCGAAGCGACTCGTCGCGGACGGCGCCTACGTCTTCATCACGGGCCGTCGCAAGGCCGAGCTCGACGCGGCGGTCGCGGAGATAGGTCGCAATGTGAGCGCTCTCCAGGGCGACGTGTCGAAGCTCGCCGACCTCGAGAGGATCTTTGCGAACGTGAAGAACGCCAAGGGACGCGTCGACGTCCTCTTCGCAAACGCGGGCGTCGCCGAAGGTGCCCCGCTCGGCGAGATAACCGAGGAACACTTCGACCGGCACTTCGACATCAACGTCAAGGGCGCCCTCTTCACGGTCCAGACGGCCCTGCCGTTGCTGTCCGACGGCGCGTCGGTCATCCTCACGTCGTCCGTCGTCGGCTCGAAGGGGTTCGCCGGCCGCAGCGTCTACAGCGCGACTAAGGCAGCGCTCCGGTCGTTCGCACGAACCTGGACGAGCGACCTCAAGAACCGACGAATCCGAGTGAACGTCGTGAGCCCCGGCGCCACCGACACGCCGGGACTTCGCGACCTCTCCAAGACCGACGGTGACGGCCTTGCGACTCTGTATCGCGACCGAGTCCCGCTCGGGCGGGTCGGTCGGCCCGACGACGTCGCCAGCGCCGTGTCCTTCCTCGCGTCCGACGACAGCAGCTACATCACGGGGACCGAGCTCTTCGTGGACGGCGGCTTGGCGCAGGTGTGACGTCCATGGGCGGGGCGCGGCTCGAACCGTGGACCAACGTGATGCGTCTCGACCAGTCGTCGACGATGAGAGCGCATCGGTATGCCGATCGCTTTTCAATCGCCCGCGTCGAGACGACCGGGCCGCTCGCCAACCGGGTCCACAAGTCGTCGAGCGTGCCCGCCCTGCTCGTCTCGGTGTTCGTGCGGCCGGTGGTGCCCCCCTCGTATCAACTGTGGGTCGACGGTGCGATCGTTCCGACGGGCTCGATCCCCGCCTTTCACGCGAACGTGGTCGATCTCGACGCGGAGCCCGCGATGTGGGGCGCTGGCGGCATCGACTACGTCCACTTCCACGTTCGCCGCGCAGCGATCGAGGACGCCGCCGCCGATCTCGGGTACGAACGCATCGGCGGCATTCGACTCTCGATCGCAGAGGAGGACATCGTCCTCGCGCAGCTCACCAAGAGCATCTTGCCCATCCTCGGTGGGGATGCCCGAACGTCCCCCCTCGCCCTCGACCATCTCGAGCTGCTCGTCGGCGCCCACGTCATGCAGCGCTACGGTGCGTCGAGGCCGAGTCGCATCGTGGTTCCCGGCGGGCTCGCCCCTTGGCAGCGGAGACGGGCGACGGAGCTCCTGCGCGAGAACCTGGACGGGACCATTCGCCTCGCCGACGTCGCGCACGTATGCGAGCTCTCGGTCAGCCACTTCGCGCGCTCCTTCAAGGCGAGCTTTGGGGTGAGTTGCCATCGGTGGCTGACCGAGCGCCGGATTGAGCGCACGAAGGAGCTGCTCGCGGTCACGGACGCTCCCCTCGTTGACGTCGCCAACCAGGCCGGCTTCGCCGACCAGGCGGCGTTCACGCGGACTTTTAGCCGCCTCGTCGGGTTGAGCCCGGGCCGCTGGCGCCGCGAGCACAAGCGCGCGCCTCGGTAGAAATGGACAAATCGCGGCACGAATCGTCAAGCCCGGCCCCCGTCGAGCTTCGTACCGAGCGGCCGACATGTGCGCCGACCCGATGGGGATGCCCTTCGCCGCGGCGGCTGCCAGTCTACAGAGCGGTCTGGGCGATGACCGGATTAGCCGCTATGCGCGCAGCAATGGAATCTGGAGATTCGTCGGCCGATTCGCCTCCGTATCGAAGCCCCGGCCGTCGACGTGTCGGGCGCCCCAGAAGAGCATGCGGTCGGCGAGGTGAACGAGGTCGTACTCTTTGAAGGGTTGGCCCTTCACCAAGCCGAACGGTGCGAACGACTGGCCCAGGACCTCCTGCTTGCCGCCGACCTCCCATCGCGCGTAGCCCTCGGTCGCAACCTTGTTCAAGAGATCGGCGAAGCCCTGGGCGAGCGGTGTCACGGCGTAAGCGACATCGGCCACGAAGTCGACGTTCTGCGCCCCCGGTCCGATCGGGTGCGCGCCGCGCCAGAGCATGTGCCCTCCGAGGTCGATCCGCGCGACCGGCACCTTCCCGAGCGCGTCGGCGAAGTTGGTGACCGTGAGTTCGAACCGATCATCGGGCAGGTAGACGAAGCTGCGCGTCAGGAAGAAGGGCTTGATCGTCCCGTCCGGGTTCCTGCTCGGCCGAACCTCGGGCGCGATGCTCGCCCACCTTCCCAACAGCGCAGCCTTGAGATCTTGGAGGGACATGGTCGGCAATTACCGCGCGCCGGACGTTTCTGCGGCTTGTACGATCACATCCGCGACTTCCTTCGGATGCGACAGCATGACCGCATGGCTCGACGGAAGGCGGCTCGTTGTCGCGCCGATGCCCTGGGCCATGGCAGCCTCCTGCTCCGGATCGATCAAGCGATCTTTGCTCGCGATGATGTACCGGCCTCTGTGATCAAGACGCCGCCGTGCGAGTGGCCGACGAGCACGACGTACCAAGACCACGTTCCGTGCAGCCATCGGCGTCCTCCTTGTGAGAATGGGTCGACGTTAGTGACCGCGTGGGCGGCGTTCTTGACGTTTCATGCTGTCACTTGTCGATTCATGCCGTCTCGAAACGGTGATCGGCATCGCGGCGACCGTCCGCGACCATCCTCGTGACCGGCGTGCTCGGGAGCGTCGGGCGGACCGCCGTCTTCGGGGCGAAGACGCGCGGCCTGCGGGTGTGGGCTGGCGTCGCTCGCCGTTCAGCGGCTGAAGATGGCGCTCCGGTAGATCGCGAGGTCACCTGCCAGCGGAGGATCGAGAGTCAGCCAAGAGCACGTGGGCAGACGCAGATCGATGCAGCAAACGCGAAGCTCCCTGGTACGTGCGACTTGCTCCAGGTCTCCCAGAACTCGCGCCAAGCGTTCGCCACCGAAGGGGCAGTAGAGGAAGAAGACAGAGCCAATCGGGATGCAGCCGGTGAGCTTCGCCGCATCGCCTTCAACCGACGAGATGCGCGAGAGGAGCAAGCGTGCCGTGAGATCGCGAGCGCCGATGACGAGGTGCCGCTGAATTTCGAGCCCGATCACCGCAGCCCCCGTGAGCAGGTGCACCAGAGCAGCGGCGCGTCCCAGACCCGAGCCGATATCGACGAAGACGTCCGACGCACGCACGGGAGCTTGTTCAACGACCCGCAGCACGGCATCGACCGAACTCGGCAGGTATGGGACGCAGCCCCTGGGCAGCTCGGGGCCGTCATTCGGAAGGTCCCCGAGGCCGAACACGACATCGAGCCACCCGTCGCGACTCACGGGCGGGACACTCAATAGGGCAGCGCGGAACATCCCTGGGTCATGCAACCCTCGCTCGATCAGCGAGCGCACCTTCTCGGCGCTTGCTCGTTGGGAGTCGTCCATCGGCCACTCGACGCTAACATGGACAGTGGACCGTCGCGTCGAGCGACGAGGTCGATCGGGGCTTCGTCGTCGACCACGTTGTAGATGGGATGCGCAGGGGGAGGCAGGGACGAGTAAGTTCCGTCGCGGAGACCCGATGACGACCTGGAACAGTGAAGTCTGCGAAACGAACGGCATCCGCATGCACTACCTCCGAACCGGAGGCGCCAAACTTCCCGTCGTTCTGCTCCATGGATTGATGGGGAGCGGCGCCTGCTGGACTCCCCTGGCGCGCAGGCTCGAGGGTGAATTCGACGTGGTCATGCCCGACGCAAGAGGGCACGGCGGTTCGAGCGCGCCGCACCACGGATACCGGTACGACGATCTCGCGAGCGACGTCGTGGGCCTCATCCGCGACCTGGCGCTCTCTCGTCCGGTCCTGCTTGGCCACTCGATGGGCGGCATGACCGCCGCCGTGGTGGCGAGTCGAGGTGCGGGGATCATCCGCGGCCTCATCCTGGTCGACCCGACGTTCTTGAGTCCCGAGCGCCAACGCGAGGTGCGCGATAGCGACGTCGCCGATCAACACCGCCAGGCTCTCGGTCTACAGAAGTCTGATCTCGTCGCGCAGGCCCGAGCCCGGCACCCGCATCGCTCGCCCGAGATCGTCGAGCTCCAAGCCGAGGCCAGACTGAAAACCCGCATGGGCGCCTTCGACGTGCTCACGCCGCCCAACCCCGAGTATCGCGGCGTGGTGAGCGTGATCGACGTCCCGAGCCTGGTTGTCATCGGCGACAGCCCCGTCGTCACGCTCGAAATGGCAACGGAACTGCGCAGCCTCAACCCACGCGTGCGCATCGAACAGGTCCAGGACGCCGGTCACGGCCTTCCGTTCGAACAACCCGAGCGCCTGGGAGAGGTGGTCGTGTCGTTTCTGCGTATGCTGGCTTAGCGGCCTGGGGGATCGCCGAGTCGATCGAATCTGCTTCGAAATGGGGGTCGATTTGGGGGTGAAGGCGGCCGGCAACGCAGCGCGCGCTCGGCCTCCCCTTGCATGCCGCCAATCCGTGCGTTACATACTGAACCGCATGGTTCAGTATGCGAGCGCCCGCCTCGATGCCTCGTTCGCCGCGCTCTCGGACGCCACTCGACGCGGCGTTCTGGAGCAGCTCGGGCGGGCAGACGCTTCGATCACGGACCTTGCCGAGAAGTTCGACATGACCCTCACGGGCATGAAGAAGCACGTCGGCGTCTTGGAGCAGGCCGGTCTCGTGACCACGGAGAAGGTCGGTCGCGTGCGGACCTGCAAGCTGGGGCGGCGCCGGCTGGAGGATGCGATGGAATGGATTGGGAGGTACCGCCAGCTCTGGGACGCACGCTTCGACGAGTTGGACGAGGTGGTCGAGGAACTGAAACGGAAGGAGAAGGTCGATGGACGCAAGAAGAGAGAGTGAGCCCACCCCCATGAAGAACCGCACGACGGTGGAACGGAAGTCCGAGCGTGAGCTAGTCGTCACACGAACCTTCAACGGCCCGGCGCGCATCGTGTTCGAGGCGTGGACCAAGCCCGAGCTGCTCAAGCGGTGGTGGGCACCGAAGTCGACGGGCGTGATCCTGCTGTCCTGCGAGGCGGATGTTCGTGTCGGGGGCACGTACCGTTTCGTGTTCGGCCACGATGCCTCGAAGCCTATGGCGTTCTTCGGTAGGTACATCGAAGTGACACCGCACTCGCGCCTCGTATGGACCAATGATGAAAGTGATCAGGGGGCCGTCACCACGGTGACCTTCGAGGAAAAAGGTGGCCAGACGCTGCTGGTCATGCACGAACTCTATCCCTCGAAGGAAGCTCTCGACGGTGCCATCGCCGGGATGGAGGGTGGGATGCCCGAGACGTTCGAGCAATTGGACGAGCTTCTCGTCACCGCTGCCTGCAAGTCCACCGATGGAGGCCCGCCCGACAGCAGTCGGGCGACCTGCGTGACGGCGATCGCATATCCCGTCGTCGATGGATCCGCGCCCGATGCGTCGCGTGGGACCGACGCGCCGGACCCGTCCGACGGCCGCTGAAACTGCCTGCGAGGCGTGGCGCGCTGGTCTTCGACGGGGAAGGGGACAAGGCCGTCGAGGTCGTGAAGGATTCGTCTGAGCGAGCGCTCGGTTCGGTCGCTCGCTACGTTCAACGCGATCGATGGCCATCTTCGAGCTCGTCATCGCGCTCCTGTTCGCGGGCGCCATGCTCTCCGCCTGGGCGCGCCGCGTTCACGCGCCCTATCCCGCGCTCCTGGCCCTGGCGGGCGCGGCGCTGACGTTTGTGCCTCACGTGCCGAGCGTGAGCCTCGATCCGCAGCTCGCGCTCGCCCTCTTCGTCGCGCCCGTGCTCCTCGACGCGGCGTTCGACTCGTCGCCGCGGGACCTGTGGAGGGACTGGCGTGCGGTCACGAGCCTGGCATTCGTCGCCGTCGGGCTCACGGTCATCGCGGTCGCCTTGACCGTGCACGCGCTGGTGCCGGGGATGCGGTGGTCGGTCGCGGTGGCTCTCGGCGCCATCGTGGCTCCACCGGATGCGGCGGCCGCGAGCGCGGTGCTCCGGCAGCTGCGCCTGCCGCACCGGGTGCTGGTCATCGTGGAGGGCGAGAGCCTCTTCAACGACGCGAGCGCGCTCCTCGTCTACCGGTTCGCCGTCGTCACCGCGATCTCCGGCCACTTCGCCGGATGGAGCGCGGTCCCGGCGCTCGCGCTCGTCGCGGCCGGCAGCGTGGCTCTCGGCGCCGTGCTCGCGCCCTTCCTGCCCCGCATCCTGCTGCGCATGAACGACGCGCCCACGTCCGTCGTCGTCCAGTTCGTGATGACGTTCGCGGTGTGGATTGCGGCCGAGCGCCTTCACTTGTCGGGGATCATCACCGTGGTCGTCTTCGCGATCCTGGTCGCGCGGCGCAGCCCGGTGCAGATGCCCGCGCGCCTGCGCATCCCGTCGTACGCCGTCTGGGACTTTGCCGTGTTCGTGCTCAACGTGCTCGCCTTCATTCTGACCGGCTCGCAGATCAAGCCGATCCTCGAGCGCCTCGATCGCGCCCAGGTCGGCTCGTACTTCGCCACGGCCCTCGCCGTGTGCGCGGCGGTCATTGTCGTGCGAATCGTCTGGGTCATGGGCTACTCCCTCGTGGCGCGCTGGCTGCTAGGGCGCCGCGGCGACCTTCGCGACGTGAGGGGGCCGGCCTCGCCGAAGGGGGCCGCCGTCGTCGCGTGGTGCGGCATGCGCGGCATCGTGACCCTGGCGACCGCGCTCGCGCTGCCGGAAGAGTTCCCCCACCGTGGACTCGTCGTCCTCTGCGCGTACAGCGTCGTCCTGGTCACGCTCGTCGTGCAGGGCTTCACGCTCACGCCGCTCCTCAAGGTGCTCGGGCTCGAGGAGGACATGTCCATCGAGGACGAAGTGGCACTCGCCCGCGCACGGATTGCGCGAGCAGCGCTCGAGGCCCTGGACGGCGCGGCAGGGGAGGCCGAGGGGGACCTTCTGGCCCTTCTGCGGCGCAAGCTCGAGGTCCGGGCTAGCCACGCCGAACGACGAGCGGGGTCGGCGCCAGGGACGACGGGTCCGGAGGCAGAGGGCGAGCGCGCAGCGGAGAGCGCCGGCATCGAGGCGTACAACGAGGCGACGCGAAAGGCCTACGAGGCGGAACGACTCACGCTCTTCGAGCTGCGTCGCTCCGGCGTCATCGGCGACGACGCGTTTCACCGCGTGGAAGAGGAGCTCGACTGGGCGGAGGTGAACGCCGAGACGATGGCGCGGGCGGATTGACGCTGCCAGCGGTCTTGTCTCTCGCGTGGCCAGTCGACGCCTTGCTCTTCCGCTAATCGTCCAATCCGAGACCCTCGAGGATCCTCGGGATGTGCTTCTCCACCCGGGCCGCCCGCGTCGTCGACAGCTTTGGTTGCGAGAAATGGAAGATGTACGCTCGCTGCCGACCCGGCGTCAGCGCGGCGAAAGCCGCCTTCAACCTGGCATTCGCGGCGAGCTTTGACTCGAACTCGTCGGGCAGCTCGATGTCCTCGGTCTTTTTGAGCTGCACCTTCAGCCCAGCGCGCTCGATCTCGATCGCCTCGCGCACGTAGGCCTTGACCGTCTTCTCGAGCCTGGTCACCTCTTGCACGCTCGTGAACCGGATCTGTCGGGCCGCCTGCACGTTCTTGGTCTGCTGAATGAGGACGCCTTTGGGGTCTCGGAGCAGCGCGCCCTTGTGAAACAGGATGGCGCAATACTCTTTGAAGCCGTGGATGAGCGCGACGTTCCTGCCGTCGAGCGCGTAGCAAGGCTGGCCCCACTTGAGCTCTTCGGTCAGGCCGCTGTCGAGGAGGACCTCGCGAAGCTTCTCGAACTCGGCGCGCCACTTGTCCTGCCGCTTCAGAAACGCATCTACCTTGGGGTTCATCGGCGACCTCCTACGTCCGACGGCGCACGAGCTCCCTTCTACCGCAGCGGCGCGCACCGACGCGAGGCCGGCGTTTGATCCTGGGATCGCGCGGAACCCGCATCCTGGGCTCGTGGCGTCGCCGCCTTCGATGAAGTGTGGAGCGCGGTGATCGCCTCGCCGCCGCCGGCGCGGGCCGATGGTCCTGACGACAACCCGGCAACCGCGAGGGCCGAATCGTCGAAGATTCTGGGTGCACCTCGAAGCGAAGGGCGTGGTCCTCTTTCAACAAAGGACCCCCGAAAGCGCGTGGGAAACGGCATGCGCGGCGCCCTGCGACATTCGTCTGCCGAACGCTTTCCACTACCGAGCGGGCGGAGGCGGCCTCTCCTTTTCGCCCGACTTCACGCTCGACGCCCCGCCGGGAACGCGCGAAACGGTCGTCGTGGCGCGCGCCGGCAAGGCCGCGTTGGTCCTTGGCATCGTCCTGCTCTCGGCCGGCCCGGTGGTCAACCTGGTCGGATGGGGCCTGGTGCTCGGGGCTTTGAACGGGGACGGCCACGAGGGGTCCACGGCCACCGTCGGCTTCGCCGTGGCGGGCACCGGCTCGCTCATGGTCATCGCCGGTCTCGTTCTCACGATCATGAACGCAGGATCGCATGCGGACGTGAGCCAGGAGCTCGAGCCGAGCCCTGCGAGCCTGCTCTCGCCCGGCTCCTGGGCCGCGGACTCCGACGTGGAGCATGGCGACGACGGAGTCGAAGAGCGCGCCGCCCGCGGTCGGCATTCCGATTCTCAGCGGTCGATTCTGAGTCAGGCCAACTTTTTGTGATCGCGACCGACGCCTGTCCCCATCCATCCATGCGGGGACTTGGCTTTATGGCTTGCTCTTCGACTCTCGGCAGCGGACGGGCCCTGGCGGCCGGCCTCCTCGGCTCGCTCTGCGTCCTTCTTCCGCAGACCTGCTTCGCGTCCGGCCCGACGATCGACCTCGCGGTGGAGAAGACGAAGGACGCGGACGACTGCCCCGATGCGGCCTACCTGGCCGAGGCGACCTCGCGCGTCCTGGGTCGCGGGGTCCTCGCTCCGCCCTCGGCCGCGGCCGACTTGCGCGTGGAGGTCCGGTTCGACCGCCGCAAGGGCCTCTACGTCGCAACCGTCCGCGTGAGCCAGTCGCGCGACGGAGGCACGGCCGGCGACCGGAGCCTTGCGCATGAAGGCGCCACGTGCGCAGCGCTCGCCGACGCCGTGGTGGCGACCCTGGCCGTGCGCCTCGACGAGGAAGGGGACGTGACCGAGAACCCTGCGCCGCCTGCGCCGAGCCCTTCGCCCGCGCCGCCCCCATCGCCGGCCCCGGAGACTTCGAGCCCGCCTGCTGCGGCTGACCCGGACGACTCGCCCCCGCCGGGGGACGGGCCCGCGCACGACTCGGGCGAGACGCGGTGGTACGGATGGCAGGTCCTCGTCGCCGATGCCTCCTCCGTCGCGGTCGCCGCCCTCGGTAGTGGCACGAACACGCCGGCCTTGGGCTGGCTCGGCATCGGCGGCATGTTCCTCGCGTCACCCATCGTCCACGGGTTTCACGACCGCTGGGGAGCTCTCGGCGCGAGCCTCGGAATGCGCCTGGGGCTCGCGCTCGTCGGGGGCGTGATCGGAGTCGCGGTCGCTCCTCCCTGCGATTCCTCCGGCTCCTTTCTGGGGCCCCTCGTTTGCTCGTTGAACCAGGCGGCCTACGGGATCTACGGCGCTTCCGCCGGACTCGCCGTCGCCTCCGCGGTCGACGTCATCGGCCTGTCATGGGAGCATGTTCACGTGCGCCGGACGGACACGAGCGGCCTGCAGCTCACGCCGCTCTTGCGCTTCTCGCGAGCCGAGGGCCGCGTCGGCGGTGCTACCGTGGGGGTAGCGGGTGAGTTCTGAAGCGGAAGCGGCCGCCTTCCGGCGCGTCTACGAGGCGCAGGTGCGTTTCGTATGGCGCACCTTGCTGCGCTTCGGAGTCCCCGAGCGCGACGTGCCCGACGCCGTGCAGGAGGTCTTCCTCGTCGTCCACCGACGCCTCCCCGAGTTGCAAGGGGCGGCGACACTCGGCTGGATCTTCGCAACCTGCCGCCGCGTCGCTTCGGACCGGCGCCGCCTCGCCCACGCCCGCCGCGAGCTCCCCTCGGGCGAGGTCACGCGGGGCGACGCCGCCCCCGTCGCCGACGACGCTCCGGACGCGGCGGCGCTCGTGGACCATCAGAGGGCGCGGGCCCTGCTCGAGTCGATCCTCCTGCGCATGCCCGAGCCGCAGCGTGAGGTGTTCGTGCTGTTCGAGCTCGAGGGGCTGTCCGGCGACGAGATCGCCGACGTTCTCGCCGTCCCGGTGGGTACCGTGCGATCGCGCCTGCGCCTGGCCCGGCAGGAGTTCCAGCAGGCCGTCGCGCGAGCGCGCACGCGCACGGCGGGCGGCCCCGCCGTCGTGCTCCGAACGAGGGTGGTGTGACCGTGCGGGATCCCAGACGCATCCTCGACGACCCCTCGGTCCACGCCCTCGAACGACGGCTCGTCGAGAGCGGGCTGCACGCCGGACCGACCGACGCGGGGGTCCAGGCCCTCTGGGTCGCCCTCGCGGCCCGTCTGCCCGCGGGCGCCGACTCCGGCGCATTGGCGTCCCAGGCGCCGCCGCGAACGACCGCCGTATCCGGATCCTTCGCGTCGCTCGGCGTCGGCAAGCTGATCGCCGCGGTGGGTCTGAGCGCGATGGCCGCGCTCGCGGGGGATTCGAGGGGGCCGGCGGATCCGGGCGCGCGCAACGAGGTCCCCGCGACGAACGCCCCCGTCGTGCCCCCGCTCGCCGCTGTCCCCGCCGCCGCTGCGCCCGCCGAGGACGCGACGCCGCCGACGACCGCTGTCCAGGCGACCGACTCGTCGCTGCCCAGGCCTGCCCTGAATCCGGTCCGGGCGCCGCGTCGCAGTGCGCCGGCGGAGGCCCGCTCGAAGGTGCCCCCACCGGCCGCGCCGGACGACGAGGCGAGGGTGGTCCTGGCAGCGCGCAGCGCGCTCCGCGGAGGCGACTGCGGCGCCGCGCTTCGCCTGCTCGAGGAGGCGCGAACGAGTGGCGCCGCGAGTCTCCTGGCCGAGGAGCGCGACGTGCTCGCGGTCGAGGCGCTCGCGTGCTCGGGTCGCACCGACGAAGCGAGGTCGCGCGCCGTTGCGTTCCTCGCCGCCTACCCGCGGAGCATGCACGCAGGGGCCATGCAGAGGATCGCCGGCGGATCGCCCGGCGAGGAGTGACGAGAGCCGTTCGGTTCGACGAAGCCGGATTCTTCCCTGCCGGCGGCGGCGCGAGCGTCCGATTATCCACCAGATGCGGCCAGGCCCTTGTGCTCGACGGGGCGCGTTGGCAAAAAGCACGGACTTCCACGCTCATGGGAATGAGGTGTCGGATGGCTCCCGAGTCGCATCGATTCGAGCGAAGCATGGCGAGGCGCGAGAGTCCGCGACCCTCGTGCCGGACCGCGCCCGCGTGGCTTGGCGCGCTGCTGCTCGGTTCCGTCTGCGCGTGCGGCAATGGCTCGGGGTCCGCTGTCCCGCGCGGCGCCGCCGGCAACGGATCGGGAAGTGGAGGCGGCAGCAGCTCCGGCTCCGGGAGTGGAGCGAGTTCAAGCGGAAGCGGCGGGCCTTCAACGACGGAAGTGGACGCGAGCCCTCCCGCGACGGCATCGGGGTCGGACGCCGCCCCTGGGGACGGCGCACTCGGGGCGTCGGGGGACGCTGCGGCCGGCAGCGGGTGCACACGTGCCAGCCTGACGTCCGCGATCGATGCCTACTTCACGGCGCTGGCGGCCCACGATCCTTCGATGGCGCCGATCGCCTCCACCGCGAAGTACACCGAGAGCGGGAAGCAGGTCCAGATCGGGGACGGAGAGTGGAAGACCGCGGCCGCCGTCAAGTTCAAGCGCAGCGCGCTCGATACCCAGATCTGCAACTCGGTCACCGAATCCGTGATCGGCGACAGTGGCGGCGACCTCGTGTACGGCCTTCGTCTCGCGCTGGTCAGCGAGAACATCACCGAGATCGAGACCATTCCTGTGCATAGCGGGCAATACATCACCGACAGCCCGCAAGGTCTCATTGCGACGTCGAGCGACGACTGGGAGACGGTGCTTCCGCCGGCTCAGCAGGGCGCGCGCGCGGACCTTCAGAGCCTCATCGACGTGTACTTCTCGAGGTTCCCCAACGGGGCGTGCAACTTCGCCTCCGATTGCATGCGCGTCGAGGACGGACAGTCGATCGGCTCGTGCACGGGCTCCGGCATTGCGTGCGCCGATTCGGGCACGGGGGCATCCACCATGACGGCGCGGCTCCACGTCATCGATGTCGAGGCGGGAATCTCGGTGGGATTCACGATGTTCGCGGCCACGTACACCGACTTTCACATGTTCAAAGTGCGAGGCGGACAGGTCCACGGCGTCCACGCGATCCTCGCGTCGGCGTCGAGCTCCGGGTGGGATTAGCCCCGGACGCTGGCGAACGCCTCGGCAATCCGCGGAGGAGCCTTCGGGCGGGCGTACATCCGCTCCATGTAACCGCGCAGATGCGGCCACGCGCCGAGCAGGTGCACCTCGTTTGCCCAGTCGAGCGTGTAGGCCGCCACGAAGTCGGCGACCGTCACGCGGTCGCCCACGAGGAACTGCCGCCCTCGCATGTGCTCCTCCATGACAGACGCCATGTCCTGGAAATCCTGGCGGGCGAGCAGGACTTCTTCGGGCAGGCGCTTGTCCTTTGGATAGAGCGCCGTGTGCCGGGAGATGCGCCACAGAGGTTGCTCGAGCTCGGTCGCCGTGAAGAGCAGCCAGCGGTGGGTCTGGGCTCTTGATTCGAGGTCGGCAGGCAGCAGCCCCCGGTCGGCATACTTCTCGGCCAGGTAGACGACGATCGCCACGGACTCCGTGAGCACGAAGTCGCCGTCCACGAGCGCCGGGAGCTTGCCGGCAGGGTTGAGCGCCAGAAACTCGGGCCGGCGGTGTTCGTTCTTCATCAGGTTCACGTCGACGAACTCGAAGTCCACGCCCAGCTCACGCAGCGTCCAGAGCACGCGGATCGAGCGGGTGGGGGGAAACCCATAGAGCTTCATCATGGCCGATCCTCTTAGCGCATCGCTCGTTCGCGGCACGAGCACCACCCCGATGCCGCCTGTATCCTCGCGGTCGTGAGATTCCGAGCCGCTTCGGCCGTCCTCCTCGTCGTGGGAGCGTGCGCACACGCCGGCGCCCCGCCGCTTCCGGCGCCCTCGAACCAGGTCGAGCCAACGACGTGTGTCCTTTCGGCGCTCGCCGTCGAGCCGCAACCGCTCCGGTCGCTGACCGGTTTCCTCGGAGGCCCGGTCGTCTTCGTGAAGCGCGACGACCCGACCGGAACGCGACGAGCCGTCGTGTGGCTCGGGCCATCCGGGGTCGCGCAAGTCGAGCCTCTGCCCGCGGCCTTCTCGGACACGGTGAGCGTCACCGCGTCGCACTTGGTCCTCTTCCAGTTCTCGATCGAGAAGCAACAAGACCGCCTGGAGGTCCTGCGACGGGGAAGCTCCCAGGTCGTCGGCGAGCTCGAAGGCGTGGGTGCCGAGTCCATCGTGGAAGCCGTGGACGGCAGCGACGGCAGCAGCGTCCTGGCGATGAACAAGGGAAATGGGGTCGCTCTCCTGAGGGTGGAGCCGAGCGGTCGCGTCTCGCTGCCCACGGTCCTCGTGACGGACCACGCAGCGCACTCCGTACGGCTGTCGCGGGACGCGCCGGGCACGGTTCTCGTGGCGTGGACTGAGCAGAGCGCGGACCGGACCGAAGCGAGCTTGTGGCTCGTCCGGGCCGGCGAGGACGGGCGACCGCTGGGCGTCCCCGTGCGAATCGACACCGCGGAGGGAGAGCAGCCGGTCGCCGACGTGGCGGTCGCGACCTCTCGGCAGGGCTCCGTGGTGTCGTGGGACCCCATCGTCTCCCACGGAGAGAGCGGCGGAGGCCACGACGTGACGCTCGGCGTGAGCCTTCGAGTCTTCCGCTCGACGGCCGGTGGAGCGTTCGCGAAGGGTCACGAGGTGGCCTTGACGAGCCACGCCGGTCCGATCGCGAGCGTCGGCGGATACGTCCTCTCGAATCACGTCAAGGCTCTGGCGCTCGGAAGCGACGTCGTGCTCGCGTGGGAAAACGAAGGGCGGCAGTTTGCCAGCCTCGCATCCTCGTGGAACCCCCTCGACCTGGGCGCATCCGACAAGGACGACGAGTCGCGACTCGTGTCGCTGGGACCCACCGAGGTGGCGCTGATCTCGGCCAGGAGCGCGTATGGCGACGCGGGCGACTACTGGCCCGCCCTCGAAGAGATCCGGCTTGGTTGCTCCGCGAGGTGACCGCGCCCCCGATTGGCGGGGGCAAACGCATGGCTGGCCCCACGGGCGGGTCCGCGCCCACTAGCAACGCCCTCCTCGTACGTGAGGGTCACTTTTTTCAACTATTTTCGGTCGGGCATCGCTCCGATCGAGATCGGCTCGGCATTACCAGGTACCCGGCCGCGCGCGCCCTCGCGCAGTGCCCAGCCGCGGGAGGGTGGCGGCGCAGCGCCATATGAGCAATCTTCGGACAGGGACGCAAAAAGACTTCGTCATGAAAGCGCCGCATGCGACCCCTCTCCTTCCCGCCATCTTTCTCATCGCCTGCATGGGCGCGCCGGTGGTCGCGTGTGGCGCCGCCCCAGCGGTCGAAGCACCGACCAAGCAGGCAGTCGTGATGCCTGCGCCTCCTCCTGCCGTCCCGCAAGACCCGGGGTCTCTGGCGCGCGCGTTCGTGAACAAGCTCGTCGCGAGCGACTGGGACGGCGCCGTCGCCACGTTCGACGACACGATGCGCGGCGCGCTGCCGAAAGAGAGGCTCGCCGCGACCTGGGAGGCCGTCGTCGAACGAGCGGGAGCGTTCAAGGGCATCGACGGTGTCGAGGTCAAACCCCATGGCCGGCTGCAAATCGCCCTCGTCAAGGCCACGTTCGAGCACGCACCCCTGCTCCTGCGCGTGGTCCTCGACGAGCAAGGCAGGGTCGCGGGCTTCTTCATCGCGCCGGGAGACACGGCGAGCTCATGGCAGCCTCCCTCGTACGCGAACGTGGGCTCGTTCGAGGAGAAGCGCGTCACGATCGGAGACTCTCCGGCGCTACCCGGCACCTGGACCGCTCCCAAAGACGCGAAGGCGTACCCCGCGGTCGTGCTCGTCCATGGGTCCGGGCCCCTCGACGAAGACGAGACCATCGGCGCGCTCAAGGTCTTCAAGGATCTCGCCTACGGCCTCGCGAGCCGCGGCGTCGCGGTGCTCCGTTACGACAAGCGCACGCGCGTCGATGCCGCGGGCGTACGAACCCAGAAAGAGGAAGTCGAAGACGCGGCGCACGCAGGGGTCGCGTTCGTCGCCGCGCGGCCAGAGGTCGACGCGAGGCGGGTCGTTCTGATCGGCCACTCGCAGGGTGGCTACCTCGCGCCTCGGATCGCGAAGAGCGACCCGGCGATCCGCGGCGTGGTGATGCTCGCCGGCTCGACGCGCGCGCTCCAGGATTCGATCGTAGCCCAGCTGCGCTACATCGAGACGCTTCAGCCGAATGAGCCCAAGGTCAAGGAGGCCATCGCGGCCGCCGAGCGCTTCAAGAAAGCGATCGAGAGCCCGACCCTCAAGCCCGACGACCCCGTGGAGCTTCCGCTCGGTTCCGCGTCCGGGTCCGCGGTCACGGGCGCTTACTTTCTCGACGTGCGCGACTACCGCCCCGCGAAGGTCGCTTCGGAGCTATCCATCCCGATGCTCTTCCTGCAGGGCGAGCGCGACTACCAGGTCACGGTCGCAGACGACTTCGCCGGCTGGAAGACAGCGCTCGCGCGCAAGCAGAACGCGACGCTCAAGACCTACCCGGGGCTCAACCACGCCTTCTGCGCGGGCACCGGGCCCTCCACGCCCGAGGACTACATCAAGCCCGCGCACGTCGACGAGGCGGTGGTCGTCGATATCGCGGACTGGGTGACGAAGCTGCACTGACTCGCTTGCCGTCCCCACCGACTCCGTCCGAGATCCGTCGTTTGCGCGCGCCGGGGGCGGGTCGTAGGCTGACCCGCGTGGGTGGCTCCCTGCGCGCACGAACGCGCCTGTGGTCGACGCTCGCTTGCCTCTCGTTGGCCATCGCACCGCGGCCCGCGCTCGGCGGCGGCGCCGAGTTTCCGACTTCGAGGGCGATCGTGTTTTCGCCGTCCGACCCGAACGCGGTAGTCGTCGTGGCCAACTATGGCGTCTTGCCGTCGAGCGACAACGGGACACACTGGCAATATCTCTGCACCGACGCGCTCGGGATCCCCCTGTACGCGGCCAGTACCCAGCTGTCGCTCGGGATCTCGGCGAGCGGTGCCCTCGTCGGCGTGACCGCGGCGGGCCTGAGCGTCTCCACGGACAACGGCTGCAACTGGAGCTGCGAGGGGGGACCGCTTGCCGGGCAGTCGCTGGTCGATCTGGTCGTCCGGCCGGATTCGCCGAGCCACGTCGTCGCGCTCGCGTCGACCTACCTGCCGACCGACGGTGGCACCGGCGCCGCGAACACCGCGCTCTTCGACGCGCAGGTCTACGAGACGAGCAACAACGGCGAAACCTGGCTGCCCGTGGGCACGCCACTTCCCCAGGACGTCGACGCCGGCACGATCGAGGTATCGCGGAGCGACCCCGCGCGGATCTACGTGTCGGCGACGCGCGGCTTCGGTCCGGCGCGGACGGCGTTGCTCCTGGTCTCGCGCGATCGAGGCGAAACGTGGGCGGAAAAGCCCCTCGCCGCGTTCGACCCGGCAAGGGAAGACGGGGTCATCCTCGGCGGAATCGACCCGTTCAACGCCGACGTCGTCTACCTCCGGTCCGAGCTCCCGCTCACGGGCGGCGAGATGCGGCTCTTCGTGAGCCGCGACGCAGGGGATACCTTCTCGGTGCCCATCACCGCTTCCTTTTCCCTTCCGGACGCGGAATCGGACGACCCCTACGACGAGCGCCTCAGCTTTGCCCTGTCCTCGGACGGATCGAAGGTCTACGTGGGGACGGAGGAGGACGGTCTATGGACCGCCAAGGCCGACGATCTCGTGTTCCACCAGACGAACGCTTGCCTCCGGGTGCAGTGCCTGGCGACGCGGGCGACCTCCGAGGGCGACGAGCTCTGGGCCTGCTCCGCTGCTGTGACCGGCTTCGTCGCGGGCGTGTCGGCGGACGAGGGAGCGACCTTCACTCCGAAGCTCTCGACGGTCTCGCAGCTCGCCGGGCCGATCGCGTGCGGGAAAGACGGCGGGGCGTCGCTCGCGTGCGGCGCGGAGACCTTGGCGACCTGCGGAGATGCCTGGAACTCCTTTTGCGACACTTACTCATGTCCTCCCGCGGGCAGCTCCGGCTATTTGGGTCCCATCGGGACCTGCTCGCAGGATCTCGTGGCTCCGCTCGCCGACGCGGGCCCCTCACGCCCCGCGCTCGTGACGGCTGCGTGTGGGTGCTCCGTTCCGGCCGGTGGGCCGCCGGGAGCGCCCGCCCTTGCGTGGCTCGGGGGTATCGTCGCGTTGCGACGACGACGTTCGACGCGCGGCGATCGGCGCTGGTCGTCGCGATGAGATGGCTGGGTGCAGCCAGAATCCGGCGCTCCGCGGGCACCTCGGATCGAGGGGAGCTTCGGAAACGGGACCGCCGGGTCTACGGTTCCGGAATCGACCGCGCGGAGATCGACCTGCCGATGAAAAGCGAAGACAAGAGCCAGCTGGAGGAGATCCTCGGAGCGTATGATGCCCGACACGTCGAGGAAGAGCGCGTGATCGCGGCGAGACGCGCAGCCGACGAGGCCTTTCCGGCGCGTTTCGCTGCTCTTAGGGCGGCGACGCTTCGGCCTGCGATCCAGGAGTTCATCGACGTACTGAGCCTTCACGGGCACAGCGCGGCGGCTATCGAACAAGAGGAGGCAGCGACCAACACCGGCGGCTTCTCGCACGCAGCGATCTCGCTCCGGATCAACCCGAAGCCGTTTGCTCCCAAGTCGCTGGAGTCGAACAAGACCTTCATCGAGATCACCTTCTCCGCCAACCGTCGCGAGCGAAAGGTCACCGTCTCGTGTACGGACACGACGCTCAACTCGCACGGGAACGCCGGAAAGCGCGGCGAGTACGAGATCGAAGCGATGACCGCCGACGTTGTCGCCGAACAGGTGATCCGGACGCTCCAGGAAGCTCTGCGATAGCGCACCGGCGGAGAGACGGCGGCTCACGGCTCGCCGCGAACGCTGGCTGGAGCTCGTCGCGAGCCGCTTCGAGGTGCTTAGCGTTCGCTGAACTACCGCCGCGGCATCCGCACCGGCAGCAGCATCGGCACGTCGCGCTGGTACCGCTCGTACTCCGCCCCGAACGTCTTCCGGAGGTCGCGCTCCTCGAGCCACTTCACGGCCGCGAGGATGTACCCGCTCATGGCCACCGCGAGGAGCAATCGCCCCTGCGTCATGGTGGGCACGGCCCAGAAACTCATGAGCATCCCGGTCATCATCGGATGGCGCACGAGGCGATACAGGCCGGGGGTGCGCAGCGGCGTGCTCGGTAGCGCGCGCCCGCGGAAGTTGGCGAGCACTTGCCGCACGCCGAACAGCTCGAGGCCGTCGAACATGTTCGATCCCGCGAGCGTGACGAGCACGCCGGTCCAGAACACCACGAGCACGACGACGCGCACGGCTCCGCCGGCTTGCCAGACGATCTGCGGCAGCGGCCGCCACGCCGCCATCAAGAGGACGATCGCCAGGCTCGCGACGAGCACGTACGTCGAGCGCTCGACAACGGGCGGCACGAAACGCGCGATCACGCGCTTTGCAGGCGCGCGGGCCATCACCGAGTGGTGCGCGAAGAACAGCGCGAGGCAGCCGAGGTCGATCGCGAGCGCTTCAGGTAGAGGCGCTAGCGCCCCCGAGTCGACGCTCTTCGGCACTGGGAAGCCACCGAGGAACCCGATGAAGTACACCCACGTGAGTCCGAAGAAGCCGTAGACGGCGACGCCGTAGACGAGCGCGAGGAGCTTACGCATGGTGGCCATTCTGTCAGCTCGCGGAGCCGTCCTGGCGACCCGCCTCAGCTACGGCTTCGTTCCGAGAGGAGCTTCTGCAAGTTCATCGCCGCCGGAAGGCCGAAGCGTTTGATGTGCTCGCGGGAGGCGATGACGCGCGGGTCGTCTCTGTGGGAGGCGATGCCGCCGACGGGGTTGAGGCGGCTCGCTCGGTTCCAGCTGGCGAGGGTCGAGTGGGCGGCGATCGCGGGCGTGGAAGCCATCGTCGCGAGGAACGCGGTCAGGTAGTCCTCGTTCTCGTCCCAGTAGGCGATCGGAGGGCACAGGCCGTTCTTCTGCTCGTCGCTCGCGACCGTGGCCTCGATCACCCCGAGCATCGCGAATTGGTAGCAGGCGAATCCCCAAAAGAAGGGTTGGATCGTGACTCGCCCCGGCTCGAAGATGGGGCGGCGCGGGGGCGACGCAAGCCCTCGCGCCGCGCAGTGGACGTGGACCGTCCGCTCGTCGGTCGGCACCCGGCCTTGGTCGAGGACGATCGCGTCGCGCTCGATCCTGCGAACGTGGCCCTTGCGGACCACGTCCTCGATCTGCCGGAGGAGGTGAAGCTCGGACTCGCTCATGATGGCGCCGCGGAACATCGTCGGCGCGACCTCGGGATCGATCCGGAGAAATAGGCCTTCCGATTCGAGCCGGGCAAAGAGCTCGTCCACCGAGCCCGCTTGGGCCATGGCCTCGATCTGGATCGCGGTGCCTTGCAAGAGGTCCGGGAGGAGCGTGCGCGGCTGCTGGAACCGTCGATTGATCCACCAGGCGTCGCGCGGCCTGATCCAGCGAATGGCCGCGGCCGGAACGCCCCGCTCGAGGAGCCACACGCACGCATCGAGCGCGGTCTTGCCTCCGCCGATGATCACGAAACGCTCGGGTGGTTGCTCGAGGCGAGCGAGCTCGCTCGGCGTCACGCAGCGGACGCCGTCGGCCATCGCAAACGGTGGAGGGCTCGTTGCCGGGACCGTGCCCTCGATGTACGTGGTGTCGACCAGCTTACGGCGCACGCGCACCTGCCACGACGCACCGGTGAGCCGCGAGACGAAGCGGTGCTCGCCCACGTAGTCGCAGCGCGGGAAGAACCGGACCCGCCCCGTGGGCAGGAACTGCCGGTGCATGACCCGCTCGTAATAGGCCCTCAGCTCGTCGGGGCCGGCGAGCTCGTAGAAGCCCGCGTTCGTCCCGGTCGTGTCGATGGCGTCCTGCCCGAGCGGCGCGGAGTCGACGCCGTAGAAGGCGGACGGCTGATGGAGTCGAACGTAGGGATAGGCGTCGAGCCAGTGGCCCCCAGGCGCATGCCGGCGGTCGACGATGGTGACGGTCGCGTCCGAATGCGCGAGGAGCGCGTCGGTGAACGCCATCCCCGCGGCCCCGGCACCCACGACGAGATAGTCGGTTTCGAGCTCCTCGTTCATCCGCGGGCGAGCATACTAAAGGCGTTGAAGGAGAGAAAACCGCCGGGACGCCAGGACCGCCAGGTGAGAAATCCTCGAGATTTTGAGGGCTCCAACCCCGGCGTCTTTGGCGTCCTGACGGTCAAATTCTCTTTTTCAGCGCCCGCCAGAGGCCGTGCGGCTAGGCGGCGTCGCGCACCGTGGAACCCGCGAGCGCGGAGCCGAGCACGCGGACCACGCTGCGCCGGATGGCCGGCTGGTTGTACAGAGCGGCGATTCCGTCCAGGACGGGCGAGCTGACGACCGCCCGCAGCGCGTGACCTGCGAGAAAGCCCGCCGTGAATCGCCGCCTGTGGGACCACACGTACGCGCGCCACGCCGCGGCTTCGGTCGTCCGCCCAGCGATCACGTCGCTCACCGCCTCGGCGGCGTAGATCCCGCTCTGCATCGCCTGCGAGATCCCTTCGCCCGTCGCGTTGTGCGTCATGCGGGCCGCCTCGCCGACGTAAAGCGCTCCGGGGGTCGTGATGTGTGCGACCCACGTCGTGTACACGATCGGATGTCCCTTGAGCTTGCCCACCTGGGTCGCGTGGCGCAGGCGCGCCGCGTAGTGATCTTCGAGGAGGCGCGCGAACACGTCCCGCACGTTGCGCTCCGCCCTCGCACCCTCCCGCGGGCCTTCGATGCAGACGCCGATGTTCACGCGCGCCCCTCCTTCCGGAAAGAGCCAGCCGTAGAGCGGCGCCACGTTCCGGTCGAAGACCATCTCGATCTGTCCTTGCTCGAAGGCTGCGCCGTCCCACCAGCCCATCAGGGTCGAGATGCTCCGCCGCGGGCGCGGGTCCGTCGAGAAGACCGAGTGCGCGCCGTCGGCACACAGGACGAATCGCGCGCGGATGCCGCGTCCGTCCGCCGTCCGTACGCCCACGACGCGGCCCCCTTCGCGCAGGAGCTCCGAGACACGGACGCCCCCTTCGAAGTCGACGCCCAGGGATCGGGCGCGCTCGAACAGGAGGTTGTCGAACGTCCTCCGAAGCAAGACGAGGGCGTCCGCGTTCGACGAGAGGACCATGGTACGCCCTCCCGGCGTGACGATCTTCACGGACCGGATGGGGACGGCCTGACGCCGCAGCTCCTCGCCGATCCCCAGTTGTTCGGCCAGCGCGATCGCGTTGGGGGAGAGCCCCGAGCCGCATGTCTTGTCGCGCGGGAAGTTCGCCCGGTCGAGCAAGAGCACCCTTCGCACGCCCCGCCGCGCCAGCGCCGCGGCCGCGGACGTTCCTGCCGGTCCCGCCCCCACGACGACCACGTCGAGTGTCATGGTCGGAGACTATCGCCCCGCGAGGGTGGGCAAAAGAACGGTTCGTCCGTTTCCGTGACGGACACGCCTGCACGACTCGCCCCACTTCCTCGGCGCGCCCGCCGCCCCTACGCTCTCCGCATGACCGAAGCGCCGGCATGGTTTCGCCAAGCGCTCGCCGCCCCGCGCACCGACCACTTCGTCGAGGTCGGCGGCTGCCGGATTCACTATCTGCGCTGGGGAGGCGGAGTGAAACCTGGGCTCATCCTCGTCCACGGGGGCGCCGCGCACGCCGAGTGGTGGTCGTTTCTCGCGCCGATGCTCACGCGGCAGTATGACGTCGTCGCGCTCGATCTGAGCGGCCACGGCGAGAGCGGTCGTCGCCCCGAGTACCCCCGACGTCAATGGGCCGACGAAGTCCTCGCCGTCATCGCCGACGCACGCTTCGTGGGCGCGCCCGTGCTCGTCGGGCACAGCATGGGTGGCCTCGTCGGCATCGTCGCGGCCTCCCTGTACGGCGACGCTCTGGCTGGCGCGGTCATCGTCGACGCTCCGGTGCGAAAGCCGGATCCGGAGAGCCAAGAGGGCGAGGCCGGCAAGAGCTTCCGCAATCCGAAGGTCTATCCGACGCTCGAGGACGCGATCCCGCACTTCCGTCTCGTCCCCCCGCAGCCGTGCGACAACGCGTTCATCCTCGAGCACATCGCGCGCACGTCGCTCCGGCCGGTGGACGGCGGCTTCACCTGGAAGTTCGACCCGCGGGTGTTCATCAAGTTCTCGCTCGAGAAGATGAGCGACTACCTCGCGAGCACGCGCTGCCGCGTCGCGCTCCTGCGCGGCGAGCGCAGCGTCGTCGTACCGCCCGAGACGGGCGAGTACATGTACGGGCTCTTGAACCGCTCGGCTCCGCTCGTCGAGATCCCGGAGGCGCACCACCATTTGATCCTCGATCAGCCGCTCGCGTTCGTCTCGGCGGTGCGCGCGCTACTCGCAGACTGGGAGCACTCGGTCCCGCGGGGGACCTTGCGCATTCCGTGACCAAATCGGACTGCTCTGGCCATTGAGCTAGTCGTGGGAAGGACTTGCGATGGCGTTGGCCTGTAGCGCAATGGCCGCCGTAGGGATGCTATGCCTGGCCTCGGGCTGCGGGGGCGCAGGCGCAATGGCTCTAGGGAGTCCGCCCCCTGATGCAGCAGCGGGCAGTGGATCGGACTCGAGCACCAGCGCACCTGGCGTCGCTGCAGGCGGGTCGAGCGGCGATATCTTCGGCGACATGCCAGGCGGCGGCAGCCCCAGCGCGTGCGGCGAGGACCTACAGAGCGTCGTCTTTTCATCCGCGTGCCTGCAATGCATGGCAAAGAGGTGCGCGGAACAGTTCACCCAGTGTGCAGTGGACTGCACCTGCGATGAAACGGTCTTCGAAGGTCTTGAATGCCTCAACGGCGGCGCCTCCGTGAACAGCTGTTTCGCCTCGACGTTTGCGGTGGGCGTCAGCAGCACCAACACGAGCTTGGCCGCGATGTGCCTGGCGTTGGCCGACCGTGGCTGCGGCTGCGGCACGCCCGATGGAGGTTTGCTCGACGCGTCGTCTACACCCGACGCGTCCTGCGTCGATTTCGGTTGGACGGGCTCCGGCGGCGGAGACGGAACGTGCTCGGAAAGCGCGTCCGAGAACTGCGGCGGCGCGTCCTACCAGGTGGTGTGCAGCTGCCCGCGCGGCGAGTGCGCGTGCCTCGGGGACGTCACGACGGTCATCCCGTACGCCGGGTGCCCTTACTGTCCCGCTGGCCTCACCACGATGCCGGGGCAGCCCCTGCCAGAGGGGGGCCTGTCGAACACGGACCTCTACGCGGCCTGCGGGTTTCCGAAGTGAGCCAGCACCCTCGCGGCGCTCTCTACGCGACCTCATTGGCTTTGTTCAGTGGGCTGGTCGGCTTGGCGGCGTCCGGATCCTCGGCTTCCTGCGGCGGCCGGACGTCCCTGCTCGCCGAGGGCATTGGCAGCGACGACGCTGCGCCTTCCGAGACGGTCTCCTCGAGTGGCGGGATCGCAAGCGCCTCGTCGGGCGGCTCGTCCGGCGTCGCGGCGGGCGGATTGAGCGGCGACGGGTCCAGCAGGGACGGTTCCATCGGCTACGGCAACAGCTCGAGCGGCATGCCGGCGGGTAGCTCGTCTGGAGTCAGCTCAGGGGGGTCGACTGGCCCCGGTTCCGGTGGCTCCAGCAACGGCTCGAGTGGCACGGGGACGGGCGACAGCTCCGGCGCGTGCGGCTTTGGGGGCTGGTCGTCCACGTGCTTGGCGTGCGTCGCCAGCGCGTGCCCGGCAGAGCTTGCCGCCTGTGGGTCGGATTGCTCCTGCAACGAGAGAGTCTCCCAAGATCTCGAATGCACCGCGGGCTCCGGCGCGGCTTCCATGGTCGACTGTTTCGCCTCGACGCTCGGGGCGGCCGACAACAAACAGACCGCGGCCTCCCTCTTTGTGTGTCTGTGGGGTGCCGTCGGCGAGTGCGACTGCGGCAAGACCGACGACGGCGGTTTGCTCGACGACTCGTCCAACCCGAATGCCTGCATCGACCGTGGCCACTTGGGCGGCAGTGACCTGGGGGGAAGTACGTGCTCGAGCACGCTGCTCGAGACCTGCGGCAACGCGACCTACCAGGCCGTGTGCAGCTGCCCGGACGGCGAGTGTGTGTGCTTCGGAGATGCGACGACGGTCGTCGCGTACGGCGGCTGCCCCAGCTGTACCAGTGGGCCGGACTCCGAAGTTTTCGCGGCCTGCGGGTTCCCGAAGTGAAGCGTGCAACCGCGCGGGCTCGGCGGCGAGGATCCGGCCGGTGCGTGCGCCGGGCTCTCAGTTCACCGAAAGCGGCGGCTGGGGTCGAGGGACGGGGCTCGATAGCGGGCCTGCGTGATGGTGGACCATCCGCCATCGGCCGTCCTCCAGCACGAAGACGTTGGTCGCCGCCAGGTGGGCCGGCTCGTCGTCGCTTGCTTCGTAGCAGTTGACGATGGCTGCATCCCCGATGACGTGAACGACCGGTTGGTCGCAGCGCAGCTCAAAGCGGGGCGTACCGCCGAGGATTCTGTCTCCAGCTGTCGAGCACCGAGGAGCGACCCACGAGCAACCGGGCCGCGGGATGAAAGCAGCTCACCGGCGCGCGCTGTGCCCAGAGCTCGCTCATGGCGCCGAAGTCGCCGTCGCTGAACGCCCGGTAGAAGGTCGCGTTGGCACCCAGGACCGTGGCCTCGGCTTCCCCACGTGTCGATCCAGCCATTGCGCTCCAGGCTACACCCGACTGGCGGACGGGTGCGGGAAGCCTCGATGCGGCGTTCGCTGGGGGACCCTTGGAATTGGCTCTTGCCGAGCCAGTCCATGCCCACGCTCGCTCAGCCCGTTGCACCCATCTCGCGGACGAGAGCGGTTCTCTCGCAGGTAGTCCGAGCGCGGACGCAGGCTCGGGCTATGCTCGCCGACGAAGAGGCGTTGCCTCTTCAGGGATGGATTGAATGGCTGAAGGTGTCATCAAGAAGCGGTTGGCGGACAAGGGGTTCGGGTTCATCGACATCGGGGGCGGGAAGGATCTCTTCTTCCATAGCTCCGCCGTCGAGGGCGCGCGGTTCGAGGATCTTCAGGAGGGTCAGCGCGTGTCGTTCACCGAAGGCCAAGGCCCGAAGGGACCGAGGGCCGAGAAGGTCAAGCCAATCTAAGGGCGGGCCGTCGTCCTCACTCCGAGATCCGGTGGCGCCCTATGGGCTACCGCCGTGGCGGCTCGACGACGTCGGGTAGAGCGGAGCCCAGGTGCGGTCGCGCGGAACGCACTAGCGGCGTCGACGGCGGCTGCTCAGCACGATTCCCAGGAGGCTTGCAGCCATCATCGCGACCGCGCCGGTTTGCTCGCCCCCGGGCTGGATGCTGCACCCGGATTCGGCGTTGCCCTTCGACGCGCCCTCCTCGGAACCGCCATGGCTGATGCCCATGGCCCCGCCGGTGCCCGAGCCGTTCGCGCCGCCGTTGGAACCGCTACCCGTCGCGCCGCTCGCATCGGCGCCGCTCGAGCCCGCGCCGGTCGAACTTGCGCCACTCGAGCCCGTCCCCGTCGTCGAGCTCGTGCCCGATCCACTTCCACCTCCGCTCGATGAGCTGCTGCTCGACCCCACGCCACCGTCCGATCCGCCGCTGCTGCTGGACGATCCAGCGTCCCCGCACGCCTCGACCTGCGGATCCGGCCCCGTCACCTGGTTCAGGCCGAAGAAGTCGACGACCGAGTTGGCGTCGATCGGGGTCGTGTGCCCGCCACCTGCTTGCGTGTGCGCCTCGAGTACGGTCAGCCCGCAGGAATTTTGCCACTTCTCGATCGTGTAGCCGGGGTCGGAGGTCGTATCCGTCGAGTTCGGATCTGCGTTCAAGCCGAGTACGTTGGTCCACTCCAAGATGGCCTGCGTCTGGTTATTGTAGTAGACGGTCATGTCCGCCGTACCGTGCCACAGCTGAAGACGAGGGCGATATCCGGTATATCCCGGGTACATGGCGCGGACGAGATTCCCCCACGCCATCGCGGTCATCGTGTCGTTCCCCAATGCGCACGTTCCACCCCAGTTGCTCTGGGCGGTCCACCCGTCCGACCAACATCCGGCGGGCACCCCGGAAAACTCGGCGCCCGCCTTGAACACGTCCGGGTACACCGCCATGAGGGCTTCGGTCAGCATCGCGCCGGAGGACGCACCCATCGCGTATACGCGGTTTGCGTTCGCGCTGCGGTGGCCGACCTCGTACTGCACCATTTCGGCGATCGCCTGCGTGTCGCCTCCTCCGTTGTGAGTGAGCGACGCCTTGGATCCGACGTCCCAGCAGTCCGCGGAACTCGCGGGGTTGGTCGTTTGCGGAAAGACCATGATGAAGCCGTACGTCTCGGCGGCCATTTCGATCGCCGGCATGCCGGTGAAGTCGAACATTTGACTCGCGCTGCCCCCGCAGTAGTGAGCCGCTACGAGAACGGGAGGTGAGGCAGGCAGCTTTGCAGGCACGTATTCGTACATCGAAATGTAGGAGGGGACATTGCCGGAGCTCCATCCCGTGACAGGCCCCGACAGCGATGCCGCGGCGGCTGAAGCGGGCACTGCGCAGACGATCGCCACCGGCATTGCAAAACCGAGGGTCTTCCGAAGGGCCTCGGCACCATTCCGATATCGGGACATTCGCGGCATTCCTAGGAGGGCGCTGAAAAAGAGAATTTGACCGCCAAGACGCCAAAGACGCCAGGGTTGGAGCCCTCAAAATCTCGAGGATTTCTCACCTGGCGGTCCTGGCGTCCTGGCGGTTTTCTCTCCTTCAACGCCTTTTTCAGCGGCCTGCTATGGGGTCAATGGAACGGGAGCTCGCAGACCTTTTCTCGAAACACGTCGTTGGAGCGAATTTGCGTGAATGAGACAGCTCCGAGACGAAAGACGGCTCGTCGCGGCTACTTTCTCGCCCGCGCGATCTACGGCGCACCGGTGCCGCAGATGCGGTTCGCCCTCACGCGGGCCACCGACAAACCGGTCGCCGCTGGTAGATTGCGGATCGGAAGCCGATGGCGCCATCCAACCCGAGAGGTCAGGTCAAGGGCGTGAGCTTCGTCGCGGTGAAGCGATTCGTGGAGCAGCGAGGCGCTTCGAGGTGGGAGCCAATCCTCAGTTCGCTTCCCCTGGCCGATGTGGAGCTGGTCCGCAGCGCACTGGCGATGGGATGGTACCGGACGGAGAGCTACGAGTCCTTGATCGCCGCCGTCGACCGGGACCTTGGGGACGGCAAGCTCGGAATCCTGGGAGACTTCGGACGCTTTCAGGCCGAGCATGATCTGAACCTGTTCTACCGCATCGTCCTCCGCTTCTGGTCCCCCGCCATTCTCATCGAGAAGACCGCCGAGATGTGGGGGAAGTATCACGACACCGGGATCTGGGAGGTGCGACGAGAGGGGGAAATGCACGTGGTGGCATTCCTTGGACAGTGGCTCGGTGCAAGCGAGAATCATGTGCGCGGGTTTGGTGTCTTACGTCGAGCGCCTCTTCGAGCTGGTCGGCGCAAAGGGCGTCCGCGTGCAACACCCGGAGTGTGTGACGCGCGGTGCTGCGAGGTGCCAGTTCATCGTCAGCTGGAGTTAGCGGCAAATCGCGCTCGCCTCCACGGACGAGCCGGCGAGCCGGTCCCGTATCCGAGGGCTCACCGCGGCCGTCGACGGCGCACGCTCGCGCGCCAAATGTCAACGGCGGGAGATTCCCAGACGATCTGTCAGCCTGCCGTCGAACACGCCCCTGGGATTGAGGTGTTCGTACGCATCCTTCCACGGACCCCACTCCGGAAAGAGCGCCGCCACTTGCGTCTCGCTCCGCAGGTGATTGCGATCGAGCCCCCAGTGCGGCCGGGCACGAAGCGTCGAGACGAAGTCCTGTTCGTATGTACGGAGAAGCTCGTCCGCACCGAACGTGTCCGTGAAGATTCCGATCTCCATCATCATCGTGTCGCGGCCATTCTGCATCGTGACGTAGGCGTCGGCCGCCTTCACGAAGCGTAAGCTCACCGGCGCCGTGTGGTGTATCCCCTCGGCCCCGAGCTGCTCGGCAATTTGAAAATTTCTGCCGACCGCGGCCTTTGCCTGCGTCAGCGCGAACGCGAGTTCCACGCCGTAGGCATGAATATCGTTGAGGACTCCGATGCTGAAGACGTCGTAGCTGATGTTCGCATAGTACTTCTGCGCAAGCTCCGTCAGCGCCGTCAGGTGAAAACGCCTGACGTCCTCTGTCTTGTTCGGGAACACGCGCGAGAGGAGGCCGAACCTGTCGAACAGGACCGAGAAGGCCTCTCCGGGCGTGAAGAGGAACGAACCGCGCGGCTCACCCACGCCAGGCGGCCGACACCCCACCCGCCAGCGCTCGGTGAGCAGTGCGGCGTGGGCGCCGTTCGCGTCGGCGTACGGCGTGTAATAGATCTCGATGTGATTCGGCTCGCTCCCCGACAGGGGAACGCACCGCGCGAGCGGCAAAGGGTCGCGGTCCGGCACGGCCGGGAGGAGGGGCCTCCCGGCGATCAGACGATCAACGACGCCTCCCGGCGTGGCCAGGTACTCCCACGTCGTCAACGTGCGTCGCTCGACGAGCCAGTACTTCGGCACGGCCCGGAGAATGACTGCGTAGACGATGCCCAGGCAGCCCAGGCCGACGGCGAGCGCACGAAACAGCCGATCATCCTGAAGCAGCGCCATCGAAACGCCCGGCTGCTCGACCAAGTACCCCCGGAACTTCGAGGGGTTCGTGATGCCATCGGTGGGTTCGATCTGCGACAGGGCCCCGTTCGAACCGACGACCTGAATCGCGACGATCTGCGAAGCCAACGGTCCGAACGCTAGACCTGACCCGTGCGTCCCCGTCGACGCAGCACCGACGTACGTCTGCACCTCCGCGCCCCCCATGTTCTCGAGGGCGAGGCCGCGCTTCTCGAGTGCGCGATTGAGGTCGTGAATCGTGCAGCCGGACTGGACGCGAACGAGGTTGGCCGGACGCGCATCGTCCTTCAAACTCTCGGTGTCGACATCGAGGAGCTGCGTGAGGCCCCTGGGAGATAGCAGCCAGTCTTCGTTGACGGCGACATCCGAGAACGAGTGCCCCGTCCCCGTCATCCGGATTCGATGGCCCTCCGTCTCGGCACGCCGCACGGCCTCGACGAGATCGCTCGCGCACCGAGGCGCCCATTGCCACCGCGGGAGTGCGTACGTCGTGCCGAGGGAATTCGACCACCCGGAGGGATCCATCGGGATCGAGGCGCGACACCCCGGAAGCGAGAGCGCCGCGCCGCAAGCGAGCGCTCCCTCCATTAGCGCGCGACGCCCGAGCGACTTTTCCTCGTCCTCCGATTCGTCAACCATTTTCACTTCGCATGGCGACATCATCGGGTCTCGTGAGAGCGCCACGCAAGACGAAACGTTCAGCCCAATGACCGCTGAAACTCGCGAAGTCGATAATCGAGTCGACGCCTTGCGGGGACAGAAGGCGATGGCGCGCTTCGGAGGTCGTTGCCATTCACGGGGACCACCGCCCGGGCAAGAGCATGCCGGCCATGCGGGCCGGAGCTCGCACGCCCTCGGCGCTCATCGCCTGCTCGGTCCGCGCGACGAGCGCGGCTCCTTCGTCCCCGCCGAGCAGCGATCCCAGCCGGTGGTGGGCGGCCCAGGCGTGCAGCCCCATGCCGGCGCCTTCGCTCCGCGCGATTGCCTCGCGCAGGGCGTCGAGCGCCTCGGCGCGGTCGTCCGCGGCGTTCGCTGCCGCAGCGCGCACGAGCGAAGCGAGGGCCCGGCTCCACGCGGCGGGCGCGCGCTCGAGCTGCCGCGCAAGGCGGCGCGCTTCTCTGACCCGCGCAGGCCGCGACGCGGGGTCCGCGTCGATGGACGCGACGGCGCCGCGCGCTCGCGCATAGGCCGTGAAGCCCTCGATGATACGCGAATGCAGGAGAAAGCTCCTCTTCAGGGCGGGGGCGTCGCGCTCGAGTCGGTCGCGCGCTCGCGCGCCGTCGCCGGCGTAGAGCTCGATGTTCGTCTCGGAGAACATCGCGTACCAGTGCTGGACGTTGAATCCGTTCTTCGTCCAGCGGGCCATCGCCTCGCGAAGATGCCGCCTCGCTCCGTCCGGGTCGTCGGCCGCCAGGCAGATGTCGACCATGACCGTCGAGCGAAGGCAGACGGCGGTATAGAAGTCGCCGCGATCTTCCACCTCACGCAAGAGCAGCGCAGCGCGCCGCGTCTCCTCGCGCAGTTGGCCGCTGAAGTAGCACGCAAAGACGGCGAACAGGCGCACGTTCCCTCCGGCGGCGCTGTTCCGGATGCGCTCCTGGCCCGAGGTCGCAATGGATGAATCGAGCGCCTCCACCGCCTCCCGGAAGCGACCGCGCATGTAGAGCGCGAGCCCGCGCGCCCCCTCGATGTGCACTCGCCCCTCGTTGCCGGTGCGCGACGCGAGGCCTCGGGCCGCCTCGAGCATCCTGCGCTCGCGCTTGCCCTCCGAGTGGTCCGCGATGGCGAACTGGATCAGGTCGAAGCACATCGCCCTCAGCACCTGAAGGCGGTCGCCCACGCGCATCGCCAGGAGCAGGTGCCGGGCCTGCATCGAGGCCCCCAGGATCACGTCGACCGTCCCGAGTCCTTCGCCGACCGCGCGCAGAGCCTCGACCCGCACGCGATCCTCGCGCGACACTTCCTCGGGCGATCGCTCGCGAAAGTGGGATCCGAGGATTCTCTGCCAGATCTGGAAGAAGAGGAGCGAGATCACCGCGCCGAACGCCGACCGCGGCGCCCTCATCCCCATCGCAGCGAGCACCCGGCGCAGCGCGAGGGCCCCCTCGTCGACTCGCCCGCTGGAGACGGTTTGCTCGGCGGCCGACCGCGCGAGCTCGACTCGTTCGATCCCCGCCGCTCCCCGCGCCGCCTTCTGGTACTCGTCCGCCGCCTCGCTGGAGCGCCCGGCGTCCTCGAGCATCTGCGCCAGGCGCACGCGCAGGCGCCGCGCTTCTTTCGCGGGGTGATCGACCGTCTCGAGGGCGAGACGAAACAGCCGCGCCGACTGGTCGAACGCGAGCTTCGACGCGGCTTGCTCGGCGGCGGCCTCCACGTACCGCGCCGCGCGCTCGGTGTCGCCGGCGCCGAGCAGGTGCGTTGCAAGCGACTCGAGATCGGCATCGGGGGTCGCTTCCAGCGCGGCAGCCAGCCGTCCGTGGTGGGCCCGCACGCTGGCCGCCGGGAGCCGCCCGACGATGGTCTCGCGGATGCGGTCGTGCGACACCTCGATGACCTCGCGCCCGTCGCGCACCCCCGTGCGCGCGAGCCGTCCGTTGCCGAGGAGGGTCACGGCCTCGCTCGCGCCCTCGCCGATGCGGGACGCGGTCGCGGCCAGAGACACCGCCAGCGGCCTTCCGCTGACGGCCACGATCTCGATGAGGCGGATGGCTTCCTCGGGAAGCCGCGCGAGGCGTTGACCGACCACCTGATCGAGCGTCATGAGGACGAGGCTCGCCTCGTCCGCAGCGATCCCGCCGCGGTTGCCTCGCACGAGCTCCTCGACGAGAAACGGGCTGCCCCGGGCCTCCCGCGCCACTGCGCGCGCGATCCTCTGCGCCATCCCATCGCTCGCGTCGAGCAGCGCGAGCGCCAGAGCCAGCGCATCGTCGACATCGAGGGGTCCGATGGCGACGTCGCGGACTTCCGCGCCCTCCGGCCAGCGCTCGCGCATCTCCATCAGCAGGGGGCTCCGGTCGGCCTCCTCGTCGCGGTACGTCATGAGCAAGAGCAGCGGCGGCGCGTCGGGTGAACGGAGGACCTCGATGAGGAGCGCCGCGCTGTCGAGGTCGCCCCACTGCGCGTCGTCGACGAAGACGACGAGCGGCTGGATCTCGCCCAGGGCCGTGAGGAGCTTGCGCAGCGCACCGAAGGCGCGCTGTCGCAGGCCCCGCGCGTCGTCTTCGCGCGCCTCGCCCGCCGTGGCCTGCACGCCCGGAACGCGCTGCATGACGGGGAAGAGGCGGGCCAGCGCCCAGACGTCCTCCGGCAGGAGCAAGGGCCGGCCGGCGTCCGCCATGCGCATCAGGTGGCGGCTGAGGGCGTCGATCACGCCGTCGACGGCCTTGAACGGAACCGCCTCGCGCTCGAAGACGCGGCCGCGCAGGACGATGGCCTCGCGGTCCACGGTCAGCTCGTCGAGGAAGTGATGGACGGTGGTCGACTTGCCCATGCCCGGGCCTCCGCCGATCCGCACGGTGATCGACCGGCCCGCCTTCGCCGCCTCCGCGGCCTCGCGCAGCGCGCGCAGCTCGGACTCGCGTCCGATGAGCACCGCGCTCGTGTCTCCACTGAGAAGAGGAGCGGGCGGGGCGCTGCTATGGGAGACGCCGAGTCGCTGCAGGAGCTCCTCGCCGGTCGGCCGGCGCGAGGGTGCGCGTTGCAAGAGGTCCATGCACAGCGCATCGAGATCGGCGGGGATACCGTCCACGCACTCCGAAGGCGGGGGGGATCCATCGCCACCTTGCGCGCCAGGACGTCCGTCGCGGAACCGACGAACGGCCGCCGGCCAACGAGCGCCTCGTAGAGCATCACGCCGACGCTGTACCAGTCCGACGCGGGGTCCGGCGCTGCCTCTGCGGTGGCTTGCTCCGGCGCCATGTAGCTCGCCGTGCCCACCATCTCGCCGCTGCCCGGCGGGGACTCCGGCTCGACGTGCGATAGAATCCGCCGCGACTCCGAAGTCGAGGATGACCAGCCGGCCTCGGGCGGTCAAAAGGACATTGGACGGCTTCAGATCGCGGTGAAGTTTCCCCGCCGAGTGGATCGCATGCACTCCCTCGACGAGCTGCCGGAGTGCCGCACGGAGCCGTTCGGCGTTCGCCGGCGACGTCGTCGGGGGGGGCCTCTCGCTCCTATGCGCAGCGCTCTCGGAGCGCCCCAGCGCTCGACCCCGCAACGTCACGTCCTGGATCACGAGCGTCGGTGGCGGCCTCGAGGTCTTACGCGAGGGAGCTTCCTGAACGTACCGGCCAAAATCCGTTCCGCGCACGAGCTCCATCGTGAAGAAGGCGTCCCCGGTCTCGGACGCCACCAGCTCGTGCAGGTGCACGAGGTTGGTGTGATGCACGTCGGCGAGGGCGCGAAACTCTTGTTTGAACCGGTAAAGCGCGTTCGCGTCGAAGCGCGGCAGCGTCTTCAGCGCCACGGCGTGCCGTCGCTGGCGATCGAACGCCTCGTAGACCACGCCCATCCCGCCCTGGCCGATGCACCGGACCACCGCGTAGCGGTCCGTCCCCTTCCACATGGGGGCCGCCGGCTCGGGCCGGGCCGAGGCAGGCGCAGGCTCCGGTCTCATTCGGTCCCCCCCACCGCAAGAAAGCGTGCCCACTCTCCCACGCTCTCAGGATATGCGAGAGATCCCGGCCATGGTAGCCGCGACGGAAGGCTCTCACCTTGCGCGCGCTCGTCGCCAGTTCGTCCGAGGAGTTTCCCTTGCACACGCAGAGCCTTCTCTGAAGTGGCGGTCGCCTCGTGAACGGCGCCCGCGCAGTCGCGGTCAACGCTTCCTTCTCGTCGATCCGCCGACGTGCCACTGCGGGTTGCTCGCGAACGCGGCGGCGCAGGTCAGCGAGCAAAGCCAGTACGTTTTGCCCTCGTGATGGAGCTGCCCCGCCGCCGCCCGCCGATCGACGACGGCCTGGCACACCGGGTCGACCGCCGTGTCGATCGCGCCGACCATGAAGCCGATCGACGACAAGACCGTCGCGACGCCCACGTTCTTCAGCGCGACGGCGCCGATCTCGACGACGGGGATTCCCCGGTCAGCCGCCACCGACGCGATCGCCGCGCTGGCGAGCACCTCGCCGGCGTAAGCCTCCGCCGCGATGCGCGCGGCGAGGTTGACGGCGGCGCCGAAGACGTCGCCCTCCCGCTCGATCGCCGGCCCGTGGTGGAAGCCGGCACGCAACGAAGGGAGCGTCTTGTCCTCCGCAGCGGAGGCGAGCAGGCGGTCGACCAGATCCAGTGCGTCGCTCGGTGTCGGCGACGTCACGAGCACCGCGTCGCCGATCGTCTTGACGAGGCGGTCGCCCGCCCCCAAGGCCGCGCGGGTGAGCTCTGCGAAGCGCGTGGCCATGTCCGCGGCGTCGTGATCGCCGTGGGTCTCCGTCAGCGCGGTGAAGCCGGCCAGATCGATGAACCCGAAGGTCGCCTCGATCCGCTTCGACGAACCGGGCGCCCGAGGGCGGCGCCCCTTCGACGCCAGAGCGCCGCGCCATGACGGCGCGCCCGCGGGCGCTCGTGACGGGCCGGCCATGAGAACTCCCATGTTGCCCGACCGGGCGCGCGTGGGTCCGAAAATCGTGATAACGACATGGGCCGCCCGTAGTCCCCGGCATGAGCCGGCGTAGGGCGGAGGCGGACGTTCACACTACGGTGCTCGCTCAAGGCCTGGTTCGCCGAGACCGTTGCGTCGCCTGATGACGTGCGTGCTCCACCACGACCCGGATCAGGGGCCCTGCGTTGCCCACGCCGCGTCATCTGTCACCATTTGCGTGATCCAGGTCTGGAGCGTCACGCTACCGGCCATCGCCGCTGGGTCGAAGAAGAGCGCGTGCCCCGACGTGCTGTCCAGGAACGCGCCCAGGTTGGCGTTCGGAGTGAACTCGTTGGTGATGTCCTCGCCGAGCCCCGTCGTGAACTGCGAAGTCGTGATGCCGTAGAAGCTCGGCAACACGGTGTCCATCGTGTAGGACAGGAGTGCGCCGCGATGCGACGGAAAAAGCTGCGCGTAGTACCCGTAGAGCGCGCTCGGATCCATGCCGCAGGCCGCGCACGGGGGCGACGTCGACGCCAGGTTCCACGCGCTCGTCCAGGCGGCGGAGTTGCCCATGTTCTGTGGCACGATGTCGGACGGCATGAATGTGCCTGAGTCGTCGAGCAAGTCGACGCGAACGGGGCCGAAGGCCTGCTGCGTCTGGTACCAGTTCCATAGAGCGCCGAGCCCGCCAGCGCTGCTGCCCGCGAGGACCACTCTGGTCGCTGCGGGGAACGTCGGGACGATCCGCGATAGGTACGCCGTGACGTTCTCGTACCCGACGAAGTGCGCGGTGTTCGAACCAAGCGTGGCCACGTTGTCGCCTGCGAAAATGTCGCCAGTGCAGTAGGGCAAGTACACGTAGCTGTAATCCTTGAACGGATTGGCCGTCGCCGTGGGGTCGAAGAACCCGCCAGGCATGGCGAGGTAGCTCGTGTCGGTCGACTCGGCCTGGAACTCGGTCGGGCCGTAGCCGGTCGTGTTCGCCGCGGTCATCAGCGTGTAGCAAGTCTCGGCGTTCCAGCACGCGCCGCCGCCTTCAAAGTAGACGAGCACCTTGCTGCTCGCGGAGCTCAGATAAATCCCAAGGCCCGTGGCCAATCCGTCCGCGCAAGCCGCGTTCGCAAACGGCACCCAGGTCCACTGATCCGGGGACGCCGTGATCGGTTCCCCCTTGGGAAATGCCCCATCGCCGGCGCTCGCGCCGTCCTCGGACCCCCCGTCCAGGAGGGTGCCACCGTCGAGGGTGCCGCCATCGAGGGTGCTGCCGTCGACGGTGCCGCCGTCGAGGGTGCGGCCGGCCTCCGACGACAGACCACCGCCGTCCTCGAGGGTGGCCGCGTCGCGCGTGCCTCCATCGCCAATCGCAGCCGAACTGGACGATCCCGACGAGCCACACCCGGGCCACGCCAGCAATCCGGCGATGGCCACCGTGCCTGAAAGCCGCGACTTCATCCGTCGCATCATGATACGCGCTTGGCCCTTCGCAAAGACCCGCCACGTCCCGAGGGGTCAAAGAGCGGCGCGCTCGCTCTGCCCGAGCACGCGCGGCACGGCGCGCGCAGCCTTTGTCCGATCGTCGAAGAAGGGCGTCGGCCGGCCGAGCCCGCGCACCCACCAGTCGACTATTTTTGACGCGCGGCGGGCGAAGACCTTGAGCGACGCCGGCGCGGGTGCGTTCGGCGGGAGCGGCCCAACGGCGGAGCGTTCGTAGATGCGGCAGAGGGGCGGGCCGAGCACCTCGTCCCGAGAACGGTTGTCGGCCTCGTGGTCCATGAAGGAATGGACCACCGCAACGACCGGGAAGCGCGGTCCGGCGGCGGTGTTGCCAATCGGGGTCCGGCAACAGTCGGTGTACCAGCGGAAGACCTTGTTGGAGAGGCACAGGCACCGCATCGCGTCCGTGCCTGCGGTGAGCTTCACGCGACCGGGCGGCATCTGGAAGATGTCCGTTCCGCCGGCCGGGTCGAGCACGTCCGCCCGCTCGAGGAAACGCGCGAACGCCTGGCAGTCCTTGCAGTAGCAGACGAAGCGGAAGCCGCTGGACGGAGAGACATCACTCGCGGCGCCGCGCACGTGGCCGCACCGGCACCGAAGGGGGAGGTCCGAAGGCAAGGCCGTGCCAACGTAGGCACGAGGCCGAACCGTGCAAGAGCTGCGTTGCCCGTCATGAATTCGTTTTTGGACGAAACTAGGCGAGCGGGACGTCAGAATCGTGTGGTTTCGCGGGGTTGACCCGGTATGCAAACCGTCGAACGTCGGAGTTCGAACTTGTTACCTTGCATTCCCGGATCCCCAAGCTCGTGTGGTGGGTATCCTGAGCTCGGGCCCCGACCAACGAGTGTTCCAGGACGGTCCTTGATCGCCCACTGGGTCGGTCCACCAGGGCTCGATCGCCCGGGAACGAGACCATCGGCCGCCACCTTCGTCGCATCGATGGGGGACCAGGCACGTTGGAGGGGCACCTTCTTAGCTACGATGACCAGACATCGCGCCTTGCGTGGTGGGCAGTGTAGCTGCGATGCCTGGGTACGATCGCTTCGATGCCCGAGTACGATCGCCAGGGGTGAGGAGGGTCCAAGCCTGGACACCTGGGGTCCGAACGTTCGATGGATGGACATCGAGCGCACGATCCCCCGGGCATGGAAGCTTCGATCGTCACCCACGAGCCTTGGGTGCCCCACCTGGGAAGCGTCCCGCGCCACCCTCGTAGCTATCAAGTTCAGAGACCCAAGGTGCCTACCCCGACCCTCGCGACAATCGATTCCGTTTCGGGTCGATGCCAGGGTCGGGCTCGTGCCCCTCATGGACGCGCGGCCGTCCCGCACGGTCATCGCGAGGCTCTGCAACTCCCACGTCGATGGACGGTGGGCGGCCAGCGCCCTGTAGGGACAGGATCTTGACACCGAACGCGGAGGATCTCGGGGCGCAAGCTCGCAATTGCGGGCTCGATCCCTTCGTGGCGTCGGCCCCGAACGAAGGGGACCCGGGGCTCGAGCGCATGACCGGCCCCGGGTCCACCCCCCGCGGCCGGTCGACGCACGTCCGATCTCGTCTAGGCTGCTCTGCGGCCGGCCATCGACTCCCGCCGCACCTCCCTGTTGCGCAACGAGTCCCAGAGATCGCCTGGCTCGGGGTAGTCGTTCAGGAGCCCTTCGGCGTCCTGGATCCCGGCCTTCAGAGCCTCGTCGATGAACTCGGGCTCGAACAGGACGTAACTGAGAATATCGGATCCGCTGGCCGAGCTCACGGAGGTGAGTCGATCGAGAAGCCAAAGGTCGAGATTCTTCAGCGCCTGAATGAGGTCGGGGCCTCGCAAGATCTGCCGGATGGCCCTCGCGGCCACGCTTCCGACTCGATCCTGGTCCTGCGGACCGCCAAAGATCAGCGGGATGTAACTGTCCCCGCTTGCGCCGTCGCGCCGCTCCAGAACCGCGCGATTTCTGTCCAGGAGCACCCGGATGTCTTCGATCATCCGATCGGCAAAGAGGCCGCGCATGACGTCCAAGACCTGATCTTGCATCGACGGAGTCCTGCTGCCCGCCACCGCGTCGGACGTGCCGTAGCGCCGTGGATCCGTCGAAACGACGATGAGGCCCTTGGCCCCGAGAGCGAGAGCCGGCTTCAGCGGCGCGTTGAGCCTCACCCCGCCGTCCAGGAAGAAGCTCTCGCGGGCCCCCATGTGGAGGGACACCGGCGGAAAAAGAACCGGAATGGCGGCGGAAGCACGGACATGCTCCGCCTCCAGCTGGGCAGAGACGTAGTCGATCGCATGGTTGGCATCGGACTGCACTTTCGACGCACTGCCAGCGAGCGATACCTGCAATGGCCGCGCGCTGCCGTCGATCTTGGTGATCTTCGACGCCTTCTCGTAGAAGACCTTCGTTCGACCGGATCCGGCCTCCGTCGCTACGACCGCGAGCGTGTCGACCTTCGAGCTGGCGATGTTGTTTCTTATCCGATCCCAGTCGATGAGGTCCTTGTCTTTGAGGCTGCGGAGCAACGGGGTCGTGCCCAGCAGACTGCTCGGGCTCCTCGTACCCAGAGCGACGGCGCTTGCATACTGGAATATGGCTTTGGGCACTGATTGCCAGAGCGGTTCCAGCACTCTCTTCTTGGTGATCGTCCCCCATCGCGCGATGATCTCGTCGCGCGCCTTTTCGGGAGCCGAGTCGGCAACGGATGCGAACAATGCGGCATTGATGGCGCCGGCGCTCGTGCCGACGAACATCGTGGGTCGAGGCTGCAGGTGCGGCAACAACGTGGCGACGAAAGCTGCCTCGTAGGCGCCGCGTGCGCCCGCGCCCGCCAGGACGAGGGCCACCGGTTCCGACGGCATACGCGTACGGGTCTCGTGACTAGCGTTCTCGTGTATTGAGTCCATCCGCTTCATTCCTCCCTCATTTTGCAGCGCATACTCTCCCGAACTTTTCGGAGCGTCGATGCTGCTGCGAAAGCGCGGTCCACGCAAGGCTCACGATGCGCCCAATTGGCGAGTATCCGCACTTCTGCCGAGTTCGGTAAACGCGCGACCGCGGGTTTGCAATGGTCGACGTTGCTTCGTTCGTGTCGTCTCGGGTCGTGATTGCAAGTCACACGAAAAATGGGACACGCCCAAACTGGGCTTGATCACGCACGAGGAGCAGGACCGGAAGGCCCGGCGCTCACGGGGTCCCTACATGCTCTCCGAGCTGATCCAGGGTCATCGTCCAGCCCTGCTTCGACCCTCGCGTCGCGGCCGACTCGAACGAGAAGGTCTGGCGCATGGTGAGCGTCGTCTTGCCATCGTGCTCGACGAACGTGATCGTGGTCACCGTCGCGTTGCCCTCATGGATCGTCCCCGCGAAGACGATGCGCTCGGACGCGACGATCTCGCGGAACGTCCCCTCGAACGGGTACTCCGTGCCTTCCGGTTCACGCATGACGAACCGGAAGACGCCGCCCGGGCGGAAGTCCACTTCGCAGCTCGGCATCGTGAGCGGCCGGGGTGCGAACCACCGCGACACGTGTTCCGCCTTGGTCCACGCATCGAAGACGAGGCGGCGAGGCGCGTTGAAGACGCGCGTGAGGACCAACTCCAGGGGCTTTGCTGCGACACCCCCCGCCGCTTCGCTCCGAGGGCTCATCGTGCGGCCTCGGCCGTCGCGCCACCGCCGACCATCGCGGCGAGCAGCTCGTCGAGGAGGGCATAGCCGTCGGTCATGCCTGCTTCCATTCCGTGGGCGAGGTGTCCGTCGCGCCCCTCGACCGTCTTGTGAACCGTCAGCGTCGTGATCGTCGTCCTCCCGTCCTTCTCTTCGAGGGTCATGGTTTCGACCGCCTCTTGGTCTGGGAACGGCTCGAACACGAATGTCCGAACGAGGCGCTCCGGACGCACGATCTCCCGGAACGCGCCGTGGAAGGCGAATTCCTGACCGTCAGGCGCGCGGTACACCATCCGCCAGCCGCCGCCGACGCGGAGGTCGCTGTCGCAAACGACCATTGTGAGCGCGCACGGCCTCATCCAGCGCTTGAGGTGCTGGGGCTTCGTGAACGCGTCGAAGACGAGGCTCCGCGACCCATTGACGACGCGGCGAGTGACGATCGTGGGCTTACCGGGCTCTGCGACGAGTTCGAGCTTTCTTTCGTTCACGGGGCTTCTCCTTTGCTTGCAGTTGTTCGAGGTAGTCGTCGAGGCGGTTGAAGCTCGCCTCCCAAAACTCGCGGTAGGTACCGAGCCAGTCGGCGACCTCCTTCAGCCGCTCGGGTTCGAGGCGACGCGGCCGCCGTTGGGCGTCTTGGCCGCGAGAGATGAGGCCCGCGCGCTCCAGTACCTTGAGGTGCTTGGAGATCGCCGGAAGGCTCATCTCGAAGGGCTTGGCCAGCTCCATGACCGGGGCTTCGCCCGAGATGAGGCGTGCGAGGATCGCCCGTCGAGTTGGGTCGGCGAGGGCCGCAAACGTCGCGCTGAGGTGGTCGTGGGGCACGTGCTGCACCTATTGGCTAACTAACCGGTTGGTTACATACGGTCGCCGCGCGGACCTGTCAAGGCAAGGAAGCGTGGGAGTCGGAGCTCTTCGGACACAAGAAAGGCGCCTTCACAGGCGCGGTCGAGGCCCACGAGGGAGCGTTCGCGCGCTGCAGCGCCCACGGGTCGATCTTCCTCGACGAGATTGGCGAGGTCGCCATACCCGTGCAGATCAAGCTGCTGCGCGTGCTCCAGGAGCGGACCTTCTCGCCCGTGGGAGGGCACGAGACGGCGCGCTTCTCGGGGCGCGTCATCGCGGCGACCAATCGTCCGCTCGACGAGCTCCGCGCGCGCGGAGCCTTCCGCGACGACTTCTATTACCGACTCTGCTCGGACGTCATCGAGGTGCCGACGCTGCGGCAGCGCCTGAGCGAGGACCACCGCGAGCTCGACGTGCTGCTCGGCTTTATCCTGCGGCGGATCCTCGGCGACGACTCGGGCGACTCGAGCCGTGTGCGTGCGATGGTCCGCGAGGCCGTCGAGGTCGGTCTGGGCCCGTCGTATCCCTGGCCGGGCAATGTCCGAGAGCTCGAACAATGCGTGCGCCGCGTGCTCCTGACGCGGCGGTACTCCGGAGACCGCCGGCTCGCGCAGAGCCCGCGCGGCGGCGAGGGCGAGGGCGACCGGCTCCTCGGCGTCGCGGGGGACGAGACCGCGAAGGGGCTCGTCGTCCGCTACTGCAAGGCGCTTTACACGCGTCACGGCACGTACGAGGAGGTCGCGCGGCGTACCGGCCTCGATCGTCGCACGGTGAAGGCCTACGTGTCGGGGGCGAGCCCGTAGAGGGGTGCGGGACACCAGAGCCTTGCTCCCGCGTCGCGGATTCCTCGAGGCGCAGTTCCGTTCGCGATCGCCGGGTCGAAGCCGTAGACTCGAGGAGCCTCGCATGGTCCGGGCCTCCCTTCCCGAAGAAGTGCGGCAAATCGCGGACACGCTCTTGAGGCTCCTCGAGACGGCGGGGGACGTACCGAGCCACGCCCGGACGGGAGTTCGGGTCGCGTGCGAGGGAGTGAGTCGCACGCCGAGCGAGACGAGACTCACGGTCGCCCTCGTGGGGGACGCCGGAGTGGGCCGACGCACGCTCGTCAACGCGCTGCTCGGCGATCGCGTGCTCCCCACCGGTACGCCACGCCGCGGGTCGACGGTGACGATCGTTCGTCACGCCCCGACTCTCGAGTTCTCGGCGCTGTCCATCGACGGCCGCTCGGTCGCGAAGCTCTCGCGCAAGATGCCGGATCGCCAGGGTTTGTTCGACAAGTCGATGACCCAGATCGACCGCGAGACGGCCGCGAGGGAGGCCCTCGAGGCCCGCTTGCAAGCGGCCCGAGAGCGCGCGGGGGCGCTCGAGGCGGTCGCGGGCGAACGGCCGGACGCGGAGCCGAAGGATCCGGGGGCGGGGAGGCTCGACCGCCTCGCGGGGCCGGTCGCGCCGCTCGGCTCGCGGCAGGGCGCAGCGTCTAGGTGGTTCGCGCTCTGGTCATGGATTCTGCGCGTGCTCTTCCAATGGTCGCGGGTCAAACGCTTGGCTCCGAGGACGAGCGATCCCGAGGCGCGTCGCCGAGCGCGTTCGGAGGGCGGTGCTTCCGACGCGCAGCGGGAAGAGGCTCGCGCAGCGATCGACGCCCTCGAGCGCGAGCTGGCCGGGATGCGCACCGTCGAGCACCTCGCGGCGCATGCTCAGCGGCTGCTGGCGGAGCGCCAGAAGTACGAGGAGGAGCGGCGGGCGGTCTTCCTCTCGCAGGTGCGCGACTTCGACGGCACCGACATCGGCGAGCGAATCGCGGACTACCCGGCCAGACACGTTCCGGAGGGTCTCACGCTGATGGACTTGCCGTGTCCCCCTTGGGGGGGCGCGCCCGCGGCCGAGAAGCTGCGCGCCCGGGTCGCTCGCGAGGTGGACGCGCTCGTTCTGGTCGCGGACGTCGCAAAGCCGCCGAGCGAGGCGACCGCGTCGCTCGTCCGCGCCCTCAGCGACTTCGTGCCTGTGCCGCTCGTGGTGCTCACGAAGGCGGATGGTCCGCTGGAGCTCGTTGCCGACGAGCCGAACGATCGCGTGGTAACCCGGATCGATCGCATGCGGCGCGAAGCTTTCGATCGCGTGGCGGACGTCCTGGGCGCGAACGTGGGGCGGGCGTCTTGCATCGCCGTTGCCGCAGAGGCGGCGCTGGACCCGCAACCGGAGTCGTCGGCCCTCGCCGACCATTTCCACGGCGCAATCGGTGCGCTGCGGGAGCGCTTGGAGATCGAGGGCCCCGTCGTCGTGGCGTGGCGCGACGCCCTGCGAATGCGAGCGGGAGTCGCGGAGCTCTCGAGGGCCCAAGCGAGAGAGGAGGAGTCGTCCCGCAAGCGACTCTCCCGTCTCGAGAGCAGTCGCATCCCGGACCCGGAGGAGTTCCGGCGGCGGTTGCTCGACAGTCTGGAGGGCGCGATCGAGGAGGGCACCGACCAGGTGCTGGCCGCAGCGATCGACGGCCTGCACGCCGCGATCGAAGGGCTGCGATCGGAGTGGACGGAGCGGATCGCGTCGGGTACGTCTCGCGGCGAGCTCGATGCGCGCATCGCGGCCATCGACGAGAGCGCGGCGGGGCGAATCGCAGAGGCCCTCGAGCAGACGGCCGAGCTCGTCGCCCGCGAGTCGCACGACGCGACCGAGCGTCTTCAGGCTTGGGCGGTCGAAGAGATCCATGCGCACTACCGGGTATTGCGACGTCTCGGAGAAGAGGCCCTCGCGCCGGTCGCGAGCGAGCTGACGCGGGAGGATTCTGGAGCGGGAACTTCTCGCGGCGCAGCCATTCGACGGAGCAAAGGCAGCGTTCGAGAAGCAGCGGGTCGGCTACGGGTTGGGGGGCGTCGCCGCGGGAGCCGCTCTCGGCACCCTCATCGCGCCCGGCATCGGCACGGCCGTCGGCGCCGTCCTCGGCGTCTTCGCCGGCCTGCTGAAGGGTACCGACTCGCTCAGGCACGAGTGCCTCGCGAAGATCGATGCTTGCCTAGACGACGCGGAGAGTTACGCGCGCGCGCAGCTGCAAGGCAAGAGGAGCCACCTGTCCCGCGTGATCCGCGTCGCGCTCGACGAGGCCGTCGAGGAAGCCCTACGCCGGCTGGACGACGCGATCAGGCGGCTCATGACGGTCGAGCGCAAGGCCATCGAGCGCGAGCGCACGAAGCTTGCGAATCTCGGCGACGCTCGGCTTGCGCGCGAGGCGTGCGATGAGCGCCTGGCGAGGGTCGTGGAAAAGGCGTCGTCGAGTCGCGACAGCGGCTTGCGTCCAAGGCCAGCTGGTGGATCCCCCGGTACCGGGGTACGGACAGGGAAGAGGTAGGCCATGTCGTCGCATCCGACCGATTTCAAAGGCTCTGTTGTCGATGCGCTGCGCGAGGCCATCGAGCGGGAGATCCTCGATTCGCGCGCCGAAGTGAGCGGCGGTGGCGGGCACTTCACCATCGAGGTGACCTCGCCTGCGTTCGCGGGCAAGAGCATGCTCGAGAGTCAGCGAATGGTGTATGGCGCCATCGCGCACCTGATGAAGGGCGAGTTGGCTCCAGTCCATGCCGTCGACCGCCTGATAACTCGGACGCCTTCTACGTCGTGATGAAGCGGCGAGGCAACGTGGGCACGGATGATTGGGGCGCGCGGTAGCCCAAGGGCCCGCTGCATCGCGTCCGAGCGTCCTCGCGTTTCGATTCGGTTTCTCGTTGAGCAAGCGGGCGCGCAACGGCGACAACGAGCGAGCAAAGCGGAGCTGCGCAATGAACTGAGCCTCGCGCCCGCCTCGCGGCGACTACGCTTGAGTCGACCGCGCGAACAACTTCGACATTGAACCGAACGAATGACTATTGTGCGCGGGCAAGCAGCCGCGCTACGGGACGCATCAAGGTGCCCGAAGGGACATGGGCGATCTATCCACGCAACGACCTTCGCCTGCCGCGAGCGGAACGCTCGCCAAGACGCCGCTACTGCACCTTCTGGTCTACGCCTTCGAAAAGAAGCTCGCGGGCACGATCGACGTAGTGTCGCCGGACAAGCGGGTCGCCTCCGTGCTCTTCGTAGGCGGCGCGCCGGCCAAGGCGCACGTGAGCGAACCCGTCTCGTACCTCGGCCAGGTTCTGGTCGAGCTCGGCTACCTGACGGTCGAGGTACTCGAACGCACGTTGGCCGAACTCGAAGACGCGCGAGGCGCCGACGCACGCCTGCTCTATGGCGAGTTTCTGCAGAGGAAGGGCCTGCTCGACGCGCCCTGCGTAGAGGATGGGTTTCGCGAGCAGATGACCCGGCGCCTCCTCCATGTGGCGGCGATGCCGCCCGAGACGACGTACGCGTACTACGACGGATTCGACGCGCTTGGAGGTATCGGTGCCGAGTGTCCGCAGGGCGTCGACCCGTTGCCGATCCTCTGGCCGCTGCTCCGCGTGAGCGCGCCCCGTGCCCACGTGGAGGCGGCGCTCGCCCAGGTCGCCCGCTCCTCTCTCCGCATCGCGAAGACAGCCCACGTGGTTCGGCTCGGCCTGGGGGCGCACGAGAAGGCCGCGATCGAGCTGCTCCGTGTGCGACCTCTGACCGTGGCTGAGTTCCTCCGTGCGAGCGGCCTCGCAGAGCACGACGCGCGGCTGCTCGCTTACCTGCTGCTCGTCACGAAGCAGGTCGACGTGATCTCGTTGTCACGCCCGCCGCCGCGCGCCAGTTCGACGCCAACGACGCCGGTACGCGCGCCAACCGCCCCTCCGCCGCCACGGAGTCCGTCGCCCCCTTCTGTCCGGCCGGTCGTGCCCCCGTCGCTCTTTCCTCCGAGCGACGCCTCGCGGAGCCAGCCGCCCCCCGGGCTGGCGCGGGAGATCTCCGGGCGCTGGACGGCGATCGTCGACCGCGCGCGTACGATCGATCGATGCGACTACTTCGTCATGCTTGACCTCGCTCGGGATTCGACCCCCCAGGATGCCGAATCGAGCTTCCTGGCGCTTGCAATGAAGTGGCATCCCGACCGCTTGCCGCCCGAGCTCTTGCCCCTACGCAGCGCGTGTTCGCGCGTATTCGCGCGCTTGAGCGAGGCGCACGCGACGCTGACCGACGCGGACAAGCGCGAGCGATACATGAGGCTCCTCGCCGACGGCAGCGGGTCACCCGAAATGCAGGAGACCATCGCCAAGGTGGTCGAAGCCACCGCCGACTTCAAAAAGGCCGAGTTCTACTTCAAGCAGAACGACTTCGTTCGCGCCGAGGAGCTCTGCCGAAGGGCGTTCGCGGGCGACTCGACCCAGCCCGACTATCTCGCGATGCTGGCGTGGCTCATCTCGCTCAAGCCGGACAACCAGACGCCCGAGAAGGTCGTGGTGTCGATCCGAATGCTCGACAAGGCGATCTCGATGAGCGATCAATGCGAGCTGGCGTTCTACTGGCGCGGGCTGTTGTACAAGCGCATCGGCAAGGTCGAGGCCGCATACCGGGACTTCCACGAGGCAGTCGACCTCAACCCGCACAACATCGACGCCGTCCGCGAGATGCGCTTGCACAACATGCGCGCCGGCTCGCGGAGCCGGTCGGCCCTCCCCGTGGCGACCACCCGATCGAGTACGGCGCTTCGCAACCCCACGAAGCGCGAGACGCGAGAAGAGAAGTCGGGCCTGCTCGGGCGGTTCTTCAAGAAGTCGTGAAGGCCGAAGCGCGTGCGAAGACCGCGTTGGCTCGTGCCTGGCGCGTGCGTCGCCTTGCGATGAAGAATGGCCAGTGATAAGCGCAAAGAGCATGCGCAGCGTCCCGAAGAGCCGATCGACGCAGCGCTGGCGACTGCGGCGTGCGGTTGCAGCGGCTGCGCATTGGGTCCTCGCGTGCGCCGTTCTCTTCGGGATCACGCATTCGGGCGGCCGGTACTTCTACTGCGAGGCGCTCGGCCTCTCGTCGTTCGATCCATGTGCGGAAGCCTCTGGGGACGATCACGGCAAGAGCCCGTTGGGCATGCTGAGCGAGCGGCACGCCGACTGCTGCGAGATCGTAACCTTGGCCGCGATGCCCCAGGCCGCGCAGTCAGCGGGGCCCAGTGTCACGCCCGCGGCGCGCGGGGCCCTCGTCCCCGCTCTTTGGCTCGCGGGCCGGTTGGACTCCGCAGCCTCCTCACACGTCGATCGAACGTTCGAGAGATGGCGTCCGCCGCCAAGGGCGTCGAGCGATGTCCGCGCCCAGCTCATGGTCTTTCTGATCTGAGACGATCGGCGAGGCTCGCACAAAGGCTTTGACCGCGACGTGGTGAAGCCGCGATCGCGCGTCGGCGAGCTTCGCGGCCGACTGCACACCCCCGTGCGGCCGGCGATCTCTCTCGTCTGATGGCGCAAGTCGGGCCCCGCCCGGCGTGCCCCGGGAAGAATCATGAACGTATGGATCTCGAGCCGGGCCTGGCGGTCCGCGCCAGTGCTGTTGCTTCTGGGATGCGCCACGACCAGCGCCGAGTCGTACGACTCGATGCGTGCCGAAGCGGACCGCGGCGTTGCCGACGATCGCCGGCAGGCGGAGGACGACGCCATCCTGAATGGGCCCGTGCTCGATCGCGCGGGGTACGTGCGCGCGGTGCTCGACCGAAGCCGATCGATCGAATCCGCGCGGCAGGCCTGGCGCGCCGCCATCGCGCGCGTGCGCCAGTCGGGAGCATTCGAAGATCCGATGGTGTCGGTCGAAGTGGCGCCCCTCTCGATCGGCTCGTCGAGCGCTCGCTTCGGCTGGACCGGGATGGTCAGCCAACGCTTGCCGTGGCCGGGCAAGCTCTCGCTCGAGGAGACCGTCTCCAAGGCGGAGGCCGACGCCCAGCGATTCGACTACGAAGCTGCCAGGCGCGAGCTCGCGCTCACGGCTTCCCTGCTCTACGACGACTACTTCGTCGCGGTACGGTCGATCGAGACCAATGCGCGTCACGTCGAGCTCATGCGCTCGATGCATGGCGCGGCGATCGCGCAGCTGGAAGCCGGTCGCGCATCGGCGCAAGACCCGTTGCAAGCCGAATTCGAGCTCACGCACATGGAGCACGACACGGTCATCCTCGCCTCGCAGCGCGACGTGACGGTGGCTCAGATGGACGAACTGTTGCACCGGGACCCGGAGCTGCCGCTGCCGCCGCCGCCGAAGGACCTCCCAACGCCGGACCCCGCAGACGTCGCGGCGCCCGAACGGCTCGAGAGGGAAGCGGTCGATCAGCGGCCCGACATCGCGGGCGCGCGGCAGCACGCGCTGGCCGAAGAGGCGCGGGCCGAGCGCGCGGAGCGCGAGTCGTACCCCGACGTCACCGTCTCGACCTCGTACAACTCGATGTGGGACACGCCCGAGCACCGCTGGATGGTGGGGCTCAGTTTCAATCTGCCGGTGCAGCTCGGTCGGCGCCGCGGCGCCGTCGACGAGGCCAACGCAATGCGCGCCCGATACGACGCGGACGCCGCTCGCATGAGCGACACGGCGCGCGCCCAGGTCGTCGTCGCTCGGAAGCAGCTCGAAGAGGCCAGTCACGTCCTGCACATCTTCGAGGAGCGCCTACTGCCGATCGCCCGCCAGCAGGTCGACGCGGCGCGAGCGGCGTTCGTCTCGTCGCAGGCCCCCTTCGTTTCCGTGATCGACGCGGAGAAGAATCTGCGCGGCGTCGAGCTCGAGCAGCACGTCGCGGAAGCCGACTACGACCGGCGACGCGGAGAGCTCGATCGCGCACTCGGACGGATGCCCGGGCTCGATGGAAAGGAGGACGCCCGATGAGCGCTCAGGATCACAAGGCGGCGCGAAGCCGTCTCGTATCGGTCGCACTCGTGGCCTGCCTCGCCCTGCTCGCGTTGATCTTCCATCGGCAGCTCATCGCTTGGTTCTCGGGCGGGGGCCTGGCGGGCTCCGCAGGTCCGACCGGGATCGTCGGGGGCCCGCCAGAGGGCGGCGCCGTCGACCAGCGATCTCCAATGGCGGGCGCCTCTTCAGCGGGCGGTATGCAGGGCGAGATCGACCACTACACGTGCTCGATGCATCCATCCGTCAAAGAGGCCGCCCCCGGGAAGTGTCCCATCTGCGGGATGGATCTCATCCCGGTCACCAGGGAGCAGCAGCAAGAGGGCGTCGTCGTGATCGACGACGCACGCCGCCAGCTCATTGGCGTGCGCACCGGGCCTGTCGTGCTGGCTCCGATGCGCAAGGACTTCCGTGTCGTCGGTCATGTCACCTACGACGAGTCGTCGCTCGCGGACGTCAACCTGAAGGTCCGTGGGTGGATCACGAAACTGTACGTGAGCCAGACCGGCCAGAAGGTCACCCGGGGCCAGACGATGTTGTCGCTCTACAGCCCGGAGCTCTACAACGCGGAGCAGGACTTCCTCCTGGCCAAGCAGGGCGCGGCGGCTCCGTTGGTCGAGGACGCCAGCGGTCCGAATCGAACCGAGACGCTCGCTCGTGCCGCGCGACAGCGGCTGCACTTGCTCGGCCTGGAGGACGTACAGATCGACGCGCTGGCCAAGCAGGGTACGCCATCGGAGAGCGTTCCGATCGCGGCGCCCGCGAGCGGCTTCATCATCGAGAAGAACGTCGTGGAGGGCGCGTCGGTCGATGCCGGCATGCGCCTCTATCGCATCGCCGCGCTGACCAAGGTGTGGATCGCGGCCCAGGTCTACGAGGGGGACCTCGCGCAAGTCCACGCAGGTCAATCGGCGTCGGTGACCCTCGATTACCTCCCAGGGCGAACGTACGACGCGAAGGTCGCGTACGTGTACCCGTACCTCGACCCGCAGACCCGCACCGCGGAGGTCCGCCTCGAACTCGCAAACAAGGACCTCGACCTCAAACCCGGAATGTTCGCGAGCGTCACCCTCCGCGCGGACCTCGGACCGCGCGTGCAGGTCCCGTCGGCCGCCGTCGTGTACACGGGACCGCGGCGCCTCGTCTTCGTGGACCTCGGACACGGTCGGTTCCGTCCGGAGGAGGTTGGCGTCGGGGCCGAGTCCAGCGGAATGTACGAAGTGCTGTCCGGGCTCCAGCCGGGCGACCAGGTGGCCACCTCGGGGGTCTTCCTCATCGCCGCGGAAGCTCGAATCAGTACGGCGTCCAAGTACTGGGACAGCGCCGGATCGCTGCATCCGATACCGAAACGGGGCACTCCATGAAGGTCGCGAGCACGGCGCCCGAGAGCTTGGGCTGGATCGCTCGCATCATCGGGGCGAGCGCCCGCAATCCCTTGCTCGTGATCCTGTTCGTCGTCGCCGCCACCGCGTGGGGAGTCGTCTCGCTACGGCAAGCGCCGCTCGATGCGATCCCGGACCTCTCGGACGTGCAGGTGATCGTCTTCACCGAGTGGATGGGCCAGAGCCCCAACCTCGTGGAAGACCAGGTCACCTACCCGATCTCGTCGGCGCTGATCTCGGCGCCCAAGGTGCAGGCGGTTCGCGGGCAATCCATGTTCGGGATGTCGTTCGTCAACGTCATCTTCGACGAGGGCACGGACATCTACTGGGCTCGCAGTCGCGTCCTCGAGTACCTGAGCTCCGTTCGCGCCAAGCTCCCGCAAGGGGTCAATCCCATCCTGGGTCCCGACGCGACCGGCGTGGGTTGGGTCTTCGAGTACGCGCTCGTCGATCGGACGGGCAAGCATGACCTGCAGGAGCTCCGCTCGATCCAGGACTGGAACCTGCGGTACGCGCTCGGCAGCGTTCCCGGCGTCGCCGAGGTCGCGAGCGTCGGCGGCTTCGTGAAGCAGTACCAGGTCAACGTCGATCCGATGAAGCTGCTCGGGTACGGCATCGGCATGGACGACGTGGTCAAGGCGGTGCGCGCGTCGAACCAGGAGGTGGGCGGCCGCGTCCTCGAGATGGGTGGGCACGAACAAATCATCCGTGGCCGCGGCTACGTGAAGGACCCCGACGACATCGGGCGCAGTCCGATCAAGGTCGTCAACGGGACCCCTCTACGGGTGCAGGACGTCGCGCAGGTGAGCATCGGCCCGGACATCCGCCGCGGCCTCTCGGAGCTCAACGGCGAGGGCGAAGCGCCCGGCGGCATCGTGATCATGCGTTACGGCGAGAACGCGCTGACGGTGATCGAGGCCGTGAAGGAGCGCCTCCGCGAGATTCAGCCGAGCCTTCCTTCTGGCGTCGTGGTGGTCCCGACGTACGACCGATCGCAGCTCATCGAAGAATCGGTCGCCACGCTCAAGCACACCCTCATCGAGGAGATGATCGTCGTCAGCGTCATCATCTTCGTCTTCTTGCTCCATGCGCGGAGCGCGCTCATCCCCATCTTGACGCTGCCCGTCGGCGTTCTTCTGGCGTTTGTGCCGATGTTCTACCAGCACCTCACGGCGAACATCATGTCGCTAGGGGGAGTCGCGGTGGCGATCGGCGCGATGGTCGACGCGTCGATCATAATCATCGAGAACATCCACAGAAAGCTCGCGGAATGGGACGAGGCGGGTCAGCCCGGGCCCCGAACCGACGTCATCGTCGAGGCGATGCAGGAGGTCGGGCCGTCGATCTTCTTCTCGCTCCTCGTCATCACGATCTCGTTTTTGCCCGTCTTCACGCTCGAGGCCACCGAGGGCCGCCTCTTCAAGCCGCTCGCCTTCACCAAGACATACTCGATCGGCTTCGCGTCGATCCTCGCCGTCACGCTCACCCCGGCGCTGGCCGTGCTGTTCATCCGCGGCAAGGTGTCGGACGAATCGCGCAACCCCATCAACCGATGGCTCACCGCGGCGTACACGCCCGTCGTCCGGTTTGTCTTCGAGCACCGATGGAAGGTCGTCGTCGCCGCGCTGATGACGATGGTCCTGACGGCGCCGGCGGCGCTCCGCCTGAGCAGCGAGTTCATGCCGCCGCTCAACGAGGGCGTGATTCTGTACATGCCGACGGCGCCGCCAGGCATGTCCGAGAACGAGGCGTCGGTCATTCTGCAATCGATGGACCGGGAGCTGAAGAAGTTCCCCGAGGTCGTGAGCGTCTTTGGCAAGATGGGCCGCTCGGAGACCGCGACTGATCCCGCGCCGCTCGGCATGGCCGAGGTGACCGTCGTCCTCAAGCCGCGCGCCGAGTGGCGGCCCGGGCTCACCTGGGACGGCCTTCTCAAAGAGATGGACGACAAACTCCACTACCCCGGCATGCCCAATGTCTGGTGGATGCCCATCCAGACGCGGACCGAGATGCTCGCGACGGGCGTCAAGAGTCCACTCGGCGTCGAGGTGGTCGGCGATGATCTCGAGGCCATCGAGAAGGCCGCGATTGCGGTCGAGCACGCAGTCTCGCGCGTGCCTGGGACACGCAGCGCGTTCGCCGAACGATCGACCGGGGGCTTCTACATCGACCTCCAGGTCGACCGAGAGGCGGCCGCTCGTCACGGCCTCAGCGCCCTTGACGTCAACATGGTCGTGGCGCAATCGATCGGTGGGGAGAACGTCTCGGAGACCGTCGAGGGCCGCGAGCGCTATCCCATCAACGTACGCTATGCGCGGGAGTTCCGCGACGATCCCGAGCTTCTCGGCCGCACGCTGATCAGCACGCCGGACGGCGCTCAGATTCCGATCTCGCAGGTCGCAAGCGTCCGCGGTGTCCTCGGCCCCCCGATGATCCGCAGCGAAGGCGGCAAGCTCGTGGGATTTGTCTTCGTCGATACGGAGCGCCCGATCGCCGACTACGTGACGGAGGCGAAGCGGGCCGTCGCGCGAGACGTCCAGCTCCCAGCCGGGACGCGCCTCGAATGGGTGGGTCAGTTCAAGTACTTCGAGCGCGCGAAGGAGCGACTGAAGTGGGTGATCCCGCTGACGCTCGGCATTGTCTTCGTCCTCCTCTACTTCAACACGAGGTCGCTCGCGGAGACGGCGATCGTGATGCTGGCGGTGCCGTTCTCGCTCGTGGGCGCCGTCTGGCTTCTTTACCTCTTGAACTACAACGTCAGCGTCGCCGTCTGGGTCGGCGTCATCGCCCTAGCCGGTCTGGACGCAGAAACCGGCGTCGTGATGCTGCTCTATCTGACTCTGGCTTACGACCGGCACGTACGGCAGACGGGAGAAGGGCGGCTCCGATCGCTCGCGGAGCTTCGCGAGAGCATCGTCCTTGGAGCGGCGAAGCGCCTCCGCCCCAAGCTCATGACCGTCGCCACGATGATCATCGGTCTCGTGCCGATCCTCTGGAGCACCGGCACGGGAGCCGACGTCATGAAGCGGATCGCGGCACCCATGATCGGGGGGCTCGTCACGTCGTTCTTGCTCGAGCTGACCGTGTATCCCGCCATCTTCGGGATCTGGAAGGGGCGCGGCCTGCCCGAGGGCCACGATGATCCCGCTCTGGGAACGTCGGATGCGGCGACGTAGGAACTCGCGCGAACTCGGCGCCTGCCAGGGCAAAGGCGCGCGCTTACCCAGTGCTATCCGAGAGAAATGCCCGCAGACGATCGCGCTCGGCCTGGTTCAGGCCTCCGTCGAGCCAGTGGTGAAGCTCTTCTTGGTCGGTGAAGACGCGCCGCCCCTCGTGCCCCGCGCAACGCACGATGCGTTCAATCTGCAAGTTGAAGGTGACGTTGGCCGGGTGAAGCAAGAAGGCGCTCCGACGGACGCTTTTGTTCGCCGCGCGCATTCCGTGCGACCACGCGTCGGCCATCTCGGGCGACAGGAATGGAGACGCAAGCCGATGGTCCGCGCAGGCGATGGCTCCGGGGCCCGCCGTGCGGAACGCAGCGAACACCGCGGCCTTGAACGCCTCGAGTTCTGCGAGGGCCCGAAGCCGCTCCACCCGAACCTCGACGAGTCGGCCCACGCGCACCCGCGCAAAGGCGGCCGTCTTCGGATTCCCGATGCCGCCCGTCGTCTCCCCCGAATGGTCCACCGCGCCCTCCCGCCGTACGCATCCTCTTCCAACACGCGGTCGCGATCAACTCGCGTCCACTTGACCTCCGCCCAGGTCAGAAACGTGCGCCGGCCCCACCGACCGCGCGGGGAAGCGCCGCCCGCGGCGCTGCCGTTCGTCCGGCTCGGCCGCCAAAGGCGTATCTGGGTATAGTGTCGGACGTGCAAACAGCGACCGGCTGGCGCCGCGTGCGGCGCGCATTCTCGCTGCGCGACAACCTCGGGAGCATCTGGCGCCGGCCGGCAGGACGCCAAGCACCGGTCGACGGGCTGCGCGCCCTCTCGATGCTCACCGTCATCGCCACCCACGTGTTCATGGGGATGTCGCTCGCCTCGGAGTTCCGGGCGTGCCGGTCGTACCTCGACTCGCTTCCTCCATGGATGGGGTTCGTTTGGCACGGAGAGAAGTCGCTCGACACGTTCTTCGTCATCAGCGGCTTCCTCATCGGCGGCCTGCTCCTCGCGGAGCGCGACCGTACCGGGCGCATCGACGTGCGGCGCTTCTACCTGCGCCGCTACCTGCGCCTCACCCCGACGTATGTCGTCGCCATCTTGTGCTTCGGGTACGGCTTCCACGCCGCCGGCGGCGAGCTGGCCACGCATGTCCGCTATGCCTGGACAAATATCATGTACGTAAACAACTTCGTGCCCTGGAAGAAGACGTTCATGGACTGGACGTGGAGCCTCGCGGTCGAAGAGCAGTTCTACATGGTGCTCCCGCTTTTCTTGATCGTCGTGTTCTTCCGCGTACGCCACAGGACCGCCCTTCTGGTCGCGGCGTTTGTTTCCTCGCTCGTCGTCGATGCGTTGGTCCTCTCGCGCCATCCCAGGATCCTCGGCTCGTCGTTCGCGTATTTTCACTTCAAGACGTGCCCGGGCTTCTCGAGCGAATACCTCGACGCCATGTACGTGAACCTCTACACGCGATATGGCCCTTTCGTGCTCGGCGTCCTGCTCGCGCATCTGCAGATTCGCCACGACGATCGCCTTCGCCGCCTCGTCGCGTCGCGGCCCGTCGTCAACGACGCGATCTTCTGCGCGGGAGTCGCGATCTGCGTCGCGGTCGTTTCGGCGCCCGTCTACGAGATGGAGCCGACGTGGAGCCCGTCGATGCTGACGGCCTATATGCTCTTGCATCGACACGTCTGGTCGACGGGCATCTCGCTGATGCTCGTCGCGTGCTTGTACCCCAGCGGACCGATCAGCCGCGCGGCCGCCGGCTTTCTCTCGGCCCGGGCCTGGTACGCGATCGCGCAGCTGTCGTACAGCACGTATCTCTTTCACGGGGCGTTCGGCATGATCTCGGTCGTGCTCCTCGCGAAGATCCTCGACCCGACGCTCGACCCGCTTCACGCGCTCGCGACCTTCGGCGTTCCCGAGCTGGGGCTCTGTTTCGTACTGACGGTCGTCCTCTCGTTCGCCTTCGGGACCGTGATGTACCTCCTGGTCGAGCGGCCCTTCATCAATCTCCGGCGCTGATGCTTTACCCCTGACGCCCGATCCGTGGACCTCGGTACGCGGACGAGAGCGTTGATCGGCTCGGGATCCCCGGGTGCCGATCTCGCAGCGATTATCCTTCCAAGCCAGTTTTCGAAATCCGATTGGGCCGGACACTCGAACCACAACGTCAATAAACGTTCCGTCTGAAACGATCGTTTCATCCGCTGATGATCCCCGCGAGCCACGAATGTGACGAAACGGCGTCGCGATCGCGTTCTGCCGAGATCTCAACGTGACGATAAACAAATGACTATGGCTTTCCTGGGCAATGCGCTGTAGGACGGCGTGGGCAGGCAGGGGGGACTTCGGCGTTCGCGGCGCCGACCTCTCGATCGCCGATCGTCGCCGAACTTCCGTGTCCCGCGAATAGGAGGCCTCGTGAACGTCGCCACAGCTTCGTGTTTGGCAGCGCTGGTCCTGATCGCAGGTCTTCCGATCGCATGCAGCTCCACGACGAACGCGCCCGAGCCAGCGTCCGCCACTGGGCAGGATCTCAACCTGTTGCCCAGCCCGCTCCTTCCGCCCGACTGCTCCCCTCTCCTCGGGTGGCAATCGTTCGGGCAGAACGTGTGCAACACCCGATCGACATCGCTCGCGGGGGTCCTCACTCCACAGACGGCCTCCAAGCTCTCGGTGAAGTGGACGTATTCGGCGGCCGGCGACATCTCGGCGACGCCCGCGGTGGTCGACGGAGACGTGTACGTTCCCGACTGGGGCGGAATGATGAGCCGCATCAACGGCCTCACCGGCCATCCGGTCTGGTCCATCTCGGTCGGGGCGCTCATCGGCGTGCCCATCCCGGACGCGGGCGCTCCCGATGCGGGCTCCCCTCCGGCAGACACGCCGGCGCCCATCGTCGCGCGTGACACGCCCGTGGTGACGGCCGACAGCGTCATCTTCGGCCTCGTCTTCGGGGGGCTCTTTGGCTCGTCGCCGGCGGCGTACGTCGTGTCGATCGACCGGCTCACCGGCGCTCTCAAGTGGGCCACGCAGGTCGATGCGCACCCGGCCGCGGTCGTCACGTCATCGCCGCTGCTCGAGAACGGGAAGCTCTACGTCGGCGTGTCCTCGGCTGAGGAGTCCTTCTCTCTGATCCCGGACTACCCTTGCTGCTCCTTCCGCGGCAGCGTCGTCTCTCTCGACGCGACAACGGGCAAGCTGCTCTGGAAGACGTACACCATCGACGACTCCGCCTATTTCCAGAGCGACGGAAAGACGCCGTCCGGGTTCGCCGGAGCCGCCGTGTGGAGCTCGCCCGCGCTCGATCGTCGCCGCCATTCGCTCTACGTCACGACCGGAAACAACTACACCCAGCCCGAAGGCGTGACCACGTTGCCGCCCGGGGATCACATCGAGTCGATCATGTCGCTCGATCTCGACACCGGCGCCGTCAACTGGTCTCAGCGGATGACGGAGGGCGACGCGTTCGTCATCGCCGACCTCTTTGCGACTCCGCCGGGTGGCGGTCCCGACTGGGACTTCGGCTCGGGCGCGAACCTCTTCCGGACGCAGATGGGCGGCAAGCCGCAAGACGTCGTCGGCGCCGGCCAGAAGAGCGGCATGTACTGGGCCGTCGATGCCGATACCGGAAGCGTCTTGTGGCACACGCCGGTCGGCCCCGGCGGGCACCTCGGTGGAATCCACTGGGGGACGGCGGTCGACGCGCGGAGCATCTACGTGGGCGTCAACGACCAGACCGGCGCCCCCTACACGCTCCAGGGAACGGGCCCGCAGGCCGGAACGACGACGAGCGTCGGGTCGTGGGCGGCGCTCGATCCGGCGACGGGCGTCGTGAAGTGGCAGGTGGCGAACGCCTCGATGACCGCTCCGCTCGGGGGCGCGAGCGTCAACGGTCCGCTCTCGGTCGCGAACGGCGTCGTCTTCGGCGGATCCATGGACGCAAACGGCACGATGTACGCCTTCGACGCGTCGACGGGCGCGGTCCTCTGGTCGTTCGCGAGCGGCGGCTCCGTCTATGGCGGCCCGGCGATCGGTGCCGACGGCACCGTCTATTGGGGCAGCGGCTACCCGAATTCGGCGCGTCTACTCTTCGGTACGCCCGGCGGCAAGCTCTACGCGTTTCGCGTCGGCCTCTGATTCGGCGCGTGATTGCCAGTCGCCCGCCTCGCTCGTAAAGGTGCGCTGCACGAAGGTGTCTCGCGCGATGACGTGCGGAAGCGCAGCCTGGGGCGCCGAGCGGAGCCCGGCGGGGACGCTCGCGGCGATACCAGGCTTCACGGGCAGTGAGTAGACGCCACCCCAACGGTTCGCTGCCCCGGCCATCCCGGGCGCAGGCCGGAATAGGGACCGACGCCCGAAGGCTCGGCGAGCTCGGACGTCGCCGCGCCGCCAGCGAGGTGGCGGCCTCCTGAGCGAGTCTTGGGGCCGCATTGAAGCGGCTACCCCAGCATGGTACGGCTCGACACCAAAACGTGGACCATGAACGGCAGTGACGCCGCCGGAGGCGCCGGCCGCGGGCAGCGCTTCTACATGACGATGCTGTTCTCGGACCTGTGCGATTACACGGCGCTGACCGAAACGAGCGATCCCGAAGACATCGTCTGGCTCAAGGAAGAGATAGCGACGGCTGCGAAGCGTGTCGTCGGCGAGCGAGGCGGCTCGATCAACCAGTTCTACGGAGACGGGGTACTCGCCGTGTTTGGCTACCCGGTTCCGGACGAGGACGACGCGCGGCGCGGGATCGAGGCCGCGATCGCGCTTCACGAGGCAATCCGCGCGCTCCGTGTGGAAGTCTCTCTTCCCGCGGGGTTCCGGCTTCGAATGCACTCGGGCGTCCATTCCGGCGTCGTGTTCGTACGGGAGGGCGATCCGCTGCACGGCAGGTACGAGCTCACCGGGGACGCGGTCAACACGACCCAGCGGCTTTGCTCCGCAGCCAGGCCCGACGAGATTGTCGTCAGTCGGGCGGCGCTCTCCGGGATCGAGCCGTACTTCGCGACCGAAGAGATTGCTCCTCTCTCACTGAAGGGCAAGGAGCGCCCGATGCTCGCATCGCGCGTGCTGGGCCGCTCGGACGTCAACGCGCGCTTCGAGGTACAGAGCCGCCGCGGCCTCACCCCCTTCGTCGGGCGGGAGCCGAGCCTCGAGCAGCTTCGGCTGGCGATGGCCGAGGCGGTCGACCGGGGCGGGCGCGTGATCTGCGTTACTGGAGCGGCCGGCATCGGCAAGAGCCGGCTGCTCGACGCCTTCCGGCGTTGCTTGCCCCCGACCACCGCCGTCTTCGGCGGCTCGTGCGAGAGATTCGGGAACGTCGCACCCCTTCGGCCCTTTGCGCAGGCGCTCCGGCAGTCCCTCCTTGGCGCAAGAGACCTCCCGGCGGACCGCTCGGTCGAGCGGCTGCGCGAGGGGCTCGGGGCGATCGACGCGTCCCTCGTGCAGCACCTGCGGGCCTTCCTCCGGCTGCTCTCACTGGAGCTCGCGCCCGACGTCGAACGTGGGGTGTTGGGCTCCTCGCCGAAGGGCGCGCCGCCCGACTTCGGGCTCGCGCTGTGGGCGCTCTTCGCGAGCGTCGCAGCGCGCCAGCCGGTGGTCATTCTGCTCGACGACTGGCAGTGGGCGGACGACGCGTCGAAGCAGGCACTCGGCGTCATCGTCCGCTCGGTGACGCGCGTGCCGGTGCTCGTGGTCGTCGGCTCGCGCGCGATCGAGCCGGACGACTTGCTGCTCTTGGACGCCACGCGCCTGGCGCTCGAACCCTTCACTCACGAGGAGTCGACGCGGGCGATCCGCACGCTGCTTCCCCGGTCGCTCGATATCGGCATCTCTGCGGCAATCCATCGGCGCTCCGGCGGGAACCCGCTGTTTCTCGAAGAGGTGTGCCGATTGCTGCCGACCGACAGCGCCAGCGAGCACCTCGCCGCGGCCATCCCCACCACCGTCCACGGACTGATCCAGGCGCGCGTGGCCCGCCTGCCGTCGGACGAGGTGGAGGTGCTCCGCGCGGCGGCCGTCATCGGCAACGAGGTCCCCTACTGGCTGCTCGAGAAGGTGTCCGCGTGCGCCGACCTCCGATCCGTGCTCCAGCGCCTCATCGATCACGAGCTTCTCGTCGCCGGCCAGACGGAGGGCGCGCTCAACTTCCCGCACGGCATCACGCGCGAAGTCGTCTACGAGTCGGTGCCCATTCGTGTGCGAAGGTCCCTGCACGGCGAGGTTGCGCTCGCGATCGAGGAGCGATCCGTCAAGAACCTCGCGGAGCACTACGAGGCGCTCGCGCACCACCATTCCCGTAGCGCGAGTCCCGCGCGCGCGATCGATTACGCGGAGCTGGCTGGCGACAAGGCGCTGGCCAGCACGGCGCTCGACCGCGTCCGCATGCAATACGGCGCGGCCCTCGCCGCGATCGACGCGCAACCCCCCAGCGAGGCGGGTCGAAAGCGCTGGCTGAAGATCAGCGGCAAGTGGGCGATGGGGTGCCTCTACAGCCCGGCGCGAAGCCAGCTGACCCTTCTGGGCCGGGCCGCGCAGTATGCCAGCGAGGTCGACGATCAAGCAGCGATCGCCAACATCCAGTACTGGATGGGCTGGATCCTCTACGCGCTGGGCGAGCAGGACGGCGCCATTCAGTACCACACGGAGGCGCTCGCACGAGCGACCGAGGGAGGCCGGCCCAACCTCCGGGCGCAGGTGCTCGTGAGCCTCGGGCAGAGCTACGCCGCGGCGGGCGAATACGCGAAGGCTCTCGCGTACCTCGCAGAGGGAATCGAACTGTGCCGCGCTCGCGCGGAACGCGGCGCCCGGCGGAGCCCCGATTCCGGCTTCGCGTACGCGCTCGGGTGCCGTGCGCTCGTTCACGGCGATCGTGGCGACTTCGGGCTCGCGTACGACGACATGGACGAAGCGCTCGCGATGGTGGGCGAGGCGCACGCAATCCATGGTTCGCTTCTGGGCCTGCTCGGCATGATCCAGCTCTGGCAAGGGCAGTGGAACGCCTGCCTCGTGACGGTCCGGCGCTCGCGCGAAATGGCCGAGCAGGTGAACGGGCCCTATGTGCTCGCGATGAGCCAGACGGTAGGCGGCTACGCGCGGTGGGTCCTCGAGCGATCCCCGGACGCGCTGGTAGAGCTCCGCCAGAGCGTCGACTGGCTCGAGTCGAGGGACATCCGGCTCTTTCTGTCGTTCAACTATGCGCACCTGGCCGATGCGCTCACGTCGGCCGGTCAGTTCGCCGACGCCCGCGAGTTCGCGCTCCGAGCCCTCCGGCGCGTAGGCGAGAAGGATCCGATTGGGGAGGCGATGGCTCACCGCGCCCTCGCGCGCCAGGCCGCGCTCGACCCGAGTATGGATCCAGACGCACAGGCTCACATCGAAAGGGCGCTGGCGTCTGCCGAGACGCGAGGCTCTCGCCGCGATGCGGCCGTCACCGAGCTCTTGATCGGCGAGCGGCTCGCGGCCGCGGGCGAGCGATCCGCAGCGGACGCAATGCTCCAGAGGGCAAAGGCCTCGCTCGAAGCCATGGGCATGACCTGGCACCAGGCGCGGGCCGAAGAGCTGCTCGGCGCGCGCTGAAAGACGGTCGAGGCAACGGTCGCCCGCCAGCTGCCCCACCGGCTCAATAATCGAACGAGACGCTGAGCGAGCCCTCCGAGACGACGTTGGTCCGTTCGAACACGGCGGCCGCGAGCCCCATGATCACGCCGAGCGCCATCTCCCGGCCGGGGCACGCGTGCACGGCGGCGCCGAGGGGCTTGCCCGGGTGGAAGACGCCCCCGAAGAGGGCCGCAGTGTCGAGGCTCGGCCGCGCATGAAGTTCGTTGCCCACCGACGTCGTCAAGACGACGACGGCGGTGTCCGGCGTGGCCACGATGCCCGGGCTCACCTCGCGGTTCGCCTTGACGCGTCGGTGAAGGGCGAACGGCACCGGCGCCGTCTGGAAGGCCTCGATGACGGCCGCGGCGAGAAAGCCTCCCTTGTCCTCGTAGAGGAAGTCGAGCGACGCCTTGTTTTGGAGACCGACATACGCTTCCTGGATCCGCCAGAAGACCCCCGCGGCGAGCCAGTCGCCGATGCAGCGAGCGAAGGACCCGCCTGTCGGCACCGTGAACCCGCTGACGGCGCCGATCCATGCGCGCGAGGTGGCGTCGTCGTCGCCCCCCATGTATCCCGCGCTCAGCAGCGTGTCGATCAACGTGGGGTTCGGCAACGCGCCGCCGCGGAGCGCCGTCTTGCGGGCCGTCGTGAACGCCGCTCCAGCGGCTGCGATGAGAGCCCCACGCGCCACTGCGGCTTGCGATTGCGCGACGGTCGGCTGCGCCTGGAAGATATACCCGGACACGACGCGGAAGTCGTCCGGGCAGCACGGCAACGGTCCCGACATCGCGGCGGTGCCCCCCATCCTCATCACGCTCGGGTCGGGGAACCCGAACCACAGGTCGACGAGCTCGCAGAGCACCAGATCCGCCCACGGCATGAGATTGACGATGCGGCGCCTCTTCGGCGGGGTCCCGGGTTGAGCGACTTCCGGCGCCTGCGCGAGCACCGCGCGGCCCGCCGCGAGGGCGGCCTGGTACGCGGCCGATCGCGGGATCCCCGCGATGAATTGGTTCGGCGCGGGAGCCGCCGCCTCGTAGCCGTTCCCGGGATCCTGGCCCAGGGTGAGCAGACCGTACGAGGCGGTCATCCGCTTTCCGTACTCGCAGACCGAGTAGTCGCGATCCGCGAACAGGGCGAGGCTTTCTTGCTCTCGACTGATGAGAATGCCGTATGGCGTCGGTTCGAATCCGGGCTGGGCGCGGAGCGCCGCGAAAACCGCCTCGGCCTTCTCCTGGGTCGTTTCGTCCTGCTCTTCGATCCACGCTCGCCACTGGTCGAGCGCCGCCGATGGGGCGAGCTGCTCGAGCTGCTCGAGCGCAGCCTCTCCCCTCGCGATCATGGCGGCGGCCTTCGACTGCGCCGGGCTGCCGGAGAAGGGACATCGGCCGGGAGCCGGAGGCGCCGACTTCTTCGCAACGATCTCCAGGGCGAGCTTTGCGATCTCGGCCAGACCCTCGGTCGACGGAGCGAAGAGGTAGAGCCCCCACTTGAGGCTCAAGAGAGGCTGGGCCGGCATCGGCACCTGGATCGCCGTGCCCGTCGCGTCGAAGTAGAAATACTTGGAGTCCGCGATACCGGGGACACCGAAGATCGGATCGACCTGTCTGCCGTAGGTCCCCGTGCTGTTGCCGCCGTTCACCCACTTCTGGACGATTTCGTACTGGGAGCCGAGGCTCGCGCAGTAGGCCATGAAGACGAGGCCCTCATCGGAAACGCCCGGGGTGCTGTCGTCGTAGCTGAACCCCCTGCGCAGGATGCGGGGCGTGCCCTCGGTGCGGGGGTTGCCGCGCCGTACGTGGGCCGAAAGGGGGCACCCCTCGCCTTTCAGGTCATTGGTGTAGTTGAAGTTGTTGCCGATACCTCGCGGGGCTCCAAGGGCGAGCGAATCGCCGTCGGGGTCGCGACCCATGATCTTGCCCGCGAGCTCCCGGGTTGGCGATCCCACTAGCCCCAGCCCCGCGCCCCCCGGGTTCACGAAGTGCTGGAACCCCTTCACGTCCTGCCTGATCTTGCGCATGGCCAGGAACGACCCGTTTCGGAAGACTTCGGGGTGCGCGTAGCGCGGGTTCTCGCCCTTCGCGTTCTCGTACCCGAGAAGGAGCTCGCCGAGCGCCACCTCGTCGCCCGGGGCGGCCACATAGCCACTGCGCGCATAGCCGCTAGGGAACGGCTGGCTCAGCCCGTCGACGAACCCGAAGGGGGCCACGACGGGCGGTCCCGGATGGTTTCGGTGCAGCTTCTGCACCGCGAGAATGTGCACCCCGGTCAGCGCCCCGGGCGGGCCCTCGATGGCGGCGAGGGTCTGCTGGAGCTGCGCTCCGGCCCCGTGGGCCCACTGGAAGGTCACGACGGCGTCGATTGTCGAGAGGTCGACGCGGGCAGGCGCGGCTCCGCTGGCGAGCGGGCGCTCCCAGAAATAGGGATGGTTGATGCCGACGTCCCCGAGCATCGGCGAGCGAACTTCCATTCCCTCGCGAAACTCCTCCGGCAGATCCGCGAGATCGTCCAGGCCGAGGGACGTGAAGCCCGCGAACGTCAGCGCGATGTTCCTCGTGAATGGGTCCGGACAGCCGTCGATCGTCGGGTGGAAGCTGGCCACGAACTGGGCGCCCGCAGCCGCGGAGGCGAACTGCACGAAGACCAGCAACCCGTCCACCATCCCGCTATAGCCGTTCAGGATGTTTCCCTGAATGGTGTTCGGAGCCCGGATCTTCACGACGGGGTTCGGATTCTTCGTCGCAGCGGCGTTCGGATTCTGGGGAGCCTTCTGGAGCGGGAGAACGCGCAGCGCATACCAGTTCCACGCGTCCTGCACCTCGCCGCTCGTTCCGGTCGGCGGCGGCTTGCCTGGGTCCAAGAGCGCGAGTTGTTTGCTGGCGGCCCGTTCCAGGAAGACGTTGTCGGGCGCGGGGAAGTACTGGCTCAGCGTGAAGAACGCGCTCAGAACCTGGAGGAACGTCGTGTCGCTCGCGACCACTCCCTGGGGGGGCGTCCCCGGTTGCGCCGTCAGCTCCGTCGAATCCGCGGCGAAGGTGGCACTCCCTCGCAACGCGTCGAGGTTCCGGAGCCAAGCGATGTCGTTGGCGGTGATGTCCGGCGCGGCGGAATGGAAGAAGCTCACCTCCACTTGGTGTTCCCGGACCCACCGCGCGAAGCCGTCGTACCCGTTCGCCGTCGCGTGGCTCTCGCGACCGCCCGAGTACCCCTCACAGTGGCAGAAGATGGTGTCGAGGAAGGGACCGGCCTGGTCGACGATGTTCCGGATGTAAGCCTCCCACGGCCCTTCGAACGTCACGGCAAGGAGAAGCCGCGTCCCCTCGTCGAGGATCGCCCATTGGATGAAGTGGAGTGTGGTCACCGTCTCGAGTGGCCCGATGAGCTTCGAGAGCCCGGCGAAGCGCTCGACGCCGGCCTGCCGGATCGAGAAGAGACCCCCGAGGAGCATCTGCAAGCGCACCGCGTAGGTGACGGTGAAAGGGACGGGCACGAGGCCCTTCTTGATCGGCGCGATGAGGAGCAGCTCGCTGCTCTTTCGTAGGTGCTGGCTCTGAACGCCGGACGACGTGGGCGGCGGCGGGGACGGAGGCGCGACCGGGCACCGCAGCCGCTCCTCGAGCGCCTGGGTCGCGGCTGCCCTTCCGGCGTCCAGGTTGCGAATGCGCTGGCCCTTGAGAAAGAAACCGGAGATGACCCCCCCCGACGTCTCCTTCGGCGGCCGGATCTCGACGATCTTCAGCGAGCGCCATTTGAGCTCGCGTCGCACGCGCTGCATGTCGACGCCCATCGCCTCGAGCTGCGTGAGCTCCCTGTTGAACGAGTACGCCTCGAGCAGGTCCCGCGTGAGGCGTTCACGGAGGACGACACGCAGGACGGAGCCCAGGGGAAAGGGGGTGATGCATCGCGGGCGCGCCGCCACCCTGGGATCCGACGTGACAACGAGGAGGTCCTCGAATCTCCTCGTCCTGACGGAGGGCCCAGCCAATCGGCGCGTTGTCCACGACGCCTCCGTCCACGTACGTCGTTCCGTCGAGCCGTATGGGCGGGAAGATGAAGGGGATCGCGGCCGACGCGATGGCGTGGCTCGCGATCGCGTCGATTCCCTGCTCGCTCGCGAAATCCGCGCCCTCGAAATGCCGGACGGCCTCGTACGTCGTGTAGTGGCGACGATTGACGAAGGCCTCCTTGCCGTCGAGCGTCGTGATGGCGATCCGGAGCTTGATGGGGTGGGTTTCGGGGTACTTGGAAAATTTCTGGAGGGCGCGCTTCACGATGTTCTCGCGCATGCGAGTCGTCGCGATGTGAAGGGCGTTCGCCGTGTCCTTCCAGAGCTCCTGGAGGAGGTCCGCGGCCTCCTGCGCGCGCCCGACCCGCAGCCCCGCCGCGAACACGGCCGCGTTGAGCGCGCCGGAGCTCGTGCCGACCGCGCACACGATCTCGAACTCGGCGAGATGTTGCGCCACGACGCCCAGCGCCCCCGCCGCGAAGGGACCTTTGCCCGCAGCCCCCGCGAGGATCACCGCCGACTTGCGCGGACGCGCCCCCGGACCGACTCTGCCCCCGTCGCTCATCGCCCGCAAATCTCCATGTGCGTATCCCGCACGTACCCCGTCTCCGGTTTCCGAGGTAAGAGTATTCGACGCGCGAACGCTCCTTTTTTATTCATAGTGACAGGAAGGTGGCGTGAAGCGTTAGGTATGGCGTCACTCCGGAAAGGCGCCGGCCCGGCGGGACTCAGTCGATTCGATCGCTCGGTGGCTGCGGGGACGGGGGCGCCGGGTTTGCAGGATCGCGGCGGCGCTCGCTCACCGCGAGAGCCATCCAGACGAACAGCTCCCAGGCGCTGTGAATGCCGATGAAGAGGAGGCCCATCGTAACGACGGCGAGGCCGGTGAGCGCGGCCGCCTTGCGCAAGATGAATCCGGCGCCGGCCGTCATCAGCACCAGGTGACAGAGCAGCGGAAGCGCGATCGAGATGAGCCAGTCGGACATCTCGATGTCGCCGTGCTTGCGTTGTGCCTCCCGGTAGCGGCCGAACACCGAGTAGAGGCCCACGGTGCGCAGCGCCCCGACGAAGATCAGCACGCAGCCGAGAACCGTCGGCCCCAGAGTCGGGACGGTGAGAAGGCATCCGGTCAACAGCACCTGCACGAAATGCATGTAGGTCGGATCGAGAAACGCGCGCGTGGACTGCGCGGTCTCCCTCGTCACCAGGCTCGAACCGAAGGTGACGGCCACGAACATGAGACCGGTCAACGTCGCGCTCGCGGTGCCGGCGAGCACGTAGAAGCTCTGCCAGCCCTGGAGCGCGTTGGGGAGTGAGTCGAGAGGTGTCATGCGCTCCTGGAGATCCAATTGGGGTCCAGCTTCTCAATTGGGTCTGCGCTTCCAGTGTAGTGTCAGCGCCCGACTTTGGGTGTCACGTCGCCCCGGCCGCGCTCCGGCGGTTCTTCCTCTCTCTCGGCTCCGGAGCACATGGCCGTCGTGCACCAGCCGATCATCAACGGGACGCTCGACCCCTGCGACCCTGCCGTTTTCGATCACGTAGCCGCCCGCCGGCGAGCTGGAGCCCCGTGGGTCGTGGCGACGGAGCTTGTCGCGTGGAGTCCGGGCGAATTCGTGAATATTGCGGTCGGACTGTCTCAGGACTGGTCCGCTTTGTCTCGAGGCGGCTTATCGAAGCATTTGGCAGCAATGGTGTAGTTGTCGCCGACCGCCGGTCCACCGCAATTTGTGACTCGCGAGAGACGCCCTCGACCGGTCGGCCCGACTACGTTGGGCCGCGAGGTGGCCTGCCCATGAAGAGCGCGAGGTCTTTGTCCGTCGGCGGCTTCGTCCTCGTCGCCGCGTGCAGCAGCGGATCCTCGGGGAACAGTCCGGACAGCGGGCCGCTCGTCGGATCGACACCGACGAGCGTCGACGGCGGCATTCCTTGCGGACTCCTTGGCGGGGGATGCGCGCCGCCGTCAGAGTGCTGCCTGGCCGATCCTGCCGCGCCGAAATGCGTCGCGCAGGGCATGTGCGCCGGAGCCTCGATCGCCTGTTCGACAGCCAAGCAGTGCGACAATGGCCAAGTCTGCTGTTTTACCTATGGCACCGCCGGCGACGCGGCTGCCATGAGGCCCTACAGCGCGCAATGCGCCGAAGTCTGCCCCTCCGGCGACTCGAGCCATTACCAGCTGTGCGCCGCGACGTCGGAGTGCGTCGGCGGCGGGGAGACGTGCGTGCGGGGACCGGTCGCCGAATACTGCATGGCGCAGAGCGGCGCGAGCCCGTTCCCCGACCTCACCGCCGACGCCGGGTCCGACTAGCTTCGACCTACATCAGCGTGGTTTCGAAATCGCTTGCGTCGCTCGGCTTGACCAGGAGAAATGGGCGGAAGCGGTCGTCGCACTCCATGAACACCTTGAGCCACGAGAGGCCGAAGCGGGCCACGTTGCCGGTTGACATCGAGTCGGGCGCCATGTCGCTCGTCGAGTTGGTGGGGCTCGTCGCTACGTAGTGCGTGCCGCTCGTCACCACGTACAGCATCTTCGGGGTCGTGCTCGGGATGCTCGTGTACTGATCATCCGGCATCGGCGGGCCGGCCAACCCGTCGGAGGTCCCGCCGAACATGAGCGTGGGCACGGTGTCCATCGGGTAGGTGGTGCTCGGGTTCCAAGGCTCCATGGCGAAGACGGCCTTGAGCGAGGGGGTCGAGTTCGCAGCGAGCAGCGTACCGCCGCCGCCCATCGACCAGCCCGCGACCCCTTGTCGCGAAAGATCGAGCTTGCCGGCGAGCGGGCTGCCCGAGCGCGTGTTCTCGCCCTTGAGCGTGGTCAGCGCATCCAGCAACGCAGCCTCTCGCACCGGGGGCAGCACGGACGTATCGGAGGCGCCCGTGCTCGGGTTCGAGGTGCCGATCGTCATTGCCACGAAGCCCCAGGAGGCCAGGAAGGGCCCCCAGTCTCCGATCGACGACTCCGGCGATACGAAGCCCGGTACGATCGAGATTGACGCGAACGGCGCCGTGGCGCCGACCGGATAGTAGATGTGCGCGCTCGTCACGTCGTACGCGTTCGTCATGCGCACGCTGGCCGTGGCGGCGTACGACATCGTCTGGTAGGGACCGGCCATCGCCGCGTCGTCCGAGGTGGGGGCCGGGCCGCGCTGGATTGGCGTACAGGATCCTCCGCCGCTGCTCGTGCCCGACGAGGTGCCTGTCGATCCGTCGTCCGACCCGCCCGAGCTCGTGCCGCTCGACGTTCCGCCGCCGTCGTCGCCGGTCCCGCTGCTCGTGCCGCCCGACGACGTGGATCCGGAGCTCGTTCCCGAGCTCGAGGTGCCTCCGTTCGATGTGCCGCCGCCCGACCCCGACGACCCCGACGAGCCCCCCGAGCTGCTCGAGCTATGGCCGCCGATGCCGCTGCTCCCGATACCGGTCTGATCGGGCCCCGCGTTGGTGGCGCAGGCGCCGATTGCGACGCAAAAGGCCAAGCCCCAGCCCAAGTTCCAGCCACGAGTATGCATCGGTCCTTCGTCTCCTCGGTGTGCGTGCCGCGGTCGCGTTGTGCTCGCGATCCCCTTTCCCACTGTCACCGGCGGTTAGGACTCGCAACGTATTCCATGTCGTTCAGGATTAATTTGTGACCTCTCCGGATCACATATTTCCAGCTGCATTTTAGCTTGCCGCCAATGCGGTTCGAGTTCCTGCTACGTCGTAAAAGTTGAACCAGGGCCTCTCCCACGCTCAGGCGTCGCGGGGTAGTCCTCGTGCCCGGCAAGAATGGGGGCGCTCGACGCGGTCGCTGCGGGGTCGCCCCTCTCACGCACCCAGAAGTTCGCGCCACAAGAGCGCGACGAGATCCCCAGCCGGCATCGCTCGCAAAAGGGGCGCGCCCTGGCCAGCCCACTGCGCGCCGAAGCCGAACTCGCCCTTCGCTCTGGCCGCGGCGTGCAACGCCTTTCCCGCGTCGTACGCGATCGGATAGTCGGGTACGTCGCGCGCGGCGACCTCTCTGCCGAGCGCGGTGAAGCGATTGGCGAGGCTTCTCGCCGGACGACCCGAGATCGCGCGCGTCATCACCGTGTGATGCGCGGCGCCGCTCTCGAGTGCCGCGCGGTAACCGGCATCGGCGCTCGACTCGTCGCACGCAACGAACGCAGTGCCCAGCTGCGCTGCGCTCGCGCCGAGACGAAGCGCCGCGGCGACGCCTGCGCCGTCCACTGATCCCTCCCGCCGCGATGACGGGCCGATCGCTTTCGCGAACCAGCAGCCGTGTGAGCGCGAACGTACCGAGACGGTCGTCGTCAGCGCTCGGATCGAAGACCCCGCGATGACCGCCGGCCTCGTATCCCTGCGCGACGATCGCGTCGACGCCTGCGGTGACGAGCACGCGCGCCTCGGCGACGCTCGTCGCGCTGCCCAACAGCACGATTCCCGCATCGCGTAGCGCCGCGATCCGGTCGCGCGAAGGAATGCCGAAGTGGAAGCTGACGACCTTCGGTCTCTCGGCGAGGAGCATCGCGAGCATGTCGTCGTCCTCGACGAAGCTGCGGTAGATCTCCTTCAGCGTCGTGGGCGGCGTCGCACCGAAGCGCACGAACTCCGGCCCCAGGACCTCGAGCCAGCGCGCCTCTCGCGCGCCGTCGGCGCGCGCCGGCGCGTGGCAGAACACGTTCACGTTGAGGGAACGGCGCGAGCGCTCGCGAAACGCGGCGATCATCGGCTGCGCGCCCGCCGCGTTCGTCGCACCGACGCCGATCGACCCGAGCGCGCCCGCGTTCGAAACCGCGGCGGCCATTTCAGGCGTCGAGACGCCCGCCATCGGTGCCTGGATGATCGGCGCGTCGATCTCGAGCCGGTCGAGCAGTTTCGTCGACGACTTCATCGCCGTGGTCCCTTCTCCAAATGCCTTCGCTCTTGAGCCGTTGCGGATGTCATCGACGTCCCGTGGATGAGGGCGCCGTCGTCGGGCTTTGGCCGGACGCCTCGACTACTTCGCAAGCTTTCGCAATTTTTCGCAAGCGTCGCGCCCGTCGCTCAGTTCGGCAGCGAGTTCGTGAAGTTATTCGGCACATTTCCGTTGCCTCCGAACACGCGCGCGCCGATGAGTCGACGAGTCGATGAGAAGGCCGTGCCGCCGCGACGGGGCGGGTCAATCCGCCCCGCGAGCACGGAGCGCAACGCATTCCGTCGCGCCGCAGGTGCGCGATTTTCGTGCGCGTGCGCTTGACGGATCTGCGAGGTGGTAGCAGCGTTCGCGGCGCCCGGGGAGCAAGTCTGCGAAGTTACCTTTTGGCGCCCAGCGTGCTGCGCGTGAGGGTCATCATGCGAATCGATGTCCTCGTCTCGATCGGCGTGCTCGGGGCCATGGTCGCCGGCTGCGATAGCGGTGCCTCTGGCGACTCCGCTACGGGCGTTCGGCGGGCGACCGGCGCGTCGGACACGCGGACGCCAAGGTCCGATGGCGCCACGGACGCGAGCGTCCCGAGCCTCGACGCCGGTGCACCCGGAGACGGCGGGTCCGAAGCGGACACCGCGGCCGCCGACGCGAACACGGCGGCGACGA
>CAVXOZ010000009.1:0-662908 GCA_963763505.1 uncultured delta proteobacterium | reverse complement strand
GGCCCCACATCCAGCCGGGAAGGATCTCGATGATCGCCATCCCTCTCTTCGGCGCGAACGCATGGATCTGCGCGTCGCCGTCCACCTTGCTGCGGAAGTACAGATTCTCCTTCGCGATCGGAGGGGGCGGCGTGTCCTCGTCCCCGGGCGAGCCGTCAGGCTTCGAGCCGATCGTGCCGCTCGAGCTCGTGTGCACGAACGTTCGAACGCCCGTGTCGTCAGCGAGCGCCATGAGCGCCAACGTGCCGCGCACGTTCACTGCCGCGAGCGCCTCCGCGTGATCGCCTGGCTGGTAGTACTCGCGGAAGTACGCCGCCGTGTGGAAGACCGCGTCGCACCCGCCGAGCGCCGGCGCGAACGCCTCCGGGCTTCGCATGTCTCCGACGACCCACGTAGCCCCCGTGTCGCCCAGCAGGCGGCGCGCCTTCGCGTCCGACCGCACGAGCCCGACGACCTCGTGCCCCTCGGCCCGAAGTGCGCGCACGAGGTTGTTTCCGAGCAGCCCGGTCGCTCCGGTGACGAATGCTTTCATGCGGGTTAACATGTGAAGGTTCCTTCGGGTTTGCCATTCGTATTCCGAACGCGAGGCCCCATGCATTCGTTTCAGCCCAGAAAGAAGCCGATCCAGGGGCGGTCGAAGGCCACCGTGGAGGCCATCCTGGAGGGGACGATTCGGGTCTTGCTCGACGAGGGGTTCGAGACGCTGACCACGACGCGCGTGGCCGAGGTCGCCGGAGTGGGGGTGGGGACGCTCTACCAGTACTTCCCGGCGAAGGAGTCGCTCCTGTTCGCCCTCCTCGAGCGCGAGATGACGGCGCTCGAGGCGGAGCTACTCGGGGCGTTCGTGGCGACGGAAAACCAATCGCTCGAGGCGCGCGTCACCGCGACGATTGACGCTCTCGTGCGCCACAAGAAGGCGCACGCCGAGCTCGGCGTGGTGCTGCAAGCCCACATGCCGCGCTTCGACGGGATTCGAGTCGTCCGCGCGACGGTGCGCCGGATCGTCTCCGCCTTCGCGGTCATGATCCGTCCGAGCTTGCCTGCGAGGATGGACGACGCGGAGGTGCAGCTCGTCGCGATGATGGTCGCGACGGCGGTTCAGGGGGCGATCGACGGTGCGCTCGATCTCTCCGCCGCGACCCTCCGGCGTCCGGCGTTCCGGGAAGCGCTCATGCGCCTCGTCCTCGGCTATCTCCGCGAGTCGGGGGCGAACTTTACGCCCGCGCTGGCTCACTCCGCGCCCCGGACGCGTCCGTCTCCGGTCGCGAGAACGACGGCCTGACGTGCGCTCGCGGGCGGAGAGGCCGATCGCCGGGGAACGGGGGCGGAGCGAGCGAGCGACGCGGCGGTAAGGGCCGGCAGCTCGTCCTTCAAGAGGACGTCTTGTGGAGCTTGATGACGCGGCCGCTGACCGGGGTCGCGATGGCTCGCAAGTACGCCAGGGCTACTTCTGACGCCGCAACCCGGGGCAAACCCAGGAAACGACGCGTGGTACGCGACCGATTCCGCAAGCACCGTCGGGCTCACGCAGTTGATGCGGATGCCGCGAGGGAGCTCGAACGAGGCGGCCCGTACGAATCCTTCGACGGTCTGATTGATTGTCCTCATGATCACCCCGCCGACGATTGGCTCGTCGGGGACGATGCCCGAGATCAGCGTGAACGATCCACGGTCGGCGATGAACGGAAGCGCCGTACGCACGAGGTTGATCTGGCCCATCGCCTTCGAGGCGAAGGACTTCGCCCATTGCTCGTCGGTGGCCTGCTCGAGCGGCGCAGGGAAGACGTCGCCCGCCGCGCACGCAACGGCGTCGAAAGCGCTTGCGCGCTCGAAGAGGGCGCGAAGGCTCTTCGCGTCCGTGAGGTCCGCGAGCAGGTCCGCCCCCGGCGCGCGGGAGTGCGCACCTCGTGACCGCCCGCCTGAAGAGTCGCTTTGACCGCGGCGCCGATGGTGCCGATTCCGAACAGAATGATCCTCATGGTTTCCTCCTGATGCCGTTGGTCCGTCGAGCCGCGTCCTCTCCCGCTACGCCGCCTTCTTCGGCGCGCGTCCGTCGGCTCCGTGGAAGGCAACGCTCTGCGCGAGCAGGAAGTCCTCCTGCTCGAAGCCCGGATAGAGCCGCTTCATCCGAACGAGGGCCGCAGTCTGCAATGATGGCGGGCGCGGGCTCGATGACAGCGGCATCGAGGGGCTGAGCGAGATGGCGCGCCACGGGCTAGTCGCGGCGGCGGTCTCCAGCGCGTCGGCGAGGATCGGCGACGCGCTCAGCACCTATCACGATGGCATCGTCTCCGCCGCCAACGAGCCCGCCCGCGCCAAAGGCGTGACGATCGGCATGAAGGCCGCCGAGGCGGCGCGCCTGATGCTCGGCTGATCCCGAGAGGGAGTCGCCCGCTCTGCTGGGGGGGCGGGTCTCTCGAGGGGTCGATTGGGTAGCGGTCAGCCGCCCTCGGAAGAAGGCTCCGTGGGTCGTGGCGCGCGGCGGGTCGGAGATGCTGTCAAGCGGCACCTTCGAGCGACCGGGGCCGCGGAAGGTTCACTTCGAGAGCTTCGCGGCGAGTAAACTCACCCGCTCGATCTTCGGCGGCTCGGCAAGGAGCTCGCCTGCCTTGGCCATGAGTCGCGGCGGCGATCGGTCCGTTCAGGTGAGCCTCTCTTCCGGCGTCGTCGGGGAACGCGTCGAAGATGCCGAATTCGTTATTCGAGATTCGGAGCGCGAACCAGACGATGGTGGCAGCCTCCGCCCGCGCGAGCGGCAACGCGCTCGACAGGAACGCGGCGACCTCCTCTTCCTTTCCGGGCTTGGCGACCAGACGTGCGAGCAACGCGACCTTGACCATGGGACACCTCCTTCGGGCACGAGAGCCTATTGAACCTTGATCCGTGGGAATACTCGGCCCAGGCGTTCAAGCCGCGGCATGCCCACCGCTAACCGGCAACACGGCGCCGCTCACGAAGGAGGCTTCGTCCGACGCGAAGCCATGCGATCGCTCGCGCGACCTCCTCGGCCGCGGCGGCACATCGCCGAGGTCCTTCAGCAGGGCAGCGCCGGTTTCTTCGCCTCGGCTCTCCAGGACCCAACGTGCGCCGCGCTTCGCGAACTGGCCGTCGCGCGGCCAATCCCGCTCGAGGCGCCCGTGACGAGAACGACCTTGCTCATCATCCGCTCCTTGGCTGCTCGGTCGGCAGTCACTTGCTCGCGAGCCTAGTCGCGTCGATGGCCGCGAGGATCTGCGCCGTGCTCGGCCTGACCTTGAAGTCCGGGTCAGAGTGCGCCCAGCGAACGACCCCCGCGCGATCGATGAGGAAGAGCGAGGGGATCGCGATCTCGTGATGGGGCTTGCCCGAGTAGCTCTCGAGGTCCAGGCCGAAGCCCTTCATCTTCGCGAACGTGGCATCGTCCACATGGTTCACCACGTGGAACGCTTCGATCATCGTCGCGTTGCTGTCGCTGAGCACCGGGAACGGGATCGTGTACGTTGCCTTGGTCTTCGCCTCCGCGTCGGGCGTGTCGACGCTGACCGTGACCGGCGTGACACCCCGCTTCTGGTACTCGGGGTACGCCGTCGCCAGCGCGTGGTTCTCGGAGCTGCAGTAGGGACACCATCCGCCGCGGTAGAAGGCGAGCAGGATAGGTCCATTGGTGTAGAGCGACGACAGCAACACGTCCTTGCCGTCGAGGTCGCGCGCGTGGATGTCGGGCACCTTCTGTCCAACAGGGATTCCCGTGCCGGGCGCGAGCACGCCAATTCGATCGGCGGGTGGATCGGTGTATTCCTTCATCGTCGGTGCAGGCCGTGTTGAAACGGAGGCTGATGGGGCCATGGCCGCCATCGTCCCGGACCCGGACGCGGCACTGGTGGCCGGGACGGCGTCTCCGACCGGCTTCGAGCAGCCGCCCGAAGCCGAGACGATGAGTGCCAGCAGCAGTCTTCTCGTCCGCAACGCCCAGTTCACGAACGCACCGCCCGCAGGGCATCGAGAATGGCCGTCGGCTCCACCCGGACCATCCAGTTCGGGTCGACCGATGCGAACCTCACGACGCCCTGCCGGTCGAGTACGAACGTGCCAGGCATCGGCAGCTCCCATGAATCGTCGCCGTTGAACCTCGGCACGACGCTGCCGAAGTGGGTCTGCAGCTTCCTGAGCGCGTCGCTCAAGGCAAAGACGAGCTTGAATTCGCGGGCCACACGATTGCCCTTGTCCGTCAGGACCAGGAACGTGAGCTGCTTCTTCTCGACGTCGGACAGCGCGTAGTCGGGCGTCTGCGGCGAGATCGCAACGAGCTCCGCGCCGAGGTCGTGGATGGCGCCAAGCGCGCCCTTATAGGCACGCAGCTGCAGGTCGCAGAACGGGCACCAACTGCCGCGATAGAAGGTGATCACCGCCGCGCCCTTCGCCAGCAGGGCCGACAGGGTCATGGGCCTGCCTTGCGCGTCCGGCAGCGTGAAGTCGGGAGCCTTCGCGCCCACCTGCAGCGCGTGACGGGCGATCCCCGACTCTGCGAGCTTCTGGATCTCGCTGCCCAGACCCGTGAGTACCTCGGGTGGGGCCTCCTTGGCGACACCCTGCATGAAGTTGTCGATGCTGCTCTCCAGCGTGGGTCTGGAAAGATCCTGGCTCATGATCGGCTCCTCGTTCGGACGGGCTTGGCTCCATGCGGCGAAGTGGAAGGACCTGCGCGGTCAAGCCAGCGCTCGACCCGGCGCAGCTGCGCCGCCAGAAGCGCGGACGATCGCAGCGTGTTGGCCAGCAGCATCGTGCCCTGCACCGACGCCACCAGATCTGTCGCGAGGGCGCGCGACTCCCGCTTGTCACATCCGAGCGCGCGAAACTGGGTATCGCTCCAGTCGATGTACACGGCGAGCAGGCGTGCCCCGGCGCGTGCGAGTGGCGCGTCTGGACCGAGCTTCTCGAGCTCCTGACACAGGCTGCCGTGGGGACAGCCGAACTGGATGACCCGATCCGTAATGTCGAGCGGCGCGCGCACGAGATGCCGCAACCTCGCGCGTGGGTCCTGGTGCGCCGCGTCCCACGAAGCGAACAGCTCGCGTAGCGCCTGCTCATGCGCGGCGATGACGGCCTCGGCCAGGGCCTCCTTGGTCTTGAAGTAGTAGTAGACGTTGCCAAGCGGCACTGACGCGCGATGCGCGACGTCGGCGAGCGTGGTCCGGTGGAAGCCCTGCTCGTAGAGCAGCCCGGTGGCTGCGGCCACGAGCTCGGCGCGCTTGTCGGCGGAGGCGTAGGCGGCAGGCATCCAAGTTAGTTGGTTAACTAAGTCGTGGCGGCACGGCCTGTCAGGGCGGCAGGCGAAGGGAAGCGAGCCGCAACTCGGTCATTGCCGGAGGAGTCCCTACCCTCTCACGCGCGGCCTCTTGCGGTCCTCCTCGCCCCCCCCGTCGCGACCTCTCGGGCGGGTCGAAGAGTTTCAGCAGCGCCTGCTCGACCAGCGCGTCCAGCTCACATGGTGCCTGCTCCACGGCGGGGCCGTCGTGTCCGTTCGCAGGCCCCGGCCCGCTCCTCATGTCAGACTCATCCCGCCATCGATCGATAGGATCTGTCCCGTCACCCAGGTGACGCTCGGATCGGCGAGCGCGACGATCCAGTGGACGATCTCGTCGGTGCTCGCGATGCGGCCGAGCGGCACCTGCTTCACGAACTGCGCTTTCGCGGCGCCGATCGCTTCCTTGGGGAGGCCGAGCTTCTCGAACACGGGCGTATCCGTCGGTCCGGGCGCGATCGTGTTCACGCGAACGCCGAACGGCGCGAGCTCCACGGCCCAGGACCGCGTGAGCGACTCCACGGCGGCCTTCGTCGCGCCGTAGTGCGAGCCGCCCGGCATCGGCCTGTGGCCGGCAGCGCTGCCGATGTTCACGATACTCCCTCTGCTCGACTTCAGGGCAGCCAGCGCGGCGCGCGTGACGAAGGTGAGACCGAACACGTTCACCTCGAACTGGCTGCGCACCATCTCGGCCGTCGACTGCTCGAGCGGCGCGAACGTGCCGCTGCCGGCGTTGTTCACGAGGACGTCGAGCCGCCTGCCCTGCTGTACGGCCGTCTGCACGGCGGCCGTCACCTGCGCCTCGTTCGTGACGTCGGCGAGCAGCCAGTGGACGCGGGGGTGCTGCGACCGTGCCGCGGCGAGCGCGTCCTCGCGCCTCGCGAGCCCGAAGACCGTGGCTCCCGCCTCTTGCAGCCGGACCGCCGCCGTCTCACCGATCCCCGAGTTGGCCCCCGTGACGAGGGCGACCTTGCCTTCGAATGCCTTCGACATGTTCCTGCTCCTCCGTTCGCGCTCGAACGCGCTTGGTTCGAAAGCGAAGGTGCGCTCTCCGACGGGGCGTCGGTAGCTGGCTTGGCGGAAGAGGACTTTTGCGATCAAGTCACGAATCGGGCACGGTCGGCCGATGGACCTTCTCGACAAGATGGCGACGTACGTGCGCGTCGTGGAAGCGGGCAGCTTCTCGGCGGCGGGAAAGCAACTGCGCATCTCGTCGGGCGCGGTGAGCCGTCAGATCGCGGCGCTCGAAGGGGACCTTCGAAGGACGCTTCTCCGACGCTCCACCCGGCGGATGGAGATCACGACGGAGGGGCGCCGCTACTACGAGGCGTGTCTTCGCGTGCTTCGCAACGTCGAAGAAGCGCAGGCCGCTGGGCGAGGAGCCGGTCACGAAGGCCCGCTCCAGGTCACGGCGCCGGTCACCTTCGGTCTCGAGCGCGTCGTCCCGCACATGGCCGGGCTGATGACGAAGCACTCCGGGCTCCGCGTCGATCTGCGCCTCGAGGATCGCCTCCTCGACCTCGCGCTCGAGGGGGTGGACGTCGCCATCCGCGTCGGCAATCCCCCGGCGCCAACCGCGGACGTCGTCGCGCATCCGCTGGCGTCGTTTCGCCGACTCCTGGTCGCCTCACCGGCCTACCTGAAGAGGCGCGGCGAGCCGAAGACGCCCGAGGCGCTCGCGAAGCACGACGCGCTGACGTACGCCGTCCCCGGGCTCGCCGACATGTGGACGTTGCTCGATGAAGCGCGCGAAGCGAGCGTGCGTCTGAACGTCGTCTTTCGCAGCAACGCGCCGCACGCCGTTCGAGAGCTGGCGACGGCGGGCGCGGGGATCGGGCTCCTGCCAGAGTGGCTCGTCACGGCGCAGACGAGGAGCAGGGCGCTGCGTGTGGTCCTGCCGGCCTGGCGGAGCGCGCCGGTGAACGTCTACGCGCTTCACCGGACGGAGCACCGGGGTACGCGCGCGGTCCGGGCGCTCGTGGAACACCTGCGCGCGGTGTATCGGCGCCTCTAGGCCCCTCTCGATCCAGGAACAGCTGGAGCCTTCGGCGCCGCTCAGTGCACACTCGCGTGACCGCATGGCGGACGCTCCCAAGAACTCCGGCATCCATCTCTGGCTCGTCCTGATGAAGGCGCACCGCGCGCTATCGATACACGCGATGCGGAGCATCGAGCCTTCGGGGCTCGGCTTCTCCGACTTCACTGTGGCCCGAGGTCCTCTTGAACAAGGGGCCACAGAGGGTCAACGACGGCCGGCGCGTCGATCTCCACGAGCGGCTCGGTCTTGTCGCATCACCGTTGTTCGGCGTCATGACGGCTCACTCGGCCACCTCGCCATCGGCTCAAAATGCTGACACGGCTCGCGCGCCTTTCGGCATCGCTCGGTCGTTCGCCTTGACAATCAGTACGGACGTACGCATTGTTAGGGCATGTCACGCCCCTCGCACAAGGAAAAGTTGCTGTCCGACGGGCTGCGGGTGGTGCACCAGCGCGGGTTCGGGGCGTCCAGCGTGCGCGACATCGTCCAGGCTGCCGGCGTACCGCAGGGTTCGTTCACGAACCATTTCGCTACGAAGGAGGCGTTCGGGCTCGAGATCCTGGAGCGCTACCGGGAGATGACGAGCGCTGCCGTGACGGCGACCCTGCGGAACGACGCCCTGCCGCCGCTTCGTCGGTTGCGCGCGTGGATCGACGGGCAGCTCGAATACCTCCGCAAAGACGACATGCGTCGGGGGTGCCTATACGGAAACCTCAGCGCCGAAGCCAGCGAGGAGAGCGAGGCGATTCGCGCGCGCGTCGCGTCGGTGTTCGCGGAAAACCAGGCGTCGGTGGGCTACTGCCTCGAAGCAGCGGTCGACGCGGGCGAGCTGGCGCCCAACACCGACGTGCGGGAGCTCGCGGGCTTTATCGTCAGCTCGCTGCAGGGCGCCATCCTGGTGGCGAAGGCGCAGCGCAGCGCAGTCCCGGTGGAGCGCTTCGAGCGCGTCCTCTTCCAGCACCTGCTTCCGCGGGGCGACGGGGCATCGAAACGACGTGGCGCGGAGAGAAGCCGCCACGTGAATCGCTAGGTCACCCTGGCCGGAGACGTCCCGGCTCGGGTCCATGCAATACGTCCGTACATGTTGGAGGAGTCATGAGCGCTCAGCTAACCGTTGCCGTTTCGGATCTGGCGACACCCACGGCACGGAGGCCTGGTGCCCTCTACTGGCTTGCGCTCGGCACATTCGCCATCGGGACGGAAGGATTCATGATCGCGGCGCTGCTCACGACGATCGCCGCAGACATACGCGTCTCCGTCGCCGAGGCCGGCCTTCTGGTCTCTATCTTCGCACTTGCGTACGCCACGAGCTCGCCGCTGCTCACGGCGCTCACCGGGCGCGTGGACCGGCGGCAACTGCTCCTCGGGTCGATGTCGCTGTTCGCAATGTTCAACATGGCCGCCGCGCTAGCGCACAGCTTCTTGGCTCTCGCAGCGGCCCGCGTGCTACTCGCGTTCGCCGCCGGCATCTACACACCGAACGCCAACGCACTTGCGAGTGCGCTGGTGCCTGCGGAGCAGCGCGGACGAGCGATTGCCATCGTCAACGGCGGGCTCACGGCCGCGATCGCCCTGGGTGTGCCGCTCGGCGCGCTGGTGGGTGAGCGGCTTGGTTGGCGCATGACGTTCGTGGGAGTGGGCGTGCTTTCGACCATCGCGGCCGTCGGGCTCGCTCGAGGGCTGCAGCGCGGCGTCGGGGGCTCGATGGTCACGGCATCGCTCGGTGATCGGGTGCGAGCCGTACGCAACCCGCGCGTCGCGCGGACGCTCGCCGTGACCACGCTCTGGGCAACCGGATCGTACGCGGTCTACACGTACGTCGCTCCGCTTCTTTACGGCGCGACGCCGCTCCGGGGCGCTCAGAATCGGCCTGGCGCTGTTCACGTGGGGCGCCGCGGCGGGCATGGGGCTCTTCGTCAGCGGAAACGCTACGGATTGGTTCGGAACCAAAATCGTGCTCCGAGGGAGCCTGACGAGCCTCATCCTCGCGCTTTCTGGTCTCGCAGTGGTCGCGAACGTCGTCGCTCCCGCCGCAGCCGTGCTCCCCGTGCTCGTAGCCATGGCTCTCTGGGGCATGTCCTCGTGGGCGTTCTTTCCGGCGCAGCAAACCCGGTTCATCGAACTCGTCGGCGTCCCGTCGGCCCCCGTGGCGCTCTCCCTCAACGCGTCGTTCATGTACCTCGGCTTCTCGCTCGGGGCCGCGCTTGGAGGCTTCTCGCTCTTGCACGTCGGCGCGCGCCATCTGGGGTTCGTCGGCGCGGCGTGCGAGTGGGGCGCGCTCACCTTGTTGCTCGTGAACCAAGCGCGAGACGCGCGATTGCAGCCGGACAGCGTCATCTCGGTGGCGCCGAATGCGACGTCGAACTCGGCGCTGGATTGAGGAGTCCTATGTTTGAGCAGATGACGACCTTCATCCGGATCGCCGAGATGGGGAGCATCACGCGCGCAGCGCGGTCGCTGGGCCTATCCCTGCCCATGGCGAGCCGTCACCTGCGCCGGCTGGAGCAGGAGCTCGGCACTGCGCTCGTGCACCGCACGACACGGCAGCTTCACCTGACCGACGCCGGCCAGGAGTTCGCGACGCGAGCGCGGGCGCTGTTGGCTGGATTGGATGACGCGAAGCAGGCGCTGCGACCCGGCCCGAGCCTCGCGGGACGAGTCGTCGTCACGGCGCCCAACGCGCTCGGGACGTACCAGCTCTCTCCGATCATGCCGTCCCTCGCCGTGAGGCATCCGCGCCTCCGCGTCGAGCTCCGGCTGGAGGACCGAGCCGTCGACCTCGTGAAGGAGGGCGTGGACCTGGCCATCCGCGCGGCGGCGCCGCCGGATCACGCGTCGCTGGTGGCGAGGGAGCTTGCGACCTACGACCGGGTGGTCTGCGCCGCGCCGAGCTTCCTCGCGCGGCATGGAGCCATCGACTCGCTCGCGGCATTGGGAGCGGCGCCCTGCGTCGTCCACGGCTGCGGCCCCGCCGTGTGGAATTTCGAAACGCACGAAGGGCAGAAGTCGATCACCATGGACGGACCCTTGTGCACCAACAACGTCGTGATCATCCGAGACGCGATCCTCGCCGGCGTCGGGGTGGCATGGCTGCCGGACTACGTCATCGGTGAAGAACTGCGCGACGGCCGACTCGTCCGCTTGATCCCCGAGGCGAAGCTCCCGCCAATCCGCGTCTTCGGCATCATGCCGAAGCAGGCGCGCCAGAGCGCCACGGTCCGGGCAGTGCTGGATATCTTAGCCGCGGCGCTGCGCGCCCAGGCCGCGAAGTTCGCTGACTGAGAGGCGAGCCGCAGAGCCAGGCGGGGAGTCTTTCTTCTTCTGCAAGAGTGTTCGTCAGAATCCGAGCCTGTCCGGAGGGAGGTGATGGAGCGATGGTGCGGACGATAGGATCTGACCATGCTCGTTCTCGCCATTGGGACCTTCACGGACCCGTCGAAGATTGGCCCCTACGCTGAGGCGGAGACGGCCACCATACACGCCCACAAGGCCGCCGGGATCGTGGCGCAAGCGTATCAACGCGTGGATGGAAAAGGGCGTGGCCCTCATCTGGCGGGTTGGAAGTCTGGCGGAAGCGCGCGAGCGTATCGGACAACTGCTGTTCTCACAGAAGGGTCTGATGACCGTGGAGCTCACGGAGATCGCGGATTTCTGATCACCTTGGCGGTCGTCGGTGCGGACGCGGCGGCCGCGGGCCACGATGAAGTACGCCCGACCGTGACCGCGAAAGGCGAGTCTTTCACCAGCTGCAAGATTGTTCGTCAGAATCCGACACTATTCGCCGCCATGCCGTAGATGCATGGTGCGGCTCCGCAACGGCGCACGGACGACGCGAGGAGCCTCCCATGCCTATGATCGACGTGTATGCCGTCGCTGACCTCTTCCCCGCGGATGCCGATCGCCGCCTCGCCGAGGAGCTCACGGCGGCCCTCCTGAAAGCCGAGGGCGTGCTCAACCCGGGGCCGGCGCACACGCACAACACCGGCGCGTACATCCATCGCCTTCCGCCTTCCGCAGTCAACACGGCGGCGCAAGGCAGTGCGCGCACGGTCCGCGTCCAGGTCCTCACGCCCCGGGCGTGCTGTCTCAGGAGGGCCAGAAGCAGCTCGTCGCCGCGGCGACGGAGATCGTCGCGCGGGTCTCGGGCGACCCGAGCCAGGCGAACAGAACCTGGGTGCTCTTGACGGAGGCAGCCGAGGGCGGCTGGGGAATTGCGGGCACAGCATTCGGGCGCGAGGAGTTCGCTGCGCTCGCCGCGAAGAAGTAGTGGCGCAGACCGTTTACGAGACAGTCGGGGATCCCGACGGAAGGATGGAGCCGTGAACAAGGAAGTCGTCCAAGAGCAGCCGCCGTTCGACGTCGCGTGGAAGACCATCGACGGGCTCAAGATCCGCTACGCGACCAGCGGGAGAGGCGGCGAGAAGGTTGTGCTCTTCAGCCCGTGGCCGGAAAGCATCTTTGCCTTTGCCCCGGTGTGGGCCGGACTGACGAAGCAGTTCGAGGTGCTGGCGTTCGACCTCCCTGGCTTCGGGCGGTCCGATGCCCGCGAGGACCTCTTCGCGCCGCAGAAGATGGGCGAGTACATCGCGAAGGCAATCGAGGCGTTCGGACTCACCTCGGTCCATGCCGTCGGGCTCGACGTCGGAGCGCCGTCGGTACTGTTCGCGGCGCTCGCGCGACCGGAGCTCTTCCGCAGCCTCGTCGTTGGTGCCGGCGCCTGCACGCACCCGCTCATCGCAGAGGGCGTCCTCAAGTCGATGATCGAAGCGCCGGCCCTGCCGCAGCTGAATGCTGTCGAAGTCGTGGGCGGATTCCTGGCATCGATTCGCGTGTACTCCGTGCCACGATTCGTCCGCGACGACTACCTGGCCTCCTACGACGGCGATCGACTGACGCGGTCTGCGGCGCTCGTTCGCGCGTACCCGAAAGACCTGGCTTCCCTGGCGCCACGCCTTGCGTCCATCAAGGTACCCGTTGCGATCGTCGTCGGTCGGAACGACCCTTACGGGCTCGCTCGGGACGCGGCGGTGCTGCGCGAACGACTGCCGCACGCGCGCCTGGATGTTCTCGAGGCGGGTCACTGCGTCTGGGAGGAGCGAGCACCCGAGTTCGAGGCGATCCTCACGCGGTGGGTGAGCGGCGCCTTCCGAGAGTAACGGGCCGGGAGCGGTGCGAGGATGGCACGGGATCTCGAACAAGAAGCGAGCAACAAGGCTCTCGTCCTCGAGGCCTTCGACGCGCTCTTCAACCGAAGGGATTTTGCGGCAGCGGAGCGCTACTGGTCGCCGGACTACGTCCAGCACAGCGCCGGGATCGGGCGAGGACGAGATGGCCTATTCGCTCTGGTGCGATCCGTCCACCGGCAATACGAGAGTGCGCTGGCCGTCGCGGAAGGCGACTATGTCATGGTTCACGGACGCTTCAGCGGAGGTGGGCGGCCGACGAGGATCGTCGTCGACATCCTTCGCGTCGACGGCGGGCGCCTCACGGAGCACTGGGACGTCATGCAGGACGAAGCAACACGGGCCAGCTCGAAGAGCGGCCTACCCATGTTCGGCCACCGGTTCCCGGATGAATGACGTCGCGACCGGCGTCGCCAGAGGATCGCTAGACCAGTCGGAGAGACCGATGTCTTCGACCACAACCGCGAGCAACACGACGGCCCGCACGCAGCTCCTCATGGTGAACGACCATTCCTATGCGTACCGCCGCTTCGGCGGCGGCCCCGGCATCCCGTTGCTCTTCCTACAGCACTTCACCGGGACGCTCGACAACTGGGATCCGGCGGTGACCGATCCGCTCGCGGCGGGACGAGAGGTCATTCTCTTCGACAACGCCGGCCTGGGCCGCTCCAGCGGGGAGGTGCCTCCGACGGTCGCGGCAATGGCGCAGCACCCCATGGCCTTTCTCGAGGTGCTCGGAATCGAGAGGTGCGACGTGCTCGGGTACTCGCTCGGCGGAATGGTCGCGCTTCAGATGGTGCAGGACCGACCGTCGATCTTTCGCAGGATGATCCTCGTCGGGACCGTGCCACGAGGCGGTGAGGACATCATGCACCTTGAGAAGCCGAGTCTGGCGAAGCGCATCCAGGACCCGACGAACCGGGGGTACGACGTCTTGAGGAAGATCTTCTTCACAGCCTCGCCCTCGAGCCAGGCCGCGGGTGAGGCCTTCATCCGGAGGCTCTCGCAGCGCAAGGACGACCTCGATCCTGTCTCGGGCCCGAAGGTCGCGGGCGCCCAGATCGCGGCCTTCCGCGAGTGGGAACAGTTCAAGGGCGAGCGGTTCGCCGAGCTGAGGGCCATCCGTCACCCTGCGCTGGTCGTGAACGGTGTCGGCGACGAGATGATCCCCGTCTCGAACTCCTACCGACTCGGCGAGAACCTGCCGAACGCGGTCATGCTGACGTACCCCGACGCCGGACACGGCTCTCTGTTCCAGTACCCGGAGTCCTTCACGCGACACGCGGCCGCGTTCCTCGCCTCCGACGCCGAGTCGGCCGCCTTCTGAGGCGCAGCCCGAGAGAGGAGGGAACGACGATGAACGCGATCAGTGCAAGAGCCTCAGGCCCGTTCAGGATCGGAGACTTCACGATCAGCCGTCTGGGTTACGGCGCAATGCGGGTCACCGGTCCCGGCGTCTGGGGACCGCCTCCCGACAAGCGAGCCGCGCTTGCCACGCTGCGCCGGCTCCCCGCACTCGGCGTCAACTTCATCGATACGGCCGACAGCTACGGACCCGATGTGTCAGAGGAACTGATCCGCGAGGCCCTTGAACCCTATCGAGGGTTGCTGATTGCAACGAAGGCGGGCTTGACGCGCTCGGGGCCAGGCAATTGGACGCCCAACGGGCGCCCCGCCTATCTGATTGCGCAGGCTAAGGGCAGTCTCAGGAAGCTCGGCGTCGAACAGATTGACCTCTGGCAGCTTCATCGCATCGACCCGCGCGTGCCGCGCGATGAACAGTTCGGTGCCGTGCGTCGACTGTTGGACGACGGCATCATCCGTCATGCGGGGCTGAGCGAGGTCTCGGTCGCCGACATCATGGCCGCTCGCAAAGTATTTCCGGTGGCGACGGTGCAGAACCGTTACAACCTTGTCGACCGCCGCAGCGAGGACGTGCTTGTCTACTGCGCCGCCAACAACATGGGCTTCATCCCATGGTTTCCGTTGGCGGCAGGCGAGCTGACCCGACCCGGTGGAGTCGTCGCTCGCGTCGCGGAGGCGCATGGTGCCACGGGTGGGCAGGTCGCGCTCGCGTGGCTACTGCAGCACAGCCCGGTCACCCTGCCGATCCCCGGAACACTCCGGGTGGCTCACCTGGAAGAAAACGTGGCGGCAGCGAGCCTGGCACTGACGCCTGAGGAGGTCGCCGAGCTCGACGCCGCGGGCTGACGAATTGAGGGAGGTGCCGGACCTCCGTCCTTGACCACGCGCCGCGCCGGCGTGGCGCGAAAACCACGACCTCGCGGGGTGGGACGCGCCCGTTGGCACCTCTTTCGATCGCGACCAGGCCAGGCAAGGGCGTCGAGCCGGCTGCACAGGGAGACCAGACAGGGGTCCGGCGGATGCCCTTGGCTACGAACAGGGCCGCGCGCTTGCCACGAACGTGCTCTCGCTCTGGACGTCGCGCTCGGCGTGGGCGCACGGGTAGCGGTGGTCGACGAGGCGCCCCTCGGACGATGGCCGCTGCTACCCGCCGAACGCCTTCTCGGCGGCGACGCGTCCGGCCTCGATGTACGCCTGTCGCAGGTTGCGGTCGGCAAACGCGGAGAGGGCCGTGCCCGGCAGCGGGGTGTCCGGGCAGACGAGGATCAGACGTAGGTCGCGCCAGCCGAGCGCGCCGAGTACCGCCGCCCGCGTCTGCGCGGTGGCGCCGGTGGAGTCGAGGGCGGAGGTCACGCTCCGCAGCAGCGTGTTCGTCCTTTGCGCCATGCCGAGATCGTGCGCGATGCGCTCGTTGATCAGGATGTCGGCGAGCTTGGCGACCAGGGCCATCCCGCGCGGCTCCGGCGCCGGTGCAGACGCGAGCGACTCCGTGGTGATGACGATGACGGTTTGCACCTGCGGATCGTCGAGGAGGCAGGAGATAGGCGCGTTGTTCACGGCGCCTCCGTCGATGCAAGGAAGGCTGTCGATCATAGTGGGCGAGAACAAGCCAGGGAACGAGGCAGAAGCCGCCGCGCAGGTCGCAATCTCCAACCACATGGCGCTATCGAGGAAGTCGGTCGCGTCGAAATCCTTGTCGAGCTCGTAGCGAGGCAGCGGGTCATCGGCGGCAGGCAGGGCGCTCAGGCTGCTCGTGACAAGGGTGACCTTGACCGGGGCTCGCACGCCGCCAGGCGCGCTCTCGACGACACGCTGGATGCCTTCGTGGACCAGGGCGACGAGCTTCGACGTGTCCGACAGGCCGCGCCCGCGGAGCCAGTCCGACCAAGAAAGGTGGGTGATGTCGCTCCAGGCGCCGTGGTCGAGCCAGAGGCTCTTCGCGACCTCGGCGGCAAACTGCAGCCGTCCGGTGGCAATGCCGGCGCCGAGGACTGCGGCTGTGAGGGCACCGGAGCTCGTCGCGGCGATGCGGCGGATGGACCAGCCTCTCGCGGCGAACGCGCCGAGGGCCCCGACGCTGAAGGCGCCCTTGGCAACAGCGCCGGAGAGGACGAGGGCAACGCCACCGTTCGGGACTCGCGCGCTCGTCATTGGCCCCGGCTAACGTGCGCGGAATCAGGGGTCAAGGGCACTACTTCGCTGCGTACAGCGTGCTGACGTTCGACTTCTGCGAAGGACGCTCGTAGGAGGTCAGCCGCGGCTGGTAGGATTCCACTCCTACCGTGGTAGACTGGCTGCATGGTCGCAACGGCGAAGGTCAGCCTCTCGATGGATCGTCACGCGCTCGCGTTGGCGAAGACGGCCGCCGATCGGACGGGTATCAGCTTGTCGTCGCTCGTGAACGCCGCGCTCGAGCGTCATCTTGGCGAGGTCCTGGCCGAGCTGCAACGACGAAAGGCGGCGCAGGAGGTGATCGCCACGTTCCCGGTTGCCGATCTGCCGTCGACGAAGGAGCAGCAGCGCCTGCTCACGCTCTGGGGTCAGAGCGCCAGCATTCCCACGGAAGCGGAGATTGAGGCCGCTTTCGCACCCGCGCCGAAGCGGCGAAAGGAGCGTCGCCGACGGGCTGGTGCCCGCCGCCGATGAGCGGCCTCACCTTCGACACGGGCGCTCTGATCGCGCTCGAGAGACGGCAGCAGTCGATGGTTCGCGTGTACACGACCGCCCAGCAGGCCGGCGTTCGGATCACCGTGCCGACGGTCGTCCTTGCGGAATGGTGGCGTGCCGGTGCGGGCAAGCGGTTCCGTGAACGCGTCGTCGCGTCGATCAACGTCGAGGACCTGACGAAGCGTATCGCCATGCTCGCGGGTGAAGCGCTCGGGCTAGTCGTCGGCTCGAGGCCAGACCAGGGGACCATCGACGGCATCGTCATGACGTCGGCGTGGCTACGCGGGGACGTCATCTACACGACCGATGTCGGGGATCTGGGGTCGTTGCGCGCCAAGATTCCCGCGTTTGCGGCGGTTCGGATCGAACGCGCCTAACGGCTGGGCGGGCCGGATCGACACCACGCGCCCCAGTTGGGCACGGTCGCGCACGGCGCATCGCCCAAACACGCGGTCGGTGCGTGTAGAGTTCATGAAGCGGGCACGGTCTGGGCACGGTTTGCCCATCCCAACGGGCTCCAACCCCCCTTTTGGGCCTTTCAGGGCCGCCTTTTTCTCGAGGATCGTGCGCCTCGCGAATTGACACGGTAGGGGTCGTAGGTTCGAAACCTATCGCGCCTACAAGAAATCCGCGGGGTTGAGCGGATGGCAGCGGGGGCGAACGGCTCCAATCGTCACGGGCCGTGACGGTTCCCGCTCGGTCGGACGCTTCGCGGAGCGGTCCGAGGGGCAAGCGCGGCAACGCTGCGCTTGGGACGGTCCGCATGGCCCGCGTGCTCATGACGTAGCGTGAGTGCACCTTCGCGCCGGCGTGCGAGGCCACGTGCGTCGCGTGCTGCACGTTGACGCCGGCTTCTGCGAGCGCCGTGTTGAAAGCGCGCCGGAACGAGTGGAAGGACTCGAGCAACGCATCCGCGATCGTGACCTCGTCCAGGGCCAAGCGGGCAAGGGAGTACGCCTCGCGTAGCAGCACATCGTTCCGCGCAAGCGGAACGCGGATCAGGTGACGCTGCCCGGGTAGTACCAGCCGAAGTAGTTGGGGGCGCGGAAGTTGGTGAAGGCGATGTTGATGCTGACTTCGAGCGCCCGCACGTGGTGCCACCACGTGACCGGGACGAAGAGCGCCTCGCCAGGCGAGAGGGTGACCTCGCGCCGCGCGAGGTCGGCGAACTCGGGGAACGCCTCGAGGTCGGGCGCAAGGACGTCGATCGCGCTGTAAACGCCGTGGTGCATCCGGCGCAAGAGCGACAGCTCGAACGGCGGGAAGAGCACGATCTTCTTCCGCCCGTAGACCTGGCAGAAGAGCGCGTTCGCCGTGTCGTGGTGCAAGGGGGTCACTGTGCCCGCCGGACCGAACCACATCAGCATCGTGCCGCCGTACCGCCTGTCGTCGAGGTACTCGTGGGGCGCGCGCACGTCGTCGAAGATGGGCTGGAACTCCGGCTGCTCGGTCAGTCGGTTGTTGGCGATGAGGTAGAAGTCGTTCGTGGTCCCGGCGGAGGTCACGCGGTCGCAGAAGTCGCCGAGCTTCGTGGCCACGGAGTGCGCCTTGAAGTTCGCATCGCACAGGGGATTGGCGTCACGGCCCGACGTCACTTCGACGACGAGGTCGCCGAACCGCTCCTTGAAGTACGCGGGGCTCCAGCGCGAGAGCGACGGCCACGGGGCCAGCGCGTCGGTGATGACGACGGGGGTGCTCGCCGCGTAATAGCGATCGACGAACTCCGCCCAGGAGAGACGGCTCCGGCGCTCGACCGAGAGCGGCGCGGTCGCCAGTTTGTCGACCTCCCGCCGCGCGCGCGCGACGAGCTGGTGCCGGTGCGCCAGCCGCGTCACTCTGCGGGCGCCGGCCAGCAGCGGATCGCGGGCAATCGCCTCCACCTCGCGGACCGCGAGGGCACGTGGCACTCCGCGTGCGACGAGCGACGCCCGGATGTCCTCGCGCGCGACGCCGAGGAGGATGTTCTCGGCGACCCACGCGCGCCAGGTGTTCGACAGCGACGGTCCCCCTCGGTCGGCGCGACGGCGCGTGCTCGTGGGCCCGGCGCGGTGGCCGCGGGCGGTCGTCTCGTGGGCGCGAGGGCGCGGAAGGAATGGCATTCTCCGTCGCTCCTATTCGGGCGTAGGGAGCGTTCCGCGATCCGGAGGCGGGGCCTTCAGCGGAGGCGGGGCGGGCAGGGGCGGAGGCGGGGGGAGAGGAGGCGGGGGAAGCGGCGGGATCTCGTGGTGATAGCCGCCGTCACCCGCATCCTCCCCGGCATCGTCGACCGGGAGCGGTGGGGGAAGCGGGGGAATGGCCGTCCCGACGGGCGCGTCGAATCCGTCGGAGGAATCGGAGCCGCCTTCATCGACCGCGCCGGCTTCCTGCGGAGACGCCCCGCCCGCCGCCCGTTCGCCCCCTCCCGTCGGCGGCGCCCGTGGGCGCGACTGCGCCTCCGCATCCCGACCCGCCAAGACCGAAGCCGAGAGCGACGGTGGCCACGCCCCGCCAGACGAGCGCCGGAGTGGTCGGCGGAGGTGTCACACGCGGTCCGCGTGGGTCGCTCAAGGATGACTCCTTCGGAGATAGGGCGTTCGAAGCGCAGAGGGAAATCCCCCGCATATTGGCAGATGGCCGCCCAGCCGTCGATTTGTCACCGCCGCCCCAAGCCCTTCAGGCCCGAGACCCAGTCACGCTCCGGCACCCCCCGCGACCCTCCGTCACCCTCCGTCACGCTGAGGCGATGCGGAGCGAGAAATCGGGGGTCGCGGTCTCGGCGGGCCCGGCAAACGCCCTTCCAATTGGACCGCGACTTTGTCACACAGAGTCCGCTGTATGAACGCAATCGACAATTTCACCTGGCGCAGGCGGATAAACCGGGAAGATCTGAGGGCCGCGCGGCGACGGAGGCTGTGAGAATTGCGGTGGTCACCAGAGGTGGCGCGGATTCGCCGTTTTCTGGACATGGGCGTCGAAGCATGCAGGGTGTCGGGCGCAGATGCGGCGGGGGATCGAGATTCGTATGGCATTCGCTCCGACGCGCATGTCGGCGACGCATCTGCGCGCCGTGTACGAGGTCGCGAGCCCGGTGGTCGAACGCACGGTCGTGGTCGGTGCGGAGCGACCAGTCGTGGGTAACGGCGACCGCCTCATGGTGCGACGACGGCAAGGAGGCAAGCAGTGAGGTCGATCGCGATTTACGCACGCGTTTCTTCCGAGCAACAGGCGCAGGAGGCCACCATCGACAGTCAGGTCGCGGCGCTCAAGGAGCGCGTGGCGGCCGACGGCCATGTGCTGTTGCCCCAAGACGTCTACCTCGACGACGGCTTCAGCGGCTCGACCTTGGTGCGGCCTGCGCTCGAGCGGCTGCGCGATCGAGTCGCCGAAGGAGGAGTCGACCGGTTGTACGTGCACAGCCCAGACCGACTGGCGCGCAAGTACGCCTACCAGGTGCTGCTGCTCGACGAGCTGCGCAAGCAGGGCGTGACGACCGTCTTCCTCAACGGCCCTTCGGGCAAGACGGCCGAGGACGAGCTGTTGGTGCAGGTGCAGGGCATGATCGCGGAGTACGAGCGCGCCAAGATCTTGGAGAGGTCACGACGCGGCAAGATCCATCGCGCACGGCACGGTGAGATCAGCCCTTTGGGCTGTGCGCCCTACGGCTTCGCGTACGTCAAGAAGCGCGACGGCGAGCCCGCCAGCTACCGGGTGCTCCTTCACGAAGCGAAAGTGGTGCGCGACATCTTCCACGCGTTCGTGCATGAGCAGAAGTCGATCAGCGACATCGCGCGCGAGCTGAGCGCGCGTGAGATCCCGACGCGCCGGGGCGCCGCGCGCTGGGGCCGGCCTACGGTCTGGACGATCCTTCGCAACCCCGCGCACATGGGCAGGGCCGCGTACGGTAAGAGCGAGGCGGCCAGCGAGCCGCGGCTCTTGCGTCCGCGCCGCGGTCGCAGCCAAGCGGTCCCGCCGCGCAAGCGCACCTCGGCCGACAAGTGGATTTGGATTGACGTGCCCGCGATCGTGTCGCCCGACCTGTTTGAGGCGGCGCAGGCTCAGCTCGCGCGCAACAAGCTCCTGGCACGACGCAACGCACGCGGCGAGCGCTACTTGCTGCAGGGGCTGACGGTGTGCGCGCTCTGCGGCTACGCATTCACGAGCGCCAGCAGGACCACGAACACCGCAACAGGGCCCAAGGTGCATGGGTACTACTACTGCGTCGGTCGGCTCGCGCACCGCCACTTCGGGGGAGCGCCCATCTGCCGCAACGCATCGGTGAGCGTCGAACAGCTCGACGACTACGTCTGGAAGTCGGTGTCCGCGCTCCTGCAGGATCCGACGCGCCTGCTCGAGGAATGGCGATGGCGCCAGCAGAGCGGGGCCACCAGCGAGCTGAAAGAGCAGCGCGATCAGGCGGCTCGTGCGGTCGCCGCGCAGGAGAGAAGCTTGAAACGGCTGGTGGACGCCTACGAGATCGGCGCGATCGACATCGAGGATCTGAAGGCGCGCAGCGATGCGCTTCGAGCGCGCCTGCAGCGCGCGCAGGGCGAGCTGGCCGATGCCGAGCACAGGCTCCGCGGGACGGTGCAGCTGCGCGAGATCGTAGCGCGTCTCGACGACTTCGCCGCGCGCGTACGCAATGGCCTGGATGCCCTGTCGTGGACCGAGCGGCGGCAGATCGTTCGCACGCTCGTCGCCAAGATCGAGATCGACGAGAAGGCGGCCACCGTCGTGTACCGCCTGCCATCGACCGACCGAACTCCCAAGCCGCCGTCCGACCCCGAACCCGGCAGCGAAGACCGCTTGAAGAGCGACCCCGGCGCGAATTGTCTATTGCGTTCACAACGTGTTCCCCGTGTGACCGCGCGAAGAAGGAGGTTCTCGGCGACAAGGCTCGCCCGAGGCCGCAGCGCGGCGAACCATGGCGACTGCTCCCCGGCGTTGCCCCCGTGGCGGCCGACGCCTCGGCCCAGAGGGAGCACCGACCACGCAACCCGCCGTGGTCGGAGGAGGAGTTGATCCTCGCGCTCGACCTGTACTTGCGCGAAGGGATCCTCGTGCTCCGGCAACAGCTCGCCGTGCTCAAGCGCGCCAGGCTCCGGCCACCGCTTAGCCGCATCGACCGCGCCTTTGTTGAGATGCTTTTCGCATCCTGTCGGAGCTCAGCGAGGCCGCAGCTATTCCGCCAGGGTGCCGCCCGCGCGACGAGAATGCCGCCCGCACGAGCGGAGCGCTCTCCATGCCGCGACGGATCGGACGGTGCAGGGCCGTCGATGGCGATGCGCTTCATCCAGGTGCGAACGCGGCTCCTTTCACAATGGCTAGGTCTGGCGGCCTGCGCGGCCTTTTTCCCGGGCCGTGGCCCGGACGCGACGCTTGCGCTCGTGGGAGCGCCTGACGTCGGCGTGGCCGCACAGTACGGCTCGACGCATGTCTACGTGCCGCCGGCGGACGTCGATCGGTTCGTGCAGAGCTTTCTCGCGACCTTCGGAGGTCAGAGCTCGCAGCGGTCGGTGGTGACCGCAACGCCGACGCCCAGCCGCGCGATGTCGCAGCTTCTCCAGACGCCGGTCGGAATGGTCTCGCTCTTCGGCTTTGAGACGCCCGTCCCCTATCCGTTCGGCTCGGAGCGAACAGGATACCTGGTGGCGGACCTGGACGCGGCCGTCCGGGCGGCGCGGACCTCGGGCGCCGACGTCGTCGTCGAGCCCTTCGCCGACGCGGTCGGCCGAGACGCCGTGGTCGAGTGGCCTGGCGGCGTCGAGATGCAGCTCTACTGGCACACGACGACGCCTTCGTACCCTGCTCTGATGACGGTGCCCGAGAACCGGGTGTACGTCTCCCGAGACCGGATCGACGCGTTCGTTCGAGACTTTGTAGCGTTCTCGCGAGGCAAAGTGACTTCGGACGACCCGCGCACGGCGGGAGCTGAGATCGGCCGGCCTGCCGATACGTTCCGTCGGGTCGAGATCCATTCGCTCTTTGGAAAGGTCGCCGTGTTTGCGACCGACGGGCACCTGCCTTTCCCATACGGGCGAGAGCGCACCGGGTACGAAGTCGCCGATTTCGCGGGCACGATGGAACGGGCGAAGGCGTCCGGCGCGGCTGTCCTCGTCGAGCCGTACACATTCAGCCGCCGCCAAGCGGCGATGGTCGAGTTCCCCGGCGGCTATATCGCTGAGATCCACGCGGCGCGGTAAGGGTCTTCGCTGGTCGGTCATGAGGGTTTGCGCTCCCGCAGTGTCCGAAACGGGCCATGGGATCTCATGCGGCCGTCCGCCAATAGTACTTGAGCACTCCGCCGAGGCGCGACCGGGTCGGATTCGGCCGAGCGCTGCGTTGTCGTTGCTCGCCGATGCCCTGTGTCGGATGATCTGGCCACCGATCCCCTGAGAGAGCTCATCGAACGGATGCTCCGACTCACTCCCGCGGCCGGTGAACCCTGAGCTTGTGCGGCGTGGCCACCGTAACGCTCGAAACAGCGAGCGCATGCCGCTCAGCCATTGGGTCTTCCGTGCGGTAGCCCGGGCATGATTAAACGCTCGCGACCAGGCGGCAGTCGAATTGCATCGACGTACGCAGACGAAAGGAGGTTTCTGCCATGGCGAAGGTGCTCTTCATCGTCAGCGGAGCCACGTACTGGGTGCTGAAGGACGGTACGAGGTACGCAACCGGTTACTGGGCCGAGGAGTTCGCGAAGCCGTATAAGATCATCACCGACGCCGGCCACGAGGTCGTGGTCGGGACGCCCAACGGGGTGACCCCGAACGTCGACATGATGAGCCTCCGTCCCGCGATGGCGGGCGGGGTGGAGGGCGCCCTCGAGCTGGAGGCCATCATCCGGTCCGCGGAGGTGATGCGGCGGCCGCTCAAGCTGTCGGACGTCCGACTCGAGGATTACGACGCGGTCTACCTGCCCGGCGGTCACGGCCCGATGTCGGACCTGGCGTTCGACGCCGACGTGGGACGGCTGCTGACCGCGCAGCTCTGCCTCGGGTAACCCTCTATTCATCGTGTGCCATGGTCCTGCCGCGATGCTGGCCACCAGGATCCACGGGGTATCGCCCTTCAAGGGCTACCGGGTCACGGGCTTCACCAACAAGGAGGAGGAGGCCGTCGGGGTGGCCCCCAGGGCGACGTGGCTGCTCGAGACTGACCTCAAGGAAAAGGTCGGTGTCGACTTCAGCTCCGGCGAGATCTGGAAGCCGTACATGGTCGAGGACCGAAATCTGGTCACCGGGCAGAACCCCGCCTCGGCTGCGGTTCTGGCAAAGCGGCTGCTGGAGGTCCTCGGTGAGCGTGCCTCGCGGAGGCCGGGCCGAGGAGCCGGCCCCGCGGTCCAGTCGCTCAGTCACGGCGCGTAGGCGAGCCTTCAGCCGCCGGGCGTTGCCGCGAGACTCAGGTGCAGCCACTCGGTCCCCCAGAGCAACTCCTCGAAGTCCGCATCGAACGCCCTCCAGGCCGCGAGGGCGTCCGACGTTATTGGCCGCGACTCGGCCAGCGCACCGGTCACGATCCGCCGCGCGTCGCGGCGCATCTCCTCCAGCTCCAGCCCATCGCGCGGCCCGCTGGGCACGCTTCTCGCTGCGACTCGCGCCCATGAGAAATCTGGCCGCCACGCTCGCCCTCCCTCGTGCTCACCGAGCCCCGACGCGGAATTGGAGTCGTCCATGAACAGCGTAAACGTCGAACAGAAGAACTATGAGATGCCCCCGCGAGACGGGTTCACGGTCGCGCATTTTCTCACCGTCGCCGATGTCGACCGATCGCTTCGCTTCTACGAAACGGTCTTCGGCGGTCGCATTCTGAGCAGGGGGGACGTCAAGGGCGCGCCTGGGTACATTCAAATCGTGAATACCTGGCTCCTTGTCAACGTCGGGGGCGGGCCGACCCCCGACAAGCCGTCCGTAACGCTGAGCGTCCTCGCTGACGCGGATAAGATCAGCAGCTTCATGAACATCCGCGTTGCGGACATTCATGCGTGTTATGAATTATGGAGAAGTCGAGGGGCCGAGTTCATCACGGAGCCGAAGGACAAGTACGGGGAGACGCGCTGCTACATCCGAGATCCCGACGGCTACATTATCGAGGTCGGACAGAGCAAGCCGGAGTTCAAGTACGGTTGACGCTCGGTACGCTTGACGCTCGGCCCGCATGGGACGCGGACGTAGCGTCATATGTCGTCCAGCGCTCACGCCTTGAACAGTCACTCGCTCCGACATCGAAAGGAGTGCGAAATGGGCGACGCAATTGGACCGAAGGAGACCGCGAGCGTGACCGCGCCTGTCGCGTCGAGCTCGCTTGGTGTGAATGTTTTTACCGCCCCGGGAAAGGCCATGGTCGGCGAACGGCCAAGGCCCTTCGGCGAGGCACTCGGCTTTGACCCGATCACGTCGACTTTGATCTTCGGCGATAACGACGCGGTGCTGGTAGACGCAATGACGACGGTGGCTGAGGCCGAAGCCCTCGCGGATTGGATTGCTCTGCACAACCGCAACCTGGAGACCATCTATATAACGCACGCCCACTTCGACCATTTCTACGGTCTGAGCATTCTGCTCGACCGTTTCCCGGGCGCTCGGGCGATCGCAACGCCCAAGACGGTGAGCGCCATGCAGATGTCTTTTACTCCCCCAGTGGAGCAGTTAGCCCGCGTATGTTTCCTGGCAATGCCACTAAAGTTGGTTACGCCTGAGCCTTATGAGCACGACACGTTCACTCTCGAAGGCCACGACTTGCGCATCATCGAGCAGGGTCGCACCGATAGTCGCGATTCGACCTCTCTCTACGTTCCATCGATCGGCCTGATCGTCGCTGGCGACGTGGTGTACAATCAATGCCGCATGTATGTCGGCGACACCACCCCCGAGAGCCGAAAGAATTGGATTGCGGACCTTGACCGGTTAGCAGCGCTGAACCCGACGATTGTTGTCACCGGTCACAAGAAGCCTGGCGCGCCCGACTCTCCCTCGGCGATCCAGGACACGAAGCGCTACCTTCAGGACTTCGATCGGGTCCAAAAAACCGCGACGTCCGACCAGGACCTATTCGATCAGATGACGGCGCTATACCCGGACTGGGTAGCCAATCAGTCGTGGTTGATGTTTGGATTCCCGGGGGTATAGCTCACATCAACGGCTGATGCCCACCCCTGAGCCGGGAAAGCGAGGCGGCAAGCCGTGCAGCCGAGGGCTGCGCATCATGGTGTACGACGTGCTCGAATACCTCGCGTCGGGCATGTCCGAGGCGGAGATCCATCCTCGAGGCCGTTCGTGCCGGGCGCCTCGGGCCTGTCCGGGGTGCCTCCGCAATCGACGCGGACACGCTCGATGCCGATGCGATCATTGGCCGGCTCGACGCATCGGACCGCGCGGTCGCGACCTTCGCCTCGAGCTGGTGCGTCGCCGCGCGAGCACGTAAAGCACGACAGCTGCCAGTCTTCCCATCGTTCCTTTCACTGTGTGCGGCGCGCGGTACGCGTCAAGGCGGGCCCTTCGGAGTGCCGACCTTGATGCCGCACCCCGCACATCGATCGGAGAAGCCGACCTGGATGGCGGAGCTCCGAAAGAATTCACCGCGGCAGTGCGGGCACGCGAACGCTGGTATGGACGACCAGGAGAGCATCACACCGATCGCGGTGAATGAGACCGCCACGGCGATTGCGATCTGCTCAGCGCCAGGCGGAGAGAGCGAGCCTACGACCGTTGGCACAACCACGGCGACGAACACCATCGAGGCTACTCGCGCGAAGGCGCGACGTCGCCTCAGCACGTCCCAGGCGGCCATATACGGGTCTGGTGGCCTAGGGGTCGCGACGCGATACGGCTGGTCGCTCACGGCCTTCATCGTAGCTCACGGCAGGACCGTCGGCCGCCCGGAGAAAGTACGACATGAACCCCATCCCCCCGCCACGGAGGCGCTCGCGGCGATCACAGCCGTCCTCGCCCGCGTCCTTCGCGAACGCGATGCCCTGCTCAACCTGACTCAGGCGTCTTCAGACGCGCAGCAACGAGCTGATCGCTGAAGCCAGAGACGCGCGTACCTCGCCGAGGCGGAGCTCGCAACGCTCCGCGCAAACACGACAACCCCCACAAGGATCGCATCATGAACTCTCAAGCCCTCACCCGTACTCCCGAGCAGTCTGCATCCTCGGCGGTCGCTCTCGTCAATCGCAGCATCCGCGATCCGAAGGAAGTAACCTCGCTTCGAGAAGCTTGACGCCCTCAAGGGCGGCGGCGCTGGACGCGCGGCTCACGGGGGCGTCAGCGGTCAGGGCCGCGTGGAAAGGCCGACTCGGCGATCAGGGGCGGCACGCTCCGGCACAACCCGAGGGCAGTTTGACTGCGATAAACCGTGTTGGAACGCCGGGCACGCGGCTTGCGCTGATGACGCGCAATGGCCCGGCCTCTCGCGTTCGCGGTCGCACTCGTCGCCGTGGTGTCTCTGTTCCCAGCGGCCCAGGGATGCACCAGCGACGCGACGAGCTGCACGTATGTTTACGCGACGAGCTACGACCAGTCGTGCATGACCGACTCGGACTGCGTCGCCGTTGTCGACGGGACGGGCTGCTGCCCAAATTCGTCCGTCAACGTCGCCGTGCAAGCGCAGTACACGGCCGACTTCAAGAAAGCCTTCGCAGCATGCGGGGGTGCAGCGCAATGCGGTCAACTGGGCGGCTGCGCCAACATCGGCCCTTGTTGCGTCGGCGGTACGTGTCAAATTGCGGGCGGCTCGTGCGCCCACCCTAGCCCCCTCGGGAATCCCGTTGCGTGCATCGGTGCAGGCGGACAGTGCGCCTTCCGAAGCCTCCAATGCGCGGGCGTCGTCGGTCCCCAGGATTGCGGAAACGACGCGGCGATCTGCTGCATGGCTACCGACGCGGGGTCCAATACAGGAGAAGCCGGGGTGGACGCGGTCGCCGAGGCCTGCGCCCCGAGCGGTTGCACCGGAACGTGCCTCAGCGGCCGGCACAACGTCTCCAGCATGGTCGACGGTTGCCCCGTCTGGCAGTGCTGCGTCCCCGACGCTGCGGGTGCCGATGTCGCGGCCGACGGCGGTCCCGCCGACGCGGGCAGCGGCGAGTAGCTCGTGGCCCATCCAATCTCGTTCGCGCTCGGCCTCGGCGCTGTGGCAGCCGTGCTGACGGCGGCCCTGGGATGCAGCACCACCGCCAATCAGGGGGCCGCGGACGGGTCGCCGATGACCCCGGGCGCACCTTGCCCCGCCAACGTAGGCTGCGGCTGCACCTGTCCGACCGTCGACGAGGACGGAGGGGTCACCTACGCACCGTCATCGTCCGGATTGTAGTCGTCACCCACCGCATCACAGCGTGTACGAGCGCGCCGGGTAGCCCGCGGCGGCGACGGACTAGGGTGACGCCTACGACGAGACGCGCGCGCTCCCGGAACGCGTGAAGGCGCGGCGTGGCATCACTGCCAGACGCGCACCCAGTCGACGTTCATGTTCCAGCCTTTGCCCGAGCCGAGGACGATGAACTGCGACACGCTCTCGAGCGAGAACTGCGTCTGCCCCGTCCCGGAGTCGATCGTCGCGTCGACCTGGCCGCCGTCGTAATAGAACTTCAGCTGGCCGCTGCCCGGGCCGGTCGACACCCAGAGGCATCCGTACGTGTGCCAGCCGTTGTCCGTGTGCTGGGTGTCTCCGTCGCTGGCGACGTTTGCGGGCCACTGGTGCATGGTAGCCGTCCAGTTGCCCGGCTGGTTGCTGAAGATCGTGCCGTAGGTCTCGTAGAAGTCGATCTCGCTGTAGCTCGCCGTCGTGAGGCTCGATCCGCCGAAGCCAAAGTTGCGCAGCCCCTGGATGGACCACGACCAGAAGGCAGGCCACCCCGACGACGGCGACGTTGAGCTGTTTCCGTCGATGCGCGCCTGGATGTACGCCTCGAAATACGCGTGCGACCAGTTGCCATCGCCTGCGGCCGGGAGCGTCGCGCTGCCGTTGTTCAGCGACCAGCCCGGCACCGTGATCAGCGCATCGTTCGGCTGCCCCGGTCCGCTCACGGTGAGGATGCCGCCCGCTGGGCTCGCGTTGGTGCCAGGGCCCGCGTCCGACACGCTCGCAGCCGTTGCCGCCGTCTGCACGGTCCACGGTGTGGTGTTTGTGATGTCGAACGACCAGTACCACTTGTACCCGGACGCGGCGTTCTGCGTCGGCGCGATGGTGTCGTTCGTCGTGAAGTCGTCCTCGAAGACGAGGTGGGTGAACCCTGCGGCCACAGCCGGCGCGGGCGGGACAGGCGAGACCGCGCCGTCGCCGGCCGGTGACGCATCCGGGGTCGTGCCGCCGTCCGATGCGTCGATGGGAGGCGCGACTTCGACACCTGCGTCGGACAACGAGGCGTCGGAGGCGACCGATGACGCGTCCCGGGAAGTGGCATCGACGAGCGCAGTCCCGGGGCCTCCGCCGTCGATAGGGTTGGAGGTCACCAGGTCGGTGCTACCGCACCCGACCCGCGAACGTCGCGGTGGCAAGCGAGAGCACGCTCGTGAATCCCGTCGCGCGCTCGCGCCTTGCCACGCCAGCGAGCGTACTACGGGTGCACGACGGACGGCGAAGAGTGCCTGTATCGCATTCCCCCAATCCGAAGAGTCGCCATTTTCAGGGGATCTCGTCGATCTTGTTCTTCGATCGATCAATCGATCTCGTCGCCGGCGGGGTTTCGAGCGTCCGCGTCAGACCGGCGAAGGGCAACGTCACGGAGAAGGTCTCCGTCGTTCTCGGGTGCGAGACGCAACCATCCGGAAGTGAAGATTGCCCTCGCTCCGGTGCCTGCGGGGGGCGTGGCGGTCTCCGCGTGCTAGCCTTCGGTGTGGGGATGTTCGCAGGTCGCCGGTATCGTGCGGTGACCTTCGTCGGCGTTCTTTCGGCGACCCTCTTGCCGTCGGGGCTCGGCTGCGACGACGGTTCGTCGGACGCTTCTTCGCCTCGATCCCCGTCCCACCCCGGCGAAGCGGGCGCCCCGGGTGATGCGAGCACCTCTTCAGACTCCGGCGACTCGCGGAGCGTCGTGTTCGTCGTGGGAAGCCCGGATGCCACTCCCCCCGACGGGCCGGCGTGCGCGGCGCCCGTTCCCTGTCCTTCATCGGCGCCGAGCCAGGGGTCTCCGTGCCAGTTCCCCTTCGGAGCTCAGTGCGAGTACGGGGCCGATCCCAACTCAATCTGCAACACGGTTGCCTATTGCCCGGACGGCGCCTGGGAGGTGCAGCTCCCGTCGATGGACGACGACTTCTGTCCGACGAAGTTGCCCGCCCTTTGCGCGGCTTCGTTCGCCGCCGCCGTCGCCAGCAAACTCCCCTGCGCAGACGCGGGCGAGCTCCAGTGCATCTATCCGGAGGGCGTGTGCGACTGCGACCCGGGGTTCGGCCCGACGCTCGCGTGCGCACCGACGCCGTCGCCATCGTGTCCGGAGACCCGGCCTCGCTACGGCACTCCGTGCTCTGGCTCGTGCCCAGAGTGGGGTGGCGGCTGCTACGGGCCGGCCGGAGTCCTGCTTTGCCAGTGCGGGACGTGGCAGCGGATGGTCTGTCCACCTCCGTAGCTCCGGCGACGGACCGCGAGATTGTTTCCGAGTCCGCCCCGTAGGTCTCGGGCGGCCCGTGGCCATTCAGGGAGTCGGCGCCCCGTAAGGAGTGGCCACTCTGGTCCGTCGTTCTGGTCAGCGTTCGACGTATGGCTCTCGAGCATCGTCGAGAAGGGTGCGCTGTCCTGTTCGCCTCGCACATCGAGTGCCGCACAGCGGCAGTTGAGGGGTCAGCAGGAGTCCGACCGCGCAACCGAGTCTACGGCGACCAGAACCCCCACACCTTCGCGACGCAAAGGAAGATCATCACGATGCCAAACGCACCCCAGAAGCGCGCGGCCGTCGGACGTAGTTCTCGGCCCCATTTGGAGCGCGCCCGACCCGTCACGAGCGAATGCGCCGCGAACGCGAACATCACCGCGAGGCCCACGGTCTCCAACATGCGATCGAGCATTCGATCGAATGCTACCGCGAACGGAATCCTCGGGATGAACTTCTCCGGCGTGGTGGAGGCGACGGGCCGGAGCGTGACCTGGTTCCGCATCGGTGACGGAGTCTTTGGCTCGACCAACCCATCGAGCCGACTACAAGCTGCCGGTACCGCCTGGGGCGGGGCTGCGACCCTTGGACGCGCGCGACCACGGAGACCGCGGCGGGGAGGGGGTGTAGCCTCCTCTGATGCGCGAGGGGCATACGGAGACGCTCATCGAGGGGCTCGGCTTTCCGGAAGGGCCGCGGTGGCGAGAAGGGCAGCTGTACTTTTCCGATTTCCATCAGCGCCGCGTCGTGCGGGCGAGTCTCGATGGCACCACAGTGACCGCGGCGCAGCTGGACGATGTGCCGTCTGGGCTTGGCTGGACGCCCAGCGGGGGCCTCCTCGTCGTTTCCATGTTGAAACGTGCCCTCCTGAAGCAAACGGCGGACGGGTTCCAGGTCGTGGCGGACTTGCGGCAGTGGACGGTCGCAGGGGCAAACGACATGGTCGTCGACGAGGTCGGACGTGCCTACGTGGGCAATTTCGGCTTCGATTTCCGGTCGGGAGAAGGTCCTCGTCCAACGGTCCTGCTGCGGGTCGATCCCTCGGGAGAGGTGGTCGTCGTGGCCGATGACCTGCTCTTTCCCAATGGCGTCGTCCTCGACGATGACGGACGGAAGCTCATCGTCGCTGAAACGTACGCTCACCGCATTACCGCATTCGACGTCGCCGGCGACGGTTCGCTGTCTCGCCGCCGGGTCTTCGCCCAGTTTGGGGACGACGTCTATCCCGACGGCATCTGCCTGGACGCGGCGGGTCAGGTATGGGTGGCCGCGGCGCGCTCGGGGCAAGTGCTTCGGGTGCAGGAAGGGGGCCAAATGACGGCAAACGTGCGCGTATCGTCAGGCTCGAACGCATATGCGTGCATGCTTGGCGGGGATGACGGGCGGACGCTGTTCGTTTGCAGTGCTCCTGGGCTAAAGCCGACCGATCCTCCCGCGGGTCGGATTGAGATCGCGCACGTGGACGTGGAGCGCGCGGGTCGTCCGTGAGACCCGGCACGCCAGCGACGGCGCGCTTGACCGCTGCCACCGAGTGTACGGCCCTCGTCCTCACCCGCCGCGATAGCGCGTCTTCCAGGCAAGGTCCCCGTCGAGGCGAGAACCGTCCGTTCCCGACGAGGATCCAACCGGCACCCGTCTTCGCGCATGAGGCGGCCGGCTGACCACCGCCCGGGAAGTGCGCCGCGGGCCTCGACCCGCGCGCCGCGATCACCAGGCGACGAGGCCCGTCACGGAAGCCGGCAAGCCCGTGACCGCGCCAACCTGCGTCAGGCTCCCTCCGTCGACCTGGTAGATCGTGATGGTGCCCACGTTCGCGAGCGAATAGAGCGTCTGACCCGAGGGGCCGAACGCCATGTCGACGGGGTGGCTCTTCGGAGACTGCGACGCGGCGACGCCCGACTCGAGCGTGAGCCGGCCCGCGGCGCTCACCCGATACGACGAGAGCGTCCCGTTGCCCGGGTTCGCGGTGAAGACGTGCCGCCCGTCGGGCGCCGCTGCGAGCCAGCACGCTGCACTCTGGCCGTTGAGCACCGACGCGCTGATCGACGCGAGGCGCGTCGGTCCGAGGATCGCGTACGCAGAGGCCGCGGAGTCCGCGGCCTCCGACACGAACAGCTCCCCGTCGGGCCCAAAGTCGAACCCGAAGGGTGCGGGCCCGTTCGAGGCGGTGACCACCGGCCCGCGCAAACCGCCGAGCGCGTCGACGGCGTACGTGTCGATGACGTTCGTGACCTTCTCGGTGACCACGAGCGTCACGCCGTCCGGCGCAAACGCGACGTCCGTCGGCGTGACGTCCGAGCCGCTCAGCGGGCTCGTACCGATCGCGTGGAGCGCCCCCTTCGCGTCGACCCCGAAGCCGGCGACATTCCCCGCGCCGCCGGAGTTGAGCACGTAGACGAGGCGGCCGCGTGCCGTCACGCTGACCGGCTGGGTGCCGCCCGAGGCGGCGCGCCCGACGAGCGTCGGCGGATTCGAACCGAGGTCGAAGGTGGAGACGTCGTTGCTCCCGGCGTTCACCGCGAAGAGCCAGCGCCCGTCGCGGGCGATCGCCCCCTGCGCGCTGAGGCCCGCTCCGAGGCCGGCGCCGCCCGTGGCGACCTGCGCCGTGACCGAGAGCGCGCCGTTCGCCTCCCGTGAATAGAAGAGGAGCGCGTTTGCGTCGGCAGCGTTCGTCTGCGTCACGACGGTTTCGTGCGCAGAGACGGGCGAGGCGAGCGAGCTGGGCTCCGAGAGGGCCTCCTGCGTCGAGGCCGTTGGGTCGGCGGAGGGCGCGCCGGAGCAGCCCGCCGCGAAGCACAGCGCGGGGAGGAGCGAACCGAAGACAAAGATTGACCTGTGGACCATCGCGTTCATTGGCGCGTCCCTTTCGAGCAAACGTTGAACTTCACCGACGGGGGCCGCTGCCCTTCCGTCGTCGCCAGTACGGCCGCGGTGGGTGACGGTTACACGGCGAGGCGAACGAGAGCCCTTTTTCCCTCGGGGTCAGGCGAGGTCGAAGCGATCGAGATTCATCACCTTCGTCCATGCGGCGATGAAGTCCCGGACGAACTTCTCCTGCGCGTCCGAGCTTCCGTAGACCTCCGCCAGTGCGCGAAGCTGCGCGTTCGAGCCGAAGACGAGATCAACACGCGAGCCCGTCCACTTCACCGCACCGGTCTTGCGGTCGCGCCCTTCGAACACGTCTTTGGCCTCCGACGTGGCCTTCCACTCCGTGCCCATGTCGAGGAGGTTCACGAAGAAGTCGTTGGTCAGCGCCTCCGGCTTCCTGGTGAAGACGCCGTGCTTCGACGACCCGCTGTTGGCACCGAGCACGCGCAGACCCCCGACGAGCACCGTCATCTCGGGCGCGGTCAGCGTCAGGAGCTGCGCCTTGTCGATGAGAAGCGCTTCGGCCGGGACGCTGTACCTGGCCTTCTGGTAGTTGCGGAACCCGTCTGCCAGCGGCTCGAGCACGGCGAAGGACCCGACGTCGGTCTGCTCCTGCGAAGCATCCGTGCGCCCCGGGGTGAAAGGAACCGTCACCGGGTGACCGGCATTCTTCGCCGCCTGCTCGATGCCGGCGGCGCCGCCGAGCACGATCAGAATCGGCGAGCGAGACCTTCTTGCCGCCGGTCGACGCGCCGTTGAACACGCGTTCGATGTCCTCGAAGGTCGCGAGCACCTTCCCGAGCTCTCCGGGCTGATTGACGGGCCAGTCCTTCTGCGGTGCGAGGCGGATGCGGGCGCCGTTCGCGCCGCCGCGCTTGTCGGAGCCGCGGAACGTGGATGCCGACGCCCACGCGGTCGAGACCAGCTGCGCGACGGACAGCCCCGAGGCGAGGAGGTTGCTCTTCAGCGACGCGACGTCCTTCTCGTCGATGAGCGGATGGTCGACCCTGGGGAGCGGGTCTTGCCACAGGAGATCCTCGCCGGGAACCTCCGGGCCGAGGTAGCGCGCGCGCGGCCCCATGTCGCGGTGCGTGAGCTTGAACCATGCCCGCGCGAACGCGTCGGCGAACTGGTCCGGGTGCTCCATGAAGCGCCGCGAGATCTTCTCGTACGCCGGATCGAACCGGAGCGAGAGGTCGGTCGTCAGCAGGGAAGGAGCGATGCGCTTGGACGCGTCGTGGGCGTTCGGGACCGTGCCCGCGCCCGCGTTGCCCTTCGGCTTCCACTGACGCGCGCCGGCCGGGCTCTTCGTCAGCTCCCACTCGTAGCCGAAGAGGTGCTTGAAGAAGTCGCCGCTCCATTTCGTCGGCGTGGTGGTCCACGTGACCTCGAGGCCGCTCGTGATCGCGTCGACGCCCATGCCCGTGTTGAAGCCGCTCTTCCAGCCGAGGCCCTGCGCCTCGAGCGCCCCCGACTCCGGATCGCCGCCGACGTTCGACGTCGGTCCGGCGCCGTGCGTCTTGCCGAAGGTGTGACCGCCGGCGATCAGCGCGACGGTCTCCTCGTCGTTCATCGCCATGCGTGCGAAGGTCTCGCGGATGTCGACCGCGGCCGCGACCGGATCGGGGTTGCCGTTCGGGCCCTCCGGGTTGACGTAGATGAGGCCCATCTGCACCGCCCCGAGCGGGCTCTCGAGGTCCCGCACTCCCGAGTAGCGCTTGTCGCCGCCCAGCCACGTCTTCTCGCTGCCCCAGTAGACGTCCTGATCCGGCTCCCAGACGTCCTCGCGACCGCCGCCGAAGCCGAAGGTCGGCAAGCCCATCGTCTCGAGGGCGACGTTGCCGGTGAGGATCAGGAGATCGGCCCACGAGATCTTGCGCCCGTACTTCTGCTTGATCGGCCAGAGCAGACGCCGCGCCTTGTCCAGGCTGACGTTGTCCGGCCAGCTGTTGAGGGGCGCGAAGCGCTGCTGGCCACGACCCCCGCCCCCGCGGCCGTCGCCGGTGCGGTACGTACCGGCGCTGTGCCAGGCCATGCGGATGAAGAGGGGGCCGTAGTGGCCGAAGTCCGCCGGCCACCAGGGCTGCGACGCGGTCATCAGCGCGGCGAGGTCCTTCTTCAGCGCCGCGAAGTCGAGGCTCTTGAACTCCTTGGCGTAGTCGAAGTCCTCGCCCATCGGGTCGGCCTTCGAGGAGTGCTGGTGAAGGAGGTCCAGCCGCAACTGATTCGGCCACCAGTCACGGTTCGAGGCGCCTCCGCCGATGGAGTGATTGAACGGGCACTTGGCTTCGGTTGTCATGGCTATCGACCCTTCGTGTTTGGCGCCCGACCCACGGCTGGTGAGCTCCGACGCGTGGTTGGTGAACCCGCCTGCGATGCTTACCTTGAGGCACGGGCCATGATTGGTCCAAGACGATGTTTCGACTACAATGATAGGACATGACTATCAGTGCACACGACCTCTCGCCACGTCAGCTCCAGTACGTCGTCGCGGTGGCCGAGACGCTCGGGTTCCACAAGGCGGCAGAGCGTTGCCACGTGTCGCAGCCGACGCTCAGCGCGCAGGTGAAGCAGCTCGAGGACGTGCTCGGCGTTCAGCTCTTCGAGCGTGATCGCCGGCGAGTCTTGCTTACCGCGACGGGCGCCGTCGTGGTGGCGCACGCGCGGCGAGTGCTCCTCGAAATCGAGGACATGATCGCCGCCGCGAAACAGCTCGTCGAACCGTGTTCGGGCACGTTTCGGATCGGCGTCATCCCGACCATCGCGCCCTATCTTCTGCCGGAGGTGGTGCCCGCCGTTCGCGCTCGGTACCCGAAGCTTCAGCTCGTGTTCCGCGAGGAGAAGACCGACGCGGTCGTCGCCGACCTGCGCGAAGGGCGGCTCGACGCGGGCCTGCTCGCGCTCGAGGCAGACATCGGCGAGTGGGCCTCTGGCCGCATCGCGGACGACCCCTTCGTCGTGGCGCTCCCGGAAGGGCATCGGCTCGCGCGGAAGAAGCGCGTCGCCGCCAGCGATCTGGACGACGAGAACGTGCTCCTGCTCGACGAGGGGCATTGCTTCCGCGCGCAGGCACTCTCGATCTGCAACCGAGCCGGGGCGAAGGAGAGCGAGCTTCGCGCGACGAGCCTTTCGACGCTCGCGCAGATGGTCTCCTCGGGGTCGGGCATCACGCTCCTTCCGCAGATCGCTGTTGCCGTTGAGAACCGCAGAGGCCAGCTCGAGGTCCGTCCCTTCACCGCGCCGGCGCCCCATCGCACGATCGCGCTCATCTGGCGCCCGCACTCACCCTTCGCGGAGACGTTCCTCGACCTGGCGGAGCTATTTCGGTCGGCCCTTCGGCGATCGGGATGACCGACCGCGAATTGGCTCGACGCCATTCGAACCGCACTCAGCCAGACCTCCGCAACTCCGGAACGGGGCTGAATTCGGAGGCGCGTCATCCGCGGGTTCACGTGGTCGGCGAAACCGCTGACCTTCGGGGAGCCTCGCCCCGTTTCCGATGTCCCAAGGGGCCGACCGAGATCGAATCGTCACGCCCGCATTGGGGGGAGAGGGGAAAGTGATCCGACGAGCCCGATCGGCCGCTGGTGACACCGGAGTGGGGGAAAAGGTCCGGTTGCTCGAGAGGGCGCCGTGAATCACACGGTGCCCAGAGGGAGCAGCGGCGTGAGGAGGGCTTCGACCACGTGCCCAGGCGAGTTGCTCGAGGGAGACTTCGCGCTGTAGCCGGGCGAAGGCCTCGTCGAGGTGGCTCACGTCGATCCACGTCGATCACCTAGCGCGACCGGGCCTGCCGAAAAACGGCTCCGTAGCTTCTGGAACAGCCCGGGCGACGCCCGATATGCTCGGGCTCGCGTTGCACGGACCGCGCCGAAGCCGGTTTTGGGCCCGGCCGCCGAGGGTCGATTATGGTTGGAACCCGCCACTCTTCCAGGCGGCGAAGTCGTTCTCGAAGCGATTAAGTTTCGCCTGGTCCCAAGGGCCGTCCGTAACGGCAGGGTCGCCAGCTGGAGGCATCTTTTTCGATGTGATGGCGCGTAGTATGGCGCTGAAATGGTCTTTGCAGTCCGCGGCGCTCCAAAGGTCCAACGTGTGCCCACCGGTGTGTTTCGCATCGAGCATCTTGGCGCGATCGAGATTCGAAAAGTACGGCTTGATCGATAGAGCGAACGAAACAGCGGCCATCCAATCACCCCCAGGCTGTTGAGCGCACTTGCGCTCGGGCGAGACCCTCCCGAACATGGGGGTCAGGGGAGCGAGTGACAAGAGGGCGCTCGACGAGTTGGCTCGTAAGGCGCGGGCGGGCGCGTCGCGTCCAAATGCCGTGCTGATCACCAAAGGTGGAGGGCACAGATGTTGACGTTGAGGCGCGCCCCAGCCGCTGGGTCGCGAACTCCCAGTAAGCGTTGGCCATGAGCTGCGTCACCCTGCCATGGCGAAGAGACCCGGCCCCAGGGCGGCGACGCGCTCGCGTGAGCCGGCGACGGCGTGACCGACGGTGGTGCGGCCCTTGCGAATGCCGTCGACGTCATCCGGGGGTTGGCGTTCGCAAATGTGGATTGTCCGCCTCGCCCTGCGTCGACCGTACACGTTCGTCGTGTGGCGATGCTGATCGCACTGATGGGCGTGCTGACCATTGATCTTCCCCCGCGGCCGTGGACATTCGGACTATGCCGCAAGCGCGGCGATTTGTGATCTCAATTCGAACTCGATGGGGCTGACGTAGCCGAGCGACGAGTGTCGCCGGGCGGTGTTGTAAAAGCGCTCGATGTAGTCGGCGATGGAGGCGTGAGCCTGCTCGCGCGAGGCAAACTGTTCGTGGTCGACATGCTCGGTCTTGAGAGTCGCGAAGAAACTCTCCGCGACGGCGTTGTCGTAACAGTCGCCTGTCCTGCTCATGCTGGCGACGAGGCCACGTTGCGTCAGCGCCGCACGATAGTCGTCGCTCGCGTATGGGCTTCCGCGGTCGGTGTGATGCACGAGACCGGCGCCGGGATGCCGTTTGCGGACGGCCTGGTCGAGCGCTGCCAAGGCGAGGGCCCGGTCGTTGGTTGCGCTCGTCGCCCAGCCCACGACGCGTCGAGAGAAGAGGTCGAGGAGGACCGCGAGATAGAGCCAGCCATCGTCCGTCGCGATGTACGTCACGTCCCCGACCCAGGCCGCGTTCGGGGTCTCCCTTTCGAAGTGACGCTCGAGCAGGTTGGGCGCGATGGGGAACGCGTGCCGCGAATCGGTCGTTCGAACGAATCGGCGCTTTTGCCGCCCTTGCAGGCCGTTTTCACGCATCAACCGTTCGACGCGCTTCTTGCTCACGCGGACGCCGTGTGCGCGCAGCTCCTGATGCACGCGAGGACTTCCGTAGATGCCGTGACTGCGCTTGTGCGCGACACCGATTTCGGTCGCGAGCCGCGCGTCCGTCGACCTTCGAGCGGACGCAGGTCGCTTGCAGAATGCATAGTATCCGCTGGGCGAGACGCCGAGCACCCTGCACATCGCGCTGACGGGGAAGGCCACCTGCTTCGAGGCGATGAACTCGAACTTCATTCGCTCTCCTTCGCGAAGAAGGTGGCCGCTGCTTTTAAAATGTCACGCTCCATCTGGAGCCGCTTGTTGTCGCGACGGAGCCTCGTCAGCTCCTCGCGCTCGGCGGTCGTCAGCACGCCCGGCGGACCCTTCCCGGCGTCCACCTCCGCGCGCTTGGTCCACTCGCGCAGCGCCGTCTCGGTCAGGTCGAGGTCCTTCGCGACCTGCGCCACCGAGGCACCCGGCACCTGCGTCAAGCGCACGGCTTCGGCCTTAAACTCCGGCGTGAACTTCCTTCGCTTCCTTCGAGCCATGAACAACTCCTCGCGCATCTTCGCGCTTTCGGGGTCGTCCACAAACCGGGGGGAGGATCACATCGCGCGGATGAGCACCGACATCTTCCCCAACATCAACATCCCCGTCGTGGCCGCCATCTGGTCGTATTCGGGCCTGCCGCCCAGCGAGATGGAAGGGCGCATAACGACGCCGTTCGAGCGAGCGGCGACCACGTCAGTCACGGGAATCGAACACATCGAGAGCCAATCACTCGCAGGCGTGTCCGTGGTGAAGGTCTACCTCCAGCCGGGTACCTCGATGAGCGGCGCGGTGGCTCAGGTCGGGGCGGTGTCCGAACCGCGCTCTGTCCGGCACTCGCAGTGACCATCGCGGCAGGCGACCACGGCGCAGGTCGGCTGCTCATCCTCTCGCAAGTCGTCCTCAGCCTTCAGCTCGGGTTCGCCGTCGTGCCGCTGGTGCATCTCGTCAGCGATCGTCGCCGAGCCGGGCTGCTCGCGCTGTCGAACCCATGGCGGGCCTTCGCATGAGTAGCCGCGGCCGGGGTCCTGGCGGTCAACGCCTTCCTGCTCTGGTCAATTGTGAGCTGAGGACGACCGCGCGGCGCGAGAACGGTGGGAACCGTAGCCAGCTTCGTCGGTGGGCATCGAGAAGAAGTTCATGCCCGCGGGATTGGCGGACCATTCAACGACCTGGCGCCCTCGCACGCAGGCGTAACGGCAACGGCGTCGGTCGATGCCGGCCTTGCCCGCGCTCGGCTTCTGCCGGCCAGCGATCCGCGCGTGCCGCGGTGCAGGGCGCCATCCGGGCGGTCGAAAGGAGGTTCCTTCGGGACGGCAGATGGAGGGTCTGAGACCCATAGCCAGTGCCCCGATGCGGGAGACCCCCACGGCATGGAGCTCGCAACCGAATGGGAGCATGTCAATCCAATCCCAACCTCAAGGCACTGGGCACGACACGGGAAATGGCCGAGGCGTCGAGTCTAACGTCGGCTCCAAGGGCGGAGCCGGTCGGGGCGTCTCTCTGATGGCCGATCCTCGGCGCAACAAGGGTACCGCCTTCACGGAGGAGGAGCGCAACCAGTACGGCCTGGAAGGGCTCCTGCCCCACGCCGTGGAAAGCCTCGAACGGCAGGTTGAGCGAGTGATGCAGCACCTCGACGCAAAGCCAAGTGATCTGGAACGATATATCTATCTCATCGGGTTATCGGACCGGAACGAGACTCTGTTCTACCGCACCGTGATGTCCGACCCGGCGCGCTTCATACCGATCCTCTATGACCCGACCGTCGCCGATGCTTGCCTCGCCTTCGGCCACATCTATCGCCGGGCGCGTGGCCTCTACATCACGCGCGAGATGAAGGGCCGCATTGCAGAGGTGCTGCGCAACTGGCCCGAGCGAGACGTGCGCTTCATCTGCGTCAGCGACGGGGGGCGCATCCTCGGGCTCGGCGACATCGGCGCCAATGGTATGGGCATCCCGATCGGCAAGCTGCAGCTCTACACGGCCTGCGCCGCGGTGCCGCCCCCGTGCCTCTTGCCGGTGCTGCTCGACATCGGCACGACCAACGACGCGCTCCGCGCCGATCCGCTCTATCTCGGCTTGCGCCAGAAGCCGCCCTCCGAGGTAGAGCTGGACGACCTCGTCGAAGAATTCGTAGAGGCGGTGCAGCAGGTCTTTCCCGGTTGCTGCATCCACTTCGAAGACTGGAAGGGCACCGATGCGATCCGGCTGCTGAACCGCTACGCCGACAAGGTGCTCTGCTACAACGACGATATCCAGGGGACGGCCAGCGTCGCGCTGGCGGGGCTGACGACCGCGCTCCAGATCATCGACTCGCCCTTGACCGAACAGCGCATCTTGTTCTTCGGCGCAGGCTCGGCCGCCATCGGCATCGCCAGGTATAATCGCCTCCGCGATGCAGTTGCAAGGGCCTCTCCCAGGGCGCCGCGCGCAGTCGCATCGCGATGTTCGACATCAACGGGCTGCTCGAGCCGTCGCGCACCGACCTGTCCGAAGCGCAGCAGCGTCGTACGCCCACAAGGCGGAGCCTTCGAAGGATCTCGTCGCAGACCATCGAGACCTTCAAGCCGACGGTTCTCATCGGCGTCAGCACGAAGGGCGGCGCCTTCACGCAACAGGTCGTCGAGTCGATGAGCCGGCTCAGCGAGCGGCCGATCATCTTCGCGCTCTCGAATCCGACGGACAGGGCCGAGTGTTCGGCCGAGCAGGCCTACACGTGGTCGAACGGCCAGGCGCTCTATGCGGCGGGTGTGCAGTTCCCCGAGGTGACGCTCAATGGCAAGACCTACCACCCCGGGCAGGCGAACAACTTCTACATCTTCCCGGCAATCGGGCTCGCGACCTACGTGGCGCGACCGCGACGCATCACCGACGAGTGCTTCATCGCGGCGGCGCAAGGGAGCGCAGATCAGGTGGGCCCCGCACTGCGCGCCAAGGGCATGTTGTTCCCGAGCCAAGCCGACGTCCTCGAGATGGAGATCACCACCGCGGCGCGCGTCGCCGAGTTCATGTTCGACAAGGGGCTGGCCCAGGTCGAGCGGCCGCGCGACATACGCGGCTGGATCGAGGGCCAGCTCTACAATCCGCAGTACTAATCGCATGGTCCGAACGGGCCTGGTGGCCGGCCCGCCGGCCACGCGAAGGAGATCACCGCCATGAGCGGCCGTCCGCATCCCATCCTGCACGACGTCCCGATCGGCATCGACGCCCGGGGACTGCGTCACGAGACCGACTCGATGGGTGGCATCGACGTGCCGGCCGACCGCTACTGGGGGGCGCAGACGCAGCGCAGCCTCGTGCATTTCGCCATCGGCGACGACCGCATGCCGAAGCAGGTCTATCACGCCTACGGGTACGTCAAGAAAGCCGCGGCGCTGGTCAACGCCGCGGCCGGGCGGCTCGAGCAATGGAAGGCCGACGCGATCGTGTGGGCCGCCGATGAGGCGATTGCCGGCAAGCTCGACGAAGAATTCCCGCTCTATGTCTGGCAGACCGGCTCCGGCACGCAGTCCAACATGAACGTGAACGAGGTCATCTCGAACCGCGCCATCCAGCTGCTCGGCGGCACGCTCGGGAGCAAGACGCCCGTTCACCCGAACGACGATGTGAACATGGCCCAGTCGTCGAACGACACGTTCCCGACGGCGATGCACATCGCGGCGGCGTTCGAGCTCGAGCAGCGGCTCCTGCCGACCGTCGAGAAGCTGACGCGCGCCATCGAGGCCAAGGCAGACGCCTGGGGAGAGGTCGTCAAGATTGGCCGGACTCACCTCGAGGACGCGGTCCCTCTGACCGTCGGGGACGAGTGGTCCGGGTGGGCCGCCCAGCTCCGTGACGCGACCGAGAACGTACGAAGGAGCCTGGCCGGGCTCCATCGCCTGGCCGCCGGAGGGACCGCCGTCGGCACGGGGCTCAACGCGCCGCCCGGGTTCGCCGAACAATCGCCGCACGGATCGCGGAGCTGACGAAGCTGCCCTTCCAGACGGCGCCGAACAAGTTCGCCGCGCAGGGATCGCTGGACTCGATCGTGGCGTCCATGTCGGCCCTGCGCGGGCTCGCCGTGAGCTTGATGAAGATCGCCAACGACATGCGCTGGCTGGCTTCGGGGCCTCGCTGTGGCCTGGGGGAGCTCGTTCTCCCGGCGAACGAGCCCGGCTCCTCGATCATGCCGGGAAAGGTCAACCCGACGCAGTGCGAAGCGATCGTGATGATATGCATCCAGGTCATCGGCGAGGACAACGCGGTCGCGGTGGCGGGGAGCCAGGGCAACTTCGAGCTCAACGCGATGCGCCCCGTCATCATCAACAATTTCCTGCACTCCGCCCGCATCCTCGCGGATGGCTGCGAGAAGTTTCGCACCTTCTCTGTTGAGGGGACGGAGCTCAATCGCGAGCGGATCGCCGAGCTCGTGGACAGGTCGCTGATGCTCGTGACAGCCCTGAGCCCCGTCATCGGCTACGACAAGGCGTCCGCCATCGCGCACGGCGCGCTCGACCAGGGAACGTCGTTGAAGGAAGCCGCCCTGAAGACCGGCTGGATTGACGAGCGGACGTTCGACGCGGTGGTCGATCCACGAAAGATTGCGCGCCCGGCGTAGCCGATCTTCCGCGCCCCACACGAGCCGCTGCTTCGCGGCCGTCCAGTAGGCCTCCTCCTGCGCGCTAGAGATTCGTCTCGGCCAGCTCGATGATCTCGTCGCCGCGGCCGTTGAGGATCGCCTTGAGCATGAACAGGCCGAATCCCTTCGCCTGCGCCAGCCCGATCTTCGTTGGCATGATGAGCTCCTGCTTCGCGGTCGTCACATCGACGAGCGCGGGCCCGGGGTGCGTGAACGCTTCGCGCAGGGCGCCTTCGATCTTCACTCGACGTGCTCCTTGCCCCGCAGCGCATGCACGGTCGGCGCGGCAAGGCGGTCGGCCAGCAGCGATCAGTTCCTCGTGCGCATTCGAGCCTCGCGGGCCGTTGACGCCTCGGCGTGGCTCTACGTCTCTGCCGCTCGCGCTCTGCGCCGGTAGGCCGTCGGGGACATCGCTGTCCACGACTGAAAGGCTCGAACGAAGCTCGTGGTCGTCGAGTACCCGAGGCGTTCGGCAATGTCGTCGACAGAGAGCGTCGAGGAACGCAGGAAAAGCAGCGCCCTGTCGCGGCGCGCCTCCACGGCCAGCGCCGTGAACGTCAGCCCTCGGTCTGCGAGACGTCTCTTCAGAGTCCGTGCCGACAGGTGAAGCTCGGCGGCCACCTCCTCGAGGAATCGAAAGCCGTCCCGCGTCGTGATCGCACGCCGCACGCGCTCCACGAGGTCCCCAGAGAACTCGCCGAGGGCCTGCTCGCACTGCTCGCGCGCGAGCCGATTCGCGGCCGCGTCGGACATGAGCAGCGCGAGTTCCAGCTTTGAGCGATCGAAGAAGAGGCGATTCGACTGTCGGTCGAAACGCACCGGCGGGCCGAGGTGGCCGACGCTCTCGAGACCGGTGCGTCCGATGAAGGGGCCCGCTGAGTCGGCGCGGATGATCCGCTGGTAGTAGTCCGGCTCGGGAATGATCAAGTCCGCCGTGGCCGTCGGCCTCGAACCCGAGAGGCAAAAGCCCAGTTGCCAGAACGCCACCAGGACGCCGCCGAGGATGAAGTCATGGGCCTCTCCGAGATTCGGCGTTCTCCTCGATCACGATGGCCGCCCTGCCGTCGCCGCGGTCCGCCTCGAGCCTCAGGTCGAAAATAGTCGCAAGCAAGGGATTGAAGCGGACGACGAGCTCGATGGCGTCCCGAATCGTCGCCGCGCTGAGAATGCCGAAGCCGAGGAATCCGTACGCCGATATGCGGATCTGGAGTCCTGCATACCATCCGAGACCGGGCTCACCCGTGAGCGCTCGGGCGCGTGCTATGAGAATGAGCATCCTCTCAAGAGGGAGGCGCGCCAGCGGATCGCTGATCTCCGCTTCGGTTAGCCCCGACTGCGACAGCAGCTCCTCCTGGCTCACACGCCAGTACGAGACGAGCTGCACGATGAGGCGCGCGAAGGCGGCGAGGATCGTGTGCGTGCGCCGAGGCCGGATCATCGCACGCCCGAAGTGGGAGTTGGGTGGAACGGAGCGAGCTGGCCGGCGCGAATCTTTCGCAACACGCTGTTGCCTCGAGGTTACCATGCAGATCGAACCCGCCGCGGTCGCCGCCCGCGACGTCGCTCGGGCCCACCCCGGCGTGGACGGCGACCCACGACGATTGCGGGAGGGTCAGCGCCACTTTTCCCGAGGCGCCTCCGGGGAAGTAGCGACCTCCCCGGGCTTCTCGGTGATAGTACACGTATTGGCGGAGCACTTACCTCCGGCCGCCGCACACGACGCGTCGCATCCGACCACTCGGCCGGAGCCCCCGCTGCTACCGCTGCTACCGCCGAAGACCGGGCCGCCCGAATCGTCGCCTGAAGAACAGAAGCCGCTGGAGTCGCCGCCACCGCTGCCTCCTCCGCCGCCTTCGTCGCCTTCTCCGGGTGTCCCGCCGAACGAGCCGCCGGGACGACACGATGGCGCACTGACGCCCGTTCAACTGCGTCCCCGCGACGCGGCACGCGACCGCTGCCGACGGCATTTTTTGGAGAACTCGGAAGCGTGGCCCGCCCTGCTGGAACTCTGTCCCGCCCGCGCGTTCTCCGAGGGCCAGAGTGCGTGGCAACGTCTGAGGGAAATCGCATGAAGTCGCTACTGCCGATTGGGCTCATCGGATTGGCCTGCCTTGCCGCCTCGTCCGCCGCCGCGGGCTGCGGGAGTCGCCCTCCAAGCTTCATTGGCGGCGCAGGCGGCGGCGACGACGCCTCGCCCTCGCTCGGGCCGGTGGGAGACGACAGCGGATCGCTTGCTCCATCGCCGAGCGTGGGGTCGCCGCAAGGTTTGTTCTCGTCCGGGAGCGGCGGCCCCACGGGGCCGAGCCTGGGCGACGCGGGCTGCGCGACGGCCACGGCCGAGGCCAAGCGGCAGCCCGCGTACCTGCTCTTCGTCCTCGACGGGTCGGGCAGTATGAAGGAGCAGAACAAGTGGACCGCCGTCGTGCCGGCGCTCGAGGACATCTTTGGCCAGATGGAGACTGCCGCGGACACCGGCGTGGCCGCCGGTCTCGTGGTCTTCTCGGACACCAACGATTCGACGATGGGTGCCGGGCCGTACCCTGGCAGCACCGACGTATCGATCGCCTTCGTGAGCGCCGCGCAGCAGATGGCGCTCGACAACCGGCTCTCCGGGATGCCCAGGAACAGCACGCCCACCGAGTCGGCGCTCACCGGCGGCTACGGGGAGCTCGAGGGCTTTCAGGCGCAGGCCCCCCTGCAATCGGGAGGAAAGAAGGTCCTGGTGCTCATCACCGATGGTGTTCCGACCGACGGGTGCATGAGCACCCCGGGGGGCACCGATTACGCGACGAACCCGTGCATCGAGCTCGCAGGCCAGAAGCTGGCCGAAGCGGCTCCGAAGGGCCCGATCGAGACGTTCGTCATCGGGGTCGGAGACTTCGGGAGCGGGGGTGGCTTCTTCGGGGTCAACGGTATCGATCCGAGCTTCCTTGGGAACCTCGCGCAGGCCGGCGGGACGGGCCCCGCCAAGTGCAATCCGAACGAGACCACGATGACCAGTGACCTCTGCTACTTCGAGATCGACCCGTCGAAGTCGACGACGGCAGCCCAGCTGCAGATGGAGTTCGAGACCGCTCTCGACGCGATTCGCGGCCAGGTTCTCTCCTGCACCTTTCCGATTCAGTCGAGCGGGCTCGGGCAGGTCGATCCGACTCACGTGAACGTCGAGGTCAACGGAATGACGATCCTTCAGGACCCGACCAACGGGTGGACATACGACGACCCCATGAATCCGACCGACATCGTCCTGCACGGCACCGCCTGCACGACGGTGACGGGCACAATCACCGCGAAGGTCTCGATCGTGCTCGGCTGCGTGACGCAAGTGCCGAAGTAGAGGCCGACCGGCGAGCGGGTACTTCGTCGGATCGGCGAGCCCCGTCCACCTCCGCGCGTACCGCTCGAGGGGAGCTTGCCGTCGGCGACGGCCGACGGAATGCCGCCGCTCAAACCTATTTTCAAAACAGAGGAACCCCCCATGGTCTTGGTAGCTCGCATCGCACGCACCGTGCTCCCGCTCGCGTTCGCCTTCGAGCTCGGGTGCGGCAGCTCCGCAAGCAGCAGGCCAGGCACTGGCGACAATCCGGGGGCGGTCGGTTCCTCCGACAGCGGGGGCTCCTCAGGCCAGTCGAGCGGCGCGAGCGGGCCCGGGCCCGGCGGCTCGGGCTTGGGCACCTCGTCAGGGCAGGCCCCTTCCAGCAGCGGGGCAAGCGCGAGCGACGACGGCTCGGTGCCCGTCGCTGGCGGCGTCCACGCGGACGCCGCCGCGGACGAGGGAGGGACCTCCACCGGCAGCTTTCCCGCGATTACCGGAGACGCGGGTGCGCCCGGGCCTTACGCGACTTCGGTCAAGTCGGGCGCTGGACCGAATGGAGACGGGACCGTGTATTACCCGACGTCGTTCGGGCCCGACGGGCTCAAGAATCCGATCTTCGTCTGGGACCCCGCCTCCGGAATTCAAGGGACCATGTATGCGTCCCTCCTGACCGAGCTCGCCTCGCAGGGATTCGCCGCCTACGCGTGCAATTCGTCTTCGAGCGCAGGCACGGAGGTGAAAGACGGGATCGACTGGATGGTGGCGCAGAACACGATGCAAGGCAGCATCTTCTTCGGCAAGCTGGACACGACGAAGATCGCCGCCGGTGGCCACTCCCTAGGATCGATTGCCGTATTCGCGAACGCCGCCGACACGCGACTCACGACGACCATCCACATCTCGGGTGGCACGATGGATTCGGCGCACGCGGCCGTCGCCAACTTGCACGGTTCGACGCTGTACCTTTGCGGGAAGACCGAATCGGGGAGCGATAATGGTCTCACGTCGGGCGACCTCGCGGCGCCCAACTGCGCGGGTGACTACGCGGTCACCAAGGTGCCCGTCTTTTATGGTCAGAATACCAGTCCAGGCGATCCGGGATCCCATGCGTTCGGTTGGGAGTCCGACTTCGGGGCTTTCACCGCGTGGCTACGCTGGTACCTGATGGGTGACACCACCCAGAAGCCGATGTTCCTGGGAGCCAGTTGCGGGCTCTGCGCCTCCCCCTGGATCGCGATGTCGAAGAACTTCTGAGCGGTGGACCGCAAGGTCGAAGGAGCTGCCGTGACAACCCGAGCGATCTTCATCCGAGGCGCCCTTGCAACCAGCTGCTCTCTGGCGCTTGCGTCGGCCTGCGGTGGTCAGACCCCTGGGGTCAGCCCGGACGATGCCGCCGTCGCCTCTCGGGATGGGACCTCGAGCCCGCCCGACTATGGCCGCGCAGGCGCTAGCGAGCCACTGGACGACGACGCGGGCACGCCGGTTGCCGGGGCGGACTCCGCCGTTCCCCGCGAGGAGGCGGACGCATCGACGGGCGCCACCCTGGATGGCGGGCCGACCGTCGTCACCTGCCCGACCGCAGCTCTGAAACCGGGAGACTCGACCGCGTCGCTGCAGGTCGGCGGCACGATGCGAAGCTACATCCTGCACGTACCCACCGGGTACACGGGGGCCACGCCGATCCCGCTCGTCGTCGACTACCATTCTCTCGGCTCGACCGATTCGGCGGAGGAGGGGATCTCCGGATACTCGACTCTGGGCGACACGGAAGGCTTCGCCACGGTGTTTCCGCAAGGAATCGACGATGCGTGGAACATCGGACCGTGTTGTACGACATCGCGAACGGTCGACGATCTGGGCTTCTCGAGGGCCCTGGTCCAGGCCGTAGAGACCGCGATCTGCGTCGATCCAAAACGGGTCTATGCGGTCGGCTATTCGATGGGCGGCGGCATGTCGCACTACCTAGGTTGCAACGCAGCGGACCTCTTTGCGGCGATCGCGCCCGCGGCGTTCGACCTCCTCGAGGCCTCCGAGGAGCCTTGCAATCCGACCCGCCCGATCACGGAGATCTCGTTCCGGGGCACGGCCAATCCGCTCGTGCCTTATGACGGCGGCGCCTCCATGTCGCCCAATGGGCTGGACGTCACCGTGCACTTTCTGGGTGCACAAGGCACGTTTCAGAAGTGGGCGCAGCTCGACGGGTGTACGGGCTCGCCGAGCGCACCGGATTCGAACGGTTGTTCCAGCTACTCGCAGTGCGAAGACGGGGTCGAGGTGACGTTATGCACGAAGCAAGGCGGTGGCCACGACCCAGGCGACGCTAACGTCGGCTGGGCCATGCTCGAGGCACACCCTATGCCGTGAATCGGTGGCGGTCGGAGCTGAAACGCACGGCATGAGCGTCAAGCGAATCAGCTCCTCGACGCGGTCGTCGCCGAGCTTGCGACTCACGTTGGGACGACGGAAGGGACGCCCCCGCGCGCACGCGCACGTGCGGGCGGGGGCGGTACCGAGACACCAGGGATCCCTCTCGGTGCCGGTCAAACAGGGCACCTGAGCAGAACATTCCGCAGGAAAAACGGATGCGGCTGGTCGTCGTTCGTTTTGCAGAGCCAATCAAGCCGAACGGTGGTCCGCCAGAAGACCGCCGAAGGAAGCAAAGCGAGCCGGAGCCCGGCTCCGTGACGCCGCGGCCCCCGAAGGTCACCGGGTCCCAGGACGCGTCTGAGCATTCGGTGCCGCCACGCCCAGCGGGTCGATGACGCTCCGGCTCAACCGCCACCGGAGTAGGGGCGGCGTGGCGAGCGTGGTCAGCACGACGACCGTTACAAGAGCCGAGTACTGCCGCGAATCGAGCAGGGGTTGGCCGGCAGTATGGAGCGTGATGCCTAGGTTCGCGAAAACGAGGCTGACCTCTCCGCGTGGCAACATTCCCATCGCGACGGCAAGGCGGTCCGTCCCCCGCGAGGCCCCGAGAGCACACGTGAGCTTGCCGGCGCACGCGGCGACTGCGAGGGCTACGACCAGCAACAGCGTCGGGCCGTCGTAGAACGCGCTGAAGTCGGCTCGCATCCCCAACAGAACGAAGAAGATGGGGACGAGCCAAGACGAGAATCGGCTCCATGCGCTCTCGCAGCGACCGCTCGCCGCGCGCGACGAATCGGGCGGAGTGCGAATCCTCGAGGACCAGCCCGGCCGCGAAGGCACCCACGATCGGCGCGAGCCCCATCGCGTCCGCCGACCAGGCCAACACGAAGCAGAGCGCCAGGCCCGCCGCGACCAGCGCTCCTCCACCGCGCAAGCCGGCACTGAAGCGGAAGACCGCGGGCGACAGCCGTGTTCCGGCCACCAGGGCGACCGCGAGGAAGGCGACGGTCTTGGCGATGAGGAGCGCCATGCTCCACGGGTTCACGCCGCCAACGCCTCGCCGGTCGATCGCGCTGCTGACGATAGCCAGAACGACGAGGCCAAGGACGTCGTCGAGCACGGCGGCGCCCAGGATGGTGTGGGCCTCCGGTTGGTGCGAAGCGCCGGCGTCCTTGAGAACCCGGGCGCTGATTCCGACGCTCGTCGCAGTGATCGCGGCGGCCATGAACAGCTGCACGAGGGTACCCGAGCCGGGGGCCACGAGCCGGCAGGCGACCCACCCGAACAGCAACGTGCCGACGGTCCCGAGAATGGCGACCCGCATGGACGGGATGCCGACGCGAACGACGTCACGCACCGTCGAATCGAGTCCGACCTCGAACAGGAGTACCAAGACCCCGAGGCGCGCCAGCATGTCGACGCCGGCGTCGGTCCGGAGCTCATGGAAGAACGAGAGCGGCAGGCTGCCGAGCAGGATCCCGGCGACCAGCTCGCCGAGGACCGACGGCTGCTTGGCGCGCGCCGCAAGGTCGCCTCCGACTTTCGCCGCGATGAGGATAATCGCGACGGACAGGCCGAGCCGGGAGACGGGATCCGACGTCGACCACACGGCCGGAGTATGCGACGGAAGCCCTGCCGCCAAGCGCAAATCGGCGGTCATGCATGCGGATCGCAGCCATGCGTGGCACGGAAACATCCGCGAAAGCTTGAGCGCTGAGCGCCGAGGAAAAGAGTGACGGACACCTCCGCTCAGAGCACGGATTGATTGCTCGGCAATAGGTTCGCGACCGCGGCACGTAGGTCGTCCAGATCGAACGGCTTGTCGAAGAGCACGGCCATGAGGCTCGCGGCACGTTTTCGGGTCGCCTCGTCGCCGAAGGCCGTCATAAGGATGACGGGGGTGTGCCAATGCGATAGGCGGAGCACCTCGAGGATCTGGAGCCCCGTGCAGACGGGCATGCGGATGTCGGAGACGACGAGGTCGACTGACTCGTGCGCCTTCATGCGTGCGGCAATGTCCACGAGGAGTCTGCCGCCGTCGACCAGTTCGACCACATCGTAGCCGTCGCCGCGAAGGGCGTCGGCCACGATGCGGCGCATCTCGCTGTCGTCCTCCGCGACCAGAATGCGAAACGGTCGGGGCTCCACCATGACGAAACGTGGATTGCACCATACGTGCCCTTGGTGCGGCTCCCGCGGCGCGCGGTGGACGCCGGATCGCGCTGCCACGCAGCGTCGCATTCTGCGACATGCTGCATCGTGCAACGCGGCAGACCGCGGGATCTCCGTCGTGACCCTCGACTTCGAGGCACTTCGCGTTGGCCCTCGGCTTGCTCAAGGGGCTCTACCATCTCGGGAGGCCCTGACCATGAATTCGATCTCGCTATCGCCGCGTTCGTCCGCGCTCGCGGTTTCGATCGCTCCGCTGCTCCTGGTCGCCGCGTGCGGCGCTGCGAAGCCGCCCGTCGCCGAAGCCCCGCCGACGCCGACGATGGCCAACGCGCCCCCACCGGGCGTCCGGTCCACGCCGGAGCCAACGACCGGCACGATCGCGATCTCCGACGACATCCGGACTGCGTGCGGGATCCCCGCGTCCGACGCGCTCTTCGCCTTCGACTCGGCTTCCATCGAGAGAACCGACATCAAGCCGCTCGACGCCGTGGCTCGGTGCTTCACCACCGGCCCGCTCGCCGGGCGTCCGATGCGCCTGATCGGCCACTCAGACCCGCGTGGTGCGTCCGACTACAACATGGCTCTCGGGCAACGCCGTGCTGATTCGGTCGACGGGTACATCGGCCGGCACGGCGTCCAGCCCTCGCGGGTGGTCACGACCTCGCGGGGCGCGATGGATGCCACCGGCCAAGACGAGTCCGGATGGGCGCACGACCGGCGCGTCGATGTGCAGCTCGGCAGCTGACTCGCCGCCGAGCGATCGTCGCCCGGCCCCAGGGTGGGCACGGGAATAGGTCGCATGGCCGGGGACTCTGTCATGGGGCCGCCTTGAAACGCAGGAGACCTGTCGCATGCCCATCCCGATTCTCGACGGCCTGTCGCTCGTCGACTCCGTCGGTCGCATCATCCTGGCGACGACCGCTTCGTGCTTGCTCGCCGGCGTGGCCGCCCACGGGTTTCTCCGCGCCCGCTACGCGGCGCTGGAGCGCGACTTCCGTCAGAACGCGGATCCAAACCCGCATTTCTCCCACCCGGTCCTCAGTCACATCGTTCGGGAGACGCTAGAGGCCGCGCGCCGCTCCGGTGAACGCAACACACAGGCGATCATCGAGGAAAATTTCCAGGGGGAGCTTAAGTCGCTGCTGCTCGCCGAACGCTTCGTGCGGGCGGCGACGGGGCTGGTCATCATCTTGGGCTTGCTGGGCACGTTCTATGGGCTGACCGTGTCCATCGGCAAACTCGTGCACATGGTGTCCACCGACACCGGCGCCGTGGCCGACGTCACCCAGGCCGTCACCCATGGGCTGACCGACGCGCTGGCCGGGATGGCGGTGGCGTTCTCCAACTCCCTCGCCGGGATCCTGTCTGCTGTGGTGTTGACCGTGCTTGGCGTCGTGTCCAACGTCACCGATCGCCGCACGGCGCTGATGATCCAGATCGAAACGTACCTCGATCGACTGCTGCCGGCGCCGGCGGCGGCCCGCACCGATACGGCGGCCGCCGTCGCGGGCTTCGGCGAGTCCGTGGCCCGGCTCGAGGGCGCCGTGGTGAGATTCGAGTCGGCGCTGCACCGCTTCGCGGCGAGTACGAAGGATCTCCGAGAAGTCCACCTGGTCGTCGGGCTCAAGTCCGGCGACGGGCGCTGAAAGGGAGAACCGTGCGAAACCGGCGCCGCCTTCTGTCGGACCATGAGGGCACGCGAGAGATCTGGCCTGCGTTCACCGACGTCATGTCGACGTTGTCGCTCATCCTCTTCGTGCTGGTCCTGCTCACGTACGTACGGAGCCTGACCAGCAGCAAGCGCCTACAGGAATTTCAGCGTCAGATCGATGCCTCCGAGCAACAGCTGCGGGCCCTGCACGGGGACCTCCAGGCTGGGAGGGTCGCGCTCGCGGCGTCCCTGGCGAAACTCCACGACCAGCAGGCGGTGATCGCCGAGAGCGACCAGCAGCTCGACACGCTGCGTTCCCAGCTGCAGAGCATCGCCGTGCTGCGCGTAGGGGTGCTGAACAAGGTGAAAGCTGCCATCGAAGCGCAGCTCGGCCCAACCCACGACGGGGGCGCGGACGTCGTGACGATCGGCGATAACGGCAACATCGTCATCAACGAAAGTTTGGTGTTCGAGTACAACTCCTACAATCTCAAGAAGGACGCAAAGCCACTGCTGGACACGCTCGCGAAGGCCCTGGGCAACGTCCTGGCCGACGCGGACGTCCGAACCAACATCGACACGATCGTCATTCAGGGACACACCGATGAGCGGGGCTCGGCCTCGCTCAACTGGGACCTGTCGGCCAAGCGTGCGACGGCGGTCCTCGATTACCTCTTCGAGGCGAACACGACGCTCGCCGACTCGTACGGAAGTTACTTCTCCGCGGGAGCTTATTCGAAGTTTCGCCCGATCAACCCTGCCAAGACCGAAGCGGCCTACCAGGAGAACCGTCGCATCGAGATCGCCGTCATTCCAAAGGACGACAACGTTCGAAGGGTCATCGACGACTACATGAAGACCATTGGCCCAGCGTCGCCAGCGCCGTCTGTCAATCCCTGACGCGTTCCGCCGCGCGGCTCTCCCCGCACATGTCCAGGCCGGTCCCGTCCATCCGCCCAGCGTCGCTACTGGAGCTCTCAGCGCGACTTCACCGCGGCAGCGCCCGGCGGTCCTCCGGAGTCGGTCGCCGATCCCTGCCTCTTTCTCGCGGCGGCCTACGATCTCATCGTCGACGCGCACGTCAGGCTCGCGCCTTGAGCGCCGCGCAAGCAGCCGCATTGATCCTGCGCATTGTTGGGCACGCCGCGATCTGCGGATGGGCAACGGACTTCGACGGGAGCGCCGGATTCCGAGGCTCCCGTTGCATCCATGACGTTCCGGGGGATAGCTTCCCCTCCCCGGCGGCCGGGGTTCTTCGCCGATGACGTCGCCAACGGAAAGCCAGCCCCCCAGTCGCGACGCCACCCGCATGCGGACCGTGCTGACGCGGGCTGTCCTGGCGGCTCGCAGTCCGATTCCAATGCAGCTGCTCGGGCGCGCGCTGCTCCGCGCCGCCCTCGTCGGGGTCGCCGCAGGAGTCATCGGGTCGCTCTTCTTCGCCGGCGTCGAGCTGGTTCAGCAGCTCGTGCTCGAACGACTGTGCGGATACGTGCCGCTGCGCGCGGCGGGCGAGCGCATTACCGGCGAGGTCGCGGTGACGCCGTTCCGGCCGTGGCTCGTCTGCCTGATGCCGGCGCTCGGAGCGCTCGGAGCCGGCCTATTGTCGCGGTACGCGCCCGAGACGCGGGGCGGGGGAGCCGACGTCATCATCGAGGCGTTCCACTCGCGGCGCGGGTATGTCCGGCGCCGTGTGCCGCTCCTCAAGGGTCTGGCCTCGATTCTCACGCTCGGCTTCGGCGGGTCCGGCGGCCGCGAGGGCCCGACGATGCAGATGGGGGGCGCCATCGGTTCGATCATCGGGAGCTATCTGCGCGTCACCGACCGGGAGCGCCGCATCCTCCTCGTGGCCGGCACCGCGGCCGGCATGGCGGCCGTTTTCCGGACTCCGCTCGGCGCAGCCCTTCTCGCCGTCGAGGTTCTCCATCGCGACGACTTCGAGACCGAGGCTCTCATCCCATCGGTGCTCGCGAGCGTCGTCGCCTACTCGGTATTCGTATCGATCTTCGGAGAATCGACGCTCTTCGCCCACGCGGCGAAGTATCCGTTCTTTCCGATACACCTCCCGCTCTACGCGCTGCTGGCCGTAGTCATCTCGCTCGTCGCGTCCGTGTTTCTCGCGTCTCTTCGCGGAGTGCAGCGCGCGACGGCGCGTTTCCCCGGTCCGGACTGGGCCAAGCCGGCGGTCGGCGGTCTCTTGCTCGGCGCTGCATCCGTTCCCGTGATCGCGCTCGTGGGCCCGCAGCTCGGGCACGAAGGCATGGGGCTCGGCATCCTCGGGGGTGGCTATGGCGCGGCGCAGGTCGGGATCACCGGAGCTCGATGGTTTCCTGCGGGCTGGCTCGGCATCGAGTTGCTGCTATTGCTCGGACTCGCCAAGATCATCGCGACCTCTTTGACCGTGGGGTCTGGCGGGAGCGCCGGCGACTTCGGCCCATCGCTCGTCATCGGGGGGATCTTCGGTGGCGCGTTCGGGCGTGCGGCCCAGCTTCTCTTGCACGATCCGCGAATCGACCCGGGCGCGTTTGCGCTCGTGGGCATGGGCACGCTCTACGGCGGTCTCGCCCACGTACCGATCGCATCGCTCGTCATGGTTTGCGAGCTGGCGGGCAGCTACGACCTGCTCGTCCCGCTGATGCTGGCCACCGGTATCAGCTTCATTGCCCTGCGCAGCCGTTCCCTCTACCACGCGCAGAGGCCGTCGTGGCGCGAGTCACCAGCGCACCGCGACGAGCTCTTCACCGATGTCCTCCACGATGTCCGCGTCGGTGACGTCACGGTCAAAGATCGTCCGTTCGTCGTCTTCGAGCGCAACACGCCCGCGGTGGAGGTCGTCCAGCGCGTGGCCGCAGGCGGCTGGCAGGACGTTTTTCCGGTACTATCGACGGATAAGAACGTCGTCGGTGTCATTACGACCGAGGTCTTGAGGACCGTGATGCGGGAGCCCGAACTCGCCAACATCACGATCGCCGAAGACCTGATGATGCCGCCCATCGTCGTGGGCGAGGGGGACGACGTGAACGCTGCGGTCGAGCTCTTGTTGCTGCACGGCGTCCGAGAGATCGTCGTGGTGAACGACGACGGGCGCGTCGTCGGGTTCCTGGACGAAGCGGAGGTGACGCAGCTCTATCGGGACTCGACGCAGGGTGCCGCCGGCGCCCCCAAGGGCCCGTGATCTCGCCACTTGATGTCGTGCGGGGTGTCATTGCCCGCGACGGGATCGAGCCGGCCATGCCGTGAACAGCAGGGGCCACATGGTATGCACGGAGCGTGCGTTCACCTTCACGCCGGAGTCATCATGACCATCGCCAGCAAGTTCACCCTCGCCCTGCTAGCGTGCATCATCGTCGCCGTGATGGGTTACGCGACTCTGGCGGTACGCAGCGAGCTGGCCCGCTCGGAGTCGGACATCGTCGAGCACGAGGCGGCCACAGCGCATGCCCTTCGCCCTGCGATTCGCGACGTGTGGCTGCACGACGGAGAAGCCCGTGCGCTCGAACTCGTCGACGAGGCACGCCAGCGCCTGCGCAGCGTCGATGTTCGGTTGATCTCGCTCGACCCGGTCGCGCCCGAGGGGGAGCGTCCGCGCGTAGCCGCGCCTCGGCTGGCAGGCCTCGAAGATGATCAAGACGTCATCGTGGTGGATCGAACGTTCAAGCAAACGGGCCGGATCTTCACGTACGTTCGCGTGCACCTCGCGGCAGCGCCAATAACGGCGATCGAAGTGTCGCAGTCGCTCGCCGGTCACTCCGCGGTCCGCGCCGAGGTGTTGCGCAGCGCGGGTCTCACGGCGCTACTCATCGCCGTGGCCTCGGGGTTCGTGACCTCGTTTCTCGGCCTTGCACTCGTCGGGCGACCTCTGGCGGCGCTCGTGGCGCAGGCCCGGCGCATCGGGGGAGGAGACCTCTCGTATCGCATCGCGATAAGCCGCCGCGACGAGATCGCCGAGCTCGGTCACGAAATGAACAGAATGTGCGAGCGTCTCCGCGATGCGCGTGAGAGCGAGCGAGCGCAGACTGAGGCGAAGATGCACGCGCTCTCGCAGCTGCGGCACGCAGACCGGCTCGCCACCGTCGGACGGCTCGCGGCCGGGTTGGCGCACGAGCTCGGGACGCCGCTCAATGTCGTCCAGGCCCGTGCCAGGCAGATGGCAAGCGGCACCCTGGGCGGGACCGACGTGAGCGAGAAGGCCCGCATCATCGTCGAACAGGTCGCGCGTATGACGAAGCTCATCCGACAGCTCCTCGATTTCGCGCGCAAGGGCGAGCTGCAGCCAGCCGACGTGGACGTTCGCGCCTTGGTCGATCGCGCTGTGACGCTTCTCGAGCCCATCGCGCGCAAGAGCGGGGTGTCCCTGGCGGTCACGGGAAGCTCGGAGCCCCTTCAGAGCCGTATCGATCCGGAACAGATGACGCAGGTCGTCCTCAATCTCGTGATGAACGCGGTCCACGCGACCGGGTCTGGAAAGGCGGTCTCGATTGCCCTGCGCCAAGGGCGGGCCATGCCTCCGGCGGAGGACGGGCGCAGCGAGCAGGCTTGCCTGTGCATCGAGGTGCGCGATGAGGGGACCGGGATCGCCTCTGAGGCGCTTCCGCGGATCTTCGAACCGTTCTTCACCACCAAAGACGTGGGCGAGGGTACGGGGTTGGGCCTTTCCGTGGCGTACGGCATCGTGAAGGATCACGGCGGTTGGATCGACGTCGCCAGTCGCGTTGGGGAGGGGAGCATCTTCAAGGTCTGGCTCCCCGAGAGGGGGCGCGCATGACGCGCGTCCTCGTCGTCGACGATGAGAAGGCGATGGCCGAAACGATGGCCGAGGAGCTCACCGCGCGGCACCTCGACGTCACGGTCCTCTCGAGTGCCGACGCGGCCTTCGTGATGGTGACGGAAGGAGACTTCGACGTCGTCGTCACCGACCTGAACATGCGCGGGATGAGCGGCGTCGACCTCTGCGATCGCGTCGTCACCAACCGCCCGGACGTGCCTGTCATCGTCGTGACGGCATTCGGGAGCATGGAGACGGCGATCGCCACGCTGCGAGCCGGCGCGTTCGATTTCTTGACGAAGCCCTTCGAGATGGAACAGCTCGCCATCGCGGTGGAACGTGCCGCGCAGCACAGGCTCCTTCGCGAAGAGGTCAAGCGGCTGCGGGGAGCGGCCGAGGAGTCGAGACGATTCAAGGAGCTCGTCGGAACGAGCGCGGCGATGAAGGCTGTATACGCCCTCCTCGATCGGATCGCCGAGACGGACGCCACCGCGCTCATCACCGGCGAGACGGGCACGGGAAAGGAGCTGGCGGCGCGCGCCATTCACCGCCGGAGCCGTCGTTGTGACGCGCCGATGGTGACCATCAACTGCGCGGCCGTGCCGGCCAACCTCCTCGAGAGTGAGCTCTTCGGACACGTGCGTGGCGCCTTCACCGATGCGCGAAACGACCGCAAGGGGCTCTTCGTTCAGGCAGACAAGGGTACGCTCTTGCTCGACGAAGTCGGCGAGATGCCCCTGGAGATGCAGGCGAAGCTCCTCCGGGCCCTCGAGGCGCGGACGGTGCGCCCGATCGGCGGGCACCAGGAGGTCCCGTTCGACGTGCGCCTGGTCACCGCGACGCATCGCGATCTCCTGGCAAGCGTCGAGGAGGGAACCTTCCGGGAGGACCTCTACTACCGGATCAATGTCGTGGAGCTCACGATGCCGCCGCTCCGTGCGCGGGGCACAGACGTGCTGCTGCTCGCACAGACGTTCCTCGAGCAGTTCGCCCGTCAGCACGGAAAGCCCGTGCAGCGCATCTCGTCACCGGTCGCGGAACGGATGCTCGCCTATGCGTGGCCCGGAAACATCCGCGAGCTCCGCAATTGCATGGAGCGCGCCGTGGCCCTCGCGCGCTTCGACGAGGTGATCGTCGAGGATCTTCCCCCCCAGGTCCGCGACTACCGCGCGTCGCACGTGCTCGTGGCCGCAAATGATCCCTCCGAGCTCGTGCCCCTGGCCGAGGTGGAGCGCCGCTACATCGAACGCGTCATGGAGGCGGTGGGCGGCAACAAGCGCCAGGCGGCGCAGATCCTCGGGCTCGATCGGGCGACGCTTTATCGAAAGCTAGAACGATGGTCGCCGCGGAAAGAATGACGGGAATGCGGCGCTTGCTGCTTTCACGATTTCGCGGGTTTCGCTCATAACGCCGGCCGATCGCGCGGCAAGAGGTTCGCGACGGCGGTGCGCAGGTCGTCCATGTCGAACGGTTTGTCGAAGAGGATCGCCAGGAGATCCTCGGCGTGCTTCCGCGTCGCTCTGTCGCCGAATGCGGTCATCAGGATGACCGGCGTGTGCCAATGCGCCTGGCGGAGCACATCGAGGATCTGCAGCCCGGTGCAGATGGGCATGCGAACGTCGGACACGATGAGGTCAACGGCGTCCACGTCGGCTCCCTCCTTCATGCGGGCCGCGATATCCACGAGGAGTCGGCCGCCATCGGCCAGTTCCACGACGTCGTAGCCGTCCTCGCGAAGCGTATCGGCGACGACGCATCGCATCTCGGCATCATCCTCGGCGACCAGAATGCGAAAGGGGCGGCTGCGAGGCTCGACGAGGCTGCGAGCGCTGGTTCTCCAGGGAGCCTCCAAGGGTGCGCCGGCCGTCGGCTCGACTGCCGCCGGAACAGCACGTTCTTTCGGAGACATCGCCTCGCATTCGCCGGCCGTGATTGCGCGCGAATCCATCAGGTCTCTGGGGGTATCGGCCATCATGGGGGGTCTGGAGTGCACCTTGCGTGCCTCGACGCGGCCCTCGCGCCGCGAGAAAGGGTGGGAACATGCACTCCAATCCGGCGTCGCATTCTGCGACATGGCGTGTCCTGCAACCGTCGAAACCCCCGGACTCGCGGGCGCAACGCTCCACTTCGAGGCGCTCGGCGTTGGCCCCCGACTTGCTCAAGCCTCGGTCAAGGAGTGGCCATGGACTCCCCGGAGGTTGCCACCATGAAGTCGAAGTCGTCTGCATCACGTTCGTCCGCGCTCGTTCTTTCGATCGCACCACTGCTCCTTGTCAGCGCGTGCGCGGCCGCAAGACCGCCAGTCGCCAAAGCTCCGTCGACGATGGCGGCGGCGACGCCACCCGCGGCCGAGGTGCAAGCCCCGGAGCCGACCCGCGGCACCATCGCCATCTCCGATGAAATCCGAGCCGCGTGCGGCATTCCCAACGAGGATGCGTTCTTCGCGTTCGACTCGGCGTCCATCGAGTCGACCGACATCAAACCGCTCGACGCGGTCGCGCGGTGCTTCACCACCGGTCCCCTCGCTGGGCGCTCCATGCACCTCGTCGGTCACGCGGACCCCCGCGGCCCGTCCGAGTACAACATGACCCTCGGCCAGCACCGGGCCGATTCGGTCGACGGATATATCGGCCGCCGGGGCGTCCAGGCCTCGCGGATGGTGACCACTTCACGCGGCGCCATGGATGCGACCGGTCAGGACGAGGTTGGGTGGGCACACGACCGTCGCGTCGATGTGCAACTCGGCAGCTGACCACAGGGATGATCGCGTCGAGACTGAAGCACGGCACAGCTATTGCGTAGCCTCTTGGAGGTCGTGATGAAGTGGAAAAAGAGCAAGACGGGCGGACAGCGTATCGCCCACGAGGCCGAAGGCGCCGCCGCGGGGGCACTCGCTGGCGCCGCTCTCGGGTCGGCAGCAGGGCCGCCGGGGATCGCGGCGGGCGCCGTTATAGGGGGGGTTGCGGGAGTCATCTCCGGCGCGGTGCTCGACAGCGAGTCCTCGCGGCAAGCCTCTCGCATGCGCGAGCTCGACGCACAGATCGGCGTGAGTGAAGGAGACCTCGGAGCGCCGAATCTCGAGCACCCACCTGCGAAGAGGGGCGCCTATTCGGCCGCATCGGCCGGTGTGGATTCGTCTTCGGGCGAGGAGCCTGCGGAGGGACCGATGCAGGTTCCGGAGCGATGAGGCTCACGGGTGGTTCGCGGATCCCGCAGCAGGAGACGCGTTGCCTTGAACTTTCGCGTTTTCCGTCGACCCGACCGGTACTTTGCGAATGCCATCGGTGGGGGACGCCCTCGAAGCGGTAGTAGAAGCGCGGCTTTTCAGTCAAAATCAGTCAAAAGAGGAATACGGGTTTGACGCCACGGAGTGGCGGCCCAACCTTGGGAGCATGCTCGACGACACTCCGAACTACCTGAAGCTGGCGTACGAGGAGTGGTTCGACGACCACCCAGAGTCCCTGGCGGAGATCAAGACCACGACCGTGCGCCTGCAGAAGCGGCAGGGCGGCCCGATCACGTACGTCAAGAACATGGCCGGTGGGGACATTCAGATCTCGAAGGAAGAGTTCGACGCGCGATACTGGGCCCGCGAGCGGGGCACGCGCCCCGGCAAGTGACCCTCGGCGGGGAGTGCGCTGTGCGCGCCGACTCGATCACCCCGTTTTCCAGGGACGTCGTCGGCTGTGCCGCAGGGCGCAGCCCTGCTCATGTCCGCGAGCCGGCCAACGAATAGTCGCCGGCGCACAAGGATGCATCCATCCCGTGAACGATGTCCGGCTCATGGTTTCTCGTCGGCAAGGGCCTCTTCGGGGGGCAGATGGGCCGGCAGGTCGAGTCGTGCCACCCCGATGCGGTCGTCGGCCATCCCGTAGTAGACGTCGAAACGGTTCGGTGCGCCGAGGTCGTCTCGCCGGTCGATTCCGCTGGGAAAGACGACGTCGGCGACGGTTCCCCGGCATTCCTCCGGCAGCCCGGGCGTCAGCAACGGCTTCCGGGATCGATAGCGGATGACCTGCGGATGCTCCTTCGAGAGGATCATCACGCCGGTCGAGTAACGCAGGCGCCGGCCGCCGGCCACCGGCTCCTCCGGCGCGCTCACACCGTGGTAGACAAAAAGCCAGCCATGGCGCGTCAGAAGCGGCGGAGCGCCACCGCCGATCTTGAGGCATTCCCAGGGCGACACCGGGCTCGCTAGCCGGTGGTGAGAGGTGAACCGGCCGAAGCGCTCGTGCTCGCCCATTTCGAAGCCCGTCGAGCAGTACGAAATCCAGATGCTTTCGCGATCAGGGTCGACCTCGCGAGTCGTCGGTTGGCAGGCGGTTTCCTCCGGACGGGTGCCCGGGAAGAGCGGCCGGTGAAGCATCGCCAGTTGCGGATGGCCCGACGGGTTGGGAATGGCGACGGGGAAAAGGCTCGCATCCTTGTTGTCTACGTCATCGAACGCAACGCCGCGGTACGGAGCAAACGTCGCGAGCCCGAGACGCTGCCAGTGGACGAGATCCTCCGACTCGGCCAGAGCAATCCGCGGTCCTCTGGCGGAGAACGCCGTGTAGGTCATGACGTAGCGATGGATGGGTTCGACAAACGTGATGCGAGGGTCTTCGCAGCCACCGCCGCCGTCGGGCCTTCGCTCGTAGTCGGCCTCCGGTTCGAGTGCGACGCCGAGCCGTTCGATGCTCGCGGGATCGCCTGCATCGTCGAACCGGACGCGCGCGATACCGATGCGTGAGTAGTTGTGCCGCGCGACGAGCCGCGGAAAGAGGTACAGCGCGCCATCCGGACCGCGAGCCGCAGCCGGATTCAGGACGCCCTCGACCTCCCGAGGATTGCCGGGCTCCGGCTCCATCAGCATCTTCAAGCGACGTAGCCGCAGTTCATCCATCTCATGCCCCCGTCGCGCCTTCGGAATGCTCCAGGCAGGCGAGCAGCGTCTCGATCACCCGCTTGGTCTCGCCGGGGTCGCGGACCTGGATGGACTGGACGCCAGCTTCCCTGGCGGGATGGTCGTTGCCGCCGACGAACAAGGCGTCGCCTACGAAGAGCATTTCCTTCAGCGCGATGCCGAGGACGTCGCGCAGCTTGCGCAGCCCGTAGGCCTTGTCGATCCCATGTTTGGTGACATCGATGGACGTCTTGCCTCCCATGCGGACTGAAAACTCGGGGATGAGAGTATCGACGATGGCTTTGATCTTCTTGCGCTTGGCGAAGTCCGGATCCCACACCGCTTTTGCGTCCAAAGGGGCCTGCTGACCGAGCGCGGAAAGGGTGACCTGGCTACCGCGATCTTCGATCACGTCTCCCCAGACCCGCTCGGTCTTGAAGTCTGCCTCCGCGAGAGACTTTCTCAGAGCGCCGACGATCTTCGCCTTCTCGTCTGCGGAGAGATCCTCGGAATAGAGCTCTCGCCAGGCACCCTCGTAGGCGAAGAACTTGGTGCCGCACGTCGGCAGGAGAGACATCCTCATCAGCCGTTCGTCGCGAGGAAGCTCGGCGAGCACTTGCGCTTCGAACTGCGGCCAGGCGCCACCGGAGATCACGGCCACTCTGACGATGCCGAGCAAAGCGTAAATCAGGGACGACATTTCGGCATCGAGAGACGTCTTGCTCTTGGCCAACGTGCCGTCCAGGTCAAACACGATCAGCCGCTTCATCGACGTTGTCCATCCGGCGCGCCCGCGGACGCAGCGGACTCCGGTAGCTCGATCTCCAGTAAGGTCACCGCGCCGGTCGGCCGGAAGACGCACGCTCCGAGCATCGCCGGCAGGAGCAGGACGTCGCCTCGCCCGGCGGCAGAGGCCGCACCACCGTGCTCGACGTGCCCCGCACCATCGATGCAGACGAGCACGCGCGGCACCCCCGCGGCGCCGACGGTGAACGGATCTTGTGTGCGAACGCGCCATAACGAGAAGTGTTCGCAATGAAACAGCCTCTCGCGCGCCGGCGTCGTTGCGTCCAGCAATGGTGTCACAGGACTTACGGGGCCTTCTGCGAAGTCGATGCATGAAAGCGCCTGCTCCACGTGCAGAGCCCGCGGCTGACCTGTCTTCGCGTCCACGTGGTTCCAGTCATACAGGCGAAACGTGACGTCACTGTTCTGCTGGATCTCGAAGACGACGACGCCGCCACCCAGAGAATGCACCGTCCCGGCGGCCAGCAAGACGCCATCGCCGGGCTTCGGAGTGAAGCCCGCGAGGTGGTCGTTCAGTCGCCCGTCGGCGAGCGCCCGCCGCAGGGCGACCGCCGTGGTGCCGGGCTTCAGCCCCGCGTAGACGCGGCTCTTCGGCCCCGCCTTCAGGACGACCCAGGCTTCGGTCTTTCCTGTCTCACCCGCCGGCAGAAGGTCCGGATAAGCGTCGGAGGGATGAACCTGGACCGAGAGCATCTCCTGCGCGTCGAGGAACTTGAGCAGCAGCGGGAAGCGGGCGGAGCGCCCCGCCAGCCTCCCCAGCAATGCCTCGGGAAACTGCTCCATCAGCTGGCCGAGCGTCCGCCCCTCGAGGGGTCCATCGGAAACGCGGCTCGCATGGTCATCACGATCGCTGAGTACCCATGCTTCGCCGACGGGCCCCTGAGGCAGTGGCGCGCGGAGCACCTCCGCCAGGCGGCGGCCTCCCCAGAGCCGATGCTGGTAGATCGGCTCGAAGCGAAGTGGATACATCGTGATGCGGCTCGCGGGAACGATCGTCGCGGCGCGCTCCAGACCCAAGGCGGGTTGCGCGATCACGTGGCGCCGGATGCCCGATGCTCGTCGACCGAAACGGGGCCCGTCCTCTCGAGGATCCGCTTCGCCGTGTTCATGTCGTCCACGGTGCCGTGCGCGACGACGACGAACTGATCGGCCTTGAGCGCGGTCTCGTACCTGACGATGCTGTCCTTGGGGATACCGATGCTGTAGAGACCCGCGCCGAGCGCCGTCAGACCCCCCACTACGGCGCCCTCGCCCAGGGCGCCGACGATCCATCCCACCAGGGGGCCAAGAACCACGAGGTGCCCGACGCCAGGGATGAGAAAGAGAGCGGAGCCGAACAACATGCCCCAGAAGGTGCCCCAGAAGGCTCCCCGCTTGCCCCAGAACTTCATGCGGTCGCCCGCGTTGTAGAAGCCGATGACGTGCTCTTCCGAGTGGTAGTCCTTCCCGACGATCGACAGTTTCTTCATGTCGAAGCCGGAGCTCTGGAGGGCGCGCAGAGCCTCCTCGGCTTGGGAATGGGTACCGTAGATGGCCACTGCACTATTGGTCTTTTGCATGTTCGTGTTTCGCTTGCATAATCCGAACCGCGCTGCGGCGACTGGCAGCCTTGCCCGTCGCACGCGATTCGTAGGGCCTAGCCTTTGCGGAGGCCTGTGACGGAGCGTGCGCGCGGGGCCGCGGTCGGTCCGATGTTCCGGAGGCCGAACGGACCGCGAGTGCACACGTCACCCGGGCGACACTGACCGTGCCACGAGAACGGAGCACGGAGCCGTGCGCACGACCTTTTCCGCGACACTGCCGAGTGGCAGCAGACTCAGCCCGGTCTTTCCTCGTGCGCCGACGACGACGAGCTCCGCGCCGATCGACTCTGCCTGCCCGACGATGGCCGCAGCCGCGGGACGTTCGAGGACCCTGCATCGAGCACGGACATACAGTCGGGCGACGCAGTCGGACAGCTCGCGGCCCGCGACCTCGAGGGCCAAGGGGCGAACCGAGGTCGGCCTTCGGCGAGTCCTCTTCGACGATCGCCGCGCGGACGTTCCTGCCATCGTCCCGCTCACCTCCGAAGCCCCGGAACTTCACCTTGCTCGGAAGGGCTTCATTCACCGCCTCCACCCTTACGGCCGCACGGTCCGTCGGTCTAAAGAGCCAACCCGGCTGAGGCGCCCGGCTGCCCATCGCGGGGCTCATTGGGGACGCGCGTCCGCCGCCATGAACAAGTCTCACCTCCGTTCTGGAGTGACGTCCTCAATGCCAGAGAAGCGCCCAACCAGCCCAGAAAATCCCAATCAGGAGGACCGCCCAAAGCAAGTCGCCGCCGATGCCCCAGGCGTGGTGGTTGAACGTCGGTGCCGTGCCTGCTGCGGTCGCGTGTTCGGCTCGCCGTCGCTGGATATAGCGCGGGTAGGGGGGGCCCCAGCCCCGGCAGCCCCACCCGTAACCGACAGGCGTCGCCATGAACATGAACATGAATAGGACCCATAGAAGCCACCACGAGCTCATCATTCGCACATCGCTCCGTTCCAGTTCGCATTTCGCCACTTATGAACGGTCGCTTCCTGGCCCCGCCGCCGCGCGCCCGCCCGGGTGGCAACCCTAGTCTGCCAGAGGGCACGATCCGTTCCGGCCCTCGCGTGCGTCTCGCTCTGCTCATCGGCGACGCGTCGACGTCTTTGCGACGGCTCGCGACTTCGCGCCTACTCCGCCTTCGCCGCGTGATATTCGCGGCGAATGTGCGCCAGGTCGACCGATGGCGTGGGGAGCTTCATGTCCAGTGCCTCCAGATGCTCCACGACGATCCGCGCAATCGCCAGGTTGCGAAACCACTTGTGATCGGAGGGGATGACGAACCAGGGCGCATGTGGTGTGCTGCAGCGAGACAGGGCCTCCTCATAGGCTGTCACGTAGTCGCCCCAGAACTCTCGCTCCTTGTAGTCGGACTCGCTGATCTTCCATTGCTTCATTGGATCGTCGAGCCGATCCTCGAACCGTTTCAGCTGCTCTTCCTCGGAGATGTGCAGGTAGAACTTGAGAATGTGTGTGTCGCTGTCTACGAGCTCCTTCTCGAACTCGTTGATCTGGTCGTACCGGCGAGACCAGACCGCGTGCGGAACGAGCTTGTGGACACGGACGACGAGCACATCTTCGTAGTGAGACCGATTGAAGATAGCCACTTGCCCCCTCGCAGGCGTCGCCCGATGAATGCGCCACAGGAAGTCATGCGCCTGCTCCTCGGTCGAGGGCTGCCGGAACCCCGTCACGCGACAGCCCTGCGGGTTCATGGCGCCCAGGATTTGGCTGATCGTCCCGTCCTTACCACCCGCATCCAGCCCCTGCAGGCAGATGAGGAGCGAGCAGCGCCCGTCGGCGTAGAGAAGCCCCTGGAGAGCGCGCAGCTTCTCGCGGTCTCGTTCGATTTCTTCGGCAGCCGTCTTGTGGCTCTCGTGGTGGTCCTTGAACCGGGGATCGATATCCTTCAGCCGAACCTTGTCGCCTGGGTGCACCCGGAACCGATTGAGGTACTTCACGTCGAGCCTCCCTCGTGCCTTGCCGCCCGTGACAGCCGTAGGTTCACCTCGGTCTCGGGCTTCGGTTCCGCCTTGCGCTTCGGCGCGGCTCTCTTGTCGGCTCGGTCCAGAATCCAATACGCTGCCAGCTTCACGCGGTCGTTGACGAGGGCCCAGACAACGGCATAGCCCCACACGAACCCTGCCCAGCCCCAGCCGAGCGGCGTCATGAACAGCCCGTATACCGCGATCAGCGTCGCCACTGCTTGTGTGCCCAGCACCGCCATCCACAGAACGCGCGCGGGGCGTATGGACCAGAACGGGCCGCGTGTTCGCGTGAGGAAGATCGTCAGGTGCCCCGCGACCGACAGCTTCAGGTACATCAGCGTCTGGATGTGCGCGCGGTCGAGACGGAAGACCCGCTCACCGAGATAGAAGAGGCCAAACGCTGACACGACCCCGACGACGCCCAACACCGTCGCGATGCCGAGCACCACGCGCATGTTCCACGCTTCAGGCTGATCCTTGTAGTGCACCTTGTCATAAGCAATCGAAAGGATGGCGGCATCGTTGAGCAACGCCAGCATCACGATCATTACGGCCGTCAGCGGGAAGAAGTTGAAGACCAGGATCGCCAGTGTCATGAAGAGCAGCACGCGCAGCGTTTCCGCGATGCGGTAGATTGCGTAGCTGTTCATCCGCTGGAAGATCCTGCGGCTCTCCTTGATCGCGTCGATGATGACCGACAGACCGGGCGTCATCAGAACGATGGCGGCCGCGGCGCGCGCCGCGTCCGTCGCGCCCGACACGGCGACGCCGCAGTCGGCCTTCTTCAGCGCAGGGGCGTCGTTGACCCCATCGCCCGTCATGCCGACGATGTGCCCGCGCTTCTGAAGGACGTCGACGATGTGGAACTTGTGCTCGGGGAACACCTGGGCGAAGCCATCGGCTTCGTCGATGGTGTCGGACATCTGCGAGGTCTCCTGGCGCTTGACGTCGCCAAGGTCGCTCGCATCGAGGATGTTGGCGCCCATTCCCAGCTTCTTCGCGGTCTCCTCGGCGATGGCCAGCTGATCGCCCGTGACCATCTTGACCTTCACGCCCATCAGGCTCGCCGTCGCGATGGTGGCCTTGGCATCCTCGCGCGGTGGGTCGAACAGCGGCAACACACCGAGAAACCGCCATTGCCCCTGGCCTTCGGCCTGCGCGACGCCGAGCGAACGAAAGCCGCGCGCCGCGAACTCGGCGATCGCCTTGTCGACGGCGGGCTTCACTGCGCCTGCATTCGCCGAAAGCTTCAAGATCACCTGGGGTGCGCCCTTCGTCGTCTTGAGCGTCTTGCCGTCCGGGGCCTTGACGGTGGCCTCGGTGCGCTTGTGCACGGGATCGAACGGCTGGAAGTGGTCCACGTGATACCCCTGCAGCGCCCTGTCGCCGTCCTTCAGGCCCCCCAGCACCGCCAGATCGATGGTGTCGTTGTCGTCCGCGCGCGACGCCAGCGCCGCCGCGAGGATGACCTGCGCGGCCGGAACATCGTTCACGCTGAACGGATCGCCCAGCGTCAGCTTGTTCTGGGTCAGGGTCCCGGTCTTGTCGGCACAAAGCACGTCGACGCCTGCGAGCTCCTCGATGGCCACCAGGCGGCTCACGATCGCCTGCCTCTTGGCGAGAAGACGGGCGCCGACCGCCATCGTCACCGACAGCACGGTCGGCATCGCCACGGGGATCGCGGCCACGGTCAGCACTAGGGCGAACTGCAACGTGGTGAGGATCCGGTCGCCGCGGAGGATGGCGAAGGTGATGATCACGGCGACCAGCGCCACCGCCAGGATGATGAGGTAGTTGCCGATCTTCAGCACCGCGCGTTGAAAATGGCTGACCGTGTGGGCCTCTTGCACCAGCTGCGCGGTCTTGCCGAAGTACGTCTTGTCGCCGGTGGCGTAGACCAGCGCGCCGATCTCGCCCTGGCGGATGATGGACCCCGAGAACACCGCATCGCCCGCCTTGCGCTCGGTAGGCAGCGACTCACCCGTCAGGGCGGACTGATCCACCTGGACCGGGTCCCCGTCGAGCAACCGCGCGTCCGCCGGGACGATGTCCCCGAGGCGCACGCGTATCACGTCGCCCGGTACGAGCTCCCGCGCCGGCGGAGTGACCCATTTGCCGTCACGCTTCACCCTGGCGTTGATGGCCAGTTTGGCCTTCAGAGCAGCGATCGCGTTGCCGGCTTGTCGCTCCTCCCAGAATCCGACGACGGCGTTGGCACAGAGCAGAACGAGGATGATGCCAAAGTCCGGCCAGTGCCGGGCGACCGCGGAGAGGACCACGGCCGCCTCGATCATCCACGGAATCGGGCCCCAGAAGTACGTCAGGAACTTCAGCAGTGGATTGGTCTTCTTCTCCTCGATCTCGTTGGGCCCGTACTGGATCAGCCGCTTCTGCGCCTCGGCTTGAGTGAGGCCGTCCGGCGTCGACCCCAATCTTTTCTCCACTTCCGGTAGAGCCAACGACTTCAAGTCATCGTTCGCGCCAGGTTTCGGTCCCAGCCTCGCCCCGGCCTTCGTTTTGGTTGCACGTGCGAACGTTCTCATCGGCGTTCGCGCAGGCCGTCGAGACCTTCGGTCATACCCAAGACGTCGGACGTGTTCATTGGGCGTTCCTCCACATCCAGTTCCGGACTTCCGGCAGGTCCTGGCCGTGCTTGTCGATGTACAGCTTGTGTTCGATGAGCTTGTCCTTGGCCATCTGCTTCAGGTACGCGCCCTTGGCGCCCAGGTCGGCCGTCCGGTCCACCACGTCTTGCACGAGGTGGAAGCGGTCCAGGTCGTTCTGCACCCTCATGTCGAAGGCCGTCGTGATCGTGCCCTCTTCCTTGTATCCCCGAACGTGGAGGTTGCGGTTGGTCCGGCGGTAGGTGAGCCGGTGCACGAGCGAGGGGTAGCCGTGGAAGGCAAAGATGATGTGCTTGTCCTTGGTGAAGAGCGAGTCGTAGTCCGTGTCGCTCAGACCGTGCGGGTGCTCACTCTGAGACTGCAGCTTCATCAGGTCGACGACGTTGACCACCCGGATTGTCGTAGAGGTAGATCTGGCCGACCGAGAGGTAGTTGGCAGCGCGCCAGTACGCGTGAGTCTTTTGCAGGAGATCCGGTGAAAGCGAGCGAGTCGTCATGTTCAGTGCCTCCGCGGCTCAGCGAGGTTCAGCGTGCTTGGCGATCTGGCGTTCCGTGCGGGTGAGCCCGAGCGCCTCGACCAGCATGGCCATCCCCGCGGGGAGGCCGGCCGCAGGTGATCCGAATTTGACGCTGGCCGCCCGCAGCTTTCGGATCGCAGATCCCGCGCGCTCGGTCAGGACCTTGCCGGGCCGAGAAGAGCGAGAAGAGATCGTGGACGAGCGCGGCGCGGACGCCCGCGATCTTGTTCGCACAGACCGCGGCGCCGACCCCGCTGCCGCAAATTGCGATGCCCCTTTGGATTTCGCCTGCCCCTGCGCGGGCAAGCGGGACCACGAGATCGGGGTAGTCGTCCTCGGAGTCAAGGACGCGGGCACCGAAGTCGATTGTTTCGTGTCCTGCTGCATGCTGGCGGGTGAGCAGTTGCTCCTTGAGCGCGAACCCACCGTGGTCGGCGACGATGCCCGGTCGCATGGGGTTCATTGGGCTCCGGTCTCCGGCGCAGGCGGTCGCGCAACCTGCACCGGGTCTCGCACGCACAGCCCATGCCGCGAGATCGCAGGGAGGCAGCGGGGAATGCAACTGGGGGGGGTACTCGCGCCAAGGCGCGCTTCGTGCAGGATTGCGCACTCGAGCTGCCGCGAGCTGAAGCCGCGCCGCGGGCCCCGAGAGGACATGCCAATGTTTCGAAGCCTGAAGAACCTCGAGCGGTACGCGGTGAGCGCCACCGACGGCGACGTCGGGACCGTGGTGAACTTCCTTCTGGACGATGAGCGTTGGGTCGTACGCTACCTGGTCGTCGAGACGGGTACCTTCTTCAACGAGCGCCGGGTGCTCATCTCGCCCATATCCTTCCGCCGCGCGGAGTGGTCGACCCATCGCTTCGAGGTGGCGTTGACGATGGACAAGATCGAGAAGAGCCCGAGCATCGACACGGACAAACCGGTCTCCCGCCAGCACGAGCTGGACTACCACGCGTACTACGGATATCCATATTACTGGGGTTACTCAGGAATTTGGGCCATGGGAGGCTACCCTAGCTTGCTTGCCGCCGCCCAGCGGAACGACAGCCCTGCCAAGAATTCCGACAAGTCAGGCGACGTGCACTTGCGTAGCGCCAAAGAGGTCCGCGGATACGACATCCAGGGGAGCGACGGAGCGATCGGTCACGTCGATGACTTCATCGTCGACGACGAGACCTGGGAAGTCCGCTACTTGGTGGTCGACACGAGTAACTGGTGGTTCGGCAAGAAGGTCCTCCTCGCGCCGCACTGGGCAAATCGCATCAGTTGGGACGAAAGGAAAGTCTTCATCGATTCTGTCTCGGCAGGCGATCAAGAGCGGCCCTGAGTGGAACGTGGACGCCGCCGTCAATCGAGAGTACGAGGTACGGCTTTATGACTACTATGGGCGTCCGGTCTATTGGGCCGGAGGTGCCGGCCCGGAGTCGACGCCGCCAACGCGCCACTCCTGGCCCGCGTGACGCGTGCTCGGTGCTACGTGAGGTGGCTCGACGTACCCGTGCTCTTTCACCAACCCGCTCCTGATGCAAAGACATCGCGACCGAGAGAGCCGCCGTGTCGATGAGTCTTCCCCGTGTCGCCATCCTCTTCTCGGGCGGCCCCGCCCCGGGCGCGAATGCCGTCATCGGCGCAGCTGCTTCCGCGTTTCTCCGCGCAGGCCACGACGTCGTCGGCATCCGCCACGGCTACGCCGGGCTCCTGGCGTACGACTCGGCGTCGCGGCCGCTCGTGCTCGACGAGGACTATCACGTCTTCACGGACCGGGACCTTCGCGGCCTCCGCAACACGCGAGGCGTCTACGTCGGCACTGGTCGCGCGAACTCCGGGAAAGCCATCCGGACACTCGACGATCTCGATGACCCACAGAAGGCCGAGCGCCTCCGCCGCGTTCATCAGGCGCTCGTCTCGCTAGATGTCGACGCGCTGATCTCCATCGGAGGCGACGACACGCTCCGTACCGCGAACCTACTCCACGAGTATCAGCGGCGCCTGCCGCAAGGCGCAAGGCACGTCCGCGTCGTACACGTCCCGAAGACGATCGACAACGACTACCGCGGCATCGACTTCACCTTCGGCTTCTTCACCGCCGTCCACGTCCTGGCGCAGGAACTCCTCAACCTTCGCGCCGACGCCATGGCCACGAGCAGCTACTTCGTCGCCGAGACGATGGGACGGAGCGCGGGATGGCTCGCATACGGCGTCGCCATCGCAGGAGAGGCGCACCTCGTCGTCAGCGTCGAGGATGTCGTCGGCGACCTCGCGATTGAGGAGGACGGTGAAGCGCGTCTCGCGCTGGATTGCCTCGCCGACCGCCTCGTCGACCTCATCCTCGCGCGCGAGAACAGAGGAAAACTCTATGGCACCGTGGTCTTATCGCAAGGCCTCTCTGAGATGCTTCCCGAGCAGCACCTGCGCGACGTGCCGCGTGACGACTACGGTCACGTGTCGCTCGGTCGAATCGACATCGGCAAGCTCGTCGCCGAGGTTGCCGCGAGACGCTACGAGCAGCGCGCCGGCAAGGCGAAGAAAATCACCGGCGTGCAGCTCGGCTACGAGGCGCGATGCTCGCCGCCGCACGCGTTCGACGTGATGCTGGGGAGCCAGCTCGGGCTCGGTGCCTTCTACGCGCTGACGGAGAAGCGGCTCGACGGATACATGGTGAGCGTCGCGGGACAATTCGAACTTCACTACGTACCCTTCGGGGAGCTCATCGACCCGAAGACGCTGCGCCCCGCCATGCGCTACATCGAGCGCGCGAGCGACTTCCATCGTCTGGCAGCGGAGCTCGGAAGCAAGCTTTGAGGATAAAACTGCAGCACGATTGGCTTCGGAGATGCTTCGTCCACCACTCGCGGCGCACGAGTCGCGCCTTCGCCGCTTGGCGCCACGCCAGCCCTCAGAATTGGAGCTGATTCAGCTCGTCGGTTTCGTCGTGGAGGCGACACCGCTGCGCCACGAGCACGGACCGAATCTCGTCGGGCCAGGACGCGTCTTGCAGGGCCTCGTCGTAGAGCGCCTCGGTGCGGGCTCGCGAGTGGCGGCAGGTCGTGACGGCGTCGCCACTGTTGCGACCGGCTGCCGTCACCCAGATGTCGCGCCCTACTTCACGCGAAAGCTCCGTCCACGAGTCATCGTGCGGCTGCACGCCTTGTCCGAGCCGTTCGAGTTCGGCCACGAATTGCTCGCGCTCGCGTGCCAACCTCGTGAGCGTCTCGGCACGGCTGGCGTCCACGAACTTGCACTCGTGCCGCAGCGTACGTTCGTCATCCACGCAAGCCCGTATCAGCTTCCCAAGAGCGTCGGAGGTCTTCATGGCTTGCTGCCTTGCATCGACCGATCCGCGACGAGCCGTTGACACCCTTGCGGACCGTTGCAGATCAAGCGCTGCGCATCGCGCCGACGCGCATCTTGCGCAGCAATTGCGTCGCCGGTCTTCGATGGGCAGCACGAACGCCGGGCGTCGCGCTTGCGCCGAGTTCTACTCCTGTGACCCTCGGAGCCCCTAGTAGCGTGGGACCAACGAGATGCTCCATACGATCATCGCGACGGCGGCCCCGCTCGCCGATCTCCGGCAGACGACGTCATCTTCCGTGACGGCGCGCCCCGAAAGTTACCGGGTCCCGGGACTCGCCGGTGCATTCGGTGCCGCCACGCCCCGAGGGTCGAGGGCGCTCTTGCTCAATGGCCATCGGAGCAGGGGCGGCGTCGCAAGCGTGGTCAGAATGACCACCGTAACGAGCGCCGAATATTGCTGCGAATCGACCAAGGGTCGGGGACCATCCCGCACAATCTGCGGATGCATTGGGCAAATCCACTGCGTGCGTGCAGTCGTCGGCGCAGGATGAACCGGCTCAAGCGCCATGCCGCACTTGGGACGGGACCCCGGACCCTCGTGGCGCACCTCCGGGTGCATCGGGCACGTGTAGCCCTGCGCTGCGGGAGTTACCGGCGCCGGCTGCGACCCACGCTCGGGATGGCTCTTAGCAACGAAGGCATCTCGGCAGTGAGCGCTAAAGAAGAAGTGGGTCACCCCGCCGCCTTCGTGGCGCCAGGGCGTCTTCGAGGGGTCGACGCTCATCCCGCAGACGGAGTCGGTGGTCTGAGCCGGGCCCCCTTCGACGGGCAAGTTCTCGCCGGCGCAGCATGATCGGGGCTTCGTCTCGACGGGCAGCCAGTCGCTCGCGGCCGAGGTCCAAGACTTCGGCATCAAGGTGACGCTCGTCGAGCCGACGGGGTACGAGACGGACTGGGGCGGCGCCTCGTCGGTGCAGGCGACGAAGCTGCCGTTCTACGACGGCGTCCGCGCAAAGCTGGCCGAGATCTTCGGCGCCGTCCGTCGCACGCGGGAAACTCGTGCCTAGCGATGCCGAGGGCATGAAGGCAGTCGCTGCGCGAGCGCTACACCCAGGCCCTGGTGGTTGCGCCCGGCCTTCACTCCGGCGTGGCGTCGGAGGTCGGTGCGGCGTCGGAGACGGGCGCGCTGCCGTCGGCGCTCGCCGCGCAGGCCTGCGCTGTCCCCCCTTCGCCCCCCGCGGCACCGCCGAAGACGGCGGAGATCGAGTTGCAGCCCAGGCCGAGCATCGAAAGATCGGTCCCGCAGACGCCGCTCCTCGTGCAGCAGCCGGCGAGGCTGAAGCTCATCACCGTCTGGGACGGGCACGTGCTGTCGGGCGTGCCCGGCGACGTGTCGAGGCAGGGGAGCCCCGCGTCGCCCGGTAGTCCGGCCCCGCCGGCCGCCCCTCCGAGGCCCCCCAGCCCGCTCGCCGAGAAGGTGCCGCCGCAGGTGCTGTCGGCCTGGCAGCAGGACGCCAGCGGGATGAGGCCGCCCGATGGCGCGGTGCACGTCGTGCCGCCGCAGACGACGGGGGCCGACGAGGACGTGCCTGTGTCGCTCTCCCCCGTCATCGTGCCGGATCCGCTGGAGCCGCTCGAACCGCTCGAACCGGAGCTGCCGCCCGCGTCCCCCCCGTTCTGCGTGCCGCCATTGCCATTGCCACTCGAGCTGCTGCCGCAGGCGACTGCGGCGGCGAGGGCGATCGTCGGGAGGAGGACGGCGAGGTGTCGGTTCATTCGCCTCTCTAACCTCTGGCGATGCCGTTGGGAAGAGGAAGGCGAACCCCTCGCGAAATCCCCATGCCGCGCCAATGAGTAGCCCACGATGGCACCGAGAACTCCGGGCTCCGACGGACTGCCCCTGCCCCCGCCGTTCCCGGCATTTGACGGGAGGCGCTGGGGCGGGCAGTAGTGCTCCTCGGCCATGCGACGTGTGGTGATCTCAGCCGTCGGGGCCGTGCTCGCGGCGGCCTGCTCGAAGGACGCGCCGCCGCCGGGCGTTTCGGCAGGGACAGGCGCCCCCAGCGCGTCGGCTCCGGGCCGCTCCGGTGCCGCGGCTCCGGTCGATTCCGGTTGGGTGCCGGCGGCCATGCCTCCCAGGCCGCCCGGTCCACCGGAGTTCGGCAACGTCATCCTGCTCTCGATCGACAGCCTGCGGGCCGACATGCCGTGGAACGGCTACGCGCGCCCGATCGCACCCCGGCTGACGGAGTTCGAGCAGAAGGCCGTCACGTTCCGCAACGCGTACTCCGTGTCGTCGTACACCTCGATGAGTCTGGGAGGGCTCCTGGGTGGCCGGATCCCGTCGGAGCTCATCCGGGACGGCTACTTCTTCGGCATCTACAAGCAGGACCTCTTCTTTCCGAAGCTATTGCAGAGGGACGGCGTTCACACGATGGGCGTGATGGCCCACATGTACTTCAAGGGCGCTGGCTTCGACTCCGGCTTCGACGACTGGCGCCTCGTCCCGGGCATCACGTTCGACGCGAACACGGACCGCGACATTACGTCGCCGCAGCACGAGAAGCTCGCCGAGGAGATGCTCGGCGACCCCGAGAACGACTCGCGCCGGTTTTTCTTCTGGGCCCACTTCCTCGATCCCCACGATCTCTACCAGCGCCACGACGGGATCGACTGGGGCAACGGTCCCCGCGATCGCTACGACGGCGAGGTCCAGTTCACGGACCGGTACGTGGGGAAGCTGCTCGACTTCATCGCGGCCCAACCATGGGCGAAGCGCACGACGATCATCGTCACGGCCGACCACGGCGAAGAGTTCGGCGAGCATGGCATGACGCGGCACGGCTTCGAAGTGTGGAACACGCTCGTGCACGTCCCGCTCATGATCGTAGCGCCGCGCGCGACCCCGCGTCACGTCGACGTGCTGCGGAGCGGTATCGACCTGGCGCCCACGATTCTCGAGCTGTTCGGCGTCCCCGTCGACCCCTCCTTCGAGGGCACGTCGCTGGTGAGCGAGCTCTACGGCGCACCCACGCCGGAGCGAGACGTGGTCGTCGACCTTCCGATGACGAGCGACAGCGGCCGGCGGCGGGCGCTGGTGCACGGCACGGAGAAGATCATCTGCTTCGACACCGACAGCACGTGCCGGCTCTTCGACCTGGCGACGGATCCCATGGAGAAGTCGCCGATCGTCAAGGGCGCCGCGTTCGCGGAGATGAAGAGCCGCTACGACGCGTACACGAAGAAGGTCAAAGAGGTGGCCCCCTACAACTGTGGGGCCGACTGCCTCAACACCGCCTACAGGAAGAAACTGCAGCCGCAGGACGGAGCCCAGTAGCCATGCGCATCACTCCGCGTCCGCACCTCCGGTCCGTCGATCGCGTGTTCTGGGTCGTGGTCTGCCGCTCACGGATCGTCGTCGTTCACTGATTGGCCCCGCCTCTCCGCTCGTCTGGCGGGCGCGTGCGGGAAACCGGTCGCAGGGCTACGCTTGGATTGTGGTGCGGTGGAGGCCCCAATCCGTGGTGCTCACCCCTCGAGCCATCGTGGGCTCATTGGGCATCACCCTCCTCGCTTGCAGCGTCGGGGCCTGCGACTTGGTCTCGACGGAAGCCGGCGGGGGGCAGTCCGAGGCGCCGCCGGCGAGCGCGATCGGACCCAAGGCGATCGCGATCCTCGGCGGCCCGGGCGTCTACGACGAGACCGCCTGGCTCACGTTCCTGCGCGCGTACCCGTTCGCGGTGACCCGCGTCGATTTCATCTCGGCCCCTCTCGGCGACCAAGCTCTGGCCGGGTTCGACATCGTCATTCTGGACCGGCTGTCGCGGACCTTCGATGTCGATGAAGCGGCGACGCTCGCGTCATGGGTGCAGAGGGGTGGATCGCTCCTGGCCCTCGCAGGATACGTGAACGACGAAGGAGACCAGGCGCGCCAGAACTCGCTCCTGGCGGGGTTGCCGGTTCGGTACGCGCCGGGACTCATTGCGCTGGGACCGTTCCGGTACGTCTCCGATTTCTCCGCGCATCCGACGACCACCGGCCTTCGATCGGTTCCCTTCTGGGGCGGCTATCGCGTCACGCTGACGGGGACGTGCAATGGCCCCGGCCAAATCGTCGCATCGCTCGACGGGGACCCCGTTGCCGTGGCGTGCCAGCACGGCGCCGGACGCGTGTACGTTTGGGGCGACGAATGGGTGGAGTATTCCTCGCAGTGGGCCTCGGGCACGGACGCGCCTCGGTTCTGGCAAAATGCCATGGATTGGCTCGCGCATCGCTCGTGAGGTGACGCGGCCGCCAACCTCTCCCGTCGTGGCGTCGTGCGCCTCGAACGAAGCCTCGAGCGGCCCGAACGAGGAGTCAGGCGCCCCGGCCCCGCCGTCTTGCGCGGTCCCGATGCGGGCATCGCTACGAGGGGTGCCAAGGCCCGGCGTATCGAGCGTCTCGCTCGCCGAACAGGCGACCGTCGCGTCAGCGCGAGGGCGACGGGCGGAGAGCGTGCCGAGGAGGGAGGAGCGCATGATCGTCAATAGCACTCCTCCATGCCGGGCATGTCGCCTCACCCTCCTCGGTGGAGCGACATTCCTCCGCATCCATGCCGCACTCCCCGGTCGGGTGAGGCGACATATGGGGTCGACAATGTCGCTCCATGGGGCAGGGGTCCCGACAATGCCCCGTCGCCTATGTCGCTCCAGACGATTGCGTCGGGCGACATGCTCCGCTTCCCATGTCGCTTGGGGCGACCGGGGAGAGCGACCTCGTCGTCGATCCATGTCGCACTGCGCACGTGCGTGCGGCGACGCAGTCGCGCTCGCATGTCGCCCTTCACGAGCTCGTGGAGCGACAGGCTCGCGTTGCGACGTCGCCCCTCGCGCGGATCCGGAGCGACATACAACGGTGGCAACGTCGCGCCTCGCGCGGATCCGGAGCGACATGCTCACGCTTCCATGTCGCTTCGCGCGCCTGTGAAGTGCGACATCGATCGGGTTGCAGCGTCGCCAGATCGCTCGAGCAAGGCGACATTCCCCCTCTCGCTTGGCATGCCGTGCGGGTGGACCGGGCGACATACGGCGGCCACATGGGCGACGAGCGGCCCTCGGCCTCACCCAGGAGGAGCTCGGCGCGCCCCGCGGTTCTTCACAGGCAACCTTGGCTGCGACGGCCGAGGCCGGTGGCGACGAACGCTGCAATCTCGCTCGGTCGCTGAGTTGCTGCTAGCCGCCGATTCTCGTCGTCCTCGAGGCCGTTGTTCAGCAGGGCCCAACCCCCGGTTGCCGCCTTGCGGCCGAGGTCCTCCAAGGCCGGGACCGCGCGTGAGCCGATTGCACCCGCTGTCGGCGCGCGCAGCGCGCGGCAGGCGTCATCGAGCACAGCGGTGATATCGCTGGTCGTTCCGCCAAATCCGCCCGCCAGGTAAACTGGGTGGTCCAGAGCCAGGCTAATCAGCACTTCCTGCAGGACTCCAGGCATCACGTCGCCGCCGCGCCGTCGTCCACCGATTGCGAGACGCGCGTATTCCTGAGTGCAGACGTACGCGCGCATCGCGCTGTACGCGCTTTCCTTTGCTTCGGCGGATAGGTCATCGACACCCGACTCTGGACGCCCCGTGCGCCACTCGGGCAGCGGCTGCCCCGCGATGTCGAGTGCCACTAGTTTGCCGCGGATGCCCAGACGCTGGTCGGTGTTCTCCAGCGAGGCGAGCGGCGTGCGACGGTGCACGCTCCACGCCAAACAAAGCTCCAGCGCACCCTGGCCGCGACCATAGCGGGTTAGCTCCTGCAGGAGCAGTTCCGTGTGACCGCCGGGCCGCAGGTCGCCGGCATAAAGCAGCCGCCCGTCGCTCACGAAGACAACGCGCGCGATTTCCGCGAGCGCCAGTTGCAGGTGCGCGGGAAACAAGCCGAGGGCGCCGAGATCCTCGCTGTCCGACACCGAGAGCGCGATCGCGCGCCCTGCGAGCGCGCCGGGCGGCAGCAGTCCGTGGGGATGGGTCGAGGCCGAAGGGCTCATGCGCCGCGCGCCGCCAGGATCCTCGGTGTCACGATGTCCAGGCCGCCGGCACCCCGCAAGCTTCGCAATTCGTTGCAGCACTTCCCGCTCCTCAGGCCCCAACGGCGGATCGGGGTGCAAGATGCAAAGTTGCTGGTCGGTGGCGCTGCGCGGTCCTGAGGCGGGCATGCCGTCCTGCCCAGCATGCATACTTAGCCAGTCGACCAGCGTCGCCGGCTCAGGCGCGTGCGCGGACCACCAGTCGACCCTGAAGTTCTCCGGCAAATTGGCGCTGCGGCGTCGGCGCTCTCGATTCGAAGCGGGATTTGCCAACCGACGTTGTCGCGGTGGCTGCGGGATGCGAAAGAAGAAAGCGTGTCCCCGCGGAAACCGTCTGTGAGAGTTCCCCGTCGTCCTGGTGAGTGGAAGCCCGAGGAGAAGCTCCACTTGGTGGCGCAGGCCGAAGGGCTTTCGGGCGACGCTCTCGGGGAGTTTCTTCGTCGCGAGGGTGTTCACGAGGCGGACCTCGCCGAGTGGAGGAGTGCGGCCCTGGTCGCTCTCGGAACGCGCGCAAAGACGCCCGCGACGTCGGGGGACTCCCGGCGGGTACGAGAACTCGAACGCGAGCTGCTTCGCAAGGACAAGGCGCTCGCGGAGACGGCCGCTCTCCTGGTTTTGAAAAAAAAAGTCCAGGACTACTGGGGGGACGAGGACGACAGCACCAAGAAGGAGACCGACAAGTGATCGCGGCGCTCGTGGCCGAGGCCGTCGGCGCGGGCGCTCGCCGCGACCGAGCGTGCCAGACCATCGGCCTCTGCGCCCGCACCCTCACGCGGTGGTGTGCCGAGGGAGGGGGCAAGGACGGGCGCGCCGACGCGGGGGTGTCGCCGGCGCACAAGCTCACGGTGGTGGAGAAGGCGCAGATCGTCGCGCACGCCACGTCGCCCGAGTACCGCGAACTGTCGCCTCGTCAGATCGTCCCCTTGCTTGCGGACAAGGGCGTTTATGTGGCGTCGGAGTCGAGCTTTTATCGCGTGCTGCACGAGCATGGCCTGATGAGCCACCGCGAGCCGTCGCGCCCACGAACGCATCGACGGCCGCCCGAGCACGTGGCGACCGGCCCGAATACCTGCTGGTCTTGGGACATCACGTATCTGCGAAGTCCGATACGTGGGGTCTTCTTCTACCTGTACCTGGTCCTCGACATCTTCAGCCGCAAGGTCGTCGCCTTCGCGGTCCACGACGTCGAGTTGGCGGAGCTCGCCTCGGACCTGGCGAAGTCCGCCTGCGAGCGCGAGGAGGAATAACCAGCGACTGCCGCTTCCAGAGTTCCCGCTGCAGACAGGCGTCGACGAGTCGCGCCAAGCCGACGTCGATGTCCTGGTCGACCCAGCGGTCACCGTTCGCGCGTACCGGCACCCGCGTGACGTTGTCCATCAGGAACGAACCGCGGTCCTCACCCTGTTGCGGCGCGTCCAGCACCACCACGGGGACCCCGCCGCGTTTGGCCAGTAGCATTTCACGCTGGCACCACTCGCGGCTCGCGTAGAGGTCCGTACGCAAGGCCAGCAGTGCCATCCGCGACACCCCCTCACGCAGGTGCGTGGCCCAATCCCGCCCGGGCTGCAGCGCATTGCTGTCGAAGAAGCTGCCGAGTCGCGATGCACCGTCGATGCGCGCGCGGACCTGAGCGATCAAGCTCGCGACGCGGCCGTGAGCACCCTCGTGCTTGGTGTGGCTGATGAAGATACTGAGGCGGCGGTCCTCGGACGCGGCGGCGTCCGCCTCGGCAGCCCATTGCGCAATGCCTTGGGCTAGGTCGCGACACGTCGCCGTGGGCTCTTCGTCCGTGATGGCCTGAGCGGGAAAGAGCGCCTGCAACCGGCACGTTGGTGGCGCACCTGTCGACGGACGAACCGGAAATACACGCAGCCGCTCAGCCGATGCGTCTTGACGCCCACGCAGCGTCTCGAGCCACGAGGCCCGGGGCGAGCCGTCACGTTCGACGCTGCGAGCGAGCCCGAGCCCCATCCAAACGACGACCGCCGTAAGTTCGGTGGCTGGGACGTCGCACGGAGCCGCGGCGCGCGAGGGCGGTAAGGGACGCGGCGCGTCGGTGGCGTCGTTCCAGCCTTGGGAGCGGGCAAAGACTTCGATCGCGCCGCCCAGCAAGCCGCTGTAGGCATTGCCGTGAAAATGCCCCAGGAGACGATCCATGAGCGCTCGTCCGCCGGTCTCGTCGGCTGGATGCCACAAGACGTATACTTCCAGAATCGGAGGAACCACGGTACGAGTCCCCTTCGCTCGGGCGACAATACGACGGCACCATCCGCCGCGCCAGCTCCCCCCGTATGTTGTTCTTCTCGTATTCTCGCGGCAACCTGCTGATGGTGCGCTCAATCGCATCGGAGCTGCGCCGCATGGGGTACCGACCTGGTTGGACGTCGAGTGTCTGCGCCCAGGCGAGCGCTGGCGCGAAGCCATCGATCGCGCGATGGCCGCCAGCGATGCCATGGTCTACTGCATCTCGCGGCTAAAGCCTGGAGAGTGCTTGGACCAGCGTCGAGCTGAACGCGGCGCACGAGCGCGGGCTACCCGTGGTGCCGCTCATGATCGACGATGTCCCGATCGAGCGGATGCCTCCGACGCTGCGAGAACTGCAGGTGATCTGCACCGTCGAGTGGAATGGACGGGAAGCACCATCCCAAGCCGCACAGGCTATTGCGCGCAGCGTCGGGCGACCCGCACCGCTGCAATCCTGGTCTGCACGCGAGGCTGCCGTGACGCTGCTCGTGGAAGTCCAGTCGGACTATGCCGGAGTCGTCACCCTCGCTTGGACGTCGGTCCTTTGTGGTTCCCCGCCCGCCCCGCTGGCAGCCGAATCGCTCGGCGAGCTGGCGCTCGCCGCGGACGATGCCCGCGCGGCGGAACTGCGCATAGGCGAACGGGTCGAACCCGCGGTTGCCGCCCTGGTGCTGGGCACACTGGCTTCTCGACTGGGGCCTGCTCGCGTGCGGATCGACGCAGTAGCCTCCGTACTGTCGGCGCTGACCGAAGCGTCTCGGCGGGTGCAGGCGGTCATTGCCGATCCGCCGACCAACGGAATGCCACCCGCGACGAGGCACCGGTGAGATAAACCAGCGGGCACCTATGGCTCGCCTCGCGCACGGGATGCGGTCGCCTACCCGCCTCGAATCCTACGCAGCGGCGGGAGCGACGGATCGACGAAAGTCTGGCCGACGGGACCAACGCCGGAGACAGCGATGACGGCGGGTTCAGTCGCGTCGGGGTGGGCGCCGTCGTAGTGGGGAGTACCGGCCACCCGCCGGACGAACGATCCTGGCGTCACCGGAACGGCCTCGTCGGGGTCGAAATCCGGGCCGCTGTTGCACCACCACACCCCGGAGAGCACGACACAGAGACGATCGGTCCGATAGAAGTGCGCCGCGCTCATGTAGCCGGGGTACCACTTCATGAGCACGAGGTAGGCGCCGTCCTCGTTCTCGCCGCCACCCAGCGTCGCCTCTTCGACCGATCTGGCGGGCGCGCCGTCCGGCACCTTCCACGGGATGTCGTCCGAGAGGCGGATGATCGTCTCGGTGGGGTTCAGCTTGCTCATTGCCCTTGGTGGTAGCGCTCGGTCAGCTAGTGCGCCGTGAACCCCTCGAGCAGGTGGCGCAAGTGTCGTTCGCCGAAGATCGCGCCGAGGATGAGCGTCCTCGGCGCGCCGTCGATCTTCCGGAACTCGCCAAGTGCTCCCGAGTCGTCCAGACTAGGGAGCAGATCCATACATTTCGTTCAAACGGGAATGCGCGAAGGAGAGACCTTTGGGCATGTCCATTCGTCCGCCGATGACTTCGATATAAGCGCCCGAGGTACTCTCACGGGCGGCTTTCATTGCGGCGTCGAGCTCGCCGAGCGTTTCGACGCGCGCCGTGACCCAGTCAGCGCATCCCAACGCCTTCGGCACGTCTGCATAGCGCCATTTTGCGAGATCGTTGTAGGACCAGTCCGGGTAGGGTTCCAGCGCCCGCTCCACCATGTAGCCGTCGTTGTTGAGAACGAAGATGATGGGCTTGGCGCCATAGCGCCCCATGTTTCCGATCTCGTTGGCCGTCAATTGGTGAGAGCCTTCGCCGGTAAACAGGAGCGTTCTCCGCTTGGGATCCGCGAGCGCTACTCCAAAGGCGGCCCCCGTGGCCCAGCCAATGGACCCCCACAACATTTGGATGTGTACCTGCGCACCATCAGCGAGCTGCAGCGGCGGAATTCCGAAGCTCGTACTCCCGCTCTCCAGGACGACGTTGTCGCTGGGTTGGATGAACGCCGCGTAACGAGGGTAGAGCGCCTCCATGGTGATCGTGTCGGACGCCTTCCCGGGCATGCCTGGAGCACCCGCTGCTCGTGCCCGCTGGTAGCGGGGTGCGGGCGATTTCAGCTTTGCGAGCGCGGCGAGCATGTCGGCGAGCCGCACATTCGGGAATACCCGATCTCCGATACGAACGTCGTTCAGGTCGATCGAGACGAAGCGCGCGGGATCGATTCGCCCGGAGAAGGCAGCGGTGTTCTCATCGTTGAGGTTCACCCCACCGAGATCGAGGACCAATTCGGCCCCCTCGACCAGCTGCCTCGTCTCTTCTGCGGATACCGCTCCCGCGTACATCCCGACGAACTGCGGATGGCTTTCGTCGATGATGCACTTTTCCATGGCGGTGGTCGCAAACGGGCAGCCGAGCGCCTCAATTGCCCGTTGCGCTTCCTTCTGCAAGCCGAGACGCGACAGCGTGAACGCCGGCAAAGCGATGATGGACTTTGCGCCGTCGAGGCGGTCTGCGACGGCGGCGACGGCCTTTTCGAGGGAGGCTTCATTCGATTTGATCGCCGCAGGCCTCACCTCGGTCCAAGTGACCGGTGTCTCGGCATAGTCCGAAGGAACGACGATGTAGGCAGGTTGATTGTTTCGACGCGCTTCCGCGATCACGCGCTCCATTTCAATCATGCAGTTGTCGGGATTGATCACAGCGTGGCAGCAGGCCGCGCGAGCGGACATGGGGATGACGTTCTCGAACGCTCCGTCTCCGAACGTGTGATGCATGGCCTTCCGTAGGCGCTGGTTCTGGTAAGACGGCATGCCCACGACATGGTAGACGAGTGAGCGCTCGGCCTTCGCGCCCATGACCCCGTTGATCGCAGACAGCTCCCCCACCGCGAACGTCGTGGACAGCATTGCCGCGCCCCTGACGCGGGCATAGCCATCGGCCGCGTAGGACGCATTCAATTCATTGGAGCAGCCAACCCATCTGATATTCGGGTTGCGATCCACGGCGTCGCAGACGGGGAAGGCGTAGTCACCCGGTACTCCGAAACAGTCGGTGATGCCCTCATCGGCGAGTCGTTGGACGATATAGTCGACCACGTGGGTCGCCTGTTTCGTCGAAGAGCCCGCGTTCTTCTCTTTCTTGTCCGCCATCGGAGACCTCATTCGTTGAACTTCCTTCTCATTGGACACAATTAGAAATGGCGCGCGATGCCCCCGTCGCGAAAGCGCTCTGCGAACGGGCCAGTCACCCGCCTTCGTGCGAGCGGTCGACGTACAAGGTCACGACGAGATTCGTAGCAGGACGCGTGCCGCTCGATTCCTGCCGGGCCGTCACCGCACGGTCGCGTTCGTCGCGAGGACCGAACGCACGAGATGCGCTCCAGCAGCCGGATGACTCAGGATCTTTCGTCACCAAGGCAGGGGTTTCGGCGGCTCACCACGATCGGGCCAGACCAAGGCCCGCGCGCAAAACCGATTTGACTCAGCCTGCGACGTGCCTTAAGCCCCCCAAACGATGCAAAAGCCGGTCGACGCGGGAAAGATCATTACCACGGGCCCTTTGCCGGGCTCGTCCAAGCTTTATGTCGCCGGGCCTTCGGGCGTCCGGGTGCCGATGCGTGCCATCGAGCAGACGCCGACTCGAAAGCGGGTGAGCGCCATCACGAAGGACGAGCCCAATCCCCTCGTCGTGGTCTACGACACCAGCGGGCCGTACACCGACCCGGAAGGGCACATCGACCCCGCCAAGGGCCTCGCGCCCCTTCGCGCCTCGTGGATTGGCGACCGCAAAGACACCGCCGAGCTCGAGGCCCCTTCCTCGGGCTATGGCAAGGACCGTTTGGCGAACGAGTCCCTCGACGCGATTCGGTTCCGGGCGACGCGCAAGCCGAGGCGAGCCAGGCCCGGGCAGAACGTCAGCCAGATGCACTACGCCAAGAAGGGCATCATCACGCCGGAGATGGAGTTCATCGCCATCCGTGAGAGCGCCCGGCTCGATGCCTGGAAGTCGGCGAGGCAGCACGCGGGCGAGCCGATGGGGGCGTGCATCCCCAGCGTGATCACGCCGGAGCACGTGCGCGACGAGGTGGCCCGAGGGCGGGCCATCATCCCGGCCAACATCAACCACCCCGAGATCGAGCCGATGATCATCGGCCGCAACTTCCTCGTGAAGATCAACGCCAACATCGGCAACTCCGCGGTCGCGTCGTCGATCGAGGAAGAGGTCGAGAAGATGGTGTGGGCGATCCGCTGGGGCGCCGACACGGTGATGGATCTCTCGACGGGAAAGAACATCCGCGAGACGCGCGAGTGGATCCTCCGCAACTCGCCGGTGCCCATCGGGACCGTGCCCATCTACGAGGCGCTCGGGAAGGTGAACGGCAAGGCGGAAGACCTCACGTGGGAGATCTACCGCGACACGCTCATCGAGCAGGCCGAGCAAGGCGTGGACTACTTCACGATCCACGCAGGCGTGCTGCTCCGTTACGTGCCGTTCACCGCGAAACGCGTGACGGGCATCGTCTCTCGTGGCGGATCGATCATGGCCAAGTGGTGCTTGTCGCACCACAAGGAGAGCTTTCTCTACACGCACTTCGAAGAGATCTGCGAGATCATGAAGGCGTACGACGTCTCGTTCTCGCTGGGCGACGGGCTACGTCCGGGGAGCATCGCCGATGCGAACGACGAGGCGCAGTTCGCCGAGCTCGAGACGCTGGGCGAGCTGACCAAGGTCGCCTGGAAGCACGACGTGCAGGTGATGATCGAGGGGCCGGGGCACGTTCCGATGCACCTCATTCACGAGAACGTGAAGCGGCAGCTCGAGGTGTGCCACGAGGCGCCGTTTTACACGCTAGGGCCGCTCGTGACGGACATCGCGCCGGGCTATGACCACATCACGAGCGCGATCGGCGCCGCGATGATCGGGTGGTTCGGCACGGCGATGCTTTGCTACGTGACGCCGAAGGAGCACCTGGGCCTGCCCGACAAGGAAGACGTCCGCGAGGGCGTCATCACGTACAAGATCGCGGCGCATGCTGCGGATCTCGCGAAGGGGCATCCTGCTGCGCAGCACCGCGACGATGCGCTGAGCCGAGCTCGGTTCGAGTTTCGGTGGAAGGACCAGTTCGCGCTCGGATTGGATCCGGAGAAGGCGCAGGAGCTGCATGATGAGACGCTGCCGCAGGATGGGGCGAAGACGGCTCATTTTTGCTCGATGTGCGGGCCGCATTTTTGCTCGATGAAGATCACCGAGGATGTGCGGGCGTTTGCGGAGAGCCAGGGTGTCGTGCCGGAGAAGGCGCTGGTGCGCGGGCTGGAGGAGAAGGCGAAGGAGTTTCGCGAGGAGGGCGGCGAGGTTTATCGGTAGGGCCAGCGGGTGCTCGGAGTGCGCCTTCCGCAACGAGATTCTCCGGCCGGCAACGCCGGACGGACCGCGAGCTGTGGTACGAGCCGGACGACGATGCACGACCTCAACGACCTCCAATTCTTCGCCGCGGTCGTGGGGCACCGCAGCTTTTCCGCGGCCGCGCGGGTGCTGGGCGTCCCGAAGTCTCGCGTCAGTCGGCGGGTCGCTCTTCTTGAGGAGCGCCTCGGCGTCCGTCTGCTCGAGCGTTCCACTCGGAGCCTCCACGTTACAGAGGTGGGCCAGCAGGTCTACGAGCGCGCTCGGGCGCTGATCGACGAGGCCGATGCCGTCGAAGACGTGGCTCTGCGCATGCGATCGGAGCCCCGGGGCCTCGTCCGGATCAGTTGTCCGCACGGGCTGCAGGAGATCCTTTCCAACGCGCTGCCTTCTTTCCTCGCATCCCACGCGTTGCTTCGCGTGCAAGTGGTCATGACCAACCGCCGCGTCGACCTCATCGAAGAGGGCGTCGACGTCGCAATACGCATTCGCGAGCGGCTCGACACGGACGCCGATGTGCAGCTCAAGAAGATCGGGACGAGCAAGAGGATCCTGGTGTGTGCACCTCAGCTTCTCGAGGAGACAGGCCGGCCGTCGGCACCGGCTGACCTGAAGCGCTTTCCCCTTCTTCATCAGCAGGAGCAGCCCGGACCGAGTGTTTGGACGCTGACAAGTCGTGCGGGTCAAAAGGATACGGTCGACTTCCAGGCGAGACTAGCGACCGGTGATTTTGGGCTTCTGGTCGCCGCGGCGTGCGCAGGTGTCGGCATCGCCCTGTTGCCCCGCAGGACCTGCTCGGCCGAGGTGACATCAGGCCGGCTCGTGCAAGTGCTACCGAGCTGGGGTGCGCCTGACGGGATTGTCCATCTCGTCTTCACTTCGCGGCGCGGCATGCTGCCCGGCGTCCGCGCGTTGGTCGAGCTCGCTGCGGATGCTCTCCGCGCGGCAACGAACTGACGCTCGTTCACCCCATAGAACGCGGCGTCCCACGCGGGCCGTCTAATCGCCCAGCGATGCCAGCGCCATAACTAAGGCGACAGGCGGGACTCACGACCCGCCATTTCGATGGAGGCGCGCATGCTCCAGGTTCGTTCTTCGCCGACGCTCGACGGCGGCGACTTTGGCTGGCTCAAGGCGAGGCACCACTTCGCAGTGACGCGCGATGGCAACCCGGCGAACGGGCCGCTTGGCGCATTGGTCGTCTGGAATGACGACGAGATCGCTCCGGGCACCGGCTTCGGTCCCCACGGCCACGCTGACATGGAAATCGTGTCTTACGTGCGCGAGGGCACGGTCACTCACCGCGACAGCCTCGCAAACATCGGCCGCACGTCGGCCGGCGACGTGCAGGCAATCAGCGCCGGCACGGGCATTCGTCACTCCGAGCACAATCTCGGCCCTGAACCATTGCGGCTGTTTCAGATCTGGCTCCGCCCCCGCGTGAAGGGCGGCACGCCGCGGTGGGACACCCGCCGTTTCCCCAAGGCGGACCGGGCCAACCAGTTGGTGGTCCTCGCCAGCGGCTTGCCCGGCGACGGGGACGCTCTTTCAATCCGCGCGGACGCGCGGGTGCTCGGAGCGACGCTGCTCGCGGGTGCTCGCATCGAGCACGACCTCAGCGGACTCCGCCACGCCTACATCGCGCCGGCACGAGGCGTCGTGGAAGTGAACGGCCACCGCCTCGCCGTTGGTGATGGGATCGCGGCGACTGACGAGCGCCGTCTCACGATCGTCGCCCAAGAGGACACCGAGCTGATCCTCGTCGAGGCCGCCTGAAAGCGTCACTCATTTCCGTGAACCAAGAGAAAGGAAGACAACCATGAACGCGATCTCTCGTTTTGCTCCTCCGGCGGCCAGGCTCCTCCTCGGGCTGGTCTTCTTCGTATTCGGCTTGAACGGCTTCCTGCAGTTTCTCCCCATGCCCCCGGCACCCGAAAAGGCAATGGCATTCATGGGCGCCCTGGCCGCGACCGGGTACATGTTCCCGCTCATCAAGAGTGTCGAGGTGATCGGCGGCGCGCTGCTCCTATCGAACCGCTTCGTACCTCTGGCCCTGGCGATCGTCGCGCCGAACGTCGTCAACATCGTCCTGTTCCATGCGGTCCTGGCTCCCGGCGGCCTCCCTGTCGCGCTCTTCGTCCTCGCGCTGGAGCTCTTCACCGCCTGGTCTTACCGCGACGCATTCGCTCCGATGCTGCGCACCCGGACGGCGCCGAACGCTTCGAGCGTGGCCCCGTCGGTGACCGCCCACGCGGCGTCCTGAAGGAAGTAGGCTTCGGCGCGGAAAGGCGGTTCGTAAGTCATGAAGGCAGCCGTGCTGGTGGGGTTCGGGGGCGTGGATCAGCTGGAGCTCCGCGAGGTCCCGGAGCCGCAGACGGGGCCTGGCCAGGTCAAAGTCCGGGTGGTCGCGACGAGCATCAACCCGATCGACTGGAAGCTACGCGAGGGAATGAAGCGCCCGGGCATGTCGCTGGAGCCACCCACTATCCTCGGTCGCGACGCGTCCGGCGAGGTCGTCGAGGTAGGCCCGGGCGTGACGCGATTCCGTCCTGGAGCACGTGTGACGGGTCTCGTCATGGGGGGCTACGCCGAGCGCGTCGTCGCGAAGGACGAGGCATGGGCCGAGGTGCCCGACGGGTTGAACCTGCCTGACGCCGCGGCCCTCCCCCTCGTCACCCTCACCGGATCGCAGCTCGTCGAGGAGGGTCTGGCTCCCCGACCCTCCGAGACCATCCTCGTGACCGGCGCGCTCGGGAGCGTCGGGCGGACCGCCGTCTTCGTGGCGAAGACGCGCGGCCTGCGGGTGTGGGCGGGCGTCCGGCGGAGCCAGAAAGATGCCGCGGAGGCCCTGGGGGTCGACGGCGTCGTCGCCCTGGACGACGAGGTCGACTCTCGACGGTTGCCGACGCTGGACGGAATCGCCGACACGGTGGGGGCGTCCGTCACGGAGAGGCTCCTCGACCGAGTCCGGCGGGGCGGCGTGGTAGCGTCCGTCGCCAGCGAGCCGAAGGGCGCTCACGAGCGCGGGCTCGAAGTTCGTCACCACTGGGCGCACCCGGACCCCGACCGTCTCGCCGCGCTGGTCCGCGCCGTCGCCGAGGGAGCCCTCGTCATCCCCATCGCCAAGCGATTCCCGCTCACGCAGATCCGTGAGGCCCAGCAGTTTGCCGAGCAGGGTGCGGGCGGAAAGGTCATCGTCCGCGTCTCGGGCGGTGGCGGAGCAGCTTAACTAGTAGTTCCCGTCCGGCAAGGCGTCAGAGCTGGCACACGCCGGCGTTGCACCGGGGCGAAGGACCGCTCGGGCACGGGCATCCCTCCGGGACGCTCACCTTCTTCTCGAAGTCCGCTTCGTACTGCGCAGTGACATCCATGTTGATGGCCGCGTTCGGGCACTGACAGCTCTGGGCGCAGAGGTCGCCTTCGTAGACCGTTGTGCAGTCGGTGTCCGTCGTGCACGTCTGGTCGTAGTCCGACGCCTTGATGGTGCCGCACACGTTGCCGTTGGGGCAGCCGCCGCTCGCGAGGTGCTCCCAGCGGTCCGTGTTTCCGTCGCAGCAGTAGTTGGTGGTGTACGCGCTCGACGACGAGGGCGGGCCGCTGATGTAGTTGCAGACGGTGCCCCAATCGCTGCAGGGGGAGCACTGCGCCGGCGGGTACTCCGTGCAGCCTTGCCCCCGTCCGACTTGCCACCACTTGAGCACGGGACCGTCGGCCGCGCACTCGGCTTGCCCTTCGGCGTACACGCAGATGAGACCATCGCTCGTGCAGACGTTCGGGTACCCCGAGTTCCTCGAATCGGACCACGCCGCCGGGCAGCGGGGATCGTTCGGGGTGGCGTCGGGCGCCGCGCTCACGCTCGCGTCCTGCGAGCAGACCTCGGGTCCTCCAGGCGACGGACTGGGCGGGGGTCCCGCGTCCATGCAGGTCCACGCCGCGGCCTCGCCGGATGCCACGCAGCTGCACGAGGTGCAGCTGGCTGCGGAGCAGGTCATGTACGAGCAGCCGACCCACGCGACCCAGTCGGTGGGGAAGTCCGGCGGCAGGCTCGCTTCGGGCGGGCCCGCGAGTAGCGGCAGCGACGGGCATCGCGCGGCCCCGGTGCTCACCGTGGAGCACGAGCCGCTTCCGCTCGCGACGACCCCAATTCCACCGAATGCATCGGGCCCGGCCGGGTCGGCGTCTCGACCCGTCACGGGGTCGTTTGCCGTGCAGCCGACAAGGACGACAATCGCCGAAGTGAGGGCGCACGCGCGAAGGAGCATCGCGAGGGGAGGTGTAGCACCGGGGTAAGACCAGACCATGCACGTCCGGTGCGTCGGTCGACAAAGCGTGTCCCGCCGTGAAGCGGCGTCCTTCCGCGAGCGCGACCTACCCTCGATCCGTCATCCGGCCGAGACGGTCCTTCGGTCGAGGCCCGAAGAGAGCCGCACGAAGAACGACCCGCGGTGGACGACGCTCGAGACGACGAGCACCAACTATGCAAGGCACGAGAGCGCCCGTTTTACGCCAACCAGTGGAGGCCGTCATGACCATCTCGTCCACAGAGCTCCAGGTTCCGGAGCGCATGAAAGCCGCCGTCTTCGACCAGTTCGGGGGGCCGGAGGCCATGCACATCGCGACCATTCCCGTCCCCCCGCTGGGCGACGACGAGGTGCTCATCCACGTCGGGGTCGCCGGCGTCGGCGCGTGGGATTCCAGACTCGCCGGGGGGGCCTTCGGAGCGGATGGCGTGCGCTTCCCGCTGGTCCTCGGGTCTGACGGCGCGGGCACCATCGCAGCGCGTGGGTCTCGTGCGCGGCGCTACGAAGTCGGCGATCGCGTGTACGCGTGGGGCTTCATGAACCCCAAGGGCGGATTCTTCGCCGAGTACGCTGCGATTCCCGAAGAGGAAGTCGAGTCGATCCCCGACGGGATGTCGATTGACGAGGCGGGCGTGCTCGCGGTCGACGGTCTCACCGCGCTCGCCGGCATCGACGAGCTACAGCTCGCGCCGGCTCAGTCGCTCCTGATCCTGGGCGCTAGCGGCGGCGTGGGTCATCTCGCCCTGCAGCTCGCGAAGCGTCTCGGCGTCCGCGTGCTCGCCGTCGCCTCGGGGCAGGATGGGGTCGAGCTCGCCCAGCGACTCGGCGCCGACGCCGCGGTCGACGGACGCCCCGCCGACGTGTCTGCCTCGGTTCACGCCTTCGCCCCCGCGGGCCTCGACGCGGCGTTGGTGCTCGCCGGAACCGGGTCCGCCACGCCGCTCGCTCTCGTCCGCGAGGGCGGCCGCATCGCCTACCCGAACGGCGTCGAGCCCAGGCCGGACGACCTTCCCGGCGTCAGCGTCCGGGCCTTTAACGGCTACAGCGGCCGCGAGGCGCTCGACCGGCTCGACCAGATGATCGCGATGGGTCCGTTCCACGTTGAGATCGCGCGCGAGTACCCGCTCGACGAGGCATCTCAGGCCCTGCGGGAGGTGTCGGGACACCACCTCGGGAAGCTCGCGGTTGCGGTCGACAACGGGCGAACCTAACGGCCCGGTCCTCTTGCACCGGACACGCGCTCTCGACGCGAGCGCGCCGGTTCCCTCGCTCTCTTTGGTATCGCCTGGCGCTCGAACGCTACTTGGCGACGAGCGACCTGAGCACCGTTTCGACCTCGGTGGCGCCGCGGACCGCGCGCGCGGCGCCTCCCTCGAACGCTACGTGTCCCGCGTTGAGCCCGAGGATCATCTCCTTGTAGAGGCCCGCCCAGTGTGCGTTGAGCCCTGCGCCTGTCAGTGCGGGGATGATGGCTTCCTCCGGACCGAATGCGACCGTGATCTCCTGGCCGGTGATCCGCCCCAGTATGGCCGCGATGTCGTGCGGGGAGTAGTCGCGTGGGCCGGAGAGCTCGAGGACACTGTGCTGCGCGGTGGGCCCCTCGAGGAGGGCCTTCGCGGCGGTCGTGCCAATGTCGCGGGAAGCCACCATGGCGATCGGCCGGTCCGGCGTGAGAAACGTCGGAAACACTCCGTTTGCAAGACCGTAAAGCGACTCGGCCAGGTTCTCCTGGAAGGAGGCCGCGCGGACGAACGTGAGCGTCGCGCCAGACCGCGGGAGGGCGGCTTCGGCGTCGTGCACGCTCAGGATCGGTCCGGTCCCACGGGGGTGCTGCGCCGCGATCGACGAGAGAAACACGACGTGCGGGGTGCCGCTCGCCTGAATCGCCTTCACATACCCGTCCGTGCGCCGCGCGTTGTCGTTCCTGGCATCGACCGAGGTCATCTGCGGGGGCAGGAGGAGGTAGGCCCCCTTCGCTCCCTTGAGCGAGGCGGTCAGCGCCGCCACGTCATCTAGCCCCGTGACGTGGACGTCGGCGCCGCGAGCCTTCCACGGAGCGCCCTTGCCGGCGTCCCGCACGAGGACGCGCACGGGCTCTTTCTGCTGAAGGAGCGTATCGGCGACGACCTTACCGGTGTTCCCAGAGACTCCCGCGACGACGTACATGAGCGCTCACTCCTTCGTCGGGACCCAGCGCCCCGACGCAACGAAACATGGGCTCACGCCCGTCATGTGTACAATGGATATGCCACATGACCGTCATGCAGCCGCTGCATCTAGCTTCCCTGGACCTGAACCTGCTCGTGGCGCTCGATGCGCTGCTCGAGGAGCGGAACGTGACGCGCGCCGCCGAGCGGACCGGGGTGACGCAGAGCGCGATGAGCCACGCGCTGGCCAGGCTACGCGCGCTCGTCGGCGACCCACTTCTCGTTCGAGGGAAAAGTGGGATGGTCGCGACGGCACGTGCGGAGGCGCTGGCCCTGCCCATCCGGCGGGCGCTCGAGGGCATCGTCCACGCCCTTCAGTCGCCCGAGCCGTTCGAGCCGAAGACGGCGCGTCTCTCCATCCGGATCGCGACGAGCGACTACGGAGAGCTCGTGCTCTTGCCGAAGCTCGTGCGTCGCCTCGAGCGCGAGGCGCCGCACATCGACCTGCGGCTCATCCCACACACCGGTGATTCGCTAGGTCCACTCGTAGAGGGAACGGTCGACCTCATCGTCGCCCCGGTCCGCCCGGGCGACGAGGTTCAGGGCGTCCTCGCGAAGAAGCTCTTCGACGAGAGCTTCGTCTGCATCGTGCGGCGAGGTCACCCGCTCGCCAAGAAGAAGCTCACCCTCGCGCGCTTCGCCGCAGCGTCGCACGCGCTCATCGCTCCGCGTGGGAGAGAAGGGAGCGTCGCGGACGACTCTCTCTCGCGACTGGGGCTCTCTCGACGCGTCGCACTGACTCTTCCTCACTTTCTCGTGGCTCCGCACGTCGTCGCCGAGTCGGACCTCGTGCTCATCCTCGCGGCGCGCGTTGCCTCGCAGCTCGCCGCCCCGCTCGGCCTGGTGGTCCTGGCTCCGCCGAAGGAGCTCGGGCTCACCGGCTTTCGCATGTCGGCACTGTGGCACGAGCGGACGCAGCACGATCCCGCCCACCGCTGGGTGCGCGAGCTGTTCACCGAGGTCGCGAAGCAGATCTGACGTGCGGCCCCCGGCATGAGGTGCCTCGTTTCCTTGGAACGCCAACGCCGGCGGACCGCAGGCACCTTCCGGAGAGCTCTCCTCAGAAGGGCGACCTCCTCAGAACGAGGACCCCGGTTGATTCAAGAAGTCCAGCTCCTCGGGTGTCGATTGGCGCCCCAGCAGAGCGTTGCGATGCGGGAATCGACCGAAACGGCGGATGACATCGCGGTGTTCCTCGGCGTAACGAAGCCATTCCTGCAGTGCCGACGCAAAGAGCCATACACACCGATCCTGATCCACCATGTCTTCGCTGTGCATGAAGGGCATATAAAGGAACATTCGTTCGTCGCGGGACAAGCTCCGATCGGCGCCGCCATCGAGGATGCGGCGAGCGGCGGCGAGCGCACGCGCATCGCTTTCAAACATACGAGCCGAGTCACGAAACATGTTGCGCGAGAACTGGTCCAGCACGATGACGTAGGAGAGCGCCCCGCGCCGTGTCTCCAGCCAATCCTCGCGCTCGCCGCGCTCGATGGCGTTGTGGAGCGCGAGGAAGCGATCGCGAATCTCTGCGTCGAACGCTGGGTCCTTCTTCCACCATCGGCCCGGATCAGCGAACCAAAATGTGAGGACGTCGTCGATCGAAGGGAGCATGCGGGAGAGCTCGTCCATGGTGACGAGGGCTACCACGAAGATGGGTCGCGGATCTCCGGCCCCGCGCTCACGGGCGCCCACCTTCTGCGCGCCGCGAACAACCCGCCCATCCGCGCCGGCGGTCACCTTGGGGGCCGCGCCGAGGGGGCCGAAGAGGCCGACTCGAAAGGACGTGGCGCAAGGTCCGAAAAGACGTCCGTTTGATGCGGATTTGACGGGATTTCGTCGTGAGTTCCACGGCGCGTGGTCGCTCGCGCGGGTAGGGTGACGTCCATGCAGACCGAACTGATGTCACGGCCGAGGAGGTCCTTCGAGGCGTCGTTGCGCGGATCGAGGATCGGGCCGAGGCCGTTCGCGTCGAGCTTCGCGTCCAAGCCGGTCCGGGCGGGGTCGTGGGAGACCGTGCCGAGCTCACCGAGGCCTTCGCGAACATCGTGGTCAACGCGATCGAGGCTCGCCGTGGCCCGTCAAGCTTTCGCGACGTCGGCGGGTGACTGCGATGGATAGGTTGAAGGCCATGGAACAGAATCGGTGGATTGTGGTCGGAGTGGACTTCAGCGACGGGTCGATGCGTGCACTGGACTACGCGCTGAAGCTCGCGACCGAGGTGGGTGCGAACGTCGTGTGCGTCCACGCCTACGAGGACGCCGCCAGCACGCCCGCCCTCGACGACCCTGCACCGGCGATCCGCAAGCAGCTCGAGGACGCCATCGCGCAGAGCGCGGCTGGTTCCCGGAACATCCGCGTTGATCCTATCGTGCGGCGCGGCGCACCTTGGGACAAGCTGATCAACGTTGCGACCGAGTTTGGCGCGGAGCTGATCGTCGTCGGAGCCGACGGGCAGCGCGGCGCCTCGAACGAACGCCTCTTGGGGACGGTCACCAACCGGCTCGCGATCACCTCATCGCGTTCAGTGGTCGTCGTGCCGACGCGCTACAGGCTCGACCCTCTGGTTGGCCGGCAAGCCGAGGTCGAGCGGGTGCCGGAATCCCGTTAGGTTGAGCAAAACGCGGTTCTGCCGCCCGTGACCGTGATGAAGGCGGGCGCGCTAGGCTGAGCGTGCATCAAGGAACCGCCAAGCCCGCAGAGGATCAGTTGGCGACATTTTGACGGCACCCGCCGCTGCCGACCCTTTTGACGACAATTCGCCAAAGGTTTCACGTCAGTCAACCAGCCGCGCACGTAGCTTCTCCGAACACGGCAGGTACACCCGCACGCCTGGCCCGAAAGCAAATCCATGGCCGTCACCCGAGGAAGACTCGCGGCGTCAAACGGGTGGCGGAGTGAAGGTCTGATGGGCCGTTTTCGAGGGAAAAAAGCGATGTCTGAAGCCAATGGCGTGACTGAAGTCAACGGTGTCAAGGAATACAAGTATTGGGCTGGTGGCCAATGGCGCTCCGCGGGAGGCAACAAGCTCTTCGACGTGCATCAGCCATATGACCGTGCGGTCCATGCGCGTGTCGCCGCCGGCGGCCGGTCGTCGAGCGCGGAGGGGGAGCGTCCTGTTGCCGCGGGCGAGGACCAGGCGCGCAATCGAGCGGAGGCCAAGGGCTCGTATGACTATATCGTTGTCGGAGGCGGAGCCGCGGGTGCGGTCGTCGCCGGCGAACTGTCGAAGACCGGGGCGGACGTGCTGCTCGTCGAATCGGGCGGCGTCGACTCAGCTCCGACGATCAGCAACCCGAGCATCTGGTTCTACAACGTCGGCGGCCCGCTGGACTGGAACGTGCCGATTGCCCCGGTTCCGCAGCTCAACAACCGCAAGTTCAACATGGCGCTCGGCCATGTGCTGGGTGGCGGCAGTTCCATCAACGCGATGGTGTGGTCGCGCGGCATGGAACGCGACTACGAGAACTGGGAACGGAACGGCGCCGCCGGCTGGGGCTTCAAAGACGTGCTTCCGATGTTCAAGTCCCAGGAAGACTGGGAAGGGGGCGCCAACGAGTGGCGCGGTGCGGGCGGCCCGATCCAAGTTCGCAGACCGGGCACGCCGCATCCGACCGCCCCCGCCTTCCTCGAGGCGGCGCGGCAAATGGGCTTCGCCATGCTCGATGACGTGAACGGCCCGCTGCGGACCGGAGCCGGCTACATCAATATGAACATCGCCGCCGACGGTACGCGCGTCAGTGCGGCTCGGGCGTTTCTGCGGCCGAATCTAGGTCGTTCGAACCTCACACTCCTGCTCAATGCCAACGCTACGAAGGTCGTCTTCGAGGGCGACCGCGCCGTCGGCGTGGAGGTCGTGACGGGGGATACGGTGCGGAGCATCCGCTCCACGCGGGAAGTGATCTTGGCGGCGGGAGCTATCCACAGCGCTCAGCTGCTGATGTTGTCGGGCGTAGGCGATTCCGAGGAACTCCGAAGGCTAGGGATCGCGCCGGTCGCCAATCTACGGGGCGTCGGGAAGAACCTTCAGGACCACGTTCTCGTTTCCGGCGTGGTCTACAAATACAAGGGCAAGATGCCCGACCGCCCCGCGGACAGCAACGCTGTGGATGCGGAAGTGTTCCTGCCTAGCGGCCTCTCCGACCATCCTGCCGATCTCTGTCTGGTGCTCGAGCAGCTCCCGATCGCGACGCCAGAGGCGGCTGCGCGCTTCGGCACACCACCGAAGGAGGGCTTCACGATCGCGCCGGCGCTCGTCCAACCGACCAGTCGCGGGAGGGTGCGCCTCGCGAGCCCGGATTGGCGCGAGGCTCCCATCATCGAGGGCAACCATCTGGGCACCGACCATGATCTGAACGCCATCGTGCGTGCGATCGAGGCAGCGCGCGAGCTAGGTCGTCAATCAGCGCTCGACGCCGTCCGCGAAGCTGAGGCGATTCCGGGGCCGAACGCCGCCAGCAAGCAGGATCTGGTGGATCTCGCGCGGACCGGGGCGGCCAGCTTTGGGCACCCCGTCGGTACCGCGCGGATGGGGGCCGACGCGGATGCCGTCGTGGACTCGAACCTGCGCGTCCGCAACGTCCGCGGGCTGCGCGTCGCCGACGCGTCCGTCATGCCGTCAATCACATCCGGCGCCACGAACGCGCCGTCCATCATGATTGGCGGCCGCGCTGCGGTGCTGATCAAGGGCTCCGGCTCGAACAGAAGGGAATCTCCATGAACAACGAGCAGATCATTCGCAAGGCGTACGAACGGGCTGAGAAGGTGGACGTCAAGGGTTGGGTTGGGTGCTTCACGCCCGACGGGACGTTTACCGACATGTCGATCGGCGTCACGTACCGCGGGCCCGACGGCCCCACCGGCGTCGGCAAGACGGTCGAGGTGTATGCGAAGGCGTTCCCGGACATGCATCGCGAGCTGTACCGATTCCTAACCGTCGGTGACGCCGTCATCGTGGAGCTCGCCCTCCAGGGCACACACAAGGGCCCCTTGCCGACGCCAATGGGGATCATTCCACCAACGGGCAAGCGGATGGATGCGCCGTGCTGTGACGTCTTCCGCCTCGTGAACGGCAAGATCCAGTCGTTCAACTGCTACCCCTCGGGAACGGTGATCTTCGCGCAGCTCGGCGTGCTCTCAAACATCGAGGCAGCGATCGCTCGCTCGTAGGGTGACACGATCCGGCTCACGCGGAACCACTGGCCACCATTCACGCGCGAAAACGACTCTTGTTGATCTTCAGCGGCAGCGTCCACCATCGATGGCTGCACGCAAGTCGCGATTCGTCGCCGCGATCACTCGAACATCGACCCGAACGCGCTGCGTGCCTCCGAGTCGCTCGAATTCTTGTTCCTGAAGCAAGTGCGGTCTGCTTTGCGCAGGTGCGTTTCGAATTCAAACGTGGAACCATGCGACCATGCCTGCCCCAACGGACCCTTCATCCGCTGCCAATCCTCGGGGTGAGTATAATCGGATCCCATGTCCAGCCGCCGCCATTCATCGAGGTTGATGCCGAAGTACGCTAGCGCCACGCGCGCGTAAAGCCGCTCGCGCTTCGGTCCATAGACAGTCACGAGTTGTGGGGTAAGGTCCAGCACCTGGCGGAGCTCACCCTCACCCTTGCGCAGCGCGCTGGTCAGTAGCTCTTGCTCGGTCACATCGATCCCCGTCTCGACGAACCCCCGATCCATGCCGCCGCTTGGCGCCGGGAGACCGACGCAGCGCACGTGACGTACTGCTCCGTCGGGTCGCACAATCCGTCCTCGGACCGCAGGCCGAGAGTTGCTCGGTGGAGCTGGCCATCCAGTGCGCCGGTGGTAACGTTGTCGGTGACGTAGCGGAGCTCACCGAGGCGCTCTACAACCTGGCCTCCAACGCGCTCCAGGCCCGTCCGCGGAACAGTACTGGTGCGCATCACGAGCACGTCGAATCGGTCAGCGGCGGCGGCACGACCATGACGATATGGCTGCCGGCAAGCCCGAAGCGTTGAGCGTATAAAGCGGGCTGGAAGACATATCATGCTCTCATTTCCGCCGTTCCGATTGGACCTCGATAACGAACGCTTGTGGAAGAACGGCGAGGAAATCCGCGTGCGGCGCAAGCCGTTCGCCATCCTGCGTCATCTGGTCCAGCACCCTCAACGCCTCGTCTCGCACGAAGAGATCATCGAGGTCGTGTGGGGCAAGATCGCGACGAGCGAGAGTCTGCTCCGCACGCATCTGAGCGAGGTGCGCCAGGCGCTTGGCGAAGGCGTGGTCGAGACGGTCGTCGGGCGCGGCTATCGGTTCCTGCCCGAGGTGAAGCGCCTGGATCTCGAGTCGTGGCCAGGCGATGCGAGCACCCCGGCGACGGGAAACGGCAGGGTCGTCGTTGGACGCGACGCCGAGCTGGACTCGCTGCGCGCGGCGCTCCGGTCGGCGCGGGATCGTCGGAGGACCACCATCTTCGTCAGCGGCGAGGCGGGCGCGGGCAAGACGACACTCGTCGATGTCTTCCTGGAACGAGCGACGGTGCCGGGTCCGGCGCTCATAGGCTGGGGGGCCTGCGTTGAGCAATACGGCAGCGGGCAGGCGTACCTCCCGGTTCTCGATGCCGTCCGTGCCCTGTGCCGGGGGCGGAGCGCAGACCGCGTGATCGAGGTGTTCACCAGGCACGCCCCCGCATGGCTCGTGCAGATGCCAGGAGTCGTCCGCCCCGATCGTCTCGACGATTTGCAGCGGCGTGCGGCCGGCGCGACGCAGGCACGCACAGTGTGCGAGCTGGTCGACGCCCTCGAGGCGCTGAGCGCCGATGCGCCCGTCGTCCTCGTTTTCGACGATCTGCAATGGACTGATCCATCGACGGCGGAGCTCATTGCTTTCCTAGGCAGCCGGCGTGAACCCGCGCAGCTCCTGATCGTCGGCACGTATCGACCCGAGGAGGCCCCGCGCGGCCACCCCCTCACGAGGGTCACGGGCGAGCTGATCGCACATCGGCGGGCGTCGTCGATCGCGCTCGAGGGGCTCGGCTCCGATGCGGTGACCGCATATCTGGCGAAGCGGTGTCCGGGTCACGCCTTCCCTCCGGAGCTCGCCCGCACGTTGGAACGATCGACGGGGGGCAATCCTCTGTTTCTCACGACGCTCGTGGAGGACCTGGAAGCCCAGGGACTCATCCGCCAAGAGGACGATCACTGGGAGCTCTCGATCAGCGTGGAAGACATGGCGGCCCGCCGTCCGGACAGCATACGGCGCCTCATCGATGTGCAGATCGATCGCCTTCGCGCGTTCGAGCAGCGTATCGTCGAGGTCGCCGCAATCGCCGGGATGACGTTCGCAGCTGGCGTTGTCGCGCACGCGTTGGAAGCGGACGCGGACGATGTCGACTCCGCTTGCGAGTCACTTGCCAACGAGCGCAGATTGCTTCGGTACGCGGGGACGGAGACCTGGCCCGACGGCACCATTCAGTCGCGTTACGTCTTCCGGCACGCGCTTTTCCAGCACGCCGCCTTCAAGCGAAGCACGGCGGCCACCGTCCGCGCGTGGCACCGGAAGATCGCTGAGCGCCTCGAGACGGGGTACGTCGGAAAAGAAGGGGAGGTAGCGGGCGAGTTGGCCGTGCACTTCGACCACGGCCAGATGCCGGCGAAGGCGGCGCGCTATCACGTCGTCGCTGGCGAGCGTGCGGCCCGACGATGCGGGTACAAGGAAGCCGCTGCGCACCACGAGCACGCCCGTGCCCTCCTGGACGCGGCGCCCGAGGGCAGGGAGCGCGACGTCCTCGAGCTTCGCGTATCGCTGAGCCACGGATGGAGTGTCTTTCAGGCGAATGGACGTGCGGACCTGGCTGTCGCGTTGATGCAGCGTGCGAAGGAACTCGCCGGTCGCTTGGAAGACAAAGCCTCGCTCGCCGAGGCCCTCATACGCCTCGAAGCCGTGCTCATGGTGCAAGGCGATCTGCACGGAGCCAGCGAGCAGGCGCGCGCGCTCGGCCCCATCTTCGATCACGTGTCCGACGTCGCCCTGAGGCTTTTTGCCAGACAACTCGAGGCGACGACGGCCCTCCTCTATGGACAGTTCGAGGAGGCTCGTCGGCTGCTCGGCGCCCTGGGCGTGTTCGGCGCAACGGAAGAGAAGACGGGCATGGAAGCCGCGCGCGCGCACCTGCTGGCCTTCTCGATGGGCTCGTTCGTCCTGTGGCTGACGGGCGAGCCGGACCGCGCGGTCGCCCTGTCCAGGCGGGCGCAGCAGGTTGCCGAGCAAGCGTACGACCCGTTCGACCACGAGCACGCCGCGATGCTGGCGGAGGGAGCCCTGCTACACGCGTGGCGCAGGGAGCCGGCACGGGCTTCCGAGCTCGCGAAGCGAGCACTGGCGCTTTCAGTGAAGGGCTCGTTCGCCAAGTGGCAGAACCGGGCCGAATTGATCCTCCGGTGGGCCGAGGCGGAGCTCGCGCCGACCTTACCGTGCGAGGCCGTCGAAGAGCTCCTGAGCAAGCCATGGGAGGACGGGGCAGTGGGCCGAACGATGCACGCGATGCTCTACATCGCGATGTGCGCGCGGCTGGGGCGTACAGCGCGCGCGCTCGAGGTGATCGAGAGCACACTCGCGACGATAGAGCGAAGTGAAGAGCGCTGGCTCGAGCCAGAAATCCACCGTCTGCGTGGAGAGGCTCTCGGCTCGCGCAACGACGTGGGGGAGGCGGAGCGCTCACTCCGGACGGCCATCGAGACAGCGAGGAAGCAGGGGTCCCGGTCGCTGGAGCTGCGGGCGACTCTCAGCCTCCATGCCCTCGCAACGGGTGCGAGAAAGAAGCGCGCGCGTGCGGACGTCGCCCGGTTGCTCTCGGTCATCACCGAGGGCCACGACACGCCGGACCTCGTCGACGCCCGGGCTGTCGTCGATCGCTGAGTGGGCACCACGCGGCGCGTACTCCACGTGGCCGCCGAGCCGCCGGACATCGACGTGGTTCAGAAGATGCCCAGGACCTGCGCTCCGATGGGGGTCCCTCCCGCGCCCGGAGCTATCGCGACCTTGACGCCGTCGCGGCTCACCACCTCGCCCAGCGGCTTCTTCCGGTAGTGAAGGAGCATCGGCAGGCCATAACCGGAGAAGAAGCCGATCGCCCCGCTGGTGAGTACGTCGGAAGCGTAGTGGCGGTCGGCCATGATGCGAAGGACGCCGACCGTCGCGCCGACCGTCAGTCCCTCGACGCAGGCCGCCACGTCCCAGGCGCCCCCGCCGTAGAGTGGAAGCGCGCCATGGTGCGCGCAGATGAGACCCGCGCCGGTCATCGCCGCGGAGGTGTGGCCGCTGGGAAAGGAGGCGTACGTGCCGGCGTTGCAGAGCGGGTCCACGCTCGTCCCGGCCTTGCATTCGGTATAGGAAGGGCGCGCGCGCCCGACAGTGTCGTAGAGGCTCGCCGTGACCAGGCCGCTCAGTGCAAAGGATTGTGCGTCCATCAGCGCGAGTTGCCAGGCCAGTTCGGGGTTGCCGTCCGCCACCGGCAGGACGATGGAGTCGACCAGGGTCTGGACCGGGGTGATGAGCGCCGTGTAGTAGCTGGCGTCGAGGGCGGTCTGGATGCCGGCTCGCGTGCGGAGCCGAAGCGCGTCGCGGACCGGGGTGTCGAAGAGGATGGGGCCTATCCACTTGGGGTGGTCCGAGGCCTTCACGTCGAGAAATACGAAGATGGCGGCTGCCCCGGTCGCCGCGGTGGCCACGTATTCGATCGGCCGGAAGGTGTACCACCGCGGGTTCCACTGGAGGCGGCCGCGCAGCTCCGCGTGCGCGTTGGCGGTGGGGGCCGCAGGGGCCGTCGATAGCGCGCCGGCAGTGGAGGACGGGGCGGAGGTATCGGCGAGGCCCGGCCGGCTGACGAGAAGAGCAAGAGCCAGGAGGCATGCAGGGGGACCGATCGCCGACGAACGCATGAGGTCAACGTCCGCCACAAAAGCGATCCGGTTCCGGGGATCGCGGCTGCCAGTCAAAGGAGCGTGGACTGTTCAATCTGCTCATCGACACCACCGCGGCTCAGAAGAGTCCCGCGAGGCCCAGGCCCCCACCGCCGGGGTAGGCCTGCGGCAAGGGCACCATCCGCAGGCCATCGATCGCGACCTCCCCGACGGGGCGACCGCCGCGGAAGCCGTAGTGCAGGAGGCTCGGCACGACGTAGCCGGACACGGTCCCGAGGCTCCAGCCCACGAGGACGTCTGTGGACCAGTGCTCATCCGCGACGATGCGACCGATGCCTGTGATCGCGGACGCGGCCATCATCACGAGGCACGGGGCGAGATTGGCGATGCCACCGCCATACAGAGGCAGGTGTTGGTGATGCGCGCATGTCAGCCCGGCCATCGTGGCGGTCGCGGCGGCGTGACCGCTGAAGAAGCTCAGGTTGTCGCCGGTGCCGGCCGCACTGCTGCAGGCATGGCCGTCCGTGCCGCAGTCTTCGGTGTACGGACGAGCCCGCGCCACGGCGTGCTCGGAGGCAAGCGCGACGACACCCGTCAGACCGAGCGACTGCAAGTTCATCAGGGCCATCTCGATCGCGACGTCGGCGCTCTGATGGACGCCCAGCGCCACGAAGTAGACATCCACGATGTAGGGAGCGAACACCGCGCCTTTGTAGAGATCGTCGCTGATCTTCGCCGCCGTCGCCTGCGCCGAGGCCGAGCGGCCACGCAGCGCGCTGCGAACGTCGCCATCCCAGAGGATGCCCCCGGTCCAGCGCGGGCGAGTTGGATTGGGCCACGACGCGTCGGTCTCGTAGGACGCGACGGTGAGAGCAATGATGTCGAGACCCTCCCAGAGGTGGACGCGAGGCCAGTCGGCGCTCCACTCCACGTGGTCTGGGTCGACGGCAAGGGCCGCGCTCGCAAAGAGGAGCGTCCCGGCGATGGTGACGAGGAACGCGAGGACCCGCGGCGGCCCGCGGAAGCCGGACCATGGGCGCTTGCAACGGGCTTTCGCGGGTTCAGCGGGCACGCTGGGTGGTCCTTGCCGCTTTCGATGCCGGAGCCACACGTTCCGGTCGCGGCACGAGTCTGGCGATCCGCGCGTTTTTTCGGTCGTGCACTGCCGTGGTTCCTCGGCGGAGGGCTCAGTGTTGCTCCGAAGCCTAGGCACGCGCCCGGCGCACTGCCGTGGAAACAGTGGCGGATTGGCGCTGAATCCGCGTCAAATCCGAGTGAAGGCACCAAGAGGGCTCCGTCACGACCGGGTCGACCGGCGCGACCGGAAAACGTTGGCGACCATTTCGGCGCACGTTCGACAGACGTCAACTCGTCCCACGCCTAATGGAGAGTGATGGAAGGAACGACAGGCCGAGAACGACGCGCCGCCGAGGCGCTGCTCGGCGCCCTCGAGCGGGTGCTGGCCGACGGGTTCCGTGAGCTGAGCGACCTGCCTGCCGGTTCTCCCGGCGACGGCCGTGACTTCGCGTCGCGATGCGCCATCGCGCACCGGGCCTCTCCGGCCAACGCTGCCTGGCACGATTGGGCGCCGGCGACCTGCCGGACCGTCGCGACGCGCCATGCGCTCGTCCGACCTTCGAACTTCCGCTCCTCGACGAGCCCATGCCCGCGACGTCCGGCTCGTACAGCCACCCGCACACGAGAACCTGGTCCACGGCGATCGCCTCGTTCGATGGATATGTCTTCGTGACGCCCGAATACAACCATGGCACCTCGGGCGCGCTGAAGAATGCCATCGATTTTCTCTACAACGAGTGGACCGACAAGGCGGCGGGGTTCATCGGCTACGGATACACCATGGGTGCACGGGCCATCGAGAACCTGCGTCTGGTGCTGGCGTCGCTGCAAGTCGCCACCGTTCGCCCGCACGTCGGTCTGTCCCTATTCACGGACTTTGAACGCGCGACTGTGTTCAAACCGACAGAAATACACGAAAAGAGCCTGAACGGCGTGCTCGATCACGTGATTGCGTGGAGCGGCGCTCTGAAAGTGCTGAGGAGACAGGAAGGCCGATCATGAACAAAGAGCTGGGTGTCTGGACCTATCAGGACTGCGCGCTGGTGCTCATCGACTATCAGAAAGAGATGTTCGACAGCATCCGCTCCGAAACGAATGCTGCGCTGGCTGACCTCAACGTCCGACTGCTGGCCAAGACAGCCAAGGCGTTCGGCATGCCAATCGTCCTGTCCACCGTCGGGGTCGCGTACAAGATCAACTCGCCGACGATCCCATCTATCGCAGCAGAGCTCTCTGGCATCGGGCCGATCGACCGGACCTCGATGAATGCGTTCGAGGACCAAGCCTTCAGTGGGGCTGTGAGGAAAACCGGACGAAAGCGCCTGATCATCGGCGGGCTTCATACGGAAATCTGCCTCACGTTCGCCGTGGTCCAGGCGCTGAAGGATGGCTTCGACGTGATGTTCGTCACGGACGCAGTCGGTGGGAGGTCCCAGGTGGCGCACCGGACGGCCATCGAAAGGCTCGCACACGCCGGGGCGGTGCCGAACACTGCGCTCGCGGTGGTGACGGAGCTCTTCCGCGATTGGAACTCGCCCCTCGCCGACAAGGCGCGCGAGGTCATCTATTGGTACTTCGCCGAAGTTCCGAAGGTGACGTCCGAAGTGGGCGTGTAACCGACCCAAGAAGGAAGGCTGCCGAAGGGCTGCGGAGGAATACGAATGTCGCCCAGGTTATCGGGGAAAGTCTGCGTCATCACCGGCACCGGCGGGAGCATGGGCCGTGCAGCTGCCCTGGCCTTCGCCCGCGAGGGGGCATCGGTCGTTGGCTGCGATTTGAACGTCGACTCTGCGGAAGCGACCGTTCAAATGATTCGACGCGAGGGCAACACGATGGAGTCGTTGCAGCCCTGTCGTCTCAGCAACGCGGCCGAATGCCAGGCGCTGGTCGACTTCGCGGTGCGCACGTTTGGCCGCATCGACGTGCTCTTCAACAACGCGGCCATGGCGTACTTCAATTGGCTCGAGGACATCACCGACGAGGAGTGGGACCGCAATCGTCGGGAAGAGGTCGACCTGGTCTTCTACCTCACGCGCGCGGCGTGGCCCCACCTGAAGAGCAGTCGCGGCGTCGTCGTGAACACCGCATCCCTCACAGCATTGATGAGCTTCAAGAACCTCGGATTGCTGGCCCACACGACGGCGAAGGCCGGGGTCATCGGGATGACACGACAGCTGGCCATGGAGGGGCGAGAGCATGGGATTCGCGCCAACTCGATTTCGCCAGGTGTGATTGAGACCAACCAGACCCGAGAGCAGTTGAAGGACCCAGAATGGGCCGGCTACATGCTCGGCAAGACCCTCCTGGGCCGCTTGGGCAGACCGGAGGAGGTGGCGAGCGTGGCCCTGTTCCTCGCGTCCGGAGAGAGCTCGTACGTGACGGGTGTGGACATCGTCGTCGACGGCGGCATGAAGGTCTGGTGATCCGACGCCGGTGGCATGGGTCTCGACTCGCCTCACCCCGGTGACTGGGCGGTCAGCAGCAGAGGAGCGAAAAATGAGTTCATTGAGCGGTCAGGACAAGATCAGCGTTGTTCGACGTTACTTCACGCTGGCCGACAAGGGGAGCCCGGAAGTCCTTGAGCTATTCCATGAAGATGCAGAGCTCTACTTCCCGAAATTTGGTCTTGCAGCGGGTAGGCAATCGCTGTTCGATATCGTCAAAGGGTTCGAAGGCGTTTTGGAGTACATACAACACGACTATGACACCATGAACGTCATCCCTGGAGGCGACTATGTCGTGGTCGAAGGGACCTCTCGCGGCAAGATGCTGGGCAAGACTTGGTCCGGTGGCACGACTCCCGGCGGACGATTCTGCAACGTTTTCCGATTCCGAGACGAGCGAATCGCCGGCTTGCACATTTATCTCGATCCGGACTACACCGGTGATGATGAGGCAAGGTTCCGGTGGGGTAAGCACCGCAACTGGTAACATCGATGTTCATGCCCTCTGCTGACGTGCCCTGGAGATCGAACCGTCCCTGCAGACCTGCGAGATGCCCTCGGAGAGACGTACGCCGTCGCCGAGTTGCGGCCCAAGCCGGGTTCGGGGGTCGTGATCCGCCTGCGACGTGATCGCGCGATGGACGGTCCGGCGCTTCACCTCGACCGAATCGTGCGCGACCAAAACGCCCCCTCTGCCATCGGAGTGGGTGGAGCCGAATGACATCGACGCGCTCGGCGTCGAGCCCGCAACGTCACCGACGAAGAGCCCTACATGGACGCGATCGATTCGTCGCCCGAGGTCGTCGCCACATCGCCACCCACGACGACCCAGCGCGCCCTAGCTCAGCTCTTGCGGCCGTTCGCGCGAATCGAGCCGGAGGAGGCGGTCGGCGCGATCGTCCTGAGCTCGATCGCCTTCTTGCTCCTGACGGCGTACTACCTGCTCAAGACCGCGCGCGAGCCGCTCATCTTGCTCCACGGCGGGGCCGAGGTGAAATCGTACGCGTCCGCCGGTCAGGCCGCCCTTCTCGTCCTCGTCGTACGGGCCTACAGCAGCGTAGCGAAGCGATTCGGACGAGTCCGCCTGCTCGGCGTGGTCTATCTGTTTTTCGCGTCGAATCTCGTCATCTTCGCGGCCTTGGCAGCCGCGAACGTCGCCATCGGCGTACCATTTTTCCTTTGGGTTGGCGTCTTCAACTACACGTCGATCGCCCAGTTCTGGGCCTTCGCCGCCGACTCCTACACACCCGAGAAGGGCTCTCGCGTCTTCGCAGTCCTCGGCATCGGCAGCTCGCTCGGCGCGGTCCTCGGCGCCCGGATCGCTCGAGACCTCGTCCGGCTCGGCCCGCAGGCGCTCATGATCGTGGCGGCGGTCATCCTGGTTGGCTGCGTGGGGCTCCTCGCGTGGGTCGACCGTCGCCTGTCGGTGCCTGGCACCCGGGCGCCGGGCGCGCGTGCTTCGACGGATCCCGAGCGGTCGGCGCCGCTCGGTGGCGACACCCCGTTCGGCCTTCTCCGGCGCGACCGCTACCTCCTGCTCATCGCCGGGCTCACGCTCGTCCTCAACTGGGTGAATGCGACGGGCGAATACATCCTGGACCGCTCGCTCCTCGCCGCCGTCCACGACAATGGGCTTCACGGGCCTGCGGCATCGGCGTTCATCGGGACCTTCAAGGCGCAGTATTTCGCGTGGATCAACGCCGCCGGAATCCTGCTCCAGCTCTTCGCGGTCTCACGAATTCTCACGCGCCTCGGCGTGAAGAACGCCCTGCTATTTCAGCCCGCCGTTTCGCTCATCGGCTACACGCTCGTCATCTTCTCTCCGATGCTTTCGCTCATCCGGCTCGTCAAGGTCGGCGAGAACAGCATCGACTACTCCCTTCAGAACACGGCTCGGCAGGCCCTCTACCTCGTGACCTCCCGGGTCGAGAAGTACGTCGGCAAGACCACGGTCGACACGCTGTTCGTGCGCCTGGGCGATGTTCTCTCGGCGTGCGTCGTCGCGGGCGGGGTCGTGGTGGCCGCATCGCCTCGAGCTTTCGCCGCTCTCAACGTGGTACTCGTCTCGGTGTGGGTCGTCCTCGTTTTCGCGGTCGGGCGCGAGAATGCTCGGAGAACGGGCGAGGGGGAAGAGCGCATCGCCATCGAGCCCGTGCCGTCGTGACGTCCCGCATGTCCCGTGCCGTCCGCCGTGGCCTTCGCGACGCCTTGACCCTTGCCCGCTTGGGCGGGCTCGTGGCGTCGTTCGCCGTCGCCATGGCCATTGCGCCTCGGAACGCAGCGGCCGAGGACCCGCCCAAGCGGGCCGTTCCCGACTACGAAGGGCGGCCACCTCCCCCGCCGTCGGCGGGAGACGTGGCGCTCTGGATTCCGCGCGTCATCTTTTCGCCCGTCTACTTCACGAGCGAGTTCTTGATCCGTCGCCCGATCGGCGCCCTCATCTCGGCAGCCGAGCGCGCGAACGTGCCCTCGACCCTCTACGACTTCTTTGCGTTCGGACCCGATCACAAGGCGGGGATCGTGCCGCTCGCCTTCATCGACTTCGGCTTCAACCCGAGCGTCGGCCTTTACACCTTCTGGGACGACGCGTTCTTCAAGGGCGACGACCTTCGCCTGCTCGCTTCGATCTGGGGCACAGATTGGCTGGCCGGATCGCTCACGCAGCGCATTCGCCTCCCCGGAGCCAGGAGTCTTACCCTTGGCGTGGAGGCCATCCGCCGTCCAGATCACGTCTACTACGGCATCGGGCCGAGTACGCTTCAATCGGCCCAGGGTCGCTACGGAGAAGAGTATCTCGACGGCACGGTGTCCTTCGACGTTCCCCTGTGGCGATCGAGCCGGGTCCAGACCGCGCTCGGCGTCCGGACGGCGGGCTTCTACGACGGCCACTTCCATGACGACCCCACCTTGTTCCAGCGGGTCGAGGCCGGCGTCTACAAGCTCCCGCCCGGCTTCGCGAGCGGTTACACAGCGGAGACCAATCGTATTCTCGTCGCGCTCGATTCGCGACGCCGGTACCCGGCACCCGGCTCGGGAGTCCGTCTTCAAGGTCAGGCCCTTCTGGGCAACGACCTCGCGGAGTCGCCTGCCTCCGGCTGGGTTCGCACGGATGCAACGGCGGCTGGGTACCTGGACCTCGACGGACATCGCCGCGTTGTTAGCCTTGCCGTGGAGACGTCGTTCTCCGATCCGTTGGGGTCGACCCCCGTGCCGTTCACCGAGCTCGTGACCCTAGGGGGAGACAAGGCACCGATGCCCGGCTTCTACCCGGGGCGCCTCGTCGACCGCAGCGCCGCAGTGGCCACTCTCCGCTACCGCTGGCCCATCGGTCCCTGGCTCAACGGCTCCATGGAGGCGGCCGTAGGCAACGTCTTCGGCGCTCATCTCGACGGCTTCGATCCCGGACTCCTCCGGCTCGAGGCCGCCCTCGGCATCGAAAGCGACTCGTCACCAGACAACGCCATCCACTTCTTGATTGGCTTCGGGACCGAGACCTTCGACCACGGGGGCCAGGTCGACTCGTTTCGTCTCGCATTCGGCACGAGCCGCTTCTGATAGGAGAACGTCGATCGTGAAATCGCTCGGCATCCCGCTGCTCTTCCTGCTCTTGCTCTCTTCCGCGGTCACCGCCTGCGGCGCCAGCGAACGGCGCTTTGCCTTGCGCGACCCGCTCTCCGTCGACACCGACCTGCGATCCGTCTCGCTGCCGTGCCGCCTGGCGCCCAGCGAGAAGGATAAGAACCATTTGAGCTGCGCGCCCGAGCCCTACGTCTCGCCGCTCATCTGGGACGGCGCGGACAACCTCGTCTTTCGGCCGTTCGCCGAGCTGTGGGCCTTCGAAGCGACGCGCGAGGCCGTGAACGTCAACTCCTTCGACGAGGTCCCCGACTCGGCCTGGTTCACGAACCGGCTGGGGGCGCATCCGATGGACCCCGACGAGCTGCTGCGCTCGGCGTGCACCCCCTCGCAGCTCCTGCTCGACACCGCGAACGTGCCCGACGGCTCCTGGGTCATCGACAAGGGCAAGCAGAACGGGTCGTCGCCCGGCTTTCGCGTCAAGATTGCCGGGAAGGGCAAGTACCTCTTCAAGAGCGACGACCCCGAGCCCGAGCGCCCGAGCGCCGCCGCCGTCATCGGCGCCGACGCGTACCACGCGGTCGGCTTCAACTTCTCCTGCGAGCAGGTCGTCTACGTCAAGCCGTCGGTCTTCAAGCTCACCCCCGGGCTCACGGTGATCGACAACAGCGAGCGCGTGCGTCCGTTCGACCAGAAGGCGCTCGACAAGCTCCTCAAGAAGGTCACCCGCAAAGGCGAATATTTGCGCTTTCAGGCTTCGGCGTGGCTCGAAGGAAGCCTCCTCGGTCCGTTCCGTTACGAAAGAACCCGCCGGGACGATCCGAACGACGCGATCCCCCACGAGGACCGACGAGAGCTCCGTGGCGCGCGCATCCTCGCGGCCTGGCTCGATCACTTCGACTCGCGTGAGCAGAACAGCATGGACTCCTGGATGGCCGATCGGAAAGACCAGCCCGATTCGTCGCCGGGCCACGTGATCCACTTCTATCTCGACACGAGCGACTGCCTCGGCTCCGAGTGGGACTGGGAGGTGATCTCGCGGCGGCTCGGGCACTCGTACGTCTTCGACTGGGGCGATGTGGCCCGCGATTTCGTCACCCTAGGAATTCCCGTTCGTCCGTGGGACACGGCGGTTCGGGCGCCCGGGCAGAAGATGTTCGGTTTCTACGACGTGGATCGCTTCGTGCCCGACGAGTGGAAGAACGAGTACCCGAACCCGGCCTTCAGTCGGATGACCGAGCGTGACGGCGCGTGGATGGCGCGCATCCTGTCGGGAATGACGCCGGAGCTGGTGAAGGCGCTCGCGTCTGCGGGCCAGTTCGCCGACCCGGGGAACACCGCGTACCTCGCGCAGGTGCTCGAGGGTCGCCTGGCGAAGATCCTCGACCGGTACCTGACGCGCCTCTCGCCCATCTCCAACGTCCGCGTCGAAGGCGGCGCGCTTTGCGGGACGGACCTGGCGGCCCGGCGGGCGGTACGCGACCCCACGCTCTTTCGCTTCCGGGCAAGCACACCGGACGGGCGTCTCCTTCCCGTCGTGCGGCGCGACGCCGCCAACGTCTGCGTCCCGCTGCCGCACCAGGCCCCGGACGGCGGCGCGCCCGACGACGATGCCTCCCGGTACGTGCGCGTCGCGATCGAGGACGGAGTCGCGCGGGGCCCGCTCCTCGCGTATCTCTACGATCTCGGACCGGCGCGGGGCTTCCGGCTCGTGGGGCTCGAGCGGCCGGAGTGACGCGGCCGGTTTGATCGTGCGCTCAGCCGACGCGCAGGTGGTCCTTGCCCGTCGAGAGGTCATCGAGCATGGCCTCGCGTCGGCGCGCCAGTTCCGAGAGCGCCGACCGGACGAGATCGAAGTGCTCCTCCATCAGGTCGAACCAATCTTCGAGCCTCATCGAAAGCGCTCGGACGCGCGTCGTCGCGCGAGCCTCCCACGCGAGAACCGGCTGGCCGAGGCTGGCCACTCCGCCCACGAACGTGCCGGGCCCAAAAACGACTCGCAGCGCCGGATCGAGCCGGCTGCACTCGGCCTCACCCTGCAGAACGAGAAAGGCCTCGCCGCGCTGGTCACCGCGTTCGAAGATCGTCTCCCCCGGCTCGAACGTCACCTCCTCCACCAGATCGGCGAGCTCGACGAGGACCTGGATTCCGGCGCCCCGGACCAGCGGGACTTCGGCAAGAACTGCGAGGCGCTCGACGAAGGCGAGCGGGCCTTCGACGGGGGGGACGCGAGCCATGACCTCTCCGTGCGGCGCCTCCTGATCCGCCCAGCGGCGAGCTTCGACCGCAGCGACGGTGACCACCGAGTTGCCTACGGCCGCCCTCGTGAGGCCGAAGCTGTCTTCTAGGAGCTCGAGCCAGTTGTCGACGCGCAGCTTGAGCAGATGCAGGTCCGTCTCGGCGATGGCGGTGCGCGCGTGCGGGCGGTCGAGCAGCGCGTCGAACACCCCGATGACTGTCCGCCCCTCGAAGAGCCAGGGGCTGGCGCCGTCGCGTTCGAGCCGCAAGCGCCCTTCACGAATGAAGAAGATGGACTCGGGCGGCTCGCCCTGCGCGAAAAGGCGCTTGCCGGCGTCGACGTCCTCTTCTTCGACGACGGACGTCATCCGGTCGATGACCCATGTCTCGAGATTGGGCGCCCCACCGGTGAGCACTGCGAGAAACAGCTCGCGCGAAGTGCGTTGAAGGCGCGGATCCGGCACGGCGCATCTACCGAACGGGGAGGGCGTCCTGGAAGATGCCCTGCGCCGCGAGACCGAGCGAGGGCCGCTTCTCGCGGGCTTTCTGCACGGAGACGGCGAGGGGCTCGGCACCCGTGGCCACGGCGTACAGCGCGGCGAGCGCGGCGACCTTGATGTCGGGGTCGGCGAGCGCCACTTGGACGGCCTGTTCGTGGGTGCGTGGCAGCGTGAGGTCGAGCTGGGCGGCGGCTCGAGTCACCTGCGCCTGCGGCGACAGGTCGTCCGACACGATGCGAACGAGCTCACGCAACGCCTGCTCGTCGCGGCGACGGAGGAGCGCGTCGAGGAACTCCGCGGCGTTCGCGCGGGCCCGCCTGTCGGTGCCGATGCACGCCAGGTAGATGCGGTGCAGGTCCTCCTTCGGATATGCGATCTTGAGCAGGCGAAAGGCTCGCTCGAGCGACTGGCGAAGCTTGTCATCGAATAGACCGGCGAGCAGCCGGAACGTGCTGGACGTGGCACGCCCGGTCGTCGCCGGGGGCGCGCCGAGAGCGACCCGCGTGCCGAGCAGTTCGAAGTATGACGCGAGGTTCGCCTGCACGCACCGTTCGATGCGCTCGCGATCGACTCCGACTCGATAGTCAGCGACGATACGGCCAAGCGCCCGGAGCGCCTTGTAGCGCACGAGGCCGTCGGGCTCGCTCTCGACGCGCTCGAGCAGCTTCTCGGCGGCGGCCGGCGTCCCGAAACGTCCGAGGGTCTGCGGTAGATGCGCGCGGAGGCGACGCGGGCGCGCCGTATCCTCGAGGGCCTCGGCGACCTGGTCGAACGCGGGAGGCCCGAGGGCGATCAGCGCGCCGAGGGTCGACTCGCGACCCTCCCAGTGCGTGAGGCGCTCGATGAGCCGCGGGACCATCGCGAGCTCGCCGTGGCGGATCGTGGCCCGTGCGACGAGGTCGGCCCAGACGACCGAGCGGGGCGCGTGTACGAGGTCGGCGAGCGCCAGCAGCACGCGCGAGACCCGAGGCGAGGGATCCGCGTCTGCGACGGCGGCCAGCAGGCCCGTGATCGCGGCGTCGCCGTCGCGCAGTGCCGCCGCGATTCGCGGGTCATCGAGGAGATCCTCGTGAGGGCCGCCAAGCGCCGAGTGCAGCGTCGCGTACCCTCGAACGCCCGGCGCGGAGTCCGCTTCGAGCCGATCGAAGTCGAGCTTTCCTTGCGCCGCCAGCGCGCTCGCCGCGGCGATCCGCACGCGTACGTCCGCGTGTTCAATCAAAGCGCCCGCGAGCGTGTGCCAGTCGCTCCGCGTCGACGACCCCGCGGCGAAGATCTCGAGCGCTCGCCGTAGGACCCGTTCGTCGGGATGGCGCAGGACGAGCGCTGGTATGAGCCGCTCTCGTCCCCGCCGCGCGAGCGTGTCCATCGCCGCGACGACGACCGCGGGGTCGTCGTTCCCGAGGTACTCGACGATGAGCTCGGCGCTCGGGAGATCGAACTCGAAGGTGTTCGCGTCGTCGGTCACGGTGGGCACGACCGACCGCCTCAGCTGGCCGAGGTAGTGCCGGCGCATCGTCATCGCGGCGACCAGCCACGCGAGCGAGAGAAAGACGACGATGGCCGCGAACACCCGCGGCGACAGCGCGTGCGCCCTGCCCGCTGCGAGCAGCCCGCCGGCCGTCAGAGCCTGGACGATTCGCAAGAGCGCGCCGTCGATGAACGGCTTGGCGCGCTCGCGACCCGACGACGACACGGGCAGATAGACGAGCTCCGTCGTCAGCCGATTGATCGAGCTCCGGAGGCTCCCGTCGGCCGCCTTCAGGATCAGCACCGGCGCCGCGAGTGCGCCTGCGACCAGGGCCGCCGCCCCTCCCACCACCGAGATGAGGGGCGTCACCACCATGGCCGTGGCGACGCCGAGGTTGCGCACGATGGCGCTGCCGACGAAGAGCTGAACGACCAGGGCGATGACGTTCACGATGGCGTAGTAGCGCGCGATGAAGGCGCTGCGATCGGGGCTGGGGATGGTCCGCGCGATCGTCGACTTGAAAAAGTAGTCGATGACGAGGGCCGTCGCGGTGGTGGCGGCGACGAGGACGGCCACGCGAACGAGGAAGGGCTCCTCGCGGAAGGCGTTCATCGACGTGGCGAGCGGAGGATTCGCGCCCCGCGAGCTCGGGGGAGGCCGTCGCGACGGGGGCCGCGGAACGAAGAACGTCGCGCCCGCGCCCAGCGCGAGGATCCCTGCAGCGACCGCGATGAGCCCGCGGACGGGAAGGTACGGGACCGCCGCCACGGCCGCCGAGGCGCCAACGACCCCCCCGAGGACGCCGGCGGAGGCAATGGGCCCGATCAACCTCCGGCTCTGCCCAACCGTCAACGCCGTGCCCACCAGCACCCAGAACTGCGGAAACACGGCCGACGAAATGAGCCCCACGGTGACGTAGAACGCGACGACGACGAATCGGCGAATCGGCAGCCCTGTATAGACGAGGGAGGAGGCCGCCGCGAGCAGCAAGAGGTTCATCAGGACAGAGCGTGGATCCCAGCGACGCGCGACGCGTGCCAGCAGCGTCGCCGCCGGCAGAGCGCACACGGCAACAGCGATGTATACGATGCCGAAGTTCCGCTGCGGAAGGCGTGTGACGAGGAGGGCGTCGCGCGCGGTCTCGAGCACCGTGTAGCCGGCGCTCGTGAGCATGAGGATGACGAACGACAGCAGCGTGATCCGTGACTCGCCCGCCCGGAGGTCGATGAGCCGCGTGACGATGCGGGGGCGCTTCACGTTCGGCCTCCGAGTATCATCTTGTGCGCTTTGATGACCGTCACCCGGGTGCCGTATCGTTCGAGGGCAGGGCCGGCGAGGCCGTTCAGAAAAAGATGCCCTGGAGGGCAAGGCCTACGCCCGCCGGTGCCGCGCCGAGGCCGACCCAGGTGGCGTGCTGCCCGGGGGTCGGGCGCCGGTGGAGGTGTGGCACGATAGTCCCTACCCCTGCGCCCGCAACCGCCCCCGCGATGACGTCGGTAGGGAAGTGCGCACCGGCACGAACGCGCTCGTAGCTCACACCAGCCGTCAGCAGCGTCCCGGCGATGAGCGTGACCCAGGGCCGCCACGTCCCCGGGCTCCGGGTGAACGCGAGATAGGTGGCCGTCGCCGTGGTCGCCGCACAGATCGCCGCGTGCCCCGAGAAGAACGAGAGGGACTGGTCGGTGTCGGTGATCGAAGGGCCGTTGGGTCCGAACTCCCGGTCGAGCTGCGCCTGAGCCACGTACGCGCTCGGGCGTGGACGGCGCACGGCAATCTTCGCGAGGTCGGTGAGCGCGAAGGTCAGGCTCAGCGATTCGGCATAGAGGGTCGCGTCGATCAGCGCCGCGCTCCTGCCGTCGCGAAAGCCAGAGAGGATTGGATCGACCACCGCGAAGGCCAGCGCCGTGTAGAGGCCGAAGTTCGAGCGAGTGGCCGCGCTCGGATCGAACGTCTGCGTGACCGCAACACTGTCGATCCCGAGCAGGGCGTTCGGGTCGACCGGGCGCTGCGGTCGGATCTCGCCCGTGGAGAGGATCAGCTCGAGGATCCCGCCATACCCCGCACCCGCGACGATGAGGGCGGCGTCGCTGACGGGATCGATCTGAAAGGGGCGATTGTCGACGGGGGGCTGGACCACCGCGGGCCCAACCACGCTCGAGGGAGCCGCAGGCGGACCGGCCGTCGGATCGGCAGCCCGCGCCGGAGAGCATACGCAAACGAGGGTGGCCGCGGCCAACGCGCCGACCGATTTCGAAGCAGCGCCCATCCGCGACGCCACGATAGCCAACGTCCACGAGTTCTGCGACGAGCTTGCGCGGCCGGAGTTCGAACGGCTCGCGAAGCGCGCGGCGCGCGCCCCCGATCCGGACGGCGGACCCCTTCCGCCGGAAAGCATCGTAATCTCCCGGCGGTGCCCACCGCGGAACGCCTCCGCTTCGGAGCTCCTTCGGCCGCGATTGTCGCCGCGCTCACCGCTTCGGTGGCGCATGCGCAGTCGGAGCCCCCGGACGGACTCCGCTACGACCTGCGAGTCGACATCCCCGTCACGGCGGGAGCGGTCGGCCTCGGGATCGCCATGGAACTCTTGAAAGGTGCCGTCGCGCCGAGGTCCTGCCGGGTCTGCGGCGTGGACGGCCTCGATGCCGTCGCCCGTGACGCGCTCCGGTGGGACGACACCGGCGCTGCCAACACCATGAGCAACTGGACCGGCTTTGTCCTCACGCCGGTCACCGCCCTGGCAGGGTGCGAGGTCGCGGCCGCGGCCGACCACCGTTTCCACGACGCAGCTTCCAACGCGCTCGTCGTCGTCGAGGCCACCGCGCTCGCGGTTAGCCTCGATGACGCGGTCAAGCTGCTCGTCGCGCGCCAGCGTCCGTACGCTCACTTCCGTGATTCGGGCGAGCCCGCGCCACCCGACACCGACGAGAACCTCTCCTTCTACTCCGGCCACACGAACCTCGCGTTCGCTGTTGCGGTCGCGAGCGGCACGGTCGCGTCGATGCGCGGCTACCGGCTCGCGTCCGTCGTGTGGGCCACGTCTCTGCCGATGGCCGCGGTCACCGGATACCTCCGGATCGCCGCCGACAAGCATTACCTCACGGATGTGCTCACCGGAGCTTTGGTCGGTTCGGCCGTGGGGTTTCTGGTGCCGTTCGTCTTTCATCGCGCCCCCGCGGCGACCGCGGACCCCGTGGCGACGGGTACCATGCCAGTGCAGGCGCGAGGGCCGTTCGTCACAAGCTCGTGGACGTTCTGATCGGGCGCCGCTAGCTGGAGCGCCCGCCATGGTCCGCACCGGGGGCCCCACCCATGAAATGCAGCGCCGCGAGGAACGCGGCGGAGACGGCGTACATGACGCCGAAGCCCGGCGCTGCCGCGAGGCCGAATCGATTCACGACCCCGAGCGGCGTGAGCTCGTACGCGTGCATGAGGCCGAGCATCGACAGGCCCGACGCGGAGCACGCCCACGCCGCCGCGTGCAAGTAGCGGCGATCGATGGCGAAGACGAGAATCGCCGAAAGGATCATCGAAGTCGGCAGAAATCCTTGGCTTAGCGCGATGATGCCGTAGAGCGCGAAATCGGACCCCAGCTTGGGCGCCACCTCGTAGAGGCTCGATCCTGCAGCTCGAAGAGACGTCTCGATCTGAACGAGCGCCCAGGCCGCCAGCGACGGGATGAGGCCGAACGCGACGGCGATTGCGTGCTCCCGCGGGACCTCCTGGAAGGCCTGTGCCGTCATGACGAGGCCAATCCACAAGAGGATTCCGAGCGCGACGTCGATCGGAACGACTCTGAGGACGAGCGGCAAGGCGCCCAGAAGGCTGAGCACCGTCACGGCCAGGCCGTTCAAGATGGAATACCCCCGGCGGGCACCCATGGCCTTCCAGGCGGGGTGCCCGATGTAGATTGTGGTCGGAAACGGATTGCCGAAGAGCGCCGACGCGAGCGTCGCCGCGCCGTTGGCCAGCAAGCAAGGCATCGTCTCGTAGCGGTCGCCTGCGGCCTCGGCGCTCTCGAGGTTCTGGAGCGACCCGATGACGTTGAAAAGGCCCATCGGGAAGATGACGGCCATGTACCGGTAACCACGAGGGTCCACGAGGAGGGACCAGGCGTCGGCGAGCAGGGGGACGGGCGGATGGAACGCGAGCGCGATGGCGTCGTGGGACGGCTCGAAGAGGCTCGGGTCGATGGCGCGTAGCGCCCACGCGAGGCACGTCCCCACGAGGATCGCGGCGAGCCCACCGGGTACGCCGAAGGGCAGGCGCGTCCGCGAGGCGTAGGTCGTCACGAGCAGAAGCGCCGGGAAGAGCGCAATCCAGGGGCGGGCGAAGATCTGGAACACGAAGCCCATCGAGATGAAGGTCAGCGCGATCCCCGCGAGAGCCGAGAGGAGCGCGGCGCGCGGGGTAACGCGGCGCAACCACCCGCCGACGAAAGCGCCGGCCGCCTCGAAGAGACCGCTGATGAGACAGGCCGAGAGGCCAACGTGCCAGGTCAGAATGGGGTCTTTCGTTTCGCCGTAGACGGGCCCCATGATGAGGAAGATGAAGGCGAGCAAGCTCGGGGTGTTGATGCCGAAAGGCAGCGCGGTCGCTTCCGGACGCCCGGTCTTGGCCGCCTGCCACGCATAGAAAACGTTGCCGGAGAGGATCGAGACGGCGGCGCCCGGGAGGATTCGATCCACCACGAGCGACGGCGGCAATCCGGCCACTTTCGTCGAGAGGACGACGACGAGCATCAACTGCAAGAGGTTGTCGATGAACAGCCCGAAGAAGCCATCGACGTCGCCCCGAACGAACCACGGAGTCTTCATGAGCGGGGCACACTCTAGACGAGATCGCGGATGGCGAACCGGGCGCGCCCGGCGCTCCTGCTGCGCTCATGTGGGACCGAGCGGCCAGTAGATGCGCAAGAGTGACCGCGGCGGGCACGCATCACAGGCAATCGACCATTGCTCTCGCTCGATGCACATCGTCACTGGGCGTTCTCGCCCGACCGTCAGGTCGGTCACGCTGCCGAACGGCTCGAGGCAGCCGGCGTTTCTCCGGGCAAGACGCAGCGTCGCCCGCGCGGCGCCGTAGCGGCACAGGAGTCCGACCCACTCGAAGCCGGTGTCGACGCCGTAACAGCGGGCTGCTTCGGCCACTGTGCGGCAGAGGGCCTCTTCGACGCGTGTGCTCGTCAGGCCGCCGACGACGAGCTCGACGCGCCGCCCGACCCGCCGCCGAGAGCGGGAGCGGCGGAAACGGGGCAGAAGCGGAAGGGCATGAACGAAGTCAACGTACTGACGCAGGCGGGCGCCCTCTCTGAGCTCAACGCGGCGCTCGCACGAGAAGTCCCAGCGCGCAGGGTGGGCCGAGGGCGACAGCGTGAAGGTCGCTTCGTCGACGTCGATCCGAGGCGCAGGGTCGTTCGGGGCGAAGGTGCCGTACTCGAGCTCCCACTTCGGTCCGAGGCGCCGGGTGTCCACGAGACTGCGACGAATGGCAGGACGCTTTGACCGTTTGGGGGAAAACGAGACCGACTCGACGTGTACGCGGTCTTCCGAGAACTCGACGCGATTGAACGAGGGCCAGAGGCGAGCTTCGTCGGGGTGGCTGACTGCGTCCAGGCGCTCGCGTCGGCCGGCGCTCCCGGCGGACGCAAGCAAGACGTCGCCGCAGGGTCGGGTCATGCCGCGCACGAGGCGCGCGGTCGGAACGTGCTTGTGGCCATGCAGCAGTAGAATGGCGCGCCCGAAGGAGTGGAGCGTCGAGAGCGCGGTCCCCGCGCCGAGAGCGGTCATCGTGAGCTCCTCCCGATCCCCATTGGACACCAGCGCGGGTAGGGCCTGGCCAAGCAGCCAGCGAGTCAATCGGGGCGTTCCGGCCGAGTCGATGTGACTCATGTCCGTCACCGGCGTCGGGATCAAGTGATGGTGGATGAGCAGCAAGACAGGCCAGTCGTCGCTCGGTAGAGCCGCGTGCGCCTGAAGGAGGTCCTCGATGCGGATCGTTCCTCCGGCGCCGACGAGCCCGTGGGGCAGGTACGAGGAGTCATAGGTGATGACGTGGACGGGCAAGCCATGCAGGTCGGCGGGGACGACCTGCGCCAGAAACGGGGTCCGGCAGCCGGCGACGAAGACCCGTCGCGGATCGACCGCTCCGGCGAGTGAACGGAAGAGCCCTTCGCGGTGGGGTCCGAGCAGTCCAAGACGGCGCCGGTCGTGGTCGCCGGGAAGGACGATGGTGGGTGCGTAGCCGCCGAGCGCTTCGACGATGCGCCCGTGGAGTTGCAAGAAGGTGTCGATGAGCTCGGGCGCGGAGTCCGTCGCCGAGTCGAAGACGTCGCCCGTGATGGCGACCACGATTCGCTCGGCGCTGGACGCCTCTCGCTCACGAGCGAGCGTTTCGACGAGCTTGTCGAAGACGAGCGCCTGCCGCGCTGCATCGCGGACGATGTGCAGGTCCGACAGGTGGACGAGCAGGGCGCCGCGGGGCGGCTTCACGTCGAGGCGCCAGGAATCGTCATTGTCGCTCCGCTGACCGTCACGGGGCAAGCGGTATTGCACGTAGACGCTGAGCGTGCTCGGGTCGCCGCCGTCGGCGTTCGGATTCGTCGAGAGGTTCTCGTCGTTGAGGTGCGAATACAGCCACTCGACGCCGACTTCGACTCCATTTCCCGTGGGAACCACGGCGCCGAGGCCGCACTCGAACGCCGAGACGCTGTCGTTGACGAGCTGCGTCTGCCGGCCCGCATCCGACGATGCACTCACATGATAGCCCCCGAAGCCAAGCAGCGCGTAAGGGCGGATGTGCCGCAGCGGGAGGGTGAAGCGTGCGGCGCCGAGGCCGCCCGTCGTCGTCAAGGAGCCCCCGTTGACGAACGCGTTGCCGTCGTTGTGGATAACGAGGCCGCGAGCGTCGAACGCGAACCAAGGGAGAAACTCGAAACTCGCCCGCAGACCCACGTTGTAGCCGGGCGCAAGGCCGAGCCCGATGTTGCTATCCGTGCCGAACGGGGTGTTTTCCGAGAAATACGCGAGGCCGCCCTCCAGGCCGAACGAGACCGCGAACGGCCTGGAGAGCGCTCGGTCGGCGTCGGTACCGCAGTCGGCGTCCGCCGCCCGGGCGCTCCCCTCGGCGAGCAAGACGGTCGCAACCGCGTACACTCCAGTAGATATCGCGCGCATCACTCGTGCCTCCGCGACACTGCGAGCTGGCGCAAGATCGTGCGCAGATCGAGTGTCACCCGGTCCTCCAGGAGAGCGCCGCCCTGGGGCACGAGCTCGTGAATCTCCGAGAAGCGGACCCTCTTTCCCGTCGCCCGCAGGAGGTCGAAGAACGGCCCGCTGTGCAGGGCTTCGCAGGCGACCCTCACGGTCACGACGTCATTCGACGCGGTGATGCGTTCGACCGTCCGGGTGAGCGCCGGGAACGCCGCTCGGATGCCCGGTCCGCCCGTGACGATATCGGTCGCGAAGCGGTCGGGAAGTCGGTTTTCGGCTCGGTAGGGCGCGCGGCACGCCATGAGGGTCGCTGCGCCGCTCGGTGCCAGGAACGCGCGCAATTGCGTGCGCGCACTCTCGTCGAGCGACCGCCAGGAGCGACGTTGAAAAATCATCACTTCGATGTTGTCCTCGATGAGTCGCATCCTTGTTCCAGCGTGGGGACCCTGCCGGCTCCCCGCGACCACCGCAGGTGACCGCTGAACAGGCAACGGTGAGCTTGGGGCATTCATTCTGACGTATCTCCCACGTTGGGTAGGTCCTCGAGGAAGCGATGGCCTGAACCTACGGGCGACGAGCCTTCGACCTTCGTCGCCGGCCTCCAGGACGGACCCTACCCAGGGGAGCGGTTGACTTCAGTGAATTCCCGGCCGGATCGGCGTCAAACGGCGTCAACTCTGCTGCGCGGAGCAACAGAGAATGCCTAGGGAAGGCGGCCCCCACCCGGCCTCCACGGGTGGTCGGTCAGGTCCGGCCGCGTGCCTTCACGCCTAGATAGCAGGACACGCGTCGTCGACGCAGCTTGAGGCGGCGTCTCGATTCGGTGCAGACTCACTCGCAGTCACATGGCGGACGCCCCCTCCAAGAACTCGGGCGTCCATCTCTGGCTCGTGCTGATGAAGGCTCATCGCGCGCTCTCTCGGCACGCGATCAAGAGCATCGAGCCTTCGGGGCTCGGCCAGTCCGACTTCGCGGTGCTCGAGGTCCTGCTGAGCAAGGGACCGCAGAAGGTCAACGATATCGGCCGCCGCGTCGATCTCACCAGTGGGTCGATCACGACCGCTATCGATCGGCTCGAGGCGCGCGGACTCGTCACCCGGGAGCACGACGATGCGGACCGGCGGACCCGCGTGGTCCGTCTCACGCCAGCCGGACGGGCTCACATCAGCGGGATCTTTGCGCAGCATGCGGCTGCACTCGAGGCTGCATCGAGCGGGCTGACGAAGGCCGAGCGCATGAGTCTGATCAGGCTACTGAAAAAGCTGGGCATCGCGGCCGACGGAATTCCGGAGCCAGGACGCAACCGGCGCTAATATCTTGACATCAAGTGTCTTGATGGAGAGATATCTCCGGGAGGACACCATGTCGCAATCATCAGCCAGCTCGGCCGTGACACCTGCGCGCGCCGGCAAAGTAGCGAACATCGCGCTCTGGGTCGTGCAGCTCCTTCTGGCGCTGGCATTCCTCGGCGCTTCTTCCGCAAAGTTGCTCGGCAAGCCAGAGATGGTCGGGCTCTTCGAGGCCATCGGGATCGGCCAGTGGTTTCGCTACGTTACCGGGCTGCTCGAAGCGACCGGGGCGGTTCTCGTCGTCGTACCGCGCACGAAGGCCTTCGGCGCTGCGCTGCTGTTCATGGTCATGGTCGGCGCCGTACTGACGCACCTGTTCATCCTGCACAACGCACCGACCGCCCCTGCCGTCCTGCTCGTGCTCGCGGGGACCGTGGCGTGGGGGCGACGAGGGGATCTGAAGGCGGCACTGACTCGTCTCGGGCTGGTGCAGTCATGATGGCCTCCTCCGTCCGCGCTCTCCGATCCCGCACCCGCGGCATCGCGCAGCTCACCCCGGGGCAAACGCACGGCCCAATCACCCGGCTGATGAGCCCGGGCGACCTTGGGGAGCTCGTCAAGCCGTTCGTCTTCCTCGACTACTTCGAGGCGCCGAGTTCAGACGGGCCGGAGATGGCCGATCATCCGCACTCGGGCATCGCGACGCACACCACGCTGCTCCAGGGGAGCGTCGACTACCGGGATTCGACGGGAAAGTCAGGGCGCCTCTCCCCGGGCAGCATCGAGTGGATGCAGGCTGGCGGCGGGGTTTGGCACGGTGGCGCCCTGGTGCCTGGCGAGAGGATCCGGGGCTACCAGCTCTGGGTGGCATTGCCGGCATCGCTCGAGCTTTTGCCGGCGCAGAGCGATTACCTCGAGCCGAGCGCGATCGTGGCCGATGGTCGACTGCGCGTGCTGCTCGGGAGCCACGGCAGCCTGCGGAGCCCGATCACGGATGTGAGCCCGATGACGTACCTGCACGTGCGTCTGAACGACCGAGAGACGTGGCGCTACCAGCCACCGACCCGGCACGACGTCGCCTGGCTCGCCGTGAACGAGGGCAGACTGCACGTTGCGGGCGCGACGATCGCGCGGCAGATGGCGGTGTTCGAGGAGGGCGAGGGAGCGCTGGAGCTACGGGCCGAGGGCGCGACGGAGCTGGTGCTCGGCTCAGCGGTGAAGCACCCGCATCCGCTCGTGTGCGGATACTACTCGGTGCACACGAGCGAGCAGGCGCTCGCGATCGGGGAAGCCGGCATGCGGAGGGTCGCCGGCCAACTCGGTGCAAAGAGGTGACCGGGGCCGCGACGGTGCCGGGGGCATCGGTTCCCGTGCAACAATTGCATTGCTGGCTACGACTCATGGGTCAATTACGGAGGAGCCGCCGGTGTCCAGATCGCGATCGACTCCTCGGACGCCCCGTGGCTCCTGACCAACAACGGCCACATCTGGTGGATCCTTGCGGGGTACTGGGAAGACATGACGGCCTTGGCCTCCAATCCGAATTTTGATGATCCATCGTTCGGTGTTGGGCGTCTTTCGGGCATCGCCGTCATCTTCAACAGCAACGCCCTGTGGGACGTTTGGGGCCTGGGCTGTTCACGGGAACGATATTCGGGCAGTCCTATCAAGTTCCCGCGGTGATCAACAATGTCGGCGGTGTCTACTTCTGCAACTCCAGCACGGGTGGATTCTCGCAAATTTCGGCCTCGCCGGTCACCGCCGAATGGCACGACCATCACGCGCATAGCGGCCTCATTCCAAGGCTCCACGCCGAGTCACCTGTGGGGAATCGATACGGCCGGCCACATCTTCTCGACTACTACGGCGGTCGCCCCCAGGTGAGGGGCCCACCGACCGATTTCCGGAGGACGGCGTTCGAATCCCGGAGGGTCGGCGGCATTGTTTCCGGTTCCGGCATCGCGAATTTGCGGTCCTTTCGGCCCAATTGCGATGCAAGCGGCCTGGTCTGCGCGTTGCAGTGAGCGCCTGATCGAAGGGCTTGGACGCGGCGTGTCCGCCGTGCGCATCGCCCGTCCCGGAGGCGCTCTGATGTCAGGCAAAATGATCGTTCAGCGGAACTGGAAGCAGGCGGTGGTCCTCGGCGGAGCCCTGACGTTCGGAGCCGCGGCGGTGCCTCTCGCTTGTTCCGGGTCACCCTCGGAGAACGGCGGCGGTGGTCAGGCGTCCAACACGACGACGTCGAGCCCGGGAGGCGGCGGCGGCACGGTGGGCTTCGCGCTGACGCTCCCCGGAGGCGCCGTCGTCTCGAGCGTCACGTACGACCTCCTTACCAGCTCCGGCACACCGGTCATCCTGCCGAGCGCGCCCAACCCCGGCACCGTGAACGTGAGCCACGGCGCGGCCATTGCGTTCCAGCTTGGTGGCGTGCCTGCGGCGACCGGCGACTCCATCTCGCTGACGGTGCCGATCTCGGGTGGGGGTACGTGCCAGGGGAGCGCGTCCGGAATCAACGTGACTGCGGGCGGTACGACGAGCGTGACCGTGCACATGCTCTGCTCACTGCCCGGTGCCGACGCGGGAAACCTCTTCGTCACCGGCACCACGAGCTCCTGCGGCACCTGGACCTCGCTGTCGACCACCAGCAACGAGGTGTACGTCGGCGAGTCGCTCGTTCTGACCGGCACGGCGACGGGCCCGGACCCCGGCAACCTCGGTTACACCTGGACGATGAGCAACCCGATCGGCGCGTTCGGCGCTACGGCGGGCGGCGTCGGGGCGCAGGGGCAGGACGAGGGCGTCGGCCCGTCTGATCCGATGCAGTTCATGTGCACCGCACCGGGAACGACCACGATCACCATGGTGGTCGACGACGGCCCCCAGGACGCGGGGGCGTGCCCGACGAGCAACACGACGCTGACGACGACCGTGAATTGCGACGCCGCTCCGAGCAATCAGGTTGCGGCGGCCTGGGTCGAGCTCACCGGGCCCAACGGGTCGAACGGTCTCACTGGCAACGTCGCCTTTGCGCGCGCCATCACGGAGGCCACGGCTGCCGATGGCGGAGCGAACCCCTGTCCGGCCATCACGATCAACGGCGGTACACCGGTGCAGATGAACCTGCGCGCGGCCGCCACGACGAGCCTCGCCTTGCGCTCGGTGAACACACCGCCTGCCAAACCGGCGCTGTTCCCGGTCAGCGCGTGCGAATATCAGCTGCCCTCGGGCGCGACCAGCGCCGTGGTCGCCGGCCAGTCGCTGCCGCTGCCGAAGGCGAATCCGACCAAGATCGTCGTCCTCGGCGACACCGGCTGCCGCCTGCAGAATGGCAACGGCACGCAGAGCTGCAACGACCCGGACCCGAACGGCACCGATACGCCGTACCCGTTCGCGGCTGTCGCTGCTCTGGCCGCGGCGCAGAACCCGGACCTGGTGCTTCACGTCGGCGACTACGCCTACCGAGACAACCCGTGCCCTGCCGGGCAGGGGTACAACTGCGGCGGGAGCCCGTGGGGCTTCGGCTGGGACACGTGGCAAGCCGACTTGTTTGCGCCGGGCGCCCCGCTGCTCGCCGCCGCTCCCTGGATCATGACCCGCGGCAACCACGAGCAGTGCAACCGCGCCGGCCAGGGCTGGTACCGTTTCCTCGACACCAACCCGTACGACACCACCGGCGTTCACACCTGTGACAACCCGGCGGATGACGCCATCGCGACGGGCGGCAACTGGAACAACCCGTTCCTCGTCAACGTCAACCCGAGCACGCAGGTCATCGTCTTCGATACCGCGAATGCCAAGCCGCAGTCGCAGTCACCGTCGCTGCCGACCGGTCCCGGGTCCCTGTATTACACGACCTACGCGAGCGAGCTGACGACGGCCGGCAGTCTGATCGGCGCTTCGCCGCTGCCCTTCAACCTGTGGTCGAATCACCACCCCATCTTCGGGTACGCGACGGGCAACCCCCCGACGAACCCCATCCCCGCTTTCCCCCCGATCATGAACTCGGTGTTCCCGGGCACCTACTTCCCACCGCCAATCAACCTGGCGCTGCACGGTCACACGCACGACTACCAGGCGATCAACTTCGCGCCTGGAGCTCTTCCCGAAGGCGGCACGTTCCAGCCGGCCGCGACGCTCGTGAGCGGCAACGCGGGCGACATTCTGGACACGGCGTTGCCCTACCCGCTGACCGGCTCGGCCGTGTCGTCTGTTGGGAACCCGACGGCCATCAGCGTCGCCACCGTGGGCGGCGTGCAGCAGTTCGCCACGTCGGACAATGGGACGCCCTTCCAGAATCCGAACAGCAGCACCGACAACGATTTCGGCTACATGGTATTGCAGTTCAATCCCGGCTCGCCCGCCACCTGGACGTCGACGGAATACCGGACGGACAACACCGTGCGGGATGTTTGCACCGTTCAGACGACCGGCCAGATCTCCTGCGCTTCTTGGGGCGTCGTCCAGCCAGACGACGCGGGCGTGTACTGATCGGCGTATGACTCGAGGCCCAGCCTCGCAGACCCAGACGCCTTCACCGGCGCCGAGCGGGCAGGTGGCAGTCCAGCAGGCTGCCGCCGCCTGCTTGCTTTTCGGTTCATACAACGGCGCCTTTTCGAAGCTTCGGTGACTCGCGAGGCAAGCCCCGGCGGTCAGTACGTCTTGTACGGCAGGAACTTCCCGCTCATCACGATGCGAACACGGTCGCCCTTCGGGTCGGGCTCGCGCGTGATGTCCATCGAGAAGTCGATGGCGCTCATGATTCCGTCGCCGAACTCCTCGTGGATAAGGGCCTTGAGCGTCGTGCCGTAGACGCTGATCAACTCGTGAAATCGATAGACGAGAGGATCGCTCGGCACGACCGTGGGTAGCGAACCCTTGTAGGGAACCTCCTGAAGGATGGCCACCGCCTCCTCCGGCAGATCGAGCGCTGCGCCCACGATCGCGGCCTGCGTCTCGGAGAGAGTCATCTGCCCGAGCAGGGCCGCGGTCGACCATTCTTTGCTCCGACCGACCAGCGCCGCGAGCTTGGCCCACGAGAGCTTCTTTTGCCGCTTGGCAGCGAGGATCATCTCGGTCACGTCGTTTCGGTTCATGCGAGGATGGATAGCTCGCGGGACGTTTCGGTCGGGCTTCCCGCTGACGTGCTCGGCAATCGATCCCGTCATCGCAGTGTACGATTCCGCCAAGATTCGACAAGCGGACGTCGTCGCTCGAGCGCACGATGGGGCCATGAGAATCGCACTCGGCTGCATGGGAATGTCCGGCGCTTACGGCAAGACGGACGACGCACAGAGCACCGCCGTCATTCACGCCGCAATCGAGCGTGGCGTGACGTTCTTGGATACCGGCGACTTCTACGGCTCGGGGCACAACGAGCTCCTCGTCGGCAAGGCGATCGCCGGCCGGCGCGACAAGGTCCAGCTCTCGGTCAAGTTCGGCGCCCTACGCGGCCCCGACAACAGCGCGGGTGGCTTCGACGCGCGACCTGCGGCGCTCAAGAACTTCCTCTCGTATTCGCTGGTCCGACTCGGCACCGATCACGTCGACGTGTATCGCCCGGCCCGCTTGGATCCGACGGTGCCCATCGAAGACACGATCGGCGCGATCGCGGATCTGGTGAAAGCCGGCTACGTGCGCTCGATCGGGCTGTCCGAGGTCGGCCCCGAGACGATCCGGCGCGCGGCGAAGGTCCATCCGATCGTCGATCTCCAGATCGAGTACTCGATCGTGAGTCGCGATCCGGAAGACGCGATCTTTCCGGTGCTCGCGGAGCTCGGCATCGGCGCGACGCTCTACGCCGTGCTGTCGCGCGGTCTGCTCACGGCGAGCCCGATCGGCGCGGGCGACAATCGCGCCCACATGCCGCGGTTCACCGAAGCGAACGCCGAAGCGAACGCGAAGCTCGTTGCCGGCCTTCAGGGCCTCGCGAAGCGCTGGAGCATCACCCCGAGTCAGCTCGCGATCGGTTATGTGCTCGGCAAGCAGCCGCAGCTCGTACCAACGCTCGGCATGCGCACGCTCCAACAGCTCGACGAAGCCCTCGCCGCGAAGCCGCTGAGCGCGGAGCAACTCGCCGAGGTCGAGTCCGTCGCGCCGCGCGGTTCGGTCGCGGGCACACGCTACCCCGCCGCGCACATGACGGCGCTCGATAGCGAGAGGCGCTAACGGGTGAGCCGCACCTCGCGAGCGCCCGCATGACACTTCGCGGGGGGTGAAGGAGGGAAGTAGTCGAGACAGTCCATGGGCAGCTGATTTAACCGCCGAGGCCATGCTCCTTGGCGATCGCCGTGTTCTTGGCGTCGGCCCGCTGCGCTGCCGGTCGAGCCGCGAGCCGCTCGGCGTACGCGGTGAACGTGGGCGTCGCCTCGAGTAGCTTGAAGCGCAGCAGGTACCGGACCGCACCGCCGAAGATGCAGTCGGCCATCGAGAAGCGATCGCCGAGGACGTAGCTTCTTCCCGCGATGGCGCTCTCCATCGAGGCGATCACGCTCTCGTACGTGCCCCAGCCGACCTGGCCCGGCTTGAACTGCGCGCCCGCGGCTTTGGCCGAAACGGTCGGCTCAATCACGGACGGCGCGAACAAGGACCAGCGTAGGTACGGGGCGCGTGCCGCATCGTCGGGCGACGGCGCGAGCTTGCCGAGCGAGTACCGGTCTGCCAGGTACAGGCCGATCGCGGCCGCCTCGGTAACGACGAGGTCGCCGTCCGTCAGAATGGGCACCTTGCCCATGGGGTTGAGCGCCACGATGTCGGGCGCCTTCTGGGCGCCCTTCATGATGTCGACGAAGCGGAGCTCGTACGGAACGCCGAGCTCCTCGATGGCCCAGACGACGTTCGCCGCGCGCGAGAAGGGGTGATGGTAGAGCGTGATCGACATGCTGTTCAGGCTAGCGCCCTAGGAAGGGAGATCAACGGGGCAAACCGCCTTACGGGTCAGCACCGGGGGGCCGCGCCGGCTTCTGGGCACTACTCGCTCCGAGCTTGGTTGGCATCCGCCGATGCGTCGCGGTTGCCGACGGCGTTGCCGTCGTGCGCGTCATGCTCGCACCCGTCGCGGGCGCCGCGCCGGCATCCCCGATACCTCCTGCGGACGTGTTCGGTCCCGCGCTCACTGCCGGTCCGACAGCGTTCGATGCGGCCGGTCCCACGAGCGACGTGCGCCAGGCATGGAGCGTCGCGAGCAGCGACGTCCGACGCGCATCGTCGTGCCACAGTGCGATGGCAACGCCGCCGGCGAGGAGCAACGCGAGCCACGGCAATATCGAGCCCGTCTTCGGAATGCGAATGAACTCGTCCATGCCGTACGCCGGCGGCCGTTCGAGGTCGCTTGCGCTGACCTCAATCGTAGGTTCTACGAGCGCCGCTTTGGGCTGCGCCTTGTTCAGACGGCGCGACGGCGTCGCCGGAGGGGATTGCGCCGGCCTGGCGCCAGCCTCTAGAGCGCCGATCATGAAGAATTCGTCATGATGTCGATCGCTTACCCGTAGGGGATCGACAGCCCGTGCGGCGCATGATCTGGTGCGGCCCGGAGGTACGAGCATGCAACGGTGGACACCCCCGGTGGATCTCTCGCCGCAAGAGAAGATGTTGATGAAGCGGCTGACACGCGTGCGGGCGCTGTTCGGGTTTCTCCGGCAGCACCGTCACGAGTTGTTCGATGACGCCTTTCAGGATCAGCTCGAAGGCATGTACCGGACGACGGGAGCCGGCGAGGAGGCGCATCCCCCGGCACTGCTCTGCATGGTGGTACTGCTCCAGGGCTACGTGGGCGCCTCGGATGCTGAGGCCGTGGAGCTGTCGCTGGTGGACCTTCGATGGCAGATGGTCCTCGACTGCCTGGGCGCGGCGACTCCGCCGTTCTCCCAGGGAGGACTCCTTGCTTTCCGTGAGCGCATGATCGCGCACGAGATGGACCGCGTGCTGCTCGACCGGACCGTCGCCCTGGTGCGCTCGGGCGCGATGACCGACGCCGAAGGACGCTCGGTGTCCAAGGCTCTACGCGCCGCGATTGATAGCCGCCCTTTAGCCGGAGCCGGGAAGGTTGAAGACACGATCAACCTTCTCGGCCACGCCGCCCGCAGCATCGTGCAGCTCGTGTCGAAGCTGACCGATCGCGCTCCCGAAGAGATCTGCCGCAAGGCCGGCATTCCGCTTCTGCTCGCCCCGAGTATCAAGGCCGGACTCGACATCGACTGGAGCGACCCCAAGCAGAAGACGCTGGCCGTGGATCTCGTGGAGCGGCAAGTCTCCTCGCTGCAACGCTGGGTGGACCGTCATCTCGACGACGTCGTATCCGAGCCACTGCGCCCGTACATCGAAGCCCTCGGACAGGTCCGCGCGCAAGATCTGGAGGCCTCTCCGCAAGGCAGGACTCGCATCCGGCAAGGCGTGGCTCCCGACCGACGCATCTCGGTGTGCGACCGTGAGATGCGTCACGGGCGCAAGAGCCGCTCGAAGCGCTTCGACGGTTATAAGGAGCACATCGCACGCGACCTGGACTTCCCGGCGATCGTTGCCTGCGCCGTGACGCCCGCGAATCACCCCGAGGAAGAAGGCGCCGTACCCATCGCCGAGGACATCAAGAGACAGCGCTTGCGCCTCGTCGAGCTGCATATCGATCGCGCCTACGTCAACAGCCCCATCGTCGATGACGTGTTCGCGTCGCGTGGAACCGTATTCGCCAAGCCCTGGGGACTGCGCAACCGACCTGGCCTATTCACCAAAGGCGACTTCAAGATCGACCTGCGCGCCAAGACGATCACCTGCCCCGCCGGCGAAGTCGAGCCGTTCGAGCCCGGCGATACCGTCGAGTTCGACCCCGAAGCCTGCGGCGCATGCCCGCTTCGCGCAAAGTGCACCCAGGCCGCGTCGGGCAGTGGCCGCACCGTCTCCATCGCGACCGACGAAGCCCGGCAACGCAAGTACCGTAGACTTCAACAGACCGCCCCAGGCCGCGCCGTGCTCCGCCGTCGTACCGCCGTCGAACACGCCCTCGCGCACATCGCCGCTCGCAAGGGACTTCGCGCTCGCTACGTCGGCGTCCGCCGCAACCTCTTCGACCTGCGACGGGCCGCCGTCATCCAGAACCTCGAAAGTATCCATCGCTTGGCCCGTGCCGCCTAACCACAGAGAATCACTTGGAAGTCATCATGTTCGGCGCTCTAGCTCCGCGAGCGCGCGGCGGACGTCTCCACGCATCGCGGCGGCGCCCTCGTAGCGGTCTTCGCGCTTGAACTCGAGCGCCCGATCGATGACGCGCGCGTACGGTGCGCTCACGTTCGCCACGATGGTCCCGATGCGCGGCGCCGGGAGACGCGACATCATCGCCACCACCTCCGCGGGACTGTCCGCTTCGTGGATCCGGCGCCCGGCGCGCACACGGAAGCCCGTGGCCGCGAGCGCGAAGAGATCGGTTCGCCCGTCGATCTCGTCGACGCGTCCGGCCGCCTGCTCGGGCGACATGAACGACGGTGTGCCGAGCGCGAGACCGTAGGTCGTGATCGTCTGAGAGTCGAGCAGCCGCGCGAGCCCGAAGTCGAGCACCTTGACGCGCGTCTTGTCCGGTTCGGCCTCGTCGCGAGCGAAGAACAGGTTCTCCGGCTTGAGATCCCTGTGCACCACGCCTCGCGCGTGAGCGGCCTGCAGCACCTCGAGCACCTCGAATGCGAGGTCGAGGAACGCCCGCTCGCCGAAGCCGACCCCGCGCTCCAGGCGATCCTGCAGCGACTCTCCCTCCAGGAGCTCCATCACCAGGTACGCGGTGCCGGCGTCCGGACCGCTGGAGACTACGTCGTCGTCGAGCACCTTGACGACGCCTGGGTGGTCGACCTTGTTCGCGGCGTATCCCTCGCGCTGGAATCGCTCGCGCACCTCTTTGTGCCGCGCCAGGTCATGGTGCAGCACCTTCACGGCCGCGCGCGCGCCGTTGCGATGCCGCCCGGCATACACGGCGGCCATCCCGCCGACGCCGACCAGCCGCTCCAGCGTCCACTTGTCGTTGAGCACGTTGCCCACGCGCTCGACGGCTTCAGGGTCGGTCGCCAAATCCAACGTCCCCAGTGTACCCCGCCCGTGGTCGGCCGTCGCACCGTCCCGTTCATGCGCCATTCGCCGACACGGGGGGCGCACGGAGCCGTGTCCAAGATGTCCTCCCCTCAGCCGGCGCGAGAGAGCTCGGTCTTATTACATCGCGTTGCTCGATCGGGCAATCCGTGTAACATTGGGCTGAGTGACACCAAATCCTCGTCACCTCATCTTGAAGCTTGTCCTCGTCGCCGACGGCAGGCCCACCTCCGCGCGCGACGTGATCGCGTCGTGCGCGCTCTTCGGGATCCGCGAGAACAGCGCTCGCGTCGCGCTGGTGCGGCTCTCGGCAGCTGGCATGATCGAGGCCGAAGGGCGGGGCACGTACCGCATCGGGCCGGGCGCCGCCGGACTCGCGGAAGACATCCGCACGTGGCGTAAGGTCGAGTCGCGCGTGCGAAGCTGGAGCGGCGCGTGGGTCGCCGTTCATTGCGGGGGGCTCGGGCGCAGCGACCGAGCGGCGCTACGACAACGCGATCGAGCGCTCCAACTCCTCGGTCTCCGCGAGCTGGATCGAGGTCTCTTCGTTCGGCCCGACAACTTGGTCGGGGGCGTCGAGGGAGTACGCGGCCGCCTCTACAAACTGGGGCTCGACGGCGAAGCCCCAGTGTTCGTGGTGCCGAGCTTCGATAGCGAGCGCGACGACCGCGCGCGCGGACTCTGGAATGGTACGGTCTTGACCAAGACCTACGTCCGGACGCGTCAGCGACTCGAAAAATGGCTCGAGCATGCAAAGGCTCTCGATCTCGAGGTGGCGGCCCGCGAGTCGTTCCTCCTTGGCAACGACGCCATTCGCCAGCTCGTGTTCGATCCGCTCCTGCCCGACCCGCTCGTGGATGTGAACGAGCGTCGTGCGTTCGTGGACGCGGTGCTCGCGTTCGACCGGGCGGGCCATGCAATCTGGCGCAAGCTCTTCCCTCCTCAGCGTGCGCTCGAGACGAGCGCCCCCGCACATCACTGACCCCTCGAGGTGCCATGGCTGCCACGCTTCCCGACTCAGCGACGCCGACAGAAGTGCCGCGCGCCACGCAGCGAAAGCTGACCACGCTCTTCACGCGAGAAGAGATCCGAATGCTCAATGAGCGCTCCGATTGGATGGGGCTGTCCGCAGTCGGCTTCACGTGGGCCGTCATCGCTGCGACGGGCGCCGCGCTCGTGTGGGCAACGTCTCAACGAGCGATGGTTGCCGTCCCGACGTTCGCACTGGCGTTCGTCGTGCTCGCCGGCCGTCACCTCGCGCTCGCCATCCTGCATCACGAGGCCGCCCACAAGTCGCTCTTCAAGACGAGGTGGGCGAACGAGTTCGTTGGCGATTGGCTCTGCGCGCGCCCAATCTGGAACGACGTCAAGAAGTACCGCGCTCACCACTTCATTCATCACGCGAAAACGAAGCAACCGGACGACACGGATCTCTCGCTCGTCGAGCCATTCCCCACCACACGCAGCTCGCTGGCGCGAAAGCTCGCGCGCGATCTCGTCGGAGTGACAGGGCTCAAGTACCTGCTTGGCCGCACGCTGATGGACGCCGGCCTCCTCAAGTGGACGGTCGCCAACGACCTCGTCTGGTTGTCGCGAGAAGGGCGCCGGTGGTCGAGCTATCCGCTGGAGTTCGCGAAGAACGCGGGCGGCATGTTGCTCGTGAACACGGTGTTGCTGGGCGCGTGCTGGGCCAGCGGTCACACGTGGCTCTACGCCGTCTGGGTGCTGTCGTATGTCACGCCGTTCCCGCTGTTTTTGCGCATTCGCTCGCTGGCCGAACACGCCTGCACGGAGACTACGACGGACATGTTCCTCAACACGCGCAGCACGCGCGCGGGCTTGTTGGCTCGGACGACGGTGGCGCCGATTCGGGTCAACTACCACATCGAGCATCACGTCATGCCGGGCGTCCCCTACTTCCGCTTGCCCCTCATGCATCAGATGCTGCGCGAGCGTGGTGCAGTCGGAGAGCCGCCCAGCTATCTCGACGTACTGAGGATCGTGTCGTCGAAACCCCGCGAGACGCGAATCATGACATGAGGGTCCCGGGTGCCGACGGCTGGGCGGGTCGGTAGGACGACCGACTCCCGAGCCGGGCTCGGCCGCGCACCCGTGCTCATCAAGGCTTGCGCCCATCACGCGTGCGGACTCTACTGGCGCCGCTTCCGTGACGATCATCGAGGGGAACAAAGGTATCGACGCGCGGCCGCGTGACGCGTACGGGCGGCAGCTCCTCGAGCTGACGACCCGCCTGAGCGGGCCGCTGCCGACCGAAGAGGTGGCGCGGGTCGTCGTCGATCAGGCGGCGGCGTGCGCGGGGGCCCTCACGGCAGTCATGTGGACCGTGGACGATCCTCCGACGCACGCGACGCTCGTGCGCGCCATCGGCTGCGAGCAGCGCCAGAAGGCGCGCTACGAGCGAATCCCGCTCGAGCCGTGGCTGCCCATGGGCGATGCGATTCTGCGGCGCGAAGTGCTCTTCTTCGAGTCGCGGGCCGACTTCCGCGAACGCTACCCGGTTGCCGAGAAGGGCGGCCCCGAGCTCGAGGCATTCCGCGAGCTCTCGTATGCGTGCCTGCCGTTCGTCGTCCACGGGCGCGCCATCGGCGGCGTGTCGCTCGTCTTCCCGGGCGTCCGCGCCTTCGGCGAGGACGAGCGCGTTTTCCTCGCTGTGCTCGCGCACCATGCGGCGCAGGCCTTGGAGCGCGCGAACTTCGTCGAGCGCGAGAAGGCGACTCGGGAGCGGCTGCAGCGCCTGCAGCAGCTCACAGCGGCGCTCTCATCGGCCGCAACGGTCGAGGAGATTGCACAGCTGGCCACGCGGATCAGCACCGAGGCGCTCGGGCTCTCGGCGTCGGCCATGTGGGCGATCGACGAGCGGGGCGACCTCCGGTTGCTTGGCGCGCACCAAACGACGGAGGCCATCCTGGGGCCGTTCCGGCACATGCGGGGCGATTCGAGCCTGCCGGGGGCGCGCGTCGCGCGCGAGCGGCGTGCCGTCTGGTACGAGAGCGAGGCGGACCTCGGCGACGAGCACCCCGCCGTCGCGGAGGCGCTTGGACGAGGGCAGGCGTTCCGCGCGTACGGGGCCTTCCCGCTGGTGCGTGACGATAGCGTACTCGGTGTGCTCGCGTTGAGTGCCGGACGACCGCGGCGCTTCTCGCCCGAGGAACGCAGCTTCGCGGCGACCATCGCGGAGCACTGCGCGGATGCCCTCGCGCGGGCGCGCCTGTACGGCGACGCGCGTCGCGCGGAGCGGCGTCTTCAATGCGTGCTCGAACGGTTGCCGGTGGGGGCGATCGTGGCGGGAGCGCCGGACGGCGAGCTCGTCTTCACGAACGATGCGATGGCGCACCTCTGGAGAGCAAAGGGCTTTCCGCCGCGTGGCGAGGATCGGGGCCAGATTCTGCGCGCCAGCTTCCCCGACGGGCGCCCTCTCGCCAAGGAGGACTGGCCCATCGTGCGCGCTCTGCGCGGCGAGGTCGTGGAAGGCCAGGAGCTGCGCATCACGCGCCTGAACGGGGCGGAGGGCTGGATCCACGTCCGGGCCGCGCCGATCCGCGGCGACGACGGGACCATCGAGGCCGCGGTGGCCACCGCCATCGACGTGACCGCCGAGAAGGCGGCGCATGCCTCTGCCGACGAGGCGAGTCGGGCCAAGGACGAATTCCTGGCGATGCTCGGGCACGAGCTGCGGAACCCGCTGGCGCCGATCGTCACCGCGCTGCACCTGATGCGCTTGCGGGGTGGCGGAGTGCTCGAGCGCGAGCGGGCCGTCATCGAGCGGCAGGTCAGGCACCTCACGCGCTTGGTCGACGACCTGCTCGACGTGTCGCGCGGGGTGCGCGGCGAACTGAGCCTCGAGCGCGCGCCCGTCGACGTGGCTGCGATCGTCGCCGGGGCGATCGAGATGGCCGGACCCCTCGTCAAAGAGCGAAGGCACCAGCTCACGGTGTCGGTGCCGCACGCGCGGCTCTTCGTCGAGGCGGACAGCGAGCGCCTCGCGCAGGTGATCACGAACCTGCTCACGAATGCGGCAAAGTACACGCTGCCTGGCGGGCACATCACGGTGCTCGCCCGCGCTGACGCGGGGCAGGTCGCGCTCGAGGTAGCCGACGACGGAGCGGGCATCGAGCCGGAGCTCCTGCAACGAGTCTTCGACCCCTTCACCCAGGGGCGGCAAGGGCTCGATCGCAGGCAGGGCGGGCTCGGTCTAGGGCTGTCCATCGCGCGCCAGCTCGTCGTCGCTCACGGCGGCACGATCGAGGCACGGAGCGCGGGTCCGGGCCGGGGCACGACGATGGTCGTGCGCCTGCCGCGCGCGGACGCGCCCTTGCCGGCATCGGGCCACGCGGACGATCTCGGCGTCCTGCGAGTCGCCCGGTGCGCCGCGCCGCGTGCTCGTCGTGGACGACAACCCGGACGCCGCCGAGCTCCTGCAGGAGGGGCTCACCCGGGCCGGGCACGAGGTGCGGACAGCGGACGACGGGCCGAGCGCGCTGCAGGTGGTCCGGACGTTTACGCCCGAGATTGCCTTCCTCGATATCGGGCTGCCCGTGATGGACGGCTACGAGCTGGCGCAGCAGTTGCGGGGCGTGCCGGGCTTCGCGGATACGCCTATCGTGGCCGTCACCGGCTACGCGCAGGATGCAGATCGCCAGCGCGCGCTCGCGAGCGGGTTCACCGAACACTTTGCCAAACCGCTCCGGCTTGATCGCGTCATCGAGTGCATCGAGCGCCTCTGCGCTGGCGGGCGATGACAGAGGACTTGACGTCTTGTCCCCGGCGCGGCGATCTGTAGAGTTGGCCATGCACCGGCGCACTTTCCTGGCCGCTCTCGCAGCGGCGCCCCTCGTTTCCCTGACCCGTCGGGCCGGCGCCCAGGTGCCGACGAAGCTCAAGTCGACCACTCACGACTCGCGCGGCACCACGTTTTGGCTGTCGCTCGAGAACGCGCCGTTCCCTGCCCCTGGCGCCGGGTACCGCGACGACACGGTCATCGTCTTCGTGCCCTCTCATTACCGCTACGACTACGACGACGATGACGAAGGCGTCGGCGTGCTCGTGCACCTTCACGGTCACAGCACGACCGCGGAGCGCGCCATGACCGCGCATGAGCTGCGCGAGCAGCTGGCGGACAGCCGGCAAAACGCGATCCTCGTCGTCCCTCAGCTCGCGGTCATGGCCACGGACTCGTCGTGCGGGAAGCTCGAGACCTCCGGCGGGCTCGCGCGGCTCGTCGCCGAGGCGATCGTCACGACGGCGCACGAGGGGCGTTCGACGCTGGGCGATGCCCGCTTCCCGATTCATGCACGTCGCGGCACCGTGTGCGTGAGCGCGCACTCGGGCGGCTTCCACGCAGCCGCGTGTTGCCTGCGGGGTGGTGGGCTGGACGTGCGCGAGACGTACCTCTTCGACGCGCTCTATTCGGAGGTCGAGACGTTCCGCGACTGGGTCACCTCGCGCAAGGGGGCGTCTTTGCACCGCCGACACAAGCTCGTGAGCTTCTTCGTCGACGGGACCTCGACCGACACGAACAACAGTGCCCTGCGCGCGCAGCTCGACCGCGCGGGCGTCCTCACGGCGTCCGAGCTCCAGGAGGGCGAGCTGTCGCGCAAAGAGCTGTCGCACGCCGAGGCCGTCTTCGTGCGCACGAGCCTCTATCATTCCAACGTGACGTGGGAGACCAACGCGCTGCGCGATTGCCTGTACGCGTCGGCGCTGCCGAGGCACCTCTCCAGCACGTGGTTCTCGCGCAAGAACGAGGCACGATCGATCGATCGGCGGCAGTAGACCTCGCGCCGGGCGACCTCGGCTTGCGTGAGACCCGCACGCGACCGCGCTTCGATCCGCTGGCTGGCCAGCGTCCGAACCAGGTGGTCAGGGAGCCGCCGTGTCAGGGACTCGCCGACGTGCGGCAACAGGTGGTTCCGGACGCGCAATCCAGAGCGCCCAGATCCGGACAGGTGATTTGACCGGAGAAGCACTGCCCGCCCGCCGCCGCGCACGTGCCGGCCTCCGGGGCGACGCACGGGCTGCAGCTGCCGTCGTCGTCGCAGCAGGGGGAGGCGTCCGAGGCAGCGACCGCGTCGCTCTGGCCCGACTCTTTCATCGCCGCGGCGTCCGCGGGGCCCGGGCCCGAACTAGAGCTGCTGCATCCGGCCGCCGTCGTGAGCACGGCCGCCGCGGTCCACGCGATTGCGATCGTCGTCCGGTTCATGGACGCAACCGTAGCATCGGCTTGCTGGCACCAAGAAGTCGCAGCTCGGCCCGCGCCGCGCCCAGGCCCGCTGCAGCGCGCTGCTTGCCCCTGCGGGCGGGCCCGCGCCTTCGAGCAGCGCGTTGCTCGAGTACGAGGGACGCGCTCCTCATGTAGGAGGGACGCGTTGCTCGTCCCCGCGGGCGGGCCCGCGCCTTCGAGCAGCGCGTTGCTCGAGTACGAGGGACGCGCTCCTCATGTAGGAGGGACGCGTTGCTCGTCCCCGCGGGCGGGCCCGCGCCTTCGAGCAGCGCGTTGCTCGAGTACGAGGGACGCGCTCCTCATGTAGGAGGGACGCGCTCCTCATGTAGGAGGGACGCGTTGCTCGTCCCCGCGGGCCCGCTACTCGCTGCGAGGGACGCGTCCCTCGTACGTGAGGGTCACTTTTTTCAAATATTTCGGTCCGACATCGCGCACGGCGGCGTTGCCCTCTCGTCACCCGCAGGACGGAAACGGCGAGGCGCTAGGTCGCTCACTCCGGCGCGGCGTCGGGAAGGGCCTCTCCTCGCTTTTCGAGTTCGACGGCCTTTTGCATGTCGTCGAGCAGCGCCCCCTCGCTCTGGGCCGTGACATTCGCGGCCAACTTGCGGCTCACGATGGCACGCACCTGGGTGCCCCCCGGACCCGAGCCCTCGAGCCAGACTCCCATCGTCGCACCCCAGCTCCAGCCTTGCGCGCCAGCTGTGGCGAGCATGTATCCCTGGCTCCGATGTTCTTCGATGGCGTCGGCGTGATTCCAGCGCATCGCGGCCCGCGCTGCCGCCCAGGCGACGTCCGCGGGGACGTCGAAGACGCGCACCACTCCTGCGCGCGCGTCGTGCGCGTCGAGGACGTCTTGCCGTTCGCCGGCACAGCCGGAAGCCACCCACATCAACGCGGCGAGAGCGCCGCTGTGGGCCATTCGCGCAATACCCATGATGTTGTGATCCTTTGCTTATCACGTTCGATCTCAATCTGCCACCTCGTCCCAGGTACGTCCATGAATTCGCGCATACGGAAATCGCTGGCGTTCTGCACGCTTTGGCCGCCGACGGCGAGGATGAGGTCGCCGCTCCGGATGGCCAGTTCGTCGCCTGCGTCGGCGGGCGCCACGGAGACGACGCGCACGTGCCCTCCGGGGCTCGCGTCCGCGACGCGGATGCCCGAGCGCCCGTGCGGATAGGCGCCGTCGCGAAGGAGCCGGGCCACCACCGGCGCCGCGAGGTGACTCGGGATGGCGATTCCGAGCCCACGCGACGTGCCGAGCATCGCGACGTTGACCCCGACGACGCGGCCCCGCGCGTCGAGCAGCGGCCCGCCGCTGCTCCCGGGACTCAGAACCGCGTCCGTGAACAGATGATCGATCGACGATTGTGCCTGAACCGTTGCGTCCGGGACCGTGGACCGGGCTGACAGGATACCCACGCTCACCGCGTTCAGAACCCCGGCCGGACTCCCCACCGATCCGAGCCAGTCCCCCAGCCGCAGCGCTTCGTCCGACTCGAAGCGGAGCGGAACCACCGACAGCTTGGTACGCGGCAGCAGGACCGCGAGGTCGACCGCGGGGTCGACCCCCGCGACCGTGGCTCGCTCGGTGGCATGGTCGTTCGTCTCAATCGCGATCTCGCTCGCTCCCCACACGACATGGGCATTCGTCACGATGACTTGTTCGCCCGTATCGGCGCGGAGCACGAAGCCCGAGCCCGAGGCCTGCGCCATCCCCCCGGAGGGCAGGACCCGCACTGCGGCCGCGGTTCCCGCGCGCAGAGCCTCGGCGGCGCCCGGCGGGCCGCCGGCGCCGGGGCCGTCGGACGGCGCATGACACGCCGCCAACCCCAGCGCCAGCAACCCCACGGAGCCTATGCTCGTTCTTGCGACGGCGTCTCGCCGCGGCCTCACTTCGGGGGAGGACCTGCCGGTGCCTGGCAGCAGCCGCTCACGCACGTGTCGCCGCTGGGGCACGTCTCCGTCGGCCCGGTGCTGGCGCTGCAGGTGGCGACCTCGATCGCGGGCCTTGCGGGTCAAGTCACGGTCAATGGTGCGTCGGGTTACGAGGCGGACGTGGCGCTCACTTCGTGGAAGGGCGCGTGTTCGTCGGTCATGTCCGACTCGCTGCAGCCAAATGGCGCCGTGATCCTCATCGGCGTCGCCGCGCCGGAACCGGTGCAACCGGGGACGTTCGACGTCGGCGCGGGAGCGACTCAGGTGCAATACATGACCGACGGTCCCGCTTGCCAGACGACCGCACAACTCATGGCCACGAGCGGCACCGTCACGTACACCACCGTAAGCTCGACCCTTATCGAAGGGACGGTGGATGCCGTCTTTTCGAGCGGCGAGGTGAGCGGGCCGTTCTCGGTGTCCGTCTGCAACGTCAGCCTGTCGACGGTCGCGAACTTCGGCAACATGACGGGCACGTGCCAGTGATCGGCCCTTATTCGAGCACGAAGACGACGCTAAGCCGGCGACGAACTGCTGCCCGCCGTCGACGTCATAGGTCGCACCCGTGAGCGCCGTGTTGGTCATATGTGGACAGCGAGCGCGGCGACGTCAGTGGGGCCGACCACGCGCCCGATGGGAAGCGTGGCGTCACCGCCCGGTCCGTGAACGATAGCTACTTCGTAACGGTGTCATTCACGCAGGAGGCGAGGTCGAAGAAGAGAAACTCGAGCGCCTTCTCTTGCTCCGAGAGGGCGCTCGCCTTGCAGCTCCCGGGCACGTCGCCCATCGGAGCGCCGCCCGCGTGCAGGTCCGTGAAGACCGCCTTGCCGCAGTAATAGGAGTCCGCGCCGCCCGTCCCGCCGATCGGCGTTTCGAACGACAGGTACTTCGGAAGATTGGTGGCGTTGTCGTAGATCCAGCGGAGGGTCGTCTGGGCGTTGACCCCGAGGACGCTCGTGGCCACCCCCGTCATCGAGAGCAGCCCGCCGGTGCCAAGCGCGCCGACGTCCTCGAGCCAGGTGTGGAACGCTTGCCCCTTGGCGAAGCTCGTGTCGATCGCACCCTGGATCTGCTGGTTGCCGACCGAGGGGCCCAGCCACGTGGCGACGGTCCGGAAGTCGGTGGGTCCGTTCGCGAACCACGTGTAGTGAAAGTGCGTCGCGAAGACCTTGCCGCCCTCGTTCAGCCAGTCGTGCATCGCCTGCTTGCCCACCGGCGTGACGTTGGTGGCCGTTCCGCCGAAGTTGATGCCTCCGTCGACGCGCGCGTCCGCGTCGTAGGTGTCGCCCTCGCAGGCGAGGAGCACGATGTCGTACGACTCGAAGCTCTTCTTGCTCGCCCACAGCGGGCAGCTCGTGTTCGTACAGTCGCCGGCCTTGCCGGTCGAGAGGGCCGGCCCGTTCGCCTGCCCACCGCCCGCCGCGTTTCCAAGCCCCTGGTAGATGTCGAGCCGGCCTCCGTGCTGGGGCGCGGAGTACTCGCTGGCGTCGATGCCCATCCGGTTCATGAAACATCCGAGGTCGTCGAGCCCTCCCGTGAGCAGGGCCATCTCCGGCATGTCCCCCTCCTTCTGGTCTCGCGGGAGGCGTGCCTGGCCGCTGCCGCTATCGGGGACGGCGGTCGTTGCGCAGTCGGCGACATTGGCGACCGGGATCACGCGCCGCCACTTGCCGACCTGGACCACGAGCGGAATGTTCTTGCCCGAGGGCACGCCCGCCAGCGTGAAGGAGCCATCGGGGGCCGTCTGCGTGAGCGCAACGTAGTCGCTGATCGGCATGCACGGGACGCAGGTGTTCGTCCCCGGGGTGATCGCCGCCAGCTTGCTCGGATCGTTCGGGACGTAGACGGAGATATTGTAGAGCGGATTCTTTCCCGCCGGGTCGTAGACCTTGCCCGTGATCGTCGTCTGCTTTCCACCCGGGCAGTTGTTGTCCACCTTGCAGCCCAGCCCGTCTGCGGGCGAGCACGTGCCCGCAGAGAAACCGCCGGTCGTCGCGCTGCCCTGGCCGAAGCCGACGCTGGCCCCGTCGTCCTGGGCGTCGGAGGACGCGTCGTCCGCCCCGGCGAAGTCCTCACCGTTCTTCTGGCTTCCGCAGCCGCCGGACGTTGCCAGCAGCACGGCCACAGTCAGCGCGACCCCCGCAACGAGGGGGTTTCTCGTGCGCTTCATCGCGAGCCTCCCTGGACGGGATGCGTGTCGTGTCGCCGCACCGACGCGACCGCTCTCGACCCACAGAGCCCATAGCACCGAACGCACCGAGCGCTCGACGGAATGCACAGAAGATTCGTAATGATAACTATCAGCTAATCGGATTATTGCGGCGCCCTGCGAAAGTCAGCCGCGATCGGTGGAGCGTCACCGCTATTCCCGCAAGACTCCGCCCACACGGGCGAGCCGAGCTCCTCAGGTGGTGACGGCGGCCAGCTCACTGCTCAGCCCTTCTTGTACTCGTCGTGGCGGCGCCACCAGGCGCCCGTCTCGTTGCGCCCCCTGGGTGCGCGGTCGAGCCATTGGTACATGCCCCAGAGGCCGTCGAGTCCGCGCGCATAGGCGGAATAGGCGTGATAGACGACGCCGTCGTCGAGCGCGAACGCACTGATGCCCGGCCTCTCGCGCAGGAACGTGGCCGGGTCGGTTCCAGCCATGGCCGCGTGCTCCGCCGCCGGCCCGCCTTTTCCGGCCGGGACCCGCCGCGGCGCCTCGCGCCGGTAGTTGTATTCGATGGCCCCCTTGCTCTGTTGCTCCTCGGTGAACCCGACGCTGAAGTCGGCGTTGAAATCGCCGCCGAACGAGGACGCCCAGGGAAACGTCCACCCTAGCCGCTGCTTGTACGCCTGCAGCTTGGCGAGAGGCGCCCGCGACACCGCCGACAGCGTGACGTCGTGGTTGGCCAGGTGGACGACGGAGCCGTCGAACCCGTCCGCGATCGCCGAGCAGGACGGACACCCCGCTTTGTAATCGGGCCCGAACATGAAGTGGTAGACGAGTAGCTGCGAGCGGCCCCGGAAGAGGTCCTTCAGCGAGGCGCTCCCTTCGTCGGTGTCGAATCGATACTGCTTGTCGATCTGAACCCACGGCAACTCCCGCCGCCGCCGCGCCGTCTCGTCGCTGCGTCGCGTCAGCTCCTTCTCTTCCTTGAGCAGCTCGAGCCGCGCGGCCAGCCACTCTTCACGTGTCCCTGTCATGTGCTTGGTCATCGCTCTTCTCCTTTTCCTTCATCACACTTGCACCAGCGCGACCGATCCTTCGATTCTCTGTGTGGTCATCGTCTTCTTCCTTCCTCGTTGAGCCGACCGATCATGATCTAGCGCCGCCCCGCCGCAGGCTGGGAGTAACAAGGGTGGCGCGATCGACTTCACGCAGGTCGCGCCAAGGAAGAGGCGTCCCGACGAGCTCGCGCGTACGCCCTCGATTGCACGGCGGCCGTGCTCGGGGACTCCCGCCTAGCCAAGGCAGAATCGCTAGAAGACGTCGGTCTCCGGTGGAGCGGTGGATGCGGCTGCGGGGGTCTGCGCGCGGGGGGGGGCCGCGGGGGTCGGCGGGCGAGGCGCCGGCGGCACGATCGGCGCGACGTGGACGGGGCGCGGATGCCGGGTGAGGAGCCCGCTCGATGCGCCGCTCGGGACCGGTATGGGCGGCGGCGCCTGCTCGGTCGCGACCTCGCGAGGCTCGGTGTCGCGAGCAGCCGCTGCAACCGGTGCCGGCCCCGGGGTGAGCGACCCCGAGGACGAAGAGGCAGCCGGGGCCGACGGTGGGAGGGGCGCCGCAGACGCCGCAATCGCCCGCGTGGTCGCCTGACTCCCGACGTCGCTCGCCGCGGCTCCGCCCTGGCTCCGCTGCGCCACGTAGAGCCCCGCGCCGATCGACGCGACCACTCCGACGGCCACGATCGCCACGAGACCGCGCGACCGACGAACGGCCCGCTCCGGGATCGCGTTCGATCGGAGCCACGCGGGCCCCGTCTCGACGCGATCGAGCGAGGCGTGCTCCGCCCAAGACGGCCCGGGCGCCGCGAGCGTCCCGCTGCTCGCGGGAACTGGCCCTGCGACTCCGGCACAGACCCGCAGGATCCGCCTCACCGAGATGACCGCTTCGGCCGGCGCGAGCGGGAGCAGCACGGACGCGAGCTCGCCGAGGTTCGAGAAGCGCAGCGCCGGGTCGCGCTCGAGGCACTTGCTTATCGCTCCGGCGAGGCCCGCCGGCACTTCCGGCCGCAGGTGGTCGATGGGAACCGGCGAATCCGACACGATCCGCGAGAAGACTTCGCCGAGCGTGTCGCCGCGGAAGGGGCTCACTCCCGAGAGAAGCTCGTAGAGAATGACGCCGATCGCCCAGATGTCGCTGCGCGCGTCGATGTTCTTCGAATTGCGCACTTGCTCGGGCGACATGTACGCAGGCGACCCCATGATCGCGCCGCTCGCCGTCAGATCGTTGGCGAGCCCAGCTGCCGGGGCCATCTTCGAAATGCCGAAGTCGAGCACCTTCACGAACGACGCGCCGTCGAGCTGTGTGGTCACGAACAGGTTCGACGGCTTCAGATCGCGGTGGACGATCCCGACCGAATGCGCTTCGGCGATGGCCTCGCACGCTTGCAGGACGCTCTCGACCGCCGTCGCGATCGGCATGGGACCGCGGCGCTTGAGTGACTCGCCGAGGTCGATTCCAGCGAGAAACTCCATCACGATGTAGGGCGATCCGTCTTCGAGGGTGCCCATGTCGAGGACCTTGGCGACGTGCTCGCTCGACAGGGACACGACCGCGCGCGCCTCCCGGAAGAATCGCTCCACGGAGGATGCGTCGCCCGCCGCGGAGCGCATGAACTTGATGGCGACGCGCTGGCCGAGCTGAATATGGCGCGCCGATACGACGACCCCCATGCCGCCCATCCCGAGCATGCCGTCGACGCGGTACTTGCCGTCGATCACCTCGCCCTGCGCCGGCACGCGCCCCGAGTCCGGGTGGCCCGAGCCGGGGGACGAGCCGATTCCGGCTCGTCGTGGCGAGTCCTGGCCGTCACCCCGGTTCGACATGAGCGCTGCGCCTCGAAGCCCTACGTTACCAGGGGCCGCGAACGTGGCGAGCGCCTCAATTTTCGACGCAAATCAGCGCTGTGCCGTAGTTGTTGTTGCAGGCGGCGACATTGAGACCGCCGAGGGCGTTGGCGTCTCCGCGGTGTGGGTCGTTGATCGCACCGTTTACCGCGCTCGACGCGGTCGACCAGTCGTTGCAGCTCTCGTTCGAGCTTGCCGCGGTCTGGTTCGGACTTGCCGAGGTCCCGATCCACACGTAGTTGCCGGCTACGGCCCCGCTCTCGTTGAGCGAGACCGGAGCCATCAACGTTCCGGCCATGAAATTGGCGGGCGTCGAAGCGACCTGCACCCCGTCGGGCCGGACCCACGGCGTGCCGTTGAGGTTGAACCGGGAGGCGGCGCTCGCCGTGGTCGTCGAGAGGAGCGCGAGAAAGTGCGTCGGATTCGCGAGCCCCGCGGCGCTCGCCGCGCTCTGGCAAGTCGAGTCCCCCCCCGCGACGCCCGACGTGGTGGTGAACACGGAGCTCGAGGCGAAGACGTGCCGGCCGGCCACCGGGGTCACCGAGACCTGCGAAGTGAGGTCGGTTCCGAAGCAGATCACCGGGGCTCCACCGCAGGAGACGCCGTCGATCCCGAAGAATCGGCCGGCCTCGTCCAGGGGGCTCTCGCCGCCTTCCGCGATCCCCGTCGTCACCGTCCAGTCCCCGCACGTCGATTGACCGCCGGTGCCCGTGAAGAACGTCTGGTCCTCTATCTGCCCGAGCTCGTTCAGAGCGGGCGGGTAGAACATCGTCTGGTTATTCTGGAACCCCGAGACGGTGTCGGTGACGGGCAAGCCGTCGGGACGAATCCACCCGCGCGCAGACCCCAGAGTCGAAAACGTCGTCGCCGTGGATGTGGCGAGAAAGGCGACGAAGTGGCCCGGGATTCCCGCCGCTGCGGCCAGCGAGTTGCAGAACGGCGGCCCGCCCGAGATGCCGCCGAAGTTTCCGCTGTGTGAGGCGCTCGAGATAAAGACGATGTTCTTGGTCGTCGTCGTGACGTTGACCGTCACTGCCCCGTTGATGGGCACATTGCAGGTCGTCCCCGTGCAGCCGTTCGACCAGGCGATGAGGGCGCCCGCCGCTTGCGTGACGGTCAACGTCACGCTCGACCCCAGGGGGTACGAGGCCGTCGTCGAGCACGTCGTCCCCGAGCACGAGATGCCAGAGGGGCTCGAGGCGATGGATGCCGTCTGCCCGCCCAGACCGCGGAAGTTGACCGTCAGGACTTCCGGAATGGCCTTGCACATGCCGCTGCTGCATTGCTGCACGCTCGTGCACACGTTGCCGCAGGACCCGCAGTTGTTGACGTCTGTGCCCGTGGCGACGCAAACGCCCGTGCACGACGTATACCCGCTGGCGCAACCGCAGTTTCCGGCCGCGCAGGTCATGTTCGTGCCGCACACCGTGGCGTCCGGGACCGTCGGGTTCGAGCACACGCCGGTTCCAGCGGCGCACGTGCCCGGCATGTGGCACGAGTCGAGCGCCGTGCACGACGACGTTCCGCAGCACACGCCGTTCACGCAGTACGCGCCGGCGGCGCACGTCGTCGTCCCCGCCGTGCACGCATGCCCCAGCGGAGCCGTCGCCTGGCAACTGCTCGAGCTCGCGTTGCAATAGGGTGTCGCCGCCGCGCACTGCCCGTCACCCGAGCAGCTCGTGAAGCACATCGCCCCGTTGCATGCGAAGCCATTGCACGGCGACATCGACTGGGAGCTGCACGCGCCGGTTCCGTTGCACGTGGAGGCGAGCGAGACGACCCCGTTCGAGCAGGTCTGCGACGCGCACGTGAGCGTGCCCGAATACGTGCACATCGGATCCACCCCGTCACAGCTTCCCTGGCACGCCCCCGTCCCGGAGCACGCGGCCCGCGAGCCATGCGGCTGGCCCGCCGCCACGGTCTGGCAGGTGCCCTGCTGCCCGGAGATGTCGCACGCCTGGCAAGAGTCGCCGCACGCTCCGCAGCAGTAGCCGTCGATGCAGTTGCCGGAAGCGCATCGTGACCCGGAGGTGCACGGGGACCCGTTGGCGACGACGCCGCAAGAGCCGTTGACGCAGGGCTGTCCCACGCAGTCGCCGTCGCTCGCGCAGGTCGTCGAGCAGGCCGTGCCCCCGGCGTTGCACTTGAATGGCGCGCACGTCACTGTCGGCGCCGGCTTGCAGGTGCCGGCTCCGTCGCAAGACGACCCGCTGACGGCGGCGTTGCCCGAGGAGTTGCACGACCCACCGCCGCAGCTCGTGGCGTTGGGCCACAACTCGCAGTGGCCACTCCCATCGCAGTGGCCGTCTTGCTGGCAGGTCGACGCGGCGGCGACCTGGCAAGCCGTATGGGTCGGGGAGGGGTCCTGCCCGCGCGTCACCGGCGAGCACGCGCCGACGAGCCCCGGCAAGTTGCACTGCATGCAGCTATCCGTGCACGCCTCATCGCAGCAGACGCCGTCCGCGCAGAAGGTCGACGCGCACGACGCGCCGCTCGTGCAGCTTGCGCCGATCCCGAGGCTTATCGGCGGCGTCGCCGCATCGGCTCCCGGCGTGATTCCGCTCGCCTCCTCGTTCGGCGCAGCATCCGGGTGGCCCATCGTCGCAGGCGTCGTTGCGTCGCGCGCGACGCCGCCGTCGGTGGACGTCTCGGACGGGAACGACGGGAGGCAGCCGGCCACGCCCGCGAGGAGCACGCCTGCCAGAAGCGCGAGCTGGCCGATGTGCGCGACGAAGGAACGGCGTTCCCCCCGGAACCACTTCATCTACCACGTCCCTTCTACGCGAACGTCGTCGAGGCCGGCGCTCAGCCAGACGTGCGCTTGTCCGGATTGTGCGGACTCGGGCGCTCGCCGGCCCGCAATGACGACGACCCCGCCCGCTGCAAGGCCGACCGCGCCCGCGATCGTGCCAATGAGCCCGACGGTCCAGCCGGTCTTGGCCGAATCGTAGCGGCTCCTGTCGTTTGCCGTGACCGCGTCCTTGGCGCTTCCGATCTCGACCGCCATCAGCGTGAGGCCAGCGACACCGACGACCGCCCCGCCTCCGACCAGCAGCCAGCCGCCAACATTCGACCTCGGAGTCGGGGTTGGAGTCGCGCTGTCGAGCGGCTGCGTGGCGAGCGGCGGCTGCGTGGCGAGTGGCTCCGCGCGATCGGGCCGCGCGGCCTCGGGGGACGGCGGCGTCCCGCCCGTGAATACGATCTTGAGCTCCACTTCGCGGGACTCGCCCTCTTTCAAGTCCACCGTGGTATCGGCGGCGCCGCCGGTCGTCGATTCGAGCCGCGACCGTGTGAACGCCCGGATCGACGAGTCGCGGCGCGGCGAGCGCTTCGCCCGGCACGGCGGCCCCGTCGATGGTCACGGCCACCGAGTCGATGGCGACGCCGGTGACCTTCACGATGAGGCTCGGGATGCGAGTCCGCAGCTGGTCCGCAAGCGACGCGCTCTCGGTGCGAGCCGCCTTCGAGCGGGCCGTCTCTTCGGGTCTCGTGGCGAGGCGCGCGATTGATAGAAGCGTCTCACGTGCCTCGACCAGCTGCCCGAGGTCCATGTACGTACGACCAAGCTCGAGGCCCGGGATGGGCGTACGGGCCAGCCCGTAGGCTGCTTTGAGGTCGCTGAGGGCGGCGCGCGAGTCTCCCTTGCTTCGCAGGGCCAGACCGCGATTCAGGAGCTCGCGCGCCTGCGCGATGTCGACAGCCGACGCCTCCTGCGCGAACGCGATCCGAGCGGGTGCGGTCATCATCAACCCCGCGGCGAGGCATATGGCTGCAACGCAAATACGCTTGAAACGCATGGGAGAAAAGCTCGGCGCCGGCGAGCCGGAGGGAAGAACGAGCGCAGCGGCGCCTTCTCGGTGCGGCATCGCAGGTATCCCGCCGGAGGTCAAGCGATTCGCCGTCGATTGAGCCCGAACGCCGCGGCAAACACGCGAAGCGAGCCTCCTCCCCTTGCGGCCCCTGCCAGCACGCCTCAGGGTGCACGCGCCATGAGGTCATCGACGTGCTCGCGCTCCCTCGCGGGGGAGCCTGGCCGATGAGCATGAACTCTCGCCTCTTCACGCTCGCCATGGCAGCCAGCTTGACCGGGGGACCGGGTTGTGGCGGAAGCGGTGTCGGAAGCGGCCCTCCCCCGGATCCCTCCACCGCGTGCGCCGCTGGCGACCCTGTGCCGGCGGGCGTCCTTGCGACGGGGCAGCACATTCCGTCTGGGATCGCAGTGGACTGCGCCAACGTCTATTGGATCAACGCGGGGACTCCCCCGGCCACGGGCGGAAAGTCGAGCGGCCCTTACACCGATGGGCAAGTGATGAAATGCGCCATTGCGGGCTGCGGCAACAGTCCGACGGTCCTCGCGTCCGGGCGACAGCAGGGCGTGACGCAGGGAGTACCGCTGCCCTTGGCGTTGGACGCGACCAGCGTCTACTGGGACGACATGACGCCGCTGTCCGGCGATCCCACGGGCGGCGCGCACTTCCTCAAATGCTCCATCGGCGGCTGCAACAACGCCCCGGCGGTGCTCGCACCCGGGTTCGCCTACGCGCTCTCCGTGGACCGGTCCAGCGCCTATTGGACGACGTACTACAGTTCGCAAATCGCGACATGCCCCATCGGCGGTTGCGCAAGCCCCAGAGTGTTGACCTCACCGGCGCTCCCGCCCACCGGCATCGCAGTGGACGCCACGAGCATCTACTGGGCCGTCCAGCTGGGGGGCGTCATGAAGTGCGCCATCAACGGTTGCAATAGCAGCCTGACGTCGCTCGTGACGGGGCTAAGAGACCCCACGCCGGGCGTCACACCTCCGGGCGGAGGCCCGTCCAGCGCCGTCTCGGAGCTCGGGCAGATCGCGCTCGACAGCACGAGCGTTTACATTGTCGATACGTACGGATCTGGACTCGGGCGAATCCTGAAGTGCGCGAAGAACGGGTGCAACAACAGCCCGACCACGCTGGCATCGGGTCTGAGCGGAGCCGTTGGAATCGCGGTGGATGCCGACAACGTGTACTGGACCGAGGCCGGTGACGGCGTCGTTGCCGGACAGACGGCCACTGGCGGCGGGAGGGTGGCGAAGTGCGCTATCGGCGGCTGCAACGACAACCCGACGGTGATCGCGTCCAATCAGGATGGCCCGACCGGAATCGCGGTCGACGCGATGCACGTGTATTGGGCGACCTATGGCGTCAATGCGACCGACGGGAAGATCACCGTGGCCGCGAAGTGACGCGTCGCCGGACCTGCCTGCGGCTCCGCGCACCCCACGCCGACGGATGCGACACTCGCTACCCGGTGGGGTTCATCAAAGGGTGGTACGCGCAACCCGAATATCAGCGTAGAGCCCTGGATCGACGAGGAGCCCTCGCAACGGGCATACCAGGCGCTCGGCTTCGAAGTGGTCGATCGGTGCGTCCACTTCCGAAGTCTCTATGAGAGCGGCCTCGGCTCGAATCGTCGTGTTCGCGGCTTGCGTGGCCGGATGCGGCCGGGGTCCGTGCGACGGCGCCGTGCCCCCGCCCGACATGTCGACGCCGGTGGATGTTGCGCCGGCCCTCGCGTGCGCCATTGCCGTGCAGAAAGAGCTCGCGGGAGGGTTGACCAGGACCGCCTCGGGCGCGGTCTCCCAGAACGGGTACTCGGCGAACACGGAATGCACCGCGGCCTGCAGCTTCAACTACAACGAGTGCTTTCTGCCGACCGCCTACGTGGAGGCGTATGCCAAGGCCGAGACGGACGCGGGCGCCGCCCTCGGTGCGGGAGCCGAGGGCGGCAGCGCGTGCCCGGACGCAGCCTCGGTGACGGTCACGTGCACGTACACGTCCGCGGGCTTCTGCGAGTGAAGCGAAAGCGCCGTGGACGCCCGTCTACAGGCTCGGTCTCGGTCATCCGGACGAGGCACGCATCGGCGAGCGACATGGGGACCGAATGGTATTTCTCGATCAGCTTGCATGAAAGCATTCGCGGACTCGACAAGTCCCGCGAACGCGCCTGCCGTGCGGGTGGCAGACGTCGCTACTGCTCTCGGATGTCGACCCCGCCGTCCTCCGACACACCGCCTCCGCCATCGGCGCTGCCGAATCGTCCACTGTCTGAGCCTGGGTCGACGCTCCCGCCACCGATGCCGGGGCTGCCAAGCGCAGCGCCGTCACGCCCGCCGCTACACGCAACCATACCCGAGAGCAAAGCCGCCGCGATCCAAGACCAGGTCATACGTCCTCTGCGAAGCGAGATCGCACCTTCTACTCGGAGGTCAACGGAGCACGCACCATGCCATTTGGAGCGCTTGGCTGCACTCGCCGGAGCTCCTTCGGCGGCGGTGCCCCACGGTTCCGAGGGGACCCCGTACTGCACTGCCCCATGGTTGAGCCGCCGGTCCTAGGCGGCTTTCGTTCGTAGAAGTTGAGGGTTGCGAGCAGGCCCTGCTGGTCAGGAAGGACCGATGACCTCGTGAAATTCTGAGAGGTCGTCCTGCGGGTGCGAATCCCCATCCGACCACGGCCGAGGCCAGCCAGGTCGGTAGCGAGCCTCGCAGCGATCCCGGCACTTCGGGCACCCGAGTCTGACGTTCGACGCGATCGCGCCGCCGCATGGAGCACGGCCTGGTGACGTGCCGTCGGTGACTGGCGGGTCGACGGGCCTGCGCCTCCGGGGCCCGCACCCATCGCCACGCAACCGAGTAGCGAGTACCGTCATGCAGCAGAACACGCGTCCCCGGCTCCCTCACGCAAGCGGGGGAGTCGGGGGAGCGTCGCCGCCCGGCGTCAGCGAGAGACGGGCCCCCACCTCACTCCAGCGCTCCGGGAGCTCCGCGGGTCGTCGATTTGGGGTGCGGACCCGGGCTTAGGGGCATGGGTCTTGCGTCAGCGCGTGCCGTGGCGGAGGCTTTGGAAATGCGATCTGCCGTCGTCGCGTTGGCCGAGGGGCCTACGGCCGTCGTCCCGATGGCGCCTGGGCGGATCGTCGGCGGCAGGTACGAGCTCGTGCACCAGCTTGGGGTCGGTTCGATGGGCGAAGTGTGGGTTGCCCACCACCGGACATTGCGCGAACGCGTGGCCGTCAAGGTGCTCTCACGAGGCTCGGAGTTCAACAGCCTCGAGGATGCCGCGACGGCGGCCGCCCGGTTCCGGTTCGAGGCCCAGGTAGCTGCCCGTCTCTCTCGGGGTAGCAAGCACATCGTTCGCGTCACGGATCACGGCGAAGAAGGCGCTCTTGCCTACCTCGTCATGGAACTGCTCGCGGGACAAACGCTCGAGACGACGCTGCTGCGGCGGGGTCCCCTGCCCACGGCACGACTTGCGGAGATCCTCTGCCAAGTTGCGCGTGCGCTGGAGCACGCGCACGCGGAAGGCGTTGTGCACCGCGATCTCAAGCCCGCCAACATCTTCCTTGCATGCGACGAAGACGGGGCTCCACTGGTCAAGATCCTCGACTTTGGGATCGCGCGCTCGGTCCGCGTCGTTCCCGAGGCGTCGGCGTTCTCCACGGCCGCCAACGTGATCCTGGGAACCCCCGGTTACATGAGCCCCGAGCACGCCAGGGGTGCCGCGGTTCCCGATCGTCATTGCGATCTGTGGGCCCTGGCGACGGTGACCTACGAAGCGCTGACCAACGAGCTGCCAGTGCCCGGGGTCCAGCCCGCCGAGCTCCTCGCGAACCTGCACGCGCGCCGCTTCGTAGACATCAACGAGCGGGTGCCGAACCTCCCGGTTTCTCTTACCGCGTTCTTCGAGCGCGCCTTCGCGGCCCGGCCGGAAGACCGCTACCAGGGAGCCTCCGAGCTCGTCCGCGAGTTCGAGCGTGCGGTCGGCGAGGGCACCCACTCCGCGAGCACCGTGGCGGCGGCACGTCCATCCACGTGGAGCGCGTCGCCAGGCGGGCCTTCGCAGCGAACGATGCCAAGGTGTGCGGTCGTCCTGGCGGGAACATGCGCGATCGGCACGGTCATCTCCATCGCCGCTGTCCTGCCGCGACGCCTAGGTCCCCCGTCGCCCATCGCGGTCCCTGCGAGCCCCATTCAACCTCCCCGTATCGAGATGCCCTATGTCCCGCTCGCCGCCGCTCCCATCGACGAGGGCGAACGCGAAGACTCGAACGCAGTGAGCGCTGCCGCAAGGGGTCCTCGGCACGAGGTCGTCGCGCCCGAGGGTTCGGCGGTCCTGCGCGCCCGGCCCAACTGTGCGGTTCCTTACGAGTACGATCGCGAAGGCATCAAGCGCTGGAAACGGGCGTGCTTGTGATCCCGTGACGCTGAAGCGGTGAGTCGTGGACGCGCGCTGCACGACATGTCGGCGTTGCGCCCCGGTCGCGCGGTTGCGCCCGCTCACCGGATGAGACACGCTCCTTACTACCATGGACGCTCTCGAGTCCAAGGCGCCGCGCGTCCTCCTGGTCGACGACACCCCATCGAACCTGGTGGCACTCGTCGCGGTGCTGCAGCCGATCGGCGCCGAGCTCGTGGAAGCCGGCTCCGGTCAGGAGGCCCTGGATCTCATCGCGCAGAACTGGTTTGCGGCCATCCTGATTGACGTGCAGATGCCCGCGATGGATGGCTTCGAGACCGCAGCTCGCATCCGCGCCACCGAGAGGGGCCGCGAGGTTCCCATCCTCTTCCTCACGGCGATCCATCGCGACGAGACCTACGCCAACCGCGGCTATGGCGTGGGAGCAGCCGACTACATCACGAAGCCCTTCGACGTGGCCGTCGTACGAGCCCGTGTGAAGGCGTTCGTCGAGCTGTTCCGGCAACGCGAACGCCAGCGGCGTGCTCGGCTCGAGACCGCGCTGAACTTCGCCCCCGCGCTCGTGTGCATCTTTCGCGTCTCCGACCACGCGTGCGAGTTTGCCAACGTCGCGGCTCGTGGGTTGCTGGGTCCGCGCGAGGTCGTCGGGTCGAGCGCCGAGGAGCTCGGAGCGACGCCCGAAATGATGGCCTTGTTCGATCGCGTAGCGGCGACGGGCGAGCCCCTCTCGCTCATGGAGCATGTCTTGACGGTCGGGGCGGTCGATGGCGTATTCGACATGACGCTCCAGCCCCTTCGCGACGACCAGGGCCAGGTGGACGCGGTCGTCTCCTTTGCCATCGACGTGACGGAATCGGTCCGCGCCCGGCGCACCCTTGAACAGGCGCAAGCGCGGGCCGAACAGGCCAGTCGGGTGAAAGACGAGTTTCTCGCGGTCGTGTCGCACGAGCTCCGTACGCCCCTCAGCTCGATCTCTGGGCTGGGCGGCCAACGCGCGTCGGAGGAACTCCTCGTCCGAGCTGGATCGCGCGCTCGTCATCATCGAGCGCAGCGCGCGCGCGCAGGCGCGTCTCATCGACGACATTCTCGACGTCTCGCGCATCGTCGTCGGCCAGCTGCGGCTGGAGATCGCGTCGACGGAGCTCGCGGCGACCATCGGAGTGGCCGTCGACTCGCTTCGACCTGCCACCGAAGAAAAGGGGATCACGCTCGCATCGAGAATCGGCGACCTTGGCGCCATCGACGTCGATCCGGAGCGCATCCAGCAGGTGATCTGGAACGTGCTGTCCAACGCCATCAAGTTCACGAGCGCGGGGGGTCGGGTCGAGATCTCGGGTACGCGGTCCTACGATCGAGTCGTCGTTGAGGTCACCGACAGCGGAGAGGGCCTCGATCCGTCGTTTCTTCCGCATCTGTTCGAGCCCTTCTGGCAGGGGGACGCCACGACCACGCGGCGCCACGGCGGCCTGGGGCTCGGTCTGGCCATCGCGAGCCAGATCGTTCACGCGCACGGCGGGACCATCCGCGCCTCCAGCGAAGGCAAGGGGTGCGGAACGTCGATCGCCATCGAGCTACCGATCCACGCGGATGGGGCAGCAAGTCGGCGCGCTCCGCGTCGGCCAGTGCTCACCGCCGGCGACAGCGCGACCGATGTCCGTCTCGATGACCTGCATCTTCTCGTCGTCGACGACGATGAAGACACGAGGCATCTCCTGAGCGACATGTTCGCGGATTGCGGGGCCGTCGTCACCTGCGTCTCGAGCGCCCGGGAGGCGCTGGCCGAGGTCCGACGTGGCCGTTCGGACGTCATGATCTCCGACATCGGCATGCCCGAGATCGACGGCTTCGCGCTCATGCAGCAGATCCGTCGTTTGCCTCACGACGAGGGCGGCCATACCCCGGCGATCGCTCTGACCGCGTACTCCCGGGAGGAGGACGCGGTGCGAGCGATCGCCGCCGGGTATCAGCTTCACGCGGCGAAGCCCGTGAACGCCGCGGTCCTGCTGTCCTCGGTGGCGGTGCTGGCCGGCAGGCGCGCGTCGAGCTGAATGGCTCCGCGCGAAACCTCGGCCGGCTACGGCTGCGGTCGCTACCTATTCGGTGGCGTGGCGGAGCGCGCCTGATAAATACCCACCGTGGCTCCCGCCGCGCCTCTTTCCGAATCAGATGCCTCGGGACATCGGGGAGGGGGCCCCCTGGTCCTCGTCGTCGAGGACATCCCCGATCAGCGTGACCTATTCGTGGCCGAATTGCGTTGCGCTGGCTTCGCGGTGCTCGAAGCCCCGAACGGCGAGGCCGCGATTGACAGGGCCCTCGCGTCGAGTCCTCAGGCGATCGTCCTGGACCTGATGCTGCCGGTGGTCAGCGGCTTCAACGTCTCGCGCGTCTTGCGGGCCGACGTGCGGACCCGCGATGCGGTGATCGTGGCGGTAACCGCGTTGACGTCCGACACGTTCCGATTCCAGGCCCTCGACGCCGGGTGCGACGTCGTCCTTCGCAAACCGATCATCGGCGCTACGGTTGTCGGCGAGGTCTTGCGGCTCCTCCAAAGGCGCCGGGCCTCCCCCGCTTCGACGCCGCCGGACGCCTTTGGCCCGTAGCGGATCGCGAGGCGTACGACGCGGGAGGAGAACGCACGTCAGGCTCTGCCCGGCTCACCGGTCTCCATCGTCAGCGCCGACCTCGACGACTTGTCCGCGGGGACCGGCGCCTCCTTCCCGGAGCTCGAGCCGAGCGTTTCGATCAGCGTCATGTTCGGTGTCGACGGTGCCATCGGCTGGCTTCAAACCCGGGTGTCGCCGCGCGAGTCCATCTGCGTCAAGCCGCGGCTAACCCCCGACCAAGCGCGAGGGCTGCCCGGCGTCGTCGGCCGCAAGCTCGGCTTCTTCGGTAATCATGGCCCCGTCGACGCGGGTGCCGTTCAACCGAAGGACATCCGTGACGTGAAGCTGGGCGTCCAGTGGCAGGACAATGACCGGTTTCGCGAATACCGCCTGGTGTATCGGATCACGGTCGGCATGAGCCTCTCGTGGACGATCGTCGTCGACGCGATGGACGGGCGCGTGCTCGGCGTGATTCAGAATTTTCAGACATAGGCGAACCCTTCGCGACGATGCCATACTGGGGTCTCGATGCTCCGCATCAAACGAGTCTACGAACCGCCGGCGAGCGCCGATGGCGTACGCGTCCTGGTCGACCGCTTGTGGCCGCGCGGGCTCACGCGAGGGAAGGCTCGCGTCGACGAATGGCTCAAGGACATCGCACCGACCGACGAGCTGAGAAAGTCGTTCGCCCACGATCCCGAGCGCTGGCCAGCCTTCAAGAAGGACTATGTCGCGTCCCTCCGAGCTCGCGGCTCCGTGGCCCGTGCGGCGGTCGACGCGCTCGTCATGCTGGCCCAATCGAACGAAGTGACGGTCGTCTACGCGGCGAAGGACACGGAACGCAACAACGCCGTCGTGGTCGCGCACGAAGTCGAGCGGCGTCTGGCGGCGACGCGCTCCCCGAAGCGCTGACGCTCGGGTGGCGCGCCATTTCGAGATCACCGGCCCATGTCGTGGACCTTGTCCGCCACGATGGTCGGGATCACGCGCACCTGATTGCGGCCGCAATACCAGGCGTACGGGCCACCGGTGTATCGCTGGGAAAGGACCTCGATGTGCTCGGCGCGTCCGGGAGTTTCATGTCGTTCCTCGCGCGGTTGCGAGAGCCTCCAAGGCTGCGCCCCATACCCCGGAGGCTGGCCGGGGCCAAGAGGCGCAGATCAGCCGGTCCTACGGAGGCTCGATCGTCGGCGAGACCGTGAGCCTCATGTTTTGGAGCGAAAAGCTCAGCGGTCGGCCGTGGGGACCGGGCTCGGTCCAGGGCGTCTCGACGGTGTCGAATGCGAGCGACGTGTCACCGGGCAAGAGCTCGAACGGGCCGAAGTGGCCCCGAAGCCGATGCCGCGGCAGCAGGGGAAACGCTTGGTGCGCGTCAGGCGCATCGAGCGTCACGGTCCGAGCGGTCTGCGAGAGCATCTCGAAGTCGAGGTCGACACGGAGGCTCTTCGCCGTCGGATTGCGGAGCTGGAGGACCGCCGAGCCGGACGCCCACCGCCAGGTCCGCATCCCCAGGTGCTCCGCCTCGTGCCAGCCTGACGCGTAGTCGCAAGTGACGCCAAAGGCGAAGGTGGTCTGCTCCGTGGGCAAGACGTTGAACGCTCTCTCGGCCGAGAGCACCGTGAGGTTTCCAGCCACGAGGAGGGCGAGCCCTCCGCGCGTGCGCGGCGCGAGCGCGTTGAAGGCGAGCGTGAGCGGCAGCAAGGTTCGGGGCACGCCCGTGGGCGCATCGTCCCAGAACCCCGGACCGAGGAAGAGCGCGAGGACGGCGAACGCGGCACCGACCCGCCACCACGCGAGCGCCGGTCGCGGGCGCCCGAGCAGGAAGCCGACCTGGACCAGCAGCGCGACGACCACGTAGATGTCGTCTTTCGCAACGAGCAAGCCCCTCGTCCGGAGCATCGAGGCGATCGTCTTGCATTCGCCGAGCAGCCCCAGGAGGGGCGCCCCGAGAGCGCCCGTCGACACCGTGCCGTAGTGAATGAAGAGGACACCGCCCCAGAGGACCGCCGGGAGAACGCACGCCGAGGCGGCCAGCAGCTCTTGGCGCCACACTGTCCTCGCGGATTTGATCGTCGAGACAAACGCCGTCCCGGCCAGAATGCTCGTCTCGCGCACGAGGCCGGCGGCCCCGAGGAGGCCGGCGGCGAGCCAGCGACGATTGAGCTCCACGCAGCGCACGCCCGCGGCGATCAAGAGCAGCGAGGGGCCGTCCGTCAGGCTGCGCGTGACGCTCACGAGCATGCCCGCACCAAACATGGTGCCGATCCAGCGAACGAGATTGTCGAAGCTCGTGGGGCGAAACCACCACCGCGCCGTCGTCCACGCGAGGATCAGCCAGCAGAGGACGTTCGAAAGGGCATAGGCCGAGAGGATCCAGGCGGGGCGGCCCAGGCCGACGAGATGCGCCAGGGCCGGCAAGAGGATGCGGCGGGTGCGGTAAGCCGGCGAGTCGAGCGCCGTACGCAGCTCGGGATCGAAGGGATTTCCCGCCACGGCGATCTGCGCGTAGAACTGGCCGTCGTAGCCGTCCGAGTTTCGATAGGTGTAGAGCGGCAGATCGCGGAGCTGCGTGAGACGTTGGGGGGCAAAGCGATCGCCGAACAGCACCAGCGGCGTGAAACCGGTCTGGGCGTCATGGAATCGCCCAACCTCGAGCACGAACGACGCGGCGAGCGCGACGTAGACCAGCGCGAAACCTCGTCCTATGAAGCCAAGCGGTGGCCGACCGTCGACTCTCGACTCTCGACGATCCTGGCTGATCCCCTGCGCATTCTGCCCGTCGCCGATCCCACGACCAGAACGCGCGTACCACCCTCGCCGACGTGGTGCAACTGAGCCGGCCGCTCGACGTCACAATTCCGCTACGAGCCGCGGGCGTCGAGCAGCAGCTTCTGGGCCCGGTCGTCGGGACCATTTCTCCCGGCCCTGAAGGCAAGGCGAGATAAAGTGGACCATGTCCGTCGCGCGGGGTTCGGTCGTCCTGCCGGTGTGCGCGATCGCGTTCGGCTCGGGCGCCGCGTCGCTCGTTTTCGAGGCGCTATGGTTTCACCAGGCGGGGCTCGCGCTCGGCAACGGCGTCACGACGTCGAGCCTCGTGCTCTCGGGCTTCATGGCGGGGCTATCGCTCGGAGGTCTCCTCGCGAAGAGGATTGAGCGCCCCGCGTCCCCGATGCGGACTGTACGCCGCGCTCGAAGCGATCGTGGCCATCGCCGGCCTGGCCCTCGTCCACGTGCTGCCCGCGCTCGGCTCCGTGCTTGCGCCCCGGCTCACCGCTCTCGCCGCGTACCCCTTCGTGGCAGGCGCGCTCCGGCTCGCGCTCTCGCTGCTCCTGTTGCTCTTGCCGTCGACTGCCATGGGGGCGACCCTGCCACTGCTCACGAGCGCGCTTTCGGCCAGCGATTGGTCGTTCGGCCGTGTGCTCGGTCGCCTGTACGCGGCCAACACGCTCGGCGCCGTGCTTGGCGTCGTCACGGCCGAGGTCGTGCTCGTCCCCACGCTCGGCATCCGCTCGAGCGCCCTCGTCGCCGCGCTCGCGAGCGGCACGGCAGCGCTAGCCGCCCTCGCGCTTGCGTCGAGACTCGAGCGGCAAGTCCTCGCGCGCCGCGACGGCCGTCGCGCCGACGGCGGACCGACCCGAGCGGGTTGGCCCATCGGGGCGAGCGTGGCCATGGCTCTTGGCCGCATTCGTCGCCGGGTTCGCGCTGCTCGCGCTCGAGGTCGTCTGGCTGCGCGTACTTCTGCTCTTCCTGAACGGCACGAGTCTCGTGTTCTCCATGGTCCTGGCGATCGTGCTGTCCGGTATCGCGCTCGGGAGTCTCGTCGCCGCGCGGGCCCGGGTCCTCATCGCCTCGGCGCCGGCGTACGCGGGGCTCGTTTCGTTCGCCGCAGCAGTGCTCGGCGTGCTCGGCTTGCGGCTCTTCCCGCACTTCGCGGCGGCCTTCCTCGGGGGTGGGGTCCAGGGGGCCGCGATGGTCGTCGCGCTCGCCGCGCCGCTCGTCCTCGGTACTTCGTTCGCGTCCGGCGCCCTGTTCACGTTCCTTGGCGCCGCGTTGCGCGAGCGGCTCCCCTCGGATGCGGGGGCGGCCGGCTTGCTCCTTTCGCTGAACACGGTCGGCGCGGCGCTCGGCGCTTTTTTGGCCGGGTTCGTCTTGCTGCCGACGGTCGGCATGGAAAAGGCGCTCTTCGGGATGCTACTTTGCTATGGCGTGGCCGCCGCGGTCTGCTTCGCGGAAGCCCGCCCTCCGGCGCGGATTCTCGCTGCGGGCGCGGCGATCTACCTCGCCGCCCTTGCCGCGTTTCCGTTCGGGTCCGTCCAAACGCAGTTCGTCGCGGTTTCGGCCGGCAAATGGCGCTCGTCGCCTGACGACCGGATCGCCGCGGTGCGCGAAGGGCTCGATGCCACGCTGATCTACATCGAACACCGCACGCTCGGCATGACTCATCACTACCAGCTCTGCACGAACGCCTACTCGATGTCGAATAGCGCCTTCACTGGGCGCCGCTATATGAAGCTCTTCGCGTACTGGCCCCTGGCCGTGCTCCCGCGGGTGCGCAGCGCGCTCGTCATCGGCTATGGGCTGGGAAACACCGCCAAGGCGCTCACCGATTCCAGCGATCCCGAGACGATTGACGTCGTCGACGTGTCGCCGGACATCCTCGCCATGGCGCCCGTCGTCTTCCCGGACCCGCGCGAGCAGCCGCTCGCCGACCCCAGGGTCCGCGTGCACGTCGAGGACGGCCGCTACTTCCTTCAAGCCACCGATCGGCGCTTCGACCTCATCACGGGCGAGCCCCCTCCGCATCACCTCGCCGGTGTGGTGAACCTATATAGCCGCGAATACTTCCAGCTCCTGCGCAGCCGGCTCACCGAAGGGGGCGTGGTGACCTATTGGCTGCATACGCCGCTCATGAGCGAGCCAAACGCCAAGTCGATCCTCAGAGCGTTTTGCGACGCGTTCGACGACTGCTCGCTCTGGCACGGCAGCGGCGGCGACTTCATGATGGTCGGAACCAACGGCGCGGCCGGCCCGGTCGGCGAGGAGGTCTTCGCTCGCCAGTGGCGCGACCCGAAGGCCGCCCAGGAGCTGCGGGCGCTCGGCATCGAGGAGCCGGAGCAGCTCGGCGCGCTGTTCGTGGGCGATGCGCGCTATCTCGATGATCTGACGCGCGCCGCGCCGCCCGTCGTCGACGACCAGCCGGCGCGCCTGCGGCTCTCGGCCGACGACCCGCCGGCCGATGCGCTCGTAGAGGCTTGGCGTGACGAGGACGCGGCCCGCCTCCGATTTCAAGAGAGCTCATGGGTCGCCAAGCTCTGGCCGAGCGAGCTTCGCAAACGCACACTTTCCTATTTCCACTGGCAACAACTCGACAACGACTTGCTGTTCGAGCGGCCGGGCCCCGGCTTCTCGAAGGACCTCGGGACGCTAGGGGGCGTGCTCGCCGAGACAGACCTTCGGCTGCCGGTGCTGCTGCTGCTCGGCAGTGATCCAGACCTGCAGCGCGCGCTCGCGGCGTCGGTCACGCTCGGACAGGGCGCCGACGCCGGTCTCGCGAGCTTTGCGGGCCCCGGGGGATCCGACCCCGACGTTCTGCGTCACCGGGCGATTGGACTGCTCGCGGAGCGCGATTTCTCGGCTGCCGCCGATGCGCTGAACGCGCTCTCGAGGTCTCGCTATGCGGGCACGGCAAAGAAGCTTCTCGGCGTCATCGATTACGTCGATTCGGTGCGATCGGCGCGCGCCAATCCGTCGGCCGCGCCAGGCATCGCCGGCGATTGACGTCAGGCCCACGACGTTCCCGTCCGAGACGAAGCCGGCGACGGGCGCCTCATGGCATCGGGAAGCAGGTCGTGTACTCGTTCGTAAGCACGGACGACTGACCAGCGCTTCCGGTGGTTCCTGTGGCGACGAGCAGGATGCGGGGGTTCGCGAAGTAGAGGAGCTGGGTGTCGATCGATTGCTGCGAGCCCTGCTCCAGGTTGACGGTGAGCGGTTCCGGGCCTTCCTGGAACCCCGTCGATTTGGTGGGCTTGATCGAGAACGTCCCGTGCTCCAGGATTCCCGTCCCGCGTGTGACCTGGCCGCTTTGGTCTTCGTTGAGCTCGTACCATGTGTTGCCCGCGGCGAACTCGATCCCGATATTGCCGAACGGGGGCGCGTCGCTTGCGCACCACATCCATCGCCCGACGATGGCATTCGCGAGGCCGACGGCGTCGTCCTCGAACTCGGGGGTCGCTGTCGTATTCACGCACGAGCACACGCCCGCCCGAGGGCTCAACGGCAGCGGTGGCGTGTAGACCTGCTCGGCCCCGTTCGTCGGGAAGAAGAGCAGCTGCACGGGCGCGGTCGTGATCAGCACCTGGCCCTTGAACAGGCCGCCGTTCGCCGGATGGAGCTGCAGCTCGTACGTCCCGGCTCCGTAGGTCGCCGAGCCGTCGACGACGGTGAAGGTGCCCGTCGCCGAAGCCGTCACGGGGGGCCCTCCATCGTCGGGCTCCGGATTGCCGGGTGCGAACAGCGGCACGAGCGTCCCGATGTCAAAATCGCCGCCGTAGAGGACGTAGTGCCCGTCGCTGGTGAGCTGGACCGCCAATTCGTCCGAAATTCCCACATTGATACCGAACGACTGGTGCGCGCAGTCGGACCAGAGGCCGACGATCCGGGACGCCACGTCCGCGGCCGAAGTGACGGCTTGCGTCGGACCCTGCGCCGCGTCGCAGGCGGCGGGCATCTCGTCGCTGAAACCATTCCCTAGAGTGGCGGACCTCTCGGCCGCGCTCGTGCAGGTCGCGAGGGTCGTCAGCGCACTGACCTGCGTTCCCGCTTCGACGCCTTCTGGAGGGGACGCGTCCCCGTCCCCGAGGTCGATTGCGGGGGCGACGCACGCGGTGGACGTGACGGCGAGAAAGACCCCCAGGACGGTTCGCATGACGGCCTCCACTCTTTGTTTGGCCGCTCCGCCGCGTTTCATCATGGAATCGACGCGAGGGTCGCGTCGACTGCGGGGAGGAAGAGGCTGTTCGGCGCCGACGCGCGGAAGCGGGCGCCGCGTGCGCGCGCTTCGTCGAAGCGGCCCTCGACGGCGAGCGCCTGGATCGCAAGCGCCTCGCGCTCCTCGCCGAGCTGCGGCCGGGAGAAGCGACGCGCGTGCTCGGAGAGAAGGGCGAGGGTGCGCTCGGGCTCGTGGGCCGTGAGGGCCGCGCGCGCCTGGTCGAGCAGAAGTTGCTCGACGGAAAGGGACGACGACGCGACCGGAGGCGGAGTTCCCGGATGCGGCGCTTCGGTGCTGGTCATGTCGGGAGCCACGGGTACGCTGGGAGTGGCCGAGGAAGCCACCGCTCCGGGTGCGGCAAGGGCCGCCGTGGGCGGCGCCGTGGCCACCGGCGCCGACGGCGCGGTCAGGGAGACGGGCACGATGCGCTCCGGGCGCGGCGCTCGAAGGCTCGCGTTCACTCCCGCGCCCGTGGCGGTGCCGAGCACGAACGCCGCGACGGTCACGGGCACCGCGTGGGACGCGATCCAGCTGCCGGTGCGCGACGGACGCGCCTCCCGCACAAAGGGGGCCGCCGCGGCGCGCTCCCAGATGCGCTCGAGCGCACCCGGCGGAGGCTGCGCGGCGCGCTCTCTCTCGAGGAGCGCGTCGAGATCTTCATCGATCGGCTCCAGCATGTCCTCGCTCATCGCCCACCTCGTCGGAGCCGCGTGACCGCGGCCCTGAACTCTGCTCGCGCGACGCGCAGCCGCGAGTACGTCGTGTTGACGGGGATGCTCATCGTGCGCGCAATCTCGTCGATGGTCACGCCATCGAGCTCGTAGAGAACGAAGACCGCGCGCCGCTCGGACTCGATCGCCCCGAGCGCGGCGAGGACGAGACGCTGGTCGTCCTCGAGCGCCAGTCGCTCATCGGCCAGCGGGGCCGGATCGACGGCGTCGCCCGTTTCGCCCGGCCCTTCCTTGTGACGCCTCCCGCGCCGCCGGTGCTGTGAGACGACGCGGAGCGCGAAGCCGAAGAGCCAGGGCTTCATCGGCCTCGTCGGGTCGTAGTCGTCCAGGTGGCGCTGCACCTGCACGAAGACGTCGTGCGTCAGGTCCTCGAGCTCCGACGCCGGTGCACCGAGCCGGCGGAGGGTATTCCAGACGTAAGCCGCGTACGCGCTGTACACGTCGCGCATCGCGACCCCGGCCTCGAGGGCGACCGCGGAGGAGGCGACGCGAACCACCACTCCAGGGATTTGGCCGGGGGCGCTCCGGTTCGTCATCGAAAACGCACGACCGCGTCGATTCCGAGCGAACTGTCGAACAGCGGGGCGGTCCACACCACTTGACCAACTCGGAGTTCAAGGCGTGCGCGGTCGAGGTTGACGAGCAGATCCGAGTGGACGCGCAGAAAGAGACTCTCCCCGACCGGAATGAGGACGCCCGCGCGCGCGCCCGCTTGCCAGGAGCCCGTCCAGGTCGCGTGCGTCTCCGGGACGCCGCCGCTCGACACTCTCAGGGCGCCCCCTTGCGCGACCGCGCACGCGAGGAACGGCCCGAAATACGCGCAAGGCACGACGGCGCCGAGCACCGCCCAGGCGGACACGTCGCCGCCCTGCACGGACCGCGAGGCGGGCGCATCGACCTGCCCTTCGACACCGACCGACACGTGGCGCCACCGGACCTGCGCTCCCGCGCTCAGGCCGACTGCGAGGTCGGGCGCGCTGCCGCTCGATGCGACCGCACCGAGGGTCGCCTCGAAGTCCGCGGGACGCGTCGCCGGAGGTGGTTGCAGCGAGGTGGGTACATCCGGCGGGGCCGGCGCGGTGAAGACCGGTGGCGTCGCGGCAGGCGGAGCGGCGGGTTCGCCCACCACGCCGGGCGCGACCCCGCCCGGTCCGCTCCCGCCCGCGAGAGTGGAGGGCGGCGCGGGGTGGGTGAGGATCTCGGGATCGATCGCGATCGCGATCGCGAGGGCCGTCGCGTCGAGGAGCTCCGCACAATCGCCGCTCGTGCGCAGCTCGCGGCCGCCGTGCGCGACACCTTCCTCGTCGACGAGGCTAACCACCGCGACGAAGTCCCGACTCTGGCGGGCCAGGTTCGCGACGACGGTTCGTTTCGCCCAGGGAAAGAACGGGTCGTAGCCCACACGGGCCGCGACGGACCGACGCAGCGTGGCCTCGTCAGCGCACGACTCGGCGCCGGGTGCCCGTGAATACACGAGGCGGCCCGTGGGCGCGGCGGCCGCATGGCCGGCGGAGAGGAGGAGCACGCCGGCGATCGCGGCGAACGGAAGCAACCGGAGCACGGGCCGGCACTATAGCGAGTCCTGCCTGACTCGCTCGGCCTCGACGTCATTGGCCGCAAGTCAGCGCGGGACCGTCGGCGTACTACGGCCGGCCGCTGGTCCTGCCTCAGCATGCCGTCAGAACGCCGGTAACAGCCGACGGCGATGTTGCACATGGGCCGAGTGGTAGGCACTCTCCCTTGGCCAAACAGTCACCGATTTTTCGAGGTTCTTGCAGGCGGGCATTCGGCGGTGACGGCGCATGGGCGGCCGCGTCCGACCCTGCCTCCGAGGCCCCGTCGCTTGCGGCCTGTCCTCCCTCGCGCCGCGTCGTCAAGACGCTGGCATCCGGCTGCACGGACGGCTCGGAGATCCGTCCTGAGCGCCCGCCTCGACCTGGACCGGGGTGCTGCCACACGCTGTGCCCCCGACGAGAGCGATGCCGCCCAGAACGAGCATTCGGAACATGCGACTCACGTCCCGCGCGGCCGCGCGGGTGGCGCAAGGGGCGGGGAAGAGGGCACCGGAGGAGGCGCGGCGACCGCGCTCACCTCGCCATTGGCGCGAAGGCCGCCGCCGGTGATGACCTGCGCCGCCATGAGCGTCTGGACCACGCGCAGGATGTCGTCGGAGCCCGTGGTCACGGCGCCGTGATCGCCGCCCGCTCCACCGCTGGTGCCGAAGTTGACGAACTGGCTGCTGGCCAGGGCCGCGGCCACCTGCCGGGTGAGCTCGGGGGCCAGCTCGAGCCGTCGCAGATCGAGATAGACCCCGCCCGCCTCCATCAGGGCCACGGCCTTCATGCGAATCGCCTCGGCCTCGGCTTCGGCGACGGACCGGATGCGGGCCGCCTGCGCGCGGCCTTCGGCCTCCTGCTGGATGACGTTCTGCTCGGCGTCGGCGCGAGCCTGAGTGATCTGCTGGGCGCCCAGCGTGGCCTCGCGCTGTCCGCGCACGGCGGCCTGCTTCTCGGCCTCGGCCTTCGCGACCGCGGCGCCGTTGGCGGCGATCTGCATGTTGAGCGCGCGCTCCTGATCGTTGACCTTCTGCGCTGCCTCGAGCTGCGCGATGCGCGCACGCTGCTCCTCCTGGGCCTGCACGACGTCGGCGTCGGCCTTCGCTCGAGCCGCCGACTCGCGCCGCCGCGCCTCGGCCACCTCGCTGAGCACCGCCTTGATGTTCAAGCTGTTGAACGAGAGGCCCAGATCCATGAGCTCGCGCGAGCATGCGTCCTTGATGATGACCGCCAGCTCGTCGTCCTCGCCGCGCGCCTGCACCACCGCCAGGTCGCTCGAGCCCGGCACCGTCAGCGCGGTGCTGGGCGCCGGCGCCGTCGTGTACGACCGGATACTGAAGAGCTGATCGTGCTTGAGCAGGTTGATCGCCCGCCGACCCGCCGACGAGAGCACGTCGGTGAGCGTCGAGAGCTGCTCGCCGCCGGACTTCGAGAAGAACTTGTTGGCCGCGGTGCTCACCATCGACTCGTCCTCGCCGACGCTCACGATGGCCGAGGCCCTCACCGTGACCTTCACGGGCGCCGAACGCCCGGAAGGGTCCACGTCGGCCGTCTGGTCGGTGATCTCGATGTCGACGTTGATGGCCTGCGCGGGAATGATGCGAATCTGCGTGATCACCGGCACGATGAGCGCCTTGCACGGGCCGCGGTAGATGCGCAGGTTCCTGCCCCGGCTGGCGAGCAGAATCTCGCCCGCGTCCACGCTGCGCAAGAACGTGGCGATCATGCCCATCGTCAGGAGCACGACGAGGACGACGACGACACCGGCAACGATCAGCGACGGCTCGGGCATGGGGGCTCCTGACTCAAGGCTTCTGCGCAAACATGACGTGATCGATGACCGAGACGACGACGCGCTCGCGCCGCGCGTCGACGTCGTCGATGCGTAGGCGATCGCCGACACGCACGGAGAGTCCTGCGTGGTCCTCGCGCAGGGTCGCCGCGAGCTGCACGACGCGACCGTCGCGCACCACGGAGACCATGCCGCGCCCGTTACGGAAAGGCACCACCGCCTGGGCTTCGGACAGGACGAGGACCCCGAGCGGAGAGCTCGGCTGCCCCTGGAAGTGGAACAGCAGATTCCAGACGGGCCGCACGATCAGGCGCTCGACCAGCAGCGCGAGGAGCGCGGCCACGAGCACGGCGGGGCCGACGGGCATGTGGAAGGCATGAACGAGCGCGTTGCCGAAGGCCCCGTAAAGGGCCAGCACGCTGCAGAGAGCGCGCGGGGAGGGGACGAAGCGAAGGAGCCACGCCAGCCTCGTGTCCGAGGGGGCGATCTCACGGCCCGCGCTGGCGGCGCTCACCGCGCCACCGGCGTCGGCCATGACGGCCGTCCGGTCCCCGCCCGCGTGTCCGGCCGATCTCGGCGACCCGCGGATGAGAGCGGCGCGACCAGCGTGGCCGGGGTGCACATGACCGTGATGCTTGAAGGCGGGCAATGCCATCATGAAGAGGCCCACCAAGCCCACGACCATCAGAGTCAGGAACAACTCATCCACCATCCTGGCGAAACGCGCAGGTTCCGAGCACGGACTCTAGCACCCCGCCGTGTCATCGCTCGGCCTGCTCCGCCGGGAGGTCGCCTTTGCGGCGAGAGCTGATTCATCAGCGGGCTCGGATGAGCCCCGACCCGCGCCGCCGCAGCCCGAGGCCGTGGGCGATCAGTCCGTGTTCGCCGCGTCGCCCTCATCGCCGCCGTCTCCCATTTCGTCGCCGGCGGCGCAGGGTCGGTAGTCTTGGAGCTGGAGCGGCGCACATGGGGGCTCGGTGGAGCCCGGGGGACCTCCGAGACAGGCCGCGTTGCCCATGAAGCCCGCGCAGAACACGGAAACGAGAATCGCCGGTGGTGGCGTCGTAGTAGTACGAGCACCCGACGTCGCCGTTCTCCACGTGCCATCTGCGGTAGGTTCCGCATTCGGTCTGCTGGTAGCCGAAGTCGCCAGCATACGTGATGCACACGGCGATGGCGTCGTTCCACGTCGGCGGACAATCGTTGAAGTCCACGCTGCTCCCATTGGCCCACAAGAAGGGCGGATTCGGGGTGCATCCCTCCGCGATGGTCTGAGTGCAGACGGGCGGACTCGCCTCCGACGCATCGACCGATGAATCGGCGACCGACGAGCTCACGTCCGCGAGGCGACGTCCGAGGAGTCGCTGGCTGACATGTCCGAAGGGGTCGCGTCAGGACCGCTGTCGCTCATCTTGGCGCCACTGCACCCGGCCAACATCAGAGCGAGCGCCGCCAAGGGCGTCACGCCGTAGGTGCCGAGGAGGGTGAGAGACGACGGAGACATGGACGTCAACGCCAGCAGGAACCATGCCTGCCTCATCGCTGCGGAACCATGGAGCGAAGGCGAGCCAAAGTGAGCCAAGACCGGGCCGTCGTGTCGTGCGGACGGCGGCTCGGACTGCGCTGGCGGTCTGTGGACCTATGGACTCGTCTGCGCCGGCCGAACGGACGGCGCGTGCAAATCAAAGACTCCAGTACTGGATGCCCCGTTCGAGCTTCGCCGGGTCCAGCGCGCTCTTCACGTCGACGAGCGTGCCGCCGTCGCGAAGCATCGACAGAAGGCGCGGCTGCCCAAGTCCGAGATACCACTTGTGACTGACCGCCAGTACGAGCCCGTCGAGCCCTTCCAGCTCCTCGAAGGCGACGGGCTTCACACCGTGCTCGCGGATCGCGTCTGCCGGCTTGACCAGGGGGTCGTGCACCATGGCCTCGATCCCGAACTGCCGGAGCTCCCGAACGATGTCCGGCACCCGACTGTTGCGGATGTCGCTGCAGTTCTCTTTGAACGTCAAGCCGAGCACCCCCACGCGGGCGCCCTTGATCGGCAGGTTCGCGTGAACGAAGAGCTTGATGAGCCGCTGGGCGATGAACGGCCCCGTGTTGTTGTTGATCCGTCGCCCGGCCAGGATGACTTCCGGCTGGTACCCGAGCTGCTGCGCCTTGGTGGTCAGGTAGTAGGGATCGACGCCGATGCAATGGCCTCCGACCAGACCGGGGCGGAATCGGAGGAAGTTCCACTTCGTTTCTGCCGCCGCGAGGACGTCCGCGGTTCGGATGTTCATTCGATCGAAGACGAGCGCGAGCTCGTTCATCAGCGCGATGTTCAGATCGCGCTGCGTGTTTTCGATGACCTTGGCCGCCTCGGCGACCCGGATGCTCGGTGCGCGGTGTAGCCCCGCGTCCACGACGGCTCCATACGTCGCCGCGACGCGCTCGAGCGTCTCGGGGTCCTCCGCGCTCACGATTTTCGTGATCTTCTCGAAGCTGTGATCGGGGTCCCCCGGATTGATCCGCTCCGGCGAGTACCCCACCGTGAATTCCACGCCTCGCTTGAGGCCACTGACGCGCTCCAGGATCGGACCGCAGACGTCCTCCGTGACGCCGGGATAGACGGTGGATTCGTACACCACGACGCCGCCGCGGGAGAGCACCCGACCCACGGCTTCGCTGGCGCGCTCGACGGGCGTCAGATCGGGCACGTTGTTCCCATCCACGGGCGTCGGAACGGCGACGATGAAGAAGGTGCAGCCCCGGAGCTCCGCCAGGTCGCTGGTGAGGCCCAGGCGGCTGGAGAGCAGCTTTGCGCTCGGTTCTTCCTGATTTCTGTCCTGACCGCGGCGCAGCTCCTCGATGCGATCGGGATTCACGTCGTAGCCGATCGTCCCCTCGAACTTGCGCGCGAACGCAAGCGCGACGGGAAGCCCTACGTAGCCCAGACCCAACACGCCGATTCGTTCGCTGCTCATGGGGATGCGCTCCAGCCCCGCTCCTTACCACCTGCGCGCCGCTCGTCTTGTCGACCGTGCAACTTGTGCGGGTCATTTGGGTCGGCGCGCGGCACCGGATCCGCACGGCCCTGCCGCGCCGACTTCCCCCAGTAGCACAGACGACACAGTAACTTTGCTTGTTCGGACCGCTCTCCCCGCTAGCTTGCCGCCCGTCAAGTTCGCTTATGCACCTCGCGGCGCTGCGCGGCCTTCGCGCACCCATTTGGGAGGAGCCTCCTCAGTCTTCACACGTACGGGGTTCCCCGAGGGATGTTACGCAGTTTGCCGAGGCGTTTTTGATATGCTGCTCTTTCCGATTGCGCTGATCGTTCTTCTGGTCTTCATCAATCGGTACTTCCTCGGGATGTTCCTCCGGCGAGCCAGCGGATCGCGCTGGGACAGGACGGTGGCCGGCTACGAGCCCACCGTGACGGTCGTCATCCCGATGTACAACGAGGGCCGCTCGATCGTCGACACCATCGAGAGCTTGCTCACGCAAGAATATCCCCTCGACAAGCTGAAGGTCACCGTCGTCGACGACTGCTCGAAGGACGACAGCTACACGTGGGCGCTCGGAGCGGCCAAACGGTGGCCGGAGCAGGTGACCGTTCTTCGCAACCCGTACAACATGGGGAAGCGCCGCGGGATCAACCACGCGGTGAGGCTCGCGACGTCCGAGCTGATCGTTTCGGTCGACTCGGACACCGTCGTGAACTCCGACGCCATTCGCCAGCTCGTCGCACGCTTCGTGGAGCCCGCGATCGCCGCCGTGGGCGGTCGCGTCAACGTGTCGAACGCCAACCAGAACTGGCTCACCCGGATGCAGGCGATCAAGTACCACTTCGGGTACGAGTATCTCAAGAACATCGAGCGCGCGTTCGGCACGGTCATGTGTCTATCGGGCTGCCTCACCGCGTATAGGCGCTCCGTGCTCGTCGAGCTCGAGCCGATTCTCGAGAAACGCGAGATGTTCGGGGTGCCCATCAAGTACGGCGAGGACCGCTTTTTGACCAATCAGATCGTGAAGGCCGGCTACAGGACCGGCAGCACGCTCGCCGCGATCTGCTGGACGAAGGCCCCCGACACGATCGCCAAGTACTTTTCCCAGCAGCTCCGGTGGCGTCGGTCGAACATCGTCGACTTCCTGGTCGGTGCCACCCACATCTGGAAGCGGCATCCACTCATCACGTTGCACTACGTCTCGATGTTCGCGATGCTCCTGTCGTATCCAGTCGTCGTGTTCAGCAATCTCGTCCGCGGGACGTTCTTCGAACTCGCCATTTTTCACTTCGCCACGCTGGCGCTGCTCGGCACCCTGTATCACTTCGATGTCCGGGATCAGCCCGAATCGCAGCGCGTCCACCCTCTATGGTTTCTCTCGCTCGGCATCATCATGCCGGTGACCTACGTGCTCTACACGCCGCTCGCGCTCTTCACGCTCGACTCGTCGAGCTGGGAAACTCGGGGGCACACGCCCCCGTCGGGGCCCGACGCCGCGTCCGCCGGTGTTCTCGCAGGATCAACCTCCCCATGACGGCTCGCACCACGCCCTTCCGTCCGTCGCCGTTCTCCGCGATCCCGCTGAACCGGGTCATCGTGTCGGCGTACAAATTCCTGGGCTTGGCGATTCTGTTCGCGATTCTCCTCGGCCTGGGGCTCTACCTCGGGCAGTGCGCATTTTACTTCGTACACCGAGCCTGGGTCGCGCCGATGATCATCACGGCGGCGGACCCGCGTGTGCAGGACCTGAGCTCTCGTCACGCGGAGGAATCGTCGCGGCGCGAAGTCGTGGCTGGACAGGCCGCGGAGCTCAAGGCCCGCCTCGCAGATGCCGAGCGCACCATCGACGGCGAGAGGGCCTTTCAGATTGCGCTGAAGAAGGCCCTTGGCTCCGAGATGGGCGCCGTACGCGACCAGCTGCACGCGCTCGACTCGCTGAACGGCGAGCGCGACCGAGCGAGCGACCAGATTCGCCCCGCCAACGAAGCCTTCGCCCAGCTGTCGCTCGAACGTGTGCAGCAGCTGTTCGACGCGCACATGATCGACAACGACACCATGCTCACGACGAAGCATCTGTTCGCCGAGATGGCCAGCAACAACTACGGCTTCGAGGAAAAGGGCGTCGAGCTTCAGACGCACGTGGCCGCGCTACGGCACCAGCTCGTGAGCCTGTCCGGAGTCGAGGCGATGCTCGGGGGCAAGGGCGGGGCGACGGCCGGTAGCCCCGAACTGGTTCGCTTGCAGGAGGACTACCTGCAATCCGTCGTGTCCGAGGCGCGCGCCACCGACTTGAAAGGCGCGCTCGCGGAGAGCATTCGATCGAACCAAGCCGTGGTCGCGCAGTACGACCGGATGCTGACGGCCATCGAAAACCAGCCGCTTCTCAAGGCAGCCACGGAGAACCTGACGGTCGCGTTTGCGCCGTACGAGAACCTCGACGGAGTCCACCCTGGAACCCCGGTGTATGGGTGCCGCCTGCTCGGCGTTCTTGGATGCTCTCGAATCGGTGTGGTGGTCGCCCTCCTCGACGGCGAAATTCTGCAAAAGCACCCGGTCTTCGAGCGCGAGCTGCGTGGAGAGCTCGTTCAACTCCAGCTCGGCGAAGTGAGCTGGGCGCAGCAACCCGTTCTGCATGTGAAACGAAAACCCCTGCTCTTGTAGGACGAGCCGAATGCAGACGTCACTGCCGGGATGCTTGCGAGGGAGCCGCCTTCGGGTCGTGCGCGCCGTCGTCGCGCGCGCGGTGGCTGCGGCCAGCGGCGCGACCCTGGTTGCGGTCGCGACGACGGCTGCAGCGCAGCCCACGCCACGGGCCGGATCGTCTTCGTTCGGGACGTCCGCGGCGATCGGACCGATCGACACACCGGAGGCGGGAGCCTCGACGCCGAAGCAGCTGGAAGCCGAGTCGCGAGCGTATTGTGAGTTCATCGGCGCGGCCGCGGCGTCGGAGAGCGCGATCGACAAGTCGCCATGGCTCTTCGCCGAGGCAGGCGTCATTCCGGTCCATACGCTGGGTGGTGTATCGGCGGCCGACATCGCAACGCCGACCGCCTACCCTCGCGTGCTCGCGGGCGCTGGCTTCAGTCCCACCAATTTCTACCGCGGTGCGCTCGCCTCGAGCTACGCCAGCGCAGAGTGCCAGCGGTACCGGGTGGCCCTGCAGATTCGCGCCCTGGCGACTCTCGACGCCGACTCGTTCGCGGCGTCGGGGTGGTCCGCGAAACTGAACGTACTCCAGCAAGCAATGCCCCAAGCGCAAGCGATCGTCGACAAGATCCAGCAACACGTGGCGATCGGACAGGCCACGATGCAGGATCTCGACGCGGCGACGATACGCATGGACGCTCTGCGGGAGCTCCAAGCCGACGCTCGCGAGCACCTCGCCGGCCTTCATCTGCCGACCCTGCCCCTGACCGATGTCGATCGCCTCGTAGCCACTCGAGCCGGAGCCGAGGCGCAGATCGAACGGGTCGAATCGCAGCTGCGCCGCCTGTCCGCTTTCGAGTTGACGATCCAGGGCGGGTACGATCGCTTTCTGGGGACGGACCAGCCGTTTCCGTTCTTCGGCGTGGTGGGGATCACCATGAGCACCGGTTGGCTCGCGCAAGGCCCGCCAGAGGCTCGTGCCGCGGCCGCGCGCGCGCAATGGTCGGCGGCCCAGACCGAGCGTGAGGCCGACCAGGCGCGCGTTGCGATCGAAAAGCTCAGATCTCTGCTCGACGCCGATGCGGAGCGCTTGCGGCAAGTCGTGGCTCTGCGCTCGGACCTGGAACAGCGCACCAAGACGATGCTGGACCTGAACGCTCCCCGGGCCGCGGACTATGCCGACTACGTCTGGTTCGATGTCGTCCGGATGCGCTCGGAAGAGGCCTATCTGACCGCGCATGTGCGCGCGTTGACGGCGGCGATAGGGTCCCCGTGAAGGTGCCCTGCTCGTTCCCCGCGCCGCGCATGCTGGGCGCAGCCGTGCTGATGTCGAGTTGCACTCGCCCGGCGACCGGCACCGAACGCAGTGCGTTCGCGGCTCCCCCGCCGATGTCACCGGCGGAAGGCATCCCGGGGCCGGCTGCCTCCACGAGCTCCGTCTACCTCGTCGGGCCGCGGCGCTGGCGCGCGGTCGTGACGGTGCGTGAGCCTACCGCGCGCGCCATCCAGGAGGCCGTCGATCGAGCCGGGCCCGCATCGATCGTGGTCATGCCGGCCGGCCGCTACGAGGTCGACGCTCCCATCATCGTCCGCAGCGACGATGTCCTTCTTCTTGGCGCGGGCGCGGGCTCGATGGACTTGGGATCGACGGCAGACGGCTCGGCCGCCACCCTCGTGTCGGCTCCGGCCAGCGCAAGCGATCGCCCGCTGGTGCGTGTCATTGGAGCGCGCCGTTTCGAGATCTCCGGATTGCGCTTCGAGGGCGTCGCCGACGAAGGTTCCAGGGGAAAGGACGTCGGCGTTCTGCTCGACGACGCGCAGGACTTTCGCGTCGACCATTCCTACTTCGCTCATATGGGATTCGCCGGGGTGCGCACCAACGGGACGAGCCGGGGCGTCGTCGATCATTGCTCCTTCTACGCGGAGTACAAGCCGGCCATTGGGACCGACGGCTACGGCGTGGCCGTCTACGGCACGAACGCCCTCACGGGCGTCGCCCTGGGGCAGCAGTCGCCCGGTGGGATCCCGGAAGCGACCGTCGTCGAGGACTCACGGTTCTCCCTCTGCCGTCATGCCATCGCGTCGAACAAGGGCGGTCGCTACGTTTTCCGCAACAACTACGTCACCAGCGGAGTCGTGGCACACGCCATCGACGCGCACGGAGCGGAGTTCGGATCGGCGGTCGGAGGCGAGTGGATCGACGTGCACGACAATCTCATCGAGCAGCCAGACCACGGCCTGCCGTTTTACGACGGCTGGGCCATCCGCATTCGGGGCGGCGCGGGCGTGGTGTGGAACAACACGCTTCGGGGTTATCGCCTCGGGGTCGAGCTCACCGAGGAGACGACGCAGCGGTGCGGCCCCGTCTCGATCTGGGGAAACCAGCTCGAACCACCCGGACAAATGGTCGATGCGCGTCGCGGGCTGAGGGGCGTTGCGCCGGAGTTCTCGCTCGGGCCGCCGCCTGGGTACCGGGCGCACCCCCACCCGCACCCGCTCGTTGTCGTGCAATGCGGCCCGAGACCCCCCACGCGCATCGGAAGCGCCGACGTCTGCCCGATGGATTGACCGGGGTTCGCGTCATGGACAGCTTGCCGAGGGCACGACGCTGACCGCTTCACCGGCGGCCGCCTGCTGCGAGATCGACACATCGTACTTGGCGTCCCCCGCGCAGACCGTGACATCTGCGCTGGTCCCGTCGGCCAGGCCGGTGACGGTCGGGGTCGAGGCGGCATAGGGCCCGGAGGCGAGGAGCGTCACGAAGGCACGGGAGGTCTGGGCCGTCGCCTTGTATTCCAGGACCCAGTTGGGCACTTTGTTCTCGTACGTGAGCGAGAGGTACCCCTGCATCGGGCTGTCCTGCCCGTAGCTGGTCATCAGTGCGAGGCCGTTCGTGAGGGCCTGATGTACCAGGATGAGCGGTTCGCCGCTCGCCGTTCGACCGACGACGTCCAGGCCCTCGACATCCGCTCGCAAGCCGGCACCGAGATGCCACGTCTGCACGTAGTCGTGGGTCGCAACGCTCGTGAGAGCGTCGACCACGAGGACCAGGTCCTTCTGGAGAAGAACGACCGATCGCTTGTGGGTGACCCCAGGGTAAAGGCCGTGCGCGCCCGACTGATAAGCCCAGGTGTACGGTGCGGCGCCGGTCGCAACGAGCCCGGTCGTCACGATCGCGGCAGGATCGGATCCCTGATCCTGTCCGTCCACGACGACGGTGTTGTGCGCGCGCGTCGACCAGAAGTAATCGTGCTCGGCGCCGGCGACGTACGTACCGAGGCCGGAATCGGACAGAAGAACGTTACCCGAGGAGTAGAGGTTGATTCCGAGAGTGTCGTAGTGCGTATGGTTGTTGCGCCACGGGCTCGTGGAGAACGTCACGTGTGTCTGGGCGTCGAACACGTCCGGCGTCCCGAATGCCGAACGCAGAATGCCTTGTCCGGAGCTCGCGAACGAGACGTTGCGCTCGGTAGGCTCCGTGCCGCTCTTGCCCGCGGTGCGAATGTACTCGAAGTGCTGATCGCTCGTGAGACCATCCGGGAGGCTGTCGATGTCGTCTTCCGTGTAGACTCTCGGGTCGAGCTGCCGAAGATCGAACGTCACGGTCGAGCCGAGGAGCGGCAAGGTCCCGTCCGGCAAAGGAATGAGCGTCGCGTACTCGAGCATCGCCTTCACTCGAGCGCCGAACTCGGCGGGCAGCGCCTCGTGGTACGTACTGGCCCATTCGTAGTCTTGCATGACGGCCGACAGTACGTAGAAATGATAAAACGGCGAATTCTCGATCTCCACCCCGTCAGGACCAACCGTCGTCTGCATCTCGGACGCGAGCCGGTCTATCGCGGACTGCAGGTACACCGGTGCGTTCGGAAGGTCGGGGAAGTTGGCCCCGACGGCGAGCAGTCCGGCCGCCTCGTTGAAAGCGTGGTTGTCGGATGCTTCGAAGTTGTAGGGTGCCAGCAGAAAGTCAGCTATCTTCGCGATCGAAACGCGAAGCTTCGGCTCGAGGTCGGCGGGCATGTCGCCCGATCGAACGAGCTTGCCGTAGCAGTTGACGAGCATGAGCGCGCGAAACGCGGCCGCGTGCCTATAGTCGAACGTGTCGGCATCGGGCGCGCGAACCGAATCGATGTCCGTATAGCTCTCGAGAATTTGGATCAATTTGTCGCGATATTCGGTCCTCTGGGTCGTGTAATACGCAAAGATCAAATTGCTGAGCGGCCGAAGGCTGTAGAAGATGAACCGCCAGTAGTGGTCCTGGAACGGATCCTCGGTCCACGAGAGAGGGGTGGGCAGGTGCGCCACGGGCGAGCGCGGGCCGATGTCCCAGTCGTTCGCGAGCAGCTCGTCGGCAATCTTGATGGTGCCGCTGCTGAGCGATGCGTAGAGGGATTCCTTGCCCGACGGGACCTGCGGTGTCTCGCGTACCGGGAAGTGGCCACACGCCGACAGCGAAACGACCAAGACGACCGCACAAAGACACCCGGCGCGCACGATCGCGTGCAGCAGCGATCCATGGGCGGGCGGCGCGTGAGGGTTCGTGGGGAACACGGCGCTCACTCCTCCGAATCCGTATCGACTTCGAACGGGCCGTGCAGCGAGAAGCTCTCCGTGGTCGTATCGCTGGCGTCGCCGGGGATCACGGCGCCGCTCACGAGCACGGGCGGCTTCGTACTTCCGGGGAGCATTTGCCGGACCTTCCGGACGTACGTGGTCGTTCCTCGGATGTGCTCCTCGAGCCAGTCGAGAAACGCCGTGAAGATCTCGACGGTCACCTCATTCTGACCGCACGTGGCGCAGATGTGGTGCATGTTGATGATGACCCAGCCTCCGGTCTGCTCTCCCGTGAGCACCCGCGCCTGCAGGTCCGCGAGGGTGTTCGTGTCGATGATCGACGAGTCGGCGCGGATCTTGAACGGATCGGGAGGGATGTAGTTCTCGGCGCCGATGCGCCCTCCGTCTGCGTCGGTCAGGTCGCCGACTCCGCGCGCCGAATCGTAATTGCAGAACTGCGCCGCGGCCTCGGTGTCGTCATTGGCCTCGCCGAAGGGGTACGCGAAGTGCCGCACGTCGAGGCCTTGCGCGAGGAGGCTCGCCCGGTCGTTGCAGATCTCGATCCGCTGCGCATTCGGAAGGAGCGTCGGAAGGTGAGGGTGGTCGAGCGTATGGCCGCCGATCTCGTGCCCCCGACTCTGCAAGTCGAGCACCTGACCAAGGGTCATGTAGTGCGTGCCGCGATCGAAGCGCGGGCTGTTGACGAAGAACGTGCCACGAAATCCATGCGCTTCGAGCAGGGGTGGCGCCTGTAGTGTGTCGGAGAACGTGTCGTCGAACGTCATCGTGATGACGGTCCTGGCGCATACCGTTCCGTCGCCCATGTCGTCGCAAACGGAGAAGCCGGCCACGCCCGCCGTCGTGGTGCACGTGGTGTTGACGCTTGAGACCGGCGCTCCCCCGCACACGCCGCATGCGTTCGCGACTTTCGACGTCGCGCAGGTCGAGGTCTTGCCATCCGCCGAGCAAACCTTCGTGCCAGAACAGCCGTCCGATGCGACGCACGATGCGCCCAGGTCGCCCAGTGCCGGCCAGCAGACGCCACATTCATTGAGCCCCCCGACGTCGCAACCGACGCCGCCTTGGTCGTGCGCCGAGCAGGCCACCGCGAAGATCGCAAACGCCGGCACGAACCACGACGAGTAACGGTTGACGGGTCGCAATTTGGGCATTTCTCATCGCTCCGCGAACCGGCGCCCGGGGAGCCGATGTGTGGCGACGGGCACGCGCGCCGCAGGGTACCGCCCGCGACCGCATCTACCAGTCGCAAGTGAAGTCCTCTTCAACTTGTCGCCGCCCGTACCCGAAGACATCACCCAGACGTCACGAAACGAGCCGCTGCCGACTCAGTTGGTCTTCGTCAGGAGTCCCAGGCGCCAGGGAAGCGTGTTGTAGTTGCCCCCGGAGCTCGGATCTCGCCCCATGTACAGGTACTTCATGTTGCACCTGCCCGTTTCCGCCTCTGCACCGGCCCGGACGGCCGACTCGTCATCACGCCGTGACGCAACAAATGGCAGTGATCACGCCGATCGGCGTAGTTCCTGATCCAGTTTCGACAGCAGGTCGCGCCAGCCACCTTCGCGCGTCTGGGGGCGATCCGCGCCCTCGAAGAAGGCGCCCTGCTCGGTGAAGACCAAGTGCGTGCCCTTGTCTGAAGTGCGCAATTCTATCGTCGCCAGCGAGGCAGAGATGCGCTTGTCACCGAGGGTCATCGTGTATGCGAACACGATGCGTCGCTCGGGCACGATGTCCTGGTAGGTCGTGTCGTTCCGAATCTCGGTCCCCCTCGGCGGCGCGCCCTCGGGACCGCGGTTTCGGTCAGGGTCTCCTCTTTGTCTTGCTCGGTGGTTTCTGCTGCCCGTCGTCTTCGGCGAGCAGTTCGCCCAGGCGATCGAGCCGGCGCTCCCAAAGGGCGCGGCGTTCGGAGAGCCAGCGCTCGGCGAGGCTCAGGCCGCGCGAATCGATGCGGCACGTTCTCACGCGACCGACTTTCTCGGTTCGCACGACGCCGCTCTCTTCGAGGACCTGAAGGTGCTGCACAATCGCCGCCAAGGTGAGGTCGAACGGCTGCGCCAAGGCGCTGACCGACATGGGTCCGGCGCTCAGACGCTCTACCAAGGCTCGACGAGTGGGCTCTGCCAGGGCGTGGAAAACGCGATCGACCGCGGCATTGTTCAGCATCGGCTTGAGTATTGGGCGCCCCTTCCAAACTGTCAAGTGGTGGCTTTAGTGTGTCGGGATGGCTCTCGCGCGCCATCGCGGGAAGTGGTACCCGAGGATGGCCATGATCGAGCCGCCGATTCCGGACGACGAGGAGAGACGCCTTGCGCTCCTCAGGGCGTGCAACATCATCTACACGCCGGCCGAGGAAGCCTTCGACGAAGTAGCGCGTCTCGCGGCGGACCTCTGCGGAACCGAGATTGCCCTCATCACGCTCGTCGACTCCGACTACCAATGGTTCAAGGCACGCGTGGGCGTCGAGCAGGAGGGAACGGCGCGCGACCTGTCGTTCTGCGGTCACTGCATCAACCATCGGCACCCGCTCGTCATCGAAGACACGCACCTCGATGCGCGGTTCTCGGACAACCCGCTCGTCATGGGGAATCCGCACATCCGCTTCTACGCGGGCGTCCCCTTGCTCGTCGAGGAGGGCTCGGCAATCGGGGCGCTCTCTGTCGCCGACACGCGTCCGCGCACGCTCACCACGCGGCAGCTCGCGGCGCTCGAGCGCCTCGCCCGGCAGGTCGCGCGCGAGCTGCGCCTGCGTCGCGAACTCGATGGTGGTGGTTCCGGTCCTGCCGCCTCGCCTTTCCCGGTCGGGCCGGGAGCGACGATCGCCGGCCGGTGGCAGGTGATCCGTGAGCTGGGCCGCGGCGCGTCGGGTGCCGTGTTCGAGGCGCGGGACCGCGGGGGGATCCGCGCCGCCCTCAAGGTGCTCTTGCCCGAGTGGCGGAATCACGAGGAGGTTCTCGAGCGGTTCGTGCGCGAGGCGCGCGTCCTCATGCGGCTGCACAGTCCCCACGTCGGCCGGCTCCTCGATGTCGGCAATCTCGACGCCACGCAGGGCGCCCTGCCGTACCTCGCTCTCGAGTACCTCGAAGGCACCGACCTAGGCCGCCTCGTCGAGACACAGGGTCGCGTACCCTACCGGCAGGCGCTCGCCTGGTGCGCCGACGCGTGCGAGGGCATCGCCGAGGCCCACGCCCTCGGCGTGGTCCACCGCGACGTCAAGCCATCCAACGTGTTTCTCGCCGACGCTGGCCAGGGCGCGGGCCCCCTCGTGAAGGTGATCGATTTCGGGATCGCCGTGGGCGACGAGGCGGGCGGATCGAGGATCACGAGCATGGGAAAGGTCGTCGGCTCGCCGGCGTACATGTCCCCTGAGCAGATGATGGCCGCGACCGACGTGGACCTGCGCGCCGACATCTGGTCGATGGGGGTTCTGCTCTACGAAATCCTCGCGGGCGACACCCCGTTTGGGGGCAATGGTCACCTGGCTCTCTTCGCCAACGTCATGACCAAGCCTCCGCTGCCGCTCCGGGCGCGCCTCAAGGAGGAAGTCCCGCCGGGAGTCGAAGCCGTCATCCTCAAGTGCCTGCGTCGGCCGCGAGAGGAGCGGTACCAGTCGATGACGGAGCTGGCGGGCGAGCTCCGTTCCGTGGCGGCCGCCTAACTAGGAATTGGAACGGACTCTGGCGCCGCGCGAGCGCAGGCGCATCCGCTTGCAGTGACTGCGAGTCACCGGGCCGGCGCGAAGCGTAGCGAGCGGGGGGTCAGAAGCTCACGGTCACGGGGACGGACGATTGGGTCGTCGTCCCGTTGCCGAGTTCCCCGTTGCCATTGTCCCCCCAGCAGTCGATGACACCGGCGGGGAGCAGGGCGCACGTGTGATCGTCCCCCGCCGCGACGGCGGTGGCGCCGCTCAAGTTCGACACGGCCACGGGGGTCGCGGAAGGCGCCGTGTTTCCGTTGCCGAGTTCCCCGAAGTTGTCTTCCCCCCAGCAGTCGACGGCGCCGCCCGCGATCACGGCGCAGCCGTGGATGTTCCCTGCGGAAAAGGCCGTGATGCCGCTCAGGCCGCTCACCGCAATCCCTCCCGACGAGTTGGTCATCTGTCCGTCGCCGAGCTCCCCGTCGGTATCGTCTCCGCGACACACTTCCGTGGCGTTGGACATCAAAGCGCACGTGTGGTTGCCGCCGGCGACAATGGCCGTGGCACCATTCAGCTCCGAGGCCGCCCCGGGCGTCGACGTCGTTGCCGTCGACCCGTTTTCGAGCTGACCGAACGTGTTGAACCCCCAGCACTTCGCCGTTCCGCCGGAGATCAGCGCGCATGTATGGTCCGCGCCCACGGCGATCGCCGTGGCGCCCGTCACCCCGGAGGCCGTGACCGGGGTCGGGGAGCTGCTCGTGCTGTTGTTGCCAAGTTCGCCGTGGGCGTTCAACCCCCAGCATTTGACCGTACCGCCCGAGAGCAGCGCGCAGACGTGCTCGGCCTCCGCGGTGGTCGCGATCGCCGTGACGCCCGTCAGGCCGGAGACGGCGACGGGCGTCGAGGAAGCCGTCATCGTGCCATTGCCGAGCTGGCCTTGGTCGTTACCGCCCCAGCACTCGACGGTTCCGCCCGAGAGCAGCGCGCACGCCATCTGGTAGCCCGCCGCGATTGCCGTCGCGCCGCTCAGGCCGGAGACCGTGACGGGCTTCGACGAATCGGTCGTCGTGTCGTTGCCGAGCTGGCCCTGGCTGTTGGCGCCCCAACATCGGACCGTCCCGTCGGACATGAGCGCGCACGAATCCTGGCTACCGGCGGCAATGGCCGTGGCGGTCGGGAGTGTGCAAGTCCCTCCCGAGCACGTCCCCGCGCAGGCCTTGCCGCAGGATCCGCAGTTGCTCGTGCTGGTGTTCAGGTTGACGCACGCCCCGCTGCACACGGTCTCGCCGCTCGGACAGCTGGTCCCGCACGAAGTGCCGTTGCACGTCGCGCTCCCTCCGGTCGGCGCCGTGCACGCGACGCACGACGAGCCGCAGCTGGCGACCGACGTGTTGCTCATGCACGTCCCGCTGCACGAGTGGAAGGTGCTGGGGCACGCGCATGCGCCGCTCTGACAGGTCATGCCGCCGGAGCACGCGGTGGGCTTCGCGGTCGTGTTGCAGCCGCCGCAATTGGCTGCCTGGGTGATGTCCGTCTCGCAGCCGTTCGTCGGGCTACCGTCGCAATCGGCGAAGCCGGTGGTGCACGACGCGACGGCGCAGCTACTGGAACGGCACGCGGCGGTGGCGTGCGCCAGGCTGCACGCGCTGGCGCAGGCCCCGCAGTTGTTCGCGTCGGTCGTCGTGTTGACGCAGGTGCCGCTGCACAGCGTCGGCATGCTCGAGGAGCAGCCGGAGACGCACTCGTACGTCGTTCCCGAGAGCGAGCAGAGGGGGGTCCCACCGGAGCAGGCCGTCGGCTTCGCGGTGGTGTTGCAGCCGCCGCAATTGGCCGCCTGGGTGATGTCCGTCTCGCAGCCGTTCGTCGGGCTGCCGTCGCAATCGGCGTAGCCGGCGCTGCACGACGCGACCGCGCAGCTGCTGGAACGGCACGCGGCGGTGGCGTGCGCCAGGTTGCAGGCGCTTCCGCAGCCCCCGCAGTTGTTTGCGTCGCTCGTCGTGTCGACGCACGCGCCGCTGCACAGCGCCGGCGTGCTCGAAGGGCAACCGGAAATGCACTGGTACGTGGTCCCCGAGAGCGAACAGACGGGGGTCCCTCCGGAGCACAGGGTGGGCTTCGCCGTCGTGCTGCACCCGCCGCAGTGGGCCGCCTGGGTGATGTCGGTCTCGCAACCGTTCGTCGGATCGCCGTCGCAATCGGCGTAGCCGGCGGCGCACGCGGCGACGACGCAGCTGCCGTTACCGCACGACGCGGTCGCGTGCGCCAGGTTGCAGGTGTTGCCGCAGGTCCCGCAGTTTTTCGGGTCGCTGGTCGTGTTGACGCACGTGCCGCTGCACAGCGTCGGCATGCTCGAAGAGCAACCGGAGACGCACTCGTACGTCGCGGCCGAGGGCGAGCAGAGCGGGGTCGCTCCGGAGCAGGCCGTGGGTTTGGCGCTGGTGTTGCAGCCGCCGCAGTGGCTCGCTTGCGTGATGTCGGTCTCGCAGCCGTTCGTCGGGTCGCCGTCGCAGTCCGCGTAGCCGGCGGCGCACGACGACGCGAAGGCGCATGCCCCGGCCGCGCACGTCGTGGAGCCGGTCACGTGAGGCAGCGCCGAGCAGTCGTTGCTGCACGAGCCGCACGTGTGAACGTCGTCCGGCGATACGCACGTGCCGGGCGCCCCACACGCGATGAGGCCGTTCGGACAGCCGCAGTCTCCCCATTGGCAGGTGGCATCGCAGGTCTGGGTGCCGCCCGTGCCGCAGGCCTGCGTCGCGCCCGCCGCGCACACGCCCTCGCCCATGCACGCCGACCAGGCCGACGGGTTTCCTTCGACGCACGTACGCGTCTGAGTGCCACACAGACCGCACGACTGGCTCAAGGCCGTCGTGCAAGCCTGCCCGATCGGCCCCCCCGTCGCGGGCTCCGTGATTGGCGTCGTCGCGGAGGACCACGGCCCGCAGACAGGCACCGAGTCGGTCTGCGTCGCGCAAGTCGTGCTGATCACCAGGCTCGCCCCTTGCGCGGCCGCCATTGTGCATGCGGCCTGCGGCAGCTGGATCTGCGTGCCCTTCAGCGTCCAGTCCGTGAGCACCACCCAGCACGCATCGACCCCGCACACCCCGGGGCCCCCGATGGGGAACTGCAGCGCGACGTTCACGCTGGCCGAGTGCGCGCCAGGCGGCAGCGTCACGGTGCAGTGTGCCGCGTCGACCGTGGCTGGCGCGGCCGCCATCAAGCACGTCGACACGTCGAAGCAATCGGCACCCGCTCCCGCGTCGGCGCCCGCCGTCGCCGGAGGTCCGCTGTCTGCACCCGCGCCGGTATCTCCGGTTCCCGCGCTGACCGCGGGCACGGCCGACGGCGGAACGACCGCCGTCACGCACGCCCCTTGCGAGCACGTCTGCCCGTCCGGGCACGTCGAGCTCACGCCGCCGTCGGCATCCGACTGCGCGGTGCCGACGCAGAGATAGTTCAGCGGAAGGCGCAGTTCGCCGACGTGGTCCGGCGGAATCGGCGTGACTGCGTCGCGCTCTACGCGGGCCTGACCGTTCTTGTAGGCGACGGCCTGGACCGCGACCGGAGCGCCATCGCCGTTCGACTTCACGTCGAACGAGGCCGGCATCAGGAGGGCCTTCGGACCCACGTCCCGGTCCACTTGCAAGAGCGACTGCCCTTGCTGGCGGACCGTCAGGCGCACGTGGTCGATGTCCTTCGGGATCGACATGTCGCTCTCGAGGACGATTTCCAGGCCCCCGTTCGACGGGGGAACGTCGGCCTTCGTGCAATCGAGGAGGATCGCCGCCGAAAGTACGGCAAGCCCGTAGAGATGACGCGGTTGGCTCGGTGACATGTCGCCCGCCCTCTCCCTTTCACGGAGGTCTCGCGGCAGCTATAGTCATTTGTTCGAAATGGCTAGTGCGAAGTCCAGCGGCCTGGCCCGCGAACGCGTTCGTTTCGCGCCCGCTATCCTCCAGGTCGACGCCGCCGTCCGCGCAGGGACGGTCACGACGGTCCTCGCGTATCCGACGCAGGTCCCGTAGCTACGCGCCGCGTCTACCGCCTGGACCTGACCGGGCAGCGATCACAGGTTGAACTGGGCCTCCGCGAATCCGTCGGTACTCGCCGGGCGTCATACCGGTCCAGCGCTTGAAGGCGCGGTGAAACGCCGCTGCGTCCGCAAAGCCAAGGGCAACGGCGGTCTCTTTGATCGAGTGGGCCGAATCCCGGAGCATGCGACCCGCCGAGGCTTCGAGCGCCGACTGGACGACGTCGCGGTACGACGTACCGTCCGCGGTGAGACGCCGCCGCAGCGATCGTTCGCTCATTCCGAGATCGCGCGCCGCCGCCGATATCTCAGGAATGCGCGAAGGCGCCATGGCCAGCAAGTATTGACGCAGGCGAGTGGCCGGGCGCACGCCCGTGGTCCTCCGGTCGAGCCTGCGCTGGGCCTCCGCTCGCAACAGATCGTAGAGCTCGGGATGCTGGTGCATTTGCGGCCGATCCGCGATCTCGCGATCGAAGGTGATCGACGTCACACCTTGGCCGAATCGCTGGTTGCCGCCAAAGATGCGTGTGTACTCGCGGTGATGGTCCGGTCGCTCGTGCTCGAAGCATGCGAGCCGCGGGATGGCGCGCGGGCCGGTGAAGGACCGGGCCAATCGGACCACCCCTCCCATCAGAAGCTCGGCGAGCACGCGATCGGACAACGGCGTCGAGCGCGGGAATGCGTAACGGACGACGAACGTGTCCTCCTCGTCACGGACGGCGAGCAGCACGCCGTCCATCGCGAGACTCACGAATTGCGATGCGATCACGATCGCTTCCCTCATGGTGGGCGCGTGCGCCGCCAGATGGCCGAGCAGATCGACGGCGCCTTCTGGCATCTGCTCCGCGACGTGAAGGCCGAGCGCGTCGTCGCCCGTCACGGCCACGGCGGCCGACAGCACCTGCTCGAACTGCTCGAACTCGAGCCGGGTCTCCGGGTCTTCGAGGCGGCGCCAGTCGAAAGGGATCCGAGCGCGCAAGTCCGCGCGCGCGGCGGCGGATCGCTCCGCTGCTTCGCACACTGCGCGCACCAGGAAGATAGAAACGCTCATCCGAACTCGCTCAAGCTAAGTGCCCCACCAGACGCCGGCGTTGAGGTCCGCGTGTCCCAGGCAAGCCCCAGGGACGGGAATGAGACAGACGGGGGCGCCGCGGATGTCGGAGCGAACTCGTCGTGCGCCGACGGCGCGCTTCGCGTGGATCGCCGGGTTGGCCGAAAAGGACAGCGAATGCCCGATTCGGACGATGATCTGCGGAGTAGGGGCCCGTAGAGTTGTTCGATGAAGACCCATGAGAGCGCCGCGGAACGCACGTTCGCCCCGTTTGATCGCTTTCATGACGGGTCGACACAGTAAGGGAGGTGAAGGGACTCCGTTCAATTCTGCGGGCGAAAGGCGCACCCTTGCCCGGAGACGCATGCGCTGCACCTTCTCCGGATCGGGGGATCGCCATCTCGAAGGGCATGACACGGTGGGTTGGTGCGGGCTTCGTTTCGGTGGCCATAGGGTCCGCGGGTCTCGCGACGGCCTGCGGCCTGGACCTCGCAGGTGAGGAATTCGTCGACGATGCGGGCGACGGCTTCAAGGGGAGCGGCAGCGACGACGGAGGCGCCGCCGTCACCGATGCAGCTCCCGTCGACCTACCCGATGGTATGTTCAGACCCGGCAGCGGCGGCGATCGCGGACGTGACGGTGGCTCGACCCCCTCCGAAGCTGCGGCGGTCGCGTGCGACTTCACGGGTACGTGGGGGAGCCTGGTCACCATCGACGTCAGCTGGGCCCCGGCGGGATTGAACCTGCAGACGTTCCTTCTAGCGCCGGGCTCCGGAACGATCAGGCAATGGATCAAGGGCGTTCGGGTGCAGCATGCAACCAGCCTGGAAGACACGACGGTGGTGTGCGGCATCGATCTGCCAGGCTTCCAGGGGACGGCGGTGGTCGCCGGTCAGGCGTACGGGGTGCTCTTTCCGGACGCGCTCTTCGCCGGCAACCTCCTCCCGACCTTCCAGGTCGACGCGACCGTGACGAGCTCCGCCCCAGGCGCGACCTACCGGGCAGCCGCGAGCGCCGCGTTGCTCGGACTCACGATGGCCAACCCCGCAACCGACCCCTGGCCGGCGACCGTCACGACCGCGACGGACCCCGACCACGATGGCAAGCCGGGGGTCACCGTCAACGCGGCGCAGGGCGCTGTTCCGCCGCCGAGCGACGCGGGCTCGTACTCGTACATCCCGGTCGGCATCCCGGTGCCGTTTCAACCAGTGGTCTTGGCCGACAAACTCTACGTCGCGATCCGGCAGGTCACGGAGGTCACGGGGACGGTCACGGACTGCGACGACGTCACGGGTACGATATCGATACCGCAGATTGCGGGACAGTACGCGATCAACTCCCACGTCATCGGATGCGAGCTCGTGGACGGCGGGGATTGCGACGACGCGCAGGCGAGCTTCGTCGACAACACGCAGCCCGTCTTCGCCCCGTCCGGGACGACGACCTTCACGTCCGTGCGTCTCCCGGCCGGCGCGACGTGCGCGACGGTGCGGGCGGCGCTGCAGTAGTCACGCGGTACGGGGAGCGGGGCCGAGTCGCTTCTCCATCACGAACCAAGCGTGCCCGAATCGGTCTCAGCACGCGGCGGGAAGTCACTTCGCCTTCTTCTTCCTGGTCTCCTGAAGGTCCGCCTTGGCCAGCTTGACGGAATCCGTGTGGGCCTCGAAGACCTTGGCCAGATCGACCTGGCCGGTACGACCGAGGTGGCCGAGCGTCGCTCCGAGCCGCATCGCCTGCCCGATGTTGGGCGCGTTGGTGCTCGGCATCATTCGGATCAGCATCCGCAAGTAGTCCGAGGCGTTCAGCCCATCGCGTTCGGCGAGGAGCTTGAGGAGCTTCAGTTCGTCGTCGGAGAGGAGCAGGTGGAAGCTGTTGTTGCGCTCGATGCCCATGGCTGAATAATGGCCATGTCATGCCCATCGGCGCAAGGGAGCTCCGGCTTCGCCAGGACGACGGCCGGCGAAGAAACCTGACACACGGCTGACAGAGCCGGGCCGTACTCCTTTGCCTCAGAGGAACCCGATGACCACCATTCGCATCCCCAGGCCCAGCGCCTTCTCGCTGAACGCCGCGTCCGTCTTCTACGCGGACTTCGTGCCGGGGACCGGCATGGCCGCCGCCGCCTTGGACGGCCTCACGCTCGCATTCGGCCTTGACGGCGCCTTCGACCCGGTAGCCGTCGCCCTTCGAGAAGAGGGCGACACTCTCGTCGGCGAATGCTCCGGGACGACCGACACGCTGGCGATGACGCGCCAGGTCGCGCGAATCCTGGGGCTCGACGCGGACGCCGCGGCGTGGACTTCCCTGGGCCGACGCGACCCGGTCGTGGGCCGCTTGCAAGCCGAGTTCCCCGGCTTCTTCACGGCAGCGAAGCCCTCCCCGTACGAGGCGGCCGTCTGGGGGGTCATCGCGCCGCGCATGCACATCGGAGCGGCCGCGAAGCTCAAGATGGCGATCGCGCGGGACTACGGCGACGCCGTCGAGCTGCGCGGCGTCATCCATCACGTCTTTCCCTCGCCGCGCGCGGTCGTCAGCATCGACCGCGTGGCGGGGCTCATGGACCAAAAGCTCGCGCGACTTAAGGGCGTCGCGCGCGCGGCGCTCGAAGGCAAACTCGATGCGGAACGCCTGCGAGCGATGACCGAGATGGACGCGCTCGCCGAGCTCCAGTCGCTCCCGGGCCTGGGCCCCTGGACCGCGAGCCACATCTTCTATCGAGGTGCAGCGCCGCACGACGGCCTCCCGATGGCCGAGCCACGAGTGCTTCACGGGCTGGCCCACGCCTACGGCCTCGATTCACCGTCTCCGGAGATATTCGAGCGGTTGGCCGAGGCGTGGAGGCCGTTTCGAATGTGGGTATGCGTCCTCTTGTCGCGGCATCTCGCGCGAGCCGGTGAGTGGAACGCACCCAGCCTCGGGAAGGAGCGGGCTGCCGCGGGACGGAGGCTGGCCCGGCTCGTTTGAGGGACACCGGCGCTGGACGCCGGCGCGCGCGTCGTGTCAGTTCGACCTCATGCGACGCCAAGCGCGCCTCTTCGCCATTGCCGAGTACCTGCGCGGCCGTCGCACGGGGGTCACTGCCGAGACCCTCGCCGATCGGTTTGGCGTCACCGTACGCACCATTTACCGCGATCTCGACACGCTTCGCGACGCGTCCTTGCCCGTCCAGGCGGATCGGGGCCGCGGCGGAGGGTACGCACTCGACCGCAACTACACGCTCCCGCCCGTGAACTTCACGGCGCGCGAGGCGGCTCTGCTCCTCGCCGTCGGTAGCTGGACGTCTTCGATGCGCCTCGTCCCCTTCACGGAGACGCTGGGCGCGGCGCTCGACAAGGTCCGCGGCGCGCTGACCGCGTCGACGCAGCGCGAGCTCACGCAGCACATGGCCGCGCTGCGCTTCGTCGGCGTGCCCGCCCCGCCGGCGGACGCGAAGGTCCGCCGGGCCGTCGAAGAGGCGTGGTTCGAGCACCTCCCGCTGCGCATCGATTACCGCCGCAAGAACTTCGAGCGCTGGTCGCGCGAGGTCATGGTGCACGGCGTGATCATGGAGCGGAGCATGATCCTGCTCGAGTGCGATGACCTCGATGGCGGTCAGCGCCGCCACGTCCGCCTCGATCACATCGAGCGCGCCGTCGTTCTCGTCGGGGTGGGCGATCGGCCGCGACCCGAAGAAACCTGACAGAAGGCTGTCACCGCCTTGCGTCATGGTGCTCTTCACGGAGGTGATAGCTCAATGTCCAACGTCATCGACTGGTTCGAAATCCCCACCCTCGACCTCGACCGCGCCGTGAAGTTCTACGAAGCGATGCTCGGCACGCGCACACGCCGGGCGCCTGGCGACGGCGTGCCGCAGGCCCTGCTGCTCGGCGACGGGGGTGGGCCCGAGGGTGCGCTCATCCAGGACCCGCGGCGTCGGCCGACGGCCGACGGCGCGATCGTCTACCTGAGAGCGAAAGGCGGCATCGACGGCTGCATCGAGAGGGCCACGCGCGCGGGCGGACAGGTCGTCGTGCCAAAGACCGGGATCGGCGAGCCGGGCCACATCGCGATCGTCGCCGATACCGAGGGCAATCACGTGGGGCTGCACATGGAACGCTCCTAGGGTTCGCGGCCCGAGATCTCGACGGCGGTCCTTCATCACTTCGCGTGACCTTCGGGCACGCGAGACGCGCGGCGCTCGAGGTAGGAGCCGCTCTCACGGGGGCTCCTCCGGCGCGTACACCCGGGTGAGCTCCGGACCGCGGCTGGCCACCTGGATCACCCGCTTGCCCCCATGAAAATTTTTGACCCATGACCAGGCAAGCCGGCGCCTACCCCACGATGAGACATCGAGCCGCGACCCTCATTCTGCCCGCGACCCTGCTCGTGGTCGTCGGGTGCTCCTCCAGTGCCACGAATTCCACCGAAAACGAGGGCGGAACCGATAGTGGACCGGCCAGCGGAGGTGGATCCGGCAGCGGAACGGCCAGCGGCAGCGGCTCCAGTGGTGGAACGGCCAGCGGAAGCGGCTCCAGTGGTGGAACGGCCAGCGGAAGTGGATCCAGCGGTGGAACGGCCAGCGGCAGCGGCTCCAGTGGTGGAACGGGCAGCGGAAGCGGCTCCAGCGGTGGAACGGCCAGCGGAAGCGGGTCCGGTAGCGGAACCGCCAGCGGAGGCGGTTCCGGCGACGCCGGCGGTGACGGTGGAACTGGCAGCAGCGGCGGTGCAGCCGGGACCTCCTGCACCATGGCCAACGCCACATGCGTCTCCGACAATCAGGCCTGCAATGTAGGCAGCACTTACGATCTGTACGACAACCAGTGGAACTGTGGAGGAAACAGCTGCGGTCCGGAGTCAGCGTACGGTTGCCTCAACAGTGACGGTACCGTCGATTTTGTCGTCAACTCGAACCAGCCGACCGGAAACACCGCGGTTCTGACATACCCGGCGATGCAGGTTAACTTTCCCTCCGACCATCCTCCGACGCTCAGCTCGCTCAAGAGCGTCACGAGCACATTTACGGTGGAGCCCCCGACGGGCAGTAAGAACGACTGGGAAGTCGCCTATGACCTATGGTTCAACCCCAATAACGCGAACGAGTTCATGGTTTGGGTCTACAACAACGGGCAGACGCCGGGCGGGAAACAGGTCGCGACGAACGTATCGCTGGGAGGAAAGACGTACGACGTCTGGTGGTCCAGCAACGGCGGTACCGATGGCACCGTGTACTTCGTATTGACGACCAATATCGAGACCGGCACCTTGGATCTCCTCCAGCTATTTCAGTATGCGGCCCAGCACGGGTGGCTCCCTGCGGACTCCACGGTGGACCAGTTCGATTTCGGGACCGAGGTCTGCTCGACGAACGGGAAGAACGCGACGTGGACCTTTACCAACTACTCCATGACGACGACGATGTGACGCCAGGCTCGGTAGCCAGGGAGGGCAGAATAGCGATAGCAACGAGTGGGCTGACTTGGCTCAGTGGCAGGCTCCGTCCTTGCACTGCTGGCCGCCGGGGCAGTCGTTCTTGGAGAGGCACTGGGCGCATCGCAGTTGATCGTCGCTGCAGAACGGGGTGGTCGGGGTACTCGCGCAGTCGCTGTTCTGCAGGCAGCTAGCGCACTCCTCGTCCTGGGTGCAGAACGAGGTCGGCGCCGAGCAGTCGAGGTTCGACGTACAGGCGACGCACTCCGCACTCGACGTGTCGCAGATCGGCTTGTCGCCCGAGCAGGCCACGTTCGACGCGCAGCCGCCGCGGCAGCGCCGGCTTCCGGTATCGCAGATGGGCGTCGCTCCTCCGCAGTCCGCGTTGGTGACGCACTGGACGCACCCACCGGTCGCGAGGCAAATGGGCGCGCTCGCCGCGCAGTCGGCGTTGGCAAGGCAGGCGACACACATCCCGACTTGCGTGTTGCACAGCGGCGTCGGCGTGGCGCAATCGCCGTTTTGCAGACACTGTGCGCACGCCCCCGTAGTGGGGTCGCACTTCGGGGCATCCCGCGGGCAGGCCGTCGCGTTCGGCCCCGCGCACGACGGGTGGCACTGGTAATCGACGGTCCAGCACGCGGGAGCCGACGCGCCGCAATCGGCATTCGTCCGGCACGCGACGCAGTCTCCGAGGACGCAGAACCTGTCATCCCCTCCACACTGCTCGTCTCCCGTGCATTGAACGCAACCGAGAGTCGGATCGCAGGTGCGGCCCCCTCCGCACGCACTGGGTCCGCAGAGACCCGTGCTTCCGCTCAGCGAGCCACTGCTCCCTCCACAAGCAACGACGACAGCCGCGACGACCGCGACCGCGCTTGCGAACCAACGCTTCATGAAGGTCCTCTCCCTGGATCGAACGACCGCTGCAACTTTCGCTCCGGCGCCCCGCGACGATGTCGCGGGGGTGCGATCGTTGTGCTTCCGATGCCCCCATTGCACCCAGCCCTGGTCGATTGAAGTCACGCCTGGTAGGCGCGGTTACCATCTCCTGGTACCTCGCCAGACAGCCGAGTGCCGCGCGTGGGTTGGCGACACCGAGCTACGGCGCGCCGCTCACCTGCGTCACGTCGACGAAGGCGGTCGCCGAACGCGCGTCTGCCGCCCCTACCGTCGTATGGCAGTTGGTGAAGCTCAGACCGTCGACATGCCGGAAGTAGTACGCCGCCGATGGAAGGGGGCCGAACATGTTGTACTCGGGGTACGCGGCGCCCGGTTCTCGGGGAGCGGCAGGCACCTTCTTGTAGCCGCCCGGGAATTCGACGTCGACGTTCTCGAACGACAGGTTCTCCAAGGGATGGCGGACGCCGTTGAGCGAGAGCCCGACGACCGCCGAGCCATCGGCCGATCTCGTCCCGCTCGCCCGGACATCGATGTAGCGCAGACCGTCGATGGTCCCAATCCTCCTCGAGCCGCCGCTCGGGGTCTCGCCGCGGTTCTCGATGAGGACGAAGAGAGGCGCGCCCGACCCATCGATCTCGATCCGCTGAAAGGTGATGTTCTCGACGTTGGCACCGTCCGCCGACTCGACCGAGATGCCGCCCATCTCGACGTTCTTGACGAGGATGTCGGTGAACGTCGAATCCTCGAACGCCCCGTACGAGACCGTGCCGAACTTTATGCCGTTGGCGTGACTGGAGCCGGTGATCGCCGTGTCGTGGACGACGAGATTCTTGACGCCTGCCGCCACACCGCTCTTCGGACAGATGGCGTCGTCCTCCGTGTGCAGCACCGTGTGCTCGATCGTCACGTCCGAGCTGTCCACGACGTCGATCCCGTCCCGATTTGGGACGCCGCTGGTGTCGATGTAGACGTTGTCGACGGTCACGTGCGAGCACTCGGTGGGCACGACGCCCCAGACGGCTCCGTCGTGGAAGTACACGTTGCGAACGACGAGGTTCGACGTCTGGACCGGCCAGAACATGATCGGCCGGGCGCTCTCCGCGCTGGGACCGTACTGGGGAAGGCTCCCGTTGCCGTCGATCGTGCCTCCGCCGTCGATCGTCACGTTCGTCGCGCCCTCGGCGTAAACGACCGCGCGTCGGCAGTCCTTGAGGTTGACGTTTTGCGTCGGTGGGCTCTGCGCCGGAAAGTCGGCGGCGTCGGGGCTCCCTTCCAGAACGGCCGTGGGGTCGATGAAGAGCGTGACGTTGCTCTTCAGCCGGATCGTCCCCGTGATGAACGTTCCGTCGTGCAGATACACCGTGCCGCCCGAGGCCGGGACCGAGTCGACGGCTTCCTGAAGGGCCGCCGTGTCCTTCGTGGTTCCGTCGCCCTTCGCGCCCAGCGCTTTCACGTCGATCACGGGAGGAGGGGGCGGACCGATGAAGGCACCCAGCTCGTAGATGCGCACGTCATCCACGAAGCTCGTTGCCGTCGCCGCACCGGAGACGCCGAACGTCACGCCCGCGACGCTCGCGGAGTTCGCCTGCAGCGCGGCGCCCGCGAGGACTCGGATGCCGTCAACGTACAAGTCGTAAGCCTGCGCCGTCGTGTCGATGACGACGCGGACGATGTACCAGGTGGCCGCTGCGAAGGTCTGGATCGTCTTCTGCACGCTGCCCGACGAGCTCGTGATGTTGCCGCCGTCGAACGCGACGGTGACGACCGGCGTCGCGCCGTCGGCGCCCAGGACCACCGGGAGGTCCTCGTGCGTCGTGGTCGTCATGGTCTTCACCTTCGCCTCGACGACGACGCGGCCCGACGATGGCGCGAAGGAGATGGTGGCGCTCGCCCCGCCCGCCCCGGTGGTGCTCGAGATGGCCAGGCTCTTGTTGGCCGCGAAAGGGACCTCGGCAACGCCGACGGCTCCCGCGGACCCCTGAATCGTCCATCCACCCGGCGGGCTCCCTGTCGGCAGGGCGTTGAAATCCTGGTCCACGAGGAAAGCCCCGACGGCCTCTGCGCCGCTCGGCGGCGCGGGCGGTATTTGCGAGCTCGGCGACGAGGAGCATCGCGCCGTGCCCGCTGGCGCAAGCAACGTGAAGGCCAGCCGAAGCCCGCGCAAGGTCCGACGAATCGAGGGGGCCCCCATCGGTCAGAAGGAATAGTGCAAGCGCCGGGCAAGCGCCCGCGCGCTCGGGCTGCATAGGCTCGATCATGTAACGCTCGGAAGCGGGCTCTCACGGGCCGAGTCGCTGTGACGAGGCTATCGTCCGACGAGCCCCCATGGACCCACCGGCCAGCGAGCACCCTTCGACGGGGGACCCGCGAGATGAGCTCTCGCCAGGGCAGTCGAGCCCACGCCCGAAGGGGCGGGTCGCGCTGCCGGTGGCTTTGGCCGTGGTGGGCTTCCTCCTCGCATGGATCCTGACAGGTCCTATGTGGCTCGCGCAGATCAACTGGGACAACGGGGCCTATCTGGCCTCGATGGCAAGCGGCAAGAGTCCTTGGGAGTCGATGCCGTGGAACGCTCACTTCGGAATCGGTCACGTCTACTGGCTCGGGGCGTGCGTGGCTCGACTCTGGGGCGGCAGCGACGTGGACGGTTTTCGCCTGGCCGATGCGGTGGCGTTCGCGATCACGTGCGCGCTCGTCGGTTCGGCGGCGCTCCATCTCGCCGGTCGCCGTCTCATCGCCGCTCTCATCACCGGATTCTGGATGACCTCCTGGGTGATGGTCTTTCTGCTGCTCACCCTCGAGGACAACATCCTGTTTCTCGCGCCGGCCGCCGCGGTCATGTGGCTTTGCGTCGTGCGGCTCGAGCGCTGGCGGCTGGCGGAGAGCGTGGCCGCTGGCGTGGCGGGGGGCCTCGCCTTCCTCATGTCGTGGCAGGCGATCCTGTATCTGGGGCCGGGGTTCTGGGCCGCGCTCATCTCGCCCGGGGGTGGGTCCCTCCGCCGCCGCCTCGGACGCGCCCTTGCCGTGGTGCCGGCTTTCGTCGCAACTCTCGTCGCGTTTTGCCTCGTGCTCGCCTCCGCTTCGCCCCTGCACGTGCGGGCTCTCGTCGCGCAGCTCTTCTCGCGCCCGACGGGTAGCTTCGGGATGCGCAGCGTCTTCGACGTTCAAGGACAGTTGCGGGCCCTCGGAGTGGCCACCATCTACTTTGCCGAGCACACCGCCTTCGATCTCCCGCATACCGCCGTTTCTCCCGAGTTCATCGGCAGGCAGGTGATGGTCGGCCAGATCGCGCTCCTGGGTTGGCTCACCTGGCGCTTGTGGTGCTCGGAGTGGGCCGGCGATCGACGAGCCCACCTGCTCGGTGCCACTCTGCTCCTGTTCACGGCGGTGACGCCGCTCTATGTGGACGCTGAGTATCGCTACCTCATTCGTTACGACTTCGTACCGCTCCTCGCGGCGCTCCTCGTCGCCTGCGCGGCGGGCGCTCTAGGGCGTCATCCGAAACGCCGCTATCTCCACGCGCTCGCTCTGGGTCTGACCGCGCTGGTCGCCGTCCAACTGGGTCTCGGCTTGCGCTGGGATCGGAAGCGTCGAGCGAGCTACGCCACCCTGCAAACCTGGCTCGTTCTGCCTCACCCGGCTTCCGCCTGGTTCGGCCGAGAGGGCCAGCCCTGGTACGGCTACTTTCGAGGGTTGCGTGAGCGCGCCCCCTCGGGGTGCCGTCACGTATTCGCCCTCGAGGAGGTGCTGGAAGGGAGCTGGAACTTCGACATCATGGGCACGCTCTGGTCGGAGCTGCCCGGGCACCTGGTGGTGGGCGATCCGAAGAAGGTGGCCGGCTGGCGATTTCCGCCTCGTATCGTGAGCACGGGCGAAGCCGCGCCGCTGCTTCGTGCGAGCGGGTGCTTCGAGATCTCGGCCGACGCAGAGCGCGTGCTCTCTCGCGATGCGCCACCCCTCGAGTGAGCCAGGTGCTTGCCGCCGGCGCACCTCAGCGCTCGAGGCCGATCCGATGAATCGCGCCCTCGCCCACGCCGGCGCCCAGCTTCCCCGGCTGGTCGGCCACAGCCTGGTCGTCGCTCGCGACGTAAAGGGCGCCATCGACGGGGGATATCGCGATGCCCACGGGTCGCACCACGGGCTCGCCGGCGCCGCTCGACTGCCACCCCCACTGGCCGTCGCGGGGGCCCGACGCATCGCCTCCACCGAAGACGACTTCGTACGGAAAGTCCGTCTCGGTTGGCGTCGACGTCGGCGTCGGCGCTCTCCCGCTCTCATCGAGCGGAAGCCAGACGACCTTCGATCCGGTCGAGGGCATCCGGTCCCAGGAGCCGTGCGTCGAGATGAACGCCCCCCCCTTCCAGCGCGCTGGAAGGGCGCCGTAGGGGCCCTCGAAGACGACGATGTCGAGGGGCGCGCTGTGCGCCTCGATGAAGGTCATCGGCCGTGTCATGTGTGCCGCGCACCAGGCGTCGTCCTTGTTGCTCGCCACGACGCCTTGCGGGGCGACATTGCGATAAGCGTCGGCGCGAAGCGGAGTCCCCGGGGGGACGAGGACGCCCGCCACGACGACGCGCTCGGCCGCAAAGCAGAAGGGCCATCCGTACGCTTGCCCCGCCTCGAGCCGGACCACGTATTCGCCAGGGTTGTCGGCGTGCACGTCTTGCCCATCGTGGCGCAGGTCGTCGACCCCGTTGACCACGCCGTACATGCGGCCCTTCGAATCGCGCGTGAAGCCTGTGACGTTGCGCGCCCCGCGCACGAACACGTCGCCGTCATTCCACTGAAAGGGAGCGCCGGGCGCAAACCGCATCAGGTCGAAGCGTTTGATGACCGCGCGCTCGGTCGAGTAGTCGGCGGGCATCGGCGACAGCGTGTTCCGCTCCGAGCCCGAGTCGACGTACATCCAGCCGTCGTAGACGTGCACCGGGTGAAACGGATGGTTGCCGCCGCCCGGCTGCCCCACCATCACGGTCTCACCGTCGCCACCGTGCTCGATCTCGGCGCTGTATCTCCAGCGCTTCACCCCGTCCTGCGAGCCGCAGTACAGCCATTCGCCGTCGAGGTGACAGTTCTGGCCGTTGTCTCCCCCGGTCTCGGCCCAGTCGACGACCTCGGGGGTGTCCGGGTCGAAGGTGCCGTTGCCGTTCAGATCGCGGTAGCGCCGGACCAATCCGTGCCGCGTTACCGCAATGAGGTCGCCGTTCGAGGTGAACGTCAGTTCGCGGAGTGGCCCCTGTCTGAGGGCGACGGCCCGCGCGCAGAGCCCCGCAGCGACGTAGTGCTGCTCCGGCGGCAGCGCGAGGCCGCGGCACGGGTCGGGACCTGGAGCACGCCCGGGTCGAGCAGGTGCTTCTCTTTCGCGGACGATGACCTCGCGCGGCGAGGCCGCTGGAGGGCCGCCCTTGATCAAGTCCGATCTCGACGGATGGCACGACAGGGCGAGGAGCGCCGCGAAGGCGGCGAGCACGGGACTTCGCGGTCGCGACAGATTCCTGTGGATCATGGAGGGAGCTGGGCCTCGTTGCACCAGAAGAGAAATGGGAGCCGCCGCGGCGTCGCTCAGTGGCAAACCTGCGAGCTCGGGTCGAGTAGGCAGCGATACGTGTTGCAATCCGTCTTCGATTTGGCGGAGGAGACGGTCTTCATCAACCCCTTCTCTGGCGTCCACTCGATCTGCGCGCCAAAGGTGAGCGTCGACATCTCTGCCACAATCGCCGGGTCGAGGTCGCCGGAGTCGACCAGATCCTGGAGAACGTCCAATCCGATCGGCCGCACTCTCAGGCGCGCGGTCACGCGGGCCGGAAGGCCACTCGGGCCGGGCACCCGGTACTGCTTCATCACGGCGTGCTTGCCCTCGATGTACGTCGTCGTTGCCGACGGAAGTACGTTCGACTCGTAGCCGTCGGGGTGGGCGCTGGACATCGCGGCTTGCCAGAACATGTGCACCGGTTTGCCCTGCGCGTCGTAGATGCGGTCGCGCAGCATGAGCAGGTGCGGGTCGCGCCTCGGATCGCCCGGCGGTTTGTCCTCGATCTCGCCGTCCGCGATGTTGCCGCTACTGACTTGGTCGAGAAGCTTACCGTTCCCGTCGTACGCCAGGACCTCGAGCCACATCCGTCGGTCTTGCGCCGCGCCGCTCGGCTGACCGTGGCCGGCGCCGGTCTCGATCTGGAATGAGAAGAGATCGGGCGGAGTGACCTCGAGCGTGAAGAAAGAGACGCTCTTGCCCAGCTGGCACTCCTCCACGGCGCTTCGCAGGGCATCGCGATGAGGAAAGTCGGTGAGCGGCAGGTCGAGGCCGGGCCACAGGTGCTCATGGACCCTGCGCAGGCGAACGCCGGGTATGGAGGCGGCGAACGCCTGTTGGCCCGGCATGTGACAACCCACGCAGCTGTCGAAGGCCGGCGGCGCTCCGGTTGCGCTTTTCGAGAAGATGCCGTCTCGGTATTCCTGGAACGTGCGCTCGAGGTGAACGCCGGTTTGCGTGACGATGTCGTGGCAGCCGCCGCACATCGCCGTGCTCTTCGGGCTCGTGTCCTCGAACATCTCCGAAAATTCGGGCCGGTGCGCGTAGGGCTCGTGCGGATCGCGGATCGGACCGCGCATGGTGGTGTCGTTGGCGAGGCGCAGCATCCCGTTGTGGTCGCCGTCGATGCCCGTCACGTTGTGGCAAAAATAGCAGCTCACGCCTCGTTCTTTGTCCGGCAATCGCTCGAGATCGAGCCCGTCTTTGGTGAGCTTGTCGACCACCGCCATCGGAGCGTGGCACTTGATGCAGAAGTCGCCGAGCTGGCCGTGGGTCTCTCGTTGGCCGCGCTTGTTCATGGCGAGAAACACCGGGTCTCGGGCCGCATACGCGTGCATGCTGCTCGACCACTCGCGATAGTGATTCGGGTGGCAACCCTTGCAAGTCTGAGGATCGCGCAACTGCTCGCGGGTCATGGTGACGGGTAGGACCGACGCGCCGGCATCCCCTTGTGCGGGCGCGCCCGCGCCGCTACGGCACGCCGCCAGGAGCAACAAGGCCCACTCGCACGCGGCAACCGGTTTCATGACTCCAGGACTCCTTTCGCTACCGAATGCCGCATCACGTGCCCCGGCGCCGACGGCGGCGTAGCGCGAAGAGCGCGCCCGCAAATGGCAACCATTGCGCGAACGCGGAGCCCGTGGCCGCACCGACGCGCGAGACGCTGCACCTGGTGCCGCTGGGGGGCTTCGGGATGCTCGGCATCGAGCCGGTCTCGCCGACCGGGATCACGATCTGGGTGCCGCCGATCATCACGCCGTTCTGCGGCGGATGGGGCATCTCCATGTCGCTGCCGCTCGCGGCTGCGGTCCTGCGCAGCTTCGTCCCGATCTCTTCGCTGTTGTCTTTGACCACGGCGCCCGAGCCGCGGGTCGAGAGCGTGACGATCTTGAGGTTCGCGGGCATCGAACCCTCGGCCACCGGCCAGCCGGCGCTGCCCTTGCCCGCGATCACGCCGCCCTGTGGCAGCTTGATGCGCCATGGCGCGGCGTCCTGGTTAAGCGTGGGGCTGCACTCGATAAACTGCCTGGCGATGTGGACGTTGCTGACTTGCGCGAGATCCAGGTTGTAGTTGAACGCCGGATCGACCGTCATCTCGGCCGCGCGCATGGTGCTGTAGAGGCGCGTCAGGTAGGGCGCCCTGTAGAACATCGCGGCCGTGTCGGCGACGGGTTTGACCACTCCTTGGTAGAGACGCTGGAAGAACTTGGTCGTGTCGACCTTGGCCACGCCGCGGTACGAATCGGGATTGCGGACGAAATCATCGAGGGTCACGCCGGCCGGCAGCGTGGTCGCGCCCTGGATGGCGTCCGTCCAGCCGTCCCAGCCCCCGAAGTGGCGGGTTGCCGCGAGGATGGCGTCGATGCCGTCCGCGTAAGGCCGTTTCGAGATCATCGGGAACTCCTGGTCGTCCAGCGACGACCAGACCTTGGTCCTGTACTGGCTGGCTGGCCCGGCGAGCTCCGTGACGAAGCCTTGACCGCCGGCCTCGTGGGCGGCCGCCGTCACGACCGCGTCGTAGTTGCTCGGCCTGCTCACATACGGGCCGAACGGGCCGACGCCCCCCGACGGCAGCGTGCCCGCGACGTACCTCCCGCCGGTCAGCCAATCGATCCGCGCATCGTTGATCACGAGGGACTCGTAGTTGTCGGGCACGGCCTGCGACGGTCCGATCACCCAAACCTGGACGCCCACGTCACCCGGCGCGGCCACGGCGGTGGGCCGGATCGGAATCATCGGCAGCTTGCTCTCGTAGGTCAGAGTCACCGGCCGGATCGCGCCCACGTCCGTGCCGCTCGTGAGCTTGAAGGCGAGCAGGTTGAGTCCGCCGCTCAAGTACGGTTCCAGCACCTTGCGATCGAGGCTGGTCAGATCGTAGCCGTGGGTCGCAAGCCAGTTGGTTGCGACCTTGGCCGGATCGCCGAGGGTCGTATCCGTCTTGATGGTGACGTAGTCGTAGGGGCCGACCGAGCCTTGATCGATCGTCACGACTGGCGGCGCTGGGGTGCCGGGGGAGCTCGGCGCGCCACCCGCCCCGGAGTCCGCACCCGACGCAGCGTCCGGACGGTCCTGCGGCTTGCACCTGCCCTCGACCGTGACCTCGACCCAGTACTCGGGCGCGGTCGCTGCATCGAGCCTGCGAAACACGGTGTTCGAAGAGACCCCAATCGTCGGCCTGCCCGGCATGGGAATCACCCAGGCAAATTTTTGCGAGGGACCCGCGTACTTGATCTGGACGATGGCCGTGACCGTGGAGTCCGGGTTGTCCACGAAGACGATCTCTTCGGCGGCCTGCTTGACGGGTGCGGTCTGCGAGGACCACAAGCCGCCGAACGCGTACGCGCGCCGGCTCATCGCCGGGGAAACCAGAAGAGCTGCGACGCAGACGCCCAACGAGCCCAGGACCGAAGGGGACAGGTTCGAGATCTTCATCGCCTTCGAGGCGGCCACCAACGCATGGTACGCAGGCGCGACGTCGCAGGACGCATGAACTCGTCCATGCCGATTCACCGCCGCCCCCGATGCATACCACCTCGACGTAGTGGCCTAGATCGATGTCGCCTGAGGGTAGTTCCGAGGGCCGCCTCCGGCGGCGACCAAGAGGGTGCTGGAAGCTGCGATTACCCCAGCCGGCCAGAGCGGGCGACCGTGGGCGGCGACGATAGGCAGCCGTAGCGGACCGCGCTCACCACTCCGGGTTCGCGATCCCGCACGAGTTGCGCACTTCGATCTCGGCGAGCCACATCGTCGAGGAGCCCTCGCTGCCCGCCACGCCGGCGGGCCACGGGATCGACCCCTCGTCGCTCGTATACTTGCCGGCGTCCGGCGACGAAAAGGGAGCCGAGCTCCCGAGCAGCGCCATGATTCCGCCGGGGTAGTACACCGACGAGATGTCGACTTGGGCGCCGACGTCGAGGACACCGACCAGCTCATTCGGATCTCCCGTCGCCACGCCCGGTACGTAGTGCGCACCTATGTCCCACCCGGCCTCGGCGATGTACGCCACGGGGAACTGCCCGGTGTTGATCAAGTATGCGCGCGAGCTCGGGGGATTGCAGGCCCCGCCCTCGCAGTTCGGGGCCGGCATCCAGCTCGGCAAAAACTCCCAGTCGTCGCTCGGACAGTTCATGGGGTGCTGCACTAGGTTGTCGATGACGAATCCGAACCCCGCGAGACCGGGCGCGACCGGGTCGAAGGTGGCGTCCACCAAGTTGTCGCCGCTCGCCTCGCTCGATCCGTCGTCGCCCGACCCGCTGGTCGCGTCCTCGAGATCGTTCGGACCGACGCTGGCGTCATAATTGTCCGTGAAGGTCCCGACGATGCTGGAGCCGCTGCTGCCGGTTCCACTTTCCGACGAGGACGGAGCGAGTACCTTGGCGGGACTCGCGTCCTTGTCCGCGATCGTGCCCAGGTCGAGTCGTCCCGAGCACCCCATGCCTTGCATCGCGAAGGGCAGGGCCGCCGCAGCTCCGAGGATCCCCCACGCTCCCAGTGCGGCCGGTATGCCGAGCGACTTCATTTCCATGCTCCTCGAGAGTCGAGCGATGCCTTCACGGATCCGAACCCGGCGTTGGCGTCTCCCGATCGGGGGCGCCCGCGTCGATACCGAGCAGGGCGGCGACCCGCGGCCCGTGCGCCGATCCAGGGAAGGCCCGGAAGAACTGGTTCGCGCGTGTTCGCGCGTCGTCCATGCGACCTAGCTGGGCGAGCGCCGCGATCGCGATGACCTCGCGCTCCTGCACCAGCGCACCCGAGGGAAAGCGCGTCGCGTCGCGCTCGGTCAGATCGAGGGCACGCTGGGGATCGCTCCGCGACGTGCGTTCGGCCTCTTCGAGGAGGGAGACTTCGGTGTCGTTGGCGGGCTCGCCCGCATCGGAACCGAGGACCCCCGCGCCGCTCGTCCTCGCCACGGGCGGCCGGTCGGACGCTTCGCGCGTCGTCGCCATCGGGCCCGCCTGTCGTGGCGTTCCCGGTGAGAATGTCGAGTGAGCGGCAGGCATCGAGGACGAGGCGGGGTCGATCGACGCGGACGCCACCGGTGGCGGTGGGGCCGTCGCGCTGCTCGAAGGCGGGAGGGCACTCTCCGGATCGCGAGGCCGTTGCAGCGAAGGCGAGACCGTACCTTCCGCCACGCTCGGAGTCGCGACGCTCGTTGCCGATGACGTCACCCAGCGGCTCGTGGCCACCGCTCCAGCGCCGGTGCCGATCACCGCCATCGCGAGGGCCCCGATCTTCGTCGCGGCCCCGATCTTCGCGGCGACCCCGATCTTCGCTGCAGTGCCTCCTCCGAGGCCGCCCGCCGTCGCCTTCGTCGGTCCGGTGCCTGCGGGTGGAGCTCCGGGCCCGAAGGCGATGCGGTTCGCGAGGCCCTTGACGCGTTCGGCATTCGGCAGGTCGGATCGACCCGCGTCAATCAACCGCCGAAGGGAGGCCGACCTCTTCGACCGCGGATCGCCGAGGCGGGTGGGATCGTTCATCGTCCGCCCTGCTTCGCGCGCAAGCGGTGCATCGCCGCCTCCACCTCGCGCCGCGCCGCGTGAAGCCGTGAGTACGCCGTCTGGAGGGGGCACCCGACCGCCATCGCCACCTCGGTCATCGGGAGCTCCTCGATCTCGAAGAGAACGAAGACTGCGCGCTTGTCGTCGTCGAGCCCGTCGAGGATGCGGTCGAGGGTCGCGCGCGCCTCGCGAAGGGCGGCGTCGTCTTCCTGGTTGGAGTCGAATCGAGCCCTCGTGGGCTTCGGCTGCCACTTCGCGGTGATGGGCGGCGCGCCTGCGGTAGTCGGACGCGGTGCGCACGCAGATTCCGTAGAGCCAGGACTGAGCCGAAGAGCGCCCCTCGAACGTCGCGAGGCGGCGGTGCACTGTGACGAACACCTCCTGACACACGTCGTCGACATCTCGCTCGGCAACGCCCAGCCGGCGGAGCACGCGCCAGGCGAATGCGCCGTAGTCGCGGAAGAGTCCCGCCACACTGAGCGCCTCTTGAGGGCGTGGATCGGATAGGGCGAACGCGCGGCGTCGGAACAATGGGGTGCCATTCGCCTCCCCTCATGGGGGGGAGGCCAGCCTGGTCTTTATGACAGAATCGGCCGGCAATCACCGAACGGGCCCTGCGCCGTCCACCGCGTGGGTAGGAGGCGTCGATGTGGGTCGTGAGTGGCTCCCGATGGCCGGACGCTTAGGTGCCGCTCAGGGCAGAACGACCGCAAAGCCCAGGTCGGCCGTGGCGGCCAGCCATGGAGGATCGAAGAGCAGCTGCTCTCCCGTGCTCCTCTCGAAGACGAACTGACTCCGGAGCAACGCCACGGCAACGCTGCCCCCGGCGCGCGCCGAATCCAGCGGCTCAGGTCGAGTGACAGGTGGGCGTCAGGGGCCAGGTGAACGGTGGGCAAAGCCCCCGCGTGACCCGCCGCGAACCCGCTGGGTTCGCCGTTCACGAAGCCCACCTGGGCCGCCGCGCACAGGAGCACGGAGAGCGGGCCGCTTCGATGCCGCAGCGGACAGAGCCCCAGTCCGCCGAACCCCGATGTGAATCGCGCCGACGCGCCGGCGCCTGCTGCGAGAGTCTGCGACGCCCAGACCCCTCCGTAGAATTCCATCGTCCAGAATCGCGGAGGGGATCAGCGTCGTGGCGAGGAGCGCGCCCACCGAGGCCGACGGCATGAAGCCGAACCCAATCTCCGCGCTCGCTGCGGGCTCGAGTGCCCAGGGTGCGGCCGGTATGACGCCGACGGGGGCCTCGACGCGTTCCGTGACCACCGGCCGCGCCGGCGGGTGAGAAGGAGGGGAGGAAGTGGCGGCAGCCATGACGGGAGCCGCCGTGATGGCCGGTGCAGCCTCGGAGGCGGGAGTGGATCCGACGAGGGCGCCGCCTGCGGGCGCGCCGGTCGCGGAGGGCGCCGGAGCGGGGGTGGGCAGAGCCTGCGGCGGATTGAGCACGGCGTCGGGGTCGATCATCAGGGCCACCGCGAGCGACACCTTCTCGCGTAGCTCGGTGCAATCGGCGACCTCGCTCTCGAGTTCTCGATGGCCGAGCGCCGTGCCGGTGCGGTCTCGCAAGACGAGCACCGCGCGCAGGCCGGCTCCGCTGCGCTCGGCGCGCCCCTCGACGGAGTACGCGGCCGTCGCTGGCGAGACGAGCGCCGCGCGCCCGATCCGCTGCTCGACCGCCCGCGCGATGGCCAAGGCTCCGCCGCAGCTCTCCGCCCCCGGGAGTTCGACCCAGCTGAGGGACGACGTACGCCCGTCGTTCGCGCGGGCAAGCGCCGGCACGCAGAGCGAGACGAGGGCAGCTGCCCATGGAGTGACTCGGCGTCGCATGTCGTGAGCCTGCACTGAGTCCGTCTCGTCGAAAAGAATCGTACGTGACTGGTGAACCTCCCAATCATCCTTGATCGCCACAGCGAAGACGGCCAGCACGCCGGTGCTACCATGGAGCGCGCGCGGCCATTCTCGCCGGAGCGAAGCGACAGTGAACTGACTTCTGGCCACCTGGCGCTACTGTCGCCGTCCAACAGCAAACGGGAGGGTATCGGGATGAAGCGGGCATTCTGGATTGCGGCGGGCGTGATTGCGTTGACGTCGCGTGGCGCGCAGGCAGGTGGCGATCTGACGCGACCGGTCGCATTGACCGACCGGGGCCCCGTGCGGGGCGTCGACACGGCGGGAGGGCGGGAGTTTCTGGGCATCCCGTACGCCGCTCCTCCCGTAGGTGATCTTCGGTGGCGGGCCCCGCGGCCGCCGGCACCATGGGTGTTGCCCCGCGATGCGAGTCAATTCGCCCCCCACTGCTCCCAGGTCGCGTCGCCGTTCGGCGTCGCCAGCACCTCGGAGGACTGTCTTTACCTGAACGTCTACGCGCCCGGGGACGCTCTCTTCGGGCATCCCGTGATGGTCTACATTCACGGGGGGGCGTTCCAGACCGGCGAGAGCGACGACTACGGCCCGCACAAGCTGGTGGATCAGGGCATCGTCGTCGTGACGATCAACTACCGCCTCGGCTCCCTCGGGTTCTTCGCCGACCCGACGCTGACCGCGGAGTCGCCGGAGGGCACTTCCGGCAACTACGGTGTGATGGACCAGCAAGAGGCACTCCGCTGGGTACGCCGGAACATCGTCGCGTTCGGAGGAGATCCGAACAACGTGACCATCTTCGGTGAGTCGGCGGGCGGAGCGAGCGTTCACACGCATCTGGCTTCGCCGAAGTCGCGAGGCCTGTTCCAGCGCGCCATCGCCGAGAGCGGCGCGTACACTCTCACGCAGCCGACGCTGGCCGCCGCGGAGGCCGAGGGCACCGCGTTCGCCACCGCGGTGGGCTGCCCCGGACAAGATGCGGCGTGCCTGCGCGCAGTGCCGGTGGCCACCCTCCTCGCGAACCAGAGCTTGAGCGCGACGGCCTACTTGCCGAACGTGGACGGGACGATCCTGACGCAGTCCGTGGGGACGGCGTTTTCGACCGGCCAGTTCAACCGCGTTCCGGTGATCGAGGGATCCGACCACGACGAGTTTCGCCTGTTCGTCGCGTATCTGTTCGAGCTGCCGAACGGGCCGATCACCGCCGAGCAGTACCCAGCGTACCTTGCGGCGCTGCTGGGCGTACCGGCGCAAGTCGTGACTCTCGTCCTGGCCGAGTACCCGCTGAGCAACTACGCCAGCCCCGCGCTGGCGCTCGGCGCCGTCGGCACCGACGCAGCCTTTTCGTGCAACACACTGGCGGTCCAGAAGAGCCTCTCCCAGTACGTTCCGACGTGGGCGTACGAGTTCGACGACGCGAACGCGCCGCAGCGTTTTCTGCCGCCGGTCAGCTTCCCCTACGGCGCCTATCACTCCGCCGAGCTTCAATACCTGTTCGACTTGCCGATCACCGTCCCGGCGCCGCCGCTGACGGCCGACCAAGAGCAGCTCTCGAGCGCGATGGTGGAGTACTGGACCCATTTCGCGAGCCAGGCCAACCCGAACTCGTTCGCGACGCCGCTCTGGGTCCCACAGACTTCCTCGACCGACCGCACCGAGGCGCTCGTGCCGCCGACGCCGCAGCCATACACGGCCACGGCGTTTGCGGCCGACCACAAGTGCGCGTTCTGGGCGTCGCTCACGGGTCCCTGATCTCTCGTCGTCGCGCCGGGCGTCAGCGGAGTTCGTCGCCCTCTTGTGCCGTGACCCTTACGGACCGATAGCGACTACTTCCTCCGCGGCGCCGGGCGTGCCGCGGGGGCCGCGCGCGGCGCGGGAACGTTGTGGGCGATCGGCACCGGGCGCGCCATCGACCTCTCGGGAGCGATGGCGCGGTCGTGCGCCACTTGCGTCTCGCGCGGGACCGGACGGTACGACGGGCCGGCGGCGCGCGGGAGAGGCCGAACGGGCCCGGTCCCGTGCTCGTAGAAGCCTGCCGGGCGCGTGCCGATCGCCATCCCAGCCCTTCGCTCGAAGTGGGGAGGCTCGCCCCGCCGATAGTCGACCGGACGCACGGCTGCGGCGAACCGGATGCGCTCGCCGCCGTAGTAACGTCGCGGCGCATCGGGGCGGCCCCAGTATCCGCGTACGAAGACGACGTTCGGCCCGACACGCTCGTAGTAGGGCTCGATGTACATGCGGCCCTCGGGTGCCATCAGCCACCGGCCCGGATACCAGCCCCACTCCGCGCCCGTCCAAGCCCAGGATCCGCCGACCCAGACATAGCCGGGGCCCGGCATGTCCAGTCGCTCCTCGTAGACGAGAATCCGGAGGCTCGGTCGTCACCATGACCTCTTCTGGCTCCGCGACCGTGATCTCGGGCGCCACCTCGATGCCCACGCTCACGTCGGCGCTGGCCGGGGTGACGTCGGCCAAGGCACCGCCCATCAGGGCGACCGCCGCGAGCTGCGCTGCCAGTGCTCTTTTTTTGAAGGGGCTGCCGAACATCGGCCTCATTGTACGCCGCCTGTCGCCCGCGCGCCGCACGCGCCACCGCTAGAGCTCTCCGACGCTCAATCTTCGCTACGGTGTCCTCCCCCGCACGGGGCTCGTGCGTCGAGTCGTATCCGTTCCTCTGGGCGGCCCTCGGCGATGTCGCTCTCCGCGCGCGCGACGTCGTGCGACGCCGAGATCAGCATTTTGCAGTCCACACGGAGAATTGACCCGTTCTGGCGGAACTCTGTCCCGACCGCGCTGAAAGACGGCGCCAGAGTACATCGCAGACATTCGAGAGCGCCGCGTTCGCTCCGCGTTTGACTCGCACGCGCACGGGCACAGCTTCCGGCGGCGGTGGCGCGCGAGCCCTGGGCCAGCGTCGTCCGCGAAGGCTTAGACGCGTCCTCCCCGGGAGGCGCAAAGGAACACCTCCATGCAATGGCCGACAGCGATTGGACTCTTCGGGATCGGACTCTTCATGGCGTGCGCCGACGGTGCGAGCCCATCGACTCAGGGCGGGACCGAGGTCGGCCTCAACGGCGGGAGCTCCGGCAGTAGCGCGGGCCCGTCGGACGCCGCGGGAGGAAGCACCGGATCGAGCAACGGCACCGATTTGAACAACGGCTCCAGCGGCAGCGGCGGGGGACCGCAGAGCAACGGCTCCAGCGGCAGCGGCGGGGGATCGCAGAACAACGGCTCGAGCGGCGGCGGCGGGCGATCGCAGAGCAACAGCTCCAGCGGCACCACGAGCTCGAGTGGGGGCGGCACGAGCGCGGCCAGCAGTTCCGGCGGCGGCAGCAGCGGCCCGGAGCAGGACGCCACCACCGGTTCACCCGGTCCGAGCGGCGGCGGCGGGGTGCCCACGATGCTTCCGACCGTGACCGGGACCTGCCCGACGATCGCTGGAGCGAACGCGTCGATGCTCACGTTCGCCGGCGAGCCCGTGGAGACCTGGGCAGGCAGCGGGGGCGGGCCGCTGGTGCTTTACTGGTACCCGACCACGTGCAACTCGTCGTGCATCTTGGAAGAATTCGGGCAGACGAACATCGATGCCGTCACGTCGATGGGAGGCGTCGTCGCCTCGTTCAACAAGTCCACCGGTACGGGCACCAACACGGGGGACGCGGTCTGGTACACAGGCGACTTCGCGACGGCCGACGAGGTCGTCGCGTGCGCCATCCAGGAGCTCAAGATCGATACGACCCGCATCTACGTGACGGGCGCGAGCGCGGGAGCCCTTCAGACAACGTGGATGTCCTATGTGCGTTCCGGATACGTCGCGGCCGCGGTGACGCTCTCCGGCGGCCTGGACGAACTGACCGCCGGCCAGAGCTTGACGCCCCTGACGCTTCAGGATCCGAGCAACGTCCCGTCGGTGATGGCCGTGCACGGAGCTCCAGGCTCCGACGTGGTCATCATCGACTTCGCCCAGGCGAGCGCCGCGTGGGAGGCCGACATCGCCACGAAGAAGGGCTTCTCGCTGGACTGCAACACGGGGGGAGGCCACGTCAGCGGGCCGCCGCAGATCCTCCCCGGGATGTGGCAGTTCATGCTCGATCACCCCTTCAAGGTGGCTAAGCAGCCGTACCCGCCGATCCCCTCGGTGTACCCCAGCTACTGCCAGATCGGTCCACGCGCCGCCGATGGGGGAGCCCCGTAGCAGGGCGGCGCCAGCGAGGTCCGTCGCCGCCGCGTCGGGCCCGCCACGAGGAGCGTTAGGTCACTGAGTCGATCGCCTGCGCGTCTTCCGATCGGCGGCGGTCCGGTTGCCGTCGCCTCCTCCACTACGCAGTGCGGCCCCTGACGGCAAGGCGAGCTTCGCGCGTGCCCGCGCGAGGTGGGTGCCCACGGTGGAGGTCGAAAGTCCGAGCTCGTACGCGATGACCTTGTTGGAGTGCCCGAGCTCCGCGTACGCGGCGACCTGGCGTTCTCGCAGGGTGAGGCCGCGTGCGTCCGGAACCTGCGGGTCGTTGCGATGAGCCAAGACGTAGCGGCGACCGTCGGAATCGAAGTGATCCAAGAGCGACCAGCGACCGCTCACCATGGCCTGCCAGATCGCGATGGCTTCTTCCGGATTTCGCCGACGCAGCGACCCGCGCGCGCGGTCCAGAGCTTTCACCGCGCGGCTCAGCGCCGCGCGCGCCGACTCGGTCTGCGCGGGCTGCTGCGCATGACTGAGCTTGCCATTCGGGGCGAAAATGGCTTCGACGCCAGGCATCTCGTTCACGCGAGCGCTGGATGACCACCCTTCGAGCTGGCGCCGAATCCGGAAGGCCGTGGCCAGGTGGGCCGCCACGTAGCTCCATCGGTGGACCTCTCGTGGGGGCAAACGACCGGCGCGGGAACGGGGGGCGACGATCAGGCATCCGATCCCGGTTGGGTCCTGGGCGTTGACCCACAATTCATCGGCTATCCCCCACAGACGGAAACACAGGTCGATGCCGCGTTCGAATTCTCGAACATGCAGCTCGTTGACGCCGGCGCGACGCAAGGCCTCGGATGAAGCCCGCAGGGATCCGACGAAAACGCCCCGAAAAAGCGGCGCGAGCCTCTGGTCCTCGGACTTCGGCAACGCGATTTGCGCCGCCCGCGCCAGCGTCGTACTCTCGTCAACACCGCAGTAGGCGTTGGCCCGCACTGCGATCGAATCGGCTCGCGTGGAATCGTACGTGCAGCCGACGAGCCATTCGCCGTGCTCGGCATTGTCGCGGCGTGCGGTTTCCAGAAGCTGATGCAGCCAACGGCCTTCGTCACCCGTGAGGACGTAAGCCGTCTCGAGGATCGCGATGGGATCGCTCACGTCGCCCTCCCCGCGAAGTCCCTTTTGGCACCGAGCTCGCGGCGCGACCGGACGCCGAGCTTTGCGTAGATCGCGGCCAGCTGGTTGGCGATGGTGCGCGGAGACGTCCCGCGCACGCTGGCGATTGCGGCGTTGGATTGCCCTCGAAGCACTCGCGCAACGACGTCACGTTCGCTCGCCGTCAGGCGGTCTAGACCGTCGAGCCAGGGCGCTTCGGCGCCGACGGGGAACGACAGCAAGATGTACTCGTCCGATCCGATCTTGAACGAGTGGGCCTCGAGGCTCCCGGGAGTCGCGATCCCGGGGTTCGCGAGTGCCGCTGGCCGCTCGGGGCGTCGCTTGGACGGCTGACGATACGCCACGTGACCTCTTCTCGAGTGATGGACTCTATAGTCACATCGGGGTACGGAAGTAACGGAGGTACGTCCCTCGGCGAATTTTTTTCGACGACCGAATCTGCTTGCCTCCAATCGGTCGCTCCCACGCGACCGGCGCGATGCCGTGGTGACGAGACATCGTCGTCGTACCGCGGCTGGTTACCCGGCGCGCGGCTTTGCGAACGCGCGCACGACGCGGCTGCAGCCGTCGACGCACCAGACGCGACCGTTCGCGTCCCCCGCGAGATCGCAGACCTCGCTGCCTGCGGGTAGCGCGAATTGCCCGACGACTCGTCCGGACGCAAGGTCGATGCGACAGAGCTCGCCCGCGGTCGAGGACCAAAGCTCACGGGCAACCCACGCGAGACCGCGCAGCGGCGCGTTCACCTCGACGCCGGCGATCGGCGAAGCGTCGAGCGTCTCGACAGTCGTAAGCGCGCGGCCGGCCGCGTGAAGCACCAGGAGGTCGTCACCGACGCACTCCAGCCCCGCGATCTCGCCCAGCTGGGGCGAGATGGATTGCAGGACGAACCCCGTGCGAGGATCGAGCTCCTGGACGTGGCCCTCGCTGTGCTGCCAGAGGTGTCGCCCGTCGTAGGCGAGACCACCGCGATCTGGAGACGTCTCGAGCTGATCGACGACTCGGCCGCTGTCGGGCAAGATTCGGACGAGCCGATTGCCCGCGGCCAGGACGAGCCGCCTGCCGTCGAACGCGGCGCCATGAACGACGTCGTCGACCTCACGGACGATGTGCTCGCGCACGAGGTCAGCGACCTCTCCGCGGATGGCTTCGGTCGAGTTCATCGCTCGCTCTTCTGCGTCTGCCCCGCCGAGGCGAAGCAGGGCGCGTGCCGCATCGCGCGCAGAGCTCCCCGCCCGGCGCTCTGCTTTCGCGTGGGGGGCGAGCTACGGGCTTAGATGGTCCGGGGCGGGAGCAACGGAGCGGAGGCGCTCTCGCGAAGCCTCGAGGAACGATTTGAATTCGTGGGCAGGCAGAGGATGGGAGAAGAGGTAGCCCTGGGCGAACCGACAGCCTACCGCGTGGAGGTGGTCGGCCTGCTCCTGCCGCTCCACCCCCTCGGCGAGCGTGTGAAGCGAGAGGCTGCGCCCCAGCTCGATGACGGCCCGAACGATCGACGCCCCCTCGCTATCCCGGAGCACATCGCGAACGAACGATTGATCCACCTTGAGCGTGTCGACGCGGAATCGCTTCAGGTAGGCCAGGCTCGAGAAGCCCGTTCCGAAATCGTCGACGGCGAACGAGACGCCCATGGCGTGGATCCGGCGGATCGTCTCGAGGCACCGTTCGACGTGGGTGATCATGATGGACTCGGTGATCTCGAGCTCGAGCGCGCGCGCCGGCAGTCCGCAGCGCGTCAGGACGGTGTCCACGACTTCGGCCAGGTCCGAGCGTATGAACTGGATACCCGAGATGTTCACTGCCACCTTCACAGGCGCCTTGCCGTCGCGCTGCCATCCTTTCGCCTCGCGGCAGGCTTCCTCCAGGACCCACTGGCCAATGGGCACGATGAGACCGCTCTCCTCGGCGATCGGAATGAACTGGGCGGGCGAGATCGAGCCGCGCTCCGGGTGGTTCCAGCGTAGGAGCGCCTCCGCGCCAACCACGCGGCCCGTGGCAAGCTCGACGATCGGCTGGTAGCAGAGCGAGAGCTCGCGACGCTCGAGGGCTCCGCGAAGGCGGTTCTCGAGGTCCAGGTTGTCCAGCACGTTGATGCTGCTCGACTCGCTCCTGTAGAAGTGAAAGCCGTTGCGCCCGGTGGCCTTCGACTTGTACATGGCGATGTCGGCCCGCTTCAGCAGCGTGTCGAAATCGTCTCCGTCATCGGGGTACATGGCGATGCCGATGCTGCTGGACGTCGGCAGGGAGCGTCCCTGCCAGGCGAACGGTTCCGCGGTGTCGTCGAGGACCCGTTGAGCGATTTCTTCTACCTCCCGACGCTCGCCGATTCCCCCGAGGAGGATGAGGAACTCGTCGCCGCCCTGGCGGCAAACGGTGTCCTGCAAGCGAACGCAGCGGCCCAGGCGCTCCCCGATCCCGCGGAGCAGATCGTCTCCGGCCGGATGGCCCAGCGAGTCGTTGATCGTCTTGAACCGATCGAGGTCGAGGAAGAGCAGCGCGACTCGGTTCTTCTCACGCCGCGCCTGGGCCACGGCCTGCGCGAACCGCTCTCGCAGGCGGATCCGGTTGGGCAGCCCGGTGAGCGCGTCGTGATGGGCCATGAATTCGATGCGCGCCTCCGCGGCCTTCCGCGCGGTGATGTCGCTGTACATGCTGACGTGGTGCGAGAGCCGGCCTTCGCCGTCGCGTACCGTCGTCATGCTGAGCCACGCCGGGAAGGTCTCGCCCGAGCGGCGGCGGGCGGAGACCTCGCCCTCCCAGCGGCCCGTGGCGTCCAGCGAGCTGCGCATCTCGGCAAAGAACTCGTCGTCGTGATGCGGAGAGGCGATCACCGTTGCGCGCGGGTCGGTATCCAGGACTTCTTCCGCGGAGAGCCCCGTGATCTCGGTGAAGGCCGGGTTGACCTTCACGATCCGTTCGGACGTGTCGGTTACGACGATCGCCGAGGTGCTGCTGGCGAACACTTGATCCGCCAGGCGGAGCCCGTCCTGGGCGCGGGCTCGTTGTGCGATCTCTTCCACCAGGCGTTCGTTGGCGTCGGAGAGCTCTCGCGTCCGCTCCTCCACGCGACGATCGAGCTCATCGCGCGCGCGCTCGGTCTCTTGCAGGGCTCGTTCGAGCGCGAGCTCGCGCCTTGCGTCGACGTGACGGAGCTCGAGAAGACGCACGTACGTCCGCTTCCGTGCGAGGTGAAGGGCGAGCGACAGCGCGCACGCGCCGAGCACCGTGAACGAGAGGTGCACCAGTTGCGTCCGGGTCGTGAAGGACCAAACCGTCGCTGCCCACGCGCAGCAGATCAGGAGCAGCGATGTCGCCACCCAGCGGCTGGAGAGCATCAACGCGCCTGTGCCGACTACGACGATGAGGACGTAGTTGGTGTAGAACGTTTCGCGTTGCAACCAGGTGGCGAGCAAGATGTTGGAGAGCACCAGCCCGGCGACGATCGCCCCGGCGCGGTGCGACCAGCGGGGCGGCAGCCGTCGGCGAGATAGCGTCCGCCAGGCGACTGCGAACACGACGACGAGGACGACATCGTGCGTGACGACCGGCGTCACCGCATTGGCCGGCAGATCGAGGTAGTTGAAGACGATGAAGAAGGCGAAGAGCGCCGAAAGCGCGCCGAAGATCGGGCCCGATGCGTCGCCGACTGCTGCGGCAAGGCCTTCGCTGAAGTCGATCTCGGAGGGTCCCACGTCCGGCGGACGAGGCCCCGCCGTCGAAGCGGGCGCTGCCTCGCGGACCCCTCCCACGCGGAGCAAGAGCATGCGCTCCTCCACGAGCGCAGGATCCGGTTCTGAGGGTCCGCGACCCACGGGCATTGTCTCGAAGTATCGAACGGGCGGCGAGCGCCTGTCAAAGTGGCCGGGCGCGCGCGCGCCTCTGGGAAGAGAGGGAAGGGGAAGGGGGAGGGCCGGGGAAGGGCCGGGGAAGGGTGGCGAAGCTACGGCGGCGACCGTTCGTCGCCGCTTTCCTTTGGCCGCGAGGGATGGAAAATCGGCCAATTCGGGCTTGCGCGAGGAGGCACTTACCGTAGGGTGCCATGTCGTCAACTTCCGCGGAGTCGGCGCGCTGACGCGACCGAGGCCGCACTCCCGAGAGGCCCCATGAAAATCGCTTTGCTGACAGGCATGACGATCCCCCTTCTCGCGATCGCGTGCGGCGGCGCCGGCGACGACCCCACAGGTTCCGTGAGCCAGGACCTGACGCTCCCCGGCTTCCCCGACGGCGGTTTCCCGTTCGCGCTGCCGCCCTTGCCGCCGCTGCCCACCGGGTTCCCTCTGCCGGCTCTTCCCGATGGCGGCTTTGCCTTGCCGCCGCTGCCGACCGGATTCCCCCTGCCCGTACCCGGCGGAGGGTTCACGTTGCCGCCGCTGCCCACCGGGTTCCCGGTCCCGGCGCTGCCCGACGGCGGGTTCGCCTTGCCGCCGCTGCCCACCGGGCTCCCATTGCCCGTTCTTCCGCAGCTGCCGGCTCTGCCCAGCGGCTTCCCCCAGCCGCCCCAGCTGCCGATCGGCTTCCCGGTTCTGCCGCTGCCTGACGGAGGGCCGTTCTTCCTTCCGCCGATCCCCCCCATACCCTGATCGGGCGCGGACGGGCGCTTGCGATTCGTTGACGTCCGATGCGAGGCGCCGCTCGGCGTGGCCCTCGCGTCCCTGCTCTCGCTGGTCGCGTGTTCGAGCACCGCGAACACCCCCGGCGGGTCGGGCCCGTCGCCGGACGGTGGGACGAGCGTCGACGATGCGGGGGACGGCGAGCCCACCGCGGCCGTCGACGCGCCGAGTGAGGCGAGCCCTCGCGACGCCGGGGCGCCAGCGGGCGACGTCCCCGCGGGAAAGGCGGGAGCCGACGCCTTCTGCACGCAGCTTTGCGCTCACGAGCAGCATTGCGCCACGGCCGAAGACGCCGCCCCGGCGGGTCTGACCGACTGCGCCGCGAACTGTCAGACGGCCAACGAGGCTGCGACGACGAACCCGCCCACCGAGCTGCTCCGCGCGGACTATATCGAGGCCCTGGGCTCGTGCATCGCCCGTTCGAGCTGTGACAATCCCCTGCAGACGAGCGAGGCCAGCTGCGCGGAGGCCATCGAGCTGGGCGACGCGGATGCGGGAGTGATGGCCCTCGCGCCGACCCAAGCCGCGGCGACCTTCTGCCACGACCTCGACACGTCCTCCTGCTTTCTCGCCGACTCCGGCGCTCCCGACTGCCTGAGCTCCTTCGCGTTCTTCAGCGACGTCACCTTGAATGCGGCGATCTCGTGCTTCACCGACGCGACCTGTTCGGCCATTGTGACTTGCAATACCGCGGCCTTCACGCAGCCGTAGCTAGGCCGCGCGACCGTCGACGCAGGGGTCTCCGCCCGGCCGCGGACGTGTGTGCGGGGGTCTCCGCCCGGCCGAGAACGTTCGACGCTCGCCTAGCGACCGCGACCACGACGGCGATCGCCTTGACCGAGCGGCCTTGCTCCTTCGCCGTGACCCGCGGTCCGTTGCCATGCGCTCGTCACGTCGTGTTGCGAAGTGTTCGACGCGATGTGTCCGTCTCGAAAATGCCAGGGCCTAGCCTCTCGTCGTCGCCGTGAGGGCGAGGGAGGTAATCCATGTTTGCCAACTCGAGGACCGTGGCGTCGTCAGGTCTCCTGGCGGCGCTCTGCGCGACAGCCGTCACGCGGTCAGCAGACGCGGGAGAGATCCTGCCGAACATGCAGACCATCACGCCGACCGCCGCGACCGGCGCGGCCTTCCGCTCGCTCAACCCCGGGCTGCCCGGGAACCCGGCGTTCGTTGCGGGACAGGCGATCACGACCGTGGTCAGCCCGGACGGCATGACACTCCTCGTTTTGACCAGCGGTTACAATCAGAACGTCGACTCGACCGGCGCCGTGATTCCGTCGCAATCGAACGAATACATCTTCGTTTACGACCTCTCGTCGGGTGCGCCCCGCCAGAAGCAGGCGCTACTGGTGCCGAATACATTCGCCGGGGTCGTATTCGCTCCCGACAGCCGGACCTTCTTCGTTTCGGGCGGCGTCGACGACAACGTGCATGTCTTCGCGCTGGGGAACGCAGGATGGGCCGAGAGCGGGACGCCGATCGGCCTCGGTCACGGGACCGCGGGCAACGGGCTATTCTCGAACATCCCCGGTTTCGGCAGCGCCGTGAACCCCGAGGCGGCGGGTCTCGCCCTCACCGCCGACGGCGGCAAGCTCGTCGTGGCCGACTACGAAAACGACGCCATCAGCGTCATCGACGTCGCGAGCCGCACCAAGACGTTCGAGCTCGAATCTCAGGCCGGGCAAGATCGATCCGGCGCAGGCGGGAGTCGCCGGCGGCGAGTTCCCGTTCTGGGTCACCGTCGCCGGCAACGGCACGGCGTACGTGTCGAGCATCCGGGACCGCGAGGTCGTCGTCGTCGACATCCACGCGGCACCCAAGGTCGTCGCGCGTATCCCCGTGCAGGGCAACCCGAACCGGATGCTCCTCAACCGCGCGCAGACGCTGCTCTTCGTGGCCACCGACAACGCCGACTCGATCGACGTGATCGACACGGCCTCGAACCAGGTCGTCCACCGCTTCAAGACCACGGCGCCCCTCGGTCTGATGCGAGGGCGACTTCCCGTCGGGAGCAATCCGAACAGCCTCGCTTTTTCGCCGGACGAGCGCACGCTCTACGTGACGAACGGCGGCAGCAACTCGGTCGCCGTGATCGACCTCGACGACGCCGGTCGCGGCCGGGTCACGGGTCTCATTCCGACCGGTTGGTACCCGAACTCGGTGAGCGTCAGCGCGGACGGCAGGCGCCTCTTCGTCGTGAACGGCAAGAGCAACGCCGGGCCGAACCCGGGCGAATGCACGGGCACGTCCGCGAGCAACGCCAACGCCTCCGGGTGTCCGTCGTCGCTGCAGAACGGTTCGTCGAACGAATACGTGTGGCAGCTCACGAAGGCGGGCCTCTTGACGCTGCCCGTCCCCGGCGACTTCGAGCTCGATCGGCTCACCTCGATCGTCGCACACAACAACGGCTTCATCCGGTCGGCGTCGCTGGCCGCAGACCAGCTGATGGAGCAGCTGCGCGATCGCGTGAAGCACGTCATCTACATCGTCAAGGAGAACCGGACCTACGATCAGATCCTCGGGGACCTCAGCGGCACCAACGGGGACCGGAACCTCACGCAGTTCCCCCGCTCGATCACGCCGAACTTCCACGCGATTGCGAGCGACTTCGTCGCGCTCGACAATTTCTTCTGCTCCGGGGAAGTGAGCATGGACGGGTGGCAGTGGAGCACGGGCGCGCGCACGTCGGACATCAACGACAAGACGGTGCCGATCAACTACGCGAACCGCGGCCTCTCCTACGACAGCGAGGGCACGAGTCGCGACATCAACGTGGCGTTCGCCACGTCGTCCGAGCGGCAGCAGCACGATCCGATCAACCCTTCGGACCCGGACCTGCTGCCCGGGCCGCGCAATGACGTCGAACTCGATGGCCCCGACGGCGAGGAGGGCGCCGGCTACATCTGGAACGCCGCGCTGCGCGGGCACAAGTCGGTGCGTAACTACGGATTCTTCGTCGACGGGACCCTCTACAGCGCGCCCGCCTCCCTGGGCGGCATTCCGCTGGTCCGCGATCCATTCACGGCCGGAGTCACGGTCTCGACCGCCGCGACGGTGGACCTCCTGCCCCTGACCGATCCCTACTTCCGCGGCTTCGACACGGCGTTTCCGGACTTCTGGCGCTTCAAGGAGTGGGAGCGCGAATTCGACGGATACGTCGCGTCCCATTCGCTCCCCGACTTCGAGACCGTGCGCCTGATGGAAGATCACATGGGGTCGTTCGATACCGCCATCGACGGCGTGAACACGCCGGAGCTCCAGCAGGCCGACAACGACTACGGCGTCGGCCTGCTCGTCGACAAGATCGCGCACAGCCCCTACGCGCGCGACACGCTGATCTTCGTCCTCGAGGACGACGCCCAGGACGGTCCCGACCACGTGGATGCCCACCGGAGCACCGGGTACGTCGTCGGGCCGTACGTCAAGCATGGCGCCGTCGTGTCGACGCGATACGCCACCGTCAACATGCTCCGGACCATCGAGGACATTCTGGGTGTAGAGCACATGAACCTGCACGACGCCGGGGTCTCCCCTATGACCGACGTCTTCGACTTGGCGCAGGCGAACTGGTCGTACCACGCCGAACCGTCGGACATCTTGCGGACGTCGACGCAGCTGCCGCTTCCCCCGAAGGCAACCGGGATTGCGACGCTGCCCCTCAAGTCGACGCACGCGGCGGCCTGGTGGGCGGCGCAGACCGCCGGCTTCGACTTCCGCAACGAGGATCGGAACGATGCGCAGACCTTCAACCGCATCTTGTGGAAGGGTCTGATGCCGACCAAGCCTTACCCGACCCATCGCACTGGCCCGAAGGGGTGAGCCCATGGCCCTTTTCGCGAGGTTCGCCACAGCCGCAAGCGCCGGAGCCGCCATCGCTCTCTTCGCGTCGTCGGTCCGCGCCGATGACGCGCCCAACCCCGACCGGCCGGGCGACCTCGGCGAGAGCTCGACACACGAGATCGATCGCACGTGGCTTTACACGGACGACGCGCGAGTCCCGACGCCTCTCGTGCTCCTGGCCACGACGAGCGTGTCGTTCACCAGCGTCGCCGACAGCCCGTCGCGAATCGTGAGCCCGTTCCCGGGCTGCAGCGCGCCGTGCAACACGTACAACTCGTTCGCAGGGAACACGGCGACGCCCGGCGGCATGGTGAGCCTCGGCGGCGAGCTCGGGCTCTTGCCGCGGGTGTCCTTGATGGCGGCGGCGCAGGTCGGCCTTGGCGGCTCGGACGAAACACCGAGTCCGAGCGCGGGGGCCATCGCGGGACTGCGCTTCGCGATCCTGCCCCCCACGTCGCGCCTGCACCTGGTCCTGAGCGGCGGCTACCTCCGCGAGGGATGGCAGGGTCCCGTCTACGACGATGACAACAACACCTGGCACGGCGGCTCGCCTCACGGCGACAACGGCGCCTGGATGCAAGCGGCGGTTTCGGGCGACATCCATGCGCTCCGCCTGGCCGGCACGCTCCACGGCGAGCATGTGTTCTCCGGTGGGCGCGACCCGCTCGACGTCATGGTCGAAGCGGGCGCGAGCTACCGCGTCGTCGGCGACTTCCGTCTGGGCCTCGAGTACGTGGGGCAAGACCTGGAAGAGTCGTTCACGCCGGGGGCCGAGGGGGGCGCGCGCCACTTCCTCGGGCCCATCGCGTCGCTGCAGGTGCTGCGCGACCGGCTCACGATGGTCGTGGGGCCGGCGGTCGGCATCACGACGCATTCCCCGGACTTCGTCGGACGCTTCGCGCTCTCGTACGCGTTTTGAGCCGGGCCGTGGGCCTGGTTTCGATTGACTCCTGCCGCCGCCGGGTCAGTTTGTCCGCTCGTGCGGGTAAGCCAGAGCGTCGGTAGGGTCGGACGTCGCGGGGTATCCGCGGGGCTCGCGCTGGCTCTATGGGGATCCCTGGCCGGGCCCGGCTGCGGTGGCGTCGTCATCGAGAACGCCGCGGGTCCCGACGGCTCCGTCGGGGCCCGTGCCCGCGGCTCCATCGACTCCGGTGCTTCGCTTCCCGGTTCGGACGCGGGGGTCGATGGGGATGACCTGGCAGGCCTCAACGACGGCTCGTTGGGTGATGACGCCTTGTCGTCGCGGTGCGCTCCGGACAGCCCGCTCTCCTGTTACGTCGACACCGACTGCCCGAACGGCGGTTCGACGAGCCTGACCGGGACCGTCTACGACCCAGCGGGGCACACTCCTCTCTACGGGGCCGTGGTCTTCGTTCCAAACGACCCGGCAAACCTTCCGCCCATCGTGACCGGGGCCAATTCGTGCAACTCTTGCGAGGCCTCGATCGGCGACTACGTCACGGTCTCCGTCACGGACGCTACGGGCAACTTCACAATCAAGAACGTACCGACGGGCGAGAATGTTCCGCTCGTCGTTCAGGTCGGCAAGTGGCGGCGCGTCGTCACTGTGCCCAGCGTGCCGGACTGCATGGCCACCCCAGTGCCTCACGACTTGACCCGGCTGCCGAGGAACCAGGCGGAGGGCCACCTGCCGCAGATGGCTCTGCTCACGGGCGGCTGCGACAACGTCGCGTGCTTTCTCCGGAGCGTCGGCGTCGACGCGTCGGAGTTCTCCAGTCCCCACGCAGGCGGCCGAGTCGACGTCTACCAGGGCCTCGGCGCCGTGGGCACAGGCGCCCCCCTGTCGAGCGGCGTTGCCGGCGATTGCACGACCGACGCGTGTCCCCTCTGGAGCAGCAAAGAGTCCCTCCAGGCCTACGATGCGGTGCTTCTCGGCTGCGAATGCGGAGAGAACAACCAGACCAAGCCCGCCGCGAGCCTGCTGGCCATGCACGACTACCTCGATCAAGGGGGGACGGTCTTCGCGACCCATTCGCAGGCCACCTGGTTCAAGAACGGCCCCGCCGAATTCCAGTCCGTAGCCAGCTGGACCGACGGCCCCGCCTCCGGGGCCATGGGGCCCTTCACGGTCGATACGACATTTCAAGGCGGCAACACGCTCAGGCAATGGCTCTCCGACCTCGGAGCGGCTGACCCCTCCGGGGTCATCTCGCTGGCCGCCGCGGACGTGAGCACGAGCGTGACCGCGGTCTCTGACGGTACGACCCGCCGCTGGATCTTCGACACCTCGACGGCCCCAGACGGCGCCGACAGCTCCTCGTTCCTCGACGTGAAGTTGCTGTCCTTTCGCACGCCGGTCGACTTTCCGGACGGATTGGAGGCCCGGACCTACTGCGGCACTGCGTACTTCACCGACATTCACCCGGGCGGGGGCCAGGCCCTGCAGGATACGAGCGCCGACGGATCCGGCAGCCCCGCGGCCGTGCCGGCCGCCTGCGACGGAGGCCCGCTGACGGCCGAGGAGAAGGCGCTCGAGTTTCTCTTCTTCGATCAAACCGAGTGCCTTATTAGTACGGGAGTGATCGGACTGCCTCCGCCGTCTCTCTAGCCGACGCTTGCCTCGGGAAGGGTCGAGGTGTCCGGGCTCGATGACCCGGACGCGGCCGGCCTCGATACGCCAGCACTCTCCGCATGTGCGGCCGCGGTTCGAACGCCCGCGAGCGCCTGGAACCTGTGAGATGAGCTTTCATGGGTGGATCCATGAAGGTTCATGGACGTGCAGACGAAGCACGGCCGCGCGGCCATCAAGTTACATGGCGTCGGGATGAAGGTGGTTCCGTGCTCCTCCCTTGCTTGATGAGCACGCGTCTGAAGTTCGCCCGTGCGCTCATGAACATGAGTACGCACACCATCAGCCTTCATGGCTGTGGGAGAGAGACATGATCCACAAGGGATGAAGGTTCGTCGCGGCGGACCTGGGTCTCGTCAGTGCAAATCCAAGGTTCGTCGGTGTTCGAATGAAGGTGCATGGACACGGTTCTGAAGTTCGTTGGTGCAAAGACAAGCTTCATGTGCTGGCGCGCGCCGTACGAGCTGAGGTTGGCGCGCGTCTCGACAGGCCCGGGTTGGATGAGACCGCTCGCAGCTCCTCGGTGACCTCCGAGCCTTGACAGCGCAGCGTGCCGCGCGGACCGTGCCGCGCCGACCAAAAGGAGATCTCATGCCCACTCTGACGGACCACGAACAGAAAGACATCTCCCGCGCCAACGCGTCGGGTCGTACGCCGATCGTCTTCGTCCATGGCCTCTGGCTGCTTCCGAGCAGCTGGGACCGCTGGCGCGCGCTCGGCGAGGAGCGCGGGTACACGACCCTCGCCCCCGGTTGGCCGGATGACCCCGAGACCGTGGAAGAAGCGCGCGCGCACCCGGAGGTGTTCGCGAAGAAGTCGCTCCGGGCGATCACCGACCACTACGTCGAAGCGATCGGCAAGCTCACCAAGAGACCCGCCGTCATCGGCCATTCCTTCGGCGGGGTCATCACCCAAATGCTGGCGGGCCAGGGTCTCTCGGCGGCGTCGGTCGCGATCGATCCAGCGCCGTTTCGTGGAGTCCTTCCGCTGCCGGTCTCTTCGCTCAAGACGGCGTCGGCCGTCCTTTCCAACCCGGCGAACTACGGTCGGGCGGTCGCCCTCACGTTCGAACAGTTCAATTTCGGATGGACCAATGCCCTCTCCGAGGACGAGGCGAGAGCGCTTTACGAGACCTACCACGTTGCGGGATCGGGACGTCCGCTCTTCCAGGCTGCAGCCGCCAACCTCAACCCGTGGACGGAAGACAAAGTCGACACGATGAACCCCGAGCGCGGGCCGCTCCTGCTCATCTCGGGAGAGAAGGACCACACCGCCCCGTGGGCGATCGTGAGCGCCTCGTACGAGCGGCAGAAGCGCAACCCCGGGAAGACTGCGGTCCTGTCGATTCCCAATCGGGGCCATTCCCTCACGATCGACAGCGGGTGGAAAGAGGTCGCCGACGCGGCCCTCGCTTTCGTGTCCGAGCACGCGCCGCCGCGATAGTCCGTTTTCGATCGACGAGCCCGGTTATCCGACGACGGCCCGCTTCATCCGGACGATCGCCTCCTCCAGCAATCGCCCGGTCGTGGCCAGATTGAGTCTGGCAAAGCCTTGCCCTTGCACGCCGAACGTGGGTCCGCTCGACAGCGCGACGCGTCCGCGAGCGAGCAGCGCCGCCGCCGGGTCGGCGCCCAGCACGAGGGCGCTGCAATCGAGCCAGGCGAGATAGCTGGCTTGCGGCATGACGTAGCGGACCGCGGGGAGCTCGGAACGAAGCAGTTCGGCGAGGCGCCTCCGGTTTCGGTCGAGGATAGCGATGGCTTGCGCGAGCCACGCATCGCCTTCGCGAAACGCCGCGATCCCGGCGATCACGCCGAGGTGACCCGCATGGTACGGAGTCTCGGGCGGCACTCGGGACAGGACGGCGCGTGGGCTGTCCGCGCTGGCGACCATCACTGCAGCCTTCAGCCCGGCGACATTCCAGGCTTTGGACGCGGACGTGAGGACGATCGCCGAGCGCCGCGCGGCATCCGAGACGGTGGGAAAAGGCACGTGGGTGGCCCCCGGAAGCGTGAGCGGGGCGTGGATCTCGTCGGCCAGCACGAGCACGCCATGATGCTCGGCCAGCGCCGCGATCGCGACGAGCGCGTCGCGCTCGTAGACGATCCCCGTCGGGTTCTGCGGCGAGCAGAGCAGATGCACGCGCGCTCCGCTCGCATAGGCGCGCTCGATCGCCGCGAGGTCGGGCGCCCAGCCTCGATTGGTGCGGGCGAGCGGTGCTTCGACGACGCGGCGACCCAGGACGCGCACGGTGCTCGCGAATGGCGGGTAGACGGGGGGCTCGATGACGACCGCGTCGTCGGGTGCCGTTGCGACGCGGAGCACCTCGGCGATCCCCGTCACGACGTCCGCAACCAGGTGCACGTCCGCAGGGTCGACGTCCCACGACCAGCGCGTCGCCGCCCAGAGGGCAAAGGCCTCTCCCATGCCGACTCCCGAGGCATACCCGGCGTCGCCTCGATCGACCGCTTCGTGCAGAGCGCGCTGGATTGGTTCGGCGAGTGGGTAGTCCATCTCCGCGACCCAGGCGGGCAACACGTCGGGCGGATAGAGCGCCCACTTGGCGCTCTGGCGCAGGCGGAGCGCCGTCTCGTCGGTCGCGTCGAAGGGATGATCAGGCATCGAGGGGAGGGTAGCGACATCGAACGGCTTGCGCCGCGGCCTTGCCCGCGAAACCATGGACCGCGTGACCTCGCCCTTGACGGTCTCGCCGGCCCTTGCCGCCGACTACCCCGCGTTCGCGCGCCTGTTCCCCGAGCTTGCGGTGCCCGAGGATACGCCGTCCGCGGATCGCTTTGCGCAGACGATCGCTCCTGACGCGATCGTGCTGCGCGACGGAGATGGGGTCGTCGGGTACGCATGGGCGCGGCCGCGCGGCGAGCAGTTGCACGTCGTCCATCTGATCGCCGATCCGGCGCATCGTCGGCGAGGGGTGGGTCGCGCGCTCATGGCGGCGGTCGCCGAGCGAGGTCGCGGCGCGGGTTTCCGGCGTTGGATGCTGAACGTGAAGCCCGAGAACGTCGCGGCTCGCGCGCTCTACGAGCGATGCGGCCTGCGCGTCGTGCTCGCGTCGGTCTCGATGCGCGTCGCGTGGGCCGATGTCTCGCGCATCGCGCCCGCGACGGGGGTCGTCGCGCGCCGGCTTCCCCCGGCGGACGACGCCCGGTTCGAGGACGCGTTCGCGCTGTCCCGAGGCGAACTTTCTGCGTTCCGGGCGCTGGGCCGCATCCTCGTCGCGGCAGAAGACACCGGTGGCGCCGTGGGGGTCATCGCCTTCGATCCGAGCTACCCAGACGCGGTGCTGCTGCGCGCTGTCGTCCCGGCGCACGCGCGCGCGCTGCTCGACGGGATCCGCCCGCACGCCCTTCCGGACCACGACCACCTGCACGTGGTCGTCGAGGGAGACCCCGCGCTCGAAACGACGTTGACGGCCGCCGGCGCCCAGGCCGTTATTCGGGCGCTGCGAATGGAAGGGGATATCGCCTTCTGAGAGCGCCTCGATCTCTCGCCCGTGCCCGTGCCCGCTCACGTGGCGCGGCGGTACGCGTTCCGTGGTAGGCAGAGGTGGCTATGCCCACTGCAAGGCATTCCATCGGCTCGTGTGCGTGTTCTATTCGTCCCACGATGGTGCCCACGCAGCTTGACGAGCCGCACCATTGCGCACTCTTTCCGGGCACGGGCACGGGATATAGGGACTAGCGCATGCGACGTAGGTCGGCCCTGTTCGCACTGGCGACGTACGTCCTTGCAGGGTGCGGGGCTCGCACCGGCTTCGACACGGACGTGTCTCGAGAACCCGCCGACTCTGACGCGAGCGAATCCACCGACTCTGACGCGAGCGAATCCAGCGGCTCTGTAGACGGCGTGTTCTGCGCGATCAACGTGGGTCCGGTTCCCTCTTGCGACGTTCCCGCGTCAGACGGTGCGGTGCAACGCTGCAACGCCACCTTCCGCCATTGCGTGAACGCCGGGGGACAGTGGGGCTGTTGCAACGGCGAATCGAACAACAACGGCGCCGGGGGCAGCTGCCTCTTCCCGATCGGCTTCTGCCAATGAAGTGCCCGCGGGCCTTCGCGCGGGACACCGGGAGCTGTGCGCGAGCCCGGTGGTACGCTTCCCGCGTGAAGCGCAGGTGGGGAGCGGTCGTGGCGGCGTGCGCGCTCGCGAGTGTCTCTTGCGGAGCCTTCGACGAACACTCGTGTTCGGACGTCTATTATATTTGTGAGCAGACCGGCGTCACCTTGCAATCGCCCGGTGGCACCTGGGCGGCGGGAACTTATACGCTCGCGTTGACACTCGACGGCACACCCGTCCAGTGCACGATGGACTTGCCCGATCTTCCACCGGCGAACGGACTTCAAGGGGACTGCGGATCCGGCGCCACGGTCACGCTGACGCTCGCGACCGTAGACTCGTGTCCCCCCGTCGTATGCAATAGCGGCGCTTGCGGGGGAAGTAGCTGCGCGCCGATCCCGGGGCGCTTTCAGATGAACCTCAACGTCCAGGGGATACCGACGGAGATCGGTCTGAGCCTTTCGCTCGAGGGCCATCCGCTGACGAGCGAGACGATCGTGCCGATGGTCACCACGACCCAGCCCAACGGCGAAGGCTGCGGAACGTGCACCAGCGCGTCCGCGACGATCTCGGTCGCGGGCGGATAGCGCGTCAGCGCTCCGCAGCTACGTGGCTCGCGGCGTGGTAGCGTCGCGTTTCGACGACGGAGGGGAGTGAAGATGAGCACGCGCAGGGCGCCCTTCATGCGCTGGCTGGTTCTGGTGGCGACGCTCGCGGCCGGGTGCGGCCAGGGCGGTGAAGACCGCGCAATTCCGCAGCTGCCGCCTCGGTACGAAAGGACGCCAGACGCGGCGACTGGCGGGAACGAGTCGGGTCCGCCGCTGGGTGGCACCCAGGATGCCGGAGCCGCAGCTTCCTGTGCGCCCGCCGCCATGCGGATTTACCTCATCGATACCAGTGGAGTCCTGCACAGCTTCGATCCGACGCTTCTGCCGTCCGTAGCGGCACTCAGGACGATTGGCACCATGAACTGCGCGTTGCAAGGCGGCGGAGCGTGGGCCGGTGCGAGTTCGATGGCGGTCGACCGCGGCGCGGTTGCGTGGGTGACGGACAGAAACGGCATGCTCTTCAAGGTCAGCACGACGGACGCCGCGTGCGCGCCCACGGCATTTCGGAATCAGGAAGGCTTCACGAAGGTCGGGATGGGCTTTGCGGGCAACGCAGCGCAAGGCACCGAGACGCTGTACGTGGTCGACACTTCGGACCCTGCCATCACCGGCGGCGGCAAGGGTCTCGCGAGGATCGATCTCGGGACGCTCGCCCTCACGCCGGTCGCCAACTTCGACGGCGCGTTCACAGGGTGGGGCGCGGAACTGACCGGATTGGGCGACGGCCGGCTCTTCGGGTTCTTTCCGACGAGGGACTCGTCGCTGGCCCAGATCGATCCGGCGACGGCTCACATCGTGTCCGCGGTGTCGCTGTCCGTGCCGACGGCCGCTCTGACTTCGGGCGAGTACGACTTCGCGTTCTCCTTCTGGGGCGGCATCTTCTTCGTCTATACGGCCTCGACAGCGGGGTCCGATGGACCGACGACAGACGTGAGTGCGTTCGATCCCGCCACGGGGAAGACAAGCGTCGTCCTGTCGCAGATCGGATTCAACGTCGTCGGCGCCGGATCCTCGACGTGCGTTCCGACCCAGGGCGATCTTACGTCGGTGTTCCCCGCGGACGCCGCCGCCGCAAGCGATGCGACCGTCGACGCGGAGGTTCCGACCGATGCCGCTCCCGTCGACGCGGAGGTTTCGACCGATGCCGCTTCCGTCGATGCCGCGGTTCCGACCGATGCCGCTCCCGGCGATGCCAAGAACGCCGATCCATGAAGGGCGAGCGGCCCTATTGCATGCAACTGACGACGGGGTTGCTCGGGTCCTGCACGGGGTAGAACGCCGCGCTGAAGTTGCACATCACGTTGGTCAACGCCGAGGGCCCGAAGGTGAGGGTGCTGCCCGTGTCGTTGAGGTACGTGCACGCCCACGTGACGCTGGAATCGGCCGCAAGCTGGAGGGGCGGCGAGAACGTCTGCGCGGGCGGCTCGGACCAGATGTTCGTCTCATAGAGGGTCGTCGCGCCGGACGTCGCGAGGAAGTGCGTCGCGCGCTGGTGCATGTGGGCCCCCGTCCAGAGGACGTTCGCGGCCTGTCCGACGGGGCAGGTTCCGCTCGCCGTGACCGGCGCCCCCGTGGCCGGGATTGAGATGGACGTGAGAATGAAACTGAGCACTCCCGCGTGCTGCGTCACAAGACCGGGCCGGGCGACGAACATCGTGATCGTCACGGCGCCCTGCAGCGGTGTGGCGCCCGTATTGACGTAGTGGGCATCGACGGTGAACCCCATCCCGGTCGGGATGGAGGCTCCGACTCCGTCCGGATAGGTCTGGCTCGCCTTCTCGCTCTGGGCTCCGAAGGTGTAGTTCCCGAACTGGAGGCCGCCTTGCGGACAATCGATGAGCGGCCCGTTGGTCGCGCCTTGCGAGTAGAGGAGCAGCATGTGATGCGAACCCGCCGTCATCGACAGGTCGTAGCGGGTGATGTCGACCGCTTGCCCCTGAAACGGGTTCGCAAAGTCCTGGCACTTGTACACCTCCTGATTGGGAGGGACGGTGAACGTATCGGTGGTCAGCGAGACCGAGTAGAGCGCGCTCGGATCGATCGCCGCAGCCGCATCGTCGACGGTGACCACCCCGGGGGGGCCGTTGCCCACCCCGAACTCGCCCGCGTCGTCTTGGAGGACGGCTATGGTCTCTGTCGGGCGACGGCGGGGGGCGATGCGGACGGCAATGCCGGTGCGATCCGACTCGGCGCCACGGGCGCGAACGCGGAGGGCGGTGCGGTCGACAGCGGATTGCCCTCGGTCGTCGCGTTGACCGGCGGAGACTACTTCGAGTGCGCGCTCATCTCGGATGGTCGGGTGACGTGCTGGGGCCTCAATCAAGACGGAGAGCTCGGAAAGCCGTCGACCTTCACCTGCGGCAGCTTTCCTGCACCGCGAGGCCCGATTTCGTCACGGGCATCACCGACGCTCGCGCCATCTCCGCGAACCACCAGAACGCGTGCGCGCTCCGCGCGAACGGCACCGTGGTCCGCTGGGGGGACGACTCCTTTGGCCAGGTCGGCGCCCCCGCCACGGACATGTGCAACCAGGCGCCTCCCGACACTACGGCTCAGAATACGCCGTGCGCGGGGGAGCCGCAGGCCGTCGCCGGCGTCTCGGGCGCCACGGCGATCGCCGTGGCCAGTTCGAGCGCGTGCGCCATCGTTGCGGGAGGCGCCGTTCAGTGCTGGGGAGACAACGGCGTCGGGGAGCTCGGCAACGGCACCATGACGAGCTCGATGACTCCGGTCACGGTGAGCGGTCTGTCGGGAGCTTTGGCCCTGACGGCCGGCGCCGGGCACACGTGCGCGCTTCTTTCGGGCGGCACCGTCTCGTGCTGGGGGAGCAACGATTTCGGGCAGCTGGGCGACGGAACGACCAGCGACGCGTCGGCTCCCGTCGCCGTCGTCGGGCTCAAGGGCGTGCGTTCCCTCGCGGCGGGTCCGTGGTCCACGTACGCCGTGATGGTCGACGGCACCGCGCGCTCCTGGGGCCGCGACGTCGAAGGGGAGCTCGGGGACGGAATCTCGCTCCCCTATCCACCGCCCAGCCCCCCGAAAATAGCGTCGACGCCGGTCATCCCCGTCGGTCTGTCGGGGGTCAGCAGCCTCGCAGGGGGCCCGAGCTACGCGTGCGCGCTCGTCCAAGGCGGCACGTTCGAGTCCTGGGGACAGGGCGACACGGCCGACAGCGGCGGATCGACTCCAACGGTCAGCACGATTGTGCCCGTGACGGACGGGGTCAGCCTCGGAGCGGGGCAGACTCACACGTGCGTGCTCCACGCGACGGGAGCGGTCGAGTGCTGGGGGACCAACGGCTACGGCGAGCTCGGCACGGGAATCATCGGCAGCTTCGACACGACGACGCTGCCCGATGTCGGGTTCGACGGCACGGGGGTCTACGGCGGACCTTCGAGCAACGCAGTCGGTGCGAGCTCCGATGCAGGTCGCGCCCCCACGGGCGTGACGCCGACGATGCTCCCCAGCGTGAGCGGCTCGTGCCCCACGATGGCGAGCGGGACGAGGACCGTCGCCGTTGGGGGTACGTCGATGACCTGGGACTTCTGGTCGGGAAGCCCGAGCGCGTCGGGCCCCAACGGTCCCATCGTCATCTACTGGAATAGCGGCTCGAACGCCGAGGAGGCGCTCACCATGCTCGGGCAAACGGCTCTCCTGGACGTCGAGAATAACGGCGGCATCATCGTAGGAAGGGCGTGGCAAGCGCTCGGGCGGCGGCTCGCGCTCGCGCGCGCACGCTCGAATCGCATCCACAACTGAGCGAATCGGTCGGAAACGTTGTAGTTGCTGCGGCGCGGCGGAAGCCCTCCATGCGCTCCGTCATTTCCACCAAGGCCGGAATCACGACTCGCGAAGGCGCCTAAAACGAAATTATGTTGCCCGATTGACGCCAGGACCGCGCAGCGACTTCGTACCCCCAGAGCTTCGCGTTCCTTACCCCGAGCGGACACCGCGGGGACTTCATGGCCCGCAAGAGCGGCCCGAGGAGCGGCTCCGGGCTCGCGGCCCCGCGCCGCCGCAAGTTGGTGGGCGAGCCTCCCTCGCGCGTCAGGGTGCCTCTTTCCGAGCATTTCTCGCGGCTCCCAGGGGCGGAGCATGCGCTGCGTGATGATGACGAGATGTGCGCCCAGAGTCGCCTCCGAACCGACGCGGCCGCATGGCCGCCGTGCCTCGATGCGCATGTCCGCGACGTCGGCAGCTTTGCGTAGAAGGCTCGAGTGCGATGTCGAGATCCTCGCAAATATATCGTGAATTTCGCCGGGCACTTGCTAATATGGCATTGTTGGTACGAGTGTCTGCGAAAGGCAAATGATCCAATGACGAGCCAATACCCATTGCATCAGGCGCTTCGCTTGGCGCCGGCCCTCGTCGCGGTGATCTTCGTCGCATCCGGGTGCAGGTCCGTCGATACGGGCAGCGAGGCCCCCGAGGACACGCCGGCCGCGGCGCCCGACGAGGTGGACGGAGGCCTGGGGACCAAGCCTGACGACTCCGGCGTAGGCACCAAGGACGACGGGGGCCTCGGAACCAAGGACGGCGGGCTCGGAACCAAGGACGGCGGGCTCGGGAGCGACGACGCAAGTCTCGGAGACGACGACGCCGGCACCGGAGCCGAAGACGCGGGAGTGGGAACCGAAGACGCCGGGGTCGGGGGCCACGACGCCGGGGGCGGCACCCACGACGCCGGAATGCAAGGACCCGATGCCGGCGAGATGAACGAGTGCCTCGCCTGCGCCGAGGAGCGGTGCGGGACCCTGACGAGTGAGTGTCTCGACTCACCGGCGTGCGTCGAACAAGGCAAATGCGACCTGACGTGCCTCGGCGGATTCCACGCCATGGAGCCGCTGTGCTTCCAAGCCTGCACCAAGGACCCGCGCGCGAACGAGAAGCTCTTCGCGGCTGCCAGCTGCGCCTTCGCGCTGTGTCCGAAAGAGTGCCACACCATCCTGGGCCCCTGTTTCTGAAGGGATCCGTCAGGGCGCGCGCGCATCGAGCTCCGAGCTCGATGGCGCGATCCGGCCCGTCGCATTCGGGGGGGCGAGCGGGTCGAGCACGGGAACGGATTGACCCGGTACCGACGGAACCTGGATGAAGCCCTTCGCCGCCGACTGGTGGCAGGCGTTGCACATCGCCGCTGCATGCTGAAAGGCGGTGGCGAACGCGGCCTGGTTCTTCGAGGCCGCGGCCCTCGTCAGCTCCGGCGGGATCGCGAGGAGGAAGGCCCTGGCCAGCGCGGGGATCTGCGCCGTCGGGCCCTCCTTGGGTAGGCTCGCGCGTGGGACGTCGTTCGCGAACGCCTCTCCGAGTTCACCGGCCTCGAATGCCGCGAGCTCGAAGCGGTTCGCCGAAGCCGCCCGTCCCGCCATCTCGAAGCGCCGCCCCACCTGCACCATGACCTCGCCGAGGCCCCGGGCCTCCGATGGGGGTGCGACCTTCTCTTCGTGGTCCCCGGACGGGATCGCGCTCGGCTTCGAGCAGCCCATGATCAGCGAGAGCACGAACAAGAGCAGGAGGTTCGTCCGCATCTCGCTTCCTCTAACCCAACTCGTCGCGTGAATCGACCGGGCGCTACCAACGTCCTGGCAGCAGCATCCCGACGAACCGCTGCGGCGCCCGCACGTCTCTCGCGCGCATCGCCTCCTCGGCGTCTTTCCTCACGGCCGCCCCTTCGTCGGGTCCGAGGAGCCTCGCCAGCGTGTAGCGGGCCGCGGCAGCGTGAAGCGCCATGTTCGCGGCGTCGGCTCGCTCGATGGCCGTCCGCAAGTGGCGCGCCGCGGCCTCCGCGTCGCCTTTCGCGTTGGAGAGCGAAGCTTGGGTCATCGACGTGAGCACCGACGTCCACGGGAGGCCCTCGGACTCGAGACTCCGCGCGATGCGATCGGCCGACCGAAGGTGCGCCTTCTTCGATTCGGGCACCTCGAAGGACGCCGCGATCGCGCTGCGCGCCCGAGCAAAGTGCGTGACCGCGCGCATGTATTGCCCGAGGGTGAAACAGCTCCGCCGGATCGCCGCCGCTTCGCGGGTTATCCGTGCGTGGGCGCCCGCGCCCGACCCTTCGTACAGATCGATATCCACCTGCGCGATCAACGCCCGCCAGTGCGGAATCAGGAAGCCTGGTTCCGGCCACCGAGCGAACGCGCCGGCGATGCTCCGTCGCGCGTTCGCCGGCTCGTCTTTGGCGAGGAGCACGAAGGGCGCCACGCCCACGCTCAGGTTCACGATCTTCAGGACGTCGCCCCGCTGCTCGGCGTCGGAGAGCTGATCCGGTAGTCGCCGTGCCAGCTCCTGGGGCTCGCCGAGATAGACGAGGGCGAACTCGCCGTAGACCGCGAGGGCATGCATCGCCCAGATACCGCGGGAGGTCGGCAACGTGGTGTAGGCGCTTTCGCAGAGCTCGTACGCCTCTCGCCATCGGCCGCGAAGGAAGGCGCGGAGCGCGTGCGTCGCGCGTGTGGACTGCGCGGAGGGCGCAAGACCGACGCCTGCGTCCGTGAGACGGTCCGCGAGCTCCACGAGCGCGCGTTCCTCTTCGGTCTCCTGGCCGCCGATCGTCGCGAGCTGCCCCGCACGGAGGAGCGCTCCCGAGGCGATCGCGAACCGGTGTCGGGTACGCAAGGCGACGGTCAGGAAGCGGACGACCAGGCTTGCGCCGATCATGACGTCGACGAGCGCGAGCCCCGCCGCCGTGGCGTACATGACCTCGATGTGATCGCGCGTCCTTCGCGGCAGCTCGTCGGGCGGTCGCGGGACGACGCGCAATCCGATGATGCGCAGCCAGGCGCTGTAAAAGATGAACCAGGCAACGGCGGTCCACGCCGACCTCGGCGCGCCGCGTCCGCTGCGGGCCAGAATGCGGCGGAGGATGCGCGTCCCCTCGTCGATCTGGCCACAGAAGAGGAGCTGACTCGCGGCCGCTCGCTCGAGCGACGTCCGCTCGTGTTCGGGCGCGGAGCGGGCTTCTTCGAGGTACATCCGCGCAGCTTCGGCGCCACGGCCCACGAAGCTGAGCGCCTCGGCGAGACGCCTTCGGACGCGAGTCGCGTCGAGAGACTCGGCAGGAAGGGCGCTGAGCGTCAGGCGGTACAGCTGCGTCGCACGGTCGAACGCGAGCTTGTCCGATGCGCGCTCGGCGGCGCGCTCGGCGTGCTTGGCGGCCTGTTCGGACTCGCCTGCCTCGAACCAGTGGCCGACGATGGCTTCGGGATCGATGTCGTGCTCCAGCTCGCAGGCGACGGCGAGCTGGCGGTGGCGGGCCCGAGCAAGTCCGGTGAAAGGTTCGCGACGACGGCCTGGCGGATGCGGTCGTGGGCGGCCTCCACGGCCTCGCGCCCGTCGCGCATCCCGATGCGAACGAAGCGGCGCTCCCGGAGGTCGCCTATCTGGGAGTCGAGTCGGTCTCCGCCTGCGGCGGACGACAGAGTCGACATCCGGATGGGTTGTCCGTGAACCGAGGCGAGCTCGAGGAGACACCTCGCGCCGTCGTCGAGCCGTGCGACGCGCCTGCGAATCATTTCTTCGAGCGTCGGACCGGCGTCGGCGACGAACGCGTCGGCGTCCGCCCTCAATCCTTGCTCTTTGGCGCTGCGCGCCAGGTCCTCGACGAAGAGGGCGTTGCCCCCCGAGCCGTACGCGATGGCCTCGGCCACTCGCTGCGCGGCCTCGTCGTCCGCGTCGAGCACGTTCAGCGCGAGGAGGCGCGCCTCGTCCGGGGTGAGCGGATTGACCGGGATGTCCCGCAGGTCGGATCCATCGAGCGCGCGATCGTTGAGGCAACGAAGGAACGGGCCGTCCTCGCAGCCCGGGTCATCCCTGTAGCCAAGGATGACCAGGATGGGCGGCGGGGCGGGCGGCCTCAGCACCTCCAGCAAGAGCATCGCGCTATCGACGTCGCCCCACTGCACGTCGTCGAGGTGCAGGACGGTCGGGCCGAGCCGCGCGAGCTGCCACAGGATGTCGCGGAGGGCCCCGAAGGCCCGCTGGCGGAGCGCGAGCGGGTCATCGCCGTCGTCCGCTCGTTCCGCCGGGATTCCCGGGGCCCTCTTCAACACCGGAAAGAGGTGCGCGAGCGCCCATGCGTCGCCGGGCAGCGAGACGATCTCGCCGCGCTTCTCGAACGCGACCAGGCACTGGCTCAGCGCGTCGAGGACGCCGTCGGCTGCCTTGTACGCGATCGACTCCCGCTCGTAGGCGCGTCCGCGGAGGACGACGGCGTCGTTGCGGTTCACGACGCCATCCAGGAACGTCTGAACCAGCGCGGACTTGCCGACTCCGGACGCCCCCCGCACCCGCGTGAGCACGGCTCCGCCGGTACGCATCCTCACATAGGCGAGGTGGAGCGCGCGAAGCTCAGCGCTCCGACCGACGAGCGCCGTGTTCGGCGAGAAGCCGGCGATCGGGGTCGGACTGAGGCGGCGGGTCTCGACGCCGAGGCGCCGCAGGACTCTTCGTCCATTTGGCCGCTCGCCGGGCTCGCGCCGCAGGAGATTGCAGCAGAGGGCGTTCAGATCGACCGGAACGCCGTCGACCAGCTCGGACGGCGCGGGAGGATCGAGCACGGCCTTCCGATAGAGGGCATCCGTGCCGTCGCCGGAGAACGGCGGTTTGCCGACGAGCGCCTCGTAGACGAGCGCGCCCACGCTGTACCAATCACTGGCGGGTTTCGGCGTCTCTTCGAGGGCCTGCTCCGGCGCCATGTACGTCGGTGTCCCGACGACGTGCGACTCGAGCTGCCGGCGGTCGAAGGCGCGCGAGAGTTCGGCGGCGACCCCGAAGTCGAGCAACACGACCCGTCCGTCGTCGTCCACGAGGACGTTCGACGGCTTGATGTCGCGGTGCACCTTGCCGGCCACGTGCGCCGCGTGCACCCCTTCGACCAGCTGGCGGAGCGCGTCGCGGAGACGGCCGATGTCCGCCGGGGTCGTCCGGCGCCCGTCGGCCTCGGGGGGAGAACCGCGGTCCACCGGGACCTTCCCGCTCTCGTCGGTGGCGGCGCGACCCCGTGGCCCGACGACGGTGGCGCGCGAATCATCCGTGGCCGCGAGCGCCTCGGGCCTCCACACGTAGTCGCAAAAGTTGCGACCCGACACGAGCTCCATCGTGAAGAACACGCCCTCGGATTCGGACGCCACGAGGTCGTAGAGGCGCACGAGGTTGGGATGGAGCAGATTGGCGAGTGTGCGAAACTCCTGCTTGAAGAGGTAGAGCGCGCGCGGGTCGAATCGGAGCAGCGTCTTGACGGCGACTCGCCGGTCGCGTTCGCGATCGTGGGCTTCGTAGACGGCGCCCATCCCGCCGCGCCCGATGAAGCGAAGCACCTCGTACCGCGAGGTGCCTTGCCAAGACGATGACTCTCCTTTGACCGCCAGCAGCACCTCGACCCTCTTCCCCCTTTCTCCGGGCGGCCACCCAGGCCCCACCGTCAATAAGCGTACGATGGCGAGCGGTGTGCGAAGCCAATTTTTCACGATTGCGCGATTGTTGTTTCCACATCGTTCTCTGCACCCATCCTCCGAGGGTCTAGGCGTCCAACGCGGATTGCGCGGCAATGTGTTCCGCGGTGTGCAAGCCCGCAGAGATCGTGGTCACTGCTTGGTCAGCGTCTCGACGACGGTGCGCGGTCCCGCATCGTCGGTCCCTCCCGGTAGGAAGATCGTCAACGTCGTGGTCGTCGCCGTGTAGGCTCCTTGCGACATTTGCGAGTCGGGGCACGTGTCGACGGAGGTGAAGCTCGCGTCGGCGGTCGTCAGGGTCACTGTGCGCCGGGTCGGCTGACCGGAGCTCACGATCTGCACGGTCTCCCCTTGAATGAGCGTGGTCATCTGCGACGTGCCCGTCACGCCCGCTGGCCCCGTCGGGCCCGTGTAGATATCGAGGGCTGTCGCCCAGTACGTTCCGTCCGCGATCGTCCCGCCCTGGGGCGCGGGCGGATCGGCGGCGATCTCGGTCGTGTTCACGACGGGCGCGTCGTTCGCGATCGTGTTGCACGGAGGGCCGGCGTCGGTCCCCGCGTCGTCAAACGCCGCGTCACCGGTCGCCGCCACGTCCACGGCCGCCACGTCGTCGGGCGTCGCCGCGTCGGATGCGGCCCCGTCCCTCGGGATCGCGGAGTCCAACGAAGCATCGAGGCCCGTAGCAGTCGCGGGGGTCGAGCCGCCTCCGCAGCCCGCGAGGATGATGAAGAAGCCGTGGCGAAGTTTCATGAGGTCCCTCGGTGGGTGGTCGATGGATTAACGCGCGAGAGTGTCCCGATGGGAACTCCCGGCCTGCGAAGGGTGGGCGTCGCCTGAGCAGTGGAGGTGCGAGCAGCTCCAGCGGCGGCGTCGCCAGCAGTGGCTCCTCGAGCGGCGCCCGCGACGCCGGGGCCGGCGAAGGCGGCACGAGCTACGGTGGTCCTCCGGGCGACGCCGGCAGCTGTCAGCAGGCGACCGACTGCAAGGGCGCTCTGCCGCAGATCTGCGCGCAGTGCGGGAACGGCACCGTGGCCTGTGCCCACTTTGAATGCGAAAACGGCGCGTGCGTCACCGTCCTCTGCCCACCCGGGAGTCAAGACGCGGGGAACACGCAGTGCGGTGCGAGCGTATGCCCGTCGGGGGACCGCTGCTGCGACCACTGCACGGGCAGCTGCGTGAGCGCGGCTTCCAACGTAGCCTGTCCCGACGACAGCAACCCGGCGGTGGTGTGCGCCAACGCCACCTGCGCCCAGAGCGGCGGCTCGTGTCTGAACACCGAGTGCTGCGCCGGCCTTCACTGCTGCGCGAGCAATGCGCATTCGACGAGTCAGGCCACGTGCTCGAGTACCTGCCCAACTCCCTGAGCGCGCTACGCCTCCTCCGTCATCGCCGCCAGGGCTCGAACGGTCGCGGCTAGCCGCGCGGCATCGACGGGCTTCGCGACGTGGATTTGAAATCCGGCGTCCTTCGCGCGCTGCTTGTCGTCGTCACTCGCCAGGGCGGTGAGGGCCGCAGCCGGCACGCGACCCCCACGCTCCGACGGAAGGCGCCGCACCTGCCGGATGAAACTGTAGCCGTCTTCGCCGGGCATCGCGACGTCGCTCAGGATCACCTCCGGACGAAAGTCCGCCATGGCAGCCAGCCCCCCAATCGTGGACGCCGTCACGCGCACGTTGGCACCGAGCTCCACCAGCATCGCGGCGCACGAGGTGCGGGTGTCGTCGTTGTCCTCGACGAGGAGCACGCGCACGCCCGAGATGTCGCGCGCGATCGCTCCGAAGTCACCGTCTTGCGACCCAAGGCCCCCCGCTCCGATCGGAAGGGCAACACGGAACGTCGCGCCCTTGCCCTCACCGGGGCTCTCCGCGAAGACCTGACCGCCGTGGGCCTCGACCAGGTGGCGCACGATCGCCAGCCCCAGCCCGAGGCCTCCGTGCGCCCGTGTGACCGAACTGTCCGCCTGGACGAACTTCGAGAAGAGCTGAGGCAGCAGTGCGGCGCGAATGCCCATGCCGGTATCGGTGACCGTGACGTGAGCGCGCGCGCCGGCTCGCTCGAGGCGCACCCAGATGCGACCGCCCTGGGGCGTGAACTTGATGGCATTCGCCAGCAGATTGCCCATGACCTGTTGCAGACGGACGGCGTCGCCGTAGACCGTCGCCACGAAGTCGCCGGATATCGCCAGATCGAGCGCGAGAGACTTTGCCTCCGCTGCGGGCAGGGCCATGTCGACGGAGCTCTGGACGATCTCTTTCAAGCCGACGCCGCGCAGATCGAGGAGGAGCTTGCCCGAGACGATGCGCGACACGTCGAGCAGGTCGTCGATGAGGCGCGCCTGGGCCCTGGCCGCCCGTTCAATCGACGCGCTCGATCGCTGGACCCTCGGGTCCTCGCCCGCCGTGCGCCCGAGGACCTGCGCCTCCAGGAGCATGCTGCTGAGGGGGGTGCGAAGCTCGTGCGAGAGCGTCGCAAGGAAGAGATCCTTGGCGCGATTGGCCTGTTCGGCATCGACCCTCGCCCGCTTCTCCGAGTCGAGGAGCTGCGCGCGCTGTTCCTCGAGCGCGCGAAGAGCGGTGATGTCGTCGATGGCGACCAGCGTCATCGGCGCGCTGCCCCCCGTGATCGAGCGGCCAGAAAGGGACAAGACCTTGCGTCCGATCCAGGGGAACGCGCCGACCACCTCGAGGCCGGTGAAGGGCGCGCCGCCGGTCATCGCCTCCGTGACGCTCGCGCCAGGACCTTCCCAGCCCGTGCCGATCGCGTGGAAGCTTCGATCCTCGACGTCGCTCGGGCGCAGCTTGAAGAGCTGGTAGAAGGCGTAGTTGGCGGACATTATCCTCGCGCGATGGTCGAGTACGACGAGGGCCATCGTCACCGTCTCCACGATGCCCTTGGCGTAGTCGCGCGCGAGCTCGGCATCCCTGAGAGCCTGCTTGATGGTGTTCACGTCGACGAACGCCAGAACGGCCCCGTCGAGGCGATGGTCGGTCGTACGGTAAGGCCGGATCTGCAGCCGAAACCACCGGCCGTCCGGCCCCTCCACTTCCCATTCCCTGGCCACGAGATCGCGAATGACCCCTCGCACCCTCTCGGGCAGATCGTCCACCTTGACCCTGAGCTTCAGGTCGTCGAACGGGCGGCCGACGTCCTCGGGAATGAAGCCCGCGATCGTGCGTACCGTGGGCGTGAAACGGCGCACCCGCAGGTTCATGTCGACGATGATCACGGGGATATCGACGCTCGCGAGCACGTTCGCGAGGTCGCTGGCAATCTGGTCGAGATCTTCGTTGCGATCCCTGAGTTCATCGTTGACGGTGTTGAGCTCCTCGTTGGTCGATTGCAGCTCCTCCTTGGCGCTCTGCAGCTCTTCGTTCGTGCTCTGCAGCTCCTCGTTGGTGGCGATCAGCTCCTCGTTGGCGGCGGCCACCTCGTCGGTCGTCCCCTGGTGTTCGGCGACGATCGATCGGACATAGTCTTTGGTCGCGATGAGTTCTCCCCGGAGCCGCGAGAATCTCGTCGACGTCGCGTGGCGGTAGCTCGGCAGCACGGCTCGCCGCGGTCGCGACGTCGCCTTCGTTCAGCTCGTGGAACAGGATCAGGAAGAAGCGTTCCGAGGCGCCCGAGAGGTTCGCCAGCGGTACGACCTCCAGGTCGATCGATCGGGTCCCGGCGTCCGTCTCCATGCGCAGATTCCTCTGACGCACGGTCACGGACTGCGCCCTGGCTCGCTCGAACGCGTCCTGCAGAGGGGCGGCGAGTCCCTCGCGTGCCATCCGCAGAACGTGGGCGTCCGGCTGTCCCGGAGGCGGCTCGAGATACGCGCCAGTGCGTCCCCGGAACTGGATGATCTCCATGCGCTCGTTCACGAGGACGCCAGGGGGCGCGAACCGGGCCAGCAGCAAGTAATCGGCCTGTCGCTGCGCCTCCCGGGTCGACAGCGGCCGCTCGAAGGCGGAATCCGGCGAGCGGGCCATCCAACTCGCGCCCCGACGTGAGCGGGCGCGAGACCCGTGGGCTCTCGCCCGTCTTGATGAAGAGGCGGTTCTCCTTGTCCAGCGGCGCGAACAGATCGCGAAAGGCGCTGATCGCCTCGCTCTGCCCGAGAAAGAGGTACCCCGGTTGGCCGATACAGAAATGCAGCATCGGGACGATCCGTCGCTGCAGATCGGCGTCCAGGTAGATGAGCACGTTGCGACAGCAGATCAGATCGAGCTTCGCGAAGGGCGGGTCCCGCGTGAGATCGTGTCGGACGAAGACGCAGAGGTCGCGGATGCGCTTGCCGATGCGGTACCCGCCTTCGACGCGATCGAAGAACCGCGCCAGCCGCGCCGGCGACACCTCGGAGAGCGCCGAGTCCGAGTAGAAGCCGGCACGCGCTGCGTCCACGGCCTCTTCGGACAGGTCCGAGCCGAAGATCTTGACGGAGAACGAGTGCCTCCCGTCATCGAGCGCCTCGAGCAAGCAGATGGCGACGCTGTAGACTTCTTCGCCAGTCGAGCAGCCCGGAACCCATATACGGATCGAGGAGCCTTCCGACCTTCGCCTCACGAGCTCCCGGAAGACGTGCTCCGCGAGAGCCTCGAAGGCCTCCGGGTCGCGGAAGAAGGCGGTCACGTGGATGAGCATGTCTCTCGCCATCGACCGCACTTCGACGGAGTCGCTGCGCAGGGCCTCCGCGTACTCGGTCAGAGACGTGCTTCGCCGCAGCGCCATGCGCCGTTCGACCCGACGCTGGACCGTGGCGCGCTTGTAGCCGCTGAAGTCGATGCCCGACTCGAGGCGAACAATCCCGAGCACGGAGTCGAGGCCCGTCTCGTCGTCGACGCGGTCGCTCCCGATCTCGGCGATCTCGGCGAGCGGCGGCCCGACGAGGTAGGGGTGCCCGGCGAGTCGCTCGATCTCGTGCGCAATACCCTCGGGCGGAGCCGCGAAATCGACGACGCCGGCCGCGAGCGCGCTCTCCGGCATGCTGCGAAACTGCGCCGACTCCGGAGACTGAGCGATGGCGACTCCCCCCTCGGCCTTGATGGCGCGCAGGCCTTCGGTGCCGTCCGCGCCGGATCCTGACAGGACGACGCCGATCGCCTGGCGACGCCGATCCGCCGCCAGCGCACGGAAGAACGAATCGATCGGCAGGTGCAGCCTGCGCGTCACTCTGCGAGGGCCTAGCGTCAGGACCCCTCCGTGGATGCTCAGGTCCGCCCCCGGCGGGATCACGTAGATGCGATTGGGTTCCACTCGCATCCCGCTCGCAGCCTCGACGACGACCAGCCGGGTCGTGCCGGCGAGGACGCTGGGCAGCAAGCTGGGTCGGTCGGGGTCGAGGTGCTGGATCACCACGAGGGCGGCGCCCATATCCGTGGGGAGCAGACCCAGGAGCCGCCGAAGCGCCTCCAGTCCGCCCGCCGATGCGCCGAGTCCGATGACCGGAAAGAGAGCACCGGGGTCCGCCTCTGCCGAGGAATTGCCCGCGTAGCTGCCGGCTTTCGCGACGTCCGCCAATGGGACGCGGGTTCCCGAGGCGGCCTCATCGCGGAAGTCCTGCGCAGCCTTCGTATCCTCGTCGATTTCCAAACGACGCGCCCCTCTCCCCGGTCACTCCGTCACGTTGCGCGCGCGCAACACCTTAGAGCATCTGCAGGGCATTGCACCCAGCGCGGGGCTAGCGAGGTCCCGTCCTGCATCGCCTGCGAAGACCACACCTGTGCCGCCCCGCACCAGAAGCGTGTAAGTTGGCACCGCGGGATTGCCGCCCCCGTCGGCGTTTACAGCCCGGAATCGATGGGGGGCATTCCAGTGCCGCCGCCGAAGCACATCGAAGTGCATGCCGGGCACGTGGACAGCTGCTGCATGCACAGGATGCAATTCGTGCACGAGCGCAGCAGCGCCGCGCAGTTCTGCGCCACGCACTGACCGCACGCCATGCTGGTGGCAAATGCGAGCTGCGATTCGGAGCATGTGTCTACCGGACTGATCTCCACGTCTTCTTCGCTCGCGTCGCTGGCGGTCGCATCGGACTCGACCTGGCTCTCGACGTCGACCGTGCTGGCGTCCACGACGGTGGGGCCACCACCGCTCGAAGAGGAGCAAGCCCCGGCAAAAGCGGCTACGGCCAGAGCCATCGTCATGGCGAATGTCCTAGGCACGGTCCCTCCTCGCAGAAGCCATTCAGCGACGGAAGTATGCGCGAGGCGCTCGACGACGGTCAACGCCAGCCGGCCGTTTTCCCGGCGTGGCGGACATGTCCAATGAACGCGGAACGGTCTTTCACGCCGGCCCAGTGCGACGGGCACGCCGCGCCGGGCGCTCACCCGGGAGGTCCGGCGTGCGGCGTCCGACCTTCACTCCACGCAGTTGAGGATCGGATTGTTCACGTCGGCGACGGGATAGAAGGTTCCCTGATAGATGCACATGACGTTGGTTGCCGCGGACTCGCCGAAGGTGAGCGGGCTGGCCGTCTCGTTCACGTAGGTGCACGACCAGGTGATCGGCGTCCCGGACGACAGGTGGATCGGCGGCGAGTAGACCGAGAGGACCGGGTCGGACCAGGCGGTCGTCTGGTAGAGCGTCTGTCCATTGGCCGTGGCCACGAAGTCCGTGGCTCGCCGATGCATGTGACTGTCGGCGCTGAGGAGGTTCACGTCCTGCGAGACGTTGCACGACGTCGTCGACGTGTATGGCTTGTCCGTGGCCGGGATCTGGATCGTGGCTTGCGAATAAAATATCGTCCCCGCGTGCTGCGTCACGACGCCGGACTTGGCCACGTACATCGTGATCCTGTCTTGTCCGTGAATCGGGGTCGGCCCGGTATTCAGGTAGTGCATGTTCATCCGGAAGCCGATCGACGTCGGGATGGTCGCGCCGATTCCGGGGGGATACGTCATCGAGAAGTTCGGAGCCTGCGCGACGTACTGAAAGGGATACGCCTCCAGTCCGGAGCAGTCCTGAAGCCCATCGTCGGTCGCGCCCGTCTTGAAGAAGAGCAGCACGTGGTGGGAGCCGAGGGGCATGTGGCTCTCGTGTTTGATCACGTCGACTTGCTGGCCGTGAAACGGATTCGCGAAGTCCTGGCATTTGAAGACTTCGGCTCCGGCTGCGACGGTGAATTCGTCGGAGACCAGGGTGACCGAGTACGCGATGTCGGCCTCGCCCCCGCCGCCATCTTCGTAGAACGTCCCCGCCTCCGCGTAGACGAATCCACCATCCGGGGTCGAGGCGTCGGCAGGCTTTTCGGGAGTGCTCGCGCCACTGTCTGCCGATCCGCAGCCCCACGCGACGATCGCGGCACCCGCGGCCACGAGGCGAAGGAGTCCGGTCCGTACCGCAATCATCGACGTCATAGATGCAAGAGTGTACTCAGCGCGCACAAAAGATCACGGTGCTGCTATCGATCACAGGTGATTGACGTGCGCCGTTTGCAGCGTTCGTCAGGACGGTATCAGGACGGTTTCATCCGTTTTTGATTGACGTCTTGGTTCGCTCGGACGAAAGCCAAGGTGGGGTTGGGCCGCGTCGATCGCGTGGCCCAATCGGAGGGACCGTCAATGGGCGTGCGTTCGGCGGGAGGACCTCTCGCTTGCGTGATTTGCGTAGCGGCCGCTCAGGCGTGCAGCAGCAGCTCCGAACAAGCCGGTGCCGGGCCGGATGCGAGCACCGCAACCGATGCCGCGGCAATGCCGGACGCGGGCTACCCCCCGCTCAAGTTCGCGGAAATCGGCGCCGCCGTTCCGATAAGCACTCAGTTCTATTTCACCGAAGGGCCCGTCTGGGATCCGAAGAAGAGCGTCCTCTATTTCACGGACATCAATGCGCCCCAGGGCGCCAAGGTCGGGGGTGCCATCTATCGCCTCACGTTGCCGAACACCTTCGACGTCCTGCTTCAACCCGCCGGCAACGCCGACGGCCTCGGGCTCGACCCCCAAGGGAACATCATCGCGGCCGGATTCCTGTCGAGGGACGTCTGGCGTCTCTCCGCCACGAACACCATGCAGACGCTGGCGCCCTGCTCGCAAGACAGCGGGACCGGCGGCGGCAGCGACGCCGAGACGGACGGTGAGGCGGACGGGGCAAGGGACGGCGAGACGGGGGCCGCGACGGACGGTGAAGTGGACGCCGCGAGCGACGGCGCGACGGACGCCGCAGTGGACGGCGGGGGCGACGCAGCGACCGACGGCGCGCTGGACGGCGCGACGGACGGCGCGACGGACGGCGCGCTGGACGGCGCGACGGACGGCGCGACCAACGACGGAGCGACCGACGACGGAGCGACCGGTGGCGGGACCGACGACGGCGCCATCGACGGCGCGATCAGCAGCACAGCCGATGCGGGCTCGAGCAGCGGGACCAGCGGCGGAACCTGTTATGAGGGCCAAGAGATCAACACGCCCGACGACATCACGTCCCGCTCGGACGGGATCCTCTACTTCACCGATCCGACGTTCGCGAGCAATACGCAGGGCTTTCCGACGCTGACTCTGCCCCTCAGCGGCGCGCAGGGAGTCTACCGTTTGACCACGGACGGCGTCTTGCACCTCGAGGACAGCACGACGAACGGACCGAACGGCGTCAACCTGTCGCCCGATGAAACGACGCTGTACGTCTCGTACACGCTGACCGGGGAGGTCGCGAAGTTCGATGTAGCGGCCGATGGGTCCCTCAGTGGCAAGACGACATTTGCCACGGGAGCGACGATTGCCGACAGCATGTGCGTCGACGCTGGCGGCAACGTGTACGTCGGCACGATCAGCGGCCTGGCTGTCTACAATCCCGCCGGCCAGCATCTCGGGACCATCTCCGTCGGGGGCCTGATCGTGACCAACTGCGCCTTCGGCGGTACCGACCAGAGGACGCTCTTCGTCACCGCCCGCACGCAGGCCACTCTGTCGGGCGCGCCGCCGATGGGCGGAGGCGCGCTTTACAAGATCGCCAGCATGCCCGTCCCTGGAATTGCAGGCCAGAACTAGGCGCGGCGACTCCCCTGTCGAAGATGCTGCTCGAGAAGGGATACGACCTCTAGCGGCGCTACTCCGCGCCGAGAAGGCTCGCTCGCTCCTCGGCCGTGATCGCAATCCCGATCGTTGCGAGCGGGTCGAGGATGTCGCGCACGACCACCTCTTTCGCGATCGGCGCGAACTTCGAGGGGCCGAGCCACCCGAGCGCCTTGAGATCCTCTTCGGGCCACGGCCGCGGCGCCTCCGCCCGCGCGACTTGCGACTTCCAGAACGGCGCGAGTCCGCGAAGGCCGCCCAGCAGCACCCGGCCGAGGCGGTGCAGCTCGTCGTCGTCGATGCGCGACAGCGCCCACTCGAAGTAGAGCCCTCCGAGCCGTCTGTGGTGCGCCTCGTCCCGCAGGATCGTCTCGTAGACGGCGCGCGGGAGCGGGTGCGTCGTCGAGGCGTAGCTCACCGTGGCCGTGCCGCCGCTGAAGGCCTCGGCGATGCAGCCCACCCGGAGTACGAGCTCGTTGGCGCGCTGCATCGGCGTCAGGCCACGCGGCCGCGCGGTGAAGCGATCGAAGTCGACCTCGCGCGGCGCGGCGCCTCCGAGCTCCATGGCCATCCGACTCGCCAGCTCCACGTGCGAGCACTCGTCGGCCAGGAAGTCGCTGGTCATTCCGAGCAGGTCGAGCGGGGCCTTCACGTCGACCAGCGCCCGGAGCACCTCGGAGAACGACGCAACGGCGCGATACTCGTTGATCGCGACCTCGGTCCACGAGGTGCGCGCCTGATCGACCGCGGCAGGCGCGTACTCCGACGGGTCGACGGAGCCCCACGGCAGCAGGTCGACCCCAGGGCGTGCCTTGCGGAAGTGATGTTCGGCGGCGCCGCCCATCCATTCGAGCTCGAACGCCACTTTCACGAGTTCGCTCCTGGTCGTCGTCGCGGGGGAATCTAGGGGTGGACGACGATGCCGCAGCAGAAGCGCTCTTCGTCCGCGGCGTCGTTGATTGCCCCGTCCGACGCCCCGGCGTCATTGCCCGCGCTCGCTGCCGCGTCTCCTCCAGCGTCCCCGCGGGGGACGAGGCCCACGATGACGCCCATGGGCATTCCGACGGCGGCGTCCTCCGCGTCTCCTCGGGCGTCCGGGACGTCGGGTACTACACCCGTGGGCATCCCGACCATGACTCCCATCACGGTCGACCCGTCGTCGCCCGTGGACGGCGCGTCCGTGGCGTCCGGTCCGGGCGACACCGTCGTTCCCACCGACGAATCGGAACCGCAGGCGGCGACCCCGAGAAGCGCTCCAGTCCCCGCCGTGACCACGATGCGGAGCAGGAGGCGGGGAGGACTTGACGGGAGCTTTCGATAGAGCATGACTTGCCTCGATCTCGTCGATTCTACACCGGCCGATCGAATCGAACGAGCCCGGACGCTACTGGAGCGTCACCGCCTGCACGCCCCAGTAACCGCTCGACAGGAAGATCTGGTTGCCCTGACGCGCGAGCGAGTTGACCGACCAGCCGCGGGTACGGACGAACTGATCGTAGGCGGGGGGCGCGCTGGCGCTCAGTCGATAGATGTCGAGACCGTCCTCGCCCCATCCCGAGGTGACCATCGCGCGGTCTCCCTGGACGTCGAGGAGCCAGCCCCATCCGCCCTTGCCGCTCGCCACGCGATCGACGGGAGCCTTCGGATTCGAGAGGTCGATCTGGTGCAGCTCCATCTCCGGTTGCCCTTGCTGGATCTTGTCGCCATAGACCTGCGAGGTCATGTACGCCGTCGTCCCGCGCACGATGACGTTGCCGACATACCCGTCGAGGGTCGTCTTGCTCTGGAGGTACGCTAGGCCGCCGGAAACCTGAACCACGTCGAGGAAGTCCCTGGTCGTGTCGGAGTCCCACGCGTAGTCGATCGTGTAGAGGATCGATGGGTCCGACTCCGATCCGCCGACCAGCGCGCCGGGGACGTTGATCTTCGAACCGATCGCGGGGTGTTTGAGGTCACTGAGATCGATGCGGTCGAGGTAATAGCGCGCCGTCGGCTGCGCGGGAGTCGTGGTGGTCGCTTGCGCGCCGGCGTCTGCCCCCTTGATGCCCTTGGCACTCTTGCTGTCGTCGGCATAGTCCCACTCGTAGTGCGACGTGTAGAGGGTGCTTCCGACGACTCGCATGTTGCCCCACCAGCCGGTCGGGTCGTCGGTGATGACGGTCGATGCGACGCTGGGGGCGTCGGGATTCGACAGATCGACGACGAAGAGATCGCTCGACGCGTCGACCCACGTGACGCTGCCGCCGCTGGTGACGTACTGCGGGTCCCATCTGCGAAACGCGAGGGTGCTCCCGTTGACCTGCACGACGTCCGCCCCGTTGAACCAGTCGTAGTAGTAGAAGCCGGACCACCCCCACCCCTCCTCCCCGCCGTTCGGGTCCATCGGCAGCGCGATCTTCCCGCGAAGCTTTGCGCCCCCGCCCGACAGATCGACCACCTGGACTTGCTCTTGCCAGCCGTAGCACTGCGGCACGGGTTTCGTGGGAAGCCCGGGGTTCGTGTTCGTCGGGAGCCCGGCGTTCGCGGGCGCACTCGGCGCGGCGGCGCCCGTACTGAGCGCGCCCTTCGTGCACGAGACGGTGACCTGGACGCTCGTGACGATGTAGTCGAGGCTGCCGTTCGCGAAGACGTTCGCGTCGACTCCGGCGACCGGCGTGTCGACGGCCTTCGATTCGTCGCTGTTCTCTTCTGCGTCCGTGACCGGGAGGATGCGAACATCCGAGTGGGTCACGTCGTTGTCCCACCAGTCGCTCGAGATCTCCGCGATCGTCGATCCGGAGGGCTGCGCCGTCACGATGCTGCGAGCGAGCGTCAGCGACGCGGTCACCTGCGGCGACAGCGGGTTCGAGTAGTCGACGACCGAAAGCGCCAGATCGCTCAGCGACACGATGCGGTTATTCACGAAGATGCCGCGCTCGACCCAGCCGGTCGTATGAGCGGCGCCGGCCGTTGTGATGGTCGTCGGGCTGAACTCGATGAGCTGGACGCCGTTGTTGTAGGCCGAGTTGGACGCGTCCCACCCGCTGAAGGGCAGGACCACGAGCCCTCGGGTCGAGTCCATCGTGAAGGCCTTGAACGTGCCGGCCGCTGGCGTCGACGCCCAGCCGTCGCCGAACGTAGACGTGCCGATGAGCGCCGGTGAAGCGGCGTTGGTGACGTCCAGGTAGTTGAGGGCCACGAGCGACGAGTTCGAAGTCTCGTTGCTGCCGAGCGCGAAGAGCTGATTGCCCGAAGGCACCATGAGCCAGACGGTTCCCGGCAGCTGCGTCTGTCCCGCGAGGGTCGGTGCCGTCGGGTTCGAAAGGTCATAGACCTGCAGCGGCGTCGTCGTGCCGGCGTAGCTGTCGGAGTTCGGCGAGAGGTACATCCGGCCCGAGTCGAATCGAGCCGTCACGCTCCATCCCGTCGCGGGGATCGAGAGCTCGCTGTCGAGCACAGGGGCGTTGGGGTTCGTGAAGTCGCCGGTGGCCAGGATGTACGCGCCCGTCGTTCCGCCGCACCCGTACTGGCCGCTCGCGCAGCCGACGACGTGCGCCGTCTTGCCGTCCGCGAAGTCGAGGCCCCATCGGCCTTCGTCGGCGCCGCTCGTGTCGATGACGCCATCGACCTGCAGCGTGCCTCGCTGCACGATCTTGCCGCCGGGATCCGAGATGTCCAGATACACGAGGTCGGTCTTGGTCGGCGCGACGTAGGCCGCATCCCCCGTGGGGGTGTCCGGGTGCGCGAGCATGATCGAGTTGGACGTCACGTTGAACACGCCGCCGTAACCGGCGTAGGTCTGCGAGGCCACCTCTTTGACCTGCCCGCCCGCGAAGTCCACCGACGAGACGATCACGTTCGCCCCGCTCGACCCGCCGCTCCCCGAGACCGCCACGCCCGCGAGACCACCAGGGCCTGCGACGTCGATCCCCCAGCCGTAGTTCCACCCGTAGTCCTCGCTCACGGCGTACAGCACGTTGCCGACGACGCGGTCTTCTTGGACCCAGCCGCCGAGCTTCGCGTCGCCCACGACCTTGATGTTGGTCGGGTCGGTCGCGTCGAGGCCCCGCACGATCGAACCGTGAAACGGGCTGCCGTCGTCCAGCGTGCCGTACCAATCGCCCACGACGACCGTCGCAATCCCACCATTGACGATCATGTCGACGGGCGTGCCGTAGATCGCCGATCGGCCGAGGAACTTTGGCTGATCGACATTGGTGACGTCGAACACCATGAGTCCACGGTAGGAGTTGAGGTAGTAGAGGCGGTTTCCATCGAGTCGATAGAGGTCCGTCTCCTGCACCGTGCGCGTCGTGGACTGACCCGCACCGGCAGTTGCAGCCGCAGCGGGCGCGGCGACGCCCGCGGCAGCCCCGCTATTGTCCTGCGGCCCGCCGCCGCCGCTCTGGCCGGCGAATGGCGCCGAGATGAAGGCGGTCTGTCCCGACGGGATCACGCTGGAAGAAGCGCCCGAGCTGCAGGCCCCTAACCCGGTCGGGGCGCTCAGAACCGCGAGTGCCAGAAAACCGGGCGTAGAACGAAGTGAAAACCGTCGCATCGTGTGGCCTCCCTCGGGCAAGCCTCATCGCACGGAGAGTGCCGATCCTCGTCGCCAAGGAATCAGAAGCACTTCCAGCGGGTTGAGATTGGCCACCGCCGTGCGGGCATGACAACGGAATCCGAGAACGAAGCGGTTGGCACAGTCTGCCCATGCCCTCGGCCCCTCGACCGAGCATCGTGCTCTAGTCGCCCTAGGTGGCATCGTGAGCCGAAGTCACCTAGGCCGACGACGGATGGAGGCTTCGATGCACGAGGGACGATGCCTATGCGGGGAGGTTCGCTACGAAGTGAGGGGAGAGATTGGTCCGATCGTCCTCTGCCATTGCTCGCAGTGCCGTCGGGCGCAGGGCTCGGCGTTCGGCGCCAACGCCGAGGTCCGGGCGGCTGACTTCGTCGTCGTGGCCGGGGCCGCGAGCATCAGGGACTTCGAGTCGTCCCCGGGAAAGTGGCGCTCGTTCTGCAGCCTTTGCGGCTCGCCACTCTACAGCCGGCGGGCGGACCGAATCGGCGCCGTTCGCCTCCGCGTCGGCACAGTGGAGACTCCGCTCGCCCGTCGGCCCGTCGCGCACATCTTCGCGACGTCGAAGGCCGAGTGGTTCGAGATTCTCGACGACCTGCCGCAGTACGAGGGAACGGAGCCCGGCCGGGGTTCGACCGAGCAGCCGTCGTGACTCCCCTGCTCGCGGGGTCGACTGTCAGAAGCGGCCCTGGACGAGCGCGGCCGCTCCCCCCGCTACCGGCGTGGGGGTCACGGTCACGGCACTCGACTTGGGGGCGTGCGGAGCCACGAACATGAAGATCGCTCCCGCGCTCAGAGCCGCGACGCCGGCTCCGAACGCGACCGTCGAAACGAGCGCTTCGTTGATCGCGTCGTGGCGCAGGGTGAGCCCCTGCGACGTGCAAAAGTCCGCCGCATTGCAGGGCCCCGCGTTCGACTTGTCGCGATCGGACCGAGCGATGGCCCCGTACTCGAGCCCGACGGCGATGCCCGCGACGCCGAGTCCCGCCAGCCCCAGCGAGAGCCAGAGGCGCGCCTTGTCGGAATGAGGGGTCGCCGCTTCGGACGCCGGGGCCGTCGACTCGAGAGGGTCGACCAATTCGCTTCGGGGGGTGGCCGCGGCCGCGACGGGCTTGTCTTCGCCGAGTTCATCGATATCGACCGAGGCGGTCGGCGTGCCGTCGTCGACATGCGTCTGGAAGGCTCGGAGCAATCCGCCTGCACGCGCGAGAACGAGGTGGTTGCCCGGATCGACCGGCAAGGCGACCCCCCAATCCGACGAAGCCACCGGCTTCCCGTCGCACGCGACCTGAACGGCCGCGGAAGCGAGAGCCGGCGACACGCGGATGGTGATTCGATCGAGCGTGGGCTCGAGGGCTTGCGCTCGACGGTGCGCGAGGTCGGCGCGTTTGTCGTTTCGCTGACGCGCAAGGGTCTCGGCGCTTCGAAACTCCGTCCACGCGCTCGCGGTCTTTCCGATGCGTTGTAGGCAGTCCGCCAGGTAGAGCGTCACGCCGACGGCTGGCGCGAGCTGCTTGCTGTCTGCGAACCGTGCGCAGGCGTCCGCGTCGCTGCCGTCCTTGAGGAGCGCCTTGCCCTGGTTGAACAAATCGTTGGCCCGCGCGATGTCCTCCTTCGACTGCGCGTTCGCTGTCCCCGTCAAGCACCCCACCGTCAGAAGGGCGGCGGCCGCGAATTCTCGGCGCATCACTCGCGTCCTCCGAATCCAGTCGTGCCGATCGGGGCGGCGTTGCTCGTGGCGGCGGCCCCGGGCTTCGACTTCCGTCTCTTGGGCGCAGCCGTTTCCGGCGTCGAAGCGAGCAGGGCGCTCGCTGCCGCAGTCGCCTCGGCGGTTTGCGTCGTGGTTTGCGTCGTGTTCGGCGCGGCCACCGCGTTCGGCGTCGGTATGGCAGCGGCGCGAGGTGGCGTCGCCCGTGCTCCGTTCATCGGCGGCTGCGCAAGAGGGGTCGCGCTCTTCGGCGAGGGGGAGGCGCCCAGAACGGCGGCCCCGGCGACGAGCAGGCCCGTGGCCGCGACGACCAGGAGCCTCGACCGAGCTTTTTTCAGCGCGGACCTGCGGATCACGCGGCTGAAGGCGGCCGTGGTCTGCGTCACTTCCGCGGAGTCGTCGGGCGCGTCGGCCACGGCGTTCGCTTCGATGCCGGTAGGCCGCATTACGTCCGCGACTCGGTCGACGGCTCGACTGAACGACGTCCTGGTGAGTGGCCTCTCCGGTACTGCGGCTGCCAACGGGGTCGGCGCGCGCCTGACCTGCTCGATCCGCGCGCCACGCCCGTGCATGATGCGATCGATGCGCGCCGCGGTCGCTCGCGCCTCGGGGGTGCCGAAGGGCGCCAGCGCCCGTGCCAGCGCCGTCACGGTCTGAAACCGGCGTCGCGGATCCTTCTCGAGGCATTGCATCACCGCGGCTTCGAGCACGGCAGGCACATCGGCCCGCATCGCGCGCAGCGACGGGGGAGACCCGTCGAAGACTCCCGCGCAGATCTCGTCGACGGTCTCGCCGACGAACGGCGGGGTTGCCGCGAGCATCTCGTACAAGACGATGCCCAGCGCCCAGATATCCGCCCGCTGGTCGGCGTCCGCCGGCGAGCGCATCCGCTCGGGCGCCATGTAGAGGGGCGATCCGTGGACCCAGTTGGCGTCGCCGAACTCGGTCACGCCGTTCGCACCGGCCACCATCTTCGAAATCCCGAAATCGAGCAGCTTGACCCGGATCGACCCGTCTGTCTGGCGCGCGAGAAACAGATTCGACGGCTTCAGGTCGCGGTGAATGATTCCCGCCGCGTGCGCTTCCCCGAGCCCCTGGCTCGCCTGGATCGCATAGGCGATGGCGAGCGAGACCGGCAGATGCTGCCTCTCTTGCAGCAGCGCCTCGAGATCCTGACCCTCGAGATATTCCATGACCATGTACGGCGAGCCGTCTTCGAGCGTTCCGGTGTCCGAGACGCGCGCGACGTGGTCGCTCTGGATTCGCGCCGCGGCTCGGGCCTCGCCGAGAAAGCGCGCCGCGCCCTCCGGACTGCCGCTGGCCAGCCACGCGTGCATGAATTTCAGGGCGACCGGCTGATCAAGCTGCACATGGCGCGCGAGAACGACGTACCCCATCCCGCCCTGGCCGAGCAGGCGCTCGATTCGATACTTGCCGGCCACCAGCGTGCCGGGGCTGAAGGGCATCGACGGACCGGGGACGCTTTTGCTCGTGGCGCTTGTGGCGTTCATTCTGGAGTCGCGACCGTCCCTTCCTCGGGCGGAGCTGCGTCGTCCGGGTCGTCCGGACCCGCTTCCGGAGGACCGGCATCGGGGGAACCAGCCTCGGGCGGCCCCGCTTCGGGCGGCCCCGCCTCGATGCAGCATGAATTCGAGGGAAGACCGCAGCTGTCGACGCAATTGGCGCTGCATCCCTGCGGCGTGCAGCACGTGCTCGTCTGCGCGACGCACTCCTGGGCGCCGGAGCATCCGCAATCGACCGTCTCTCCGCAGTTATCCATACGAGTCACGTTGCAAGCGCCGCCACACGCATCGGTGGGGGTACAGCACGAGTTCTGGTAGCAGACCCGCCCGGAGCCGCACGAGCTGGGGCACTGCACCAGCTCTCCACAGTTGTCCGTCGCGAAGGTTTCGCACTGGTTGCCGCACGCGTTGGCGCTGTCGGGCGAGCAGCATCCGCCGTCTCCGAGGCACACCTGAAAGAGACCCGAGCACAGGCCCAGTCCGAGGAGGCCGCAATTGACCAGCTGTCCGCAGTTGTTGGTCGCCTGCCCGCACTGCCGACCGCCGCAGGCCGAAGCCACGGTCTCCGGCTTGCAGACGCCGGCTTCCTCGCTACAGGTTCCGCAATCGATGGGGTTGCCGCAGTTGTCCGTCGTTTTCCCGCAACGACCGGTGCACCAGGCGGTCTCCGTCTGACACTCGCAGGCGTTCGCCGCGTTGCAGACGTATCCCGCAGTGCAGTTCTGCGGGCATTGCCGCGCTTCTCCGCAGTTGTCGGGGCCCTCTCCGCAGTGTGAATCGCACCACCCGGGGTCGGGCGTGCAGTCGTCGCCCATGCCGCGCATCGTAGACGGCGGCTCGGCGTCGTCGGGCTTGTCCGGCGTGACTCTCGCGTTGGGCGCGTCGGGCGCGTCCATCCCTGCCTCGAACGCGTCAGGTGCTCCCTGGATCGGAGTCGCGTCTGCCGACGCGTCGTCGCCGAGGATGGCGACGCCTTCGTCGAGGCCGAGGATCAGTCCGCAGCCCGGAAGCAGCGAGGCGCAAGCAAAAAGTAGGGTCCGGCACGCAAGCGTGCCCGAACTGCGCCGAAGCGAGCCGGCCATGCGCCGCAAGCTAGCACTTCGTACCCTTCCGGCACCGCCTTCGAATAGCGATTAATTCGTCGACCGGTCGGGCCCGTAGGGCGCCATCCACCACGCGGATGCAGCGAGAATTGTACATCCACATCACCCCAAGGCAGGCTTGAGTTCGCGCTGATCCGGTATGCGCCGACCGCGTGATGGCGGCGTGATCGGGAATGTCTTCCCCGGACGCGTTCGTCGTCGCGATCGCGCGTCCGCCACTATCCTGAGTGCGCCGGATGCACCTCTCGCCCCTCGAACAGCTGCTCCTCGCGCTGGCCGGCTTCAGCGCGGGCTTCGTCGATTCGATCGCGGGAGGCGGCGGGATCATCAGCCTCCCCGCGCTCCTCGCCGTCGGAATTCCGCCGCACCTGGCGCTGGGTACGAACAAGCTGCAGGCCGCCCTGGGCACGACCTTCGCTGCCGGCAACTACGCGCGGCGGGGTCTCCTCGAACGCTCGCAGCTGCTCCCCGGTGTGACGTGCACGGCGGCCGGAGCCCTGGCGGGTGCGACTCTCGTCGTGCGCGTCCCGTCGATGTGGCTCGAGCGGTGGGTCCCCTGGCTGCTCGTCGCGATCTTCATCCATGTCGCGCGCTCTCCGAGACTCGGAGAGGCAGCGGGCCGGGCGCGCATGACGGTCGCGACCTTCTCGGTCGTCTTCGGCCTGTCGCTCGGCTTCTACGACGGGTTCTTCGGTCCTGGAGCGGGCTCCTTCTGGACCCTGGCGCTCGTGACGCTCCTTGGCTTCGCGCTCCCGCAAGCCACGGCCCAGACCAAGGTGATGAACCTCACGAGCAATGCCGTGGCCCTCGCGTCTTTCGGGTTTCAAGGGCAAGTCCTGTGGCGGCTCGGCCTGGGGATTGCCATGGCGAACATCGCGGGGGCTATCGCGGGTTCGTCGCTCGCCATGGACCGAGGAGCACGCCTGATTCGCGTGTTCTTCCTCCTGGTGGTCGCCGCAACCCTGGGTCGCCTGGTCTGGCAAAGCGTGCTCGGGCCTCGGTAGCGGCTATCGAGCGGCTCGTTCAGGCATCCGCAGGATGGGGTGATTGCAAATCCCAGCGTTTCCCACAGGCTCGGCAAGTAGGGCCGAGCCAGGCAAGTCATCCACCCCGGTGGACGCGGATGGTCTGCCCTGGCTACGGCCCGCGGATAGGCGCCCGCGTTCCTGCTACGCCTAACCTCCGTGACGGACCCCGATTCTCGCGCCGAAGAGCGTCGACGACCTGATCGCCAACAAGCGCGCAGCAGGACGGCCCCAGGACCTGGCCGACGTCGTCAAGCTGGAACGCGTTCGAAAAAAGCAACACGGCGGGTAGACCTGCCCGTCGCGCCGTGGCCCCCCCACTCCTTCAGGGGAACTGCCCCGCGGTGAAGAGATCGGCCAGGTCGCTCGCGCTCGAGACCGTGGAGAGCGTCGGCAGCTGCAGGATCTCCTCGACCGACTTCACGATCGAGCTGTGGTTGTACTTGACCGTACCCGTGTAGCCCTGCTTCACCCCGGGGCCGATGGCCAGAAACGGCATCTTGAGCGTGCTGTCGCCCTCGTCCCATTCGACGAAAAGGACGCCGGCGTTGGCCTTGACGTAGGTGATGATCCGCGGAAGCTCCGTGCTCAACCAGTCGTCGCCCTGCTGGATGAGATTCGAATCCGGACAGCCCGAGGCTCCGTGCATGTCGTGGCAAAGGTCGGGGGTGATAAACGTGTAGCTCGCGACGTCGCCCGAGGAGAGGTCGCCCGCGAACGAGCTATACGCGCGGTGGTGCGACGTGCAAAGCGAGTTGGTCGCCGAGGGCGGGCTCCCGGCGACGTCTTTGAAGAAGACGAACGGGTCGTGCTTCGCGGCGTAAAAGCCGCTGCTGTGGATCGGGCAAGTGCCTGTCGCCGAGTCGAGTCCCTCCTGGTAGGTCCTCCAGGTAACGCCGTTGGTCGCGTTCTTGATCTGCGTGGCGAGGTGGCTCGTGCTGCTCGTGCTGTTGCTCTTCGAGGGATCGCTGTCGGTCGTGAAGGTGTGATCGGAGAACGCGTTCGTCCCCGCTTCGATCCACACGTAGTGCGGCTCGCTCGGGATCGAGAGCGCCAGGTCGTCATTGAAGTTCGTCGAATGCGCGTAGCTGGGCACCAGCGTACCGTTGATGTACGGCGCGTCGGTGGTATCGCCGTACACTTCGGCGGCGTCGTGGTTCTCCATTGCGACGACGAACACGTACTTGATGACCGATGTCGTCACGGCCTGAGACTCCGAGGCGACGCTGTCAGGCTCCGCGTCCGGCGAGGCTTGGCCGCACCCCGACACGAGCCCCAGTGCGCACAACGGCAATAGCGACGAGCTGCGAAGAAGCTGACCCCTTGTCATCGCGATCCTCCCTGTGGGTGCCCGGCGCCTTGCGCCGAGCCCGATGGCGGCGATGATCGGACATCAACGTTACCGTCGTGCTCCTTCGCGACAACGATTCGACGTACCGGGCGCTGCGAGCCGTCGCCCTCGTCCGTCGCCCGTTTGCGCGAACGTCACGCGTTCGACGTGGTCCGAGTGTTACCTGGTGGCCGCATTGCACGGGCGCCTGGAAGGCGTGGGTGAATGGACGACGCCGTACGCGCGGCCAACGCGACAGAGCAACGACGCGGACGCATCCTGGCCGTCGCCGTCGGTGGCCTCTGCGTTCTAGCGGGCGTCGGGTTCGCGCTCGAGAGGCCCCCTTCCGTCGTCGCAACGCCGCCGGTCGCCGTCGCCGCGCGGATGCCGCTGGTTACGCCGCCTGATCCCTCCGTGCCCGATCCGGCGGCGGCCCGCGTCGAGCTCGGGCGCAAGATCTTCTTCGACACGGGCCTGTCGGAGCCCGCGGGCACGAGCTGCGCCACGTGCCACGATCCGGCGCACGGGTACGCCGGCAACAACGGGTCGACCACCGGCGTCGCGCGCGGAAGCCGCCCGGATCGCTTCGCTCGGCGCAACACGCCGTCGGTCCTCTATCTCAAGTTCATCCGACGCTTTCACCTTCGCTGGGAGGAAGACGCGGACTTCCCCGAAGCGTCGGGCGGGTTCTTCTGGGACGGCCGCTCGGACTCGCTCGCCACGCTCGTGACGCAGCCGCTGCTCAATCCGAACGAGATGGGAAACCGCGATCGGAGCGCGATCGCCAGGCGCCTCGAGTCGAGCGCGTACGCGGACGAGCTGCGGACCCAGTTCGACGGCGTCTTCGCCAGTCCGGAGAGCGCCGTCCTCGCCCTCGGTGAATGTGTCGAGGCGTTCCTCACGAGCGCCGAGATGTCGCCGTTTTCTTCGAAGTACGACGAGTTCTTGCGCGGTCACGAGGAGCTCTCGGCGAGCGAGGCCAAGGGACTGGCCTTGTTCAAGGACCACGCGAAGGGAGCTTGCTCTTCGTGCCACACGATGAACGACCGTTCGCCCATGCCCGAGCGCTCGCTCTTCACCGACTACGGATACGAGGTCGTGGCGGTCCCCCGAAATCGCAAGATCGCGTCCAACGCCAACGCTGGGTCCTTCGATCTCGGCGTGTGCGATTGTCGCGAGCACCGCCAGCCGAACTGGCACACCGAGGACGACATGTTCTGCGGCAGCTTCCGCACGCCCTCCCTTCGCAACGTCGCGGTGCGGACCCACTTCATGCACAACGGCGTCTTCTCGAGCCTCCGCGACGTGGTCGCCTTCTACGCGACGCGCGCGACCGACCCGAAGCGGTGGTATGCGGGCGGGAAGTTCGACGACCTCCCGCCCCGGTACTGGCAGTACGTGAACACCAACCCGGCCCCGTACCATCGCCGGGAAGGGGAGGCCCCCGCGCTCGACGACGGGGATGTCGATGCTCTCATCGCCTTTCTGGAGACGCTCACGGACGCTCAGTACCGGCCAGCAAGCTCACGCTGACGCGGCCATCGGTGGCCGGCGGGGCCCCCCGCAACCGCTGGATTCTACACGCAGATACACCGTAGAGTTCTCGCCAGCGTGTGACGTGTCCTGAAGTGATTAAAAATCGATACCTAGTGAGTGATCCGCGCGTGGCCCCGTTGGGGCATCGTCGGCCACATGGGAGCTGAAGGCTCCCTGGTCGCGATCAGGGAGCCAGAGGGCATGTACGCCCTCGCTCAGGAGGATTCACATGCGCGTCTCGAAGGTAAGGGGATCTAACTTAGGGGCTTCGCTGGCCGGGCTCGTCGTCGTTCTCGGGCTCGGAGGCTGCAGCAGCAGCGGGACCGATAAGGCCGCGAGCACGGGCCCCGCCGACGGCGGCGTCGAGGCCGGGGCGGGGAAGTGTTCGTCGGGATCCAGGACGGCCTGCACCTCCTTCACCGACCCGACGGGCACGACGCTCCAGCTCGGGCCCTACGGGGCCATCATGGAGCCGAACGTGGGGACGGGTTTCGAGAATCCGCTCCAGCCCGCCCAGGGCGACGCGCCGGACGCCAGCCAGACCTTCTGCGAAGGGTTCGCCGCGATCTTCAAACAGAGCGCCGCGCTGACGTCGGACCTCCTCAATACGAACCAGGACGGCGTCGATCTCAACTTTGCACTCTATACGGTGTACCGGCCGGCCACCTGGCCGTCGGGCCCGATTCCCGTCATCACCTGGGGCAACGGCACGTGCGCGCAGCCCGAGGGATACGGGGCGCTGCTCCGGTACGTCGCCAGCTACGGCTTCTTCGTGATCGCAGCCAACTCGCGCGAGGTCGGCACGGGTGCCGACATGCTCAAGGCCCTCGACTACACGGCCGCGGCCACCAAGGATTCCACGAGCCCCTACTACGGGAAGCTCGACATGAACAGGGTCGGCGCGATGGGCCATTCCCAGGGCGGAGGCGCCACGGTGATGGCGGCGACCGATAGCCGCGTCAAGGACATCATCATCTTCAATGGTGGCGACAGCGCCACCAAGCCCTATCTGGCCTTCTCGGGTGACACGGACATCACCGGCTACACGCCGGCCAGCATGGCCTCCGCAATCAATGCCGCAACCGTTCCGGCCGCCTGGATTTTCTATCACATGGTCCCGGACACGGGGAACATCAACGGGCACCTCACGTTGATGCTCCAGCCGGAGCGGGTCGTGGGTCCGACTGTGGCCTGGTGGAAGATGGTCTTCGAGAACGACTCGGCCAGCACGAGCCAGTTCGTCGGAACAAGCTGCGGGCTTTGCAACATGGCGTCCGAGTTCGAGTACGGCGAACACGGTCTCGAGGGCGGGGATTAGTCGTGTTCGAGGGGAGCGCCGAACGCTCCCCTCGAGCTCCCCACCGGATCCCGCGCTCCCCGACCGGATCGCGCTCCCCGACCGTGCCGCGCTCCCCCCTCCCGCGCTCCCCGAGCTGATCTCGAGCTCCCTACCGGAGCGCGCGCTCTCCCACCGGAGCGGGTGGGGTCAGCGGGGGATGGGTTTGCCCATGCTGACTCGCTCTTCGATCGCGTAGCCCAGGCTTTTGTAGAATGCGACCACCGCGGCATTCTCGGAGCGGACCTGCAGGTTGACCTTCGGACAGCCGAGCGCCATCAGGGCACGTTCGACCCGCCTCACGAGAGCACTTCCGATTCCCCGGCGACGCGCGTCCTGCCGCACCGCGACGGTGTACAGCCATCCGCGGTGCCCATCGAAGCCGCTCATCGCCGTCCCCACCAGGGCGCCGTCGGCCACGGCCACGAAGAAGAGATCAGGCTGCGTGGCGACCTTCTGCGAGATCACGAAGCGCGGCTCGTTCCAGGGCGTCGTGTACGCGAAGGCGTCGTTCCACAGCGCGATCACGGAGGCCTCGTCGTCTTCGCGATACACGCGAACTTCCATTTTGCCCGTCCTCGTCTTCGATTCGCTTACCCCAGGCTCGGCGCGTAGACGAACGCGACGTAGAGAAACGCCGCGCCAAAAGGGATGAAGATGAGGCTCATCATCCAGAAGCGCAGAAACTCGGGTGGGACGACGCGCAGCGGATCCGAGTCCGGCACGATGAGAACGCTGATCTCCTGGCCGATGCCGTACCGATTCCACGGCCCGGCGTCCGTCGCCTCGACGGCTTGCCCTTCCTCGGTCGTCAGACGAACCGTGACCTTGCAGAACGAGCTGCCGCGATAAGCCCGCTGACGGAGGTAAGAGACCACCGTCGCGGAGCGCCGCTTCCAGCCGAGCAGCATCGAGAGGCGCCAGGTAGCGAACCCGAGGCCCACGAGGAGCGCCAGCCCGCCCACGATCCCGAAGGTGACCTCAAGCCCCTCCATCGAGCCCCTCCCCAGAACCCAGCCTATCGCCGTTCCCCGTCGAATCCTCGAACGATGGGCGTCGAGACTCGGGGCTCTAGACCGAGCGGCTCGCTCGACGCGATTCGCCCACCTCGCCCTACGCATTCCCTCCGGGGCGGCTTGGCTCGCCCAAACTCATCCGCCCGGCGATGTCAGCGACGCCAGCGAGGGAAATCACGCCCGCGACCGCGTCATTCCGCGCGGGCGCGTCTGCCTCGTGCGGTCGCCGCGCGGTCGCGAAGATCGCCGCTGGCCGAAGCGAACATCGTGCTTAAGTTCAACGGAGCGACGAGGTGGGCCGAGCGCGCGTTGTGCGCCTACCACCGTGCGCCGCGTGAGCTATCTCGGCGCCTGCGGCGGCCGAAGAGAAAGGGCCTCTGCGTCATGATCACGACGAAGAACAGGACGGCTTTCGCCGTCGTTGCGGGCGTCTGGGCGGCTGCCGCGAGCGCGGCCGCTGTGCTCATGTACGACTTGAACAGTCCGCTGCGCTGGGCCGGTGCGGGAGCCCACCTCACGACCCCTCTCGTGAGCGCCCTGGTGGCGGGCGGTTCGCTCGCCCTGATCTCGGCGTTCTTGTGGTGGCGACGGAAGGTCCATGTTGCGGAGGAGCTCGAGCCCGTCTACGCGCGGGTCAACGACTCGCCAGCCGCGCGGATGTTGGCTCGTCCGCGGTTGCACGGACAAGACGAGGATCGCTCATGATGCCCCACAGGAGAAACGGCCCAGCCGCCCAGCGCTACGCGGAGCGACGGCAACGGGAGGATGAGGCGCCGAAGCTTTGCAATCAGGTGCCCACTCTGGCGAGCTTGCGACTCGAGATCGAGGAGCGCGCCGGCCTCGGTGCCACCAAGTACATCAGGACCTTCCAGATCGATCACGCTCCAGCGCTGTTTCTCGTGCCGTGCGGCGATCCACGATGCGTCGACGGCGGCCACGATCTGACGACCGACGTTCTCCGCGCGCTCCGCGCACGCGAGGCCTCTTTCGAGGGCGTCGACGAGTGCCCCGGCTCCGTGGGAACGAACGCGAGCCCTTGCGTCCGCGTGGTGCATTTCCACGGCATGGCCGAGTACCGAAAGGGACCCGCTCCGGGCCTCGACGACGCGCGCGCCCCAACTTGACGGCGAGTGCGCGCTCGGCCAAAAGCCGAGGTCCGCTCGCGCGCACTCCCATGCAGCCCGTACTCAAGGATCTCGTCGATCTCCTGGCGCTCGAACGAGTCGATCGCGATCTATTCCGGGGCAAGAGCCAGGACCTCGGCTGGGGAGCCATCTTCGGCGGCCAGGTCTTCGGTCAGGCCCTCTCGGCGGCGACGCAGACCGTCGGGTCGGAGCGACCGGTGCACTCGGCCCACGGGTACTTCCTCCGGGCGGGCGATCTCGATCGACCCATCGTCTACCAGGTCGACCGCCTGCGCGACGGCAGGAGCTTCTCGACCCGTCGAGTGGTCGCCGTGCAGGAGGGCGACGCCATCTTCAGCCTGGCGGCGTCTTTTCAGGTCGAGGAGCTCGGCTTCGAGCATCAGGACGCGATGCCCGACGTGGCCGCACCGGAATCCCTCAAGTCCGAGCGCGAGTTCGCGCTCGGCCTCGGCGACAAGCTGCCAGAGGTTGCGCGCGCGCGAGCGACCGCCGAGAGCCCGATCGAGATTCGCCCCGTCGACGCGCGCAACCCTCTCGCGCCGACGGTTCGTCCGCCGTCACGCCTTCTCTGGCACCGCGCGATCGACCGGCTGCCCGACGACCCCGCCCTGCATCGATACCTCCTCGCGTACGCATCGGACTTCTCCTTCCTCGGCACTGCGCTCGACCCGCATGGCGTGAGCTGGCTGACACCGGGGATGCAGGTCGCAAGTCTCGACCACGCGATGTGGTTTCATCGCCCCTTCCGCGTCGACGAGTGGCTGCTCTACGACGTCGAGAGCCCGAACGCCTCGGGCGCGCGGGGGCTCGTGCGCGGGCGGTTTTTCGACCGAAGTGGCCGCCTGGTCGCCAGCGCCATTCAAGAGGGGCTCATCCGCAAACGACCGCGGTGACGCGGCGCGCATCGCGTATTGAGCGAGACCCGCTCGCGCGCTCGAGCATCTGGCCGACGCGCGAGCTACCTGGAGGGCGGTGGAATCATGATCGCGTCGCTGTGCCGATCCGGAACGATCTCTGGGTCGTGAATGATGGTGCCCTGAAGCTCGAGCACCTCCGACTCGGCGATCTGGCTCGGCGACGTACCCACGTCCGAGTCCACGCAGAGCGCCGTGCCGGCCTTCCGGAAGCACCGCTCCACGTACTGGGAGCAGAAGAGCGCGTGCGGGTTGTCGCAATCCTTCGGCAGGTTCGAGCCGAAGAGGTTGTGCGCAGCGACGCGCAGCAGCTCGCTGGTTGCGTACGTCAATCCGAGGTCGGCCCGCGCTTCCTCCAGCAAGGCGGAAATCTTGAGTTTGTCGCGCCACGCGCGCCTGATCGCGTACCAGTCGACCTCGCCCTTGTAGGTGCCTGCAGCGACGCTCAACGGCACGGCCTGTACGCCTCCCATCAGCTCCGCCTGCAGGAGCATTTTCCGCTCGCCCCAGTCTGCCGCGATGGCGCAGTGCGAGTAATCGCCCCGCGACACCTTCTCGATGATGCGGGACAGGAAGATCGTCCCTCGAAAGAGGAACACGTCGCCGTCTCTCACCTGGCTGCGAATGTCGCCGTACTTCAGCTGCTTGGCCTTGGGGGCCGTCTCGGTGGAGGGGGTCGAGAGGCTCATCCCCAAATAGCTATGCGCGAACGAGGCGTCAGGGAACAGAAATGGACCCCCCCGCTGGCGCGCCGGCCGTCTCGTCAGAGGAAGGGAGGACTCTCTGCATCGGCCGAGCGGGCGCCAGCGGGGGGGCCTGGCGACAGCACGCAGAGGGCCGCCAATCTTCCCCGGCTCGTCCGCGGACGGCGACCGTTCGTCCTCAGTTTTCGCCGTGCGCGGCCCCCTTGCCCCGCGGCGGGGCGGGCGAGCCGCGGCGCCTCGCCGGAGCACTGCGAGCCGACCTCATCTCCTGCGGCCTGTCCCGGCGCCGGCCGGGACCTTCGACCCCCCAACAAATGTGCATGACACGGTGCCGATCGTCCGATACCAACGTTGGGCCTCGCCGATGTCGCCAGCCTCTGAAGTCTGGGCGCCGCGACGAGCGAAAGAGGAGTGAAAAATGGCTACTGGCACCGTGAAGTGGTTCAACGACTCGAAGGGCTTCGGATTCATCACGCAGGACGGCGGAGGAGAAGACGTCTTCTGCCACCAGTCGGCGGTCCAGGCGACGGGCTTTCGCTCGCTCTCCGAGGGACAGCGTGTCGAGTTCGAAGTGAAGCAGGGCCCGAAGGGCCTGCAGGCCGCGAACGTTCACGTCGTCGCCTGAGCCACCCGGCTCGGCGCTGGACGTGATCGCGCTCGAGGGGGGGCGGTGGATCGCCGTCGCTCCCCCCTTGGCCTGTTCGCCGCGTCTCACCCGATCGCGCGGTCGGCTCAGCCCGATTGACTCGCGAGGAAATCCTTGGCCGCCGCGATGTCGGAGAACGTCGCGAGGTTTCGGCCCGTCAGTTTGATGATGACGTTGTAGACGATCTCCTGCAGACCCGAGAGGCCGACGACCGCCGCGGCGCGAACGTAGGGCTTGTTGTGGGCCGTGTACTCTTTGATCGCCTCGGAGACCTGATTGTTGAAGCGGGCCTTCGTGACCACGGTCAGGGTTCGCGTCGAACCGAACGGCTGCCGGCCGATGACCGAGCGCGCGTACCGTATGCGCTCGAGGAACGCGGGTGGTTCGCAGCCTTGAAAGTCGATGAGCAGGATTGGGCAGCCCTTGTGTTCGATGAACCTTACATGTTCGTCGACTGTCACGGATCCAGCGTAGCAGGATCCTCGTCGCGGCGGGTCGTGCCCATGCTCGCGTAGCCGGGGTACAATCGAGCGGGCATGCTCCGGCGCGGTCTGCTGTCTCTGCTCCTCGCGCTCGTCGGGGCGTTGACCGTGACCGTGACCGTGCCGGCGCAGGCAGCTGTGGTCCAGGTCTCCCCCGCGGACGGCAACACCGCCTATCTGGGCCGTTTACAACGACGAGGCATCGGGCTCGCCGGTCTCGTTCGCGATCACGGCGCTCTACAACACGGTCGTTGCCGACGGCGCTCACGCCGCGTTCATCCACCTGTCGAACGCCGACGCGACGGTGATGAGCGCGAACGTCGACGACAACATCGTGTACGGCACGAGTCAGCCCATCCTCGTGGAGGACGGCGCGCACGCGACGGTCAGCGGCAGCAGCAACTGGCTCCAGACGGGCGCGGCCGCCGTGGGGCTTTCGGGATCGCTCTTCGGTACCGCTCCGGGCTTTGCGAACGCCGCGATGGATGACTTCACCCTCGCTCCCGCGAGCGCGTGCATCGGCGCGGCCGACACGAACATCGGCGGCCTCCCTACGGCCGAGTACTACGAGAACGAGGTGGTGACCCGGATGTACCGCGTGCGCGCAAGCGCGCTCGATCTCGGCGCCTTCGAGCACACCACGACCGGAGCCGGGATAGGCCCCTACGGCTCCGATGGCGGCATCACGTCCCCGGGCGACGCGAGCACCGGCGGGCCCCTCGACGCCGAGGCCTCCGGCGACTCGTCGACCGGCGTGGGAAACGAGTCCGACTCGAGCCCAGGCGGGGGCGCGGGCACCGGCGCCGTCGACGGCGGGGGCTCCTCCGGCAGCGCCGGCTCCTCGAGCGGCGGCCCCGGCAGCGGCGCCACGCCCGGCGGCAACAACTCCTCCGGCGGCTGCGGATGCCATGCCGGGTCGGACGCAGAACCGAGCGGGCTCGCGGCCGCATGGGCCCTCGCGCTCGGCGCCGCGCTCGCCCGATCCCGGCGCAAGCGCCGCGCCTGAAGGAGGGCTCGCTCTCCGCGCCCGCTATCGCCCCGGTGACCTCCCCCAACCGTGGCCGCACCGGGCAGCTGCCGGAGGAATCGAGGGCCCGTCGTGATGAGGACGCGTGGACGCACGTTGCGAGTTCGACCCTGGTAGCGATCGTCCGCAAGAGGGATCGTCTGGGGGACCCACCCAGATCACTTGGGTCTCTGAACTTGGTAGCCACGGTGTTGGGTACCCCAAGGCTCGTGGGCCACCCTCGTAGGTCGGCTGCCCTACCCATTTTGGGCATGATCCCGGATCTCGGAGCGCTCGGTCCGCGATCCATGAGGGTCCGATCGCCCGCCATCGAGATCTCGGGTCTCCGGCCGGTCAAGATCGGATGCACGTCACCCCAAGCTCGGGGCTTGCCACTCTGGGCTTGATGCCCGGTTTCCCCGAGCCTGCGGGGTCCGCCCGGTCAGCTTCACAATCCGCCACCCTCGCGAATCTGCGCGCGAAACCCAGGTCTCGGTCTCGCGGGACCGAGCGATTCAGGATCGACCCAGCAAGAAACCAAGGACGGTCAGGGCCGCTTCGTGCTTGTGGACCAACGGCCTGGATGCCTGGCCCCCGAGGCTTGGGGGACCGGGAATGGTAGCTATGAAGTCCGAAATCCCGGACCCGCGGTATTGAGCCGTCTAGGTCGCAGGTCGCGCGACGATTCCCTCCTCGATCTGCCAGGCCAGCGCGCTCTCGAGCATGGCGCGAAGCGTGACGGTCTCGTATCCGAGCTCGCGCATGGCCTTCGACGAGTCCGCCACTTCTTCGTGGACGAGGCCCTCGACCATCTCCGGGGTGACCAGCGGCGCGCGGTGCGTGACCATGGACACGACGCCGCCCACCCGGGCAGCGGCGCCAAGGACCCATCGTGGCATGGCGCGCTTCGGTGTCTTCTTTCCGACGAGCTCGCCGATGGCGCGGACGACTTGCACGTACGACGCCTCCGGCCCACCGAGGAGATAGTTCTCGCCGACGCGCCCGCGGGTCACCGCGGCGACGTGCGCGCGGGCCACCGCTCCTGCGTCGCAGAACGACCCGCGGCCCGGTGGAACGCCGGGGAGCTTGCCGGAGGCGACGAGCGGGATCATCTTCGACCAGCCGTTGACGTCGTAGCGCCCGACGATGTGGCAAGGGTTGAGGATGACCGCGTCGAGTCCGCGCGCGATCGCGGCCTTCACTTCTTCTTCGCCTCGTAGCTTGGACCGCGCGTAGTTCATTCTCGAGGTGCCGCCGTTCTTCGGGCCGGTCTCGTCGAACGGGACCCGCGGCTGACGGCCCCAGACGGCCACCGTGGACGTGTGAACGAAGCGCCGGGCGCCTTTCGCGAGCGCCGCTTCCGCGACGTTCCGAGTGCCCTCCACGTTGTCACGGGTCTGCTGGGCATCGTGGCCCGACCACATGCTCACGTTCCCTGCGACGTGAAAGACGCCGTCGCAGCCGTCCGGGATCGCCTGCTCGAGGGCGATCCGATCCTCGAGAGCACCTACCGCCAGTGTGACGCCGCGCGCCTGGAGACGGGACACGTTCGAATCCGGGCCGGTGGAGCGCGACGACGCGCCACCCCTCGGCGAGCAACGCGTCGACGACGTTGAGGCCGAGGAAGCCCGTCGCTCCCGTGACGAACGCGGCGCGAGAGGTCACGACCTCGCGCAGGCTATTGCGATTGTTTCCATCCGCAGTCAGCGCACGCGTGCCGACTCTCGGTCACGAAGCACCACGGCGCATCGCAAGGGCAGTGCACCGACCGCACGACCGTCGTCATCGGTTTTCTACACAAGGGACAAACTCGCGGCTCTTCGGCCACGGATCCGCCATGAAGTAGGTGGGCGTTCGAGTTGTCCACGGATCCCCTAAATACGGCTATCACACCTTCGCTACGACCGTTTCGTACGAATGGGCTCTCGGCGCAGACCAACCGTACGGACGGCGCAGGGACGCGGTGCTTTTGTATGACGCATGTCGCTGCCGAAGCCCGCCTCGTCGCTCTTTCGTCAAGACCTCGAGCTCAGCGCGCAGCCGGGGGGAGTCGATGTGCGCCGTGTACGACAGGCGATTGACACCGCGCAGCGGAGCCTGGCGACCTTTCCGGAGACCGAGGACGTTCGGCGCCTCGTTCGACAGGCGGCCGGCCTCAGCGCCGAGGTCGAACACTGGGCATCGTCGCCGCCATCGCCCGACGCGTGCGATCGCGTGATGCGCTCGGTCATGGCCATCCACATCGGCACCGTCGAGGTGGCTCGAGCCGTTCGCGGCGGACGAGCCATCGGCAAGGCGTGAGCACGCGCGTGGTGGTAAGACGGATCGCGCGCGTTTCGCGCGTCTCCGAAGACATCCACGACCACGTCCACGAGCGCACGGGAGCTCAAGCGCCGAGCAGGTAGCGCAGCCGCCCGACGATGACGTCGAGCGCCGGCGCGTTCTCGCCGCCCTCGGGGATGATGAGGTGCGCGTGGCGCCGGCTCGGGGCCACGTGCAGCTGGTGCATCGGTCGAACGCTCTCGCGATACTGGACGTCGATCGACGCGATGTCGCGACCGCGGTCTTCGATGTCGCGGCGAATGCGGCGCAGGAGGCGGATGTCGTCGTCGGTATCGACGAAGAGGCGCAGGTCGAACGCGTCGCGAAGGTCGGCAATCGCAAAGAGGAGGATGCCCTCGACGATGACGATCGAGCGCGGAGCGACGGTTCGGCCCTCGGGCAGCCGCGTGTGCGACGCGAAATCGTACTGCGGGCAGACCGCTGTCTGTCCGTCCTTGAGCGCAACTAGATCCGACAGCAGCCGCGCGTTGTCGAGCGCGTCGGGTTCGTCGAAGTTGACGAGGGCTCGCGCCTCGGCCGTCAGGTGACTCCGATCCAGGTAGTACCAGTCGTGCTGGATGACGATGGCGCGGTCAGGAGGAAGCGACTCCGAGATCTTCTCGGCGACGGTCGTCTTGCCGCTTCCCGTGCCGCCCGCGATCCCGATGACGAGCGGTCTCATCACGCTCGCCCGCCACCATAGCCCATCGTCGAGGAGCGGCTTGCATTCGAAGAGGATTGCAGGAACAATTTCTGCCTGTCGGTCTCTCTGCCGCTCTCTGTGCCTCTAGGCGCTCGTGACTGCAAAAACCTCGTAGGAGGCGCGTGGCAGCCCACAGCTTGCGGCCGCACGCTCGAGGTGAAGAGCCCTTACACCGGTCGCGTCGTCGGGACGGTTGGCCTTTCGGACGCAAGCGACGTCACGGCGGCCGTCGAGGCGGCGAGTCGCGCGTTCCCCGCCTGGGCTGCGACCCCCATCAAGGAACGTGTCGGGCCGCTCCGACGTTTCCACGACCTCGTGACCGAGCACGCGGCGGACCTTGCGAACACCGTCGCGCTCGAGAGCGGCAAGACACCCGCCGAGGCGATCGCGGGAATCCAGCGAGGCCTCGAGGTCGTCGAATACGCCCTCAGCTTGCCCAACCTGGACGACGGCGCCGCCCTCGAGGTCTCGCGGGGGGTCACGTGCGAAGCTCGTCGCGAGCCGCTCGGGGTCGTCGCAGGCGTCACTCCGTTCAACTTCCCGGCCATGGTCCCGATGTGGATGTTTCCGATCGCGGTGACCCTCGGCAACGCGTTCGTTCTCAAGCCCTCCGAGAGAGTGCCCCTCGCGGCCCGTCGTCTGGGCGAGTTGATGGTGGACGCGGGCTACGCGCCGGGCCTCTTCTCCGTGGTGAACGGCGACCGCGCGGCGGTGCATGCGCTCGTCGACCACCCGGACGTGCGCGCCGTGGCGTTCGTCGGCTCAACCCCCGCGGCCCGCGCCGTCTACCTTCGCGCGACGGCCCTCGGCAAGCGCGCGCTCTGCCTCGGTGGCGCCAAGAACCATCTCCTGGTCGCGCCCGACGCCAACGAGGCGCTGACCGTCCGGGGCGTCGTCGACTCGTTCACGGGTTGCGCCGGGCAGCGCTGCATGGCCGGGAGCGTCCTCGTGGTCATCGGCAGCGCTGCGCGATTCGTCGACGCGATCGTCCGGGCGGCTGCGAAGATCGAGCTTGGCTCCGGCATGGGCGCGCTCATCGACGCCGCCGCGCGCGAACGCATCGTGCGGGCGGTCGCCAAAGCGGAGGCCGAGGGCGCGCAGGTCTTGCTCGACGGACGTAGCGCGCGTCCCCCCCCGGAATACGCGGGCGGCCACTGGATGGGAGCGACTGTCCTCGATCACCTGCGCCCGACCATGGAATGCGTCACTGCGGAGCTCTTCGGCCCCGTGCTCTCGGTGCTCCGCGTCGACAGCCTCGATGAAGCGCTCGCGCTCGAGCGAGCGACCCCCTACGGCAACGCGACCAGCGTCTTCACGTCGAGCGGCGCCGCGGCTCGGTACGTGGCCGAGCGCGCGACGAGCGGGATGATCGGGGTCAACGTCGGCGTCCCCGTGCCTCGCGACCCGTTCTCGTTCGGCGGCACGAAGGAATCGCGGTTCGGACAGGGCGACGTCACGGGTCCGGGCGCGCTCGACCTCTGGAGTCAATTGAAGAAGATCACGACCCGCTGGGCACCCTCGCCCGACGCGAGCTGGATGTCATGACGACGCTGAGGCCACGAAAAAAGCAACCCAAGACGATCGTCCTGACGTCCCATCCCGGCGGGCACGGCCCGAAGCCGATCCCGGTGGTCTGGGGCGCCGCGGACCCGATGGTGCGCGGGCCGCTCATCGGCACCGTCACGAGCCAGTCGCAGCGCAACGTGGTGGGCACGCACGCCGGGTCGTACTCGGTGTATCGAGCCGTCGCGGTCGCGGCGGGGGCCCTCGACCCGCTCCGCAAGCCCGATCTGACCAACACCGCGCCGACCCACGCGCTCGGGCCCTTTCCTCAGTGGTTCGACGCGTCCAAGATCGTCTCGCTCGACCCCTTCGGAGCCGTCGTGAGCGCCGCGTTCCGCTCGTACTTCGAGGAGGGCTACGACATCCGCCCGACGATCGCGATCACGCGCGCGCGCATTCACGTCCCGGAGCTCGCCTCCGCGGTCCAGGCCGGTCGGGTCAAGGTCGACGGCAAGATCTTGCGCGAGGGCGGCGCGATCGAGGTGGTGAAGGCCGCGATCGAACCCGTCTGGTATCTGCCGGGGGTCGCCGCGAGGTTCGGGTGCACCGAGGCCAACTTGCGCCGAACCCTGTTCGAGCACACCGCGGGCATGTTCCCCGAGCTCGTGACGCGCGGCGATCTCGAGGTATTCCTCCCCCCGATCGGCGGCGCCACCGTCTACATGATCGGCGACATCGCGAGCATCCCGGACCGCAGCAAGCCGCTCGCGGTGCGCGTTCACGACGAGTGCAACGGGTCGGACGTCTTCGGCTCCGACATCTGCACGTGCCGGCCGTATCTCACGCACGGGATCGAGGAGTGCGTCCGAACGGCGCAGGAGGGCGGGTCGGGGGTCATCGTCTACAACCGCAAGGAGGGGCGCGCGCTCGGCGAGGTGACCAAGTTCCTCGTCTACAACGCTCGCAAGCGGCAAGACGGCGGGGACCGCGCCGAGCAGTACTTCGCGCGCACCGAGTGCGTCGCCGGGGTGCAGGACATGCGCTTTCAAGAGCTCATGCCCGACGTGCTCCACTGGCTCGGGATCGCCAAGATCGACCGCTTCGTCTCGATGAGCAACATGAAGTACGACGCGGTCGTTCGGGCTGGCATCGAGATCGTCCATCGCGTCCCGATTCCCGACGACCTGATCCCACCCGATGCCCGGGTGGAGATGGATGCCAAGATGGCGGCCGGCTATTTCACCGAGGGGGCCATTCCCGACGGCAACGAGCTCGCGAAGGCCAAGGGCCGGGCGCTCGAGGTATGAGCGGCAGGCGCGAGACCGACCGCGACGCGGAGGTCCGTTACTTGATGAGCCCCCGCGCGGTTCGGGAGCGCTGCGAGGCGATCTACGCGCTCGCCGTCCGGGGTGAGCTCGAACACTGGTCGCTCGACGAGACGCGGCTCGACGACATCGCCGAGCGCGTCGTGCGTACGACGAGGGCCGCATACCCGGACGTGCGCGCGATTCCGGGCCACAGTCGCTGGAGGCACTTCTCCGCCGGCGGCGTCGATCGGGTGCGCGCCCTCGACGAGCGCCTCGCGCCGCTGAGCGAAGAGCAGCGACTCGCGTCGCGCTTCGATCTCGTCGTCACGAGCGTCCTGCTCGACGCCGGGGCCGGGGAGCGGTGGCAGTACCGGGATCAGGCCGGCAAGACGTACTCCCGGTCCGAGGGCATCGCGGTGGCGAGCTATGACCTCTTCGTCGCGGGCGCCTTCTCGGACGACCCGAGGGGCGCGCCGCTTCGCGCGGACGCCGCGGCGCTCGAGCGCGCGACGGAGCCCTCTCTCGCGAGGGGGCTGCAGGTCGGCAGCGACAACCCCATGGTCGGCGTCGCGGGACGCGCGGCCATCCTTCAACGGCTCGGCGCGGTCGCTCGCGCCGCGCCCTCGTGGGGCGGTCGGCTCGGAGGCTTCGGGATCGAGCTCCGGCGCTCGGCGAACGGAGCGAGCCTCCGCGCGTCGGACGTGCTCGGCGCGGTGCTCGATACGTTCGGGTCCATCTGGCCCGGACGCGAGGTCTGCGCCGGCCAGAACCTCGGCGACGTCTGGACGCACTCGAAGGTCGGCCGGGTGCCGCTGCACAAGCTGTCGCAGTGGCTCACGTACTCGCTCTTCGAGCCACTGGAGTGGGCGGGCCTGTCGATCGTCGGGCTGGACGAGCTCACCGGGCTCGCCGAGTACCGGAACGGCGGGCTCTTCGTGGACGGCGGCGCCGTCGTCCCCCGGCACGCGGGCGTCCTTCGCGACGAGCACGAGGTGTCGTCCGACGTGGTCATCGAGTGGCGCGCGCTGACGCTCGCGCTGCTCGACCGCACCGCCGAACGCGTACGTCGCATCGTGGGTCTCTCCGCCGACGAGCTGCCGCTCGCGAAGGTGCTCGAAGGCGGAACCTGGCGCGCGGGTCGCGAGCTCGCAGCCGAAAAGCGAGCGGGCGGGGGCCCGCCCCTGCGGGTGCGCAGCGATGGTACGGTCTTCTGAAATGACCTCGAAAGTCATCGTGATCGACCACCCGCTGGTCTTGCACAAGCTGACGCATCTGCGTCAGAAGGAGCGGAGCACGAACTCGTTTCGGAGCCTGCTCGCCGAGATCAGCATCCTGCTCGCCTACGAGGTGACGCGCGACCTCCCGCTCGTCTACGAGACGATCGAGACGCCGTTCGCGACCATGCGCGCGCCGGTGATCGAGGGCAAGAAGGTCGTCCTCATCAACATTCTCCGCGCCGGCACGGGCATGACCGAAGGGATGCTCCAGATCCTGCCCTCGGCCCGCGTCGGGCACATCGGCGTGTACCGCGATCCCGAGACGCTGGGGGCCGTGGAGTACTACTTCAAGATGCCGCGGGAGATGGCCGATCGCGATGTCATCGTCGTCGACCCGATGCTTGCGACGGGCAACAGCGCGATTGCGGCGGTCGACCGGGTGAGAACAGCCAATCCCAGGTCGATCAAGTTCGTCTGCGTGCTCGCCGCGCCCGAGGGGGTCGCCAACTTCCACGAGACGCATCCGGCGGTGCCGATCTACACGGCCTCGGTCGACGAGCGCCTCGACGAGCGCGGGTACATCGTGCCGGGGATGGGCGACGCCGGAGATCGCCTGTTCGGGACGAAATAGGGCGGCGCTCACTCCGCCTGGAGCGTCCCTCGCGACTCTCGCTCGGGATGGGCGCTTCTTGCCACGCGGCGCGCCAGCTCGGCGAGCACGCGGCGAAGCGTGATCGAGCGCGACCGGAGACCCACGAGCACGTGGTACAGCGTCTCGGCGGCTTCGACCACGACGCGCTCCTCGTTCTCGCTCTCGAGGGCCTTGGCCAGAGCGCCGGCGTCCTCGCTGATCTTCGCGCCGATTCCCACGGCTCCCGAGTCGTACAGGCCCTTCGTGTAGCTCTCGCCGCCTGTCGACTTCTTTCGCGCTTCGAGGATGGTCTCGAGCGCGGCGAAGACGGTCTGCGGCTGCTCGCTCGCCTGCGTGAGGCGTCCGCCCTCCAGGGTCTGAAAGAAGCAGCTCGGCGCGCCCGAGTTGCACGAGGGGCTGTGCGGGTCGCTCGAGTAGATGACTGTGGAGCCGCTGCAATCGGCCAGGATGCGCACCACCGGGAGCTCGTGGCCGCTGATGCGGCCTTTCTGCCATAGTTCGCCGCGCGATCGGCTCCAGAACGTGGCGCGCCCGGTCTCGAGCGTCATTCGCACCGCGGCGTCGGTGGCGAAGGCGACCATCCGGATCTGGCCAGTCAGGTGATCTTGAACGATCGCGGGTACGAGCCCCTTCGCGTCGAACTTGAGAGGCAACTGCGACATCGTGCGCCACAGCCTACACGCGACGGGTGTAGATTGACAGGGGATGGTAGCGCGCATCATGGTCCGGGCCGCCGGCGGGGCGCGCCCGCTCAGCTTTGACTCGAACGCGGCGGACCCGGCCTCTCGCGCTCGCGGCTCGCTCGGCCTCGTGAGCTCTGCGACCCCGTGGGCGGGCCTGCCCATCGAGGCGCACCGGATCTGCATGTACGAGAGCCGCGGCGAAGCCGGCCCTGTCGACGGCGAATGCGGACTCCTGGTCATCACCGAGGGGAAGCTCGAGATCGCCGCTCGCCGCGGCGGACGTGAGCTGCGTAGCGTCGTCGAGAGCGGGTCGGCGCTCTTCGTGTCCGGCGACGAACGCGCGACCCGCGTACGGATGACGGGAAACGCCGACGCGGTCGCCGTGCGACTGCCGTCCGAGTGGTTTCAGCGCCTCTCGCTCGACGGGGTGCCTCGCGGGTTCGGCCGGAGCCGGCCGATCACGGGGGACCGGACGGTCTTGTCGCTGGTCCTGGCCATGCGAGACGAGGTGGCTCGAGGCGCGCCGACCGGGCGCCTCTACGCCGACTCGCTGTCGCTCGCCCTTCTCAGTTACGTGGTGCAACAGCGCGTCCCGCGCCGCCTCGACGGTCTTTTTACAGCTCGCGGGCACCTCTCGGACATCGAGTGCCATCGCCTGAGAAGTTACGTCCTCGACCGGCTCGGCGACGATCTCAGCCTCATGGATCTGGCGTCGCTCGTGGGCCGTCGGCCGCGGCACTTCTCGACGCTGTTCCGGCAGGCCTTCGGGGTCCCTCCCCACCGATACGTGCTCCGGCTGCGGCTCGCCGAGGGCGCAAGGCTCCTCGCCAGCGGCGATTGCGACGTGTCGGGTATCGCGTTTCGCCTGGGTTTTTGCAGCCAGAGCCACTTTGCGTCGGCCTTCCGGCGCGCCTTCGGCGTCCCTCCGAGCCGCTACGGCGCCGAGAAACGCACCGTCCTTGCCGTTTCTTGATTCCCTCCTTCGCGATTTCGAAAGCGGGCGGCCCGACGATGGAGCACAAGAAGCCCCCGTGAAGAAGTTTCTGTCGGCAGGGTTGGCCGGTCTCTGGATCCTCGGAATCGTCGCCGCCTGCGGCAGCGGGGGAGGCGCTTCGTCGGGGACCCCGCCCGTCGGGGGCGCTCCCGGGGGCGAGCAAGGAGGTGGCGCGAACACCGGCTCGCAGGATGCGACCGCGCCCGGCAGCGGAGAAGGGGACGCAGGCGGCGGCAACGGCAACCCCGGACGCGACGCCGGCACCACCCCTCCAGTCGCGACGACCGACGGAGGCTCGACGGTGGCCGACGGGGCCTCCTCGGCGCCGATCGTGTGCCCCACCTCGCCCCTTCAACCCGGCGACACCAGCGCGTCGCTGCAAGTCGGCGGCGTGATGCGAAACTACATCTTGCATGTTCCGACGGGCTACACCGGCAAGAGCCCGGTTCCGCTCGTCCTCGACTTTCACCCGATCCTGGCCAACGACTCGTACGAGCGCATGAACTCCGGCTACGCGAACCTGGCCGACACGGAGGGCTTCGTCGTCGCCTTTCCTGACGGGATCGACAACGCGTGGAACATCGGTCCGTGTTGCACGACGTCGCGCACCGTCGACGACCTGGGCTTCGCCAAGAGCCTCGTCACCGCGCTCGAAGGGCAGGCCTGCATCGATCCCAAGCGCGTGTACGCCGTGGGCTACTCGATGGGCGGGGGCATGTCGCACTACCTCGGCTGCAACGCCGCCGACGTATTTGCCGCGATCGCGCCCGCGGCGTTCGATCTGCTCGAAGAGTCCGAGGAGCCCTGCCATCCGTCGCGCCCGATCACCGAGATCACGTTTCGCGGCACCGCCGATCCGATCGTGCCCTACGACGGGGGCGCGTCGATGCCGCCCAACGGCCTGAACGTCACGATTCACTTTCTCGGCGCCGTGGGGACCTTCCAGAAGTGGGCCCAGCTCGACGGTTGTACGGGGTCGCCGAGCGCGCCCGACAGCAACGGCTGCTCGACCTATTCGCAGTGCCAGGCCGGGGTCGAGGCGACTCTATGCACCACCCAGGGCGGAGGTCACGTCACCGGCAACCCGCAGATCGGCTGGGCGATGTTGAAGGCCCACCCGATGCCCTAGTGTCCTGAGTCCGCCCCTGATTTCCGCCCCTGATTCCCGCGCCTGATTTCGGTCTCGTGGCCGGCTATCGCCCACTACACTGTTCGCCCGTGCTCGAAGACAGGTGGACCCGTGAGGCCATTCGGTTGCATCGGCGCTATCAGACCGAGATCGTCGAGGGGTACCGGCTCTGCCCGTGGGCCGAGCGCGCCACCCAGGAAGGACGCGTACGCGAAGCGGTGATCCTCCAGGTCGGCGACGAAGCGGTGGAACCCTCTCTCGCGGCGATCGATTCGTGGACGTCCGATCCGACGGTCGATGTGGCCTTCGCCATCTACCCGCGGCTTGCCCTCGGGCGACAGCGCTTTCACGACTTCGCCGCCCGAGTGCGCGATGCCGACACGCCACGGCACGAGCTGGGGTGCGTCCCCTTCGTCTTCGCCGCGTTCCATCCGGACGCGGACCCCGATACGGGCGACCCGGAGCGACTCATTCCGTTCCTGCGGCGCACCCCGGACCCGACGCTCCAGTTCCTGCGCGCCTCGGCGCTCGACGACATCCGCACCGGGGCGGCGCAGGGGACCCAGTTCCTCGACATCGCGAGTCTCGATGCGCTCCTCACTGGAACGGCGCAACCCCCCCTCCGGGAGCGCATCGCCCGAGCCAACCTCGCGACCGCCGAGCGATGCGGCATCGGCGCCTTACGGCGGCACCTCGACGACATTCGCCGGGACCGTGACGAGACGTACGCCGCGCTCGCGGCCCACGGCTGACGCGCAGGCTCGCGCCGCTTCGGCGCGCGGTCTAGAACCCTGATGCGCGATGGTGACCCTCGAGGGCGTGGAGAAGCGTTTCGGCGGCAGGCTCGTCCTCGCCCCGACCACGCTCACGGTGGCTGCGCGCACGTCGCTGGCGCTCCTCGGACCCAGCGGCTGCGGGAAGTCGACGCTGCTCCGTCTGATTCTCGGGCTGCTCGTCCCCGACGCCGGGCACCTCCGCGTGGCCGGTACCCTCGTTACACCGGAGACGGCCACCCTCGTGCGCCGGCAGATCGGCTACGTCATTCAAGACGGCGGCCTCTTCCCCCATCTGACCGCGATCGACAACGTCGCCCTGCTCGCGCGGCACCTCGGATGGCGACCGCCGCGCGTGGCCGAACGTCTCCACGAGCTCGCCGTGCTCGTACGCCTCGACCCGTCGCTTCTCGAACGCTACCCCGCCGAGCTGAGCGGCGGCGAGCGCCAGAGGGTCGGCATCATGCGAGCGCTCATGCTCGATCCGCCTCTGCTCCTCCTGGACGAGCCGATGGGCGCCCTCGATCCGATGGTCCGCGCTCGCCTCCAGCAAGATCTCAAGCGCATCTTCGGGGAGCTCGAGAAGACGGTGATCTTCGTTACCCACAGTCTCGACGAGGCTGCGTTCCTCGGCGACGAGGTGCTCCTCATGCGCGACGGCCGCGTGGTGCAGCGCGGGACGATGCACGATCTCGAGACCGCCGAAGACCCCTTCACGCGCGAGTTCGTCGACGTGCAGCGTGGGTCGCGGAGCGCCGCGCCGGGTCTGCCCGCGTGACGCCGCTGCGGGCCGCGGCCGGTCTCCTCGCGGTCGCCGTCGCCGTCATGCTCGCCGCGCGCGCCGCCGGTGCGGACGACGGCGCTTCGCTTCGCGTCGGATCGAAGCGGTTCACCGAGTCGTACATCCTGGCCGAGATCGCCGCCCAGTCGGCGCGGAGCGCCGGGGACGGCCCCGTATCTCACGAGCAAGGGCTCGGCGGTACCGCGGTCGTCTTCCGGGCGCTCGAGGAGGGATCGATCGACGTCTACCCCGAGTACACCGGTACGCTCGCCGAGGCCGTTCTCCACACCGCCGGCCTCCGCGACCTGGCGAGTCTTCGGAGCGCGCTCGCGGGCCGCGGCATCGAGATGACCGACCCGCTCGGCTTCGACAACACGTACGCCCTCGCGGTCCCCGCCGCGCTCGCCGCGCGGCGCCACCTCGCGACGATCTCCGATCTGGCGAAGGCGCCCGACCTGCGCCTCGGCTTGAGTCCGGAGTTTCTTGGACGAAGCGACGGTTTTCCGGCGCTCGCCGCCCGGTACGGTCTCTCGACGGCCCACGTCGAGCCCATGGACCATGGCCTGGCCTACGAGGCGCTCGCTCGCGGATCCATCGACGTGGCGGACGCGTACTCGACCGACGCGAAGATCGCTCGCTACGGCCTGACGATCCTCGCCGACGATCGCAAGTTCTTCCCGTCGTACGAGGCCGTCTTCCTGTACCGCGCGGGAGCCGCACGACGGGCGCCTCGAGCCATCGAAGCGATTCGCGCGCTCTCCGGCACGATCGACGGCGCCTCGATTGGTCGGCTCAACGCCGAGGCCGAGATCGACGGTCGGACGTTCGCGTCGATCGCGCAAGAGTTTCTGCGGACGCGAGACGGCGCGGGCGCAGGCGGGGCCACGCTGCGCCAGGCGAGGGCGCCGCTCTGGCCCGGGATGCTCTCGGTCATCCGGGCCGAGGGCCCCACCCACCTGATGCTCGTGGCGATCGCCTCGGTTCTCGCCACGATGGTCGGCGTCCCGCTCGGCATCTTCTCGCGGTGGGAGCCCCGCATCGGACGCGTCGTGATCGGGGCGACGAGCGTCGTTCAGACCATCCCCGCGCTCGCCCTGCTCTGCTTCTTCATCCCGCTGCTCGGGACGGGGACGCGGCCGGCGCTGCTCGCCCTCTTCGTGTATGGGCTCCTCCCGATCGTGCGCAACACCGTGGCCGGGCTCGACGCCATTACGCCCGCCCTTCGCGAGTCGGCGATCGCGCTGGGCCTCGGACCCTGGACGCGGCTCTTTCGCATCGAGCTGCCGCTCGCGTCGCGGACGATCCTCGCGGGGATCCGCACGAGCACGGTGATCTCCGTCGGAGCCGCGACGCTCGCCGCCTTCATCGGCGCCGGCGGATTCGGCGCCCCCATCACGACGGGGCTCAACCTGGACGACACCAACCTGATCCTCGAAGGCGCTATTCCTGCGGCGCTCCTCGCCCTCGCCGTCGAGGGACTCTTCACCCTCCTCGACGCGATCCTCATCCCACGGGGTCTGAGGCTCCAGTCCGTCGTCCCCGAGAGCCGGTGACACCCGGCGCTCTCTACGCTCGCGAAGAGAGAGAGGAATTCACAGGGAGGAAAGGAGAGAAGGAGGCCGCTGCCCTACGCGCGGGCGAGGACCACGACGGAATAGCCGACGGCCGACGAGGTCCCTGGGTTCGTATACGAATGCCTCTGGTCGCCGCGGAAGACGACGACGTCTCCGTGCGCGAGCTCCCACCGCTCTCCGGCGGCGACGAGGACAATCTGCCCGCGTTCGCACGTCAGATACTCGCGCGTCCCCGGCGTGTGGGGAACGCCGACGAGCGTGCTCCTGGGCGGCAGTTCCATGCGATCCATCTCCATGCCGGGGATCGCATCGGGAAGAAGCTTCTGGAGCTTCGCGGTGCCCCGGAGCTTCTCCGGCAGCGTCCCTCGAGGGTAAAACGCGATGCCCGGTCGGGGTGTCGCCACGAGCTCTTCGAGTGTCACCTGAAAGGCCGCGGCGACGCGGTGGAGCACGGAGAGAGTCGGGTTGGCCCCCCCCGACTCGAGGTTCGCCCACGTCGCCCGCGGCACTTCGGCGAGCTTCGCCATCTGCTGCTGCGTGAGCCCCCTCGCTTCACGCAGCTGCCGGATGTTGCGTCCGAGGTGCGCCGCGACGGGCTCGGGCATTCCTAGGGAATAGACGGCCTCCAATCCCTTGTCACGCCTGCCAAACCGCGGGCAGGGGAGGCGCATGCTGAGGATCACTGGAGGCGACCCATGGATCTCGGAAATAGGACCGCGCTCATCACCGGGGCTTCGAGGGGTCTCGGGCGATCTCTGGCGGAGCGGATTGCAGCCGAGGGGGCGCGTGTGGTGCTCGTGGCGCGCGACGAAGCAGAGGTCGAAGCCGCTGCGCGCGCCATCCGTCGGAAGGGAGGCGCGGCGTTCGCCGTCCCGGGCGACGTCGGCGACAAGGAATCGGCCCATCGCATCGCGGGACAGGCCGCGGCGCTCGCGGGAGCGGTCGACGTTCTCATCCACAACGCGAGCACGCTCGGGCCCGTCCCGCTCGCGGCGCTGCTCGACACGCCGTGCGAAGACCTCGAGCGCGCCTTCGCCGTGAACGTCCTCGGCCCGTTTCGGTTGACCAAGCTCTTCGCCGGCGCGATGGCGGTTCGAGGCGGAGGCATCGTCGTCAACGTGACTTCGGACGCGAGCATCAGCGCCTATCCGAACTGGGGCGCCTACGGCGTGACCAAGGCGGCGCTCGATCACCTCACGCGCATCTGGGCCGCCGAGCTCGAGGCAACGGGCGTCAAGCTCTTGGCCGTCGATCCCGGAGAGATGGACACCCGGATGCACGCCGACGCGATTCCGGACGCCGACCGCGCCTCACTGCAACCGCCCGACGTCGTCGCCGACCGCATCGTGCGCCTCCTCGTCGGTGACGAGGCGTGGAAGACCGGTGCGCGAGTGGAAGTGCGAGTGGGAGCCATCGGGCAGGGGACGTGACGCCATGATCGCCGCCGCCACCTGGCCTCGCGAGAATCCCGAGCAGGAGCGGCTCCTGTGGATTGATCCCGTGGGGGAGAGCTTTGTCGACTCTCGCGTGGGCGATCTGCACTCGATCCTGCGCGCCGGCGATCTCCTCGTCGTAAACGATGCGGCCACGCTGCCGGCCTCGCTCCGCGGCTTGCGCGAAGACGGCGCCCCCTTCGAGCTTCGACTTCTCGCGCACGAGGGCCATGAATCGACGCGCTGGCGGGCGGTCCTCTTCGGCCGCGGCGACTGGCGCCAGCGGACCGAAGACCGACCCGCTCCGCCGCGGCTGGTCGAGGGCGAGCGCGTGCGCGTCGCCGGCGGAGCGGTCGCGCGGGTGCTCTCGGTCGAGACCGCGTCGCCGCGGCTCGTGCGCATCGAGTTCGTCTGCGACGCGGCGTCGATGTGGCGGGCCATCTACCGCGACGGCCGTCCGGTGCAGTACTCGCACGTCGCGGGTCCGCTCGCGCTCTGGCACGTGCAGTCTTCGTTCGCGGCGCGTCCGTGGGCCGTCGAGCCGCCCTCCGCCGGAAGACCGCTGACGTTCTCGGTGCTCGAGAAGTTGCGTCGCAGAGGCGTCGCCGTGGCCGTGCTCACCCACGCCGCGGGCCTCTCGTCGTCGGGCGACCCGTCCCTCGACGCGCTCTTGCCGCTCGACGAGCGCTACGACCTGCCCGCGCCCACCGTCCGGGCGATCGCAAGCGCCCGGGCGCTCGGCGGGCGCGTCGTCGCCGTGGGTACCACGGTCGTGCGTGCCCTCGAGGGCTGCGCGCAGGCGCACGACGGGGAGCTCGTTGCCGGAGAGGGCAGCACCGACCTGCGACTAGGCCCTCGCTCGAAGCTTCGGGTGGCGAGCGGCCTGCTCACGGGAATCCACGAGTCGGGGACGAGCCACTTCGACCTGATGCAAAGCTTCGCGTTGCCGGGGCTCATGAACCGAGCGCTCGGCTACGCCGGGCGCGCCGGGTATCTGCAGCACGAATTCGGTGATTCCGTTCTGATTCTCCCCCGCTGAAGCCCGATCCCCCGTCAAGACGTCCGCAGTGCTGTACGATGGATCCCGTGTGCCCGCGAGGCGGGACCAGCCAAGCAGGAGGGCGTCGAATGGCGGCGGAAGAGTACTCGTTCGAGCATGCAGAGGGCTTCGAGCAAGGGGAGCTGGCGGGACACGTCACGCTGGGCAAGTTCGAAGCCCACTACGAGGAGATCTTCGCCGAAGTCATCGAAGACGGCGTCATCACCGTCGAGGAGCGCGCCCGCCTGCACAAGGCCGCCGACGCTCTGGGGTTGGACCGCGTTCGTCTGAGGAGCCTCGAAGAAGCCCTGCAGGCCGCTTACGAGGCACGCCACCACGTCCGCGTGCGTGAGGTCGGAGACGACGACGCGCCGCCGGCCTCGATCGTCCTCAGCCCGCAAGCCGCGAGCGACCCGCGCGTTGCGGCGCTCGTGCTGCGAGTCCGAGATCTGGAGGGCCAGGTCGCGGAGCTCACCCGCGAGCTCTCGATCGCGCGCTCGCAGGTGGCCGTCGAGGTCGACTTGTCGAACCTGGCTGCCCCGGCGGGCTCCGCCGTGGAAGTCCAGGAGAGCGCGGAGGATCTCGCGCGCCGCCTTCGCAGCGATCCGCGCGACGTCAACGGCCTGCGGGGCCTCTACCGGATCTACGGGCGTTCCGGCGACGTCGACCGGCAGTGGCTCATGTCGCATGCGCTCGTGTATCTCGGCGCGGCCGACGAGGCGGAGCGAGCGACGTACGCGCAGCACCGCATCGATGGCCTGATCAAACCGGCCAGCTCGCTGTCGGGGGAAGGATGGAAGCTGCTCTTTCATCCGGACGAGGAGCTCCTCACGGGGCAGATCTTCTCGGTCATCGCGCCCGCCGTCCTCCTTGGCCGAATCTCGACGCTGCGTCGAGAGAAGACGCTCCCGAAGCTCGATCCGGCCCGCAAGCAGGATCCCAAGGTCTCGACCCTTCAGGCCGTTCGATGCTTCTCGTGGGCCGGCTCGATCCTCGGGCTCGGGTCGCCGCCCCTCTACGCGGACCCGGACTTCTCGGGAACCGTCGAGATGGTCCCTGGCGTTCCCCCGGCGACGCGGCTCGGTCAGGCCTCGCTCTCGGGCCGGTCTCCGCTGGAGCTCGCCTTCGTCGCCGGGCGGCATCTCTCGTACTTCCGACAAGAGCACTTCATTCGCCTTCTCGTTTCCACGATCCCCGACCTCGAAGATCTGTTTCTCGCCGCGCTCAGCATCGCGAACGCGGGGATCCCGCTCTCGTCCGAAGTGAAGCGCCGGGTCGGCCCGGTCGCTCGCGCCATCGAGCCCGTGCTCGAGCCCGTCGCCGTGGACCGGCTGCGCGGTCAATTCCTGCGGTTCCTCGAGGAGGGCGGGCGGACCAACCTGCAGCGCTGGGCCACCGCCGCCGATCGCACGGCCGCGCGCGCCGGCTTTCTCCTCGCGAACGACCTCGGCGCCGCGCACGCCCTCTTCACGCTGGAGGATCGATCCACGGCCGACGCGAAGATGGACGACCTCATCGTCTTCTTGACGAGCGATCGCTACGCGAAGCTTCGCCAGCAAATCGGCCTCGCGCTGCCTTCTCCCGCTCACTAGTCGAGCGACGCACTCTCCTACCGAACTCGGGCCTCGTCGGTCGCAGCGAGCGCGGCTCGAAATAGGCCGATCGTCGGCGAGCGTTTCGGAGACCCGGTGGTAGCGTTCGAGCCGGGTGACGACTCCGGGGGATCTCGTCGGCGAGCGACGGGTAGAAGCGACGCCTCCGTCGGTGGCGAAGCGGGCGATCCGAGCCCTGGGCGGGCTGGCCGCAGGGCTCGCCGCGATGATCGCCGCGGGTCGATGGCTGGGGATCCGTCCGAGCGAGGTCGTGCGCCAGCTGACCTCCGTCTCGCCGTCGATGGTGATCGGCTGCGTCGCGTCGTCCTTCGTCGTCTTCGGGCTCCAGGCGCTGCGCTGGCACGCCGTGATGCGGCCCGTGATCGCCCTGCGCTATGGCGAGGCGTACCGGGCCCTGATCGTCGGAACGATGTTCAACGCCGTGCTTCCCGCGCGGGGAGGCGACCTGCTGCGCGTGCAGTACCTCGGTCGGCGCACGGGCAAGAGCCGCGCGAAGATCCTCGGCACCGAGGTGGTCGACCGGTGGCTCGACTGGTGGGGCTGGATCCCCCTCATGCTCGGACTCGCGCTCGCGGGGGGCCTTCCTCGCTGGATCTTCACCGTGCTCGCCGCCTTCGGCGGCGTTCTGGCCCTCGCCGCCGCGGGGTTGCTGGTCCTGGTGACGGTGGGCCGCGGTCTGAAACCGGGGTCGAGGTTCGCCAACGCATACCGAGGCTTTCGTGACGGTGCACGGGCGTTCCTGTCCTACCGTTCGCTTCTCATCGCCTGGACGATTGCCCCCTTGCCGTGGCTCTGGGAGAGCCTGGTCCTGCGGTGGGCGGGTCACGCGTTCGACATCGATCTCACCGTGGCCGAGGGTTTCAGCGTGCTCGTGGGGCTCAACCTCGGGACGTTCGTTCCGTCGCCGGGCGCGCTCGGTTCGATGGAGACGGCGGGGACCGCCGCGCTCGTCCTGTGCGGCGCGGCTCGCCCTTCCGCGCTGGCATTCATGTTCGTCTATCACCTGACGCAGCTCGCCCCCGCGCTAGTCACTGGGGTCGCCATTCTCATCGCCCAGGGCGAGCTCCTCTTCGGCCGGGCCGGCCAGATGAGAAGAGAAACAGGGAGGCAAGGAGGAGAGGAGTAGAGAATCAAGAATTCTCAGACTCCTTCTCTCCTCCCCTCCCTGTGATTTTTCCGTCTAGTGGCCGCCGTTGGTGATGTGCGCGCCTACCGGAACGGGGGGCTGCGATCCCAGGATGGGCAGCTTCTTCTTCTCGGGAACAGCGCCATCCGGGAGAGGCATCGGGCGGTCTCCCGCGTAAACCTGGTGCCGGCCGCGCGCCTTGAACCATTCCTTCGTCTTCGCGACGGTGTGCATGTTCTCGACGACCTGCCGCCAGCCCACGCCCGTGTTGTACGCGCAGAACGAGATCTCGCCTTCCTGCGTACCGTAGGGAATGACGCACATCTCCGTGCGACGGAAGTCGTACGTCCACAGGTCCTGAAACCACATCCCGCCGACCCAGAGAACCGTCCACTGCTCTTCCCGCTTCTTCTCGCCGAGCACACCGCCCAGCTTGCCGTTGTAAAAGAGCTTGATGAACTCCGAGAGGGTCAACCCCGGCGGCGCCTTCTTCGCGTCGAAGTTGCGGACGAAGCAGAGCGCCACCTGCGCGACGGTCAGCTCGCGGCCGCGGGCGGTGTCGCAGATCAACGCGAAGTCCTTCATGCACTGCTCGATGTCGAAGAACTGAGTGAGCGTCGACCACTCCTTGGTCTTTCGGTTCGCGACGAGGAGCAGGCTCGCGCCGCAGTTCGGGTGGCAGGAGCACGCGAGGCTGCCGAAGTTCGGCCCTTCCGGCCCTTGCAGCGAGCGCAGGTGGTCGGCGAGGGCGCTGAACTGGCCGAAGGCGCCCAGCGGAAACCAGTCGCGGTACCGATCGATCTTACCACCGGTGTGGCGCTCGAACTCGTGCGCCATGTGCGAGATCGTGTATCGCTGGCGGTGGCGATCCGCGTCGCTCACCTCTTCGTCGCGTCCCGTGAAAGACACGGGCTGAAACGACACGCCGCCCATCTTGTCGCAGTTCTGGATGAGAAAATCGAGGATCGGGCCGACCTGATCGTTGTTGACGGTGTTGACCACGGTCGTCACGGGAATGATGTCGATGCCCGCGGCGTACATCACATCGATGGCCTTCTGCTTCACGTCGAACAGATTGCTGATGTGACGATGGCTGTTGCCGTCGTTGCTGACGCCGTCGAACTGGAAATAGGCCAGGTCGAACCCGGCCTCCTTCGCCTGGACCGCGAACTCGGGCTCGAGCGCGAAGCGAAGGCCATTGGTCGCCGCTTGCACGGAGAAGTAGCCCACGTCCTTCGCGTAGCGGCACGCCTCGAGGAAGTGGGGCGACATGGTCGGCTCCCCGCCCGAGAACTGCACCGTCATTTGTCGCCTCGGCTTGAACGAGATCGAGGCGTCGAGGATCTCTTTGATCTCGTCGAGCGTCAGCTCGTGAACGTAGCCGACCTGGTTGGCGTCCATGAAGCACGGGCTGCACATCATGTTGCAGCGGTTGGTCAGGTCGATCGTGAGCACGGCGCCGCGCCCGTATTTGATCGTCGACGTGCCGTGCCGATGCACCAGCTCGTCGCCCAGCGTCTTGAAGTCCCGGCCCGGATAACGCTTCTCGACCAGGCGCGTGAACTCCGGATCGATCGAGAGGAGATCCTCGAAGTCTCCATGCTCGCGGCACGTCTTGCGGATCTTGAGCCGGCCCTCCTCTTCCACGATGTGGGCTTTGATCTCGCCCACATGGCCGTCGACGAGATCGGCGAGGTCGCGCTCGCCGCTGATGATCGCCGTACGCGTCTCGATCACGCAGCGCGGGCAGAGTGAGTCGGTGCTACGGGGCCATCCCAGCGGCGGCTTGGTCTTCTCGTGCGACTTCAAGAGGGGGCGCGGCGCCCACTCCGGCTGCGGTGACGGCGTCTCGGGTACCCGGCGGTTGATCGCCTGAAAGCCCTGCCACCCGAGCTCGGCGATTTCCTTCACCACTTTGTCCAACACTACGCCCATTGCGAGCCTCTCTTCCCTGGTTCGGCCATGATTGACGGATCTAGACGAGCGAATCGTCGATCTCGAGGGTGACGAACTTGCGCGCCCGCGCTCGAGTGGCGAGCGCCAGCGACGCCCCCGTGCTCAGCCAGCGCGCCCTCCCGCCCAACGCGCCCAGCGTGCCAGGTGCAGGAGCGCCGCTGGCCTGGTCGTGTTCACCGCGGAGGGCGACCGGGAGCAGCGGCACTCTCGCCAGCCACTTGCGGACTCGCGACGGCTCCGCCGAAGGCGTCGATTCCAGCATGCGCCGGACGGTCTCGACCGACACGATGATCTTGTGAGGACGGGTCATCACGATCTCTTCCAGCTCGTTTGCTCTCGCTCCGATTACGACCTTCGTATGCCCGTCGGCGGTGAACGCGAGAAACGCGACGGTCGTGGCGGTCGATGGAACCTCTCCCGGCACATAGGCCACGTCTCCTCTTGCGATTCGTGATCGCATCCAAACCCGCTGCACGCGGCGGACCACCTCTCGATGCGAAAGGAACCGCCACGCCACGCTCCCGTTGGTACCCACGGGGTGGCCCAGCGCGGGGGTGTCGGGCGACAGCGCTCGCGCTCGTGCACGAGCGCTGTTCGCTCGCTCTGCCGTATCGAGGCTCCCTCCGAGATCGAGCGCCTCGCTCCACGACAGGGCCCCCCCGCCCGCGACCCCGCCATCCAGAGCGATGATCGTGCTCGCCGCTCGCGCCGACGCGTGCCAGGCGATCACGCGCTGCACCGAGTCGCGCTCGACGAAGACGGCGCGAGGGGCCAGGGCCGCAAGCTGAGCGTAGAGCTCCGCATCGGGGAGCGTGGGATCCACGACCGCGGTCGCAGCTCCCTGGGTGAGCGCTCCCCACTGAGCGACCCCCCATTCGGGACGGAGCGCGCAGACCAGGGCGACCCGATCTCCGTCGGTCAACTGCGCGCGCTCGCGCAGGTAGAGGCCAATGCGCATCGCGTGTCGGTGAAACCGCCAATCGGGCATGTCTTGCCACGTGGTCGCCACGCGATACCTCAGCACCGCGGCGCGGTCGTGCTTTCGCTCGACGGCCAAGTGAACGACCCCGAGGCTCTCGGGCTCGGGGCTCTCGCTGACGGCGGCAAACGGCTCGATCGAAGTCGACATGAGAAACCTCCCCCGCTGGCGCCTCCCTCGGGTCTGTCAGTTGCCGCGCGCGCGTCCACGCGGCGCGCGCGGCGTGCGTCAAGCTGGGCGGGGCGCTTCGCTCGGGCTTGACCTGTTGCGTTGGCTCACGATTCGAAAGAGCGGTCGCTCTTCGGCCTCGCCGCGGTGCATCCGGACGGCGACCGACACGCCCGACAGGGCGGTCGACAGCTCTTTCGCGATCTGCGCGCACGGGACGTCCGTCGGCCCCGCGCTCTCGACGACGACCTCGATGGAGATCGCGGCGGGACCGGCGCTCGGCAAGTCGCCGGCCAGCCGGAGCCGCTGTGGCGGCGTGTACCACCAGGCGGTCACTTCAGGATGAGCTGGGGCGACGCTCTTCACGCCGTGCACGACGTCCAGGATGCTCGGTTGCCTCAAGGCGTCCCCTCTGCCCCTGCGAGCCTGCTTGCCCTAGCGCGTGAAAGTCCCGATGAGCCCATCGGGGGGAGTGTCGTTGGAACATTCGTACCAAGGCGCCTTGTCGGCAGCGGCCCTCGTACCTGCCTCGAGTGACGCACAGTGTGCGTGGCCGGTCGGTGTGCTGGGATCGTGGCGACCGCGGCGTCACGGGCTTGCGAGGCTTCTTGCCCGTATAGTTAAGGCTGATGGTGCGGAGGAGCGAGCTGCCGACGGTCCCGCCGCAATTCGACGTCGGGCGCTACGCAAGAGACTCCGAAGACAAGGTCGCCACGGCGGCGCCGGCTGCGCCCGAGGAGCCGCGCGCAGCCGAGTCCGAAACGCGCCTCGTGACTCGACGTCCCGGGGGAGAGGCAGCCACCGATGAAGCGTGGGCTCGCGCCTTCGTGGGTTCGTTGCTGACGGCCACGCCCCTCGACCAGCTCAAGGGAATGCCGCTCGATCACCGGGCCGCGTACCTCTTGTCGTGGATGGACGGAAGCATCGACCTCGACACTCTCGTGGAGATATCGACGATGTCGCGTGAAGAGGTGCTTCGCATCGTCCGGGACTTGTACGAATCGGGCATCGTACAGATGCGATAGGCGCGCCGGGCTCATCGACCCGGCGTCATTCGGGGCCCAGGCTCCGATGCTACGGTAGGACGCGATGAAGAGTCGGTACGACGACGCCGCCGCCGGGGCCCTGGTCCGGGAGCTCGCGCCCCAGACGTCGGAGCTCCTCGCGCTGCGTACGTACTCTGCGCGTCTGGTCGGCAGCGAGCCGTCGCTCGTTTTGCATGGGGGGGGCAACACGTCGGTGAAGGCGTCGGCCACGACCCTCCTGGGCGAGCCCGTCGAGGTCCTTCACGTGAAGGGCTCGGGCTGGGACCTCGCGACGATCGAGCCGGCGGGACACCCGGCGGTACGCCTGGCGCCGCTTCGCAGGCTGCGCGCGCTGGATGCGATGACCGACGAGGCGATGGTCAACGAGCTCCGAACGAACCTGCTCGACGCGGCCGCTCCCAACCCGAGCGTCGAGACGCTGCTGCACGCCCTCCTGCCTGCGCGCTTCATCGATCACACGCACGCCGACGCAATCCTGGCGATCTGCGACCAGCCCGACGGCGAGCGCGTCTGCGCGTCGATCTTCGGCCGCGGCCTGGTGTGGGTGCCCTACGTGATGCCCGGCTTCGCGCTGGCGAAGCGGTGCGCGGAGCTCTTCGAACGCGTGGCGGGCGGCGCCGAGCCGAGCGTCATGGTGCTCGAGAAGCATGGCCTTTTCACGTGGGGGGCGACGGCAAAGGAGAGCTACGAGCGAACGATCGAGGCCGTCACCCGCGCCGAGCGCCACGTCGCGGAGCACAGCCCGGCCGTAAGCGTGGCTGTGCGGGCCGGCGACGCGACGGCGCCCGTGGCGCCAGAGCAAGTGCTGCCGCGCCTCCGCGGAGCCGCGTCGAAGCTCGCCGGCGAAGCCCCGGAGCGCGGGCCCATCATCCGTGCCCGCTCGACGCCCGCGATCCTCAGCTTTCTCGCCCGCCCGGACGCTCCGGAGCTCGCGGCGCGGGGGTGCGCGACCCCCGATCACGTCCTGCGCACCAAGCCGACCGCGCTCTTCGTGCGTGACCCTGCGTTCGCCGACGGGGCCGCGCTCGGCGCTCGATTCGAGGCTGCGATCGCGCAATACGCGCGCGAGTACGACGCGTACTTCGACGCCATGTGCGAGGCCAAGGCCGTCCGGAAGAAGAGGCTCGATCCGTGGCCGCGTGTCGTCCTCTTACCCGGCTTCGGAGTGTGCGCTCTCGGTGCGACGGCGCTGGAGGCGGACGCCGTGCTCGATCTCTACGAGCACACGATCGACGTCATGACGAGCGCCGCCGCCATCGGCGCCTACGAGCCGGTCGGGCGAGCGGATCTCTTCGACATGGAGTACTGGAGCCTCGAGCAGGCCAAGCTCAAGCCGCCGGTCACGCAAGCGCTCTCGCGGTGCATCGCGCTCGTCACCGGCGCGGCGAGCGGGATCGGCATGGCGGTCGCCGCGTGCATGGCCGCCGCGGGGGCGCACGTCGCGGTGGTCGATCGGGACGCGGAGTCACTCGCGCAGATGGCCGCCGACCTCGGCAAGAAGCACAAGGGCCGCATCCTGCCCATCGCAGCCGACGTGCGCGATCGAGGGGCGATCGAGCGTGCCGTGGCGCAGACCGTCGGCGCGTGGGGCGGCCTCGACGTGGTCGTCTCGAACGCCGGTGCCGCGCCCGAGGGCCACCTGGACACGGTCGCGGGGCAGGCGGCGCTGCGCGAGTCGCTGGACATCAATTGTCTCTCTCACGCAACGATCGCGGGGCTGGCCACCGCCGTCATGGCCGCGCAGGGGCGCGGCGGGTGCCTGCTCTTCAACGCGAGCAAGAGCGCGTTCAACGCCGGCCCCGGCTTCGGACCGTACGCCGTGGCCAAGAGCGCGCTCATTGCGCTCATGCGGCAGTACGCCGTGGATCTCGGCGGGTCATGGATCCGGTCCAACGCGGTCAACGCCGATCGGATCCGCACGCGACTCTTTGCCGAAGGGGTCGCCGAGTCGCGCGCCCGGGCGCGGGGCCTCAGCCCGGACGAGTACTTTCGCGCGAACCTGCTCGGGCGAGAGGTCACTTCGAGCGACGTGGCGGACGCTTTCCTTTACCTTGCGACGGCGCGCGCCACGACGGGCTGCGTCGTGACGGTCGACGGAGGAAACGCAGCTGCATTTCCACGCTGAACCGCTACCGTGCGGAGCTGGCCGACATCATAGGGACGTCCGGGGAGCCAACACGTGACCACCACTGCCTCCACCGCCATCGCGGAGCCGGCGGCGCAGCAAAAAAGCGCGCGCCGCTTCATGCCTCTCCTCGTCCTCGCGGTGGCGCTCGCGGCCTACCTCGGCTTCCGTGCGTATCAGTCGACGCGCCCTTACGAGTGGAGCGGCACCGTCGAGGCGAGGACCATCTCGGTCGGCTCGCGCACGGGCGGGCGGGTGAAAGAGGTCCTCGTTCACGAGGGCGATCGCGTGGCCGCGGGGCAGGAGCTGCTCACGCTGGAACCGGGCGACCTCGAAGCGCAGCGCCTGCAGGCGCAGGCGCAGCTCGAGCAATCGCAGGCGAACCTGGAGAAGCTCGAAAAGGGGTCGCGGCCCGAGGAGATTGAGGAGGCGAGGGCGAAAGCCCAGACCGCGGCCGCCGCGTTCGAAGAAGCCAAGCACGGGGCGCGAAGCGAGGAGATCCAGGGGGCCAACGCGCGCCTCATCGCCTTGCAGGTCGCGGTCGACAAGGCGCAGCTCGACGCCGATCGCGCCCACCGGTTGATCCTGAGCGGGGCCATCTCCCAGGCCGAGGCGGACAACGCCGATTCGGCGCTCCGCGGGGCCATCGCGCAGCGCGACAACGCCAAGCAGTCGCTCGACGAGCTCGAGAACGGCGAGCGAAAGGAAGACATCGCGCAGGCCGCGGCCCGGGCGCAGGAGGCGCAGGCCAGCGCCAGGCTCGTCGTGGCAGGGACGCGCGTGGAGGACCTGAAGGCCGCGCGTGCGACCGTCGACGGAGCTCAGGGCAAGCTCGATCAGATCCGACGTCATGATCGACGAGCTCCTCGTCCGGGCTCCTCGTCCGGCGCGGGTCGAGTCGCTCGACCTTCGTCCCGGCGACATCCTCGCTCCGAACGCGACCGCCGCCACGCTCCTCGAGGACGACCAGCTCTACGTGCGCATCTACGTACCCGAGACGCGCATCGGCCGGATCAAGGTCGGCGAGGAGGTGCCGATCGCGGTCGACTCGTTCCCGGGCCGCACCTTCGCGGGGGTGGTCGAGCACATCAACAGCGTCGGCGAGTACTCGCCCCGCAACCTGCAGACAGCCGACGAGCGCGCCGACCAGGTGTTCGCGACGCGCATCGGCCTCCGCGAGGGCAAGGACGAGCTGCGCGCCGGGATGGCGGCGTTCATCACGGTGCCGCGATGAGCGACGTCGCCATCCGGGTGTCGGAAGTGACGCGCAAGTTCGGCGACTTCACGGCCCTCGACCGCGTGAACCTCGAGGTGCACGCCGGGAGCATCTACGGCCTGCTCGGGCCGAACGGCTCGGGCAAGTCGACGCTGATCCGCATCCTCTGCGGTCTCCTCGCGCCCACGGCGGGGAGCGCCTCGGTCCTCGGCCTCGACGTGGCCACCGAGGGCAAGGAGATCCGCAAGCGCATCGGCTACATGAGCCAGAAGTTCTCGCTCTATCGAGACCTGACCGTCCGGGAGAACCTCGACTTCTATGCGCGCATCTACGGCCTGCGCGGCGCGCATCTTCGCCGCCGGCGCGACGCGGCGATCGACCTCACGCACATCGGGCCCTATCTCGATCGGCGGGCGGGCCTCCTCTCCGGCGGCTGGAAGCAGCGCCTCGCGCTCGGGAGCGCGCTGATGCACGAGCCGCGGGTCGTCTTCCTCGACGAGCCCACCGCCGGCATCGATCCGGTGGCGCGACGCGAGCTCTGGGACCTGCTCTTCAAGCTCGCGGCCGAGGGCATCACGCTGCTCGTGACGACGCACTACATGGACGAGGCCGAGCGCTGCGGCGAGGTCGGCTACCTGTACCTGGCGCACATGATCGTGAGCGGCACGCCCGATGCGCTCAAGGAGCTCCCCGCCGTCAACCCGCCCGGCACGCCGTCGCCTCGAGGTCGAGACGGCCCGCACCGCCAGCGCGCTGGCGTGGTTGCGGCGCCAGCCGTTCTGCGATGACGCGACCATCTTCGGCCAGTCCGTGCATGCCGTGATCGACGCAGCGTGGACCGACGACGCGCTGCTCGCGGCGATGCGCGAGGCGGGCTTTGCGCACGCGCAGGTCCGCGCGATCGGGCCCTCGCTCGAGGACGTGTTCGTCACCCTCACGCAACAAGAGGCGCGGGCTCGAGGCGAGCCCTCGTCGACTTCCGGCGCGCGGGGAGCCGGAGCCGCCGCCGCGCGGGCCCCGCAGGTGACGGGGGCCTGAGTCATGTGGGATTCGTTCGTCGCCATCCTCCGGAAGGAGTTCATGCACATCCTGCGCGACCGCGGGACGTTGATGGTCGCGATGACCATCCCGCTCTTCCAGCTCATGCTGTTCGGTTTCATCGACCAGACCGTGCAGAACCTGCCGACGGTGGTGGTCGACCAGGACCAGTCTGCGGACAGTCGCGAGCTCATGGACAAGCTCCGCGCGACGCACACGTTCAGGATCAAGCGGGTGACGACCAACCCGCTCGACGCACGGAGCGAGATCGCGGCGGGTCGCGCCCGCGTCGGCCTCGTGATTCCGCCCGACTACCACGACCGGCGCGCCCGCGATCAGCCTGCGAAGGTGCTCGTCCTCATCGACGGCTCGGACTCGACCGTCAGCGCCCAGGCGCTCGCGGCGGTCAGCGGGCTTGCCGCGCAGGACCTCGCCGACGTGATCGCGAGGGCCGGCGCGACCGCGACGCAGGGCAGCCTCGCGATCCAGCCGATCATCCTCTTCAACCCCGACGGACGAACCGCCAACTACATCATCCCCGGTCTCATCGCGATCATCCTCCAGATGGTGGCGACGATCCTGACCACGGTGGCGATCGTCAGCGAGCGCGAGCAGGGGACGTTCGAGCAACTCCTCGTGACGCCGGTCAACCCGGTCGGCCTCATGCTCGGCAAGGTGGCCCCGTATCTCCTCGTGGGAATCACGGAGATGGTCCTCATCTTGCTCGCGATGCGCTTCGGCTTCGGCGTGCCGATCCGCGGGAGCCTCGTCTTCCTCTTCGGGATGGCGATCGTGTACCTCTTCGCGCTCCTCTCGCTCGGCCTCTTCCTTTCCACGCTGGCGACGACGCAGGCGCAGGCGATGCAGCTCGCGCAGTTCTTCATGCTGCCGTCGTTCATGCTGAGCGGGTACATCTTCCCCATGGCGGGGCTGCCGCCGGTGCTCTACGCGATCGGCAACCTGCTCCCCGCCACGCACATGATCGAGATCATGCGCGGCGTCGTGCTGCGCGAAGCGGGCCCCCTCGAGATGATGCCGCACGTGCTCGCGCTCGCGGCCATGAGCGTCGTGCTGGTCACCCTCAGCGTCCGGCGGTTCCGCAGGGTGACGGCGTAGGCCCTCAGAGCACGAAATCGAGGACGACGATGCGCTCGAAGGTGGCGCGAACGAGGGCCGCGGCGGGCTTGTGTTCGGGGTGCGGCCCGTAGGCGTCGAGGCTCGCGCGGTCGGCGAAGTCCATGCTGAACCCGTGCGTGAACCCGTCGCGACGCTCGGCCGGCGCGACGTTCTCACCCCAGTGGCAGTCGACGAGCCCGGGGATGCGGCCCACGAGGGCCGTGATTGCCCCGCGGCACGCCTCTATCGATTGAGGGGTGCTGACGGGCCGCGGCTGGAGAAGCAGAATGTGTCGGATCATGGGGCGCTATATAGAGCAACCGTGCGCGTGATTCTCGAACACGTTCGGAAAACCGCCAGGACCGCCAGAAAGACGCCAGGGACACCAAGTAGACACGATCAAGTTCGAGCTCTACCCGTGTATCTGAGGCTTGGAATGCTCCCCCTCTCGCCCTCCGTTTTGGCGTCTCTGGCGTCCTGGCGGTTTGATCCCTCCGAGTGGGATTGCGATTCGCGCTCGGCGACTCAGAACCGGAGCGTCAGCTCGGCGCGGGCGCCCTCGAACGCGGGGAAGAATCGACAGACGCCCGAGGCGCAGCGGAACGCGGCTCGCTGTTGCCCGACGAAGAGGCGGACGTTCGAGCCGCTCGCGAACTTGTAGAGCACGGCGCCGTTGACGTAGTACGTCGGGTAGCCGGTCAGCGTCGTGTACTCGAAGCCCTGCGTGAAGACCCAGGCCGGCGCGACCTTGAAGGCCACGTAGTTCTCTCCCTCGTGCCACCAGCGAAAGACGCCCTCGTTGGCCGCGTCGTTGTTCCAACCGTGCTCCCAGCGCAGGCGGTGGAATCCCTGGAGCTCGATCGAGTAGGGCCCGCCGAGATACTTCACGATCGAATACTCGACGTGTCTCTCGCGATAGAAGAAGTCGCCCGTCGCCAGGTTGTCCTGGCGCGCGCCCGCCGACGCGAACACGTGCGACAGCTCGCCGTCGAAGCTCCACTCGAACCCCGTCAAGCCGTCCCAGACGATGTCCTCGAGTGTGGCGGCCGGCACGCCGGATACCATCAGGTGACCCTGCGAATCGCACAGCGCGCCTTGCTCCGACTTCGTGTCCGCGAAGATTCCTTGCCCGTAGACCAGCAGCGAGTCGTTCGCGCGGACGTCGGCGCGAAGCCGCCCCCCGTTCACGCACGCGTTGAAGTCGCCGAACTCCGTGTCGAGGATTGTCGGCGTCTCCGCGGGAGGGACGAATGAGTACGTCACGACGTTGAACTCGGGCGCCCGCTTCAGATCGACGGCCGCGGCGACGGGGTAGAAGTTGCGATTGCTCTTGATCTCGAGCGTCGTCGTCAAGGGCCCGCCGTCGAGCGACAGCGCCGCGTAGAGCGCGTTGCCCGCGGTGTCGGAGGCGGGGCTCGCGTCCGCGTGCCGGAACTGCGTCGCGCCCTCGAGATACAGCTTGCCGTGACCGCCGAGGCTCGGCACCTCGATCGACTGTCCGAGCATCGTGACGTCGTTGTCGTTGATCGACTGGGGAACCAGCGGCAGGTTGGACAGCCAAATCGACGCGTCGTTCGAAGTGCACGATCCGAACGCGACGCCGCTCGGGTCGCGGAAGAAGTTCGTCACCGGGTTGTCGTTGGCGTCGTAGGAGTACGGCGCGCACCGCGAGAAGCGGACGGCGCGCGTCGCCAGCGTGACCGGCAGCCCCCGGCCGGCCTGGATCTCGGCGCCCGCGACGCGGTCGGATCCGAAGATGGGGACCGTCGGGCTCTCCGCGGTCGTGAAGAGCGACCGTCCGCTCGACTCGTCGATGCGAGACGGGTTGGCGAACCCGGCGATCGCCGTCACCGCGAACGGATCCCTCTGCATCTCGACTTTGAGGCCACGCACGGTCGTGTCGATCCCGAGCTCGTCGATCTTGCGCATCGAAAGCGTGAGGCCGCGCCCGAATTGCACATACGAGTCGCCCACGGTGACCTCGAGTCCGGGCGTGGAGTACGTGAGCCAGAGCTTGGCGGGGTAGACCGAGTCCTGGTATCGCGCGAAGTCCGGGTTGTAGTCCGACGGCCTCGACCAGAAGACCGCCGAATCGATGCGAAGCCCCGCGGTCCACCTTCCGTCGCGGATCAGCGCGTCGAGGCGGTTGACCCACTCCCCCCAACCGCTGTCGTCGAGGCTCTCGTTGCCGCGCGCCGCGAAGTGCTGCGCCCCCGACGTCGTTTCGGTGACGGCGACGCTCGGACCGTCCGCTTCGGCCGCGCGCTCGGCGAAGAGCAGCGCCGCCGCGCCGGAGCCCACCGCGCAGGCCACGACGACGGCCGACCGCACGCTCCTCACGCGCCGATCGCTACGGCGCGGGTCCGGCCTCATCGAGCGCCTTCATCACGTCGGCTTCGACGAACTTCTCGTCGCCCGGGCTGTAGCCTTCGCGCACCGCGGCCGTGCGCTGGTCACGTCCGATGAGGACGCTGAACGGCATCGACTTCTTGGGATCGTACAGGCTCGCGATGCGCGAGTCCTCGTCGAGGACGACGGGGAACTCCACCTTGTAGCGCTTCACGAACGCGGGCACCTCGGCGACCGACTCGGGTCCGTCCATCGCGACGCCGACCACGATGAGCCCGCGCGGCTTGTTCGCGGTGTACATGGCGCGCAGGTGCGGGAACTCGGCCTTGCAGGGCTCGCAGAACGTGGACCAGAAGTCGAGCAAGATGACCTCTTTGCCCAGGTGGTCGGCGAGGCGAAACGTGTTGCCGTCGACGTCTCTCGCCGTGAAGTCCGCAGCCACGCTGCCGCCGGAGTGGGACGGCGCCGTATCGACCGCGGGGGTGCTCGCCGCGGTCGGCGCGCCTGTCGCCGCACACCCGCAGGTCACGGCGGACAGCGCCACGGAGCGCGCCGACCGCAGGACCCGCGTCGCGATCGAGAGCCGTACTCGCATGGCGAGGTGGCTCACTTGCACTGGGAGGCGATCGGGTAATCCGGCGGCATCGCGATGGCCGCGAGCCCCGCCTGCAGCTCCAGCGTGACCGTTCCGGCGTAGCCGGTGCCGTCGTCGAGGATCTCCATGGTGCGCGGATCGATGTCCGCGTTCCAGGGGACGGCGGCCGCGTCGAAGAAGACGCCGAGGTTGGCGAGGTTCGGGTCGAGCATTTCGGTGAAGTTCGATTTGTTCTCTGAAACCCAGTAGTTCAGATCGGCCGTCGTCGCCGGGACGTTCTTCGTGGGCCCGTCGCTCAGCGCCTGGGCGAGGACCACCTTCTCCGAGTCGAGCTGCGCCTTCGATGCGACGAACGCCAGGGTCTCCTCGTTGCAGGGCTCGCACCAGACGGCGGCGACGCTCAGGTGCAGGAGCTTGTAGCGCTTGCCGCACGGGTCGTAGAAGTCCGCGAGCGCGATCCTCTGCAGGCCCTTCGACTCGTCGGCGTTCGGATACCCGAAGAACAGGAAGTTCGAGATGATGCTCCCGGCAGTCTTCCCCTTGCGGGCGTCGATGCCGTAGCCGGCCGTCGGCGTCGGGTACGGGATGCCATCGGGGTTCAGATTGGTCGAGCCCGATGCCTTGGCGTCGACGCCGGCCTCTCCGCCCGTGGTCTGCGGCGAACCCGCGTCTCCGCGGTTCGCCGCGGCGGCACCCGGGTTCCCGCCGTCGCCGCAGGCACCGAGCAGCACGCCCACCGCGATCGCCGCCCCGACGATTCCAGCCTGGCTTGTCGCCCCGCCGTCCCGGATTGCGCGCATCGCCGATATTGCAGCTCTTGGTCCCACGCCGCACGAAGCGTATCTTCGGCGCGGCCCATCGTCCATGGATCCCGTGTCCGCCTCTCGTCGCTTTCAGGGGTTCGCCGTCGCGGCCGCCCTCGTCTTGCTGCTCGCGCCTCCCTTCGGCTGCTCGAGCGGCCCGGCTGCCGCTCCGGTCTGCGTATCGTCGAAGTGCCCCGCCGGGAACGAGTGCGTCGACGACGGCTCGGGCAAGGGTCCCGCGTGTCACCAAGTGTGCACGAACGCTGGCGAATGCCCGTTCAACACGTTCTGCAATGACGGGCGGCCCAAGAGCTGGTGCGCTCCGAGCACGTATCCCGTCCCGCAGCTGCCGACCGGACAATGGGGCACCGTTTGCGTGCCAACCGGCGGCGAGTTGAACAACCCCGATTGCGATGGGGCCGATGGTTTCGCGTGCTACGGCATGTCTCCGACCGACGCGAGCGCGTTCTGCACGGTCTTCGGCTGCACGGTGGACACCGACTGCGCCGGAGGCTGGTGGTGCGCGACGGTCAACCAGGCGCCCAACGTCCGGACGAACAACCCTTCGTTCGGGCCCACGCTTCACGTGTGCCTCCCGCGCACGTACTGCTCCCCGTGCAAGCTGGATCACGACTGTCCCGCCGCGCCGGGCGGGACGCAGCAGCACTGCGCGACCGACTCGCAGGGCAACGGCTACTGCTCGACCGAGTGCGCGACGGACGCAAACTGCGCGCTCGATGCGACGTGCAAGAACTGGCAGAGCCTCTGCACGCCCGCGCAGGGCGCGGCCTGCCAGAACGACGAAGACTGTCCGTTGCAGGCGGGCGTCGTACAGCACTGCGACGGCGCGCGCTGCACCCCCGAATGCGGGGCCGACAGCGACTGCGTCGGTGCCGCCGTCGCGGTCAGCGCCGCAGCGGACGCAGGGGACGCGCAGGCCAGCGCCGGCGCGAGTCCGGGGGTCCCCGCGGCGTTGCTTCCTGCCAAGTGCGAGTGGCGTGGCCTGTGCACACCGCGCGCAGGCGTGTGTCTCGGGAACGGCGGCTTCTGCTCGCCGTGTCGCTCGGACGCCGACTGTACGAACGGCTACTGCATCAGCGGCGCGCCCTACTCGACCGAGCGCTTTTGCAGCGCCAAGTCGAGCATGATTCCGTGCGACACGACGGATGCGAATCCGGCAGGCTGCCCGATCCACCAGACGACGGATCACTGGGTGCTCAACGCCTGCGTGACCAGTCCGGTCAATCAATGCGAGGGCTTCGTTCTCCTCGGCTCGTCGACCGGTCAGCCCCAGGAGCTCCCGGGCTGCTGGACCGCGAACCGCTGACCGAGCGGCCGGCCGCGAGACGCCGCGAGAGCCGCGTGACACGACGCGGCGGCTGCGAGGCCGCGTAGGACTTTCCGTCGCGCGACAGGTTGTCGCGCCGGAGATGTAGGCTCGCTAGCGCGGTGAGCGCCGAGAGTACGAGCGGCGCCGCGAGAGCGCGGCACGCTGGCTCTTTTGCCGCGTAGCGCCGTAAGATTGCATCGAGTGGGCCGTAGCCTCGTCGATCGCCAGATGGTGCAGCATCAGCAGGCGCGATCGCCATCCGCATGGGGCCGTGGTCGACTCGCCTGAAGGATAGGGAGAGCTTCCAATGGAAAACCGTAGAATGAAGTACACGCCGGCGCTGGCGTTGGCGGGGACGGTCCTCGCCATGGCCCTTTCGAATGGCGCGTGCAGCGCAGCCAGCAGCCTCGCGTCCGCGTCGCAGGGCTGCGGTGGGCTCGACGCCGCCCACTCGCAGGCGCAAGCGACGGTGCAGGCCTGGGTCAACACGCTCGGCGCCCTTCAAACCGCTGCCGACGGCGTTCAAGCCGAGTGGCTCAATGTCTGCAACGAGATCAACACCGACCTCGCACTCGACACGTCGCAGACCACGGCATCGGGCGCGTGCGGCGTGCTCAAGTCGTATATCGACGCGGACCTTGGCGATGCCGGGGTCACGCTCACGCTGACCGTGAGCCCCCCGAGCTGTCAGGCTGACCTGAGCGTTCAGGCCAGCTGCGAGGCCGACTGCGAGGCGAGCGCGAACTGCAACGTGGCTGCGAACTGCACCGGCGGCGACGTGGAAGTCGCGTGCAACGGCTCATGCAGCGCCCAGTGCGACGTGACCGCCCCGAGCTTCGCGTGCAGCGGAACGTGCAAGGGTTCGTGCACCGCGAGCGCCGCGGTCCAGTGCAGCGGCGAGTGCACCGGCTCGTGCACGGCGCCCATGTGGACGGGGAGCTGCGACGCCGGGTGCACCGCGAACTTCACCGGCACCTGCGGCGGCAACTGCACCGGCATGTGCGACGGCAGCACGGCGAGCGGCGGCGCCTGCAAGGGCAAGTGCACGGGGAGCTGCGACGCCAAGGCGTCCGGGTCCTGCATGGCGATGTGCACCGGCAACTTCTCCGGCGGGACGTGCAGCGGGATGTGCACCGGGAGCTGCAACGTCGCCGCAGGCGCCATGTGCAGCGGCATGTGCAACGGAACGTGCTCGTACACGCCGGGCTCGGCCACCTGCATGGGCGAGTGCCACGGAATGTGCTCGGCGGCGGTGAGCCCGCCCACGTGCACGGGCATGGTCACCTGCCAGGGCAGCGCGACGTGCCATGGCGACTGCCAGGCGCAGGCCTCGGCGAAACTCGACTGCTCGCCGCCCCAGGTCTCGTTCGATGTCGAAGGCGACGCGAATCTCTACGCGACGTTCTCCGCGCATCTGGCTGACATCGGGAAGGCCTTCAACGACACCCTCGCCCTCAAGGACCTCATTGGCAACGTGGCGAGTCAGACGTCGAGTACGTTCTCGGCCATCGGGGACGTAGGAGCCGCGGGCATCGCTTGCATCGGCTCGCAAGTGACGGCCGTCACCAACGTTCAGGCCAGCATCAGCGTGTCGGTCAGCGCGAGCGCGACGGTATCGGGCGGGACGTCGTAGTCGACGCGTCACGAACCGCCGATCCGCGGGGATCGGCGGGGCGCGTTCGGGAACGCGCCCGCCCTACCGGGACGCGCCGCCTTACCGACCCGATCGCGAGCGTCTCGCGCCGCTCGTGCCCGACGCGGTCGCCGGCGCCGTCTTGGGCGGGGGCAGGCCCTTGTGGGCGTTCCAGCACGCAGGGCAGCGCCACTCGACTCCGCGAGTTCCGTCCGCGAGGATGCGGCGCGTCAGGCGCCATCCGTGGGTCGCGCTGATGAGCGTGTACGTGCTGTTCGTATCCGGCGCATTGACGCCGCAGTCAATACATGTCGGGTGGTCCATGTCCTCGTCACTCGCGCGGAGCGCCCGTCTTGGCGACCGCGACCCGAGAACAAGTATACGACGCGGCCGCGCCGCTCGCCATATGAGCCCGATCGCGATCTAGCGAAGAGCCTCGGGCGGACCTAAGACTCCCCCATGAACGTCGTACCCGACGGAGCGCTACACATCGCGTCACGCCGCATCGAGGATGGCCCGAGGCATCCCGTCCGTGACCCGTGGACCGGGCACGAGGTCGGCAGCGTCGTCCAGGCGGACGAGGCGCTCGCCGAGGAAGCCATTGTCGCGAGCGTCCGCGCGTTCGAGCGTCTGCGGGTACGCTCGAGCTACGAAAGAAAGACGATTCTGGCCCGCGTCGCGGCCGAGATCGAAGCCAACCAGGACGCGTTTGCAGAGCTCATCGCACGCGAGGCCGGCAAGCCCATCGCGCAGGCGCGAGTCGAGGTCGGCGCGGGGAATCTCGACGTTCCAGATCGCGTCCGAAGAGGCGACGCGGATCGGCGGCGAGGCGATGCCTCTCGACATCACGGCGACCTCGCGCGGCTACTCGGGGACCTGGGTCCGCGTGCCGGCCGGACCGGTGCTCGCCATCTCGCCCGTTCAACTTCCCGCTCAACCTCGTCGCGCACAAGCTCGCTCCGGCGCTCGCGTGCGGCTGCTCGGTCGTACTCAAGCCGCCGCCTCAGACGCCGCTGACGTCGCTCCTGCTCGGCGAGTGCATCCGTCGCTCCGGCGCGCCCGACGATGCAGTCCAGGTCGTACCGTGCGACGTGCCCGTCGCCGAGAAGCTCGTGAGGACGATCGCTTCGCGACGCTCTCGTTCACCGGCAGCGCTGCCGTCGGCTGGCACCTCAAGGCCATCTGCGGCAAGAAGCGCATGCTGCTCGAGCTCGGAGGCAACGCCGCCGCCCTGGTGCATGACGACGCGCCCCTCGAATGGGCCTGCGACCGCATCGTATCGGGAGCGTTCGGCTACGCCGGGCAAGTCTGCATCAAGGTGCAGCGCCTCTACCTGCATCGATCGCATCGCGGACTCGCTGGTCGCGCGCCTCGTCGAGCGCACGCGCGCCATCGAGCCCAAATCGCCCCTCGATCCGACCACCGTGTGCGGGCCGATGATCGACGAGGGCAACGCCAGGCGCGTCGAGCAATGGGTCGGCGACGCCGTGCGCGCGGGCGCGCGCTTGCTCTGCGGCGGGCGGCGCGACGGCAACCGCTACTGGCCCACGGTCCTCGAGATCGACGGCGACGGTCGCGGGCTCAAGGTCGTCGACGAGGAGGTCTTCGGTCCCGTGCTCACGGTGCACCGGTACGACACGTGGAGCGACGCGGTCTCGATGGCCGACGCGAGTCGCTACGGCCTTCAGGCCGGGGTCTTCACCGATTCGCGCGCGCGAGTCGCCGAGGCGTTCTCGCGGCTGCACGTGGGCGGGCTCGTGGTCAACGACGTCCCGACGTTCCGCGTCGACTCGATGCCGTACGGCGGCGTGCGCGACTCGGGACTCGGTCGGGAGGGAGTGCGCTTTGCCATCGAAGAGATGACCGAGCGCAAGCTCCTGGTCGTCCGCGAGGGCTGAAGGCTGAAGGTAGGGGATCGCCGAGCGGCCTCGCTCGAGCCGGACCGCGAGAGTTTGCGCGGCCGAGTTGACGGGCCTGGGCGCCCGTCCTACTTCGCTGGACGATGGCCACCGAGATCGAACCTCCCAAGGCGCCGCGCGAGCTTCGGGCGCGCGCGGTCGGTCCGGACGACCCGCTCCCGGGCGTGAAGAACATCGTGCTCGTCATGAGCGGCAAGGGGGGCGTCGGCAAGAGCTCGGTGGCGACCAATCTCACGATGGCGCTCGCGCGCGCCGGGTTCCGCGCAGGCCTGCTCGACGCCGACATCTACGGCCCGTCGATCCCGACGATGCTCGGCGTGGCGGGGCGGCCGGTGTCGCTCGACGGCAAGACGATCGAGCCGCTCGCGCGCTTCGGCGTCAAGCTCATGTGCATCGGGTTCCTGCTCGAAGACCCGAAGGCCGCCGTCATCTGGCGCGGTCCGATGCTCCACGGCGCCCTGCAGCAGTTCATGAAGGACGTGAGCTGGGGCGAGCTCGACTTCCTCGTCATGGACCTTCCGCCCGGCACGGGAGACGTCGCGCTCACTCTCTCGCAGAAGGTCAAGGTGACCGGCGCGGTGATGGTGACGACGCCGCAGGCCGTCGCCACCGACGACGTCTACAAGTCGGTCTCGATGTGCAAGAAGGTCAATATCCCCATCCTCGGCGTCGTCGAGAACATGAGCTGGTTCGTCGACAGCGCGGGCGTTCGCCACGAGCTCTTCGGAAAGGGCGGCGGCCAGGCCGTCGCCGAGTTCGCCGCGGCCCCGCTCCTCGGACAGGTGCCGCTCGATCCGTCGGTCCGCGAATGGGGCGACAAGGGAACGCCGGTCGTCCAGGCCGCCCCGTCGAGCGACGTCGCGCAGGCGTTCGTCGCGATCGCCGATCGTCTCGTCGATCTCTGCGACGCCGCGCACCAGGAAGGCGGCGAAGCGGGGCCTCTCATCGATCGCAGCGGCGGGACCGGCGGCAAGAAGCGCCTGCCCGTCACCCAATAAGGTCAGAGTGGCCGCGTCCACCGCTCCCAGCGCCGCCCCCGCCGCGACTCGCGCGTCCGGGCGACAGCGCCTGCGCGTCGTGCTTGCTGCGATCATGATCGGCATCGGGATCTTGCACCTCGTGCTGCCGGGTCCGTTCGTCTCGATCGTGCCCGCCGCGCTCCCGGCCCCGTACGTCCTGGTCCTGATCAGCGGCTTCTTCGAGATCCTCGGCGGCGTGGGCCTGCTCGTCCCGCGCGCACGTCGTGCCGCAAGCTACGGCCTGGTGCTGCTCTACCTGGCCGTATTCCCCGCCAACATCAACATGGCGCTCCACCCCGAGCTCGGTCGCGGCATCCCGGAGTGGTCGCTCTGGGCGCGCTTGCCGCTCCAGTTCGTCCTCATCGCGTGGGCGCTATGGGCCGGCGCCGAGCGCGCGAGCGAGAGAAGAGAAACAGGGAGGAAAGGAGGAGAGGAGTAGAGAAACTCTGGAACTGAGAATTCTCGGCTCCTTTTCTCCTCCCCTCCCTGTGGACTTTCTTACCGCCTGCCGCCGGCGGAGCGCACGGCCCTGAGGAGTTCGACGTCTTGCTCCTTCTTGAGGAGCACGCCGAGAAACGGGAGCTCCCGGATGAGACGCTCGCGCCCGACGTCGCCTTGCATGAGAACCGTGATCCAGTCGACGAGCTCACTGGTCGAGGGGCGCTTGCGGAGGCGCGGCACCATCCGAAGCTCGTAGAACGCGACCACAGCCTGATCGACGAGCGCGCCGTCCACGTTCGGGTGGTGCACCCGGACGATGCGCTTCATCCGCTCCTGGTCGGGAAAGTCGATGAAGTGGAAGACGCAGCGGCGCAAGAAGGCGTCGGGCAGTTCTTTCTCGTTGTTCGACGTGATGACCACGATGGGACGCTGCGCCGCCACGACCTCTTCGCCCGTCTCCGGGATCACGAAGCGCATCCGGTCGAGTTCGTGGAGCAGGTCGTTGGGGAACTCGAGATCCGCCTTGTCGACCTCGTCGATGAGGAGCACGACGCGCTGGCTCGATCGGAACGCGCGGCCGATCGGGCCGAGCTTGATGTAGTGGCGGATGTCTTTGACGTCGCCGTCGCCGAAGCGCGCGTCGTAGAGGCGCTGGACCGTGTCGTAGACGTAGAGACCGTCCTGCGCCCGCGTCGTGGACTTGACGGGCCAGTGAATGAGCTCGTGCCCGGTGGTCTCGGCGATGGCCTGGGCGAGCAGCGTCTTGCCCGTCCCCGGCTCCCCCTTCACGAGGAGAGGGCGCTCGAGGGCCAGCGCGCAGTTGACCGCCGCTTCCAGCGATTCGTTGGTGAGGTAGGACGGCGTACCCGCGAAGCGGGCGAACGAGGAGCTCACGAGAAAGGCCTGAATAGCACGTCCCGACCGGTTCGCCTCGTCCTTCAGTTCGCCCCGCGGCCGCAGCGCGCGTCTCCGCGCGTCTCGGCGAATAGCTCGTAGTCGCCGAGCGGCAGCCCCGAGGGTACGACCGCGCCGTCGAACGCGCCGTCGTCTCCAGTCGCCAGCGTGCCGAGCGGAGTTCTCTTGTCGCCGGAAGGTTCGCGCAGCGACAGCTCGACGGCCACATGCGCGCACGCTTCGCCATCCGCGCGGACTGCGCCGTGGACATGCAGCGGCACGCCTCGATGCACCACGGCGTCGGTGATCGCGAGCGAGATCGTGGAGGTCGGGCGACGGTCGTCGCTGCCATGCAGGACGTCTCGAGACGGCGGGGGCGAGGCGCTCGCGCCGCTTGACGCGCCCATCGGGCCGCCCGGGCCGCCGCCGGAGACCATGTCGCTCCCGCGCTCGGCGCGCTGCGGCCACGGGAACGGTTCGGGCGGCGCTTGATACCGATCGCGCTGCGCGATTCGATGCGCCGCAGATGGCGGCAAGCGGCCGGCCCCGCCGAGGTCGATGCGCTTCCAGAGCCTCCCGTCGTGGATCTCGACCCACGCGTGCGCCTCGTTCTCGACGAGCCGCGTGGGGATTCCGAGGCTCTGCGCGGTGATGAGGAACGCGTACGCGCGATGCCTGCAAACGCCCTTCTTCGAAAGGGCCAGGTCGAGGTAAACGCTTCCGCGCGGCGCAGGGGCTTCGGCCGAGTCGGTGAATCCCCGGAAGTAGTCGACCAGCTTGGCGACGGCGTCGCGCGGGCGCATCGCCCGGCTCACCCCGATCGACGCACGGACGCGCGTCGCGTCGCGAGCGACGTTGTCGGGCAGGGGAGCCACGAAGGGCAGCTCGCTCCAGCCCACGTCGCTGAGCGCTCCTCCGAAGGCCGCCCGCGCAATCGCCACCTCCATCACGAGACGGGCCCGCTTGGGCAACGCGCTCGCGCCGATGGCGCGCGGGCTCGGCGGCGCTATGGGCTCCAGAAACCAGTTGTCGGCGCCGTCGCGCAGGATCTGGAAGGGTACGCCGGTCTCGCCGATGCCGAGCCTGGCGCGCACGACCCGCGCGCCCGGCCCCACGCTGGGAATTCGAACACTTCCCTCGGGGGGGAGGTCGACGACGAGGTCCGCGTAAAAGGCGTCTTCTTCGGCGCCGGGAGGGACACCGCCCTGAAGGGCCGCGAGCCGCACCAGCCGCGGGTCGCGCACCTCGACATGGTAGTCGCTGAGGACGGCGTCGAACGCGTCGAGGCGTTTGAAGGGCGCCGTCGAGGGCGTGAAGGGGTCGTCGTAGTCGCTGACCTCGGGCCGCCTCGTATCGGTGTCCGGCGTGAAGGCGTCGTGGGTGCCGGCCATTCCGTAGCTCGCGTCCCACGGCGTGGGAGGTCGCAGTGGGTCCGGTGCCCCGACGACGCCGCCCGGGGTCTTGATCGCCGCGGGCAGGTCCCCGGTGAGCGCCACGCGGAGCGCGAGGTCCTCGGCCGGATCAGGCGGGATGGGCTCGTGCAGGACGACCTCGTTGCTCGCCGAGGCCGGCAGCGCGGCCATGAGCAGAGCCACGGCCACGGTCAGAGCGCGAGCGACAGACCCCACGATCGACAGCGTAGTCCGGCCGCTCCGATCCGCGCAGCCTCTTGCGACCGCGCGGAAAGACGTGCCTCTTTTTCTGAGCGGCGGGTCTGCGCGGGGGTCCGATGCACCCTTCTCGTGGAAGGACGCATCCGTCTGCGAGAAGGGTTCACGGGTTCACCTTCTCAGTGGAAGGACGCGTCCGTCTGCGAGAAGGGTTCACCTTCTCATTGGAAAGACGCGTCGGTCTTCGAGAGGGGTGCACCGACGTCGTTGATGGACTGGGCAATGTGCTTGAGTGAGCGAAGAAGAGAGGAGAGGCGAGCCGCGGAGACGCTGAGGACGCAGAGGATTCATTTTGGAGCTCAGGTTTTGAGCCTGTCGGCAGGGTCCTTATCTCTCTTGTCCGTACCCGTGCCCGTAACGGGCACGGGCAAGAGCTCTTGGCGCCTTCGCGGCTTGGCGGCTCTCCTCCGCCTTCCGCGGTCAGGGCTGCCGGGACCAGCTGCCAGGCTCGTAGAAGTACGTGCCTTCGCGGATGGAGTAGCGCGGCGCGTGCCACCTGGCGCCGGGAGGCGCGTTCTCCCAGTGACCCGGGATCCACGTGTACTGCATTCCGCTCCAGTGCCAATACCCTGCGATCCACACCGCCTGCGCATCGGGCGGTTGGGGACGGACCTCTCGCATCGGTTGGGGGGGCGGTCCCGTCACGGCCACCCCCGCCGACGCGCTGGCCCCGGCCTCGACGACGCACCCGTCCGCCAACACGAGCACCGCCACCATGATGGCCGCGCTCGCAGCGATTGCCTTCGCCATCCCTTGGGACATGCCTCGCCCCGTTGCGTCTGACGTCCTAAACCTCGCTCTCCCACCTCGACTGTACCACGGGCGAGCGCGGCCGCAGGGCGTCTCTGCTGCTTTCACGGGCCGGCACGCTAACCTCGACGACCCCACCGGAAGGGACATCGAGCCATGAGCGAATCTGACCTGCGCCGCGAGCTGTCGAACATCGACGTTTCCCTGCGCGCCCGCCTCGACGCGGCGGGCTTCGACGCCGAGCGTCTCGTGGGCCTCGCGGCGCCGCTCTTTGCGCGCGCGCGCGGGGAGGCCACCCGCGACGCCGGGCAGCGCAATCAAGTCCGCGGCGTCGTCGAGGCGCCCCGCCCGGAAGACGTTCGCGAGCTGCCCCCTCCCGGCTCGGCCGAGCATGCGCGCCTCGCGGCCATCGGGGCGGCTGCGCTGCGGCGCGGTGAGATCGCGTTCTGCGTCCTCGCCGGCGGGATGGCGACCCGCATGGGCGGCGTCGTCAAGGCGCTGGTCGAACCCCTGGAGGGCTACACGTTCCTCCAGCTCCGCCTGAACGAGAACGCGATGTGGTCGCGCCGCGCCGGCGTCCCGGTCCCCTTGTGGCTCATGACCAGCGAGGCGACCGACGGCCCCACGCGCGAGGCGCTCGCCAGCGCCGGTTCGTCGGCGTCGCCGCGTCCAGCCGCGGCGGGGCAGGTCGCGACCTTCCGGCAGGACCTCGGCCTCCGCTTGACGAAGGAGGGGCGGCTCTTCGTCGGAGACGACGGCCAGCCGAGCACATACGCCCCCGGCCATGGCGACCTGCCGGATGCGCTCCGTCGCTCGGGCCTCCTGTCGGCGTTCGTCGGAAGGGGAGGCAAGTACGTGTGGATCGCGAACCTCGACAACCTCGGCGCGACGATCGACGAGGCGCTCCTCGGCTCGTTCATCGAGAGCGGAGCCGAGGTGCAAGTGGAGGTCGCGCCGAAGGCCGAGGGCGACCGCGGGGGCATTCCGGTGTGGGCCGACTCGGTCGACGCGTCGGGCCGCGCGCTGCGACGGCTTCAGGTGCTCGAGGAGTTCCGGTTGCCGCCCGGCTTCGATGCGAACACCGTGCGCGTCTTCAACACGAACACGTTCCTCGTGCGCGCCGACGCGCTCCTCGACACGAAGGTCGTGTACGCCTGGTTCGAGGTCGAGAAGAAGGTCGGGGCCCGGGTGGCCGTGCAGTTCGAGCGGCTGCTCCAGGAGCTGACGGCCGCGATGTCCTCGACGTACGTTCGCGTCCCGCGCGAGGCAGCGGCCTCGCGATTCCTGCCCGTCAAGGACTTCGACGAACTCGCAAAGCGCCGTGAGGACATCCGCGCAATCGCCCGCGAGCGCGGGATGATCGCCAGCGAGAGACGCGGGGGCTAGCATGAAGGACGCGAGGCAACGCGTCATGAGCGAGTCGATTCCCAGCGTGGCGTTCCGGGAAGCCCTGGCTCACTTCGCGAGCGGCGTCACCATCGTCGCCGCCCGGCGCGCGACGGGGCCGATCGGGTTCACGGCCACCGGATTCACGTCCGTGTCCCTGACGCCGCCGCTCATCCTCGTGTGCGTCGCCAAGACGGCGAGCGCCTACGACGGCGTCGTCGGGGCCGAGCTCTTCGGCGTCAGCGTCCTCGGTGAAGCGCAGCGATGGATCGCCGAGCGGTTCGCCACGTCGGGTGTCGACCGCTTCGCCGGAGTGTCCGTTCTCGCCGGGCCCGTCGCGTCGGCCCCGCTCATCGACGGAGCGCTCGCGCACCTCGAGTGCCGTCCGCACGCGCGGCACGACGCCGGCGATCACACGCTGCTGATCGGAGAGGTGCTCGGCGCGTCGACCACCGTCGGACGCCCGCTCCTGCACTTCGCGCGGCGCTTTGGAGCGTTCGCCCCGGGCGATCACGCGGGGTCGTAGTCCTCGGGCCGCGTGGCGTCCTCGCCGCGCGCGTAGCCGGCCGAGTCGAGCAGCAGGGTCGCGATCCCGACGATGGCCAGGTTCACGAGGAGCGCCCAGAGGGCTGCGTAGGCCGGGATCGTCACGGGCCCGACGTGCAGCTCGTAGACCGTGGACTTGAAGTGGAGCTCATAGGCCATCAAGGTGCCGACGCCCATGCCGCTCGCCCATCCGGCGAGCAGCGCCCTCGGGTGCGGCCATCGTGTGTAGAGGCCCAGCGCGATGGCGGGCAGCGTCTGCAGGATCCACACGCCGCCCAGCAGCTGGAACTGGATCGCGTACTTTTGCGGGACGAGCACGATGAACGCGAGGGCGCCGAACTTGACGACCAGCGACGCCACCTTCGCGACGGTCGACTCTTCCTGCCCGCTGCAGGCCGGCCGGATGTACTCGCGATAGATGTTGCGCGTGAACAGGCTGGCCGCTGCGATCGACATGATCGCCGCGGGGACGAGCGCTCCCACCGCGATCGCCGCGAACGAGAAGCCCACCAGCCACGGCGGGAACGAGTCGAGAAACAGGGCCGGCACCGCGTAGTTGGCTCCGTACTGCGCGAACCCCGCCGCGTACGCGGGGTTTTTCTCGACCCCTGCCGCCAGCGCCATGTACCCGAGGAGGGCGATGAGGGCGAGCAGGAACGAGTAAGCGGGCAGCATCGCCGTGTTGCGCCGGATGACGTCCCGACTGCTCGAGCTGAGCACGCCGGTCATCGAGTGCGGATAGAGAAAGAGCGCCAGCGCCGATCCGAGGGCCATGGTCGGATACGCGGCGTACTGCCCGAGATTATAGCCCGTGGGAGACTTGAGAATGAGCTTCGCGGGCGGTACGGCGTCGAAGATCTTGCCGTACCCGCCGAGCTTCATCGGGATGACGACGACGGCGGCGATGACCGTCACGTAGATGATCGCGTCCTTGACGACCGCGATCAGCGCCGGCGCGCGCAGGCCGCTCTGGTACGTGTAAGCCGCGAGGATCATGAACGCGATGACGATCGGCAGGTCCCCCTGCACGCCCATCGCGCCAAGGACGACCTGGATGCCGACGAGCTGAAGGCCGATGTACGGCATCGTCGCGAGAATGCCCGTCACCGCGATCGCGAGGGCGAGCGTGCCGCTGCCGAAGCGGCCCCGGACGAAGTCCGCCGCCGTGATGTATCCGTGCTTGCGCGTCACGCTCCAGAGGCGCGGCATCGCGGCGAGGACCAGCGGGTACGTGATCACGGTGTAGGGAAGCGCGAAAAAGCCGATCGCTCCGGCCCCGAAGACGAGCGCCGGGACCGCCACGAACGTGTACGCCGTGTAGAGATCGCCCCCGAGGAGGAACCAGGTCACCAGGGTTCCGAAGCGCCGGCCGCCGAGGCCCCATTCGTGGAGCTCGTCGAGGTTGCCCTGCCGCCAGCGCGCCGCCACGAAGCCGAGGACCGTCACGAGGCCGAAGAGCGCGACGAAGACGCTGATCGCCGTGGCGTTGACGCCGCTCATCGATCGGAGTCGCGTGTCGCGAAGTAGACCACGGCCGTCAGGATCGCGCTGACGCCGATCCAGACGAACTGGTACCAGTAGAAAAACGGCACGCTTCCGGCCCGCGGTTCGACGCGGTTGTAGAAGGGGACCCAGAGCAGGCCGACGAACGGCGGCGCGAGCAGCCAGTACCAGTGGCGGCTGCGCGGGGCCTGCGGTCGCCGCGGCGGCTGGGAGGTCGTGGGGGCGTTCTCCATGGACGTCGTTGGCCGGGCTTCCGTGCTGGCGCCGCGTCGGAGCCCGCGAGCTTCGCGCACGGGGGAGTGTACGGCAAGACGGCGCGAGGTGGTGACACGCCGGAGCGCATGTACTAGCTTCGCGCGCCGAACCCATGGCGCAGACTCGCACCCAGACTCGCTCTCACGGTGCCGACGACGCCCCCGATGCTCGCATCGGGAGCGCCGCGCGCGTCCGCGGGCGCATTCAGGGCGATGGGGACCTCGTCGTCGAAGGTCACGTGGAGGGGAACGTGACGCTCCGCGGCGACCTCACGATCGCCGAGGGCGCAACCGTCGCGAGCGAGTCGGTCACGGCGCACGCGGTGCTCATCGCGGGGACGCTCGAAGGAAACGTGGCGGCTACGGGGCCGGTGCGCCTCGCGTCGGGAGCGCGGGTCCGGGGCGACCTGCAGGGAAGCGCCGTCGCCATCGACGACGGCGCGCACTTCTCGGGCAGACTCGATTGCGAGTTCGAATTGCCGCCGGAACTCGGCGGCGCTTCGCAGGGCGAGGCGCGCTCGCGCGCGTCGGCTCGGCGCTGAAACGGGAGAGGTCCATGGCGAGCACGGTCATCGGCGCAGGCATCACGATCGAGGGAGAGATCGCGACCGACGAAGACGTCGTCGTCGCGGGTACTGTGCGCGGCAAGCTGTCCGCCAAAGAGGGCGTGACGATCGAGCACGGGGCGACCGTCGAGGCCGACGTCGTCGGCGGGTCGCTGACCGTGGCGGGTTCACTCACGGGCAACGTGACGGCCAACGAGCGGGTGGACCTCCAGTCCGGCTCGCGCGTCATCGGCAACGTGAAGGCCGCGCGCGTGACGATTGCCGACGGCGCGCAGTTCAAGGGCAACGTCGACATGGACGTGTGAGTCATGGCGGCCAACATGACGGTCATTGGCAGGACGACCCGGGTTCGGGGTCGAGTGACGGGGGCGGTCGACCTCGAAGTGCAGGGCTTCGTGGAAGGCGAGATCGCCGTGGGCGGCGACGTGACCGTCGACACCCACGGCATGGTCGGAGCCAGCGTTCGCGGACGCCGGCTGCTCGTGCGCGGCGCCGTCAAGGGAGACTTGGTCGCCGACGAGTCGATCCTGCTCGAGGGGACCGCGCGCGTCGTGGGCGACCTGCGCGCTCCGCGCGTTGCGATCGCCACGGGCGCCCTCGTACGAGGATACGTGCAGACAGGCGAAGCCGACGCTGCCGGCGCGCGCGCCGCTCGCGTGCAGCCCGCGGCCCGCCAGGCGCCTGCGCCACCCGCCGTGCGTCCGGCGCCTGCGCAGCCCGCGGGCCGACCCGCCCACGCGGTGGGCAACGTGAGTGTGGTCGCCGCCCAGCACGTGGCGGCTGCGCCGGCCAAGGGGGCTCGCCAGGCTTCGCCGCCCGCTCGCGCCGCCGCTGCCCCCGCGATGGCTCCGCGCCGGCCGCCGCCGCCCGTCGTGCCCGCTCTCCGGAGCGCGAAGGGGCAGATTGCGAAGAAGAAGGAGCGCTGAGCCATGGCGGGGGCGTCGGCGTCGCAGCATCCGGCGCGCGCGCGCCTGTTCGAGCTCTTGCGGACGCGGTCCTTCGAGCGAAAGCGCGTCGTCCTCGCGTCGGGGCGCGAGAGCGACTTCTTCATCGACTGCAAACAGGCGGTCCTCACCGCCGAGGGGCACGTGCTCGTCGGCGAGGCGATGCTCGACGCGCTCGCTCGGTTGCCCGCCTGCGATGCGGTCGCCGGGGTCGAGCTTGGTGGATGTCCGCTGGCGAGCGCGGTCGCGCTGACGAGCTTCCAGCGGGGGGCGCCGCTCGACGCGGTGTATGTGCGCAAGGACGCGAAAGATCACGGCTCGCGGCGCACCCTCGAGGGCAACACCCGGCTCGCGGCGGGGTCGCGGCTGGTCCTCCTCGAAGACGTGGTCACTACGGGGGGCTCGACGCTGTCCGCCGCCACGAAACTTCGGGCTGCGGGGTACGTCGTCGCCGGGGTGGTCGCGCTGGTCGACCGACTCGAGGGCGGTCGGGACGCAATCGAAGGGGATGGTTTGCCGCTCGTCGCGCTCTTCACACGCGCGGACTTCATCCCGGACGCAGCGGCGCTATGCTGATCGGTAGCCGCGGCGCGGCCCCGCCCGCGTGCGGCCTGGCGTAACCGGCCACATAGTGAACGAGCGCGCCATCTAACGGAGTCTGGATTGGAGAATCGACGGATCGAAATCCTCAGCGACTCGACCGGTGAAACGGCCGAGAAAGTCGTCCGCGCGGCCATGCTTCAGTTTCCGCACTCGGGCGCGCACATCCGGCTTCACACTCGCGTCCGCACGCGAGAGGCGGCGCGCCCCATTCTCGAGACCGCGGCACGAGAGGGGGCGCTCGTCGTCTTCACCGTCGTCAGCCCGGAGATCCGCGAGTACATCCACGCGGCCAGCTACGAGCTCAAGGTCGAGGCGCTCGACCTCATCGGTTCGCTCATCGGCAAGATCTCTACGTTTCTCGACCGCCAGCCCATCAACACGCCGAGCGGCATGCTCCCGCTCACCGAGGAGTATTTCCGCCGCATCGAGGCCGTGGAGTTTGCCGTGAAGAGCGACGACGGCAAGGAGCCGCGAAACTTCAAGAAGGCCGATCTGGTCCTCTGCGGGGTGAGCCGGACGAGCAAGACGCCGCTCTCGACGCTCCTGGCGCAGCGGGGGCTGAAGGTCGCAAACCAGCCGATTGTCCTGGGCGTGACGCTGCCGGCCGAGCTCGATGACGCACCGCAAGACCGCGTCGTCGGCCTCATCATCGAGCTCGACCAGCTCGTCGAGATTCGCAAGGCGCGCCTCAAGCAGCTCGGGATGCCGATGGACGCGAGCTACGGCCTTCGCGAGCAGGTCAAGCAGGAGCTCGACTACGCGCGCCGCATCTTCCGCGACCATCCCGGATGGCCGGTCATCGACGTGACGGGGCGGGCCATCGAAGAGACGGCCGTCATCATCCTCGAGTCGCTCAAAGAGCGCGATGAGACCGCCAAGAACGCGCGGGCGGCCATCGTCTGAGGGTACGCTGTACTCCGTGCGCAGCTGGGGCGCGGTCGGTCTCGTGGGGGTCCTGGGGCTCGGTGCTTGCTCGCGCCCCGCGCGCGAGTCGCCCGCGCCGCACGCCGTCCCGCTCCTGGCCTCCTCTTCGGGGCCGACGGCGCCCGACTCGGTCGCGGCGCTCTCGTCGCCGCCGTCCGCTCCGCCAGAGCCTCCCGCGTGCGGCGAGGCCGGCGACATCTTCCTCTTTGCGTCACCGGCGCACCCCGTCCGAGGGCGGCCGTTCACCCTCGTCGCCGTGACCGATCGCATGGTCGACGCCCGGCTGACCCTGACGGGGGCGGGCGTCTCGTCGTCCACCGAGGCGCGGCACGGCGGTCCGCCGTATTTCTGGATGCAGCGGGTCGAGGCGCCCGTCTCGCGCAAGTGGAGCGTGACGCTCTCGCGCAGCGAGGCTTGCGGCGGAGCCGACCTCTCGTCCCGGGTCGTGACGCTGATCGACCGCAGCCCTCCGGCCCCCGACAGTCCGCTCACCGCGCTATGGCCGACACGGGTCACGTGGTCGCCCTCGTTCGAGAACCTGTATTCGGCATGGATCGAGTCGATGTTCGAGGCGCCGCTCGACGTGCAGGTGAGCTACAGCGCGCTGCACGACGTCCTTCGCGATCCGGCGCACAATTTCCTCTTCGACTACGCCGGCGTCGCGGAAGACGAGCAAGGAATCATCATCCGCCCGGATTGCGCGGACCTGCCCTACTTCTTGCGCGCGTATTTCGCGTTCAAGCTCGGGCTCCCGTTCGGCTGGTCGCGATGCTCGCGCGGCGAGAACGGCACGGCGCCGACGTGCACGGACTTCGCGACGAGCACCGACCCGTTTCCGCCCGTCGATGGCAAGCCGCAGGCGCTACCGCCCTGGGCCGACCCGCAGCGCGCGCATGGCGGGCCGTGGGACAGCAACGCCAAGCGCCTCGGTGAGCTCTTTCGCACCACCCTGGCCGACGCGGTGCAGTCGGGGGCGGGCCGCACGCTCGCCTCGGACGACGAGACCGACTACTACCCGCTGCGCCTCTCGGCCGACACGCTGCGCCCGGGGACGATCTTTGCCGATCCGTACGGTCACGTCCTGGTCCTCGCTCAGCGCATCGCCCAGACCCCCGGGAGCGGAGGGGTCTTGCTGGCCGTCGACGGTCAGCCGGACGGCACCGTCGGGCGCAAGCGATTCTGGCGCGGCAACTTCCTCTTCGCGATCGATCCGGCGCTCGGCAGCGCGGGGTTCAAGCGCTTTCGCCCCGTCGTCCGCGACGAGGCGAGCGGCAAGCTGCGGCGCCTCAAAAACGCGGAGCTCGCGGACTGCTCGGTGGTCGATCAGTACGAGGGCGGGGTCGAGGGGTTCTACGACAAGATGGACGACGTCCTGTCGCCTTCGCCCCTCGACCCGATGACGGCGCTTCTCGAGACGGTGCAGGCCCTCGAAGAGCAGGTCAAGACCCGCGTCATCTCGGTCGACAACGGTCGGCGTTTTCTGGCTACGGGAAAGCCCGCGGCGGAGATGCCCGACGGGGCCAAGATCTTCGAGGCGGCGGGGGACTGGGAGGACTTTTCGACGCCATCGCGCGATCTGCGCCTGCTCGTGGCGATCGACGTGGCCCGGGCGCTTCCGGCGCGGGTCGCGCGAAGACCGACCCGATACTCGATGCCGGCCGGCAAGACGGCCGATGCCGTGCGAGCCGACCTCGAAGCGAGGCTCGAGCGCGAGCTGCAAAGCCGCAGCTTCGAGTACACGCGGACCGACGGCTCGGCGTGGAGGCTGACGCTGAGGGACGTCATCGATCGGCAGGTGGCGCTCGAGATGGCCTACAACCCGAACGATTGCGTGGAGCAGCGATGGGGCGCGCCCGCGGCGAGCCCGGAGGCTTCGACCTGCGGGGCCCACGCGCCGGGCGCGCAGATCGACAAGATGTCCGGGTATCGGGCCTGGTTTCACGACCGGCGCCGGCCCCCCCGTTGAAGCGTTCCGCCTCGGCTGCGTCTACCATCTGACGGGTGGTGCGCGGGGCGGCCATCGATTGCCGTCCGGCTCTGTCCGCGAGGAGAGATCCCCATGGTTCGGCGAGTCCTTTTCTTCATCACGATCCCTCTGGCGGCGTGGGCGCTTCTGTCCGCCGCGGGATGCGGCGGCCACGCCGATTCCGTCACCGGTACCGACGCGGCCCCCGCGCCGAGCAACGACGGCGCGGCGTCGAGCGTCGAAGCGGCTTCAAGCGTCGACGCGGCGTCGAGCGTCGACGGTTCAGCGGAGGCGGGCGACGGATTGTCTCCGGACGCCGACGCGGGGTCCGCGCAGCCGCAGCGGGCCCTCGTGAACAAGGTCGATCTCCCTGTTCGACATCGACAACTCCGCGTCCATGGGCGACAAGCAGGCCTATCTGGCGCAGGCGATCCCCGATCTCTTGACGCGTCTCATCACCCCCAACTGCGTCGACAGTAGCGGCAACGGAACGGGCGTCGTGGCCGACGCGAACGGCAACTGCTCGGTCGGCACCGCCGAGTTCCCCGGCGTGCACGACATGCACATCGGGATCGTCACGTCGTCGCTGGGTCCGCGCCTCGGCGACGCGTGCCCGACGACGGGTGCGACCAGCCTGCAGACGCTCGCGGGCGGCGCGACGGTCAGCCGGCACAACGACGATCAGGGTCACCTGATCAACCGCGGCGCCGATCCGAACAATCCTTCGGATTATACGGAGCCGGCCCTGCCCGATCTGGGCACCGTCGATTTCCTCGACTGGTTTCCCCAGAGCACCGTCGACCTCGCCTCGCCCCCGCCCCGCGGCTCGCAGCCCCTCGGCGATGCGATGCAGCTCCAGTCCGACTTCCAGAGCATGGTCACGGGGGTGCACGCGTTCGGTTGCGGGATCGAGTCGCAGCTCGAGAGCTGGTATCGCTTCCTCGTTCAACCGGATCCCTACCTCACGCTCGTCAATGCCAGCGGAAAGGCTCAGTGGTCCGGCGTCGACACGGTGCTCCTCGCGCAGCGCGCGGACTTCCTGCGGCCCGACTCGCTCTTGGCCGTGATCGTGCTCTCCGACGAGAACGACTCCGAGGTCGACGTGCGCTCCTTCGGCGGAACGGCCTGGAACTTCATGTCGACGGGTTACAAGCCGTCGCGCGGCACCAGCGCATGCGCGACCACTCCGAACAATCCGTCGTGCACTTCGTGCGCGTTCGGCCAGAACCCGACCGACCCGCAATGCATGCTCGCCCCCTACTCGAGCCTGACCGACTGGGGTTACGACCTCAACTTGCGGCACGTCCACGAGAAGCAGAAGTACGGCGTCTCGGTCCAGTTCCCCATCCAGCGCTACGTGCTCGGTCTCACCTCCCCGAAGGTGCCGGACCGCAACGGCGAGTACCCCGCGGGCGCGTCGTCGTACCAGGGACTCACCGCTCCCGCCTGTACCAACCCCCTCTTCGCGGCCAGTCTCCCGGCGCCGCCCGCGAACGTCGACCCGACGCAGTGGAGTCCCACGCCAGACCAGCTGTGCAACCTGCCGCCCGGCAACCGACCGGTCAGCCTCGTTTACTACTCGCACATCGGCGGCGTGCCGCATCAGCTCTTGCAAGAGGACCCGAGCGACCCCGATAGCCCTCAGAAGGCGACGCTCACGGCGGCCGACTGGACGCTGATCCTCGGCAACGATCCGCTCAACTACGATTACACGGGCATCGACCCGCACATGGTCGAGTCGTACCAGTCGCGGGTGAGCACGCCCGTGCCGCCGGGCGGGTTCCCGGTGTCGCCCGCGAGCACGCCGACCGGTAGCGATCCGATCAACGGCCGCGAATGGACCACCGACTCGACGATGCCGATGCACCAAGGGCTGCTGGTGGACCGCGAGTACGCGTGCACGTTCAAGCTCGCGACGCCCCGGGACTGCAGCAGCGCAGCGACCGCCAAGGACCCGACGCTCCCCGACTCGTGCGACTGCCAGCCTCCCGACCCGTCCACCACGGGCGCATTCACCCACGACGAGGTCCCGGCCGTTTGCAACGACACCGTCCCGACCGAGCAGGACTCCGCAAAGGCGTACCCGACGATTCGCGAGCTGCTCCTCGCGAAGCTCCTCGGCGAGGTGCCCGGAGCCAACGAGGGGGTCATCTCGTCGATCTGCCCGATTCCACACCGTGGAAGGCGAAGGTGGCGATCCGCTGTACGGCTACCGGCCCGCAGTGTCGGCCCTCATCAATCGCCTCAAAACCTCTTTGTAGCCCCTAAATCACGAGCACGATCCTGCACCACCGCGCGGTGGGCTCGTGAGAGAGCGAGATTTCACGGGAAGGCGGGACGCCTTCCTGTGAGTTTCTCCCTGCGGAGCCGCCCGTGATCGACGATTGCGCTCGGCGATTCCCCGGGGCCGTAGCTGCCATCCGGCGAACGGATGCTCTGAAAGATCGGCGCGGAGGCGTGCTACGACAAGCCGGCGATGTACTTTCAGGAGCTCATTCTTTCGCTACAGGACTTCTGGGCCAAGCGCGGCTGTCTCATCGTGCAGCCCTACAACAGCGAGGTCGGCGCGGGGACGTACAATCCGGCGACGTTTCTCCGCGCGCTCGGTCCGGAGCCGTGGCACGTCGCTTACGTGGAGCCCTCGCGTCGCCCGACCGACGGCCGTTACGGGGAAAACCCCAACCGCACGCAGCAATTCCACCAGTTCCAGGTGATCCTCAAGCCTTCGCCCATCGATATCCAGGACCTGTATGTCGAGTCGCTGCTCGCCCTCGGCACCAAGCCCGACGAGCACGACGTGCGCTTCGTGGAGGACGACTGGGAGTCGCCGACGCTCGGCGCCTGGGGCCTTGGCTGGCAAGTCTGGCTCGACGGGCTCGAGATCTCGCAGTTCACGTACTTCCAGCAGGTCGGGGGGATCGACTGCAAGCCGGTGAGCGGCGAGCTGACTTACGGCCTCGATCGCATTTGCATGTACCTGCAGAACGTCGAGTCGTTCTGGGACATGCAATGGGCGCCCGGGATTGGCTATGCCGAGCTCGTAAGGCGCGGCGAACGCGAATGGTCGGCGTATAACTTCGAGTACGCCGACACGGCGGCTCACTTCGCCCTGTTCGACCAGTGCGAGAAGGAGTGCAAACGGCTGCTGTCGATTGGCAAGGACCCGCTCGATCGGCTCGTCTTGCCGGCCTACGACTTCGTCATCAAGGGTGCGCACGCGTTCAACGTGCTCGACGCGCGCGGCGCCATAGGGGTCACCGAGCGCCAGCGCTTCATCGGGCGCGTCCGAGGTATGGCCAAGGTGGTGGCCGAGTCGTGGCTGGCCCAGCGTGAAGCCATGGGCTTCCCGCTCCTCGACGCGAAGCGAGCCGCCGAGTAGCCGCATGACCACCGCCAACACCGCCCGCCCTTCCGGGCCGCTGAATCACCGCTTGTCGATCACGACCCGGAGAGAGAGCACAGGGAGTGGAGGAGGAAAGGAGAAAAAGGAGAAAGAAAAAGAATCTCTGCTCCTTTCCCTCCTCTTCTCCTCCCCTCCCTGTTTTCTCGCTCTTCTCGCGACGGACGATCGCGCTCGGGGTGTTCGCCTTGTGCACGATGGGCGCCGCCTGCGGAGGCGGCGGCGCGCCCGACGCTCGGTACCCCGTCCGCGAAGTGGGCTGTCCGGTGAAGTCCTATCCCGCCGAGCCGCCGGCGCCGGTCGACGATCTCGGCGTCGTTGCGATCGACTGCGCCGCCGGCGGCGCGACATGCCCGCGTCAGCTTCTCGACGCGGTATGCGCGCGCGGCGGAGACGTCGCGTGGGGGCTGGGCGAGAACTCGCTGACCTCCGCGCATCTCGTCGCGCACGCGGCCCACACGAGGCGCGCGACGCAGGGACCACGCGAGCGGGGTTGCCCGGTCCAGGTCTTCACCGAGGCGCCGACGACGATACGAACCGAGAACATCGGGCCGGTCGCCGCGCTTTGCGACCAGGACGATACGAGAGAGGTGTGCCTCCGCGAGTTGGAAGATCAGACCTGTCAGCTCGGCGGCGACGTTCTCTGGCAGGTGGAAGGGCCAGCGCCCGAGGGCAACAAGCAGCGCATGACGGGCCGGGCCGCCCACACGCGATAGCTGGCACTTACTCCAGGCACTTCTCCACGGCGTCGGCGTTGGGCGCTCGCATCGCGCAATCGAACTCCGTCCGGCTCACCTCGGAGCTGCAATTCTTGAATGCGTCGTCGCCGCGCGCCTCGCTCTTCTCCCGCTCTCGCTCGGCCTTGATCTGCTCCGCGCCCGCGTCGGCGAACCGCTCGGTCACGACGAGCTCGGCATACCGATCGAGGAGCTGATCGCATTGCGCGCTGCTCGCCTTCGGTTTGCAGCCTGCCCAGCAGCCGAGCGCGAGTGCGGTGAGCGCCCAGCGCGCCCACGCGCGGCCCGGCCGCGCCGCGGGGGTCAGCGAAGGCACTTGTCGAGCTCCTGCGTCGTCGACGCAGCATGGACGCACGCGAGGGTCCTCTCGGTCACGCGGCGACCCTCGCACGATTTGATCTCGTCCTGTAGCTCGGCCCGCACCTGCTCCTCTCGCTTCTCGATCGCGTCGGGGCTCGTCTGGTTCGTCTCGCGAAGTTGCAGCTCGACACTCTTGTCGACGATGAGTTGACAGTCGAGCTCCGTGGCGCGCCGGCCGCATGCGCTCAGCGTATCCGCGAGGAGCGCAGCGGCTGCGAGGGCCGCGACCGTCGACCAGCCGATGGGAATCTCTCGCACCGCGGGCCCACGGCGTAGCACGTTTTGGCTCACACGCAGGCCGAATGGTAAGCTTTGCCACGTGGCAGTGACGAGGCGAGCGTCGGGACCGCACCGATCCTCGTCGGCCGGCGTCGGAGCCTCCGGCAGGCCGCCCCTTCCAGAGGAGCTGCTTCGCAAGGCGATGGTGGCCCGTTCACCGGCCGCGCGTGCCCGCTGGGCCCGGCAGGGCCTGGCCACACGCGCACCACTCGACAGGACGACGCAGGCGATGCTGCTCCGCCAGCTCTACTTGTCGCACTTCGAGCTGCGCCACTTTCGGCCCGCGCACGAGATCGCCCGGCAAGCGCTGGAGCTCGGCGTTCTCGTGGACGTCTTCCGCCAGGATGCCGCTCGAGCCGCGCTCGCGGCGGGCGAAATCGACGCGGCGGTCGCGCACCTTCGACTGGCCGCGCGGCGAGGTCCCGCATCGCGGCGGCCGTTCCACCTGTGGACGCTCGGGAGCGTCCTCTTTCTCGTGCATCGCTACGCGGAGGCGATCACGGCGCTCGCGCGGGCGGCGCGGTGGGGCACGCGCGACAAGCCGCTTTATCGCGCGCACCTCGCGCTCGTTCGCATCGCCGCCGGCGAGCACGTGGCCGACCTTCAGTCGATGATCAACGAGCTCGCGCAAGCGCCATGCGGTCGCGGCTACGGTCGTTTCGTGCTCGGACACCTGGCCTACGCGGCGGGCGAATGGGAGGCCGCCCGGCGCTTCCTCGAAGCCTTCGTCCGTGGCACGCAGGCCCCCGCCAGCGCCGCTCTGGGCACCTCACTCGAGGGTGAAATCGCGATGACGCGTACGACCCTCGCCAAGATGGCCTCGAACTGAGTCGCCGAGCGCGAGTCTCGCCCGTCGCGAGAAGAGCGAGAGAACAAGGGGAGGAGAAGAGGAGGAAGAGGAGCAGAAATCTTCTTCTTTCGCCTTTTTCTCCTTTTCTCCTCCCCTTGTGTTCTCTCTCCTGTTCGTGATTGACGATTGCGCTCGGTGATTTGGAGCGTTACGGGCCGCAGCTGATGGCGGTGGCGACGACTCGGAAGCCGCCGTCGGCCGATTCGAGGAAGGCGACGAGTCCCTGGCGCGCGGCATTGACCGCAGCCTGTCCCTGGCCGGCGTTGGCGCTTCGGTTCGAAATGTCGAGCGGCTTCCCGATCGGCGTTCCATCCGGCGACAACGTCAGCGCCCGGACGTCGTGGCGCGAGGTCGGCCCGTCGGTCCACACGAGCAAGAAGCGCCCGCCCGGAACGGCCGCGAGTCCCGGGGACATCGCCTGTTCACCCTTGCCTCCCGCGGGCGGGGTGAACGTTCCGGGCTCTCCGGCCGGCTCGCCCGCCTTGAACCGTACCCACCGCATTCGCCACGGGTCGTCCGATGAAGCGCGATCGGCCCACGCGACGACGACGACGCCGTCGTTGATCGCGATGGCGGGAGATCCGACCGCCGCGCCCAATCCTTCGGCCCGTGACAGCGCACCCTGCGGCGCGAGCGCATCGCGGCCGGTCGCAGTGCCCATCCAGATGGCGCCGCCGAAGCGCATCGCGATCGCGCTGGCCGAGCGCGACGCGGCCAAGCCAGGATCCGTCGCGCCACGCAGCGCCTCGACGTTGCCATCGCCGTTGAGAGGCCAGAGGGCCCCAGCCGCCGCGGCGCCGGGGTGCGCCCACACCAACTTTCCCCCGGATGCGCCGATATCGAGGGGCGGATCCAGCGCCAGCGTGCGGCGGCCCTGCAAGGAGTCGCCGTTGCGGTCGGCGTCCGCCGCGATACTCAGCGCCCCGTCGGCCGAGGCGACGGGGACGACGCGGCGAACGGAATCCGCCGACTGCGCGTCTACCGTCGACGAGAGCGATAGCGAAGAGGGATCGATCCGCACGGCCGTCGCCTGGTGCTCGTTGGGCGCGAAGCCCACCGCCACGTCATTGCCGACCGTTCGCACCTCGACGCCTGCCGAAACGATCGCGCTCGGCGCCACCACGCGCGGCTTGCCCGTGACCTTGCAGGGCGTCGTCGACACGACGCTCTGCACGACCGGGGCTGGCGCTGGGACGGGCGCCGGGGCCGGCTCCGGTGCCGCCGTGGCTGACGGAGGCTCGGGCGCGGACGCCGTGGGGGCACTCGCCGGCGCCTCCGCGCGGACTTCGCTCTCGTCCGTTGCCCTTCGCGACAGCGAGACGATGAGCACGACCACCGAGACGCCCACGACCAACCCGGCGACCGCGATGGCCGGGAGGAACCACGGGCGCCGCGGCTCGGCTGAATCGCCGGCGAACGCGGCCCTCAGCGACTCGATCGCGCGCTTCATCGCGTCGCTCGCCACCACGAACCAGCCGCGGGGCAGCGAGGTCATTTCGACGTCGCCCGGAACGGGCTCGGTCGACATCGTCCTCTTCGCTGGTTCTGGGGCCGCAGCATCGAGCGCCCTGGCGTCGGCGGCCATCGCCTCGGCGGTCATCGCGTCGAGCGGGGCGGTGGCATCGGCTTGAGCGGCCTCGAATCCGTGCAGCGCCTCGAACAGCTGCTGGGGCGGGGGTGGCACACCGTCCGCCGGAAAGGCGGCGGCCATCGACGACGAACTCGGCGAGAGCACGGGCTGCGGCGTCGTATCCGGCGGCCGCAGGGTTGCGGTCGACGAGCGCGCGGAGTTGGAACCGGACGAAGCGGACGACAATGATCCGCCGAGGTTGGGCGCCGGGGTCGACGTCGGAAGGTCGGGCATACCGAGCAGAGCCCGGTGTGCGGCGGGCGCGTGTCGCTCTTCGGCGGGCGCGTGCCGCTGTTCGGCCGGCGCGTGTCGCTCTTCGGCGAGCGCGTGCCGCTGTTCGGCGGGCGCTGCCGCCGGCTCGTGGACGCGCGCAGCCGCCTCCAGGACGGCTGCCGGCGGCTCCAGGGGTGCCTGCTTGACCTCCGTCGGATCGTCGAGCAAAAGCGAACCGCTGAGCTCTTCGAGGCCCGGGAGGTTCCCGCTGCCAGCGTCGTCGTCGGGCAACAGGAGCGAGCTGCTGATCTCTTCTAACGGAGGAAAGTTCTCCCGCGGCGGGCTCTTCACTTCGGCGGCCTTGAACGGCGGTCGCCGAGAGACCGGCGCGACGAAGCGAGCGCGAGGGACCGGCGCCTGGGGGGGCTGGCCCGCGGCCCAAGGGTCCCGGGTTGAAGCGCGAGGCGGCTGGCTTGCCGGTCGGGGCGGCGAGCCGGAAGGCAAAACCGCGACGCCGACCAGCGTTTTCTCGGCTTTCTTGCCCGGCCCGGTCGGGCCTTCGCCCTTATGGTCCTTCTCTTGGGTCACGGGGTCCCGGCGCCATGATAGCCCCAAGGCCGGCCATGCGCCTCTCGGTCCTAGCTGGCATCTTCGACGCGCTGCGGCGCACGGGCCAGAACCACCCGATGGACCCGCGCGGCGCGGCCGGCGGCAAGTGCCTGCACGCACGCGTCGAGGGTGGCTCCGGTGGTCATCACGTCGTCAACGAGAAGGACCGCTCGTCCGCGGACGAGCGCATCGCCGTGCTCGCCGCGTAACGCGAACGCGGCCGCGACATTGCCGACCCGCCCGGCGCGGTCGAGCGTGGCTTGCTGCCGCGTGTCTCTCGTGCGCGCGAGAGCGCGGGGGGCGAGCGGTGCGCCCAGGTGGCGCGCGAGACGACGCCCGAGGAGGGCCGATTGATTGAACCCTCGCTCGGCCAGCCGCGAGGGATGGAGCGGGACGGGAACGACGACAGCGCCGCGGAGCGACGCGGCGTGGGGCTCGAGGGCCCGCCACAGCAGGTCCGCCAGCGGACGGGCCAGATCGGGCCTCGATTCGTACTTCATCCGCGCGATCGCGCGAGCCACGGCGCCGCCGTAGACGAGGGCCGCCGTGGGCAGCGCCGGCCCACTCGCTGCGCTCACGACGGTGCGCGCGCAAGGCGGGCAGAACACGGCGAGCAGCCGCACGCGCGCGTCGCACGCGGCGCATCGCGGGGGCGCGAGCGCCGCAAGCAGCGCCTCGAGCGCCAGCGAAGCCATGGGCCCCATGCCCGCCCCCTTCGACCGCACCTGGCAGAGAGTTGCCTCTCGGACGTGCTAGCGCGGCCGATCCTCCGTCGTCGTGGCGTAGATCAGGTGGTCCTCCCACGTGCCCGCGATGCACAGGTAGCGGGCGGCGAGCCCTTCGCGGCGGTACCCAGCCTTGTCGAGCACGCGCTGGCTGGCGGCGTTGCGCGGCATGACCGCGGCCTGCACTCGGTGCAGCCCAGCGGCCGAGAGCGCGAACCCGGTCGCCGCACGGACGGCCTCGGTCATGAGCCCCCGCCCCTGGTGCTCCGCGTCGATCCAGTACCCAAGATACGCGTTCTGAAAGGCCCCCCGCAGGACGCCGCCCAGCGCGACTGCGCCCGATGATGGTCCGTTCGTCTTCGCGGGGCGTGACGAGGAGGACGTACGCTTGCCCCGCTTTCCATTCGCGCCGGTGGCGCAGCAAGGCGCGCGAGACCGACGTGAGCGACGCCGGGTCCTCACCGGACGCGGGCGCGACGCTCCAGGGACGCAGGTGCGCAGCGTTCTGCCTCAGCGCGCGGCGCATCTCCGGCACGTCCGCAGTTCGTGGCGGGCGCAGGACCAGTCGATCGGTCTCGACGCGCGTCGTCAGCGACGGCCCCTCCACGGTGTCCCATCCCACTCGTGCCTTCATGGCCCGCGACTCGGTCATAGCAGCTGCACCGGGTCGACGTCGATCGACGGCGCGGACGCCGCGCGCCAGCGACCCACGCGCCTCCTCGATCGCGGAGAGCACGGCGCGCAGCGGCGGACGGGCCGCGGCGCGGAGCATGACCCGAAACCGCCATCGGTTTCGGACGCGCGCGATGGGCGCCGGGGCGGGCCCCTGCACCAGCACCTCTCCGGCGGTCGTCGGCTGCGCACTGCCGGGCCACCGCGGCGAGCCTCGCGCACGCCTCGCGCGCTTCCGTCTCGTCGAGCGCGTCGACTCGAACGAGCGCGCAGCGCGTCAGCGGCGGGTAGCCGAGCTCTCGCCGATCGACGAGCTCTCGCTCGAGGAACGCGTCGACGTCGTGGCGCGCGGCGAGCGCGATCGCCGGGTGCTCGGGGTCCCACGTCTGCACGAGCACGCGCCCGGGCACGTCGCCGCGGCCGGCGCGACCGGCCACCTGAACGAGGAGCTGGAATGCGCGCTCGCTCGCTCGAAAGTCGGGGATGCTGAGCGCGGCGTCGGCGTTGATGACGCCGACGAGCGTCACGTTCGGTAGGTCGTGGCCCTTGGTGACCATCTGCGTGCCGACGAGGATGTCGATCTCGCGGGCCCGCACCCGCGCCAGGATGGCCTCGACATTGCGACCGCTCGCGACGTCGCGGTCGAGCCGCGCCACGCGCGCCTCGGGGAACGCCGCGGCGAGCGTCTCTTCGAGCTTCTCGGTGCCGACGCCCTCGAGCTCGAGCGCCTCGGCGTGGCACTTGGTGCACCGCGCCGCCGAGCGGCGCCTCGTAGTCGCAGTAGTGGCACCGGACCACGGCCCCGCCGCGCTTGTGGAACGTGAGCGCCACCGAGCAGGCATCGCACGTCGCCATGCTGCCCGCACGCCTCGCACCGGACGCTCGGCGCGAAGCCGCGTCGGTTCAGAAAGAGGATCGCCTGCTCGCGCGCGCTCGAGCGCGCCCTCGATGGCGCGGTAGAGAGGCATGCTGATGCGCCTGTCGCCGGTCGGCCCCGGCCCGATTCGGCGCAGATCGACGAGCTCGACGCGCGGCATCGGCTGCGACGCGCGCGCGGTCCGGCAGGCGCGAGCTTGGTCGCACGGCCCGTGCGCGCAGGTGCTCGCTCTCGAGCGACGGCGTCGCGCTGCCGAGGACGCACACCCCTCCGGCGCGGTGCGCGCGCCAGATGGCCATGTCGCGCGCGTGGTAGCGGACCCCCTCCTCCTGCTTGAAGCTCGGATCGTGCTCCTCGTCGACGACGATGAGCCCGAGCGCGCGTACGGGCGCGAAGAGCGCGCTCCGAGCGCCGATGGCGACGTCGACCTCCCCCGCGCGGAGCCGGCGCCACATCGCGTAGCCGCTCGCGCGGCGTCAGGCCCGAGTGCAGGACGGCGACGTCGTCGCCGAAGCGGGCGCGGAAGCGCGCGACGAGCTGCGGCGTGAGCGCGATCTCCGGCACGAGGACGATCGACCCGCGCCCACGCCTCGCGCGCCGCGGCGATCGCCCGGAGGTAGACCTCGGTCTTGCCGCTCCCGGTCACGCCGTGAAGGAGGAAGGTCACCGCGCCGGGCGTCGCGAAGTGCGCCGCCGATGGCTCGTCGATGGCGGCGGTCTGCGCCGGCGTTGCGTCGTGAGGTACGTCGCGCGTCGCTGGCTCGGCGAAGTACGGGTCCTCCGGCGCGGCGCGATCGTCGACGAGGACGAGGCCCGAGCTCGGCGAGCCTCTTGACCGCCGCGCGGGCGTTGCCCCATCGCGTCTCGAGCTTCGCCGTGGGCTCCGCGCCGGTGGCGCGCACGTGCGCGAGGATCGCCGCGGCCTGACCGCGGAGCGTTCCCGGCTCCTCGACGCGAGCCGTGGCAGTGACCCACTGCACCGTGCGCGCCCCGACGCCGCGACCGCGATCGAAGAGGCTCGGCTCGGTCAGCTCGCGCGCCGTCTCGCGCTCGAGGGGCGGCAGCGCGAGACGCATGACCTCGCCGATGGGCGCGAAGTAGTACGCGGCGAGATCGCGCAGGAAGGCGAGCGAGATCCTCGGGGATCGCCGGCGCGTTCGTCGACTACGCGCGCGATCGCCTTCGCGCCCTTCGGCGGCTCGCCGTCGCGCACGGCGAGCACCACGCCCACCATGCGGCGGCCGCCGAAGGAGCAGATGACGCGCGCCCCGCCGACGGCCTGGGCAGCGAGCGCCTCCGGGACGGAGTACGTGAACGCGCGCGCCAGCGGAACGGGCAACGCGACGTCGCAGAGGAGCATGTCATTGCCGCAGCGCGACGGCGACGGTTCCCGCTGCCAACGCCGCAAGGAGAGCGGCGACGACGAACACGAGGACCATCGTTCGGCGCCTCGATCGCGGCCCGTACGGACCGAGGTCGCCGTCCGGTGCGCCGGCGTGGAGAACGGGCCCGACGAGCCCCACCGAGGGCACTGCGCCGGGCGCGCCGTGGAACGTTGGCGCCGCGGCCAGCGCGCGCTCGACCCCTGCGGCCGGGGCGTGGCCCTGGCCCGGCGGCCACGAGGCCGGCGGAGCTGCGATGGCCTGCAGCACGAGCGGCGCTCCCTTCTCGAGCGCCTCGGTCGCTCGCTCGCGCGCCCTGCGGCGCGAAAGGATCTCCTCGCCGAACGTCTTCTTCGAGCCACTCACCGAGCGCGAGCGGGCTCGTCATCAGCTTTGCGGAAGCGGCGTAGCCGTCGAGGTCTCGCTGCATCGCCGCCGCGGACGCGTAGCGCCCCTCGCGCTTGGGGGCGAGCGCCTTCGCGATCACGCTGCGCAGCTTGTCCTCGCCGGGGAGACCGTTGCTCGGGAGGTCGGGCACGCTCGCGCGTCGCGCCATGCTCGAGCAGGCCGAAGCCGCCCTCCGCCGACTTGTACATCCGGCGCCCCGCCGCGAGCTCCCAGAGCACGATTCCCGCGGCGAACACGTCGGCCCGCGCGTCGATGGTCTCGCCGCGCGCATGCTCGGGGCTCATGTACCCGGCCTTGCCCTTGAGGGCCTCGCCCAGCTCGTGCGCCGGCGAGCCCGCCTGGGCCGCTCCGAGCAGGTCGTTGGCCCGCGCGATTCCGAAATCGCAGACCTTCACCTCGCCCTCGAAGGAGACGAGGAGGTTCGAGGGCGATACGTCGCGATGAACGATCCCGAGGGGCTTGCCCTCGTCGTCGGTGCGGCGATGGGCGTAGTCGAGACCCTTGAGCGCCTCGCACACCACGTGGACGCCGAGCTCGAAGGGTAGCGGCACCTTCGCGCGCGAACACCGGCGCAAGAGATCGTTGAGATCGAAACCCTCGATGTACTCCATCGCGATGAAGAGGCGCTCGCCCTCGCGACCCAGGTCGAAGACCTGGACGACGTTCGCGTGGCTGAGGCGCGCGGCCAGCTTGGCCTCGTGCACGAGCATGTCGCTGAACGCGGGGTCGCTCGCGAACTCCGGCAGGATCTGCTTTACGACGCACCGGCGCGCGGGGCCGAGCTCCGTCTTTTGACGCGCCAGGTAGATCTCCGCCATCCCGCCCTTTCCGATGAAATCGAACAGCGCGTAGCGACCGAAGAGACGCGGGAGAGGGACGTTGGCGGCGGCCGACATGATGGCGGGCTGACGTCTCCTTCTCTCGGCCGACGCGTACGGTCAAGTCGGCCGCGCCGCCACGGGCTTCTGCGACGCGGACGGCTGCGCCGTCGCGGACCCGACGATGAGCGTATACTCGGGAGATCATGACGTCGTCGTCGCCTCCGAGCGGCCGCCGCAGCGTTGCACCGCCGCCGGCTCCCCGCGCGAGCGCGCCGCCTGTTTCGCGCCTCGGCCGTCTCGCTCGCCTTGGCGCCCTCGCGCCGCGCGCCTTGCCGATCGCCGCCGAGGCCGTCCGGCGCGCGGTGGGAACGCGCCGCACCGAGGAGGAGGAGCTCGAAGCGCGCCGCCGCGTCTTGCAGAGCGCGAAGAAAACCGCCGAGGCGATGCTCAAGACGCTGGGCGAGATGAAAGGGCTGCCGCTCAAGTTTGGTCAGATGGCGTCGTACATCGACGGCCTCGCTCCCCCCGGTTACGAGGAGAAGTTCCAGCGCGTTCTGGCCCGTTTGCAGCAAAAGGCGCCCCCTCTGTCGCCGGAAGCCGCGGTCAAGGTCGTCCGCGAGGACCTGGGCGCGCACCCGCGCGAGCTCTTCGCCGAGTGGGAGAGCGATCCCTTCGCTGCCGCGAGCATCGGGCAGGTTCATCGCGCCGTGACCCGTGGGGGCGAGAGGGTCGCCGTCAAGGTTCAATACCCGGGCATCGACAGGGCCATCGAGAACGACCTCAAGGGTCTCTCGATGCTCGAGACGATGATCGCCCCCATCGGCCGGCGCTACCAGACCAAGGAGACGCTCGCCGAGATCAAGAGCGTATTTTTGGCCGAGGTGGACTACCGGCTCGAGGCCGAGACCGTCGACCTCTTTCGCACCATCCACGAGGGGGACCGCGACGTGGTCATTCCGCGCGTCGTGCATTCGCTGTCGAGCAAGCGCGTGCTCACCCTCGAGCTCATCGGCGGCGTCGACTACGCGACGTTCAGCGACCGGGCGCCGCAGGCGGATCGGAGCGCGGCGGGCGAAACGCTGACTCGCTTCATGTTCCGGGCTCTCTGGAAGCACGGGCTCCTCTACGCGGACCCTCACCCCGGCAACTATCGCTTCCTCGGCGGCGGGCGCGTGGCGTTCCTCGACTTCGGTTGCCACAAGCAACTCGACGCGCCGCTCGTCGACGGAATGAAGCGATACATCACCGCGCTGCAGAGGGGGGACCTCCCGGCGTTCTATCGGGCCTGCATCGACGTGCTCGGCTATGACCCCGACGATCAGGACAGCTTTGCTCTCTACACCGAATACACGAAGCTCGTGCTGCAGCCCTTCGTCGTCGACGCGCCCTTCAAGTTCACCAAGGAGTTCGCGCGCGAGAGCGTCGCGTTCCTCGTTCGCGGGGGCCGCAAGCTCGTCTTCAAGCCGAACGAGGCGCTGCCGAACCTGCCCGCGCCCGTGCGCATGCCGAGCGACCTCACGTTCGTCAACCGTCTGCAGTGGGGGTTCACGAGCGTCCTGGCCGGCCTCGGCGCCGAGGCGAACTGGAGGCGCCTCGTCGAGCCGTGGCTTCACGGGCCCATGCTCCCGAGTCTCCCGACCGCCTGAAATGCCGGAGCCCGCGTGCGCATAGCCTCGTCGCCCGCCTCCGCACCCCCGGGCTTCGCGCGCGATGCGACGCGCTCGTACGGCGACCCGACCAGCGCCGACGCGGTCGTCCACGCCGAGAACCTCGACGCCATGCGGCGCCTCGCCAGAGCGGGCTTCGCCGAGCGGTTTCGTTGCGTCTACCTCGACCCGCCCTTCAACTCGGGCCGCCGCTTCGTCGAATACGACGACGCGCTCGATCCCGACGCGTGGCGCGCGATGATGCTCGAACGCCTCGCGGCCGCGCGCGATCTGATGAGTGACGACGGCGCCATCTTCGTCGAGATCGACGATACCGAGCTCGGGTCCCTGCAATGCGCGATGGACGACGTCTTCGGGCGCGGTCAACGCATCTCGACGATCACGATCGTTCGCAGCGCCGCCACGGGTCACAAGGCCGGCAACCGCGGCCCGGTCAACGTCACCGACTACCTCTTCGTGTACGCGAAGGACCGCGCTTGTTTTCGATACAACCCGGTCGTCCGCGAGCGGCGCGGCTACGATGTCGCGTACTCGACCTGGCTGGAGAACCCCGGCGATCCACCGGAGGCCTGGCGATTTTGCCCGCTCCGGACGCACGTGCGCGCCGCCCTCGGGCGCGTCCCGACCCACGTCGAAGCGCACGCGTACGCCCTCGAGCATGCCGATCAGGTCGTGCGCTTCGCGCAACCTCGCTACGAGGCGGTCAGCCGCGAGGCGCAAGCGCTCATCGACCGATCGCGGAGCGATCCGAGTCGCGTCTTTCGCCTGGAGCGCGGGCGCCGCAAGGACCTTCTGTTGCGAGGCGGCAATCGCGTCCTCTGGCTCGCCGACAAGGTGGTCGAGAGCGGCGGGCGGCGAGTGCTGGTCGAGCCCGTGACGAACGTATGGGACGACATCGGATTCCAGGGGATCGCGCGCGAAGGTGGCGTGCGCTTCGTGCGGAGCAAGAAGCCCGAGAAGCTCGTCGCGCGCATTCTCGCGATGTCCACCGACCCGGGTGATTGGGTCCTCGATGCCTTCCTGGGGAGCGGCACGACGGCGGCGGTCGCCCTCAAGATGGGGCGAAGATGGGTGGGAATCGAGCGCGGCGCGCATGTCGACGCGCTCTGCATCCCGCGCCTCCGCAGCGTCGTCGATGGCGCAGACGAAGCCGGGGTGACACGGACGTTCGCGTGGCGAGGGGGCGGTGGCTTTCATGTCTGGACCTGACCGAAGCGGCGCCGCCCCCGCGTCGCTGGGCCTCGCGCTGCTGCTGGTCGCGTGCGGTCGCGCGCAAGGGACCCCCGCCCCAGGCCCCGCTCTCGCGTCGATACCGCCCAACTGCGTGCCCGACATCAACCACACGTGCCCGCCGGGACTCGCGCCCGCGTCGGCGTCGGCATCCGCGTCTGCGCTCGTGCTTGCATCCGCGCCCGACCTTCCTTGGCCCGCGCTCGTCCGCGACGAGGAATGGGACTCCGCATGGCATGCGCTCGAGGCCGTTCCAGACGTCGACAAGGCGCGGCCCGAGGTTCGCTACGTACGTGCCCGGGTCGCGCTTGCACGCGGCGACGCCGCCGGTGCGCTGCCCTTGCTCGTCGGTCTCGAGGGCGCGCTTCCGCTGCTCGCCGACGACGTCGCGCGGCGGCGCGCCGAGGCCAAGCTGTCGGTGGGGCCGTTCGAAGAGGCGGGCGAGTGGTTCGCGATGCGCGTGTCGCCGGGACCGCAGCTCGACGCGGCACGCGCCTTCGAGAAGGCGCACGATACGCGGCGCGCGCGCGCGGCGGCCGACCGCGTCGTCGCGAGCGAGCGCAAGACCCGCGATGAAGAGGCCGAAGCGCGCGCGCTTCGCGTGCGCCTCGCCGATCCAGCCGGGGACGCCGAGCGAGCCGACGCCCGGTGGCTGGCGACCCAAGGGGCGGACCTGCCCGCGGCTGCCGATGCGCTCGCCCTCGTCGTAAAGCTCGATCCGAAGCACCCGCTCACCAGCGAGGAGCTGATGGCGCGCGCGCGGGTGCTCTCGGACGCCGGTCGTGTCGACGAGGCGCTGCATTCGATCGAGCTCTCCGCGGCCGCGCCCGGAGCCGAGAAGCTGACCAACCTGAGCCGCGAGCGCGCCCGCGGGATGGCGCTCTATCACGCGCGTGGACGCTCCGGCGAGGCAGCCAAGGTCCTCTCGGAGTGCGCAGGAGCCGCCGGCCCCAAGGGCGCCGAGGACGCGTTCTTCGCGGCGCGCGCCCTCTCGCGTGCCGATCGCGACGAAGAGGCGATACGCGGCTACGAGGATGTGCAGCGGCGCTTCCGCAGGACGCCGTGGGGCGAGCAAGCCGCGTTCTTCGCGCCGTACTTGCGGATGCTCCACGGCGAATGGACGGCCTGCGCCCGCGGCTTCGACGCGTACTTGACCGCTCATTCAGGCGGGCAAGACGCGCGCGACGCCTCACGCGACGGAGCGCTCTGCAAGCTCTTGGCCGGCGAGACCAAAGCGTCGCGCGCAATCTTCGAAGAGCTCGTCGAGGACGAACCAGATCCCATCGTGAGCTCCCGGATGGCCGACATGGCAGCGCTCGCGGCGCTGCGCGACGGCGACCGCACGCACGCCGTCGCTCGCTGGACCGACGTCGCGCGATCGCGGCCGCTGACGTGGCCCGCCCTGGTCGCCCGTGCGCGCCTCGCCGAGGCCGGCGCGCCGGTGCCGCCGGCCATCGACCCGGTCGAGACCCCGCAGGGAGCCGAGCCGCCCGCGCTGACGGTCGTCGTCCCGCCGCCGGCAGACCTACTTCACCAGCTCGGGCTCGAAGTCGACGCCGAGAGCGCGCTGCGCGATCGCGAGGGTGCCGTCACGATGGGCGCGGGCGGTCGATCGCCGGAGGCGCTTTGCAGGGCGTACGGCCAGATCGGCCGTGCGCGACGTCGCTATCAGATCGCACAGTCGCTCCCGTCGGCGCTCTTCATCACCGCCCCAGGGCCACGTACGCGCTGGGCCTGGGAGTGCGCGTTTCCGTCCCCTTACGCCGAAGACGTTCGCGCGGCCGAAGCGGCGGAGAACTTACCGCCGGGCTTGCTCTGGGCCGTGATGCGCCAGGAGAGCGGGTTCGATCCGGACGTGGTCTCCCCGGCGCGCGCGGTCGGGCTCATGCAGATCCTGCCGGATACGGCGCGACCGATCGCCGACGAACTCGCGCTTCCCCACGACGACGCGCGCCTCACGAGCCCGCCCTACGCCATCCGCGTAGGGGCTCGCGTGCTCCGCAAGCTTCTCGATCAGTTCCACGGAAGCGTCCCGCTGGCTGTCGCTGCGTACAACGGCGGCGCCGACTCTGTCGACCGATGGGCATCGCGCGCTCCCGGGATGCAGCTCGACACGTTCGTCGAGCGCATCCCGTTCAAGGAGACGCGAGAGTACGTGGCGAGGGTCATGGGAAACCTCGCGCGATACGGGTACCTGGCGCAGGGCGAGGCGGGGGTCCCGGGGGTGGAGCTCGAGATGAAGCGGTAGGAGGCGCGAGCGCCCTCGGGCGTGCACCTCGTTCGAGGTCGTATGTGAAGCTTACGAGGTATCGGTGCACGCGCGTCGCGCGAGCGCGAAGTGACTCAACGTCGTGCGGAGCGCTCTTGCGCGCGAAGGGGTGAGTCCCATGAGGCGCGTGCCCGTCTCCGGCGCCGACTCGTCGCGGTCGAGCCGGAAGCCGCGGCCGCGCAGCCACGCGGGAAGCTCGGCGGGATTGAAGGCGGAGCGAAAGGGCTCGCCGAAGAGGCGGACGGCGGCGTGCCGGACCGCGAAGCCCCTCGAATCGACGATCGATGAGCTCTCGGTCCATGTAGGTCATCGCGAGCGGGGAGCCGCGCGCCGAGTAGCTCGCGATGCACGCAAACGTCGTGTCGAGCGCCGGCTCGGTCAGATACATGACCACGCCCTCGAGGATCGTCATCGTCGGAGCGCGATTGTCGTGGCCCTCCGCCTTCAAGCGGGCGGGGAGCTCCGAGAGCGGCTGATGCTCGAAGTCCCACGGGACGAACACGACCCGCGCCGGGGTGGGCTCGCCCGACATGATCGCTCGCTTCTTGGCCTGCGTCGCCGGGTGGTCGACCTCGTACACGGTCGCGCCCGCGAGGGCAGCGAGGCGCCAGGCTCGACAATCGAACCCGGCCCCCAGGAGCACGAGTTGACGGCCGCCGGCGGTCGCGAAGGCCGCGACGTCGTCGTCGATGACGCGTGTCCGGAGCTGCATGTACACCGCGAACCGGCGCAGATAACCCCGCATCCAGAGGGGAGCCGTCCATCGCCCGCGGCGCTCGGCCCCCGGCCAATCACGAAGGGCGCGTGCGCCGCGGGCGAACCGCAGCCCGTACGGGTCGTCCACCAGGCGCAGGCGCTCGGGCAGAAACGCACCGAGGCCGCGCATCGCGGCCACCCACGCGGCCGTGAAGCTCGGAGAGTCCTGTCTCACGCGAGGCGCACTATGGGCAAGGCCTGCCCAGATGCCAAGGGCCGTCGTAGGATGCCTCGCCATGGCCCTGTCGGCTTCGAACCATCGCGTGCTCCGCGCGCTCGGCGAAACGCTGCTGCCATCGACGGGCCCGGGCGACCCGTCCGGGGGCGAGGTCGTCCCGGCTGCGGTCGAGGAGCTCCTATCGGCCATGACGCCCGCCGACACCCGGCGGGTCGGGTCGCTCCTCACGCTCTTCGATCTCGGGGCGCTGCCGCGCTTCCTCCGGCCGTTCTCGAAGCTCGATGACCAGAAGCGTGCGCACTACGTGACCGGATCGATGACGAGCCGCATCGCCGTGCGCCGGATCATTTACCGAGCGCTCCGCGGCCTCTGCATGAACGCCTACTACCAGGCTCCGCTCGCGTGGCCTGCGCTCGGCTACGAGGGACCGCTCGTCGGACGCCACGGGCCCCCCGAAGTTCGATGAGCACCTTTCGAATCCGGGCGGAGCGTTCGCGGGACCGAGCGTTCGAAGACCGACGTCGTGGTCGTCGGGTCGGGCGCAGGCGGCGCGGCGGCAGCCTACGAGCTCGCGAACGCCGGGCTCGACGTCACGGTGCTCGAGGCGGGACCGCAGGTGCGCCCCGAGGAGTTCACGCAGCGCGAGATGGACACCATCAAGCGTCTCTACGTGGACCAGGGTGCGCAGGGCCCGGCGGACGGATCGATCGCCATCTTGCAGGGCCGGATGCTCGGCGGGTCGACGGTGATCAACGGCGAGGTGTGTTTCCGCATCCCCGACTTCATCCTCGAGTCATGGGCCGCCGAGCACGGCGTCCGCGGCCTGTCCCCGGCGGAGATGACGAACGCGTTCGAGACGGTCGAGCGCATGATCCACGCGACGCCGAACGACGGCCGGTATCTCGGGTCCGGAAAGCGCTTCGCGGCGGGCTTCTCGAAGCTGGGCATCGAGGACAAGCCCGTGGTTCGAAGCGTCAAGGACTGCCAGAACTGCTCGTACTGCTTCTTCGGGTGCGCCTACGGCTGCAAGCAGTCCACCGATCGGAGCTACCTACCCGCCGCCATGGAGAAGGGCGCCGTCGTCGTGAGCGACGCCCGGGTCGAGCGAATCCAGTTCGACGGCGACCGCGCCAGCGGGGTCGTCGCTCGCACGGCCGAGGGCGCGCTGGAAGTGAACGCGCGCGCGGTGGTCCTCGCGTGCGGCGCCATCGAGACGCCGCTCATGCTGCTCGACCACCGCCTCGGCGGTCCGGAGGTCGGGCGCCACCTGGCGCTGCATCCGGTCGTGAGCGTCCTCGGTTGGTACGACGACGAGCAGACGGAGTATCGGAGCGCGATGGTCTCGCGGTACTCCGATTCCTTCATCCGTGACGGTCTGGTGATCGAGCTCTTCGGGGCCAACCCGGCGTTCTCGGCGCCGGCCGTTCCCGGCTTCGGCGTCGCGCACAAGCGAGCAGCGCGCGACCTGCATCGCGCGAGCGGCGGCGCCGCCATCATCCGGGACGACGGCGCCGTCGGGCGCGTCCGGCGGGGACGGCGCGGCGAGAAGATCATCGACTACGCGCTCGAGGCGCAAGGGCGAGAGCGAGTCCGGCGGTCACTCAAGACGCTGTCGGAGATCGCCCTCGCGTCGGGCGCGCGCCGGGTCAGCGTCGGGCCCCTGACGGTGCCGCTCGAGCTTGCGTCTGTGGCCGACCTTCGCAAGCTCGACGAAGTCGCGCTCGGGCCGGCCGACGTCTCGTTCGTCAGCTACCACCCCCAGGGGACCGCCCGGCTCGGGACCGTCACCGACTTCGACGGCGCGGTCCGCGCGGCGCGCGACCTCTACGTCATGGACGCGAGCCTCTTTCCGAGCCCCGTGGGCGTCAACACACAGGAGCCCGTCATGGGCGTCGCGACGGTGCTCGCGCGGCGGCTCGCCGCGCGCCTAACCGGCCCCTGACGCGAAGCGCGCCATGCGCGCCACCAAGGCGAGGGGGTCACGTTTCGATCGATCGCCCGAGAGCTCGCGGTAGATCGTGTCGACGTTGACCGCGACGCGCTCGCGATCTCGCCAGTGCGAGAAGCCATCGAGCGCGATGTCGCGCGCGGCCTCGTCCGCCGAAAGGCCCGCCTCGAAGCGGTCGCGCGACTCCGTGAGCAAGTACTCCCAGTACTCCCTGACCCTGCGCACGCCGTCCTTGTCCGTCAGCGGACCGTGCCCGGGTACCACGACGTCGACATCGAGCTCGAGAATGCACTCGCACGCGCGGATCCAGTTGCTGACCGGACCCTCCCAGACGATCGGATGGCTTCCGATGAACAGGATGTCGCCCGAGAAGACGGTCCGGTCGGACGGGACGTGCGCGATCGCGTCGCCCATCGTATGAGCGGGTCCGACCTCGATGAGGTGCACGTCCTTGTCCCCGACGCGGAGGGTCAGACGGCCGTCGAACGTCGTGGTCGGGAGGGTCATCTCGATCCCCTCGAAGTCGAAGGCGCCGAACTTGTCGACCACGAACTGCGCGGCCTCGCTGAAAGACGCCGCGCGTGGGATGCCGAAACGTCCGAGCAGATCGGCGGCGCGGCGGCCGCGCCCGCCCAGTGCCAGCGCGAGTCGCGACCCGCGTACGAGGGCCTTCATGAGGCCCGGCGACGCCTCGCGCATCTCGGCCGTCGCGCGTCGCGAGGCGACGATCTCGGCCCCGGCGACGAGCTGGTTGCCCCAGCAATGATCGCCGTTCGCGTGCGTATTGACCACGGTCGCGATGTTGTCGGCGGCGGGCGTTCGCCTCCGCATCGTGTCGAGCATGCGCCGGGTCAGGTTCAGGTCGTAGAGCGTGTCGACGAGCAGCGCGTCCCCGCGGCTGGTCACGAGCCCCGCGTTACTCCACCCCCACGACCCGTCGCCCTGCAAATACGCGAAGGTGCCGTCGCCCACCTCGCTGAGAATCGTCCCTGCGCCGTGCGTCGCTCCAGGAGAGGGACTAGCCGAGTCCGCAGTCATTGCGCAGAGCATAGGGCGGTCGCGACCGATCGCGTAGCGCGGGCTCGGACGCGACCGCGCGACGCTTCAAGGCTCGCCGACCAGGAGTTCGAGGAATTCGCGCGCCGCTCGCGGGGTCGCGACGCGGTAGCGCGCGACCGTCGTGCGGTACCCCACGGCAATCGCGACCGCGTCCGCAGGCAGCGCGATGAAGAGGTCCTCGTCCGTCCGGTCGTCGCCCATTGCGGCGATCGTCGGCACGGGCGGCTCGCTGACCGCGAGGACGCGCTCGACGACGCGGGCCTTGGTCACGCCGCTCGGTCGCACCTCGATCACCTTCTCGCCCCGGAGGAGCTCCGCCTGGCCGTCGCGGAGGCTCTGCTCGAGTCGATGCCACAGCTCCTCCGCGCGCGACGCGCCGAGCTCCGGCTCGGCCATGCGGTAGTGCCAGGCGAGGCTGGCCGTCTTCTCCTCGACGAGCGCCCCGGGCGTCGTGGCGGTCGCCTGATCGAGGATCCTCCGTACGTCCGCCTTCCACGAGACGCTCACGTCCGTCATCGCGACCCACGGCCGATCGGGCGCCATCCGCGACCAGTAGCCGTGCTCCGCGTGCAGTCCGACCGGAAGGTCGCCCAACCAGCGCTCGAGTGGTTCCTTGCGCCGGCCGCTGACGACGTGCACGCGGGCCCCCGGTTTGGCGGCGAGCGCGCCGAGCAGGTCGTGCAGCGGCCGGTCGGGGGCCGCCAGGTCCGGCGAGCGAGCGAACGGAACGAGGGTGCCGTCGTAATCGAGGAGAAGGACCAGCCGCTCGGCGCTGCGAAGGCGAGCGGCGAGCGCCGAGAGATCGTCCGGCGAGCTGAGGGTCGCCTTGGGGGCGGCGTCGCGCCCGCGGTCGCCCCCGAGCGCCTCGATGAAACTCCGCGCCCAGTGGTGCACGTCGCGGGAGGCGATGCGCTGGCGCAGGGAACGCATTCGCAGCCGGCGCTCCTCCTCCGGCATCCGCAGCGCTTCCGAGTACACGTGCGACATCGTCTCGATGTCGTACGGATTGACCTGCAGGGCCTCGCCCATCTCGGCGGCCGCGCCCGCGAACTCGCTGAGGACGAGCACGCCCTCCTCGTCGGGTCGCGCCGTGACGAACTCCTTCGCCACGAGGTTCATGCCGTCGCGCAGCGGTGTCACGAGCATCACGTCCGCCGCGAGGTACAGCGCAGCGACGTGGTTCTCGGTGAGCGATCGGTGCACGTAATGGATGGGCACCCAATCGACCGACGAGAAGGCGCCGTTGATTCGTCCCACGAGCTCGTTCACCGTCCGACGAAACTCCTGGTAGCTCGGGACCTTGTCGCGCGAGGGGACGGCGATCTGCACGAGCCGCACCTTGCCGCGCCAGTGAGGCTCCTGCTCGAGGAGTCGCTCGAACGCGAGTAGGCGCCGCGGGATCCCCTTCGTGTAGTCGAGCCGGTCGATGCCGAGGAGGATCCGCTGGCCGCGCGCGTCGGCGCGTATCGACGCCGCTTCCGCGAGCACCTCCGGATCTTCGGCGAGCTTCCCGAAGGTCTGCGCGTCGACGCCGATCGGGAAGACCCCGAGCTTGATCTCGCGGCCGTCGAAGAAGATCCGGTCGCCGGGGGTCGAGATCCCGAGGATTCGAAGGACCGACGAGGCGAAGTGACTTCGATAGGTGAACGTGTGAAACCCGATCAGGTCGGCGCCGAGCATTCCCTCCAGGATCTGTTCGCGCCACGGAAGGATCCGCAGGACCTCCGACGCGGGGAAGGGGATGTGGAGGAAGAAGCCGATCGTCGCGCCGTGGATGCGCGCGCGGAGCATCCGGGGCACGAGCGAGAGCTGGTAGTCGTGGATCCAGACCAGGTCGCCGGGGCGCCAGACGCGAGCGATGGCGTCGGCGAACTTCTCGTTGACCGCGCGATACACCTCCCACTCCTGCGAGTGGGGGGGATGCGATCGAGCAGGTAATGGAAGAGCGGCCAGAGGACGGCGTTGGAGAACCCGTCGTAGTAGCGGCTCACCTCGACGCCGGAGAGGTGCACTGGCACGCAGCGCAGCTCGTCGAGGTGCGCGTCCAGCTTGCGGCGTTGCGCGTCGTTCATCCGCGCCACGTCCCCCGGCCACCCAATCCAGAGCCCGCCGGACTGCTCGTGCGGGCCGCGGAGGCCGGTGGCGAGGCCGCCGGAGCTTCGCGAAACGTTGATCTCTCCGCGCTCGAGCTTCACCGTGACCGGCAGGCGATTCGAGACGAGGAGCAGGCGCTGCGCCGTCACGTCCAGGCCCGGACCCTTCCGTCGCGCGCTTCGAGGAGCTCGCCGATCGTCATCGCAGCGTGGATCAGGCCGACGTGCGTGTACGCCTGCGGAAAGTTCCCGAGCAACGCGCCGGTCTCGGGGTCGATGTCCTCGCTGAAAAGGCCCACCGGATTGGCGTGTCGGGTAACCCGCTCGAAGACCTCGATCGCGCGGTCGAGCCGGCCCATGAGCGCGAGCGCCTCGGCCCACCAGAACGAGCAGATCGTGAACGCGCTATGGGTCTCGCCGAAGTCGTCGAGGCTGATGTAGCGCCGCATCAACCCCCCCGACACGAGCAGTCTCTCGTAGGCGTCGACGGTCGAGACGAAACGCGGGTCCCGCGCGTCGATGATGCCGATGGTGGGCAAGAGGAGCAGCGACGCGTCCGGATGCTGGCTGTCGAGGGACTGCGTGAAGAAACCGAGGTTCTCGTTGTAGCCGCGTCGCAGGACCTCCGCGCGCTCGCTGTCCGCGATGGGCCGCCACTTCTCGGCCAGGTCTTTTCGGCCGAGCCGATGCGCGAGCGAGGCCCCCCGATCGATCGCGACCCAGCACATGGCGCGCGAGAACGTATAGACGTTGTGCAGGCTACGAAACTCCCAGATGCTCGTGTCTTTCGTCGGCGCGGCCTCGATGGCTTCCTCGACGAGCCGCTGAAGGAGCGGCGTGAAGCGCCCCGAGTCCTCGTCCACGATGCGCGGATCGGTGAGCAGCGTCTCGAGGCAGAGCACGAGCTCGCCCATCAAATCGTTCTGGCGCTGGTGGGTCGCCGCGTTTCCCACGCGCACCCAGCCGTTGTTGCCGAACCCGGCGAGATGCGGGAGGAGCTCCTCGTGCAAGTCGCGCTCTCCATCGATGCCGTAGAGGGGCTGGAGCGGCCCGCTTTCGGCCACGTCGCGCAGGAAATTGAGAAACTGCTCGCCCTCGTTGAGGTGCCCGAGCCGTCTTAGGGCCTCGACCACGAACGCCGTGTCACGCAGCCAGCAGAACCGGTAGTCCCACGCGCGCGGCGTGCCCATCGCCTCGGGAATGCTGGTCGTCGTCGCCGCGATGATGGCGCCGGTGTCATGGTACGCGTGAAGCTTGAGGCAGAGCGCCGACCGCAGGACCTGCGGCGCGGCGAAGTTCGGGAGCGCGCATGTCTTGGCCCACGCGCGCCAGCCCGCCACCGTGAGTTCCAGCTCGTGGTAGACGCTCGCGAGCGTCGGCGCCGACTCGCGGCGCCCGTACGTCAAGACGAAGTACACGGGCTTGGTCAGGACGAACTCGCGCCGCGCGAGCACGTACGGGCACGGAATATTCGTCGCCAGGTGCAGAGGCGCCGCCCCGCCGAGGACCTCGATGCCGATCGTCGTCTCGCGCATCTCGACGCGGGCCCGCCCATAGTCGGGCTTCGGGTCGAAGTCGACGCGCAGCTTGGGGTGGCCGGCGAGCGGACGGACGATGCGCACGACCTCGAGTGGAACGCGCACCCCGAGGCCCTCGGGGATCCGGGGCGCGTAGTCGATGACCTCCCAGGCCGCTCCGTCGAGCTCGAAGCGCGTCGCGACGACGTTCGTGTTGGCGAGGTAGCAAAGGCTCCCGCGCACCTCGCGATCGCCGGCCAGCAGCCGAAACGTCCCCCCTCTTTTCGAGTCGAGGAGGCGGGCGAACACCGACGGCGAGTCGAATCGCGGAAGGCAAAGCCACTCGATGGCGGAGGTGGGCGACACCAGGGCGAGAACGCGCCCGTTTCCGATGGCGCCGTGGTCGAGGGGCGGCACGTGGAGCGCCGCAGCGGCGGCGGTCACCTCGTTCTCGTTGGCGGGTAGGGCGGTCATGCTCGCAGAGGATACTAGGCCCTAGCCTGCACCCGACGTGCCCGAACCGTGCAGGAGCACGGCCGCAGCCAACCTCGAGTCACTCGTCGCGTGCGCGTCGCCGCACCGTGCTCACTCGCTCAGTGTGGCAGCCCTGCGCGGCCGCGACAGTTCGGCCACTTCACGGCTTCGCTCCGCACCCACGCGCGCCCGCGCTCGTCACGGCGTCTGTGTCGAGATGATGCTGCACGTCGAGCGGAGGCTCGTCGCCGCCTCGTCGTAGGCGTCTGCGCACTGGAGCAACTTCGCGGCGCTCGCCGGCTGACCGTCGCTGACGCCGTTGATGAGGGCGACCGTCGCCGCCGCGGTCGCGGTGATGGTCACGTCGTTCAGCGCGACGGTCAAATCGGAAGCCGAGGCCGAAGGATGGGCGCTCAGCGTGGCGGTGGCGAGCGGGTTGAGCGCGACGTAGCCGTTGGCATCGACCGTCCCGGCGTCGTTGCTCGTGGCGTCACCGGTCTGTCCGAACGCCACGCCCGTGAAGAGCGGGCCGAAAGGGCCGCCCGAACCGCCGAGCGAACCGGTTCCGAAGTCGACCGGCGCGAGGCTCGGAGACGGCGAGGCGTTGATGAACCGGATCGCGATCTGGCCCGCCGGTGCGCTCACTTCGTCCGTGAACGAGACGAGCTTCAGCGTCTGGTCACTCGCCACAGGTGTCGCTTCGCCCACGGCCGCGACCGTCGTGTACGTGGTCGCGGCGAGGGTCACCGAGGCCAGGTCCGCCACGCTCGTCGCGCAGTTCGCGGCCGCGGCGGGCACGAGTCGTACGGCATACGAGCCCGGCGGGATGACGAGGTACGAGGTCACCTGCGGGAAAGAGACCCCCGTCGACCCGCCGTCGCCCAGGGAGCCGGCGTCGGCTGCGGCCGCGATCTGCGCGATCTGCGGGACCTGCCCCGCAAAGGAGCCGCCCGGCTGCGTGAAGCAGACGTCGACCGCCGGCGCGTCCGGCGACCAGTGGGCGATCCGCACGAACGCCTCGGGCGTGGCCGCGTCCGCGGGCCCGGAGTCGCCGGCGCCGCCGTCGCCGGTCAGGCCGCCATCCGCCGCGGGCGCGCTCGAATCGGGTGTGTTCTCATCTCCGGCGTCGCCGACGGGGCCCTTGTCGCTCGTCGTCATGGTCGCGCCGCAGGCGAACAGCAGCCCACCCGCGCCTGTGGCGATCACGATGACGGGAAAGACGATTCTCATGGGCCGCAAGGTTCACTCCAGCGCCCGGCGAGCCAATCGTCGAGCGCGATCTTCCAACTCATGCAGAAAACCGCGACGAACGTCTCTTCCGGCCCGACGCCGGCGGCCGCATCGACTCGCGCGTGCGCTTCGCGCTCTCGGAGAGGACACGCGTGACCTCCTCGATGCCGCTGGCGGCCACGAGGTCCGCACGCGCCCGGGCGTCGTAGGTGGCCCTCGCGATCGACGCGAGGATTCGCACCTCTTCGTCGTACTCCCTTGGCGGGATGAGCAAGAGGAAGACGAACCGCGCGGGGCGCCCGTCGGGCGCGTCGAAATCGATTCCCTGCGTCGAGCGGCCCAGGGCCAGAAGCGGCTTCTCGAGCCCCTCGACGGCCGCGTGAGGGATCGCGACCTCGTCGCCTAGCCCGGTCGCGGCGACCAGCTCACGCTCGAGCACCGCGTCGCGAGCGAGCCGCTTCATCCCCGTGAGCAGCGACCCCAGGGCGCGAACGAGCTCGGCGATCGCTTCGTTCGGCGTGTGCGCGTGGAGCTCGCTGATGAAGGCGCCGCGGCGCAGGAGGGTCACGACGTCCTCGTCGGCCTCCTCTCCGTAGAGCAGGCGCTTCATCGCCGGCCCGCTCACGAGGGACGTCGCAAGCGCCATGAGCACGAGCGCGACGAACATCTGGTCTTTGAGCAGCCCGGCCTCGCGCGCCAGATCGGCCAGCACGATCCCCATCGCGCCCCGCGCGTTCATGCCGAAGCCGACGGCGACCGCCTGCCGCCACTTCAACCCACCGACGCGCGCCCCCAGACTGCACCCGAGCAGCTTCGGCACGGTCGCCAGGACGAACACGAGCAGCGCGAGACGCAGATCGAACGACGCCACGACGTCGACGCGGAGCCCGATCGACGCGAAGAAGACCGGCGCGAAGATGTTGACCACGAAGTCTTCGATCGCCACGCGCGTGCGCTCGTTGATGCGCGACGAGCCGCCGATCGTGAGTCCGACGATGAAGCCCCCGAAGATCGCATGCAGGCCGATCGCCTGCGTGACAGCCGCCCCGAAGAGCGCGAGGAGGATGACGAGAGACAGGACGCGTCCCGACGCCGTCGCGGCCACGCGCTCCACGTGGGGAAGCGCGGCGTCTATCACCCGGCGTCCCACGATGAGCAGCCCCGCGGCAAAGAGTCCGCCGAGGAGCACCGTCTTCCCGAACGACCACGCATCGACGGCGCCGCCGCGCACGGGCCCGAGCAGGAGCGAAAGGGCCAGCCACCCGACCACGTCGTCGATCATCGCCGAGGCCATCACGAGCAGGCCGACGTCCGACTTGAAGAGGCCGAGATCGAGGAGCGTCTTCGCGATCACCGGCAGCGCCGAGATGCTCAGCGCGACGCCCATGAAGAGGGCGAATACCGTGCGCCGGGACGGGTCGATCAGGTCGGAGCCCGGCAACAGGAACCCGAGCGCGACGCCGCTCGCGAAAGGCAAGAGCATACCGAGGAGGCCCGTGAGAGCCGCGGTGCGTCCGCGCCTGCGAAGCACCCCGAGGTCCATCTCCACGCCGACGACGACGAGGAGCAGGACCACGGCGATGGTCGTGTACCCGTTGATCATCGACTGCGCCGCGCCGCCGGGGAAGAGCCACGCATGACCGCGAGGCGAGATTCGCCCCAGCACCGTCGGCCCGAGCGCGATGCCCGCCGCGATCTCGCCGACGACCATGGGCATGCCCATCCACCGCGCCAGCTCTCCAAAGAGGCGCGCCGCGGCGAGGATCACGCCGAGCGCGAGGAGAAAGACCAGGCTGTCGTGTTCGGTCATGCGGGTTCATTCCCGTGCGACGGGGCGGTTCGTGGTAGTGCTCTCTCTCCGTGTGGGGCCTGGTCGTCGCTGCATTGTGTGTGGCGCTCAACGGCTTCTTCGTCGCCGCGGAGTTCGCGCTCGTCAAGGTCCGGGCCACCCAGCTTCGCTCGCGGGCGCGAAAGGGGGACCGAAAGGCGATCGTCGCCGAGTCGATCGTAGGCCGGCTCGACCGGTACCTTTCCGTCACTCAATTCGGCATCACTCTGGCGAGCCTGGGTCTGGGCTGGATTGGGGAGCCCGCGATGGCCGCCGTCCTCGATCGAGCCGTCCTTTCGCGGACGGGAACGCCCGCCGCTCCCGCGCTCCATATTGTCGTCGACGCCACCGCCTTCGCCATTCTCACGTTCGGCCACGTCCTCCTCGGCGAGCTCGTGCCCAAGCTCGTCGCCATCCAGCGCTCCGAGGGAACGGCCCTGGCCGCCGCGATCCCCCTGCGGGTCATCTACTACACCTTTTTCCCCATCCTCTGGCTCCTCGAGCGTTCGTCCGGTCTCATCCTGCGATCCGTCGGCCTTTCGCCCGACGTGGCGGGCGTCGAGGGGCGCTTCAGCCAGGACGAGATCCTCGCGATCCTCGCCGCGAGCGCTGCCCGTTCGCCACGTGGGCGGGTGCTCGCCGAGCTTCTCGAGCGGGTCATGCGCTTCTCGCAGCGTGCGGCGCGCCATTCGATGGTGCCGCGAGTGGACGTCGTGTCTCTGCCCCTCCAGACGACCGGCACGGCGGCGGCGGCCTTCGTGCGCGCCCACCAGTACTCGCGTGTCTTGCTCACCAACGGGCGCTCGCTCGACGACGTGGCGGGCTATCTCTATGCCAAGGACTTCCTCCTTCACCCAGACCCGGCGACCCTCCCCGACCTCCGTCCCTTGCGACGAGATGTCCTCTTCGTCCCGGAGGTCCAGAGCGGCGTCGACGTGCTGCGCGAGATGCAGCGAAAGCAGGTCCCCATCGCCGTCGTGGTCGACGAGTACGGAGGGACGAGCGGGATCGTGACGATGGAGGACCTGCTCGAGGAGATTGTCGGCGAGATCCGCGACGAGTTCGACGAGGAGCCGCAGAAGGTCGTGAAGGTCGCGGGCAGCGAAGACACGTGGGAGGTCGACGGCCGGGCCGCGATGGACGAGCTCCGCGTGCTCGGCGTGCAGGTGGCCGAAGCGGAGCTCGGCGAGACCGTCGGAGCGCTCGTCGTCGAGCTCCTCGGCCGCTTGCCGCGCGCGGGTGACAAGGTCGACTTCGGCCAGGGCGCCACCGCGGAGGTGACCGGCGTGAGTCGAAGGCGCGTGACGCGCGTGCGGATCACCGTCAAAAAGCAGGAAGCGCCCGCGCCGGCTCCCTGACGCCGAAGTTCCTCGATGCGTCGACCGCTCCCCTGGGTGCCCCTCCTCCTCGTCCTGGCCACGGTCGCGTCCGCGTGGCTCACCGCGACGCGCCTCCATCTCTCGAGCGATCTCTCGACGCTCTTCCCCGAATCGGGCGACGCGCGGGCGCTCGTGCGGTGGAACCGTGCGTTCGGGGGGCGCGACCCCGCGCTCATTCTCGTGCGCGGTGAGGTGCCGGACGACGTCGCGCGCGTCGCGGACGCGATCGCCGAGTCGCTGCGGCACGACCCATCGGTCGAGCGCGTCGTCGTTGGGGTCCCGGCGCTGACGGGGTTGACCGACCCGACCCTGGCGTGGGCCTACGCGGGCCCCGAGGCGCGCGCAATGCTGGCCGAGCTCGTGACGCCGCAGGGCATGCGACAGCGACTCAGCGAGACGCGCGCGCTTCTCCTGGCCCCCGCCGGAGACGACCGCGCCGAAGCCTGGCTCGCGCGAGACCCGCTGCGTCTCGCGCAGGTGCCCTGGGAATCGCGCGCCGAGCTCGCCGCCGGAGCGGCCGTGACGGCGGGGGGCGTGTTCGTGGCGGACGCCGGGCGCGCGCGCCTCGTCGTCGCTCAGCCTCGGGGCAGCGCATTCGTTTCGGCCGACGCGCACGCGCTCGTCGACGGCGTCGGGCGCGCGGCGGCGGCCGCGTCGCGGCCCGGCGTCACGACGGAGCTGGCCGGCGGTCATGCGATTGCTCTGGCGACCGAGGAGATGATCCAACGCGATCTCGAGGTGAGCGGCACGCTGTCCCTGGTCCTCGCATCCCTCGCGTTCGTCGTCACGTTTCGCCGCGTGCGCGCGCTCGCCGCGGTCTTGCCGCCGCTGGTGCTCGGCACCCTCTGGACGACGGGCCTCGCCGCGTTCTTTCCCTCCGGGCTCAGCGCCGTCGCGATCGCCTTCGCCGCCGTCGTCGTCGGCGTCGGTGTCGACACGGGGGTGCATGTCTACGCCGCGTTCCTCGCCGCGCGGCGCGACGGGCTCGCGCCGCGAGCGGCCGCGCAACGAGCTCGCGACGACACGTGGCGTCCGACGCTGACGGCGGCCGTCGTCGCGGGGGTGGCGTTCGCGTCGCTCGGCCTGAGCGGGCTCCGGGCCATGCAGCAGCTCGGCGTTCTCTGCGGCGCCGGGGAGCTGCTCACGGCCATCGCGATCGTCCTCGTGACGCCGGAGATCGGCGTGTGGCTGGAGCGGGGCCCCCCCCCGCCGGCGCAGCCGGGGCGTTGGGTCGAGGTGATCGATCGCATGACGTCCACGCGGCCTCGGTCGCTCGTCGCGCTCGCGGTGTGCGCGCTGCCGATGGCGGTCGTCGCCGTCATTGGATGGCCGGCGCCCGCCGACGCTCTCGTGGCCATTCGGCCGCGCGCGATGGCGCCGCTCGTGGCCGAAGAGCACATCCGCGCGCTGTTCGGCGGCCGGCCCGGGCAATGGATCGTCCTGAGCTCCGGGGCGGACCTGGACGAGGCGCGCACGCGTGCCGACCGCGTTGCCGAGGCGCTCGAACCGCTGCAAAGAGCCGGGCTCGTCGACGGCTTCGACGCGCTCGGGACGTTCGCGCCCTCGCTTGCCACACAGCGCGCGCGCCTCGCCGAGCGCGACGCGCTCGACCTGCCGGGTCGCCGCGCCGCGCTGGCGGACGCGCTGCGAGACTCCGGGTTCGATCTGACGGCTTGCGCGCCGGCCCTGGCGGCGTTCGCTCGCCCCTCGTCGGATCTCGGGCCGATGTCCGTGGTCGGTGCCGACGTGTCGTCGTGGCTGCTCGCTCGCCACGTCGCCGACGACGGAGGCGGCCCGCTCGTCGCCACGTACGTCCGCCCGAAGGGGGACAAGGCGGCCGATGGCGCCGCGCGCGCCGCGATCCTGGCGGCCGACCCCGGCGCGGTGATCACTGGCTTCGAGGCGATCGATCGCACGCTCCGCGCCGTCCTCGCCAGGGACCTGGTCCTCGTCGGCGGGGTCGCGCTGGTCCTCGTCGCCATCGGGATGCGCCTGGTCCTGCGAAGCGCTCGCCACGCCGTCGTCGCGCTCGCGACGCTCGCGTGCGAGATGGGCGTCGTGGGGCTCGCGATGCGCGTCCTCTCGGTGCGCTGGCATGTGTACGACGCCCTGGTTCTTCCGGTGCTCTTCGGCGTGACCGTCGACGAGTCGATGTTCTTGCTCCATGCGGCGCAGGGCCACTCGATGGCCGAAGCGTTGCGAACGCAGGGGCCGCTCGTCGCAGCCACCGCGCTCACGACGGCTGCGGGCTTCGCGGCGCTCGTCGCGTGCCGCTTCGACGGCCTGCGCGACCTCGGCGCCGTCGGGGCGATCGGTGTCCTCGCCGGCCTCGCGGCGGCGCTCGTCGTCGTGCCCGCCGCCGTGCGCCTGCTCGCCGGCCGGCCGCCCGGCAGGGCGTGACGCCCGCGGTTTCCAGAGCGTTCGCGGCCTGCAACGACGGCCAAGGCCGCCGCGCTCTCGGGGGGCGGCTCCGCAGAGGGAAATTCACAGGAAGACGCTAGGGGGCGGACTGCGTCACCTGGACGGGGAGCTCGGTCCATTCGCTGTTGTTCACGTAGACGTGCAGCGTGGTCTGCCCGGTCGCCAGCCCGATGATCACGAACTCCGAGCTTTGCGTCGTCGGCGCGACCGTCGCCAGGGTCGTGTCGTCGAGGGCCGCGGTGACGACGGCCGAGCTGTTCGCCGTTACGCGGAAGCCGAGCACGATGCCGACGGGCACCGACGCGAATCCAGGCGAGACGCTTCCCGCCGGGGATTGACCGACCGGCTGCAGGGTCGCCACGGGCGTCGTCGAGCATCCGGCGCCGACGAGCGCGGCGAAGACGGCGAGAAGGAAGCGGCCCCGCACGTCAATCCACCTCCGTCGAGTCGCCCGCGCCCGCGCCCGCGCCCGCGTCCGCGCCCGCGCCCGCGCCCGCGTCCGCGCCCGCGTCCGCGCCCGCGCCCGCGCCCGCGCCCGCGCTCGCGCCCGCGTCCGCGCCCGCGCCCGCGCCCGCGTCCGCGCCCGCGCCCGCGCCCGCGCTCGAGTCCAGGTCGTCGGCCGCGGCCGTGACGCGCACCGTGACCTGCGTCTGCGCGGTCATGCACGACGCTGTCAGAGTCGCGTCGCCGGGGGCGTGTGCGGTGACATCGACGACGCGGCCCGACTTGTTGCGAGCCGACAGAATGCTCGGGTCGGACGTGGTGAACGTGCACGCGAGGGCGCCGCCGAGAATGGCGCCCTCCGCGTCGAGCGGCGTTGCGGCGACGTTCGCGTCGGCGCCGACCGCGATCGCCATTGAGGTCAGGTCGGGCTCGAGCCGGATCGCGGCGATCGGCTCCGCTCGGATGTGGGTGTAGTCGACCACGTCCGCCCCGGACCACTCGATGAAGCCGAGCCACCCGGGCTGCGTGAGGGACCACCCTTGCGGGGTCGATTGCGCGAGGGAGACAACGGCGGGCTTGGGTCCGCCCGCGGTCATCGAGTCGAACTGGAGCGAGAACGGGGCTCCGACCGCAACTTCGGGGAGGGCCCCGAGGCTGGCGGCGGGGGTGCTCGCGCAGTAGCCGTCGGGATTCGGCACGGACGGGTCCGCCGGGTCGGAGGGAGGGCACGCGTAGGAAAAGGTTCCCTGGCCGAGAGCCTCGTTCTGCGAGCACCCGCCCGACCCGCCGCTGCTCGACACACAGCCCGAAGCAACGAGGAGCAGCGCGAGCCGCCCGCGCCGGCGCGTGCAGGACCGCGGCCGAGCCATCATCGCGAAAGCATACACCGACGCGGGCTCAGCCGCGGGCCTCGGAGGCCGACGCGCCCGACGCTTTGTTTCGCCGTGGTTGCGAGCGCATTGCCAAGAATACCACTCCGAATTAGCTCGTTTGAAACTTCGAACTCACTACATTCCCTAGCCGACGGACGTGCCCGAAATGAGCTCTCGCACGTCACACAGCATTCCGCCGACGTCCCTCGAAACCGTGGCGCTCGGCGATGCTCTCGAGAGGCATCGCGTCAGTCTCGTCGAGCGGCTCGAGGGCGGTGAAGACGGCGTGGCGCTCGGACGGGCGAATGCCCGCTTTCTCAACGCGTGCTTCCAGCTTCTCTTCGAGGGTGCGTTGCGCCAGGCCGGGCTCCCGAACGGAGTGGCGCTCGCTGCGGTCGGCAGTTTCGGTCGCGGCGCCGTCGCGCTTCGAAGCGACGCCGACGTCGTGCTCATCGTCGATACGCAGGTCGTCGGCGCCAAGGAGGCCGGGGCGTTCGTCGAGGCGCTCCTCTACCCGCTGTGGGACGCCGGCCTGGCCGTGGGGCACCAGGTCCTGAGCGCGGGCGAGGTCGTGCCGCTCGCCGAGAAGTACCTCGAGACCGCGACGGCCTTGCTCGACCTGCGGCTACTCGCCGGAGACGAGAACCTCCTTCGGACGCTCATCGTGAAGGCGAACGAGGGGCTCTTCGGAGAGGAGGACCTCGGGGCGTTCATCGATCGGCTCGAGGCCGAGACGACCGCGCGGCGCGAGCGCTTCGGGGGTTCCGTCTACCTCCTCGAGCCGGACGTGAAGAGCGGTGCCGGAGGGCTTCGCGATCTCGACGGGATCCGCTGGGCCGCGCGCGCACGCTACCGCGTCGGCGAGGACTCGAGCGGCGCGACGCACCACTCGGGCGGACCCTGGCGCGGGCTCGTGCAGATGGGTGTCTTGGTCGCGCGCGAGGCCCGCGAGATCGCCGAATCCGAAGAGTTTCTCTGGCGATTGCGGAACCGCCTGCACCTGCGCGCAGGGCGCAAGGCCGATCGCCTCGGCTTCGAAGATCAGGAGGCTCTGGCCGTGTCGATGGGATACGGCGACGACCGGGCCCTCGCCGCCGAGCGCCTGATGCAAGCGTTCTACCTGTGTGCGCGTACGGTCACGCGTTCCCGGTCGAGTCTCATCGAGCGCCTTCGCCCTCAGCGCCGGCGCGAGAAGCCGACGCCCACGGTCGATCTCGGGGGTGGCGTCACTCTGTTCGACGGGCACATCGCGCTCGCCGAGGTCGCGGACCTGCAGAAAGAGCCGGTCATCGCGCTCCGCGCGTTCTCCGCGTGCGTGCGCCAGCGCGTGCCGCTCCTGCCGTTCGCGCGCGACGCCATCACGAGCGCCGCGGAAGACGCGGGGTGGTGCGAGCGCCTGCGCGCGGCTCCCGAGGCCGCCCAGCTCTTCGTCGAGCTCGTGTGCACGGTGCCAGAGGCGCGCGCGCCGCGGGGGTCAATCGTCGGCGACCTCCACGACGCGGGGCTACTCCTCGCAATGGTGCCGGAGTTTCGGCCCGTGACGGGCCGCGTGCACCACGACGTCTACCATGTGTATACGGTCGACGTTCATTCGGTGTCGGCCGTCGACCGCCTGCGCCAGCTCGCGCGCGGCGAGCTCGCGCACGAGTACCCGCTCGCGTCTCGCCTCGCCGCGGAGATCGCGCGTCCGCGCCCCCTCTTTCTCGCGACCCTGCTGCACGACGTAGGCAAGGGCTATCCGGATGCGAGCGGCTCGCGCAAGAACCACTCGAGAGCCGGCGCCGAGATCTGCGACCGCATCTTGCCCAGGCTCGGCGTCTCCGGGGAAGACATCGACGAGGCGCGGGCGCTCGTCCGCGATCACCTCCTCATGTACCACGTCGCGACGCACCGCGATCTGGACGACATCGCGACGATCGAGGAGTTTTGCCAGAGCCTGCGCGGCCGCGAGGGGCTGCGCAACCTCTACCTTCTCACGATGGCGGACGTGACGACGACGTCGCCGACCGCCATGACGTCGTGGAAGGCGCGAATGCTCGAAGAGCTGTACTTCGCCTCGGAGTCGCATCTCATGGGGCAGAAGACCCGCGAGAACGCCGAGCGCGTCGCGCGCGTCGTCGAGGCGGTCCGCGCGACATGGGTGGGGCCGACCGAGTCGCTCGAGGCGCTCCTCGGGTCGCTCCCCGAGAGGTACCTTCTGGCCAACCGACCGGAGTCGATCGCGGCGCACGCGCTCGCCGTGGCGGCCCGTGGATCGCGGCCGGTGCTCGTCGTCCCCGTTCCGTCGCGGCACCCGGAGGCTGCGGAGCTGTGCATCGTCGCGGAGGATCGGCCCGGCCTGCTCGAGAGCATCGCCGCCGCGCTGACGGCGAACCGTCTGGAGGTCCTATCGGCCGAGGTGTACTCGCATCCGGTGGGAGCGGAACGGGAAGCGCTCGACCTCTTCTGGGTCCGGGATCGCGACGGCGGCACCGAGGGGGTCGACGACGCGCTCCCGCGCCTTGCCCGCGACCTCGAAGACGTTTGCGGAGGCCGGGTGACCGCGTCGGAGCTCCTTCGCATCCGAACGGGGTCGCTATCGCCCTGGCGCGACCGACCGAGCCCCGATGTGCCGACCGAGGTCCTGTTCGACAACCGCGCGTCGCCGCGCCACACCATCGTCGAGGTCTACGCCAAGGACCGGCGGGGCCTCCTGCACAGGCTTGCCCGCACCCTCTACGAGCTCCGTCTGTCGATCACCCTCTCCAAGATCAACACCGAGGGCACGCGCGTCGCAGACGTCTTCTACGTGAGCGAGCTCGATGGCTCGAAGGTCCCGCCCGGCGCACGGCACCAGCAGATTCATGACGCACTCGTGAAGGCCGTCGACGAATAGGCGTTAGTGGTCGACGCGACGCGTCGTCATGTGCACCCATGTGCGCCATGACGCGACAACCCAACCAGGCCCGTCTTGCCCTCGTCGCCGCCTTCGGCGCCACCGTCGCCGCCTGCGGAATGGACAAACAGGGGACGGAGTTTGCCGCTCCAGATCGCGAGAACCGGCTGGATGCGGGACTCACGGCTGCGCAGGGCCGACCGGACGCGGCCTCCGCGGGAGAAGCCTCCGACGCGGTGCCCCAGACCGTTGGGGCGGGCGGTTCTCCCGATGCGACGGGACCGATGCGCACGTTGGAGGCCAGTTCGTCGCAGGAGGCGGCATCCACGGCCGGGGCTCAATTCGGCCTCGACGGGTCGTTCGAGGCGGCGTCGTACGAGGACACGGGCGAGCCGGACTTGGACGCCGCGCCGCCGGACGCGTCGCCGCCGGACGTGTCGCCGCCCGACGACTCCCCGTCCGCCGCCGCCTCGTCGTGCGACCAGGACGGAGACGGCCACATGGCCGCGGGGCCTCCCTGCTATGGCGACGACTGCTGCGACACCGACCCGAACGTGCACCCGGGGCAGACCGCTTACTTCACGAGCCCGAGCCAGTGCGGGAGCTACGACTACGACTGCGACGGCGTGGCGACCCCGGAATACGGGGTCGTCGATTGCGCGTGGGCCGGCCTCGGCTGCACCGGCGACGGCTTCGTCGACGCGGCCGCCTGTGGCGCGACGGCAGCCTTCTCGGTCTGCGCTTCGACCGGTCTCCTGAGCTGCGCAGCCAGCGTCGGCTCGCTGACCCAGGCGTGCCGCTGAGCCCGTGAGGGGCGGCGACGGTCCGAAGTTGCGCCCCTGGCAGGCGCGCCCTACGTACCCGGCGCCTCCATGCCGAGCTCTCCGTCGCTGACCTCCACGCTGGAGGAGCAGACCGGCCTGACCGCGGATGAGCTGGCGCCGCCCGCGCCGTCGATCGAGCTCGAGCCGCTTCCGTCCGCTTCTGCCGCCCGAGGGCATCGTTGCGTCGCGCGTCCGCGACGTCGTCGCGCGCGTGCGCTCCACGCCCACCGACCGGATCGACGTCGCCGGCGTGCGCGGCAGCGCGGGCGCGGCCCTCGCCGCGGCCATCGCCCGCGCAGGGCCACCGCGTGGTCTTCGTCGCCGCCGATCTCGAAGCCGCCCGCCGCGCCGCCGAGGACGTGGGGTTCTTCGTCCGCGGAGCGGCGGACGACGACGCCGAGGACACCGGCGAGGGCGACGTGCTCGTCTTCGCCGCGAGCGAGTCGTCTCCGTACGCCGACGTGAACCCCGACCGGCGCGCCGCGATGAGCCGCATGGCGACGCTCTTCCACCTCGCGCACGAGCGGCCGTGGCGCGTGCTGCGTCGTGCCGGCGAGCGCGCTCGCGCGCAAGGTCGTTCCGCGCACGCGAGCTTGCGCGGCGCGACCGACCGGATCGTGGCCGAGTCAGGAGATCGATCGCGACGCGCTCGTTCGCTCGCTGTCGGAGGCCGGGTACCTGCGCGTCCCGTCGTCGAGGACCCGGGGAGCTTCGCGGTCCGCGGCGCGCTCCTCGACGTCTGGCCGCCCTCGACCGACTCGCCGGTGCGGGTGGAGCTCTACGGCGACCTCGTGCTCTCGATGAAGCCGTTCGACCCCGTCGAGCAGACGACGCGCAAGGACGCGCCGCGACCTCAAGACAGCTGTGGCTCCCGCCGGTGCGCGAGGCGATCCTCGACGCGGCGCACCGTCGCGCGGGCGCGCGAGCGCGTGACCCAGCTCGCCGAGGCGATCGACTGGCCGACGACCAAGACGCGCGCGCTGGTCGACGACGTGACGTGCACGGGCGCGCGTTCTTCGGCGCCGAGGGGTTCCTGCCCGCGTACTACGACGACCTCGACCCGCTGCTCGCGTACGTCCCGCGCGACGCGGTCGTCGTCCTCGACGATCCGCCGGCGTCACGCGCGCGCGTGCGCGACGAGCTCGAGCGCGCGACGCGCGACGCCGCCGCAGAAGGAGGCAGGCGCCGGCGTTCCTGCCCGCGGCGTTCTACGCGGACGAGGACGAGGTCGCGGCGCGAGCTCGCGGCGCGCGCCGTCGTCGCGCTGCACCGCACCGCCGTCGCGGGCGAGGCCGAGGCGAGGGCATCGAGCGCGTTCGAGTCGGCGCGCGAGCCGCTCGACCTCGCGTCGCGCGACCACGACGACCTGACGCGCGCGGTGAAGGCGGCGCGCGCGTCGAAGGGCAAGAACGCGACGCTCGCGCCGCTCGTGCGGCGGATCGCGCACTGGCGGGAGCACGGGCTGCGCGTCTTCGTCACGGCGCGCGCGCAGACGCAGGCCGAGCGGCTCGTCACGCTCCTGCGCCACCAGGGCGTCGAGTGCAAGGCGCGCCTCGGCGCGTTCGACCCGGCGTGGCTCGACGAGCCGGGCAGCCGAGGTCGCAGATCGTCGTCGGTCCGCTCGCGCGCGGCGTCGTGCTCCCGGCCGACGGGCTCGTCCTCGTCACCGAGGAGGAGATCTTCGGCGCGCGCGCCCACCGCCGCCGCGAGCGCGCGCAGCGCCGCGGACCCGTCGCGCCCGTTCCTCGAGGACCTGCGCAGCCTCTCGCCCGGGCGACTACGTCGTGCACGTCGAGCACGGCATCGGCCGCTACCAGGGGCTCGTCCACAAGGCACGTCGGCGGGCCTCACGGTCGACCTCATCGCGATCGAGTACGCGCGGCGGCGACAAGCTCTACCTGCCGGTCTGGCGCCTCAACCAGCTCGAGAAGTACGTCGGGCGGCGAGAACGCCGCGCCCAAGCTCGACCGCTCGGCGGCTGCACCTTCGCGCGCACCAAGGCGCGCGTCGCCGCGCGAGGTCCGCAAGATGGCCGACGAGCTCCTGCGCCTCTACGCCGAGCGGCAGGCGCTGCCCGGCGACGCCGCTCCCGCCGGCCGACGACGACTACCGCGCCTTCGAGGCGACGTTCCCGTTCGACGAGACGGCCGACCAGGCGCGCGCCATCGACGACGTCAACCGCGACCTCGAGGCCGCCGCGCCCGATGGACCGCCTCGTCTGCGGCGACGTCGGCTTCGGCAAGACCGAGGTCGCGCTGCGCGCGGCGTTCCGCGCGGCGATGGCGGGCAAGCAGGTCGCGCTCCTCTGCCCGACGACGGTGCTCGCGCAGCAGCACTTCCGCACGTTCGAGGCGCGCATGGCCGGCTACCCCATCGACGTCCGCGGCGCTCTCGCGCTTCCAGACGCAAGAAGGAGCAGGACGAGACGCTCATCGGCCTCAAGGACGGCAAGGTCGACGTCGTCGTCGGCACGCACCGCCTGCTCTCGAAGGACGTCCACTTCAAGGACCTCGGCCTCCTCGTCGTCGACGAGGAGCAGCGCTTCGGCGTCGCGCACAAGGAGCGCATCAAGCAGCTCCGCGCGCAGGTCGACGTGCTCACGCTGACGGCGACGCCCATCCCGCGCACGCTGCAGATGGCCGTGACGGGCCTGCGCGACCTGTCGCTCATCACGACGGCCGCCGGTCGACCGCCGCGCCGTGCGCACGATCGTCACGCGCTGGGACGACCAGGTCGTGCGCGAGGCGGTGACAGCGCGAGCTCGCGCGCGGCGGGCAGTGCTTCTACGTCTACAACCGCGTCGACAGGCTCTACGAGAAGGCGCAGCGCCTCCAGGAGCTCGTCCCCACCGCGCGCATCGCCGTCGCCCACGGGCAGATGAGCGAGACGGCGCTCGAAGAGGCGATGCTCGACTTCGTCGACGGGCGCTACGACGTGCTCGTCGTCGACGGCGATCATCGAGAGCGGCCTCGACATCCCGCGCGCGAACACGATGATCATCGACCGCGCCGACCTCTTCGGCCTCGCGCAGCTCTACCAGCTCCGCGGGCGCGTCGGCCGGAGCAAGGAGCGCGCGTACTGCTACCTCGTCGTTCCGCCGGCCAACGCGATGACCGACGAGGCGCGCGCGCGCATCGAGGCCCTCGAGCGGCACACGGAGCTCGGCAGCGGCTTCCAGATCGCCTCGCTCGACCTCGAGCTGCGCGGCGCGGGCGACCTGCTCGGCGGCGAGCAGTCGGGGAGCGTCGCGAGCGTCGGCTTCGACATGTTCTGCCGCATGCTCGACGAGGCCGTCCACGAGATGCGCGGCGAAGAGGTCGTGCACGACGTCGACCCCGAGCTCTCGCTTCGACGTCGAGGCGCTGCTGCCCGAGGACTACGTGACCGACGTCGGCGTGCGCCTGTCGCTCTACAAGCGCCTCGCGAGCGCCGCGGACGAGGCGCACGTCGACGGAGATCGCGGCCGAGATGGAGGACCGCTTCGGGCGCGCCGCCCGAGGAGGCGCGCCGCCTCGTCAAGCTCATGGCCCTCAAGACGGAGCTGCGGCGCTTGCGCGCGCTCGGCTGCGAGGCCAACGCGCGTCTCGTGACGCTTGCACCTGCGCGACGACACGCCGCTCGATCCCGCGAAGATCACCGCGCTCATCCGCAAGTCGCGCGGCGCCTGGAAGCTCACCCCCGACATGCGCCTGTCACGCCGCTTCACGACCGGCGGCGACGGCATCGCGAACGCCGAGACTGCGCTGGCCGAGCTCGCCGGGCGCGAGCGCGATTGACCCCGCTGGCGAGCCGGCGCCTCGCGGGCGGATGGGAAGGCGGGAAGAATGATTGGTTGGGCCAGTCATCCTCCCCGCCCTCCCGTCCGCCCGCGAGGGGCGACGGCGCCAGTTCCCGCGTCGAAGTGGAGTCGAGCGCTCCGCGGGGCCGTCGCGGCGGTCGTGCGAGGATACGGTAGGTCGGAGGTAGCGCGACGTGCCCCGCGAGGCGCTCGGGATCGACGTTCTCCAAGTCGCGTGCCTGCGCCTCGCGGTCGAATTTCGGCGAAATCCCTTGCGTCGGCGGCGGGGCGACTGTGGCGATTAGCGCCGCGCGGGCCCATGGCGCCACATCGAGAGGTGCGGGTCTGACCTCCGCGCACAATATCTCGTGGGGACGTGCGCTTTGCGTGGTCTGTCGCGCTCGGAACGGTCAAGATGTCGCGCATGCGAAAGGACCGGGGAGATGCGAGAACCGACCGCCTGGCTGAGCGTCGGGTATCTCAATTGCGGGGCGAGCGGTCGGGGCCGGGTCGCGAGAGCGAGTTCGATCGTGCCTTCGCGGACGCTTTACGCGACATCCTCATGCACGAGCGGCGCCGCGCGGCCTAGACGATACCTCGTAAACTTCACGCGCGACCTCAAACCGCGGTGCGCGCCCTAGCCGATACCTCGTAAACTTCACGCGCGACCTCAAACCGCGGTGCGCGCCCTAGCCGATACCTCGTAAACTTCCGAGGAAAACGCCCTGGGCGCCGGTCGCCGCTGGCCTAGACTGCCGCACCCATGTCCACACTCAAAGGCAAGACGCTCTTCATCACCGGCGCGAGTCGCGGCATCGGCAAGGCGATCGGGCTGCGCGCGGCTCGGGACGGGGCGAACGTCGTGATCGCCGCCAAGACGGCCGAGCCGCATCCCAAGCTGCCCGGGACGATCCATACGGCCGCCGATGAGATCGAGAAGGCCGGCGGGCGGGCGCTCGCGTGCGTGGTCGACGTCCGGTCCGAGGACCAGATCCAGTCGGCGGTCGCCGCCGCCGTCGCCAAGTTCGGCGGCATCGACATCCTCGTCAACAACGCGAGCGCCATCAACCTGACGGGCACGGCGGCGACGTCGATGAAGCGCTACGACCTCATGCACCAGATCAACACGCGGGGCACGTTCGCTTGCTCTCAGGCGTGCATCCCCCACCTGCTGAAGGCCGCCAATCCGCACGTGCTAAACCTCTCGCCCCCGCTCGACATGCAGGAGAAATGGTTCGCTCCGCACGTCGCCTACACGATGGCCAAGTTCGGGATGAGCATGTGCGTCCTCGGCATGGCGGGAGAGTTTCGCTCGGCCGGCATCGCGTTCAACGCCCTCTGGCCGCGAACCGTCATCGCCACCGCGGCGGTGCAGAACCTGCTGGGCGGCGACGCGACGATCCGCGGCAGCCGCAACCCCGAGATCATGGCCGACGCGGCGCACTTCATCCTCACGCGCCCCAGCCGGGAGTGCACCGGCAACTTCTTCGTCGACGACGACGTCCTGCGCTCGGCGGGCGTGAGCGACCTCTCGAAGTACCAGATGGTCCCCGGCGCGGACCTCATCCCGGACTTCTTCGTCTAGTTCGGCTGGTTTCGCTCGTTTCGCATGGACCCGTCCGAAGCGCGCGCGATACGTCGCGAGATCCTCGACGACATCGGGCCGATCCTCCGCGAGGAGCTGGCGGCCGACGAATGGGGACGCGTCCTCGTCGAGGTCGTCCGGGGATTCCGACGGCGCGCCCGTCGTCGCGGGGATGGACGTAGAGGAGCTCTTCGGCGACGAGACGCGGGTCGACGCGGCGTTCGGCGGCGATCGCGCGCGCGCCGTCCTGCCCGTGCTCGCCAAGGCCGTCGAGGCGCTCTGTGCCCTCGACGAGCTGGATCTCGAGGACGTGCGCGGAGGCACCTTCGTACGCATGCCCGGCGAGCGCTTCGGTTGGCTGCCGGCGCTCGTGCGCGCCCCGAGCGCGCGTCTCGACGGCGAGCGCGACGATCTGGTCGCGAAGCTGCGCGCGAAGAACGACGCCTTTCACGAGCGCTTCGGCCGTCCGCCCGATGACCGCCTCGGGGTCGACCTCACCCGCGAGAAGATCGCCTGGTCGGTCGCCGCGAAGGCGCCGCTCGATGCCCGCGCGACCCTCATCGGGACGTTCGCGCCGCGCGCCCGAACGTGGGGCTGGGGCGGCACCAACCCGCACGCCCCCGAGCTCGTCCGCCGCGCATCGGCCCAGCTGGTCGACTCGATCGGGGACCGCGATCTCTGGGAGCTGTCGACTCCCGTCTTCGCGACCGACGAGCTCACCGCGTGGGCGGTGGCCGCGCTGGTCTGCGACCGGATGAAGGGCGACGCCGTCGTGTGCGTCCCGGACCGCGAGGGGCTCGTCTTCCTGCTGCTGCGCGACGTCAGCGAGCCGGATGATGCGTCGGGCGGATCGCCACCGCGGCCAGGCTAGGGCGCGTCACGCCCTCGCTGCCCTGCGACACGAAGTAGGCGCGAAGCACCTCGCGCGCAATGACGTTGGCCTTCACCTGCCACTCCGGTCCGTTGACGACGAGGGCGGCGACGGCGACCTGACGCGCCGGCGGCGCCGGGCGCGCCGGCGCGAAGCCCGTGAACCATGTGTAGTAGCGGTGCGCTTCTCCGTCCGTGAGCGTGCCCGTCTTGCCGGCCACGTCGATGCCCGGCAGGAACGCGGCGCCGTGCGGGTCGTGAAACGCGCGCCAGCTCGTGCCCTCGCGGACCGTCTGCTCCATCATGACGGTGATCCGATCGGCGGTCTCGCGGGCCAGCGTTCGGTGCGACAGCGGCTCGTCAGGCGCCGACCAGAGGACCGCGCCGGCGGCCGACACGACCTTGTCGACGATCCCAGGGCGCACCGATTCGCCACCGCGCGCGACGATGGCGCTCATCTCGACCGCCTGCATCGGCGACAGGGTCGAATTCCAGAAGCCCGCCGCGGTCCGCGCGAACTCGAGCGGCTCGGTCGGCACGTGAACCGCGCTCGGCTGGACCGGTACGTCGAACGGCACGCCCTGCCCGTAGCCGAATCGGCGCGCCATCGCGTCGAGCTGCGGGGGCGCCAGGTGCTCGCTCGCCAGGCGCGCGAAGACCGTGTTGATGCTGCGGCCCAGGGCCCCGGCGAGCGTCGTGCACCAGCGATCGCGCTGCGGGTCCTCGATGAGGTCCACCGCGTTGATGCGCGACTCGCCGCCCGAGTAGCACTGCTTGGTGTCGGGCTCGAGATGCGCGTCCTCGATCAGCGCGGCGGCCGTGACGATCTTGAAGACGCTGGCGCTCGGCGCCGTCGCCTCGACGCAGAGGTCGCGCGCGGGGCCCTTGTCGACGTGGCTCGCGTAGACGAGCAGCCGGCCGGTGGCCGCGTCCATCAGGACGACCGCAGCTTCGGGCAAGTGGTGGGCGCTCATCAAGCCGAGCGCGGTTCGCTGCAGCTCCGGATCGAGGGTGAGGCGCGCCGTCCCCACCCCGGTGGGCGCCGCCGGTCCGGCGGAGTCCGATGTCATGCGGGACAGATCGAGCCCCGCCAGCGGGTCGACGAGAGGGTTGGGCGACGGTTCGCCGTGATTGGGCGTCGCGTGCAGGAGGGCCGGGGCCGCCGAGCTCGATGGCGCCGAGGGTTCGTCGCGGCGCAGGTGCCATCCGCGGCGAGCGGTCCAGACCCCCGCGGCCAGAAGCGATACGCTCGCCACGGCCACGACGCTCGCAAACGCTGGGCGGCCACGCATCGCCTGAACGATGTGTCACGGTCGAGGCCAGCTGGCCAAGAAAGCCAAGAAACGCGGCCCCGGTCCGGGCCGGGTCCCGGGGAAGCGCGACTCGGGCTTTTCGGCCCCCCGGGCGAGCGGTCGCGGCACGTGGTCCTCGCGATTGACCCGGCGATGGGGCATAGCTCTGGCCCATGCCCTCCGCGACCCCCGCCGCGCTCGCCGTCGTGGTCCTGCTCGCGTCGTCCGCCGCAACGTCCCCCGCGGTCGCCGGCACGCACGCCGTCGCTCCCGCCGGCGGCGGACTCGCTGCGCTCGACGTGAATGTAGACCTCATGCGCGGGGTCGTGGCGGCGAGCGGTCTCGAGATCGCCATTCCGATCGATCACGCTGCGCTCCCTCCCGAGGGCGCGGTCACCGTCGAGAGCGTGCCGATCGGGCAGGGCAAGAACGTCGTTCACGTGCGCGTCCCCCTCAAGGACTCGGAGGGCGAGGACGGTCCGGCGTGGGAGGCCGTTCTGGCCGCCGGCCGCAAGGAGCCGATCTTCGCCGGAATGACCGGCCCGACCGCCGGGGATCCCGGCGAGCGCGCGGGCAAGGCGGTGCAGGTCGTCCCGAACGGCGCCACGAGCTTCGTCCTCGTGGGGGATACCCGCGAGGAGCTGCGCATCTGCGGGCAATCGGTCACGCTGCTCGATCCTCTCGCGCTCTATCCCGGGTCGCTCGAGCTCCGGCCGGCGACCGTGCAACGCCTTGGCGCCGAGCAGCGCGAGGGCGCCGAATCGATCGTCGCCAAGGAGAAGGCCGGCGGTGCCGACGCCCCGCTGGCCCACTTGCTCGTCGCGCGTGGGTCGAGCGTCCCGGGTTCGCGCGGGGTCGAGCTCACCGACGGCGACCCGCAGACCGTCTGGCGGGAGCTTCGGCCCGGCATCGGTCAAGGCGAGTTCGTGGTCATGGCCGCGCCCAAGGGCGTGCCCATCACGCGCATGCAGATCACCGTGTCGCCGCCGGCGCCGGTCTCGCCGCCGCGGCGCCCCGCGACCTCTCCCGGGTCGCCCGCCGCGGGCGTAGCGACTCCGCCGGTCTCGCTGCCGCCGAGCGCTCCGCCGTCGCCGAACGGGGCGAGCCCGAAGACGCTCTACCTCGCGACCACGGTCGGGGCGTTCGAAGTGACGCTGCCGACCGACGGGTGGGCCAAGCCCGGTTCCACCTACGAGGTGGTCTTTCCCAAGCCCCTCGAGACCTCGTGCGTCGCGCTCGTCCTCGACAGCGCCTACACGCGGGGACTCGCGCACCCGGACGTCGGCGTCGCGGAGCTCACGGCGTACAGCGAGTTCGACGCGCCGGGCGCGACGCTCGACGACCTTGCCCGCCACCTCTCGAGCCCGCGGGGCTTTGCCGCAGCGCAGGCGCTCGAGCGCGCGGGCGCGCCCGCGCTTCCCGCGGTGGTCGCTGCGTACGACGGTCTCGACGCGCGCGGCCGTGCGCTCGCGATCGACGTCGCCGCCAGCCACGAATCGTGCGAGGAGGCTGCTCCGCTGCTCGTGCGGGGTCTCTGCGAAGCCGAGGGCGAGGCGCCGCGCAAGGCGCACGAGAAGCTCGACCGCTGCAAGGGCGCGGCATCCGCGCTGGCTCAGCGCCTGCACGAGGACGCCGCGTCCCGCGCATGCGTGGCCCCCGTCCTGGCCACGATCGCCCCCGACCAGGCGCTCGAGCCGATCGCGGATGCCATGGGCGCTACGCCGGAAGAAGACCGTGCGACTCGCGCCGTCCTCCGCGAGGCGTTCGCGGTGGCGATCGCGGCGACGCCGAGCGGCCACCTTGCGCCCCTGCTCGCCGATCGGCAGCGGAGCGCGGCCGCCCGGCTCGAGATCATGCGGGCTGCCGCGGGTCGCTTGAGCGAAGCGCCGGCCGAGAGCGCGGCGGCCCTCGCGGAGTTCTTGACCGGCTCGCCGTCGATGCGCGCGCGTTTCCTTGCGCTCGAGCCCCTCGGGGTGCTCGCTCATGGGGGGGACCGCGCGGCCGCCGGGCGCCTCGAAGAGGCGGTCGCCCACGATCCGGACTGGCCGGTGCGCGCTCGCGCCGCCGAGCTGACGAAGGGGTTGCCGGACGCCGGTGGCGTTCTCGTCGGCGCGTCTCGCGATCCGGAGCCGCGCGTGCGCGAAGCGGCGCTCGGGGCGCTCGCAGCGGGCCCGACCGCCTCGGCAGACGCGGCGCGCGCAGGCGCCGAGGCGCTCGAGCACGAGGGCTGGTGGTTCGTGAAGACGCAGGCGGTGGCGCTCCTGGCGAACGCCCCGGCTTCGAGAGACGTCGACGACGCGCTGGGCGCGGCGCTCCACGATTCATCGGTGAGTGTCCGGGGCGGCGCGGTCGTGGCGCTCGCCCGGCGGCGCGCGGTGCCCTGGCGAGCGGCGATTCGCGAGCGCCTCGACGACACCGGCGAGGACCCGGAGATCCGCGCCGCGGCGGCGAGGGCGCTCGGAGCCCTGTGCGACTCCGACTCGGCCGATCGACTCTCGGAGCTGGTCCGCGCGCTCGGCAGTCCGGCGACGGACGTCGACGCGCAACAGCTCGGCTTCGCCGCACTCGTGGGTCTCGCTGCGATGCACCCGGCGGATCTGCGGAGCCGCGTCGCATCGCTGCTCGCCCCCGGCGCGCCGGCCTACGCCCGCGCGGCGGCCGAGCGCGCGCTCGCGGCGCATGGCATGTGCAAATAGACCCCCGGAGGAGCTCGATAGGGCCCGCGTGGCGATGCGTGCGCGGGGTCACGCTTGCACTACACTGCCCGTCACGAATCATGGCGGACATCGCGCGAATCTCTCCCGGTGAAGCGGCCCAGAAGCTCTCGGACGGCTGGACGTACGTCGACGTCCGCACGACGCAGGAGTTCGAAGCTGGGCACCCGGCGGGCGCCCTGAACGTGCCGATCGCGCATCGCGAGGGACCGAACCCCGAGTTTGTCCGGGTGATGAAGACTCGCTTCCCGGCCGACGCGAAGATCGTCGTAGGCTGCAAGAGCGGGACGCGCAGCGCGCGGGCGGCGCAGGCGCTCGCCGCGGAGGGGTTCGAGAACGTCGTCGACCAGCGCGCGGGGTGGGACGGCACCCGGAGCCCGTTCGGTCAGGTGCTCGAGGCTGGATGGGTCGGGGCGGGTCTCCCTCGAGAAGACGGCTCGCCCGCCGGGCGCTGCTGGGCCGATCTGCTGAGCAAGGCAAACGGCTAGAACCGTCGCTGGCGGGCGCGTGAGGCGTCAGCGGGCCGAGGCGCGCGCGTTGTCGTAGTCGCGCGCCGCCTGCTCGACGACCTCGAGGTCGCGCGACGCGCGTTCGGCCTCGGCCGCGAGCTCGGCGGTGAACAGCGTGAGTCCCCAGATGCCGTTCTCGCGCTTGCGGAAGGCGTATCGGGTTCCGCGGCCCGTGACGACGGTCGCGCGTTCGCCCTGCACGTCGACGCTGGCCACACCGGAGAGATCGCGCTCGAGGCGCGCAATCCAGCCGCGGCGCGCGCCGAGCAGCGCGACGATGTCGGCGCCGTCGGGCGCGTCGCTCTCGTCTCTCCATCCATCGAGCAGCGTCTTCTGCTGGTCGGGTGGATAACTCGAGCGCACGCGGTCGCACGCCTTCTTGCGGGCGTCGCGGATCGTGTACGCAGCCCACTGCGCTTCGGTCTCGAGATACGGGAAGGCGTCTCGCACTCGACCCTCGTTGACCGCGAGGACGATGCGCAGATACGCCCCGGCTGGCGTCGTATCGGCCGGGAAGGGACGGTGATTGATCGTTCGCGCGCCGATCGCGGTGAGGGCGACGACCGCGGCGACGATGAGGAGCAGCGAGCGACGCACGTGGCTCGGTTTAGCACGCCGTGCCCCGCGCCCGCGCCCGCGCCGATACCTCGTAAGCTTCCCACGCGACCTCAAACCGAGGTGCACGCCGTGCCCCGCGCCCGCGCCCGCGCCCGCGCCGATACCTCGTAAGCTTCCCACGCGACCTCAAACCGAGGTGCACGCCGTGCCCCGCGCCCGCGCCCGCGCCCGCCCGCGCCCGCGCCCGCGCCACGTCGGGTACGGCATGCATCGGGTCGCGCGGCATACAGCGAATGCTCGCTCGGCATTTCCATCGTGGCACCGAGCGGAGAGCGCCTCAACCCCAAGCCGCCGACCCGGAGGTCGGCGGTGCGGCGCGGGCTTCGCCCGCTTGCAGGGTTGACCCGCTCTCCGCTCGATGCCGTCAGGGCGGTGCCTTCGGAGAGAAGAGCGAAGGCAAAGGAGAGTCCCATGTTGCGAATCTACACAACGGTCATCGAAGTACTCGGGATGCTGCGTCCGGTGGTGGCGCAGATCGAAACGCACGACCGCGACCTGGCGCGGCAACTTCGGCGGGCGGCGGCCAGCGTGGCGCTCAACGTCAGCGAGGGCAGCGGGTCGCGCGGCGGAACGCGGCGCGAGCGCTACCACAACGCTCTCGGCTCGGCCCGAGAGACGGGCGCGTGTCTCGATGTCGCCGAGGCGCTCGGCTACCTCGGGCGCGTCGATGGCGTGCTACGTGACCGTCTCGACTTCGTCCGGGCGACGCTCGTGAAGAACGTCGTCTAAGTGCAGCGGCGCCCGCGTCTCGTCGGCGCGGGCGCCACTCCTCTCACGCCGCGACGCGAACGAGCGTGCCAATCCGCACGCCGCCGCAATAAGCGCCGCTCCCGCGCTCACTGTAGGGGCGTACCAGCGCCGACGCTCCATCTGCTGGAGCCTACGAGCTTCCGTGCCAGAAGCACGTGACGCGACGCGCCACCTAAGATTCGAAACCGACCACTACCCGTCGTCGAGCGGTGCCCGTCTGGGGTCGAGCGGTGGGTCGCTCCCTTGGAGCGATGGTCGTCTCGGGCCGAAGGATGGGGCGGCAGGGCGGAGAAACTCACGTCTTGGGTCGAGCGGTGGGTCGCTCCCTTGGAGCGACGGTCGTCTCGGGCGGAAGGATGGGCCGGCAGGGTGGAGAGACTCACGTCTCGCCTCGAGCGGTGCCCGTCTCGGGTGGAGCGGTGGGTCGCTCCCGCCGAGCGATGGTCGTCTCGGGCGGAAGGATGGGCCGGCAGGGTGGAGAGACTCACGTCTCGCCTCGAGCGGTGCCCGTCTCGGGTGGAGCGGTGCCCGTCTTGCGCCCGGCGGTGCCCGTCTCGGGTGGAGCGGTGGGCCGCTCGCGCCGAGCGATGGTCGTCTCGGGCGGAAGGATGGGCCGGCAGGGCGGAGAGACTCACGTCGTGGGTGGAGCGGTGCCCGTCTCGCGTCGGGCGGTGCCCTGCTGGGGTCGAGCGGCGGGTCGCTCCCTCGGAGCGATGGGCGGACCGACGAGAATCTGGAGGGCCCCAGCGGCCGATCTTCCCGGTAACGTGCGGCCATGTTCTCGGACGTTCGCGTCGTCGTCGTCGTTCCGGCGTGGAACGAAGCGCCCCGCATTGCGCGCGTGGTCCGGACCGTACCCGCCTGGGTGGATTCGATTGTCGTGGTCGACGACGCGAGCACGGACGGCACGGCGGGCGCGGCGCGGGCCGTGGGAGGAGAGCGCGTCGACGTGGTGCGTCACTCGCGCAACTACGGTGTGGGGGCGGCGATCGCTGCGGGATATCGGCGGGCGCTCGCGCGGCGGCCCTCTCCGGAGGGATTGGCCGACCTCCACGCCGAGGTCGAAGCGTTCGTCGTGATGGCGGGCGATGGGCAGATGGATCCGCTCGACCTGCCATCGCTGCTCGGACCCATTGCGCGCGGCGAGGCCGACTACGTCAAAGGCGACCGCTTCCGCATGCCGGACACGATCCGGGCGATGCCACGTGCGCGTCGGATGGGCGGCCTCGTTCTGTCCTGGGCCACGGCGCGCGCCATCGGCGTGCCGATCTCCGACAGCCAGTGCGGGTACACGGCGATCACGCGCGCCGCCTGCGAGCGGCTCGACCTCGATGCTCTCTGGCCGCGCTACGGGTATCCCAACGATCTCTTGTCGCAGCTCGCCCTGCGTGGACTTCGCATCGCAGAGGTGCCCGTGCGAGCCGTCTACGCCGACGAGGTGAGTCGACTCAAGGCGCGTCATGTGCCCGTCATCGCCGCGCTGATCGCGCGTGCAGGCGCCGCGCGTCTGACCGCGTCGCACCGGCGCCCTCGGTGACGCGCAGCAGCGCCGACGCTTCGACGTCTCGGAAAACCGTCAGGACGCCAGAAGACGCCAGGGTCGCCAAGTAGGCATGATCAAGTTCGAGCTCGACCTCGTGGTTCTCGAGCCTCGGAAGCTCCCCTCTCGCCCTGGCGTCTTGTGGCGTCCTGACTCTGTACCGGCGCTTCGATCAAGGGGGAGGAAGTGGTTTTTTTCTTTCTTGGTTCGTGAAGCAGTGCGAGCGGGGTCAACCATAGATCTCTCCTGTGCGACGTGTGGGTCGCGGTTTTGGTCGGGGCCCATGAGGCGAAGCTACGAGCTACCTCTCGATTGACTCTTCGCGTTCATCGGACGGCCGTAAGGCGCGCAGAGGTCCGAGACGCAGTGTGGGGTGCGAGAAGCGGGGCGAGCCGCAATTTGCGGTGCGACGTTCGAGCCTCGGACAGGATCGTTGGCTCGCGTCTCCAGGACGCGCGCGGTCATCGCTTCCAGATGGGTGCTCTCAGCATCGCGCTCGAGGGCGCATCGACGAGGCACGAGCGTTTACATGGCGCGTGTCCTCGACGTCGTGGCGCGCGACGTACGGCTTGGCGTGCGTTCGCGGCGCTGAATCTTCTTGGCCACCCGTGCCATGGCGTGGGCACGGAGCTCTTGGCTTTGGGCATGGGTCTGCAGGCCCTTGGCGCTCTCGCGCGCTTGCAGGCCGGGGTCGTACACGGTGCCGTCGCGCCACATCGCCCAGAGCACGCCCGCGAGTCGGCGGGCCAGCGCCACGGCGGCGATCTTCTTGCCGCGCGTCTTGGCCAGGGCGTCGGCCCAGCGACGCAAGGGGTCGTCGGCGTCGCCGGCGCGGAGGATTTGCCAGGCCGACTGCACCAGCATCAAGCGGGCGTGCGTGTTGCCGTGCTTGGTGATGCTTCCCAGACGGCGCTTGCCGCCGGTCGTGTTCTCGCCCGGCACCAAGCCCAGGTACGCCGAGACCGCGTGCGCGTTGCGAAACCGCTTCGCCTCGTCGATCACCGACACGAAGGTCGCCGACACGATCAGGGCCACCCCCGGGGCCGTCGCGCAAAGCCGAATGATCGGGTCGCCCTTGGCCACCTGCGCGATCTCCTTGTCGACCGCGGCCAGCTGCTCTTGCGCCACGGTGAGCGTCGCCACCAGCGGCGCCATCAACGCGCGCGTCGCCGGGTCCAGCGACGCCTCCTGAAGCTTCTGCAGAAAGTGGTCGGTGCTCGAGCTGGCCACCAGCACCCCCGCGGCGCGCGCCAGCCCGCGCAGCAGCGTGACTTGCCGAGCCCGCATCTCCACCAGCTCTCCACGCACGCTCAATTGGGCCCGTAGCGCACGGCGCTCCGGCGAAAGCACGTGCGCCACCGGCACACGACCCGCATCCAGTGCCAGCGCCATCGCCTCGGCGTCGATCGCGTCGTTTTTGCGACCGTGCTGGCCCACACCAATCTGCTGCACCCGGGTCGTGTCCAGCATCACCGGTTGCTTGCCCCAACCCGACAGCACGTCGTGCACGTGCCAGCCTTCGCGGCTGGCTTCGAAAGCCACCTGGGCGGAAGGTGACTTCCGGCCCAGCATCGGCTCCAGCTCACTCAGCCGCCGAACGCTCGCTCGACGCACCACCACACCGTCCACCACCTCGCAAAAAGCGATGTGGCGGGCGCCTAGATCCAATCCTACGCTGCGCATGACTGACCTCCCTTGGGCCCCTCCCTTTTGTGCCTCTGAGCACGTGGGGGTGTCGGTAGCTTCGGCCGCCGACGGGAGGTCAGTCACTCTTTTCGCTCGCGCCATGGGACCGGCCTCCTGCGCCGGTTCATCCCATCTGCGGTTGATCCCTCCGAGGGTGATCGAGGATCGTGCCCGGTGATCCGCCCCTATCGGCCGAGCGCGCGATCGAGGATCGCCGGGACGTGCGCCAGCGCGTGATCCAGGTCGAAGAGGCGATCGAGCCGCTCGGGAGCGAGCTTGGCCGCCACGTCCGCGTCGGCGCCGAGGAGATCGCGAAACCGCCCTTCGCCCCGCCACGCGCGCATCGCGTTGCGCTGCACGAGGACGTACGCCTCCTGCCGCGGCAGGCCCGCCTCGACGAGCGCGAGCAGGACGGCCTCGCTGAAGTAGAGCTCCGCGGCGCGATCGAGGTTGCGCCTCAGCGTTCTCGGGGTACACGACGAGCCCGCCGGACCATGCCGCGCGGCTCGCTCGAGCATGAAGGCCGAGCGTCGAGGTGGCGTCCGGGCCGATCATCCGCTCGACCGACGAGTGCGAGATGTCGCGCTCGTGCCAGAGCGCCACGTCTTCGAGCGCGGGCACGACCGCGGCCCGAACGACGCGCGCCAGGCCGCACAGGTTCTCGCTCAGGATGGGGTTGCGCTTGTGGGGCATGGCGCTCGAGCCCTTCTGGCCGACGGTGAAGGCCTCTTCGGCCTCGCCCACCTCGCTCCGCTGCCAGTGCCGTACGTTGGTCGCCAGGCGCTCGATCCCGGCCGCCACGAGCGCCAGCGCCGCGAAGTACGCCGCGTGGCGGTCGCGCGCGACCACCTGCGTCGCCACCGTCTCGGGCTCGAGCCCCAGGGCCGCGAGCGCCTGCCTCTCGATGGCGGGAGACAGGTGGGCGTACGTCCCGACCGCGCCGGCGATCTTGCCGACCGCGATCTCGCGCCGCGCCGCCTCGAGCCGCGCGCGGCCGCGCGCGATCTCGGCGTGGTGCCCGGCGAGGGCCAGGCCGAACGTGACCGGCTCGGCGAAGATGCCGTGGCTGCGGCCGATCATCGGCGTCGTGGCGTGCTCCCGAGCGCGGTCGCGCAGGGCTGCGAGGAGCCTGTCGCACCGTTCGAGCAGCTTGTCGGCGGCGTCGCGCAGCAGGATCGCGAGCGACGTGTCGAGCACGTCGCTCGACGTCATCCCGCGGTGAAGCCAGCGCGCCTCGAGGCCCGCAAGCTCCTCGACGTGCGTGAGGAACGCGATGACGTCGTGCTTGGTCGTGCGCTCGATCTCGTCGATGCGCGCGGGGTCGAGCGCGATCTTCTTGGCCGCGGAGGCTCGCCGCGGTGCCGCGCGGGACGAGGCCCGCGTCTTCCATCGCTTCGCACGCCGCGAGCTCGACCTCGAGCCAGACGGCGAAGCGGCGAGCGGGAGACCAGAGCTCGGCGAAGTCGGCGGGAGTGTATCGAGGGATCACCAGGGGCGCGTAGCACAGGTCGATGCTCGATGACACGCGCGTGCCTTCATGAGCGCCCGTACACCGGAAGGGCCGCGCCGCTGATGTCGCGGGCCGCGTCGCTCAGGAGAAACGCGATGACGCCGGCCGCCGAGTCGAGCGACACCCACTTGCTCGGATCGACCTTGGGCATGGCCGCACGGTTGGCGGGCGTGTCCATCGTGCTCGGCAGGATCGCGTTGACGCGCACTCCGTGCTCGAGCACCTCGGCCGCGACCGCGCGCGCGAGCGCCACGACCGCGGACTTGGCCGCCGCATAGGCTGCTGCGTTCGCGCTCGTCCACGGCTGCTCGGCGGCTCGAGAGCCGACGACGACGACGCTCCCTCTGCTTTCGCGCGACCATCGAGGGGAGCAGCCGCACGCAGGCTCCGATGGACGGTCTCGACGTTCGCGCTCATCATCGCGCGCCACGTCTCGTCGCCCTTCTCTTCGTACAGCGGCGCGCCGCCTCGCCACGCTCCGGCGATGAGCGCTGCAAGCGACGGCATCGCGCCGACCTCGCGCTCGATGCGCGGCATCGCCTCGCTCCAGAGTCCGGTCGTCCGTGACGTCGCCGGCGACGACGCAGGCGCCCGGCAGCGTCGAGGCGAGCTGCTCGAGCCTGACCTTCGCGCCCGCCCCGTCGACGAGCACGAGCCGGTCGCCGCGCGCGGCCAGTGTTCGAGCCACCTCGGCGCCGAGGGCACCTGCCGCGCCCGTCACGAGAGCTACGTCGGTCATGTGCGGTGGTTAGCACACGACGGCGAGATGAGGGCTCGAGAGGTGCCGCCCTGCCTCACGCCGCTTCGTCGCGCATCTCCTGGAGCAGAGCGCGCAGCTTGCCTCGCGCGCGCTCCTCGATCTGCCGTACCCGCTCCTTGCTGACCCCGAGACGGTTACCGAGCTCCTGTAGCGTGCGCGGCTCGTCGGACATCAGTCGCTCGCGCACGATGAGCCGCTCGCGCTCGGTGAGGTCGCGCAGCGCCTCGCCGACCGCGTCGCGCGCGCGCCCCCGGCTCTCCCGGCGGCTCGCGTCGTCTTCCGGCGACGGCGACGCGGCGGCGAGCCGGTCGACCATCGCGCCGAAGTCGTCGGTCCGCGCGTCGAGGCTGGTCTCGCGGCTCGCGAGCAGCGGCAAGAGCATCGCCGCCTTCTCGGGCGTCATCCCGCTGAGCGGCGGCCAGCGCCGCCGGGTCCGACTCGCGCGTGCGCCGGTACGCGCGAAGCGCGCGCCGCTCGGCCTTCGTCGTGCCCAGCCGCACCACCCGGTAGGCGCGCACGACGTAGTCGCGAATCTCCGCGCGGATCCAGTACGCGGCGTACGTCGCGAGGCGGCATTCGCGGGCGGGGTCGAACTTCGACGCGGCCCGCAAGAGGCCGAGGTTGCCCTGCTGGACGATGTCCTCGATCGGGATGCCCCAGCGCCGATATTCGAGCGCGATCGACATCACGAACGGCAGGCAGGCCGTGACGAGCTTGGCGCCTGCGGCCTTGTCGCCGTCGCGCCAGAGGTACGTCAGCCGTCGTTCGGTCTCGCGGTCGAGCGGCACGACGTCCGCGACGCTCGCTCGGTATGCACGCAGCGAAACGCTCTGTTCCGGTAGCATGGGTGACTCCCTTCGCCCCGTCGGACCGCATGCGTTTGCACCTCAGGTGCCAAGCAGGAACGTGCGAGAATTTCGCAACAGGACGGTGAGGACCGCGCAACGCCGCCGCGCGTCGCGGCCGCGTCACGCAGCTTTTTCGCGATTCGCGGATCGCGATTCAGATGTCGATCGAGAGGCCTTCGTGGGCGGCGAGGGCGTTCGGGAAGAGCGCGCGCGCGCGCGCTTCTTTCTCGCGCACGGCGGCATCGTTCTGCATCGGGTCGTGGTGGAAGAGGACGAGCTGGCGCGCGCCGGCGGCCTTCGCGATCCGCGCGCCCTCCTCGAACGTGCTGTGGCCCCAGCCCCTCTTGGCGCCGTACTCTTCGGGGGTGTACTGCGAGTCGTAGATGAAGACGTCGGCGCCGTGGGCCAGGGCGAGGAGCTTGTCGTCCATGCGGCCCTCGTAGTGCTCGGTATCCGTCGCGTAGACGAACACCTTGCCCGCGTGCTCGACGCGAAAGGCGTAGACCCCCTGGGGGTGGTTGCCGCGCGCATTGGTCACCGTGACCTTGCCGCCGGCCCCGTCGTCCACTTCGACGCGTTCGCCCTCGTGGAGGTCGCGGAACGTCATCTTCGCGGCCATGACCGTCAACGAGACCGGGAAATTCGGGTGGTCCATCTGGCCGGCGAGCGTCTCGCCGAGCGTGCGCGAGACGTTGTTTCCGCCGTAGAGGTGAAACACGTTGCCCGGAACGAAGGCCGGCTCGAAGAACGGGAAACCCTGGATATGGTCCCAGTGCACGTGGCTGAAGAACATGTGCGCCGTGATGGGCATCTCGGGCAGGAGCTTCTTGCCGAGGAGGCGAAGCCCCGTGCCGCCGTCGAAGATGAGGATGGCCTTGCCAGCGCGCACCTCGACGCAGCTGGTGTTGCCCCCGACCTGCATCGTGCTCGGCCCGGGCGTGGGGATGCTCCCGCGGACTCCCCAGAAGGTGATGTGCATCCTCTTCCTGTCGCTCTCGCTACCGTACCGTGCCTCTAGCGTAACGAGCGTACCTCGTTGGCGTGAAGAAGGGTATTCCTTGTCCTCGTGGTCCTCGTGCCGAGCCCTCGCCGCGCCCTACCGCCCGCGATCGTCGTGCTCGGATGCCGGGTCCGCGTCGACGGCGGCCAGCGCCTCTCTCAGGGTGCGCTCGCGCGGCGGGTCGAGATGGGGGCCCGCACCTACCTTCAGCGGGCCGACGCGGAGACGGTGATCGTCGTCAGTGGCGGACGCCGGTGGGGAGACGAGGTAGAGGCGGACGCGATGGCCCGTGAGCTCGCCCTGCGCGGCGTGCCCGCGGGTGCGATCGTGCGCGAGAGGTGCTCGCTCTCGACGCGGGAGAACGCCCGATTCACCGCGGAGCTCCTCGGCCGGCGCGGGGCCGATCGAGCCGCGCTGGTCACGTGCCCGTGGCACATGGCGCGCGCGGTCGCGTTCTTCTCGAGCGTCGGCCTTGCCGTCGAGCCGGTGGCGGCCACCGGCGAGGTCGCGCCCTGGCCCTCGCGCGTGTGGCGATGGGGCGTCGAGCGAATCCTGACGTTTGCGTGAGGCTCGTGAGGTTGCTCAAGAGTATCGCGGTGTTCGGCGCCGTGACCGCGTGCTCGAAGGCCGCGGATCCGCGTCTGGCCGCTCCCCGGATCGACGCAGGCGGGGAGCTCGCCTCCACCGACCTTCTGGGCGCGATCGCGCGCGCCGAAGACGCGAGGCGCGCGGCGGACCTACCGCGCGGTGTCCAGGCCCACCACGACCCGGTCGTGCGAAGGGCCGCGGCGCGCGCCCTCGCTCGGATCCTCGACCCCGACGACGGTCCGCTCCTGCGAGCGCTCGAGGACGACGACGTCGAGACGGCGGGTTGGGGCGGCTACGGCCTCGGGGAGTCGTGCAAGGGGCGTGAAGAGGCCCACGTGCGCGCCCTCGCGGCCCGCGCCGCGTCGCTCGACCCCGCACCGACGACCGCCGCGGCGATCGACCCGCTCTCGGCGCTGGTGCGGGCCATCGGTCGCTGCGGGGGCGTGCAGGCCGAGCCCGCACTGCGCGCCTGGCTTCGCCCTGGCAGTCGCGTCGCCGAGGCGGCGGCGTACGCGCTGGGCGACGTCGCCGCCCGCTCGGGCCTCTCCCTCGAGTCGAGCGAGGCGCTGGTCGGCGCCGCAGTCTCCTCGCCGCCGGTCGCCGCCGCTCTCTATGCATTCGGCCGCGGCGAAGGCATCGCGCCGGAAGGGATCTCCGCGCGCCTCGTCGCCGCTGCGCGAGCGGCGCTGGCGCGCCCTGGCCCCGAGCGCATCTTTGCCGTGCGCGCGCTGGGTCGCGCCGGAGAGCCTCGCGCGTCCGAGGATCTGGCTCGCGTGCTCTCCTCCGACGACTACGCGCCGGCCGAGCGGGTCGAGGCGGCGCATGGTCTGGCTCGATTGCGCAAGCCCGGACAGGCGGGGCTGGCCGCAGCGCTCGGCGTGCTCGCGGGCGACGGGGCGGCGCTCGAGAAGGCGCTCGTCGGCGATCGCTTCTCGGTGGTCCTCGCCGCGCTTGCCTCCGCGGGCGACGAGCTGGCGGCGCGGATCGAGCCGACTCTCTGGGCGCTCGCGCGCGTCGAACCCGCGGCGGGGGCGAGCCCTTCGAGCGTCCGGCGGGCCTCGGCGCTGCGCTGCACCGCGGCGGAGAAGCTCGCCCGCGGGGCCTGGGACTCCGATGTCCTGCGCGGCTGCGACCTCGGCGACGGCGAAGCCGGGGAGCGCGCCCGGCTCGCTTCGCTCGATCGCGCGCCGCTGGTCCACGCCCGCCGCGCGGCGTGGCTCGACCTGACGCGCAGCACGCACGTGCGCATCCGCGAGGCTGCCCTGGGGGCGGCCGGCCGGCACCCCGAACTCGGCGACACGGCGCGCGTCGCCATCGCGCAAGGGCTGTCCGCCGAGGCCCCGGGCGTGGTGGCGGCCGCCGCGAGCCTCGTGCAAGCGCACCCCGAGCTCGTCTTCGTGCTCGCGGAGAGCGAGCGCCGCGCCGCCCTCGACCCCTCCTCGCCGCCTCCCCCCACGAACCCGGCGCGCACGATCGACAAGGCCGTCGCGGCCGCGCTCCGCACCGCGCTGCTGCGCACGTGGGACGAGGTCCTCGTCGAGACCCGCGTGGCGCTCGTCGACGCGGCCGTCGCGGCAGGCCTCGGCGAAGGGCGCGCGGCGGCGAAGGCCGCGTGCGCCGACCCGAACGCCACCGTGCGCGCGAGAGCCGCGAAGGCGCTCGCGGCGGCGGGAGAGACGCAGGCGCGCTGCCCCGCGATCGACGCCGCACCCGGCCACGCGCCCGAGCTGGCCCGCTCGCTCGATCGCGGCGTGCGCGTCGTGCTCGAGACCGACGCCGGAACGCTCGGGGTTCGCTTCGACCCGCGCTTCGCCCCCGTCGCGGCCACGCGCCTCGTCGCGCTCGCGCGGTCGGGCTTCTACACGGGGCTCACCGTCCACCGCGTCGTGCCCGGATTCGTCGCGCAGCTCGGCGATCGCGGGGGCGACGGTTACGGCGGCTCGGGGGCCCTTCTGCGCTGCGAGACCGCGCCGGTGGCCTTCGATCCCTTCGACGTCGGCGTGGCTCTCGCGGGGCGCGATACGGGCTCGAGCCAGTTCTTCGTCACCCTCGCCCGCACGCCGCACCTCGACGGACAATACGCGTGGATCGGGCGCGCCGAAGGCGACTGGGGCGCAGTCGCCGAGGGCGACGTCATCCGCGCCGTGCGCGTCGAGGAGTGAGCCGGCGCTCGATCCGGCGTAGGCTTCCGCCCGGCACACCCATGCTCCTCGCGATCGACGTCGGCAACACGAACATCGTCTACGGCCTCTTCGACGGCGAACGGCTCGTCCACAAGTTCCGCGTCGAGAGCGCGCGCGGCCGCACCGCCGACGAGTACGCGGTCGCTCTGCGCTCGCTCCTCGACATGCACGGCATCGCCGCGGCGAGCGTAGACGCCGCGATCGTCGCGTGCGTGGTCCCGTCGCTCACCGAGCCGATGATGCACCTCGTGCGCAGCGCCTTCGGGCGCGACGCGCTCGTCGTCGGCCCCGGGATCCGATCGGGCATGGCCATCCTCATCGAGAACCCGCGGGAGGTCGGCGCCGATCGCATCGCCGACGCCGTCGCGGGCTTCGACCGGGCCAAGGGCGGCGTCATCGTCGTCGACTTCGGCACCTCGACGAACTTCGACGTCGTCACTCCCAAGGGCGAGTACCTGGGCGGCGTCCTCGCCCCGGGGCTGCAGATCAGCGCCGACGCGCTCTTCACGCGCGCCGCGAAGCTGCCGCGCGTCGAGATCGCGAAGCCGCCGAAGGTCGTCGGGCGCAACACGGTCCACGCGATGCAGTCGGGGATCGTCTACGGCTACGTCGGGCTGGTCGATGGCCTGGTCGATCGCATCCTCGCCGAGCTCGGGTACCCGTGCTCCGTCATCGCGACCGGGGGGCTCGCGTCGCTCATCGCCCCCCTGTCGCGGACGATCACCGCCGTCGACGACGAGCTCACGCTCATCGGTCTTCGCATCCTCTACGATCGCAATCGGGTGTAGGCGAGAAGACCGGTGCGGGGCTGGGCCGTAGTCGCTCTCTGCGCCGCCGCGCTGCTCGGGGCGATGGCGCTCGGCGTCGCGTACGGCAGCGGCACCGCGGGGCTCGGCGATCTGCTCGCTCCGGGCTCGCGCGCGCAGCAGATCGTCGTCGGCTATCGCTTGCCGCGCGTCTTGCTGGGCGCGGTCGCCGGCGCAGGGCTCGCGGCCGTCGGCGCCGCGCTGCAAGGCGTCCTGCGAAACCCGCTCGCGGACCCGTACATCCTCGGCGTCTCGGGCGGCGCCGCGCTCGGAGCCACCGTCGCCATCGTGGCGGGCGTCGGCGGCGGCGCCGTGGTCGCGGCGGCGAGCGTTCCCGTGGCGTCCTTCGCGGGCGGCGTCGGCGCGACGGCGCTCGTCTGGACGCTCGGCCGCGCCGGGCGCGCGGGGGGCGCGTCGATCCTGCTCGCCGGGGTCGTCATCAACTCGATCGCCTACGCCTGCATCCTGTTCGTCGAGGCGTTCGCGGAGCCGGGGCGGCTGCAGTCGCTGGTCTGGTGGCTCATGGGGTACCTGGAAGCGCCGTCGTGGTGGCAGCTCGGCTTCGTGACGCTCTACGCGGTCGCGGGCGTGTCCGTCCTGGTCGCCGACGCGGCGCGCATCAACGTGCTGTCACTCGGCGACGAGCCCGCCGCCAGCCTCGGGATCGACGTGCGCGCCCTCGAACGGCGCACGCTCTTCGCGTGCGCGGCGGTCGTCGGCGCCGTGGTGAGCGTGACCGGACCGGTGGGCTTCGTGGGCCTCGTGGTGCCGCAGGCCATGCGCCGCCTCCTCGGCCCCGATCTCCGCGTGCTCCTTCCCGCGTCGATCCTCTCGGGCGGAGCGACCCTCGTGACGTGCGACCTCGCCGTCCGCGTCCTCGCGCCCATCGTGCACACCGAAGTCCCCGTCGGCGCCGTGACCGCGCTCCTCGGCGGCCCGATGTTCCTCGCGCTCCTCGTCCGCTCGAAGGCTCGCTAGGCGCGTCCCTCCTTCCGCGCGACGCATGTGTGAAAACCGCCAGGGACGCCAGCAACGCCAGGGACGCCACGGGCGAGAGGATTGATCAAGCCGTCGGCTGGACGTCTCGGATTGCCCGCTCGCCTCTGGCGTCTTTGGCGCCCTGGCGGTCGGATCTGCACCGCGATGCGATCGAGGTGGATCCCGCTCGCCGGTTCGGGAGCGGGCGACGGAGGGTCGGCGAGTCTCGGCCTAGGCCTTTGCCTGGGTGGCGGCGGCGAGCTGTTGCTGCTGCTGCTGGAGCATCTGCGAGACGGCGCGCGAGCGCTCGATCGCGAACTGCTTGACCTCGCGCACCTGGCTGGTCGCGAGCTTGTTGAGCAGCGCGGTGATCTTCTGCAGGTCGCGGAGCTGGAAGAGCGCCTCGAAGTAGTTGTGCGCGACGCGCACGTCGCGCAGCATCAGCGCTTCGTGGGGGGCGAGGAGCTTGACGACCTCGTCGATCTTGCCGCCCTGCCCGTAGAGCGCCGAAAGGCAGAGCAGCGCGAGGGCGTCGCCCGGACGCCCGCTCGACGGCCTTCTTCGCGAACCCGATCGCTCGGTCGCGCGCGGCTTCGTTCTTCGCGTCCGCCGCGTAGAAGCCCTGGAGCGCGATGTACGGCGCCCCGCACTTCGCGTTGACCGGCGCGTTCGCCAGCTCCTCGACCTGCTTGACCATCTCGTCCTCGCTGGTCGCCTCCTTGATGGCGTTGGCGAGGTACGCCCACGCGTCGACGGAGTTGTTGTCGATCTGGATGGCGCGCTCGGTGTTCTCGCGCTCGCCCTTGCGGTCGCCCTTCTCCTTCATCACCTTCGCGAGCTGCAGGCTCGGGAACGGCGAGTCCTTGAGCAGGTTCTGCGCGCCTCGCAGCGTCGCCTCGGCCTTGTCGAGCTTCTTCTGCGCGAGCTGCGCGACGCCGAGGCCCAGCCAGTCTTCGCCGTCGCCGCCGCAGGGCGACGACCTTCGACGAGCACCTTCTCCGCCTTCTCGTGCGCGCCCGTACTTCATGAGCTCCTGCGCGAAGATTCGCCCGCGATTCAGATCGTCGGGCGCGTCGGTCCAGTGCTTCTCGAGGCCCCCGAGCAGGTCCTCGAGACCGATCGCGATGGGCCGCCCCTGCTCGTCCTGCACCTGCACGGCCGGGCCGTTGAAGCCCAGGAGCTTCCAGACCTCGTCCATCTGCAGGGCGACCGGCCCGTCGACGATCTTCTTCTCGAGCGGCGTTCCGTTCGGGTTGATCGGCAAGAGGACGAGCGCGTTGCCCGGCACGCCGTTCGGGAAGGCCGACACCGGAGCGAGGATGGCTGCGCCGCCTTTGAGCTGAACGGCTGCGCCCACCGGGGGGCCGGCCGCCGGCGTCGGGGCGCTTGGCTTGCTGGACATGTTCGACATGAGCGCCTCTCCTAGCATGGAGGGGCGCTACGGCGAAGGTTGCCCGGGCGACATGGGGCTTGCACGCGCGGGGCTCCTCCGGCAGCCTTCGGCCGAGCCAGCGCCGCCGCCCGAGGGTAAACTGGCGCTGCAGACGGTACGCAGACGGTACGCAAACGGTGTCAAAGGGAGAAAAATGAGGAGAAATCGGCCGCGCACCTCCCTCGTTCACCTCGTTCGCCTGCTGGGGCGCCCCGCTTTCTTCGTGTTCGCTGCGCTCCTGGTGCTCTCAGCCCTGGCCGCCCCGGCCGGGGCGGACGACACGATCAAGCACCCGGGCGACCACCCGCGCTACGCCTTCGAGGCCGAGCCTCATCTCCTGCTCGGCTGGGACGACGTATACGCGAGCGACGGCTTCGGCGTGGGCGCCCGTTTCTCGATCCCGATCGTCGACAACGGCTTCGTGTCCGGGATCAACAACAGCGTTGCCATCGGCTTCGGCCTCGATCTGCTCCACTACGACAGCTGCTGGTTCAACGCCCCCTGCAGCGCGAACTACATTCACATCCCCGTCGTGATGCAGTGGAACTTCTACGTGGCGTCGCGCTGGAGCGTCTTCGGCGAGCCGGGCCTGGTCATCTTTCACGGCTTCTTCGAGGCCTGCCCGCCCGGTTTCGCCTGCCCCGGGGCGCCGCGCGAGACGAGCCTCGAGCCGGCCCTCTATCTGGGCGGCCGCTACCACTTCAACGACAAGATGTCGCTCACGATGCGGGTCGGGTTCCCGTCGATCTCCATCGGTCTCTCCTTCTTCCCGTAGCAAGGCGCTCGGCCGAGCGTGATTCTCGACGTCTCGGAAAACCGCCAGGACGCGTGAAGACGCAGGGTCGCCAAGTAAACACGATCAAGTTCGAGCTCCACTCGTGGTTCTCGAGCCTCGGAAGCTCCCCCTCTCGCCCTGGCGTCTTCTGGCGTCCTGCGGTTTGATCCCCTCCGAGGGTGAGGTGATCGAGGATCGTGCTCGGTGATTGAGCTCAAGCGAAGTAAACCCACGATTGCCCCCGGCCGCCTACCCCGGCAAACTCGGCCAATGGCGAACCGCCCGCGGGCGTCTTAGAGTTCTTGTCGATGACGGTCGCGCCTTACCTCGTTGCCATCCTCGGGCTCGCCGTCCTGATGGTCGCTCACGAAAGCGGTCACTACTTTGCCGCGCGCAAGTTCGGCATGCGGGTCGTGCGATTCAGCATCGGGTTCGGGCCCCGTATCTGGCGGCACAAGCCTACCGACAGCGACACGATCTACCAGGTCGCGCTCATTCCGTTCCTCGCGTACGTGCAGATTGCGGGGATGAACCCGTACGAGGAGAACGACCCCAACGACGCCGGCAGCTACGCGAACGCGTCGCTCTGGGCACGCATCGTGACCATCGCGGCCGGGCCGCTCACCAACTACTTCTTCGCGTCCGTGCTCATCTTCTTCGGCCTGCTCATCGGCGGCAAAGAGGTCGCCGACGAGGCTTCGATGAAGGTCGTCGTCGAGGCCGGGCCCGCCCAGGTCGCCGGCGTGCAGACGGGCGACCGCGTCCTCGCAGTCAACGGCCAGGAGGTCCACAACTGGGACGAGCTGCGCAAGTCGGTCAGCGCCCATCCGGGCGAGGCGGTCGACCTCTCGATCGATCGCGAGGGGCAGACGTTGCACGAGATGGTCACGCCCGGCCCGCGCGGAGACAAGGACGAGGGGCTCATTCACGTTCGCATGCCGACGCACGTGCAGGCGGTCGGCATGCGCGAGGCGGCGACGATGAGCGTCATCGCCCCCCCGATCTTCGTCTACGAGAACGTGCGTGCCATCGGCCGCGTGCTCTCCGGCAAGGAGAAGCTCCAGGTCAACGGCCCCGTCGGCATCGTGAAGGAGACCGCGCGGCAGGCCAAGACCGGCGCCGGAGTGCTCCTGCAGTTCCTCGGGATGCTGAGCGCCTACCTGGGCGCCTTCAATCTGCTGCCGTTCCCCGCGCTCGACGGCGGTCGCCTGCTCTTTCTGGGCGCGGAAGCCGTCTCGCGCCGCAAACCCGACGCGAAGGTCGAGGCCAGGGTCCACGCGGTCGGGCTGCTCATGCTCCTGACGCTGATCGCGTGCGTGACGTACGCCGACGTCATCGCGAAGTAGCGATTGTCCGCGTCGAGCGGTCCGTCGGGTCAGTCCGAAGGGAAGTCGACCGTCACGTTGTCGAACTGCAGCTCGATGTGGCCCGTGGGGCCGACCACGCTCGTCGCAATCGCGATGGCAGGGGGGGCCTCCGTCAAGTAGCCCGGCGGAATCTGGGGGGGCGCGACCTGACCCGGGTAGTTGATGTCGAAGTCGACGGCGCCGCTGCCGTCGCTGTTGCGCTTCACGTCGAGATAGATGTGAAACCACTGATTCAGGCTCGGGACGGGCGCGACGATCGCGTACCCGGTCAGCCCGGCGTCGTCGGTCGTGGTTCCCGCGTCGACGGGGATGTTGGTCACGCCCGTGCAGTCGGTGGAGTGCGAGCGCATGACGATGCCGATGCCGGCGGGCGTCATGACGCCCCCGATGCAGAAGTCCGTCTGCTCGAGCAAGAGGAAACCCAGCTCCGACGAGAGGCCGGCCTCGCTCTCGAGGTCGAGGCTCACGAAGCGAACGTCGACCGCGAAGTGAACGTGGTCGAAGTTCTGTGTCAATGGAATGTACAGGCCCGCGACGGCGGTGGCGCCGAGCGGGAGCGGGGTCGTCGTCAGGTCGAGCGCCGTCGGCGGCGAGTCGGACGAGGGGGTGAACGCGTAGGCCGACCCGTCCGTCTCTCCGGTCGTCCACCCCGCGCCCGCGTCGTCGTGATCGAAGTCTTCGCAGAAGGCGTGCTTGTTGCCGGGCCGGTTGCACCATTCGACCGAGGCATCGGGGACGGCGGCCTCGATCGACGCGTCGACACTCGGCGCGAGCGTGCGATCGGGAATCGACAAGATCGACGCGCAACCGATCGCGAGGGCGACCGCGGACAGTGCGGGTGCCACCAGCAGACGCGAACGCATCACCATCCTCCGTGCAGCGTAACGCCGCCGGTCGCGGCGCCGACGAGGGGCGAGAGCCCTATGCGCCCACTCGATCGCGGCCCATCGGACGGCGCCGTCAGGTAAAGCACCAACCCCACCGCAGTCAGCGCGCCGCCCGCAACGAAGGCGACGGTCGACGCCGTTGCGGCGTGCAGGGCCGAGGTGGTCGACGCGACCCCTTGCGCGGTGCACGTCGAATCGGTCGGGCAATGGGTCTTTGCGTCGTTGTTGTCCGACCCGGCGATCACGCCGAACGTCGTTCCGACGACGAGCCCCGCGAGGCCGACGGCCCCTGTCACGAGCCCGATCACGCGCTGCCCCGATCCGTGCGAGCCGGCAGCGGGCGCCGGCGGCGGCATCGGCGCGACCGGTTGCGGGGCGGGCGGCGCGGACGCCGCCCCCGCGGGCGACCCGGACGCGGGCGCGGGCGGCGCCGCCGTGTCGGGAGTGGTCTCGGCGAGGGGCGGCACCTCGATCGAGGCCGGAGCGGCACCCTCCACCGACGCTTGCCCCTGCCACGCCTTTCGCCCGGCGGCCTTGGCCTCCACGGAATGCACGCCCGGATCGACCGGAATCGGGACTCCCCACCCCGGCCGCCCGATGGCCTCGCCGTCGCGGCGGATCTCGAGGTCGGGCCTGTCGGCCGCGGCGGGTACGACGATCGTGAGCGTCGGCAGTCTGGGCTCGAGCTCCGCGGCCTTGCGCCGCGCCAGCTGCGCGCGCTCGGGCTGATCGGCGTTCTGCGCGGCGGTGGCGGCCTCCTTATAGGTCACCCACGCGCTGGCGACCTGTCCGTTGCGCTCGTAGCACGTGGCCAGGTTGAGGAGGGTGCCGGTGCCGGGGTCCAGCCGCTGGCTCTCGGCCAGCTTGGGGCAGGCCTCGGCCAGGTGGCCGCTCGCCATGAGATCTCGTCCCTGCTTGAAGAGCGCCTCGGCCGCGGCCTGATTCCCGGAGCTCTGTGCGCCCGCGGTCGCCGCCCCACCCGCGATCGCGACCATCGCGTAGAGCGATACGGCTCGCGCCCGCCACCTCCGCCCTCTCAGCATGCGGCGGATACTACAACGCGCGAACCAAAGGTGGTCGAGGCTCGAGCGGTGACTGGATATCGTATCCATCATGGGGCACCAGCCTTCTGGAGGCGGTGACGCGTCGGACGCGTCGGCGGGCATACCGCAGGCGGGCGAGGTCGTGGGCGGCAAGTTCGTCGTCGAACGCGTCCTCGGCGTAGGCGGGATGGGCGTGGTCGTCGCGGCGCATCACACCCACCTCGATCAGACGGTCGCCATCAAGTTCCTCCGGCGCGACGCCGCGAAGGACGAACTGGCGGTCAGCCGGTTTCTCCGGGAGGCGCGCGCCGTCACGAACTTGCAGAGCGAACACGTCGTGCGCGTCATGGACGCCGGTCGGCTCGACGACGGCCTGCCGTACCTCGTCATGGAGTACCTGAGCGGGTTGGATCTGGACCAGGTGCTCGCGCAGCGCGGACGGCTCCCGCTCGACGAGACCGTCGAGTACCTGCTCCAGTCCATGGAGGCAGTCGCCGACGCGCACGCGGCGGGGATCGTGCACAGGGATCTCAAGCCGTCGAACCTGTTCGTCACCGCGCGGGCCGACGGGTCGCCGCTCGTGAAGGTGCTCGATTTCGGCATCTCCAAGGCGTTCGACGCCACGGGAGCGAAGCAACAGAGCCTCACGGCCACGTCGATGACGCTGGGCTCGCCCCTCTACATGTCGCCGGAGCAGGTTCGAAGCTCGAAGACCGTCGACGCCCGGACCGACGTGTGGGCGCTGGGGATCATCGCCTACGAGCTGCTCGCTGGCATCCAGCCCTTCGAGGCCGAGACGGTGACGGGCCTCTGCGCGAAGATCGTCGCCGACCCGCCCGCGCCGCTCCGTTCGGTTCGCCCGGACGTACCCGCGGCCTTCGAGGCCGTCATTCTGCGGTGCCTGGAGAAGAACCCCGCGTCGCGATACCAGTCGGTCGGCGAACTGGCGGCCGCGCTTCGTCCCTTCGCGTCTCCCGAGGGCCGGGCGTCGGTCGCGCGCATCGGGCGCACCGGGGGCGCATTTCGTCCCACGCTCGCCAGCGCGCGCGACCGCGCGAGCCAGTCGGACCCGAGCGCCTCGAGTCCGAGTCGGCCCGGACCTTCCGATCCCACCGTGGGCTACGCCGAGACGGTGGCTTCGTGGCAAGGGACCGCCGACCGGCGCGGCAAGCAGGTCTGGACGGCGGGCGCGGCGACCGCCGGTCTCGTCGCGATCGCTCTCTTCGCCCTCGTCGCCACGAGATGGCGGTCGGCCGCGCCCCCCCCGAACCCCCCGCCGGCAGCGTCGGCGGCGACCGCGGTGGACGTGCCGGTCCCGGCGGCGAATCTGTCCGCTCCGGCCACGGAGGCCGTGTTGCCGAGCGAACCGGTGGAGGCGAAGCGAGACCCCGCTCCCACGGCCTCGGCGTCCGCCGCCCGCTCGCCGAACGCGCCCCCCCGGCACCCTGCGACCGTCAAGGCCACGGCCGTCCTCGCACCCTCGGCGAAGACGGCCGATGATCTGCTTCAGGACCGCAAATAAGCGCCTCGCCGAGCGGCGAGCCGGAAGCCGCGACGGGCGTCACCCGAAGGGCCGGACGACCTCGAACGTTTCGCCGATGTCGTTCCTCGAGACCCTGGGCGGCGGCAGCGGGCCGTCGACGCCTCCCAGCATCACGGTGATGTTGTCGACCCCGCCGCGCTCCTTGGCGAGGTCCACGAGGCGGTGGCACGCGACCGTCAGGTCGGCCGACGACAGGACGACGTCGCGGATCTCTTCGTCGGAGACGTGGGCGGTCAAGCCATCCGAGCAAAGGACGAGGCAATCGCGGGCGCGCAGCTCGAGCCGACCGAGAGCGACGGAGACGTCCGGAGCGTGTCCCATCGCCTGGAGGATCACGCCGCGGTGGGGCGAGTGCGCCGCCTCTTCCGGCGATAGGGCGCCCGAGTCGACGAGCCTCTGGACCACGCTCTGGTCTTTCGTGAGCTGCGTGATGTTCCCTGCGCGAATCAGGTACGCGCGCGAATCGCCAACCTCGGCGATCCAGGCGACCGCGCCGTCCACGTAGACCGCGGTCAGCGTGGCCCCCATGCGTATTCCTTTTTGTCTCGCCGCGTCCCAGACCTCCGTGTTGACGCTCTTCACGCCGGCCTGCAGGAGCTCCTCGGTCGGCGCGCTCGCTCGCCCGTCGCGGATTGCGCGCGGCAGTCCTTCGATGACCAGCGCGCTCGCGACCTCGCCCGCCGCCAGGCCGCCCATGCCATCGGAGACGGCCAGGAGGACCCCACGGTCGCCGACGTTGAAGCGCCCATCCGACCCGGAGCAGTCCGCGAGACCGTTGCCGCTCAGATCCGCCACGACGAGCGAGTCCTCGTTCGTGGCGCGCACGTTTCCGACGTCCGTTCGTCCGACCACCCGCAGATAGATGTCGGTCATGAGTTCCTCCGATCGTGGGCCCTCCGCGCCGCCGTCCGTGGCGTCGGGCGGGCGGAGTGTTCCCAGGTTCACTCCAAGAACCGAGCCAAAGCGTGGCGGGCGCGCGTCCGCACCGGCCTGCGGCCCGGTCGGGCTCCCCCGAGGGCAGCCGAATGCGGTCGCCGAACGCGGCCGCCGAACGTGGCGGCCGAACGTGGCCACCAAACGGGGCCATCTTGTGCCCGCGCATGGGCGCGGGGCGCAAATGCGCTTTTGGCTGGGTCACCTTGACGCGCCTCAAGAAGGCGGACGAAGATCGCGGCACGCATCGCGCGAACCCCATGGTGAAGAGGCGCCGTCGCGAGAAACGCTCCGAGCTTGTCTGTCCGTATTGTGGCGAACCCGCCGAGGTCGACGTCGACGCCGGGGGCGCGCGCGAGCAGGAGTTCGAGCAAGACTGCGCGGTCTGCTGCCGCCCATGGCGCGTCCACCTCGAGGTGGGCGAAGACGGCGTCCAGGCCATCTCCATTCATCGCGAAGACGATTGACCGCTAGAAATGAAGCGCGACGGCCCACCCTTGCGGCTGCGACCCGACGAGCGCCGTCAGAGTGCCTTCGCGCGATGCCTGGCCCGGAAGGGTCAGCGGTTCGACGGTGATCCGTGCCCCGTCGCGCTGGAACGTGAGGATCGAGCCGACGACCGCCGATGCGACCAGGAGGGCGACGCCCCCCGCGAGGAGTGGGCCGTTGGTCATCCCGTTGGATACGCAGATGCCGTTGGAGTCGCACACGGCTCCGACCTGCGCCGACGCGACGACCATCACGAAACCCCCGACGCTCCCCGCGACGCCGATGACCAGGCCCGTTGCGCGCAGGGCGCTGCGATCGATGTACTCGCCGTGAAGGGTCGCGGGGCCGTTGAGGACCACCGGCCCGCGGACCGGCACGATCCGTCCCCCCTTGGCGAGCGCGAATCGGTAGGCGCCGGGCAACAGACGCGCCGTGCAGGGTCCCTGGCAGACCGGCCCGTAGACCCGAAACCAGCGATCCGAATCGTACGTGGCCACTCGCTCGACCGGGACCGCGGCGTTCAAGCTGAGCAGAGCGACGTCGGCCTCATCGGGCTCGAAGCGCACTTCGCTCGGCGCCAGCTCCTCTGCCGTTGCGCTCGAGGCCGAGAGGCCGGTCGCCGACAGCACAAGAGCAGCGGCGGCCCAGGTCTTCGACGGCGGTTGCAGTCGAGCGAACGGCCACTTCATGCGTTCGTTTCACGCACGAACGGTGCCTGGCCGCCGGGGTCAGCACCCGTCTGGACCGCACACCGCGCCCTCGGCGATCGGCGATTCTGCCTTATCGGCCCACGCCTGCTTGAGCGCCTCGAGGAGGACGTCTGCGCTCTGGGCGCCGGAGACCGCATAGCGCCCGGCGAACACGAAGAACGGAACGCCGCTGATTCCGGCGGCGCGAGCTTGCTCCTCGTCGGCCCTCACGTCGCTGCCGTAGGCGTCGCCGGCGAGCACGCCGCGGACCTCTTCGGGGTCGAGCTTGGCCTCCCCGGCGAGCCGCACGAGCACTTCGGGCTCGCCGATCGGCTCGCCCTCCGTCATGTAGGCGCGGAGAAAGCGCTCTTTGACGGCGTCCTGCACGCCGCGGTCATGGGCCAGATGCAGCACCCGGTGAGCGTCGAAGGTATTGCCCGACTGGATCCGCTCGAAGTGAAAATCGAGCCCGTCTCCTGCCGCGACGTCGGTCATGCGCTGGAGCATGCCGTTGGCCTCCGCGGCGCCGGTCCCGTACTTCTTCGCGAGGCGCTCGGCGTAAGAAACGCTGGAGTCCCGGACGCGCGGAGCCGAGGGGTCGAGCTCGAAGGCGCGCCAGACGACATCGACCGCCCCTCCGGACGGAAAGCGCGCGATGGCGGCCTCGAGGCGGCGCTTTCCGACGTAGCACCAGGGGCACGCGATGTCCGACCAGACCTCGACCTCCAACCTCTTCATGATGCCGAAAACGTAAGTCGCTCCGGGGGTCTTGCCGAGGGCCATTCCGCGGCAATGCGCGCCCTGCATACGCTTGTGCGGGGCTGTGGTATTCGGGCGGGCGGGAGCGAAGACTCATGAGTGCTCCGCCGCGTCAGCCTCTCCTCGGTGGGTCGGATCCCCCAGCGGCGGTGGTGATCCGCGAGGGAGGGCGCGCCGAGGTTCTCCTGCTCGGCGACCACGCCGGAAACGCGATCCCGTCGTCGCTCGAAGGCTTCGGAGTGTCGGCGAGCGACCTCGGCCGCCACATCGCATGGGACCTGGGCGTTCGAGCGCTGGGCGAGGTGCTGGCGATCGAGCTCGACGCGACGTTCATCTGCCAGTCGTTCTCGAGGCTGGTGATCGATTGCAACCGCGACCCTCGCTCGGCCGGTTCGATCGTCGAATCGTCCGACGGGACGCCGATCCCCGGCAACGTCGGGCTGGACCCAGGCGCCCGCGAGGACCGGCGTGCCGCGATCCACGAGCCGTATCACCGGACGATCGCGGCCGAGCTCGAGCGGCGGCGCGCGCGCGGCGCGTGCCCGGTGCTCATTGCCCTCCACAGCTTCACGCCCACGCTCGACGGCGCGCAGCGCCCCTGGCATGTCGGGTTGCTGCACGACGCCGGGGACACGACGCTCAGCCGGGCCCTCCTCGAGCGGCTGAGACGCGAGCCGCAGCTCTCGGTCGGCGACAACGAACCGTACCGGATGAACGGGACGGACTACACGATTCCCAGACACGCCTATCCCAACGAGGCGCGCTATCTCGAGGTGGAGTTTCGGCAAGACCTGCTGGCCGATGCCGGGTGCGCGCGCCTCTGGGCGAGGCGGTTCGCGGGGTGGCTGGGCGACGCGATGGCTCTTCTCTGAGAGAGGCGCGGTCGCCGCGACGCTCTCATGAAGCGGTGGATCGCTCGATTCCGCCGCAGGCGGGTCGGGCCGACGCGCCTTTCGATCGCTTCCCGGACCTCGCCGCGCAGGCCGATTGCGAAGCCGATCTCGGCGACGATGAAGAGGGGTCCGATGAGCAGGCCCACGAGGTCGTCGACGAACGCCGGCTTCTTCCCTTCGAAGGCGTGCCCCACGAACTGGACGAGCCAGCCGCCGACGAAGAGGCTGGCGAAGCCGATGAGCCACACGCCGGTCGACTGGGCCGCGACGCGCGCTCCGATCCAGAGGCTGACGGCGAGAAACCACATCATCGCGACGCCATACCGGCGATCGAGCGAAAGGTAGAAACCCGCCGCCGCGATCGTGCAGCCCAGCGCGAGCGTGAGCGGCACTCCGTGGATCGCGAGCGAAGCTCGGGCGAGCAGGGCCTGGAGCCCGAAGACAATCATCGGGATCCCAACGAGGTGAGTCGCGATGTTGCGGCGGTCGCGGTGATACGAAGCGTATTGCGCGAGGGGGTCGACGACGGACTTCATGCGCCACCTTTCGAGGCTTTCGAAGGAAGTATTGCGGCGATTCGATCGCGACATTGTCGGCGAGATGACAAAGGCCGCACTTTCTGGTGCGCTGCTCCGGGCCGGGCTCCGGCGAGGCGACCATGGACGCGCGGAACGCGAAGCACTTCGGAGAGCTGCTGCGGGCCGGGCGATGGTTCGGGAATCTTCCGGACGACTTTCAACGAAAGCTCCTCGAGGCGGGCGTCGTGCGAAAGTTGCCGAAGGGCGGGTGGCTGTTCGCGCGTGGCGATGACCCCAGCGGGCTCTTCGCCGCGCTCGACGGCGGCTTCCGGATCACGGCGGCGGCGCCGAGCGGAAAAGAGGTGCTGCTCGCGCTGGTGGAGCCGCCGATGTGGTTCGGCGAGATCGCGGTCTTCGATGGACTGCCGCGCACGCACGACGCGGTGGCCGCGGAGAAATCGGTCGTCTTGCACGTGCCCGCTCAGGCGCTCGACCTCATCCTCGACGGCGAGCCGCGCTACTGGCGCGACCTGGGTCTTCTCGTCGCCAGCAAGCTGCGGCTCACGTTCCTGGCCATGGAAGACAGCGCCGTCCTGCCGATCGCCGATCGGCTCGCGCGCCGCCTGCTGATGGCCGTCGAACGCTACGGCGAGTGGCACGACCGCACCAGCCGCGTCGTCGACCTGAGGCAAGAGCAGCTCGCGACGATGCTCTCGACGTCGCGCCAGACGGTGAACCAGCTCCTCAAGGAGCTCGAGGGCCAGGGCGTCGTCCGGCTCTCGTATCGTCACATCGAGATCCTCGATCTGGATCGACTGCGCCTCGCCGCCATGTCGGGTTCGCCGGCCCCCCCGCCAAGAGCCGCAAAGAAACGCGCGCGGTAGGGCCTGTCCCCCTCGGTGCGCGATTCACTTCTTGGCTGCCTTCGTTCGGCGCGCGGGGCGGCTCGTCTTCGCGGTGGCCTTCTTGGCTCGCCTCTTGGGCTTGGGCTTGGCCTTCGCCCTCGCGGTGGGCGCTTTTTGCGTGGCCTTCGTGGCTCGCGTCTTGGGCTTGGCTTTGGCCTTCGCCCTCGCGGCGGGCGCTTTTTTCGTCTTGGCGGGCTTGGCCTTCTCGGCTCGACGCTTTGGCTTTGCCGCGACGAAGTGGGCCCTCATCGGGGCGAAGTAGTGGTCTTGCCAGCCCTCGTGGTACTGCTCGCCTTGTCCGTCCGGAATGCCGGTCTGAATCAGCGTGAGGTGCGTGCCGTCCGCGATTCGCGTGAGGACGATCTCGAGCAAGGAATCCGGCGCGCTCGTCGGGAACTCGGTCGTACGCCACGTCTGAAGGATCCGTCTGCCGGGATCGAGCTCGACGTGCTGTCCCGAGATGTAGCCGTCCCATGCGGTGTGTTTGCCGCCGACTTGCGCCTCCGAGGTTGCCGGTGCGCCGGTCATCGCCGTGTGCCCGAGGCTCGACAGCCAGGCGTCGTAGACGTCTTTGGGGGTTGCGGGCAGCGTGGTGGTGAGCCGGATGTTGTCCATGGGGTCGATGCGGTCTACCTGGCGGGCCGGCCGCCGCGCAAGCGCGCAAGCGCGGCAAGCGCGGCAAGCGTGCAAGACGGCCCGCCCAAGTCGCCGCTGGCTCCGGGCCGCGATTGGCGGCATACTGCAGTCGTGCGCCCTGCGTTCGCTCTTGCGACTTTGCTCCTTGCGGGCTGCGCCGAGCTTGGCGGTCCCAAGGCGGGTACGCTTCCGGCCGATGTGCACGCGAAGCCCGACGCTCGCGAGCTCGACGAGCACCCTTGCCGGTACGGCGACGCCCCGCGGTGCATCGCCAGGTGCGAGGCGGGCGATGCGCAGGGGTGCAACGGGGCGGGCGTCCTGTTCGAGTTCGGCGAACAACCCGACCCGCTCATGGCGTCCGGCTTTTACGGCCGCGCATGCGACGCAAACTACGGCCCGGGATGCGACAACCTCGCGTGGCTCTATCTGCGCGGCCGCGGCGTTCCGCGCGACCCGCCGCACGCGATGGTCCTCTTCATGGCCGCCTTCGACGCCGCGAGCATGGCGTGCGCCCGCGGCGAGGGGAGCGGTTGCCTGCTCGCCGGCGAGATGCTGAGGGACGGGCGTGGCGTGACGGAAGACGATGACCAGGCCCTCGCCATGTTCCACCGCGCGTGCGCGAGCGGGCAGGCCAGGGGCTGCGAGCTCGAACGCGAACCCTGAAGGCGAACGCCGACTTGCGGGGCTTTCCCCCGTTCTCACGCGCGTAGGCGTGCGCTGGCGCCCGTGCGTCTCCGGGTGATTCGCCACCCGTATTGGCCACTTCGTCCGACACCGCGGGCCCGCCCCCACCGTTCGAGTCGGAACGAATAGTTCCAGTAGACCCGTCCCCCGGAGCTCCACATAATAACAAAGTGGGCGGTTCTTCGATTGAAGGTCGAATTCTCAGCGACCGGGCGAAGGACTCCGGAGGACGAATGCGAGCGCAGATGACGAGGGCTCTGACCTGGCTCCGACTCGGAGGAGCCTTCGCGATCACCGCCTCTTTCGCTGCTGCCGTGCAGGGCTGCGGGTCCAGCGCGGGAACCGGTGAGCCCTCGAAGGATGGCGGCGTCGAGGACGCAAGCGCCGCCGACGGCACCACGACGGTCCCGATGGAGGCCGGACCTGCCGCGGACGACTCGGCCTCGGGATCCGACGCCGCCACGTTCGTCGACGCTGGCAACATCGACGCCGGCACTCCGTGTGACCCCGATGCGAGCGCCGAGATCGACTGCACCGGCCAGTGCGGCCCGGTGACCAACGCATGCACCGGCGCCGTGAAGATGTGCGGCGGGTGCATGCCGGCGACCCTGGCCGACGGCGGGACCGAGGCGCGCGTGTGCGACCTCACCACGAACACGTGCGTGAAGCCGAAGGTCACGTGCGCAGAACTCGGCGCGCAGTGCGGGACCGTGCGCGATAGCTGCGGCGACTTTCTCGATTGCCCCGATACGAGCCCCAAGGGGTGCGCTGCGGGCCAGCAGTGCAATACCGACACGAATACGTGCGAGGCCTGCGAGACCGTGACGTGCGCCGATCTCGGCTACGAGTGCGGGTTCGCCTGGCTCGGGTGCGGCCCCAACACGGAGAGCAACTACACCGATTGCGGCAGCTGTCCGCCCTCTGCGGACGGTGGAGTCCAGGTCTGCAACGCGGTGTTCAACAACTGCGAACCGAACTGTACGGCGCCTTCCGCGGCGGTCGTTTGCGCGGCCGCGCAGGCCGCCAGCGGCGTCAATTGCGGCTTCATCTCGAATGGCTGCGGCGGCATCGTCGATTGCGACAACGTGCCGGGCTTCGGCTGTCCCAACGGCGAGAGCTGCGGGGTCCGCGGCATCGCCAACCACTGCGATCCTCAAGAGACGCCGGACGAGTGCGTCGCGCTCGGGCGAACGTGCGGGAACATCACGAGCAGCTGCACGGGGCTGAGCGTTCATTGCGGCGACTGCGCCACCGGCCAGGTGTGCAACTCGAACGGCGTCTGCGGGCCGCCCTGCGCAGCGATGACGTGCGCCGATTACGCGCAGTACGCGTGCGGCACGTTCAGCGACGGCTGCGGCAGCACGATCACGTGCGGAACCTGCCCGGGCGGCGTCTGCGACCAGACGACGAACACGTGCTGCCCGGTCAAGCAATGTGGCGTCGACTACGCCGGACAGTGCGGGAGCGCGCTGCCGAACGGCTGCGGACAGAACACCGATTCGTGCGCATGCGCGGCGGGGACGACCTGCACCGCGGACGGGGGCGCTGCGCAGCCTCCCGCCGGCGGGACGCCGGGCGAGTGCTGCACGCCGCACGCGGCGACGTACTACACCGGCCAGAACCAGTGCGGGACCAACCTTCCGGACGGGTGCGGTCATACGATCAACGCCACGTGCGCCACGGGGCTCGAATGCGTCGCGAACGCGACGGGCAGCCCCGGACCCGCGCCGGCGTCGGGCGTGGTGGGGTCGTGCTGCACGCGCACCGATTCGTGCAACCTCGCCTCGGGGACCTGCGGCCCGATCCAGGACTCCTGCCGCGCGGCGGGGACGACGTATAGCTGCAACAAGTGCACGGCGGGCACGCAGTGCGACGTCAATACGTGCTGCACTCCCGCGCCCGCCTGCACCGGCGGAGGCGGCGCGGGCGGCGAGTGCAACGATACGAAGCAGCCCGTCACCGCGGGCTGCGGTTCGGCGCGCACGTGCACGTGCACGGGCTCTCTGGTTTGCTGGTGCAGTAACCACGTCTGCGGCGCGAGCGACGGCGCCGGTGCATGCACGGCGCCGCTCACCTGCTCGAGCCCCGCGTACGCCGGCAAGTGCGGCACGGGCCTAGACAACGGTACGGGCGGCACGATCCCGATGCGGTTGTCCGGCCGGCCAGGTCTGCTCGGTGAGCACCCCCGGATCGACCGGTACGTGCGGGTGCAACAACCCCACGGGACAGCCCTACACCTGCAGCAACGTCCCGGGCGGGCCGGGGCAGCCGGGCGGCGACGCGTGCGGGACCTACGACAACGGTTGCGGCGGAACGCTCAACTGCGGCTGCCCGGCGGGCATGTCGTGCAACACGACCCCGAACCCGAACGTCTGTTGTGCCCCGGCCACGTGCCCGACGCCCGCGCTCGGCAGCGCGTGCGGGAGCGTCACGAACGGATGCACGACGGTGAGCTGCGGCTGTCCGGGCGGTATGGGCAACGAGAACTTCCAGTGCTCTGCCGGCAAGTGCGCCTGCACGCCCGACACGTGCCGCGGGCGCACCGGAGCCCAACCCGATCGATGCGGCGGCACGCTGCAGTGCGGAGGCTAGTTCGATGAGGAGCCCGATGAGTCGACCCGAACGTAACCCCTACCGACGACCCTTCGCGTGGGCCGCCTGCCTCGCCGCCGTCGCGCTGGCGGGGCAGGGGTGCGGTTCGAACCCCGACGATCCGGTCAAGGCGGACGCCGGCCCTCCGGACAGCGGCGGTACGTCGTCCGGTGGCCCGACCTTTCAGGGGGGCGACGGGGGCGGCGGCAACCCGGAGGGCGGCGGTTGCCTCTCGGTGTCGAAGCAGGCGACGAACATCCCGCTCGACATGGTCATCGGGCTCGACACGAGCTTCTCGATGGACTTCGACGACAAGTGGACCAACGTGAAGGCCGCGCTCGAGTCGTTCGTCACCAATCCCGCGTACGCCGACCTCGGAATCGGCCTTCAGTTCTTCCCGATCCGCAAGCAGTGCAGCGTGCCCGACTATCAGGCGCTCGCCGTCGCTCTTGGTCCAGAGGCGCAGGTGTCGACCCCCATCACGCAGGCGCTCGACGCGCAGATGATGGCCGGCGGAACGCCGACGGTACCGCTGCTGCAGGGCCTCGTCGCCTACCTTCAGGCCCACCCGAACCCCGCGCACAAGCCGGTGATCGTACTGGCCACCGACGGGGTGCCGGATTCGGCTTGCATCAGCCCCGTCGACGGCGAGACTCCGAACTCGCTCGCCAATGCCACCGCCGTGGCCGCCGCCGCCTATGCCGCCACGCCGTCGATATCGACCTTCGTCATCGGGGTCGGCTCGGAGCTCTCGGCGCTGGACGCGATCGCGCAGGCCGGCGGCACGGGACAAGCCACGCTGGTCGACACCGGCGGCAACGCCCAGCAGCAATTCCTCTCCGCGCTCGACGCCGCGCGACGCACGGCCATTCCGTGCGACTTCGCCATCCCGCAGGAGGACGGCATCGATCCCTCCGAGACGAACGTCGTCTATGCGCCCGTAGGCGCGCCGCAGCAGCAGTTCGTCTTCGTCACGGATGCGGCCGGCTGCGCGCAGGCCTCGACCAACGGCTGGTACTTCGACGATCCGACGACCCCGACGAAGGTCATCCTGTGCGACGCCGCGTGCAACATGGTGAAGGCCGACGACCGCGGGCAGGTCAACGTCGTGTTCGGCTGCCCGCGTCTCGACGTCCGCTGACGGCGCGAGGCGCGCCCACGGGCGTCAGGCACCTCACTTCTTGGCGCGGAGCTTCGCGCTCATCTCGGCCCCGAGCTCGATGGACCGCTTGGTCGCGACCTCGACCGCGTCGATCAGCGTCTTTCTCAGGGCGCCGCTCTCGAGGGTGTGCAGTCCGGCGATCGCCGTGCCCCCCGGGCTCGTGACCATGTCCTTGAGTCGACCTGGATGCTCCCCGGTCTCGAGCAGGAGCCTGGCCGAACCGAACACCGTCTGAGCCGCGAGCAGCAGCGCCGTGTCCCGGTGGAGACCCACCTTGACGCCACCGTCGGCCAGCGCCTCGATGATGAGCATCACGTACGCGGGGCCGCTGCCACTGAGCCCGGTGACCGCGTCGAGCAGTCCCTCGTCGAGGACGACGACCCGCCCGACCGCCTCGAACAGCTCGCGCGCGACACGCAGGTCGTCCTCGCGCGCGTGCGCTCCGCCCGAGATCGCGGTGGCCCCCGCCTGGACCGTCGCGGGCGTGTTCGGCATCGACCGCACGACGCGCGCGCCACGCGGCAGTCGCGCCTCGAGGGCATCGATGGGCACCCCCGCGGCCACGGAGATGACGAGCTGGTCGGCGCGCACGTCGGAGCCCACCTCGGTCAGCACCTTGTCGATGACCTGCGGCTTGACCGCGAGCACGAGCACGTCGGACTCGCGCAGGAGCGCATGGTTGTCGGAGGTCGTGCGGATGCCGTGGAGCTTGTGGAGCTGCTCGAGGCGCTCCGCCTTCACGTCGCTCGCCAGGATGCGCTCCGGAGGCAAGACCTTCGCGTGCAGGAGGCCCTTGATCAGCGCCCCGCTCATGTTGCCCGCGCCCAGGAACCCCAAACGTTTGGTCTTCATTGCAGCGTCCTCGCCACTCCCGCAAGCGCCTCCGTGAGCCAACGCTCGACGACCTCGCGCGGCTGCGGATCGTCCTCCCCGAGGTCCTCGGCGAGCCGCTCCCACCGGGCGCAGAGCACCGCGCGCCGGCCGACGCTCGGGTCTTCGGCCAGCGCCGAGGCCCACGCGACGCCGAGGACCGCGCGTCGGTCGTCCGCCTCGAGGCCGACGTGCCGCTTCGCGAGCGTCACGGGGGCGCCCTGTCCCACCGGAGCGAGCGCCTCGTCCCGCCACCGTCGCGGGAGCATGATGGTCCCGGCAAGCGCCGCGAGCTGGATGCCCGGTCCGGGCGTCCGGTCCGAGAGCACGTAGCGCACGCCGTCGACGGCCGCCGCCCCCGCCCTCCGGCGCCAGTCGACGAAGTCCACCGCGTCGCGCCTCGCGTCCTCGATGTCGTCCGGTCCGACACCCATCTTGCGTCCGACGACGCGGATCACGCTCTCTTCGCGCGGGTCGATCTCGTCGGACACGGCCGCGAGCCAGGCGCCGCGCACGATCGCGCGCGCGATGGCGTGGTCGATCTCTCCGGCGTCGAGCGCTTCGGCCGCGATCGCGGGCTCGGAGCGCAGCGCGTTGGCGTCGGCTTCCGGCAGGCCCAGGGCGGCGATGACGGCCGCGACGGCGCGGTACTCCTCGGCATCGAGCGAGCCGTCCGCGGCCAGAACGGCGCGCAGCGTGCGCACCGCGAGCGAGCCGTAGCGCTTCACGCGCGTCACGTCCTTGTCGCTCGGCTTGCTCGAGAAGAGACTGCGCAGACCGCGAGCTCCGAGCTCCAGCGTAACCCTCTCGCGAACGACGCCCATCATCGGCACCGACGCCGGCGGCGACACCGGGGCGAGGGCGCGCACCATCTCGACGTACCAGGCCTCGAACCCCGCCGTCATTCGCGCATGCGGCTGTCCTTGCAAGGCCGCTGCGTACGCGGGCCCGCGACGCAGGAGGACGCCGTCGAGCGCGTCCTTCGCGTCTCGCACGCCAGACCCCAGAACGAAGATGGCGTCTTCGGCCAGGATGCCCGCGAGGCGGCCGAGCGCGGCCGAGGCGAGGGCGGCATCGTGGCCGGCGAGCGTCCGCGTCGAGACGGCGGCAAGGGGGCTCTCCGGCATGCGCCCCGGACGGTAGCGCATTCGCCGAAAATTTGCCCCGCGAGGCCGCTATGCGCTTCTTATCGCCGCATGCGTCGAGCCCCCTTCGCTCTCGCGCCCCTCGGGACCCTCGCGGCCTTGCCGCTCGTGGCCTGTTTGCAGCAGCTCAGCACGGGCGACGGCACCACGGACCCCACGACGAGCGGCGGGAGCGCCACGTCCTCGTCGTCGGCGGGCACGACGACGCCGGCCGGCGCCGGGTGCACTACCGACCCGCAGTCGGAGATCACGCTTTGCGAGCAGACGAGCCTTTGCCCCGGCGTCTCCGTCGACCAGGGCATGTTGTCCGGCTGCGGTTTCCGCATCCACCCAGGCTCGGTGATCGATCTCGAATGCCTCTGCGGCGGCGACGAGCTTTGCCCGATCGGGGTTCCCGATACGTGCGCCGAGGCGACGCAGCTCCTGTCGTCGCAGACCGCGCTCGTCGTGTGCGAAGAGGCGTCGGACGGACGCTGCGTACAGGTCGGGTCCGACGCGAGCACCACGAGCGCGTCGGCGCCGCCGAGCACCTGCGACAAGCAGTGCGAGACCGAGTGCGCCGGCGAACCCGACTGCATTCAACTCTGCGGCTGCTAGAGGCTGTCTAGCCCGAAGAAGCGGCGCGCTCGAGGCGATCGGCAAGGCGATCGAGGGGCTCGAGGAATCTCTCGGGCAGGTAGCCGCCGACGAGCAACGTCATCATCAGGAGCGCGAACCATAGGACCGGGCCGAAGCAGAGGCCGATCATCGCGTGCATGCCGAGACCGAAGACGAACGCGTACGTCCGGGTGCGCGACAGACCGAACCAGAGCGGCGCCAGCATCTCGAAGGCGAGCACGGACCCCTGCATCAGCGTCCAGCTCCAGCCCGGGAGCGACGACGCGAGCGCGAACGAGAGCGCCGTCTGGTAGCTGTCGTGCAGGTGGGACCACAGGACGAGCGGGAGCGAGAGCCAGTCCCCGCGAGCCTTGGCGATGCCAGACGCGCTGTAAATCGTGACGGGCATGAGCTGCAAGAACCGCACGCTGCCCATCGGGCGCATCGCCTCTGGCGCGTCCTCACCGCGGCGAGCCTTCAGCCAGGCGTCGACACCCAGCCGTGAGCCCGCGGGACCCGCGGCGATGGCGAGGACGACGGCCGGCGACATCTTGCTCACCGTGAACGCCGCGAGGCGATCGGACACGGCGACGAACGCCAGCGTCGCCGCGAAGACGAGCGCGCTCGGCCGCGTCCTGTAGCCGAGCGCGCACGAGAGGCCCGACGCGACCATGACGGCGGCGACCGCCCAAGCGAGCACCGACGGAAGCGCAGGCACGTAGAGCGGCTGGCGCCAGTCGCCGCCGAGGTCGGGCACCCGGAACCCGGCGTCGCCGATCCACTCGTCGGCGTGGGCAAGGCGGCCCGACATGAAGCCGAGGATCGCGAGCGGAGCCGCGATGCGCACGATCTCGACTCGAAGGACCGGCACCGGCTTGGCGAGCCAATCGGCGATAGGGCGAAACATCACTCGATGCCCTCGCCGGGGGACCCGCATCGCTCCGCGGCCTTGGATCGAGGCGTGTGATAAAAGACGTGTCGCTCGCCCTCCGGATACGCGGCGAGCGGCAGGCGACGATTGCGCTCGAGCGGCTCGCCCGGGTTCGGTAGCGGGATGCGCAGACTGAGCAGCCGAACGCCGCCGATTGGCTTGACCGCGTCGATCCCGTCGAGCCCCTTTCCCGTCGCGTGGCTCTGCACGAGGTACGCGTCGAGCGCGTGCATCGTCGTCTCGTCCTGTCGGAAGAAGTGCATGACGCGCTGGAAGCGGTTCTCCTTGTCCTCGGGGTCGAGCGGGAAATACGGGCGAGTATCGAGCTCCTCCCATTTCTTGTCCGCGCAGACCCACGCTTCGGCGCGGTAGTCGATCGACATGGTCGCCGCCCTCGGGAAGAGGGCGGCCACCTGGAGGAAGTAGTTGGGTACGCGCGGCAGAAGGCGCGACGGCAGCGTGCTGCCGACCCCGTCGAGCCAGACTCCGGCGAGGTAGCTGCCGGCGAGCACGCGCAGCGCGATGGACCGGCGACTCACGGCGACTCGAAGCCCGGGACGAGGACGATCTTGTCGGATGGGCCCTCGTTTACCTGCCGATAGGCCTCCACGCCGGCGGCCAGATCCACCTCGACGGGGTCTGCCGGCGGCGGCAGCGCCCCCGCGTCGAACGCAGCGGCGAGGCGAGAGAGCACCGGCGCGCACGCGCGCGCATCGTAGAGAAGCGAATTGATGCCCACGATGCTTGCGCCTTTCCGGTAGAGCGCCAGGATGTTCTTCGCGTCGCTGGGGTTCAGCCCGGCTGCGACGACCCGGACGCGCACTTCGCCGCGAGCCGGTCCGGGTGCGGGCACCTCGGCGAGGTGAAGTGCGTCGATGTCCCCGACGCGATCGAAGCGCAACGCTCTCATGGCAAGCGCCCTCACGGCGCAGGCAGTAGAAGGCGAACTGGTTGGCGAGAGCAAGAGGCGAGTTGACGGCTGGTGCGAGCGCGCCGTCTACCCGCGAATGGCCTGAAGCGGCGAGGTTCGCGCGGCGCGGACGGCCGGGAGGAGACCGCCGAAGAGGCCCATTCCACAGGCGAACACGAGCGCGGTCGTCAGGACTCGGGGCGTCGGGTCGAACGAGAAGACCATCTCCGACCAGCTCGACATGTTGACCATCGAGAAGTGCACGAAGCCCATGAGCATCGACGCCGCGGCCCCCACGGCTCCTCCGACGGCCGCCAGCAGCACCGCCTCGAAGAGGAACGACGCGAGGACGCTCGACCGCGAGAACCCCAGCGCCCGCAGCGTCCCGATCTCGCGCTGTCGGCTCGCCACTGCGCCGTACATCGTGATCATCGCGCCGATCATCGCGCCGGCGGCGAAGAAGATGGAGACGCTCGTCCCGAGCACGCCGACGAACTTCGCGACGCCCTCGGATTGCTTCTCGTAGAACGCGGTCTCGCGCACTGCCTGGAGTCCGAGGCGCTTGTCGTTCTCGACCCCCGCGCGAAAGGCGTCGAACTTCGTGGGCGACTCGAGCTGTACGCGCACGCTCGAATAGATCCCCTCACGATGATACGCCTGCCGAACGAGCTCACTGTCGCCCCAGACCTCCGATTCGTACGACGAGCCGCCCGCCTCGAAGACGCCGACGACCGTGACCGGCCGGTTCTTCTTCAGCTCGAACGTCTGACCGAGATCGAGCCCCTCGATGCGCCCGCGGATGCTGGTGCCGATCATGACCTCGTCGGCGCCCGGCTTCGGCGCCCGCCCCGCGACGACGTGCACCTCGGGTCGGAACCGCGACCCGCCTTCGCTCACGCCGCGTATCGTGACGTTCGTCACGCCGTCCGCGCCGAGCTTCGGCATCGCGGCGACGACCACGACCTCGGAGGACCCGAGCGGCTTGCCCTGATCGTCCAGCTTCACGCCCGGGGCCGCGAGGATGAGCGGCACGCTGGACTCCTCGACGGTGCTCCCGAGCTCCGCGTCGCTGCCCATACGAAGCACGATCGCGTTGTCGACCTTGCCGGACGAACCGAGCGTCTTCCGGATGCCTGCAGAGAGCATCAACGATGACGCCAGGACGAAGACGACCAGCGCGATACCCAGAGCCGTCGCGATGGTCGTTGCCTTCCGGACCGCGAGACTTCGCACGTTGTACCGAATGGGGATCATGCCTTCCTCGTCATGCGACCCGCCGCACGGCGTCGACGACCCTGAGCTGCGACGCGCGCCAGGCCGGAATGACGGCCGCGGCGCCGCCGAGCAGCGCCGAGAGGCCAATGGCCAGGAGCATGTTCTCCGGGACCAGCCGGAAATAAGGAAAGAGCGACCCCATGTTCTCTTCGATGAAGCGGCCGATCATCAGATTGATGAACGGCCAGGCGAGCCCGACGCCAATCGCGCCGCCGACAGCGCCCAGGACCAGCGATTCTCCGACCACCCACAGGGCGACGTGGCTCGGCAGGAAGCCGATCGCGCGGAGCACTCCGTACTCGCCCGTCCGCTCGCGGACGCCCATGGCGATCGTGTTGCCCAGGATGAGCGTCATGATGACGAGGATCACCGCCGAGACGATGTCCATCGCCTTGAGCACCGCCGAGAACATCGCGAGAAACGACGCGTTGAAGCTGCGCTCGTCCTGCGACCGCGTCTGCGTGTCGCGATCGTCGAAGACGCGATCGAGCGCGATGCCCACGTTCGCCGACTGCCCCGGCTCGTCGACCCGGCTCACGATCCAACCGACCCCGTCGCGTCGGTCGGGCGGGAGCGAATCGTTCAAGTAGGCCCAGTGGAAGAGGAGCGTGGACCGATCCATCGACCGCGCCGTCGCCTTGTAGATCGAGTCGACCGTGAACGCCCAGTCGCCGGGGAAGATCCCGCTCTCGAGCGTGATCTTGTCGCCGACTTTCCACCCGAGCTTCTTCGCCAGCACGTCGCCCACGATGGCGCCCTGCCTGTCGTGCTTCCACGTGTCGAGCTCCTCGGGCGGTACGCTCAGCTCGTCGTAGACCCCGAAGTACGTATCGGGATCGACGGCGAGTGTGCTGAAGAACTCGCGATCGTGCTTCGGGTCCTTTCCGCCGAACCAGTTCGCCCACGTCGCCACCTTGACGTGCGGCGCGTTGCGCACGTCCTCGACGTATCGCTTGGGGAGCGTCATCACGAACGTGACCTTGTGGCGCGTCACGACGCGGTCCTTCGCGGCGAACTCGGCGCCCGACGCCCATGCCCACGTGACCGTGCGGAGCAGCAGGAACGCGACGATGGCGATCGCCACGGCGATCGCAGTGAGCGCCGCGCGAAACCGGTTGCGCGCCAGGTTGCGGACGGCCAGGCCCGTGAGCGTCATGAGACGAGCTTTCCCTTGTCGACGCGCCGGATGATGCTGGCTCGCTCGGCTGCGGCGGGATCGTGCGTCACCATCAGGATGGTCTTGCCGAGCTGCGTGTTGAGCTTCTCGAGCAGCGTGAGGATGTCGTCGGCCGCCGCGCGATCGAGATCGCCCGTGGGCTCGTCGGCCACGATGATGGTCGGGTCGTTGACGATGGCCCGCGCGATCGCGACCCGCTGCTCCTGCCCGCCCGAGAGCTGCCGCGGGTAGTGCTGCATGCGCTCTTCGAGCCCGACCACACGCAGCGCGGTCTGCGCGCGCTTCTTCCTTTCGGCGGAGCCGAGGCCGGTGAGCAAGAGCGGGAGCTCCACGTTCTCGAGCGCCGTGAGGACTGGAAGCAGGTTGTAGGACTGGAAGACGAAGCCGATGGTGCTCGACCGCCACTTGGCGAGGGCGCCCTCGCCGAGACCCTCGAGACGCTTGCCCGCGACCTCGACGCTGCCGTTGCTGGGCCGATCGAGCCCGGCGATGAGGTTGAGGAGCGTCGTCTTTCCCGAACCGGACGGTCCCATGAGCGCTTCGTACGAGCCCGTGGGCACGTCGAGGTCGAGATCTTCGAGGACGCGCACGGATTCTCCCCCGCGCTCGTACGTCTTGGTCACCCCTCTGAGCTTCACGATCGACGGGCGGGCCTCCGCACTCTTGCTTTGCTCCTCCATCACAGACTCTTCTCCTTGATCGCCTGGCCGTCCTCGAGGGCGGCGCCGGGGTCGCTCACGATCTTCGCGCCCGGGGCAGGGCCGTCGACGAGCTCGAACCCGTCGCCGAACGGCGGCCCGAGCGTCACGGGGATCATGCGCACGTTCCCCGAGTCCAGGGTGAATACCACCTTGGTGCCGGCGCGGTCGGTCACCGCGTTACCGGGGACGACGCGCTTCGGACGCTCGCTCAACTTGGCGACGTCGAGCGGGGAGTCGAGAAAGGAGACGCGGGCGGCCATTTCCGGGAGCACGGTAGCGTCGCGGTCGAGGAAGCGCACCTTGACGGTGGCCGTGGCCTTCGCGCGATTGAGCTGCGGGCTCGTGTCGGCGACCTCGCCGCGCCAGCGCTTGTCGGGGTAGGCGTCGAGCACGATTCTCGCAAGGCCCGCCCGTCTTGACGAGGTGCAGGCGCGCCTCGGGAACGTCGGTCTCGACCACGATCGAATTGAAGTCTGCGATCCGCGCCATGGGGGTTCCGGGGCTTACCACGTCGCCCGGCTGGAGCGGTTTCGTCATCACGGTGCCATCGATGGGCGCGCGGATCGTCGTATTGGCGAGATTCACCGACAGGGCGGTGACCTCCGTCTGAGATGCCGCCACGTCGGCCTCGGTTGCGTGCACCTGTTCGGCGAGGGACTTCGCACGCGCGCCGAGGTCGTCGGCCGTTGCCGTTCCGACGGCGCCGGTCGCCGCGAGCCTCTGTTCGCGCTGCAGCTGGAGCTCGGTCTCGGCGAGCTGGGCCCGCGACGTCGCTTCCCGGGCCCGCGCCGCCGCGACCCGCGCCTGCGAGCTGGCGACCTGGGTCCGCTGGTCACTCGCGTCGAGCACGAACAGGATCTCGCCCAGTTTGACGACGCTTCCCTCGTGCGCCGTGGACTTCTCGACGCGCCCGACGAGCTTCGACGACACGTCGACCTCGACCTGCGGAACGACGTATCCGGTCGACGTGAGCTCGACCTGGCCCTGCGCTGGCGAGACCAGGGCGATCTCGGTCACGCCGACCTCGGTCTTGAAAAGCCTGGCTTCCACGAGCGGGACAGCGACACGCCACGCTCCGACGCCGGCCGCGCCGACCACAGCCGCCGCGATGAGCCAGCGAACGGCCCGGGCCGACGACGGCGAGGGTGGGCGTTCGTTGCGGTCGATTCGCAAGGACGCGAGGTCAGAGGAGAGGCGATCGTCCATGTTTGCGGCGGCCCAGCATAGCGGCGTCCCGGCGAAACCGGTAAGGTCGCGGGCGAAGGCGGGGCGAATGTCGCAGCGCGAAGGTGAGCAATGGCCCCCGAGCGCCACGCGGCCCGCCTCCGGCGAGGCCGCCACGCCGGGCCAGCCGCTCGTCGTCCGAGAAGGGCGCGTCGTTGCCTATCGGCAGCTCGACGTGGCCGACGAGATCGATCTCCTGGCGTGCCAGGCGCTCTTGCAAGCGAGCGCGCCCCGGCGCGGAGGGTTGACCCGCGAGGGGGCGCAGTCCCTCGTCATCTCGACGCCGCCGCTCGAGGTCACGATCGGTCCGCGATCGCTCACGCTCCCGCGGACCGGCAAGAAGGTCGACGCCGAGGTGTCCGTCCGAGTCTTTGACTACGGCGCTGTGTCGTTCTCCTTCGAGGTCCCGATTCCCGACGGCAGCGAGCTGGGCGAGATCGTCGCGTGGTGCGACGAACTCTACGACTCGCCGGAGCTCGATCAGGCGGCTCGCGAGATGGTGCGGCCCCTGCTGATGCGCCTTCGCGGCTCCGTGCGCGGAGAACACGACTGGAACGCGGTCGAGACGTACACGGTCGTCTTCGTGCGCCGGTTCGAAGGCGATCCATCGGCGGGGGACGTGCTCGCGGCCCCCTCGCTGGCGAGCCTCGTGCTCGGCGAGCCGACGAGCCGACGCCTTTCGCCGTCCCAGCGTCAAGACGTGCTGACGCACTCTCACAGCTATTTCGACGACGATCTCGTCGTCGTGGACTGGAACTGCGCGTTCGTCCTCGAGCCCTCGGGGAGCCGCGATATCCCGGACATCCTCGAGCTCGCGTCTTCCCAGCTTCTCGAGCTGCGCTACTACGACGAGCTGTTCGACGCAGAGCTCGCGCGGGTCTACCGCGATCTCGATCGCGCGCACGGCCGGAAATTCGGGGACATCGTGCGCAATCCCTTGGTCGATCTCGGGCGCCGCGTCGTGAGCCGCCTCGTGGAGCTCAGCGAGTTCGCCGAGCGCGTCGACAATACGCTGAAGGTCATCGGCGATTTCTACCTCGCGCGCGTCTACGAGAGCGCCGTACAGCGGTTCCGGATCCGGTCCTGGCAGGCGAGCATCGACGCCAAGCAGGCCCTCCTGGCGCAAGCCCACACCCTGATTCGAAGCGAGATTGAAGCTCGGCGGACGACGTTGCTCGAGCTCGTGGTGATCGTCCTCATCGTCGTCGAGGTGCTCCTGGCGCTGCGGCACTAAGGATTGGCTTCCGCCACGGCTGTGGCGGGTTGCCCCACCAGGAATCTGCCCGGGCTCGCTTGCAATCGCGCGAAATTGCGCCATATCCCGATTGGTCTCGCCAATGCACTTGGGCTCGCCCATGGACTGGATGAACTTCTCTCCCGGCTGGCTGCTGCTGGCCGCGCTGGCGTTCGTTGCCTCGTGCTCCCTGTGGACGGGTACGCTCTTTTGCGTCAGCTGGCTCTCGGGTCGTGCGCGAATGATGGCCGACGGGCCCGAGGTCGGCGGTCTCGCTCTCGCGCTGTTCCGTCGCTGGGCCACTCCGCTCTTCGTCGCGAGCTTCCTCGCGGGCTTCGCGTGGCTGGCGGGCGGGCCGGCGGATTGGCTGCGCGCCCACTGGGTGTTCGGCATCGTGGGGGCGATGGCTGCGCTCCTCGCTCTGCACGTCGTCGTCGGATCGCGCGCTCGTCGGATCGTTCGCGGAAGCGTACGTGCGGCCGAAGGCGAGGCGATCCGCCGGGTGGCGCTGGTCGTGTCGTTCGGCGCGATCATCGCGCTCGCGGCGCTGCGAACCTCGCTCGTGCCGTGATGGCGAAGGGCGCGGCTTCGACCGCGCCCGCCGTCGTCTTCCTTCCAGGCGCGAGCGGGGAGCCATCCATCTGGCGCCCCGTGGCGGATCGATTGCCGGGGCGTTCGACGGTCTTGGTTCCTTATCCGGGCTTCGCGGGGGCACCGTCCAACCCGGCGGTCCGGTCGCTATCGGACCTCCATCGAGCGGTCCTCGCGACTCTGCCCCCGGTCTTCGATCTCGTCGCTCAGTCGATGGGCGGCGTCCTCGCGCTGAGGGCGGCTCTCGAGGTTCCCGATCGCGTGCGTCGCCTCGTGCTCGTGGCGACATCCGGCGGAATCGACGTCACGCGGCTCGGGGGTGCCCCATGGCGCGAGGAATGGCGAGCACTCCAGCCCTTGGCGCCTCCCTGGTTCGTCGACGACAGGACCGATGTCAGCGAGCGGCTCCCGTCGGTGCGCGCTCCGACGCTACTCATCTTCGGCGACGCGGATCCCCTTGGCCCGGTGCGTGTCGGCGAGTTTCTGCGCGACCGCCTGCCGAACGCGCGGCTCGAGGTCATCGCGGGCGGCACCCACGACATGGAGATGGAGTGCCCGGACCTGGTCGCGAGCCTGATTCGATCGCACCTCGAGGGCCCGTAGCGGCGTTGCGAGCGCCTGGCGGGTGCGCCGGGTCACCGCGGCGAGGGTCTCACATGCAAGGACCGGGCGGGATCATGACCTGGCACCCGCAGGTCCCGTCGCTCTTGCAGCACGCGCTCTGATACACGGGAGCGCAGCGAAACATGCTGTTGCACTGCGAAACGTCGCACGTGGGCGGCGAACTGCTGTCGACGGGGGGTGAGGTCGCCGAGCACGTCCCCTGCGAGCAAGATTGCGCGCTCTTCGTGCAATCCTGGCACGGCGCGCCCCCCGTGCCGCAGGTCTGCGCGGACTCGCCGCCCGCACAAAAGCCGTTCTCGTTGCAGCAGCCGCCGCAGATCTTCGAAGTGCAGGGCGGGCCGGTCTCCGCGACTTCCACGTCTGGCGCGCCGATGTCGTCCCGCGCGTCGAGGCCCGACGCCTCGACCGGGTCCTTCGCGTCCTTCGCGTCGTTGCCGTCGCTGTCGCTGCTGTCCCTACCGCTGCGGTCGTCGTCGCCCGCCTCGTCCGCGGCGTCGGACCGCAGCGATTCGCCGCCGGTGTAGCCGCTCCAGTCGAGCAGCAGTGAACACGATGAGATGCCGAGCGCGATCGACCACGCAGCCATCAGCGTGCAGGCGCGGGCGAACGCTCGGACCACATGGGCATTCTATCGCGTCGCCCAGCGTTCTCGAAACGGGTTCGGCCGCCGCGCCTTTTTCGGGTCAGTTCGCCAACGAGGAGAGCGCCTCGCGGACCGCGTCGTCGTATTCGATGGCCAGCAGGCCGCGCAGCCTTTCACGATCGTAGTGGTGCAGGCTTCCCAGAGCCCGCGCCGCGGCCTGCCTCGTCAAGGGCAGATAGAAGCCTCTCCGGTCTTCGAGGACGCCCATGAGCGCACCCGCGCTCGTGCTCGCGTCGCGCTCGGCCAGGGTCGCGATGGCGGCCAGGCTCACGATGGCTTCCACGTCGCTGACCGCGCGCGCTATGGGCGTCGCCTCGTCGACGGGAAGGAGCGTACCGAGCGAACGAATGGCGGATGCGCGCGTCGTGGGGCTGAAGTAACCGTCGCGGTTCTCGACGACGCCGCGGAGGGCCGACGTGGCGACCTCGCCCCGATGATGCGCGAGCGCCTCGGCGGCACGCTCTGCGACCTCGGAGCTCGGGTCACGCAGCGCCGCCACGAGCGCCGCGGTCGTCTCTGGATCGGCCGCGCGCGCGAGGGCGAGGGCTGCGCGCGCTCGGTCGCCGTAGTCGCCCGCCTGGCGCAACTGGGCCAGGTGCTCTTGCCGTCCGGACGGGTCCTTGGGCGCAGGGGACGCTTCTTTCGCGCCGGGATGCGGCGCCGGAGGGTCGGGAGCGTGGAACGAGTGCGCGTCGATGGACGTCGGCGGCGGCGGGAAGACGCCGAGGAGGCGCGACAGCTGGGGCCAGCGAGCCGCTGCAGCCTGAAGCGCCGAGGCGCCAAGCCTCTGCGCGGGCGCCGGCAGGCGCCCGACGAGGTAACGAAGCGCGCGCCGCGCCGGAGTGAAAAGGCTGCGGACTGCGAGAAAGCGACTCTGCAAAGGGTCGTTCGGGGCCACGGAGCGAACCGTTACCCTGCGTCCGTTTCGCGCGCGTGGCCAGCAGATTGCGAAGCGAGCCTATTTGGCGAAGTACGTCGTCGCCCGCTTCTGGCCGACGGCGCGGATCTTCTTTCGGCTCAGTCCCTCCTTGAGGATGCGCGGCAGCTCCTTTGCCTGCATGCTGAGCTCCGTCCGGATCTGCTCCGCCCGCAGGCCGTTCTTTCGACTGCCGAGCAGGGAGACGACGACCTCCAGCGTCTTGGCGATGTCCTCCGCCGACCGCCGTGGAAGGCGCCCGCTTCGAGTCGCCGGCATCCGAACGGCGCGGCCGACGGCGGCGCGAGGCGCGACGGGAGCGCGGGGCGCCGTGCGATGCGCGCTGCCGCCGTCGAGGATCTCCTGGAGCGACGAGCTCTTTACCGCCTCGAGGACGGAGTCGACGAACGACGAGGCGAGCACCGAAATACGGGAATGAAGTTGGTTGGCCATGATCGAAGCGAGCATACAGCAAAAAAATCGACTGTCTTCGCTAGATTAGCACGCTGGCGCGCTATCGTACGTGCCAGTGCGGAAAGGTCGTCATCGGGTCATCGCCGACGTTATCGCCGACGGGCAGCGACGATTGGCGAAGCGGTCTTCCCCGAGATCTTCGCTGAATTTGAGGGATCCGGACGGATTTTCTTTATGAGATGCGTTTCTAGTCGTAAGAGAAAGTCCCGCCCGTTCGAATACCCACGAAATGTTCCAGTGGCAGTCCGGGGATCGAAGAACTTGGCCCTCGTCACCGCTTGCCTTTAGAGGGCGGAGATGGCCCTGCGAAGCGTGCTCGCCGCCGCGGCTGTCGGTCTCGGGTCGGCGGTCCTGGCGTGTTCGGACAAGCCACTCCCCGGGACCATGCTGGGCACCTATGCGATCGTCGCCCAGTCGCAGACCAACACGTGCGGTCTCGCCGCGCCCAATCCCTGGACTTTCGACGCAGAGCTCTCCCAGAGCGGGACGACCCTCTACTGGAGTTGGATGGACGGCACGCCGCCTCTTTCGAATGCGATGAGCACGGCGTCCGAGGTGACGCTCCTCGCGACCGAGCAGGTCAACGTCGACGGCACGGCCGACGGAGGGCTCGGACCGTGCACGATGGAGCGTGACGACACGCTGCAGATCGACCTCGGGAGCGGCTCGCCGCCCTCGAGCTTCGAGGGGACCATCGGCTACGCCTTCTCGGTCCCCCCCGGGTGGAACTGCGCGGATCAGCTGGCGAGCGCGGGCGGCCAATACGCGACGATTCCCTGCACGATCTCGTACTCGATGACCGCAACGCGTCAGTAGAGGCCAGCCGAGGGCGTGGCAAACGAGAGCAGCGGCGGCGGGAATTAGTGCGCCCGGCCTGGCGCTTGTTAAGTTGGACAAGCGTGAGGTCGGAGTCATGAAGACCATCGTTGGGTTGCTCGGTTCGATGCCGGTCCTGGTCGCGGGTCTCTTCCTCGCCTCGGGGGCGCTGGCCCAGGATGAGCAAACGGCCCCGCCAGAGGCTCCTCCGCCACCCCCCGACCAGGCCGCGCCGGCGGCACCTTCCGCACCGCCCCCGCCGTCCGAGTCTGTGGATACGCAGGCGCAGGGGCAGTGGGTCTCTACCGATCGATACGGGTGGATCTGGGTCCCGGCCGGTTCCGAGGCCACGGCTGTGGACGCCCAGCCGTACGTGTACCTGTACGCGCCGTCGTACGGCTGGACCTGGTTGGTCTCGCCCTGGGGCTTCGGGCCCTACCGTGCGGGTCCGTGGATCCACGCCGGGGTCAACGCCGGCCCGTGGCCGCGCGCTCCCTACCGCTACTACACGGGTCCGCGCGTCTGGTACGGCTACCACGGCGTGGCTCCGCACCCGTACCGGCCGGCCTTCGGCGGCCACTGGGGTGGCGCCATGATGCACGGCGGCGGGCATCGCCGGTGACGCTCGCCGACTTGCTGCGACGGCAGCGTTTGCGCACGGCGGCTCCCGCGCTCTTTGCCGTGGCGGTGCTCGTCGCAACGCCGAGGACAGCGAGCGCGGCGGCTCCCGCGCCGGAGCTCATGGCGCGCCTCGCCGCGTACGGGGCCGGCTTCGAGGCCATGCGCACACACGCGAGCTACACCGTAGAAGGCCGAATGGAGACGCTCGATCGCGACGGCAAGGCCGACTCCGTCAAGGAGATGAAGGCCCGCGTCGATGCCGACGGCATCAACGTCCGGTTCGTCGTGATCCGGTACGTGGAGGACGGCGAAGACAAGACGGCGGACGCGCAAAAGCAGGCGCTCAAAAAGGCGCAGGAGCGCAAGGCCGAGCGCGACCAGAAACGGTTCCGGATACCGATCCTCGCCGACGAACAACCTCGCTACGTCTTCGACCAGGTCGAGGTCGACGCGCGCGACCCCGCCGTCGTGCGGATTGCGTTCGCGCCCAAGGTCCCGAAAGACGACACTCTGGAGGGCTCGGCGTGGGTCGACTCGCGGACGGGGACGCTCATCTCCGCCGGGTTCAAGATAAGCAAACCGCCGATCTTCGTGGACTACGTCCACGTCACGCTGGAGTTCGGCGCCCCCACGGCGCTGGGGCCCGCGGTCTCGAAGGTCATCGCCGACGGAAACGGGGGCATCCTCTTCTTCCGGAAGCGCTTTCACGTGGCCGCTACGCTGTCGGACTACCGTCTCTCGCCGTGACGGCCGCGAGCAGCGACGTGATGCGTCGCGCGAAGCCGTTCGGGTCGTCGATGGGCGCTCCTTCGGCGACGAGAGCCTGATCGTAGAGGACCTCGATCCAATCGGCGACACGCGCCGCGTCGGCCTCGCCCCGGTCGACGAAGGCCTTCAGGCTACGGACGATCGGGTGCTCTGGATTGAGCTCGAGGATCCGCGACGACTTCGGGATGTCGCGCCCGGCCTCTCGCAGGAGGCGCTCCACGTACCCGTGCGGCCCGGCGCTCGCGAGGACGAGGCAGCACGGCGAATCGGTGAGCCGCTCGCTCGCTCGAACCTCGGTCACGCGGTCCCCGAGGACCGCTCTAACGCGCTCGAAGAGCGGCCCGAGCGTCTCGGTGTCCGCTTGGCGAGCCTTCTTCTCGTCGTCGGTCGCCTCGATCTTCGAAATCGGCCCGCATCGCAGAGACGAGCGTCTTTCCGTCGAAAGTGCGGAGCGACTCCGTGGCCCACTCGTCGATGGGATCGGTCATCAGGAGCACCTCGTATCCGCGCTTGCGCAGCCCCTCGAGGTGCGGGGCGCCCTCCAGCGCCTTCCGCGATTCGCCGATCACGTAGTAGATGGCGTCCTGGCCGTCTTTCATGCGTTTCACGTAGTCGGCGAGCGAGTGGAGCCCATCGCCGGCCGTGCTCTCGTATCGCAGCAGCTTCGAGAGTCGATCGCGGTACTCGAAGTCGGTCCCGACACCCTGTTTGATCATGGCCCCGAAGGCTCGCCACGCCGTGGCGTAGTCGTCGGGCCGCTCGACGGACAGCGTCTCGAGGGCGTCGAGCGCGTGCTTCACGAGCTGCTTCTTGATCGTCCGCACGGCCGACGATTGCTGCAAGATCTCCCGAGATACGTTGAGCGGCAGATCGTCGGAGTCGATGACGCCCACGACGAAGCGCAGCCACTCGGGGACGATCTCCTCGCAGTCCTCCATCACGAGGACGCGCTTCACGTAGAGGCGCACCCCGCGGTGCTTCATGCCGAATCGCATCTCGAACGGCTTGTCGCGCGGCACGTACAGGAGCCCCGCGAACTCCTGCGTTCCCTCGACCTTGAAGTGCGTACGAGCGAGCGGCTTCTCCCCCTCGGGCGAGTGCGCCAGATGCCGGTAGAACTCGTCGTATTGCTCCTCGGTGATCTCGCTCCTGGGCCGCTGCCAGAGCGCGCTGGCGCGGTTGACCGTCTCGTACTCCGTCTTTGCGTCGGCCCCGGTCCCCTTCGTGACGCGCAGATTGATCGGGTGGCTCACGTAGTCCGAGTAGCGTTTGACGAGATCGCGCAGGCGCCATTCGTCGAGGAACTCCCGCTCGTCCTCGCGCAGATGAAGGGTGATCGCCGTGCCACGCGCGGCCCGCTCGTCGGGAGCGATCGTGAAGGTCTCCTTGGCTTCGGAGACCCACCGATGTCCGACCTGCCCGGCGCCCGCGGCGCGCGAGACCACTTCGACCCGATCGGCCACGAGATAGGCGCTGTAGAAGCCGACCCCGAACTGGCCGATGAGGCGCGCGTCCTTCTGGCCGCGCTGCGCGAGCTGTTCGAGGAACGCCCGCGACCCCGAGCGCGCGACCGTCCCGAGGTCGCGCACGAGCTCCTCCTCGGTCATCCCGATCCCGTTGTCTTCGATCGTGAGCGTTCGCTGCTCGCGATCGGCGTGGATGCGGATCGCCAGCGCCGTATCCCCGGCGTAGAGCTCGGGCTCCGTCAGGGCGCGGAAGCGAAGCCTGTCGAGCGCGTCCGAAGCGTTCGAGACGAGCTCGCGAAGGAAAATCTCCTTGTGGCTGTAGAGGGAGTGGATCACCAGGTGAAGGACCTGGCTCACCTCGGCCTGAAAGGAGTGGGTGACGGCTTCTTCGGGCATTTCTCTCTTCTCCAGTCGATCAAGGGCTATCGAGCGAGCTCGTAGGTGAGGTCGCGGAGGAAGCGGGCGCCGTCGGGCAGCCACCTGGCTGGGCGGCGCTCGTCGGGGCCGTGGGCGAGTCGGCCAGCGAGGGCTTCGGGTCGTGTCGTCGGCGAGACGCTCACGCCGTACGCGCGGATGCCGATGGCGCGCAGGTGCCGCGAGTCGGTCGCGCCGGTTCCCATGGTCGGTACGACGGGGACCCCCGGCCAGATCGCGCCCGCGACCTTCTTCATCGCCCGCACGATCTCGCCGTCGAACGGCGAATACGGGCCATACCCGAACTCCGAAGTGGGTGCGATCTCGACGGCGGGATCGCCGACGACGCGCTGCAGAGTCGCGATCGTTTGTTCGCGCGTCTCGTCGGGCAGGATCCGGCAGTTGACCGTCGCCTCCGCCGAAGTGGGCAGCACGTTGTCTTGCGGTGAGCCCTGGAGCTGCGTGGTCACGCACGTCGTCCGCAGGTGCGCGTTGACGAGCCGGTCCTTCGAGAGGATGCGCTCGTCGTCGTCGCTCACCTGGCCGAGCGCCGCGACGCGGGCCTCGACCTCGGAGATCGGCGGCTTCTCGAGCTTCGCGTCGGCCGCGAGCTCCTCGCGCGAAGCCCCGATGACTCGCGCCGGGAAGCGGAACTCCCCGATCTTGACGAGCGCGCGCGAGAGCGTCAGTACCGGATCGGAGTCGGTCGGTGGAATCGACGAGTGCCCTCCCTTGCCGCGCACGACCAGGCGATAGCTCTGGAACGTCTTTTCGGCCGCGCCGAGGTCCACTTCGACGACCCGGCTCCCTTCGTCGTCGAGCCGCGTGGAGCCGCCTTCGTTGAGCGCGATCTCGGCGTCGATGAGATCCTTGCGATTCTGGGCGAGCCATTGCGCACCTGACGCTCCGCCCGTCTCTTCGCCCGAGGTGAGCGCGAAGATGACGTCGCGCGAGAGCGCCGGCTTCGTCCGCGCCATCTCGGTGGCGAGGGCCACCATGACGGCGACCATCCCCTTGTCGTCGTTGACCCCACGCCCCCACAGAAAGCCGTCCTTCTCGGTCACCTGGAAGGGCGGCACCGTCCACGGCTGGCCCTCGACCGGAACGACGTCGACGTGGGCAATGAGGAGTAGCGGTCGCTTCGCGCCGGTGCCCTTGTAGCGCGCGACGAGGTTGCCCCGGCCCGGCATCCCCTCCACGAGATCCACCGGCATCCACGCGCGAAGGCGGTCCGCGATGGGCTTGAGCAAGTCGGTCTCGTGGCCGTGGCTGGTATCCACGGCGACGATCGTGTCGAGCGTGGATCGCGTGTCGTCGGTGAACGATCGGAGCGCTTGCGGGTCCGGCGCCTGCGGCGCGGGCGCGGGGCGCGCGGCGCAAGAGGCGAACGCGGCGAGCACGACGAGAAGACGGCGCATGGGGCGCGAGTCTAGTTCATGAGTTGACACCACGAGGCGGCATACGCATCGAATACACCACGATGCTCGACCTCTACACGTGGCGTACACCGAACGGCAAAAAGGCCCCCATCCTCCTTGCCGAGCTGGGCTGGCCCTTCGAGCTTCACCTGGTCGATCTCGGGCGGGGCCACCAGAAGAAGGCGGAGTACCTGGCGATCAACCCCAACGGGAAGATCCCGGCGCTGGTCGACACCGAGGGGCCCAGCGGAGAGCTCGTCGTCGTCTTCGAGTCCGGGGCGATCCTCGAGTACCTGGCGGACAAGTCGGGGCGTTTCCTCCCGCGGGATCAGCCGGGACGGGCCGAGGCGCTGTCGTGGGCGTACTGGCAGGTCGGCGGGCCTGGGCCGTTCTTCGGTCAGATGCTCGCGTTCGCCCGCGAAGAGCCCCGCAATCAATCGGCGTTCGAGAAGTTCTTCGGCGAGTCGCGGCGGCTCATCCAGGTGCTCGACGGGCGCCTGCGCGACCGCGAGTGGGTCGCCGGTGCGTATTCGATCGCGGACATCATGAACTACCCGTGGTTTGCCGCCGTCGCCGAGCGCGAGCCGGGCGCTCTCGACGGGGCGGATCACGTGAAACGCTGGATCGCGGCGATGGCTGCGCGCCCGGCCGTCCAGAAGGGAATGGCCGTCGGGTCGGAGCTTGTCTCCGAGCCTCCGACACCTGCCAGGCCGGCATGACGCGTTGAGCAACGCGCAAAGGCGGGGGTCGTCTGTCGACGGCACGCGAAAGGAGCAAGGAGGGGTCACGCCCTCGGCCCTGGTACACTGAAATACTGGAGGACCTGTGCGCTTCGTCGTCCAGCTGACGGAATGACCACGCGCTACGTGATCAAAGAGCAGCTCGCTTCGGGCGGCATGGGGGTCGTCTATCGCGTACACGACCGGCAGACGGGCGAGTCGCGCGCGCTCAAGCGCATCCAGCCGGACGTCGCGGGCGAGCCGCTCCACGTCGCGGCGTTCGAGCGTGAATATCAGGTGCTCGCAGGGCTCGACCACCCGCGCATCATTCGCGTCTTCGACTACGGCGTCGACGAGATCGGCCCCTTCTACACGATGGAGCTCCTCGAAGGGGAGGACCTGCGTGCGGCCGCGCCGCTGCCCTACCGGCTGGCGTGCCACTATCTTCGCGACGTCGCGACGTCTCTCGCCCTGCTGCACGCGCGCCGGCTGATTCACCGGGACCTCAGCCCCTCGAACGTGCGGATGACGCCCGACGGGCACTGCAAGCTCCTCGACTTCGGCGTGCTCGCCGTGTTCGGGAGCTCGCGCCTCGTCGTCGGTACCCCGCCGGCCATCCCTCCGGAGGCCTTGCAAGGGGCGCCGCTCGATCAGCGCGCCGACCTCTACGCCCTCGGAGCGCTGGCCTACTGGGTGCTCACGGAACGCCACGCCTATCCGGCCCGGCAGATCGAAGAGCTGACCGAGCTGTGGAGGGAACCGCCGGCGGCCCCGAGCGCCGTGGTCGAGGGGATCCCGAAGGAGCTCGATGCCCTCGTGCTGTCGCTCCTCAGCGCCAATCCGCTCGCGCGCCCAGCGAGCGCCGCCGAGGTCATCGCCCGCTTGAACGTCGTAGGGGACCTTCCCGCCGAGGGCGGCGGCGAGACCGAACGCCTCGCGGAGAGCTTCCTCCTCAGCCCCAGGTTCGTCGGGCGCGCAGCCCAGCTCGAGGCTTTCAAGGAGGTCACGGACGGTGTCCTTCGTGGCCACGGCGGCGCGGTGCACATCGAGGCGGCCGCGGGCATGGGGCGCACGCGGTTGCTCGAAGAGATTGGCGTCCGCGCGCAGATGGCGGGGGCGGGAGTCGTCCGCGTCGACGCGAGCGTGAACCGGCGCTCTCGCGGGACGACGCGCGCCCTGGTCGTCGGGATGCTGGACGCCATCCCGCCGCCGGCGCGCGGGTACGCTTCACGTTACGGCTCGACGCTCGTCGCGCTGGGGCCCGACGTCGGAGCGCGCCTGTCCGCGAGCGGGTCGATGCCGCCGCAGCAGGGGCTCTTGACCGACCTCGAGGCCGACACGAGCGGCCAGCTCGAGGCATGGTTCGCGGAGATCAGTCGCGTCAAGCCGCTCGTCGTCGCGGTCGACAACGTCGACGACGCCGACGACGCGAGCCTCGGTCTCCTCGTGTCCCTCGCGAAGATTGCCGAGCAGTACCCGATCCTGCTCATCGTCACGGAGCACGTTCGGCGCGATCCGCGCAGCGCAGCGGGCCTCGTCACGTTGCGAGGTCAATGCACGCGCATCGTTCTCGACGGCCTGTCGCCCGCGGAGACGCTCGAGCTCGCCCGCTCGCTCTTCGGCGACGCCCCCAACGTCGAGCGCTTCGCCGAATGGCTTCACGGCCGCACGGCGGGCAGCCCGCTCCATTGCATCGAGATCTCCCGCCAGCTCGTGGCCAGGGACGTCGTTCGATACATGGGCGGCATGTGGGCGCTTCCGGTCGATCGACCGGACGCGGGGCTCCCCGCCGCGCTCGAGGACGCCCTGTCCATCCGGCTTGGATTGCTGACCGCGCCCGCGCGCGCCCTGGCGGAGTGCCTGAGCCTGCAGCGCGAGGACCTGACGCTCGACCTGTGCCGCCAGCTCGTGGTCGACGCCGAGCCTGGCGAGCAAGACCCCGGTCGAAGGGTCCTGCTCCTCCTCGACGAGCTGGCGCGCAACGACGTGCTCTATGTCGATCAGACCGGCTACCGGTTCAGCAGCGTCGCGCTGCGAGACGCGATCCTCTCGGGGATGGCGGAGGTCGGTCGGGAGCGCAGCCACCGGCGTCTGGGAGAGGCGCTCGCGCAGCTCGCGGGGCCCCAGGACCCGGCGCTCCTCCTCGAGGCGGGCTGGCACCTCATCAAGGGAGGCGACGAACTGCGAGGCGCAGCCATGATCGCCAGGGTGACGCACAGCAGCGTGACCGTGCGCACTCTGGTCGCGAACCTGCATCGCGCCGCCGAACCGATCGAGGCCGCGCTCAAGGTCTACAAGCGCTATCGCCGCTCGGTCTACGAGCGCATGCCGCTGCTGTCGGCCCTCGCGCACATGGGGTACTACGAAGATCGCTCCTGGGGAGACCGGTACGGCGACGAGGCGCTCGACACCTGCGAGGACCTAACGGGGCTGCGCACGGCACGCGCCATCGCTCGCTTTCTCGGGCGGTGGCCCGGCCTCGTCCTGGGCCTCCTCTTTGCGTACGCGCGCTTCCGTCTCACGCCGAAGCGCCACCGCGGATACCCGTTCTTCGAGATGCTGATCCAGCTCTTCGGGGCCGTGACGGCGATCACCGGAACGGCGGCGCTCTCGTTCGACGTCGAGCGAGCCTCGCGCGTCGCGAAGGCACTCTCGATCTTCTCGGTCCTGCCCAGGCGGTTGGCGGCGGCCGGCATCTACGAGTTCTGCGTCGGGCTGCGCGAGATTGGCCGCGACCAGCAGGCGACGGCGTTCGAGACGTTCGATTCGCTCCTGAAGCGCTTCGAGGACCCGCGGAACTACCGGTCGTTACCCCCCGACGCGCGAGCCCTCTACGTTACCGGCGCGCACTTCGCGCGCGGGGCGTTCGCGGTGTTTCGCGAAGACGGGCGCGCCGCGCTCCAGAGCGCCGACGCGCTCGACGCTTCGGGCCTCAAGCTCTACGCCATGATCGCCAGCCATCTGCGCTTCCTCTACTACGCGAACCGCGGCGAGCTCGCGATCGCGGCCAAGCACCGCGAGCAGGTCGAGCTGCACGCAGCGCACGTGGGTTCGGCGTGGCAAGTCGAGATGTGGGAGGCCGCGGCCCTCATCCCGCTGCACACGAGCCTCTGGGACATCGTGGCTCTCACGCGCGCGGCCGATCGACTCGAGGTCCTGAGTACGACGGTGCCGTCCCTCCGGCTCTACGCTCGCATGGCCGAGATGTCGCTCTCCCTCGTGCGCGGCGACTGGACCGACGAACGACTCGCGGTCACGCTCGGCGACCGGCCGCCGCGGAGCTTCATCGGGTGGGCGGCGGTGATTGGCTTTCACGCGATGGGCCACAACGAGCGCGGTCAATTCGCTCAGGCGAAGGCCGCCTGCGAGAGCGGGCTCGCCCAAGTCACCGACGCGGACCGAGAGTACGTCACGCTGTTTCTGTCGCTCGACATCCAGCTTGCGATCGCGGACGCGGGCCTCGGTGACGTCGAGGAGGGTCTCGCCCGCATCGACGGCCTCCTCGATCGATTTCGTGGCAGCGACCACCCCCTGGTTCAAGGCTTCCTGCACGAGGCGCGCGCGCGCATCGCCTGGATGGCCGGGAGGTTCGACGAGTACGACGCGAGCCTGGCGGTGGTCGAGAGGTGGTTTCGGCCCCTCGGCACGCCGGCGCTCATCGCCAAGTGGGAGCGCCTCGCCGAGCTCAAGGGTCCGGTCGCGTCGCGCCGCGCTCTGACCGCGCTCGGCCCCGCGCTCGACCCGAACGCCACCACCGAGACCAGCCCGGTCACCACCGTCACCGAGCCGGACGCTCGCACCGTAAGAATCGTGCTCCGAAAGAGCAAATCGGCGTAGTCCTCCGGTCCCGCGTTCGGCGTGCACTCCGGGGGCGGCTGGTGGTTTAGTTGGCTCGGACTGCGCGGCAAAAACACGAGAGGTCTGGCTTTGGAAATCGCGTTCACGGCCGAGGAGCAATCGTTTCAAGACGAAGTGCGTCAATTCCTGGCTCAGAAGCTCCCTGCGGACATTCGCGACAAGGTGCACAACGGCCGGCATCTATTGCGAGACGACTGGGTCCGCTGGCAGAAGATCCTCCACGCCAAGGGGTGGGGCGCCGTGGCGTGGCCGGTGGAGTTCGGCGGGACGGGGTGGACGGGAGTTCAGCAGCACATCTTCGAGGAGGAGCAGGCGCTCGCGGGTGCCCCGAGGGCCATTCCTTTCGGCCTGAAGATGGTCGCTCCGGTGATCATGAAATTCGGGAATCGCGCGCAGCAGGAGCGCTTCCTGCCGCGGATCGTCTCGATGGACGACTGGTGGTGCCAGGGCTACTCGGAAACCGGGTCCGGCTCGGATCTGGCCTCGCTCAAGACGCGTGCCGTCCGCGACGGCGACCACTACGTGGTCAACGGGCAGAAGACGTGGACGACCCTCGCCCAGTACGCCAACTGGATCTTCTGCCTCGTTCGCACCCGAACGGAAGGCAAGGCGCAAGCGGGTATCTCCTTCTTGCTGATCGACATGACGACGCCCGGCGTGACCGTGCACCCCATCATCACCCTCGACGGCGCGCACGAGGTGAACGAGGTCTGGTTCGACGACGTGCGCGTGCCCGTCGAGAACCTCGTCGGCGAAGAGAACCGCGGCTGGACGTATGCCAAGTTCCTTCTCGGCCACGAGCGAACGAACATCGCGGGTATCGGCGGGTCCAAGCGCGAACTCCAGCGGCTCAAGAAGATCGCGACGGCGGAGACTCGCAACGGGCGGCCGCTCATCGACGATCCGTACTTTGCGGCGCGCGTCGCGCAGGTCGAGATCGATCTCATGGCGCTCGAGGTCACGAACCTCCGCGTCCTGTCGGCCGAGCGCTCCAGACGCGATCCGGGGGCCGTCTCGTCGATCCTCAAGATCAAGGGCTCCGAGATCCAGCAGACGATCTCCGAGCTCATGTTGCACGCCGCGGGTCCCTCGGCGCTCGCCGATCTCCGGGCCGACGCGGGGTCGCTCCCGGGTCTCCTCGCCCCTGCACACGCGGCGCCGCTGGCGGGCGGATACTTCAACCTCCGCAAGACCACGATCTACGGCGGCGCCAACGAGATTCAGCGCAACATCATCGCCCACATGATACTCGGGCTCTAGGCGGCCAGAGAGCACCCAGAACATGGACTTCGAATTCACCGAGGATCAAAATCTGCTGGCCGAGGCCGTGCAGCGGTTCATGACCGCTCGCTACGGCTCCGAGCAGCGGCGCGCCGTGCTCAAGTCTCCCGGCGCCTGGAGCCGCGAGGTCTGGACCCGCCTCACCGAGATCGGCCTCGTCGGTCTCCTCGTGCCCGCCGAGCAGGGCGGTCTGGGCGGCGGCCCGGTCGAGACGATGCTGGCGATGAACGCCTTCGGGGCCGGGATCCTCCTCGAGCCGTACTGGTCGAGCGCCGTCTTCTCGACGGTGCTCTTGAAGAAGCTCGGCGGCCAGCACGCGATGAAGGTCCTCGAAGCCCTCGCGTCGGGCGAGCGCATCGCCGCGGTCGCGCACGCCGAACCGGGCGCCCGCTACGATCGCGATCGCGTGGCGACCACCGCCCGCAAGACGGCCGGCGGCTGGTCGCTGTCGGGTGCCAAGGCGGTCGTCCTGGGCGCGAGCGCCGCGGATACGTTGCTCGTATCGGCGCGGGCCCAGGGCGCCGGCGAGGGTCTGTCGGTGTTCGAGGTCCCGCGCGCGCTCGGCGGCGTGCGCACGCGCGAGTACCTGACGATCGATGGGCGCGGCGCGGCGGACGTCACCCTCGAAGACGCTGCCCTCAGCGCCGACGCGCTTCTCGGGGGCGAGGGCGCCGCGCGCGCGGCGCTCGAAGACGCGCACGACGTCGCGCTCGCGGCGCTCTGCGCGGACGCCGTCGGGAGCATGAAGGCGCTGCTCGACGCGACGGGCAAGTACTTGCAGACGCGCGAGCAGTTCGGCCAGCCCATTGGCAAATTTCAGGCGCTGCAGCATCGTATGGCCGACATGCTGATTCACTACGAGCAGGCGAAGTCGATGGCCTACCTCGCCGCGATGCAGTGCGAGGCCGCCGATGTCGTGACTCGCCGCCGGTCACTCTCCGCAGCGAAGGTCGTGATCGGGCAGGCCGGACGATTCATCGGCCAGCAAGCCGTGCAGCTTCACGGCGGGATGGGGATGGCCGACGAGCTCGACGTGAGCCACCACTTCCGCCGTCTGACCGCGATGGAGCTGACGCTCGGCGACTCCGACCATCACCTCGAGAACTTCGTGGCGCTCGGGCGCGGCTAAATCAGCGAGCGCCATCCGTGATCCCTTAGCGGGGTTCAGTAGTGGTACTCAGCTCGACCGGCTTCCGCTGGTCACGAACGGTCTCAGGGCTGGGCGATTGGCCAGCGCCGCCGTCTCGGCCGTCTGCAGGTCGGCGAGGGCCGCCGTGACGGCGGCGAGTGTGGGCACGGGGGCGGGGAAGGACGGGTTTCCCGTCATCCGAGTCACGATGCCCTGGGCGTAGGAGATGAGCGCGGGCACGCTCCTCGGCAGGCCGAGCGTGATCGTCGGACGGCGGATGGACTTGGTCGTGCGGTTCATCGCAGTTCTCCGTTTTCGTGACGGTTGGGTCGTCAGAGCGTCTCTTGCTGCTGGAACTGTCGACCGTTGTTTTTGCAAAGCGTCGATGCGAGTTGGAAATGTCTCGATGTGTTTCGTGAAAGCCGCAGTTCCTGTTGGGAAGGGGCCTTGTCGTTTCGACCGCGCGTCGATCCCTCCTCGCACAGCGTCTCTTCCTGTTCGACGCGCGTCTCGTCCTGTTCGCAGAGCGTCTCTTCGTGTTCGACGGAGGTCTCGTCCAGCTCGCAGAGCGACTCGCCTTCCTGCCAGAGCCTCTTGTTCAATGGGCGAAGCGTCACTTCCTGTTGGAAGGTCGTCCCTGCTCATCAGCACAGCGTCTTTCCTCGATGGCAGCGCGTCGCTGCTTGCTTGCAACGCGGCTCTCCTTGCAGGCGAAGCGTCGCTGCTCGTTGGACACTCCGCGCTCCTCGTTCGACGAGCGTCGCTCCCGATAGAACCAGCGTCACTGCCGGTTGACCGTGCGTCGCTCCCTCCCGGTCGAGCGCTTTCCTCGACTACTCAAGCGGCAACGGCGCGATTTCCTCTGACGGGGGAAGACGATTTTCTCCCGCCGGGGGTGGTGCGGACAAGTGAGCGAAAAGGTCGCCGCCCCTCACCACGCGGCGCGATAGATCTCCTCGATCTCGCCGAGCGAGGCGCGGCGCGCCGTCGACGCGCCCGCCAGATCGGTGACGGCGATCGCGGAGCACGCGGCGAGCGCGTCCTTGGGTACGCCGACCTCGGAGAGGCGCGTGGGGTGGTTGCAGGCACGGAGCAGCGCGTCGACCGCGTCGGCCGCTGCGGTCGCGGCCTTCTCGGGCGAGTCGACGAGGACCCCCAATGCCTGCGCCACGTCGACGTGACGCGCCGCGGTGGTCGGCACCCCGCCGTTGAAGCGAATCACATGGGGCAAGAGCACGCCGTTGCCGATTCCGTGAGGCACTCCGTGACGGGCGCCGATCGTGTGGCTCATCGCGTGCACGAGTCCGACCGTCGAGCTCGAGATCGCCCATCCGGCCAGCGTCGCGGCGGTCTGCATGTTCGCGCGCGCCTCGAGGTCCGTTCCGTGAGAGACGGCCCGCGGCAGCCATCGCGCGATGAGTCGAATCGCGTGCAATGCCTGCGAGTCGCTCATCGAGTTCGCCGCCCGCCCCGTATACGCCTCGACCGCGTGCGTGAGCGCGTCGAGGCCCGTGGCGGCGGTCATGCGCGGCGGCAGGCCGACGATGAGCGTCGGATCGAGGATCGCGAGGTCGGGCGCGACGAGCGGGTCGAGGATGTACGCCTTCGTGCCGACGAACTCGTTCTTGATGACCGCCACGTTCGTCACTTCGCTGCCCGTGCCGGCCGTGGTCGGGATGGCGATGTGCGTCATCGGCGGCCCCTCGAGGTGGTACATGCCGATCGATTCGATCGCGCGCCAGTCGTTGGCGAGCGCCACCGCGGTCGCCTTCGCCGTATCGATGCAGCTGCCTCCGCCGAGGCTGATGATCACGTCGGCGCGTGAGGCCCTCCCGAGCGCTACGGCGGCGTCTACGACGCCGATGCCCGAGTCCTGCGTCACGCCCTCGAAGACCGCGACGATGCGCGGCCCGAGCACCTCGCGGAGGCGCGTCAGCAATCCCGCCTTCACGACCCCCTCGTCGGTCACCACGAGCGCGCGCTCCTTGCCCAGCGCCCCGAGCTCGGCATAGAGCCTCGCCAGGCTTCCGGGCCCCGAGAGCACGCGCGTGCGCGGCTCGTACTGATACGACAGCGAGCGACCACGCGAGACGAGCATGCGGTGACCCGCCTTCGCGTCCGGATTGGCCTCGACCCCGACGTGAACGTGCTTCACCTCGGTGTACTCGGCCAGGCCGAGGTGCCCCATCTCGCGGCCGACGCCGCTCTGCTTGTATCCGCCGAACGGCGCGAGGTCGTGGAAGAAGTGCCAGTCGTTGATCCAGACCGTTCCCGTGCGCATGCGATCGGCCACGGAGCGCGCGCGCTCGAGGTCGCGCGACCAGACGCCGCCCGCGAGACCGAAATCCGAGTCGTTCGCGATCGCGATGGCCTCTTCTTCGTCGCGATACCGGATGACCGACAGGACCGGGCCGAAGATCTCTTCGCGCGCGATGGCCATCTTCGGGTGCACGTCGACGAACACCGTGGGCTGCGCGTAGAAGCCCTCCTCGAACCCCGGCATCACCGGCCGCTCGCCCCCGACGGCGAGGCGGGCGCCTTCCTTCTTGCCCGTGGCCACGTAGCGCTCGATCCGGTCGCGCTGCGCCTGGTTGATGACCGGGCCGACCTTCGTGCGCGGGTCGAGCGGGTGCCCGACCTTGAGCGCTCGTACGCGCTCGACGAGGCGCGTCACGAACTCGTCGTGCAGCGAGTCCGGCAAGAGGAGCCTCGTGCCCGACTCGCACACCTGCCCGGTGTGCAGGAACGCCGCCCACACGGCCCCGTCGACCGCGAGCTCCATATCGGCGTCACGCAGGACGATGTTGGCGCTCTTTCCGCCGAGCTCGAGGCTCACGCGCTTGAGCGTGTCGGCCCCGTTCTTGAGGATCTCTTTGCCGACGGGCGTGCTCCCCGTGAACGCGACGCGATCGACGTCCGGGTGCCGAACGAGCATCTCGCCCACGGCGCGGTCCGGTCCCGCGATGATGTTCACGACGCCAGCGGGAATCCGGCTCGACGCGATGATCTTCCCGAGCTCGAGCGCCGAGAGCGGCGTCTCGGGCGACGGCTTGAGGACGATGGTGTTGCCGGTGGCGAGCGCCATCGCGAGCTTCCACGTCGCCATCAGGAGCGGGAAGTTCCACGGGACGATAGCGGCGCAAACGCCGATCGGCTCACGCCGGATGACGCTGCGCCCGGGAAAGAACGCGCTCTTGCCCGGAATGGTCTCTTCCCAGGGGAACTCGTGCGCGGCGTACCGCGCCATCGTTCGCATGAAGCGCGCTCCCTGGAAGACGTCGGTGCTCGTGCGCGAGACCAGTCCGCCGGAATCGTTGGACTCGAGCACGCCGAGGCGGACGATCGCCGACTGCATCCGGTCGGCCAGGTCCATCACGACGTCGGCTCGCTCGGACGGCGTCGTCACGCTCCAGGTCGTGAACGCGCGTCGGGCCGCCTTCACCGCCGCGTCGACGTCGGCGCGGCCCGCGGCGGCGACGGTGGCGAGCGGTTGACCGTTCGACGGGTCGACCGTGGTGAAGCGCTCGCCATTGGCGGCGTCGACAAGCTGGCCGTCGATCAGGAAACGAAAATGGTCCATGGGTGGAATTCGACTCCTGGGGCCGAAGGGGGTCAAGTCACGAAGAGGCCTCCGACTCAGAACACGAACGTTCCGCTGAGGTCGAAGAAGGACAAATGGGATGCGTACGAGCCGTTCGCGTTCGGCACGTCCGACGGCGCCTTGCTCTCGGTCTCCCCGGTCACTGTCACCGGAAGGTAGTAGACCGCCGTATAGCTTCCCGCGAGAAAGACGCGCTCGCTGACGCGGTGACGCAGGCCGACCGTGCCCAGGATCTTGAACGAGTCGAAGAGGGTCGTCCCGAGCGACGTTGCGGGCACGGCCGACGAGTCGACCCCGGCGTCGAAGAACATCTCGGTCCGCTGCGCCGGCCAGTACCCGACGCCTGCGTGCACCGCGAACGCGTTGCGAAAGTCGGAGGGAACGTTCGCGATGACGGCCCCCGGCGTCTTCGCCGAGCCGTCCGCGTTGAGATCGCACGGCATCCCGGTGTGAACGACGCACACGTTCTGGAACACGGACCACCGCGAGAACTCGCCGTGGACGCGCAGATCGACGTCCGCGCTCGCCCGGTAGGCCGCGCCGAGGCGGATCACATCGGGGTACGCCTGGAGGACGTCGACGTCCGTGGTCGCGGAAGGCGTGATGCCGATCTTCTGCTCCAGCGTCCCCTTCAGGCGCATCGAGCCCAGACCGGGCTGGCTGATGTAGGACGCGCCGAGGCGGAGCTTTCCGCCCGGGTCTGGCTCCCAGTAGAGCCCTCCCGAGAACCCCGCATCGAGGCCGCTGACCTGGAGCAAGGCTCGCCCCTCCTTGAGGCCCCCGTTGGGGGCGGTGACGTCGTCGGAGCCGTCGCTGTCGAGGGCCTTGTCGAGCGCGATCGAGTGCGAGTAGAGAGTCAGCCCGACTCCCACGGATAGTCCCGGCACGATCCGGACGCCAAACGCCGCCGTGCCGGCCACGGACGCGTCGTTGACGCTGATCGATTGCCATCGCTGCGGTCCGTCGACCGCTCCGGGGAGAAGGGTGCTTCCGGCGTACCGGGAGGCCTCGTCCCACTTCACGCTGCCACCGAACGGCGCGTAGGCGGCGAGCCCGCCGAAAAAGGTCCTCGACCCGAAGTCGGTGGCGACGCCGAGGAATGGAATGCCGCCCGCGCTGGCCGAGCTGTTCGCCCCCGTGTTCGACGCTTCGTAGGCGGCGCGATTCGGATCGCTCGCCGTGTTCGAGCGGCTCGGCGAAAGCGGGCCGATTCGATCGTAGCGGGTGAAGCCGACGACGACGGCGCCGTCGACCGCGAGCTGCGTCCCGTGGATGCCCCCGAGCGCGCCTGGGTTGTAGTAGACGGCGTAGGGGTTCGCGAGCTCGGGCTGCCCGTGAGCGTCGCTGATGTGCGGATTGCTCAGGCCACTTGCGCGCGCCGGCGCCGGCGCGAACGCCGCGGCCGCAGCGCTGGCGATGCCCGCGGCTACGGCGATGCGGGCGGTTCGAGCCCGTGGGGCCGCGGCGTGTCCTGTCACGAAGTCCTCCGTTGCCCGGGCCCTGGGCACCGGGATACACAATCCGGGTGCGGGGCGCATTGTTACCACAAGGGGTCTGCGCCTGGACGTTCGGGCTCGCCGCGGGGCTCTTGCCGGCGGCAGGCTGCATCGATCCCAGCAGCGACTACGAAGACTTCGTCGCGCGCGCCTCGGCGATTCCACTTCCGGACGCGAGCTCTGTCGACACGGGGATTGCCGCCATTGCTTGCAGCGACGTGCTCTCCTCGAGCCCCTCGGGCACCTTCTACGGAGCCTGCCTCACGACGGCGAGCGCCGGGGACTCGACCGCCGCCATCTATGTCGTCGTCCAGAACGATGTCACGGTCGATCCCGGCGGGGCCACCGGCAAGCTGACGGTGACGCAGACCTTTCTCGACCTTCACCCGACGAACATCTCGCAGAAGGTCGGCGCGCCGGTGACGTATCCGCAGGTGGCCATCACCGCCGCGTGCACGTATGTCCTCGACGCGGGCATGGTGACCATCCCAGCCGCGGCGAACAGCACCGGAGTGGACCTCGTGCTCGACGGTACGCGGTACCGGGGCAAGGTCTTCAACGACGACGCGTCGTGCTCCGCTCTCGACGCCAAGATCACGGCACCCGTGACCGTCGACCTGACGCAGGGCGGCAACTACTGCGTGTTCCGTCGCGCCCCCGCCAGCGGCGCCGTCACGCCGTTCACGCTGGCCGACTTCGCCTGCCCGGGCGCGCCGTCCGCGACCTGACTTCGCGGGATCGCGGCGCTGTCCGGTACGTGACGTTCTCCGGTTAGTTGCCCGGAGCCGTGCCGGCCCCCTTACGATCACCGGCATGCGCCCCGTCTTTCACGCTCAATGTCCGCGCGCCCGTCTGAGGCGCCGAGTGCAGCCCTCCTGCGAAGTGGTCCGCACTCGCGATTTCCGTCTCGTCGGCACCCGGGTCCTCGACCTCTCGGCCACGGGAATGCTGCTCGAAACCGACCTGCCGATCCTGACGGGCGAGGGGCTGATCGTCAGCTTCAAGAGCCCGTCCGAGCGGTGGTTCGACTGCGAGGCAAACGTCGCCCGCGTCGTGCACGGGCGGCGCCGCAGCGATGGCCCCCGCGCGCTGGGCATCGCGTTCGACGCGATCGACCCGTGGAACGAGCTGCTGCTCTGCGAGCACCTGCGGTCGGCACCACTCGCCCGCGAGAGCGCCACGCGCGCCCGCGCCTGATCCCTCGGCGCCCACCCGGGGACGCGAGCCGCTCACGTAGATCGGACCGCGCGCGCCATGCGAGCCGCGAAACGCGCTCGCCCTTTTGCCTGCTCGCCCTCCCGGGTCCGTAGCGGCGCGCGCGCCTTCAGCGTCGCGAGAAGACGATCGGTGCATGCGGCGACCTCGTCGACCGCTTTCTCGAAGGCCTCCTTGTCCGCGAGCGACGGCGCATTGAGGCCGCTCACCTTGCGCACATACTGCAGCGCTGCCGCGCGCACTTCCGCTTCCGTCGTCGGCGGCTGGAAATTGTAGAGCACCCGGATGTTGCGGCACATCCACCTAGCTTAGCCCCTGAGCGACGCGCTTGCGCGCGCGCGCACCCCGCGTACGGTCAAGAGTGGGCCATGGCGTCGCTTCGACCGACTGACGTCACGTCCATGGATCGCCCGACCATCGTCGTGCGCGACATGACGTTCGAGGTGGAGCAGGGGGCGGGCGGGCTATGGAACGCGAAGCGCCCGGAGCTCAGCCACACCCTCAACGCGTTTCAGCTCGCGCTGCCGTACCTCGAGCCGTACTTCATCGACGCCGTCAAGGAGGCCAGCGGGGCGCTTCGGGACTCTCGCTTGAGGGACGAGGCCCTCGCCTTCTGCGGGCAGGAGGCGAATCACTCGCGCCAGCACGGGCGATACAATCGAGTTTTGCGCCGGCGCTATCCGCGACTGGCTGAATTCGAAAAAGCGATCCAGCAGTCCCTCGTCCAAAGCCGTCAGAAGGACACCCTCGCCTGGCGCCTCGCGTACGCGGCGGGATACGAGGCCATCACCGCGCAACTCTGTCGCTGGATGCTCATGAGGGCCGAAGACTGGTTCGAGGCGGCGGACCGGCAGTTCGTGGACCTCATGACCTGGCACGCGGCGGAAGAGCTCGAGCACCGGAGCGTCGCGTTCGACGTCCTGCGCGCGGTGGCCCCCGGCTATCGATTGAGAGCCAAAGGCATCCTCGCGGCCCTGCGCAAGACATACGCCGACATGGTGCCGGTGGTGACCTACATGCTCGAAGTCGACGGCTATGCCGGTCGCTGGGACTCGCGCGCCCGCCGCTTCCAGCTGCGACTGAGCTTCGTTCGCCAGATGTTTCTCTGCGTCGGTCGCTTCATGGTGCCGGGCTACCACCCGTCGAGCGACAGCGACCCCCTGTCCGCCAAGACGTGGCGCGCGGCTCACGACCCCTTTCCTGGGCGGAGCTAGACGCCCGCGGGCGCTTTTGGCGTAGAGTTGTGTGTTGGGGGTTCCCTCCGTTTTGCAGACCCACGACCGCCGATTGGAACGACCCCACGCCGCGCCCCATGTCGCCAGGGCGGCGGGACGACCGAACGCGGGGCGCTACCGCGTCGACGGTTCGCTCGGCGTGGGCGGAATGGCGTCGGTCTGGCGCGCCTGGGACATCGCGGCCAGCCGCGCCGTCGCACTCAAGAGGCTCGCCAAGACCGCGAGCGTCAAGCACGTCGCGCTCTTCGAGCGCGAGTACTACACCCTCGCCAGCCTTCGGCACCCGTCGCTCGTCGAGGTCTACGACTACGCGACCGACGAAGAGGGGCCCCTCTACACGATGGAGCTCCTCGAGGGCAGCGACCTCGGCGGGCTCGCGCCCATGCCCTGGGTCGAAGCGTGCCGCGTCCTTCGCGACGTCGCTTCGGCCCTCGCGCTCCTCCACGCGCGAAGGTTCATCCACCGCGACATCAGCGCGCGGAACGTGTGGCGCATGCCAGACGGCCGCATCAAGCTCATCGACTTCGGAACCCTCGCCACCTTCGGCAAGACGGGAGACGTCGCCGGCACGGCTCCCTTCGTGGCCCCCGAGTCGCTGCGCGGACACGACGTCGATCAGCGCACCGACCTCTACTCGCTCGGGGCGCTCGGCTACTTCCTCCTCACGGGCACGCACGCCTTCCCGGCGCGGACGCTGGCTTCGCTCGAGGCGCTGTGGAAAGAGGACCATCGGCCGCCGTCCTACCGGGTCTCCGAGCAGCGGGCGGACCTGCCGGCGATTCCACCCGCGGTCGATACGCTCATCGAATCGCTCCTCAGCCGCGACCCCCTCGCGCGTCCGACCAGCGCCGCCGAGGTGATCGACCGCCTGCAGGTCGCTGCCGGCCTGCCGCCCGACCCGCACGCGCCCGCGATGGAGAGCTACCTCGCGCGTCCGGCGTTCGTGGGCCGGAGCGTCGAAAGGCAGCAGCTCCGGGCCGCCTTCCACCGGGCCACCACCGGCAAGGGATCGTGCGCCTTGATCGAGTCGGCGTCCGGCCGCGGACGGACGCGCCTTCTCGCCGAGGTCGCGATCGAAGCCCGCCTCGCCTCGGCCACGGTGCTGGAGGTCGACGCGGGATTGCAGCGCGAGACGCTCAGCGCCGCCGTGGAGTTCGCGCTTCGCCTGCTCGACGCTCTGCCGAAAGCGGCGCTCGAGGCTGCGGCCCCGCATGCGAGCACGCTGGGGCATCTGTCCGGCACATTGCGGCGCCGGCTCGGAGTCGAGCCGGCGGACCTGGCGGTGGTGCCCGAAGCGCACGGCGAAGCCCGGATGAGGGTCCAGGTCGCCCTCCGAGACTGGTTTCTCGAGGTGGCCCGCGAGCACACGCTCGTCATCGTCGCCGACGACCTCGATCAGTTCGACGAAGGGTCCGCCGCCTGGCTCGCGGCGGTCGTTCGCGAGGTGAGCGATCGCCGCCTCCTCGTCCTCGCGTCGGTCCGGTCGGAGGGCGTCAAGACCGTCCTGGCGGTGCAGACGCTGCGGCAAAGCGCGACGCTCTTCTCGCTTCGCGCGCTGACCCTCGAAGAGACGCACGAGCTCTTTCGGTCCGTCTTCGGGGAGGCGCACCACCTCGCCCGCCTGGTCGACCTCGTGCACCTGCGCACCGAAGGCAATCCGGGCCACGCCGTGGACCTCGCCGAGCACCTCGTCCACGAGGGCGCGATCTCGTACTCCGAGGGCGCGTGGCTCTTGCCGCAGGCAATCCCCGCGGAGCGGCTCCCGGCCAACCGCGCCGATGCGGAGGTAGCGCGGTTGGTGCGTCTCCCGATGCACGCGCGGGCCCTCGGCCAGGTGCTGAGCATCCGCGAGGGATGGCTCCCGCTCGAGATGGTGCGCGCCGTTGCCGAGGTCGAGGGGCCCGCGCTCTTCGATTCTCTCGAGGCGCTCGTGCGCGAGGGTGTGCTCGCGGGATCGCCGGATGGGTATCGGTTCTCTCGGGAGTCGCTCCGCGATTCGCTGGCCCGCGAGCTCGATCCGGCGCGCTCGAGCGCTGCGCATCGCCGCCTGGGCCGACACCTGCTCGCGGGCGACGATCTGTCGCAGCTCGAGCGGCTCAAGGCCGGGGTCCACTTGATCCTGGGCGGCGACGACGCGGGCTTCGAGTACGTGGCCCGCGCCGGCAGGCACTACGGGCTCGTCGAGCTCGCGGACCTTGGCCCCACGACGGCTTCCTTCGAGACGGCGCTCGCGCGGATGCGCGCCTCGGGGCGCCCGCTCCACGAGATGATCTGCGTGCTGGGGCCGCTCGCGCTGGCCGGGTATTACGCCGATCGCCGGCTCGCGTCTCTCTATGGCGAAGAGGCCGTCGACGCACTGCAGACGGTCGTCGGGTTGAAGCTCGCGCGCAGGCTCCGCGCGTACCTGGGGCGCAGGCTGGGCCTGCTCGTGGCGCTCGCCGTGGCTGCCATCGGCTTCCGGCTCCGAGCGCGCAACCCGCGAGCGTCCACGTTTCGAGAGGCCATGCTGCTCCTCTTCAACTGCGTCGCCGCGCTGACGGGCGTGTGCACGGTCAGCGTCGACCCCGACGCGGGCAAGCGCTACGCCGCGGTTCTCGAGCCGATGACCGCGCTCGGCCCGGACCACGTCGCCACGTTCATGCACGAGTTCTGCCTGAACCTCGTCGCGACCGTGCGCGATCGGGTGGGCGAGGCGCGCGCGCGGTGGATGCAGATGCTGACGCGCCTCGAGCGGCCGGACACCGTCCGAGGCCTGCCGCAGGACGTGCACGCGCTCTACCTGGCGGGCGCCCTCTACGCGCGGGGCGTCGCGGAGTGCTGGCGCGACAGCTCCGAGGCGCTCGAGTGCGCCCGGCGCCTCGACGACCTCAAGCTCAAACTCTACGAGATGAGCGCGGACCAGGTCCGCATGATGTACTACGCCAATCGCGGAGACCTCGAGCTCTTCGAGAAGTACCGCGAGCGCGTCGAGGTGCACGCGATCCAGCGCGGCACCGCGTGGCAAGTCGAGACCTGGAGCTTTAGCGCGCTCGTCACGGTGTATCTCCGCATGCACGATGCGCCGCGCATGAAGCTCTGCGCCGAGCAGCTCCGGCGGCTCGCCGCCGAGGTCCCGTCGCTTCGCGTCGCCGAACGGCGCGCCCGCGCGGCGTACCTGGTGCTACGAGGCACTCCGACCGAGGCGCTTTCGCTGCTCGAGGTGGCCGAAGAGCCGCTCGCCATCGTGGCCTGGGCGCGAGGCGAGGGGGTGCGGGCCCGCGCGTACAACGACCTGGGCGACTACGCGCGGGCACGAGAGACCAGCGAGCGCGCGCTCGGTCACTTGACCCCCGAGGACCTCGAGTTTCCGGCGCTGAACCTCGCCCTTCGCATCGAGCGCGCGCGAGCGGAGGCCGCGCTCGGCGAGCTCTCCCTCGCCGAGGAGGAACTTCGCGAGCTGACGCTGGCTCACGAGGACGGCGCCAATCCCCTCTCGATGGGGGCATTGCACGAGGCGAGCGCCGAGGTCGCGGGGACGCGGGGCGACCAGGCGGCGGTTCTCCACCACGTGCAGCAGGTCGAACGCTGGTACCGGCCGACCAAGGCGCCTTCTCTCATCGCCCGGTGCGAGCGGCTGCTGCGGGACGCGTCGCGCGACGGGTCGAGCGCGGTGCCCCAGGGCCACGAAGACGCCGCCGATTGGCCGCAGATCATGACGGTCGTTCACCGGCTCCGTCACGGCGGAGATCACTCGCCGGCCGGGAGCGCCAGGTGGGCTCTGTCCCTGCTCGCCGAGTACGCCGGAGTGGGCGAGGGCTATCTGTTCCTGCTGCATGGATCGGAGGTCGTCTGCGCCTCTCGGGTCGGCGACGCGACGCGCGAGGAGGAGCTGACGCCCTGGGTCGGCGACCGGCTGCAATCCGCCATCGATGGCAAGACGCTCGTGACGCGCACCGTCCAGAACGAATCGGACGAAGACCGTCTTCGCCTCGATGACCGGATCTACCGGATCACCGTCCTCGTGGGGCCGGAACCCGAGGACGCGGAGGTCTTCGGAGCGCTGGTCCTGCCCGATCTCGTGGGGATACCGTTCCAGGTCCTGCAGACGATTGTCGAGCGACTGCGCTCGTCGACCGTCGAGACCGCCGAGCGATAGTCTAGGTGCCGCGGATGCGCGCGACGATGGCCGTCGTGAAGGCCGCGGTGGTCGCCTTTCCGCCGAGGTCGCCGGTCCGGACCTGATCGATGTTCAGGGTGTCGGCGATCGCGCGGCGCAGCCGCTGGGCCTCGACGCTCTTGTTCAGGTGGTCGAGCATCATCGCGGCCGCCAGCATGAGCGCGATCGGGTTCGCGATTCCCTTGCCGGCGATGTCGGGAGCCGAGCCGTGCACGGCCTCGAAGATCGCCGCGTCGACGCCGATGTTGGCTCCCGGCGCCATGCCGAGCCCCCCGATGAGGCCGGCGATCTCGTCGGAGAGGATGTCGCCGAAGAGGTTCGTCGTGACGAGGACGTCGAACTGCCACGGATTTAGCACGAGCTTCATCGCGCACGCATCGATGATGCAGTCGTCGAGGACGATCTGGCCCTTGTACTTCTTCTCGTAGAGGTCGCGGCCCGTCTCGAGGAAGATGCCCGTCAGGGCCTTCATGATGTTGGACTTGTGGACGATCGTGATCTTCTTGCGACCGTGCGAGATCGCGTACCGAAACGCGTAGTCCAGGAGTCTGCGGCTGCCCTGCCGCGTGTTGATGCCCGTCGACATCGCCACGGCGTGCGGATCGCCGTCGATCGGGATGTAGTGCTCGTAGCCCGTGTAGAGGCCCTCGTTGTTCTCGCGAACGACGACGAGATCGATGTTGTCGTAGCGCCCACCCGGGATGATCGTTCGCGACGGTCGCAGGTTTGCGTAGAGGTTGAACTCCAGGCGCAAGCGCACGTTCGAGGACCGATAGCCCCCACCCGATGGCGTCTCGAGCGGACCCTTGAGCGCGAGGCGCGTCTTTCGGATGCTGTCGAGCGTGGCCTGCGGCAGCGGGTCCCCCGCCGTCTGCAAGCCCCGAAGGCCGGCGGTCTGGACGTCCCAGTCGAACTTGACCTCGAGCGCTTCGAGCGCGGCGAGCGTCGCGTCGACGATTTCCTGCCCGATCCCGTCTCCAGGGATCAGCGTCGCGGGGATGGACTCGGACGGCATGGTGGACGGTAACCCTCGACTGCAAGTCGAGCACGTGCGCCGTTTCTTGTCCGTTTCCGTGAAAGGTCGCGCTCCGATTCGGGCTCGGGTGGCCGCCGTCGAGCGGGTCCGGCCGTGTCCGGCCTCGTCCCGCCTTGTCCGGCGCCGCCCGCGATGGCCCGTGATAAGCAAGCGCCATCCACCGCTGCGGAGGCCCGAACGATGTCGAACTCACCGCTTGCAGGCAAGCTCGCGCCAGAGTCGTCTCTGGTCGACATCTCGAAGCTCTTGCGTGCGTTTCACGAGGACCACCCCGACCCTGCGCGCCCGGAGCAGGGCGTGTCGTTCGGCACGAGCGGCCATCGCGGCAGCGCCCTCCGGCGCACGTTCAACGAAGACCACATCGTGGCGATCACGCACGCCATCTGCGACTACCGGGCTGCGAACGCGATCGACGGGCCGCTCTATCTCGGGAAGGACACGCACGCGCTCTCGGACCCGGCGTCGCGCGTGGCATGCGAGTGCCTCGCCGCGCGCGGGGTCGACGCGCGGATCGCCGAGGGCGATCCGTTCACTCCGACGCCGGTCGTCTCTTACGCGGTCATCGTCGCCAATCGTGGACGCAAGGACCACCTGGCCGACGCCATCGTCGTCACCCCGTCGCACAACCCGCCGGAAGACGGCGGCTTCAAGTACGACCCGCCGCACGGTGGGCCCGCGGATGCGGACGTGACCCAGTGGATCGAGTCCCGGGCCAACGAGCTCCTGCGCCATGGGGTCGCCACGCTGGCCCGCGTTCCTTTCGAGCGCGCGCTGCGCGAACGGCTCGTCTTGACCCACGATTTCGCCACGCCGTACGTCGACGACCTCGGGAGCGTGATCGACCTCGAGGTCGTCAAGCGCTCCGGCGTTCGCCTCGGGGCGGACCCGATGGGCGGTGCGAGCGTCCACTACTGGGGACGGATCGCCGAACGCTACGGCCTGAACCTCGAGGTCGTGCGGCCCGGCGTCGACCCCACGTTCGGGTTTATCCCGCTCGATCACGACGGCAAGATTCGAACCGATTGCTCTTCGCCCTACGCGATGGCCAACCTCCTGTCGATCCGGGAGCGCTTCGACCTCTCGTTCGGAAATGACGCCGACGCCGACCGTCACGGCATCGTCTCTCGCGCCGGCGGTCTCGTCCCGCCCAACCATTTCCTCTCGGTTTGCGCCGACTACCTCTTCGACTCGCGCGGGTGGCCTGCCCGCGCGGCGCTCGGCAAGACGGTCGTCTCGAGCTCGATCCTCGATCGGGTCGCGCGCTCTCGGGATCGCGCGCTCGTCGAGGTGCCCGTCGGCTTCAAGTGGTTCGTGAGCGGCCTGGCCGACGGGTCGATGGGCTTCGCCGGCGAGGAGAGCGCGGGCGCGTCGCTCCTGCGCCGCGACGGGAGCCTGTGGACCACGGACAAGGATGGCCTGGTGCTCAACCTGCTGGGCGCGGAGATCCTGGCCAGGACCCAGCGCGACCCCGCCGCGTACTACGCGGACCTCGAGGCCAAGCTCGGCTCGTCGTCGTACACCCGCCAGGACGAGCCGGCCTCGGCGGCGCAGAGAGCGCGGATCAAGGCGATCACTCCCGCAGACGTGCGCGAGACGACTCTCGCGGGGGATCCGATTACCGAGCGCCTCTGCAAGGCTCCCGGCAACGGGGCCGCCATCGGGGGGCTCAAAGTCCTCACGGAGGCGGGCTGGTTCGCCATTCGCCCTTCGGGGACGGAGGACGTGTACAAGCTCTACGCCGAGAGCCTACGGAGCCGCGCGCATCTCGATGCGATCGTCACCGAAGCGCGGGCGATCGTCGCGCGCTTGATCGCGTAGCGAGGGAGCCGCCGCGCTCGCGTCGCTCGGCGACCTTGTCGCGCAAGGACTCGAACTCGGTCTGCAGCCGGGTCAGGTCTTCGTCGTTCATGGCCTCGAGACCGAGCAGAGCGTTCCGCGCGCGCCCATTCGCGCGGATCAGTTCGTCGAGCTTCAGGTGCACGGCGTGGACGTCCCGGTTCTGCGTGTTCTGAATCAGAAAGACCATCAGGAATGTGACAATCGTGGTGCCCGTGTTGATCACGAGCTGCCATGTGTCGGAGAAGTGGAAGAGCGGTCCGGTCGCTGCCCAGACGACGACGACGAGGAGGGCCATCAAGAACACCGACGAGCGCCCGACGCGCTCCGCGGTCCCTTGCGCGAACCGACGGAACCACGTGTTTGCACCATGGGCGCTCCGCGACGGTAGGCCGTCGTAGGGGCGCGATTCGGGCGAGACGACGCCGCTCGGCACGCACGACGTGAGCGTGTCGCACTCTTCTCCGGCGAGTCGTTTGTCGTCGAGACTCAGGGAGATCACCATGACTCGCCGAGGAGCAAAAGTCGGGCCCGCCGCTCTTGCGGGACGTCCCGGGACGCGCGCCCGTTGCGCGGCAACTACATCGATGGGCGGCGGATTCTTTCATGACGAGCGTCCTCGGCGCATTTCGCGACGCCCCGGGTAAAAGTGCCTCATTCCCGGCAGCGAGGCCCGTGGACGGTTCGCTCGAAACGCCCGTCCGGCGGCCGGAAGAACGATCGCGAACCCCCACGATTCCCCCTTGTCCGCCGGCGCTCACTCTCCTGCGGACGACCCTCCAAGGTATGCGTCGGCACGGTCGCTGCACTGTCGAGGTACGCCGCTTTCGCCCTACCCTCCCTGGCCTTCCTCCCCCCCGACGGCCGCGAGGTCGAAGGCGAAAGCGGCCGCTTATTCCGTCGGTCAAGCAATGAAGCGAAGCACGCGCACCGTGGCTACGTTTCTCTCGCGATGGTGGACCACACGGAGCAGCCGCAAAGCGGCGCCGCGATCTGCAGAGAGACGCCGACGGGAACGGAGGCCCGCGCCAGTCGCGCCCCGGCACCGGGTCACGCCCGCGGCCTGGCGGCTCTCGAAGAGACCGTGAGCGGCGCCCACGCCGCGGCGGTGCTGTCCCCACCCGCCGCTGCGGAGATCTCCACAGTCCTCGTCATAGGAGACTTGACGGTCGCGCCCGGTATCACGCAGGGCCTTCTCGCGAGCGGGTTCGCGCCCGTCTGTCTGCGAGGCGCCGACGACGCGTGGCGATTTGTCCTCGATCTGATTCCCGGCCGCCATATTGCTGGGGCCTTGCCCCGGCGCGGATCGGTACGCGATGGTGCGCAGGCTGCGAACGCAGGATCGGCTGGCGTTCGTGCCGGTCTTCTTCTTCGCGCGTGCTGGCGAGCGAGGCGCGGTCGGTCGCGGGATCGCGGCAGGCGCCGACGACGTATTCGAGCCGGTCCACGACCCCGAGTGGCCCAGCGAGGTGGCCGAACGGATCATCGCGCGAATCGCTCGTTCTCGTTCGCTCTCGCAGCTCGCTCTCTTGGACCCTCTCACGGCGTTGCACAATCGACGTTTCATGAACGAGCGATTGTCCGCGGAGATCGCGCGCGCTCGGCGCTCGTCCTCCGACTTGTCGATGTCCCTCATCGACCTCGACCAGTTCAAGGCGATCAATGACGCCTTCGGCCATCGCGCAGGGGATCGCGCGTTGGTGGCCTTTGCGCGCGCGCTGCGCGGGGGAGCACGGAGCTATGACGTCCTATGTCGCTACGGCGGAGACGAGTTCGTCCTGCTGCTCCCCGGATGCGACGCATCGGGGGCGCGCGCCGTGTGCGGTCAACTTCGCGCTCGCCATGCCTGGGACCTCCCCGATCTGCCGGTGATCTCGTTCTCCGCGGGCATCGCCCAATTTCCGGACGACGGCGCCTCGTGGGCGGACCTGTTCGGAGTCGCGGATGCAAACCTGCGCCGGGCCAAAGAAGCAGGCCGCGACCGGATCGTCGGCCGGGACCGGGCCACGGGATGGTGACCCGCGACAGCGCGCCTCGGTGCGCGGACTCGATTCGCCCAGTCGTAGCCGTCGAGCGGGCACTTTGCGCAGCCTACCTTGGAAATTTGCCATTCCTGCCCGCGAGGCACCCTCGCAAGGGAGCGCGATCAAGGGTCGATTCCCGGAAGCCCATCGCCGCGAGTCACCGAGGATCCGGCCTCGCGGGCTCCGGCACGCGGCGAACGCGCCTCTTGCGGACCTCGCTCGCGCGCAGGCCCTCGTGGCGATCCATGCAGGTCTGGTGAGCGATGCCCTCGTTCGCGAACAGGATCAAATCCCGCACGACGGGACATCGGCAGATTGGACACGGCATGTTGAAGCCCTCCCTCTCAGGTCGGCATCCAGCAAGCGGCAGGCCAGTGGTCACGTGTGGGCGCGCGGTTCCTCGGTGAATCTCAGCGACACGGTTGCCGTCGTTCCGCCAAGCCGTTCGCTGAGCGCGCCGGTGAGCCGAAGCAGCTCCTGACGCAGTCGGAGCGAGGCGCGGCCGTCGGCGTGGAGGACGAGGTGCCCGGAGCTTTGGCTCGACACGGCGTCCAGCAAGGCGCGCGCAATCAGCGTGCGGAAGCCGTCCTCGTCGCCCTCCATGTCCCCATTGCACGCAAGGACCGCCACTCGGACGTAGCGCTGGCTGCGGCGGAGGGCGTCCAGCATCTCCCGCGTTCTTTCAAGCAGCCTGTCGGTGTCCGGGCTGAAGGCGATGAGGCTCGGATGATCCCCGACGGGGCTGGGCCATTCGCTCCCCGGCTCCACCACGACCAACGACACCTCTGCGTTGCCCATCCCCTCCGCGCGCCAGCCACGGCGCTTGCGGCCTTGCATTGGCATTCCCTCCACGGGAGGTCGCCGCGAAGCAAATTCCGAACCGCGGCCCGAGGCATTCTCGCAATACGAGACGTGACCGTCGCGGCCGGAATCACGCGGAGGGCGAGGAACGTAGGGGCTGCCCTCGGCTTGCGGCCAGCGCGAGGACGGCTTCCTTCAAGCGGTCGATGTCGACCGGCTTGCAGACGTGCATCTGGTATCCCGCGGCGAGGGCACGTTCGCGATCGTCGTCATGGGCGAGCGCGGTGAGTGCGAGCGCGGGGATGTTCCCCGAGTTCGCGTTGCCGAGCGCCCTCAGCCGGCGAATGAAGGCGTAGCCGTCCTCCCCAGGCATCGCGATATCGCACAGGACCAGCTCCGGGCGGAAATCTGGAACGGCAGTCATCGCTACCGCCGCGGACGGAGCGAGCCTCACGACGGCACCCGTCTGTTCGAGCACATCGCCGACCGCTTCGCGCGCGGCGCGATCGTCGTCCACCACGAGAATTCGCAGGCCCTTGAGCGCAGAAAAGTCCGTGGGCGCGCGCGCCGGCGTCACCTTCGGGGCGACGTTCCACACTTTGATCACCGGGAGGGTCACGGTGAACGTCGCCCCCTTGCCGATGCCTGCGCTTTCCGCGGCGATCGTTCCGTGGTGGAGCTCGACGAGGGTGCTCGCGATGGCGAGCCCCAGCCCGAGTCCGCCGTAGGACCGCGTGCTCGTGGCGTTCTGCTGGCTGAACCGCTTGAACACGTCGGGCAAGAAGGCCGGCTCGATGCCCGCCCCCGTATCCTTCACGCAAACACGGGCTTTGTCGTCGACGAGAATGAGCGACACCGTCACAGTCCCCTGCTTGGGCGTGAACTTGATCGCGTTCACGAGAAGGTTCGTCACGATCTGCTCGAGGCGCCTCGCGTCCCCAAAGACGTACACCGCGGAGTCAGCGTTCGGGAGGGCGACCTCGAGCTTCAGCGACTTGCGCTCGATCGGCACCTCGAGTGCTTCGATCGCCGAGGTGACGACGCTCGCGAGGTCGACCGGTTGCAGATCGACGCTGAGCTTGCCCGTCACGATCCTGGATACGTCGAGCAGGTCCTCGATGAGCCGCACCTGCATCCTGACTCCGGCTTCGATGGCCTCGCCGGCCCGCTTCACCTGGGTCTCGTCCAGGCCTCCGCGGCGGATGAGCTGCGCACGCACCAGCATGCTGGAGAGCGGTGTGCGAAGCTCGTGCGACAGCGTCGCCAGGAATTCGTCTTTCGTGACGTTGACCCGATCGGCCTCGGCGTTGGCGAGCTGCGCCCGTCCGATGACGTGCTTCAGCGCGTCGATGTCGACGAGCGACAAGATGGCGCCGTCGATCCGGTTGTCCGTCGACTTGTAGGGCCGAATTTGCAGGCGGTGCCAGCGGCCTTCATGATCCTGGACCTCGGATTCCCGCATGGCCATCGTCTCGATGACCTCGGCGATCTGGCGGTCCAGATCCGGCACGTCGATGTTCGTCTTGATGTCCTCGAACGGGCGCCCGATGTCGGTCGCCAGGACGTTGAGGATGCGCCGCGCCTTCGGCGTGAAGCGCCGGATACGCCTTTCGCCGTCGAGGATGAGGATCGGGATGTCGACCGTCGCCAGCAGGTTCATGAGATCGCCGTTGATCTGCGTGATCTCGTGGTTGCGATTCTGAAGCTCGTCGTTGACGGTCGTCAGCTCTTCGTTGATGGACTGAAGCTCCTCTTTCGCCGTCTCGAGCTCTTCGTTCATGCTCTGGAGCTCTTCGTTCCCGGATACGAGCTCCTCGTTCGCGGTCCCCAGATCGTCGTTCGTCCGGCCATGCTCGGCCATGACGGTCTGCAGGTACTCCTTCATGGCCGCGAGCTCTTGCTCGAGCTTCGGCGTGCGGACCGTGTCCCTCGTCCTCGACGCGGGCCCGGACTCGCCGTTCTCGGGCTGCGTTTTCGTCGTCGGGTGGTGCTCTTCGAACATGATGAGATAGAGAGTCTCTCGCGCCTCGGATGCGCCGATGAGGGGGATCACGACGACGTCGCACGTCTTCCTGGATCCGCCCTGGTCGACCTCGATTCCCGGGGCCCTCACCGGTACCAGTGCCTTCTTCGCCTTCGCCACGGTCGCGTGCAGCGTCATCGCGAGCCCGTCGCGCGCCATCTGCATCACGTTGTTCTGCGGATCGCCGGGCGCGGGCTGGAGGTACGCCCCCGTCTGCCCGCGAAACTGCAAGACCTCCATCCGTTCGTTGACCACCACGCCCGGCGGCGCGTAGCGGGTCAAGAGCAGTCGATCGAGCCGCCTCGGAAGATCGAGCTCCGGCGGGGTCGCGGCTTCGTCGAGCTCGTGTTCGCGCGGCGTCGGGTGCGGCTCGACACGCTGCGCCTCGGGCCCTCGCGCGAAGCGGAGGGTGCTCTGGACCGCGGTTCGCGCGAAGATCTTGTTCGTCTTGTCGACCGCCTCGAAGAGCGGCTTGAACCCGGAGATGTTCTCGGCGACGGCCGAGCACGAGAAACCCCGGCTGCGTCAGGGCGTAGTGAAACGTCTGGACGACGCGCTTCTGGAGGGCCTGATCGAAGTAGATGAGAACGTTGCGGCAGCTCACCAGGTCGAGCTTCGAGAAAGGTGGGTCTCGCGCGAGATCGTGCTGCACGAAGACGCACATGTCTCGAATGCTCTTGACGATGCGATAGCCGCGCTCGGCCTTCGTGAAAAATCGCTTCCGCCTCTCGTCGCTGACGTCGCGGAGCGCGCTGTCCGGGTAGAGCCCCGTGCGCGCGGTCTCGATCGCCTTGCGGTTCACGTCCGACCCGAAGATCTGGATGGGTCGAGGCGACTCGCCCAGGAATTCGACGAGCGCGATCGCCAGCGAGTAGATCTCCTCTCCGGTCGCGCACCCGGCCACCCACACCCGAATGGGTGCCGTGTCGGCTTTGTTCGCGAGCAGGACGGGGAAGACGTTCGTTTCCAGGCTCTCGAAGACCGCCGGATCGCGGAAGAACGACGTGACGTGGATGAGGGTGTCCTCGTAGAGGGCGAGGACCTCCTCCGGTGCGGTCTGGAGGAGGGCCAGATACGATCCGATCGTGTCGATTCTCCTCAGCGCCATCCGCCGCGCGAGGCGGCGCTCGAAGGTCGGTGACTTGTATTCGCTGAAGTCGATCCGCGCGCTGGCTTTCACGAGATCGAAGATCTTCTTCAACGTAGCGGCATGGGCAATCGACGGCTTCGTCTCCGGCGCGATGAGGTAGGGATGCTGGCCGAGGCGGACGAGCTCCTCGGCGAGCTCCCCGATCGGCAGGCAATAGTCGACGACGCCCGCGTCGATCGCGCTCCGCGGCATCCCGCCGAACTTGGCCGACGTCGGCTCCTGGGCGAACGTGATGCCGCCCGCCTCCTTGATGGCCTTGAGCCCCTCCGTGCCGTCGGATGCCGTCCCCGAGAGGACGATGCCGATCGCCCGGCTCCCTCGCTCGGCAGCGAGGGTACGCAGGAAGAAGTCGATGGGCAGGTGCTGCGCCTTCGAGTCGTCCGACCGTGGCTGCAGCGTGAGCAGCCCGCCTCGGAGGCCAAGGCACGTGTTCGGCGGGATGACGTAGACGTGGCCGGGCTCGACGCGCATGCCCTCGGCGGCTTGCTCCACGGCCATCTTCGTCGTCTTGGCCAGAGCCTCGCGCAGGAAGCTCGGGTGCGTCGGGTCCAGATGCTGGATCAGCACGAGCGCCATCCCGGCGTTCCGGGAGCTGATGTGACCGAGGAGACTCGAAAACGCCTCTAGCCCCCCGGCCGACGCACCGACGCCGACGATCGGGAAGGCGGCCCCGATGGCGGGCTCGGGCTCTCGCGATCCATTGGTTGCAGCCGTAGCCCGCTCGACCGGCGCCGGGCGCTTGAGCGCCGATGGGGCGGCGAGCGCTTTGGTCTTCTTCACGACATCGATCCTTCGCGCCCGCGCGCCAGTTGCGGGCACCGCCCTGCCCGCTGCACTCTCGGGCGTCGCCTTTTCGCTGCTGCGTTGGGCCGCGAAAAGACCCGAAGGTCAATCGAGCACGCTACACGCCTCTTCACCCGCAACATACGCCCAACCTGCGCAAGGTCAATCGCCATCGCCGGAGGCCGCCCGAGCTCGCAGGGCGGCGACGACCGTCTGCTTTGCGCTCGCGTTACAAAAATAGCGTCCCGCGCACGCGCTGGACGCCAGCCACTTCGCGCGGCGGAGGTGGTAGGGCGTGCACCTCGGTTTGAGGTCGCGTGCGAAGCTTTCGAGGTATCGGTCGGCGCGGCCGTATAGGCCATAGGAGTCAGCACCATCGCAAATAACGGCGTCGTCGGGTGCGCGTCGCGGCGCGACCTCGTCGAGGGTGGAATCGACGATGGCCGCGGGCACCATGATCCAAGTCGCGCCCGGCCTCTGGAGCGTGGTGACCCATCCGGCGAACGGGCGCGCCGGCGCCGCGCCCGCTCTCGCCGGGTCGAGCTTCCCCACTCGATCGAGATCGACGCTGCTCGGGTTCACTCCGTGATCCTCTCGTGCTCGTGCCGGCGCGGCCTGGCGCGAGCTTCGAACCTGGTGCGATGCGGCGCCCTCGGCGATTGTGGTGATTGCTCATGAGGTCCCCGGGCGGCTTGGCGGGCGACGGCGCTACGGCCTCGGAAGATTCGCCGCGTTGATGGGCAGGCCGTTGCCCACGGCCACGGCCTTCATCGGCACGGGCGCCGCCAGGAGCGGCCTTATCAGCTCGATGGGGATGGGGAAGACGATCGTCGAATTCTGGTTCGAGCCCATGTCGAGCAACGTCTGCATGTAGCGCAGGGCCAGCGCGGCGGGCTGCGTCGAGATGATCTCGGCGGCGTTGGCGAGGACCTGTGCGGCCTGGAACTCTCCCTCGGTGGCGATGATCTTCGCCCGCTTCTCGCGCTCGGCTTCGGCCTGCCTCGCCAGGGCGCGCACCATCGACTCGGCAAGCTGCGCATCTTTGAGCTCGACGGTGGCCACCTTGATGCCCCATGGCTCGGTCTGGCGATCGATGATCGCCTGCAGCTTCCCGTTGATCTTGTCGCGGCTGCCCAGGAGCTCATCGAGGCTCGATTGTCCGAGCACGGCACGGAGGGTCGTCTGCGCGATCTGCGACGTCGCGTCCATGAAGTTGAAGACGCGAACGATGGCCGCCTGAGCGTCCATGACTTGAAAGAAGATGACCGCGTTGACCTTCACCGTCACGTTGTCGGAGGTGATGACCTCTTGCTGAGGGACCTCGAGCGTGATGACGCGCAGGTCTACCTTTCTCACGTGATCGATCCCGAACGGGAAGATGAAAAACAGGCCCGGACCCTTGAGCGGCATCAGGCGACCGAGCCGAAAGACGACCCCTCTCTCGTACTCCTTGGCGATCTTGATGCTCGACGTCGCCAGCACGAGCACCGCCAGTCCGACCAGAAAGGCGACTCCGACGGAAAATACTTCTGCGTTCATCGAAACGGCTCCGTCCGCGAGAGATGAGCTGCTCATGGGTCGAGATGGACAGCTCAAGGGCACAATCGGTGCCACCCGCGCCGTCGAACGTGTCGCGCAATCCCACGCGAGTCTCGCCCCTGATTCGCAAAACGGTACGCGCGGCTGGAATCCTTGGATCCGCCTACGGAATCCCGATGGGGGCGAGGGTGCGCTCGGGCGCGGCAGCGACAGGAAGCGTCGACGACACGTCGGCATATTGCGATGACCGTTCGCAAAGTGCGGACAGCATCGCTTCGTGACCGCGAGTTACCCTGGGGCATGGCCAACGAGCCGCACTCGCCCTATCGCGCCCCTGTACCGAGGCCGCCCGACCCCTACCTGGTCGAATGGTCCGATCTCAGGCGACGACGGCTGTGGTTGACCGCGAGCCTGGTCGCGCTCCCGATGGCGGTCATCTGGCCGGTCCTCGTGATGACCCGCGTGGGCCCGAGCCTCCCGGTCACGGCGATCGCGATCGTCGCGTTCGCGATCGTTCCGCTCTCCGTCCACGCCGAGCGCTTTCGCTGCCCGCAGTGCGCCGAGCGGTTCTGCCGCAAGGGCCTCTACCACAACGGATTCGCCCAGCGCTGCCTGCACTGCGGTATCAAAGTCGGAACGCCGAAGGACTAGCGGGAAGAAGCCGCCAGCCCGCGCGCGAAGAGCCGGAGCGCGAGCACGAGGCCGAGCCCCAGGAAGCTCGCGGCCGCCAGGAAGGGGGCGCCGGGAATGTGCGGGCGCGCCGACTCCGGAGCGAAGCGGGCGAGCAGGGCCGTTCCGACGAGTGGACCGACGATCGCGGTGAGCCCGGACAGGCTGTTGATCGATCCCTGGAGCTCGCCCTGCTCGCTCGGGCCGACCTCGCGCGTGATGATCGCTTGCGTCGCGGGTCCGGCGAGCCCTCCGAGCGCGAAGGGAAGCTTGCGCCCGTGATGCCGGCGATGACGCGCCCGACGAACAGCCACGCGAGCGCCGGCGCGAGGCCGCTCAGGACGTAGCTGGCGGCGGCGCCGAGGAGAGACAAGAGGATGACGGGCCGCCGCCCGAAGCGATCGCTCAGTCCGCCCAGGATGGGCGCGAAGAGAAACTGCATCAGCGAATACGTCGCGACGAGGATCCCGAACGTGCGGGACGCGGCCCGCAGATCGTCGCCGAGGAAGCTCCCGACCAACCTGGGGCCGACCGGGATGATGAGCCCCACTCCGAGCGTGTCGAGGAGCACGGTCACGAGGACGAACAGCACCCCGCCTCGGCTCTTGCTCACGAGGGCGGAGAATCTAGCCGAGGGTCGCGAGCGGCCCAAGGAGCTTGCGATCCGAAACGTTCGCGACGTGAGCGGGCAACGTGAGAAGGTCTTCCCCGTCACGCGCTCGGCCCTATGTTCGGAGAGGGAAAGCACCAGTCTCGAGGACAGGCGCCAATGTCGAACACGCCGCGGGTGGTCATCGTGGGAGGCGGATTCGGCGGCCTCAACGCCGCGAGGGAGCTGTCGGGCGCTCGCGTGGAGGTGACGCTGGTCGACCGGCGCAACCACCACCTCTTTCAGCCGCTCCTCTACCAGGTCGCCACCGCGGCGCTGAACCCCAGCGACATCGCGGTCCCGATCCGGCGCATCCTCCGAAACCAGAAGAACGTCGAGGTGCTCCTGGCCGAAGCCCGGGCGGTCGACCTGGCGGCGAAGGTCGTCTTCCTCGACGAGGGGACGTTGCCCTACGACCACCTCATCGTGGCGACCGGGGCGAGGCACTCTTACTTCGGGCACGAAGCGTGGAGCGCGTTCGCTCCCGGCCTGAAGACCATCGGCGACGCGCTCGAGATCCGCCGCCGCGTCCTCTCGGCCTTCGAGCTGGCCGAGCGGGAGAAGGATCCGGCGCAGCGCGAGGCGTGGCTGACGTTCGTGATCGTAGGGGCGGGGCCGACCGGCGTGGAGCTGTCAGGCGCTCTTTGCGAGATCGCGCACCACGCGCTGGCGCGCGACTTCCGGCACATCAACCCGGCGCAGGCTCGAGTGATCCTGCTCGAGGGCTCGGATCGCGTCTTGCCCCCGTACACCCCTCTGCTCAGCGAGAAGGCACGCAAGCAGCTCGTGAGGCTCGGGGTCGACGTCCGGACCGGCCAGAAGGTGACGGCGATCGACGCGGAAGGGGTGGCCGTAGGAAGCGAACGGATCGCGACGCGCACCGTGCTCTGGGCCGCAGGCGTCGCCGGCTCGGGGTTCGGTCGCGCCCTTGGCGTACCGCTCGATCGCGCGGGTCGGGTCCCGGTGAGTCCCGACCTCTCGATCGCCGGCCATCCCGAGGTCTTCGTGGTCGGGGACCTGGCCGCCCTCGTTCAGGAGGGGGCGCCTGTCCCGGCGGTCGCGCCCGCCGCCATGCAGGAGGCGAGGCACGCCGGCCGGAACGTTCTGCGCGCGATCCGCGGCGAGCCCACGCTGCCGTTTCGATACAAGAACAAGGGGTCGCTCGCGACGATTGGCCGCTCGGCCGCCGTGGCCGACCTCGGGACGCTCAAGCTCTCCGGGCCGCTGGCCTGGCTCGCCTGGCTGGTCCTGCACCTGCTCTTCCTCATCGGTTTTCGCAACCGTCTGATCGTCCTCTTCCAGTGGGCGTGGTCGTTCGTCTCGTACGATCGCGGCGCGCGGCTCATCACCGGTCCCCTGCGAAGGGGCAGCCCCGACGAGAGCCGCGCCGAGCGAAAGAGCGCGTAGTTATTCCTCGGCCGAGGCGGCGGCTTGTTCTGCCGCGGTGGCCGAGGGTGCCGTCGGCCGGCGTCCCACGGCGTCGGTCGTGCCCCAGCGACCGGGGATCCCGCAGACCTCGAGCCACTCGATGTGCGGCGGCAGCGACGCGTCGACCGTGAGGCGATTGCCCCGCGGCTCGAGCCCCAGCATCGTGCGGATGAAGAGCGCGGGTGCGCCCGTCGCCCATGCCTGCGGGCTGCAAGCCGTCGGGAACTCGACCGGGAAGTGCGTTTGCCTTCGCGGGTACCCGGCGAACACCTCCGGCAGCCGGTAGTTGAAGAACTTCGCGGCTTGCAGGATGCCCGACGCGATCATCGACGACTCTTCGCGGTACCCGTAGCGGTTCAGGCCCCAGGCGATGAGCGAGTTGTCGTGCGGCCACACCGTGCCGACGTGGTACCCGATCGGGTTGTAGCCGCCCTCTCCCTCGGCCATCGTCCGGATGCCCCACCCGGAGAAGAGCTTCGGGCCCATCAGATGGCGCACGACGTGCGGCGCCTTGTTGTCATCGACGATCCCGCTCCAGAGCAGGTGGCCGATGTTCGACGTGATCGAGTCGACCTGGCGCAGGTCCCCGTCGATGGCGAGCGCGTAGCACTCGCGATCGGGCATCCAGAAGTCGCGGTTGAAGCGTGCCTTGAGGCTGGCCGCCTCGCGCTCGAGGCGGTCGGCCAGCGCGGGGTCGTTCCAGAATTTGCGCGCGAGCCGGGCGCAGCGCATCTTCGCGTCGTACGCGTACCCCTGGATCTCGCAGCACGCGCGCGGCAGCTTCGACAGCGTGCCGTCGCGGAAGAGGATCGAGTTCCACGAGTCCTTCCAGCACTGGTTGTCGAGGCCCGTCTCCTCGCGGCGCTCGTACGAGATGTACCCGTTGCCTTGGCGATCGCCGTACTCGTCGATCCAGCGGAGGGCCATGCGCGCCTTCGGCTCGAGCTGACGTACGAGGTCTGCGTCGCCGGTCCACCGCTCGTACTCATCGAGGAGAACGAGGAAGAGGGGCGTCCCGTCCGCCGATCCGAAGTACGGCGAGTGCGGGCGTTCGGTGAACGCCGTCATCTCGCCCAGGCGCGACTCGTGGAGGATCTTCCCGGGCTCCTCGTCGCGGAACCCGTCGACGCGCGTCCCCTGGCGCGTGGCGAGCACCTTGAGCGTGGTCGCGGCGAGCTGCGGCACGAACGGGAGCATCTGGAGGCTCATGATGATGCTGTCGCGCCCGAACACGGCCATGAACCACGGCAGCCCGGCCGCGGGCATCGCGCCCGTCGGATCGAGCAGCGGGAAGAACCGCAGCGCCGCCGTATCGATGACGCTCCGCTGGTAAGTCTGGATGAGCGGCAGCCAGTCGGTGCGCACGCGCGGCGAGAGCGCCAGCGCCTGCTCCACCCGGAGTTGCCGCGCGCGATCCTGCCCCGCGCCCCACCTGGCGGCCTGCCGAGCCGAGAGCGCTTCGATCGCGCTGACGATCGAGACGTCGATGCTCGTCGACCACTCGGCGTGGGGCTCGAGGGTGAACCGGTAGCGCAGGCCCGCCTCGTTGAAGGTCGCGCCCGGGGCTTTGATCCGCGTCTCGCAGAGGTAGGTGTCGCGCTTGTACCCGAGCACGAGCGTGTCGTCCTCGACGCGGCGGTAGTACTCGCCCTTCTTCTTGAGCTGGTCCTTGACCTCGAAGAGATCGGCGAAGTCCGACGCCGCCTCGATCTTCAGATCCATCTCCTTCGGAAACGCCGAGTGATTCTCGACGATGATCTCTTCGACGAAGCCGCGCCCGACGACGCGCTTTCGCATGATCGACATGTCGACGTCGACGTAGATCGTGCCGCTGCTCGGCGCGAGGAAGAACTTGGCCTCGAAGTACTGCACGTCGTCGGTCGAGAGCACCGACGGGCGAATCCCGTTCGCCGTCAGCACCCAGCGCGAGAGAAAGCGCGTGTCGTCGGCGAAGAAGCCTTGCGTGTCGGTCGGCGAGCCCTCGATGTCCCCGCGCCGATCGCTGACGACGAACGTGTTGCCTTCGAGAATCGAGATGGTGTTGGTGCTCATCGGGCTTCCTTCCAGTCGTCGGGTACGGGCATGATCGCGAGGAGTCGCTGGGCGAACGCGAGGTCTCCGTAAACGCGGACGGCGCCGCGTAGCATGCCGCTGAGCGGGTTTTCGTGACCTTCGCCGTCGGCGAGTCGCACGAGCTCGGCCTCCGACATGTTCAGGCGCGCCGTCGGACCCTCCGGCGGGGGCCCCTCGGCCACGGTGAGCGCGCCCTTGTCCACCTTGACCGTCCAGGTGCCGGCGCCGTCGACGTCGAACTGCCACGTGCCCGAGGCGTGGACGAGCCGCGGATCGTGGCCGTGAGCCGCCAGGGTTCCGAAGAACTCTCGAGCGTTTTCTATCTGCATGCGCCGGCGGGGTGCATCCGGTGTGCCCCGATGGGCACGCTCGAGACCGACCCTGCCGCGTCGCTACTCGAGACGCGCGATCACGTGCCGTAGAGCCGGTAGTCCATCTCGGGAAACAGGTTGTCGCGCCGCCCGACTTCCTCGAGCCATGCCTCGTCGAGCGTGCCCCGCCCCACGAGCGCCTCGTAGATCCGCGTGAACCGCTTCACGTGCTCCGTCGTTCGCTTGGTGGCGTAGGGCACGGTGGTCCCCGTCTTCATGATGAACGCCCAGTCGCTCGACTGCGCGAGCATCACCTCGCGCGCCGCTTGATCGAGCGCGCGTCGCTCGAGCCCGCGCGCGTCGGGCAGCCGGTGCGCGAGCTCCACCATGCGCTCGGCCATCTTGTGCAGGTGGCGGTAGACCCATGCGTTGCTGCCGTTGCACCAGTAGTCGCCGTAGCCCTTCTCGCCCCACGACGAGAGCGACGGCGTGGCCACCTGGTTGGTCGGGTACTCGCGCAGGTAGCCGCTCGGCGTGATCGGCGCGACGACGCCCTGGTCGTACTGGAGCTTGCGAAAGAAGAGCTCGAGGAAGCATCGGCCCCTCGTACCACCAGTGCCCGAAGAGCTCCGCGTCGTAGGGCGCCACGACGATCGGCCGACGGTCCATGTTCGAGCGCAGATGGTCGACCTGCTTCTCGCGATTGAACATGAAGTTGCCCGCGTGCTCGGCCGCGCGAAGGTACGCCTGGTGCGGGTCGTAGAGGCGCTTGCCGTCCATCGAGCGGCTGCGTGACCGCGTGGTACTTGATGCCCGTGAACGTCCGGATGCCCGCCGGGTGGATGTACGGCTTGATGTAGTCGAACGGCAGATCGAAGCCGATGTCGCGGTAGAAGTCGCGGTAGTTCGGGTCGCCCGGGTAGCCCTCCTGGGCGCTCCAGACCTGCTTGCTGCTCTCGATGTCGCGACCGAACGCCGCGACCCCCGACCGGCAGTAGACGGGGGCGTGCACGCCGTAGAGCGGACGCGGGTCCGCGAAGAGGACGCCGTGGGTGTCGACGAAGAAGAAGCGAATGCCCTCTTCGCGCATCAGCTCGTCGACGCCCGGCACGTATCCGCATTCGCCGAGCCACATCCCCTGCGATCGCCGGCCGAAGAGGCGCTCGTAGACGCTGGCCGCCGTGTGGACCTGCGCCCGGAACGCCGCCCAGTTGCGATCCAGCAGCGGGAAGAACGGGTGCGTTGCCGTGCACGTGATGATCTCGAGGCGGCCGGCGTCCTGCAGGGCACGGTAGCCGCGAACGAGGTCCCCGTCGTAGCGCCGCCAGCAGTCGCGGATCTCGTAGAAGCGCTGGCGGTACATCTTCGCCAGCTCGTGGCAGGCGCGATCGCTCGTGCCAGGTCCGGTCGACCTCCTTCTCGGCCAGCTCGAGGAGCTGAGTCGATCTTGCGCGCGTAGCGCTCCTTCAGCAGGTCGTCGGTCATCATCGACAGAAGCGACGGGCTGAAGCTCATCGTGAGGCGGAAGTCGATCCCGTCTTGCCCGAGCCTCTCGAACGCGAGCAGGAGCGGCGCGTACGTCTCGGTGATGGCCTCGAAGAACCACTCCTCCTCCATGTACGAAGGAGCCTCGGGATGACGCACGAAAGGCAGGTGCGCATGGAGGACCAGGGCGATGTAGCCGCGGGGCACGTTCATTTCTCCTTTTCGCCCAGCCGCCCGCCCCAGCGTTCGCGCGCCCCCTGCGCCTCGCCGCCGCGCGAACCGGTCATTGCTGCAGGTTCGCTGGCGCCGAGGCGTTCGCTGGCGCCGAGGCGTTCGCTGGCGCCGAGGCGTTCGCTGGCGCCGAGGCGTTCGCTGGCGCCGAGGCGTTCGCTGGCGCCGAGGCGTTCGCTCGCCCCGAACCAGAGCGTCTCCGAGGCTCCCCCGGCGACCCATTCGCTTCCGCCGAGCCAGAGCCGCTCCGAACCCCCGAGCTGCAGGAGCTCGCTCGCGCCTCGCGCCGGCACCGCGTATTGCTCCGAGGCACCGAAGACGACGTGCTCACGCTCCCAGCCCGAAACGACGCGACGCTCCGTGAGGCGCTCCCAGCGCTCGATGAGCGGCGTGGACGCTCTCACCCAGTGCATCGACCAGGTCGAGAGCACGCGCCGGCCGCCCTCCGTCTCGAAGGCGCGGATCGACAGTCGCCACGGCCCATAGGCCACGATCTCGCCCCCCTCGACATCCACGTGCGCCGGCGACTCGCCGAGCCACTCGATGGCCACGCGTTGGGGGTCGAAGTGTTGCCATCCGAGAAACCGCAGGCCCGATCGCCATTCGGCGCGCCACTCGTCGACGCTCCACCAGCGCTCGACGTGCACGACGCGGTCGATCGACCGCCAGCTCGAAGCGCTGGAGGGCGAACCCTCGCGCGCCGTCTCGCCTGCTTCCGTCGACGGGGCGTACCCGGCTCGCCAGGCGTCGATGTACCCGGCTCCCGAGCGTCCCGGCAGGGGCGGCTCGGGCCCGGCGTAGCGCGAGACGTACGGCGCCGCGCACGGAGGGGCGTCGTCGCTCGTGATCGTCATCCACTCGAGCGTCGTGTTCGGCGAGGGGGCGCTGCGCGGAAAGTCGGCGCGGCCCGATCGCGAGATGGGCTGGAAGTATCCCTCCTCCGTCTTGATGCCGACCTCGGCGTGCATCGACGACCCGGGCCGGCGGATCATGAGGTAATACTCGCGGTCGGCCCGATCGACGGTCAGGTCGAAGTAGTCATTCGCGTTGGTGCCGTCGAACTCCCGGCCGGTCGTGTCGTAGATTCGCAGATTGCACCAGCCGCGGTCTCCACCGGCGCCGAGACGCGATCGCGCGGCGACCATCGCCTCGTCGTCGAACTCCCAGTAGAGGTAGGCCGAGTCCGGGTCACGGACGATCACGGTGATCCGGTTGTCTCCGTAGCCCCAAGGCAGCTCGCCCGCGTCGATCTCCGCCTTCGTTCTCTCCGGCTCGATCGCGGCGTCCACCATGACGTGGCCGACGCTAGTCGACCGCGCTCGGCGCGTACAGAGACGATCAGCGAGCGCTACCGCTACGGGACGCATGCTCTTCGCGCTCGGCTTCGTCGGCATTGGTTCGCGCCCACGGCACGGCGCGGAGCCGCTCGTAGGGGATGGGACGTCCGCTCTCCTCGCTCAGCCCGTAAGTCCCTGCGTCCAGCCGGGTGAGTGCGTGGTCGACCTCCTCGAGCAGCTCGAGATTGTGGTCCGCCAAGGCGATGCGATCGTTGTCCTCGACGGCCGACCCAGCCAGGTCGGCTGCGTCGCCGGGCTCTCTCTCGAGAGGCTGGTCGTCGCGCTCTTCCTCGGAGTCCTCGTGCGCGCGGAGGGCCATCAGCAATTGCGCCCGCTTCGCCTCGAGGGTCTGCCGGAGCTCCTCGCGCTGAGCTTGCGTCAACGCTCGCGCGAGTTCGGGTCGATGTTCGGAGTTCATGCCCCCCCCGAGAGCAACTCGGACGCCAAGCGACGCCCGCCCGCCGCTGCGGAGAGCCCGAGGACAAGCCGCGTCCTGGCGCGAGCGTCGAGCGGCCCTGCCGGCGCTCGCCGACGTCATGGTACGGTCACCGGTCGTGCGGCCGTCGCTCAGGGACTCGCGCGCCTCGCATTTCGGATCCGGTCTCGATCGACAGCGAGACTTTATTCAGTCTTTACGCACCGTTCGTGGCCGTAGACCTACTTCACACCCATCGCGGTGCGCAGGCTGTAGATGTGGTGCGCGCCGATGGGAACGGTCATCGTCGAGCCGGTGATGTCGTCGCCAATGGGCTGATACGGCCCCCCGAGGCACTGCGCGAGGAAGATCTCGGTGAGCGCGCTGAAGCTCGTGCGGTTCGCCGGCTCGTCCAGGCCGTGGTCCTCGTCGGCGAAGATCGCGTAGGTCACGGGGACGCGCTTGGCCTTGAGCGCCGCGACGAACGCCGCGGTGTCGGCCTCGCGAACGCGCGGATCGTCCTTGCCCTGCCCGATGAGCAGCGGGCTCTTGATGGCCTCGACGCGCGAGGCGGGAGACCGCGCTTCGAGCAGCTTCTTTCCTTCGTCCGTTCGCCAGTCGCCGACTTGCCTGTCGAGCGGCTCGCTCTCCACACGCGGATCGGGCGCCGAGGTCGCGACGAACGCCGGCAGGTTCGAAGGGCCGCCCAGGTCGACGCCGCACGCGAACGTGTCGGGGCTCGTTTCCATCCCGACGAGGGCCGCGTAGCCGCCGTAGCCTGCGCCCACGATGGCGACCTTTGCGGGATCGGCGATCTTCTGGTCGACCGCCCATCGCACGGCATCCACGAGGTCGTCGTTCATCTTGCCGCCCCACTCGAGGTTGCCGGCGTTCAGGAACTTGGTCCCGAAGCCGGTCGAACCGCGATAGTTCACGCTGAGAACGGCATACCCGCGACTGGCCAGGAGCTGCTGCTCCGGGCTGTATTCGAGCGAAGCTCGCGCTGCCGGCCCGTCGTGGACCCAGAGGATCGTCGGGAGAGGGCTTTGCGGTCGGCCCTCGCTCCGCGGATCCGCCGCAGAGGGAACCGTGAGGTAGCTGACGAGGTCGAGCCCGTCGCGCGCCTTGATGATCACGGGGCTGACCGACGAGAGCTTCGCCTTCTCGAGGCCGTCTTGGCCGCTGAAGAGGAACGTGGCCTTCCCCGGGTTGCCCGGGATGTCCGGGTCGCGGTCGTACCTGTAATAGTGCGTCGGGCCGTCGCCGTGGGTGAAGGCGACCAGCCATCGCTGCTCATCGAGCGAACGGCTCGTCACGACGAGCGACCCGTCGCCGAACGTCTGCAGGTAGTAGAAGTCGCCTTCGACGGAGGCATCGACGACCTTCCAGGTCGGTCGGTCGTAGTCGAACGACACCGCCTCGACGGTCTTGTTGATCGGGTGGAGCAGCACCGGGCCCACGTCCGCCTGCGCGTTCTCCGCAACCAGCGTCGCGGCGCCGGTCTTCGTGTCGACCGCGGCGAGAGAGCTCGTGTCGCGGTTGCGGCTGTCCTTGAGGAAAAGCGTGTTGCCCGTCTTGTCGAAGCCGACCGGTTCGACCGTGAGCGCGTCGCCCGGGTCCACGTGCTCGAAGACCGTCCACTTCGCACCGGCGTTGCCCCGGCCGGGCTGGCCGGGCTGGAGGATGTCGACGCTCGCGTCCGCGTTGCGTCGCGTCGCGTATCGGACGTGAAGATCGTCGTCGGCGGTCCATGCTGCATAGCCGCCGTCGTTCGCTTGCACGAGCTTGCGCGTCGCCGTCGTGAGGTCGACGAGATAGACGTCGCGCAGCTTCTTGCCGTGGTCGTTGATGCCGACGAGCGCCTCCTTGGGGCGTCTGGGGCTCAGGGCCACGAGCTCGGCGAAGACGCCGTCCACGGGCGTCAGGTCCTTCGTCTCGTTCTTTTTCAGGTCGACCGCATAGAGATGCAGGCTGTCGTCGCCGTTCTTGTCGTGCGCAAAGAGCAGCCGATCGCCGGAGAACGCCCACCACCAGGCGCGGATGTTTTCTCCGGTGACCTGCGTGACGGCCTGCGGCTTCGTGAGGTCGTCGGCCGGCGCTACCCAGACGTTCAGCGCCCCCCCCGCAGGGCCTAGCCAGCCAATGCGTTGGCCGTCGGGGCTTATCTTCACGCTGGATTGATCGACCGCCCCGAAGAGGAGCTTGCGCGCAAGAAGCGACGCATCCGCGCGTGGCGCCGCGGCGGGCCACACGACAGGGCCCTCGACGGTCGGGGGAGGTGCCGGCACGGACACCGGGGGCGCGGTGGCGATCGCACCCGAATGGGCCCCGCGGCACGCCACGAGGCCGAGGCCGAGGACGACACCGAAGCCGAAGGCCCACGACCGCATAGGCGGAATTTACCGCTTTGTCTCGGTGGTTTCTAGGCCGCGAGTTCGCAAAACCCGTCCGAGGCGATGCCGAGGGCTCTGCGACCTCGCGCGAAGGATACCGCGCCAACGTGTACATCTTCGCCACACGGCCGCACGAGAGCCCGGAAGGGCGTCCCCCCCGTGAGGATTTCAGCGTGGGCGTGCGCGCAAGGAGCGCCGGCAACAATCATTCGGTGCGCGCAACAAATGTGAAGTCCGGCCCGGGCGTCGATATACAATGCAAGGCATGATGCACGCATTCGCATCGGCCCCGCACGGGGCCCGTCGCGAGGCGCCCGAGGAGTCGTCCTCGGTGGGTCCCGTCAGCGAAGGACCAATACGAACCGCGCGCATCCTGGCCCTCGTCGCCATGGTGTCGGCGCTCGCGGCGTGTGCGCCCGCCCTGCCTCCGGCCAGTTCCTCGAGCGCGAATGCGGCGAGAGAGGGAGGAGAGGCCGCCGCCGTGACGCGGAACGAGGCGGACCCGGCCCCCGCGCCGCCGGCGCCCCCCAAGGAGCTCCCTCGCGGCGGGCGCAAGCTCTTCCCCGACTACCGGCTCGTGGGGTTCTGTGGAACCCCCGGCGCGCCGGAACTGGGCGAATTGCAGGGGAACTTTCCCAAGGAAACGAAGGAGCTCGAGGCCAAGGCGGCCCCGTACGCGCAGGGCCGCCCGCTGCTGCCCGTGTTCGAGCTCATCGCGGTGGTGGTGCAATCGGGGGCCGGCCCCGACGGCAAGTACCGGCGCCGCGTCGACAACTCGATCGTCGACCTCTATCTGCACGCGGCCCGCAAGTCGAAGGCGCTCCTTTTGCTCAATATCCAGCCCGGGCAGTCGGACTTTCTCACCGAGGTCAAGAGCTTCGAGTCGTACCTTCGTGAGCCCGACGTCGGCGTCGCCCTCGATCCCGAATGGGCCATGAAGCCGAAGCAGCGTCCGGGCAAGTTCTACGGCCAGACGGACGGTGCAACGATCAACGACGTCGCGGCCTACCTCTCGGGCCTCGTCGCCGACGGCAACCTGCCCGAAAAGGCGCTGGTGTTCCACCAAGTCAACCGCGGCGTGCTCAAGGACGAGGTGGAGCTGAAGCCGTTGCCCGGCGTTGCGTTCATCAAGAGCGTCGACGGGCTCGGGCCCGTGCACTCGAAGATCGAGACCTACGACTACCTCATGACGACGATCCGGCACGGCGTCCACCCCGGCTTCAAGCTCTTCTTCGACGAGGACAGCCGGGGGGGAAACCGGCTGATGACGCCGAAAGAGGTCCTCTCGCTCTCGCCGAAGCCCGAATACGTGATGTACGAGTAGCGCCCGGACGTCACCGGCGAGCTCCGCCCCGAAACGAGGCCGCTCTATGGGGTTTTCCACCGGGTGGGACGCTCTCGCAAGCCGCTCGATTCGACGCGATCGCAGAACGCCTCGAAGGATTCGCGGGGGACGCCGGACCACGCGAGGTCCTCGAGCGTCTCGCCCAGCGGCACGTCGTCGATGAGCGTGGCGAGCTTTCGATAGAGGAGCGCGAGCGGCATCTCTCGAGCGAGAGTGGCGGCGAGACGGTCCACCTGGCGGATCCCGGCTGGCCACCGGCGCGGGTCACTCGGGATGGCCTCCAGGTGTCCAAACGCCCGGAGCAGCGCGGCCGCGGTCTTCTCGCCGAACCCCGCGAGCCCGGGATACCCGTCGGCGGCGTCGCCGACGAGGGCGAGCCAATCGGGCACGCTGGCGGGCCGGATCCCGCGCGATCGGAGGAGCTCGTCCTCGTCGATGACGCGGTTTCGCAGGCGATCGACGACCACGACGCGCTGTCCGACGATCGTCTGTCCGAGGTCCTTGTCGGGCGTGAGCACGCGCACCTGCTCGACCTGGCCCCGCCAGCGGGCCGCGCCCGTCGCGAGCGCATCGTCTGCTTCGTAGCGGTCCATCCGCCAGACGACCATTCCGAGCGCGCGAGCCGCGTCTTCCGCGAGGTCGAACTGTTCGAGGAGCTCCGCGGGCACTCCCTCTTCCGTCTTGTACCCCTCGTACCAGTCGTTGCGGACCGACCGTATCGGGTTGTCGAACGCGATCGCGACGTGCGAGACGCTCTCCGCCGGGTCGCTGAGCAGGGCCAGCATCGACGAGGCGAGGCCTACGGTGGCCTTGAGGTCCCGTCCGCCGGGCGCGTGCGGGGGTCTCCGCGAGAAATGCGCGCGAAAGAGCTCGTACGTGCCGTCGACGAGGTGAAGGCGCATGGGGCTTACGTCAGGATGCAACCGAGGTGCACACGAGAGCCATCCCCTGCCGTGGCCCTGGCTCTTTCTTACGCGCTCCCTCGAGGCTACACCAGTCGTCATGGCCGATCCGAAGCAAGACATCCTCGACATGCTTCGCGAGCTCGCCGAGCTCACCATGCTCGAAGAGGGGGACCCGCAGTCGTTCCGGGTGCGAGCCTACGAGAGCGCCGCGCAGGGCGTCGAAGCGCAGGCCTCCGATCTCTCCCGCCTCACCGCGAAGGACCTCGAGAAGATCGACGGCATCGGCAAGAGCACGGCGGCGAAGATCCGGGAGCTCCTCGATACGGGCAAGGTGCAGAAGCTCGAGGACCTTCGCGGGAAACACCCTCCGGGCGTCGTGGCGCTCCTGCGAATCCAGGGCCTTGGGCCGAAGGCGCTCAAGCGCCTGCGCGCGGAGCTCGGCGTTCAGTCGATCGACGATCTGAGGCGAGTCCTGGCCGATCACAAGCTCCGCGCGCTCAAGGGCTTCGGGCAGAAGTCGGAGGACAAGCTGGCCGAGTCGCTCGGCCGCCTCGACGCGCAGGGGGCGGTCGGGCGAACGCCGATCTCCGTGGCGCTACCCCTGGCCACGCGCATCTTGGCGCGCATGCTCGAGGTCCCGGGCGTGACGCACGCTTCGTACTGCGGATCGCTGCGCCGCTTCGCAGAGACGATTGGCGACGTCGACATCGTCGTCGCGGCCGTCCTGGCGGAGCCCGTGATGGAAGCGCTCGTCACGATGAACGTCGTGGACCGGGTCCTGGTCCGCGGCGAGGCGAAGACGAGCGTCGTCACGCATCGCGGGACGCAGATCGACCTGCGTGTGGTGGCTGCCCACCAGCTCGGCGCGGCGCGTCTCTACTTCACGGGGTCGAAGGGCCACAACATCAAGCTCCGCATGCGCGCGCTCGCCCGTGGCTGGACGCTCAACGAATACGCGCTCTCCGAGATTGAGGGGGGCAAGGTGGTCGCGAGCGAGACCGAGGAGCAGATCTACGAGGCGCTTGGCCTGGCCTGGATCCCGCCGGTGCTGCGCGAAGACGCCGGCGAGATCGAGGCCGCGGAGAAGGGCACGCTCCCGCGTCCGATCGGCACCGTGATCGGCGATTTCCACGTGCACACGTCGCTGTCGGGTGACGCGAAGTCGACCCTCGAAGAGGTGGTCGCGGCGGCGAAGGAGCGAGGGCACCGGGTCCTGGCGATCACCGATCATGCGGAGGGTACGGTGTCCGGAGTCGGACGCGACGCCCTCCTCGAGCAGCGCGCGAAGGTGCGCGCGATCCAGGCGCAGCTCGGCGATTCGCTGCGGCTCCTGCACGGCATCGAGCTCAACATCGGGCCCCGCGGGGAGCTCGACTACGACCCGGAGTTCCGGCGCGGCTTCGACTGGTGCCTGGCCTCGGTACACGACCACTTCGAGCTCGATCGGGCTGCGCAGACCCAGCGCATCGTGACCGCGATGAACGACCCCTCGGTCCGGATGATCGGGCACCTCTCCGCGAGGATGATCGGCGGCCGACCCCCCATCGATCTGGACCTCGACGCAATCTTCTCGGCCGCCGAAGCGACCGGCACGGCGCTCGAGATCAACGGAGCTCTGCCGCGCCTCGACATGTCCGTCGAGGCGCTACGGCGGGCGCGGGAACGCCAGGTCACGTTCGTTCTCACGAGCGACGCCCACGAGGCCGCAGAGCTCGATCGCGTGCGCTTCGCCGCGCTCAACGCCGAGCGCGCCTGGATCGGGCCCGATCGCGTCGCCAACGCGTGGCCGGCGGACCGCCTGCGTGAATGGGCGCTGAAGAAGCGCGTCGACGCTCCGGTGTGACGCGCGGACCCCTGCAGGCCGATGCACGTTACGTGGACGGCATTCGGTTGCCGTCGGAGTCGAGACGCGGCAACGCGTCGCTGAGCTCGTGCCAAGGCGCCTTCGAATCGACGGCAAAGTGAGCCATCGCCCGCACGCCTGGGTCACCGTTCAGCGTTCCGAAGCGCACGCGGAGGCTCGCCGGATCGGCGACGCGGTAGCTGTAGGCGGGCGAACCGCAAACGCGGCAGAAGCAGCGAAGCTTGCCCTCCGAGGATTCGTATTCGGTGATGAACTCCTCGCCCTGGAGCAGCTGGAAGTCCTTTCGAGCCACCGAGGCGTTCGTGGCAAACGCGCTGCCCTGGGCCTTGCGGCACATCGAGCAATGACAGTTCGTCACGAGGCCGAACGGCCCGTCGATCCGGTACCGGACCCTCCCACAGAGACACCCGCCGGTCAGGGGTGGCCGCGCTTCGTCGAGAGCCATGCGCCGGAGGATGGCAAAGCGTCCACGCGGCGCAAGGGGGGCGGACCCGAGCTCGCTCTCGATTCAGCGTGACGATCGCGCGCCCTGGGAGAGGGTCCCCCCGCTCGGAGGTTTCGGGGTCGCCGGCTGAAGGCCGCGCGCCGCATGCGCGGGGTCGTCGGCCGCGAAGAGCGTCGCGAAGAGGACGAACCCGAGCCAAAGGGCGGCGAGGTGGTAAAGCATCGCCGCGCCCCCGAGGTGCCGGAAGATCACGCTCGAGATCGGGGGCCCGAGGAGCATCCCCGCGGCGTAGAACACGTTGTAGATCGAGTTCGATCGGCTGTACTCGTGCTTGGGCGTCACGACACCCTGGAGCGCGAGGCTCACGGGCGAGATCGAGGCCAGCGTCGCCCCCGCGACGAACACCGCCAGTGCCATGGGCGGGAACGTGTCGAGGAAGACGAAGGCGAGGATCATCGACAGGCCGACGGTGCCCAGCGCGCGCATCACGAGCAGATGACCGACGCGATCGCCGAGACGTCCTGCGGCGTTCGAGAAGAGGAGCATCCCCGCCGCGAAGAAGGCAGGCACCAGGATCGTGGTCTCGCGCGGGATGTGCTTGGACTCGATGAGATAGAGAGGCAAAAAGAGGACGACGGACGCCTGGAAATAGCCGTAGGCGAACGTCGCGAAGCACGAGGTCTTGATGCGCCCGATCAGGCGGACGGCCGTATCGCGGTCGGTCTTGCCGTCCCCCTCGACCTGCGCCTCGCCGTGCGCGCCGGGCGGGTCGGGATCGAGGCGCGTGACGACGACGACGGCCGACAGGGTCGCGATCACGGCCGCCACGAAGAAGCTCGCCTGGAGCGAGAAGGCGTGCGCGATGGGTCGCGCCGCGAGGGGCCCGACGACGTATCCCACGGCGATGGCGACCGCGTAGAGGCTCGTGACGTACGCCTTGTTGTCCTCGTCGGCCCGCATCAAGAGGATCGTCTCGCAGCTCACCCAGATCCCGACCGAGAAGGCGCCGTCGCAGAATCGAGCGAGGGCGATGGCGCCGTAGCTGTGCAGGAGAGGGAAGACGCCTACGGTGACGGCGTAGCCAGCGAGCGCCGCCGACAGCGTGGTCTTGGCCGAGAACCGCCTGAGCAGCGCGCCCACGGGGAGCGACGCGACGACGATCCCGGACGCAAAGAACGCCGCCAGCTGGCCGATCTCGGACTTGGTGAACCCCCGAGCGTCCAGGTGCAGCGCGGTCACCGCGATCGAGATGCCGTAGGCCGTGCCGAGCAGGAAGACGGCGAAGTAGACCAGCCGAATGTTGGGGTCGCTGATGCGTCGAAGCACGGGGTGCGCGAGAGTCGACGCACCGCGCCGGCGAGTCAAGCGCGTCAGGACTCGGATAGCGCTACTCGGCGCAGGCAGGAGGCGCTAGTGCTTAGGCCATGAAGTTCGTCGTGGAGATTGTCGTCCGGGGGATCGACTACCCGAGTTTTCGGCGCATCTACTACTCGGAGGAGTTCAACGGAGAGGTCGCCCAGGCGGTGAAGCTCAAGGAGCGCGTCCAGCTCGAGCACGTCACGCAGCCGGACGGCAAGGAGCGCAGGCGAGTCCGCGTCATCCCCCGCGTCTCGTTGCCGGCGGCCGTGCAGAAGCTCCTGAACGGCCAGCCGATCAGCTACGAGGAGATCACCGTCTTCGACCCCGCCACGCGCAGCGCGACGTTCGTGGTCGAGAACCCGGCTGGAGAGACGGTGCAAGTCACCGGGTTGGCCCGCTTCGTCGAAGAGAACGGCGGGGTGCGTCTTCACTTCGAAGGTGAGGCGCAGGTCAAGGTCTTCGGAATCGGCGGGATCGCGGAGCGCTACATCGTGAACGAAGTGCGGTCGCGCTACGAGGTCGTCGCGCGCCTGATGCAGCAGTTCGTCGACGACGGCCGCGATCTCAAGACCACGCCTCTAGTCGAGCGTAGCTCCGCGTAGACGGCGCCGGAGGGGGGTGGCCCGGCGCTCAGACCCGCAGACCGCTCTGCGGCTCGAGCCGCATCTCGCCCGACTTGAGGGCGCGGACGACGGCAATGGCCTCTTCGCGCGACTCGTAGAGCCGCGACGGCGCGTGCAGCTTCATGTTGTAGAGCCGCGCGCCCGTGCGCTGGAGGGCGTCGCCGCCGTAGCGCACGATCGTGATCGCGCACTCCTCGACCAGCGGGCGCATCTGCTCCGCGTAAAACTCGTTCTCGCGCAGGTTCACAGAGAAGCCGTCGTAGCCGACGACGTAGTAGGCCTTCCTGCCTCCGCAGTGGTCGCGCCAGAACCGGTACGCGTAAGCGAAGTGGGTGCTGATGTCCTCCCGGGTCTCGAGGTGCACCTGGGGGAACGTGACGTACACGATGTTCTCGATCGGATCGTACGAATGAAACGACGTCAACTCAGGCATGAGCGCCCACCCCCGATGATCAGGCCAAACAGTATGGGGCGCGCGAGAGGTCCGTCAATCCGCGGCTAGGCTTCCTTTCCCGGCTTCCGGCAGGAGGAGCGCGTGGTCGGTCCGATCCGTCGGCTCGGCCATGGCGACCTTGCGTGGGCGTCCGCGCGGTCGCGACGGTGCGGCCGGTGGGTCCGACGACAGGACGAGCGCATCGCCGCCGGTTCGAATGCGCCGTGTGGACCGGGGAAGAGCGATTGCGCTGAGACGGTCGCTCAGCGTCTCGTCGTTCTCTGCGTAGACCCGCGCATAGGCGATGGCTCGCTGCGCGTACGCGAGCAGTAGCTCTTGCCGCTCGTGAAGCGTCAGGCGCGCTTCGTCGAGGGCCAACTGCGCGGTGGCGACGACGGCGGACGCCGCCTGAACGTCGGCTGCGGCGCGCGCCAGCGTCTGTGCGTCGACATCGGCGAAGCGGACCTCGACCAGTGCGGTGGCGAAGAGGTCGAGGAGGCTCTGGATAGGGCTCGGGATCGCGTCCATGAAGCTGAACATACAGTCAGTGACCGGCTATGGCGAGCCTGTCGAGTGCTCGATTCGAAACCGTTGGCCTCGCGGCGGAACCCGCGGAGGGTGGGTCTACCGAGTCTGCGGGACGCCGGGACCGATCCTCGGAACCTCCTCGGCGTTGAATCGCCCGGCCGCCAAATCCACCGCGCACGCATGCACCCGCTGCCTGAATGCGCGGAGACCTCTCTCGTCGACGAGCTCAGGACAGGCATCGAGCTTCGCGAGACCTCTGGCAAGGAGGCGCTGTGCGGGGTCGTTGGATCCCTTCACGAGGAGCTTGTGAAACGCCGCGGCGACCTGAATCAGGCCTTGCAAGAAGCGCCGTTCGGTCGCGTCGGTCGCGACCTTCCATCGCCGCTCCCACATCTCGTGGGCTTCGTAGTACTCGCCGGCGTCGAAGAGGCGCGCGCCCTCGGCGAACGGATCATCCACGGAGCGTCAGGAGCCGACGCAGCTTCATTCGCCTGCGTCGCCATTCGCCACGCCTCCTGCGTCCGTCGGGGCCGGGGGCATTGCAGCATCCGCCGCATCCGCCGCGCCTCCTGCGTCCGTCGGGGCCGGGGGCATCGCGGCATCCGCCGCGCCTCCTGCGTCCGTCGGGGCCGGGGGCATCGCGGCGATCCAGTCGACGATGCCGAGCACGTCGGTCGTGTCGACCACGGAGGTTGCGATCGGCGGCATCTGGTCGGCCTCCGGGTTGTTCGTTCCTCGGTTCGAGATGAGATTCACGAGGAGACTGTGGCGCGGATCCCCCGGCACGATGCGCGTCTGACCACTCCACATCGGGTTGTTTGCGAGCTGGCCCAGGGTGGTCGTCCGAGTATCGAAATCGACGGACGAACGCCCGTCGAGCAGCGTGGGGTCGAGCCTCAAAAGCATGCCGGATCCGTACGCCGTGGAGTCGGAGTTGGAGTTGTGGCAGGACACGCCGCAATTGATGTGCAGCCACTCCATTGGGGCCGCCGCGAGGCCGGTCCCATCGTCGCCGACGGTCAGGCTCGTTCGGGCGGGCGCTGGCGCGATGAGCTGCTCGGCCACGAGCTCCGGGAGCGTGAGCCCCGTCGCGCCCGCAAGACCGAGGGATACCTGTTCGAAGCCGAGCAGGTGATCCGTTCTGCCGCGGTGGCACTGGTCGCATTCATCGGGCGTCGGGATGTGGTAGGTGCCCCCATCGGTTCCCAAGGGGATGTCGCCTCCTGCAGAGGAGGTCGCCTCGGTCTCGGCGTCGTTCCACGCGTAGGTCGTGCGGACCCAGTAGCCGGGCTGCGTCTTCTCGAAGAAGCGCGTTTCAATGCGCCGGCCGTCTCTGCTGAATTCCTTCCAGACCTTGGTACCGACCGGGAAGATCCACTCGCTCGGATCGGTGGCGTCGATCTTCGTCCCGGCGGGCAACGAGATCCACCGCCCCTTTGACGCTGTATCGGCCCATAGCGGAACGGCGGGAGCATAAGGTCGCACGCCGGGGGCGAACTGGTTGGTCGCCACGTCGGAGTACAGGCCCGTGCACTCGATCGTCTCGGGGGGTACGGCCGCGTTGGCGCACTCCGCCGCGTAAGGGGCAGCCGCTTCCGGCGACGCCTCGGGCGCGGCGTCGGCCGACTCCCCCGGCGAGCCCGACGAAGCAACCTGTCCGCCGCCGCATGCGAACGTGAGCCCGAGCAGGGTCAGGGTGACGCGCTTCATCCGAGATCCGAACCTACTGGTCTTGTGGTGTGCAGTCGAAGGGGTCCTGACTCTGGAGCCCGCAGATGCTCAGATTCGCCCCGTACTCGCAGGTCTGCGCGATGCAATTCTGGCCGTTCTTGCACTCGGGCACGGCGGCGAACACGTTGCAAAGCTGCGCGGAGGCCTGCGTATTGGTCGCGGGGTGGGGGTTGCAGAGGCCCCCGTCGGGGATGGACTGGCAGACCGTCTGGACGGCGCCTACGAGCGTGTTGGCGACGCCGCAGCAAACGTTGCCCCCGTTGCAATCGCACGCGTTCGAGCAGTGAATGGTCGCCTCGTTGCTGTTGCACTTGGCCGTCGCGCCCGGGATGCAGCGCTCTTGCAGGGTCAGCGTGATGCAGCAGGTGTTCGAACGGAGATCGCAGGGCGACGTGCCGTTCGGGCCGCCGCATGGCGGAGCGACGTAATTCGGGCAGTTGGGGGCCGGGGCGGCGGCATCGGACCCGTCGTCGGAACCGTCGGATGCCGATCCGTCGTCCGACTCCGGGGATCCGCCGCTCGAGGACGATCCGCCCCCTGACGAGGATCCGGCGTCGGGCAAGGCGCCGAGCGGATTGCCCGACCCGCTGCTGGATGACGACGAAGACGCGGCGCCGCCGCCTCCGGTCACGACCGTCACGAGGCGGACGTCGGCAGGGGCCGTTGCGTCGACTATGGGGGGCTTGGCCGCCGGGGTGTCCGAGGAAGTGCCGCACCCTGAAGCGAGAGCCGGAGCCAGAGGAATTGCGCTGCCCAGAAGCGCTACGAAGACACGCAGACCGTTCGACAGACGAGCGGGCATGAAACGATTCCCTCCAGGCGATTGCACAGACTAGCACGCACGACCTCCTCGTTGGGGTCGTGGCATGTGCGGCTGCTCCCCCCGGAGCGGCACTCTGCACGGGTCTCGCGCGTCGCGTCGCGTCAGTTCGTGCAGCGACTCACGTCTACGCCGTCGGCCTGCGCGCTCGTGCGCAAACTGCGCGGAGTTTCGCGCAAGTCTGGCCGCGAGGGCGACGGCGAGGAGGAGCCAGACGCGCCACCGCGCGCCGTCGCCGGCTCGACGTCGCATACGGCGTGCGGTACCGTCGGGGGATAGTGCGCGCGGAAGGGTCGATCGTGCTCATAAGGAAGCCTCTTGTAGCGGTCGCCATCGCGGTGGGTTGCTCCGCGATCGGCGTCGAAATGGCGGCATGCAGCTCCTCGACGGCGCCGCCCCCCGTGGCCGTGACCCCTGCGCCGATCCCGAAGGTCGCGTGCGCAGACGGCGGCCTGATCGTGGCCTTCGATCCGATGTACTCGGCGTTCGACGGCACGCACATGTTCCAGGTTCCGGCGGTCGTCCGCGGGTCGAACGGCATGGTCACATGGAGCGCGGACTCCACGATGGTCGGGATGCAGTCGGACGACGAGCGGCCGAACGAGGTCCTCATTCAGATGCTTCGAGCGGGGAACGTGGCCATCAACGTGAAGAGCACGGACGGCAAGTGCGGTTCGTCGCTGCTCTTCATCTCTGCGGCGGCGGACTCGGACTGGCAGATCGGAAACCTGAGATACAACGACGGCAAGTCGGTGCACCTCGCGGCCGGAGCCATGCCCGGAACCGGCAGCCCACTCGAGGAGGCAGACGGCGGCCCGGCGATGCCGGCGTGCACGAACTGTCACGGCGAGACGGCGACGGGCGGTCCGTTCACGGACGTGTCGCACACTCCCGAACAGACGGGCGGCTTCAGCGACGACGATCTCCTCAACATCATCTTGCGCGGCGAGTTTCCGGGCGGCGCGGACGGCGGCTACTTCGACCCCAGCATCGTCAACTACGAGGCCTGGCACAACTTTCACCGGTGGGTGGACATCCAGCCGGACCAGCAAAAGGGAATCATCACCTACCTTCGATCGCTCACGCCGGCGGTCCAGAAGGGGGCGCCCAACTTCGACGCCTTCGACTCGGGCTCGGGTGACGACGAGACCGACGCCACCGTCAGCGGTGACACGGGAACGGGCGAGGACTCCGCGACCGGTGACGCGGGCGCGGACGCGAGCGTCGACGCGGCGCCGGCGGATGCGGGCGTCACGGAGTGATTGCGGCGCGGTTCGGATCGAAGCGGTGAGCCGTCACCTGTCGGGGGCCGGCCTCGTCGCGGTCCTTCACGTCGCGGGCTGCGGCGGACCGGGAGACGACGTCTCGGACGCGAGCGCAACGCGGGAGACGGACGTCGCCGCGTCCCCGCCGGATGGCCGGGAGCCAGACGAAGGAACGGCGGACGCTGCCGACGGTTCGGCGCAAGTCGACGCGAGCGTCGCCGCGGTGGGTGGCGACGTCGCGGCACCCGTCGGCGACGGCGGTCCTGTCCGGCTCGTCGCGTACGCGGGCGGCTACGCATCGACGATCACTTGGTTCTTCGTCGACGCGGCAACGGGAGCCCTGTCGCCTGCCGGAAGCGTTGCAGCGTTCGGAGCCAGTCCTTCGTTTCTCGCGCACAACGGAGCCATGACCACCCTGTACGCGGTGGACGAGAACGCCACCGGGCGCGTCGGCGCATACGCGGTCGACCCCATGTCCGGGGCGCTCACGTTCCTCGACGCCGTGTCGTCGGGCGGCAACGGGCCGGCCTTCCTGTCGGTAGACGGCACGGGGAGATTCGTTCTGGTCGCCAACTACGGGGACGGAACGGTCGCGGTTCTGCCCGTCGGCGCCGGCGGTCGGATTGCCGCAGCGTCCGATATGCGCGCCGCGGGCGCCGAAGCGCACATGATTGTTGCCGACCCATCCAACCGCTTCGTCTTCGTTCCCTGCAAGGGCGCGGACTACGTCGCCCAGTTCGTGTTCGACGCAGACGCCGGGACGCTGACGCCCAACGCGGCGCCCTACGTCTCCACGGCGGCCGGTGCCGGTCCCCGCCACATTGCTTTTCACCCCAGCGGGCGGTTCGCCTACCTCATCAACGAGACCAGCAGCACGATGACGGCCTACGCCTTCGACTCCACGGCGGGCACGCTGACGGAAATCGAGACGCAGAGCACCGTCCCGGCCGGATTCAGCGGCACCAACGCGGCGGCGGAGGTCTGGGTGCACCCATCGGGACGGTGGGTCGTCGGCTCCAACCGCGGCGATGACAGCCTCGTCGTTTTTTCGATTGCTCCGGCGACCGGCAAGATGACGCTCGTGGGCTTCACGAAGGCCGGAGGACAGGCGCCGCGCGACTTCGCCTTCGACCCCACCGGCACATGGCTCTACGCCGCCGATCAGGACTCGGGCCTCGTCGCTCCCTTTCGTTTCGACGTCGACCAAGGGTCACTGTCGGCCCTCGCCGGCCCCGCGAGTGTACCCATGGTCTCGTACATCGGGCTCGGCGCGCTCTAGCCGCGGCGGTCAGGTCCCCACAGGGTGCGCGCGACTCCGACGCTCGTGAGCCTCGGTTCGTACGAGCTCTTCGCATACTCGCGGTTGTCGATACTCTCTCTCCATGGCCTTCGACGTCGCCATCTTCGGAACCCTCGCGCTGAGCCCGGGAGACATGAGGGCGTGGAAACGCGTCGTCGTCGATCCGTCGCAGTATCGAGTCATTGCACGCGTCTTTCCGGAGAGCCCCAACCTCGAGCCATCCGCCGTCGGAGCATTGCTCAAGGATCTCCCGGCCGCGGGAGGCTACGATCTCTTTCGCATCGAGCGCGATGGCGGCATGTATTGCGTGCGGGGTCAGTTTGCCGAGCGTCAGTTCCGCAAGCACTCGAGGCAGCTCGCCGCATTGTTCATGAGTGGGGCTCAGGTCGACATCCGGGGCGACGTCTACTTTCTCGGTACGGGCGTCCGTGTGGGCTACGCCGTGCAGCTTTCCGGGGGCCGTCCGGTCCTCGCGATGCTCGAGGACGATGAGATCGATTGGCGTTCCCGCGACCCGATGCTCGACGCCATCAGCGATCACTTTCGCGTCGCCCCCGAGTCGACTCCGCCGCCTCCCACGGCGCTGCCGAGCCATGTCGCAGCGCCGCGCGGACCGCTCTTGCGCTTTCCTCGCCTCGCGAACACGAGCGACGATCCGGACGACGCGAGCGACTAGTGGCATATCCGTCGCGCGCCGACGTTCCCGAGAAGCGCGCTTTCCGTACACGGTAGGAGCGTCCTTCGCGAAACGTCGGCCTCCGTTCGTGACACACTGGAAAAGAGGTCCTGCCGTGAACGACCCGACGATCGACGCGTCCGTGGCTCTCGGCGCCACGCTCGCAATGACTGACACGCCGGAAACGAGAGAGTCGCCCTCGGTCACGCTCCCCCGCTCCACCGTCTTGCCGCGATTCGAGATGGACGGCGCGGAGCCGCGGCTCGTCCTCGGCGCGCAGCGACGCTACGAGACCATCCGTCGTCTCGGCGAAGGGGGCTTCGGCGAAGTAGTGGGTGCTCGCGACAACGACATCGGGCGCGAGGTCGCGGTCAAGCGACTGCACCCCGAGATGAGATCCCCCGCCGTCCTCGCGCGCTTCGCAGAAGAAGTGCGCACGATTGGGAGCCTGGAGCACCCCAACATCATCCCCATCCACGACGTCGGCGTCGAAGAGAATGGTGACTACTACTTCGTGATGAAATACGTCGCCGGCGAGACGCTCGAGTCGATCATCGAAAAGCTCGCCGCCGGCGATCGCGATACGCACGCCCGCTTCGGCGTCGAGCGACGCGTTCAGATCTTCACATCGCTGCTCGAGGCCGTGGCGTTCGCGCACTCGAAGGGGATCCTCCACCGCGACATCAAGCCCGCGAACGTCATGGTGGGCGCCTATGGTGAGGTGGTCCTGATGGATTGGGGGATTGCCAAGCGCCTCCGCGATCCGGAACCGCCGCCCGCCGCGCTCTCATCGCCCGGCCCGTCTGCTCCGGAAAAAGCCGCTAAGAGTGCGTCGCGGGGTGTTCTCTTCCAGACGCGTAGCGGGGAACTCATCGGGACGCCCGCCTACATGTCTCCCGAACAATCGCGCGGAGAACCGATCGACGAGCGTTCGGACGTCTACGCTCTTTCGGTCCTCTTCTACGAGCTCTTGACGCTGCGGCATCCGCTCGCCGACAAGACGACGTTGCACGCGATGATCCATGCCATCAGCCACGAGCCCACGCCGTTCGCAGGGATGGTGAATCATCCACACCAGCCGTCGATATCGATGGACCTCACCTGGTTTCTCCGAAAAGGCCTCGCGAAGAACCCCGCAGAACGATACGCAAGCGTGGCCGAAATGGTCACGCGCCTCGAGCGTCGTGCGGAGGGGGTCATCCCTATCCAGTGCCACATCACGTTAATGAAGCGAGTTTCGAACGGCCTTGGGCGCTTCATCGACCGCCACGCAATTCTGGCCACCGTGATCATGCTTGCGAGCATCGCCGCGTTCGTCGCGGCCGGCGTCAGAACTCTCCGCTAGCGCCCGCGCTCCGCGTGGAGGGTCGCGACCCAGCCGCCTGCGGTCCAAAGGCCATTAATGGGAGTTGCCGTCCGATACTCAGAGCGTACCATCCCGACCCGATGTCCAACATTCAATCCCAGATCCACATCCTCGCCCGTTCCTTCGTAGATCAGGTCGTGGAGGTCCTCCGTGGCGCCTCGCTTCGCGATCTCGTCTCCCACGACGCGGGCTCTGGCGGCGGAGTCGGCACCGGCCGTGCGTTGCGAAGCGCCCCTCCGAACGCGGTCGCAGCGCCCTCTGCGGTCCACCCTCCGAGGGCCGTGCGCTCGAGCGGACGGCTGCCCCGACGCTCGGCCGTCGAGATCCAGGCGACCCTCGACAAGATTGTCGCGCTCCTCAAAAAGCACAAAGACGGCCTACGGGCCGAGGAGATCCGCTCGACCCTCGGTATGCAGGCGAAGGAGATGCCGCGCATTCTGAAGGAAGGTCTCTCGACGAAGAAGCTCACGTGCAAGGGCCAGAAGCGAGCGACCACGTACTTCGCAAAGTAACCGCTCGTCGGACTAGCCCACCCTCGTCTCGACAGCGCGGAGCGTGGCGAGCCCGCGTACGCGCGGATCGCGCAGATAGAGGCCGACCCAGACGAGGATACCGACCAGGACGGGAAGGACGAAGACGTCGCCAACTCGAACGTGCGTGGCGACCGCCCCCCCGAGGTAGGCCGTGAGCAGCGGCGCCCCTAGAACCGACGTGCGGGGGACGACGTAGAGCAGCACGCAGGTGAGCTCGAGCAGCCCGATCGGCAAGAGCGCGCCCTCCGCGTAGCCGAACTTGTCTACGAAGATGTCGACGACCTGCGGCGAGTGCGACAGCTTCATCGACGCGCTGAGTACGAGCGCGATCACGGGCAGGGCGCTTACGACCCACCCGGCCAAGGCCGTCCGCTCTTTCCGACTGGCATCGGCCCTCGTCGAGACCGCGGCGCTCATGATCGAGCCTCGGCTGTCGTGGCCACGGCGGCGGTCGCTTCGATCTCGATCGTGATCACGACTTCTTCGCTCAGCGCCAGACCCCCCTGATCGAGCACCTGGTTGAAGCTCACCCCGAAGTCCTTGCGATTGATCGTCGCGGTTGCCGTGAAGCCAGCTCGCCGTTTGCCCCACGGGTCCTTCGCGACGATTCCGCCGCGCTCGACGTCGAGCAAGACCTCGCGGGTCGTGCCTCGAATCGTGAGGTCGCCGCTGACCGCTAGGCGGTCCTTGCTCTTCTCTTCGATGCGCTTGCTCTTGAACACCATCTTCGGGTGCTTGTCCGCCTCGAAGAAGTCGCCGGAGCGCAGGTGCGCGTCGCGTTGTGGCTCATGCGTGTCGACGCTCGCGACGTCGATCTCCACCTCGACGCGAGAGCGCGACGGATCTTGCTCGTCGATCTCGAGATTGCCCGTCCACTTCGTGAAGCGTCCGCGCACCTTGCTGACCAGCAGGTGACGCACCGTGAAGTCGACGCTCGAATGCGCGTGGTCGAAGTCCCATTTAACGAGTGACATGCGCGTTCTCCTTGTCCGAACATATGTCGACACATTTGAATGTGTGGATGTCGAGGGCGTGGGGCGATTGGTACCGTCGCCGCAAAGAGGGCGCTCAGGCCCGCCGCTTTCTGGGCGCGGGTGCGTTGAGACGTTTCGGAAGCACGGCAACGAGGGTCGCCAGAAGCGCCCTGTCGACCGACGTATAGTGGTGCTTGCCTTCGGTGCGTTGCACCAGGAGGCCCGCCTCGAGAAGGATCTTCAAATGGTGAGAGATCGTCGGCTGCGACACGTCGAATCGCTCGGCAACTGCGCCGCAGGACAGCTCCCCGGCTTCCGCAATCTCCTGGACCATTCGAAAGCGGGTGGGATCGGCCAGCGCCTTCAGCGCCCGAATGAGCTCCCGGTCGTTCAGGTCACGCTCGGGCTGGGCTTGTCCCATAGACATACTTCTATGCATCGATGGGAGCCGCGTCAAGAGCACCTGCGCGGCCCTTCGGCGGATCGTTCGAGTGGCTTCCCGTCGCCAGCCAATGCATAAGCCCGGTGTGCGCGGAGAGAGCCTCGTCGATCCCGCTCGGTCGATCCGGTCCCGGTGGGAGGCGGCGGCGCGGCTCGTCGCCGAGAGCCGCGATCTGCTCGAAGCGCGCCCCGGAAATGGCGCCGATCCTCCGCGCGCTCTGGTCTCGCGGGCCTGGATCCCCTTTCTGCTGTCGCTCGACGATGACGAGCTGACCACCATCGAGACCGGTGGCCACGACGCCCGCTGGCCCGCGCGCACACCGTCCGGGCTGCGATCGCTCCTCGAACGCGCGCGGGAAGTGTGCGCGCTGCCGAAGTTCGGGGCACCGATCGCCGCATCTCGACCAGCGCGAAGAGGAGAGACTCCGCGCAAGCGCGCGCAGATCGACGCATTCGGTCGTCTCGTGACTCCGCTCGCGATGCGCGCGACGCGTGTCGTCGACGTGGGGTCCGGGCACGGCCATCTGGCGCGCGAGCTTGCTCGACAGCTCGCGATCCCCGTCGTCGGCCTCGAACGAGATCGCTTGCTCGCCGGACGTGCGCGCACGCTGTCGTCCGGCCCTTCCCCCACGTTTACGGTCACCGATGTCCTGCGCGAGGGGCTGACCCTCTCGGATGGGGACTGCGTCATCGGTCTCCACGCATGCGGCGAGCTCGGCGACATGATGGTCACGAACGTCGCCAAGTTCCGCGGGGCGAGCCTCGCTCTAGTCGGTTGTTGCGCGCAGAAGCGACGAGAGTCCTCGAGACGCTCGTTCTGCTCTGCTCTCGGGCTCACCGATTCCCTCGATCTGCCGAAGACCTTGCTGGGCCTGAGCAACCTCGCTACCGGCGACGAGGGGGTCGAGGCGTCGCGTACCGACAACCTCGCCGCGCGTGAGCGCAGGCTCGCGCTGAACCGGCTTCTGTCCGAGCCCTACGCGCCATTGCGCATCGGAGCGGAGATCGAGGGACTGAACCGCCGTGCCGCGCGGCGCGATCTCTCCCTCCTCGTGGCTCGGGCGTTCGCCCTTCGTGGGCGATCGATGCCATCGCGTGAGGCGATCGACGAGGCCGCGTCGTGGGCGCGCGTAGAGCATGCCAGTGCACGGCGCTTGTCCGTGCCGCGCGCCCTCCTCGCGCGGGTCCTCGAGGTGTACGTTCTGCTCGACCGCGCCGCCCACCTCGAGGAGCAGGGGTTCGTCGTCGAGATCGGCGCTCTCTTCCCGACGTCCGTCAGCCCCCGAAACCTCGCGCTCGTGGCGTGGTGGATGGACGGCCAACGTCCCGGTCGTCTCGAGCCGACCGCAAGGGCATTGGAAGCATGAAGGAGTCGGACATCCCTCTCAGGCGCCTCCGCGCCCAGCGGGTGGCGTGCCCCGCGGCCCGGAAGTTCGAGAGCGCGCGCGACGCCGTGCACTGGATGGGCGCCGTCCAGTCCCAGGACTACCTCGCGGCCAAGTGGGCGGTCGGCCAGCGCGTCAAGGCATGCACGGAGGCGGCGTTCGACGAGGCGTTCGGCCGGGGCGAGGTGCTCCGGACGCACGTGCTGCGGCCCACCTGGCACTTCGTGACGCCCGCGGACCTGCGCTGGATGCTCGCTCTAACAGCGCCGCGCGTGAATGCGCTACGCGCGCACTACGACCGCCTGTACGGACTCGATCGGCCCATCTTCGCTCGCAGCCGAGCCGCCATCGCGAAGGCGCTGGAGGGTGGCGAACACCGAACGCGCGACGAGCTCGGCGACGTCCTCGAGAGGGAGAAGATCGCCGTGGGCCCGGAGCGGCGCAGGAACATCTTGCTCGACGCGGAGCTCGAGGGCCTGATCTGCAGCGGACCCCTGCGTGGCAGACATCACACCTACGCGCTCGTCGAAGAGCGGATGCCACGAGCCGCACCGTCACCTGGCCGCGACGACGCGCTCGCGGAGCTCGCCCGCCGCTTCTTCGTGAGCCACGGCCCGGCGACGATGAAAGACTACGTCTGGTGGTCCGGTTTGACGGTCGCCGATGCCCGCAAGGGCGTCGAGGCCGCGAGTCCGCGACTCGCGCGCGAGGTGGTCGGACCAAAGACCTACCTCTTCGAGGATCGCAAGCCGACCAAGGTGCGCGACGACGGCGCCGTCTACCTTCTGCCTTGCTTCGACGAGTACGTGGTCGCGTACGTCGATCGCCATGTCTTGCTCGACGCGCGGCATCAGTCGAAGCTCGATGCACGCAGTAACCCACTCTTTCAGAATGTCATCGTCCGCGATGGTCGCATCGTAGGGACGTGGCAGCGCAGCCTGAAGAAGACTACGGTCTCCGTGACGACCAAACTGTTCGTACGATTCGGCGCGCCCGAGAAGGTCGAGCTTGCCGCCGCGATCGAGCGGTACGCGCGGTTCGTGGGACGCGAAGTGGGCTAGGAGCGAGATCTACTACTTTGCCGAAGCTACCCTCGGCGCCGTCGCATTGGCGACTACGAATACAGATTCATCGACCAGCCGAACGGCTGGCTCGACGCGACGATCAAGGTCGACTGGCCGATCGTCATCAACATACGACTGGATCCGTTCGAGCGGACCGGGATCAGCGGATCGCTCAACGACTACGGGTGGACGGTCTACCAATTCTGGCGCGACGCCCGCACGACGCTGGCGAGAGTCTACGAGTAGGTAGGCTGCCCTCTACACCGGGGACCCCGCGCGCCATCCGCGGGGTTCTGTCGGCCTACGCCGTCGATTCGCTACCCGTGCTCGACGGGCAGCAGTGGCGGGTCGCCGAGCGTCGTCGTCTGGGCCTCGACGGACCGATTGATGAAGAAGACGGCGGCGAGAAGACAGGCGCCGGCCGCGATCTGCTGCGGGGTGAGGGGCTCTCCGAGGATGCCCCAGGTGATGATCAGCGACGCAAAGGTCTGCGCCATCTCGGCGAAGGTTGCGACGGAGGCGCGCGTCCTCGCGAGGCCCGCGAAATAGAGGAACGTCGGGGTGATGGCTGCGACGATCAAGAGCCCAGCCATGTCTCTCAACGTCGACGACGTCCCGAGCACGGACCATCGGAGTCGCTCGCCGACGTTCCCGTTCAGCGTGGCGAGGAGGAACGTGGCGACGGCGCCGACGAGATAGCGCAGCGCCACTCCGGTCCTGAAGTCGATCTCGAGCATCGCCGCCCGTCCGAACGTCGTCGAGGCGCCCCAGCACACGGCGGTTGCGGCGATGAACAGCAACCCGAGCGCAAGGCGGTGCGGTGCCTGGACGGCGTCTGGACTCCACGCCATCGTCGCCCCACTGGCCAGCGCCACCGCAGCCCAAGGGTAGAATCGGGGGAGGGGTCGTTCGCGGAGCCAGAACCACGAGACGAGCACGCTGATGACCGGCTGCACGTTGAGCAGCAGGTTTGCGAGCGACGCGTTGAGGAGCGTGAGCGCTTCGGTGAAGCAGACAGTGCCGAGCGCGCTGCCGAGGACCCCGCTCGCGACCATCGAGATGAGCGCCTTGCGCGACACGCCTCGGAGGGCACCCGCCCCCCGGATCAGGAAAGGCAGCGTGAGCAGCAGCCCCATCCAGTGCTCATGGAAGACGAGGATGTCCGCGTCGAACCTCGTGCTCAACCGGACCCGCCAGAGCGTCTCGAGCCCCCACATGGAAGCACCTGCGATCACCAGCGAAGGGCCCGCGATCTCGCGAAAGAACGACGCAGCCCATCCTGGGTCTCGCGTATTCGCGTGCGGTGTACCTTCGCTCGGTTGCATCAGGCCGCTAGCCATAGCGCAAGTCGGCGATCCCGCGGAGGGGTCGCTACCGCTCTTGACACCGGCGCCGCGACGACGCCTTCTACGCAGCCTAGGAGGCCGAGGATGAAGCTCTATTACAACCCGCTTTCCCCCAATGTTCGCCGGGTTCGACTCACGGCTGCGGTTCTGGGGCTCGAGCTCGAAGAGAAGAAGCTCGACTTCGCAAAGGGCGAGCACAAGAACCCCGAATACCTGGCTCTCAACCCGAACGGTGCGGTACCGACGCTGGTGGACGGTGACTTCGTCCTCACCGAGTCTCGGGCGATCATGCAGTACCTGGCCTCCAAGAAGCCCGACTCGGGGCTACTTCCGCGCGACGAAGCCGCGCGGGCCGACGTGACCCGCTGGCAGTTCTGGGACGCCGCGCACTTCTCGCCCCAGATGGGGACGCTCGGCTTCGAGAAGGTCTTCAAGGGAATGATGGGCCTCGGCGAGCCCGACGGCGCCAAGGTCCAGGAGGCTCTCAATAACTTTCGCCGCTTCGCCGCCGTGTTGAACAAGCGGCTCGAGGGCAAGAGGTACATCGTGGGTAGCGCCCTGACGATCGCCGATCTGACGATTGCGTCGTCGATGATGTACGCGAAGCAGCTGGAAGTTCCGCTCGCCGAGTTCCCCAACGTCCAGGACCTCTTCACGCGCGTCTGTGAACTCGACGGTTGGAAGAAGACCAGCAGCTGAACGAAGCGCTCGACGATGTAGCGGGAGACACGATGGACTACGCACGACTCGGCAACACCGGCCTCAAGGTCTCCCGCATCTGTCTAGGATGCATGAGCTACGGCGACCCCGACAAGGTCGCGCCCGACGGTTCGCGACGCTGGCCCTGGGCCTTGCGCGAAGACGAGGCGCGGCCTTTCTTCAAGCGCGCGCTCGACGTCGGGATCAACTTCTTCGACACGGCGAACGTCTACTCGGCAGGCGCGAGCGAGGAGGTCACCGGTCGCGCCCTCAAAGCCCTGGCCCGACGCGAAGACGTCGTTCTCGCCACCAAGGTCCACGGCGCGATGAGCGCGGGCCCGAACGGCGTCGGCCTCTCGCGCAAGGCGATCTTTCAGGAGCTCGACGCGAGCCTGCGCCGTCTCGGTACGGACTACGTAGACCTCTACCAGATTCACCGGTGGGACTACGGGACGCCGATCGAAGAGACCCTCGAAGCGCTGCACGACGTCGTCCGCGCGGGCAAGGTCCGCTATCTCGGCGCTTCGTCGATGTACGCGTGGCAGTTCAGCAAGGCCCTCTACCTCGCGGACCGACACGGGTGGACGCGCTTCGTTTCGATGCAGAACCACTACAACCTGCTCTATCGCGAAGAGGAGCGCGAGATGAACGCCCTGTGCGCGGACCAGGGCGTTGGCCTCATCCCGTGGAGTCCCCTGGCGCGCGGCCGGCTGGCGCGCGGCGCGGCGTCGTCCGAGTCGACATCGCGGTCCCAGACCGATCGCTTCGGCAAGCTACTCTACGGCTCGTCTGACGCCGCCGACGTGCGCGTCCTCGAGCGCGTGGATCACATGGCCAAGGCGCGCGGCGTGCCGAACGCGCAGCTCGCCCTCGCATGGCTCCTCCGGAAAAAGGGAGTGGCGGCGCCCATCGTCGGAGCGACGAAAATGCAGCACCTGGAAGACGCGGTCGCTGCGCTCTCCGTGAAGCTTTCCGACGAGGAGGCAAACTGGCTCGAGGAGCCTTACGTGCCCCACGCGGTCGCGGGCTTCACCTGAGCGATGAGCGCGCCCCCCTCCCAGCGGCGCGTCCGACAGCTCACTCAGAAGCCGCTCTGCGCGGCAAAGCGGTTTCGATGAAACGCGCCGTCCCCGAACGCGATCTCCGCGGCTCGCGCGTGCTTCATGAAGAGGCCGATGTCATGTTCGTCGGTCATTCCGATTCCGCCGTGCATCTGGACGGCCTCATTGACCACGTGCACGTACGCGTCCGAGGAGCGCGCCTTTGCGGCCGAGACGAGCGCGCGTGCATGAGGTAGGTCGCCGTCGATCGCGCGGGCCGCCGCCATCACCGCGGAGCGTGCGAGCTCGATCTCGACGAACATACGCGCTGCGCGGTGCTTCAGCGCCTGGAACGTGCCGATGGCGACGCCGAACTGCGTGCGCTCCTTCAGGTACGCGAGGGTGCGATCGAACGCCTCCGACATGCCGCCAAGCATCTCGCCGCACAGTGCCACCGTCGCCCGATCCACGACCTCGTCGAGGACCTTGGCGCCGCCCCCTACGGTCCCGACGATCGCCGACTCGCTGATCTCGACGTCGCGGAGCTCCACGCGCGCGGCGTTGCGAGAATCGATGAGGTGCTGCTTGGCAATCGTGAGCCCTGGAGCGTCCGCCGGCACGAGGAACAACGTGATCCCGCCGGGGTCACCCTGATCGCCGGAGGTGCGTGCGGCCACGACGAACGCGTCCGCCTTGTACCCCGCGCTGACGTGGCTCTTGGCGCCGGAGATCCGGTAGGACCCCGCGGGCGCCTTCTCCGCGCGCGTGGCGATGCGATGAACGTCGTATCGCGCCCCGCGCTCGTGGAATGCGAGCGCGACTACTTTCTCGCCCGCCACCAGGGGTACCAAGGCGCTGCCCTTCTGCGCGTCGTTGCCCGCGAGCGCCAGCGCGTACCCGGCCAGCATGACCGACGCCACGAATGGCTCCGGCGCCAGGCATCGGCCGAGCGCTTCCGTGACGAGCACCACCTCGGCCAGCCCTAGTCCCGATCCCCCGTAGCCTTCGGCGAACGGCATTCCTGTCCATCCGAGCTTCGCCATCTCCGTCCACGTCTCCCGCGAGTAGCCGAGGCCGTCGGGCGATTCGCGGAGCTTTCGCACACGAGCCAGAGGCAGCCGGTCGGCCGCGAAGGCGGTCGCCGTTTTGGCGAGGATCGCTTGGTCTTCGGTCAGAGCGAGCGCGACAGGTCGAGGCGGGTGCATGGGGGGTCAGTCTGGAAGGCTGAGGACTTGTTTGGCGATGACGTTGAGCTGGATCTCGGAAGTGCCGCCCTCGATGGTGTTGCCTCGAGAGCGTAACCAGTCGCGCGTCTGCTGGAGCTCCGCGAGGGAGAATCCGTCTCCCTCCCACCCGAGCGCCTGCGGTCCGCGGATGGAGAGGGCGAGCTCGTGACGACGTTGGTTCAGCTCCGTTCCATACAGCTTGAAGATGGAGGTCTCGGGGCCCGGGCGCTGCCCGCTCGCCGCGCTGTCAGCCGCGCGCTGCACGGTCAGCTGAAAGCACATCTCGTCCATCGACAGCTGCGCGACGCGATCGCGCAAGAGAGGGTCGCCGTCCGCGTGCTCACGCAGCAAGTCGGCCAGGGGGTTGCGGGCAGGGGGCTCCCACCACCGCCCCGTGCCGTCGCGACGGCCGCCGCTGCCCATGACGTTTGCGATCATCGCGCGCTCGTGCCCCAGCAGCGCCTTGGCCACGGTCCACCCGGCGTTGACGTCACCGACCACGTTGGACGTTGGTACGCGCACGTCGGAGAAGAACGTCTCGCAGAAGGGCGAGGCGCCGCTGATGAGCAGGATCGGCCGGACGGTCACCCCGGGGGTCGCCATGTCTACGAGCAAGAAGGTGATACCGGTCTGCTTCTTCCGGGCCCCCGGATCCGTCCGGACGAGCATGAACATCCAGTCGGCAAGATCGCCGTAGCTCGTCCAAACCTTCTGGCCGTTGACCACGTAGTGGTCGCCGTCGAGCGCCGCGGCGGTCTGCAGCGAGGCCAGGTCCGACCCGGCGTTCGGCTCCGAGTACCCCTGGCACCAGCGGATCTGGCCTCGCGTGATCTTCGGAAGGTGCTCACGGCGAAGCTCCTCGCTGCCGAACTGCAGCAAGGTGGGCCCGATCATCGTGAGCCCGAAGCCGACGAGGGGCGGCGGGAGTTCGAGGCGCGCGATCTCGGCCTCGAGCCCCTTGGCCTGCTCCGAACTCAATCCGCCGCCGCCGTACTGTCGGGGCCATCGCGGTGCGGTCCACCCTCGCTCCGCGGCGACCTCGAGCCACGTCTGCGACTCGGGATAGCCGAAGGCAATCCGGCGCCCGCCCCACACGTGCGCCTTCGGATCACTCGCCTTGCCGCGCAGCACGGCCGGCACTTCGCGTTCGAGCACGGCGCGCACGTGCGAACGGAAGTCATCGGTCTCGCTCATGACGCGGCCCCCTTGTTCGCGTCGAGCCACCCCAGCGATCGGCCCTCTCGCGCCAGGCGTTCGAGGAGCGCGGACGGCTGCCACGATTTGCCGTGCACCGCCAGGAACTCGGTCACGCGCGCCAGCACCTTGGCGGGACCGACCGTGTCCGCGTAGAACATCGGGCCGCCGCGGTGCCCCGGGAACCCGTATCCGTTGATCCACACCGTGTCGATGTCCGAAGCGCGGAGCGCGATGCCCTCGTCGAGGATCTTCGCGCCTTCGTTGATCATCGAATACATGCACCTCTCGAGGATCTCGTCGTCGCTCACCGCGCGCCGCTCGATGCCGAGCTCCTTCGAGACGCCCGTGATGATGGCCTCGACCTCCGGGTCGGGCACCGGCACGCGGCTGCCCGGCTCGTACCTGTAAAACCCGGCGCTGGTCTTCTGACCGTATCGGCCCATCTCGGCGAGGCGGTCGCCCACGGCGCCGCTGTAGCGCTCGCCCGGCGGTGGCTTCGGTTGCCCTTTGCGAATTCGCCAACCGACGTCGAGCCCCGCGAGGTCGCTCGTCGCGCAGGGGCCCATCGCGAATCCGAACCGCGTCATGACGCCGTCGACCTGCTGCGGCAGCGCGCCCTCCTGGATGAGGAGCTGCGCCTCCCGTCCGTAGCGGTGCAGCATCCGGTTTCCGACGAACCCGTTGCATACGCCCACGAGGACGCCAACCTTGCCGATCTGCTTCGCGAGCTTCATGCTCGTCGCGACGACCGGCTTCGAAGTCTTGTCGCCACGAACAATCTCGAGCAGTCGCATCACGTTCGCCGGACTGAAGAAGTGCAGCCCGATGACCTGCTCGGGGCGCGACGTCGAGCGGGCGATCTCGTTGACGTCCAGCGTCGACGTGTTCGTCGCGAGAATGGCGTCGCGCCGGCAGATCTTGTCGAGTCGACCGAAGATCTCCTTCTTGAGGCCCATCTCTTCGAACACGGCCTCGATGACGAGGTCGACGTCGGTCAGGTCGTCCCAGGTCGTCGTCCCGGAGATGCGACCGACGCGAGCCTCCATCTCGCTCTGCGTCAGCTTTCCTTTGCTCGCCGTGGCCGCGTAGTTCTTTGCGACGATGCCGAGGCCCTTGTCGACCAGCGCCTGCTCGCGGTCGACGAGGACCACGGGAATGCCGACGTTCGCAAAGGCCATCGCGATGCCACCGCCCATCGTGCCCGCGCCGAGCACCGCGATCTTGCGCACGGGGAGCGTCGACGTGTCGCTGGGTACGTCGGGGATCTTCGCCGCCGTCCGCTCGCCGAAGAACACGTGGCGCAGCGCCTGCGACTCCCTCGACTCGACCGCCTCCCTGAAGAGCTCGCGCTCGCGCTTCAGGCCCTCCTCGAAGGAAAGCTCCACGCTCGCCTGGACCGCGTCGACGCAGCGCAGGGGCGCCTTGCCTCCGCGGGCTCGCGCCGTAGCGTCTTTCCGTGCCTTCTCGAAGATCGAAGGGTCGGTCTTGGCTCGCTCGACGTGGGCCGTGAGGTCGCGAGCGCGGGGAAGGGGACGCTGCGTCGCCATCCGCTGCGCGAAGGCGACCGCCGCGTCGACCAGGTCGCCGCTCTCGACGACCTCGTCGACGAGGCCGATCCTCTTCGCCTCCGGGGCGCCGATGGGATTGCCGCTGACGATCATCTCCAGCGCTTTGGATACGCCGACGAGGCGGGGCAGCCGCTGCGTGCCGCCGGCCCCCGGGAGAATCCCGAGCTTGACCTCGGGAAGACCGCACTTCGCGTCACGGGTCGCGACCCGGTAGTGGCACCCGAGCGCCACCTCGAGCCCGCCGCCGAGGGCCGTCCCGTGGAGGGCGGCGACGATGGGCTTCGGGCTGGCTTCCAGGCGCGCGATGACCGCGTCGAGCCAGGGATCCTTCGGCGGCTTGCCGAACTCCGTGATGTCGGCGCCCGCGATGAACGTGCGTCCGGCCCCCGCGATGACCATCGCGCTCACGTCGGGGTCGGCGAGCGCGCTCTCGAGCGCTTCGACCAGCCCCTGGCGCACGGCATGGCTGAGCGCGTTGACAGGCGGATAGTTCACCATGATGAGCCCAACGGCGCCCCGCTTCTCCAGACCCACGACTTCGCTCATGGTGCTCGCCTTTCCTGAAGCGCAACGTTCCCTCGAGTCGGTCGCCAAGACTGTCAACTAGGCGACAATTGGTCAGGGCGCGCGCCTCGGTTTGAGGTCGCGTGTGAAGTTTAGCGTCCCGCTCCGGCAGCGGCACCTCGGCGGGTGAGGCCGGCGATGAGTCGCAATGCCTCCATGTCTCGCACGACGACGCGGCCATACTCGGTCTCGACCCAGGCCCGTTTCCGCCACTCGCGCAGGATCTTGGCGACGCTCTGGCGCGAGACGCCGAGGTGGTGGCTCACACGCTCCTGGGTGAAGACCACCTCCACGGAGCCGTTAGCGGTCGTGTGGCCGTACGTGCGGGCGCTGAAGACGAGCATCCGAGCCATGCGTACCGGGAGATTGGCCATGATGTGGCCCTCGAGTGCGGCGTACGCGAACCGGTACTCCTGACAGACCTGCCGCGCCAGGAGCATCGCCAGGTCCGGCAAGTCGGCGAGAAGCTGGTCGAGCGCCCGCTGCGACAGGTGGGCGATCGCCGCCTCGCCCTCGGCCCACGTCGAGAGAAAGTGCGGCCTTCGGTCGATCGCGGAGGGGGCGCCAAAGGTGGCCCCTGGCAAGAGCAAGAAATGGATGAACTCCTTGCCCTCGGGCGAGGTCGCGCCGCAGGCCACGAGACCGTCTCTCACCACGTGCAGCCCGTCGCACGGCTGCCCCGCCTCGAACACGATCTCGCGATCCGCAAAGCGCCGGACGACCGACAGATTCCACACCTTGTCGCGCGCGGTCGGTTCGAGCTCGCGGAGCCAGTCGTAGGCCGGTCTCGAAGAGCGCACGCCGCCGCGACGCAGGAGACCGGTCTCAGAACTCCTCTGCCTCATCGAACAGCTCCACCTTCTCCGGGCGGGCCGCGGCGGGCCCCCGTTTCCATTGTAGACGGAAACGTGGCTCCTCGGAGTGTCTCGCTTCGCTTGCCTGGCCCGAGCGCACCCTGCACCATCACGTAACTCGAATGCAGGACGAGATCCTGATCGTGGGCGCGGGCATCGGCGGCCTCACCGCAGCCCTCAGCTTGCACGAAGTGGGGTTCGCCGTCCGCGTCTTCGAATCGGTCGCAGAGCTGAGAATGCTCGGCGTCGGCATCAATCTTCTGCCACACGCGGTTCGCGAGATGCAGGAACTCGGGCTGAGGCCCGCGCTCGAAGCGGACGCGGCCCAGTGTCGCGAGCTCGCGTACTACACGAAGCGCGGCCAACGCATCTGGGGCGAGCCGCGCGGGCTCGCGGCCGGATACGCGTGGCCCCAGTTCTCGCTGCACCGCGGCACCCTGCATCGAGTGTTGCTCGACGCCGCGCGCGAGCGTCTGGGCTCCGACCGCATTCACCTCGGCCATCACTTTCAGCGCTTCGAGACGCGTTCGGATGGGGTCGCCGCCTTCTTCGTCGATCGCGTCAAGGGCGCCGAGCTCCCGGCCGTGACGGGGAGGGCAATCATCGCGGCCGATGGCATTCACTCCGCGATACGGCGTTGCTTCTATCCGAACGAGGGTTCGCCGCGCTGGAATGGCGCCGTGATGTGGCGGGGCATCGCAGAGGCCGCGCCGGTCCTCGATGGCCGCACGATGGTCATGGCGGGGCACACCCGTCAGAAGTTCGTTTGCTATCCGATTCGCGAGACGAAAGCCGCGCCGGACCCCCAGAGCATCAACTTCGTCGCCGAGCTGCGTTTCGACACGACGGATCTCGAGGAGCGCGAAGACTGGAACCGACTGGGGAGTCTCTCGGACTTTCTTCCGGCGTTCGAGAGCTGGCGCTTCGAATGGCTCGACGTACCGGCCATCATCCGTGCGGCGAGCCAGATCTGGGTGTACCCGATGATCGATCGCGACCCGCTGCCGCGCTGGAGCCACGGTCCGGTGACGCTTCTCGGCGACGCGGCACACCCGATGTACCCGATAGGCTCCAACGGCGCGTCGCAAGCCATCCTGGACGCGCGTGTGCTCGCGGGATGCCTGCGTCACTACAGCACCGATCTCGCGCGCGGAATGGAACGCTACGAGGAGCTTCGCCGCCCGGCCACCGCCGCAATCGTTCTTGCGAACCGCCAGCAGGGTCCGGAGGTCGCCATGCAGCTCGTCGAAGACCGGGCGCCCGAAGGCTTTGCACGTCTGGAAGACGTCGTCAGTACGGAAGAACTGCGCGCGATCGCCGACAGGTACAAAAAGCTTGCCGGATTCGCGATCACCGAGCTCAACTCGCGTCCGTCATTGATTCAGCCGACCGCTTGAGGGCCCGTGAACCTGACACGCCTAATGACGATCGACGTCGAGCTTCACGAGATCATCTCGACCCACGAGACACCTCAAGGAGAGGTTCGGGTCGTGCCGTTCGCGAACGGCATCTTCGAGGCGGCCGAGTTTCGTGGGCGGCTGTTGCCAGGTGGTACGGACTGGCAGCGCATCCGAGCCGACAAGGTGCTGGAGATCCGCGCGCACTACCTGCTCGAGACCGACGAGGGCGAGCGCATCGAGGTGATCTCCGAAGGCATTCGGGCAGGGTCTCCGGAGGTGCTCGACCGCATCGCTCGCGGCGACGACGTGCCGGCCGACCACTACTACTTCCGGACCTTCGTGCGTTTCAACTCGGGCTCCGAGCGTCTTGCGCACCTCAATCGCCTGCTGGCCGTCTCGGTTGGCGAACGTCGCAGAAGCAGCGTCCACTTGCAGCTCTACGCGGTTCCTTGAGGCCGCGCGGAACGGTTCCGCGGAGGGCGGCGCCGGCGCCTACCTCTTGTCCTCGATCGCCCGCGCGATGTCGAGCTTGCGCTCGTACCCGCCCAAGTCACCGCTCGCCATCGAGCGAATGACATCGACATGAAGCACGGCCATACCCTCGGCAAGGGCTTCGACCATGTAGAGCACGTCGGGACCGAGACTCTTCAGGTCCCGGCCGCGCTCGCTCAGGAACTTGCGTCGCATGAACTGGATCAGCTCGTCCCGAACGGTTCGAATCACGAGATCCCGATCGCGCGTTGCCTGCGAGACCGGCTTAATATCCACAACACGGTCCTTGGACATCGGCCGGCCAGCCTACCATGAGGGGAGTCGCCTTGCCTGATGCCGGCGGCGCTCCGAGTGATCGGCGCAGGCAGGAAGGGGGGGTCGAGCGGGCTCTACCACCGCGTCCCGAGCGTCGCGTCCATTGCGATCGCTACCGGAGCGCTTTAGGTATCCACGACGCACGAGTTCCTTCGAAGCGGAGGCCACGATGAGCACGCATGAAATCGCGAAGTCGTTCACGGAGCTGTGCAAGGCCGGCAAGTTCGACGAGGCCGGACACAAATACTGGTCTGACGACGTCGTCAGCATCGAGCCCATGACCGGTGAGATGGCGCGCCTCCAGGGGCGCAAGGCCGTCGAGGGGAAGGGCAAGTGGTGGGCGGACAACCACGACGTTCACGCCGTGAAGGTCGAAGGTCCGTTCGTCAACGGGGACGAGTTCACCGTCCGCTACGAGATGGAGGTGACTCCGAAGGGCAAGTCCCGGATGACGATGAAAGAGATCGCTTTGTACAAAGTGAAGAGCGGGAAGGTCGTCGAAGAGAAATTCTTCGTCGCGGGCTGAGCGATCCCGGCTGCCGCGACGCCTGTCTCCCGACCCCTCGATTGTTTGCGTGCCCGCAGTCTGGCCACGCAGACGGTCGGGGCGGACGCGAAGGAGTCAGGGGATCCGAGTGCCCGTCCACATGCCGGAGTATGTGCCTGTCACAGGGGCGCCCTGCGCGTTGACCCCGGTGAAGGTGCCCGTCTGCGTCTGCGTCAGCGTATCGCCGTCGATGTTGGCCGAGGCGGTCGTGGCGCAGACGGTCGCCTGGTCGCCGTTGGACAGCGCGCCCGCGTAGCAGGTGCCGCCCGTCGCGATGCCCGTCGCCGTCGCGACCGAGCCGCTCACGGTGAAGGTGATGCTCCCGCTGGGAGGGGCATCGGCGATCTGCCAGGTCATCAGAACGTCCTGATCGTCCTCCGCGGAGACGGTCATGGTCGCAGCGCCCGTGGCGTTCACCGGGGCCTCGCCATCCGTCGACCAGACGCCCGACCACGTCGCCTGGTAGTGACCGGCGAAGACGTCGGCCGCCGACCCGCTGCTGGCTCCGCCGGATCCGGCGTTCGCTCCGCAGCCGATGGCCGACGCGACGAGGAGGCTGGCGCCGACGCGGGCAAGTCCACGGAGGACGGGGGTGCGGAGGCTGAGGGGCAGATTGCGGTTCATCGTGGTTCCTTGATGGTGAGTGGGTTGACGAGGACGGGTAGAGCAAGGCGCGTGCTCACCCCGAAGCGCCGCAAAACACGTGGAAACCCGTGCAAGACCGCGTTGCGCCACGCCCGGTGCAACGCGGAGCCCGTTGCGCCACGCAGCGCGGGTCACGCCATCACGGCGGGCCGCAGACGTTGACGGTCGCGGGGCTCGCTCGCCCAGCTTGTGCGCTAGCTCCCGCCCGCGGGCCGTGGCATCGCGGGCGGAGCTGCATCCGCGTCCATCGGTCTCGCGCTTGCGTCCGGGGGGCACGGGGGCATCGCAGTCGGGCAGGGCCCGCCTTCGCAGGGGGGGGCGACCGGCGGCATCGGCTTTGCCGACATCCCTGGAGCAGGGGCCGGGCCGGCCGGCGCGGGGCCCATCGCGGGGCACGTCGCGCGGGCGCTGGGGCTTGGAGCAACAGTGGCCTCTACGGGGAGGAGATCGATGTCGCCATCGCCCGAGCACGCGACGACGGCGACCGTGCCGAGAAGTGCGAGGCACAGTGCGACGGCAACACGACCTCGGCCGCCGTACCGCACTCTCACGGTGAATGGGCTCGCGAGAGCAGGAGCATTCGGCTTGCTTCCTGACGAGCGTATCCTCGCGGATAATCGGCAAGATAGCGGTCGGCTTCGCGCTCCAAGCGGTCCATCGCGCCGGTGTCTTCCAGGACCCGGAGGCGCTCCACGCGTGCGGTCTCCGTCAGCGGCGAGCCCGGATAGCGCGTCAGGAAAGCGTCGACGACCGCGAGTGCTCGGTCGTCTTGTCCATCGCGCCGGAGTCTCATGGCTTCGGATAGAAGCGAGTTCTCGGCACCGAGCGTGCTGCGCGAGTTCGGTGCCGGCGCAGACGCTGGCCCTTCGCTCGCGTCCGGCGGGGAAAGTGCAGGTAGAGGTGCAATCGCCGGCGTAGCGTCCGCGACCGCGATCTCCGGAGCGACGAGCTCCATGCCGGCCGTCAGCGTTCTCTCGCCCCGATTCGTCTCCACCGTGACCACGCCCTCGGTCACGGAGATGCGTGTCAGGCCGGGTTGTGCGCCCGCCGCAGCGACGCGCTCCACCGAGAATCTCGTCCCATGCACGACGACCGTGGCGTCCTCGGTGTGAACACGGACCTCGTCGCCTGCCCGGAGCCTTGGGACCCGCACCAAGATCCGGCCGGCGACGAGCTCGAGGCGATCGCGAATGGCGACGCCGCTGCCCGTTGCCGCGAACCTCAAACGAGCCAACGCGCCCACGTCGACGACGGCACCGGTCGGGAGCGAGGCGCGCGCCGAAGCGTCCGGTCCTGTCCGAAGCTCCTCGCCAGGGCCCAGTCGAGCCTCCTCGGCACTCGCGATCGTGTGCTCGACGTCGCCTCGGGCAATCTCCGCCTGCCCCCCGAGCGATGTCACCCGGGCCGCGTCTCCACGCGTCGCTCCCGCGTGGATGCGCGCCGTGGACGCCCACATCGCTACCGGTAGACACGCGGCAGCCGCAAATAAGAGCCACGCTCGCCGCCGTGCGGATCGTCCACGCTCGCTGTCGATCCTCGCGCGATGGAGCTCGAGGTCGTGCGCGATCCGCTCACGCAACTGCCTCGCCTCGGAGGAGGGAAGCGCAGGCACCGGCTGCTCGACGAACGAGCGCAGCAGGCCATCGACTTCCGGCTGCTCTCGCTCCGGAACCGGGGGGTCGGTTCGGCTCATGTCTGCCTCCGATCCCCGAATGTGGGGGAACGAGAATCCATCGCTTCAAGTCGCGCACGGAGATCGCGACGACCGCGCGACAGGCGCGATTGGGCGGCGGCCACCGATGCACCGGTGAGCCCCGCGATCTCCGTGAGCTCGTGGCCCATCGCGTTCAGCAGCAGCGCGGTCACGCGGTCCGGATCCATCTCCGCCAGATGGCGGCGGACGACGGAGAGCTCGTCGCGCGCGCGGAGCTGCGACTCGAGCGTGGCCGGCGCCGCGCGCTCCAGGGTGCCCTGTCCACCGAGCTCCTGTCCGCGATCGATGACGGCACGCTCGCGGCGGCGAGAACGAAGCGCGTTGAGGCCGACGTGGCAGGCAAGGACCGCTGCCCAACCGGCGAGGCTGCAATGCCGCGCGAACGTCCGCTTCGACAGGGTCGACACGATCTGCTCGAACGTGGATTGTACGAGGTCGGCGTGGTCGTGCTCGCGCCGTCCGAGGATGCGAACGATTGTCGCGTCCACGACCGGAAAGAGTCGATTGTAGAGCATCACCCCGGCCCCGGCGCGGCCTGCCTGGAAGGCAAGGACGAGCTCCTCGTCTTGCGGGGGTCGCACAGGTTGCACGGTGGGGGCCGGGACAGGTCCAGCTTCGGCAACGAGGCGCAGGCGCGGGGCCGGCGAGTCATAGGCGAGGGGCTGGGACGCCATGCTACGAGAGTAACCGCTGGAGCCCCGACCAGGCAGCGTCCCCATCAAATGACGCGCCGCGACGTATCAACGAAGGCGGACGTTCACGCCGAGGGTGATGGAGAGCATCCACGCGTCCACGATCTCGGTCGGCGAGCCCTGCACGCGTACCGTCGTCTCGCCGCCCAACCAGTCGACGCGCCCGGCCCCGAACACGCCGACGCTGTGGGTGATCGGCAAGACCAGGTCGACGCCCGTCTCGATCCCCCTCAAGGTCCGGCCCGCGGAATCCTCCCGAAGCGTGGACGGTTGCCGGATTGACGCGCGCAGCTCTTGCAGGTCCAGCTCCACGCGGACGCGCACCTCGAGGACATCGGCCACCGACGCCGCGACCCCCGCGCCGAGGCCGAGCGCAGTTCGTTCGGCGGCGATGCCGCTCGAATCGCGGGCCCAGGTCTGGTCGTAGGAGCCCGAGAGCGCGACGAAGGTGGGGCCCCTGACGGCCAGGTCCGCTCCCAGTTCGGCTCCCGCCCAGGGTCGGGCGCCGTTCCAGCCGGTTTGCCCCCCGAGCCGCACGACCACCGTGCTTCGCAGGTCGGCCGGCGGAGTCGCCGTTGGCGGGGAGGGGCTCACTGGGCTGGTCGCCGGTTCGCGCAAGACGAGATCGGAGACCAGGCCGGCGATGATGAGACCTGCCGCCCGGAATCGCTCGATCCTTGGGTCGTCGTCGCGGAACGAAACTTCCCTCGAGCGGGGCCCTCCATCCGCCAGGGGTGTGAGCACCTCGACACGGACCCCCGCGTCGGCGCTCGAGAACGAGACGACGACCCGTGCTCGGGGCGCGATCGACGCATCGCCTGCAAGTGCGCACCCGTCTCCCCCGGCGGCCGCCGAGCACGCGTCGACCAGCGCGCGCGACAGATCCGGCTCCACCGCCTCGCTCGACGCGAGCTCAACGACGATCGGAGCCGTCATGGTGCCGCCGCCACCCCTTCCTCACCCGTGGCTGACTCGCGGCTCACCCTAGCGTACGAGACTGGGTTCCTCTCCGGAAAAACCACGGGACCAGGGATAGTAGTCCCCGCGGCGCGACGAGAAGCGGATCCGTTTCAGCCTGCGTCGCGGAGGACCTCCTCAACATGTCGCGGAGGATCCCTTCACAAGAGGAATGACGCGCCGACGGAGAGATACGGCCAGCCGAGGCGGACGGTGATGCCGAAGCTCTTCGCGACGAGAAAGCGAGCTCCCACGAAGAAGAGGGGATCGACGCCGCGATCATGAAAACTCGGCCGGCAGATGCCGCCGGCGCACGGGTAGTCCGCGCTCCACGTCGAGTACCGAACCGCGAGGCCACCCTCGCCGAAGGCGCTGATGAAACGCGTGAAAAAGAAATTCCACTGCGCGACCGCAGGGAACCAGAAGGTGTCTCCGGTGCAGTCGTAGGCGCCGGGCGGGGGGCCGCCCGGCGGGAAGCCGCCCGGCGGCGGGGGCGCGCCCGGCCACCAGGGGCCCCAGTCCGCACAGTTGCCATCGAAGCGAGACCAGTCGAAACCGAAGCCGATCGCAAAGTTGTCGTTGATCGACGTCACGGGCCCATTGTCGATCACGGGGATCGATATCCTGGCGCCCAACCCGACGCCATCGCTGCCCCAGAACTCGTCCGACCACCCGAGGAGCAGATGCGGTTCGAGTTCGACCGAGTAGTCCGGGTGCGAACCCGGCTGGCTGATCTGCGCTCGCGCCGGAGTACAGAAGAACCCGATACCGAGCATCGCCAGAGCCGCGATGCTGGCGCGCGCGCGTTGCGATGGTGATGGCATAAATAGGGGTCCTCTCCGGTAAGTAACCGGCGGGCCCGTTGTCCTTCCGCAAATCGTCCTCGTGGTCGTCGACTTGCGCCCGCGTGGCTGCCTGGAGTTGGCGGCAGCGGTTACTCCCTCATGGACCCGAGACTCTGCTCGCGAGCGTCCCCTGAGGAGTGCAGGCCCATGAGAGAGACGAAGTCCGCCGTCGGTGGCGCCCTGCGTGGCCGTCGGGTGGGATTGCGCGCGTGGGCGGCGGCATTCGCGAGTTGCGCGTTTGCCGGCGTGAGCGCGTCGGCTGGTTGCAGCGGCGGGCACGACTCTTCTCTCTCGGCCCCGGACGGCGCCGCCCCCTCGTCGGAAGACATCTTCGGCAGCAGTCCCTCGGGGGCGTACCAGGGCATCAACGGAGACGGAGGTGATGTCCCCTTCCAGTGGGCGTGCGGGGGCAAGGGCCCGACGTGCCTCGCCAGCTGCGACAGCGGTTCAACGACGTTCTCCGGGATCGTGTACGACCCGGCGGGCCTGAGTCCCCTCTACAACGTGGCCGTTTACATCCCGACGTCGCCACTGCCCGACCCGCTCCCGCCAGGCCCGGCGTGTGGCTGCACGAGTCTCTACCCGCAGTCGGTTGCGGCGAGCGCGGTGACGGACGCGAACGGGCGGTTCGTGATCGCAAACGCGCCGAACGGCTCCGGGGTTCCGCTCGTGGTCCAGGCCGGCAAGTGGCGCCGGGAGTACAAGGTCGACATCGCCAAGGGCTGCGCGACCTCGGCGCCCGACCGATCGCTTCGTCTTCCGAGCAACTCGTCCCAAGGGAGTCTCCCCGACATTGCCATCTCGACCGGCGGCGCCGACTCCCTCGAGTGCCTGCCCCTGCGCATCGGCGTCGACGCGACCGAGTATATCCCGGGCGCGAGCTCGGCCGGTCACATCCACATCTTCAGCGGGTACGCCGGCGCGGTCACCAGCACCGCGACACCGCAGTCGTACGAGGCGCTCTGGGACTCGACTGGCGACCTGATGAAGAACGACGTCGTCCTCCTCTCGTGCGAGGGGGAAGAAACGGCCAACGTGACGGACGCAAATCGGCAGTCTCTCTCCGACTACGCCGCGGCTGGGGGTCGCGTCTTCGCCTCTCACTATCATTACGTGTGGCTGGCCTTCGGGCCGTTCGGTCAATATCCCCTCGCGCACTGGACCGCCGGTCCGCAGATCGTCGTTCCGAACGACAATAGCTCCGTCCCGGCCGACGTGGTGACCACGCTCCCCAATGGCCAGGTATTCCCCGAGGGGCAAGCGCTCCAGCAGTGGCTCACCGGCGTCGGCGCGCTCACCAACGGAGAGCTGCCGATCTGGTACGCGCGGCACAACGCCGACGTGGCTTCGAACTCGCCGTCGCAGTCCTGGATCACGCTCGATCCGAGCGTGCCCGCGCCGAACACGCTGGCCCTCCAGTACATGTCGTTCGACACGCCGATCAACGGCGCGCAAACCTGCGGGCGCGTCGTCTACAGCGACCTGCACGTGAGCGGCGGACCGGGCTCCGACGAGCCGGGCGTGTCCCCGGACTACCCGGACGCGGGTCTCATCGGCACTGACCGAAAGGGCGGAATCGTCCCATCGGGATGCGCGATGCATCCCTTGACGCCGCAGGAAAAGGCGCTGGAGTTCATGCTCTTCGATCTGTCGTCCTGTCTCGTCGACATCGGACAGTCGCCGACGCCCATCCGATGAGCTGCCTGATTCGATTCGCGATGAGAGATGTCTCCCGAGCGGCGCGACGGCGCGCTCGGTGGACGGTGGTCGGTGGGGCCATCTCGAGCTTCATGGGCGTGGCTTGCTCCGACGGCTCCGCAGGACCTTCGACGGACGGGGGTTCCCTGTCCCGTTCGGACGTCGAGGTCGCCGTCCGGAGCGCCGCGGACGTCGGACCCGGGGATGCCGCGCCGAAGGAATCCTCACCCGACGGCGCCGCCGAGCTCAGCGCGCCCACCGGCGTTCTGGTCAGCGATTCGACCCAGGCGGGGCCCGGCAATTCGCACGGCAGCCCGGGGATCGCCGTGGACGGCTTCGGAAATGTCGTCGTCGTGTTCGACGCCACCGACCAGGACCTCACCGTTCACGCGGTGGGCTGGTCCCGATCGACCAACAGCGGAGCCTCCTTCACCGACCAGGGCAGCTTTCCCGACCCCATGAGCGGTCAGGTCACGGACAACTACGGATACCCGTGCGTCGCCCGCGACGCCATCATCGGCAACGTCTATGTGGCATCCCTGGGCTCGGGGCCGAACGTCCCGAACGCGATCGCGTTCTTCGTCTCGGCGAGCGCCGGCGCCCGGTTCAACCCTGCGCTCAACGCCGCAGATCCCAACCTGGCGCCTACCGATTACATCAATTTCCCGGCGATCGCGGTCGACAACTCCGCGGGCTACTCGCAGGGAATCGTGTACGTCGCCTATGCCGACTTTGTCGGCGGTGGCGGCAGCTCCGTGAAGCTTCGGCTCTCGACGTACACCGACCACGCGTTCGCGGTCACCGAGGTGGTCAGCCCGGCCCTCGGCACCGGCGACGAGGCGTCCTTGCCCTCGGTAGCCGTCGGGACCGACCACGCTCTGTCGATCGCCTACTACGGCCAGGTCGGCGGGGTCCCCTCCGTTTCCGTCGTCTCTTCCACCAATCAAGGCCAGCACTTCGGCGCTCCGGTGGTCGTGTCTCCGCTTCACGTGCCCGTCGACGCCGGCACTCTCTCGGGCGACCTTGGGCTCCTCGGCCAAGGAGCGGACGGTGGCGCGGCCGCCGTGGACCTCTATTCGGATCCGCAGCTTGCGGCCAATCCGGTGTCCGGCGCGTTCTACCTGGCCTACGTGGACGCCACGCAAGGCGACAAGGCGAACATCTATTTCACTCAATCGGCGGATCGGGGCGCCTCCTGGTCGGCCCCCGTGAAGGTGAACGACGACGCGACCACCAACGATCAGTTCTTGCCGGCGCTGGCGGTCAGCCCGGACGGCACGCGCCTCGCCATCGGCTTCTACGACCGGCGCGACGACGCGGCCAACCTCCTCGCCAATCGCTACGGCGTCACCGCGAGCGTCTCCGGGTCCACGGTCACCTTCGGGCCGAACTTTCGCGTTTCGCCCGCGCCTTTTCCCGTCCTCGTAGAGAATCCGCTGCTGTCGCCCGGCTACTTCTCGATTCACACGTCGATGGCGGCCGACGCCACGTACTTCTACGACGCGTACACCGACGCCCTCGACGGCCACCTCGACGTGCGTCTGGGCCGTTACGGTCGCGAGTACTGAAAACGAGTCTCCCCCAGCCTGCCGATCGACACACCGGTTACTTGAGTCATGTGAACAACTCGAGGTCATTCATCGCACTGTTCGCGGGCGTCGTGGCGGTCGCCTGTGGGGGATCGAGGACCGTCGGGTCCAGCCCTTCGAGCGGCAGCGTCGGGGACGACGCGAGCACGTTCGGAGTGCAGTACCAGGGAGACGGCGTTCAGTGCGGCGCGCTCGTTTGCAGCGGCACGCAACAATGTTGCCTGGTGTACATCGCCGCTGACGCAGACACGTCGAATCCCACCCATGCGTGCGATCAGGACTGCCAGTCCGTGTGCGCGGACGTTTGCCCTGACGCGGGTGGCCAGACGAGCAGCGCCATGCCCGCAGGGGGAGGGCCGATGCCGGGAATGGGGGGAATGGGCGGTCCGAGCGACGCCATGGCGGGCATGGGCGGTCCGGGCGGTCCGATGAGTGGCATGGGGGGCGGCCCCATGGGCGGCATGGGCGAGCCCATGAGCGGCAAGGACTCCGGCGCCGCGGACGATGGCGCTCCCGAGGATCCCGGCGCACCCCACGACGCGGGCGGACCCTAGCCCTCGGAGGCGCTCATGCGACTACTCGCCCGCGATTTGGCTCTTGTCCTCGCCGTGGCGTCCACTACGGGCTGCGCCGGACTGATCTCCGCCGAGCCTTCGGCGTCGAAGCAAGACGGCGGAATCGCGAGTGACGAGCCGAGCGCCGCGTCCACGTCAGACGCCTCGATCCCGGACGGTTCGATCCCGGACGTCTCGATTCCCGACGCGTACGGGGCACGGTTCCTCGGGGACGCCGATCAGTGCGCGGCCATCGTCTGCAGCGGCGCTCAGGTGTGCTGCGTCGTCCCGATCCCATCCGACGCACCCACGGCACATCCGAACAACAAGTGTGACTACGACTGCACGGCGCAATGCATGGACTCGTGCCCCGTCATCGCGCTGGGGTCCTCAGGCGTCGCGCCCACGCCCGAAGGGAATGGCTCGATGCACGGAGGCGCCGTGGTTCTTCCGGCGGACGACGCCGGTGTCGAATGAAGGAGAGGTCAAGATGCGAAGGTTACGTTTTCGATTCGTCGTGGCAATCCCACTGCTGTCGACGTTCTGGGTCGTAGCCTGCGGCTCGAATGCCGGATCGGGCGGCGGAGGATCGGCCTCCGTAGGATCGTCGTCGGGCAACCAGACGTCGTCCGGAGGAAGCCCGACGTCGTCGGGAGGAAGCCAGACATCGTCAGGGGGCAACCCCGGATCCTCGGGGAACGGCCAGGGCTCGTCGGGAAACTCCGGCGGGACCCCGGTGATTCCCTTCGGAGGAACGGGCAGCGGCGGTCAGAACAATCTCATCACCACCGGAATCAGTCCGCTGTCGTGCGGCGACAGCTCCGCCTTCAACGGCACCACGGTGAAGGCCGTCGGAGGCGACAACCTGACCTGCTTCTTCTCGTCCGCGGTCAGCGATACGCTGCCCCTCGCCTTCATCGAGCAAGACGAAGAGATCATCGGCACCAAGGACCTGATCCACGCGCGACTCACGTTGAACCCGGCATTCGTCGACAACACGTACGGATCGACGGCGATCGGTTGGGGCAGCACCAGCACGGCGATGGGCATGGGCATGGGCATGGGCATGCCGATGGGGCACGGCCATAGCTTCTGGGACCTGATCGACAGCGACCACGCCGAGTTCGACTTCAAGAATTCCGCCGGCACGATCGTGCTGAGCTTCGACCTGGACTACTGTTCTTCCGACGCCAATTCGCCCTCTGGCTTTGCCTGCCTTGGCGTGTCCGGCGGCGACGGAGGCATGCTCGTCGGCAGCGCCAGCAGCATCGTCTACTACAATTCCTCCCTCGCTCGCGATCTGACCGCCTGTGGCTATTCGTCTTACACCACGAACTCGCCCGCGACCGACGCCAGCTACACTCCGAATCCAGCCGCGCCCGATTGGGACTATCGAGTCGTCTACGACGTATGGGTCCTGAAGTCCGCGCTGCCGTCGGTGTGGTCGGTCTCGGTGCCGTACGTGCATGCGTCGCCGAGCAAGCTCTCCGATACGTACACGGTCACGGCCGCACCGTGCCCGCCTCTGGGCTGCGTCGGGGAGCTGTGCACGACGGGCAGCGGATGCATCGGGGCGTTTTGCGATGCCGGAACGACGTACGGCGACGCCGGGTGCGAAGGAGAAGGTTGTACGACCGGAGGCGGATGCGTCGGTCTGCTTTGCGATAGCGGGACGACGACCGAGTGCGTGGGTGAGGGGTGCACGACCGGAGGCGGGTGCATCGGCTCGCTCTGCGACAGCGGGACGCCCACGCAATGCGTCGGCGAGACCTGCACCGAAGGAGGCGCCTCTTGGTGCAGCCCCGGCGGCGCGGCATGCACCGACAACTCGGCCTGCTGCTCGAACTTCTGCACGCTCGAGGGCGTGTGCCAAGACGGAGCTTGAACGCGGGTCTCGCCCGAGGATCGCCAGGTCGCGACGCTCTCAGAGGCCTCCGCCGCCGACCCCGAGGACCGGGTTGTTGATGTCCTGCACGGGGTAGAAGATCGACTGCGAGATGCACATCACGTTGGTGATGGCCGACTCGCCGAACGTCAGGTACTGGCCGGTGGTGTTCACATCGGTGCAAGTCCAGGTGATCGTGGAGCCCGAGCTTATCTTGACCGGGGGGGCGAACTCCTGCTGCATGGGCTCGTCCCACGTGGTGGTCTCGTAGAGCTGCCCGTTGGGGAGCGTGCCTGCCGGCGACACGATCGTGACGAACTCCGTGCCGTACTTGTGCATGTGGCCTTCGGTCGACAAGATGTTCACGTCCTGCGAGAGCGTGTAGGTGTCCGAGGACGGGCAGCCCGTCTGGCAGGTCGGCGCGACGGTGAGGCCCATGTTGTTGAGGAAGAGACTCCCGGCGTGCTGAGTGACGACGTTCGGCTTGGCGATGTACATCGTGAGCGCGACGCTCGAGGTGATGGTCGAGGCCCCCGTATTGAGATAATGCACCATCAACTGAAACCCGGTACTTGCGGGGATCGTCGCGCCGACCGATTGCGGGAAGTTCACGGTCTTCTGGGCGCTCTGCGAGACGAACGTGAAGGCGCCGAACTGGAGGCCTCCGTTCGGGCATGGCGCGTTCGTGCCGTTGCTGGCGTTGGTCTGATAGAACGCAAACATGTGGTGAGAGCCGGTCCCCATGTTCAGCGAATACGTCTTGATGTCGACCTGCTTCCCTCCCCAGGGATTCGCGAAGGTCTGGCAGTAGTAGACCTCCTGGTTGGCGCTGACCGTGAACGGAGTCATCGTCAGCGTGACGGGGGCGACCGTGTAGTCGATGTCAGGATCGTCCTGGGGCGCTCCGTCCGTCGTCGTGAGGCCGCCGTCGCCTTGCGCGGCGGGGGCGCCGCTGCTCGACGCACTCCCGCCCGACCCGGAGCCGCTCGAGCTCCCGGTGGCCGTGCCGCCGCCGGAGCTGCTTCCACCCGTGCTTCCGCCCGCGTTGCCTCCGCTCGAACCCGTCGCGACGGCGCCGCCGCCGCCGTCATCGGGCGGGCTGCCGGTGGTGAAGGGGAGCCCGGAGCCCTGCGAACTCGAGCTGCAGCCGCACACGTAGAAGAACGCGGCAACCGAACAGACCCCTATCCATTCCATCGTCTTCATCGCGCCCTCGCTGCAAAGGCCGTCGATTCGGATCGCTCCGGGCGGTCTTCGAGATCGTCGGCTATCAGGACTCACCAACTGACACGTGTGTCCGCGTTCAACAAGCGAAGACGCCCTGGCCGTCGGGCGCGCGCTGCTCATATGGCTCGCGAAGGTCGTTTTGACATCTACGAATAACCGCGATCCATTCGCGGCGGACAGGCGCGAAAGCGTCGGAATTCAGCGCTGTTCGGGGGTTTTCCGCTGCGGTCATCGAAATGCTGAAAAGAAGATGGAACGTTGTAGAACTAGGTAGCGGTGCGGGGTCGCGCTACGAAGGAGACACGAGCGAGAGGTCATCCATGCGATCGTCGATCGTGTCTGCGACGTTTTCGGTAGCCTGCGGGCTGGCGGCGTGTTCCGGGAGCGGCGATCGCGTGTCACGCGGCAGGACGGCCGCCGACGGACCGAGCCTCGATGCGGCAGCCGGCGCGGCGACCGGTGCGGCGAGCGTGCCGACCGCCGCGGATCCGTCGGCGCTCGACGCGCAGGGCGGCGTGGGGAACGCCGGAGGTGGCGTCGAGTCGGGTTCCGCTCTGGGCACGGACGCAAGTGGGCCGCAGGTCGGCCGTCTGTTCTGGCTCGCCATCGTGGGCAACCAGGTGATCAGCGCCGCCGAGGACGGGGGCGGTGCGCGCGTGCTGGCGAGCGGCCAGGGCATCAGCGCGCCGGATGGGGTCGCCGTCGATGTGGCTGGCGGCAAGATGTACTGGACGAACATGGGAACGCTGACCGACGGTCCGCATACCCCCGCCGGGAGCGTGCAACGAGCGAACCTCGACGGCTCAGGGGTCGAGGTTCTCCTGAAGCCGGGGGTGACGACGAACACTCCCAAGCAGATGCAGATCGACCTCGTACACAAGAAGATCTACTGGAGCGATCGCGAGGGGGCCAAGGCATGGCGCGCCAACCTCGATGGCTCGTCGCCGGAGGTGCTTCTCTCGGGTCACGGGATTCAGCAGCTCGTCGGGATGGCTCTCGACGTCGCAAACGGCCAGTTTTACGTCACCGACCGTTATGCGAAATTCATCCTCCGCACCGCATTCGACGTGCCCGCCGGTCAGGACGCGGGGAGCCGCACGGACGTCGAGCAGCTCGTCGTCGAGTCAGGCTCGGCCGAGCCGATCGACATCGACCTCGATCTGCAGCAGAGGACGATGTACTGGACCGACCGGTCGCTCAACACCGTCCAGCGAGCATCGATGGATCTCCCGGCGGGTCAGACGGCGGCCACCCGGAGCGACATCGTGACGGTGGTCTCCGGCCTCTCGACACCCATCGGCATCTCGCTCGATACGAGCGCGGGTACGATGTACTTCACCGAGCTCGGCGGACAGGTCTTCCAGTGCAACCTGGACGGCAGCGGAGAGAAGAACATCGGCTCGTCGTCCGGGGCGAGCGGCATCACCCACGTCGAGGTTCCTGGTCCCTGACCCGCCGACGCCGCCGGAGAACGAGGGCTGCGACGCCGGCCGCGCTCGCGCCCGCGCCGCTCTCATTCCACGGTGAGGCCGGCGCAGAGCTGCACGAACAACCCGACCGGCGAGCGAAGGGGATCGCGTCGCTCGAACCGCTCGATGCGTCCGTGCAATCCCCGGAATCCGAACAGGCGCCCCCCTCCGAGTCCGCGCTCGCATCGTCCTCTGCGCCGCTGTCCGACGCGACACCGCTGCCCGGCGTGAGTCCGCCGATGGTCGAAGCCCCGCCCTCGATCGGTGCGCTGACGCTCGCGTCGAGCAGCGCCGCCGCGGCATCGGCGCCGGGCGAGATCGGGGCGACCAGCTGTGCGAGCCGCTCGCCGTTCGGCGTGCCGAGCCCCGTCGGTCCGTCCCATCCCTTGCCGGCCGTGCACATCACGTCGTTGCAGAGACCTTCGTTGTCGTTGGTGCCCGACGTGACATCGTTGAAATCGGAGATGTGATTGTAAAAGAGCTCGTGGTTGTCTTTCCCTGCGAGGCCTAGACGCACCATGATGGCCGCCACCAGCGGGGCCGCTGCGCTCGTGCCCACTACGGAGTTCCACCCGCCGTCGTCGGCATCGTAGGCGGCGATGCCGCCGCCGTTGGCCGAGGGGTTGAACTGCGCCGCGGCCGAGATGTCGACCGACGCGCGCTTGTCGCAGCTTCCGAACGCGAATCCCGAGCCCATCTGCCAGCTCGGACGGGCGAACTCGCCGCTGCATCCGCTGCCCCCGGCACCGAGGCTCGCGCCGCCGAACAACCCGCCCTGACCCGTGCCGTCGTTCCAGACCACTTCGGAGTATTGCCCTCCGCTTTCTTCGAGCGTGGTCCCTCCCACGGCGATGACGTAGGGCGCCGACGCCGGGAAGTTCGGACCGGTCAGAACTCCGAGGCCTTCGTTGATGTATCCCGAGTCGCCCGAGGCGGCGAGCGTGAGAATACCCGGATTGTCGTAGAACGATGGGTCGTCGTTGCCAGTCTCGGACCCGCCCCAGCTGTTGCTCTCCGCTGCCGCGCCCACCACCTTCGCCGCGACGGAGTTCATCTCGTCGAGGTCGTCCGTGGTCTGCGCCTCCACGACCACGATGCTGCAATCGGGGCACGCCGCGCTGACCATGTCCATGTCGAGACCGGTCTCGCCCGACCAGCCGGCGCAATCGGTCGACGTCGTCGAGTGGGTCGTGCCGTCTTCTCCGACCCGCGCGAAACACGCGGCTCCCCCCGGCTGGGGCACACCCGAACCATCGACCGGGCACGCAGGCAGCTCTGCGATTCCATACTGCCGACGGTACGCGTTGACGTCCGCCATGCCGTGAACGGACGGTAGCTCGATCAAGGCTACGATCTTTCCGCCCGCCTTCGCGGAGTCGGGGATCTGATAGGCCGCGAGCGCGTCCTTGGGCGCCATGCTCCCGGGGAACGGCTCATTGCCGCCTCCTCCGCCCATCGGCGTACACGCCGGGTCGCCCGCCCCCGCAGCGGGACGGACCGCTGCCCGCATCGCGCCCGCGTCGTCGTGGAGCACGCGCTCGGCAAAGCAGCGCCTCTGGTGGGGCACGCGCTCGGGGCACACGTCTTCGAGAGTCCGACCGAAGCGGTCGAGATGGCGTGACGGCCGGAGGCTCGCGGACGACGGATTGGCGGCGGCGGCAGCGTGCGCCGTGCCGCAGACGAGGCATGCCGCCGCAGCCACTGTTCGTGCCGAACGTTCGACGCGCGTCCTTGCCATCTGTCTCTCCTCGTCGTTACGGAGAATTCGGGGTCGTGGCCGCGACCCCTTGGGCGCGCAGGATGATCTTCGACACGCAGCAGCTCTTTCCGTCCGCCGACCATTGTGGCGCCGAGAAGTAGTCGTCTTGCCCGCGCGTGCTCGGCTGGCAGGCCTCGCTGTCGCTGGCGGCGAGCGTCAAGGTCGTCGACGTGAAGACCACATCCGAAATGGGTTCGCTCCCGTCCGATTCGATCGTGAAGATCGCCCAGTCTTGCGCCTGACCGTCCATGTCGATGTCGAAGGTCGCCATCTTCCCTGTTTGCCGATCGACGACGATCTGATTCCAGACCGATCCGCTCAGCGTCATCGCGATGTCGAGTAGATCGCCGACGGCGACATCCATGCCCTGGCCGCCCAGACAACCCGTGTGGCCTTGATCGTTCCCGTACGTGTTGACGTATTGCCCCGAGATCCACCAGCTCGCGTACGAACTGGGGGCGGTCGGCGCGCACGTTCCGCCCCACGTGAGGACCGGCTGAAGGACTCCGTTGCCGATGGGGTTGTAGTCCTTTCCTCCGGGCAACGGCTGGAGGCCGGGCCAGAGAAAGAGCGTCCCCGAAGCGGGAGGCTTGGCGGGGACGGCCATCGTGGTGTGCAAGCCGACGATCTGGGTTTGCGTCGAGATGTTGAACTCGACGTCGCCGTAGGCATTCACGGAAGTGCCCATTGCTCCCGTCGCGTCGCTCGCCTTGCCCATCGATCCGCCTGCGCATGCGGAGCTCGCCGCGGCGCCGTCGCCACCGCCGTCGACCAGCTCCACGACCGCAGAGTCGGCGCTCGCGCCGGCGTCCGAGCCTCCGTCCGGCCGTCCGCTGCTCGCGGCGTCGTCGCCCGACGCGTCGATCGGCGACACCGTGCTCGGGGCGTCGTCGCTGGACCCGTTGCTCGCGGCGTCGTTCGAGCCGCCGCCCGCCGCCCCGTCGCCGCTCGTGTCCGTTCCCGGGGCGACCTCGACAGGGGCCGCCCCGTTGCTCGTCGAGCCGCAGCCCATGGATCCGACGAGGATCGCCGCGAACCCACTGCACACGCGGAGTGTCCGAAATTCGAGGCTCGATGTCGCCATGCCGAACGCTTCGCCCGTCAACGTGACGGCATGGCCTCGATGCGGCTCATGAAAGCGCAGGACGGCGCACCGAAAACAGCGGCATCGTGAAGTTCCACCAAAGGTCTAGCCGTTCGCCCCTCGGTGCTATCCGTGGTGGCCACCTGACGTTCGCGCTCTCATGCGCACGCGCCTGCCCGAAGCCGAAAATCAGGTCGCGCGCAGACGCTCGTGAAAGGCGAGGAACGCGCGGAGGACCGCGGCGGGATCCTCGATCTGAGGGTAGTGGCCGACATGCGGGAGATCGACCACGTCTGCGTCAGGGACCAGCTCCCGGTAACGCGCGGCGAGATGGGCGCCCGACACGGGGTCGAGCGCGCCGTCGATGAGGCGCAGAGGGACGTTCGTCCGAGCGAGGACGTCGACCCAGCGCGCGCGATTCTGCCGACGCTCTTCCATGTACCCGATGAGTCGATGAAGGACGCGGTGACCGCTTGCATGTCGGAGCAGGGTCCAGAGCTCGTCGACGAGCGCCGCGCTCGGCGGGGTGTCGCGCCCGAAGACGGCGGCCATGCCGGTCCCGAATGCGCGCTTGCTGGTCAACAGGCCGACGAGCGGACCGAGACGACTCGCGAGGATCTTCTGGACGGCCCGAGGCCTGTGCGCCTCCGGGATGAGCCCTCCGTTGAGGAAACAAACCGACTCGATGGCGAGGCTTCCGTCACCTCGCCGTGCGCGCTCCTCGTGACGCGCGAGCAGCTCTTGCGCCACGCTGTCTCCGTAGTCGTGCGCGAGCACGTGGACGCGCGCGGCGCCGAGCTCGCGGAGGAGGCCCTCATGCAACGTCGCCTGGTCTACGACCGCGTAGTCGTACCCGCGAGGCTTGTCCGACCAGCCGAAGCCGATCATGTCGGGCGCGACGACGCGAAAACGCGCCGTCAGCTCGGGCCATAGGGGGTGCCAGTCCCACGATGCGGTCGGGAAGCCGTGAATCGCGACGAGCCACGGCCCCTCTCCTGCATCGGCGTAGAAGATCCCGTGGCCGTTGTGACGATACGCGTGCCCGTCGCGGCGCCATCGTTCGAACGCGGCGCTGTGGCTGCTCGGTCGTCGGGGGTTCCCGGACCTCTCGTTGTCGACCCTGGACGGGGGCACGGTGAGCTTGTCGGGCATAATAATCCGTTCTAGCGGACTACTTATTTGAGAAATACTTCTGTTTTGCCTGTGTTTTGAGCGGGTAAACCCCATCGCGATGGTGCACACGAGAAGATCCCTCGTCGCGCTGGCCGTGCTGACCGCAGCGTTCTTGTTGGCGATATCCGGCGGCTGCGGAACCAAGAACAGCAGCACGCTTGCCGGCGAAGACAACTCGTCCGGATCCGACGCTCAGGGGTCCGGCCAGGACGACGCCAGCACCGGCGGCTTCGGGGGAAGCAGCAGCCTCGGCGCGAGCGGCGGGTTCGCCCAAGGCGGCACGAACTGCCAGTCCGGCGCTCCCCTCAGCTGCTACGTCGACCTCAACTGCGCTGGCGGCAAGCACACGACCATCACGGGCAAAGTCTACGACCCGGCGGGAAAGAACCCCATCTACAACGTCGCCGTCTTCGTCCCGATGGACCCGAACGCGCTGCCGGCGATCGCCCCGGGCACCGACACGTGCAACACGTGCAGCACGCCCATCGGCGATCACATCGCGGTGACCCAGACGGACAAGGATGGGTCGTTTACCCTGACCGACGTGCCGTGGGGCAAGAACATCCCCCTCGTACTGCAGATCGGCAAGTGGCGGCGAATCGTCACTGTCGCGACGGTCCCCGATTGCGGGACGGTCAAGGTCCCCGACAGCGGAAGCGGCCAGGCGCGCCTGCCGCGCAACCACATGGAAGGGGACATCCCGCAGATGGCCCTGCTCACGGGTGGACTCGATGACCTCGGGTGCTTCATGGTGCGGATGGGCATCGACGCGAGCGAATACTCCGCGCCTCATGGCGGCGGCCGGCTCGACATCTACCAGGGGCTCGGGACGGGCGGCTTCGCCGGGCCGGCCGCTGCGCCGGGCCTCTCGAACGGGACGGCCGGCGACTGCACCAACTCGAGCTGCCCGCTGTGGGCGAGCAAGAAGAGCTTCGAGTCGTACGACATCGTGCTCCTCGCCTGCGAGGGGGACACGTTCGACCCCGACGCGCGGCCGGACGGCGGCATGAACTTCGGCGGCACGACGACGACCAACGTCACGTCGACGGGCAAGCAAGCGATGCACGACTGGCTGGACGAGGGCGGCAAGGTCTTCGCGACGCACTTCCAGTACACCTGGTTCGCGAACGGCCCGGCGGACTTCCAGGGCGTTGCCGACTGGCTCGGGTCTTCCGTCGGCAGCCAGCAGATCAGCGGCACGATCGACACGAGCTTCCCCAAGGGCCAGACGTTCCACGACTGGCTCCAGAACGTCGGCGCGCTCAATGGCAGCGGCTTGCTCCCGATGACGGGCGTCGCCGCGAGCGTCTCGTCGGTCAACCCGAAGACGACCTCTCGCTGGATCTACGACAACGCCGACAGCCAGACCAAGTACATGTCGTTCGAGACGCCCATTGGCGGGATTCCGGACGACGCGGGCCAGACGGGCTATTGCGGTAAGGCGGTCTTCACGGATCTGCACGCCGGTGGAGCGCCGACGGGCAACGTGCCCGGGAGCTGCCAGGTCACGGATCTCTCGCAGCAGGAGAAGGCGCTCGAGTTTCTCTTCTTCGACCTCGCGGCCTGCGTGACCGACGACACCCAGCCCCCTCCGCCGCCCAAGTAGCGCGGGCGGGCCGCCCGCCGGGTGACGACCCGGTGACAAGTCTCGCTGGCCCTCGTCACCTGGGTTGTTTCGGGGTCCGCGGGCGCAGGGCAAGCGTAGGATCGCGCGTGAACAGGATGGGCCTCCTCCGGCACGAATTTCAGGCCGCTCTGGTCCTCGCGACCTCCGCCCTTGCATGGGGTTGCGGGGGCGGCGGGGGCGGCGCGGCGGGTTCGAGTGACGGCGGCACGACCGAGAGCGGCTGCGCGAGCCAGCCCACACCGGCCGCGTTCGTACCGGTCGGGACCTCCAATGGAGTGAGGACGTTGCCGGGAGGGCGTCAGCTCACCCCAGCGGGCGTCGAAGCGCCGCTGGGCGGCTTCCCCGTGGACGTCCGTCTTCACCCGACGCTGCCCATCGCGTACGTGATGAATACCGGCTACGCGCTCCGCGCCGTGCAGGTGGTCGACACCAGCAACGGGAAGGTCCTGCAAACGATCGCGCGACCGGAGACCTTCTACGGCATGGCGCTCAGCGCCGAAGCAGCGCACCTTTACACGGCGGGTGGCTTTGCGGGCACGGTGGACGTCTGGGACGTGGGCAGCGACGGCTTGCTGACCGCCGCATCCCAGATCGCCATCCCCACGCCGGCCAACAAGGCCGCGAATCCGTATCCCGCCGGCATCGCCCTTTCTCCGGACGGCACCAAGCTCTGGGTGGGCGAGTTTCTTGGCCAGCAGATCGACGAGGTCGACCTGGCCACGTCGACCGTCACCGCCTCCGTCCCCTTGATGGACCGCGCCTACTCACTCCTCTACGTCCCGTCGCAGAACCAGCTCTGGGTCACCGGATTCGGTGGCACGAAGCTCAACGTGATCGACCTGGCGACCCACGAGCTCGCGGGCACTGTGGCGATTGGCCCCAATCCCAACGGGCTCGCCCTCTCGAAGGACGGATTGAGGGTGTTCGTGAGCGTCTCGGACGCGGACACCGTCGTGGCCGTGGACGCGGCGACGCGCGCCGTCGTCGCGTCGCAGTCCGTAGGCGACCCGGAGATCGCGGACTCCAAGGGCGCTCCGCTTCCCGCCGACAGCCCCGCCGGGCTCCTGCTCGACCCCGACGGCCAGAAGCTCTACGTGGTGCGCGCCGCCGACAACGCGGTCTCGATCCTGGACGCCACGACGCTCGCTCCGCAGGCCGCCATTCCCGTCGGCTGGTACCCGACCTCCGTCGCGATCGCCGGCTCGAAGCTCGTCGTGCTCAACGCGAAGGGCTACGGCGCAGGCCCCTTCACCGCGGCCGAGGCCGCGAGCAGCAGCGGGAAGGCGCAGATGGACGGGTCGATCTCCCTCATCGACCTCGCGTCCGCGGACTTGCCGGCGCTCACGAAGCAGGTTCTGGCCAACGTCGAGAGGCCCAAGACGCTCTTTCCACTCCAATGTCCCGGGTTTCCCGTTCCGACGAACGTCGGGGACAAGTCCCCCATCGAGCACGTCGTGCTCATCGTGCGCGAGAACAAGACCTACGACACTCTGCTCGGAGACCTGGGCGACAAGAACGCGAACGGCGACCCTTCGCTCGCTCTCTATGGCGAGAAGGTCACGCCGAACGTGCACGCCCTCGCGCGGCAGTTCGCCCATCACGACAACTTCTACGACGACTCGGAGACGTCCACGCAGGGCCATCTCTGGCTCTCGTCTTCGTTCGTTAACGATTACATGGAGCGCACGTGGCTCGAGGACTACCGAAACCATCCGGGGTTCTCGACGGACCCGGACGCGACCTTCGGCGAGCCTGCGTTCGGAACCTTCTTCACGCACCTCATCGCGCACGACGTCGATTTCACGGACTATGGCGAGGTGACCGGCGTCGTGCAGCCCGGCGTGATCTCGCACGTGGACACGAGCTTCCCCGGCACCTTCTTCGATCTGAGCGTGAAGGATCAGGACAAGGCGACCTACGTCGCGGGCCAGATCGTGACCAAGGGCCTCCTCCCGCCGTTCGTCTATGTGCTCTTGCCGGACGACCACACGAATGGCACCGATCCGGGTGACCTCACGCCGGAGTCGATGATCAGCGACAACGACTACGCGACGGGACTCCTCGTGGACCAGATCTCCCATTCGAAGTGGTGGAGCTCGACGGCGATCTTCCTCGTCGAGGACGACTCGCAGATCGGCGCCGACCACGTCGATTACCACCGCTCGATCTGTCTCGTGATGAGCCCGTGGGCGAAGCACGGCTACGTGAGCCACGTGCAGACGTCTCTCCCGTCGCTCTTCCGGACGTTCGAGCAGATCCTGGGGCTGCCTCCCATGAACCGCTACGACGCGCTCGCTCCGGCCCTGTTCGACGTCTTCACGACCAAGCCGGACGAGACGCCGTTCACGGTGCTGCCTCGCACCGTGCCGGACTCGGACAACCCTCCCACGGCCGTGGGGGCCAGCTACTCGGTCCTCATGGATTTCCGCGGACCCGATCGCAACTCCGATCTCGCGGACGTCCTCTGGTGGGAGCGCACGGGTGCGCCGCCGGCTGGCTCGCGCATCGCGAGGGAGATGGCCAACGGCCTTCCGCCGAGCGTGGCTCCGGCCGACGACGACGACGCCCGAGAGGAGGCGATCTCGGAAGCGGGCTGGAACGCTCTCTACCGGTATCTCGACGCTCACCCGGAGATCCACGCCGATCTCCGGCCGATGCGCGCCGCACCCGGTCGAGCCGCGCGGTCGGTCGATCCCGAGTAACGACGCTCACGCAGCTGAGCTCGCGCAATCGTGACTGCCGCGCGCGATTCTGCTACGAATGGAAGTTGGCGGCCTATCGGGACAACACGCTACGCTAATCCGTGGGATCAGGTGGGGAACATGTTGACGCTCGGTTGCATGTCGTTTCTGACCATCGCCGGCGCCAGGCTCGGTTAGGAACGGCGACCAGGAGTCATCGATGGTGGATCGCACGACCGCGGCAGCTTCGAAAGAAGCTGCGCCCGACCCGCTGATCGGTCGCGTCATCAACGAGAAGTTCAAGATCCTCGGCTTTATCGCTCGCGGGGGCATGGGCAAGGTCTATCGGGCCGAGCAGACGCCGCTCGGTCGCGTCTGCGCCGTCAAGGTCCTCCACCCGAGCTACACGGGCGACCACGACCCGGAGTTTCACAAGCGATTCTTCCTCGAAGCGAGCATGACGTCGAAGCTGCGCCACCCGAACACGGTGACGATCTTCGACTACGGTCACACGGGCGACGGCATCTACTACATGGCGATGGAGTACCTCGAGGGGTACACGCTTCACCGAGCGATCCGTCAGGTGGGGCACCTGCCCGAGGAGCGCACGGCTCACATCGCGCGCCAGATCTGCCGCTCGCTCCGCGAGGCGCATTCGCTCGGGGTGGTTCACCGGGATCTCAAGCCGGCCAATGTCTACCTCCTCGAGCACGGCGACGAGCCCGACTTCGTCAAGGTCCTCGATTTCGGTCTCGTCAAGGACGTCTCGTCAGGCAGCGAGGAGCTGACGAAGGCGGGCCTCTTCATGGGCAGCCCCAAGTACATGGCGCCCGAGCAGATCACCGGCGCCCCGATCGACGGTCGCACCGATATCTACGCGCTCGGCGTCATCATGTACGAGATGGTCACGGGCAAGGTGCCCTTCGACCGCCCCAAGAGCCTCGAGATCTTGATGGCGCACGCGGGAGAAGTGGTCCCTCCGATTCGCAAGATGAACCCCGCCGCGCGGGTCTCGCCCGCCCTGGAGGAGGCCATCATGCGTTCGATGGCGAAGAATCCGAACGACCGCTACCGGTCGATGGACGAGGTGCTCGCGGCGCTCAAGCGCCTGGGGCCCGCCACCGGGGCGGAGCCGAGCGCGTCGATGACGGCCGATCGCCTGTCGCTCGGCAGTGGTCCCACGGCGTCGCGCATCGTGTTGGGGACGGGCGCGGCGATGTCGGTGCCGTCGCCGGAGCGCGCGGGCGAGGCGACCGCGGGCGCGCCGGTGTCCGACCGTCCACCCTCGCCTGTGCACGCCGCGGCGATGGCATCCGACGTCCCGGAGGGCCGGCCCTATGGCCTCGTCGCGGCGGTCGTCGTCGCGATCGGCGTCGCGGCCGGCATCGCGTACGAAAAGCTGCACTTGCCGTTCGCAGGGGGCGACGCGTCGACCACGGCCGCTCCGACGGCTCCGGCCGCCCCGATCCAGACGGTGGCCGCAGCCCCGAGCCCCCGCGCGGTCTCTTCGAGTAGCGTCCCGTCGGCCGACTCCACGGCCGTCGAGCCCCGGAAGCCCGCTCCGCAGAGCGACCTCTCTGCGCTGTCGCCGCCCACCGCCACGTCGGCAAAGCCGGGGCCGGGAGCGCCTGGCCCTGCGCCCTACGTCGGCGGACTCGCCGTCAGCAAGCCTCGGCCCGCGTCGTCGCGGGCTCCCGCTGGCCCTGCGCCCTCGGCCGCGAAACCGGCCGTCGATTGCAACCCAAGCTATTACTATGACGTGGATGGCAACAAGCACTTCAAGCCTGAGTGCTTCGGGCGCTGATCGCATCGCGACGTCGCTTATGTCGAACGCTGCGCCCCTCACGCGAGCCCTGCGAGCTATGCCCCTCCCACGCGCGCTGCGAGCCGGACTCGTCGTCGCGGTGCTGGGAGGGTTCGCGTTCTCGACGCGTCCCGCGCGGGCCGCGGACCCCTCGGTCAGCGACTGCCTGATGGCGGCGGAGACCTCGCTCAAGCTCCGCGCGGAGCACAAGCTGCGGCTCACGCGGACCCAGCTGCTCGTATGCTCCGCCGCGAGCTGCCCAGCCGAGGTGCGCCAGGAGTGCAACCGGCGCATCGACGAGGTGAACGCCGCATCGCCCACGATCGTCCTGGCGGTCAAGGACCGCGCCGGGAGCGACCTTTCGGCGGTCAAAGTGTCCGTCGATGGGCAGGTCGTGGCCGAGCGGCTCGACGGCAGCGCGCTGTCGATCGATCCAGGGCCGCACGAGTTCACGTTCGAGGCGAGCGGGGCGCCCACCCTCACCGAGACGATCATCCTGCACGAGGGCGAGAAGGACCGCCGCGAGACGGTCGCCCTCGCCGTCGGAGCCGCCCCGGAACCCTCGACCACCGGGCCGGGTGCGAGCTCGCGAGCGGCAGGAGGATCGGCAACGCTCCGGCGCAGGCAAGGCGCAGCGCATCGTGGGTCTCGTGGCCGGGGGCGTCGGCGTCGTCGGGCTCGGCCTGGGTGCAGTCTTCGGGGTGCTCGCGTCGTCGTCATGGAAGACGGCTCAAGGCGAGTGCCCCGACCACACGGGGTGCTCGCCCCAGGCGATGAACGACCGCAGCCACGCGGTCACCGACGCGACGGCTTCGACTGTGGGGTTCATCGCAGGCGGCGTTCTTCTGGCGGGTGGGCTGACGCTCTACCTGACGGCGCCGAAGGGCGATTCCCCACGCGTGGGCTTCGAGGCGAGGCCGGGCGTCTTTGCGGTGAGCGGCGAGTTCTAGAGATGAGAAAAAGGCGAGCGACGGCCCTCTTCGTGGTGGGCACGGGTTTCCTGAGCGCCTCCGCCGCGTGCAGCGCAGTGCTCGGGATCACCGAGTTCACCCCGGGAGACGCGGGGGCACCAAGCGGCAGGTCGCGCGATGGCGCTCCCGGCGGAGGAGATGACGGCAGCATCTCATGCACCCCGGGCGCGGACGCGTCGGCCGGCGCGACGGGCACGGCCGGGTGCCCGTGCTTGCAGGCCGGCGAGCTCGCGTGCAACGGCAACGCGCAGAGCGAGACCCTCACCTGCACCGGGGGCATCTGGACGGTCCGCACGACGTGCCCCACGGGGGAGAACTGCGACAGCCGCGTCGGCAACGCGCAGGGGACCTGCGCTCCCCTCGACACGACGTGCATGGGCGCCACGCCCGGCCAGGCGGTGTGCTCGACCCCGACGACGGCCGTGCAATGCGGCCCCGACCTCGTCTCCGACACGACGATCGCGATGTGCTCGAACCAGGCCTGCGTCAACGGCGCGTGCGGCGGCATGTGCGTCCCGAACACGAAGCAGTGCTCGGGCAATGGCGTCGAGACCTGCGGGGCGGACGGCCAGTGGCATGCCACGATGGCGTGCTCCGAGTCGTGCACCGACGGAGGGTGCGGCACGTTCCCGAGCTGTGTCAGCGGCGGCGCCGGCGCCGGAAACGATTGCGGAGGCGTCGACGGCGGCGCGGGAACGAAGGACTGCTGCGCGAGCTTCGAGGTGGGCGGGGGGACGTTCGACCGGAGTTACGACAGCGTGACCCCGGGCTTCACGAGCCAGGCCTTCCCCGCGACCGTGAGCGGCTTCCGCCTCGATGCCTACGAGGTCACCGTCGGAAGGTTCCGCAAGTTCGTGGCCGCGGTCGACGGCGGCTGGCTCCCCGACGCGGGCTCGGGCAAGCACGCGTATCTCAACGGGGGCAGTGGCCTCGCCAACGTCGGCGTCGACGCGGGCGCGTCCGAGCCGGGGTGGTCGACGTCCTGGAACTCGAACCTGGCCTCGTCCGCGCCGACCTGGAACAGCGACCTCGCCTGTCCGAGCGGGACGTGGACTCCCAGCGCGGGCGCCGACGAGCACCGGCCAATCAACTGCATCACCTGGTACGAGGCGTACGCGTTCTGCATCTGGGACGGCGGATTTCTGCCGAGCGAAGCGGAATGGAACTACGCCGCGTCCGGGGGAAGCGACCAGCGCGTCTACCCCTGGTCGTCCCCGCCCACGGCGACGACAATCGACTGCGCGTACGCAAACTACTCGCCCATGGGCATGCCGGCCTGCTCGGCGACCGGCCCCAACGACGTGGGCTCCGAGTCCCCCGCGGGCGATGGCAAGTACGGACAGGCGGACCTCGCCGGCAACGTCTGGGAATGGACCCTGGACTCCGACGCCCAGTACGTGACGCCGTGCCCCGACTGCAGCAACGTCGCGCCGCTCACGTCCCCCGTATCGCGAGGCGGGAGCTACAGCCTCGTGGCATCGGCGCTGGTGACTTCGTATCGGAACACCAGCGCCCCGGCGGCGCGCGACGGCTCCGTCGGCGTGCGCTGCGGGCGCAGTCCCTGAGACGAGACGGCAACCTCGCTCGGTGTGCCGCGGTGAGGACTCGGGGCGCTCAGAGGCAGGCGAGGTTCAGGATCGCGCAGCCGCATGTCGTGCTGTTCTTGCAGCACTTGTTCTGCAGCACCGGGCAGGTCGGGCACCCCGACGAGACGCACGTGCAGCTCCCGCTCTGGCAGCTGAGGTTGCTCGCGCACGCGTGTCCGCACGAGCCGCAGTTGTTCTTGTCGGTCTGCTCGGCGACGCAGACCCCGCTGCAGTTGGTGTAGGTGCTGTTGCACGCGAAGGTGCACGCTCCGCCGGAGCAAGCCGGCGACGCGTTGGCGACGCTCGTCGTGCAGGCGGTCGCGGAACCCCACGCCCCGTTCGCCGCGCAGCTCTCGACGCTCGAGCCCGAGCACGTCGTCTGTCCGGGAGCGCATACTCCCGTGCACCCGCTCGAGCCCGAACACGTCTGGTTCACGCAGGCCGACGCGCCGCTCCACGTCCCGTTGGATTGGCAAGTCTCCGCGCTGTTGCCCGAACACATCATCTGCCCGGGCGCGCACACTCCGGTGCACGCGCCGGAGACGCAGGCCTGGCTGCTACAAGCCGTCGCGTTCTGCCAGGTGCCGGTCGCGCTGCACGTCTGGGGTTGGGTCTGGCTGCTGCACTGCGTCTGCCCCTGCGCGCAGACGCCCTGGCACGCACCCGAGACGCACGTCTCGCTCTCGCTCGAGCATGCCGCGCCGCTGTTCTGCCAGGCCCCGCTCGTGCTGCAGGTCTGCGGCTGTTGCGCGCTGCACTGCGCGCCGCCCGGCGTGCAAGTGCCCGTGCACACGCCGTTGACGCACGCCTGGTTCACGCACGCGACCGCGGTATTCCAGCTGCCGCCGCTATTGCAGGTCTGCACGCTGTTGCCCGAGCACGACACGGCCCCGGGGCTACACGTTCCAGTGCACACCCCCGCCACGCACGCGGAGCTCGTGCAGGCGGACACGGTCCCCCATTGCCCGTTCGACTGACACGTCTCGACCCCGTTGCCGGAGCACTGCACGGCGCCGGGGGTGCACACTCCCGTGCACGCACCGCTCACGCACGCCTGGTTGTTGCACGCGACGGCCGTTCCGTAGGTGCCGTTCGAAGTGCACGTCTCGAGCCCGTTCCCGGAGCAGATCGTCTGCGCGGGGGCGCACGTGCCGGTGCATACGCCCGTGATGCAGGTCTGGTTGGCGCAGGCCGTGGCGGCGCTCCAGGTCCCGTTCGACTGGCACGTCTGCACTCCGTTGCCGTTGCACTGCACGGCACCAGGGACGCACACGCCGGTGCACGCGCCGCTCACGCACGCCGAGGCGGAGCACGCCGATGCGGTCCCCCACGTCCCGTTCGACTGGCACGTCTGCACTCCGTTGCCCGAGCACTGCGTCGACCCGGGAGTGCATACGCCGGTGCACGCGCCGTTGACGCACGCCTGGCTCGTACACGAGCCTGCGCTTTGCCAGGTGCCCGTCGCGCTGCACGTCTGCGGCTGCTGGCCGCCGCACTGCACTTGCCCCGGGGCGCACACGCCCTGGCACGTTCCGGACACGCACGTCTGGTTCGAGCAAGCCCCGCCGGTGTTCGCCCAGGCCCCGGTGGAGCTGCAGGTCTGGGGTTGCTGGCCGCTGCACTGGGTGCTCGTCGGGGCACACGATCCGCTGCACACGCCGTTGATGCACGCCTCGTTGACGCAAGCGACGGCGGCGCCCCAGCTGCCCGAGCTGCTGCACGTCTGGGCGGCGTTGCCCGAGCACTGCACGTTGCCTGGTGTGCACGTGCCGGTGCACGCGCCCGATACGCATGCCTGGCCCATGCAGGAGACCGCGGTCCCCCATTGACCGCTCGCCGAGCACGTCTCCACGCCGTTGCCCGAGCACATGGCCGCGCCCGGCGCGCAGACGCCGGTGCACGCTCCGCTCACGCACGCGGAGTTCGAGCACGCGGAGGGCGCGCCCCAGGTTCCGCTCCCCGAGCAGGTCTCCACGCCGTTGCCCGAGCACTGCACGGCGCCCGGCGCGCAGACTCCGGTGCACCCGCCCGACACGCACGCCGAGTTGGTGCAGGCCGTGGCCGAGCTCCATTGACCGTTGCTGCCGCACGTCTGTACGCCGTTGCCCGAGCATTGCGTCGCCCCCGGGGTGCACACCCCCGTGCACGCTCCCGCGGCGCACGCCGCGTTCACGCACGCCGCGGCGGTCCCCCACTGACCGCTCGAGTTGCATGTCTGCACGCCGTTGCCGGAGCACCGGTCGGTCCCGGGGACGCACACGCCGGTGCAAGCTCCGGCCACGCACGCGGAGCTCGTGCAGGCCGAGGCCGTCCCCCACGTGCCGCTCGATGAGCAGGTCTGCACTCCGTTGGCCGAGCACTGCGTCGATCCGGGAACGCAGACGCCCGTGCAGCTTCCACTCGCGCAGGCAAACGTGCAGGGCGACGCGCTTCCCCACTGGCCGGTCGCGCTGCAGGTCTCGACGCCGTTGCCGGAGCACTGCGTCGCGTTGGGGGCGCAGACGCCCGAGCAGACTCCCGATACACACGCCGAGTTCGAGCACGCCGTGGCGGTGCCCCATTGGCCGGCCGTGCTGCAGGTCTGGACGCCGTTGCCCGAGCACTCGGTCGTGGCCGGCGTGCACGATCCAGAGCACGCGCCCGACACGCACGCCTGACTGCTGCACGTCGCTGCGGCGCCCCAGTTGCCCGTCGCGTCGCACGTCTGCACGCCGTTGCCATTGCATCGCGTCGACCCTGGGCTGCACGATCCCGAGCAGGCCCCGTTGATGCAGGCCTGGTTGCCGCAGTCCGCCGCGGTACCCCACGCGCCCGACGTGCTGCACGTCTGCACGCCATTGCCCGAGCATCGCGTCGCCCCCGGAGCGCAGACGCCCGTGCATCCCCCGGACACGCACGCCTGGTCGCCGCAGGCGGCCGCCGTCCCCCACGTGCCCTTCGCGCCGCAGGTCTGCACGCCGTTGCCCGAGCACTCGGTCGATCCGGGCGTGCAGACGCCCTGGCACGCGCCCGAGAAGCACGACTGGGCGTTGCAGACGTTCGCCGTTCCCCAGTTGCCATTCGAATCGCAGGTCTGGAGCGAGTTGCCCGTGCACCGCGTGGTCTCGGGCACGCAGGAGCCGACGCACGCGCCGGAGACGCACGCTTGATCCGCGCACGGGTTCGCGGCGTTCCAGATCGCCGTGATGTCGCACGCCTGGACGCCGTTGCCCGAGCATTGCACGGAGCCGGGGGTGCACGAGCCCGTGCAGCCGCCCGAGACGCAGTTCTGGCTGCACGTCACGGCCGTGCCAAAGGTGCCGGTGTCGCTGCAAGTCTGGACGCCGGTCCCCGAGCACTGCGTCGAGTCGGGACCGCACACGCCCGTGCAAGCTCCCATCGCGCAGGCATAAGGGCACGCGCTCGGGCTGCCCCAGTTTCCGGTCGGATCGCACGTGATCACTCCGTTGCCCGAGCACTGCGTCGTGCCGGGGGTGCAGACGCCCGTGCAGGCGCCCGCGGAGCACGCTGCGTTCGTGCAAGGCTGCGCCATTTCCCACGTGCCGGTCACGTCGCACGTCTGCACGGCGTCGCCCGAGCAGCGAGTCGCTCCGGGCGTGCATACCCCCGTGCAGGTCCCGTTCACGCACGCGTAAGGACACGCGCTCGCGGCGCTCCAGGCGCCGGTGGAGCTGCAGCTCTGGACTCCGTCGGCCGAACACTGAGTCGAGCCGGGCGTACACGCGCCGGAGCACGTGCCCGACACGCACGCCTGCGTCGTGCACGGGACCGGTGTTCCCCAGGTCCCGTTGGGGTCGCACCCCTGCACGCCGTTGCCCGAGCACTCGAGCGCCCCGCTGGTGCATGGCCCCGAGCACTGGCCCGCCGTGCAGGCGTTGCTCCCGCACGCCACGGCGGTCGTCCACTGTCCGTTGGATCCACAGGTCTGGACGCCGCTACCCAAGCACTGCGTCGCACCGGGGGCGCACACTCCGGAGCAAACGCCCGCGACACACGACTGGTTCGCGCAGGGTGTGGCGCTACCCCAGGCACCGCTGGCATTGCAGGTCTGGACGCCGGTGCCGGAGCACTGAGTCGAGAGGGGGGCGCAGACGCCGACGCAGCCGCCGTTGACGCAGGCCGCCTTCCCGCAGTCCGTGGCGGCGCCCCACTGACCGGAGGCGCTGCAGACCTCTAATCCATTGCCCGCGCAACGCGTGGACCCCGGCGCGCAAATGGCGCCGCCGTCGCTGGCGCCGTCCTGGCCTCCGTCATCGTTGTTGCCGACGGTCGAATCGTTCGCGGCGTCGTCCGTCGTGGCGTGCGCGTCAACCCACGCGTCTCGTGCCCCGGCATCGGCCGGAGCCCCGTTGCCCGACGGTCCGTTGCAAGCCGCCAGGACGACGCCGGAGAACATCAAGACCGAGAGCAGGCGTACGGCGAGACCTTTGACCATGTTTCCCCTCACGACTGGCGCTCGGCGGCCCGCGCGGAAAAGGCCCTGACTTAACTCATACCGCAAGATTCGCCGAGGGCCTGCGCAAATGCGGCGGCTCGCGGCCAGCCCAGCTCCCGCCCGCCTTGCGGGCATGTTCGCCGCGCTTGCTCCCAGCTGGCCAGGTTTTGACAGGCCCGATCTCTTGCCCGAGGGAACGCTGTAAGCCTGACTCCTTCATGCGGCTTTCCGCATCGGCTCGAAACGAAGAAGAGGGAGCCGCAGAGACACAGAGAGCGCAGAGGGTTTGATTTCATCTCGACCCGATCGTCTCGACGTGGTGTCCCCTGGCGTCTTCCTGGCGTCCTTGCGGTTCTCCGCCGAACGCGGGCGGGCTCGATGCCGAGCTCACTTCTGCATTGGTTCTGGATCGATCGAGCATTCGGGCGACGGCCTGGGATATCCCTCAATTCGGGCCATGTCTATCCATCGTTCGAGCGCCAGGGATATCCCTCAATTCGGGCCATCCGATCTAGCCTTCGGAGCACCGGAATAGCCCATTACGCTACCCTCGAGCGCCATCGTTTACCCTCATGAGCCAAATCCTCACATTCATCCGCCCTTGACGGGAAAGGCGGACTCCAACTGGCCAAAATCGCGCGCTTCGACATTGACCGAACCGCCCTGCAGCGTAATAGGTGCTCCACTCGGTACAGCCGCGTACCTCGGCAGTCACCGTGAGTGTCACCGGAGAGTAGGGAGGTCGGCGATATGAAGCGCGATTCGTTTACGCGGGCCGCGAGATGCGTCGGCCTGCTGCATCTCGCCACGGCGTTCGTGATCTGGGGCGCGGGCTGCGGCAGCAAGGCATCGCCCAGCCCGGTCAACTTCGGCAATCCCGGCGGCAGCAGCGGCGCGAGCGGCAGCAGCGGCGCCAGTGGCAGCAGCGGCGCCAGTGGCAGCAGCGGCGCGAGCGGCAGCAGCGGCGCCAGTGGCAGCAGCGGCGCGAGCGGCAGCAGCGGCGCGACCGGCAGCAGCGGCGGAAACGACATGGGCACCGCGAGCAGCGGGGGCGGTTCGGGCGACGATGGTGGCGCAGGCAGCGAGGGCGGTACCGTCGTCGGCGATGGCGGCACCGGTTCGGGCAGCTGTCTGGACGGCATCACGGACTACGAAGACGCCGGGCCTTTCACGTACACGGCCACGGCCTCGGGCTCCGTCAAGATCTGGGTCCCGATGGTGCCGTCAGGCTGCAAGGTCCCCGTGATCCATCTGGCGAACGGGACCGGCGCCACCTGTTCCGACTACCAGGACGACCTCAACCGCTTCGCCAGCCAGGGCTTCCTGACGACCTGCTACGAAGACACGAACACGGGCGCGGGCACCGACGGCATCACGGCCTTCACGACGGCGCTCATGAACTACCCCAACCTTGCCGACAACAAGCTCGGCTCCACCGGACACTCGCAAGGCGGCCAGGCGGCCTTCACGACCCTCCAGCTCGCCGAGGCCAAGTGGGGTAGCCAGATGATCTACGCGGGTCTCGCGATGGAGCCCGCCAGTGGCTTCGGCGACCAGCCGACGGGCGGCACCTGGCAGATGGTATACGGCGAGATCAAGTCGCCGATGTTCATGTTCAGCGGCACGGCAGACATGCTCGTGTCGGCGGCCTGGGTCGGGGAAGCCTACAGCGCCATGAACCCGAAGAACGAGGTCTACTGGTGGTCCGCGACCGGCGCGACTCACATTCCGACCCCACAGGTCCCCGAAGAGCAGGTCTCGATTCCCTGGTTTCGCTGGAAGCTCCTGGGCGACAACGCCGCGTGCAAGTTCTTCAAGGCGATGCCGGGTAACACCGCGATCAATCCGGGCTGGACCAAGGAAATGTCGGAGAACGAGGCGCCCTGCCAGTAGGGCGCGCCGCGCGCCGCGCGAGCGAGGCGGGAAGGAAGAGGGGCCGGCCGGTTGAAAGGCGCGGCCCTTGACGGGCCTCCCCGAGCGCGGTGAAGTAGCCTGAGATTCAGTGATCGCGACGCGCGGATATCTGGCGTGTTTGGCTGTGGGTGCGGTCTGCGTGGTGGCGTCCTATGCGTGTACGTCCGTCACGGAAATAAACGAAATCGTGGCCGTGCCTGACGGCGGGCGCGATGCCATTGCGGCGGATTCGGGCCGGGCAAGCGGGCCCACTCCGACGGACGAGGGCAGCGAGGATGGCGGCGATGCCAGCGGCGGCGGTGGCGGCGGCGTTGATGTCGTCGTCACTCCGATCGACGCGGCCCCGCCTCCGGGCGATGGCGCACTGCCAGACGCCACCACGGGTCCCTGCCAGGGCGGACAGTATCAGGGGTCGTTCGAAGGAACGTTCACGTCCCATCTGACCGGCGTCGGGATCCCCATCCCACTCAAGGGCGCAGTGGACATGACTCTCGATCCGGAGGGAACTGCCCAGATGACGTGCACCCTCGACGGCGAGGCCGGGGCGTGCAGCAATCTGCTCACCGTGCAGAACGGCTCGACCATGGGGACGGCCGACTCCGTCGGCGACACGGGGGTAGGGGGGTTCCCCTTCTTCTGCACGATGAGCGGCACGCTCGATTGCAGCGCTCAAGAGCTGGTCGACGGCTGGCTCGAGTGCACCTATTGCGTGGGACCGGTCGCCGACGGCGGGATGACCTGCGCGCTCCTCGGCGGCGTCGGCGGGACGACCGGCGTCGGCGGCCGCTTCGCCGGACCGCTGACGGCCAGCTACGACTATGGCAGTCACGCGTTCGTCATGGGGACCTGGAACGGCGCCGAGGCCCTTGCCGGCAACGACGGCGGTTCCCCCACGCCCGACGGGGGGCCCATCTCGAACTACCTCTCGGACTCCGGCGACTACTTCGGTCCCAATGACTTCGGGGGACACGGCATGTGGAACGCGGCGTACGGCAACGGGGACCCGTAGCGCTACGGCTCGCGCACCAGGTGAACGCCCGGTAGCGATCCGATCGCTTCGGGAGGAGCCACGGCGAGCCGCTCGCGCACGTCGGAGATGTCCTTCGACAGCTCGGGCCAGTAATCCCAGTGATCGAAGAGATCGCGATTCACGAGGGACCCACGCTTCGCGGCCCGGATCATGCGCTCGAGGATCGCCGGATCGTCGAGCGCGCCCTTGTTGCCCGGTGCGATCGCCACGAGGCGCACGCCCATATGGGCCTGCAGGACGGCGACGAAGAGCGTACTCAGCGGATCGCGCTCCATGAAGCCGGCCTGGAAGGCCACCACTTCGATCTCGCCGGGCCCGTCGACGCCGTAACCGCTCAGCACGTGGCAGAGATCGTGAACGGTCGCGAGCGCCGGGATGGCGTGCAGCCGGCCTGGAACCGGGAAGTGGTTGCGCTGGTAGTACTCCCAGAGCTCGCGGCCGAGCGTGTGCACGGGATAGTTCGCGAGCGCCTCGTACTTCGCCGCGGTCGCCTCGTCTTCGCGGAAGCCGGCGCGGGACGCGGCGGCCCGCAGCAAGGCGAGCAGGCCTTCCGTCTCCCGGGCCTCGGCCACGGCCCGACCGGTGAAGGCCCTGCGGTTCACGTCGTACCGGAGCAGCGCGAGCCGACCCTCGGCCAGCTGCCGCACGTTCGTGACCGCGTGCTCGGTCACCCCGAGCACACGGGCATACCGTTCGATGTCGGCCGCGTCTTCCCTGGTCACTTCGCCGCGGGCCATGCAGACGAGGACCATGCCCCGGATGACCCGATCGCGGCCTTCGGGCGCCTGGATCGAGGCGGCGAGCGACTCCGGCGTGATGGGCTCGAGGCCGTCGACGTCGAGCTCCGTGCCGAGCGTCAGCCGCTGCGCGAGATCGATCATCGACCGCTGAGTCGGGTGCAGCGGACCACGAGCCGTGGCGACGGTCTTCACGGCGCGCAGTCCAAGAGCGGCGAGCGCAGGATCGGGCGTGGTAAGGCGCATGGGGTTTCCTTCCGGAGGGTCATTGCGAAGGTACCCCAACCGCGACGACGTGCAGGCTCTGCCGGATCGTCACGCGCGCGAGCCTACGTGAGCAGGGGACCTAACCCGTCGCACGAAGAGACCGCCGAGGCGCGATCGCCGGCTCGTCGTCGCTCGCGGTCGGGGTACGCTTCCCGCCATGAAGGAGCCGACCCCGGACTCTGCGCCTGCGAGCGCCCTGTGATTGAGCGGCTCTGCGCGCTCGTACGCGGCAAGACCGTCGTGGCGCTGACGGGCGCGGGGCTCAGCACGGCGTCGGGAATCCCCGACTACCGCAGCCCCGAGGCGCTGGCGAGGCCGCGGCGGCCCGTCCACGGTCCGGAGTTCGTTCGATCGGAGGCGGTGCGACGCCGGTACTGGGCCCGCTCGGCGCTCGGATGGGAGCGGATAAGGCGCGCGGAGCCCAACGAGGGGCACCGCGCCCTCGCGGCCCTCGAACGGGCCGGCGTGGTGGTCCACGTGATCACGCAGAACGTCGACCGCCTTCACCGCAAGGGGGGCAGCCGAAACGTCACCGAACTGCACGGAGCCCTCGCGGAGGTGGGGTGCCTCGCCTGCGGTGCCCTCGAGGACCGCGACGCGCTCCAGGAGCGAATTCTCGCGCATAACCCCGGATGGACTTCGGGCGACGTGGCCGTTGCGCCGGACGGTGACGCCGATCTCCCGGCCGACCGCGTCGAGCGCTTCGTCGTGCCGGCGTGCGTGCGGTGCGGTGGGGTGCTCAAGCCGTGCGTCGTCTTCTTCGGCCACAACGTGCCGCGTCCGATCGTCGACGAGGCGTTCGGCGCCGCGGATGCGGCCGATCTGCTGCTCGTCGTCGGCTCGTCGCTCGCCATCTACTCCGGCTACCGCTTCCTGCGTCGAGCGGTCGAGCGGGGAACGCCGGTGGCCATCGTCAACCGCGGGCAGGTGCGGGGCGAAGAGCACGCCGTGCTCAAGATCGAGGCCAGCATCGGCCCGACGCTCGACGCGTTCGCTCGCGCGCTAGTCAGGCAAGGACGCGTGGGTTGACCACGTTGATCGCGGCTCCAGCGACGTACGCGAGGATCTGATCGAAGATCTCCGAGAACTGGAGCTCGTACTCCTCGGTCGTCACGTACCCGATGTGCGGAGTGCACAAGACGTTGTCCATCGCCAGCAGCGGATGGCTCGCGTCGGCGAGCGGCTCTTCCTCGTAGACGTCGACGGCCGCGCTGCCCGGGCGACCCGCGCGAAGCGCCGCCACGAGAGCCCCCGGGGCGATCAGCGGAGCGCGGCTCGTATTGACCAGGAGCGCCGCCCTTTTCATCCGCGCCAGGTCCTCGGCCTTCACGATGCCCCGGGTCTCCGCGACGAGGCGCATGTGCAGCGAGAGGACGTCGCATTCGGCGAAGAAGACCTCCTTGCTCGGCGCCGTGGCGTATCCGTCGACTCGTGCGCGGGCCAGAGACGCCTCGCGCGCCCAGACCACGACGTCCATCCCGAAGGCCTTGCCGTAGCCCGCCACGGCGGCGCCAATCCGCCCGTAGCCGTAGATGCCGAGCGTCTTGCCGCGCAGCGTGGCGCCGAGCCCGGTCTGCCACGTTCCGCTCTTGAGGGCGGCCACCTGCTGGGGAATCTGGCGCGCCGCCGCGAGGACCAGCGCCCACGTGAGCTCGGCGGCGGCGTACGAAGGGCTCCCCGGATGCTGGCTCGAAGAGAGGATGACGCCGAGCCGCGTGCAGGCTTCGACGTCGATGTGCGGGTAGACGCTGCGCTGGCTGATGAGTCTGAGCTTCGGCAACCGCTCGAGCAGCGGCGCCCGGATCTCGGTCCGTTCCCGGATGAGGACCAGCACCTCGGTGTCGCGCAAGCGCTCGGCGAGCACGTCGACGTCCTGCACGTGATCGTTCCAGACCGTGACCTCGAACGGCGCGAGCTTCGCGAAGCACGGGAGCGTTCGGAGGGTGTCGAAGGTGTCGTCGAGGATCGAAATCTTCATCGTCGCCGTCCTGGACGGCTGCTCTTCGTCCAGCAGCCGTGATTGCAGCTTGTACCCGCCATGAACGCCTCCGGCAATGCAGCATGCCGTCCTTGTGAGGGCGCCTCCCCTTGCCCGGAGGAGTCGCGATCCTCTAGCTTGGTCCTCGCCATGAGCACGAAAAGACCCGCGCGTGCGGCCGAATCGAACATCGATTCCAATCTACGCCTGGCCCGAACGAGTAACTCGAAGACGCTCCGTTTGAGTAGCAGCAACCTGACCGCGGTACCCGAGGAAGTATTCACGCTGTCGAGCCTCGAATACATCTTACTCGACAACAACGGGTTGCAGGAAGTCCCCGAACGACTCTGGGATCTGCCGCATCTCAGGCACGTGTGCTTGGTCGGGAACCCGCTCGAGGTCTTGCCCAAGCGTCCGGGTCTATCGATCGACGGCTCGACCTACCTTCGCTGTCGCGACCAAATCGACATCAACAATATCGTCGAGCTCACGATCGGCCTCGACGTCGCTCCCGATGACGAAACCTTCTGGATCACCGAGCTTCGCGGGCGTCGAGGGCCGACATCCCTTAGAATCGGCAAGTGGAATCTGACGATCGGAGCTTCTCCCGCGGCGCCCGAACCCGCCATCTTGAATCTTCTCGATTCACTCGGCGATCTGGATTTTCTCGAGGGTCTCTCATTGAGAGGGTTTTCGATTGCGCGCATCCCGGACGGCATTCGGGCGCTTCGACGGTTGAATTACCTGGATGTATCCGGGCTGGGCCTGACGGTTCTCCCCGACTGGATTGGCGAGATGAACCTCCTCAGCTTGACGGCCATCGACAACGAGTTGACCGGCCTACCCCCGTCGGTTCGCAACTTGCGGACTTTGTCCCGTCTTGCGCTCGACTTCAATCCCCTGAAAGCGATTCCGGACGGGGTTTTTCAGCTGACGGCGCTCGAATCTCTGGGATTGCGGACTTGCGGTATTACCGACGTTCCGGAGGATATCCTTTCCCTCGAAATATTGCGGATCTCCGTCTGGACGACAACGACGTCGAGTCTCCCCCCGCTGAAGTCGCGTCCAAGGGCCTCGACGCCATCCGCGACTACTGGCGCCAACGCGCCGACACCGGCGTCGACTACCTGTGCGAGGCGAAGCTCATCATTCTCGGCGAGCCGGGCGCCGGCAAGACCTCTCTGGCGCGCAAGATCGAGGATCCGGACTATCGACTCCGGGCGAACGAGAAGTCTACGGAGGGCATCGACGTCATTCGATACCAGTTTCCAACGGCGATCCACACGCGCGAAGGCGGTGAAGAGAAGCTCATCGCGCGACAGTTCCGGGCGAATATCTGGGATTTTGGTGGCCAGGAGATCTACCACGCCACGCATCAGTTCTTCCTGACCCGGCGATCGCTCTACGTGCTCGTCTGCGACGATCGCAAAGAAGACACCGACTTTTCCTACTGGCTTCACGTCGTAGAAATGCTCACGGACGGTAGCCCCCTCCTCGTCGTCCAGAACGAGAAGCAAGATCGCAAGCGAGACCTGAACCTCAGCAACCTGCGCGCGCGCTTCACGAACCTCCGCGACACGCTCAGCACCAATCTCGAGACCAACCGCGGGCTCGATCACGTCGTGCAGTCCATCCGCCAGCAGCTCGAGGCTCTGCCCCACGTCGGCGCAGGGTTGCCCGCGAGCTGGAAAACGGTTCGGGACACGCTCGAACGCGACCAACGCGACTACATCGGGCTCGACGAGTACCTGGCGATCTGCGAGCGACACCGCTTCGAACGGCGCGAGGACAAGCTGCAGCTGAGCGGCTACCTGCACGACCTCGGAATCTGTCTGCACTTTCAGGACGACCCGCTCCTGAAGAACACCATCGTCTTGAAGCCCGCCTGGGGGACCGACGCGGTCTACCGGGTCCTCGACGACCCGGACGTGATCGCCGCGCATGGGCGCTTCACGCGCGGTCAGCTGGGGCGCATCTGGTCCGAGGCGAAGTACACCGGGATGCACGATGAGCTGCTCCAGCTCATGATGAAGTTTCAGCTCTGTTACGCCCTGGAAGGCGAACGAGCGTACATGGCTCCGCAGCTGCTCTCGTCCGAGCAGCCTGGCTATCCGTGGGATCCGACCGAGGGGCTCGTGGTCCGGTACGAGTACACGTTCATGCCCAAGGGAATCCTGACGCGATTCATCGTGGCGATGAATCATCTGATCGGCGCCGACGGCCTGGTGTGGAAGACGGGGGTGATCCTCGTGCGAGACGGCTCTCGGGCCGAAGTCGTCGAAGAGTATTCGCTGCGTCGGATTCGCGTACGGGTGAGCGGCCCCGACCCGCGCGGGCTGCTCGCGATCGTGGATGACCAGCTGGAGAGGCTCCACGCGTCGTTTCCTCGGCTGCAGCATGACCGCTACCTGCCCTGTCCTTGCGTGGAATGTCGCGCGAACCCGGAGCCGTATGGCTTCTCGCTCAAGACGTTGGAAAGGATGGCCCGAAAAGGGCAGCCGATCCAGTGCCACATGAGTGGAGAAATGGTGGACGCCGCGCGCCTCGTGCGCGAGATCCTCCCGGGCGCGCTCCGGCGAGCCGAGTACGGTGTCGAGGATTGACCGCTCGAGCCAGCGACGCAGGCCGCCGCCGGCGCCCAGGAAGTCTTCGTTTCCTGCGCCTGGACGGCCGAGAGCTCCGCGATTGTCGACCGCCTCGACGCGGCCCTCAAGGAGCATGGGATTCGATTGCGGCGTGACCGCGAAGAAGTACGATACAAGGACTCGATCCGCGAATTCATGCGGCGAATCGGCCAGGGCCGTTGCGTGGTCATCGTGATCTCCGAGAAGTATCTCAAGTCGGAGAATTGCATGTTCGAGCTCTTGGAGATTGCGCGGGCGAAGGGCTTTCGGGCGCGCATTTTCCCCATCGTGCTTTCGGACGCCAACGTCTACAAGGCCACCGGGCGGGTGCGTTACGTGCGGCACTGGGAGGACGAGATCCGTGCGCTCGACGAGGCCCTGAAGACGGTCAGAGGCGACAACCTGACGAAGCTGCAGGAGGACCTCAACCTCTACGCCGAAATCCGTCGCCTCTTCGACGGCATCGCCGACACGCTGCGCGACATGAACTCGCTGACCGCCGAAGAGCACGAAGGCTCGGGTTTCGAGGAGCTACTGCGCCGGATCCGAGCGCAGGTACACAATCCGAGCGCAGGTACACGGCTGAAGTCAGGGTCTGCCGAGCCCCGCGAATGTGACCCCAGCGGAACATGACGCAAGCCCTCGGTCTTTGCCCGTCCTGAGAAAGGGGGGGCGCGGGCCCTCCATGCGGCCTCGACACGGTGTGGAGGCCTCGGAGCGCAGGATCTACGAAGACAGTTACGAAGTCGGCCGAACGTGATCCTCTGCCCGTCACGCTGCACCGTGATGCGGCGCCGGAGCAAGACCATGAGCATTCCGAGTGTGGGCATCGAGAAGTACACCGTCATTTTCCATCTGAGCTCGAACAAGCCGCTGCTGCGAATCGACGGGGTGCTCGTGCTCCCGGTCGGTTCGGAGATCGAGCTGCCCGTTCCGCAATCGAAGAACCTGCGCGTCGAACGCGTGCGTCTCCTGACCCCAGCCTCGCCCTCCGAGGGCGTGGCCGTTTGCCTCGACGTGCGGCTCGAGGACATTCAATGACCCAGCGTGCGACGGGACCGTTCGAAGTGAAGCTCGCCCCGCAGAAGCCCGACAACCCGCAAGCCGAGGGGTCGGGCCACGGACGCATGTCGATCGACAAGCAGTTCCACGGAGATCTCGAGGGCGCGAGCCAGGGCGAGATGCTGAGCTTCATGACGAGCACGAAGGGCTCCGCCGCCTACGTCGCGATCGAAAAGGTGACGGGAACCCTCGGCGGACGTCAAGGCACCTTCGTGCTCGCGCACAACGGCACGATGAACCGCGGGGCGCCGGAGCTCCGCGTCGCCGTGGTGCCCGACTCGGGGACAGGCGAGCTGACCGGGATCTCCGGCCACGTGAAGATCGATATCGCGCCAGACGGCCAGCACTCGTACGAGATGGAGTACTCGTTCGCGGCGACGGAGTAAGTCACTTCGGCGTCATCATCACTGCGCCGGCGGCGTAGTCCGTCCAGTAGACGTTGATGGCGTCGACCGCGCGACGGCGTGGCTTACCGCTGCGCGAGCCACGAGAGCGCCGACCCCTCGTCGGCGAAGTACCGCTCGTTCGGGCGCCCGAGCTGCTCATCGAAGGCGCTCATCTTCCCGGCGTCGTGGTGTACGTGCGCAATCGCACGACACGCCACGTCCCGCGTCCGCGTGATCGGGACATTCGCGCCCTCGTAGAGATCGAGCATGGAGGTCCGAAACCCGTAGGCGGCCAGTGTGAGGGGAAGGATGGCGCGGAGCTCCTGGTGCGCTGCGCGATCGCCCAGCGCGTCGTACCCGAGGGCGGTGCTCAACCAGAGAAAGGTCGAACTGGACGGAATGAGCGCCAGGGCTCGATCGAGCGCGACTCGGTACTCGGTCACGTCGGTCGCGGCCATCGGGCTTCGGAGGCGCGTGATGAGGACCGCGCCGGCCTCGTCCCAGGCCACGTCGAAGGATGCCATCCTGCGCGCTCACTCGCAGATGTAGCCGAGCGTCTGGCTGCAGTCCGTGTCGGACCACTCGCCGTTCGCTGCGCTCATCGACGCGCACGAAGCATCGCCCGGCGCCCCGGGGGCCCAGTTGAAGAAGAGGTCGTTCTGCCGCAATCCATCGACCCCGCCTTCCCAGAGCAGGGTGTCGCTGTTGGACGTGGCCGACGACCAGTACCACTGGCCCGGAGTCTGAAGGTCGTTGGCGCCGATCCAGAGTCGCGCCGTCATTAGCCCGGTGATGAAATCGCTCTCGTCGATCGATTCGATCCGCGCGAGCGTGAGTCCCTTCGCGGCGCACGCGCTCTGCGCGGCCATCCATGTGGCTCCGGGCCCGCCGCCGCCGTCTTCTTCGACGCAACCCGGCCCCGAGACGGGCGGGAGGCTCGTGCCGCAAAACCAGTACTGGCCCCCGCCTTCCGCCTCGATGAAGTGGCCGCCCGCGCACGGGCTGCAGCTGCTGCGATCGCCGCAGACGCCGGAGCCGTTGCAGGTGGAGCCGGTCTGCGGGCACGCCGGATCCGAACAGGGGGTGCCCGCGGCCTGCAGCCCCGGCTCGCCGACGCAACCGCACTGCTCGTTGGCCGTGTTGTTCGGATCCGCCGGGCACAGATCGATGCAATCGGCGACGCCGTCTCCGTCGCTGTCGACATCCGGAATGTCGCAGCCGCATTCGCCGGGGGCGATCTTGTCCGGGTCGTAAGGACAACCGTCGATGCAATCGATGACGCCGTCGTGGTCGGTGTCGTCACGGGACCCGCACTCGGCATCCGCCGGCACCGACGCGTCGAACGGGGCGTGCGCGCATTGCTCCACCGTCGTATCCGGCGAGGAGGCATCCAGCGAAGAGTCATCCGAAGGCGCGGGCGCATCGGACGCGGGCGCGTCGGACGTGGGCGCGTCGGGCGAGCCGGCCTCGCTTGCAGCCGATGCGCCGTCCGATCCGGAGGCATCGCTGCCCGAGGGTTCGGCGGAAGTCGAGCTGCACGCAACGCCGACGGCCAGGCAAAGGACGACGGTCCCGAAGCGCGTGAGCCTCATGGTGACGGGAGCGTATCCGCTGAAAAAGGCGAACCGCAAGTCACCGCCGGCCACGACGGCGTCGCGACCGAATCGCGCGGCCCGCGATGAGGCCCAGCAAGCCCGCACACGCGCCCCAGCCCACGCCCCAACGCGCGGGGCCCTGCGCGGCGGCGTCGCAGCCTCCTCCGCTTCCCGCTCGCCCCTCCCCCCCTTCCCCCCCGCTCGTCGCGCTCTGGCTCCCTGCCTCGTCGGCGACGGTGCCGTCGAGGGCTGGGCCTCCCTCCTCGCCTCCGATGGTTGTGGGCGCCGCGCCTGCCTCGTCGGCGACGGTGGCGTCGAGGGACGCGCCCGCGTCGCTCACGCTCGCCTGCGCCTGCGCGAGCGTTCCCGTGCCGACGACCGTGCAGCCGCTGTAGATGGGGCACACCAGGTTCACGCTCTGCGTCACGGTGCGAACGTTCGAGAGCTCCGACTGATCGGCGACGCTTGCAGGACGAAGTCTGTGGTCATCGCCGCGTGCGCGATGTCGCTGCGAATGCGGGTGACGCGCACGTTCGGTGGGTCCGGTCAGGCCGGCGAAGAGCGTGGCGATGTCGTCGTCGCGCACGTGCTCGGCGCTCTCGTAGCCGCCGTCGTCGGCGCCTGCGTCGGGATCCCCGACCGGAAGTAGTCCTGCGTCGGCGTCGACAGGGGAGCTCGAGGACAGGCCGCTACCGTAGTACTGGCCGCCGCTCAGGATGACGTTCGTGATGGTCTGCTGGTTCAATGTGATCGAGCTCTCGATCTCCCATCCGCCGTTCTCGAGCTTCGCCTCGTTCTGCACGCGGAGCGTCGTGTAGTTGCTCGAGTTGGTGCTCCAGTCCCACACGAGCGCGCTGTCGTCGATGTGAAAGAACGGAAAGTTCTGCGGCTCGTAGCGGCCGTCGCCGACCACCCAGATCGTGATCCCCACCGTGGCGCCCGTGCCGACGGAGGCCATTCGAAGCGGCAGCGAGAGCGAGGCCCCCGGCGTCGTGACGCGCACCGGGCGCATCGCCTGAACGCCCTGGTTGGGCAGGAGCTTCATCGCGAGAAAGTCGAACCCCTCGGCGACGTAGGCATCGATGACCGGCTGCACGGCCGCGGGGATGTTGAAGCCGTTTTGGGTGAGCCAGTTGTCGAGCGCGCTCGAGTCGGTCGAGTGCAGCTGCACCGTCTCGTAGGGGCCCACGTTCGCTTGCTTGGTCACCGTCACGATGCCGCGCTCCGGCGTCGGCGCTCGCGGCGAGGCGCGCGAGCCGCGCCGCGCCGCCAAAGCGCGCAGCTCGGCGACGGACAATTCTGAGGCGGGGGGTTGATCTGCGTCGCCGTCAACGCGTCGATCGAATCGAAGAGGACGTCCGCGCTGAGACCCACGTTCACCGTCCCGTGAATGGGCAGCACCCAAGCGAACGACGGGGTCCCCGTGTACTCGATCTGGTCGTAGAGCGTCGATTGCGTGAGACACGGAGAGCAGCATCCGCTCGTCGGTGATGTCGGAGACGGTCTGCGTCGGCGGATGGAAGCATCCGCCGCACGCCGAAGCTTTACGCGGGCCCGCGAAGGTCACGGCGGAAACGGCCGTCACGACGCTCAAAGCGAGTTTCGATCGGTTCATGACGCGCGTCCCGCACCCGCATGCGCGCGGCGGGCACACTCCTTCCGTTTTCTCCTTGAGCATCCTTCGGGCCAAGTCCTGCGCCGAGGGCAGGTCCTTGAAATCCCTCGATCGGCGCCTCTCATGGCCCTGCCGGATGGACCGTCCATGACGCGGCGACCCTGGGGTGGCCCACCCTGGCACGCCTCCCAGCGGTCGCTTGCTCGCCGATGGGGCCGATTGTCGGGCCGTGCGGCGGGGCGCCAGCCGTGGGCGCGTCGGGTAACGCACGCTAGCCTCGTCTCGGGGTCGAGGATTGACAGCCGCTCGAGGCTCGCCCTTTGTGGCCCGTCCTCCGTCTGCGCCTCTCGGCACGCGCGACGTTCGCTGGTCCCGCCGGCGCAGTGGGCCTGCTTGCCTACGCGCGATCCGGAAGGCTGGGGAACGGCAGCGCGGATCCACCTCATCTGGCCAAGCTGCAAGGCTGCGGGGCGCTGGAGGGGCAAGTCGAAGCGCTCCGCCTCTTTCGCACGTACTTGCGATTCGAAGTGAGCCCGGTAGAAACGCAGCCGGCGTCGTCTACGACTGCCGCGGGCCGCTGCGGGATCGCCGGGGCCACGGAGACGGACGGGGCTCCTGGGCCCGTGACGTTCTTCGCCACGCGTTTCTACCCCAATTTGCCGGCCGATGCCGAGCCGACGGCGCAGGTGCGCAGCGCCATCTCATCGTCGCTCGCGCAGGCGGTTCGCGAGGCCAAGTCGCCTCGTATCGAGACCCTTGCCCGCTACCGGAGCGTCGTCGTGCGCGAGTGGCTCTCGGCGGGACGCGGCATCGACCGCGAGGCGGTCGCCGAGTGGCTCGTCGAGCCCAGGCGACCCGCGTCCTGCTGCGTCCCGACGCGCCGCAGGCCTCCGCCTTCGGGCTCCCGGAATGCCCCCCGAGTGCGGCGACCGATGGCTCGACTTTGCGCTGCAGCCCGAGCCGTCAGGCCGATCGACCCTGGCTCGCGTGACGACCTCCGGCGGCGGCCCGGACGCGCGCAACGCCTTCGAGGCGGCCCTGCTCGAAGCCGTGCGGCGACAGCTCGCGGGACAGACCGCGGCCCAGGACGCCGACGCGTTCGATCCATCCAGCAGCGCCAGGGCTCGTCGCTCATCCCGGCGGTCCGGCAGCACGCATCGATCCGGGTGACCCTCGACCATCAGGGGCTCGGCGTGAGCTCGCAGTCGTTCGTCTTCGACGTGGACGATCTGCTCTTTCATGGCCTGGACGTCAACGTCGTGGCCACGTTGCCCGAAGGATCGGCGCGAGTGGAGCTCGCGGCCCGCTTCGAGTCGCCCCTGGATCCGCTCGCCGTGGGCGTCCTTCGAGCGGTCCCCTTCGCCATCGACGTCCGCGCCGTCTACGCCGGCAAGACGCAGACGAAGCACCTGGTGCGCGCCGCCGACCTCGTCCTCGAGCACGGGCACGGGATGCTGGCTTCGTTGCCCATCGACGCCTCGCTGCCGCTGACGGCGCCGAAGTGGCCGGCGGTTCCGGTCATGCTCGAGATCGGGAGCGTGGTTCCGGCGCTCCCGCCGCTCGAGCCGGCGTGGTGAGGGAGGGCGAGGGGTCCGAGGCGCGTTCGGCCCTGGTCAGGATTCCACTATGAACGGAACCGGTCCGCGCGGTGGCTGCGAATGCACCGGACGGTACGCAACGTGCGTTGGACCGCCCCATGCAGCTTGCCTTGAACCGCGCTCTCTACGCATTGCTCGCAAGCGGCGGGACGTTCGCCTGCGTCGCCTCGTCGGGCTGCACTGCGAAGTCTTCGTCGCCACCTGCCGTATGCGGCGCCCCGCAGGGAAGCCCGTCGGCCGCCCAGATCCTCGCCTCGGAGGACACGGCGTTCGCGCTCGCCTTCTATCCGCCCGCTGCCGCGGCAGCCGGGAGCAGCGGCAACATCATCACGTCGCCTTACAGCGTCTCGGCGACGATGACGATGGTCGACGTCGGGGCAGCCGGAGAGACCGAGTCGCAGATCGAGAGCGCGCTTCACACGCCGGCGGGCGGGGCGGCCGAGGCATCGGCCTATGCTGCGCTCGCGTGCGGTGCGGAGAGCGACGGATCGTCGAACGGCAACGAGCTTCTCGTCGCAAACTCGCTGTGGGCACAAACGGGGATCTCGTTCGAGAAGACCTTCGAGTCGGTGCTCGAAAACGGCTATGCGACCTCACTGCAACAGGTCGACTTCGAGCATGACGCCTCGGGCGCGGTGACGAGCATCAACGGGTGGGTGTCCGGCGAGACGCAGGGCGAGATCCCTTCGCTGCTGGATCCGAGCGACGTAGACCCGACGACGCGCCTCGTCCTCGTAAACGCCATCTACTTCAAGGGAGCGTGGGCCACGGCCTTCGACCCGAGCGACACCGGGCCCCAGGCGTTCACGCTCTCGGACGGATCCAAAGTCTCCGCGACGACCATGAGCGCAATGGTCGGCCTGCGCTTTGGAGGCGACACATCGCTCCAAGTCGTGGAGCTTCCGTATCGAGGCGGCTCCCTCGCGATGAACTTCCTCATGCCGACGCTCCCGAGCGGCCTCGCCGCCTACGAGGGCGCGCTCACACCGGCCGTCCTCAATGCCGCGCTCGGAACGCTTACGAGCACCCAAGCAGAGCTCTACCTTCCGAAGTTCTCGTTCACGACGCGCCTCGCCCTTCGGCCAGTCCTATCGGGTCTAGGGATGACCGATGTGTTCGAACCCAAGGTGGCGAACCTCTCGGAAATGGACGGCGCGTTGGACCTCTACGTCAGCGCCGTCGTGCAGGAGGCGCTCGTCGAGGTCGACGAGCAGGGCACCGTCGCAGCCGCAGCGACCGCCGCAACCACAGACGAATCCGGCGGCTCCGCCGAACCGGAGACGCTCTATATCGACCAGCCGTTCCTCTTTCTCGTCCGCGACACCCAGAGCGGCGCCATCCTCTTCATGGGCCACGTAACGGACCCGCGGAAGTAGGGGCTGGTGCTCGCTGACGGCGCCGAAATGGCCGGCGGTTCCGGTGATGCTCGAGATCGGGAGCGTGGTTCCGGCGCTTCCGCCGCTCGAGCCGGCGTGGTGAGGGAGGACGAGAGGTCCGCGGCGCGGTCGGCCGCGGGTGGCCGGGAGAGCCGAAGGAACCGATAGCGTCGTCCGTTTCAGTCGGAACCGCCGTCGGGCACGACGTCATCGTCGAGCCGCGGCTGACTGACGGGCAGTGGATTGCCGAGCAAGCGGTCGAGGATCGGCGCCTCCTGCGGAGGCAACGACCCGCTCGGGCTCTCGCGTGGCCACAGGAGCCACACGAGCGCGGTGACCGCGGCCGCGACACCAAACAGGATCAGCAGGACGAACATCCGCTGGCGACGCCGCCATTGCGGCTGGTACTTCATCTTCAACGCGTGAATGCGCGACTTGAGCGTGCCCTCGGTCATGCCGTGATCGGCGGCCACCTGCGCGTGCGTCTTGCCGGTCTCGGCCTTGTAGAGGAGGAGCTCGTACGTCTCTTGGTCGCGCGGGTCCCCTGCGACGCGCGGGCGGAGCCATTCGGTGAGGAGCCAATCCGGAGCGACCGAATCCTTGGGACTCGCTCGGTTCGGCCGGGAGCTCCTGGACGTCGACCTCGGGCTCGAGCCACTTGGCGTGCACGGCTTCGCGCCGGAAGTGGTTCACGATGGCCCGCGCCGTCACGGTTCCCAGCCAGCCCGTGGCCGTCTCGATCGATCTCGGTCGCGACTGCGCCAGGGTGGCGTCGACGTTCGCGTCTTGCACGAGGTCCTCGATGACGGACCCGGGCGCGGCTCGATTGAGGCGTGCGACGACGACCTTGCGGATGTGCGCTTGCGTGGCTGGGCGGGCGAGGTATGCGTGGAGCTCTGCGACGGAGAGGCTCGTCTTGAGCCGCGCGTCTCTCGGGCGCGTCGACGACGGTCTTCGTGTCGCCTTCGGGCGGGGGTTCCGGATCCTTCTTGGCCTTCTCGGAGCTCATGAGAGCGCACGGATGCTCGGGCGAAACATGGCCGGACGCAAGGAGGTCTGGAGGGCCTGTCCATGAGGCTCAGGGACCTCGGGATGAGCGAGGAGAAGTGGATCCATGAACGATCATGGATGCGCGGGTGAAGCGAGGCCGTACGGCCTTACCGTTACATGCCGCCCGATTGAAGGTCGTCCCGCGATCGCCCGTGTCTCGGGGGAAGGCGTCTCAAGTTCGCCCGTGGGTCCATGACCATGGATCCGCGCGTCCATGAGCCTTCATGGCTGTGGCAGAGAGACATAATCCACCGGGGATGAAGCTTCGTCGCGGCGGTCTGGGCCTCGTGGGCACCGTCCCGAGGTTCGTCGATCCAGGAATGACAGGCTCATGGCGATCGCTTCGTGGCTCGTCGGTGCACGGGACAAGCGCAAAGGCGGCCGAGCGCGGTCTCGAGGTCGATTTTCTGAAAAAAGACAAAACCGTGGACGCTCTCGTTACGACATCCTCGTCGAGGATGGCCCCTCGGCGTGCTGCACCCGGAGGTGCCGGTCGAGCCCGGCTACGCGGCTTTCGAGAGTGTCAATCCGGGGAACGATTCCGGCGGACGCGGCATCGATGCGGGAGCCGACGGAGGCCCGACCCTGTGGGCCTCTCGCCAGTCGCGCCCGTTGCCACCCAAATCAGCTGTGCTGCGAGAGACAGGACGTCTCCACGTCTTTCGGCACACGTACTGCTCGCGTCTCGCAGGGGCCTGGGTGCCGGTGAAGACAGTGCGGGAGTTGGCCGGCCACACGACGCTAAACGTCACCATGAGTAATGCGCCTTCGCCGTCTGCGAAGGACGAGGGAATGGCGATGCTTGAGCGCAGTCGTGCCGAGGGGGCGTTGCCGTGGTCCGTGCCAACATGGTGCCAACCACTTCAGGAAAGTGATGATCCAGCCTGAAACAAGCTGGATCATGGTGGAGGCGCCGGGAATCGAATCGCCTGACACGCCGGGCCGATGTCGTCGATCGTCGCGGGAACGCCGTGGATCGGGCGACGAAAGGCGACGCGAGGTTTCGGCCACGCCATTCCTGGACCTAGACCGAGCAATCCGTGTCGCGGCAAAGCTTGCGATCGACGCCGGGGATCTGGAGCGGGCCCGCGCCCTGCTCGCGCTGCTCGACGCGAAGCTGCGGAGCTCGCCGGTGCACGTGTTGACCCTCGAGACGAAGAAGCCGGCGCGCTGAGCAGCGGGGACGTCCGCAGGCCTGGCGCGGGCGACGGCGACGGCGCCTCGCCTCGATCGGGCGTCTCTGCTGTCGGCCGACGAGAGGGGCCGCCTTTCCGATGGCCGAGTGGAGCCCAGAACGGCCTCGAGCTGGGTTCCGTTGGTTCGGCGTTTGCCCTTTCAGCAGGGGGCTGTATTCTCCGCATCGGATGCCTGGCAGGCTAACCATCCCCGTCGAGCATCAGGCGCCCCTAAAATTGCTGCGCGAGCGAGGGGCACAGTTACTCGATGGCCTTAACTCTGCCATCGGCGGGGTCCTTCTGCGTCGTTCCGACCTCGAACTCGCGCTTCGGCAGGCCAAGTCTGGGGAGTCCGCGCTACTCGTCGAGGTCGACGTACCCCTTCTCGCAGAGCTGCTCGTCAACCTCGCGCTCCTTGCCGGAATGGCGAGCCCTCGAACATTGCTCGCCGACCTGGCGTGGTCTCTGCGCACCGGGGAAAAATGGAGCGAGGCTGAGGTGGCGTCTTGGGACGCTCTCCAGCCATCTCTCGAGCGCCTTCTCGCCAATGAAGCGCTCATCGCACTGGGCAAGACGATTCGGCTTCAATACGAGCACGCGAACATTCTCACCGAGACTCGCGTCATCACGGATATTCGTCCCGTGTTCAGCTTCGACGCAACGAAGCCGATCGCCGCGGTCATTTGCCACACGTTGCGCATTGCCTACACAAGCGAGGCGGACACGCGGCACGTCGCGTTCGCGCTCGATACGGACGATTTGCGCGAACTCGTCAAGGTGTGCGAGCGCGCCCTAACCAAGGCGGACGCACTCAGCGCCTACCTCAAGCAGCCGACGGCGCTTCCAAGCAGGATCGCCGGGAGTGACGATGCAACAAAGGCCTGACGCCATGTCGCTCGCGCGAAGCCAAGGCCGATCGCGGACGGGCTCTCCTCAACGCATCGAGCAGAACCGGTACCGTCCGCCCGTCCGCTTCGACCTTCGCGACGACAAGCGCACGATTATCTCCGCGACGGCTCTCCGCATGTTCCGTGTCGTCTGGCTTCGCAGTATGCAATCGGCCGGCGTGAGGGCGACGGCATTCGCCGTGCTCGAGACGTACTTTTCCCTGCTGCCCTCCAACGTCAAACCTCTGCTGTCTGAACAGTCACACAGCGCCGAGGAAGCGGTTGTCGCGGAGCTTGAGCGGCCGGACCTCGCGGAGTCACGCTTTGATGAGCTCGCGGAATCTGTAGAGACGCTCCCGTTTCGGAACGAAGCTCTAAGGTCACGTCTGGCGGGAGCCCTCCTCGCGAGGCTCAAGGAGCGCGTGGAGCGCGACCAACCGGCCGAGTGGTCTGCGCTGCGTTGTTTGGCGGGGCTTATGCCCGCCACCGATCTCGATCAACTCGCGTCGTTTCTCGACGATGACGTTCCGGCTCGCACTAGGCAAGCGGTAGCGCAGGCGACGAGCCGCATCCTCTCGAGCGTGCCTGATTCCTGGATGCCACAGCGATTGCTTGCCCGGGCGCATGCACTCGCGAGCGAGCTCTCGCCACGCCAAGGAGACGCGGCTGAAGACGCCCTCCTCATCAGTGTGCTCGAGTTGCTGGCGGCAGGTGGCGACGAGGCGCTCGGACTCGCGGCTACCAACGCTGCGGGCTCCCGCGACGCCCTATTCGTGCGGCAGCTCCGGGGTCACTTCGTCGATGCTCGCAGGCGCTTACTCGTGGGGGACCCGTCGATTCCGGGCGCGCGGCGGCGCGCGCAGAGTCTCGACCAGGTGCTAGCGAGTCTCGCGACCTATGATCCGTAACCTCGCGGTTGGGGGAATCGCGTGCCCGTCGACTTGGTGAGAGAAACGCTGCAGGGCGAGCAGTTTTCGCTAGTGGCGATGTACGGGGCAGACGGCCGGGGGGTATGCCACGTCGCCTTGCTCGCGGACGCCTGCGACGTCGGCCCGAATGCCGTCGTCCGCGTCTACCACGCAAGCCCACCGATTGAAGCAGGGCAGCCTGATGAAGCCGGAGATCCAATCGTTGGACAAGTCCAAGCGAACATCCTGGCGCGCTTCGAACTGACGCCAGCTCAAAGGAAAGCAGTCGAGCGCAACCTCGCATACATCAGAACGCGCGTGCCGCATCGGCGACCAAAATCTTCACTGGAAAAGCTCGCATCTTACGTCGCGCTGCCACCGGAGAACGACGATGGCCCGCATCTACGCGTCAGTTGTTCAGGGTTCATTCTCCGGGCTTTACGGTGGATATTTCCCTTCGAGATCGTTGACACAGGGGGGTTGCCAGAGGTGGATCTCATCTTGCTTCGACGCATTTGGGATCCTCACTGGGTGGAATCTCCAGCCCTTCGCGTGCGGATCGGACTCGGCGGTTCCGGACCCTGGCGAGTACTCCTTCCCGGTTACCTCGTTCACGCACACACGCCCGACGCCCCAGTGGCCGCGTACGTCGCGCAACCCGGCGACGAAGACTACCCGGTCATTCTCGGCAGACCTCAGTTACCCGGGCCGCCGGCCCGGGGCGACCTGCAGTCGTGACGGTTTCCTGTACTAGCTGCTGTGCACGACGACCCGAATCAAGCCGTGCTCTAATGCACCACCGCGATGCCGCGGAATCGTCCGGTGAGTCTATGGAACATGGACACGCGATCTACGGGAGGACACGACTGATGGAATCCCCACCAAAGTTTGCGACGAAAACGGACCCGTGTTTGTCGAGAGCGAGCGCGAGGGGACCGGTAAAGCCTTCTGCGAAGACACTCACGCGAGCGCCGGCCTTGCCGATACTGTAGACGCGGCCATCCGACGCATTTGCAAGTAAAATGTCGTGCTCGCGGGGGAGCAATGCGGCTCCAAAGAGAGACGCCGATCCGGGAGGCGATATTATCTGGACGGTGCGATCTGCCCAGTCAATGCGACCATAACCACGAATGCGTCCTCCGCCTGGCAGAAAATAAAGAGCTTCGGCCGTTGGATAGAGAGCAACAAGTACAAATGGGAGTACCACCCACGTCTCGGTCTCGCCACCTCTCCTCCAGAGCTGGATCCGTCCAGCGGAATCACCGATGAGCAGTCCGTCAAGCTGCGACGACCACGCGAGGGCCATGACCGCAGTTCCCTCGTCTGCTGTTGCAATACGGGCGCTCTTGCTGAAGCCGCTGGCATGCGGCAGCTCGACGACCTCCCGGTGCCACAGAGTTCGCGCGTACAGATCGCCGTGGGGGTTCGCGGCAAAGACATCAATCCCCGACGGGACGGTTTCTGGTATATCAAAGTACGCTGCGGGCTCCACGTTCATCGATGGCCGCACGGCCAGAAGGTAGTCTGATTGAAGCGTGATGAGGAAACCGTCCCGATGATCCATGAGACCGACTGTCCGTTGATAACCCCCAAGCCACTCAACGACAGTGCCTTGCGGCAGGGCCGCCACGGTGACCGGAGCACTCGAAAAGTGCCCTGCAAAGCGGGCGCGGAGCTGGGTCTTGCCACCCTTCTTGGCATGCAAAGCGGGTCCGCCCGTCACAAGTAAAATATCAGGATCCAAGCTTTCGAATACTGCCTGATCGCTGATGTCCTTTTTCCAGCGAGCCGGACCATCGCAAAAGGTCGCAAACACCCGGACCGGAGCGCGCTCTCCAGGTCGAAGACGAACTTCACGGGGCCTGAGCTCGATCGCAACGAGCGCGGGGGTGCCACGTGCGGCTAACCGGGGACCCGTGAAGAAAGCCGACGATGTCCATGCGTACTTTCTGGTGGAGGAAGAGCCGTCGATCCATGACTCTGGGCTGACGTCACTCATGCGCCAATTCCACGCGACATACTCGTCGACTGCAAAGCTCCGACCTGCAGGGAAGTACCGGATGAAAGAACGTCCTCCCTCGTAGCTGCGAAGGCGCACCGCCTTGTGAGCGCGCATCGCCCCCGCCGTCGCCGCATCGTAGACTGAGAGTCCGACGCCTTCGACAACGTGGAAGCTATCCATTTCTGCATGCTTCTGTCGCGTGAACCTGACCGCGGGTGACCTCCGCCGTCCGTCAACAAGAAAAATGTCGCTCGTTCCAGATTGTGACGACAATTCGACGCGCAACACGTCGCCGTCGCGCGAAGTGACGGCGACGCGTGACCCGTCGATGAAGACCTCCGTGGCAGAACTGGCGCGGAGCGTCTCTAGCTCGACTGCAGTTCCGCCGTCCGCACGCACGCCGCGGATCTGAGGAGCAGCGTTCTCGTCCAGATCCATCAGGTCAAGCAGATAACTCGCCAGCGACAGAGCTCGTAGGCACGTCTCCCCACTGGGACATGGGATCGCTGGTTTTTCCTTGTGCGATCGATCACCTTTTCGCGGGATGGGCGTCCGTCGTGGCGTGGCCGTCGGACCCCGGGTCCCGACCGGCTCCCGGTCGAGGCCGCCGCGCGCGGCCTCGATGTCGATTTTTCGAAAAAAGACAAAACCGCGGAGCCCCTCCCTACGACATCGGCGTGAGGACGATGGAGCCCGCGCATGGTGCACGGGGGCCGGAGTGCTCGGGGTCGCCAGGACAGACCCAGAAAGGAGGATCAAATCATGACCACAGGAAAGAACACGGACGTGGCTCTCGCGACGCAACTGGTCGCGGGCACCAAGCAGCACTTCTCGAACGTCAGCTCGCTGGCGTTCGGGAATGGCACGTACACCTCGGCGCAGGTCGAAGCGTTTCTTCAGACGCTCATCGAGCTGCGCACGGCGGTGGACGACGCCAAGTCCGCGACCAAGGCGAAGATCGTCGCCGAAGCCGCCCAAGCACCGCCACTACGCAGCCAGATGGCTGCGTTCGTGGCGTATGTGAAGGCGACGTTCGGCAATTCGCCTGACGCCCTCGCCGACTTCGGCCTCAAGCCGAGGAAGACGCGGACGCCGCTGACCATCGCTCAGCTGGCCGCGGCCGCCGCCAAGCGCGCTGCCACGCGCGCTGCGCGGCACACGATGGGACCGAAGGAGAAGCAGAAGGTGAAGGGAACGATCACGACGATCGTTTCCCAACCGACGGCTCCTGCTCCGGCGCCCATCGCTCCGAGCCCCGTCGCAAGCGCCCCTTCACCGGGCGCGAGCGCCGTGGCTGCACCGCACGTCGCGTAGGCGGCGCCAGGTGACGACAACCAGGGAATGGGGCGCACCCGTCGGAATGGACGGGTGCCCCCCGCTCCCGCTTCTCGGTCGCGAGGTCAAGGACGAACGAAACTCGAAAGCACCGCTTGCCAGGGGCACCGCCATGAGACATGATGTAACATCAATATCGAACGAACCGGCGCGTCTGGCCAAGGTCCAGCACGCCGCGCGCTACGGCCGGGTCATCCTGACGCGGCACGCGGAGCAAGAGGCGGAGAACGCGAATGTCCAAGCCCACGACATCGAACACGCCATCCGCACCGCGACCGTCGCGTTCGCGCAGAGCGGCGCGGTTCGGCTCGAAGGCGGAACGGATCTCGACGGGGACGGTCTGGTCGTGGTCGTGCGCGAGATCCAGTGTGGTCTCCGGATCATCACGGTTTTCTGAGGAGTAGCCATGGGCAAACATCATCCGTGCGCCGAGTGCGGCGCCGCGGTCCGCACCCGCCCGCAAGTCAGGCGCACACGCGTCGGCCGCTACCGGGTCGACGACGATTCGCAGCTGGGATCCGTGTGCGACCGCGGGCACGCCGAGGTCGATCTGAAGGAGCTCGCGGGCTACGAGCGTCGAGCGGCGGCCATGGTCCTCCGCGAGGCCGCGGACGTGGGTGGGGACGAGATCCGCTTCGCGCGCAAATCGCTCGGGCTCACGCAGGCGCGGATGGCCGCACTCCTCGATGTGGCGCCCGAGACGGTCTCGCGGTGGGAGACGGGCAGCGAGCGGATGTCGCGGGTGTCGCGGTTGGCCCTTCTGGCCGTCGTCCGAGATCTGGGTGGTCTCGAGCGGATCGAGAAGGGGGCAGGGGCGGGGACGCGGGAGGTGTTGCACGTCGAAAGCGCCGTGCGCTCTTCGTGATATCCCTGCCGATCACGCAGGGGAGGCCGCCTGACCAATCGCGGAATGTCTCGGAGCGTCGGCGCGTCGGGTGTTGACCGCGACGAGTAGCCGGATGCGCCTCTCGAGACCGCGGAAGGTGTCCTGGAACGCACGGGCTCGCGCGGCCGCATCCGGGGCCTCTGCGGGATCGCGAAAGGTCCAGTAGATCATGTCCGCGCCCTGCATCAGCGACGGTCGCTCTCGCTCCCGATCGCACAGGGTGACTACGAAATCGAACGTCTGTCCGGCGAACGTCGAGATGTCCTTGGTCGTCAGCCCGTCGACGGGTACCGCGTTTCTGCGAAGCGTCTCGAGCGCTTGCGGGTGCACTTCCGCGTTCGGGTGCGCTCCGGCGCTGTACGCCTCGAATTGCGGACGAGCGACGTGGCGCATGAACGCCTCCGCCATCTGGCTGCGAGCCGAATTGCCGTTGCAGAGAAACAGCACTCGCTTCGCTTCGGCCATGAACCTTCTCCGGCGCGGTCTGGCTGCAACGACCAGACCGATCTCTCTCTCGCACAAGTCCTCTACCAAGGCACCGGAAACTGAGCCCTTTCTCAGGGGCCGTAGAAGAAGTAGTCCGCCGCGTATGGGACTTTCTGCAACGTTCCGACACGGCCTGCGTCACACGGAGCGCTCGGCGCGACGCCCCCTCTTGTGCGCACCCGCTGTACGTAACGAGTTTCGGTGAGGAGGCCGCCCCCGCCGTGGCCTTCGACGCTCAGCAAGAGCCAGGGCACGGAGCGATCGTCACCCGGCGATGCCGCTACCTTGTGAGCCACGACGGTTGCGCCGTCGAGCATCTGCCATTCGGGTGCGCCCGCATCGCTCGCGAAATGGCGCCCAATCGCCGCCCCGTGACAGTCGCTCAGAGCTGCCTCCGGGCCCACCAGCGACCACGCATAGCCTGTGCCGCCGTCGACTGTGAGAGGGCCGCAGCGGTAGTTCTGGGACCCAATCGCCGCCGCGTGGAGCAGGATTCGGCCATTTCCGCTTGGTACGGCGATCGCGGCGTCCACGGCAGGGGCGTCGAACCAACCCGGTGGGCAAGCACCCGCCGAAGGATCGCCCGTGGCTTGGCTGCCCGAGCGGCAGGCGAGAAGGGCGAGCGCCAACGACGACGGGAGCCACGGTTGTCTTCTCATGCGCCCGAACACGTTCGTCAGCCCTCTTTTTCAAGCGCGGCGCCGGAACGCCTCGACTCGTGCCAGTCATCGGTCGCATGGGTGAGGCCCACTTCGACCGATCGGCACACCTCGTCCAGGTCGGCATGCGGATACTTGTCCCAAAAAACGGCAACGCAGCGGCGGATGACGATCCCAAGTGCATCCAGCGAGCTGCTGGCGCCACGATCGGCGGCGTCCGCGGCCTTCTCGGCGTCCCATGCGCCAAGGAATGCCGTGACGCTCTGTCCCATTCGGTCGTACGCGTCGTCGGTTCGGTCGTTCGGGACGTGCGACATGGTCAGTCCTTTGTGTGACAGCTTCGCATCGTCTGGCCGTCCCAGGCGGCGAAACCTCGGCGAAAGCGCTTAGCTTCCCAAGATGACCTCCAGGTGAAGGTCGGGCGACGTGTCGTTTCGCCGCCGCGACGGACGAGGCCATCAGGACGGCGAACACCCAGATGTCGCACGCCGCTGGCCGTGGCTTGGCATCCCCGTCACCCCACCGCCACGCGACGAACGTACCGTCGTTCGTAGAAGTCTACCTCTGGAGGGCGAGCCGATGTCCAAGCAAGCTGCGGATCACCACAAGAAGGCGGCGGAGCATCACGAGCACGCCGCGCGACACCACCACGAAGCGGCCAGGCATCATGAAGGCGGCGACCACGCCAAGGCCGCTCACCACGCTCATTCGGCGCACGGCCATCGGCAGCACGCAGACCATCACGCGGCCGAAGCGGCGAAGTCGCACGTCGAGCACCACGGACACAAGTAGCGCGGCAGTCTCCCGCCGCGCCCACGGTCAGAACTTGAAGGACCGTGGGCGCCGCGGTGACGATCGGCGGTGACTGGCAACACGAGCCACGCCGGCATCGATCGACGGAGTGAAGACGGCGTGAATACAGGGAGGTCGAGGCCGCCGGCCCCTTCGAAGTCGACGGAGACATTGTCGACATCGTAAGAGGAGAAGCCCGAGAAGCCCGAGAACACCACCGCTTTCATTGGAGTCACTCCTCGCACTCGGTCCAGTACGTCGGTCGCCGTCGCACGTAAGAGAGCGGCAGGTTGCCCCACTTGCGATGGTGGGCGGGACACTCTGGACTCGTCCCCTCGTGTCGGTGGGGCGTTCTGGCGATAGGCGACATCGTCCCGTCGGCGCTCGGCGAGCTCCTGGAGGGCTACGTCACGACGTATCGACGTATGGGCGAGACGCTCGTGAACATTCCCGGCGGTCCAACGTCGAACCGAAACCCCACGACGTGCACCGGTGGTGCGGCAAGCAGAGGATATCGCGCTAGATCTCGACGTAGCTCTGGCGTACCGTCGTCGCTTTCTGCGCGCTCGGTCGAGCGCATCGCGGGAAACACGGGAGATCATCCATGGAGCATTTTCGTGCCTTCGCAGTCGTCGCCGTTTGCGCCCTCACCGCTTCGATGAGCCAGGGGGCGGCCGCGCAACCGGCAGCCCTCGACGCTGACACCGAGGGGAGCCTTCTTCAGCATTCACCTGCCTCGACGGGACCGATCGTCGTGAACTGGTCCTTCAAGAAGGGCTCGGGCGCGACCAACCTGACCGTCAATCCGGACGGGACTTATGTGTTTTCGGGCCAGTACTCCGGAAAGAAGCCAAACAAGGATTTCGACATCTCCATGGCGCTCAAGGCCAGCACCGGCGCCATCCTCCTCTTTCACCATATGGGCGATGCCGCGAATGGCGTCCAGTGGAGCGAGCAGGGACAGAGCGACATCCTCAAGGACGACTACGCGCTGTTCGCCGGCAAGAGGGACTGGGACGCGGAGTACCACTTCAGTGAGAGCTCGGCGGGCAAGCGGGCCGAGTACGAAGCCAGGAAGAAGAAGCTCGAGGACATGCGCAAGGCCGAGGAGGACGCGCGCAGGAAGAAGGACGCGAAGCTCGCGGCGGAAAAGAAGGCGGAGCGCCGCAGGGAAGAGCAGGCGGAGCTCGCCCAAGAGCAGCAGGCCGCGCAGCAGCACTCGGGCGGCGGCTCGAGCGTCATCTCGACCATCGGCGACGTGTGCAGCGGAATCGCTAGCGTGGCCGGCGACGTCGGAGGCGCGGTCAACGCGATCGAGAGCATCTTCTAGAATCCAACGGGAAGGCCTGGAGCTCGGGGGGGCTGCCCGCCCGAGGACTGGGACCGCCGTGACGGCCGGCGAACCGGGGGGTCGGCCGTCGAAGAGTGGGCGCGCTTGCCATGCAACGGCGATAGAATCGCCTCGATGAAGAACGCGCTCTGCGGCCACCGTCTCTTCCTCGACTTCCTCGGCGCCGCGCTCGTCTCGACGACGTTCGCGTGCGGTGGAGCGCCGTCGGGCGGCGTCTCGTCTGCGGCTTCGACGCCCGCGTCGAGCGCCGCCCAGTCGTGCCTGGCCGGCGCCGACGCGAAGCGGGAACGCAAGCCCTCCGAACCGGACCGGGTCAGCGTGAAGCACATCCTCGTGAAATACGACGGCGCGAAGAACGCCCCGGCGACCATCACGCGCACACGCGAGCAAGCGTGCCTTCGCGCGGAAGAAGCGCTGACCAAGCTCAAGGAAGGCGCGTCCTTCGCGGAGGTCGTGGCCACCTACAGCGACGAGTCGGGTGCGGAGACCCGCGAGGGAAGCATCGGCGCGATCGAGCGCGGCGACGTCGCGCCGGCGTTCGCCGACGCCGCCTTCGAGCTCCACCTCAAAGAGGTCAGCGCGGTCGTCGAGACCCCCTTCGGGTTTCACGTCATCTTTCGCGTCGAGTAGACGAGTCTCCCATCGTCAGCCAGGCCAAAGGTCGAGGCCGGCTGGGCCCCGTAGGCTCAAGACGACTCGCTCGCGGGGCAGCGCGCAACGCGCGACACGCTATGCTCATCGACCCTAGCGATGAGCACAGTTCTGGTGACGGGCGGCTCGGGCTTCATCGGGAGCCATTGCATTCTGCAGCTTTTGGCCGCGGGCCATCCGGTGCGCACCACGGTGCGGAGCCTGAAGCGCGAGCGCGACGTGCGCGCCATGCTCAAGGAAGGCGGGGCCGAGCCGGGGGATCGGCTGTCCTTCAAGGTGGCGGATCTCGAGAACGACGCCGGCTGGTCGGAGGCCGCCTCGGGGTGCGAATACGTTCTGCACGTGGCGTCGCCCTTTCCGTCGGGTATCCCCAAGAACGAGGACGAGCTCATCGTGCCCGCGCGCGAAGGTGCCGTTCGAGTGCTGCGGGCCTCGCGCGAGGCGGGGGTGAAGCGCGTGGTGCTCACGTCGTCGTTCGCGGCGATTGGCTATGGCCACAAGCCGCAGAAAGCCCCGTTCGACGAGACGAGCTGGACGGACCCCAACGGCGACGACGTGCGCCCGTACGTGAAGTCCAAGACGCTGGCCGAGCGCGCGGCCTGGGATTTCATCGCCCGCGAAGGCGGCAACCTCGAGCTCTCGGTCGTCAATCCGGTGGGCGTGTTCGGTCCGGTCCTCGGGCCCGACTATTCGACCTCGATCCTCCTCGTGCAGCGCATGATGGACGGCGCCATGCCCGGCTGCCCGAAGCTCCACTTCGGCGTCGTCGACGTGCGAGACGTCGCCGACCTGCACGTCCGCGCCATGACTCACCCCGCCGCCAAGGGCGAACGCTTTCTCTCCGTCGCGGGCGACTTCATGTCGCTGCTCGACATCGCCAAGGTGCTCAAGGCGCGCATGGGCGCGTCCGCCCGGAGAGTGCCGACCTTTCAATTGCCGAACTGGGTCGTGCGCCTCGCGGCGCTGCGTGACCCCACTGTGGGGCAGGTCGTGCCGGAGCTGGGCAAGAGGAAGAACGGCACGAGCGAGAAGGCCAGGCGCCTCCTCGGCTGGGCGCCGCGTTCGAATGAAGAGGCCATCGTATCCACCGCCGAGAGCCTCGTGCGTCTCGGGCTCCTGAAGGACAGCCTAAAGAGAGCGGCCTGATGCCGCTTCGTGCTCACGCCTCCAAGGGCGCGGTGTAGACCTTGTGGAGCGCGCGCTCGATGAACGACGCGAAGAGCGGCATCATCACCCGGTCGCGCGCCCACATCCCGACGCGGCCGAGCTCCTTGAGCGTGCGTCGATCGTTGTCGTAGGCCTGCGCGACCATGGCTTGCGCGCGGGACCGCCGAAGCGATTCGAAGCGCGCCATCGCGTCCTCGATGGGACGCGACGGATCGGCGGCCAGCTTGGCGAAGAGCATCGCGTCCTCGAGCGCCAGCGAGGCTCCCTGTCCGCCCGCCGGGCTCATGGCGTGCGCCGCGTCGCCGACGAGGAGCACCGGGCCTCTGCGCCACGTCGGCAGCGTCGGCACGTCGTGGATGGGCGTGCGGAGCCACGCCTCTGTCGCCCCGATGAGGCTCGCGACGGGCTCGCTCCAGCCCCTGTACCTCTCGAGCATGTGCGCCCGCAGGTCTTCGGAAGACATCGTGAGAAGCGCCTCGCGCCCGGCCTCGCTGTCCCCGTGCGCGTGGCACCACCAGCCCCACTGCTCACCGCTCATCTTCGAGTACCCGAACTGGTGTCGGGGTCCGACCATGAACGTGAGGCGCCGGCCGTCTCGTGGGTCGGGCGGGGGCGTCATGCCGCGGGCGCAAAATCCGCCGATCGAGATCATGTGCGTGTCGCGAGGGGCCGCCACGTCCGGGTGCATCCACGCGCGCACGCGTGAGCGAACGCCGTCCGCCCCGACGACGAAATCGCCGACCTCGGTGGACCCGTCCTCGAACGACGCGACGACCTCGCGGCCGGCGAGATCGATGTCCTTCAGTCTCCTCCCGTAGCGTACGGAGATGCCGCGCCGGTCCGCCTCTTCGCGAAGCACGCGGTGAACCAGGGTGCGGGTGATGTTGACGGCGGGGCCGGCGTCGCCGGTGCGTACGAGACCGATGTCACGGCCTTGGTGATTTCGAAACGCCATGTCGCCCGACGGGTGACCGGCCTCCAAGAGCGCGTCGGCCAGGCCCAGCTCGGCGAGCACACGCAGGCCATTGGGCGCGATCTGGAAGCCGCCGCCCACGTCGTCGGTGCGCGGGTAGGCCTCGAACACGTGCGGTTCGATCCCGGCGCGTGCGAGGAAGAGAGCGAGGGTGGGGCCGGCGATGCCGCCGCCGATCACGAGGGCGCGTCGATGTCCGTTCATGGCAAGGAGAGTGACGCCAAGGATTCGTTTCGACCACTCATGAGTCGTGATGCTATCCATCATCTGCATGAATGTGTCGGCGCTCGATCTGAACCTCTTCGTCGTGCTTCACGCCGTGCTCGAGGAGCGGAGCGCGACCCGCGCCGCGAGGCGCCTCAACGTGACCCAGTCGGCTGTGAGCAACGCCCTCGCACGCCTGCGCGCCGTCCTGGGCGATCCCCTCGTCGTCCGCAGCGGACGAGGGCTCGTCGCCACCCCGCGCGCCGAGGAGCTCGCGCCGATCGTCGCGCAGGCGATCGGGCACCTCGAGAGGGCGCTCGATCGCGGGAGAGCGTTCGTCCCGGAAGAGTGCACGCGGACGTTCACGATCGCGGCGGCGGACGACCACCAGACGAGCGAAGCGCCGCGCATCGCGGCGGCGTTCGCGAAGAGCCTCCCGCGCGCCGAGCTCCGAATGGTCAGCGTCGACTTCCTCGCGGCCAGCGACGGCCTCGCCTCGGGTGAGGTGGACATCGCCTTCGTCCCATCCCCGATGCTCGACGACAGCCAGCTGGGCGAGCGCGTCTTCGACGAACGGGCGTGCCTCGTCGTCCGCCGCGACCACCCGAAGGTGCGGGGCAAGATCACGCCGAAGCTCTTCAACGCGCTCAATCACATCGACGTCGAAGTCGTGCTCGGAAAGAAGGGCATCGGCCATCGCGGGGCCGAGCAGCACTGGAAGAGCGTGGGCCTGCAGCGAAAGGTGGCCATCACCGTGCCGTACTTCACGACCGCCGCGATGATGGCGTCGCGAACGGACTGCATCGCCGGCTTGCCGAGCCGCGCGGCCGAGGTCTTGTGCCGGATCCTGCCGATCAAGATCGCCAGCGCCACGTTTCCCCTGCCGTCGATGGGGATCTCGATCACCTGGCACGAGCGCACCGACGCCGATCCCGGCGAGAGGTACTTCCGGCGGCTCGTGGTGGACGCGGTGCGTGGATCGGATGCGGGACGGAGGTCGGCGTAGCGTCCTTGGCGGGCCGTGACGGCTTCGCCGTGGGCCGGACCTGACGACTCGAAGGGCTCGCCCAAGGCGGGCCCGTGCTTCCGAAGTCATGGCTGGCACACACTGGCCCGGTCGTCCCGAGCGATCTCGCGAGGATCCCGCCAGCCGCAGTGGTCACGTGTTTGCATCGGACCTGGCCATGACGTTCTCGCGCTCCGTGCGTCGATCGACGCGACTCTTCCCTTCCATCTTCAGCGCCACGGGACCGGGCCGTTTCGTGACCCTCGTCGCTGCGTGCGCGTCGCTAGCGTGGGGTTGCGGAGGTACCGAAGCGGGAGACGCCGCGAGCGGAGCGGACGGCGGCAGGGCGATCCCGGACGGATCGAGTGAGGCCGCCTCGGGCGACGCGAAGGCCTCTGCGGGGCCGTGCACGATCTCCGCGTCCAGCTACGACCAGTCGTGCACCGTCGACACCGACTGCACGACGGTCACGTCCACGGACTATTGCGCCGCCAGTTGCCTTTGCGGTGGTTCGGCGATCAACGTCGGGGCCCTGGCGCAGTTCAACGACGACACGGCCAAGACGCCGCTCGGTTCCGGAGCATTGGGGGGCCCCGCGTGCCCGTGCGCTGCGGCGCTGGGCCCATGCTGCCGCAGCGGCACGTGCTCGGCGTCCTGTTTCTCCCCCGCAGATACCCTCCCCGCCTGCGCGGACGCGGGCGGGACGTGTCTCCTGGGCACCAACTCGATATGCAGCAAGCCGGCGCCGGCCGATGCATGCGCCTATCCCGACGAGGTGTGCTGCGTGAACTAGCGGCGACCCCCACGGCGGACGTTCCCGGTCGAAACGCCGATGATTCTAGACGAGGCTCGTCGCCCTCCCGCATGCTACGCGGGGAGCCACGATGAAGACCCGCATCACCGAACTGCTAGGGATCCGTCACCCGATCATCCAGGGCGGAATGCACTACGTCGGCCTGGCCGATCTGGCCGCAGCCGTCTCGAACGCCGGAGGCCTGGGGATCATCACCGGGTTGACGCAGCCCACCCCGGACGACCTGGCGCGCGAGATCGCGCGTTGCCGGGCGATGACCGACCAGCCCTTCGGCGTGAACCTGACATTTCTACCCGCGGTGAAGCCGCCCGACTATCCGGGCTACGTGCGCGTCATCGTCGAGCATGGGGTACGCGTCGTCGAGACGGCGGGGAACAATCCGCAGAAGTGGCTCCCGGAGCTGCAGAAGGCGGGGATCAAGATCATCCACAAGTGCACGTCGGTGCGGCACGCCAAGAAGGCCGAGTCGATCGGCTGCGACGCGCTGAGCATCGACGGCTTCGAATGCGGCGGTCACCCCGGCGAAGACGACGTGCCGAACATGATCCTGCTGCCCCGAGCGGCCGACGAGCTCCGCGTCCCGTTCGTGGCCTCGGGGGGCATGGCCGACGCGCGGTCGCTCGTCGCAGCGCTTGCCCTCGGCGCCGAAGGGATGAACATGGGCACGCGCTTCATCGCCACCAAGGAGGCGCCGGTCCACGACCACGTCAAGGAGGCCATCGTTCTGGCGACGGAGCTCGACACGCGCCTCATCATGCGGCGCCTGCGTAACACCGAGCGCGTTCTCTCGAACGCCGGCGTCGAGCGGATCCTCGAAAAGGAGCGGACGCTCGGCGATAGCCTCAAGTTCGAAGACATCGCGGCCGAGGTCGCGGGCGTCTATCCGAGGGTGATGAGGGAAGGGCAGGTCGACGCGGGCGCCTGGAGCTGCGGAATGGTCGCCGGCCTGATCCATGACATCCCGACGGTCAAGGAGCTCATCGACCGCATCATGTCGGAAGCCGAATCGCTCGTTCGCCAGCGCCTCACGTCCATTCTGGGTTGAAGACTAACGCGACTGGCCGCGTCACCGCACGCACGGGGGAGCCGCGGACGATTGCCGTCAGGACGACGAAGACGGCGCGTGAGTGTCGAACAGGATGCGCGACAGGCTCAGGTCGATCTGGCTTCGTACGTCGCGAACAATCGACTCGAGCTCCGAGCCCTCGACCCCATGCTCCTCGCGAATGGCCCTCCGGATCTCGGCATAGAGGTGATCGACCGCAGCCTGCAACCAGCGGCTCACGGTGGATTGATTCACGTTGAACATCTTGCCGATTCGCGTGAGAGACACCCCTTGCGTGAGGTGCAGGCGCACGACCGTCCGCTGCCGGCGTTCGAGGGTCCAGAGCGCGGCGAGAACGGCCTTCTGAATGACTGCGCTGTATCGGGAGATGACCACGCGCTTCGTGCTCTCCGGCGGAGAGCATATCACCGATGCGAGTTCGTCGACCCACTCGACTTCGCGCTGCGCCGCCGCGCGCCGGCGGAGCGTCCCTGCAGCGAACTGGGCAGCCCTCTTCACGAACGCCCCGAGGGGCCCGCGGCCCTCGTATTTCGCGATCTGCGGACCCGACTCGTTCTTTCCGAGCAGGAGCGTGTCCTCGATCTCCCGGCGGATGGCGTCTGCGTTCACGTCCTTGTGTTCGCGGAGGTACGGGCCCGCGCCCGCCAGGAACCGCGCCGTGAACACCTCGATCGCAGCGGGCACGCCGATGGCGCACGCGTGGGCGAGATAAAGGTCGGACGCATGGAGGTCCTCCAGCGTCTCGGCGCCGTCGCTCCCCGCCTCCTCGAGGATCGAGAGCACGCGCTGCCGGAAGGCCGCGCGCGGCGCACGGAACGCCGGCCATGCCCCCTCGGCACCAAGCACCGCCTTGTCGACGGCCGCCAGCAACTCCGACGATGCTGCCATCCCAATGGTCATCGCTATCACACGGCCCCTGGGACGAAAAGTGCGCATGGATCGACGAGTACGTGCGTCAACCAAGTGTGAAACAGCTCCACCGCCAGCCGGGTCCCGAGGCCCCTTGGAATCCCGTCCCCGGTCCCTCGCCGCTCGCCCTCAGCTACGAGGCGACGGCTTGCGCGGTTCGTCTCGCGCTCGGCGGCGGCGATCCGCCGGAGCTCCCGCCTCCCTCGCCCTCCGGAACGCTCGAAGCCGCCGCGATTCGGGCGGACCAATCGGCCGTTTCGGTGCGAGAGCTCGGACCGCTCTGGGACGCCTTTTTGAGCCGCGAGCTCAATTTCCACGCGGCCGGGCAGTACGCCGGGCGAAGCTATGTCGTCGCGCGGGCGAGCGCCCATCCGAGAGCGTCTCTCGGGTCGCTCAACCGGATCGAGACGGCGGTGGTCGTCCGGGTCGTGTGCGGCGAACAGCAGAAGTTCGTCGCCTCCGAGCTCGGGATCGCTGCCTCGACCGCGTCGAAGTGGTACACGAACGCGCTGAGGAAGCTGCATCTATTGGGGCAAACGATCCCGTTGCCGCTCGCCCTCGTCGCTCAAGCCTGGGCGCTCGGGGTCGCCGGGCCGCCGGGCACGCGCCACGCGACCTTCAGGCACCAGGGCGAGGACGTGGTCTTGCTCAGCGTGCCCCGGCCGCTCCTCGAAAGAGAGACGCCGCTCTCCGGCGCGGAGAGGGAGATCGCCAGGCTTCTCGTCGAGGGCGTCACGCGGTGGGAGATCGCCGAGCAGCGGCAGACCTCGATCCAGACGGTCGCTTGCCAGATCCGCGGAATCTTCGCGAAGTATCGTCTGACCGGCCGCTACGCACTGATCCGACGCGGCCTCGAGCTCGGCTGGTTCCGGCCCTAAGGGACTAACTCGGCAGTCCGAGCTCTCGCCACCGGACCATCCCGCCAGCAATGTTGGCAGCGCGAGCGACTCCGGCCTTTCGGAGAATGACCGTTCCGAGCCCCGATCGCTTGCCGGTTTGACAGACGACTACGACGGGCTTGTCCGCGGGTACCTCCGACGCGCGCGCGCGAAGCTCGTCGAGCGGAATCAGCTGCGCTCCTTCGAGGTGCCCGAGTTCGCCGTCGAACTCGGCTGGGGTGCGCACGTCGAGCACGCCCACCGCGCCTCGATGGCAGGCCACCCACTCCGGCGCGATCTCCGCGAGGCCAGCGTAGGTCGTGACGACCGGTCCCCAGTCGGGTCTCGGCGGTGGCTGGCCGTCTTCCGGCTGGCCGGCGCGCATGTTCGCGGGCAGCGCGATGGCAAGGTGCTTCGGGTGCGGGAGCCCGAGGTTCCTCATGTACCCGACGAAATCCTCCTCGCGCGCTTCGCCGCCGATGCGCGGGTTGTGCTCACGCTCTTCGCCGATCGTGCTCGACGTGCGGCCCTCGTAGTCGTGGCCCGGCAAGACGAGGCACTCGCCGGGAAGAGTCAAGAGCTGCTCGCGAATGGATCGAAAGAGGCGGCGCGCGTCCCCTCCTTGAAAATCCGTACGCCCGGCGCCGCGCACGAGGAGCGCGTCTCCCGTGAAGACCCCCTGGCGATCGGCCGTCACGAAAGACAGGCAACCGCCCGTATGACCCGGCGTGGAGCGGACCTCGAGGGTGTGAGCGCCGAAGCAGACGGTGTCGCCGTGAGCCAGCGGAAGGTCGATGTTCGTGGCCCCGTATTCCGCCGAGAGCCCGACCTTGCTCCCGAGCGCCGCCTTCATCAGCCACGCGCCCGTGACGTGGTCGGCGTGGCAGTGCGTGTCGAGCGAGCAGAGGAGCTTCAGGCCGAGCTCGCGGATCAGCGCGGCGTCGCGCGCGTGTTGCTCGAAGACGGAATCGATGAGCACCGCTTCGTGGGTGCGTGGATCCGCAAGGAGGTACGTGTAGGTGCTGGAGACCTGGTCGAAGAGCTGTCGGAGGATCACGGTGGCCTTTCAGGATCCGAGGGAGTGCGTTCGGGGCGGACGGCGGGCGACGCGACGCGACGTAGGTTCCCCAAGCCGACGGAACCTATCAGAATGGCCGGTTATCTTCGGACCCTCCCCCTGCCTCGGGAGGCTGCCGATCGACGCCCTGGCTCCATCCGGACGTGGGTAGGTGCCCTGCGACGGCGTGCGCGCAAGGGCGACAGTGCCGAGGGTGCGTGAGCCTGCTCCGATCCGCTGTTCCTGCGAAAGCATCGATTGGGCGCAATTCCACATTGGTCGAAATCGCTCATTGCAGGACAACCCGTGCCGAGTGACGTCCTGGACGGTATTTTCGCTGCTATCCGCATTTGGCCCCTTTGGCCTACGCGGCGAGCCTCGCGGAGCCGCAAAAATGCGCTCGACCGAGAAGTAGCGATCTGCGCTGATCGTCAGATTGACTCCTTAAGATAACAAGCGTACGTGATGGGGTAGTGGGCGCGGCGCGAAAGCGCTCTCCACACCTACGAACTGAGGGCACGATGAAACTCGTCAGCATCATCGGCTTGTGGGCCTTGATCGGGGCCACGGCGATCGGTTGCAGCAGTGCCCGACCGGCTACCGGTTTTGGGACCGACTTCGGCGACGACAACGGGGATAGCTCCGCGCCCGTCTCAGCCAGCAGTTCGGGATCCAGCGGTGGCGGCGGCTCCAGTGGAACGGCCCCGAGCGGTTCGAGCGGCGGCGTGGCGTCCGGTTCGAGCGGCGGCGTGGCGTCCGGTTCGAGCGGCGGCACGACGTCTGACGACGGCGGCGGCCTGCAGACCATGACGCAGGGCGATGCAGGAGCAGCCGGTGATAACGCCGAGACCGACTACTCGCAGACGAAGACGATCACCATGGGTACGTTCCCGGTCCCGCCGAACTCCGAGGTCTTCTACTGCCAGAACTTCGCGAACCCCTGGGCCAAGCAGGTCGATATCAAGACCTACGATCTCACCATGGACACGGGCTCGCACCACTTGTTTGCGTTCTATCAGTCGAACGCGAGCGATGGCTCGGTGGCGACGTGCCCGGCCGGCGGGCTGACCTACGGCGCCTTCACGTTTCTGTCGCAGACCCCGACGGCCGTCGAGACGTTCCCGGATGGCGTCGGGGCGACCCTTCCGGCGACGACCGGATTCAACCTGATGGTCCACTACCTCAACACGGGAACCTCGACGCTCACCGCGCACGTCTCCCTCACGATGTACGTGGCCAAAGCAGGGGTGGTCACCAATCACGCCGGCGTCATCTTCGAGAACAACGCGACCATGAGCGTTCCGGTCGGCCAGTCGCCGGTCGTCAGCACGGACTCCAATACGCTCGGCCAAGAGGTCTATATTCTCGAGAGCTCGAGCCATATGCACAAGTTCGGCACGAGCTTCACCGCGACGGTCACGCCCCCGGGCGCGGCAGCGCAGACGCTCTATACGACGACGGATTGGAACGAGCCCAAGCCCACCTTGTTTTCCACGCCCCTTCATCTGCCGTCGGGCACGACCCTCACCTGGTCATGCACGGACGTCAACACGACGACGTCGACGCTCACGTTCGGCGAGTACGCGCAGACGAACGTGATGTGCATCTCCGTCAGCATCTTCTACCCGGTCGCCGACATCACCAATCCCGTTCTGGGAACGCCCATCGGCGGCCTGTAGTCCCGCGCCGGCCAGAGGCTGCCGGTGACCGTCTCCGTGCGCTGACGCCGGTTCGCCGGCTCTGGGGCGCGACGTAGCGCTTCGGGAATGGCCGGCGTACGCGATGCGTTGCGTAGGGCGTATCGAGCCGCTCGCGCACGCGACGCGCCCTCACCCGAACGCACCCCTCGAACGATGGAACCCTGATCCCAATGCCCGACGTCGCAGGCGCCGACGGCGCGACGGCGCCTTATCGCGAGCCCCCGGTGGTCGAGCCGAAGGCGATCGAGGCTCCCGTCATCGAGTGCGACGGTCTCGTCCACTCGTTCGGTTCGAAGTCGGTTCTATGCGGCGTGACCTTTCAGGTCCCGAGAGGATCGATCTACGGCTTCATCGGCCAGAACGGCGCGGGCAAGACGACGACTCTGCGCATCCTGGCGACTCTCCTCGAGCCGACCGGCGGGACGGCCCGCGTCGCCGGTCACGACGTGACCTCTCATCCCGAGCGTGTGCGACGCGCCCTCGGCTACATGCCCGACGGACCCGGCGTCCACGAACGCGTCACGGTCGGCGAATACCTCGATTTCTTCGCGAGCGCGCACGGCATCTACCGCGAGCATCGGGCGCGGGCCGTCAGGCGAGTGGTCGATCTCACCGAGATCGGGCCCCTTCGAGCGATCCATGTCACGACCCTCTCCAAGGGCCAAAGGCAGCGAGTGCTCCTCGCGCGCACGTTGCTTCACGACCCCGAGGTCCTCGTTCTCGACGAGCCGGCCAGCGATCTCGACCCACGCGCGCGCATCGAGCTGCGCACGCTCCTCGGGGCTCTCGGCCGCGCTGGAAAGACGATCCTGCTTTCGTCCCACATCCTGACCGAGCTCGCCGAGCTATGCGACTCGGTCGGCGTCCTCGAGGGGGGACGGATCGCCGTGTCCGGCCCGATCGAAGAAGTCCAGGCCCGGGGCCGTCCGGGTCGACGCCTCCGACTGACCGTCCTCACTCGTCCTACGGACGCGATGACGCTGATACGAGGCTGCACCGGGGTGGAATCCGTCGATGCGGTCGACGTCGAACGAACCGGGGCGAGCACGCTCGCGGTCACCTACGACGGAGACGAGTGGGCGGTCGCCGAGATCGTGAACACGCTCGCGAAGGCGCAGATCGCCGTATCCGCGGTCGAGCCCGAGCGCACCGACCTCGAACGAATCTTCATGGACGTCACCAGCCAAGCCGCGCGGGAGAAGGCACCTGCGCCGAGCGGCTCGGCCCAACCGCAGAGAGGCGTTCGATGAATCCGAGCATGGATGGACCTCGGGAAAAGCGGCTGTGGACGCGAACATGGGACGCCCTCGTCGACGCAAACCCCGTCGTCGCCAAGGAGCTGCTCGTCACGGCGCGCACCCCGATGTTCGTGGGATCGGTCGTTTTGGCCCCCCTGCTTCTGGGGACATTCGTGCTCCTGGTGCGGTCGGGGATGAGCCATAGCCTCGATCCCGTCACCGGGCGTCAACTGTTCCCCGTCTACTTCACGGGCCTGGCGATGGCCCTGGGGACCGTCGGAGCGGCTCTCGGGTCGACCGTCATCGTTCAGGAGCGCGAAGCGGGAGCGCTCGAGGCGCTCAAGTTTTCCCTGCTCAGCCCCAGCCGTATCGTCCTTGGCAAGTTTGCTGCCGTCGTCTTGGCGGAAGGAGTGGTCGTTGCCTGCACCCTGCCGCTCCTCGCGTTCGTCGTGGCGCTGGGGGATGTGTCGGTCGGCGAGACGGCGGTTGCGATGTCGATCGCACTGGCCTGCGGAGTCATGACCGCGAGCGTCGGAGTCGCGGCCTCGGCCCGCGCGGCCAACGCGCGCCGGTCGCTCCTCGTCGCGCTCGTTGGCGCGAGCGCGGTCGGAATCGGCGCGTGCATCTGGCTGGTCGCCGGGTCCGAGCTCACGCATTCGTACCGTACGTTCGGAGTCGCCGGGGGCTACTTCGAGGCGCCGCTCGACGGCACGTACCTCGCCCTGCTGTGCGTGATTCCGGCGTACGCCCTCCCGACCCTACTGTGGCTTGGCTACTCCGTGGCGACGTCCGGCTTGATGGATCGCTCCGAGGATCGAAGCCTCCCCATGAAGCGCTGGGCGGTGGGCGCGCTTTCCCTCGGCATGATTGCGCTCTTCGTGTGCGCCAGCGCGGCAGGGGCGCAGCAGCGAGGCACGATCGCCGGAGCATCGATGATCGCGACGGCGCTTCTCGCGGCCGCGTTGCTCTTCACCTTCGTGGACGAGCCGGTCCGCCCCACGCGGCGAATGCAGCACCATCCCCGATCGCTTCTTGTCCGCGCTTTCTATCCACGGTGCCTCGCCCCGTCGGTCTTCTTCACTCTCGTCGCGAGCGCCATCGCTCTCGTGTCCATTCCGGTCCTCGCCGGCGCCCCCGCCAGCCTGGAGCGCGACGCGCTTTGGGCCGTCGCGTGCGTGTCGGCGCTGGGAGGGTTCATGGGCTGGGTCGCGGCGCGACGAGGAGCAGCGCGCGCGCGAAAGCTCGGAGCGTTCGCCCTGGTCGGTCTCCCGCTCCTCGTCGCCTTTCTGCGCGACGATTCACGAGGTCCCTCCTGGGTCGACGGGATCTGCCCGCTATGGCTCGACGCCGATCACGGGGCCGACGCGCAAGGCGTGATGGTCGGCAGCGTCGTGGCGTGGGCTGCGGCGGCGTTCGTGTGCCTCGGGGCCATGCTCCGGGCAGTTCAGGTGCGCCCCGCGCCGCCCGGAGCGATCGACGCAGTCCACCCGACCTCGTCGTAGGCCGGTGCGGAGATAGGCCCACCGAGCCGCTGTCTTCCTGGCCGGTGCGCCCTACATCGGTACCTTTCCAGGGACGGCGCCGCGCCCGGGAACTCCCGCGACGAGCGAGAGCACGCACGCGGCGACAGCGACGCACAACTAGGCAGACCGCGTGACAATAAAGGAACGGGGAACGGCCCTCGCGAAAGGCTGGCTCCGTCCCGGGCCCGCCAAGCGCTATCATTGGGGTCATGGCCGCCTCTGCTGGGTTCCTTTACGGCGACGCGACGCCCTCTCCGCTCAAGAGCGACTTCATCGCGTTCCTGCGCGCCGCGGTCGACTACGCCGTCGAGGTGCTCCGTGCTGACTCGCGGACGGCGTCCGCAGCGCGCGACGTCGAACGGCTCGCCGAACAGACCGAGAGCGAGATCGCCGCGGCCGAGGAGCTCGCGACGGACGTGGTCCGGGCGCTCGAGGGTCCGTCGCTGCGCGCGCCGGCGTCGCTCGCCGGCCGGTGTGCGGCGCGCCTCCAGCGAGATGCGCGCGACCTCGTCCGGTCCGAGGCGGACGCCGCGCGCGCGTCGGTCCTCGCCGAGCGGGCGCGCCTGGCGCAGACGGCGTCGAAGGAGTCCGACGTCTGCACGAAGGCGTTCGAGGCGCTCGTTCTCGCGCATGAGCTTCCGGACACGCTCGGAGTCACGGTGGTCACGCTCGTGGGCGGCACGCGGTACGAGGCGCTCCTCGAATGCCAAACGCCGTACGGCCTCGAATGGACGACCGAGCTCGACGTCCCTGCCACCCATGCGCTCGCGCGCGTGCTACGGATTCGATCGCCTCGTCGAGCGGCTCGAGGTCGAGGCGCCGGAGGAGGGCGGTTGGCTCCACAAGGAGGTCCGCAATCGGCCGCAGCGTCTCGATCGCTTGCACCTCGCTGCCCTGAGCATCCATCCATCCGAGACGGCGGTCCGGCTCCGTGCGGGGCAGGACGGCACCGGCGCGGGGTTCGACGTCCTGGTGCAAAGCGAACCGTCGCGCGTCCAGCTCGTGAGGATCCTCGAGGGCGGCGCCGCGGCTGACGTGATCCACGACGTGGTGGGTGACGACGCCGCGAAGCTGCAAGGACTCCGCGATAGCCTCGTCGCGATGGCCGGCGAGCTCGCCGATCACAAGAAGTCCCTTCGCAAGGCCAGCTTGGCCGGCACGCCCCTTCCGAACCTCGAGTCGCCAAGGGCGCTCGTCGACCAGCTCCTTGCGAGCATCGCGCCCACCGTTCAGGAGATCGCGAAGCGATCGCTCGCACCGGGCGAGCTCGTGATCAAACGCCTCGTCGGTGACAGCCGCCGGGAAGAGGTCTTCGTCTCGAAGAAGGAGCTGCGGCAGAAGGTCGAGCCGCTGCCCTCCGAGCTCCGCGCCGCGTTCGACCCGCTGGAGCTCTGGGACGGGCTGGCCAAGGTGATCGTCGCGCCCGAAGCGAAGGCGCGACCCGAGCCGACGCCACCTCCCCCGAAGGCCGTCGCGGGTAGGCCGATCCAGATGATCTCGTCGCCGGCTCCGCCAGACCCAGTGCAGCTGCGCGACGAGGATCTGCGCGTCTCGGATTCCGACGTGCCGCCGGCGCCTCCGCGGCAGTGACGTAGTCCAGGCGCAGAGACCCCGGGAGGGTGATCATGGCCATCGATCCGAACGCGGTCGGCGCTACAGCGGGTCCCGTCGAGCGCAGCTGGACTTCCACCGACTGTCTGCTTTACGCGGTCGGCGTCGGGGCGGGCCTCGACGAGCTGCAATTCTCGACCGAGAAGGATCAGAGGGTCCTGCCGACGATGCCGGTCGTGCTGACGCCGCGAGGGGCCGTCCCGATGTCGAAAATCGGCACATTCGACCCCGCGATGCTGGTGCACGGGGAGCAGTCGATCGAGCTCGCGCGGCCGCTACCGGTCGAAGGCAAGCTCAGGGCCTCGGGCCGGATCGCGGCGGTCTACGACAAGGGCAAGGCAGCCGTCGTAATCGTCGAGATCGAGGCGGTGGACGTGGCGAGCGGGGAGCTGCTGTACCGGACTCGTTCTTCGAGCTTCATCCGCGGGGCGGGCGGCTTCGGCGGACAACGCGGTCCGTCGGCGCCGTCTCCGGAGCCCCCGGCGCGAAGGCCGGATCACGAGGTCACTTGCGAGACCCGGCCGGAGCAGGCCCTCCTGTATCGCCTGAGCGGTGACCGCAATCCGCTCCACAGCGATCCGGAGTTCGCAAAGAGAGCAGGCTTCCCAAGGCCCATTCTTCACGGCCTGTGCACGTACGGCTTCACCGGTCGGGCGCTTCTGCACACGCTGTGCGGCTCCGACCCAGCCCGGTTCAAGTCGATGTCCGGCCGTTTCTCGCACCCGGTGTTCCCCGGAGAGGCGCTCACAGTCTCGATGTGGGTCGACGGCCGCACGTGCACGTTCCAGACGCGCAAAGCCGGCGGCGAAATCGTTCTCGACCATGGCGTCATGGCGTTTGCCTGACCGTGGTCAAACAGGCCGAGCCGGCGATGCGGACGCGTGGGGTTGGACCATGTCCCGCCCGAACTCACTCCATAGCTCGGGCAGGAACGTGGCAAGCTGAGTGAATTCGATTCTGATCGTGGAGGAGCTGCTCGTAGGCGACTCGCTCGCCGGCCATGCGTCTCTTGATGCCCAGAGCGGCTCCGATCCTGTCGACCGAGAGAGTGGCTCCGAAGAGACGGAGCTTCGCGTCGTGCCCGATCCAATAGCGGCTGCGCTGCTCGATTCCGTCCGGAGTCGCGCGCGCCAGGTGGACCATGGTGACGACTTCGAGGGGTAGATCTCGCAGACTGACTCGAGCGCAGGCGTGCCCCACGATGCCCGATTCGCCGAACCTCGTCGTGTCGAAGCCGAGCTGCGCTGGATCCAGAAAGCGGATCGCGATCCGAACGAGCTCGGAGCCGATGTACTCCTCGACGTGGTGGGTGCTGCCGATGTACCGCTGCTCGTGGGTGAGGCCCGGCTTCGTCAAGACGTCTCGATTCACCGGACGAGCCGCGATGTGATTGTAGGGATACCAGAGCGTGTAACGCGCGCTCTCGACCGAGTGCCACCAGAACCACCACGCGTACATCTCGCCGGTCGCTCGTGGGAAAGGCACGCGGCTCGCGACGTAGCCGGATCCATCGGGAAGCTCGCAGAACCCGTTCTCCACGCGGTGGTACCCAGGGTCGAGGAGCGCGTTCACGTCGTCCGGGGCAAGCGCATCGGCACGCTCCATGGGACGCCGCAGCGCGGGGAGAACATCTCGCCGGAGACGGAGAGCGCCGCTGAAGTAGCGCTCGTAGGGCTTGCCGCGGATCTGCTGCGAATTGTGCTCGAACTGACGCTGGGTAGGGATGGGAAAATACGAAACGGGGAACGTGTCGTCGGGCATGACGCTCCGCGCACTCTACAGGTCTACGACGCCACTCGGAATGGACGGACGAGAAAGGTTGATCCGCGAGCGGCGAGCGTCGCACGCGGTGCCGTTCGGCCTGATCGAGCGCCCTACCACCGCGCGACGAGTTCTGCCTGTTCTGGGGGTCGAGCCTCTAGGATGACGCGATGACGAGCCACTGGCGCCATTGGGCGAGCGAGCGGGGCGTCCGCGCCGAGTCTCCCCCCACACGCCGGCTCACCTTATCCCTGTTCGACGTCTTTCTTCGACACCTCGTTCCGTACGCGCTGCGAGGGCTCGCTCTCGCTTCGTGGGCGGACCGCTTTGCGCGACTCGCACCGCTCGGTGAAAAGGACGGAGTAGGCCTTGAACATCGCGTGGAAGAAGTCCGGATGCTCTCGCCGGTGATGGCGGACGTGATGGCAGCACGAAAGCAGCAACTGTTCTTCTCGTCGTTCATGCAGGCCTTTGAGGAGCTGGCGCGAGAGGACGGCGAGTGCGATTGGGTCTATGCGGACTCGGGCGCGTGGTCGATGGCTTGCCGACGCCTGCTGACGATCCTCGAGCCGCTCGACGTCATGCGCGCCGCGTTTCAGGCGGCAATCGACGACGAGCCACGGGCGTCGGATTGAGTGCGCCGGCGCTCGCGTCCGACAGAGTCTTCCCATGCGCTCGCGACACGCGGCCCTTCGAGCGCGCGTGGCGCGTCGCGCTATATGACGTTGCCCGCATGCCCGCCTCCCCGCCACGACTTGCGCTCGGCCTCGTGCTCGTCGCCCTCGGATGCGCGAACTCGAACCGGGCCCATTCGCCCCCGCCGGCGGAGTCCGCCCCGGCCCGCTGGCAGACCAAGCTCGACATCGACCACCCGCTGGTCGGCGTGATCTTGGACGTCGCCGCGCAGCGGCGCGTGAGCGAAGCGGAGCTCATCGCACGCGTGCAGGCGGCCGACATCGTCCTGGTCGGCGAGACCCACGACAACCCAGACCATCACCTGTTGGAGGCGGCGCTGCTCCAGGCATTCTCGACCGCGCATCACGCCCCTGCGGTGGTCTTCGAGATGCTCGATCGACAGCAGCAGCCGGCGATCGACGCCAGCCTGGCCGCGCACCCGGGCGACGCCGACGCGCTCGCACGGGCCGTCGCCTGGGAGTCATCGGGGTGGCCCGAATGGTCGATGTACCGTCCGGTATTCGAAGCCTCCCTCGCATCGCACGGCCCGATCCTCGCGGCGGGTCTCGACCGGAATGCGGCGATGGGCATTGCGCACGAGGGAGTCGCCGCCCTCGACCCGGCGCTGGTGCAGACGTTCGGGCTCGGCGCGCCTCTGCAGGCCGAGGTTCAGGCCACCATGCGCCACGAAATGAGCGAGGTGCACTGCGGCCTTCTCCCCGAGGGCATGCTCGACTCGATGGTGCTCGTGCAGCGCGCGCGCGACGCGTTGCTCGCGGAGCGCCTGCACGAAGGGGTGGAGGGCAGTCGGGGGGCACTGCTCATCGCAGGCGCCGGCCACGTGCGCCGCGACCAAGGTGTACCTGCGCAGCTGACGCGCGCGTACGGGGCCAACTCGCTGGCCATCGGTCTGCTCCAGGTGAACGCGGAAGACGCGACCGCGGAGCGCTACGCGGCGGGCTTCGAGGCTCGCGTCCTGCCGTTCGACTTCGTGTGGTTCACCCCGCGCGCGAACGATGTCGATCGTTGCGCAGAGCTGCGGGCGCATCCACGGGTTCCGTGATCGGCGAGGGTCATGACGTGCGGCGCGCGTCGGCAAGTGAGCGCTTCGTAGACACAACCGATGACCGACCAGGCTCCGCCGAACGCGCGGGCGCTGCGCCCTTCCTCGATCTGCGCTAGCACGCGCTTACAACCATCTCGCCTCGAACGAGGAATCTGCCATGACGTCGACCAACGCTACGGATTCAGCCGCTGCCAGCGGAATGATTGCGGACGGCCTGAACGCCTTCAAGCCGCGGCTCTCGCACGTGAGCTACCACGTGGCTGACATCGATCGCGCGCTGCACTTCTACGTGCAGGTGCTGGGCATGAAGGAGCGGCTACGCATGCAGCTCGGCAAGACCTTGCACGAGGCGGTGCTCGGCTTTGCGGACGCCAGGGCCGGCGGCGTGATCTTGATGTGGGACACGGAGCGCACAGGACCGATCGAGCAGGCCCGCGGCTACAGCCGCTTGGTGTTGTCGGTGGCCGATGTCGATGGCGCGCTCCAGCACCTGGTCAAACATGAGACGAACGTGATCAAGCAGCCGACCGACGCGGGTGCGTTCCGTTACGCCATGGTCAAGGACCCGGACGGCTACGTGATCGAGCTATTGCAAATCAAGCGCTGACCGTCTCGGTGTTGTCAATCACGTTGGATGGTTCGATCCCGACACGGCCGCGGACCGCATCGGGCGCGCGGCTTCAGCGCCCCTGACGGAATCCCTCGTCACGGCGGTCCTGGGGGAGCCACCCGTCAGGGGGTGTCGAAGCACCGACGACGGCGATCGACTGCCAAAAGAGACGAAAACGCGCATGGGCGCCGGCCGGCGCGCGTCTATGGGGTGATGCTCCATCGCGATACCCTCCCCAGACCCGCGTCGCGCGGCCGACGCGTGGTCGGCCGCTTCTTCGACGGTGCGCCGAGTGCTGCGGCCGCCGCTTGTGGTCGGCGTCTGGATCGGGCAACGTCGCGTCGGTCGACGCTTTCCGAAGGGCGGGCGAAATGGCTCATTTGAGCGAAGAAGGCAACAGGGGTACTCGCAAGCGGCCGAGCGTCGCGATCGTCGGAGCGGGAATCGCCGGATTGACCGCGGCTCACGAGCTCGTGGAACGCGATTTCGAGGTGAACGTCTACGAGCACCGCTTCCAGTGCGGTGGAAAGGCGGCCAGCACCCGTGACGAGGTGAATGGCTTCGAGAACGTCCCGGGCGAGCACGGGTTCCACTTCTTCCCCGGCTGGTACCGTCACCTGCCGGACACACTGGCCCGCATTCCGAGCGACCGGCGAGGAAATCACATCGGCCGGCCGACCGTGGTCGACCACCTCGTTAACGTGAGCAGCAACGTTCTCGCATCGTACACGAGGGACCCGATCCCCATCGTCCTTCATGCGCCGCGCAGCACCGACCAGGCCCAGAAGCTCCTCGCCTTCGTGATTCAGCTTCACAAGATAGGCCTCTCTGTAAACGATTCGCTCCTCTTCTTCTCGAAGCTGATGGAGTTCCTGAGCGTGCCCGACGAGGTGCGCCGACAGAAGTACGACGAGATTCCGTGGACGAAGTTCATCGGACTGGACGCTCGCACGCCCGGCTTCCAGCTGCTCACGGCGCACACCCGCTGCCTCATTGCCGCGAGCCCGCACGAGGCCAGCGCCTACACGATCGCAACGATGGCGATCCGTACGTTGTTCGAATCGTCTCTCACGCTCGATCGCGTCCTCGACGGTCCCACCAGCGAAGTCTGGATCGAACCCTGGGTCCGTTACCTGGAAGGAAGAGGAGTGACCTTCCACCTGGGCTACGACCTCGATCAAATCGACTTCACGGGGGACGAGCCGCGCATCAAGTCCCTTCGCTTCTCTCTCGTCGATGACCGCTACTTCGCGGCTAGCCAAGAAAACGCTCACGTCGCCGACTACGGCGCGTGGCGACGCGCACGGACGAAGGACGACGCCACCTACCAGCACACCGCCTACCAGCACGAGGCCCAACAGCACCCGCCCGGCGACGCCCCCGCCGGCGACCTCGATAAGGACAAGGCGTGGCCCCTGAAGGACAAGGCGTGGCCCCAGTCATTCGCCGCTTTCCGGACATACTGGAGCGGACGACAATGGCAGTTTCCGTTCGGGTACCGCAAGCCCCTGCCGCCCGCCTTCGCCGACTACTTTCTCTTCGCCATTCCCGTCGAGCAGATGGCTTACTACATCAACCGCTCGACGATGATGACCTACTACGAGCCGTCCCTGCAGAATGTGGTCCGGCTGAGTAGCTCCCTGCAGTGGATGGCAGGGATCCAGTTTTACTTTCGGACTCCGATCAACCTCGAGGCGGGGCACATGGTGCTCGCCGACTCGGAGTGGTCGCTGACCGCCATCGACCAGACGCAGTTCTGGCGCGGGCGTTTGGTGCCCGACGGCGTCCAGTCCATCCTCTCCGTCGACATCAGTGCCTGGAACAAGAAGGGTCGCAACAATCAGAAAGAAGCGTTCCTCTGCACCAAGGACGAGATCGCCGAGGAGGTGTGGGCGCAGCTCACAGCCTCGTTCAATCGCACCGCCCGGCAGCCGGTTCTCCAGCCGAGCATGCTGCTCAGCGGCGTCGTGAAGACCAGCTACCACGTCGACGACAACATCGCCGAGCGGTTCGATCCCGTCAAACGTGCCGAGTACAACCGCGCCGAGGCCGTCCGCTTCAGCGCCGACGCGGTGCTCGCCGAACAGGCGCAGACGGAGGAAGCTCCGTTTGCCTTCGGAGAGCGCATCGAGTTCAACGTCGAGCCGCTCCTCGTGAACCGGCCGCGTTCGCTGCCGCTCCGCCCCTCGCCGGGTTCGAACCGCATCACGAACATGTTCCTCGCCGCGGACTACGTCGACACGGCGACGAACCTGGCGTGCATGGAAGGCGCGAACGAGGCGGCGCGCCTGGCCGTCAACGCCGTACTCGACCACGCGGGATCGAACTACGAGCCCTGCCGGACGTGGCGGTTCGCTGACAGCGACGTCTTGTCGACCGTCGCCGCGCTGACCACGTTGCTGCAGAGCGGACCCGGGGTGCAGAGGGCGGTCCAAACTGCGGCCAGCGCGGCCACCACGGTCGGAACGATCGCGTCCCGCGCGACCCAGGGCCTGCTGCAGCTCTGGAAGAAGAAGTGAAGCAAGCCCCACCGCGCGCGGAGTCAAGTCCAGTCGCGGGCCGCCCGTTCCAACACCACGTCTGCATGCGCTCAGTTTGCGAGGAACCGATGACTACGTTCACGATCGAAGCCCCCCAAGGATCCCTGACCACGACCCCCATCGGGCCGCTACCCGGCGGGTTCCGCGTGCAGGTCGAATACCCGTCCACCGTGAAATTCATCGAGGGTGATTTCGACAGGGGACCTGACGCATCGCCCAGGTTCTACGGCAATGTGGTGACCGGCCTGGACTGGATGTTCCTCCGAGATGATGGCGTCGCGACGTTCGACGCGCGCTTCACGTTCCGCTCGAGCAAACCCGACACGCACTACTTCGATGCAACGATGACCGGACAGGCGGATCTGAGCCATCTCCCGTCCGTTGGCGCGGCCACATGGAAGCCCATCGCGAACGCCAAGGGCCTGGCGATTCTCGACGGAGCTCTCGAGGTCACCTTGCCCATCGCATTTCGCACATCGTTGGACGTGAGTGTGATCGGAGATCGCAAGCTGTCGGACGACATGAAGGCCGCAGCGAAGTACGCGAAGGTCTTTGCGGACCTCGCCAAAGGGCAGTTCGTGGCGAGCGGCCAGATGGTATTCAAAGCCGGTAGGCTCGATTCGCTGAAGTTGACGGTGAGCCCCGTCGGTGTGGGCCCGCGGCGCGGCGCCGGAGCGGTCACTGGTGCCGGCGGAGACCCCCCCCCTCCCCCCGGCGGTCCGGGCGAGTCGCTGCCGGCACCTTCATCGTTGCCTCCTCCTCCTGGAAACTCCCCTGCCGAACTTCCGGTCCAGGTGGCGTCCATGGACCAGCACCCTTCTGATCCGCCTCCCTCGGTCCCGCCCGGCACTACCCACCCGGACGGGTCGGGGAACCAGCAGGGAACGAACCTCGACCCCGAGATTCGCCACTGATGCACCGGCGCCATTTTCTCGACAGGGAGCTCCTCTACCTCTTCTCGTACAACGCCGAGATCGACCCGCTTCGCAAGAACATCGGCCTCGTGCCGGAAGGCGTGCGCTTCGACGTCAGCGGGGTACCGAGCGAGTCGCGGGTGTTCCACGTGCTCAGGGAGCGGACGGAGACCGGCCTTCCGCCCGGAGCCAAGGTGGTGACTGGGCGCGTGCGTATCGGGAACGACACCGCCCTCTACCGATCGGACGACGTGGTCGTCGACGACATTCGCCTGACGATCGAGACCGACGATGGGGAGGTCATCGGATTCTCGCTATCGCGGAAGCGGTTTTCTCCGGATGGGTGGATTCGAGGAGTTCGTCGCGGGGATCGACAAGTCGGGGACGAACGCGCGACCGGTGCAGGCTCCCATCGTGATCACGCCCCGGTACGAGACGTCTGCCCCCCAGTACCGATGGCTGATGGACTATCAGTGCGTCGGCTTCGGCTGCATCCAGTTGCAGTACGACTTCGTCCGTCGAGTTACCTACGACATTTACGCGATGACCTGAGGCGACACCATGACGCAGCCGGATGTACTGCCGGACCTCCGCGAGGTTCGGACCCGCTTTCTGCCGAAGATGAGCGCATACGCGCTGTCGTATAGCTACGCTCTCAACGGCAAGGCGCTCTACGAGGTGGGCAAGACCACCGCGCTGCTCCGGCTCGCGAGCCCCACCAGCGATGCCTCCAAAAGCAAGGTCGCCTTCCCGGCTCACCCACTCCCTTCCGCGGGGCACGTGTTCAACGTCCTCCGCAACGCTCGCGTCCCCGGGCTCGACGGGGGTGGCTACCAGACGCCCGTGGACTTCCGAGTGTGCAGCGCAAGCGAAAGCGTTACATGGCGCGAGGCGGACCACCGAACGGCGGCCGCTGAAGTGATGGGCGACCTCGAAGGGCGGATGACGTTCGAGGCGGAGGAGAAGAAAGGCAAGGACCGACCGCCGATCCGGATCTCGGTTACCTACGAGGGGACGATTCAGCTGCCCGCGGGGACGACGTGGGTCGACCTGAACGAGCACAAGACGCTCGAGGGCAACGCGTTCATCACCACATTCTTCGAGATCACGCTCGCCGACTTTCGCTGGTTGACCCAGAACGGCTCGATCGCGTTCGGCACCTGGAGGTTGAAGAACGCGCCGAAGGTCGAGGACATCGAGGTCGAAGCGAGCTTCGACGTCTACCAGGTGTTGTGACCGACCCGGAAACAACGGAGCGAGGGGTCCTCGACGCCGTGCCGCGCGGCCAGTCGTCGACCGTGGTCCAGCGCCTCGGCGGCGGGCCCCGCGTCGGGGAGATGCGTTCCGAGCGTGACGAGCAACTGCGCCTCGCGAAAAGGTAGAGCCAGTCGACGCGCCTCCGAAATGCCGCGTTCCCAGAGCGTGACGGCATCCCGGTGGCGACCGCCGAGCCAGCGCCGCGCACCCTCGTGCAGGCAGTGGCTGGGCATCGCGATCGGAAAGACACGCGCCGCGGACGCCAGGTTCGCACACGCGGCGCGCGCGCTCGCCTTTCTCTCCGCCTTCGCCGACTTACGGCTGACCGCCCACGCCGCAAGTTGGACTTCCGCGATTCGGGCATAGGCGTCGATGTTGCCGAAGTGCACGGGCTTGGCCTGGTTGACCAGCTCCGTCGCCCGGTCGGCCGTCGCCGCCGCGGCGGCGACATCGCCCTCGTCGACCAGGATCAGCGCGCGCTGTGCGAAGGCCAACGTCTGCTCCGGGAGCCCCAGGTGCGGCAAGGTGCTCTCGACCTGACCGACGCACGCCGCCGCGCGCCGCCGATCGCCCCGTGCCAGGAGGACCTCGGCCTGATTCAGGAGGCCCCAGCTCGCAGTCTGCGCGTCGGACCGTTGAGTCGCCGACGCCGCCGTGCGCGCCAGCAAGTCGAGCCGCTCATCGAAGTCGCGCGTCGCCAGGGCACGAACGGCCGTGAGCTCCTCCCACCGTCGCCGAAAGCCCAGACGCTCGGCGAGGTCCTGTCCCAACTTGCAGGACGCCACTGCGCGATCCCACTGCGCGAGCCCGGCCAGGTACACGCCGTGTCCAAGCCGCAGGTAGCTCTCGACTTCGACGTCGTAGGCTTCTTCCAGCGTGGCTTGCGCCAACGCAAAGTAGTGCGACGCCGTCCTGTGGAGGGGCATGATGCCCGCCGCCGCCCCGGCGTTCGTATAGGCAAACGCGAGATGCGACGAGGTCCCGGCGCGCTCCGACAGGTTGAGCGACGACAGCGTGGCGACGAAGAGCGGCAGGTACTCGCCGCGGTAATAGTGGATTTGCTCGAGACGAGCGTAGGCGCGCGCAGCCTGAAGCAATGACGCGGCGGTCGTGGGCTCGGCCTCGATCCAGGGGCGTGGGACGGCGCGGTGGAGCGCCTGCTGCGCGAGCTTCGCCAGGATGGACGATGCGATCTCGGACGAGCGCTTGGGCATCGGCCACCCGAGGAGAGCCACCGCCGACCGGAGATGCATCGTGGCGGCCTCGAGCTGACCCAGCCCGTAGAGCGCGTCGCCCGTCATCCGCTCCCACGACCCGCGCCGCGCATCGGACACCTGCACCCCTCCGCCCGCCAGCTCGCCGGCCTCGCGGAAGCAGCGTACTGCGTCCGCGTCAGCCGACGCGCGAAGGGCATGCGCTCCCGCCCTCTCGAAATAGTCGAGCGCCCGCGATGCCTGCCCGCCCTGGCGCAGGTGATACGCGAGCTCGGCGTAGTGGGAGGGCAGCTCGGGACGGTCCGCGTACGTCCGCTCGATGATGTTCGCGGCGGCGAGGTGCAGAGACGCACGTCGCGTCCGGTCGATGCGGCCGTAGGCCGCTTCCCGGAGCTTGTCGTGCAGGAAGCGGAGGGCTTCGCCCGGGACGCCCTGGGCGACCTGTCGCGCGAACATCTCGGCGACGGCGGCGGGGACGTTCTCCGGTGCGATTCCGGCGATAGGCGACAGCATCGCGAGGGGACACTCGCGTCCGAGCACCGCCGCCGCTTCGGTTAACCGTTGCGTGTCGACCCGCAACGCCGACAGCCGCCGCTCGAGGAGAGCCTGGAGCGACGCCGGTAGCGTCAGCGCGTCGTAGTCGAGCGCCCCCCCCGATTGCGCCAGCCGCCAGCCCCCCTCCGCGGTCCTCCGGAGCAGGCCCTCGGTCGCCCCCGCCCGCAGGTACTCGGCGACGAAGAAGGGGTTGCCCTCGGAGTGGACCTCGAGCGCTCGAATGAACGTGTCGGACGGCTGATCGGCGAGGAGGTCGCCGACCAGGACCTTCAACGCGGCGGCGTCCAGTCGATCGAGTGGGAAAGACAGGACGCCATCCTTCTTTGCGAGCTCCGTGACGGGCGTGGATGCCTCTTCGCTTCGATACAGCGCGAGAACCATGAGCCGACGTCCGGCGAGGCGATCGGCGAGAAAGTGCAAAAAGGCGAGCGACAGGTCGTCGGCCCATTGCAGATCGTCGATCACGAGCAGCAGCGGACTGCGCGCGGTCGTCCGCTCGAGGAGATCGGACAGGGCGTCGAGCACGCGTTCGCGCTCCGCGCTAGGCGGAAGCGGCGCGAGCGTCTCCTCCGCCGCCGGATCGACGAGATACGCGAGCGCCGGCTCGTAGCGCGCGAGAAGCGCGATCGACCGCCGGGACCCGAAGAGTCGCAGCGTGTCCTCGGGTGACGCGTCACGGCACCGGTCGCCCGAGCTCTGGAGCAGCGCCCGGAACGGCTGGAGGGCGGCGCCGACCACCTCTTTGCCGCCGTGTTCGATTGCCGCCACCGGCATGCACTCGCCCGTGACGACCGACGAGCCCGTACGCGCGACCCGCTGCGCGAGCTCCGACGCGAGGAACGTCTTGCCGATGCCGCTCTCTCCACCCAATACGACGAGCCGCCCGTCGCCGCCCTCCGCCTGGGCCCAGGCCGCGAGGAGGCGCTCGATCGCGGCCTCGCGGCCCACGATGCGCGGGCGGAACAGATAGGGTGTCGACGAAGACGCCCGTGACGTCGACGAACCCATGGTCTCGAGGACTCCCGAGAGGAGCTCCGCCACGGCGTCCGCGGCGCCGATGCGTTGATTGGGGCGCTTTGCGAGCAGCGACGTCAGGAGCTGGTCGAGCTTCGCAGGGACACCGCTGACGAATCGAGCGGCGGACGGAGGCTCGGCGTGCAGATGTGCCTCCAAGAAGCCCCGGACGGTCGTTGCGACGAACGGTGTCCGGCCGGTGATGCTCTCGAACAGGATACACCCGAGCGCATAGAGGTCGGCTCTTGCGTCCGGGATCTGGCGGCGTATCAGCTCGGGCGCGAGATAGGGCAACGTGCCACGAAGGTGACCGCCGACCTCGAGGGTCTCTCGGCCGATCGCACCGCCGGCCCGCGACAGCAGGCCGAAATCCAGGAGGACGGGTCGGCCTTCGTCGCGCACGAACACGTTCGCGGGCTTCAGATCGCAATGGACGATGCCCTCGCCGTGAATGAACCCGAGCGGCTCGCAGATCCGCGCGAAGAGAGCGAGGACTTCTGTGAGCCGCCCCCCGGCCGCGGGCGCGTCCGCGACTCCGCCTTGAAGGGGTTGGTCCAGCGAGGACCCGGGGTTCGAACGCCAGTCGGTGCGCCGGATACCCTGCCACACAACCCCGTTGAACTGTTCGAGCGTCCGCCCGGCGAGGAGCTCCATTGCGTACCAGGGATCGCCGTCGATGACGCCGTTCTCGAACACCTGGACGATGCCCGGGTGGCGCTTGCGCTCGAGAAAGGCGATCTCCTGGCGGACGGCGGAAAGCAAGCGCGGGTTGGGCCTCGCCACGGTCTTGATCGCAACGTTGCGCCCCGAGGCCTCGTCCACCGCCCGATAGACGATCCCCATCGCGCCCCGCCCGAGGACTCCGACGACACGGTACGGACCGAAGCGGTCGGGCAGAGGTGGCGCCTCGGCCTCCGGCGCGCGATCCGATCGCCGCGCCAGCGCCGCGAGCAGATGAACGAATGCCGAGTCATCTGCCTCCTTTGGTTCACTCCATGGAGACGAGGACTCGCCTGATGCCTTGGCGACATCCGCGACGAGTGCGAGGCAACGGTCGCAGTGATCGAGGTGGGCCTCGAATCCCGAGATCTCCTCGACGGCGAATCCCCCCCGAGCGAACCGTGTGAGCTGCGTCTCGTCGGGGCAGTTCATGGCGCGCAAATATCGCGCCGTGCTTCCTGTCGTGCAAGGGCTCGCTTCCCACGGAATCTGGGCAACGCGGGTTCGAAGACGCGCATGACTTGCTCGGCGGGCGCGTCCCAGAGATGAGGGGCCGAAGGGACGGAAAGCCGATGAGCAGCGCCGCGCGGAGGTGGTCGACAGACGACCCGAAACGAATCGAGAAGCCGGCGTCCTGCGGCTGGGCGCCGGCGCATACGCCGCGACCGAGCTGTGATAGTTAGCTCGGTTGCATGCCAGACGCGGGCGGTGTCGAGGCGCTGGTCGATCGGATGGTGGACGCCGCGGTGGCCGAATGGCCGGATCACGGGATCGAACGCGCAGCGTTCAGGGCGCATCTCGTCGCCGTGCTCGGTCGCGACCTCGAGGCCGGCGACGCCATGTCGGCGGTGCGTGTCGGCGATCTGTACCTCGCGTACGGATGCTGCCTCGGGAGGCCTGCGGCAGTGAAGGCCTTCGCCACGAGGTACCTGGCTCGTGTCCGCGACTACGTGCGGCGCTTCGAGCGGGTCGCCGTTTCCGCGGACGAGGTTCGGCGCGAACTGGAGGACATTCTCCCCCTGGGCCGGAATGGCTCCGGCCCACGGCTCGCTGCCTATCGGGGTCGAGGACCGCTCGAGCACTTCGTGGCGGCAGCGGCTCGCAACGTCGCGCGCACGCTGCTTCGCCGCGACGGCAGGATCTCGATGCGGTACGCCGATGACGACGATCCGGACGCGCAGGCGGCCCCGCCGGGGCGAGGCTCGAAGGATTTCGTCGCCTCGCGTTACAAGGCCGTCATCCGCGATGCCGTTCGCATCGCGCTTCGGTCGCTCGATCGGCGCCAACGGATGATCGTGCGCCTCCACCTGTCGCGCGGGGTGACGCTCACCCACATCGCGCGCATGCTCCAGGTCCATCAGTCCACCGTGAGCCGCGCACTGGACGGCGCCCTCGAGCAACTGCATTCCGAGATCCGGCGACAGCTTCGCGAGGTCCACGGCCTCTCGGACACCGAAATGAAATCGATCGTTCGAGACGTCCGCAGCATGGTGGATCTGAGCCTGTCTCGGATTCTACAGGACACCCAAGCGGACCGATGAGCAGGCCCGCATCGAACCCCCTCAGGCGCCGCGCAGGCCGAACGGGTTGCCGTCGGCATCTGCCAACACGCAGACCCGCATGCCCGGTGCCACTTTGCGAGGCGCAGACAGCTCCTTCGCGCCTTGGGCGAGAAGCCCCGCGCGCAGCTCGTCGAGGTTGGCGACATCAACGAACAGCACCGGACCGACCTTGCTCGTCGCCCACTCGCCGGCGCCGCCTTGTCCCTGCGGAGTCAGCCCGATCTCATGACCACCCACGTTGAAGCCGACGTAGTACGGGCTGTCGGTGTGCGGTGCGACGCCGAGCAGCGCGCCGTACGTCGCCTTTGCTGCCTTCAAATCGCTTACCGGGAACACGGTGCTCAATGCCATGGTTGGTTCTCCTCCAGTTGAACTGTCACGCAGTCGGGCTGCATCTCCGTCATAGTTTCCGGAACATGGCCGTCAATCGTCGTCGAGCTCTTTGAGCAATTCGTCGAGTCGGCGGAGCCGCTCTTTCCAGAACGCCTGGTAGTGCGAGAATCCAGTCCACGAGTGGCTGAAGCCCTTTGGGTTCGACCTTGTAGTAAACGAGTCGTCCGTCACGCCGTTCGGACACGAGGCCGGCACTGCGGAGTGTCGCCAGGTGCTGGGAGACGGCAGGTTGAGAGATGTCGAAGCGCGCCGTGATGTCCCTCACGGCGGCCTCTCCGCGAGTGAGACGTTCGAAAATGGCCCGCCGGCTCGGGTCGGCCAGGGCGCGGAAGACGGCATCCTCACGGTGCATCGACAGACGAATAAGCTTACACTTATTGGATGTCAAGGAGGCGCCGTGCTCGTGCGGCATGCCGTCGCTGCTTGACGCGACGGACCCGACGATTCACGATGCTGCTTGGCCGGCGGTTCCGGCCTCACCTCGCAAAGGCCGTCCCCCCACGGTCCTCGCGCGGGGCAAAGAGGGATGACCTCGGAGCCGGTTGACGCGTCTCTTCGTCCACGGTGGCCAGCAGGGGGGTGCGGGCAACGTGGCTGGAGAAGACGAACATGCCGAGCCATCTCAAGGAACTCGTGCGCGCCCGCATGGAGAAGACGGGCGAGAGCTACGAGCAGGCCCTACGCCACGTCCGCGCGCAGGAAGAGCGGGCGCCCGCAGCGCCAGCCCCGACGGGAACTCCCTACGTGAGGACCGCCCGCGCGCAGACCGTCGCGGACACCGCGTTCTCGATCGCAGTGGTGCGTGCCGAGGAGGCACTCCGGCCCGAGGGTGATCGTCTGTTCGACGATCCGTACGCGTCCTTCTTCGCAGCGGCGGGCGCCGATGCGGCCGAATCCACGCAGCGCTTCCTCGACCTGCCATTCTTCGGCGACGGCGTGAGGTTGCGCACGCGGTACATCGACGACGCCGTGCGCGAAGGCCTGAAGGCTGGCCTCGACCAGATCGTCCTGCTCGGCGCGGGCTTCGATGCGCGCGGCCTTCGCATGCCCGAGATCGCGGCTTGCCGCGCATGCGTGTACGAGATCGACACCTCCGATCAGCTCGAAAGGAAGCGGACCGTGCTCAAGAGTGCAGGCGTGAAGCTTCCGGTGGGCCTGGCCTACGTCCCGTTCGACTTCGACGCGCCCGACTTCGCGAGCCGCCTCACCTCCGCGCTAGAAGGAAGAGGATTTCGACCTGGCGAGGGTGCCCTCTTCGTGTGGGAGGGGGTGATCGGCTACATCGACGATGCCGCGATCGACCTAAGCCTCCGCTTCATGGCGAGCGTGGGCGGGGCACGCAGTCGGCTGGTGTTCACGTTCGGCCAGGTCGGCTTCGAGACGGACACGGCTACCGACCGAACGCGCCGTGCTGGCTTCCGCTCGTGCGAGGAGATCGCGGGAGACGACCTATGGCGCCGCTACCTCGGTGGCGAGCCGCACCCGAACGCGTGGGTCATGAGGATCGCCACGGCAATCGTCTGAGCCGCCGCGCCGCCTTGTCGAGTCGCGGCGGGACTCCGACTGGGGTTTCGCGAACGGGGGGGGTTATCGGCCGTCGAGGCGCTCGGTGGGAGTCAGGGGCACGGGATTTGTGGCTCCGTCGCCGTTGTGGTGGTGCCGGAGTAGTACCCGATTCCGAGCTCCCCGTAGCCGTTCGTGCCCCAGCACTCCATCTTGGAGCTGGCGATGACGCAGGAGTTCCACACGCCCGAAACGACCGCGGTCGCGTTCGCGACGTCCGGGACCTCCGCCGGCGTCGACACGTAGCTCGTGGTGCTGACGTACCCGTTCTGGTCCTCGCTGTTGTTCCCCCAGCACCACACCGTACCGTCCGACTTGCGGATGCACGTGTTCTCGGCCGCGCTCACGTCCACGACCATGTTCCCGGCGGCCATGACCTGCGTCGGCGTGCCCGTCCCGGCGCCCGCGTCCGGCAGGCCGAGTTCCTCGTATGCGTTGTCGCCCCAGCACCAGAGCGTGCCGTCGCTCTTCACGGCGCAGGTCTGGGAGAAGCCCACGGCGACCTTCACGACCCCCGTGCCGATCGCGGTGACCTGCTGGGGCGCCGTGCTGCGTCCGGTCCCGCCCGTCGCATAGCCGAGCTGGCCCGAAGCGTTCTCCCCCCAGCACCAGAGGGCCGTGTCGCTGGTGATGGCGCACGTGTCCTGATCGCCGACGGAGACCGCGATGACCTTGAGCGGCAGGCCGACGACCTGCTGGGGCGAGAGCACGTTTCCCGAAGCGCCCCCGGCGCCGCCGCTCTCTCCCGTGACGTCGGAGCCCCAGCACCAGAGCGAGCCGTCGGCCGCGATGGCGCACATGTGCTGGGTGTATCCGATTCCGAGCGCCATCATTCCGGATGCGATGGTTACGACGGGCGTCGGCTGTCCGGCCTGCGTGCCGTTGCCCACCTCGCCGAATTCGTTCCGCCCCCAACACAGGACCGCGCCGTTCGTCGTGAGCGCGCAGGCCGAATCGATACCCGTGGCCACGCTCTGGATCGGCTGCGGCCACGGATCGGCTGTGGGCTCGTCACCTCGGCGCTCGTCGACCCCGTGCCAACCTGCCCGTAGTCGTTGCGGCCCCAGCACCAGAGCGTGGAGTCGGAGCGGACGGCGCACGAGTACTCGGCCTGCGCTGTCGCGTCCTCTGACGAGTGCGCCTGCATCGACGCGCCAGCCTACGAGCGACGACATAGTGCTCGGGCACGAACCCCACGCGCCGGCCGTTTCCTCAGCTAGATTCCGGCAGGCGATGCAACGTTATCTGGCCGCGCTGACGATCGTTCTGTTGCTGGGCGCTGTGCTCGCGCGCGTGGCGATGCTGCGGCGGCAAGGCATCCGGGCCCTGAATTTCGGCAAGCAGGACAAGAAGGACTTCCTCATCCCGCCCTTCGCTTTCTTCTATTTCTATATCGTGTTCGCCGACACCTTTGGCTGGCCGAGCGTGAGCCGGCAGGTCTTCTTCGGCTCGGGGGCCGTCGCGTGGCTCGGCGTGGCGTTCTGTCTCGCGGGATTGCTGTTCCTCCTCTGGAGCCTGGCGTCGTTCGGCCGCAGCTTCCGCGTTGGCATCGATGACGAGAATCCGGACGAGCTGGTGACCGGTGGCGTCTTCGCCTGGAGCCGCAACCCGATCTATGTTGCGTTCTGGTTGATCCTCCTGGGCCAGTTCCTGGTGCTGCCGAACTGGCTGCTGCTGGTCTACCTCGCCGCCGCGACCTGGCTGTTCCACCGCCAGGTCAGGCGCGAGGAAGCGTACCTCGCCGAACGCTACGGCGCGGAGTACGCGGACTATTGCCGGCGCGTGGGGCGGTATCTGTAGCGAGTCGTCTGTGTCGGCCGCTCATCCCGGATGGAAGCGGGCCACCAACGAAGGGCTCCTGGCCGCTCAGTGAAGAAGCGCGTTGTGCCCGTACTCGAACTCGGTGGGCTGGTTGCAGAGACCGCAGTCGGTGCCAACGAACTTGGCCTTGGCCGTCTGGTCGTCCTTGAGCATGTACTGCCACCACGCGGTCGTCATGCCGACCACGCGGTCCGGCTGCTCCATGAGCACCAGGTGCCCGGTCGAGCTGCCACCGGTTTCCAGGACCTGGTGGTAATAAATCCAGGCCCCGGGCTGCGTCGCAGCGTCGGTGGCCTCGGCCAGGGAGGCCGGCGTCGTCGTGCCGCCGATGTCCCTGTCGGCGGAGATGTACACGAACGGCTCGTTGTTCGACGTGCCACCGCTGAAAAACATGAGCGCCTTGATGCGCGGGTCGCTCGACGCATTGGCTGTGGCCATGGAGCCCTGCGAGTGCCCCATCGCGCCAATCTTGGCCATATTGAGCTTGTGATAGAGCACGTTGCTCGGATCGTCGTTTACATATTGCGCATAGTCGAGCGCCCGCAGCTGGACCTTGTCCGTGGGGGCCGTCGCCGTCCAGGTCGAGTTCGACGCGAAGATGACGAAGCCGTAGGAAGCGACGGTGCTGAGGAGCGGGGCGTACCCGGCGGTTTCCCCGCAGGTGCCGTTGGCCCAGGTGATGACGGGATAGGTTTCACCTTCCTTCATGCAGGCCGGCCGGAAGATGGTGTAGAGCGAGTGGTCCAGACCTCTGAGGTTCAGGATCTGGGCGTTGACCGATGCGGGCTCCATGAACGTATCGACACCGGTCGGGATGCAGATGGGTTCTGCGCTGTTGACGGGATTGACGAACTGCGTGCCCGCGCCCTGGTTCCACATGATCTGTCCACCGTAGGGCCCTGCGGGGATCGTCACCGGCCCGTAGGCGCCGCCGTCCGTCAGCGGAATCGGTATGAAGAGCAAGCTGGCGCACGGCGTTTCCATCTTGGCGGCCGTGTCCATCGCGGCGGTCGAGCACGTTGGCTGGAGCGCTGCGACGCACGAGTCGAACGAGATCGGCGTGTCCGCGTCGACCGCTGCAGCGGGGGTCTTGGTGCTTCCGCAGGCGGCGAGCGCCGGAATCAGGGTAGCGAGAAGCGCGACAGCATGGGGTGTCTTCATGGCCAAGGGCGCGTTAGCGCGCTCCCGAGGGCACATCAAGCGCAGCTCGAGCCAAGGTTTGTTCTTTGGAGGCCACTTCGGGTCGCGACCGGGCCCTGCCCCCGTCATCCGTCCCTTCCCGGCGCGACGCATCCACCCGCACCACATTTGTCCGCGCCAGCAAGCATCCCGTCGAATCGAACGCATTGCGGGAGTCTGTCGCAATCGGCGCCGGCTTCGGCCTCGAGCGAGTCGAGGGCTGCGCTACTATCGCTCGCACTTCATGAAGGTCGTCGTCTTCGGAGGCACCGGTCGAACGGGTGTCTTCATCGTGCGCGAGGCCCTCGCAGCCAATCACGACGTCACGGTCGTCGCGCGCACGCCGAGCAAGGTGACCGAAAGTCACCCGAGGCTCGAGGTGGTCTGTGGCGACGTCACCGATGGGGAGAGTGTGGCAACCGCCGTCGCGGGAAAGGAAGCGGTCGTCTCGGCGATTGGCGCGCCGTCGCCGCGCGCGCCCGTCACGATCCATCGGATAGGCATCGCCAACATCCTCGCCGCGATGAAGCAAACGGGTGTCCGGCGGCTCTTGGCGATCAGCTCGGGCGGCCACTACGAGGGCCACGACCCCAACTCGTCTCGCTTCTTCGAGTGGATCATCAGGCCGTTCTTGCGGCCCACCTATGAGGACTTGCACGCCATGGACGCGCTGATCACATCGAGCGACGTCGACTGGACGATCCTCCGTCCGCCACGCCTGGTCGACAGGCCCGCGCTTGGTCGCGCGCGCGAAGCGCCCGACGTCTGGGTGATGCCGAAGGGCACGGTCATCCCACGGGCCGACCTCGCGGCGGTGGTCGTAGCAAAGATCGACGACCGCAAAAGCATCGGGCACGCCATCGCCGTCGCGACGTGAATACGCGCGGCCGCCCGAACTGCTTCGACCAACGCGTGTTTCACGCCCGGCGACATCGCCTATCTCCAGAGTCAGCGCCTCGGTCGTATCGCCACCGCAGCCCGCTACCGCGACGCGCAGCAGAACCCGCATGGCGCCTTCGTCGTGGACGACATCGTGTCCTTGCAGCCGTGGAAGCGTCACCGTTGCCTACGTGTCGGAGCCAGTCTCCGTGGCGCGCCGCTCTATTCGCCGGTAGCGTCAAACAAGGCACTTCGAAGGAAGGACGACGATGCGTGCAGAACGAGTCTTGCTTTCGTTCTCCCTTTCCTTCGCGCTTGGGATCGGATGTAGCAGCAGCACGGGCTCCCACGCGAACAACGCCCCGGGCCAGAACGAGGGAGGCTCGTCGCAGGGGTCGAGCTCGGGCAGCGGCCCGGGTGCCGGCGATGACGGCGGAGAGTCTTCCAACGGCGCGAGTACTTCGAGCGGGTCTTCCAACGGCGCGAGCACTTCGAGCGGGTCTTCCAACGGCGCGAGTACTTCGAGCGGGTCATCCAGCGGCACCGGGTCGAGTGGGGGCGCCGGGTCCAGCGGCGGCGACGGCGGGGCGAGCTCCGGCCCGACGAGCAGCGGCGGAAGCTCGGGCAACGCCTCCAGCGATTCCGGTGCTTCGAGCGGGACGTCGAGCGACGCCGGGTCGGGGACCTTTCCGCTCGCCGGAAATCCGAGTGGCTCCTGCACCACGCTCACCCTGCCGGCCGAGGCGCAGCCGGTCGACACGAGTCACCCCACGACCGTGGTCGGCACTGGCACGCCGTCGAGTTGCACCTTCCAGGCCCTCTCCGCCGCGGTGACGGGCGGTGGGATCACCACATTCAACTGCGGCCCCAACCCCGTGACCATCTCCGTCACGTCGACGCTCAAGCCGCCGATATCCACCGGCGGGACTGCCGTCCACATCGTCATCGACGGCGGCAACAAGATCACCCTGGACGGAGGTGGGTCGGTCCAGATCATCTCGTGGGTGCACTCCACCTGGCGCACGAGCCAGGACACGCTCACGCTGCAGCACATTCAGCTGAGCAACGGCAAGGCCACCGGCAAGAAGACGATCCCCGCCTGCACCATGCAGCCGAACGCTCAATGTTCGACTGGATACACGGACGGCCAGGGCGGGGCCGTCTACATGGCGGACGGCAGCTTGCGCGTGATCGACTCCATCTTCACGGGCAACCAGGCGGCCATGCTGGGGCCAGACACCGGCGGAGGAGCGCTCTACCTGTACGGGTCCGGCACACTTTCGTATGTTGCCCACAGCACGTTCCAGAACAACACCGCGAGCAACGCCGGCGCCATCGGGATGCTGTGGGTCGGCGCCTCCATCTACAACAGCTTGTTCGAGGGCAACCGCGCGGTGGGGACGGGGGCGAACAGCGTCGACTCGACCCAGTGCAGCTGCGACGACGGCAACGGCGACCAGGTGGGCTCCGGCGGCAACGGCGGAGCCATCTACAAGGACGGCGGCGACGGCGTCAACTTGACCCTTTGCGGGGACCTCGTCCAGAACAACTCCGCGAACGAGTTCGGGGCCGCGGCGTTCTTGACCGCCGACAACTCCGCCGCGACGCTCATCATCGACGACTCGGTCTTGAAAGACAATCCGAGCCCGATCACCTACTGGAATTGGTGCATGGGTGTCTCCACCGACACCGCCAGCTCCTCCCCCCAGCCGATCAAGTCGAGCCTCTGCGACACCTGCGGGAACTGCCAGACGAGTTGCTCGTCGTCGGCGACATGCGGCAAGTGATCCCGCGAAGGTCGCTGTCTCCCTGCTTCGAGAGATGCTTCGCCGAGTGCCGGTGAGAGCGCCTGGCGCTCGATCTACTTGGGCGCCCGCGCGATCGTCCCGTCCCCGTTCCCCCAGTACACGTACGTCGGGTCGACGACCACGCTCCCGGCCCCTGACTGCCCGGCCGCGATCGTCGAGATGTGTCCTCCCGAGATCGGCTCCTTGAAAACGCTCCCTCCCGTCGTCCAGAACACGCTCGCGTCGTCGACCGCGATCCCGTACGGTCCGCCCTGGTTGCTGGCCAGATTGAGCGGCGTTCCGCCGTCGACGGGCATCTGCCACACGTCGCCGTTCGAGGCTCCCCAGCCGACCCAGTACACGTTGACCCCGTCGGAGGCCAGCCAGAGGTCGGTGTCGTACGTCGAGGCCAGCGTGCGCGCGTTCGCGCCATCGGTTGTCGCGCTTCCGATGATGCCGCCGGTGCTGCTGTAGGTTCCCCAGAAGATGTTCCCGCTCGCCACGGCCATATCGTCGATGCCGGTCTGCGCTCCTCCGAACGAGGTCGTCGGCCCGCCCGCGAGCGGAGCCGAGTAGACGGGGACGAAGCCCTCGTTCCTGCACCAGAAGAGGTGGGTGCCATCGCTGGCGAGCGCAAACGGATTGCTACCGGCGTCGACGAAGACGTGCGATGGGCCCCCGTCGCTCGGAAACGCGACGATCTGACTGGTCGACGTCTGCGAGGCGTACGCGGTGCCGTTGACTTCCGTGAATCCCGCGGCCCCGCCGGGGACCGTTCCGAGCGGACGTGCGGCGCCGCCGTCGACGGGCGCCGTCATGATCGTTGAGGGGCCGCCGTCGGGAGGGAAGGGGTAGACGCCGGAGAGCGGAGGGGATCCAGCCGGTGATCCAGTAGAGGTGGCCTTGATCGAGGACGAGGTCGTTTACCACCCCGGCGTTCGAGATGAGCACCGCGGAGCAGCGATTTCCCGAGCACGTCGTGCCGTTCGGGCACGTCGACATCCCTCCGTCCCAGTCGCCCCCGGTGCCGCAAAGGATGACGCCCCCGTCGACGCAGAGAAAGTCGCCACTCACGCACGCGACCGTCGGGCCGGCCTCGGCTTCGGTCCCGGCGTCGACCGCGGCGTCCATCGACGGCTCCGTCGCGCCGTCGTCCGACGGGGGCACCGTGCTGTCGGCCACGCTGCCGTCGGTCCGGCCTCCGGATGACGTGCCGATCGGCGAGTCGGGCGATCCGTCCTCCGGGCCGTTCGAGGAGGACGACGACGAGCAGCCCGCGCCGAGGGCCGCGATCAGGAGAAGGAACGCGGATCGGTTCGAGACGAGATGGCGCGCGCGGAGCATCGTCCCCCCTTTGCGTCGTGGGAGGCCAAGGTACCAGGCGCCGCGCACCGAGGGAACGGGGGGATCGCCGGCGGGATGTCGTATCCGGTCTTCCGCGTCGTTGCCGATCTGCGCGCTCAGACCGGGAGCACGAGCACCGTAGGAAAGTGACGCTGCAGGCGCCGCAGGTCTTCCACATCTCCGGTGTAGACCACGCCGCCGCCCCTCAATGCGGCCGAAGCCATCACGATCGCATTGGCGAGCGATGATCCCCTGACGGCGCCAAGAGCCTCTCCCGCGGCGCGGCAAAGAAGGGGCGGCATGTCTTCGACGATCACCGCGGCCAGGATGTCCTCGCGGACGTCGCTTCGTCCGCGCCACCACTCGGCGTAGACGACGGCGGGAACGACGGGCAGCGAGCCGCGCCGAACGATGGCCCGGAATGCCTCCGTCGCGCGGCGCTTGCGCCGTTCGAGGGCGATCAGCATGCCGGTGTCGAACGTGAAGGTCACGCGGCGCGCCGTCGTGACCTCTTCGGCGGCTCGTCGCCCCGCCACTCGGCCTCGATGCGCTCGACGGCCTCGTCATCGAGCGGCGGGATTCCGTACTTCTCGAAGTACGCCTCGGCCGCGGCGAACTTCGCCTCGCGAGACGCAAACTCGGCCAGGAGAGCGGACACGTTCCCCTTGTGGCGGCGGCTCGCAAGAGCCTTGAGGTTGCTCAGGGTCGCATCGTCGAGCGAGAAACTCGTCGTCTTCGTCCTGCCGGCTCGCATAATGGCAGTGTAGCACAGCGCGACGGTCCTGGCCCAACCGAGCGGCATTGGCTCTAGCCCTGAATCGCTCGCCAAAAATCGAGATAAACCGGATTCATCGCGGGGTACGCGGATCGCTGCGTCAGGAGAATGCCGACGCTCTGTGCTCGCGCGTCCCACCACATCGACGTTCCAAGGCCTCCGTCCCACCCGGCTCCGGACGGGCCGTCCGCCAGGAGATGCGTGGCGACGGCGCAGCCGAAACCCCAGCCAAAACGCCCCCAGAACGCGGGGTCCAGGGCCGACCCCGACGCCGCCTTCTGCTCCGCCGTGATCTGATCGGTCGTCATGGCCTCGATGGATGCGGACGAGAGGACGCGAACGCCGCCGCGCGCACCCCCGCCGCACATCATCTGGGCGAAGGCGAGGCAATCGTCGAGGGTGGAGACGAGGCCGGCCCCGCCCGAGCAGAAAGCGGGCGGGCGTGTCCAGTCGCCTCCCTCTGCCGGATCGTAGAGTTCGAGCACTCCGGTTTCCGGGTTCGCGAAGTAGCTCGTCGCGAGGCGATGCACCTGGTCGGCGCGGACCCAGAAGCCGGTGTCCTTCATGCCGAGCGGCGCGAAGAGGCGCTCGCGCATCAGCGCGTCGAACGGTCGTCCCGACGCGCGTGCGAGGAGGACGCTCAGCACCTCGGCGGACGTGTTGTACCGCCAACCCTCTTCCGGTTGATGCATGAGCGGCAGCGTGGAAAAGCGCCGCATCCACTCGTCGGGTGCGGGCGGCTCCAGCACCCGCGGAGGCCCGAACGCGCCGAGGTGAAGCTCATTCGCAGCGCGCTGGATGGGCAGGGCGTTCGGCGGTCCCCACACGATCCCGAAGCCCATCCGAAACGTGAGGACGTCGCGCACCGTGATGGCTCGCTTCGCCGGGACGGTGTCGTCGAGCGGCGCGTCGATGCGCTGCAGCACCCGCCGGTTCGCAAGCTCCGGGAGCCAGCGATCGACCGGCGCGTCGAGGCCCAGAACCCCATCCTCGACCAGCATCATCGCCACCGCCGCGGCCATGGGCTTGGTCATCGACGCGATGCGGAAGATCGTGTCGCGGGTCATCGGCGCGCCGCCCCCGAGGCGTTGCTCGCCGACTGCCTCCACGTGGACGTCGCGCCCGTGGCTCACCGCGTAGGTCGCGCCGGGCATGCTCCCGCGCGCGACGTGCCCTGTCATCGCCTCGTGCAGCCGCTGGGACCGCGCGGCGAGGGATCCGGTGGCGTTGTCGGTCGTGGATGTCATCGTTGGGTCTCCCGTCAGGTATCCGCATCCTACCGTGGCAACAAACGCTACCCATCGCTTCGCATCGCCAGGAAACGGCATCGTCGAGATCGCCGGCCCTTGGATCACGTCCGCGGACTCGAGGACGGGCGCAACAGGGGCACCACGGAGCGCACGATGGCGTCCGCGTCGCCCGAGACGACAATCGGCTGTTCATCGGCCAGCGGCGGTTCGAGATCCTGCAGTTGGCTATCAAGGAGCCGCGCCGGAAAGAAATGCTCCAAGCGCACGGCAAGCCGCCTTTCAAGTTCCGCACGGTCCACGCGTAGAAACACCACGCGTAGAGCCGGCCACGCGATCCGGAGTCTGTCTCGGTATCTGCGCTTCAACGCGGAGCAGCTCACCACGGCAGAGCGACCCGCCGACGCCTCCGCGACCATCCAGCGTCCGATCGCATCGAGCCATGGCCATCGGTCGGCATCGGTGAGCGGCGTGCCCCGGGCCATCTTGGTCACGTTGGCATGCGAGTGGAAGTCGTCACCCTCGGCGAAGGTCCACCCAAGCGCCGCCGCGAGCTGGCGGCCGACGGTGGTCTTCCCGGAACCGGCAACGCCGATCACGACGGCAATCTGAGGGTTCGCATCCGCCATCGGTCTACGATCGCTTTAGGCGGATGGTTCGATACCGCAAGTCGTCTCCACCCCAAGCGGACATCGACTCGTCCTTCTTCCTTCTTCGGGCTTCGTCCTCGGGCCCGCGGACCGATCGCCGGATCATGAATCCGGCAGCGGCGTAATCTTCGGCGTTGCACCGACCGAAAGAGAGCGGCACTCTATACGGCTGTGTTGGGTTTCGCTCCGCGGCTCGAGGCACTGGCCCTGGCGCTTGCTGTCGGCACGGCGTGCTCCAGCGGATCACGGTCGGGCGGGCAGTCGACGGGGGACGCGGGAGCAGGGTCCGTGGTCGACTCCGGCGCGGGCGGAGGGACCTCGGGATCCAGCTCGGGGGACGCGTCGAGCTCGGGTGCGAGCTCCGGGGGGAGCTCGGGGTCCGGATCGCTCGACGGGGGAGGGGGCGCCTGCGATGGCGGTCCGTGCAACGCCGTGCCGGCGGGTCTCCTCAATCCGGATTTCACGACGGCGTGGAACCCCGGGATCCTCGCGGACACGCCGACCGGCGCTGCCCTCGGCGCCGACGGCCTACCTGTGAGGACGACCGCATGCGCCATGGTCGCTGCGCAGAGCGGCGACGCGACGAGCGCCATCCAGGGCGCGCTGACCCGGTGCGCGGGGACCCACCAGGTCGTCTCGCTCGCGGCCGGGACGTTCAAGGTGTCGGCGACGATCAACGTCCCCGGCGGCGTCGTGCTGCGCGGCGCGGGCTCGGACGCGTCGTCGGGCACCGTCATCGTGAGCAGCCAGGGCGGCGGCGCCGTGCTCTCCATCGGTACGACGAAGGACACCGTCTGCAACACCTTCGACGCGAGCGCGCAGCCCATGCTCGCGCAGGACGCGATGAAGGAGACCACCAGCGTCGCGGTCGCGGACGCATCGAAGCTGCACGCCGGTGACCTCGCCCTCATTGACGAGACCGACACGTCCGAGGTGGACGAGGGCGACTGCACTTCCATCTTCAAGCGGACGGCCAACCATGGCCTGAGCGAGCGAGTGGAGATCGCGTCGGTCTCGGGCAACACCGTCACCCTGACGACCCCCCTGCACTGGACCTTCGCCACGGCGCAGGGCGCACAGCTCTCGCGGGTCGCGACGCCGGCGACCAAGTGGTCGGGCATCGAGAGCCTGCTCGTGCAGGGCGGGCGGCCGGGCAGCTATCCCGGGCAAAACGCGGGGGGCATCGACGTCTCCGGTGCCGCGTATTGCTGGGTGAAAGACGTCCAGGTCGATGGGACGACTTCCGGGATGCCGATCCGCCTCGCGGGCACCTACCGGAGCGTGGTGCGCGACAGCCACGTGCACAACTCGTATAGCTACGGCTTCGCGCAGGACAACTACGGCATCGTGCTCGCGTGCGGCTCGGCCGACAACCTCGTCGAGAACAACATCGCGCGCTTCATGAACAAGCCGATCCTGCTGAACAACTCGGGAGGCGGCAACGTCATCGGGTACAACTACGCGGACAACTCGTGGTCGTGCGACGGCAATGGGGACGACGGATTCCAGGAGGTGCCCATCGATTGCCACTGTGCGTTTCCGCACATGGAGCTCCTGGAAGGCAACTGGGCGCCGCACATGGGCGCGACCCTCACCCACGGCAACGCGGGCTACCTCACGTACTACCGCAACTATGCCTCGGACCAGTTCGCGCCGAGCAATCCCGCGCAGGCGCAGTCGGCCATCGTGTGGAGCCAGCCTTTCGCGGCCCAGTACGCCGATGTCACGAGCCTGGACTTCCCCAGCCCCGACGTGGACATGACGGTCGTGGGCAACGTGCTGGGGAGCACCACGGACAGCTCGCTCGGCCTGCCGGCTTCGCTCGGCACCACGAGCACCGGCCAGGGAGGGATGCCGGCGACGACGCAGGTCTACACGAACTCCGACGGCAGCATGCTGACGGTGCTCCTCATCGACCAGACCACGGTCGCGTGGACGAGCCTGTGGCTCCACGGCAACTTCGACACCGTCAACAAGAAGACGATGTGGAACGCGTCGCCGCTCACCGCGAACCTGCCGGCGTCCACGCAGGCGCTCCCCGCGTCCCTCTACTACACGACCAAACCGCGGTGGTGGCCCGCGGGCACTGCCTGGCCGTGGGTGGGGCCCGATCTGTCGCCGAAGGTTGCGTCGTTGCCGGCCGAGCAGCGATCGAACGCCTTCAACTACGACACGAGCGCCGACGGCAGCTGCACCCTCAACTGCGCGAACTATTGCTGCAGCGTCGGCCCGATGTGCACGCTGTAAGCGGCGCGGTAGGCCTCGAGACCGGATCAATGAAAAAGGATCGATGCCTCGACAGCAATCGAGCGGCCGCCAAGACGGTACCCCGTGTCGACGCCGCTCGAGTCATCGAGCGTCGCCTTCGATCCTCCCGTCGCCACGAGCAGTAGGCCGAGCGACCACTCCGGCCCGAGCCACCAATCGTACCCGCCGAGGATCGATCCCGTCAGGGCACCGCCGAGGATGGTGCTGTTCGAACCCTGGACTTCAATATCACCGGCGCCGATCGCGCCGCCGACATGCCATCCCTTTCGCGGGTCAGGGTACCAGTCGACGAGGAACGCGAACTCCACGAGCGAGCCCCACGCCGCTCCCGGACCGCCGGCAGACCCGATGACGCTGTTGGACTCGCCATTCGTGACATGCACGATGCCGCCCAGGACGACTCCGTCTCCCAGCGTGCCGCCGATGGCGAGCGTCAGACCGACGCCGCCCCCCCTGAACGAAACCGAGCCCGCCGGACCGGCGCCCGAGAGGCCCGTGTACGCGGGGCCGATCCCGAATCGAAAATAAAAGCCGTCGTGAACGTATGCGCCTGATCGCGTCACCTCTGGAGCCGGAGGTGGAGGTCCAGCGGAAGCCAGGGCCGGGCTGGCGGGCCCCGGGCTGCCGTACACCGGCGGAGGGGGAGGCGTACGCGCGGGCGGCTCGCTCGCAGCGCTCGCAACCGGCGGCGCCGGGAGGGATGGAAGATCGGATGATTGTGCGGCCGTGACGGGCGCCCAAAGGAACGAGACGAGTAGACAGATCTTTGGCATCCAGCGCACGGCGCGATGGATCGTAGTCGGTCTCGCTCGGGAAGAAAATGGACCGCGGGCCGGACGCAGTCGTCACGCCGCTACTCGTAGAGGGCCCTCCCGTGCGATAAGCGGCGACGGCGGCGGCCGGACGGTTATCGCCAGCGCGCGCGCCACGCCGGCGCCTCGAACGGATCGGCGAAGTACTGCGTCTCGCGCGCGACCTTTCCGTCGCGGAACTCCATAATGCTGACGGTCGGGACCGGGCGCCCATCGTAGAAGATCACGTACTCGGTGACCCACAGATCGCCGGAGCCGATCGTTCGCCGGATCTCGAAGCGACGGCCGGCCGGGTTGTGCCCGCGTGACTCGACCACGTTGCGACGGCCCCTGAAGCGTTCCCCCGATTGCGGATAGTCGAGCTCGACATCGTCGCGGTAGATGTCGCCCTCTCCCGCATCGTCTCCGGCATTGGATGCGGCCCAATGCCGATCGAGCGCAGCCCGGATCTCCGCGTCAGCCATCTCCCTCGCGTATGCATGACACGTGCCGTCTGCGCGGCGCAAGCCCGAGCGCGGGTGCACGTCGACCGTGAGCAAAGCTCACACGGAGACGACGGCCGGCGGCGCGGCGACGACGGTGGTCTCCTCGAGATGGGGAAGCGGGAACAGCTCCAGTCCGTGCACGCCCCATTGCAGTCCCGCGACCCGGCCTTGACGGGGCGCCGGCGCTGCGATGCCTGGAGCCCGTGCACGTCGTCGTGAGGCGTTCCCGGACGCGCGCCGGCGGGTGGTGTCGGCCCCACCCGAGCGCGTCGCGCGGTGATACATTGGCACAGGCCGAGGTACGCGATGCGCCGGAGCCCACCATGACGACGTTGAAGATGCTACGCGCGATCGGCTGGACGCTGCTCCCCATGTCCGCAAGCGTAGGCCTTGGATGCTCCAGCAATGCCAGCGATGCCAACGATGCCAGCGATGCCTTCGATGCTGGGCGACGAGCCGACGCGGCGGAGCCAGGTGTAGACGCTTCCGACGCGTCGGTGCAGGCATCAGGAGGCCGGGACGGCGCCCCCACGGATGGCGGCGCCGAGACCGGGGCCAGCAGCAGCACCATCCCCTGGAACGGCGGCAACTTTTATCTCGATGGGGTCAACTATCCGTGGTTGACCTACGGGACCGATTTCGGCGATGGCGGTTTTGGCCACATGGCGAACCCCGACCAAGTCAAGGCTGACATGGCCACGTTCGCGAGTGTTGGGGGCCACGTTCTGCGCTGGTGGATCTGGGTGGACGGACGCTATGACCCGCTTTTCAAGAGTAGCGGCCAGGTGACGGGCTTCGATCCGCTGTTCTTCAGCGACCTCGATACCGAACTACAATACGTCGCCAACAATCACATCTATCTGGACCTGACTCTGTTCGACACTTCTGTCCTGGACGCCGCCCAGTCGGTCAACGGCGTTCAGGAGGGCGGCCATCAGGCTCTCGTGACCGACCCGACGGTGCAGCAATCGTTCCTGGACAACGCCCTCAAGCCGTTCCTCCAGCACATCGCCGCCAGCTCCTACAAGGACTACGTCCTGGCCTACGACATCATGAATGAGCCCGAGCGCCTGCTGCCCGGCGGCTGGGGCCCATCTGCTGATTTCGTGACCGTCGGTCAGATGCAAACCTTCGTGAAGAATAGCGCCAGCTATGTCCACACCTATGGCGGCGGCGCTCTGGCGACAGTCGGTTCCGCCGCACAGACCTGGATGGGACAGGGGCTGGATTTCTACTGCGCGCACTATAACAGTGGGCCGGGGGAGCCGAGCGGACTGCAGCCGCCGCCGCCCTATGCCTCCTTGGGTCTGGACAAGCCTTGTGTGGTCGAAGAGTTTACGACAGCCGACGTCTCCTTCGGCCTCAACGACACCGCCGAGTGGTCCGCCGAATGGTGGCTGAACACCATCTACAACCAGGGTTATGCCGGGGCGATCGGCTGGGCGTGGCATGACAGCGCCGGTAACTGGTCGAGCTTTCAGCCCGTGTACACCGCTTGGGATTCGGCACATTCGGCTGTCGTGGGACCGCGCTGATACCGCTATTTCGCGATGTCGAAGCCAATCTGTCGCAGGGCTCCCGTGAGCAAGCGCTGCGTGTCCGCGTCGAAGCGGTACGCTCGGAGGAAATCGCCGGTGCCGTAGCCGGGCAGCCGTTCGCGGATCCGCGCTGCGACTCGCCGAGCATCGTCGCGCCGCCCGGCGAGCGCCGAGCACGCGGCTGCAACCGCGAGGACCTGTACGTGTGCATTGGGTCGTCCTGCCGCCTTGGACGCCCATTCCGCGGCCTCTTGGAGCTCGCCCAGCCGGACGTGGGCGGCGGCCCGGCTGCACAGCATCGCGAACAGCAGGGGGTCGAACGGGCTGAGCTGCCTCGCATGCTCCGTCGCCGCAATCGCAGCCCGCGGATCGCCGATCTGACAGTGAAAGAACCCGAGCGTGTAGTGCCCGAGTGCGAAGTTCGGGCTCAGCTCCACGCTTCGCTCGAGCTCAGCGAACGCCCCGCTGCTCTCGCCGCCGAGCCACAGGGCTCGGCCCATCGCCCAGTGCGCGGCGGGATCGCGGTCGTCGGCGTCCACGCTCCGCCGCCCGGCTCGGAGGGCGAGCTCGATCTGCTGGCGATGATCGGGCGTGAGATCGAGAAAGGCGTTCTGGAAGTGCGTGAACGAGAGCCCCGCCCACGCGCGCGCGAACGTGGGATCGAGCTGGAGGGCGCGCTCGAACAGGCCCGCAGCTTGTCGGTTGTCGGCGTCGTTGAACTTGTACATGTGCCAAAGACCGCGGTGATAGGTCTCCCAGGCGTCGAGCGAGCTCGGGGGCTGAAGGATCGCCCGATTGCATTCTGCGGTCTCGATCTCCTCGGCGATGCCCGCGACCACGCGATCGACGATGGTGTCGAGCGCGGCGAAGGTCTCGTCGGCGGACGTTTCGAGCTCCTCTCGCCACACGATGGTCGCGTGCCGCGTCTCGGCCAGCTCGACGACGACGAAGATCCTCCGGCGGTCCGTGCGCACCGAGCCGCTGACGACGTATTCCACGTCCAGGATGCGGCCGGCTTCGTGAGCGCCGACGCCGCGCTCGCCGAGAGCGTATGTCGTGCCGCGCGCAATGACGAAGAGGATGCGCAGCTTGGCCAGCCTGGTGATGATGTCGTCCGTCAAGCCGTCGCCAAGCCGGCGGCCCCCGTCGCCCGTCGCAACCTCCGCGAAAGGCATGATGGCGACCGAGGCACGTCGCCGCGAATTCGTCGCGTTTGGCGGGGGTGCGTCGACGGCCGCTGCCATCGCTGCGGTCGCTTCCGCCCGCGCCAATCCCGCGGCGGACTTGCGCTCGGCGAGCATGGCGCGAAGGGGAGACCAGTCGAGCCCTTCTTGCTCGAACGCGCGGATTGCGGCCGCCACGTGTTGCTCGGCGTCCCGCGCGTGCCCGCAGCCGAGGAGCACGTCGACCATCGCCGCGTGCGCGTCGAAGTCGAACGGGGCGAGCATGAGCCACTGGTCCAGGCGCCGGAACGTCTCCTCGCTCGCGCGTGGCAGGCGTGACACGAGCTCCCGCAGAAGCGCGAGGTTCATCTCGCGGTAGCGCTGTCGCTGCGCGCTAAGCCAGCCGGCGAACTCCGGGTTTCCGTCGATCTCGACGCCCTCGAGCAGGTCGCCGCCGAGGAGATCGCACACCTCCGAGAGGCGCTCGGTCGTCGCCCGACCCGCTCCGGCCTTGACCACGCGCTCGATCTCGACGGCATCGACGAGGCAATCCGAAAGATCGAGCGAGACGGGTCCGTGGCCGGTCGTCTGCACGCGTCGGCGGTCCGGGTCGTCCAGCAACGTTCGGAGCTTGCTCAGACACCATCGAAGCTCGCCGCGCGGATCGTTCGGGACGTCCCACAGCAGGGCGCACAACCTCGATCGGGAGTAAGGCGTCGTCCCCAGCGCCAGGTAGGCGAGCAGCGCGCGCACCTTGCGTGAGCGTGGCAGCGCGACGGTGGCGCCGTCGAGGCGAATGGAGAAGGGCCCGAGGAGCTGAACGTGCAGCGTTGCGGAGGTTCCCACGTTTCGTCCCACGGCCCGGCCCATGTCCCTGGTCCATGTTGTCCCGCAGAGCCCTCGATTTCCACCCCCGATTCCGCCGTAGGATGGTGCCGCGATGATCCACGACGACATCTGCCAGACGATTGGCCGCACGCCCGTCATTCGCATCCATCGGCTCGCGCCTCCCCGCGTGTCGATGTTCGTCAAGCTCGAAGCCGCGAACCCGGGCGGGTCCGTCAAGGATCGGTTGGCCGTCGGCATCATCGAGGACGCCGAACGGCGCGGTGAGCTGAGACGCGGTCAGACGGTCGTCGAGGCGACGTCGGGCAACACGGGGATCGGGCTCGCCATGGTGTGCGCGGCGCGGGGCTATCCGTTCGTCGCCGTCATGCCTGACTCGTTCTCGGTCGAGCGGCGGCAGATCATGCGGGCGTACGGCGCGAAGGTCGTGCTGACGCCGGCCGCCGAGCGAGGCACGGGCGCAGTGCGGTTCGCCGCGCAGCTGGCCGAGGAGCGCGGCTGGTTTCTGGCACGCCAGTTCGAAAACGAGGCGAACCCGGCCTACCACCGCCAGACGACGGGCGCCGAGATCCTGTCGGACTTCGCGGGTCGGCGGCTCGACTACTGGGTCACGGGCTGGGGCACCGGTGGGACGCTCACGGGCGCTGGACAGCTCATCAAGTGCGCCAGGCCCGAGACGAAGATCATCGCGTGCGAGCCGGCGGGTGCGGCGCTGCTCGACGGCCAGGAGTGGAAGCCGCACAAGATCCAGGGCTTGACGCCGGACTTCGTGCCGCAGGTCCTCGATCGCGACGTCTACGACGAAGTCGTTCCCGTGGCCGACGACGTGGCCATCTCCCGCGCGCGCGATCTCGCGAAGCTCGAGGGGATCTTCTGCGGCATCTCGTCGGGAGCCGCGTTCGCGGCCGCCCTGCAGGTCGCGCAAGGGGCGCCCGAGGGGAGCGTCATCCTCGCGATGCTCCCCGACACCGGCGAGCGCTACTTGTCGACCGTGCTCTTCGAAGGCGTCGAGACCGGCTCGGACGCGATCTAGGGTCCCGCCGCAGGATTCCACGGGCACGACCACGCTTCCTCCCACGCCGGGGGGCCAATCTGGGTCGCAAGGAGGTCACGGCCCATGAGCAACGTCGTCCAAGCACACAACGTCAAGGCGCAGTCCGTCTGGAACTCGGCGGGCGGGCGCTACGACGAAATCAGCCGCAACATCGCCGACGCCATCGAGCACGCGGTCGCGCGTCTAAAGCCCGAGACGGGAGAGCGCATCCTCGACCTGGCGACCGGGACGGGGTGGGGCTCACGGTTGATCGCGCAACGCTTCCCGGGCGTGAAGGTCACGGGGGCCGACATCGCCGACGTGATGCTCGACTACGCTCGCGGGGCCGCCGCGAAGGAGGAGCTCGACATCGACTACCGGCACGCCGACGCCGAGAGCCTGCCCTTCGCGGATCGTTCCTTCGACGGCGTCATCTCGACCTTCGGCGTGATGTTCGTCGGCAAGCCCGAGGCGGCGGTCGCGGAGCTGGGGCGCGTCGTCCGACCCGGCGGTCGCATCGTGCTCGCGACCTGGAAGCACGACAGCAACGTGTTTCAGATGTTCGGCGTGATGAAGAAATTCATGCCCCCCCCTCCGCAGCCGCCGCCCCCCTCGCCCTTCGCGTGGGGGAGGTACGAGAGGCTGAACGAGCTCCTCGGCGCAGACTTCGAGCTCGAGTTCGAGGAGGGCACGAACGTCTACCGCTACGCCTCCGGCAAGCAGGGCTGGGACCTCTTCGTCCATCACTACGGCCCGTCCAAGACGCTCGCGGCCAGCCTGGACGACGCGCGCCGCGCCGAGCTCGAGCGCGACTTCGTCGCCTGGCACGAGACGTTCAAGAAGGGCCTCGGCTACGAGCAGCCGCGCCAGTACATCATCACGCGGGGCAGGCGGCGCTGAGTCAGGGAGCAGAGGGAGGGCGGAAACGATGCCGGACGTTTATGCGAACATCACGTCTGTGGCCGATGCAGTCGTCGAGCAGATCGCGGACGTGCTGGAGCTACGGGCGACGGACCGGCAGCAGTGTGCGATGCGGGAGGCCTATCTCTCCGAAGTCGCCTTTCCGCCGAACGCGCGGGTGCTCGACATCGGTTGCGGGACGGGGGCAGTGACGCGTGTGCTCGCGAAGTGGCCGAACGTCAGCGCCGTTGTCGGCCTCGATCCATCGCCGATCCTCTTGGATCGTGCGCGCCAGAGCGCGGCGACGCAGGCCGGGCTCACGTTCGAAGAGGGAGACGCGCGTGCGCTCCCCTTCGATGCATCCTCCTTCGATCTCACGCTCTTCCACACGACCCTCTGTCATGTGCCCGAACCCGAGCGCGCTCTCGGTGAAGCGTTCCGCGTGTTGCAACCCGGTGGCTGGCTCGCGGTGTTCGACGGCGACTACGCCACGACCAGCGTCGCCATCGGCGACTTCGATCCGCTTCAACCCTGCGTCGAGGCTTGGGTCGGCTCGAGCGTTCACGATCGATGGCTCCTGCGGCGTTTGCCTGCCATGGCTCGGTCGATCGGGTTCGAGGTGGCGAGCGTTCGAAGCCATGGGTACGTGCAGAATACGAACCCCGAATACATGATGACCATCGTCAGTCGCGGGATCGACGCGTTGATAGGTTCGCGGCGAATCGGGCGTGACGTCGCCGACTCCCTTCGAGCCGAGGCGCGCCGTCGTGCCGATGCGGGCGAGTTCTTTGGCCACATCGGGTACATCAGCGTCGTTGGCCGCAAGCCAAGTCGCGCTTGAGGGGACAACCGAGGGCGGTCGCGAAGTTCGCTAGAGCTGAGGGGTGATGACGATGCGGGCGAGGCTCGCTGCCTGAGGAGTTCGTTGCAACCTCTCGTATCAGCTCGCAATTTGCCGAGAGAGCTCACGGCGTGGATGGGCGGCCTTCGCGCAGACCTTCGGCCGCTTCGGGGATCGACTCGGTTTCAACCCGGACAATCGTGCTCGCGCATGGCTTGAGCCGACGGTATTATGTAAGGGGTGAGGGAGGTACGTGCGGGAATCGCGGATGGAGCTCGTGACCGCGCATCGCGCCCACGAGAGTGAGGGCTCCATGAGCCAGCGCAGGCGACCGCGCCTCGATCGCGGCCCCGGGACACGCAGCAGATGAAGGCCGACGTTCTCTCGATCATCGAGGCCGCGTACGCGGAGTCGGCTGACGCTGACGCGTGGCTTGACGACGCGCTGGCAGCGATGCACGCCCAGCTTGACCAAGGTGGGGGAGTGCTCGCGCGCCGGTTCCACGTTCAGCCCGCCTCGATCTGGCAGGGCGCTACCAGGGCGGTCGGCGTGGCCCCCGAGGACGTCGCCGCCACCGACCGCGCTGCGGCGTTGCTGACCGACCTGCCGCCCGGCGAGGCGATGGCCGTTGCGCGGCAAATGTTTCCGCTCGCACCGGTCGCCGTTCGTCTCAGCCACCTCATCGGTCCTTCCATGATGACGCACCTGGTGACCAACTACTCACGGCCTGTGACGGACTCGCTCGGTGTCATCGCCGCGGATCCCAGCGGCCACGGCTGCGTTTTCTTCCGTATCGAGGACAAGCCCCGCCCCCTCTCTGGCCGAACTACCGCCCTCTGGGAGCGCATCGCGGCTCACCTGGTGACCGGCTACAGGCTGGCACGCGAGCGCCACGGCAAGGCGGAGGCCGTGTTGGATCCCGGCGGAAAGATCCTGCACCGAGAGAACGAAGTCACGCGCGACGATGCCAGTACCCTGAGCGACGCGGCCAAGGAGATCGATCGAGCCCGCGGGCGCTTGCGACGCGTCGATCCCGAGCGCGCCCTGGCCCTGTGGAAGGGCCTCGTCTCGGGTCGCTGGTCACTCCTCGATCAATTCGACAGCGACGGTCGGCGCTTCGTCGTTGCCAAATGCAACGCCATCACTTCTCGCGCGTGGAGCGTTCTGAGCGGGCGGGAGGCGCAGATCGTCGCCTACCTTGCCGAAGGCCAGGCGCCGAAACTCATCGCCTATCAGCTCGGCCTGTCGACGGCCACGGTGAATGCCGATCTTTCTCGAATCATGCGCAAGCTCTCGGTCGGCTCCCGCCTTGAGCTCATCACGGCGTACCGCGCGCACATGAGCCAACCGGAGACCGCATGAAGCGCACCAACGCCTCTTTGCCGACCGTGCCCGGCGACCTCATCGCCCTCGAAAGTGACGATGGCGAGCTCGCGGTTCTGAGCTTCACGTTGCCCCGGGACCGCGCAATCGACCTGTCGTCGGCGGAATCGGACGTGGCACGGCACATCTTGGCGGGCCGCTCGAACGCGGAGATCGCTGCGCTCCGGCGCTGCTCCGCGCGGACCGTGGCCAATCAGGTCGCGAGCTTGTTCCGCAAGCTCGGCGTCCGCTCTCGATTGGAGCTCGTGGCACTGGCGCCCCTGCTCGGTCCACGACGCGGACCGGGTGACGCGTGAACTATCGAATTTAGAACCGCCGTCATCGAGCTCACGGCTGCGTGACGGCCCCCCCTTGCGGCTCGCGCGCGCTCAATCGACAAGCAACACTTCGAGCCGCGCGATCGTCTTCGGGTCGGCGATGAACTGCTACTTCGACGATGCGGCCTCGCTCCACCTTGAAGGCCCAGACGGCGCGCGGGCGGCCGCCCGGCGCCCACGCGGCGCCCGGGGTGCCGTCGACGAGCGCGGGGCGCGCGGCCCGAGCGCTGCCGAGGAAGACGCGAGCGACGTCGGCGGCGCCGCGCAGTTCGGGGACGAGACGCGGCGCGCCCTTCGCTTCGTTCGCGGCTGCGGCTTTCACGGCCGCGGGGTCGGCGCGCAGGACGACGTCCGGATCGAGCACGGCGAGCACCGCCTCGAGATTGCCGTCGCGCGAAGCGGCCATGAAGGCTTGCGCGACTTCGCGCTGGGACGGGAGCTCTTGCTCCCTGTCCCCGGCCCCCTGCACGCGCCTTCGCGCGCGGCTCGCGAGTTGCCGCGTCGCGACCGCCGACCGCCCTACGATGGCGCCGATGTCCTCGAACGAGAGCGCGAAGAGATCGTGCAGCACGAAGGCGACGCGTTCGGCCGGGCTCAGCGTGTCGAGCACGATCATCATGGCCGAGCCCACGGCGTCGGCGAGCAGGACCTCGCGCTCCGGATCGGCCGGCTCGGATGCCGCCGCCGCGCCCTCGGCACGCATCGCGGGCGCCGCGTTCTCGCGCGTCTTCCGCGCCCGGAGCATGTCGAGGCACACGTGCGTGGTCACCGTGGTGAGCCAGCCGCCGAGGTTGTCCACTGCGCCGCTGTCGGCCCGCGTGATCCGCAGCCACGTCTCCTGCACGGCGTCCTCGGCTTCGCTCGTCGAGCCCAGCAGGCGGTACGCGACCGCGCGCAGGCGGGGCCGGTTCTCCTCGAATCGCGCGCTCAGGGATGGGTCGGTCACGTTCGGCTCCTGTCGTTCGTCATGGAGATGGCGGACCAGGGCGCCCATTGTGACACGCATCGGAGGCGATCGACGGCTCAACATGGCGCGCGTCACGTTCCCTCTCCCTGAAACGTCAGTGGGTAAACCGAACCGCCAGCGGCCCGCGAACCAAGTGCCGATGCGGTTCCTTCACAGGAGTAGGCAAATGAAGATCCAGATCATGACCATCTACGTGGACGATCAGGCCAAGGCGCTGCGGTTCTACAGCGAAGTGCTGGGCTTCAGGAAGAAGGCGGATTTCTCGAACGGGGGCTATCGCTGGCTGACCGTCGTCTCGCCCGAAGCGCCCGACGGCGCGGAGCTGCAGCTCGAAGCCAACACCAACCCGGCGGCTCGCACCTACCAGCAAGCGAGGTTTCAGCAGAGCCAGCCAGCGGCCATCTTCTTCGTCGACGACGTGCAGTCCGAACACGACCGCCTCAAAGGCCTGGGAGTGAAGTTCACCATGCCGCCCACCAAGGTGACGGGCTCGACCATCGCCGTGCTGGACGACACCTGCGGCAATCTCATCCAGATCACCGCCCTCGATCGCCGGCAGAGCTGACAGGGTTTGATTCGGAAAGGAGTGTCGAGATGAAGCGGAAGTTGATTGCGTACTGGATCTGCACTGGCGTCATCGCGCTGTGCATCGGATCGGGCGGTGCCCTCCAAGTTTTGCGCGTACCGCAGAACGTCGAAGGGATGACGGCCCTCGGTTACCCGCTGCACTTCATCGTGTTGCTCGGTGTTTGGAAGGTGCTCGGAGCGCTGACACTGCTTGCGCCGGGCCTGCGGCTCGTCAAGGAGTGGGCCTACGCCGGCATCTTCATCGACCTCTCGGGCGCCGTCGTGGCGTCGGCAGCCAACGGGGGGGCCGCGTTCCACATCATCGCGCCCACCGTCCTCATCGGCATCCTCGCCGCGTCTTGGGCGCTGCGCCCGGAGAGCCGGCGATTGCCCGACGCGAAGAAAGATGCGGTCACACCGAGGTCGGCGTCGGAGGCGCCTTCGCTGCGCGCCACCGCTTGACGCTGCACCCTTCGCCGCACCTTCGAGGGCCGCTTCGAGGTCGTGGAGATCCTCGACTTAGTACCCGCTCGGAGAGGGCCCCACACGGCGTCGGTCGCGAGCACCGCACCAAGCGTGACGGACCGTCACGGATCGACGTGCGTCGTCGCTGGGACCTGCTGTCGGTCTGGCTCCGGAGGTTGCGGGACCATGCGGCCATGGTGGACGAGGCCCCGGCTCGCCTGAAGCATCCAACACACGAGTGAATGTCGCCTCACCATCCTCGGTGCAGCGACATGCGTGCATGTCCATGTCGCGCTCCCGGGTCGAGTGAGGCGACCTATGCGGTCGAGAATGTCGCTCCATGAGACATGGGTCCTACAAGGGCCCTGTCGCTCATGTCGCTCCAGACGATTGCGTCGGGCGACATGTTCCGCTCCCCATGTCGCTTGGGGCGACCGGGTAGAGCGACATCGGCCTCGATCCGCGTCGCACTGCACACCTTCGTGAGGCGACACATTCGCGCCGGCATGTCGCCTTTCACGAGCTCGTCGAGCGACATGCAACGGTTGGGACGTCGCGCCTGGCGGGGATCCGGAGCGACATGCGTGGGTTGGAATGTCGCGCCTTGCGGGGATCCGGAGCGACATGCTCGCGTTGGCATGTCGCTCCGCACGCTTGCCAAGCGCGACATGGATCGGGTAGCAGCGTCGCCAGAGCGTTCGAGCAAGGCGACATTCACCCTCTATCTTGTCGTATCCCGCGCGTGGGTCGGGCGACATGCCGCGGCCACATTGGCGACGACCGCGACAGAGACTGTCGCTCTTGGCTCGCAAGCCACGGGCCCTCGTGAGGCCTGATGGCTCCTCGGAGCCGGCAAGGACCTCGATGGTCGTCGGGAGCGTCTTCCGGTCGCGCTCATGAGGGCGACGGTGCACCGCGCGTGCCGGCGTGAGGCGCTGGCCCTTCAGCGCGCGAAGCGGCAAACCTCGGTCGGAGCGAGTCCGCTCACACGGTTCGTGACCCAGTCCGGCAGGGCGGCCTGCCGCGATGATACTCTGGATCGATGGCGCCGCGCCCCTACCCTGAACGGTGGCTCCCTGCGCTTCTCTGGGTGTTTTCGACCACCGCGTGCGCCGGTGTGCACCCGGCCAGCCTGCGCGAGACTGCCACCGATGGGGGACGGCAGGAGGCGGAAGCCGTTGCGCAATCCTCTGCGTCTGCGCACCCGCCTCCGTTACAGCCAGTGCCGCTCTGGAAAGACGGCCGGCCGGCCGGCGAAATCGACCTGGCGCGGCCCCACGACTCTCGGATCGTCGTGCTCGATCTCGGAGAAGACTGGACTCCGTACATCTTCACGGAGCGCTCAAGCCCGGACGAACCAATCGTTCCGCAGTCGTATCGCGCGACCTACCTGGCCCTGGCCCGGGGGGAGTACCCGCACGACCACCACGGCACGCGGGCGAAGAAGGACCGCTACCTCGAGCTCTACGGCATCCCGCCCACCCTCACGCTCCTGCGGACGCGCTTCCGCGACGCGGTGACCGAAGATTGTGCGTCCAAGGTCGATCTCGAGCCGCTAAGACAAGGCGATCGGCTCTTGCCGTACCTCGTCGACAGCAACGCGCCGCGCGACTCGACGCAGTTTCTGGCGCTCGAGCGACGCATCCAGCAAGACATGGCCAAGCAAGGCGTCGACGCGCCGTCGAAGCTCGATGCGTCGCGCCTGGGCGCCGCTGACAAGGCCACGCTCAAGCAGTACGAGAAGATAGCCCCGACGGCGTTGCTGATTCGGGCCACGCAGGCTCGCCTCGCGTGCGAGGGCTTCTACCCGCCGAAGGCCGCATACGCCGACAGCGCCTTCGACTGGCCCACCAGCGACGCGCTTGCTCTCTTCGAGCGCAAACACAGAGTGTTCGGCTGGGGCGTCCTCGGCCACGACAGCGTCGAAGCTTTGAAGCGGCCGCCCCTGGAAGGGGAACGGCAGGCGGTGCTCCGCGTCTTGACCGAGCGCGGCATGCACGCGGGCGGTTTCCTCGAAGACGGCAGTCTTGCATCGACGCCGGACAAGCCGCGCACCTTCCTCGGCGCCGATGGCAAAGAGCATCCCGTCCCGAACCTCGAGCAGGAGCTCGAGGACGACATCATCAAGGCCTTCGGCCTGCAGACCCCCGAGTCGACCCTCGCATGGCTCGAGTCGCTGGGCACCCTTTCGGGCAACAACCTGGTCGCGATCGAGGGGCCGCAGCCGCCCGAGTACTACTCTTCGAACATGGGGTTGTCGGTCGTCATCGACCGCGGCGATGTCTGGTACGAATTCCCGTACGACGACCAGGGGCGCGAGCGCTTCCAGCCCGTACAGCGACGGCCCACGCTCACGCTCTATACCGAGTATCTGGGCCATAAGAATCGCACTCGCTCGATACGGCACGACGGTCGGCGGCTGGCGCAGCGACCTCGTCGACGGAGTCGAGATGTGGAGGTACAAGGGTTCGCCTGTCGGTCCGCGCGTCTGGAGGCAGATCGTGGCGGCGCCCGTGTGGCTCGCTCCTCCGGGCACGCCGATCAAGACGCTCATCACGCGCGATTTCAACTCGAAGACCGGATACAGCATCAACTGGCACGAGCTCGGCCCGAGCTACGCGTCCGCGTACGGTCTCGTCGCGGCGTATCACGCGCGTTTCAAAGAGGGAGACGACGGCGAGGTCGAGCTGCAAGGCGACGAGGGGATCCGGACGCACGGGTCGGTCGACTACATGAGCATCATGGACCGGCACTCGCACGGGTGTCACCGGCTACACAATCATATTGCCGTTCGCCTGATGTCCTTCGTGCTGGCCCACCGCGCGCACAAGCGGGTGGGCGAAACGCCGGTCGTGTACAAGAACAAGGTCAACAACGACGCCGAATCGCCACCCGACGACAGCGAGTACGTCATCGAGATCAAGAAGACGGGATATGCCTTTCAGCTCGAGCGCCCCGTGCCGGTCGACGTGCTCCCGGGCCACATCCTCGGCAGGCAGCGCACGCCGATCACGACGCCCCTTCCGAAGTACGACGCGACCAAGGGAGCGTACGTGATGTCGGACGGACGCACGGTCCGGGTCGACCGCACCGGTGAGATCACGCCGATCGCGGCGCCGGCGCCCGACGCAGGGGCGGGCACCGCGCCGACGGCCAGTCCGTGACGGCTCCACGAACAGTCCCTTACCCGACTCCCGCTTGAGCTGCTGAACGGCCTTCCCCAGGTCTCCGCGTCGACGCCGCCCGCTCATCACGCCTGGCCGGAACTGCTCGCGTCATGGGGCGGGATCAACGCTTGCACGGCGAAGAGGCAGGGACAGACAACAAAGGCGGAGAGGAGCGAACCAATGGCCACAGTCAGCGACACACCGTCTTTCGATACCACGGCCGACTTCGCGGTCGAGGTCACCCGCATCCGGGACGAGGCGCGCCAACACCTCAAGCAGGGGCCGGTCACCCCGTCCAATACCACCGATGTGCAGCGGGTCATCAAGGTGCTCAACCGGGTGGTGGCCAGCGAGATGGTGTGCTATTTGCGCTACACGCAAAATGCCATTGTCGCTCAAGGCATCGACCGGGAGCAGGTCGCCAGCATGTTCGAGAATCACGCAGCCGAAGAACTCGGGCACTTCCAGCGAGTAGCTGACCGGGTCAACCAGCTCGGGGGATCGCCAGACATGAACCCCGCCACGATGATGGAACGTGCCTTCACGAATTACTTCGCTCCCGACGACGAAACCGACCTTCAGGCCATGCTCCGCGAGAACCTCATCGGCGAACGCATCGTTATCGAGGCCTACACCGAAATCATCCGCTGGCTCGGCGATGCCGACATCACGTCCCGCCGGCTCGTCGAGCAGATCCTCAAGGAGGAAGAAGACCACGCAGACGAGCTCACCGACCTGTTCGAAGGCTAAACGGCCGTCCTGCGCTTGTGGCTTATCCCGTCGCTGCACGGTCGAAGTACCGTTCGACCAGCGTTACGATCTCCTCGGTGAACGCGGACCTTTCAAGCAGTTCCGGCTGCTCCGTTGCGGCCTCGTGGATCGCCGCGTGAACGGCGCACCGGGCAACGAACATGGCTAGGGCGCGGTCCGGGACATTCCTCAGGAAGGGCTTGAGCGCGTCGCTCCAGCTTTGCCTCGTGGGCTCTTCCTTCGCGGCGAGTCGGCGCGCGGAGAGCGGTAGCTCCTCCGCGAAGACCCGGTGCAAGGCGGGCGCCACGCGGTGCTCCTGCACTACGGCATCGATGATCACCCGGAGGGTACCGCGGAGGTCGCGCTGCGATTGGAGCTGCGGGCGAATCGCCGGCAAGACTTTCCGAATCTTTTCGCTGTGCCGGCGTTGCAGCTCGGCGACGATGGAATCCTTGTTCGGGAAGTACTGGTAGAGGGAGGCGATGTTGACACCGGCGCGCTCGGCGACACGGTTGGTGGTGAAGCGCACCCAGCCGCCCTTGACGAGAACGTAAGTGGCGGCATCGAGGATGGCCTCCACGGTGGCGTGCGACCTCGGTTGGCTGGGTCTTTTCCGGGGCGCGAGCTTCCTCCGTGGGCTCATGGGTCTTGGCTCGGGATGCAAGTAGCGAACGCAAGCAAAAGCTTACATCATGAGCATCATGAATGCTCTCGCATCGCCGCCCGTTGCCGATACGCTGGAACGCCTGCACGCTGCCGCGCGTGGCGATTGGAAGCACCGGCTTGTCGTTGCGCCCCGCTGGATTCTGAGTCGGGCCACTGGGCACGATTTGATGGGGAAGTCCCCATCGGCGCTTCGGCGCACCTACAGCGCGGTCACACGGGAGCAGGGTCACTTCCTCTACTTGCTCGCCCGCGCCGTCGGAGCACGTCGGACCGTCGAGTTCGGTTCCTCCTTCGGCATCTCCACGCTGTACCTGGCTGCCGCTGCACGCGACGACCACGGCGTGGTCGTCAGCACGGAGATCGAGCGCGAGAAGGTGCGCGGCGCACGGGAGAACCTGCGCAAAGCCGGACTCGGAGATGTGGCCACGGTGCTTCAGGGGGATGCGCTGGAAACGCTTCGCGCTGTCCAAGACCCCATCGACATGCTGTTCCTCGACGGCATGAAGCATCTCTACTTGCCGGTGCTCTCGCTCCTCCGGTCTCGACTTCGCCGAGGGGCTGTGATTGTCGCCGACAACGTGGACATGCCCTCGGCGCGTCCCTACGTGACTTGCGTCCGGGCGCAAGACGGCGAGTTCACGTCGTCCACGCTGTTCAGCCGGCGAACCGAGGTCTCATACTTCGAAGGCGCAGAGAGCGGGTCCTGTCCAACCTAACACTGCCATGAGAATTACCCCGCGGGTTCCAGTGGGGCCGGGAGACCTGGGGCGAGCCGAGGCGCGATGGTGACGTCGAAGCCGAGGCGCTCGAGACGACGGACGAGGTTGCCGGTGACGCGGCGTGAGTCCACCGCGTCGAGGTAGGCGGCACCGAGGTCGCGGTAGTCGGCGCCGGTGGAGAGCATCACGTAGACCGCCTTGAGGATCTTGTGAGCGATGGCCACCGCCGCTCGCAGGTAGCCTCGTCGTGCCTTGAGGCGGAAGAATTTATCCTTGAAGTAGCTGTCTTTCTTGCGCGAGGCGCCGTGGGCAGCCTCTACGAGCGCGGTCATGAGGTGGACGTTGCCTTTGCGGGCGGTGCCTTTCTTCTTCTTGCCGGCACTCTCGTTGTTGCCCGGGCAGACTCCCGCCCATGCGGCGAGGTGTCCCGCGCTCTTGAAGACGGTCATGTCCGTGCCGAGCTCCGCGATCATCACGGCGGCGAGGACGCGATCCACGCCGGGGATCTGCGTAAGACGCGCGTGATGTTCGCGGTACGGAGCGAGCTTGCTGTCGATGCGCTCGTCGAGTTTCGCGACGTGCTTGTCGACCTCCTCGAGACGAGAGAGCTGTATCTCGAGCACGAAGCGATGATGCTCTTCGACCCTCCCTTCGAGAGCGAGCTCCAGTTCGCCGAGCTTTTGGCGGAGACGCTTCTTCGCGAGCTGCGCCATCTCGGCGGGCGTTGCGTCCCCGCGGACGAGCGCCTTCAGCATCGCCATGCCCGAGACGCCGAAGACGTCGCTGGCAACGCTCGCGAGCTTGATGTTGGCCGTCTCGAGGAGCTTCTGCAGCCGGTTGCGCTCCGCGCTTCGGCTCTCGACGAGTTTTCGGCGGTAGCGCAAGAGATCGCGCAGCTCACGGATCGGCTTCGGCGGCACGAAGCTCTTCGCGATCAGGCCGTGCCGCAGCAGGTCGGCAATCCACTCGCTGTCCTTCACGTCGGTCTTGCGACCGGGCACGTTCTTGATGTGGTGCGCATTGCCGACGACGACCTCGAAGTCGTCCTCGAGCACAGCATGGACCGGCTTCCAGTAGATGCCCGTCGCCTCCATGCCGACGTGCGTGCAGCCATTTTCACGCAGCCAGTCGCGCAGTTCCATCAGCTCGCGCGTCTTCGTGCCGAAGCTTCGCACCTCCTTTCGTGGCCTCTGGTTGGCACTGCCGACGAGCAGGCAGGCGACAACGGTCGCCTGGTGTACGTCGAGTCCACAACTTCGTTCGACGATCGGTTCCATCTCAACCTCCAAGGCGGACGGGTGATCGCTGCGCCCTGGTACGTCGAGAAACTGCCATGCGTCCTTCCCGTTTCCGGGTGCGACAAAGGGTGGTACCTAAAACGGGCGCGGGTCAGTCTACTGCTCGGGGTCTGAAGCCACCGCAGTGCTAGCGACCTTGAAGCGATCACCAATCCGCTTCACGTCGTGACACGGATTGGCCCGCGCGTTCAAGCTCGCGACACCATTCTCATCCAGGGTGGTGGGCCCCTGGCCCATCACGTCTACTGCGGGAGGTCGTTCCGGGGCGCGGGGCATCGGATCGCCCCGTGCAGGGAAGGTCCTCCAATATTGCTAGACTCCTGCGACCCGTGAGAAGGCGCGTCCCCCAGCCACCAGCAAGCCTGTCGTTCCAGCCGGCCTCCAGTAAGGAGCGGGTGCTGCTCGAGAACCTGGCGCAGTTCTACTCCTACGACTTCAGCGAGGTGCTCGAGATGTACGTCGACGAGGACGGGCGCTTCGGGGACTTCGATCTCACGCCGTATTGGGTAGACGAATGGAGGCATCCATTCTTGCTCAGGGTCGATGACAAGCTCGCCGGGTTCGCGCTGATCTCGGAACGGAGCAAGATCACGGGCAAGAGCGGGGTTTTCGACATGACGGAGTTCTTCGTCCTCCGGCGCTTCAGGCGGCACGGCGTGGGCCGGGCCGCCGCCTTCGCGGCCTTCGACCGCTTCGGGGGTCCGTGGGAGGTCCGGCAGCGAGAGGAGAGCCCCAACGCGACGGTGTTCTGGCGCCGGGCAATCGACGAGTACACGCGCGGCGACTACGACGAGACCCGCTGGGTTCGGCCCCAGTGGTCAGAGATCGTCCAGACCTTCTCCACGGCCTCCGGCGAAGGGGATACGGCTCGACCGTAGCACCGCCGCTCGAGGGGCCACGCATCGGGCCCTACTCGCCGCCAGCGTCTCCCGCGTCAGCGTGGCCGCAGGGCGACGCCGCGTCTGCGCCTGGCGTCGGTCCGTAGGCGTACGGTGGCCCGCACAGCCCCTCGACGGCTGTCCCGTTGCATCCGCAGTATGCGACCTCGTGAGCGCACTCGGCCCCGAGCGAGGCAAGCGACAGGCACTGCCCCTTGGCCGAGCAGTCGCCGAGCGGGAAGAGACACTGCTCGCCCGCGTCGCAGTCGGAGTTGGCGGTGCACGGTCCACCCGATGCGCCGCCATCGCTCGCGGCGTCGACTGCGACGTTCTCGGGCTCGCAGCAGAATGCTCCGTCGGGACCCCCATCGAGGTAGCTGGCGGAGTAGTTGATAGCAGCCCGTCGGACAGGCATCGGCGGCAAAGCACAAGCAGCCCGCGTTGCAGGGGTGGGGGATGAAGCCGCCATCACCGGCATCCGGGGAGACACTGGCATCGTTGCCGGTGGCGTCCTCACCAGAGTCCGGCGAGCCGGCGAGATTGTTCGACGTGCTGCAGCCCGAGGTGGCGCGGAGAATCGGCGTCCGACGTGTGCCGCACCGTGCCGCACTCTGATCGCCGGGTCGGTGTGGAAGGGGGGCCGCTGAATGGCCCTCCACTCCGGTCACGGCAACGGGGCTGGCATGCCTCGCATCGAGATGTCCGCAGCCGCGTAGGACGGCCGGCACACGGTTCGTCTTCCGAGCAAGGGGCGCTTCCTACCCCTTGGCGGCGCGCTCGAGGGCGGCGATGTCGATCTTCACCATACTCGTCATCGCCGCGAACACGCGGGCGGCGACCGCGCGATCCTCGTGCGCGAGGAGGCGCGGGAGGACCGTCGGGACGATCTGCCACGGAACCCCCCAACGATCGCGGAGCCAGCCGCACTGGATCTCGGCGCCACCGTCGGCCGTGAGCGCGGCCCATAGGCGGTCTACCTCGGCCTGATCGGCGCACGCGACCGAGATCGACGCTGCGTTCCCGTAGTCGACGCGCGAGCCGCCGTTGAGCGCCTGAAACGCCTGCTCTCCGAGCGTGAAGTCGATGACGATCGTGTCGCCCGCCTTGCCGCCAGGCCACGGCCCCGGCGACCGCTGGACGTGCTCGATGTGCGACGCCGGGACCAACTCGACGTAACGCCGCACCGCCCGATCGGCGTCGCTCTCGAACCAGAGACACGTCCTCACCTTCGCCATGCCAGCTCCTCTGCTCGAAGCGACGATCCTGTCCCGGGACGGGCGGTAGCGCAACCGCCGGTGCGGCGCAAGGCAACGCGCTACGAACGTCGGGTGGCGGTGCCCGCGTCGGGTGGTGCCCGGGAAGTGGGGCCCGAGACCGCTGGCGCGATGGTGCCGTCCGGCGCTGGCTTCGTCTACGCTCGACGCGCAGGCCCCCATGACCGGAAACGATACCGCCGTGCTGCTGGGCTTCCTTGCGGCCGCCATCGCACTGGCCGGATTCGCTGGAATCGTCACGTCCATCGACCGAGGGGCAGCCGTTGCCTCCAACGAGGTCATCTCGTTTCGGGTGCGCAACCTCGTCACTTCCGCGGTAGCGTCGGTCCTTCTGTCGCTGCTGCCAGTCCTGCTCGAAGCGCTGGAGTTCTTTCGATCCAGCCTCTGGCAGCGGTGCTGTGTCGTTTCCGCCATCGGCATCGGTGCGCTCCTCTTCTCGCTCCTGTCGTGGCGCTTCCGGATGAGGGGCGGCCAGGACGCCGGATTGTCGCGTTCGCTCTTTGTCACGAACCTGACGCTCGGCGCGCTCGCGTTCGGTGTGCTGGTCGCCGGTGCGTCCGGAGCCGTTGCTGGGCGCGGCGCCTACTTCACGGGGCTCTATTACCTGCTGTACCTGATGTGCACTTTGTTCTATCGCATGGTCGCGATGGCCGACGCCGCCGCGAGGCACGCGGCGCAAAAGAAGCAGTGACCAAGACCGACGTTCCCTAGGCGTGCACGAGGGCCGGCGGTGCGACGAGCCCTCGACCCCTCAGCGGCGCCGCGGCGTCAGCTTCGCCGGGCGTGTGCCCCGGCGGACCGCCCCGTGCACGGGCGCGTACACGAGCTCCGTGTTCGCATCGACCGCGCGGAGGAGGAGACCCCCTCGGCTCATGTCCCCGCGGCCGACGAAGTCGGTGGGAAAGAGCAACCGCTTGCGAAAGACGCCGACGAGCGCGTCGACGTACTTGGCACTTGCGATGCTGCCGAGGAGCACCACCTCGTCCTCGGGTCCGAGGGCCTTGGCGAGGGCATGGGCGTCTCGCTCGAGGGGGCGTCGGAACGCAGGCTCGTCGGGGTGGATATCGGTCTCGGCGAAGCTCTCGAGGTGCTCGAGGCAGACGCGCGTGTCGACGGGCACGAGGCCCCGGTTCGGCGTGATGACCAGCGCGCCCCGGCCCATCCACGCCGCACCGGCCGGCGCACGGGCAAAGGCCTTGGCGTACGTGAGCTTGCCGCGGAAATAGAGACCGCTCACGAAGGCGAAGACATCGCCGATGGCGCACCCTTCGCGCGTTCGCAGGGCCGCCGCGATGGGGAAGAGCGCGCCCTGCCGGACGAGCAGCTGCCCGCGCCGTCCGTCGAGCCGCGCCGGGGAAAGGAGGAAGACGCGGGCCATGGCCCCGCTTGCTAGCAGAGGAGCGCGGGGCTCGCTCTCGACGCAGGCGCGGCGCATGAATCGAGAACCGCCAGGCGCCCAGCTATGCTGTCCGCTCCGTGGGATCCGGGTTTCCGTCGGTGTGCGCTTTGACGAGTCTCGTGCTCGCCCAGGCATCGCCGCCGCCTGCGACCACGTTCTCCCTGCGGGTGTCGACAGCCGTCGACGACGCGGGCAAGCCGCTCGCCGATGCCGGCTGGCTCTCGGCGGAGATCGACACGGCCGAGGGCCTGTTCGAGCCCTTCGGCGTCCACTTCGCGAGGGTCGACGGCGCTCCGCTTGATGCGCGCATGGCCCACATGGAGACGCGTGACGATCGCAACGCGCTGGCGTCGCACGTCACAGCCCGTGACATCGACGTGTTCGTCGTGGGCTCGCTGCGCGACGTCGACGACCCCGTCCACATGCGGCGCGGGGTGCACTGGCACGCGCCGTCGGGGGCGCATTACCTCATCCTGGTCGCATCGGCGCCCACCCATGTGCTGGCGCACGAGCTCGGGCACTACTTCGGCAACTCGCACAGCCACGTGCTCGACAACGTGATGAGCTACGAGCGCTCCGGTGCCCCCGTGTTCTTCGATGCCGAGCAGGGCAAGCGGATTGCCGCGCGTGCCCGCGCGTACGTCAAGAGCGGAGAGCTCGTGCCGGTGCCGCCGGCGAGAAGAGCGAGCGACGACTGAGCGCGTCCGTCGCTTGAGCGCGCTGGGCGTCCACCGGTACATGAACTCGTTCGCGGCCGTAGCGACTCAGCTTGGCTGCCGCTCCGATCGAACTCGGAAGGCTCGACGAAGGCGCTGCGCCTCTTTAGGTTGAAGGCACAGTGCCTGGCGGGCTTCTGTCCTAAGCTCAGCTGCCGTCCCGGGCCACCCGGCCGGCTTGGGTCGGCGCACAGGAGATTGGTCATGAAAGTAGGGTTTATGGGTGCCGGCAACGTCACGCGCACTTTCGGCCGCCATTTGATAATGGCTGGTCATACCCTAGTCGTATCCAATTCCAGAGGTCCGGAGACACTGGCTAATTTCGTCGCTGATCTTGGTCCAGGCGCCGTCGCGGGGACGAGGGAGCGGGCGGCCGAGTGCGATGTCGTTATTCTCGCTACACCTTGGCCGAAGGTGCCTGAAGCGCTGAACAGCATCGACTGGCGTGGCCGAATTCTGATCGATGCGACCAACGCGCATATGGATCTTGAACCAGATATCAGTCTGGCGGGAGTCACCAGATCGCGGGCCGCGTTGAGGAAGCTCACATCGCGCACATCTAGCGAGTTGGTCGCTGAGATGGCGGTTGGCGCACGGCTTGTAAAATCGATCAGCAACATACCGATGGTCTGGATACAGGACTTCTCGCCGAACAAACCCCGTACGGTCATCTTTACATCCGGCGACGACGCCGAAGCCAAACAGTTAGTGATCGAGTTGATCAACAGCGTCGGATTCGTCGCCATCGACCTCGGATCCCTCGCGACGGGTGGTGCAATGCACGAGGTCGGCGCTCCACTGTCCGGCCTCGACCTCCACTTCGTCCGGCGGCTTCGTTGAAAGTCGCTCGCGCGCCGGTCGAGCGAATGCAAGCGAGCCCGTCCGGGTTACGAGCTCGCTTACCTGCGAAGGTTGGCAGGGCTATTGCGAACGTCTTATTCAACGATCGCATGCGATGTACCGCATCGGCGCAGAGCAGGAGGAGAGGATCATGGCCGCCTACCCCACACACGGTGTCGACTCTGCGCCCGAGGCGTCCAAGCCTGCGCTTCGCGAGCTCCAAAAGACCTTCGGCTTCCTGCCCAACATCGCGGCGGTCATGGCCGAGTCACCCACGTTGCTCAACGCCTTCCTTCCCGTCTTCCAGCATGTTCACTCCGGTACGTTCACGGAAGCGCAGGTCCAGGTCGTACTGCTCACCGACGCGGTCACCAACACAAGCCCGTATCCGGTCGCGCTCCACTCGATGCTTGCGCTAAAGGCGGGCGTTAGTCCCGGCGATGTCCAGGCGATCCGCGAGGGACGCGCACCCCGGGATCGCAAGCTGGCCGCGCTCTCCGCTCTGGCCAAGGAGATGATCGAAACGCGCGGCCACGTGGAAGAGCGGCGACTGACCGCGTTCCGCGAGGCCGGCTTTGGCGAAGGTCAGGTCCTCGAGGCCATCACCGCCGTCGCTGCGTCGACGATCACCAACTACGTCGCCACTATCACGAAGCTGACGCTGGATCCGCCGTTGCGGCAGCACTCGTGGGGCGAGCAGCGTGGTGTCGGGAGATAACCGGGCGTGCGCCTCGGCGCCCGTGGGTTCTTGCTGAAGGACGTGTCGTGTGAGCACCTGGTCCACGCGATCACCGAGGTGGCGCAAGGGCGCACCCTCGTCAGTCGGGTCGGGACCGACCGCGTGCTGCGCCGAGCCCACCGCCATCCACCGTACGACCTCGAGTTCGCGCTGGGTGAGCGCCTCGGGCCGGGGCGACGACGGGAACGGGGCGGGCACTCGGACGAGGCCGCGAGAAGCGGTCGTTTTTCGTCGATCGCGAGCCGCGCATGTCGGATCCAGGCCGGCCGAAACGTCGCGTCGATGAAAGGCAGGTGCGTCATGAAGATCCAAGGAAGTGTTGCTCTCGTAACTGGTTCCAACCGTGGCCTCGGAAAGGCCCTTGTTTCCGCGCTCTTGGAGGCCGGCGCGGCCAAGGTGTACGCGGCGGCTCGGGACGTGAGCAAGGTCACCTCGTCCGATCCGCGGGTCGTCCCGCTCGCGCTCGATACGTCGAAACCCGAGCAGATCGCGGCGGCGGCCCGGGCGGCCGCGGACGTCACGCTCCTGGTCAACAACGCGGGCGTCTCCGCGTCGGCGAACGTCCTGACGGCGAGCCAGGCGGCGATGGAGACCGATTTCCGCACCAACGTCTTCGGGACGCTCGCGGTGGTGAAGGGCTTCCTGCCTGTACTCGAGCGCGCACCCGGGGGCGCGACGATCGTGAACGTCCTGTCGCTCGCGTCGCTCGGGAGCTTCCCGGCGCTCGGCGGCTACTCGGCGTCGAAGGCGGCCTCGTACTCGATCACGCAGGCGCTCCGTCCGGAGCTCAGGGGAAAGCGCATCGAGATCCTCGCGGCGTTCCCGGGCCCGATCGACACCGACATGGTCAAGGACCTCCCGATTCCGAAGACCAGCCCGGCCGACGTCGCGAGCGCCGTGCTCGCCGGGGTCGCGCGCGGCGAGGAGGACATCTTCCCGGACCCGATGGCGCAGCAGATGGGCGCGCTCTGGAGCAAGAGCCCCAAGGACTACGAGCGCGCGTTCGCGAGCATGTGACGACCCGAGGACGAGCGACCGAAAGGAGACCATCATGAAGACGAAGAATTTCACGACGACCCTCCTGGTCGACCAGACGCCGCAGGAAGCCTTCGACGCCATCAACGACGTTCGCGGTTGGTGGTCGGGAGAGATCGATGGGCGTACGGACGTGCTCGGCGCCGAGTTCACGTACAGCTACAAGAGGGTCCACCGCACCACGCAGAAGATCACCGAGCTCGTGCCCGGCGAGAGGATCGTGTGGCACGTTACGGGCAGCCAGCTCAACTTCGTCCGCGACAAGAGCGAGTGGGACGGCACCGACATCGTGTTCGAGATTGTCAAGAAGGGCGGCAAGACGGAGGTCCGCTTCACGCACGTCGGCCTGGTGCCAAGCATCGAGTGCTACGATGGCTGCTCGGGCGCGTGGGGCTTCTACGTGAACGAGAGCCTTCGAGATTTCATCGCGAAGGGAAAAGGGCAGCCCAACCCGGACGAGCGTCGCCCGAGTCGGGGCGAAGGGTCGCGGCGAGCAGCGCGCGCACGACTCGCGGAGGTGAACCGGTGACCGAGTACCTGGTGATGACGCGGGAAGACGAGCACGCCCACGCGTCGCAGTCGCCGAAGGCGATGTCGGAGCTCATCGAAAAGAGCGCCACGTACGCCGACGAGCTGCGCCGCGCGGGGCGGCTCAAGGACAGCGGACGTCTTCGCCTCAGCAAGGAGGGCAAGCGCGTTCGTCGCGAGGGTGACCGCCTCGAGGTCGGCGACGGACCCTTCGCCGAGGGGGGCAAGGCCCTCGGCGGCTATTACTGGGTCCAGGCGAGCAGCTTCGACGAGGCGGCGGAGCTCGCGGCGAAGGCTCCCGTGCTCCCGAGCGACGAGATCGATGTGCGCCCGGTGATGAAGGGCATGTGCCCGAAGGACAAAGAGGCGAAGCCGGGCAAGATCTTCGCTTGCGCGGTGCTCGGGAGCACCAAGACGGAAGAGGCGTGGGTCGAAGTGATGGACCGGATCGACGAGGAAACCCGCGGTCGCTTCCCGGAAGCGTCATTCCTCGGGGGCCTTCGCCTCGAGCCACCGAGTACTGGACGGCGCATCGTGACGCGCGGCGAGAGGCGCGCGATGTTCGACGGGCCGTTCCTCGAGAGCAAAGAGGTCATCGGCGGACTATTCTTCGTGCGTATGACGAGCATCGAAGACGCGGTGCGGTGGGCCGCCGAGACACCCTTCATCGTGCACGGCGCGCTGGAGATCCGCGAGCTGTGGCGGACCTGACGGCGATCGTCGACGACACGGTGCGCACCGAGCGCGGGCGCATCGTCGGGGGCCTCCTGCGACTCTGCGGGAGCCTCGACGCTGCAGAGGAGGCATTCCAAGAGGCGGCGCTCGCCGCGGTGCAAGCGTGGCGCGAGGAGGTCCCGTCGAACCCCGGCGCATGGCTGATGACGGCCGCGAAGAACAGCGCGAAGGATGCGCGACGCCGGCGGGTGGTTGCCGAAGCGAAGGCGCCGCTCTTTTTCGAGGACGACATGGGTGCACGAGACACGATCGACACGGTGAGCGACGACTATCTCCGGCTCATCTTCACCTGCTGTCACCCCGAGCTGTCGACCGACAATCAGATCGCGCTCACTCTGAAGGTGGTCGCGGGGTTCTCGACCGAGGAGATCGCGCGAGCGTTCGTCTGCTCGGAGGCCACGGTGTCGCAGCGGATCTTGCGCGCGAAGCAGACGATCGAGGACAAGAGCGTCGGATACGCGATACCGGAGCGCAAGGATCTCGCGGAGCGCGTGGGGGCGGCGCTGGCCGTCCTGTACGCGATGTTCAACGAGGGGCACACCGGTCGGAGAGGCCAATTGATGCGGCTCGACCTGCAGGCGGAGGCGCTGCGCCTCGCGCGCCTGCTCTGCGATCTCGTTCCGGGCGAGCCCGAGGCGTTCGGCGCGCTGGCGATCATTGTGTTCGGCGCTGCGCGTGCACACACGCGCGTCGACGACGAGGGGGCGCCGATCCTGCTCGCCGCGCAGGATCGATCGCGATGGAATCGGGAGCTCCTCCGCGAAGGGCTGATGGCGCTCCGGCGCGCGCACTCGCTCGGAGGGCGAGGTCCGTACGTCCTGCAAGCCGAGATCGCGGCGGCGCACGTGACGGCGCCGAAGTGGGAAAGCACCGACTGGGCGACGATCGTCGCTGCGTACGATGCGCTTGCGGAGGTCTCGCCTTCGCCGGTCGTGGCGCTGAACCGAGCGGTCGCCGTCTCGATGCTCGCCGGACCCTCGGAGGGCCTCGCGGCGCTGAGGGCGCTCGAGCGGCCGCTCGCGGACTACCACCTCTTCTACGCGACGCGCGCTGACATGCTCGAGCGCACGGGAGGCGATCCACGGCCCGACCTGGAGACAGCGATTCCGCTCGCGACGAACGAGGGCGAGAAGCGCCTGCTCGAGCGACGGCTCCACGATTGGCTCGCGCGCATGCGGCCCTCCTGAGATCGGACGCGCCGGGTAGCCCCGCGCCCGTGATGAAGACCGCGGCCTACATGGTGGCGCCCAGTTGCGTCGTTGTCGAGAAGGACATGATCGCCGTCCGCGTCGGTCCCGATCTGCAAATGGCCGTGGTGGGCGCTCCGTCGTACTTCGCCGACCATCCGCCGCCCCGAACGCCACGCGACCTCGCACGCCATCGCTGCATCAACTATCTCAACCTGCGATCCGGTGGTCTCCAGCCCTGGGAATTCGAGGAGAGAGGGCGGCCCTTCGAGCTTCGCGTGGACGGTCCCCTGTCTTTCACCGACGGCGACTTGATCCTCGCAGCGGCCCTGGCGGGCCACGGCATCGCATACGCGTACGAGGACACGGTGACGGCTCACGTGGCGGCCAGGCGGCTCACGCGCGTTCTGGAGAAGTGGTGTCCGCCTTTCCCCGGCTACTATCTTTATCACCCGTCCCGACGGCAAACGCCGCCGGCCCTCTCGGCGTTGATCGCAGCGCTTCGCCATCGCGCTCCGTCCAAGCGCTAGGTGGCGCGAGCCGTATCCTTGGTATCGCGTCGCGCCCTTTTGGGCCGCTGATGAAAATGGCGGCCTGGTGGAGGCCGTCGGGACGAGCAGCCGGCTAGGACGTCCAGGCGCCCAAGCGGCGGGGTGGGCACGAGGGTCGGATCGACCGTCAGCCCCTCATTCGCGCGACCAGGCGCTCGAGCTCACCGCGCATCCGTTCTTTGGGTGCATGAAAGCGCGCGCCATGGCCGGGCAGAACCCACTCGAACGCGAAGTCGAGGAGCTTGGCCATCGAGCGCGTCTGCTCCGACCACGAGTGCCAGCAGACGCTGCGGCCGGCCTCGAGGCGCTTGCCGTCGGCGCTTCCCCACAAGTGATCGCCCGTGAAGAGAACCTGCTCACGGTAGAGCAGCACCGCGCTTCCCCGCGTGTGCCCCGGGACAGGGATCGCGAGCAGGTCGGGCGCGAGCACGATGGGGTCGTTGCCATGGAGCTTTCGCTCGACCTCGAGCAGCGGCCCGCGCGCGTCGGCCGCGTGTATGACGCGTTCGCAGGCGAAGCGTCGCGCGAACAGCGCATGGTCGGCGACGTCGTCCACGTGGCTCAGGAACATCGTGCGCACACCGCCCAGGGCCTCGAGGCCGTCCATCAGGGGACGCGCGGCCCGCGGAGAATCGACGAGGACGTTGCCGCTCTCACGGACGACGAGGTAGCTGGCGGCGCCGTACGAACTCTCCGACGCGTAGCCGCAATACAGAACGTCGCTCAGGATGGGGTCGGGCAAAGCGCCGACGGCGTCGCGCACGGGGACCTTGCTCGCCGTGCCGATGGCGCTCGTGGGGCACGAGACCAGGGCCATCTTCGCGCGTAAGGCATCGGCCTCCGAGCTCGGCTGGCAGCCCACGACGGACAGGCCGATCGCGTCGGACCGTGCGAAGACTCGAGGCGCGAGGGTCCGGCACGTCGCGCAGTCAATGCAGGAGGAATCGACGAAGAAGTCGCCGGGAGCGTTCTCGGGCAGCCGATCCGACAGTCGCGCCACGATCGTGGTTAGCACGCGGGCCGGCGGCCCTCACGCACGAGTTCATAGTCGCAAGGGTGATGATCGAGCAGACGCCGTCGTGAACGCGCTGTTGGGGGAGGCGGTGGTTAGCGCCGGGCCGTGGTGAGCGGGGCCCCCGCGACGCCACCCTCAGTCTGTCGAGGCATCCGAGCTTGGTCCGGCGCCGTTGGCCATCCAGCTCCCGGCGGTGAACTCGCGCTGTCCTCCTCCGGTCGCTGGCCCCCACTCGCTGACGGTTCCCCTTTGCTGAGCGGCGTCGAAGGTGGCATCGAAGCTGAGGCTGACTTGGGCGGGTGTGCCGAGAGCAACCGGAAACGTGCCCCGGATGGCAGTCCCCGGCAGAGAGTAGGACCAACCGGCACCGCTGGCGCCGGGACCGGAGTAGACGGCCGTTGCGGTGAAGCTCTCGTCGAGCACACCGTCGGCGGTCTTGAACGTGACGTTGAGGTCGATCGTGACCGAAGGGGGAAGGGGCGCCCTGCAGGGGCATCCGGGGCAGCAGACGAAGTCGTCCAGTTTGCAATAGGGAGACTTGCCAGTGTACGTGAGGTCGACGGTAACGGCAGTGGGTACGGTGGGGGCAGTCGACGGGTAGTCCGATGGTCGAGGAGTGTATGGGGTGTAGGTCCCAACGTAGGGGCTTCCGATCAACGCGAGCAGTTGTCTGCCCGTCGGACCGGTCGGGCTGCCGCAAGGGGTGTCGAGAGTGGCGAGCGGGAAAGGGTTGGCGTCTGTGCTCCCGGCGTCGCTCGGTGCCACCGCCGCGTCTCCCGCCGAGCCGCCACTCGACCCACTTCCCGTGCCGGTCCCCGAGCTGCTGCTGGTCCCGCCGCTGGTCGACGAGCTGTCGGTGCCACCTCCGAGGCCCTGGCCCGCGTCTCCGGTCGACGTTTGGTTGGACGTCGTCGACCCGCACGCTTGAGCCGCCGTCGCGACAGCGACGGTCGTGATCCAGAGGGTGCGCGGCACGTTCATCGGGGTCCTCCGACCAAGCGAGCTACGCACGAGGTGTGCCGCGCATAGAATCTCGGAAAATCCCGAGATCGGCACCCGCGAAGGTGCGGCTTCGTCGTCCCGGTGTCGGAAGTCCTGTGCCAAGGCGGGTGGCACAGTTACGAGGCCGCATGCGACGTCGGTATGGCGGAGAGGGCAACGGACAAGAACCTCCCCGCCCGGCGAGTGAGCTTCGGCAACCTCGGTTCCGACACATCCACCTCGGGCAACCGGCGAGCTTCGGCGAGTCGTGCGTTCGGGCGGCCGTCGATCACGACGGAAAGGCGGTTGCCGGTACGACCAGGCCGATCGGCGTTCCCACTTCTCACGCTCATGTCTCTGCGGGCGGCCTTCGACGCGTCGGAATGAAGGAAACGCCTTCGCCGCGCGAAGCAGAGCGACATGACCGCGAATTCGTCCACGACGCCGGCGCGATGCGCGACGCACCTCGGACGACGCGCCGGGCTCCTGGTCCTCGCGGGGCTTTTCGCGTGGACCCCCTCAGCGGCGGGCCAAGACAAGCCGGCGGTCCAAGTCAAGCCGCTGGCTCCCTCGCTGACCCCGCCGGTCGCTCAGGGCGGCACCGACGTTCCGTACCCCCCGCGCGCAAACGGAGACGCCGTCGTCCTTCTCGAGTTGACCGTCGAGACCGATGGAACCGTGTCGAATGCGGAGGTCGTCGACGGCGTCGAGCCGTTCGCCGAGCAGGCCCGCCGCAGCGTGCTCGGGTGGCGATTTCTGCCAGCGCGTCGAGGCAGTACTCCGGTGGCAGCACGCATCGGCGCACGCGTCGACTTCCATCAGGAGCAGCCCACCGCCACTGCATCCACCGTCAGCCGGGCCGCACAAGCCGCTTCCGGCCCCGCTCCGTCGGGTCCATCGGCGCAGGGCACTGCGGCAGCGCCCGACGTCCCGGAAGAAGTCGACGTTCGCGGGACACGACGGGAGATTGGCCAGACGACGCTCTCGGCGACCGACGTCCGTGAGATGCCCGGCGCGTTCGGCGATCCGTTCCGTGCGATCGAAGCGCTGCCTGGCGTGACGCCGGTCGTCAGTGGTCTACCGTTCTTCTACATCCGCGGAGCTCCGCCGAACGACAACGCGTATTTCGTGGACGGTATCCGCGTACCGCTGCTCTTTCACGTGGGCATCGGCGAGGGGATCATCCATCCGGCGCTCATCGATCTCGTCGACTTCTATCCGGGGGGGGCTCCGGCGGCCTACGGAGGCTCCGCAGGCGCCGTCATCGAGGGTCGGACGCGAGACCCGGCCGCGACGCCGCACGGTGAAGCCAACGTGCGCCTCATCGACGCGGGAGCTCTGCTCGAATCTCCGCTCGGCGATGGTCGCGGGAGCGCCCTCGTCGCCGGACGCTACGGGTACCCCGGCCCGATCGTCAGCGCCACCACGTCCACCGTTCAGCTTGGATACTGGGACTACCAGACGCGCCTGACTTGGCGGGTCGGTGATCGAGACACGCTGGGGTTCTTCGCGTTCGGGAGCCATGATTACCTCGGCGCAGCGAGCACCACCAACGGTCAGACAGGCCCGATCGTCGAGCAGCTCGGCTCCGACTTCCACAGGGTCGACCTGCGCTACGACCGGACGCTCGTCGACGGTCACCTGCGGATCGCGGCAACCCTTGGCTATGACAATCAAGGAGGCGCTGGCGAGAGCGATGGGGCGGCCGTCACCAGCATCACCAACCTCTCGGCCGCCCTTCGTCTCGAGGCCGACAAGAAGGTTTCGCCGACGGTGCGCGTGCGAGGTGGCGCGGACCTGCACGTCGACCACTACGGCTTCGCGCAGGGTCAAGCGCCGACCGATCAGAGCGGAAGCCCACAAGCACAGATCCCCTTGAGCGAGAGCGCCGACCCGCCGCCGACCAACGTCACCGCGGGCGCGCACGCCGACGTGGTCTGGCATCTCGCACCGCGCGTTGAGATCGTGCCTGGCGCTCGCGTCGATGTGTTCGAGTCGACGCGCGCAAACGGACCGTCTGGCGCGGAGTCTTCTACAACGGTCCCTACGTTCGATCCGCGGCTCTCCGCGCGCGTGACGCTCACGCCCGCCGTCGCCTGGCTATCGACCTTCGGTCTTTCGCACCAGTATCCGGCCCTGCGCGTCGGAGGGGTCCCGGCCATGCTCCTTTCGGTTCCGGGGTTCCCGCTCGGCGACTCACACCTGCAGACCGTCGCGCAGGCCAGTGAAGGCGTGGAGGTCGCTCTGCCCGCGGACTTCACGCTGACGACGACGGGGTTCTTGTCGGGATGGTCGGGCCTCACCGACCTGACCACGAATTGCATTCAGATCATGCCGGCAACGACTCCTCTCCAGACCGGCAACGCCCCTCCTCCGCCAGAACCCTACGCGTGTCCGAACGACCAACCGGTCCACGGCCTCGCGTACGGCGTCGAGGTGCTCTTGCGAAGGCCCCTCTCGAAGCGCCTCAGTGGTTGGCTGTCCTATACGTTGTCGCGATCGACGCTCGACGAGCATTTCGTTACCCCCACCGGTGGGGATGCGGTGGCCACGGTTGCCAGCGAATACGACCGCACGCACGTCCTGAACGCCATCCTTGGATACGATCTGGGTCTGCGATGGCGCGCGGGTGCGCGGTTCGCATTCATGTCCGGAGCCCCCTACTCGAATCTCGCCGGAAACGTGCCGGTTCCCCCCTACAACGCCTATCGCGATCGGCCGTTCTTCCGGGTCGATGTCCGCCTCGAGAAGCGCTGGTCGCTCGGAAAGGACGGGTACATCGCCTTCATCGCCGAAGTGCAGAACCTGACCCTCAGCAAGGAGGTGACTCCGTTCGGGTTGAGCTGCGAGGGTACTCCAACAACGACGCAGTGCAGGCACGCGTCCATCGGCCCCATCACCATCCCAAGCGTGGGCGTCGAAGCGTCTTTCTGATCGGCCTGATGAAGGGATCGGCCTAGCACAGAGCGCCGGTGCAGCCGCCGGCGCCCGAGCCGTCGGGGTCGATGCCTCCTCCGGCGAGGTCACGGTCCGCGCGCTTCTTTACGGTGAAGGAAAGAAGGCCGTCGCGTGAATACAGGCGACGCCGACGCTGACGCCGGTTGTCGCAACCGCGGAGGCTTCAGTGAATCGGAGGCGCTTCACGACGGCCATGGCGATCGCCGTGTTCGTTGCTTGGGCGAACGATGCGGTCGCCCAGGTAAAGCCCACGCCAGTTCCCGGGCCAGTGCTGACCGCCCCGGTTGCTCAGGGCAGCACAGACGTGCCGTACCCCAGGGGTGCGCAGGGCGACGCGGTCGTGTTGCTTGAACTGACCGTCGAGAAGGATGGCTCGGTGACGCGCGCGATCGTTACCGGAGGGGCAGAGCCGTTCGCGGAGCAAGCGCGACGAGCCGTGCTCGCATGGCGGTTCACGCCCGCGCTGCGAGGCAACGCTCCTCTCGTCGCACGTGTACGCGCGCGCGTCGAGTTCCACCAGGTGGAGGTCCTCGCCACGCCTGCCGGGGCCCTGGCCACTTCGACCCAGGGCTCAACGTCGACCACTCTCGCAGCCCAGGCTGGGACCGAACCCCCGGTGGAAGTGAGCGTCCACGGCACTCGGAGGGAGATTGGCCAGACGACGCTCTCGGCGACGGACGTTCGGGAAATGCCTGGTGCTTTCGGCGATCCGTTTCGCGCGATCGAGGCTCTGCCAGGCGTCGTTCCCCTGGTCAGCGGGCTCCCGTACTTCTACATCCGCGGAGCCCCACCCAACGACAACGGCTACTACGTCGACGGGATCCGAGTGCCCCTGCTGTTTCACGTGGGAAACGGCGAGGGGGTCATCCACCCTGCGCTCATCGATCGTGTCGACTTCTATCCGGGCGCCGCGCCGGCCAGCTACGGAGGGTTCGCAGGCGCGACCATCGCGGGTCAGACACGCGAGCCGGCGACCACATGGCACGGTGAAGTGAACGTGCGCCTCATCGACGCGGGTGCGCTCGTCGAGGCACCGATCGACGACGGCCGATTCAATGTTCTCGCCGCCGGGCGCTACGGATACCCGGGCCCCATCCTCGGCGCGATCACGTCCAGCGTAAAGCTCGACTACTGGGACTACCAGACGCGCGCGACGTGGCGGATCGCCGATCACGACACGCTCGGCATCTTCGCCTTCGGCAGCCACGACTACCTTGCGGAGCTGCAGGCCGGAGGGCAGCAGACGGAAGCAAATGGCAACCTGCAGTCGATCACCACGCTCCACGAGCTACTTGTATCGGACTTTCACAGGATCGACCTGCGATGGGACCACGAGTTTGCGCACGGCGATGGGCACATGCGCGTGGCGGCGACTGTCGGTTACGACTCGCAGGGGGCAGCCCCGACGTACGCGACGGACCATTCCGCCGTGACCCGGCTGCAGATCGAGGCGAAGCTGTCGCAAACCGTGCGCGTTCGTGGGGGTGCCGACGCCCGGTACGACGACTACGGCTTCAAGCAGGGGGCGCCTGTGCCAGGTGGGGAGGACATTCCCTCCACGGCGAACCCGCCACCGACCAACGTCATGGTGGGCGGGCACGCCGATGTGGTTTGGCGCCTGTCGCCTCGAGTCGAGATCGTGCCTGGAGCTCGGTTCGATGTCTTCCAGTCCTCGCGGGCCACGGCACCTGGCGCCACGACGAACGCGAACACGAGCGTGCCAGCCTTCGATCCGCGTCTCTCCGCGCGCGTGACCCTCGCGGATTCCGTGGCCTGGCTGTCGACGTTCGGCCTCTCGCATCAGTATCCGGCCTTGCGCGTCGGAGCGATCCCGCCGCAGGAGGTCTCCGTCCCCGGGTTCCCGTTCGGCGTCTCCCACCCGCAGACGGTCGCGCAAGCGAGCCAGGGCATCGAGGTCGCGCTGCCCGCCGACTTCACGGCGACGCTGACCGGGTTTCTCTCGGGTTGGTCGGGGCTTACCGACCTGACCGCCAACTGCGTGCAGCTTTCACCGCCGGACGGGCCCTACACGTGCCCCGGCGATCACCCCGTGCACGGGCGGGCGTACGGGCTCGAGCTCCTCGTCCGGCGGCCGCTTTCCAAGCGTCTGACCGGCTGGCTCTCGTACACCCTATCTCGCTCGACCCGCGAGGCGCACTACCTCACCTCGTCGGGGAGCCAAGCGACGGCGACGATCGTGGGCGACTACGATCGGACTCACGTGCTCAACGTCATGGGTGCGTACGACCTTGGCCGCAGGTGGCGGCTCGGGGCCAGGTTCGTCTTCTACACGGGCTCGCCCTACTCGGATGACTATCCGCCGGGCCAGGGTTCTCCCCTCCCACCCCTCAACGACCAACGGTACCCGCCGTTCTACCGGGTCGACGTGCGCCTCGAGAAACGGTGGACCCTCGGCAAGGAGCGATCCATTGCGATGGTCGCCGAGGTGCAGAACGTGACCCTGAGCAAGGAGGCGCGCGCATACAATTGCTCGGGAACACAGATCGGCTCGACCAACTCGACGACGTGCAGTGTGACGGAGCTTGGTCCCATCACGCTCCCCAGCGTCGGGGTCGAGGCATTTTTCTAGTCGCCCGGATGAAGGGATCGGCCTTCCGGCGCGAAGTGAGAGTGAGACCCCGGCACGATGTGGCGCTACGCGAGTTCTTGCGTCTTCTCGGGGGCCCTTGCGGCCTTTGCGGCAAGCCGCGCGTTCGCGGCGGATCCTCGCTGCTCGCCGATCGCGGTGGCGGTGGACGCAAGCGTCCGCGCACGCTGGCCCGAGCTGCCCGAGCGGGTGCGCGAGGCCTTCGAGGCACGCACCGACATCGATGCCTGCGCGCGCATCGAGCTCGCGTCGAACGAGGGCGCGATCGCCGTTGCCGTGACCCTGCCGGACGGCCGCTCCGCGTTGCGACAGGTGTCGCGATGGGAGGACGTCATGCCTACACTCGAAGCCTTGCTCCTCGTGCCTCGGCCTGCCGCGGCGGAGCTGGGGCTGGAGGCATCGGCTCCGTCGATCCCCGGGCCCGCGCCTGCGGAAGCCATGCGGGCCAACGCGCCTACGCAGGCCATCCAGCCCACCGCCGTCCCGGTGGTCCCGGTTCACGTGGCGGCTGGGCAACGCGACGAAATGGAGACACGACGGGCATCCGATCCGCCGAGCCGCCTGCGGATCGAGCTGTCGGTCCTCACCGAGGCGCGCATCGGCGATGGCTATAAGAGCGTCGGCTTGGGCGCGCTCTCGCTCCTCGATATCGGCGGATGGCTTGTCGGCTTCGAGGGGCGGGCGGATCGCGACGAGCGGATTGGGAGCGGCCCCCCGGGAGCGGCACTGGAGCTGGCCGCCCTGGCGGGCCGACGTCTTCGCTTTCAGAATCTTGCGCTGGACTTCATAGGCGGGCCCGCCGTCGCCCTGCGGGGCGGGGGCCCGGATACCAGGGTCAACCCAACTGGGGGGGCCACGGACACGAACGGTGCTTTTGCTGGAAGCGCGTCCTCGCAGTCCAGCCTGGGCACCGCGCCGCGCGCTCTCCTCGGCGCCCACCTCATCATTGGCGCCCGATCGTCGTTTCGGATCTTTATCGGCGTCGATGGGGAGCTCGGTCCCGCGAACGCTCCGGGTGACAATCCGAGCGATGAGCCTCGACTTCCCGTCTGGACGGTGGGTCTCGCGCTGGGGGCCACGGTGGGAACACGATGATCACGCGCCGCGCAACGGGTCAGTCCCTCGTCCGTCACGACGTCCCCCACAGGCCCGACCCCGACATCCTGCATCAGCTGGCCCGCGGCGAGATCGGTGCCCTCGGCGAACTCTACGATCGATACCAGGAGCCTCTCCGGCGCTTCGTTGCGCGCGCCACGTGTGACGCGGAAGACGTCGACGACCTGGTCCACGCGACCTTCCTCGCGGCCGCAAAGGGTGCCGGGCGATACGACGGCCGACCTTCGTGCCGCCCGTGGCTCATCGGGATCGCAGCGCAGCTTCTTCGCCGGCGGCGCCAGTCGTTCGGGCGCTTCTTGGCGGTTCTGTCGTCGCTGCGTGGCGTTCGCGCTACGGCGGTCGACCCGCGTGCGGCATTGCAAGCGCGCAGCGACATCGAAAGGGCGTTGGTCCGGATCAGTGCGGCCAAGCGAATCACGTTGCTGATGGCCGAGGTCGAGGGACTGAGCTGCGCTGAGATTGCGGCGGCGCTTGGCGTTCCCATCGGTACGGTGTGGACGCGACTCCACGCGGCACGTCGCGAGCTCCGTCAAGTGCTCGAGGAGGCGAAGGAATCATGAGCGCCACCCCGTGCCCCCGTCTCTTCGAGGCGGGAGCGATGCGCGACGGCCGCCTCACCGGCGTGGAGCGAGCCAGCTTCGAGCGACACGTCACCGTGTGCCCGGCGTGCTCGCGCGAGGTCCAGGCTCTCGAGGCCCTGGCCGAATCGCTGTGCGCGAGCCCCCCGGACCATGCAGCCGTGGACGAGCTCCACGTGCGCCGAGAACGAACCCGACTGCTCGCCGCATTCGATAGCGGGCTGCTTGCGCCGAGGCGGTCGTGGGGCGTCGTGCATCGGCTGCTCGGGTCAGCGGCGGTTGCAGCACTCGTCATCGCGATCCTCGTCCTTCCGCGGATGCGGCGGGCCGCCGAGGCGCCCGCACACGCAAGCGCTGTCGTCCACGCAGACACGACCGCGGTGTGGGCGGAGCGCATGGTGGGGGAACGCGAGAACGTCGTTCTCGAGCGCGGCGCGCTTTGGATCCATGTTGACCACTCGTCGGGGGAAGGTCGGCTCCTCGTCGTGCTCCCCGACGGCGAGATGGAGGACATCGGTACGACGTTCATGGTGAGCGCCGATGACAGCCGTACGACGCGGGTCGCCGTCCAGGAGGGGCACGTCGTGCTGCGACTCCGCGGCCAGGCGCCGATCGCCCTCGGTCCCGGAGACACATGGATACCCGACCCGCGACCCGCGGCATCCGCTCGGGCGAGCGTCGCACCTCCGGCCGATCCGGCGCCGCCGGCTCGGCTCGATCGCGGTGAGCGGAGCACGCCATCGCCTCGGCCATCGGCATCGTTGGCTTCCCTTCCTGCGTCCGATGCGTCGGTCGATTTTCGGGCCGCGATGGCTGCGCTCGACGTCGGTGACAATCACCAAGCCGCCGAGGCGTTCGCGGACTTCCTCGAGAAGCATCCTCGTGATCCGCGATCGGAGGATGCGGCGTACCTGCGCGTCGTTGCCCTCCAGAGGTCTGGGGACATCGCCGGCGTGAAGCACGCGGCCCTCGAGTACCTCCGTCGCTATCCGGCGGGGTTCCGGCTGGCGGAGGTGGAACCCCTTTCGCGGTAACGAGGCGAGCTTGAACGCACCGAATCGACCCCTTCGTGCCGGCGCCCGAGCCGCGACCGGCGTACGTCTCATCGCCTGCGGCCAGTGTCGACTGACCTACCGTTCGACCGAGTTGGGAGGGCTGGAACTCGTCGAAGTGCTGGACAGCAACTGCGTTCGCCAGGTCCTTTCCGACTGGCCGTCCGGCTTCTCGATCGAGGTCCGGCGTTGCAAGCGGTGCGGTGGAGAGATCGCGCGCGAGGCCAAATCCGGAGACATCTGAACCGCTGCCTGCGCATGGGGCGAACGGGCCCTTAGATTGTCGTACGGCCCCCGCTGCGAGTCGAAGCCTTCGCCGAGTTCGGCCGCCTGCTCACGCTCGATAGCGGTGCCAAATGGCGTCCCTACGTGGATGAACTTAGAACCGCGCTCGTCGAGCTGGCGGCGGCCGCGTAGGCCACGCGCCACGAGCCCGGGGCAGCGCGCAGGGCCCACCACGGCGATCGTGCCATCGTGAGCCACGGGGTGGCGCTTACGCCATGGCGGGGAGGGTCGGCAGAGGACCTTGCACGTCGAATTGGGCGGATCCGGGTGTCTCCGCACGACTGGCACCGTAGGTGCTACGAAGACCGCCCGTGAGCGAGTCTCCGTGCGCGAGCGGCGGTCGCTGGTCCTGGTGTGCAATCCTGATTGCCGCGATCGCAGGCGTTCTGCTCGACGGGTGCGGAGCGCGCACGGCGCTGATCGATGACGTGGAGCCCGGCGGGACCGTCCAGGGTCCAAGCACGCAGTCGCCCGCCAACGGAGCAGCGGTCCCGGAGGTCGAAGGGGGCAGTGACACGACCACGGACGCCACCATGCCGGTCGAAGGCGGGATAAACGCCGTCGTCAGCGAGGCGGGCGCCAATGCGGCGCCGGTGCCCGTTGGCACGGTGCTCTTCGGGGGCGCATCAGACGGCTACGCCAGCGACAACCTGGGCGATACGTGGATCTGGAACGGTTCGTCGTGGGCGCAGTACGACGGACCGGGCCCGCCCGCCCGCTCGTTCGCTGCGATGGCCCCTCTCGCCGGCACGCTGGTCCTCTTCGGCGGTGGGACGGGCACCTTCGCCGAGACATACCTCTCGGACACCTGGACGTGGAGCCAAGTCGGGTGGACGCGGCAAACGGGTCCCGGCCCATCCGCGCGTTGCAACGCGTCGATCGCGACGCTGGGCAACGTCGTCGTTCTCTACGGAGGGGAGGGGCCGACGGAGTACGACACGCTCGGCGACACCTGGACGTGGGACGGTTTCGCGTGGAAGGAGCTAGACGTGGCGGGGCCGCCAGCGCGGTATGGGGCGAACATGATCGCAGTCGGGGATGTTCTGGTTCTCTGGGGCGGTGAGGGCGCGAACCCTCCCAAAGAGTCCAATGAGCCTTTTGAATTGTTTGAGTACTCAGACGAGTGGACGTGGGACGGCGGGTCCTGGGCGCTCGGTGCACCCAGCAACTTCGTCCGGCCCCCGGTGCCGGGCGTCCTTGCGCAGCTCGATGGGACCCTCGTGTTGGTCGCTGGCTGCTGGGACTGCACCGACCCGGGGACCGACGCGGGCCTTTCCCAGACCTGGGTCTCGGACGGCGGCGGGTGGACAGAGCTTGACGCGACGGGTCCGACCGCGGCAGTCGGGGGAATGGTCCCGACTGCGGACACGCTCTTGACCTTCGGCGGGATGTCAGCGACAGAAGGTGCCCTGATCCTCGGCGACACGTGGACGTGGGACGGCACCGCCTGGCACGGGTACCACGGGTCAGCGCCCCCGGCGCGGGCGTTTCAGATGATGGGAACACCGTGAAGTCGCGCGGTCCGTCCGCAACTCGCGGCGTATCGACCGCTGACCACGCTGTGGCGCCGTCAAAAACGATCCGGCCCACCGCCTCGGATGGGTCGTGGGCGCGAGTTCCAAACCGCGCCGATAGTGGCCGCCGGAAGCGCCGTAATATCGCGCAGGTAGAAACCCTGCGTCCCCAGGGGGGATCCACCCCTTGGCATCGCCGCCGGCTCTGCCGGCGCTCGTGATGAAGATCGCCGCGTGAGGTCTGAACAAAGCGCGTCTTCGAGGAGGGGCAAAGGTCTGACGTCCCGCGAGGTGATGTGGATGAACGAATGACGGACGCCGACCTTTCGATCGTTGGGGCCGGCGGCGCTTGCGAATTCCTAAGAGGTGGCGCCATCATTGATGGATCGTCGGCGCGGCAGTTGCGAGACTGCCCAACCCAAGGCCCTACAATGAAGATGACTTTGTGCGGTCCGCTGTCCTTGCTCGTTGTCGTCGGTGGACTCGGCCCCAGTGCCGCCGGCTGCGGCAGCTCCGGCAGCTCCGGCCCCGATCAGACGACGCCGCCGTTGGACGGTAGCGTCACCGAGCCCGATGCCACGGTGACGGAGGCGGGTACGGACGACGGATCCACGGACAGCGGCTCCAAAAGCGACGGATCTGCGGGTGGATCCACGGACGGCGGATTGGGCGACGGATCCACCAGCGACGGCGAAGCCGCGTACGACGGAGGCGACGACGCGAGCCTCCGCTCGAACGGCGACTCAGGCTCGGATGCCGGAGGGACGTGCAGCCCCGCCTGCGACGCGGGCCTTCAGTGCATCACGGGAAGCTGCGTGGCGTGTGGCACAGCGGCGACGGCGTGTTGCCCGTCCGCGGCGGCACCCGACGCACAGAGCGCATGCGACGCGCCGCTCGAGTGCGCCGGCACCGCCTGCACGTGCCTCGTGGGGTGCAGCGGCATTCGAGTGCAGCGCAGCGACGGCTCGCTCTGGGACGAGGGCGCGGATCCCGTGACCGAGGCCAGCAGCGCGCTCTTTCTGGCCACGAACTTTTCCGCGGGAGGGGTGGCCCTGCAATGCGGCGTGCAGAGCGACGGCTCTGCGTGGTGCTGGGGCAGCAACGGCATCGGACAGCTCGGCAACAACGGCGCGAACGCCGGGAGCTCGCCGGCGCAAGTCGTGACGGGGAGCGGACCCCTCGCGAACGTCGAGAAGATCTTCGTCGACGGCGAGGACGGAGAGGTGGCCTGCGCCGTGGACACCAGCAGCGATGCGTGGTGCTGGGGATACGGCGGGCTCGGCGCTCTCGGGACCGGCAACACCAGCAGTTCGAGCGTCGCGGTACCCGTCTTGACGCAAAGCGGGGGGCCTCAGTTGTCGGGAGTCGATCAGATGGCCGTGGCTCACGACCACGTGTGCGCGACGAAAGCGGATGGGACGCTGTGGTGCTGGGGTCTCAACGCGTCCGGACAAGTCGGCGTCGGCTCGGCGCAAACCCCGATTCTCTATCCAACGCAGGTGTCTTCTCTCGCCCATGTCACCAGCATCAGCGTCGCCCTGAGCGTCAGCTGCGCGACGACCTCCGATGGGGCGGCCTGGTGCTGGGGCACCAACGCCTCGGGACAGCTGGGAAACGGCTTTGCCTCCGGCCAATCCACTTCACCCGTACAGGTGTTGTCGAGCGCAGACGCCGGCGTGCCGTTTGGCGGCGTCGCGCAGGTGAACGTGGGGAGTGGCACCGTTTGCGCGCTGAAGACAGCCGATCGTTCTCTCTGGTGCTGGGGCGTCAATACGGATTCGCAGAACAACATCCCGGTCGCCTTCACCGAACAGAGCCTCCCCGTCAGCGGGGTGTTCGTGCTTTGCAACAACACCCAGGACCTCAATCGGCCCTCCTTCATCGACGGCACGGGCGTCGTGCACCAGAACGGCGCCATCGAAGCGGTGCAGGTGACGTGCCCATAGGCTGGTCCGCCTGCCCGTCGTGGACTTGGCGGCGGCTGTGCTGGCTCCTCTCTTCGTCCGCCGTCGTGCACGACTTCGCCATGTTGGGGCTCCTTGAGCGACAAGCTGATCCACTACACGATGCGAGAGACGTTCGAGGAGCAAACCGACCCGCGTCCGCACGCTCCGATACTGTCGAAGGCGAGAGCGCGACAGTTACCAGCCCTCGCCGCGGTCATTGCGGAGATGGGCGCGACCCCGTCGCGACCCGATGCCCGCTTCAAACTCGGCGTCCGACTGATCCTCGAAGGCATCCACGCGCACCATGCATCGGCAGTGTCTCATTCGAACGGTCGCAAGCGCGATGGGCGCAACGGGTGATCTGCTGACGCCCTTGGTCTCCCAGCGGAACGAGTTTGATCGCGCGAAGACGCTGCGCCGGCACTTGGAAATCGCCAAGGTGACGCGCCCGCGGCTCACCGAGACCGTGTGAACCTTCGTGTGAACGACCTGATCGGTGATCACGATCGAGCCGGAACCAAGCTCGATCGTGGCGTCCCTCCGCGAGGCCGAGGAGGAACTCGCCGAGGCCGCGGAGTGGTACGAAGCGAAACGACCCGGGCTGGGCGTGGAGCTGGTCGCGATCGTCGATCGCGCCTTCGACGAGATCCAGGATGCGCCGCTCTCGCACGCGCTCTGGCGCGTCGATCGCCCCTATCGACGGAAGGTCCTGACGCGATTCCCGTATGCCATCTTCTTCCGCGCCGAGGCAAGTGATTGCGGGGGTCATCCTGTCCGCGTCTTCGACGCAGCCTGCGCCGAGTCAGTAGCTCAATGAGCAAACGCGAGCACTCAGCGTCGCCGCCGCCCCCCCGCGCGCTGGCGCGCCGCCTCGGGCCAACTGGCGAGGAGATCTCGGATGGCGTCCAGGGCCCGACTACCGCTCTGCTTAGCGTCAGCCAGCGCACGGGTCGCGACCGCCGTGTGCTTATGGAGATCGGTCTTGACCCACTCCGGCGTGCCCCCGTACGCAAGTGGCGGGCTTCGCAGCAGAGCGCCAACGGCGCCGACAAGCCCCTCGAGGACGAGCATCAGATCGTCGTCGGGCTCGGGCACGCGTCCAGCGTATCGCGGGGACGCCCATCAGTGGCGAAGACTCGTCAGCGAGGCGCCTGCGCGCGGCGCGACCTACTCGGTGCTGGCGTCCGTGGCTTCTTTGCCGGCGCCTCCGTCGAGGGCGCAGCACCGAATCGCGAAAGGCGCGTGTGGACAGCCGGAGTTGGTCGGATCAAAGCCAGGCACGAGGTCACAACAGGACGGATCCGGCGCTTGAACGCAAACGCCACCAGCGCTGATGCATTGGTCCGTTCCCGCCCCGCTGATTGTGCCCGCACCACATTGAAGCGAACTTGTGCTGGAGGCCTCGGCGTCCACTGGTGCGGCGTCCACGGGACCTCCGTCGGGCGTCTCCGCATCGGGCGACCCGGGTTCCGGCCCCTGGACAGGTTGCGGTTCCGACGGCGCGCCGCACACGCCATCGGGCCCGATCGTTCCGCCGCCGTTCAAGCATTCGTTTTCGAGCTTGCAGCCGGCGCTGATGGCCGCGTCCGGCTCGCAGGCCAGGTAGCAGCACGGATCCGAGCTCCCGTTGCAACAAGCACTGTGGGCGGGGGCGTTGCCGTCAGGCGGGTCCTGCGCACCGTCGGATGCGCCGTTCCTGCTGCATGCTGCGGCGGCCAGTGCACCGCCGGCCAAGATCATCTCGCGCAGGCGCCTCTCCCAGTTCATGCCCAGGGGCACGAAGCATCCGTCGTGCCGACGGGTTTCGCGGGAATTCACCGACGTTCGCGTGTGCCGATCCGTGCCAGCCGGATCGGTGTGTCGCTGTCGATGGAGGCTGTCTGATGACCCTCGAGCGCTCGCACGGCAAGGCACGTCCGGCGCTCGTACGCGCCAGCGACCTGCGTGCCAAACCGACCGAGGGGCGCACTCCGGATGGCCGATTCATGGCCGGCAAAGGCGCCCACCCGAATCGTCGACGCTTCGCTCGACGCCATCCGGCGCTTTCAGGAGACGATGCGGGCCCACCCCGACCAGGCACGCGAGGCGTCGCGAGCCTGTTCGATCGGGTCGTCTTCACCCTGGTGCAGACGAAGGAAGGCCCCCGTTACCAGCTCGAAGGGGGTGGCTGAACTCGGCCGCCTGCTCGCGCTTGATGACGGTGCCAAATGGGCGTCCCTACGTGGATGAATTTACCGCGCTCGTCGAGTTCGGCAACGCGGCATGAGTCCCGGTTCAGATGGAGAAGACCCGGAGAGCTGGGAAGAAGCTACATAGCGCCTCGAAGTCGGCGACGTCGCCCGTGTAGAGGATCCGGTGTCCTGACTCCCCGCCCGCCACCTCCGCCGCCCGCTCTCTCCTCGGCTCCGCCATCATCCTCCCCATGGGCCTCGGGTCGGCTGGGGAGTACAATCTCGACACGCCAGAAACGGGAGAGACGACTTGCTCACTCTGGAAGACTGCCGCGCATTTTACGCTCAAGAAATACGCTTTGCCGCCACAGTCACGACGCCAAGGCTCGTCGAAGCTTATGCGCGCGTACCCCGCGAAAAATTCCTCGGCCCCCCGCCCTGGCAAGTTAGCTCACCGGAGGCCCGCGCTCTGTCCGCGGCCGGTTTGCGCGAGTCTTCATACGTGACAGTCAACGACCCGCGCGATCTTTATCACAATGTCGTTGTCGTTCTCGACCGCGCCAAGGACATCAACAACGGCCAGCCCAGTGCTCTCGCGAGCTGGATCGACGCGCTCGCGCTTCGACCCGGCGACCGCGCTTTTCACCTCGGGTGTGGCGTCGGATACTACACGGCAATCATTGCGGAAGTCGTAGGCCCAAGCGGAAGCGTGGTCGCACTGGAACTGCAATCCGATCTCGCCGCCCGCGCGAAAGAAAATCTGGCGACCTACACGAACGTCGATGTCCAGCAGGGGGATGGCGCTGCATTTGACCCCGGCCCGTGCGATGCCATGTTCGTCAATTGCGGTGTCACGCATCCGCAAACGATTTGGCTCGAGCGGCTGCGCGACCAGGGTCGCCTCGTCGTTCCTTTCACCATGGCTTTGAATCCCCAAACGGGCCAGGGCGTGATGACCAAAATCTTGCGCGAACCCGCCGGCTACTCGGCCGCGATGGTCAACCCCATGGGCATATTTTCCGGCGGAAGCCTTCGCGACCCGGCGCTCGAACCATTGATGAGGAAAGCGCTCACGACGGGCGGACTCCTCAAGCTGAAATCGGTCCGGCGCGGCGCGCACGAGCCGAGCGACAGCTGTGTCCTGCACGCCGCCGAAGTCTGCCTCAGTACGGCGCCCCTTTCTCCCTGACCGAGTGCGCCCTACAGCACCTGCGGAAAGTGTTTGCCGAGCAGCCGGCCGACTGGCTCCGCTTCCTGGAGCACTTCGTCGGCGGCAAGCTCACGCTCACGCCGATGAAGACCTGCTCCGACTGATCATAGGAGGGCGCGGGAGGGGCGCATCCGCGCGACCCGCCTACGCGACACCAACGGCATTTCTTGGTGTCGTCGAAAGCAGAGGAGGCCGGGGCGATTCGCCCCGGCCTCCTGTTTAGTGCTGCCAGTTAACCGGCGTGCATCCGACGCACGGTCAGCGTCTAGCGTGCGCTCCACCGAGGCCCGGAAGGACCTGCGTGCCCTCAATCTGGACGGCCGTCAGCGCGTTCGGGTTGAGCCCCAGGAGGGCGAGGATCGTCGGTGCGACCTGGGTGGTCTCGACGGAGGCGGACTCGACCTGAACCGGTATGCCCGCGCCGCTGACAACCATCAGGACGTGTCGGTCGCCGGTGTTCATGCCACCGTGCTCGGCGAGCTTGGTCGGCCCCGAGTAGACGATGCCCACCTGGACCTCGCCGAAGACGTCCGGGTAGTGGCCGTTGTCGACCGAGACGCCGAAGAAGTTGGCGGCTTCAGCGCCGGCCCAGATCTGGGCGAGGCCCGAGTGCTGGACGGTGACGGGGTTCAGGTTGACGTCGAAACCCTGAGCGGTGTGGTTCCACAGGTAGCTCTTGACGAAGTCGCAAGCGGCCTGCGAGTTGTCCGAAAGGTACGACTGCCACAGGTCGTCGTCGGTTCCGGCAACGATCAGGCTCGTGTTGCTCGGGTGCGTCTGCGCCCAGGCCGCGTTGATCGCGCTGATGATCGGGCCGTCCTTGACGGTGCGGAGTTCGTTCGGATCCAGCGGCGACTGGCCGTGCTTTGCCGTGACGATAATCGTCGTCGAGCCCGCGAGGCCGTCCTTGTGGATCGTAGAAACCATGCGGCCAAGTTGAGCGTCGACGTAGTCGAGCGCGCTCGAGAGGACGGGGCCGGGAACGAGCTGACCGTTGACCCACTGGTAACCACCTGCCTCCGGAGCGCTGGTGGTGTAATTCCCGTTCCCGTCCGGACCGATCAACGTCGTCGGAGTCGAGCGGATCTTCTCCGCGACCGAGACGGTCTGGAAGTTCATGCCGAAGATCGCCGGGGTGCCGACGTGGGTCTTGCCCGAGTGGTCGAGACCGTCGATCTCATTCAGGATGGCCTGGACCTTGTAGCCGTCGTACTGCTTGGTGGCGGCGTCGATGTGCGCCCAGTCGTCGTCCTGCGGGTAAGGGACACCGTTCGGCATGACAGCCTGCGAGTCGATCTCTGGCGAGAACAAGTCGTCGATGCTCTGGCCGTTCGAGCCCGGACCGTTGAACGACGAGTAGACCTCGTGCTTGTCAGACCAAGCGGTGCGCAGGTCGGCGTTGTGGATGACCTGGAAGATCGTGTTGTCGCCGAGGTAGTCCCACGGGGTGATCGGCTTGCAGGTCTTCGGGTCTACTGGGAACGTGCCCGAGTTGAGCGACGTCTCCGGGTCGAACTTCAGGTTCATGATCGCGCCCGGGTTGGTGTCAACGCCGTTGGCGAAGATAGAACCGTTCTCGTCGAACGCCGGGAAGGTGTTGCCGCTCCCGTTATTCAGCAGGTCCGGCACGGCGGCAGTCGCGTCGTCCGGTGAGTCATAGATAACGTCACCGCCGGTGGCCGGCTGGCCCGGAGTGCAGGCAGCGCCCGCCTCGTCGACCTTGTGGCTGTACTCGACGTCGTAGAAGACGCCGGTCGATTTGGGGTTACCGCCGGTCATCAGCGCGGTGCCACCCGGGTCGGAGTCCGACGGGTTGGAGGTCGCCGCATTGGTGTACTCGCTGCCGGAGTGAACCAACTTGGCAAGCGTCGAGTTTGGGTGGTTGGCGACGTACCAGTCAAGGTCACTCTGGTGCATGCCATCGACCGAGATCAGCAGCACGCGCTGGTTGTCATCGCCCTGGTGGTCGTCGTTGCCCTGGTTGCCTCCCAGCTCCTGCGCGGTGACCCCGGTGCTCTCGCTCGGCGACCCGGTGCCGGTGTCCGCTGCACACGCCGACAGAATGCACAGCGGCAACAGCGGCAAAACGCTTCGAATGCTCATTGGTAATTTCTTGCCTTCCTGCATCCGGGTCGATGCGCCGGTGCGGAGGGCCGTTTACCACCACCCCCGCTCGCTTCTGTGTGTCGATGTCGCGAACTCGCTGTCCCAGGTCGTGCACGCGCCCCTTGCGGAGTCGTTCCTCCGGCCAGAGGCGGCCCGTCGCGATGCCTGGCATCGGCGAGCACGAGACGGATCGGGCAAGGGCGATGGCCAAGGTTCTGGCTAACGTCCCCATCATCGAGGGCGAGAAGCGCGTCCGTACGGAGTACGCGATCAACGAGGACCAAGCCGCCGTCGTCCGGGAGATCCTCTCGATGTACGCCGACGGGAAGGGGCTTCGCGGCGTCGCGATCGAATTGAACACCCGCGGCATACCGTCCCGGAGCGCCGGCAAACGTGGCACCGGCCTGTGGTCTTCGTCGGCGCTGTCCTCGATGCTGCGTCGGGAGCGCTACCGGGGCAAGATTGTCTACGGGGCCAAGCGGAAGGACGAGCGCCAGATCCTCGATCTTCAAAACGCTGAGGACGATGGCTGACCGACTTTTTTGCGAGCAACACGACCGAGGTACCCGGCCGACTCGACCAATTGCGTGACCCGCACCGGCCCCCCCAGTCGGTTCGTTCCTCGGCAGCAAGAACCGGCAGGCTCGAGGGTCATCTGCTGGCGATAGTCGGCAAGCCGAGCGGCGCCGAGGACGGTGTGATCAACACTGGGCACGCTGGCCAAGGATATGGGGCGAGTCGGTCACGAGACTCATTACTTCGCCGAGCCGTTCGATGCGCCAGCGTGGCGTGCGCGGTGGCGCGAAACGCGACCGGAGAAACATTGACGTGAGCCTGTGATGGGTGCGAGTAGTCTCCGCGCCGCCGTGCAGCAGGTGATCGGCGAGGACATCAGGAGCTGCAGGGGCCGTAAGACCCGCTCGCAAACCCGCTCGCCCAGGGGACGACTTCGATGAGAAGGCGTCCTCGCCTCACGCTCGCGCAGTGGTTCGTCCTTTCGACCCTGCTGCTCGCGCTCGTGGTCGGAGCGACTTTCTACGCGTTCCTCGAGTCGTCCCGTCGCTCGATCCTCGCGCGATCCAACGAGCTGCGCGACATGGCGGCCCTGCGAATCGATGACGCGCTGTCGTCGGAGCCGCCGCCCCCGGACTGGGACGGAGTCTACTTCGCGGAGAGCAAGTGACCGGCGGCTCCGTGCCGATCACGCCGAGGTCGCGTCTTTTCTGCTCTCTCGGGGCTCGGAGTCGGCACCTCGCTCGTCGCTGGTCTTCTGGAACTCCTGGCGAAGCTGCGGGAGATTCGCCGAGAGCAGGCTGAATTCTCGCTTGGGGAGGCTCAGGACGTCCATCGCCTCCACGCAGCGGACGGTCGCGTTGCGGGTGGTTGACCGAAGCAGGGCCATCTCGCCGAAGTATTCGCCGCGCCCCAGGGTCGCGATGGGCCGCTGGAAGCCGTTGAACTCGCGGACGACTTCGGCCTCCCCACTCAGCACGATGTAGACGCGGTCGCCGACGTCTCCTTGCCTGAAGACCTCCTGTCCGGGCTCGAAGTGCTCACGGACGACGCCCAGCGAGCCGCCGGGCGGCAGCTGCACGAGCTCGGGAGGCAAGAGCAAGTCGAGCGCCCACGAGACGGCGACCTTCAGCCGCCTGCCCCATCCAGGCATCTTGAAGAGGTAGATTGTCCGCCACAGAAACCAGGCCAGAAAGCCGCGCATCTTGACGCCGAGGACGTCGGCCACGGCAGAGCGGCGACCGAGGGACCCCATCTTGCCGAGGCCGCGGAACGCGTACGTCTTCGTCGCGCCTCCCCGCAATGCCGCGACGATGTTCCACGCGATGACCTGCGCTTGGCGGACGGCGTGCTGGGCGGTTGGCGGGGCGAGGCCGCCGTCCGGTGCGGGCACTGCCGCGCAGTCGCCCAGCGCCCATATGCGTGTGCTGCCGGCAGCGGCCAGGGTGGGGCCGACCTGGATACGGCCGTTGCTGGTCTTGGGCACCGAGAGCGACTCGACGAGGGGATGCGGAGAGGCCGGCACGGTCGCCACCAGAGTCTTGCAACCGATGCGCTCCCCGCCGGTGAGGAGCGCTTCGTCGCTGGTCGCCGCGGCGAGCCGCGTGTTCAGGCGGATCTCGACGCCGCGACCGGCGAGGATCCGTTGCGCGAAGGTCGCGAGTCCCTCATCCATTTCGGGCAGGATGCGCTCCCGCCCGTGGAGCAACACGACACGGATCTCACGGGGGTCGATCCCGACATAGTTCTTGGCCACGTGACGGACGAAGTCATTGAGCTCCGCCGCTACCTCGACCCCCGAGAACCCTCCGCCTGCAACGACGAACGTGAGGAGCTTGCGGCGGAGGTCGGGGTCGTCGATCTCGATCGCCGCCTCCTCCAGCGTACGGATGACATGATTGCGCAGGTTGAGGGCGTCGCCGAGGCTCTTGAACGGAAACGCGTGCTCGGGCAGCCCGCGCATGCCCCGAAAGTCGGTCACTGTCCCCACCCCGAGCACCAGGTGGTCCCAGCGGACGACGTGCGCATGGGGGTGAAAGCCGGTGCTCATTGTGATGGTTTGATTCTCGAGGTCGATGGCCTCGACTTGCCTCACGTGGATGTCGGTCCTGGGGAGCAGGCGTCGCAGGGGACTCACCACGTCCAGGAGGCCGATCGTCCCGGAGATGACCTCGGGAAGCATCGGCTGGAAGACGAAGTGGTTCTCCTTGTTGACTTGTTGACGAGCAGGATCTCGAACTCGTCCTTCGTCCGGAGCCGCTCGAGGTTGCGCGCCACGTACACGCCGCCGAATCCACCACCGAGGACGACGACGCGCGGTCGTTCGCCGCTCTGCGGCTTAGCCGTCCAAGATGCCACGTTCGTCAGAATCGCCCATGGTCGCACCTGCCACGCGCAATGTGGGGTCCCGGGGACGCAACGGCAGCGGATGGCGGGCTCTCATCTTGAATGGGCTCGCACCTTGAACGGGCTCGCATCTTGAATCCGACAAGTCTGAAAACCGCGGGGGTGTGGCGGTACGGAGCGCGGGCGGTAATCGAGGAGGCGGCCGATGACTACACGTGTCGTCACAGGGCCTTTGGCGGAGGTCGACCACGGTCGGCATTCACCGGAGGTCGACCACGGTCCGCGTTTCCTGGGCCGCTGGCAGAGCGCGACGGACGCGCTGGCTCGGCGGGCAGGCTGGCTTCCACCCCTCCTCGCGCGCATTGCGCTCGGCTTCACTTTCGCGAGCACGGGCTGGGGGAAGCTCCAGCACATCGAAAAGGTGACTCGCTACTTCACCGACCTCGGCCTGCCTGCCCCCGGGTTCTTGGCCCGCTTCGTCGGCGCGACGGAGTTCATCTGCGGGCTGCTCGTCCTTTCCGGACTTCTTACGCGGCTCGCCGCGATCCCGCTCATCGTCGTGCTGGCCGTGGCCATCGGGACGGCGCGTCTCGAGGACGTGCACGGGCTCGCGGACTTCGTCGGTCTCCAGGAGCTCACTTACATGCTTTTGCTGTTCTGGCTCGTTATCCGCGGGCCCGGACGCGTCTCTCTCGACCGGATGGTCATGGGACGATTGGAACGATGGGACACTCCAGCCAAGGATAGGACGTCATGAATACTCGCTCGATGGCAGTGGTTACCACGCTCGCCGGGATCTTCGCCGTGACGGCGTTCCCCCAGGCAGCGTCCGCTCAAGCCGACCAGATGGTCAAGTGCCAGGGGGCCAACGATTGCAAGGGACAAGGCGGCTGCAAGTCCGCACAGAACGCGTGCAAGGGTCAGAACGCCTGCAAGGGCCAGTCTTTCGAGATGATGACCGAGAAGGAGTGCGTCGCGAAGGGGGGCAAGCCCGAGCAGCCGCCCCCAAAGCAGTGACGCCGGCGCCAAAACCGACGCAAGCACCGAAGGAGTGAGGACTAACCGTCGTCGCCATGGCATTCTGCACCTACCTCGGACATGGGATCGGGCTCCGGCCGCTCCACTACGCGTCGGTGGTGACGTCGTCGCCTCGCGTCGGCTGGTTCGAGGTGATCTCCGAGAACTTCATGGTACCCGGCGGAAACCCGCGCCGGGTACTGCGCTCCGTGCGTGAGCGGTATCCGGTCGTCCTGCACGGCGTCTCGCTCTCGATCGGATCTACCGACCCGCTCGACGAGCGGTATCTCGACGGGCTCTCGACGCTCGCCGACGAGGTGCAGCCGGCGTGGGTGTCCGACCATCTCTGCTGGTCGAGTTTCGGCGGGCACACCGGTCACGACCTGTGGCCGCTTCCATTCACCGAGGAGTCGCTCGCGCACGTGGCCGGACGCGTCGCCCGCGTCCAGGAGCGACTCCGCCGGCCCATCCTGCTCGAGAACGTCTCCACGTACCTGCAGTTCGCCTCCTCGACCATCCCGGAGTGGGAGATGCTTTCGGAGCTCGCCCACCGCACAGGTTGCGGCGTCCTGCTCGACGTCAACAACGTGTACGTCAGCGCGGTGAACAACGGGTTCGACGCCGGACGTTACGTCGAACTCATCGACGTCGGGGCGGTCGGGCAGGTGCACCTCGCCGGTCACGCTGACATGGGGGATCACCTTCTCGATGCACACGACCGCCCCGTTAAGCGGCAGGTCTGGGACCTTTACCGCAGGCTGCTCCGTCGGTGCGGCCGCGTCTCGACGCTGGTCGAGTGGGACGAGTCGATCCCACCGCTCGACCGCGTAGTCGAAGAGGCCGAACGTGCGGCGCACATCGAGCGCGAGGAGCTCTTCGGTGGGACCCGAGCCGCCGTCCTTGCGTGAAGTCCAGGCCCGGTTCTACGACTGGGTGACGAGGCGCGCGCCCGCATCGGCGGACGAAGTGGCGCCCGTGCTCGCAGCGCAGCACGGGATGGCAGCGCCCGAGCGCGTGGGCGTCTACGCGCGAATGTACTTCGACCGCATCGCGGCGGCCCTCGCCGAGGTCTTCCCGAAACTCGTGAAGCTCGTCGGCGACGATGCGTTTCGCGAGCTCGTGGGGGACTACCTTCGGGAGCGAGCTCCGGCGTGCCCGATGCTCCAGCGGGCCGGCGCACACCTTTCGCCGTTCGTCGCGTCGCACCCACTCGGGGCTCGCCACCCGTGGCTGGCCGAGCTCGCATACCTCGAGTGGGCGCGCTTCGCCGCCGTCGACGCGCCCGACTCGGCGCCGCTTCGCGAGGGCGACCTTCGTTCGCTCGACCAAGCGCTGCTCGCACGACTGCCCCTTCGCCTCGTCGCCGCGCACGCCATCGTCGAGAGCGGGTACGCGAGCGACCGGCTGTGGCGCGCCATTCACGAGGGCAGGCCGCACCGGCCGCCACGCGCGGCCGCTGCGCCGACGGTGATACTCGTCTGGCGCCGCGAGGTGGTCGTCCTGCATCGGCGCTTGACCCCCTTCGAAGCGGCGATCGCCCGGCTTGCAGAGCGCGGTGGGACGCTCGGCGAAGCCTGCGAGCTCGCGTACCGCAAGCAGGATTCCGTCGCCGAAGCCGCGAGGCGTGTATTCCTCGCGGTGGGTCGCTTCGTCTCGGAGGAGGTGCTCGCGTCGCCCTGAACGGCGAGAGGGCGTCGCCGGGTTCAGCGTGCGCCAAAGCGCGAGGGCTGCGTGAGCCTCTCGGACGCATTTGCATCACCACAGGGGCGGTCCACCAGCGAACCCGGTCCCTGGGGAGGGCACCACGACGGGAACGTCGTCGCGCTCCCAGTCCTCGGCGGCCTTCATCGTGATTACCGACGAGCCGCCTGAGGGCACCTTTTGCCGGCCGATCGGTTGAAATTAGGCAGGATGGGGTTGGTCGCCCGCCGCAGACCTTGATCGTTGCGTCCCCAGAGGGGATCTACCCCTTGGCATCGCTGCGAGAGTTGCTCGCGCCCGTGATGAAGACCGCGGCCTAGCGAAGCCGCGTCGGGACGAACACCCGGCGAGGATCGCTCCGAGCCATGGGCCAAACAGACATGACTACACGGACGTCAAGCTGAACTCGATGCCGATCAAGAACGACAAGAACAACGTGCTCTACCATCTGGTCCTCGCCTCGAAGCACGACCGTGGCGATCAGATCTGGCAAAGCATCACGCGAACGGACGGCAAGGGACAACGGTCGTTCGGTTTCAAGGTCTGAGGCAAGCAGATCGTCGGCGGACCCTCCCGCGGGCGTTCGAACGCACGACTCAACCCTTGGCAGAACCCTTGCCCCGCCTGCAACAGTCCTCCCAGAGGAAGTCTGTGAGGACCCGCAACGCATCGTACGCTGCCGTGTGATAGACGAATTTCCCCTCGCGGCGCGCCGCAACGAGCCCGGTATCGACGAGGCGAACCAGGTGGTGGTTCAAAGTCGTCCACGGGATGCCGAGGCGCGCCTGCAGGTCCGTCGTAGATATGCCCTCGGTGCCGGACTGGACGACTGCCCGGAGGAGCGAGAGTCGCGCGACGTGACCGAGCGCAGCAAGCTGCTCTGCGTGGCGTTCGAGCTTCACGCCCACATGTCTAGCAGCGTGGTTTCTTCGGGCGAACGTCCAATCTGCTGCGTCCTTCCGTAGAGAACCCCGTCCTCAAGAACGGAGGCACACGATGACCACCGAAGAAGAGCACGATGCCGTCCGTACCGCCGTCCGAGATACGTACGCCAGGGCCGCCGAGGGATGCGCGGTGCCCGGGTGCTGCGGACCCAACCCGGGCGCCAGCTTGCAGCTCGGCTACACGGCGGACGACCTGGCGGTGGTGCCGGAAGGCGCCAACCTCGGCCTCGGCTGCGGCAATCCGCAGGCGATCGCCGGCCTCCGTCCCGGCGAGACCGTCCTGGACCTCGGCAGCGGCGCCGGCTTCGACTGCTTCCTCGCGGCCAAGCAGGTCGGACCGACCGGTCGTATCCTTGGGGTGGACATGACGCCTGCGATGGTCACGAAGGCTCGCTCCAACGCGGCGCGCGTCCACGCCGAGAATGTCGAGTTCCGGCTCGGCGAGATCGAGCACCTGCCGGTCGCTGACGCGAGCGTGGACGTCGTCGTCTCCAACTGCGTCATCAACCTTTCGCCCGACAAGGCCGCCGTGTTCCGCGAGGCGTTTCGCGTGCTGCGAACCGCCGGGCGCCTCGCGATCTCGGACGTGGTGGCCATGGCGCCGATTCCCGCCGAGATTCGTGGCCGGCTCGAAGCGTTCACCGGATGCATCGCCGGCGCGGCCTCGGTGGACTATGTCGCGCGCATGCTCCGGGATGCCGGCTTCATCGACGTCCGAATCGAGCCGCGAGCCGACGTCAGCGCCTGCATCGCCGACTGGATGCCGGGTACCGGGGCCGAGAAGTACGTCGTGTCGGCGACGATCGAAGCCCGCAAACCGGGCGCCGAGCGCTCGTGCTGCGGCCCGTCGTGCTGCACGCCCGGAGGGGACGCATGATTGACCCCGACATGCGCTGCGCCTACCGCGAGCTCGAGGCGCGCCTCAGGCCTTTCGTGGCGCGGCGTGTGTCCGCGGCCTCCGAGGTCGACGACGTGATGCAGGACGTGTTCCTGCGGATGCAACGCAGCCTGGCGAACCTTCGCGACGAGGAGCGGTTCGGCCCCTGGGTCTACCAGGTCGCGCGCAGCGCGATCGCCGAGCACCGGCGGGCGCGAGCTCGGCACCCGCTGGCCGCTGGGGAGCCGGTCGAAGCGATCGATTCGGGCGCGTCCGAGGACGACGGCGAGGTCGCACGCGAGGTCGCGACGTACCTGGCTCCGTTCATTGCGATGTTGTCGTCGCCCTACCGCGAGGCACTGACACTGACGGAGCTCGTGGCAGCAACGCAGAAAGATGCCGCCGCCATGGTGGGCATCTCGCTCTCCGGGATGAAGTCGCGCGTTCAGCGGGGCCGGGAGAAGCTGCGCAAGCTTCTCGAGGAGTGCTGCGAGATAGCACTGGACGCTCGCGGCAGGGTCATCGGCTGCGAGCCTCGAAGGAACGGAAAGCAGCCCCCGGACTGCTGCTGCGGGGACGCCGAGGCCGATCCCGCGGCCAAGCTGAAAGCCATGCGCTCTCAGTCCTAAGCGTCGCGGCCTCAGAGCGCGAATTTCAGGCACGCCGCGGACGCCGGGCAGACGCGCGCGAACTCCGGGGACGACCCCAAGGCAGGCCGAACCCCAGCGCGGTCCGTTGGGAAGAAGCCCAGGCGCGCAAAGAAGTCGGCGGCGGTCGTTGTCAAAAGATACACGGTTTCAAGCCCCTGGCTCCTCGCCGCCACCAAGCGGTCCGCAACCAGCGCGCGACCAATGCCGCTCTTCGCATGGGGTGGAAAGACAGCGACGGACCGCAGAAGGCCGGCCGTTCCGTAGGTCTCGAGGCCGGCGCATCCGATGACGGCTCCGAGGTCGATCGCGACAACGTAGGCCCTTGGGAACTGATCGTGCAGACCCGCGGTCGGGAGATCCAGCCGAGCCAGGAGCGCTTCGATCTCGGTGAACGTCCCGTCCGAGGCGGCTTCGAGGTGCATCGGGCTACGTCTTCTCGTCGACGATGATGAGGAAGCGCACACGTTGCGAGAGCCCCGAGAAGACCTCGTCGAACGCTCGCTTTCGATCCGCTGGCTCGGTGATGGCCGCGGGGTCGGCGAACGTCCAGTGCATCGTCTCGGCGAAGTCGAAATGCGGGCAGTGTTCGCGTGCGCGGTCGCACAGCGTGATCACGTAGTCGAACCGCTCCCCCGCGAATCGGGCGACGTCCTTCGTGGAAAGGCCTTCGACGGGGACGCTGTTGCGTCGGAGCGTTTGGAGGGCTTCGGGATGGACGTTCTCCCGCGGCGCCGTCCCAGCGCTGAAGGCCTCGAATCGCCTGCCTGCCACGTGGCGGAGGAGAGCTTCGGCCATCTGGCTACGCGCCGAGTTACCGGTGCACAGGAAGAGCACGCGCTTCAATGGTCTGTCGGAGGCGCCCATGGGTTCACTTCCTTACGGCAAGCAGTACCTACGCTTTTGCCCATCCCTGTTCGCGAAGCAGGTCGGCGACACGCTGGCGGACGTCGTCGCGGATCTCTCGAACGCGCTCGACCGGCTTCCCCTTCGGATCCTCGAGCGGCCAATCCATGCGACGGAGCCCGGGGACGACGGGGCACGCCTCGCCGCACCCCATCGTGACGAGGATCGACGCAGTCGCCGCAAGCCCGTCGGTGAGCTTCTGCGGAGCGATGCCCGCGAGCTCGATGCCGACCTCGCGCATCGCGGTGAGTACCTCGGGGTGGACGCGAGCGCCCGGCTCGGTCCCCGCGGAGATCGCCGTCGCTTTGCTGCGATCGGCCAGAGCGTTGAACCAGGCGGCCGCCATCTGCGATCGCCCGGCGTTGTGGATGCACGCGAACAGAACAGTCTTCATGGTCTTCCTTCCGAATGCGACCCCGCCCAGTCCATGCAGCTCGCTTGAACCGGGTCCCAAGGGCTACTGAGAGGCGGCGTGTAACTGAGGTCCAGGCGCTCGACGTCGGCGACGCGCATGCCGTGGAAGATCGCCGTCGCGAAGACGTCGATGCGCTTCGAGATCTCCGCGCCGTACGCGCCGAGCACCTGCGCGCCGAGCAAACGGCCCGTGCGGCGATCCCCTGTCACGCGGAGGCGGATCTCGGTGGCGCCCGGGTAGTACGCCTTGTGATCCCAGGCGGTCGTCTCCGTGGTGAGAGGATCGAAGCCGTAGCGGCGCGCCTCGTCGTCCCGGAACCCGGTCCGACCGACGACGAGGTCGAAGACCTTGACGGCCTGCGTGCCAAGACTGCCCTCGAATTGCGCGTTGCCCCCAACAGCGTTCTCGCCCGCGACGCGCCCCTGTTTGTGGGCGGTGGTCCCGAGCGGCAGGTACGTCGCCACCTCCGTCAGTCGATGGTGCGTCCCGACGCAATCGCCGGCCGCGTAGACGTCCGGCAGACCGGTCTCCATCGCGCGGCTGACGCGCAGCGCGCCCCGCTCGCCGGTCGGGGCGCCGGCGGCGCGAGCCAGCTCGACGGAAGGGCGCACGCCGGTGGCGACGAGCACGAGATCCGCCTGTACGCGGCGTCCCTCGCGGTCCGTGACAGCGACGCCTTGGCCCGCGCGTTCGACGGTGTCGATAGGGACGCCCAGCCGCACATGGACGCCGTGTTGCTCGAGCTGCGTCTGCACCCGTCGGCCGAGTTCCGCGTCCACGGTCTGGAGCACGTTGGCCACGGTCTCGAACACGGTGACTTCCAGACCCCGATGCCGTAGCGCGTCGGCGGTCTCGAGGCCGATGTAGCCGGCGCCCACGATGATCGCGGACTTCGGCGTCGCCGAAGACAAGCGCTCGTGCACCGCGAAGCTGTCCGCCATCGTGTGCAAGAGGTAGACGGACGGCGACTCGAGGCCCCGGATCGGGGGCTTCGCCGGCGTGGCACCCGTAGCGACCACGAGGCGGTCGTAGGTCAGCTCGCGGACCGCCCCGCTGGCCTCGCGCACCTGGACACGATGACCGGCCGGATCGATGCGCTCGGCGACGGTGTCGAGGAGCAACTCGATGCCTTTGTCCTCGATCTCCTGGCGCGTCCGATGGGCGAGGCTCTCCCAGCGCGGCGTCTCGCCGCTCAAGTAGAAGGGCAAGCCGCAGATGCTGAAGTTCGGGAAGCGATCCGCGACGACGAGGCGAACGGTCCACGTCGGGTCCACCTCGCGCGCACGGAGGGCCGCGCTGATGCCTGCGTCACTCCCTCCGATGATCAACAGCTGCCGCATGGGACCCTCGCAGGCGGGGCGTTCACGTGGGCTCTTCGCCTTGCGTGGCGTCGGGGACGCGCTCCATGACGCGCGGGGCGTATTCCGGAAGCGTCGGGACGAGCCACCGAAAGAGGGCCGTCGAAGCGGCCGCCCCGAGGAGCTGCGCGACGATGAACCCAGGGGCGTCGACCGGGCGAATGCCGGCGAAGGTGTCGCTCGCCGCGCGGGCAAGGGTCACGGCGGGGTTGGCGAACGAGGTCGAGGAAGTAAACCAGTAGGCCGCCGTGATGTACGCGCCGACCGCAAACGGGACGACGTTGGGCCTTCGACGGACGCAGCCCCAGATGACGGCGAGCAGGCCGAAGGTGGCCACGAACTCACTCACGAGCTGCGACGCGCCGGACCTATCGTGCTGGGAGGCGAAGAAGAGGGCCGGCTCTTTGAACATGATGTGCGCGACTGCGACCCCCGCGAAGGCCCCGGCAACCTGGGCCGCGAAGTACACGGGGACATCGCGCCACGCGAGACCGCGCTGGCTCGCGTCGGCGAGCGTCACGGCCGGGTTGAAGTGGGCCCCACTGACGGGCCCAAACGTCAGGATCAAGGCGACCAGCCCCGCTCCGGTGGCGACGGTGTTCGCCAGGAGCGCGATCGCCACGTTCCCGCCGGCGAGGCGCTCGCCCATGATCCCCGAGCCGACCACGGTGGCGAGGAGGAAAGCGGTGCCGACGAATTCGGCTACCGCGCGTTTGGGCAGCGTGGGCGTTGTCATCGCGAGACCTCGGCAGAAACCGGCCGCGCATCGAGGCGGGGGCCGTTCTGAGCGACTTCGGGGTTCCAGGGCACGAGTACTGTGCGTGTCGCCAGGTCGGTCACTTCGCGCAGATAGCGCGCCTCCTGGGCCCGGCGCTGACGCAAGACGGGGTCAGAGACCGTGAGCGGCGAGAGGCTCTGGTTGATCACCCACGCGAACGGACGGATTTCCGCACGCTCGAGATCGCGTTGCAGCGCCGCTGCCTCGTGCACCGGAGTGGCCTCGGGCAGCGTGATTAAGCAGGACGCGGGTAAACGCGGGGTCTCGCAGGCGGGGCAACAGGCGACGGACCTCCTCGGGGGCATTGCCCGCCGTCCGGAGGACCTCGCGGTGGTAGGCCTCGGCCGCGTCGAGCAGGAGCAGCGTGTGCCCGGTCGGGGCCGTGTCGATGACGACGAAGCCGCGCTCGGCCTCGTCCACGACGCGCGCGAACGCCCGGAAAACCGCCACCTCCTCGGTGCATGGCGACCGCAGGTCTTCTTCGAGAAGCGCTCGCCCGGCCGCATCGAGGGACTCCCCAGCCGTCCGCATCGCTTCTTCCACGTAGGCGCGTGTTTCAGCCTCGGGGTCGATGCGACTCACCTGGAGGTTCGGGAGCGGGCTGCCGAGCACCTCCGCGACGTGCGCCGCCGGATCGGTAGTCGTGAGGCGGACGAGGTGACCGCGCTCGGCCAGTGCCGCGGCAATCGCCACCGCTACCGTGGTCTTGCCGACGCCTCCCTTTCCCATGGTCATGACGACGCCGCGACCGGCCCGCTCGAGCTCAGGGAGCAACGAGCCGAGGGCGGGCAAGGACGGGGCCCGCGCTTCTTCGAGCGATACGGCCCGAGCCCCCTTGTCGGCCTTGAACAAGGCCCGCACGGCGTCGAGGCCGACGAGCCCAAAAGGCATCAGCGGCAGCTCGGTCCGCGCCAGGGACGCGAGCCCAACCGGCATCTTCGCGAGCGCCTCCCTGCCACGCGCCTCGAGCGCGACGGCGAACCGATCGCGCGAGTCGGTGCCCTCGAACAAGCCGTTGAGCACGAGTTCCTGACGGCGAACGCCGAGCGCTGCGAGCTCGGATCGCGTGCGATCCGCCTCGCGCAGGGCTGTGGCTTCGGGGCGACTCACCAGCACGAGCGCCGTGCGATCGGCGTCGACAAGCGCGCGGCGTGAGGCGTCGTAGACCGCCTGCTGGGCCTTAAGGCCAGCAAGGGGACCGAGGCACGAGCTGCCGCCGGCGTTCGACTCGAGAAAGCCGGTCCAAGCAGCGGGCAACTCCAGAAGGCGCAGCGTGTGACCCGTGGGCGCCGTATCGAAGACGACGTGATCGAATTCCACCGTTGCGGCCGCATCCCCGAGCAACTTGGAGAACTCGTCGAAGGCCGCGATCTCGACGGTGCACGCTCCCGAGAGCTGCTCTTCGATGCTTCGCACCGTCGCATCCGGGAGCACGCCGCGATAGGGACCTACGATGCGCTCGCGATACGCCTGTGCCGCAGCCTCCGGGTCGATGTTCATCGCGAGCAGGTTCGCCACGCCGATAACTGGGGTGGGCGCCGCGCCGAGGGGTGTGCCGAGGACCTCGTCGAGGTTCGACGCCGGATCGGTGCTCACGAGGAGCACGCGCCGACCGCGCTCGGCGAGAGCGAGCGCGGTCGCGCAGGCGACCGACGTCTTACCGACACCGCCCTTGCCGGTGAAGAAGAGGTGACGCGGAGCGCGGTCGACGAGGGTCACGAAGCCCTCAGCAGCAGCTCGAGCCGCTCTTGTTCGGAGCCTTGGTGGCGGGGCCGCAGCAGCCGCCCGAGACGGGCGCGGTCTCGAGCTTTCGGACGACGACGCCGGCCAGAGCCGCGAGCGTGTCGCGCGACGGGTATGCGCCCTCGACGGCGATACGTTCGTCGACGACGACCATTGGCAGGCAGCCGTTTCCACGCGCGTTCAGCGCATCTTTGACGACGACGTTCGATGCGAACGCGCCCGGCTGCTGCGAGAGATTGTAGCGCTCGACCTGGACTCCCTGCTTCTTCAGCCAGTCGAGGTCGGCAGTGAAGCGAGCAAGCTCGGGGTCGACCGAGGGGCCACAGACGCCAGTGGAGCAGCACATGGGCGGATCGAAGACGCGAACGGTGGGCATCAGGGGTTCCTTTCGAAATCGATTGGTCGAGGGCGCGCGGTCAGCAGCACTTCGCCTTGCCGCGCTTGCAGCAGTCTTCCCAGACGTAGTCGGTGAGAGCTCGGATAGATGGAAACTCGGGCGCGTAGTAATGGAAGGTGCCTTCGTTACGCACCTTCAGCAGGTCGGCGTCGACGAGACGCTTCAGGTGATGGCTGAGGGTCGATGCGGGAAGGTCGACGTGCTGCTGGATCTCGAACGCGGGCGTGCCCTCGGCGCCGCCCTGGACGACGAAGCGAAGGATCGACAGACGAATCGGGTGGCCGAGCGCGCTGAGCTGCTCGGCGTGTCGATCGAGCTTCGATGGCACCTAATGCTTCTAACAAATTCGAATCAATGCGCAAGCCACTTCTTCGAAACTGTTCGAAGGAGCATCGTCGAGCTGATTGGATGACTACCGGGGGAAGGACGCGGGAGGCCGCCGAGTCCGACGAGGCCCCTCAGCTCCGGGCCGAGGCCTAAACCTTGCCGAGGCCGTCGCCTCCGGTGGTGCTGCGATCCCCGCGCTCGTCGCGAAGATGACCGAGCGTCAGGCCCGGCTCACCGCCATCGAGGGACGGCTACGCTATCGGAAAATGGTAATCTAAACGGGGGACCTTGTACGGATTGTCCGAGGTGGGGTGGGCGTAGGCTCGGTGGTCGAGACGAGTCGACACCCATCCGGTTTCGACTTTCATCGCGTGTCGCGCGGTGCGAGCGGCGAGACCCTGTACGACTATGTCGAGGCGCACGGACATCGTATGACCGGCATCACGAGGGGACGCACGATGACCAGCGCAGAAGCCCTCGAAGCGTTTCGCGGCCAGGACTGAGGACGCGCTCCAGACGCCTCTGGAGGGTGCCGCGCGGGATTCGTTCGTCTGTGTTCGGTGGGGTGGTCATGGGGGCGTCGCCGGGAAGGTCACCTGGCGCCAGACCGCTTGGTGATCCATCGCGGTGATCGCCTGGCCGTCGACCGTGTCGATATCCGCGACATGCGCGAGCGCGGCCGCTCGCTGCGCGGTGCTCAGGCGATCGCCTCGGGAAGCCGCCTTGAGCCAGTTCGCATCGGTGGTTCAGTTGGGACGGGCAAGCGAGGTGAGCATCGCAAAAGTGTGACGCGGGCCTGTCCGGCCGCAAGCGGAACGGCCGTCTTTAGAAGGAGCAGTGGCCAGCTACTTCGCGGGGCGTGGATAGGCGAGGTGGTACATGCCAAGCAGGAACTTGGTTGCCAGATCAGCGTAGGCCCGCACGATCCGGGCCATGTCGGCGTTCGCGTCGAGGCCGGCCTTCTCGGCGAGTCCTGCGCGGATCGCGTCGTCGTCGAGCAGGTCGTAGTGCCCTTGTTCCGGCAGGCCGAGAGCATCGAGCAGGGGCTTGTTCGGGCCTTCCTGGTGCTTCCAGGAATTTGCGAACGGGCGCAACACGCCGTTGATGCGGCCATACTGCGGCAACGTCGTGAGGTCGACACCGCGGGCCGCAAGCAACGTCACTTTCTCGGGGAAGCCCTCCTTCGCGAGCTTGCGATCCTCGTCTTTGCTGCCGGTGCCCGCCTTGTTCAGAAGCAGACCGGTGCATCGACGCTCGACCCAATGAAAGACCGCCGTAAGCGCAATCTCGGCGATGTCCGTCTGTAAGGCTTGCGCGCTCGCACCTTCATCGATGAGCGAGTCCGCGTGCTCATGATCGAATTCGGGATCGTTCTTGTAGGACGCCCACAGAGCCGTGAGATGCGAAATTTGCCGCGTGACGTCATCGAGCATGGCGTCGAAGACGTGGCCTTCGCCGTGGATGTTGGGAAGGAGGAAGCGCTCCATCGCATACGGATCGTGGGACATGCGAGGAGCATCCGGCGTCGGCATCGTGACGACAAGGGTCGCCGCCAGCCACCTCGGCGTGCTTCAGGAGGCCGGTAGACCGTACTGCTCGGGCTGGTCCTCGACGAACGCGCGCCGCGCATTTGCGAGGACTTCGGCTGCCAGCTGTCCACCTGGGATGTCCGTGCGAAGCGGGAGCCCGAGGAAGCGCTTCGCGCGCAGCAGCCGAAGCCATTGCGGGTGCGCATCATTGCCCAGCATGCCCCGGTAGACGGGAACCGTGTCGAACACGCGGATGAAGGCGCGCGCAAGGCGGCGAATCTCGTCCGGGCCGACCTGGTGCGGCCGCTCGAGACCCCGCAGGGCATCCGCGACCATGGAACGAAGGTGCTCCGCGTGGCCTGGCAGCGGATTGACGGCAACGCGGCGCAGCACGCGTTCCGCCGCGGCGTAGCCGTTGGCGGCGGTCATATCCTCCTGGTCCGCGACGAGCTCGTCGATCGTCACCGGGTAGGCGACCACATGATCGGGCTCCTCCGCGAACATCGGATTCCGGCAGTTCACCTTGCATCGTACCCAGCGCATGGGTGCTTCGGGGATGGCCGCGTCCGACCATTTGAAGAGGCCACAGCGCTCCGCCCATTTGGCCTTCTTGCCGCCGGGAAAGAAGATTCCTGGCCCATCGACCAAAGAAGCATGTCGACGACCTGCAGGCCCGGGTGGCTCTTGTCGCCAACCTCGACGGTGATATCCGGGTAGTAGGTTCGCATTAGCGCCTGCTCGTAGGCGCAGGGGTCGAGATTGCCGCGCATCTCCTCCAGCAAGACGTTCGCGCTGTCCACAGTTAGCCCTGTGCGTCGCTCAAAGGTGCAGGCGACCGGCTTACGCGTGTACAGGAGGTGTAGAGCGCGCGCAACGCATGGCGGCGATAGGCCGCTCTGTTGGCCCCGGCGCTGAGGTCCCCGAACGAGAACGTAAAGTTCCCCGTAACGTGCTCAGCGATGGCCCTTGCTAAATGACTGTGCCCGTTCGCACTGTCTTCGGACGCGTGGAAGTGCCCGCGGGCAAGCGTCCCCTCGTCGAGGCGCGCGGCAAGTCTCGTGTACCGCGCGGCCGAGGGATCGCGATCCGCGTCTTCATGCAAGGCTTGCAAGGCGCTGGCGATGACCGCCGGTGACACGGGAACGGTGGTCAGCAGCGCTCCCACGCCGAACATCTTTCGCGGCCCGACCTCGATGATGCTTTCGTCGAGGTAGAGGTACAGCCGGCCGGTTTCCTCCCGGATCGCGCTCTCGTTCCGTAGGGAGCCGGACGAAGACGGTGGCGGTGCCGCCCGGTTGCGTCTGGGTCGGTTGCAAGGCTAGCAGCTAGGGCGCGCCGGCTCCTGCATTGACACGAAGGCTGTCGCTCACAGCGCGCTTGCGAGTCAGTTCATAATAGTGCTTAGCGCCGTGGTCGGTCAGATGGGACAATATCTCGGCGTCGGATTCGGGCCGAAGCAGCAGATAGCGGATACGCGCGAGAACAGCGGCCCGAGAGGATCGCCTTCATGTGAAGGATCACATCCGCGGCCCCGTTGATGCTGTCGTGCGCGCCGGAGCGCACTTGCCACGGTACTACCTCGTGTACTTCCTGCTCGTCGAGCTGCTCGGATACGAGAACCTGAAGGTCTACGAGGGCGAGAAGCACGTTCGCACGGAGTACCGGATCGACCCCGAACAGGCCGAGATCGTCCGCGGGATTTTTAGGGCGTACGACTCGGGGTGGGGTCTGAAACGGATCGCGCGAGATTTGAACTCCCGCTTGATCCCTCGCCGCTGGCAGGCTCACGCGGGACTGGGTCGTGGTCAACGTCGGTCATCCGCCCGCTCCTCAGACGAGAGCGCCACCGGGGAGTGATCGCGTGGGGCGAATTCGAGAAGACGTACTCGCTTGGCACGAAGGTGCGCGTGCGACGCGCAGCCGATGACGCGGATCGCGTCCGGGTCGAGGTCCCGGAGCTTCGGATCGTGGACGACGAACTCTGGTTTGCGGTGCAGGCGCGATTCACTCGCCGCGAGGGTGGCGCCAAGCACCGGGGTCGCCTTCCGCGCCACCTGTTGTCCGGCATCGGACGCTGCGCGGAGTGCGGTGGACCGATCATCGTAAGCAACGGGCGACATGGCAAGGAGTCGATCCACGTCTATCAGTGCGGTTACCACCGGCAGCGCGGCCCGGAGGTGTGCACCAACACCCTGCGGCGACCGCTCGTGAAGGTGAACGAGCAGGTGATCGCCTGGATCCAGGCCGCGATCACGCCGGAGCTGGTCTTCCGCGTCGTTGCCGATCTCCGCGCTCCAGCACCGTCAGGAGACCGGGGGAGGGAGAGAAGCAGATCGCCGCCCTCGAGCCGGACGCGACCAAGATACGCCGGGAGATCGATCGGCTGGTCGGGGCGCGGATGCGGCTTGCCCGACGGAATCAACGGCTCGATCTGCGACCAAAGCACGTCCGGAATCCGCCACCCATCCCCACGCTCTACCAGTCCCATGCCACGCCAACTCGCCTGAGCACGCGCGGATGGAAAAGTTCGTGGCAACGATCGGTCGCAGATGGACCTTCATGGAACACATGGAACTACCGGCCTACCGGGATGGGCTCTAAGGCCTTGGTGGCGATGAAGCAGCGGGTCCGGACCATCACGGCACGGACCCGCGGCCGAAGCATCCCAACCGTCGTCGCGGAGTTGCGCGGCTATCTCGTCGGGTGGAAGGAGTACTTCCGCCTCGCCGACACGCCGAAGATCTTCCGCGTCCTCGACAAGTGGATACGCCACCGTCTGCGCGCGATTCAGCTCAAGCAGTGGAAACGCGGGCCCACGATTTATCGCGAGCTGCGAGCGCGGGGGCTCTCCGCGAGCGCTGCCGCCAAGGTCGCCGGCAACGCACGAAGCTGGTGGAGAAACTCGGGCATGGCGATCAACATCGCCCTGCCCGGGCGCCATTACGCCGATCTCGGCCTGCCAAGGCTCGCCACGTAAACCTCAACTCTCCGAACCGCCCGGTGCGGACCCGCATGCCGGGTGGTGTGGGAGGGGCCTGACGGGGAAAAGCCCGTCAGCCCCTACCCGATTAGCTCCGCCTCCGCGGCCGCCCCCATTTCGCGGGCACGTTGGTGCACAGGGTCGCGACCAGGGCGCCGTTGGATTCGCCGGTCTTCGGGGCGAGGGCAGTGGCCACGGCCAGCACGACCGTCAGCTATGCTCGCCGAGCATGGCGCGCACCGGACCTTTCTCGAGGAGACAAGAAGGAGTCACGACGACGGTTTGGAGCGCGGCCGAACCGACGCTCTGCATCAACACGTTCAGGACCGCGAAGAAGATGAACTGTCGCCTGTCCGCGGTCGCCATCGCACTCGGCTTGATCGGGGGGTTGGGTTGCGGGGGAAGCACGGTCGGAAGCGGCCTTTCTCCGGATGCCGGCATAGGCGCAGGCGGCAAGGGGGTGGCCACGGGCGTCCTTGCGACGGGGCAACACATGCCCTCCTCGCTCGCGGTGGATGGAACGAACGTCTACTGGGTCAACTTGGGGACCGCGCCGTCGCCCACCGGTGGCAAGGAGGCCGAACCGTACACCGACGGGCAAGTCATGAAATGCGCCATTGCGGGCTGCGATGACCGTCCGACAGTCCTCGCGTCCGGGCGACGGCAGGGCCCATCGGGATCCACCCCGCCCTTCGCGTTGGGAGCGGGCGGTGTCTACTGGAACGACGTAACGCCGCTATCGAGCGACCCGACGGGCTACGCGCATCTCTTCACGTGCCCCCTCGGCGGATGCATCGACGCCCCAACGGTGCTCGCGACGGGGTTCGCCTATGCACTCTCCGTGGACGGGTCCAACGCCTACTGGACGACGTACGACAATACGGAAGTCATGGCGTGCTCCCTCGGAGGTTGCGCGACCCCCACCACGTTGGCCTCATTGGCGTCCAATGAACCTCCGACGGGCATCGCGGTAGACGCCGCGAACATCTACTGGGCCGTCGAGCTGGGGGGTCTCATGAAGTGCGCCATCCGTGGATGCAGCAGCAGCGTGACGACGCTCGTGACGGACTCGAGGGACGGGCCGCCCATCACAGATCCGAGCGGGACGACCCTCCCTGGCGCTGTCTCTCAGCTCCGCCAAATCGCGCTCGACGATGCGAACGTCTACATCGTCGACAGCTACGGAACTGGGCTCGGGCGGATCCTCAAGTGTGCGAAGAACGGGTGCAATAACAGTCCGACCACGCTCGCCTCGGGTCTGAGCGGAGCGATAGGAATCGCCGTGGACGCCGACAACGTGTATTGGACCGAGACCGGTGATAGCGCCAATTCAGGGCCAACTCTCGCCGGCCCCGGCAGAGTGGCCAAGTGCGAGACCGGCGGTTGCAACGACAGCCCGACGGTCATCGCAGCGCACCAGGATGGCCCCACCGGGATCGCGGTCGACGCCACGCAGGTGTATTGGGCAGCCTATGGCGCCGGCGCGACCAACGGGACGATCAGCGTCGCCGCAAAGTGAGCGCTTGGTTGCGCAGCAAGAAGGCGGGCCGACGTCACCGACGTACGGGACGAACTCGTGGGCGTCCAAGTGCACCGCCAGCTCCGCGGGCAGCCATGGCGGACGGGCAGTCACTTAACAAAGTACGTTGTCGCGCGCTTCTGACCCTTGGTCGTCAGCTTCTTTTTCGTGATGCCCTCCTTCAGGATGCGGGGCATCTCTTTCGCCTGCATGCCGAGCTTGGAGCGGATCTCCTCAGCACGAAGGCCATTCTTCTGCGTCTTCACGAGCAGGACGATCTTGTCGAGCGTCTTCGCAATCTCTTCCGCTGAACGACGGGGAAGCCGGCCGTTCTTGCCCCCCTTGGGAGGAGTGGAGAGGGGATCCGGTTGACCGTCACCGCCAGCGACCAGCCGCGTGCGACGGCCGTTGCCGACGTTCCCCTCACCGCCGCTGGAGACGAGTTCGTGCAGGGATGCACCCTGAAGGGTCTCCATGATTCTGATTTGCAAAATTTGCAGCGAGGGCGTCGAGCTGGGCTCGGAGGCTGGCCATTGGCGGGCAATCCTACAGCGAGCCGAACCGGCGGCAAGTTCTCCCTGGTCGGAGGGGACCGCTGGAGCTACGTTCGCGCCGCGACTCGCCCGGCGTTGCCCGCACCCTACGTGCGGAGACTGGGCCGGGTGGGTCGTCCTTTTCAGGTGAGGTGCCCGTGCAGCAAAGCCTTCACCTTTCGCATCTGGAACTGGGGATTCCTCGCGAGCGAGGCGGAATGGAAGTATGCGGCGGGCCCGCCCGCGGCGGCGCGCGCCCGAGGAGCCCGTCGCCCAGTTGTCGCTCACGACGACGCGGCTCGGCCAGCGTGCGCTTCACGCGATGAGCTACAAGCCGCCGGCGAAGAGGTCGCCGAGTGCTCCGCGCTCCGACCCGCTGAGTGCCTCGCCCACCCAGTCGCGCAGCTTGTCGATGCCCGTGAAGAAGCGCCGCGAGCTATTGCCGGCACAGCGTACGACGCGCTCGAGCTGCAGGTTGTACATCGCGTTCGAGGGCTCGAGCAGCAGTCCGCGGCGCACCACATGGCCGTCATTCCTCCGCATGACGCACGACCATGCGTCCGCCACCTCGCTCGACAGCGGTGACCCGAACCTGTGGTCGGCGCAGATCACGGCGCCAGGGCCCGCTCGACAAATGGCGGCGGCGACTTGCACCTTGAGGGCGGCTACGTCATCGAGATCGGCAAGGCGACGAACGTGCACCTCCACGATCCGGTTCCCACGGATGCGTGCAAAGGATCGATCCCCTCCAAGAGTTCCATCGGCCGTCATGGTCTCAAGCACGGCGCATCCCCGACCTGGCATGCTCTCGCGACGCGGCGCTCACGGCAAGCCCCGCCATGCCCGCCGCCCGCTCCGGCGTCTCGCAGGCCGGCCGAAGAGGACGCCCGGCTCGCGGGTCCCCCGTCAAAGCGCCCGCCCGACGATCCGCTCACCCTAGCGCCCACCCCGTTCGCGGCGCAGTTCTTGGAGCGGGTTCAGGAAGGACCTGCGGATCCGCATGACGCGGTTGCACAACTTCTTCAGACGGGGGACACCCTCGTGCGCGGTAGCCGGACCTTTCGCATCGGCGTCAGCCAGTCGCCTGGCACGCACCATGCCCGATGGCCACTGGGGCAAAGGTCCTCGTCATGGCGTGGTACGCTGGCGAACGCATCGGGCCGTGTGTTGCGGAATGCCGACTGCCGTTGGCAGAATGCGGGGCACGGGCACTCCTGTTCGGCGTGCGCGCCAAGACGCGGCTATCGAACGCCGCCAGCCCAGGCAGGGGGCCGCGGCGGCGTGCGCGGCCTTATCGACGCTGAACAATCAGCCAACGCGGGCGGTCCGAGCCCGCTGGGTGTAAGGAGCGGGCGTGCCGTCCGCTCTTGCCGAATGCACCCGGTCGTACGAAGCGGGGAAGCGCAAAGATCCTCGCGGAACGGTAGGCACCGTGGTCGGGGCCACAAGCCTTCCCTGGCATCCGGCGCGCGGCCGAAGCCACCGCACGCGAGCTGGGACGGCTGCCGTACTCGCGTTCGAGCTTCGAGCGGGTCGGTCACGCTATGGGCGAGGCGTATATCTCGCAGCACCAGCACGTCGAGCAGCTTCTCATCGAGGCCTACCCCGGTGCCACGCGAGGTCCATTCGGTCAGCGCCGCGCTCGATCGCGTGACCATCCCCATGGAGGAGCCTCGTCCGCGTCCGCGTGGAAGGCCGCGCAAGGGCGCGGGGCCGAGCGATCACATGATCGCGAAACTGCGAGAGCTCAGCACGAATCATGCTGAGGGGCGCAGGCGCTGCCCTCCCCAGGCCTACCCATCCCTTTCCTGAGCGTCATCGACAGCCCATGACAGCCACGAACGTACTCGCCTGGGACCGGCTGCAGTTCGGTTTCACTGTCACCTTCCACTACCTGTTTCCTCAGCTCACGATGGGGCTCGCACTCCTCATCGTGCTCATGAAGGGGATGGCCCTCCGCACTGGCGATGCCGAGTGGAACGACCTTGCGAGGTTCTGGGCGCGCGTCTTCGGCCTCACCTTCGCTGTCGGCGTCGTGACGGGCATCCCGCTCGAGTTCCAGTTCGGTACCAACTGGGCGCGCTTCTCCGGCGCCACGGGTGGCGTCATCGGGTTCACGCTCGCTCTCGAGGGGCTCTTCGCGTTCTTCGCCGAGTCGGCGTTTCTGGGTCTGCTTCTCTTCGGCGAGAAGAAGCTCGGGCCGCGCATGCACTTCTTCGCGGCAATGATGGTCTTCCTCGGCTCGTGGCTCTCGGGCTACTTCATCATCGTCACGAACGCCTTCATGCAGCACCCCGTGGGCTTCGTGACGGACGACCGCGGCGCCTTCCAGCTTGCCGACGTCTGGGCCTACCTGACGAACCCCTGGGCAATCTGGGAGTACCTGCACACCATGACGGCGGCCGTCGTCACCGGCGCGTTCGCGGTGAACGCCGTCACGGCGTACTGGGCGCTCATGAAGCTCTACCCTCGGCACACGGGGCGTGCGTTGCGCCTCGGCGTGACGGCCGGACTGGTCGCGTGTGCGCTACAGATATTCCCGACCGGTGACCAGCACGGCAAGCTCGTCGCCACACACCAGCCCGTCGCGCTCGCCGCCATGGAAGGGAAGTTCGCTAGCGCAGAGCGCGCAGACCTCGCCATCTTCGGCCAGCCCAACGTCGCCGAGCAGCGCCTGGAGAACCCCGTCGTGGTCCCGGACGTGCTCTCGTTTCTGGCCTATGGCTCGTTCGGCGCGACCGTCCACGGGCTGAACGACTACCCGAAGGATACGTGGCCCGACAACATCGCGCTCCTGTATTTCGCCTACCACATCATGGCAGGCCTCGGGACGCTCTTCCTCGGCCTGATGGCGCTCGCCGCCTTCTTGCTCTTCTTCAGTCGCACGCTCCTCGAACGCCGGAGCGTGCTGTGGGCGCTCATGCTTGCCTTCCCTTTCCCGTTCATCGCGACGACAGCGGGCTGGATGGTCGCCGAGCTCGGTCGCCAGCCGTGGGTCGTCTACGGGCTGTTGCGGACCGCCGACGGCACGTCCCCCACCGTGCACTCGGGCGATGTCGTCTTCTCGACGCTGGGCTTCATGGGGCTCTACTTCGTGGTCGGCTTCTCATACCTCGGTCTCGTGGGCAAGGCGATTGCACGAGGCCCGGCGGGGTCTGTCGCGCCTCTCGCGGGGGTGTCCTGATGCCCACCGCATGGTTCGCAGCCCTCGCGTTTATGCTGACGACGTACGCCGTTCTCGACGGCTTCGACTTCGGCGCCGGCATCGTGCACTTCCTGGTGGCCAGGACGGAGCAGGAGCGCCGGACCGTGATCGGCGCAATCGGGCCCTACTGGGACGGCAACGAGGTGTGGCTCATCGCCGCGGGGGGCGTCTTCTTCTTCGCCTTCCCCCGGGCGTACGCCGCGGCCTTCAGCGGGCTCTATCTGCCGCTCATGATCGTCTTGTGGCTCATCATCTTGCGCGGACTCTCGATCGAGCTGCGGGACCAGCTCGAACACCCGCTGTGGCGTCGTGGCTTCGACGTCGTCTTCACGGGGTCCTCCGCGACGATGGCCGTCGTGCTCGGCGTCGCTCTGGGCAACGTCATCCGGGGCGTCCCCCTCAACGGCACCGGGTACTTCCATGAGGACCTCTTCGGAGGGCGCAGAGGTGCGCTCGGCGTCTACACGGTCGCGATGGGGGTCTTCGCGCTCATCGTCCTCGCGGGCCACGGGGCCACCTTCCTCGCGTGGAAGACCGAGGGGACGATCCATGCGCGGTCCGTCTTCTGGGCACGTCACGCCTATCAGGCGGCGCTCTTCCTCGTCGTGGTCGTCTCGGCACTCACGCTCGTCTACGTGCCGGGATTCTTCGAGCCCGTGGTGCGACGACCGTGGGTCTGGCCCGCGCCGGTCGGCGCGCTAGCGGCCGGCGTGCTGGTCCTGCGGTCTCTCGGGAAGGGTCGCCCGCGTGCGGCCTTCCTCTCGTCGTGCGCGTACGTTGCGCTCCTGCTCGTCGCGACTGCCGCGGCGCTCTTCCCGACGATCCTCCGCTCGACGCTCGACCCTGCGTACAGCCTCGACGTTTCGTGCGCGTCGCCTCCGCACGGGCTCGAGATCGGCATCGGGTACTGGGCAGCGGCCATGGTGCTGGTCCTCGTCTACTTCGCCTACCTGTTCCGCACGTTCCGCGGCAAGGCGACCGACGCGCACGGGCACTCCGGCGGCGATTGAGATGTCGCTCACCCCCGACGCAACGCGAGGTGCCATGTCCCACGACCGGCTTGATCTCAATCGGACTCCACTTTCCCCTTGGTGGAGGCGCGCCGTCCTGATGGTCATGACAGGCGGCTTCGCGCTGCTCTGCCTCGTGACCACGAAGACGTACCAGGGCGCGCCACCCATCCCTGCGAAGGTGCTCGATGCCGCGGGCAGGACCCTCTTCAGTAACGAGGACATCCTGCAGGGGCAGGAAGTCTTCCTCAAGTACGGCCTCATGGAGCACGGCACGCTCTGGGGGCACGGCGCCTATCTGGGGCCGGACTACTCGGCGGAGTATCTGCACCGCACCGTGGAGATCGGGCGGGACGTGCTGGCCCAGGCCAAGTACCACACGCCCTTCAAGGAGCTCGATGCCGCGCAGGCCGGCGCCATCGACGCGGAGCTGAAGGGGCGGCTCAAGCGAAATACCTACGACGCCACCACGGGAACGCTGCTGTTCTCGGACGTGGAGGCCGCCTCCTTCGAGGCCCAGAACGCGGAGTGGAAGACCTACTTCGCGGGTCGACAAGCCGCGCCGGGCCTTCCGAAAGGCTTCATCCACGGCGAGCTGGAGCTGGACCACCTCGACGCCTACTTCGCATGGGCGGCCTGGGCTACCACCGCGCTCCGCCCCGGCACGGACTACTCCTTCACCAACAACTGGCCATACGATCCCCAGGCCGGCAACGTCCCCACGGCCTCCGCCTACTTCTGGAGCGCCATGAGCCTGATCTCGCTACTCGGCGGGCTGGGCCTCATCCTCACGTTCTTCGGGAAATATGACTTCCTCGGTTGGGGCGCCTCGCGGAATACGCATGCTCATGAGGGGCGGCTCAGCGCATGGCGGCTCACTCCCAGCCAGAGGGTGCTCGGGCTCTACTTTGCCGTGGTCGCCCTGCTCTTCCTCGCACAGGCGGCTCTCGGCGGCGTCATCGCCCACTACCGCGTGGATCCCGGCACCTTCTACGGCTTCGACATGGCCAGGCTGCTGCCCTACAACCTGGCTCGCACCTGGCATCTCCAGCTGGCCATCTTCTGGATCGCCACCGCCTGGGTGGCGGGCGGCCTCTTCCTCGCGCCGATCGTCGGTGGCGGAGAACCGAAGGGACAGCGGCTCGGCGCGATCGTGCTCCTGTGCGCGCTGGTCATCGTCGTCTTCGGCAGTCTCTTCGGCGAAATGGCGGGTATCCGGAACTGGCTCGGCCACCTCTGGTTCTGGTTCGGGCACCAGGGCAGCGAATACCTCGATCTCGGCCGCTTCTGGCAGCTGCTCCTGGCCGCAGGGCTCGCCTTCTGGCTCTTTCTCATGTTTCGCGCGCTCCGGCCCGCTATCCGCAAAGGCGACCAAGGCGATCTGCCATTATTGTTCTTCCTGGCGGCCACCGCCATCCCGGTCTTTTATCTACCGGCCCTGTTCTACGGGCCACACACCAACTTCGCCATCATCGACAACTGGCGCTTTTGGATCATCCACTTGTGGGTGGAGGGTTTCTTCGAGCTCTTCGCCACGGTCCTCGTCGCGGTCATGTTCTACCAGATGGGGCTGGTCACATCTTCATCCGCCACGCGCGTGATCTACCTGGATGCCATCCTCTACTTGGGTGGCGGCATCGTGGGCACCGGACACCACTGGTACTTTACAGGGCAGAGCACCCTCAACATGGGCCTCGCCTCCTGCTTCAGCGCCCTCGAGGTCGTCCCGCTCACGCTCCTCACCCTGGACGCCTGGGACTTCATCCGTTTCAAGGACCAGGTCTGCTCCGATTGCGGCCGGACGCTCGTGTCCGGGCAGATTGGGCCATCAGGTTCCTCATCGCCGTGGGCGTGTGGAATTTCGTGGGAGCGGGCATCTTCGGCTTCCTCATCAACCTGCCCATTGTCTCCTACTTCGAGATGGGCACCACGCTCACGCCGAACCACGGCCATGCCGCGATGTTCGGCGTCTTCGGCATGCTCGCCCTGGGCGTGCTCGTGTTCTGCCTGCGCTCGATCTATTCCGACGCCGCGTGGAACCGAGCGGAGAAACACATCCGCCGCGGCTTCTGGGGCCTGAACATCGGCCTGGGCCTCATGGTGCTGCTAGACCTCTTTCCCGCTGGCGTACTCCAGCTTTGGGACACGATGGTGAACGGCTACTGGCACGCGCGGCGCCTGGAGTTCCTCATGGGAGGCACGTACCACACGCTGGAATGGATCCGCATCGTCGCGGATTTCACCTTCCTCTTCGTCGGCTCCCTGCCGATCGCCTGGGCCACCTTGCAGCTGGTGCTGAAGCGGGACATGCGGCGCGATGAAGCCTGAAGGACTTGCGCGCTTACCACGGTCCGAGGAACCGGCTCGCGGCCGTGAAGGCGCGGGCGAGCGCGTTTGGCCACCGACTTACGCGACCACGCGACCATCCAAGTGGGCCGATCCGAGGTGATCAGCCTGCGGCGCGCTGGCGGTGCTCGACGAGCCACCCGCTCCAAAGCGTCCGAGGAGTCCTGCTGCACGAGGCGTTCCGACTCGTATGGCGCGAAAGACCGTGCCTCGCGGTCAGCGTGCGGTTCAATCACGCGCCGCCGGAACCCGGCTGCGTAGCCTGCGCAGCGCCGACCCCTTGTGCACCGCGACGTGACCCGTCTTGTCGCCCACGATGACGTATTGGGGTTCTTTCTCGGACGCCCGAACCGTGTAGCCCTTGAGCTTGGTAGCTGCGACGAGCTTCTTCTTGATCACACCCTTCACGCGTCCCGCTTCCGAGTTCCAGCTCACGTGGTCACCGCTACGGAACGCTGAACGGACCATGCGCGCGCTGCGAGCAATCTCTGCACCATTATCGCGAACCGCGTGCGCAGGAGGGTACGAGACACGTGCGTGGGCGCCGACGATGGCGAAGGGAGTCAACGTGGCCGGCTGGCTCTTTCCTCCCGCGAGTAGATGAACCACTGGCACGCCGTGCGCGAGCACGTGGTCGGTGACGATTCGCCGATGACAGCGCCACCAGACAGCCTCCGCGCACATGATTGCGCACGTCTCACGCGACGCCATCTCGAGCAGATTGCACAGGCTTTCGGCGAAGGGGGCGGTCTGTGCATAGTCGGCTAGTTGTGGAATGGCCGTCGCTCCCAGCCGGCGTTCGTGTCTTCTTTCACGCTCTTGCTCTTGTCACGACGGCCGCCGAGTGCCTTGAGATGGACGTAGCTGATCCCCGCACCGCGCAGTGCTTCCGGCAACACTTCGACGTTGAACTGCGGGTTCGTCCGCGACCGCGGGAAACGTCGGATGTCGATTAGCCGAGTTACCCCGAATTCGCGAAGCATGGCGACGAACTCGCCCGCCAACCGCGTCGAATGTCCAACGGTATAGAGCGTGCGAGGGCTCGACCCCGTGCCCATGCGCGCGGTGGCCTGACGGATCCGTCGCCCAGCGGACTCGTCGACGGCCGCGGATGCCCTTGTCTCTTCGTCGTCGAGCGTCGAGTCTTCACAGACTAGGGCGGTAGATGAGGATGTCGGCGGCCATCAGTGTTCTTCCCGGAGCCCCGTGATGCTGCCGTCATACGGGGCCGGACACGCGATGCTCATCGACCGAAAGGGCGCCCGTTCTCTCGAGGATCCGCTTCGCACTGGTCACGTCGTTTACGGTGCCATGCGCGACAACGACGAACTGGTCGGCTTTGAGCGCGGTCTCGTTCTAGGATGCTGTCCTTCGGGATACCGATGCTGTAGAGGCCGGCGCCGAGCGCCGTGAGACCCCCAATCACGGCGCCTTCACCCAGGGCGCCGACGATCGATTCCGCCAGCGGCCCCAGCACCATGAGGTGCCCGACGCCGGGGATGAGGAAGAGAGCCGAGCCGAACAGCATGCCCCAGAAGGTGCCCCAAAAGGCCCCACGCTTTCCCCAGAACTTCATGCGGTCGCCGGCGTTGTAGAAGCCGATGACGTGCTCTTCGGTGTGGTAGTCCTTTCCGACGATCGACAGCTTCTTCATGTCGAAGCCGGTGTGCTGGAAAGCGCGCAGCGCCTCCTCGGCCTGGGGATGCGTGCCGTACACAGCCACTACGGTGTTCATCTTCTGCATGGTTCCGCCTCGTGCATGATGGGAATCGCTCGACCCGGGCGGACCTCCGCGCGGGGGCATGCGATCGTCGTGGGTCCTTGGCTGGTCCGAACGGCGCAGCCAGCACAGCGCATGCCAGGCGGGCACATGGCTAACCAAGGCGCAGTTCCGCGGAATCTCCGAACTCGCAAGCGCTCATCGCGTTCAGATTGTCTTGGCAGCGTGCAAAGGCGACGTGCGAAAGATGCCGTCGCTCGACAGCTCCCGCTCTCCCGCTCGAACCCGTAGCACCCACCCAACTGGTGATGCGTATGGGACCCCTTTCATTGGCGCTGATCCCCGATCGCCGTGTGCGCGCGGGCACCTCGGGTCGAACCGCCGGGAGCGGGTTGTCATGCTGGCCTACACGTTGCTTGCGGCACGCGACCAACCGCGAAGGAGCTGACCATGAACGTCTCGGAACCGGCGGCAAGTTCTCCCTGGCCGGAGCCGTGCGGC